>NZ_JCAQPB010000002.1:0-4800000 GCF_059567985.1 Mucilaginibacter sp. BGA-UO-ETr-C110
GACAAACCATTAGCGCTGCCGCGCCGATTGACATACTGCCGCTTTATGTAAAAGCAGGTTCCATCATCCCAATGGGTCCGCATATGGAATACGCCACCGAAAAACCGGCCGATAACATCGAACTGCGCATTTATCCAGGTGCTGATGGTTCATTTAAATTTTACGAGGATGAGAACGATAACTACAACTACGAAAAAGGGCAATACGTCACTTTTACATTCCTATGGAATGACAAACGGAAAGAATTGACGATTTCAGACACCAAAGGAAAATTTGCCGGTATGTTAAGACGCCGCATTTTCAATATTGTTGTGGTTGATGGTAAACATGGATCGGGTCCGTCAGAAACTGTCAGATTTGATAAAAGAGTGGTGTACAACGGCAGTGCTGTGGTGGCGAGATTATAGCATAGTTATTATAGTTAATACAAATATACCTGGCTGCTTTGATGAGGTGATGAGGCAGGTAATGCATCTGTACATCCGGTTACTGGCGCGTCCTTGTTTTTTTAGTGCCTTTTTACAAGAAACCAATTTTATTTACAATATGAGAACCTTAAACTATTTTTATTGCATCGCAATCATGCTGGTGGTATCGGGATGCCACAAACAGCAAATGGCCAATTCACCCGTTAATCCGCTTGTTAAAACGGGCACCAAAACGTTGACCGCAACCAGTTACCCGAGTTACAACACATCCCCCCTTCCGCCTGATCAGACAGGTATGAGCAGTACGGCGGTTCAGATCGCTTCAAGAATCCAGTTAGGATTTAACATTGGTAACACCATGGAAGCCGTTAATAATGAAAACGGATGGGGAGCTCCTAATATTACCCAGGCATTCATCGACAAGGTAAAACAAAGCGGCTTTACCGCAATACGGATTCCTTGTAATTGGAATTGGTCACATGTACCGGATTCTACAACTTCAAAAATAGACCCCGCCTGGCTTAGCCGTGTGCAGCAGGTGGTGCAATATTGTGTTAACGACGGTTTATATGTGATATTAAACATACATTGGGACGGCGGATGGTTGGATAACAATATTACAACTGCGGCGCAGGCTGCAGTTAACGCCAAACAAAAGGCCCTTTGGGAGCAAATTGCAACGCAAATGCGTGGTTTTGATGAACACCTGCTTTTTGCCAGCGCGAACGAACCTCCGGCTGCAGATGCCACAGGGATGAGCATTTTGCTTTCTTATCATCAAACTTTTATCAATGCGGTGAGATCAACCGGGGGCCATAACAGTTACAGAACTCTGGTAATACAGGGGCCAAGTACAGACATTGTAAAAACAAACAGTTTGATGAACACCCTGCCCACAGATCCGGCCTCCAATCGCATGATGGTTGAAGTTCATTACTACACCCCTTATAATTTTTGTTTGATGGACGGCGACGCATCATGGGGCAATATGTTTTATTATTGGGGATCAGGATATCACTCCACCACCGATCCTTCCCGCAATGCAACTTATGGCGAGGAGTCGGACCTCAATGGATATTTCCAATCAATGAAGACGAAGTTTGTTAACCAAGGCATCCCGGTGGTCTTAGGGGAATTTGCCGCGGGGCGCCGATCGTCCCTTACAGGAGATGCTTATAATCTCCATATTGCTTCCAGGGCATATTGGTATAATTATGTTATACACCAAGCATTGTTGAACGGTATGCTGCCGTTTCTTTGGGACACTGGGTCGATCATTGACAGGTCGACGTACACCGTAAAAGATCAACAACAACTGGCTGCAATGGTGCAGGGGACGCAAAGTAGTACATCTCCGGGAATTCAGGCTGGAAGCGTATATCAGATTGTTAACAGATACAGTTTTAAGGCTCTGGATATTGCCGGCTGGGGAACCGCTAATCAAACATTAGCAGATCAATGGGATTATTCAGCCGGATCAAATCAGCAATTTAAAGTGCAGTCTGCCGGCAGCGGCTACCTGTTAACGCCGATGCACACCTCTGGTAAGTGCCTGGAAATAAATGGCTGGTCTACTACTAACGGCGGTTTCGCAGATATATGGGCTTACACCGGTACGGGCGGAAATAACCAAAATTGGTTAATTCAGCCAACCGACAACGGGTACTATAAAATTATCAATGTCAATAGTGGGAAAGCCCTGGAAGTCGCACAATCTTCGCTCGCAAATGGCGGCGCGCTTGATCAATGGGATTACAATGGCGGCAAAAACCAGCAATGGGCATTTTTGAAATTATAACTTTTAGAACTGCTGCAAAGCAATTTAAACATCCGTTAAAAACCTGCTATCGGCCGGTTTAAAAGACAGATAAGAGAATAAAACATTTAGTTGAAAAGACAGGTCAATGCGGTCCGGGGTGCGATACGGACGCATTTTTTTAAAAGATCATAACCATAGTTGTGATTGAATTTGAAAAAGACAGGTCAATGCGTCCCGAGTGAGATCCGGGGCGCATTTTTTATGATCTATTGTGATCAATAACAGCAATGGATAATTAGCTGTATTGTTATATATTCATAATCTTATTGTGTCACATTTATATTACCTTAGTGTATTGGTTATATTTTAATTCTGTTGATTCCCGGTTCGTCCAATGTTGAACTCCATGCGCGTAAAATTCTATTATTACCTTCTTGTGCTTACATTGATTGGGGGATGTCTCCCCGCTTTTGGACAAAGCGGCCAGTACCGTTTCTCGCACCTCGATATAAGTGACGGACTATCGCATAACCAGGTCAACAGCATATTAAAAGATTCGGAGGGCTTCATGTGGTTTGGTACGGCCTCAGGCCTCAACCGGTTTGATGGCTATACCTTTAAAGTATTTAAGCATGACAGCAATAATAAAAATTCTGTCAGCTATGATTTTATCACAAATATTTTTGAAGGTCCTGATAAAAAATTATGGATATCAACGCGCAATGGGTTCTGTTTTTATGATCCTGATACAGAGAAATTTAATAGTGATATGTCATTGTTGTTGCGGCCTTTAAAACTCCCGCTTGATCAGAATGTCACTAAGATAGTCCAAACTAGTGCTGTGGACTTTTGGTTTTTGTATCCGGATTCAGGTATTTACCGATATAATACGGTAAGCAAGCAGACGAAACATTATGATCATGGTACTAATTCCATCCCTTCGTTATATTCAAACTCCATTACAGATATCTCCGTTGATAGTAAACGTAATATATGGATAGTATACAGTGACGGTACAGTGGAAATGTTGGATGTTAAGCTTAATAAAATCAGCTATCAAACAGATATTTTTAAAAAGGCAACCAATAAAAAAAATGGTTATTATTTCTTAACCGTCGACCGGGATAATGATCTGTGGTTTTACGCGCCATATGGTGATTTGGGTGTGTTTTATTATAAGCCACCAACAGGGACTCTTCAGCATATTGATAAGGAATCAGCCGGGATAAAGTTAAGCGCAAGTATCATTACCAATATCGTCGAGGCCGATGATGGCCGTATATGGATTGCGACCGATCACGGAGGAATCAACGTACTGGATAAAAAGAAATTTGAAATGACGTACCTGCTAAACCGTGAAGACGATGTCAAATCGTTAAGGCAGAATAGCGCTAAGCTCTATAAGGATAATTTGGGTATTATATGGGCCGGCACTGTTAAAAAAGGAATAAGTTATTATCATAAAAATATTATCAGGTTTCCGCTTTACCAGCATTTTGCGTCAGATCCCGCCAGTTTGAGTTTCAACGATGTCAACAAATTTGTCGAAGATAAGCTGGGGAATTTATGGATTGGCACCAACGGGGGAGGCCTGATTTATTTTAACCGCAAAAGCGGCAAATACACACAGTACAAACACGATCCGGGAAACCCCAATAGCTTGACTAATAACATTATTGTCACTTTATGTATTGATCATGACCAAAAGTTATGGATCGGAACGTATTTTGGCGGGCTGGATTGCTTCGACGGCAAAATATTCACCCATTATAAACACGATGACAAATTAGCCACCAGTATTGCTGATGATAGGGTATGGAGTATTCTGGAAGATTCCTCCCTCCGTTTATGGATCGGAACGTTTGAAGGTGGTCTGGAGATTTTCGACCGGCCAAAAAAAATATTTTATCATCCTTTTAAACAGTCCGATATCAGGTCCCGAATGGTGTCCTCTATCTTTGAGGATAAGCAAGGCAATATATGGACAGGGGGATACCTGGGTGTAGATGTTATATTGAAAAATACTGGACGGGTGATCCATTATATCGCCAATGGAAACAGCGTAAATAGCTTAATCGACAATACCGTAAACAGTATCAACCAGGATAGCCGTGGTTTGATATGGATCGCGACGGCAGGCGGCGTGAATATTCTGAATCCTGAAACAAACGCATTCATCTCACTGACGAAGAAAAACGGGCTCCCCGCTAATGCCGTATCGAATACAGAAGAGGATGACAGGGGAGCGATGTGGTTGAGTACGTCAAACGGGTTAAGCCGTGTTACCTTAACACCAACAGCAAATACTTTTACATTTCACTTTGAAAACTTTGACGAAACGGATGGCCTGCAAGGCCGGGAATTTAATATAAATTCCGCTTTAAAAACACATCGTGGGGAACTGATATTTGGTGGCGGCGATGGCTTTAATATGTTTGATCCAGCAAGTATACAACCTGTTACCAATAAATCCCGGTTAGTTTTTACCGATTTTCAATTGTTTAACAAGAGTATATCGGCCAATGAGGCTGTTAATGGTCATGTGGTGCTGTCAAAAGCCATAGCAGTAACACGAGATATAACCCTCAATCACAGCGAAAATGTTTTTTCCATAGAATTTGCCGCTCTTGATTTTTTTAACCCGGGCAAAGTTAAGCACCAGTATATGCTGGAGGGTTTTGACAAGGGCTGGGTAAATGCCGATAACAGGACGCGGAAAGCCAGTTATACCAACCTGGATCAGGGCGACTATGTTTTTAAGGTACGGGCCACTAATGCAGAGGGGGTGTGGGACCCGGATTATATTTCATTAAGAATTAAAATACTCCCTCCATTCTGGGAATCGACCTTAGCTTATATCATTTACCTGGCACTGTTTCTGGGTACGCTTTTGTTTATCCGGCAAAGGGGGATACAAAAAATAAGAAGAAAATTCCTTGCGGAAAAAGAAAAACGGGAAGCTAGATTAATCATTGAACAGGAGCGCCAGGAAATTAAGCGTATGCAGGAACTCGACCAATTGAAGACTAAATTTTTGACGAATGTTAGTCACGAGTTCAGAACGCCACTGTCTTTGATCATGGCGCCGGTTGATAAAATGCTTATGCGCGCTGATCGGGAACAGGAACAACAGCTGAACATGATCAGAAAAAATGCCAGGCGACTGTTAAACCTGGTCAATCAATTGCTTGATTTTCGTAAGATGGAAGTTCAGGAGTTGAAACTGCATCGCAAGCCTGGAGATATTGTAAAGTTCATCAGGGAGACAAGCCTTTCATTTACAGATATTGCGGAAGAAAAAGAAATCGGGTTTGTATTTGACACTACGATTGATTCTATGTTTACCACATTCGATCAAGATAAGATAGAAAGAATATTGTTTAACCTGATATCAAATGCTTTTAAATTTACGCCTGCCGGCGGCAAAGTAAGTGTCCTGCTTAATCCGAATGAGGAGGCTGATTGCAAAATTGTTCTTGAAATTAAAGTGATCGACACGGGCATAGGCATTCCCGAGGAAAAGCATAGTAAAATTTTCGAGCGTTTTTTTCAGCACGATATCCCCGATTCGATGATCAATCAGGGCAGTGGCATAGGCCTTGCGATAACCCGGGAGTTTGTGAAGATGCATGGAGGAGAAATTATGGTTGAAAGTGTGCCGGACTACGGCAGTTGCTTTATCATCAGGCTGCCGCTCGTCATTTGTACCCCTCCGGAAACGGACATGTCAGCCGGCGATGAGGCTGATAATGAAAACCTGGTTGATGTCAGCCAAAATGAAATTAAAACGGTCGCCAAACAGCAGCGGGCAAATAAAAAGCCGGTGGTCCTTTTAGTGGAGGATAACGATGACTTTCGTTTTTATCTGAAGGATAATTTAAAGGATATATTTTTATTGATTGAAGCTTCAAACGGACGGGAAGGGTGGCAAAAGGCGCTTTCACTACACCCGGATATTATCGTAAGCGATATCAGTATGCCGGAGATGACTGGGATTGAACTGTGCAAAAAACTAAAGAATGATAAGCGTACCTCACACATTCCTGTTGTACTGCTAACCGCATTAACGGGTGAGGAAGAGCAAATCAAAGGCCTGGAAATCGGAGCGAATGAATATGTGACCAAACCTTTTAATTTTGAAATACTGCTTTCAAAGATCAAAAACATCCTCACGCTCCGGGAAACCTACAAACGGACCTACAAAAAGCAAATCGATGTCCAATTACAGGAACTACTTATAGAAAATGAAGACGAAAAGCTGTTAAGGAGCATCGTCGAATATATAGAAATAAATATCTCTAATGACAGTCTTTCGGTAGAGGAGTTAAGCCGCAAGATGAACATGAGCCGCGGATCGCTTTATAACAAGATACTGATGCTTACCGGCAAATCACCTCTGGAGTTCATCCGCTCCATACGGTTGAAAAAAGCGGTGTATTTATTGGAAAATAGCCAAATGACCATTAGCCAGATCTGCTATGAGGTGGGTTTCAATACCCCTAAATATTTTACGAAACTGTTCAAGGATGAATACAACATGCTGCCCTCTGCCTACATCACTTCCGTTCGGCAAAACGGATTGTCCGAAGCTGAAAGCGGCAAATAATCTGATTTTACCCTGCCCCGGTTTCACCAACCGTTTCGGTCACTTCAATGACGGATTTGAAAATGAATTGATTCGAAATCTGCCCGGTATGACTGGAACAGGTTAGTCATGGTTTGTCCTCTATAACCCTTAATACTTCCAGTAAGTATGCTAATGGGCCATTTATTTCTTCAAACGTTCGCAAGTACCGGAATACTTACGAACGTTTTTTATATTTTCTCAGCTAAAGGGATTAATAGATCCTGATTACCATGCTGGCATGGCTATCAGCAGGTTTCATGCTTACTTCCAGCCTCCACCCAAATTTTGGTACAGCGTAACTATTGCAGTTAACTGTTGCAGCCTGTCGCTTACGCTGCTGAGCTGGGCCGATAAATATCCCTGCTCCGAAGTAAGTACATCTGTATAAGTTACAAAGCCCCCTTTCAATAGCAAACGGTTATAATCTACCGCCCGTTTCCAGGCATCAAGCTGCAGGTTACGGGTAGTTGTTTTGTTTTTTGCCGACTGGTAACTGTAAAGGGAGTTAGAAACCTCCTGGCCGGCGCTTAAAACCGTTTGCTGAAAGGTTAATACATATTCGTCATATTGGGCTTTAGCCACCTGTAACCGCTGTTTATTAAGGCCCTGATTAAAGATAGGCTGCGTTAAACCACCAACAATATTACCGAAGAAAGACGCTGAATTAAACAGGCTTTGGGTAGTAGCAGACTGCCATCCGCCCTGTGCGGTAATGGTAAGCGAAGGATAAAAATAGGCCCTGGCCACGTTAATTTGTTCAAAATAATACCGTACGTTAAATTCCGCCTCCTGAACATCAGGTCTGTTGCTTAATATTTGTGCCGGTAGGCCGGTTTGCAGTAAAGTATCTACCTGCTGCACCTCTAACGCGTTCCTTTGAATGGTTCCTGGTTGCCTGCCCACTAAAACACAAATCGCATTTTCGGTTTGACTGATATTATTTTGCAGATCAGGAATGGTAACCTCGGCTGCGTACCTGTTGGCTTCGCTTTGTGCTACTGATGCTTCATTGATACGATTAGCCTTTTTTAAAGCATGATTGGTTTCCACATCATTTTTGTAGCTTTCAACCGTTTGCCTGGTTATGGCCAGCTGTTTATCATAAGCCAGTAAATTATAATAATCAGTGGCTATGTTAGCAACCAGTTGTGTTTGAACAGATCTTCGGTAAGCATAACTTTTTAGCAATGAGGCTAATGCTGCTTTATTGGCGCCTTTTAGTTTACCCCAAAGATCAATTTCCCAACTGGCGCTTCCGGATAATTCATAAATACGGGTAGGGAATATACCCAAAGAACCACCTTGCGAGCCTGACGTTCTTTGCTGGGTAACCTGCGGTTCTACACTTAAAGTGGGTAGAAACGCAGCTTTACTTTGGCGAAGATTTGCTTCGGCTTGCTTGATACGGGTAACTGCTATTTTCAAGTCATAGTTATTAGCTATACCCTCCTGCAGCAAAGCTTGCAGCTTTTCGTCCGTAAACATTTGCTTCCAGGATATATTGGCCAAAGAGGTTGTGTCCTGATTATTTGCACCGCGGTATAAACTGTCTGTTTTAACATCGGGGCGTATATAGGCCTGTCTTAATTTACATGAAGGCAGGACTATTGCGGTTGCCACAACTATTGCGACAACACTGCTGAAATATTTTAAGTTCATAAACATTATCTTTTTTAATGTGTCGCGGCAGGGGCAGTACCGTCTGTTGATTCTTTAGGCTTGTTTTTGCTGCTCAGTTTCTCCTGCAGTGATTGAAAAATGATGTACAATATTGGGATAACGAATACACCGAAAACCGTCCCGATCAGCATACCACCTACAGCGCCTGTACCGATGGAACGGTTACCGGCTGCACCAACACCTGTTGAAAACATCAGTGGCATCAGACCGAAAATAAAGGCGAGTGAGGTCATTAATATAGGGCGTAAACGGGCTGTGGCGGCTTCAACGGCCGCCTCAATGATGGGCATTCCCTTTTCTCGCCTTGCTACCGCGTATTGTACAATCAGGATAGCATTTTTGGCCAGTAAGCCAATCAACATCACTACGGAGATCTGCATATAGATATTATTGTCGATCCCCATTATTTTGGCGAAGAGATAAACTCCAGACAACCCAACGGGTAAGGAAAATAACACAGCAAGCGGGATGATATAGCTTTCATAGAGCGCGCTCAGCAGGAAAAACACAAACACCACGCACAATATGTAAATAAAGATGGTTTGGCTTCCCGCACCAACCTCTTCCCTTGATAAACCCGAATAGTCAAAAGTATAACCTGCAGGCAGGGTTTTGGCGGCAGTTTCCTGCACTGCTTTAAGCGCGTCGCCACTGCTAAAGCCAGGTTTGGGGCTTCCTAATACCGAGATATTATTGAACAAATTAAACCGGGATAAGCTCTGCGGCCCATTGATGGCAGTAAGTGTTATAAATTCTGAAGCAGGGGACATGGTACCTGATCCATTTTTTACATAGATATTGTTAAGTCCCTGTGAGTTGCTTCTGTATTTTGCATCGGCCTGGATCATTACCCGGTATTGTTTACCAAACTCATTAAAATTTGATGCATAAATACCTCCATAGTAACCCTGCATGGCGGTCATCAGATCGCTGACCAATATGCCGGCCTGTTTTGTTTTAGCCACATTTACCGACATTAGGTATTGCGGGTAGTTGGGGTTAAAACCTGTAGCGCCGTACAATATTTCGGGCCGCTGATTTAAGGCGCCCAGAAAACCTCCGGTTACCTTATAAAAATCGGCAATGCTACCACCTGTTTTATCCTGCATTTCAATGGTGAATCCATTGGCATTACCAAAACCCGGAACAGTAGGAGGGGCGAAAAATAAGATCTTAGCATCTTTGATATCTTTCGTCAATCCAAATAGCTGCCCTATAACATCATCAACCTTGACCCCTTTTCTTTTGTCCCATGGTTTAAGCTTGAAAACCAGGAGTGAAAAGTTGCTGCCTGTTCCGTTAATAATACTTTGGCCGGTAACTTTAGCCCTGTTTGCAACCACAGGGATCCTGCTGGCAATTTTATCAACCATATCCGTTATTGCGGCTGTTTTTTCAAGTGAAGTACCTGGCGGCAAGGTGATATCGCCAAATATGGTACCCTGATCTTCGCTGGGTACAAATCCGCTTGGCGTTGTTTTCATGCAAAACACCAGGAGGGCACTAAAACAAACTACCATTACCGGAACTATCCAACGCCTGCGGTTTAAAAAGCCTATGGAACGCTGATACTTATTTTTTAAGGCATCAAAAGCGGTATTAAATGCGGCATAAAACCGTTGTAAAAGATTTTTCCTGTGCGTTTCATGTTCATCATGTGGTTTCAGGAACAAGGCGCATAATGCCGGGCTTAACGTAAGCGCGTTAATGGCTGATATAATGATTGCCGAAGCTAAGGTTAGCCCAAACTGTTTAAAAAACACACCCGAACTGCCACTTATAAATGATACCGGGATAAATACGGCCGCCATGACTAAAGTGATGGCAACTATGGTACCTCCCAACTCGCTCATCGCGTCAATAGAAGCTTCTTCTGCTGATTTATAACCCTCGTCAAGTTTAGCGTGTACCGCCTCGACCACTACGATGGCATCATCCACCACAATACCTATGGCCAGAACCATGGCAAATAGTGTAAGGAGGTTAATAGTAAAGCCAAACAGACTAAGACAGGCAAACGTACCAACGATAGAAACGAAGACCGAAACACCCGGAATAATGGTTGAACGGAAATCCTGCAGAAATATAAAAACAACGATGAAAACAAGTATATAAGCTTCGATCAAGGTTTCAATTACCTTTTCGATAGAAGCACTCAAAAAGTCGTTCGCGTTTAATAGAGAAACGTAACTCACGCCCTTAGGAAAAGATGTCGAAGCCTTGTCAAGCGTAGCTATGGTTTCTTTAATAATGGTTTGTGCATTTGAACCGGCTATCTGGCTCACCGAAATAACAGTGGAGGGTTTACCATCCGTACTTAAATTTGACGAGTAGGTAAGCGCCCCCAATTCAAGCCGGGCAATATCCTTTAACCGTAACAGGGAACCATCGGCATTTGAACGCATGACGATGGTTCCAAACTGGGTGGTGTCTATTAATCGTCCTGTGTATTGAATGGTGTATTGGAATACCTGGTTGCTGTTCTCACCGAATTTACCCGGAGCAGCATCAAAGTTTTGCTCGGCAAGCGCATTGTTTACATCTGTTGGTGTTAAACCATAGGTAGCCATTACATCAGGCTTTAGCCATATCCTCATGGAATAATCCTTGCTGCCGAAGGCTGATACGCTACCCACCCCGCTGATCCTTTTTATTTCCGGGATGAGGTTGATGTTGGCATAATTATTTAAGAATGTTTGATCATATTCCGGGTTATCACTTTTAAGCGCAAAGATGAGCAGGTTACTGCTTTGCTGTTTCTGAACAGTAACACCTGCCTTAGTTACTTCTGCAGGCAGTACGTTGCTTGCAACCGACACCCTATTTTGTACGTTTACCGCGTTCATATCGGGGTTGGTACCCAATTTAAAGTATACGGTTATAGTGGCGCCGCCGTCATTGGTTGCGCTTGATGTCATATAGGTCATTCCGTCTACACCATTGATCTGTTCTTCCAGCGGTACGATAACGTTTCTTTGAATAACATTTGCACTGGCCCCTGTATAGGTTGCTGATACTACAACAGTAGGCGGCGCTATATCCGGGTATTGCGAAACCGGCAGCCCCAGATAGGCCAGTACACCCAGTATCACAATCATGACTGATATTACAGTTGATAATACCGGCCTTTTAATGAATATTTTAAGCATGATAATATTTTTTAAATTCAGGCGATGCCCTATTTGTGATTTGAATTTTTAGTGCTGTTTGTAGTTTGTGTTTTGGCATCAGCATACAAACTGTCGGCATTGGCGGGTATTGGTTTTATAGCCATTCCAGGCTTTAAATTGCCTAATCCTTCTATTACTATTTTGTCACTTTGTTTTAAACCGCTTTGCACTACATATAAATTGCCTATCGGGTTATCAGATAGCTGCACTCCTGTATTTACGGTACTGTCTTTATCGCTTAGCGTATACACAAACTTTTTACCTTGCATATCATAGGTAGCGTTCTGGGGGATCAAAATGGCGGCATCCAGATTAACTGGTATTTTAATAGTGGCACTACTGCCGCTCCTGATTAAGCCGAGTGGGTTGGGGAAATTAGCCCTGAAGCTTACCGAGCCGGTTTCTGTGGCAATTAGTCCGCTGGCCATTACAATCCGTCCTTTTAGCGGATATGCTGAACCGTCGGCCAATACCAATGATACATCGGCCATGGTAGCCAGCTTATCCTTTAAGGTATTGCCTTTTACAGTTCTTGAAAATTCAAGCAATTGCTTTTCATTTAAAGAAAAATACACGTAGATGTTTTTTGTATTGTAAACGGTGGTAAGCGGATTGGTTGATGTGCTGGTAATGAGGCTGCCAACTTTATAAGGAATAGTACTGATTACCCCATCTGACGGACTGGTGAGATAGGTGTAACCCACATTCACCTGGGCGTTCACCAGGTCTGCCTTGGCCGAAGCCAGGGAAGCTTTTTTTGATTTCAATGTGAATTCATCAGATTTTAGTTCGTAATCGCTGATGATATTCTTATCTACTAATGGCCTTACCTTCTCCACATTCATTTCGGCCGTACTTACGTCTGCCTCTGCAATTTTTACATTAGCCAGGGCTGTTCTTAAAGCAGCATCATATTGAGGATTCCGGAGTTGAAATAAAGGCTGACCTTTATGTACAACAGCGCCTTCATCAACAAAGATGTTTTGTATAAAGCCATCAACTTTAGGACGAATCTCGATATCCTGTTCGCCCTGGATAGTAGCGGGATAATTATAATACATCGTTGCCGGACCCGAGTACACCCCGGCAGTTTTATAAGGGATTGGTCCTGATGGGCCGCCCGGACCTCCAGTACCGGCACCTGGTTTTGCTCCGCTATGGCAGGCAGTGAATAATATGGGTAGTAGTAACAGTATCATAAATGCTGTACTCTTTTGTGGCGATATGCTATTTTTCATGTTGTTTTATACTAATTGTTTGACTTTATTATTCTGTTAATTTGTTTTACTTTATTGTTTTATTAAATTGTTTAACAATTTTGTTAAATCAAGGTCAAAAAAAATGCTTTTTTCAAGCATCTAAAAAAAGCAATTTGATGATCACCTCCTTGCGTTCTGCAATCAGCTTTTTATATTCATCGTCATTAATGGAGAAAGCGTTTTTAATAATATCCCGGCCTAAAAACGGAAAAGAGCATAATGACATCATGCTAATGATAAAATGATGTGGCGTAATAGGTTTCATACGGCCCTCTGCAACCTCATTTTTAATATCATTTTCTAATTGTTCTATTCTTTCTTTCTCATTGCTTGGCTTTAATAGTTGTAATTGAATTGTTGGATTGGTATTAATTTCTGTTGCAATGAACATTTCCAGGTAGGGATGTTTTAGAGATTTTTCGATAAAAGTTTCAATGAATTTTTCAGTTCTCTCCCTGAATGAGAATCCCCCCTCCATAATATCTTGTATCTTACTTCTCATTTCTGTAGTTGCTTCGATAAAAACGGTATCAAACAGTTTTTGCCGGCTGCGAAAATAATAATGAATGGATGCCCGGTTTATTCCTGCTGCATCAGCTATTTCCTGGGTTGTAGCATGAAGTTTGCCCTCTGCAAAGAAAACCCTTTTCGCGGTTTCCTTGATCAACTGTTCGGTGTCTGTAGCTAAAATTTCCATTATCTGAATTGTTTAACAATATGTATATGCAAATTTGTATAACATTTTTGTTAAACAAAAATTAAATTGTTTCTATTGTGTAATCTTTGAATTAAAAAGTGTCATATCAGATATGCACACTCAGGGGATATGGTATATCTGTAAACTCACCAACTTTGGTCAGGGTACCCCGTCTGTTACGTGCATCGCAATTTCAGTTTTGCCGCCAGGCGTTGAGGCGGATGGTAGGTTGAAAAACGCACATTTATTCTACTTTTTACGAATATCTGCTCCTTCTTCCGAATCTTGCAGTTGCTAAATCTAATTTAAGCCTGAGTTTTCGTGAATTCTGGATTGTATAGGTGTTTGCTGTATGTGTAAATATCTTGTTTTCAGTTGTTTATAATTAATTGAACATTTAGTCTATATTTTTAGTCAACTCTGCCATGTCCTGTAGTTTAAGTTAGTATAGTTTCACTCCCCGGAATAAAGCCTCAAGGCGATGAGTTAACTCACACCGCCTTTGAACGATGTTCCACCAATTATCAATAAGCCAATAGTTAATTTTTCGTGACCGAGTAAACAGGCTGATGGCTTGCTTAGCTTTTTTGCTGGTAGTTCGAGCGGACTGATGCGCAGAAACTTATCCATGAAGTTGATTCAAACGGTTGTTATTGAGTACTGGTGTGCCCTGGAATTATACAAACCCAAACCCTATTGATATAGATAAGAATTAAAACTATTCATTACTAACCAAAACAACAATGAACCAATTATCAAACCTTAAAATCCCTTTGCAAAATGGATAAAAATTTACAAAAGCGAATGAGATACCGTATTTCCTTATTGATGGCAAGCATGTGGCTATGTTTTTCAAGCTACGCCCAAACTGTCAGTATCTCCGGAAAGGTAACAAAGGCCGACAACTCCGAACCGATGGTGGGAGTAAACATTAAAGTTAAAGGAACAGAAACCAAAGCTTCCACTGCCATTGATGGTAGTTATGTAATAATAACAAAACCGGGCGATATACTTGTCTTTAGCTATTTAGGTTATACATCTCAGGAAATAGCAGTTAAACAAAGCAACAAAATTAACGTCAAGCTAAATTCAACATCCAGTAACTTAGAGGAAGTAGTGGTTATTGGTTATGGTAAACCGATAGCAAGAAAAGATGGTACTGGCTCCATAAGTTCAATATCGGGGAACGAATTACGTAAAACACAACCGACTACTTTTGACCAGGCCCTGCAGGGAAAAGTAGCAGGTGTAGTGGTACAACAGATATCAGGTCAGCCTGGTGGTGGCGTATCTATTCAAATACGTGGTGTGTCGTCAATAACCGGCTCTAATTCGCCCTTATACGTAATAGATGGTGTTATTATTCCTCCGGTAAACGATCCTGGTTCCGGCTCCAATCCATTAAGTGGTATTAACCCTACTGACATCGAATCACTTGATGTATTAAAAGATGCATCTGCAACGGCCATTTATGGTTCGCAGGCTACCAATGGCGTTATTGTTATTACTACAAAAAGAGGTAAAGTAGGACCGCCAACAGTAAGTTACGATTTTTATACCGGTTATCAGGAAATTCGGTCGAGGCTCCCTACTGTAAACTTACAGCAGTTAGCAACCTTTTTGAATGCCCGTGCACAAGTTTGGGGCTACGGTACAAGGCCTGAATTGGCCAATCCGCAATATTTAGGTAAAGGTACCGACTGGCAAAGTGAATTATTCCGGAAAGCGCCGCCGACCAGTCATACACTTTCTATAAGTGGTGGTGATCCCAGAACTCAATATTTTTTATCCGGGTCTTATTTCGACCAGGAAGGGATAGCACTTGGGTCTGATTTCAAGAGATACTCCGTACGTTTAAACTTGGACAATAAGACCACTAACTGGTTAAAAATTGGAACCAGCCTTCAGTTTTTTCGTGTTCGTGAAAACACGGCTTCCAGTGATGGCGGTGTAATTGCTTCGGCACTAAGCCTTACACCCGATATTCCGGTAACTAACGCCGATGGCTCGTGGGGTGGTGTTACCACCACGGATGGCTGGGTACCTGGTGTTGCAAATCCTGTAGCGATAGCCTTGATCACAAAAAGCCAATCTGCAAGATATGAAGCCTATACCAATGCTTATGCGGAAATACAGTTTACTAAGGATCTGTCATTTCGAACAGAGGTATCGGGTAACTTCAGGTTTGGTACCCACGATAATTTTAATCCGGTTTATAATTTTGGTAAAACCACTAACGCTATCAACAGCGCCAGCTCCTCTGTGGATCAAGACGCCTACACCGTATGGCGCCAATATCTAACTTATAATCATGATTTCGGAAAATATAAACTCAATGTTTTAGGAGGGCACGAAGCAAATACAAGCTCTTTCGAAAAAGTAGGTGCCGGGCGTAAAAATTTCGTTTCCAATACTGTGCAGGCTATTGATGCTGGTGACCCTACCGTTCAAACAAATAGTGGTGATAATGGTCTCGGCAGTGCATCCGAGTCCTATTTTGGTCGTGTTAATTTTTCCTGGAATGATAAATATCTGATCACTGGTAACCTGCGTAACGATGGTTCTTCAAATTTTCCGATTAACCATAATTGGGCTGTTACCTATTCAGGCGCATTTGCATGGAAAATTAATAACGAGTCATTTTTGAAAAATGTAAAAGCTATCGATGAATTGAAACTGAGATTGGGTTATGGGCTTACCAACAATCAGGGTATACCGGGCAATACTTATGCAACCCAACTTAAAACCGTTGCTACCGGGTTATCAGGAACTTCGCAGTATCAAAGCAATTTGGCAAATCCAGACGTAACCTGGGAAAAAACAAATTATTATAATGCCGGACTTGATGCATCTTTTTTTAACGGCCGCATAAACTTTTCGTTAGATGTTTATGACCGCGAAACAAACGGACTTTTATTGAAAATTCCGCTTCCTCAATATAGCGGTACTACCGCGGGCTATTCCCCCGGGGCCATGACCGCACCTTATGTAAACGTCGGTTCTGTTCGCAATAGGGGTTTTGATTTCCATATCGGCACTACTAATATCACCCGCAAAAACTTTATATGGAAAAGTGATTTTACCTTATCGCGGAATGTGAACAAAGTGCTTAGTTTGGGTGCCGGCGGTGATGACGCCAGCTTAACAGCGAGCGCTCTAGGAGGCGTAGCTGAAAAAACCGTAGTAGGCAAACCTATCGGCGAATTTTATGGCTATATATTCGATGGCATATTTTCAAAGCCAAGTGATTTTCAAACGCATGCCCGATCTGCTGATCAAGCCGGAAACCCGTATCCGATTTCTTCCAGTGGCGGTGGTATTTGGTATGGCGACCGCATGTATAAAGACTTGAATGGTGATGGTATTATCGACTCCAAAGACCAGACTTTTCTGGGTTCGCCGATCCCTAAATTCCAATATGGGATCAACAACTCATTTACCTACAAAAATTTTGATCTGAATATCTTCTTCAGTGGCAGTTATGGCAACAAAGTTTTCAATCAATTGCGTGTATCACAAACCAGTTCACAAAATAACACTGCCTATTTTACCGATGTATTAAATTACGCGAAATTGGCTTTGATAAATCCACAAGGTTCGTCATCCGATGTCAACAACGTGTATGTCACTAACCCTAATACAACCGTTGTCGGTTTAAGAAACGATCAAACCAATTATAATGATCGGCCTTCTAATTTGTGGATCGAAGACGCTTCATTCCTGCGGTGTAAAAATATCACATTAGGTTACCGTTTGCCAGAAAGTGTTTTATCGAAAATATTTGTGCATTCACTCCGAGTATATGCTAATGTATCCAACGTATTTGTAATCACAAAATATAAAGGGATGGATCCTGAAATAGGTGGGTGGAATCCCCTTCAGGTAGGTTGGGATGGGGGGAATTATCCTCTGCCACGCGTATTTACTATTGGTGCAAACCTAACCTTTAGCAAATAAAACAATCACCAATTCTTAAAAGAAAAATCATGAAACCAATTAATAAAATCATAATTATTTTGCTATTTGGAGCGGCGATTGCCGGATGCAAAAAAAGTTTTTTGGATCGTCCGTCCACCTCACAAATTAGTTCGACAAACTTTTACAAAACCCCCGCCGATCTGAGGCTGGCTACGGCAAGCTTGTATGGCGGTGCGTCATGGTGGCAATGGCATAATGGTGCTGTTATCCCGTTGGGCGATATATTGAGCGGAACTGCTTATAAAAACTATAACGGCGATTTTGTGCAGCTTTTTACTCGTACAATCACAGCGCAAAATGGCGTTTTGCAAAGTGGCTGGGCCGGTTTGTATATTGAGATCGGTCAATGCAATAATGTTATTAATGCCATACAGCAAACAGCATCGGCATCTGTACCTCAGGCAAGCAAAAATGCTGCTCTTGCCGAAGCAAGGTTTTTGCGCGCGGTAGCTTATTACCACCTCGCTGTTTACTGGGGTGCCGTTCCTATTATTGAGGATAACACCAAGTTAATAAAGAACCCTCTGCTTTATCGCAATACTATTGCGGATGTATTTAAATTTATTACTATCGATTTAACCTATGCCGCGCAAAATCTTCCTTCAAAAGACGATAAAGGCAGGGTAACCACTTGGTCAGCGCAAGGAATGCTGGCCAAAGCGTATTTAACAATGTCGGGTGTGGGCAGCAAGGCGGAAGGAATACGCAACCAGGCTTTACTGGACAGTGCAAAAAAATATGCAGCCAATGTGTGTAAAAACAGTGGATTAGCATTGTTTCCCAGCTATTATGATCTTTTCAAAACGCAAAACAACGATAGCCCCGAATCATTATTTGCCTATCAATGGGCACCAGGTGTGGGTTACGGAAATGGTAATACCTATTTAACCTATTCACCAAGCAATGATATAAACCCTACAAAAAATGGTGCATGGAATGCCTTATCACCAACCTGGGATTTGTATAAGATGTACTCTGCTAAAGATACCGTACGGCGCAAAGCTACCATTATGCTCACCGGAGATTATTATCCCGAATTGAATGCTGCAGGTGGTGGTTATAAAGCAGGCGGGATATGTATGAAAAAACACATTATTGGCAACGAAATAGATAATAGTTCACCAACAATGGATTATTGGTCGTCCATCGAACATGACCCGGTACTCAGATTGGCCGATGTGTATCTGGTATATGCCGAAGCCATTTTAGGTAACAATGGTACCACAAGCGATGGTGACGCGCTATTGTATTTTAACAAAGTGCGAACAAGGGCCGGCGTGGATCCTGTAACGGTGTTGGACGGTGCTACACTACGCACTGAAAGAAGAGTTGAATTTGCTTTTGAAGGACAATATTGGGTAGATCTTGTTAGGTATTCTTTTTATAGTCCGGTTGCAGCAGTGAAGTTGCTTAATGATCAGGATGCCACTCACAGCCGACAGACGTTTAGTTATGATCCTAAAACGCGCATAGCTACAAGAGATACTACTGCGGCGCCATCTGCGCTTCCGGCCACTATCAGTGCATTTACATTACAAATTCCGGCGTCCGAGTTGGGAGCTAACCCCAAATTGGCGGCACCTCCGGTACCTTATTATTAATTAAAAACATTAAAAATATTATTATGAAAAAAAAATCATACTTAAGCTTGTATTTTTTGTCGCTTCTCTTCATGATAGTGGCCTTATTGCCGGCTTGTAAAAAAAGTACTGAGAACACTCATCCCCCGGTCATTTCAAGTATTAGGAATTATATAGCCTCGCCGAAAGATACAGTTTTGCATAGCGCCGTAGCAAAGGGACAATGGGTGGTTATAACCGGGCAGAATTTGCAAAATGCACTTCGAATAAGTTTTGATGGTGTTCCTGCCTCTTTTAATGTTGCTTTGTTTGCTCCGAACAGCGCAGTAGTGCAAATACCTGCCATACAGTTTTCAAAAATCGATATGGCCAAACTTTATACTGTAGAATATACTACAGCAGGAGGCTCAACAACGTTTTCTTTTAAATTGGGGCCGGCGGCACCTACGCTTACTGTTATATCGGACGTATTTACCAACCCAGGTGATTCGGTTTACGTTTCTGGTACCAATTTGGTATTGATTAAAAGCTTCTCATATGGGGGAAGTGCAATTTCCTCGTTTAAAACCGACACTAATGGAAATTACATTGGTTTTCTTATGCCGGCTGTTAAAACCACCGATCAGGTGATAGTAAATACAGCGAGTGGCACAGCTGCACTCAAAATAGTGGCCACCCCAACCATTACCGGTGTTTCCAACGAAAATGCCCAAAAAGGTGATTCTGTTTATGTTTATGGTACCAATCTTAGAAGTATTCAAACGGTTGTTTTTGCCGGCACTACAATTACTTCTTATAAAACCTCAATTAATGGAAAAGCTATTGGTTTTATTTTACCTGCATTATCGAGCAGTGAGCCAGTATCTGTTACTACAGAGTTTGGCACTGCTGCTACCGTGTATAATGTAAACGATGTAGGAACAGGCTCCATATCCAATTGGGATAGTAATTTTAATTGGCAATACTGGGGTGCTGGCAAAAAGACTAATGGCGATCCCAATTTCCCTGGCAATTCAAGTACCTATTTTGTATTGGATATTAGTGGGTTGGCCAAGGGCGACGGGTGGCCGTGGAGTACTAACATACCAATGAATGGAGCACAATGGGTGCCTAAGGCCAATATTGCTGACTCGGCTAGTCATTGGGCATTTAAATTTGAAGCAAGTATCCCAAAAGCCTGGAATGGTACCACTGTTGATATTGTAAGCGGAGTGGGTGGCTATATAGCCCGATGGGAACCATGGCAGAAAAACGCTACTACCATAGCGCCGTACACGACAAAAGGGTGGGTAACAGTAACTATTCCTTTAACATCCTTCCGTACATCAGATCCTACGCTTGGCGAGGGTATGGGAGCTTCCATATCTAAAATTGCCGATTTAACGGGTACATCCGGAAATACCTCATGCACATTGTACATACATAACTACGGTACTTCGGCAGCCGGCTTTTATGGGGCTGTTGATAATTTGAGAGTTGTAAAAATTAAGTAAGCTAAAGCACCACAGCAGCATATTGCTGTGGTGCTTTTAAACGAATTAAAAGATTAGCTTTTTTTCGATAAAACGAAACTAATATGAAAAAAATAAAAATAAAGGCGGCCTATCGTATTTTGGGAATAGCTATTGTAATTATAGCTGCCGTTTCTTGCAAAAAAACAGGGACAGCTCCCCCGGAGCTTACGCTATCTAATATAACGCAGGCTATACCGGAAGACGGTGGAACCGCAGCTTTGGCATTTACCAGTAATGCGGCATGGAGTATTGATACTACGGGCATCGGATGGTTGCATTTAGACAAAACATCGGGTAATAGCGGCGATGCGGCCATTAAAGTTACGGCAGCAGTAAATTCATCAGGCAGTACCCGGTCGGTGCTATTAAATGTGAGTTCGTCTAATGGTCAAAGCAGACGAATTACCGTAATGCAAAATGCCCGAATTTATCCATCATATAATACATCGCCCAAAGCACCTGATGCAACTGGTATGGGTAGTACTGCTTCGCAAATAGCTGCAAATATTACCTATGGTTGGAATTTCTATAACACCATGGAAGCCCCGGGTAGCGAAACCGGATGGGGAAACCCGCCAATTACCCAGCAAATGTTTGATTTAATCAAATCAACTGGTGTAAATGCGGTAAGAATACCAATTCGATACGATGGACATTTTATCAACACGAAAACGATGCAAATTGACCCGACCTGGCTTGCGCGTATAAAACAAGTAATTCAATATGGTATTAACGATAATATGTATGTGACAATCAATATCCATTATAATCCCGGTAATGAAACAGGTGTTCAACAGGATACCGCTAATGCTAAGCACAAAGCAATTTGGGAACAAGTAGCTACTTATATGCGCGATTTTGACGAACATTTGATGTTTGCCAGTGCCAATGAACCTGATGCGAGCGACGTGCCAACAACGGTTACGTTAATGCGTTATCACCAATCATTTATTAATGCAGTGCGTGGAACAGGTGGAAAAAACACTTATCGTACTATAGTTATTCAGTCGCCTTCTACATCAATAGATTTGCTTAACGCTTATCTTGATCCGACTAATGTATATAAAACACCAACATTACCTACTGACCCTACGCCTCATAAAATGATGCTTGAGTTCCACTATTATAGTCCGTCACAGTTTTGCATATTAGGAGGTCCAGGTACTATACCTGGCGACGCAAGCTGGGGTAAAGAGCTGTATTTTTGGGGAAAAGACTTTCATACTACAAATCCGAATTTTTTGGACCGCAATTGCACATCTGCGAATGAAGAAGCTTATGTAGATTCTATAATGCACACCATGAAAGCAAGGTTTGCGGATAAGGGCATTCCATTGTTTATGGGCGAGTATGCGTCGAATTATCACGCTGGTAAATTAACAGGGTATCCGGCCGATTCGCTATTGGCATTAAAGTCTGCGACTCATTTCACTGCTTATATTGCACAACAAGCCAAAGCAAATGGCGTAATACCGTTTTTATGGGCAGGTATATTTGACCGTCGAGGTAAGGACGGAGTCCCGCAAGGGCCCACAATTGTTGGAGACACTGCAACATTGAATGCTGTAAAACTTGGCGTAAACGCAGGCGTAGATAAATTTGGCTCAGGCGCAAAGTTTCATTAAGAACGCTGAATTATATTGTAAAGCCACGTTCGATGTATGCACTCATCGGGCGTGGCTATTACTGGATTATCATCCGAACGATATTTAAAATAAAAACTTTACCTATAGAAGATCATAAGCCGAATGAAAGCTAAACATTCTTTTAAAATATTATTTTTTCTAATTGCCGTCATATCTTTTTTTTCAGTCAAAAGGGCTGATAATAACAATACTGTCATTTATCCTTCTTATAATACCTCGCCAAAGGCCCCTGACTCAACCGGAATGAGTAGTAATGCTGTTCAGCTCGCCGCTAAAATCAGGTTAGGGTGGAACATCGGCAATACTTTTGAAGCCCCGGGCGGCGAAACAGCGTGGGGTAGCCCTGTTATTACGGAAGATTATATAAAATTCGTAAAACAGCAGGGATTTAATGCCATCCGCATCCCATGCGCCTGGAACTGGAAGCACTTAAGTAACCAGGCGACTGAACAAATAGACCCCAACTGGCTCAAAAGGGTAAAAGAAGTGGTTGGGTATTGCGTGAAAAATGATATGTACGTCCTGCTCAACATTCACTGGGATGGCGGCTGGTTAGATGGCAACATTAATACAGCTATGCAGGATTCTGTCAATGCCCGGCAAAAGGCATTGTGGGAGCAAATCGCCACAACGATGCGCGATTTTGATGAACACCTGATGTTTGCCGGCGCAAACGAGCCGCCTGCAGACAATGCGGAAAAAATGGCCATACTTAATACCTATCACCAGACCTTTATCAATGCGGTGCGATCTACCGGCGGCAGGAACAGTTACAGGGTGCTGGTCATTCAGGGCCCTTCCACAGATATCGACAAAACCAATGACCTGATGACTACGCTTCCCGAGGACCAGGTGGCGGCACGGATGATGGTGGAGGTACATTTTTACACGCCCTATCAATTTTGCCTGATGGAAGGCGATGCTAACTGGGGCAAAATATTCTATTACTGGGGAGCTGGTCATCACTCTGCAAGAGAACCGGACCGCAATGCCACCTGGGGTGAAGAGCGTGACGTAGATGCCTCGTTCGGTAAGATGAAGACGAAATTCGCCGACAAGGGAATTCCTGTCCTGTTGGGCGAGTATGGTGCTTACCGGCGCGACAACGGCAAACATACGCCTTTGGATCCGGCAACGCATAATGACGCGGTGGACTATTGGCTAACTTATATTACCAAACACGCGAAAGCCAATGGGATATTGCCTTTTTTCTGGGACACAGGCGGCGCTTTGGACAGGCGAAATTATACAATAAAAGATCAGCGTACGATCAGATCCCTCAACGCGGGTGCCAACTAAAATATGAACAGAGGATTTACAAATTATTTTCAATACCTATGACACACAACGCTGCCGCTATCATGGATTAAAACATGATAGCGGCAGCATTACGGATAGCAGAATTGCGAAGTTTTCCCAAGTTTATAGGGATGACATTATTGATCATGCTGAATGAAAAATGAACATGAAACGAGCTACAACTACTATAGAAAAAACGAACAGCCTCAGATGAGAAAATTTATAATCTTATTTATAGTAAGTCTTTTAATTCCTTCCGCTGCGTTAAGAGCGCAGGAAGTCAAACGGTTTTTCCCGGAAAAGGATCTGGTGACTACCGGTATCTATTATTATCCGGAACATTGGAGTGAAAACCAATGGGAACGTGACATCAAAAAGATATCAGAGATGGGTTTTGAGTTTGTCCACCTGGCCGAATTTGCCTGGTTCAAAATGGAACCCGAGGAAGGACAGTTTGATTTTACCTGGCTGGACAGGGTGCTGAACCTTTGCAGCAAATACCATCTCAAAGTATTGCTGTGTACACCTTCGGCAACCACCCCAACCTGGATGCGGTTGAACTACCCGGAGACCTTTGTTATGGACGGTCATTATATCCGTGCGGAGAATGGTACGCGGGGCTTGGAGTCCATTGTTAATCCGAAGTTTTGCGACTATGTCAAAAAAATCGTAGCGGAAATGGCCAAACGATATGGTCAGAACAGCAATGTGATCGGCTGGCAAATAGATAATGAACCGGGTGCCTTGTCCGATTATAGTCCCTCGTCACAGGAAGCATTCAGAACCTGGCTGAAGAATAAATACAAAACCATTGATGGATTAAATACGGCCTGGGGAGCGGCTTTCTGGAGCCAGTGGTTTAATAGCTTCGATCAGGTAATCATACCGAATACGAACCTCGTTGGTTGGTGGGGTAATAACCCTCATGCGCTGCTGGATTTTAAAAGGTATACAGCGGATGCACAAGCCGGATTCCTGGATTTTCAGGCGGGCATTTTACGCAGTAACATTTCAAAGGCGCAATTTGTTACAACCAACTATACGGCAGTTTGTACGGGTTCGGATCCTAATCGTACCCAAAAACTGGATTTTGCAGCCTACACGGCGTATCCAAACGGGGGGAGTGATAATATTGGTGAATCAGGCTTCCGTTTAGGCAACAGCGATGTTGTCCTTTTTGCGGCGGAATATTACAAATCTGTGGGCGGTGTGTCAGGGGTTATGGAGATCCAGCCGGGCCCCGTGAATTGGGGAAGCTATACCCCGCTGCTTTTACCGGCTACCGTTCGCCTATGGTTGTATCATAGTTTCGCGGCTGGGGGAAAGATCGCTTGTTCCTACCGCTTTCGTCAAATCTTGTATGGCGCAGAACAATATCATGCCGGTGTGATACAAACTGATGGCGTGACGCCTTCGCAGGGCGGTAAAGACTACATGCAGTTCATGAAAGAGATAACAGAACTGCGGAGACAATTTATATCCGGCAAAAAGATGCCGGAAAAGCTGGCCGCGAGGTCGACCGCATTGCTCTGGAATGTGGAAAATTACTGGAGCATTGACAGGCAAAAACAGACAGGGCAATGGAATACATGGGATTATCCGGTAAAATTCCTTAAAACGGCAAAGTCGTTGGGAGCGCCTATAGACGTCATTCAGGAAACGGCAGATTTGTCGAAGTATAAATTCGTCATCGTTCCGGCCTATGAAATGGTTGACTCTGCACTGGTAAAAAAATGGCATGACTATGTTGCAAAGGGCGGCCATCTGATCATTACCTGCCGTACCGCTACCAAAGATCGCAGGGGCCATTTTTGGGAGGGAGAGACCGCCATGCCCATTTCAAACCTGATCGGTGCCCATATTAGCCAGACAGATATGCTTTCGTCGTATGGTAAAGGCGATATACTGATGAATGCGAAGCATTATCCATGGCATAGCTGGGCGGATTTACTGATGCCGGATAATACTACGGAAGTGCTGGGCACTTATGATAATCAGTTCTATAAAGGAAAAGCTGCTGTTGTAAAACACCGGATCGGCAAAGGCGATATCACCTACATCGGTGTAGATACCGATGATTCCAAATTAGAAAAGGATGTATTGAGGCAGCTTTATCAGGATGCCGGCGCCGCAACGGAGGACTACCCACCCGGGGTCTTTGTGTATTGGCGCGATGGTTTCTATACGGCATTAAACTATTCATCAGATAATTACACGATAAAGCTGCCAGATAATGCGAAAGTTTTAATAGGGGAGAAGATACTTAAACCATCGGGTGTGCTCGTGTGGACAGAATAATTTTACTAAGAATAAATAAACAAATGAAAAAAATAATTGGGGCATTGGTGCTTTTGCAATTCGTTTTTTTGGCAAATGTCAATGGCCAAAGGGCGATCAATGTGGATTTTAACAAAAGCTCGGGTAAGCTTAATACCATGTTTAACGCCTGTGTAGGTGCGGGCAGGGCAAATGAAGGGTTGCGTGCCGATTGGCAGCAGCAACTGGAATATGTAAGAAAGCAATGCGGTTTTAAATATATCCGGATGCATGGATTGCTCACTGACGATATGGCGGTGTATACCGAGGACGCAAAAGGAAATCCTCAATATAATTATATGTATGTAGACGCGCTGTTTGATTTTCTGCATAAAATTGGTATGAAACCTTTTGTGGAGCTGGGTTTTATGCCCAATGCCCTGGCAAGTGGAAGCCAGACAATCTTCTGGTGGCGGGGTAATGTTACCCCGCCCAAAGATTATAATAAATGGGAGGCGCTTATCAGCAACCTTGTTCAGCATTTTACAGAACGGTATGGTGCAGAGGAGGTAAAGACCTGGTATTTTGAGGTATGGAATGAGCCTAATTTATCCCCCGGTTTCTGGACTGGAACGCAGGCGGATTATTTCAAACTCTACGATTATTCTGTCAAGGCGGTTAAAGGGGTAAATCCTCAATACAAGGTAGGCGGGCCGGGCACTGCGGGTGCGGCATGGGTTCCCGAGATGATCAGCCATTGCAGCAAGAATAACGTTCCCATCGACTTCATCAGCACACATTCTTATGGCGTAAAACAAGGCTTTCTGGATGAGTATGGTAATTCGGGCACGGTACTAAGTAAAGATTCATTGGCCGTAAGTGGCGATGTATTAAATTCCCGTAAACAAATTGCGCAATCCGCGATACCCGGTCTGGAACTGCATTATACGGAATGGAGCTCATCCTATACACCCGCAGACCCTGTGCATGACAGTTACCACGAGGCAGCCTATATTTTGGAAAAACTAAAACAAGTTGGCAATACGGCCAACTCCATGTCGTATTGGGTTTTTACCGACGTCTTTGAAGAACCCGGCCCGCGGTTTACACCTTTTCATGGAGGTTTTGGTTTACTCAACATTCAAGGCATCAACAAGCCTGCTTTTTATGCTTATCAACTTATGAATAAGCTTGGAAGCACTGAATTGGCCAGTACCGACACCCGTTCATGGGTTTGCAAAAATGATAAAGGGGATATCCAGACATTATTGTGGGACTATACTTATACTTTACCGGATTCTGTCAATAATCAATCCTATTATATCAGGGATTTGCCCGCCAAATCAAAAGGGAGGGTGAAACTAAACCTTTCGCACGTACCTGCCGGAAAATATACCCTGGAAATTTATAAAGTAGGTTATCGGGTAAACGATGCCTATACCAGCTATCTGGATATGGGCAGGCCGGGCCAGTTAAACAGGCAGCAAGTCGAAAAGTTAAAAGTAGAAAATGGCTCGCCTGTCGCCAAACAGGAGATTGAAGTAAAGCCCAATGCTGTGTACTCCCGCGAATTTAATATCCGGGAAAATGATGTTGTCCTGATAAACCTGATTAAAAAATCTTAACCTATGAATATATCCATACCGAAATTGAAAAGAATAAAGAAAATGTGCGGCTGTGTGCTGTTTTTTTTCCTGCTGATGGCAGGCGTGGCCGATGCACAGCATATACTGAATGATAACGAACAAAAAGAAAAAATCCATTCCCTGGTCAGCCAGATGTCTTTGCGGGAAAAGGTCAGCCTGCTGCACGCGAATTCCAAGTTTTATGTATCCGGGATAAAGCGCTTAGGTATCCCGGAATGGGCACTGAGCGACGGGCCGCATGGGGTGCGGGCCGAAATTAACAGGGACGACTGGGCTTATTCGGGCTTGACCACCGATTCTGCCACCTGTTTTCCTCCCGGAACGGCCCTGGCCGCCACCTGGAATCCTGAACTGGCCTTTAAACAGGGACTGGTGTTGGGTGAGGAGGCCCGGTTTCGAAAAAAAGATGTTTTACTGGGGCCTGGTATCAACATTATCCGTTCGCCGCTTTGTGGCCGAAACTTCGAATACTTGAGTGAAGATCCTTTGCTGATTTCAAAGATGACCGTTGCTTATATCAAGGCTCTGCAGTCAAAGGATGTGGCAGTGAGCGTCAAGCATTGGTTAGCCAACAACCAGGAAACACACCGTGATTCTATTGATGTGCAAATGAGTGAAAGGGCTTTGCGTGAAATTTATTTGCCCGGCTTCAAAGCTGCGATCACTGAGGGCGGGGCTTATACGGTAATGGCTGCTTACAATAAATTCAGGGGCGACTGGTGCTCGGAAAACGAATACCTCGACAGGCAAATTCTTCGGAAGGAATTTGGATTTAAAGGCGTCTTAATGACCGACTGGGCTGCGGCGCATACGACTGTGAAGGCTGCATTAAGTGGGCTTGATCTGGAAATGGGCACCGATAAAAAAGATTACAACGAATGGTATTTTGCCGATCCCCTAATAGAAGCGGTAGAAGAAAGAAAAGTGCCGGTATCGGTAGTTGATGAAAAAGTAGCGAATGTGCTGCGTGTCATGCTCAAGACAAAGATGTTTGATGAAGGTAACCGGGAAAAGGGAAAAATGAATACACCGGAGCATCAAAAGGCAGCGTACAATTCAGCGGCCGAAGCCGCGGTATTGCTTCAAAATAAGGGCAACCTGCTGCCTATCAATTTCAATAAAATAAAATCGGTTGCTGTTATTGGTGATAATGCTACCCGTAAACATTGCGCAGGGGGGCTTAGTTCCGAAATAAAAGCACTATATGAAATAACACCCTTGCAGGCTATTGAGCAAAAGTTCGGCGCCAACGTGAAAATAAACTTTGCTCAGGGATATGAAAAACAATCCACTTTCAAAGAAGGCAGTAACAGGGGGCAGGCAAATTCAGACCATGTGGATTGGAAATTGATTCAGGAGGCTGTAAAGGTTGCCAGGGAATCAGAGGTGGTGATCATTTTTGGCGGTTTAAACCACGATTTTGATACGGAATCTTTTGATCGCCAAAATATGAACCTGCCTTATGGACAGGAAGTTTTGATCCAGGAAGTGGCCAAAGCAAATCCGAACACTGTTGTCGTCATGGTAGCCGGTTCTCCTGTAAAATTAGCGGGCATTGTTAACCGGGTGCCTGCTATTCTATGGTCGTGGTATGGCGGTATGGAGGCCGGCAACGCGGTGGCTGATGTATTAAGCGGCAAGGTAAATCCATCCGGTAAATTACCTTTTACCATACCGGTGACACTAGATCAGTCGCCAGCCCATGCGCTGGGCAATTATCCTGGAAGAGACCTGAAAGTAAATTACGAGGAAGATGTTTTGGTGGGTTACCGCTGGTTTGATACCAAAAAAATCCAGCCCCAGTTTCCTTTTGGATACGGACTCTCTTATACCGGTTTTACACTTAACAGTTTTTCGACGGACAAGAAAAGCTATGGGCAGGACGATACCATTCATGTAAAATTCGTGATTAAAAATACGGGTGGCCGTTATGGCGCCGAGGTTGTGCAATTGTATGCAAGCGATCCCGTCAGTTCGGTTTTGCGCCCTGAAAAAGAATTAAAAGCTTTTCAAAAAGTTTTTCTGCAGCCAGGCGAAATGAAGACAGTTGAACTGCAGGTAAAGATCAGGGATCTGGCTTTTTATGATGAAACGAAAAAATCATGGAAAGTGGAAGCCGGCGAATCCGTGCTGCAATTAGGTAATTCCTCACGCAATATTTCAAAAACAGTAAAAGTTTTAGTCAAATAAACTCACCTGAACAATCATGGTGTAATAAAGGGAACAACGGTTGATGGAGGATCGGTGAACCGGAGAATACAAGTCCTCCGCAATATGAGGATGGATAGAATGACTTTCAATTATGAAAATAAGAATAAAAAAGCTGATTATATTTTCAACACTCTTGCTTACCGTCTTGTCGGTCAAAGCACAAACATTATACGTCGGAACCAATTATCATCCCCACGATGATAAAGACCAGGAAAAAATAAAAAGAGACATCGGGTTGATGAAGGCTGCCGGATTTAAGGTGGTTCGGATGGGCCATCTGGCCTGGGACAGTTATGAACCTGCTGAAGGTCAATTCGATTTTCAATGGTTTGATTTTGTGATGGACATGATGAATAAAGCGGGGATCAAGGTGATTTTGGATATCGCTGTTCGCCCGGCACCTATTTGGTTGCACCATAAGTACCCCTTCATTGATGTGACCAGTCCCAGTGGTGTGTCGCAATATCCGAACCATCGCTATATGGATGATGTAGGTGATCCGATGTATCAGAAATATGCCATCCGCTATGCGGATACGCTTACAAAACATTATGCCAAACATCCCGCTCTGCTGGCTTTTGGTATTGATAATGAATCTGGTGATGGCCCTATTTCATACTCAGAAACGGTGAGAAAAAGGTTCGTTGTTTGGCTGATGAATAAGTATTCAAACCTGGATAATTTTAACAAAGCCTGGGCTACACAACGTTGGTCCAGACGAATTACTCAATTTGATGAAGTTGGACTGCCCGTGACAGGTGAAAAGAACGGCGCCCACGAGAAAATATTGGATTTCAGGCGTTTTATTTCTGACGAAGTTAACCAGTTACTCTTTAAAGTGATTGGAGTGGTTAATACTAACGCACCCAATGCCCTAACTAATACCAATGCCTGGTACTACAGCTCGTTGAAATATTTTGACTATTCAGAGATGGCTTATTCAGGCAAGATGTCCCGGGAAGGCGCCGGCTTTTATCCTGGTAATTCTTTAACTACCAATTGGGGGGTGATGAATGCCTTGTTCGGAATTGCCCGTATTCAGTTTGAAAGTGCAACCCCGTTCTGGTGCAGTGAGTTTACTACGATGACGGCAGTTCCCAATTCGATTAGAAAATCGGCCTATGCCACACTGATGTATGGTAATCAAATGGTTTGCGGCTGGACCTGGCAAAGTATGTGGGCAGGAGAAGAACAATACCTGGAAGGCATGCTTGATTGGGACGGCATGCCCAACCGCAAATATGATGAATACAAGAAGATAGCTGCGGAGTTTAAAAAGATTGAAAAATATTTTCCATACAAGCCCTGCCCGGAAGTTGGCTTAGCATTCTCGTTTCCAAGTCAGATAGCCAGCAGTTCTTTCCCCGAGGCGCAGGACCAACAGTTACAGAGCTGCTGGAATCTGTTTTATACCCGTAATATGGATGCCAATGTTGTTGAGATCAGTAAAAGCCCATTAAAATATAAATTGCTTTTTGTACCCGGTGTAACTGTAATGGATGAAACCACTGCCAATAAAATCCGGGATTTTGTAAAAAATGGCGGAACTGTTGTTATGACCAGTAACTCCGCTGTGGTTGACGAAACCGGAAAAGTATTTGCGTCCACCCATCCAGGACGTTTAAGCGATGTATTCGGAATACGGGTAGCCGGTTATGAAGAAACAGAGCAGATGAACGAAGTATCCCGTACGTCGTTGAGAGGCAAAAAAATTCAATTAATTTATCAAGGGAAAACTATTGGAACTGAATCAAGCCGATATGATGTTATCCAACCTAAAGGCGCTGAAATTCTTGGAAATGTAACCAGCCTTGATAAAGATTACCCGATTATTACCGCTAACAAATACGGTAAAGGCAGGGCAATTTATGTCGGTTTGCCGGCAAGCGCCGATGTACTGAGCCCATTGCTCGATAAACTGATTGATGAACTGGATATGAAAAAAGGGCCACAGGTACCGGTGGGCGTTATAGCCAGACAAATCGACAGGAACCACTTTTTATACCTGAACCTAACGGGAGAACCAAAGGAAATACCGATGAATGGGAAATCGCAGAGTATTCTTTTGGACAAAAGTTACACCGGCAATTTTACTATTGCACCTTATGAGCCGGAGTTTATAGAAGTAAAATAGATTGATTTTTTATTCATGAAATAATTGAAAGTGACCATTCTTAAATACCATTAAATGCAGAAAATTCAGACCCTAATTATATCGTCAATATTGTTTATTGCCTTCTTATGGCCGGCTGATGGTAATGCGCAAACAAATTTATATGTTTCTGTCAAGGGCAATGATGGTAATCCAGGTACGCAAAGCAAGCCATTGGCTTCTATAAGTGGTGCATTGTCCAGGGCACGGAAAATTTCGGGAGCTGTTTTCATCAGGCTCTGCGGAGGTACCTATTATTTGAGTAAGCCTGTCGTGTTTACCTATGCCGACTCTAGGAAGGATAATGAACCACTGACTTTGACGAGTGTTGACCATCAGAAGGTGATCATAAGCGGTGGCGCCATATTGGGCGGTTTGAACTGGACAGCATATAAAAATGGCATCTGGCAGGCTAAGCTTGGTCCTGACCTTGTTTTTGATGAGTTGCTGGTGGACGGAAAATTACAGCACATGGCCCGTTACCCGAACTATGACCCGTTGGTGCAGATTCTTAGTGGTACAGCAGCCGATGCCATCAGCAAAGAACGGGCTGCAAGATGGAAGTCGCCCGCGGGTGGATACGTACATGCCTTGCACAGTGCTAAATGGGGCGATTTTCATTATATCATTACAGGAAAAGACAGTAGTGGTCAACCTATGCTGGAAGGAGGCTGGCAAAATAACCGGCGTTCGGGTATGCATGAAAAATATCGTTATACAGAGAATGTTTTTGAAGAATTGGATACCGTAAACGAATGGTATTACGATAAGAAAACGAAAATTCTATATTATTTTCCGCCTGCCGGTCTTGATTTGAAGACTGCAAGATTTGAAACACCACAGATTGCCCACTTATTTGAATTCAAAGGCACAGAGGAAAAGCCTGTTAAAAATATTATCATCTCCGGGCTTACATTAACAGAGACGGTACGCACCTATATGGAAAATAAAGAGCCCTTGCTACGCAGCGACTGGACGATTTACAGGGGTGGGGCAGTATTGTTCGAAGGCGCCATACATTGCCGCCTCGAAAACAGCCTTCTGCATAATCTGGGTGGCAACGCTGTTTTTTTTAATAAGTTCAATCGGGACTGCGAAGTGTCCGGGTGCCAGATTTCCGAAATTGGCGCAAGCGGCATTTGTTTTGTCGGCGACCCGAGTGCCGTACGTTCGCCCAGTTTTGAATACTATCAATATATACCACCATCGGAAATTGATCTTACACCCGGCCCAAAAACAAACAATTACCCAAAAGACTGTAAGGTTTATGATAACCTGATGTTTAACCTGGGTTATGTAGAAAAGCAATCAGCCGGGGTGCAGCTATCTATGTCTGAGGATATCACGGTTAGCCACAATACCATTTACGATGTGCCCCGTTCTGGTATAAATGTAAATGAAGGAACCTGGGGAGGGCATATCATTGAATATAATGACGTGTTCAATACCGTAAAGGAAACCGGAGATCATGGGTCTTTTAATTCCTGGGGCCGTGACCGTTATTGGCAGGCGGATAAGAAGAAGCTTGATTCAGTGATTGCCGAAAACCCGACGCTGGCCCTCCTTGATGTTGTAAAGCCCATTGTGCTTCGTAACAACCGGTTCCGCTGCGACCATGGTTGGGATATTGACCTGGACGATGGATCCAGTAACTATATTATTACCAATAACCTGTGCTTAAACGGAGGAATCAAACTGCGGGAGGGAGTAAACCGCGTTGTTGAAAACAATATTATGGTTAATAATACTTTTCACCCTCATGTATGGTTTAAAAACAGCGGCGACGTGTTTCGCCATAATATTGTTGGAGCAGGATACTTGCCTATCGGTATTTCCGCCTGGGGAAAGGAAGTTGATTATAACGCTTTTCCTGATTCCGTTTCACTGGCTGAAGCAAAGTCCCGCGGAACGGATGGGCATTCAGTCTACGGCCCCCTGACCTTTGAAAATCCTGAAAAGGGAGATTTTAGAATAAAAATTGGCGCTAGGGCATTGTCAGTTGGCTTCAAGAATTTCACGATGGATAACTTCGGCGTTGTTTCCACGCGGCTGAGGGCCATTGCCAAAAAGCCATTTTCCCCGGCAATCTCAGTTACTAATAATTTAAACAAAGACGACATCATAGATTTTATGGGTGCCAGGATAAAAAACCTGAGCACAGCCGGCGAGCAATCTGCAACCGGCATGGATCAGATCAGAGGTGTGCTGGTACTCTCTGTTACTCATGGATCGGCTGCATCGGAATTCCTTCAGGCCAATGATGTCATAATCACTTTTAATCGCAGGCAGATTAACAATCTTAAAGAGCTGCTGGAAGCCCGGGGCACGGTTACCGGAAAAAATACTGAAATAGTGATCTTTCGCAACCAACACCAATTGAAGCAAAAGATTGAAGTAAAGATGTAATAAATATGAATTTTATGAATAGAAATTTTTTCCTGGGAATCATTTTTTCTTTATGCCCAGTAGTGTTTTGCAATGCTCAAATCAGCGCTCCAAAACCATTTGGCCCGATCCCAACCAGTAATCAACTGCGTGTGCAACAAATGGAATCCTATGCATTTGTGCATTTTTCATTGAATACCTACACTGATCAATCCTGGGGATTTGGTAACGAAGATGTGGATTTGTTTAACCCAAAAGATCTGGACTGCCGGCAATGGGCACGGACCTGCAAAGAAGCGGGTATGAAAGGAATCATCATTACCGCCAAGCATCACTGTGGTTTTTGCCTTTGGCCATCAAAATATACGGCGTATTCTGTTAAAAATTCGCCCTGGAAAAATGGCAAAGGGGATGTGGTACGGGAAATGGCTGAGGCCTGCAAAGAATATGGTTTGAAATTGGGTATTTATTTATCTCCCTGGGACAGGAATAACCCGGATTATGGCAAACCGGAATATATCACCTATTTCAGGAACCAGCTCAGGGAACTGCTGACTAATTATGGGCCCATTTTCGAGGTATGGTTCGATGGTGCCAATGGCGGGTCGGGTTATTATGGTGGTGCTAACGAAACCCGCACCATCGACCGGACCACTTACTACGACTGGAAGAATACTTATGCGCTTATCCATAAACTGCAGCCAAATTGTGTAATCTGGAATGATGGCGGCGACAGGGGTGATCTTCGCTGGGTAGGAACGGAAGCCGGTTATGTAGGTGAAACCAATTGGAGCCTGCTCAACGCTACAGGCGAGGTAACCTGGAACATGTTACATTATGGTTTGGAAAGCGGTAACACATGGGTTCCTGCTGAAGTAAATACCTCCATCAGGCCGGAATGGTTCTATCATCCGGGTGAAGACACCAAAGTAAAAACGCTGCCACAGCTTATGGACACTTACTACCATTCCATAGGTCGCAATGCTACCTTCCTGCTTAATTTTCCGATCATGCCTAATGGTTTGATCAACGAAAGAGATGAGAAAGCAGCTTCAGAACTTGGCAAAGCGGTTAAAGAAACGTTTGCCGCAGACCTGGCTAAAACGAAAAAAGTAACTGCTTCTAATGTTCGTGGCGGCAGTAAAGAATTTGGCGCTGATAAAGCTGTTGATAACAACAAAGACACTTACTGGGCGACAAACGACAATATAAAAACCGCTTCCCTGACGATTGATTTGGGTAAGCCTACTTCGTTCAACCGGTTTCTGGCACAGGAATATATCCAATTAGGGCAAAGGGTAAAAGCATTTACAGTTGAAGTACTGGTTAATGGTAACTGGAAAGAAGTAGCCCATGCAACGACGATTGGGTACAAACGGATTCTTACTTTTCCGAGTGTGAGGGCGACAAAGGTCCGGTTGAATATTACCGATTCAAAAAGTTGTCCTCTTATTTCTAATATCGGTGTTTATAGCGCACCGCAGATCTTGACTGCTCCGATTATTATCAGGGATCAATCCGGTAAAATAATCATCACCCCGGCAGATAAAGAATCAGCAGTTTATTATACATTGGATGGAAGTGCACCCACCAGGAGTTCAAAAAAATATACCGGTCCATTTCAAACAGAAGGGAAATTGGACATAAAGGTAATTGCCGGCGATGCCGCTACAGGCAAAAGTAGCCCAGAAGTAGAGGAGAAATTTGACCTGTCCCGCAAGGATTGGAAAATTTTAGGAATCAACGATGAAAAGGCTAACGCGGTTTTAGATGGAGATCCTTCTACAGTATGGCATCAAAATAAGGATAAAAAAATGCCGGTTGATTTGGTGATTGACCTGGGAAAAGAAGAAAGTTTGTCTGGATTCAAGTATTTACCCGATCCTGGTTTATGGGGGCCTGGCATTATCACCAATTATCAATTTTATGTTTCGCCCGACAATAAAGAATGGAAACTGGTTAACGAAGGAGAGTTCTCCAATATCAAAAACAACCCATTGATGCAAATAAAAAAATTTACGCTTGAAAAGGCACGCTATATCAAATTGAGGGCTTTGAAGAATACAGAGGGGAATGATAATACAGGGTATGCCGAAGTAAATGTGATCACCAACGAGCGCTAAAATTATGGATACAAATAAAAACTTTAAAAATCGGGTGCCTGGAGTATTGCGTTTGGAGATTGCGCTCTTCTTGTTTTTAGCTTTATTTTCTATGAATGTAACAGCGCAAAACAACTCAAATCCACGGTCTGCAAGGACAAAGGAGAATTTTGATTTCAGCTGGCAGTTCCACAAAGGCGATATCGCTATCAAACGGGCAGTAAAAGCTGCCGGTTATGGTGGTTTAACAGATATCAATGTCAAAGTTGAAACGAATAAAGAAGCCATTATTGCTTATACTGATGTCGGTAAAGCGGCTACATTCAAACCCGAAGACTGGAAGGACGTAAATCTTCCGCATGATTGGTGTGTAGAGGGGACTTTTGTTAATGATAAATCCATCGGGAGCTCGCCGGCTGTCAGCGGATATTTGCCCGGCGGGACAGGCTTTTATAGAAAAGAATTTGAAATACCCGGAACCGATAAGGGTAAAAAGATATCCATAGAGTTTGATGGGATTTTTAGAAATAGTACTGTTTGGGTCAATGGTCAGCTCATAGGCAACCACCAAAGCGGCTATACACCTTCAAATTATGATTTGACAGATGTTTTGCGCTACGGTAACGAAGGCAAAAATGTTATTCTGGTAAAGGTTGACGCCACTGAATATGAAGGTTGGTGGTACGAAGGGTGTGGGATTTACCGGCATGTTTGGCTCAATAAAACCGACAGACTCCATGTTGACCGGTTTGGCACCTATGTTACTACTTCTTTAGTTTCGCCTGATGAAGCCGCGGTAACGGTAAAAACCAATATTAAAAACGAATACGGCGTAGTTAAAAACATTACACTCATTTCTAAGATTGTCGATAATAAAGGAGTTGTACTTGACACAAAAACTTCATCTCAGGTAATTGAGCCGTTTGGCACAACTGAGCTTTCACAAAAAGGAGCTATTCAAAAGCCTTTGCTTTGGACACCCGAAACCCCGGACCTTTATAAGGTACTGACTGAAGTTTCTGAAAACGGGATTGTCATTGATAATTACGAAACTATTTTTGGGGTTAGGACAATCGAAATAAACCGAAATGGGGTATTTCTAAACGGAAAACTTTATCCGGTGAAGGGTACTTGTAACCATCAGGATTTTGCCGGGATTGGTGTAGCCCTCCCCGATAAGATAAACGAGTACAAATTAAAATTGCTCAAAGAAATGGGTAGCAACGCTTATCGTTGTTCGCATCATCCTCCCACTCCCGAACTGTTGGATATGTGTGACAGGATGGGTTTACTTGTATTGGACGAAAATCGCATGTTGTCTAGTTCTGAAGAAGGGATAAAGGATTTGAAAGCTATGTTATACAGGGATCGTAACCATCCATGCGTATTTATGTGGAGTATGGAAAATGAAGAATGGATACAAGGCACGGTAACGGGAGCGAGGATACTGAAAACACTGGTTGACATTACTCATAAAATCGATCCAACCCGACCTGTGACTGCTGCCATGAATCACGGACGGAACGAAGGCGGCTATAGTGATGTGCTGGATGTTGTGGGATATAACTATGGAGACAAGGGTTTGGCATATGTGAAAGACCATGAAAAATACCCAAACCGGGTTGAGTTTTGTACAGAAGCCACAAGTTTCATTTCAACTCGTGGAGAGTATCAGAACGACTGGGGAAAAGGTTATGTTTCAAACCTTGGGTTATGGCAACCCGACTGGGGGCCACTGCCCGGCGAAGACTGGGCGGACATTGTTAAATATCCCTATCTCGGAGGGTTGTTTGTCTGGACAGGTTTTGATTACCGTGGTGAACCTACTCCATACCAATGGCCATGCGTTACATCACATTTCGGGTTTATGGATATATGCGGTTTCCCCAAAGACGGGTACTATGCGTATAAAGCGGCCTGGACAAACGAACCTGTAGTACATATTTTCCCCCATTGGAACTGGCCAGGCAAAGAAGGAGACAGCATAAAGGTGTATTGTTACACCAACTGCGACGAAGTGGAGTTATTTCTCAACAGGAAAAGAATAGGCAGGCAAAAAGCAGTTCCCTATACTAAACTGATATGGAACCTGGTATATATGCCCGGTAAATTGGAGGCCAGAGGGTATAAAAACGGAAAATTGGTAACCAAAGACATTGTTGAAACAACAACGGCTCCGGCTCAGGTGATGTTGGACAGCGATTGCAATAAACTTAAAGCTGACGGCACCGACGTGGCCGTTATTCGGGTGGCAATTAAAGATGCCAAAGGAAGGGTGATCCCGACATCGGCTAACCTGGTAAAGTTTTCAATTGAAGGACCTGGAAGAATTATTGGTACTGGTAATGGTGACCCCAGCAGCCATGAACCGGATAAAGCCAGCCAGCGGATGGCGTTCAATGGGTATTGTTTGGTGCTGGTTCAATCAAATAAACAGGCCGGGGAAATCCGGTTAAAAGCTTTTTCCGAAACCCTTAAAGGAGATGAGGTTGTTATTAAAGTCCAATAAAGTTAAAACATTATTTCTCCAAAAAATTACAGATCATCATGAAGATACATATAACTTACAACACCACATATTATGTTAAAGCAATAGTTACAGCCCTGCTGTTTTTGACTGGACATATCGCATGTCAGGCGCAAAACCACGGTAAAACAGAACGAAAACAATTATTTGATTATCAATGGAAATTTTTTCTGGGAGATACAGCATCTGCAAAATCAAGGGATTTTAACGATGCCGGATGGCGAAACCTTGACCTGCCTCATGACTGGAGCATCGAAGGAAACATAAGTCCTAAAAACCCCACTGGCGGTGCGGGCGGATATTTCCCGGCAGGTATTGGCTGGTACCGGAAAACTTTTAAAACCCCGGCTGAATGGAAAGACAAAAAAGTATCTATTTATTTTGAAGGGGTTTATATGAATTCGGAAGTTTTTATTAATGGAAAATCGCTTGGAGTTTATCCTTATGGCTATTCGTCGTTTAGTTATGATATTTCGCCTTTCCTGGATTTTGATCATGAAAATGTGATAGCGGTGCGGGTGGACAATTCGCAGCAGGTGAACAGCCGGTGGTACAGTGGATCCGGGATCTATCGCCATGTTTGGATGATGGTTGCCGATGCTGTACACATAGCCGATTGGGGAGTTTCTATCACAACCCTTAATGTTTCTCCAAAGAAAGCAACCGTTCAAATTAAAACACGGATAAAAAACGAAACCGGTTTGCCGCAAAGTATCGTTCTTAGCACCTGGTTAAAGGGTGCAAATTCTAAAAATGCAGGAAATAATCAAGTAAAGGTTAAACTAGCTGCCAATAGTGAACAGGAAATTGCTCAAACCATAATCGTAGCAGATCCGCTGCGATGGACGCCGGAAACACCTCGTTTATACGATGCTCAAATACACATCATACGAAATAAAAATGTCGTTGATGCAACGGAGACAAGTTTTGGCATACGTTCCATAAAATTTACAGCGGAAAATGGATTTCAGCTTAATGGCAAAACTGTAAAGCTTAATGGCGGCTGTGTACACCATGATAATGGTTGCCTGGGCGCTGCTGCTTTTGACCGTGCAGAGGAGCGTAAAGTTGAACTGCTTAAGGAAGCTGGATTTAACGCGGTGAGAACCTCTCACAATCCGCCTTCTGAGGCTTTTTTAAATGCCTGCGACAGATTAGGCCTGTTGGTTGTTGATGAATCATTTGATTGTTGGAAAGTCGGGAAAAACAAATACGATTATGCCCGGTATTTTAACGAATGGTGGAAACGCGACCTGGATGCCATGGTTTTGCGAGATCGTAACCATCCCTCCATCATTATGTGGAGTATTGGCAATGAAATAGTGGAACGGGGCACCCCTGGCGCAGTAGAGACAGCCAAAATGCTTGCAGATGCTATAAAAAAGATAGACACCACACGGCCCGTTACATCCGCCGTTGTGGATAATGGTAAGAATTGGACAACGCTTGATTCTCTTTTTGCGGCGCATGACATTGCCGGGTATAATTACCACCTGGGGAGTTCGCCGTTGGACCATAAGCGGGTGCCTTCACGAATCATCTTTCAAACAGAGTCGTATCCTAAGGATGCTTTTGCCAATTGGAAGCTGGTGAAAGACAATAATTATGTCCTCGGTGATTTTGTTTGGACAGCTATGGATTATCTCGGAGAATCAGGGATAGGCCGTTGGTATTATTCGGGTGATATGCCCGGTGAACACTGGGAGCATGACTTTTTTCCATGGCATGGCGCTTATTGCGGCGATATTGATTTGATCGGGTGGAGAAAGCCGATCTCGCACTATCGGAGCCTGTTATACAATAATACCGAAAAGCTTTACATAGCTGTTCGTGAACCCGAACCGGAGCCCTTGGAGATCAAAACAACGTGGTGGTCGGTATGGCCCACATGGGACAGCTGGACCTGGCCGGAATACACAGGAAAAGCCGTTAACGTTGAAGTTTATTCCAGGTATCCCAGGGTGCGTCTTTACCTCAATCACAAGCTCATTGGCGAAAAGCCAACAACAGAGGAACAGGAATATAAGGCTGAATTTGCAGTGCCTTATGCGCCTGGTCAGCTTAAAGCAGTTGGTGTGGTTAACGATAAAGAGATGGAATCAACCGTTTTGCAAACTTCCGGCGATGCTGCTAAAATTCAATTAACTGCTGATCGGAAGGAGATAGTGGCTAATGGAGAGGACTTGTCTTATGTTACTGTAGAGCTTACCGACAAGGAAGATATACTTCAGCCAAATGCGGTGGACCGCCTGCTTTTTAAAATTGAAGGACCAGGAGTAATTGCTGGGGTAGCCAATGCGGATATGAAAGATACAGACTCCTATGTTGGAAATACGCACAAGGCCTGGCACGGACGTGCTTTGGTTGTCATTCGAAGTACCCATAGTACTGGTGATATTAAATTGATGGTTAGTTCAGCTGGTTTATCAGGGGCTACTTTAAATATCAAAGCAATTTCCGGAAAAAACAGGTAAACAAGACGTATATTGGGCGCACAAGCAGCAAGGGATAAAAAATGTCAAAAGGTTACTTCTATACGCGTCTGCCTGACTGTAGCGGAATTTATCATAAATGCCTGAGAATAGCTGTCAATGGTTAACAAATATTATAAATTCGCTAAAGGGCTATGAAGAAATATCAAAAATATACGGTGTTGATGTTATGGGCTTTGTTTTCCATATCGGTATCACCAGCAAAAGCACAGCAAACACAATATCAATATTTATCAGGTACAGACAAGGATCACACTGTCGACTGGGATTTTTATATCAATACAGGTCAAAAAAGTGGCTCCTGGAGTAAGATAGCTGTCCCTTCCAATTGGGAACAGCAAGGCTTTGGCACCTATAATTATTACAAAGATACGCAGAACCCCGAAGAGCAGGGGAAGTACAAATATCATTTTAAAGTACCCGCATCGGCATCTGCCAAAAAAGTTTTTATAGTTTTTGAAGCTTCCATGACCGAAACTGAAGTTAAGATTAACGGAAAACTTGCAGGTCCTATACATCAAGGTGGTTTTTACCGGTTTAAATATGATGTTACACAACTGCTAAATTATGATGCTGATAATTTATTGGAAGTGACTGTTAGCAAAAGATCGACTGATGAGTCGGTTAACCAGGCGGAACGTAAGGCCGATTTTTGGTTGTTTGGTGGGATTTTCCGTCCTGTTTATCTGGAGATAGTTCCCCAAATATTTATTGACAGGTTAGCTATTGATGCCAAAGCTAACGGCTCTTTAAGGCTTGATGTATTTATTGCCAATGCGAATAATAGCCACACGATAAAAGCGCAGGTACAGAAACTTAACGGGCAACCGGTAGGTGCGCCTTTCAGCATAAAAGTAACTACAGGCGAGCAAAAGATCACCTTACAACAGCAGGTGAAAAATATTTTGCCCTGGAACCCGGAGTCACCAAATTTATATAACCTTGTGGTATCAGTTAATGACCCAAAGGGTGTAGTTCATGTGATAAAACAGCGTTTTGGTTTCCGTACTGCGGAGTTAAGGTTGCAGGATGGCTTTTATGTAAACGGCAAAAAAGTTGTTTTTAAAGGTGTATGCAGACATAGTGAATGGCCCGAATCTGGTCGTGCATTGAGTAAAGATATTAGCCTGATGGATGTTAAGCTGATGAAGGAAATGAATATGAACGCCGTAAGGATGTCACATTATCCTCCTGATCAGCATTTTCTGGACGTATGTGATTCGCTCGGCCTCTTTGTATTGGATGAGTTAACCGGCTGGCAAGCCAAATATGATACCGAAGTTGGTAAAAAGCTGGTAAAAGAGCTGGTGGTCAGAGATGTAAATCATCCTTCTATTGTGATATGGGATAATGGTAACGAAGGTGGCTGGAATACTGATCTGGATACCGAATTTGCTAAATATGACCCTCAGCATCGCCTGGTGATCCATCCCTGGGAAAAATTCAACGGTACTGACACCAAACACTATCCAGATTATAATTATGTAGCCAATTCGGTTTTATATGGCAAGGACGTGTTTTTCCCAACGGAATTTATGCACGGTTTATATGATGGAGGGCAAGGTGCCGGTTTAGACGACTTCTGGAACCTGATGCGCAGGCATCCGTATTTCGGCGGTGGGTTTTTATGGTCATTTCATGACGAGGGCGTGGCCCGAACAGACAGGAACGGACTGATAGATATACAGGGTAATGCTGCGCCTGATGGCATATTGGGGCCCCATCGTGAAAAAGAAGGCAGTTTTTATACCATTAAAGAAATTTGGTCGCCGGTGGTGATAGAAAAGCCTTTTATACCAGCAATATTTGACGGCAAATTGGAGGTGGAGAACCGGTATATTTATACCAACCTCAATAAATGTTCTTTTAAATGGAAACTGGTATCCTTACCATTACCAAGAAGTAGTGACCTGCATAGTAAAATTAACGCATCAGGAAGTGTGGCGCCGATAGATCTTGAACCGGGTGGCAAGGGGTTTTTACAACTCAATTTACCGGCAGATAGAGCAAACAGCGATGTATTGTATTTAACAGTCATTGGCCCCGATAACAAAGAGATCTTTACCTGGAGCTGGTCATTAAAATCACCGGCAAGCGGGATCAGTAAATATGTGGTACATAAGACGGCTAAACCTGTAGCTATGGAGCAGGATGGAAGCCTGGTTATTAAAGCCGATGGCATCAGTTATTATTTTGATACGCAAACCGGCTATCTTCAAAAAGTAATTACCCCAAAATCAACCATTGATTTAAAAGATGGACCGGCGCTGGCAGGCGCAAAACATACCCTTAAACAAATCAAACATTATACGGTAGGCGATGATGAAATAGTAGAACCAGTGTATGAAGGAGGCCCTCGCTTTAACATAAAATGGACATTCAGCGCCGGCAAACCGGCAAAGCTTGATTACCAATTTGATGAAAAGGGCGAGTTTGATTTTTCAGGTATTACCTTTAATTATCCGGAAGATCAGATAACCGGGATGGAGTGGGAGGGGCGCGGCCTATACCATGTTTGGAAAAACAGACTTAAAGGCCAGCAGTTTGGTATTTGGCACAAGGCTTATAATAATACCATAACCGGTGAAAGCTGGAACTACCCCGAATTTAAAGGTTATCATGCCGAAGTATATTGGGTAACGATTGAAAATAAGCAGGCTCCGTTTACCGTGTACACCAATCAAAAAGGTATGTATTTACAAATGCTGAAACCTGCTAAAGCTGCAGGTTCAGGTAATGATAATACTGATCCACCTTTTCCGGAGGGTAACCTGGGTTTCCTGAATACCATAAGTCCTATAGGAACAAAATTTCAATCCGCGGGGAAATTAGGTCCGCAAAGCCAGAAAAATGTATCACTGAATTATACACCAGTAAGCGGTAGCTTATGGTTTGACTTTCAATAGAAGCAGGTTGTCAAGTTTTGATAAGCACAAACTATTGATTTTTATCGAAACTTTAAATGCAGTTAATGATCATGACCAGCAACGGCATGATCATTTTTTTATGGGTTTAGCTGAATTAGTTTAGTTAATGGAATAAAACATAATTACTTTAATTATAACCTATTGCAAGGCTTTGAACATTTGGTCTATATTTTTATTCATTCTTGACCCTTCTCTTTTTATAAGTTATCATAGTTTCAACTCTTGGAATATTATTTCAATGCGGTGTATCTGAACGCCGGGTTTGAAGAGCGTTCCACCAATTATCAATTGAACCAATATTTTTTTAACCTAGGAGGCAGCTGAGATTCTGTTGAGATTTTAGGATGTGTTTGAAAATTCACTAATGAACTGTGATATGTTTTTTAATACGGGAGTTTCGCAATCGATTGCAAGCGTAAAACCATTAAATAGTCCTGATATCAAAAGAATGGAGATGTCACCGGGAAGCCGCGAGGAGAGCATCAGGATAGACCCTAATTTCACCTATAAATATAATTACGTTTTGATCCAAATTTCTTACAGTCAGTTATTCTCGCCCTTCAATAATCAGCCAATTATTTCACTTAAATTTTAAATTCATGAAAAGAAAACTACTAACAAAATTCCTGATTTTTATCGGGATGACCTTATCAGCTCTAATGATAAGTCTACCCGGTTTTTCCCAAACAGGAAAAATTACCGGCAAAGTGTCAGGTAAGGAAGATGGAACCTCTCTATCCGGCGTAACGGTTAAAGTAAAAGGTAAGTCCGAGGTCACCAATACGAATTCAGACGGATTCTATTCCATTAATGCGGTTCAGGGAAATACGTTGATTTTCTCTTTTGTTGGTTACGATCAACAAGAGGTTGTCATTCCGGCATCAGGTACGCTCAATGTAGCCTTATTGAAAACTATTAATAACCTGAACGAAGTAGTAGTAATAGGATATGGTACTGCCCGCAGAAAAGACCTGGTAAGCGCTGTTAATGTGGTGGCGGCGAAAGATGCAGGCGCCAATACATCAACAAGCCCTGCACAATTATTAATAGGTAAGGCGCCAGGCGTTCAGGTAGTTACTGCGAATGGCTCGCCAGGTTCAGATGCGCAAATTATTATACGTGGTACCGGCTCTTTCACTAATGTTAGCCCGTTATATGTTATTGATGGCATACAAGCTGATGCCGGCTTGTTCAATACGATTAGCCCACAGGACATTGAGAATATTACCATATTGAAAGACGCCGCTTCAACAGCAATATATGGCGCTTCGGGCGCCAACGGCGTTGTGATAATTACAACAAAAAAAGGTAAAACGGGCCCCACTCAAATATCATTTACATCACAGGTAGGTTTTTCAACTATACCCAAAAAACTCGATCTGTTAAAAGCAGCCGATTATGTAGATCTCATTAAAGATGTTGCCGTTACCAACAATGTTCCAATACCAACAAAACTTAACACGCCGTTTGTTTTGGTAGACAGAAACGACTGGCAAAACGAAATTTTTAAAACCGCTTTATCAACTCAAAATGATGTAAGTATAAGCGGCGGAGGTGATAAGGTTACCTATAATATGTCGGCAGGATATGTAACTCAGCAAGCCACGATTAAGGATTATACTTTTAAGCGGTTTAATAACAGGTTCTCGCTTGACGAAAAATTAGGCCGTTTTCATTTCGGGCAAACCTTAAATTTGAGGTACACCAAAACGCGGGGCCAGACAGCGGGCATAGGCAACGCCCTTAATTATGCACCTTATCAACCCATTTATGATTCCTCAATTACGGGCGGTTACTCCATCTTAACCAATAATGATGATAACAGCAATGCTATAAATCCATTGGCGGACCTGGGCCTAAAAACCCAAAGTAGCCAAGACATGGTATTATATCCACAAGTATTTGCCGAAGTGAAAATTATCGATGGTTTAACTTTCCGTTCGCAAGCATCAGCAACATATGACAGTAATGGAAGTGATTCTTATCAGGTACCTTTCGTAACTGCCAATAAACTAGCTTTCGACCGCCAAGCGGGCCATGCCTACGGCAGCTCCTCCTATTACATCATTGAGAACTATTTGTCCTATAACCATACCTTTGGTAAACACAATATTTCGCTAACAGCAGGTAACAGTTACATTGATGCAGGAACCAGTAGCTCTGCTAGTTTAACGGGTACAGGCATGCTGACTGATGCGGTAAAGGACATTGGCGTAGCCCCAACCGTTACCGTAACAGGCAGATCATCGGGTTATGCCACTCAATTTGGCGTCCAACAATCTTATTACGGACGTTTAATTTATTCTTATGACGATAAGTATATTCTTTCGGCCAGCATAAGGCGTGACGGGTCTTCCAACTTTCTCCCGGCAGTCCGTTACGGCAATTTCCCGAGCGCGGGCTTTGCATGGCGATTCAGTCAGGAAGATTTCGTAAAAGCGGCTCTTCCTTTTGTCAGCGATGGTAAACTGCGTGTAGGATGGGGACGTACAGGTAATAACCGGATCGATCTTGGCAGAACCGATGTATTAACATTTAACGGATCGCCTGTAGGAAACCTGGTATATTCTTTTGGGCAGACTGAGAAATTCGTTAACGGAACAACAGCTATTACAATTGCCAACCCGAAATTGCATTGGGAAGCAACTGACCAAACCGATGCCGGCATCGATCTGGCATTTCTCAACAACAGGATAACTTTTACCGCCGATTACTACAATAGAAAAAGCAGTGGATTATTAGTAAATATACCTGTACCGCCAAGTTTAGGAGTTGGCTTAAATACAAGCAACAGTTATGAGACTGTTAACGCGGCTAAGGTGCAAAATAAAGGGTTTGAATTTCAGTTAGGTTACCGTTCTGCAGTACAAAAGGATTTTAGCTATAACATAAGCGTTAACGGCGCTTTTAACAATAATAAAACATTAGCGTTAGACCCCCAATCGCCAACTCCAATAATCGGAGGAACCACTAGCGTACAGACAATGACTATGCCGGGTATTGCTATCGGGTCATATTATGGTTATAGGGAGGATCATGTAGCCAGAGACCAGGCTGAAATTGATGCATTAAATCAAAAGGCACAGCAGAAGACCGGCGATCCAACTAAGGTTTACCAGTCTGGATTGCTTCCCGGCGACTTTATATTTAAGGACCTGAACGGTGATGGCGTTGTTGACTCAAAAGACCAGCAGGTTTTAGGGAGCGCAATTCCAAAGTTTACCTATGGCATTAACGTGGGTGCTACTTACCATAATTTCGACCTTAACGTAGTATTATCAGGCGTGCAGGGCGTGCAGATTGGAAATGATCTGAGGGCTTCCACTTTGGATTTCGCAGCGACAGGGCATAATGCCTCAACCGACATATTAAACAGGTGGAAGAAACCGGGTGACAATGCCAAGCTGCCAAGAGCGGGGCAGAATGCAACAGGAACGGGAAATGTAAGGCCGTCAGATTTCTTCATCGACAACGGTGCCTATTTACGTGCCCGTAACGTAACCCTGGGCTATACTTTAACTAAAAACGCTTTAAAATCGTTTTCGGGTAATGTGTTGAGTAAACTGCGCATATATATTGCTGCGCAAAATTTATTTACCATAACCGGCTATAAAGGGTATGATCCCGAATTAAGTACGGTAAATGGGGACAACAATGCAAACGATACTATTTTTAGTCGCGGTATTGATACAGGCCAGATCCCGCAGGCGCGCACATTTTTATTCGGGATACAGGCAGGATTTTAAGTAATGTTTATAAAAAATACAATTATGAAAAAATATATAAAATTTCTTATGACAGGAGGGCTTTTAATTCTCTCGATAGGATGTAAAAAGAATTTGGATCTGGTTAATAAGAACGCTTATACTTATGATACTTATTTTACGACCGATGCTGCCGTAAATCAGGCCGTTGTAGCCACTTACGCGGGTTTGCTGCATACGGGTTTGTGGGCACGCGAGTGGTATTATACTTTTGATTTGTTGGGCTATGATGCCAAAAACAATCAGCCCCTGGTAGGCGACCTCCTGCAGTTGGCCCAGTATAATTTTGGCACCGATCAGAATCAGATGGGCCAAATATGGGCAGCGTTATACCAGATAATAGCGCGTGCTAACGTCGTTATTGATCGGGCCCAGACGTCGTGGAAGCCGGCTAACGCCACAGAGACAACTGACCAGGCTCAATATATCGCCGAAGCCAAATTACTGCGTGCTTATGCCTATTTTCAACTCGTTAATTTGTACGGGCGGGTGCCTTTGCGTACCAAGTTTATACAGCAGCCAACCCCTGCCGAGATTAATCTGGCCAGATCGCCTGTAGCCGATGTATGGGCATTCATTGAACAGGATTTAAAGGATGCACAGAAAGATCTTCCGCTTTCATACTCTTCTGACAATTATGGCCGGGCAACACAAGGTGTTGCAGTTGCGCTTTTGGGGAAATCTTACTTATATGAAAAAAAATGGGCCCTGGCACAAACAGAACTTGCTAAGTTAACCAAGGCGCCTTACAGCTATTCGCTTGCGCCGGTTTATAATGATCTTTTTGATGATCCGAACCAGGATGATCCTGCTTTGAATCCTGAAACCATTTTTCAGGTGATGAACCAGAAATGGACAGATTGGGGTATAGGTAATCAATACTACCTTTTTGGCGGTCAGGAAACCTGGGGTGGAAAAGCCACCCATTCTGGCCGTGCGCAGGAATATGGTTTTAATGATTGGAACAATGTACTTGTAACTACAACTGCTGTTAAAGCTTTCACCTATCCTAACCCACAAAACCCATCTGTGAATTACGTAGACCCCCGTGCAGCTTTCACTTTTTACGGCGATGCCGCAAGCGGCGGGCAAACGGAATATTGCCAGCAATGTGCCCCTCCTAAACCCGGAGTGTCGCCGGTTATAGCTTACCCTTACGCCTCAAAAGGATATGCGTGGCTTAAATATGAATATTATAATAAGATGGCCAGTTTTGGCGGACCGCAAAGTGGTATAAACGGGCAGGTAATACGCTATGCTGATGTATTGCTTATGCTGGCCGAAGCTTACATACAACAGGGTAATACAGGGTCACAGCCAATGGCATTGATTAACCAGGTACGCAGCAGACCAAGTGTTAATGCGCCTCTTTATACTTCGTTGGGTAGCCAGACAGAAGCTATGAACATTTTAATGCGTGAAAGGCAGCTGGAATTAACCGGCGAACAAAGCCGTTATTTTGATTTGATACGCTGGGGTATCGCAAAACAAACCATAAATGCTGAAAGGCAAGTTGAGGACGGTACACGGCCCTTTCAAGATAAAAACTTACTGTTTCCAATACCTTTAGCTGAGAAAAATGCTAATTCTTCAGTAGCAAGAGATATTTCTGGCGACTGGAATTAAAAAAATAAACTTATAATTTTGTTGAAAAAGAGCGTACGCCACCCTGGGTGTAGGCTCTTTTTTAACAAAATTAGATGTCAAAAGTCTGGTATAAAAGGGCCACGCCGAAATGGCCGATTGGTATTACCAATAAAGGAACGGTTACCAATTAATAAGCTCATTCAAAATAAATGAATAATGGAGGAATCACAATTTGAAAAGCTAAAATCTGGAATCGATCTAATTCAGACCAACACATCATGGGCATTTAATAATAATGACGAACTGGAGAAACTAAATGAAAAGATGGAAGTCATCCTCAGTGTTTTAGATGAAAATACCGGGCTATTGCGGGAATTAATTAGTGTTATCAAAGATCAAAGAAGCTAATGAACTGATTGATTTTGTTCTGCTGTTGGAATTACAACGGAAAAAGTTTGCTCGAAAAATAAAAAGGCCTTTTTCGCTATGAAAAAGACCTTTTTTATTCTGTGGTATCAGCTGGGATCGAACCAGCGACACAAGGATTTTCAGTCCTTTGCTCTACCGACTGAGCTATGATACCTCCTTTTGGGGAGTGCAAATGTAGCTTTTTTTTTATGTTTGAAAAGTTTTTTTTGAAAAAAGTTTAAAAATATTCTGAGGAAAGTATGCGTTAATTTTTGAAATTAAACAATTTGCCAGTTAATCAGTTACTTAGCTTTAAAGATATTTTTCAATCCTAAAACATTTTTCTCTTTCAACAATTCAATTAACTTTGAATAAAATACTATGCACGCATAATGATTGCACAAGTTATATTTATTATCATTTTAGGGGTTGCTATTTACCTGTTTGCTAAAAACGCAGCAAAAATAAGGCGTAATATTTTGCTCGGGAAAGATACAGACCGATCTGACCGGCCCGCTGAACGCTGGAAAGTAATGGCAAAGGTAGCTCTTGGGCAAACCAAAATGGTGAAACGTCCTGTAGCTGCCGTTATGCACTTTTTTATCTACATCGGGTTTGTGATCATTAACCTGGAAGTGCTGGAGATCATGATCGATGGGGTATTCGGTTCGCACCGTATATTTTCGAATCCATTGGGGAGTTTGTATGGGTTTTTGATAGGTAGCTTTGAAGTACTGGCAGTGTTGGTGCTTACCGCCTGCGTAGTTTTCCTTTGCAGACGTAACATCGTTCATTTGAAACGCTTTACGGGCACCGAGATGACCAAATGGCCCAGGTCTGATGCCAATTATATCCTCATTACCGAAATTTTGCTGATGAGCGCCTTTTTAACCATGAATGCGGCCGATTACAAACTGCAGTTATTGCATTTTAGTCATTATGTTAAAGCAGGCAGTTTTCCTGTGAGTTCATTAATAGCACCGCTATTACCAAATGAGGCGGGTGCTTTGGTTATTGTTGAACGCATATGCTGGTGGTTTCATATTATTGGGATATTGGCATTCTTGAATTACTTGCCTTATTCCAAGCATTTCCATATCCTGCTGGCTTTCCCCAATACTTACTATTCCAATTTAAATAATAAGGGGAAATTTACCAATATGGCATCGGTTACCAATGAGGTGAAGGCCATGCTTGATCCTTCTTTTGTTCCGGAGAATACAGGCGAACCAGCCCGCTTCGGAGCCAAAGACGTTACCGACTTGAGCTGGAAAAACCTGATGGAGGCTTATACCTGTACAGAATGCGGCAGATGTACTTCGGTATGTCCGGCCAATATTACCGGCAAGCTGTTATCGCCCCGGAAAATTATGATGGATACGCGCGATAGGCTTACTGAAGTGGGTAATAACCTGGATAAGCACGGAAAAGACCATGATGATGGTAAAACTTTATTGGATAACTACATTACCCGCGAAGAGCTTTGGGCTTGTACTACCTGTAATGCCTGCACCGATGCCTGTCCTGTAAATATTAATCCACTGGAGATTATTACCGAAATGCGCCGTTATATTGTGATGGAAGAATCACAGGCCCCTGCAAGCCTCAACAATATGTTTGGTAATGTAGAAAATAATGGAGCGCCATGGAAATATAGCCAGGCAGATAGATTTAATTGGGCAGATGTTGATTAAGTTGGGGATTTATAATAGATAATAAGAATGTCACAAGATATCGCAACCATTGAATCAAAATATAAGCTATTTATAGAAAAGACTGCTGCCAGTAAATTGGTATGGGCATTAAAAAGCAAGAACGGATGGGCAAACTCTCATTCAAATGATAGTGAAGAAATTGATGTAATCCCATTTTGGTCAGATAGAGCTTATGCTAAAATCTGTGCCAGGGATGATTGGAAAGGTTACTTGCCCGTTGAAATTCCGTTAGCGGAATTTTTAGAAAGCTGGTGTACAGAGATGGCTGATAATGAAGTTTTAGCCGGTATTAATTGGGATGCCAATATGCTCGGAAAGGAAAGTGCTGCTTTAAACCTGGCGATTGATATTCTTGAACAATTAAAGGCTATTAACTCGGCAATTAGCTTTAAAAATTATAATAGTATAAACCAATTTATAACAGAGATCGGTGAATCACTTGATTAACTGAGAAAAATCATAAATAATGGATCAAAAAATACCTACCATGGCCGATATGGCCGCACAAGGACAGGAGCCTGAGATTTTATTCTGGGTTGGTTGTGCCGGTAGTTTTGACGAAAGAGCGCAGAAAATAACCCGTGATATTTGTAAAATACTACAGCATGTGGGTATTAATTATGCGGTTTTAGGAACCGAAGAAAGCTGCACAGGTGACCCTGCCAAACGTGCCGGTAATGAGTTTCTGTTCCAGATGCTGGCCATGACCAACATACAGGTGCTTGATGGCTATAATATTAAAAAAATAGTGACTGGTTGTCCGCATTGCTTCAATACCATCAAAAATGAATATCCAGGTTTAGGTGGTAATTACGAAGTGATCCATCATTCACAGCTTATCCAGCAATTGATTGATGAAGGAAAGCTGCGTGCGGAAGGCGGTGAAAGCTTTAAGGGTAAAAAGATCAGTTTCCACGATCCTTGCTATCTGGGCCGGGGTAATAATGTTTATGAGGCACCGCGTGCGGCTCTTGAAATTTTAGATACTGAACTGGTTGAATTGAAACGCTGCAAGTCAAATGGCTTATGCTGTGGTGCTGGTGGCGGCCAGATGTTTAAGGAACCAGAGCCCGGCAAAAAAGAGATCAACATGGAGCGTATGACAGATATCCTGGAAGCGAAGGCCCAGGTTGTGGCTGCTGCTTGTCCGTTTTGTATGACAATGCTTACCGATGGGGTAAAACACCACGATAAGGAGCAAGAGATACAGGTACTGGATATTGCCGAGATAACCGTAAGGGCAAATGGCTTATAAAGCTTTTGCCTTAAAGTAGTTTAGTGCGTTCTTTAGGCTATCCAATCGGGCTGCACTCATATTCCTGACAGGCAACTCAAGGACCGTTGACATGGAGTCGATATCTCCCTTCGGATCCTCGTAAGTTTGTACAATAATGTCATCGGCATTGGTGCTTAATTCCAAGGTGCCTGTTTGCTCGTCTCCCTGGTAATTTACCCCATTTAAGCGATGTAAATTAAAAGAAAAATACTCCTGCCGACCATGTTGATAAGTTTTTCTGAGGCGCAGAAAATAGTCGTTGGTAAGGGTCAGTTCCCACTTTTTTAATTTCGTATCAGGCGGCGGATTGTATGATTCTGTAAGGCATTTATTGCTCCAGCTGAGCCATTCCTGGTCGTCTGTTTCTGGCCTGAAGCTATAATTTAGCCATCCGGCGAGCAAAATGAGAATAAATACTAAAATCTTTTTTGTTTGCGGCTGAAGTGATTTTTTCATGACAACAAAATGTAACCCGAAGTTAATAAATTGATATTTTTGTAAATGGAATTTTCTCAACACTCAAGAGTTTGGATATATCAGTCTGATAAAAAATTGACCGATCCGGAAGTAATACAGATACAGGAGGAACTGGATGATTTTACCATCGGCTGGACGGCCCATAACAACCAGTTAAAAGCACGCGCCGAGATCAGGTATAACCGTTTTTTGATTTTAATAGTTGATGAAAGCCAGGCGGGGGCCAGCGGCTGCTCTATCGATAAATCTGTTCATTTCATGAAGCACCTGGAGCAGCACTATCATATCAATTTGTTCGACAGGTTTAACCTGGCTTACCGGGAAGGCGGAGAAGTGCTTTCATTGCCACGGCATGCTTTTGAAGACCTTTTGAAACAAGGGAAAATAAATACCGAAACCATTGTTTATAACAACATGGTGCAAAATGTAAGCGAGCTGGAAAGTAAATGGGAAGTACCATTTAAAAATAGCTGGCATATACAATTATTCAGGGATCTGATTAATCAATAACCCTGTTGTTAAAGTTGGGTTGTTTGCATAAATTTAATGATGGAACAATACGATAACCGGGTAGATATTTATATTGCCCAATCGGCCGACTTTGCAAAACCGATACTGGAATATATCAGGGAGGTGGTTCATGAAGCATCACCCCTCATCACCGAAACCCTAAAATGGGGGATGCCATTTTTTGACTATAAAGGGCCGGTGTGTCAAATGGCTGCCTTTAAACAGCACTGTGCTTTCGGTTTCTGGCGATGGTCGTTGATGAAGGGTGATTTAGAGGATTCCAGTGATGCGGCCGCAGGTAGCTTTGGTCGCGTTACAGATATCACCGATCTGCCTGCGAAGGAAACATTAATCGCCTACGTATTGCAGGGGATCGAATTAAACGAAAAAGGCATTAAAAAAGCCACTCCGAAAAAGGCTCCTGCCGAAAAAGCCGAATTAGTGATCCCTGATTATTTTATCGAGTTTTTAGCTGCTTATCCTAAAGCTGTACAGGTGTTTTATGATTTTAGTTATTCCAACAAAAAGGAATATGTAGAATGGATAACCGAAGCCAAAACAGAGGCTACCCGGCAAAAGAGACTGGAAACGGCCGCGGAATGGATGAGTGAAGGTAAATCAAGGAATTGGAAATATAAGTAAGGTAAAATTGGGTTTACATGGTTTACACTTTTTATGGTTTACACTTTTTTAATTAACTGATAATCAATTAATTAATTCTATTTTGTCATAAAAAAACGGTTTACACTGTAAACCATGATTGAGTCTTACTTTATGCGTATCACATGTCACTCACGAGATATGCCACGCTAACCTCGCGGAAGCGAGGGAATAGCATAAAGTATAGTTGATTCACAGTCTAAGATTTTTAATACGCGCGTCATTGCTGTAAGGAGGAATGACATATGATGATTTAAGCATTCCAAACCTTTACCCACATAAAGCGTCATAGAACTCAAAGTATTCAATATTATGTATTTAAAAACAGGGTGTTAAAAATCCAGCGGACCCAGCCTCCGCATATTTTTCATGATGAGGTATTGTCTGTGCCTTAAATAACGGGTAGGGTTGGTGGCCGACCATCTGAGCGGGCTCGGAAATATCACCGCTATGGCAGCCGCTTCGTGCTTGGTTAAGTCTGCTGCCGATTTATGAAAATAAGCTTGTGAGGCGGCTTCTATGCCATAAATACCGTCACCCATTTCAATCTCATTGAGGTAAACCTCCATGATGCGCTTTTTACTCCAGAAAGTTTCGATCAATACGGTAAAATAAGCTTCAATGCCTTTGCGTAATAAGGAACGGCCATCCCATAAAAAAACATTCTTGGCTACCTGCTGCGATATGGTGCTACCGCCAATGAGCTTTTTACTGTGCGCGTTTTTTTCAATAGCCTTTTCAATGGCCCGGAAATCAAAACCGTGATGCTCCAGGAAGCTTTGATCTTCGGCTGCCACGGCGGCCCGTTTCATATTATCAGATATCTCATCGAAATCCTTCCACTGTTTATCAACCTTCCAATCCTTGCCGGCGGCCTTGCGCTGGAAACCGCGTTCGATCATGAGCCAGGTAAAAGGTGGGTTTACAAAACGATAAAAAAGCACACCCAAAAGGCTCAACCCTACAAAAAGTAAAAAGGTAAGTTTTATAACTCTGAATAAAAGCCGGGCAATTCCATTGTTTTTAAGCTTTGAAAACCACGACTTTGATCTGGAACTTTTTTTTGAGGATGAGGCGGAGGTGCGTTTCACAATTGATAATAAATTCTATAAAACAAAAAGGGTGTTTTGCATTGGCAAAACACCCTCTAAAATTCTACAATTAAGTTCAAAATCCGAAATCAAAACTCCGAATTCCGAAATATAAATTACTCAGCTACTACTGAGAAAGGAACCTGTACTTTTACTTCTTTGTGCAGGTTTATGTTTGCGATGTAATCACCAACAAACTTAGGCTCCTGATCAAAAGTAATACGACGGCGGTCAACTTCAAAGCCTTCTTTTTTCAATGCATCAGCAATTTGAATAGTGTTGATGGCACCGAAAATTTTACCGCTTTCACCGGCTTTAGCGCCAATGTTTAGTTTAACACCTTCTAAACGGGCAGCTATAGCGTCTGCATCCTTGCGGATTTTTTCTTGTTTAAACTGAGCTTGTTTCAAGTTTTCAGCTAAAACTTTGCGGGCGCTTTCAGTAGCTAATATGGCGTAGCCTTTTGGTAAAAGGTAGTTACGGCCATAACCTGGTTTAACGTTTACAACATCGTCTTTATCACCCAGGTTTTTTACATCTTGTTTTAAAATAACTTCCATTTTCTGAATCTCCTATTATTTTAATGAATCTGTAACGTAAGGTAATAAACCAATGTGGCGTGCGCGTTTAACGGCTTGAGCCACTTTACGCTGGAATTTTAATGAAGTACCAGTTAAACGACGTGGTAATACTTTACCCTGATCGTTAATGAACTTTAATAAAAAGTTTGCGTCTTTGTAATCGATATACTTAATACCATTCTTTTTGAAACGGCAGTATTTTTTACGGTTATCCTCCACTTTTGGAGCGGTAACGTATTTAATTTGTTCGTTAGCCATTAGTTTGCGTCCTCCACTTTAGCTGCTGGTTTTTTGTTGAAAGCACCGCTGCGTTTTTTGTCATTGTAAGCAATGGCATGTTTATCCAAAGCAATGGTCAGGAAACGCAAAACACGCTCATCGCGCCTTAACTCTATCTCCAATTTGTTAATTAAATCACCTGGAGCCTTAAATTCAGTTAAGTGATAGTACCCTGTAGTCTTTTTCTGAATAGGGTACGCTAATTTTCTCAAACCCCAATTATCCTCCTGGACAATTTCGGCTCCGCCATCAGTTAAGATCTTGCTAAATTTGGCAATGCCTTCTTTAGCTGTTTCTTCTGATAACAACGGGGTTAGAACGATCACGATTTCGTACTGTTGCATTATTATACTTTGATTTTTAATTAATTACCCGCTATTACGGGGCTGCAAATGTAAAGAGAATTATTGATTTTTCAAATAGTTTTTAAAAGGAAAAAACAAACGGTTAAGCAAAATAAAGATCAAAATATATATTTGATGAAAATTTTGATATGAAAAAATACCTAAGCCTTATTATTACTGTCTTCGCGCTTACCTGTGGTGCTGCTAATGCCCAAACAGAACCGGGCCCTGCTCAGCAAAAAATGCTCGATTCGATCTGCAACTGCATGTCTAAAATTGATATTTCAAAGATAAAAACGGCCAAGGAAGCAAACGATGTTTTTATGCAATGTTTTACTGCACAGGCCGATCTGTTGGTGGAGGTTGCCAAAGAACAAAATGCAGAATTTACCGATGATGCGGCTATGAGCCGTATAGGCACAGAAATAGGGAAGAATTTATTGAAGCGTAACTGCTCGTCATTTGTAAAATTGGCTATGCTAATGGGGCAAAAGGATGAAAATGAAACTGTAGCCGCGCAAGTAACCAATGGAACCTTTAAACGAATAGATAATAAAGGATTCAATTATATGGTTTTAACGGATAATACCGGGAACGAAAAATCTTTTATCTGGCTTCGTCAGTTTCCCAACTCAGAAAATTTCATGAATGGAATCACTAAATATGTGGGGAAAAAAGTAAGTATAAAATGGCAGGAGATGGAGGTATATCTGCCCCAGGCAAAAGGCTATTATAAAGTAAAAGAAGTTTTAAGCATTGATATTTTATAGATCATTGCGAAAGCTTGATTTTGAAGCTTATCTTTACATAGGTTGTTTCACCCTTAAATATTCATTATGCAATTTGTAAACCCTGAATATCAAGAAGCAGTATTGCCGAATAATAACATCATAATGTTAGCTCCCGGTGGGGATGATGACGAGTTTGAAAGCGATTGGAACGATGAGGACGATGATTTAGACAATCAATTGGACGATCTGCATGAGATTCAGGTAGATGACGATCTGGGCGAACCAGATCCGGAGGATGATTACCCTCAGCCCGACGATGATGACGAATAGGGTAGCGTAGTTTAATTACATAATCATTTCATCGATACTTTAACTTCAGGCATTTTCTTGCTAACTTCGTAGCTGTGGATAATTTTATTGTTTCGGCTCGTAAATACCGCCCGGCTACTTTTGAAACTGTTGTTGGTCAGCAACATATAACCAACACGCTTAAAAACGCTATTAGAAATAATCAGCTGGCTCAGGCATTTTTATTCTGCGGGCCACGTGGTGTGGGTAAAACTACCTGCGCACGCATCCTGGCCAAAACCATCAACTGTACCAATTTACAGCCTAACGGCGAAGCTTGCGGCGAGTGCGCCTCCTGCAAAGCGTTTGAGAATGGTAACTCCTTTAACGTACACGAGCTGGATGCCGCGTCAAACAATTCGGTTGACGATATCAGGAGTTTGATTGATCAGGTACGCATACCGCCACAGGCTGCCCGGTATAAAGTTTATATTATTGATGAGGTGCACATGCTGTCGCAGGCGGCTTTTAACGCCTTTTTGAAAACATTGGAGGAGCCACCACATTACGCCATATTTATACTGGCCACTACCGAGAAGCATAAAATACTCCCTACCATACTTTCGCGCTGCCAGATATTTGATTTTAACCGTATCAGGGTTGATGATATGGCTGGCCACCTGGCATCAATAGCGGGCAAAGAAAACATTAGCTATGAACCTGATGGCTTGCATATTATAGCGCAAAAAGCCGATGGTGGTTTAAGAGATGCCTTGTCTATGTTTGACCAGATTGTTAGCTTTTCTGGTGGCAAGGTTACTTATCGCTCGGTAATTGATAACCTGAACATTCTTGATTACGATTATTATTTTAATATAACAGACAGTCTGTTACTAGAAGATACAGGCAAAGTACTGTTGTTTTTTGACGAAATATTATCAAGAGGTTTTGATGGAGCTCACTTTATAGCCGGCCTGTGCGAACATTTCCGCAATCTGTTGGTCAGTAAAGATCAATCAACTTTAAAGTTACTCGAGGTAAGCGAAGGAATTAAAAATAAATACCTGCAACAGTCACAAAGCAGCCCGGTATCGTTTTTACTTTCGGCCATGAATATTGCCAACCAATGCGATATCAATTATAAGCTGAGTAAAAACCAGCGGCTTCAGGTTGAGCTCGCATTGCTTAAAATGTGCCACTTGCCCTCGGCATTTAATATGGTGACTTCGCCGCTCACAGCAACATCCGCCGCAGACGGGTCATTAAAAAAAAAACCTGATACCTCAACAGTAACAGCGCCGGTACAAACTAATAAGATCAATAATGAGGCAGCAGTATTAAGTGATACACCGCTAACTTATAATACAACGAAATCGCAAACTGTTGAAAATAAACAGGTAACAGAAGTAAAAGAGCAAGCACCGGCAGAAAAACCTAAAATATTTATACCCTCACCAAGCCTGGGTTCGTTATCCATAAAAATACCATCGCTTACAGATACCGGTAAAACCGCAGAAGAAGTAGCAGCAGAAGAGGAAGACCCCTATTTAAAAGGAGATGACCGTGATGATTTTACCATGGACAACTTTTTGCAATGCTGGAGTGATTTTGCTGCTAAGATTAAGGCAGACGGTAAAAAGAACCTGGTAACTATTTTTATAGCCAACGCTCCGCGGATGATTAAACCTTACGAGTTTGAGATAGTGGTGGGTACCAAATTACAGGAAAACTTATTTAAAGAAGAAAGACCCGCTTTACATAATTACCTGCGGGGCCGGTTAAAAAACTTTACTATTGAAGTAAATGCACGTGTAGATGAACAGGAGGTAGTGAGAAAACCGTATACGGCGATAGAAAAGTTTCAGTACCTGGCTGCCCGCAACCCCCAACTGGTTGATTTGCGTAACCGTTTTAATCTTGATTTTGATTAAGCTATTTGATCATGCCGAACTTGTTTCGGCATCTCACATACAAAGTTGCAGCATGCAGGTTAATTGTCCGGAGTGATCCTGAAACAAGTTCAGGATGATCGGAATGAGGTACTCAAAACTGAAAAACTTATTTTAAAAATTCCGTATCATTTTTAGGGTAACCTTCATCGTCAAGGTCGTCCCGATCATCTTCAGGAGTGTGTGCTAATGCAGAATCGGCGGGGTCAACTTCTACAATTTCGCCCTCGTCAATGTGCATGCCAAGATCATCAACGTCCGTTTCAAGCGATCTTTTACCTGCATACTCTTCATCCGTATTATCGTATGGATTGGCTTCGTCATAGGTCGAATTCATGTCGTTGCCGTTTTTAACGGAAGTGTTATAGGGATCGGGGTGATCATAATCCGGATCGTCGCTTTTTACATCATATTCAAAGCTGTTGTCGTCAGGATTGTATTTAAGATCCTCCTTGTCAATGGTTTCGCCTAATTCGTCTTTTAATGTTCTGTCCCGATCGGCGCTGTTATCATTTAAAGCGTCATCGTCTTCATAATCATCATCAAATCCGGGGTTTATATTTTGATTGTTCATCGGTTTTTGCTTTGATTAAATATACCAAAAAACCTTGCCAAAACCAAAGCAGGGGCAATTAATAATAATGCGAATCAAGGGTCAAGAACCAAGAGTCAAGAAAACAGCCAAATATGGAATAACAACCTACAAATTAGAGGATGTTTAGTTCTACTAATAGTAAACGAGTAGGTTTTCTTATTTTCTTCTTGATTCTAATATCTTGACTCTTGATTCTAATAATATATTTGTTTGCGGTAAGACGTTACACCGCCAATGGCCACTTTTACGCCCAGGGTAAACTGTGTAAATATATCATTATGAAGCCCGGCCTTGTACCCGTCAAGGTTATCATCCATTACCCTGTTATATTGGTAGCCCAGGTCTATTTTAATACCGGGATTGTTATACTGGTTAAATAACTTAATCTCATAACCTATTCTTATGGGTATAAAAGGTACCTGGCTGTTGTTGTCACCCGGAGGTTGAACACCAGCCGGCAGACCATTTTCTCCACCCTTTTTTACATGGTTCACCAGGTACCCGATGCCGGTTGAAAGGTAAAGGCCTTTAAATGCATTGGCCATTGGGCTATTAGAGTAATCCATCAGCTCGCCAGCCTGCAATTGTACCCTTAAGGCAAAGGCCCAAAAATGGTTTTCAAATATACGGCCATATCCCAAACTCGGGTCACCGGCTTTAAGCGTACCATATTGCCCTTCAAAAACATAGTTTATAAATGGGCCATGATTATAATTGAAGTTAAGTTGAGCCGAAGGGGTGTACTTTAAAGCTTTGGTTACATCTGTACTAATGGGATAGTTAAGACCAAGGCCGATGCCTACATCGTATTGAGCATAATCGTAACCTAACTGGGCTTTCGCAAAAAATGCGCTGGTGCATAGAATAATTGTAAGGACTGTTCTTAATATCAGTTTTGTCATAGATAGACATTAGGGGGCTACTAATTGGCAATCTGTTAATTTATTTAACTAACGTTTAATTTTATAAAAATAGTATTCGCCCCTGCAAACACAATAAACTTGCCACAATAAATAGTCAGGCCCAGGTAAATCAATAAATTTCATCTATTATTAATGAAAATGGTAAAGTCTATTTAATATATTTGAAGCCATTAAAATAAAAAAACAACATCAGGTATGTCAAAAATTAAAGTAGAAAATCCGGTAGTTGAACTGGATGGCGATGAAATGACCCGAATCATCTGGAAATTTATCAAAGACAGGTTGATAATTCCTTATCTGGATCTTGATATCAAATATTATGATCTGGGTATCGAGTATCGTGATGAAACTAATGATCAGGTGACCATTGATGCCGCTAATGCTATCTTAAAATATGGTGTAGGTATCAAATGCGCCACTATTACACCTGATGAGGCCCGTGTAGAAGAGTTTGGCTTAAAACAAATGTGGAAATCGCCAAACGGAACTATCCGTAACATTTTGGATGGTACCGTTTTTCGTGAACCCATTGTAATGGCCAACGTACCACGTTTGGTGCCTAACTGGACTGCTCCTATATGCATTGGCCGTCATGCCTTTGGCGATCAGTACCGTGCTACCGATTTTTTAACCAAAGGGAAAGGTAAATTAACTGTGACCTTTACTCCAGAAGATGGTAGCGCCGAGCAATCGTACGAAGTGTATAATTTTAAGGGCGATGGTGTAGCCTTAACCATGTATAATACCGATGAATCTATTACAGGATTTGCACATGCCTGCTTTAATCAGGCTTTGATGAAAGGCTGGCCTTTATATTTATCAACCAAAAATACCATCCTGAAAAAATACGATGGTCGTTTTAAAGATATTTTTGAAGCGATATATCAACAGGATTACAAACAAAAGTTTGCTGAAGCAGGCATTACTTATGAGCACCGCCTGATTGACGACATGGTTGCATCTGCATTAAAGTGGAATGGTAACTTTGTTTGGGCTTGTAAGAATTATGATGGCGACGTGCAATCAGATACAGTAGCACAAGGTTTTGGTTCATTAGGTTTAATGACCTCTACTTTAGTTACCCCAGACGGTACTGTTATGGAAGCCGAAGCTGCGCATGGTACTGTTACCCGCCACTACCGCGACCATCAGGCTGGTAAACCAACCTCAACTAACCCTATCGCATCAATTTTCGCGTGGACAAGAGGATTGGAGTTCCGTGGTTTGTTGGATAATAACCAGGAGTTGGTAAACTTCTGCAAAACTTTAGAGCAGGTTTGTATCGAAACGGTAGAAAGTGGTAAAATGACCAAAGATTTGGCCATCACCATTAAACCAAAGGTTGAACATGGTACTGATTACTTGTATACCGAAGAGTTTTTGGCTGCTATTGACGAAAACCTGAAAATTAAATTAGGTAAATAAGCTATAACCCAAGCTATACAAAAGCCCGCTCTTTAGAGTGGGCTTTTTTGTGCTCATCAATTTTTGATAAAAAAAGCTGAATCGGTTTATCTGTTTCTTTTTTTAACTCCTAACTTAGCGCTATAAAAACAAAACAGATGTCAGCATTATATCCGTTAAAATTTAAAACTATTTATAAAGACAAAATATGGGGCGGTCAAAAGATCAAAACCTATTTACATAAAGATTTTGGTGCTTTGCCTAACTGTGGCGAAACCTGGGAAATATCAGGTGTAAAATCTGATGTATCTGTAGTTGCCGATGGCGAACTGGCTGGTGAATCACTGGCCGACTTGCTGGAGAAATATCAAGGTGAATTGGTAGGTAAAAAGGTTTATGCCCACTTTGGTAATATATTCCCATTGCTGGTAAAATTTATTGATGCTAATGAAGATCTGTCTATCCAGGTGCACCCGAATGATGAACTGGCCAAAAAACGCCATAATTCATTTGGAAAAACCGAGATGTGGTATGTAATTGAAGCCGACCCCGGTTCAACGCTGATTGCAGGCTTTAACCAGGAACTTACCGAGCAGCTCTATCTTGATAAATTTAACAGCGGACACCTTACCGACATTTTGAACAAGGAAGATGTAACAGCGGGTGATGTGTTCTTTTTACCAGCTGGCAGAGTACACACCATTGGTAAAGGTTTGCTCATAGCCGAAATTCAGCAAACATCTGATATTACCTACCGTATATATGATTTTGACCGGGTTGATGACAAGGGCAACAAACGCGAGCTGCATACCCAGGAAGCGCTTGCGGCTATCGACTATAAACATTATCCGGAATATAAAACCAGTTACCAGCCTAAAAAGGATGAAACAGTAAAACTGGTTACTTGTCCTTATTTTACAACTAACCTGCTCGATTTTACGCATAGTACCTCTAAGGATTACTCAACGCTTGATTCATTTGTGATTCATGTATGCGTGGAGGGGGCTTACACTATAAAATACAACGGAGAAGTATACTCAGTAAAAATGGGTGAATGTATCTTGCTGCCTAAAAGCATCGATCAGGTTGAATTGGAAACAACCGGCGACTTTAAAATATTGGAAAGCTATATTGAATAATAGGTCTATTAGTACAGGTACTATTTTACAGTACCTGTACTAATTTCTTCTATTGTCTTGCTATTCCCTGCAGATCTTTGAAGATCTCCTGAAGACGCTGAACATCCACCGGTTTAAAAATATAATCAGAAATAGAAGGAATATTTTTCGCACGGTCAATATCGTGGGAGTCAATAGATGAGCTGAGGATATAAACGGAGATTTTTTTCCCCAGTTGAGATTTTATTTCCTCAAATTCTTTCAGAAATTCCCAGCCATCCATTACGGGCATGCTGAGGTCTAGAAATATAATATCAGGCAAATTCTGAGCATTATCAGGATCTCTTAAATGGGCAATTGCTTCACTACCATTATCAAAGTGAGTAACCTGATTGCTTAGGTCTTTTATGCTGAGGAGCTTTTTAAATCCGTAAGCGTAAATTTTGTTGTTATCAATAATACAGGTATTAACAGCGGAAGTGGGTATGATCATTTATCAGTTTAAATTACACCAGTTTAATGGTAAATTTAGTGCCAATATTTACAGTGCTTTCAATTTTAATGGTGCCACCAAGCGCTTCTATCTGGTTGCGGGTAATAAACAGGCCTATGCCTTTGGCATCAGGATTTTGATGAAATGTTTTGTACATGCCAAATACCTTGTCGCCATAACGATCCAGATCTATCCCTATCCCGTTATCTTCAAATATCAGGTAAATATGATTTCGCTCTTTCATGGTATAACACCTGATGATGGGTTGTCTATCCAGGTGGCTGTATTTCAGAGCATTAGTAAGTAGATTTTGTAAAATGCTCTCCATATAAGCTGGTATATAGCTTATTTGCGGGCACTGACTAAAATCATATTCTATACGGGCATTTAGGGCTTCTATATTGCTTTTTATAGCAGACTGGATATTGTTGAAAATGGCTTCAAAACTGATGATACTCCGTTCGTTGGTAATTTCAGTCTGTATCTTAACAATTTCGTTCAGGTGTTCAATGGTGGCGTTTAAGCTACTGCTGATCGATTTAATATGCGCGAAGATCTCGGTACGATCTTCAGCCAATTCTGTTTCTTCATACAAGTTCACCATGAATTGCAGGTTACCAGTATGCGAACGCAGATTGTGTGATACGATATACGCAAAATTTTGCAGGCGCCTGTTTTGATCGGTCAGTAAATTGAGTGATGATTCCAGGCTGAGCCCCTTGCGTTTGTTGCTGTCAATATCCTGTAAAATGCCCCGTATAGTAACACACCGGCCATATTCGTTAATAATGGGTACACCTTTGGCCCGTACCCAGATCACATGATTTTTGGCAGTTCTGAACAGCAATTCCAAGTCATAAGGCTGGCAAAACTCCAGCGCGTTGTTAATGGCGTTTTGTATAACGGTGCGATAGGGTGGTTCGAAAAAACTTACAGTCTCTTCAATGCTGAGCTTTATTTCGGCTTGTAACTCAAAAATATCGTATATCTGTTTGGATAATGTTAAATTGAGGGTAGCGGCATCAATTTCCCAGCTGCCCAATTTGGCAATCCTGATAGTATCACCGTAATGCTGGTCATTGCGGCTAGCCTGCAGTTCGGCTTGTTTATACTGGTTAATATTAATAATGGAGCCATAAATGATCTGCCCGCTTGTATCATACTGCCTTTTGATAGTGCTTTCAAACCAATGATATCCGGATGATTTGGTGAGTAACCTTATTTGAATCGGTTTAGCAGGGTTTGTGTTTTGATCATTTAAAGCGTTCAGAAAAACAGCCTTGTCCTGATGATATAAAAGGTGTTCAAAAAATATGTGATTGGAGCATTCAATTTCATTGGTATCATACCCCAGGATACTGTAAAAACCAGCCGACCATTTAATAGTCCTGGTATTAATATTATATTCCCAGATACCTGCATTAATGTTATCAATTATTTGAGCAAGATGCAGCCTGCTGTCATCAGAAAACTTATCCTCAGAAAAACTCATATAAATTAATACCTACTCATTTATTTGATAACAACACCCTCTCTATAAGAAAATTATGTGCCATAATTTAAAATCACGAAAATTACAACCATACGTTGTGTATGTTTTTTCTGATCTGCGGTATTAAAATCTAAATCACCAGACTTCAAATATAGTATTTGAAATTATATAAACAACTCTTATACTGATGATTACAAAATAAAATTTATTGTATTAAAATATAGCCATTTGGGTAGGTTCATAACTCAAAATAATTAATTTGGCTATAGTTTGTATATAATTTGTCTGCATTTGATTATAAAAGGATATTACAATCATGATTTGAGCGGCGATTTTTTTTGAAAAGAGGTAATAATCGTGCTACAAAAGAAAAAAGACCACTAAAATTGATATTTTTAAAGGGAATGTCCTGTTTTTAATCCGGTTTTACGCCGGCGGAAGATTATAATTATCTCGTTGTTAATTCAGCAAGGGCATTTGAAGCTATCCATTTGGCTGCTTTATGATCTTGTTTTAAAATATTTTGGGCTGTTTGTATAGCTATTTCCTTTAAAACATCGTTTCTTTTCCCGATCTGCCGGAGTGCCCAGTTCACCGCTTTTTTTACGAAATTCCGATTATCCCAGGCTTCCCGTTCAATAATGGGCATTAATGCTATAAATGATTCGTTTCCAGCTTTTTTATTGTGTACCGCGTACTCTGCCATGAGCACAAAGCCTGCCCGCTTTATAAATTCTGCCTCATGAGCGCTAAATTCAAGGGCCTTGCTTATGGCAAAAGGAGTGCGATCAAACAGATTACCACATACCTGGTCGCATATATCCCATGAATAAAAATCCTTTGTCCAGTTATCGATCTGTTCTTCGGTAACCAGAGCCGGATCATCAATTAGGGATGCCAGCAGGCGGGCCTCATGTAAACCTTTATCCCATAGATCAAGCGCAAGTTGGTGATCTTTTTTGATGGTTTTGGCCAGCTTTCGCAATTCGGGCAGGCGAACGCCAATAGCATTTGTATTATCAATGCCGTAACGTTGCATGCCAGCCAGGTAACCGGCGTCAGCCTTATCTTTTAAAAAATCAATGATCTCATGAACAGCCATGTGTCAATCTGTTATGCTTTTGCTTTGCAGCCTGCTGTGTATATCCACCACTTCCATCAATGCAGCCGAACAATAAAAAGGGTGCAGTTCCATGACCAAACTGCCTGCTTTTATAGCAGGATCGGTTTCGGTTAGCTTTTTGGCTTCGTCAAGGGTTTCGACATTAAAAATAAATATCCCCCGGATAGGCTGATCATCCAGGAACGGGCCTGCCACAACCAGTTTGCCTTCGGCAGCCAAACGGGTAATATTTTTTAAATGTGCCATTTGCAGCTGCATCCGTGCTGCTGAATCTTTGAGTTGAGTAGGGCCCTCCTTTAAAAAGGCAAGCACATATTTTTTCATACCATACTTGTCGGCACCCAGTTTTTTAGCCAGTGCGGCATCATAAACAGGTTTGGCGGTATCCTGTGCAAAACAGTTGATACTAAAAGTGATCATTGCGAAGAGGAGGATGAGCTTTTTCATTAGTATTATTTGTTTTTTAACTGTAATGAAGCTATCATGAGCTGTTTTATTCATGCTGGTTTGTGAGCTTTAGCTCATGATGGTTTCATTTACGTATGAATTTAGGTTCTATCAAATATAAAAAATCATAAGGCAAAAAAAGCCGGGCAATTTTGCCCGGCTCAAATTAAAACATCGCTAATAGTTAATAGAATATCTTAGATGGGTTATTCCTTAATTAAAGGTTCCCTCTTATTTCCTGTTCGCGCTCAATGGCCTCAAACAAGGCCTTAAAATTACCGGCACCAAATGATTTGGCACCTTTACGCTGTATGATCTCGAAGAACAGGGTTGGTCTGTCTTCAATAGGTTTGGTGAATATTTGCAACAGGTAACCTTCATCGTCACGGTCAACCAGGATACCCAGCTTTTTCAAGGGCTCCAGATCTTCGTCGATATGGCCCACACGGTCTGTTAACTCATCATAATAGGTGGTAGGCACGGTCAGAAACTCTACACCACGGCTCTGCAGGTCGGTTACGGTTGCCACAATATTGTCTGTAGCCAGGGCAAGGTGTTGTACGCCCTCGTCCTCATAAAATTCCAGATATTCCTCTATCTGCGATTTCTTTTTACCCTCAGCAGGTTCATTGATCGGGAACTTTACATAGCCATTGCCATTGCTCATTACCTTACTCATCAGGGCAGAGTATTCGGTGCTGATCATTTTATCGTCAAAGGTTAAAATGTTTTTGAAACCCATGATGTCTTCATAAAAATTCACCCATTCGTCCATCTTGTGCCAGCCTACGTTACCCACGCAATGGTCAATATATAAAAGGCCGGCGGTAGGTGGATTATAATTGTTCTCGTGCTTTTGATAGCCTGGTAAAAATAAACCATTATAATTTTTACGTTCGATGAACATATGGACGGTTTCGCCATAAAGTTTGATGCCACTGGTGCGTACTTCACCATGTTCATCAGTAAGGGTTTGCGGTTGTTGATAAGGCACAGCGCCGCGTTTGGTGGTTTGTTCAAAGGCGTCATAAGCATCATCAACCCAAAGGGCCAGCACTTTTACACCATCGCCGTGCTTTTTAATATGCTCGGCAATAGGGTGATCAGAGTGCAGGGGAGTAGTTAACACGATCCGGATCTTGCCCTGCTGTAATACGTATGATGCCCTGTCGCGCACACCGGTTTCGGGCCCGGAGTAAGCCAGGTTCTGAAAACCAAAAGCGGTTTTATAATAATGGGCAGCCTGTTTGGCATTACCCACATAAAACTCCACATGATCGGTACCGTTAAGCGGTAAAAAATCTGTAGAGGTTGGTTTTTTATCTAAAGTTTGTGTTTGCATGGTTTTTAATTATTGAATTATTGAGTTAGCGAATTAGTGATTGCTTTAGGCTTTTTGCTTTCAGCCTTTCGCTTACATCTGCCAGCTCTTGTAATAATTTTCGTCTTCAATTTTTATAGCGTCTTCGGTCAGCATCAGCGGACGGAAGGGATCTATCATTACCGCCAGTTCATCCGTTGATTCTTTACCAATTGATTTTTCGACCGAACCCGGATGAGGCCCGTGCGGTATGCCACCAGGATGCAGGGTGATCTGCCCTTTTACTACGCTTTTACGGCTCATAAAATCACCATCTACGTAATATAAAACCTCATCGCTATCCACATTGCTATGGTTATAAGGGGCAGGGATAGACAGCGGGTGGTAGTCAAACTTGCGGGGTACAAAAGAGCATATCACAAAGTTGTTGCCCTCAAAGGTTTGGTGCACAGGTGGTGGTTGGTGCAGGCGACCGGTTATCGGTTCAAAATCATGTATAGAGAGTGCCCAAGGGTAATGAAAACCGTCCCATCCAATAAAATCAAAAGGGTGGGTGCCATAGATATACGGATAGATCAGACCCTGTTTTTTGATCAGGATCTTAAAGTCGCCTTTTTCATCATGTGTTTCCAGATCGGTAGGGCGCTTGATATCACGTTCGCAATAAGGCGAATGCTCCATCAGCTGTCCATACTGGTTACGGTAACGCTTAGGAGGTCTTATCGGGCTAAAGCTTTCTACAATAAACAACCGGTTATCGGGCGTATCAAATTCCAGCTGATAGATGGTACCACGGGGTATCACCAGGTAATCTCCATATACAAATTTGATATTGCCGAAGCCTGTTTTCAGGGTACCGGAGCCTTCATGTATAAAAACTACCTCATCAGCCTGGCTGTTCTTATAGAAATAGTCTGTCATGGACTTACGTGGTGCGGCCAGTGAAATATGCAGATCGCTGTTTACCAGAACCGGCTTGCGGCTTTGCAGGTAATCATCCTCTGGTTTTACATTAAATCCGATCAGGCTGGTATGTTTCAGGTGTTTTTCGCGCGCTATTTTGGGCTCAACACTGTATGGCTCACCCAGGGTTTTTACAATAGTAGGCGGATAGGCATGGTATACCAGCGAGTAAAGGCTCGAAAAACCTTCGGTTGATACCAGCTCTTCGGCGTATAACGAACCATCAGGTTTGCGGAACTGCGTGTGCCGCTTATGCGGAATAGCTCCTAATGTATGATATAAAGGCATGATGTTTTAATTGGTTAACAATAAAACGTTTAAAATATCAGGATAGTTTTCTTGAGAGCAAGGAATAAGGATTTGGGGACTATTGGATTGTGCGAAAAGCAGGAACAGGTCTTACTTGTCCTTACTCCCATAGTCTTTATTCCAAAAATCTTTTTAGTATTGAGCCAGCACAATTTTGGCAAGCATAGCATCCCTGAACGATGATGCATCGCTCATGCTGGTGAGGCCCAGTGAAAAAAGAAAATGTTTTTGTATGCTTAACATGGTTAGTACGAAATTAGAAGTAATATTTTTAATATGCAAGCATAATATTTTAACCACGCATGCGGTAAAATGTTTAGTTTTGGCTCAACCAATTACCGGTTATGATAAAAACGAAAGCTATATGGTTAGGAATAGCCATCTGGATCATAATTACCGTAGTATTTTCAAAATCTGATGCTCCTTCGGATGGATTCACTTCCATTGGCTTTCCTCTGCATTTCTATTCATATACTGGAGGTAAATTGTCCTCTGGTAGTTATATAAATAACGGAGTCATTTTAACCTACCTTTTAGTAGATTTTATTGCATTAATAGTTTTTATTGTATTGCTCCATATTATTTTATTAAGTAGGCGAAAGCCAATTAAAACTCACTTATAAAAACATCGTCCTATGAAATTAGTATCCTATAAAACCGAAGACCGCGAGCATTTAGGTATTTTTATAAACAAGCATATTTATAACCTAAACTCCTGCGATAAGCTGATCCCCGACAATATGAATGAGTTTTTGTGGGGAGGAGATGAGCTAATGGATCATGCCCGGCGTGTTCATGAGGCCATCAGTTCGGGAAAAATGGAGGCTAAGGAGGAGTTGTTTTTTGAGTTGATAGCTCCCGTACCTCACCCTGCCTCATGCCGCGATGGTTATGCCTTCAGGCAGCATGTGGCCGCCGCGCGCCGCAACCGCAAGGTGGATATGATACCCGAATTTGACCAATACCCTATATTTTATTTCACTAACCATAACGCCATACAGGGCCCCGGCGAAATTGAGTGCATGCCCGACCATTTTAACAAGCTCGATTTTGAGCTGGAAGTGGCTGTAGTGCTCAACAAAAAAGGCCGTAACATTAAAGCAGCCGATGCGGATAGCTTTATTGCCGGTTATATGATCATGAACGATATGAGCGCCCGCACCCTGCAAATGGAGGAGATGCTGCTGAATCTGGGCCCGGCAAAAGGCAAAGATTTTTCAACCGTTATTGGTCCCTGGCTGGTAACACCCGACGAGCTGGAACCTTATAAAGTAGCCGCTAAACCGGGCCATACCGGCAACAACTACAACCTGCAAATGAAGTGCGTGGTGAACGGCAAACAGGTATCAGCCGGTAATATGGCCGATATGGACTGGACCTTTGCCGAGATCATTGAACGTTGCGCCTACGGCTGCGATGTGCTGCCTGGAGATGTCATAGGCTCGGGCACCGTGGGTACAGGCTGTTTCCTGGAACTGAACGGAACCGGTTTGCTGAATGATGCTAACTATAAACCCCAATGGCTGCAACCCGGCGACCTGGTTGAAATGGAGATCACCGGATTGGGCATGCTGGGCAATATCATTAAAAAAGCCAACAGCGATTTTTCGATATTGGGATTGAAGAAATAAGCTAAATACCGATGCTATCACTAAAAGTAAGCGAGCTTTCTATTTTTCAGTTACAAAACTATTTGAACCATGCTATAGCGCCGCGTCCTATTTGCCTGGCCAGTACGGTAGATAAGGATGGCAATGTTAACCTGAGTCCTTTCAGTTTTTTTAACGTATTCAGTACCAATCCGCCGGTTTGTGTGTTTTCGCCCTCGCGCAGTGTGCGGGATAATATCACTAAACATACACTACAGAACATTTTAGAAGTTCCGGAATGCGTGATCAATATCGTTGATTACAATATGGTACAGCAGGTTTCCCTCTCCAGTGTGATGTATCCTAAAGGGGTGAACGAGTTTGTAAAATCGGGTTTAACTCCTGTAGCATCCGAACTGATTAAACCACCCCGCGTGGCCGAAGCTCCGGTGCAACTGGAATGTGTGGTGACCCAGATGATTTCCCTTGGTGATACCCCCGGCGCCGGTAACCTGATTTTGGCCGAAATAAAGATCATCCACATCAAAGACCATGTTTTAGACACCGATGGCAAAATTGACCAGGCTAAAATGGACCTCGTGGCCCGCCTCGGCGGCGACTGGTATTGCCGTATAACCCAGGACAACTTATTCAAAGTAGCCAAGCCCAATGCCAAAATAGGTATAGGCGTTGATAGCCTGCCGCATGCGATACGTAACTCCCGGGTGCTTACCGGCAACAACCTGGGGCAATTGGGCAACCTGGAAGCCCTGCCAGCCGACGATGCCATTGAGGTATATAAACAAGACCCCGCTATAAAAGAACTGCTGGACGCCACCATAGGCGATAACCAGACCCGCGAACTGCAACTACACCTGAAAGCCAAACAACTCCTGGATGAGGACAGGGTAGAAGAGGCGCTGATGGTGCTGTTGATAGATTAAAAAAAGAGTCAAGAGATAAGAGTCAAGAAAGACGGCAAAGTTTTATCCTTGTCTTGATTCTTGACTCTTACCTCTTGATTCTATTCCCCCTAAAACGCGTAATCCTTCCCTTTGATGTGATAATCGGCGGGGAGGTGGTTTTTTTCAAACAGGTCATAACCAGGCTTTAGCGTTTTCCAGAACGGCATGTAAGGTTGTTGGCCAAAAATATCCATATAGTTTTTAGTCATCCGGAAGGGGTAGATATCCAGGTTGATCTTTTGCTGGCCAGCTTCAAATGCCTTGTAGATCAGCGTATAAATTTCTTCAATCCGCGGGTCGGTCATGGCGTAGCAGCCGATAGAGGCGCAGTGTCCGTGTATCATCACCGCGTCGCCGGTGTAGCCTTTTAGCTGTTCAACCTTGTTTGGATAGCCTATATTGATGGCCAGGTGATAATTACTCACCGGGTTAAGCTGTTTAGATTTAATGGTATAAAAACCTTCGGGGCTTTTGCCGTCGCCCGAGCGGGTTTTGGTGCCTACACCACCAGAATAGTAGCAAATATTATAGGTTTTGAACAGTGTATATTTTGTACCTGTTTTTAGCCACACCTCCAGCGCATCCTGGTATTTGAATATGCGCAAATAAACCGCAGAACCCGCTTTCAGACCTTTACTTTTTAACTCCTTTTGCAGCCTGGGCCATACCATGGTACGCACATCACTGGCGCGTTTGCTATCGGGGAGCTCGGTTTTTGGGCTTGTCATTACCAGGAACGATAACAACAGCAATTGTAATAATTTAGGCATTTAGGTTGATCGGTTTTTGTATAACTATACTTGTAGTTGTTCTGGAATTCTAACGAAATAATTCCGACGTTATTTTACCTTATACCTGTCCCTAAAACTTTTTAAACCTTAAATTTTAACACTTTTCTGCTCAAAACCGGGGTAAAACGGGTCGAAAACTGCTTCAAAAACCCTCATTTTAACACTTTTTAACAAATTTTAGCACGGTTTTGATGTGTTTTTGAAACTTTAAAAAGTATTAATTAGCTGAATGTCAAATAACTAAGTTGAAATTGGTTTGTTTTTGGCTTTGTTTTTCCTTTAACAAAACAGCCCGGTTTCCTGATAAAAAGGAAACCGGGCTGTTGGTTGATATAAATATACGAAAAATGATCGGACTATCCTAAGAATTCTACACTATGTCATTGCGAGGAACGAAGCAATCTCCTCGCGTTCTAACTGATTAGAATAGCTACGAGATTGCCACGTCGTTCCTCCTCGCAATGACAAGGTTGTTAGGTAATGGGCACAAAAAAAAGACGCATGTGATGCGTCTCTATAAAAAATATTTTAAATCCTGTTTTATATACCCAGTACTTGTTTCAGTTTGACGTAGCCGGTTTTGCTTACGGGTATTTTGGCGCCCGACTTGAGGATGGCCAGGTGGGCGTCTTTTTCATATGGATCGATACGGGTAATTTGCTGTATGGCGATGATGTAGGAACGGTGCACGCGCACAAACTGGCGGGCATCCAGCGTTTTTTCAAAAAAGTTCATCGTCTTGTTTTTCAGGTACGATCCTTCTTTAGTAAACACGCTTACATAATCATCATCGGCCTGCAGGTATTCCACATCGGCCACGGGGATAATTTTAACTTTGGTGCCTGTTTTTACCACGATACGCTCATTTTGTGCCGGCGATTGTGTGGCGGCGGTTTCCAGCAGTTCTTCGGTTTGCTTGGGCGCGTGTTTTTCGGGCGCGGTTGCCAGGAATTTTTCGATGGCTTTGGTAAAGCGGTCTTTACTAAAGGGTTTTAACAGGTAATCCACAGCATGGGCCTCAAAAGCTTTTATAGCGTACTCATCAAAAGCGGTAGTGAATATAACGGCAGGCGGTTGTTCCACCAGTTCCAACATTTCAAAACCATTTATTTTGGGCATCTGCACATCCAGGAAGATCAGATCAGGTTGGTGCTGCTGTATGGCTTTTAAACCTTCAAAGCCATCGTTGCACTCTTGTATCAATTCAATTTCACTAAAATTTTGCAGATATTCCTTTACAACCATTCGTGCTAAAGGTTCATCATCAATAATTAAGGCTCGCCTCATAACTGTGGTATTTTTATAATGGTTGTAAATATATTATCATTTCCATGAGTTTCCATCAAATCGTTACGGGCAAAAAGCAAATATAGGCGGCGCTGTACCCCGCGTAAGCCAAAACCGGTACCTTTTTGGGGGCGCGAGGTTTGCGGATCATAAGGGTTTTGAACCATCAGTACTAAATAATTATCTTCCATTTCGCTGCGGATGCTCACGGTTACTTCGCCGATGGTATCATATAAGCCAAATTTTATAGCGTTCTCCACCAGTGGCTGTAACAGCATGGAAGGCATCACGGCACTACCACATTTATCGTCGCAGCTTATTTCGGTTTGCAGGCGGTGGCCAAAACGTACTTTTTCAATCTCCAAGTACAGGTTCAGGTGTGCCAGTTCTTCGCTCAGGGGTACCTGTTGCTGATCATCTTTTTTCAGCGTGCCCCGCAAAAAGTCGGATAGTTGGTGGATCATCTTGCGGGCCTCATCGGGTTTAAAGCCGATAAGCGCATTGATGGAGTTAAGGCTGTTGAACAAAAAGTGTGGTTGCAGTTGCTGGCGCAGATTATACAGCTCGGCATCGCGGGCCAACTGCTCGGCCTCGGTTTTGCGTTTCTGCGTTTCTTTCTGATCGAGTTGCGAATACCAGAGCAAACTGATCATGGCCATCCAGCCGATAGCCAGGAAGTCGGTAAAAAAGCGGATAGTTATGGATTGCTGTATGAAATTAATAAACACCTTATCGGTATTGATAAGGGGCAGCAGGTAGCGGCAACCCAGGGTACAAATACCGGCCAGTGCCACGCACCAGATAAACAGGTTAATATAACTGCCCTTGCCGGGCTGGTAGTAACGCAGGTTATTATTGATAAGCCAGCAGGCGCCCGAAAGTAATATGGCGCTCAGGAAGCCATCGGTTGAGGCAGCGAACCAGTAAAAGCCAAAACTATGCACAATATAAGTTTGCAGGCCGGCCCAAACCAGGCCGCAAACAATAAATGCGCCGTATAATCTTGAAGCTGATATAGAGGGTAATGCCAAAACTTATATTTTTATATTTAGTATCAAGTAGTTAGTATCAAGATTTTATTAAGGTCCTGATGTTGTATGGAGCTCGATATTTGTATGTTTCTTTATGTTAAGTCTTTAGTATTAAGATTTTAGTATTTAAGTTTCGATTCTGTCGTGATACTTGATACTAACTACTTGATACTAATAATAAATCAATTTCTTACACCCAATAATGCCGATTTGTGGTGCGCCCAGGCAATGTACAGGTCGGCATCAGGTGTTTCATGTATATTATAGTACAGTTCGGCGCCATCGGTAAGTTCGCCTATCTGGTTTAGTTCGGCCACATCAATAAACTGCCATTTAACGGTTTGTTTTTCGATATTCTTAAAGCTATCCTGATTGGCATGGCCAATTTTGTTTGCTTTTTCAAAGGCACTCAGTTCATTATCGGCATTGATGAGGCGTAACTGCTCATCAAACTGCGCCTGGTGATCGCCTGCACCACTGATCACCCTGAAAACTAATTTTGCTACGTACCAGTTCATTATCTTTGTTTTTTTAGAAGTATCAAGTAGTTAGTATCAAGTATCAAGACCGAATTAAAACTTTGATGATAAAGTCGTGATACTTGATACTAGCTACTTGATACTTAAATCATTAATAGCTGCGTATATCAACCCCGGCAAAAATGGAGGTTCCTTTAAGTACCAGTATTTTATCGTTATTGGATGATGCGGTGCTGCGGATGCGTTTATCATCAACGCCTGCAAAAACCGCGGCCAGGTCTGATACCACCTGCCAGTTGGATGGCACAATGATTTTGGTGCCGCCAAATACCTGGGTAATGTCTATATAAACCCTGCCGCTGATGTCGGCCTGGGTAAAGTCAAGTTCGGCACCGCCAAAAATGTTCACTATTTCGCCGCCCCTAAAGTTTTTGGATAGTATGGTTTTGTTAACCCCGCCAAAAATAGAAACAGCATCCAGGTAGTCGTCGCCGTTATGGTAGCCAAAGGGAGGTGTATTAGGATCCTTGGGTGGTACATCGTCGCCATCTTTTATCGCGTAATCGGCTTCCGGGTCGTTTTTACCAAAATCAAAATTGGCGGGCTGTTTACTCCACGTGCCATCTTGTTTAGTCCATTTGCTATCCTTGATGTTCCGTTCCCAGTCATTATGCCTGCCGCGTCTTAAAATAAGCCATATACCAAAACCGATGATGGCTATGGGCCATACTACACGGTCGGCGTTGCCAATATTATCGTTTAATAAAAAGATGATCCCTAAAATGATCATGATGCTCCAGGATGCTTTCCTGAAGTTATGTTTAGCTCCAAAATAAAGGCCACATGCTATGATCCACATGGGCCAGCTGAATATCCAATCGGGAATTAAAAAATCGGCAAATTGCCTTAGGAGCAGCACTCCTCCTACGGCAAGTAGTATAACCCCAGCCATCGCTTTTCCTTTATTGGGGTTGGTTGTATGTTCTATATCGTTGTTCATTTGTGTGCAAATTAAATCATATCCAAAACTAAGGTAACATTATACATGTGCCAAACAAAAACTGGCGATATATTTAAAGAAATCGGTGGAAAGGTAGGTTTTGTCGGTGAAAAAGTTGACAAGGTTAGTATCAAGTAGCTAGTATCAAGTATCATGACCGAATTAAAACTTTAATAGTAAAAGTCTTGATACATGATACTCGCTACTTGATACTAAAAATTCCACAACAAAAGGGAGCCCGCAAACCGGTACTCCCTCATGAATTGACTACAAACTATTAACTATTAAATTAAACTTCTGGTTCGGTTGTTTTATCGAAATGAAAAGTATCCTTAGGCTTTTCAAAGTAAAGCTCTTCCTTGTGTTTACGGGGCTTAAATGCTACCCAGGCGCCAAAACCCATAATGGCTATCGGCCAAACAATGCGGTCGGCATCGGCTATGTTTTCGTCGAGCAGGAAGGCCACACCCACCAGGGTGATCAGGATCCAGGATGCTTTCCTGAAATTGTATTTAGCACCCATGTATAAACCCCAGGCCACTATCCACATCGGCCAGCTAAACAGCCAGTCGGGGAAAAGGAAAAAGTCAAATTCTCTGATCAATAGTATACCGCCAATGATCAGTAAAATTACCCCTGCAGCAGTTTTGCTATTATTGGGGGTAATGGTAGTTTCTATATCGTTGTTCATCGCTTTAAGTATTAATATTATACCCTAAAGGTACAGCGGTATACAAAGCAGGACAAGGTGATATAGGTGAACAGCGTGTAAGAAATCGGTAAAAGTATGGGTTTATCCGGTGAATGGAGATGGGGGTAGAGAGGCAAGAATCGAGAAAGGAGAAGCAAGATATAAGAATCAAGAATCAGGAAAAAAGACTATGATATTGGGATGACAGAACAGGGGAATTATAAGGAAAAAAATAACATGTCATTGCGAGCGTAGCGTGGCAATCTCGTCGCATGTATAAACGCGAGGAGATTGCTTCGTCGTTCCTCCTCGCAATGACATAATATAAGAACCCTCCCCAATGGGGAGGGCAGGGTGGGGTTACTCCGGCTCCTGTTGACTCAGGCAGTGGAAACTGCCCAGGCCCCAGATAATATCGGTTGAATCGATGCCGATCACTTCGTGATCAGGGAAGCATTGTTGCAGTATATCGCAGGCTTTATCGTCATTTACCGAGCGGTACGTAGGTACAATAACCGACGAGTTGGCTATGTAAAAATTAGCGTACGATGCGGGCAAACGGGTATCCTCGTAAATTACGGCTTCGGGCATAGGCAGCTCCACAATGTTAAGCTGTTTGCCGTTGAGCAGGCGCATGGTTTTTAAAGTTTCGAGGTTTTCTTGCAGCAGGTGATAGTTCTCGTCGTTTTTATCTTCCTCAACCACGGTAACTACGGTATCCTCGTTCACAAAGCGGGTAATGTCATCAATATGACCGTCGGTATCATCGCCAACAATGCCGTCGCCCAGCCATAAGATCTGCTCGGCGCCATAGTAGTTACGCAGGTAGGTTTCTATCTGATCCTGGCTGAGCAATGGGTTACGGTTTTTGTTGAGCAGGCAGGCGGTGGTGGTGAGGATAGTGCCCTTGCCATTAAAATCAACCGAGCCGCCTTCCATCACAATACCCGGGTTAAATACCGGCAAACCAAAATGCTGACCAATTTTGGTAGGTATTACATCGTCCAGATCAAAGGGCGGGTATTTACCGCCCCAGGCGTTGTAACCCCAGTCGATAATGGCTTTTTGTTTGGTATTTGGATTGATGACAAATGCAGGTCCGTGATCTCGGCACCAGGCATCATTAGTGCCAAAAGCAAACAGCTCAACCCGGTTCATGTCGACACCGGCATGCTGCAATTGAAAAATCACTGCGGCTTTCATTACCTCGTCGACCACGTTGATACGCACCAGCTCGTTACGGGTCAGGATTTTGATAAACTCGATGTATGAAGGATAAATGGTATCCAACTTACCCGGCCACGAAGCTTCCTTATGCGGCCAGCTCAACCAGGTCGCTGTATGCTTAGCCCATTCAGCAGGAAAGTGAAAGCCCTGCGAAGCAGGGGTTTGTATAGTTGAAATAGTTTGGCTCATATTGGTTAAAGCAAAATATATACCATACGTCATTGCGAGGAACGAAGCAATCTCTATGCTATACAGAGCGGCTCTGCAAATCGGGGATTGCTTCGTGCCTCGCAATGACGCGTGGAGGATTTAATCCTCGTCTAAAAGTCTTTTGGTTATAGGTTGGTATGAATCAATCCTTCTGTCTCTTAAAAACGGCCAGTGACTTCTGTAGTAATCAGATTTATCCAGATCAAGTTCCTGTACCACCACTTCTTCCTGATCATGCGAGGTTTGGTGAATGATGGCGCCAAACGGATTGGCAAAGAACGAACCGCCCCAGAATTTTACGCCGGCTTCTTCGCCTACACGGTTTACGCTTACCACGTGTATGCCATTGGCCACCGCGTGCGAGCGCTGTATGGTTTGCCATGCATTGTATTGCTCCACGTTAGTTGCTTCGTCCTGGGTAGTGGCCCAGCCAATAGCGGTTGGATAAAATAAGATATCGGCACCCATTAAAGCGGTAATGCGGGCAGCTTCGGGATACCATTGGTCCCAGCAAATAAGTACGCCTAATTTGCCGTATTTGGTTTTAAATACCTTGTAACCCAGGTCGCCGGGAGTGAAGTAAAATTTTTCGTAAAAACCCGGATCGTCAGGGATGTGCATTTTACGGTACTTGCCTAAGTAGCTGCCATCGGCGTCCAACACAGCGGTGGTATTGTGGTAAACACCCTGCGCGCGTTTCTCAAATAGCGAGGCAATGATCACCACATTCAGTTCGGCGGCTACTTTCTGCAGCTCGTCTGTTGATGGGCCAGGGATGCTTTCGGCCAGCTTAAAGTTGTCGTAATCCTCCACGTCGCAAAAATAAAGCGAGGTGAAAAGTTCCTGTAAACAAACTATTTGCGCGCCTTTTGCAGCGGCTTCCCTTACTTTAACAATAGCCTTTTGCAGGTTCTGCTGTTTATCAGCAGTGCAGCTCATCTGTACCAGGCCAACTTTTACTTTACTCATACTCATAAAATTTGCGCAAAAATAACAATTGCTACTTAAAGTATCGAGTATCAAGTATCAAGTATTGTGACTTAAATGTAAAAGTAAGTATCAAGAATTGAGTATCAAGTAGCTAGTATCAAGTATCAAGACACTTATGTGGTCACATTAAATAAATAAGTATTCTATAAAACATTCAGGAAGATAATTAGTTCAAGTCATGATACTTGATACTAGCTACTTGATACTAACTAAACAATACTGTAAGAAAATAATTAGCTTTGCAGCCAATGACAGAAGACGAAATACCAGCGCCAAAAACATTTAAGCAGCAACTGTGGAATGTTACAAAAACTGTGTTAAAAATAGCTGTTACCACAGCGCTGCTCATCTGGGTTTTTAGCAAGGTACCTATCCAACTGGTCAAATACCGTTTGCTGCACGCCAATTACTGGTGGATGGGCGCCGCGGTTGTTTGTTATTTCTGTTCGATGGTGGTGTCGTCATGGCGCCTGCTGAGCTTCTTCAGGTCGATAGGCTTAAAGCTGAACCCTAAATATAATCTGCGACTTTATTTCCTGGGCTTGTTTTATAATGTGCTGCTGCCTGGCGGTATCGGCGGCGATGGTTACAAGATCTTCATTCTGAACAAAGCACACAAAGTTCCCGGCAAAAAATTGTTCTGGGCCATTATGTTCGACAGGCTTAGTGGTCTTTGGGCTATAGGTCTGATCACCGTTGGACTGATATTTCTGATCCCGCAGATTGATATTCATAAGGCCCTGCCGGTAAGTATATTCCTGGGCGGTTCGGCGGTTTACTATTTTGTAGCCTACATGTTTTTCAAAGAGTACACTAAATACTTTTTCGAGGCGCATTTAAAAGCCCTGGTATTGCAGGGTTTCCAGCTACTGGCCATTATCTGCGTAATGTTCGGGCAGGATTTCAGTGGTAAGTTTTCACCGTATCTGTTATCATTCCTCATTTCGGCACTGGCATCTATTATACCTATTACGGCGGGCGGAGCAGGGGCGAGGGAGGCCATATTCACCAAGCTATCCGATTATTTCCCAATGGATAAAGGGCTCTCGGTTTTCTTGCCTTCGTCATTTTACCTCATCTCGCTTTTAGTAGCCTTGTTTGGTCTGTATTATGTGATACGTCCGAGCCGGTTGGATAAGGGTCTGAAAAAATATGACGAAGAGGTGGCAGAAACAGCCGTGGATCCTGGGGGTGAGTAGCGAAAATAAAGTGTGTGAGTACACCTAATTTTCTAAATTTGCGTTTCCTATTATAAAACCACTACAACGTAAATGAGCCATTTTAATGATTTTAACAATCCGCAGGTTGCGGCCTTGCCCGGTCATTTAAAACAATTTATAGTCGACCAGCACTACGAACATTATACACCCATTGATCATGCCGTTTGGCGCTATGTGATGCGCCAGAATTACAGCTATCTCAAAGATGTTGCCTACTACCCATATATCCCCGGCTTAACCAAGGCGGGCCTTACTATTGAACGTATCCCCGATTTGCAGGAGATGAACGATGCACTGGCCAAAATAGGCTGGGGCGCCGTTACTGTAGATGGTTTTATACCACCTGCCGCCTTTATGGAATACCAGGCTTACCGCGTGCTGGTTATCGCGGCAGATATACGCCAGTCGCGCCATATTGAATATACCCCGGCGCCGGATATTATCCATGAGTCGGCCGGGCACGCGCCTATTATTGCCGATAAGGACTATCACGAATACCTGAGTTATTTTGGTTCGATAGGGGCCAAGGCTATGTTTTCGGCACAAGATTTTGAGCTGTACGAAGCTATCAGGGCTTTATCCATCCTGAAGGAAATGCCAAATGCGGACGAAGCCGAGATCAAAAAGGCGGAAGACCTGGTAGCTTATCGTCAGGGAAATATGGGTGAACCATCTGAAATGGCCCTGTTGAGCCGCCTGCACTGGTGGACGGTAGAGTACGGCCTGATCGGTACGTTGGAGAATCCCAAGATCTATGGCGCGGGCCTGCTGTCGTCCATCGGCGAAAGCTCCAGCTGTATGAAACCCGAAGTTGAAAAACTATGGTACACCAGTGATGCGGTGAATTATAGCTATGACATTACCAAACCACAGCCGCAGTTGTTTGTAACGCCAACTTTCCAGAATCTGATAGATGTACTGGAAGAGTTTGCTAACACCATGTCTTTCAGAAAGGGTGGAACTTATGGGTTGACCAAAGCTTTTGAAAGTAAAAACACCTGTACCGCAGTTTACAGCTCGGGCCTGCAGGTATCAGGTACCATTACCGAATTTAAGGTTGATGGGCACGATAACCCATATTTTATCAAAACTACTGGTCCAACGGCTTTAGCAGTGAACGGCAAGCAGCTTCCTGGCCATGGTAAAAACTATCACAAAGATGGCTTTAGCTCGCCGGTGGGGAAATTGAAAAATATCCACAATCCGATTGAGGATCTGACAGAAGAAGAGTTAGAAAACATCGGCATAGTTAAAGGTAAAGCGGTAGCACTCGATTTTGAAAGCGGCATACAAGTTAAAGGAACCGTAAAAAGCATATTAGCATTCCTGGGCAAAACCCAGCTGATCACTTTTACCGATTGTACGGTTACCGATAAAAAAGGTCACGTATTGTTTGACCCATCATGGGGAGTATACGATATGGCTGTTGGCGAAAAGATTGTTTCCGTATTTTGCGGCGCGGCTGATAAAGCGGCTTTTGAAGAGATCGTTTATAAATCACAAACGGCTACCCATCACGTGGAATATGATCTGCGAACCAGGGAGTTGCATAAACTTTACCAACAGGTACGTAACCGTCGGCAAAAAGGTGGCGACTTTGGCTTTTTGGGTAATGTATGGTTCATGCTGCAGAAAAACCATCACGACGATTGGCTTTGCGCCCTCGAAATATTGGAATTGCTGGAGCATGAGGATGTTGAACCCTCATTAAGAACTGAGATCAGGCAGTTTCTGGAACAGAAGGCCAAAAACCAGCCTGAACTAAAAAAACTCATCAGCGACGGTTTTTATCTGATCGAGCATCCTGTTGAGCAAAAATTGGTATTTTAGGCGCGGTTAAACGCGATACAAAAGAACGCGTCATTGCGAGGTACGAAGCAATCTCTATGCTATACAGAGCGAATGACTAAGTGTAACTCACTAAGTGAACCTGCCTGTGTAGAGATTGCTTCGTCCCTCGCAATGACGGTAAATAACAGAACGGGCTTATGAACATTATTATAACAGGCGCCAGCAGCGGCGTGGGATTTGAAGCAGTAATTGAACTGATACTTTCGGGTAACAACAAAGTAATTGCATTGGCCCGCTCGCAGGACAAACTTGAGCGCCTGTTGGAAATTGCCCATGGTCTTAATCCCGATTGTCAGCTTTTTGCTCTTAACTTTGATATCGTGCACGATGATTATGAGGGCCTGCAGCAATTTATAGCCTCCAATTTTGATAACCAGGTGGATGTATTGATCAACAATGCCGGAATGCTCATCAATAAGCCATTTACGCAATTACTCGAGACCGACTTTGTAGAAATGCTGCAAAGCAATTTTATTGGTCATGTACGCATGATACAAGCCCTATTACCACTGATGCCAGCCGGTTCACATATCCTGAATGTAGGAAGCATGGGTGGTTTCCAGGGGAGTGCCAAATTCCCGGGTTTATCAGCCTACTCGGCCAGTAAAGCCGCGTTGCATACCCTTACTGAATGCCTGGCCCAGGAACTAATAGAGCAGGATGTCAAAGTAAACTGCCTGGCATTGGGTTCGGCACAAACAGAAATGCTGGAGAAAGCTTTCCCAGGTTACCAATCGCCGGTAATGGCTTTTGAAATGGGTAAGTATGTAGCTGATTTTGCGCTTACGGGGCATAAGTTTTTTAATGGGAAAGTGTTGCCTGTTGCAGCTACTACTCCATAAATATTCTCCCCGTCATTGCGAGGTACGAAAAGCACACGACACGTCATTGCGAGCGTAGCGTGGCAATCCCCTACTATACAGAGCGTAGATGTGTATGGTGTATACCCGCTCTTGGCCGCGGGAGGGCCAGTCACTTTTGTCGCCACAAAAGTAACCAAAAAGGCTTCAGCAGAAATGCTTCTTTGCGCACCAAGCCTCTGCCCCGCAAAGCAGGCAGAACCACGGGCTGCAATTATTTTGCCCTGCTTCGTTCGCGCCAACCCTACGCTTCAGCAAAAACTTGCTATGCCCCTGCAACCGCACAGTCCATCATTGTTCTGCCTGCTTTCACCCGAAGCTGTTCTGCTGACGGGAAAAGGAAAAAAGGTTGTTTCCAATCACTAATTCACTAAATTTCACTAAATCATTAATTAAGCTTCACCCGAAGCTTATCTGCTGACGAAAAAGGAAAGAGGTTTTTGCCAATCACTAATTCACTAAATCATTAATTCAATAATTAAATTTTTGCCAATACATTTTTATACTATAAATTGCAGTACCTAAACGATTAAAACTAAATGAGTATCGTAAAATGTACCCACTGCGGAGCAGAAAATGAAGCCGGTTCAAAGTATTGTTCCAATTGCGGACATGAACTCCTCAAAACAGAAGACGAAATTGCAGTTAAACAACCAGCAAAGGAGACAAAACAAAATCCAAAACCAAAGCTTCTAAGTTTAATTGTCAGTATTGTTGTATTCGGGTTATCCTATGCCGCTGTTCAACAGATATTCTTCAAGAAACCTTCATTTGATAAAGTAATGATGGCTGCTGCGAGTGAGATAAACAAAACTTGTCCAATTATGGTTGACAAAGATACTCGCTTTGATAATGCGGTCGCTTTGGCAAATAATACATTTCAATATAACTATTCATTATTGGGTTTTGATAAATCAAGGATCAATACCGACTCTTTACAAAAATTTATGAGCGTCAAGCTTATAAACGGTATAAAAACAAATCCGCAGATGCGAATTTACCGCGATAATAAAACAACGTTTGTTTACAATTATAACGACACTGATGGAAAGTTCATTATGAAAGTTCTGATAACTCCGGATATGTATCAATAAAAGTTAAGCCGGCTTACAGTGGTGTAAAAAACGCGGCACTCTGGAGAGTAAAAGAGCTGGGTAAACTAAAAAATTAAAATTAGTGCGATAAACCGGCTTACATATGAGCAGTGAATAAGGACGAGGTAAAATCAGGTTAATCACTGATTTCCAAAATCTCAAATCTCATATCTCACATCTCATATCAAATTTTTATCTTTGCCCATGCAAGAAAAAATCCTCATTCTTGACTTTGGCTCGCAATTCACCCAACTCATCGCGCGCCGCGTCAGGGAGCTCAATATTTACTGTGAGATCCACCCCTTCAATCATTATCCCGAAATTGACAGCACTGTAAAAGGAATCATCCTTTCCGGCAGCCCTTATTCTGTAAGGCAGGAAGATGCGCCTCATTTTGATTTCGCGCAGTTCCATACCACCCGTCCTATCCTGGGGGTTTGTTATGGTGCACAGTATGTGGCCCATTTTCATGGTGGCGAAGTATTAGCTTCGAGCACCCGCGAATACGGTCGTGCTAATCTGGATTATATCAACAAGGAAAACCTGCTGTTTAAAAATATTCCTGAGAATTCGCAGGTGTGGATGTCGCATGGCGATACCATTGCCAGCATAGGTGATAATTTTGAGATCATTGCCAGTACCGATAGCGTAAAAGTTGCGGCTTACCAGGTAACCGGTACCCAAACTTACGGGATCCAGTTTCACCCAGAGGTAACGCACAGTATTGACGGCAGGCAATTGCTGGAGAATTTTTTGGTAGATATTTGCGGTTGCAAACAGGACTGGACTCCCGATTCGTTCGTGGAAACTACCATTGCAGCCATGCGCGAAAAATTGGGCGATGATAAAGTAGTATTAGGTCTTTCAGGCGGTGTGGATTCATCAGTAGCAGCAGTGTTATTGCACCACGCCATCGGTAAAAACCTGCATTGCATATTTGTTGATAACGGCCTGCTGCGCAAGGATGAGTACGAGCAAGTGCTCGACTCCTACAAGCACATGGGCTTAAATATAAAAGGTATTGATGCCAAGCAGCGTTTTTACGACGCATTGACAGGCCTTAAAGATCCTGAAAAGAAACGTAAAGCTATCGGTCGTGTGTTTATTGAAGTATTTGACGATGCCGCGCACGAGGTTCAGGATGTAAAATGGTTAGGACAGGGAACTATCTATCCAGATGTTATCGAATCTGTTTCGGTAAAAGGTCCATCGGCTACTATCAAATCGCACCATAACGTTGGCGGTTTGCCCGATTTTATGAAATTGAAAGTGGTTGAACCGCTCAATACTTTGTTTAAAGACGAAGTAAGGCGTGTAGGCAAGGCTTTAAACATCGATCCTAATATTTTAGGCAGGCACCCTTTCCCGGGCCCGGGTCTGGCTATCAGGATTTTGGGTGATGTTACACCAGAAAAAGTAGCTATATTGCAGGAGGCCGATGCGATTTATATCAACAATTTGCGGTCATACGGTGTTTACGATAAGGTTTGGCAGGCCGGTGCTATATTTTTGCCGGTACAATCAGTAGGGGTAATGGGCGATGAGCGTACTTACGAGAACGTGATATGCCTGCGTGCTGTGGAATCACTGGATGGGATGACAGCGGATTGGTGCCATTTACCTTATGACCTGCTGGCCAAGATCTCCAACGAGATCATCAATAACGTAAAAGGAATTAACCGGGTAGTATATGATATCAGTTCGAAACCACCTGCTACCATTGAGTGGGAATAAATGGTTATTGTTTTTTAGCGCGGCGCTGATACTGGGTGCATGCTCACCAAAAGTGCGGCCTGTATCAACGCCCGTAAAAAAAGTTGAAAAACCCGAACCCAAGCCTGTAGAAAAACCTCCGGTAAAACCCACAGCAAAAGTTTCTGTTATATCCATGATATTGCCTATGGGGCTTGATCATGTGCGGCCACGTAACTATAGCGGTGCCGGCTTAAGCCAGGCCAACATGAGTATTGAATACTACCAGGGCTTTAAATTGGCTTTAGACTCCCTGGCAGCCCAGGGAGCTAATTTCAAGCTGCAACTTTTTGACTCTAAAGATGATGCCTCAGCGGCGCATAGCCTGGCTTACAACCCACAGATAAGAACAAGCGACCTGGTGGTTGGCCCGGTATATCCCGATGGGATGAAGCTGTTTACCTCCACCATGGGTACCCGTACGGCTATCCTGTCGCCATTATCACCCGCGTCGCCTGCTACTATCAGAAACAATAACTTAATTACCGTTATCCCCCCACTGGAATATCACGCTGTAGGTGCGGCGCAATACATCAACGATAAAATAAAACCTAAAAAAATATTTATCCTGCGTTCGGGCTTTAGCCAGGAGAACGATTATGTGGTAAACTTTAAAAAAGCAACCGACAGTTTAAGCAATAAAAAGGTTAAAATTGTAAGCGTTATAATCACACGGGGTAAATTGAGCGGTTTGCTGCCGCAGCTGTCAAAAACAGAACGAAATGTGGTTGTGATACCGGCTACCGATCAGTCATTTTTGGGTGTTACGCTGCGGTCATTGGATACTTTAAACAAAAACTATCCCGTGCTACTGTTTGGTCACCCCAGTTGGGAGAAGTTTAGCTTTTTAAAGACCGATATATTGCAGCGGCTTAAAACGCATATTACCTCCAGTGATAAGGTAAATTACAAACAGGAGGCCACGATTGCTTTTTTGCATAGCTATCGTAAAGTGTATCACGTTGAACCCACAGATTATGCCATAAAAGGCTTTGATGAGGGTATGTATTTTGGCCGGCAGCTGCTGGAGGGCAACAAGGATATGGCGGCGATTGACAAAACCGATTTTACAGGTATACACAATGGTTTCCATTTTGTAAAAAAGCCTGGCTTGGGTTGGGTTAACACGCATGTAAATATATTAATGTATAGTAACTTTGAGTTAAAACAGGTAGAATGAAGGCTATAAACCAGCTTAAAACGTTTCAGCGAATATTGGGTGAATACCCTGCCGATACGCCTCTAAGTAAGTTTTTACCCGGCTTCTACAGGCAAAATAAACAAATGGGATCAACCGACAGGCGTATTGCCAACCGGTTGATGTACAATTATTTCCGGATAGGGCTTACCCTTCGTAGTTTACCTGCCGATGAGCGTTTGTTTGTGGCCGAGTTTTTATGCAACACACAAACCAATTCTTTTTTACAAAATTTTAAACCCGACTGGGCCGCTTGTATCGGTTTTCATATCGACGACAAACTGGCCCTGGTAAAAACAGCGCACCCCGATTTTGACCTGGAGGATGTGTTTCCCTGGGTGGCGCAATTATCGCCGGGTATCGATCGTAATGCTTTTTTAAGATCATTCTTTTCACAACCCGATCTTTTTATCCGCGTGCGCAATGGTTATGATCATTTGGTTAAGGGCGAGCTGACCAAAGCGCAGATCGTATTTAAGGACGAAGGGAATGGTTGCCTGTCCTTACCAAACGGTACCCGGCTCGAAACCATATTTTCCAAACAGCACTGGTTTGAGGTGCAGGATTTTTCGTCGCAGCAAACCGGCGATTTTTTCAGGCCGCAGCGATGGGATAGCTGGTGGGATGCCTGCGCGGCATCAGGCGGTAAATCATTGCTGTTGCATGAAGATGAGCCCAATATCAAGCTGGTGGTATCAGATATCCGCGAGTCGGTGCTGACCAATCTGGATGAGCGTTTTCACCTGGCTGGTTTAACCAAATATCAGAAAAAGGCGCTCGACCTCACTACCAATGTCGATCAGACCCTGCATGATTATGCTTTTGACGGCATTATACTGGATGCCCCTTGCAGCGGCTCGGGCACCTGGGGCCGTACGCCCGAAATGATAGCCCAGTTTGATCAGCATAAGATCGAATTTTTCCAGAAGCTGCAAAAAAGCATCGCCCAAAACGTAGTAAAATATCTGAAGCCCGGTAAACCGCTTATTTACATCACCTGCTCGGCCTTTAAAGGCGAGAACGAGGATGTAGTTGATTTCCTGGTGAAAGAGCTTGGTCTGAAACTGGAAGAAAGTAAAATACTCAATGGCTATGAACGCCGGGCCGACACCATGTTTGTGGCAAGATTGAGCCCGCCTGGTGTCGGGTAAAAACTAATAACTATTTGTCATTCTGAACGGAGTGAAGAATCTGTTATACAATAGGCATAATGAAGAAGATCCTTCGTTCCTCAGGATGACAAAACTTGTTAGGTAAGTCATTTTACTACACCACCATTGTAACAAATCAGCATATTTTTTCGTCTGTATAGCTAAACAAAATATACAATGGACATCAACCTGATCAGTGTAAACGATTTTTATATAGCCGAGATCGTATCCGATATCATCGAAATTAACAACGCGCAGGACGCGTTAGATATATTGGCCAATTGCGCCTACCAGGATGCCCGGAGGATAGTGATGTACCAGGAAAATATCACTGATAGCTTCTTCGACCTGAAAACAACCCTTGCTGGCGACATCCTCCAAAAATTCTCCAACTACAATGTTAAGCTGGCCATCGTTGGCGATTTTTCAAAATACAGCAGCCAAAGCTTGCGCGATTTTATTTACGAAAGTAATAAAGCCGGGAGGATCAGTTTTGTAGCCACTAAGGAGGATGCTATTGATGCCTTATCAAAAGGGATCAGGGTTTAAGTAACTAAAAAATTGAAAATAAATTTGTGCAATTGATCGGTTGCGCTTATATTTGCAATCAATCGGTTGCAAATAATATGAGACGAGACATTTTTCAAGCTATTGCCGACCCTACCAGGCGGGCAATTTTAGGGTTACTGGCGCTGCAGGCGATGACACCAAATGCTATTGCCGAACATTTTGACAGTAGCCGCCAGGCCGTGTCCAAACATATCCAGATCCTGGCGGAATGCGAAGTGATCAATCAACAGCAAACCGGCAGGGAAATTTATTACCATTTTAATCCGCAGAAGATGAAAGAAATTGACTTATGGCTCGAGCGTTTCCGTAAGTTGTGGGACGATCGTTTTGATCAGTTAGATAATCTATTAAAAAACCTATAAAACAAATTCAATATGAGTACAAAAACAGAGATCACCAAAGATCTGGCCAACAAAAAAATACGCGTTACACGGGAATTTGCCGCTCCCATTGAAAAAGTATGGAAAGCCTGGACAGATGTTAGCTTGCTGGAACAATGGTGGGCGCCCAAGCCCTGGAAAGCCGTATCTAAATCATATGATTTTAGTGAAGGCGGTTTTTGGTTGTATTGTATGACCGGGCCCAATGGCGAGGCAGCCTGGTGCCGGGTTAACTTTAAAACCATCAGCCCACAGCAAAGCTTTACCACTACGGCCTTGTTTTGCGACGAAAATGGCGTTGTAAACCCTGATTTCCCTCCGATGCACTGGCTGGTTACCTTCCACGCGGTTGGAGCATCTACCCAGGTAGTAGCGGAGCTTACCTTTGACAGCGAGGCCGACCTGGAAAAAATTGTTGCAATGGGTTTCGAAGAAGGTTTCACTATGGCCCTGGGCAACCTGGACGAGATATTGGAAGCGTAATTATTATTTCAAAATACAAAGTAAAAGGCAGCTACCCGGAAATGGTGGCCGCCTTTTTTGTTTTCAAAAAATGAGGTGGTACATTGAAAAATGCGACTCATTTATTTATAAAGTATATGTCATTGCGAGCGTAGCGTGGCAATCTCCTCGCGTTCTCATCGGCAAGAATAGCTACGAGATTGCCACGTCGTTCCTCCTCGCAATGACATGAGTGAAACACGTTATGGGCGGCTTCGTTAAAGGGGGGCTACAAATGCGTATTACTCCTGAACAGTTTAATAGCGATGGCCAGCAAAATAATGCCGAAAGATTTTCGGAGGATGCTGAGGCCAACGGGGCCTAAAAGCTTCTCAATCCATTTTACATTTTTGAGCACGAAGTAAACCACAATAGTGTTTAATACAATGCCCACCAAAATATTCTGGGTTTGATATTGCGATTTGAGCGAGAGCAGGGTAGTCATGGTACCGGCGCCGGCAATCAATGGGAAAGCCAGGGGTACTATAGATGCCGACAGCGGAACTTCTTCTTTAAAAAAATCAACCCCAAGCACCATTTCCATCGCGATGATGAATATCACCAGCGAACCGGCTATGGCGAAAGAGGCTACATCCAAGCCGATAACGGCCAGTAATTCATCGCCCACAAACAAAAACACCACCATCAGGATCAACACCGCGATGCTGGCTTTTTCCGATTCGATATGCCCTACACGCTGCCTTACCTGGATAATTACGGGTATAGCGCCCAAAATATCGATAATGGCGAAAAGGATCATGGTAACGGATAGTACTTCCCTGAAAACTAATGGATGCATGGCTGTAGGGTTTATGCTGGTGCAAAAGTGCGATTAAAATATAAAGAAAGATAAAAAGAAAATACGATGTGTCGAAATTTATGCGGCAAATGTTTGTAAAAGCGAACCATAAAAAAAGGTCCTGATTAATCAGGACCTTTTTTTATAATATTTATCAATTGATATCCTTATTCAACAAATTTTGGGTTGATAGGGTCATTGGCAGCTTCAACTTTACCATGTCTTACATGGGAGCGTTTGATACTGTAACCGAAGTAGATCACAAAGCCGATCAGTAACCAAACAATAAGACGAGCCCAGTTTTCCCAACCTTCGCTGGCGATCATACACAAGCAGATCAATGCGCCCAGCGGACAAACGACCATATAAATTGGTGTCTGGAACGGACGTACAATGTTTGGATCGGTTCTGCGCAGGATGAATATACCAATACAAACCAGTACGAAAGCGAACAGGGTACCGATACTCACCATATCGCCCACATATTTATCAGGGATGAAACCCGCAAATATGGACACGAACACAAAGAATAACCATTGTGATTTATAAGGTGTGCGATGTTTAGGGTGCAGTTTGGAGAATATCTTAGGGATCAAACCATCGGTGCTCATGGTATAAAACACACGGGTTTGGCCCATCAGCATCACCAGGATCACCGAAGAGAAACCAGCCAGAATAGATACCGTTACAAATGAAGCTAACCAACCATAACCAGGCATCGCTGTTTTAATAGCATAACTCACAGAAGCTTCTTTACCCTGGATAAGGAAATCTTTGTAAGATACCAAACCGGTAAGCACGTGTGAGAATAAGATATATAAAGCAGTACAGAAAACCAATGATATCAGGATACCTTTTGGCATATCTTTTTGCGGGTTTTTAGCTTCCTGTGCCGCTGTTGAAACAGCATCAAAACCAATAAAGGCGAAGAATACTACACTGGCACCGCGTAAAACACCCAGCCATCCGTGGTTAAAAGTATCGCCATAATCAACAACACCTGTACTTACCTTTACGGTACCCGCATCAGCCGGGATCATGTAAGGTGTATGAAAAGCCGGATTGATATAGTGCCATCCCAAACCGATGATCAGGAGCACAATGGCTACTTTAATAATTACAATGATGTTGTTTACGATAGCCGACTCCGCCATACCGCGTATAAGCAGCAAGGTAAGCAGGAATATAATAAATATAGCCGGCAGGTTAACGATACCCCTGGTACCCAGTTCTGCGGCATACATACCAGCGGTTGTGTTTGACACTTCGAAGAAGGAGTGTGTCCACTGGTAGGGGATATGGAAATTGAAAAATGTTATTAAAAACTCGTTGAAATACTGCGACCAGCCAATGGCTACTGTAGCCGCTCCAAGCGCGTACTCCAGTACCAAATCCCAACCTATGATCCAGGCTATAAATTCGCCCATGGTAGCATAAGAGTAGGTATAAGCCGAACCGGCTATAGGTATCATACTGGCAAATTCTGCGTAGCATAAACCAGCCAGGGCGCAACCCGCGGCCGCGATAAGGAATGAAATGGTAACGGCAGGACCTGCATGTTCACCGGCTGCAGCTGCTGTACGCACAAAAATACCGGCTCCAATAATAGCACCAATGCCCAGTGCTATAAGCGATCCAACGCCTAAGGTTCTTTTCAGCGATTTCTCCGTCTCGACAGAGGCAGCCATCAATTGCTGAATAGGTTTCTTAATAAATAACTTCATTTGAAAATAGTAAGATCAGTTTTAAAATTTAAAAATTCACATTCCCCCAAACGTACTTAAATTTATTGAAATCCTAAAGGGCGGAATGTAACAATGGAATAATGAGGTATTTCCAAATAAAAGTGTGTAAAATCGAGTAAATCTATAGGTAATCAGATTTTTATAAGCGCTTATATAAGTGCCTCATTTGTAAGGGGAGCGGGGCAAAAGCGGTGTTTGGGTAACACTTTGTATTTTGAGCAAAAATAAATGTTGAATGAACACCGATAAGATCAAAAAATGTTTTTAAAGTTAAACGGAACTACCTTCTTTTTTCGGCTGATTTATTCTTGTTTTGCTTAAAAAGATATTTTAATTGTAAAGTTTTGTTGGTTTACTAATATCTACACTAAGGTATTTAGGTTTAATAATTTCGGGGAAGATTTGGAAAAAAGTGTGCAAGTAGATTAAACAAAACTGTGAGTATTATAATAAAAAGAATCAATCGACCCGTTCGCCTTGTTTTTAATTGAAAAGCGACAAAGAAAGAAAGTGCTGCATTAACTAAAGTGATTGTAATAATGCCCGATAAAAACTCGTGCAAAGTGTAATCAACGGTAATGATCAGCATCACTCCGTGAAAAAGACACTCTGCAATAAAAAATATCCATGTACTATAAAGCATCAAAAGAATAATGCTTATATCATGTTGCACTTTTATAAGTCTTTTTTGAGCAATGATGAGTACCGTAATGAAGATGGTACATAATATAGCTCCGTTTGTCTTAATGGGTGTAAAGGGTATATATTCAGGAATATTTAATGGAGATTCAAATACTACATACCATGTGGCTATGAACGCTACAAAAGTGATAAGGCTGTATTTGATAATGATCTTGTGGAAAGGTTTCATAATTACGAGCTAATATAAAAAAAGAGCCACCCTTGCAGGCGGCTCTTTTCAACACCATTATTCGAATTAAAGTTGGATATGACTTTTGATAACGAATTCATATCACTCATTTATCATATGGTTCTCTCGGAGCAATTTGGTGTGAAAATTTATACTTGATCAATAGCGTATTTAAAAAATGTCTGAATGTTTTACTCATGCCACTCAACATGTAATAAGCATCTTTACCTTCACCTATTTTTCCTTGCTTTTGAGCCGCTATTTCGATACTGGAATCTAATGCGTTACAATCAAGACATACAGATACATGAGCAACTATTTTAGTTTTATAATAATAAACAATTCCTAAGTGCGGGTCAAAACACGCAGCGGATCCGCTGCCATAGGAGCTTTTGCTATTCAGACTTTTGCTTAATTTATTTATTTCGGTTGTAGTAAGCGTGGCTTGTTTTGTCACGGTTTTAGCCAACCGGCCCTGCTCATCAATGATATGAAGGTAATAGTCTTTGCTGCCCGAATAGTCGTATATGATCACCCGATCATATTTTAATGAGCTGAAAGTTTTAGCTGGCTGCGCAAAAGCCGCAAAAAACAGGAAGGAGGAGGTAAGTGTTAGCGCTATGCGCCTGAAGAGAATATTTGTCATGTCTTTTTTATGCTTAATAAGCCTACACAATTGTCTTTACTCCTAAAATCCTTGTTCCTCCCGTCCTTGCTCTTTGATCCAAAAATCATTGTTCTTTATATCTCTCATTTATCATACGGGTCACCCGGGGTAATTTGCTCCGAAAATTTATATTTGATCAATAGCGTACCTAAAAAATGCCTGAATGATTTGCTCAAACCACCATCCAGCATATAATAAGCATCTTTACCTTTACCCATTTTACCCTTTTCTCCCGCCAACTCTATGCTGGAGCGTAACCTGTTACAGCCGAAACACACGGTCATATAGGCAGCAATTTTAGTTTTATCATAATAAACTATCCCAAAATGAGGATCGAAACATCCTGCTTCTACGTTGTCATAGGAATTTTTGCTATCCAGATATTTGCTTAAGTTATTCATTTCGGCTGTATTGAGTGTGGCCTGCTTTTTTGCATCTTTTATAACCCGGCCGTGTCCATCCACAATATCCCCACCATACCCCGAAAAAAACTCGTATATGACTACCTTGTCGTATTTTAATGAGCCTAAAGTTTTGGCCCCTTGCGCAAAAGATGTAAAAAACGCGAGTGATAGCACAAGGGCTAACGCTATACTTCTGAGGATACTATTCATGATGCTTTTTTATGCTTAATAAACTTACATCTAAAAAAAGAGCCACCCTTGCAGGCGGCTCTTTTCAACACTATTTATTCGAATTAAAGCTTTTTGTCGGTCTTGATCACCACGTGCGTGTTCAGGGATTGCCTGTGTATCTCGCGTTGGATACGCGGACTGGTATCAACTAAATGATTCAGGTGCGGCGCGATCACCAGCGAAACGATCGACATCAGTTTGATGAGGATGTTCATGGATGGGCCAGATGTATCTTTAAACGGATCGCCTACGGTATCACCGGTTACAGACGCTTTGTGTGGTTCTGACTTTTTGTAATGGATCTCGCCATTGATCTCCACGCCTTTCTCAAATGATTTTTTGGCATTATCCCATGCGCCACCAGCATTGCTCTGGAAAATACCCATCAGTACGCCCGATACGGTAACACCGGCCAGCAGGCCACCCAAAACTTCGGGGCCGAAGGCAAAACCAATAATGATAGGGGTGATGAGGGCTATCAGACCGGGAGCAACCATCTCGCGGATAGAAGCTTTGGTTGATATAGCCACGCATTTTTCATACTCAGGCTTGGCTTTGTATTCCATAATGCCCGGGATCTCGCGGAACTGGCGCCTTACTTCTTCCACCATGGCCATAGCCGCACGACCAACGGCAGATATACATAATGCCGAGAAAATGAAGGGGATCATTCCACCTACAAATAAGCCGGCCAAAACATCGGCCTTGTAAATATCAATATGCTCGATACCCGCCACACCCACAAAGGCCGCGAACAGGGCCAGTGAGGTTAACGCAGCCGAAGCGATAGCAAATCCTTTGCCTGTAGCCGCGGTAGTGTTACCTACAGCATCCAGGTTGTCTGTACGGTGACGTACTTCTTCGGGCAGGCGGCTCATTTCGGCAATACCACCGGCGTTATCGGCAATAGGGCCGAAAGCGTCGATAGCCAATTGCATAGCCGTAGTGGCCATCATACCTGCCGCCGCGATAGCTACACCATACAAACCAGCGAAGTGATAAGAACCATAGATACCTGATGCCAGTACCAGGATAGGCAGCACGGTTGATTCCATACCCACGGCTAAACCACCAATAATATTGGTAGCATGACCGGTTGATGATTGACGGATGATGCTTAATACCGGGCGTTTACCCATAGCTGTATAATATTCGGTGATGATGGACATTAAAGTTCCAACGATCAGTCCGACAACTATCGACATGAAAACGCCGTCTTTAGTGAATGGGATGATCCCGCTTTTTATAACATGATTAGCATCTTCATCACGTACCATGTGGAATTCTCCAGCCGGCAACATCCACTGTACTACAAAATAAGTAGCTATAGCGGTTAAAATGATAGATGCCCAGTTACCCATGTTCAGGGCTTTTTGTACGCTGTCGGTCTCGTTTTTGATCTTTACGAAAGCTGCACCAACAATAGAAAATATCAATCCTAAACCGGCTATCACCATCGGTAACAAAATAGGGGCTATACCACCAAAAGCATCATGTGACACAATTTCGCGGCCCAGCACCATGGTAGCCAGCATAGTAGCCACGTACGATCCGAATAAATCGGCACCCATACCGGCAACGTCACCCACATTATCGCCCACGTTATCAGCAATAGTAGCAGGATTACGTACATCATCCTCAGGGATGCCTGCTTCCACTTTACCAACAAGGTCGGCACCTACGTCGGCCGCTTTGGTATAAATACCGCCGCCAACACGGGCAAACAGGGCTATAGATTCGGCACCTAAAGAGAAGCCTGCCAAAACATCAAGCGCTTTGGCCATATCTTCACCATTTACCGTGCTGCCTGCTACGTTTTTAACGTATATGGTATAAAATACAATAAACAACGAGCCCAAACCTATAATGGCCAAACCAGCAACACCTAAACCCATTACCGTACCACCGGTAAAGGAAACTTTTAATGCTTTAGCCAGGCTGCTGCGGGCGGCCTGTGTAGTGCGTACATTGGCTTTAGTTGCAATGCGCATCCCCAGGAAACCTGCGAATGCTGATAAAAACGCGCCAATTAAAAATGATATGGCAATAACCGGGCTTGATGTAGCCACCGTGGTGCCAGACCAGGCCAGTAAAACGCCTGCAACTACTACAAAGTAGCCTAATACTTTCCATTCTGCACGTAAAAAAGCCATTGCCCCATCGGCAATGTACCCGGCCAGCTGGGCCATGTCGCCGTCGCCGGCATCTTGTTTGGTGACCCAGGCAGCTTTAACTGCCATGGCGAGGATGCCGATAAGGCCTATCACCGGAATTAAGTAGATCAAGTAGTTGTTCAAAAAATCCATGTTCACAAATTTGGTTTTATAAAATTTAGTAGTATCAAGTAGTTAGTATCAAGTATCAAGACAGTGGCACTTGTTTATGAGGCTTTCAAAAATCTTGATACTAACTACTTGATACTTGATACTGTTTTAATTGGTGGATGCAAAATAGTAATTTTATTTTCTTTACAAAGGCCTGCTGATTATAAAGTTTTTTGAATAGTTTAGGGCCTTCAACCTTTAAAAACACTTATGGCAAACAACTCCGGACAACCAAAAATGAAACACGAACTGAGCCTGCTGGATGGCACCATGCTGGTAGCAGGTTCCATGATAGGTTCTGGGATATTCATTGTAAGCGCGGATATTATACGTAATGTAGGCTCAGCAGGCTGGTTAATAGCTATTTGGGTAATAACCGGTTTCATGACCCTTACCGCCGCGTTAAGCTATGGTGAGCTAAGCGGTATGTTCCCTAAAGCCGGCGGCCAGTATGTTTACCTGAAAGAATCATATAATAAACTGATCGCGTTTTTATACGGATGGAGTTTTTTTATGGTGATACAAACCGGTACCATTGCGGCTGTTGGTGTGGCGTTCAGCAAATTTACTGCTTATTTGATACCCGCTTTTAGCGAGGATAATATCCTGTTGAATTTGGGCTTTATAAAGATCAGTGCCGCCCAGGTAGTATCTATCATACTCATAATCTTTTTAACTTTTATAAATACAAGAGGTGTAAAGGGCGGAAAACTGATCCAGAATACTTTTACGCTAACCAAGCTGCTGAGCCTTTTCGGATTGATAGGTTTTGGTTTTTTAGCTTTAAAAGGCGATATCTGGCATGCCAACTGGACTAATGCCTGGGATATTCATAACCTGGGTAAGGACGGCAGTATTACAGCTTTGACTATAGGTGGCGCCCTGGGGGCTATCGCGGCAGCCATGGTGGGTTCTATATTCAGCAGTGATGCCTGGAACAATGTGACCTTTATTGCCGGTGAAATGAAAAATCCAAAGCGCGATGTAGCGCTGAGCCTGGGCTTAGGTACTTTAATAGTGACTATTATTTATGTATCGGCCAACGTGGTTTATACGGGAGTGCTTTCATTACATGATATTGCGTCGGCAGATAAAGACCGTGTAGCTGTTGCTGCCTCACATGTGATATTTGGTAATATAGGTACTTACGTGATTGCGGTGATGATCATGATATCAACCTTTGGTTGTAACAACGGCTTGATCCTGTCAGGTGCAAGGGTATATTATTCTATGGCTAAAGATGGCCTTTTCTTTAAACGTACAGGCGATCTGAATAAACATGGGGTTCCGCAATTTGGATTATGGATACAGTGTGTGGTGGCCTCGATATTATGTTTAAGCGGGCGTTATGGCGATCTGCTCGACATGATATCCTTTGTGGTGGTGATATTTTATATGCTTACCATCATCGGTATTTTTATTTTACGCGCCAAACACCCTAATGCCGAGCGACCTTACAAAGCCTTTGGCTATCCGGTTTTACCAGCCATTTATATTTTGATGGGTCTGGCATTTTGTACATTGTTAATTATATATAAGCCACAATTTACCTGGCCAGGCTTAATTATAGTACTGATAGGTATCCCGATCTATTATATATCGCAGCGGAACGTTAAGCATGAGGATGAAACGGTTACTGATAGTTAGTTTATTTTTGATAAGCGGGCAGCTTTATGCCCAGGATCTTCAGCAAAAGCTCGCTAATGCCTTTGGCAGGTTACAGGCCGATAGCCAGTGTAGTTATGCATCGGTATCGTTAACGGTGCTGGACGCCAAAACCGGCGAACAGGTGTTTGCTGCCAACCCGAACATGGGTTTGGCTACCGCATCAACCCTTAAAACCATTACCAGTATAACGGCCTTTAATATTTTAGGGGCCGATTTTAAGTACCAGACGCAATTGGGTTATGCCGGCGAAATTGCCGCAGATGGTACGCTCAACGGTGATGTGATTATCAAAGGTGCCGGCGACCCAACCCTGGGCAGCTGGCGGTATGAGCAAACCAAAGAGGCTCATGTACTGGCTCTGATGACCGATGCCTTGCAAAAGGCCGGGATCAAAAAAATCAATGGCCGTATTATTGGCGATGACAGTATTTTCGGCACCCAGTCTATTCCTGAAGGATGGATCTGGCAGGATATCGGTAATTATTATGGCGCGGGTACCTCGGGCCTGTGCTGGCGCGAGAACCAGTTTGATATTAAACTGCGTACCGGCGTGGTGGGTAACCCGATAGGAGTATCCCGTACAGTCCCCACCGTTCCATACCTTACTTTTAAAAGTGAACTGGTAAATGGTGAGGCCGGTAGTGGGGATAACGCTTATGCCTTTTTGCCTGTTGGCAGTACGGTTATGTATCTGCGCGGTAGTTATGCTATTGATAAGGATAAAAAAAGCATATCGGCAGCCACACCCGATGCTGCTTATGATGCCGCCCTGCGTTTATCAGACACCCTTAAAAAGTTAGGCGTTTTGGTAACAGGCGGACCGGAATCGGCGGCTACTTTAGCTGCTAAAGATCTGAAGTTGCCCCTCATCAGCAAAAACTTAACTACTATATTATCGCCTCCATTGAGCCGCATCGTTTACTGGCTTAACCAAAAAAGCATTAACCTATATGCCGAGCAATTGCTCAAAACCATTGCCTGGAAACAGGGCCGCAAACCTACTTCTGCAAATGGTGTAGAAGAAGTTCAAAAATTTTGGAAAGCGCGTGGTATCGACCCAAACAGTATTAATACATACGATGGCAGCGGACTTTCACCCGGCGACAGGGTAACTACCTTAACGCTGGCCAAAATACTGCAATCGGCCAAAAAAGAAAGCTGGTTTGCTGATCTGTATGAGAGCCTGCCGGTTTATAATGATATGAAAATGAAAAGCGGCAGCATCAACAGTGTATTGTGCTATGCCGGTTATCAAACACGTAATGGGCGTGAGCTGTGCTTCTCTATCATGGTGAACAACTTTAACGGCTCAAGCCGCGGCATTAAGGAAAAAATGTTTCGGGTACTGGATGTGCTGAAGTAAGCCCCAACCCCCTGAAGGGGGAGCTTTTTGATTTGCTGATTTAATATCTTAAATTTATTGTCAGCAACCTGAATCATGAGAATATTAACTTTAACTCCGCATAAACCGATCGTCTACCTGCCTGGGATGATCAGCCTAGTTTTTCTGCCTGTATTTTGTTTGGTATTTTTGTTTCAGCATAAGGCGTTTGTTCATCAAGGCTATATTGATGTTGCGATGTGGTCGCCTTATTGGAATAAAATTTCACCCAAGGAGTATCAGGTTAAATTTCCTCCTGATCGAAATTATTTAACTATTAACCTGGATGGTAATGATGCCGCCAATAAAACCCGTTTAGACTTTGCCCGGTTGGAGATAAGAGAAATGCTCAATTCAAAGGACACTCATAAAGGGGTTAAATTTCACTTCGGAAAAACCAGCAAGTATTGGTCATATGTACAGGCATATGATATATGTCAGGTAGAAGGAGCTCCGGCCTATGGCCAATATCAGGATGATATGTATGCGATGTACATTAGGCCTAAAGTTGATGATAAACCTAAATATATGTTTTTCTGTGGTACAGGGCAAGCGCTACAAGAATCCATAAACAGGGAATTACATAAGGAAAGGTTAAAAGCTATTGATAAGATGACGAGAACCTTTTGGCCACTTGGTATCGTATTTTTAACAATGACGTTTTTTGCCGTCAGGAAACTATTCCTTAAATCTTAATTAACTATGAAAAAACTAAGCATAATCGCCATCCTGATAGCGTGCATCTTCTTCGCTTGCAAGCCTAAAAGCAACCCGGCCAATGAAGTTAAAAGCATCCAATTTAAATTTACCGAGCTGGGCCGCCAAACGCAGTTCAGGATAACCTGTGATAAGTTTGATTATTATTTCCCCGAAGGCAAGGTTAAAAATTTTACGCAGAAAGCCGCTGTTGATAGTGTGATGCTGTTGTTAACCGATATGAAAAGGACGGATGATGGCTATCAGCCCGATGTTCGAGGCAAAATATATCTGACGCATCCAAACAACACCGTGGACACACTTTGTGTAGGCGTAAAAGTGCTTACCTATAAAAGCGCTACTTACGAAACGCCGCAGGCTTTGCTGGCATTGATACAGAAATAAAATTAAGAGGTAAATTATGTCATTGCGAGCGCAGCGTGAGCCTCACCCAACCCTCTCCAAAGGAGAGGGCTTTAAAATGCTTTTTTTTAAAGTCTCCCCCTTTGGGGGAGATTTAGAGGGGGCTCTTTCTTCGTCGTTCCTCCTCGCAATGACATGTATAGAAAAATTTTAAGCGTAAGTAACGTTTAAAGTAATAGGTACGCTCAGTGCTTTTGAAATAATGCAATTGGCTTTGGCGCCTTCGGCAATTTGTTTGAAAGTAGCCTCGTCAACACCGTCAATAATTGATCCTTTAAGGTCCAATAGGATGCCGGTAACCGCCAAGCCAACCATGTCCAGATCTAATATGGCATCGGTGGTCAAATCGTTAGGAGTAAAACCGGCCTGGGTTAAAGCAGCGCCAACCGCCATGGTAAAGCAACCTGCATGCGCGGCAGCCAGCAATTCTTCGGGATTGGTACCGATGCCATCGGCAAAGCGGGTTTTAAATGAATATTGGGTTTTGTTCAATACGGTGCTCTGGGTAGTGATTTCTCCCTGACCTGCTTGTAATGTGCCGTTCCAATGGGCGTTTGCTGTACGTTTCATAGTGGTTTGTTTATTGATTTTTTATTTAGTTCATTGTTCATAGATCATTGTTCATAGTTTTTTGGCTCATGTATCTGATCATATTTTTTTCGACCATGATCTATGAACCATCCACTATGAACTATTACCATTTGGCGCGCTCATATTGAACAGGCCATTTTACTTCATGCCCCAGTTCATGCGCGGCACGTAAGGGGAAATGTGGATCACGCAGCATTTCGCGGGCCAGGAATATCAGGTCGGCTTCGCCTTCCTGTATAATTTCATCGGCCTGGTAGGCTGTTGTTATTAAGCCTACCGCTCCTGTAAGTATACCACTTTCCTTTTTAATTTTCTCTGCAAACTCCACTTGATAACCTGGTTTTAACGGTATCTTAGCATTGACCACATTTCCGCCACTTGAGCAATCGATCAGATCGACGCCTTTATCTTTCAGGATCTTCGCCAAAGCAACAGAATCATCTGCGGTCCAGCCACCTTCGGTCCATTCGGTTGTGGATAAACGTATAAACAAAAGGTTTTCTTTTGGCCAAACCTCTTTAACGGTTTCCACCACCTCTATCAATAAACGTATACGGTTGTCAAATGTTCCACCATATTCGTCAGTTCGTTTATTACTGATGGGTGATAGAAACTGGTGTAATAGATAGCCGTGGGCGCCATGCAGTTCGATCACTTTAAAACCGGCAGTTATAGCTCTTTTAGTAGCCGCTTTAAAATCGGCTTTTACTTTTTCAATACCTGCTTTATCCAGTTCAAGTGGTGCCTCTTCGTCGTCCTTAAACGGAAGGGCGCTTGGCGCTACTGCTTTCCACCCGTTGGGTTGATCTGATGGTATTTGTTTGCCGCCGTTCCAGGGTTCTACATGACTGGCCTTGCGCCCGGCATGGGCCAGCTGTACACCCGCAACCGCGCCATGTGCATGGATAAAATCGGTAATATGCTTTAGTTTTTCAATGTGTTCATCGCGATAAATGCCCAGATCGGCAAAGGTGATACGACCTTCGGCTGATACTGCGCAGGCTTCGGTAATGATGAGTCCCGCACCGCCAACAGCCCTGCTACCCAGGTGGATGAGGTGCCAGTCGTTAGCAAAACCATCCTCACTGGAATACTCGCACATGGGTGATACCGCGATACGATTTTTTAATTCAATGTTCTTTATTTTTAAAGGGGAAAACAGATGAGCCATTTTAAATTTTTAGGTAAATATGATAACTAACAGCGGTAACTACCTCACTGTTTTGTAAAATACCTGATAGGGAAAGCTAAGAGCCTAAAGCCGAAGGCCGAAAGTATTGAGTGGGTGTATTACTAACCGTGACCCCGAAGATTGGTTATATGCTAACTCACCAAACAATAACTAAATTACAACTGTTAAGGCTCATTTACATATGGACATTAAAGCATCCCTAATTTGACTACATATACAACCCTCATTATACTCAGCGGACTGGTCATATTCTCCTACCTGTTTGATCTGCTGGCCGGCAAAACCAAAATCCCTTCGGTTATTTTATTATTGTTGCTGGGCATCGGGCTGAAACAGATTGTGGAGTATTTTAATATCCCGATGCTTAATTTTTCGCTCATCCTGCCTACACTGGGTACATTGGGTTTGATACTCATCGTGTTTGAGGGGGCCCTGGAGCTGCGATACAACAGTGATAAAAATGCCATTATCAAAAAGGCCTTCTTTTCGGCATTGAGTATATTGTTACTGAGCGCGGTGGTTATCACCGGTATTATCTATTATGTCACCGGTGAGAGCATTTATAAATGCTTTGTAAATGCCATACCTTATTGTGTGGTAAGCTCAGCTATAGCCATACCATCTGCAGCCAATCTGATCAAGAGTAAAAAGGAGTTTATCATTTATGAATCCTCGTTCTCAGATATACTCACCGTAGTGCTGTTTAATTTTATAGTCAGAAATCCAAAGATTGACATCGGGTCATTTGCCAAGCTGGGTGGCGAGCTTACAGGTATTATCCTGGTGGCTATTTTATCATGCCTGGCCTTATTATATGTTATCGGACGTTTAAAACATCATATCAAATCGTTCCTGATCATATCCTTACTCATCCTAGTTTATTCCATCGGTCAGTCGTACCATTTATCAGCGCTGATCATCGTACTGGCCTTAGGATTGTTCCTGAACAATGCCAGCCAGATCAATTTTGCCTGGTTCAGGAGAACGTTTATCTACCCGGCCTTTAAGCACGATATTAAGCAGCTGCACCAGCTTTCGGCCGAGAGCGCTTTCCTGATGCGTACCTTCTTTTTTATCGTTTTTGGTTACACCATGAATATCCGCGAGTTAAATGATATGCCGATTTTGCTGAGTGCAGGGGCTATTTTGCTGTCTATTTATATTATACGGTTCCTGTATATTAAACTGGTATCCAAGACCGATCTGATGCCCGAGCTTTTTATTGTACCCCGCGGACTGATCAATGTACTGCTGTATTATAACCTGCCGGCTAATTTGCGCATCCCACAGGTCGGCGCCAGTTTATTATTTGTAATAGTATTAGGCACAAGTATTATACTAAGCCTCGGTTTGCTGGTAACCAAACGGCACGAAACAAGCCCAAACCAGGAATTTAATAATGTTTAGCCTCACCCTGCCCTCTCCATCCAGATAGCTATCGGGGGAGCGGAGCAAAAATAATAATTTAAAGTTCGCCCCTTTGAAGAGATAAATCATGGTTTACACTGTAAACCCAGAATATTATGTAAAATATATTCAACTTGTTTATTATCAATTAGTTGTATTTGTGTTAACCATAAAAAGTGTAAACCATGTAAACCCAATTTTAATAAAATGGGCCGAGCGACTGCGGGGGGCTTGGAGCCCTCTCCACGCGTCATTGCGAGGTACGAAGCAATCTCTAAGCTATACAGAGTGGCTGTGCATATCGGGGATTGCCACGTCGTTCCTCCTCGCAATGACGTTTTTTTCTGTTGTTCAAAATTCCCTCTTTGCGGCAAAGCCGGAGAGAGGGTCGGCGAGTGTAGCGTTGCCAGGGTGAGTCGGCTCTGCGACAATTTGAATTGCACCCAGGCCAAACAGTTATCAGGAATTTAATGATATTTGATCAAAAGAAATACCAATGACTATTACTACACGCCTCGCTACTTTCGAGGATATACCCTTTTTGCAGCAATTGATAGGCGCTTCTGTACGCGGCTTAAGTACAGCATACAATACTCCAAATCAGATAGAAAGCGCCATTAAATATATTTTTGGTATCGATACACAACTCATCATCGACGGCACCTATTATGTGGCCCAGGTTGAAGACACTATAGTGGGTTGCGGCGGCTGGAGCAAACGGAATACGCTGTATGGCGGCGATCAGCATAAGGCGGTAGAAGATCCACTACTTGACCCGGCGCAGGATGCCGCACGTATCAGGGCCTTTTTTGTACATCCGGATTGGGCCCGGAAAGGTATTGGCAAACATATTATGCAGGTATGCGAAAACGCGGCTAAAGAGAATGGTTTTACCAGTTTTCAGTTGGGGGCTACTTTACCTGGCGTACCGCTTTACGAGGTGATGGGCTATCGCCCGTTAGAGCATATAGCGCAGCCTATGCCCGATGGTGAAGTACTGCCTATTGTGAAAATGTATAAGGCTGTATAAAAGCGGGTAAACAGCGCAAGTTTCGGGTTTTATAGGGGGGGATATCGGGGTAAATTTGTTTATCAATAATTAATAAACAAGAAGATGAACACACAAGAAAAAATCAATTACGACCGTATCGCCGAGGCGATCAACTATATAAAGCTGAACTTTAAAAATCAACCCAACCTGGATGATGTGGCCGAAAAAGTGCATTTAAGCCCTTTCCACTTTCAGCGTTTATTTACTGATTGGGCAGGTATCAGTCCCAAGAAGTTTTTACAATACCTGAGTTTGGATTATGCCAAAAACCTGTTGAAGGATAAACAAGCTACCTTATTTGATACCGCTTTTGAAACCGGCCTGTCAGGCACCGGTCGCCTGCACGATCTGTTTATCAACATTGAAGGCATGACCCCGGCCGAATACAAGAATGGTGGCAAAGAGCTTGATATTAACTACAGTTTTGCCGAAAGCCCTTTTGGTAACATCATCGTAGCGTCAACCCCCAAAGGTATTTGCTATATGGCTTTTGCCGATGATAGGGAGGATGCTTTTAGTAAGCTCCAGGAGCAATTCCCGAATGCTTCATACACCCAGGTGGTGGACGTTGCCCAGCAGGATGCCCTGCATATCTTTAAAAAAGACTGGTCGGAGTTATCCAAGATAAAACTGCATCTGAAAGGTACCAGCTTTCAGCTCAAAGTATGGGAAACACTGTTAAAGATACCTATGGGCGATCTGAGCACTTATTCAGACATTTCCAAACAAATCCATCAACCTAATGCCAGCCGGGCGGTAGGCAGCGCGATAGGGGCCAACCCGGTAGCATTCCTGATCCCTTGTCACCGGGTTATCAAATCAACCGGCGAATCGGGAGGTTATCACTGGGGGCCAACCCGTAAATCGGCTATCATTGGCTGGGAAGCCGCTTTAGTTAACAACCAGGCTTAATTGTACAGATATGAACATTCAAGAAAGAATTGACGGTTTAAACTGGACGGATATCACCTCGTCGATGAATAGCAAAGGCTATGCGCTGGTGAAAAATGTATTGAAGGCTGATGAGTGTGATAGTCTCACTGCTCAATACCCCGATGAGCAATTATACCGCAAAACTATAGTGATGGAGCATCATCAGTACGGGCTGGGGGAGTATAAATATTTTAAATACCCCCTGCCCGTACTGATCCAGCAGTTGAGGGAAAGCGTTTATCCCAAACTGGCGCCCATTGCCAACGGCTGGATGCAGTTTTTGAACAAAGAGCAAAGCTTCCCGGATACATTGGAAGAGTTGCTGCAGCATTGCCATGAGCATGAACAGTTGAGGCCAACTCCCCTGATATTACAATATACCCAGGGAGGCTACAACGCTATGCACCAGGATCTGTATGGCGAAGTGTTTTTCCCCATGCAACTGGTTTTTATACTGGATGAACCCGGCCTGGATTATGAGGGCGGTGAGTTTATATTGATGGAGCAAAAGCCAAGGGCACAATCGCGCGTTATGGTGCTGAAACCTACTAAAGGGGATATGCTGTTATTCACCACCAGTTACCGCCCGGCAAAAGGCAGCACGGGTTATCACCGGGTAAATATGAAACATGGAGTTGGAGAGATCGCCTCCGGTAAACGCCGTAGCATGGGCATCATCTTTCATGACGCCAAATGATCAGGCATATTGAATTAGGCGATATCACTTTTACCCGGAGCAGGAGGCTAAAACAAATGCTCGATAACCATCAGGTACAATTTGGGGGTAATGCCCTGCTTAAAATTTATGGTACGATGAACTGCCAATCGGGTAAACGAATGAAACCGGAGAACCGTGTTTTCTTTACTTCAGAAGCAGAAGCAATTAGCTTGGGATACCGCCCCTGCGGGCATTGCATGGTGCAGGAGTACCGGAGGTGGAAGAATTCCCAACATAATTAAAGCGTACCTTATTGCGTTAATGAGATTGGCTAAGTACATTTAGCCAATCTTATCATCATGCTAAAGAAAACATTCTTCATTATATGTATCCTTATTGCTGGCAGAACTACTTACGCGCAAACCGCCGACGAGGTGTACGACCGCTACGTTGATTTTAACGAAGCATTCCTGAATGCCAATATGGAAAAAGCCATGACCCTTGGCGAACAAATACTACCCGATACAGCCAAACTGAAACCAAACACCCGTACCAGCTTCTATAATTTTATGGCACAGGTTTATGAAGGCGATCATCAAAGCATGAACGCTATTATGTACTATAATAGGGTTTTGGCGGCTCAACCCAATTACTATGTCGCTCATCGCGCCCTGGGTTATTTGTATATCAAGGATATCTCTGGTAAACCAGCTAATGAGGTGGTTGTGGATGCAGCTTATATCGACAAAATAAAAAAGGCCTTGCCTCACCTGGAAAAAGCACAGGCCTGCGACCCGGACGATCAAACGCTTAATCTGATCAAGCTGCTTTACCGGAACATAAAAGATCAGCATAGCATTGATACTCTACCCGCGCGGCTTGTCGGATTGAAAAAGAATTGTGAAGATATTTTAAGTAGCCAGTAACCCCCAGCCCCCTAAAGGGGGAGCATAAGGATATGCAGATGTTTAAATTTCAAATGTGCAGATGCTTTTAATATCTGTTTAATATGAATCATTTGCATATCTGCACATCTGAAATCTGCACATCTAAGGCTCACTTCTGTCTGAAACTATCGCCAATAAACTCCAGGGCATCGGTAATGCCGGTGCGCCAGTAGGTCCAGTTGTGGGCGCCATCACGGATCCTGAATTCATGAGGAACTTTCTTCTCCATCAGGGCGATATGCAGCAGGGAGTTACCTTTGCTCAAGGGGTCGTCATCACCGCAATCTATCCAGTAGCGTACGCTTTTCAGTTCGTCGGTAGTTTTGCTTTGTACCATGCCCAATATTGAATAGTTTTGCCAGGTAGCATTTAAGCGTTCTTTTCCCTTCAGGTCAGGACCGATCACTTTACTGTATACTTCGGCCCAACGTGCGTCAGGAATGGCCATCAGGTCCTCATCACTGCGAACGGCCGCGCTCAGCGCCGCCGCTGCCGAAAACATCTCTGGATGTTTTAAGCTGTACACCAGTGTGCCGAAACCTCCCATAGATAATCCCGCAACAGCCCTGTATTTTTTTTCGGCTTTGATGTGGTACTCCCTTTCAATATCAGGGATGAACTCCTTAAAAAAGAAATCCTCGTAGTTCTGTTTCCCGTCGTAAGAGTTGATGTAGAAGGTGCCCTGCGCATCGGGCATTATGATGATCATGGGTGGGATTTTGCCTTCGGCGATAGCTTTATCGGCATAGTGGTTCACCTCGCCAAACTGCAGCCAGCCGGTTTGGTCGTCGCCATAACCATGCAGCAGATACACCACCGGATATGTCCGGTTTGATGTTTCATAATCAGGAGGCAGATAAATGGCGTATTTTACGTTATGCTTTAAAATATCGCTTTTTATGTTTTGCTCGTCTATCACTTTACCAATATGCTGGGCAAATGCGGTGCCAGTGCTTAAAAATAGTAAAAGCAAGGAGAGCTTAAGGTATATTTTCATAAATTTTGGTATCGATTTAGTATTAAGTAGCGAGTATCAGGTATCAAGACATTTTCTAATGAGATATATGCGTTGTCATCTGCACATCAAAGGCTCTATTTCTGCCTGAAACTATCGCCGATAAATTGCAAAGCATCCGTGATTCCGGTACGCCAGTAGGTCCAGGTATGGGCGCCATCACGTACCCTAAACTCATGCGGCACTTTTTTCTCCATCAGCGCTATATGCAACAGGCAATTACCTTTGGTTAAAAAGTCGTCATCGCCACAATCAATCCAATAGTGTACGCTGCTCAATTGTTCGGTGGTTTTATCCTGTACCATACTTAAAACAGAGTTTGCCTGCCAGGCTTTGTTCAATCGATCTTTACCCTTGAGCCCACGACCATACAGTTGTGCAAATACCTTTTCCCAATTATCATCGGGCATGCTAACCATCTGATCGTCGGGTATTACAGCTGCGCTCAACGCCGCACCTGCTGCAAAAAGCTGCGGGTATTTAATAGTATAAATGAGTGTGCCATAGCCACCCATGGATAACCCGGCTACGCCCCGGTACTTTTTATCAGCTTTAATGCGATAAATTTTTTCAATCTGGGGCATAAATTCTTTGATAAAAAAGTCCTCATATTTCTCTTTACCATCATAGGAGTTAATGTACCAGCTGGAATCGGCATTAGGCATTACAATAACCATTGGTGGAATGGTACCATTGGCAATAGCTTTATCGGCATAACGGTTTATTTCGCCAAACTGAAGCCAGCCGGTATTATCATCGGTATAACCGTGCAGCAAATAAACCACGGGATAACTGCGGTTGGCTGTTTCGTAATCGGCCGGAAGATAAATAGTATATTTTACGTTGCGCTTTAAAATGCTGCTTTTAACAGTTTGCTCCTCAATTACTTTGCCCTGCGGTTGCGCAAATGAGGCGTTGGCCCATAAGATGCAGCAAAACAGCAGGCATTTCTGAATGGTATTCATAGATAGGCGGTTTAGTTTGGTTGATGGAAATTTAGGTAATTTTTGGCGTTAGCCAAATACTATCTAAAAATTAAGCGCTTTGCCCTGTACAGGATATATCAGGTTCAGCTGCAATTGATTGGCAGCTTTAAGCTGGGCTTTGATCCGGGTGATGCTGTTAGCAGGTGGTTTAAGGTGCGTTACCACGATGTTTAAGCCCTTTAATTCAGCCGGGCTTGTCAGTGTGGCCAGTTTATCCATTTCGGTCATGAACCAATGTGGTGTTAAATGGCCAAAAAGTGTTTTATCCGGCTGTTCATTCGGGAAGGATACCTCGATAAGGATAGCTTTTAGCTTTTTGTTTTTGATGAGCGGGGTAATAGCCTGCCACAGGTTTTGCAGGTTCGTGCTCTTCTCAACGGCATCTGACCCGGTATCGCCCAGGTATAAAACGTAATCATTATTACTTTGTACCAGAAAGGCGGTACTGGTAAGATTGGAGTGACTCAGTGGGAATGCCTGTACTTTAAGCTGGGTGCTTTCGATATCGGTTTCGGTACCCGGGTTAAGTACCTGGTATCGGTATTTTTTTAAAGCGGGTGTTTCGCCCTGATCGGCAAAGTTGGCCCAGCTTGCCCAGGTAAAATAATGGGTTTTGATGGTTTCGATAGTGCTCTGGAGACCATAAATGCTTTTGCTGCTGTCTTCGGGCGAATTAATGATGAGCCCAGCTATATGATCAAGATGGGCATGTGATATAAAATATCCTTTGATATACTGCCTTAATACCCTGTCGCCAGGTACCTGGAACGCTTTGTTGACTATTGCCTTTTGAATGCCGTAATGCAAGGTACCCGCATCCAGGCAGATATATTGGTTGGTACCGGCAGCAGCCAGCATATAGGCCGATAAGTTGCTTTCATCAATACCTCCCAATACTCCTAAAGGCACCAACCGAAAGGTAGGTTTGTTTTTGGATTGTGCCAGTGTAATAAAAGGCAGTAAAATACAGGTAATGATCAATAAAGCTTGCTTAAGGCGCATGTTTAGTAAGTTTTTCAATTGCAAACCTTGCAACTGGGAAGCCACTAAATTAATCATCCGGCGGCATTAAGCAGAGTAGTAATTAAAAAAGATAACGTACTTTAAGGCAGCGTGTACAAAAGAATTTTTTTAAGGGAAGCCAAAAGAGAAATGTTTTGATGAATGAACTTCTTTTACGGCGTAAATCAAGTACTTCATTGCACTTTTTGCACCTGTAAACAGGACGCTGGGGGGCATTGTCAATTTGCATTAGTTAGGGGGATTAATACAATACAAACTTAAAGTAAAAGAGGGGGATTTTAAAACACGTGCCTGTAAAAAGGTGTTATTTTTCTGTAAAATTAATGCTATTCTATTTTCATTTTGGCAGCGGCAGATTTTTTGTATTCGTAATCGCCACCCAACAGGTAACCCCATGGTTTTAAGCTCTCGATGCGGTCAAATATGATCTTGAAAATGGCAATAACCGGTATGGATAAAAACATGCCCGACAGGCCCCAGATCATTTCGCCTAAAATGATACCTATAAATGATATCAGCGCATTAAGTCGCACTTTTGAGCCTACAATAGTTGGCAGCAGGAAGTTGGCATCAACCGCGTGGATACCGATCACACTTCCCATTACTAACAAAGTGTCCTTAATGCTACCGGTTGCAAAAGTGATAATAGCACTAAGCAACAGTGCTGTAAAAATACCGATATAGGGTATAATGTTGAATAAGCCAACAATAATACCCAACAACGCGGCATATTTGATGCCGATAAGCAGGAAAACACTGATAGCCACAGCCGCTACGATCACCATTTCTAAAAGCAGGCCAAGGATATACTGTCTTAAAATGGATTGGATGTTCTCTACTATATCCATTACAATATGCTCGTTTTCATCGCGGAAAACCCAGATAACGAAACGGAGTAGTAACCGTCTGTAAAGCAATATAAAAAAGGTAAATATCAGGATGAATACATAAAAGAGCATGAGTGATGAAATAGCCCCGAAAGTTGTACCTAAAACGTCGCCACCCGATGCCATAAGCTTATCGGCGGTGCTGTGTACATAGTTCATTTGTTTTGCGGCATTAATATGAAATGCCGTTTGTATCCAGTCCCGCAGATCTTGCAATGATTGTGTTACCTGGTTTTTGAGCATAGGCCAATCGTTGGCTACTTTTGATATCTGTGAGCCTACCAGGTATAATACACCGTAAACAAAACCGATAAGCAGTAATATGGATATTAAGGATGACGCGCTGCGTGGCAGCCTGCATTTTTTTTCGAGGAAATTGGATACGGGTAACAACAGTATCGCGAAAATGAACCCGAATATCATCGGGTCAAGCAGGTCTTTACCTATAATGATCAGGTATCCGAGTGCCAAAAAGCCGATTAATGTTAATGCAAGTCGTTCGTAAAATGGTGCAATCAGCTTTTTGGTAGACATATGGATAATTTTCAGTTGGTAACATATATGACGAGCGGATGTTTGAAGTTAAGCAATAATTACAGATAATAATTTACCATTTTGATTTTAATAAGTTACCAGCAAAAGACAGGCTGTCGCTATCTGCTTATCAGGGCGCGAAAAGAAGGGGCTAAATGCCTAAAATAAAAACTAAATTTTTATTCTCTTCCGGTAAAAGCGTCCATTATATCCATCAATACAATGGCTTCTTCAATGCTGCAGGGGTTGGGGCCTTCGTTTTTAAAGTAGGCTACTATCTTTTCGATCATGGGTTGTTGGATATGCTGCGGATGCGTAAACGTTATGGTTTCATCCTCGGTATCGGTTTTCCAGCTGATGTAATTGCCAAAGAACGGGAAGGTGATCTTGCCATTGGTACCAATGATCTCGCAGGTATCGGTGGTGAGGTTTTCGGCCACATTAAAGCACCAGGAACCGTTTACCACTACCTTATTTTTAAATAAGATCTGCCCGCAAACATGATCATCGGCCAGGGTGGCGTCCGATTGGTTGAGTGAGAATCCATGATACTTTTCGGGTTCGCCAAAATAATACAGCATCAGATCGAGTTGGTGCGGGGCAAGGTCATGGAAATAGCCACCGCCCGAAAGCTCCGGGTTAACCCGCCAGTTGTCTTTGGTTTTAGCGATCAGTTCAGGCTTGCGGCTTTGCCACATCCTGATCTGTACGGTGCGGATATCGCCTATCTTTTTGGTGTCGATCAGCTCTTTGACCGCCAGAAACATAGGAACGGCACGGCGGTAATGGGCAACGGTAAGCTTGCTATTGCCCTGTTTTACAGCTTCGGCCATGGCACGGGCCTCAGCAGCGCTACGGGTAACCGGTTTTTCGACATAAACGTTCAACCCCTTTTTTAAAGCAGTTAACGCATAATCCAGGTGCGAGGACGGAGGAGTAGCGATGTAAATGGCGTTGACACCGGCCTCATCCATTAGCTTTTCAGCATCGCTATACCATTGGTCTACCAGGTGGCGTTGTGCGTAGTCGGCAGCTTTGGCCGCATCACGCCGCATTACGGCTAGCAGGTTACTATCGGCTACTTTTTTAAATGCTGGTCCGCTTTTTAATTCAGTCACGTCGCCGCAACCAATGATACCCCAATTGATATTGCTCATTTCGTAAGTATTTTAAAACTTTGTCATCCTGAGCGTAGCGAAGCATCCATCCTCCGATAAGCAAGGTTATGAATAGATGATCCTTCGCTATGTTACTCATGACGTGCCCCACATGTCATTGCGAGGAGGAACGACGAAGCAATCGCGAATAATGCAAGACGCCCCTGTATTCTACGAGATTATTAACGTTGCCATTTATTTTTTCAAGGCATTAATGAGCTCCCTCCGGTCGGTTGTCCACGCTACGCTCGCAATGACATATTCTTTATAAAATTGAATTCCCCCTTTAGGGAATTAGGCGGCTAATATTTTTTCTATCTGCGCTAATTCGTCAGCGGAGAATGTGATATTATCCAGCGCTTTTAGCGAGTCGGCCAGCTGCTCGGCACGGCTTGCTCCAATCAGCACCGAGGTTACACGGTTATCTTTCAACAACCAGGCCAGTGCCATTTGTGCCAGTGTTTGACCGCGTTTCAGGGCCAGGTCATTCAGTTGTTTTATCTGTGCTATCCTTTCGGGGGTAACCTGGTCTTTTTGCAGGAAACCGGTTGATTTTGCGGCCCTTGAATCTTCAGGGATGCCATGCAGGTATTTATTGGTCAGCAGTCCCTGCGCCAGTGGCGAAAAGGGGATACAACCCACACCGGTATTGCCCAACACATCCAATAAACCTTCTTCCGCATCGCGCACAAACATGGAATATTTGGGTTGATGAATTAAGCACGGCGTACCCAGATCTTTTAATATCGCGATAGCTTTTGCAGCTTCTTCGGCGGGGTAGTTAGAAATACCCGCATATAAAGCTTTACCCTGACGAACGATCAGATCAAGCGCGGCCATGGTTTCTTCCAGTGGTGTTTCCGGATCGGGACGGTGATGATAAAATATATCCACATAATCCAAACCCATGCGTTTCAGGCTTTGATCCAAACTGGCCACCAGGTATTTTTTGGAACCCCAGTCTCCGTAAGGGCCATCCCACATGGTATAACCGGCTTTGCTGGAGATGATCATCTCATCGCGGTAGCCGCGGAAATCCTCTTTTAAAATGCGACCAAAATTTTCTTCGGCAGAACCCGGAGGCGGGCCGTAGTTATTGGCCAGATCAAAATGTGTAATGCCACTATCAAAAGCCAGGTGTAAAATTTTACGGTAAGTTTCGGTTACATCCACATGCCCGAAATTGTGCCACAAACCCAGCGAAATAGCTGGTAGTTTGATGCCGCTATGGCCGCAACGGCGGTATTGCATTTTTTTGTATCTGTCTGCTGATGGTAGGTATGTCATATAAAAAGTGTGAGGATTATATTGAGGAGTAAAAATAGAATTTTATGTAGATAACGAAAGTAAATTATTTGTTAAGTCGGGAGTGTTTTTTGAATTATAAATTGAGGTACGTCATTGCGAGGTACGAAGCAATCCCCGTTAAGCAGAGCGGCTCTGTATAGCTTAGAGATTATTAATGTTGTGTTTGTTCTTATTGGCATTAATGAGCTCCCGCTGGTCGGTTGTCTTCGTGCCTCGCAATGACGCGCGGGGTGAAAAGGTTTCCCCACCCTCTTTCCGCCAAAGGCGAAGGGAGGGGATACCAGCGAAGCGCAGTCGGGGTGAGTCGTTTCGCAGCCAGACTTATCTGTCGCAAAAGATCTCTCCTCGTACCTCGTTCGAGATGACAATTAAACCTTTAATGTTCACACCACCTCGGCTACAACAAATGTGCTGCCACCTACAAATACCAGGTCGTTATCTGTTGCGTTAGCCTGGGCTGCTGATAATGCTGCTTTTACTGATGGGTAGGTATCGCCGTGTAAACCAAAGTTTAAGGCTTGTTGCTGCATACTTTCGGCTTCAAGGCCCCTGGGGATATCGGGTTTGCAGAAGTAATAGATAGCTTTTGTTGGGAGCAGAGCGAGTACTTTGGTAATATCCTTATCATTTACCATACCTATTACAAAATGTAGTTGCTTGTAATCAACCGCGGCAATATTTTTGACCACCTCTTGTATGCCATCCGGGTTATGACCGGTATCACAAATGGTCAGCGGCTGCATATTTAAAACTTCCCAGCGACCGTGCAGGCCGGTGAGTGTTTTTACCTGTTTCAGAGCGATAGCTATGTGCTCGTCGGTTATGGTAAATCCCTGGCTGCGTAATTCCTCTACAGCCGACAAAGCCGTTTTTACGTTTTTTAGTTGGTAAGTGCCGGTGAGATCGAGCGCGATGTTCAGTGCTGAGTGCTGAGTTTTGAGTTTTGAACTTTTAACTTCAATTTCCAAAAGATTCGACTCTTGACTTTTGACTTTTGATTTTTCATCAATAGTCCATACATCTGATGCAAATTGAATAGGGCTGTCTTCCTGTTTAGCTTTATCGATAAAGACCTGCGCGGTTTCGGGCTGGTTTTCGCCGATGACAACCGGGATACCGGCTTTAATGATACCTGCCTTTTCGCCGGCTATCAGTTGCAGCGTATCGCCCAGCATGTTCATGTGGTCCCAACCTATGTTGGTAATCACGGACAGGAGCGGGGTAATGATATTGGTAGAATCCAACCGCCCACCCAGTCCTACTTCAACAATAGCTATATCTACCTTTTCTTTGGCGAAAACATCAAAGGCCAGGGCTACGGTCATTTCAAAAAAGGAGGGGGCTATATCTTCAAAATCGGCACGATGGCAGGCAACGAAATCAATCACAGTTTGCTCGCTGATCATTTGCCCGTTAAGCCGGATACGTTCCCTGAAATCTTTCAGGTGAGGTGAGGTATACAAGCCGGTTTTATAACCCGCTGTTTGCAGAATAGCCGCCAGCATGTGCGATGTGGAGCCTTTGCCATTGGTGCCTGCTATGTGCACGCTTTTAAACTCGTGCTGCGGATTACCCAGTCGCTGGCAAAGTTCAATGGTATTGGTGAGGTCCTTTTTAAAAGCCGAAGCCCCGTCACGCGTAAACATGGGGAGTTGGGTATACAGGTATTGGATGGTTTCCTGGTAGTTCATTTTGAATAGTCCATGGTCCATGGTCGATAGACCATAGCTATAGCGAATATGCAACAAACTTATAAATTAAATTACTACTATGATAGGTTGAATGTTTCGGATAATCAAAATATGGTAAGACTGTGATATATGGTCACAGCGACATTAATGCCAATTATTATAGCGGCCTGTCGGCAGGGTAACCATGTTTATTCCGGAAAGCTTTTCGCTCTGCAGTAAAGTCCCACCATTTTTTAGTGCTATCGGGGTAATTGGCATAATGTACAACCAATCTGAATTGATCTTCCACACAAGGATCAATACGGTATCCTATGGTTTTTTCGTAGGTATTTAATAATTCAGGCGCCGATTTATGTTGGAGTGACGACAGGTTATAATAACCCAGTAGTATCAGATCTTTGGCGAATTTGATGCCCACAGATGGGATGCTTTGAAATTCATATAAAGCGGTGAGGGTTTTTGTCCTATTAGGCGTGGCATTGATAACCGAAGCTATTTCGTCGATAGCATAGGCTGTAATGTTTTTTTGTAAAATGCCTTTTGCCTTTAATAATTGCTTTTCGGAAATGCTTAAACCGAGATCGATATTTTTTTTAATAGCAATCATTTTTTGCAAGGTTAAATGGTCATTCTAATTAATTTACCTTAAACACAAATACTACTGCGCCTTTCTGGGTATCGGGGGCGTTATCTGCTGAACTGATACGGGAGTTTTTTACGGCATCCTCGCATTTTTGGATCAGGTTATAATCTGATATGGTGGTTCCGCGGCCTGCCTTGGCGTAAGTTACATTACCTGCTTTATCTACCTGTATATCTATCACTACCTTGCCGGTAAAGCGATTGCCATCATCAACATTGGGTTTACTCACAAAGTTACGTGATTGCAAATTGAGGCTACCGCCGTTGCCAGATCCCGTTCCGTTATAATTGTTGGTGAGGGTTGTACCTGTTGGCTTGCCCTGGTTACCTGGGGTATTGCCGGTTCCGTCGCCTTCGCCCGTGCCGGTTGTGGCCTTACCTTTATATAAAGCATTTTGGTTTACGGTAGGCTTGGCCGGTGTTTTGGTAGGCTGCGGGGTAGATACGGTATTGGTCGGTTTTTTTGTGGGCGCGGCCACTTCCGGGGCATCCTCGGTATTTTGGGTTACTACGGTTTTGTCGCTGGTTTGCGGGGTGGGCTTATCCTCGGTTGGTTTTTCGTGGGTAACTTTATCCGGTTTGGTATTATTGGCCTTTTCGGCAACCGAAGGTTCTTCGGTGCTCATATAATCATTACCCTTACCTTCATCAACCGTACCGTAGTTTACCAATATACCACCGGTACCTTCTTCCTGCCTTGGCGGGTTTTGAAACACGATAAAATAACAGGCAGCAATAAGCACAGCCAAAATAATGCCTGTTGCCGCAAATGCCTTTGGATAGTTATTTTCTTCCCTGTATTCCATTTCAGTATCTAAAATTCGGTATCAAGTAGTTAGTATCAAGTATCAAGATTTTTTGGGAAATTAACCTTTTTGAGGTCGTGATACTTGATACTAGTTACTTGATACTATTTAGGTTCCGTTGCCAGAACCAGTTTGATGTTTAATTTTTGTGCTATATCCATTACCTGTACCACATCCTGTATGGCTACGGTTTTATCGACATATAAAACTATGGTGAGTTCTGTAGCCAGGGTTTTATATCCGGATAAGGTAGTTTGCAGGGCATCTACCGGAACTTCCTTTTTGTCGACGTAGTACTTCAGATCTTTAGTTACCGATACTGTAATGGTTTTTTTTGATACCGATTGCCCGCTTGACGATTTGGGCAGTACCAGTTTGATCACGTTTGGGTTGGTAACTGTAGAGGCGATGAGGAAGAACAAAAGCAGGAAGAACATGATGTCGTTCATGGCCGATGTATGAACCTCTGCCGATGCACCTCTATGTCTTTTTCTTAAATTCATTTGCTCGGCTCCTCTAACAGGTCAATAAATTCAATAGCATCAGTTTCCAGGCTCAAAATTACCTTATCAACCATCATATTCAAAATATGGTAACATACGTAAGCCACAATACCTACCATCAAACCGGCGGCGGATGTCACCATTTTTACATATAAACCACCAGAAATAACGCCCATACTGATGTTATCTGTTTTTGATATATCATAAAAGATCTTGATTACCCCGGCAATAGTACCCAGGAAGCCAAACATGGGCGCAATACCCGCTACAATGCCCAGGATACCGATGTTCTTCTCCAGTTTAGATACTTCCAGCTTACCTACGTTTTCGATAGCGCCTTCGATATCTTTAATAGGGCGACCGATACGCAGCAAACCTTTTTGCAGCATGCGGCCCAGCGGCGAATTATTATTGCGGCAAAGCGCTATGGCCGATTCCAGGTTGCCCGAATGGATACTGGCGCGTACCTGCAGCATCAGGTTGGCTTCGTTCTTTGATGCTTTTCGGATAGTAAAATAACGTTCGAAAAATATCACTAAACCTAAAACAGCCAAAATACCTATGGGAACCATTACCCAGCCACCTTTGATCAATAGATCGCCAAAACGCAGCTCTTCGGGTTGTGTGGTGATGGGTTGTGTAATGTGACCTGCGGTGTCTGCCAGGTGTTTCGCGGTATCTGCTATCTGCTGTATCAATAATAATGTCATTTCTTTTCGTTAATTTCTTGGCTGTATGAGAGTTTGCTTATTTTTTTTTCTTTTATTAATTTAAGTCTTTCGGCTTCTGCCTCAGCAGATGTGGCAAAACTGCCAATGATTATTTTAATATACTTACCAGAACCTGGGCCATGCCATGCGCGGGCATCAACACCAACGCTTTTGTAAATTTTAACAGCCAGATTACTTTTGGTCTGGGTTTTAAATGAACCGGCAAATATCACAAATTCAGGTTTGGCGGTGGTATCGGCAGCAGCCACTGTTTTCTTTAACGCCGTATCGGGTTTAGAAATTGCCTTTGATGCTGTATCTAAAAGCGGGGGAGCTGTTTTATTGCTATCATTATCAACGCTATCTGTTTTGGCAGCGGGTTGTGTTTGGGCTTGTTCGGCACCAGATTTTGCCGGTTGTTTGGTAAAATTGAATAATGCCGGGTTATATTTATAAAGCGCGAATGCTGCCACCCCAATAACCACCAGAATAATAAGGGCGATAATCCATGGATTGGCTGAACGGGTTCTTTCTTCAGTTTCTTCCTCTTCATATACCTCGGGCTGATCGGCCGTTGGCGCAGGTGGAGTAACAACGGGCTCTTGTGGAGCTACCGTGAAAGGCAGCGGCTGAGCGGCAGGACTTTCGGACGTCCCGACTTCCGGACTTCCGGTCTCCTGGTTAAGCTTTTTGATAGCTATTGGCGCGAGGCCATAAAACTCAGGACCTTCGTTATGATTTTCGGCGGGTTTAAAAGCTATCTCCCCGTTGTTCATATAAAACCAACCCAGGTTAGCAAAAGGGACTTGCTTTAAAACCACATCTTGTTTTAGGCCCGTAATATATTTTTCGGTAAAGTATTTGGATGATGCCAGCGAGATATTTTTCTTTTGAGCGATATGCTCCACCAACGTATCATCGTCAAACGGTTCGGAGCTGAATTGTACCTGGTAACCGGGTGGATATAGCTTGCCTTCGGCGCTGTTATAATAACCATTTACACGTTCCTGTGTAAAAAAACCGAGACCCGGCACACCTACTTTGCCATGCCGGCCTAACAGTTCGCTTAAATAATTGGCTATATCCATTCGCTAAAAATACGGTTAATTATAAAACATCAAAAGAGCCCCACCCAACCCTCCCCAAAGGGGAGGGCCTTTAGGCATATAGTTTAAAACGAATACCCAACGCCGCCAAAGATATTAAATCCGTAGTTAGGATAGTATAACCAGTTTTGATAACTGGTGCTTAAAATGTTATTAGCCTGTACAAATACGGTTATTTGACGGGTAGCCTTGTATTGAACGCCGCCGCTTAAATCGGCAAATGAGGCTATCGGTTTCTGAACCAAAGTTGATGTACCACCAGCAGTTGTAAATACCCTGTCGTTTGTTGATCCGCGGAACAATAACGAACCCGTAATGCTTACCTGGCTATTGATATTGATAGCTGTACCGGCGGTTAACAAAAATTTAGGCAGGTTCCAGGGCTGTGCTTCTGATGCCATCTGGTAATCTTTGATCTCTACACGGCCAAAGATGTTAAAATCATCACTGGCTTTAAAATCAAGCTCGCCGTTAAAGCCATTCACGCGCGCTTTGCCATCGTCATATATCACCTTGAACTTGTTTACTTCGGCGTCGAAATTGCTAACCAGTAACGGCATGTTTTTAATGCTGTTGCGGAACACGGAGGCCTTAAAGCTTAAGCCGGGAGCAAGGGTGCCTTTTAAGCCCGCGCTGATATCCAGCTGATCAACCGAGTTTTTGATGTCGATATTTTGACCGAGGAAGGGGTTGATGTAAGCCAGGTCATGTAAAGATGTCCGGTTGATATCGCCTTTGGCTTCTACAAACAAACGCACATATTTCGGGATCACCTGTACCTCTAATTTAGCGGCAGGGAAAATGTAGAACTTGCCAAAGTCGCCAAACTCCTTCTCGATGTTTACACCCGCGTCAATTTTATAATTGGTACCCTGGAATTTGATGTAAGGGTTTAAGCGTAAAATATTATTGCTGAGTTTGTAAAGACTATCCTTCTGCGAATTCAGATCGACCGAGCCGCTTAAGCCGGCATAAAACTGCTTTACAGTTTGATTGATAAAGCCCGAGATCACGATGTTGTTTTCTCTGGCCTGGTAGGCGTTGCTAAAGGCATAACCTTTTATTTTCAGGGCATAGGTAAAATCGTTCTCTACGTCTTTATAGTTCTTGGCCAGTTCGGCTTCGGCGCCAATGGTGTTAAAATGTTGCTTGCCGGGTACAAATGTGCTGGCCGGGGGAACAGATTGATCATATCCATAAAAATTGGTACCCAGGCGGTTATAAGTAATGCGACCGCTGATGTTATTATCGCCCAGGATGCTTTTGCCAAATACGCCTACATCGTCCTTGCTCTGACTTTGTTTTTCTAATGACCCTGATTGCGAAAAATGTTTCAGGTATCCGCCAACCTGCAATGCTTCATCGCGACCGTTGGAAAAATATGCTTCGCCAAAAAGCGATTTCATGTTTCCGGCGCCTACTTTAACATAATTGTTTAGTAAAACAGAGTCCTGTTCAGGCGGTCTTTTCATAGCTTCCAACTGCCTGATCTCGGAGTTTTGTTCCTGTCTTTTATCAAGTGGGGCGTATACCAAAGGGGCTTTAAAAGGAGCTTTATCTTCCAGGTCGGGATTACGGCGTATTTTTACCGCGTCGGCCAGTACTGGTTTGTAAGCAGTGGTTACCACGATCTCTTCAGAAAGACTGCCGCCATTATCAGCGTTGTTGCCATTACCACCTTTTTTGGTAGTATCAGCAGCAGATTTTGCCGCCGCATCACCTAAGTTTTTTGAGGTTGCTTTTTTAGGTGCGGTGGTTTTTGCAACAGGTTTTTTGGCTGCCGGTTTTGCAGCAGCTTTTTTTGCCGGAGCCTTTTTCGCAGCGGTTTTTGTGGTAGCCTTTTTTGTCGGTTTCTTTGTTTGCGCTTGTGCAGGGACAAAGTATAATGCTATTATTAAGGTAAGCAGCGTATAGACGTATTTTAATTTCATTGCTTGTCTTTTTATATTATTCTTTGCCATCCTGTTAGTTTTGACCGGTTTTGGTAGTATCCGCCGGGGCCGGTTTATTATCACTTGTATCTGGTGCAGGGGCCTCTATTTTTACAGGTTTGCCCGTTAATACGCCCAGCTTTTGTTTAGCTGTCGATAGTATATCGTCATTACCTTTATAATTTTCAATGATACTTTGCAGCGTGGCTTTGGCCTGGAAGTTATCTTTTAACTTCACGTAGTTATCGGCCAGCAAAATATAGGTTTTGGCTACCCAATAATCGTAGTTTGGCATTTCTTTAGCCAGGTCGAAACACATTTTTTGTGATGTTTTGTACCTGCCTTTTAAGTACTCCACATTGGCAATGTTGTATTTGGCTTCGGCAGCGGCTACGGTTTTGGTGTTGGTTACGGTGTAATCAAACTCTTTAACCGCGGCGGTGGTATCGCCTTTTTGCAGATAGGCTTCACCGGCATATAAACCAGTACGGAATTTATCTTCCTGGGCTGCCTTGTCATTACCTCTGATCTGTTTCACGTAGTTCAGCACGTCATCAGGCATGTTCATTTGCGCGTAGCAAAGCATCAGGTTATTGATAGCGAAGGAGTAATCCTCTTTAAACTCGGCGTTGGTTTCCAGTTTTTTCAGGAATACGATGGCCTCGTTATACTTTTTCTGCGAAATGTACAGCTTAGCCATGCTGATCAATGATTTCTCGGTATAAGCGCTTGTCCAGTCGTTCAGGATAATGTTATAATCAACCACCGCTTCCTGTGATCTGTTCAGGTTAACCAAGCTTTGAGCCCTGATAAACCTGGCTTGTTTTTCGTAGATCTGTTTGCTCGGGAACTTATCCAAATAGGCGTTAACCGCGCCTACTGCACCCTGCCAGTCGCCTTTTAAATAAAGGTTATTGGCAGCAGTGATCATCAGATCTTCCTGTTGCGAGGTGGTATAGTTACCAATAGATGTTGTACCCGCGTAATTGATAAACGTTTGGGCATCGCCTTTATCGGTATATATTTTTTCAATTTGTTTGAGCGATTGTTTGGCTTCGTCGGTAGACGAGTAATCGGCAACTACTTTTTTGAATGATTCTATCGCCAGGTCGTCATGGTTGGCATTGTAGTCGATCAAACCAATGGTAACCAGTGCCCGCGGTACATAACTGCTGTGCGGGTACTTCTGAATCATGGCATTCAGATCGGTTTTGGCTTTATCTCCATCATTTTTCAAGAAGTAGGTATACGCTATCTCGAAAGAGGCATCATCTGCATAATCCGAGTTCGGGAATGTGTTCAGCACATCATTCATCGTAGCGATCTTGATATCCAACGAGCCCTGTAAACCTTGTATCATACCGCGTTGAAACAAAGCGTAATCTTCGCCCTGGTTGTGCATGGCTATGATGCGGTTGTAATAATCAAGCGCGGTACTATAGCTTTTCAATACAAAATAGCTATCACCCAGCCTGGTTATGGCATCGTTCTCGGTGTTTTTATCTTTTACATCGCCCCGAAGGAATTTTTCAAAGTAATTGGCCGCTTTTTTATATTGCTCGCCATAAAAGGCAGCGTAGGCCAGCGCATAATTGGCGTAGTTGCCCAGATCGGTTTGTTTAGCCTCAGGCATGCTTAAAAACAGCTCAAAATTCTCAACAGATTCACCGTATTTACGCACCTCATACATAGCCTCGGCCATCCAGTAAGTGGTCAAAGCCTGTGTTTTAGGATCAACCGGATTTTTTAACGAACGCAGGAAAATACCGATGGCATTTTCAAAAGCACGCTCATTGTAAAACTCCAAACCGCGGTAATAAGTTACTTTCTGGTAAGCTATCTGTGCGCTTTCTGATTTGTTGGGTATCGGCTCCAGTATCTCCACAGCTTCTTTATAATTGCGGGAGTTCAATAACTCTTCACCAAGCAATACCTTCACCTCGTCGTTACGGCGAGAACGTGGATAATTCTTTAAATACAAACGGGTAGCCGCCAGCGCTTCGGTATTAAAATCAAGCTCGTAAGATAGTTTGGCGTATTCATATAAAGCATCTTCCTGTAATTGCTTGTCGTAAGTTAGTTTTGAAGCAGCCAAAAACGCGTTACGTGCGCTTTGTTTGTTGTTCATTTTCAGGAAAACATCACCCAGTGTGTAGTTACCGCTTTGGCTGTACACGTCGCCCTGTTCTATTAAACGCTCCAGCTCAGCGGCGGATTTCGCGTAGTTGCCCACCTTGTAATAGGTGTAACCGATCTGGTAGCTATCCTGCGTGTTTTGGGTTTTGCCCTGATCGCCATTCTGGAAACGGTCGTAATATTTAACCGCGTTATCATAATCGGCTTTGGCAAAATATGATGCGGCAATAATGCGCAGCATTTCGGTTTCATGCTCTTGGCGGGTGCTGTTTACAATAGGAACCGCGTAGCTCAGCACATCGTCATAACGTTTATCTAAAAAGTAAACCGCCGATATATAATAAGGGTAACTGCGTTCGTATTTTTTGGAGTTCTTGAGCTTTTCAAAATTGGCCAGCGCCAGGTGATAATCTTTGTTGAGGTAAGCTATGTACGCAAAATAGTAGGTGGCATCCTCCGTATACTCCGACCGTTTGTTTTTTACTTCGGCAAAAAGCAATTGGGCATTCTTGTAATCTTTAAGGGAGAAATAAGCGTAGCCCTTACGGAATTTATATTCAGTATTATCATGCCCGTTAAGCTCACCGGCCTGTACTTTATCAAACCAGCGGATAGCATCCTCATATTTACCTTGTTTAAAATACGATTTACCGATCTGGAAATAAGCCAGCTTGGTTAACGGATTTTCGGGATGCTCCTTAATAAAGCGCAAAAACATGCTTTCGGCATCATCGTTGCCCAGGTTAAGGGCGCAAAAAGCCTCGTAGTACTGGCTGTTTTCTTTTACCATCGACAGTTCCGATTCAAACTGGGGTTGGGTTGCTGTTTTAAGGCGTGAGGCTTCAACGGAGCGGAATTGCTCGGCAGCGGAGGCAAATTTGCCCTTGTCCATCAGGTCCATAGCGGTATGATAAGTACGGTATACCTGGAAGGATGGACTTTGCTGCGCGCTGGCCGTTGAAACAATAAATACGGGGATTAACAGGGAAATGTATTTTATTTTGATCATAAAGCGCATACTAACGATGGTGCTAAATTAGCGAAACGAAAAAGAGCTATTAACATAAGTAATTAACAAATGTGGATAACACGTTTAATTAACGAAGGTAATACTTAAGACAATATGTGTGTGGAAAACTTTAAAATTGTTGAACAAAAACCATAGCACTGGCATCGATGGCCAAAGGTAACCAAATACTACACTTACGGGCAATTTATTTGAACATTATGCATTATATAGTATGATAAGTGGTGTTGTATTGGTTATGCTGTTTACGGCCTGTTTTTGGCGCCAGGTAGGCTTGCAGGTTAAGCTGTTGTTATTCATTATTTTAGCTTCATCACCGGTTTTAAAGGCCCAGAAAGTAACAGGTCCGCTTGTTTTAAATAACGAACGTTTGCCCATAACGGCCAAAGAATTTTATGTGGCCGGTATAACAGACAACCGCGCCGATCGCAACGCCGTAGCCTGGTTATTGCCACCCGGCCCAGGTAACCCGGGAAAATATACGGTTGACCTTAAAGGAGGGGCATTAGCCGCCATAAAACAGTTTGTAACTGTTGCTCTGCCGCCCGACAAAACCTTAAGACCGATCATTATCCATATGGAACAACTCAGGCTTGATGAAACAGCCCTGCCAGGTAATCGCGTAGAAGGCAAAGTAAAAGTGTCGCTATCCTTTTACCTGCAAAAGGACGATCAAAATATCCATCTTACCAATTACAATGGCAGCGCAGGTTACAATCGGTATGTTAACCAGGAAGTCGACATCGAAATGGTATTACGCCACGCGCTGGAGTATAGCCTCACTTTTTTTAACACCTGGATAAATAAAGAGGCTGGTACCAACATTAAACTGGCCCGGGATGTAAAGATCACTTTTACAGATTATACCGAACAACCGGAAGGGGACACCATCTATTACTCGCCTAAGCGGCCCTTGCAGTGGGATGATTTTAAGGCCACGCCACTCCGCAATAGCCGGTTTGGAGCCGAGGTTTTGCCCAGCATTGGTTATAATGAAGATGTAGAGGTAAGTAAAAGCATTATTCACGTGCACCTGAGCACTAAAGCCTTTGTACCCAAAAGCGCCTGCTGGGTAAAAGATGATAGCAAAAACGCTTACAGCCTGAATCATGAACAGCGGCATTTTGATATTGTAAAGATCATTATAGAACGGTTTAAACAAAAACTGAAAGCGGAAAAACTCCCGGTAGATAATTATGATGGCCCCATTAATGTAGATTACCTGGAATCGTACCATGAAATGAACGTAATGCAGGAGCAGTACGATGCAGAAACCGCCCACGGTATGAATATAGCCGCTCAGGAGGAATGGAATGAAAAAATAGACAAGGAGCTGAAGGCTGTGAGGAATGAGAGGTGAGTTGTGGGTTGGAGGAAAATATCCCCGCGCGTCATTGCGAGGCACGAAGACAACCGACCGGAGGGAGCTCATTAATACCTATAAAAACAAACACAATATTAATAATCTCTGAATAGGCAGGTCAATTATGCAGATATGCTCTGTATAGCATAGAGATTGCTTCGTGCCTCGCAATGACGCGTTTTGGTCGATTTGCGTTTTGCGACGAAACCAAGGATCTTCTTCGCGATGCATGCTGTACAATAGATACTTCGCTGCGCTCAGCATGACAAACCTTCTAAATCCGAAATCGAACATCCGATATACTAAATTTTCAAATAATCTTTCATTTATTTTTGAAAGTTTAAAAAGTTATTTATATTTGTATATGGAACTGGCAGAAGCAAAGCTGAAATTTATTGAAGCCTGGGGTAAACTGGGGTCGGAGTGGGGGATTAACCGCACCATGGCCCAGGTACACGCCTTGCTGCTGGTTTCGCCGGAGGCTTTAACTACCGAGGAAGTAATGGCCGAGCTAAGTATATCACGTGGTAATGCCAATATGACCCTGCGCGATCTGATAGACTGGGGCCTGGTTGAAAAACAACATAAAACCGGCGAGCGTAAGGAATACTTTTATGCCGAAAAAGATACCTGGATAATTGCCAGGCGGGTTGCCGAGGAGCGCAAAAAACGGGAGCTTGACCCGGTGATCAAAATATTAGGTCAGCTAACGGAGGTAAAGGGGGATAAAAAAGACCCAGCCTTTAAAGCTTTCCATTCATCGGTAACCGACATTAGCAGGCTGGCCAATAATGTGAACAAAACTTTAGACACGATGCTAAAGGCTGAAGAGAACTGGTTTTTTGGTTCGATATTTAAAATATTCAAGTAATATTTTTTTTATTAATAAATTTCAATTTTTACTGAAAATTCAATAAATAATAACACATAAATAATCACAATCATGAACTACTTTATTTTAACTTATGTTGTTTACCTGCTGGTAAGCATAGCATTAACCGTATGGGTGGCCAAAGTGCTGTTTAAAAACGGGCGTATATTTTTAGTGGATATTTTTCACGGCAACAATGAACTGGCCGATTCTGTAAATAAATTGCTGGTAGTAGGGTTTTACCTGGTGAACATAGGCTACATGAGCCTGGCCCTGAAAGAAACGGGTAACATTGCCAGCGCACAGGTAGTGGTAGAAGTTTTAAGCTATAAAGTAGGATGGATCATCCTGATACTGGGTGGTATGCACTTTATGAACCTGATTGTGTTTTTCAAACTGCGCAACCGGGCCAAAAGAGAGAAGGCATTTAATATTAATGCCTGAGCACTTTAGTGATGTTAAAAGCAAAAGCGGGCTGCTTAATTAAGCAGCCCGCTTTTTTATATAGTTTAAGCGGCGCTATCCAACTGCCGGTTAATGCTCCTGAGCAAAACGTCAATATCAAAAGGCTTGGCTATAAAATCGTCGGGGGCGCCAATTTGGTTTAGTGTTTTGGAAACCTCATGACTGGCTGATATCAATATAACAGGTATATCATGTGTTTCTATGCGGGCTTTAACGCTTTTACAAAGGTCGCGGCCGTCTAAATTGCCCAGCATAATGTCTAATAATATAAGATCGGGCTGGCTTTCTTTTATTTTATCAAAAAGATAATGCCCATCTGCCAGAGTTATTACCTCATAGCCAGAATCTTCTAATATGTATTGTAAAACCTCCAGTATGTCACTGTCGTCATCAACCGCTAATATCCGTCTCATATTTTATCTTTAAGTATCGTCCTCAAATTGCTTCCAGATAGTAAAAAAGCAAGCTGTGTTGAGTTTAGCAATTCTTGTACCAAAGTAATAGTTAAGTATCTAAAGTACAGTTTAATATTGCTGTTTATACTTAATAATAAAGCGATTTTTTTTCGTGAAAGGTATTAAATGAAATTTAAACAGGTTTTTAATGCCTGTTTAAATAAACACTTGCCATGATCATGATTAAGGGTGCGACTTATCTACAAAAACATAAGATGCTTTCTTACATTTAGCGCAGAAGTACTTTCGAACAGGCAAAAAATACAATACTCTTTTTACAAACCAGTTTCTTTTTAATTGGAAATGGAACGGCTCACCACATTTTGTGCAGTGATACTTTTTTTTTCTCTTGATACTTGAATTTAGGTCGGTCACTATAAATAAAATAGTGCGCAAATTACAATACCAATTATGAATGTAAGGTGTTAATTAATAAAAACCTACTAATAGGTATGTTTGTATTAATTTAAAGTAAGGAAAAATAATATGTTGGTTAATTATTGCAAGATATAACGTTTACGCTGGCATCTATAGCAGATATAACGTTTTAGCGGAATGAAGAAAAATAAGTTTTTTACAAAAAAACCTCTTGGAATACGGTCGTCTAGCTGAGTTTTACACTTAGGGCATAAGGGCAGCTTTTTACTTTGCGACCTTATAGATTCAATAGAATTTGCTGGAATAACCATATACGATTCGGGGTTTGTTGTATATCAATATTCGTTAACGCCTGTAAAACAAATCTAATAATAATTATCAATATTTTAACCCGATTGCTTGATTATTAGTTAAATGTGATTTTTAAGGTTAAATTTTAGCAGATGTGGCAATAAAATGACATTTTGGAGAATGTTTTTTATTTGTATGTTAATGATTACCGGAAGGCTTGAAAAGCTGATTTACGATTGTTTAGAAAAACACAAACACGGGAGGTGATAAAATCACAACCAGGAAGCAGATAGGAAGCTTGTATTTAAGCAGTTTTTATGAGATTATTAACTTTTTCAACCAGTTCAGAAAGATCAAAAGGTTTATTGATAACACCATCACAACCGTAATTGAGTAAGTGATCATCGTTATTCAGATATGCAGAAAATATGATAACCGGTATGTTATTGAATTTGCTATGTAGCTTGATACTTTTGCAGATTTCACCACCTGTGGTACCAGAAACCCGGTAATCCAGTATAACCAGATCTGGAAGAAACTGTTCCATCAAAGGCAATACCTCAAGGCTGTTGGAAGTACTTTTTACCTCAAACTGTTCATAAGTAAGGGTTTCATGTACAATATCTAATATGTCCTGATTATCATCCAATACTAAAATACGTTTTGACATAAAAAATATTAAAAAGTGAAAAGGCTGAAAAGGTACTCAAGTATGTAAAACTAATATATAGCAAGCAAAAATGCTATGGGTTGGGCTAAAAACTTTATTGGGTAAATAACATGCAAACTTAACTATTTTTTATATCATTGAGTCAGAAAAAAAGGCCGATCCTGATTTATTTTTTGTTTTAATTAATGTTTTGAAAAATAAAGATCAAAATATAGCTGTAAGGCAAAGCGTTGATGACCTGATCATACAGGCTCCCGTAGCTATCAGTTTTTTAAAAGGTAATAATCTTGTTATCGAATCGGCTAATCCCAATATACTGGAATTATGGGGAAAACAGGCCGATATTATTGGCCGGCCGCTTGCCCTCGCCCTTGATCCATCCAACCAGCTACCTTATGTAAAACCGGTACAGGATGTTTATAAAAGCGGTCATATCCATTTTGGTTATGAAACCCCCATAAGACTTAACCGTAACGGGCATCATAATTTATTTTACTTTGATTTTGTTTATAAACCGGTTAAGGATAGGAGCAATAATATGGTTGGAGTGATGGTTGTGGCCACCGAAGTAACCAAACAGGTAGTAGCAAGGCAGCTTTTGGAGGATGCGGAAGAACGCCTGCGCCTGGCCATTGAAGCAACAGGGATAGCCAACTGGGATATGGACCTGCTAAGCAATGAGGTTATCGCGTCGCCAAGGCTTTCAGAAATATTTGGTTTTGATCCTGATGAAACGTTAAGCTATCCGCAACTGTTCGGCTCGATACACCCGGACGATAGAAATTTAGTAGATAAGGCTTTTGAAGAAGCGATGAAAAGCAGTATTTATTTGTCTGAAACCCGTATAGTTTGGGCTAATGGATCAATCCATTGGATCAGAACAACGGGGAAGGTTTTATATGATGAACATCATAAACCTTTGCGGATGCTGGGCACTACCATTGATATTACCAAACGGAAACAGGAAGAGATCATGAAAAATGATTTTATAGCCATGGCCAGTCATGAATTAAAAACCCCGCTCACCTCGCTTAAAGCCTATACACAGTTACTTGCATCAAAAGCTAAAAAAGCAGGCGATGAGTTTTTTATAAACGCCCTTGAAAAATCAGAAAACCAGGTCAACAAAATGACCCGGCTTATTCATGGTTTCCTGGATATGTCAAAAATTGAATCGGGTAAACTACAGCTCAATACCCAAACTTTTGATATGAACGAATTGGTTACCGAAATGATAGCCGATAAAATGCTCATAGCCCCCGATCATGTTTTGTTTTTTAAAAACGAGCAAACTATCCCGGTTAATGCCGACAAAGAAAAGATAGCCCAGGTAATTGGTAATTTTATCAGTAATGCAGTAAAATATTCGCCCAAAGGAAGTGCTATAACCATTACAACCCAAAAGCTTGGTGAAAATGTGCGGGTAAGTGTAAAAGATGAGGGCATGGGTTTAAAAGCCCAGGATCAGCAAAATGTTTTTCAACGTTTTTACCGGGTGGAAGACGAGAATACCCGTGGACTGTCGGGCTTTGGTATCGGTCTTTATTTATCGGCCGAGATCATCAGGCTGCACCAGGGGAAAATTGCTGTAGAGAGCGAAGAGGGCAAAGGCGCCGAATTTTACTTCCTGCTGCCTTTACAGGTTGACCTGGATCTGCTTTGATAACATCTGACCGGTTAATTGTAACGGTTTTGTCTATAAAAATCCGAAACTCAAATATTGTTATTACTTTAGGCAGCTAACAATGCGGCCTGGCTTCACAGCGCTGCTTACCTGTACATAAAGGTTTTAAATCATGGCATTACTAACTATACTGATCTGTATTATCCTGCTTGTTTTATTGGTAAGCTGGGCAAAGGTTAATCCATTTATAGCTTTTCTTTTGGTATCCATTGCCGCCGGTTTGATGCTGGGTATCCCCATTAATAAAGTTACAGCCTCTGTACAAAAGGGCATGGGCGATATTATGGGACAGTTGCTTATTATCATTTGCCTGGGCGCTATGCTGGGTAAACTGGTAGCCGTAAGTGGTGCCGCTCAAAAAATTGCCGAAGTGCTGGTGAATGCCGTTGGCCAAAAATATATACAATGGGCCCTGGTAACTGCTGGCTTTATTATAGGTATTCCGCTGTTTTACGGTATTGGTTTTGTACTGATGGTACCACTTATATTTTCGGTAGTGTACAAATACAAATTGCCGGCGGTATATATAGGCTTACCCATGTTGGCGTCGCTATCGGTAACGCATGGGTTTTTGCCGCCGCATCCTTCTCCATCGGCATTGGTGGTATTGTTTCATGCTAACATGGCTACCACGTTTATTTATGGTTTGATGATAGCCATCCCCGCCATTATACTGGCCGGACCTGTATTTGCCCGTTTCCTGAAAAAGATCCCCTCAGAACCGCTGGCTACCTTCCGGGCTGAAGAACTACCCGAAGATAAACTACCGGGAGCCTTCAATAGTTTCTTTACCGCTCTGCTGCCCGTAATGCTGTTAATGCTCACCGCGTTTTTCCCATACTTGGGCGTAAAAGATCCCGGCTTGTTAAAACTGGTAGCTTTTCTGGGCGATCCATCCATCGTGATGCTGATTGCCCTTATTGTGGCCACCTTTACTTTGGGCATAAAGCAGGGCAAAACAATGAGCCAACTGGCTGTTAACTATACCGATGCCATTAAAGATATTGCTTTGATCTTGTTGATCATCGCAGGTTCGGGAGCATTTAAAGAGGTGTTGACCGCCAGTGGTGTAAGCGGCGAGATAGCTGCCCAGCTGCAGCAGTTTAACCTGCCGCCGCTTGTTTTAGGTTGGGTTATCGCCGCTATCATCCGCATCAGTTTGGGTTCGGCTACGGTGGCTGGTTTAACGGCCGCGGGTATTGTGGCTTCGTTGGTGGTACAAAACCATGTGAACCCCAATTTAATGGTACTATCTATTGGGGCAGGCAGCCTGGCTTTTTCGCACGTGAACGATTCTGGTTTCTGGCTTTATAAAGAATATTTTAACCTGAGCATCAAGGATACCATCAAATCATGGTCGGTGATGGAATCATTGGTTTCGGTCATTGGTTTAATAGGTGTTTTGATCATCAACCAGTTTGTAAAATAGTAGATCCCATCGTCATGAAAAAAAGTATCATCATCCTTAATGTCCTGGCACTGTTATTACTGACTGCTTATAACGGTCGCACCCAGCAATCAGCGGGTAATTATTACACTGCTGTTGATGGTGCAAAAATATATTACGAGGTAAAGGGCGATGGTTTTCCGGTGATATTGGTGCACGGCTTTTCGGGTACAGGTGAAGGCTGGAAAAAAGGCCAGCTTTATACCGATCTGTTAAATGCCGGTTACCGGGTGATCATTTTAGATCAACGGGGTAATGGCCGGTCAGACAAGCCCCATACAGATGCAGGCTACGCCAATGATGCCGAAGCAAAAGATATTATGGGATTGGCCAGTAGTCTTAAGCTTGCCAAATATAATGTGGTAGGTTATTCGCGCGGCTCTATCATTGCTTCGCGCTTGCTGGTGCTGGATAAGCGGGTGCAGAAACTGGTAATGGGTGGCATGGGCGATGCCTATACCAACCCGGAATGGCCCAGGCGTATCCACGCCTACAAGGCGCTCATGGGCGATACTACCTTTCATGACGTGGATGGTATGATCAACTATATCCACAGTAACCCTGCCTTTGATGTGACAGCCCTGGCCCTGCAGCAAAAATACCAACCCTCAACAAGCCCGCAGGAATTGGCCAAGGTAAAAATACCCGTCATGATCATTTGCGGTACCGACGACCATGATAACGGATCGGAAACTGCCCTTAATAAATTGATCCCTGGTTCAAAGCTTAATTATGTTCCCGGCGATCATAATAGTGCATCCAGAACTATACAGTTTTCGGCAGCTGTACTGGCTTTCCTAAAGTAAAATGTCATCCTTAGGTTATTTAAAGGGCCTTTTTATATATGCGGCTTGCTATTTGCATGAGTATGTTCAGAGATAATTTTTTAACACTTATCAACACATATTTTATGAAAAAGCTAGTGATATATGTTTGCCTGTTTGTGGCGTTTCTGCTAACGCTAACAGTTAACGCGCAGGCGCAAACTAAAAAGAAAGGTATAAGTCCACAGGGTAAAGGTGCCATTATAGGTGGTGCCGGGGGTGCCGTAGCGGGCGGACTTATTGGCCATAATGTAGGTGGCGCATTGATTGGTGGAGCCATAGGTGCCGGTGGTGGTTACATTATCGGTAACGAAAAACGCCGTGCTGATGAGAAAAAACGCCGTGCCGCATGGCGTAGGGCACACCCTAAGCATCACCATCACTATACCAAAACCACCACGCACTAAATGTTAATTATAGTTAAAAAGTCCGCGGTTTAAATAAACCGCGGGCTTTTTATGTTATTTTAAGGGCAATTGTTATTTCGGGCATGCCAGTTCCGTATTATAAAACAGCAAGCGCCGTACGGATAATGTGAGATTTTATAGCCGAAATGAAAATTTAAACCCCGTTTTGAGCGTTAATATAACAGGCATTTACAAACAGTAACATTCAATATTTGGTTTAATATATAATGGTTAAAGCGTTTTCGGCATTACTTTTTTGTTTGTTCCCTTTTGTTGTGATGGCCCAAAGCACGACTACCATTACCGATACCGCTAATGCTCCTGTTGATACAGTTGCTCAAAAAGATCTTATCGACGTAGCCAGGTCCATATTTAAAATAAAACCGCGGAAGATAACTGCATTAGAGAAAAAGAAGGTTTACTTCTCCATTTTACCTATATCTTCGTCGGATGGCCGCAGTGGTGGCAAGGCGCTTTTTACCTCAACTTCATTAGCGGTATACCTCGGTGATCCTTCAACAACCAACTTGTCTAGCTTTATATTTACCCCTTACTTTAATCTTAAGGGAAGGTATGGCTTGCCGATCCGGTCAAATATCTGGCTCGATAATAATCAATGGAATATAGTTGGTGATACCCGCTATTTAATTTATCCGCAATATACCTGGGGGCTGGGTGGCAATCGACCCGAAAGCGACCGTTTTTTGGTGAATTATCAATACCTGCGCTTTTATCAAACGGTACTCAAAAGAATTAAGCCCTATTTTTATGCAGGCATTGGCTACAATTTGGATTATTACACCGATATTGAAGCTGACGGTGCCAACAACCTGCGTGATTTTACAAAATATAACTACGGTACAGCAACCGGGCAGGACGTACTGGCATCGGGTGCCACGCTCAATTTGTTGTACGATACCCGTAAAAACTCCATCAACCCATTACCGGGAGCGTATGCTAATGTGGTTTATAGGATCAATGGAAGAATGTTGGGCAGTCATAATAACTGGCAGTCGTTATATATAGATCTGCGCAAGTACGTATCGCTCAGTAATTCGGGCCCTAAAAGTGTGCTGGCTTTTTGGTCGTACTATTGGACCTCTCTTACCCCCGGTACACCGTACCTGAATTTGCCCAGCCTGGGTTGGGAACCCTATCAACGATCGGGCAGGGGATTTGTGCAAAACAGGTACCGCGGACAGCGGCTGGCCTATTTCGAGACCGAATACCGGCGCGATATTACCCGCAATGGTTTGCTCGGTTTTGTTTTATTTGCCAATGTAAATTCCGTTACCGAAGCCACCAGTCATAACTTTGTGTACTGGCACCCGGCGGGCGGTACAGGCTTGCGTTTCAAGTTCAATAAAAAATCAGGAACCAATATTGCCCTGGATTACGGCGCAAGTAAAAACTACAACGCCATCTACCTGAATTTGGGCGAAACTTTTTAGTTAGTCCATGGACGATGGTCGATAGTCCATAGTTAATAGAACGGGAGTCCATAGACCATAGTCGATGGTCCATAGAGTAGGAATAGCATGTAATCCATGGTCTATGGACTATCGACCATGGACTAAAATGATTAAATGACAAAATAACCATACGGGTTTTGGAATTTAAATTTTATTTTCGTGGCATGTTTTTATCCGGCCATTCGTAGTAAAAGATCCTTCTGTACCTTGCCGGTAATATCCTGTTATTATTCTGTTTAACTGGTCAAACTGACCATCTGCCAAAAATCACATGACAAAAAAACGTTACGTATTACTGATACTTATCCTGGGTTCATTAACTGCACTGGGCCCGTTTTCTATTGATATGTACCTACCTGGTTTTACAGCCATCGCCAAATATTTACATACCACTACCGATAAGGTGGCGCTATCCCTGTCGAGCTATTTTATAGGTATATCTGTAGGGCAATTGTTGTATGGTCCCTTGCTGGATAGGTATGGTCGTAAACGGCCTTTATATTTTGGATTGGGCCTTTATATCGTTGCCTCCATCGGCTGTTTCTTTTCCAATTCATTGGAGATGCTGATCGCGATGCGATTTTTCCAGGCGATAGGCAGTTGTGCGGCCACCGTTGCGGCTATGGCTATGGTGCGTGATCTTTTCCCGGTTGAGGAAAATGCTAAAGTATTTTCGTTGCTGATATTGGTACTGGGTGCTTCGCCTATGCTGGCCCCTACTATTGGCAGTTATATTACAGCGGCGTTTGAATGGCAGGTGATATTTTTGATATTAACCATTATTGCCGTGCTGATATTGCTGGCCGTTATATTTTTACTGCCCGAAAGCTACCAGCCTGATCCCTCGTATTCTTTAAAACCCGGACCTATCATTGGCAACTTTTTGGAGGTACTAAAAAATAAACAGTTTTTAACTTATTCACTTTGCGGCGCGTTCGCGTTTGCGGGTTTGTTCGCTTATGTATCCTCGTCACCCATAGTATTTATTGATGTGTTTAAAGTGAATCAGAAAAGTTTTGGATGGATCTTCGCCGGTCTTTCTGTTGGGTTTATCGGCTCGAGCCAGGTAAACAGTATCCTGATGAAAAGGTACAAAAGCGAGCAACTGGTTAACGCCTCACTGATCTGGATGGTGTTTATTTCGACGGTGTTTTTAATAGGGTCGTTTAATAACTGGTTTGGTATTGGCGGCACCATTGCCATGATATTTGGTGTACTGTGCGGCGTGGGTATCAGTTATCCTAACACCGCGGCTTTATCGCTGGCTCCATTCACCAAAAACGCGGGTTCGGCATCGGCGCTTTTGGGCGCATTTCAAATGGGGATCGGTTCGCTGGCATCGGTTGGTATTACTCTGATTAAAAGTCACAGTCCCTTGCCTATGGCAGGAGTTATGGCGGCATCAGCTGTGGTGGCGCTGCTCACTTTGTTAATAGGCAAGCGGTTTATTAAACACAAAGTGGAGGCATCTGCAGATGCTGGGGTGATAGCGCATTGATTTTTGGACTATTGGACTTTAGGACAAAAGATAAAGGACTCAACTTGTACTGGTCGCAGGGAGCGAAGTCGGGTATGAAAAAATAACGTCATTGCGAGCGCAGCGTGGCAATCCCCTACTTACAGAGCGGATCTGCTTATTAGGGATTGCCACGCTATCGCTCGCAATGACGCAATAGGTATCGGCCATATTTTGAAGGCTATTTCAGAACCCTCTCCTTTGGAGAGGGCAGGGTGAGGTCCTATGCCAGCACCTCGTCTATAATGCCGAACTCTTTGGCTTCGCTGGCTATCATCCAGTAATCCCGATCGGATACATCGTAAACCTTTTGATAGGGCTGGCCGCTGTGCTGGGCAATGATCTCATACAATTCCTGTTTCATTTTCTTGATCTGGACGGAGGCTATTTCAATGTCTGATGCCATACCCTGCGCGCCGCCCGACGGCTGGTGCAGCATGATGCGGGAATGTTTGAGTGCGGCACGCTTACCGGCAGCGCCTGCACATAACAATACCGAACCCATCGAGAGGGCCATACCGGTACAAATAGTGGCTACATCCGGACCTATAAAATGCATGGTATCATAAATACCCAAACCGGCATAAACCGAACCGCCCGGCGAATTGATATACATCTGTATATCCTTTTTTGCATCGGTCGACTGCAGAAAGAGCAGCTGGGCCTGGATGATGTTGGCCACATGGTCGTCAACGGCTTCGCCCAAAAAGATGATTCTGTCCATCATCAGGCGCGAGAATACATCCATCTGGGCCACACGCATTTCACGTTCTTCGGTGATGTAGGGTGTCATGGCTGTGGGAAGGGCGCTTTTTTCGACCCCGGCAATAAAACTATCTACCCGGGTACCGGCAATAGCATGGTGCATGACCGCATATTTGCGGAATTCCTGTTTATCGATATTCATAATTTTTTGGTTTTTTAGTGACGTGAAGGAGCGAGATCCGGGAACCAGGAGCGAGGAATTAAAACATCATTTTAAAGTTTGTAATTGTTTTATGGTCTTGATTCTTGGCTCTTGATTTCTGACTCTATTTAAATAAGCGTGCTATTTTTTGCCTGAAACTCAGATGTTCGGGCTGGTTAAATAATTGCTGGTGAACGGCCTCTATCTCGGTTTTTACCTGTTTGCGGCCATATTGTTGTACCAGGCTATATACCTGCTGCTGTTGCGAAACACGGGTCTGCAGATCTTGATCAAGCAAGGTTTTGGCCTCGAACAACAGCGAGTTGGCCGGGTTTGCTCTTTTGAGCAGGTAGGCTTCGGTTTGTGCTATATTATTCAAGGAAGTCCTCATAGGTTAATGCTTTTTGTTTAACGGATTCCCTTACTTTTTCAATGCACTTGTACTTTTGCACGGTCGCCGAGCGCACTCCGGAAAAGCCGAATAATTGCGCCACTTTGGTCATCGGTAACTGGTCGTAATAAAAGGAGCGGAGCAGCTCCATACAACGTTTACCCGCCGTTTCTAAAAAATGCAATAATTTATCTTCGGAGAGGGGGACGGTAGTTTCCATGGTCAGATCCGCGGCGGCGCTGTCGTCCAGTTGCGTAGTTTGCTGGCCTTCCTTATACCGTTTGATCCACAGATACCGGGCGGTGCCATAAATGTAAGCTCCTTCGCTGCTCTTGATATCCGCATCGGCCGATCTGCTTTTTTCGTAATAACTCAGCAGGGCGTCCTGGAAAACATCTTTGGCTTCGTCAAATGATCCGCCGCATTTGCCTACATACCGGGCCACCGCCGGGAAAACTTTTTGATATAATGTGATGAAAAGCTGCTGCCGTTCTGCAACCTGCTCTTCTAAATTAACTGCATCCATTGTTCACTGTTTATTACGATGTGTAAATTATAACAGATATATCACCTTTTTTTGGATAAAAGATTTTTGGATAAGGGATTTTGGGAGCAAGGACTTTTGGATTAAGGATAAAAGGAGCAAAGAACAAGGATTTCTTATCGACTTATATTTATCTTTCGTTCGGTCTTTGCTCCAAAAATCCTTGCTCCTTGTTCTCAAATCTAAAACTTACTCGCCCTTAACGCCGTAACCTTTGATCCCTCCGGCCCGGTGGTTTCAAAAACGATCTTGTCATCTGTCAATTCCGAAACGTAGAAAACAAAATTGTGGGTTCTATTATCAGATACTTCTTTTACATTTATATTGCTGCCATTAAGCGTAAAGCTGCCGTGCGACAGGAATTTGCCACCCCATACAATAACATATTTCATTTCGGGCGTAAATTGTATGTAAGGGACAACCTCATCCAGGTCGGCCTTTTTCATGGTATCCGGCGGACTGGCATTGGGGTGTTCTATTTTAACATACTTCCATTTGCCGATAAGCGCCTTGGTGGTAACTGCGGGTTTGCATGATGCCATAACACCTAACACCAGTGCAAATAATATAAAGCCGTAAAATTTCATGATCACATTAGTTTTATCTAAGCTATGCAATTACGGTTAAAGTATAAAATCAAGGTTTATGTTTCTGATGCTTGTTTGTCCGTTCCTCGGCTTTTTTTACTTCGTCTTTTTCACTGAGTGGCAAGTCGGTTTGTAATTCTTTTGTTGATTTAGTCCCTGTAGCTTTTTTGCCAGTGCTTTTTTTTAATGCTGAAGTATTCATGATCGTGGAGATTAAATGAGATACTATTATTTTAACTCCCGGGAAGTTGAATTGTTTGCAGTGTGGTATTGCGTACAGTCGACTCACACCGCCGGCGCTACGCACGGCACCCCTCTGTGCTGCGCAAAGAGGGGATGTATAAATAAAAAAAACCTCTTTCCGGCAAAGCCGGAGAGAGGGCGATCCAGCGAAGCGTAGACCGGGTGAGTCTGATGGAAGGGTAAACAATTCAGCGAAATCAACGTAATCATCAAAAAAATCAACAGTCAAAAATATTTTTTGAAAAAGTTGTAACATCCTGTAATTGCAACTGTCCTAATGACACTATATAGCCAAGGTACTCCAATCCAGTTTAAGCTATAAGTAATTGTGAGGGCCCGCACCTTAAGGGTTCCGTTAAAAAATCAAAAAATTAAATCTTAAAAAAAATGAACAACAATCTAATTGTTATGCTTTGGTGGGCTGTGCCTGTCATCCTGATTTTTGTGATGTACAAATTTGTTTTACGCGTGTTTTTCGGTATGGTGATCGTGCCGGATAACCGTATTGGCCTGGTGGTTAAAAAGTTCACCTTGTCTGGCAAATCGCGCTTGCCCGATGGTCGTATCATCGCTATTCATGGCGAGGCCGGTATGCAGGCCAAAGCGCTTGCGCCGGGTTTGTACTGGGGTTTGTGGCCATGGCAATACGGTATCACCATGGAACCCTTTACCGTTATTGAGCAAAACAAGCTGGGACTGGTAAAGGCAAAAGATGGTGCAGCGCTGGATACTGGTCGTGTGCTGGGCAAACCGGTTGACTGCGACAAATTCCAGGATGCTATTGCCTTTTTGGACAATAATGGTCAGAAAGGTCCGCAGGCTGCTTTCCTTACGCCGGGTAGTTACCGTATCAATACCTTTTTGTTTGAGATCGAGATGGTGCCTATCACCCAGATCCACGAAAACAAGGTGGGTATCGTAACCACGTTGGATGGTGAGCCGCTGGACAAAGGGGAGATCGCCGGTGAATCTGTATCGGGGCATAAAAACTACCAGGACCCTATAGCGTTCATCAACGCAGGTGGTCGTAAAGGTTTACAGGAAGATGTGATACTGGCCGGTACCTATTACCTGAACCCCTGGTTTGTGATTGTTGAACAGGTGGATATGACCTATATACCTATCGGTTATGTAGGTGTGGTGAACTCCTTTGTGGGCCCCGAAGGTAAAGATACCAGTGGCGATGCTTTTAAACACGGTAATATTGTTCACGTTGGGCAGAAAGGTGTTTGGGAAGATCCGCTTGATCCGGGTAAACACCCTATCAACATCTATACTCATGCTGTGGAAATTGTTCCTACAACCAACATTGTGTTGAATTGGGCCGATAGCCGCACTGAAGCGCATGAACTGGATAAAAACCTGTGTACCATTACGGTAAGGTCATCCGATGGTTTTACATTCAACCTGGATGTGTCACAGATCATCCACGTGCCACGTAACGAAGCACCAAAGGTAATAGCCCGTTTTGGTAAGATGAAAAACCTGGTATCGCAGGTATTGGAACCTACCATCGCCAACTATTTCCGTAACTCGGCACAAAAGAGTGATGTGATCGGCTTTTTGGCTAACCGTATCCAAAGGCAAAGCGATGCCCGCGACCATATCGGTGCTGTGTTAACCACCTATAACGTAATTGGTGTGGATACCCTGATAGGTGACATCGTGCCACCAGCTGCCCTGATGAAAACCCTCACCGACCGTAAACTGGCCGAAGAGGAAAAGGTGACTTACGAGATACAACGCCACGCGCAAATTGAACGTAAGGAATTTGAAAGCGCCCGTGCCGGTGCCGATATGCAGCCGGAGGTGGTAAAATCAACCCGCCAGGTTGAGATCAACACCCAGATGGCTGCTTCAAAAGTTGCCGCGTCACATGGTGAGGCCGAAGCCAAAACCATTAACGCTAAAGCCGATGCCGAAGTAAGGATCACCATAGCTAAAGCTGATGCCGAAGCTAAAACAGTGAACGCCAAAGCCGACGCCAATGCTACCGAAGTAAATGGTATTGCCGAAAGTACCAAAATCAAAGCCATAGGTTTGGCCGAGGCCGAGGTAACCAAACAAAAAACCGAAGCCATGGGTACCGAACAATACGCCATTGTGCGTGTAGCCGAAGCTTTGGCCAGCAACGGTATTAAACTGGTACCTGAAATATTGGTGAGCGGTAAAGACGGCGGCGGTAACGGTATGATAGATGCCCTGATAGGCACCGAAATGCTCAAAAAATTACAGAAAGCGAATGAGGAGGGAAAAAGTGAGCAATAAGTTATACGTTTAACACCACGTATCCTGTAAATAAAAAAGGGCGCCATGCAGGCGTCCTTTTTTATTTCTTTTACCGGCTTGTTAATATGTTAAATTAAGTTAAAAAGTTTATCTGTAAATTTGTGTTTTGATTTTTTGGCTTAATTTTATTCCATGCCTCGTCAGCTTCTGCTTATTTTGATCGCCTGTTTTATTTCGGCACTGGCCTATGGGCAGGGTGTGCAGAAAGGTACTGTTTATGAAATCAAGTCGCATACCGTAGTCTCTGGTTTGCGGGTTGAAAATTCAACTAATGGTAAAGTTACTGCAACCGATAAAGCCGGTAAATTCAGCATCCCGGCAAAACCTGGCGATCTGCTCCTGTTTAAAAGTGCTTTTTATCTTCCAGACACCGTTCTGGTAACCGATCTGCGCGGAAGAGACGTGTTTGTAACCGCCAAGCAAAACGAACTGAAAGAGGTTAAGGTAACCAATGTGGAGATCAAAAAGCCCGCAAGCGGTTATGTCGACCCGGAATTTCATGGGCAAACTATGATCTATCAGCGTAATGCCCCCAGCCCTGGTAATCCCAAAGGCGACCCCAAAGGCGGCGTAATACTCCGCTTGCATTACTGGAACAAAGACGAAAAGGATAAAAAGAAACAGGCTGAATTTTTAGAGAACGAACAAACCCGTGATGAGATAGCCAGAGTATTTACAGCAGATAATATAGCCAAATATGTGCCCCTCACAGGTCCTGAGTTGGATAACTTTATCTTGCTTTACATCCCATCGGTTAAGGTTTATACAGCGCCGGAGTTTAACCTCACTAATTATTTAAGCGCCAGCTATAAAAGCTACCTCGCACTGCCCCCGGATAAACGCAATGCAGGGCAATTGATCAAATAATTGCAAAGCGGTGTAACTAATTTGAAAAAAAAGCATCCTTTAGGGGTATCAAATTATAAAACATCCCTTAACCTATACCAATGCAAGTTCAAACCGTTGTATCACCCGTTACCGCTGGCAGTAATACACAAACCGAAAAAATTGTATATATCGATAATCTAAAAGTACTGCTCACCGTTCTGGTGGTACTGCACCATACTTTTATTACCTATGGCGCTCCCGGAGGCTGGTATTATGCCGAAAAAACCACACACACCGCCGCGTTGATACCCATGACCTTGTTTGTAGCTACCAATCAGTCGTTTTTTATGGGCTTTTTCTTTTTTATCTCGGCCTATTTCACCGAATCGTCCTACCATAAAAAAGGCGCGGCACGTTTTATTGCCGATAGATTAAAGCGGCTGGGCATCCCCCTTATATTTTACTCCTTTATCCTGTCGCCGGTATTAAGCTATTTGGTTTACCGTTTTGCGCTGGGTCATGATATCACCTATATCCAATTCCTGGGTGGTTTTCATCCCTGGATAGATTTTGGGGTATTATGGTTTGTGGCGGCCTTGTTGCTGTTCAGTTTACTGTATGTGGGTATCATGTTGCTGTTTAAAAGCAAACTATCCTCGTCGGGGAAAATGCCTTCCGCACTCACCGTGGTTTTATTCGCGCTTACATTGGCTTTAGGCAGCTACCTCGTCAGGTCGGTATTTCCGGTTGGCTGGGTACTTAAACCGGTTGGTTTTCAGCTGGGGCACTTTGTCCAATACATCGCCTTGTTTACTTTAGGTATAGTAGCCTCGCGCGGGCAATGGCTTCAGATAGTGAGCTATAAAATGGGCAAGGGTTTTGCCTGGATGGTTGGCGTTATGATCGTGGTGGTATTCCCGATAATCTACTACGTGAAAGTAACAACCAACAGTCCCATAGAAACCTTTAATGGCGATGGGCACTGGCAATCATTAATGTATGCCTGCTGGGAGCAGTTTACCGGGATCTTTATTATTGTGGCTTTGCTGGGCATTGCCAGGCAAAAATGGAACCTGCAGTCAGCGTTCATGAAAAGTATGTCGAGGGCTACGTTTGCAGTATATATCTTTCATCCGCTGATACTAATATCCCTGTCCATGCTGTTCAGACCCTTGAATGCCGATCCCGCTATCAAATTGCTGTTTGTAGCGCCGCTGGCGGTTATCGGCTCATTTGCCTTAGGTAATTTACTGGTGAAGATACCTGGGGTGAAGGCGATTATTTAAAGCCTCACCTAAACCAGTTATAAACCACACGTCATTGCGAGGTACGAAGCAATCTCTATGCTATACAGAGCTAATAAGCATTGTCGACCTGCTTATGTAGAGATTGCTTCGTACCTCGCAATGACGCGTTTTTATATTTTACGCCTGCTGAAACCTATCCGCAAATTCCTCTGCAAAGGCTTCCAGATTAATGCTGCCCTTTACCTTGGGTTGATTTTGATCATAATCGCCCCATAATATGCCAGAGCGTATGGCGGTTCCCATTTCCACAAAGTTGCGGGCAATTTCTGGTGGCAAGCCGTTTTGCAGCATCCCGTTCAAAGCCTGTTCGTCGGTAAATTCAACCCATGGCAGTTCAGGTTTGCCGATGGCGGTACCCAAAACGGTGGCTATCGGGCCCAGGGTACGGTCGTCGCTTACCAGATAACGCACGCTTTTTCCGGTAAATTCCTGTTGTAGTTCTTCCGCGGCAACGGCAGCGATATCCTCCGGGTGAACCATAACCAGTCTGGCCGTAGCCGGGTAGTTGGAGCCCAGGATCCCCATATGCCTGATCATATCGATATTACTCAAAAAGTTTACATAAAAGAACGGCGCACGCAGGTGTTTTACAGCTACATCACTGAGTTTGTTGAGTTCCAATTCAACATCGTGATTTCCTGCGATAGGACCGGTGCCCGCGTTAAGATGCGCGCCGATACTGCTTAGATTCACTACGCGCGATACGCCTGCCTTTGCAATAGCCTCCGCGTAATTTCTGCCGATACTGCCCACATATTCCCTATAATTGCTTGCCCCAAAGTTAGGTGGAACCATGGTGTAAACCGCGTCGGCACCTGTAAAAGCTTTGGTCAAAAAGTCGACGTCGGTAACCAGACCGATGGCGGCTGTTGCCCCCAAAGCTTCAATAGCTGCTACTTTTTCGGCATTACTGCTGATGATGGTTAATTGGTGGCCTGCTTTTATTAATTGTTTTGCCAGTGGTTTGCTGATATTGCCCAATGAGCCTGTGATGGTGATTTTCATAAATTTTATATTTTGTTTTTATTACCAGCAAAGCTATCTTAGTACTTACTTTTATACAAGTACTTACCCTAAAGTATGTATCCATGACAGCGATCAAAGAAAGTTCAACCATTCAGGAAAATAAGCAGACGGCATTTAAAGAATGCCCGGTGACTTACGTAATGGAAAAGATAGGTGGATACTGGAAACCCATTATTTTGTTCCACCTGTTATCGGGCAGCAAACGGTACAGCGAGCTCAAAAAAGCCGTCCCGGCCATTACCGAAAAAGTGCTGATCCAGCACCTGAAACAACTGGAAGCCGATGGACTGATATCGAGAGAAGCCAAGCCTGTGGTGCCGCCCTATGTAACCTACAGTCTTACCATCGCCGGTTCACGATTAAAGCCTATTTTATATAGCATGGCGGTATGGGCCATAGAACAAAGCGGTACCGATCCCAGGATATACTATAAAAACCTGGATGAGTTCCCGGGAAAGATCTTGCACCCGGATACGGTGGCATAGGTGACTCACCCGGTCATCGCTGCGCTTGACCACATCTTTTTGATAAGCTAACAATTTTTAAAAGTTGCTCCGGAGGAGCAAGATGTTGGTAGAAATAATAAAATCCCGCCTTTTTTAGTGCCGTAGGTACTAAACTAACCGAGATTCTGATTGTTATTACACAATTATTTAACCTACAAAGTTAAAAAGGTGCCGTACCTACGGCACGTAAAATTTCTTTCAATCTTATTTCTACCAACATTCAACCCCTCCGGGGTTTATTAAAAAAAAGATGTGTCCATACAGTAACTCCACCGGAGGGGTTTATCGAACTGTTGCTTTACAATAGCAGAACCGACTCACCCGGTCATCGCTGCGCTTGACCATCCTCTCTTCGCCTTCGGCGGAAAGAGGGGTAACCCACACGCGTCATTGCGAGCGCAGCGTGGCAATCCCCGATTAGCAGAGCGGCTCTGTAAGTAGGGGATTGCCACGTCGTTCCTCCTCGCAATGATGCGCAGAGAGAAGAGACCTTCGACGAAAAGCGGAATTTTCTTTTTAGTTCCCTTCCCACGGGAGGGGTGCGGTTGGATTGTGTTGTGGCAGGGAGGGGTTTATTGAACTGTTGCTTTACTAATCGCAGAACCGACTCACCCGGTCATCGCTACGCTCGACCACCCTCTCTTCGCCTGCAGCGCAAAGAGGGACTTCTGAATAACAAATCAAAACCATGTCATTGCGAGCGAAGCGTGGATAACCGACCAGAGGGAGCTCATTAATACCCTTGAAAAACAATTATCAACATTAATAATCTCCTCGCGTTCTCATCGGCAAGAATAGCTACGAGATTGCTTCGTCGTACCTCCTCGCAATGACATGAAGGAGTGTAAGTATAGCTCTTTCTTTTTTCGCCGAAGGCGAAGAGAGGGGTGCACAGCGAAGCGCAGGCGGGAGAGTCGTTACCCCTTATATTTCCGCCCGCCTATATTGACTATAACCACCCACAAGAGTACAATAATGCCAAAGGCGATCATCATGTGATCGGTATGGTTGGGCATCAGGGTGGCTACAATGCCTAATAAAAGACATATGAGTCCGGTGATCAGGAGACTGCCGCCTATCCAGTTAGCCAGGCCGTCTTTATCCTTACAGGTTCGCTCGTCATAGCCGGCAATGATCTCAACCCTTTTTTTGTATTTGATAAGATACGCCAGAAAAATGAGCAGCCCCGCAGCGCACATCTCAATTATCCCCAATACCATACATCCGCTTTGCATACCTGTTAAATGCTTATTGAGCTTTTAAACTATCGGCCTTGGCTTTTGCTTTCTTTTTGAAAAAGCCGCGCAGCAGGAAATTGTGCTGTACCGCTTCCAGGTCGTCATTAAGTTTAACGGAGCTTTGTTGCAGGTAGTTTAGTGTGGTTTGTACCTGTGCTGCGCCTTTAGGGTCGTTCAGCAATACGCCGATAGCATTATCGGTAGTATTGAGTTTATTGCTGGCTTTGGTGAGGTTGTCTGTCAGGGTTGATGCATTAGCCGCTGCTTTTTGTAATTGACTAACCGACTGGCTTATTTTGTTAAAAGTAGCGGTGTCGGTGAGTAGTTTATCGGCAAAGCCACCCTTGGTATTCATTTTAGCGCTGAAACTGTTGAGTTGTACAGCCATGGTTGCCGCGCTTTGTGTGGCAGCCTGCAAATTACGCATGGCGGCACGCAGTTGCATAGCCATGGTACTATCGGCCATTAAGGCGCCTACAGTGCCTTTGCCTTCCAGTATTTTATGACTCAGGACTTTAAAATCGGTGGTAATGGCCAGCAGGTTCTGGTTATTGTCCTGCAGGGTTTTGAGCATATCATCGGTGGATAGCATTTTTTCGGCCTGCAGCACGTCTCCATCCTGAATTTCAGGGGCCTGCGGACTTCCGCCGTCAATCACAATGATCTTGTTGCCTATCAATCCATCTGAGCTTACTTTGGCGCCCGCGTTACGGTGTATATATTGTTGGGAGGCCTCGTCAATATTCATAAACACCTGTACCTGTGATGGGCCAATGAATTTAACATTGCTGATAGTCCCCACTTTAACCCCGGAAAACCATACGTTATTGCCTTTTTTTAAGCCAGCCACGTCACTAAAAACGGAGCTTATTTTTATATTTTTTACAAAGCTTTTTTGCTGGCCCCCAAGCGTGAATACCCCCAGTATAAATACGATAAGGCCAAGCGCTAAAAATATGCCTACTGTAATTGCTTTTCTATTTTCTGTTGCATCCATGATAATGGTTATAATATCTGTTCTTAGTGAATAAAGTTATAGTCAAAAAATGGTTTAACCCGACTGTCATCGGTGTCAAAAACCTCATCAAAAGTACCGGTACGCTGAAACTGCCCGTCGAGCAGCATAGCTATCCGATCGCCGGTTTGTTTGGCGCAGGTTAAATCGTGTGTAATGATGATGGATGAGGTATTGTAACGCTGCTGCACCTCGTTAATCAGGTCGTTGATCTCGATACAGGTTATCGGATCAAGCCCGGCTGTGGGCTCATCATACAACATCACTTCAGGGTTCAGGATCAACGTTCGGGCAATACCAATACGCTTGCGCTGACCGCCCGAAAGTTCGGAGGGCATCTGGTTAATGGTTTGCGACAGGCCAACGGCATCCAGTACCGTTTCAACCGCGGTATTGATCTCGGCGCGGGTAATACCCTTGCGGTTGCGCACCAGTGGAAATTCCAGGTTTTTGCGTACCGTCATACTATCATACAAGGCACTGTTCTGGAACGAAAAACCGATCCTCACCCGCAGGTCCTGCAGTTCTTTTTCGGTTATTTGCTCCATGTTATGGCCCAGTACGGTTATTTCGCCCGCGTCAGGTTTCAGCAGGCCCGAGATGATCTTGATCAATACAGATTTACCCGTACCCGAACGACCAAGCACCACCAGGTTTTCGCCCTGGTAAAGGTCAAGGTCGATACCGCGGAGCACGGCATAATCCTGAAAGGCCTTTTTAAGTCCCCTGATGCTGATAACCGGGTTGCTATGATCTGCCTGTGTTTGTGTCTTTTTCATATTAACGGAACCAGCTGGTTATCTGCACAATAATAATTTCTTCAATAAATACCAGGAACATGGCCGTAACCACCGCGCCGTTGGCCGCCTTGCCAACACCCTCCGTTCCTTTGGTTGAATTATAGCCCTGGTAACAACCTACAATACCTATAGTAAAACCAAACACGATTGATTTGATTAGCGAGGCCACAAAATCAACAAAAGTTAAAGGCTCAAACACCTGCTGTATAAAGGCGCTCCAGCTGGTGCCTTCGTTTTGGCTTACGTTTAAATAGCCGCCCAATATGGCTATCAAGCCGGTATAGGTTGATAAGATAGGGATAGTGAGGGTAGTGGCCAGTACGCGGGTACACACCAAAAACTTAAACGGTTTGGTGCCCGATACTTCCATCGCGTCAATTTGTTCGGTTACCCGCATAGAGCCCAGCTCGGCGCCAATACTTGAACCTACCTTGCCCGATGCGATAAGCGCGGTTACCAAAGGGGCCAATGCCCGCATGATAGCGATAGATACCAGCGATGGCAGCCATGATTGCGCCCCAAACTCCGATAGCGAAGGGCGTGATTGCTTGGTGAATATCACCCCAACAATAAAGCCGGTTACCGATATGAGCGTAAAGGAACGCACACCTACTTCAAAACACTGTCGTACAATCTCTTTAAGTTCAAAAGGAGGTACAAATGCCTCCCTGAAAAAACGTAAAATGAACTGGTTGATCTTATACAGGTCGGTAAAAAAGTTGATGAGGCTTTGCTTAAACTTCGAATTCTTTTTAACCGTTGTTGCGCTTTCTGCTGTATCCATTAAATATGATATAGTAGGTATTTGTACAAATTAATTATGGTTACTCTACAATAACTTATGGCAATTGTTTGAACCTATATATAATATGGCAATTTCATGTTTTTGCCTGATAAATTCGAATTCATTATACAATTAATAAGCCAAATTAAAAGTCATGAGCCCACACTCCCGTAAGTTAAGGAGGCAGAATTTAATAACATATTAAATTGAGTTTAAGTTTCTGACCGTTTGGGTAAAAAGTTAAAACTGCAATTGCCTGCAAACCTAACAGTTATAATTTATATTGAATAATTCGCCCGGAAAAATATGGTTGATGGAGTGTAAAATTTCATTGGCGTGCTTTTATTATCCAGGGGTGACGATGAATGAAGCCTGTGCGGGTAGGCGGTTGTTCAAATAGGGTGTCATGGTGATTTCTATGATAAAACCAAAAATTTTTGACAAGGGGACTAAGAAAGTGTCATTTTTGATTCCCTCCCCACGGGAGGGGCGCGCTAGGTAGGTGTAGTGGCAGGGAGGGGTTTCTACGCGCGATGATTATCCTATTCCATAAACCCCTTCCTCCCCTTCCCGAGGGAAGGAATCGCACAGAGCTTGGGCTTTTTTGATCGGGAAATTGATTCGCTATACTTTTTAAACCTTGCTATAGTCGTGTTAAAATTTGTTAAAAAGTGTTAAAATGAGGGGTTTTGTGCCAGGGTTTGAGCTTTTACAGGCTGTTTTGCCCGCATTTTATGTTAAAAAGTGTTAAAATAAAGCTTTAAAAAGTGCCATTTGAGGCAAGAAGATAAGATTTTTGATTAGGATAAACTAAATATCTACTATATTTATGTTAAATTCGTATCAAAACCAAAGCCAATTTTTATATACTCAATTGCGATGATCAATAATGTAATGCGCGAAATAACGCCGCTAACTCCAAGCGACTGTTTTACCATTTTTTCGAGGGTTAAAAAGAAGTTCGATTTTCCGCTTCACTACCATGACGAGTACGAGCTAAACCTGATTGTTAATGCCAAAGGCGCCCGGCGGGTAGTGGGCGGTAATATTGAAGTTATTGAGGATTTGGAACTGGCGCTGATCGGTCCGAATTTGTACCATGCCTGGTTTACGCATCAATGCCAAAGTGAAGAGATTACCGAAATTACCATACAATTCCATAAGGATCTTTTTGACGAGAAGTTTCTGAAACGCAACCAGTTAAGCTTTTTGAAAAGTATGCTGGAGCGCTCGCAGCGAGGGATTGTATTCTCGCTCGAGACCATACAGGCGCTCAAGGGCCGCATCATTGGCCTGGCCCAAAAAAGCGGGTTCGATTCGGTATTGGAGCTGATGTCTGTATTGCATGATCTTTCCATATCGCGCAATATGCGCACCGTTTCTGATGCCAGTTTTAGCAACGAAAAGCTTTACTACAACAGCAGGCGCATTGAAAAGGTATTTGAACACATGAACCTCAACTATCACAAGCAGGTAACCCTGGCCGAGGTAGCCCGCATAGCCAATATGCCCGAAGCTTCATTTAGCAGGTTTATCAAAAAACGCACCGGTAAAACCTTCATAGACAGTCTGAACGAGATCAGACTAGGCCATGCCTCCCGTATGCTTATCGACAGCACCAACACCATAGCCGAGATCGCTTATAAGTGTGGCTTCAATAATATCTCGAATTTTAATCGTATATTTAAGAGAAAGAAGCTCTGCATCCCCAAAGAGTTCCGGGAAACCTACACTGGCAATCGTGTTTTTATTTAGGTTTTTAGCAATCGGGTAAAAATTAGGTTAAAATAGTATTATAAATCAATCCTGAATAAGACTATTTTTGATAACCAGTTTAATAGACATCCATTTTACACTTTTTACATTTTTGGGCCAATGAAGCTTCACTTTTTGGATGTTTTCATTATCGTTTTATACCTGCTCAGCACCATATTCATTGGCTTATGGTATCGTAAAAAAGCACGCGAGAATAAAGAAAGCTACATGCTTGGCAGTAAATCGCTACCCTGGTATAAACTGGGTTTAAGCGATGCCTCCGATATGTTTGACATCAGCGGAACCATGTGGATGGTGAGCCTGTGTTTTGTATATGGGATGAAAAGTATCTGGATACCCTGGCTCTGGCCCGTATTTAACCAGGTGTTTTTGATGATGTACCTGTCGCGCTGGCTGCGCAGGTCAAATGCTGCTACCGGGGCCGAGTGGCTAGCTACCCGCTTTGGTAAAACTGGTATGGGTGTGGGTAGCTCGCACATGATCGTGATCGCTTTTGCGCTGCTTAGTTGTTTTGGCTTTTTGGCCTATGGCTTTATAGGGCTGGGCAAATTCATCGAAATATTTGTCCCCTGGGAGTTGGTTAAGGTTTATATACCCTTCCGGGTTGCGCCGCAATATGTGCCGCACGTGTATGGTATTGTGTTCACCTTATTTGCCATGTTTTACTCTATTTTAGGAGGCATGCACAGCATTGTGCTGGGCGATATGATCAAATACGGCATCATGACCGTAGCTTGTATCTGGATAGGTTTTATAGCTGCTCATAAACTCATGGGGCAGCATTTGAACGTACCCAACGGTTGGTACAGTCCCTTTTTTGGCAAGCAGTTGGGTTTAAGCTGGTCGGGTATTATTACGGAGGTTAATCAAAAGATAAAGGATGATGGCTATTCGCTGTTCGGGTTGTTTTTTATGATGATGACCTTTAAAGGTTTCTTTGCCGCGCTTGCCGGACCCGCACCCAATTATGATATGCAAAAGATCCTCTCAACCCGCTCGCCCGAGGAGGCCAGTAAAATGAGCGGCTTTGTGAATATCATCCTGTTGCCCATCCGTTACACGCTTATTGTGAGCCTTACCGTGTTGGGTTTGCTGTATTATCATGAAATGAACCTCAGGGATGCTACCGGAGCTATCGACTTTGAACGGATTTTGCCCGCGGTGATCAATAATTTTTTGCCCGTTGGCTTGGTGGGTTTGCTGCTGGCTGGTTTGCTGGGTGCATTCATGAGCACATTTAGTGGTACCATGAATGCGGCGCAGGCTTACATCGTTAATGATATTTATCTCAAATATGTAAATCCAACAGCATCAAATAAAAAGATCATCACCATGAATTATTTGGTAGGCATAGTTGTGGTAGCAATAGGTGTGATATTGGGATTTTTTATAAAAGACGTAAATAGTGCCCTGCAGTGGATCGTATCGGCCCTTTATGGCGGCTATGTCGTATCCAATGTTTTAAAATGGCATTGGTGGCGTTTTAACGCCAATGGCTTTTTTTATGGGATGCTGGCCGGGATATTATCCTCGATGATATTTTCTGTGCTGATACCATCCAACGAACTGTTGTACTGGTTCCCGCTGCTGTTCCTGCTATCATTGACGGGTTCAATTATCGGCTCGTACGCTACTGTACCTACTGATATGGCCGTGCTAAAATCATTTTACAGCACGGTACGCCCCTGGGGATTTTGGGAGCCTGTAAAACAATTGGTGATAGCCGATGATGCCGCGTTTGTACCCAACAAAAACTTTAAACTGAATATGTTCAACGTGGTGATAGGCACTATAGCGCAACTGTGCCTTACCATTTTACCCATGTACCTCATATTGCATCAGAGACTGCCTTTGCTGGTAACTATAGCCTTACTGGCAGTGATCGTGATCATATTGAAAAAAACATGGTGGAATAAACTAAAAGATTATTGAATATCAGCCTAAGTCTATCTATATGAAACAGGAATTTGAGTACCGTTTAACCCGGCTACAGGAAGAACAGCAACAACTGATAACCAGGCCGAATGAAATAGCCGGAACTGGTAACGGCATATTTAACCGCTATAAATATCCGGTGCTTACGGCAGCACATATACCGCTTAACTGGCGCTATGACCTGGATGCCAAAACCAATCCTTATTTAATGGAACGATTTGGTATCAACGCGGTTTTTAATGCTGGAGCCATCAAATTTAATGGTAGCTACCTGGTAGTGGCCCGGGTAGAAGGTGTCGACCGCAAATCGTTTTTCGCGGTTGCTGAAAGCGTTGATGGTGTCAATAATTTTACTTTTTGGGATTATCCAATACGTCTGCCAGAAACTCATGGGCCCGATACCAATGTGTATGATATGCGCCTCACAAGCCACCAGGATGGCTGGATTTATGGCTTGTTTTGCACCGAACGACGCGATCCTGCCGCACCGGCACATGACCAGTCGATGGCGGTAGCGGCCTGTGGTATAGCGCGCACCAAGGATATGATAACCTGGGAACGGCTACCCGATCTTAAAACCAATTCGCTCCAGCAACGCAACGTGGTGTTACACCCGGAATTTGTTGATGGTAAATATGCCCTGTATACTCGTCCGCAGGATGGTTTTATCAGCGCGGGTACCGGTGGCGGTATAGGTTTTGGTTTGTGTGATACCATGGAGCATGCCTTTATTGACCACGAAGCCATCATCGATAATAAAAGCTACCACACGGTTTACGAAGCCAAGAATGGCCAGGGGCCAGCGCCGCTTAAAACCAAAAAAGGATGGCTGCATCTGGCGCATGGGGTGCGTAATACCGCTGCGGGTTTGCGCTATGTGTTGTATATGTTTATGACCGATCTGCAAGACCTTACCAATGTGATATACAAACCCGGCGGCTATTTTTTAGCCCCGGAAGGGGAGGAGCGTGTGGGAGATGTTTCCAATGTAGTATTTTGCAACGGTTGGATAGCCGATGACGATGGTTCGGTTTATATTTACTATGCATCGTCAGATACCCGAATGCATGTGGCCACTACTACTTTGGAGAAGTTATTAGATTATGTGACCAATACCCCTGCAGATGGCCTAAGATCTTCAACCTCGGTTGATACTGTTTATGGTATTATCAACAGTAATAAAAATTCGCGTCAGCCGCAAGAGAGCTGAATATGATTATTCAACACTTAAAATGATCAACCACAAAAGTACTCAACCACAATTGCTTAAGTATAAAAATGAGCTGAACACCGAGTTAAGTAACATTCTGAATTATTGGCTTAAAAATACACACGATGAAGTGAACGGTGGCTTTTGGGGCAAAATTGATCAAAATAACCAGGTGATTCCCGGAGCAGCGAAAGGTTCGGTATTGAATGCCCGTATTTTGTGGAGCTTTTCGGCAGCCTATAACCATCGACCCGATGATGCAGTTTTGCAAATGGCGCACCGGGCTTATGAATACATAACCGCTCATTTTATCGATCAGGAATTTGGTGGGGTATATTGGTCGGTTGATGAAAAGGGTAATCAGCTGGATCCCAAAAAACAGGTTTATGCCAGCGCGTTTACCATATACGGCCTCAGTGAGTACTACCTGGCTTCAGGAATAGAGGCAGCTAAACGTCAGGCCATCGAACTGTACCAGCTGCTGGTTGATAAAAGCTATGATCATGACAAAACCGGATATATGGAAGCCTTTACACGAGACTGGCAGCCTATTGATGATCTGCGCCTGAGCTCTAAGGATGCCAATGAAAAAAAGACCATGAATACGCATCTGCATGTGCTGGAGGCTTATGCCAACCTGTACCGGATTTGGCCCGATGATGGGTTGAAAAAACAGATAGAAGCCCTGATAGATAATTTCCTGGATCATTTTATTGACCCGGATACCCATCATCTTATCCTGTTTTTTGATGAGGACTGGAACCGAAAGTCTGACACGGTATCCTATGGGCACGATATTGAAGCCAGCTGGTTATTGCTGGAAGCGGCCGAAGTGATAGGTGATCAGATCCGCGGGAAGCAGCTAAAAAATATCTGCCTGCAAATTGCCGATGCCACATCAGAAGGGCTTGACACCGATGGCGGCTTAGGGTACGAGTACGAACCTGCAGCCTGGCATCTTATTAATGAAAAACACTGGTGGGTACAGTCCGAAGCTATGATTGGCTTTTTTAATGCCTGGCAAATAAGTGGCAATCCTAAATACCTTAACTTCTCTATGGATAACTGGAACTTTGTTAAGGATAAGATACTGGATAAACAGAACGGCGAATGGTTTTGGGGAATAGCTGCCGATGGTAGCGCTATGGCCGGACAGGATAAAGCCGGGTTATGGAAATGTCCCTATCACAACAGTCGCGCTTGTATAGAAATTATTAAGCGAATAGGTTAGCCACAAGAATTTTAATAATATTAATTTAGTCGCTTGCCCGATCAGTTGAAATATGCATATAGTTTTGAGGTACATAAGCATTACGGCTTTATTTTTATTGTTTTATAATTTGTTTGCCAGCGCGCAATTATATAGCCCGAGTGATAAAAGAGCCACTGCCGAAACCAGCGCCCTCTTTTTCAGTATGCAGCGCCTGCTAGGTGCGGGGATCATGTTCGGCCATCATGACGATACAGCCTATGGTGTTAACTGGAAGTTTGAGCCCAATGGTTCGGATGTAAAAAGTGTTACGGGTTCATATCCTGCTATATACGGCTGGGATCTGGCTAAAATTGAACATGATAGTATCAATGACATTAATGGTATCCCTTTTAAACTGCAAAAACAACTGGTAAAAGAGGCCTATGAACGCGGGGGTATTAATACATTCTGTTGGCACATGGATAACCCGGCCAATGGCAAAACCGCCTGGGATAACACCGAACACACCATCAAAGATCTGATCCCGGGTGGAGCATACCATGATATTTATGTTTCCTGGCTGGATAAAGCGGCGGCGTACATCGCCGATCTGAAAGGCTCAGGAGGCGAAGCCATCCCCATCCTGTTCAGGCCTTTTCATGAGCTTACCGGCAGTTGGTTTTGGTGGGGTAAAAACACCAGTTCCGCCGATGAATTTAAAACCCTGTGGCGTTTCACCATGGATTACCTGCGTAAAAAGAAAAAATTGCATAATCTGCTCATTGTATATTCAACGGCCGATTTTGACTCAGAAGATGAATTCCTGGAGCGTTACCCCGGCGATGACTATGTCGATTTTGTTGGCTTTGATAATTATTGTTATAAAAACGTTGCCTATTATCAAACCAAACTGGATAAACGCCTTACTATTTTAGATGCCATAGCGGCTAAACATCATAAGGTAGCCTGCTTACCCGAAACAGGCTATGAGCAAATACCACAAACCGATTGGTGGACAAAAGTTTTATTACCCATGCTAACAAAACATAGGCTATCCTACGTGCTGGCCTGGCGTAATGGTAATGCCGGTCATTATTTTGTACCCTATCCCGGACAGACGAGTGCTGATGATTTTGTGAAATTTTATAATAGCTCGCAAGTGATATTCCAGAACAGGCTTACACCCTTGAGTGTATATGGTAAGCCGAATGGAGGGGAGTAGTGGGTTGTTTTTTTAATTCCCTCCCCACGGGAGGGGTGCGGCTGTCAGTGCGATGGAAGGGAGGGGTTTATTGAACTATTTATAGTCGACTCACCCGGTTATCTACGCTTTCCTCAGCACCAACACCCCAAGCGCACCAGCCAGTAATGAAGCTAACAGGATACCATATTTAGCCTGATCCACCATTTCGGGTTGGTTAAAAGCAAGCCCGGATATAAACAACGACATGGTAAAGCCCACGCCTGCCAGCAGGGCTACACCAACAATTTGTTTCCAGGTAGATTTGGCCGGCAGTTGGGCACCAAGTTTTACCATGAGCCAGGTAGCCAGCAGCACGCCAATAAACTTACCAGCCAGTAAGCCAATGGTTACCCCCAGGCTCACCGGGTTAGCCAGCGACGAAAAAAAGTTGGCACCGATCACAATACCGGCGTTGGCCAAAGCAAAAAGCGGCATCACTACAAAAGCTACCCATGGATGCAGCATAAATTCCACTTTTTGCAGCGGCGTTTCGGCATCCATGCTGAGTTCTTTTATTTTTTCGATAGTGTCATGCTGTTCGGGCGTGGTTAGAGTACTGTTATTGGGGATGGCGTTCTCAAAATCAAGCAGTAGCGAGCGGAGGTTATCGGCATAGCTTTTCTCGTTAATCCGGGTGCGGGCCGGAATAGTGAAGGCCACCAATACACCGGCTATGGTAGCATGTACGCCCGAAAGTAAAAAGGCTACCCAAACCCCGAAACCGATCACCAGGTAAAAAGCAATGTTCCGGATACCCATTTTATTGCCGATGAGCAATATCACCAGCAGCCATATGCCAATAGTTAAAGGCATTAGGGCGATGTGCGAGCTGTAAAATATAGCGATCACCAGCACTGCCCCAAGGTCGTCGGCAACGGCCAGGGCGGATAGGAATACTTTTACCGATGAGGGAATATGTTTACCGGCGATGGAAAGCAAAGCCAGCGCGAAGGCGATGTCGGTAGCCATGGGGATACCCCAGCCATGTTCAGACGCGGTACCTTTATTAATGAAAAAGTAAATAAGGGCAGGCACCAGCATGCCACCCAATGCGGCAACCATGGGTAAGGATGCTTTTTTGATGGAGGATAGCTCGCCAGCCATAAACTCCCGCTTTAACTCCAGGCCTATCACAAAAAAGAATATGGCCATCAGTCCGTCATTGATCCACAGGTGCAGGGAATGATCAAGTACATGACCGCCAAAACCTAAGGAAAATTTAAGATCCCACAGGGAATGATAAAAATGCTCCAGCGGCGAATTGACCCATATAATGGCCACTACCACGCTGATAAAAAGCACAATACCACTGGTATGTTCCTGATGGATGAACTTGTTTACCGGCGCGGTGATTTTTTCAATTGGGGTTTTTTGCCTCATCGCTCCTAAATTAAGAAATTAAAAGTTTTGTATTCCGAATTTCGGCAAGAGGCAATCTGAGCTGGGAATAATCAGATCTTGGCCTTGGTAGATACCACCACTACAGATACACCCATGCAGGCTATCAGGATAAAGGAGGCCCTTAAGGTGGCTAAGCCTGCTATAAAACCAATGATTGGAGGGCCTACCAAAAAACCCAGGAAACCTATGGTTGATACTGCTGCCAAAGCAACGCCCGGCTGCATGGTCTTTGACTTACCGGCCGCGCTGAAAACCATCGGTACAACCGATGATACGCCAACGCCTACCAGTAAAAAACCTGCTATGGCCGTGTACACATAAGGAAATGCCACCGCGAAAAGCAAGCCTGTAGCTGTTAATGTACCGCTTACCTGCAAGGTACGTTTTAAGCCATAACGATGCGCGAATTTATCGGCAAAGAACCGGCCTGCAGCCATGGTAAGCATGAAAGCGGTAAAGCCCACGCCTACAAGAGCCGTTGGTGCCAATACTACTTTTTTAAAGTAAATAACACTCCAATCGAACATAGCGCCTTCACATATCATAGAGCAAAAGGCAATAACGCCCAGCTTGATCAGCGAACTATCTGGCATCACGAAAACCGGTCCTGCATTGGCCACTTTATCATCTTTAAGGTAGCGTGCAGCTATAATTACACCGATCATGATCACTATCATCATCAATAAAAAATGTAGATAAGGCGTCACATGATTGGCGATCATAAATGTACCAACGCCCGCGCCTACAAATCCAGCCAGGCTCCATAAACCATGAAACGAAGCCAGGATGGGACGTTGATATAATTCTTCGGCGGCTACGGCCTGGGTATTAACAGAAATATTTACAGCGTTACTGCTGAATCCGAAACATATCAAACAAATAATGAGTTGGAAAGGATTTTGGGCCAGGCCCAGGGTTACCAGGGCTACAGAATACACTAACAAAGCGCCGATAAGCAGTTTGCGGCTACCGATCTTAGTGATGATCCAACCCGAAAAAGGGAGCGAGCACATTAAACCTACCGGGAGCGAAAATAATACCGCCCCTAATGCCGCGTCAGAAAGACCCATGTCTTGCTGTACCGTAGCAATACGCGATGCCCAGCTCGAAAAACTCAATCCAGCCATAAAAAACATGGCCCCAACAGCAATGCGGAGTGCTTTTTTTGATACAGAAGTTGGTACAGCCGGCGCGTCGATCATTTATATTTATGTAAGTGTATTTAGTACACTAAGATTCCTATATACAAAGGTATAACAAATATGTTACAACTTGAATAGGCTAAATCGTTTTTTGATTTACCTGATACATAAATATTTACCTGCGGTATCAAATTATCCGCAGTCGCCTTCAGGTGAGCAAGATTCGCCTTCTATAATGGTCAACGAAGGCTTCTTGTTTTCCTGTTGCCACTCCGTAAATGATTTTTCGATAGTTTCCAGGAATACCGGTACAGCCTGCGCGCCTGATACGCCGTATTTATTGTTCATCACAAAAAATGGAACGCCACGGATCCCTAATTGCTGCGCCTGGGCAATATCGTATTTTACCTCATCGGCATAAACATCACTTTCCAATACCTGTTTAACTTCGGCGGCATCTAAACCAATGCCGGTTCCCAACTTAATAAGGGTGTCATTATCGTCCATGTTCAGGCCTTCGGTAAAATAAGCTTTAAACAGGGCTTCTTCAGCGGCATCGCCTAAACCGTGCTTTTTAGCAAGATGCGTAAAACGGTGCGCATTGAAACTATTGGCTACTACGGCGCGGTCCATATTATAGGTTAATCCCACCTCTGCGGCCATTTGGGTTACATGATCATTCAGTTGGGCAGCATAATCCAGTGTCCAGCCTTTTGCATCGGCCAGGTACTGATTAATGTTGATAGATGGATCGGTTTTTATATCCGGATTAAGCTGAAAGCTTTTCCACTCAATTTCTACCTGCTCCTGATGCCCTGATTGTTGCAGCGCATCTTCAAACCTGCGTTTGCCAATGTAGCAAAACGGGCACATCACATCAGACCATATCTCTATTTTCATGTTCTCTCCTTCTTTAGAATGCGCAAAGTTAGCATACGCGTGCCACCCGGCGGTAAAAGCAAAGTAAAATTTGTAATACCGTGGAATAATGTACCTGGTAATATTTGCCGGATTGCCGAAAAAACGATTGTTTTGCTGCCACATTTACAACACATTACTTATTTATGAAAAATACCCCTATCTATCTCTTAATGGCTGTGATTTGTTGCAGCTTTACGGTTTCTGCACAGCAAAAGGCAAAGCCTGATAATACTAATAATTTATTCAGCGCTGGTTTAGCTTCGGCGTTTATTGGAGGTTTGTATGATTCGTATTATCCTTACAAACAATTGAAACAACACGGCAATTTTGGTTTAGGCGCCCCGGCCCGGCTCGATGGTGAATTACTTATTTTTAAAGGACATCTTTATCAAACACAGGCCACCGGCAAAACCACCGAAATACCCGACACCGGCAAAACCCCTTATGCGGTAGTGTGCTTTTTTAATGCTGCGAAAGTGTATAAGCATAGCGGTACATTAAACAAAGCCGCATTTTACAGTTACCTGGATAGTTTGCTGACCAACCAGAATGGCATTTATGCTATCCACATCAGCGGTAAATTTAAACTGGTAAAAACAAGGGCATTCCCGCCGGTTGAAAAGCCATATCTGCCTCTGGCTTCGATGCTGGACAGGCAACACTTTTTTAATCATGCAGATATGAACGGTGACCTGATCGGTTTCCGGATACCCAAATTTATGGAAGGCCCGCATATTGCCGGTTATCATTTTCACTTTTTGTCGACAGATAAAGCCTTCGGTGGGCATGTGGTTGATCTGATAGCCGAAGACATTATGGTTGAAATTGATCAACTAAGCAGCTTTACCCTGGATGTACCGCAAACTCCTGATTTTGATCATTTCGATTTCACAAAAGACCGCAAGGAAGAGATCAAAAGTGTAGAGAACGGCAAAAAACAATAGTACCTGTTTAATGGACAGGCTTTTGGCTAAAAATAATTATGGTGATGGCTATTCTTTATAAAAGTAATTTTTAATAAATTCGGAATAATTATAAACCCGATTATTAGAAACTTATTGACTGGCGCAAGCCGGTACCCTAAAATTGATATGCCATACATACCTTTGCCATCACCAAACCGCTATGCTGCCTTAAACCCCGAAGTGTAATGGAGCATAAGAACAGATCGCGGATATTTTGGTGGGGTATCATCTTATTGATCATACCAGGGTTGGTACATGCTTACCTATTAATGCCTTTCCCGGGAAGCCAGGATCTGAATGCTATTACTATATGTTATTATCTCGAAAAAATTATAAATCCTTTGCGTGTTATAGGTGCTTTGCTCATTGTTTGGTATCTGGTTAAATATTACGCGAAAAATACGGTAAGAGGTAAAATTGTAAAAGTGGTGCTACTACTGCTTTGTTTAGGCAGCTTTTACTTTACAGATATCGCTTACAAAGCCGAAACCATGTTTAAGGAAACCGATGCGGTGAAATTTGCTAATGGTCTTACCAATAAAGTACCACTCAACTATGTGATCATAGGAGTTGTAAACAATGGCGTGGCCAAAGCCTATCCCGTAGTTTTCCTGGGCTATCACCATAAAGTGCAGGACCGGGTTGGGCAACAACCCGTTTTGGTAACCTATTGTACTATGTGCCGTACCGGTAGGGTATACAATCCGGTTATTAACGGTGCCCGGCAAAATTTCAGGCTGGTAGGGGCGCGGCATTATAATGCTATTATCGAGGATGAAAGTACCAGGACCTGGTGGTACCAGGCTACAGGTAATGCGGCTGTGGGTGAATTGAAAGGCCATCAGTTACAGGAATTGCCTTACGAACAATCAACCCTGGGGGCGTGGCTGCAAAAACATCCAACCTCATTGATCATGCAACCTGATAAATTGTATGCAGCGGATTACGCCGATCTGAAAAATTATGACCGCATACAAGCTATTGATCGCGATAGCACCCTTAAAAATAAAGATTCGTTGATCCGTAAAAGCTGGGTGGTGGGGGTAATTATCAATGGAAAAGCGCGGGCATATGACTGGCGTCGTTTAAATAACAAGCGTTTGCTTAATGATGAGTTTGACCACCACTCGTTGCTATTGGGTATTGAACATGATAGTCTTACTTACCATGCCTGGAATACTGCCGTAAATGGCAAAGCCCTGCATTTTAACCTGGGTAATGATGGTTTGCTAACCGATCTGGAAACCGCTTCGGTTTGGGATTGGGATGGCTTGTGTATCTCCGGAACTCAAAAAGGGCAGCGATTGGCCAAAGTACAGGCTTACCAGGAATACTGGCGCTCCTGGAAACATTTTCATCCGGCTACTACTTTCTGGAAAGGCGGCGAAATGGAAGAACCAATGGCGGGTATTTATTAATACTTATCCTTCAATAACAGCCACAATTTTACCAATGTCGGTATCGCTCATTAGCTCTTCTTCGGGCATGTTGGGGTAGTACTTGTTCAGGATCTTTTTGATGAGCAGGTAGCTTTCTATGGATTGAATAGGGGGATTGGCCAGCTCATTGATGATAGAGCCCACCATTTTGATCTTTTTGGCCTCGTACTGGTTCAGTACAAAATCTGAGGTCTTTTTTTTACGACTGGCAACAATCAATTCATCAAGTTTCTTGATGTCTTCAACCAAGTCCATCAGCTTTAATACTTCCACCTTTTTCATCGGGTCAAAATTAAACAATTATTTGTGCCGCTAAATAACATTCAGTTAATATGTAAAAATAAAGGGCAAAACATTTTTTAACCAAGGGTTTTAGCTTAACTTTTATATGGTTTAAATGGTGATTCTGGTTAAATAATTACTTTTTATCTACCTTTAAAAAGTATATTGTTCAATTGATATTGAAACATATTTATGCCTGTAAGCCAAGTCTCTAACCCAATCTCCACACGCCTGCTCTCCCTTGATCTTCTTCGCGGCTTTATTATGGTATTGCTTGCCATAGAGTCAACAGGGATATATGATTATTTGTACGAGCATACACACGGGCGCTTCATAGAGCAATTTACGCATCATCCATGGCATGGACTTCATTTTTGGGACCTGGTACAGCCCGTTTTTATGTTTATAGCTGGAGTGGCTATGGCGTTTTCGTTAAATAAACAATGGAGTAATGGCGTTACATGGAACCAAACATTTAAAAAAACTTTGATCCGCTGCGGCTGGCTGTTCTTTTGGGGTGTGCTGGATTATGCTGTTCGTCCGAAAGGCTTATCTTTTGAACTGTGGGACGTATTAACCCAGCTTTCATTTACTACGTTAATAGCTTTCCTGATCATAAGATGGAACCCACTGGCACAAATTGGCGTATGCATCGGTTTGCTGTTACTTACCGAAGCACTCTACCGGTTTATCCACATACCTGGTTTCGACCAGCCATTTACCGATCAGCATAATTTTGGTAATTATATCGATCTGTTACTCATGAATAAGATCAATAAAGGTGGCTGGGTAGCTATAAACTGTATCCCAACCGCTGTACATACCATTGCAGGGGCACTGGTGGGTAAGCTGCTGTTAAACGGTAATCATAAATTAAGGCAACTCCTGCTTTGGGGGCTCGCCTGCCTTGTAATTGGTTATGGTCTTGACGCATTGAGCATAACCCCCATAATTAAGCGGATAGCAACAACTTCATTTACAATTACATCGTTAGGCTGGTGCCTGTGGTTTTTAGCCATCTGTTATTGGTGGGTTGATGTATTGGGGCATCGTAAATACCTAACCTTTTTTACTATTGTTGGTATGAACTCCATTTTTATTTACCTGTTTTTTGAAATTGTTGGCAGCCGCTGGTTCAATGGCTATATCAGCAGTATCAGCAATGGTGTTTTAGGTTGGTTTAATGCTGGTGAATTACTTAAGGTGATAGTCGCTACTATCTGCATTTTTGGACTGGAATGGCTGTTTTGTTATTTTCTTTATAAGAAAAGGATATTTTTCAAATTGTAATTGAATAAGCTGTATGTTTTGTTAGGTGATAAATGGATCAGTTAGCCGCAATGAGGTATTTTACCATGCTAAGGCAGATTTGCTGTCATCAAACAAGCGTCAATTATTTGCATTGATAAATAACATTCCGTTAATATGTAAAAATAAATGGGTAAATAACTTGTTTAAACCGCGGTTTTGTCTTAATTTTTGTATGGTTTAAATAATGTGCACTTAACTGATTTTTAACAAAAAACACATTATCTTAGGTAAATAAAAAATACGTTATGAAAAGAAAGTTTTTTACTACCGCGATGTTGGTAGGTTGCTTTATGGTTTGCCTTGCAGCCATTGCTGATCTGAATGGCAAATGGTCAGGAAAATTAGTTTTGGGTGATGGTTCCGAATACCCATTACTATACAATTTTAAAATTGATGGCGATAAATTAACCGGAACGGCTTTAACACCAGATGGCGATGTACAGATAGCTAACGGTAAAACAGATGGTACTACTTTTTCATTCAGTGTTACTACAGGCGGCATGGATATTCCGCATACCGGCAAATTCTACGGTGATTCAACAGGCATCGACCTGGAGATCAATGGCGCGAAAGTACACTCCGTGTTAAAAAGACCCGAAGAAAAGAAATAAATCACATTCCAAACTATGGAATAACAGAGCCTTAAAGTATTTTCATACTTAAACCTCACTATCAAAACCTTACTAATAAGTAAGGTTTTTTTATTTGGTTAAACTATTTAACCAAAAGTTTGTATATCCATAGCAGGAAGAACATAATGCTGCCTGCAACGCCCCCATGAAAAGAAAGATAGTTGTAACGGCGATGCTATTAATATGTTTTGTGATCTGTTTTGCCGCAGTGATGGATATTAACGGAAAATGGACAGGCACACTAAAGCTGCCTAACAATACCATATTTACATTAAACTACACTTTTAAGGTTGATAGTGATAAGCTTACCGGTACAGCACACATGCCAGAAGGTGATGTGCAAATTACCGATGGCATGATCAACGGCAGCGATTTCTCCTTCAATGTACCTGTGCCCGATGGCAATGCGCCGCATACCGGTAAAATTTACCCGGATTCTATCCAGATGCATATTGTTTATAAAGGAGAGCATCTGAGCACGGTGCTCAAACGGGCTAATTAAAACTTATTTTTTATTTGGCATTGCTTATTAAACGTACAGCTATTACCTTTGCGGCAACATGCTGCAACGTTTTACAGCCTATTTACTCATCGTTTCGCTGATCACGGTTAATTTCTCGCGGTTCTTTATTTACGCGGGTTTTGAACTGAACAGGAACTACATTGCCACCAAGCTTTGCGAAAACCGGAATAAACCCTGGTTGCACTGCGATGGTAAATGTTATTTCGCGAAAAAGATAAAACAGGCAGAGGAAAAGCAGGCCAGCGATGAAAGGCAGTCGCAAAAGAGCCTCTTTCAGGAAGTTTATGTAGCCAGTTCAACGGTTATTAAATTTCACTCCAGCTTGTTGCAAGTTATTGTGACCCCTTATGATTGCACCCTTCCGGTTAAACCAGACGGTGCCATCTTCCAGCCCCCCCAGTTAGGATAATTCCATTTTATTTTCCCGGATCTTTTTGATTGATGACTTTGCTATGTGCTTTTGCGTGTGGTAAAAAGCGGCCTGTCATTGTACACTACAACTATGTCATTGCGAGGAACGAAGCAATCTCATCGTATAAGTGGTGAACATATTGAGGAGATTGCCACGCTGCGCTCGCAATGACATGATGGAAGATTTGATTTGCTATTGCAAATTGAAACGCATCAATAAAGATCCCCGGGAAACCCATCGTCCTATACTAAATTTTATACCGGGGCTTCGGCTCCTGATTGTTTATTCATGAAAAAATATCTAAGTCTATTTATACTTTTTATATCACTTTATACCCGGTCGTACGGCCAAACCACTTTACAGGGAACTATTACAGATGCCAATACGCACGAGGCCCTGGCAGGCGCATCTATATGTAAAGCCGATGCAACAACCGGCGTAAAGCTGGCAACGACCAATGCCAAGGGGCATTTTACCATCAATGCGCAGGGTATTACCAAACTTAAATTTGCCATGGTGGGTTATAATGCCCGTATTGTAGATGTAACCACTTTAAAAAGGCATGATCTTGACATCGCTTTGGAACCTTCTACCGTCGATTTGCAGCCTGTTGTGGTAACCGCCAGCCGGGAAGGGCAAGCGCGTCAGGATGCGCCTATCGCCATCAGCAAGATAAATTCTACTCAGATAAAAGATACCAAAGCCACCGCCCTTTACCAGTTATTGAACAAGGTGGCTGGCGTATACATGGTGAACCTGGGTAACGAGCAGCATACCATGGCCATTCGTCAGCCTATTACCTATAACGCACTTTATCTGTATATGGAAGACGGTTTGCCGATACGCCCTACGGGGATCTTTAACCACAACTCGTTGTATGAGATCAATATGTCGGGTGTTAAGGATATCGAGGTGATCAAAGGCCCGGCTTCATCGTTGTATGGCAGTAACTCTATTGGTGGTGCGGTTAACTTTATTACCCAGGGGCCGCCTACGGGTTATGCGGGAAATGTTTCTGTTCAGGGCGATAATTATCACTACCGCCGGGTTGATGCCGATGGTGGTTTTAGCCAGGGTAAATTTGGCCTGTACGTTGGTGGGTACGTTGCCCATCAAAAAGATAGCTGGCAGGATTACTCCGACTTCGACAAGTACTCGGTTAATTTTAAAACCACGTATGATTTTAATGCCACCACCCGTTTAACCACGGCTGCTGCTTATAATTACCTGGACACCCAAACACCGGGTAGTTTGGATAGCACCCGTTTTTACAGCCGTAAGTATAGCGCCAATCAGCGTTTCACTTATCGTAGGGTAAAAGCTTTCCGGGCCAGCACGCGTTTGGATCATCAGTGGGATGATAAGAACAGCACTTTTGTAACCCTTTTCTTTCGCGATAACTCCACCGCGCAGCTGCCCAGCTATTATATCTCCGATGTGCGGGATAATACCGGCAAATATCTAAGCTCAAACGGACAGGTGAATGATCAGAAATTCCAGAGCTACGGTTTACTGGCCCAGCACCGTGTGGATATTGATTTTCTGCATTCGCGTTTAATTGGCGGTGTTTATATGGATGATAGTCCGAGCTCATACTATGCCCAGTATCTAAACATCGACAAAGACGTACAGAACAACTACTATACCGGCTTTACCAATACCGGCAGGTACATCGATAATTACAACATCAAGCTGTTCAATACCGCTGCATACTTACAGTATGAGGTAAAACCGGTAGAGGCTCTGCGCATTGTGGGCGGCCTGCGTTATGACCGGGTGCACTATGATTTTAACAACAGCATTCCGGCGGGTCAAACCAAGTACAAGGAGCAGGAAACCAATAATTTTAATATCCTGGCCCCAAAACTGGGTTTAACTTACGATCTGGGTCACAACAAAGGTTTCTATGCCAATTACAGCGTAGGTTTTCAGCCACCAGAAACCGGCGACCTGTACAGCTCGCGCCAGTTAACACCATTGAAACAAGCCACTTTTGATAATTACGAAGTTGGCGGATGGTTTTCGGCATTCAATAAAAAGCTATACTTTGAGTTGAGTTTGTTTGATATGGAAGGGCACAACGAGATCATCAGTCAGCTGCTGCCCGATAATACTACCCAAAACCAAAACGCAGGTGCAACCCGCCACCGGGGTGTAGAGTATTCTGTAACTGTAGCTCCTGTTAAAGAACTGACCTTCAGGTTTAGCGGCACAAATGCCAGGCACACTTATGTAGAATACAGCGAGGTACGCACCAGCAACGGAACCAGTACGGTGATCAGCTATAACGGTAACCGCATGAACAATGCCCCCGCCTGGATAGCCAATTCGGAGTTGACCTACAAGCCCCAGTATTTACCGGGTTTCCGGATAGCTGCTGAGTGGCAGCACATCAATCAATACTATACCAACCCGGCCAATACCAAAACTTACAGCGGTTACGATATTTATAACCTACGTTTGGGCTATGATATTAAAAGCAGCGTGATCAAAGGGGCGGGCATCTGGTTTAACGTAATGAACTTAACCAACAAGTTGTATGCCACTACGGTAACCAGCAACCAGTACGGCGATACATATAATGCCGCGCCGCCGCGTACCTATACTTTGGGCATCAGTTACTCCTTTTCAAAATATTGATCATGGCATCATCAGCAATAAAAAGTAGTTTTTATAAATGGCATCGTGTACTGGGCTTAATAGGCCTGGTACCGGTGATCTTTTGGACATTGAGCGGTCTGTCGCACCCTTTTATGTCAAATTGGTTCAGGCCATCTATCGCTAAGGAGGTGTTTAAACCTTTGTCGCAAAGCAAAATGCAGCCGGCTCTGTCCCTTCAGCAAGTGATGGATAAGAACAACCTGCACGAGCTGCGGAATTTTAACCTCATTCATTTTAACAAAGGCACCTTTTACCAGGTGCTGGGTCGCGATAGTGTTTACCAATACTACTCGGCCACCGATGGTATACTGCTGCCTAATGGCGATGTGCAGTATGCCGAGTATCTCGCCCGTTTTTTTACACAGGACTCTACATCTACCCTGAAAAGCATCCTGCTGCAAACCACTTTCGACGAACAATACCAGCCTATCAATCACCTGCTGCCCGTTTGGAAAGTTTCCTTTAACCGCCCCGACGGCATGGACGTTTATATTGAAACCGGCCATAACCGCATGGGCACTTTTAACAACAACACCCGGAAAACCATGCTCTGGGTATTTGAACAGTTCCATACCTGGCAGTTCCTGGCCGATATTGCCGGCGATACTTTCCGCAACGCGTTCCTGCTGGCTATCATGTGTGTGATGTTATTCTCGCTCATCAGCGGGCTCGCCATCTACGGCCTGTTCTGGAAAAAGTTTAAAACCATACAGCAAAACCGCAAAGCTAAAGGCACCGAGGATAAACGTTTTGTACATCGTTTTCACCGGCAGATAGGGCTCATTGTATCTTTTGTGATGTTCACCTTTGTGATAAGCGGGGCTTTTCACCTGGTGGTAAAACTGTATCATAACGAACCCGCGAAAGCTGATTACGGACAGGTGATTTCCCGCAAACAATTAGTCGTATCCAACCTCACCTTACCCATTGCCGATAGCACCATCAAACAAACAGGATTGGTGAATTTTAACGGCAATACCTTTTACCAGGTGGTTGACAACAAAAAAGAGGTGCTGTATTTTGATACCCAAACCGGCAAAGAACGGGAATTGGCCGACGAGGATTATGCCCGCTTTTTAAGCAGCTATTATCACACCGAAGCCTCTGGCCTAAAAACATATAAAGGCCGGGTAAAAGTAGATGTGATCAAGCAGTTTAATAACGAATACGGCTTTATCAACAAACGCCTGCCGGTTGCACGGGTGAGTTATCCCAATGGCGATAACTGGTATATCGAAACCACCTCATCAAAACTGGCTACCAAAGTTGGTGGTATCGACAGGGCCGAAGGTTTATCCTTCATCTTCCTGCATAAATATTTTGGTATGAGCTGGGCCGGTAAGGATATCCGCGATATTGTAAGTATGCTGGCCGCGCTGGGTGTGCTGGTAGTATCGCTGTTTGGCTTTGCCGCTTTTATTAAGAATAAATAATTATGAAAAGATCAATCATTATTTTGTGTTTAGCTGTATGGTCGTTAGGTACCATTACGGCTTGCAGTAATGGCGATAAAGCCGCCAAAGGTCATCAAAAGAAAAGTAAATATACTTGCACCATGCACCCCGACCTGAGTTTCGACAAACCTGGTGTTTGTTCTAAATGTGGTATGGATCTGGTTGAAAGGGACACAACGGAGAAATAACCCCACCCAACCCTCCCCGAGGGGAGGGTTTTAATATATAATAAAGAACCCCCTGTTTCTCAAAGCCCTCCCCCTCGGGGAGGGTTGGGTTGGGTGTTTTATTTTTTCCTCAACAGCGTTGTATGTGCTTTGGTATCACCCACAGCAATATCAACTCCGATAGAATCAGCATAAAATTTACCGGTGTGCGCAATTTCCATGTCGCCTAGTGTTACGGTAAATTTAAAATCGTTGCCGGTTATTTTCCCGTCGTCAATAGGCAGATCGCCCTTGGGAGTTTTGGCAGTCCCGGTTAATTTATCACCCTCAATTTTGAAATTGTAGAGGAGCGGATATACCTCACCGGTTTCAACTTTTAAGGTGCCTGTCCACATGCCCGAAAAATCGGCGATAGCTGCAAAGCTCACTAAAAAGCAGCAAATTAATAAGACGGTCGTTAAAATTGTCCTTTTCATGTTGTTGTTTTTCAATACTTAAAGGTAAAACCCCTATTATAACTCATGGTGAACAACAGGTTAAATTTCAATGTATTCAGTGCTATGTAATTGTTAAAACAATAATTGTTAAGCATACATTTTATTGGTTAATCCTGTATCTTAGTTGCTCCTGAATTTTCAAAAAGAGAGAACCGTTTAACCTGTTAAATTACTTTGAATGAGAAAACTATTTTTACTTGCTTTGCTTGCCACGGGGTTTTTAAGCGTCCGTGCGCAGGATTTATCCCTTACCAAAGGGTGGAAACTGGCCGTTGGCGATTCGGCACAATGGTCTTCGCCAACCTATAATGATCATCACTGGAAGGATGTTAATGTAGCCCAAAGCTGGGAGCAGGAAGGGCATCCTGGTTATGACGGCTTTGGCTGGTACCGTATTCACGTGACTATCCCATCATCGTTAAAAGAAAAAGCATTTTTGAAAGATAGCCTGCGTATTAACCTGGGCAGTGTTGATGATAATGATGAGGTTTACCTGAACGGCAAATTGATCGGCAGGTTCGGCGGTAAAACCGGCGACATTAAAACAGGTGCTTTTTATGGTCCGCGTACCTATACCATAGCGGCAAATAACCCGGCCATTTTGTGGGATAAGGAGAATGTTTTGGCCGTACGTATTTTTGATACCGGTGGTGATGGCGGCATTTATGGCACCAACTTTAGCATAGGCATGGCCGATGTGATGGATCATGTAACCGTAAATGCCGAAGGCGATTTTGAATATGGCGAGCGCAACAGCCTGAGCAAATCAGTAAAACTCCTCACCACCAATCATTATGATTACAAAGGTAAGCTGGCCTTTAAAGTTACCGACCCGGAAACCAACGCCGTTTTATACGAAAAAACAAATGATGCCGCATTTACAGCCGGCAAGCCGTTCACCTATTCGTTTGTAATAGCCCGTTTAGAGAAAAAATCATACACTATTGTTTACACCTTTACCGACGAAAAATCGGGCAAGGAAATAGCTCATACCGAAACAACACCTTACCTGCTTACCCCTTATCCATCGGCTAAACCAAAAATAAATGGTGCCGATGTTTTTGGCGCACGCCCGGGTAACCCTTTCTTATACCTCATACCGGCAACCGGTCAAAAGCCATTAACTTATAAAGCACAGGGCTTGCCCGATGGCTTAAAGCTGGATGCTGCCACAGGTATTATTACCGGTGCGGTAGCTCAAAAAGGTACTTATCCGGTAACCCTTACGGTGAGCAACCGATTGGGCAGCAAAACCAAGACCTTCAGCATTATTATAGGCGATAAAATTGGTTTGACACCGGCACTGGGCTGGAACAGCTGGAACGCCTGGGGTTTAAGCGTGGATGATAAAAAAGTGCGCATATCCGCAAAAGCCATGGCTGATAGGCTGAGTGCGCACGGCTGGGCCTATATTAATATTGATGATGGCTGGGAGGCTGAACAACGCCAGGCCGATGGTAAAATAACGGCCAATAGCAAATTCCCGGATATGAAAGGGCTTACCGGCTATGTGCACGGTCTGGGTTTGCGTATGGGGATCTATTCGTCGCCGGGGCCACGCACCTGCGGTGGATTTTTGGGCAGCTGGCAGCATGAAGACCAGGACGCGCAAACTTATGGCGACTGGGGCATTGATTATTTAAAGTATGACTGGTGTTCATACTCTGAAGTTACACCCGCGAATCCCGATCTGCCGGCATTAAAAAAACCGTACCAGGTAATGCGTAGCTCTTTGGATAAAATAAATCGTGATATCATGTACAGTCTTTGCCAGTACGGTTGGGGTAAAGTATGGGAGTGGGGCGCCGAAATAGGCGGTAATAGCTGGCGTACTACCGGCGACATCCAGGATACCTGGCGCAGTTTATCGTCCATCGGTTTTAATCAGGATAAAGCGGCACCATTTTCGCAGCCTGGTAACTTTAACGACCCTGACATGTTGGTGGTTGGTAAAGTAGGCTGGGGGCCAAGCCTGCATAATACACGCCTTACTTATGATGAGCAATACACCCACATCAGCTTGTGGAGCTTGTTATCATCACCATTATTAATAGGTTGCGATATGGGCCACCTGGATAGGTTTACGCTTAATTTGCTTACTAACGATGAGGTTTTGGCTATTGATCAGGACGCTTTAGGCAAAGGAGCAAGTCAGTACCTGAAAAAGGATGATTACCAGATCTGGGTAAAAGAACTGAAAGACGGTGGTAAAGCGATTGGCTTGTTTAACCTGTCGGATAAATACCAAACCATCAGCCTTGATAAAAATGACCCTGCTTTAAAAGGATATACCAAATTCAGAGATGTATGGCAGCAAAAGTATGTGGTTACCACCGGTAAAGATTTCAGCGCCAAAGTAGCGCCGCATGGCGTTATGTTGATCAGGGTGGAGAAGTAAATTAAAGAGTAGTCAGACTTACGAAGTTTTTAAAACTTCGTAAGTCTTTCTAATACTACTAAACACCATGTCATTGCGAGGAGGAACGACGAAGCAATCTCCTCGCGTTTATAAATAAGTGAGGAGATTGCCACGCTATCGCTCGCAATGACATGGTTTATTTACACAACTCCAGAATCAGGTAACCGATAATAATAACAATTTTTCTTCCCCGTCAGCAGAACAGCTTCGGGCGAAATCGGGCAGAACGATGGTGGCCTGTGCGGTTGCAGGGGCATAGCAAGTTTTTGCTGAAGCGAAGGGCTGAGCGAACGAAGTCGGGCAAAATAATTGCAGCCCGTGGTTCTGTCTGATTTGCAGGGCAAAGGCCATGAGCGCAAAGAAGCATTTCTGGTGACTTGATTTTTGGTTACTTTTCATCAAGGAAAAGTAACTGGCCCTCCCGCGGCCAAGAGCGGGTGTACGCCCAGCAAAGCGGCTCTGTATAAAGGGGATTGCCACGCTGCGCTCGCAATGACGCCCCGGATTGAATGAGTGTCTAATTGCAGAGGCAAGCCCGCCATACTTCGACAGGCTCAGCATAAGCGCTTTTTAATAGGATACCTTACTCAGGTGTTTCGTAATAATAAATAGGTGCGAAAACGCCTTCGCTGGTGGTATAATACGCTTTCCCATCGGGGGTAAACCCTATGGCTTCGCCTTGTTTTTCTGCCTTATAATGCAGTTCATCAGGTTTCCTGAGCATGGTTTCCCAGATGTGTTCTTTGGGTTCGCGTTTCCAGTAGTAAACCTTTTCATAGCTTTTCAGCAGTATCTGTTTTCCGTCCTTCGATATATCACCGGCCGTGATCCATTTAAAGGGTTTGAAACCCGGGAAAAACAATTTGGCACGCTTGGTAAGGATAACGGTATCTTTTGCGGTATACATTAAGGGCGTGGTGTAAACCGATACGGTGTCTTTTCTTTTGCTTACAATACACAGTAATTTTTCGACCGGGTCAAGCATCAGGGTTTCGGCATCTTTAGCGCCATCCGGGTATTTCAAATAAAGGGGCTCTGCATCTGCATGGGTCAGGCTGTCGCTTGCCCAGGATCTTTTTTCGCGGATCCGGTAAATGGTGATGTATGGCCACCTGGCGCCATTATCGCCAATATCGCCTATGTAAATGTAGCTTTTGCCTTTGGCAGGACCGGGCCCCACTGCAATGTCTTCACAGTCGCGCACACCTAAGGGTATCTCCTTAGCGCCGGTAAAGTAAATGGTGGTTTTTAATTTTCCATCGGGAGTTATGGCAAAAAAACGACTGGTATCGCCGCTATCGTTATGCACATAATAAATGTTGGGGCTGATGGATGAGGCGGCTATACCCGATATCTCATCCATTTGTTTACTGTTGAGTGTACCAGATTGAGCAACCCGGTCAAACAGCCTGTGCTTGGCAAAGGCTCCCACAAAAATAATGATGACTAAAGGCGCAATTAATTTTAATTTTTTTGATCTTGTCATCTTATTTATTGCAAATAATAACGCAAATTAATCAAAATATTATGAAGATAGCATTAATTAAATCGCCTTGTTTATCAGTAAGCGATTGGTTCGCAATAAATTAACGGCTGTGAGCCGCTATATAAAAGGTGCTTTTTTAATCCAACTGCTGAGGTTTCCGTTCAAATTTTTGGAATGGCATCTTGACCGCGCCAACAAAACTTCCGTTCAGCTCTTCGCTCATGTGGGTATCAATGCCAAACACGGTTTCTTCTTTGCTCAGTTTGCCAAAAGTGCCAAACAGCCTGTCCCAGATGCTTAACACATCGCCATAATTGCAATCGGTATAAGGTAACTGATAATGATGGTGCACATGGTGCAGGTTGGGGGTTATAAATACCAGGCCTACAATGCGGTTAACTTTTTCTGGTAATCTGAATTGGGTGTGGGCGATGATATTGGAGAATGATTGAAACGTTTGCCGTAAAATTAAAACACCGATAGCCGGACCGCAAATAAATACCCAAAGCATCAGGAAACAGGTGCGTACACCGGTTTCAAAGGGGTGTTCGCGGGTAGTGGTGGATACATCAACGCTCAGATCGCTGTGATGTACCAGGTGGAATTTCCATAAAGCCTCAACCTTATGCATGGTAACATGATAAATATACTCGCACAGGTCAAGCAGTATAAACAAGCTGGTATAGTATACCCAGGGGTTGTTATGGTACGGAATAAAGGTAATCAACCCCCAGTGATGAGCGATAGTCCATTTGGATATCAGGATAACAAAGGTGGTTAATAACAGCTGTATGGGTAAGGCTGTAAAAATAAATAAAGCATTTACGGTAGAGTGTTTCCACTTGTTCAGGGCGCCTTCTGATGAAACCATTACTTCGGCAAACCATAAACTGGTGATGATGCCTGCGTATAAAATTACCTGAGTGAGATCTTCGTGATGTGAGAAAAATGAGCGCAGCTCTGCCATTGATTAAAATTAATAGGAAGTTAAAGATAAATTAATTTAACACAACTCGCCTCTTCGAACTTTTTGTCTTCATCATTTGTTCATTTTTGGAGAGGGCTTTGGTAGGATGATCAGGCGAGAGCAGGAAGCTAAAAGTAAGGGCAGGTGCGATTCCCTCCCTTGGGAGGGTAGGGAGGGGTTTATGCGATAGTCCTCACGAATAAACCCCACTACCTTGCGCTCGTTTGCAACGAGTGCTTAACATGGGTTTGCGTTTAAAACGCAAGAGCGATGCAATCGCCGCTCCACAATAAGCACTCGTTGCAAACGAGCGCAAGGCCATCAGAGAGGAGTGATACCAACAAAAATGGCCCTTAAAAGGGCCATTTCTATAATGTTTTTATATTTACACCTGGCTTGGTTCAAGCGCGGGTTTCACAGTTTCGGCCCGGATCAAATCAGTATCAGGTTTTGATATATCGGTTAGCGCAACTTTGCCGCGTTCTTTGCGCAGGATGCGGTTAAATAAGGATATTTCACGATCGAACAGGAAGCGGAAAAATAACTTTGTCCACGAAGTATGGTAATGTAAGGTATCGTAATACTCAGGAGCTGTTTTCTTGATCTCCGGTAGTTTATTCCATGGGATGGATGGAAAATCATGGTGCTCGTTATGGAAACCCACGTTAAAGGCTACTACGTTAAAGTTGCCATAATAGCTATAAGTTTCCTGCTCAACGCTGTGGGTAAGGTAATGCTCCTGTATCCAGCGGGCGCCCAGCGGGTGTAAGCCAACTGAGAAAGAAAAGCTTAATAATAAAAAGGCAACTGCAGGCCAGCCCATAAAATACCATATAGCGGTAGTAAATACAGCTTGCAGTACAAAATTGGTCAGTATCCAGCCATCAAAAGGATGGATCTCTCTTAATCTTGATAAACGGAAAAGTTGGAAAACCGGGAAGAATAACAACCACAGGGCTTTGCCAAAAAAAGAATTGCTGATGAGTTTTGCTTCCCATTTGTTAGGCAAATCGGCATCCAGCTCATGTACACCTTGAAATGAATGGTGTTTGATGTGGTATTTTTCGAACGATATGGCGCTTGGCAGTATTTGCGGCAAATTGGCAAACATAGATGCCCAGCGATTGGCATTACGGTTTTTAAATAACAGTTGGTGGGTGCATTCGTGTATCATCACAAACAAGGCATGATCGGCAAAGGCACCTAATAAATAAGCCGCGCCAAAAATAAGCCACCAGGATTGGTCGCGTAAAAACCAGGCTAAAACTACCTGGAAAGCTACTAAACCAATGATAGCCCATATGGTTTTTGGGTTTTTACCAATCAGCTTGCGTAGTTCTGGGAATTGCTTTAAGATCTTTTTTGTACGGATACGATGAGGTTCAGACTCCTGGGAATAAACAAAATCAGTTTTCTTAATCATATAATGTATAAACGTTAAAGATAGCAAAAGGTGTTGAAACTATCATTTTTTAGTAAAAAATTATCCTAAGATGGCAAAACTTCATAAACATTTCACGAATATTTTATATAAAATTTACTTTGCCGATACCTGAACATCAGTGCTTTAAGAATAATATGCTCAAAACGGATTGAAGAGTTGTACCCATTAATGTTTACTTCGCTCAATAGGCTATGAATGGCTTCATGAACACCTACAGGGATTGTTTTACTGGTGCTTTTGCCATGATCAGATCTATGATAAGGCTTATCATAAGCGTTCCCGAAAGTGCTGAAAATTTTCATGATATTGGATTAATTGGTGTTATTTTTTATTTACAACACTTACAATAGTTTTTACCCTTACTCCTGAGCATTTACTGATACGCAAGTTATAAAGTCAATTTGTAGACATTTTGTATTTCGACCAGATTTAATACAGGAGGATGGATTTTACCTGATACTGGTTTTTGGTTAAATAATGTTAAACTCTTTTGCATGCCCCATAAAGAATGGATATTTATCCAGCTATTATCTATTAACAAAACGTTACATGAAATTTTTTCTACTATTCATCTTTTCCCTATTAGCCTGTCACGTTTTTGCTCAAAAGCCTACAGGACGATACATAAAGGACAAAGGCTCAGGATGCCGGATCTGGGATTATAATTATGCAGTCAAAGATTCTGTAGCATGGAAAGGCCCTTGTGTAGATACGTATGCTGAGGGATACGGAACAGCGATTTGGCGACGGAATGGGGTGGAAACCAGCCGGTATATCGGCACTCTAAAGAAGGGGAAGTTAAATGGCACCGGGAAATATTTATTGCCAGATAATTATTCGCTCGAAGGCGTTTTTAATAATGGAATTTTGGAGGGTGAAGGTCAGATAAATGATGGTGGCGATATTTTAAAAGGCATTTTTGTACATAATACCTTGCAAGGTAAGGGTAAAATGACTTTTCAATCAGGACGCACATTGGAAGGTCATTTTTTAGATGGCCAGTTTCTGAATTTAGATGAGCCGTACCTGGAACTTTTAAAGAGAAGCAGTCCTGTACCTTTTGACAAGGGACATATTTATCTTAATTATAATGTAAGTTCAGATGCTTTATATTATTATACCATTTTGCCGCGTGGAGCCATTAATATGACCCTGGTTCTATTACCAAGCAGCGGTGAATCGGCAGAAAGTGTAATTTGCTGTAACAAGGAGTTAATACAGCTGGCATCAGATAATCATATTTTAACTTTGGTATTATCTATTAACAACGCTAACATTGATGATGATAAAACAACTTTAAACTTCTTAAATAATACGTTTAAAGAAGTTACAGAAGCATACCATCTGTCGAAGAGCAGATTTATAATAGGTGGCCTATCGGGTGGTGGGATGCTCGCATTAAGATATACTGAAATATCAAGACAAGATAGTAGCAGAACATTTATAATACCTGCAGCCGTGATTGGTATAGACCCGCCGGTTGATGTTGCAGGCCTTTATAATACTGCCAAACGATTCATATTTATAAACGATGGAAGAGCTAATCTGGATCAAGGGAGATTGAACGGTTTGAATGAAGCTAAATTTATTGTAAATGCTTATAATAACATTTGTGGCGGCCCACCTGATCAATATCCTGAGCCATATATTAAGCGTTCCATGTATTCACGATCAGAAAAAGATGGTGGTAATGCTAAGTATTTAGTAAAAGTTCCTATTAGGCTTTATTGTGACCCTGATATCTTGTGGCAATTAAAAGAACGTAACCGGGATTATTATGATATGAATTCGGCAGATTTATCGGCCATGATCAATTTCTTAAATTTAAATGGTAACAAGGAAGCTGAATTAATCCCTGCCCTTGGTAAAGGTTTTAGATTAGACGGAACAAGACATCCCCATTCTTGGTCAATAGTTGATCCGGCTGACTGTATAGACTGGATGCAAAGATTATTGAAATAGGGCCTCATTGTATTTCGTCAGATTTAATACAGTTTTGATCAGGAGCTTTGTGTGCCGGGCTTAGGTATTCAGTAAAATATTGCGTATTTTTGTATATACAGCAGCCCGGTTTTCCTGATAAAAAGGAAACCGGGCTGTTTGGTTAAAGGAAAATACATGCCAAAACAGATCGATTTTCATGTAGTTATTTGATAATCAATAATCTAATACTTTTTAAACCTTTCAAAACCCGTCAATAATTTGTTAAAAAGTGTTAAAATCGATGGTTTTGAATGATTTTTGAGCTGTTTTTGACCCGGTTTGACCCGATTTTTTGTTAAAAAAGTGTTAAAATAAAGCTTTAAAAAGTTTTTGTGCAGGCTTGGCGATATCGGATATGTTAAAAAGATACTTAAACTCATAACGCTAAACGTAGAACTCAAAACTCAAAAATTATGTGGTGGATATACGCTTTATTTTCGGCCTTGTTTGCAGCCCTTACCGCAATATTTGCAAAAATAGGTATCAAGGGAGTTGATACCGACCTGGCAACTGCCATACGTACCGTGGTGATACTAATACTGGCCTGGGCCATTGTATTATTTAAAGGGAGTAACCAGGGCATCAGTGGTTTAAGCAAAATTAACTGGACATTCCTGGTGCTTTCGGGCTGTGCTACCGGGCTTTCGTGGATCTGTTATTTTAAAGCGCTGCAATTGGGTAAGGTATCGCAGGTGGCGCCGGTTGATAAACTGAGTGTGGCTATTGCCATTGTTTTATCGGTCATTTTTTTAGGTGAGCCCCTTACCTGGAAAACCGCATCCGGTGCTTTGCTCATCATCGGGGGGACTTTAGTGCTCATTTTTTAAGATTTTATAACAGGTATTTTACTTTGGGTTAACCATATTGTAACAAATACACAACAATTCATAAAATTCAGTTTTAATCCAATCTTTCTTGGCAAATTCGCGGCTTGAATAATCCTTTTAGCACAATAATGAAGCCCGTTTATATACTCTTTTTATTTGTTGTTTTTTTTGTGAGTGCCCAGGCCCAGGTTAACCCCGCTGCCAAAGGCAAAATAAGTGGTAAAGTTACCGATGCTACTAACAAGCAGCCGGTTGACTATGCCACCGTATCTGTTTATAAACAAGGGAGCGCATCGCCATTTAACGGCATCAGTACCGATACTAAAGGGAATTTTACGGTTGATCATATCCCTGCAGGCGAATACAAGATTACGGCTGATTTTTTAGGTTATCAGCGGGCTACTATAGAGCATGTGATTGTAAAGGATGGCAATGTATCCATAGGAGAAATAAAGTTGAGTCCTGTACCTCGCCAGCTTCAGGGTGTAACTATAACCGCCAAAACGCCAACAGTTGAAAACCGGATAGATAAAATGGTGTACAACCCGCAAAATGATCTGAGTGCTCAGGGCGGTGTTGCTATTGATATATTAAAAAAAGTGCCTCAGATAACGGTTGATATTGATGGCAATGTAGAGTTGCAAGGTAATGCCAACATTCGTTTTTTAATCAACGGTAAGCCCTCCAGTATTTTTGGAGCAAGTTTGGCCGATGCGCTGGCCAGCATTCCGGCCAGCCAGATCAAGAGTATCGAGGTGATCACCAGTCCAGGTGCTAAATATGATGCTGCTGGTACAGGTGGTATAGTGAACATTATTTTAAAAGACAGCAGGGTAGAGGGTGTGAACGGTAGTGTTAACCTATCAGCAGGTACACGTCGCGAAAACGGCTCGTTTAACTTGAATGTCCGTAAAGGCAATTTTGGGGTGAACGCTTTTTTTAGTGGTAACGCGCAGATTAATAGTAACTCACCCAATACCCGTAACCGTGATTCAAAAGATTCATTGAATAACAATACCAACCTGTTTCAGCAGGGTAGTAATAACTTTAAGCGTAACGGCTATCAATCGGGCCTGAATTTTACCTGGAACATTACCAAACACGACGATTTGAACGCTTCTATCGGCTTTAATCATTTTGGTAATCATGCCGATGGGTTAACCAATGAGGTTTCGCGCAAAACAGATCCCAGCGGTAATTTACTGTCGGATACCAGCGACATCCGCCACTCCAATAGTAAATTCAATGGTACATCTACTGATGTGAGTGTAGGTTACAAAAAAACGTTCGATAAAGAAGGGCAGGAGCTTAATGTGCTGTACACCTCCAGCTTTGGTAACAATAGTTTCAGCTCTTTTCAGCAGCAGGATTATTTAAACAATGTTAAACCTTCAACGGGCATATCAAATACCAACCCGGGTAAGGATCATGAAACCACGGTTTCTGTTGATTACACGCACCCGGTTAATAAAAGTTTTACGGTTGAAACAGGTGGCAAACTCGATTTTAATAATATCAATAACAGCGTAGCTACCTCCGTATTATCGCCGGATGGTGTCTTTGAGCCAAGTCCGGGCCAAACGTATAGCTTTACGTATGACCGCAAAATATACGCGTACTATTTATCGGCTTCCGCGTCGTTATTTAACAACTTTTTGGATGTAAAGGGTGGTTTAAGGGATGAGTATACGGTTACGAAGGCAGATTTTCAGGGCGTTAATATCCCGAACTATAACATCCTGGCGCCATCGTTGGTGTTCTCCCATAAATTGGATGCTACACAATCTGTCAAGTTGAGCTATACCCGCAGGATACAGCGCCCGGACTATGGCGATCTGAACCCGTTTTTAAATATCAGCGATGTGCATAACATCAGCACAGGTAATCCGAACCTGAAACCCGAAAAGGGAGATAATTTTGAACTGGGATATAATAAAAGCTTTGACAAAGGGGCTAATATTAATATTGCTGCTTTTTATCGCCGCAATACGGATGATATACAGTCTTTTACAACCTTTTATTCTACATTGGATGTAAATGGTACTACTTATACTAACGTATCTTATAACCAGCGATACAATTTAGGATCGGAAACGCGTGCGGGTATCAATATTTATGCTTCGGTACCAGTTACCAGTAAATTGAGTTTGCGTACCAACATGATATTTAGCGACAGAACAAGTAACAACCCGGGTTTTACAAGCGTAAGCGCTTTTGCTTACCGCTTAAACCTGAATGCGCAATACAACTTTGGTCATGACCTGAGCGCGGAGTTTTTTGGCAACTACAATTCATCGCAGAAAGGGATACAGGGCACCAATCCTAAATTTGTGTTCTATAACCTGGCCATGCGTAAAATGTTCATGAACAAAAAGGCCAGTATCGGGCTTACGGCATCAAATCCGTTCGCCAAATATGTGAGTCAGAGTTCAACAACTTTCGGAAACGGCTTTTATCAAACTAACTTAAGATTGGTTCCCGTGCAGTCATTTGGCATCAGCCTGAGCTACAAATTTGGTAAGCTTGAATTTAAGAAAGACAACAGGGACAATAAAGAGGATGATAACATGAATAACAATTCTGATAATCCTCCTACAGAAAAATCAAAGGATAATAACAGTGGCGGCGGAAAAAGCAAGTAAAGCAAAAAGCGATGCTGAACTTATTTCAACATCGCTTTTCGTTTAGCGGCTTTAAGAAAAGAGCTATATATTTTTATCCGTTCTTGATCAGGATGCTTTCAATAATCAGGGTTGCATCCTCACAACTGTCGGTAGCGGTTTCCATTGCCATAAATACGTCGGTGTATTTGATCAGCTGTATGGCATCCGTTTCATTGGCCAGTAAATCGGCAAAGGCTTTATTGTAAACGGTATCGGCCTGATATTCCAGTTTCTTGATACTGCTGCAAAGTTCAAATATCTGTGCGGAATTGCCCAGGTTATTCATGGCATTAATAGCTTTTTCAAGCTCTGTACTGGTTTGCAGTATTAAATTGGCCAGGCTTAAAATAGGAGGTGTTATTTTAGGTACATCATATAAATGTATCCGGCGCGATGCCATCGCGATACTATCGGCCACATCATCAATAGCGGCTGCCAGGTCACACATATCCTTACGCTGAAATGGCGATACCAGCTGTTTGCCCGATTCTGAGAATACCTGGTGGGTAAGCTCGTAACTTTTGATCTTTAATTTATCAATATGGGTAAAACTGTATTTTTGCTCAAAAACATCTTTTGAGTTTACAGCCATATCAAGCAATTTAGCCATTTCGGCTACATTGGCTGCTGCTTTGTTAAACAGGTCATAAAAAATCTTATTGGAATTTGGAAGTATCGACATACACTGAACTTTATGATCCTTTATTTAATACCATTAAACTAAAATGTTGTATTTTAGTTGATTAACTTGCTTAAGTCCTCAATAATATTTTGCCTAAATGTAGATATTAATTTGCGCTTAAAGGTCATGTTATTGTTAACGTAATGTTAATTTAATGTTATTAATTAACGTATATTTATAGCATGCCCAAGCATCATTTACCTACTTATGCCATTGTTGAATTGTTGATTAGACTATCGCAACATAATTATTTGATAGGTGACTACAAGAACCATAGCGCGTTTGATACAGGTGTTATGGTTAAAACTTCGGGAGGGAGCATCAGTTTTCCAACCCATATTGTGCTCAGGCAGTTTGAAGATCCCACTACGATTAGCGATGACGAACTGTCGCAAATGGCATTACGTTTCAGAAAAGCTTAGCACCATTGTATAGCTAATGCTTTGTAACATTTGAGGGTAGGTAAAACAATATGCCCGCAGCCTTACTTATATTTAATATAAGTTCATTATTTATGAAACCCGCTGATAAACATTATAAATTTATAAACAGTAAAACTGGTTATGTAATTTATTATCATTCCATAAGCAGCGACCATACCGCCGAACAGATCAGGGCCGAATTGCAGGAAATAAAAACCAGGGTAGCCATTCAAAATAGAATATATCTCGAAACCGTTTACTGGGAAGAGTTCAAAGACGATGTTAACGTTTAAACTTCCCGCTTGACGATGGAAAAGATAATATAAAAAACCCCTGCCTTGCGGCAAGGGTTAAAAACCACAACAATTGTTTAATCTTAAGGCTATGAAACCCTAAGATCAATTCCTAACTGCAATGTGGCATTCTGAATATATAACATTACTGACTGTCAATTAGTTTTAGCTGTTGATACATATTTTACAGGTAATGTGTTAAACTAACTTATTTACATGGTAAATGAAAAGCAAGCAAATTTCATCTTATATTTACCAGTAAAACTATAAAACACACTATGAGAAGATTATTACAACTTAAAGCAGGATTGCTTTTTGCATTCGTGCTTTTAACTTCAGTTGCCTTTGCCCAGGATAAAAAACCGGCAAGCCCGCATGACAGTACAACAGCGGTGGTAGCTGGTTCAACTATCAAAATTAAATATGGTAGTCCTTACGTAAAAGGTCGCAAAGTATTAGGCGAGTTAGTGCCGTTTGATAAAGTATGGCGTGCCGGAGCCGATTCAGCAACCAGCATAACAACCAGCAAAGCTATAAAAGTAAAAGGTAAAACGCTTCCTGCCGGAAGGTATGCTTTTTTTGTTATCCCATCTAAAAGCGGAACATGGACTATTATTTTCGATAAGAACCCTAAACAGTGGGGAGCTTATACTTACAAAGAAAGTAATGATGCCTTACGCGTAACAGTTAAAGGCAAAACTGTTCCTAAAACCGAAAGCCTTGTTTATACAATTAACAAAAAAGGCTTCAGCCTGAAATGGGATACATTTGAAGTACCCGTTCCTATAAAATAAAGGTTTTTGAATTAACCTGATCACATTAAAGCCCCTTCGAGGGGCTTTTTTTATGACATGATAAGCCCGAATAACTGTTTAATAGTAAATTAGCAAATTACTATTAGCTTATACTTACACCCCAGATGCGTTATAATCTTCGCGAAAAACCTTTGTTAAAAAGGGTAGCAGTTATATTATTACTGGCATTGGCCATTTTTGTACTGATGCAACTGGCAGATCATCCCAAATGGGTTGAGCGTTATTATTCGGAAGGGTTTTATATATTTATTTGCAGGGTACTGCATCCTGTTTTTAACTTGTTTCCTTTTAGCATAGGCGATGTTATATATATAGCCATCATCGTTTATCTCATTTATAAAACTATCGGTTTCTTTAAGTTGCTTTTTAAAAAGAAGTTTAAGGAAACCGGTATCATGTTGTTGGGTTTGGTGATTGGAATACAGGCTGGTATATTGGCATTTTATCTTTTTTGGGGGATGAATTATTTCCGGCCATCCGCAGCTGAACGACTTAATTTGCGGGATACTTCTTTTACAACTGCTGATTTGCAGGCTGTAACCCAATTACTTATAGATAGCGTTAATACTACCCGGGCGCGTGTCACCACGGCCGATATGGCACAAAGCAACAGTACTATTTATCAAAGCGCTGTGCAGGCAATAGGATCCTTGTCGGCCAATTCTGCCAGTTTTCGTACCTGGCACCCGGGTGTTAAGCCCTCGATATTAACGTTTTTGCTCAACTTTATGGGCACATCCGGATATTATAACCCTTTTACCTCCGAAGCACAGATCAATTACCAGATGCCTGTTTTTAACCAGCCTTTTGTGGCTTGTCACGAGATGTCGCACCAAATGGGTTACGGTGCTGAAGACGAGGCTGACTTTGCAGGTTTTGTAATTGCCGTACATTCCAATGATAGGCTTCTGCGCTATTCGGCCTACCACCTGGCCGTTAGCGAATTTATGTACTCACTGGGCAGACGCGATAGTGTTGCTTATAAAACGTTAAAAGCAACCATATCAAAGGATGTGCGCCGTGATTATGCCATCGAACGTAGCTATTGGCTGTCCTATGAAAACAAGTTGAACGCTATCAGCAGTGTTTTTTATGATAGTTTTTTAAAGGCGAATAACCAGCCCAAGGGGCTCGAAACATATAACCGTATGGTATTGTTGGTAATGGCCCAGGAACGTAAAAAATGGGTACATCGTTAAATAAAAAAAGCGTTCCGGTATCTCACCCCCGGAACGCACTGCAATATCATCATCAAATGATATTGTATCAACTAAATCTCAGATATCATGCTTAATGAGTACCCAAGCTCTTATAAATTTACCCTTGCAAAAAAACGTCTGGTAAACAAAACTTTATTACTTTGTAAGTATGCTGTTTTATAGCAGTAAGATTGATCAGTTTAGTATTCAATTATGAATAATTGAATGAAAACGCCTTTATGTTATAAACATTGTACGCTTGAACGGCAAATCTACTGTAATTATTATTAAAACATTTTAAACTTTATAATCAAAAAGTCAAATTGACCAGTAAAAATATCGTTACCATGAAGCTTTATATAACTATAGTTTTAATATTTTTCCCGATAGTAACTTTTGCTCAGATATTTAACCAAAACGAAATAAAACGAGCAAAAGAACAAGCAAAAACAGTTACCATCATACGTGATAATTGGGGAGTTCCGCACATTTATGGGAAAACTGATGCTGCGGTAGTTTTTGGACTGATGTATACCCAATGCGAGGATAATTTTAAAGGCATCGAGCGTAATTACCTGTATCAGTTGGGTCGGCAAGCAGAGGTCGACGGGAATAACAAGTTATATACTGATGTGCAATTACAGCTGATAGCCGATAGCGCCGAAGCCATCAAGGATTATAAAGCCAGCGCCCCCTGGTTTAAAAAACTCATGGATGCCTTTGCCGATGGTGTCAACTATTACCTGTACAAACACCCCGAAGTAAAACCGCAGGTATTTAAACGTTTTGAGCCTTGGTATGCTTTAATGTTTACCGATGGTAGTGTTGCCGCTACCGAAACAGGGGGGATTCATCTTAACGAAACAGAAGCATTTTATAACGGCGGAAGCGAAAAGCTGGGTGCTCTGAACAACAGGCCCAGCTTCATTTATGATATGGTGAATGGGCGTGAAACCGGGTCAAATGGTTTTGCTATAGCGCCTTCCAGATCGGCATCGGGACATGCTTTGTTGTACATTAATCCGCATGTGCCTTTTTATTTTCGTAGTGAGGTGGAACTGGTGAGCGATGAGGGGCTTCATGCCTATGGTGCGGTTACCTGGGGACAGTTTTTTATTTACCAGGGCTTTAACCAGCATTGTGGCTGGATGCATACCAGCAGCTATGCTGATGTAGGCGATCTCTACGCCGAGAAAATGAGTAAGAAGGACGGCAAATGGTATTATGAATATAACGGCTCATTGAAGCCGGTTACTACGCGCAAACTGGTGCTGAATATCAGGAACGGCGATAAGCTGGAACAAAAAACAATCACAGGCTATTATACGCATCACGGACCTGTGTTGGGCAGTCGCGATGGCAAATGGCTGGCGTTGAAAGCCAATAACCGCTCCTACAATGCGCTATTAGAGTCGTGGCTAATTACTAAGGCCAATACCCTTGCAGAATATAAAAAAGCCATGGACCTGGTATCAAATGCATCCAACAATACCGTTTATGCTGATGATAAGGGTAATATCGTGTTCTGGTATGGCAACTATATCCCCAAACGTAATCCTAAGTTTGACTGGAGCCTGCCTGTTGACGGTAGTACCCCGGCAACCGAATGGCAGGGTGTACATGACCTGAAAGATATCATAACCGATATAAATCCGGCAACCGGCTGGATCCAGAATTGCAATTCCACACCGTATACAGCCTCCGGAACCAGTAGCCCGGATAAGAGTAGGTATCCTGTTTATATGGCTCCTGATGGAGAAAACTACCGGGCTATCACCGCTATTAAATTGCTTAAAGATGCCAATCATATCACGCTCGACCAATTGATAGCGAAAGGTTATAATCATTACCTCGCCGCCTTTGACGATCTGCTACCGCCTTTGTTCATGGCTTATGACAATGCACCTGATTCTGTTAAACGATCGCTTAGTGAACCGATACTGTTACTACGGCAATGGAATAAGTACAGCGCTGCAAATTCTGTAGCCAGCACTTTGGCTATTGAGTGGGGTACATCAATGATGAAGAATCTGGCACCACCCCAAACCGATCAGCAGAGCACTTTTATTACCCAACGTGTGAAAAAACTTTCTCAGATGAATGGCAGTCAACAGCTTGAACTTTTAACGGCAGTTTTAAAAAACCTGCAAAGCCGCTTTGGTACGTGGAAAATACAGTGGGGAGAGCTGAACCGGTACCAGCGTCCGGTTGATGGCACTACCTTTGATGATAAACTATCGAGTATTCCCGTGGGGGCAACCGGATCGGGCTTTGGGCAGTTGCCATCGTTCCAGAGCCGCACCATGAATACGCAAAAACGTTATGGTTATTCTGGTAATAGCTTTGTAGCGGCTGTTGAGTTTGGCCCACGTGTAAAGGCCAAGAGTATTATGACCGGCGGACAGTCTTTTGATGCCACATCAAAAAACTTTACCGACCAGGCACAGGGGTTTATTGATGGCAAGTTTAAGGATGTGTTATTTTATAAGAGCGATGTACTTAAACACGCCCAGAAAACCTACCATCCGGGCGATTAAGCCAATGTGTTAAAAGTATATTTGGATATCAAAAAAATGAAGAAATATCTCCTGATCGCCTTACTGGCATGTTGTAGTGTTCATGTGTTTGGCCAAAGTATTACGCTGAATGATTTGATCAACATCTCTAACCTGGCCAATGACGATGCCCATAGTTACCTGGTGAATGGTAAAGGATTTAAAAACGAATACCTGCAGGAGGTTAATGGCCACACTGTAGAGCATTTGCGCAAGATTGCCGGTAATAAAACCCAGGAAACGGTGATCATAGGTGAAGGCTATAAACTCAGTAACGGAACTGTGTTACGTACCGTTACTTACAAATCGCAAACCCCTCAGCATCTGTTCAACTTAATAACACAGGCTAAAAGCGCCGGGTTAAAAATGAATATTCAGGGTGCCGATGCTGCAAATAATATTTACCTCTTTGATAATAGTTTTTATCATATAGCGGTATATGTTAACCGCGACAATACATTTGGATCAATAGAAGTAAAACAGAAAGAATTCCTGGGTTTCGATTAAGTTTTTCCCGGCTAAATTCATTGCAGCTTTATTATATTGCATAACCAATTGATAAAGCCTATGAAAACCATCAGTCGCAAAAAGTTTCTCACTACGGCCGCGCTGGCAGCAGCCGGTATGCCCCTGGGATTAAATGCCCTCGGAAAAATATCTTCGGTCCCTTTAGCTTTTAAAGATCAACATGGTGTCGGTGATCCAGCTACCGAAAAGATCAAAGTAAGCATCTTTTCAAAACACCTGCACTGGCTTAATTATTCTGATATGGCCGCTCTGGCTGCCGAAATAGGTTTTGACGGAGTCGACCTCACCGTACGCCCTGATGGCCATGTACTGCCAGAAAATGTCACCGCAGACCTACCAAAGGCAGTGGCTGCGGTTGAAAAAGCCGGATTAAAAGTGTATTCCATAGTAACTAACATTAAACAACCCGATGAAAAATACGCTGTCGATATTTTAAAAGCGGCTTCTGCGCTGGGTATTAAATATTACCGCACAGCCTGGTTCAATTATGACAAAACGCTCACCATTCCTGCAAATTTGAAAGCTATCAGTAAACAATTTGCCGGCCTGGCTGCCTTAAATAAACAATACCATATACATGGTGCTTATCAGAACCACTCAGGTGATCTGTTTGGTGCATCCGTGTGGGACCTTTGGCTGGCACTTAAAGATCTTGATCCAGCATCGATAGGCTGCCAGTACGATATCAGGCATGCCACCACCGAAGGGGCCGATACCTGGGCTACTTCCATACAACCCCTGGTGCCTTATATTAAAACTACCAACGTCAAGGATTTTTACTGGGAGAAGAAAGAGGGAAAATGGCAGGTGAAAAGTGTGCCGTTGGGTGAGGGTATGGTTGATTTCAAAAAATATTTTGAAGTAATTAAACAACAAGGTATCGGTGGTCCGCTGAGTCTGCATTGCGAGTACAATGAGCTGGGCGGCGCGCAGGATGGCGCCAAACAAATAACCATCAGTAAACAACAGTTTGCCAGTGTGGTGCAAAAAGACTTATCCACATTACGCGGATGGCTAAAAGATAATGCTTTAGGATAAATTGGTAGATAACTGATGAGTTGTCCTTGTTTTCAATAACTTACCTATATTGGTGTCGATAAAACAATTTGCATATATAACAAGTTTGTTATTATATTTAGTAAAATAAGGTATGCCCCTTTAACTCATAAAGCCGCTGCCTTTTATACCAATTAACCTTTAAAAAAAGGAGGCTGTCATGAACCTGGTTCATAAAATTGAAAATTGGGGCGATACTCATCACCCTAAAGCCCTTGATTTGATACGTATTGCCCTTGGTGTATTTTTACTGCTGAAAGGTATAGCTTTTATGGACAATACCGCTTACCTCAAAAGTCTTATTGATAGTCAGGATGTGGTAGATCTGTCGCCTATTGTATTGATGGCGCTGGTTTATTATGTAACGTTTGCACACATGGTTGGCGGTGTGTTGATAGCAGTAGGCATACTTACCCGTTTAGGTTGTATTATACAAATACCGATAGTTTTAGGCGCTGTGTTTTTGACAAGCATTTTCCAGGAACCCATCAACGCCCTGGCATGGCCATCCATTGTAGCGTTGATATTGCTGGTGCTTTTCACCATCCTGGGTTCGGGACCTATATCGTTAGACAAGTATTTGAGTGAGAAATCATAATTGACAAACCTTAACCCTTGCGCTCGTCTGTGACGAGTGCTTAATGTGGGTAAGCATTTTCAATGGGCATATAAAAAGAGCTGTGGCGATGCAATCGCCGAACTATTTTAAGCACTCGTCACAGACGAGCGCAAGAAGCTAAAGAAAAAATCCTGCGAATCCTTTAATCTGATAAATCAAGGTTCAGACAAAAACCTAATACCCTGTTGCTAACTCGTCTACATAACACCAAAGCCAGCGTTCGCCGGGTTCGGCAGAAATCACTACCGGGTGGGCGGTTTGCTCAAAATGCCTGGTCATGTGTGTATTGGGCGAACTATCACAGCAAAGTGTAACGCCGCAGGTTTGGCAGGTGCGTAAATGCATCCACGAAGAATGTGTTTTCACACACTCCTCGCAAATGTAATCCTGTGGTTGTTTGATATCCTTAACGGCAGCTAAATGCTGGCATGTTTCCTCTTCCATCATTTTTAATTGATTAAACTTCTGCCAGGTATTTATGCACAAAGCTAATGGCCATAGAGCCTTCGCCTACGGCTGATGCTACCCGGTTCATGGCTCCGGCACGTACATCGCCGGCGGCAAATATGCCAGAGCAGCTGGTTTCCAATAAAAAGGGGTCGCGTTTAAGCTTCCATATCTTACCAAATCCTTCGTAGCTGCGCAGCTCACGTCCGGTTTCAATAAAATCCTTATTGTTTTTGATGATGTCAAGCTTGATCCAATCGGTATACGGTTTTGCTCCGATAAAAATATACAGGGCGTTGGCCACCTTTTTTTCTGTCTCCTGGGTTTTACAGTTTAACAGGGTCAGTTCTTCCAAACAATTGGTACCGGCGGCTTCGGCAATCTCGGTATTGGGTACCAAATGAATATTAGGTGTATCCGCGATCTGGGTTATAAGATAGGCAGACATGGTTGCTACCAGGTCATCACGACGGATAATAATGTATACATTTTTAGCAAATTTGGACAAGTGCATAGCTGCTTGTCCGGCGGAGTTGCCGCCACCAATTACATATACTTCTTTACCTGTGCAGGCCGTAGCCTCGGTAGTAGCCGCACCGTAATAAATACCCGCTCCGGTATAATTATCAACACCCTTAACCTCCAGCTTTCGGTAATCAACGCCGGTGGTGATCACTACTGTACGACTAATAATTTCGGGGCCATCATCCAAAATAATGGTTTTGTAACCATCTTTTTGTTTAATATCACTTACAGATTGGGGCGATAAAAATTCGGCACCCAAACGCATGGCCTGACTTATGGCACGTCTGGTCAAATCAGCTCCGCTTAAACCTGCCGGGAAACCCAGGTAGTTTTCAATACGCGAACTGGTACCTGCCTGGCCACCGGGAGCTTTGCGCTCTATTAATAAGGTTTTTAAACCTTCTGATGCGCCGTAAACGGCTGCTGCCAGTCCGGCAGGTCCTGCGCCGATGATCACTACATCATAAACATCGGTCAATTGCTGCGGACTTTTATCCAGTTTTTCAGCAATGGCCCTTATGGTTGGTTTGGCGATATGGCTGCCATCTTCAAAAACTACCAGAGGCAGATCGTCGGTGGTTAAATTATTTAAAGTTAAAAGACCGGCGGCATCAATATTTTTTTCGACATCAAACCAGCGGTAGGGTATCAGGTTGCCAGCCAAAAAATCTTTGATCTGGTGCGATTGCGGTGAAAACTGGAATCCAACCAGTTTAATGCCCACAAAATCAGGTACATAATTATTTTGCCAGTCGTCCAACAGATCATTGATTACCGGATAAAGCTTTTCCTCAGGTGGATCCCAGGGTTTCATCAGGTAATAATCGAGCTGCACGTCGTTAATGGCTTTTATCGCGGCCTCGGTATCTGAGTAGGCTGTAAGCAAAACACGTTTAGCATCGGGATATATTTTTTTTGCCTTCTCTAAAAATTTCACTCCTTCCATCTCGGGCATGCGCTGGTCGCATAGGAACAAAGCGACCACATCCGAGCTGTTTTTAAGTTCGGTAAGGCTTTCCAGGGCCTCATTTGCTGATGTGGTGCTCAAAATTTTGTACTCTTTACCATACTGCGACCTTATGTCGCGGCTTATGGACCGCAGTACCTGCGGGTCATCGTCAATGGAGAATATTATAGGGCGGCTCATAGGGGTGTTTTTCTAAAGGTAAAATTATTAATATTCTTGCAAATTTTTCCCGGTTATCCGTCAATCAGGAAACAAACGCTGAATACAGTTTTGCCCGGTTCTGATTTTACTTTGATGGAGCCACGATGTTGCTTTACAATTCGTTGCACCACTTCAAGACCCATGCCTGTACCTTTGCCCATTTCTTTGGTTGTAAAAAAGGGGTCAAATATCAGGCTTTGTATCTCGTCTGGTATACCGGGGCCATCGTCAACTATAAACACCTCCACAAACTCACGGTCGCGGCGGGTTTTTACAGTTAACGTTCCCGTACCATTGGCGGCCATGGCATCAATGGCATTATCAATCAGGTTGGTCCATACCTGGTTAAGTTCGCCTATTAGCGCTCTTACTTCGGGCAGGGTTTCGTCAAAATCTTCAATAACGTTGATATTTCCCTTCCTGATCTTGTAGCCCAGCATGGTAAGCGTGTTGCGTATGCCAATGTGTATGTCGGCATATTGTTTATCCTGCCCACGATCCATGTGGGTAAAAGTTTTAACAGAACTTACCAGCTCGGCAATGCGCCTGGCAGACTCCTGTATATCACTGATCATTTTTTCGGAGATCAGTACATCACTTATCCAGTTTAATATATCCGACAGGTTTTCAGATGCAACAATCGTATTAAATTCCTCAAGGGTATCTGTGCTGAAATTAAAATCAACAAAGCTTTCAACAATATCATAACCATTCTCTATCTCATGCTCATCAAACCACTCCATTATTTCATCTTCGCGATGGGTACGTTGTTTAAGGCTTAAGCGGGTTGTATTTTGCTTCGAAATTTGTTGAAATAAAAGGTCGGTGATGCCGGTAACCTGGTCTGGTTCAAGCCTCATGGTAAAGATGGCCTTAACACTTTCGGGCTCCTGTTCCAGGTGCTTTTTTAATGTGAGGGAATCGCGTACAATGGCCGATGCCGGGTTGTTAAGTTCGTGTGCCAATCCAGCGGAGAGTTTACCCAGGGCCATCATCTTTTCGTTCTGTTGTTGGAGGGCTGTAAAATCGCGTACGCGGGTGGTCATGATATTGACCAGCGATTGCGTAAGCTCATAATGGTTCCTGATCATATCTGGTATCAGGTCGGTATCAAAGCTGCGTATATGCAGCTTACCAATGGCCTGTGCATACCCTTTGGATATTTTTCCCCTTGAAAAAGGAAGATAGCCGGTGATATTACCAGGACCTACAACCGTAAATTCGCGCCTGAAACCGCTTTGCATCATAAAAAAACGCATGCTGCCATCAACCATAATATGAGGCCCGCTCATGGGTTCACCGGGTTGCATCAGGAACTCACCATCCTCAAAAAAGTTATCTATACTATTCTCCAGCAGCCATTGCAGCTGGTCTTCGGGTACGTTATTAAATGCTTCGAGCGATTTTAACCAGGATACAGTTACCGTTTGCATGTATTAAAATTAGCTATTATTATTCAACAGTTTAATGAGCACAATATTGCGCAGCACTAAACCCAGCAAAATTGCTTTTGCTAAAATACGTATGATTTTTAAATTGGGTGACTTAACCCAAACGATTTACATTAAGAGGAGAAATCTATTATCAGAGCAGGATTTTAAGTATGGAGGGTTTGTATTTTTGTATGTATATTATTGATAATAAGATTATTGTAATTTTATTTTTAAACAAATTACATTCATATTTGTTGCTCCTCAATAAAGTTTAAATTTCTAGAAGATACAAACAACTTCCCGGTGGCAGCCCAGAAGCCGCCACCTTGTTGGGGAGATAAAGCATTTAAGGCCTTACCATCCCTGAGAAAGCTGGTAAGAAAGATCAAACATGAGATTGATCTGGATTTAGTTGATGTTATTGATTTAATCAGTAAAGCGCGTTCCGGAGGTGAGATACCGGAACGCTTTCTTATTATTATACGCAAAAGTACCAGCATTGGTTTTCGGTTTTGTCGATCAGATTAAAGATTTCGTCGAATATGTCCCCTTTGATGATCTATAGAATATTCTTAATATGAGTAGATTCTATAAAACTAAGCTATTTGTACATTTTTTATCTACATTTACCCTGTCAATTGTAAATTAGCTTGAATGAAACCGCTTTTGTTAAAAGTTTCTTCGGGACCCGCACATTCATTTAGTGTAAGGCGCGATGTGTTGCCCGATATCAATAACCGCTGGCATTGCCATCCGGAGCTTGAACTTATCTACTTTAAAAAAGGTGGCGGCACCCAGTTTATCGGCGATAGTATTAAACAGTTTAAAGCTGGTGATATGACGCTGGTTGGCTCAAATCTGCCGCATTACTGGCGTTTTGATGATGTTTACTTTGATCATAACGGGCACGAGAAAGTAGAGATAATTGTTGTGCATTTTTGCGAAAACTTTTGGGGCGACCATTTTTTACAATTGCCCGAAAATAAGCTGATCAAAGTTTTACTTGAGCGATCAAAAAGGGGCTTGCAGATCAGCGGGAGCACTAAAGAGAAGCTCACCCTATTGCTGCAAGATATGCTGGATACCGATGGTGCCGAAAGGATCATCATGCTGCTTAAAGCCCTCAATACCGTAGCTGTGAGCAACCCGGTTAACTACCTCACTTCTATCGGTTTTAAATATGACCATAATGAGTCGGAGAACGACAGGCTCAATAATATATACGAATACTCGGTACGCAATTTCAGAAAAAAGATTTACCTGGACGAGATTGCCGAAATAGCGGGGGTGAGCTCCAATTCTTTTTGCCGGTACTTTAAATCAAAAACCCGTAAAACCTATTCGCAATTTATTATCGAAATAAAGGTGGGCTATGCCTGTAAGCTGTTGATAGAAAATAAAATGAACATCAAGCAATTATGCTACGATAGCGGCTTCAATAATTTTTCGACATTTCATAAGCACTTTAAACAGGTAACCGGGAAAAGCCCGCTGATGTATCAGAAGGAGTTTACCAAGAACCCGTAAGGGGGCAGGAAGAGATCCTGAGTGGGTTTACATGTAAACCCACTTTATGATGAGTTTTATTATTTAACTTATTGATTATCAATAATATAATAAATGTAAACCATGAAAAGTGTAAACCATGTAAACCCAATTTACACAGGTAATTTCTACTGACCTGGTGTAGTGACGGCTTGATAAATAGGCAATTATCCTTATATTTAGCCTTCAACCTTTTCAAACTATGATTCGCAATATTCTACTGGTTACTTACCGCAACCTGGTAAAAAACAAAATATATACTTTTATAAATGTAACCGGTTTGGCACTGGGTATGGCGGCATTCATACTCATTACCGCTTTTGTGAATTTTGAAAAGAGCTTTGACCGTATACATCCCGATGCACCTCATATTTATCGAGTTGAAAGTCAGTTTTACAGAGATAAGGAGCTTACCGATAGTTGGCCAACCAGTACTAACGGCTATGCCCCGGCCATGAAAGCCAATTTCCCGGAGATAGCATCCTATGCCCGTATCAGCTGGGCCAATTCTGAGCGGGTTGTGAAATATAATAACACCAAATACCGTGAAGAACATGTTTGTTTTGCCGATAGTAACTTCTTTAGTTTTTTTGCTTACCCGCTGGTAAAAGGCGACCCATTAACCGTACTTAAAGAGGTAAATACCATAGTGATATCACAATCGGCAGCAAAAAAGTATTTTGGTAATGCCGAGGCGATAGGCAAATTTTTGGATGTAAGCACGCTTGGCGATAAGTATCATTGCATGGTTACCGGTGTGTTTAAAGATATTCCGGCTAATTCAACTATGCAGTTTAATTTCCTGATATCCTGGGCAACATCATCTAAGTTCATTCAGAATTTTTGGTACCAGCATGAAAGCTACACTTTTGTAAAATTGAACCGGAGCGCTACCATTCAGGCTGTGGAAGCTAAATTCCCGGCATTGGCCGAACAGTATAAAACGGGCCCGTCATTAAAAGAACTGAAGTGGGCTGTAAAATTGGTACCGCTTACCGATATTCATTTAAACCCGGCCAAACCTTATGAAATAGAGGTAAAAGGCAACCGTTTCGCGGTTAATTTTTTAAATGTAATAGCCTTCATCATCCTGATGATAGCCTGTATCAACTATATTAACCTGGCCACCACCAAATCGGTTGATCGTGCCCGTGAGGTAGGTATCCGGAAGGTAAGCGGGGCGCATGCTTCACAGCTTATCCTGCAATTTCTGACGGAATCATTCATCATCAACATAGTGGCTCTTTTGGTGGCTATTGTGCTGGTATTGGGGGCCCGCTACGGATTATTGCATTATTTGTATGACAGCAATACCTATGGTTTGTTATTTAACAGCGCTTTGTTATTAAAAGTAAGCGCGGTGTTTTTGGGTAGCATTTTAATATCGGGCATTTACCCGGCCATGGTACTGGCCCGGTTAAAACCTATAGCGGTGCTAAAAGGGCGATTCGCGTTTTCAAAAAGCGGGATACTGCTGCGCCGGGGAATGGTGGCTTTTCAGTTTATGGCATCGGTACTGCTTATTGCCGGCACCTTTGCGGTTTACCGGCAAATTGTTTACATGAGCAGCCAAAGCACAGGCGTAAACATCAACCAAACCATCGTTATTAAAACTCCGGTTAATACCAATAATTACACGCAAAAGATCAGTAGTTTTAAAAATACATTGCTGGGTTTTTCGGGGGTAAAGGCGGTTACGCTTTCGGGCGCTGTGCCGGGCAGAGAAGTGCGCGAGTTTTTGGCCAACAGGCGTTTCGGCGCGCCAAAATCAGAAGAACGTACCTACGAGATGCTGAAGGTTGATCACGATTTTATGCAGGCATACGGTATGCAGCTGATCGCCGGCAGGGCATTTGATAAAAGTCGCCCTGCCGATTCCATTGGCGTGGTACTGAATGAATCGGCAGTGAAACAATTTGGTTTTAGTTCGCCAGAAGATGCAGTTGGAAAAAAAGTATGGCTCGAAACAGTCGACAAGCACCCCGACGAAGTGATTGGTGTTATTAAAGACTATCATCAGCAATCACTACAGCAAAAATATACCCCGGTCATATTGTTTATGGACCCGGCTCTGGCGTGGATCCCTGCCGATTATTTTTCTGTTAAAGTGAGCCAGAACAACATGACCCAAATGGTAGATAATATTAAAAGTACCTGGAATGATAATTTTCCGGAATCGTCATTTGATTTCTTTTTCCTGGATGATTTTTATAATCGCCAGTACAACCAGGAAACGCAGTTTGGTCATGTTTTTACCCTGTTTTCATCGCTGGCTATATTTATCGCCTGTATCGGCCTGTTTGGTTTAACTGCTTACTCAGCCGCACGTCGTACCAAGGAAATTGGGGTGCGCAAAGTTTTAGGTGCATCGGTACAAAGTATCATCTCCTTACTTACCTGGGATGTGGTAAAATTGATACTGGTATCAAGCCTTTTTGCTTTGCCGGTAGCCTATATTTTTATCAATCAGTGGCTCAATCATTATGCGTTTAAAGTAGCACTTACCTGGTGGCAGTTTGCACTGCCTGTATTCGCGCTGGTGGTTATAGCCATAGGCACCACGTTTTATCTCACGTTCAGAGCGGCGCTTACTAATCCTACATCCTCATTGAGGAATGAATAAATACGTTTGAATGTAGCTTTAAAACTATGTCCGAAATGAAAATTAAACCTTTAAAGAATACGCCTGAGACCATTACCGGACTGAGTACCATGCTGGTTGAAGTGGTTGCTAACGGAGGTTCCGTTGGCTTTATGCACCCCTTAACTTTGGCCGAAGCCAATAGCTTTTGGACAGGCTCACTGGCTGCCACTGGCCGCTGGGAGCGTATTATACTTGGCGCTTTTGACAGCGACTTAATCCTTGTTCCCAAAATCCTTAATCCCACAACCCATGCCAAAAAAGCTTAACACTTTGATGATTTCGGGATAACTATTTAAAGCCAAACCTTATTTCTTTGTATTACCAATGTAACCAGCTTTATAAAATAGCTATGGCCCACAGATATTGCTTAACACTTGATTTGGTTGATGACGAAGCCCTGATTACCGGGTACGAAAAATACCATGAGGCCATCTGGCCCGAGATCCGTAAAAGCATCGTTGATTCTGGCATCACCAATATGGAGATCTATCGTTTTGATGTGCGTTTGTTTATGATCATGGATACCGATGACAGCTTCAGTTTTGAAAAGAAAGCGACCGCCGATGCTGCGAATGAAAAAGTACAGGAATGGGAAACCCTCATGTGGAAATATCAGCAACCGGTAAAGGGAGCATTGAAGGGTGAAAAGTGGGTTTTGATGAATAAAATATTTGCCTTGTAAACCAATTCAACTCAATAAATTATGTTTAAGAGAACTCAATTGCTATTTGCGCTGGTGCTCCTGTCCCTCTCACCGGTGTTTGCACAAAAAATGATCGGCACCGAAACCGATGCCCAGAAACAAAAACGTATGGAATGGTGGACGGACGACCGTTTCGGGATGTTCATCCACTGGGGCCTGTACTCCGGCGCGGCCAGGCACGAATGGGTAAAGCATAATGAAAAGATTGATAACGCCGGCTACCAGAAATATTTCGATCAGTTTAATCCAGATTTGTTCGATCCACAAAAATGGGCCAGACAAGCCAAAGCGGCCGGCATGAAATACGCGGTACTAACGACAAAACACCACGAAGGTTTTTGCCTGTTCGACTCTAAATTTACCGATTACAAAGCACCTAATACCAAAGCCAAACGCGATCTGGTACGTGAGTATGTGAACGCCTTCCGTGGACAAGGCCTTAAAGTAGGTTTCTATTATTCCCTGCTCGATTGGCACCACCCTGATTATACTATCGACGAGATCCATCCGCAATCGCCAAAAGACAAAAGCGATGCTTCTTACGCTGCTTTAAACAAAAACCGTGATATGGCTAAATACCGCCAGTACATGCGTAACCAGATCACCGAGCTGTTAACCAAATATGGTAAAATTGATATCCTTTGGCTTGATTTTTCGTTCCCCCGTAAAGATGGTCACGGAAAAGGTAAGGACGAATGGGGCTCTGTTGAGCTTTTAAAGCTGATCCGCAAACTGCAACCGGGCATCATTGTAGATAACCGCCTGAATCTGGAAGAATATAAAGATGGCGCCGACTTTGAAACCCCCGAGCAGGTTAGTACTGCTGAGCTGGCCAAATATCGTGGTAAAACCTGGGAAACCTGCCAAACTTTTTCGGGCTCATGGGGTTATTATCGCGACGAAAATACCTGGAAAACACACCGCCAGCTGCTTGATCTGTTAATTACTTCAACCAGTAACGGTGGTAACCTGATATTAAACGTTGGCCCAACCGCCCGCGGCGAATTTGACTACCGTGCAACCAACGCGCTGGATAGCCTGAGCCACTGGATGCACGCCAACAATCAGTCTATTTATAATTGTACTTTTGCACCCGATAGCTATAAGATACCAGAAGGTACCAAGCTTACGTATAATAAGGTGAACGGACGTTTATATGTGCATTTGTTTGATTACCCTAAGAATGGTAAATTAAACCTGCCAGGCTATAACGGTAAAATTAAATACGCGCAGTTTTTAAATGATCATTCAGAGCTTTTAAGTAAAACTGATGGGCAGAACGTAGAGTTAACCCTACCTGTTAAAAAACCAAATTACGAGATACCTGTAATTGAATTAACCTTAGTTAATTAAGGTAACAGAATTCGGATAAGCCCCCTAATCGTAAAGTTTAGCGTTTCGGATTTAGAGTTTAGAATTTAGGATACAATGTCAGTACAAAAAGAAACATTTTTAAGGATACACCCGCATGATAATGTGCTGGTAGCCCTGCAAAACCTGGAGCAGGGAACACCGATCAATTTTGAGGGTAATACCTTTACTTTGGCCGATCGTATTGCCGCGAAACATAAATTCGCGATCAATGAACTAAAAACCGGTCAGGAAATTTATATGTATGGCGTACTGGTGGGTAAAACCACCAGTACCATACCACAAGGTGGCTTACTGAGCACGCAAAATGTTCACCACGCCTCTGACGGATTTCGTCTGGGCGAGCGTAAATTAAGTTGGCACCAACCCGATACCCGTAGTTTTGACAGTAAAACCTTTAATGGTTACCACCGGGCTGATGGCTCTGTAGGTACTGCCAACTATTGGATTGTGGTGCCGCTGGTATTTTGCGAAAACCGCAACATTAACGTATTAAAAGAAGCCCTGGTTGATAAACTGGGCTACAAAAAGGCTAAAAGCTACGACGGAGATGTGGAGCAGTTGATGGAGCTTTATCAGGCAGGCAAATCTGTTGAGGAAATATTGAATGCTGATATCCAGGCATCAGCAGAAAAAGCGGACTCCAAACGGCTATTCAAAAACATCGATGGTATAAAATTCCTGAACCACAGTATGGGCTGCGGCGGTACCAAGGATGATTCGGATGCGCTGTGCGGACTGATAGCTGGTTATATTACCCATCCCAACGTGGCCGGCGCAACAGTTTTAAGTTTAGGCTGCCAGCATGCACAGGTGAGTATTTTACAAGCTGAAATTGCCAAACGCGATCCCAACTTCAGCAAACCTATGGTGGTGCTGGAGCAACAAAAAGTAGGTACCGAAAGCGAATTGCTGAAACAGGCGCTGAAACAAACCTTCGCCGGTTTGGTGCAAGCCAATCAAAATCAACGCCAGCCCGCACCGCTATCCAAACTATGTATCGGTATGGAATGTGGTGGTTCTGACGGGTTTTCGGGTATTTCGGCAAACCCTGCATTGGGTTATGTGTCTGATCTGCTGGTAACCATGGGCGGTTCGGTGATCTTAGCCGAGTTCCCGGAGCTTTGCGGTGTAGAGCAGGAACTGAGCGACCGTTGTGTTGATGAAGAAACAGCCAACCGCTTTATGCAACTGATGACCACTTACAACGCGCGTGCCGAAGCAGATGGTTCTGGTTTTTACGCCAATCCATCACCCGGAAACATTCGCGATGGTTTGATCACCGATGCTATTAAATCGGCAGGAGCGGCAAAAAAAGGCGGTACCTCACCGGTGGCGGCTGTGCTGGATTATCCCGAAAAAGTAACTAAACCCGGTTTAAACCTGTTGTGTACACCGGGCAGTGATGTGGAAAGCACCACCGCCGAAGTAGGTTCGGGCGCCAATATCGTATTGTTCACTACTGGTTTGGGTACGCCTACGGGTAACCCCATTACGCCGGTAGTTAAATTATCCACAAATACCGCTATGTTTGAGCGTATGCCGGATATTATCGATATTAACTGCGGAACGATCATCGAGGGCGACGAAACCATTCAGCAGGCAGGTGAGCGCATATTAAATTATGTGATCCAATTGGCCAGCGGCGAGGTTGAACCAAAATCGGTAAAACTGGGTCAGGATGATTTTATACCCTGGAAAAGAGGGGTGTCGTTATAAGTTGAAGATAGATAAAGGAATAAGGATAAAGGATAACCGCTATCCGAAGTCTCTGACTTCGGATCACTATGCTGGTAGTTTGTAACTACCGAATGTCTTGTTCTGATGTTTCGTGTAGTCTGAAGATCACAAGCATATTAGTTCGACGTCAGAGACTTCGAACAGCACGTGACGAAATATAAAGAAACTCCCTCTTTCCGCCAAAGGCGAAGAGAGGGATGTCAAGCGAAGCGATGACAGGGTGAGTCGACTCACCGGTAAAAAATATAAAAAGAGTAACATGTTTAAACTAACCAATAAATCGGTAGTGATCACAGGCGGGGGCAGCGGCATAGGTAAAGCGATGTCAGTATTGTTTGCGCAGCAAGGTGCTACCGTTCATATCATCGAACTAAATGATAAAGCCGCGGCCGAAACCGTAAGCGAAATTGAAGCGGCCAGCGGAAAAGCTATCGGTTATGCCTGCGATGTAAGCAGTCAGCAACAGGTGGTAGATACTTTTAATAAGATAGGTAAGATCGATATCCTGATCAATAATGCCGGCATTGCCCACATCGGCAGGGCTGATAATACCAGTAGCGAAGATTTTGAACGCGTATTTAACGTGAATGTAAAAGGCGCTTACAACTGTCTTTTCGCGGTGATCCCGGTGTTAAAAGCCAATGGTGGTGGTGTGATATTGAATACCGCATCCATAGCGGCCAGCGTGGGTATTACCGACAGGTTTGCCTATTCCATGAGCAAAGGCGCTATACATGCCATGACGCTTTCTGTCGCGCGCGACTTCCTGCATGATAATATCAGGTGTAACTGTATTTCGCCGGCACGCATCCATACACCGTTTGTGGATGGCTTTATTGCTAAGAACTACGCTGGTAAAGAGGATGAGATATTTGAAAAGCTATCCAAAAGTCAACCTATCGGTCGCATGGGCCGTTCGGAAGAAGTAGCGGCTCTGGCCCTTTATCTTTGCTCGGATGAAGCCGGCTTTATCACCGGTACCGATTATCCTATCGATGGCGGATTTATCACCCTGAATAACTAAATAAGTTGTACGTTTTACGTGGATACGTTGTAAGTTAAAATAATACCAGCTGCATCTGATAACATAAAACGTACAAAATGAAAACACGTAAAACGTACGACGTATAACATAAAATAACAACAATATGAAGCTGATACGATTTGGAGCAATTGGACAAGAAAAGCCAGGAGTGATCCTTAACGATAAAAAATATGATGTTTCTGCCTTTGGCGAAGATTATACCGAGCAGTTTTTTGAAACTGATGGTGTGGGCCGCTTGGCAGCTTTTATAAAAGATAAACAACTGACTGAAGTTGCCGATAGCGTACGCTTGGGCAGCCCGGTAGTACGGCCTTCAAAAATTGTATGTATCGGTTTAAATTATGCCGATCATGCTAAAGAAACCAATGCGCCCCTGCCACCAGAGCCGGTAATATTCATGAAGGCTACCACCGCTATTGTGGGTCCGAATGATAATATCGTGATCCCTAAAAATTCGGTAAAAACCGATTGGGAAGTGGAACTGGCGGTAGTGATCGGCAAAAAAGCATCGTATGTTGATGAAGCTGATGCGATGAATTATGTGGCCGGTTATGTATTGCATAACGACGTATCCGAGCGCGAATTTCAGCTGGAGCGTAACGGTACCTGGGATAAGGGGAAAGGTTGCGATACCTTTGCGCCGCTTGGCCCGTTTCTGGCTACGCCTGATGAAATTGCAGATCCGCATAACCTGCGTTTATGGCTCAAGGTGAATGGTAAAATACTACAGGATGGCACCACCTCTAACTTTATTTTTAATCTGCCCCATTTAATTTCATATACCAGCCAGTTCATGACGCTGCTGCCGGGCGATATCATTTCAACAGGTACACCTGCCGGTGTTGGCCTGGGTATGAAACCGCCATTCTATTTAAAACCGGGCGACGTAGTTGAACTGGGCATCGATGGCCTGGGCGAATCAAAACAAAACGTGGTAGCTTATGCCTAAAATTGATGCACACCAGCATTTCTGGATATTTGATCCGGTTCGTGATAGCTGGATCAACGATGAAATGCTGGTGATCAAACGTGACTTTTTACCAGCCGATTTGCTGCCGGTATTACAACAAAACGGCATTGACGGTTGTGTGGCTGTGCAGGCTGATCAATCCGAACAGGAAACCCAATTTTTGTTGGAAATAGCTGCCGCTAACCCTTTTGTAAAAGGTGTAGTGGGCTGGGTTGACCTAAAAGCAGATAACCTGGAGGAACGGTTGGAATATTTTAAACAGTTTGACAAGCTGAAAGGCTTTCGTCATATTTTACAATCGGAGCCTGATAAGCAGTATATGCTGCAACCCCGCTTCCAAAAGGGGATTGCCAGCCTGCAAAAGTACGGCTATACTTATGATATACTGATATATCCGGAACATCTGCCTTATGCCGGATTACTGGCCGGAGGTTTCCCCGATCAAAAGTTTGTGCTTGATCATTTGGCCAAACCACATATTAAAGATCAAGACATTCATGATTGGCAAAAAGATATCCGTGCTTTAGCCAAATATCCCAATGTTCATTGCAAAATATCAGGCATGTTGACCGAAGCCAACTGGAAATCCTGGAAAACCGAAGATTTTACGCCTTACCTGGATGTCGTGTTCAACGCGTTTGGCATCAACCGGGTGATGTTTGGGTCTGATTGGCCCGTATGTCTGTTGGCCGGCGGCTACGAAGGTACCATGCAGGTGATAAATAACTATTGCTCAGGCCTGTCGGCAACAGAACAGGAATTATTCTGGGGCCAAAATGCTACACTATTCTACAATTTATAAGCTTGAATTTCAAAATGATAAGGATGAATCATTTTGAAATTTTTGTTGTTAAATAAAATAAAAGTAAGTATCTATGTACTGTGGCAGCAGCACGGTAATCTTCTGTTAAGTATAGCTGATTTGTGCAGAAATACTTCTATTTTACCGTTAACCTACCTTATATCGTTAACCAGCCCCTGCGGTTAATTACCATCTTTTACCAATTATTTATAACCCAGGTCATAATAAAAGTGTAATATTTTGTGTTAGTAAGAATTATGGCACATAATTAGCTGTATAATTATTTGACGGCGGTTGAACCGGGGACAGGGCAGGCTTATTGCTTTGTTTGTTGTTGATAACCAATGCCTTCAAACAAATTTATTAAGAAAAAGTCATGTATATTATTTTATTAGAAGTTACCGCCCTGCTTGCCGTAATCATTCTTCCGTTACTGGTTGTGCGTAAAAAGTTCAGGAAAAGATCAAAGCCCGTTTATAAAATTGATACCAATACCGAGTATGCCCGCTATGCTATCAACGAAGATGGTTTCCTGGAAGAAATTAACGTAAGCAATTTATCAAAACACAGGCATTAGTATTAATCATACCTCATGCAAAAAGCCATTGTCATTTTACAGGACAATGGCTTTTTTGTTTCTCATAGGTGGGTATTTCTTTAAAAACCGCCTTCGTCTGCGCTTGGGCCGTAACTACCCGGTAATGGTATATTAAGCATGCGCAGGTAAACGCCCAATTGCGCCCGGTGATGAACGATCTGCGAATAGGCCATCCTGATCACATCGCCCTTGGTCGATTCGCTCAGGATCTGATCGCCGTTACGCAGCGTCCATTTTTTTTCCAGATCGGCCTCTTTTGCATGAACCAGGTGCGTTTTTCCACTTTTTAATGATTCCTCAAAAAAATCAAGCAGTTCATGCGTATTGTTGTTGGGTATAGGTTTATAGGGTTTGGCGGCAAAGTCCAGCTCGTCGCTGGTTAAGGTCATGGTAACCCAAGCCGGCAGTTCGGCAATATGATTAGCCAGGCGCTGTATGTTCATGCTTTTTTCGTGCGGTTGCCATTGAAATTTATCATTGGGGATGCGCTCCAGCATTTTACGAGTGGTTTGCGCTTCCTGGTCCATTTCTTTTAATAACATGGTGATGGTTGACATAGCTTTATCGTTTTATTGTTATTGTTAATGTTGATGATTCAAAGTAACGAACAGCTGGTGACAGCCCTATGTCAGCAGGTTTTTATAAATTAAAAAAAAGATGAAATAACCTATTTGCGCCAGCACTAAGACGAGACAGAAGTATACAATTTAAGAGAGAGGATGGACGGGGTTGCCGCTTTAAAACGCAATTGATATCATTGAATTACCAATTATCATCATGAAACCTATATTGCTTTATCTTTTACTCTTTTTCCCGGTAGTGTGCATGGCGCAAAACCCGGCAGCCGATGGCTTAACCTGCGAATACCTCAGCAATCCCGCAGGTATTGATATTGTAAATCCACGCCTCAGCTGGAAGATCAATACCACCCAGCGTAATACCATGCAGCAGGCTTACAATATCAGGGTGGCAACAGATGTGTCTTTTTCCTCATCCAAAACGGTTTGGAACACTGGGAAAGTATCTACAGATTCCTCTATCCTGATCACGTACGCCGGCATTTCCTTAAAACCGGCTACCCGCTATTATTGGCAGGTAAAGGTCTGGGATAACCATAACCACGCATCGGCCTGGAGTAAACCGGCTTATTTTGAAACGGGTATGTTTTCGCCCGCCGACTGGACAGCCAGTTGGGTACAACCCAAGCAGGATTCCGCCGCACGTAAAATACCCGCGGCCATGCTGCGCAAACAATTCAGCGTATCCAAAAAGATAGTATCGGCCCGGGCATACGCCACGGCGCATGGTTTATATGAGCTATACCTCAACGGCAAAAAAGTAGGCGATCAGGTGCTTACTCCCGGCTGGACGGAATATAAGAAACGCCTGCAATACCAGGTTTATGATATTACCGCCATGCTGCAACAAGGCGATAATGTAATAGGCGCTATGATAGGCGATGGTTGGTTCCGCGGAACAACGGGTTACACCAATCAGTGGGGGTTCTGGGGTAAAAAACTGGCCCTGCTATGCCAGCTACAGATCACCTATGCCGATGGTACGGTGCAGCACATTAATACCGATGGCTCCTGGAAAGGCACAAAAGACGGCCCTATACGCCTCGACGGTATTTATGATGGCGAAAATTATGACGCCCGCAAAGAAATACCCGGCTGGGCCAGCAAAGGTTTTAACGATGCCGGCTGGGAGCCAGTAGATGTCGCGGCTTTTAATAATAAAATACTGGTAGGGGTGCAAAGCGTACCCGTACACAAAATACAGGAGATCAAACCAATTGGCATATTTAAAAGCCCCAAGGGCACGCAGATTGTTGATTTTGGGCAGAATCTTACCGGCTGGATACGCTTAAAAGTAAGCGGTAATGCCGGGCAAAACGTAAAGATCCGCCATGCCGAAGTGCTGGATAAATTTGGGGAGTTTTATACCGCCAACCTGCGCTCGGCAACGGCAACACTTAACTATACACTTAAGGGCAGTGGGGTAGAGGTGTTTGAACCGCACTTTACCTTTATGGGTTTCCGTTATATCGCGGTAGAAGGTTTTCCCGGCGAGCTGAAACCGGAGAATTTTACTGCAGTGGTAGTACATTCAGATATGCCGGTTACCGGGCAGTTTACCTGTTCCGACACCATGATCAACAAGCTCCAGCATAATATCCAGTGGGGGCAAAAAGGCAATTTCCTGGATATCCCGACAGATTGCCCGCAGCGTGATGAGCGCCTGGGCTGGACGGGCGACGCGCAGGTATTTTCGCGTACGGCAGCCTTTAACATGCAGGTGGCTCCATTTTTTGCCAAATGGATAAAAGACGTAGCTGCCGATCAGTCGGCCGATGGGAGGGTACCTTTTGTTGTACCCAATGTTTTTGAAACCAACCACGCTACTTCAGCAGGCTGGGGTGATGTATCGGTTATTGTGCCCTGGACAATGTACCAGGTTTATGCCGATAAACGCATCCTGCAAAATCAATACGCCAGCATGAAAGCTTATGTTGATTATATCATCAAAAAATCCGGTGATAAATACATCTGGCGCGGCGGCAGCGTTTTTGGCGACTGGCTGTTTTATCGCCCCGGTATTTATGATTTTTCGGAGCCCAATGGCTATACCAATCCCGATCTGATCGCCACCGCTTTTTATGCTTACTCCGCTAAACTGCTGAGCCAATCCGCAGGGGTATTAGGTAACACTGCGGATGAAAAGTACTACAACGATATATTTGAACAAGTTAAAAAAGCCTTTGTACGCAATTACGTGACCCCAACAGGACGCATTTTTGCCGACTCACAAACCGGCTACGTACTGGGCCTGAAATTTGGCCTGGTGCCCGACAGTCTGAAAGCCAAAGCCGCCGCTTACCTGGTTGAAGATGTACGCAGCCGTAATAACCACCTCTCTACAGGTTTTTTGGGTACGCCTTATTTGTGCCAGGTACTATCCCAAAACGGGTATAGCAGTGTGGCTTATGACCTGCTGCTGCAAAAAACATATCCTTCGTGGCTGTACCCGGTAAAAATGGGTGCCACCACCATTTGGGAACGCTGGGACGGCATTAAAACCGACAGTACTTTTGAGGATAAAAGCATGAACTCCTTTAACCATTACTCGTACGGTGCGGTTGGCGACTGGATGTACCAGCAAATGGCCGGTTTACAATTGGGTAAGGCCGGTTACAAACACATCATTATTAAGCCAGAACCTCATCATAAATTTAGCTTTGCCAAAGTCACATTCCAGAGCATGTACGGCCAGGTGCTATCAGGATGGGAGGTAAACAACGGTACCATGCAGATCCATGTGACCATCCCACCTAACACTACAGCCGATATAACCCTGCCGCAGGCCCATACCGAAGATGTAAAACTCGAGGGTAAGCCCATCGCCCTAGATATGGCGCATGCCGGCGACGACGGCGTTACCATCAGCGTTGGTTCCGGCGATTATATCTTCAGTTATCCATGGGTAGTGTTAAAAGAGAAAAAGGTAGTCACGGCAACGATGTAGTTAGAAAGGGGGGATACCCATCCTCTCCACACGTCATTGCGAGGTACGAAGCAATCCCCGATTTACAGAGTCGCTCTGTATAGCATAGAGATTATTAATATTTTGATTGTTTTTTATCGGTATTAATGAGCTCCCTCCAGTCGGTTGTCTTCGTACCTCGCAATGACGCCATTTTTTACATATTTTAAAAAGCAGGGGCCCGTGCGATTCCTTCCCTCGGGAAGGGGAGGAATGGGTTTCTGAAAATTGCAAATTTATACCGTTTGTATAAACCCCTCCCTGCCTTTGCGCCCATGCCAGCCACACCCCTCCCGTAGGGAGGGAACTAAAAACCCTTGGCAGTCGCTCGGCTCCAGCCGAGTGACGACTATTTTCAGGCCTCTGGCTTGCGAATTAAACATGCTTTTTTTCTGCAGCGGCCGGAGGCCGGGTAATACCAGTCACTCGGCTGGAGCCGAGCGACTGCTGAGCGGCCTGTCACCCTGAGCTTGTCGAAGGGCGTGCGCAGAGGCCTACCCACCATGCTTCAACGGAGCTCAGCATGACAACCTTTTTCCTCGCCTCAGGACTCATTCAACTCAGTCTCTTCTCCTGAAACTGCAAAAAGTAAAGTTTTGTGTGGTGTTAAACGGCGTTTGATGATCTTCGGTAATGCATCGTAGTTTTTCAAAGGAGTTTTCAAACCTGGCGGCCATGGTATTTTCGGAATATTGTTTGATCTCCAGACCGCTGCATTTGGTGGGGCCATTTTCAGAAAATGTACCTAGTACCAGGTAACCGCCCGGATGAATGGCATCCTCCGCGATAGATATGTAACTGGCTATTTTATCTTCGGTGGTTAAAAAATGAAAAGCGGCGCGATCATGCCACACCTGATATTTTACGGGTGGAACAAATTCGGTAACATCTGATACTATCCAATGCACTTTGGCGGCATCGTCGCCTAATCTTTTTTGGGCCTTTTCGATAGATGCTGCAGAAATATCCAGCACCCATATATTTTGATAACCTTTATCCAGCAAAGCATCCACCAGTCGACTATCGCCACCACCAATATCAATGATATTGGCCGACAGATCTACCGGCAGCGATCCCACAAAATCCATGGAAGTTTTGGGGTAGGTTTGAAACCAGCTTACATCATCTTCGGCTTTGCTGCCGTATACCTTTTCCCAATGTTGTTTTTCGGGGGTGCTCATGGGTGTTATGAATTAAGCATCAATATTAATAAGCTTTTTTCAATTTAAGGAATTTTAATTCGTTAAAGGAAATATATGCACTTGTTGCAGACGACTCACCCTGTCTGCGCTTCGCGGGACGACTCTCTCTTCGGCTTCGCCGGAAAGAGGGTGGTGACACCTTTCGCACGCGTCATTGCGAGGAGGAACGACGTGGCAATCCCCGATATGCAGAGCGTCTCTGTAAGTTGGGGATTATTAATGTTGTTAATTATCTTTCAAAGGTATTAATGAGCTCCCTCTGGTCGGTTGTCCACGCTGCGCTCGCAATGACGTTGTTTTTTTATCCCTTCCTCTCAGCGATGGACCGATGAGTCAATTACCCCACCAACTGCTCAAATAATTTGTTCAAAGTAGCCTCAGCATCCAGCAACAAGCCAGGGTGTACTTTTGACGATTGCACCACCGTGCTGCGTGTAGCCGTAAGCCAGCGGAAACGGGAAGCCAGGTCCAATTTGGCTATAGGGCCGGCATGTTTATCGCCATGGCAGATCCTTTCAAAGGAGTTGATGTTATCTTTCAGGCAATCCAGATCCAGGCTGGGAGCCAGCGCGCTTATACGGGCCTCGTTCCACACAAACCTAACTTTCAGGAACTGCTGTTTCGGGCAGTAAATGATCACACCTACGTTTATAAATTCCTCGCGCTCTACCCTGGGCACAACGCGTACTACGGCGTACTCAAATAAGTATGGCTCTTGCATGTTGTGCTTCTTTTACAAAATTTTCAGACGCGGCTACGCGTGTGGTTAAAAAACGGTAATAAACATCGCGGCGTTCGGCGGGTGTGCCGTTTTCCGAATCGTCGGTAAGCCATTCGTCAGGAATCAGGTTAACAATGGCCAGGATGCGCTCATCGGTCAGGATCGAACAAAACTCGGCGTCGACCTCGTCCAGCAGCGACGCCTGGGGCAGCAGTACGTGATCCTTTACGGGCATAAAAGGGCGTATGGCCTGCTCGTCCCAGTTGTACCAGGAATGATGAAAATACAGCGAAGCGCCATGATCAATCAGCCAAAGCTCTTTGTGCCACATCAGCATATTGGTATTGCGCGGGGTACGGTCCACATTGGTCAGCAGGCAATCCAGCCACACAATTTGCGAGGCCGTTTTAGCATCAAGGGCGGTCACCACCGGGTCGAACGTAATAGCGCCCTGCAGATAATGCAGTGCCAGGTTAAGGCCTACGCTAAATTTAAGCAGGTCCTGGATCTCCTCGTCAGCTTCGGAGCGACCAAAGGCTGGATCGAGGTTGGCGAATACCAGCTCGGGCACGCGCAAACCCAGCAAACGGGCTATTTCGCCGCCTATAAGTTCGGCTATGAGGGCTTTTACACCCTGGCCTGCGCCGCGAAATTTGAGTACATATAAAAACTCGTCGTCACCCTCGGCAATGGCCGGCAGCGAGCCGCCCTCGCGCAGCGGGGTAACGTAGCGTATTACATTAATGGTTCTGAGTTGTGGTTCAGTGTAATTCATCGCAGATGTTCAAATGAAGCAGGCAAATATAACTAAAAACATAGCCGTGGCAGGCATTTACCCCATGTGGGCTGATATAAATGGTTTGCAAAACTTTTATGTTTAATTATTGTAATGTAAGTGTGAATTAACCTTTAAGAAACCATATGGCCCAAAATCACAAACAACCTGCAAAAGAAACCGTCGAAAAAGAACTCACCTATATTCAGAAAGTGTGGCACACGGTAGCTATTGTGGCCCTGTTGGTAGTAGTGATCCTGATAGCCCGGGTAGCTTTTAATGTACTGCTGATGGTGCTGGCCGGTGTGCTGGTATCGGTTTATTTTCATGGCCTGGGCGATATGATACAGCGTAAAACCAAATGGAGCCGGCGGGCCAGCATGATCATTTCTGTAGGGGGCACCTTTATTATCCTTACGGTTTTATTTTGGTTTATGGGGAGTAAGATCTCCCACCAGATAACCGTGCTGAGCGACTCGCTACCTAAAACGGTCAATACCGTTAAAGCAAAACTGTCCGAATCGCCTTTGGGCAATAAGGTGTTGATGTACCTTTCGGATGATAATTCCGACAAGCTGTTTGCTACCGCCAAACAATTCTTCAATACCAGTTTTGGCGTTTTGGGCAATATCTATATCATCATGTTCCTGGCTATGTTTTTTACAGCCAACCCCAATTTATATAAAGACGGTATCATTAAACTGATCCCCGAAGACCGTAAAGAGCTGGCCCGGTGTGTTTTTGACCGCATCAGCATGGCGCTCAAAGGCTGGTTGAAGGGGATGATGCTCTCCATGGTACTGGTGTTTATTTTGATAGGCGTAGGCTTAAGTATCATGAGCATCCCGGTGGCGTTGGTGCTGGCCCTGCTGACGGGTCTGCTGAAACTGATCCCCAACTTTGGCTCGCTAGCCGCCATGATCCCCGGGGTGCTATTGGCGCTTACCATAAGTACCAATACAGCCATCATTGTAGCGTTGATTTATATTGTTTCGCAAACTATTGTGAGCAATATTGTAACCCCGCTGATCCAGAAAAAGATGATCAATCTGCCGCCGGCGCTCACCATATTGTCGCAGGTATTGATGGGGACGCTGTCGGGTGTACTGGGTATTATACTGGCAGTTCCGCTGCTGGCTATTGTGTTCATATTGGTGGATGAGCTGTATGTGAAAAAGATAGAGGCGGAGGCAGAGGTTTTGAGTTCGGAGTAGTGAGCCGACTCACCCGGTCATCGCTTTCGCTCGACCACCCTCTCTTCGCCTGCGGCGGAAAGAGGGGATGGCACATTAATAAATTACGTCATTGCGAGGTACGAAGCAATCTCTATACTGTACAGAGCAAACATGAATAGTTGACCTGCTTGTGTAGAGATTGCTTCGTACCTCGCAATGACGCGTGGATATAAGATTTCGAGGTTGGGGTGAGGTTTGCTTCTCCACCCAATTTTTCGTATATTTGAATAAGCACCGGCCCGGTTCTCTTTTGTCAGAGAAACCGGGCTGTTTTGTTAAAGGAAAAGGGGCTCAAAAATAGATGGTTTTATACTTAGTTATTTGATAATCAATAAATTAATACTTTTTAAAGTAAAAAAAAACCGTTAAAACTGCGTTAAAATTTGTTAAAAAGTGTTAAAATCGATGGTTTTGGATCAATTTTCAAGCGTTTTTAGCCCGTTTTAGCCCCGAAAATTGTTAAAATAAAAGGTTTAAAAAGTTTTTGGAGCCGCAAATTGTTAAAATATTTACCCGATCATTAAAATAGCATATTCATCAAAATGATTTTTACTTACCAGGATCTGGAACCTATCGATCTGACTCAAATTAACCAGATAGCCAAAGAGGCCGGAGCTGCCATACTCAGCATTTATAACCTGTCGCCAGAAAATATTGGGCTGACCCTCAAAGACGACCAATCACCCCTTACTGCTGCTGATAAGCTATCGCACGAGGTGATATTCAAGGCCCTGACCGCTTTGACCCCGCATATCCCCATCATCTCCGAGGAAGGCAAGGATATCCCCTACGAAACCCGCAAAAACTGGCCATATTTCTGGTGCGTAGACCCGCTGGATGGTACCAAGGAGTTTATCAAGCATAATGGCGAGTTTACGGTGAACATCGCGCTTATCCATCAGCATACCCCAGTTTTGGGCATCATCTACATACCCGTTACCGGCGAACTATACTACGGCGGCCAAAACATCGGCAGTTGGAAAGAGACCCAGGATGGGGCAACCACCCATCTGCATGCGGATGTAAACAGCACCAGTTGGACAGCCGCAGGCAGCCGCTCACACGCCTCGCCCGAAGAAACCGCCGTGTTGAGTCAGTACCCTATAAAAGAGACTATTTCTGCAGGCAGTTCACTTAAATTTTGCCTGATAGCCGAAGGCCGGGCCCATATTTACTACCGCCATGGCCCTACCATGGAGTGGGATACGGCCGCAGGGCAGGCCATCGCTACTTTTAGCGGTGCAAAAATGACCATGCCCAATGGCGAGCCTTTTCTGTATAACAAAGTTTCCCTGCTCAATTCGGGGTTTTTGTGCAAGGTAAAATAGGGGTTTAAGTATTGACCCGGATCCGCGAAATATCGTTGTTGAAAATTAACTGATCTTAAAGTAATTAGGATTATAACAAACGTTTGTGTTGAATTAATTATTAACGCAGCGTGAGTTAATCATTAACTTCATCAGTATAATTTAAATCGGCGGCATATTAATGGATGGGGCAACTATCAATATAACACAAGAGCAAAAGGTTCGGGCCAGCTTAAAATACCTGTTTTTTACCTTCCTAAAAATAGGTTGTGTAAGCTTTGGCGGCTATATGGCCCTGGTTGCCCTTGTTCAAAAAGTAATGGTTGATCAGGATGAGGTTCTGGATAATGATACTATCCTGGATAGTGTTACCGTGGCCAGCCTGCTGCCAGGCCCGCTGGCGGTAAATATTGTGGCCTATATAGGTTATCACTTGAAAGGTAAAGCCGGCGCTGTGATCAGTATGCTGGCCGTTTTACTGCCTGCCTGTACCTTGATATTATTACTGTCATGGCTATACTTTAGCTATTCGTACAAGATAGAATGGGCGCAGGTAATGCAATTTGTCGCTGCTGCCGTAAGCGCCATTATCCTGTCGGCTGGCATGCAATTGTTTAAAAAGGAGATTGCTAAAAACTACCCAAAAGCGCTGTTATGCCTGTTTACCATCGCGGTTATTTCCTGGTTCAATAGTTACCTGGTTACCATCGCGCTTATTTTAACGGGGGCGGTGGCCGGGCTGTTCATGAGCGGCAATAAGCACAAGAATATAGCTGTACTTACTGTTTTTAAAAGCAGGTTTAAGTTCAGTCTTGCTTCGGTATTGATCGCTTTGTTACTGGTTAACGAAGGCGTTTTTATCAGCGGCATCTACAAAAACATCAGCAGTATATTACTAAAAATAGGGGTTGTTTTTTCGGGGATAAGTCTTTCCTTGTTTGGGGGCGGTTATGTGATGATCCCTATTATGCAATCCTTATTTGTAAAAGACCTGCATTGGGTCACCGCACAGCAATTTGTGGATACCATAGCCTTTAGCCAGGCTACGCCGGGACCTATCCTGGTGAGCGCTACCTTTATCGGTTATAAACTGGCCGGTATTACCGGGGCTATATTGGCTACGGTGGCTATGTTCGGCCCCTCGGCGGTGTTAATGATCGTAGTGAGTAAGTTGTTCAAGAAAAATAAAGATCACAGTCTGGTGAAAGATATGGTATCGGGTATCAAAGTAGTGGTTATTGGTCTGATCATTTCATCGGCATTTAAAATATTCTTCCAGCAGCATTTGTCGGTACTTTTTGTAGCGGTGGGGCTTGTTTCTCTGGTGCTGAGTTTCAAGTATAAAATAAATCCGGTTTATTTAATTATAGGCTCCATCACACTTGGAGTAATCACAAAATTTTATGGCATATGAGTAAACTTTACCAACCACAAGGCATTCAGATGATCGGTACGCAGCGGTCGGGCTCCAATTTATTAAGGGTGATATTGGATCAATCGGAAGCTATTGCATCACCGCATCCGCCGCATATACTGGTTACTTTTGTACCCTTATTACAATTTTACGGTCCGCTGGATGAGAGTGCCTATAAAATACTCATTAACGATGTTGCTGACTATGTAGAAGCCAATCCCGTACCCTGGGAAGGGATCAATATCAACAGGGATTGGATCTTCGAGAACTCCACCGTATACAGCCTGTATGAGATCAACCGGCTTATTTATGAGCAGGCGGCTATGGCCAAAAACGCCCGGTACTGGTGCTGCAAAAGTATGGCTAATGTGCATTATGCAGCTGAGCTGGAAAAACACAATCCTGGCCTGAAATACATTTACCTGTACCGCGACGGACGGGATGTGGCGGTATCCTTCAAAAAAGCCATCGTTGGCGAAAAACACATCTATCACCTGGCCCAGCAATGGACGTACGACCAGCAGGCCTGTATCGATCTGTCCGAACGTATTGGTGAGGATCGTTTCTTCGCTCTGAATTACGAAACGCTTATTACCCAGCCCGAAATGCTGATCCGAAAGCTCTGCGCATTTCTGGAGATAGATTACAGCGATAATATGCTGAGTTTTTATAATTCCAACGAGTCAAAGGCTACTGCTGCCGCCGGCGAGATGTGGCAGAACCTCGAGAAACCCATCATGACCAACAATAAAGGTAAGTTTCATAAAGAGTTAGCACCTCAGGAAATTGAAATATTTGAACTGCTAAGTCACCAGGTTTTAACCCGGCTGAATTATCCTTTATTGACCGCTTTAAGCAATGTCGAACTCCTAACACCTGATGCTATCGAAGTTTATGATGCCGAGAACAAGGCGCTGAAAAAAGCGATACTGAGCAATGCCCGGCAATCAGATCTTGACCGCCGAGAACTACAATTACAGATCCTGGCCGATATCAAAAGCAAGGTGGAGTAAACAGTTCGGCTCTCAAACGTTTGCGTTGAATAATATCGTGTAAAGGTTGTTTTAGCGCCTTATCTTTCATTTTCGCTAAAGCAAACCAAATAAATACATCCAATATAATATGAAGTTTAAACAGATCAATTTATGGCTTTTTGGTATGGCCATGATGCCATTTTTGGCCATTGCCCAAACCAAACCGGCCTATAACGAACTCCAGGTTTTCGACCATTCGTTTTTTACCTATAATGGTAACGAATTCCGCAGTGCCAACGGTGCTCCCGGCCCCAAATACTGGCAAAATAAGGCTGATTACGTGATCAATGCCGAGCTCGTGGAAAAAGACACCCTGATCAAAGGCAATGTAAGCATTAACTATACCAATAACAGCCAGGATACACTCAATTACCTCTGGCTGCAGCTTGATCAGAACCTGTTTAAACCCGATTCAAGGGGCGCTGCCTCAACACCTGTTAGCGGCGACCGTTTCGACGCCAAGGGATACACTAAAGGCGGTTATGACATTGGCGCCGTTTCGGTTACTTATATGGGTAAAAACTATGTGATCAAACCTACCATCACCGATACCCGCATGCAATTGCGCCTACCCTTTGTGGTGAAACCGCATGGCGACCAGATCAACGTAAAGGTTAACTATTCATTTTATGTGCCCCACTATGGTGCCGACCGCATGGGTAGACTGGGCGTAAAGCAAGGTGTGATCTATCAGCTGGCGCAATGGTATCCGCGTATGTGTGTGTATGATGATGTGAATGGCTGGGATACCTTACCTTATATAGGTACCGGCGAATTTTACTGCGAATATGGCAATTACGATTACTTTATCACCGCACCAGCCGATATGATCATAGCCGGTTCCGGCGATCTGCAAAACTCACAGCAGGTATTAACCGCGGAGCAAAACAGGCGCCTGGCTGCCGCCGCTAAGAGTGACAGTTCGGTACATATTATTACTGAAACTGAGGTTGGTACAGCAGGCATCAGGCCAAAACATGAAGGCACGCTTACCTGGCATTATAAAATGCACAACACCCGGGACGTATCCTGGTCGGCTTCAAAAGCCTTTATCTGGGATGCTGCAAGGGTTAACCTGCCAGGCGGTAAAAAAGGGATGGCCAATGCCGTTTACCCGGTTGAAAGTCGTGGGTATGATCGTTATGGTCGTGCGGCGCAATATTTAAAAAACAGCATCGAATTTTATTCCAAAAACTATTTTGAGTATCCCTGGCATTCGGCATTTGTAGTGGCCGGGGTAGCGCTGGGTATGGAGTATCCAGGTATCGTGTTCTGTAGTTACCAGATTAAAAAGGATGATCTGTGGCATGATATCACACACGAAATGGGCCATAACTGGTTCCCGATGATCGTGGGCAGCAACGAGCGCCGCTTTATGTGGATGGATGAAGGGATGAATACTTTTATCAACGGCTACGCCTCCAACTGGTTTAACCACGGCGAATATGGGGATACCAGCAGTATGGCTGTAGGCATGACCCGCAGTTTGATGCGAGAGAAAGATCCGCTGATGACCGCGCCCGAAGTAATGCACGATGGCGGCCAATATTATTACAAAACGGCCCTGGCCCTGAATATCTTACGCAACGTGGTTTTAGGGGCAGATCGTTTTGATTATGCCTTCAATATGTATATTAAACGTTGGGCCTACAAACATCCACTGCCGCAGGATTTTTTCCGCACCATGAATGATGCCGCGGGCGAAGACCTAAACTGGTTCTGGAAAGAGTGGTTTTATACTACCTGGAAGCTTGACCAGGCGGTTACTGATGTAAAATATAACAAGAATGATCCAACCGCCGGCGCCATCATCACCATTGAGAATTTAGGGGAGATGGCCTTACCTGTAACCTTAAAGGTAACCGAGCAAAACGGTAAGGTGCAGCAAATCAAGCTTCCGGTTGAAGTATGGCAAAAAGGGGCTAAGTGGAAACTGAAATGCAATACCACATCAAAAATAACCTCGGTTATCGCCGACCCCGACAGGCAATTGCCGGATATTGATCGTAGCAATAATATTTTTAAATTGCCTGAATAAGCAATTCGCTACTGGATTAGCAAAAGGGCATCAAATGAACAGGATATCTGATCAAAAAGGAATGGTTGTTTGGTTGTACGGATTATCCGGTGCAGGTAAAACAACCATTTCTTTGTTATTAAAGCAGATGCTGGAAAATGATGGTTTTTTCGCGGTTTGTTTGGATGGTGATGAACTGCGCTCGGGTATTAATAAAGACCTGACCTTCACCGAGGATGACCGGGAAGAAAACATCCGCAGGGCCGCCGAAATTGCCCGGCTGATGCTGCAAAACAATATTATTACTATCTGTTCCTTTATCACCCCACTCCAAAAACATAGAGCTCTGGCTGCCGGTATCATCGGTGAATCTTATGCTGAGGTCTTTATTGAATGCCCCCTGGATGTTTGCCAGGAACGCGATGTTAAAGGCCTGTATAAAAAAGCCCGGGCTAATCAAATAACGCACTTTACCGGAATCAGCTCAGGATTTGAAACTCCTGCAAACCCGGAATTGATCATTCATACTGCCGTCGAAAGCCCTGCAGAGAGCATGGAAAAGGTGTATCAGCATATAGCGCCGCTGTTAAAAAGGTAACAAACAAAGAGGGCTGTCATGCTGAGCTTGTCGAAGCATGGTGGGCAGGTCCTCTACGCACGATCCTTCGACAAGCTCAGGATGACAGGCCTCCATTATCTCCTCGTAACGACATGAAGGCGACATGCTTGCTTTCAGTTACCTCCTTAAAAATGTGCTTGTTGCAACACCAAAAATCAAAAGTTTTTACCCTTTTGCCCAAAACAGGAAGCTTTTGGCCAATATGACCCTGTTTCTCATTTTAAAAATCGCGAAGTCCGTCATTAACAGCCGTTTTGATTTGCTGAGCAGACCTTTTTGAGCCGGTTATCAAACGTTTGCGTTGTTTAAGTTTTTGTAAAACAAACGTTTGCGTTGTGTTTGAGGGCCTTCAATTTTGCTTTGTTAGGGCCTTATCTCTAATTTCCAATATCCAAAAAACATAAAAAACGATCTAAAAATTTCTTGATTAATTAATACTAACACCAACAATGTATGATTAAAATTTACTCACAACTTAGCTCGGATTTCATGCAAGGTATTTTTTCAAAAGGACGCTCCGGCATCAATCCTTTTGTGAAACTTATCTGCTGTTATCTGTTTGTATTGTTACCCACTTGGGCCAGTGCCCAAACGGTAATAAATGGTACCGTAAAAGATACCAAAGGTTTAGCCGCGATTGGCGCTACAGTATCCGAAAAAGGAATCAAAAACTCTACTGTAACCGATGTCAATGGTAAATTCAAATTAACCCTTAAAGGTAAATCCAATGTTTTAACGGTAACTTATATAGGTTTTAAGCCGCAGGAAGTAACGGTTGGCTCATCAAATGAAGTATCCGTTGTTCTGGAAGAGGACTTAAATAAGCTGAACGAAGTAGTGGTGGTAGGTTATGGTTCCGTAAAGAAGAGCGACCTCACCGGTTCTGTAAGTTCCGTAAAAAGTGATGACCTGATTTTAGGTGGTACAACTTCAAATTTGGGGCAAGCTATACAAGGTAAAGCAGCTGGCGTACAGGTACAGCAATCCAGTTTTGCCCCGGGAGGAGCTATTTCAATCACTGTACGTGGCGGTAACTCTATCAGTACAAGTAATGCACCACTATATGTTGTTGACGGATTTATTACCGACAACGGAAACTTGATAAACCCAAATGACATTGATGATATCCAGATATTAAAAGATGCTTCGGCAACGGCTATTTATGGTTCACGTGGGGGTAATGGTGTAATTTTGATCACTACCAAGAAGGGTAAAACCGGTAAAGTATCTATTGATGCAGATATATCTAACGGTACACAATACCTAACGTATAAACCTGCTTTATTAACGGGACAACAATACACCGATATTCAGAATGCTACCGCTATTGAAGATGGAAACCCTCCGCTTTTTCCAGCCGGGTTTCCTGTAGCTAATACCAATTGGTTAAAAGCTGCCACCCGTAACGCTACCGTTCAAAACAGGACTGTAAGCATAAGCAGTGGCGATAAAAATTCAAAAATTTATGTATCAGGTAACTATATCAAGCAGGTTGGTGTATTGAAAAATACCGATCTGGAAAGATATAGTGCAAGGATAGGTGCCGAAAAAACACTTAACGAGAACATCAAGTTAAGCGCTAACTTTTATGGCGCCAGCACTAATCAGAATCAACAGTCTTATTCAGGCGATATTACGGCGCCGTTATTTGGCCTTTTAACAGCGCAACCCAATATCCCGGTTTATAATCCGGATGGCACTTATTATGTTTACCAGGGGAAAAACAATGCACTGGCCAATCTTTTAGAACCAACCAATACCAGCGGTAACAAACTCATTAACGGAAACATCGCTTTAGATTACCAGATCCTAAAAAACCTAACCTATCATCTTGGTGCTGGTAGTGAATATAACCAGACAATCGCCGGTCAGTACACGCCAACAACATTAGTAGCGGGGGCTAAAAATGGAGGATTGGCAAGTGAGCAAACATATAGCACCTTTAGGTGGTTGGTTGAGAACTATTTTACTTATAAATATAATTTGAAAGATCATGCCTTTACACTATTAGTAGGTAATTCGAATCAAAAAGATGTTTATCAGTCTTTAAATGCTGGGGCAAGGGGTTTTTCAACTGATGCCTTCTTGTTTTATAATTTAGGTGCAGGGTCTGCTGCATATGCAAGTAATGGTTATAGCGCTTATAATAGCTATAAAGAAGAAGCAACGCTTACAGATTACTACGGAAGGCTTAATTACGCGTATAAAGATAAAATTTTAGCAACGTTTACTTTAAGGGATGATGCTTCATCTAAGTTTGGACCTAACTTTCGCCATGGTATTTTCCCATCGGGAGCGATAGCTTATAAACTTACTGAAGAAGACTTTATTAAGAATTTAAATACGTTTTCAAATTTAAAGCTTAGGGTAAGTTATGGTATTACCGGTAACGACCGTATCCCCAACTATAGGTATTTGACCACATTTGGTAATTACAGTACTACACTTGATGGCTCCGCTTTGCAGGTAGGTATCGAACCATCATTGTTACCAAATCCAAACCTGAAGTGGGAAAGTACCGCACAGCTTGATGTTGGTTTAGATATGGGATTTGCAGATGGAAGGATCAATGCCACTATTGATGTTTACCGGAAAAAAACCAGCGATTTACTCCTTAATGTTCCTGTTGGCCAGTATTATGGTTTCAGTACCCAGTTACTAAATGCAGGCTCTGTTGAAAATAAGGGTATAGAATTATCTGTAAGCTCAAATAACATCAGAACAAAAGATTTTTCATGGAATACCAGCTTCAATATTGCCTATAACAAGCAAAAAACATTAAAGCTGGCCGACAATGTTGCACAGATCCTTACCAACACTGCTAATCCAAGCGGTACCGTTTCTGGTCGGCCATTTACTAAGCTGGTACCAGGGGTTGAGTTGGGAGAGCTTTATGGCTATGTTTACGAAGGTGTAATAAAAACCGGCGAAAACTATGCTCCTCAGCCAAATTCAAAACCGGGCGATCCTAAATATAAAGATGTTAATGGCGACGGTAAAATTACGCCCGATGATCAAACCTATTTGGGTAATTCAAACCCGCACTATACCGCAGGTTTAGGTAACGATTTTCATTATAAAGGATTTGATCTGAATATTTTTATCCAGGCATCATTTGGTTATTCGCTGTTTGATATGAACAGATTAGTATTGGAGTCGACAACTGGTGCTGATGCTTTAAACCGCTTTGTTGCCGGTAAAAATGAAAATACACAAGTACCACGTGAAGGTTACTTTTTAAGTACCTATGGAGGCTATGTAAATTCCAGGTTTGTAGAGAATGCTTCTTTTGCCCGCCTGAAATCGGTTTCATTAGGTTATAGCTTCCCATCATCATTATTCCAGAATATGAAAATACTTCAGGGTATAAGGATATACGCAGAAGCTCAGAATTTGTTCACCATTACAAGTTATAAGGGTACCGATCCGGAAGCTAACGTTCACGCCGCCGCCGTTTCTGCAAGTACACAAAACGTAGGTACCATCAATAACCTGGCCGGTGGATTGGATTTTGGCTCATTCCCTGCATTCAGGACTATAACTTTTGGTATAAGAGCTTCTATTCACTAATTACTCATAAACCTTTTATTAAGGTTCAACATAAAATTAAAAGAGATGAAAAAATATAGTATTCTTCTTATGGTTATGATGGTTTTTGTACAGTTTTCCTGTAATAAGAATCTCGATCCTAAAGTATATAGCAGTTTAACTACTGTCAATGCGTTCCGTACAAAATCTGATGCTATTGCAGCAGTAAACGCGGTTTATGCACGTTTAAAAGGTCCCGCTGTTGGTGATAATTTTGATTATTGGACAGTAAGGCACTTCGCCCTTACCGATTTGAGCACTGATGTTGGCCATTGCTCTTTAGGGGGTGATCCAGGGCAATTGTCATTAGTACAATGGAACTCGGCTAACGGCCTGATAGCGGAAGACTGGCGCCAGATATACAAACTGATAGCCAATGCCAATAACGCGATATATAACATCAGCCCAATGACTGCTCTTACTGCAGAGCAAAAAAAGCAGTTTCTGGCAGAGATTAAATTTTTACGCGCTCTGGCGTATATGGACCTAATTGATGCCTGGGGCCCGGTTGTATTGATTACGGAAAAAGATTTGGCTAATCCCAATTATACTGCTCAGCCACCAGTTACTTCGGTTGAGCAGATCGACGCGCTATTGATAAGTGATCTTACCGATGCGATTAATACATTACCGGTTGACTATAAAAGCAATGCTATATATTCCAATAACGATGTTGGCCGTGCAACCAAAGGTTCAGCACTTACTTTGCTCGCTAAACTTTACCAGCGCGAAAAACAATGGCAAAAAGTAGTTGATTTAACCAAGCAGGTTATGGATCTGAATGTTTATCAGCTATATCCAAGCTACTCTGGTTTATTCGCCGAAGCAAATAAATGGTGTTCTGAAAACATCTTCTCTGTATTGAGTGATGCCAACGTAAACGGTACCGAGCTTTTGAATCACTTTGGTCCGTTACAGCACCCCGTATTGACTGATAGATGGCAATATTATGCCGTAACCTGGGATTTTTACAGCACCTACGGTGACGAGGATGACCGAAAAAAAATGTTTTTTGCATCATACCTGGGTGTGGACAAGTTGATACATCAGCAAGCGCCAACCATAGGCGCTACCCCTCCTGCAGGCGTTTTTTATATGCCCGATGTAGCCACCATGAAGTATGCCGATCCACATGGTGCTAACACCTATTATGACGGTCACAGTGTGGATATTTTACGCTACGCCGATGTATTATTAAGCAGGGCCGAGGCTATCAATCAATTAAGCGGCCCAACAGCCGAGGCTATCTCTCTGATCAACCAGGTAAAGGCGCGTTCTCATGCTAAATTATTGGTTGCCGGGAACTATACCCAGGCAACATTGAACGATGCTCTTTTACAGGAACGTGGTTGGGAGCTATATTATGAAGGAAAACGCCGGGCAGATCTGATACGTTTTGGTAAATACGCCGAGGTGGTAAATGCCTACCTGAAACGCACTGGCCAAACCCAAACCGTTCAAATGCCGCGCGATCAGTATTTCCCATATCCTTTAAACCAGGTTACCCTTAATCCAAATTTAAATAACGCGGGCAGGCAACAGTAATTGATATCCCGTTCTGAAAAAAGAATATACAGCCCGAAAAGGCTGTATATTCTTTATATTTAAAACAGATGGTACATAACCTGTTTAGCATTGTAAATGGTATGATGAAGCATTTTTTTAAAGGAGTAGCCTTACTGGTCTTTTTAGCTGTTTTTGCCGGTTGCAATAGTAGCCCCGCTATCAAAGAAATAAAGGTAGGCCTGCATAACAATAACGAGTTAAAGATCCAGATAGATGTGCTCACCGGTTCGCCGGTGGATGCCTATGCCGAATATTGGGTGGATAAAGGCGCGGACACCACGAAACAGGTTTCACCGGTATCAAAAAATACGGAGAAACACAGGCTCATCCTGTGTAATATCGCCCCGAAAACAAACTATGCCTACCATATTGTTACCATAGCTAATGGAGTTAAAACGGTAAGTAAAACATACACTTTTAGTTCGCATGAGTTGCCTTTGTTTTTGCAGGAGCAATTCACGGCCAAAAGTGCATCTGAGCAGCATATCCCGGCAGCTTTTAAAGATGGTTTGATGCTCATCAATAAACGATATGCGCCGGGCGTAGCTTACCTGGTTGATTACAAAGGCCAGATCAGATGGTATCACATGATCGATAACCTGGGTTTTAAGGTGATCCATTTTACCAAAGATCATACGCTGCTTTCCATCCTTGGTCGTAATGACGAGCCTACCAGCTATGGCAGCGAAATACTGGAAGTAAACCTGCAAGGCGATACCCTGCTGCATCTCAAAAAAGGCCAGGGTGATTTTAAGCAAACCATCCACCACGAAATTTTAAAGAATACCAGCAACCAGATAGTGACCCTGTTTGTCGATCAAAAGATCATGGATTTGAGCATCGTCGGCGGTGGTAAAAAGGACACGGTGAACGGCGACGGCATTATGGTGATGGATAAAACCGGCAAACAGCTCTGGAAATGGAGCGTGTTTGATGTGATGGATCCGTTTAAAGATCCCAAACTGCTTAAAACCAAAAAAGACTGGATGCACGCCAACAGCCTGAATTATGACAAGGATGGTAATTATCTGATCTCTTTTTACAACAACGGCCAGATCTGGAAGGTTGACGCGCACACCGGCAAAGTGATCTGGAAGTTTGGCAAAGGCGGCGACATAGTCATGCCCGCCGAATGTAATTTTACCCAGGCCCATGCAGCGCATATCAACAGCGAGGGTAACCTGATGTTTTTTGATAATGGCGTCGAAAAGCACCAGTCGGGTGTATTTGCCATGAAATTAGATGAACACCAAAAAACATCTAAGATCGATCTGCATATTCAGTTGCCCAAAGAAGTATTTAATGGCCGCATGGGTAGCGCATATATGATCAATGATACCAGCATACTTTGTTGCTGCTCTAAAAGGCACATCCTGGTACTCAGCGACCGTAAAGGCGTATTGTTATGGACGATGGAGACCGCCGTGCCTACTTACCGTGCCATTTTTATAAAAAACAGCGAGCTCAATCCTTATTTAAAACCATGATGAACAAAAGGTATCCATATTTCATCATTTGGCTTGCGGCGGTTTTTGTATTGTGGAACCTGGCACAAGTCTGTTCCTGTAACGAAGATCGGGCAGCAACCTTAAAAAGCCCTGCTACTGCCGTTAATGATAACCTGGTGACCATCGACACACTCAAGATACCGCATGATAAATTTGGAGAGGCCGTGCGATATGGTCGTGCATTGATGCTACGTACGGCCTATTATATTGGTCCCGATGGTGTAAATGGGCATTATACCGGCAACAAGATGAACTGTACCAATTGCCACCGCGATGCCGGTACAAGGCCTTATGCGTTTAACCTGGTTAATTCATTTAAGGAATATCCGCAGTACCGGGCAAGAGAGGGCAGGGTCTTATCATTAGCCGAACGGATCAATAACTGTGTGATGCGCCCCAACCTGGGCCGGCCTTTACCACTGGACGGGCGGGAGATGATCTCGATCATGTCATACCTCAAATGGCTCAGCGATTCGGCCAGTGTGAACAGCTATACCAGAGGACTAAAAAATATGGAGGTCAGTTTCCCCGACAGGGCAGCATCTTCAGATCAGGGCGAAAAACTATATTTACAGCACTGCGAACGCTGTCACGCCTCAAATGGCGAAGGACAAATGCAGTTTGACCAGGCAACTTACACTTACCCACCTTTGTGGGGGCCAAAAGCCTACCGCCAGGGATCAAGCATGCACCGGGTGGTAAAGCTGGCTCAATGGCTGAAAGCCAATATGCCTTTTGATAAAGTAACACACAACAAACCATTCCTCACTGATACCGAAGCACTTGACCTGGCCGCTTTTATCAACGATGATCAGAAACATCCGCGGCCGTCAAAAGGGGTAACCGAGGTGCAATACCCTCATGTCAACGAAAAAGCTATTGATTATGATAAAGGGCCTTTTAACGATCCTTTTTCTGAAACACAACATAAATACGGGCCATACAAACCAATTGCCGATTACTGGGAAAGTAAAGGATTAAAGCCCACTTACTAAATTTTGAATACTACTGATATTGACCAATGAACATGAAAAAACAACTCTTTGCGCTCATCCTCCTGCTACCTGCTTTTGCGGCACAAGCCCAAAAAATACCTTATACCAATTGTAAAGATTGCTGGGTACCCGATTCATTGGGCAACCACCGCGTGGTTTTAACTTTTAACGGTACGGGTAAGGCCGCCAAAGTGATCATTCCATGGAGAAGAAGGGATAACGACCCGGAAAACAAACGGGTGATCATCGAGGATGCTAAAACCAAGCAAAAAGTGACCAATGTGAAATTGGGCGCCATCACCCGCGAAAGCGGCGAAGTGGTTTTTGAGCCTACATCGGGCAAGGGCACTTACTTTGTGTATTACATGCCTTATAAAAACGAGGGCCGATCCAATTATCCGAGGGGTATCTATCTGAAACCGGAAAATACCGCTTCATCAGCATGGTTAAACAGTTTAATCGCCAATATCCCTGCGGCTACGGTAAAAGAGTTTCAGTCGATAGATGCTTTCAATAGCTTTTATCCGATGGAAGTGATCGCCACCAAAAATGAGACGGATGCGCTGATCGCCAAACATAAAAGTGAATCGTTTTTAGTATTCCCGGAGGATAGACTAAACTCTATCCGCATGACGAAAGACCTGTCACAACGTTGGATAGAACTTGGTCCGCAAAGTAAATATACCGCCACTGCCTTGCGTGGCGAGAATTTCTCGTTCCAGTTGGGTGTATACGCCCTGCAAAACCTGGATGATGTAAAAGTTACCTTCAGCGATCTAAAAACAGCTACGGGTAAAAAGATCCCGGCTTCGGCCTTGTTCTGTATCAACACGGGCGGTACAGCCTATGATGGTTCTGCACTGACCAAAACCGTAAGTGTAGCAACCGGCACTATCCAGGCTTTGTGGTGTGGTGTAGATGTACCTGCAAGCGCTACTGCTGCTGTTTATACCGGCAAAGCTACTATCAGCAACGGCAAAACTTCCAAAGAGGTTCAGTTATCTATCAAAGTTAACGCCGCCCTTGCCAAAAATGGAGGTGTTGATGAGCCATGGAAAATGACCCGCCTGGGTTGGCTTAACTCTACCATGGCGCAAAAAAATACGGTGATAGCTCCATACAAGCCATTGGTGGTAAAAAATAACACCGTGGAATTGTTAGGCAGAAAAGTGGAGGTGAACAGCGATGGTTTCCCAAAACAGATCCAAACGTTTTTCACGCCCGAAATGACCGAATATGCCGATGCTCCTAATAACCTGCTGACAGAGGCTATCCATTTCCATTTCCTGAACACCGCGGGCAAAAACATCAAGCTGAAAAGCCAGGGCCTGCAATTTACCAAACAGGAGCCGGGCACCGTGCAGTGGACAGCCACCAGCGCGAACGACAGTCTGCAAATGGAAGTAACCGCTTCAATAGAGTTCGACGGTTTTATAGCTTACACCGTAAAGGTAAAAGCCCTGCAGGATGTGAGCTTTAAAGACATTACTATGCATATCCCTTTTAAAAGAGATGTGGCTAAATACATGATGGGACTGGGTCAGAAAGGTGGCTATCGCCCCGAAAACTTTGAATGGAAATGGGATGTTACCCATAAAAATCAGGATGGCGCTTGGATAGGTAATGTAAACGCCGGTTTGCAATACTCGTTGCGCGATGAAAAATATGTGCGTCCACTCAATACCAACTTTTATCTGCAAAAACCACTCATCCTGCCATCATCATGGGGTAATGGCGACAAGGGCGGTATCAATGTAAAAGACGATGGTAAAGCCGTATTAGCCAACAACTACAGCGGCGAGCGCAAGCTGAGCAAAGGCGATGTGTTGTATTATAACTTCAACTTACTCGTTACGCCTTTCCATACCATCAATACCGATTTTCAGTGGGCTACCCGTTTTTATCACGCCTATAAACCTATCGATACCATTAAACAGGCCGGCGCTACGGTGATCAATATTCACCATGCTACAGCTATCAACCCCAATATTAATTATCCTTTCATCGCCTGGAAATCCATGAAAGCATATGATGATTCGGCACATGCTGCTGGTTTAAAAGTGAAGATCTACAATACCATCCGTGAGCTATCTAACCATGCTTATGAAACTTTTGCCTTACGTAGTTTGGGTCATGAGATCTACTCGTCGGGTAAGGGTGGTGGTTTTAGCTGGTTACAGGAGCACGTGGGCGACGATTACATAGCCGCCTGGTTTGTACCTGCAATTAAAGATGCCGCCATCATCAACAGTGGTATGAACCGCTGGCACAACTACTATGTGGAAGGCATGAACTGGCTGACGCAAAACGTAGGCATCGACGGTATTTACCTGGACGACGTAGCTTTTGACCGTGTGACCATGAAACGGGTTAAAAGGGTATTGACCAAAGATGGTCACCCGGGCATTATCGATCTGCACTCGGCCAACCAATACAATAAAAGCGATGGTTTCAATAACAGCGCCAACCTGTACATGGAGCATTTTCCGTATCTCAACCGTTTGTGGTTTGGTGAGTATTTTGATTACGAAAAGAACAGCCCCGATTTCTTCCTGACCGAAGTGAGCGGTATTCCATTTGGTTTGATGGGCGAAATGCTGCAAGACGGCGGCAACAAATGGCGCGGTATGGTTTATGGTATGACCAACCGCATGCCCTGGAGCGATGGCGCCGACCCACGCCCGATTTGGAAAGTGTGGGATGATTTTGGCATCAAAGGCACCAAAATGATAGGTTACTGGGTTGATGATAACCCTGTAAAAACTGACCATGATAAAGTGCTGGCCACCATTTACAAAAAAGATGGCGCGGTTCTGGTTTCCATAGCCAGCTGGGAAGATACGGATACGGAGGTGCAGTTGAAGATAGACTGGAAAAAACTGGGTATCGACCCATCAAAAGCAACGATCACCGCACCGGAGATCAGGACATTTCAGCATGCCAAAACATTTGGTTTGAATGATAAGATTCCGGTTGAAAAAGCCAAAGGCTGGTTGCTGATCATTAAATAATGTCTATAGCTATGCGAAAAATAGGACTGCTTGCTTTAGGGATATGTTTATCGGCCAGCTGGGTTAAAGCCCAGGAAAAGGCGGGTTTCAGGGAGTATAACAAAGTGATCACTACCTACCCGTTCTCGGATCCTAACCCAATACCGGCGTTCACCAATATTTACCCCTACTTCAGGTATGATGGCTTTACCGATAAGCCCGTGCAGAAGGAGTGGAAGGTGGTGGAACTGCAAAACAAGTATATCACCTTAACCGTGCTGCCGCAGATCGGCGGCAAGATCTGGTCAGCTGTGGAACGGTCGACCGGCAAGGGGTTCATTTACGAAAACCACGTGGTGAAGTTTAGGGACATTGCCATGCGCGGCCCCTGGACAAGCGGCGGTATCGAACCCAATTATGGCATTATAGGCCATACCCCCAATTCAGTTACTCCAGTTGATTACATAGTACGCAATAATGATGATGGCAGCGTAAGCTGCATCATCAGCGTGCTTGACCTGCTCACCAGCACTACCTGGGCTATGGAGATCAACCTGCCAAAAGATAAGGCCTATTTTACCACGAAGTCTACCTGGTACAACGCCAACACACTGGATGAGCCTTATTACCACTGGATGAACATTGGTATAAAAACCAAAGGCAACCTGCAATACATGTACCCCGGTACCGGTTTCCTGGGCCACCAGGGCGAGCATGGCGACTGGCCCATCAATAAGCAAAACGGCAAGGACGTTTCCTTTTATAATAACAACGATTTTGGAGGTTCCAAATCATACCACGTATTTGGCAAATACACCGATTTTTTTGGTGCCTACTGGCATGATGATGATTTGGGTATGGCCCGGTATTCGGGCCGTGACGACAAGGCGGGTAAAAAGATCTGGATCTGGGGATTGTCTGACCAGGGTATGATCTGGGAGAAACTGCTGACCGATAACGATGGTCAGTATTCAGAGATCCAGTCGGGCAGGTTGTTTAACCAAACATCGCCCGAAAGTACATTCACGCCATTTAAGCATAAAGGCTTTGCACCCGGCGAGGCTTCGGTATGGACGGAATACTGGTACCCGGTACTCAAAACTAAAGGTTTTGTAGAGGCTAACAACTATGGCGCACTCAACGTAAAGACGGGAAACGGCTGGCTGAAACTGGCGCTGAGCCCGGTACAAAAAATTGCCGATAGCCTGGTGGTTAAACAAGGCGAAACCATCATCTACAGCAAAAAACTGGAACTAAATCCGCTGCAAACTTTTGCCGATTCTGTTCAAATGGATGCCGCTAAAGGCGATGTGATGGTTAAGCTGGGGCGCGATAAGATCATTTATAATTCAAAAGCAGATGAAGGTGATCTGAGTCGCCCGCTCAACTCGCCCAAAGATTTTAACTGGAATACGGCTTATGGCCTGTACATCCAGGGTAAAGAGCTAATGGACGAAAAAGCCTATCCGCAGGCCGAAGAAAAATTGGAGGCAGCCTTAAAGCTTGATCATAACTTTGTGCCCGCCCTGGTGAAAATGGCCCAGCTGTATTACCGCAACCTGCAATATACGGAAGCGCTGGAACTGGCCAAACAAGCCTTAAGCATCGATACTTATGATGGCGGCGCGAATTATTATTACGGGGTTATCAACAGCAAATTAAATCATATAGCCGATGCGAAGGATGGTTTTGATATCGCGGCTTTATCCATGGAGTATCGCACCGCGGCATATAACGGGCTGGCTGGTTTATACCTCCGCGAGAAGAACTATGACAAGGCCCTGGAATATGCCGCCAAAGCGCTCGATTTTAACACGTATGATCTGTCGGCTTTGCAGGTTGAGGCTATCGCTTACCGCTATCTGCACCAGCAGCAAAATGCGGATCGGGTATTGGCTCAGATCCTGGCTTTTAATCCGCTTGATCATTTTGCTGGGTTCGAAAAGTATTTATGGGATGCTTCTGTCAAAACCGAGTTCACTGCTGCTATCCGGAATGAACAGCCGATAGAAAGCTACCTGGAACTGGTCAACGTTTATTATCAGAACGGGTATTTGGAAGAGTGTCGCAAAGTGCTTGAACTTTCGCCAGCGAATGCTTTGGTAAATTATTGGCTGGCCTTTTTACAGTATCAAGCAGGCAAATCGTTTGCACAGCAATTGGATAAGGCCAACAGCGCTTCACCTGCCTTTGTATTCCCCTTCCGAGCTGATGACAAAGAGGTGCTGACCTGGGCCATGCAGCAAAGTACCAGCTGGAAACCGAAATATTATCTCGCCCTGCTGTATAAAGATCGCAACCGTATCAACGAAAGCAAAAATCTGTTTACCCAATGCGGTAACCAGCCCGATTTTGCACCGTTTTACGCTGCCCGTGCGGCCATGCAGATAGGGACATCTGATCTCACCGATCTGCAAAAAGCCTTGAAGCTGCAACCTAATGAATGGCGCTATTCTAAATTGCTGGGTGAATATTACGTGGCTCATAATCAGTATCCGGAGGCCTTAGCTACGGTGGAGCCTTTTTATCGCAAACACGCTGAAAATTATATCATTGGGATGCTGTATGCTAAAACTTTGCTGCTCAATAAACGCTATGCCGAGTGCGCCAAATTGCTCTCGGGCATTAATATATTACCCTTTGAGGGTGCTACCATTGGTCGCGACCTGTACCGGGAAGCCAAACTCATGCTGGCTATAGAAAAACTGAGGAGCAACAACTATGCTGCCGCGCTTACCTTAACAGCCGATGCCAAACTATGGCCGCTTAACCTGGGTGCTGGCAAACCTTACTCCGAAAATATTGATGAAAGGGCCGAGGATTGGCTTACTTACCTTTGCTATACCAAACAGGGCAAGGGTGACGAAGCGCGCAAATACCTGCAAAAGATCATCGCCTTTACCCCCAAAACCGACAATACCGTTAAGAATTTCCTTCCTGCCAATATCCTCGTGACTGCCTGGGCTATGGAAAAACTGGACGGGAAACCCGCAGCCACAACCTGGCTGAATGCACAGGTTAAACAATACCCGGATAACGAAATCATACAATGGTGCCAGCAGGTTTTCGAAAATGGGTCGGCCCAAAAAGCTGATACCAGTGATACCATCGTGCGCATCCTGCAACAGATCATGACGCTGAAATAATCATCTCATATGAAAAAACACCGAATAACCACCACCGTTAAAAGCGCTTTATTAGGTGCTGCCTTTGCACTGTTGCAATTGAATAGTCACGCGGCAGCGCTCCCGGCAGATACCGCGCTTAAAGTGCCCCTGGGTGGCAATAGCTGGGTAAGCAAAAACGGGCAGGCTGTTATTGATACCGCAGGTTTAAGCAACTGGAGCGCCAATACCGACGTGGTCAGCGTATACGTACGTCTGGAAGCTCCCGGCGATCTGAAAATAGCGCTCCGGCTACAGGTACCTGAAGGCAGCAGTACCATCAAGATATCGGCAGGGCAAAGTGTGTTAACCAAAACGGTATCTAATCATGAAATCGCTGCTGTTGATTTTGGTACTGCTCATATTAAAGCTCCGGGCTATGTGCAAATAAAACTGCAGGGCTTAAAAAAGAGCGGCAAAGTATTCGCGCAGATAAGCGACCTGTTATTGAGCGGTGCGGCCACCGCCAATGGTGCTGTATATACTAAAGACAATCATGGCAATTATTTTTACTGGGGCAGGAGAGGCCCTTCGGTGCACCTGAACTATCCTTTGCCTGAGGAAGCCAAAACAACTGCCGAATGGTTCTACAACGAAGTAACCGTGCCCGTTGGTAACGATGTGCTGGGTTCATATTTTATGGCCGATGGTTTTACGGGTGGCTATTTCGGTATGCAGGTAAACTCACCAACCGAGCGTCACGTATTGTTCTCCATCTGGAGCCCTTTCAATACCGACGATCCTAAAAGTATCCCCGATAGCTTAAAGATTCGCTTGCTGAAAAAAGGAACTGGTGTACATGCCGGCGAATTTGGCAGCGAAGGTTCGGGTGGTCAAAGCTATATGAACTACCCCTGGGTGGCCGGTAAAACCTATGCTTTTTTGATCCATGCACAGGCCGATGCCGAGGCTAAAACCACCATATTTACCGCCTACTTTAAACCCGCCGATCAAAGCAGCTGGCAATTGGTAGCCAGCTTTAAACGGCCGATGTCGGGTTTTTATTTAAAAGGTTTGTATTCGTTTCTGGAGAATTTTGACCCGGAAATGGGTACTACCGAGCGCCGGGTAAACTTTGGCAATGGCTGGCTAATAGATACCGCGGGCAAATGGTACCCCTTAACCAAGGCTCTTTTTACCGGCGATGCCACCGCAAATATCAAATACAGAAAGGATTACGGCGGCGGTGTACAGGGTGATCATTTTTACCTCAGAAATTGTGGATTTTTTAATGATTTTTCGACGCTCAAAACCGATCTTAGCCGCCAGCAATCAAGCGCGGCTCACCCGACAATTGATTTTAATAAATTACCGTAAGTGGTATCAAGTAGCTAGTATCAAGTATCAAGATACCCTGCTTCTTCGATGTTAAAAAAAGAAAAAGTCGTGATACTAGCTACTAGCTACTTGATACTAAAAACAAAGCAACCGTGAAAAAATACCTTTTACCCTTACTCTTTTTATTACCCGTATTGTGTTTTGCGCAGGACAAACATGTTTTTAGCCTGAGTAAAAACGAATTTCTGCTGGATGGTAAACCCTTCCAGATCATCAGTGGCGAGATGCACCCCGCCCGGATCCCCCGTGAATACTGGCGCGACCGTATCCGCATGACCAAGGCTATGGGTTGTAATACTATTGCCGCCTACGTGTTCTGGAACTACCATGAAGCTACACCGGGTGTTTTTGACTTTAAAACAGGCAACCATGATATCGCCGAATTTATCCGCATTTGTAAGGAAGAAGGCATGTGGGTGCTGCTTCGCCCTGGTCCGTATGTTTGTGCCGAATGGGATTTTGGCGGATTGCCCTCATGGCTATTAAAAATACCTGATATTAAGGTACGCTGTATGGATACCCGCTACATGAGCGCGGTAAGCCGCTATGTGGCTCATCTGGCGGCAGAGGTAAAATCCCTGCAATGCACGAATGGCGGCCCTATCATCATGTCGCAGATCGAGAATGAGTACGGTAGCTACGCTAATGATAAAACTTACCTGGAGGCCCTGCGTAAGCTATGGGTGCAAAATGGTATCAACGTGCCTTTTTATACAGCCGATGGCGCTACACCTTATATGCTGGAAGCCGGTAATATTGATGGCGCGGCTATCGGGTTAGACAGCGGCAGCAGCGACGAGGATTTTGCCCAGGCAAGCAAACGCAACCCCAATGCACCATCCTTCAGCAGCGAAACCTATCCCGGCTGGTTAACCCACTGGAAAGAGAAATTCGCCAAACCCGATACCAATGGTCTGAAGAAAGAAATCACCTACCTGCTCGAGAACCATAAATCCTTCAACCTGTATGTAATTCACGGTGGAACTAATTTTGGTTTCACTGCGGGTGCCAACGCGTTTTCGGCTACCCAATACCAACCCGATCTCACCAGCTATGATTACGATGCGCCGATCAATGAGCAGGGACAGGCAACCCCTAAATATTACCTACTGCGGAATCTCATCAGCAAATACGTAAAATACAAGATCCCTGCTGTGCCGCAGGCTGCCAAAGCTATCAGCATACCGGCTATTACTTTAGCGCCGCTTACCAGTATCTGGCAGCAGCTGCCTAAACCTTTTCTGTCGCCGCAGCCACAGCCAATGGAATATTATGATCAAAACCAGGGACTGATGCTTTATCGCACTAAGCTCATCGGTCATAAAAAAGGCACGCTTACCATTACCGAGCCGCATGATTACGCTATGGTATTTGTGGATGGTAAACTGATCGACACCGTTTATCGCGACGGCGGCAAGTGGAACATCAAGATCCCCGAAAGCAGCAGTAAAGACCCGGTATTGGATATCCTGGTAGAAGGTATGGGCCACATCAACTTTGCCCAGTACATCATCGACCGTAAAGGCATCACCGATCGTGTAACCCTCAATGGTATGACCCTGATGGACTGGCAGATCTATCCTTTACCGATGACCGAAGCTTTTATCAAGACATTAAAACCGGCAAAAGCCGAAGCTGATGCCAAAGGGATGTTCTTTAAAGGGACGTTTGACCTGCAAGCAACCGGCGACACTTATTTCGACCTGAGCAATTACGCCAAAGGTATCATTTATGTGAATGGTCATAACCTGGGCAGGTATTGGAACACTGGTCCGCAGCAAAGGTTGTACTGCCCGGCATCATGGCTTAAAAAAGGAAGCAACGAAATTGTGGTGTTTGATTTCCATTTGAATGAAGCCAAAACCATCAGCGGTAAAACTACTTTAGAATAGGGGGTAGGGAAGATCTGTAAAAGGGTGTCATGCTGAGCCCGTCGAAGCATGGTGGGCAGGCCTCTGCGCTCCGCCCTTCGACGAGCTTAGGGTGACACCCGTTTTTTTGATGTTGTTTTTATAAATAAATAGTTAAATTCAACATAAAAAGTCGTGATACTTGATACTATCTACTTGATACTAAATAAATGAAAACACTTATCGACCATAAAGATTACCAGGGGATAGAGCAGGCGCTTACCCATAACCCGGCTTTGGCCAATGTAGGTATCCCCTATGATAGTGTGAACACCACACTTGCCCACCCGCTGCACCGGATCTGCGACGGCGTGTTTTCCGGAACCTATACCGATGCCGAAGGGGTTCAAATGGCCAGGATATTTTTAGCGCATGGGGCCAATATCAATGGCGACGCGCTGATGGAAAAACAGGATTCGCCGCTTGTAGCCGCGGCAAGCCTGCATGCCGATCAGGTTGCGATTTTATACATAGAGAACGGTGCCGATTTAAATCATGCCGGGTGTCATGGCGGTACCGCATTACACTGGGCAGCCTGGTGCGGACGCGATAAAGTAGTTGAAAAATTGGTACAGCAGGGAGCAGAAATTAATAAAATATGTATCGATTTTAAAGCCACACCGCTCTTTTGGGCTGTTCACGGATTAAAGAATGGAGGCGCAAGCAGTTCATCCAATTATTTGGAATGCGTCAGGATCCTGGTTCAGGCTGGCGCCGATAAAGCTATCCCCAATTGCGACGGAAATACGGCTCTCGAATTATTAGATGATGGGGATTTGGAATTGAAGGAATTATTGAATTAATGGTAAACCGCTACCGCAAGCGTCCCGCTTGTGGTTTACTTCGATACGTATTTTATTCGCAGCATATGACCACAAGCGGGACGCTTGCGGTAGCGGGGATTTTACAATTTCTTAAAGAAAATTATTCCTGTTATTTCTGTCAACATCGGCTTTGTATGCTGTATCTACTAACTTATTAATTTCACTTTTGAACTCGATCTTCCTTTCTGCGATAAAATCCTTGTTATCTTGTAATGTAGATTCAATTATATCTAATTTTTTATCCCTTGATGCTTGAATAGTCTTCCCGACTTCTTGGTTGATTTCGTTATCAGTATATTCATATAATAATACGATCATGCCTTGCATAGCACCATAAAATTCCAATCCGTTCCCTTTTTTTGCGAAATCTAAAGCTCTCATATCGCCTGAAAAAGTAATTTTATAAGTGACTCGATTAATTTGCCTTACACTATATTCGTACCTTGAAAAGTCTGGAAAAATTGTTTGTTGTGCGAGATCAGGGTGCATTTGTATAATATCGTTATCCGGAATTATATTCTTGCGGTCCATTTTTAAATCTGGCCATTTCCATAGATCAGCAAGAATTAAATCTTTTATTTTGTTTAATTCAACCTCATTATGAGTATGCTTAATATTAAAGTAATTTACTCTGCCCGATATTTGAGCCTTTCTTTTATCATACTCCAATTCAATGTCATTATTAAATAGAGTTAACTTAGGTAATTGGGTAAGTACTGGTGTTGCCATATCTTTTATATTTTTATATAGGTGCGTCAATTTCTTAACCAATTTATAATCAGTACTCTTTATGACGAAAACGGGAGTAGTTGACTGCCAGCTTGACGTATTTGTAATTAATTTGGCAGAGATAATATTAAAAACAGATATTCCCACTCCCGCGAGATTAGCGATAGCGTATCTCGTGTGTGGCATGGCTAAAGCCTCAGCAGTCGCTTGGCTCCTGCCGAGTGACCATTATTACCCGGCCTCCGGCCGTTGTAGAAAGCAAAATGATATTTGATTCGCAGGCCAGAGGCCTGTAAATAGTCGTCACTCGGCAGGAGCCGGGCGACTGCGAAGGTGTTTTTAAGAACAGCTACTAATATTTAGCTTCCTGTTCCAACACCGGGATAATAAACCGGCTAAGCTCCGGTGTGTGATGTTCTTTTTTTGAAATAGCAACCATCCTCTGTACAATATCGGGGTGTTGGGCTGCCACATCATTTTGCTCTTGCTGGTCCTTTGAAAGGTCGAAAAGCGACCATTTTGTGTTTCCTTTTAGCATATTTAACCGTACTCCCTTCCAATTACCAATTCTGATGGCCTGCTGACCATCATATTCGGGATACTCAAAATACAGATATTCATGCAAAGTTTGTTGCCCCCGGTCAAGTATGGCCGGTAAAATGCTCAATCCATCCACATCTTTCGGAATTTTTAATTTTAACAGATCGCAAAGCGTAGGCATGATATCAATTGTTGCCGATATCAGGTTGCTGGTACTGCCCGCCTGTATTTTCCCGGGCCACGATACGATGAATGGTTCACGTATGCCACCTTCATGAACAAATCCTTTTCCCCAGCCATATTCGCCTTTAAAGGGTCCCGCGCTTTTAAAAAATGTGGGGTCGACGCCGGCATTATAGGCAGGCCCGTTATCGGAGCAAAACATAATGATGGTATTATTGTAAACCCCGTCGTCTTTTAATTTCTGAATGATCTGCCCAACCTGTTTATCCAATAGGGTGATCATGGCGGCATAAGTAGCATGAGGATAACGCACAGGGAAATAGCTGCCCCCTAAAAATGGTTTTTCGTCACCAAATTTCTTGTGGTAATAATCAACCAATGCCTTTGGTGCCTGGAGTGATACATGCGGCAATGGGCTTGGGTAATACAGGAAGAACGGTTTTTTCTGATTGTGATCAATAAATTTCAGCGCGGCTTTTAACAGATAATCAGGGGTATAATCCTTCTGCTGATATTTTTCATAGTTTTTCTCATCAAGCGGATCCAGGTCCTTCGGAAATAGCACATTAGGATCAACAATTTTATTATCCAGCGGAACGCGGTTATTGTTTTCCCATAAATGCCCGCTGTAGTAGGTATGGTCCTGTCGTTGGCATATAAAACCAAAAAAATAGTCGAATCCCTGATTATTGGGTGTACCGGTGGTCATGGGTGCACCTAAACCCCATTTGCCAACAATACCCGTGGTATAACCGGCGGCCTTTAAAACTTTGGCAATAGTAATGGTTGAATCAGGGATGGGATATTGCCCTTCCAATGTCGGGTTTTTCTCCATTTCTATAAAATTCCATACATCGCCCCGCTCGCCCCATTCATGATTGCCACGGATAAAGGCTTTACCAGAATTTTTACCGGTCATGAGTAAATAGCGCGACGGAGCGCAAACAGGATAAGCGTAATGTTGCGTAAAACGTTTGCCATGTTTGGCTAATTCATCCAGGTTGGGTGTTTCAATTTTATCCTGCCCATAACATCCTAATTCGCCATAGCCCATATCATCTGCCAGGATGTAAACAATATTGGGCCTTGTTTTTAATGTTTTGGGCGATGAGCCGGGTTGTGCCGATGCGTTAGCATATATCCCAAGCAGAAAAATTATGATTGTAGAAACTCTTTTCATTGAGTTAAAGTTACTGAGGATCATTTGCTTAGTTATATATCTAACAAACGTTTGTGTGGTTTTTAACATGAATTGTGAGGCTGAAGCTCGCGGGAGCGAAGGTCTTGTAGATGCATGACTTAGTTGCCATAAGTAAATGAAAACCTGGGACTTATTTCGGTATAACCATTGTCGGCAAAATAGGCAACATAATAAGAACCTGAAGGTTTACCGGAAGGTAATGTTAATGTTAGGCTCCCCGATACCACTCCATTGGTATATTTCCAGGCATCGGCATACGTATTACTTGCGCCGGGTACTTTGCCGGTTTCATAGATCCCGATCCACGCTTTAGGGTCGGCAGAACCATTGGCAAAATTCACGGTAATGGTTTCGCCCGTAGAAAATTTTGTTTTGTTTAAACTAATGTTTGCCTGAGTTGCGGTTGTTTTTATTGAAAAAGTAGTTATAACACCTTTATGATCCGAGGGCCATGTACCCGTTGGCTTAAGAAAAGGATTGGTATAAATGGCATCTTCATATCCTTGACCTCTTACAATTGAACCAGATGGTCCAAACACAATAGATTCGTTTACTTTTACCCTGTTATAATTGTCGGCATAATAAATATAATCAATACGGTCGCGCTCATCGGCATCCGGTGCCCATACAAGCGATGATAGCTTGGCGCTGGTGTTAAAAGCGGCCCAGGTAAATCCAGGGTATTTTACCGGATCGGGGTTTTTAACCCGGTACGAGTCCTGATAACCTGCTCCATATAATTTAACGCTGCCTTGCCAGGGCACAATGGTGCCGTGGTGATCAAACAGATCCTTTTGAGCCTTAACCCAATCTAAATGCGAGGGTTCATTGAAATCTCCTCCCAGTATAACAATCCTTCCATTTTCCCTTTCCTGTTTGGCATCGTTTACAAAGGCGCTTAGCTCTTCGTCCCGGGTTGATTTGAGGTTGGCCGCCAGAACGCTGTCTACATTGGTAACCGGTGCGGCTATTTTTTTAAAGGTTACACCATCATAGCCCCGTGGCAGGTAACAGGCATAGTTGGTATAATCTAAATGGGCCGAGTAAAGGGTAATCTGCGTGGTAGAATTCAGGTTAACAGTGGCTTTATCGAAAGCATTGCCATAAATATTGGTTTTAAATGAAGTAATAGGGTATTTTGATACGATGCCAACGTTGTAGTCATAAAACGAATAAAAAGTATAACCTTTTGCTTTTAAAGCCGCTACAATGCGTTCATCAAACTTGGTGCTGTTATAATTTCGAACCTCACTTAAGGTGATGAGATCGGCCCCTGATTGAATAATGGCATCAACAATACCATCAAACCCATCGCTCACCGATGTGCCTTCCTGCCAGATATTTAATTGCAAAACTTTTAGGGTAACGGAGTCTGCCCCGGCTGCCTGGGTTGTTTGAGTCTTAACCGGCTTTATACCGTCTGATGAAAAAGATGATGATGCTTTTTTGCAGTTTAAAAGCACGAGTGCCGAAAGCAATGGGATTAGGTAGCTTTTTTTCATTTGATTATTCTGATTTAGATGCAAAATAATATGCCCCTTATTTGGATAATATTATTTCGATATTAATATAATGTATCAATGTTTATCTTGGTTTTTGCCGGTTTTATCACAGTGCTCCTCCTTTTAGGAGATCCTGAGTGTACAAAATTTATGATGCCCCGTTTTTTACCAGCTTTCGGCTATGTTAAAATTACTGATCATTACTTATTAAAACAGGTGTTTAACAAACGTTTGCGTTGCTTTTAATATGAAGTGATGTTCCCACGAGATTAGTGGTAGCGTATCTGGTGGGTGATGGTTAAAGCCTTCGGCTTAAATTCAGCTGAAAGCTGAGCCATGTGGCCCACTAGCCGGAAGCTCACGGTGCCTAACAGATCACTTTGTTCATTATTATATTGAACTATATTTATTATAATAACCTTTTAGATTTGTTTTGATCAATTCTTTCAACAAAACTAAAACTCTATCAACAATGGCTGTACCTGAAAATTTACGTTATACTAAAGACCATACATGGGTGCTGGTAAAAGGCAAAGAGGCAACTATTGGCATTACGGATTTTGCACAAAAAAAATTGGGCGAAGTTGTTTATGTAGAAAGCTTTGAAGTAGGCAGGACTCTTGATAAGGATGACGAATTGGGGACTATTGAATCCATCAAAGCAGTAAACGAAATTTTTAGTCCGCTTAGCGGGACAGTTAATAAAAAAAATGAATTAACAGAGGAAAACCCTACAATAATAAATGATGATCCATATGGGGAGGGCTGGATCTTCAAGTTAACCATCACCAACCCTGATCAAGTAAAAGAACTTCTTACCGCTGCTCAGTATAACGAGTTCTGTAAAGATGAAGCATAATGAATAGCTTTTAAAGTATGCAGCCTGTGGTCGGTGTTATCACGGTACCACTTGGAAGCAATCATAATAAAACCCATCATTAACAAACGTTTGTGTAGAAATTGAAGGAACTAACTGCCCCTTTTTCGGTTAATCATCCCTAATTTTCGGTTTTTAAACCGGATATGGATAGTATTTTAGTAATAGGCTCAAACGGGCAGATAGGCACCGAGTTAATTGATGCTTTAAAGGTAACCTGGCCCGCGTATCAGGTCATTAGCTGCGATATAAGGCCACGTGAGATGTTAAAGGGCGACGTGTTTGTACAAGCCGATGTTAATGACATAGAGCGGCTTAAAACCATTTTTGAGCGGTATCGTATCAAGCAGGTATATCTGCTGGCCGCGTTGTTATCCGCCACCGGCGAAACCAAACCCCGTTATGCCTGGGATCTTAACATCAATGGTTTACTTAACGTGCTCGACTTGTCGGTAGCTTACCGTGTCGAAAAAGTTTTTTGGCCCAGTTCTATCGCGGTGTTCGGTCCGGGTTCACCCAAGGATGACACCCCGCAGTTTGGCGAAAAGGATCCGCAAACGGTTTATGGCTTCAGTAAGCTGGCCGGCGAAAACTGGTGCAATTATTACCGCGAAAAATACGGCCTGGATGTACGCAGTATCCGCTATCCCGGTCTTATCAGCTGGAAAGCAGCACCCGGCGGAGGCACTACAGATTACGCTGTACAGATATTTCACGATGCCATTGCCACCGAAAACTACCAATGTTTCCTTTCTGCTGATACTCGCCTGCCCATGATGTATATGGACGATGCCATCCGTGGTACGATAGAGCTGATGCAAACCCCGTTGGAAAAACTAAAAGTATTCCGCTCGTATAACCTGGCCGGTTTTAGCTGTACCCCCAGCGGACTGGCAGCCGAGATCAGCGAACACATTCCCGGATTTACCATCAGCTACCTCGAAAACGACCCTCGCCAGCAAATAGCCGACAGCTGGCCGCGATCAATTGACGACAGCGAAGCCCAAAAAGACTGGGGCTGGCAGGCCAAATTTAACCTGGAAGCCATGACCGATGATATGATCAAACATCTGTCGCTGGTGATATAATTGAAGAACTATACCTTATCATAATCCCGCAAAATTTTCGTATATTTACGGAAAGCCAAACAGCCCGCTTCTCTTTTACCAGAGGAGCGGGCTGTTTGGTTAAGGGCCAAAGAGGAGCAAAAACAGGTTGTTTTGTATGTAGTTATTTGATAGTCAATAAATTAATACTTTTTAAAGTTTTCAAAACACATCAAAATCGTGTTAAAATTTGTTAAAAAGTGTTAAAATCGATGGTTTTGAATCAATTTTCAAGCGTTTTTAATCCATTTTTGGCCAGAAAAGTGTTAAAATTTAAGGTTTAAAAAGTTTTTCCAACATCATTTGGGCTGGCTTTGAGTCGAGGACACCATCTGCATAAATTTATCTTCGGATGCCATGTATTTTTCCAACAGGGTAAACTGGTTACGGGCCCTTAGCAGGTTATGCCCGGGATAGCTGGAACCATAGTAAATATCATTGTTCAGGTAATCGGTCAGGAATCGGATGGCCTGCATATAGATCATAAACTTGCCCGAATACACAAACAGCTCGCGCTCAGCCTCGGTAAGGCTGGTGTTCATTTCCGAAAGGTAGCCCTCCACAATAGCTGCGAAAAAATCTTCGCGCACATTGATTAGGGAAAGATCCTGCTCTTCCTCGTTGGCAGGGGAGAGGTAGGTACGCATCATATCACCCACATCGCTGATGTAGTAGCCCGGCATCACCGTATCCAGGTCGATGACACACAGGCCTTTATGATCGGCATCAAACAGGATATTGCTGATCTTGGTATCGTGGTGAACAACCCGCAGGGGTATCAGCTGGTCGTGCATGATGGATTGGTGCACATCGGCAATATCCCGGTGCCGGAAAGCCTGATCGATAGTATCGCTGGCTTCGGCCAATCGTTCGGCGCCTGCGTTTTTTACCACCCGTTTAAAAGTTTCAAACCTGCCCGACAGGTCGTGGAAGCCATCCAGGGTATAATGCAGGCCACTTACATTAAAGCCGGCCAGCAAGTTGGTGAATTTGGCAAACTGGCGGGCGGCCTCAAAAGCTTCGTCGCGGGTTTGTACCGTATTGAGGGTGATGGAATTTTTAATAAACGGAAACAGGCGGTAGTATTCGTTATCGGTATATTTTACCAGGTAATCGCCGCCGGTTGTAGGTAAGGATGCTACAAACAAATAATCGGGGTAACGCTTTGATAAGTAGTCATCTATCTTGTTGGTATTTTGGGCTATATTTTCTGGTGTTCTGAAAACGTTTTTATTGATCTGCTGTAGTATATACTCATTATCGTTTTTAGAATTGCTTATTTTCCAGGTTCGGTTGATCAATCCTTCGCCAAATTTTTCAATATGATAATCGTGAGCAATAAGGCCAAAGGATTTTAGAATAACATCAAACATTTACTAAGTTTTTTAAGGTTTTTTGAATGCTTAAACCAAACCTAATTAATAAACCGCTAAACTTTTCACGCAAACGTTTGCCTGTTTTTTTAATTGACAATCCTTTAAGATAAGTTCAAAACCGGCGCCTGATTGGAATAGTGCAGTATTCACAATTTCAATAGCTGTTTCTGGTTTTGTTTTCGATCAGTTGCGACTCTACTATCACATTGTAATAGGCCTGCACTTCATCCGGTGATTGTTCTTTGCGAGACAGGAGATCTAATAAAATATCGGCAGCTTTTTGCCCCTGGAGGTAGGGGAACTGCTCAACCGATGCCACGGGGGCATAATCCATATAGTTGATGATGGGTAAATTGGCATAACTCACAAATTGCAGGTCCTTATCCAGGTTGATACCCAGGTTGCGGGCATGTTTTATGGCGTATAAAGACACATAATCATTAAAAGTAACAATAGCCGAAGGGCGGCGTTTGTGGGCGAGCAGGCCATCCAGGGCAGCCCGGGTACCTTCTTCGGTTAAATTGCAGCCTACTATTAATGAAGGGTCAAACTTTAACCTGTTCTTGGTCATGGCTTTGATGTAGCCCTCCTTGCGTTCGCCACTGGCTGCCAGGGTAGCCGGTCCGTTAATAAGACCTATGCTGCGGTGGCCTTTTTGTAACAGGTAGTTTACGGCCTCAATGCTGCCGGTTTCCATATTGCAGGCTACGTAATGTATGTTTTTAAGCGGGGGGATACGGTCAAAAAACACAACGGGAATATTAAAACGCTTCAGCATGTCGAAGTGAGCAAATGACGATGTGGTTTTGGCCACAGATATCAGCAGACCATCAACACGGGAGTTTTTCATTTTTTCAACCAGCTGGATCTCCTTTTCTTCGTTGTCATGCGATTGGGCAATCAAAACGGTATAGTTTCTTTTGTAGGCCGTATCTTCAATAGCGCTGATAGCAGCCGAGAAGAATGCTTCAGACAATTCGGGAATAATAACACCGATGGTATAGGTTTTCCCTTTTTGAAAAGATATGGCATTCTGGTTTGGTTCATAACCCAGTTTTTCGGCCAGTGCCTGCACCTTCAATTGGGTGGTAATGCCAATAGTAGGGTGCTTGTGCAACGCCCTTGAAACTGTTGATACAGAAACATTAAGAATTTTGGCTATTTCTTTTATGGTGGCTGGTTTTCCGGTCATTATCAGTTTTAGTAATCATTAAAATTAGTAAAATGCTTTTAAACTGGCAATTTAAGCAGGGTTTTATTGAAAAAGTAGAACGTTCGAAGAGCGTAAAAGGCCATTTATCTTCACGCAAACGTTTGTTCCTGGACCCGGTCGAAACTCATTTATTAACCCAGGTGCATGAACAGAAATTTTAGGCGGACGAAATTTGTGGTATTAATTTAAATAAAAATGAAGACACAAATTGATTTTACGCCCTGGGGCCTGCGCTCAGTGTCCTGGTGGATCACTTTACTGCTGGCTGCGGGTATTATTTTTATCGGCATCCGTTTTATGATAGCCCCGCAGGTTGGTGCCACTGGTTTTGGTATTTCTTTTTCAAACGCTGATGATGCTGTTTACGGAAAAATTAAAGGTATCCGTGATACTTTTTCGGGCCTGGTATTGTTACCCTTTTTATGGATGCGTATGCGCCGGATAACCGCATGGGTATTTACCATTGCGATTATTGTACCCGCAACCGATGCGCTCATCATTCTAACAACCAACGGAATACATGATACCGCCCATCTGTTGATACATGGTGGTACCGCTTTTGTAATGATCATTACCAGTGTTTTACTTTTTTGGCGAAAAGACTGATAGGTAACAATTTAACAAAGAAAACCCGGCATGAATTGCCGGGTTTTCAAAGAGAATTATCGGAGCCTGTTAAATGCGCTCCTGAAGGTTAATAGCTACGGTATCGCCTACTTCTTTGCCAATAAGTTTACGCAGGTCGGCTTTGATGGGTAATTTGTGCGTGCCATCGCCCAGGGCCATAAAGGAGCTTTGGAATGGATGCCCGTCAACCGTGGCTTTAACTTTTACCAGACCGCGGGTTCCAAAAAAGCTAACCGAATCGGGCCAGATCAAATAGGTCCAGCCGCCTTTACTAGGGCTTTTCAACAGCGTTGCTGTGAATTGTTTATTTAAAGTGCTCATATTGTATTATTTAAATTAACAATACAAATTTAAATGAGCAACCGATGCAACGTTGGGGGCAAACACGACTTTATCAGGATGGTTTCGCGACATGATGTACTTAATATTTAAGCCATACCGCCGTCGCAGCCTACTACTTTGCCGGTCATGTATTCGTTGCCGGCTAAAAACAGGATCACGTTGGCTACCTCATCGGGTTTGCCAACACGACCTACAGGAATATTGGCAGCATATTGTTTAAAGGTTTCCTGTTTGTTTTGTTCGGGTAAAAAATCCCACCAGGAGGTATCGACCACTCCGGGTGATACGGCGTTGATGCGGATGCCGGCAAATTCTTTGGCTAAAACCGGTACCATGATCTCCAGGGAGCCATTGATAGCTCCAAGTCCGGATGTGCCGGGCATTTGGGCTGTTGCCGATATAGCGGTAACCAATGTAATACTGCCGCCTGCATTGATATAAGGCAGGGCTGCCTGGATAGTATTCAGATTGGTGAAAAACTTTTCTTCAAAGCCCTCACGGAGTACTTGTAAGGATAGTTCGGCAAAATTACCTATGCCTTTGCTGCCGCTTAAGGATATTACCAGGTGATCAATCGGCCCCTGATTTTTAAAGAAAGTGTCTAATGCTTCACGGTTGGTGCTGTCTATCGCGGCAGTCTGTAAGCCAGCTTGTTTGGCCTCGTTTAATTTATCGGCATTACGCCCGGTTACAGTTACCTGGGCTTGTTGGTTGGCGAATTGTTTTGCAGCGGCCAGGCCAATACCTGATGAACCACCGGCTACGATGATCTTTTTGTTTTGAAATGTAGTTGTCATAGATCTGCTTTTTGTATAACACAAAGTTGCAGACATATTGGAGCGATGCTATATACCGTTTTATGCTTTATCTTGATCTAATCATGCTTTGTGCGATACAGCATTGGGGTTTCCTGTGTTCCGGCTTTAAAGAAGCGATTGAAGGAGGCAGGGTCGCTGAAATCAAGCTTGTAGGCTATCTCGGCCACGGTTTGATCGGTGTATTTTAACAGCGATTTTGCCTCCATAAGCAGCATGTCCTTAATGGTGTCTGACGCTGTTTTTGCAGTTACGGTTTTTACTACCCGGTTTAAATGATTTGGGCTTACGGCCAACAATTCGGCATAGTCGGTTACCTGACGTTTGGTGAGATAGTGCATACCCACCAGTTTCCTGAAGCGCGAAACCATGGCAGAGCTATCCTGCTGTTCGGCACCGATGTGCAATTGTTGCCGCTCATAGCTCCTTTTAGCCTCCAGCAAAATGAGGTACAGGTACATTTGTATAGCTTTTTGCCGGCCTGTATTCTGGTTTCTTAGCTCGTCATTGATCCTGAAAAGAAGCTGGATGATATTATCCATTTCAGATTCGCTTAAGCGGAAGAGGGGTGTGCCGGAAACATCATAAAAGGGAAATTCTTCGCCTATTTTAACCGATGGAATGATGCTGTTTAAAAAGTCGCTGCTGAAGAGCATATAATAACCAAAGGCATCCGGACTGATGTTGTTTTTGGCGAAGATCTGGTTGGGATAAGTTAGTGAAATAGTGCGGGGCTGGTGTTTGTAATGATCAAGTCCGATCTGCATATCCAGCGTACCTTGTACGGTGACGCTCATGCGGTAAAAATCGGATTTCAGGGGACCTACAGCACCGATCAGTCCCTCGCTTGAATACATTTCAAAACCAGGTATTCGGGCTGATTTTTCCAGGTTGCTGTAACCAAAAGTAGAAGGGGTGTCTTCGCGGTGTATATGCTTAAACTGATCCAGATCATACCTGGGTATATCATCTTTCCTGCTTTTCATACTTAACATTTTGCCTGCCATGAAAATATGCAATTTTAATTGAAATTCTGATCAGTAGATCGCTTGTTATCATCTCTATGGTCATTTTTTATTAACAATATGTTTTTTCATCCATGATCATGTTAAAGCTTTTTTGAACGTATAAATACTCATTTTTTTTATTGGGTATTTATACGCTTAGACGGTTGGGTATTAAATGGCAGGTTTGTACAGTAATAGGGAATAAGAAAAACAGACCGTGAAGTTGCGTTCTTTTCTCCTGTAAAGCTTAAAAAACACCTGCATTTTTAACCTTACCATTGTGGCGATTTATAATGAGCTTCTTTCTTCCTCACAGGAAATAATCAATATCCAGATAGTAATTGATACGGATGCAATTATTGCTGATTACCCCAATCCAAGCAAAGACCCTGCGGATCCAAGCGGTTTACCACACAACTATATGTACATGGTGGCCACCAGGAGCGATGTTATTACCGGGTCTGGAACGGCAAACCTGAATATCAAAGCCAATGTTGGAGATATAATTCGCTGGCATGCTGTTTCTGAAAATAGCAATTTCGACTCAGCAGTAGTCATTTACAACTTAAGCCAATTTGGAGGTACGACAGTATTTAATAATTTAACTTTCAGTGTTTATACCCGGCAAGGTATTTTACCTATTGATCGGGCTGCGTTACCGGTAGATTTTTCTACACAGAATTTTTGGTTTAACCAGGCCAATGTGATCAATACCGGAACCGAATACTATACTGTTCAATTCGCGTTATATGTTCGCAAGGAGGGTTTTGCTGATCCGGTGTTGTTTGGCTATTACTACTGGAATCCAACAGTCACCGTACAGAATTAGTTATTTTGTTGGCCAAAGCAATAAAAGCCCAGGCTTATCCGGGCTCTTATTGGTTCAGTAAAACTTTTAAGGAAGGCTTTACTGTAGATTTCAATTGGAAAGTATTTTCTCGGCTAACCTGGTTCCGTCTACCCGGGCGCGGATTTTGGAGAACGCGATGTCCCTGGCTGTAGAAGTATCGTCACCAAAAGGAGAAAAACCACAATCATCCGTAGTACCCAATTGTTGAACAGGGATGATTTGCGCGGCTTCCAGGATCAGGTCACTGATCTGCTCTGCTGTTTCTATCCGTGGATCAAGCACATCGGTAACCCCTAAAAATACATGCTGATCAGGTTTCAGGTTTGCTTTTATCGATTCAAGAACCCTTTTCTTGTCCTTTTCGGCGGCATATTCCAGGTAAAAGTTACCTGCATGTAATTTAAACAACAAAGGGAGTAGCTCTGTGTAAGGAATATCAGCGCTGTGGGTAGAATCATGGTCGCCACCGGGGCAGGTATGAATGCCTATCCTCTTTTGTTCTTCGGCTGTAAACTTGTCCAACACCTGGTTGTTTAAATCAATAAATGCAGCAAGTAACTGCTTGCTCGGGTCTAATTTTATAGCCAGCCGGGCTTCTGTAAAATCAATCTGTACATTGTATGCCCCGTTATTCAAACAAGTTCTGATATCATAGGCCGCGTCATTAACCAGGTCTGTTAAAAATTGTTCGCGCGAATAGCCATCAATGCCATCCTGGGGATAAAGTAAACTCATGGCCGAGCAGGAAATAACGGCCTGTTTGATGGGAAGTGACGAAAATTGTTTGGCTTTTTGCAGATATGAATTGGCAAAAGTGGTATAATGGAAAGGGCCTGCCGTAAGTTTGGGTAACTGCCTGGTATGCCCATCGGCGAAAGGAATTACCACGCCATCCGGAGCAAAGCTTTTAAAACCCTGCAAAGGATAAGTTACAAAACTTGGTTTGGATTGCTCGCCATCAGAAATGACAGGCGAACCCGTAGCTTCCAATTCTTTGATGGTTTCCTGCGTAGCCTGATCAAATAACTGGTTTAATTCTTCGGCTTTAATTTGCCCGGTTCCAAAGGCAGCCATCGCTTGCTGTAAATAGGCCGGACGGGGGATGCTCCCGATAGGTTCTGTTAATAGTTTTATCATTTGGTTTAAGATTGTTCATAAAGTTAATTTTTTTAGGTATTGCTACACAGGGAATTATATAATAAATTATGGCAAAGGTTGGACTTGGACTTGGGTTAAACGGGAAGATAGAATTAGCCCTTTAATAAAAACCTTACAACAAAGTAAAATATGCCTTTTCAACAAAGTAACGTACCCTTATTTCTGCTGAACTTTGTGATATCAAAAATTTGAAAGTAATGAAAGATCCAAAATCAAAGGAATTGGTATTGGTAACGGGCGGTACAGGGTTTGTGGGTGCCCATTGTATTGTGCAGCTTCTTCAAAAAGGATACCGGGTTAAAACTACGGTTCGTTCTTTACCCCGTAAGGAAGATGTATTATCAATGCTTAAAACAGGGGGGATAACGTCATTTGAGGACCTCCAGTTTATTAAGGCGGATCTGACTAAAGATGCCAACTGGGTTAAAGCGGTTGAAAATTGTGATTATGTGCTGCATGTTGCATCTCCGATTAGTCTAAGCGTCCCGAAGGATGAAAATGAAATGATTCTGCCGGCTGTTGAAGGTACGCTGCGGGTGCTTAGAGCGGCGAGCGCTGCTCATGTGAAGCGGGTGGTGATGACCTCGAATTTTGGCGCGGTAGGGTATAGTCATAAAGACACTTCTACTTTGATCACAGAAGATGACTGGACTGATCCCAATGAAAAGGGCTTATCAGCCTATAACAAATCCAAGGTATTGGCAGAAAGGGCGGCTTGGGAATTTATGCAAAACGGAAGCGGCGGGATGGAACTTACGGTGATTAACCCGATGGGGATATTCGGCGCTTCGTTGAGTCCGGATCTGTCAAGCGGCTTCGAGTTACTGATGAGGGTGTTGGATGGGAGTATGAAAAGAATCCCGAATATTACGCTCGGTATTGTTGACGTACGTGATGTAGCTGATCTGCATATTCGGGCCATGATACATCCCGAAGCCGCGGGTCAGCGTTTCCTGGCTCTGGCTGGCGGTATTTTAACCCTACCGGAGATAGCCCAATTGCTAAAGGATAATCTGGGTGATAAAGCTGTTAGGGTATCTGCCAAAAAAATGCCCGATTGGATAGTGCGGATTGCTGCATTGTTTAACCCATTAGCGAAAGCTTTGGTACCACTGCTTGGGCGTTATAGGAATGCCAGCAATGAAAAGGCAAGAAATATATTGGGCTGGCAACCGCGAAGTAATAAAGAAGCTATCCTGGCTACGGCAGAAAGCCTGATCAAATTTGGCTCGGTGAAGGTGTGAGGTAAAATAAAGATCATATGCTGTTAAGTTTGTATAACGGCTGGGTTCAGATATCTCAAAACATGTTTTAAATTTAATGGTCAGAAATATTTAGATAAGGGACAATGTAATGACTCGCAGAAGCCATCTGAGGTATAAAGTGGGTTTACATGTAAACCCATTAAATAATATAAATATTGAGTTATTTAATTGATAGCCAGTTAAATATATCGGTGTTAACCATGAATTGTGTAAACCATGTAAACCCACTTGCAAAACTTTAAATAAAACTTTGTATGCATCATAATCCAATTAATTATACCGATGGTTCAAAACTGCGCATCATGCTCACCGGGGCTTCTGGCTTTGTGGGTGAAGGCGTATTGCTGGCAGCATTGGCTCATCCGGCTGTTGAGAAAGTACTAATGATCAATCGCAGGCACCAGGAAATACAGCATACCAAATTGAAGGAATTGATCGTCCCGGACCTCTTCGAGATAGGAAAATTTCAGGAACATCTTGCAGGCTATAATGCCTGTTTCTTTTGCGCCGGGATCAGTTCTGTTGGGATGAATGAGGAAAGCTACACCAGCATCACTTATGATATGACCATGCAATTTGCTCAAACGCTGCTAACAGTAAATCCCGCAATGATCTTCAATTTCATTTCAGGCAGCCATACAGATAGTTCTGAAAAAGGAAAAGTGATGTGGGCAAGAATTAAAGGTAAAACAGAAAACGCGCTGATGAAGCTGCCTTTCCAAAACGAATATAATTTTCGCCCGGGCGGCATGTTGCCGGTACCCGGACAGCAGCATGTAAAACCATTATACAAATTCATAGTGAAGGTCATGAAGTTTTTGATCCCCAAAAAAATAGTTAGCCTGCAGGAGCTTGGCCTGGCGATGATCAACGCCGCGATCAAAGGTTATCCGAAGAAGATATTGGAGATAGCGGATATCAAAGAACTGGCTGGTGCAGGCAATTCAAAATAATTAAAATATGGGAAAATTGATGAGAGTAATTAAACGCTTTGTGCTGGGTTTGACTTTACTTATACTGATATTAATTGCAGCAGCCTGCGCTTACACAAGCCTCCCGCAGTTTGGACAATTGCCCTCTGGTGAAAGATTGGCCGCAATAGAAAAATCGCCACATTTTAAGGATGGTCATTTCCGCAACCTGGTAGAAAAACCTACAATTACCGAGGGATACAGCATTACCGGGGAAATATATAAAACCCTCTTCAAAAATTACCCACGACGTGCACCCAAAGATTCATTGCCTTCTATAAAAACGAATTTATTAAAGCTCCCTATAGATGGTGATGTGGCTGTATGGTTTGGTCATTCATCTGTTTTTATACAGGTTGCCGGTATCAGAATACTGGTTGATCCTAACTTTAGCGGAAAAGCGTCGCCACTGCCCTGGGGAACTAAAGCCTACAGAGGCAGTAACGTGTTCACTGCCGATGATATGCTCCCGATTGATTACCTGCTGATATCTCATGACCATTACGATCATCTGGATTATGAAACCGTATTGGCCTTAAAGAGGAAGATAAAGCATGTAGTTTGCGGATTAGGTACCGGCGCGCATTTTGAGCGCTGGGGGTACTTGCCGCAACAGATTATTGAAAAGGATTGGTATGAAAGTGTTTCTGTAAATGACAGCGTCACGATTTATACGGAATCATCGCAGCATGAATCAGGTAGGGTTTTTACACGTGGAAAAGCCTTATGGATGTCATACCTCATCCAAACACCGCGGATAAAAATATACATTAGTGGCGATGGTGGCTACGATGGCCGCTTTGTGGCAATAGGCAAAAAATACGGTCCGGTGGATTGGGCCATTATGGAAGATGGGCAGTATGACAAAGCCTGGCAATCGGTTCATAACTTACCCGAAGAAGTGGTACAAGCAACACTGGACCTTAAGGCTGTAAACCTGCTGCCGGTTCACCATTCTAAATTTACCCTCGCAAAGCATCCCTGGGACGAGCCGCTGGTAAAAATTACCGAGCTTTCCCGGTCAAAGCCATATAGGCTTACAACACCCATGATTGGTGAAGTTGTTCGTTTGCAGGATAGCACCCAGGTTTTTAAACAGTGGTGGAAAGGCATTAATTAACATGGAAATATGATTTGAGACACCAGGGGTGAAAAATTAATAAAGAGTAACTTTAAGCATGCTGAAAAAGATCGATGAAATTACTTCTTGCTATATAGGGCCACAAATTTCATCAGAGCATTTTGTTGCCGAGCATTTCTTCCTGTATCTGGAAAAGGGGAGCATGATTGGGTATGACGGGCATATAAATTATACACTAAAAGCAGGTGAATATTGTATTGTTAAAAAAAACCATTTAGCGAGATATAATAAGCAAAAAGAGGGCGGCAAGTTTGAAAAAGTGATTGTTATGTTTGATGAAGCCTTTCTCAGACAATTTCAGCAGAAACATAAATTAAAAAGCGGAATGAAGGCATCTAATGATGCCTTTGTCAGGATCAATAAGGATAACCTGATCGACAATTTCCTGGAATCACTTAAGCTATATTACAACAACCAAGGTACGATCAGTAGTTCTTTTGCTGATCTTAAACGGGAAGAATTGTTGTTGCTCCTGCTCCAGTCAAACCCTCAACTTGCCCATTTTCTGTTCGACTTTGGCATGCCTCAAACCATCGACCTGGAGTCGTTTATGAACCGAAATTTTAGGTTTAACGTCGCTGTTCAACGTTTTGCTTTTTTAACCGGCCGGAGCCTGACCCGCTTCAAACAGGATTTCAAAAAAACTTTCCATGAAACACCAAGCCGGTGGCTGACCCAGAAGCGATTGAAAGAGGCCTATTTCCTGATCGATAAAAAAGGAAGGCGTGCATCAGACGTTTACCTCGAAGTAGGCTTTGAGGACCTGTCGCATTTTTCGTTTGCATTTAAAAAAATGTTTGGTTTTTCGCCAAGGCAATTATCTGATCAAAATACATCATCGTAAAAGCTAATACGTAATTTATTAAATATTAAACAGCACTTTGAGCAGGATAATCCTTCCCGGAAGGGTGTACGAACTGGCCGTTAACGTATTGGCCGATAAGTAAAGCGCATTATAAGTTTTTACATTCAGGAAGTTGACGGCACTCAACTCCAGGTCGGTTTTCCATTTTTCGATCCTGAATTTTGCCGAGGCATCTGCAAAAAAGTATTTCAGATCGGGGTTGCCTTGCTGGCGGGTGAAGTAATGCTCACCCGACAATTTGAACTGCAACCCGGATGTAGGGTTATAATTGACCGAGGCCTGTTGAAGTAGCTGGTTGATATGATAAGCCGATGTCCCCACTGCCGAATGACTGTCTGTTTGGGTAAAGGTCGCCTTATAGCTAAAGTTTACCTGTTCGTTCACTTTGGTGTCGGCGCCTGCATTAACGGTCTTCGAGGTGGTATTGAAAGGCAGCAATGCATTATTTTGTATCTGCACCAACTTATTACTTTGCCATTGTATGCCACCACTAAAAGTGGTCTTTAATGCGAAGGAATATTTGCTAACCGTGCCATTCACCGTCCATGAATCAGTACCGTTTGGATAGGGTAGCACCACGCGCCGCTGTAAACTGTTGGTGATCACTTGCGAAGCAATATTATTGGAAGCAATATGGTTATAAAGGGTGTTCAAGCTGACAAAAAACAGTGTAAGCGCCTTTCGATAGTTAAACCCAAAGGCTACCAGTTGGTTCTGCCGTTCGGTCAGGTTGGCATTGTTGGCGTAAAGCGTCCGGTAATCCTTCAGGATATAACCCTGGTACATGTCTTCTATTGTACCCGTTTCATTGCGGTAACTGTAGAGGAAGGTCAGGTAGTTCTCGATCCCGGTTTGATATTTTACCTTTAATTGCGGGTTGAAATACAATCTTGTCAAACTCTTGCTCAGCGCATACAGGCTATCCGAATAATTGATCTGTTGCAGGCTTAGCGGTAAGGTCAGGTTCACTTTAAGGATACTCCCTGGTAGATCATAAGCTGCCTCGGCATACAGTTTTTTCCTGTTCCAGTTCAAATGATTGATAGCACTGTCCGATTCCAGTTTATTTTGATTATTAGTCTGTACAACGTTCAGGTCAGAAGTCAAATGTTGTGATTGAACGCTGAACCCTGTTCTGAAACTTTGTGTGATGAGGTTCGATGGTATTTTAAAAGAAACATAGTTATTGGTAAACCAGGTAGGCACATTCACATTTTGCCCCAATTGGGCGTAAGGAACGTTGTTATTAAATATTGCATTGTTGTAGTCCGGCCCAATTGTCCTGCTCTCCGGCTCCGTCGAATGACTGATATAAGAATAGGCCTGGATAATATTGTTCGATCTTAACGATTTGATCAGGTTAAATTCATTGGAGAAACTCAGCGCATTATCCTTGAATACCTGATTTACCTTAGTGCCGTTAGCGTTCAGATCCGAATAATTGATTGACCGGTTATTATCCATCAACAGGATATTGTTCAGGTAATATTTATCCTGGTTAATGTTCAGCGTAAATTGGGTATGCAGTATATCCGGGCGGAAACGGTTGTGCTGGGTTTCGTTATAGCGCACAGTATCTCCGGCCAAAAAAATGGTGGTGTGCTGGCCGTAATCCTGCCGCTGGGTATCGTGCAAATAATAAGCGTTGATCTTGAGCTGCACATTCTTTTTAAAGTTCACCAGGTTATTGAAGTTGAGGATGCCAGACTGATTGAACAAATACCGGTTACGCGATAAAGCAGGGTTATTCACAGAACCAAGCGACAACATAGTGGCCGGCACATCGTTATCGATCCGCTGCATATAATCAGCAAAATTGTGCGATACCAGGTCCTCCTGCAGGTCGTTGCCCGTGTTATTGCCTTTGAGGTAATTAATGGCCTTGTATTTATCCTTAAACATCATGGCGTTCAAATCCACGTTATAATTGCCCGGCAATCCCGCGCCGATGCTCTCTTGCCCTACCATTTGTAATTTAGCGCCTTTTTTGAAGCTGAGGTTGAGGGCCACATCGTCGCTCACCACTTTATTTTGGAGCGCTTTAATAGGTTGATGATTTTCGATCACCTGTACCTGGTCTACCGCGCCCTGCGGAATAGTGGTAGTAGCAATATTATATTTATCATCTAACAGGTTATCGCCGCCGATGTACAGGTTGGAGATCGGTTTATTATTATAGCTGATCTTACCATCAGCCGCAACTGTTATACCCGGTAATTTTTTGATCACATCACCAATAACCCTGTCCTGTACACTGCTGAAATCAGACACCTTATAGCTCAGGGTATCTCCGCTCGTCCGCAGCATTGGCCGGCTGCTTTTGATCACTACCGCCTGCAACTGGTTAATGGAAACAGATAAGATAAAATCGACAGGTGCCTGCGTATCCGTAATGTTCTTACTCTGATTTTTATAGCCTATGCAGCGCACCTCGATCAGCATGCCGCTCACCGACGTATTGGCCGGGAGCGGCAAAGTATACGCTCCCTTGGTATCGGTAATTGTATAACTTATAATATTGTTTGTAGCGCTATTCTTCAGATTAATGCTGGCATAAGGCACGGCTTTACCAGTGCTGTCCTTCACGATCCCCTTGATACTTTGACTAAAGCCCGGGGCCGAAAATAGCAAAGCTATAACCAGCAACCGGGCATATGTTATAAACTGGCTCATTTCTTTTCGGGTAATTCGATAGGGTTATTGATCACCTGCGGCGGACCTACCTTTATATCGATTTTCGGCGCCGGTCTGCCACCGCCCTGGCCCGCCACTTGTGCATTTACCATCGACTGTGCAAAAGCATTAGGATCCTTACGCATCGCCTCCTGCAAATTGGCAAACTCTTTTTCGGTAGTTTTGATGGCCTTGGTAGGAAGTTGGATGATATTCGGATCGCTATCCTGGTCGTCCATGCCGATCATGACGGCCATTCGTCCCTGGTTATCCGACGCTTGATTGGCGGGGCGATCATCTTTTTTTGTGGAAATGACCGCTTTTTCAATCCCGTCAAACTTAAAATCAACTTCTTTTTTAGTGTCATAGGCCTCCAAGATCACACCCGGCAGTCCGTTGAGTTTCCAGGGGCCTATATGCAGCGGTAGATCAGGACTGAACCAGGCCGTATAATCCCTTCCCTTAAAACGAGCTGTCGCTTTCTGGCAATGCAAACCGCCAAAGGTTGCTGTATCGCCGCTTATTTTCCAGTCAATAGCGGGCAAAGCATCTGTTATGAGATAATTGTTGAACAGCAGCGGTTCTTTCCTCACCATTTTTTTTCCGTTTGGAAACTGGTAATATTCCGTACCCGAACCCGCCGATCTCCGCTGGATGTTTACATGTCCGTCGACCGAATTGGCTTCTTGTTCCTGCACTTGTTTTTTGAATAGCGCATCCTGCAAGCGTTTGTCATAACTTTTGTAAGCGCCCGCGGTTTTGCCTACAATCAAAACCATATTCTCGGTGTAAGGGTGCTCGCGGTTGGTAGTATCCCTGACATGGGAAAACTTGTAATGCACCAACACCTGTGCGGTATCGGGCTTTTGGGCCCAGGCGATAACAGTGCCTGATAAAAGGACTGTACACAATAGAAATTGCTTTTTCATATTTCGGATATTTTTAAGCAATAATACTTTGCCCTTTCAATCCGCCGAAAACTTTGGTACGAACACCGCTTTCATATCGGTGTAAAATGAATATATGTTATTTGGAGTTTTGCCAAAAACAAATTGCGGATAACCATGAGCCCGGATTTCAAAAATTGACTGTTTATCGGCTAAATCACTATATTGACATCAATAGTTTATGATTCAACCAGGCTTAATATACTTTTGACAGAATGCGCCGCATTAAAGCCAAATATATCATCGAAATACTGATCCACCTGGCATTCTGGATAGGTGTTTACTATACGCTGGATTCGCTAACCAGCTCAACCATTAAGGTGCGGGTAAACCACAACGGAAAGATCATGGAAAAAAGCGCTGTGGATACCATTTTCCCTTATTCGCACTTCACACTCGCTTTTCTGGCCATGCTGTTTTACGGCAATATATTTTGGATATTTAAAAAGGTACTTCGCTATAAAAGCTTGCTTGCTGGCATCGCTATGGCAACCGGCTGGTTTATACTGATCTTCATAGCCAACTATATTCTAGTTGGGGCCAAATTAAACCATAACCAGCCCATAGGGCCTTTGCCTCCAGGCTTTGATCCTGGCAAGAACAGCCCTGACCATCTTATGCAGAGCCCTGCCGCGTTTTTTGCAATAGGAAACTGGGTGCATATGCAGCTCACCATGTTGCTTGTTTTTTTGACTACAGCCGGGCTTTCGATAGCATATTTCTTCCTGAAGGAATGGGCGCGAAATGAACTGGTGCGCAATCAATTGGAAGCCTACCAATTGAGCACTGAGATCAAATTCCTTAAATCGCAGATCAACCCACATTTCCTGTTCAACACACTCAATAACCTATTTTCAATGGCCCAGGAAAAGGGGAATGATGAGCTTGCCGACGGGATCTCAAAACTCTCGGGCATGATGCGCTATATGATCTATGACAGCAATGCCGGCAGCGTACCGCTGAATAAAGAAATAGCCTACCTGGAAGATTGTATCACCCTGAATAAACTGCGTTATGCTGATGATGAGGTAAAAGTGATATTTGATTACCCTCCGCAAACCGGAAGCATCACCATCGCCCCGATGTTGTTTATCCCTTTTGTAGAAAATGCCTTTAAACATGGCGTTTCTATCGGCCAAACTTCAGGGATTGATATTGCCATCATTGTTTCAGATCAAAAATTGATCTTTACCTGCATAAACACAAAGTATAGCGCTATCAAAAAGATGGAAGACGAGAAAAGCGGCATCGGGCTCGAAAATGTAAAGCGACGGTTGGATCTGTTGTACCCAGGTAAACATAACTTGCAGATTAATGAAGATCATGGGAAATATATTGTTAAACTTGAAATTGACCTGGAATGATAACCTGTATTGCCATTGATGATGAACCGAAGGCGCTTGAAGTGATAGAACGCTATTGCCACAAAACCAGCCTGGTTGATTTGAAAGCCACTTTTCGCGAACCGATGAAGGCGATCGAGTTTCTGAACCGCGAAAAGGTGGATCTCATTTTTCTCGACATTAATATGCCCGATATCAGCGGGATGCAGCTGGTGCAAACTTTGTCGCCAAGACCAATGATCATTTTCACCACCGCCTACAGCCACTATGCCGTGGAAAGTTATGACCTGAACGCCCTCGATTACTTGCTGAAACCCATTACTTTCGAGCGCTTTCTTGCGGCAATAAATAAAGCTGCTGCGGGAACGCTATCTTCAAAAAACGGTATAAGCAATGAGGATGAATCCACTGTTTTTATCAAAAGCGGTCCGCAAACCTACCAGGTTAAAGTAGGCGAGATCTTGTACCTGGAAAAAGACGGTAATTACATCACTGTTCACCTGAAAGACAGGAATATCCTGATCCGCGAAAATATGGGAGACATTTTTGACTTGGTACCGGCGGCGGATTTTTTACGGGTGCACAAATCGTACGTAGTAGCGATCAAACATATTACCATGATCGAAATACATCAGCTCATCATTAACGGCGAAAAAATCCCCATTGGAAGTACCTACCGCGACGCTTTGCGCAGTAGGCTGGGACTAAAATAATGTCCGCTGCTTTATTTTCGTTGTTGTAAATGTGGCAGCATCAGCCTCCGATAAAACCGGTACCTCATTTATAATAATCTTTCAGATTAAGGGAATATTAACATTTTTTTAATTGTCGGTGTGTTATTTGCTCACGAATAACATGCTATACAATATGAAAATAAACACACAAACATTTGCAGGGCTACTCCTGCTTATCTATCTCTTTTTTCCACTGGCGGGTAAGGCACAAAATCCTATCATACGAAACATTTACACTGCCGACCCATCTGCCCATGTTTGGAGCGATGGAAGATTATATGTTTATCCCTCTCATGATGTTGACCCTCCACGGGGATGCGATCTGATGGATAAATACCATGTGTTTTCTACAGATGATATGGTACACTGGAAAGATCATGGCGAGATACTTAAGGCAAGCGACGTACCCTGGGGCCGCAAAGAGGGCGGTTTTATGTGGGCACCAGACTGTGCCTATAAAAACGGTAAATATTATTTTTATTTCCCGCATCCTACTGGAACCGATTGGAATAAAACCTGGAAGGTTGGCATCGCTACCAGTACTCAGCCTGCTGGTGGCTTTGTAGCACAAGGATATCTTGATCTGGGTGATGACAGTCGTTCTATGATTGACCCTTGCGTGTATGTAGATGATGATGGACAAGCCTATTTTTATTATGGCGGAGGCGGCAGATGTGTGGGTACAAAATTAAAAAGTGACATGACGGAAATAGCAGAGCCGCTAAAAACAATGGAGGGATTACAGGACTTCCATGAGGCAACCTGGATATTCAAGAGAAACAATATCTATTATCTGACTTATGCGGATAATCATACCGTAAATGGCAAAGGAGCTAACAGGCTAAATTATGCCACAAGCAAAAGTCCCCTGGGGCCTTGGACTTATGGGGGTGTTTATCTTGACCCAACAGGTTGTGATACCAGTCACGGCTCAGTAGTTGAGTATAAAGGCCAATGGTATGCCTTTTATCATAACAGTGTACTTTCCGGCCGCGGGAATTTACGGTCGGTTTGTGTCGATAAGTTGTATTTTAATGAAGATGGATCAATACAAAAAGTAATTCAAACTGGTATCTTAAGCCAATAAAGGTATTTACGTCTCATAGATTGGTTTCTATGTTTCATCCGCTATCAGGATTAAGTTAATCTGTATTTTCGTAATAATGTCCCCTTTAATGTTTTGAGAAAGGGGACATTGTTTTTTTATTATGGAGCATACGATACCCACGTGCAGTTTTCACAACCCGAAAGTTTATATCAATCGTAAAAACCAAAATGATTTATAGGTATTTCTCCCACCTTTAAGCTAAGGATATGGAACTTTTTCTATCAAATTCTGAATTTATTATCGATATAAATATTTGAATTTAAGTGTGTTGTATTCGGAGGCTTTTTGTTATCGCTATATTAATCTGTTATTAAGATTTTATTAATGCCCGAGAGGTTATTTACTCCCAGTTAATTAAATAAACCAATTTTTTATAACCCAAATTTTCAATAGAGCATGAAAAGATTTTTATGTATGCTGTTGGTATGCTGTATAACATGGAGCAGTTATGCCACGGCCACACACTTAAAAGGTAATAAATATGCCCTGGCCGCCGCGCCTATCAGTGGCAAGGTTAAGGATAGCAAAGGTGTGCCGCTACCCGGGGTATCTGTAAAAATGCAGGGAAGTAACACCATAGCCCTGACCAATGCCAATGGCGTGTTTCAAATAGACGCACCTTCTGGGGCTACACTATTATTCACCTACGTTGGTTTTGAAGACCAGGCAGTTGTACTGAATGGCCAAACCACCCTGGATATCACCATGGCCGAAAAAACCATCAGTTTAAATGAGGTGGTAGCCGTAGGTTATGGCATTCAACAAAAAAGAGATGTAACGGGAGCTACCAGTACGGTTACGGCTAAAGAAATAGCCAAACGGCCGCTGGTTAGGGTAGAGCAGGCTTTACAGGGCACCACCGCAGGGGTAACCGTATCCAGTAACAGTGGACAACCAGGTGCTGGGCTAAGTGTAAAAATACGCGGGGCCAATTCTATCACCGGTTCTACAGAGCCTTTATATGTTATAGATGGCTATATCGGGGGGAATATCGAATCGATAAGTCCGAGTGATATCCAGTCACTGGAGATATTGAAAGATGCATCTGCAACGGCCATCTATGGTTCACGCGGTGCCAATGGGGTGGTGTTGATCACTACTAAAAGCGGTAAAACAGGCAAGCCTGTCATCAACATTAACACCTGGTTCAGCAAGGCAAGTGTACCCAAGGAACTTGACCTGATGAATGCCTATGATTTTGCCCGTACATTAAACGCGCAGTTTGCCACAACCGGAAACCCTCCGGCGTTTTCTGATGCCGATCTGGCTAATTTTAAAAACAATCCGGGTACCGACTGGCAAAAAGCTGTGCAGCAAAAGCCCTGGATCAGGAGCTATCAGGGTGATATATCCGGTGGGGGTGATAATGTGAATTACCTGGTGTCATTCAATCATCTTGATCAGCCCGGTTTGATCCTTAACCAGTACTACAAAAGAACCACGCTGCGTGCCAACCTGGGTATTAAACTGAACGACAGGATGGATCTTAAAGTAAATCTGACCGCCTTACTGCCGCAAAGCCGTAATACAGGTTATTCCGGTGACATTACTGATCCGTTTGCACAAGCCACACAATGGGACCCAACCTCTCCCGTTCGTGACGCCAGCGGCAACTATGTCCTAAGGTCTCAGTACGCTTCAAACCAGATAAACCCGGTAGCTCAAGCTAATAACCAGCAGGTTGATGTAAGCACTACCGATATAACCGGTACAGGCATATTTACCTATCGCATTACCAATGATCTGACCCTTACATCAAATAACACCTATGAAAATCAGTCACAATTAACGCAAACGCTGTATGGTTTACAAACCAGTTTAGGTTTGGTAGGTGGTGACTACGCCGCGGCGGCTACCGGCAGATACCGTGCTTATCAAACCAGTGACTTCTTAACCTACAAGAAAAAATTGGGTGATCATTCATTAACGGTTACCGCCTTATATGAGTTTCAGAACCATCAGAACACCAATATTAATGCGCAGTCGAAAAACCTGTCAACTTATGCACTGGGTTATTATAACTTAGGCTTAGGTACTACACAGCTCACTACATCGGGATATTACCAGGATGCCTTGCAATCGTTCATGGGCAGGATTAATTATACCTACAAAGATAAGTACCTGCTGACAGCCAGTTTACGTTCTGACGGCTCATCGCACCTGGTTCAAAAATACAGCACATTCCCTTCCGTGGCCTTAGGCTGGAATGCCGCCCGTGAAAGTTTTATTGATAAATGGAACGTTTTCTCCGACTTGAAATTACGTGCAAGCTGGGGTAAAACCGGTAATCAGGCGGTGGCTGCTTACGCTACCATACCCCAATATTCAGCTGGCGGACCGGCTTATTACTTTGATGGTACAACAGCATCGATCACCACCCCATTGGGTACGCCTGTATCCAATACTTTGAAGTGGGAAACCACCACCACTACTGATGCTGGTTTAGATATGTCGTTTTTTAAAGGCCGTTTAACATTTACGGTTGATGCTTACCAGAAAAAGATCAGCAATTTGTTATACGCCAAGCAGGTACCTGCTTATGATGGCGGCGGTACCTATTTGGCTAATATCGGCAGCCTGGATAACAAAGGTATTGAGTTTGCTTTGGGAGGAACCCCATTAGCTGGTAAGCTGCACTGGTCAACCAATTTTACCATATCCTTTAATAAAAACCGGATAACCAGTTTAGGCGGTGACGATAACATTGTGGTAAACAATATTGGTTCGGCACAAACCGGTGTGTCTATATTAAAAGTGGGTATGCCCTTAGGTGAGTTTTACGGCTATCAGTTCTTAGGTACCTGGAAAACAAATGAAGCCGCACAGGCAGCCACATTTGGTATGAAACCTGGTGACGCTAAATACACCGATGTTAACGGCGACCATAAATATACTGGTGCCGATCTGATGCCTATTGGTAACGGCACGCCTAAATACAGTTTCGGCTTTATTAACGATGTAAGTTATAGCAACTTCACCTTAAGCTTTATGTTTCAGGGAACACATGGCAACCAGATCTACAGCGGTACCACCCCTTATACTTTAGGTGGCTTGGGTGATGCCCGAAATGCTACGTCGACAACGGCGCTGAATATCTGGACACCAACAAATCAAACCAACAACCCGACATTCAGTAGCACCAGTCAGAACTTTATCAATAGCAGTCGCTTTGTTTACAACGCAAGCTATATCAAGCTTAAAAACTTGTCATTAGGTTACACCATACCAACCAAAGTTTTAAGCCGCGCCGGCTTTAAAAGCGTTGAAGTTTATGTGAGCGGGCAAAACATCTGGACGATCACTAAGTACCCAGGCTATGATCCGGAGGTATCTAATGCAACCAATGCTATTACACAAGGTTTGGAAACAGGTGTTATACCCAACCCTAAAACCTACACATTGGGTTTAAGAGCCACGCTATAATACATTAACCAATTGCTTTCTATATAAATTATAAAAAGATGAAAACAAGATATTCAATAACGGTAGCTTTATTTTTGGCAGCATCCATATTCAGCTGCAAAAAACAGCTTACCGAAAATCCAAAAGGTAACCTGACACCGGTTAATTACCTCAAAACACAGGCGGACCTGGATGCCGCTGTGGCATCTATTTATGCCAAGTACGCTGTTGATGGCGCTTATGCATTTACCAACAAAAGCACCTCCTATTTTGGCGCCGACGATTTGACCACCGATCCCGGGCTTAATAAAGGCGATATGCGGGCCTTTGATCAGCTAAACGGAAGCAGCACCAACGCCAGTATGCAGGCTCAATGGAACGGTCCATGGACTGCCATTTACCAGGCCAATAACGTTATTACCAATTACGCGCAGGTAAACTCCACCGATGATTTGAAACATAAGGCAGTAGGACAGGCTTACTTTTTACGTGCATGGGGCTATTATAATTTGGTGCGAACTTTCGGCGGTGTTCCGCTGGTTGATAAGTTAATATCGGTGAATGACCGGCCGCCACGTGCCAGCGTAAGCGATATCTATAATTTGATCATCAGCGATCTTAAAATTGCTAAAAGCTGGTTGCCGGTTAGTTATGGCGATGCCAAACAGGTAGGGAGGGCCAATCAAATGGCGGCAAGAGCCATGTTGGCCGATGTGTATTTAACCATGGCTGGCTGGCCGCTGAAACAAACGGCCAATTATGCCCTGGCCGCTGCCGAAGCCGACACTGTTATACGCAACGGAAACTATAACCTGATGAGCAGTTATGCATCAGTGTTTACAACTAACAATAATTCTGAATCCATATTTGGTCTCCAGTTTAACGTTAGCGGAGGATCGCCCAATCGTACTTACGGATCATCAAGCGTGCCTTTGGATGAAGTAGCCGCCGATGGCTCAGGTGGTTGGGATGATTATTATCCGGAGATAAACTTCTTTTTGAATGCGCCAAAATGTGATCGTACTGATGCTACTTTTTATACCACGCTTAAATTAAGGCAAGGGTCGGGCAATAACATAACCTTCAAATTAGTACCCTGGAATTCATCCGAAACCCATGCAGGTCATCCATATTACAAAAAATTCAGGGCAGGGCTGGGGGGTGATGGGGTAAGTGAAACGGCAAATGCCATACAGTCCATCAATCCAAGCACCAATAAAACCACAGATATTATCAGATACCCTTTGGTATTACTGGATTATGCCGAAGCGCAGGCGATGTCTTCCGGCGGGCCATCCGCGGCGGTCTATGCGGCGGTTAACCAGGTCAGGACAAGGGCTGGTCTGCCCAATCTTCAAACAGGATTATCCGCGGCCGACTTTCAGAAAGCGGTAGTTAATGAGCGGGCCTATGAATTTGCGGGTGAGTTTGGTATACGCTGGTTTGATATTGTGCGGTTACAGTTGCTGCCTCAGGTTATTGCAGCGCGTGCCAGTAATGAAAACCCTATCAATTTTACGGGCGACATAAGCCAGCGCTATTTAGCTCCAATACCACAAAACGATATGTATATCAATTCCACCTGGACACAAAACCCAGGCTATTAAATGTCTAAATTTTAACATGATGATCAAAATGCCTGTTTAGGCCCAAACCTGGACAGGCGTTTTGAATGCTTAAAACCAATAACCTCAATAAAACCTCATGCAATTATGAAAAAGATACACTTTGCAGTCATGTGTTTTTTAATGTTAAGTGTAGCGGCCTATGCGCAAAATAAACATTCAAAAGTTACCCGGTACCCAACTTATCATGGTTTGGTAATGGCCGGTTACCAGGGTTGGTTCAGGGCCGAGGGCGACGGTACTAAATCGGCCTTTAGTCATTATTTTGCCTCTGAGAGCCATTGCGGCATTGATGCCTGGCCCGATGTAAGCGAATACACCAATACCTACGCTACGCCGTTTAAACTGGCCGACGGAAGCCCGGCCAAACTATTCAGCTCGCATGATCAAAGTACGGTGGACCTGCATTTTAAATGGATGCAGCAATATGGGGTTGACGGTGTTTTTATGCAGCGCTTTATGGGCTATACCAAAAGCGCGCGTGGACGCCGGGAAACAGGCGTTGTGATTAAGAACGCGCTGGAAGCCGCCTCAAAATATAACAGAGCCATCGCTATCATGTATGATCTTTCGGGCCTTAATGCTACCGGCGAAGATTGTTCGGCCATTATAGCCGACTGGAAATACTTGGTTGATTCATTAAAGGTCACAAACCAGTCTGGTAATAAAACTTATCTTAATAATAACGGCAAACCTGTGGTAGCCATCTGGGGGCTTGGCTTTCCAGACAGGCCGTATAATATCCGTAATATCGGCATCCTGAAACTGATAGACTTTTTAAAGCATGATCCGGTTTATGGCGGTTGCGCTGTGATGCTGGGGGTGCCCACCTTTTGGCGCGATCTGAATGCTGATTGTTTAAATGATCCGTTTTTACACGAGGTGATCAAACAGGCAGATATCGTATTACCGTGGACTGTACAGCGTTTTTCGCCTTTACTGCATAATGATATGGATCGCTATCGCGATCTGATGATCGGTGATATGCAATGGTGTAAAGCCAATCACCTGGAATATGTACCCTGTGTTTATCCTGGTTTTAGTTGGCATAACTTGAGTACCTATGAGTTTCCGGATGATGTTAAACCGGTGGCATCCATACCGCGGCAGGGCGGGCGTTTTTATTGGCAGCAGATCTCCACGGCTTTACAAGCCGGCGCTTCCATGCTTTATGTAGCCATGTTTGATGAGGTTAATGAAGGTACCGCTATTTTTAAAGTGACCGACAAACCGCCTGTGAGTAATACGGCCAAATTCATTGATATGGATGGCAAACCCAGTGATCATTATTTATGGCTAACCGGCGAAGCCGCTAAAATGTTGCGCAACGAAAAGCCGCTGAGTTATACGATGCCCGTACGTGCTAATTAGGATAGGGAAATACGGCCCAAATAACAGAATTGAACCGGTACATATAAAAACAAAAGCCCTGATACGAACATGTATCGGGGCTTTTGTACTCAGAGCGGGAAATTATTTGAACACATTTATGGCTTTCTGATGATTTTGTCTTTTACCAAGTACTGGATCAGCTCTTTCCTTGATAGGGACTCCGGGCATTATCTAAAAAAAATAAACAGGATCAGATAAATGTGTTTAAAGCAGACCTTTAGATGCCTTACTGCAAGTGTTAATTGGTTTTCAACGGTCCGTTTAGAGATATGTAGCTGTTCGGCGATCTCCTGGTTGGAAAGACGATCAAAACGGCTCAGCTCAAAGATCTGCTGGCACCTTTTTGGTAATTTGTCAAGATATCCGCTGAATACCTTATCGATCTCCTCCTGCTGGATACGGATGTCCCCGAGGTTGGGTTCATGCAGATTGTCAGCGGTAAGATGTTCACGGAAAATGATCTCCAATTTTACAGCCTTCCTGCGTTTATAGATCTGAAAACGAACAGAGGTCTGCATAAAACTATAAAAAGAAACGATCTCCAGTTCTTTGCGACGGTTCCAGATGCTTACAAAAATATCGTTGACCACCTCGGCGCAGGCTTCTGTATCATCCAGGTAATAATGAGCTGTCTTATAAAGACTCTTCCAATATCGCTCAAACAGGGAATTAAATGCCGTATGGTCATCCATACGCACCGCCTGCCACAGTTGAATATCTGATTTAGGGGAGCTCAGCATTATAATTGGTTGGAAATAATGAGATAAAGAAACATTTTAAAATAATCAATACCAAACTAAATTAAAAAAACTCCATAAATTTTCGGCTAAATCAGGGGCTTCAGGTATAGGATCCGGGTTAACTTTCAGGGCATTTTAAATAAATAAAAAAAGTATGTGTGTTTTTTAAAGAACCGAGTACTATAGTTATATAAGCCAATGTATGTCTAAGCAAGATTTTATTTCACTTTATGAAAAGTTCCTTTCCGGAAAATGCTCCGACGAAGAAAAGAAGCTTTTAGAGACGTACTATACCGAAATAAAACTGATGGATAATCAGTGGGAAAATTCATTAGGTGACGAAGATGAGATCAGGAAGGCGATCGTTTTCAGGATAGAATCAGATACTGATTATCAGGAGCCTCTAATCAGAACAAATCACCGGAGGTATGGCTGGCTGGGATACGCTGCGTCCATTCTGTTGGTGGTAGCAGCAGGTCTGATTTCCTGGTATTATTTTTCAGAAAGGCAGCAAATGGATCAGAGCGCTAAAGCCAATAGACAGCGCAACGATATTCATCCCGGAAGTAACCAGGCCTATCTGAAATTAGCCAGCGGGGTATCTATCATGCTTCAGGGGTTAAAGAACGGCGAGATTTCCAATTCAGCAACTATAAAGATCAGTAAAGTCAGTGATAGCATAATAACTTATTCTGCTAACCAGCGCGATCATGGCAATCCTGCTATTACGGCCGATAGCAACTCGCTTGTCATTCCCAAAGGCGGCATATTCCAGACAATATTATCCGATGGGACTAAGGTATGGCTTAATTCAGCATCGTCGTTGAAATACCCGGTCGCTTTCGCTGGTAAAGAGCGGCGTGTAGTCCTTTCCGGTGAAGCCTACTTTGAGGTAGCCAAAAATAAAAACATGCCTTTTAAAGTGTCTGTTAACGGCGTAGATGTACAGGTACTGGGAACTCATTTCAACGTACTGGGCTATCCTGATGAAACGGAGATAAAAACCACGTTGCTTGAAGGATCGGTCAAACTGCAATCCGCAAAGGGAAAGACATTACTGGTTCCTGGTGAACAGGGTGTATTCAGCCATCAACGTACCGACTTCGCGGTTAGTAAAGTAAATACAGAGGATGCTGTTTCCTGGAAAGAAGGCTTTTTTGTATTTGACAATGAAAACATACAAAGCATTATGCCGAAGATTGCCAGATGGTATAATATAGAGGTGGTGTATCAGGACAAGCCAGGGCAAAGCAAGCTTGGCGGTACCATTTCCAGATACAAAGATATCAATACTGTATTGAAGGCACTTGAATCCACAGGTGCAGCTCATTTTAAAATTCAGGGAAGGAGGGTGATCGTCATGGCTTAACACCTACTTCACTTCAATTTTCTTAGTTCTAAATAAGACCAGGAGCAGGTCGAAGTGCTCCGGGTCTTTGCCTTACGGCATTAAGGATTAATAACCGATTATTCGTAAACCAATTATTTACTAACCTTAACCAAATGTATAAATTTTCTATTGCATTCCCGTGCAAAGGGGATTCCCTTGTCCTATCAAAAATTTTGTTGATAATGAAACTCACATTTGTTTTTTTGCTGGCTGGGTTACTCCAGGTAAGCGCTGCAAGTTATGCGCAGAACGTCAGTCTGAAGGTCAAAGATGCTTCTCTGTTAAGCATTTTTAAACAGCTGCATAAGCAGAGCGGCGTAGAGTTCGTGTATGATAACAAAATTCTAAACGAGTCAAATCCGGTCAGTATCAACGTGGTAAACCAGCCACTATCCAAAGTACTTGACCTATGTTTTGCCAAGCAGCCGATAAGTTATGAGATCATTCAGAACATGATCCTGATCAAAAGAAAAGTGGTTAAAGAAAATCCGCCGGACCCTGTTCCTTTCCAGATACTGCCCATCGTAGTAAGTGGTAAGGTTACAGATCAGAAAGGTATGTCAATACCCGGGGTGACCGTAAAATTAAAGGATGGAAACATTAGTGTTTCAACCCGGAAGGATGGTACTTATTCTATCAAACTGCCCGACGGAAATGGTACCCTGGTATTTAGCTTCATTGGGTACAGCACCGAAGAAGTGCCTGTAAATAATAATAAAGAGATAAATGTCGTCATGAAAGAGGTAGCCACCGGCCTGAATGATGTTGTGGTGGTAGGGTATGGTCAGCAGAAAAAAGTGAGTCTGATTGGTGCCATAAGCACCGTAAATGCAGAGGAGCTGAAACAGCCGGTTGCTAATTTAACTGATGTTATAGCAGGACGTGTGGCGGGTGTTATCGGTGTGCAGCGCAGCGGGCAGCCAGGCTACGACGGTGCCGAAATATACATCCGGGGTATTTCTACTTTTACCAACAGTGGCCCTCTTGTGCTTGTAGATGGGATCGAGCGTGATTTTTCTAATGTGGACCCTGAGGATATTGCCAGTTTCAGTATCCTAAAAGATGCATCAGCGACCGCGGTTTACGGAGTGCGCGGCGCCAATGGCGTTATCCTGATACAAACTAAAAAAGGCAGGGTTGGGAAACCGACTATCAATGCGCAGTACGACCAGGGGATTACTCAATTCACTAAGATCCCAGAGTTTGCGAACGGGATAACTTATATGCAGATGGCCAATGAAGCCTACCACAATAGTAACCCCAATGACCCTAATCCGAAATATTCCCAGGACAGGATACAGAAAACAGCCAGCGGTGTTGATCCCGACCTTTATCCCAATGTGGACTGGTTTAAAGTCCTGTTCAATAAGTTCGGACAAAACCGTAGAGCAAGAGTTAATGCCAATGGCGGATCAGAGAATGCACAATACTATCTTTCTGTTGGATATTATGATGAGAATGGCTTGTATAAAACAGATCAATTAGCAAGCTATAATTCCGCTATCAAATTTAACCGGTATAATTTTACCTCCAACCTTACTTTAAAGGTGACCAAAACCACCAAGGTTGAGTTTGGCGCTGCCGGATGGATCAGCAATGGTAATTACCCCGGGAACTCGGTTGACGCGATCTGGAGTTCGGCTTATCTGCTCCCGCCAATTGTGATCCCTCCGGTGTATTCCAACGGCCTGCATTCTCAGATCAGAACCGGTGATATAAACAACCCTTATAACCTGTTAACTCAAAGTGGTTATGTAAGTGAGTTTAAAAGTCAACTTTGGAGCAATATTCGTGTTACACAGGACCTTGGGGCTATATTGAAAGGGCTTTCCGCAACGGGTATGTTCTCTTTTGACAACTACAATGCCCATATTATCAGCCGAACCAAAAGTGTTGATGGCTATCTGGCATCCGGTCGTGATGTCAAGGGTAATTTAATTCTGGATAAGACAGCTATCGGAACCAGCTTTTTGGGTTACAGCAGATCAAATGGAGGCACACGTCAGTTTTACACCGAGGCGGCTATTAACTACGCCAATTCATTTGGTAAGAACAGTGTCAGCGGATTGATTCTCTTTAATCAATCTGATAAGGAAGACGCGTTCGCCAATGACTTTATCAGCTCCATACCTTACCGATATATGGGTTTGGCCGGTCGTGTTACCTATGCTTACAACAACCGCTATCTGGCAGAAGCTAATTTTGGCTACAATGGCTCCGAAACATTTGCACCAAATCATCGATTTGGATTCTTTCCGTCATTCGGTGGTGGCTGGGTGCTATCCGAAGAGCCTTTCTTTAAACCACTCGCTAAAACCTTTCAGTTCGTCAAACTAAGATATTCGTACGGCGTTGTTGGAAACAGTAATATTGGCGGCCGCCGCTTCGCTTACATTTCTACAGTAGGAGGGGGTAACGGTAACTATTCTTATGGTCAGAATGGTGTGGATCAAAGTATCAACGGACTCGATATTGGTGACTATGCGGTTAGTGTAACCTGGGAAAAAGCGAAAAAACAAAATCTGGGGTTGGAGATCAAGATGCTGGATAACCTCATCTCATTAACAGCAGATGTATTTCAGGAGAACCGGACTGGTATCTATCGTCAGCGTGGAGATGTACCAAATTACGTGGGAATAGGTACTTTACCTTACGCCAATCTTGGAGAGATCCATAACCGCGGGCTTGATGCGACCCTGGAATTGAATAAAAAAATAGGCGCAGATTGGCAGTTGGGTTTAAGAGGGAATTTCACCTGGAACCGGGCCATTGTGATCAATGACGCCAATGCGCCCTGGCCATATCCATGGCAACAGCGGATCGGCCGTAAATTTGGACAGCGGTTTGGTTACACTGCGTTAGGCTTATTTACCAGCGATGCCGATGTGGCCAACAGCCCTTACCAGACTGGCACTAATAAAGCAGGAGATATCAAATACAAGGATCTGAATGGTGACGGTAAAATAAACTCCTATGATCAGGGTCCGATTGGCTATGGAAGTATTCCCGAAATTGTTTATGGCTTTGGTCCCACCATCAGTTGGAAAGGGTTTGCTATTGCGGGATGGTTCAAGGGAATCAGCAATGTAGATATATCTCTGAATGGTGATGGGCTTCAGCCTTTCAGCCAAGGCGGCGAAAGAGGTAATCTACTGGCCCAGATCACAGACCGCTGGACACCGACCAATCCTAATCCGCATCCGTTGTATCCGCGCCTTACCTACGGTAACGATAATATGAATTATGAAAATAGCAGCTGGTGGGTCAAAAACGGAGCATTTATGCGCCTGCAAACACTGCAGCTAAGCTATGATTTTGCTGGCGCAAAATGGCTGACACACACAGGCATGTCGCACCTTAGTGTTTATTTTATCGGCTATAACCTGTGGACGGTGAGTGGCTTTAAATTGTGGGATGTTGAACTGGGAGATGGCAGAGGAGCACAGTATCCTCTGTTAAAAACCTACAATATGGGGGTTAAATGCACATTTTAATAATGGCTTTTATGAAAAGAACAGATATGAAAACTACGATCTTAAAATACAGCGCAGCCTTGCTGACCATTATGTTAGTTTTTAATACAGGCTGTAAAAAATACCTGGATCAGGTGCCAAATGACCGGGAAACTATCGAACAGGTATTTCAAAAAAAGGGCCCATCAGAACAGTACCTTGCCAATATATATAGCTATATAGATGATGAGGCAGACCAATGGAGCTCCAATCCCTGGCTGGGAAACGCCGACGAGGCAGATGTTACCTGGTCCAAGTATACTATATACGCGTTAAACATTGGCAATATCAGTGCCGGTAATGCTCTTTTTGATACCTGGGGGTATTACTACAAAGGCATCCGTTCGGCCACCTATTTCCTGAATCATATTGATGGCAATGCCGAGATCCTGGCACTCAACGGGCAGCAGCTGATCGATCAGTATAAAGCAGAGGCCAGGTTTCTTCGTGCTTATTATTATTTTTTACTGATGCGTCAGTATGGGCCGGTGGTACTCATGGGTGAAAAAGAGATCCCAGCCGATGCCACCGCGGATGCTATGCAGTTGCCGCGCAGCCCATACGATGACTGTGTAAACTATGTGAGCAGTGAGCTGGATAAGGCGGCTGCGGTGCTGCCCCGGATACCTTCCAATAATGGCCAGCCAAGTGATGCTCAATACGGGCGTGCCACAATAGGAATGGCGTTGGCCCTTAAGGCCAGGCTGTTGCTGTATGCAGCAAGTCCGCTATATAATGGAAATACAGATTTTTCAGGCTTTAAAACCCTCGATGGAAAGTTACTGATCAACCAGTCCTATGATATACAAAAATGGAAGAAAGCAGCCGATGCTGCAAAAGCGGTTATTGATATGGGCCTGTATTCATTATATAAAGATCCGGGTGGTGACCCCATCAAGTCATACCAGGGTATCTTTCTACAGCCCTGGAACACTGAACAGATTTTCGTTAGAAAATCTAACGGTTTGCCCAATTTTGATGTGAATGCTATGCCGAGGCAGGCGGGCGGATGGAATGGGATTGGCGTAACCCAGGAACAGGTAGATGCCTATTTCATGACTGACGGCAGGCCGATCAAAGAGTCTTCACTTTATTCAGAGACCGGCTTTACTACTGTTAATGGTGTCCAGATCTATAATATGTATATCAACAGGGAGCCCCGTTTTTACGCTTCTGTAACCTATAATAACAGCGTTTTTCAAGGCGGAACCATGCAGGCTCCTGCACCGATCTCTTTTTTCGCAAGTGGGCCTAACGGAAAGAACGGCCACCCTACCGACTGGACAAAAACGGGTTATCTAGTAAGAAAGAATGTTGCCCCCCAAACTAATGCAGGCTCTGGCGGCACAGGTGCGCAACAGCAACGTCCCGAGATTTTGTTCAGATTGGGAGAGATATACCTGGACTATGCAGAAGCTCTGAATGAATACGCTCCCGGGAATCCGGATATTGTTAAATACCTCAACCTGATCAGAGACAGGGCAGGTATTCCCCAATATGGCAATGGCACCAACTCCTTATCTGTTCCTTCGGCGCAGTCGGATATGCGTACCCGCATATGGCAGGAACGGAGAGTGGAGCTTGCCTTTGAGCAAATTCGCTGGTTCGATATCAGGCGCTGGAAGATCGCGCCACAGGTTATGGGTGATGTACATGGGATGGATATCAGCAAAGATGATAACAGCTTTTATAAAAGGGTTGTGGCGAGTAATCACCTGTTCCGTTCACCTGCATCTTATTGGTTCCCGGTGAGCCAGTACGATCTCGACAGGGAAAAATTAATGGTTCAAAACCCCGGGTGGTAATTTTTAATCTGATCACTTTAAATCAAAATCATGTTAATTCAACATATCTCCAAAATCATACTATTCTTTCTGTGTTTAGGCTGCTGTGCATGGTTGTCTGGCTGCAAGGATAAACTGGAACTGCCTAATCAACCTGTAGATAGTTATAACCGTGTTTATATGCCGCAGGCAGTAAACAATCCGATTAGTAAAACGCTGAAAATAACGGACAGCGCACAAACCTTAATATACGGTGCTAATTTCGGAGGGCAAGGTTATCCCGGTGCCGATATACCAGTTGCGTTTGCTATTAACAAAGCGGCAGCGGATAGCTTCAATGTTGCTAATAAAACCAGTTATCCTGTACTTCCTGATGGTAGCTATATTTTGTCTGCTCCCAGTGCTGTAATTCCAAAAGGTCGGCTAAGTACCTCTCCCTTAACCATCAGCATTAAAACGAACGGAACGGGTGCCATGGATGCCCTCAAAACCTATTTGTTGCCGGTTAGTATAACAAGCGCTACAATAAAGTTAAACCCTACACTACGTACAACTTTCTATCTAGTGACAGCTCAACCTGATTTTAACGACTACCCCGTTTATGACAGATCCAACTGGCAGGTGATCGGTTTTTCTTCACAAGAAGCTAACGGTGAAGGGACGGATAATGGCCGCGCCATATTTGCGCTTGACGGCAGCACTGCCACCTTTTGGCACACCCAATGGTCTGGTGCCTCTCCCGGACCTCCCCATTATCTGACTATTGATATGGGTGAAGTAAAAACACTGCACGGCCTTTCATTTGTTGGCAGACAGTCTGATGGCGGCGGGAAACCAAATGACGTCAACGTGCAAACCAGCCTGGATAATGTTACCTGGACCGATGCCGGAGCTTTTAATCTGCAAAACAATAAGGATCTGCAGAAACAGTTCCTTCCCGGAGGGTTTAAAAGCGCACGATATTTTAAGGTGATCATCAATTCCGCATACAATGCTACTTATACGCAAATAGCTGAGTTAAACGCCTTTTAAAATCACTCCCCATAGGTTGTCCCATCAACCTATGGGGTTTATTTATAGCCAAACATTCATTCTGTAAAACCAATTTCAATTAACATCAATACTTATGAATAACCCTTTTTCCAGAAAACAATTTGTTAAACTTTTACTGATCTCCAGTTTTATTTTTAGTTATAAAATAAGCCTCGGATTTCAGCAGCAAAAAAGTACGGGGCTATCTAAATCTGATACTGCCTTTGTGCCAAAAGAAATTGAGGACCCCGAAAATATCGGTATAAATAAAGAAGCCAATCATGCTACCCTAATGCCGTACGCTACTTTAAAGGAGGCCCTGGCTGCCAATCGCCACGCATCTACCTTTAGCCGAAGCCTGAACGGCTTGTGGAAATTCAATTGGGTTGATTGGCCCCAAAAACGCCCGGTTGAATTTTATAAGCCCGGTTATGATGTATCCGCGTGGAAGGATATCAAGGTACCTTCTAATTGGCAGATTGAAGGTTATGGCACTCCATACTACAGCAATTTTACTTATATCTTTCAAAAAGATTTTCCAAGGGTGATGAGCACCCCGCCCGAAAAATATACTGCCTACAAAGAGCGTAATCCGGTTGGCAGTTATCGCCGTGATTTCACTGTCCCTGCCGACTGGAAAGGCCGCCGTGTTTTTATCACCTTTGATGGTGTGGATGCCGGTTTCTTCATCTGGGTCAACGGCCGCAAGGTTGGTTACAGTGTTAACAGCAGGAATGCCGCTGAGTTCGATCTCACTAAATACCTGCAGCCGGGCAAAAATACTTTAGCTGTTGAAGTTTACCGTTTTACTACCGGAAGTTATCTTGAAGACCAGGATATGTGGCGCCTTAGCGGCATATTCAGAAATGTTACTTTATGGAGCAGCCCAGAGGAACATATTCGTGACTTCTTTATAAAAACAAACCTCGATAAACAATACAAAAATGCAGAGGTTGTTGTAAGCACCAAAGTGAAAAATTACGGCACTACTGCAACTAAGTCTCGTGAGGTTAATGTTTCCCTGTATAATGGAACTGTACCGGTTCCGGGAGCTACTGGTAAAAAAGTAATTCCTTCGTTAAAGCCAGGCGAAGAGGTGATGGTTGATGTAAAGTTCAACGTGAGTGATCCGCAAAAATGGACAGCTGAAACACCTAAACTTTATACTTCGGTGATTACCCTGAAGGAAGGCGGGCTCAGTATAGAAACGCTGTCTTCGCGTACCGGCTTTCGCAGCATAGAGATCAAAGGTCGCCTGTTCACCGTAAACGGAGTTCCGATCAAATTAAAGGGTGTAAACCGCCACGAGAACTGGCCAAATGACGGTCACGCGGTTACCGAGGAACAAATGATCAGGGATATCGTCCTTATTAAACAGGCCAATTGTAATCATGTGCGTACCTGCCATTATTCTGATGATCCCCGCTGGTACGAACTGTGTGATGAATATGGCATCTATCTCGTTGCCGAAGCCAACCTGGAAAGCCATGGCGCCTGGGATGAATTTAATGAAGAACCAAGGATCAAAGCGGCACTTATTGAACGCAATGTAGCTAATGTGGAGAATTTCAAAAACCACCCTTCAGTGATCATCTGGTCATTAGGTAACGAATGCGGCAGCGGCGGTTCGAATTTCAGGGCCATATTAAAAACTATCAAGGGCATTGACACCAGCCGCCCAACACATTACCAGGGCTTTGGTATAGGCGATAATAATCCTGCCGATATGGATAGCGAGATGTACACCGATGTTCAGAATTTGGAAAAGCATGCGAACGATAAAAATCTTACCAAGCCATTTTACCTGTGCGAGTATGCGCATGCCATGTTCAATTCTATGGGTTCGGTAGATATTTATAATGACCTGTTTGATAAATACCCTCAGTTATTGGGTGGCGCTATCTGGGAATGGCAGGATCAGGGCGTATACAATAATCGTGATCCTAAACACCCGATCACGGCTTTTGGGGGAGGCTTTGGTGAATACCCGAACGACCAATATTTCATCCATAAAGGTGTGGTATTTTCTGACAGGTCGCTGAAACCGCACTATCCCGAGCTCAAACATGCTTATCAATGGATCACTATCCGTGCAAAAGATCTTAAAAACGGACTGGTTACAATTAAGAACCGTTACCAGTTTATTAACCTTAGCGGACTTACTGCAAAATGGAACCTAAGTGAAGATGGCAACACCATATCCTCGGGTAACTTAATCGTAGGTCTGGTTAATCCGGGAGCAGAAAAGGACGTCAAGATCCCGTTTAAAGTAACCCCAAAGCCCGGGGCCGAATATTTTCTAAGAGTTTCATTTGACCTTGCTGCTGATAAATTGTGGGCAAAAAAAGGCTACGAAGTTGCCGAACAGCAGTTTGAGCTGCCGATTGGCATTCCTGCGCTTGCTGACAGATCGCAGGGAAGTGTATTAACTTTAAATGATTCAAAAGAAGAGATCAAAGTAAAGGGAGCCGATTTTAGTCTTGAATTTGACAAAGTGAAGGGCACTTTCTCGAAAATGGAAAAAGCCGGCGAAAGTATCCTGCAGAAAAATGGCGGCCCAATGCTGCATCTATGGCGTGCACCGCATCGTAAAGATGATATGTGGGCTTATAGCGACTGGCAGAAAAATGGATTAAAAGATATTAATTGGGTAGCTGATGAGGTAAAAAGCACGCAATTAGCCACAAACGTAGTGGAGATTAAAGTGAACCTGACCGGAACCGGTAAACATGATTTTGTTGTTCATCACCAGGCAGTTTATACCATTAACGGCAAAGGTGAGATCAACGTTGTTAATAATGTTAGCTTCAGCGATCCTAAACTAATACTGGCTCGTATAGGTGTGCGCATGTTCCTGAACAAAAACCTTGATCAGTTTGATTATCTGGGCCGTGGACCAATGGAAAATTATGGCGACCGTAAAAGTGGTTTTGACGTGGGGCATTATTCCAGCAGCGTAGTTAAGCAGATGACTCCATATGAAAAACCTATGGAATGCGGTAATCATGAAGATGTGCGCTGGGCTAATGTTAAGGCCGCAAAGGGAACGGGAATAAAAATCAAACAGGTTGATTCCTTATTACAGGTAGCTGCACTTCCTTACAGCGATGAGGAAATGGAAAATGTAGAATACAAAATAGATCTGCCCAAAAGCAAAGGCACGGTACTTTGTATCAGTCATAAAACGTTGGGTGTTGGCTCCTGGGGTTGCGGACCAAAACCACTGGAACCTTATTTGGTATATGCAAAACCAACGGTATTTAGCTATCAGATACTGTTAACCACACCAGAGAACAAATAGGATCTTAAAAGCATTAACCCTTATGAAATAATAAAAAACGTTCGCAAGTACCGAGATACTTGCGAACGTTTTAGCCTATGGTCGGTGTTATCACCGCACCATCAAAAACAAAAGCCCTGATACGGGCGTGTATCAGGGCTTTTGTACTCAGAGCGGGAATCGAACCCGCACTCCGTTTACGGGAACAGGATTTTAAGTCCTGCGTGTCTACCAGTTCCACCATCTGAGCGGATAGGTCTTACTCCATGTAAAATTACACAAGAGTAGGCGATTAACCTTTTAAAAATAAAGCCCAACTTTTTGAAGGAAGGGCTTTGAGCGAAAGACGAGATTCGAACTCGCGACCCCGACCTTGGCAAGGTCGTGCTCTACCAACTGAGCTACTTTCGCGTTGGGAGTGCAAATATAGACAGAAAACCATATTCTGCAAGCACAAAAATAAATTTGGCATGTTTGGCATAATTTCAACATACCACAACGTTTTAAATAATGGAAACTTTTATCTGGAAATATTGAAGGATAATAAATATCTTTATATAAAACCTAAGGATAGTTTGGAGAGGTGTCTTTAAAGCCTGGAAAAGCTATGTAAAGCAATCCTCTTAAATACGAGCATAACCAGTAGCATCAAATCTGCTATTGGTAGTATTATCTATTGATTTTTTAACTTAAACTCATATAATTATGCACTTATTATTTCAAATTTTATTAGGCGGTATTGCCGGTTGGCTCGCAGGGAAAGTGATGAAGGGTGATGGTTATGGAATTATTATCGATATTCTGTTGGGTTTGGTTGGCGGATGGGTTGGTGGTGCTATCTTAGGATGGCTTGGTATCCATTGGGGTGGGAGTATCGGTTATCTTATTACGGCCTTTTTGGGTGCTGTATTACTGGTATGGATCTCAAGGCTCATCAAAGGTAATTCATAACATAGGCATAACCGGTAGTATTATAAAACAAATAAGCCCAGCATTTTATGCCGGGCTTGTTTGTTAAATCTTTTGGATGATATTGAAAATCATTTCTTTCCTGATCGAAAAGCCTAATTTTTGATAAAGCTTGATAGCAGTTGCGTTATCCGTGCGTGAATGGAGATAGGGAATTCCTGATGCTGCTATAATTTGACCTATATGATAGTTAATTAGCGTACCCGCATAGCCTTTGCCATGATGGTTGGGATGGGTACACACCGCGCTAACTTCGATATAGGGTGATGGCTGTGTGCGATATCCTGCCATCGCAATTAATTCATCATTGCTGAAAATTCCTTTGTAATTGCCAAAATCAATGGTGCGTTCAGAAAAGGGCCCCGGATTGGTCATTTTGGTTAATGCAAGCATAGCGGGTATATGTTGCTCCTGTAAAGTGACCAGTTCATGATTTAAAGGGTTTGATGGTATTGGGGCATCAAATACCATCTGTAATATTTTCATATGGTTCAGCACCTTCCATTGATCGGGAATGGTAATTTCTTCGGCCGAAACAACGGCCAAAACCCGTTGATCGCTTACCAGTTCATAAAGCATATTAAAGTTGGCTACTGAATAATCTTCAAAACCAACAAAGGGCGCTACGTTTTCGGCAAAATATTTAACCTCACTGCTGCCCTGGGCCAGGTCGCTGTTTCCTGATATTAAGGCATTCCAGATGGGGTTGTCGAGCAGATGTTCCATTATAATATAAGGGTGTGAACAGGCAAAATTAAAAGAAATACCGGAGTCAACCGTTATCTTATGGTAATAACGAGCAGGGCCTTGGTTACAATTTTTTCATCCATATTTTGTTTAATATTAAATATAAAAATATATGAGTTGGTCATCAGCACAGTATTCAAAATTTGAGAACGAGCGTAACCGTCCTGTCCGCGACCTGCTTTTTAATATCCCAATAACCGAAGTAAATACCGCTGCGGATATTGGATGTGGGCCTGGTAATTCAACAGAGTTGCTGCGTACCCAATTCCCAAATGCTAAAGTTACGGGTATGGACAGTTCTGAAAACATGATAGAGGCGGCTCGTAAACGTATGCCAGATGTCCATTTTGAGGTCGACGATATTTCTACATGGCGCGATCCGGGACCTTATGATGTTATCCTGGCTAATGCTGCTTTGCAGTGGGTGCCTGATCATCAAATACTTTTCCCGGCACTGATCAGTAAACTGACTAAAGGAGGCTGCCTTGCAGTGCAAATGCCCGACAACTTTGATGAACCCGCGCACCGCCTCATGCGTGAAACCGCCGCGAACGGGCCCTGGACCGCTAAATTAAATCAGGCATCAAAACGAATGACCAGGGAAGGTGCCGAATGTTATTATCGTAACCTACGCGATAGGGTTACTACGCTGGATATCTGGCGTACAGTGTATCATCACCCGCTTCAGGGTGGTGCGGCAGCAATTGTAGAGTGGTTTAAGGGAACTGGCCTCCGCCCGTTTATTGAGCCGCTTGATGATGTCGAATGCAAGGCTTTTTTAGCACAATATGAAGAAGGAATTGCTAAGGCATACCCGCAATACCCGGATGGTTCGGTATTGTTGCCATTTCCGAGATTGTTTATCGTGGCAACTGTGTAAAAACAAATTTCAATATAGATCCTGATATGAATAAGTATCAGGATCTATATGTTATGTTTATTTACGCAAGAGCTTCTGTATACTTTTTAAAATTATCAAGGATAGCCTGCCAGCCTCCCCGTTGCATTTCGATAGGGTTTGTGCTTTCCGGATCAAAGGTTTCAATCACTTTAGTAGCATTACCAAGATCTTCAAAAACGATTGACACCTTTCTGCCGTCACCAACAGTATATTCAATAAGACTATACTCCTCCACAGCGGTGTAAACACCTCCAAAATCAAAGCTAAAGCTGCCATCCCTGGCTGCCATAGTGGTTGTGAAGCTTCCACCCAGGCGCAGATCATTATCTGCATAAGGTGCGTGCCAGTCGTCTGAGGCCTGGCACCATTGGGTAATATGTTCGGGTTTTGTCCATGACTCCCAAACTTTTGCTACTGGAGTATTTACGATGCTCTCTACTGTAATTGCGGTGTTATTTACTGTTTCCATTTTTAATTGCTGTTTTGTTTTGATAAAATAAAGGTAAGGCGACATATTCAAATAAAACGGGGGCAATCACGACAATTATAGGGTGTAGATTGCATGAACGACAATTAAGTAAAATCGCTAAGATTGTTCGCACAGCTTTTTTAAAACATCAAGCGTTACCGTCCAGTAAAAATCAAGATGTTTATAGGTTACCTCATCCGTGATATTACTCAGGGTTAAGGTAAGTTCAGCCTGAATTGCTATTGGGCTCAACACAAAACCAACTGCGATATAGTTTTCGGGTACATCAGGCAGGCCGGAAAGTGTGCTGCAATAATTATATTGAAAAACCTTTTCCGGTTCAAATTGCAGGATGGTTCCTTTGTTTTCAAAACTTGTCCAGTGCAAACTCCCCCTGAAAATGATGGGGCTTCCAATTTGCCAGTCAGTGATCACATTTATTTCCGTGTCCAGCATCCATCGCTTTATTAATTGCGGATTTGTTAATGCGTCCCACACATTTGATGCAGTGGCGTTAATAGTAACGGTCTTACTTATTTCCCTTTGGGTCATTTCCTATTAATGGTGAGGTTCAAAAACTGAAAGTAATTGAATTTCCTGTTGATAGGGATGGATATTAAATATTTGATATTCAGTTGACGGACGCTGATAGTATATTTACTTAAATAATGAAGCGATAAAACAATTAAGTAATAATTGGGGTTCGCAATTATTACATATCTTCAATATTATCAAATTGAAATTCCCCATCATTATTGTAGCTCCTTTTCTTAGGGTAAGTGGTATGGCTATTTTCCCTTTTATCCTGGTGAAACATCCGGATTCAAAGAATGATACCCAGCTTATCAGGCACGAAACCATCCATTTGATGCAAGAACTGGAATTATTGATCGTGCCTTTTTACATGCTTTATCTCATCAACTATTTAGTCAACCTGGTAAAATACCGGGATCATGAAAAAGCTTACCTGGATATTATTTTTGAACGCGAGGCATACGCTCGCGAAACTGACATTGACTACCTAAAACAACGGAAGTTTTGGGGATGGCTAAAGTTTGTTAGGTAAACATGACCTTATTATTGAACTTGACAAGCAAAAATAGCTCTTATTCGCGATCGGAAGAAGCCATTTTGAGTGTGTTCCATACCTACAGCTTAACAAATTAAACATCTACTTTTTCGTTCCGACTTTCCTTATGAGCCAGGCCCCAGTGCTCTAGCTGCTGCCACACGGGTATCAGTAACTCGGCGCTCGTGGTAAGCCTGTAATTAACCCGTGGCGGCACTTCGGCATAAATAGTCCTGTCAACTAACCCGCTTTGTTCCAGTTCTTTCAGGTGCAACGTCAGCATACGGTCTGTAATACCTGGGATGATTTTTTTCAGTTCACTGAAGCGCAGGGCCCCTTTTCCCAATTTATAAAGGATTATCAATTTCCACCTCCCACCCAACAGGTCAACAGCGTACATCATCCCGCAGAAGTCGATAAGTTTTTCCCTGTTGATATTATTGGTGGATGTAATTTTTCTAGTGCTCATGACTTACATTTTTGTGTGCCTCATACAATTAGCGGCACATCCACAAACTTACTGATTAAGGAATAATTTTGCACCTGGTTTATTGAAAACACCAATATCATCCATATGAAAATTCTTATTATATACGCACATCCCGAACCGCAGAGTATGAATAGTGCCATGTTTACCAAGGCAATAGATACACTCACCAGTGCAGGTCATGAAGTAAAAGTATCTGATCTGTATACCATGCAATTTAATCCTGTTTCTGACCGGACTAATTTTACCACTGTAAATGATCCTATCTTTTTCAAACAACAACTGGAAGAGGTGTATGCAAGCCAGGAGAACGGCTTTGCAGCTTTTATTGAAGAAGAACAACAAAAGGTAGAATGGTGTGACCTCATGATCTGGCAGTTTCCGCTTTGGTGGTTTAGTGTACCTGCCATTCTGAAAGGATGGGTAGATCGCGTATTTGCCATGGAGCGCTTTTACGGAAATGGTAGAATTTACGAAAACGGCGTTTTTCTGGGTAAAAAAGCATTGCTCTCCATTACTACAGGTGGACCGGAAGCGAATTATATCACTGAGAAATATGGAAACCTTGCCGTAATACTACACCCATTGCAGAGAGGCATTTTAGAATTTACCGGGTTTTCGGTACTGCAGCCCCACGTAATTTATGGAACGGAAAGGCAATCTGTGGAGGGACTTTCCCTCGAACTGGAGATCTGGAAAACCAGGTTGCTGGATATTTTTGAAGAAGCTCCCATTGCTGTAGGAAGTTATTGAGGATCATTGGGCTTCTTCATTTTTTGATACATATCTATTGTCATCTTTTATTTAAATATTCCTTCTGTTTTAGTAAACTTTTTTCAACAAGTAACGTTGTAAATTAAATCCTATAAACTATTTATTATGAGAAAGTTAATTTACGCATCAGTCATACTGATTAGTTGTTTGTTTACTAAGACAGGCAACGCCCAGATCAACGTCAGTTTAGGGGTGAATATTGGCAGTCAACCATCATGGGGGCCGGTTGGCTATGATCATGCCGATTATTATTACCTGCCCGATATTAACACTTACTATTCCGTCTCAACCCATCAGTATGTTTACTATCAAAACAGCAGGTGGATCAGAACCGTCAGTTTACCCGCCACTTATCGTAATTATGATTTATATCGTGGGTATAAAGTTGTTATCAATGACAGGGACCCCTGGTTAAGGGACAATGTTTACAGAACCAGGTACGCCAATTATAAAGGCCGACATGATCAGTTGATCATCAGGGACAGCCGGGACGAAAAATATCGCAATCACTGGGATAATGGTAAGCACAAAGGCTGGTATAAGCAAAAAGATAAAGAATATAAACAGCAGAATAAGGAAATGAAAAAGGCGTACAAGGAACGGGATAAGGATATGAAAAGGGAGATGAAGGATAGGAAACACGAGGATAAAGGCCACGGCCATGATTAGTGTATACGAATAACCAGGTATATAAAAGTAATAAAGCCTCTCTGTGAGTATACAGAGAGGCTTTATTCTATCCGGATAATTTAAAAATAACAAAACCTCTCTGCGCCAACAACGACAAAACAATTCTTAACAGAATTTGCTTTTACCTAAATCCTGTGATTCTTCTTCGTTTCTTATATTTGGATATTCTTTCCATAAAGAGATGCATCCGCTTATACAACATATTCAAAAAATTACTTCCAACCCCGGGATAGAGGGCGACGCGATACTATCCTTTTTTGAGACAAAGACATTTAAGAAAAAGGACATTTTACAGCAAGAAGATAAGCGTTGTTTGTTGTATTTTTTTGTGGTAAAAGGGTGCCTTAGGTTGTACTTTACAGATTATAATGGCGCGGAGCAAACGCTGCAATTTGCATTAGAAAATTGGTGGATGACCGACCTGAATGCTTTTCGAACCGGACAGCGGTCGGCATATACGATCCAGGCGCTGGAAGCTACCGAGGTATTGACCATTACCGCCCCCAATTATGAATTGCTGCTGGCCAAATTCCCGGTCATCGAAAATTATTTTCGATTAGTATATGAGCGGGCATACGCGGCGTCATTGCTTCGTATCCGGATGATCTCCAGAATGCCCAAGGATGAGTTTTATGAACTGTTTCAATCTAAATACCCGGAATTTATTCAGCGGATCCCACAAAAAGTATTAGCCTCCTTTTTAGGCTTTACACCGGAGTACCTGAGCGAATTGCGAAAAAAGAAGGTAAAAGGAAAAAATAATATATGACCGAACAACTATACCACCACATTCAAAAGCTCGTTCCTACTTTTACTGTATCGCAGGAAAAAATAGCACCATTCTTCCAAACCAAACAAGTAAAAAAGGAGGAACTGCTTTTGAAAGAAAAGGAAATTTGCGATACCATTTACTTTGTTAATAAAGGTTGCCTGTACTTGTTTTATGAAGATAATGAAGAAAAGCAGGTGATACATTTTGCATTGGAAAACTGGTGGATAACAGACTATAAAACTTTTCCGGATGGTAAACCTGCTGTTTATTCAATCTCGGCGATGGAAGATTCAGAAATTACCTATATGAGCAGGAAAAACTACGAAACACTGCTGTTACAATTTCCCTTAATGGCATTATATTTCAATAAAATTCATGAGCGCGCCTATGGTGCGGCCTTATTTAAACAAAAAACATTTGCTACGGTATCTAAAAAAGATTTCTATTCCCATTTCAGAAACACTTATCCCGAATTGATCCAAAGAATCCCAGACCCTATTTTTGCCAGTTACATGGGTGTTTCATTGGAAGATTTAAAGACTTACCAGGACCTGTATATTTCTTAAACCAGCTTAAGTTTTCCCGACGGGGCTATCTTCATCTTTGTATTATATAATTAACCTTAAATAATACAGACCATGAAAATAGTAGTTATCGGCGGTACCGGCCTTATTGGTAGTCAAACAGTAACTCAATTACAAAACAGTGGGCACGAGGTGATTGCCGCTTCGCCCAACAACGGTGTCAACACCCTTACTGGCGAAGGTTTAAAAGAAGTACTGCAAGGGGCGCAGGTAGTAGTGGATGTATCCAACTCACCATCCTTTGCAGATGATGCTGTGATGAACTTTTTTAAAACGGCTAACGAAAATCTGTTACCTGCAGAAAAGGCTGCAGGCGTGCAACATCATATCGCCTTATCGGTAGTAGGTACTCAAAAGCTACAAGCCAGCGGTTATTTCCGTGCCAAACAAGTGCAGGAAGACATGATCAAGGCATCGGGTATTCCCTATACTATCGTCCATGCAACACAATTTTTTGAGTTTGCTGGAGGGATTGTTCAAATGAGTATGGTCGATGGAAAAGTAATACTGCCGGCAGCCAACATTCAGCCTATCGCGAGCAAAGATGTGGCTGCCTTTATTGCTCAAACAGCATTACAACAGCCTGTTAATAAGACTCTGGAAATAGGCGGGCCTGAAAAATTTGACATGGCAGTTTGGGTGAAACAATATTTACTGGCAACCCATAAAAGCTACGAAGTAACATCTGATACCCATGCCCTGTATTCAGGAGCACCGTTAGATGCTGATACTATAGTGCCGGAAAATGCTGTTTCCCTAGGCAAAACTAAATACGCTGATTGGATCGCGATGCCTGAAAATCAGCGATAAGAGCAAAAAGCAAAAGCCCGATATGGTCATGTATCGGGCTTTTATACTTATACGATATGCCAATTTCTAAAAATTAAAAATATGAACAGCGAACAATTAATCGAATTAACTAAAGAGCTCATTTATGAGGCGACACATTTTAATGTACCGTACGTAAAGCAAATTTATGCGGATAATTTGCTTATAGTAAAAGTTGATGAAAATGGCGTAGTAGATACCATGAACAAAGAACAGCTTTTAGGATTTGTTCAGGGAAACAAGGATTCAAATGCAGCGCCGCTTTCCACCAAAGCCGAGTTCCATTACGCTGTTTGTGACGGAAACATGGGTATGGTGATCATCACCCGCGATCTGGAACAGGATGGGCCGTCAGGAAGAAAGTTCATTACACTGATCTGGGAATATTTATCAGGAAGGTGGCAGGTTGTCAAAGAATCATTCGTACCACGTAGCTAACAAAAAGCCCGATACTTCTCAGTATCGGGCTTTTTGTTAGCTGGCGCACCGGTATCGTAGGTGATCTTAATTTATATGAAGCTTGTTGATGAATGTATATGCGACACGCGTGCGCTAGCTGGGGTAACCAGGTTATAACTTCCAAAGGTTGAGCAACGAGGGCATATTTTAATTATCTTTACTATACAATCCTGCTCTAAATAAATTATGATACTGTTTTAACCAACTCATTGTAGAGTCATGAAAATCAAAAAAAAGCTTCTTTTAGGATTTGGCCTTTTGTTTATCGTTGTATTGATTTTTGGTACTATCTCTGTTTACTATATTAAAGTAATATCCGAAACTTCAAATATTACCCTAAAAAACAATTATAAAACATTAACATTTACCCGGGATATGCGCTCGGTTTTAGATGAAAATGATTTGCCATTAACGTCCAGCGTGTCAAGCATATTTGATCAGGCTCTTCAGAAACAGGAAAATAATATTACAGAACCTGGTGAAAAAACAGCAACCAGCAGCTTACGACACGCCTTTACTTTGTTAATTGATCCCTCATCAGATTTAAATCAAAAGCAACAAGCAGAACGAAATGCCCGTTTGCAGTTGAAAAAGATCGAGGAACTAAACATGCATGCAATTGAGCTTAAAAATGAATACACCCATTCAACAGTAAGCAAGGCAACCTTATATCTTGGGGGCATGGTATTTATTACCTTTATAATCCTTTTTATTTTAATTGTCAATTTTCCTGGGTTTATACTAAACCCACTTCGTGAACTAGCAGATGGCCTTGATCAGGTTGGTAAAAAAAATTATGATACCCGGCTTAAATTTAATACAAGCGATGAGTTTACCCAATTAGCCGAAGCATTTAATATCATGGCTGTGAATCTTGGCGAGCAGGAAAATGCTGATCTCACTAAAATAATCGCAGCAGACTTACGGATAAAAATGCTGATTGAGGAAATGCCGGACGCAGTGTTGGGAGTCAATGAAAAACAAGAAATCTTATTTATTAATCATGAAGCTAAGAAAATCCTAAACCTGGGCGAAAAGTCAGTTATTGGGCAATCTGTTTTGGAGTTAAGCAAAAGCAGCCATTTGCTGAAAATGATACTGGAGAATAATGATGATGAAAACCCTTTAAAAATCAATCAGGATGGCCATATGTTACATCTCCACCAAAAGAGCCTTGAAGTTGTTGTGCCAAATTTAAAAACTGACTTTGATACGTTGCAAGTCGCAGGCTATCCCGCTGGAGTGATCCGGATCTTAAAAAATAAGTAGGTAAGTCATAACAGTATCGATTAAACCAAAAACCGCATACCTTTATCGGCATGCGGTTTAAACAAAGGCAATATAAATGCCAATTAAACTTCTGATGCTTTTTCAGCAGCAGCTATAATAACTCCCGCAACAATCTCAGGCTGCGACATAAAGATCACGTGACTACCTTTAACTTCGGTTACTTTTGTATTAGACCGGCTATACATATTTCTTTGTATGTCGGGGTTAATGCTTTTATCTTCGGTAGCAATCAAACCGTAGGCTGGTTTGTGCCTCCAGGCAGCATCAGTAATGGGGCTTACAAATCCTTTAGCATAAAATGCTCCCTGTGAGGCATACATAAATGCTGCTTCATCCGCGTCGATATCAGCACAAAAACCTGCATGGTATTTGTCTTTGTCGTAGTATACAATACCTTTTTCATCGGGAGGTAATACGCCGTTTTCGGGTGCTGGCGGGGCGGTTTGCAACCATTGCAACGCTGATTCGCCATTGTCGGGCTGAAATGCAGCTATGTATATCAGGGCAGCAACATTTGGGTGGTTACCAGCTTCGGTGATCACCGCACCACCCCATGAATGACCGGCAAGAATTGCAGGGCCGCCGATCCTGTCCAGCGCCACATGTGTTGCCAAAACATCATCTTCCAATGAAGTTAAAGGGTTCTGTACAACTGATACGTTATACCCTTTTTTTGTTAATTCGTTATAAAGCGCTTTAAAGCCTGAACCGTCGGCGAATGCTCCGTGCACCAGCACTACATTCTTTACATTTGAGTTTTTCATTGTTTTGTGAGTTAATGTTGTTTGAATGATTTAACAATACAAAGATGCCGCTTAAGTCAGTGCTGGGGAATACAAGGATTTCCCGAAGAATTGTAATTATTTCCCTTGATGTTTTTTTGCGCTTATAAAAAACAAGATCCGCGAGCTGCAAGCTTGCGGATCTCTTAATTTTTATTCGCTTACAGACTTCGATGTTCAATTCAAATGCCGGTAATCGCTTGGCGCATAGCCGGTTTTGCTTTTGAATAGCCTGGTGAAATGCGAAGGATGATCAAAGCCCAGTGTATAGGCTATTTCGCTCACCGATTTTTGCGTACTCCATAACAGCGATTTGGCCTTATCTACCAACTGTAAATGGATGTACTCCTGTGTGGTTTTGCCGGTAAAGCGCTGCAGCAGATCAGATAAATAATTTGGCGAAAAGTTCATCTTCGAGGCAAAATAACCCACATTAGGTAAGCCGGTATCTATCAGTGTTTCCTGAGCAAAGTAATCTTTGATCAGTTTTTCAAATTGCTGTATAACATCAATATTCGCTTTTTCACGGGTATAAAACTGGCGGTCGTAAAAACGGCTACAATAGTTGAGCAACAATTCAATATTAGCCTGTATCAAACCATTAGTATGCTTATCAATATTCTGCAGGTATTCTTTACGGATGTTTTGGACACAGGTGTTCAAGATAATTTTTTCGTCTTCCGATACATGTAATGCCTCGTTTGCTTCATAATTAAAGAAGGAATACTCCATCATTTTGCGGCCTAATGCCCCCGTATTGATCAGATCCGGATGAAAGAATAATCCCCAACCTTCTTCTATGTTCATTTCGGGGCTTTTAGATATGACCTGCCCCGGCGCTGTGAACATCAACGACCCTTCCCTAAAATCGTAATAGGAGCGTCCATATCTAAGCGTACCGGTAAATTTTTTACAAAAGATGGTGTAAAAACCCAAACGGTAAGTAAAGGCTTCCTTTGGGCGATTGATCTGGCGGTCTGCCTTATCAATCACCGTAATTAAAGGATGTTTGGGTTTACCTACACTATAAAGCTCACACAGCTCACTGATGGATTCAATATCGATATAGGAATCGGGCATAACGTAAATTTAGCTATTAAGTGCATAACGATCAATTTCTCAAATTGAGATATAGATATTATTTAATGAAATATCCACGCATACGCCGTATGTAATCGGGGTCGCTGTTCTGGTATTTAATATCAATATAGAAGCGGGCATCGGCACCAACAGCATAACGCAGGCGGCCGGTATCATCTATTGCGGCCTCATAAATGGTTTGGGCCACTTCTTCAACTGTGGCTTTAGGTAAATGCCCCACAGCTTGCGCAAAATTATTAAAGAAACCTGCAAATATGGGATCGTAAGCTGCAATATCATTTTTAATCATATCAACCGCACCACGGAAATTGGTGGCTATACTACCCGGTTCAACAAGCTTAACAGCGATGCCTAAAGAATATAGTTCGTGTGCAAGTGATTCTGAGAGTCCTTCTACAGCGAACTTAGTGCTGTGATACAGGCCGCCAAAAGGAAAAGTTATTTGCCCTCCCATCGACGAGATATTGATGATGGTGCCGCTCCCCCGCGAACGCATGTGCGGTAATATAGCGCGGGTAACATCTATTAATCCAAAAACATTTACGTTAAATTGCCTGCGGATCTGTTCATCAGTGGCTGATTCGAAAACGCCGACCAGCGCGTAACCCGCATTGTTAAGGAGGGTATCTATTTGGCCGAAACGAGCAATGCCCTCTTCAATAGCGGCTGTGATAGACAATTGCTCCTCTACGTCAAGACGGGTAACTAGTACGTCGTTCAGTTTATTAAGTTCCTGTTCTTTTTCGGGCGAACGCATGGTAGCGATAACGTTCCAGCCTTTTTGTTGAAATAGTTTGGCGGCGTCCCGGCCAATGCCTGAGGATGCGCCAGTGATCAATATGGTCTTTTTCATGATTTGTATCTTTTTGTTGATACAAACTTCCGGATACTACACCTATATGGCTTGACAATATCTACGCAATACTTGACTATTTCACGGTAGGCGTATGTACTTTATGAGTTACTCTACCGTAAAACTCCCATGTCAAATCTCTTGCGCCTTTACAAATAACTCAGCCACCATTTTCCTTTGTTGGCTTGTTTATAAGCATCATATCGTTTGCATAAAGGATATAAAGCGATCACTAATGCTATCCAGACGAGGTAAGCAACAGGTAACGAAAATCCATAACCTTTCAGATCTGTGGTAAACCAGATGGGTTTTGTCAAGATCCATCTTTTCCAGTCCTGACCAGATGTGAATGTCGATGCAATGAGTGCCACTAAATGGATCACATAGATATGAATGAGATAATAGAACATGGGCACTCTGCCATATACAGAAACAACTTTTACAACCGCTCCTTTTAGTTTTTCAGTAAACGACAGGAATAAAAATGCCCCGCCCAATGTCAGTAAGACGTATAATAGAGATGGTGGGTATTTATTTACTTTAATAAAGGACAGGAACGTAAAAAAAGCATTTTTTTGAACACTCCATTTTACCGGGTCACCATATAGGTTGGTATAGCGCAGCATGATGAACGCGGCAATGGAAAAACAACCAAGCAGCAATAAATTTCTTTGTCTTTTTTGAACATGGTAATCTGCAGTATACCAGGAGCCAAGACAATATCCTAAAGGCATTATAGCCACCAGCGGAATAATGGGGTAGCCGACTAAAAGGATTTCCCTGTGCCAGGTAAAAAACTGCTGGTCATGAAGCACAGACCAGCCAAAGGCCGACAGTGAATTACCTGCCACATGAATGTTATCTAAAAGATTATGACCTGCAACTATTAGAATACAAATACCAAGGATCAGTTTTTTAGGCAGATGGATCAATGCGGCCAAAACTATCATACTTACACCCAGCGCCCATATGGTAATAAAGAAAAACATGGGGAATGTAATGTTGAAATTCCAGCCAAAATTAACCACGATCATTTCGAGAAAGATGAGCCACAACCCCCTTTTTACAAGGAATACAGATAATTCACTTTTAGTTTTCTTTTGCCCGATGAGGTATGCGGAAGTTCCCGCTAAGAGCATAAATATGGGCGCGCAAAAATGAGTGACCCATCTTGTGAAAAATAAAATGCCACTTGTTTTTGTCAGATCCAGTGGATCGTAAAAAAATGAGTCGGCATATAAATAATCCCTTACATGGTCAAGGGCCATAATGATCATAATGGCGCCGCGAAGAAAATCAATAGATGTTATCCGGTTCTTTATAATTGTGTTCATTCAGGTTTTAGTTGAATATAAAAGTAGCTTTTACAAATTGAATTTAATAATGTTCAATTTGGATTAAACCTTACAGCAACTTCATTATTTGCTGGTAATAGCTTGCGTTATTTAAATGCTTCCGAAAAGATGCTTATCACAATTTTAGCTTGTGGTTGGTGTTATCACCCTGTTACTAATTTATAAAAGTATAAACGTTTATAAAAGTATAAATGCAAAAAGCCTCAATCTTTCGATCTGAGGCTTTGAATTGTCTAAATGCTAAAGAGCGTTAAAAATCTGAATATTCAGCCGGATGCAGAAAAACAATATCAGCATGAGAAACATTATTTTTATATTCTTCTTTTGCTGTCAGCGTTTTCCATTGGGCGTCACTGCCAAAGGCCTCCCAATGTTTATCCCTGTCGGCTTTGCTGTTAAAGGTGGTCATATACATCAGATTGGGCATGCGAGTTCCGGCTATCACTTCCGAGTAAAAAACAGCGTTAAAACCCAATCTTTTAAAGAGACCTATCTCATCGCCAATGTTAAACATCCTGACCTTGTTAAAATTATATTTTTCAGTGGCACTCTCATAGCTGCGCAGTTCATAAACCCTGTCGGCTTTTGCAGCTGTAAGATTGGGAATTGCTGGCGTGGGCATACCTGGGAAAGCTTGTAACACAATGGTTTCTATGCGGCTGTATAAAGCGTCTTTAAAATCAGCATCAATATAATCTTTGCCATCGGTTAAATACTTTGCATCAGCTTGTAGTTGCTGCTCTATTCCAGCCAGCTTATCCAGTGAGGTAAATGGAGTAAAAACATAGATCCTCCTGTCGGTATCCTGCTGGGTAACAGGTTTAAATACGCCTACGTTTTTAATACCGCTGCGATGTAATGCCGGTATATAAGCTTGTTGTAAATATTGCTCTATCCTGGTTTCCTGACCCTGGTTTTTATAATGATATATTTTAAGCTGATAATAATTTCGGGCCGGTGCATTGGCCCATGCGTTCAGGGCTGTAATGGCAATGATTGAAACGAAAAAGCAAATAATCCTGAATGGATGGTGTAACTTCATGATGGTGTTTTATTTAATGGTTTTAACTTGCTGGCGAAAGTATTGCTCAGACATTTAGCCAAAAGTAAGTTAATGACACTTTACTAAATAAAATGAGGGCACTAATAAATCAGTTAGTGATTGGCCACACCTGGAATAATAGCAGTTAGGTTTCGAGTTGGACTATCCCGAAGAAATTATCAAAACTGCATTTTGCTTTCTGCAAAATCGCATAAGCCACCTAATATTTCACTCAATTCTTCCCCTTTGCTGGTTAAGGTATATTCTGTTCTTGGAGGATTAGCAGGTACATAGCTTTTATGGATCAGTTCGTGGTGTTCCAAAAACTTCAGCCGGTCGGCCAGGATATGGTCGCTGATATGTTCCAGATCTTCTTTCAGACTGTTAAAACGTGTGTTACCTTCCTCAATACTGAACAAGACCTCGGTCATCCATCTTTTACTTAATAAATAGAGGAGTTCATTAAGGGCGCATTTTTCTTCCAGGAACGACTGGTTGTAGAAGTTGGTGGAACTTAGTTTTCTTTCTGACATGCTAATTTATTAATGAGTTACTAACTACTGGTTAAGCTATTGGTCTCCATGACCATTTATTGTTCCTTTGTGGCTGTCGCTGCTTTTTAACAGGGGGGTAAACAGAGCTAAATCGATTTTAACATGCAATAAACGAAAAAAGTAATTAAAAATAAAAAAATGAAATACAGAAAATTAGAAAATACGGATTTAGTGCTTTCTGAAGTAACTTTTGGCGCCTGGGCGGCCGGAGGGTGGATGTGGGGCGGTACGGAAAGAAAAGAGGCTATTGACGCCATCAGGGCTTCTTACTCACTGGGTGTAACCTCCATTGATACAGCCCCTATTTATGGACAGGGTACAAGCGAGGAAATTGTTGGAGAAGCGATCCGGGACCTGGCGCGTGATGATTTCCAGATCCTGACCAAATACGGCATGCGCTGGGATCTTAAAAAAGGTGACTTTGGATTTAGTAGTAAAAATAACAGCGGGGAGGATATCGACATTTATAAATATGCAGGAAAAGAGAGCATTATCAAAGAATGTGAGGACAGTCTGAAACGTTTAAGAACTGATTATATCGACCTGTACCAGATCCACTGGCCCGATTCCACAACGCCGATAGAGGAGAGTATGGAAGCTGTTTCCCGCTTAATTGAGCAAGGAAAAATACGTTACGGGGGTGTTTGTAATTATGATGCGATGCAAATGGCCGAGGCTGAAAAATATATTACCCTTGCATCAAACCAGGTGCCATACAGTATGGTTAAACGTTCTATAGAAACCGAATTGATTCCTTATTGCCTGAAGAATAATAAATCGATCCTGGCATATAGTCCGTTAGAGCGGGGGCTTTTAACCGGTAAAATCAAACCCGGCCATGAGTTTGCTCCTGGCGACCATCGTAAAACAGTTTCATTTTTTCAAGAAAGAAATTTAAGAAGAACCAATGAGTTTCTGAATCTGCTGAAGCCAATAGCTGATGAAAAGTATTTAACACTTGGCCAATTGGTTATTCTGTGGACATTACAGCAGCCGGGAATTACTATAACCCTGGTGGGTGCCAGAAACAGCGAACAGGCCATTGAAAATGCCAAAGCTATTGATAGCCAGTTAAGCGATGAGGAAGTTGCAATTATATCAGGTTACCTTGAACAGTTGGAGCTGGTAGCTTAAATTCCCTATAAAAGCAGGATATAGATAATCAGTTGGAATGAAACTAACTTATTTATTAGTTAATACATGCTTTTTACCGAAAGGTATAATAGTTAATTTAGACATATCAAATTCAACGTATCATGAATAAAAAGACAATTCTTGCCTGTTGTCTGTCCGTTATTACGATAGGCGGGCTTTTATCATTCAAGTTAATAAAGAATGATAGTAGAGGGAAAAATACCGTGGAAATAGAAAATGCCGGCTTAAAATTACCGGGAAATTTTAAAGCAAATATAATTGCTGACAATTTGGGTAGTGCAAGGCATCTTGTCGCTACCCCTCAGGGTGATATTTATGTACATCTGGGTGGCCTTAAAAATGGAAAAGGCATTGTTGTATTACATGACAACGGAGAAAAGGCGGATATAAAAACCAGTTTTGGCTCCTTTAGCGGAACAGGAATCCGGATTAAGAACGGGTATTTGTATGCATCATCAGATCGTGACGTTTACCGTTTTAAATTAAACAATAATAATGAAGTAATTGATCCGGAGCATCCGGAAACTATAGTTAGCTACCTGGTTACCAAAAGAGCGCACAGGCCCAAAGCCATAGTGTTGGATAATAATGGATACTTATACGTAAATATAGGTGCCTATTCCAATATTTGCAGCGAGCTCGATCCTCAAAAAAAAGGCTGCCCGATTTTAGATTCAGCAGGAGGCATCTGGAGGTTTAAAGCCGATAAACTAAATCAAACGCAAGGTGATGGCATCCGTTACGCGACCGGCTTACGCAATGTTGTGGGGCTTGACTGGAATCAGCAGGATAATCAGTTGTTTGTAATGCAGCACGGTCGCGATGCCCTGCACAACCTTTTTCCTAAGCTTTATACTGTTCATCAATCGGCCATTTTACCCGCCGAATGTATGTACGCCCTTAAAGAAGGCGATAATGCCGGATGGCCATATCTATATTACGATGACGTAAAGCATAAAAAGATACAAGGCCCGGAATATGGCGGCGATGGCGAAAAAGAAGCTGATGCTAAGTATGCCGAACCAGTAGCGGCTTATCCCGGGCATCTTGCACCCGATGGCTTACTGTTTTACACCGGCAACCAGTTTCCGGAAAAATACAGGAACGGCGCTTTTATAGCATTCCACGGATCATGGAACAGGGCCCCTGAACCCCAGGCGGGATATTTTGTGGTCTTTCAACCTTTTAAAAATGGCAAGCCCGATGGCCAATGGGAAGTGTTTGCTGATGGCTTTGCCGGCACAAAGGAACAGGAAGCCTCGGGCCGTGCCGAGCACCGTCCCTGCGGTTTGGCCCAGGGCCCGGATGGATCACTTTATGTAAGTGATGACAGTAAAGGAACTATTTATAAGATCACCTATAAAAAATAAAAAATGAATATTAAAATAACCAGTGTATTGCTGGTATTATTCGCATTGTCGTCTACTGTTCTATATGCACAGGCTAAAAAACCGGCACCCCGGCGGGTAGTTGGTGGAACATCCTCCATTGCCCGCGGAAAAATTGTATATACAAGCATTTGTTTGCCCTGTCATATGGCAGATGGGGGAGGTGTACAAAACATGAATCCGCCTTTGGTTAAAACAACCTATGTGCTTGGCAATAAACCCGCTTTAATCAAGATTGTATTGAATGGTTTTAATGATGATGTTGAAATAAACGGGCAAACTTACTCCAATACAATGAGCGCTCATGATGATTTGAAGGATCAGCAAATTGCAGATGTGCTAACCTATGTAAGAAATAGTTTTGGAAATAAAGCCAGTACTGTTAAGGTTGCCGAGGTAACAAAGGTAAGGGCCACTCAAACAAAACATTAAAAGGAGAGCCCAAGTAATGTACCCAGCGCCGGAGTCGGACAGGTACATAAAAACAAAAGCCCTGATACGGACATGTATCAGGGCTTTTTATACAAACAGTGGTCGCAAAATGCCCCCTCAAATTGTCATGATTGCCCCTTGTGCGCGTACCTCGTCCGTTTTAACTTTATACTAACATTAAACTAAGAGTAAACAAAATGAGAAAGATCAGAATTTTCGAACATATCTCGCTGGACGGCGTGATAGAACATGACGGAGACTACACCTATGGCGCATGGACGACACCTTATAGAAGCCCTGCCGGGGCGGCAATGCTCTTAGAGGCATACGGGCCGAACTTTGACCTGCTGCTTGCCCGCCACACCTACGATATATTTAGTGGCTTTTGGCCTACTGCCGGAGATTTTCCAATGGCAAATGCTATAAACGCTGCAACTAAACACATCGCAACCCACAGGCCCGACAGTCTGGAATGGGGACCGGTGCAGCATCTGGACCAGGACATTATAAAGGCGATTCGCGATCTCAAATCAACAGACGGCCCCGACCTGATAGTCGTGGGAAGTTCGACGCTAACGTCCGTGTTGCTTGACCAGGGACTGGCTGACGAGATTGTGCTTATCACCTACCCAGTTTTGCTTGGTCGGGGTAAACGCTTATTATCAGACAGTATTGACGCCCGGGAACTTGTTTTTGTTGATTCGAAGAGCACACCCACCGGTATACTCGTCAACACTTATCGCCACGTTGGACCGCTGAAAAAGTAATTTTTCGCCAACGGAGGTGAATGAGTTACGGACTACCGGAATAAAAGTTGTAATAAAACAAAAGCCCTGATACGGATATGTATCAGGGCTTTTGTGCTTTTTGCTGGCGCACGCGTGCCGCGTTTGATCTCTATGCTATTGAATAATTTGGTTGATGAAAGCACACACGACACGCATGCGCTAGCGGAGGTAAGTATTTAATTTAACCGGCAGTCGGTGTTATCACCATAGGTGTTCGGAAGATAAAAATCAATCAAATAAGATTGTCATCCTGAGCGATAGCGAAGGATCTTCTGCTTCAGAAAAGCACCTGGTTATTGCATGTTGAAGAAGATTCTTCGCTATCGCTCAGAATGACAAAGTTCATTTTGACATCTTCCGAACACCTATGGTCTTATCACCGCACCATAACGTACCCAGCGCCTCAAAAAACAAAATCCCTGTTATCACCCGCTGTCCGAGGTCTCTGACTTCGGACACACTATGCCTGTAGTCTTCAGACTACCGAAATGATAAGAGACGTATAAAACAAAAACCCCGATACGCCAGTATCAGGGTTTTTGTACTCAAACCCGACGTCTCCACGAACCAATTTTTAGATGATCTTAAATGTTTAGCTACTCTATTTGATGATTGAGGCTGATTTAAATATCTAACCTGTTTTTGATTGAACCATATCATTTAATTGGTCAGTTTAGATATTAACGGATTAAGCGTTAAATTTATAACTGTAGAATTAAATTAGCCGGCTTAATGGATATAAATATTTATTCACGGTTCACGCCAACCATAGTGAATCTATTTATTTGATTTCTGTCAAATATTGAAGAATACGACAGGTAATCCATAACAAAACTTTGATGTGATTCAAGAGCAAATCCTAATTCTATCCGATAACTAAAACTATTTGGGAGATATTTTTCACTATAATACCTAATTATTTCCATCCCATCAAAATCAAAATAGCCCTCTCTTTCGTGATATTCATTCCCGAAAATTTGCTGGTGGAGAGATATGAGGACTTTAGTCGATTGGAGTATTAAACTTTCGACATGCTCTTTAAATTCCCTTACCACCAATTTTATAAACTCCCAATTTATCGTAGTCTCGCCACTCTTATAATCTCTGAATATTTCTTCACTGAAGGTAATTTGGTGTTTTGACTTGTCTAATTCGATTGACGTAAACCATTCATTCCGCGGATGATTGGTTTGATGATCAACAAATTGATTGAATTCTATTTCGATATTGTCAATTAGCAGTTTCATAAGGGATAGCGCTGTTTTTTGTAAAATATATAGATTTTATCAATAGTGAATGTGGCAAATTTGTTGATAATTTATACAAATAAAAAATTGACACTTTGGGTTACCCACGGCTTCCCCGTTGGGGTCAATCTGAAAAGTTGGGAACAAAAGATAAACAAGAAATCCCAATATCCATAATGTACCCAGCGCCGGAGTCGAACTAAAAAACAAAACCCCCGATACGCCAGTATCGAGGGTTTGTACTCAGAGCGGGAATCGAACCCGCACTCCGTTTACGGGAACAGGATTTTAAGTCCTGCGTGTCTACCAGTTCCACCATCTGAGCGGATGGGCCTTGCTGATGCACAATTGCATCTGAGCAGGCGTTAACCTTTTAAAAATAAAGCCCAACTTTTTGAAGGAAGGGCTTTGAGCGAAAGACGAGATTCGAACTCGCGACCCCGACCTTGGCAAGGTCGTGCTCTACCAACTGAGCTACTTTCGCGTTGGGAGTGCAAATATAGACAGAAAACCATATTCTGCAAATACAAAAATGAAATATTTCAAAGTTTTTTATAAGTCGCTGTTTTTCAAAACTTCAGCTATCAGGTCGGCCTCGTATCCGCGGCTCATGGCGTACTGCTGTAGTTTGTAACGACGTTTAAACTCATTTTTTTCAATTACGGATGCCGCTTTTTTCTCCAGCAGGCGGGTGAGCGCGGTCATATAGTCATCAAGATCAATGGTTAGCAGCGCTTTTTTGATCAGTACATCGGGTACGCGTTTTAGTTTCAGGCCCTGTTTTATTTTGATCTTACCCCAGGCTTTCTGGTTAAACTTACCTTTCACATAAGCTTTGGCAAAGCGGTCCTCATTCAAAAAATTCCCCTCTATCAGCCTGCTGATGGTTTGCTCCACGGCGTCGGGCCAAAGCCCCCAGTCATATAGCTTATCCCGAACTTCCTGCTGCGAACGTTCCTGGTAGGCGCAAAAATGTTCGGCCTTGGTCAATGCTACTTCCGGGTTGCTTATCTTGATTTTTTTAGGCTCGTCCATCAATGTCAAAATTCGTTAAAAATTCTTCTATTGTTAGATAATATACTCAAATTCGTGCCATGCATAACAATCAATACACCATCACCGAAGTTAAGCAGATCATTAATGCCGAAGGCAACATTGTGAACGACAGTATCGTGAGCACCCTGCTTACCGATAGCCGCAGGATCAGTAACGCGGCCGAAGGGTTGTTTTTTGCATTGAGTGCCCGCCGCAACGGGCATGAATTTGTGGCCGGGGCCTACGCCGCCGGTGTACGTAATTTTGTGGTGAAACACGGGCCTGAGTTTAACCTGCCCGGAGCCAATTTTTTACTGGTTGATGATCCCCTGGCTGCTTTACAGACACTGGCTGCAGCTCACAGGTGCCAGTTTAAGTTGCAGGTGATAGGCATAACGGGAAGCAACGGTAAAACCATTGTGAAAGAGTGGTTGTATCAATTGCTCGCCGCTGATAAAAATATTGTGCGTAACCCTAAAAGTTACAACTCACAAATTGGGGTGCCGCTGTCTGTATGGCAAATCAACAGTCGTAATGATTTGGGGATTTTTGAGGCCGGTATCTCTACTGTAAACGAAATGGAAAAGCTTTGGGCTATGATCAGGCCACAGATAGGGGTGTTGACACACATCGGCTCGGCCCATGATGAGGGTTTTACCAACAGGCGACAAAAGGTGCTGGAGAAGCTGTTGCTGTTTAAAAGGAGTAAAAAATTGATTTATCATTACGATGATCTGCTGGATTATCAGAAAGACATTCCGGTGAAAGAAACTTTTACCTGGAGCCGCAAGTTCAAGGTGGCCGATCTGTATGTTTTCAGCGAGACGGTGATCTCCAAAAAATATTACCTGCGGGCATATTATCAAAAAAAGGAAATAGAATGCCTGATCCCATTTTCCGACCAGGCCTCTGTCGAAAATGCTATTACCTGCTGGGCCGTTATGCTGGCTCTGGGCTATAGTCCGGCGGAAGCTGATAGGCGCATCGAACGCCTTAACCCGGTAAGCATGCGCCTGGAGCTGAAAAATGGTATCAACAATTGTTCGGTTATTGATGATACCTATAACTCGGATCTGCAATCGCTGGAGATAGCGCTCAACTTTTTGGGGCAGCAAAACCAGCACCAGAAAAAAACACTTATCCTGTCGGATATTTTGCAATCGGGCCTGCAACAGGATGTGCTGTACTGCCAGGTGGCTACGCTTATCGGCACACAAAAAATCGACAGGTTTATTGGGGTAGGTCCGGCTCTTATGAATAATCAAACCTGCTTTGCCCTGCCCGAGCAGCATTTTTTTGCTGATACTTCGGCATTGGTGCAGCAGCTTAAAGCACTTAATTTTAAAGAAGAAACCATCCTGATCAAAGGCTCGCGCAGTTTTGAGTTTGAACGCATCAGCAGCGCGCTTACACAAAAGGCCCATGAAACCATCATGGAGATCAACCTGAATACGCTCTTGGGTAACCTGAATTTTTATCGCTCCAAATTAAAACCGGGCGTAAAGGTGATGGCTATGGTTAAGGCTTTTTCGTACGGTAGCGGTACTTTTGAGGTAGCCAATATGCTGCAATATAATAAGGCCGACTATCTGGCCGTAGCCTATATTGATGAAGGGGTGGCCCTGCGCCAGGCCGGTATCAATTTGCCATTGGTGGTGCTTAACCCAGAGTCTTCGGCCTTTGATAAACTGGCCGAGTACAAGCTGCAGCCCGTAATTTATAGTTTTGGCCTGCTGGATGATTTTGTGACTTACAGTCGCGATCATGGCTTGTCGGGCTATCCGGTACACCTCAAGATCGATACGGGTATGCACCGCCTGGGTTTTGAAGGCTTTGAGATAGATATGCTTTGCGATATGCTGGAGCAAAACCGGTATATCCGTGTAGAATCGGTATTTTCGCACCTGGTAGCCAGCGAAGCTTCTCAGCACGATGAGTTTAGTAAAAAGCAGATCAAACGTTTTGAAAAGGCTTTCAAAGAGATAGAAAGAACGCTTGGTTATAAGGTGATCAAGCATATTTGTAATACGGCGGGCATCATCCGCTTCCCCGGCGCTCACTATGATATGGTGCGCTTGGGCATTGGTTTGTACGGTATTGATTCGTCGGTACCGGCCAGTGATCAGGCATTACAGCCCGTAGCTCGCTTAAAAACCAGCATAGCCCAGGTAAAAAAAATCGGGGCCGGCGATACCATTAGCTATGGCCGTAGCGGCAGCCTGTTAAAGGATGGCAAAATAGCCACCGTACGCATCGGTTATGCCGACGGTTATTTACGGGCATTTGGCAATGGCGTGGGTAAAATGCTGGTGAAAGGTACATTGGTACCCACCGTAGGCAATATTACTATGGATATGTGTATGCTGGATGTAAGCGGCCTGGATGTGAGTGAAGGCGATGAGGTGATCATTTTTGATGATAAGCACCGCATTGAGGAACTGGCCAAACAGATAGGCACTATTCCGTACGAAATATTAACTAATGTTTCACAACGGGTAAAAAGAGTGTACTTTTATGAATGATAATTTAGTATCAAGTAGTTAGTATCAAGTATCACGACAGCTTAAACGCGGTATTTAGTGTTACAAAATCTTGATACTTGATACTAACTACTTGATACTAAAAAAATAGTTATGAACAGGTTAGTGGGCGCTTTATTAAGGTATTTTGTAAAAGGGTTATTGGTTGTAGTACCCATTGGCGCGGCATTCTTTTTAATTTACTGGGCCGTATCAACTATTGATAAGGCGCTGAACTTAAGCGATGTACTTTGGGTTGATAAAGAAGGCAAGCACGTATACATTCCCGGTTTAGGCATCCTGAATGTACTGGTGGTTATCCTGATAGCGGGCATACTGGTTACCAATGTAGTTACCGACCCCATAAAACGCTGGTTTAACCGCTGGCTCAATCGCCTGCCGCTCATCAAATTCCTGTACTCCTCCATCAAAGATCTGACCGAAGCTATTGTAGGGGAGGAGAAGAAATTCAACGAACCTGTTATTGTAGAGGTAAATGAATTCGGGTTAAAGAAGATAGGGTTCATCGTACAAAAAGACCTGAGCTCGCTCGACCTACCGGGTGAAGTGGCAGTCTACTTTCCATATTCCTACTCCTTCGCCGGGCAAGTGGTGATCATATCCGCAACAAAAGTGAAACACCTGGACAAAAACGCTGCCGACATGATGAAGTTCGTCATATCTGGCGGGGTAAGTGGCCTGGATCATTAAGAGCTTAAAGCTCAATGCTGAAAGCAAAAAGCTTTGAATTGCAAGCAAATACTTCGTCAGTATAAAATGATTTTTTAGCTTTAGGCTTTAAGCTTTTTGCTTTCCGCTAAAGGTTTCACTTTCGGCTTTTTGCTTTAAGCTTTCGGCTCTTTTAAAGCTTCTAATGGCCAAAAACACACTGATCAGCATTAATACAGCTCCAAGAATATAGGGTGCTCCCGGGAAGTAGGCTGTAGTATTGCGGTGCGTGAACAGGTGAAAAATAGAACTCATTAACAATGGGCCGATGATAACAGTCACGCTGGTTAAACTGGTTAAAGATCCCTGCAATTCACCTTGTTCTTTGGGCGATACCGTGCCGGTTATCAATCCCTGCAATGCCGGTCCGGATATACCACCCAGGCAATAGGGTATCATATACAGGTACATGAGCCAGCCATGGTTTGCAAAAGCTATCAGCGTTAAACCAATAGTGTAAAAAAGCAGACCAGCCACTATATTTTTTTCCTGCCCGAATTTAGGGATGGTGTAACGGATAAGGCCGCCTTGTATGGCCACCAGTACCACGCCAATAAAAATACCCAGGGTGCCGATGCTGTTTAGCGTCCAGTTAAATTTTTCGATCAGGAAAAAGGATAAAACATATTCTACTGATTTTTGGGCCACATAAACCAGGGAAAATGAAGCTACCAGTCCGATCAGCGCAGGGTATTTGCCCAGGTTGCGTAAGGAACTGATGGGGTTTGATTTTTTCCATTCAAACCTGCGACGGTTTTTAAGCGCCAACGATTCGGGTAATACAAAATAGCCATAGGCCGCATTCACTAAAGCAAAAGCGGCAGCAGCCATAAATGGAAATTTAACATTAAGATCGCCAAGATAAGCGCCCAGGCCTATACCAATAATAAAACCCAGGCCTGATGCCGCGCCTACCAAACCGAAGTTGGCAGCCCGGTTTTTCCCGGTACTGATGTCGGCAATATAAGCGGTAGCGGTAGAATTGCTGGCCCCGGTGATACCGGCAATGGTGCGCCCAACAAAAAGCCAGCCTATGGTAGGAGCAAAAGCCATAAAAATATAATCGATGCCAAAACCAAGTAATGAGCTCAGCAATACCGGCCGGCGGCCATACCTGTCGCTCAAATTACCCAATACCGACGAAAACAGGAATTGCATAGAGGCATAGGTAAAGGTTAAATAGCCGCTGTATTGTGTAGCGGTACTTACATCAATATGTCCCAATGTTTCCAGCAATTTAGGCATTACCGGTATAATAACCCCCAGGCCAAGCACATCAACAAATAAGGTAACAAATATAAATCCCAGCGCTGCCGAGTGTTTCTTTTTAGGTTTGGAGGTCATTAAGGATATAAAGGCTTAAAGCGGGTAAAAGTTTTGGTGTGATACACTTTACACTTTTACCCTGCACACCATATTTTAAAAATAGATATTTTTTATGGTAACGATTCTACTTTTACTTCCTCTACAGGGTGTTGTTTCTTAACAGTTCTGAAACTTCGTATTACAAGTACTGTGCTCAGCAACATGAGTACGCCACCCATCATAAAAGGTGCTCCTGCAAATTGTACCGGCGCGCTTTTGCTGGTAAAGTATGCAAACAGGCTGGTCATGAGTGGCGGACCTATAATAGTAGTAGCACTCATCAAACTGGTTAAGCCGCCCTGCAATTCGCCCTGTTCATTAGGAGGCACTTCCTGGCTTATTAAACCCTGCAATGCCGGGCCGGCAATGCCACCCAGGCAATACGGAACAAGTATGGCAAACATCATCCAGCCTTTAGTGGCAAAGGCAAACAGGAAAAGGCCTGCACTATAAAATAGTAAACCAATCCAGATACTTTTTTGCTGGCCCAATTTGGGGATAGTTAAACGGATAAGCCAACCCTGTACCAATGCTGACATGATACCCACAAAACCCAGTGAATAACCTACCCAGGCTTCGTTCCAGCTAAATTTTTCCATGGTGAAAAAAGTCCAGGTGCTTTGTACCGCCTGCGCGGCTATATAGATCAGGATTAATGATACCACCAAACCGCTGATAGCCGGATATTTTTTTAATTGCATCAACGAACCCACCGGGTTTGCTCTTTTCCATTCAAACTTACGTCGGTGATCCATCGACAATGACTCCGGCAAAATGAAAAAGCCATATAATGCATTAATGAGCGCTAATACGGCTGCCGCGATAAAAGGCAACTTGGTGCTGTATTGCCCAAGTATACCGCCTAACACAGGTCCTATGATAAAACCCAGGCCAAAGGCCGCGCCAATAAGTCCGAAGTTCTGGGCGCGTTTTTCGGGTGTGCTGATATCAGCAATGTAAGCAGAAGCGGTAGTGAAGCTGGCCCCGGTAACACCTGCTATAAGCCTGCCCACAAACAACCAGCCTATAGATGGTGCAAAGGCAAGGAATGTATAATCGATACTAAAACCCAGTAATGATGCCAGCAGCACCGGGCGCCGACCATATTTATCGCTCAAGTTACCCAGCAGCGGGGCACATATAAACTGCATAAAGGCATAAGCAAAGGCAAGCCAGCCCCCATAACGCGAAGCATCGCTTAAATTACCATGAATAAGGTGTTGTATTAGCTTGGGTAATACAGGTATGATAATACCAAAGCCAATAATATCTATCAGCAGCGTAACAAAAATAAATCCTAAGGCGGCCTGGGGTTTAACTTTAGTGCTCATGAGTATAGGTTGTTTGCAAATTATTTACAGGTCAAATTTACCTCCGCATATTCAAACCTGAAAGGGGCTATTACGACACATTTAGGGGCGCATCGTGACATAATGCAGTCTTTCGGATGAAAAAAACAATATGAGGAGTGGCTTAAAGATAAAAAAGACTCACTAATGTACCATTTGTTACAAATGGTTTTAAGAATAAAATGTATCTGCCTGATATTTAAGGAGGTGTTTTTAATAAAAGCGTGGTTATTAACTATTTTTAACATAATTATGAATAATATTTATTTATAAATACAGTTATAGCAATAAACCTAAGTCATATGAAAAAACACAGCCTGTTCCTGGTATTGCCTGCCTTGTTGGTAAGCCAGATGTTATTTGCACAAAACAGTCATCTTACCTTATCAGACAATTACCCCGCTGCTGCCGAAAAAGTAAAAATTACCTATAATCCGGCCGGAACATCGCTTGACAGTAAAACGGATATTGGTGCCGAGGTATATTTTATTGGTGATAAAGATAATCCCGCTGCTGATGTGGAATTAAAAACAGATAATGGCACCTTGAGCGGCGACTTTACGATACCGGCTACCGCAAAAGCCTTTTTTGTTAAAGTATTTAGCGGTAATGATATTGATAATAATAACGATAAGGGTTATACTTTTTTAATTTATAAAGATAAAAAGCCAGTTGCAGGCGCTTATGAAAGCGAGGGTTTTATAATAGCAAGCGGCTTCGGTACCTATAAAGCCAAAATAAAAAAGGATAACGAAAGTGCCCTTGCTCTATTCAAAAAAGAATGGGAGCTGTACCCCACATCTGAAAAGAAATTCGAGCGTAATTATTATGAGCTTTTGACTCAAACAAAAGATCCGGGGGCATTGGCCCTGATTAATGCAAAGATCGCGTCACTTGAAAAAAGTGATAAAGAAAGTGATCTTATACTGGCATCAAATTTATTGTCACAGGTAAAGGGAAAGGCTGCCTCAGATTCATTAATAGCCGTTATAAAAAAGCGTTTTCCTGATGGCGAATTGAAAAGAGGAGACTTAAATTATGCTGTTTATATGGAAAAGGATGTAAGGAAAAAAGACTCTCTCTTCCATGTTTATGCGAGTAAATATCCCGAAAAATCTGATGATCAAGGATCATCTTATGATTTTATGAGGATACAATTGGCTTCACTGTATCTGGAACAAGGCAATATGACCGAAAGTGATAAATACATTGCCAAGGTAAAAAATAAATCAAGTTTGGCAGGAGCCCTCAATAACGTGGCCTGGCAATGGGCCCTGAAGGGTGAAAAGCTGGGTGAAGCTGAAAAACTGTCCAGGCAATCATTGGATATTATGCAGAATGCCATAAAAAATCCGGTTGCCAATGCCTATAGTTCGCCTAAAGCTCAGGTAAAGAATGATGAAGGGGCTTATGATATGTATGCCGATACCTATGCATTTATTTTATATAAGGAAGGTAAATATGCTGAGGCCTTAAAGTATCAGCAGCCGGTTTATGACCACAACACCGGTAATTATGCCGAAACAAATGAACACTATGTGCTGATATTAAACGCGCTTGGTAAATATGATGCAACCAAACAGGTGGTTGAAAAAGCCATGAAAGCAGGCAAAGGCTCGCAAATATTAACAGATGAACTGAAAAAGGCTTATGTAGGCGCAAGTGGCAACGAAACAGGTTATGATAAATACCTGGCAGGCTTGATGGATGCTTCACAAAAAATAAAACGTGCAGAGCTTTTTAAGGATATGATCAACAAGCCAGCCAATGCTTTTGCCTTAAAAGATCTGAACGGTAATACGGTTTCGCTGGCTTCTTTAAAAGGTAAAACCGTAATAGTTGATTTTTGGGCTACCTGGTGCGGCCCATGTAAGGCCTCATTCCCGGGTATGCAATTGGCTGTAAATAAATATAAGGATGACCCCAACGTAAAATTCCTGTTTGTGGATACCTGGGAGCATGAAGCGAACTACATTGATGAAGTTAAAAAATTCATAGCCGATAATAAGTATACTTTTAATGTGCTGCTTGACGAAAAAGATGCCAATGGGAAACAAGCAAAAGTGGTATCGCAATTTGAGGTTTCCGGTATCCCAACCAAGTTTATTATTGATAAAAACGGGATTATAAGATTTAAGAAGGTAGGCTTTGGTGGTTCGCCGGATGATTTGGTTAGTGAGATTACTACGATGATCGATCTGGCTAAAGAGCCGCAATTGGCCGCTACAACAGGTAAATAACTAATACCAATGCATAAAAAAGGCCGGATGTTTGTCCGGCCTTTTTTGTTTTGAATATGATTAAAAATTTGGTTTCAAAACGTACTTGTTGTAGAAACGGGTGATGTGCTCCACGGCTTCTTCGGCGGTATCAACCACGCGGTACAGGTTCAAATCGTCGGGGTTGATGTTGTGCTGCTCGGCCAGCATTTTTTCTTCTACCCATTGAAACAGCCCTTTCCAGTATTCTACACCCACAAAAATGATAGGGAAGCGGGCAATTTTACCGGTTTGTATCAGCGTGATCGCCTCGAAGGACTCATCCATAGTACCAAAACCACCGGGCAGGATGATAAAGCCCTGGGAGTATTTCATGAACATCACCTTGCGGATAAAGAAGTAGTCAAACTCCAGTATCTTATCCCTGTCGATGTATCGGTTATGAAATTGTTCAAACGGCAGCTCGATATTTAAACCTACCGATTTACCGCCGGCTTCATAAGCGCCCTTATTGGCAGCTTCCATAATACCAGGGCCACCGCCGGATATTACACCATAACCATGTTCTGTAAGCAGGCGCGCGGTATCTTCGGCCAATTGGTAATACTTATTATCGTTATGGGTACGTGCCGATCCGAATATGGATACGCAGGGCCCTATTTTAGCCAGTTTTTCAAAACCGTCAACAAATTCGGCCATTATTTTAAATATCTGCCAGGAGTCGGTAACCTTTATTTCCTGCCAGTTTTTGTTCTCAAACGCTTGTCTTATCTTTTCTTCGCCTGTCATTATTCTTTTTATTAGTCCGTCAGTCGGGAAGCCCGTCAGTCCGGAAGATTATTTGTTATTAGTCCGCAAGTCCGGAGATTAATAACGTAAAAATATAATTATGTTTTGCTTTGCAGGATAAATTGAGTTAAAAACTTTCGGGCTTCCAGTCTCCCCAAGTTCCGGGCTTCCGAAAAGAGGTGATCCAAAGACCCACAAAAGTAATTAAGCCGTTTACAATGATCAGTTCGTTACTGAAAACATAACCGCCGAAAATTTTGGCCGATTCGCTGCTTAAAAAGTAGCATACCGCAGGAGATATCAAACAAATAAAGGGTACCAGCTTGTCGCGCACCTGCCGGTTGCCCACAAACAAGCCAAAGGAGTACAAACCCAGCAATGGCCCGTATGTATAGGATGCTACCGCAAATATGGCGCTTACCACCGCGTCATTATTAATGGCATTAAATATGATAATGGTTAAAAACATCAGCCCCGAAAACGCGATATGCACGCCATGCCTGATGTTTACCATTTTTTTGCTGTTGAGATCGCCTTTTTTATTGAAGTTCAGGAAGTCAACACAGAAAGAAGTAGTGAGGGCCGTAAGAGCCGAATCGGTAGTGGCAAAAGTGGCCGCTGTTAAGCCCAGCATAAACACCATGGCTGGTACTATGCCCAGGTATTTGAGGGCGATGGTAGGATAAAGGTAGTCGGTTTTATCTACATGTATCCCGTATTTGGTTGCATAAATCCAAAGCAAAGCGCCCACGCTTAAAAAGAAGATATTGATCACCACAAATACCGCGGTGAAGCTGAACATGTTTTTCTGAGCCTCCTTGATGTTTTTAAGGCTCAGATTTTTTTGCATCAGGTCCTGGTCAAGCCCCGTCATGCCTACGGTGATAAACAAACCACCCAGGAAGGCCTTGCTAAAGTGGAGCTTACTGCTCAGGAAATCGTTAAAGAAAAATATCTTGGAATAGCTGCTGTCTTTAATGGCATTGGTGGCTTCAAAAATGTTCATGTGCAGGCTCTGGCAAATAAAATATATCGACAGGAATACCGACAGCACCAGGAAAAAGGTTTGCAAGCTATCGGTAATAATAATGGTTTTTAAGCCGCCCTTGAACGTGTACGACCAGATCAACAACAAACAAATGAGCACTGTTATCGCGAAAGGGATATGGTAACTATCGAAAATAAACTTCTGCAGTACGATAACCACCAGGTAAAGCCTGAACGCTGAGCCAATAACCCTGCTGATGAGGAATATACCCGCCGCGGTTTTATAACTCCAGGTACCCAGCGCGCCTTCAATATAACTATAGATGGAGGTAAGTTTAAGCCTGTAATACAAAGGCAGTAATACCGTAGCAATGATGATAAAGCCGGCGGCATTGCCCAGTACAAACTGAAAATAGGAGAACTGATCGCCGGAAGGGGCACCCACTTTGCCCGGTACCGAAATAAAGGTAACGCCGCTTAGTGCCGTACCGATCATCCCGAAAGCTACCAGGTACCATTTGGAATTGCGGTTGGCCACAAAAAACGTATCGTTATCTGATGATTTTTTGGAGGTTAGCCATGATATAACCAAGAGCACCAAAAAGTAACCGATAATAAAAGAAAGCAGTATTCCGGGCGACATATGTTTTAATTAGTCCGGGTACCGAGTCGGGCTTCCGGAAGTTCAATTCTTTGATTAATCCGAAAGTCGGAAACTTTTTTTACAAAAGGTAATTATTGGCCCGGGTTTGTGGATTTATTATTGGGGGGAAGAATGGTAAGTAGCAGACAGTATGTTTAAAGCTTTTGCTTTTTTAGTTGAATATTACTTACCCGCCGTACTAAAATCAATAAGATAAGGCTTCAGTGGGATACCATCCTTATTTCTAAATCCTGCACCAATCACGATCTGATAATGCTGACCGGGTTTTAATTCCACCATAAAGGTTATCGACCTGCCATCTTCTGAAAATCCTTTAAATTCTTTAATTTTTAGCAGATTGCTTTTGCCTAAGGGACCAAATTCAAAATTACTGTAGCGTTTGTTCATATCTTCAGAGAACAGAAGCGTTATTTGTGTATTTGTAGTATCAACATTTGTGGTGTTGTTTTTAAACTCTTTAATGCCTTTTACCGTCGGCCGGTGTTCTTCATATTCGCTTTTTAGCGTTAGTACCGGTTTGGCCAGATAGCCCGATTGGTCAACAAAGTGGCTCAATGCAGGTTCGTTGTTATAATCCAGCTCAATCATATCTTTGATAGCCTGCTTTTTATCTTTTGCCTTATTGTAATATTTTTCGCAGATGGCATAGCCTACATAGTAGCCCAGATCGCGTACGCCAAACTCATTCTGGGCATCGCTATATAACCAAAAGCTGTAGGCCGGGTTAAACAGTTGTTGGGAAAATACTTCTCTTATACGTTCATAATGATCTTTGGCATAGTATAGGGCAGGCAGGGTAGTGGCCTGTCCGGTTGCTTTTACAGCCACAAATTCCGCTACACCTTCCATTACACATTGCGCCAATAAATAATCCCCTTCGTTTGTTTTCTGTTGAGTATGTACATATTCGTGTACATTGGTAAAAACCACCAGGTCGATAGGGTAAGTTTTGGCAGAAGTTTTTGAGCTACTCTGGTTTTTAGAAAATTCCTGTTTTACCGTATTTTTATCGGTCAAGGCTATCTCGCTGCCGATGAGGATCATGTTACCCCGCGTTGTTCCGCCGGTTCTGAAGGCACCTATAGTAAAATAGATCTGCGCGGGTTTTAAATCGGGATAAAGCTTTTTGAGTTTTACCACATTGGCAGCTATTTCATTTGAAAAAACTCTTGCCTTCAACGTGTTGGCCCGAATAGAATTCCAGAACAGCGGATACTGATTAATGGCATCGATGTATGATTTGGGAGTATACTGCCGGGCCTGCATAATAGCCTTTAAGCCCGGTGTGCCTTTTTCAATAAAAAGCTGATTAAGGTAGGCATATTGCTGCGCGCTGTCTTTAGTGGTGACGATCTTATCATAAGCTTTCCAGAAGTTATCGATATCCGAAGTAATAAAATCGGGGTCGGTTTTCTGTGCAAAAGCTGTTTGGAGAACAAACAGGCAAAAAACAAGGGTAGTAATAAGGTGCTTCATATGTATAAAAGACGTCGAAAAAAACATTGTGTGACAGACAGATATGCTAATTTTTAATATCCTTAAATAAGGGGTTAATGCCCCGGTTAATAAAGGGGTTAACGATTTTTTTATGGGGCTTAACCTCAGTTTAAGTGTTGGTTCGCCTTATTATTGTTATAAATAATAACCAATTATTAAACCTTAATACTTCATCTATGAGCAAACAAAAAACTTTCGTTTTGGCACTTTTGGGTGCCTGTGTCGCCTTGTGGGGCTGCAGTAAAACCCGCGACACCTCTTTGAAGGCTGATAACGCCGCCGCTGTAAGTAAGCAGCAAACCAATGCGTTAAGTTCTTCCGTAACAAACGATGCCATTGCCGATCTGGCTTACTCGTCTTTTGATGCCGCCTGTTTTAACCCCAATACTAATTTATATTACAGTACCACCAACAAGGATGGCATAGCTGCCATTTGGACGCAGGCTATTTACTGGGACATGGCTATGGATGTGTATAACCGCACCCGGAAACCAGCTCAACTGGCACGTGTAAACGCGATGTACCAGGGGGGCTTTAACCAGTACGATGGCTACAACTGGAACAATACCACCACCTGGTTTATATATGATGATATGATGTGGTGGATCATGGCCCTGGCCCGGGCAAATCAGCTCACCGGTAACGCGGCCTACCTGCAAAAAGCACAGGCAGGTTTCGATCGCGTTTGGGCCGGCTCTTATGATCCGGTTGATGGCGGTATGTTTTGGGATTTTAACCATAGCGGTAAAAATTCCTGCATCAACTTCCCAACCGTAATAGGAGCTATGCGCCTGTATAATATAACCCATGATAAAGCCTATTTGACCAAGGCGCAGTCCATTTATGCCTGGTCAAAAACCAACCTTACGGATGCCAGCACAGGCGAGGTATATGATAATAAAATAGGGGCTAACCCTCCGGGAGGCCAGGCTTATACCTATAATGCCGGTACCGCTATTGGAGCGGCCTACGCGTTGTACAAGCAATCGCATAATGCCGCCTACCTGGCCGACGCCAAAAGATATGCCGATTATGTAAAAAATAACCTGTGTACCGATGGTATCCTACCCACCGAAGGCGACTTTAACGAGCAGGGCGTCATGAAAGCCATATTTGCCGATTACATGATGCAATTGGTTAACGAAGGTGGGCAAAGCCAGTACCTGGACTGGATCAAGGGTAATATCACCACCGGCTGGCTAAACCGCGACAGGGCCCGCAACCTTACTTATCGCAATTATGCTGTAACCTGCCCAACGGGCTACATCCAATCGTACGAGGCTAGCAGTCTGGTAACTTTTCTGCAACTGTTCCCCAAAAATGTTTGCCTGTTTCCGCCGGGAGTAACTTTTTATGCCAACACCATGTATGGTGGTACCGCCACCAAACCTATCCCTAAAGGGAATTATACATTGGCACAGTTACAGAAATATGGCTTTGTTGATAATTGGGCATCATCAGCAAGTATCCCGGATGGATGGACGGTAACCCTATACAGCGATGATAATTTCCAGGGGACTTCATGGCAGTTAAATGCCGATACCCCGCATTTCCCTAATCTATCGCCTACAGCAAATGATGTAGTGTCGTCGGTTAAAATACAGTAAGCTTTATTATTTCGATGAGCCCCCGCTGCACAGCGGGGGCTTTTTTGTTTTTAAATTCCGGCCTGTGGTACAGTGAGAACACCCACCACAGGCTAAAGAAAGATAGCCCATGAAAAGGTGGGTATCAAACTTGTAGCGTTAATTCAAGTCGCAGAATCGACTCACCCGGTCTACGCTTCGCTGGACCGCCCTCTCTTCGCCTGTGGCGGAAAGAGGGTAAAGAAAAAAGAAAGAAAATCCCTCTATGCGCGAAGCGGAGAGAGGGGCGACAAGCGCAGCGATATCGGGGTGAGTCGATAACTGTTTGATTTTTTTCAATAAAAATTTATTGTTTTTCGATAAATAGTGTTACGTTTGTACTATCATTCTTTAAAACTGGAACTTTATGGAAATTACTACCAAACGAACACTGAACGTATTGCTCATCCTTTCGTGGATAATATTTGTTGGCGTATGTGTTGAGGCCGGTGGCTTTATAGTAAATGCTTTTTTTGCATTGGTGAACCCGGCTGTTGTGAAGCATCTTTGGCATGAGGCCGATCTGTCGGCCCTTTTACAATACGATACCTGGTGCTTTTTTGCAGAAATGCTGTTGATGAGCGTTGTAGCCGTGCTGAAGGCCTGGTTATTTTACCTAATCATCAAAATTATGCACGATAAAAATTTCAATATGGTTCAGCCTTTCAACAAGGAGGTGCGGCGTTTTATTTTTAATATAGCCTGCATTACCTTCATGATCGGTTTGTTTTCCTGGTGGGGTGTTAAATATACCGGTTGGCTGGTTGGGCAGGGAGTAGCCATGCCCGATGTACAATATTTACGCCTGGGCGGCGCCGATGTATGGCTGTTTATGAGTGTTACCCTTTTTGTGATCGGGCAGATCTTTAAAAGAGGTGTCGAAATTCAGGCAGAAAACGAACTAACCATATAAGCCATGCCGATCATTGTAAATTTGGATGTGATGATGGCTAAACGAAAAATGTCATTAAATGAACTTTCGGAAAAGGTGGATCTCACATTGGCCAATCTTTCTATCCTCAAAACCGGCAAAGCAAAAGCCATCCGTTTCAGCACACTCGAAGCCATTTGCCAGGCGCTGGACTGTCAGCCGGGGGATTTGCTGGAGTATTCAAAGGATTAAATTCCAGCGTTTGCGATTTGGAAAAATCTGATAACTTTGTTTTAACCACTTAATATTCAGTGTAAACAAAGAGCCATTATCACAAAAGCATGGAAAACGCTATCAGTACAAAAACATTAAAAAACGCGGAACTGCTGTTGCGCATCACCATGAGCATTACCCTGCTGGTTGCCGGTATCAGCAAATTTTGCAGCCATGGAAATTTCCATAAATATTACCTCAAACAGTTCACCAACCCCGATTTGCGCATCAATCTGCCATCGGCCCTGTTTGATATTTACCTGGGCCTGATCCCTTTTATCGAAGTGGCGATAGGCATAGCGCTGCTCACGTCCATCAAACGCCGCTTTTTTATCGTGGTATGGATATTCTATTTTATTTCGTTGGAAGTAGGGCATTACGTTTTGGAAGAATTTACCTCTGTCGATCTACTCATTCCCATCATCCTGTTCGGCGTAGCAGCGTATATACTGCCCGGATATGAGTTTTTTGTCGGGAAGGAGAGAGTGCAGTAGCGGAGGATAAAAAATATAAGCCTGTCGCCCTCGCGGTTTCAGGCTTATTCCTAAAATTTACGTGTGATCTTAATTAGCCTCTAAACTGGAGAAGAAGAAATTAAAATAATAAGCACTGCAATATAAGGGATACCCGGTTTCGGGCAGGCAAAAACGGCAGAAAGGAGAATTTGTCCGTTGAATTAACCTTATGTATCGTTGAAATAACGCTAAGGGTCAATAATGTTGACTGGATTTGGCCGGTGGTGTTAATAAAACTCTCCCTCCTATAAGCGTGATGCTCGTGGCATTGGGTTATTTGTTTGTGCTGCCGCAGGGGTCCCCCTTGTGGCTATCATGCTAAGTTTATACCATTCATTCGTACCAGAAGCGGGACGCTTGCGGTAGCGGGGGCCTATTTCTTTGTACCATATATAATTACCTCCCGCCGTTCCCGCCTTTGGGGGTGACCACTATACGCATCATGGAACTTTTTGAAAAGGGCTAAAATATCTCCGGGTTCTTTGTCTAATCCTTGCACATTGTACCAAACCTGGGTTTCCCGTTCGTCGTTGAGTACAATACCGATGCTGTACATGGTTACGGCGTAAACACTCTCTTTATCATACCTTTTTTCTTCCCAATCGGCTAAGTGGAATTCAAGTATATTTTTCCACGATAGTATTTTGTCGGCCTCTTTCGAAAACCGTTGCATCAACACCGAACTTTTGAGAACGCTGCTGCGGCGGGGTGATAATGTAACACTGTCGTTTGATAAAGTGATGTCGGCTTTAAGCTCAATTTTGTAAGTAAGGAAACCGATAAGCGGAACCATCAATATCATAACCAGTAGCGACAGCAGCGTATAAAACACTACACTATCCTTAGTGGCGAAAAGGTAGTATAGCATAATAAGCGCCGGTATGGCCAATATCATGCAAAATATCAGGCAGGCATTAATTTGGTTGTCTTTTGACATTTTGATCACCACGGTTTCCATCGACGTAAAAGGTTATGGTTATTTTAAAAAAGATAACACATTTTATGGGTTATTGGTTTTTGGGGGATGGGGGATTCAGTTTATGTTTTTATATGATACATACGTACCATAAGCGGGACGCTTGCAGTAGCGGATTAAAAATATAAGCCTGTCGCCCTCGCGGTTTCAGGCTTATGTTTGACTAACGTAACTTGTGCAATCTTAATTAACCCCTAACTGGAGAAGAAGAAATTAAAATAATAAGCACTGCAATATAAGCGATACCCGGTTTCGGGCAGGCAAAAACGGCAGAAAGGAGAATCTGTCCGTTGAATTACCCTTATGTATCGTTGAAATAATGCTAACCGGTAATAATGTTGGCTGGATTTGGCTGGTGGGGTTATTGAAACTCTTGTACCCGCAAGTGACGGGCTTGTGATTTGATTAGCTGGAACTTTCCTCCAACAGCGAATCATAAAGATCTTGCCATTCCTGGTTTAAGGAATTAACAAGTTGCTTTTTATAATCCCGGTTATTGCCTTTAATTAATTTCTCCGCGGCGATAGCCTCCTCTATATGTGGGTAGAATAAATAATAAACCAACTTATCACAATTGTATCTGCTGGTAAAGCTATTAGGGTGTACTTTATTTCTATGCTCCCACACACGGCCAATAATATCAGAAGTTACCCCAACGTATAAAACCGTATGCAACTTATTAGTCATGATGTAAACGCAGCCTCCTCTTGCAAATACCATATTGCAAATTAAAAAATTAATTCCCTTTAGTCCTACACGTCATTGCGAGGTACGAAGCAATCTTTAAGCTATACAGGGCGAACTTTTCTGATTGACCTGTTTATGTAAGATGATGTTGAACTGATGCTAATAAATAAACACGCGTCATTGCGAGGTACGAAGCAATCTCTAAGCTATACAGAGCGAACTTTTCTGATTGACCTGCATAAGTAGAGATTAAGACTGGAGAGTAACAATAAATAAACACGCGTCATTGCGAGGTACGAAGCAATCTCTATGCTGTACAGAGCGAACTTTTCCGATTGACCTGCCTATGTAGAGATTGCTTCGTACCTCGCAATGACGTGTGGAGAGGTTTGTTATATGATGAGGACGCTTGCGGTAGCTGAGGTATCATAAAATTATGGTAGTTTTTTAGAATTTGGAGCAAAAACATAGCCTGTTAATTTTAATTCTGAAACATCTGCATTTGGATCGGAAGAAGGATGTTGGCGCCAAATTTCAAGTAATGATTCCATTGAAATATTTAATGAAATATCAGTTGTTTGACTAAATTTTTCTGGAAATGAAAGATCCTGAAATTCTTTTTTAAAAGAGTCTCCACCTGCAGGCGGAGAAAATAAAAGTGGGGGAGGCACCAAAACCTGCATAGGGTCATAACAACCAACTTTTATATCTAAAAGGTTATAAGGTAATGGAAAGCAAAAAATTATATTTTCATAATATAGGAAGAAGAAGTGCGCAGGGATTTTATCACGTAAATTGATTTTCTTAAAAAGAATACACATTGGGTTTGAAACTCTATGTGTTGAGTCTATGTCGTATCTTAAAACTTTAGCAAAATCTTTAAATCTGTCTAAGTCTTTGTTATCAAATAAAAAATTAATAGCTACGTTGTATAATTTAACTTCCTCCTCTCCCAATGTAGAAAGAGCAATTTTTAGTAGCGCTTTATAAACTTGTAATGGAATATAACTCAATTTAAATTGAGTTACGATTTTTTCATTTTCTTTATCAATAACAATATCAGAGCCCGAAACCCCATCTACTTGAATTCCCTGATTATCTATATCGTTATTCCATTTAATACTTTTTTCAGAATGTTCTATTTTAGGAAATCTTTTCTTTCCTTTTGTACCTGAAACAACACGTTCTATAGCTAAATAATCTGCCAAGTCCGTTTCATATTTGGCGAAGATTCCATTACATCGATCACATTCAAAATCATTAAGAAGATAGCGGTTGCCTAACAAATGTGGGATCAAATGAGCATCTTTTCCAAAAACATCTTTATCGTTTGAGACTCCACAAAAACGGCAAATACGAATTGATTTATCTTTCAAATCCTTAAGGGGACTATCAGGAACGGTTATGGTTTTTTGAAGAAAGTATGCTTTCATAAATGAATCAAGGGCTCCTTGTTCATTTTTAAATGTGTAAAAAGACATGTTTATTTTTAATTATACCTACATTGTACTTTAATATCATTCATTTTTGGTAATCTGTTGATCCGTCGGGTTTTAGATAAAAATAAGAAATAATTAATTGGATTACGGTTGTGTTACAGTAAGCCATTTATTTGCGATCGCCCCTAGACACCACCCCCTTTGCCCATCTCACAAAAATTCCGTATATTTATAAAACCACCAGCCCGGTTACCTTTTTGTAAGGTAACCGGGCTGTTTAGTTAAGAGAAAAATAAGGCAAAAACAGCCTGAAAAATAGTTAGTTATTTGACAATCAATTATTTAATACTTTTTAAAGTTTTTAAAACTGCTCAAAATCGTGTTAAAATTTGTTAAAAAGTGTTAAAATCGATGGTTTTGAATGAATTTTTGAACGTTTTTGCCCTGTTTTGGCTAAAAAAGTGTTAAAATTTGAGGTTTAAAAAGTCCCCAGGCACCAATTTTAACAAATTTCATTTATTGACTTTTGTCAAACGGATCACCAATCTGTCACCGGATATTTGGACAAGGAAAAATTAAAATTCTCCGCCACGGATCAATGAAGAATATACTACTTGTTTTATGCCTGCTGATAGGCGCCCAAATAACCCATGCACAAACAGCCGCGGTGAAACCCGCCAAAGTGGGCACCACCACCCGCGATTTTGCCGATAGCACCCGCAGCAACTGGCTGGGCACCGGTCCGCGGCCGCTCCGCACCATGATCTGGTACCCGGCGGGTAGTGGAGGAGTGGTGGAGCAAGTAGATGATCCACAGCAGTTTGCATCTCCGGTAGCAGTATACCGTAATGTTGCCATAGCGGGGAAGGGTAAATACCCACTCATCATGATCTCGCATGGCGCGCAGGGCAACCCGGTACAAATGCGCTGGCTGGGCTATTACCTGGCCGCCAGGGGCTTTATAGCGGTAGCAGTGGCCCATAACGGCACCAACCCCGAAGAACGTCGCACAACCGAAAACGACCGCAGCCTGTCTGATTTCTGCATGTGGGAACGTCCCCGGGATATATCGGTAGTGCTGGATAAAATACTGATCGACAGGGAGTTCAAAACAAGAATAGATACCGGCAGAATTGCTGTGGCAGGCTTTTCGCTGGGCGGCGCAACGGCCATATGGCTTGCCGGTCCTATATTTAACCTGGACAGCCTGGTCAAAAGCGAGCCCGAACCACCTGCCCAGATCCGCGAGGCCATCAACCGGCTCATAGCCCTGTCTAAAACCGATCCTGTGATGCTACAATCCACTAAGCACCAGGGAGATTCGTTTCGGGATGGGCGTATCAAAGCTGTTTTCGTGCTGGGTCCGGCTATCGGGCATGCCTTCAGTAAGGAGAGTTTGCATAGTATCACCGTGCCCGTTCAAATTGTAGTGGGTGACGCCGACCTGATAGCTCCAAAGGAACTAAATGCGGAATATTATGCCCAAAACATCCCAACAGCAAATAAACTCATTGTTCTGCCCGGTGAGCGCGGGCATTATACCAGGCCGCAATTGGCCCATGAGCGTCCGGCTGAATTACAGGAGGTTAGCGAAATTGCCTACCGGTTTTTCATGACTACTTTAAAGCCAAATTGAGGGTATGCCCGGTTTTTCTGAATTGCGGGTTATTCATTAACTTCGTGCTATGAATTTTTCGTCCAAATTGCTGGAGAATGCCGTAGCGGAGTTTGCCAAACTGCCGGGAGTAGGACAAAAAACCGCCTTGCGCCTGGTACTGCATTTATTGAATCAGGATAAGCAGGATGTGGAGCAGTTTAGTAAGACTATCAGTAAGTTACGTAACGAGATACAGTTTTGCAGCGTTTGTCATAACATCTCAGACCAATCGGTATGTGAGATCTGCTCCTCGCATAAACGCGACCATAGCCTGATATGCGTGGTAGAGGATACCCGCGACGTTATGGCTATTGAAAACACCAACCAATACAATGGCGTTTACCATGTACTGGGCGGCTTGATATCGCCTATGGACGGCATCGGGCCATCAGATCTGCAGGTGGATACTTTAGTGGAACGACTGAAGGCTAATGAGACCAAAGAGATCATTTTTGCCCTCAGCGCAACCATGGAAGGCGACACTACCTTGTTCTATCTTCATAAAAGAGTAAAAAACTTTAATATTACTATCTCAACCATTGCCCGTGGCATAGCTTTTGGAGGTGAGTTGGAGTACGTTGATGAGATTACCTTAGGGCGATCTATCGCTACACGTGTTCCGTATGAAAACTCACTGACAAAGTAAAAAATGAAACTATCGGTTATCATTGTTAATTATAATACCTGCAACATGCTCCGGCTGGCACTTAACTCTGTGGTAAGAGCCGCCCAGGACATCGCGAATGAGGTTTTTGTGGTTGATAATGGTTCAACTGACCGGTCGTTGGCTATGATCCAGGAAGAGTTTCCGGAGGTTAGTGTGATAGCTAATGCCAAAAACGAAGGTATAGCCAGGGCCTATAACCAGGCCTTGAAACTGGTTTCGGGAGAGTATGTTTTAATGGTCAGTGCGGATACTATTACAGGCAAAAAGACCATAGAGAAAACGCTGGAATTTATGGATATGCATACCGATTCCGGTGGACTTGGCGTACGCATGATCACACCTGAAGGTCGTTTCCTCAAAGAGTCGAAACATGGCTTTACCAGGCCCTGGGGCATATTTTTTAAACTGACCGGGCTGGCTAAATATTTTTCAAAGTCGCGCCTGACCGATGTGCAGCGTAAAGACTGGGTAGAAGAGTTTCAAACTTCCGAAACTGATGTGCTGAATGGCGCTTTTATGCTGTACCGTAAAGAGGCCCTTAACCTGGCCGGTTTGCTGGACGAACGTTTCCATATTTACGGGTACGATATCGACCTGTCGTACCGGGTAAGGCTTACCGGGTTCAAAAATTACTATTTTCCAAAAACATATATCATCAACTTTAATACAAGGGGTAAAGCTAAATTTAGCTATGCTTATATCAGGGAATTTTATGGTGCTATGATTATATTCGCCACGAAATACTTGTTTAAGGTGCCCGAAATAAAAGTGGAGGGCTTACCGCAGCTTTACCCTCCATCGTATGAAGTTGAATAATAAAATTGTTATCATCACCGGCGCCTCATCGGGCATTGGCAAATCACTGGCTATTGAATGTGCAAAACGCGGGGCAAATGTAGTATTGGCTGCCCGCCAGTATGTCACCCTTTGCGAAATAGCACAGGATCTGGAAAAGCAATACAACATTAAAGCCCTTGCCGTACAGTGCGATGTAGCCATTGAGGAGGATTGCGAACACCTGATCAAACAGGCATTAACCACTTTTGGTAAAATAGATGTACTGATCAACAATGCGGGTATTTCGATGCGAGCCTTGTTTCAGGATGCTGATCTGAAAGTATTAAAGAGCCTGATGGATGTTAATTTTTGGGGAACGGTATACTGTACCAAATATGCCTTACCCGAAATCTTAAAGACCAAAGGCAGCGTAGTGGGTATATCATCCATAGCCGGATATAAGGGCTTGCCTGGCCGTACAGGCTATTCGGCATCCAAATTCGCGATGAACGGCTTTTTGGATTCATTGCGGGTAGAGAATTTAAAAACCGGCGTTCATGTACTTACGGCTTGTCCAGGCTTTACTGCATCAAACATACGTAATACTGCTTTGGCCAAAGACGGTAGTCAGCAAGGCGAAAGCTCTATGGACGAGAATAAGATGATGAGCAGCGAAGAGGTGGCGAGGATCATTGCTGATGGTATCGAAAACCGTTCACGTACCCTCATCATGACCAGGCAGGGTAAACTAACGGTAGCCATTAGTAAGTTTCTGCCGGCATTTTTGGATAAGATGGTGTACAATGTTTTCGCGAAAGAGAAAAATCCATTGCTGAGATAGGAGTAAATTAATAGAGGGTGTCATTCTGAGCTTGTCGAAGCATGGTGGGAAAGCCTTTGCGTACGTGTCTTTTTGTCTGAACCGTGATTTACGTGATAAGAGATTATCAGGATTTTTCTTTTATAATTGAGATATATAGCCAGGTCTCAAGTTTTAGACATAGGTATTAGAGTGAGATTTTTAAAGTAGCCATTTGTTATAATAGCATTTTCTACGACAGTAAGATACCATTTGCCATCAATACAATCTAAAATAAAGCTTTCTTCATCTGTTACGCTTAACCAAATTATATTAAGAGATTCTTCAGTATAAAAGCTTTCAAACTCTTCTTCATTTAAGTAAAAACATTTAGTTTTCAAAAGAGTATATTTAATATACCAATATTCAGATTGAAATGGTAATGAAAAAATAGTAAACGGTTCAATTTCTAATTCCTTAATTAACTTAAGTTTTTTTACCTCAGATTTCAATATCTTCAGAAAAGTTAAATCATGAATTTTATTTGTGATCTTAAATCTGATAGAATTTATTTCTTGCTCCATTGTAATATACGTTTAATCAAGATTTAGGTAATCCCAGGGCACACTAACCACCCAACACCTCAAAATCATTGATCTTATCCAGGTGCAATACAACCCGTCCATCCGGGTCGCGGTCAAATGTGGGCCTAAATTTGGCATCCCACACCATATCTTTATAAGTATAGGTAGTACGGGAATGGATAGTTTGCGAAAAGGTATCGTCAAATATTCTTAATAATACCGAGAAAACTACCTGGGCTTTTTCAAAATCTTCCCGTGTGAAATCTTTCAGCGGACTATCATCATCAATAGGATGCACTACAGTCCAGTTAATTGATAATATACTTACTGCTTTACGCTCGAGTACCAGTGGATAAAATTTACGTTCTGTTTTGCCATTTATCTCTTCGTTATAAGAGAAATTTACTTCTATATGCAAATCAATCAATACGTTATGCCTGGAGTTGGCCAGCCTGAACATGAGCCCGGTTTTATCTCCTTTATAAGGGGCAACAAGAATATTTTCGCTGTATTTGATCTTGGCTGTAGGTTTTGAAAAACGCCCGTAAAGTAAACCCGTAGCTAAAGCAAAGGCCAGTAAGCCCATCATAGACTCTAACGCCGCCACGCTATTGGCAGCCATCCCCTGTGGACTAATATGTCCGTAACCAACTGTGGATATGGTTTGTGCCGAAAAAAAGAAGGCATCCATAAAATGGTCAAAAAGAGTGCTCCCGCTTTTACCGTCAAGGCTATCTGGCCCAAGGGCAACGTATATACAGGCAAAGGTGATGTTGGCTACCAAATAACCGCTTAAAACAACCAGCCAGAATTTTGTCCAGCTCATGTTGATGAGGGTTTGATAGCTGTTTAACCGGTTAAAAAAGGGGAGGCCTGTACGTTTTACGTTGATGGATCCGTCTTTATTAATTACCGGCTGGCTTTTTATAACCGGCTGTGTGCCAAAGCCAAGGTCATCTTCCGGATTTACTTTTCGCGCGTTATGGTTCATTTGGAGTGTAAGCTTTTCGGCTTTTGCGTAAATTTATCATTCTGTTTGCTTTTAGGAAAAACTATTTCCATATTTGTGGCACAAATGAAAATGATAGTATTAAACAATAACTGGTGGTGGCTTAACGATTAATCGTAAGGCAATTCCGTTTTTTGTTTTTTAACATAATATTCAGAAGGGTTGCCATAAGGTAACCCTTTTTTGTTGCCCTCAATTTTTGAGGGATAAGTTGGATAAAAATTAATCATAAAAATCTCCCCTTTAGGAGATATTGGCTTATGAAACAGATACTAAATCATCTTTTTGAACACAAAACCTTTACCCGGGAAGCTTCAAAAAATATTTTGACGAACATTGCGCAGGGGCAGTACAATAACTCGCAAATGGCAGCTTTTATGACGGCATATTGCATGCGCAGTATCACCGTTGAAGAATTGGAAGGCTTCCGTGACGCGATGTTGGAGCTTTGTTTACCTATTGATCTGGAAACTGGTCAACTGATAGATCTTTGCGGCACAGGTGGCGATGGTAAGGATACCTTCAATATATCAACCCTGGCGTCGTTTGTGGTAGCTGGTGCTGGCTATAAAGTAGCTAAGCATGGTAATTATGGGGTATCATCGGGTTGTGGTTCATCCAACGTGATAGAATACCTGGGTTATCAGTTTACTAATGATGCCGATAAATTGAAGACCAGTATCGATAAAGCAAACATCTGCTTTTTACACGCGCCCTTGTTTCACCCAGCCATGAAAATGGTGGCCCCTATACGCCGAGAATTGGGAGTAAAAACATTTTTTAATATGTTAGGTCCCCTGGTTAATCCGGCTAAGCCAGAGAATCAGCTGGTTGGGGTATTTAACCTCGAGCTTGCGAGGGTTTATGCCTATCTCTATCAAAAATCAACCACCAAATATACCATAGTAAATGCGTTGGAAGGCTATGACGAAATTTCACTCACCTGCGATTTCAAAACTTTTTCGGCCGAAGGCGAAAAGATCAATACGGTTGAAGGACTGGGTTTTGAAAAATTGGATCCCAAACAAATAACCGGAGGCGATACCGTAGCTGCATCAGCTAAGATATTTAGCGATGTACTTAACAATCAGGGCACATTTGCCCAAAATAACGTGGTGCTTTCAAACGCGGCGCTGGCTATCAAAACCATCGGTCCTGAAAAAAGCTTTGCCGATTGCTATTATGAAGCAGAGGAAGCCCTGTTAAAAGGAAAAGCATTGAATAGTTTTAATCTTTTATTACAGAACTAAGCATGAAGATCAAAGTTTGTGGCCTAAAGCAGCCCGAAAACATCAAAGCCGTAGCCGCCTTAAAACCGGATTACATGGGCTTTATTTGTTACGGACCGTCACCACGCTATATTGATACTTTGCCATCAGAGGTGCTACAGGCAATACCAGGAAATATCCATAAAACCGGGGTTTTTGTAAATGAAACCACCGAAGCCATTAGCTCATTGATCGATCAGTATGGTTTTGATACCATACAGCTGCATGGCGATGAAAGCCCGGAATTTGCGGCTGCTTTTAAAGGCAGGGTGACCGTTATAAAAGCCTTTGGTGTTGATAACGACTTTGACTTCAGTAAACTAACTGCTTATGCCGGTCATGTAGACTATTTTATGTTCGATACTAAAACCAAGATTTACGGTGGTTCTGGTAAAGCATTTAACTGGGACATTTTGAATAAATATACATTGGATACTCCTTTCTTTTTATCCGGCGGTATAAGCCTGGATAATATAGAAGAAGTTAAAAATATAACACATCCGCAATTTTACGCGGTTGACCTGAACAGCCGGTTTGAAGATGAACCGGGTTTGAAAAATATCCCCAAGTTGGAAAAAGCATTTGATATCATCAAAAAACACACTATTACAGATGAAATACGGAGTTAACGAACATGGTTACTATGGCGATTTTGGCGGTGCTTACATCCCCGAAATGCTATATCCAAACGTCGAAGAACTAAGACAGCAATATCTCAACATCATTAATGATCCCGATTTTAAGGCGGAGTTTGATGATCTGCTCAAAAATTATGTAGGCAGGCCATCGCCTTTGTATCATGCCAAAAGGTACTCTGAAAAATATGGCGCTAACATATTTTTTAAGCGTGAGGATCTGAACCATACAGGCTCTCACAAGATCAACAATGCCATCGGGCAAATATTGCTGGCCAAACGCCTGGGTAAAAAACGCATCATCGCCGAAACAGGTGCAGGTCAGCATGGTGTAGCAACCGCGACCGTATGTGCCCTTATGGGTATTGAATGCGTAGTGTACATGGGCGAAATTGACATGGCCCGCCAGGCTCCTAACGTATCCCGTATGAAAATGTTGGGCGCTACCGTAAGGCCGGCCTCATCGGGTAGTAAAACGCTTAAAGATGCTACTAACGAGGCCCTGCGCGACTGGATAGCCAATCCGGTTGACACGCACTACATTATCGGCTCGGTAGTTGGCCCGTACCCATATCCCGATATGGTGGCCCGTTTCCAATCGATCATATCCGAAGAAACTAAAAAACAACTCGTAGAGCATACTGGTAAAGAATTGCCCGAATATGTACTGGCCTGTGTAGGTGGTGGTAGTAATGCTATGGGAATGTTTTATCATTTTTTAGATGATGAACAGGTTAAACTGGTAGCTGTGGAAGCAGCCGGTAAAGGCGTTGATAGCGGTCATTCGGCAGCTACTACCTTTTTGGGCCACGAAGGTGTTCTGCATGGCAGCCGCACCATCCTGATGCAAACACCCGATGGACAGGTGGTTGAACCTTATTCCATTTCGGCAGGATTGGATTATCCGGGAATTGGTCCACAGCATGCGCACTTGTACAAAATAAACCGTGCCCTTTACGTAAGTGTTACCGATGATGAAGCAATGAAGGCTGGTTTACTTTGCTCGCAAATGGAAGGTATTATCCCGGCCATTGAGTCATCACATGCCCTGGCTCAGCTCGAAAAAATGAAATTTAATCCAACAGATAACGTCGTGATCTGCCTGTCAGGCCGTGGCGATAAAGATCTCGATACGTTTATCAAATATTTCGGTTATTAATTAGTTCATGGATAATAGTTCATGGATCATAGCAAAAACAATGTGCAACCGTCAACTATAAAACCAATCATTACCATGAACAATGAACCATCAACTATAAGCTACACCATGAACCGATTAAACCAGCTTTTTGCAGCTAAGAAAGATAACCTGTTATCCATATATTATACCGCGGGTTATCCTGCTTTGAACACTACGGTTGATATTGCCGAAGCTTTGGAAAAAGCCGGCGCCGATTTCCTGGAAGTGGGTTTCCCGTATTCCGACCCGGTAGCTGATGGGCCAACCATACAACATAGCTCAGAACAGGCGCTGGAAAACGGTATGACCCTTAACCACCTGTTTGAGGAGCTGACCGAGTTGCGTAAACGGGTTACCATTCCGATTTTGTTGATGGGTTATTTTAACCCTATCGCACAATACGGCGTTGAGCGTTTCTGCAAAAAAGCAGCTGAACTGGGTGTGGATGGCGTTATTGTACCCGACCTGCCCATGTATGAGTACGAAGCCTTGTACTCAACTCATTTTATCAACAATAACCTGAGCAATATATTCCTGGTTACGCCACAAACATCGCCTGATAGAATCCATAAAATTGATGAGCTGAGTAATAGCTTTATTTACCTGTTGTCGTCATCGTCTATAACTGGTGGTAGCCTGCAGCTTACTAATAGTATAGAAGATTACTACAAGCGTATTAAGGCCATGGAGCTTAAAAATCCAACCATCATCGGTTTTGGTATCTCGGACAATGCAACTTTCAAAAAAGCCTGCGAATATGCCAATGGCGCCATTGTGGGCAGTAAATTCGTTAAGCTGCTGGCCGAAGATGGTTATATGGAAAAGATACCAGCGTTTATACAGAGTATCAGACCATAGGCATTTATCCGCGTGTCATTGCGAGGAACGAAGCAATCCCTAATAGGCAGGTTCACTCTGTAGGTAGGGGATTGCCACGCTGCGCTCGCAATGACGCCATTTTTTGTTGTTTTATCCCCCTTATAAATACAATTCCAGATCCCCTTTACCTTCACGGATGATCTCGAAATCACCTTCGGTACAGTCAACTACGGTAGAGGCGATGTTATCCCCATAACCACCGTCGATCACGATGTCAACCAGGTCCTCATATTTCTCGTAGATCAGTTCCGGATCGGTGGAGTACTCTATAATATCATCATCATCCTTAATAGAAGTAGATAGGATAGGATTACCCAAAACCCGTACGATTTCACGGGCTATCTCATTATCCGGCACCCGGATACCTACCGTTTTTTTATTGGAGCTCAATAGCTTGGGCACCATGTGGCTGGCATTGAATATAAAGGTGAACGGTCCCGGTAAGGCCTTTTTAAGCACCCTGAAGGTAGTATTGTCAATTGGTTTGATATAATCAGATATGTGGCTCAGATCATAGCATATGAAGGAGAAATTAGCCTTTTCGGGTTTGATGTTCCTGATCTTGCAGATGGCTTCAATGGCTTTATGATTGGTGATATCACAACCCAGACCATAAACGGTATCAGTAGGGTATATGATGAGGCCACCTTTGCGTAATACTTCAACCACCTGCTCTATAGCTTTAGGGTTAGGATTTTCGGGATATATTTTAATAAGCATGATATACAGACAAATATACCTATAAGTTGGTTTAAAAATGGTGAGTGCTAAATGTCAGCAGACAGATTTTAACATTTGGGGATAAGGAAGACTTTTTAAACCTCTTATTTTAACACTTTTCTGCTCAAAAACGGCTCAAAACAGGTCAAAAATCACTCAAAAAACATCGATTTTAACACTTTTTAACAAATTTTAACACAGTTTTGAGCAGTTTTAAAAACTTTAAAAAGTATTAAATAATTGATTGTCAAATAACTAACTATTTTTCAGGCTGTTTTTGCCTTATTTTTCTCTTAACTAAACAGCCCGGTTCTCTGATAAAAAGAGAACCGGGCTGCTGTTTGTATAAAGATACGAAAATTTAAGGACATGGGAAAATGGCGGGGTTCAATAGTTAGAATATTCAAACTCCTGAGCCATTTTTAAATAAAAGTAATTGGTTATTAATTTATTAATCTCGCCTGTAGCCTCCGAAAGTTCTTTTTTTAATTCGAGTTTTTCTTTTTCCGGATAGTCAAAATCTACATTAAGTTCGTCATTGATTATTTGTCGTAAAGAGCTTATATATAATTCCTTTTGTTTGGTTATATCGTACTCCCGGGTGTAATAATCATGGTCTTTGCCTTTCCATATTGAATATTCTGCATACCCCAGGATTCTGGGGTATTGATGAATAAAGTAGGTACCGCCACCCTTAATTTTTTGATGAATAAAATTAATGTCATTATAAATTTTGATCAAGGTTTCTCTTTGCTGATGATACTTCTTTTCTCCATTTTTTAATTTCAAAAAGTAAGCATAAAGTACGTAATAATTGTCCCGACCAACCTCACTGCCATAATCACGCGTGCTTTCATTACTTCTTCCAGAATAAATAATATCCGGGTTTCGGGGAAATTCGTCATCGTTCAGTTCCGGATTTTCTTTCAATATTTTTCTCAACTCGCCTTTGGTCGCTTTATGATCATTGTCGTCCATCAAAACACTATCTTTATCGCCCGGCATAATCGTGTCTTTTTGAACAGTGTCTGTAGTTTTCGCAATGCTCTTTTCCTTTGTTGAGGGGTGTGTACAAGCAGAAAATAAGATGAACAGTAACAGATAAGGTAAGTTTTTCATGAGGCTTTTTGGGATAGCCTAATATAATGAATTATTGAAGCTTAGTTGCCAAAAGGCCGGTCAGACTTACGGAGTTTTTAAAGCTTCGTAAGTCTCTAAACAGAAGACCTATTATTCCTTAAATCAGGATCTAAAACAAAAAAGTCACTTGCCAAAGGCAAATGACTTTCATCATCATCAATTTTAACCTGTTGAGTGTTTCAATAAACCGGGTTGTTACCTGGGCAACAACGCCGGCTTTTAAATGTTAAAACACAGCAACAGTATTAAAACAATTAAGCTTGTTTGGTCAACTGTATGTTGATCAGTAATTTGATGTCTTCGCCAACTACAACTGAACCAGCTTCGGTTACGCCATCCCAGGTTAAACCAAATTCTTTGCGGTTTACTTTACCAGAAATTTCAAAACCTGCTTTGGTGTTACCGTAAAAATCGGCTGCAGAGCCACCAAATTCGGCGCTAAGCGTTACCGGTTTGGTTACGTCTTTTATAGTCAGGTTACCTTTTAATTCGTATTCCTCATCGTCAGTTTTGGTTAATGAGGTTGATTTAAAGATGATCTTAGGATATTTTTCCGCGTCAAAAAATTCGCCGCCTTTTAAGTGCTCATCGCGTTGGCTCTGGTTGGTGTCGATGCTGTTGATGTCCAGTGAAAAATCCACTTCGGCATTGTCAAAATCATCACCTTCAGTTATGATCTCGCCTTCAAAGCTTTTAAAAAAGCCGCTTACGGTTGATATAACTAAATGTTTTACTTTAAATTGTACTTCTGAATGCATTGGGTCGATAACCCATTTTGTTGCTGTTTCTGTTGCCATGATTTTTTTTATTTGTTTTGTTGAGTCAAAGATAATAACAAATTAGATGTTTAAACATCTAATTTTATTTCATTACAATTCACCGACAATCAAGTACAAGTTTAACCATACAATTGCGCTAATGTTTAACTTTAAGAGTTATTTTTATATTAAATAATCTATTTATGAAGAAGCTTTTCATCACCTCGTTCATTATCATATTTGCCGCGCTCATCGGGTGGACAATACTGTGGAAACCGGCTGCCTGGTCGTTCGTGATCATGGTGCCCATCTATGCGATAGGCTTTTATGACCTGGTCCAAAAAAAGCACAGCATTGTACGTAATTATCCCGTGTTTGGTCACCTGCGCTTTTTGATGGAGGATTTGCGCCCCAAAATATACCAGTATTTTATTGAGAGCGATACCAATGGCACGCCCTTCAACCGCCAAAACCGCAGTGTGATATATCAGCGTGCCAAAAAGGTTGATGATACCCGTCCCTTTGGTACCGAGCTGGATGTGTATGCAGATGGCTACGAGTGGCTTAATCACAGTATAGCGGCGATTGATCATCACAAACTTGATCTGTCGCCAAGGGTTAAGGTAGGTGGCCCCGATTGCAAGCAGCCTTATATGGCCAGCGTTTATAATATATCGGCCATGAGTTTTGGTTCGCTGAGCGAGAATGCTATACTGGCCCTGAACGGTGGCGCTAAGCTGGGCAACTTCGCGCATAATACCGGGGAAGGTGGCTTGAGCGATTATCACCTGAAACCCGGTGGCGATATTATATGGCAAATAGGCACAGGTTATTTCAGTTGTCGCCATACTGATGGTACTATTGATTATGATGCTTTTGCCCAGCGCGCTGTTTTGCCGCAGGTAAAAATGATTGAGATCAAGCTGTCGCAGGGAGCCAAGCCTGGTCACGGAGGGATATTGCCGGCTGCTAAGGTTACGCCAGAAATTGCGCGGATCAGGCTGGTAGAGATGGGGCAGGACGTGGTATCACCGCCATACCATACCGCGTTTAGTGATCCTATCGGCTTAACCCAGTTCATCAAAAAGCTGCGCGAGCTGTCGGGTGGTAAGCCCATTGGTTTTAAGCTTTGTGTAGGTCATAAGAGCGAGTTTCTGGCGATATGCAAGGCCATGGTTAAAACAGGTATTTATCCTGATTTTATTACCGTGGATGGGGGCGAGGGTGGTACCGGAGCCGCACCGCTGGAATTCTCGAACTCCGTAGGCATGCCCCTGCGCGAGGCCTTGGCCTTTATTTATGATGCGCTTACCGGTTTCGACATTAAAAAATATATCAAGATCATCGCATCGGGTAAGGTGGCTACCGGGTTCGACCTGGTAAAGAATTTTGCTCTTGGTGCCGATATGTGCAACAGCGCCCGCGGAATGATGTTTGCCCTGGGCTGTATACAAGCGCTGGAATGTAATATGAATACTTGTCCAACCGGTGTAGCCACGCAGGACAAAAGCCTGATGCGCGGCCTGGTGGTCGACGATAAAAAGGTACGTGTGGCCAATTTTCATAACCAAACGGTAAGTAGCGCCATACAAATGATAGGTGCCGCCGGCCTGGTAAAACCCTGCGATCTGCACCGCATGTTTATCTATCGCCGCATCAGCCACAGCCAGATCCAAACCTACGGAGAGCTATTCCCTTACATCCCTAAAGGCAGCTTGTTGAATACGCCATACCCATCAAGCTTTGAGTTGGATATGGCCATCAGCAATGAAGGTAGTTTTGTACCCGATTACAGCAACGTAACCAATATTGATTACAGTAATGTGAGTTCGTATATGAGTTGAGAGTGATGAGGCTTTAGAATTTCATGTCAGAAAAGCGCTGGCTTGTGCGATTCCTTCCCTCGGGAAGGGGAGGAAGGGGTTTATGCACTATTGCAGGTTTATGCCGGGCGTATAAACCCCTCCCTGCCACAGCACCATCCGCCGGCACCCCTCCCGTGGGGAGGGAACAGAAGAATAGCGAGCGACTGCGGTTAAAATCTGTAATAATTAATCAGCCATTACAACATCACACCCTTCATGATCATCACGGCGATGCTAAAGTAAATGATGAGTCCGGTAACGTCCACCAGGGTAGCTACAAACGGGGCAGATGATGTTGCAGGGTCGGCGCCTAATTTTTTCAGGATGAGTGGTAGCATGGAGCCTGCCAATGATCCCCACAATACAACACCAACCAGAGCGCAGCCTACGGTTAAGCCTACCAATATCCAATGCGGTCCGTAAATGGGCGAAAACATGGTCCAGATGTAAATACGCATAAACCCTATTAATCCAAGCGTTAGGCCCAACATTAAGCCCGATAATAGCTCACGGCGCATTACCCGCCACCAATCGGTAACCGTAACTTCGCCCAGGGCCATAGCCTGGATGATCAGAGTTGATGCTTGCGAACCGCTGTTACCACCACTGGATATGATGAGCGGGATAAACAAGGCCAGTACAACGGCTTTTTCAATTGATTTTTCAAAAAATCCCATGGCGGTGGCGGTCAACATTTCGCCCAGGAACAAAATAATAAGCCAGCCAACCCGCTTTTTAACCAGCCTGAAAAGGTTAATATCCAGGTAAGGTTCGTCCAAAGCTTCGGTACCACCAATTTTCTGGATATCCTCGGTATACTCTTCGTTGGCTATCCACAAGATATCGTCGACAGTAACAATACCCAGTAATATATGCTCATTGTCAACCACGGGCAGGGCCACGCGGTTATTCATCCTGAATATATTGATAGCTTCTTCCTGCGGATCGCTGGCGCTGAGGGATATCAGGCGCCCGTCCATCAGGTCGCTTACTTTGGTTTCGGGTTTAACCAATAAGATCTCCCGTATCCTGATGTCGTCAAGCAGTACGCCGTTTTCATCAATTACATAGATCACATCGATGGTTTCGGAGTTTTTACCGTAGCGGCGGATGTGGGATAATACGCGGGTAACGTCCCAGTTTTTTTTAACAGCAATATAGTCGGGGGTCATCAAACGCCCAACGCTTTCTTCTTCGTAACCTAATAATGATAAAGCCTCTTTGCGGTCATCGGGCGACAGGTGCAGGATCAGTGTTTTAACGGCATCACCATGCAATTCGCTAAAAAGGGCGGTACGGTCATCGGGAGGCAGCGCGTTGATCAGGTCGGCCACTTTTTGACCGGATAGTTTTTTGATGATACGCTCCTGGGTTGGCGAATCCAGGATCCGGAAAACGTTAACAGCGCGGTTGAGTGAAAGGGTTTCAATAAATCGGGGGCCATGTTCGGGTAGTTCACCTATCAGTTCTTCAACGTCTGATATGTTTAGGTTGTTCAAATATTCCTTTAATTGTTTATTGTTTTCCTGCTCCAGCAACAATTCTATTTGTTCAACCATTTCGTTCATAAAGTTCCCCCTGTTGTTTTACATCTTATTATTAATCTGTTTCGCCTTGTTTTGACGTTGGCAAAAGTCGTTTATTTTTTCAAATTATAGGCAAATTTTTGTGTTATCTTTGCGCGAATTTTATCGGTAGATAATAGTCGATGGTCGATAGTCCATTGACCATGGTCTATCGACCATCGACAAAAGAATTAATATCTAAAAAATGGGTTTACAATGTGGAATAGTGGGTTTACCAAACGTAGGTAAATCGACACTTTTTAATTGCTTATCAAATGCCAAAGCGCAGGCGGCTAACTTTCCGTTCTGTACTATTGAACCAAACGTAGGCGTAATTACGGTGCCGGATGAGCGCTTAACCAAACTTACCGAAATAGTACAGCCCAAAAGCATTGTACCCAACGTTATTGAAATTGTTGATATAGCAGGTTTGGTAAAAGGCGCCAGCAAAGGCGAGGGCCTGGGTAACCAGTTTTTGGGTAACATACGCGCCACCAATGCCATTATACATGTACTGCGCTGCTTTGATAATGACAATGTGATACATGTTGACGGTTCTGTTGACCCTATACGCGACAAAGAGATCATTGATACCGAATTACAACTGAAGGATCTGGAATCGATAGAAAAAAAGATCCAGAAAGTTGAAAAAATGGCTAAAACCGGTGGCGACAAAGAGGCGAAAAAGACCTTTGATGTTTTAACCGTTTACAAGGAGCACCTGCTAACAGGTAAATCGGCCCGTACCGCACCGGTTGCCGAAGAGGATAAAGAATATGTTGAGGACCTGTGGTTGCTCACCGCAAAGCCGGTAATGTATGTTTGTAATGTTGATGAAGGCTCGGTAAATACAGGTAATGCTTATGTAGATAGGGTAAAAGAGGCTGTTAAGGAAGAGAATGCAGAGGTGTTGGTGATATCTGCACAGATAGAATCGGAGATAGCGCAGCTGGAAACTTACGAAGAACGCCAGATGTTTCTGGATGATCTGGGATTGACAGAATCGGGCGTAAACAAACTGATCAAAGCGGCCTATAAATTGCTTAACTTGGCTACTTACTTTACCGCCGGCGTGCAGGAAGTACGTGCCTGGACAATTACACAAGGCTTTACAGCGCCGCAGGCTGCAGGCGTGATCCATACCGATTTTGAGAAGGGATTTATCCGTGCTGAGGTGATCAAGTATGATGAATTTGTTAAATTTAATGGTTCAGAGGCAGTGATAAAAGAAAACGGCAAGCTGGCCATCGAAGGGAAAACCTATATTGTACAAGACGGAGATATTATGCACTTCAGATTTAACGTTTAACATTATATTTGTTAAAAACCTAATTTGAAAATCCCTATGAAAAGATCTTTTTTATTAAAAGCCCTGCTATGTTTCGCAGTAACCTTTGTGCTTCATGTGGAAAAACCTTTTGCTCAAAGCTCAAAACAGATCACTGAGGTAACACAAGCCACCGAACAACTGCGTAAAGCAATGGTCGACGCGGATACCCTTACACTTAAAAAACTAGTATCAAGCGAAGTGAGTTATGGTCACTCAAGCGGTAAGCTGCAAACTAAAAAAGAATTTATAAGTGATCTCGCTACCGGCGCCTCTGATTTTGTATCTATTAATCTGACTGATCAAAACGTTAATGTGGTAGGTAACACGGCTATTGTAAGGCATATACTTACGGCAGCTACCAACGATAAAGGTAAAGGCCCGGGTATTACAAAGCTGGGTATACTGCTGGTATGGGTTAAAAATAAAGGGCAATGGCAATTGCTGGCCCGCCAGGCAGTAAAAGTGCCGTAATAAGTCGGGAAGTCCATAGTCGATGGTCCATAGACCATGAAGTCCGCAAGTAAAAAACTCCGCAAGTTTAGAGAGTGTAACCCTCCATGCTTTCGGACTTTTCTTTTGATCTTTATGTTTCTATCTTACAGACTTTACTGACTTCAGGTCTATGGACCATCGACTATGGACTATCGACTTCCTATCTTAAACCATAGTTTTTTTCCATTTGCCACGCTTAAACAAAATGTAAGCCCCTAAAGTAAGCCCGACCTCGGCAACGGGGATAGATATAAAAACGCCTGTTGGCCCCATTTCAAAATACTTGGCCAGTAAATAAGCAAAAGGGATCTGGAACACCCAGAAGGTAAAAACGTTGATCTTGGTAGGCGTCCAGGTATCGCCGGCACCATTGAAAGCGCTGGTTAAAACCATACCCACACCATAAATAATAAAGCCTCCGCTTAAAATTTGTAAAGAGCGGGTGGCTACTTTTATAACGGCCTTGTCCTCGGTAAAAAATGACGCGAATAAATGTCCGCAGGTTAAAAACAAGATGCTTACAATGCCCAGGAACACCATGGTGTATTTAATGGTTTGAAATACCGACTTTTCGGCCCTGTCTATATGGCCTGCACCCAGGTTTTGTCCTACCAGTGTTGCTGCAGCGTTACTTAATCCCCAGGCGGGTAACAGGAAGAACATCATTAAGCGCAGGGAGGTTTAATAACCCGCAGAGCCGGCTTCACCGCCGGTAGTAGCTACCAGTTCGGCCAGGAATATCCAGCTGCAACTGGCTACTACAAACTGTAAAATACCCGGTGCTGCAATTTTAATGATCGCCTTGATCTGCTGCCAGTCGGGCACAAAATAACTTAAGCGTATCTTCAGGATGTTTTTTCCGTTGAATAAATTGTAAACCTGGTAACTAACCCCCAGCCCTCTGCCAATAGTAGTGGCGATAGCAGCACCGGTTAAGCCAAAAGCCGGGATAGGGCCCAGCCCTCTGATAAAAAGAGGGCATAGGAAGCAGTTTGCTATATTGGCTATCAATAAACTCCGCATAGCTACGGCGGCATTGCCTGCCCCTCTGAAAATACCGTTGATCAAAAACAGCATCACAATAATGATACTACCACCCATCATAATCCGAACAAAGTTGGTTCCATGATCGGCAGTTTCGGCAGAGGCACCCATGATCAGCAGGATATCCCGGGCGTGTGTTAACCCTATAATGCTGATGGTAAGGTTAATAATTACCGCAATGATAATGGTTTGCATCCCGGCCTTTGAAGCCGCCTCGGGATTTTTTTCGCCGATACGACGGGCTACCACGGCTGTAGCTGCCATACTCAAACCAATAGCCAGGGAATATATAACAGTTAATACCGATTCTGTTAAACCAACCGTTTGAATGGCAAGGCTGCTGTTTTTCAAATGCCCCACAAAATACAGATCGACTAATGCGAATACGGATTCCATGGCCATTTCCAGCATCATGGGAATGGCTAATAGGATAATGGCTCTTTTAATGCTGATGGAGGTGAGGTCAACTTCGGCGCCTTTAAGTGATTGCTTTAAAACAGAGAAAAAAGAAGATACTTTACTTTGGGGTTTGGGTTGAACTGTCTCTAACATAGGTGTATTGGTTATATGGAACAAAAAGGAATAGATGTTTAACCATCAATATGAAACCTTTTGGTTACAAATATAAGGAAGGCTTTTGGTTAGGCAAGCATTATTAAAAAATTATAATAGCCCTTACGTTAAAAATGATCAAAACGATACTGTTTGGCTAATAAACAAGTAAATAGATTAGCAATAAATGGGGCTAAAAATATAAGCTTTGAGGCTGTAAAGGCGTTTTATTGTACAAAATGTTAAAAACGCTTTAATTGGTTAAGAAAGTAGAAAAAATAGCGAATACGCATCTAAAACCCGGCAAAAATCGTTAAATTAACAACACCAATTTATACCTTATTTGTCTTACTATTATGGATACATTAGTTACTTATATGTTCCAGATCACGGTAGCCTTTATGATCATACAGGTATGTATACCTATTGTGATCATCGTTAGAAGCAGGCACCAAAACAAAGCAAAGTACAGCGGCCTAACGCAGCTCGAGGTAGAAGAAATGGAACATCAGCATTTTCTCCAGGAGGTAGATGCGATTTTAAATATGAACCATATTTCACATTGTGAAGAGTGAACCTTACGAAAATAGAAAAGCCCAAACTTGATTAGTTAGGGCTTTTTAGAACGGTTCTTTTCACATTTAAATTGTAAATAGGTGCAATTTAGATGTGAAAGCTAATTAGCGACATATGCCTTGGTCTGGACTGCTCGGATTATTAGTAGATACGCACTTTGTTCCTGCAGCGCACTTTATATCCTGAAAATTACAATAGTTAGTCTTACCAGTCCCCCCTAATGTGTTTTTTAATTGATTTCTTGTCAACACAGTAACATTACCCAATTGTTGCAAATTTAATTCTAAATTTTTCATAAAATAATAAGTTAAATGGTGGTTAATAAGATGTTGTTTGATTTATTTAATAAGGCATTAAGATAATAATAATATTATGAAATTGCATTAAAATAAATATGCATTATATTGAAAATCTTTAATTTATGTATTTTATGTTTATTATTTAGCTGGGGGGAAATAAAAAAGGCCTCTTAAATTTATTTAAGAGGCCTTAAAGTGCTCCCGACGAGATTCGAACTCATATCGATGGTACCGGAAACCATAATTCTATCCGTTGAACTACGGGAGCATTTGCTGCAAAGATATACATTCAATTGTTTTTCCGGGTATGGAATATACAAAAATACATCTGCTTAAATTCTTGCTTTATCATTCCGTTTGTGTAACAAAACTGATCGTTACCTACAAGCCATAACGAATAATTTATATTTGGGCATAATAGCATTGTTATCATATATTTTGCCGTGATGTATAATTATCCTCCTAAAATAATTTGGTTTTTATGGCTGCAGGGTATGGATAGTGCCCCTTTGGTAGTAACCAAGTGCTATGAGTCATGGCTGAAACACAACCCCGGCTGGCAAATTATTTTTTTGGACGAAACTTCGGTTAAGGATTACTTTTCAGGAAAATATGAGCACATAACCAAACAGGCATTTTCAGATATCTTAAGGATCAACCTGCTTGCCCAATATGGGGGTGTATGGGTTGATGCCACCTGCTTTTGTACAAAACCATTAGATTCCTGGTTAACAGACTATATGAAATGTGGGTTTTTTGCATTCGAAAAACCAGGCCCCGACCGCATGATCTCGAGTTGGTTTATAGCATCGGCCGTTAATAATCATATAACAAATACCTTTCGGCAGTTAGTTTTGGATTATTGGCGCAACAGTAAAGGGATGACTTTGATCGAACATTCAAAGTGGAAGTTTTTGAATAAATATTTGCCGGGGTTCGGTAATCAGGTTTGGTTTCGGCCTTTGGTTACTAAAGGTTTAAAAATACACCCTTATTTCTGGTTCCATTATTTGTTTGAAAAAAACTACCTGGCCGATAATGAGGTAAAACAACTATGGAACGATACTCCCAAAATAAGCGCTGATATACCGCATAGCTTGCAATTTTCCGGCTTATTTAATCTATTAACAGATGGTATAAAAGCTGATATCGATAATATGATCTCGCCATGTTATAAACTGATGTGGAATTATCAGCCAGCAGATCTTAAATCAGGAACGGTGATGGATTACCTATTAAATATTTCAACTGTTTAACTTGATGAGCCCCGTTCTGTACAGATCGAGGGCCTGCCTTAAAATATCATTTATCGTTTCTACCGGCAGATCTTTATCCGCTTCAAAAAGCATGATCTTCATACGTGAGCGTTTTTCGATGATGAGCTTAGGGTGATCAAATCTTTGCCCTTCAACAATACCGATGTAGGGTTGATGATATTTTTTGTGTACCCATAGGTAGCAGAACATTTTGCCCTTGTAGCAGAAAAATGGCATCCCATATTTCCATTCGGCAGATATGTTCTCGTCTTGTTTTAGGATGATATCTTTAAGTGCCAGTAAACAACCCCTGATGGGTTCGTCCTTTTGCAGGTAAAAATTATCCAGCTGAGTTAAGGCCATTACTTTTTCTTAACCAATTTTGACGCGATAAACGCAAACAGGCCCTGCACCAGTCCCGAGGCTATACCAATTACAACACCTATAACAGCCAGGGCCACCTGGGGTGGAATGTGGTATGGATTGCCGTTATACATGGCGGCTTCCTGCGCGTGACCAACTTCATAGTTTTTATAAAAAATAGCATGTGCGGCGATGATCCATACACAGTTTACGAGGCTAAGACAAAAGCCATTGGTAAAATACATTTGTGTACAGTTTTTGGCGATAAGATAAGCGCAGATAATAAAAATAACCGGCCAGATAGCCCCCTCAATATTACTCGGAATAAAAAACGCTGTCGCCAGGCCCATGGCCAGGCCAAACATCGAGAGCTTTAGGATCAGGTTCCAGTTCATATAAAGGTTTTTAGGTTTGTTTTTATAAATCTATCTAAAACAAACAGAAAAACAAATAATTAGGGAAGCAGGAATGACATGCTCAGCATTAATACCGAAAGAAATATCATAAACAATACAAATGTCTTAATATGTTTTAAGGTACGGCCTTCTTTCAGTATCACATTCCGGACTGGTTCGGATATCAAAAGCGTGAGGGATAATAACAGCATAAAACATAATCCCAGGTTCATACCTATGAATGGAACTTTATTATTCTGAAATGTATGTACGAAATTGGGTAGAAACAACAAATTCCAGATCACCACAATGGCGATGGCTGCCGGAATTTTCATGGCAAAACCACCTTTTTCCTGTATCGCGGTAATGATGGTATCCTCATAAACAGGTAAGCGTTCTTTATTGTCTAAAAAGCCTGTTTGCTGTATCTGTCGCAGAATCGAATCTGCATTGGTGAATGACTTGAAAATAACGGTTGAATAGTATCCCTTTACTTTGTGTATAATACGGATACCGCTTGAAAATAAACTCATCCCGGAAGCGGTTATCGATACCACATCTTCTGGCCTGAAATGTAGGTTCCCCAATAAAGAAATATTAAGTTCGAGTTCATTTTTGTTAACCCGGAGGGTAGCAAACGGCCAGGTGGCATTCATCAGGCCATACGTGGCGCCACCAGTGAGTTCAAATTCGGTTAAGGTCATTTAGTAAATAGCTAATTAGGGTAAGCATGATAAAACTATCAAAACAAAATCAGTAAAAAGCAAAATTTGCAAGATAATTTTTAAGCCTGGCTTACACTCTTGATGGTACTATTCCAAATGCCTTTTTGAAAGTGTATGAAAAGTGCGACAGATTCTCAAAACCCACATCAAGATATACTTCTGATGGTTTTTGGCCCTTTTCCCTGATGAGGTAATAGGCCTCATTCAATCGCTTTTGTTGCAACCATTGTCCTGGTGCCATGCGAAATACTTTTTCAAAGTCGCGCTTAAAGCTGGCCAGGCTGCGACCTGTGAGTTTGGCAAACTGGGCAGCAGGTACATTGAACATATAATTTTGGTTCATGTAAGCTTCCAGATCTATCTTGTATGGTTCCGTGAAATCAAAAAGGAAATCGTAAAAATCCGGATTGAAATTCAGGAGCAGTTCAACCGCTTCTTTGGTTTTCAGCTCAGCCATGTTATCGGTGGCTCTTTCCGGATGATCAAAATAGGGCATCAAAGAGTCGAAATAACCTTTAATGAACGGATCCGGCTGCAGTATATGAATATGGCTTCCGGTGTATGGTTTGGCCGGCGTAAGTTTATGTTCGGCGCTATATCTGCGTAAAAATGGCTGGTCTAAAAATATATTGATCGATTTAAATTCGCCCGTAAGTCCCGGTACTTTTTCCGACTTCACCAACTGGTTTCTGCGTAAAAGCCCAATGGTACCAGCGCTAAATATCCGGGTGCCTTCGCTGGTTTTCTGATGTATTTCGCCAGATATGATGTACCCGAAAGCATGTTCGGGTACAAATGATTCGTTAGCACGTTGTTTTTTATCAACGCAGGAGTAGAGCAGGTTGTTGAACAATATGTGGCTTTTGTCTTCCATCGTCAATTTAAATATACAATTACTTCAGCTGGCTCAACAGCATTTTATCAAAAGTACGGTCAGACAGTATTTTTCGCATGAATAATGCGGGGCCAGCCATATAGCCACCGTGATAGCGTGTTTTAGGTTGTTTGGCCGCTATGGCTTTTCTCACCAGATCAACAATAACTATCGGCTCAGCATTCTTTTCATTAGCTTTTACTGCTATAGCAGCAAATTGTTCGGCTAAAGTACGATAAGCTGTATCTCCCGAAATTTTACGCAGATTATCCATCGCTATACTGCTCCATTCAGATTTTACACCACCGGGTTCAATCACTACCACATCAATACCAAATTGCTTTACTTCATTGCGCAGGCTATCGCTCAGGGCCTCTAAAGCAAACTTGCTGGCGTGGTACCAGCCGCCAAGGGCCGCCGCGAACTTGCCGCCAATAGATGATATGTTTATGATTGTGCCCGAATGCTGCCTGCGCATGTGTGGTAATACCAGCTGTGTTAAATGAGCCGCGCCAAAAACATTTACTTCCATTTGATAACGCGCATCGGCAATGGGTACATCCTCAATAGCTCCGTACGAACCAAATCCGGCATTATTGATTAGTACATCAATACCGCCTTCGGCTTTTACTATAGTTTCAATACCAGCAATCATGGAAGCCTCGTCAGTTACATCCATAGCTAATATCCTTACGCCTAATTGTTTAAGGTCGGCCATTTTCTCCACACGACGTGCCGCACCATAAACTATATGCCCATCCTGTGCCAGGTGCCTGGCCATTTCTTTACCCATACCGGCAGATGCGCCGGTTATTAATATGATCTTTTTCATTTTTCTTTGCTCTGTTAATTACAAAACAAAGATGGGTGTAAAAGCAGGGGCTCAGGTTTGCTGTGCAGCTCAACTTTACTTTGGTGAGAAGCTCAAAGACAATTGCCCATGATATGACAGAGGAAAGAATCAAATGCGCGCTATCGACTCACCCCGACATCGCTGCGCTCGTCACCCCTCTATGCGCGAAGCGGAGAGAGGGGATTTGCATTTCTTTTTTTTCAACCCTCTTTCCGCCACAGGCGAAGAGAGGGTGGTCCAGCGAAGCGTAGACCGGGTGAGTCGGCTCTGCATTATGATATTTCTGAACAAAGCTTGTTCTGCCAATCATGGGCTATTACTCTCAAAAAAAGGCTCGCTTTGTCGTAAAACAGAATGCAGGAATTATAAAAAAAGACGTTTATATTTAAATCATACAATAACCACAAATCAAATAATGTATAAAGGCGTGTATAAATTGACATTGAAAAGCCTGCTAATTATAATACTAATCGGATTCTTTTGTGGAACAAGCTATGCTCAAGTGAAGTTTGGCGGGCAAGTATTTGAGAACAATACCAAAATACCTCTTTCGGGAATAAGCATAGAAAACTTAAACGCTCACCTAAAACAAATTTCAGCTTCGGACGGAAGCTTTGCCATTAGCGCCAAGATGGGTGACCTGCTGTCTTTTTCGTCGCCTTATTATCAGCCAGATACTGTTTATATTACAAATTTAAGTTATCTGAAGATCTACCTTAGTTTAAAGACTAAGGTACTCAAAGAAGTTCAAGTAACTTCATCTGAACTAAAGACAGGGTCGCTAAAGGCGGCTCCATCAAAAGGCCCATTTAACAGTGAAACAGTGCTGTACCAAACCGATGCTGCTGGTCGTCCCATAGGTGGCATCAAAATTATGGTACATGATTGGAACAAAGATGAAAACAGAAAAATAAGGGAGCAGCAATTTCTTCTTGATGAGGAGAAAAAGGCACAGATTTCAAAAGTTTTCAGTCCCGAAAACCTTCAGGGCTATTTGCCTATAAAAGATCAAGAGTTAAAAAATTTCATTACACTTTATATTCCCGATATTAAGACATATAGCAGCCATGAATTTAATCTGGCGGCTTATTTAAACTCTTGCTATCAGGAGTTTCTCAAAATTCCGGCTGGGCAACGACAGTCGGAAGAGTTCTTAAAAATCAACAAATAGCATAGCTTTTTCACAATACAAATTGATTAATCGTCTGTAAAAGTCGATCAGTAAATGTATATGGCAGGGATCTTAAAGTAGCAGGAACGGGATCGGCTAGAAATCGCAATCGGCATGTTCTACGTCATTGCCGGCTTTGAGGAAACAAGTTTTGATGGTATCCGTTATATCGGAAAGATTAAAAGGTTTGGCTATAAAGGCATCGGAACCATAATTACCCAGGGACTCGAGTACCCGGGGATAGGCCGATACCATGATCACGGGAATATGGCAGGTCTCGGGTGTGGTTTTGAGCATGTGGCAAAGCTCGCCACCGTTTATCCCGAATAGTATATAGTCCAGGATAACCATGTCGGCATTGAAACTGATAGTCGCCTTACATATATCATCGGTAAAGTTGATTCCCTGAACTTCGTAGCCCTCCATCTCGAGCGCTTCTTTCATCACGTCAAGTACATCCTCGCTATCATCAAGGATTAAGATTTTTTTAGGCATATTGTTAAATTGGTACTCTTTATAACGTTGAGTTAACAACTTTTGTTTTTAGCCCCCCAATTATTATTGCTGTAATAATTAGGTTACACGCTTGTTTTAAGCTGCGTGATGATAGCATCTACTGTTTTTAATACCTTATCCAGGCTGGCCGGGGTGTTGGTTACCTTGGCTATCATGATACCCCCCTCGATCAGGGCGATAATGGACAGGGCAGTTTGGGCAATGTCGATACCTGATTTAAATTCTCCCGCTGCTATGCCTCCCTGTATCAGGTCTTCAATTCTTTTCTTCCAGTTAATAACCACCTGGGCGGCTTTTTCCTTTAAAACCGGGTTGGTATCATCGGCATCAACAGCCGTATTCAAGATGGGGCAGCCGCCTTCCGGAAAACTGATGGCGTTAAATCTATGGTAAACCTGGGCATATACCATCAACTTATCATGATAGGTAGATGCCTGATCAATAAGCTGCCTGGTTTGCTTGCGTACTTTTGCGGTGTTGTACTCAAATGCAGCTACGGCAACTTCTTCTTTGTTTTTAAAATTACCGTATATACTACCCTTGGTAAGCCCCGTTGCTTCGGTAAGGTCCGATAACGAAGTACCCGCATATCCTTTTTTATTAAAGATACCCGCAGTTTTTTCTACAATGAACTGGCGTGTTCTTGCAGCTTTTGATAATTCCGTTTCCATTACACAAATGTACCAATTGGTATTTTAATATTATAATTTGATGAATGATGATCAGGTAAAGGGCTTTATTAGGGTTTTAAAAGAGGAACGAAGCAGAAGATCCGCCTCGTTCCCCGTAAAAATGACTCGCGTTTTAGTTTTATAAATTAACTGGCGCGACCATGTAATACTTTTAACGCTTCGGCAGGTGATGACAGATATAGTTGGTAAAATTGCTCGGTGCCGGCTACCCTGATCTCATAGTTGTCGGTTTCCAGCCCGGCTAAAAACTCATCAGCAACCTGCGATGGTTTGATGCCCAGATGACCGTTAATTTCTGTAGAAAATTCCGTATCAACTAATGGCGGCATCAATTCAAACACCTTAACGCTTGTGTCTTCTAATGCAACCCTTAAGGCCTGGGTATAAGAGTGCAACGCGGCTTTACTGGCAGAATAAGTAGCGGTTACCTTACCTGGTAAAAAAGCTACTATTGATGATACGTTTACGATAGCTGCCTCTGTTTGTTTTTTAAGCAATGGCAATAATTTTTCGTTAAGCCTGATAATAGACAGGTAGTTGGTATGCATTTCAATACTTGCTCTTTCAAAAGTATCAGTGTTGTTAAGCAGATCACTTAATCCTGCCGCGGCACCCGCATTATTGATCACGATATTAAGTTTAGGAAAGTCGCTGATTAATTTGGTAACAAGCGATTCCACATCTGCAGCGTTTGATATATCAGCGCTAATAGCGGTAACATTTTGTAATTGAGCTGCGGCTTTTTGCAAACGCTCGGAGTTACGGCCAATAATAATAACGTGATTGTTTTTGGCTGATAGTTGTTTGGCTATTTCAAATCCTATGCCAGCGCTTCCGCCGGTTATGAGTACAGTGTTCTGTGAGGTTTTGATTTTGTTTTAATGTTGATGATTAATTTCAACAAGACAAAAATATACCAATTGGTATATTTTTACAATAGGCAAAACTCATCCTTGTGTCATCATTGTAATGACATCCATTTTTAAGGTGGTGACAACAAAAATAAGGCCTGTTATTTACTCATAACAGGCCGGTATATAATGTATTAAGAAGGGGCTATGTAAGGATGAACACCGACAAACTCCGGGGCCCATGTGCACCAATAACCAACGATTGTTCAATATCCGCAGTTTTTGATGGGCCCGAGATGAAGGCTCCATAACCATAATCGGCGTTGCCTATCTGGGCATAAGCCTGAGCCATGGTTGGCACAAGGGTGTCTTTGCCAATTACAACAGCCAAATGTTGACTAATGAATGGAAGCACCCGTATATTCATCTGGCTTTCTGTAAGCCATAAGGCTCCGTTTTCGGCAACGCCGAGATCTGAGCGCAATATGGTCAATTCTACATCGGCAAAGCTGTGTGATGGTTCGCCGCTCACATCGCCCGCATAGGTATAATTGCCCAATTCCGGAATGCCCGATATGATCTTTACGCCGGGCTTAAACTCCTTTTGCAAGATAGTTTTTATAGCTTCAAGATCAGCCACTTCATAAACAAAACTCCCACCGGCGCTGGCTATACTGGTATACTGCTGTGTTAAATAACCTTCGGTTACGGTTAAGGTATTCAATATTTCCAGATCAGGCAGCGGGGCATGGGTAAACTGATTTTTTTTAACCGCTGCTAATATTTTTTCCCTGCTCATTTCTTTTCTTCCTTTCTTTTGCTGTACCATTCGCCAAATGATTCTTCCGGGGCTTTGGGCATTTCACGGTGTTTGTACCAGGGATTTAATCCATTGTTAACTGCAAACGGAGCATATTTAAATACCAGGCGACCTACCTTGCCGCCCGACCTGTACAACGCAGGTGAGGATAGGGTAAAGGCCATCGCTTTCATGGCCATGGTTTTTGCTTTAGGGCTGTAGCCTTCTTTTACAATAACCTGTCGCCATTTATAAAGCTGGTCATGGATGTCAATTTTAACCGGGCATACGTTACTGCAGGAGCCGCAAAGGGTGGAGGCAAAGGGCAGGTCGGCATATTTTTTCATGTCGAGATTCGGCGCCAGTATAGAGCCTATAGGACCTGCAACGGCAGTATGATAACTATGCCCGCCACTTTTACGATATACCGGGCAGGTGTTCATACAGGCCCCGCAACGGATACATTTTAATGAATTGCGAAAATCCTCGCGACCCAATTGTATGCTCCGGCCATTATCTACTATAACAATATGAATTTCGGTACCCTGTTGTGGTTTTTTGAAGTGACTGGAATAGGTGGTAATAGGCTGACCAGTGGCGCTGCGGGTGAGCAACCTTAAAAAAACGCCCAAATGTTTTCTTTCGGGAATGATCTTCTCTATACCCATCGAGGCAATATGGATCTCGGCCAGGTGGGCGCCCATATCGGCATTGCCCTCGTTGGTACATATTACAAATTCTCCGGTTTCGGCAATAGCGAAGTTAACGCCGGTAAGCGCCGCGCGGCGTGTCAGAAATACTTCGCGCAAATGTTGCCGGGCGGTTTCGGTCAGGATCTTAGGGTCTGATTCACCTTTAGCCGAGCCTAAATGCTCATGAAAAATATCGCCTATCTCTTCTTTCTTTTTATGGATACAAGGGAGTACGATGTGACTTGGTGGCTCACCGGCCAGCTGTACAATGCGTTCGCCCAGATCGGAGTCGATTACATCAATACCTTGTTCTTTGAGATATTCATTCAAATGGCACTCTTCGGTCAACATGGATTTGCTTTTGACCATGCGGTTGATGCCACGTTCCTGTAATAAGCGGTGTACGATTTGATTATGTTCTTTGGCATCAGCGGCCCAATGCACTATGATGCCGTTGTTGATCGCGTTAGCCTCAAACTGCTCCAAGTATTCACTCAGATTTGATAATACATTATTCTTGATCTGTGATGCGGTTTCCCTTAATAATTCCCACTCGGGTAGTTTATGAGCCTGTATATCGCGCTTTTGGCGTACCCACCATAAGGTTTCGTCGTGCCAGTCAACGCGTGGTTCATCCTGGTTAAAGATGCTGGCTAACTCGGAGTGGCTTTTTGCTGTAACATTACTCATGGCTGTAGTGATTTAAGATTTCGGCCACATGAATTACTTTAACATCGCTTTTTTGCCGGCGTAAAATGCCTTCCATATGCATGAGGCATGAAAGATCGGCCGAGGTAATGTATTGGGCGCCGTGTTCGATATGGTCGTCTACACGGTCTTTCCCCATTTTGGAGGATACCGCTTCTTCGGCAACACAAAAAGTTCCGCCAAAACCGCAGCAATCATCCTGTCGGGTTAAAGGTACCAGCTCCAGACCCTGTACCATATCCAGCAGTTGTGCCGGTTTGCTAAAAGCAGGAGCAACCAGCTCGCTCATTTGCGATATCCGCAGACCGCGCAAACCGTGACAGCTTTGGTGTAAACCTACTTTATAAGGGAAACGGGCTTTTAGTTCCGTAACGTTTAATACATCAACTAAAAACTCGGTAAGCTCATACACCCTTTTGCGGATATCAATAGCCTGTTCTTCTTTCTCGGGTGAATGTAAATGCTCTTTGATGTGCAGGGTACAACTGCCCGATGGGCATACGATATAATCATATCCCGAAAAGTTATCAATAAACAAATTATTGCAGCCGGTAGTGAGATGTTCATATCCGGAATTGGCCATGGGCTGCCCGCAACAGGTCTGATTTTTAGGATAGTGTACCTCAACGCCTAATTTTTCGAGCAATTCCAGCGTGGCAATAGCTGCTTTAGGATAAAATTGATCAACATAGCAGGGCACAAATAAAGCTACCTTCATTTTATAGTGTTTACTTTAATTGGTTAAAGCAATATTAGCGGTAATAAATTATAAAACTGTCATCAGGCATCTGAAAGTACCACGGTAACAGCATAGACAATTACAGCTAAGCAACGAAATTACGCTTATAGCAGGCAACTGTTATCAGCTTTTTTTGCAAATGATTAATGGTAATTAGCGTAATGGAGATAGAATGCCGCTATGCCGTTTCAATAACCCGTATGATCAATCGGTAATATAAGGCAGCTTGATATTTTTATAGGTAGGTTTCTGCAATTGTATCTTAAGCTTTTTGAAGCTTTCTGTGGGACCCTGCGTAATAAACATATTAAGCAACCAGGCAGGTACGCTACCGCCGGCATCCAAATGCAGGGTGTATTCAATTTTTACATGATCGCTGTCTATCGGGGTAATTATCCATTTACCTACTGAATGTTCAATACGAACTATACCATCTTTACGTGGCACCATATCTGCCAAACAGGGGGCATCAACCGTAACCACTTTGGTTTTAGGGTCCTGGGTAACTTTTATATGGGCAATAAAATCGCGGTTATGCAAAGGCCAGGGTATAGATACTTCGGAATAGTAATATAGTTCTGAAGGTGATACCTGTTTGATCATGTTAACAGATTTGGTATGATAAACCCAGTCTATACTGCCTTTGATGTCCAGTAATACGGCAACCAATTGAGCGGCCGAGGCATTAAATTCACATTCCACCTTAATGGCTTTTATTTTGGAATCAGGCACATGCCTGGTGTAAACCTTAACACCTTCTTTGTTAGTACTTAAGGCCCAGGGCTCCTCGGCATGGGCTATGTTGATCAACGAAAATGCAAGCAGCAGTAGTAGTAAAGTGACTTTTTTGTACATGATATAGAGCCGATATAATGTAACAAAAGTATATACAAAACAAGCCGGTTAGTGAACCGGCTTGTCAGTAAAAGGTCATTTGGTGTTAAGCGAATGTAAATATGAAATATCTATGGCAATTGAAGTGACAATTATTTCACCTCAAAAACATAACTTCCTGCAACGGCCTGGTAAGGTCCTGAACCATTGAGCAGTTTGCCGCCCAGGTAAGTTTTACCTGCGGGTAAGGTAATGGTAGCTGTTGAATTGGCCGGTACAGTAACCCTGTAAGTTATACCATGATCTGTACGTTGCCACGAGGATACTATTTTGCCGTAAGGGCCATCATGAGTGGCCGTAAATTCATTAAGTCCGGTTACAAAGTGCGGCTGCAGCAGGATATGTTTAAAACCAGGATGATCCTGATCGGTATGGATCCCCGCTATACCTTTGTACAACCAGGCGCCTATCTCCCCAAACATGATATGATTTAGCGAGATATCAGATTTAGCATCGATCTTCCAGTTTTCATACAGCGTAGTGGCACCATTCACCATCCACCAACCCCAGGAAGGAAAAGTTTCCTGCGATGCTATTTTATAAGCCACATCCGGGTAGCCATTATCACTCAATGCACTCAAAATGGCTTTGGCTCCTAAAATTCCCACATCCAGGTGGTAATTATCGGCAGCCACACGCTGCGCCAGGTTGGCCGCCACTTTGCTTTTTAGACTTTGCGGTACCACATCCCAGTAAAGAGGTACGCTCAACTCGGTTTGCAGGCCTTTGCCATACATACCGGTTTCGGTGTTCAGGTATTTGGCGTTGATGGCATTTTTAATCTTATTGGCCAGTGCCGAGTATTTTACAAAATCGGCTTGTTTACCCAATATTTTTGCGGCCTTAGCCAGGATGCTGGCATCGGTATAATAATAAACTGAGGAAGTAAGCTCAACCGGCGATACGGACTTTACCGGTACCCAATCGCCCAGGCCCCAGGTGGTTAGTCCCGTTGGATAGAGTTCATCAATATGATTTACGTACTTTTCGATGCTGGTATAACTATCCGCCAGTAGTTTGCTATCGCCATAAAACAAATAAATGTTCCAGGGGATAATGGCGATGGTGCTTGTCCAGTCGGGTCCGTTGCCCCATTCGTAGCCCCAGCCGCCAGTCGGGATAATGGATGGGAGCACACCATTGGGTTGCTGTTCGTCGCGATGGTCGGCCAGCCATTTTTCATAAATGGTGATGGCGTCAAAATTATATAAGCCTGTTTCACTGGCTATGTGAGCATCGCCCGTCCAACCGTTTTTTTCGCGTTGCGGGCAATCGGTAGGGTAACCAAACAGGTTGCTGAGGTAGGAGTTATTGGTAGCGCTCCAGATTTGGTTGATGGTTTTGTTTGATGATGTTACAGTACCGATAGGAGCCACATCGCTATGCATAAAATAAGCTTTCAGGCTTTCCTTTTTTAATTCCACGGGTTTGCTGCTGCTTACCTCTATGTACTGAAAACCCTTATAGTTAAATTTAGGCATAAAGGTTTCTTCGCCTTTGCCGCTCAAAATAAAAATGTCGGTTTGAAAAGGGTCTTTATCATCAGTAGGGCGGTAGTGCAGGTCGATGTTGGATTGATCTACATGACCATTCTTATTCAGCCGCTCGGCATGTTTTAAACGGATTACAGTGCCCGAATCTCCTTTAACGGTGATCTTGCTCACGCCGGATATATTTCGCCCAATATCAAACACCCAAAGGTTATTATCAATTTTGGTGATGCTTTTAGCAGGTATCTCTTCTACATTGCGGATAGGTTGTAGACTTTGAGCCACGATGTTTTGCGACGGCGCCGAACGGTTAATAACCTGTTTCCAGGCAGTATCTATAAAATTGGGCGTATTCCAACCAGCTTGTTCTTTGCGGGCATCGTAGTGTTCGGCAGTGTAAATGCTGTTAAAAACGATAGGACTTAGTGACGTTTTCCATTGTGTGTTGGAGCTTACGGTTTCCTCAGAACCATCGGTATAAGTAATCCGCAGATCCATACAAAACGTGGGGCGACCGCGCCATGGCGCCTGGTGAAAATACCACACCGCCGTACTCTGATGGTTATACCATCCATTGCCCAGCAATACTCCAATAGCGTTTTTGCCGCTTTGCAGCTGCGCGGTAACATCGTAGGCTACATACAGGGTGCGCCTGTCAAACCGGGTATACATGGGGTCGAGGCGATGATTGCCGATCTTTTGCCCGTTAATATACAATTCATAAAGACCTGCTACGGCGATATAAGCTCTTGCCGAGCGGATCTGCCGGGCTACCTTAAAGGTATGCCTAAAGTAGGGGGCGGGATTTACAGCGATACCTTTATTGTCACTTATCCAGGAGCCTTTCCAGTTACGCATATCCATCATCCCGGTTTCAAAACTGGCTATGGCAGATGGTACGAGTTTTTTACCTGCCTGACCCCATAGCTGCACGCGCCAATAGTATTTGGTAAATGGCTGTAATGGCTTACCCTGGTAACTGACCAGGTTTGATGAGGACACCACCTTGCTGGTTTGCCAGCTATCGCTTTTACCATTGCTTACGCCTGTAGAATCGGTACCAACAATAAGTTGATAAGCAGTTTGGGTCGCGCCTTGTCTTTCATCGGCCATTAACCAACTTAAACGAGGGTGCCGGGAATCGATACCAATAGGATTAACGAGGTGTTCGGATTGTAAGCCCACTGCTTTACCGGGTGTATCGGCAAAGCCTGTGTTGATGATGAAAAAATTAAATAATAAAGCGATGTAAAGCGTAGGCTCACATAAGAGTCGTTTCATATAATGCAATAAAGCGGTTTATAAAGGTAAGCAAGATAATTCAAGGGGCTTAAGCAATGTTAAGCTGATATTTTTGCTTACGCAACCCTAACTGTCCTGAGGGGTTGGGTGGGTATAGCGAAGCTGCCCCTCAGCCCGTCTGCGCTTCGCTGGAAAGAGGGGAGTATAAAAAATAACGTCTTTGCGAGCGTAGCGTGGACTCCCTCCGGTCGGTTGTCCACGTCGTTCCTCCTCGCAATGACGCGCGGAGGAGGTGCATTATTCCCTTCTTTCCATATAGGCCATAACCTGCCGTAAGGCTATCGCCAAAAAAAAGAATATTCTGCATAATAATGCAACGGCTATTTTAGAACCTGTTGTTATCTCTGAAGTTTTGAGCGCGAACAGCTATTTGATCTAAAGTGAGTTCGCCGTATCTTTTTGCACGATCCATCCATTCAGGCCCGTTTTCGGTCAGGTCGTCAATGATCGACTTGCCATTTGGCCCCTTTTTGGTCACATAGTTTATGCCGTAAGCAACTGCTGCACCAACGACAAGAAGTTTTAGTAAGCCCATAATTTTATTTTTATTGTTTGTATGACAATGATGATGCCAGTTTGTTACATATACGGGTTAAGAGTCAGGATGTTAGATTCAGAAATTAAGAAATAGTTTAATTATCCGATCAGGGAAAATACCTCTGAATTTATTTGGGGCGCTTTTGCCCACTCAGGGTCTCTCGCAGAGGACCCTGAGTTATAGACTGGTCTTAGGCAACCTCCGGGTCTCCTGAAAGGGACCCGGAGGGGACAAAATGCTTTATTTATGGTTTACACTGTAAACCCACTTTATGATGAGTTTTTTATTTAATTATTTGATTATGAATTAATTATATATGTGTAAACCATAAAAAGTGTAAACCATGTAAACCCACTTTTTATGTACTAATTTAAACAAATGCTCCCCTGTTTTTTCTTGACCCCCGATTCTACTATCTTGACTGTAAATTTTAATTACTTTTACGGCTAAAGTATACCGGTATATGTTTTTTATCCTGTCGAAAGTATTAGCGTTTTTGCTTTTTCCGCTGCTGTATGTATTTGTTTTACTGCTGATAGCGCTTTTTGCAAAAAACGTAAAACGTAAACGCAGATACCTGCTTTGGGGCATTGGTGTGCTTTATTTTTTTTCCAACTCATTTCTGATCAACAGGGTGGCTGCGGCCTGGGATGTAGCGCCTGCTCAACTGGAAAAAAACAAAACATATAGTGCGGCTATTGTATTAGGAGGCTTCGCTTCGGACAATAAGGAAGGCCAGGGCATGTTCGGTCCTGCGGCCGATAGGTTTATACAAGGTGTTCTTTTACAAAAGACCGGCAAGGTAAAATATGTTTTAATTTCGGGCGGTAACGGCAATTTAAATCCATCTGCTTTCAGGGAAGGTGCCTGGGTCAAATATCAATTGCAAGCCGCGCAGGTGCCGGATAGCTGCATCCTGATAGAAGATCAATCGCGCAATACTTTGGAAAATGCATCCTTAACAAAAGCTTTGCTGCAAAAACACGGGCAGCGCGGGCCATACTTATTGGTCACCTCCGCGTTCCATATGCGCCGGTCGGTACGGATCTTTAAAAAAATGGGTGTTGATGTAATTCCATATCCTTGTAATTATATTGCCGGAACCGGAAATATTGGCATAGGCGAGCTGGTACCTAATGCCGAATCAATGACCAAATGGAACGTTTATATAAAAGAAATGATCGGCCTTGCCGTTAACTATGTTTCGGGGCGCGGTTAATGGGTTATAGCGCTCGTAATTAAAAATTATACAAGTAATACTATGGGGATATTGTTGGTTGAGGATGAACCTAACGTGGTATCGGTAATAAAACGCGGACTTGCAGAATTTGGCTACGAAGTGAGTGTAGCGGCTAACGGAGCAACTGGTCTGCAAATGGCGCTTGATCATGATTTTGACCTGGTGATACTGGATGTAATGCTACCCGTAATGGATGGTATACAAGTATGTAAACTCATCAGGCAGCACAAACAAACCATGCCTGTTATTATGCTTACCGCGCTTGATTCAACCGAAAATATCGTGAACGGTTTGGATAGCGGCGCTGACGATTACCTGGTAAAACCCTTTAAAATTGCCGAACTGGCTGCCCGCCTGCGTACTCTGCTGCGCCGTAAAAGCGGGGAGCAACAGCCTAAAAATAATACATTTACCATTAACGACCTGGAACTTAATGTCGAATCAAAAATAGCTTACCGTAATCAGGAGCCCTTAAAACTTACGGCTACAGAGTACAGGTTGCTGGAATATTTTGTTAAGAATCAGAAAAAAGTACTGTCACGGATCCAAATACTGGAAAGTGTGTGGGATATTGATTTTAACATGGGGACTAACGTGGTTGATGTATACGTAAACTATCTGCGCAAAAAACTGGAAAAGGGTGGTGGTTCCAAACTCATCCACACGGTTTTTGGTATGGGATATATCATGAAAGAGGAAGCGCCCGATGAAAATACAAAGTAAAATAACCCTGCTGTTCCTGTTACTGTCTGGTGTAATATTGTTATTGCTCAATATCACCATCTTTTACCTGGTATACCGGTTTGGCTTCGACGATTTTTTTAAACGGCTGGAAGCCCGTGTCAATATATCTGCGCAGGTGCACCTGTTCCCCGGGGCCAAAAGTCGGGCTTATCAGGAAGTAAGGAACCGCTATCTGGAGAAGCTGGAATCGGAAAAAGAATATTTTTTTAATACAGATACGGTTAACAAGATTAATATAAGAGGCGGAATAAATGCGAAGGGCAGCTTTATTAAAAGCATCTTAAAAGATAGTACAGCACGCTATAAGGTGGATAATATCTTTTATGCAGGCAAGGTATTTACCAAGGACAACAGTAAATATATTGTTATCGTTTCAGCGTCAGATCCATCTGGTTTCCAGGAGTTAAAGGATCTGCAGAGAATATTGATCTATGGCTTCCTGGCAGCCATGATACTGGTTTATTTTGTAGGTAAAATATTCTCCTTTTATACCTTTCAACCTATACGTCGTATCATTAATAATGTTAAAAATATAACAGCCAATAACCTGCATTTCAGGCTGGATGAGCTCAGTGGCAAGGATGAGGTAGCCGAACTATCCTATACTTTCAATGATATGCTTAACCGCCTGGAAACAGCTTTTGAAACACAGAATAACTTTGTAAGCAATGCCTCGCACGAGCTGCGTACACCCCTAACCATTATTAGTACCGAAGCCGAGCTGGCCCTGAGCAAAACCGATGCAAGCCCCGGGCAGCGCGAGGTATTTGGCACCATTTATTCGGAAGCTGAAAAGTTGGGCCAGATACTGAATAGCTTATTAACCTTGGCTCAATCGGGTTTTGATGGTAAAAAACAGCGATGGGAAAGCATCCGGATAGATGAGCTCCTGATGACAGCTTCGGAATCCATTAAAAAGATCAATACCGAGAGCAATATCCAAATCGATCTGGAAGATATGCCGACCGACGAACGCCTGCTTTACGTAAGCGGTAACAGCAATTTACTGCGTCTGGCCATTACCAACATCATCAGCAATGCCTGTAAATATTCAGACAACCGTTTGGTAAAAATAAGGCTGCTGGCCGAAAACAATAAAGTGATCATCTCCATTGCCGATCAGGGCATCGGCATACCCGAAACCGAACTACAGCACATTTTTGAACCTTTTTTCAGGGCCTCCAATACGCATAGCTACGAGGGGCATGGGGTAGGTCTACCTTTAACACTCAATATTATACGCCTGCACAGGGGCAGCATAGGTATCCGCTCAGATGTTGGTAAAGGCACCGAGATCAAGGTTTTTTTGCCTGTGGATGCATCGGCGTAAAACTCTAATCAAATTCTAATAACTTTCTTAGATCATCCTAATTATTGGGGGCTACACTTGTATCAAACAAAATTATACAAGTTAAACCATTAATAATTACGACTATGAAAACGCTGTTCATCCCCACCGATTTTACCTACCAATCACTTCAAAGCATCCCCAATATAGCCCAGCAATACTATCCGCAAAAAGTGGATATCAGGCTGGTGCACATGCTGAAAATTACTGACAATATAGGCGAACTGCTGATGCTTTCGCGCCGTTCGACAGAGTTCAGGCAAATCCCGGATAATTTTTATATCCGCTGCCGCGACATGGAGAAAGATTTCAGCCACCTGATCAATCGTATCCATATCGATATTTTTTACGGCAGTACAGTAGCAGTTTTTAATAACTACCTGGATGCCCATGAGGTGGATGCCATTGTGCCACCGCATGATAATTACAAATTGCTTTTTAAAAACAGTATCGACCCTGAAGTGCTGATCGAAAAATGCGGGAAACGGGTACTAGCCCTGACCGAAACACCCGGCGCTATGGCTGATATGATTACCGAGGAACCGGAATTAATTGAACAACAGTAATTAACCCCTTAATTATTAAAACATCATGCTGCTAAAAGAAAACATCCCGGTTACTTACGTATTCGGTAAAATAAAAAAAGAACTCATCCTGGTGGCCATTTATTCGTCGGCTATTTATTTGATGCACCAGTACTATAATTTTAAGGAGGTGTCTATCCCCTTAACGGTGCCTACTATATTAGGTACTATTATATCCTTGTTGCTGGCTTTCCGGTCAAACCAGGCATATGACCGCTGGTGGGAGGCCCGTATTTTATGGGGAGCCATAGTCAACGATTGCCGCACTTTTACCCGCCAGGTACTCACCTTTGTCGATAGTAGTTACGATGGCGAAGAAAAATGGGCCCTCAAAGAACGGATAGTAAAACGGCAGATAGCCTGGTGCTACAGCTTGAGCCGCCACTTGCGTAAACAGGACGCTAAACAGCACCTGGAAGCTTTTTTGAGCGATGACGATATCAGGAACATTCGCGATATGGATCATGTGCCGCTGGCGCTGAATGAGTTACAGGGACATGATCTGCGCACCCTGTACAAATTAGGCTGGATCAACGAGTACCAGCAGGTAGCTATGGACGGCACCCTCACTGGTTTTACCAACTCTATGGGCGGTTGCGAGCGTATCAAAAATACGGTGTTCCCGGCTACGTACAGTGTGTATATACATTGGCTGGTACTGTTTTTTGTACTGCTGCTGCCATTTAGCCTGATCGAGTTTTTTGGCATACTGCAGGTACCCCTGGTGATCGCTATTTCGTCGGCATTTTTCCTGATCGAGAAAATGGCCATCCATTTGCAGGACCCATTTGAGAACATGCCAACCGATACACCAACCACCGCCATCAGCCGGAAAATTGAGCAGGACCTGAAGCAAATGCTGAAAGACGAAATGCCCCAGGTGACCGACATGGTAACCAACAACCAGCAACAAAAACAGGCAGTGTTCTATATTTTATAAACTCGGTTTAAAAACTTTTTAAACCTTAAATTTTAACACTTTTCGGCCCGAAAATGGGGCAAAAACGACTCAAAAACCGTCGAAAAAACCTGATTTTAACAAATTTTAACACGGTTTTGATGAGTTTTGAAAGGTTTAAAAAGTATTAAATTATTGATATATAGTTGATTGTATATTTAACGGGTGGTTTTTGGCTCTCCTGTTGCCTTAACCAAACAGCCCGGCACCCTTGAGAAAGGGGCCGGGCTGTCGTTTGATATAAATATACGAAAAATTACGGAGAGGGTCAATATTTACCCTTGTTTCCTTTTGCTTGTCAGATATCTGCGTACCGGGATATCATAGATCACCATTACCAGGTAAGCTATTCCAATCAGCAGGATCGCCGATATCGAAATAATAAGCCCCAATTGGCCTGGGCCAGGTTTGTGGGCAGCGTAGTAGTTGCCAAACATCCACATGACCGCGTAATGGGTCATGTACAGCGGGTATGATATTTTTCCGGAGAATACGCAAAGTTTCTTTATGCCTTGCGTTAGCACGGCTCCGGCACCTAAGGCTATCAGTAGCGGGAAGTAAAAGATCACGACCAGCGTTTCGGTAAGCCAGTTCCATTTATTGGAGAAAGGCATCAGGAAAGCTAAAGCCAGCAATACCGCCAGACCTAAAAAGCCCAGTTTGTTTTTGATGATCCAGTTAAAGCGGTATACCAGCAAACCGGCTAAAAATGAATAACTGATGCGGGCGCCGCCATCCCAAAAGTTGCCCTTACCCCAGCCACCCATCAGGTTGCCGGAGTGCTGCGCCACAAAACAAATGCCCAGTGCCGCCAATATAGTGAGCGCAAGAAGCACACGCTTATGAACACGGCAAAGCACAAGAGCATAAACAATATTGGCTATATACTCCCAAAACAGCGACCATGCGGGTGCGTTAAAACCGAACTGATTAAAATAGCGGTCACTCATAACCGGGAAGGGAATAAGCAGTACAGACATTAAAAATAACAGTATCAGCCTGCCTGTGCTGTACAGTTCCGGGTGGCCGCCAAAGGGATCGAAAAGAAAGGCTAACAAACCCAGCACCGAACCGAAAATAACCAGGGGATGCAGTCTGATGATCCTGGATTTAAAAAACTCCATGATCCCCATTTTGCCAATACGGTCGTCATAAGCATATCCGATCACAAAACCCGACAGGCAAAAGAAAAAATCGACCGCCAGGAAACCATGCCCGATAAAGTTTTGACTGTAATCGGAATAAGCTATTTCCATAAAATGGAAGGTCACCACGGCGAAAGCTGCTACTCCCCGCAGTCCGTCCAGAATTTCAAAGTGTTGTTTGGTTTTTAGTACCTCAGGATTAAGTTTGTGTTCGGTCATTGATGTTTGTTTTATTCAGGTAAAGCAGGTGCGCTGGGGTTATGCGCAAAAGTTCAAGAATACCGAATAATAACGATTTAGCCAACAAAAATTTAAATTGAATAGGATCGCATGCAGAATGCTCTGCGGAGAATTTAGGCTAAAGCCATTTTGTGTACTTGAATTTAAACCGTTGGCTGAAGCTGAAAGAAGAATTTAAAAAGCGGACGTCATGCCGAATTTATTTCGGCATCCCACTCGCAGGTAAGCACAGGATAAGTCTGCAACAGGCAAATCCCAGATCTGGCAAGAGTGAATATCCTGTGGGATGCCGAAATAAATTCGGCATGACAAGATGCATTTTTTTAAACGCGATTTCCAAAACCAATTTGCTCATTCTACACATAATCTCCCTTTATTTAAGTACTTTGGTGGTTTCGGAATTTTTAACGCGTTACGTTTTTTTAAGATGACCTATTGTCTGGGAATTAAAGTTAAAGAAGGGTTGCTGGCTATTGCCGATACCCGCATTACTACAGGAACCGATACTACTGTAAAAAAGAAGATCACGATAGCACAAAAAGATCATTTTTCGCTTTTTATCATGACCAGCGGTTTGCGCTCGGTACGGGATAAGGCCATTACTTACTTTACCGAACAGCTGGAAACCAGGGAGTTTAATAAGCTGTACAAAGCCGTAAATGCCTTTGGTGAGAAGGTAAAGCTGGCGGCCGTGGAAGACAAGGTGGCGTTGGAGCAGGCCGGTTTTAAGTTTGATCTGAATACTATTATTGGCGGGCAGCTTCAGGATGATGATGAACACAAGTTGTTTTTGCTTTATCCCGAAGGTAACTGGGTAGAGTTAGGCGAGGGTTCGCCCTATGTGGTTATCGGGAACGCCGCGCATGGCAAGGCTATTTTAAACCGTACCCTTACCGAAAATTCGAGCCTGAAACTGGCCCTTAAAACCGGTTTTCTGTCCTTTGATTCGACCCGGGTAAGCGCCAATAACGTGGATTTTCCGATTGATGTGGTATTGTATAAAAAGGACAGCTTTGAGGTGGTGGAGCAGCGGTATGAGAAAAAGGACCTTGAGTTTATATCGGCACAATGGGCAGAAGAGCTGAAGAACGCCCTTAACCACGTTTCGGAAGCCTGGATGGATCCGGCATTTGAAAAACTAAACGAAATTACAACCAAGAATGGATGAAAAGATTTTTGGAGTAAGGATTTCTGAAGTAATATCATTAACTTAAGCAAACACCGTAGGTGTTAAAGGTCGGTAGTAGAAGATTGAAAGAGGGTATCCCGCGTACCGTTAGGTCCGCTACATCTTCCTCTGATATATAACGCGGTGGTATCGTACCTAAGGGCACGAGACTTTTGTTCCATTGTTTGCTACCGACCTTTGACCCCGATGGAGCCAGCTTCTTAAGTTAATGGCACCGGAGCAAGAAAAAAGTCACTAACTCAATAAATCAATAATTATGAAGTTCAATGTGTTTACCCAAATGGAGTATGTGGTACAGTCGCCCGGCACATTGATATTAAATATACATGCCCTGCGCACGCCCCATCAGGCCGTGCTGAACGAGGAGTTTACGGTTGAACCTTATATTAAGGTAGAAGAGCTGGTATCAGCACAGGCCGAAAACCGGCTGATCCGTTTTGAAGTGGCGGAACCAGGAACCATTAAAGTTACCTATAATGCCCTGGTTGATAATTACTACGAGGTAATTGATTACAGCCGGCAGGAAGAAACCCTGGTTGCCCAGCTGGATGTAAGAGTGCTGCCTTATCTGAACCCGAGCCGCTATTGCCAGTCGGACAAGTTATACCGCCTGGCGCATAACCTGTTTGGGCATATCGATAATCCGTTTGAGCAGGTGGTTACCCTTACCGACTGGATCCATAACAATGTGCAATACTTGAGCGGTTATAGCAATGCGCAAACATCGGCCTTTGATACTGTGACCGAGCAGGTAGGGGTATGCCGTGATTTTGCCCACCTGGGTATAGCCCTGTGCCGGGCGCTCACTATACCGGCGCGCTATTTTACCGGCTATGCTTATCATCTGAAACCTGCCGATTTTCATGCCTGCTTTGAGGCCTACCTGGGTGGCAACTGGGTGCTTTTTGATGCTACTAAACTGGTACCGCTCAACGGCCTGATCAAAATAGCCACCGGCCGGGATGCTGCCGATACCGCCATAGCCAATATTTTTGGCGATGTAACTTTTACCACCATGCAGGTAAGCTGCGAACTGGCTGAGGCCGAAAACTTTGCCCCATTTTATTATGAAACGGGTGGGTTTAAAGGGCTGATGTATTTGTAAGCATAGCTATTTCAATCCCATTTTTTAGGCCAGGCCAACGCATCCGCTTAATAGTTTGCCTGCCTGTTAATCCAAAGTTAAATTTTAGTAAATTTAATTAAGGTAGATCAAAAACAATTGTCCCGCTTATTTTCTTCTGAGTTATAGTTTATACAACTCTTTGACATCAACAAGATGCTGATATATCAGTCCTGATAACGATTTGTGGGTACGGCCGGAGGGATACATCGTCGTCATAACCTGTTTTTAGATGATGCATACCCATACCTGTTTCACTCAATTAAGGCGGCTGCTACTGCTTTTTATCTTCATTATAAATACCGGAGGGCTTTTGGCACAGGTGCCTTTTCACAGGCTTCCCGTTGTCCGGCATTCGGCTCAGGATAACTTTAGGGATACACTGATCAAGAAAAAATTTGGCCGTGCTGTAGGCGAACTCCTGATAGCTGAACTGACACCCTGGATCTTTGACCGCTACGTGGCCCAAAAAGACTACGCCCGGATCTCCTGGAAAACGGTTGGTCATAACCTGAATCCCGGCAGCTGGACCTGGGATAATGATCCTTTCCAAACCAATCAGTTTGGTCACCCTTACCACGGCAGTTTGTTTTACAGCGCGTTTCGCAGCAATGGATATACGTTTTGGCAATCGGCCCCGGCAGCTGTGGCGGGCAGCTACCTATGGGAAACCTTTGCCGAAAACCAGGCCCCGGCACCAAATGATCTTATCAATACCAGCTTCGGGGGTATTGTATTGGGCGAAATGACCTACCGCTTCTCCAACAAGATCGTGAACAACAGGCAACGCGGTTTTAAAAGACAGGCGAGAGAGGTGCTTGGGTTTATAGTAAATCCCATGAACGGGCTTAATCGCCTGTTGGATGGTAAATGGGGTAAGGTGTACGGAAGCCCAAAGGATCGCGACTCAACCCGCATCAGCGCAGAGCTGGATTTGGGGCTGCGTAATGTAAATGAAAGCGGCAAAGGTTTACGCGCGGGCGGGCATTTTGGCTGGTACGGCCGGGCACGGATGTTGTATGGCGACCCTTCCGAAGATTTAAAAACGCCTTTCAGCAATATAGCTGTTACCGCCGAATTTGGGCAGGATGACAGTACCAATGTTAATGTGATCAGTGTGTACGGATCACTTGCCGGCTGGGATATTTCCATTAAGGATAATATCAGGAACCTGCTGATCCTATCGGCCAATTACGATTATATCCATAACCGGGCATTTTTTTATGGCGGGCAAAGTGTTAAGTTTAATATGTTGTCGGAGTACAGGTTTAATAAAAACCTCAAGATCAATACCTCATTTGGTGCAGGCCCCATATTGCTGGCCGCTATACCTGATCCTTATCTTTTTAAAGGTCGTAATTATGACTACGGGCCAGGCTTTGCCATTAATGCTGGGGGAACCATCAGCATTTTTAATAAAATATTTTACGGAATTAATTACCGGGGTGGATGGATGATAACGGTTAACGGCAACAATTCGCATTACTTTTTACATGCGGTTTCGAGCGAGCTGAGCTATATGTTCATTAAGGGGTTTTCTATTTGCGCGGAGTCGGGCTATTTCAGGTTGGAGGGTAATTACAAGGATCATCCGGATGTAGACAAAACCTATCCCTATCTCAGGGTTTCGACCAGGTATAGTGTAAACTTTTAAGGAATACCAGCGTAAAGTATGGCAGATTACTAATCCTGAGAGATCCTGAAACAAGTTCAGGATGACAAACAGTAGAAGGAAAATTTGACGTCGCGGGCAGATTCGAACTGCCGTAGAAGGTTTTGCAGACCTTAACCTATCCTCTCGGTCACGCGACTTTTTAAAAAAAACTATAAATCACTTATGGAAGATGGAAGGGTAAGATCTTTGTTTATCTTTCTCCTATACGGAGCAGGAATTAGCACCTTTTACATTATGCGGATGTACAGGTTGCTAAGACGTCTTTGGGCCTTTCCCTCAGTCTTTCTTGATAAGCGTCATAAAGAACTATTTGTCGTTGTTGACCCTGCAAATATAAAAACTATTTATATAATTCCTATAGATTTAGTAGAATATTTTAAATAAATTAATTTAACCTCAATATAGGTCATCCCGAACTTGTTTCGGGATCCCACAGGACAGGTAACCTTGCATAGTACACATTGCTGGTGAGATGCCGAAACAAGTTCGGCATGACGTAGCAAAGTAGCTTTGCTAATTCCAACAAACCAAATAGTAATTACACAATAATTCACATATTTGCACCATGAGTAAGTTATGGCAAAAAACTACCAACGTAAATGAACTGGTAGAGAGCTTTACTGTTGGCCGCGACAGGGAATTTGACGAGCAAATGGCAGCCTTTGATGTGTTAGGATCATTGGCCCACACCCGTATGCTGCAAAGCATAGGATTGATGGATATTGCCGATCTTGACCTGGTGCAGCGCGAGTTAAAAGCCATATACGCCGATATTGAAAAAGGCGGTTTTACCATTGAGGATGGGGTAGAGGATGTACACTCGCAGGTAGAGATGCTGCTTACCCAACGTATAGGTGATGCCGGCAAAAAAATTCACAGCGGCCGCTCCCGTAACGACCAGGTGCTGGTTGACCTGAAACTGTTTTTCCGCTACCAGCTACAGCAGGTGGTTGAAGAAACAGAAACGCTGTTTCGCCAGTTAATTACCCTCAGCGAAAAGCATAAGGATGTTTTACTGCCTGGCTATACGCATTTGCAGGTAGCCATGCCATCGTCATTTGGCTTGTGGTTTGGCGCTTATGCCGAAAGCCTGGCCGATGACCTGGAGCTAGTTTTGGCGGCCTATCGTATCACTAATAAGAACCCATTGGGTTCGGCTGCAGGTTATGGTTCGTCGTTTCCGTTAAACCGTACTTTAACCACCCAGTTGCTGGGTTTTGATAGTTTAAATTATAACGTAGTATATGCGCAGATGGGGCGCGGTAAAACTGAGCGGATCATCGCACAGGCTTTGTCGTCCATCGCGGCTACGCTGGCTAAAATGGCGATGGATCAGGCTTTATACCTGAGTCAGAACTTTGCCTTTGTAAGTTATCCGGATACACTGACCACGGGCAGCAGCATTATGCCGCATAAAAAGAATCCCGATGTTTGGGAAATTATGCGTGGCAAATGTAACCGCCTGCAGGCATTGCCGACCGATGTAGCCATGATGACCACCAACCTGCCATCGGGTTATCACCGTGAGCTTCAATTACTGAAAGAATTACTGTTCCCGGCTTTTGCCGACCTGAAAAGCTGCCTGCATATGGCTACCTTTATGCTGCAAAACATCAGCGTAAACGCCGATATTTTAAAAGACCCCAAATACGCTTACCTCTTCAGCGTGGAAGAAGTGAACCGCATGGTATTAAACGGCACACCTTTCCGTGATGCCTACAAACAAATAGGACTGGCCATTGAACAGGGCGATTTTAACCCCGACAAAACCGTGAACCATACCCACGAAGGCAGCATAGGCAACCTCGGCAACGAGCAAATTACAGCTGCTTTTGATAAATTACTGACCAATTTTGATTTTGAAAAGGTTGATAAGGCGATAAAAGAACTGGTGAAATAATTTAACCCATATGAACGGACAAAACAGAAGCGATATATACCCAGGCCTGGAGGTTGACATAATCCTGAAAAAAGATCAGCGTACGGGTACCCTTACACGTGGTTTTGTAAAAAGACTGTTGACCAGCTCCGCTTATCATTCCCGGGGTATCAAAGTTCAGTTAGATGATGGGCAGGTTGGCCGTGTTGCCTGGATAGTGGAGGAAGAGGATTAAAGCTTAAAGCCGAAGGCCTAAAGCTAAAAGCTACTTTTGTCTTTGATCCCTAAATCTTTGATCTTTAATCCAATTAATTCATTAATTCTACACAATTGATCACCATATTTACGGTATAAACTTTCTTATGCCTGCAAATAAAATAAAATCAAAGGTTTGGTTTCGGTTGGATGCTCATTACCGGGTGCTTATTTCATTAGTAATAAGTGGCATCGTTTTGCTTTTGTCCCTAGGGCACTGTAGTACGCCTGCGGTAATACTGGTCACCTGGATTGCCTTTGCCTTTGCTATTATCATTATGGATTGGGTGATCATCCTGTCTTCGCACCCATTAGAAGTGCGTAAGATAGCCCGGATCCAGGATTCCAGCCGTACGTTGATATTCCTGTTTGTGATCGTAGCTTCCATAGTGAGCACACTGGCCATATTTTTTCTGCTTAAATCATCCAAACACCTATCGCCAGAAGCGGTAACCGAGCATGTTTTGCTGGGGATGGCATCAGTTATTGTTTCCTGGATTTTGGTGCATACTATATTTACACTACGCTATGCGCATATGTATTATACCACTGATGTGGATGACGACGGTAAAAAGAAAACACTGGGTGGTCTTGAATTTCCGGGTGATGAAAAACAGCCTGATTACCTCGACTTTGTTTATTTCTCCTTTGTTATCGGCATGACCTTCCAGGTATCGGACGTGGAGATCTCTTCCCGGCAGATCCGTCGCCTGGCCTGGATCCATGGAATGATCTCATTTGCTTTTAATACTGCTATAGTAGCCTTAAGTATCAACGTGATATCGGGCCTGGTATCTAACTAAAACAAGGTACTTTGTGCTTCGATGAATTTAGGACGAAGCAGTTGCGTGCCTAATGCTTTGTTCAATTCGTCAGTTACATAGTCGGCCAGGATAGGCGAATAGCGTTCATCATGCTGGTGCATAAAAAACCATACCGATCTTAAGCCCTGTTGCTGCCATTGTTTAATACGGGCAACCCACTCATCTAAACGGGCCTTGTCCGAATCAAAATTATCCCCCACCAGTCCATTACCCACAAAACGGATAAAAGCATGTGGTGTAGGCAGGTTCATGTGTACCACATCGCGCCTGCCGGTAGCATCGGTGATGACCGCGCCGATGTTGAGGTCATGAAATAGCTTGAAAACCTTTTCACTATTCTCGGGCACAGCAAACCATTCCTTATGCCTTAGCTCTACAAAAACAGGTACATCTTTGGGCAATTGCTCCAGGTACGCTTTTAGTTCCGGGAAGCTTTTTGGGGTGTAATTATCGCTCAGTTGCAAAAACATGGGTCCCAGTTTATCGCCAAAAGCCATAACCCCTTCATAATAGCTGGTAGTGATATCTTCGGCATTTTTTAGTCTGCGGATATGACTGATGCTTTGCGAAAATTTTGGGCAAAACTTAAAATCGGGATTGCTGTCGGCTTTGGCTTTCCATTTGGTAATGGTATCGGGCCCGTAAACATTGTAGAATGTAGCATTGAGCTCAATACAGTCGAAGTGTTTTACGTATTCATCCAAAAAATTAGCTTCTTTGGTTTTAAGCGGATAGATCTGGCCCACCCATTCTTTACGGCCCCATTTTGCGCAACCCACACGAACCTGTAATGGTTCACTACTTTTTGCAGCCTCCAGGGTGCTTAAAGTAAGCGCTGTATCGGGCGGCAGGGTAAAATCTACAGTAGCTAATTCTTGCGGGGTAACACGGCCAAATTCCATATCATCAGGTTGATTAAGTTTTATAAAAGTATGATTTATTTAAAAAGCCCGACGGATTATTTAATGTCAGCCCCCCGATTTCTATTAAATAAATAGCGTAAAAGTACTACCGCTAAACAGTAAAACTACTGGGTTTATTCCTTTTTTATGTCTTTAGATTTACTAATAACAATTTGAAAAAGAGTTATTTATAAATAAAGCATCATCAATTAAAAGGAATAAAGCCGAAAATCCTGATAAAAGAGTAAGCGCCCGGTAAGCCGAAAACGGGATAAAAAGAATAGGCAAAAAATATACATCAATGAAAAAGGTGATTATAATGATGTCTGCAATTGTAATGATCGCAGCTTACAATTCAAAAGGGGCTGATAGAATGGAAGGCGGGTACGCCGGAACCAAAGATCAGGGCCATGATGAAGTAGTGTACAATTTTTTAAAGCACTTCAGTTATGAACAATATTACTGGGCCTATGATTTTCAATTTACCAGTAGTAACAACAGCCGGGTTGATGCTATGGACTTTGCCATATTTGCCGGACATGGCAATCAATGGTTTGTCAGCACAACTTCGGGCGGTGTAAACCTGGCAACTGCCGGCAATACCTCTAATAAAGGTTATGGCGACTGGAATTGTGAGTTTATTGCTTTTGAATCATGCGATGTGGTACCAAGTCCCTTGGAAAAAGCCGACTGGTGGAGCAATTGGGTTAAGGATGGGGCCGTATTTGACGGTCTGCACCAGGCCTGCGGTTTCAGGACCCTGTCATGGCAATCAACTGATCAGGATATTACGGATTATTATGGAAGTGCCATACATTCTGGTTACGGAGTTTGGCAATCGTGGTTTGATGCCATTAACAACGAAGGCAGGGGCGATGAGTTGGGTGCATGCGTCATGAACCCAACATGTCAGTTTGATACCCATGCTTCATTCGTTGTAGATCCGGCACCCGGCGATCAAAGATTGCATATCTGGTATCAGTACTAATAGTTAAATATTAAATTTTATGGAACTATCATGAGCCTTTATCACATGATTGCCCGGAATAGTTTCATCACCTTAAAACAAATCAGATCGATGAAAAAGTCAAATACTTCAAAAATGCTCCTGTTGGCTATACTTATTATAGCAGCAACAGCCTGCCACAGAAAAGACAGGCCGGGCACCGAAAAAAACAAGATCACTTATGATCAGGCTGCCGTTTTTCCGGATTATGAAAAAGTAACTTTAAATACCTATCAAATTAGTGAAACAAAGTTGGACCTGGAGGCCGCGCAAAAAATTATAACACAATCACTTGCTTATGCAGGCGCTGCCGACAAGTTTAATTTGAAAGAACCGGTAAGAGAAAATGGCATGCTTTGGTACAAGAGCCCCACCGATCCATCAGCAGTGCTGAATATTAATTTAGAAAATGGCGACATCAGCTTAAATACTGGCATGAAAGCTTATGCGGGAAATGAATCTACCCGGGATCTTTTAACTAAAGATTCAGCCTCAACCATGGCATTAACCCATATAAGAAAGCTGGGGCTTTTGGGCAGTAGTCCTAATGACTACGTGGTATCGCACGTTGGCGGATTAAACGTAGGTGTTCATGATGAAAAGGGTAATACCAGCGTTTATAAAAAATTCACCACCGTAAGGCTTGATCGCAAATTTGGTGACATCCCGGTTGAAGGACATTCACGCATTGTGATTCAAATGGCCGAAAAAGGCAGGCTCACCGGGCTTACCAAACACTGGGCCTCGTTTAAGGGTGAACCGGTATCCGCCACCGCTATCGTAGCAACAGACGCCTTGAAAGCAGCCATTGAACAGCATATTTTAAGCGAAAACACAGGCGCTACCAGTATCCTGGTTAAAAAGATCACCCTGGTTTATTATGAGCAGGGACATGGCTTAATAGAGCCGGCTATCCGTGCGGAATGCGAAACACGTTACCCCACAAGTAAAACAGATAGCACCGAAAGAGTTTATCCTTATGATATTATTGAGCCTCTGCTTAAAGAGCCACGCCAAACTTACTCATTTATGCACGACAGATTTAAAGGGCCCAAAACCCGCAATGATGATAGCAAAGATCAGAAAGCGATACCAAGAGGACAGGACGAACAAAGAAGAGATACCTCCCGGAAACTTTAAAAAAGATTCGGAAACAGGATAAGATAAAAAAGGAGCCGTTTGGTTTATCATAAACCAAATGGCTCCTTTTTGTAATGTCTTTATTAATTACAAGAACATACCGCCCGAAGCTTCAATACGCTGCGCGTTGATCCAGCGGGCTTCTTCGGTACATAAAAAGGCCACAATACCGCCAATATCATCCGGCATGCCCGGGCGACCTAAAGCAGTGATGCTGGATATCCTATCATGCATGCCTTCATGCGAAAAGGCCTCTTTGGTAAAGTCGGTTTCAATAATGCCCGGTGCAACCACATTAGCCGCGATGCCACGTGGCCCCAGCTCTTTGGCCAGGTATTTGGTCAGTACCTCAATAGCGCCCTTCATAGAAGCATAAGCCGCGTAACCCGGGGTAGAAAAGCGGGCTAAACCGGTTGAGAAATTGATGATACGGCCACCATCGGCAATAACCGGCAGGCTTTTTTGGGTTAAAAAGTAAACGCCTTTAAAATGAATGTTCACGAGATTATCAAAATCCTCTTCGGTGGTTTCGGCAAACTTCGAAGGTGCGTCGATACCTGCATTATTGATCAGGAAATCAAAAGTATTACGGCCCCATTTTTCCTGCAGCACCGCGGTAAGCTGACCGATAAAACCATCAAATGATTTAACAATGCTGGTATCCAATTGCAGTGCGGCCGCTTTTTGACCCAGTTTTCCAATGGAGGCAACAACTTCTTCTGCTTCCTCTTTTTTACTGCGATAGGTAAGTATTACATCAATTCCTTTTTTGGCCAGGTGCTGGGCCGCGTTTTTGCCTAAGCCGCGGCTGCCGCCGGTAACAAGAGCTATTTTATTTGTACTCATTTTATTTTTGTTTATTATTTATGATACAAAGTTGCAGCTAAATAGTGTTGTAATTATGGTGACTACTTCAGTTTAAATGGTAACTGTTTCAGATTAAATGGTACTTATTTCGTGGTTTAGCTGTGTTGTCATACTAAGGTATAAAGAATATATAAAAAAGGCCTGTCAGTCTGAGCTTGTCGAAGACTCGCGGGTAGAGGCCTGCCCACCATGGTTCGACGGGCTCACCATGACACCCTGTTTTGTCTTTAAGAAAGATATTTCTCCTTCAGATTGCGGCGAAACCGTACTACTCAGGATGACGCATTGATGTTTTCAATTTACCTGCTCATATTGTTTGATCAAAACGCCCTCACGGTATTGTTTTGGTGTAACTCCCTCAAAGCGCTTAAAAAACTTAGTAAAGTTAGAAGGATCAAAGGTAAGCTGGGCAGCGATTTCTGCAACGGATACAGCGCTGTTTCGGAGCATTTCTTTAGCTATCCGCATAATCTTTTCTTCAAAAAAGTAGCAGGGGGCATGGCCTGTGGTTAACTTGATGGTATTACTTAAATGTGTAGGGTGGATGTGCAGTTGATCGGCAAAATCGCGGATTTCCATCATATCCATAACCTTGTGTTGCAACAGGTCGTCCAGGTGCTGATCAACGGCTTTCAAAAAGTCGCCGGTTATTTCATGCTGCCTGGCCAGTATCTTTTTAGGTATAGGGGTTGTTGCCATAATAACAAAGCTACGCAAACAGGTCTGGCTTAAAAACAGGCTCGGCCCTTTTTTTCGAGGCCTGTTCGTAGGCATAGGCCAGGGTGATGATGTCGGCTTCTTTATAAGCGGTGCTAAAAAACGAAAGGCCCACCGGCAACTCATGTACTTTACCCATAGGTACGGTGATATGCGGATAGCCGGCCTTAGCCGCCGGTCCTGAAAATGAAAAACCATTGTCATAATCGCCGTTGACCAGGTCGATACAGATAGCTGGTCCGTTGGTTGGGCCGATGATGGCATCCAGTTTATTGTCGGTCAGTATTTTATCAATGGCTTTGCGGGTGCCTTCGCTGGTTTGTTTCAGGGCTTCCAGATATTCTTTGCTGTTGAGGTCGCCTTTGCTTTGAGCCAGTTCCAGCGTTTCCTGTTTAAAAAAGGGCATTGCTTTAGCTTCGTTCTGCTTGTTAAAAGCTATCACATCGGCCAGGGTTTTTACTTTGCTGTTGGCCGTGCTCAGGTATTTATTGACACCATCTTTGAACTCATAGAGCAGTACGGTAAACTCACCCCTGCTAATGTCTTTCAGTGCTTTGTTCAGTTCTACTTCCACAATGGTTGCACCTTTGGCTTTCAGCGTGTTGATGGCATCCTTCAACAAAGCAACCATCGCCGGATTTCCCTCCAGTGCCGATTTCTCCACTCCAAGGCGTTTGCCTTTCAACCCATTCGCATCTAAAAATTTAGTATAATCTGCAGCAGCTTTTCCTTTACTGGTAAGGGTATAACTGTCCTGCGCGTCGATACCGGCCAGTACACCTAAAACAATGGCAGCATCCTGAACGGTGCGGGCCATGGGGCCGGCGGTATCCTGTGTTTTAGATATGGGGATGATGCCTGTACGGCTCCACAAGCCTACGGTAGGTTTAATGCCCACCAAGCCATTTACTGATGATGGGGATACGATAGATCCATCCGTCTCGGTGCCGATAGCTACGGCGCACAAATTAGCCGCTGCTGCCGATCCTGAACCGGCGCTTGAACCACTCGGGTTACGATCCAATATATAAGGGCATTTGGTTTGCCCGCCACGGCTGCTCCAGGCACTGGTGGAGTGTGTTGAGCGGAAATTGGCCCATTCGCTTAAATTAGTTTTGCCCAGGATTACCGCGCCGGCTTCACGCAGTTTGTGTACAATGAAAGCGTCCTGTTTGGCAAAGTTATCAGCCAGTGCCAGCGCGCCGGCGGTAGTGTGCATATTGTCGGCGGTATTGATATTGTCTTTGATCAGTACAGGTATGCCATGCAAAGGGCCGCGGACCTTGCCTTGTGCACGTTCTTTATCCATGGCGTCGGCCATGTTGAGGGCATCCTTATTGAGTTCGATGACGGAGTTAAGCTTTGGCCCGTTCTTGTCTATTTTGTCAATACGCTTCAGGTAAAGTTCGGTGATCAGGCGCGAGGTATACTCTTTAGCCTGCATTTTTTGTTGCAGATAAGAGATGGTAACTTCCGATAGTTCAAACAGGTCGTCTTTGTTGTCGGCAGCATCATCGGTCTTTTTTTCTGCCGATGGCTGGCTGCATGACGCGGCCACTAAAGTTGATAAAGTTAAACCTGCTAATGAGCCTGTTTTCAGGAAGTTTCTTCTGTGCATAACCGGTGGGATTTTTAAAGCTATTACAAATAACAAAATATTTGGCTAATTAAAAATAGCAAGCCCCATTATTACCCATATGTATGTACAACGTTACATCCACCCGAAAATGCAGGGCGGCGTCGACTCACCCTGTCATCGCTATGCTCGGCGGGGTGAGTCGATACCACGTTAGCCCGTCCATACACCTTATCTTTTATAATATACCACTAATGATGCTTTGCCTATCACATTTTGATTAAGCATAAAACCAGTTAATGCTGCCGAAACTTTATTATCAACCCCAAGTTTTGCTGCTTTTAAGGCATAAACCGTGATCACATAGCCATGAGGCGCGTCATTTTCTGGCGGGCATGGGCCGCCATAGCCGGTAACGCCAAAATCGGTAATTCCCTGTATACTGCCTGCCGGCGCTATTCCTGCTGATGGATTGCCCGCACCCTGGTTTAACTCATGTACATTGGTGGGGATATCAAAAATAACCCAGTGCCACCAGCCGCTGCCGGTAGGTGCCTGCGGATCATAAATAGTAACCGCGAAGCTTTGTGTGCCTGCCGGCGCATTCTGCCATTCCAGCTGGGGAGATTTGTTGCTGCCGCTACAGCCAAAAGTATTAGCGATAAATTCATTGGTGAATTGGCCGCCCAGATCTTTGCTTTTAAGGGTAAAGGTTTGCGCATTTACGATGGAGCCAAGGCTTATGGCCAGCACAAATAAGAAGAATGTTTTCATGATCTTTTGGATAATATTTATTTATCCAAAATTGCGCCCGTTTAATACTTTGAAGCTATTGTTGCAGGCTCAAAAACTATTGAAAACGGCTCATATCAATACCCCCCTGGTCATGCTGAACTTGTTTCAGCATCTCACACGTAGGATAGGTGCTCTGCATATCGACTAACACAGTATGTGGAATCCCGAAATAAATTCGGATGACGTATTGGGGTGGAGTATTTATTGTGCGCCGAGCTGGTATTGCTTAGGACTTACCCCGAATTTCTTTTTAAAGGCCGATGAAAAGTTCGAGAGGTTATCATAACCCAGATCAAGGTATAACGACGTAGCGTTTTTTCCCTGCGATAACTCCTGCCGGGCTATTTCCAGTTTGCGTTCGCGGATGTATTTGCCGGGAGCAATGTGGTAAGCCTTTTCAAAATCGCGCTTAAATGATGCCAGGCTTTTATGGGCCAGGAAAGCCAGTTCTTCGAGGGTAAGGTTATTGAAAAGATTGTTCTCCACTACATTTTTTAATAGCAGGGCAGGTGAGGGGGCGTTACTTTGCAACAAAGCAATCAATTGCGACCGGTGACTTTGCAGTAAAACCAGCAACAGCTCTTCCACCTTATTCACCGCCAGTTCATAAGGTAAATTTTGCCCTTCGTGTATCAAAGTCTGCAAGCTTTTAATATAGCCGGCCAGGTAATTGGTCTGTCTGAACTTGATATAATCCGGAGTGGCCGCGGTTTTGGTGTTCAGCCGGTGTTTATTTAAAAAAGCAATAGCCACACTTGCCGGGAAAAACACCAGGATGCTGCTGTACTGATGGTCGTTAAAGGTATGCTCGGCCATAATGGAGTTACCTTCGGGTAACACAATGCCTTCGCCAGTATGTACCACCGTATTATCAGCCGGACGATAGACAGCCTTTTCGCCGTTGATCACAAAGCTGATGGCATAACAGTTAAATACCACCCGGATATTTTTAAAGCTATCCTGTTCCTGGTAATGCACAAACGAAATATTACCCGCAGTGATCTTGCTTTGGTTTTCGGTAGCTTCGGGTATATAAATATTGGTCATGCCTAACAGGTGATATTTTTACTTCTTTTTAATCAGGATGGTATGTGCCAGCTTATCTGTACCATCAACCTTGCCGGTATATTTTAGTCCTAATATACTTTTTACCAGGTTAAAAACCGCTACGTTCTCGAACGATGGGATAGTTATATGCTTTTTAAAGGCAGGGCCCCAGGCCAGGAAGGTAGCGTGCATATCCTTAACCAGAGTTGGATCATATCCATGCCAGCCTTTGTTTATTTTCTTGTTATATAAGTTAAACACTTTAGGATAATGGGGTATCAGTAGTATGTCGCCAATGCGGTTATGCCAGTCATCGGTTTGGCCATAATGTAACCTGGCCGGGATATTGGTTTTAAGATACACATCGTAATCAGCCGCTTCCTGTTTTAATTGCTTATAAGCGGCGTCGATATCTATTTTGTTTTTCGCGTAAAGCTCTACCAGGATGCCATCGCCGGAAACAATAAATTTAGAGGTATCAATAGCCGCAGGAATACCTATGGGATGTTCTTTGTCGACATTGGTCATGCCGTGGTCTGATACAAAAATGAAGTTTGCTTTAATTCCGGTGGTTTTTACAGCTTTGTTCAGCTCATTAACCGCTGAATCTACAAAATGCACTGCATGGGCCGTTTCGGGCGCATCGGGGCCAAAAGTATGCCCGGCATGATCAACCTGCGGAAAGTAGAAGGTGATCAAATGCGGACGTTCGGCCGGGGGTAGTTTTAACCATTTAACCACCGCATCGATGCGATCATGGATGTCTATCTTTTCGTTATAGGTATAATAGTAAGTAGGGCGAACGTTTTGTATAGCCGCTTCTGATGCCACCCAGTAAAAACTGGCCGAAAGCATACGCTGCTGCTCGGCCAATACCCATAGTGGTGAACCATAATACCAGGAACCATCAGCTACTTTGGCTTTCGCGCCCATATAATAGGAATCATGCCGGTCACGATCATAAAAAGCATTATTGACCAGGCCTGAATGCGAGGGATATAAACCGCTAACCAAAGCATAATGGTTAGGGAAAGTGACCGAAGGGTATGAAGGAACCATAGAGGCCGCGCTAATGCCTCCTTTGCTTAAAGCAAGCAGGTGTGTGGCCTGGTATTTTTTAGCGTAATCATATCTAAAACCATCGGCAGAAATAAGGATGACGTAAGGCTTATTTTGTTGTTTTATGCTGTTTTTGCGGTCAGGTGTAATTTTTTGAACCGTGTCTGTCTGGCCAAATGCAATTATAGCTTGCGAAAAGACTGCAATAAAAAGAATGAATTTTTTCATAGGTAACGATATGCGCAAATTTATATAAATAGCATTATCGTTTTGATATGATTGGGTTAATTTACCTCCCTCATAGTCAGGAGGGAGGTAGATTAATTCCTCTTATTTGCGTTTTAAAGCCTCGGCAATCGCTTTTTCGGCCAGTGGTTCCATGGCTTTGTAACCGGCCAGGTTGGGGTGTACGCCATCTCCCGATAATGATTTGGGCAAACCCTTACGTTCATCAGCCATAGCCGAGAAGTAATCGAGATATACGATATGGTTTTTGTCGGCAAAGTCTTTGATCATGGCATTCAGGCGCACTACTTTTTCGGCAGGCTGCATTCCCGGGCGCCATGGGAAATCAAATGCTGGCAATACCGACGATAAGACTACTTTAATACCAGCTGCTTTAGCCAACAGGGCCATGGATTGTATATTACCAAAAACATCTTCCAGCTTGATAGGGCCATTGTTTTCGGCAATATCATTAATGCCTGCCAGTATCACTACCACCCCAGGTTTTAGGTTGATCACATCATCACGGAAACGTACCAGCATCTGGGTAGTAGTTTGTCCGCTGATACCACGGTCATACCAAGACTTACCTGCAAAAAATGTCGGGTCGTTATTGATCCAGAAATCAGTAATCGAATCGCCCATGTAAACCACACTTTTAGGGTTAGCTTCTTGTGCCTTTACTTTGTCGTTATCGGCGGCATAGCGTTTAATGTTGGCCCAGTCTTTATGCAACTGGTCATCATATTTTTTATGATTGGCCTCTGCCTGTTCTTGTTTTTCCTGTAGTGATTTGGCTTTTGGATCTATCGGTTTTAAAAAGCCTTTCAAACCCAGCCAGTCGTTAAAACGTTCTATCCAGGTATCTGTGGGGATATTTTGCTTACGCATACCAAAGCCATGGCTACCCTTGGCATACAAATGGATCTCGGCGCTATGTTTGGAGACAAGCCATTTGGAATACAGATCAACACTATGCGGGGCGAGGTTCAGATCATCGTCGGTAGCCGCGGTTAGGAACAGGGGTGGTGCATCTTCCGGAATGGCGGATTGCAATGCCGGAGGAAAATAAGGATAGATCGGCGCTACAAAATCAGGCCGGTTGGCCGGTGTATATTTATATGCTGTTGCCGCGGCCAAAGTGCCTCCCGCCGAGAAACCCATAATGCCAATATGTGATGTCGATAAGCCATATTCGGCAGCATGTTCACGTACATAGCTTATGGCTTGCCTGGCATCAGCAATACATAAAGGGATTATTTTACTTATTTTTTGTTCAAAATCTTTTTTAGCCATGTTTGTGGCGAGCTCTTTCATCGGGTCGTCAGTGAGGCTTTGTGTCAATCTGTATTTTAATACAAAGGCGGCTACGCCATGCTGGTTAAGCCATTTGGCTACCTCATTACCCTCGCTGTTGATAGAGAGTACCTCGAAACCACCACCGGGACAGATAACAACGGCCGTGCCTGTGGCAATTGCCGGATCGGGTAAAAATACTTCCATCGATGGATGCACTACATTATACACTAACTTTACGTTAAACAGCTTATTTTCGGCTACACCTTCGGTCCAGTTCCATTTTTCGGAACCCGGAGCCGCACCCGGGTACAATTGGATAATTTTTTGCTGCGCCTTTGCTGCTGTCACAAAAAGCAACAGGCCCATAAACATTAATTTCAGTTTCATATAATTGGTATGATTGATAGCTAAATGTAGCGCTTAATTATAATATTATAAAAGCATTTAGCACAGATTGTCCATATCCCCATCAAATCATATTTATTGTGTAATAATCAGGCTACTTAGCAGATATTGCTACTATACTGAAGATCTTTTCGTTATATTCATAAAACTGATTTTTTTTGATGTTATGGTATCCGGTAAAATAAGCAAGTTGTTCTTTCCTGCCATAATTCCGTTATTGTTATTGTCATGCAGCAAACAGCCCAAGGTTTTTGAAAGTAATTGTAATGATGGGATAGCTTTTAAAAAAATTGAATTTACAGAATTGGTAAATCACCTTAAGAGTTACAATGGTCAGTATGTGGAGGTTACCGGAAAGTATGTAGAAGGGGTTGAGCAATCGGCTTTGTTGAATGATAGTCTTTTTGCCGATCATTCAACAAAAAAAGCCTTATGGGTTGATTTTAGCCAGGAGTGCCCACTGTATTTAACCGGGACCCGGGTAGGGCTGTTTCAATATAACAATGGCACATTTACCCAGATCAATAAGAGATTTATTACTATAAAAGGTAAAATTAATGTTCGTAATACCGGGCATTTAAATAAATATAAAGGCGCAATTGAAAAGGTGAGCTTTATTAAATTATGATTTCGCAGTAAATTTTATTAATTCTTGATAAATTAAATAACTAATTATAAATTTGCATGCAGAGTTTGTTAAATTATAATTAAAATAAAACACCAATTTAATAAAACATTAGCTAATAGTTATTGTTTTATCACTTGTAGTACATCATAAAGGGGGCTTTATGTATATATAAAAGTGGAGGTTAAAAGGAAATATATAATTTATGGCTATCAACAAAGGTTTTAAGCATATTCACAGTGATATGTTCAGAATTGCGGGTTAAGTTTAAATCGGGAGAACTGAGAAATCCTTCAATTTCCTGCAGGGTTTCTGAATTTACAGAGGCAAAACCCATTGACCAGTCCGGAAAGTTTCTCTTTTCAATAGTTCCGGAAGCCAGTTTAATGATGTTTTTGTGCCTGGTATCCAATTCAATAGCTTTGTAAATTAGTTCAACAGAACTTTTTTCGCCTTCCAGAACCTGCATAAATGTACCCTGGCAATATAGCAGCATGCCTGTAACGCTATGCTTTTTATTTTTGGTGCGCGCAGTAGTCAATAAATCTAAAAGCTCGTCTTCAGTCAACAGCCTTTTGGCCGTGCTTACGTAAACAATATATTCCATCTAATAGGGGCTTGCTATCCGAATAAGTACATATTATGTACCCAAACGGATGCCTACAAATATTGTTTTTTTTTGTGCGAAAATTATCTTATTTTCTACTTATTTTATTGCAAAATGTTAAACACCAGTGTTGTTGTTAGCCTGGGTCAAATGATGAGTTTCAGACCGTCATAAGCCAGTTCAATATTTACTGGTAATTCTTTTGATACCTCAAAGTGAGTACCTAAACGATGGCTGATATGGGTAAGATAGGTTTTCTCGGCGCCTACTTCATTCGCAAAATCAATAGCTTCATCAAGGGTAAAATGCGATATGTGACTTTGTTTTTGTAGCGCATTGATCACCAAAGTTTTTGTTCCTTTTATCTTTTCTTTTTCCGTTTTCGGTATTGTTTTAGCATCGGTGATATAAGTAAAATCCTTTATCCTAAAACCTAATATGGGTAGTTTATAATGTAAAACCTCGATCGGAGTAAAAATGGTATCGCCAATTGGAAAAGGGTGCAAGTCAATAGGATGTATCATCACCTGCGGAATGCCGGGATATCCCGTCCCGTCAAAAACATACGGAAATTCACGTACCAGGGCTTTTTGTACTCTTAGATCCGCGTAAATATCAATAGGGCTGTTTTGCTTATAGTTAAACGCCCTGATATCATCCATCCCGGCAATATGGTCTTTATGTTCGTGGGTAAATACAATGGCATCCAGGTGTTTTACGCCGGCGCGCAGCATTTGATACCTGAAATCGGGTCCGGAATCAACCACTATAGTTTTATCTTCGGCCTCTATTAAAATGGAGGTACGCAATCGGTTATCACGGGCATCGGTTGATGTACATACCTCGCAGCCGCAGGCAATAACAGGCACACCCTGTGAAGTTCCGGTTCCTAAAAATGTTATGGTCACAGCTGCAGTTTAGTTTGTTTGATCTCCTGCAAAAACGCAACCTGTTTTTCGTCAAGCAGTTTGTAATCTACCTCAAGCTCTCGCAACAATTCAACAATGGCCAATATTTTGCTTTCCAGGTTCGAGAAGCGGTTAACAATCACCATACGACTGTTGAGCAATAAACAGGATCCTGTTTTAAAATTACCTTTTTCATACCGCACCCTGTATCCGGCCGATTTAAGCAGCAGTTCCAGTTTTTCAAGCGTATGATTGGTAGCGGGTAGCATTAATTCCAAAATTAACAAAAGTAAGTGTAAATGCACTTTGAATTTAGGGAATTTTGAAAAGCTGACTTTAGGATTGCCGTGGATCGACGCGGTGTATTTCAGTACTTTTGCACAGAAGGTTATGTAATGCAGGATAAAAGCCGGTAATACCGAATAAATCAACATTGCTATTCAATAATCTGCACATCTGTAATTTGCACATCCGCACATTGATCTAATCGTGGCTGGTTGAAGGTTGCTGCACCATGCGGTACTTACCCGATTTGATAAGCCTTTGTTGCTCTGGAGAAAATGACTCGCGCCCTCCAAAATCCTGTACCCAGTAATTTCGGTACATAGCAACACCTACTTCTTTAAAATCAGGGTTCATCAGGTTTTTGCAATGGCCCTCGCTTTTAAACCAGCCGTCCATTACTTCGGCAATACTCTGCTGCCCGGCTGCTATATTTTCGCCAATGGCAAAGCTTTTATAGCCTTTAAATTTGTAGCCGGCAGAAATGATGCGGTCTTGCATACTGCGGCCGTCTTTGCTGGTATGGTCAAAATAATTTTGTCGGGCCATATCTTTTGCGTGCTCTTCGGCAGCATCCTGCAGCTTATCATTCCAGGTTAAAGGTGGGGCAGGGGCGTAATATTTTATACCACAATTACAGCCTTTTTGCCTGGTTAAGTTTATCCGGTATAAAAACTCATTTTTAAATTGCCTGCTTTGCCCATAAACTGTGCAAAACGAAAGTAGAGCGGCAACAGTAAAAATGGTTTTAACGATCAATTTCCTCATATCTTACAGTATGACAATTTTCCCGGCAAAGGTTTAATTAAAGTAGCCGGGCGATATAAGCAACGTTTATGATCGTGGTTTTCTTATGCGTAACCGCCATTTACCGTGCCTGCGACACCTGTAATAAATGATCACAGCTATGGAGATCAGCGCAAGCGATACAATAAGTACTACAATGAGGCTATGCGTTTGACTGAGCTTGTTTTGGAGGGCTTTTTCTTGTTGGAGGTAGGTGCTTTTTTTTTGACGATGACTAAATCCCGTTTTTTGATCTGGACAGAGTCCTGGGTATTGATACGTGCTAAACGGTCAATTTCGGTCTGATGGAGGCTGTCATCAATCTCCTCGTGCCGTTTTATGGCCAGCGAGGCTTTATCAAAATCCTTCATTTGCCGGTATAAGCCAGCGAAGCCAACCTGAACAGCCGATTCGTTTTTTGGGTCTTTGTTTTTTATTGAAAGTGTCAGGGCTTCATTCAGATCGCGCATGGCCCATTTATAATCTTTCATATCAGCTTTGATAGCTGAAAGCTCAATTAAAGAAGTAATGATATTGGGCACATCCTTCTTTTGTCGGGATATGGCGTTTGATTGCAGAATGAACCATTTGGCCTGGATATATTTATACTGCTGGCGATAAATTTTTGATAAGTTATTATAGCAGGCACGTAAACCCAAGGTGTCAGAAATATTAGAGAAGTTATGCAGGGCCAGCATGGTATAGTTTAATGCTTCTACCTGGTTGTAATATCTGAATCGCCGGCTGCTGATGGTATCATTCTTTAATAGATACTGGTTAGCTATCTCAACATATATAGGGCCTTTTAACGAATCTTTAGTGATCTGTAATTTTTGTTTAAGACTATCCAGGTCACCCGCTTGCGCTGATAATCGCAATCCGGCAAAAAGGATGAAAAGGCACGTAATCAGTTTCTTCATGTACAGGGTTATCGTATCAACAGTTAATTTGAGTATATACTGTCAAATAGTGTGCCTGTTTCCAACATATCAACCTAAATATTAGTGATATTGAGCGATTTGTAATTTTTTATACTGAGAAGATATTTCTGTAATACAGTTAGGGCCCAAATATTTGCGGGAAGAAGAGATTGTCTTTTCGTAAAACAGGGATGGTATAGTAAATAGTACAATAATTGTATTGATCAAATTGCTTTTTTGCCCAAAGTTTGGTCTGATACGGTACACCGGTGAAGATTGAAGTATATTCACAATAGCAATAAATAATGAGTTTACGTACTGTCACATACCTAATATACTTTTATTGAATATCGTTTACAAGGGCACTATATAGTGTGGTTGCAGTTCCGTTTGTGTTAACTGTCAATACATAACCTTTTGAACCAAGGCCGAAAGAGCTCCTTGTTGATATATAACTTCCGAAACCAACCTGTGGTTTTTGTGTCCAGGTATCAGTTATTGGATTATATTGAAAACAGTTATTGCTATAATTATCGGTAGTTACCCCGCAAACATAGCCCATATTATTAAGTGTAAAGCAACTAGCGGTACCGAAGGCATTTACTAAGGGAGTCTTTGCTGTCCAGGTATCGGTTTGAGGGTCGTATTGTTCCAGCCAATTACCGTTGTAGGTTTTATAAACAATATAGCCCTTAGCGCCAATAACAAAGCTGCCGGCAACACCATCAAAATAAGGACTGTTGAATCCGCTTATCTTTTTCCAGGAGTTTGTTTGGGTATTATAGGCAAAAAAATCGTTAAAGGCACCCACATCAACACCAAAGCCCATATAAACTGTAGTTCCTACCGAAAAAAGCGTGGGAACATTTCTGGCTGCCCCGGGAAATTGTGTTTTGGCGGTTAGCTGTTTGGACGCCGGATCATATTGCCAGAAGGTGCCATTGGCTGCAGCTGAATAAATGTATGCCTTTGAGCTTACTACGGTTACTCCCTGAATATTACCATTGAGTGCAGCTAATTCCTGATACTGCGACCATGTATTTGATTTCGCATCGAATTTAAATACATAGATACTGCCAATGCCCCCAAGCGGTGCCAGGGTATAGGCTTCGTTATTTATCACAAAAGTACTGTTAACAGGACTCGCGAAAGGTAGATTATTTGCCATCATGAGCCATTTATCAGTAATATTTACGCTACCACTATAATTTATTGTTTGTCCTAATACATTTACAGATATAGAGGCTGTCCGGGTTGGATAAGGTGCTTCGGGTATTCTGATTTTAATGCTATTACGCGTTGCTGTAAAGATATTGGCTTTTACCCCGTTTACAAATACCTTATTGTAATCATATTGTGCAGATGGGAAGAAATTATTACCGTTGATGACCAGATAATCTAAGGTATTAGCGCTTGCCGGTACTTGTGAAATTGCAGGACTGGCTAATGAAAATAGTGATGTGCTGGTAACGCTTTGAAATTGAGCAACTACTGTAATGGGTACAGGGGTATTATAAATAGTAGGAACAATCACCGTCATTTTATTTTTACTGGTTCCTATAATTTGTGCCTTAACTGTGCCAAAATCAACCTCTGTGGTAAAGTTACCAACCCGGTCAAAATGATTGCCGATGATTTCCACTGTATCACCTATAAATTTTTTATTGGTAAAAGAGGTGATAATGGGTGTGGATAATTGGTAATTATGATAAGTAGACCTGGTACTATCGCCATCTTTTAGCGTTAAATTGTTACTATAGCGCTGATTCATATAAGGAATTATGCAAGTAATCACAGAATCTGTAATACTTATTCCTGAAGCTTTATATGCATCAAAATAAACGGCTGTTTTTTTAATATCAAAGTATTTGCCATGTATTGTTATGGTATCCCCCATGTCGGCCGTTGCAGGTGTTATACGAGTGATCAGAATTGGCTTACTCCCTTGTGATATGAATGACAATACAGCTCCTTGTTTTTCGGCTCCGTTTAAGCTTTCAAATGCTCTGAAAAAATATTTGTGCCCGCTTTTAAGTCCTTGTAAAATGTCAGTGTAAAAGTTTGCAGTTACCTTTATGCCAAGTGAAATTTTTGTACTCTTTACAAATAAACTGTCCTCGCCGTATTCAAATCCGTAGTCGGTAATCTGGGCATCAGGTATCAATGAACCAAATAACCTTACACCTCCCCCCTCCATTAAACTGTCCTTTAAGGTAACAATGGTCGGCTTGGGGATTGGATCAACCTTTTGCTCTTTTTTGCATGATAACACGGTAACTGAAATAACAAACGAGATTAAAAGAAAGTGAAAGGTAAATTTATGTAACATTTAATAAGCCTTGGTTTTATAAAGGTATAAGATAATTAAGATCATCGTAAATTATGTAGCCCGCGCTCAATGTACTTTGCATAAGTAGGCAGTTTTTACCTATCACTTATAAAATAACCTGCTCGTATTTATCAATGGAGGTTTGCATCCATTTTACTTTGGCCATCAACAGGTTAAACAGGGATATGCCCAATACAGCTGTAGTAATACCCGCCAAAACATCCAATACATAATGATGACTTGCATATACAGCGGTAAACCAAATACCCAACATCACAATGGCAAAGAATACACTGGCAACCTTATACCGATTCTTTATACCGTAATACAAAACAATAACCGGGTAAGAGGAGTGAAGCGATGGCACAGCCGCGAATACATTAGAGCCTTTGGTATAGATGGATTTAAATATACCTGCATGAAAATACGCGTCGAACTTGGCCAGGCCAGCTACGTTACCCGCTGTTAATGGCGTAAAATGAAAGCCATAATACTGAACATACCATGGCGGTGCAGCCGGAAATGTATAATAAATAACAAAGCCCAGCAGGTTCACCAGTACAAAGGTGAACGAGAAATATAAAAATTGCCGTTTGTTTTTAAAGAATAAAAAGGCGGCAAAACCTAAAGGCACAGGTATCCAACATAGGTAAAATAAACCTGTTACCACATCCATAAAGGTTGTGCCATGAATGCGCCAGTATTCGTTAGGGGTTAATAATTTACCATTGTTATGTATCCCGAAGATGTGCTTTTCAAAATTGTACAGATCGGCTATATGAACGGCTGTGTAATGGTAGTTTGGGAAAGCCTTCATATAGTCAAATATGATCCAGTACACGATGAATATACTGAAGCCCAATATGAACTTACGCGTAACTCCTGATAGGTAAAATAGCGAATTAAATATGGCTACGAGTATCAACTCTGATGAGTTATAGCCAATAAGGAAATAGGAGATCAGTAAATAACCTATTGAAAGAAGTGAAACAGTTAATATACTTTTTGTATTAACCGTTACGCTATGATGCCCGGTACTATCCACCCTTATTTTTTTAGAAAACCTGAACGGAATATTTTGTCCCACAGCGGAGAGCTCACACCGTAACCTTTTTCAGGATCCTGGTAATGATGCAGCATGTGGTGTTGTTTGATTCTTTTGAAAAGGCCACTTTTAAAGTTAAAATGATGCATGGCATAGTGCGATATATCATAAAACAGGTAGCCTAATATAAAACCCGGGAAAAAACCGAATATGTAGTTTACCGGCAGCAAGGCTTTAAACAAAAAGTAAAACCCCGTAGCCAGTGGAATGCTTAATGACGGTGGCAATACCAAACGTTTGGCATCGCTTGGGTAGTCATGATGAACGCCATGCATTATAAAATGCAGCCTTTGTGCCCACTTCCAATTTTCGTTTGGTTGATAGTGGAAAATAAAACGGTGCATAATGTACTCAACAATGGTCCAGATGAATAAACCGGCTATAAACAAACCGGCATATAGCAAAAAGCTCATTCCCGCTTCAAAAAAAGCTTCGTAAGTACATACTAAAATAACAGGTACAAAAATATACAAGGGTACGGTATAATGTACCTTTGATAAAAGTTCTAAAAAGTCGCTTTTAAACATTCTCACAGACTCCTGAGAATTGGAGACATAATTCTTTTTCATAGCATATCAGGTTTTAAAACTTTGATGATTTCTCTGCCTGTTATTGTCTTTTTAATAATATATAAGTCAGTAAAACCTAACTGGGTTCAATTTTAATAAAGATTTACTCATGTGTAAATACCTTTATTAAATTGTTACGAAGATATGATATTTAGCTTGGTTTTGAGTACCGAGTTTTGAGTTTTGGATTTTGAGAGCTCATCACTCAAAACTTCACCACTTAAAACTAATTATCTTTTCTCTGCTTCAATTAAAGCTCTTTTGGCTTCTCTTAACCTGTTAAACGCGGTAATATTAGTAAGCACGGCCAGTATCACCAATGGAATGGTGAATATAGATATGGTTTCAAACACATGAAACTTAATACCGGGTATAAATAATTTATAATTACCGCCAATGTACTGGGCCACTATACCACTTAAAGCGGCACATAAGCCAATGGTTACTACACGCTCGGGTCTTTGCATTAATCCACCTTTAACCTCAACACCTAAACCCTCGGCACGGGCCCTTACGTAACTTACCATCATAGAACCTATCAGCGCAATGAAAGCAGCTATTGAGCTTACAAAATAATGGTGGGCAACCAGGTAATAACAGATCCCCAGAAACATGATCAACTCGCTGTAACGGTCAAGCACCGAATCATACAAAGCGCCAAAGGTTGATTTCATGTTACCTAAACGAGCTACCTGTCCGTCGAGCATATCAAATAAACCGGCAAACAAAATTAAACCGCCGGCCCAGCCCACATAGCTCAGGTCGCCACGGTTACCTTCTTCGGCGCCTAATATAAATATGGCGGCTACGCCTACATTTAACACAAAACCAATTGAAGTAACTGCATTTGGGGTTAACCCAACTTTGATAAGAATTTTTACAAAGGGATCAATAACCTTGTAAATACCTAGCTGTAGGTTTGTTCTTATTGATGTTTGCTGTTCCATTTTTTTGTAATTATTTCGCTATACAAAATTAAAAATCAAATTTGACACGTACACGGATACCTGAACTCGGAACATCCGGGTGATCTAAATAATTAAATCGTCTCACGTAATCAATCCGTATAAATTTAAATATATTTTCGACACCAACACTACCTTCAACATAAGGTGTTTTGCCCAGTGCATAAGTGATCGGCAACCCATTAGCATCAATCGGTAACTGATATAATGAGGGATGAATGTTTGGGTTATTTTTATCACTTAAACCACCATACAATACTTTTGCCGAAAAAGTCTCGCGCCATTTTAATCTTTTCAACAAAGGTATTTTATTGAAAAAGAAACCGCCGAAGTGATGGTCTATCCTGAAGCTCGCATACTTATCGCTGGCAAACTCCAAAAAGTTCATCAAGTTATAAGAATCAATATCATAAGCATACGTTTGGTTAGCCTGGTGTATGGTTAACAACGGGAACGGTACCTGCCCGAATATTTTTCCAGCTGAGATATTCAGGTCTGAATATCCCAATTGCGACAGGTATAAACGTTTGTCGATCCTGAAATCAAGTTTCTGGTAGTTATACTCGCCATTAAACAAACCTTTAACGCCTGAAGCATAATCAAGCTCCAATGTCGGATATTTATTAGGAATAGGTATACGATAGATCTTACCCTGATAAAATTCTTCATGAGGCGACCAGCGGATGCTTCCGGTAAGTTCGGTAGTGGTTAAAGAGTGAATAACATTAGGCTGTCCGTCCACCACATTATTAAAATATAGCGACCCGGCAGGCATTTGTTTCCAATTTTTAAACCCTGCTCCAAAGGATAAATGGCTCTCCAGCTCATGTACATAATCCAGGCGATAAAAATCATTGTACAGGTATTTATCATTGGTACCACGTTTAAATGATAACAAAAAGTTATCCTCCTGCACAAACTGAAGGTTTGCTCCCGGTATTTTAGTGTCTTTCTGGTAGCTTGCCCTGATATAATTTTGCGGGAATTTGTAGATGGATTTTTTGTTAAGCGAATAGGTAGCACTTAAAAAGTATTTCCACTTTTCGTCTTTAAAGCCATAAGCGGCATACGTTTCAAAATAGTAGCGTTTGCTTAACTCCGGTGTGGTACGCCCACCAAGCCTCAAACGTAAGCCTTCAACCGGGTTAAAGCTATAGAATGTGTTGGCAGGGCCTATTTCAAATTTACCGAAACCTTTATAACCAGCAAGAAGCAGTGTGGCAATATCCACAGTACGCTTGTATGATGGCATGTTGCGGAGGCTATCCACATTTTTGTAAACTTTGGATTCGGCGGTTGTTAAGGTATCCAGGCGGTTATGCGCCCAAAAATCGGCAGTCCTGGTTTTGGCCTCATCTGTTGATTCTTCCGATTGTTTGGTATAAGCAGTATCCGCAAGTGGGTGATTCACCACGTAGTTTTTATACGTAATAGTGCGCATACCCAGCAGCCCGCTTTTACCTTCCTTTTTGGTAGCCCCAAACTCGGCTATAGTATTACTGCGGCTCAGGTGATAACGATTATCCGGGTTTTGTTCAAAATCCAGATCAACCTCCATCGAGCGTATAAAGTTGATGTTAATGTGTTTATTGATCTTCAGTACCGCTTTTTGTACAGCATAATTACCATCAAGGGTAATGTATATCATCCCCTCAAAAAGCACATCGTTACTATTACGGGGTGTAAAGCTTAACTCAACCAATTTTTGATTCTTGGCATCGGTAATGGTATCGGTTATGAAGAATTTATAATAGTTAGGTGAATTGTTGGATATCGGGCTTAAAAACTGACTGGTGATCAAAAATATATCATTGTCATAAATATCCACATTGTTGTACAGGTGTTTGAAATACTGTTTAACACCTTCATTGTCAACTGCCGGTCCGAAGTTTACACCACGCTGGCCCAAAACAATCTCGCGTTTCTTTTCGGGGTTTTTGCGGTAATAATTTTGTGATAATTTTTCGTCCAGGTAAACCGGTAATATCGATTTTCCGGGTAAAATGGTACTGTCGCGATTATCGATGATGAACTTATACTTTTTGAAGAATTTTCTGTCTGAAAACGCGGCTGATACGTTGATAAACCCGAACATCATTTTATCATATTCACGGTATTCTACATAATCATAAGCTTCAGGACGATTTTTAGGTTTGTTTTCGATAACCTGGCGTATCAGCTCAACAGCGGGATTGTCCTTATTGCGATATTTAGGTTTTTTACCCGACTTTACCACTACCTCGTTCAATTGCTTGGCCGAAGGAAAAAGCTTTACGTTTATAACCTGCTCTTTACCGGGCTCTACAGCTAAAAAAGCATCTTTGTAACCTAAAAAAGAAATTTTTATTTGTTTAAGTGTAGCGTTTGTGGTCGAAAGTCGGTATTTACCATTATTATCGGTAGCAACACCAGTAGAAGTACCCGGAAACGATACAACAACATAAGGAAGGGTTTGTCTGTTGCTGGCATCTGTAACTGTACCGGTTATGACAGTAGTTTGCGCAAATAATGATGAAGCAGAAAAAAAGAGTATTAAAAAAAATAAACTTTTATAAAAATTTTTAAAATCCATGTACTTTATGCAATTATGCAAATACAAACTCTTTGTTTTATCTCCAATCCCTTATCATCTGTGGCAAACTATCTGTATCATTCATCATGATCACCTGACAGCTAATTATTATTTAAAGCACAAATCTTTGTAACTAGTATCAATCAAATCAATATTAATCACCTCCTGTGTAACGGCAGGAATAGTTTACCAAACGCTTATTTTGCATTGGCGTAGCTATCCCATTAGCTTGTAATTGCGCTTCAAAGGTAGAAAAATTTATTACAGACTAATGTGGTCAAAAAGTCAAATATTCCCTATGGAAAGCGTTTAAACCACGTTTATCTGCTAAATATTACCGTTAAATTATATTACACTGAAAACGGCGCTATGCCTTATATATTATGAGCTGTTGATGAGCTGTATTGTTTTATAATTTACGTAAAGTGTTGAATCTTAGATTGCTTTGAAACAGGCAAGTAATAGTTGTTGTCAGATTTAACAAAGTTTAACAACCTGAAAACAAATATTTTACACAATCAATAAATCAGGGCTTTACGTATTAGAGATAAGCGATCAGCTAACCGGGAGCAATTATAAGCAAAAAAATAACCAGTTGTATACCGCTTTGGCTGTAAAACAACTGGTTATATGAAATTAGTTCAGGGTATTTTATGCTTCGGCGTAAGCCTCTTCATAATAGTCTAAGCCCAGGTGGGTTATCAGATCTTCACCCATCATGTAACGTAAGGTATTTTCTAACTTGATGAGTTGTTTAAATATATCATTCTCCGGGCGAAGGCCTTCGGCTGTTTGAGGCGATTTCAGGTAAAATGACAACCATTCCTGTATACCGCTCATGTTAGCCCTTTTGGCCAGATCGCAAAATAAAGCCAGGTCAAGAGCGATAGGGGCAGCCAGGATAGAATCGCGGCAAAGGAAATTGATCTTGATCTGCATTTTGTAACCCAACCAGCCAAAAATATCAATGTTATCCCAGCTTTCTTTGTTATCGCCGTGAGGAGGGTAGTAGTTGATCCGGATCTTGTGATAGATCTCGCCGTAAAGCTCCTGGTTTTCTTCGGGCTTAAAAATATCTTCCAGCACTCCTAATTTGGATACCTCTTTGGTTTTAAAATTGTCTGGATCATCCAGTACCAAACCATCGCGGTTACCTAATATATTGGTCGAGAACCAACCGTGTACACCTAATGAACGTGCAGCCAGGCCCGGAGCCAAGATGGTTTTCATTAAAGTTTGACCTGTTTTGAAATCTTTACCGGCAATTGGACTTTGGGTTTCTTTTGAAAGCTCAATCAAGGCCGGGATATCAACAGTTAGGTTAGGGGCACCATTAGCAAAAGGTACGCCTAGTTTTAAAGCCGCGTAAGCGTAGATCATACTCGGCGCTATTAGTTTATCATCGTCAAGCAAAGCCTGCTCAAAAGCGGCCAGTGTTTGGTGTATGGCTGATGCCTCATAATAGATCTCGGTTGAACCGCACCAAACTAAAACAACCCTGTCGAGCCCGTTTTGCTCTTTGAAGTTTTTGATGTCTTCCATCACCTGCTGGGCAAGCTCATAACGTGTACCTTGTTTTACGTGTGTACCGTTCAGGTTTTTGGCGTAATTTTTATCAAAGGCGGCCTTCATTGGTTTGATGGATTCCAGCTCAGCCTTAACCGAGTTTAATAATGCAGGCTCTAAAACTTTTGCATTGGCTGCTGCTTCATATACGTTATCTTCATAAACATCCCATCCGCCAAAAACTATATCTCCCAGATGAGCAAGTGGCACAAAATCTTGAATCTTAGGATTGCGGTTCTCCGTTCTTTTACCTAAACGGATATGACCCATTTGGGTAAGTGAACCTATGGGTTGTGAGATGCCTTTTTTTACTGCTTCAACACCGGCAATCAGTGTAGTGGCCACAGCTCCTAAACCTGGGATAAGGATACCCAGTTTGCCTTCGGCGGGGGAAATTTTCATTTTCATTGACTTATTTATTGTTGATTATTGGAGAAAGGTGTTATTTGTCTTCCTCCGTGGTTTTTACTCTATTTTGTTTATTTATTCCTCTTTTTAGCATTACTTAAACGTTTAAGTAATGCTAAAAAGAGCTGTTTTGTATTTTGTTCATTCCGTGTTTAAAAATAACTTAAACGTTTAAGTTATGAAATAAAACAACGGAATTTTTAATTTCATTATTAATAAATTATTTAATTGTTGATATCAGAGCCATTTATTGGCCTTGTACCATGTTAGTGTTTCGGCTAAACCTGATTTGAGGTTATAAGCCGGATAAAAGCCCAGATCTGATTTTGCGCTTTCGTTGTCGCAATACCAGTTTACGGCCATGAGCTCATCTATCTTTTCAATATTCACTACGGCCGCTTTATTTCTCAAAGAACTTACTTTTTCTGATACAGCGGCTATTATTTTTACAAAATTTACAGGCAAATGAAATTTGAAGGTAGTTATACCCAATATTTCTTTGGTCAGATCGCCTAACTCGTACTTGCTGTAAAAGTTTCCATCGCTCAGGTTATAGGTTTGATGATTGCCACCGTATAAGGCCTTTATAGCTGCTTTGGCCACATCTTTTACATATATAAAGCTTAATTTTTGTGAAGCCCTACCAATATATGGTTCAAGACCCTTTACCACTTGCTTAAAAAATATAAATATGCCGGTATCTCTTGGTCCATAAACGGCAGTAGGCCGTAGTATAGTATAGTTTAAGTTTTCAACCGTTCTTAACTGCTCCTCGGCCAGGAGTTTGCTGCGGCCATAAGCAGTTACCGGGGCAGGAGGGGTGGCTTCGGTTATAATACCGGTTAACGTTTTAAGCGGACCTATTGCAGCTAAACTTCCTATCAACACAAACTTTTGCAAATTTGGACAGGCATTGGCTGCTGCTGTTGCCAGGTTGTGTGTGTAGGTAGCATTGATGTGATTGTATTCGGCTTGCGAGCGGGCAGAAGTAACGCCAGCCGCATGAATAATGTAATCGGGCTTAATATCGGCAAGCTGTTGTTTTAACGTAGGCAGATCTTTATAATCAAGTTGCACATAATTGATATCAAAGTGTTTGAGATGTTCAATATTGCTGCTTTTGCGTACTGCAGCATAAACTTCCAGATCATTTTGTAATGCTTCCTCAATTAAATGATACCCAACAAAACCACTTGCACCGGTTATTAAAACCCGTTGTTTCATATGGCCTTTTCGTATAGCCTGTATTTTTTGTAGGGATCGCCATTGATGGCCTCTATGGCACGGTTTACCATATCGTTGTGTTCCAGGGTCCAGCCGGCTTCAGCTTGTTTCATGCCTTTGCGCCTATATTCTTTAATAATGGTACCATACAAACAGGCTTCGATACCCATTTTACGATAGCCATCAATAACACCCAAGGCATATATACGCAGGCTTTGTATTTTTTTTCGACCGAAAAGCAATTTAAAAATGCCGGTCGGCAATAAGCGACCACGTTTAATTTTCTTAAATATCTCGTTATAGTTGGGCAGAGCCAATCCAAAAGCCACTATTTTACCTTCCTGTTCGGCAACCAGTACAAAATCTTTATCAAGTATTAACTTAAGATCTTTGGCCAGGTAATCAAATTCATCATCTGTTAAAGGAACAAATCCTTCGTTATGATCCCAGGCCGAGTTATAAACTTCGCGGAGTTTAATGGATTCTTCTTTAAATTTTTTGAGGTTGATGGTACGGATAACAATATTATTGCGTTTTAAGCGCTCTTCCAATGCTGTTAATAAGCGTACTGATTTATCGTCGTAACTTTTATCGTCCCAATGCCAGGCAATCAGATCGGCGTTCTTAATAAAGCCAAACCCGTCTATCAGGTCGGCGTAATAAGGGGCGTTATAAGTTTGCATTAAAAACGGAGGACTGTCAAAGCCTTCTATTAATAGGCCGCAAGGTTCGTTGGTTGAAAAGTTAACCGGGCCGATCAGTTTTTTATTTACGCCCTTTTGCTTAAGCCAATCGGTAACCGTGTTGAAAAGCGTTGTTGCTACCTCTTTATCATTAATGCAATCAAAAAAGCCAAAAAAACCATCGTTGGTATTGTTGAATTTGTTGTGTGCATTATTGAGTATTGCTGCAATGCGACCAACAATCTTATCACCATCATATGCTAAAAAAGTTTGCACGGTATTGTGCTTATGAAATGGGTGTATGGTTAAGAGGTCTCTTTGAGCTATGAACAATTCCGGGACGTAGTTTGGATCGTCCTGATACAAATCATGTGGAAAATCAATAAATGAAGCTAATTCTTTTTTCGAATTAACAGTTACAACTTTTATCATGAGTGGTATTTATAAAATTGTTGTGGTATGGCGTAAAAATATGAAACGCCCGTGTGCAAGAGCTTATTTTTAATAAAATATAGCTATGAGCACACGGACGTTTTTGTTTATTTAGATATTTTCTTTAACAGAAGCTGTAGATACACCAACTTCTTTAAACGCTTTTGAAAGTTTTTCAACAGCTTCGTCAATTTGAGCAAAGGTGTGGGTAGCCATTAATGAAAAACGCAGCAATGATGAATCTGAAGGTACGGCTGGCGAAACCACTGGGTTAACAAATACACCTGCAGCTTGCAGATATTTGGTTACCAGGAAGGTTTTTTCGTTATCACGTACATAAATAGGTAATATCGGACTTTCTGTTGGGCCAAGGTCAAAACCTTCATCCAACAGCAGTTTTTGCGCGTAGTTGGTATTATCCCAAAGTTTCTGGATACGCTCTGGCTCAGATTCAATAATATCCAATGCTGCAATTACACTCGCAACCGAACCAGGAGGCATACTTGCACTAAACATTAATGAACGTGCACGATGCTTAATATAATCAATAGTATCCTTATCAGCAGCAATAAAACCACCTAATGATGCCAATGATTTACTGAATGTGCCCATGATCAGGTCAACATCATCAGTAAGGTTAAAGTGCGATGCGGTACCTGCACCTTTATGGCCAATAACACCTAAACTGTGCGCGTCGTCAACCATAATGTTGGCACCAAACTCGTCGGCCAGTTTAACTATCTCCGGCAATTTAACAATATCACCCTCCATGCTGAATATACCATCAACAGCAATAACCTTCACAGCCTCTTCAGGCAGTATACTCAGTTTACGCTGAAGATCGGCCATGTCATTATGGGCGTATTTAATCACTTTCGAAAATGAAAGTCTGCTGCCGTCAATGATAGAAGCATGATCATATTCATCTAATATAAGATAATCATTACGGCCTGTAATGCATGAAAGCACACCCAGGTTAACCTGGTAACCGGTGCTGAGCAAAACTGTAGCTTCTTTGCCAACATAGCTGGCAAGCCTGTTCTCTAACTCGATATGAATATCAAGTGTACCATTCAAAAAACGTGAACCGGCACAACCTGTACCGTATTTGTCAATTGCCTTCTTTGAAGCTTCTTTAATCTTTGGGTGATTGGTTAGCCCTAAGTAGGAATTGGAACCAAACATTAACACCCTTTTGTTATCTATTATTACTTCAGTGTCCTGAGCAGACTCAATAGGCCTGAAATAAGGATACAATCCCTTCTCCCGGAGCATATTTGCAACCTGGAACTCGGCGATTTTCCCATGTAGTTTTTTAACCATGTATTAACCCTGCTTAAATTTTGTGTAAAAATACCATGAATAAGCATATAACCTATATGGTAAATGTAATTTTTTTAAAAAATGCTTCTCCTGAACTCAAAAAGGCCAGAAACATTCCATATTCTATCACGGCAAATTAATTAAATTTTTTATTTATTTCGCACCACAATTTTTCATTTTTTTGTAAAAAGCCCAAAAACATATGATTTTGGCATGTTTTTATAAATTTTACGTAAAATTTTTGTTCTTGATTTTAATTTAGTAATATTAATCACATATTCGCACTTCCCCTGTGCAAATCAACAAAAACTATAAGATTAACTTTTTGTTCTTTTTGCGGACAATGAACGTCACCTATAGCCACCCTATGAAAAAAAATAAGTATTTAGTATTTTTCATTTCCATCGCCTTAACATTAACTTTACATTCAACAACCTGGTCACAAACGGTTGCCGACAGCGTTAACGGCCCTGTTTCATTAAAACAGTGTGTTGAGTTTGCACTGCGCAACCAACCGGCGGTACGCCAGGCCTCTATTGATGAGCAGATCAATGAAAAGGATATCCGGATAGGGCTTTCTGCATGGCTGCCTCAGATCACCGGATCAGGTATATATAATTACTATTTTAAGGGTACTCCACAAGCCGGGGCGTCCGGAGCTAACTTTCCGGCCAGTTCAGGGATACGCAACCTTTCCACACTTGGCTTGCAGGCCAGCCAGGTTATTTATAATAATGATGTGTTACTGGCAGCCAAAACAGCTAAATACTCCCGCCAGTACTATAAACAAAACACGCTTAGCAGCCAGATCAACGTGGTATCTGATGTGAGCAAGGCATTTTTTGACGTATTGCTTTCTCAAAAACAACTTAACATCACCAATGAAGACATCATCCGTTTGCAAAGAAGCCTGAAGGATGCGTATAACAGGTATCAGGCTGGGGTGTCAGACAAAACAGACTATAAACAAGCAACCATATCGCTCAACAATTCACTGGCCACACGTAAACAAACCGAAGAAGCCATTAAAAGTAAGACAGCTTATTTAAAACAGATCATGGGAATCAGTGCATCAAAAGACTTGTCGCTGGCTTATGATTCAACACGTTATGAACAGGCCGCCGTTATTGATACCAATCAGCAGTTGGATGTAAACAACCGTATTGAATACCGTTTGCTGCAAACCAGTAAAGTATTGCAAAACGTTAATGTGAATTATTACAGATATGGGTTTTTACCCTCTTTATCAGCAGTAGGCAGCTATAACCGGGCTTATTTCAGTCATGATTTTTCTGATCTGTATAACCAGGCTTATCCAACCGGTTATGCGGGGCTTACTTTAAGCCTTCCTATTTTCCAGGGCACAAAACGCTTGCAAAACTTAAGCAAAGCCAAGTTACAGGTTGAACGTACCGATCTTGACCTGGAAAATAGCAAAAACACCATCAATACCGAATATGTGCAGGCGCTGGCCAATTACAAAAGCAATTACACCAGTTACCAGCTGATCAGGCAGAATGTTGACCTAGCTAAGGACGTATATAAAGTAGTAAGCCTGCAATACCGGGAAGGTGTTAAAACTTATTTAGATGTTATAGTTTCCCAATCAGACCTGCGAACCGCAGAGTTGAACTATTATAATGCATTGTTCCAATTGTTATCAAGCAAAATAGATCTGCAAAAAGCATTGGGAACGCTTGGCGTAGATACTAATCAATAATTTAAATAGCAAAGCACCTGAACTCGCTTAAATAAACGAATAACTGCGCAGCACTCATGAGTACCGCTAAAGAAACAAACAACCAACAAATAATTGCGGAGCACTCATGAGTACCACTAAAAAAACTAAGAACCAACGAATAATCACTACGATGAAAAACAGATATATATACTGGTTAGCCCCTGCGGCCTTATTGGCATTAGCTTCTTGCAAAGGTAAAAGTGCACAAAATGCGCCCTTGCCGCCAACTCCTGTAAACTTAGTCGAAGCTAAAAAAGCCGAGGCTATCTATTACGATCAGTACCAGGGTACGGTTGTATCTATTAATACTACCGAGCTCAGGAGCCAGGTGCCCGGCTTTGTAACAGGCATATTTTTTAAAGAGGGGGAAGTTGTGCAAAAGGGTAAAGTATTATATGAAATTGATAAACGTAAATACGTGGCTGCTTATCAACAGGCAGAAGCCAACGTATTGAGCGCTCAAGCAAACCTGGTTAAAGCTCAAAAAGACATCGACCGTTATAATATGCTGTTGAAGAATGACGCGATCGCACGTCAGACTGTTGACCAGGCTGCAGCAGCTTACGAAACCGGCAAAGCCAACGTAGCTGTAGCTAAGGCGGCATTGGCATCAGCCCATACCGATCTTTCTTACGCTACTATTACTGCTCCGTTTACCGGTCGTATCGGTATATCACAAGTAAGGCTGGGTACGCAGGTAACAGCAGGCACTACCTTATTAAATACCATATCGGCCGAACATCCGATGGGGGTTGACGTGGTAGTGAATGAGCAGGACATTCAACGTTTTTATAAATTACAACAGGCAAGCAGCGATACCACTTTTAAGCTGCAGATGTCTGACGGGATAACCACTTATAATAAACCCGGTAAAGTTTTAGCCATTGACAGAGGGGTAAATAACCAAACCGGTACCATTAAAGTAAGGATCCAGTTTCCGAATGAGGATGGTGTATTAAAAGATGGTATGAGCTGCGTGCTCAAAGTTCTTAATAACCAATCTGGCGATAGGGTACAGATCCCTTATAAAGCCATTACCGAGCAAATGGGTGAGTTCTTTGTGTTTGTGAGCAAGGATACCACATTTGTTGATACCACTAAAAATAACGAAAAGGTAGAGGCGCTCATTGCCAAACAGCATAAAGTTGTTTTAGGTCCGCGGGTGGGTTTCGATGTAGTGATCATGAGTGGTGTTGAACCAGGTGATAAAGTAGTTACCGAAGGTTTCCAGCGTTTACGTGATGGTGGCAAAATTGTACTGGGCGATCCGTCTAAAACACCTGCTCCGGGGCAGGGAGCACCAGCACAGGGAAAACAACAAGGAAGCAAGTAACCGGTATTTTTATAAAACACAACCAGAATGATAGCAGATACCTTTATACGAAGACCAGTTACCGCTATAGTTATATCCTTAGTGATAGTAATTGTTGGTATCCTGGCAATAGGTAGCCTGGCCATAGGTCAGTATCCGGAAATTACACCGCCAACGGTAAACATCACCGGTACCTATACCGGTGCCGATGCGCTTACAGTTGAACAAACAGTGGCAACCCCTGTTGAAGTGCAGGTGAATGGTACACCAGGCATGACCTACCTGCAAAGTAACAGTACCAGCAATGGTGCCATGAGCATGACCGTTAACTTTGAAGTAGGTACCGATATTAATATAGCCGCTCTTGACGTGCAGAACCGTGTGGGTATTGCCACACCAACATTGCCGCAAGAGGTACAGCGCCTGGGTTTAACCGTGCGTAAACGTAACCCAAGTATTTTGATGCTGGTAGCCATGTTTGCTCCAAAGGGCTCACATAATGTTACTTTTTTAGATAACTATACCAACGTTTTTGTGCGTGACGCGCTTTTACGCGCCAAAGGTGTGGGCGACGTGTTTACACGTGCCGATGACTTTAGTATGCGTATATGGCTTAAGCCTGATAAGATGGCCGCTTTAGGAATGACGGCGGGCGATGTAACCGCAGCCCTGGCCGAGCAAAACGCGCAGGTAGCCGCAGGTTCGGTGGGTTCAACCCCGCAAGAGAATGGGCAGCCATTTGAATATACGGTTTTGGTTAAAGGACGTTTAAGCAGCCAGGCCGAGTTTGAAAATATTATTGTACGTACACAACCAAATAACGGTGCTATTGTGCATCTGAAAGATGTGGCTCGTGTAGAACTAGGTAAGTTTAACTATGCCGGTAACTCCTTTGTTGATGGCAAGCGCGCTTCCTATTTGCTGGTTTATCAGGCACCGGGCAGTAATGCCATTGAGACTGCAAATAATGTGTACTCCACCATGGAGCAGCTCAAAAAATCATTCCCTGCTGATGTGGATTATGTAGTACCTTTTGAATCGGTAACGGTGGTAAAGGTATCCGTGAGCGAGGTAATTGAAACACTGGTCATAGCACTGGTGCTGGTTATTGTGGTGGTATTCCTGTTTTTACAAAGCTGGCGTACCACGCTTATCCCGGTATTGGCTATCCCGGTATCTATCATTGGTACATTCATCTTCTTTATCCCGCTGGGTTTCACCATTAATACACTTACACTGTTCGGTTTCGTACTGGCCATCGGTATTGTGGTGGATGATGCCATTGTGGTGGTAGAATCGGTGCAGCACTATATGGACGAGGAGGGGATGTCGCCCAAAGAAGCTACGATACATGCCATGCGCGATATATCCGCGCCGGTTATAGCCATCGCATTGATATTGGCGGCTGTGTTTGTGCCGGTAGGTTTTGTGCCAGGCATTGTAGGGCGTTTGTATCAACAGTTTGCTATTACTATCGCCATATCGGTATTGATATCGGCCTTTGTGGCACTTTCATTAACACCCGCACTTTGTACGCTGATATTGCGACCCCGTAAATTGGACGAGCAGTCGAAAGGACTTGATAAGTTCTTCTTTAAATTCAATGCATGGTTTGAGCGGGTAACCGGCAGATATCGTAATGGTGTTGATAAGAGTATCAAAAACTCCAAATTCATAATAATTATACTGGTATGTATTATTGTGGGTACCATTATTCTGTTTCAGCGTAAACCAAGCGGTTTTATCCCAACAGAGGATGATGGCCGTATTTACATCACCTATGATCTGCCCGAAGCTTCGTCAACACAGCGTACCGTAAAAGTATTGCATGAAATGATGCGTACCCTGGATAGTGTTCCCGAGATTGGTCACTATGCGGCATTGGGCGGTTTGAATGCGGTAACCTTCGCAACCAAATCAAACAGTGCTACCATATTTGTGCAGCTAAAACCCTGGGATCAGCGTAAAGGCAAGCAACATACCATATTCCCGTTGGTAGCTATGCTGCAGAAAAAACTTTCGCGATTTAAAGAAGCCAGCGTGGTTGTAATTCCGCCGCCGGCTATACCTGGTTTGGGTAACACCGCGGGTTTCTCGTTCATACTGGAAGAGAAGCAAGCCGGAGGGGATATCAAGTATTTTGAATCTGTAATGCGTAATTTTATAGCCGAATTAGGTAAACGCCGCGAAATTTCAAAAGCATTCTCGTTCTTTACCGCCCGTACACCGGCATATCAATTAACTATCGACAGGGAAAAAACCAAAAGACTTGGTGTGGCCCTGTCTGATGTAAACGCGGCCCTGCAAACTTATATGGGTAGCTCTTACATCAATGACCTGACGTTGTACGGTCGTACATTCCGCGTATTGGCCCAGGCCGATACCAACTATCGTACAAATATCCAGAACATTGGGCAGTATTTTGTGCGTAACCAGGCCGGTACCATGGTACCGCTTAGCACATTGACTACTTATAAAGTAATTGAAAATGCTCCCTTAATATCGCATTATAACCTGTTCCGTTCTGCCGAGATAGATGGTAACCCCGCACAAGGCTACAGTAGCGGCGACGCGCTGAATGCCCTGGAAGAGGTGGCTGCTAAAACTTTGCCGCAAGGTTATGGCTACGAGTTTTCGGGACTGAGCCGTGAGGAAAAATTATCGGGATCAAAAACCATTTACATCTTTATGTTGTCCATAGGTTTCGTGTTCCTGTTCCTGGCTGCCTTGTATGAGAGCTGGTCGGTACCATTCTCGGTACTGCTGGCCGTGCCTCTGGGTGCCTTCGGAGCTATCCTGTTCCTTACATTTAACCAAAGTTTGGATAACAACGTTTACGCGCAGATTGGTTTGATCACGTTGATCGGTTTGGCGGCCAAAAACGCCATCCTGATTGTGGAGTTTGCCAAAGAACGTGTGGATAGTGGTATGGAGCTGGAGAAAGCTACGCTTGAAGCTGTACGTTTGAGGCTAAGGCCGATTATCATGACCTCCATGGCATTTATATTGGGCGTGGCGCCCTTGTTATTTGCAACAGGTGCAGGTGCCGTAGCCCGTCAAACCATAGGGTGGACGGTGTTTGGCGGTATGCTTGCGGCCACTTCTTTGGCCATATTCATTGTACCGGTATTGTTCTTTATCATTACACGCTTTGCTTATGGTAAAGAAAAACTGGCTGAGCTCGAGAAAAACTACGATCCTCATAAAAGTCATGAACCCGAGGTTTAATATTTTCGATTAAAACAAAAAAGGAGAGGCATTGCCTCTCCTTTTTTGTTTGAGTTGATTTTGAGATCAGGTATCGCCCATATAAATATTAGGCAAAACAGAACAAAAATTCATCATTTACCGACATAAACCTGTTAAGGGATATAACTTTTTGTGCCGAAATTTAGCCTGTGCTTAAGGTTTATAGCTATTTGTTTTGATTAACTGATTAGAATGTGAAGGGGTTGATTATCAATGTTTAATGCGGTATGTCATGAGCCGGTTGGGATTTTAGCAATGTTAAAGCTGGAGCAGATTACTATAATGGCAAAGTATTTGTTAAGGAGGTGTTAATACAATAAAAATTGTAGAGTATATACTAAAAAACACAGTTATGAAAACAATGACAAAAATTATAGCCGGAGCGTTTACTGCCTTAGCTATATTTATCGGAACGAATGTAAAAGCCCAAACCGTTGATAAAAGCGCGTTGCGTTTAGGCATTGGAATTGAAGGAGGTATCCCAACCGGAAACATTCATGAACTTTCAAAGTTTGAATTGGGCGGAACCGCACGTTTGCAGTATGGTTTAAGCAATAACCTGGCTCTTACATTAACATCTGGTTATTATAATTTTTTCGCCAGCCAATTGTCTAAAGATCTGGGAGGTAAAAGTTCTGGTATGGTACCTGTTAAGCTTGGTATTAAAGCTTTCTTTGCTCCAAGCATTTATTTTGGTGCAGAAGCTGGTGCCGGTTTTGAAACCCAGAGTGAGGGTAATACAAAATTAATATTATCTCCAGGCTTAGGTTGGGCTAATAAATCATGGGATGTTGGCGTACGTTATGAAAACTTCTCGGGCCAAAGCTCTAACTATGGTCTTGTGGGCTTACGTATTGCTTACGGATTCGGTTTGTAAGATTTTTACATGAATTATTTAAAAAGCCCCTCAGCATTTGCTGAGGGGCTTTTTTGTTGTTTGAACCCTATATTAATCAAGGTTTAGATATTATTTCAATTTACCTAAGGCTTCTTTGATCCTGCGCACAGCTTCTATCAGTTTATCTTCTGCAGCTGCGTAAGAGATACGGATAGATGATGGATCGCCAAAAGAATCACCACCTACGGTTGCCACGTGGCCTTCTTCCAACAGGTAAATACTCAACTCGTCGGCATCTTTTATGGTTCGGCCATTATAGCTTTTTCCAAAGAAAGAAGTCACATTTGGGAAAAAGTAAAACGCACCATCGGGCAGGTTAACTTTAACGCCTTCTACATCGCTTAATAGCTTGTAAACAATATCACGGCGTTTTTTGAAGGCTGCGCGCATTTCCAGCACGCTTTCCAATCCACCTTCGTAAGCGGCAACACCCGCGCGTTGTGTGATAGAGCAAGTTCCTGAAGTGATCTGGCCCTGCATTTTGTCACAGGCGGCTGCAATTTCGGAGTTTGAGGCGGTATAGCCAATTCTCCAACCGGTCATGGCAAAAGCTTTCGACCATCCGTTGATGATCACTACACGGTCTTTAATATAATCAAACTGTGCTATGGACTCGTGCTTGTCAATAAAGTTGATATGCTCATAGATCTCATCACTCAGAATGTATACATGCGGGTGTTTTTCAAATACTTTGGCCAGTCCTTCCAGCTCATCTTTACTGTAAACACTACCGGTAGGGTTACAAGGTGAGGAGAACATGAACAGTTTGGTTTTTGGCGTAATAGCGGCCTCCAGTTGTTCCGGGCTTATTTTAAAGTTTTGCTCAACAGTAGTATTAATGAATACGCTTTTACCCTCGGCCAGTTTTACCACCTCTGAGTAAGATACCCAGTAAGGAGTAGGGATGATCACCTCTTCCCCCGGGTTTACCAAACACAATACGGCGTTAGCAATAGCCTGTTTGGCACCGGTTGATACCACGATCTGGCTAAAATCATAATCCAGGTTGTTTTCGTTCTTTAGCTTGGCAACTACTGCCTTGCGCAGGTCAGGGTAGCCGGCTACTGGCGTATAGTAGGTAAAGTTTTTATCCATGGCCTGCTTCGCTGCCTCCTTGATGTGCTCAGGGGTATGAAAGTCAGGTTCGCCAAAGCTAAGGCTGATCACGTCGACACCTTTAGCGGCAAGTTCACGGCCTAATTTGGCCATCTTAATTGTTGCAGATTCGGACAAGTTATTGATCCGGGTACTTAATGCGCTCATATAAATTATGTTATCGCGGCAAATATAGAAAATAACTTTACTGCTACTTACGCTTGTTATTTATAAATTTGTCGCCTAATAAAGATTGGCTTGAAAGAACAAAAAAGGATCATATTAATTTCGCTGATTACAGGCATTGTGCTCATGCTGGCGAAGTTTGGAGCATATTTTTTAACAGCATCTAATTTTGTATTGACCGATGCCGCCGAAAGCATTGTAAATGTAATTGCCAGCGCTTTCGCCTTCTTCAGCATTTACCTTTCATCGCAACCCCGGGATGAGAACCATCCCTACGGACACGGCAAGGTCGAGTTCTTCTCCGTTTTTATCGAGGGCTCGCTTATCGGTATTGCTGGTGTGATGATCATCATCAAATCTGTTTACAGTTTACTATATCCTAATGCCATCCATGATCTGCTTACCGGTGCTGCTATTATTGGCGCTACAGGACTTATAAACGGGGCACTGGGCTACTACATGATACAAAAAGGCAAGGCACTACGCTCCATCACACTGGATGCCGACGGCCGCCACCTGATTGCCGACATGGTAACCAGCATTGGCCTGGTAGCCGGCTTAATGCTTATCCACTTCACCGGTATCCAGTGGCTCGATAGTGGTTTATCTATCCTGGTGGCATTATATATTATATATAGCAGCTACAAGCTGATCCGTAAATCGGTAGCGGGTTTAATGGACGAGGCCGATTTTCAGGTGGTAACTGATATTATCAATGTACTGAGCGAAAAACGCCGCGAATCATGGATTGATGTGCATAACCTGCGCGCCCAGAAATATGGCAACGAACTGCATATCGATTGCCACATGACCTTGCCCAATTATTTCGACCTGAACCATGTGCATGCCGAAGTGTCCTTAGTTGATAAGATGATCAATAAGGAGGTCGGTATTAAAACCGAGTTGTTTATCCACTCAGACCCCTGCGTACCCGATTGCTGTCATTACTGCAGCATGCCCAATTGTCCTATCCGGTCTGAACCGCAAACCGAAGTCATTGCCTGGACAATGGATAAAGTAGTGCGCAACAAAAAACACTTTGAATAATGAAAGAGTATTTTAACGTACGGGTATATGGTCTGTTGATCAACGAGCAAAACGAGGTACTGATCAGTGATGAACAGGAATACGGGCATCGTTTCATCAAATTTCCTGGCGGCGGATTGGAAATAGGCGAGGGGTTGATCGATGGGTTAAAACGTGAATTTGTAGAAGAGTGTGAAGTGGAAGTAGAGATCATCAGCCATTTTTATACCACTGATTTCTTCGTCCGTTCGGCATTTAACAACTCGCAGATCATCAGCGTATATTATAAAGTTAAAAATACTACTCCCTTAAATTTTCCTGTAAAAACCATCGCTTATGATTTTGATGGTGAGGGCGATGTGCTGCAGGCTTTCAGATGGGTAAAAATAGCTGATCTGACTACTGATGACGTCACTTTCCCTACCGACAAGCGTGTGGTAGAACTATTAAGAGCAGAACTATGAATTTAACCGAACGCGACCTTAAAGTAATCTGGCATCCCTATACCCAAATGAAAACCGCCGCACCGCCAATAGGCATAGTGCGCGGCGAAGGAGCCGGTTTGTTTGATGAAGAGGGCAAAAAATATATCGACGCGGTATCATCCTGGTGGGTAAATATTCATGGGCATGCGCACCCGTACATCGCCAAAAAGGTATCGGAGCAATTGCACAAACTGGAGCATGTGATATTTGCCGGCTTTACCCACGAAGGCGCCGTTGAACTGGCCGAAAGGTTGCTGGCCATTTTACCCAACAACCAGCAAAAAGCATTTTATTCCGATAATGGCTCAACCGCTATTGAGGTGGCCATAAAAATGTGCCTGCAATACTGGCTCAACAAAGGCGATCAGCGTACCAAGATCGTGGCGTTTAAAAACGCCTATCACGGCGATACTTTTGGAGCTATGGCCGTAAGTGGCCGTAGCGCATTTACAGCCGCATTTGATAGCTTGTTGTTTGAAGTAGAGTTTATTGACTTACCCAATGAGCAAAATATAGAAAGCCTCAAATCTCACATCTCACATCTCAAATCTGAACTGGCTTGTTTTATCTTCGAGCCATTAGTACAAGGATCTGCCGGTATGATCATGTATGAGGCAGAATATCTGAATCAGTTGATGGCTCATTGCAAGCACGAGAATGTGCTGATGATAGATGATGAAGTGTTTACCGGTTTTGGCCGTACAGGCAAACGCTTTGCCTGCGATCATCTACAGGTTCAGCCAGATATTATGTGTTTCTCCAAAGGTCTTACAGGCGGCACCATGGCATTGGGTTTAACCACCTGTACCCAACAGATCTATGATGCTTTTTTGTCTGAGGATAAGCTTAAAACGCTGTTTCACGGGCATTCCTTTACGGCTAACCCGGTTGCTATCGCATCAGCGCTGGCCAGTCTTGATCTTTTCCTGGAGCCAGCTACGGCGGCCAATATGCAGCGTATCGAGGCATCGCACCAACAATTTGCTACTAAAATAGAACATCACCCTAAAATAAAAACCGTAAGGCAAACCGGTACCATATTGGCTATGGAATGGGAAACGGGCGATAATACCTCGTACTTTAGCTCGCTGCGCGATAAATTGTATCACTACTTTCTGGCCGAAGGTATTATATTGCGCCCGCTGGGCAATGTTATTTATATTTTACCCCCATATTGCATTACTGATGCCGAACTCGGTTATGTTTACAGCAAAATTGAGCAGGCACTTGAAGAAATATAACTATGCTGAATACACTACTCCCTCAAATAATTGCTGATAACGAATTGCACTCCCGCTGGCTAAACACGCTGTCGCTGATGGAAAATACCGGTGCTCGTAAAATATCGGCCAGCGAAGATCCGCATACCGTTACCTATATCATCTTAAAACACGCCGCCGAAGAGCACCGTCACGCTTTCTACCTGAAAAAACAGCTGGAAAAAACGGGGGTGGAACTGCCAACTTATGCCCCAGAATACTTGCTTGCTCCCGGTTCAAGCAAATACTACCTGAACCAACTGGATGTTGACGTTTGCCGTTATCTGAAAAAGGAATTGGGCCTGAGCGGCAGTGAACTGCGTTTTGCGGCCTATCTGCTGGTTACCTATGCTATTGAGGTTCGTGCCGATGAGCTATATCCCATTTACCAGGACGCGCTCGACGAGGCCGGTAGCAAAGTAAACGTAAAATCGATTATTTTAGAAGAAGAAGGTCATCTGGAAGAAATGCTGCACCAACTGCACAAATTCTCGCCCGACTGGGAACGCCATGCCAACAAAGCTGTTGCGTTTGAAACCAACCTGTTTAACCAATGGGTAGAGCAGTTGGGTATTTCTTTGAAATAAGTCAAAAGTCAAAATTCAAAAAAAGCGCCCTGTCATCCTGAACTTGTTTCAGGATCTCACAGGACGGGCAGCCTGATATGTTGTACACCCTAAATGTGGGATGCCGAAACAAGTTCGGCATGATGTAGGTCTTTCAAATCCTGATAATCCTTCAAGTGAATCAAGGTTCAGAAAAAATCAGCGACATCAACGTAATCAAAAAAAATCAACGGTCAAAAAGCCATATACTCCGTATAAACCACTTGTAAAAAAGCTTTGCCCTGCTGCAAGGTTTTATCCGTAGCAGCTTCGCCCGCATTCTTATTGCCTTTATAAACTATCCTCCGGCCCGAGTTATCATAGGAGATACTTTGTTGCGGCGTCATAAACCCAAAGCCGTTATCCCAGTTAAAAAAAGCAAAGTCCTTACTGCCCGGATTCAGTAGATCTTTCGACCAGGTAAATTGATTATGCGACAAACCCAGTTGAGCCAGTAGTGTTGCGGCAATATCGGTTTGTCCCCCTAATTTATTGATCTTTTTACCCCGGTATTCGGGTTTGATCACATCGCCAAAAAACAATAGTGGGATATGGTATTTAACAGGATCATAAGCCTCGGCAATATTACGGGGCAGGCGGTGTCCGTGATCAGCCACCAGTATAAACAAGGTATTTTTATACCAGGCTTGTTTTTTGGCCTGCTCAAAATACGCGTTAAGGCAGGAGTCGGTAAAATAAGCCGTGCTTCTGAATTTATTGCTGGCATCACCATCCTCGTCGGCTGGAAAATGCGCTTTTACAGGTAATACAAAAGGCTCATGATTGGTGGAGGTTTGCAGGTACGAAAAGAATGGCTGTTTTTGCTGCTGCGCGAATTGCAGGTGTTTGGTTAACAGCACATCATCATAAACGCCCCATTTGGTTTGTACTTGTGCCGGTGCAAAGGCTTGTTCATCCGTGATCTGATCTATAGCATGGCTGTTCATGAAGATATTAAAATCCATGTAGCTGCTTTTGCCGCCATAAAAATAAGAGGTATGGTATCCCGCGTTCTTAAATATCACGGATAGGGCAGGTAGTTTTCGTTGTTTTAGCGTATCGGCTATAATGGTACGGATGGCTTGTGATGGAAACCCGCTCATAATAGATATGATGCCTTTATCCGTACGGTCGGCCGAGGAATAGATATGGTTAAACAGGACACCCTGCTGAATGAATTTCTCAAAGTTAGGTGCTACGCCTTTATCGCCGCCCAATGACTCAATAATGCTGGCAGTATAGCTTTCCAACTGGATGATCACCACGTTGGGCTTGTCCGTAGTCAATATTTTTAATGACGAGTCGGACTTAACACTAAACGAATCATGTACCAACTTTTCCGCATCCACAGGTTCCATGAACACGTATGGATTGTAGGGCTTCCGGAAATTTTCGAATATGTTATTGAACAGGTTCCACTCGGTATTCAGGGCCGATTGGTTCAGGATCTCCTTGTCCGAAAAATAAGCCGCGTTTTGGTTGATGGGCTCTGTTTGCAGGCCACCCCGCATAAACAGGAAATTGATAAATACCAACAAGCATATCAGCCCAATTTTAAGCCCCGGTTTCGCTGCCGGTTTCTTGAAATTATAGTCAATAACGTACCAGGATAATAATGCACCTGAGCTCAGTAATAACACGCCGATCAGGATACACTTACCCACCGGCGATGAGCCCGATGATGCCAGCGCCTCGGAAGGAGCATGATAAAACGAACTAAATACCCTGAAAGTAACTTTGGTACCCCATTCCCTGAAAATATTAAAATTGAGTATAGTATTTAAGGAGATACAGAACAGGATGATCCCCACATAAATTTTAAGCCAGATAGGTTTGATATGCCAGGAAGGGACGCACCAGTTGATGATAAACACCAGCAAAGGGATGATGCAGATATAGGCCGTAGCCGAAGCATCCAGCCGGAAGCCGTAAAAAAATGTCTGGAGCAATTCGCCGAAACTGGCGCCACGAACTTTATAAAAAAAGTATAATTCAAACGTGAGCCGCGTGATCACGAAGAACAGCAGCCAGAATATAAAAAATCTGATTATACTAAAAAGGTTTCTTAACATAAAGGGGTACAAAAGTAGTACTTTAACCTCAATGTTAAGAAACCTTTAATGAATTGTTAGTGAAGAGAGAACGTATCAAGTAGTTAGTATCAAGTATCAAGATTTTTTTGCTGACTGAAAATATCGCATTTTAAAGGGTCTTGATACTTGATACTAACTACTTGATACTAATTTTATCTGCCGCCGCTCATCGCTTTCAGATCATCCAGAGATATCTTTTCAAAATCAGCCGGAATGCCGAATGTGCCGGCCGGCGCTTTTTCGTCAACAATGCTTTTAACGGTAACATCAGTGCTTTGACCCTGGCTAAATGAAGTATATTGTACCGGGAAGCCGCCTATTTCCCTGTAGTATTTTGCAATACCGGTTATCGGAACAACCACATCGTTGGTGATCCAGATATCATAGGTCTTTTTAGTTTTTGAATCTGTTGCTACTACTTTCTTGCAGTTAAAACCCGAGATCTGTTTAGCCTCGGTTGATGGCGCAAAAGTAAAGGTTGGCATATCTGCCATAGCCTGATCTACTTCATCAGGTGTAGCGATAGCTGCTTTTTTAATGCTGGCAACCGGTACGTCAACCAATATAGCCATTGATTTTCCGCTTACATCGGTTAATATTTTTATAGTAGCAGGACCTGCAGTAAATGTGAACGCGTTTGAGTCGGCACGGAAAAATCCTTTCGCATTAACTTCCTGACCCCTCATATTGGTAGTAAAGTTAACAGTACCTTCAGTGTATTTTTTCTGCGCGCTGGCGCTCATGGCTGTTGCGGTAAGAGCCAGGCCCAGGGCAACATTAAAAAATTTAATATTCATAGTTTTTGTTTGATTTATACCAATTTACCTGTTTTTGATTAAAAGACAAATTTATTAGTGTTTGGTTTAATTTTTTCAGTTAGATACGGCAATTAACGAAATGTTACGCTTTAATACGCTATAATTTATATGCATTGCCCTGGCTTGTTCTTCAAGTTGCTCAATAAGCTTGCCGCTATTGCTGCCATCAATTACAAGTGTTTGATAATCATAATTCTTGTTGATCAGGTTCAGATCGGCGTATGGGTTGCCGGTGATATACAAATAATTCGTTTTTAATTTTTCAGGTAACTGTAAGTTGAGCATTTGTTTGTCAAATACCATGATCTTTTTATTATTGAACTGAATAAGCCCTCCTTGTTTTTTTAGGAAATTTTTACTGATGCCCTGATCAAGGGTATACAATTCAACATGACTTATTTTACAGCTATCCAGATAGGGTTGTATCGAATATTTATAGTTTTTGTCGGTATCAGCCAGGTTAGTGATTACAACGGCTTTGTCGCCGTTTTTAAAAACGATGCCGGTGTTTTTACGCAGGTTCAAAAAAGCGACCGAACTGCTGTTATCAGCGTTGTATCTTTTTACGCTGATGCTTACACAAAGTAAAAACAGGCAGGCCATGCTCAATTTGAGCAACCATGATTTTTTATCATATAAAAAATAAAACAGGCTGATGATCAAAGCATAGGTAAGCAGATACTCGGCTGTAGTGAACCAGATCTTATTAATACTGGCAAATGGAGCGTGTTCAATAATGCTCAACGCTTTATTCATGAACAATACCGATTTCTCCAACACCCATGCCAGCGCGGTCGACAGCCAGGGTACCCAGGCCAGCAGCAGGTAGGCTATACCGCTATACATAATAACCATGGTAGGGATAATAATGAGCAGGTTGCTTAGCAAAAAATAAACCGGGAACTGATGAAAATAGTAAGCGCTTAAGGGAAAAGTAATTACCTGCGCGGCTATGGATACCGAACACAGCGCCCAAAGTTTATCGGCCCATTTGTTTTTGAATTTGAACCATTGATATACCACCGGCTGTAGTACGATCAAACCAGCTACGGAAAGATAGGAGAGCTGGAAACCTACATCGGTGATAAAAAAAGGATCGTATAGCAATAATAACAGGGCTGATATCGCCAGGATATTGAGCATATTGATATGCCTTACAAAAGTATTACCGATAATAACCATGCTGATCATCACCGCGGCCCGGCAAACGGCCGGCGAAAAGCCTGTTAACATGGCGTAATAGCCTATTAGCAGGATCATGATGGTCATTTTTAAATGCCTGCCATATTTGTAGCGGTTTAAAAAGCCCAGCATCCATTGCATTAAAAGGTAAATAATGGCCACATGCGCACCCGATACCGATAGTACATGGATGGTGCCCGTTTTAGAATAAGCCTGTAAAACATCATTGCTCAGGTCGGCTTTGTAACCCAGTATGAGGGTAGACGCTACAGCGATGGCGTTAGGATCATGGAGTTTCTGTTTAAACAGCACCACCATTTGCTGCCGCAGCTTTAAAGCATAGGCGATAAGGGGATTGCCTGTATCATGCTTTAAAAGCTTGTATTGCCCCGGAAATAAAAATACCTGGTAATAGATATTCTGATGCGCCAGGTACTTTTTATAATTAAACTCGGCCGGGTTAAAAGGTGGGTCGATAGGGGTGTAGGTGGCGGGTACCAGCAATTCATCGCCATATTGCAGGGCAATGGCATCACTGTCTTTCAGGGCCAGGAGCAAGGTGCCGTTGGCATCCGCGGTTTGCCGGTGATTGATACTTTGCCGAACGGTAGCCGTAAAGCGTACCAATCCGTTTTTAAACTGGGGCTCATTGTTAATGCTTACCGCCAGGAATTGTGATTGTGTTTTTGAGAAATGGCGCCGGTTATTCAACTCGTTATAGCTGATCACACTGATCCATCCGGCCGTAAATAAAACAAGGCTCATCAACAGGCCGCCAATCCACCGGGTTTTGTAAATAACTAACCGTTGGTAGTTTAAATTCAGCACAACAAATACGATAGCGAGACTGATAAAAGCAATGGCTACGGCGGGCAAATAAACAGCCGACAAAAACTGGATCCCTATGGCCAATCCCAATAAAAAAGGGATAAGCAGAATAACAACCGGGATTTCGCCTTTATGATTCACGATGGTTTAGAGTCAAGAATCAATAAAGATATATTTTAGTATCAAGTAGTGAGTATCAAGTATCAAGATTTTTGAAGAAGTAATAAAAAATATCACAGTCGTGATACTTGATACTAGCTACTTGATACCCCTGTCCACTATAACTGATCCCTAACTTCGAGCAGGAACTTTTTGATGTTTTCGAGCGAATCGATCACGCGTTGGTTCTCTTTAGTATCGCTCATATTGTGTTTGAGGTGTTCTTTGGCGCCATTGAGCGTGTAACCTTTATCGCGGATAAGGTGAAAGATGATCTTGAAATTCTCGATGTCCTCGGGGGTGAAATAACGGTTGCCTTTTTTATTCTTTTTGGGTTGCAACACGTCAAATTCCTTTTCATAGAAACGGATAAGCGACTGGTTCACATCAAACATGGCCGATACTTCGCCCATGGTGTAATACATTTTGCTTATTTCGCGGTCTTTATAAGGCATGTGCAAATGTAATTATTAGTACTCAAATATTATAACCGGAGGCTTTGGGAACTAAAAAGAAGTATTACCTTAGAAAGTCTAAACTTTATCATGGTCACGCGCTATTTAATATCAGGATTTATTACAGTCCTTTTCTTCACCCAAGCCTTTGCTGGTGCTCCCGATTCGTCTGTAGTTATAGCTGCAGCTAAGGATGAAATTCAATATAGCTGGAACATTAAGTTAAACCGTGTTGAAATAAACAGGAAATCAACAATTGATTATGTAAGCAATGCCTACCAGGTAAACTATCCCGTTGCCGAATTTTATAATGATCATGTCACTATCAATAATGTAAGTTGTAAGGTTGATGGCCACACCCCGCGCGATTTTAAGCCTCGTTACTCATACTACGGCGAAGAGAATGTTTTTTATTCCGATGCCAGGGTATGTTATTTTTCGATGCTGCTTACTAAAACAGGCAGCACCGGATCTGTAACTTTTGACGAAACCTATGATGATCCCAGGTATTTTACTTCCATACATTTTACCGGTAACGCGGCCATCAAGCACAAAGAGGTGACGGTTAAAATACCCCGCTGGATGAAAGTCGAACTTAAGGAATTGAATTTTGGCACCTACGATATCAAAAAAACGGTACAATACAACAGTGCCGATGATGCCGATGTGATAACCTATACCATGAACAATATTCCGGCCTTTGTTAAGGAAGGTAATAGCCCGGGCCCCTCATACATATATCCTCATTTGTTGGTTTTAAATAAATCAGCTACGATTGGCGGGCAGTCGTTCTCCTACTTTAACACGCTGGCCGATCAGTATGCCTGGTACCGCGAGCTCACTAAAAATTTAACAAGCGACGCTACGGTAACAGCTAAAGCAAAGGAGTTAACTGCTGCAATAACCGGCGATATGGATAAAATAAAAGCCGTGTTTTATTACATACAGGACAATATCAGGTACATCGCCTTTGAAGATGGTATGGCTGGTTTCAAACCTGAAAAGGCCGACGAGGTGCTTCGCAAAAAATATGGCGATTGTAAAGGAATGGCTAATCTCACCAAATCAATGCTGGTGGCTTTGGGTTTTGATGCCCGCTTGTGCTGGCTGGGTACTAATCATATAGCCTATGATTACCAAACCCCTTCACTGGCGGTTGATAACCACATGATTTGCGCCTTGCTTTATAAAGGTACAACCTATTACCTGGATGCAACGGAAACCTACCTGGGCATTAACGAATATGCCGAGCGCATACAAGGGCGCCAGGTGCTGATAGAGGACGGCAGCAAATACCTTTTAAGTAAGGTGCCTTATGCCTCGCCATCTCAAAATAATGATCAGGAAAGCTGCAAGCTCAGCATCAGCGGCAATAGTTTGGTAGGTAAGGTTAACCGCAGGTGGAAAGGCGAAAATAAGGAGGAGATGCTGAGCGGTTTAAACAGCGTAAAGCAGGAGAATGCCGACGAGGCGATCAAAAAGTATCTATCCGTTAATGATAAGGATTATACCATCAATGACCTGGTGTTAAGCAGCACAACTGACCCGGATAAAGATTTAACGGCTTCGTACACCGTTGAACGCAAAAACGGGATCTCGGTATTTAGCAAAGATTATTATATAGACCTGGATAACAGGAAAGAATATGCGCAGTCGGCTATTAAAGTGGAGGAACGCAGACACGATTACTGGTTCCCGAACAAAGAGAATATTAATATAGAAATGGAGCTGGAGCTGCCTGCAAATTATAAGGCCACCAGCCTGCCGCCCGATCTGAATATTGTTAAACCCGATTACGAGTTTCACATGAGTTATGTAAGCCTGCCCGGCAAGCTCAGCTACAAAAAAACGCTCAGGATCAAAAACACTATCCTGCCAAAAGCAAAATTTGCGCAATGGAATCAGGACATTGAGCAGCTTAACAAATACTACAACGAAAATGTTATTATAAAACCCATATCACAATGAAAAAAAGTCTACTCCTGTTTATTTTAGTGATCATTAGTCCCCGCTTATTTGCCCAAAGCTACGCCGATAAAGCCGAGCTGCTGAAAAAAGAAATTTGGGGAACAGTTACTCCCGAATTTAAAAAATCAACTGTGCCGACCAATCTGAGTAAAGAGAGCGCGGTGATACTGGCCCGTTCGTTAAGCCTTGTTCGTTTTGTGAAAATTGGTCATGCCGAAAAAACTTATATCTATCACGAAAGGGTAAAGATCAATGATAAAGCCGCGCTGGATGATTTTTCGACCATTGAATATCAAAAATCAGAATCAAAAACCGGGCGTATATTCTTCTTTAACTTTAAGGAAGGTTCAAAAGAGAAATTTATAGGCGCTAAGATCATCAAACCTAATGGCGCCGAAACCATTGTGAATACCGGCGAGGAAGTGATACTGCAAAATGAAAACAAGGGGAAAAAAGGTAAGCTGGCTATCCCGGGTTTGCAGGTAGGCGATATATTGGACTATTATATCAGTTCAACAGATCGCTCGGTGAATGTTTACGCGCAATCATACGATAAAAACGACGACCTGATCATGCTGGCGGGCGAGTATCCTGTTTTATCCTACGATCTTAATTTTAAATTCCACAAAGCTATAGATGTACAGTGCATTTATGCCAACGGAGCGCCCCATTTTGAAGAAAATACCAATGATGCTAAAGAGCGCATTTTTACCTTAAAACTAAAAGATCTGCCCAAATATAAAAGCCAGTTGTGGACATCGCCCTTAAGGCAGTTTCCTTATATCGAGATCGGTAGTTCATACTCAACTGATGTGGGTAGCTTTATGGGCCGGGTACGCGATAAAAGCTCCTCGCGTTTTGAGGGTTGTAAAGCTAAATTCGAGGGTATTTTCAGCGAGTATAATAATCCCGATTTTGATGAGGTTGAGAAAAAGACGAAAGATTTTTTTGGCAGCAGCAAGGCCATGAAAAGTGTGTCGTTAGATAGCCTGATGAAAGTTGTTTACACGCAATGGAAATACATGGCGTTTTGTAATTACAATGGTGATGAGCCGGATGATTTTGGTTCGGTGAACTACCGTAAAGCAAATAGCATAGGTTGCGCTGCCATGATGAGCATGGCCCTTACCGATATGAAAATAGATCATACCGTAATACTGGCAAGCTCCCGGAATAGCAATACGTTGGAAAACTCCTACAATCTTAATGATTTTGAGGCGCTCATCATGATCAATGATGCCAAACCTTATTACCTGTGTTTTGATGACGCGTTTACCCATTTTAACGAGATCCCGGTATATCTGCAGGGCGAAAAGGCGCTGGTACTGTATCCTAAAAGAAAAAATAACCGCAGCTATGATTTTACGGAAGACCAGATCACCTTACCTGTAGCAGCCAGTAATGTAAATACCGATATAGAGCAATTAAAAGTATCCCTGCTGCCTGCCAATATGCAGAAACTAAAAATTGAGCGCACGGTATCATTAACAGGCGCCATGAGGCACAATGAGCAAAAGCGTTTAATTGGGGCAGGGGATGTTGATGCCGCTTATACCGCCCAGGCCAAAGGCGAACCTCTGGAAAAACGCTTGTCGAAAAAGTCGGAAACTAAAAAAAGAATAGGCGAGTATCAGTATGCATTTGAGGCTGAACCTAAGAAAATGACCGAAAACTTTACGGCCGAAATAAAAGATCAGTATGACCAGAAACCACAGGATGTAAGCAATTGCAAGATCCTGAGCAAAGGGATGGATAGTTCAAACCCTGTGTTTCAATACAGTGCAGCCTTTGTATTAGATAACCTGGTGAAAAAGGCGGGCAACAACTATATTATTGACTTGGGTAAACTTGCCGGCGGTTTTGTTAATATAGACGAGAAAGACCAAACCCGTACCATTGATGCCTATTTGTTTGCCGCACGTAACATTACCTATAATGTAGCTTTAACCATACCGGCAGGTTACGATGTGAAAGGGATAGAAGAACTGAACGCGCAAAAAAGCAACAAAACAGGCTCATTTATCACAACGGCAACTGTAAACGGCAACACGCTGAATTTGAAAGTTACCCGCATATACAACACCAACTTTGAAAAAGCGGCAAACTGGACGATGCTAAAAGATGTTGCAGATACCGCTTCTGGATTTGAATCAAAGAAGATCTTGCTGGAGAAAAAGGGATAAATAAATTATAACCATGACGAAAATTTTAGGCTAATTATCGGAAATTTATTAAGTTTGACAACATTAAAATCTAATCCTTATGATCAATAAAACAATTTTAGCCGTAGCACTGCTTTTCGCGCTAACATCCTGTGGCAATTCCCCAAAAAAAGAAACTGAAGAAAAATCAGGCATTGGTAAATTAGTAGAAGGCGCCAGCAATCTGGATAAACTGGCAAAGTCGGGCGAGAAATTAAAAGACCAGACAGAGAAACTTAAAAAGCTTACACCGGCAACTGTAGAGGAGCTGAAAGCGGTGGTACCCGAGAATGTAGGCGATTTCAAAAGAAAAAGTTACAGCGCGGGCGGTACCGTGGCCGATATTGTTGCTGCGGAGGCGGAATATGCAAAAGAAGATAACAAAACTATCCATGTAAGTATTTTAGATGGCGCCGGTGAATCAGGCAGCGCTGTGGTTAGTTTATTGGCCATGGGGCTGAGTATGCAAACGGAATCAGAATCAAATGGTACCATCAGCAAAAACATCGAGATAGATGGTGTGCGTTATTCTACAGAAGATACCAAAAGCGCTTCAAGTGTAAGCTCTTCCCTTAAGTTTATACATAATGATCGCTATGCGGTTACTTTGCAAGGCGAAGGCTACAACCTTTCAGAGCTACAGGACTTTTTAAAGAAATTGGATCTGAGTTCATTAAAATAAGTCGATTATTGGAGTAGATATTCTACCCGATATTGCGTATATTTGTATATACAACAGCCCGGTTTTCCTGATCAAAAAGGAAAACCGGGCTGTTTTGTTAAGCAGAAAAACAGAACAAAAAGCGATCGTTTTGCAATTAGTTATTTGATAATCAATAAATTAATACTTTTTAAAGTTTTCAAAACCCATCAAAATCGTGTTGAAATTTGTTAAAAAGTGTTAAAATGAGGTTTTTTCGAGTGGTTTTCAGTGGTTTTTGCCCCGTTTTTGAGCAGAAAAGTGTTAAAATTTAAGGTTTAAAAAGTTTTTTGAGGGTAGTTTTATTGGCAAGTACTCCTTAACTAATCCCGATCTTTTTACTTTCGGACTTCCGGACTTTCCGACTTCCGGACTAATAATTACATTTGCACTCTATGACAGCTACCGAAATACGACAGGCTTTTCTTGATTTTTTTGTTTCCAAAGGGCATATCATTGTGCCTTCTGCACCTATTGTAATAAAAAACGACCCCACCCTCATGTTTACCAACGCGGGGATGAACCAGTTTAAAGATATATTTTTAGGCGAAGCCCCCGCGAAAGCGCCTCGTGTGGCCGACACGCAACGCTGTCTGCGCGTATCCGGCAAACATAACGACCTGGAAGAGGTGGGTATTGATACCTATCATCATACCATGTTCGAGATGCTGGGCAACTGGAGCTTTGGCGACTATTTCAAAAAAGAAGCCATTGCCTGGAGCTGGGAACTGCTCACCGAAGTTTATAAATTGCCTAAAGACCGCCTGTACGTAACCTATTTTGAAGGTGACGAAAAGGAAGGACTGGAAAAAGATACCGAAACCTACGACTTATGGAAAGCACTGGTTGCTGAAGATCACATCCTCCCAGGCAACAAAAAAGATAATTTCTGGGAAATGGGCGAAACCGGTCCATGCGGTCCATGCTCCGAAGTTCACTTTGACAGTCGCCCGGATAACGAGCGCGCCGAGGTAAGCGGAGCAACCCTGGTAAATGCCGACCATGACCAGGTGATCGAGATCTGGAATGATGTATTCATGCAGTTTAACCGCTTAAAAGGCGGTGCATTGCAGCCGTTACCAGCCAAACATGTAGATACCGGGATGGGCTTCGAACGCCTGGTACGCGTACTGCAGGGCAAAAGCTCAAATTACGATACGGATGTTTTCCAACCGATGATCCAGTTCATCGCTGATAAAAGTAAAAAAACATATAACAGCAAAGCCAAGCCCGGTGATGCGGATTGGAACGAAGCAGTAGCCATGCGCGTACTGGCCGACCACATCCGTGCTATCAGTTTTGCCATTGCCGATGGACAGTTACCAGCCAGTAACAAGGCAGGTTATGTGATCCGTAGGATTTTGCGTAGAGCAGTTCGTTATAGCTATCAAACTTTAGGTTTCAAAGAGCCGTTCTTTAACCAACTGGTTCCTTTACTGGCTGAACAGTTTAAAGGGGTGTTTGATAATTTACATGCTCAGAAGGATTTTGTGCAGAAGGTGATTTTGGAGGAGGAGTCAGCATTTTTAAGGACACTCGGAAACGGAATTACAAGGTTTAACGAACGAATAAAATTCCTTACTCATTTGGAAGTAGGACATGAGGCCACGGGCTTTTATAAAGAATTTGAGCCTAAAAAGATAGACGGATCCTTTGCTTTTGAATTGTCTGATACATACGGATTTCCCATCGACTTAACGGAATTAATGGCGCGTGAATTAGGCTTTTCTGTTGATTTAAAAGGTTTCGAAACCGCCCTCCAAGAACAAAAATCCCGCTCCCGTGCTGCTACAGCTATTGATACCGGTGATTGGGTTGTTCTAAAAGATAATGACAGCGTTGAGTTTACCGGTTATGATGAAACCGAAACTGTTGCTCACGTAGTCAAATATCGCAAGGTAACTGCCAAAGGTAAAGAGCAATACCAGATCGTACTGGATAAAACACCTTTCTACGCCGAAAGCGGCGGCCAGGTAGGAGATAGAGGTGAACTCGTTTTTCCGGATGGTACCATTATTATGGTAACCGATACCAAGAAAGAGAATGGCCTCATCGTACATTATGTAGATAAACTGCCCGAGGATATTGAGGATGCCTTAACCGCTATTGTTGATCCTGCTTTACGCAGTCAAACCAATAGTAATCACTCGGCTACGCACCTGCTGCATGCCGCCATGAAACAGGTTTTGGGCAGCCACGTAAATCAAAAAGGCTCATTGGTGAATGCCGATTACCTGCGGTTCGACTTTTCGCATTTTGCCAAAGTAACCGATGAGGAGCTGGCGCAGATAGAAGCCATTGTGAACCAAAAGGTACGCGAGAATATCCCCTTGAAAGAGGAACGCAGCGTACTATACGCCGAAGCCATCACCAGCGGCGTAACCGCCCTGTTTGGTGAAAAGTATGGTGAGTATGTGCGCGTCATTACTTTCGATGATGAATTTAGTAAAGAGCTTTGCGGTGGTACGCATGTAAAAGCTACCGGGCAAATAGGTTTCTTTAAAATAATAGCCGAAAGCGCTGTAGCTGCAGGGGTTCGCCGTATTGAGGCCATCACCGGGGTTGCCGCCGAGGTATATATCACCAATCAAAATCAGTTGATAGACCAGTTAAAAGAGCTGCTTAAAAATCCCAAGGACCTGGCTAAAAGTGTAGAGAGTCTGTTGGATGAGAACGCTAAGCTGAAAAAGGAGATCGAGAAATCGATCCTGGAAAAATCATCAGGCTTAAAAAATGAACTGGCACAAAAGGTGGAGGCCATTAATGGTATAAATTTTATCGCCCAAAAAGTAGCTTTGCCTAATGCCGAAGCGGTTAAAAACCTGGCTTACCAGCTAAAAGATATCGTAACGGATCTGTTCCTGGTACTGGCTGCTGATTTTGATGGCAAACCAAGTCTCACGGTAATGATAGCCGAAAACCTGGTCAAAGAAAAAGGTTTGAATGCTGGTAATATTGTACGTGAACTGGCCAAAGAGATCAAAGGTGGCGGTGGTGGTCAGCCATTCTTTGCTACCGCGGGTGGCAGTGATGCCAGTGGGTTGGATGCGGCATTGGCTAAGGCCAAAAGCTTTATCGCGTAATATACAAGCTCATTTTGCACGAAATACAAGCTACTTCCGCGCGTCATTGCGAGCGTAGCGTGGCAATCTCTAAATAGGCAGGTTAATCTGAAAAGTTCGCTCTGTATAGTTTGGGATTGCCACGCTACGCTCGCAATGACGCGTGAAGAAGTTGTCCTACAAAAAAAGACCGCGTAATAGACGGTCTTTTAATTGTTAATATATATTGGGGATATAAATGCTTATTTGTATGGATAGACCAGCCAAAATTCAAAAGGTTTAAAAGCATTTAAAAATTTTATTAAACACCCTCTTTGCGGCTGGTTAAACGCTCGAATAAAACCGCAACCATCGGGTGCTCCTTTTAAACTATACAAAATCAGTAGTTTTACTTGGATTGTTAAGCTCATTATAGCTATAAGTGCTGCTTTAGTATAAATTTTATGCGTTGTTTAATAGTTAAATAGTGATTATACTGTATTAACTTTTATATATTTGACCTTACAATCAGTAAAATTATAGCTGAATTTTTATTTTATGACAGTTCTCGCAAACGGGATAAGTGACAAGTACGAGTTGGTTGTAGGCCTCGAGGTACATGCCCAGTTATCCACTTTAAGTAAAGCATTTTCGGCCGATTCTGCAGCCTTTGGTGCCGAACCTAACCATCACATCAGTGCCGTATCGTTGGGGCATCCGGGCACGCTGCCGTTCCTGAATAAAAGAGCGGTGGAGTATGCCGTAAAAATGGGCCTTGCCTGTAATTGCACTATCAATTTAAACAACAGCTTCGCCCGTAAAAACTATTTTTATGCCGATTTACCCAAAGGCTACCAGATCACACAGGATCAGGCACCGGTTTGTTTGGGTGGATATGTGCCCGTAAGATTAGCCGAGGGTAAACAAAAAGATATCGCCATCCACCATATCCATATGGAAGAGGATGCCGGTAAAAGTATGCATGACCAGCACCATGCTGATTCACTGATCGATTTGAACAGGGCAGGGGTGCCATTGATCGAGATTGTGACACAACCTGATATCCGTAGCGCCGAAGAGGCCGGTCAGTTTTTGACCGAAACCCGTAAAATACTCCGTTATCTGGATATTTGCGATGGTAATATGGAAGAAGGTAGCATGCGCTGTGATGCCAATATTTCTGTAAGGCTGCACGGTGCAACCGAATACGGTAACCGTTGCGAAGTAAAAAACCTGAACTCCATACGTAACGTTCAGCGCGCTATTGAACATGAATTTGCCCGCCAGGTAGATATCATAGAGAATGGTGGCCGTATAGATCAAAACACATTGAATTTTAATGCAGATACCGGCGAAACATCGGTTTTGCGCTCAAAAGAAATGGCGAATGATTACCGTTATTTCCCGGAACCCGATCTGCCACCTCTGCGATTGACCGAACAGTATCTGGAAAATATCCGGAAGAGTTTACCTGCATTGCCAAACCAGTTATATCATAAATATATCGAAGAACTCGGTCTTTCGGCTTACGATGCTTCCGTAATAACAGCCGAGCGTGACCTGGCTTTATATTTCGAAGAATTGACCAAACATACCGACCATTATAAAGCCGCTGCCAACTGGATTATGGGCGCTGTAAAATCGTATTTAAATGATCACGATGTAACCATCGGTAACTTTGGCGTTACACCCAGGCACCTGGCTGGTCTGATCAAACTTGTTGACAGTGGCGTGATAAATAATTCTGTAGCTTCGCACAAATTATTCCCCGCCATGATCAAAGAACCGGGTAAAACGCCCGATGATCTGGCTAAGGAACTTAACCTGTTGATCAGCGCTGATACCGATGATGTAAGCCGTTTTATACGCGATGCCATTGCCAAATATCCGGATAAGGTTAAAGAATACCAGAAAGGGAAAAAGGGCGTTTTAGGCTTGTTTATGGGTGAGATCATGAAGAGCTCCAAAGGCAAGATCGATCCGCAGAAAACAAACCAGCTGTTGATAAAAGAATTAGAATCAAAATAAAAATGAAGAATCGCATTATTGCATCAGGCATATTTTTACTGGCCGTTTTCCTGTTTTCATGTAAGGATAAAACATCATTTACTATTTCGGGAGCTATCAAGAACCCAGCGGCCCTGAAAATGGTTTTTCTGTTAGAAGCCGACAGCTCACAGGTAAAAGTGATCGACTCGACCACCTTAAGCGAGAATGGTAAATTTCAGTTCAAACACCAGGCGCCTTATGCCAACCTGTATAAACTGCGGGTAGGTGATGCTATTTATGACCTGATCGCGAAAAATGGTGACGATATCGATTTCAGTACAGATCTGAAAGATAATACCCATTCTTATATGATCACCGGATCTGATGATTCTGATAAGATCAAGGAATTTAATAAGATCAGTAATTTTTACGGCGATAAAAACAACAAGGTGGTTGCCGAATACCAGGAAAAATCACAAGCCCTGGGTAAACAATCAGACTCGCTACTCAAGGTGTATATGCCCATATTTCAAAAAAATATGGCCGACTACGGTACTGCCGTACTCAAATTCGTGAACGATAATAAAAAATCCCTGGCCGGTTTTTATGCAGCCACTTCATTGGATGTATTTAAATATGAACCACAACTGGTGGCTTACGCCGATGAGATCAAAGGCAGTTTCCAGGATAATCCAGGGGTGCAGCAATACATTAAACAAATGGAAAAGGTGAAACCTGTTTCTATTGGCCATAAAGCGCCTGATTTTACAACCGGTGGTATTGATGGCAAGCCTGTAAAACTATCTGACTATAAAGGCAAATATGTAATGATAGATTTTTGGGCTTCGTGGTGTATGCCATGTCGCCAGGAAAATCCTAATGTGGTAAAGCAATACAATGCCTTTAAATCAAAAGGGTTTAATATTCTGGGTATATCATTAGATAAAGAGACCGGAGCCTGGAAAAAAGCTATAGATGATGATAAACTAACCTGGGCACATGGATCAGATCTGAAAGGATTTGAAGGTCCAACAGAAACGCTTTATCATATTGAAGCCATTCCTTCAAATTTTATCATTGATCCTCAGGGAAATATAGTGGCAAAGAACATAACAGGAGCCGATCTTGAAGCTTTTTTAAACAAAACATTTAGTAAGCCTCAATAAATCGTTAATATAAGGTAACCTTTAACAATTTGTTAATATTAGCTTAACTTTTAGCTTTTGTAAAGCGTATACTTTTATACAAAAAATTTAACGTGCCATGAGCAACTCCTCAAAACAGAAAATACTTATTGTTGATGATGAACCGGATATTTTAGAGCTGATCGAATATAATCTAAAAAAAGAAGGTTATCAGGTGTTTTTGGCCCGTAACGGACAGGAAGCCGTTGCTGAAGCAAAAAAATCACTGCCTGATCTTATCGTACTGGATATCATGATGCCGAAAATGGATGGCATCGAGGCTTGTCGCATTATGCGTACCATGCCCGAGTTTAAAAATACTTTTATGGTATTTTTAACCGCCCGCAGCGAAGAATATTCTGAAATCGCTGGTTTTAACGTAGGTGCTGATGATTATATAGCTAAACCAATTAAGCCTCGTGCTTTGGTAAGCCGTATCAATGCTATCCTGCGCCGCAATGCTCCTGCTGAGGATACCCCTGATAACAAATTGGAAATTGGTAACCTGGTTATCGATCGCGAAGCATATTTGGTTTATAAAGATGGGGTTAAGGTAGTTTTAGCCAAAAAAGAATTCGAATTGCTTTATCTGCTGGCCTCAAAACCAGGTAAAGTATATACCCGTGAAGTGATCCTGAAAAATATCTGGGAAGACTCTGTGGTAGTTACCAACCGTACCATCGATGTACACATCCGCAAACTGCGCGAAAAATTAGGTGATGATTGTGTAGCTACTGTAAAAGGTGTTGGCTACAAATTTGAAGCATAGCAAGCAAAAAAGCAAAACACAAAAGGGCGGTAATTTTACCGCCCTTTTGTGTTTTAAAGAAATGATTTTTTAACATTTTATTATTTTGGTTTAGCCCTAAGAAGTTTTAACTTTAGGCGTTTTAACTTCCTGTAAGATAGTCCCCTATGCTATCGTAATTAAGTAAATCTCAAGCTAATGAAAAAATATCTACTCCTGATGCTGGTAGGTTTTGTTTTTCTTTTTTCCTGCAAAAAAGATCATTCCAAAGGAACAAACCCTACAGGACAAAAATATACCGTTAATTTTACGGTAAGTGATGTGGTAAAGGCTACCGCAAGCGCTAACAAATTGCGGGTTAACAGCGCCGCGGATACTTTTAAAAAATATATAAAGAATCTGCATTACTTGGTATACGATAGCGGTGGTAAATTGGTACGGCAAATAAACCAGGATACTACATCAGCAAACTTTGGTAATATTAGTGATGGTTTTAGTCCTGGTACTTATAATATTGTGTTTGTAGCTAATGCAGCTTCCTTTTCTGCTGGCCAATTCTATGGATCAACACCCATACCAGATTATTTTACAGGTAGCTTTTTACTCGATGGCCCATTTTATAAAAGTATGTCTTTAACAGTAAGCACTTCTAACATCAATCAGCAAATAACGTTAGACAGACTTGATGCTCAACTCCATATTAAAGCAACAGATGTAATCCCAACCGATCTGGATAGTATTCAATTTGAATGTAATGCGTTTTATGGTCAATATGCTATGGGAACTGGAGTTTTTAAATATACCGGGGGAACATTTATATTTAAACATGTTTTTACAGCTGCTGAAAAAGGAACGTCAAATTTTCAATTTGCTACTATTTGCTACAATACAAGTTTTGCGTTTAGTGTTACAGTTACGCGATATGGGAAACCATACGTCAATAGTAAACCGCTAATAATTAGTAATATAACGTGTGTGAAAAATAAGATCACGATAATGACCGGAGCGTTATTTCAGCCCATTTCAACAGGCGTTCAAAATGGAGGATTTCAATTATCACTTGACCCTGTTTGGAACGATCTGGTTATAAACTTTTAGTTTTATTAATATGAAAAAGATAAACCCTTATATGTTACTCCTTGCTATTGCTGTATTGTTTTCATGCAAAAAGGATCATTCAAAAGACCCAGAACCACCAGCGTCTGGTAAAAAATATACGCTTAACTTAAGTTTAAGCGCGTTTTCACAACGAATAGTAGGAAGCGACAATAAACTGAAAGTGAATAGTGTTGTCTCAGATACGGGGACAATAAGGTCAATGTTTAAGGTTATTGGCGTTATAATAAGTGACTCTTCAGGAAGCGCCTTTACTCTTCCTGGTGGCATTTATAATGCGAAAACCTATAACGGAAGCATAAAGTATTCAATGTTGCCAGGCAAATATAAAATAGCTGTATATGCCGGACAGGAGGGATGTGGTATAGTTGGTCAATTCCTTTGTTATGGTTATGATGTTACAGATCACCTAAGTACATACAATTCATGGGGAGATACCTTTGTTAAAGTTTTTACGGTAACCGTACCAAGTGCGGACGTTAATATAAACGTTCAACTGGAGCGTTTGGTTGGAGAAATTGAATTAGATGTTAAAGATAACCTTCCGGCTAATGCCTATTCTTTTTCAATATCCCGTACTCGTGAGGATTTAAACTATTCGTTGGTAACCTCCTCCCTTGTAGCAGGCGGTGGTGTAAGCTATGTATATTCAATTATTCCCGATAGCTCGAAAAATAAACCGAATTATAAATTTACTTATATCACACCTTTTGTCAACAAGCCATTTCCTATTACGTTTACCTGTACAGATAAAAATGGGAATGTGCTTTCGCAGAAAGTATTTAATAATAATATTGTGCAAAAAAATCAAAGGGTTATATATAGCGGTAACTTTTTCGGCACACCAAGTACAGGTAATTCTTTTCAGCCAACTGTAAGTACAACCTGGGATCCTAATCCTATAAACATCAGTTTTTGAGTTAAATTATAATATTATAAAAAAGCCCTGCTTTAAAGAGCAGGGCTTTTTTTATTTTTCCTTAGGCTTGATGCCATTCAATTTAGCCAGTAAAACCGATGAAGAGCGCAGGATGTAAATTTGAAGCATAATAGGTATAATGCCATATACTATATTGATTCGGTTAATTTTCAATTAATTGGATTTTTTACCTGAAAGGGTATCTTTACAATATCTATGAAAAAATATCTATTTCTTTTACTCGTTGTCTGTTTTTTAGGTTTTTCTTGTTCCAAGGATCATTCTGGAAACCCTGAAACTAAATCATATAAGCTAACTTATAAAATAAGTGATTTCTCATCGGCAGATACTGCTTTCCAAAAGACCAATCAGGTGACTCTCGGAGTTAAGACCACAACTGCAGTGGCGCCCTCAAGCATAATGGATGTGCTATATTGCAGTATTTATGATGCCGATGGCAAAAGTATAAATACAATTAAACAGTTATCAACAGATGCAGGTTTTGGAACTATAACCACTAATTTACCGGCAGGTAATTATACTTTAGTTTTTGCAGGGGGTAAAACGGGGCTTGTTTTCTTAAACACGCTTTCTTCGGCGAAGGGTACTTTAAATACAGACCTATTGAGCTATGATAATAACAATACTGCAAATGGCCTTCCAGGTTATATCATAAAGGATACTTATTACAAAAAAGTCACTGTAGCAGTTAGCAGTGATAATATGCAAAGTGTTTCTTTAAACAGAATTGTAGCACAATTAAACGTCGTTATACAGGATGCTATCCCTTCGGCTTCGGCTTATAGTGTTGATTTATTTATAATTAAGAAAACACCATTTTATAATGCCTTCCAGGTAAATGGGGGGGATGTTAAAGCCGTCGGCTCGGAAGGCTCTGACGGATGGAGTAATATTGTACCAGCCTCCAAATTAGGTACCAGTAATTATTCAATCAAGACACTTATTTTTACTAATTCAAGCCCTTTTCAATTGAAGATTAGCGCTTATCATAGTATACCAAATGATATTATTCCGCATTGGGTTGCAGATATCACCTTAACAAATATTACCGCGGCTGTTAATAAAACAACAGTTGCATCAACAAGGCTTTTCGATCATGTTGGCGATCCAAGTGTTACTCCGGTGTTAACACATTAATTAATATCGTAACTAACTGCAGGGTGTTGTTTTGTGCCTTATGTTATTAAATAAAAATGGCCTTATATAATTATACAAGGCCGTTTTTATTTCCCTTTTTAGGCGATCTTCGGTTTAGCCGGTAATTTTACCGGTAACATCCTTTATTTTATCGGATGCTTTAGTTTCTAAATCGTCCACTATTCCTTTTATTTTGTCGCCGGTAAAGTCTGAGGCTTTTTCCTTTAGTTCGTCAAATTCCTCTTCAACCTTATCCTTTGCGTTTTCCCACAATTCTCCGGCAGATTCTTTGATCTTATCAAAAAAACCTTTTTCTTCTTCTGGTTCGTTCGGTGTAGTGCTCATGATGTTTTCCTTAATTATGAATGATTGATTTATTTAGGTATTTATAATTAAAGTTAAAATTTATTTTACAATCTATTTATTAAATTGTGGGTAATAATTTGATATAATTTCAACCTCAGCTACATCTGCTGCATAAAAAAGCGGTGAAGTATTAACTCCACCGCTTTATCAAAACCTGTAATAAAGTTTTACTTAGCCTCATTGGCCTTTTTCTTTACTGCTGTAGCTACTTTGGCTGTTTTTGTGGCCGCTGCTTTTTTAACATCAGTGGCTTTTGTTTTTGCAGCACTGGTAACTTCCTTAGCTTTTGTGGTTGCTTTGGTTTTAACGTCAGCTACCGCTTTTTTTACCGTAGCGGCTTCGTCTTTAGCTTTCGTATCGGCTTTAGCTTTTACATCTACAGCCGCCGTTTTTACTTTGGTGGCAACGCTATCGGCTTTTTTAGTAACAGCAGCTTTAGCCGCTGTAGTTTTTTTAGCCACAATTGCTTTCTCTGTAGCAGCTTTTTCTTTTAGGGCATCTATTTTGTCTTCGGCTTTATCTTTTAGTTCTTCGGCTTTTTCTTTTGTGCTGTCCCAAAACTCTTCAATTGTTTCTTTAACCTTTTCAAAAAATCCTTTCACTTCGGGTTTTGTTGCTTTGTTACTCATGATTGCTGTTTTAGATAGATATGTGTTAATTGAAGTATTTAACCATTATCATTAACCTTTGTTTTACAGCGAATTAACAAATGAGGTTTTATGATTAACATCCCTAACTGCTGTTTAAATTATAAACCGTATTTTTGCCGGCTATATTTAAAGTATGAAGTTTCCGAAATTTGCCGACCTGGTATTGTTTGAGAATGATGACGTGATTGTGGTAAACAAGCCGCCTTTCCTAAGTTCGCTGGATGAGCGCGAAGGTGGTGAGGTTAATTTACTGCGCCTGGCTAAAGTTTATTCAGAAGATGCACAGATATGTCACCGCCTGGATAAAGAAACTTCAGGAGCGCTTATTATAGCCAAAAATCCCGAAGCTTACCGCTTCGTGTCTATGCAGTTTGAAAAACGCCAGGTTAAAAAAGTTTATCATGCCATTATTGATGGTACCCATACTTTTGATAATCTGCTGGTTGATCTGCCTATCTTAAATGTGGGTAAAGGTAACGTAACTATAAGCCGGCAGGAGGGTAAAAGGGCTGAAACCTGGTTTCAGTCGTTGAAATACTTTAAACATTATACCCTGGTTGAATGTCGTCCAGTTACCGGTCGTATGCACCAGATCCGTATACACCTGGCTACCCAAAGGGCATCAATAGCGGGTGATGAAATGTATAAAGGCGAGCCGGTTTTCCTGTCAAAAATAAAACGTAAATACCATTTAGGTAAAGATCAGGAAGAACTTCCTATCATGAAACGTTTTGCCTTGCATGCTTACGAAGTTACCTTTAAAATAAATCCCGAAACGGAGGTTACCATACATGCCCCGTATCCCAAAGATTTTGAAACTTTATTAAAACAGCTTGAAAAGTTTGATAGCTAATATTTCAACGGAATATTAATTTGCTTTTGCCATAAGCAAGCGTAAATTTATATAAAAATATGCTTGCATGTTAAAAATGCTACGCCTGGGTTTGTCGCTTCTATTGATCAGCTGCTTTAACGCGGCTTTTTCGCAGATTAATACAGAAAAAGATAGCCTTTTGAACTTTATCAGGCTAAACGATAAAGATCTTCGTGATCAAAAGTTGGTAACCTATATCAAAACAAACCTGAATGATATTCCGGTACCAAAACTGAAAGCCAAAAAAGATTCTATAATCAAAGTAATTTCAGGCTATAATATTGAAAACAGGCAGGAGATCGTGTTTTTGATAGAAAGTATTGCGCTAAGGAGGTTCCTGAAATTCGATGAAGCTAAAAAGACGCTCTTAAAAGCCATTGAACTGGCTCAGAAAAAATCCGATCATTTTTTGTTATATACACTTTTTAGTCAGTTTGCATTTGTACAAACAGGCGAAGGGGATGCTATGGGGGCCATTTATAGTTATGGATTAGCGCAGAATGAGGTGAAAAAGTTAAATAATTATGCTTTGGAAGCCCTGCTTTATGTAAATATTTCCGACATATATTATAAGAGTGGGTTATACAGTCAGTCGTTATTTTATCTGGATAAGGCACAAGGTATTTGTGACAAATATAAGGTGCGTCGCCTGATCGTTTTAAGACTTATCAGTGATAACAAAGCAGAAAACTTTTTTAGAACCGATAATTATGATTCTTTAAATACCTATCATCATAAACTACGTTCACTTGCTGGTAAAACATATAAATTATATACCTCTGTAAAACGTACAGGTTATTATCTGCTTTTGTTAAAGCATAATTATAAAGGCGCTATACAAACCATCAATGTTTTATTAAAAGATAGTTTGTATGTGAGAAGTGATGCGGATGAGCAGTATCTGGCCAATGCTTACTTCGGTAATGGGCAAGTTGATTCCGCGGCGTATGTGGTTAACAAACTACTGGCACGGCCATCATTGGTAAATCTTCCTGAAATGAAATTTCAGTTATATGAAATGCTTGGTGAAATAGCACAAATTAAAAATGATAATAAACTGGCTGCAGATAACTTTAAATTAGCACTGCAGCAATCAAAACAGCACATCAATAATCTTACCCAGGTAGGTAATGTATCGTCGCAAATGAAAATTAACGATGTGCAAAGCTTGTATTACGAAAATTTACTGACATATAAAAAGGAGCGGTTAAGGCTCTTGTTTATTTTAATGTTCACATTTTTGCTGGTAATTGTAATTGCTATTTTTTATCGCTCCAACAGGCAAAAGCGGCGTTATGAAAAGTTATTGTACGCTGCCCAGAAACAGGAATTGGCTACTATCAACTCACACGAGGTTCGCAACCACTTGTCAAACATATTGGGTTTGCTTGACCTGATGAACGATAAAGATAATAAGGGCAACGAGCTCTTAAAAACAAAGGATTACCTGCAATACTCTGCCGAGCAATTAGATAAGGCTTTGAAAAACGTATCAAAAAAATTAAGCGATTAAAATTTAACAGGGCGTTCTCTGCCATTTGTACTCTTAAATAGTAAAAATCAAGCCTCAAAATATCCTCATGTTTTGAGATTTTGCATTTTTAATAAAAAAAGACTGGTTTTAATGTTCGAAAATGCGAAAATGGCAAAATTGATTTTTGAGTTCTCTATTTTTGCGTATTTTCACTATAAAAATGAGGTTTGTTGAAAAAAATTATAAAAATTTAACAATTTTATAATGAATTTTATAAAAATAATTTAAATTCGCCTTAATAATTAGTCAGATTAACAGAAAAACTATAATTAGAACCACAATTTTACAAATTAACTTAAAAATGGCAACTAAACTCGAGTACATTTGGCTTGATGGGTACAAACCAACACAAAGCCTGCGCAGCAAAACAAAAATTGTTAAAAGCTTTAGCGGTAAAGTAGAAGATCTGGAAAACTGGAGCTTTGATGGTTCATCAACCGAACAGGCACCTGGTGGTTCTTCAGATTGTATCCTGAAACCGGTTTTTACAGTTCCTGATCCACAAAGAAAAGATGCTTACCTGGTAATGTGCGAAGTATTGGATTCAACTGGTAAACCACACGAGTCAAACGGTCGTGCACTTATACAAGATGATGATAACGATTTCTGGTTTGGTTTTGAGCAGGAGTACTTCTTATGGGATCCTAAAACCGACAAACCTCTTGGTTTTCCGGCAGGTGGTTACCCAGCTCCGCAAGGCCCATACTACTGTTCAGTAGGTGCAAACAATGCTTACGGTCGTGAAATTGTTGAAGAGCATTTAGATGCTTGTTTAGAAGCCGGTTTAAATGTTGAAGGTATCAATGCCGAAGTAGCAGCAGGTCAATGGGAATTCCAGATCTTCGCTAAAGGCGCTAAAGAAGCTGGTGACCAGATCTGGGTTGCCCGTTATTTATTAGAAAGAATTGGCGAAAGCTATGGTGTTGCCATTAACTGGCATTGCAAACCATTAGGTCAATTAGACTGGAATGGTTCTGGTATGCACGCTAACTTTTCCAATACATTATTACGTACAGCAAACAGCAAAGCTAAGTTTGAAGCAGTTTGCGAAGCGTTCCGTCCTGCAGTAAAAGAATGTATCGCTGTTTATGGTGCCGATAACGATCAGCGCTTAACCGGTAAACACGAAACTGCTTCTATACATGACTTTAGCTATGGTGTATCTGACCGTGGTGCTTCTATCCGTATCCCACTTTACGCTGTTGATCACAACTGGAGTGGTTACCTGGAAGATCGTCGTCCTAACTCAGCTGCTGATCCATACAAAGTAGCTGCGGTGATTATCAAAACAGTAAAAACTGCGAAAGTTTAATCCCCTTTATATACTTTAACTTCTTCCCCCGGCTCATAAGGCCGGGGGATTTTTTTTGTGGGGTTGGCGCTGTTGTTGGTTCGATAAACAATTTACTTTTGGAAGTATTGTTACAACATGACAAACGATTTAACACAATAGAGCTGTTAAAACGTTATGACTCACCTGATATGGGAAATTTTTATCATTGCCGTAACGACGAAGATGTATCGTTTGATCATCTTGTATCGTATAGGCGTAAGCTTCCAGTGGCAATCTTTCGCGAAATTGAAAGCACCGGGCACCACTCAATAATAATCTTAATTTGGTAGCAAAGGACATCAAAGACCTATAAATTTATCGGATAGTTATGAAAATCAAAGCATACGGGATTAAAGAGGAAGGTGGAAAAGCGGAGCCATTTTATTATGAAAGAAATGTTGGTGATAATGAGGTAAGGGTAAAAATTAATTATTGTGCTATTGCAAGGGGAGATGTTCAATTCATAAGTAATGATTGGGGTGATACGAAATTTCCACTTGTTCCGGGGCATGAAATTGTGGGAATTGTAGAAGAAACCGGCTCAAATGTAACTGCGTTAAAAGTTGGTGATCGTGTTGGTATCGGTTATCAGCAGGAGGCCTGTTTTGAATGTGAATTTTGTAAAGCGGGTAATGAACAATTTTGTGCTCAGCAAAAAGTAATTGGTGTGGATTGCTATGGTGGTTTGGCTCACCATATTGTTGTTGATAACAGATTTGCCTTCAAACTTCCTTCAGCTCTTCACCCGGTAAATTCGGTTCCTTTGCTGTCATCTGGTCTTACTGTGTATTCAGGAATTGTGAACGCACAGTTGCCTGCTAATTCTGTTGTTGGCGTCCTGGGTGCCGGTGGCCTTGGGCAGCTGGCAATCCAGTTTTTAAATAAAATGGGACATGAGGTTTATGCATTTTCTCATTCTCCTGAAAAAAAAGAGATGATTAATGAGTTGGGAGCTGAATTTATATTGATCTCAAATCCCGATAGTCTATTAACATTAAATAAGCAATTTGATTTTATTATCTCGACATTAAATGCGCCATATGATCTGGATGTTTTTTTGAAGATCCTTAAGCCTCAGGGCAAGTTTTGTGTGGTGGCTTCACCTTTGAAAAAGCAGCCAATTGCCCTTGGCTTGCTATATGATTATGCTCAACGAACTATTTATGGAAATTATGTGGGTAGCCGCAGGAACATGATAGATATGCTTGATTTCTCGGCAAAGCATCATATTGAGAGCGCTGTAGAGGTTATGCCATTCGCTAAAATGAATGAAGCAATAGAAAAGGTAAAGACAGGGGAAGTCAAAATTCGGTTAGTATTGGAAAATCAGGAATAAAATGAATTCACAAAAAAAAGTATTAGACTGTTACAATATAGTGGCCGACGACTATGCGGCCGAGCGTTGGGGCGAACTCTCCAAAAAACATTTGGACACCTTGTTATTGAAGGAATTTGCATCTGTCAATAAAGACAAAGGGCTATGTGCCGACTTTGGCTGTGGACCCGGACAAACAACAAGATTTCTGTATGATAATGGCTTAAAAGATATCATCGGCATTGATCTGTCGCCGGCGATGATCAACGCTGCCCGGCGGCTTTCCCCTCAAATTAAATTTGAAACCGGGGACTTATTGAACATCGATTACTCGCCAGGTTATCTTGGAAGTGTACTTGCATTTTATGCAATAGTACATTTTACCATCGATCAGGTTAGGAAATGTTTTGAAGAAATAAACAGAGTATTAAGAGCAGGGGGAGATTTTTTACTGGCCTTTCATGCAGGGGATGAAATAATGCATTTTGCCAAAGCCCATGACAAAGAGATTGATATTGATCTATATTTCTTTAAAACAGATGACATCATAGCCTTACTTGATGAAACTGGTTTTAATATAGTTGAAGCGATAGAAAGGCGCCCGCATGAAGATGCGGAATTCAAAACCACGCGAGCCTATATCTGGGCAGTGAAAAAATGAAGAGTAACGTAAGCTTCATTAAAGCTTATACTTACCCGATTCTATCCACAACAAACCATTAACCGGCAAATTGTAAAGATAAACCCAACATTCAACCTGGCCGTCTAATGTTTCAATACTGGTTAATATCCGTATAAACAAATTTGGCTGCTCCTGATCATCACCAAAACCTTCATAATCATCAATAGCCTTCAGTATTTTTTGGGGTTCATCCATCTGGTAAATGCTGCCAAGTACGTACTGATCGTTATTTTCGTCGGCAATAGCGCCGGGATAGTCTCCTATATCATAAAGCTTTCCTCTAAACTTACCAGCTTGTAGCAAGGTGCAATGTTGCTGCAGATACGCTCCATAGCTATTTCCATTATCAAGCAGGGTACCGTAAACAAATAAATGCGGACAAATAGCTTTCATGCTGCAAACAAAGGTAAGGGCAAATTCGTATGAAATTATGTAAACACACAGGGCATTTTTTTATGTTTACATCATTATTGGTTATCTTGCTAAGGTAACCTGCCTTTACAATTATATCATGAACGAGGAACAGATCAAAGCATATCTAGAAGAAAATAATATACAGAAGATAAAATTCGCCTTTGCAGATATCGATGGCATTTTGCGCGGTAAAGTAATTCACCCTAAAAAGTTTATTGACGGTTTGCAAAGCGGCTATGGCTTTTGCGATGTGGTTTTTGGCTGGGATAGCAGCGATGTTTGTTATGATAATGTACAGCTTACCGGCTGGCATACCGGCTACCCAGATAAGCTTTGCCGCATTGATCTCTCTACGCTGCGTAACGTTCCATGGCAGGATAATATCCCTTTTTTCCTGGCCGATTACAGCGACCCGAAAGGAACCGACCTTCCTGCCTGTCCGCGTAGTCTACTCAAACATATTACCAAACAATGCGTAGACATGGGCTATCATGCAGAGTTTGCTCAGGAATTTGAATGGTTCAATTTCAGGGAAACGCCGCAATCTATCAATGATAAAAACTTTACCAATATCAATACCCTTACACCGGGTATGTTCGGCTATTCTATCCTGCGTACATCAGAGAACAGTGATTTTTATTACGATCTGTTTAACCTGCTTACCCAGTTTAATATTCCTATTGAAGGCCTGCATACCGAAACCGGTCCGGGGGTATACGAAGCTGCTATAGCACATGACGAGGTTTTAAGCGCTGCCGATAAGGCAACCTTATTTAAAACAGCGGTAAAAGAAATTGCCTATAAGCATGGCATCATGGCATCGTTCATGGCCAAATGGAACGAAAATTTACCCGGTTGTAGCGGTCATATACACCAAAGCTTATGGACAAAAGATAAAAGCGGGAACCTGTTTCACGATGCAGCAGACGAACATAAAATGAGCGATCTGCATAAACAGTACCTCGCCGGGCAATTGTATTGCTTACCCCATATACTGCCCATGTATGCTCCAACTATTAATAGTTATAAACGCCTGGTTGAAGGGGCTTGGGCACCAACCACTGTTACCTGGGGAGTAGAGAACCGTACTACAGCGCTCCGGGTGATCAATACCACACCGGCCTATACGCGCCTGGAAACCCGCATTCCGGGATCAGATACCAATCCTTACCTGGCTATGGCTGCTGCGCTGGCCTCTGGCTTATATGGTATCAAAAACAAACTGAAACTGGATATTCCCCAAACCATAGGTAACGGCTACCAGGATAAAAAGAATGGTGTATTGGCTGCTAATTTGTATGATGCCTCCGTAATGATGCAAACCTCATCCGTAGCCAAAGAGCTTTTTGGCGAAGGCTTTGTAGATCACTTTACACAAACCCGCCTATGGGAGCACCGTCAGTACATTAAACATGTAACCGACTGGGAATTGAAAAGATACTTTGAGATCATTTAAATAATATTGAACATCGAATGTTGAATGCAAAATAATGAAGGAAATACACTTTGATATTTAACATTCGGTGTTCGTTATTCCACAATATTATTTAATCTTTGTAGCCTAAATTATGTAAATGGACTATTCAGTCATTGTTAAAAAAGCGTGGGAGGGGTATGATGCTTCAAAAACCATCAAGCTTATTGAAGATATCAGCGCCATGGTATCAACCAACCACGTTTATCGCATCACTTTTGATGACGATGATATCATTATTGCCAAGCTATCCTACTTTGGCAAGTTTGAGCATTTTAAAGAAGATCACCGCATTATTCAAACCCTGGCCAATAACCTGCTTTATCCGTTCGAGAATCTATTGGCCCGCTCGTTGTTGAAAAACAACCGGGTTTATATTTATCATTACAAACATGGTAAAACAGATGCCTGGGTGGTGTTTTATAACCCTACTCGCATATTACAGCGTTTGCCGCGCCGGCTGGATGAAAGTCACATCAAAAAACTGGGCCAGCAGGTAGGTAAGTTTCATAAGGCCTGTTCCAGGGTGAAAAATGTGTTGCCTAAATCGTCAAAAACACTGCGTACCGATATATCTGCGTTGCAGCATCAGTTGGAGGCAGATGAAACACAGTTTGGTACGGCTATGCAGGCAGATTTCTTGAAATATCACTGCGAAACCTTCCTCAAGAACCGCTCTAAATATAACATGAGCTCATTCGAGATCATCCCTGTATTTATCGACTGGAACATAGGCAATTTTTCTGTCACCCCAAACCTGGAATTGTATTCCCGCTGGGATTATGACTGGTTCAGGATGAGTTACCGTGTGCTGGATTTTTACTTTTTTAGCCGCGTAGTATCCGATATTGGCGATCGTACGGTATTCAGCTATGTGATCAATACCATGGTGGAAGACCGTTTTATCATTTTCCTGAAAGAGTACCACAAAGTGAACCCGCTTACCGCAGATGAGATCAGGTTTATGAAAGAAGCTTATCGTTTTTTTATCCTGAATTATGTGATTAAGGATGGCAAGCACTTTTTTAGCGAACAATACGCCGAAAAATTGCAGGCCGAGGCATTTAATGTTTATCTTCCATCGGTCGACAGAGACTTTGACGCCGAAAAAATCATTGAAGCATTAAAATTGAAATAAATACGTGTAGTATCAAGTAGTTAGTATCAAGTATCAAGATTTTTTGCAAATTCAATTCTGAGATCAAGGTACTTTATAGCCAAAAAATAGTCACGAAGTTTTTTTACACATAAGCAGATAAATCACTAATTCACTAAATCACTAATTCAATAATTATACAGGCGCATGAACAGAATAGATAACTTTAAATCCATCATTGACCGGTATAAAGTTGTTTTTTTTGATGCTTTTGGTGTGCTGAAGAACTACAATGGTTTACTGCCTGGTATTGAGCGCACATTTGCTTACCTGGAAGAGCAGCAGAAGGAATATTATATAGTTACTAATGATGCCTCGCGCAGTCCTGCCCAACTAGCCGAATCGTACCAGATCAAAGGACTGCATACCATTACCCCAGATCATATTATATCCTCGGGGATGTTGACCAAAGATTATCTTGATCTGAAAGTGAATGATGGGATAGTGGCCTACCTGGGCACGCCCGATTCTGCTCATTATATCGATAGTTCTGGCCTGCATACGTTGCCGGTAAGCCAGATCGATGCCTCGAATATTGATAAAGTAAATGCCCTGGTGTTTTTGGATGACGAAGGCTTTAACTGGTTTGAGGACCTGAACAAGACCGTCAATATATTACGCAAACGCCCCATTCCTGTGATTGTGGCTAATACCGATCATGCTTACCCGGTAACCAAACATGATGTATCCATAGCCATAGGTGGTTTAGCCAGTATGGTGGAGAAGATAGTAGGCAAGGAGTTTATCCGTTTTGGCAAGCCCGATTCGCAGATGTTCATGTTTGCTTTCGACCTGCTGCGCGATCAAGGGCCGATCAGCAAAAAGGATATTGTGATGGTAGGGGATACCCTGCAAACCGATATACTGGGTGGCAATAAATTCGGGCTGGATACGGTGCTGGTACTTTCCGGCAATACCCAGGCGATGGATGCCGATAATCGCATCAATGCAACAGGCATTGTGCCAACCTACATCTGCGACTCGGCAGTAGTAGAGTATGGCGAGCTGGGATTTTAATAAGTCTTCAAAAAATGCCATCTCCTTTAGGTTAATAGCTATAGCACGATTCTTGGGGCATTCGGGAATTTCTTAAAAAGGGGTTTACATGGTTTACACTTTTTATGGTTTACATTTATTTAAGTAATTTATAATCAACTAATTAAATTTAAAAACTCATAAAAAGTGGGTTTACACTGTAAACCATAAAATTAAGCCATTCTGTGTTGGTAAGTTACCTTCTTTAGCGCAAGTCTTGTGCGGTTGCCGGTGGGTTGATGACTTGTGCCTATGAGCCTGGCAATGTCACAAGTCATCAATCCCACTACACAAGACTTGCGCCAGTAGTGCCAAAAAGGGGCTGTCACCCTGAGCTCCGTCGAAGGGTCGAGCGTAGAGGTCTGCCCCGCCATACTTCGACGGAGCTCATCATGACACCCTTTTTTGAACAAAGTCGTTCCATAGGCAATTGCTCTTTCAAGGGAGGGAACTAACTCATTTAACACTAAAAATGTCTATCTGACAAATAAATTTTATTTTTAAATGTAAACTTAACATTTGTTTTTTTACTTTTGGTTCAACAAAGGCATTTAACCCCATGCCCGGTGCCCCAGCACCAAAAAAACCTGAATTAATTAAACGTGATGAACAACGAAAACTTTGATCTGAAAGAACATCCGCATAGTCGTTTGAATATTTTGACCGGCGATTGGATATTAGTATCGCCACACCGCACCAAACGCCCCTGGCAGGGTAAGGTAGAAGCAACCCAGGCTGATCAGCGACCGCCTTATGACCCTACCTGTTATTTATGCCCCGGAAACAAAAGGGCTGATGGGAGCGAGAATCCCGAATACAAAGCCAGCTACGTTTTTACCAATGATTACTCCTCATTACTATTAAACACCCCGGATGGTGGATTGAACGATGATGAGCTTCTTGTGGCTAACAGCCAACGCGGTATATGCAGGGTGATCAGCTTTTCACCACGCCATGATCTCACATTGCCCGAGATGGAAACTGCCGACATCAGGAAGGTAGTTGATGTTTGGCAAACCGAATACCAGGATCTGGCTACTTACCCCTGGATAAAACACATCCAGATATTTGAAAACAAAGGCGATATCATGGGCTGTAGTAACCCGCATCCGCACGGGCAGATCTGGGCACAAAACAGTATCCCGGTTGAGGTGGCTAAAGAAACCCAGCAACAAAAAGCATATTTTGAGCAAAAAGGTCGCAGCCTGTTGGGCGATTACCTGCAACTGGAGCTCAAAAAGCAAGAGCGTATTATTTTCGAGAACGAACATTTTGTGGTGCTAGTTCCTTTTTGGGCGGTTTGGCCTTATGAAGCCATGATCGTGAGCAAAAGGCATATCACCAGCTTACTTTATTTTACCGATGAAGAAAAAATTGCGCTGGCTGATGCAATCAAACGCCTTACAGTAAGATATGATAATATGTTCGAGACCTCGTTCCCATACTCGGCAGGTATGCACCAATCGCCGGTAAACATGGGCGATCATCCATACTGGCACTGGCACATGCACTTTTATCCGCCCTTGTTACGCTCCGCCACGGTTAAAAAGTTTATGGTGGGTTACGAGATGCTAGCCAACCCTCAGCGCGATATTACCGCCGAGTTTGCTGCCGACAGATTGAGAAATTTGAGTGAAGTACATTATAAAATAAAGGGATAAGCAAAAAATACTAATTTAGGCCAACCAAACTAAACGGTATAAACCAACTATTTACGAAGCCATGAGAAACTTATCTAAAAACCTCTTATTAATAATGTTACCGGCATGTGTATCTTTAGCGGCCTGTAATCAATCATCTGACAAGAAAAAAACAACTATGACGGATAGCACTCAAACACCCGCTTCTGCTTTCGAAAAAACAATCGATGGAAAACAAACACATTTGTACACGCTTAAAAACAAAAATGGCATCACCGCTACTTTTACCAATTACGGTGGCCGTATAGTGAGCCTATTGGTCCCCGATAAAACAGGTAAACTTACCGACGTGGTATTAGGCTTTGAAAGTGTAGAAGGTTTTGAAAAATCAAAAGAGTCATATTACGGCGCTACTATTGGCCGTTATGGCAACCGTATAGCCAAAGGTAAGTTTAAAATTGAGGGTAAAGAATATCAGTCATCTATTAATAATCCTCCAAACAGCTTGCATGGTGGTAAAATGGGCTACCAAACTATTGTATGGGATGGTAAACAGATCGACTCATCAACCGTTGAGTTTACTTACTTGTCAAAAGATATGGAAGAGGGCTACCCGGGTAACCTGAAAGTAAAAGTTACCTACAGCCTGACCAATGATAATGAGTTTAAAGCGGTTTACGAAGCTACAACTGATAAAACTACTGTTGTAAACTTAACCAACCACGCCTTCTTTAACCTCAATGGCGAAGGTAGTGGTACCATCCTTGATCATTTAGTACAAGTTGATGCCGATAACTATTTGCCGGTTGATTCAACGCTAATTCCGCTGGGTAAAATAGAAAGTGTAAAAGGTACTCCGTTTGATTTTACCAAACCAGAAACTATTGGCAAAAGAATAAATGATGATAACATACAGCTAAAAAATGGTAAAGGATACGACCACAACTTTGTACTGAACAAACACGATATCAAAACGCCTATCGCTACTGTTGTTGGTGATAAAAGCGGTATCAAAATGGAAGTATTTACTGAAGAACCTGGTTTGCAGTTTTACAGCGGTAACTTTATGCAGGCCAAAAACGTGATGAAACGCGGTATCAAAGATGAGTTCCGTACCTCATTCGCGATGGAAACACAGCATTACCCTGATTCACCAAATCAACCGCAATTTCCATCGACTGAGCTTAAACCAGGACAGACCTATAAAACACAATCCTTATATAAATTTTCGGTAGTTAAATAAGCCGGAAAATTTTGCTTGATATTGACAGGGTCTTTGCCAACAGGTAAAGGCCCTGTTTGTTAAATAAGGTTAAAAGTTGCTGGGCTACAAATATTTTAAGTGAATCGACGTTAGGGATTTATCTAAACAATAGCATGAAAAAACTAATCTTATCCTTGTCGTTTATTTTTTTTATAAACAGCTCCTTTGGCCAGATTAAAGCCGGTGATGCTATCCCCGATATTAAATTTGAGCTATTAAATGCACCAATAAAAAGCACCACCTTAAGCAAGTTAAAAGGGAAAATAGTTTTAATTGAATTTTGGGCAACCTGGTGTAGTCCCTGCGTTGATGCCATGCCACACTTAGCGCGATTACAAACGAAATATCATAATAAACTTCAGGTGATCACTATTACAGATGAAAAAACGACAAGGATCAGGCAGTTTTTAAGTTCCAAACCATTCAACTTATGGTTTGGTATAGATACCGGGGCGTTGATTACCAGGATATTCCCACATCGGGTAATCCCTCATATGGTTGTTATTTCGGCCGAAGGAAAGTTAATTGCCAACACAACGCCAGAATCGGTAACGGCATCCGTTATAGATAGCTTACTGCAACAAAAAGAAGTGCATCTGGCCGAAAAGAAGGAAACTTTGCTTACTCCGCCAGAGATTGTTAAACAATATTTCTTTGCTGCTGATACAACAAAAAGCAGATTTATAATGCAGGCTGAAATGAAAGGGGCTGGGAGTTTCAGTACAACTCATCTGCAAGATAGTGTTTTCAGAGGCCGCAGATTAACCTGCCTTAACTTCCCGCTCAGCTCATTATATCGTATGGCTTACCATAATTTCGATTATGGTCGTACTATCGATAAAACAGGCGAAAAAAATAATGCGCCCTTGTATTGTGTTGATTTGATTGTGTCTGATAAAAAAGACCTGTTGCCAATGCTGCAAAAAGAACTTTCCAAAAGATTTGATCTGCAAGCAAAAATTGAGCAGCAAACAAAAGATGTATATGTTTTAAAAATTACTGATAAGGACAAATTTAAAACAATACCTATTAATACATCAGGCAAGCGGACCTACGGATCGATGCATGGTGAAATTGATCAGCAATATATCACTATGGCTGATTTTGCTAATTATTTAGAAAACTTTGGAACAGGAAAGCTACCCGTTGTTGATGAAACATTGAACAAAGAGCATTTTGATATCAAGTTTTCATTTCAGCCCGAAAAACCAGAGAGCTTAACAACTGTATTAAGCAGTATGGGACTGGCTTTAGAAAAAGTCACACGTAAAGTTGATTTTTTAGTGCTTTATAAATAGGGATGAGATTGAAGAGGCAATCCGAACAAATAAAACGTTTGTCATTCTGAGCGATAGCGAAGGATCTATTCATGAACTATGCACTCGTAGGACAGATTCTTCGCTATCGCTCAGAATGACAAGTTAAGAGAATATATCATATATCAATGCCCGTGCAACTGCTCATAATCAGCAATAGTATCAATATCAATAGCTCCAAGCGGAAACGCGATCTGTGCTACATCATTTGGAAAAGTTTTGATCAGTTTTTTGGCGCCTTCTTTACCGTGCAGCATTAATAATTGAGGGAAGTAAGCTGCATCGAACAATACCGGCACACCGAGCGTTCCGCGGTAAGTGCAGGCAATGATGCCAAAGTCGGTCTCCGCTCTTTTTTCGGTGAGTTGATATAGCAGCAGTGGATCAACAAAAGGCTGATCGCATAACATTAATATAGCGCCTGTTATTAAAGGTTGAATGCTCAATAATTCGGTTACACCCAGTCGTATGGATGATGCCATGCCTTCCTGCCAGAGGGTGTTGTAGGTAATATGTACCAACTCGTCAGATATTCCCGGGCGTATTATTCCTTCATTAGCCCCCAGCACCACCACCACATTTTCATGGCATACCGAAGTTAACGCGGTTTGGATGGCGCGTTGCAGCAGCGTTTGCCCCTGGTAAACCAGATTTTGCTTTGGGCTACCCAAGCGGCTCGATGAGCCTGCCGCTAATATGATGAGTCCGGTCATAATAGTTATTGCATGGTTTGCGTAATGATTCTTTCACAATTGGTTTAACTTTGTATTAAAGTAAATATAAATTAAAAGTATCAATATTGATATTAACCCATTGCCGGCAAATTTGTGATACAAAAAGTACATTTTAAAAACATAGGAGCCGTTTGTAATATTTACTTTTACTAAAAGACTGTTAAATTAAATTTTTATCCATTGCTCATAGATAATCACGGCCGGAAAATAAATTACCTGCGCCTTGCAGTAACAGACAAATGCAACCTGCGCTGTTTTTACTGCATGCCCGAGGATGGTTTGCATTGGCTTTCGCGTACAGAATTGATGAGCTATGAAGAAATGCTGCGCGGCTGCAGCCTGTTGGTAAAAATGGGTATCGAAAAGATCCGGATTACCGGGGGCGAGCCTTTTGTGCGTAAGGATATTATGCAGCTGCTCACGGCCATATCGCAGCTGGATGGCCTGAAAGAATTGAGCCTCACTACCAATGGTGTACTCACCGCGCCGCATGTTCCTGAATTGAAAGAGATAGGGGTGCGGTCGGTAAACCTGAGCCTGGACACGCTGGATGCCAATCGCTTTTTTACCATTACCCGCCGCGATGAATTTGCCAATGTAATGGCTGCCCTGGAGGCTTTGCTAAAACACGGCATCGAAGTAAAGATAAACGCGGTAGTGATGGACGGAAAAAACACGCAGGACATTATCCCCCTGGTACAAATGACCAAAGAACTGCCAGTAAGCGTACGTTTTATAGAAGAAATGCCTTTTAATGGCGATGGTCATGTTTACACCGGCTTGCAATGGGATTATATCCGCATATTGGAGGAGATCAAAAGTCAATATCCGCAGATCCAGAAATTACCCGATCCATCATATTCAACGGCTTATAATTACCAGGTACCTGGCCATCAGGGGTCGGTAGGGATTATAGCCGCCTATTCACGTACGTTTTGTGGTACCTGCAACCGCATCAGGATAACCCCGCAGGGCGAACTGAAAACCTGTTTGTATGATGATGGCGGACTGAACATGAAGGCTATAATGCGTGCAGGGGCAGGTGATGATGAACTACAGACTGTGTTGCTAAACGCTATTAATCACCGGGCTAAAGATGGCTGGGAGGCCGAACGTACGCGGGTGGTACATCCGGGTATACACGAATCTATGGCTACTATAGGAGGATGATTTACAGTATCAAGTAATTAGTATCAAGTATCAAGATTTTGATCCACATAAAACAAATGCAGCTGTCATGATACTTGATACTAGCTACTTGATACTAAAAAAACTAATATATGACCACTGTTGAAGAGGCTGAAAAGCTGATACTGGCACAATTAAGAGATTACGGTACTGAAAGTCTGCCGTTTGAGCAGACAGTAGGCCGTGTGCTGGCCGAACCTATTACTGCGGATCGTGACCTGCCACCCTTTAACCGGGTAACCATGGATGGTATAGCCGTTAATTACAGGTCTATTGTAAGCGGCATACTTACTTTTAACATCAAAGCTACCCAGGCGGCTGGTGATGAACCAGCTGTTATTGCTCATCCTGATGAATGTATTGAGATCATGACAGGGGCGGTGTTACCCCTTTCTGTAGATACAGTGATCCGCTATGAAGATCTTGAAATAGCCAATGGCCGGGCTTTGGTAAAAGTACAGGATATCAAAAAAGGGCAAAACCTGCACCTGCAAGGGGCTGATAAAAGAGAAGGAGATGTATTAGCGTCGATTGGACAAATGATCACGCCTGCTATTATTGGTTTGGCCGCATCTGTAGGTAAAACACACTTGCTGGTGAAAAAATTACCCCGGGTGGTGATCATATCCTCGGGAGATGAACTGGTGGAGGTTGACCAAACGCCCGCACCATACCAGATCCGGAAATCAAATGGCTATACCATAAAAGCGGTATTGCAGAAGCAGGGTTTGCAGCCAGATTTGATCCATATTCCCGACGATCCTGAAATTACCCGTCAGCAAATACAGTATTGCCTGCAAAATTATGATGTATTACTATTGAGTGGCGGTATATCTATGGGTAAGTTTGATTATGTACCCCAGGCACTCGAAGACTCGCAGGTAGAGAAGATTTTTCATAAAGTGGCCCAACGTCCCGGGAAACCTTTTTGGTTTGGTGTACATGGCAACGGGAGCCTTGTATTTGCCTTTCCCGGTAATCCTGTAGCTACCTTTATGTGCCTGCATAAATACTTTTTAAGCTGGTTAAGGACTACTTTAAATTTGGCAGAACAATCATCCGTTTATGCGGTTTTAGCTAAGGATTTTCAGTTCAAACCACCTTTGCAATATTTTTTACAGGTAAAGCTGCAAAGCAACCTGCAAGGACAATTGATGGCCTGGCCAATTGAAGGAAATGGTTCGGGTGATTTTGCTAACTTAGCAGATACCGATGCCTTTTTAGAATTACCACTGGAGAGGACTGATTTTAAAGTAGGAGAGGTGTACAAAGTATTGACATATTGATTAGGGAATGATTACACCGATCTTAGGGGATAATGATTACACCGTTTTTTTGATAAAAGTAAATGAGGTGTCAATGTTTAAACAAAGGGTCGGCGAAATAAAAAAGAATCACTGTAATCACCTCATAAAATCATTGCAATCGCTTTATAAAATCGGTGAAATCATAAAAATTACATAATGTTAAGCCATTTAGATAAACAAGGCAACCCATCTATGGTTGATGTAAGCGAGAAGCAGGTTACTCACCGCATTGCTACAGCGCGTAGCGTGGTTGTTTTGCCTGCTGAGGTATTGCAGTATTTAACCAATGGCGATTTGGTGAGTAAGAAAGGCCCGGTTTTTCAAACGGCTATTATTGCAGGTATCATGGCAGCCAAAAAAACCGGCGACCTGATACCGCTTTGTCATCCCCTGGGTATGGATAACTGTAACATCACCATACAAGTTAATGAACAACAGGAGATCGTGATAGATTGTACCGCCAGCATCACTGCTAAAACCGGTATCGAGATGGAGGCCCTGGTTGGCGCATCTATAGCGGCGCTAACTATTTACGACATGTGCAAGGCCATGAGCCATGATATTGTAATTAAAGAAACCAAACTGATAGCAAAAACAGGAGGTAAACGTGACTTTAAACGAGCATAAAAAACACGCTAAACTGGCCCGACCAGCTTCGGGGAATTTCGGTCGTAATGAATGGTCTATTGTAGGTGGCCCCTGCACGGTGATCAAACTGCTGGCCCATGATGTGATCGGGGCGCTATCTACAGTATATAAATGTGCTTATGCCGATACATCACACAATGATGACATCACCCTGGTGCCGGGCCGGCTAACCAACGGAGCCATGCTGGATTATACCGATCAGATCAATTACCAGCAGTTTAATTTTCAGAACCCGGTTTGGCCCTACCAGATCAAACAGCAATTTGCCAATGCCGACCTGATACTGGTGAATGGCAACCACCAGCTGGCCAAAGCGCAGGTAGTGATCATTGATATTAATAAAAGGGTGTCCCTGCAAAAAAGGCTGGAGCAGTTAACCAACGTACAGTTATTCCTGTTAGCCGATAACAGCGACGAGATCTTTGATTTTATACAGGAAGCCATCCCGCACTGGCAGGATATACCCGTTTACCGACTATCAGACAGGGAACGGATCATCGGTTTTTTTGAAACCAACCTGAAGCTATCGCGCCCGGTTTTAAACGGATTGGTATTGGCAGGCGGCAAAAGCGAGCGGATGGGTTTTGATAAGGGTAATGTGAATTGGCATGGCAAACCGCAACGCTTTCACATGGCCGATATGCTCAAATCATTCTGTAACGAAGTTTTTATTTCCCGCAGGCCCGGGCAGCATAATAATGAAGCAGACGTTCAATATCCAGTTTTAGAGGACACTTTTACAGGTCTTGGGCCTTTTGGGGCTATCCTGTCGGCCTTTCGCGAAAGACCAGATAATGCCTGGCTCGTTATAGCCTGCGACCTGCCCTTGATGGATGAGGCTACCTTGCGTAATCTTGCTGCCTGGCGCAATAGTTCGGCTGTTGCTACAGCTTACCACAGCCCGGTGACTGATTTCCCGGAACCATTGGTTGCTATATGGGAGCCTAAAAGTTATCCGATCTTACTGTCGTTTTTGGCGCAGGGATATTCGTGCCCGCGCAAGGTGCTTATCAATACGGAAATTAACCTGCTCAACGCGCCGGATCCCGAAGCATTGACCAATGTGAATACCCCGGACGAGCTGGAAAAAGTAAAAAGGGTTCTTCACCAAAAAACAGCTACAAACTAATGACACCCGATATTTTAAGATATAGTTGCCAGATGGCCCTGCCCGGTTTTAGCGAGCAGGCGCAAATACTATTACAACAGGCCCGGGTATTGATAGTAGGTGCCGGCGGTCTGGGTTGCCCCGCAGCCCAGTATTTAACTTCGAGTGGGGTAGGTACTTTGGGCATTGCGGATTATGATGTGGTATCTGTGAGTAACCTGCACCGGCAAATATTATACTCGCCGGCAGATGTGGGGCAACTCAAGGTAGCTATTGCCATAAAACGTTTACAGGAACAAAACCCGGATACAAAACTGGTTCCCCATACCGAAAAGATCAATTCCGACAATGTGCTGAGCATCATACAGCATTATGATATTGTGATTGACGGTACCGATAACTTTGAGTCCCGCTATTTGCTGAATGATGCCTGCGTAATGACTGGTAAGCCCCTGGTTTATGGTGCCATTTACCAGTTTGAAGGACAGGTAGCAGTTTGGAATGTGGTTTATGATGAAAATAGCCGGTCGCCTAATTACCGTGACCTCTTTCCGAAGGTTGATGCTACCCAGATCCCCAACTGTACCGAAGGCGGCGTAATACCTACATTGGCCGGGATAATTGGTTGTATGCAGGCTAATGAGGTGATCAAATATATCACCAAAACCGGCGATTTGCTGGTGGGTAAGATATTGATATTTGACGCGCAAAACATGCAGAGCCGGATCATCAAAATTGGCGCCACTTCAAAAACACCGGTAAGAAGTCTTGCTGCAACTATAACTATTCCCGTAATATCAGCATTAGAATTAAAAGAACATATAGACGACGATTCGATAGACCTGGTAGACGTACGTACCGAACAGGAGCGCGACGCCTTTGACATCGGTGGTATCCATATCCCCATTGATGAGCTGGAAGGTTATCTGGCCTACTTTACCGATCCCAAAGCCAAGGTGCTTTACTGTGCTACCGGTAAGCGCAGCGAAGAAGCTGTAAAACTCATCCTGAAACGCATCCCCGATGCTAATATTTTTTCGTTAGAGGGTGGTTTGAGAGCTTATTTGGGGAAATGATTTTACGATTTCGAAACTTACCTCTCCACGCGTCATTGCGAGGAACGAAGCAATCCCCGATAAGCAGGGCGGCTCTGTATAGTTAGGGATTGCCACGCTATCGCTCGCAATGACGTGATGTAATTTAAAATCCGAAATCGAACATCCGAATTTCCAAATCTCAGGGATGCGCCGCTACCCAAACCTCACCATCTTCAAAAGCTTCTTTTTTCCAGATGGGTACCGTTTGTTTCAGGGTATCGATGATGTAGCGGCAGGCATCAAAAGCTGCGTCACGATGGGCCGCAGATACGGCAATGATCACTGGTACTTCGCCAACCTGTAAGGTACCCGTGCGGTGATGGATCAACACCTTTTGTACCGGCCATTTTTCAAAGGCCTGCTGGGCTATCTTTTCCATTTCGCTGATGGCCATAGGTTCATAGGCTTCAAAATCAAGTTTCAGTACTGGTTTGCCCTTGGTAGCATTCCGCACTGTTCCAATAAACACATCTATCCCCCCGGATTCGGGCGACATGATCCAATCGATACAGGATTGAATATTCAGCGTTTCGGAAGAAAGTAATATCTGTGTATTATTCATTGGGCAGCATTTTTATAAAATATTTTGGCGATTCCGAGTAACCCTGGCGTTCATAAAAGCGATGGGCATCTACCCGGCGCGAGTGACAGTGAACTTCTATCCGGTCGCATTTTTTTTCGGTGGCCAATTTAGCAAAATGCTCTTCGAGCGCATTGCCGATGCCTTTGCCGCGTGCGCTTTCATCAACGGCAAAACAGCTTATCCGGGCAAAATCACCACGGGTAGTTAATTGTGGTATAAAATCAAAAGCAATAACCCCGGCCACCTCAGCATCCAGTTCATAAACCAGTACGGTTGATAAGGGCTGGCTAAGCATCACTTCCAGGTTTCTAAGTAAATAACTTTCTGTTCCCGGATAGCCCAGTTGTTCCAGTAGTTTACATATCGCCGGATGATCGGCCAGAGTAGCTTTCCTGATGCTCATATAGTTTGTTTGTGATTAAGGATTGAGGGAGCAAAGAACAAAGACTTTTTATCCGCTTGTATTTTTATTTTTCAATCCTTGCTCTTTGTTCCAAATATCTTTGCTCCAATCATCCTCCGCTTACAGGCGGTATAATGGCAATTTCGTCACGCTCATGTATCGTATCGCCAGGCAGGGCATACTCGTTATTTACTGCCACCATGTACGATGCCAATTGTTTCAATCGCGGATATTGCTGCTCCAGCAGGTATTTTAAATTGTATATGGTGGCATCGTTTGTCAATTCAAGGCTAACCAGCGAACTTCCAAATATCTCCTTTGCCACACCAAATGCCAGCACATTAATCTTCATACTCAAAATTAGGGCAAAATAGTTAAGAAAGGAAATAATAAAGAGTAAGGGTTTTTTGATCAAGGATAAAAAGAGTAAGGAATAAGGATTTTTTTAGCTTAATATCTTTGCTCCCCAAATCCTTGCTCCTTGTTCTCAAAAAGAAACAAAGCCGTCACGTAAATTGTATATTTGATGTATGGTTGCCAATTCTACACATAGTATCCGCGTTATCAAGGTAAATGCTGCCGAAATAGCTTCAGCTACGGATGTACTCGCCATTGAAGAACCACTGGAGATCAGGCTGGAGCATGGGCCCGAAGGGCAAAGGCAGGTGCAGAATATCTCTGTTACCATGCGCACCCCCGGTCATGATGCTGAGCTGGCAACCGGCTTTTTATTTACCGAAGGCATCATCAAAAATCCGGAAGATATCGCGAAAACAGAGCATTGTTTTATTGCTTGTGCCGAAAATAAGGAGAATGTGATACAGGTAAGTTTGGCGCCCGGTATTGTACCTCACCTGCAAAATACAGAACGTAATTTTTATACTACCTCCAGTTGCGGGGTTTGCGGCAAAGGCTCTATCGATGCTATCCGTACCGTAAGCAGTTTTGCCGGCGAGCGGGATGATAACGATACTATACAAGCCCCTGTTTTATACCAATTGCCTGTGATACTCCGCAAGCATCAGCGGGTATTTGAGGATACGGGTGGATTGCACGCCTCAGCATTATTCAGTACCATGGGCGAGCTGTTACTGCTGCGCGAAGACGTGGGCCGGCATAACGCATTGGACAAGCTCATTGGTGCCGCATTAAGCTATAATTGGCTGCCGTTACAACAAACCATATTATTGTTAAGTGGCCGGGCAAGTTTTGAATTGGTACAAAAGGCGGCTATGGCTGGCATCAATATTATAGCAGCGGTTGGAGCGCCATCAAGTCTGGCCGTGGAGTTGGCCAATGAATTTAACATCACGCTGATCGGTTTTTTACGCGATGAGCGTTTTAATGTATACACCGCGGCACACCGCGTACAGATACCCCGTTATGAAGATACGTATTAAAGGCAATTCATTAAGATACAGGCTTACCCGTACTGATACCACCCTGTTGGCCGAAGAAGGTCACCTGCGTGAGGTGGTTGATTTTGGCAGTAAGCAGCTGTTTTACGCTTTGCAGGTAGTGGATGAGGAGCAACTATCCGCGACTTTTAAGGATGATACCATCACCGTGTATATACCTGCAAAACTGTTACAGGAATTTTCCGATACGGATAAGGTGGGTTTTGAAGGTATCCACGGCAACTTACACCTGTTGGTGGAGAAAGATTTTACCTGTTTGGATAACGTGGCCGAAGATCAGAGCGATAATTACCCCAATCCTTTAGCGGCAAAAAAGAAATGAGCAAGGCATTGAAAGAGCAGGAACAGCCGGCAGCCGAGAATCCTGAGAAACTGCTGGATCTGAAATTAACAGAGCAAAAACAATGGGCGGCGGGTATCCCGGCGGTAAAAGCCGCCATAGTTGATATTATACAGGAAGCCGGTTTTGTACGCGGCATGGAAGGCTTGTTTAAAATGAACAAGAAGGACGGTTTTGATTGTTCTGGCTGTGCCTGGCCCGATCCGGATGATGATCGCTCCCCGGTTGCGGAATATTGTGAGAACGGCGCCAAGGCCCTGGCTGAAGAAGCTACCACTAAAAAACTGACAGCCGATTTCTTTGCTGAAAACTCCGTGTTCGATCTGGCTAAGCTCAATGATTATGAGATAGGGAAGAAGGGGCGTATTGCCCAGCCTGTTTATTTGCCCAAAGGCGCTACACATTACCAGCCTATCAGTTGGGATGATGCCTTTAAAAAAATAGGCGATAAGCTCAGTAGCCTGGCATCACCTGATGAGGCTGCTTTTTATACCTCTGGTCGTACCAGTAACGAGGCCTCTTTTACGTATCAACTTTTTGTACGCGAATACGGTACCAATAACCTGCCCGATTGCTCTAACATGTGCCATGAATCAAGCGGCGTGGCTCTTACGGAAACTATAGGTATAGGTAAAGGAACCGTTACCCTGAATGATTTTTACGATACCGATGTGATCATTATTATGGGGCAAAACCCGGGTACAAATCACCCGCGGATGCTCACCGCTTTACAAAAGGGTAAAGCGAGAGGAGCAAAGATCATCGCCATAAATCCATTGCACGAAGCCGGGTTGATGGGTTTTAAAAATCCGCAAACCGTTAAAGGCATCCTGGGTATCGATTCGCACCTGGCCGATCTTTACCTGCAGGTAAAAATAAATGGCGATATGGCCCTGCTCAAAGCTATAGAAAAGCTGCTGTATCAGGCCGAACTGGAAAATCCGGGCAGGGTATTTGATCATCAATTCATTCAAAATAATACTGAGGGTTACGAGGCTTTTCTGGCCAATTTAAACCGGTACAGTATGGATGAACTGGCTCTTGAGGCTGGTGTGCCTTTAGCCCAGATTGAGCAGGCTGCTGAAATGCTGAAAGATAAAAGCCGCATTATTGTGTGCTGGGCCATGGGTATTACCCAACATAAAAACGGTGTGGATACCATTAAAGAGATCGTTAATCTTACCGCATTAAAAGGCGCTATCGGCAAACCCGGTGCCGGATTATGCCCGGTAAGGGGCCATAGTAACGTACAGGGCAACCGTACCATGATGATCTATGATAAACCCTCGCCCAGGCAGCTGGATAAACTGAAAGAGGTATTTGGCTTTGAACCTCCGCGCGGGCATGGTTACGATGTGGTGGAATCGATACAGGCTATGCATGAGGGTAAGCTGAAGGTGTTTTTTGCCATGGGCGGTAATTTCCTTTCGGCTACGCCGGATACGGTTTATACGGCCGATGCCATGCGCAAGCTCGAGATGTCGGTGCATGTATCCACCAAGCTTAACCGGAGTCACCTGGTGCACGGGGAAGAGGCTTTGATATTACCAACGCTCTCGCGTAGTGATAAGGATATGATTAACAGCGAGGCGCAGTTCATTACCTGCGAAAATTCGATGGGCGTGGTACAAATGTCAAAAGGAATGCTGAAGCCCATTTCAGACCATCTGATGAATGAGAACCAGATCGTTTGCAACCTGGCCAAAGCCACTTTAGGCGATCGCTCTGTTGTTAATTGGGATAAATATGCTACGAGTTATGATGCCGTGCGTGATGATATTGCCCGCGTGATACCCGGTTTTGAAGATTATAATCAGCGGGTACGGATCCCGGCTGGTTTTTATCTGCCCAATGCACCACGTACGGGTAAATTTGAAAATAAGATCAACGGTACCAGGATAGGTTTCGCTATAACCGAACTGCCTAAACATGATATAGCAGCTGATGAGTACCGTATGGGTACCATCCGCAGTCACGACCAGTTTAATACCACTTTATATGGCCTTGACGACCGTTACCGTGGTATCCATAATGAGCGCCGGGTGATATTCATGAACGAGCAGGATATGCTCAAAGCCGGCTTCGAATCGGGCCAAAAGGTTGATCTGTTTAATTATTATGGGGGAGTAGAACGGGTGGCACGTTTGTTTGTAGTAGTCCCTTACAATATCCCCGAAGGAAACACCGCAACGTATTACCCGGAAGCCAATGTGCTGATACCAATAGACAGCGTTGCCGAGAAAAGTAACACGCCCACCTCAAAACTGGTGTTTATCAAGATCAAAAAGCACGAGGCTGAAAGGTAAGACCTTGTCATTTCGACGAGGTACGAGGAGAAACTATCTCTCGACCGGAGGGAGAAATCTTTTTATGAGGTATATGCTGCAGTATTGGTGCAAATCTTGTGTGGTAGATTGTGTAAGGCTGACTTGTGACCTCACCAGAGCACAAGTCAGCAACCCGCCGGCAACCGCACAAGACTTGCGCTAAAAATGGGAAGGATCTTCTTCAGGAGGTATGTCGAAGAAGATCCTTCGTTCCTCAGGATGACAAACACAAGGTCCTTTCCGAGAGCCCCTGCGTAGGCGTGAGGTAAGATCAATCATTTGTCATTTCGAACGAGGTACGAGGAGAAATCTTCTGCAACATTCCTGATCAGTAGGTAAAGCGTAAAAGATTTTTCGTTATGCTCAAGAGATAGTTTCTCCTCACGCCACGCTTTGCCCACCCTTGTTCGTCGAAATGATATTTTTTTAATTTTAATCGCCGTATTAATTATATTGCTTCAACATATCAAATCTAAAACTTAAAGCAATATAAAATGAAAACAGATCTGTATACCAAAATTGTATTAACCATTATTGCGGTAGCTTTAACCGTAAACCTGCTGAAAGGAAGCGCAACCCCGGCACAAGCTGATGGCAAACACTATGTTAGCGTACCCCTTAATCCCGATGGCAGCCTGAATGTTACCATCAAAAACACACAGGACGTAATGAAAGTAAGCATCAGCGATATCGATCCTTACGCTTTCAGGAATGTGACACCTTTAGAGGTTAAAGTCAGAAATTAACAAGTATTTTAGTACCTACGGCAACGCTTTGCGCGATACATAAACCACGGCAGGGATATTGTCCCCGTTGAAGGTGAATGTATCTTTTTCTTTATTGTACACACCCCCGGAAGCTGTTACATATAGGCGGTCGTTACTATCCATATACAGGTTTTCGATCTGGGCCTTAAACGGAAAATTAAGGGTATTGCCATCCCGGAGTATTGTCGTCGGGCCATGGATATAAGCATTGCTATTGGCCGAAACTGGCTTGGTATTATATTTTAGCGCATAGGTGATTTTATTTGCTGATTGAACAATTCCAATAAGTTTACTCATCTTCAGTGATCGTTCATAATTCATATAGCGGTTCCAGGTTTTACCCAGATCAAGCGTATAGAATTGCGCCAATGAGGCTTTCAAGGTGCCATCCAACTCCAGTCCACCTGTAGTGAATAGTGCGAATACGGTATCTTTACTGACGTATAAACCTTGTATAGGTCCGTTGAAGTTTTTCGATTCCTGCCAGGTTTTTCCTTTGTCGGTAGTAAAATAGGCTTTGGCTTTGGTAGTCACCAAAAGGGTGTCATCAATATTACCGGCAACAGCGTAAGCTGCGTTACCATTGGCTATTTCCAGTTTGATCCAGTTGGGATCTTCCTGATTGGTTACGACAGGCGATTTATTATCTTTTTTGCAGGAAGTAATAATAAAAAAAATAGCGGTGATGATAAGGTTTAATTTTTTCATAAGCAGGGTTTATAAATAATAATACCATATAGAACGTGCTAATACGGTATTATTGGTATGACCTGCAATTTATAATTTGGTTTAATAAGAAAAAATTAATCAGCCAGTTTTAAACGCCACGTAGCACGGATGCGGCCTGCGCTGCGCAGGTTTTCCAGTTGTTGCTGGCTTGCATTGGCCCGAAGATATTTTAGCGAGCCCGAGTTTTGATGTTCAGCTTCGGCTTCTTTGTCGATAATGAACCCTTCTGCTTTAAAAAAAGCTGCGGCTTCTTCAAAACTATTGAACTTGTTTTCGTCAATGCGGTGCTCTCTGAGAAATTCCTGCAGTTCATCGTTTATTTTAAGCTCCGGGAAACTTTTTCGGGATTTAACATAGATATCGGCTGTAATCCAGTAACCGCCCCGCTGTCGGAGCACCTCGCGGATGTTATGGCATAGCCTTCGTTTTTCGTCCATATTCAGGTAAACCAGCAGTCCTTCGTTTACAATGATGATCCCGCCTTCGGGGAAATGATCCGCTGTGGCTGTAAACGCGGCCTCATCAAGCGCGTTGAGGGCTAAAGTTTCCAGTTCACCATGGGGTATAACATCAGGAGGCAATAGATCCTCCAGCAGGCTAAGCTTGGTTGCAATTACCCCCGGCAGATCAGTATCAATGTAATAAGCCTCCTTATTCAATACCGAGCTTAAACCGCGGAAAGAAAAACCTGAAGATATCTCTAAAATATTTTGAACCACTAAACCTTCCAATAATTGGTTAATGCTCTTATACCGCGATTCAAAATGCAGTACACGCGCCCAAAAGGCAAGCTCTTTGATACTAAAATCCGGCTGGTAATGATCGGGGCGACTGATCAGCTTTGCCGCTTCCAAAGCAAAAGGAATATCTGTAAAGCCTTTCAGCAATAATAACGACCGTGCCGAAGGGCTAATACTGCTATAATCTCGGTCTTTTGAAAGTAATTCTTCGTTGTTCATGATTAAATTGACTGTTGAATAATAATACAAACAGAAGTTTCATCGTGTACGGCAAATTCTTTTAAGCCCCAGGGCTGATTCTTGATCGCTTTTAAATTAGGGTGTAGTATTTCCGGATGTTTGGCGCTGACCTCCGCGTAAAATCCCTCAATATCGTCGGTATCTATCCGCATTTCCGGGCGATCATGCACATGAAAATCATCTTCACTGGCTACTAACTGAATAGTAACACCATCGCGCGCCATGATGTAAAATCCATCCTCGGAATATTTGATTTCAAAACCAAGCGCGGCGAAAAGGTTTACGCCTGTCTGAACATCTTTATAAATGATCTTGGGGATTATTTTTAATAAACTCATGATTGTCGTGTTTGTGATTACAACAAATTTGCTGAGTTTTAGCCGCGTATCATTTAACAAAAGATAAATAATACAAAGGTCACTTGATTTTATTGCGGATACGGCTCAGGGATACCTGGGTAATACCCAAATAGGAGGCAATGTGTTGCAATGGCACCCGCCTGATCACTTCGGGGTTATGCTGCAGCAGGTTTTTATAACGCTGGGTAGGACTGTCTTTTAAATAGGAGAAAAAATGCTGCATAAACTCAGCCTGTTTATCGCTGGTCTGTTCAATGATAAACTGGTATAGTACGGGATCTTTTCTCACTTGCTCCATATCACCGGCATCAAGCCAGCGTATAGAACAAGGTTCCAGCGTTTCGATACTAAACGGACTTGGCGTTTGCTTGCGCATGCTTTGCCGGGACGAAACCACATCACCTTCAAAAAAGAATTGAAAGCTGATTTCCTTACCATCGTGATAAAACCAGGTGCGGATGCTGCCCTTTTCAATTAAAAAAGCCTTGCGACTGATATCGCCTTCTTTTAAAAGCAGGTGTTTGGCTGGCACCTCTGCAAACTTCCATAAATGCCGGTATTTTTTCCATGCTAATCTAATGGCGGGTGGTGCTATTTGTGGTTCTTCCTGTTTCATGGGTAATTTACTGTTCCCTAATATTTCAAATACTTAACGCCGGATGTGGCTCCTGGTTTTAATCTGTATCCTTTCTAAATATCGTCATATCGAAACAAATGCAGCATATCAAGCCTTTTAAAATAAAAAAATATTATGTCATTTGATCAATATCACGAACCGGCCGATGAGCTATCCGCCGAAACCAGGACCTTTGCCCGGATGATTGTATCCTTAACCGAAGAGGCAGAAGCCATTAACTGGTACGAGCAACGCATCTCCGTTGAACCTGACAAGGCTGCTAAAGCCATCATGCAAAATGCCCAGCAGGAAGAGTTTAAACACTTTGGTATGGATCTGGAATTTCTGTTGCGCAAAAAGCCGGTTTGGCGTAAAACTCTGCAAGCTATATTATTTCAAAAAGGCGATATTGTAAAGTTGGGTAGTAAAGGCGAGGAAGCAGCGGAGTAGTATATTTGCACCATGAATAACAACCGTATTGCGCTGGTTTTGGGCGATATTACCAAGATTAAAGCAGATGCTATAGTGAACGCGGCGAATACCTCCTTATTGGGTGGTGGTGGCGTTGATGGCGCTATACACCGCGCGGGAGGTAAGGCCATATTGGATGAGTGTGTTCAGATCCGGAATAGGCAGGGTGGTTGCAAAACGGGTGAAGCCGTGATCACCACAGCGGGTAATTTGCCTGCAACCTATGTGATCCATACAGTTGGTCCTGTTTATAATAACGGCAATAGCGGCGAGGAAGAATTGTTGGAGTCCGCTTACTTAAACAGTCTGAAATTGGCAGTGCAAAAAAACGTGCAGACTATTGCTTTCCCTAATATCAGCACAGGAATTTACCATTTCCCTAAACAAAAGGCAGCCGCCATAGCCATCAATACCGTAAAGCATTTTTTAGCCGGGAATGATAGCATACAGCTGGTAACATTTGTTTGCTTTGACGACGAGAATTACGGCATATACCAGGATTTACTGAGTTAATAAAAAAGCGTGTTATTATCTAAATAACACGCTTTTTTAATTTCTTTATCCTTTTAGGTCGAAGAGAATATGATGCGGCGCAAACTGGTTGCGTTTATTTACTCGCGTTGTTGTTCAAAAACGGAGCTACATTAGCCACCTGTGTGGTTTGGAGGGTTGAGCTCCTGAAAGCTTTAAAACGGGTTGAACCACCAAACACAAACAGGTAATTATTGTAAACTGCCGATGCGGTTGCCCTGCGCTGTTCCATATTTGATTTGAGTTTTACAAACTGGTTGGCTTTGGTATCATAGTAACCAATAAAATCTTCATCATCATAACCACCTACTACAAATACTTTGTCGCCACAGGCTGATACGCTGTTGGCTGATAGAAATTCAGGGAGTTTGCCCACTTTTTTCCAGGTATTGCTTTTGATATCATACGCGTTGATGCTGTATGATTGGCGTTTAGTAAAAGCATCAAAACCGCCAAATGTATAAATTATGCCATCAACCACGACGCCGGCGGCCTGCAGGCTCTCTGGCATATCGGCCAGTTGCGAAAATTTCGATGTCTGCGGATCAAACTCATACAGGGAGTTTAATGTACGTTTTCCATCCCTGGTTCCGCCAAAAACATATACTTTATTGTTCCATTCAACCGCGCTGCCATAGGTGCTGGCCATCGGGTTTAAAATATGCAGGTTCTCTACCTTGCCGGTTTTAACATCTACCGTTTGTACACCCTGAAATATCTGACTGGCATCGCGTCTGCCTCCTACACCACCAATGCCGCCCATCACATAAATTTTTCCGGTAGCGGGCACATAAGCCGCTGAGGTTTGAATCCTGTTTCCGCCCATATCTGCCAGAACTGACCACTTGTTTACCTGCGGATCATATTTCAACACTTCAGACGAATAACCGCCAAAGCCTTTATAGCCCGATATGGTATAAATATAGCTGCCGTCGGTAACGCTGGTGGTCCAGGTTAAGGGGTAGGGCAAATTGGCCGCGCTTTTAAAAGTAATAGCAGCAGGCTGTTTAATTTGTGCCTGGCTTTCATTCATATTTAAACCGGCAACTACAATAAATGCGCAAAGGAGATTCAGGATTTTCATTGGGCAATAAGTTTAAGTGAATTTACCAAATAAGACGGATATGATCATCAATAGTTTAATAGTATCATAATATTTACAATTGGGTAACAATCAGGTCAATAAGTCTCATTTTTGGGGGTTTAAACCCAGCTTGAGTGGCAAATAAATAATGCTTATGTTAGCCTAATGCATCCGGCGCTACAAAAACAAGTCGAAGGAAAGATCAGCCTCTCTGCCGAACAGGAGCAGCTTGTGAGTCGTTGTTATAAACCGCGGCTGGCTAAGCGAGGGGAAATACTGCTCGAAAAAGGAAGCATTGCCCGCTATTTATATTTTGTAGTGAAAGGTTGCCTCCGCGTTTTTTTAACCAAGGAAGATGGCAGCGAATGGACACGTTTTTTGATATTTGAAGATCATTTTGGCACTGCATTCCCCAGTTTTGTACAGCAAAAGCCATCGGTTGCCGCTATACAGAGCATGGAACCTTCTGAACTATTCATGATCAGTCGCCAGGATGCGCAAATGCTGATGAAAGAAATACCCGGCTGGGAAACCATGATGCGCCTTGGGCTTGAGCAGGATTACATAGCCTCCATTGAGCGTATAGAAAGCTTAATAACCCTCGATGCCAAAGAACGCTACAACATCCTGATGCAAACACAGCCCGGCCTGATACAAAGACTACCCGGCAAGATCATTGCCGATTACCTGGGCATATCGCAGGAAACGCTGAGCCGGCTCAAATCAAAAAAATGATTTATTGACTATTGTCAATCTTTTTAAAAGGACTATTGGCTTGCTTTGTATCTAAATCAGATAACCTATGCACCGCTCCATTTATATTACGCTCATCATCGCCCTGTTTCACCACACCATTTGCGCGCAAACGCATATTGGCGAACGCACTTTTCATTTTAAGGACGAGAAACGTAACCGGCCGCTGGTTACCGAAATCTGGTATCCCACAACAGATACTTTAAAACAAAGCGACAAAACTTTTTCGCCATTTATGCGTGTGGCTACCGTGCGCGATGGTAAGTTGCCAACCGCTAAGCTGCCCTTGATCCTGATCTCACATGGCACAGGAGGGAGCCGCCTTTCGCTGGAGTGGCTGGCTGATGCTTTGGTGCAAAAGGGCTTTATTGTTGCCGCTGTTGATCACTGGGGCAACACTTATGACCATAAGATCCCCCTTGAATTTTTAAAACCCTGGGAACGCCCGCAGGATATCAGCTTTGTGATCAGCAGCTTGTTAGCCCAAACAGATACAAAGGATGTGATCGACACAGATAAAATTGGTATGGCCGGATTTTCATTTGGTGGTTATACGGCTATTGCACTGGCTGGCGGACATTTTGATTTTATGGCGCTGCTTAACTACTATAAAACTATAGGCAGGCAACAGCTTAATCTGCCCGAATTTCCCGGCTTGGCAAAATATCTTGATGACAGTACTTTGCTTGCCGGCGCGAAAAACCCTCCACGGTTATATGATAAACGGATCAAAGCTTTCTTTTCTATTTCGCCAGCCACGGGTCTGGGTTTTGTTTCTGATCGTGATATCACGGCGCCAGTTTATATTGTGGGTTCGCAAAGCGACAGTATCGCCCCGGTAAAAACCAATGCCCTGCGTTATCATCAGCTCATCAAACGCTCTCAATACTATATAAACCCAGGCAAAACCGGTCACTATGTAATGCTGCAGGAAGCTATTGAAGAGGTCAAAAAAGAAGCCCCCACTTATTTTACGGATGACCCATCAGTGAGCAGGCACCAGGTGCATTTAAAGGTTGATAGTTTGGCGGTGGGGTTTTTTGTGAAGAATTTGAAGTAGAATCGACTCACCCCTACATCGCTTCGCTCGTCACCCCTCTCTCCGCCTTCGGCGCAAAGAGGGGGCATTCGCTTTTCTTTACCCTCTTTATGGCGAGGCCAAAGAGAGGGTGGTGCAGAGAAGCGCAGACCGGGTGAGTCTTCGCCGGCGTTCAAAAAGGGTGTCATACTGAGCTCCGTCGAAGTATGGTGGGTAGGGCCTCTGCGCGCGTCCTTCGACAAGCTCAGGATGACAGGCCTACGCCAGATAAAATCTTAAACAGAACTGTTCGCAATCGTTTTCGTAGTTTCTATAATGGCGTCCTGGCTCAACCTTATTCTTAAAACATATATTTGGAGTACTAACCGCAATTATATCTGCATGAGAAAAAAGTACTCCCTGCCACGCGTAAGCATGGCTTCTGTCCTGATCGCCGGATTGGCTCTATCCGCATCGGCACAACAAAAAAACATTTACCATAAAGGTTGGGTTGATTTTAACAAGAACGGCAAAATGGACGTTTTTGAAGATCCTTCGCAAACCGTTGACAAACGTGTTGCCGACTTGCTAAGCCAGATGACCGTTGAAGAAAAAACCTGCCAGATGGCCACACTGTACGGCTACAAGCGAGTTTTGAAAGAAGAAATGCCCGCCGCGTCATGGAAAAACGAAGTCTGGAAAGACGGTATTGCCAATATTGACGAGGAACTGAACAACCTGGTTTCTACAACCGACAGGGCATATACCGAATATTCATTCCCTTACAGCAAACATGCTTCGGCTATCAATACCATTCAGAAATGGTTTGTGGAAGAAACCCGCCTGGGGATCCCGGTTGATTTTACCAACGAGGGGATTCACGGTTTAAATCACGACCGTGCCACACCTTTACCGGCCCCTATATCTATCGGCAGTACTTTTGATAAACAACTGGTGCGCCGTGCCGGCCAAACCGTAGGTCGTGAAGCTAAAGCCCTGGGTTATACCAACGTTTACGCACCTATTCTTGACCCTGCGCGCGACCAGCGTTGGGGACGTGTTGTGGAGTGTTATGGCGAAGATCCTTTCCATATAGCTGAGCTGGGCAAACAAATGGTGCTGGGGATCCAGGAAGAGGGCGTAGCATCAACCCTGAAGCATTTCGCGGTGTACAGCGTACCTAAAGGCGGCCGCGATGGTAGCGCCCGTACCGATCCGCATGTGGCCCCGCGCGAGATGTACCAGATCTATCTGTACCCCTTTCGCCGGGTGATACAGGAAGCACATCCTATGGGTGTAATGAGCAGTTATAACGATTGGGATGGCGTGCCCATTACCGGCAGTTATTACTTTTTAACCGAGCTATTGCGCCAAAAATTTGGCTTCAATGGCTATGTAGTATCTGACAGTGAGGCCGTAGAATACCTGTACTCCAAACACCATGTGGCAGGCGATTATAAAGAAGCAGTAAGACAAGCGGTAGAAGCCGGGCTGAATGTACGTACCAACTTTACCATGCCGCAAACCTATATTATGCCCCTGCGCGAGCTGATCAAAGAAAATAAACTGTCGATGAAAGTTGTTGACTCCCGGGTTGGTGATGTATTGCGGGTGAAATTCCGTTTAGGTTTGTTTGATGATCCGTATGTAAAAGATCCAAAATCATCCGACAAAAAAGTACATACCCCGGCTGATGATGCCATGTCGCTGCAAATGAACCGCGAATCGATGGTGCTGCTCAAAAACCAAGGCGACCTGTTGCCGTTGGATAAGAGTAAACTGAAAAATATACTGGTGACCGGTCCGCTGGCTGCCGAAAAAAATTATGCGACCAGCAGGTACGGTCCATCGCACAACCCCGTTACCAATGTGCTGGATGGTATTAAAAATTACGTAGGTAAGGATGTAAACGTTACCTATGCCAAAGGCTGTAACGTGGTTGATGCCACCTGGCCCGAAAGCGAGATCATCGAAACACCGCTTACTACACAGGAGCAGGCCGGTATTGATTCGGCTGTAGCACAGGCCAAACAGGCCGATGTGGTGATAGCCGTGGTTGGTGAAGATTTTGAAAGGGTGGGCGAGAGTCTTTCCCGTACCGGTTTAAATCTGCCAGGCAGACAGTTAAAACTGATCCAGGCGCTACAGGCTACCGGTAAACCGGTGGTGATGGTGATGATCAACGGGCAACCCCTTACCGTTAACTGGGAAAATAAATTTGTACCCGCCATACTGGAAGCCTGGTTCCCTGGCCCCGAAAGCGGACGTGTAATAGCCGAAACCCTGTTTGGCGATAATAATCCGGGCGGCAGGCTGCCTATTACCTTCCCCAAAACAACGGGACAAATTGAGTTTAACTTTCCGTTTAAACCGGCTTCGCAGGCCAGCCAGGGTGGCGAGAACAGTTGGGGCAAAACCAGTGTGAACGGCGCGCTGTACCCTTATGGTTACGGCTTAAGCTATACCAAATTTGAATACAGTAACCTGCAGGTATCGCCCGAGAAAGAGAACGCCCAGGGCGATGTACAGGTAAGTGTGGATGTAACCAACACCGGCAGCCGTAAAGGTGATGATGTGGTGCAGTTGTACCTCAAAGACGAAGTTAGTAGTGTAACTACCTATGAGTATGACCTGCGCGGATTTGAACGCGTTAACCTGGCCCCGGGCGAAAAGAAAACCGTGCAGTTTACCCTGCATCCTGATGATCTGGCCCTGTTGGATAAAAATATGAATTGGACGGTTGAACCTGGCAAATTCATGGTCATGATCGGCAGCTCATCGGTTGATATTAAATTGAAAAAAGAGTTTGAAGTGCAATAGGGCTGAATGCCTAAGGCAGAAAGCTAAAAGCGAAAGCCCTGTAAAGTTTAAACTTTACAGGGCTTTCGCTTTTAGAAGAATCTAACAGGTTTCTATATAAACATTTAAAAGCCTTGATTAATATCATTAGGATTATAAGCCGAATTATAAGTAACTGTAAAGCCACTGGCATCACCACTGCTATTAGAAAATAAATTTCCGGTCAAAATAGTTCGGGTATTGCGCTGTAGTGTTATATTGGAAACCGTTCTTCGGGCAATAATTGTGCTATAGTATCGAGCCGATATATATATAGTTACTGGTGAATTTGTATTTAACAGAGGACCTTCCGGACCAGGAGAAAAGTTGGTTGTACCAATTTTAACAAATGGAATGCTTGTAGCATGATCATAATCAATAGTACCGGAAGATATATCATCAAAATATGAATATGCGTTATTTAAATTGACAATTTGTACATCTATATCCGTAATTCCTGTAGGGATGGCGTCTTGAATAATAACTTGTACTTCAGAGGTTAATCGCTGCAAAACGACGTCCTTCACTATGGGGTTATCACCCACAACAAAATTTATCTTTTTATAAAACGTTTCATGAAAAAGCTCCTCATTACCGGAAACATCACTGTAACTAAATGTGGTGCCGGCATCAATAAATTTATCCTTATATTCATCCATATAGGTTATTCCTACAAAAACAGCTGTGTAATTTCCTGACGCAAGACTGTCTTGAATTGTTCCAAAAGCAGGTTCGCCTTTATTTATAGTTACTGTTTTTTTTAGGGTATTGCTGGAATCGTATAATTTGTATAAGAGTCTTATAATGTTACTTTGCTCTGGGGGAACAACATCATTTACCTTGGTTTTAACACTTCCATTTATCGGGGTGTTTTGTTGTGTAAAATTATTTATATTAAAAACAACCGGGTGCAAATTACCTTGAGGGTCTGTTGTTTTAGTATGATTTTCTTTTTTGCACGATAACAGCACTATACTTAATATGGTGAGGTAAATTATTTTTTTTTTCATTTGGATAGATTTAAGAATTAAAAGCCGACTGTTATTGGTGTATTCCAATCCTGATTAACCGTAATTGAAAATCCATTATTGCCAGGGGTAAATAAATCGCCTGATAACGTAGTTTTGGTATTTGTTTTACATACCACATTCTTAATTATTCTTGTATTAAGGGGAGCGGTGGGATTTGGACCGAAATACTTTACAGTTACGTCAAATGGTGTTATATTATTGAATGTATTGATACTGATCGTATAATTGGTTTTACCAATATCAGCCGCAGTTATAGTTTTAGCCGCGCCGTTTGTGCCTAAAAAACTAAGTTTGCCTCTGCCATTTCTGGCATCACATCCTAAAGTATCTGGAAAAGACACCCATATTTGTGTTGTGCCAACTGGAATGGCGTCTTTAATCACCAAATCTAATCGGGCAGTGATTCTATCTAAACTCACCCCCATATTTATTCCATTTGCAGTAACAGTAATGGGTACCCGCTTATAAAAGGTATCACCCCAGAAAAATGGATAATAAAACCCGGTGAAATACTCTGGATACGTTATCGTGCCAAATTTAAGATCAGCAGATCCCCCACAAAATACGGCCACATAGTTACCTGGCGCTACCTTGTCAGTAATTGTACCAAAGCCGGCACTTCCTTTAACAAAGCTGATTTGGCTAAGTAATGGACTCTGTATATCTGTGGTAAAAAGCAAATAAGTTAAGTTTTGCACCGGAATAGTATCTGCAGCCTGCGTGGCAAGGGCAGCTGTTTTTGCTTTACCTAAGCCTATAGGAACGTTGGTTTGTGAAAAACCAGATACCTTAAAATTTATGGGGTATAATTTGGTATCGGGTTCTTTTTTTTCCTTTTTGCAGGAAAAAAGCACAGATAGGCATATAGCACAAAGTAAAAGTCTATGTTTCATCGGCTTAAGTTTTTTGTAAAAATATTATTAAATATTCGATAATTGCCTTTTATAAAACATTTTGCAAATTATTTAACCGATAAGCCAGGGTGTTTAAAATTCTGATATCAAAAACATTAGGTTATCATATCGGGTTATTTTAATGGAAATTCCAGCGGGTAAAATTCTACTATCAACACCCGCCTTTTTAGGCATGGACGCTTGAACTGGCAAGAACTGCTGAGGGGTTTGGAATAGAAAAATATTATTAAAATAAGTATATATTTACTAATAGCTATCAAAGCTTCTTTTGTAATTTGAATTACTTCCTTATCCATAAGTATATGAACAAAAGTCTTTATAATTTCGGGATATTCTTTTTAGGATTGACCGTTGCCTGCGGCTTATTCCAGGGCATCATGCAAATCTGGGTCAATGCACAACTTTATACCCTGGGTTCCTTTGTTGCCTGGTTTTTGGTAACAAATGCAATTGCTTCAACAGGAGGAATATTCTTGCTAAAGTATTATCATTACCGGGAGTATTGGGCTGCCTTCTATACCTTGATAGCCTCTACCATTGTAAACCTTTGTTTTGCGGCTCTCATCTTAATGCTATTATCATCAAGGGCATTACTCAGCTATTATATGCCTATGGTTCTTATTTCTTTAAGTGTCGGCATTATATCCGCGCTGAGTCTTCTATTTTCCAGTACGAGGAAAAGCTTTTGGTTAAGAATAGCAGGGGCTTATCTATTGGTCATCGGTTTGGTTTTGGTATCAACTACTGTCTGGACCCTGTTTTCAAAAGATGTTCAATTAAATAGCACATTAGCAAAAATTGCCCTATGGACATCAATACCTGGCAGCTTAATTTACATTCCGTTTATTATGCATTTTTTAAGTGAGATTAAGCTGTTAAATACAGAAAACACAAGCCCGGTTAAGGAATCTGTAAAAGTTACATTGGGTATAGCGCGAACATTGGCTTTGATTATCGCAATAATTTCGGGAGTGATGCTGAGTTCCGATGCTAATTCGTCTGCATACTGGGGGGCGGTGAATTTTGAAAAAACTCAAAGAATGGCTCAATTATTTGAGTCCCGCACGTATGTGAACAGTAAAGGCGATACCTTATTTTATCATTTACTAAAGCCATTAAATTTCGATCCTGCAAAGAAGTATCCTTTGGTTGTAAGTTTGCCTTACGGCGGCCAACCCGCCACTGATAAGATCAGGCAAATGGAAGGTGCAGTGGCAGCTGAGGTATTATCAACTGATATTAACAGGGCAAATTATACTGCATTTCTTTTTATACCAAATTGCCCGCCCGGATCTGGCTGGGGCGGTATCCCTAATTATCCATCGGTAGATTCGTTGGTTTATGAAGCCATTAGCTCACTGGACAAAGAACCCGGGATAGATGTAAAAAGGCGCTACGTTACAGGACTGTCAAGAGGTGGTTACGGGGCCTGGCATTTTATCTGTACCCGGCCGGATATGTTTGCCGCCGCAATACCTGTTGCAGGAGGCGAAGATCCTAAATTGGCCTCCCGGATTGTCAATATACCTGTATGGGCATTTCATGGTGCTCATGACAAAAATGTTCCTGTTAGCGGTTCACGTGATATGATCAATGCTATCAAAAAAGCAGGCGGAAATCCAAAATACACCGAGTTTCCAGATGATGGGCATAACATATGGGACCGGGTTAGTAATACACCTGGTTTATGGGACTGGCTTTTTGCCCAGAAACGTAACTAGTAAAGGCGCAGTCACCAGCCTATTTAAGCATGGATGTTTGAACTGACCAGGCTATCTCCCGCCCGGAGGGCAATGCTCTTTTAAATACTGAGTATATAACGTACGTAAATGCAAACTTGTTCCCGGCCCTTCATCTATTGCATGTGAACGATTTGGGTACGACATCAACTGAAACTGTTTATTATATTTAACCAACTCGTTAATCAGCATTTCGGCATTTTTATAATGCACATTATCATCTCCCGTGCCATGTATATATAACAGGTTTCCCCGTAAGTTTTTGGCATAAGTTATGGGCGATCCCTTGATAAATACTTCGCGGCTTGCACTGTCAACAGGTACGCCCATATAACGTTCCTGGTAAATATTATCATAGGTTAGCTGCCAGCCTACGGCCGCAATAGCAATACCGGTTTTGTAGATCTCCGGATACTGAAACATTAAGTTAAGCGTGGCTGAGCCGCCGCCGCTCCATCCCCAAACCGCTACCCTTGCAGTATCAATAAAGGGCCATTTCATTATTTCTTTGGCACCCATTGCCTGGTCTCTGGCGCCTACAATACCAACATTTTTGTAGACCGATTTCCGCCACTCCCGTCCTTTAGGTGCCGGCGTTCCACGATTATCCATTGAAATATAAATATAACCGTCATCGGCCATATTGCCAATATATTCCCAATTTTGAACCGCATAATATATATCTTCCACGGTCACAGCTGCAGGTTCGCCGTAAACATAAAATACAACGGGATACTTTTTAGTTGGATCAAAATTGGTGGGTTTTACCATCCAGCCATCCATTTCAACCCCATCAATAGTTTTTACTTTAAAAAACTCCGGTTTATTTTTAGCTTGCTCGTTTATCGCTATCACCTTTCCAGCAATATGTTGATGATCAGGCAAGCTGATCACTTCGCGTTGAAAAGGCGTATAACTATTGGTAAAGTCGTGCAAGGCAATTTTTCCGTTGGGCGAAATCGAATAAAAGTGTGTTCCCGGCAAATTCATAGGTGTCACCCGTTCGGCCTTGCCGCCACTTAGTTTTATGCGGTAAAGGTATTTTTGCGTAGCATTATCAGGCGAAGCCGTAAAATAAACATAACCACTTTTTTCGTCTATTAACTCCAGGCTTATCACATCATAATTACCTTTAGTGAGCAGCGTTTCCTTGCCGTTCTTATTTATTTTTGACAGGTGCCGCCAGCCATCTTTTTCACTCATCCACAAAAAATCCTTACCGCCGTTTATCCATTCCCATCCTGCCCCGTCACCATAATTCCAGCGCGACCGGATATCCACCCAGGCAGCATCATGCTCCTCATAAATAAGCCTTGATTTTCCATCAGCGGCATCGGCAACAAATATTTTGCTTTCGTTTTGTGCCCGGTTCATTTGTTGTAAAATGATCCTGTTTGAATTTGGTACCCATTCCATATTTAATATATAATGCTGCACCGCATCGCCGGGTACATCCATTCGGTTTATCTTACCGCTGGCAATATCAACAACCGCAATTTTACAGGAACTGGGATCTTCACCGGCAACAGGATATTCTACCGGAACCACGTAAGGATAAATTGAATCAGTGGTATTTAGCATTGAATAGGTTTTAACTTTACTGGCGTCAATTTGCCAGTAAGCGATCTGCTTGCCATCAGGCGACCAGCGGAAGCCATCCCTGTTATCAAATTCTTCTTCGTATGCCCAATCAAACGTACCGTTTATTAGTTTTTGGGTACCATCAAATGTCAATTGTTTAACTGTGCCCGCAGTCAGATCTTCTGCATAAATATTATGCTCACTTACATAAGCTGCTTTACTGCCGTCGGGCGAGAACTTGGCAAACATCAGCGATGAGGCAGGCCGGTCCTTACCTATTTGCTTTAAGGTTTTGGCATTAAGGTCATAAACCCAATAATCGCCACGGGTATTATAGCGCCAAACCTTTTTACTATTGGTGTAGATCAAAATCTTTTTACCGTCATCGGCCATAAAGAACTGGTTGATCATAAGTGCTTTTTTCCCGGGAGGAGTAAAGACCTCCGGACCTAAAAAAACAGTCTTCCGTTCCGGATCGTGCATATCTACTGTTAGTATGGTACTGTCTTTTGCCGAATAGTAGTGGTAGCCATCAGCTGTCCAATGTATTTTTGGCCGCCGCTGGGCTTTTACCATTATCTGCAAAAACAGGAGCATTAAAAGCATAACGTATTTTAGCTCCAGCCGGAAGTTTTTAATATTCATTGAATGCGTTTTTATCTTATTTGGGTAGAAATGCCTCCCGTTTAGTGCCCTCAAAATGAAAGTAAATGGGAATTAGTTTACTATCACCTTCAAAAATGATGTTTTAGTTTAATATTTCCAATGAATTATTCTTTACCTATTGAATGTTCTGATCTGGGTATTTAAACGTGGACACTTGAACTAGCAAGAGAGTTTGAAGGTTTAAAAACTGTTATGCAACGTTTTTACTTGCCGATAATTTTCGGTATATTTACAGTATAGCAGCCCGGTTCTCTTTTTATCAGAGTACCGGGCTGTTCTGTTAAGAGGCTAACAGGCCCAAAAATAGATCGTTTTTGATGCAGTTATTTGAAAATCAATATATTAATACTTTTTAAACCTTTCAAAACAGGCTGAAAATTTGTTAAAATTTGTTAAAATCGATAGTTTAATCAAAAATTTGATGCTTTTTGAGCCGATTTTACCCCGTTTTTGACTAAAAAAGTGTTAAAATTATAGGTTTAAAAAGTTTTGGAAAAAGGCGTACGGACTCATAGCTACAATATCTTTTTTTACTTTCTGTAGGCAATTGTTTCATTAATTTTGTCAATTAGACAGGTACCCTTATTGAGTGTAATAATTACAGTTGTAGTTAAATACTTTATTTATATTTTTATACAATTCAAAACACTAAGGCATTGCCTGTTATAAACCCAATTATAAATTATTGAATGGAACTGGAGAATAAAGGTGTAAAGGGCAGTCAGCTAAAAAATATGATCATTAAAACGCTTTATTTTAATAAAGCGATGTCATGCGCGGGTTTGAGCGAGTTATATGATAAAAGCATACCCTCAATAGCCAAAGCTGTTAATGAATTAATGGATGAGGGTTTTGTTGTTGAGGATGGTTATGCTCCTTCAAGCGGTGGCCGCAGACCGTTGATGTATTCAGTAAAGGCAAATACCATGTATATTCTGGCCATTGCACTTGACCAACTTACTGCACGGATCCAGCTTTTTGACCTGCTGAACAACGCTGTAGCCGATATGGTTACTTTTGAACTTAAATTGCTTAATAATCCCGATGCTCTGGCTAAACTGACCGGGGAGATCAACAACTATATCAAGGGTTCGGGCGTATCCAAAGAAAAGATAGCCGGGACAGGTATTGGTATGCCGGGCTTTATAAACGTTACCGAAGGGATAAATTACACTTATCTTGATGCCGGCGGCGAAAGTTTGACCGCTTATCTTACCGCCAAAACCGGTATTACTACCTATATCGACAACGATTCGAGTTTGATAGCCCTGGCCGAACAAAAATTCGGCATAGCCAAATCACAGAACGAGGTTATGGTGATCAACCTGGGCTGGGGTATTGGTTTAGGGATGATTGTGAATGGTAAGCTGTTCCGCGGTTATAATGGTTTCGCCGGTGAACTGAGCCACATACCTTTATCAGAAGATGGCGCGCTTTGCGAATGTGGTAAACGTGGTTGCCTGGAAGCAGAGGCCTCCATGCTGGTAGTGGCCAGAAAAGCCATTGCGGGTATTCAGCAGGGACGTATCACCAGTTTAAAATACAATAGTAACGATAATGACCACTCTAAACTCATGGGGGATGCTGTACTGGAAGCCGCCAACAATGGCGATCAGTTTGCTATTGAGCTGTTATCAGACGCGGGTTATAAAATAGGGAAGGCCCTGGCTATTCTCATCCACATCATGAACCCTGCTATTATTGTACTAAGCGGCAGGGGGGCTAAGGTGGCCAAGATACTCATGGCGCCTATACAGCAGGCTCTGCATAAATACTGCATCCCGAGGCTTGCTGGTGGTACTGAACTACTGGTATCTGAGCTGGGTTTTGATGCCGAGCTGATCGGCGCCGCCGTACTGGTAATGGAAAATTTTGATAAAAACAAAAAAGCAAAAATAAGCAAAGCGGCTAAAGTTGTGGCTTAGCCAATGTGCAGATAAGATCAGATGTGCAAATTTCAGATGTGCAGATTAAAAAAATCAAATTATCAATAAATTATTTCATCTGCACACTTGCACATTTGAAATTTGTACATCTAAGAAAACACTTTTCCAGAGTAATCCATAGCTTCCTGAAATTTGGCCAAATCAAGCCTCAGGAGCTCGTTTTGTGACTGGAGATATCCTATTAGGTTTTCGGTGGCGATGTTGCCTGTGAGGTCATCTGCGGCCATGGGGCAGCCTCCGTAACCCTTTAGTGCTACATCAAAACGTTTGCAACCGCTTTTATAAGCAGCTTCTATTTTGGGCTGCCAGGTATCAGGGGTAGAGTGTAGGTGGATGCCGAACTCTGTTTCCGGGAATTTACGGCATAGGTCGGGGTAAATACTGCTGATCTGTTCTGCCTGGGCAATGCCAATGGTATCGGCAAGTGCTATGTTTTTGATACCCAGACCAACAAGCTGTTCTGTCCATTGCTCTATGATGCCCGTATTCCATTCATCGCCATATGGATTGCCAAAACCCATAGACAGGTAAACTAATAATTGTTTACCGCTGGTATGGCATAACTCGTTGATCTTTTTTACGTTTTCAAAAGCTTGAGGGAGCGTAGTGTTGGTATTACGGATTTGAAAAGTTTCGGATATAGAAAAAGGATACCCTAAATAGGTAATCTCCTCATGTTTAACCGCGTCCTCGGCACCGCGGTAGTTGGCAATAATGGCCAGCAGTTTTGACCGGGTACTGCTTATATCCAGCTTTTTTAATACGTCGGCAGTGTCCTGTAGCTGTGGTATAGCTTTAGCGGATACAAAGCTCCCAAAATCGATAGTATCGAAACCTACCTGTAACAGCAGGTTGATATAGGCCGCTTTGATATCGGTTGGTACAAAATCATGCAGGCCCTGCATGGCGTCGCGGGGGCACTCGGTTATTTTTATGCTCATTTCAAGTACTAAGTCTGAGGTCTATAGTCCAAAGTTAGTTTTTAAGTCTGAAGTTTTGAATTTTTAAACCCGGTCTTAAGGCTTTATGACTTTCGGCTTGAGACTCAGAAATCAATCAACCGTTTTGGGTAAATGCTCATCTTCGGTAAGTCCTTCGCGTTCAAACTTGCGGATAATAAGCCTTGTACCGCCATTATAAGTAATATAGCTGGATACCCAGTTAATAAACACGATCACCTTGTTACGGCCACCTAAAAGCGATATTAAGTGAACGAACAGCCATACCAGCCAGGCAAAAAATCCCTGGAATTTTATTTTACCCAGATCGGCAACGGCTTTATTACGACCAACAGTAGCTAAGGAGCCCTTGTCGAAATACTTAAAAGGTGCCGTTGGTTCGTGGTTGATGAGTTGAGCTATGGATTTAGCCACATGCTGCCCCATTTGTATGGCCACCTGGGCCACGCCAGGGTGACCTTTAGGTGTTTCGTCGGTTATCATGGCTGCTACATCGCCAATGGCAAATATGTTGTTGGTGCCCACTACACGACAAATACTATCAGTCCTAATCCTGTTCCCGCGTTCAATAAAGCTGGGATCGATACCTTCGGGTATCACACCCATAACGCCGGCACTCCAGATCACAGTTTTGGTGCGGATGGTTTTACCACCTTCAAATTTGATCTCCTCGCCGTTGTAGCTTTCTACTTTTACGCCTAAAAGCACTTCGACGCCCATTTTTGTCAGAAATTCTTTAGTTGCGGCAGAAGCTTCGTCAGAAAAAGGGCCTAATACTTTTGGCAGGAAATCAACCAGGTACACTTTCATATCCTCCTTTTTGAGCTCTGGATAATCTTTGGCCAGGATATGATTGCGCAATTCTGCCAGTGCGCCCGATAGCTCCACACCGGTTGGCCCGGCGCCTACCAGTACAAAGGTAAGGTAGGGGGCACGTTCTTCCTGGGTGGGTTTTAATAGTGCTTCCTCAATGTTTTGCAGGATGGAATATCTTAGGTTAAGCGCCTCAGGAATAGATTTCATGGGCATCGAAAACTTTTCGATATCCTTATTTCCAAAAAAGTTGGTGGTTGAACCTGTAGCTATCACCAGGTAATCATAGGCTATTTCACCAATGGTGGTATCAATGGTGTTTTTTTCGGCATTTACTTTGGTTACCTCGGCAATCCTGAACCTGAAATTTTTTTGACTGGCAAAGTTCTTGCGCAGCGAAAAAGCGATGGATTCCGACTCAAGGCTGCCTGTGGCCACCTGGTATAAAAGCGGCTGAAACGTGTGGTAATTATGCTTATCGAGCATTAAAACCTCAACGGGCTTATCTTTCAGGTGCTTGGCTACCTGGAGCCCACCAAAGCCCCCGCCTACAATAACTACCAGTGGAAATTTGGAGCTGTCTGTTAAGTTCATAGCACAGGTGTTTTATTTTATGCAGAGATACAACAAATGCGTCTCTTTTAAACAATTTCAGATATCAATACAAACAAAAAAGGCCCCAAAAGTTCTTTGGGGCCTTGTAAATAAATTTATGGAGTTTATCTCAGGTCTTTTTTCCCAAAGTCAACAATAACCGGTGTTGCCACGCAGATAGACGAGTATGTTCCGAAGATCACACCGATCAATAATGCGAACGAGAATCCTTTGATCACATCGCCACCAAATATGAACAATACGATCAATACGAATACCACGGTTAAAGCGGTAATGATGGTACGGCTCAATGTACTGTTGATAGCCTGGTTAATTACTTCTTCAGGGTTATCAGTTTTTGCATGGTGCAATTCCAGGAACTCACGGATCCTGTCAAATACTACCACGGTATCGTTGATCGAGTAACCGATAACGGTTAATATCGCGGCAATGAACGCCTGATCAATATCCAGCGAGAATGGAAGTATACCTCTGAATAAAGAGAAGAATGATAATACCAATAATGCATCATGCGCGGTTGCTACCATTGCACCTAAGCTGAACTGCCATTTGCGGAAACGGATCAGGATGTACGCTGAGATCACAAATATGGCGAACAATACCGTATAGATAGCTGATGTTTTTAATTCATCAGCAACAGTGGCGCTCACTTTTGAGAAACCTACTATATCCTTATCGGTTATACGGGTAGCATCTTTGGTACCCAAAGCCTGGATCAATGTACTCCTTACTTTAGAGTCAGTGGCGGCATTATTATCCTTGATCAACAAGTTGGTAGTGATGCTCATTTTATCGGCACCAAATGTTTTAACCTCTGTACTGCGACCTAATGTAGCATCAACTGCATCATGGATAGCCTCAGTAGTAACGGCTTTATTAGGGAAAGTGATGATATAGTTACGACCGCCTTCAAAATCCACACCGTAGCTAAAGCCGCGGGTAAAGATGGATACTAAGCCAGCTAATATGAATATACCCGAGAAAGCGTAAAACTTGAAACGGTTTTTTACGAATTTGAAATTGGCGTTTTTGAAGGTATGTGAGCTCCATGGGTGAGAAAATTTAATATCCCAGCCTTTATCAAGCATCCACTCAAATATAACCCTTGAGATCAGCAATGAACAGAATAATGAGGTGATGATACCGATCATCAATGTGGTAGCGAAACCTTGTATCGGGCCCGAACCAAAGATGAATAGGATCAAACCGGTTAAGAACGTACTGATCTGTGAATCGAGAATAGACGGTAAAGCGTGTTTGAAACCATCGGCAACAGCTATTCTTAATGATTTGCCTAAACCCAGTTCTTCACGAACACGTTCGTAAACCAACACGTTAGCATCAACCGCAATACCCAGCGTGAGTACGATACCTGCTATACCCGGTAAGGTTAATACCGCGCCTAAGCTGGTTAATACGCCCATCAGGAAAAATATGTTGATGATAACCGCTACTACCGCTACAGTACCCGCACGGTTGTAATAAGCGATCATGAATATCAATACCACAACCAAACCTAATATACTTGAGGTAACACCGGCATTGATAGCTTCCTGACCTAATGACGGACCTACTACTGATTCTGATATGATGTGAGCAGGAGCAGGTAAACGACCAGCTTTTAATACGTTGGCCAAATCCTTGGTATCCTCGATGGTGAAGTTTCCGGAGATAGAGGATACCCCACCAGAGATCTCGTTCTGTACATTTGGTGCAGAGTATACATTATCATCCAATACAATGGCTACCGCTTTTTTATTGGTACCTGATGATGCCTCAGCAGTAACGGTACGCCATTTCTGGGCACCTTCTGAGTTCATGATCATCACAACCTCTGGATTTCCTTTAGGATCATTATCGGCACGGGCATCAGTGATCACATCGCCAGATAATACCGGACCGTTTTCGGCGCCTGTTAATTTGATGGCATATAATGCAAACGCTTTGTCCTTATTATTTTTTAATGGTTTTACCTCCCAAAGAAATTTCAGGTTGCGTGGTATTACCGCTTGCACATCGGCGCTATGCAGGTAAGAGTTAACTTTAGCTGTATCTCTCAATGGTGAGTAACCTACAACCGGACCCTGGCCCAATTGCTGCTGACCGCTTGTTGGATCCTGACCAATGTTTGGAGACAACACAGCAAACAGTGGGTGCAATGCCGTGAATTGTGTTTTGCTGGCCAATGCTGCCGCAGATGTATCTTTAGCGGCATTTTTTTGAACCTTGCTCAATAATGAACCTGCTTTAGCCGCAGTATCAGTTTTAGCTGTAGCTGTTGTAGTAGCTTTTGCTTTTGACGAATCTGCTTTAGCTGTTTTATTTTTTGCAGCCAACAAGTTGTCAATATTGGCTATGTATTGATAAGCTTCGGTATTATCATAAGTTTCATAAAACTCCAGCTTGGCAGAACCTTGTAACAATTTACGAACCCGCTCGGGTTCTTTTACCCCAGGCAACTCAACCAGGATACGGTTTGAGCTTTGCTCTAACTGAATGTTAGGCTGCGTAACACCAAACTGGTTGATACGGGTATTCAAAACCGTATACGATTGTTTTACCGCAGTATTGGCCTGATCTTTCAAATAAGCTTGAACTTCGCTGTTGGAGGCGTTAAACTTTAAGTGATCCTGATTATCCTTTGTTGAAAAGATAGCAGCCAGTTTACCGTTTGGATTCAGTTTCTCATACTCGCTAACAAATAACGAAATGAAATCTTTTTGATTGGTTTTAGCATCAGCCTGTAATTTATCGGCATTAGCCAAAGCCTGGTTAAACACAACATCCGGATTGTTGTTGGCAATTTTCCTCACCAGCTCGTCAAGCGAAATTTGCATGGTAACGTTCATACCACCTTTAAGGTCGAGACCTAATGCCAATTCTCTTTGGAGAACGTATTGATAATTGTGTTTGAACAACGGATATACCGGTTGCGTCGACATCGAATCCAGATACGCTGTTTCTCTCTTAGGGTCACCCTTTGAATATACTTTGGCATCACTTTGAACTTTGCGCGCCACCCACGTGAAAGATAGCTGGTATAAGCATACTACAGCCAGCAGAATGGCGAAAAATTTAATAACCCCTTTACCTTGCATCGAATTATAATATGTAATTAATTAGTTTATAAGCTTTTTTTAATAAGACGGCAAATCTAATAAAATTTCGCAAGCATGAAATTTTAAATTAAAACAATTTGATGACAGAAAATGTTAGCGGCGTTCCAACGTGATGAAGGAGTACCTGTACTTGTTTTTTTCGTCGGGCTCAAAATTTTCCCGTTCCGTCTCTTTCCATTCCTGCGGATCAAGCTCCGGGAAAAAGGTATCACCATCAAAATCCTGATCGATCACAGTTAAATAGATACGATCGGTAAGCGGAATGGCTTGCCGGTAAATTTGGGCGCCACCAACAATAAATACCTCACCCTCGCCGGCGCAAAGCTCGAGAGCATCTTCTATAGAACCTGCAACTTCACAGCCTTCAATAGTGATGGACTGCTGGGTTATTACTATGTTACGGCGTTTGGGTAATGGTTTACCAACCGACTCGTAGGTTTTACGCCCCATAATCACGGTATGCCCGGTGGTGACATCTTTAAAATGTTTCAGGTCGTTGGGCAGGTACCAGAGTAATTTATTGTCTTTGCCGATAGCGTGGTTTTTGGCCGTGGCAACTATGATAGATGTGGTCATTATTGGTTTATTAGTATTATTGGTTCAATAGTTCATTGGTCTGAGCGGTTTAATTTGTTTTCTTGGCTTTTCCAGCCAACCAAACTTTTATACCGTCAAAATTTAGTTCTCCTTTACTTGCTGATATTGTCATATCATACTTTTCATCTTCAGTGGCGGTAATATCAACTTCAAATTCAAGAAGAGTTAGCCTGAGTAAAACGTAGGCGGTTCTTTTATTACCGTCAAGAAAAGGATGATTAATAATAATACTCTCGAAAACTGCAGCAGCTTTATCAATAGCTTCCGGATATAGGTACTGTCCATCAAATGTTGCGTATGGCCGTGCAATGGCCGCTTCTAAACCGCCTTGGTCTCTGATTCCTTTGCTGCCCCCAAATTTTTCGATCAATATGTTATGGATAAGCAAAGTTGTTTGCAAATCGATCATTGAGCCAGCTTTTGTAGTAACTCTTTATCTTCAGAAAGAATTTTCCTCAAATTATTAGTGAGTTTTATTTGATCAGGCGACTGTACCTGCAATTCTTTTACAAAATCTAAAATATCCTGCAATACAGTTTCAGGCACTTGGTCAAGTACTTTTTGTATCTCTTTTTTTATCTGAACCGAAGTCATCCTCAAATTTATTAAATTTTTACAGGAACAGCAAGCATGACCCAATTACACCGCCACTGCAGCTTTAATATGCGGCCATGGATCATAGTTCTCCAAAGTGAAATCTTCAAACTTAAAAGCGAAGATGTCTTTAACTTCAGGGTTGATCTTCATGGTTGGCAACGGACGCGGTTCGCGGCTCAGCTGCAAACGGGCCTGATCCATGTGATTATTGTACAAGTGGGCATCACCAAAAGTGTGGATGAAATCGCCATAATCCAGATCACAAACCTGTGCCATCATCATGGTGAGCAGAGCATAAGATGCGATATTGAAAGGTACTCCCAAAAATATGTCGGCACTGCGTTGATAAAGCTGACAAGACAACTTACCCTTCAATTCTCCCTTCAAGGGGTTAGGGGGCTCCACATAAAACTGAAACAGACTATGGCAGGGTGGCAGCGCCATCTGGTTCACGTCGGCAACGTTCCATGCCGATACGATCATGCGGCGCGAGTCGGGATTGTTTTTAATTTGATTTACCACCTGGGTTATCTGGTCAATGTGCCCTCCGTCGGGTTTTGGCCATGAGCGCCACTGGTAGCCGTACACCGGTCCAAGGTTGCCCTCGGCATCTGCCCACTCATCCCAGATGCGAACGCCGTTTTCTTTCAGATAGCTGATATTGGTATCGCCACTCAAAAACCAGATGAGTTCATGAATGATGGATTTAAGGTGTAATTTTTTGGTGGTCACCATAGGGAAACCATCTTTGAGGTTGAAACGCATCTGGTAGCCAAACACACTTACCGTACCGGTTCCTGTCCTGTCATGCTTTTGCGCTCCGGTTTCCATCACATGGCTCATCAAATCGAGATACTGTTTCATTTTTTTGTTAATATAGGTTGATTGAGTGGATTGATTAAGATTTAAAGAAACCTAATGAACCAATGAACTTATGAACCGGTGAACTTTTTCAAAAGGCAAAGAAAAATAATCTAATTTTGGTATCCTAACAGATGTGCAAAAATACAAGCGGTGTTAGTCTTTTTTCTATGATCCTTTTTCCGAACGCAAAAATAAACATTGGCCTGAACATTATCGAACGCCGGCCCGACGGTTATCATAATCTGGAAACCATTTTTTACCCCATCAACATTAAAGATGCGCTTGAAGTTGTGGTGAGCGATAAACTGAGCTTTGAGTCTACCGGTTTGGAGGTCCCAGGCAGGGTAGAGGACAACCTATGCATCAAAGGATATCATTTATTAAAAAATGACCATAACCTGCCACCGGTGAGTATTCATCTCCATAAAAATATCCCGATAGGGGCCGGACTGGGTGGTGGCTCGGCTGATGCTGCTTATTTTATCAGGTTGATGAATCAGCAATTTGAGCTCGGACTGTCTGTTGCTGAAATGACCGGTTACGCGCGCAGGCTTGGTGCCGACTGTGCTTTCTTTATCGAAAATAAACCGGTATTCGCTTTTGAGATGGGCGACGAATTTGAGTCGATCAAATTGGATCTGTCCAAATATAAAATTGCTTTGGTAATGCCAGATGTTCACATATCCACTGCCGAGGCTTTCAGAGGGATTAAACCATCCCCCGCAAAAGAATCATTGTTTGATCTGATCGCTGAGCCCATCACCGAATGGAAAAAAAATATCAAAAATGATTTCGAAGCATCGATATTTAAAAACCATGTAGAAATACGGGGTGTTAAAGCGGCTTTGTATGAAGCTGGTGCGATCTACGCTAGCATGAGCGGGAGTGGAGCCTCGGTATTTGGCATATTTGAACAAACGCCCAACCTGCAACATCTGGAAGCAGAGAACGAGGTGTTTTATGATGTATAGTAAAGCATAATCCCTGAACAGGCGGGCCATTTTGTTACAAAAAGTGGGTTTACATGGTTTACACTTTTTATGGTTAACATTGATTTAATTAATTGATAATCAATAAATTAAGTCAATTGTGCAACAAAATAGTGTAAACCATGATTTGTCTGAATTTAAGTCCATCTCAAGGGACTCTGCGTTTGTATCACCACGCATCATTGCGAGGCACGAAGCAATCCCAATAAGCAGAGCCGCTCTGTAGGTCGGGGATTGCCACGCTATCGCTCGCAATGACGAGAAGGAGATAAATTCCCCTTAATCAAACTCCCGCGTCTTCGCTTACGCCCCGTCCAATAGCCTCTACCCAATCAGTCTCGCCCCAGCCTTTTGCCATAGCGCTCAATAAGCGGCTGTGTAAGGCATTTACAAGCGGCATGGGTGTCTGACTTGCCTGAGATAATTTAAATGCAAGACGCGCGTCCTTATAGCCTAGTTTTGATTTGAAGCCTACCGGCTCATATTGCTTGTTGGCGATAGCCCGGCCATAGTTTTGAAAAATGGGGACATTGAACAATGTCGATCCGAAAAAATTAGCCACCTGTGCCCGATCCAGTCCATTCTTCTCTGCAAGGGTATAAGCCTCCGCCATGAGTTCCATCGAAGCCATGATCATAAAGTTACCTGCAATTTTTATCACGTTTGCTCCGCCCGCAGATTCACCAAAATCTATAACACCCTGGCCTAAGCAATCCAGTACAGGTTTGGCTGTATCCTTGGCATGCTGATCGCCGGATACGCATATCCAGAGTTTGCGGGCTTCAGCGGCTTCGGCCCGGCCAAACACCGGAGCGGCCAGATAGTGGCTGCCGGCTTCTTCATGAAGCAGGGTAAGTTGTTCGGACGTTTCTGGTGAAACGGTGCTCATGGAAATGTGCAGGGCATGCTCCGGCAATTTTTCCAGTATGCCCTGATCGCCCAAGGTTATTTCTTTCAGCACCTCGTCGTCCGAAAGTATTGTGATCACCATATGAGCTCCCTCGGATGCATCAGCAGGTGTTTGGCATTTGGTGACGTATGCAGGATCGAGCCCATCTATTTTTGAAAGGGTGCGATTATAAACTTGTAAATGATAACCCGACTTGATGAGATTTTGTGCCATAGGTATGCCTATGTTACCGAGGCCGATAAATCCGATTTTCTTTTCCATGATTGTTATTAGATGTTAGCTGATATACTCTCTGTCTTCGTCGCTTAGTGTATTGGGGTCTTCTTTCTTGTGGATGTTGTCATGATAGCCTTCAATGTCAAACTTTGCTTTCTTGGGTCGGCCAACAAGCCAGCCCAAAATAAAAGCCACCACGGCTACCACTGCCATCATCGTCAATTTTGAAATATAAAAATTGGAGAATAAAAAAGCGAACGGAACCTTGTCTGTGTTTTGCACCAATGCTGCTGTGAGCAAAATGGTGATAACTATTATAGTGATTGTTTTAATGCTCATGACGATTTGGTTTAACAGTTTATACAATATCCGGTTTTTAAATCTTTATTAAAAATCATTTTCGTTTAGCGCTTTTTAAAAACTGAAAAACATGGAGGGAGCAGGTGGTTAAAAATGGAGCACCTGAAAATTGGTTTTCGATCATCGTGAAAAAAATGGAAATGATTTTTGATGGTTTTGAATTTTAAGCCCGGAAGAAAACCGACCGAAATGAAACCGCGATTTTGAGAGGTCCGGGATCACGGAATCAAATCCTGATCTGACGATCCTGGTTCTGTTGTGTTTTGGCTGTTCGCGCCTCTTGCATCACCACGATCTCTGGCCCGAAAATAGGCTCCTGTTCCTCCGCTGAGAATCCAAAAAATTCCACCGGATTTAATTTTTTGTATACAACCGGGGGTGTTGTGTCAATTTTATTTCATTCCTTATTTTTAAGTTCATAACACTATCTGTGAACTTTTAAATCAATTCCATAACCTGTAGTATTTAGTTATATAATTAGTTTTATATATCTGAATATTAAGTGTATAAACACATTATTTAAGTATATGAATTTTTATTGCTAATTTTTTTAGTTTTTTGTTGTTTTAGTTAAATCTATTTTGTTTAACTTTTACTTTTAGTAACCGAATTAAATATTTGATTATTAAAATTTTATATATTTTATAAAATGACTGTTTTAAAAATTTTCGAATAGGAATTTTGTTTAAAAAGTAGCTTAAGAGATATTTTTATGTAATTGCCTATTTTTTTATTTGGTACACTAACTAAAAAATAGATTTTGGCGCTGTTGCGCGCGGAGATGTTTAAACGGTGCCAAACCCGTCGAAAAATAATAATGCCCTACAGGGCTTAAAAATGGCTTTCAAAACCGGGGGCTTTCTATCCCCTACCAGGGTGTGTCAGCATTAAAAACAGAAGGAAATGGGGCTGGATTTTGTGGCTTTTACGAAGGCAATAGCAAGGCATGAATAGCCGGATATTTATAAAGAAATAAAACTGCAGAGAAGCGAAAAAAGAAGAATTATTATCTTAATCTTCTCTTGCTGATTTGTTTTCGGGCTACCGGATATAGGAATATCGTAGACAAAATAATGACTGCTCCTGCCCAGAAACCCATCGTCATTTTGTTCATATCACCAAAAAAAATAAACGACATCAGGATACCATAAACGGGTTCGAGGTTAGTGATGAGGGCGACTTTGAAAGCCGAAAGTTCACGCATTACAGATACTCCCGCAACATAGGCAAGCGACGTGCAGATGGTGCCAAGGAGCACTAAGTATCCAATGTCGCTGGGTTTTAAAATGAGCGATCTGTTAAATCCCTGGGTCAGTAAAAGGTATAGGGAGATCCAGAAAAACGCTCCGGTTAATTCATAAAAAGCAATGATAGGCGCCTCATTTTTCTTGACAAATCTTGAATTGATGATCGAAAAAAGGCTGGCACAAACGGCACTTGCAAGCCCGGTAATGATGCCCTTAGTGTAATGTGATTCAAATTTAAATATCAAAACGATACCGGTTATGATCAGCAACCCGGCCAGGATTTCCAGTTTTGAGATCTTTGTTTTATTCAGTAAAGGTTCAAATATGGCCGTAAATAAAGTAATGCTGGAGAGGCAAACCAGCGTTACAGGAACGGTGGATAGCTTGATAGAAGCAAAGAAAAGTACCCAGTGACCACCTACTAAAGCGCCCGTAAAGGCCATTTTTAGAAAGGTTTTTTGGTCAACTTTGATAGCTGTTTTGTTAAAATTGAAGTATAAAAACAGTGATATCACGGCGATCATCACCCTGTACCACACTAATGGTACTGCCGAAATAGTAATAAGATTGCCCAAAATACCGGTAAATCCCCAGATAAAAACAGTGAAATGGAGTATAATTAAGTTCTTGTTAAGGCTTCCTTTGCTACTGTTTGTAACCACTATTTTGGTGCTTTTAGAAGTAAATAATAGCCGAGCAGACCAAATGTGGTATTAGGAATCATGACGGTAAAAATAGGAGGCACACCGCCTTTTATGGAGAATACGATAGAAAATCGCTCTACAATAATGTAAGCGAAGCAGAGTAAAATACCGATCCCAAGGGGTAAACCAACACCTCCCCGTACCTTGCGTGACGACAAAGCTACGCCCACAATGGTTAAAACATAGGCCGATAGCGGGTATATAAAACGATGATATTTTTCGTAATAAAGGTTGTTTAACACCTCTGGCCGGCGCAGTTTTTCCTTATCTATATTCTTGTTCAGATCGCTTAATGACATAGCCGCGTATACATTATCATACACGATAAAGTCGCTCGGGTGCATGTCAAGCGTGGTATCTTTTGGCGTTGTGCTGTTGATATACTGCTCTTTTAGGCCGTTTATATACTTAACAGTGTAGTTTTTTAATGACCAAACTCTTTTAACCGAATCGTAGGTAACCTGGTTGGCAATCAATTTTTCGCGAAGGGTATCACCATTGAATTTCTCCATAATAAACTGGTAACCAGTATGTACGGTTGGGTCATAGTTTTGCAGGTATACAAAGGTGTGTTTGTCTATCTGCATATGTACCTCAATCTTGGTTGGGTCATTATCGGTTATACCGTTGGCGTTCTCAAAGTCGTTTTTTAGGTGATTGGTGAAAGGAATCAGGTATACGTTGGCAAAAAACGATACCACAAATATGATACTTGAAGCTATAAAATAAGGTCTTAAAAAGCGGTTAAAACTGGCCTTGCCGCTCAAAATGGGTACAATTTCTGTTTGGTTAGCCATCTTGGCCGTAAAGAATATCACCGCCAAAAAGTTAATCAAGGGCGACAGCATATTCAGGTAAAAGGGGATAAACCCGGCATAGTACTGAAACACGATATCATGGAGTGAGGCGTGTTTACTGGTGAAATTATCTAGCTTCTCAGATACATCAAACACTACCGATACCGCGGCAAAAATACCCATAGTAAACACAAAAGTGCCCAGGTATTTGCCCATAATAAACCTGTCAATAACCTTCAGATACCGGTGTATAAAAGCCTTCATCCTTTAGTTTAGTTGTTTATGATTAGCCAAATTGATACCATAAAATTATGTTTATTGCCCCTCATCTTTACGTTGTCCTTCTGTTATAATCGTTGACCAAGCTGTTTAACCATGATGTTTTTCCAGTTATAAAACTCGCCGGATATGATCTTTTTACGGGCCTCCTTAACCAGCCACAGATAAAAGTGGAGGTTATGCAAGGTAGCAATTTGCGCTCCAAGCATCTCACCCGAATGTATTAAATGGCGTAAATATGCTTTTGTATAATTCTTATCCGCAAACAGCTCGCTATCACTTTCAATAGCCGAAAAATCATTTTTCCACTTCTCGTTTTTGATATTGATGATGCCATTTTTAGTAAAAAGCATACCATTACGGGCGTTACGGGTTGGCATAACACAGTCAAACATATCAATTCCCAGGGCTATATTTTCCAATATATTAATAGGTGTGCCTACACCCATTAAGTAACGTGGTTTTTGTTCCGGCAATATATTGCAAACAATTTCTGTCATGGCGTACATTTCTTCAGCGGGCTCACCAACTGAAAGTCCGCCAATGGCATTGCCTTCACACTCATAAGAAGCAATAGCTTCTGCCGATTTTATACGCAGATCTTTATAAACAGATCCCTGTACTATAGGGAAAAGAGTTTGGCTGTAACCATATTTGGGCTCGGTACTGTCAAAACGATCACAACAACGTTTCAGCCAGCGGTGAGTCATGTCAATAGATCGCCTGGCGTAATGATAATCGCATGGATAGGGGGTACATTCGTCAAAGGCCATGATGATATCGGCACCAATAATGCGCTGGATATCCATTACATTTTCCGGTGTAAACAAGTGTTTTGAGCCGTCGATATGTGAGCGGAAAGTAACCCCTTCCTCCTTGATTTTACGAACTTCGGTCAGAGAATACACCTGGTAACCCCCGCTATCTGTTAAAATAGGTCCATCCCAGCCATTAAATTTATGCAATCCTCCGGCTTGTTCAAGCGTATGAAGACCGGGTCTGAGGTATAAATGGTAGGTATTTCCTAAAATAATTTGCGCTTCTATATCATTTTTAAGCTCGTGCTGATGTACTGCCTTTACAGTGCCGGCAGTACCAACGGGCATAAATATAGGGGTTTGTATAGTGCCGTGATCGGTGGTAATTTCACCTGCGCGGGCTTTCGAAAGCGGGTCTTGTGCTGTTAAATTAAATTTCATTTTGAGGTTGCAAAATTAACAAATAAAGCCGGTTTGCTTAAATGGTTGACAATGAAATATTCAACAGCGTAAAACAATGCGTACTTAGTTTAAATCATTGCATCTTCTGATACCTTCTTTGAGCCAGACTATCAAGGATGGCGAACTTTTTTCTCCTTTATATCTGATTGATCTGTGAAGTGTGGAAAAAAATACGTCAGTGTGTGTAATAATCACGAAATAAACCCATGCCGGCCACTTTTATTCCGGTGATTTTTAACAAATTTGCCTGATATTAAAACTGATTGGAAACTTATATACACAACGCACTTTTTATTCTTTTTCAGCTGTGTTTTATCGTTCAGCTGTATTACCTGATAAGTAATCATAGCCGCCTTTCACGATATAAACCAGCGGAGCAATTACCTGAGGTATTGATACCTGTTTCGGTAATTATCAGCGCACGCAATGAGGCAAAAAACTTGCAGGAAAACCTGCCTTTGATATTGCAGCAAAACTACCCTGATTTTGAAGTAGTGGTGATCAATGATTGCTCTTACGATTCATCAAATGATGTTTTGGACGATATGCAACGGGAGTATCCACATTTAAAAGTGGTTACCATAACGGAGCATGATCGCTTTAAAACAGGGAAAAAATTTGCCCTTACCCTCGGAATAAAGGCTGCGAAAAATGAGTATATGTTGTTTACAGATGCCGATTGCAAGCCTGCCTCGATAAACTGGATAACGCGTATGGCCGTTAATTTTAGCACCAAAGCCCAAATCATTTTAGGTTATTCGCCCTATTATAAAACCCGTAATTTTTTGAATCCCTTTGTTCGGTTCGAAACAATTAAAACAGCGATAAACTATTTGTCGGGTGCACTCAACGGCGATCCTTATATGGGTATTGGTCGCAATTTAGGTTATACCAAGACCTTGTTTTTTAGTCAAAAAGGTTTTGCATCACATATGCACGTCATCTCTGGTGATGATGATCTGTTTGTAAATCAACACGCCACCGCGGATAATACCATTATTGAAATACACCCCGAAACTTTTACTTATACCAGTGCGAAAACAACCTTAGCATCGTGGTACAGGCAAAAAAAACGCCACATGGGGGTTGGTAAATTGTATAAAAATAAGCACAGACGAATGCTCAGCTTTGATGCCATGAGCGGTTTTCTGTTTTATGTTTTGCTTATAATATCCCTTGTTTTTAAATATGAGGCTTTGCTGGCACTTGGTTTGTTTACTTTCAGGCTGATATTACAGCTAATTATATACAGTAAGATATTTAAAAAGCTCGACGGTAAAGATCTGATATGGTATTTGCCATTTTTTGATATTATATATTATATGTATTTAAATGTTTTTGGGCTGATCGGGACATTTTTAAAAACAACCCAATGGAAATAAACGCCAACTTTACCGATAATGCGAAGAATGATTTTCACCTGGTGGTTAGGGCCCGCGAAGGTGATCAAAAGGCTTATGCCGATCTGATGCACCGGTACAAGGATTCTATTTATTTTATGGTTTTAAAAATGGTTAACAACAAGGAGGATGCGATGGATCTTACCGTGGAAACCTTTGCCAAAGCTTTTGAAAAGCTGGATAAATACCAACCTGATTATGCTTTTAGTACCTGGTTGTTTAGAGTAGCTACCAATAATTGTATCGATTTTATCCGTAAAAAGAAGCTGAATACCCAATCTATCCACGGGATGACCGATGATGATGGGGATGAAAAACCCTTACAAATAAAGGCTGATGTTTTAAATCCCGAAGAAACATCTATCAAAAAGCAACAAACACAAGAGCTCAAATTATTGATCGAAAGCTTGCCTCACCGTTACAGAAACCTGATCACGCTGCGTTATTTTGATGAATTGTCATATGAAGAAATAGCCCAACAGCTCGATTTGCCATTGGGTACGGTTAAGGCGCAATTGTTTAGAGCCAGGTACTTACTGGGTAATATCATTAATCGTTTTAACAGGGATGACATCTGATATCGTATTTAAATATTTTCCGGATCTGACCGCGAAACAACGTTCTCAAATTGAGCAGCTGCCGGAGTTATACAACTTATGGAACAGCCAGATCAATGTGATATCACGCAAAGACATCGACCTTTTGTATGAACGTCATGTATTGCACTCGCTGGGAATTGCGAAAATAATGTCCTTTTTACCAGATGAAAGCGTGTTGGATGTGGGTACAGGTGGAGGATTTCCGGGTATTCCACTGGCTATTTTATTTCCCGAAACCCGGTTCCATTTGGTTGATTCCATTGGTAAAAAGATAAAAGTGGTGCAGGAAGTAGCTAAAGCCTTAGGCTTAACCAATGTAAAAGCATCGCACCTGCGTGCCGAGCAACTGGATGAAAAATTTGACTTTGTAGTATCAAGAGCGGTTACCCAGCTCAAAGATTTCTATCCCTGGGTACGAGGCAAATTCAATAAAGACTCAAAAAATACTTTAGCTAATGGGATCCTATATCTAAAAGGGGGTGATCTGGAGCAGGAAATCAAAGAGTCGGGGCTGAAGGTACAGCAGTATCACCTTAAAGACTATTTTACCGAAGAGTTTTTCGAAACCAAGCAGGTGATCTACGTGAAAGGGTAGGCTGATAATGCCTTTACATGGAAAAATGCCGAAGCGGTTTTAGCCGTTCAGCATAAGCTTAAATAGATATTTAGTGGCACTAATTTTTGCTTTTGTATCCGACCACTACTACTCTCGCGACACTGGAAAAGTCTTTTCCCGCATCTTGATCTTCAGTGGATATGCCATCTAAACGATAAGCAATAACAATGTTATATGTGTTGGGTGTTACATTCTCAATAGTTCCGGTGTAAGATTTAAGGGCTCTCACAACTTCTTCATCGCAACCAGAACCAATACCTTTTGATACGATGATGTCATCTATCCGATGATTATCATTAAGATGGAATTTGACAGTGATATCCCCGGTAACTTGATTATTCCTGGCAACTGTTGGATATCTTATTGTTTTTGCAAGATACGTTGACAGTACAGTAAATGGGTTTTCAGGAGGCGGAGGCGGAGGTCTTTTTTCAGCCGGAGCCTTGATTACCGGAGGAGGAAATTTCACTACCTGTGTTTTTGGTGCGGGTTTAACTTTTTTTGGTAGTGGAAATTTCACAATGCTTACTTTTGGTGTTTCTGCTGTTGGAGCAGGCGGAACAGGTGGCGGCGGTGGAGGCGTTTTTTGTTTACCAATATAAGTAGGTTTTTTTACGACTGGAGGAGTGCTACCAGAACTTGGTCTTGGTGGCGGAGGTATAGTATATCCCAGTGAACCTATTACATAGGTATTGAATTCGGCTCCTGACTTTTGTATATCAGCTTCATATTTAGGTGCTTGTCCATAATAATCGGTAAAAAAGGTGATAGCCAATTTGTGCTCGCCGGTTTTGTCGTTAACTGAGCCATTGAATGACCGGAATGATGCTAATACCGCCTCGCTAAAAGCATTGCCTGTACTTTTTACGATCTGAGTGTTGGATATTTTATGGTCTGTGCCCACATTAAAAGCTACGATCACTAAACCTGATTGTTTGTTTTTTAGGTCGGCTTTAGGATACTTTTCGGTTTTGTTCAGGTGGGTAAAAAGGTCATCGTACCCGTTTTTTACCATAATAGGCGGTGGTAAATACTGTTGTTTTGATTGCTTTACTTTTGCTGATGAGTCGATAGCAATACGTTGTGGCACCAGATCAACCAGCGCATAGGTTTTACTGAACCCAAGAGTGGAGGCGCAAAGGGCCGCCACACAAATAGGCACAGCTACGAGGTATTTTAGCCTGGCTAAATTCCCCGAACGTTTTTGGTTTAACATAATGATCCTCTTTTTTAATAGGTTATAATTGAAAAATGAATGCGTAACCGATGAGCCATTAAGTCCATAAGCATTGTTTACCAAAAACGAAGAGTAGGTGAGCGTGTCTCTTTCAAAGGCTGCCGTTTGCTCATCAGCGATGTACTCATGCACGGTTTTGAGACTGTTTTGTAGCAGGTAAACAAAAGGATTGAACCAATTGATGATCTTGATGAATTCCAGGAACAACACATCGAGCGTATGTTTTTGACGAATATGCACCATTTCATGCCGGATAATGATGTCTGTACCTTTCAATTTCGACCCGATAAACAGGTAGTTAAAAAACGAGAACGCGGTATTGGAATCTTCAATCGGTACAATTTTATATCTGTCGGCGGCTATTTTACTAGCGGTTTGTACCATTTGTGCCAGTTTATATAGTTTGAAGATGAGTATAGTTACTAACAGCATAACCCCAAGACAATAGGCATAAATAACGATATCCTGCAGACTGATAGAGAAGTTTGTTGCCTGGTTTGCGGTTGGTTTTAACCCGGTGGGTACAATAAATACTGTGCTAACTACTCCCTGATCCACTGGTTTTAGCATGCCTACCTGTACTAATGGCAACAGAAAAGATATGATACAACTTAATAAAAGATAAACCCTGTTTAGCGTATAATAGGTTTCTTTATTTAAGAATATGCAGTACCCGGCATAAAATACAGCAAGGTAGATATTCGCTTCGAGCAGGTAATGCAGCCAATTCATGATTTTTGATTTTTAAGTTGATCAATCAATGAGGTTAATTCGTCAAGCTCTTTTACACCCAGCTTTTTTTCGTCAACAATAAACGATACCAGGCTTTGATAGGAGTTGCTGAAATAATTCTTCATCATCTTATCAAATGTGAATTTTTTATACTGGTCATCAGTAACAAGCGGGTAATAAACATGCGAGTTGCCATATGCTTTATGGTCAATAAAGCCCTTACCCTCCAATACCCTTACCACAGTTGATACCGTGTTGTACGCAGGTTTTGGATCGGGCATTTGCTCAATGATATCCTTCACAATAGCCTCTTTAAGTTGCCAAAGTATCTGCATCACTTGCTCTTCGGCTTTGGTTAATTCTTTTAAGTTCATAGTAAACTATTTTTATAGTTTGGTTTAATAAAGGTATAAACTATTTATATAGTTTGCAAACTATTTTTATAGTTTTTTATTTATGCTAATATTTTTAGGAATTTTTATATTTTAGATGTGAATAGAATGGCAGATTTAAATGATGATCTGTCTATCTGAAATTTGCACATTTATTAATATGTCATTACTACACAGAGTAGCTTTATCACTTGTGAAAAATTTGGGTCCGGTATCGGCTAAATCATTGATCGCTTATTTAGGCAGTGAAGAAGAAGTATTCAGATCTTCCGTAACAAAAATGACCAGGATACCTGGTATCGGCGATAAAAAAGTAGCCCAATGGGACTTTGATGACGCCCTCAAAAAAGCCGAAAAGGAGTTGCTATATATTGAAAAGCATGGTATAGAACCCATATTTTACACAGACAGCAAGTATCCGAAGCGGTTAAAGAACTGCGGTGACTCACCCATATTATTGTATGCAAAAGGGAGTATGGATCTAAATCCGCAGCATGTGGTCAGCATTGTTGGTACACGTAATGCCACCGACTATGGCCGGTTATTGTGTAAACAGCTTATAGAAGAATTACAACAGTACAATGTTTTAATAGTAAGTGGTTTAGCCTTAGGTATTGATGTTGCTGCTCATAAAGAATGCCTGAAACAAAATATGCCCACAGTTGGCGTATTAGGTCATGGGCTCGACAGGCTTTACCCCAGCCAGAACCGGGCTACGGCCGATAAAATGCTGGAGAATGGTGGTTTGCTGAGCGAATACCCATCAGGGACTATACCCGATAGGGAGAATTTCCCCCAGCGTAACCGTATTGTAGCTGGTATTGCCGATGCTACTGTAGTGGTTGAGGCCGGCATAAAAGGAGGAGCGTTAATAACAGCCGAAATTGCAAACTCCTATAACCGCGACGTATTTGCCTTCCCCGGTCGCCTGGATGATAAATACTCTGAAGGGTGTAACTTCCTGATACGTAATAATAAAGCTGCTTTACTAACCTGTGTAGCCGACCTGGCTTTTAGTTTAGGTTGGGAAAAAGGAGATAAAGCTAAACCAATTGATCAGTTTGTTTTACCCATTGATCTTTCGAAAGACGAACGTTTGATATTTGACATTTTACAACAGCACCAATCACCTTTGGCTATTGATGACCTTACCATCAAAGCTAATATGCCCATGAGCATGTTGGCGATGAATCTACTCAATATGGAAATGCAGGGTTATATCCAATCATTACCCGGGAAAACCTATAAAGTGAGTTAGGTTATACGTTTTACGTTAGGTATTTGATTAATAGTTGGTTGAGAGATTAGATATTACGTAGAACTTAAAACGTATGACGTACCACATCTACCCCTTCGGTGAATCATAAAAGGACAAATGCCCGTCCTCATTACTGATGGAACGCCAATCATCATTATCAAAACTGATCAATGCAACGGCGCAGGTAGGTACATCACGCAATTGACCTGTCAGGTAGTGTAATAGTTGACTTATACCCGGGTTATGACCAACCAGGCCAATATATCCATACTCATTCGGCAGGTTATTGATCACATTTACCAGGGTACGTTCGCTTGCTTCGTATATTTTTATATCGGTATGTGATGGCGGCAATTGCAGATGCTCGGTAAATATCTGCGCTGTAGTTAATGTGCGCAATGCCGGACTAGTCACCACTATTTCTGGAACAATAGATCGATCTTTTAAAACGTCGGCCATCAGTAACGCATCCTGCATTCCGGATTGTTTTAGAGGGCGGTCAAAATCCACATAACCGCTTTCATGAGTTGCCTTGGCATGGCGAATTAAAATTAGTTTTTTCATGTTCCAGTATAGGTTTATTTATAAAGATAACAGCTAAGCTTTAATAAGTTTTTGATATTATAAATAAAAAAGAGGGCCCGAATAAACCCTCTTTTTTGATCTGATTTTAATAGGCTAGCTTAAAACGCATAACCTATAGAAACACCAAATACACAGGTTTTTAATTTGCCGCTGTCGGCGGTTGGAGATATGTTAGTTAAACCCAGGTCATAGTTTACATTAAAAAGTAAGCCGCCTTTTAGTTTAATTCCAGCTATGGCGTTGGCACCATACTCCATAGATTTAAGACTGTTATCGTCATTGCCGCCAAATTTAACATCTTCGCTTGCGGTTTGTCCGCTTTGAGGATCGGTGATCTTTACTTTGCCCGAAATTCCCCTTGCAGCGTAGGGCCCTGCACCAAAATAGATATCACCAACAACCACTGGCACATGATACACGATATTTACAGGTAATTGTAAATAAAGCAGGTTGATTTTTCCTGTACCTTGTTCAATTTCAACATCAACATTTGGGTCGCTGTTATCGGTAAAAGAGGCTCCGTTAAATTTTCCACCCTTACCGCTAAGATTAAGAGCTGGTTGTACGGAAACATTGCCAAATTTAAAATCAACAAAAACGCCCGCGTTAAAAGTGGTTAAAGAGCTGGAATTAGCACTAAGACCGCCAATTGATGCATTCAAGGTGGCAAAGTTAACACCGCCTTTAATTCCGATTGTTGGTAACTGGGCAAAGGTTACAAGTGATGCACCCGCTAAAAGCAGGGAGAGTAGGAGTTTTTTCATACAAAGTGATAAGATTAATAATTTACCAGCAAAAGTAAATAAATTAATCAATCACCCAAGAAAACATTCTATTGATATGTGTGTTTTAATGTAAGTTTATGATTATCAGTAGTTTGTCTATTTGTTCGCGAATCGAATAATTTCATCTTCGGGCATATCATTCATACACTTGAAGTGGCCCAAAGGGCATTTCTCCAGACCGAATTTGGAGCATGGACGACAGGATAATTCGATGCCAGCAACCAGTACATCTTTAACCATATAAGGTTGCACACCCAAAAGATCTGGTACTGTGCCCCCCCAAACAGATACTATTGGCCTGTTAAAAGCCTCGGCAATGTGGGTAAGACCGGTGTCAAAACCAATGATACTTTTAGCCTTAGATACCAGGAAAACTGATTCATCAAGTGAGGTAACACCGCAAGCGTTATAAACTTTAGCCCCAATTGCGCCGGCTATAATGTCGCCATTAGCTTTTACATCGTTACCTCCTAATAATACAACAGGGCTATTTAGTTGCCGACAAATGCTGATGATCTTATCATTGGGCATGCGTTTGGTAAAATGCGTGGCCCCAATTACAAATGCCACATATCCAGTCTGGTGCGATAGGGGTAACAAATTATCTAATTGATGATCAGCTTTGATATAATAATCAATAGGCTGCCCGTCATTAACCACACCTAAAAATTTAACCGCTTTAAGGTAGCGGTCGACCAGGTGAGTAGGGGGGATCAGCTTTAATTTAAACTTTAAACTTAGCCATTTTTTTACAGGCTGTTTTTTGTATGTCGACGACCGGATACCTGTGCGTAGTTTGATGATAGCGGTACGCAGATTATTATGAAGATCTATAATATAATCGTAGCGTTCAGCTTTTATTTCATCAATAGTTGCTGATAATGTGGGTTTTAGCAATAGTAATTTATCTACATAAAGATTACTATCGTAAATGTACTGGAAAGCCGGTTTGGTTAAAAAATGGATCTCGGCTCCAGGTATCTGCTTCTTGAGGCAGCGAACAACCGGTGTGGTATAAATAATATCCCCCATCGAACTAAAGCGGATCACCAGTATCTTCATTTAATTTTGAATTAGTGAGTGGTGAGTTTTTGAATTAGTGAGTGATCAATGATGAGTTTTTGAATTTTAGCTTTTGAATTTTGACTTTTTTTCAAATACTTTGGTGATCTCAGGTAATGATAAGGCGTTAAGACACATCTCTTTATATAAACCACCTTTGCGTGCGGCTAAAATACCAAAGCGCATGTCCAGGAAACCTTCTACACGGTGAGCATCGGGGTTGATAGATAACCAAACGCCTTTTTCCAAAGCATATTGGTGCCAGCGCCAGTCGAGATCGAGCCTTAGCGGGTTGGCATTAATTTCGATCACCACATTGTTGGCCGCGCAGGCATCGATCACTTTTTTATAATTGATCGGATACCCGCCCCGACTTAATAATAGCCGGCCAGTTGGATGGCCTAATATGGTAGTATAGGGATTTTCAATGGCTGTGATCAATCTTGAAGTGGCTTTTTCCTCATCCATTTTAAGTATGGAATGCACAGATGCTACTATAAAATCAAACTTTTGGAGTATCTCATCCGGATAGTCAAGCGAACCATCATATAAAATATCCGACTCGATACCTTTAAAAATGTGGAAGTCACCGAGCTTTTTATTTAAATGGTCAATCTCTTCCTGTTGCTGTAAAACCCGTTCAATACTCAGGCCCTTCGCGTAAAACGCGCTTTTACTGTGGTCACACATACCCAGGTATTCCAGCTTTAAGTTATCACGGCAGTAAAGTGCCATCTCTTCAACCGTGTTTACCCCGTCGCTCCAGGTACTGTGATTGTGCAGGCTGCCTTTGAGGTCATGCGTAATGATCAGCGTAGGCAGTTCATTTTTTTCGGCCTTTTCAATAAAGGTAGTACCCTCGCGCAGTTCGGGTTGCATCCAGGCCAAACCGGCTTTGGTATAAATGATCTCTTCAGATTCAGGTTGTTCCAGTGGTACGTTAATGCGCTCTAACACAGCCTGAACATGATCATCTGTACCCGTATTGATGAATAACTCGTTGAAATAATCGGCTTTGTCAACACAAATGATATCAACCAGTAATCCATTTTGGAGTTCGCCTCCTATATGGTTTTCATTCAAAGAAACATTAGTTAGAATTTTTGACTCTAACAGGGCATTATAAGCTACTTCCTGGTTTATGCTGCCAACAACGATCACGATCTCGGTGATGATCTCACTTAACCGGCGAAATTCACCGGCAAAATGTTTCAACGCGTCAGGGAAAATGGCTTTTATTTCATCCATAAGCTCATTGGCTTCCTGTTCTACCTGGGCGAACAGAAATTTGCCGTTACTGGCCATCCGGAATTCGATCGCTTTGCGTATTTCTTCCTGTGTTTTAAGTCCGAAACCTTTGGCCTCTATCAGGCGGTTTTCGTTACAGGCATAAAAGAGTTCGCCGGTATTTTCAATACCCAGATCTTTCCAGATAATAGCCACTTTTTTAGGGCCGATACCTTTAATACCCATCATCTCAACCACCCCAGCTGGTGTATTATCCAGTAATTCCTGCATTTCGGCGATAGTGCCGGTTTCAAACAGTTCGATGATCTTGGATGCAATGCTTTTGCCTATACCGTCTACTTTTTCCAGTTGTTCCAGTGTTTTACCGGCAATAGGGAAGGGTAGCTTATCAACTTTAAAAGCTGCATTGGCCACCGATTTTATTTTGAATGGATTACCCTCATGCAATTCCATGAGTTGTGATAGTAAACGAAGCGTGCGGGCTATGGGTTTATTTTCCATAATAATATTGAGGTCGTAAAAATACAAAAAGCCATTTGCTTTTTTTAGTTCAATGATTCATTAGTTCAGTGGTTCATTAGGTTGGTCTTATAACCCCAAAACTTTTTAAACCTTAAATTTTAACACTTTTTTAGTCGAAACAGGGCAAAAAAGCGTTTCATTTGCTCGTTTTAACAAAGTTTTAACGCCATTTTAACACTTTTTAACAAATTTTTGATGGGTTTTGAAAGGTTTAAAAAGTATTAAAATATTGATAGTCAATAATTTATGTTAAAAACGGCTTGTTTTTGGCTGTGTTTTCCCTTAACTAAACAGCCCGGTTTTCCTTTATAGCGGGAAAACCGGGCTGTTGTATATACAAAAATACGCAATATTAAGGAGGATACCTACCGGAGTCTGATAAATAAAAAAGCTGCCCATACAAGCAGCTTTTGAATTAAAATATAAACTGGAAAGATCGTATTATCAGTGTGTTTATTTGGCAATAACTACCAGTGGTCTGGATGTATCGAGACTATTGGTTAGCGCGAATTTCCAGCTTTCGCTGCCGCTATTGGCATCTAATACATAAAAGAAATTAGAACCGCCGCCGCCGGCATACACTTTGCCGTTAACTACAGTAGGTATGGCGCCGTTGGCATTAATCAATTTTTTCCAAACCTCTTTGCCGGTAGTAGCATCAACAGCATAAATATTTCCGTCATCACTGTTGATGTATAATTTTCCGTTGGCATAGATAGGGCTGGAGGTAAAACCCTGGTTGTCCAGGCTTTTCCATATAAGGCTTCCGTCGCTTTCTTTAATAGCGTATAAACTTCCTGATTTGCTGCTATCACCAATTTTAAACCAACTTGCAAAGTAGATAACACCATTGTTAATAACCGGCAAGGCATGCTCCATAGAAATGCCATCGGTGCTGAAACTCCATTTTAACTGACCGGTAGTCTCATTTACAGCGGTTAAATAGCCATTTCTTGAACCTATTAATACAACACCATTTGAAATTACCGGACTCGATTTAACAATGACACTGGACGTATCATACTTCCATTTTAAATTCCCGGTTGCAGCGTCAATGGCATAAAGGTTACCATCGGTACTGCCAATATATACTATGCCGTTGGCAACTGCCGGATTCGAATCAACATTGCCAGCAGTTTGAAACTTCCATTTTAAAGTACCTGTTATGGCATCTACTGCATACACAAAATGATCATCACTGCCAAAATAGGCTACACCATTAACCACAGCCGGACTCGAGATCACCGTGCTCTGTGTTGTGAATTTCCATTTTAATTTACCCGAAGCCGCATCAAGCGCATACAGATTATGATCGGTATTGGTAGTATACAAAATGCCGTTTACCAGCGTGGGTGCCGAATAAGAAAAATCGCCGCTTGATTGATATTTCCAAACCAACGCGCCGTTTTGAGCATTAAGGGCATATAGGTTTTTATCCTGGGCTCCAACATAAGCAACATCAACTTTGTCTGGTGTCGGAGAGTTTGGTTTAGAATCCTTTTTACAGGATACAACTGAAGAAAGTGATAATAGAACAGAACAATAAAAGAAATACTTTTTTAAGGAAAGGTAATGGATGTTCATGTGCGATAGATTATTGGTGATATAACTGTTTAATCATAAGTATATTATCCGGTATGTTATAAAACATCGAAATATATTATAGTTGACTAATAATAAATAGGAAGGTTTAATACCCCGATTAAATAAAAAAAGCTGCCCATACAAGCAGCTTTAATCAAAATATAAACTGGAAAACTTATTTTATTTCTATACTATAAGGCATGCGGGCCTGCGGGGTGCGCATCATTTGGGTAACGCCTTTAATTTGTTCGTAAATTTTGTAATTATCACCCAGTTCTGATTGCAGTATCCGGGTGCGGGCCTCCGCGGTTACATCACCGCTTAGCTGATTAAAGAAGCTTTTTTGCTCGGGATATGTTACCAGGCTGTAGTTTTTAATTTTGGCCTTTTTAGCAGCCGATGTTATGGCATCATTGATATTGCCCAGGCGGTCAACCAAGCCATTCTTTAATGCCTGTTCGCCTGTCCAAACACGGCCCTGACCTATGCTATTAATGTATGCCTGGGTTTTGTGGCGGCCTTCGGCAACGGCTTTGGTAAAGTCGTCATAACCGCGGTTTACGTTGTTTTGCAATATCAGTTTTTCGTCGGGGGTCAAAGGGCGACTAATATCACCCAGGTCGGCATATTTTCCGGTTTTTACACCATCAAATGTAACGCCCAGCTTATCGTTAAAAAGCTTTTGCATGTTTGGCAAAATGGCGAAAATGCCTATCGAGCCGGTAATGGTATTGGGCTGCGCGATGATAGAATCGGCCGCGCATGAAATATAATAACCGCCCGATGCTGCTAAATCGCCCATAGAAACGATGATAGGTTTTACTTTTTTGGTTAGCATAACCTCACGCCAGATCACATCCGAAGCCAGCGAACTGCCACCGGGAGAGTTTACACGAAGCACCACCGCTTTTACTTTATTATCAAGCCTTACTTTGCGCAGGGCTTTTGATATTCTTTCAGATCCAATAGTGTTGTCATCTCCTTCGCCACCAGAAATTTCGCCCGATGCATAAACAACAGCTATCCGGTTTTTGGATGATGTAACTTCATCTTTATTATCGTTATCGGCGCTGCTCTTGGTATAGTCGGCCAGTTCAATACTGTTCAGGTCGTTTTTACTTAGGGTGCCGGTGCGTGTTTTCAGGTCATCCAGTATTTCGTCTTTGTATTTTAAGCCGTCGATCAGCTTCAATTTAAGCGCATCCTCAGGTAATTGTACCCGGCCGTTGTTGGCGTAATTAAATAAAGAATCTTTATTGATGCCCCGGCTTTTGCTGATACCGGTTAAAAAATGATCATATAACGAGCCCAGGTAGGAGGTAACCTGTAAACGGTTGGCATCGCTCATTTTGGTCAAAAATAAAGGTTCAACAGCGCTTTTGAACGTACCCACTTTAATGATCTGTACCTCGATACCTAATTTATCAAGCGCTCCCTTTAAAAAGGTAACCTCCGAATTAAAGCCTTTGAGCTCAAAAATGCCTTTCGGGTTCATATAAACCTTATCGGCAACTGATGCCAGGTAGTAAAAGCCTTGTGTGTATATTTCTGAATATGCTACGATGAATTTGCCCGATTTTTTAAAATCGATCAGGGCGTTGCGGATCTCTTCGGTAGTAGCTTGTCCGGATATCATGTAGCTTTCATCCAGGAAAATTCCTTTAATGTTAGCATCAGTTTTGGCCTTTTTAATATTGGCCAGGATATCATTTAAGCCGGTTGATTTATCTTTATCCAATCCTAAAAAGCTTAAGCCGGCCAAAGGGTTGTTGGGTGTACGCTCGGTTATGGGGTTTGTAAAAGCCATATGCAGTACAGAATTGGGCTCAACTTCAATTGTTTTATCGCCACTGGCGGAAATTATCCCTATCACTACCAAAACCAAAACAACGGTGATTAAAACTACACCAACAATGGTGGCCAGAACGAATTTGAAGAATTGTTTCATTAATGTTATAAATCTTTTTATCTATGCAAACTTAGTAATTCAATACCGATAATGTTAAGAGCCGTTTCTATAATATTTGTTACAACATGAATAACATTTTTTTACTTTTAGGTAGCAACCTTGGCGACAGGAAATTGTTTCTGAAACAGGCAGTTGACCATATTGAAGTTGAGATTGCCCCTGTTGTAAAGCAATCATCGGTATTTGAAACACAATCATGGGGCAAAACCGATGCCCCCGATTACCTGAACCAGGTAATACAGCTGCATACTTCCTTACCGGCAAGGGCATTATTGGAGAAAATACTAGCTATAGAAATTTTGCTGGGACGCGAACGTAAAGAGAAATGGGGATCGCGCACTATTGATATTGATATTTTGTTTTACGGTGATGAGGTTATCCATGAACCCGATTTGCAGGTTCCCCATCCCCAACTCCATAAACGACGGTTTACCGTAGAGCCTTTGGCAGAAATAGCTGCTGCTTTTGTTCATCCGGTGTTGCATAAAAATATTTTACAACTTAAAAATGAATTGATAGACAACTTGATCGTAAAAAAAGTATAATTTTAGTAAAACATAAATTTGTATGGCGGATATTTCACCGGGCCAGGATCTCGATCTTTCTTTTTTGTACGAAATTGCCGATGGCAGTACCGAGTTTATTGTAGAGTCGATTGATATGTTTCTGCAGCAAACCCCGGAATTGATGAGTGCTATTGACGATGCCCTGGCTGGTAAAGACTGGGCTGCAGCCGGGCAGGCCGCACACAAACTAAAGCCAAACCTGGGTTTTTTTGGTATGCCTATTAGCCAGGAAACTTTACAGGAGATTGAAATAGCTTGTAAGGAAGGAGCACCCGATTCTGAGAAGATCACTGAGAAATTTAACCAGGTAAAATCATTGGTAAATGCCAACCTGATAACCTTACAGCAAATAAAAACAGAGAAACAAGCGGAGCTGTAATATCAGCAAAAAGCTTAAGGCTGAAAGCCAAAAGCGCCCAACACAGTATAAAAAACTAAGGCAATCAATTTGATTGCCTTAGTTTTTTATAAGCTCTGTAAGTAAATTAATTACATTTTTCGCTTTAAGCTTTCGGCTTTACGCCTTTAGCTGTCTTTAAGCTACTTGTTGTATTTTGAAGGTATAGCTTTCCATGATCAGGTTAGCTAATAGATTTTTGCAGGCCTCATCTACTTTGGCGTGTGCGGTTTCGGCGCTGTCGGCTTCAATTTCGAGGGTAATGTGTTTGCCGATACGTACGTTTTGTATTTCGGCTAAACCAAGGTTTTTCATGCTTCCGGTTACTGCTTTTCCTTGAGGATCAAGTATTTCTTTTTTGGGCATTACGTCTATTTCAGCCTGGAACTTTGTCATTTGTGAATTTAAATTGAATTAAAGATAAAGTGATGTATATAAATATCACCACCGGAACTGCCACAAATTTAAAAAATAGAATCAGTATTGCCGAAAACAACAGCAGTAAATAGCGGAAAATGTTTTTATTAAAGTCGCGGTTCTTGAATTTAAGCGACATCAACGGTATTTCAGACACCAGTAATATGCACATCACTGTAATTAAACCCGTTAATATATAAGGATTTAGAATGTAACGGGCTAAAACTTCGTATTGCTGAATAATTAGTGGAAGCGAAGCGATAAATATAGCATTGGCGGGTGTTGGCAGGCCAATAAAACTATCAGACTGGCGGGTATCATTGTTGAATTTGGCCAGGCGTAAAGCCGAGAATACCGTTATTAAAAATGCGACATAACACAAATAACGACTTATATGGTCAATTTGCGGAGCTTTTAAATATAACTCATATAATATGGCCGATGGTAAAAAACCAAAGCTTACCATATCGGCAAGTGAATCCAGATCTTTACCTATAAATGAATAGGAATTAAGCACCCTTGAAGCCAGTCCGTCAAAAAAGTCGAATATAGAAGAAAGAAAGATAGCATAGGCAGCTATGATGAGGTTGCCCTGAAAAGCAAATACTATTCCTATACAGCCGCTAAACAGGTTGGCACAGGTAATGGCATTGGGGAGATGTTTCTTAACGCGCTTCTTCATTATCAGGCCATGAAGTTATCAGGATTTTATTAAGTATTTATGAAGTTACAGATAATAATTTTATTTGAAAAGAATCAAGAGGCAAGAATCAAGAGTCAGGATACCCTAAATGGGCTTGTCTCTTGATTCTTGCCTCTTGATTCTAAAATCTCATCTACCTATAACTTCATAAATACTAAAATATTACGAATTCATTGAAATCAAAAATTCTTCGTTAGTTTTTGTGCCTTTTATCTGGGCCTGTAAAAACTCCATTGATTCCTGCGAATTCATATCGGCAAGGTGGTTACGTAGTATCCAGATGCGTTGTAGGGTGTCGCGGTCAAGCAGTAAGTCGTCACGACGGGTGCTTGAAGCGGTAATATCAATAGCAGGGAATATGCGTTTGTTTGAAAGTTTACGATCCAGTTGTAACTCCATGTTACCAGTACCTTTAAACTCTTCAAAAATAACCTCATCCATTTTAGATCCTGTTTCGGTAAGCGCTGTAGCAATAATGGTTAATGAACCGCCATCCTCAATGTTACGGGCGGCACCAAAAAAGCGTTTGGGTTTGTGCAAGGCGTTAGCATCAACACCACCCGATAATATTTTACCGGATGCAGGAGCAACGGTGTTATAAGCACGGGCCAAACGGGTGATAGAATCCAGCAGGATCACTACGTCATGACCGCACTCAACCATACGTTTTGCTTTTTCCAATACGATGTTGGCAATTTTTACGTGGCGTTCTGCAGGTTCATCAAAGGTTGATGAAACTACTTCGGCGCGTACGCTGCGGGCCATATCGGTCACCTCTTCCGGGCGCTCATCAATCAGTAAGATGATCAGGTAAACTTCGGGGTGATTTTTAGCTATAGCATTGGCCACATCTTTTAACAACATGGTTTTACCCGTTTTTGGCTGGGCTACAATTAAACCACGCTGACCTTTACCAATTGGTGAAAACAGGTCCATGATGCGGGTTGAATAGTTGCCGGCATCTGTAAACAGGCTCAGTTTTTCTGACGGGAAAAGTGGTGTAAGGTGATCAAAAGGTACACGGTCACGCACTTCGGCCGGGATACGGCCATTAATGGCTTCCACACGTACCAGTGGGAAATATTTTTCGCCTTCTTTCGGCGGACGGATGCTACCACGAACGGTATCACCTGTTTTAAGGCCGAATAATTTTATTTGTGATTGCGATACATAAATATCATCGGGCGAAGTAAGATAGTTGTAATCTGATGAGCGTAAAAAACCATAACCATCGGGCATGATCTCCAGTACACCTTCATTTACAATAACATTATCAAAATCAAGGTTAATAGCAGGCTCCTGGTTTTTTTGTTGGGTTGGGTTGCCATTGCCATTGGCGCGCCTGTCAAATTTTTGCGGGCGGCTCTCGGTTGCAGGTTCATCATTTCTGGTGACCGTTTCACCTTGTTGAACCGAAGGAGCTTCAGCTTCGTCAGTAACTGCTACCGCCGGTGTTTCGTTTTCGGTTTCTTCAGCTTGTTCTTCGTCCTGTATATCAAACAGGTTGGTATCATCTAAAGGTACTTCAACACGTGGTTGTGTTTTGGGTTTTAGTACACGGGTTCTTTTGCGTGCTTTGTCTACTGTTTCGGCCGGAGCGTTAGTAGGAGTATAGTTTGACTCAACAATGTTTTGTTGGGCGCGGGCAGCCTCAATAAGCTGTTGTTGTTCAATGATGCGGGATATTAGCTGTGGCTTTCTGAGTTCGTCAGCTTCGGCAATACCTAAATTTTTTGCAATTTCGCGCAACTCAGAAACGAGTTTGTCGTTCAATTCTATTTTATCAGACATGATATGAATTATAGTTCAATGGGATTTTTAATGTTGTAATTTGTTTTCTTGACGGTAATAAAGCCCCATGTGAGTTTTAGTGGTTAAACATGAAGAATTATTAAAAGAAATTGATCTTGAAACTTGTATAAGTAAACATCCAAATCCAGGTAAATATTGTTGTAATAAATAACGTGGGGTTTTAAATTGTTTCTTTAGTGCAAGAAAAATTCAAAGGAAAACGTTGCAATTGTAATCAAATAATTTATAATTTCAAATTAATTAAATAAATATCTGATAATTGACCACATATAAGCTAATTTTTTAGTTTTTTTGACATTCAAAATATTTAAGCATTAATGATTTCACGCGCCCGGCTAATTGAACAGATCAAACAGAAAAAATCTTTTTTATGTGTTGGTCTGGATACTGATATCAATAAGATCCCCGAATTTTTAAAGGATTACCCCGATCCGATACTGGAATTTAATAAAAGGATCATTGATGCCACTAAGGATCTTTGCATCTCCTACAAACCTAACGCGGCATTTTATGAGGCCTATGGAATAAAAGGGCTGCAAAGTTTGATTGACACCTGGAAGTATTTGCCTACTGATACCTTAAATATAATAGACGCCAAAAGAGGCGATATCGGTAATACCTCTGATAAATACGCGCAGGCTTTTTTTGATGAAAAAGCTTCGGGCATGAGCTTTGATGCCATTACCATTACACCTTATATGGGTAATGATAGTGTGACCCCGTACCTGGCTTATGAGGGTAAATGGATCATTCTGCTGGCGCTTACATCATCGGTAGGTAGTAAGGATTTTCAATACCTGCAAACAGGTGATGGTTATTTGTACGAAACCGTAATCCAAAAGGCCAATACCTGGGCTGGTGCCGACAGGATCATGTATGTGGTTGGCGCTACCAAAAGCACCGAGTTTACTAACATCCGCAAATATGCCCCAGATAATTTTTTACTGGTGCCTGGTGTTGGCGCGCAGGGTGGGAGCCTGGAAGAAGTGTGCCGCTATGGTATCACTAAAGACTGCGGCCTCATTGTGAACGCGTCGCGCTCTATTATTTATGCTGGTAACGGGAAAGATTTTGCCGATGCCGCCCGCGCCGAAGCGCAACGCATGCAGCAACAAATGCAGGTAGAGCTGGAAAAGGCAGGGGTGATATAACCCCTCCTAAACGGCGAAGCCCTCATGTAATAATCCTCCCCAAAGGGGAGGACTTTATAAGTATGGCTTTAATTAATAATGCGCATAGCATAAAAATATATACTCAGCTGTTCAGTTTATTGCTAATTGAATTTTTGCTAATCAAAGTCCTCTCCTTTGGAGAGGATTTAGGTGAGGTTTATGCCGCATAATTACTAAATTACCACCCGTATTCTTTACACCTTATGAAAAGAACCTTATTGTCTGTTATTGCCCTTTCTGCGGCCTGTTTGGTATCGGCGCAGGAAAAGAAACCCTTAAAGCCAATTGATTTTTACCGTATACCTTCAGTGAGCGATCCGCAGATTGCTCCGGATGGTAAATGGGTGGCTTATAGTGTATCAACCGTTGATACGGCTAAGGACAAACGCGTATCTCACCTATGGATGCAAAGCTGGGATGGCAAAGAGTCAATAGAGTTGACGCACGGCGATGAAGCGGCTTCGTCACCAAGATGGAGCCCCGATGGCAAGTATCTGGCGTTTCTTTCTTCGCGCGATTCCAAAAATGGTTCGCAGCTTTGGCTGATAGACAGGCGGGGAGGTGAGGGTTTTAAGCTGACGGATGTAAAAGGTAGTTTGAGTGAATATGCATGGTCGCCCGATAGTAAAAAAATAGCGCTGGTCATAGGTGATCCCGAAAACAAAGGCAAGGAAGAACCTAAAACACCCAAACCTATTGTAATTGACAGGTATCAATTTAAACAAGACGTAGAAGGATATTTACAGCAGTTACGTGATCATTTGTACCTGATTGATGTAACTACTAAAAAACTGGATACGCTTACCAAAGGCGACAAGGATGAAAACTCTCCGGTATGGTCACCAGATAGCAGGACTATCGCTTTTGTAAGCAACCGCACCGTTGATCCGGACAAAAACCAGAATAAGGATATTTTCACCATCGATGCCCGGCCCAATTCTACCATGTTACAGTTAACCACCTGGAAAGGCCGGGATAGTAACCCGCAATGGAGCCCTGATGGCCGTTATATCTCTTATCTGCGTACTACAAGCGATGCTGATTATATGATGTATGACCAGAGTGTACTATGTATCATGGATGCAGTTGGTTCCAATAACAGGGTACTGACAACACAGCTCGACAGACCGGTATCTGACCAAACCTGGGCTAAGGACAATAAAAACATATCATTTTTAGTAACGGACGACCGGCAGCGTTATCTGGCCAGTATTAATATTAACAGCGGCAAAATAGCAACTATAAGCAAGGGGATGTTCGGTATTACCGATATCAATACCAATTTATCCGGTAATTGGGTGGTGGCTAAAAGTGATCCATATACACCTGCAGAGATATTTGCTTTAGAAGGCGAAAAACTTCGCCGCTTAACCTTTCATCATCAAGCATGGTTAAATACAGTAAAGCTGGCCCAGGTATCGGGTTTTCAATCGCGCAGTGCCGATGGTACACAGGTATCGGGAATATTATTTACACCGGATAGCATTCCTGGTAAAAAATGGCCACTCATCTTATTTATACACGGCGGCCCGGTTGGGCAGGATGAGTATACCTTTGATGCTACCCGGCAAATGCTTGCCGCGGCTGGATATGCTGTAGCCGGCGTAAACTACCGGGGCAGCAATGGCCGCGGACTTGATTACTGTAAAGCCATATATGCCGATTGGGGTAATAGAGAAGTAAAAGATTTATTGGGCGCAGTTGATCATCTGGAAAGAATGGGAATTGCAGATCCTGATCATTTAGGTATTGGCGGATGGAGTTACGGAGGTATCCTTACCGATTATACCATTGCATCAGACACTCGTTTCAAGGCGGCTGCCAGCGGTGCAGGTAGTGCATTGCAGCTATCGGTTTACGGAAGCGATCAGTATGTATTACAGTATGAAAATGAAATTGGCCTGCCCTGGAAAACTGCCGATAAATGGATACAGCTATCATATCCGTTCTTCCATGCTGATAAAATAAAAACACCTGTGATGTTTATGTCTGGCCTGCGCGATTTTAACGTTCCCACAGCGGGGAGTGAGCAAATGTACCAGGCGCTGAGATCGCAAGGAGTCCCAACAGAATTGATACTGTACCCCAACCAATTCCATGGCCTTACCAAGCCAAGCTACCTGGTTGACAGGTTACAGCGTTATGTGGATTGGTATAATAAATACTTAAAGTAAACCCGAACCGTCACTATACTCTGATAGCTAACTTCACCACCGCTCATCTACTGATAAGATGATGTTGAAATAATAAAATTGACCATATGAATAAAAATATACTGTTGATCATAGCTGTACTTATTGGCAGCAGTGCTTTGGCTCAAACCGTTAAAAAGCCGTTCAAGCCAACCGATTTTTATCATATCCCTACATTGGATGATCCGCAGCTTTCACCCGATGGCAAATGGGTCGCCTATAGTTTGGCCGAAGTTGACTCGGCTAAGGATAAAAGGATATCACACATCTGGATGCAGAGTTATGATGGTAAGCAGTCTATCCAGCTTACTTTTGATGATGAACCTTCGTCAACACCAAAATGGAGCCCGGATGGTAAATATTTATCGTTTTTATCCGAAAAAGACTCTAAAAACGGGGGGCAGGTTTGGCTAATGGATCGCCGGGGAGGCGAGGGACATAAGCTTACCGATATTAAAGGAGAATTGCAGGATTACGCATGGTCTCCGAATAGTAAAAAGCTTGCCCTCATCATCAAAGACCCTGAAAATGGTGGTAAGCCAACACCCAAAACAATTGCCCCTATTAAAATTGATCGCTATCATTTTAAACAGGACATTGAGGGGTATCTGCAGCACCTGCACGCGCACCTGTATGTATATGATATTGATGTCAAAAAACTGGATACATTAACCAAAGGGGATATGGATGATGATTCGCCGGTTTGGAGCCCGGATGGTAAAACTATAGCTTTTGTAAGTAACCATACTGATGATCCCGACAAAAACGAAAATTCGGACATTTTTACCATTGAGGCCAAAAGCGGGGCCGAGGCCAAACAATTAACCACTTTTACAGGTCATGATATTAAGCCGCTATGGAGCCCCGATGGTAAATATATCGCTTACCTGCGTTCAACCAGCGATGCCGATTATTTTATTTATCAGCATGATGTACTTTGCCTCATGGATGCGGATGGTAAAAATAATAAGATGCTTACCGCGCAATTGGACAGACCAGTGAGTAATCATGCCTGGAGTAAAGATGGTAAGAATATAGTTTACCTGGTAAGTAATGACCGGATCAGGTATGTGGCCCAGTATAATCTGTTGCTTCATAAATCCACTGTAATTAATAAAGGAATCCAGTGCAGTTTTGAAGCCCTGATAGCCCATTCGCCGGGCAACTGGATAGCCAAAATGACCAATCCGCATATGCCACATGAACTGGTGGCTATTGAAAATGGTAAGATACGCCGGCTTACTTTTCATCAGGACAAATGGCTGAGCAAGGTTAAACTGGCTTACGTGAAGGGTTTTCAATCATTTAGTAGCGATGGTACGCTGGTGTCGGGTATTTTGTATACTCCAGACAGTGTTGTAACGCAGAAACTGCCTTTTATTTTATATATCCATGGCGGGCCAACCGACCAGGATGAGTTTGAATTTGATGCCACAAGGCAAGTACTGGCCAGTGCAGGTTATGCTGTAGCCGCTGTTAACTATCGGGGCAGTACCGGCAGGGGTTTAGAGTATACCAAAGCCATTTATGCCGATTGGGGCAATAAGGAAGTAAAGGATCTGCTGGGCGCGGTTGATGAACTGGTGAAAACGGGTGTAGCCGATCCGCAGCGACTGGGCATTGGCGGCTGGAGTTATGGCGGCATATTAACAGATTATACCATAGCTACGGATCCCCGTTTTAAAGCCGCGGCAAGTGGAGCGGGGAGCGCATTGCAATTATCTATTTATGGCAGTGATCAATGGGTAGTTCAGTATGATAATGAATTGGGCGTTCCATGGAAGAATGCTGATAAGTATATTAAACTATCTTATCCGTTTTTTCATGCAGATAAGATCAAGACCCCAACGCTGTTTATGTCGGGTTTGAAAGACTTTAACGTACCAACCGCAGGAGGTGAACAAATGTACCAGGCGCTTAAGTCGCAAGGTGTACCAGCCGAGCTGGTGCTTTATCCGGGGCAGTATCATGGTATCAGTATACCAAGCTATCAGGTTGACAGGGCACAGCGTTATATTGATTGGTTCGGGAAATACTTAGCCCCACAGTCCCCTAAGTTTTGATATGCGGATTTTAGATGTGCAGATATGCAGATGTGCGGATGTGAAGATTAGCTTCGTTGCTGGCTGCGTCGTTTCAGATGTGTTGATTAAAGCCGATATGGGCATTTAATTATCATCTGCATATTTGCACATTTGCATATCTGCACATCTGAGGCTTACATCTGCACATCCATTTATTGTTAATATGTTAAAAATATCCATATTAAATAACTATGGTTTAAGTATAATTTTACTTCATGACTAAACATCGCCATCTGCTTTATTTGTTTGCCGTGTTTTTTGTGCCATTGGTGTTAACTTCCTGTCATTCGCGTAAGGCTGCGATGAAGGGGCAACCTGGCGAAATTGTGAAACCGAGGACGGAAATGGCCGATAAATATTCACAAATCATGGGGGTGGACAGGAGCAATATCGAAAATGGGCGTTTGTATGCATTCATCGACCAATGGATGGGGGTACCTTATAAATTTGGTGGCCTGGATAAAGATGGCGTTGATTGTTCGGGCCTTGCTTTTTTACTGGAGCAGCAGGTTTATGGTATTACCATTCCGCGGATGACCAGTAAGCAGATCACCGTGATCAAACGCAAATATGAAGAGGATCTGAAAGAAGGCGACCTTGTTTTCTTTGATTTTGACGGTAAGCAGTTTAGCCATGTGGGTGTATATCTGCAAAACGGATATGTGGTGCACGCTAGTTCCAGGAGGGGAGTGATCATTGTTCGTCTGCGCGATCCTTCTATATATAAATACTTTTCGCGTGCAGGCTCCATCATAGCGGATACCAGCGTAACGGATGCCAGTGCCGGGAAATAACCTGTTGAGTTAACGCTTACTTTTGTGTTCTACCTTCTTAACGGGTTTTGCAACAGTTTTTCTACGCGATCTGAAGTGCCGAAAAAGCATAGGTGCCGAGTTGTTTTGATCCGGAAAGTATCTTCTGTTAAGTCCGGCTATCAGTATCCCATATAAACCCACGAAATAGAGCAGCAGTTTTGTATCAAGCTCAAGCCAGGTGATCAATGCCATGCAAACAAAACCCAGTGGGATAATAATAAAGTTGATACGTTGTACCTTCCATTTAAGCACAGTTTCCATATTGGCTGCATTTACACAAAGCAGACTTTTATTTTTTAGGAGATAATAAACAAGCACTGTTTGAGATAAAGTAACCAAAAAGATAATGCCGATATACGAGAACAATCCCCAGCTGTATTTGATGAGATCAAAACCAGCGGTTATAAAAGTTACCGCAAACGGGAACATAGAAACAAAAAACAGGAAGACCAGGTTCATAACGATAAGGTTTACGTTATAATCCTTTAAAAAGCTGAAGATCTGTAAATGCCTGTACCAAAAGCTGCCTATTAATGCAAAGCTGAAAGCATAGCCAATAAACTTGGGTAGCAGATCGGTGAATGCCTCGTTTATTTGCCGGGCGCTGGCGTGATGCAGGCTTTCGGGTAGTTTTATCTCCAAAACCATAATGGTGATAATGATAGCGAATACGGCATCACTAAAAAGTATAACCCGTTCCAGTTGAAACTCTTTTTTTATTTCATCTTCATTTACCATATCTATTTCCGGTAGTTTTAATTTAATTGGTAATTTTGCTGCATTATGTCAGATCAAAAAGAGAATTACTCCTTCTGGACTAAATATAAGCGTTTTGCAGGTAACGAGATTTTGCTTTATCTGGTGATGATCATCGGCATTATACTTGGCATTGTGATATTTAGTTACTTTTAGCCAGGGTAACGTTGTTGTCGTCACTTTCTACAATGGCCTGGTAAAAATCGATCAGGTCCTGGTAAATGTCCTTACTGTAAGTTCCGTCAATTAATTGTACACGGCGTTTATATACCAGTTCGTTCCCTTTTACGCTTATACTTGCCGAAAACTTACCGAATGGTTTGCTAATGGAAACATCGACAGGGCGCAGATCAACATGATAGTTTGCCGGTAAGGTATAAATGATCTCGTCTTCGTCAGTATAACCTCGGTTAATGTACACATCATGGCGACGGTTACGCACCTCGCGTGGAACGGTGTGGGTTCTGTTGGTAGCATTTGCCAGGAAAGTTATTTTTCCGTCGTTTACAGATCCGTATTCACCCGCATTAAGTTTAATGGTTTCGGTAGTTACAGGCTGCAGGCTCTTATCCTGTTTAAAGTCTACTTTTTCAATATCCATATTGTTGATGGCGTATTCTTTCTGCAGGTTTTTTATTCGCTCTTTGGGCGCTTCTTCAATTATTCCTTCCCGGTTATCATATTGAGTGCCTTTAAAAATAGTTTGCATTTCGCCCGATAAATTGCCTTGCACATCTAAAACGAAGGTGGCTTTACGCTGTTGCAAGTTGTTTGGAGCCGTATATTTGGGCGTGTGAAGTAATTTTCCACCTTCAGGGGTACAGGCTAACACGGTACGATCGTCGGTAAAGTCACTTAAAAAGCCGAAAGGTATTTTCTGGCTGGTACACTCTAAAAAAGCAGTATCGTTTTTAAAAGGCAGGCATAAAATAACATGATCAAACTGGTTCATGCTGGCAAAATCACTTAATGGGCTTTGCTTGCGGCTGCCGGCTTCAACAATACAATAATAGGAATCAATATTTACGGTTTTAAGTAAGGCCTGGGTATAATTCACCAATGCCTTACAATCGCCATAATTTTGCTGATCCACATCGGCAGCCAAAAAGGGCTGATACCCTCCAATACCAACCTGTACGCTTATATAATGGGTTTTACCCTGCATATATTCGTATATCTTTTTGGCTTTCAATTTTGGATCGGTGATACCATTGGTAAGTTCTTTAATATAAGATGCTGTAGCACCAGGTACCTGCAGGCGACTGGCCAGTAGTTTATCATATATCCATTTCCCCATCTCCTTCCAGTTATTGAACGACCCGGTAATACCCTCGTAACTGAATTTTTCGGGGGCTATTTTAACACTGCTCAGGTACTTATCTTCATTAGGGCTATAAGGTTCGTCCTTAACTGCTTTTAAGTTATTAACCCGCCAGGTATAGGTTTTATAACCATCTTTATTAATACCCGTAACTACTTTAACGGGCATATTGATCTCTTTGTACCGGATATTAAAATCGGGTTTACAGCTAAATGTATACGAGCTTTTTTCAACAGCCTGTCCGGTAGTTGAGTTGGGTTCCCAATCGCTGAAATTAAGTGACTGTTTTGATTTTACTTCATATTCATAAACAATGGTATATGGGTAATCAGTTACAGCAGGGTTATAATGTTTCACCTTTAAATCCTGAAATAACGAAAACCCATCTTGCGCGTTCACATCCTCGAAATCGCTTTCTGAGAATTTATTAACCTGTTTGCCAAATTGGTTGTAAACCAATCCTTTAATGCTTTTTATTACACGGCTTTTATTGTGCCAAACTACAATATCGGCTATATCGTTGCCATTTTTATTTAAGATGGTAACCGCGGTTTTGATGTGATAAAGTGTATTATCATAATCCTTTACCTCAACGCTCACCTCATTATTACGCACTACCGCACTGGCATATGGCAACAGATCTTTGGAGATAAGAGATACATCATAATTATCCTGTGCACTGGCACCCAGACCTATGATGGATAAAAAAAATAGTAATAAAGGAGCTCTCATTATTTTTTCTTGAAGACCATATCAGTTTTTTCTGTAAGGACTATCTTGTTATATAATTCTTTAAGGTAAGGATATTCTTCGGGGGTATAAATAGCCTTGGTGAACCGGATAATGTTTGAAAAAGTAAACTCGTTATCGTGGCTTTCATAATTGGTAACAAACATACCGCCGTTATTGGGTAAAGCAAAAGCCACTACCTGTGGCGGGGTTTCAATAGCGTATTGAGCGGGTAGGTGCATATTTATAACAAGTCTGTTGTCGCTGGCCATGCCCCAGTCAACCGGGTAATCACGCTCGGCCAGTTTAAAAGGATTATTGGTTCTTTTTTCCCAAAAGAAGGGGTTAAAGACCAGGCGGGCTTTGTTCATATTATCAAAGGCATCTATTTCAACCTCCAGTACTTCGCCGAGGGGTTGGCTAAGGGTATCCAGATTAGTAATGTACGATTTTAATATCTTTATTTTGGGCAGCTTTCCGTCCAGGTCCTCTATATACTCATCAATGGAGTTGAATTTTTTGATCGCTTTACGTTTTAGATAAGCGTTATATCCATTATAATAATTACTGATGGTGCCTTTGATCTTTCCGTTTTCAAGCAGGGTAAGATCAAGTGTATGGATCTCGCTAGCCTTTTGTAAGGAACTTAGTTCAACCCAGTATGAGGGTTTGTCCAGGCTTATCACACGACCTTTATCATTCAAACATTTTAGCGGAAGTACCCCAAAAGATAACAGAGGATCGCTGGCATCCAGGTAATAGGGTTTTCCATCAATATTTGTTTTGGCTATCACATAGTTAAAATCGCTGATTACCGGGTACAGCGTATTGATGTTGCCATGTTCGCGGGTTGATAGTAATACAGCCTCGGTATTAATGCCTGCCGCATTTAATGCGGTGATCAAAGTAAGATTGATATCGGCGATGCTACCAGTGTGGGCATCCATGGCACGCTTGATGCCATCTGGGCTGGATATACCAATATATTCGTTCCATTTGTACCATTTTTGCAGATAGGCATAAATAGCGGTAGCCTTATCCATTTCGGTGGTTTTGCCGGCTATAACCGGAGCAATGCGCTCCTTCATCAGTTCTTTTCGCTTCATTTGCGATCCAAACCCTTCATCAATTTTAAGCTGATGGTCTATATCTTTCCATTCCTTGGTTTCAAGGGTTTTAACACCGGTGTAAGGGTTAGTCCATTCTGCAAGCTCATAATATATGGCCGATAAAAAATTCTTGGGAGAGGTCATATAATCCTCTTCCACAAAAGCTGGTACGTCTTTCATGCCATAAACCATGTGCGAACAGTCGCTTTTTGATCCATGCGAGGTAAAGCATTCCCGCTCAAGTTCGGAGCTGGTCTTTGTAAGTTTGTAAGGCCCTCTTAATGACACGTTAAACGTCCAAAAGCCAGGTATGTGAGCCTCGTATTGGGAATAGATCTTGGGTATATCATCCTGGAATTCCCATTTGCGAAAGCTATCCCAAAAAGGAGATATCAGCGTATACCTGAATTCAATAACACAGCCCGGACGCAGGCCCGGGAGGGCGAACTTAACGGTACTTCCGTATTTATAATCTTTTACCTTGAATACTTTTTTAGGGTCAAGGTCTATTTTTTGCATCAGGCCGTTATCATCCTTATAGTAGGTAGTGCCGGTTATGTCGGTCACTTCTTCGGCTACATTGTCATTATTATGTACAGGTATCTCGATAGTGCCGCTGGTAAAGCCCTTATTATCGAATATTTTTATTTTAGCATGGTATCTATAAATGAGCCTGATATGGTCGTCACTGGCTATGTCGATCCTGGAATTACCAAATTCATTTATAAATACGGCGTGAGCAGCGGTATCTTTATCATAGCGTTGCATATCTACCTCTTCCTGTACAAAGCCTTCTTTAAAGTCTTGTGCAGTTGCAAAGTGTTGTATACCAATGGATAAAAGAGTAATGAGTAAAAGTTTCTTCATGAAATATTGTGATAAAATAGGAAGGTATTAAATTAAAAATAAAACGTTTATATTAAATAAATTAAAAAATTTATTCTGCTGATTCTTTTTAGGACATTTGCGACCTTTGTACCATCTACTATTGATACCTTTTAAAATGAAATTAAATTTAAAACGCCCTCTTGCTTTTTTCGACCTGGAAACAACCGGTACCAATATTGGTTCCGATCGTATAGTTGAAATTTCTGTAATAAAACTAAATCCGGACGGCAGCGAGGAAGTAAAAACCTGGCGTGTTAATCCGGGTATGCCCATTCCCTTGGAGTCATCACTGGTGCATGGTATCTATGATGAACACATCAAGGATGAATTGCTGTTTAAAGAAATAGGAGAGGCGGTAGCAGAATTTATTGGCGGAAGCGATTTGGCCGGCTACAATTCTAACAAGTTTGATATACCGATGCTGATGGAGGAGTTTTTACGCGCGGGAGTATCATTTAGTCTGGATGAACGTCATTTTGTGGATGTACAAAATATATTTCACCAGATGGAGCAGCGTACATTAAAAGCGGCTTATCAGTTTTACTGTAATAAAACCATTGAAAACGCCCACTCGGCCGAAGCTGATACCCGCGCTACTATGGAAGTTTTGCTGGCGCAGATAGAGCGTTATGAAAATATGCAGTGGGAAGATAAGAAAGGAAATATCAGTGTGCCTGTTGTAGGTGACGTAGAAGCATTGCATAATTTCACTAATTTGAGTAAACCGGTTGATTTTGCTGGTCGTATGGTTTTTAACGAACAAGGCGAAGAGCTGATTAATTTTGGCAAGCATAAAGGTAAACGCGTTGAGGATGTATTTAACGTAGAACCAAGCTATTACTCCTGGATGATGCAGGGCGATTTTCCATTGTATACCAAAAGGAAACTCGAAGAAATATATACCCGTTGGAATGGTAAAAAAGCGGCTGAACGCCAGGCTAAAGCAGCAGCACAGCCAAAACCAGAGCAACAAGCTCCAAAATCAGATGCTCCGAAGGCAGACTATCCTAAAAAGGAGTTTACCAAACCCGATCATACCCGTACACAATATCCACCTAAACCTTTTAAAAAGAAAGAAGAACCCGCAAAGCCTGTTGATAACGATATGTTGCAGCAATTAGCTTTGAAGTTTAAAAAGGGATAGATCTTCTAAGAAAATAAGAGACAAGAATAGGGAAAGGAGTTGTAGTGATACACTCCTTTTTTATGCCTTTAGCTTTTATCGTTCAGGAATTCAATATTCCGCTTCAGTCCGGAAAATTTGGTGCGTTTTACGGCTGAGTTTTTAAATACTTTTTGAAAAACGTCCTGTGTTATCTCCTGCCAGTCATCAGCTTTCAAATGAAGCAGTTCGGGATGTGGATTGAAGGCAGATTCGGTATTCAGTATCGAAAAACGATTCCAGGGGCATACATCCTGGCAAATATCACATCCAAACATCCAGTTATCCATCTTGCCCTTAAACTCTTGTGGAATCTCGTTCTTCAACTCAATAGTGAGATAGGAGATGCAACGACTGCCATCAACTACATAAGGGCCAACAATAGCATCGGTAGGGCAGGCGTCAATACAATTGGTGCAAGTGCCACAATGATCCACTGTGGGGGCTATATCATACTCCAGTTCCAGGTCGATAATTAGTTCGGCAAGAAAAAAGAAGGATCCAGCTTTTTTATTTAACAGGTTGGAATTTTTGCCTATCCAGCCCATGCCTGCCTTTTTTGCCCAGGCTTTGTCAAGCACCGGTGCCGAATCAACAAATACACGACCGCCAACTTCGCCTATTTTTTCATTGATGATCTGTAAAAGCTGCCTTAATTTATCTTTTATAATCGTATGGTAGTCAATTCCGTAGGCGTATTTTGATATTTTGGGAGCGTTAGGGTCCTCTTGTTTATTATTGGTGTAATAGTTAATACCTAATGATATTACCGATTTGGCACCATCAACCAGCAAACGGGGATCAAGCCTTTTATCAAAATGGTTTTCCATGTATTGCATTTCGCCATGCATGTTTTTTTTGAGCCAGGATTCTAGCCTGGGGGCCTCTTCTTCCAAAAACTCGGCTTTTGAGATACCACAAAACAGGAAACCAAGCTTTTGCGCTTCGTTTTTGATCAGTTGGCTATATATTGTCCTGTTTTGCGTCACTGGTGCAAAGATACTATAAAATAAAATTCATAAATCAGGAGGTATTTATCTATCTATTATTAATAGGAAGCCGTTAATCATAACATTTTTAATAAAAAGCCCCTCCTGTTAATTATTGGTGTGGTATTTGTGAATATTATGATAAATATGAAAGATGCTTGAACACATGAATTATTTGCCTTCACATGTGTTAGGTATGCATGCAGTTGGTGAGGTAACCATTAAAGATTACGAAAAAGCCCTTTTACCCTTGCTCCATGAGCAAGTTGAAAAAACAGGGAAGATCAACTTTTTGTTAGTTTTGGAAACCAACATTCAAAATTTTACAGCAGGGGCCTGGTGCGGAAACATTGAAATTGGTCTGAAGTACTTTATGAAATGGCACAGGCTGGCCATCGTAACCGACCAAAAGGGGTTCAGAGAGTTTAGTCACCTGTTTAAATATATTCTTCCGGGACAGTACAAGGGTTATCCCTTAGAACAATTGGATGAAGCCGTAAAATGGGTTGCCGGAAAATAGATTAAAAATCACGCCTGATATTGCTCAACAGGTTTTTTGAGTTCCAGTGCCCGCTGTCGATGATCCGTCTGATGGTCATCAAGGGATCGCCGGGGTAACGCTTTGTCGAAAGCTGGAAAGCCGCCTTAAAACCTCTTTTATGCAATTCCGGTAACCCTTCTTTGTTCCATAAACCAAAAGGGTAGGCAAAATACTTAACAGGTTTGCCCGTTATTTCTTCCAGTTTTTTTGTGGGTTTATCTAACTGAATTTCCCAATCCTTGCTGCTAAGTTTTGGAAATGGATGATGATCCCAGGTATGGCTGCCAATCACGTTTCCTTCATCAGATAACTGTTTGATCTGTGCTTTATTCATATAGTGCGGCCGACCAATGGATACCGTCATGATGAAGTAAACGGCTTTGAAGTTGTATTTTTTTAACTCCGGAGCAGCAATGGTAAACTGATCCAGATCGGTGTCATCAAAAGTGAACATGATGGGTTTGGATGGCAGCGGCGCACCTGTGGTGAGGTAATCATACAATTGATCGGGTAGGATACTGTGATAACCCTGGTCGGCCAGCATTTTGATATGTTCTTTAAATGCCGCTATTTGTACAATATCATCTTTAGCGCTTTTGGAATCAGTGGCACGCCAATCGCGTACCTGGTGATAGCATAAAACAGGGATCTGTTTTCGCTTCATAATAGCAGCAGTATCAACAGGAATTATGGCTGTTGATACTGCTGGTTTTGCTACTGACTGTGAAGCCACAGCCGTTTTATGAATTGATTTTGGCTGGCACGCAACTATGCCTGAAACAAAAAGCAATAATGCCAGTGATTTTAACATGATAAGGTTTGATCTTGCTAACAACCCCTTTAAGGGCTGGGGAGACTAAAAGCTGTTTCTTACGCTGTTGCCAAAAGTTTTAGTGCTCCAGTAACCGCTGTCTAATATCCTTCTAACGGTCATTAGCGGATAATCAGGATCGCGTTTGTCAGCCAATTGGAATGCTATTTTGAAACCTTTTTTCTGGAACTCCGGTAAAACTGGTTTTTTCCAGATGCCAAACGGGTAAGCGAAATAATCTATTTTTTTACCTGTAATTTCTTCCAGCTTTTTGGTAGGCTTGTCTATTTGCGTAACCCAATCGTCAACAGGGCGGGTAGTGATTTTACCGTTTTTGCCGATGATCTTCAATTCAGAATTATGGGAGTATTTATCAACCCGGTGATGATCCCAGGTATGGCTTCCAATGATGTTACCTTCGTCTGATAGCTTTTTAACCATATCGGCAGTCATATAATGAGGGCGGCCGATAGATACAGTCATTACAAAATAAACAGCTTTAAAGCCGTATTTTTTAAGCGTAGGATTAGCAATGGTGAACTGATCAAGATCGGTATCATCAAACGTTAGCATAATAGGCTTTTTAGGCAGTGGGGCGCCGGTTGTCAAATAGGCATACAATTGATCGGGCAGAATGGTATGGTAACCACTATCGGCCAACATTTTGATATGTTCTTTAAAAGCGGCTATTTGTACAATGTAGTCCTTGGCATTTTTTGAATCAGTCGCTTTCCAATCGCGTATTTGGTGATAGCAAACAACAGGCACCTGTTTACGGGCCATGATAGCGGCGTTATCGATTTTTCCGCCGGTTGTGGCGGCAGGAGTTTCAGAACCTTTATCAGCGGGGCTGGCTGTTTTATCAGCAGGTTTAGATTGGCAGGACATTGCGCCTAATGCACAAACGGTTAACCACACAAAAGCTTTTTTTAACATAAGATAGCAATGATTATAGATTGAATTATTAACGGCGAAATTAATATTATAAATGTGCAGGTTTACAATTATATTAACAAATATTCAACCTGAAGTTATAAAATTATCCTTTTGCCTTCTTTAATTGATCTTTTAGCGGCATCCAGTATCTGCATCACAATCATGTTGTATTTTAACGATGAACGGTCATTGCGTGATTTAAGCGGATTTTTAAGTGCGGCAGTAAAATAGGGTACAGGGGCGCTATCTGTTAAGGCCAATGGCGGCGCTTTAAATTCCTTTACATCATTGTTAATACGTACCTGAACCTTGTCGGGATCAAAAGTGTGGATATAGCCTTTGGCCCCGAATATTTCCATGTCTTTGATACTGAAGGGCCAGTTCCATGATGCTTCAATCATGCCGGTAGCATTGGGGTATTCTACTATGATGGTAGCATCATCTTCCACCTTTGGATAAACAGATGGTTTGTAATGACGGGCGATTGCTGTTACCGCGATAGGGCGCTGGCCCTGCATGAACCAGGTCATCATATCGGCGCCGTAGCAGCCAAAGTCATTGAGCGCGCCTGCACCGTTCAGTTCCGGATCTGTAAGCCAGCTTAAAAAATCCTCACTGCAACCAATTTCACGCGGGCCCTGGTGCCCGTCATGGAAAACCATTTTACGAATTGCACCAATGCTATCGGTTTTTACCGTATTGTAAGCGCTTTGTACTGATGAATACCAGGTTGTTTCGTAATTGGTAAGCAGGTTGATGTAATATTTAAGCGCCAGAAACTCCATACGTTTAGCCTGGTCAAGGGTTGCCGCCAAAGGTTTTTCAACCATTACGGATATACCCAGCGGGGCGCATGTTTCTACAATATCAATATGTTTGCCTACTGCGTTATAACCCAGCACAATGGTTGGCTTGCGTTTGAGGCACATGGTTTTAAGGTCCTCAAAAAACAAGGAATCAGGCAGGTTATATATTTTACCAAACTTTTGCCAAAGTTTTTTATCTGGCTCGGCTATGCCGACAATATTCACATTGCCGTGGCGGTATTCATTTAATATCAGATGTATATGATCATGATTGAGCCCGGCAATACCTACTTTGGTACCAGTAGCTATCCTGCGGGTGACCAAACTATCGGCTTTGATCTTAGCCAGGGAATCGGCCTGGGTGGTTTGAGCTTGTGTATCAATTGAATAAAGCGTGAAAATAACAGCAATAGCTAAAAGCATTTTGCAATAAGATCTGAAGCTTTGTTTAAGTTGTGTTCTCATGTTTTAATATGGTATAGTTGGTGGTTTACTAAAATAGAGAGGGGTTGCCGCCCAGTTTTATTTTGCCTAAATGTTTATAAGCGCTTTCCGTAGCCTCGCGCCCACGGGCGGTACGCATCAAAAAGCCTTCCTGTATCAAAAAGGGTTCGTATACTTCTTCAATAGTACCTTCGTCTTCACCAACGGCGGTAGCAATGGTTTTTAAACCTACCGGGCCACCTTTGAACTTATCAATAATGGTGATCAGTATCTTATTATCCATCTCATCCAAACCGTGTTCATCTACGTTGAGGGCATTTAGCGCGTATTTAGCTATTTCAGTATCGATGTTACCGTTGCCTTTGATCTGGGCAAAATCGCGTGTACGGCGTAATAACGCGTTGGCTATACGCGGCGTACCACGGCTTCTACGGGCTATTTCGTAAGCGCCTTCATCCGTAATGGGGGTTTTTAATATAGTTGCTGAGCGTAGTACAATAGTTGTAAGCAGCTTGGCATCATAATACTCCAACCGGGAATTAATGCCAAAGCGAGCCCTCAATGGCGCTGTAAGCAGGCCTGAGCGGGTGGTAGCACCTACCAGGGTAAAGGGGTTAAGTGATATTTGCACCGAACGGGCGTTGGGGCCGCTCTCCAGCATAATATCTATCTTAAAATCTTCCATGGCTGAGTATAAGTACTCCTCAACCAGCGGACTTAAGCGATGTATTTCGTCAATAAATAGGATATCTCCGGTTTCCAGGTTGGTAAGCAATCCGGCAAGGTCGCCGGGTTTATCCAGCACCGGACCCGAGGTGATTTTGATACCCACGCTCATCTCATTGGCGATGATGTACGACAGGGTAGTTTTGCCCAATCCTGGGGGGCCATGCAGTAATACGTGGTCAAGGGCTTCGCCACGCTGACGGGCCGCTTGTACAAAAACTTTTAAATTGGCTAATATTTTATGCTGACCGGTAAAATCCTCAAATTGCTGCGGACGCAATACCCGTTCAATATCGCGTTCGGTATTGGTTAATCTTTCTGCTCCGGGGTCAAGATGCTCGTTCATTGCCAACGAAATTAGCTTTTTTATTTCGAAATTCGGATTTCCGATTTCGGAATAAAGGATTTTTTATCGGGATTGTTACAGACCAATTATATATATCAAGCCGGTAAGAATCAGGATTGAAAATTTCCACCTCCAGTCAAAATAAATCCGGAATAGAACCTCTCAATTCCGAAATCAATCTCATCCCTCCGGATACTTCCTGAAAATACTGTTGATTTTCATTTGGATCACACCAAAAAACGCTTCCTTGAATATACCTGTCGACATTTTGGAGGTGCCTGCTGTACGATCGGTAAAGATAATGGGTACCTCAACCAGTTTAAAGCCATGTTTTATAGTAGTATACTTCATCTCGATCTGGAAGGCATATCCCACAAATTTTATCTTATCGAGCCTTACGGTTTCCAACACTTTGCGTTTATAGCACATAAACCCAGCTGTAGAATCGTGTACATCGATACCAGTGATGAACCGCACATATACCGATGCAAAGTAGCTCATCAGCACGCGGCTCATAGGCCAGTTGACCACGTTTACACCACTACTGTATCGTGAACCAATGGCTGCATCGGCGCCATCAATGCAAGCCTGACGAAGTTTAAGCAGATCATCGGGGTTATGTGAAAAATCGGCATCCATTTCAAAAATATAGTCGTACTGGCGTGCAATAGACCACTTAAAGCCATGTATGTAAGCTGTCCCCAAACCCTGCTTACCCGCACGCTCTTCAATAAAAAGGCGTTCGGGATATACGTTCATCAGATTTTTTACAATGATGTTTGTGCCATCGGGCGACCCATCATCAATGATGAGTAAATGAAAATCATGAGGTAAGGAAAACACTTTGCGGATCATCCGCTCAATATTTTCCTTTTCATTATAGGTTGGTATTATAACTATGCTATCCGGCACTTAAAAAATATCAGGTAAACAAAGAGCAAAAATAATTGATTTAAACCCGGTTTTAAAAATTAAAAGCAGTTAAATAATGTTAACTGCTTTTAATGAAAAGAGATTTATAAATTATGAGTATCAGCAATAACCTGGTTATCTACGTAAGGATCAGTAATGTAGTTGCGTTCTTTTAACCTTGGAGCAACAAAAAGAAATATCAGTATAAATATGCAAATAAAAATAACAAAGAACCACTCATAGTTTGCACCTTTAAGCATACGTGCCCACCAGCCGCCGTCTTCTATTAAGCCATTAACAAGCGCGGTAATAAGATTACCGAACGATACAACCAGGAACCAGATACCGGTCATGGTACTTTTCATTGATTTTGGTGAGTGTGTATAAGCGTATTCCAGGCCGGTGATAGATACGAGCACTTCGGCCGCTGAAAGTATCATAAACGCAAACACCTGCCACCAGATGGAGGGTGAACCGCCATGATCCAGGCTGGTGTGTATGATGCCGATTACCACGAATGATAAAGCTGTTAAAATCAGGCCGGTGCCAAGTCTTCGCAGCGGGGTTGTTTTTAGGCCAATTTTGTCAAGCCATGGATATACTACATAGTTGAAAAATGGAATGAATAGAAGAAGGAACACTGTATTAACAGTTGATAACTGACCAGGCAGCACCGTGAACGAGGTAAAACCCAGGTTAATTACACGATCCATCCTTTCGGCATATAGGGTCCACTCAGACAAACATTGATCCCAAACAGCCCAAAATGCCAGTGCGAAAAAGAATACCGACATAACCCGGTATACTGCTTTCACACCTTCAACGCGTTCGGGGTTATACGGGCCTTTGGCAACATCAAGCATTGATTGCCCAGGTTTGCGTTCACCTAAATGAGTTAGTGCATACCAGGTTATAAATACCAGGTTATTGCGATTAACGCCTTGTGGGGGAACTTTTACGTATTTTTTACGGCCCGAAAAAAATATGATGGTAGCCAGCGCCATCAGTAAACCGGGGATACCAAAAGCCCATCTGGGGCCAAAGTGCTCATAAGTCCATGGAATAGCAACGGTTGAAATCATAGAGCCGGCATTGATACTGAAATAGAACCAGCCGTAAACTTTCGAAAGTAGATCCTGGTTGGTAGCATCAAACTGATCGCCCACGTTAGCAGATACACATGATTTAATGCCGCCGGCACCAATTGCAACCACAAGTAAGCCTAGTTCAAAACCACTAAGGCCACCATCGAACATGGCTAACATTAAATGCCCCAAACAGTAAATCATCGATACATATAAAATGAGTTTGTATTTACCTGTAAACCAGTCTGCTATCATGCCGCCTACAAATGGTAAAGCATAGGCCACCATCACAAATAAGTGGTGTAGCTTATTGGCTTTGGCGTTGGCAACATCTGTTAACGCAACAACATGGTTGGGATTAAAAAACTGGTTTACCAGAAAAAGCGTCAATACAGAACGCATTCCGTAAAAGCTGAAACGTTCCGCGGCTTCGTTGCCGATAATATAAGGAACACTCCTGGGGAATCTGGATTTTGGGGTAGCCGTTGCGGCAGGGTTTTCTTGCATTATTTAATTTTGTTAAAAATAGTATAATTCTTGTTATTCAGGGTCTTATACCAAAGGTGTTACAATTTATGATTTAAATATCTTGATGAATGAATTACTTATAGAGTTAATGTATTTAATTTGAATGTATCAGGCTCTTGTCCTTAGCTGCCTGTTTTTTCGGGTCCACGTATTCTTCATCACTATTGTTAGGGATGTTGCGCATATCCAGATTTTCTACATATACCCAGCGGTCATTTTTTAGCTTATAACCATCGTATGACAGATCGGGGCCAAAGGTCTCGGGCTGGTCTTTCATCTTCTTATCTGGCGGTGCCAGATGGTCAAACACGATCAGATTTTGGTCTGACACGTATCGCAGCAACATAGATACCTGGCGGCTATATTCAAATATTATCCTTTTGCGGGTTTTGCTATTACCATCAAAAACAGGCATCCCGAATGAAGGCCTACCTCCATTATTAAAAGACAGTATCTCCAATACTTTTTTGGTAGATTTTATGGTATTTCCCTTCCAGCCGAGGAGTACATAATAAGGCTTTTGCGCGTACACCGGAATGATCTTGTAATATTGGGCTCCGTACCATTTGCGACTATCGGTCACCGAATCTTCGGGGTTTTTGAGTAGGGGCGAATAATCTTCGAGCGGGAACATTTTAAGCGGGCCACCGCTATTGAGCTGAATGGTGCCATAAAAGCGATAACTGCCATCCTGGTTCATCACGTGCCAGCTCATGATTCGGAAACGGTTATCGGGCGAATTCAAGATGCTGATACTTTTAACCGAATCAAATGGAAAAAGAAACGAATTGTTAATTTTTAGGGCGCTTACCAGTGTTTTAATAAATTGGTAATTAGCGTTTTTACGCTCCAGGTCGTTTTCATCATTCACCATTTTTTTACCCAGCGAGGCAAGGCTGTCCTGGTAAATATTTAATTGTTTTATACGTGAACTCTCATCTAAGTGCTGACCAAAAGTCTGGCTGCAAATAAACAGGGAGGTTACGAACAGAAACAAGCGCTTGGCTACCATACCGGGTATTTAAAAATTAACATGATGTTGCCGCTAAATTAAATAATTTATCATAATAGCTGTTGTAACTTATAGTTGAACAGCCGGTTTGTTTAATTTAACGTAAATTTTCAATAACCATTGCGCTGGCGCCACCGCCGCCATTACAAATTCCGGCAGCGCCGTATTTGCCTTTATTTTGCTGTAAAACAGAGAGTAAGGTAACAATGATGCGCGCACCCGAAGCACCCAACGGGTGACCGAGCGAAACAGCGCCTCCATTAACATTAACCTTAGCCGGATCGAGCTTTAAAAGCTGGTTGTTGGCAATAGCTACTACAGAGAATGCTTCGTTGATCTCAAAAAAGTCGATCTGATCTGCTGATAAGCCTGCCCGGTGTAAAGCCAGCGGGATAGCTTTGGATGGGGCAGTGGTAAACCACTCCGGGGCTTGTTGTGCATCGGCATAGGCTATTATTTTGGCCAATGGCTTAATACCCAGCTCGTCTGCTTTTTCTTTGCTCATCAATACCAGTGCCGCTGCGCCATCATTTAGGGTAGATGCGTTGGCGGCTGTTACAGTGCCATCCTTTTTGAATACGGGTTTTAGTGTAGGTATTTTTTCAAACTTTACCGCTTTGGGCTCTTCGTCCTCGGCAAATAAAGTGGTATCACCTTTTTTATCTTTAAGTTCTACAGGGGTTATCTCATCGTTGAATTTACCTGCAGCCTGAGCTTTTTGGGCCCGGTTGTAGGATTCAATAGCAAAGGCATCTTGCTCCTCGCGACTGATATTACAATCAGTAGCGCACAACTCGGCTGCAGAACCCATGTGATAGTCGTTATAAACGTCCCAGAGGCCATCTTTTACCAGTCCGTCGGTAATCTGGCCATTGCCCAGGCGGTAGCCATTACGGGCTTTATCCAGGTAATAGGGCACATTGCTCATGCTTTCCATACCGCCGGCTACTACAATATCATTTTGACCTATGGCGATACTTTGGGCAGCCAGCATAATGGCTTTCATGCCCGAAGCGCATACTTTATTTACGGTAGTGGCAGGTAGATAGGGCAGACCGGCAAATATAGCCGCCTGGGTAGCAGGTGCCTGGCCTAAATTGGCCGACATTACATTGCCCATATATACTTCTTGTATCTGCTCGGGTTTGAGGCCCGATTTTTCGATTGCTGATTTGATGGCTAAAGCCCCCAGTTGCGTGGCGCCTAAGGCAGCTAAACTACCCCCAAAGCTGCCGATAGGTGTGCGTGTGGCAGCCACTATTACTACTTCTTTCATGTGTCCCTCATTAAATTGGTGTGGCAAATTTAGTTATTTTGATGAAAGGAAAAAGCTATGCATGCATAATAATTACAATTGATCCAGATGGGGGTTTTTTCGGCACAGACCATTTGGTCGGTCGGTGGTCAAGGAGGCATTTTTGATTCGCTTCCTACCCTGAAAAACTTTTTAAACCTTTAATTTTAACACTTTTCTGCTCAAAAAACGATGAAAATCGATCAAAAACTGCTTGAAAAACCCTCATTTTAACACTTTTTAACAAATTTTAACACGGTTTTGAGCAGTTTTTGAAACTTTAAAAAGTATTAAATTATTGATATTCAAATAATTGAATTATAAATGGCCTGTTTTTGGCCTTGTTTTATCCTTAACAAAACAGCCCGGATCATCTATTATTAGAAGATCCGGGCTGCTGTATATACAAAGATACGGAATATTTGCCGCAGTTAATAAATATTGCTTCGGCTGCCCCGGCTTTGTAAGATTATAATATGCTCAGCAAGAAAACATAATAAGGGTATCATGTCTTCGGGGATGTCTTTCCTGATGACGGTAATGGTATCTGTTAAGGAGAATGCCGGACTTTTTATATGCATTAAACTGCCCAATTTGGCCGAGATCCATTCATATTCATGTGAAAATAAGGATACGTCTGAAAATGTAGCCTTAAATCCGTTTACCATGATTAAGGTTGGAGGATCTGATAACCGACCATAATGCTTGGTGGCATGGCCTAACAGATTGGCATTATCGTCATATATCAGGATCTCTCTTTTGCCGAAAGGCTCAAAATCATAATCGAATTTCCAGCTTTTGCCAGCGGAATAGGCAAGTCCTGTTTCCCTTCCTAAGCCATCATAAACGAGTTTGCCGAAGTTATTGGTGTGGTCCGTTAAAAGATATTCGCCATCAAACAAGCTCTGTTTAATTAAATACAAAGTATTTGTGGCAGGGCTTATTTCCTGGTATTCCATTATTCCTTTTTCTTCTTCGTGGTTTTTTTGCGGGTGGGTTAAATGGTTAATAAACCTGGTTGCGATTAAAAATGGTTTTAACACCTGCCAGGATAAGCACGTTTAAATGTGGTATCTCTGAAACCGAACTGATAAAGGTGATCACTATTTGTGAGCTGTCATTACCTGAAATTCTTATTAGCTCATTATGATGTTCATCAAGCCAGTGATATTCTGAACTAAATAATGAAGTAATGTTGAAACTGGCTTTGAACCCGCTATTTAGTTTTAAACTGACTTTATTATTTGTTTCGTAATAACCAATTATTTTCCCTTCGGGAGTTTTGATAGTAAGATCGCCTATGGTGGAATTTAATACCAGGATAGTTTCATCTTTTGTTTCTAAATGTGTTTTGGCAATAAATGAATTGTCATCATACATTCGGCCATAGGAGTTCACATTATCAGTCAGGTCATAATCCGAACTTATTCTGCCGCGATTTAACAGCCAAAGTTTTCTGCCTGCTAATTGGTTAATTTCCTGGTATTCCATTATTCCTTTTTCTTCTTGGCGGTTTTTTTGCGGGCAAGCAAGGCCTGTTGCAGCAGATATTCGACCTGGCCGTTAGTGCTCCTGAATTCCTCGGCGGCCCAGGTCTCTATCTCCTTCAATACATCCGGATTAACGCGTAATATAAATGCCTTTTTTTCTGCCATATCAACCTCCCACTCCTGCAGATGCCGCGGCCTTCTTCTGGTTTTGCAGAACCAGGTTTATACCCAGTAAAGCCAATAAAGACGGGTTGGGTATGTTTTTTAATGCATCCGGCTCCAGGAAAACTTTAAAAGGTGTTTTTAACTTCCATGATTCTTGTTTGATGTTCAGCAGATCGCCATACTGCGTATTGATTAAACTAAAGGTGCGTGTAAAGACCTTCTTATTTAAATATACCGCCTCAAATCCGTCGTTCAAGCTCAGCATCGTTTTACGCGACCATATTTCGGGTGTGATGGTGCCTATCTGCATCCCATCTGTATCATTGATCAGTAATATCCTGCTAAATATGCCTTTGCTTTTGATGATCCAGGTTTTTTGTGCCGATTCTAAAATGGCCCCGACTTTCCACAGTCCATCGTAGCTCAATTTGCCATAGCAAAACTGGCCATCGGTTAATTCAAACCAGGGGCGCCAAAAGCCATGCCGTATTACTAACAGTTCGTTGGTGCGCAGTTGGTCAAAACTCCTGTACTGATCCATCATTAATGATATAAAGTTCCGGTATTTACTACGGGGTTCACGCTGCGGTCGCCGCATAATACTACCAATAAGTTACTTACCATGGCAGCTTTGCGTTCTTCGTCCAGCTCCACAATGTTTTTTTCGGATAGTTTGTTCAGCGCCATTTCAACCATGCCTACGGCGCCTTCCACAATGAGGCGGCGGGCAGCTATAATGGCTGTTGCCTGCTGTACCTGTAACATGGAATGTGCAATTTCGGGCGCATAGGCCAGGTGAGATATACGGGCTTCCAGTACTTCTATACCAGCACGTGCCAGTCTTTCATTCAACTCTTTTTCTAACAGCAGGCTTACCTGCTCGGCACCACCACGCAGGGTGATGTTGGCTGTTTCATCCTCCAGGTTGTCATAAGGGAAGGAGTTGGCCAGGTGGCGAACCGCGGCCTCACTCTGGATATTTACATATTGGATATAGTTTTCAACTGCGAATACGGCAGCGGCAGTATCCTTGATCTGCCATACAATAACAGCCGCAATTTCAATCGGGTTGCCAATGCTGTCGTTCACTTTAAGCTGCTGTCCGTTGAGGTTAAAAGCCCGTAATGATACTTTCTTTTTATTGGTGAAGGGATTAACCCAAAAAAAGCCGTCTTTTTTTACACTACCGGTATACTGGCCAAAAAGTGTAAGCACTTTTGATTCGTTGGGATTGACAACGATCATACCCGGAAGTACAAAAATAAAGCCGAACACCAGGAGTATCGATCCTAAAAAAAATCCCATGTCGGAAGAAAAGAGAATAGCGGCAATAACTAATAATACCAGGAAAAAAGCCAGTGCGGTGAAGCCTGATGGCGGGTTGATAGTTTTTTCGGTTTGCATGATAAGATGATTTTAAAATGATATCATAAAGATATCAAATTTAAATTGACAAATGCAAATAATTAGTATCAAGTAGCTAGTATCAAGAAATAGTTGCCAGGGTTGTTAGCGACTTTATATAAACTCTTTTTTATTCGGTATTTCCAAGTCGTGATACTTGATACTAGCTACTTGATACTAACTATAACAGAAACTTATATTATTTTTGAGCGGTTAATTAAATAAATGGCAAAACTATCCACTTCGCGCCAAAAGGCTTTATTGCGTAAATACTCGCGCAACGTTAAGTTTTTAATGATGTTGCTGAGCATTGGCCTCATTGTGTTTTTTTTACCCAAGCAGGCAAAATTTGGCTATGAATATGAAAAAGGCCGTATCTGGAACCAGAAAGACCTGGTATCGCCTTATAACTTCGCCATCCTGAAAACTTCCCAGGAAAACAAGAACGACCAAAAATCGGCCAAGGAAAGTATCACCCCCATTTATCAACTGGATGCTGCGGTGGCCAACCAGCAGCTGGAAGGTTTTAAAAGCGATATCGAGATCAAATGGCATAATGCAGGCATCAACGACAAGCTTAAACCCAAATATATTTCAACCGGTACCGATCTGCTGCAGGAAATATATGAAACCGGTATTTTAAAGCTGAACCCCCAGTACCAGGTAAATTCAGAAAACTATCCCATTACCGTTTTAGACAAAAACGTGGCTACGGCCAAAAATACCAACGAACTGTTTACCAAAGAAAAGGCCCTGGCTTATTGCGACAAGATCCTGGGCAAACATACCGACCTGGATAAGGCTTTTTTGCTGGATATGCTGCAAAACCGACTGCAAACCAACTTAAGCTATGATAATAACCTTACCTCGCGGCTCATCAATGAGGCTATCGAGGGCTTGTCAATCACCCGGGGGATGGTGCAGAAAGGGGAGGTGATCGTTTATAAAGGTTCGGTTATTAATGATGACGTTTATCAAAAGCTGGAATCATACAAACAGGCTTTTGAGGATAATGCCCGTACCAACGGTAACCGCAAGCTGGTGCTGCTGGGGCAGTTTTTCCTGGTAGGCATAGCCATATCATTACTGATGATATTCCTGCACCTTTTCCGTAAGGATATTTATGCCGATAACCGCCTGGTAAGTTTAATATTACTGGTCATGACGGCTATGCTGGCTACTTTATCGCTGGCTATTAAACTACAGTTCCCTACCAACCTGTATTATATACCGTATTGTATTGTGCCTATCATTATCCGTATTTTGTTTGATACGCGTTTAGCGCTTAACATACATTTACTGGTTGTGCTCATCGCCGGCTTTTTTGTACCCAACAGCTTTGAGTTTACTTATTATGAGATCACGGCGGGGATGGTATCTATCTATAGCATCAAAAACCTCATCAGGCGCGAGCAGTTCCTGATCTCGGCGGTCATTATCATCTTTACTTATTTTGTAGCCTTTTTAGGGATCACCTTTATCCGTGAGGGTACTTTCCTGGATATCGACTGGATGGATTTTCTGCCTTTTGTGGTGAGTGTGCTGCTTACCCTGCTGGCTTATCCGCTCATTTATATTTTTGAAAAGATATTTGCCATCACATCGGATATTACGCTCATTGAGCTCACCAATACCAATGCGCCTTTGCTGCGTGAGCTGGCTTTTAATGCTCCGGGTACATTCCAGCACTCGTTGCAGGTGGCAAACCTTGCTGAGAACGCTATTTACACCATTGGCGGTAATGCTTTGCTGGTAAGGGCAGGGGCGCTGTATCATGATATCGGTAAAATGGAAAACCCGCTGTTTTTTATTGAAAACCAAAGTTCGGGCTTTAATCCGCATGATAAGCTGCCTTATGAAGAGAGTGCCCAGATCATCATCAGGCACGTAAGCAAGGGTATTGAAATGGCGCGTAAAGCCAACCTGCCCGAAGTGATCATTGATTTTATACGTACCCACCATGGTAATACCCGGGTGGATTATTTTTACCAGTCGTCACTGAAGAATTTCCCGGAAAAATTCATCAATGAGAACATTTTCAGGTACCCGGGACCCATCCCTTTCACCAAAGAAGCTGGTGTTTTGATGCTGGCCGACTCGGTTGAGGCCGCTTCGCGCTCCTTAAAAGAGCCCGACGAAGAGTCGATCAGTATTTTGGTCGACCGGATAGTGAAATACAAGCTTGATCAGAACCAACTGAAAGACAGTAATATAACTTTAAAAGATATCGAAACCATCAAAACTATTTTTAAGCGGATGCTGATGAGTATTTATCATGTGCGAATAGATTATTAAAAATCGAACTTTTTTTTTGACGGGAAACTTGAATTACTATATTTGCAATCCCGAAAAACGGGGAACATATTGAAAAGAACACGGTGAGGTGCCTGAGAGGCCGAAAGGATCAGTTTGCTAAACTGACGTACGGGAAACTGTACCGAGGGTTCGAATCCCTCCCTCACCGCTGAATAGGAAAAAGTCCCGACAATTAATTGTCGGGACTTTTTTCTTTGGGGATGGTTGGTGATGATAACGGGCATGGGCTGAATTAGCTTAATATTGGTAAAGGTTTTGAATTTATATCTTAATAAATCTAAATATTCCGATTTGTGATGATTATATTGTTGTTGTGTCCGACTTTCTTATCGCAACTGTTCGTTCAGGCTGATGAGTCAATTCATCTTGTATTTCTTCTTTTTCTCTTTTTAGGTTCTCCATAATATCCACTCTTCGCTTGAAAACTTCCTTTTCAGTGATTTCATTTTTAATAATGGCATCCAATATTTTAATCTTTTCGTCAATGATTTGCAGTATAATATACTTTTCAAAAGCAAGTACATCGTTTTCAGAGTTATCAGACGGTGCAAACATCTTGTAAACAGGCTTTGGTAAAGAATCTTTGTATGCCTTCCATTTATGAAAAGCAGCGGAATATATATCCTTGAATTTTTCAAGGGTTTTGGTGTCAACATACCTGTGCATTTCATCGGTAAATCCATGACTATACTCAGTTTTAAGTATAAGAAGCGTGCCCAAAACCCTAATAAAAAGCTCTTTAAAGCTATGATTTAGATTATCTTCTTCATCTTCAATGGGGTTCGGTAGCTGGGTTTTTAAGAAATTAGTACATTCTTTTGCCGTTTTGCTTAAATCAACAAATGAATTACAATCAGGATTATGAATAAACTGATTTCTGATCTCCATGAATTTAACCATGGCTTTATAATCCTCGGGTTTTAAATCATCAATATCCGAGAGCAAATCGATTTTGCTTTTGAAAGACAGACTGCTTGATTTATTGTCCAGAGTTTTCGAAGATGGTTTAATAGTCCTTAAAAGCATCTTCAATGCGCCTGATGCGGCTTCTTCACATCTAATTGAACAGATTAAGATAGTACTCCGTAAATCTTTATTATAATCCTTTGCCATAGCATCTAGATTTCAATTATATACAGCTAACTTACGGAATATTCAAATCATTAGAAACGCCTCACTCATTTTGACAATAAAGTTTTCCCTGCTAAACTCTGCCAAATTATTCTTTCAGCCTCTCAAAGTTTCTTGAAAGAGACCTTGAGGGAGATGAACTGGTCTTTTGAGATTATATAATAAAAGATATACCTTCGGTTAAAACCTAAAATTATGACAGCTGAATTTTTTGAAGAGTATTCATTGTTTAGAAAACTTAATATTGATGTACCTGCTACTCTCAATCTTGTTTCTAAACCACCTATCCATATGTCTTGTTTAAAATGTAAAAGAGAACAGACATTTAATGTGACAAATGAGTTTTGGGAAGGAAATCACTATATGAATGTGCCATCCGGATCTACTAAAATTAGATTTGTATATGAATGTCAGGCTTGCAGGTCATTTGAAAGAGTATTTTATGTTTTTATTGACGAAAATTGTAAATTCATTTACAAAGTTGGTCAATATCCCGAATGGGAAATCAAGATTGATAAACAGATTGAAAGAGCACTTGGTGACCATGCTACTAATTTCAGAAAGGGACTTGTTTGCGAATCTCAATCATATGGTATTGGTGCGTTTGCATATTATAGGCGAATAATCGAAGGCATAATTGATGAATTACTAAATTCAATCGTTGATATCATACCGCCTGAAGATTTGGAAAAATATTCAAACGCATTGGAACGTACCAGAAAAACTCGCGTAACCCAGGATAAGATTGAAATTATTAAAGATCTTATACCATCTATTCTGAAACCAAGTGGTATAAATCCATTAGGTGTATTGCACAGTGAGCTAAGCGAGGGAATCCATGTTTTGTCTGATCAAGATTGTCTGGAAAAAGCACATCATATTAAATCCATTTTGACGTTTTTATTAAATCAAATTATTGCAACTAAAAACACGGCTTCTGCATTTTCAGATAGCATGAAAAAACTGCTTGAAAAAAAATCGAATATCTCAAAATAAAAATCTTCCGTCATTCTGCGTGCCGCGTGTAACCCTAACGTGTATTAAATAATTAATTGACGAAAGCACACGCGGCACGTGTGCGCCAGCTGAGGGTTGAAATAAATTTAGCGTGATTCGTTGGGTTTTAAGAAATCACACTATCGGATGCTTGCGCCAGCTGTGGCACAGATTTATTATCAAAGTAATACGCTTTTTACAAATAATATTTAAATTCATGATAAAATCTAAACCTCTTATCATGAAAAAACTACTGGCTATTATGCTGCTGTTTCCATTTGTATGCAAAAGCACCATGGTGAACGCACAAAGTAAAAAACTTACAAAGGCTTACAATGTGGCAACAAAACTTGCCATGATTGCCGACAGCACCCAAAACATCGATACATTGATGACGTTAACATCAGCTAATCCGGTGTTGAAGTGGAAAATAATTAATGGAAAAAATTACGTATTGATGGCTACGTTTACCGGCGATCTCCAAGGATATCCGGTGGGAGATTCAACCAGGACAACAAACGAGGTCTGGCTGTTTATTCCCGGCCAAATGCAGTACCGGCTACGGAGTAAAATGACTTCTAAAACCGATACTATTCTTAAATTAAATGAAATGCTGGGCTTGCCGCCTGTATCGGGGGATACCCATATAGCACAATTTTGGGTGCAGGTCGACAATGTTTTCCGGCCTGCAGGAAGTCCCGATGTCACCGTACCAAAAGCTTCGGGTACATTATCATTAAATGCAAGTCCGGAATATAAGCTTTGGTTTAATAACTATATCATCACATCCTATTTCCAACCGCTCACCAGTACTGAGGTGTATTATCCATGGACACGAATGGGTTATACTTACAATTGGGCGCCTGGCGCAAACCGGGTTGGTGTGAGTGAGTTTGTGTTGAATCCTTATTCAGGGATATGGGTGGAAGCCGTTATTAAAGCCAGCGATTATTTTAAGAATTAGTGTTGAAAAGCATAAAAATTTTGCGATGTAACTTTAAGCTGGCGCACGCGTGCCGTGTGCTTTCACCGGGTTCTGAGTAGGTTTACATATAACCCCCGCTACAGCAAGGATCAGTTTGCTAAACTGACGTACGGGAAACTGTACCGAGGGTTCGAATCCCTTCCTCACCGCTGATCATATCATCAGAAACAAACAAAAGCCTGTAAATGAATAGTTTACAGGCTTTTGTTTGTTGCCAACTTTCCCAAAGTTACCTAAAATGCCCAAAAGTTTGTGGCAAAATCGGGGCAAAAATTATTTTATAAAACTGCCACGAATTGTTATATAACTCATTGATTATCAGGTTTTACATGGCTTAGAGTCTTGATTCTCCGTAGCTGTATTTCGACATTTATTCATATTTAATCGTAGTAACTATGTTGGAAAAAGCTTTAGTTTACTGTATTTGCTGGTATGGTGAGCCGGGCTGTAATCCGGCTTGTAACAAAAAATATTCAGTTGACTTTTATGATATTTAAAGCCAGCCAGCTAAAAAAATCAAGACTCTCCGTAGCCATGCGGTTGCCACACCGCATTTTTGTATAGGGTTACGATTCATTTCCATGAAGTGAATAGGCTAAAACAAAACCTGATCAATACTGAAAAGCGGTCGTTTATCCATCCAGATCATCTGAAACATCTTTTGAACGATCAAACAGCAAGCGTTCAAGGCTGGTTTATTTCCAGATAGAACGCAACCCGGTCATACTGAGGTTATCAATAGTTAGTTTGCCTGATGCCGTAAGGGCAAGGTTATTAAGATCAGCACTCGGGAAATAAACGGCCGTCATGGCCGTTAAACCACCGTCGGCAAATAGCTCAACCGATGTTTTATCAACTACGATGGTGATATTTGAGTTTTTAGTGGTAGTTAAACGTGGGGCTGTAAAACGGCCGGCAAAATCCTTTTGAAAGTCAGTTTTCCCTGCTTTTGTACGGTCAATAAAATATTGATCTTTTCCTGCATCATAGCCTATCAGCAATTCCTCTCCATTTTTATTTGACAGCTTAATACTATAATCCTGTAGCTGCTTTAAACGGAACTTTAAAACATACTGACTTTTAAAACTACTGATCCTTGAAGAAAGGTCAATGGTTTTATTTATCTGTAATTGCTTTAAAGCAATTGTTTTGGTGTAGCTGTTTTTCAGTTCTGCTACCGGTTTGGATGCCAGTAAAATTTGACCCTTGCTTTCTTGCAGTTCAAGCTCACGCGGTATTGTCATGGCATTTCGCCAGGCCTGGGTGGGTACCTGGTTGGCATATTGCCAGTTACTCATCCAACCTAAGAATATTTTGCGGCTACCCGTATTGCTCCAGGTTATGCCGGCGTATTCATCGGGACCGTAATCAAGCCATCTGGTGTTGGAATCAATGGGTATGAATTTATTTCCATCAAAACTACCGGCAAAATATTGCGTAGCCGAGCCGCCGTTGGGGCCTCCGGGGTTAAGGTTTACCACCAATATCCAGTAAGTTTTACCGTTCAGCTTTAAAGGAAACAGGTCTGGGCACTCCCAAACGCCGCCATGTGCCCCCGCTCTTAAACCAAATTCACTTTCCTTTTTCCAGTTTTTTAAATCAGGTGCCGAGTAAAAAGTGATGCGATCTTTAGTAGCTAGGGTCATTATCCATTTTTTCTGTTTGGCATACCACATTACTTTAGGGTCACGAAAATCCCTGATGCCCGGATTTTTAAGGACCGGGTTGCCGCTGTATTTGGTCCAGGTAGTACCATTATCTAAACTGTAGGCAATGCTTTGGTTCTGAAAAACTTCAGTGCCTGCTTTTTCTCCTTTCGGATCATGGTGGGTAAATATGGCAACCATCGGGATCTTCCCTTTTTTACCAAAGCCCGATGTATTGTTGGAATCGACAACAGCACTGCCCGAAAATATATAACCCAGGCTATCCGGGTATAAAGCTATCGGCAACTCTGTCCAATGCATCAGGTCCTTACTTATAGCATGCCCCCAGTGCATAGGCCCCCAAACAATATCCTTGGGATAATACTGAAAAAACAAATGGTAGGTATGGTTAAAATAAACCATACCATTGGGGTCATTTATCCAATGCGCTTTTGGCGAGAAATGTACCTGCGGGCGGTATTGCTCTGTGTACGTTTTTTTTTGTAAATCCTGAGCTCTGCAAACACCAATTACGGTGATAAAGGCTATCAGCATCAACATGCCGCATTTTGTTTTCATAATTTAAGTTTTTAATAAAATATATTATTGGGCAGAGATATTCAAAAACAGTAAATAAATATTTCATAAATAAGGGAACCCCGGTTTACTTTACCAAACCAGGGCCCTTTATTTTTGTTGACAAATTAATACCCTGGGTTTTGTTTATATAAACCATTGGTAAATGTTATTTCAGATTGTGGAATGGGCAGATATTCGTCTCTGCCGGCGGTAAATTTGGCTGTTGCTAAAAATGTTCTTCTCACCTTTTCAACATTGATATAGTCGTTTAAGGTTTTTTCGGCAATTCCCCATCGTACTAAATCAAAGAAACGCGCACCTTCTGTTGCGAACTCTAATCGCCTTTCCCATTGTAACGCTTTAAGTGCATAGTCCTGAGTCCAGTTTGCCAGAGTATAGGGCTTTATATTATAAGATGATGGAAAAGTGCCATCTATCTTTTTCAATCGCCCGGTACTTGCTGCTGCACGGTTTCTTATCTGGTTAATTAAGGGTAAAGCGTTTGCCTGCTGGCCCAGCTCAATATAGGCTTCGGCCTGCATGAGCAACACATCATCGTACCTGATGATATCATAATTTTTAGCCGAGCCCATGAACGGACCAAGCTTAAAATAGGATGAGCTTGTAGCCAATTGCTGATTGCGCATGGTATGGAAATTTCCGTAAACCCCCGGATCACGTACCCAGCTGTTGCTGAATGGCTTTGTGTTGTCGTATTTATACGGATGCCCGTCTATTCCAACGGTATGGTCTAATCTGGGGTCAACCGTTACTTTTGTTAAATCGGCAATGCTGTTGTTAAATGAATCAAAGTTGGGCAATCCATTCACATCAGTGGTGTGTGCGTTCACCAAGTTCTGGCTTGCGGCATGAAAACCGCAGCAGCCATATTGCGGCGCGCCGTGGGGGTAATTTAACCCATCTTCAAAATTCAAACGCCCGGAGGTAGTGCCGTCATTAATAGTAAACTGTATCGCGAATACAGATTCCGGCCCGTTCTCAGTTTCTGGTAAAAAGTCATCGGCAATATCTGCACTTAATGAATATTTTCCAGAGGAAATAACCGCCTGGGTAAGCGTAACCACTTCTTGTAGCCTTGTTTTGTTGATATTGATTACATGGTGTTTATCGTCCTGCTCGTAGGCCTGGTACAACCTTAATTTAGCCAAATATGCCTGGGCATTTAATTTATTGGCCCTGGCCAACTCTGGTTGGGTAGCTGGCAAGTTATCAATGGCGTATTGAAAGTCGGTCGCAATTTTATTCCAGGAATCCTCATTTGATAAGGTGTTTGAAACTTTCAGGATATCATCCGTTGTTGCGTTTTCGTCAAAAATGGGGATGTTTTTATATAATAGTTTCATGGTGAAATAACTATGGGCGCGTAAGAATTTCAATTCGGCCAAACGTATTTTCTTATTAGGGTAATCGGCCTCGGAGAGTGAATTCACTGCCTTTAGCGCCACATTTGCCCTGGAGATAGACTTGAACAGGTTTTTCCAGGTACGTGAAACAAACGAGTCCATTGATGGGGTTACCAGGTTGTAATGCTCCAAAGCATCAACCTCACCCACATCGCTGGTACCGCCGCCGCCTTTGTAGGCATCATCTGAACGAACGCTACCATATGCCCAGTCGCTGTAAATTGGCCCTATCATATCGCCGTTACCAATAGCTGCGTAGGCTGCTGTTACCAAACCCTCAATTGCGGCAGGCGTTTTTAAATCTGATGAAGACAATACGCCTTTGGGTGTATAGTCTAACGCTTTTTTACAGGAGCTGAGGATAATCAGTCCGGATAAAACAGCTGTAAATAATATTTTTGCTTTCATACTGAATAGTTTTTGTCGTTAAAATGATGCGTTGATACCAAAACTGAACACTTTCGGAATTGGAACCGGGCCAAGGTCAATCCTTTCAGGATCGGGGCTTAAATAGTTTTTACTTTTCAACGTAAATACGTTTTCGGCCATCGCGAATACCCGCAGCTTTGTAAATACCGCCTTAGGTACAATAGTGTATCCAACTTGGACGTTGCGCAATTTGAAGTAAGAGGTATTCACAATAAAGTAGTCAGAAGTACGACCTTCATTATTGTTATCTTTTAGCGTTAGTGCCGGCACCTTTGTATCGGTATGCTGCGGTGTCCAGCCGTCAAACACACCCGGGCCTACGTTTTCGCGGCTATGCATCAAATTGTTATACAGGGTATATACATCAAATCCTTTCCTGCCCGCAACACCCGACCCGAATATTGACAGGTCGAATTTTTTATAGGTCAGATCAATTCTTACACCGTACTCTAAGGCAGGCAATGTAGTCCCTATCCAGGTTTGATCGTTGGCATCAATTTTCCCGTCATGATTGATATCAACATAACGGATCCTGCCTGGTCCTGCGCCGATTTGCGTTGGGGCAGCATCTACTTCGGCCTGCGATTGGAAAAGGCCGTTTGTTTTATATCCGAATATGTCAAACTGGGAATGTCCTATTATGGTATTATCTATATTCCCTGGATAAGCCGGCCTAACGTTCTCCGGTAAATCTGTGATCTTGTCTCTAAAGTGAGAAAAGTTTAAAGTTACATTGTAATTAAAATCGCCTGATTGCTGGCCGTGGTAGGTTACTAAAAACTCCCAGCCTTTATTGCTTTTTGAGGCACCGTTAACGGTCTTTGATTGGCCCTCGCCCAATGCCGATGCAACAGGAGGCGTAATCAGGATACCGGTGGTTCTCCGGGTAAAATAGTCAAATGATCCCGAGATCTTATCATGCAGGATGGTAAAATCGAGTCCCGCGTTTATCTCTTCGGTAGATTCCCATTTAAGACCGGGGTTTGCAGCCTGGGTTTGTACAAAGCCCGAGGGTAATGAACCCGTATTGGCGCCAGAAAGCGAGTACGCAGTACCAACATTCATATACTGCTCCCAGAAACCTGGTGTCAATTGATTTTGGGTAGTACCATACCGGGTATCATAAAGCGTGAAGCGCGATTGGTCGCCAATTTCCTGGTTACCAACCCGGCCTACACCAACCCTTAGTTTTAATTCCGAGAAAATGGTATTGTTTTTCATGAAGCCTTCCTGGTCAATTTTCCAACCAAAAGAAGCAGCCGGGAAAATACCATATTGATTATTTGAACCAAACCTTGAAGAGCCGTCACGGCGTACGGTTACCGAGGCCAAATATTTGCTGGCGTAATTATAATCTAACCGTGCAAACTGCGAAAACAAACTGTTCCCGGTTGACCGGCCGGTTACAATGGTATTGCCTGTGCCGGCGTCCAGGGTGAAATAGTCTTCCGTTTGTATGGCGTAGCCTTGTTTAAGGGTAGTTTGAAAATCGGTAAAGGTTTTAATATACTCGGTACCTGCCAATAGCTTGAAATGATTATTGCTATTTAAATCATAATTATACCTCAAAGTGTTTGAAAAAGTAGTGCTCAGGTAATGGTTTTGATCAAAAAACAAGCTGTTTGTTGTACGGGCCAGGGCACCTTCCTGAAAGGTTGGTGTTATGACCTTACTCAGGTAGTCTGCATTATCGGCACCAAAATTCGATTTAAAATACAGATTCTTAATTGGCTGAATTTCTAAAAAAACGTTTCCAAATGTGTTTACCCGGTTGGCATTATTCCATTTGGCCAGATCCTGCATGTGCAATGGATTGTTCCTGTCAGAATAACCTGCACCAGACTCACCGGCGTAAGTAACACCATCTTTTTGATATACAGGTATAGTCGGCGCTAATGTGACTGCCAAAAATGTGGTTGCAGCACCACCCAGATCCGTGGTCGTAAGCGTCTCGTTAGAGTTGGTTATTTTTAAATTTACACCAAACGTGGCTTTGTTATCAAAAGCGCGCACCACACCGTTAATGCTGCCTGTAGTACGGTTATATTTGGTAAACCTAACCAGGCCCGTATTTTTGATGTTGCCAAAGTTTATTTCGAGCGATGCATTCTTGTTACCAATCGATGCGGTGAAATCATTATTATAAACCATGGCTATTTTATACAGCACACTTTGCCAGTCGGTATCACCGGCGGGGGTATTAGGATCGCCGCCCACAAATTGTTTGGGTACCACACTGTTTAAAACCGGGTTGTTATAATTGCCATTCCAGTTAAAGGTGTATATATCGCCGTATCCGGCAGCCGGGTCCTGACCATCATTTACCGAAGCCTGCCATAACGCCTTTCCCCTGTCAGCCGAATTCAGCATTTTAAAACGCAATGATTTTTCGGACTGAACAGATGTGCTGTTATTAAACTGGAACTGAACTTTACCCTGCGTATTGCCGCCATTTTTTGTGGTAACAATGATAACGCCATTTGAAGCCCTTGATCCGTAGATCGACTCGGCAGAGGCATCTTTTAGTACCTGTACCGATGCGATGTTTGAGGGTGACAGATTTTGAAACACTTCGGGCCTGGTGGTGGGTATACCATCAATAACATATAAAGGATTGTTATTGCCCAAAGTGTTGGCTCCCCTGATCAGTATCCTGCTGGTTGACCCATTAGCCGATCCATCTTTTTCGATATACAAACCGGCAACCCTGCCCTGCAAAGCCTGCATGGTATTACCCGAGCTGTTGTTTTTTACCGGGGCTAAATCCACAACGGCTACCGCGCCCGTCAGGTCTTTTTTTCTTTCGGATGTGTAACCGGTTACAACCACCTCATTGAGTGCATTGGCGGCATCTTTAAATACGATGTTAAGTACTTTAGTATCGGCTGCAATAGTTATCACAATAGGCTGAGTACCTACGTAGGAGAACCTGATTGACTGTCCGGTGGCAACGGAAATGCTGAATTTTCCGTTAGCATCTGATAGTACTGATTTTTGGGTTTCAACAACACCTATGGTAACACCATCCATTGGTTTAGATGCGTTATCCAATACAGTCCCGGTGATAATACGGGATTGCGCGTATCCTTCACTTATTAGCAGTATAAGCAAGGAACAAATAAGTAATAGTTTTCTCATTGATTTTAATTTAAGTTTATGGGTTGGTTAAAACATTTTGTTGATAAAGTCCTGGTATTCTTTGATTTTATAATCCGGGCAACCTCCTTTCTTTGTCGCAATAAATGCTCCCATCGCTATTGCATTTTTCAATAAGGTTTGTGGCTGTTCGCCATGATAATGGTTGGCTATAAAGGCGGCTAAAAACGAATCGCCGCTGCCAATTGTGTCTATAACTTTTACCTCGCGGCCGGCTACATGATAGGCCTTATCGCCCTTGTAATATGATGCGCCAAACTCCCCCTTGGTAACAATGATCTCGGGGATGGTAAAATGATCCTGGATAAATTTGATCTGTTCAGATTCCTTCCAGAATGATCCACGGAATAAGCCCTGTACCATTTCGAGTTCGGCCTGGTTAAATTTTACAATGTCAGCTTTATGAAGTAATTCATCCAACAGATCGCGGCTGATGAACGGTGGCCTCAGGTTAATATCAAATACTTTAATGGCATCGCTTTCCAACAGTTCAAACAAGGTGTTACGCGATACACTATTCCTTGATGCAAGGCTGCCATACACCAGGTAGGTTGACGGCTTCAATTGCGTAATGATGTGTTTACTATCGTTAATAAAATCCCATGCTACAGGGAAAACGATCTCGTACGATACTTCGTTGCCATTATTCATTTTGGCAATTACCTGGCTGGTGGGATGTTCAGTATCTGTTTGCAGCAAATGTTTAGGTATTCCCCAGCCATCAAGCAGGTTTTCCAGCTTTTGGCCGCTGGCATCGTTCCCTATTTTGCTTACCAGGCTAGCCGGTACGCCTAATTTATTCAGGTGGTACGAAACGTTTAGCAAAGCGCCGCCTGGCTGCGGGCCATCTGGCAATACATCCCAAAGGATCTCGCCGTAGCAAATGGCCGGGGTTGATATGTTTGTTTGCGGGTTTATCATTATAGTATGATTAATGCATTACCATATTGGTTTCTATCTGCTCTAAGGAACGGCCTTTGGTTTCGGGCATAAACCGCCAAACAAAAATGAGCTGGCATACCATCATCACACCAAAAAATGAAAACGTAACCGCGCCGCCTAATGACTCGGCCAGGTAGGGGAAGCAAAAAGCGATGATGGCCGCCATTACCCAATGGGTGGAGCTACCCAGTGTTTGACCTTTGGCACGTACCTGGTTTGGGAAAATTTCGGATATAAAGACCCAGATGACCGCCCCCTGCGAAAAGGCAAAGAAGGCGATGAACATCATCATATAAACAGGTATTGCAAATCCGCTTAAATGCCCGGAGTAAAAGGTGAACGCCACCAGGAATAACGATGCTATTAACCCGAATGAACCAACCAACATTAATGTGCGTCGGCCCACCTTATCAATAATATTGATGCCCAGCAGGGTGAATATAAAATTGATTAACCCGATGCCAACCGTAGATAACAGCGAAGAGTGCGCACCAAGCCCGGCCATTTCAAATATGCGGGGCGCGTAGTATATAATGGCGTTGATACCAGATACCTGGTTAAAAAAGGCGAAGAGCACAGCCAATATTACCGGTGTTTTATACTGACCAGAGAAAAGCCTACTGCTCGATGCGGTATCATGAAGGGTTGAGTTTTTGATAGCCGCCAGCTCCTGATCGCAGTTAAGCGGGTTTATTACGCGCAGTATCTCCAATGCCCTACCTGTTTCGCCTTTTTTAAGGATGAGCCAGCGCGGGCTTTCTGGTATAAAGTAAATCAGCACTAAAAACAATGCAGATGGGAAGGCTTGTACACCCAGCATCCAGCGCCATGAAGCTTCGCCGCCCTGGCTAATGAGATAGTTGGACAGGTACGAGATAAGAATACCCAATACCACATTGAACTGGAACAAACCTACCAAACGCCCCCTTCTATCGGCGGGCGATACTTCTGAAATATAAATAGGCGCTGTTACCGATGATATACCTACACCCAGGCCACCTAATAGCCTGAATACTAAAAACAGATACCAGTTATCTGCCAGCGCGGTACCTATTGATGATAGCAAATAGGCGGCAGCCACGAAGTATAAAGTGTTTTTTCGTCCGAAGATATCTGATGGCCTTGCACCGAACAATGAACCAATTACGGTACCAATAAGCGCGATAGATATAGTAAGCCCATGCTCCATTACAGACAGGTGCCAGAATTGCTGGATAGATTTTTCGGCGCCCGATATCACAGCAGTGTCAAACCCGAAAAGGAAGCCACCAAGGGCCACGACCATGGACCAGGCCAGGACGGAATGTTTTCTCATAATAATTATAAAAGGTGTTAATTGGATTTACAGTTGCAAAGTAGGACGATATGCAAAGCGGCAGTTATTGATTTTATACCAAAAGAGTATAAAAATTTAGATAATTATAGATTGTTGATTATCAGTTATATAAAACAAAATTCCTATACTGTTTCACCCGGATGTTTGATTTTGATACACCGTATTTCCAGTTTTGATACATGATGACACAGTGGAAGCCGTAGGATGGAGTCTGTTATTTGCATTATAAAAACTTTTATCGATACTTTTGTATACGTCCCTCCCAAAAAGGATTGTATTAACCAATAAAACCATACGCAAACGGATACTTAATATTTTATAATGGCTTTGCTTTATCACCTGCGCAATCTGTTATTGCTAACCATATTTATTATACTAATGGTATTTACCGGCTGTAAAAAAGCCGACAAAACATCACAGTATACCATAGGCTTTTCGCAATGTGTAGGCTCAGACTTGTGGCGGCGCAATATGCTCGATGAAATGAAAATGGAACTGTCATTACATCCCGATGCCCGTTTTATTTATGCCGATGCCGATAACAGTAGTAAAAAACAAATTGAACAGGTAAAACAAATGCTGGATGAAGGCATCGATCTGCTCATCATATCGCCAAACGAGGCGCAACCTTTAACAGGCATCGTAGAGCAAGCGTATAATAAAGGCATCCCGGTTATTGTCATTGACCGTAAAACTTCGTCAGACCTTTACACCGCTTATGTGGGTGCCGATAATTACCAGATTGGCAAAATGGCCGGCGAATACATTGGCAGTAATTTAAAGGGCAACAGTAATATTGTAGAGGTGATGGGTCTGCCCGGCTCTTCGCCTGCAATTGAAAGACACAGGGGCTTTAGCGATGCCTTAGCCAAATTTAATAATATACACATTAAGGCCCAGGTATATGGCGACTGGCTGAAAGATCATGCCCAAAAACAACTTTATCAGGTACAGCCCGATTTAAACGCAGCCGATGCGCTGTTTGCCCATAATGATGTCATGGCGAGCGCATCCAGAGAGGTTTTGAACAACCTGCATGTAAACCACCACGTTAAAGTATTAGGTGTTGACGCGATGCCCGGAACCGGCGGAGGCCTGCAAATGGTAGCATCAAAAACTATTGATGCCAGTTTGGTATACCCCACCGGTGGTAAAGAGGCTATTACCATCGCATTCAGGATCTTGAATAAGGAGGCTTTTGCCAAAGAAAACATCCTGCAATCGCTGGTTATCGATTCAACCAATGTGCAGCTGATGAAAATGCAATGGAACAAGATCAGCAGCCAGCAAAAGGATATTGAACGGCAGCAGTCATTACTGGAAGAACAGCGGCAGGTTTACAACAGCCAGCAGCTCATTTTAAATATCATTATCATAACACTGGTGCTGGCCATTGTTTTTGGCGGGCTTGCCTTTTACTGGCTGATGGAAAACCGCAAGATTAACAAAAGCCTGGAAGCAAAAAATAACGAAATTTTGTTACAGCGTAACCAATTAATGGAAATGTCGGCCCGGGCTGAGGTTGCCACCGAAGCCAAGCTGAATTTTTTTACCAATATCTCGCACGAGTTCCGTACGCCATTAACGCTCATCCTGTCACCGGTTGAGGATATGATGAAAAACGAGAGGCTGAATATGATAGCGGGCAAAAATTTAAAACTTATCCATAAAAATACATTCAGGCTGTTAAGATTGGTTAACCAGCTGATTGACTACCGCAAAATTGAGTACGATAAACAGCAAATTAACGCGGCACCAAACAACCTGATTGATTTTGTTATGGATATCATGGATAGCTTTCGGCATAATGCCCGGAAACGGAACATTAGCCTGAACTTGATATCGGCAGAAAAAAACATCAGTGTATGGTTTGATGCGAATATGCTGGACAAAGTTTTCTTTAACCTGCTATCCAACTCATTTAAGTTCATTAAAGACAATGGCCGCATCCAGGTAACCTGCTCTCAAAATACCGAAAACGTTGAAATAGTTGTCCAGGACAATGGCATAGGCATGGAGCCGGAAGAAGCTGAACACATTTTCGACCAATTTTACCAGGCCGATAATGGCGATGCAAAGGGTTCAGGCCTGGGACTTTCCTTATCTAAAGAGATCATTTCCCTGCACCATGGCAGCATCAGAGTAAGCAGCAAAAAATGGGAGGGAACCATTTTTACCATTACACTGCCGCTTGGCAATCCGTACAACTACAGTACCGGCCAAGTCGGCAAGCCTGTTAACACTGTAGCCATTGATGAACGCTCCCGTATTTATACGGCTGATCTTGAACAATATGAAATAAATACCGACACAACTGCCCTTGCCAACCCTAAAGAGCAATCGATCCTTATCATTGAAGATAATACCGATTTGCTTGGTTACCTTGCCGATAAAATGGGTGCTGATTACGAAGTCTTTACAGCGGATAACGGTGTACTGGGTTTGGCGGAAGCATTTGAAAAAGTACCCGACCTTATTATATCAGACGTAATGCTGCCCGGCATGTCGGGCAAGGTCATTACCGAAAACCTTAAAACGGATATCCGTACATCGCACATCCCGGTGATATTGCTTACGGCGCAGGCCAGCGTTGAGCAGCAAATTGATGGTATTGACAGCATGGCCGATGTGTATATGGTTAAACCTTTTAATTATGATCAACTACTGGCAACGGTAAAAAACCTCATCAAAAACAGGGTGATACTTAAGGAACACTTTACCAGCGATGTAAGCCACGGCAAAATACCGGTATCAAAATCGCTTGATAAAAAATTCCTTAACGATTTTGCAGGTATAGTAGAACAAAACCTGGCCAATGAAAACTTTAATGTAGATGACATCTGCAAAAATATCGGCGTTTCGCGGGTACAATTATACCGTAAAGTAAAAGCGTTATTGGGCTGCAGCATTACCGATTATATTTTGAACCGCCGGTTAAAAAAGGCCCGATACCTATTGACTCATGAAGGATATTCCATCTCCGAAATAACTTACATGGTAGGCTTCGCCAGCCCCAATTACTTTTCAACGGTATTTAAGGCGCAGTACCATTGTACCCCAAGTGAATATAAACGCAAGCAACAACATTCATAAGGGCTTAATTGATTTATTATCTGCTTATTAGACTGGATGTTCCGAGCACTTTGCCAGTAAAAGCTCCGGCTGCAACTACATCTGTACACTCTGTGAGCCGCCTCCGGATGTAAAATACGCCCTCAGTATCCATAATCAAGTAAATAAGGATTATAAGTCATCCCTATCTAGATGGATAGGTTTTTACCAGGAAAGGAATGAAAAGCCACTGCTCAGCTCCAACATGAAATATGCGTAGTAAATACCTGCAATCGATTGCATTTTTAAAATAAATTTTTAGATTTGTTCAACTGGTTGTAACGCAAATTTTACATGTGTTGTTTTAACACTTAAATTTTAAATCATTCCTAAATTGCCAAATTACACTTACATATCTAATGAAAGCGTACTTCTATTATGGAGTGAGTTCAGGTTGGGCAATGCAGTTTCATATGCCAGCCTGATGCGTATTTTCAGTAACCCGATGTACAGATATGGGATTAGATTTCTCGACGATCCCGATTTTGTAAAGGATTGTATCCAGGACGTGTTTTTTGAGCTTTGGAACCGCAGGGATAAAATAAGGCAGGCAGAATGTGTTAAATCCTATTTATATAAGGCGTTGAGATTGCGGATATTCAGGGAAAGGTCAAAATGGAAACCATCGGAATTCATTGAGGATAATTATGAATTTATGATAGAATTTGACGTGGAGTCAAGCATCATCAATGAGGAGGTATCTCAGGAAATCTATCATCGGCTCGAAAAAATCCTGGATAATCTTCCCAAACGTCAAAAAGAAATTTTATACCTGCGGTTTTATGAAGGCATGAGCCCTGAAAAAATCGCCGAAGTGATGGATCTTAACCGGCAGTCGGTGTATAACCTGATGCATGAATCCATCATTAGCTTACGAAAGTATTGGGCAAAAAGCCCGGTTTATTACTGCCTTTGATCTCCTTTTTATCAATCCGGAAATTATTTTAAGATTTTTCCAGTAGATTTTTCCTTTTGCTGCATATAGTTAATGTAGACCAATATTATAACCTGTTTCATGCCTGAAAATAAATATCATAAAATCGAAGATTTTTTAATGGATAATTCTTTTGTAGAATGGGCCCTGGGTAATTCGGCAGAGGAGGAGGATTATTGGAGAAATTTTCCTTTACAGCACCCAAATTGTGAAGATATTTTTAAACAGGCTTGTGCTATTATACAGTCATTCCATATCAAATCCGTAAATGATCTTTCTGAAAAAGATATCGACCTGATCATAGATCAGGTGAATAGCCGGATTAAGGGAGGGGGAATAACGCCTTATTATATTCAGCCAATTAAATCCAGAGGAAATAACCTGTTACGTTTTGCCGCCATTTTAATTATAGCTGTTGCAGTCGGCCTTGTGGCTATCAATGTCAGCAAAAAACAACAAATGGATAACCAGGTAAATTTGCAAACCAGCAGCCATGTGATTAATAAAAGCGGGACGCCGATGCTGGTAAAGCTGCCGGATAACAGCTCTGTGATACTTCAACCCGGCGCTCAAATAAATTATCCTAAAATTTTCAGCAGCAGCAAACGTGAGGTAAACCTCAAAGGGGAGGCGCTTTTTGAGGTCAGTAAAAACCCTGCAAAACCATTCTATGTGTATTCAGGTGAACTGACCATACGGGTTGTGGGTACCAGTTTTAAGGTTAAGGCCAATGATAGCGAAGGGCAATATAAAGTTTCGGTTAGTACGGGCAGGGTAGAGGTATCAGCCCATAAACTTGAAAGCACAGGATCAAAAAACAAGCCTTCGATAGTTTTAACCGCTAACCAACAAGCGGTTTTATATCGTGAAGATCTAAAGCTGGAGAAAGTGGTTTTAAAAAAGCCCATGCTGTTATCAAAAGAGTCCGCCAATATTCACTTCAATTTTTCCGCAACACCATTTTCAAAAGTGGTAACAACTATGGAGGATGCTTATGGGGTACATATCACCTATGATGAAAAAGTAATGGGCAATTGCCAGCTTACAGCATCCCTAACGGATCAATCTTTAGATGAGCGGTTAAAACTGATCTGCAAGGCTGTTGAAGCCGAATACAAGATAATTGACGGACAAATTATAATAACCGGCCATGGCTGTGATAATCAACTGATTTTAAACAATTAATCCCCTAAAGATATGTGAGAATAAATATAAAAAGCTTTTGAAAAAATCACCGGCAGTGCTGACACACCGCCGATGAGGTCGGTTTCTTCCTGTCATCTGCGACCAACAAATTGAACAGGAAGCTTTTCGTCGAATTTTTATAAAATCCAATTAACCAAACCAAATTTATGAAAAAAAAACGTTCATTAACTGCTATTATGCGTGTAACGGTTATCAACATGGCTTTATGCCTCACCTTAGTCAGCGGGGCTATTGCCAGTAGTAGTAAGGCCCAGGTTCTTGATAAAAAAATAAGCCTTGAAGCAAAGGATAAGGAAATGCGCAAAGTGTTAGTTTCAATTGAAAAAGAAGCCAACATTACATTTATATACAGTCCGATGCTGGTGCAAACCAACAATAAAGTAACAGTGAAATTCAAAAACGAATCCCTGTTAAATATCCTTTCGACGCTGCTAAAGCCACAAAATATCAAATATGAAGTGTCGGGTAATGTAATCGTGCTTAACAGGATGCTGGCGGCTGGTGACGAGCCGGAAAATCAAACGATGAGGACATCACAGGAAATCCCTGTCACGGGTATGGTCACCGACGAAACCGGGGCACCTATACTGGGCGTAAGTGTAACCGTTAAGGGGAGCAATGTTGCGGTAAGTACCGATATCAAAGGAGGCTTTAAAATCAACGTCCCTGATGCAAGCGCTGTATTGGTATTCAGATCCGTTGGTTATTTAACACAGGAAGTAGTGGTCGGCAATAATACGGTTATTGATGTACAACTTAAAACGGATTCAAAATCACTTAACGAAGTTGTCGTAGTCGGTTACGGATCGCAAAAGAAAAGTACGCTTACCGGGGCAATCACTTCATTGAATGCCCGTACCATTAACGCTTTACCTGTTGCCAGTGTTGAACAGGCCCTGCAAGGGCGTGTTGCAGGCTTAAATGTAACCAATAACGGCGCACCAGGTACACAGCCTATTGTAACTATCAGGGGTATCAGTTCAATCAATTTTGCGTCTGATCCATTGTATGTGATTGATGGCTTTCCTACCGGAAACCTTTCATCTTTCGACTCAAAGGATATTGAATCTGTTGAGGTATTGAAAGATGCAAGTGCTGCTGCTATTTACGGATCAAGGGCTACCAATGGGGTTATACTGATCACCACAAAGAAAGGTGCCCGCAACGGAAAAGTGCAGGTGAGCCTTGACTCATACGCGGGTATTCAAAGTCCGTCAAAAACATTAGATCTGTTGAATACAGAACAATATGTTCAGTATGCCACCATGCTTTTAGGGGCCGATAAATTACCGCCGCGTTTATCCCAGGCTAATTTTAACAAGCCTATTTACGCAGGAGCAAGCCAAACCTACGCGCAAACGAATACCGACTGGCAGGATGCTTATTTTAAACGCAATGCTTTAATAACATCAAACAATGTGTCCTTAGCTGGTGGTAATGATGTATCACGTTTTTATACTTCGGCAGGATATTTTAAACAGGATGGTATAGCACAAGCCCTGAGTTATGATCGCTATAATTACCGTATCAATTCTGATCATAAAATAAGCAAGGTATTTACTTTTGGTCAAAACCTTTATTCGGCGGTTAGCAATCAGCATTATGACGCGACTCAGGGTAACAGAACGCAATTGACCAATGTAGTCAGGATGCTGCCATACATCCCATTGCATGACCCCACCACAAACGGAGGCTTTCAAGGTCCTATCAGCAGTTTTGATGGATCAGACCCTACAAATCCTGTGGAATCAGCCCAGATCGGGTCAAATACTATCAAAACGATTAAAATTTTAGGAACCGCGTTTTTGGATGTCAACTTTACCCCGTGGTTAAAGTTCCGGTCTACTTTTGGTATCGATTACACCAATGGTTATACCCAAAACTATACACCTATTTATAATGATGGGGGCACTTTGAGCGCTACCTCGGCATCAATTGCCAATCAGCGAGTATCGTCAACAACCAAACTCTATACCCAACAGCTTTCTTTTGATAAAAGCTTTGGAGCTCATCATATAGCGGCAACCGCTGTTTACGAGCAGCAGGGCCTTACCTTTACTACGGAAACATCATCCGGGACCCAGTCAACCAACCTGGTTAAAACACTTAACGGTGCATCAAATATATCGGCCAACAATATTAATCAAAGCAACCTGTTGCAATCACTCGTAGGCAGGGTAAACTATGATTTTGCCGGTAAATACCTTTTAAGCGGGTCTATTCGTCGTGATGGGTTGTCGATCTGGGCACCAGGTCATAAATATGCCAATTTTCCCTCAGCCTCAATTGGCTGGAAGATCGATCAGGAAGATTTCCTGAAAAATAACCCATCTGTATCCGAATTGAAATTGCGGGCAGGTTATGGTTTAACCGGTATTCCTCCAGGCGGACTTGGTAACTATCCATATCTGTCACCGGTAAACTCAAACCAGGCCTTCTACCCGATAGGAAATATTGCGCCGGGAAGTGCTAACGCTTCGTTTACCAATGGCTTATCAAATCCTAATCTTAGCTGGGAAAAAACCAAGCAACTCAACATTGGTGTAGATCTGGGCCTGTATAACAATACCATAACGGTAGTGGCGGAGTTTTTTAAACGTAAAACCGATAACCTGATCCTTACAGTACCCACTGCACCCAGCCAGGGATTTCAGGGTGTTGGTACGTTAGCTAATATTGGCGCAATGCAAAATACCGGTGGCGAAATACAGTTGGGTTATCATAAAAGGGATGGCGAGTTTAAATGGGATATTACCGGCTTGTTAAGTATTATTCGTAATAAAGTACTCAAGCTAAATACCGCAAATGCATCGATCCCATCTGGCAGCGATGCCGATTTTGGAGGTGGAGATGTGTTTACCAATACCATTGCCGGTCAGCCGGTACAGTCATTTTATGGTTGGATAGCCGATGGAATTTTCAAAAATGCTGCGGAGATTGCCAATAGCCCTACACAGGCTAATGCTGCTCCCGGTGATATCAAATTCAAGGACATCAGCGGCCCGCAAGGTAAACCGGATGGGGTGATCGATTCCTATGACCGTACCTATATCGGCAGTTTCCTGCCTAAGTTCACTTACTCTTTAAACTATACGGCCAATTATAAAAACTTTGACCTAGCCATATTTTTTCAGGGTGTACAGGGCAACAAGATCCTGAATGCCGAGCGGATTATACAGGAAGGCATGCCCAGATTATTTAATGCAGGCACCCAGGTCTTAAATGCCTGGACACCACAAAACCCCAATAGTACAATGCCCCGTGCCATTGCCGGTGACCCTAACCGAAATGGAAGGCTCTCTACCCGGTGGATTGAGGATGGATCATACCTGAGGCTTAAAAACGTAATTATTGGTTACAGCCTGCCACAATCTGTGCTTAGGTCCTTTGCCAATAATGCCATTAGCCGCCTTAAATTCTATGTGTCTGGCCAAAACCTGCTGACTTTTACAAAGTACAAAGGTTTTGACCCGGAAGTAGGTAATAAAAATCAAAATACCACAGGTGGTAATTTGACCAACGGTGTCGATTTTGGTCAGTACCCGGTAGCCCGTTCATTTCAATTTGGCATACAGGCCGGTTTTTAACAGTTAAGATTTTTAAAGGAAAATATTATGAAAAGCAATAAGACTTTTAAATACCTCATTACTTTAGGGCTTATAATAACAAGCATTTTTTCATGTAAAAAGGATCTGGATATTAGTAATCCAAACGTCGTGACTACGGATAATTACTTCAAGAATTCAAGTGAATTAACAGCTGGCACTTATGCTATTTATTCAACATGGCATGCCATCGGCCTCGTAGCCCGGGAATGGTTTTTTCTGCATGATTTGCGGAGCGATGACGTAGTAAGCGGTGGCAGCCAGTTAGAGGCTCCCCGCAACCAGATACTGATTGGTGTGGTTGATCCCGCTAATCCGGTGATGAATACAGTTTGGAACACCCTTTACACGGTTATTCACCGGGCTAATACGGTTACAGATAATGCGCCAAATGTAACCGACAATACTGCTGTAAGGGATAACCTGGTGGGCGAAGCCAAATTTTTAAGGGGTTGGGCCTATTATGAACTGGCAAGCATGTGGGGTAGTGTGCCTATTTATACAACTACCGCTAAAACCCCAACCGATTATCAGCCTAAATCAAAAGTTGAGGATGTTTTTGCCCAGGCGGTAAAGGATCTGACAGAGGCAGCAGCCGTATTACCGGGTAAATCGGCTACAGACAAGGGCCGTGCAACCGCTTCCGCGGCAAATGCTATGCTGGGCCGTGTTTTAATGCAAACCGGCGATTATGCAGGTGCCAAAGCGGCCTTACTAAAAATACCAACTTCAGGTGCCGATGGTTATTCGCTTACCCCAAGGTTTCTTGATAATTTTGAAGAGGAAACAGAATTTAACAATGAATCGATCTTCGAAATGATCTATTCGGATAAAGGCGATAATGGTTTTAACTGGGGGAGTGCTGTTGGAGACGGCGCTTCTGCTGCCCAGACCACCGTACGGAATCAGGAATATAACCCAATAGGCTGGCGTAACCTGATTCCATCAAACAAAATACTTAACGAATTTGAAAATACGGCAACGGGCGCTGCCAAAACAGATCCTCGATATGCCTACAGTTTTTACCAAACAGGTGATACGTTTAACAACGGTGCCTCTACATTAGTTGATGCCGATCAAAATGGGAACTCATCTGTTGTGAATGGCAAAACTATTAAGGTTGGCTTCAGAAAGTTTCAGCTCATTTATAAAGAAGACAAGGCTACCGCATCCTATCACCCGGGCAGCAACAACCAAAGGATTATAAGGTATGCGGAAGTGCTTTTGAATCTTGCTGAGTGCGAAAATGAACTGGGTAACACCAGTGCTGCGGTTGCGTATTTGAACCAGGTACGGGCAAGGCCAAGTGTCGCTATGCCACCTTATCCAACATCACAATTCCCGGTAGGATCAAAGGCCGATGTCGTTAAAGCCATTATGCACGAAAAAACAGCGGAAATGACGAATGAAGAGGTGAGGAACATTGATATTTTAAGATGGAGAAGGAAAAGCTATTTTACTACCGAACCCTTATCATATTATACTCCTTCAAAAGAATTTCTACCTATCCCGCAATCTGAAATTGATAACAATCCTAAACTTTAATACGATAACGATACCGATAAAAGATGAGATGTTTTTTGTCGGTATCGTTTTTACGACGAGCAGAAATCTGCAGGATGGCCTTTCCTGGTATTTTTACGGTTGGATCGGGTATACGACAGGCTGCGGAAAGGGCCTTAAAGACCTTTACAGCTTATTAAAGTTCTTTAATTTCTTTATCTCCATTTCTCTTGCCCGTTCCCCGGAACGGGGCATCTTATAGGTCGGAATCCCGCACCTGCATTGTAGAATAAACTGACCTGTAATAATTTACAAGTGAAATAATTTACAAATTTTGTTTGTTATTGCATAAATTTAACGACCGATTATTTAAACAACTGATACTTTGCAGATAAAGTCATTGTATGATCAGCAACATATACGCACCAGGGTATCCCTTGGAGACCAGCAGGCCTTTGCCTTATTTTTTAACTACCATTGGCCGCAGATTTATAGCACGGGTTTAAGGCTGACCAAATCGCCAGAAAAGGCCCAGGACCTCGCGCAGGATATTTTTATTAAGCTCTGGGAAAACCGGCATAAGCTAATCGAAATAAAGGAAGAAGATGCCTATGTCTATATCTTATCGCGCAATGTTATTCTTGATTTTCTGCGAAAAAAGGTTTTCGATACCGAAAATATTGAAGCCTTGGTTGATTACTTTGAAGACAGTACCGTTACGCCGCAGGAAAAGTTGGAATATAATGAATTAGAAAATATCCTTAAATCCGCTATCGATCAATTGCCGGGAAAAGTAAAAGATGTATTTATGCTGAGCAGGGTGGATGGCCTTACTCATGAACAGATTGCTCATCAACTAAGTATATCTGTAGTATCCTCAAAAACCTATATAGTGAGAGCACTGCAGGACATCCGCAAATTCATGGCTTTACATACAGATAATCCTGCCATCATTTTTGCCGCCGGGGCTATTTTGTACGGCCTATCAAAATAAATAAATATTTTTTGTCTTACCCTGTCGCTCTTTTACGTCTTTAGTATCAGTAGGCCCTGATTAATGCATGTTGCAAGGGGTACGTCCTATACCAATAAGATGCACCAGGAAAGATTTAAAGTATTATTTGAACAATATCTCCATGATAGCCTTCCACCCGAAGATCTTTCGGAATTACAGGCAGCTATTCAGGATGACCGCTATCGGGCATTATTCGATGATTTGCTTAAAAATGCATTCCAGGAACCAGCTTTTGCAGAGGTAGATGAAGGGGCCAGGCAATCCGTTTTAAACGCCGTCAGTTTCAGGATCAACCAGCAGGAAGATACTGAGTTAAGAAACACCGATAAAAGGCGCTTAATTCCTTATCGTTGGTTAACCGGTGTAGCGGCTTTGCTATTTTTTGCTTTCGGTGCAGGATGGTTTTTTCTGCGGAATAAAGATAAAGGGCCGCATGAAAACACTTATGCCCATGATATCAAACCAGGCATCAACAAAGCCACACTGACCCTTGCAAATGGTAAAAAACTGATCCTTACTGATTCCCTGCAAGGTCAACTGGCCAGTGAGGCGGGGATCATAATCAGTAAAACAAAGCAAGGCCAGATTGTTTACACCGTTGCGTCGGATAAGGATAGCGACCATCAGGCACTACAGTATAACATCTTAACGACAAAAGAAAGCGAACAATTCCAGGTAATTCTTCCTGATGGTTCCCATGTTTGGTTGGATGCCGCCTCCTCCCTGAAATACCCCGTAGCTTTTAACGGAAATGAACGCAAAGTAGAATTGACCGGACAAGGTTATTTTGAAGTGAGTCATAATGCAGCTGTACCCTTTATCGTAAAAACAACCAAAAGCGAAGTGCAGGTATTGGGGACACATTTTAATGTTTCTGCGTATGATGATGATCAGGATACCAGAACAACCCTGCTTGAGGGTGCGGTAAGAATAAAAAGTAAGCTATCGGCTGCTATGCTGAAACCCGGCGAACAAGCTGTTTTAAATGATAAGGGACAGCTAACAGTTAATAAAGAAATAGATGCAGAAATGGAGATCGCCTGGAAGAACGGGCTATTTGATTTCAAAAAAGCCGGTATTGAGCAAATTATGGCCCAGGTATCACGCTGGTATGGCATTAAGGTTACCTATGAAGGAAAGATTCCTAAGACAAAGCTTACCGGAAGAATGCCACGCAATGTAGACATTGCTGAGTTATTGGGAGTATTGCAATTTGAAGGGATCAAATTCCGGATAGAAGGAAAAAATATTACTGTTACTGACTAAGGCAAAGGCAGGCTCATGAGAAGGCCAACCTATTCCATGTCTCAGGCAGCAGGCTGATAATCAATAACCAATTATTCACTTTAATACTAATTATGGAGAAATAAATACGAAAGACCACCTAAAAAACGGGTACCTTTTTAAGCTGATAGATAGGATACGGGTATAGTTTACCCGTATCCCTGCAATTCATCTGTAAATTAAAAGACCGGGAAGTGCTCTAACACTTTCCCGGTTAATATCCGGGTATCCAATCATCAGAAGTAACCAATTTAAATCTAACGTTTAACCCCAAACTAACCAAAATTATGAAAATTAATTTAAAGTGCGCGGAAGCGTCATGGCGCACTATGTCCAAAATTTTTCTAATGATGAAACTAACGATCGTCTTATTGATTGCAGGACTTGCACAAGTAAGTGCGAAAAGCTATGCTCAGCTGATAACCCTTCACGAAAAGAATGTATCCATAGAAAAAATCTTATTACTGATAGAAAAACAGAGCGGGTATCATTTTATATACGATGATAATCTTGATGTTCTTAGATCCAGAACCTTAAATATTAGTGTCGAAAAGCAAACTATCGGCAATGTGCTTGACCAGTGTCTCAACGGGATACCAGTTAGTTATAAAATATTTAAAAAGACTATTGCCTTAAAAGAAACAGAGCAATCACAAAGCGATAAGCCGGTTATTACTGTTCAAAATATCAACGGAACAGTTACAGATGACAAAGGGGCTCCATTGCCCGGTGCGTCCGTTATGTTAAAAGATGCGCAAAAGGGTACGGTCACTAATGCTGCGGGGCAGTTTTCGATCGATGCCAAACCGGGTGATGTACTTGTCATTTCTTTCGTAGGATTTCAAACCAGGGAGATTGTAATTGGTGCACAATCGAAAATTGAAGTCAGGATGACTGCGCTCACCAGTGCGTTAAATGAAATGGTTGTTGTAGGCTACACTACACAAAGCAGACACAAGCTCACCAGCGCAGTAGTCACCGTTTCCGGCGACGAACTGAACAAAAGGGTAGCCACCTCTCCTGCAACTTTACTACAGGGAAAACTTCCCGGTTTACAGGTTGTTCAGGGTTCAGGTGAGCCGGGAGCCGAAAATGTCCAGCTTACAATCAGGGGTACCGGTACCTTCAGCGGTGCTGGGTCAAATCCATTAGTGATCGTTGACGGCCTTCCCGGCAGCCTGGATGTGCTGAATGCGAATGATATAGAGTCGATCTCCGTATTGAAGGATGCGTCATCTGCCGCGATTTATGGATCACGCGGGGCGAACGGTGTGATTGTGGTAAAAACCAAGCGGGGCAAAGCCGGCAGTCTTGCTGTTCAATACACCTACAATTTCGGGATTTCCAATGCGACGAAGCTTCCGGATCTGGTTACCAACTCCGCCACCTATATGCAGTTATCGAATGAAGCACGTACCAATTCTTCATTGGCCCCATTATATACGCAAGCTCAGATCGATTTGTATCAAAATGCGACGGACCAGGTGAAATATCCAAACCATAACTGGCTGGATGATATCTTTCGCACCGCTTACACACAAAATCATTACCTGAACATGAGCGGAGGTAAGGATAGCACAACTTACAGTGTGGGTATCGGGATCACTAACCAGCCCGGCGTTATGCGGGGATTTGACTACTCAAAGTATACGCTCTCGCTAGGGCTGAATTCAAAGCTTAACAAGAGAATAACGTTTGGAAGCGATATACAGATGCGCTATGGCAAAAAGCTCACACCCGAAAACGGAGCAAGTGACCAATTTCTTTCCGCACTGGCGCAATCTCCTTTGTATCCGGCGCAGGTGGATGGGAAATGGATAAAAAAAGCCTATTCAAATGAACTGGGTAATAAAAATCCGGTGGCCATCGTGGATGAAGACATCAGGACCCGGGGAGATGACAAATACATTCAAGGTAACCTGTCACTGGATATTGATCTTTTCAGGGGGTTGAGATGGGAGAATAAAGCGGGATTCAATTATGGGATTTATAAATTCAATGATTTCAGACCCATTATACCCACCTATTATTATAGTGATATGAGTCCCGCGGGTAATCTCGATGACGGATCCCCCGGCCTGAATGTAGGCAATTCAGACAACTTATACACCGTTTATTACAGCCAGCTGACCTATAAAAAGAGTTTTGGAGGGCATAATTTTTCGGCGTTTGCCGGCTTGCAGCAGGAGAGGAACACGGGCAGTAATATCAATGCATCCAGAACACAATATGTTACAAACTTCCTGAGAGAACTGGATGCGGGACCCTCTGACGGGCAGACAAACGGCGGTACATCCTCTTCCTGGGCGATCAGTTCTTTATATGGTAGTGCCAATTACGATTATGAAGATAAATATTTGCTCGGCGCCAGCATCAGGTATGATGGAACATCCAGGTTGCCATCTGATACCCGTTATGGAACGTTTTACTCATTTTCAGGCGGATGGAGAATTTCAAAGGAAAATTTCCTGAAAGATGTTTCCTGGTTAAATGATTTGAAGATCCGTGGTTCCTGGGGACAATTGGGTAACCAGAATATTGGAACATATCCTTATCAGTCTACATTATCGGGCGCTAATTATGCTTTTGGCGGTACGGTTACATCTGGTTTTGTTTCCAATACGTTGGTTGACCAAAACCTCACCTGGGAAACTACCCGGGTAGCTGATGTAGGTCTTGATATGACTGCATTTAATAATAAACTGGTTTTCTCGGCAGATTATTTTAATAAATATACCTTCGATATCTTAAGGGGATCCCAGGTTCCTTACTACGTCGGCCTTAATGCACCTACTATAAATAACGGAGCCCTGAGGAATAAAGGCTTCGAGTTTGCAGTTCAATACAATGACAGGATTGGCAAAGATTTTACGTATACCGTAGGGTTAAACCTGCAAACCTACAAAAACAAGCTTGAGCAATATGGATCAAAGGACATCAGCGACCATACCATCAGAGAGGAAGGGCATGAGCTCGATGCTTACTATATGTATGTTTGGGATGGTATATTTCAAAGTCAGGCCGAGATAGATAATTCTCCGAAACAACCGGTTACCCCAACGCCGGGCGATCTGAAAATAAAAGATATAAATGGTGACGGGAAAATAGACGCAAATGACAGAACCTATGTAGGCGGTAAATTTCCGTCTTATCAATATTCAGCTAATTTGGGAGCTGGATACAAGGGCTTCGACTTTAGTGCGCAAATTTATGGTTCTCAAGGTCAGAAGACATATGTTAACGGTTGGGGAATAGAACCTTTCAGGCAGGGCTCTATTCCAACAACAGACTGGCTGAACCGTTGGACGCCAACCAATCATACCAATACCATGCCTAAGATATACGTGGCAGATGGCTATGCACCTGTACAAAATTACCCTTCTACTTATTTCTTAAAAGACGCTTCCTTCATCCGGCTCAAAAGCCTGCAACTCGGCTATAGTTTTCCGATATCCATGCTGAACAGGATCTCGATTAAAAGCCTTCGGATTTTTGTAGCTGCTGACAACGTGTTCACCATTAGTAAATATCCAGGTTTGGACCCTGAACGTGTTGGAGACGGTAACTATGTTACCTATCCTCAGAACAGGACAATAACCTTTGGTGCATCCATTAAACTTTAACCCTATTAAAGCAAACGATTATGAATCTTTACAATAAATATATATTCATGCTGATCATGTTATCAGTCATGCTGATATCTTGCAGGAAAAGTTCATTGAACCTTAATCCGCCTGATCAACTATCTACGCAAAATTTCTGGAAATCAGAAAGCGATGCGGACCTTGCATTAACAGGGTGTTATAACTTTTTATATGCATCAGGAGGAGGCTATTCGACCTCGCAATACGAGGTGGTGGCCTGGGATAATTTTAGTGATAACTCTTACGGGCAATATAACTACGGAGGTGGAACAAGCGCATTATCTTCCGGTCTTTCAGCCGGCGTTTTTGACACCTATAATCTTTTCCAATCATCTTATTACGTGAATAATTATAAAGCGATAGCTTCTATTAATTATTTCCTGGCCAATGTGGATAAAGTGCTCACCGGTGATAAGCTGAAGCAATACAAAGCTGAAGCGTATTTCCTGCGTGCCTTTAATTATTACTGGCTTGCTGTGTTGTATGGCAATGTCATTATAACAACGGCAGACCCATATACCCTTGACTATACCAAACACATGGCCAAATCTAGCCGGGCAGATGTTTTAAAGCAGGTTGAAGCGGATCTGGATCTGGCGATCGCCGGCTTGCCGGATGTTTCCTACAGCAGCGGACATGCGGTTAAAGGAGCAGCGCAAGGTTATAAAGTCAGAGCGTTGTTGTTTGAGAAAAAGTATACAGAGGCCGCCGCCCTTGCCAATGAAATAATAACAGGAGGAAAGTTCTCATTGAATACTTCCTATCCCGCAAACTTCTATAAGCCTGCTCAAAACAGCAGTCCTGAAATTATGTTCTCGGTAAAATACCAGCTTCCGAATTTGTCTCATCAGGATAATGGGATCAGCGTTCCCCTGCAACGTTGGAAAGGTGAACTGGCCACACAGGACCTCGTAAACGAATATGAAGCCGCAGATGGCAAAGACACGACCAGTTCCGGGGTATATGTTCAAGGGAAACCTTATGACAACAGGGACCCTCGTATGCGTATGACCCTGTTCTTTCCAGGCGACACCAAAGTCCAGGGATGGCCGTTCACCGGATCTTATGCAGTGGCTACGCCAGGAAAAGATTCATGGATTGTCGGCTACTATCCGGTCAGGAAATGGCTTGACCCTGCCTTGGTAGATCCTGATTACGGCGTAAAAGGTGATAATGATTTTGTTTTACTCCGTTACGCGGATATTTTACTGATGTATGCAGAAGCACAAAATGAAGCGTCTGGACCGGACGCAAGTGTTTATAATGCAATAAACCTTGTTCGGGCCCGGGTTAATATGCCTGGTTTATCTGCTGGTTTGTCACAAGCGCAGTTAAGGGAAAGAATCCGGCATGAGCGGCGCGTGGAATTTGCCCTGGAGGGAATACGCTATTTTGACCTGAGGAGATGGGGCATCGCAACGCAGAAATTAAACGGTTTTGCCCAAAATCCTTTATTCCCTACTGTAAAAACTAAATATGCTGACAACTATGATTTCTGGCCTATTCCACAACCGGAAATTGACAGAAATGCGCCCGAACTCGTGCAAAATCCCGGGTATTAAGCAAACCCTAATGATTTGCGCCGCAAACTTAAAGAAAATTAACTGGACACTATTCACACCGGATGGTATCCAGTAAGGTTTAGGCGTAATTCTGCGATATTTTCAAGTTCGCGGCAATATCATGGCAATGAAAAAAAATATCGTAAATTATTGATTTACAGCGTTAAGTGTATGCAGGTTTCATACTCTTCCTCTCAACTGGATATAAAAAGTCCCGACAATTAATTGTCGGGACTTTTTTGTTTGGATGGTGCGGAGATGATGCCGACCATGGGCTGGAAGGTATAGAGCTTGAGTTGTTGTTATATAGCTTGATCGAAGCGTTTCCAGGTTCCTTCTGAGATCACCTCGATGTTTCCGCCGGTGACTATGATAGCGGTCTGTTCGTCGATGGCGTAGACGGGGCAGGGGAGCATGGAAGCCCAGGTAGGGGCATTGGCTATAGAGGCACTGCGGTGGTTTTCGTTGTTGTAGTGGGGGATGACGGCAAAATCGATGTACCCGGCGCCCTGGGCGGTGATGAATGTTTGGGTGAATGTATCGAACCTGATGGTCTGGGTGGTCAGAGGCTGGGCGATGGTGGCAGGCAGGTTGTTGTAGGTTTCGCCGAAGAGGTTACTGGTGGCGATGGCACCGGCGCTAGTTCCCACATAGACCAGGTTATCGAGGGTTGGCAAAAATTCGGATAGGCCTGATTGTTTTAACCAATAGCTGATAAACAGCGGGTCGCCGCCCCACACGAGCAGGGCATCTGCTTCGCGGAGCGCTTGTTGCCAAACTGCTGCACTGATGCTGGGGAGCATGGTCAGTTCCAGTAGTCCTAAGGACTTCCAGCCTAACTGGCACATGGCTGAGCCGAGCTGTCCGTTCATGGCTTTCCAGGCGAACTGCGGGCCGCCGGGAAAGGGGTACATTCCGGTCGGTACGAAGAGCGCGTTGGATTCTTCAATGGGTTTACCTAACAGGTTTGTTAGTGCATTTTGGATGCTTGGATTGGCAATGCCGCTGGAGGTTAGTAAGAGCTTCATATGTATAGTAAAGATAAAGATAAAGAAACGCTAAATTTATGAAGGGGGCCAGCGGAGGCAAAATGAAATTTAAACAAAAACAGGGCGCCCGCTTAATGCAGGCGTCCTGTAACCATATATAGGTATAAAGCTTGATTTAACCGCAATGACAGGCACCGTCAATACAGGTGCCCGGTTGGTTTACGGCTGCACAATAATGTACACATGAAGATGGCACACAAGTAAGCGCCTGGCCACCTTTTATTTTTTTCATTTCATTTTTTGTCAGGCTTGTGCCGAGACTTTTAAATTTTTTCATCGTTTTTAGTTTTTAAAGGTTAAGAATGACACACAAATTTACCTTGGAGCCTGCTGTGAAAGTTCACAGACTTATAGCCGTTCAGATGCAATAAGGTGGTTAACTAATATACGATAACATTAACCAATAATTACAATGAAGGTTTAACTAAAATTGTGCTTTTAACCTTAATTTCCGTCTTCAGATGGCGTATGCGTACCGCGTGTGCTTTCACTGTTAATTATTCAATGCACATTAGGATCACACGCGACACGCGTGCGCCAGCAGAGGAGGTGGCGGTTTTAGTCAATATTGTAGCCTATTACTATACCTTATTTTTTAAATGAAAACAGCCACGGAAACAAATCGGGTTCAGCAAATACATTGGCTTCAATGTTATGTTTTAAGCCTGGGTATTCGGTATATTTCGCATTTTTTGCACCGCTGTGTTGTAACGCTTTAATCAGGCTCCTATCGGGCCATGGATTAATAATGTCATCGATCGCACCGTGAAAAATCCACACGGGAAGGTTGACAGCCCTTTTTGGATATAGCTCTACGTTACCCTGCCCGCATATAGGAAAAGCAGCCGCAAAATAACCAGGATAATGGATGATCAGATCGTAAGTGCCAAAGGCGCCAAGTGAAGTGCCGCCCAGGTAAATTCTTTCTCTGTCTGCGATTTGATGTTCGGCCAGGCTATCCATTAAAAGCTTTACCAAACGTTCCGGTGTTGAAAGGGCCAGGGTGTTCATCTTATGGTTAAACGCTGCTGTTGTATCGTAGGGCGGCCCCGGAGGGTTTTTGAACCACATGCTGTCCGCAGGACATTGCGGAAAAACTACAAGTGAAGGATACTTTTTCCGGACCGAATCATTTAAAAAATCCTTGCCGGCTCCGTAATACGGACTATGACCGCCGAGTTGTTGTTCATTATCATTTCCTCTGAAGCCTGCACCATGCAAGTAAACAATCAAAGGGTATGATTTTTTTGAGTCATAGTTTTCAGGATATAATATCCGGTAACGCAGCGTGTCTTTGCCCTTAATAAATAGCGCTTTTTGATATAGATGGAAATCCTGTGCCTGGGAGAAATGACCGCAGATTAATAGCGTGAGAATAGAAATAATTTTTTTCATATGCATATCAATTCTCTACTGCCACTTTACTATACTTATTTCTGTATTCAATTGGCGTAATTCCCGTAACCCTCTTGAATACATCTCTGAATGCTTTCATATCACTATAACCAACATCAAACATAACTTCCGATACGTTTTTTCTTGAGCTTTCAAAACTGCGTTTGGCGGCTTCAATTCTTACCCTTTGTACATATTCAACAGGCGTATTATTGGTAGCCAGTTTAAATCTTCTTTCAAAGGTTCTTTGGCTAATGTCTACTTTATCTGCCAGACCATTAATGGTTAATTTATCCTGATAACTTTTTTCGATATAGTTTTGTGTTTGTAAAATCTCCTTATCATTGTGGGCTTTCTGTCCGGTGAAAATTGTAAAAGCACCCTGGCTGTTCCGATCTATATCTATGGCAAAATATTTGGCGGCCAAAATAGCGGTATTTCTATCGGTGTATTTTTCTAATATATAAAGCAGCAAATTCCATATTGAGTTTGCACCGCCGCTCGAATAAATTTTACCTTCATCAGTAATAACAGAACCCTCTACAATATTTATTTCCGGGAACATATCACGAAACTGATTATAATAGGCCCAATGTGTAGAGCATCGCTTACCATTTACCAAGCCGGTTTCTCCTAACAGGAAAGCACCAATACATAAACTTGCGACCTCGCTGCCATTTTGGTGCATCTTTTTTATCCATGGAATTACTTTCTCATTTGCTTTTATCGCTTTATCAATTTCTCCATAAATGGCTGGTATTATGATCAGATCAGTTTTTTGAATGTCTTTTATTAGCCGGTCTATTTTTACGGAGTATTCGCCATCATTGGTAGCTACATAATCTTTTAAGCCTACATATTCCACATCAAATAAAGGGTTTTTACCGAATGCTTTTAAAAAATCATTAGCTGTTTTAAACAAACGGTAGGGCGGGGTTACAGCCTCAATGGCCGCATTTTCGGGCACATAAACAGACACTTTTTTCATTGGAATAATTATTCGTTAATAAGTTGTTTTTTAATAGTACTCATGAGTGCTGCACAGTTTGGTTTTTTAATGGTAATGAAGCTATCATGAGCTGTATTTTTCATTAAGGTTTGTGAGCTGTAGCTCATGCTGGTTTCATTGTTATATTTTCTTTTCCTAAAGATAAATATGTTTTGGCGGAATTTACCCTCTAAGTTGTCGTTTTTGCACTGTATCAGATCCTGAAGTAAATTCCAACTTTGTATTATCAATAAGTTTCAAACTAAATTTAAATGTCGTCATGAAAAATTTATTCAAAACACCTAGTCCTCTTAAATCAATACTACTAATGGCAATCATTGTATTTGCAGCATCTCCATCAAACGGGCAACAAAGTAAACCTGCCGACAGTGGCTACGTACCTGTTAATGGCACTAAAGTTTATTACGAAGTGTATGGTGAGGGCAGGCCTATCGTTTTACTGCATGGTGCCTTTATGACCATCGAAGGGAACTGGGGACAATTAATACCTGAATTGTCAAAAACAAGAAAAGTAATTGCTATTGAATTGCAGGGACATGGACACACACCGTTTTCAGACAGAAAATTATCGCATGCTACTTTAGCCAGTGATGTGGCAGGAGTAATGGATCGCCTGAAAGTTGACAGTGCCGATGTGGTTGGATATAGTTTTGGCGGCTCTGTGGCTTACCAGTTTGCTATACAAAGCCCTAAACGATTAAGAAAATTAGTGATCATCTCTTCTACTTATAAAAGTACTGGTTGGAGGCCCGAAATAGCTAACGCGTTTAAAGGTATGAGGCCTGAATTATTTGCAAATAGCCCGATGAAAGTGGCATATGATGCGGTAGCGCCCGACAAAACAAAATGGACAAAGTTCTTAGAGCAGATGATCGCTTTCGCCGGTGAGCCATTTGATCTGGGCGACTCCAATATTGCGAAAATTTCTGCGCCTGTATTGATCATCTCGGGCGACAATGATGGTCTGGATAAAGTGGAGTTGGCGAAAACGTATCAATTACTGGGAGGTGGTGTATCTGCTGATCTGGCACCGATGCCAAAATCACATCTGGCAGTTGTTCCTTCGCAGAGCCATGTTGGCCTAATGATGCAGACTAACACCATATTAGGTTATCTGGATGGCTTTTTAAAGTAAACATAATCGTATCTGGTATTAAAAAGATGCTTCGATAAATATTTTCGAACCCTTAAATAGAAAATGAACAAAAACGCAACCACTTCAATTAAACTACTATGAGAAAGATAATCGTTTTAACATTTATGACATTAGACGGAGTAATGCAAGCACCAGGCGGACCTGAGGAAGATACATCAGACGGCTTTAAATATGGCGGTTGGTCTGCACCGTATGAGGACGAAGTTTCTGGCAAGGTGATGCAAAAACAGATGGAACCTACTGATATTCTTCTGGGCAGAAAAACATTTGATATTTTTGCTTCCTACTGGCCAGCGCATGCGGATTATTGGCCGGGTATCAATGATGTCACGAAATACGTCATATCCAACACCATGAAAGAGTCTGGTTGGGAAAATTCGGTGTTCTTGACAAGCGTGGCAGATATCGAAAAACTCAAAAATTCAGAAGGTTCCGACATCAAAGTTTGGGGCAGCAGCGAACTCGTTCAGCTACTACTGAAGCATGATTTGGCGGACGAACTCTGGCTCAAAATTTACCCGGTGATTCTTGGCAAAGGGAAAAAGTTGTTTGACAACGAAGCGGTTCCGGCGGCATTTAAATTAACAGATAATCATGTTACCCCAAGTGGAGTTATTTTTGCCAATTACAAGCGAGCTGGAGATGTAGAGACAGGTACTATTGGCGCTTAAGAGCGTGCAATAATTTCATTTCCCTCAGGGTTCTCTGCGAGAGGCCTTGAGGGGACGTAAAAAGTGGGTTTACATGGTTTACACAATTTATGGTTAATATTCATTTATTTATTTGATAATCAAGTGAGTATGTAGATTTTCTTACAAAAAGTGTAAACCCAACACCGTAGTTGGGTTTACATTATTCATTTGCCACCACAGATACCCCTCCGCTTACACACTCGTCATAGACCACAGGTGTCGGGAAAAGCAAAATTTTATAAATGACAACGGAATTAAGTCTTCCCACCACCTATGGTCATAAACGAACACGAGAGAGGCCTCATACAACATGCTACAACCAGATTAGTTTATAAAAAACAAGCACAATCGTTTTGGTTGGGCTTGATATTATATTCAATATCCTATTCACCACACGCGGCACGCGTGCGCCAGCGAAGGGCTCTGTTACACCAAGTGGAGTTATTTTTGCCAATTACAAGCGAGCTGGAGATGTAGAGACAGGTACTATTGGCGCTTAAGAGCGTTTCGCTAAACGCTTCAAATCCTCAAGAAAGTGGTTCGAGTTTAGCCTTATCGGGCTACGAAAGTTAAAAGCCTCAAATCGAAAGATTTGAGGCTTTTAACTCTGGGGTATTTTGTGGGTTTACACTATCGTAATAATATTCTTGGGTTTAATTATGTAATTAATTGATTATTAATAGTTTATAATGATGTTAACCATGAATTATGTAAACTATGTCGCCCCCTCAGGGGCTCCTGGAAGAGGCACTGAGGCAGTCTGTAAATCAGGGCACTCTGCGAGAGACCCTGAGTAGATACATAAGGTCTTATCGCACCGCGGGAGCGTTGCTATTGAACATGTCGCGGAACATTTTCCAGCCCTCGCTTGTCTTTTTCCAAAGAACAAGGTATTTCCCTTTACCCAGGGTATTATTGTTAGCCCCAAACATCTCATAGTTTCCCTGTTCGGTGACATATTCATCGGTAAGGCCATACAGGTCGAGCGTATTAAATATGATGTTACGCACGCCGGAACGGTAGGCGAATTTAAAAAAGGCCAGTTGACCTTGTCGGCCGCAAATTGCCGGTGAATTGGCCGGGAGCAGGCAGGCATCAGCTGTATAGCTGTTTAAAAATAAGGAAGAATCCCCTTTTATAAATGCTTCACCATAGTTTGTGTTAACGATGTTCAAGGCGGCTTTAACCTTGCCAACATCGGCGTTTTGTGCAAGGGCCTGTTGGCCTCCGTAAAATAATAGGTAAAAAATGGTTAATGTGAGCAGCAAGCTTTTGTTTGTCATGATGTTTAAGGTTGGTTATAAAATAAAAAGGTTTTCTGCAAGCTAATCATAAGTCGTTGATATGGAGACCCGGTATCCACTTATTAATCAAACCTATACAGAGATCCAGTTAAAAAAATGTTTTCATTCAGAATAATCCATTAAAAAGCGATCCTATTTATCCTCTTTTAAATAGCAGGGTGTCGATGGTTTTCCAGCTCTGCCCATCCGGACTCCGTTCGTAGCTCATTTGAAAATGGTTTTTGTCTATAAGCATGTATCGGAAGCGTTCGAAAGTTTGCTGAGGCCCGGTTTCATCTTTGCGGGAGAGGATGATCACATCCGGATCGGTGTTAACTCCAGAGAATGTACGATTGCCATGAAAGTTATCGAAAATGGTAGCTGAAAAACCGGATTTTGAGCGATCGAGACCCCACATGGACAGGGCCTTGTAGGTATTGGGTAGCTGGTCTTCGTGTGTATAGCTGAGCCAACAACTGTCGAGTGATAGATGGAAGGTGGCTTTGGCTGCGATCTTTCGGCCGTTAGCGAATTCCCCTTCTCCTTGCCAGGAACCCTCCAGAAAACTGGCCATCGGTGGTATCGTAGTCGGCGTAACCGCGTTTTGGGCCCGTATATTTAATGTGTTTATCATCAAAAGAGTACTGATGATCCCCAATTTGATTTGCATCGCTTTGTTAATTATTATAAAACAAAGCTTTGATAATTTATGGAGCCGGGGAAATTAATTCAATGGTTATCGAATTATTTTCAACGACTTACCGGAAATGTACGCTAAGGGGACAACAACAAAAAAGCCTGGTAATTACCAGGCTTTTTCTGATTCGAAACACCAATCATGCTCAATATTTAGTAGCACCAATATCAAAAGCCTGGGCAGCAGGGCGTGAGCTGCCATAATAATCATAATTTACACCATATGATGCGGCGTTTACCCCTGCTTTAATAAGGGGAGATGACGATAATAAATGAAAATCCCCTCCATTATAATTTACGAATTTTAGAATGTTTACATCGGTACTTATATAGTTATTTAAAGCTGTAAGTTTAACATCGTTGCTCTTTTTGATTATCGCAAGGCCTGATCCCGCTTGCAGGATAACATTATTGATAACGGTGTTCATCGGGATAGTTTCTGAATTTAATTTTATACCACCCAGTGTGGAAGCGATAATGGTATTATTAATAAACTGAAAGTTGGGCCCCGGTGTGTATCTCGAATCGGCAAAAATGCCATAGCCTTTTGAATTTAGAATATAGTTATTATACACCTGATTGTTTCCGAGGCCGAGAACAATAATCCCGTTACCGGGCGCATTCCTGACCAGGTTATTAAAACATCGCCCTCCGGTACCTTCGCCTATTTGTATACCGTTATTCTGATATGCCGCAAAAGGGCTTATTCCGGGGTTTTTAACTATATTACTATAAATATCGCATCCTGAAATTGCACTGCCAACCTGGATGCCCTCAGAACCGGTAGAATCGGTAAGGTTATAGTATATTTTAACATTCGCCACATCGTGGGGTAAAACCGTACCGCAGGAAAGTGATACCCCATCGGCATAAAAAGAATTGCCTACGTAAAGTCCTTCGCCTCCTGTTTTATGAATGTAGTTGTCATGAAGAAGTATATTTCTCATTGTAAAATGGCTACGCCATGTTGCTGCATCGCATGATGGGTCTGTTTTTGCCATAATGCCCGCAAAGCCGCTATTACGAACTTCCACTTTGGCAATCTCAAAATCCGAGCTCAGATCATCCATCGTCATACCGATGTTGCCACCATTAATATCAAACCCATACTTAATGGAGGATACGCCATTGCCCAGCACCTTAAAATAGGTGCAATTTTGTGTCTTAAAGGCATATGATGCAGTAACGGATGTGGAGATAGTTACTTTACCACCCTGGTTAATAATAGTAATAGGAGCTGCTGCTGTTCCTTTAAGATTTTTAAGTAATAAAGATCCTCTTACTCCAGCGAGGATAAATACAGTAGCTCCCGCAGGTATATTAGTGCCATCGACCATCCATTCCGAAGACTTAACTGTATACGTAAAGGTAGAAACTGATTCGGCTTGCACACTTACGGATTCGGTATTTACAGTTGGGCTTGCCGGTTTTTCAATTTTGCTTTTGGTACACATCGCAAAGGATGAAATAACCAGTGCACCAGCCATTATGCGGGTCAGGCGATTTTTATTTTTCATGTTTAAATTAAGGGGAGGCCCGAAAAAAATGTACTGGATTCAAAGCGTTATCATATATCAAGCTTTCCAGGCCCGGCAAAGTAACTTATTATACGGGACTTTCGGTATATGGTTACTTTGTTTTTGAGGAAATTAACTAATGGTTTTATTTATCAATGCGCCTGAGTTAAATACAAACAAAAAAGGCCCGCAATCAAGTAATTACGAGCCTTTTTTCTATTTATTCTGTTAAACCAAAGATCTGCGTTTTAGGGTAAGCACGGCGATCTCGGGCCAGATACCTATGCGGCCTTTTAAACCCAGAAAGCCAAAGCCCCTGTTTACATAAAGGTAAAGACCGCTTTTTTGATAAAGCCCCGCCCATTGTTTATAAATATATTTGATCGGGCTCCATTTAAAACCAAACAGCTCAAAGCCGAATTGCGCGCCATGTGTATGCCCCGAAAGCGTGAGGTGGATGGGCTGGTGGTGACCAAGCGTTACCGCATCCCAATGCGAGGGATCATGTGACATCAGGATTTTGAAGGCCGCATCAGGTACGCCGGCCGTTGCTTTTTTAAGGTCGCCGTATTTATGAAAACCACCCTTACCCCAGTTTTCAACACCGATAAGGGCGATAGCCTGGTTATCTTTTTGAATAGGCGTAGCCTCGTTCAGCAGTAATTTGAACCCAATTTCCTGGTGCACCTGTTTCAGACGACTGAGGTTGGCCTGTTGATCGTCCTTGTTTTCCCATTGCATATAATCGCCATAATCATGATTGCCGAGTACTGAGTATTTGCCATAAGGCGCTTCCAGCCCGGCAAATGCCGGTATCCAGGGATCCATTTCTGTTGCCTGGTTGTTGACCAGGTCGCCAGTGAACAATATCATATCACTTCCCTGCGCGTTAACCAGGTCGAGCCCTTTCTGCACGCCATTAGCATCACTGAAACTACCGGAATGAATGTCGGATAATTGTGTGATCGTAAAACCGTCAAACCGCTCCGGAAGATCATCAAAAAAGAGTGTTTCCCGGCGTACTTTATAATAGTGCCGCCCGCGGGTGATGCCAAACAGCAACAGCCCGAAAAACATAGCCGCTATCACTAATACAAACTCACTCACGCCATAACTGCGCGGCGGGAAGCCACGAAACAGGCGGGTGAAATCTTCCAGTATCAATACGATAGAGCTAACCAGCTTGGGTATAAAGGATAACAACATCGAGGCCATTAGCCAGGATATGAGTTTGGTATTCCGGGTAAACGCACCGAATATAATGGTACCGGCCAGCAAAGCATCAAATAACCAATAAACCAGGTATACGGATGTATTAACAGTAAGGGTGGCAACAGCCGAAAAAAAGTAAATATCAACAATGAGCCATAAAAGGATAATGGCGAGGATTCGTGTTTTCATATATCGCTATGACGAGTATACCCTCAAAAGATTTTAATGGTACAAGCATGATGGCAATTGGATGACAAAAGGGTATTATATGTAACAAAAATGTTATGCTAGAAACTATAGCGATCAAGTAACGATATTAGTTTAATCGCTGTCTTATAGTTATGAAATTACTGTACCTATCGTTTTTAACCTTATTCACGCTATTTCTATTCAACCTTGCTGATGCGCAAACAAAAGATGGTAAAATTTCAGGGGCGGTTTTAGATGATGCCAGGAAACCGCTCGACGGGGCAACTGTAATTTTACTTACCGCAAAAGACTCGGTAGTTTTAGGTACCAAACTGGCCAATCCGGATGGTAGCTTCACTTTTCAAAACTTAAAGGATAATACCTATATGATCAAGGTGACTTATATAGGCTATAAGAATTACAAAAGCGATCCTGTGTTGGTTAGTGGGCAAAAAACGGTTAATCTGCCGGCATTTATTTTATCATCTATCGGGAAAAAGTTGGATGAAGTAAACGTAACCGCCCAAAAATCATATGTACAACAAAAGATCGACCGCACGGTGGTTAATGTTGGGGCGCTGATATCCAATACAGGTGCCAATGCATTGGAAGTGCTGGCAAAGACCCCTGGTGTGCTGGTAGATGCCGACGGCAATATTACTTTTAAAGGGAAAAGTGGCGTAATGGTGATGATAGATGATAAACCCACTTACCTCTCGGCCGCTAACCTAGCCACATACCTGCGCTCATTGCCATCTTCGGCATTAGATCAGATAGAGCTGATGGATAACCCGCCTGCCAAGTATGATGCCGCTGGAAACGCGGGTGTCATCAACATTAAAACTAAAAAAAATACCACCAGGGGATTTAATGCGGTGGTATCGGCAAATCTGGCTCAGGGTTTTTATGGCCGTATGAATGAAAGTATCAACTTTAATTACCGTATAGATAAGGTTAACTTTTTTGCCAACGTTGCTTATAACAAGCAGAAAACTTTCAGAAGGCTCGAAATAGACCGCAATTATTTGGATGCGAACGGGGATCAGACCTCTTCTCTAAAAGACATTTCTTATTTCAGACCATCCAGCAACAATACTAATATTAAAGCAGGCTTAGATTATTTTATATCGCCAAAAACAACCTGGGGAGTAGTATTTACCGGCAACATATCCCGCGATCATGATAGCAGCCCGGTATACAGCTTACTATATGATAAAAGCGGTGGATTGGATTCGACTGTTAACTCCCTCAATACATCTAAAAATAAATTTGACAGTAAGGGCGTCAACCTGAACTATACCCATAAGTTTGATAGCATAGGCCGTACCCTTACGTTTGACCTGGATTATATTCACAATGTAGCAGGTAGTAACCAACTATTTGTAAACAATACTTTTTTACCCGATGGCAGTTTAACAAATACACAAACCATAAGTGATAATTTGCCTTCTACCATCAATATTTACTCTGCAAAAGTTGATTATACCCATCCGTTTAAAGGCAAGGCGAAACTGGAGGCCGGCGTTAAAAGCAGCTATGTTAATACAGATAATGCCGCTAATTACTTTAATGTGATCGATGGCGTAAGCAACATCGACTATAACAATACCAACCGGTTTTTGTACAAAGAAAATATAAACGCAACGTATGTTAATTTCAATAAAACCTTTGGCCGTTTTTCGATACAAACAGGTTTGCGATTAGAGAATACCAATGGCGACGGGCACCAGCTGGGAAACGCACAAAAGGCCGATTCATCATTTGTTAAACATTACACCAATCTTTTCCCAACGACGTATTTTTCCTATAACCTGGATACCGCCGGTCATAATGTATTGGTGGCTTCCTACGGTCGCAGGATAGGGAGACCAAGCTACGGAAGTTTAAACCCCTTTACCTTTTTTGTAGATAAGTTTACTTATTTCTCCGGCAATCCCTTCCTAAAACCACAGTTTACCGATAATTATAAACTGGCCTATAGTTTCAGGAGTTTATTTACCGTGGCCATTGCTTATAATCGTACAACTGATGTTCAAAATGAAACTATTCATAAAGATGGTAATGTGTTTGTGAGTACTACCGGTAACATAGGGCAACAAAAAACATGGGATTTTTCGGTTAACAGCAATCTTCAGCCTGCCAAATGGTGGTCGGTTAATCTGTATGCCGAGGTGTATAAAAATACTTACCAGGGCGCATTTTATACCGGCTACCTGAATCAATCGCAATATACTTTTAGCGCCAACGGAAATAATCAATTCACCATATCAAAAACCTGGAGCGCTGAATTAAGCGGCTGGTATAATAGCGGGGGTACTTACGGGCAGTTTGTTTCTATACCTACAGGTATGCTTAATGCCGCTGTTCAGAAAAAAATATTGAATAACAAGGCGTCCATCAAGTTCAATGTACGCGATGTATTGAAATCATTTAGTCCAAGCGGTACCATTACTAATATTGCAAATGCTACTGCAACCTATCACAACTTTGTAGATACGCAGGTGGCAACCCTTTCATTTACCTATAGTTTTGGTAAATCGATCACCATGCCGCATAAACGTGATACCGGCGGTGCTAACAGCGAACAGGACAGGGCACACTGATATGTAATTTGATTAAGCTTGTGTTTCCAAAACTCTTCGTGTAAAAATCGTTACCCTCGTGATATTGGCGAAAGTAAAATAATCGCAAATAATTGCGAAGTTTGTGGGGATGACGGAATTGAACGAATACGAGTGTGAAATGCTGGATGCGATGCTGGAGGCTTTTGGGATACCGGACAGTCTTACACGCGTGCAATTGCTCAAACTTTTTGATGGGGACGAAGCCACCGCTTTTGCCATGGTACAAATATTAACATGGGAGGGGTTGATCAAGGAATCGGGTAATCATGGCGATTATGAACTGCCGGAGAAATTGATACTGAAGCCAAAAGGCGAGAAATTCCTTAAAGACGGCGGTTTTAGCCGGCGTTACCAGCTGGAGCAGCAAAAGCCAGTGGAGGTTGGTGGCACGCTGGTTAAACTACAACAGCAAAATATGCGCTTACAAACCGAAAAACTGGCTAACCAGGGTGAGATTTCCCGACTAGAAAAACGGATCAATGGCTACCGCACCCGTCAATATATTTGGTGGGCGCTGATAGTTGTTGCCTTAATCCTGGGTTACTGGCTTGGCCATAAGTAAAAGCGTTCACCCGGGAATAAGTACATTTATTCAGTGGGCTCAACACCTTTTTCGGTATTGCCGTCATCCTCTCTTTCTACGGTGATGGTGCATTCTGTTACCAAGGCCGCCAGCGTTCCTACAGCTGCAAATACCGGAGCCAATATAGCACCCAGCAGGCCTACGCTTAAAGGAAAGCTCATCAGTTCCTTACCTGCCTTATCACTTATCGTAATGCGGCTCACGTTGCCTTCATGAACCAATTCTTTTATTTTTCCCAGTAACGATTCGCCACTGATGGAAAATGATTCTTTTTTACCCATTTGCTGAAATTTATAGTTTGGTTATTGGATGGTAAGCAGCGGGTTTTGTTACAAAGTTAAATATGCGCTATTGTATTTTAGCAAAGGTGATATTTCGGGCTCGGCTAACAGATATTTTAAACCCATTGATTTTATCGCTGGCATCCCTCGTAAAATATATATCAGCACCGCCGTCGGCACTTTTGAAGCCATCATAATAGGTAGGGTTAATGGCTTGATCGTTTAACGGGTCGATATGCAGGGTAAGTTTGCCATTTTTGATGACTACCGTATACTTGCTTTCTGTTTCGGATGAATAGTATGCACCGGTATAGGCCTTAAGATAATCCTCGCCGATACCTGCAGTTTTTACTGCCGCATAAACGGTGGTATCCTTTGTTTTTGTGATGTGGATAAAGCCTTTATTGTTGAATATTATTTGCTCTCCGTTAACACTGAAAGAATTTCGTCCTATAGGTCGAAGTTTAAAACGTGCAGTGCACAGCGTATCATTTTTCAGCATCAATTGTAGGCCGGCGCCGTTTTTCTGGTTTTGATACCAGCCTGTAAATGTTTTTAACTGATCGGGTGATAAGGGATAGGTTTTAGCCTGTTGAGCTGGTTGAGACGGCTGTTTTTCTTTATCCGGAACAAATAAATCCTCCACCTTGCGTACCAGACTAAAGTCGGCATTGGAAGCATTGCTTAAAAAAGCGATAGACAGCTTTAGCTGCGGATAACACAACAGGAGCGATCGGTAGCCTGCTGTAGCACCATCATGGTTAATATAATCCCAGCCACGGCGTTTCTGTATAAATAAACCCATACCGTAAGCGTTTTCCGCACCACTGTTCAGGTGGTCAACTGCTATTTGCTGTGATAACAGGGAAGGGTTCCCTAATTTGCCACCCCAGTAATATTCGTTCCATTTCAATAAGTCTTCGGCGGTAGTAAGCAGGCCGCCATTGCCGTAGGCATATTCGTTAGGCATATCAGTTTCATAACCTGTATCCGTTGTGTGATAAGCTATGGCCCGGTTTAAAACGATACGTTTAAAATTGTCGCGCCATTGGGTATGAGTCATTCCAGCCGGTTCAAAGATATATTTGCGGGTAAACTCAGCCAGCTCCATACCGGTAATACGTTTAACGATCAGGGCCTGCAAATTAAAGTTTGAATTGCTGTAAATAAATTCATCGCCGGGTTTATTGTTCAGCGCTTTTTGGTGCGATACAATATACAGCACATCATCATTGTTATAAGTTTTGGTTGATCGCGGCCAGCCTGCAATGTCCATAACAGAGCCCCAATCGCGCAGTCCGCTGGTATGATGAAGCAGGTTGCTTATTCTGATCACCGAACCATAATCGGGTATCTCGGGCAGGTACTTGCGGATATCATCATTAAGCGAAAGCTTACCTTGCTGCGCCAACAGCAAAATGGCCGCGGCTGTAAATTGTTTGGATACAGACCCAGCTTCAGTTACTGATACTGTGGTTAAAGGTACCCGGTGTTCCAGATCGGCCATGCCCCATGCTTTGGAGTAAATAACCACCCCGTTCCGTGAAATAGCCAGTTCACAGCCCGGATTTTGCGGTTGGTAAGCGCTGAACGTCTTATCTATCTGTGCCAGAGTATCCTGCAAAGTTTGTGTATGCCCAAAGGAAGAAATTAATAAGAAGGTGATAAAGACAAGCGATTTTTTTATGCAAAATGCGGAGTGGTTCATTTTGTATTCAATTTTGTATAAGTGACGTTAATTTGTTTTACTTCGTTACAGTTGATATCAAATTTATCCTGATCAAATGTATTGTATTAACTCCGAAGACCGTAACCAGGAGAAATTATGTCTGCAAGGGCTAATAAATGCTTAATAAATGGGTAAATTCCTGCTTTAATTCACGACCGCAGAGAACTACCTTTGCGCCCGATTTTTAGCTTACTTAATAAATGTTTATTATGAAACCCCTACAAAAAATAACATTTTTATTTGCCGGCTTACTGTTTGTAGGTACCGGTTTAGCCTTTGGGCAGAAAAAAAATAGCACACACGCACACAAATCAACAGCGATCGACTCTGCCAAATGGCGTAAAGATAACTACATCGTAAATCGCGATTCTGCTTTTGCCAATCCTTATTTTGCCCTGCAAAAGTTAACAGGTGGTAATCGCCGGTTTACGGAAAGCCGGAGTATTTATCCGAGGCAAAACCCCGCTCTGATCAAAAAACTGGCTTCGGGGCAATCTCCTTTTGCCACCATTGTTGGCTGCTCCGATTCCAGGGTTTCTGCCGAAATTTTGTTTGATCAGGGCTTTGGTGATCTTTTTATCGTTCGTACCGCCGGGCAGGTGATGGCCGAAGCTTCTTATGGTACATTGGAATATGGTTACCTGGCGTTAAAAACAAAATTGATCGTGGTGCTGGGGCATACCAATTGCGGTGCGGTTGAAGCGGCCGTAAAACGCCCGGAAAATCCACCGGGCCATATAGTAAGTTTGATCAATGCCATCAAACCGGCGGCTATAGCGGCAAAAAAAATGCCAGGCAATGTACTTGACAACGCTATACGGCTTAACGTCATCAACCAGGTAAACCACCTGCGCCATCTGGAGCCCGTATTAAGTAAAAATTATGAAGATGGTAAGCTGCTTATCGTAGGAGCTATTTATGACCTGGGAACCGGTAAAGTAACCTTTTTAAAAGAAACGCTGGAGCATCTTCCGGCAACCGCCTTTGCCAGGCACGATATTACTGGTAAATAGCTTGCTTTCATCAGATCTGATCTTGCATAGGTTTTTACAGGGTAGAAACAGGTAAAGCCTTTTTATGAATGATCATACAGCCGCCTGTAAAGGTGAGTGCAGCAAGTATACATAGTATGATATAATAGGGCTCGCCCAGTAGGCCTGAAAAATTTTGTTGTGACTTCGGCAAAAATAACATTACCGCCGCTGTACTGTTAATTGTTGCATGTATAATCATGCCGGGGATAACAGACCGTGTTTTATAGAAAACCCAACCCAGGAACAGTCCGCCAAAAAAGGCCGGTATAGCTTGCCAGGGGTTCATGTGTATAGCCGCGAAAAACAGCGCTGAGATCAGGATAGCTTTTTGAGGCTCATAGTTTTTTAACAAGCCTTTTAAAATGATTCCACGGCACAGTATTTCTTCCAGAATAGGTGCTGCAATAATGAGTGTTATGATCGAGAAGATGTCTTTTTTGATCATATTATCAAAAAATTTCTGGACGGAATCGGGCATAGGCAAGAGGTTTGATACCCACTCTAGACCGACAACTAACGCCAATGTGCTCAGGATAAGTATAGGTGCCAGCCAGCCTTGCATCTTATTAAAACTGATATTGAAGGGAGACATCCTCAACTTTTTGCTTTTTTTGACCGAGTATCGTATAGTCAATAATAAGCCCACGATGTAAGACAGTAACTCCACAAGCGACCTGAGTCCCGGCGACTTAAAGCCCCAATATTTAAGTGGTTCCAATAAAATAGCACCTAAGATACCTCCGGCAAACATGAAACCAATGGTTACTAAAAATAATTGGAAGATAGATCCTCCATCCGGGTACGTAAGTTGAGATAAAATTGGCGTATCGGTAACAGGATAGCTAACTACAGGGTTTTCTGGTTCAGGTTGGTTCATATACCAATATTATGAAAAATTTGCTGAATGTAATGCCATCAAACTATTTCGATAGAGCGCTCCACATTTACCTGTTTTAAAAAATATTCATCGTGCGATATAACTAAAAGCGTGCCCTTGTACTCATTGATCGCATCGGTTAAAATTTCGATGTTTTGAATATCCAGATTGTTTGTTGGTTCGTCCAACACTATCATGTTCGGCGCCTGGTTGCTGATGGTTAATGAACAAAGCATCAACCGCATTTTTTCACCACCGCTTAAAGCTTTACAGGATTTGTCCCAATATTCCTGGGTAAATAAAAAACGGTTCAGGCGGATCTTGATATCATGTTCCTGCAACGCTCCCGAGTTAAATTGCTGTGCCTGCTCATAAACGCTGAGTGTATTATCGATCAGGGAATAATCCTGATCAATATAAATGGTTTTCACGGCGGCCCTATCGAGTGTGCCTGATGTGGGTTGCAATTCGCCCAGCATCATTTTGATCAGTGTTGTTTTGCCAGACCCGTTTGCACCTCTGACTACCAGTCGTTCGCCACTTGTGATCTGAAAAGTTAAAGCCTGTTTCCAAAGCAGCAGATCACTGTATCCAAAGTTAATGTCCCTGGCGCTGATCAATATCTTGCCTGTATGGAGCGCCGGGTTATCAAAATCCATTTTCATCTTGTCGATCCCCGGGAGCTCTTTTCGCAATTGGCTCAACTCCTGCGAAATATTACCCACTTTTTCGGCGTGAATACCTTTCATGCGTGAGGTGCTGTTCTCGGCATTGTTTCTGAGGGTATTCATAACTATGGTGGGGAGCCCAGCTTTTTCTTGTTTTTTCTTACCCCTGGCATCCAGTTTTTGCTGCCGCTCCATGGATTCTTTTGCTGTTTCTTTTGCTTTACGAAGGGCTTTTTCTTTGTTCCGCAGATCCTGGTTCAGGGCATTGCTCTCTATCATTTTCTGTTCTGCATAAAAATCATAGTTGCCGCCATAAACCGTTATGCCGTGCTTGCCAAGCTCATATACCGTGTTAAGCAGGTTCAGTAAAGTCCTGTCGTGACTTACCACCAATAAGGTATTTGAGGTGGAGGTTATATAGTCATACAGGATGTTTCTGCCCTGTGTGTCTAAATGATTGCTGGGTTCGTCCAGCAGAACAATCTCAGGTTGATGGATCCTGATCCCGGCCAGGAGAACCTTTGTCTTTTGACCACCGCTCAGAGACCCCATTTTTTGGTCCAGAGTTAGTTCATCAAGCTCCCAATATGCAAAAGCTTCATGACAGCGCTCTTCGATTGCCCAGTCATCATCAAGCAATGTCATATTTTCATCGGTTACATTACCTTCTAAAATCTCTTTTAGTGCATTTAGTTTATCATCTATCCGCAGTGCCCGGGCAGTACTGTAATCATTAAACTGGCCAAAAAGCTGGGGTACATAGTAAGGCTTTGAATGGGTTTTTATCAATCCGCTTGCAGGCTGCAATTCGCCGGCTAAAATTTTTAAGAGGGTTGATTTTCCGGTGCCATTATTACCTATTAAGGCAATTTTATCTTGTTTATTGACAATAAGATCCAAATCTGTAAACAACAGATCCCGGTTGGGGTGTATATAAGTAATAGCTTGAAGATTAAGCATAATTCCTTTCTTTAAGAGTGAATAATTACAAAAGCCTCCTATAGTGGCTTCGTTTATTTTCCTGAAAGAAATTATTTATTACATGGAGGGAATATGGTTTTTTGTTGAGGCAAAGATATGAAAAAAATAAAAAAAGCTTGTCCGCAAAATTTTGCAACTTCGTATAACGTACTTCGTTTAAAAGGAAAACCTAATCAACCTGTTATCATGATTATCCGTTATGCCCGTTTGTCTTTGCCCTTTGATACCAAGGCCATGCAGGCCGAAATAGCACAGTTCGGCCACGAATGGCAGGAGCATTTCAATACTTTTTATTACGAAGGATCCTGGACCGCAATGGCCCTGCGGTCACCGGGTGGGAGTGATAAAAATATTACCCCTGATCTGATGGCCAACTCCGGTTATCAGGATACTTCATTGATGCCCCATTTTCCTTCGGTAAAACAGCTCCTTGCGGACCTGGATTGCCCCGTAATGGCAGTACGGTTTTTAAAATTGCAGGCAGGCGCGATCATAAAACAGCACCGGGATAACGAGCTGGCTTTTGAAAAAGGAGAGGCCCGGTTGCATTTTCCGGTCATCACCAATCAGCAGGTACTGTTTTATATTGAAAATGAGCGTATCCCCTTGCAGGAGGGCGAATGCTGGTATGTCAATGCTAATTTGCCGCACCGGGTATCAAACGAAGGCGCTACAGACAGGATTCATCTGGTTATTGATTGCAAGGTAAATGATTGGCTCGCCCGGATCATCAATGAATCGGATAAGATATCATTTAAGGAAGAAAATACAGAGAGTGACCTGTTAATGATCATCAAAGAATTACGACTGCAAAATACAGCCTCCTCCAATAAATTAGCTGCTGAACTGGAACAACAGTTGAACGGTACTGCTATTTAGATGAGTATGGATAAGCTCCCTCTTAAAAACTGGATCCCATATAAATTGGTAAACCATGACGGGAAGATGCAATGTCACTGGTTAAATACCTTTGAAAAGCAGTTTACCGAACCTTTTTTTGATGAAACCATTTTGAAGATTAAGGGGCTCAACAGCGCGCATTCCGCTATATCGTCGGTAAGTGACCTTTGTATGTTTGAGGAATGGGCAGGTGGTTTAAATTCTGTGGAACCAACAGCTTTTATTTTTCATATTTCACGCTGCGGCTCTACCCTTGTTTCGCAATTGCTGGCCACGTCTGATCAGCATATTGTACTCCCTGAGGTTCCATTTTTTGATGATCTGCTTCGATTGCCATACCAACATGCCGGTTTTACCTCAAAAGATGCTTCCAGGTTATTGATGACCGCCGTTAAGTATTACGGGCAAAAAAGAACGGGCCGGGAGCAGCATTTAGTAATTAAAGCCGACAGCTGGCACATGTTTTTTTACGAGCAACTACTGCACCTTTACCCAACTACACCTTTTATTTTGATGTATCGTGATCCGAATGAAGTGTTTAGCTCGCTTAAAAGGATGGCGGGATTACAGTCGGTACCGGGCCTGATCGAACCCGAAGTATTGGGATTTGCTGCGGAGGAAGAAGTGCCGCAAGCCCCGGATAATTACATTGCAAAGTTGCTTGAAAAATATTTACAGCAGTACCTTAAGATCATAGCAACTGACGGCCACTTTCTGCTTCTTAATTATAGCGAGGGGGCAATGCCCATGATTAAGAAGATAGCCGATTTTGCCCATATACCCCTTAGTAGGCAGGATCTGGCGGATATGGACGAAAGAAGCCGTTATCATTCCAAAAAACCAGGAGAAACGTTTTCAGAAATAAATCCGGCGCCTGTACCTCCATGCCTTCACAATGCCATGGAGCTTTATAAAGAACTGGAAGAAAGAAGAAAGGGCTAAGACCAATTTACATACCCAATAGCAAGCAAACCACTGGAGTATAATACCCACACTTCCTACACCCCTGATTTATTATCACGCAAACGTTTGTTTAATAACCATATATCCTGTTGATAATATTGATATTAGAAACTGCCAAGCCATGGTTTAAATCCAAGCGATTTAAACCTGAAAACCTATTGAAACATGCAAAAGAAAGCCATCCCTCGCAGAGATTTTATTAAAAAGACAGGTCTGTTGACAGCCGGCTTAGCTGCTGTACAGTTCCCGGCATGGAGCAGGGGGATATTTGACCAAGGCTATCCTCTGCATAATATACCTCAACGTAAAAATATTGATCCCGTATGGATAAAGTCCCTGTACAACCGTGGCGAGGCAACGGCATATTATAAAAGTAAAAACGAACTAAAATATATAGGTATGCCCGTTGGTGGCTTGCATGCCGGAACTGTTTATGCCGGTGGTGACGGCAGACTTTGGTTATGGCAAATTTACAATGAAACATTTGAAGGCAGTCATGAAGGGATTGAACCCAAAGCCGTAAAATGGAACGACGGCACATCGGAACGAACCATACGGGCAAGGGACGGTTCGGCCTATATAGAACCTGCTATAGCTGATAATCTGCGGGTATTGGAGCAGGGTTTCGCAGTAAAAGTAATTGTTGATGGGAAAACGTTTATCAAAGAATTAAATGAGGATCAGTGGGAGGAGATCATCTTTAAACCGGCATACCCTATAGCCACGGTGGAGTACAAGAGTAAGGATTTCCCGGTAGCTGTGAGTTTAAAAATATACTCGCCATTTATTCCCCTGGACGCCGAAAACTCCGCCTTGCCTGCTACTATTTTAAGGCTTACCGTAAACAATACCACCAGCAGCAATATCCAGGTTTCGTTACTAGGCTGGATGGAGAACGGGGCCAATAAGCTTTCCGGGAAAGAGGGTACAGGTAAACGTGTTAATCAAGTAACGACTGCGGCTCGATCAACCAGTGTGTTTTCCACCTTTGACACAACTAATGAAGCGTTAAAAACAGCACCGGATAGTGGTACCACCTGTTTTACCTTGCATGATAGCAAGGGTAAAGCAACAGCCAATACATCACCCTGGCCCGTTACAGAGCAACACTTTGATTCGCCGGTTATTGCATCAGCAAGCGCAGATGCACCCGAAAAACTGGTAGGTGCTATTTCCTTCCAACAGGATCTTGCCCATGGCAAATCGCTTACTGCTGATTACTCTATCTGTTGGCATTTTAATAAGCCGCACCCGAAACTGAAAAATTTAGTAAAAGACGCGGAAGCTGGCTTTCATTATGGTGCACGTTTTAAAGACGCGCATGAAGTAAGTCAGTACCTGGATACCAACTTTGAAAAACTAAGTAAAGCAACGGAATTATGGAGCACCACCTGGAACAACTCCACCTTGCCGCATTGGTTCCTGGAACGCACGTTTGTTAATATCGGTACGCTGGCAACTGCCAATACTTATCGTTTTGCAGATGGCCGTTTCTGGAGCTGGGAAGGGGTGGGTGCCTGTCCGGGTACTTGTACACACGTATGGCAGTATGCCCATTCGGTTGCCCGGATCTTCCCGGAACTGGAAAGGGATCTTAGACAGCGGGTAGATCTGGGCCTTGGTTTTAAGGAAGATACCGGGGCCATCCTTTTCAGGGGCGAGGATGAAACCCACCCGGCTATCGACGGGCAGGCCGGAACCATACTCCGCTTTTACCGGGAACACCAGATGAGCGCTGATAATGCATTTCTGCAAAGCAACTGGCCCAGGATCAAAAAGGCTGTGCAGTTTATGCTGGCCCAGGATAAGAATGGCGATGGCATGACCGACAGCCCCATGGAAAATACGTTGGACGCGGTATGGGAAGGGGAGATAGCCTGGATAGTTGGCCTCTGTATAGCCGCCGCCAGCGCTGCCCATGCTATGGCTATTGAGATGAACGACCAGCTCTTTGCAAACGTTTGTGGGCAATATGTAGCCAATGGCAGCAAAAACATGGAAAAGGAACTGTTTAACGGCGAATATTTCATCCATCGCCCTGATGCGATTAAGGGAAGAAAAGAATTAGGCTCCTACAATACCTGTCATATCGACCAGGTTTACGGGCAAAGCTGGGCTTTCCAGGTAGGCTTGCCGCGGATCATCAGCCAGGAGAAATCGACATCGGCATTGAAAGCTTTATGGAAATACAACTTCACTACCGATGTGGGACCTTACATCAAAACCCATACCGGCGGCCGGCCCTATGCCTTGCCCGGCGAAGGCGGGATGATCATGAATACCAACCCGCATAATGAGCCCAAGCCTTACGGCGAAAACACCACCTGGCAACTGGGCTATTTTCATGAATGTATGAGCGGTTTTGAACACCAGGTAGCTGCCCACCTGATGGCCGAGGGAATGATAGAGGAAAGCCTGATACTTACCCGGGTTATTCACGAGCGTTACCATGCTGCCAAAAGAAACCCTTTTAATGAAATAGAATGCAGCGACCATTACGCCCGTGCCATGGCCAGTTACGGCACGTTTATCAGTGCCTGTGGCTTTGAATATCATGGTCCCAAAGCTTATATCAAATTCGCCCCAAAATGGAACAGCACTCATTTTAAGGCGCCATTCACGGCGGCTGAAGGGTGGGGTACTTATACTCAAAAGCTAACCGGATCAAAACAAAGTCATAGTGTTGAACTGAAATATGGTGAATTAAAACTACAGCAAATCGCCCTGGAAAAGATCGCCGGAAGCAAAGTCAGTTCGGTGGCAGTAACACTGGGTACAGCACCTATCTCTGTAAACCTGAAGCAAGAGGGTAATACTCTGCTATTATCTTTTAATAAAAAGATCACTATCTCCAGGGATCAAACTTTAAATATCATTTTTTCCTGATCATCATCAACAGAAACATTAAACAACAGTATGTCCGTACTAAAACTATCACATCTTCCTAAGGCTTTATTATCTGCGATCCTGCTTATTTCGGAACTAGGTTTTGCCCAAACAAACAATAAAACAGCCCCGCCGGTACCAGAAGTCCGCGCGATACAAGCCGGCGATAAAAAAATCGTTTCGCCACAAAGTCCGGAAGGATATCATTTGCTGTTTAAAGGCAGCGACCGTTCAGCCATCATCGATAGTACAGGCGCGATTGTTACCCCTTTGGTGGAGAGCAAGGTAAACTTGTATTTTCAATTGATCAGCAACCAGACAGACACGCTCAAATACGATGTTTCCAAACAGGTAACTGTTCCCGGGAAATTTGCTGATAAAGGCACCAATCCCCAACCCTTTGTTATCCCGGCCTTGCGCGAGTGGCATGGCGGTCAGGGGAATTACGCGTTGACGTCTTCCGACCGGATAGTGATCAATACAGCCAACAGAACTACCCTGCAAAAAGTAGCCGCTATTTTAAAAAAAGAGATCAAACAACAAACCGGGTTTAATTTAGCCATCGTGACCGGCCGGCCTGAAAAGGGAGATATTTTTTTAACCCTGCAGGAGCCGGATAAAAGCATTGGCGAAGAGGGTTATTATTTCAGAGTGAGCGATCATATCACCATCAGCGCGCTTCAATACCAGGGTTTATTTTGGGGCACGCGCACCTTATTACAATTGTTGGAGCATCAAACACACATCTCCAAAGGTATAGCCCGCGATTATCCCGAATTTAAAGTGCGGGGTTTTGTGTTGGATGATGGTCGTAAGTTTTTTAGCCTCCAGTTTTTGAGGGATTATGTGAAACTGATGTCCTACTATAAAATGAACGATTTTCAGATCCATTTGAATGATAATGGCTTTAAAAAATATTTTGGCAATAGCTGGGACAGCACCTATTCGGCTTTCCGGTTAGAAAATGCCACCTATCCCGGTCTTACCGCCAAGGATGGCTCGTATACCAAAAAGGAATTTATTGAATTGCAGCAATTAGCTGATGATTACGCCGTACGCATCATTCCCGAAATTGATGTGCCCGCGCATGCACTGGCTTTCACCAAGGTAGTTCCCGGGATCGGCAGTAAACAATACGGCATGGATCATCTTGATCTGCATAACCCGCTTACCTATACCGTCATCGAAAATATACTGAAAGAGTATCTGGGTGGTGATCATCCCGTATTTACAGGCAAAGAGGTTCATATTGGTACCGATGAATACGCTAAGAAAGATGCGGAAGCTTTCCGTGCTTTTACCGATCATTTTATCAAATATGTACAGGGCTTTGGGAAAGATGTAAGGGTTTGGGGGGCACTGACCCATGCTGCGGGCACCACACCGGTTACCGTTAAAAACGTCACCATGAATACCTGGTATAATGGTTATGCCAATCCTGTCGACATGAAAAAGCTGGGTTATAACCAGATCAGCACACCCGATGGCTGGCTATATATTGTGCCCGCCGCCGGTTACTATTACGATTACCTGGATTATAAAAACATTTACGAAAACTGGACACCATCCATGATCGGCGATGTACGCTTCCCGGCTGGCGACCCGACCATCATTGGTGGCTCTTTTGCCGCATGGAACGATATTGTGGGCAATGGTATCAGCGAAAAAGACGTGCATGATCGCGTATTTCCGGCTATGCTGGTTTTATCACAAAAAATGTGGGATGGAAACCACACAGAGGTTGATTATTCCAATTTTGCCACAGCCTGTAACCAGGCTGGCGAGGGGCCGTCTGTAAATATCAGGGGCAGGATAAGCAAAACCAATACACCTTTTGTTACCCGTTTTACTTTTGATAAAACCGACCGCCGGGTACAGCTTCATGGGGTTACCTATGCCGAGGGTATAAAAGGACAGGCCCTGGTATTTTCGGGCGAAAATAGTTTAGCCGTATTGCCTTATCCCGAGATCGGTTATGATTATACTGTTTCCTTTTGGATCAATCCGGCCGAGAATACTTCGGAGGATGTGGTACTGTTCAAGGGCCCCAATTCGGTAGTGAAATTAAAACAGGGAAACAGCGGTAAACTAGGCTTCTCCAGGGATGGTTACAACTTCGATTTTGACTACGCCGTTCCAGAAAACGTTTGGACACACGTAGTGATCTTGGGTACTAATAAAGGCACCAGTCTGTACATCAATGGTACTTTACAAAAGAAACTGTACGATGATTGGATCCAGTTCAGCGATAAGGAAAAAACAAAGGTGCGCAAGGTAGAAACCCTGTTTTTTCCCTTGCGGGAGATAGGCGGCTTCCATGGTAAAATAGATGAACTGCAGATCTGGAACAAAGCCCTATCTGACCAGGAGATAGCGAATGATAAATAATCCCTTAATGATGATAAGAAACTCCAATAACCATTTGAAATACGCATTCGTCGTGATCATGATGTTCCTGATGCTGATATGGTCGTGTTTCACTGTTAACGCTCAAACTAAACCGCAGGCCGACTGGCTGCTTAACCCAACCGCTTATAAAGCGGTGATCAAAGCTGCCCCCTCTGGTAAAGAGATCACCCTGAATAATGGTTTGGTTAAAAGAACCTTCAGGCTGAATCCCAATTTGGTTTGTACCGATTATACCAACCTGGTTAACGGGCAGCAGCTATTACGATCAGTTAAACCCGAGGCCCGTTTAACCATTAACGGTAAAAGTTATAATGTAGGTGGATTGATAGGTCAAAAGGAGAACGCCTATCTTTTGCCCGAATGGATCGATAATTTCAGCGCCGGTAAAAACGATTTTCAATTAAAGCGATTTGAGATCAAAGCGTTGGCTCCCCAGCTTAACTGGAAAAGTAAATTCTGGGCAAGCAATCATCATCAGCCCGCTGGTCAGCAGATCGCTTTTTACTATCAGCCTGGTGCGCCTGAGTTAGCGGGCTTGGAGGTTACGGTTACCTATGAACTGTATGATGGCTTACCGCTGATTGTTAAATCGCTCCGCATCAATAATAAGGGCGACCAATCATTTAAGATTAATAGGGTGGTTAGCGAGGTGTTGGGTATGGTGGAGGAGCAGAGCGCCGTGGTAGGTACTCCCGCCAATATGGCCAAACCGCAGGGGATATATTTGGAGACAAACTATGCCTTTAACAATGCCATGCGGTACGACCTGAGCGACCAAACCACACACTGGAAGGCCGATTCCACCTATACCTCGCAGGTAAATTATGATTATCAGACCCCATGCCTGCTGGAGATCTACCCGGATAAAGCGCCCGGTATTGACCTGCAAAAAGGAGAAACTTTAAACTCTGTACGCACCAACGAGTTACTGATGGATAGTTACGACCGGGAACGCCGGGGACTGGCTATCCGCACCATGTACAACACCATAGCGCCCTGGACAACCGCCAACCCCATATTTATGCACCTGGTGAGCCGCAATGATGAGGAGGTACACACGGCGATTGATCAATGCGCGGCAACAGGCTATGAAGCCCTGATATTGAGTTTCGGCAGCCATTGCAATATGGAGGATACTTCTGTAGTAAATATCAAAAGATGGAAACAGCTGGCTGCTTATGCGCATAGCAAGGGGATCTTTATAGGTGGATATTCCCTGTTTAGTTCGCGCAGGATAAGTGATGAGGATGATGTGATCAACCCTAAAACAGGCAAACCCGGCGGGGCTTTCTTTGGCAACGCGCCATGTTTTGGCAGTAAATGGGGACTGGCTTATCGCGACAAGATCAAAACCTTTTATGCGCAAACAGATTTTGATATCTGGGAAAATGACGGCCCTTATCCCGGCGACGTATGCGCGTCGACAACGCATCCGGGGCATAAAGGTCTGGACGATTCGCAATGGCGGCAAATGGAGATCCAAAAGGATCTGTATCATTCCCTGCATGAAAAGGGGGTATATATCAATGCCCCCGATTGGTATTTTTTAGATGGTACCAATAAAATAGCGATAGGTTATCGCGAGGTAAATTTCTCGCTCTCGCGCGAAGAGCAGATGATCCTGAACCGGCAGAATATTTTTGATGGTACCTGGGAAAAGACAGCCTCCATGAGCTGGGGATTTGTACCGCTCACCAAATACCAGGGCGGCGGACCCGAGGCGGTGCTGGAACCCCTAAAAGATCATTTAAAAGATTACGAGCAATTGATGGCCCAGTATTATGGGGCAGGGGTACAAGCCTGTTACCGCGGCCCTCGATTGTATGATACCGAAACCACTAAGCAAACCGTTATCAAAGTGATCAATTGGTACAAAAAATACCGCGATATCCTCAACTCGCAGATCATTCACCTGCGCCGGGCCGATGGCCGGGATTGGGACGGGATATTGCACGTAAACCCCAACCTGCAAACCAAAGGCATGCTGATGCTGTATAACCCGCTCAAGCAAACCATCACCCGTACTATCAGCATTCCGCTGTACTATACCGGGCTAACCAGCACGGCTACGGTTCAGGAACAGGAAGGCCCCGCGAAAAAATACACGCTAAGCCGTGACTATAAAATAACCTGCGCTTTCACCCTAAAACCCGAAAGTTATACCTGGGTGCAGATTAGGTAGGGAGGGGTTTTGTTGGAGCAAGGATTTTTGGAATAAGGAGTAAGGACGAAAAGAGTAAGGAGCAAAGACAAAATATAAAAAGTATGTCATTGCGAGCGTAGCGTGGCAATCTCGTAGCTATTCCTATTGATTAGAACGTGATGAGATTGCTTCGTACCTCGCAAAGACATGGTATAGAAATTTTCGAATCTCCCTGATTTTTCGTATATTTATATTAACACCAGCCCGGATCTCTTTTTTTAGAGACCCGGGCTGTTTGGTTAAAGGGAAAATAAGATCAAAAATAGGTTGTTTTTCACTTAGTTATTTGATAATCAATAAATTAATACTTTTTAAACCTTTCAAAACCCACCAAAAATTTGTTAAAAAGTGTTAAAATGGCGTTAAAAAAGTGTTAAATGGATAAAAAACAAGCCTTTTTGCCCCGGTTTTGACTAAAAAAGTGTTAAAATTAAAGGTTTAAAAAGTTTTTTCTTACCTGATCAAAATAAGAATGATAGCCAGCAACGCCGGTACCGCCTGAATAAAGAAAATCTTTTTGGTCACGGTAAGCGCTCCGTAAATTCCCGCTACGGCTACACAGATCAGGAAAAACAAGGCAACATTGGTATGCCACTGAGCATCGCTGATAAAAAATGTCCAGATCAAACCGGCTGCTAAAAAACCATTATATAAACCCTGGTTTGCAGCTAAAACCTTACTCTTTTCCAGTTCCTCCAGTGGTTTGTTAAAGGCTTTAGGTCCACGGGTTGTCCAGGCGAACATTTCCAGCCATAAGATATAGCAGTGTATAAGGGCTACCAGGCCAATAAGTACTTTGATAATAAGATCCATAGGTTTATGATTTATAGGATATAAATGTAGTAAAATGTGAATGATATATTAGGTCTGGATTTCTGTTATACCAATAAAGCTTTGCCTCTATTTAGTTAGACCTTCCTACATAAGATGAATATATAGCTTACCTTTTTGCTAAATACGCTTAATTATTGCAGGTATTATAATTGCCGCTAATAATTGTTGTGATTTTTATTAGATAATATTATTTGTATCAGTCAAATTTGTAAATTATTCTATTTGTTTGGATACTTATTAAAAAAAATAAAAAAGTTTGCTTAAAAAATCAGAATTAATTAATTATGTTTGAATAATAAGCAATTATTTATGGAAGGTAGGCATAAGCAAATTAAAAGTGCCCAATTAAAGAGTGATATCTTAAAGCAATTGTATTTTAAAAAATCGCTTCTATATAGTGAATTAAGCGCGATTTATAACAAAAGTATTCCTGTAATAAATAAAATAATAAACCAGTTGATCAAAGAAGGCTTCGTAGCCGAGATTGGTTATGCTGCATCGAGTGGGGGGAGAAGGCCCCTGATGTATTCGGTAAAACCAGATGCTATGTACATCATGGCTATAGCGATGGATCAGTTCTCGACCCGAATGTTAATTATGGACCTGCATAACGAGCCGATAACGGAAGTTGAAATGATAGCATTGTCGCTAAATGCTAATCCAGAGGCTTTGCCGCAACTGATAGATCATATTAACCATTGTATCATCAATAGTGGGATAGACAAGACCAGGATACTTGGAATTGGAATTGGTATGCCGGGTTTTGTTAGTGTTTCTGATGGCATGAATTACTCCTACCTGGATACAGGGGGCGAAAAACTAACAGAGTATATTCAACGCGCTACCGGACTACCAGTATATATTGATAACGATTCGAGTTTAATTGCACTGGCCGAGCAAAAATTTGGCGCGGCCCGATCAAAGGACCAGGCCATGGTTATTAACCTGGGTTGGGGCATCGGGCTGGGGATGATAGTTAACGGTGAGATTTTTAGAGGAAGTGATGGTTTTGCTGGTGAATTTAGTCACATCCCTTTATCTGAGGACGGTACCCTATGCCTTTGTGGTAAACAAGGTTGCCTGGAAGCCGAAGCATCAATGCTGGTTGTAACTAAAAGAGCAATAGAAGGCATCAAGCAGGGCAAACTATCATCATTAAAATCATTTATTAATGAGCCATTGGAAGTGATCGCGAAAGCCATTTTTGATGCAATAGATATTGGTGATCAATATGTGATAGATCTGCTTTCAGATGCGGGCTATAAAATAGGTAAAGCCCTGGCCATACTGATTCATATTATGAACCCGCGCGCTATAGTTTTAAGCGGTCGGGGTACAAAAGCCGCTAAAATAATGCTGGCTCCTATACAGCAGGCATTAAACAAATACTGTATCCCGCGATTAGCGGCAAAAACAGAACTGCTCATTTCATCATTGGGTTTTGACGCCGAACTTTTAGGTGCCGCAGCCCTGGTCATGGAATATTTAGACGATGATATTTTAACTACACACTTTAATCAACAGCCTATGGATAAAACACGCTAAGAAAACACAAACAAAAATTTCAAAATTACTATAACCGCTTAATCATGAAAAAAACATTACTCGCATTAATAATGCCCTGTTTGGCTATTGGAGTCAACGCCCGCACAATGGCAGGCTTTAGGGTAGCAGATAATCTGCACATTAAAAAAAACAATACCACGAAAACCTTAAATGCGATTGACGCCATTAAAGGAACCGTGAAAGACGCCAGCGGCCAACCGCTTATTGGCGTTAATATACAGGTAAAAGGAACCAGTCGGGGAACACAGACCGATGCAAATGGTGCATTTACCGTACAAGCCAGCGCCGGCGAGGTGTTGGTTGTTAGCTACATAGGATATGCAAAAAAAGAAGTAACCGTAGTAGGTCCGGCGGTAGCCCTTAATATCGTGCTTTCTGAGGATTCTAAAACACTGGGCGAAGTTGTGGTTACCGCTTTAGGTATTAAAAAATCCGAAAAATCAATTACATACGCTTCGCAGCAAATAGGTGGTGGTGAGCTTACCCGTGTAAAAAGCGATAACCTGATGAACTCCCTGAATGGTAAAATTTCGGGTGTTACGATCTCGCCAAGCGCGTCGGGCGTGGGCGGTTCGGCTAAGGTTATTTTAAGAGGTAATAAATCGGCAGCAGGTAATAACCAGCCTTTATACGTAATTGATGGTATACCTATTTCCAACGGTTCCAACTCAAACGGACAACCCAATAATACATTCGGAACCAGCGTTGGGCAAGGGGGGATGGCGTCTGCAGCATCTACTAACCAGGATGGTGGCGATGGTATATCAAACCTGAATCCCGATGATATAGAAAGTGTTACTATATTAAAAGGTGCTTCCGCATCAGCATTATATGGTAGCCAGGCACAAAACGGTGTTATCCTGATCACGACCAAAAAAGGTAAAGCCGGAAAAACCTCCATTAGTTTTACCTCATCTGCAACAATGGATCATATCGCCTATAAACCAGAGTTTCAAAACTCATATGGGCAAACTCCCGGTGGTGCAGACAGTTGGGGTGCCAAAATATCCAGCGGGCATGATAATCTTTCAGAGTTTTACCAAACTGGTACCAATTTTACCAATTCTATCAATCTTTCTGGTGGCTCTGAAATTGCGCAAACATATTTTTCTTACGCCAATACTACTGCCAGAGGTGTTGAGCCTGGTAACAAGCTGGTTCGTAACAACCTTAACTTTCGCGAAACCGGTCATTTTTTAAATGATAAATTAACGGTTGATGGAAATATCACCTATGTTGATCAGAAAATAAATAACTCACCGGGTCTGGGTTTGTATTTAAATCCTTTAACCGGCTTATACCTATTCCCCCGCGGACGGGATATTCTTCCATATAAAAATCAATTTGAATTACCACCGGTGCCTATTACTGGAAATGGTGCTCCAACACAGAATTGGCCTTTTAACGAAGATATTCAACAAAACCCATGGTGGACAACCCAGCGCGATCCGAACACTGCTCAGCGTAACCGCGTGCTGATAAACGGTAGCGTTAAATATGATTTTACCAAATGGTTGAGTCTACAAGTTAGGGGAAATCTTGATCGTTTTAACGATGTTTACGAGCAGGATCTGTATGCAGGCACCAACCCTGTTTATGCCAAAGCAAATGGTCAGTTACTGTTAACTAATCAAACCACCGAGCAAAAATATGGTGACGCGTTACTAACTTTCACAGTACCTGGCAAATCTGATTTTAAAGTTGATGGGGTTCTCGGTGCAAGTATAACCGATTCAAAAACAGCTGGTACCATTATAGGCCCTAATTCGCTGAATACTTATAATGATCCGGGGCTTTTAATACCTAACGTATTCTTGCCTGAAAATTTGGTTTCGGCTGATGGCGCGCCTCCGGTTAATTCGCTTCAGGCAAATCATAATCAAATACAATCGTTATTTGCCAATGCTAACTTATCATACAAAAACTGGGCATTTTTAACCCTGACAGGCAGGAATGATTGGTCGTCAAATCTGGCATTTACACCTAATAGCTCCTATTTTTATCCTTCGGCAGGTTTGTCATTCATCTTAAACCAGATGTTTGAATTACCCAAAGCTATTTCTTATGCCAAGATCAGGGGAACTTATGCAGAAGTTGGTAATACAGTACCATCGTATGTAACTAATCCGTTAACGCATATTATCCCTGGAGGCGTAGTTTTAAACTCTGTGGCTCCTTTCCCACAGTTGAAACCTGAAAGAACCAAATCATTTGAGTTGGGCTTTGATTCTCGCTTTTTTGATGATGCTTTAACGGTTAATTTTACTTACTACAAATCCAATACAAGAAACCAGTTCTTCCGGATCACGCCTTCTTTTGTGACCACTTACTCTCAAGGGTTTGTTAATGCCGGGAATGTTCAAAACTCAGGTATTGAGTTTATGGTGGCTTATGATGTAATTAAAAACAGCTCTTTCACCTGGAATACTGCTTTCAACGGATCTACCTTTAATAATAAAGTGATAGATGTTGATTCAAAAGATGGTATCGATCAGTTTATTTTAACAACAAGCTCAAATAACTCTTATGAATCTGTACTGGCTAAAGGTGGTTCATACGGTGATATTTATGGTGTTACTTTAAAACATGATGCACAGGGCCGTATTATGGTTGGTACCGATGGAAAGCCAATAACTGAAGATGGTTTTAATTATATCGGTAATCCTAATCCTAAGTTCCAATTAGGCTGGAATAACACATTCAATTACAAAAAATTCACCGTAAGCTTCCTGGTTGACGGCAAATTTGGCGGACAGGTACTGTCATTAACACAGGCCGTAATGGATAAGTATGGTGTTTCACAAGTAACCGGTGATGCACGTAATGCAGGTAGTGTGCAAATTAATGGTGTTGATCCAACTGGCAAAGCAGTTAGCAGTGTTGATCCTAAATTATGGTATACCACTATCGGTGGTCGTGATGGTATCTCAAGCCAGTATATATACAGTGCCACAGTGGTACGTTTGCGTGAGGCCTCAGTAGGGTATACGCTGCCACTTACCGGTAGTGTGTTTAAAAGCCTGAGACTTTCGTTAACCGGAAGGAATTTATTGTATTTCCACAAGAAAGCTCCTTATGATCCGGAGGTTACCATGTCAACAGGCAACAGCCTTTCTGGCGTAGATACCTTTAACCAGCCGGCAACACGTAATATTGGTTTTAACCTGAATGTTACTTTATAAAATATTCACTTTTAAAAATGAAAGTAATGAAAACACATTATAAATTAATTGTACGCTCAGGCTTTAACTACGGGATGGCCGGGCTGCTTGCAATGGTAATATTTACTTTTACCAGTTGTAAAAAGAACTTCGAAAAATTTAATACAGATAATACAGGTGTTAAGGACTATCCAGTTGGTTTGGTATTTCCTGGTTTACAATATTCAGTTTTTAATGAAGAAGGAGGTTATCAACTTGATCAGAATCTGAATGCCGATTGTTATTCGGGCTATATGATGTCTCCAAACCCATTCAGGGGAAACATTAACAACCTGAACTATAGTTTGGTTGATGGATGGAACCAGCAAATTTTTATTGACTCTTACACAACATCCTTATTTGCTGTTAATGGTATTGCCAAAACCGGTGCTAAAACTAATCTCCCTGATTTTTGGGCTGTTGCCTTGATATTAAAGGTAGAGATAATGGATCGTGTAACCGACAAATATGGACCGATTGCGTACAGTAAAGCTGGTACCGTTATATTGAATACGCCTTATGATAGTCAGCAAGCCGTTTATAACCGGTTCTTTTTGGAACTGGATACAGCCGCTGCTAATTTAAACACATTTATTGCAGCTAACCCTGGTAAGACGCCTTTTGCAACGTATGATAGGGTTTACGGTGGCGACTATACCAAATGGCTTAAATTTGCTAACTCGTTACGGTTACGCCTGGCTATGCACCTTACCAAAATAGATCAGACAACCGCTCAGGCACAAGCTCAAAAAGCTTTGACGGCTCCTGGTGGTTTGCTTACAACTAATGATGACAATGCCGGCATTTCTGGCTCAGGATACCATAATCCACTTTTTACCATTACTACCAGCTGGACTGATATAGCAGCAGGAGCTTCTTTGGAATCATATATGGTAGGATATAAGGATCCGCGTTTGCCTAAATACCTGTCGCCTGCTACTGATACGCATTTTGCCGGTCAGTATAAAGGTATCCGTATAGGTTCGGCAGTTACCGCAAAGCCTGGTTACAACGGCTTCTCTGTTTTAAATCCAAACACTATTGTGGCATCGGGATCGCCTATGATGATGATGACCGCTGCCGAAGTCTGGTTTCTGAAAGCAGAAGCAGCGTTGCGCAACTGGCCGGGTGCGGGTGACGTAAAAACCAATTACGAAACCGGTATAAATACATCCTTAGCTCAATGGGGAGTTTCAGGTGGTAGTTATGTTAGTGATGCGGTTAGTAAGCCTAAGGATTATGTAGATCCTTTGAATGCTGCTAATAATGCAACCGCGGTTTCAACGATTACAGTTGCCTGGAACGCGGGGGCTACTAACGAACAAAAACTGGAGCGGATCATTACCCAGAAATGGCTGGCTATGTTCCCGGAAGGTCAGGAGGCATGGACTGAGTTTCGCCGTACCGGTTACCCTAAATTGTTTACGGTTGTAAATAATAATAGTAGCGGAACGATTGATACTCAAATCCAGATCCGTAGGCTGGCATATCCTCAAAATGAATATACAACCAATGGAGCTGAAGTGCAAAAGGCCGTTACATTGCTTGGAGGCCCGGATAATGGTGGCACAAGAGTATGGTGGGATGTAAACAAAGCTAATTTTTAATTAAAGCAGCATCCAAATGCTGGTTATCTTATAAAAACAAAGTGGCCCTTATAAGGCGCCACTTTGTTTTATTGATGTTGACAATTATGTTAAAGAATAGCTTTTAACCTTGTTTTTAAACATATTGGCAACAATACCTATAATGGTTCGGCGGGGCAGGAACCGTGAAGATAGAGATTGTATATAATTATTGAAGCCGCCTGTTACAGTATAATTTTTTCCCTTCATGAAGGCTGCAATGCCTTCTTTAGCCACTTGTTGCGGCGTTGCATAGGATTGGCCCTCTGTTTGGGCATTCGCAACTTCAGAAAAAAGAGTTTTAGTGTTTCCCGGGCATACGGCAGTAATGGTGATGCCTTTATCTTTGTATTCGCCAAACAAAGCCTCCGAGAAACTAAGTACAAAGGCTTTTGTGGCACAATAAACGGCAATAAAGGGCGTAGGTTGAAATGATCCGGTTGAGCCTATGTTGATAATGCCGCCACTTTTGTTTGTAAGCATCTGTGGTAAAAAAAGATGGGATAGCTTTATTGTGGCATCTATGTTTAAGGCAATCATTTCGGTATAGGTTTGTTTTTCTTCATCAAGAAAATTAGCCCACTTGCCAAATCCTGCATTATTTACCAAAATGTCTACATGGAGCTTGTCATCCCAGATTTCATGCGCGATCTCATCGGCGGCAGAAGGGAGGGTAAGATCGGCAGTGATGATCTTTACATCGACAGCATGCTCTTTTCTGATCTCAGCTGCAATTTTAGCCAGTTTATCGCCTGATCGGGCAGTTAAAATAAGATTAAGGCCCATTTGTCCGAACTGTCGGGCAAAGGCTTCGCCAATCCCAGAAGAGGCTCCTGTTATTAGTACTGTTTTATTTTTTAATGATTTCATATTATTCGCTTTTTACAGCTGCAATAGTATATCATTAAAATAGGAGATTGCTTAACCTATGTTAGGAAATTAAAAAAGTGATCAAATCAGTTGACCAGCTACAGATCTGCGTATGCGACTAAGCGATTCTGGTTTTACGCCTATAAAAGATGCAATATATTGTAAGGGGATATTGTGGATAAAATCCGGATGCTGTTTCATGAGTTGCAAATATCTTTCTTCGGCGGTTTTACTAACAAGATCCTGGGTGCGCTGTGAATTGTAGAATGCCACGTGCTCATTGATGATGCGGCCCGCATCGGCCCATTTTGGATGAAGCTGGAATAGTGACTCCAGCTTTTCTTTTTTTATTCGCAGCAAATCACAATCTGTTATGCATTCCAGTTGCTCGTGCGAGGGCGCGCCTGAGATATAGCTGCCAAATGCTGTCATAAAACCCAGGGGGCAATTGATCTGATTGGTTATCTCCTGACCATCTGTGTAGTAGTAAGTCCTTAGGTATCCTGAATTTATAAAGTACATATACCGGGCGAATCCTTGGTGCTTGACAAGTACAGATCGTTTTTGATAGCTCACAGGCTCAAAATTTTTAACAATAATGTCCTTGTCATTGTTGTCAATGAAAATCAGTCCAGAAAGCAGATCTATCAATTTTTGATGTTGCTGGAGCTCCATATATAAAACTATAACAATTTGCCCGTTATATGGTCATTCTTTTTCAAGATTTGGTGTTAACTACTCTTTATTGCTTGTATTGTGCTGCTTTATTTGATTTCGTTTTATTTCAATTGTGTTTCAATTTGTATGATTTTGATGAATTATTCATTTGTAAATAGGGTTTTTGTTCTCTTTTTGTGAAAAATTAATTATTAGTTAGTTTTGTTTTGTTTCTAATTGTTATTATTTATAATTTTGATATGTGAATCGAAACTGATTGATAAAATATAACAATATAAAGATCATGGTTGCAACTAACAGAAGCGATATTGTAGAATCCATAGCCGATCCTAATAAAATTTGGGATGTGGTTATAGTAGGTGGTGGCGCCACCGGTTTAGGCGCCGCGGTTGATGCTGCCTCCAGGGGCTATAAAACCCTGCTATTAGAACAGGCTGATTTTGCAAAAGGTACATCAAGCCGGAGCACTAAACTGGTACACGGTGGTGTGCGTTATCTTGCCCAGGGTGATATTGGCCTGGTGCGTGAAGCTTTGCATGAACGCGGTCTGTTGCTTAAAAATGCACCTCACCTGGTAAAAAACGAATCATTTGTTATTCCGAACTATGAATGGTGGGGTGGCGCTTTTTATACTATTGGCCTAACCCTTTATGATCTGTTAGCTGGCAAGCTTGGTTTTGGCCGCGCAAAACATATCTCCAAAAAAGAGGTGATCAGTAAGCTACCTACTATTAATCAAAAGGGTTTATGGGGTGGAGTTGTATATCATGATGGGCAGTTTGACGATTCGCGGCTTGCAATTAACCTTGCGCAAACCTCACTTGAGCAAGGTGCGACTGTACTGAATTACTTTCGCGTGGTTAGCTTGATTAAAAACGATCAACAGAAAATTGCCGGTGTAATTACCACCGACATGGAAAGCGACCAAACCTATACCATAAAATGTAAAACGGTTATTAACGCTACAGGTGTATTTGTTGATGATCTGCTGCAGATGGATAAACCTGGCAAAAAGCCCTTAGTTAGACCAAGTCAGGGGGTACACCTGGTACTCGACCGGTCGTTTATGCCGGGTGAGGATGCCATCATGATCCCCAAAACAGAGGACGGTCGGGTGCTATTTGCCGTTCCGTGGCACGATAAACTGGTAGTAGGTACTACGGATACCCCGCTTAATGAACATAGCCTTGAACCTCGGGCATTGGAAGAAGAGATTGACTTTATTATACGCACCGCCGAAAAATACCTGACCAAAGCGCCAACCCGTAAGGATGTGCTCAGCGTATTTGCCGGTTTGCGCCCATTGGCAGCTCCGGAAGGTGATTCATCCAAAACAAAGGAAATTTCACGTAGTCATAAGCTGCTGGTATCCGATTCTGGACTGATCACCATCACCGGTGGAAAATGGACAACTTACCGCAGGATGGGAGAAGATACAATTAATAAAGCTATTGAGGTAGGTAAACTGGATCCCAAACCAAGTGTTACCAAAGACCTGTCGATACATGGCAGTAAACTCAATGTAAACCGAAACGATCATTTATATGTATATGGCAGCGATGAAGATGCTTTGCTGGCACTCGTAAATGAAAACGCGGAATGGGGTAAAAAAATGCATCCTGATATGCCTTATATACAGGCAGAAGTGGTGTGGGGTGTAAGGCACGAAATGGCGCGCAATGTAGAAGATATCCTGGCACGCCGTGTACGATCATTATTCCTTAATGCCCGTGCCGCTATCGATATGGCACCAGTTGTGGCTAACCTGATAGCCAAAGAACTAAATAAAGATGCTGCCTGGGAGAAGGAACAGGTAGCATCATTTACTGCTTTAGCCAACGGCTACCTGCTTGAACCTTATCAGACCTCACCTAAATCCTCTCCAAAGGAGAGGACTTAAAATTGCTTTTTTGAACCCTTTCCTTTGGAGAGGGCAGGGTGAGGCTAAATCAATTATTAATTATAAACCAGTGAAAAACGTAAATTATGGAAGATTACATTTTAGCATTAGACCAGGGAACTACCAGCTCAAGAGCTATAGTATTTGATCACAAGGGGCAAATTAAATCTGTTGCTCAAAAAGAATTTAAACAGATATTCCCGCAATCGGGTTGGGTTGAGCATGATCCGAACGAGATCTGGTCGACACAGGCCAGTGTAGCAGCAGAAGCCACCGTTAAGATGGGCATAAACGGTACCAATTTGAAAGCTATAGGTATTACCAACCAACGCGAAACCACTATTGTGTGGGATCGTAATACAGGTGAGCCGGTATACAATGCCATTGTTTGGCAGGATCGCCGTACCGCTGCTTTTTGCGACAAGTTAAAACAAGCTGGGCATGAAGATATGATCCGTTCCAAAACGGGACTGGTGATCGATGCTTATTTTTCCGGATCAAAGATCAGGTGGATATTGGATAATGTAGAAGGTGCCCGTGCAAAGGCAGAGAAAGGCGAACTGGCATTTGGTACCGTAGATAGCTGGCTGGTATGGAAATTTACCCGTGGACATGTACACATTACGGATGTTACCAATGCCTGCCGTACCATGCTTTTCAATATCCAAACCCAGCAATGGGATGATGAATTGATCGCTTTATTGGATATACCTAAAAGCATGTTGCCCGAGGTAAAACAATCCAGTGAGGTATATGGCGAAACGGCAACAACCATTTTTGCATCTAAAGTTCCGATCGCGGGCATAGCTGGCGATCAACATGCTGCACTTTTTGGTCAGATGTGTATTGAGAAGGCCATGGTTAAAAACACCTATGGAACGGGCTGTTTTATGCTGATGAATATTGGCGATAAATTTATCGAATCAAAAAATAACCTGTTGACTACCATCGCCTGGAAAATTAACGGGAAAATACAATACGCTTTTGAGGGCAGTATATTTATCGGCGGGGCAGTAGTACAATGGTTGCGTGATGGGTTGGGCATTATCAAAACATCTGCTGATGTTGAAAAACTAGCTTTGGCTGTTGAGGATACGCAGGGTGTATATTTTGTACCAGCCTTTGCCGGCCTGGGTGCACCTTACTGGAAACCTGATGTACGCGGGACTATTGTAGGTCTGAGCCGGGGAACTACAGCATCGCATATAGCCAGAGCGGCTTTGGAATCAATAGCCTACCAAACTATGGATGTACTCAAAGCGATGGAGGCTGATAGTGGGATGGAAATTAAAGAATTAAGGGTTGATGGTGGCGCTACGGCGAATGACCTGCTGATGCAGTTTCAATCAAACCTGCTCAATTGTAAAGTGATCAGGCCAAACGTGGTTGAAACAACGGCTCTGGGTGCCGCATACCTGGCAGGTTTGGCGGTTGGTTATTGGGAAAGCGTAGAGGAAATACAACAGCTATGGAAATCGGAAAAGGAATTTACGCCCGAAGCTGATCTACCTGCAATTAAACAAGGGATCAAAGGCTGGAAAAAAGCTATTCATGCTGCCCAGTCCTGGACCGATGAACTGCCAGAGGCTTAATTAATTTGATTATTCACCATTAATTTTAATATCAATATGTCACCATTCATAGCTGAGTTGTTAGGCACCATGTTGCTTATACTTTTAGGCGATGGCGTAGTTGCCAACGTTGTTTTAAATGATACCAAAGGGAATAATAGCGGCTGGATTGTTATCACCACCGCCTGGGGACTGGCCGTTTTTGTAGGTGTGGTTGTAGCCGGGCCATATAGCGGGGCGCACTTAAATCCCGCGGTTACCATAGCCCTGGCCATTGCCGGTAAGTTTGCCTGGGCCAGTGTACCACTTTATATTGCTGCCCAACTTTTAGGGGCCTGTTTAGGGGCTTTTTTAGTGTGGTTAATGTACTATGACCATTTTCAGCGTACCAATAACCCAGGTGGAATCTTGGCGATTTTTTGTACCGGGCCTGCTATTCGTAATTATAAATCAAATATAGCAAGCGAGATCATCGGTGCATTTGTGCTGCTCTTTACTATCTTTTATATTTCCGGTGCCGAGATCACACCCAGTAAAACACCTGTCGGCCTGGGATCTGTAGGGGCATTGCCAGTAGCTTTATTGGTTTGGGTAATCGGTTTATCTCTTGGTGGTACTACGGGTTATGCCATTAACCCCGCCCGTGACCTGGGGCCACGCATCATGCACGCCATTTTACCTATCAAAAGCAAAGGTACCAGCGACTGGGCGTATGCCTGGATACCTGTTATTGGCCCCATTATTGGTGCCGCGATAGCCGCTTTTTTATACACTAACCTGAGTCATTAACACATAATCCAATTATTATTTCTTTTTAAAACCAGAGTTTTATGAAAACGATTAATAAAGTTGGCCTTTTGGCCATACTTGGGCTATGCCTTTGTCTTCAAAGTATGGCTCAAGACACCACAGCAAGGAAAAAAGACTCAATCATTGTAAAAAAATACCACCCGTTTGACGTTAATTTACAGGTAAGATCATTGTATATATGGCGCGGATTTAAGGTATCAAACGCTCCTATAACCGATGTAGACATGCATTACACCACTCGCGATGGCAGGTTTGCCGTTGGCCTATGGGGCGGCGCTGGTTTTACCGGCGACTACAAAGAGTTTGACTACTATGTAAGCTATAAAGATAAAAAATCAGGCTTCAGCGCATCTGTTTGGGATATTAACAACATTACCAATTATCCTAATGCCGATCTGTTTAACTATAACAAGGCGAGCACATCGCACTTTATTGATGTTACGGTAGGTTATCAGTTTAAGGATGCATTTCCGCTCAGTATCAACTGGAGCACCATTGTGCAGGGGCGTGATACCTATGTTAAAAGCAATGGCGATTTAGGTAACGCTTATTCCAATTATGTGATACTGGATTACAGGCTATGGAAAGAAGGAAGCTCTGATCTGCATATTTTTGCAGGAGGCGGTTTTGCCTTTGGCCGACGGGTGAATTTTTACGGCTCAAAACCCAACATTGTTAACACCGGTTTAACCCTGAATAAGGATCTGGTGCTTTTTAACTATCACATGCCAATTTCCGCTACGGCCATGTTCAGTCCGGAGCATAAATACGGGGCATTACAATTAATTATCAATGCGTTTTAAGTAATTTTTAGGCCTGTTGAGGAGAGCTACCGCAGCTTTTGAGATGATGCCCGGGCGATTAACTCTGTTTCCACCAGTTCCGTAGTAAACTCCTCAACAGGCCATTTGCTTTCAATGGTTTTGATCAGCATTTCAGTAGCCAGTTGCCCTATTTGAAAGGCTGGTTGCCGCACTACAGTTAAGGGCGGATCAAATAGTTCGGCCACATCCGAGTTAGTAAAGCCGACAATTGCAATGTCGTCCGGAACTTTGACCCCCAGCTTTTTTAGTATGTGCATGCAACTAATGGTAAGCCGGTCGCTGCCAACGAAAATAGCTTCGGGACGCTCGTCCATGCTTAGTAACTCTTTAATCGCAAATTCAACTTCGTCCTGTATCATACCTCCATGATTACAGTGCTTTAAATAACCTGCCTTAAAATCAAGGTTGTGTTTGTCAAGCGCTGCCTTAAAACCGTTAAATCTTTCCTGGGTAATTGACAGGTTATTGGAACTGGTTAAGTGAGCTATTTTCCTAAAACCTGTATTGATTAAAAGTTCGGCAGCATCAAATGATCCTTTAAAGTTGTTCGCGATTACTTTATGGGTATTCACATCTGCTGCAACCCGATCAAAAAATACAATTGGAAATCCTTTTTCATGCAGGTATTTATACTGAGAGGTATCGGTTGACTCGGCAGATAAGGATACCAACAAGCCATCTACATGTCGCGACAACAGGTGTTTTACATTGGTGCATTCCCGGTCAAATGACTCATGTGTTTGCGTGATAATAACATGATATCCCCGGTTATAAGCAATTGATTCAATCCCATTGATAGCCTGCGAAAAATAAGTATTAGCAACCTCACATACTACAACACCAATGGAATGGCTCTTTTGTTCTTTAAGACTAAGCGCTATAGGATTTGGCCGGTAGTTTACCTTCTCCGCATACTCCAGCACCAGCCGTTTGGTTTCGGCGCCTATTTCATAGCTTCCGTTCAAAGCTCTTGATACTGTTGATGTTGACAGGCCCAGCGCCTTTGCTATATCTTTTATGGTATAAGATTCAAACATAATTTAGTTCAAGGTGTTTCGAGGGGCCAGCATGACATTGGTTTACAATGAGAGTTTCTCTGTTACAGGGCTAAGTTAGTGTAAAATTACAGATCTCCTATGCCGATTTAAATACAATTAAAGGCTCTAAACCATGCAAACGTTTCCGGGAACGTTTGCATGATTTTAGTACGTCATATCTTTTTTTTATTAGCTACTTGTACTTAACCTTGTTTGGTAATTGAGCTGTACGGCTAATTACCCCAATAATAATAAACCAACAAGAACCGATAAATACATCTTTTTTATTGAGTGCATGATCTTATCAAAATATAATTTAAACAAAATCAATTTGCCGGTATCAAGTCTTCCTGATGAGCAAATATTTGAACTTCCTGAAAAAGTATTACAATTTGGTACCGGAGTACTTCTACGCGGTTTGCCCGATTATTTTATTGACAAAGCCAATTGCAAGGGCGTTTTTAACGGCAGGATAGTCATAGTAAAATCAACCGATACAGGTTCTGCAACTGATTTTGATAAACAGGATGGTTTGTACACTATTTATACAAAAGGTATTGCAAACGGACAAGAAATAAATGAGCAGGTCATATGCTCGGCCATCAGTCGCGTGTTATCAGCTACAATCGATTGGAACGCTATTCTGGAAGTTGCCCAGAATCCTCATTTACAGGTGATCATTTCCAATACCACAGAAGTAGGTATTAAATTGGTAAAAGAAGACATCAGTAAGCATCCACCGGTATCTTATCCGGGTAAATTGCTGGCGGTTTTATATAAACGATATAAGGCCTTTAATGGCAGTGCTGAGAGCGGGTTGATTATTATACCTACTGAGCTGATAACGGATAATGGCAAAAAATTAGAGTCGATAGTACTTGAATTGGCACACCTTAACAAGCTGGAACCGGCCTTTATGGATTGGCTGGAAAGTAATAACCGTTTTTGTAATTCCCTGGTTGACCGTATAGTGCCAGGCAGGCCCGATAAGGCCTTAAACGATGAACTAGAGGCAAAAAGTGGTTATACGGATAATCTGAGTATCATAACGGAGCCATATAGCCTATGGGCCATTGAAGGAGACGATCATATTAAGTCGGTTTTGTCATTTCATGAGGTTGATGAAAGTGTTGTTATTACGCCTGATATTGAATTATTCAGGGAGCTTAAATTGCGTTTGCTGAACGGAACGCATACCTTGAGCTGTGCCTGGGCCATTCTGCAGGGTTTTGCTACGGTGAAAGAAGCCATGGCTGATGAAACTTTTATAAATTTCATCACACCGCTGATGTTTAACGAGATATTACCTGCTATCCCGTATAAAATTGATGAAAAGGTAGCTGCCGATTTTGCAGGTAAAGTGCTCGACAGGTTTCGTAACCCATACATCAGGCATGAATGGTTGAGTATTTCGGTACAGTACACTACTAAGATCAAAATGAGGGTGATCCCTTTATTGTTGAACCACTATAAACTAAAGAACAACACCCCGGAACATATGGTACTTGGTTTTGCCGCCTTCATCCGGTTTATGCAGGTTAAATTAAGTAACGATGGCCATTACACCGGGAGAATAAACGAGCGGGACTATCGGGTTACCGACAGCTTTACCGAATATTTTGCCACGGTTTGGGCAAATGCAGAACCCAACACAGCCATACACCAAATATTGACCAATTCTGATCTTTGGGATACCGATCTTACCGTTTTACCGGGATTCGAGGATGCGGTAATTGAACAATTTCACAGTTTCAAATAGGGTATAGGATAACTGTTCGGGTTAATTTCTGGGGGACTGTAACAAATTTTCAGCGCTTACCATCTAAGGGTTAAAGTAAAGGCCATCACCATACTAAACCTCATGAAGCTGAAAAAAATATCCTGGGTTTTAATTGCTGTTTTTGCTATCATTATAGGCTTGTATCCGCTTGCTTACTACTTTGTGGATATGAAAACCAACGGTTTACTCAGTACTAAACCCCAGGCCGTATTAGATAATGCAGTATGGCATGGAGCGTTTTATGCACATATTACTTTTGGTGGTATTGCCCTGCTAACCGGCTGGACCCAGTTTAGTAAAAAGCTGCGCGAAAAATATCTGAGTACCCACCGGCTGGTTGGTAAAATTTACGTTATCGCTGTTGGCCTAAGCAGTATCAGCGGATTATTCATCGCTTTTTTTGCTACTGGTGGTATAGGCAATGTTTTAGGTTTTGGCATATTGGCCATGTTATGGTTTATAACCGTATTCAGCGCTTATACCAGCATCCTGAAAAGGGATGTATACCAGCATGAAAACTGGATGATACGCAATTACGCCCTCACTTTGGCCGCCGTTACTTTGCGTATCTGGCTGCCATTATTATCTGGCTTTGTTTTTCATGATTTTATACCGGCGTATCGCATCGTATCCTGGTTGTGCTGGGTACCAAATCTGATCATTGCTGAGATCATTATCAGTAAAAGAACAGCGAAATCGGAGCAAGTTCCTCAAACTATATAGGCTGTCAGCAATTAAAAGCTGGCATATGCCCTTACCGGGAATGTACCCACACCTTTGAATTTTGGAGGTACCGCATTGAATTTATAGCCACTCTCCGGTAATTTGTCCAGGTTGCATAAATGCTCAGATATCAGTATTTCGGCACCCAGTAAAATAGTATGTACCGGGCGACTTTTACCACGGGTATCATCAATGTTATGACTATCAATACCGACAAGTTTTACGTTGCATTCCTGCAGATATTCAGCTGCATTGGCTGTAAGGTAGGGATGGTTTTCAAAATATTGCGGTGTGTTCCAGTGTTTTGCCCATCCTGTATAAACCAATACGGCTTTATTCCTGATCTCTTTACCTGTAAAATAGCTTCTGCCAATTTCGGTTGCATTTTCCGCGTTGATGGTGATGGCGTCGAGGTTGGCAAAGCGTTCCAGCTCCATTTCTGACATATCCTTGCCATGTTCAAAACGATGGAAAGGGCAGTCGATATAAGTACCCGTATTGGTTACCATTTCTATTTTTCCTATCTGGAATTCCGTTCCTGGTTCATAATTAGCCCTGGATTGCTCCCGGCTGAGGTAATCGCAAATGATAGGTGAAGGCAAGCCTTTGTAGGTTACCAGGCCATCGAAAATGGTATGACTGAGGTCGATATACTTATCATCAGGCAGGATATTAACCGGCTGGCGTTTGTGTTTTTCTTCGATATAATATTTATTCAGGATGTTAACCTTACCAACCATGAGTAGCTGCATATCGTTTACAATATAATCGGCCAGTTCCAGGTCGCTGATGGTATCGCCGGCAATATCCAGTCTGAAATCCTGACCCTGGATACCGCCGCCATTGGTGAAAGAAATATCAAAATCAAAAACTACTCTTTTATCAGGCATGGTTGTTTGGTCTGTTTTAGTGATCGGATGAAAATGCTAAAATAAAACTTTTTAAACCTTCAATTTTAACACTTTTTTAGTCGAAAACAGGGTGAAAAGGTTTGGTTTTTATCCACTTTAACAAAGTTTTAACGCCATTTTAACACTTTTTAACAAATTTTTAGCATGTTTTGAAAGGTTTAAAAAGTATTAAATTATTGATTGTCAAATAATTGCTTGTAATATGGCCGGTTTTTGTTCCTGTTTCTGCATTAATAAAACAGCCCGGATCTCTTTTTTATAAGAAAACCGGGCTGTTTTATATATACAAAAATACGAAATTTTGGGTAGAATACATAGGATGGGAGAAGATCAAATTGTCGCACAATCGATTAGTCTTATAAATAAAAACCATGTCATTGCGAGCGCAGCAATCTCCTCATTGTATCTCCGCATCATGCTTACTTGAATTGAACGTGATGAGATTGCTTCGTCGTTCCTCCTCGCAATGACATGATTTTGATTATTGTTTATTCCTCGGCGCAGCGATGCCGGGCTGAGCCTTCTGCTACTTATTTATCTTCAGATACCGATAAATCAACAAAAGAATACAAATTATAGCCGCTGCCGAAATAAGGGAGCTTACCGTTATGGCATGTACTATAGCTTCGGGGCCGCCATTGGTCATGGCGCCAAATACAGCTACGCCCATGGCGCCGGCTGCTTGCCGGGTGGTATTTAACACGGCTGATGCCGTACCCGAACGTGTTTTGGCTACGGTAGATAATATACCGGTGGTCATGGCGGGTACGGCAAGGCCCATGCCCAGGGGGATAATGATAAAAGGGAAAAATAGCTGCCAGTACGGTGTATGAGCATGGGCGATGAGCAGGCCCGCATAACCGATAGCGCCAATGCTGAGCCCGGTGATAATGGGTACCCGTGTACCATATTTGGCCATGAGCCTGCCACTGATGAGGTTGGAGATGATGAATCCCGCAGTAAGCGGTAAAAAGGCTAACCCCGCGGTGAGGGAGGGGTAATGAAGCACATTTTGCAGGTACAGGCTCAGCACAAACACGGTTCCATAATAGGTGGCATTCAATATGATGCCCTGTAGTACCAGCACATTAAAAACCGGCGACTTAAACAGATCCAGCGGAAGGATAGGGGATCTGGCTTTTCGTTCTATCCGCAGAAAAATAATAAACATGATGGCGCTGAAAATAAGCGCCCCGTAGATGATGGGGTTGTTAAAACCCAGGTAGTGCAGCTCGATAATGGCCGCGATAAGTGCCGTAAGGGCCAGCATCCAGGTAAACTGACCGGGAATATCAAAACCTTTATTGGCGTGTTTTTCGCTTTCGGTGAGTTTAACGCTGAGCAGGATACCGATCAGGCAGATGGGTACATTCACAAAAAATATCATCCGCCAGTTGCTCACATGCATCAGCAGACCGCCCAGGATGGGCCCGGCGGCTATGGATACGCCACCGGCGGCTGTCCACCAGGCTACGGCTTTGCTGCGCTGGGTAGCCTCGTGGGCAAAACTCTGGTTTAGGATGGATAGGGAGCTGGGGATCATGGCTGCTGCACCAACACCCTGCAGCACGCGGAAAACGATCAGACTAAATGGGTTCCATGCAAAACCACAGCCTGCAGAGGCTATGCCAAATACTAACAGACCAAATTGAAAAAGCCGTTTCGATCCCAACAGATCGCTCATGCCGCCTGCCGAAAGCATCAGCACCGCGAAAGCTATGGTATAGGCATCAACAATCCACTGCAGTTCGCTGATATCAGCCTTAAACGAGGTGGAGATCTGAGGCAGTGCGATGTTCACAATGGATACATCCAGCTGTGATACTACAAAGGCCAGGCTGGTGGTGCCCACTATAAAAATAAAGGGTGATTTTGTTTGGTGCCCGCTGCTTACCGCCGTCTCTGCCATGGTCTGTAGATGTTGATTTACAACACAAAGATACCTGCTCCAAAAACATTACAGTTCGGTTTAAAATGAAATGTGAAATTCATATCGAATATGAATAACTATTTTTATTGGTTTTTTATAAGATCTTTCTTATTTCAAATCAAGCGGCGCCATGCTTACCGCTGTAGCAGAAGGGAAGTTTTTTGGTACAGGATAAGTTACTTTGCCGCTTCCAAGCCACTCAACCGCCCTGATCATGGTGGTTTGGAAACCTATGCAGCGATAGCCGGGTGGATAGGTGTCACCTTTCCACAAATGCCCCATGCTTGATATATAAACCTTTCCCTTGCCATATTTCACTACCCATTCCACCGGCCAATTGATGCCGGTCAGCGGGTCTTTGGCGTAGGAGAGCACCGTAAGGTTTTGTGCCGGGCCACGTGCAAAGCGGTATAGTTCAACATCGGGTGTAAGCCATTGTTTAGGGTACAATCTGTTGATAGGATGCTGATTCAATACGCTAATGAGCAGGTTACTTCTGTCGTTATGATAGGTATCCTGGCCCTGGCCTGGTGGTATGCTGTCTATTTTGCCTAATGAATCAACCGTGAGCGCGTAACCAAAGCTTTTTGATCGCCAGCCTAATCCTATCATTTTGTTATACTCGGCCCAATCGGGGTAAGCATTATTAGCGGAGTGCAGGATATACAGACCACCGCCATTTTTAACATAGTTTTCCAGTTCATGCTGCACGCTTAAAGGCCATTTTAGCTTCGGATTCTGGATGTTGTTGGTATTTTGTATAACTACATCATATTTTTTAAAGTTGGGTTTCCAGCTTGATTGAACGGTGGAATCCTGCAGATTTACCGGTATAGTGGAAACTGTTATCTGGAATAGGCCCGATCCATCCAATATTTGCTTCACCATTTTTGTTGTCTGTTTCCAGTCGTGATTACTGAAACCATCAACAATAAGCACCTGGATGATTTTTTTAGGGTGATTTTTTGCACATACCACCGAGCACAATAAGCAGCAAGTAATGAGCAGGCTATATTTAAGATATTTCATTAAATTAATTTGTGGCATAAAGATAGGATAAGCTGCGTAGGTATGGTATAGGAACGAAACCCAAAGTATAAGTAATTGCTTTTCGCCTTGTAAATATTGTGTTATAAAGCCCTTGTAAGTATATTTAACGTGAGTTCGGGAGAAGGTGGGAATTGTAATATCAACAAAAAGCAGTTGTCATTTCGAACGAGGTACGAGGAGAAATCTTTTTCGCGTGATAAGTCTGGCGTAAAAGATTTCTCCTCACGCCAGCACGTTGTCCAGCGCTGTTTGTCGAAATGACATGGCTTATTTTTCCCGAACTCATGTTGTTTAACCTTATCCCCAATCAGACTAAAAACAAGAGAATGACTAATATCAAACGAAGGGTATTTATCAAAGGCACTTTGCTGGCCGGTGCCGGTACTATTTTAACGCTGCAGATCATCCGGGCAGCGGAGGAAAACAGTGTAAGCACAAGATGCAATGGTGAGCAGGCAGCGAGCGGCAAAAAAGTTATTGTAGCGGGCGCGGGGATAACCGGGCTATGCTGTGCTTATGAGTTGATGAAAGCGGGGCATGAGGTGGTGGTACTGGAAGCCAGCGGCCGATATGGCGGGCATGTATTTACTGGTCGTGATGGTTTATCTGATGGTCTGTACGCCGATTATGGGGCCGATCATATCACCAAGCCGGGTTACGAACGTTTTTTTGAATATGTGGAGGAATTTAAGCTCAAAGCTATCCCGTATCCACATGCCGAAGGCTCAGAGGCCGCGCCCGATAACCATACCCTCAAAATGATCGACGGTAAATTTTATACGCCCGAAATGATGAAAGACCCGGCGGTGCTGGCCAAATTCGGATTTAACGAAAAGGAGATCAAATTTCTGTCGGAAAACCCGATGTATGCCCTGAGCGATTTCTACCTGAAACCGTACTTGAGCAAGTTTACCGACCCTTACCAGCCCTATGGTATTGGTTATGATGATTACGACCAGATAGCCATTGCCGCGATCTATAAAAAGGAAGGTGCTTCGGCGGGCGCGCTCCGGTTTTTGGGAGGAAGCACGACCAATGCGCTATACGCACTCTGGCGATCTGCCATCATGAAATCCCGGGGGATCCCGGCATCAGAAGGGGATACCTATCACTTAAAAGATGGTAACGAGCAGCTGCCTATGGCTTTTGCCAAACGTCTGGGTGCAAGGGTTAAACTTAATCATCCGGTTACGGCCATTAAGCATGATAGTACAGGGGTAACGGTTTCCTACAAGGCTTATGGCACTGCCCAGTTTCAGGAAATGAAGGCCGATTTTTTGGTGAACTGCATCACCCTGCCCATATTTAAAACTATCCCGGTTAGTCCGCCGCTATCCCCGGCTAAGCAGTATGTGGTTAACCGCATGGGTTATTCCTCGCATCCTTTTTATGTGTTCGAGGCCAGTTCTAAATTCTGGCTCGATGACGGGTTTAAAACTATCAATATGGAGTTTGAGCACCCTGATATTTCCTCTATATGGGAAGAAACCAACGAGGTAGATACCCAAAGAGTGATTCTGAAAGCCTTTGGCCCGGGTGGCATATCGCCCGAACGTGTTCTGGCGGCTTTCAGGGCTGTGTACCCCGGTAAGCATGATACGATAGAACAGGCTTTAACTTTCGACTGGACGAAGGATAGATTTGCCCCGGCCTGCGAAATGCAGCCTTTCCCGATAGGCACCATGCGTAAGTTTTGGCCACAGATAATGCTGCCCGAGGGGCGCATCTATTTTGCAGGCACTTATGCCGATAATATGAGCCGGGGGATGGAATCCTGTATCCGTTCGGCACAGCGGGTGGCGCAGGAAATTGGCAAGCTTTGACTTTACAATTTATTAAACATTTCTTATCCTTTTACAATCCGCTTTCTTTAATATCTTAGGCACCTTAAAACCGGTATTTAACCAACGGTTTTGCCTGACATATGAAACGCAGAGAATTTGTAAAAAACGCCACGCTTACCGCTCTTGGAGCTTCGCTGATTGGTCCATTAGAGGCTTTTGCAGAAGAAAGGGTTACGCACCTGGGCAGTGATGACGTATCGCCCCGGGCGGCGCTGGCCGATGACTTTAAGCTGCACTTTTTGGCCGTTGGTGACTGGGGCCGCAACGGCGAATATGATCAGGCCGAAGTAGCCAAACAAATGGGTCAATGGGCCACCACGCATCCTAATGACTTTGTGGTTTCGGTAGGTGATAACTTTTATCCCAAAGGCATCATCAGCGAAATGGATCCGCAGATCCATTACTCTTTTGAAAATATTTATACCGCGCACTCCCTGCAATGTGATTGGTACCCCATTTTAGGCAACCATGATTACCTGACCGATCCCGACGCGCAGATCCGCTATAGCAAAGTAAGTCGCCGGTGGAACATGCCCGCCCGTTACTATTCCAAAGAAGTTTCCTTAGGTAAAGATAAAGGCAGCGCCTTGTTGGTGATGATAGATACCGACCCTATGCTGCATGAACATTTGAAGGATTATGTGAGCACCCAAATGGATTGGCTGCGTAAAACATTGAAAGATGCATCGGCCGATGTGAAATGGAAAATAGTGATTGGTCACCACCCATATTATACGGTGGGGCCGCGGATCAACAACTTTGATACTTTAACCGTGCGGAAAATATTACCGCAGATATTTGAAGAGCATAAGGTCGATGTTTACCTGGCGGGCCACGATCATTCCCTGCAACACCTCAAACCCGAAGGATTTACCCACCAGTTTATTTCGGGCGCGGGTTCGGAGCTTACCCCGGTAACCGCCGGTATTGCCTACAGTAAATTCCAGGCTTCAGAGCATGGTTTCATGTCGTTCTCGGTAAATGCCAGCAAGCTCAATGTAAAAGCCATTAACCAGGTTGGTAAGGTGATATACGAAACGGAATTGAGTAAGTAGTTTTTAGTCGATGGTCTATAGTCCATGGTCCATGGTCAAAAGGCCCGGCCACCATGGTTCGACGGGTTCACCATGACACCCTATTTTAACGTTAAGAACTAAAAAACAACCGTGTCATTGCGAGCGGTAGCGTGGCAATCTCCTCGTGTTTATGTATGCGACGAGATTGCTTCGTCGTTCCTCCTCGCAATGACATGGTTTTTATTTCCAGTCCTTATTCCCTTGTTCCCAAAATCCTTCCAATCCCTAGTCCTCTCCTAAGGTACCTGGTTAATATGCGATACAGAGAATTTTAAACCCATGATACCAATCATGATGAGGGAGATAAAGAAAACCTCCACCCAGGTGATGGTTTTGTTGAAGAAGGCCATTTCGGCTATTTTGATAAATACCAGTGTAGCGGCGGTCCAGATGGCGTATGCGGTGGCTGTAGAGAGCTCTTTGATGGCCAGGGAGAAGAAGTATACATTACACACACCAAACAGGATATAGCCCAGCAATGGCGCCAATAACGGGAAGCTTACATCAACCCGGTAAAAGTTTTGCCAGGTGAGCAGTTTAAGATCGCTTAGTTTAAAGTATTTTACCGAAAACGTCCACGCGGTTTCAAATACTGCTGCTATGATAATGTATATCCAGGCCAAAGGGTTATCGGTTTATTGCAGAATTTCTTCTTGCGGGTGAGTGGTTATGGTTGTGTTGATTGTTTCCGGTTGATGTATTGTATCGGTTTTAGAATGCTGTTTTTTCCAGGGTGATAGCAACAAAGATAAAATAGCCGGGCGTAAGTTATAATAACGCTCAAACCATTTATATTTCAACAGCTTGTTTTCGTCAAAACGCTTGACAGAAAAGGCGTGTTGTAAAAAATAGTCTTTGGGATACTCATAGCCTAATCCCCAGTTTTCGCGCTCGTTACCTGGCGGGTGTCCCGGATCGTAAGCTGAGCCAAACAGGTGGTCCCAGATGGAAAACTTGGTAGCAAAGTTGGCATGGAAAACTTCCTGATAGTTGGCATGGTGCCACAAATGCAGCTCGGGTGTGTTGAGGATATATTTGAGCTTACCCAGTTTTACATTCACATTGGCGTGGATGAACATACCGAACATGGCATCCAGCAGGGCCTTGATGGGTATTACAGCCGGATCGGCACCTAATAAAATAATAGGTGCGAATTCAATGGTTTGGTTAATGATGATTTCGATGATGTGCGAGCGCGAGCCGGATAAAAAATCAACCTCCTTGCCTGAGTGGTGCGCCTCATGTGTACGCCAAAGGAACTTGCTGCGGTGCTGCAGCCGGTGAAACAGGTAAATGTACAGATCATGCGTCACCAGGAAAAACAATACCTGCACGGCTATTGGCCAATGGGTTACAAACTGAAAGGCCGACCAATCAAAATGATGCTGAACGGGCGCGATGATATAATCAAATATCAGGATCTTTAAAAAATAGCTTTGTATCAGGGTATACCAAACCAGGTCGATCCAAAAACCTTCCCTGAAAAATTTTAATCCTTTACGATAGGGCGATACCCGTTCCCCGGTAATAATGAATATTACCCACAAAACCAGTATCGTAGTGGTAACGGTAAGTAGTTTTTCCTGTGGCATTGTTTTTAGTTAGTATCAAGTAGTTAGTATCAAGTATCAGGTACCAGGATATCGTTTATAGACAATTTTCAAAAGTCTCGATACTTGATACTAGCTACTTGATACTAAAGTTATATCGCTGTCCATCCGCCGTCAACCACCAGGTTGGCGCCGGTCATGTAGGCGGAGGCATCGCTGGCTAAAAATATCAGCGCGCCCTGGTAATCGTTGGCTTTTGCCATGCGGCCTAATAATGTTTTGGCCGAATAGTTCTCAACAAAAAAATCATTCTGGTTGTTCTCTACACCACCCGGCGAAAGCGTATTTACCCGCACGCCTTTATTACCCCAATACGAGGCCAGGAAACGGGTGAAGTTAATCACCGCGCCCTTGGTTACCGGGTAGGCGGCAGATTTATAAAAATCCTGTTCGCCCTGCGCGTTTTTGTATATCGATTGATCGGGTCCTACCATACCATAGGTAGAAGCGACGTTGATAATACTGCCCGAACGTTGATCTGCCATCACGGTACCAAACACCTGCGAGCACAGGAACACGCCGGTCACGTTTACATTCAGCGATTGCTGAAATGCGGCGAGCGGATAATTCTCAAATGCCGAGAGCTCTTTGGCCATAGCCGGGTTCTCGAACATATCGTTAATAGCGGCGTTATTCACCAGTATATCGATGCTGCCGTAACGGGTGGTGATCTTGTCGCGGGCAACTTCCAGAGAGTGTTTGCTGGTTACGTCGATCTTTAGTCCACCGTGCTGCTCGCCCAGGTTGGCGGCAAAGGCTTCTACCTTTTTCTCGTCCATATCGGCAGCTACCACGTTTGCTCCGGCCATAGCCAGTGCTTCGCAATGCTTTTGCCCGATAAGGCCCAGCGCCCCGGTCACGATAGCCGTTTTTCCCTGTAATGAAAATAGTTCCATATACTTCATAATGAGAGTCAGGAATTAAGAGTCAAGAATCAAGAGAGAAGATAAAACCTTTGTTGGCTACCGGTTATTGTTCTTCGCTTTTTTGTTTTCTTGACTCTTGATTCTATTTTATAGTGCCGCGGTTTTTGGCTTAATATTATAATTGCTCACCTTACGGAAAACAGCCTCCAAAACTTCGCCTTTTAAATAGCTTTTTACGTCGCCGCTTACAATGGCGTCTTTAACCAGTTGTAACACGTCGCGGTAAGCTAAAAGGGTATAGTCAATATCTTCGGAAGTATGGCTGAAGCACATGTTATGGAAGCCGGCCCAAAGGATACCGCGCTTGATCATTTCCTGCTGCATCAGCGTTTTTAACTCCAGCGCGTTACCTGCCTCGGGAGTAAAGGTTACCATGCTGCGACAGTTATAACCTATGCAGCGGGTATATTGATCCATTCCCAACGATATAGCGATCTGGTTATAGCCATCTTTTAGCAAAGCACCATGCTGATCAAGGTATTGCGGTACATTCTTATCACGGAGCTCGTTGATAGTGGCTATACAAGCTGCTAATGATAAAGCTTCGCCGCCAAAGGTAGTATAGCTGAATACTTCAGAGTTAAACAACTCCATCACATCCGCGCGACCGGTAAGCAAGGCTATAGGCATGCCATTGGCACAAGCTTTAGAGAATACGGCCAGATCGGCCTTAACATTAAAATATTCCTGCGCACCGCCCAGGGCAATACGGAAGCCTGTCCACATTTCATCAAAAATAAGCAGGGTGCCATTTTCACGGCATACTTCGGCTAATTCCTGTAAAAAGCCCGGTTTGGGTGCTTCAAAGATGAAAGGCTCCAATATCAGGGCAGCTACGCTTTCGTCTAAGGCTGCTTTTATCGATTCGATATCGTTGTATTCAAAAGTGTAGGTAAGGTCCTGTATGGCGCCGGGAATACCTGCATTGCGACTGGTAATACCGATGTACCAGTCGTGCCAGCCGTGGTAACCACAGCAAAACACTTTGTCGCGGCCAGTAAATGCACGGGCTACACGAATAGCGGCAGAGCAAACATCAGCACCTGTTTTGGCTATTTTAACAGCTTCGGCATTCGGGATCACTTGCTGTACCAGTTCTGATAATTCCACTTCCAGTGGGTGCATTAGCGAAAAGGTGATACCATCATTCAGTTGTGCGCGGATAGCGTCATCAACGGCGGGGTAGGCGTAGCCTAAGGAGATAGGGCCAATAGCCGAGTTATAGTCGATATATTCATTTCCGTCGGCATCCCAAACGTGCGATCCTTTACCTTTTACCAGGTATTTGGGGGCTACGCCTTTGCTAAACTGACCCGGACCTTTAGCCAGAGTTTGGGTAACCGGTTTTTGAACTTTTAAAGCACGCTCGTATATTTTGTCCGACTCGGTGATGTCGGGATAGTTGTTGCTTAACTGTATTTTATTAGCCATGGTCAAATCTTTTTTATTCTGAAAACTCTGGGGTTAATATAGAAGGTTGTGAGTACCCGGTTTGGTAGCCTAATATCCTTTCGGCTATTTGCTTGCCGGAGAAACCTTCGTTTTGTAATACATCGGGTAATAATGCCGGTCTGAACCATCTTTCCTTTAAAGCGATAGGCATTACTTTGGCGGTGGTTTGATATTGTAATAGTACTTCGGCTACAATGGTGTATAGACCGCCGGTCAGGAAATGATCTTCGAGGGTAACTATGAGGTTGCTGCTGGCAGCTACTTGCAGTATGATAGCTTCATCAACCGGTTTTAGGCTGCGCATGTTCACCAGGCCAACTGATAGGCCTTCATTTTGTAATACTTCCACAGCGATAAGCGCCTGTTCAAACATTAACCCATAGGTTAAAATGGTAACATCGCTACCTGAAGAGATCACCTCGGCTTTGCCTAATTCAAAAGGCTCATGCACGTGGCTGGTTTTGCGGGTGTTAATGCGGGTATAGGCCGGGTTGGGCGATCTCCAGATCTCGGGCAGCATTTTTACAAGGTCATCCTCATCAGCAGGAGCAAAAACGGTTAGATTGGGGATGCCCCGCATAATAGAAATATCTTCGATAGCCTGGTGGGTAGGCCCGTTGGCATCTGATAAAAAACCGGGGATGAAGCCGCTTAGCTTTGCCGGTAAATTGGCAATGCCCAGGTCGGTACGTACAAATTCAAAAGCGCGCATGGTTAAAAACGCGGCTAAGGCGTGCACCACCGGGATGCGTCCGCGAAGGGCCAAACCAGCTGATGCGCCGATCATTGTTTGCTCGGTAATGCCGGTATCAATAAAACGTTTACCCAAAATGGTTGGCAGGTTACGCACCAGTGCACGGTTTTCGGCTGTCATCACTACTACCTGTTCATCGTTCAGGGCCGTTTCGGTTAATAATTCTTCGTAGGTCATGGGCTTATCTGACAATTAAAGTTTCTGATGTTAATGAGGTGGTATGTTCACCATGCAATTCCAGTAAAAGCTGCTCAACTTCGTCGGCCGAGAAATTGCAGAACCAGCGATCGGCGCGTTCCTGGATGCTGGGCAGACCTTTACCGCGCACGGTATCGGCTATAACCACATTGAGCTTGCCTTGTTGAAAAGGGTAGGCGCTGAAGGCTTCATGTAGTTCAGGATAACTATGCCCGTTGATACGTTTCACCGCCGCACCAAATGATTCAAATTTTTGTACCAAAGGCTCCAACGGTATCAGATCTTCCGTACGCATATTGGCCTGAAAATGGTTACGGTCAATCACAAAGATCAGGTTATCCAAACCATAGGCATTGGCCACCAGCACGGCTTCCCAGCAGGTGCCTTCATTGAGTTCGCCATCACCCATGATGCAGATCACTTTGTTGTTGCTGCCGCTGATTTTAAGATCCATAGCAACACCTATGGCAACCGAAGGCAAATGCCCCAGCGAGCCTGAATGAAATTCGACTCCCGAGATATGGGTGTTGGGGTGCCAGTAAATATGATCGTCAATAGAAAGATGTTTTTCTAATCGCTCCTTTTCCAGGAAGCCCAATTCAACCAGTGTACCATATAAAGCCGGCACATCATGGCCTTTGGACAAGAAAAGGTAATCGCGATTGGCATCTTTTAAGTTCGCGGGTGTAAGGTTCAGGAATTCGCTGTACAGGTAAACGATCATATCAACGGCCGATAAAGAGGCTCCGGTAAAGCAGCCGCCTGCTGTTGACATGCGCACAATATGTTCACGCACTTTTAGCGCTATAGCCTGTAGTTCCTGTTCGCTATGTTTTGTGTTTTCCACGGGTAAATAATTATTTAATTTAAATATTTATGGTGTTAACCGGCACCTGTTTGGTTTGCTCCGGTTGTATGGTTTTTAACTCGTTTAAATGATTGCGGTACCAGTTTACACCCGCGTAACCGGCATTGATCTGGTAGATCTCCGGCTTACGATCCAGCAGATCCAGTATATCAGCACAGGAGAAGTTTTTGTTTACAGGGTACAATTCCTCAAATACCCTTTTTATAAAAAGATAGTCTTCCTGGTAATCAATGGTAAAACGGTGCGACATGGAATAATCCAAACCGGTTTCCCAGCTCAGATTACCGATGCTGAACAACTGCGGATTTTCCCAGATATAAGGTGTGGTATGCTCCAATTCCAGGCTTTTAGTGGCATTTTCCCAAACCTGTTTTAAACAGGCCATGGTCATTATCTCTACGTCGTTACCATCGGGCCAGGTAGCCGGGTGCAGGTTGCTTACATAATCATGCGCAACGGTATGTTCAAAAAAGTAAGCAATCACCCGGTCAATGATCTGGGGGTCTATCAGTGGGCAATCCGAAGGGATTTTCAATACTGCATCGGCATTGTGCAACAAGGCTGCCTGGTAATGCCGATCAAGCAGGTTGTTTTGATCGCCCCGGTAGCAGGGTATGTTCAGCGCGCGGGCTTCCTGTTCAATAACGTCGTCCTCGGCATTAACCGATGTGGCTATCACCAGTGTGGCCTCGTGTTGCATCATCTGCAGGCGCTCTATCATCATGGCCAGTATGGTTTTACCCAAAACGGGCAGCATCACCTTGCCGGGTAAACGGGTTGATGCCATACGGGCCTGTACGATGATAACTACCATTTTTTAATTAGTGAATTAGTGATTTAGTGAATTTTTCATTTGTGTTTATTCCAAAAATCCTTGCTCTTTGCTCTCCCAATCCTTGCTCCCTTAATAATTAGCTACTAATTGTTCGGTATAAAAAGTGACGCCTTGTGTATTTAAAGCTTTTTGTACATCAAAATTTTCGGATATGCCCTTGTGGTTAGTATAAGCCCGGCACACCTGCGCTATTTTTTGTGCGGAGATACCACCGTTTTGAATAGGCGCCAGTTTTTTAAGCTCATCCACATCAAACCATGAATGCACCTTTTTACCTAATGCTATACCGGTATATACCACTGTTGAATATTGCGTGATCAGTTCGCTGCAATTAGCGATCATATGATTGGTATTTCCCGATTTGAAGATCATAGCATCTGCAGGGGCATGTTCCCGGATCTCCTTTTCGGCACGATCCGCGTTCTCGTTTGGGTGCAACTTGAAGAGCAAAGGCCTGCCATTGGCTATTTTTACAGCACTTTTAATAAAAGCGGGCCGGTTTTCGAAACGATAGGTTTCGCGCATATCGGTGGTGGCCACCATTACATAATTACGATGCGGGAAATCGTTATCCAGAAATTGTTCCAGGTTGTCGTAATTAGGCATGCCGGTAACGGCGATCTTATTACTGCTGGTGCCGTTTTTAATAAAGTACTGACGGTAACCTAATGATGCTGAACAGTAAACGTCGCAAACATTTGATGAGCCGTTCAATGAGGTGTTGCCGCATAAAAAAGTAGGCAGCTTCAATATTTTTACCAGTTTACTCACCAACGTATATTTATCAACCATGCCTTCCTGCACCCATACTGTTTTGGTTTTACGCATGCGGCTGGGCACCAGTATATCTGAGCAAAAGACTACCAGATCATAATGGTTTAATCGTGCGCCATAATCAATTTGTAATCCGTGCTGATGAAGGTATTTTTCGGAGTTTGTACGATAGTAGTTTGAGAGTATCGTGCCGTTGAGCAACGAAGTATGATTAATAAATAAGTTTAATATATAGCTGTCTGTAAATAGCTGACTAAACCAGCAATCAAACTCGGGCAGTTCGTTTGCTATCTGATGCATTTGTGATGTTTGGTTTACAGAACCGGTAATAAACAGTATTTTCTGCATTTATAGTTTGATGACTAATTGTTAAGGCAAATGTTTTCTGTTATGGTATGCTTAACTTAACTGATATAAATATTTTATAATAAATTATACATCATATATTAAAACCATCACAATGGATTAAAAGTATGGCTGTTACTTTTATATAATGCTAATTTAAGGTTATGAAATAGTTAATTATGTATTAGGGTAATTTTAACTTAACACATTCAAGACTAATGATTTATATTATTTCGCATTCGCCGAAAAAGCCACCCGCCTGGTCAGGAAATTTTTAAGCTCCGGAAGTTTATCCGTATTGATCAGATCAACACCACAGTCAAGCAATTCATTCCAAACCGCTGGATTTTCGGGTGATGCCCATAACCGTACTTTTTTACCGAACCTGTGTGCCATGCTTACATATTTACACAAACGCGCCTTTTGTAAAACCGGGAAAGTACCGCTGCCATTCCAATTCACCAACCTGGAGTATTTACAGCTTGCTGTACGGTAAATGTTTGTTGATGAGGTGTCCTGTTGAACCTTCATCAGGTCTTCGTCAATAAAGGCCAAACGGTTTTGTTGGTTTTTCAGGATATCAAATGGCTTGTTACCGGTTATCACGATCGTGATCTGGCGCTGAACAAATACACCATCCTCGTAGCCTGAAAGTATGCTTTTATATTTTTCGAGCACTGCTGAAAGCACCTCGTATGTTTTGGCCGCGTTTGATTTAATATCGATCATCAGTGTAATGGGATAAACAATGCGGGATTCTTGCCCGTTTGAGCCATTGATACAACTGGCCAGCGGATCCAGGTAAAGGCGTTCCAGTGTTCGGTGCCTTCTAAAAAGCGGCAGTAAATGAGCTACAACTAATTTCCCCTTTCGTAAATAAATATCAGCTTCTATATGGGTATACCCATTATCCAGGGCATCATACAACGGTCGTTTATGCCAATAATCATTATGGGCAAAAGCGTTGGCGAGCGGGACATTTTGGGAGTAGGAGTTAAAGGCAGTAAATACCAGGAGAACTAAGAACAATAATTTTAGGTGCTTTAGGCAAAAGCTTGCTGCTTGCATCATTAATTGTTTTGTTGCACAAAGCTACCTGTTGAATGTGTTTTAAATATTAGCACACAGTTAACAAATTTTTTATTGATGTTAAGGTTTTGTGAAGCGGAGTAAGGGTTTTTGGAGCAAAGAGCAAGGATAGAGAGCAAAGAACAAGGACTTTAGGAACAAAGACAAGGCTGAAACTCAACACAGATAAAAAATCACTAAATCACTAATTCAATAATTTCCATGGATCTCCTGCTATTCGTTTATATAAACTTCGCCGCTTCTGATGTTTCCATAACAGGTACTGCCTTTTAGCGTTTTAATAATAACATAATCTTCATCCATTTTTTCAACCCCCGAATCAATAATTGAAGCATATATTGGCATTATTTTTTCTTTGCCTCCTGCTAATGCAGCACCCCATAAGCCGTCCTTAATCAATATCCAACAAAGCAGCCGTCCCTTTTTATTGATTTTATACAATGGTTTAATTTCATCATACAAAAATGGGGTTTGCAACCTCATGCCTCTTTCCAGTTTTCTATTAATAGCAGTGTAAGAAGCCAGTCCTTTTTTGCCAGTACTCAATGATTTTATTTTAATAAGGAGATCATCATATTTGTTGGGAAATAATAATGAATCAATTTTGCAGCCAAATAACCGGACTGTATCTGAATATTCCAGTTTACCGGCATCAAATTTTTTCAAATTATAATAGCTTGTATCGCCTCGTTTTTTTAGCAAGGTGTAGGTATAATTAATTACAATATTATCTGAAGGTGGCCGCGATATATCCATTACCACGGCATCGTCACGGCTGTAGGAGGGTTGCGCTCGCTTTTTGCCGTTTTCATCTATATATTCGCTTACCTTATTTTTATAAACAATAAAATAGATCTGCTGCTCATGCTGAGTGTAGGAGTAATTAACAGAATCATATACAGGCTTTACCAATATGGCCCCTGTTTTTCGGTTAGCTATGCCCTCTTTATGTTGGAGGGAAATTTTCACAAACGGGTCGCCAAGATATTTTATACTATCATATACACAGGGTATTACCAGCGTTCCGGCACTATTGATCAGTCCCGTCTTTCCCTTTTTTACAATAGCTGTGGCATCCTTATTTTCATGGTCGTGAAAAAAGTCAATTTTTTCGTAACCAGGTTGTAGTATTATTTCCTTTTTATCATTAATAACGCCCCAACTGTTGTGAGCATCAGCGAAAGGATAAACCGCCTGGGCAAATAAAATATCTATGTTGCTTATAAAAAACAGGAATAAAAGCAGGTACCGCATATTTTGTGTTTATGATTGGAAGTGTATTGGTTTATAAATATAAGAATGATTGAGATATTACTTGTATTTCAAAATATATATCAGATCATATGATCATAGGCTTCCAATAATGAAGATGCGGAATTAGGTAGGAAATACTTTTGTGAGAAAAGTATAATAAGTAAACCTGAAAGGTTTTTTTATAGCGTATAGGTGTATAAAAAAGCAGCTGGCGTATACCAGCTGCTTTTTATAAAAGTATTAATAACCCGGATTCTGAACCAGGTTAGGATTGGTTTTTAACTCGGTTGATGGGATAGGGTACAACCTGCGGGTTGGGTCGGTGTTCATTTTCAGATCATCTGTTTTTCCACCAGCTACTGGTAGTGGATATTCTTTTTCAAACAAGCCAAAACGGATCAGGTCATTACGGCGCCATGCTTCCCATGAAAGCTCACGTGCACGCTCATCTAACAAACCATCCAAATCAATTGATGAAGCAGCCTGTGCGTGGGCACGTGTACGTAATTTATTTACCAGTGTAAGCGGAACTTGTAATTCGCCATTTACGGTAGTTGGCGTGGCTCCGCGTAATATAGCCTCGGCTTTCATCAGTAACACATCAGCTAAACGAAATACCGGTACGTCGTTACTGTTTAAACGGGTTGCCTGGATAATATTAACATCAGGGTAGTATTTGATCGATCTTACACCTTCTGATTGTGAGGTAACTATATCGTTGCCCAAATCCATTGGTTTTAATCCGGTAAGGGTTAATGTAGGTATAAGGTTGATTTGTTTAGTGGCGTTTGGTGACGGATAATAAACCGGTTGATTAGTAAAGCCGCCATTGCCATCAGGATAAAATTGTGGACCTGCCAACCATGTTTTGGTACGGTCATCTCCAGGGATGTTAAAGCGGTTATAAAACTCAGGAGTAGTGCTCATGGCAATACTTAAACCTACGTTAAAACCATATGCTTGTGCCAGGTAATAAAAGAAGCCGAAACGAGTAAACTGATTGCCCGGTATTTGCTGGTCATAAGGTACTGCAAATATGGTTTCATTGATTAACGGACCGTTGGTTGGTAAAAATATGTCACGGTATTTGGCATCCAGATAATAGTTGGTATTGGCCTGTACGCTATCGCACATGGTTACGGTTTCCTGGTAGCGGTTGGTTCCGGTGTATACGCCAGCGTTCAGATACATCTTTGCCAATAAGGCAAATACCATTCCCTTAGTTGGGCGGCCATATTGCGATACGTTTGTGGTAGCATTGCTGCTTTTGGCCGGCAATAAAGGTAAAACAGCTTTTAACTCACTTTCAATAAAGGCATATACTTTGGCACGTGGCTGTGTTGCCGGTTGTACGGTTACCGGGAAATCGGTAATGATAGGCACATTACCATACAGGTCCATCATAAAATAAAGATAAAGGGCGCGCATGGCCTTAACTTCGGCAATGGAAGATGCTTTTTTTGCAGCTGATGATGACGAACTATTGATAACGCTCATGATGCGGTTACAGGTGTTTATACCACCAAAACCCCATTGCCATACACCTATTACGTTAGGATGATCAAAAGTCCAGGTATGGTAATGTAATTGGCGGTATTGGCCACCATCGTCAAAGTTGCCGTCACGTGCAGGTAAAATGGCTTCATCTGTTGACATATCCTGCATACGCCAGTAAGGTACGGCGTAGCTTGATGACAGGTTAGAATAAATGGTACCCAATAATGCGGTATAATCGGCATCGGTTACGGGAAAGTTTGATTTTACGTACTGCGACTCCACGGGTACATTTAATTTTGTACAAGAGAATGTGCCTATCGTCACAACTATAGCGGCACATATGATGAATATCTTTTTCATTTTTGTTTGTTTAACTGTTATTAAAATGATGCGGTTAGGCCTAAGCTGAACGTGCGTGTTTTAGGATAAAAATTCCTGTTATCAATACCAGGGGTTAAGCCGCCCATGTCAACTTCCGGGTCAACACCGCGGTATTTGGTAATAATGAAAATGTTATTACCCGAGGCATAAAAACGCAAGCTTTTAAATGCCTGGATGTGCGGCTTAATGGTATAACCAATAGTAGCATTATCCAAACGCAGGTATGAACCGCTTTCCAGAAAACGATCCGAGATCAGGTAAGCATTGATATCCTTAAACGATTCGCCTAAAGTAAATCTTGGAATGTTTTGCAGTTTGGAGTCGGCAGGGTTATTTAAACCGGCAAGTGTCGCGTTTAAAATTTTGTTGCCATACACGCCACGAACCAGGAAGTTAAAGTCGAAGTTTTTATAGAAGAAGCTATTGCTCCAGCCGTAAATCAATTTTGGTTGCGCATCGTATTTAATGAACTGATCGGTAGTAAGCGGTTGCGCGGCGGTTGTTGATCCGTCGGCTTTTTGGTAGGTACTCACACCGTTTGAGTTTTTACCCAGGTAGTGCCACAGGTCAAAAGTACCAACAGCATAACCCGGTTGAATAATCTGGCTGTAGTTGCCCGACTGACCTTTACCGCCTAACTGGGCAGTTTGAATGTATGGAAGAACCAGGCCACCCTGTGATAAACTTTGTACCACGTTTTTATTATGTGAAAAATTTAGTGAGGTGCGCCAGGTAAAAGCTCCCGATTTTACAGGTATGGCATTTAACACAACTTCAACACCGCTATTTTTCATTTTACCTACGTTTGCCGTTAAAAGCGGATAAAAATATTGAGTAGTTGATACCTGGAGGGTAGTGATCAGATCAGAGGTTTTCTTGATATAATAATCAACAGAGCCAGTAATGCGATTGTTAAGTATACCAAAATCCAAACCAATGTTGGTAGTGGCAGTACTTTCCCATTTCAGATTTGGGTTGTCATTACGTACAGGGCCAATAGGGTTAACTATATTACCATTGCTTAAAAACTTGCCGCCACCTGGAGGTACGCCGTAAATGAGCTGTGCGGTAAAGGCGTCGAACCCTGCGCTATTACCAGATACGCCATAACCAGCCCTTAATTTCAAGTCGCTGACAACCGGAACGGATTTCATAAAATCTTCGCTGATGATCTTCCACCCGGCAGAAGCCGCAGGGAAATAACCATGACGAACGTTTAAACCGAAACCCGAAGATCCGTCTTCCCTTAATGAGGCCTGCAGCAAATACTTATCATTAAATTGATATTGTGCACGGGCATAAAAAGATATTAACCTTAAAGTAGAAATATAGGTTGGCGGGGTAGTGCCATTTATATTGTAACTTGGATTAAAAATAATTTGTGAAAGCTGGGTAGGATTGGAGAATGCCAAATAATTATAAGTTAAAGCATCGTTTGAAAACCCTTGGGTTTGTACCCCAAAGCCGTCACCGTTACGGTCCTGCTGGTAAGAGTAACCACCTAATAATTTTAAAGAGTGCTTACCAAAAATACGATCATAGTTAAAATACGCCTCAACTACGTTACTGGTATTGGTATAAGCACTGCGCGCGGCTACGCCACCGGCGTTAACATATATGCCCGACTGGCTGGTAGAGTAGGTATTAACGTTGTTTTGTTCTTTTTGGGTTGATCCTGATAAGGTGAATTTTAAACCGTTTAAGATATCAACCGAAGCAAAACCATTGATCAGGGTTTTGTTGTTTTCCGTTTTGATAAAGTTATTGTTAATTAACGATAAAGGGTTCAACGGCCCGCTGCCTGTACGGGTATAGTTTTCTTTATAAGTACCATCGGGATTAAAAGGACCCACCGTTGGTAAATAGAACAAAATACCCGATAATACCTGGCTTTGGAATATATCGTTGTTTTTGGTGGCGCTATTAGTAAGCGTGATACCTAATTTTAAACGGTCATTAAAAAAACGTTGGTTGATATAACCTTTATAAATAGTACGCTCCAGGCTGGTGTTTTTTAATATACCATTATTTTTCATGTAGTTTACGCTTGCTCCGTATTCTGAATTGGTGCCTGCACCGCCATAAGAAAGGTTATGGTTTTGCGAATAGCCCGTCCTTTCGGCTAATTTTTGCCAGTTGGTATTTGAACCATCGTCATCGGCGACACTCAGCTTAGGTACACCGTTATCGGTTAAATATTTGCGCAGCTCATCGCCGGTAAGTACATCAATATTTTTTGATACATTTTCAACAGCGCCATAGGCACTATAGGCCAACCTGGTTTGGCCGGTTTTAGCCTTACGGGTGGTAACAATAATTACACCGTTTGCCGCGCGCGAACCGTATATAGCTGTTGATGATGCATCTTTTAATACGTCGATGCTTTCAATATCGGCAGGAGCTAAAAGATCTATTGAAGCGCCTGGCACACCATCAATGACATAAAATGGCTCCGTAGCACCGTCGCGTAATGTTGACGGTCCTCTTAATGTAGTTGAGGGTTTTTTGTTGGGGTCACCGCTTTTGGTAATGTTTAAGCCGGCTACCTTACCTTGTAATAACTCGGCAGGAGTGGTTAATACGCCCGCGTTAAAATCTTCGGCCTTTACCGATGTTATAGCGCCGGTAACATCTTTACGGCTGGATGTACCGTAACCAATAACTACCACATCTTTCAACTGTTTGGTATCAGTTACAAGAGTAATATTGAACGATGCCCTATCACCTACAGTAACCTCTTTTGGTACCGAACCCAGGAAGGTGAATTTTAAAACGTCGTCTGGGCCGCCAACTGTAACGGAATAACCACCATTACTGTTGGTAGTAGTTGCTTTGCCGGTGCTTTTAACAGTTACCACAACACCAGGTAATGGTGTGTTGGTTTCGTCGGTTACGGTTCCTTTTACAAGCCTGCCGGTTTGTGAAAAAGCTTGTAGCGCGGTAAGTAATATTGCGCAGGCAATGAGTAAACCATGCCTGGATAAATGATGTGTTTTCTGGAAAAAACAGTGGTAAATTTTTTTCATAATGTGTGTTTTGGACAATTAATTAAACTAAACTCAGGAATCGCATTTTTCCGCTGCAAAGGAATGATGCGCATGTTAGGAAATCATCAAGTGAACATTAGCTTTTTCATTTAGGTTGAAATGAGTGATTTGGTTAATTGGTGTTGTTTTTTGTATTAATTTATTGATTTACAAGATTTTAATATACAAAAAAGATTAGTTAAACCATAAATTGGTTATATGGGAAAAACTAATTATTAAAATTAGTTTAATATCTCTTAAACAACTTTAAAAAGGTAATAAATGGGTTTATTGCCTGCAGTTGGACCTTATTAATTTAGTAAGTTTATTATTGGTTTATAACGTAATAGTTAAAGAAATAACCGTTATAATGGTTTAAAAATAGGTTTTAATTAATTGATTTGGCAGACAAGCAAATTACTTAAACGTTTTTGTTTAAAAGTAATTGATGATTGAACTCAATTCGTCCTGTTGCCTTATTAATTAGAAAAATCGTGATTGGAGAATATTTCGGGACTTAAGCCGCATTCGCGTAGAGCTCTGGAGTTGCTGTAAGCCAGTTGTTTATAAAAAGGCTCGTCCTGATTTACAATAATGGGGTTGCTTATCACCAGGTTTATGGTAAATATCTTTGAAAACTTGTTCCCTGATTTTTCTGTGGCCTGGTTTAAATATTTAAAATATCCCGGGATGGAATTGTATTCATTGTTAAGAACAGCCTTTTTAATTTTAAGACTGTAAAACGCCAGTTTCATGTATGGGGTAAACGAATTTTCTTTTGTTTTAAACAGCTCAGAAACATGATCGTGAATAGTTTTAAGCTCCTTTACCCTGCCTAATAAAAAGTACGAATCGGCCAGTAGTATTTTTAAAAAGAAATTATAGCCCGTGGCTTCCATTGAATCTTTAGAATGCACCTTTTGGAGCGCATTAATGTACCTGAGCATTTTCCTGGGTTTCTGGCATATTAAAAGGGTGTAGCCAGCTAATAAGTAAACAAGATCATTCCCCTGGCTGTAACGCAGGTTCCCGGTTTGTTTTGGCGGATTAAAATAAAAGCGGGTAATGGTAACAAAGAAGTCTTTTTTTATAATGCCATACCTAAAAAAGTAATATATGGTATTAAGGCACTCTAATGGACTTATGGTAAACTCCTGGTAATCCTCATGCGAAAAAACGTTGAGCTTTATCAAATAAGCCTCCAGCGAAGACAGATCTAATTGCAGTACAGATATAATAGCCAGGGCGCTATAGGTCAGGATCTTTTTGTAATTAGATAGTTCGAATTTTAACAGCGATTGTAAAGTTTTTTTGTAATCGGGGGTTATCAGTTCCAGCCCAAGAAAGTAATAAAACAAACCATCACTGCAATCTTGCTTAAAGTAATTGGCCATGACGCCTGTATTGTTTTGAACTAGGTGAGCTTTATTAAGCAGATCTCCCAGAAAAACAACCAGGTCTGACCTTTCCCTGGGATTAAGATCGGCTTTGGAAAGTGCCGAAAAGTTTTCTTGCTGCCCGTTTTTCATCGCATGCATAACGCACCACTTAATGATGGGTACTTTAATCTCGTTGTTAGAAAATAACAGGTTAATAGCTTTTATCAGGTTTCCGTCAAAAGTGTTGTTATTGTCGTACAATAATTTATTGGCTATGGCCAGTTCTAAAAAATTATTGTTCCCGAATTGAACGTAAGTATTAAATTGAGCATCATTGCTTGTATTGGTCTCTTTTAAAAAACCAATACTTAATAACTCTTTATAAGCCTGATTATACTGGCTGAACAGATCATTTACCCTTAATTTATCCACATCATATTCCCGCCTCCTAAAATCCATGTTTTCGATGAGCCCTTTTAACAACAGGGCTTTATCTGCAGCGTGGTGCCCCAGGTAAATTTTATTAAATATAAAATTGGAGATCAGATCGTATATGGAAGTATGATCAATATTATTAAGCGAAAAGTTGTCCTTGTGTTGTTTATAGTAAAACTGGAAGTAAAGCGGGTGATTAAAGCTGTTGGCAACCTCGGCCGGTATTAGCGTTTGCATTTCCGGATTAATGTTGAGGCACAGCTCTTTTATTTCCTGTAAATTGAAGAGCGGTACGTTGCTGTTTAATTGCGGATCGGTTATCGTACCAATAAACCATTTGGGGTGATCTGGATCCAGCACATGCCGGTTGTTGATCCAGTTTGACGACCGCATGGTTAAAACCATCTTGAACCATTTGTGCGACTGATAAAATGAAAAAATGTCCATTAACTGGTCAAGTAACAATTGAAACCAGTTGTTTTTAAACATGTGTTCATCCAGGCCATCAATAATAAGGTAAAAGTTACCCTCCTTGTGCTTATTGTCGTCAAGCAGAGAAATAATATCCTCTTCAAGTGTATAGCCTAATAAGGCCAACAGCCAGTCGTTAAAATCCTTCCCGCTTATCAAAACATTCATTAAGGCGTTGCTGCTGAAAAACAGGATGATATCATTGCTGCCCGAAGTAATATTCAGCGCCAGTCTTTCGTCTACCCAATGGCACAGGGCTATAGTTTTGCCATAAGAGGGAGGAGCAAGTAAAACTGTTGCCGCGTAGTCGCCTTTTAAAAATTCATCAAAATGTTTTTCAAGAAAGTTTCTTTTGATGCTCTGATTAAACGGAATGCCTGATTTATTTTTTAAGGCCTGCAGCGTAAAATTAGTGATCTTGGCTGCTTTTTGACTCAGCGAATCCCAATCAACATTTTTGTGGTTACTGTTAGTATGCTGTTTGTCCTGTTTTTTACAAAAGTCGTCCCAACCATTATATCCACAGTAATTTGATAATACATCAATGGTAAATAACGATGGCTTGAATTTGCTTAGCGCGAAGCCATAGATCCGTTTTAAAGTAGTCTCGCTTACAGTATGGCTCGTTTTGTCACTTATCCGGGCCGAAAGTGTTTTACAATCACTTGCCTGGATGCGGGTAAGGTGTGAGTTTTCTAAAACATACGATTTTAATAATTCAAATAGCTGCGATGAAAAGGCTGTCATATTATTAAAAAGTATCGGGCATATGGCTTTTAATGAACGTTTTATTGATAATCAAAACACCATCACCCTACATTATAAGTTTTAGTTGATCAGTAGGTTAATTATAAGTTTATGAATGTATGTAATTTTATAGCCTAACATTTTATTTCTGCTCTTAATGAACGAAATGAATGTTTTCATTGATTTTATTCATTTTTGCCGCTAAATGAACAATTATCCGGGACATATTTATTCATAAATTACTGTTCGGGGGCGATACAGTTGTTGTGCAGATGATCGGACCGGTTGCCTATAGGTTAATTTATGGCCAATAGGGTGTTTTTGCATCTGTTTGTTATAAAAGTGAAAAAATAGATACCGCGCAAATTAACACATGGAAAATACCCATCACCAATAAATCTGATTGTTCATCGGTCAGGATGTTTCCCGGTGCTTTAATGCTTAGTTTTTTTAATTTCACATAGCCATAAATACCTGTTATGGCAGCTAAGATCACGGCAAGTGCCGCAACCTTGTCACTTGTAATGCTATTTATCATAAGTCGGTTTTTAGGTTAAAATCCGCTTGGTGGCTTATAATGGTTATGCATAGTTATGTATAAAGCTTACAAATGAGGTTTGTTTATTTTATTCATTATTATACAGTTGTTCACATTGTTCATTCTGTCAACTTCCCCTTCAAGCCAGTCTTTTGAGCTTAACTTTCCTATAGCTAAACCCGTATTACTTTACAATTTGATACCTGCTTTTGTATCAATAATTCTTGCAGATTAATAATTAAAAAGAACGCCTTAACACCTTGTACTTATATTAAAAAAAACAGATGGATAACACAGACATTTTGGCCGAAAAACTTGATTTTACATACAAAAAAGAAGAAGGGCCCAGCGATGTAAGAGGGTTAATCGCTTTGTGCCTTAATTATTGGTATGTATTTGCATTAAGCATTATTGCTTGCCTGATAGCCGGATTTGTTTATATACAGTATAGTCCGAATCAATGGAGCATATTAGGGAAAGTAATTGTTGAAGATGAACAGGGTACCCCGGAGAAAGCACTGACCAATGGACTTAACGCCGACCTTGCCTCCTTATTCGACGTAAAGAGCAACGCGGATAATGAGGTTAAAATATTAAAATCAACAAGTCTTATAAACCGTACTGTTGCCAAGCTAAACCTGAATATTCATGTGCTGGATAACAATGGCTGGAAAAGCTTTGAAATACATGAAAATGCGCCGTTCTCGGTATTTGTTGATTATAAAAAGAAAGATATCCGTTTTAGTAAATACAAAATAGCGATACTCAGCAATACAACTTTCCGGATTAAGAACAGTAAAGAGGACCTGGATATTAATGGCGAGTTTGGGAAACCGATTCAGCTTGGTCAGTACGATCTTACCTTAAACAAAACAGACAAGTTTAAACCTTCCGGATATTACAAGTTAAATATCCAATCAAAAAAACAGGCAGCAAAAGATCTGACCGATAACTTAGCTGCCGGGCTTGATGATAAACAAGCCACGGTGATAAATCTGCAACTAAGCTATGAAAACCCGGATCATGGTGAATTGATTTTGCAAACGTTGATGGAGATGTATCTGCAAAGCAACTTATCTAATAAGATACGTAAGGCCGATAGCACCATGAAATTCATCAATGCCCGCCTGTTGGTTGTTGGTGACGAACTGGGTAAAGTTGAAAAAAACCTGGAGCAGTATAAGGTTCAGAATAAAATATCAGATATCAACGCGCAATCAAAAGCGCTTGTTGAAGGAGCTAATCAGTATCAAAGTAAACTGAATGATAACTCGGTACAATTGGCGGTGGTAAATGACCTGTACAAATATGTAAATGATGCTAATAATCCGCAGGTTGTGCCTAGCTCGTTGATAACCAAGGATGTTGCCTTTGGTACCGCCATAAATGCCTATAATGAAATGCTTTTACGGAAAGAGCAGCTTAAGCTAAACCTTACTGATAACAGCACCATCATACAAAACCTTAACCAGCAAATTGAACTGTCCCGCCGATCATTGATGGCGAGCATTAAAAATTATCGTAACAGTTTGGAGGTTTCGCAACAGACATTCAAAAAGCAAAACTCATTTATCGAAAACAAGATATCTGATGCCCCGGTAAAAGAGCGGATTTACCTGGATTACTCCAGGCAGCAAAGCTTAAAACAGGATCTTTATTTATTCCTGTTGCAGAAAAAAGAAGAGACGGCCATCTCTCAAAATGCAACCATGTCAAGCGTACGCATATTGGATGTTGCAGAGAGTAGTGAAAAACCTTTCGCACCGAAACAATCGCTGATATACCTTATCGCTTTGTTTGCAGGTATCTTTTTACCGGCCACAGGCTTAAGTATAAAAGAGATGCTGAATATCAAGATCAATAGTAAGGCTGATATTGAGAAACACACTAGTGTGCCATTGCTGGGTGAAATAAGTCGTAACACCAACCGTAACAAGCTCTTAATATACAATGATTTCCGCTCCATAGTTTCGGAAGAGATCAGGGCGGTACGTACCAATCTGAAATATGTTACGGAGAAAGGAAAGTCGAATGTGATCCTCTTTACCTCGAGCATGAGCGGAGAGGGTAAATCATTTATCTCCCTTAACCTGGGTAATTCCATAGCTATGTCTGGCAAAAAGGTAGTGTTGCTTGAACTTGATTTGCGCAAACCCAGGTTGCTGAAAAACATCGGTGTCGAAAACGATCATGGTTTTACCAATTATGTAATTTCAAACGAAGAGGAAAGTATCGATAATTTGATCAAGCCTTCTACTTTTAATGAAAACTTCTTTTTCATATCATCGGGCCCTATCCCTCCGAATCCGACTGAATTGTTAATGCACGACAGATTGAAAACTCTGATAGAAGAACTGCGAACCAGGTTTGATTATGTGATCATTGATAGCGCCCCGGTAGGACTGGTTTCTGATGCCCTGATCATTGAAGAGTTTGTGGATATCACTTGTTATGTGGTAAGGCAAAACTATACCTACAAATCACAACTGGGAATAGTGAACGATCTGCACAAATCAAAAAAGGCCAAACATCTTTACCTCATTGTAAATGATATTGAGCTTAAAAAGAACAGCATTACCGGTTATGGTCACGGTTACGGTAACTATGGTTACGGCTATGAAAGCATTGAAGATAAAGGGAATGCCCTGACATCAATCTTTAATAAAACAAAACAACCTAACACATAAAATATAGCAGATAATTTATGTTACAGGCTATACAAACTCATGTTCAGCGCTTTTTTACAAAGGGACACGAGCGTTCTTTGAAAACTAAAAAGAATATCATTCAATCGGTTTTGTTGAAGGGAGGCAGTGTGGCAATTTCGTTGTTACTCATCCCGCTTACCATTAAATACATTAACCCAACCCAATATGGTATCTGGCTAACGCTGAGTTCCATTATAACCTGGGCTGGTTTGTTTGATATGGGGCTTGGCAACGGGCTGCGCAATAAACTTGCCGCCATGATATCATTGGGCGATGTTTCGTCGGCAAAAAGTTATGTGAGCTCAACCTACGCGTTGTTGTTTATCATATCAAGCACCATGTTTGTAGTGTTTTATTTTGTTAATCCCTACATCAAATGGCAGCAGATATTAAACGCGCATAATACGCCGGCAGGATACCTGAGCATGATCGTACTGATCGTGTTCGCGTTTTTTTGTTTTCAGTTTGTAATACAACTGATCAATAACGTTTTAACGGCAAATCAGGCCCCGGCCAAAACCGCTTTTTTAAACCTCATGGGGCAAATATTATCGCTTGTAGCGGTACTGTTTTTAATGCGGGTTAAACAGGGCGAATTGCTTGATGTGGTTATTATCATAGCCGGTTTGCCATTAGTAGTATTGGTAGCGGGCAGCATCTGGTACTATAATAGTAGCTATAAGGAGCTTGCGCCGAGCTTTGGGTCGATTAACTTAAAACACGCCAAAGAGTTGCTGGGTGTAGGCGGAGGGTTTTTTATTATACAAATAAACGCCCTGGTGCTTTATGAAACAGACAATATTGTGATCACCCAGTTATTTGGCCCTAAGGAGGTAACTACTTTTAATGTGGCTTACAAGTTGTTTTCGGTGATCCTGATGTTCTTTGTTATTGTGATAACGCCATTTTGGAGCGCTTTTACTGAAGCGTATACCAAAAATGACCTGGAGTGGATCAAAAACGCGGTTGCCAAAATAAATAAACTATGGATAGCCCTTAGCTTTTGTGCTATATGTCTGCTCATCGTATCGCCCTGGTTATATCGCCTGTGGCTGGGGAAAACGATAACAGTACCCATTTTGCTATCCATAGCCATGTGCCTGTATACTATTACCATTATATGGCAAGCCATACATGTACAGCTTTTAAACGGGATAGGTAAAATAAAGCTTCAGTTGTATGTGGGTATTGTTGGTTCCATAGTAAACGTGCCACTATCAGTTTTTTTAGGTAAAAAGATAGGAGTGGCCGGGGTAACACTATCCAATGTTATTTTATTTATCATCATGGGAGTGCTTTTTTCTATACAAACAAAAAAAATAATTAATAAAACGGCTACCGGCATTTTTAATGCCTGATACGGGCCAGGGGTGAAATATTATTATCAGGTTGATCATGTATTATATCAGGAAGTTTTACAGGTTGTTACGGGTGCTCTACTATAAAATGGCACGTCAATACTCGTGGCTGATCAGCAGTTTTAAATTTTATTTGAACGGCGTAAAATATCACCGCGACTTTGTTGGTTTTGGCATCCCCATATTGGACATTAACATGCAGGGAACTTTCTCCATTGGCCGGAGGTTTTGGTTCAATAGCGGTAAATATCATGCCATGGGTGGCCGGCAGCAGCAATGCTACTTTGTGGTGGCCAAAGGCGGTGAATTATCCATTGGCGACAATGTAGGTGTTACCTCGGTAGCTTTTATTTGCCATAATAAAATAAGCATCGGCAATAACGTAAAAATAGGTATCAATACGGTTATCTATGATACCGACTTCCATTCGCTTGACGCACGGATGAGGAACAGTTATCCCGAACGGCTGGATGGTGTGAAAACAAAGCCGGTTATTATTCGTGATGGGGCTTTTATAGGCGGACACAGTACTATTTTAAAAGGGGTAACCATTGGTAAAAACTCCATTGTAGGGGCAGGTTCGGTCGTGTTTGAAGATATCCCGGATGAGCAGGTTTGGGCAGGGAATCCGGCCCGGTACGTGCGCGATAATTTTGTTTATGCAACAACGGCTTAAATAATTAAGAAAAATGATCAATCGTATATATCCACTTTTATTACTGGTGCTTATTATGGCTTCATTTTTTCATATGCAGGCCATAGTGATAGTTATTGCGTTGCTGATCATTTTTATGCCCTTAAAACATCGTTTGGCCGCTGTAAAGGCTGCCCGTGTTTTTGCCATTCTATTACTGCCCGTGTTATTCGCCCTGATAGTTGGTTATGAGAACGACAATTATCTTATCGTAAAAGATTTCTACTACTTCAGTATACCTGTGTTGTTTATACTGTCGGGCATAGTACTGGCCTGCCGGCTTGATATCGAAAAGTTCTTGAAAACGCTGGTTTACGCAGGGCTGATCACATCGGTATTGGTAACAGCTATATCGGTATCATACATGGGGATCAGCGCTTTATTCGATCCATACTCGGCCCACTATGCCATGGGTATTGTAGGTGCTCCCGGCCCGCCAATGGGCTTGGCCTGTTTGCTGTTTACCTGGAAATTTAATATCAGGTTGTTTAAGCCACACTGGTTTAAATTATTTATGGCCGTAAACGCATTTGGAATTTACATGTGTGCCTCCCGTACCTACTTTATCATCATGGTATGTTTTGCCCTGCTCATGGTGGCCGACAAGGTTAAAAAGATCTGGATAATCCCCACTATCTTCTTCATGGTTATGCTGATAGCATTGATACCTACTGATATTTTTCAGGCTACCTCGTCCGAAACCTTTATGAGCAAATTGCTGGGTTCATTTAATGAGCTAAAAATGGGCGATTATAATACCGAGCAGGATATCAATATGAAATACCGTGGCTATGAATCTTTCATGGCGTTGAAGAGTTATATGGAGGGCGATACCAAAGACTGGATATTTGGCGGTTTAGGCAAAACCGTCGATCTGAAAACCTTTGTACGCCTGGGTGAGGATACCGATTTTCAGTTTATCCCGGTTTTGCATAATGGCTGGCTTTATCTGCTGGTAAAAATGGGTATAGCAGGTGTATTTACCTATATCGTAATATTTTTTGGATTGATCATCAAAAACTGGCGAAAGTACGCCGATAGTACGGCCAAACCGGCTATCAGGCTATTCGCTGCTTTGAGTATTGGTTGCATATTTAGCCTGCTGCTTACCAATTATATTGTTACCGCGTTATTTAATGCCGAAATGTGTATTGTGATGATAACATTGGGCTATAGTTACCTCAATTTCAACTCGCTGGTTTTTAAGCAGGAACAACGTGAAAAAGAAAAAGTGCGGGCCTATCAGTTTGAAGCCGCTTAATGGATATAAAAATGGAAACACATTTAAATACCCCAAAAGTTACCATTATTACGGTTGTATATAATGCGGTTGCTACTATTGAAGATACCATCCTGAGCGTGATCAATCAAACCTATCACAATATCGAATATATTATTGTTGATGGTGGCTCAACCGATGGTACTTTAAAAGTGATCAATATGTACAAGGAGCGGGTAAGCCGCTTCATCAGTGAGCCCGATAAAGGTATAGCTGATGGCTTTAATAAGGGTATAGCCATGGCTACCGGCTATTGGATAGGGATGATCAATGCTGATGATTGGTATGCCCTTGATGCGGTGGAAGTGATGATGAACAGGGGCGCGGCGAAGGATGATGTACGTTGCGGTAACATTATGCTGATAGGTAAAAATGGATTTGAGCGTGAAAAAAAGAGCAAAGTAGACTGGTTGAATTTTGGTATGTACATCATGCATCCCACCTGTTTTATCCGAAAAGAAGTTTACCAAAAAACAGGGAAGTATGATACCAGCCTGAAAATAGCGATGGACTTTGATATGTTCCTACGGATAAAATATAATGGTTTTGAAATTGCCCATATTGATGAAACCGTAGCTTATATGCGTATGGATGGGGTAAGTAACGATACCGTGAAAATGCACCATGAAGAACTTGCCGTAATGCGCCGGCACTTAAAAGGCCTCAATTATTTCAACTCCTGGTTGTTTAATTATTTGAACCGCTTGCGCTGGAAATATTTTTACAAAGATCCGCTAAGAACACAATTAAACTGAGATAAGCGAGAAACCTGATACCCCTGTCATGAAAAAAAAGATACTTATATCGGCTTATGCAATATCTCCTTTTAGAGGTTCTGAGTATGGTGCGGCCTGGAATACGGTAACCCATCTGGCCAGTCAGCATGAGGTATGGGTGCTTTATGGTATGTCTGATAATTTTATGGGCGATACTCAAACCATGAAAAAATACGTGGAAGAAACGCCTTTGGCTTCGGTGCAATTTATCGAGGTACAGCCTAGGCGTTTGGCCAAAGCCATCACCCTGTTAGATAAAGCCGGCCTGGGCTGGTTCTTCTACTTTGCCTACTATTTGTGGCAAAAAAAGGCCTTAAGTGTCGCCCGCGAAGTTTTAAAAACCGTTGATATTGATGTAGTGCACCAGTTAGGGCCTATCGGCTACCGCGAGCCCGGCTTTTTATGGAAGCTGAATAAACCAACAGTTTGGGGGCCAATAGGCGGCATGAACATCATCAACCCAGAGTTGCTGAAAGGGAAACCTTTTTCAACTCGATTGAAATTCAAGGTTAAAAACGCCATCAACCATATTCAGCTAAATTATTCAAGGCGCATCAGGGAAGCATTTTTGCAGGCTGATGTACTGGTGGCAGCCACATCTGCCGGGCAGCAAACCATTCGCGAAAAATTTGGAGTGGAAAGTTATTATCTATCCGAACAAGGCATCGTTAGCCATACTTTTTTGGATGAATCAAAGTTTGATCACATTAACCAGCAGGTTCAGCTGGTGTGGTCTGGCACGCTTATCGAACGTAAAAACTTCAGCATGTGTCTTGATGTACTGGCAAAAGTTAAACAGAATAACTGGAAGTTGCACGTATTGGGCAATGGTCCGCTGAAAGAAAAATTACAGCAAAAGGCAGCCGAGCTAAAATTAACCGATCATCTGGTATGGCATGGCCACATACCCCGGCCGGATGCTATCCGTGTGATGTCGGGGGCTCATCTGCACATCATCACCAGTATGGCCGAAGATAACCCGGCTGTGATATTTGAGGCTTTAACTTATGGTGTACCCACGTTGACTATGGATCATTGCGGTATGGGTAACGTGATCTGTAATAAATGCGGCATCAAAATAAAACTGGATGTCTACGATACTATCGTCAATAATATGAGCGCTGCCCTGGAGGATGTGCTTGTAAATCCGCATAAACTAGTTGATCTGGCGCAAACTACACTGGCGTGTGCTGCTGATCATAGCTGGGATAACAGGTTGGCCAAACTGAACAGTATGTATGAAGAGGCTATTCTGGTACGTGAAAAACGTTATAATTCATCCCCTACACTAACCCCATTAACTGCCTGATATGCTTGCCAACCGTCAACATAAAACAATCAAATTAGGTATTGATGCCAAGTGGTTTTTCAAAGGGCCGCCGAGTGGCAACATGGTGGTGAAAAATCTGGTGAACGAGATGGTGAATAACCCCAATGATCAGTTTCAGCTTTATCTGCTCATTACCCGCGATTGTAAAAAACAGGCACTCGCGTATTTTCCTGCATCCGTAAAACTTATTTTTTTACCGGTTATCCCAAATATGTTATCTAACATGTTGCTGGTGCCTTTAATAGCCCGGGTATATGGGCTGCAGGCGGTGCTGTTTCAAAATTTCAGTAGCCTTTGGAACAACAAATTATGCAAAATAGTTTACATACATGATGTTTTGTTTTTGGATTATCCGCAGTATTATTCGGGTTCGGAGATCGCGTATTTCAGTAAAATGAAACGCTTAGCTGCCAAGGCCGATATGATCATCACCATATCAAATTCTGAAAAGGAGCGGCTGGTTAAAAATAATGTTGCCGGCGAAAACAGGATAGCCGTTGTTTACCACGGCATTAACCATGCTTTTAAAACATTAGCTAACTATGCCGATGACAGTGTAAGCGCTTTCATGCATAAGTATAATCTGCCCGCCAAATACCTGTTATACGTAGGTCGTGTTAATATCCGCAAAAATATATTTCACCTGGTTAGCGCCCTGAACCTGCTGGATGATAAATCCATTAAACTGGTGGTTGCCGGCGAGTTAGGCAGCGATATCAATTTACTGAAAGATCATATCCAGGCCGAAGGTGTTTCGCACCGGGTGATATTCACCGGGCATGTACCCGAAGAAGATCTGTATTTGATCTATGCCAATGCCACCGTTTTCTGCTTCCCCTCATTTGCTGAAGGATTTGGTCTGCCTCCACTGGAGGCCATGCAATGCGGGGTGCCGGTTGTAGTATCGCGGCGCACCGCTATGCCCGAGGTTTGCGGAGATGCGGCTATATATATTGATCCCGATCATCCCGAAGATATTGCCGAAAAGATAAATTTTTTGCTAAACGATACAGTGTTGTACCAGAAAAAGGTGTTGGAAGGGATTGATCATGCTAAGAAATTCTCCTGGCAACTATCGGCAAATGGAATATTAAAATTAATAGGCGATGCATACATTAATTGAAAAGGTAATACGCAAGCTTAAAAATAACCCCGATTATAAGTTCGAGAACGATTATAGTTTGAGGGAGCTGTCGGTTATTTTATGGGGCAGGGGCCGACAATTATCCCGTGGTGTATGGAAGCGGATGTTTTTTAAAAGCTCAGATGGCTTGGTATTCATAGGTTCGCATGTAAATATCAAGCATCCCTACCTGTTTTCCGCGGGTAAAAACCTCATTATCGAAGATCATGTTTATATCAATGCCTTATCGTCCGAAGGTATCCGGATCAAAAATAATGTTTCTATTGCCCGTAATTGTACGCTGATCTGCACCGGTGTCATCGCTCAAAAAGGTAAAGGGATCATTGTGGGTAATTGCAGCGGTATTAACGCGGGTACTTATTTAGGCGGTCAGGGAGGTATTGAAATTGGCGATAATGTGATCATTGGCCCCGGGGTTAAAATATTTTCAGAGAACCACAACTTTTCTGATTTTAACATCAATATCAAGGATCAGGGTGTAACCCGGAATGGTGTTTTTATTCATGACAATTGCTGGATAGGTGCCGGTGTAACTATATTAGCCGGTGTAACCATAGGCGAAGGTTGCGTAATAGCCGCCGGTAGTATTGTTACCAAAACGGTGGCGCCCCATTCGGTAGTGGCCGGGGTGCCCGCTAAAGTTTTAAAGAAACGCGGCGAGTTGCTTAGCCAGGAAGTACCTGTATAAATCATAACTCCTAAATCAAAATTATGCCCGCAAATAATATGGCAAAACTCAAAGGCTCGGTATTGTACATGGTATGTGGCATCATAGGCTGGCTACCGTTCCATACGCTAAGGATATTTTTGCTACGCATGTTAAAAGCTAAAATAAGCTGGAAGGTTGGCTTGTACAGGAGCTTTGAAGTAAGAAGTCCATGGAAATTGAGTATTGGGGCTGGTACTATAGTGGGGCACAACGCTTTGCTGGATGCGCGTATGGGTTTAACTATCGGTAATAATGTGAACATCAGCAATGAGGTGATGATTTGGACCCTTCATCACGACTATAATAGTCCCGATTTTGCGCAGACAGGGCAACCGGTAGTAATTGAAGATTATGTTTGGTTATGTTCGCGTACCGTTATTTTGCCGGGTGTTACCATTGGTAAAGGTGCTGTGGTTGCCGCTGGCGCGGTAGTTACCCGCAATGTGCAACCCTATACTGTGGTTGGTGGCGTACCTGCCAAACCTATAGCCAAACGCAATGAAAATCTTACTTACGATTTAAGCGACGCGGTTTTACCCATTATTTAATACCACCATTTAATTCCGGTTTTCAATACGCGCATTGGGTTACCGCCAAAAATGGAATTTTCGCCGCTCAATGGTTTGGTTACCATGGAGTTGGCTGCTACCACACTGCCCGATGGTATTACCGCCCCTTTCAATATGGTGCATTTACAACCCACCCAAACATTATCGCCAATGATGATCTCTTTTGGATGGTTAAATACTTCGCCGGTTGCTTCGTCGGCAATATGATGAAAATCGGTATCCATCACCAGTGATTCCCATGATATACCACTGTGATTGCCAATCACTATTTTTTTGGCAGCAACAATAGCGCATTCGGTGCTCATGTTAAAATCGTCGCCAAAAATGAGCTCAGCGTTTTTAAAAACGTTGATTTTGCAGCCGTGCATAATAAAAGCTCTGCCATTAAAAACAACATCGCCGTCTACCTCCCATACCGCTCTTGATCTTTTAAAGTCGGTAATTCCAATAGCGCCATAACCAATCTGTATCAAAGCGGTTCTGATAGGCGCATTGATAATTACCCTGCCTTTTGTTTTGTGCAGGAACACGTTACGTGATATCAATACCGGGAATTTGATGGCGGTTTTAAAAGGGAAATATCTGAAGTTAAAAATGATGCTCTTTAAATTGATCCTCCTCAGGAATTTGAATGCTTTGATCATTATTAATTATTATTTAGGGGCGTAATACATATAAGTATAATAATTTTTTGTTGGAAAATATAATGTTTTTTTATAATCAGCCCTACTTTCCTGTTTATTTTGTTCACTCATGTTTTTAACATCCTGTTTGTTCACATAGCTTATAAACGAAGCTTTTGCCTGTGTTTCTACGTATAATTATACATGGTTCGATCAGAAGAAATATACTGATGACCAGAGCCCTAAAATATTGATCAATTATTGATTAAAATATTAAATATATATTATTATGCGTATAGCTATCATTGGGACCAGGGGTATTCCGAACCATTACGGCGGTTTTGAACAATGCGCTGAATACTTGGCTGCGGGCTTGGTCAAAAAGGGTTATGAGGTAGTTGTTTATAATTCTCATAACCATCCGTACCAGGAAAAAACCTGGAATTCTGTCGAGATATGCCACTGTTACGACCCGGAGTTCAAACTGGGAACAGCGGGTCAGTTTTTATACGACTATAACTGCATAAAAGATTTAAAGAAAAAAAAGTTTGACATTATTCTTCAATTGGGATATACCAGCAGCTCCGTATGGGGTTGGCTTTTACCCAGAAACTCCGTGGTTACTACCAATATGGACGGGCTGGAATGGAAAAGGTCAAAATACTCCAAACCTGTTCAGTCGTTTTTAAGATTTGCCGAAAAACTGGCCGTACGCTACAGCGATCATTTGATAGCTGATTCTGTAGAGATCCAAAGATACATTGAGAACAAGTACAATAAAAAATCGACCTATATAGCTTATGGGGCCGATATATTTGACCAACCCGATCCCTCGGTATTGGATGAGTTTAAATTGACAGCCAACCAATACGACATGCTGGTTGCCCGCATGGAGCCAGAGAATAGTATCGAAACCATTCTAGATGGAGTAGTTAAGGCTGATACCAACCGTGAGTTTTTAGTGGTGGGTAGTACAGATAATGATTTTGGTACTTATTTAAAAGCTAAATTTGCTTATTATCATAATATTAAATTCTGTGGTGGTATATATAATATGAGTAAACTCAATAATTTGAGATATTATTCTAACTTATATTTTCATGGTCATACTGTGGGCGGTACCAATCCATCGCTGTTAGAGGCTATGGCATCAAACAGTCTCATCTGCTCAAATGATAATAAATTTAACCGTGCCATTCTGGAAAACGATGCCCTGTATTTTACAGATACCGATGATGTTGTGTTCCACCTGCTTACCGGTAACAAAAGCGAGGCTCGCTTTATCCAGTTAATGGAGAACAACAAACAAAAAATAACAGAGCTTTATACCTGCGACAAGATCATCGATTTATATGCAGATCATTTTGAATCGATCCTGGCAGAACGCGGGAAAGTTTATCAACCCAAAACGGTTAATCCTGAAGTATCATTCCTTTTAGAAAATTTATAGATCAATGCGAATTAATAGATTACTAAGCTATTTACCGGTACTTTTTGCGGTAAGCGCCCTTACTATGCTTTTGGGTTCATGTTCATACAAACAGAACCAGGCCTATTTTGAACAAAACTCCAAAGCCCAGGCCGCCCCTGTGAAAATGGACGATTACAAGATCGCCGAGTATAAAATTAAGGCTGGCGATATTTTGCGGGTCCGGAATTTGCAGAGCATTAAATTAATTACCGACGAGGCCAGCGCCGCTAGCAGTACAGATCAGGCATCATCCGGAGGTAGTACCCAGGCATTGGATTATCAGGTTGAAAGCGATGGTACTATTGCTCTACCGGTAATAGGACGAGTACAGGTAGCGGGTTTATCAAGACTGGAAACATCAAATAAACTGGACGATCTGTACCGGAAAAATGTGCTTAAAAATCCAATTATAGAGGTGAAGGTGATCAATTTGAAGGCTACATTGGTAGGGGAAGTAAAAAGACCGGGCAATTACCCCTTACTGAAAGATGAAACCACCCTGATGGAAATACTGGGCGAAGCAGGCGGACTTACCGAAAAAGGTAACGAAAAAAAGGTGAGGATAGTGAGGGGCGGAGGGTTGCAAAGTAAACAGATTATTGAGGTTGACCTTGATGATGTGGCTTCTTTATCAAATCCCGAAACCATTATCCAAAATCAGGATATCATTTATGTGGAACAAAACAGGCGCGCTATACGTAATGATAAATTACAGAACATTACCACCATTGCCCAACCGGCTTTGCTTTTATTGAATACGGCTTTAATTATTCTTACACTTAGAAAATAAGTTAGCCCTACATCTGAAACCTGATTACTGTTTGCACTACCTACAAAGTACAATCCCCGGACATAATCTGTCCGGGGATTTGTTTTTTGGAATAGCTGCCTGCTAATTCAACTGATAGCTTAGGCCAGTTTTTTCTTTTTTACTTCAAGGTTGGGTAAAAAGGCGGTAAGTATACCAATGAGAGGCAGAAAAGCACATACATGGAAAACATAGCTAATGCTGGTGCTATCGGCCAGCTTACCCAAAATAGCCGACCCTAAGCCACCCATACCAAAGGCAAAGCCGAAAAATAAGCCCGCTATCGTACCCACTTTCCCTGGCATCAGCTCCTGGGCATAAACTAAAATAGCCGAGAATGCCGAAGATATGATCACACCAATAAGTATGGATAAAATGCTTGTCCAGAATAAATTGGCGTAAGGCAGTATCAGGGTAAATGGCGCCACACCGAGTATCGAGATCCAGATGATATACTTACGCCCGAAACGATCGCCCAAAGGGCCACCTAAAAGGGTACCCGCTGCAACCGCAGCCAGGAATACGAATAAATAAAGCTGCGAACTTTGCACGCTCAAATGGAATTTATCGATCAGGAAAAAGGTGTAATAGCTGGTGATACTGGCCAGATAAAAGTATTTCGAAAAAATAAGCACAATAAGAATCCCCAATGAAATAGAGATACGCCTGGGAGATAGCTTATGGCTGGCTACAACCACATGCGCTGTTTTAGTTTTAGGCAGGGCAGAAGCTTTATACCAGTTGCCTATGTAAATTAAAATGATAATGCCCAGTAAAGCGACTAATGAAAACCACATCACACTGCTTTGTCCAAAAGGAACCACAATTAAGGCCGCCAGTAATGGCCCAAGCGCGCTGCCGGCATTGCCCCCTAATTGAAATATGGATTGTGCCAGTCCGCGTTTGCCGCCCGACGCCAGGTGCGCAACCCTTGATGATTCCGGGTGGAATATGGACGAGCCGACGCCAATGAGAGCCACTGCCACGAGTATCGAGTAAAAGCCCGGAGCAAATGCCAGGCATATCAGGCCCGATAAGGTGAAACCCATACCTATGGGTAACGAATATGGTTTGGGCTTTTTATCGGTATACATCCCCACAAAAGGTTGCAGCAAAGAGGCCGATAGCTGGTAAGTTAAGGTTACCAAACCAATATCGCTAAAGCTCAGATGATAGCTGGTTTTAATAAGCGGGTAAATGGATGGTATAACAGATTGCAGCATATCATTCAGTAAATGCGACAGGCTGATGGTGAAAAGGATAGAGTAAACTGTTTTTTCGGCTATAGTTTTGGTTTGTTCCAGTGGTTCGACTAAAGATTCATTCGTCATATCATCTGATGATTAAAGGTAAAAAAAATTTATCGTTGTATTATTTGTGTAATGCAGTCCCAGGCCTTCTTCTCGTCGCGGTTTTTAATGCTTTCATAAAGCTCAGCGTGAAGTGTATCCTGGAATATGGTAACATCTGGGTATATTTTCAGGAACCAACTCTTGAGTTGTATGGAAAATGATTGATACAGATCGGTCAGGATAGGGTTGCCGGCAGCCTCGGCAATGCTCATGTGAAATTCGATATCGGCCTCTATACAATCTTCCATCGAGCCACCGTGCGCCATGGCTGTACGTTTATCCAGCTTGGCTTTTATTTTTTCCAGGTCTTTTTCGGTACGGTTGGCAGCGGCTTTTTCCGCTATTTTCATTTCAAGTAACTGGCGCACCTCATCCAGGTCATGAGCCTCGGCCCGTTTTAAACGCTGATGAAAGGGTTCGTTGATGCCGGCCGGGGCTTCAATAAATGTACCCACACCCTGCTGTACCCGCAATAACCCGGAGTTAGCCAGGATGCGGATAGCCTCGCGTACAGATGACCGCCCCACACCAAACTGTTTCATCAGTTCGGGTTCGATAGGTAACTGTTCACCGGTTTTGTATTTGCCCGTGGCAATAGCTTTTCGCAATTGTTCGGCAACTTCTTCGGCAAGAGACCTTTTCTGGATAATGGTCATCATCATATCATCTGATGACTAAAGTATAGACTTTCTTTTGGAAAACAAAATTTAATTAAAAAATGATAAATCCTTTGCATGATCAATACTTTCTTTAATGTGCAATATTTATAAATTTATAACCTGATAAAATCCTATTTTCACGGCTCGAAAGTCGAACGTAAAGCACAAGATATTAATCAATAAAATGAAGAAAATAATTTTAGTAACCGGAGCATCATCTGGTTTGGGCCTGGCTACAGCCAGTGCGCTATCGGCCCAGGGGCATACAGTTTACGGCACCAGTCGCGACCTGAAACGCATCAGCAATGTATCGTTTACTCCCCTGGAGATGGATGTTACTAATGATGCCTCGGTAAACGCGGCCATTGCCACCATCCTCAAAGCCGAAGGCCGTATAGATGTGGTCGTAAATAACGCAGGTAACGGTATTGCCGCGCCTTTGTATGCCGTGCAGGTTGATGATGCAAAAAAACAGTTCGAAGTGAACTTTTTTGGTGTGGTACGTGTAAACAGTGCCGTATTACCCGGTATGATTGAGAAAAAACAAGGCCTGGTGATCAACATCAGTTCATTAGCGGGTTTGTTTGGTTTGCCGTACCAGGGTTTATATAGCGCCTCAAAATTCGCTATTGAAGGCTATTCACAAAGCCTGCGCATGGAGTTGCAAAATACTGGCGTTAAAGTTGCAGTGGTAAACCCGGGCGACTTTAAAACCGATTTTACAGGCAGCCGCGAAAAGGTACCTTTTACCCTGCCAAATGAGCAGCTGAAAAAAGAATTTGAAGCAGCCGTAGCCAGCATGGAAAAAGACGAAAGCATTGGCGGCGAAGCCAGTAAAGTAGCCGATCAGGTGTGTAAAATTGTGGCCAAATCAAAACCGGCGCATAACTACCTGGTAGGGGCATTGGGTCAAACTATTGTGCCTACACTTAAAGCCATACTGCCGGGCTCCATATTTGTAAAACTGATGAATGATCATTACGGGATAAAATAATCGTTCAACCCTTTAATGGAAACAGTAAAAAACAACAAGAAAACCATTTGGGCCTGGGCCATGTTTGATTGGGCCAATCAGGCTTATAATATGGTGATCCTATCTACCATATTCCCGGCTTATTATGTGGCTATTACCCAGGATAAAAATCCGGGTGCTATGGTTACCTTTTTTGGTCATCGGTACATCAACACGGTGCTATCTACTTATGTATTAGGCTTGTCCTATCTTATTATAGTAGTTATCCTGCCCATATTAACGTCCATTGCCGATTATAAGGGACATAAAAAGTTATACATGCAATTGTTCACCTGGATGGGGAGCCTGGCATGTGCCGGTATGTTCTTTTTCACGATGAACACCTTCACGTTCAGTATGATCTGCTATGGTTTGGCATCGATAGGGTATTGTGGTGGTTTTGTGTTCTATAATTCCTATCTGCCGCAAATAGCCACACTTGACCAGCAGGATGCCGTGAGTGCAAAAGGTTTTATCTACGGCTTTGCTGGTAGTATTGTGGTGCAGGTGCTTTGTTTTGTATTTGTATTATCGCCCAAAACATTTGGTATTACCGATGACGTGGCGGCACGTTTGTCATTCCTCATAGTAGGTATCTGGTGGATAGGTTTTTCGTTCATCGCTTTTTATATGTTGCCCAAAGGTCAGCCTAACGCAGGTTCGCATGAATATAATGTGTTAACCGGCGGATTTAAGGAACTGGGCAAGGTTTGGCGAAAAGTAAAGCAGCTGCCTTTATTAAAACGGTTTTTGCCCGCCTTTTTCTTTTACTCAGTAGGAGTACAAACCATTTTACTGGTGGCTGCCAATTTTGGAGCCAAAGAACTAAAAATGCCTGAGGAAGATCTGATCATTATCATTCTGCTTATACAGATAGTGGCTATCATCGGTGCGGCTATAACCGCTAAGATGTCGGCTAAATATGGTAACACCAAAGTGCTGGCGGGTATAGTTGGTATCTGGTGCCTGATATGCGGCAGTGTTTATTTTGTGGCCAATGCCCACCAGTTTTATGCCGCTGCGGTAGTGGTAGGACTGGTTATGGGGGGCGTACAGTCATTATCACGATCAACATTTTCTAAGTATATCCCAGCCAATATCCCGGATACGGCTTCCTATTTTAGTTTTTATGACGTTACCGAAAAACTATCGATCGTTGTGGGCCTGTTCGCATTCGGTTTTGTAGAATCAGTGACCCATGAAATGCGCGATTCTGCCCTGATGCTCGATGGCTTTTTTGCCATGGGTCTGATACTGTTATTGTCGTTAATCGTAGTTGAGGCGAGGGTTAGGTCGGCGGAATCTTTGGCGGCGTAGTTATTTGAACCATGATTTTCTTGATTATAGGATTCTTTGATTTTAAAATCCTGGAATCCCTTAATCCCATAAATCGTGGTTCGGACAAAATTACACATTCAAAAGACACACCATCCCTCAAAACTAAGTACATTTGCGGCTTGTTAATTGACTACCATGGCTAAAGTTTCTATCAACCTGGCAACAGGTTCCATACAAAAAGAAGATATTATTGTGGGTATCGATCTGGGTACCACCAATTCCTTAGTGGCATTCATCAACCCTGATAAAGATCCGCGGGTTATTAATGATACGGGTAAAGGTGTCCTGGTGCCTTCTGTTGTGCATTTCGGGCCAACCGGTGATGTTTTGGTAGGTAACGAGGCTAAAGAGTTTCTGATAACCGATCCGCAGAATACCGTTTTCTCGGTAAAACGCCTGCTGGGCCGCAGTTACCATGATATTGAAAATTATAAAGACTTTTTCTCCTACAAAGTTATCGACGACGATACCGAAAGCCTGGTGAAGATTAAGGTTGGTGATAAATTTTATACCCCGATAGAACTATCGGCACTGATATTAAAAGAATTAAAAGCCCGTGCTGAACACGCGCTGAAAACCCCGGTGAACCGTGCGGTGATCACTGTGCCTGCCTATTTTAATGATTCGCAGCGCCAGGCAACACGTGACGCCGGTAAACTGGCTGGCTTGGATGTATTACGCATCGTGAACGAGCCAACTGCCGCGAGCTTAGCCTATGGTATTGGTCTTGATCCCGAAGAAACCAAAACCATTGCTGTGTATGACCTGGGTGGTGGTACTTTTGATGTATCCATACTACAAATACAGAACGGCATTTTTGAAGTGCTGGCCACCAATGGGGATACCTTTTTAGGCGGCGACGATTTTGACCGCCTGATTGTTGATCACTGGATTGAGAAAAACCAGCTGAACAAAGCTGAGATCATTGCCAATAACGAACTGGCTCAACAGTTACGACTGAAGGCCGAGGAAGCTAAAAAAGCCTTTGCGCACCAGAGCCTGTTCAATGAAAAGATAGGGGATATCTGGTGTACGCTTGATCGTACTACTTTCGAAGAGCTGATCATGCCTAAGGTACAGCAAACCATCACCGCTTGCAAAAACGCGCTGAAGGACGCTAAACTAACCATCAAAGAGATCGACGAAGTGATTATGGTTGGGGGATCAACCCGTACAGCATTGGTTAAAAAAATGGTGGCTGAATTTTTTGGTCGCCCGGTACATGATGATGTGAATCCTGATGAAGTGGTGGCCCTGGGCGCTGCTATACAGGCCGATATTTTGGCCGGTAACCGTAAAGATATTTTATTGCTGGATGTTACACCGCTGTCATTAGGTATCGAAACCATGGGCGGTTTAATGGATGTGATCATCCCGCGTAACTCCAAAGTACCTACCAAAGGCGGCAGGCAATATACCACCTCCATTGATGGGCAGGTGAACATGAAGATTGCCGTTTACCAGGGTGAGCGCGATCTGATCAAAGAAAACCGCAAACTGGCGGAGTTTAACCTGAAAGGTATCCCATCGATGCCGGCGGGTTTCCCCAAGGTGGATATCAACTTTTTACTGAATGCCGATGGTATATTGACCATACAGGCGATTGAACTGCGCTCGGGCGTGAAACAGGAAGTAGAAGTAAAACCTACTTATGGCATTACCGATGAGCAGGTAGAACAGATGCTGATGGACAGTATAACCCACGCCAAAGACGATGTAGCCCAGCGCATGCTGATTGAGGCTCGTACCGAAGGCGAACAAACGGTATACGTGGTGGAACGCTTTTTGCAAAAGAACGGTAATTACGTTACGGTTGCAGAGTCTGCAGAAACACATAAACACCTGGTGGCCCTGAAAGAGTCGCTGGTATCTGGTGATAAAGACCTCATCCTGAAACGTATTGATGAGATCAATGAGTTTACAAGACCCTTTGCCGAGCGCCTGATGGATCAGGCCATCAGCACCGCTATGAAGGGTAAGAGTATCGAATAATAGACATTGTTAACAAAAAACAAATAATGAGAATCAGGATATTAGAGTCAAGAATCAAGAAAAAAGTGTTATGTTCTGAAAAAAGTAGATTCCTGGTTCTTGTCTTTTGTCTTTTGACTCTTACTTTAAATGGGGTTTATGCAAATGACCTTCATTATATCCATAAAGACACTACCTTAAAAAGTGCCCCCACACTGGATACCCTGCAATATGATTCGCTGATGAAACGCCTGGCCAATGGCGATCAAACCGGCAGATGGCCCGTGAAAAAAGCGCCATATCCTTTGCCTGGTGCTATTTTGCCCTTCAACCGCATTGTAGCTTATTATGGTAATATGTACTCCAAAAATATGGGCGTACTGGGCGAATACGCGCCCAAAGAGATGCTGGCCAAGCTCAAAGGCGAAGTTAAAGTATGGGAAAAAGCCGATACCCTTACACCAGTTGTACCCGCACTCCATTATATCTGTGTAACTGCCCAGGCAGATGCCGGTAGAAACGGGTTGCATAATTTACGGATGCCTTTTAGAGAGATCGACAAGGTGTTGGACATGGCCAAACAGATCAATGCTATTGTGTTTTTAGATATACAGGTAGGTTTCAGCACCATGCAGACCGAACTGCCCTTGCTGGAAAAATATATGAAAATGCCCAACGTACACCTGGGCATCGACCCGGAATTTTCTATGAAAGAGGGGAGTGTGCCCGGCAAACGTATAGGTACTTTTGATGCCGACGATATTAATTATGTAACCGGTTATTTAAGCGGCCTGGTAAAAAAATACAACCTGCCGCCCAAAATATTTGTGATCCACCGCTTTACCAAACGCATGGTAACCAATTATAAGGATATCAAATTGCGTAACGAGGTACAGGTAGTGATGGATATGGACGGCTGGGGCGGCCCCGATCTGAAAAAAGGCACCTACAAATATTTCATAGCCCAGGAACCTGTACAGTTTACCGGCTTTAAGTTATTCTATAAAAACGACATCAAGAATGTGCCTCACCGCATGCTTACCCCCAAAGAAATTTTAAACCTAAAACCCGCGCCTATTTACATACAATACCAATAATCGGCAGGTAAAAGATAAACCAAAAAGGCCCGGCTTCAATAGCCGGGCCTTTTTGGTTTATCATAGTATACTTTATAACATTTCTGGTGGAGGCGTTACCCCTTTTAAGCGCAGATAAACCGTAGCTTGACCGCGGTGGTGTGTCTGATGTTCAAAAGCTTTACCTAAAACAATAGCCTTTGGCAGATCTTTACCGCCAAATTTCATGCTTTCCTGTAGCTGGGCAGGGGTCATGCCCTGTATCGAGCTGATCACAAAATCGTAACTGTCCATTACTGCTTTGGTAGTAGCGGCTTTTGTTTGCTCAACAGTTTTTTCGGCTGATGTTTTTCCAAGCGGACTTGCTTTGCCGCTTACCGATGAAGCGAAAAAATAATTGGCATCTGTTAAATGTAGCATCTGCCCGGCAAAGGATCTCATTTCGGGGGTTGGTTTAAAGCTGTAACCATCATCGGGCATGGCATCCAGGTAGGTTTTGGTGAAGTTTTTGGCGCGCTGCCATTCGGCAACTATTTGATCGGTAGTAACCTGGGCGCGCACTGTTGCGCAGGCGAAAACAGTTACCATGAAGGTAAGCAGCAGGGTTAGTTTTTTCATGATTTAATAGTTTTAAGATTGGTTAACTTTGGTTGATACTAAGTTATTATATTCCCTTGTCATGCTGAATGATTGAAGCATCTATTTTGCGATATACTTATTGAAGAACATCCTTCGTTCTTACTCATGACGTATTGTAGAATATAAAAGGCCTGGTCAGTCTGCGCCTGTCGAAGACTCGCGTAGGGGCCTTACCCGCCATGGTTCGACGGGGCTCCATGATACCCCTGTTTTATCTTTAAGCTGAAACCATCTAAACCACGGGTTAGAAACCCGCGGCAGCAGCGGAAGAGCGCATAGTAAGATTTGTTTATATCCAATTAAAAATGCAGTTTTAGGCCATCTAATTTTATCACATGAAGCCACTGTATACCTGCCTTACGCTTGTCTTATTAACCCTGTTTACCCGGCAAGTATCTGCACAGAATATGAATGCGAGAATGAATGCTGTTAATAATATATGGAACAAGCAGTTTACTCAATCACAAATGCGGATGCAAATGCAAAACAGGATGAATATGTCCTTTTTTAACCAGAAGAATGGAAGCTATAATTACGACTACGTTTATGTAATAACCATGGCCGATAGCTCTAAAAGGCAGGTTTACTCAAAAATATACTTAGATACTACTAAGCATAAAAACTACTTGTTGTTTTTAGACAGGAATCTTCCTAAAACTGATCCGAACAGGATCAAGAAAATATATGCCAACGAAACCTTGAGCATTGAACGTAATCTTGCCGGAGGTGGGGTGATTGATGATAAATGGTATAAGGGTGTAGCAAAAGACAGCTGCTGGATGTTTAAAGTAATATCCGGGCCTATTAATGCTTATTCGGTATTAAGCGAGGAAGATGGTTCTAAGTTTATGCCGGAAACATTGGTAGGCATCCAAAAAGGAGATGGTCCCATATTACAAGTTTCTGCCGAAAATTTAATGCCCATGGTTGAGCAAAACGCTGATGCTTTTGGATACGCTAAAACAAAAAACTATTACGAAGCCATTAAAAAATACAATCAGGATGCAGCAAAGGCTGCAAAAAAATAGATCCCCGTTTCCGGGGACCTGAATTTTTTATAGTTTGTTGATGGCGTCTTGTTCTTTCAGCGCCTGGATGTTGTTCTTGTCGCTGAAATCATCTGTCTGGTTAGCAAAATCTTCCAGGATGCTCGCAATATTGTCCAGGTTGTCGGCTACGCGCTGGTGCATATCCGGAAGGTCCTTTTCCAGTCTTTTATTGCCCAGTTCTATATTATCTACTTCAATTTTAGCCAGCTTGGTGATAATAGCCTGCTGACTATTCTTCAGGTCTTCCAATTCATGGACAATTTTCTCCATCAGTCCAAACTTCTTTAACTTATCCATACTGTTGTGTTTTTTAATTTAAAGTATACCTCATTAACTCTAAAAAATAAAAATTGTTTAGAATTTGGATTATTTGCAAATAACTAATACTTTAGTTTAAAACTAAAACATTAGTTGTATGAAAAGCCTTGCATTGTCTGTTTTGCTTGTTTTTTGTTTATCGGTAGGGGCAAAAGCGCAGCAACAACCGGCTGTAAATGACTCCTTATTGCTTGATTATTACCAAAACCAGCGCTTTGCCGAAGCGGCCGACTATCTCAAAAAAACATATCCCGAACCGGTAAATAATATCCGCGTACTGGGCAAACTGGCTTATACATCGCAAATGGCGGGGCGGCTTCCCGATGCGGAAGGATACTATCTGCGGATATACAATACTGACTCCACCAATACCGTGGCCTTATTTAGCCTGGGTGCCATTAATCTGCGCCGGGGTAATAATGTAAAGGCCGAAACTTATTATAAAATGATAGCCCAAAAGGACAGCACCAATTTTTTGGTGTATAAGCAACTGGGCAAAATTGCTGCTGATAAAGCCGATTTTGTGAACATGATCTATTATCTGCAGAAAGCCAATAAGCTGAATCCGGCCGAACCCGATGTTGCATCCGATTTGAGCGATCAGTATGTAAACCTGAAACAGTACCCTGAGGCCGAAAAGGTACTGAATGGTGCTATTGCCCAGGATCCCGACAATATGATCTTATTACAAAGCCTCCTCAAATTGGTTTCGTCGCAGGATAAGTTCGAAGAAACAAAAAAGACCTGTTTAAAACTGATAGACCTGGGCAACCGTTCGGGTTATGTGTTAACCAAGCTGGGAGTGGCCTACTACAATCTCAAAAGCTACGCCTGCAGTGTAGAAACCTTTGCCGATCTCAATATGATGGAACAGACCGAAACCAGCTTTTATGTAGCTGCCCTGGCGTACAAAGCGCTTAAAGATCAGCCCAAAGCCATCCAAAATCTGGACAATGCCATTAAAGAGGGGATATCTCCCAACATTGGAGATTATTACGCGGAAATGGCAGATAGCTATGAGGTACGCAAGAAATATCAAAAGGCCGTTTGGGCCTATCAAAAAGCGCTGCAGTTTTCGGAGAAACCGATATTGTATTACCTGCTGGCTTCGATTTATGATACTGAGCTTAAAAACAAGTCGCTTGCTTTAAAGTACTACAGAAAGTACACAGACAGCAAACCGCCCGAAAAGCAGCAGAAGTATGTGACCTATTCCAAATCGAGATTGGACGAACTGGCGCGTTAACGTTGCATGAGCCGGGCTACGTATTTGCCAATGATATCAAACTCCAGGTTAACCACCGAGCCTTCACGGATGTTATGCAGGTTGGTATGTTCAAAAGTGTAGGGGATAATAGCTACAGAAAAGCTGTTGGCTTTGGAATTGACCACGGTTAAGCTGATACCATTAACACAGATAGATCCTTTTTCGACAGTGACATTGCCGATAGCGGCGTCGTATTCAAAAGTGTATTCCCAACTACCATCGAGTTCCTTAAAGGCAATACAAACAGCGGTTTGGTCAACATGGCCCTGAACGATATGGCCATCGAGCCGGGCATTCATTTGCATACAGCGCTCCAGGTTTACAGGCTCGCCCACTTTCAGATGGCTCAGGCTAGTTTTGTTTAGTGTTTCTTCAATAGCGGTAACCACATGCAGGCCATCGGCCAGCGCTACCACCGTTAAACAAACCCCATTATGAGCAACCGACTGGTCGATCTTCAACTCATGCGAAATAGCCGATTCAACGGTAATATGTAAATTGCCCTGTTCTTGCTGCAGATCGGTCACTTTACCCAAAGTTTCTATAATTCCTGTAAACATATGCCCCTGACCCCCTAAAGGGGGAGTTTTTTGATGAGCACCAAAGCTAAAGAATATTATAGATGTTTTTTGTCAGGGAAGTTTGAAATTTAACGAAACGACTCACCCGATCATCGCTTCGCTCGACCCTCCTCTCTTCGCCTGCGGCGGAAGGAGGGGATTTGAAGATGCTGATATTTTCTTTCCCTGTCAACAGATAAGCTTAACAACAAAAAAAACGTACCTGCCCCTACGGTCAAGAGCAGGTATCCGACAGGATTGTCCTACTATGCCTTGTACTGCTTTATGTGATCACGCACTACTTTGGTTTTGAAAATATTGTTTTTAGTATTAGAGTCCTGAAGTTAAAGGATAAAATGATCTTTTTTTACCCAAAAACTCAATTGATGAGCTATCTAGATATTCGTCAATCATAATAACATCGTTTAGATTTCCGGGATTAAGTTCTTTAATTTTATTATCCTTTGTTTTAATAATTCTACCAATTGAAGTCCCATGCTTTGTATTATAAACTGATTCATAATAGCCTGCAATTTCAGATGCTGAAATTGTTTTTTTTGAAAAAAAACGGATCAACGTTATTTGTCCTAATTGTTTATTTATTTCAACTTTAATTATTCCAAAAAATGAAAGACCTATGTTAATGGAAAAGTAAATTAATAATAGGGTTAATGAATATAAGAGCGCAATTCCATTTTTAGCTTTGTTCATTATTATGCCATAATAAACAATTAAATAGATGGCTATAAGGAAAGTAAGTAGAATTATTATCCTACCAATTATGCTTTTAAAATTTGTAAAAATTGTTGCCATACAATTTAGATTGTGAATATACACATTTAGCGATATCAATTAAAGCTGATCTAGGGTTCGTTGCCACTTATAGTAATCGCATAGGCCAGGTTCTAAAGGGCTTTGATATACCCCAATATTTTAGTATATTTACAATAGAGCCCGGTTGTCTTTTTATAAGAGAACCGGGCTGTTTAGTTAAGAGAAAAACAAGGCCAAAAATCGACCAGATAGCATGTAATTATTTGATTATCAATAAATTAATACTTTTTAAACCTTTCAAAACACATCAAAATCATGTTGAAATTTGTTAAAAAGTGTTAAAATGGATGTTTTTCAATCAGTTTTGAGCTCTTTTTAAGCTGTTTTAGACCAGAAAAGTGTTAAAATTTAAGGTTTAAAAAGTTTTACGAACCGTAGACTATTTAAAACTGGTGGCTACATCAACCCTTTTATTACGCAGGTCCTTACCACCCTCAATTACTGATTTTAGATTGGTGAGGTAAAATGTCCACCCGAGCTGGCATTGCACATACAAGTTTTTTGCCGGGTCATTTTCCAGGGGGATGTTTTCCTGGGTAAGTTCAACCAGGGTCATTCCGTATTTGTTCTGGATGTCAATGGTTACAATGCTGCCGCCGGTAAAAGTAAATTTGAGCAGGTCGGAGCCATTGTTTTCCAGTACCTGTCCGTTTTCGACCGTATCATCGTCAAAGCCATGCCAGTACCAGGAGTAGGTATCTTCCTTACTGATGAACTCGTCTTTTTCGCGCTGACGGCCAACTATGGTATAAAAATCAGCCTGGCGTAAAAACCAGCTTTCGAGCCCGGCAGGAGTGGCCCAGGCCTCGTAAATATTGCGGACGTTGGTATTAAAATCTGCGGTTAGTTTAAAAGTTGTCCAGCGGTTGTCAGTCATATATAAATAGCATTGTTTGATATAAAAATAATCATAATACCTTACCCTTTTATTAACTTGCTTTTAAATATTAACCATGGTTAAACAAAGCGCCGGAATACTATTATACCGAAAAACTGAAGGCAAACTACAGGTTTTCCTGGTGCATCCCGGCGGCCCTTTCTTTAAAAATAAAGATGATGGCGGCTGGTCGATCCCCAAAGGTGAATTTTTGGATGACGAAGATCCGTTGGAAGCCGCCAAACGCGAATTTGAGGAAGAAACCGGGCAGTCCATCATTGGTAAATTCGTCCCCCTAAACCCGATCATCCAAAAGGGCGGTAAAAAGGTACATGCCTGGGTCGTAGAAGGTGATATAGACCACCTGACTATTAAAAGCAACCAGTTTGAAATGGAATGGCCGCCACGTTCGGGCAGGCAACAGTCATTCCCCGAGGTGGATAGGGCGGAATGGTTTGATGTAGACATAGCTAAAGTGAAGATCAACCCGGCGCAAGTGGGGTTCATTGAAGAGTTGGTGAGCCTGCAGGGTTTGTAAAACTAATTTCACCTTTTGCCGTTCTGCTTTTACCTTTATGGGCAATTACATAACTTAGTAAAATGAAGTTTTTTAAATATCTACCTATAGCTTTTTTATTGATCTCGATTGTATCGTGTAAACCAAAACCAAAGTCGACCGATGTACCCGTGGTTGGTTTTGTGGATGCATTTGAGGATGCCACCATATCGCAGGCTCGCGCCGGTTTTACTGATGCTTTGAAAAAAGAGGGCTTTAGCGAGGCTAAAAAAACAGTGCAGATAGAGTACAGCAATGCCCAGGGCAATATACCAACACTAACCCAGATCGTTAATCACTTTGTTTCTGAAAATGTTGATCTGCTGGCTACCTGTACAACCCTTTCTACGGTTACGGCAATACAAAAAACCAAAACCATACCCATTTTTGCCATGGTATCGCCAGTACCCGAACGGATGAAAGTGCTTGATGCCAATGGCAAAGCTCCTGCTAATTTGTTTGGTGCGTTGGAAGATCTGAACTATATTGATACTTCGTTTGCTATTATCCCTAAACTGCTGAAACCAAAGGGTGCTAAACTGGTGATCGGTATGATCTATAATCAATCGGAGCCACAGTCGACAGATGCACTAAACCGCATCAAGTCGCTGGCCGAAAAGCAAAATATAACCATTGTAGCCCTGCCTTTAAATTCTTCGGCAGATGCACAGCTGGTTACGCAATCCCTACTAAATAGGAACATTGATGCTTTTTTTGCCAATCCAGATAATACCGTTTTCGCATCATTTGAGACCATTTTGAAAAGCTGCAACCAAAAGAATGTACCCATATTTACCAGCGAAGCTGGCCTGGTACAACGTGGTGCTGTAGCTGCTTTTGGTGCTGATATTTACCAATGGGGCTACCAGGTAGGCGAACAGGCCGCCTACTTCCTGAAAAACCATAAAACAATTGGCCTGGCGCCGCAGATGGTGAAGATCAGGAAAAGGGTATATAATGCTGCCGCGGCCAAAAAATACAACCTTACGGTGCCTTCAAATTTTGAGGCTGTTAAATAAATGGATTTTTATCTTACCACGGTAACACTGGGACTTTGCTATGCGGCTTTGGCGCTGGGTATTTATATCTCCATGAAGATATTTAATATCCCGGATATTACTACCGATGGCAGTTATACGCTGGGTGGAGCGGTTACGGCTGTGATGTTGACGCACCACCAGTCGCCGTATGTTATTTTACCGGCGGTGATCATAGCCGGTGGTGTAGCGGGTGCATTAACAGGCCTGATCCATACCAAGCTAAAAATAAACGCTTTGCTGGCCGGTATCCTGGTCATGACGGCTCTTTTTTCGGTAAACCTGACTATCATGGGGCGTTCTAATATACCTCTGAGTAACTTTCCTTCATTGTTCTCGTCGGTGCTGATAGTTGCCGACCCTAACCAGAATACATTTTGGATCCTGCTGGTATTTGTGGTGCTGATCACTTTTTTGATCGGTTACCTGCTCAAAACAGATTTTGGCATAGCCATGCGGGCAACGGGCAACAGCGAATCCATGATCAGGGCGCTGGGCGTTAATACCGACAGGATGAAGATCACCGGTTTGGCATTGGCTAACGCGCTGACAGCCCTGAGCGGCTACTTTTTTGTCCAATCGCAGGATTTTGCCGATATCAACATGGGTATAGGCATCGTGATCGTGGGCTTGGGCTCGGTAATTATTGCCGAATCGCTGATCAACTGGCTCCGTATTACCAGTGTTTGGCTCAGTTTAATTCTGGTGCTGAGCGGGGCCGTGGTATTTCAGCTGGTTTTGGCGCTTACGCTGGCCATCGGCATCGACCCGAATATGCTTAAAATAGTTACCGCTGTTTTTGTATTGCTGATAGTTAGTTTACCCCGTTTATCATCACTCCGATCATCATGATAGCGATAAACGACGTACATAAGGTTTTTAATAAGGGTAAGGCCAACCAGGTTAACGCAGTTAGCGGCATCACCCTGAATATTGCAGAAGGTGAATTCCTGGTGATCGTAGGTTCCAATGGCTCGGGTAAAACTACCTTGCTTAATTTAGTAGCAGGAAGTGTGTTCCCGGATACAGGGAGCATTAGTATAGATGAAAATAACGTCAGCAAGCTGCCTGATTATCGCCGCAGCCAATGGATCGCCCGGGTGTTCCAGAACCCGGTAAGCGGTACGGCATCTGATCTGAGTATTCTGGACAATTTCAGGCTGGCCGCCATACGCACAAAGGCCAAAGGTTTATCTATCGGTGTTAATGATAAATTTAAGCAACAAGTTAAAGAAAAGATAGCCACGCTGGGTATGGGCTTGGAGAATAAGGTAGAGCAATCTATGGGTACGCTCTCAGGCGGGCAGCGCCAGGCTCTAACGCTGTTGATGAGTGTGATGGATAGTTGTAAGGTATTATTGCTGGATGAGCCTACAGCCGCGCTTGATCCGCGATCCGCAGAGGTGGTGATGCGTACGGCCGATAAACTGATCGCAGATTTTAAACTGACTGCCATATTGATCACCCATAACCTCAAGGATGCCTATAATTACGGCACACGGATCATCCAAATGAGCGAAGGGCTGGTGCTAAGGGATTTGAACAACAAACAAAAGTCAGATTTAAAGCAAAATGACCTTTTTGATTGGTTTGCTTAAAAAATGGCAAAGTAATTGTATGGTGTTGTGCATTATGAAGACTAACAATTTTGAATCCATACTCGACGCTTACCAGTTAGTGAGCGGCGCCAAGATAAAAGGAAAAAAACAAGACGAAATATTTGAACTGGGCATATACGATGCTTTAAAAAGAGGCTACACTCTGTATCCTTTGGAGCATGGCGTAAAATATGATGATTTCAGCGTGATCGTATCAGAAAAAGAATTGAAGAATAACTTTTTGATCGAAGGATCTAAGGCCGCGATTGCTGCTTAAGGCTCTCTGAATTTGGAGACGCAAATATGCGTCTTTACATGAAAATGGAAAACGTAGAGACGCATATTTGCGTCTCTCATCTCGCATTTGCTCCTCATTTTGCAATTTCGATCAATAAGTGTAATTTTGTAAAAAAAATAAATGATGCTGTTTAATAATTCATTCTGCTTTAAAAATATGATGTGGCCCATGGTGGCCCGGCAGAAGGGTTGTGCATCAATGATACTCTTCTCCAGTCCGTTTTAGAAAACGCTATTGCCACGGACAGAATTTATTACATCATTATTTATTCAATTTATGCTTGCTGCAAGTGAGCTTTTGCAATTTTAAAATTTATGAACACTTATTATACTATCGAAGAAAAGTATCTGCAGGCTATCGATAAAATATCATACGGGAAAACGCCCAAAGCCCTTAAATTACTGAACGAGATAATTAGCAACGACCCATTATACGCACGCGCCCATCACCAATTGGGGATGATATATTATTACGAGATCAAGGATTACCAAACCGCAGGCTATCATTTCAAAACCTGCATGGAGCTGGAGCCAGCTTTCCCGGATAACTATAGCCATTACCTTGATCTGTTGGTTTTTCTGAATATGGAGAAACTGGTGAATACCATATCAACCAAAGCTTTAAACACACAGGGTGTTGACGCTGCCGGGATATATAATTTGCTTGGCTTGTTCTATGAAAAGAACAAGCAATGGACAAAAGCGCTGGATGCTTATCAGAAGGCGTTTATGGAGGTAACCGAAAATAACGAAAAGGTAGATATTGAATTGAGCCTGAAACGGGTAAAGTCAAAAATGAAACAAACTTTGGCTTATACGTATCAGATAACGGAGTAAAGAGCCTCACCTAAATCCTCTCCAAAGGAGAGGACTTTAAAATAACTTAAACAACAAAAGCGGGTATACCCGCTTTTGTTGTTTAAGCCTTTAGCTCTTTTTATTAGTCGCCCGTACGGCTTTCACCTGGGCAGCGGTAATGGCAGAGGCCTTATTGCCGAAGCTGTTACGCACAAAGGTAAGCACATCGGCAATTTCCCGGTCTTTCAAGAAATCGTGCGAGGCCATACTGTTGGAGTAAGTTTCGCCATTGATCTCTACATCTTCGTTAAAACCGTTCAGCACAATTTTGATCAGTTTGGTTTTATCGCCCAAAACATAGGTTGTTTTAACCAGGGGTGGATTCATGTGGGGCACACCCAAAGCATCAGCCTGGTGGCAGGATACACAATACTGGGTAAATACCTTCTGACCGGCTGCAATCGATGCTTTCAAACCAACTGTTGTATGCTTTACATGAGCTTTGGCCTTATGCCTGGTTTGGGCTTGTAAACCGGTTACGGTAAACAATACTGATGCGAATATGATTAGGGGGGCTTTTTTAAAGTCCATTATTTTTTATAAGTTATTTTGTAAATAGTTCCCTGGTTATCGTCTGTTACATAAAGTGAGCCATCGGGGCCTTGTGCTAACCCGCATGGGCGGTGCTCTGCACGACCAGATGCAGTTTGCGCTGCGGTACCTGCAAAGCCATCGGCAAATACTTCCCATTCACCGCTTGGCTTGCCATCTTTAAACGGCTGAAATACCACGAAGTAACCCGCCTGCGGTTCTGGCGCACGGTTCCAGGAACCATGAAATGCGATGAAAGCGCCATTCTTATATTTTTCGGGGAATTGGTTACCGGTGTAAAATAACAAGCCGTTAGGGGCAAGGTGGCCCGGGAAAGCAGCAACAGGATCAATAGCATCCTGACCGCCTTCTTTTTTGCCATCGCCGCCATATTCGGGCATTAAGATCTTTTTGTGCTGCTCCTGATCATAGTACATATAAGGCCAGCCGGCGTTATCACCTTTTTTGAGGGCATACATACATTCGGCCGGTAAAACGGCTGATTGTTTGGTGGTAAACATATCCGGGAAAAGATCATGTAGCTGATCGCGGCCGTGTTGCATTACAAATAGTTGGTTGTTTTGCTGGTTCCAGTCGAAACCAACCACATTACGAAGGCCTGTAGCATAACGTACGCCGTCGCCATAATGTTGGTTAAGCTTATCGGCCTTAAATTGCCATATACCGCCTGCAGAGTCTAAAATAGGGCAGCCTTTTTGACCTGGTGAACCTTTTTTACGATCCTCTATCTGACAGGCATTGGAGTAAGCGCCGATGTTCACGTACAGATTGCCATCATTATCAAGGGTGATAGCCTTAGCTTCATGCTCTCGGCGACTCAGCAAACCGGTAACTATTTTCTCAGGCTGATCAGGGCTGACCACTTCGTTCTGAGCATTCAATTTATAACGAAAAACCTCCTCGTCAGATGACGCATACAGGTAACCGTTTTTAACATACACACCCGTCCCGCCAAAGGTACCAAAGCCTGTTTTTACGGTTGCTTTATCACCCTCCTGGTGCAGGAATAAAATGCCTTTGCCGTTTTTTGCACGGTTAAGTTTAACATAAATATCACCCTGTGGGGTTACTGCTATTTCACGGGTACCACCCAGTTTGTCGGCAATAACTGCGGCATTAAAGCCTGCAGGTAGTTTTAATCCGGCTCCACCATCAGTGGTTGGGGTAGTAGTGTTAAGGGAATCTTTGCCGTTATTAGCAGGCCCGCCGCTTTTACAGGCGTTAAATAATATGAACCCCGCTATTGCTGCCACAGGCAGTAATACGGAGAGTAATTTTCTGTTCTTCATGGCAGTTGATTAATGGTTATCAAATTAAATAAATATACAGGGAATACCCAAATCTGTTTTGTAGTAATGCTATGACATAATCAGCGTTTTTGGGAGTAAAGAACAAGGAACAAGGATTTTCTTATCCATGCTCCTTGTTCCTAAAATAGTTGTACTGTTAAACCATTGCTATTGTTTATCGTCCTAACTGTATAAAATTTAACAAACATGAAAAAGTTAATCATATTATCAGCAATAGCAGCAAGCGGATTATTTTATGCCAAAACCGCCGATGCACAAATATCTATCCACTTAGGTTTTAATATACCGGTGCGCCACGTTTATGCACCAGCGCCACAGCCTGTTGTTGTGCAGGAAACCCCTGTTTATGACGATGATAATGTACCTGCCGACTACAATGGTGATGATGATTACTACTATCTGCCCGAAGTTGAGGCTTATTATTCTGTACCAAGGCATTGCTATTATTATAACGATGGTAATTCATGGGTAACCGCAGCTTATTTACCAGGCGCATACCGTAACTATAACTGGCGTAGTGCTGCAAGATACGAAGTACGCTCTCCAAGACCTTATATGCACCATGATCTTTATAGGTCAAGGTGGGGTGGTTACGCTGGTGGTCGCGCCAATTGGGGTCATCGTTTTGACAACAGGTATAACGGAGGTTACGCTTACTCAAGCCGTGATAACCGCGGATGGGGCAGAGGCGACTATGGTCGCGGTAACTGGGGTGGCAGATCAAACCAAAACAACAACGGTGGATGGAACAGAGGTAACCAGAACCGTGGCAACTGGGGTGGCAGAGATAATAACAATGGTAACCACAATCGTGGCAACTGGGGTGGCCAACGTTCAGATAACCATAGCAACGATAACCGGGGAGGCCAGCGTTTTTCCTATAACAGGGGACAATAAATTAAAAAGCTGATAAATAATTAATGGATTAATATTCAACTCCCCAAATATATAAATAATAGAGAGATCGCCCGTAATGGGCGATTTTTTTTGTGGGGTTTTAATAAAGAACTACCTAAAATAACTCGATTTAGCATTTATTTATGCCTATAGTTAACTTATCATACTAAAGGCTCTTTTGTGTTATTATTTATGTTATATATTTGGATAAACAACACTAAAAAATTTGAAGAAGAAATTATCTATCGTTGATATTGCCAACAGCCTTAACATATCTAAAACCACTGTATCCTTTATTCTGAATGGCAGGGCACGCGAAAAACGGATAAGCGAGGAACTGGTTGAACGTGTTTTAAAATATGTAAAAGAAGTTGGCTATAAACCAAATTCACTGGCAAAAAGCCTGCGCACAGGCAAATCAAATATTATAGGTTTATTGGTGCAGGATATATCCAATAACTTTTTTGCCACTATAGCCCGCCAAATTGAGGACAGGGCGTACAAAAACGGGTATAAAATTATTTATAGCAGTACTGATAATGATACCCAAAAAACCCAGGAGCTGATAGCTATGTTTCGTGACAGGCATGTTGACGGATATATCATTGTGCCGCCAGAGGGTATTGAAGAGGATATCAGTGCCCTGATCAAAGATGGCCTGCCTGTGGTATTGTTTGACAGGTATATGCCTGGGGTTGAGACCGATTATGTAGTGGTTGATAATTTGTTCAGCACCTACAATGCAACCCGGTATCTTATTGATAAGGGGTATAAAAATATCGCTTTTATCAGTTTTAATAATCAGCAAACCCAAATGGCCGACAGGCTTAGCGGTTATAAAAAAGCCATCACCGAAAGCAAGCTTAAAACCAATATTAAAGAGGTTGATTTTTACCAGGATGAAAAACTGATGACCGATCCGATCCAGGCTTTTCTGAATGAACACCAGGAAATAGATGCCATACTGTTCGGCAATAATCATTTGGGAACCTGTGGACTAAAAGTGCTCCGGAAACTGGGTAAAAGGATACCGGAAGATATTGCCCTGATATGTTTTGATGATTATGAGGTTTTTGAACTTTGCAACCCTCCTGTAACGGCAATAGCACAGCCCATTGATGCCATTGCTGATAAGGTGATCACACTATTGCTTAACAGGCTCAATACTTCTGTAGAGAATGGTGTAAAACAACAGGTTATATTAAGCACTGACCTGAGGATCAGAAAATCTACAAAATAAAATGCACTGCCAACAGTTTAAGTAAGGTGCTATTTAATTATTGATGATGAAAAAGGTTTTGCTGTTTTTATTATTCCTTAGTACTGGCTTAAGTGTTTTTGCGCAGGGTGTTGGCTTACAGGTGGGTAATCCGGTATCAGAAAAGTTTTCGGTTGAAAGATTACAGCGAATTGATCATCTGATAGAGGATAATATCGACTCCGGTTATATCAACGGAGCTGTCGGCCTCATCGCCCGGAATGGTAAAATAGTGTACAATAAATCATTCGGTATTGCTGATGCGGAGCAAAAAAAGCTGATGAATAATGATAACATATTCCGGATTGCTTCACAAACCAAAGCTATTACCAGTGTTGCGGTAATGATGCTATTTGAGGAAGGAAAGTTTTTGCTGGATGAACCTATCTCAAAATATCTACCTGCATTCGCGCACCCTAAGGTGATCGATCTGTATAATGATAAAGATACCACTTACACCACTGTACCCGCTAAACGGGAAATAACTATCCGCGATCTGCTTACCCATACATCAGGTATCGAGTATGCGCAGATAGGTTCGCCCAGAATGAATGCCATTTATGCAAAATCGGGAATACCCGGTGGCTTTGTAGCCGGTAAACTTCGTGTGGCCGATGCTATGGATAAATTAGGAAAACTACCATTAACCCATCAGCCCGGTGAGCACTGGACCTATGGTTTAAACATAGATGTATTGGGTTACCTGGTTGAAAAAGTATCAGGAAAAACCTTAGACCAGTTTTTTAAAGAGCGCATATTTGATCCGCTGGGGATGAAAGATACCTATTTCTATATACCTGCCGCCAAGCAAAACCGCTTGGTAGCGGTTTATACACCCGATAAACAACAGCACCTGGTAAAATGGAGCACTTCTACACTGCAGGGAGTAGATTTCGATTACCCTAAAGCGGCAGGGACATATTTTTCAGGTGGAGCCGGTTTAAGTTCAACTATTAAGGATTATGCCATCTTTTTGCAAATGATGCTGAATGGGGGCATCTATAACGGTCAGCGTTTACTGGCCAGGCATACGGTTGAAATGATGACCGAAAATCAAATAGGCGATCTGTATATTAACCCAGATAAGGACAAATTTGGTTTAGGTTTTGGTATTACTACTACAGCAAGCTCAACTAAATTGGGCATAAGCCCTGGCTCATTTGCATGGGGCGGCTTTTATGGTACCTTGTATTGGGTAGATCCCAAAGAACACCTGGTTTGCCTGCTTTTTATACAGAACTGGCCATTACCGCATAATGCTATACAGGATAAATTCCGCGCCCTGGTTTACCAGGCTTTGGTGGATTAATACTCCAATTGTAATCGTCCCCAATATCAGGTAAAATCCACACTCAAATAGCGTGTAACTACGGTTATGTATGCCTTTGGCTTTGTTTAATTTTATGAATATAAACGATTGATCTGTAAGTTGTAAATCGGCCTTGCAGATTATAAAAGTATATTTATGGAAGAAGGCCCCTGCTACCGGAACCAGATATCGAATACCGAAAAAGTTATAGCCGGACTTTTATTGTCCCTGCTTACCTTATCGGCTTTAATCACCATGATCGCATTTTGGCCCGACAGATTGCCTTCAAGCGGCAGAGCCGCGAGGTATGATCGTCGCTTATTTAACGTAACCCTGTTAGATAGCACCTGTATCATCTATAATAATACAGCCCCGGTACATCGGGTAAATAAAGTTGAGCCTGCAAAAAATGATACATCCCAAAAAGTTGCGGTAGCAAGTAAAGTGTCGGTTGCTGATAGTCAGGTACCCTGTATTACACCCGTTAACATCAATGATACTATCCAGTTTAATACTTTGATATTGCTTTTAGTGGCCACCGCCGGTTTTTTGGGCAATATGGTGCATATCTCTACCTCATTTACCACTTTTATAGGTGCCGGGCAGTTTAAACGCAGCTGGTTGTTATGGTATTGTGTTAAGCCTTTTACGGCAGCGGCTTTGGCTGTGATCGTTTATTTTGCTTTTAGGGCAGGTTTTTTAAATTCGAACGATCCAGGTAATACCTTGAATATTTATGGCATCATGACCATATCTACCCTGGCAGGTTTGTTTACAGATATTGCCACGCAGAAGCTTAAAGAGATATTTGAAGTAATATTTCGTCCGAAAGAGGCCCGGCCGGATAGTTTGAAAGATGATAAGGTAACTTTTGTAGATACCAATCCCGAAAAATTAAATGCTACTCAATGCAATGATATCGTCATTGCCGGCGAAAACCTGGACAAGAAAAAATGGATCATTAAAATGAACGGAGCCAAAATTGCCGATGAGGTAATTGTGACAACCCCTAAATTGATACATTTTACTTACTCCCTAAGCGAAACCGACGGATCAAAAGGACATGTTATACTCACTGTTGCCAGCGGCCTTGATAAGCCGGAATACACTTATAAATGGGATCTCACAGCGGTAACCTAAATCTATTACAGAACGCCCTTTAAAACGTCCCAAACATTATTGGCCACAATTTTGGCGCCTTGCGCTGTAGGATGGATACCATCAGCCTGGTTCAATGAGGGTATGCCAGCTACGTCTTGTAAAAGAAAAGGCACCAGTTGGGCGTGGTTTTTAGCTGCCAGATTGGGGTAAACGGCCTTGAATTTATTGGCATAGTCAGCACCCATATTAGGCGGAACCTGCATACCTAGTAGCACGATCTTTACTTCCGGATATTTAGCTTTCACCTTATCAATAATACTTTGCAGGTTTTTATTAGTCTCACTTACCGGGATACCGCGTAAACCGTCATTAGCGCCAAGTTCCAGTATAAAAATATCTACCTTTTGTTTCAACAGCCAGCTTAAGCGAGCATTGCCACCGGCTGTGGTTTCGCCGCTTAAACCTGCGTTAACCACTTTGTAGGGTAGTTTCAGGGAATCTATCTTATCTTTGATCACACCCGGGAAAGCCTCCGACGGGTCATCCAACCCATAACCGGCGGTCAAACTATCGCCAAAAAACAAAACGGTTTTTGACGCGGCTGCATCCGGCTGGGCTGCTGCACTGCTTTTGGCTCCCTCATCAGTTGCGGGTTTTTTATTTTGATCGCACGCCGCGAAAATGAGCGTGGTCAGTAACAGGAACGTTAATTTGAATTTGTACATGGTATTAAGCGTTATTGCGTAATATTTCGAGCGGCGGTTTATTTAAAACGCCCCTGCTATTTAACAAACCAATGATAACGGTTAGTATGGATATAACGAAAAATAATATCAACGCGGGCAGATAATTAACTGTATAGGGTATCTCAAAACTGTATTTGGCCAATAACCAACTGCCGCCAAAAGCGATCACTATACCTGTAAGGGCAGATAAAGAGCCCAGGAATAGGTATTCCAACGCGGTAATGGCAAAAATTTGTCTACGGCTTGCACCTAAGGTGCGTAGTAATACACTTTCTTGTATGCGCTGATATTTACTAATGCGAACCGATGCTACCAATACCACTACACCGGTTATGATACTGAACGCGCTCATAAAGCGGATCACATAGCTTATCTTATTCAGCAACTCATCCAATACGCTTAAAACCAGGCCCAGGTCGATAATAGAAACATTTGGAAAGCTATGCACAATGGCCCTTTGGAAAGTAGCCGATACTTTAGTTGATGGCACATGGGTAAGCAATACCTGGAACTGCGGGGCGTCTTCTAAAACACCTGTTGGGAAAACCACCTGGAAATTGGTCTGCACTTTACCCCAGTTTACTTTACGTACGCTGGCCACGTAGGCGGGCATTTCTACCCCTTGAACGTTAAAAACTATTTTGTCGCCAATTTTAAGGTTTGCCCGATGGTACAGATTTTCTTCCACAGAAACGGGAATGTCTTTTCCTGGTGTTGCTTTGCCTATCCAGGTTCCATCGGTCAGTTTTTCTGATCCGGAGAGGGAGTCGCGGAAAGTAACCCGGTATTCATAAGCAAATACCCCGTGCGGGATTTTTATGGTCGAGTCTTTTTGCAGGTCGGCAAAGGTTTTACCGTTGATCTGTTCTATCCGCAGGGTTACAATGGGTACCTGTTGTAATACAGGCAAGCCCTGCTGACGGGTTAAATGGGCAACAGAATCCTTCTGACTATTTTGTATATCAAACAAGATCATGTTGGACTGATTGCTGCTGCTCGACAGGGTAACCTGACCGATGAGCAAATTTTGAATCAAGAACAATATGCAAATGAACATAGTACTTAAACCTATGGATACCATAAGGATAAGGGTTTGATTATTGGGCCGGTATAAATTGGCAAAGCCCTGTCGCCACAGATAGCTCCAGGAGCCGTTGATCAATAATTTAGTAAGGCGCATCAACAACCAGGCTACCGCTGACAGTATCATAAAAGCTGCCAGTATGCCCAGCGTAAAGAACAGGCTCCCCAACCAGCTATCTAATTGTAAATAGGTAAAAGCTATGATGAACAGCATAATGAGTGCATATACCAGCCAACGGAGCGGATCACGGGACAGTACCGCGTCATCAAAGGATAGGCGTAAGGTGTTTAATGGCGATACATTTCGCACGGATATCAACGGCAATAAAGCAAAAAGCAGGGAAATGATTACCCCTAATAAAATACCCTGACCAATAGCCATCCATGAAATTTGAACGGATATGGTGAATGGGATAAAATCCTTAAATAAAATCGGTAGCAGATGTTGTATCGCAGTACCTAATGCTGCCCCAATAACAGAACCAATGAGCCCGATACCAACAATCTGGATAAGGTATATCAGAAAAGCTTCAGATGCTTTAACACCCAGGCAGCGCATAATGGCAATAGATGCTATTTTTTCGCGTACATAGATATGAACAGCGCTGGCCACACCTACACAACCCAATAGCAAAGCAACAAAACCCACTAAGGATAAAAAACGACTCAGATCGCCAAAGTTACGACCGGTATTTTCTTTCCGGCCTTCAATGGTTTCATATCGCATCCCCGCTTTATCCAGCATCGGGTCGAGTTTCTTGGTAAGCTTATCCAGGTTCACTGGTTTGCTGAACTTATAGTAAAAGCTGTAGTTTACCCGGCTGCCAATTTTTACCAGCCCGGTTTGCTCCAGGTATTGCATGGGTATATAAACCACCGGTGCTATTCCAGCTACGGCGCCGGCTTGCCCGGGAGCACGGTTTAAAATGCCTGTAATTAAAAACTGGCTACTGCCGATCTTGATAGAATCGCCCACATGAGCGTTGAATTGCAGCATCAGGGTTTTATCAACCACAGCCATTTGGCCTTTTCTGAAGGATGTGCCCGCTTGTTCAGGTGTGGTTTCAATAGCACCGTAATAGGGGAAATTGCCCTGTAGGGCCCGTACCTGTACCAGCCTTGTGCCTTTGCTTTTCGGAAAATAGGCCATCGAGGCAAAGCTGCGTTCCTGCGAGCGTTCGTCACCTAATGAATCCAATAATTTTTTCAGATTTGCATCGACCGGTTTATTGCCTGATACAGAAAGATCTGCGCCGATCAGAGTAGCTGCCTGTCCGTTGATGTCATTTTGAACATTATACTTAAAAGCATAAATAGCTACCAACGCAGCTATACCAAATACAATGGCGGATATGAACAAAAATAGCCTCGACCGGTTTTTACGGCTATCGCGCCAGGCCATATTAAACAGCCAGGGGATATTCATTTTTCTTTGATAATTAACGAGATTGGTCTCCATAAACTTATCCGTTAATTGTTTTTTCATCAGCTATCAGCTGACCACCTTTTATCCGGATGATGCGTTGTGTTTTCGCGGCCAGGTCCAGGTCATGGGTTACCAGGATAAGTGTAGTGCCGGCCTCTTTATTCAGATCAAAAAGGAGTTTTACCACCTTTTCGCTGGTTTCGGCATCCAGGTTGCCGGTAGGTTCATCGGCAAATAATATTTTGGGCGAATTGGAAAAGGCGCGTGCCAGCGAAACCCGTTGTTGCTCACCACCCGACAATTGAGAAGGGTAGTGGTGCCCGCGATCGGCCAGGCCCACTTTATCTAGCAGATCCAACGCTCTTGCACGTATATTTTTTTCGTTACGAAGCTCTAAAGGAACCATTACGTTCTCCAAGGCGGTCAACGTAGGCAGCAACTGAAAATTCTGAAATATAAAACCAACATATTGGTTACGTACCTGCGCGCGCTGGTCTTCTGTTAAATTTCCGAGGTTAATACCATTTAATTCCACTGCTCCCGCACTGGAGCGGTCGAGCCCGGCACATAGGCCTAACAAGGTGGTTTTACCACTGCCCGAAGGGCCCACAATAGCATTGGTAGAACCGGCAGCAATGCTGAAATTTATATCATGTAGCACGTTGAGCGTACGCCCCGCGCTTTGGTAGGTTTTGCCCAGATCTGCAATGTTGAGTATAGTTTCCAAACGGTGTGTTTTTTATGGTATAGATGCACCTGGCTATAATTTGTTACCCGGCCAGTTTGCATAAATATCCATGAATTATGCCATTTGGAGCTTAAACGCAGATAGGTTTTTATTAAATGACTTTAAAAATACAATTACAACTTAGCTTTCAACCGTTCTTTTACATCCTGCTGCCATTCGTATTGTAAAATGCTCAGGAGAATAGAATCACGCCTGGTTCCGTCTGGAAGGGGCATGTGGCTACGAATAATACCCTCTACCGTACAGCCTATACTTTTCATGGCCGCGATGCTGCGCTCATTCCGGGCATCGGCACGAAAGCCTACCCGTTTCAGGTCCAATTCTTCAAAGGCCAGTTGCAGTAGTAAAAATTTGCAGTGTTTGTTGAGACCGGTGCCTCTGAATTTTTCGCCATACCAGGTATAGCCTATTTCCAATGCCTGGTTGGCCGGTTGTATATCATAAAAGCGGGTACTGCCTGCATATTCGCCTGTTTTTTTATCGTAAATAATAAAAGGGTATTCCTTACCCTCAAGCCTGGCTTTAAGGGCCTGATCAATATAATTACGCATGCCATCAGCGCCTTTGGCACTTACTTGTGAATAACTCCAGGTGTTGGGCTCATATAGGGCAAAAGGCAGCAGGTTTTGATAGTCGTCGATAGTTAAAGGTCTGATCAATACCCTGTCGTCTTCTAAAATATAATCGGTTTCGGGTGAGAGTTTTGAACTCATGATAGTGGTTTACTTTTTAAGTTTTCAGGCTTTATCAGCCATGGCGTGCTCGTACATCTGCATAAATGGCTTGTTCTTTAGTTCAATAGCAAGTGCAGAATTGCGTTGCTCGCAATATTTTAACATTTCATAACAATCAACCAAAACATCATCGCTCAGGTCTTTAAAGGTCATTTCGATTACCTTGGCCGATATTTTATAATATTCATCAAGGGCAGCCGTCCCTTTGGGAGTTATTTTGATGAGCTTAGCACGCTTATCATCGGGCGAGGTACGCTCCGTTATCTTTTTTTCGCGGATAAGCCTGTTGATGATCTCCATGCCGGTAGTGGTTTCGGCAAACATCTGGTTGATCAGATCGCTCTTTTTTACTTCGCCCATGTGCACAAGCGTATTCAGATAATAAAAGCTTTCCGCAGGGGGCATCTCGATATGGTTAACTGCCGATCGGAAGTAAAGGGAGTAGGCGCTCAAAATACGGCCTACTGTTTTAAGCAGACTAACACCATTCATAATGCGTTCGCTTTTTTTGCCCGGATGTTTGGGTTTTGGTCGTTGTTTTTGAAGGTAATATCGACAAAAAGCTTCAACGGATTGCTCATTGCTAACCTCTTCAAAAGTAGTCCATTCCTCTACCAGTTGTACAATAGGTTTCATGTTGTTACTATTTAGTTGTAAAATTATGAAATTATATCTAAAAAGTTTTAATTATTACCAAATAGGAGTATATTTGAATTAATGTTTCTGTTTAGTAGTAATTTGGTGCGATTGTAAATTATTTGTCCGCCAGCAAAATGTTTTACTTTCATAATCGTCATCATACATATAATGGTGTATTTTTACTAAGCCGTTAACCTTATACTTTGAAACATCTGTAGATGTATATCTGAAAAAGACATGAAAACTGATACTCAAAAACCCGATAAAAAACCACCTGGTGTTTTTAGCTTGCTAAAGCCGTACATGGGCCTCGTTTCTCTGCTTTTGTTGTTTGCATTACTCAGCAATGGCGTGAATCTTTGGTTGCCCAAGATAATAGCCAGCGGAATAGACGATTATACTAAACAACACTTTGTGTTTAGCGATATCATTAAAAAATTCTCATTAGCGGTACTGGTCATTTTTATTTTCAGTTATCTGCAAACCATTATTCAAACCTATGCTTCGGAGCGTGTAGCCCGTGATCTAAGGCAAAAGCTGGCCGATAAGATATCCAGGCAAAGTCATGCTTTTATTGAAAAAGCCAATCCGTCCAAGCTGCTTACCAATTTGACTGCCGATGTTGATTCCATAAAGTTGTTTGTGTCGCAGGCGCTGGTATCCATTGTGTCATCGCTGTTTATCATTATTGGTGCAAGCATATTGCTGTTTACTATTAACTGGAAGCTGGCCTTGGCCGTGATCGCCATTATCCCTATCATAGGCGGTACATTTTTTTATGTGTTAAAGAATGTACGCGCATTGTTTATAAAAAGCAGGGGCGTAATTGACCAACTGAACAAGGTAATTAACGAAAGCATCCTGGGTGCAGCGCTTATTCGTGTGATCAATTCGCAACAGTTGGAGTATAATAAGTTTTTAGAGGCCAATACCGAGGCTAAACAATATGGCTTAAAAATACTGGGCTTTTTTGCCGGACTGATACCTATTGTAACCTTTACAGCCAACCTGGCAGCCTTAACTATTTTAATGATGGGCGGCCATTTTGTGATCAAGGGCAGTATGACCCTGGGTAGCTTTGCCGCCTTTAACAGTTATCTGTCGTTACTCATATTCCCGATATTTATATTAGGTTTTATGAGTAACCTGATCGCGCAGGCCTCGGCATCGTTTACCCGTATCAGTGTGGTGCTGGATGCACCGGATATGGTTGATGCCGGAACCTTAAAAGAAACACTGCGCGGTGATGTGGAACTTAAGGATGTATCATTAGTTTACGGCCAAAAACCGGCACTTAAAAATGTATCGTTTTCGGTAGCGGCAGGATCAAAAATTGCTATCATCGGGCCTACAGCTGCCGGTAAAACGCAGCTGCTTTATTTGCTCACTAATCTCATCAATCCAACGTCGGGTTACGTACATTATGACGGGCGGAGCATTGATAGCTATAACAGCGAATCGTTCCATAGTCAGGTGGGTTTTGTTTTTCAGGATAGTATCATTTTTAACATGAGCATCCGCGAAAACATCGCTTTTAGTGATACGGTTACAGATGAATCATTGGAAAAAGCCATTGAAACAGCCGAATTGAGGGATTTTATAGACAACCTGCCCGATAAGCTGAATACTATAGTTTCCGAACGTGGATCGAGTCTTTCTGGCGGACAAAAACAACGAATCATGCTGGCCAGGGCTTTGGCCGTTAACCCAAAAGTTTTATTGCTGGATGATTTTACAGCCAGGGTTGATACCAATACCGAGAAAAAGATATTAAGCAATATCCAGAAAAATTACCCCGGACTAACCCTGATATCGGTTACCCAGAAAATAGCATCGGTTGAGCATTATGACCAGATCCTCCTGCTTACCCAAGGCGAAATAGTAGCTCGTGGCGTGCATGATGAGCTGATGCAAACCAGTCCTGATTACGTACAGATATTTAATTCGCAGCAAAGCACCAGTAATTACGAACATGGCGTTGCTCATTAAAAATAGATGTGTAGATTTCAGATGTGCGGATTCTGTTAATTCTAAAATTCTAAAAATTCGAGTTTAGACAAAAATCACTAAATCACTAATTCACTAATTATATATGAATTACGATCTGAATAAGCTTAGCCATGCACAGCAAAAGACCTCGACCCTTGCAGGACTTAAAAAGCTGTTACAGCTAATTGCTCACGAAAAGAAAATACTTTTATTAGCCCTGTTGGCTATATTAACCAATTCCTCTCTCAACTTACTGGGCCCTCTTGTTATTGGGCACACGATTGATACCTATGTGCAGCATAAGGATTATAGCGGGGTTATTCATAACGCCATTATATTGTTATGTATGTATTTGCTGGCTTTGTTTACCAGCTATAGTCAAACCAAGCTGATGGGTAGTGTAAGTCAGCGTATGTTGTTTACCCTGCGTAACTCTATATTTAATAAGTTACAGCAACTGCCGGTAGGTTTTTTCAATCAGAATAAGGCGGGCGACCTGATATCGCGGGTAAACAATGATACTGATAAACTGAACCAGTTTTTTTCCCAATCGCTGATGCAGTTTATCGGGAACATCTCCATTATGGTAGGCGCGGGCGTGTTTTTGTTACTGATCAAGTTTGAATTGGGTGCCGCAACGCTTGCTCCGGCTGTACTTATTTTGGTGCTGACACTGGTTTTATCGCCATGGATAAAGCGTAAAAATGCACTGAACCTGAAAAGCGTAGGGGGGATGAGTTCGGAGATACAGGAAAGCCTGCATAATTTTAAAGTGATCATCGCCTTTAACCGCCGCGATTATTTCCGGAAACGTTTTGAAACGGCCAATCGTGATAATTACAAAACCGCGATCGGATCAGGATTGGCAAACAATGTTTTTATACCCGTTTACGGCTTGTTTGCCAGTATAGCGCAACTGATCGTGCTGGCCTTTGGTATTTATTTGATCACCATCGGGCAGTTTAGTATTGGTTTGCTGGTGAGTTATTTATCATACTCCACCAACTTTTATAACCCTTTGAGACAATTGGCCGCGTTATGGACAAACTTTCAACTGGCTATGGCGGGCTGGGACAGGATATCACAAATACTGTCTCTCGAAACCGATCTGCCTGTTATGGAAAATGGGATATCTGAACAAAATGCCGCCCTGCTGGAATTCAGGAATGTGCACTTTGGTTATAATGATGATCAGGAAATACTGCACAACATCAGCTTTAAGCTGGAGCAGGGTAAAACCTACGCCCTGGTTGGGCCAACCGGTGGCGGTAAAACCACTACAGCATCATTGATTGCCCGCTTATATGATCCTTCAAAAGGATTGGTTATGCTGGATGGCAGGGACATAAGAACCTACAGCCTGGAAGAACGTACCCAAAAAATTGGATTTATTTTACAGGAACCGTTTTTATTTACCGGAACGGTTAAGGATAATATTTTATACGGTAACGATCTGTATAAGGGTCACACCAATGAGCAACTGGAAAAAGTGATCATTGATGCCAACCTGGGTAGCCTGCTGGCTATTTTTGAAAGTGGACTGGAAACCCAGGTGCTTTCTTCGGGTGATAGTATCAGCCTTGGTCAAAAACAACTGATCGCTTTTATGCGGGCGGTATTGCGTAATCCTCAGATATTGATTTTGGATGAGGCTACGGCTAATATTGATACTATAACCGAGCAGTTATTGAGCGATATATTGAACAAGTTACCGGATACTACCACCAGGGTGATCATCGCGCATCGCCTGAATACCATTGAAAATGCCGACGAGATATTTTTTGTCAACTCTGGCGAAGTATCACGGGCCGGTTCGCTTAACGATGCTATGGATATGTTGCTGCAGGGCAAGCGGGTTAGTTAAAGGATTTGGCTATGATATTTATTTATGATGATTGGTGCTAAGGTTTTAACCCGCTACAATAAGTGATCTTATAAAAATTAAAAAATGTTGCCTCGAATAAAATAGTTGTAGTATCGACACTAAATAATTGCATAATTATTTTTACACTTGCAAATAAACTTTAACCAAATTATGCAGAAGTATACCGGCGAGACACGCATTTTAGCGGCAACAGATTGTATCATTTTTGGATTCGACGGATTTAATATCAAACTATTGCTTGTACAGCGTGGTCTTGAACCCGAGAAAAATAAATGGAGCCTGATGGGAGGCTTTATACAGCCTTCGGAGTCGCCAGATGATGCCGCCAACCGCATATTAGAATTACGTACCGGACTTAAAAATGTATACATGGAGCAGTTTCATGTATTTGGTCATCCAGACCGCGACCCGGTGGAGAGAACTTTGTCTATCGCTTACTTCGCGCTGATTGATATTCATCAGTATGAAAAACAGCTGAGCGAAGAATATCACCCGGAATGGTTTTTACTGAATGAAATGCCCGAGCTGATATTTGACCATACAGAAATGGTAAGGCTTGCCTTACGCCAGTTGCGTTATAAGGCCGCGTTACACCCAATCCTGTTTCAGCTATTACCAGAAAAATTCACCATACCGCAACTGCAGGCACTTTATGAAGGCGTTTATCAAACCAAGTTTGACGATCGTAACTTTAGCCGTAAACTATTATCAACCGGCTTGCTGGTAAAACTACCCGAAAAAGATAAGCTATCTTCAAAGAAAGGCGCTTTTTATTACAAGCTTGACCAATCGCATTACGAACAGAATTTTGAATCATTCCTGAACCTGGTGCCTAATCCTGAGAAATTCTTTTAATTAAGATAGGCTAGAAGTTATATTGAAAGCTTTACTAAGGGAACTCATATCGAATAATGAATTTTGAATTTCCAACATCGAAATCATTATTCCACAGTTCGTGCCCGATCCATTATATTTCAGACCCCTCAGGATCCTTTTCAGGTGACCTTGAGTGGGTTTACATATAAACCCACTATATAATCATAAATTATGGTTAATTTATTGATTATCAATTATGTATGTTGATGTTAACCATAAAAAGTGTAAACCATGTAAACCCAGTTTTAACAAAATGGACCACTTGTTCAGGGTTTACTAAGCTAAGTTTTTAGGGATCGATACCATGAATGTGGCACCTTTATTTGGCGATGATGTTACTTCGATACTGCCCCGGTGTTTTTCAATGATACCAAATACGATAGAAAGCCCCAATCCGGTGCCTTCACCTATACCTTTAGTGGTAAAGAATGGTTCAAAGATCCGTTGTTTGGTTTCTTCGGTCATTCCTACACCGGTATCAGTAATTTCGATGGTAATGTGATCGGTATAGTCCTTAGTAATGATCATAATACATTCATCGTTATGGTGATCTTTGCTTTTAATGGCATATATGCTGTTATTGATCAGGTTAATGATCAGCTGGTTAACTTTACCCGGGTAGCAGTTTAAAGGCTCCAGTTTATCAAAAACAGGCCTGATCTCAATATAATACGGAATTGTACTTCGTAAAATAAGCAGGTTGTTCAGGATCGATTTATTGATGTCTGCGGTTTTTAATACCTGCTCATCGGTACTGCTAAAGGTGCGCAGGCTGTTTACTATTTCTGCTGTTCTGTTTGCACCATCCTCTATTCCATTTAATAAAACAGTTATCTCATCCCTGATAAAATTGAGGTTGATCTTTTGTTTATAATCGTTTAGGTCCCTTAAAAAGAGCATCTGCTCCGGGTTATTCAAGGCGTCGTCATACTTATCCAATAAAGCTAAAAGCTCATCAAAATCAAGCCGTAAAGGTGCTATATTGGAACTTACAAAGTTAATGGGGTTATTAATTTCATGGGCCACGCCAGCTGTAAGTTGTCCCAATGAGGCCATTTTTTCGTTATCTATGAGTTGCTTTTGGGTAGCTGTAAGATTATCGATAGATAACGAAAGACTTTTATTGATCTTAGTTAATTCTTCAGTTCGCTCTTTTACCTTGCTTTCCAATAAAATATTTTGCTGAATTATTAATCGCTCATTTTCCTGGGCAACGGTAAGCGCAAAACTTTGTGATTCGTTTTTTTGGTAGCGGTAAAAGTTAATTTTTTCTGCTAAAGCTGCCGAAAACAGGATCAGTTCTAAAACAGAACTGTAAATCACAATATTAGCCGTTATATTGTTGTAAGGCATAAATCCTTTATTACGCGCTACAGATATCAACAAACTGATTAAGAACAGCCCCCAGCCCAGTAAAAAGAACTTAGCTGGTTTAAAATTGCTCTTCAAGTATAGATAAGCTCCTATCATAAGCAGACTAATTGCAATGATAGCTGTACTAATGGTGATTAAATTATAGGCAATACCGGCCATGCCTGCTACAATCACCATAAGAGTTACTAAGTAGAATAGATAGAGTAATAGATAGTATTTATACCACTGCTTTAAATTTTGTTTGAGCTGTAAAAATTTGCTCATAAAAAGCAAGATGGAAAACCCGAGCAGCACCCTGATCACTGGGATCACATAATTATTTAAAGTAGTTTTGTCGGTTGTAAATAAATTGACTCCATAACCACGTTTAAGTAACTGGGAAAGGCCTAAAAAAACTATATAATTTACATAATATAAGTAGCTGTAATCACCAACAATAAAAAACAACAATAAATTATATAGGGCCATCACTATAAAAACACCTACTATGATACCGGTGGTTATATTTTCAATATTACGGCTTTCTAAAAACGCTGGGGTGCTGTAAATTTCTATCGGAACAACGGCAGATGCATTGCTTCTTATACGCAAATACACGGTGCTTGATGTTTCCGGCAATAACGGGAAATTGATAAAAGTTAGGTTTTGAGTATGATCGGGACTTAGATGGCGCGGGACTATGCTTGTGTTTACTGCATAATAAAGGTCGAATTCATCAATAACACTTGCATTTATACCAATAGTGATCAGCGGCTCTTTACTATTGTTTTTTAAGTTGAATTTTACCCATGTGGTAGACTTTGAAAACCTTAAAGCCGGAAGTGTTTGTTCAACGCGGTGAAACTTATTGCTATTTACAACCTGGGCAATGGTTAAATTATTGTCAGGAGCCTCAAGCTCGTAAAAATATTTATTGGTTAACAGGTGTGATTGATCATTATTAATAACCAATGTATCAGTTGGGTAGGCAAAAGTTGCAAGCCCCAATACCAGCAGATACCCGGTTAATAATATTTTTTTCATGATATAGTTGTTACACCTGTACAGAACAATAATTATAATAAAAATGCGCAGTAAATTAAACTTTGCATAAATTTACTTTTGTAAGCCGATATTATCCGTTCACTAAAGTGTTTTGCTATGGCCGTAGGAGTGTTGTATGTTGATGATGAAATAAATAACCTGAATAGTTTTAAAGCAGCCTTCAGACGTGACTTTAACATATATACGGCCAGCTCTGCTGTTGAAGGGCGCAGGATACTGAATGGGAATGAGATTGGGGTGATCATTACAGACCAGCGTATGCCCGTTACTACCGGGATTGAATTTTTGGAATCTGTTTTGCAAACGAATCCCGACACGATCAGAATATTACTAACCGGGTTTTCAGATATAAACGCAGTTATTGATGCTATTAACCGGGGACAGGTTTATAAATACCTGGTAAAGCCATGGCAAAATGATGAACTCCGGATCCACATTCAAAATGCCATTGAAATTTATATCCTTCGAAAAGAAAATAAAGAGCTCACCTATAAATTACAGATAGCTAACATGGAGCTGGAAACACTGGCTAAAGCTTTCAGGTAATGCGTACCCCTGTCTGGCCTTCTGGGCAATATTACTTATAAAGATTATATTAGTTTATTGCCCGTATTTGGGGCTATTTTGCCTTGAAATAAGGTTGAATTAGGCGGGTTGTAAACGTTAACCAATGAAAAGGATCTTATTCATAGCCTTTAATTTTGTTCTTTTTATTCAGTGTGTTATAGCGCAACAACGGCCTCAGTACACACAGTATATTTTTAATAGTTATCTCTTAAACCCTGCCTTATCAGGTATTGAGAACTATACCGATGTAAAAACAGGCTATCGCAGCCAGTGGACAGGCCTGGAGGGTGCGCCGGTAACAGCCTATCTGTCGGTAAATATGCCCATTGGCAAAAACTTTATACAGGGCGATGCTACCGCTTTTCCGGCCAGTGGGGGGCTTAATCCGGCCAGCAGGTTATATACGCAACAATATCAGGCTGCGGAGCCGCATCACGGCGTTGGGTTAACTGTGGTATCAGACAAGGCCGGGCCTTTTACACAAACAAATATTGATGCAACTTATGCCTATCATCTGGGGCTAAGCAGTCGCCTAAATCTGGCGGTTGGGGTATCGGCTGGTTTCAGCCATAATGTACTAAACTTATCAGCGGTCACAACTGCTGACCCTTCAGATCCTATATTTAACAGCCTGAATAATAACCAATGGAAATCAGATCTTGGGATAGGGGTTTGGGCTTATGCTTCTGATTATTTTATAGGTGTTTCGGCCCAGCAGATATTACCTCAGAATGTGTATATAACCAGTAAGGCAAACCTGTATCAGAATAAAACTGTACCACATTATTTTTTAACAGGAGGGTTTAAAGTTTTTTTATCTGAGGATGTTACGCTTATACCGTCGATTATGCTGAAGTATATCCAACCTTTACCCACAACCTATGATATCAACATGAAATTATCCTTTGCCGATAAACTTTGGATAGGTGGCTCATACCGTCATAATGACTCCTACGCAGGGTTGGTTGGACTTAATTTGAGCTCATTTGTCAATATTGGCTACTCTTATGACGTCACTACATCCGCGTTGAATACTGTAAGCAATGGTACACATGAAATTGTCATCGGAATATTACTTAATAACCATTATAAGGTAAGTAGTGCTCAACATACGTTTTAGCCGGAGGCTAAAGTTCCCTTCTTAGCCTGGCAACCGGGATGTTCATTTGTTCACGGTATTTGGCAACGGTTCGGCGGGCAATATTGTAACCGGCATCTTTTAGGATATCAGTTAGTTTTTCATCGGCTAAAGGATGGCGTTTGTCTTCCTTGCCTATATGCTCTTCCAGGATCTTCTTTACTTCCTTGTTAGATACTTCTTCACCGCTTTCGGTCTGGATAGCTTCTGAGAAGAATGATTTGAGCAGGAAGGTGCCAAATTCTGTTTGTACGTATTTGGAGTTAGCTACACGCGACACTGTTGAAATATCCATGTTTATCCTGTCGGCAATATCCTTCAGGATCATGGGTTTAAGATTCTTGTCGTCGCCGGTTAAAAAGAACTCATATTGGTACTGCATGATGGCATTCATGGTCTTCAGCAAAGTTTGCTGACGCTGTTTGATGGCATCAATGAACCATTTGGCCGAATCGAGTTTTTGCTTTACAAACTGTACCGCTTCTTTGAGTTTTTTATCTTTTTGTGCTGCTTTATCATAATGCTGAAACATTTCCTGGTAGGAGCGACTTACCCTTAGTTCCGGCGCATTTTTAGAGTTGAGCGTTAATATCAGCACGCCATCATTGTTGGTGATATGAAAATCGGGTATCACCTGCATTTGCTTGGTGTTGATTTCGTTGGAATCGCCCGGTTTGGGATTAAGTTTTAGTATTTCATTCACCACACCGCGTAACTCGTCGGAGTTCATGTTCAATGATTTTTCGAGCTTATCGTAGTGTTTACGGGTAAATTCGTCAAGGTATTGTTCAACAACAACAACAGCTTTTCCAATGATCGGATCGTTGGGGTCTTTTTTACGCAGTTGTATCAGCAGGCATTCCTGTAGGCTTCGTGCCCCAACTCCAGCCGGGTCAAATCCTTGTATTACCCTCAGCATATCTTCTACTTCTTCATCTTCGGCCATTACATTTTGTGAAAATGCAAGGTCGTCGGTAAGCGACATGATAGGGCGGCGCAAATAACCATCATCATCCAAACTACCGATGATTTGCTGACCGATCTTAAAATCTTTATCGCTCAAGGGTAAAAGGTCAAGCTGTAATTGTAGACTTTCAAAAAATGAATTTTGTACAGCTATCGGGATCTCTTTACGTTCGTCTTCATCATCGCCATTTTGGTCATAACGTGATCCGTAGTCGTTCACGTTATCGTCCTGCAGGTAATCATCAATATTAAACTCATCCATTTCACCCTTTTCCTCGTCGCCATTATAAGTGTCTTCGTCTGGATCGCGGTCAGGGTATTGTTCTTCGGGTTCGTTTAAATTGGTTAAGCTCAGATCTTCAAGCGCAGGGTTCTCTTCCAGTTCTTCTTTTATTCTGGTATCCAATGATACTGTAGGAACCTGCAGCAATTTTATAAATTGTATTTGCTGCGGCGAAAGCTTTTGTAAGAGTTTTTGTTGAAGATTCTGTTTAAGCATAATTAAGATGAGCCCAAAAATACATCAATTACCATTAACTTTAAAATATCTTATAGCCTATGGACGCTGGTATTAAATATTAAAAAATATAATTTGTTTGAATACCATTAAAATTTATTCGCTACTTTAGTTAAAACTAAAACCAATTTATTCCGTTACCAGAACTAAATTATTAACTAAAATCTATCATTATGGCAATAATCAAAGAGTTTAAGGAGTTCGCCATGCGCGGCAACGTTGTTGACCTTGCAGTGGGCGTTATCATCGGTGCAGCTTTTGGTAAAATAGTTACCTCATTGGTAAATGATGTAATTATGCCGCCAATTGGCTATTTAACCGGTGGTATTGATTTTAAAAACTTAAAGATACTTCTTAAGGCGGGTGACCCGGCTAAAAAAATAGCCGATGTATCTATCAATTATGGTAGTTTCATCAACACGGTGATCGAGTTCCTGATTGTTGCTTTTTGTATTTTTATGGTAGTAAAAGCTATCAACTCGCTCAAAAAACCAGAAGAAGCTGCTCCGGTTGCAGATCCTGCACCAACAAAAGAAGAAACTTTACTTACCGAGATACGCGATCTGTTAGCTAAAAAAGCATAATAAATTTGAACAAAGATTTTTGGATCAAAGATAAAGGATCATTGACGGGGATATCCTTAGTCTTTGATCCTTTCGTCTTTAATCTTTATTCCTTGCTCGTCAATTTTGGATCTGTTAGAATAATATAATCTGCCAGGGTTTTGAATTTTGTCCAATCGGGGTTGTCAAAACTTTCATCCGCATAAGAGGCTATGGTTAATACTCTTGCTTTTGGCGCGTATTTTTTGAGTTGAGCCACTGCTCCCAGCTTTTCTTCGCTGTGAAAACCGCCATTAAGCTGTAATATTTTAAATCCGGTATGGGTTTTAAGAAACTGCGCTATCGACCAGGCCATCGTAGCATCCCACAGGTTTTGTGACTGATAGATTTGCATGCCAGCCATCGCTTCATGCCCGCCCATGATCTTAACAAACTTATCATAATAAGCCCCGATAGCGGTATCAATAGGGAGGGGAGCCAGATAACTTTTGGCTTGGATACTCAGTTGTTGTAAACTGCCCAGACCATTGCGCGTAACCATATTGGTATAACGTGAGGGGGCATTGGCAGCAATAACAGGTAAGCGGTTCAATTTGGCTAGTTCAACCAGTGGCCGATAGTCTTTATAATTTGGCCAGGCACGGGCATCAGTTAATAGGTTTTTTTCGCGGATAAGATCGTTAAGATATTCGTTTAACACCAACTGACAGTCGGTTTGAAACATCTCCATGGAAAGGGCCGACTGGTTTGGATATTTTTCTGTCAGGCCCTTAAATAGGACATACTCGAGGGAATGAGCGGTTGAATCGTTATGTTCCTCGCCGAAAAATAGCACATCAATTTTACTGGTTTGCTGAATAATATCGGTAATTGTTACCAATTTTTGTTCGGTAGTGCTGTATATTTTGTAATGAGAAGGCGATATATCCTGCCCCAAAACAACTGATGGTAAACCTATTAGGAGCAGGATAAGTAATGATTTCATATTGCGGTTTTAAAGTGCTTAATTTACAGTAAGAAACATAGAGCAACAAATAAGAAAAATAGTATTTGAAATGTTTTGAAAAATTACTACATTTGCGCTCTTGTTTTTAAAAAGATCGAATAGAATAAAAATATAGCCATGAAAAGAACTTTCCAGCCTTCTCAAAGAAAAAGAAGAAACAAACACGGTTTCCGTGAGCGCATGTCAACTGCTAACGGTAGAAGAATATTAGCAGCCAGAAGAGCTAAAGGCAGAAAAAGATTATCAGTTTCTGACGAGGGTCGTCATAAAGCATAATCCTGGTTGCTTGGTCCTTTCATAGGGACATGGACCGTTTATATGCTTAATGTCTCCGGTTCAAATAATGGCAACTATGTATACTTTTAAAAAAGAAGAACGATTATGTAATAAAAGGCTTATTGATAAGCTTTTTCATAACGGTTCTTCTTTTTTGTGTTATCCCTTCAAAGCTTCGTGGTTATTTCATTCCGAACCACAGATATTCCCGGCCCAGGTTTTATTTTCGGTTTCCAAAAAGCGTTATAAGCACGCTGTTGACCGTAATTTAATAAAAAGATGCATGCGCGAGTCGTACAGGTTGCACAAGCAGCAATGCCTGTATAATTTACTCACGGCAGCCGATAAAACAATTGTGCTGTCGATAGGGTATATCGGAAAAGAAATTGTCCCTTACAGTGTTATCGAAAAAAAGATGCTGAAGATGTTGGGTCAGCTTGGTGAGCAGTTAACGGCTGCAAGTAACGTTCCGGTGAAATGATATGAACGCGGTGATCAATATATTGAAGACAATTGTCGGCAGCATTTTTATACTGCTGATTAAGATATATCAATATTTTATTTCTCCGCTCACAGGCGCTTCATGCCGGTATACACCAACCTGTTCACAGTATGGTGTGGAGGCTATCAAAAAACACGGGGCCTTTAAGGGCGGATGGTTAACTTTGAAACGCATTGCCAGCTGCCATCCTTGGGGCGGCCACGGCCATGATCCGGTACCTTGAATTTAAGTTCTGAGTCTTAAAAAGATGAGTGTTATTTTACAAATTGAAACCGCCACCACTTCCTGTTCAATAGCCCTGGCTATTGATAGTAAAGTTGTAGCGTTTAAGCAGATAAACGAACGTAACATACATGCAGAGGTGATCACTTTGTTTATTGATGAACTGGTGACCTCAGCAAATTTAACTTATAATAATCTTGATGCTATTGCTGTGAGTAGTGGCCCGGGCTCCTATACCGGTCTGCGTATCGGGGTTTCAACAGCTAAAGGGCTATGTTTTGCCCTGGATAAACCACTCATCGCCATTGAAACACTGGAAGCTATGGCTTATGGTGTTATTCATAGCGATGATTTTACCATTGAGCAGGATACGCTTTTATGCCCCATGATAGACGCCCGACGTATGGAGGTTTATTGTGCCTTGTTTGATGCTACAGGTCAGAAAGTTAGAGCTACCTCTGCGGACATTATAGATGAGTACGGTTTTGCTGAAGAGCTCAATAATCACCGGATCATATTTTTTGGCGATGGTGCCGATAAATGTGAAACCACATTAGGCGCTAGTCCTCATGCTCAGTTTTTAACAGGCTTTGTTAATTCGGCAACTTTCCTTACCCAAAAGGCTGCAGAAAAGTTTGATAAAAAAGAATTTGAAGATGTGGCTTATTTTGAACCTTATTATCTCAAAGATTTTATAGCTGGAAAGAAAGCTTTATAAATAAAACAAAGCGATTGTCTTGGTTCCTGATGCTAATATCTAGATGCCTTTATTGGTGCTGGTTTTAAATAAACGACCAAACAGGCGACCAAAAAAGCCTTTTTCACCCATCGGGATAACACTGGCATTCATAGGATGTTCAATCACGTGCCCAAACTTCAGGGTGAATCCTAAATAAAAATCCCCTCCCGAATAATTGCCTACACGATTTATCTGAGAGTTATTATTTACCGCGGCCAAGGCTAATCTGCCTGTATTGGTAAGCCTTTCGGTACCTATGTAAAATTCTGTATTTGGCGATTTGACCATGAGCTGCGTACCAATATTAAAAAAATGCATGTCGTCATAGCTTGTAGTAAGGGTAGCAGTAAAAATGCCACGGTAATTAAAATGGTTAACCAGGGCTCCTTTAAAATCCGGGTAAAACAGCGCTTTTGAGGCTATAAGGGTGGGAGAATATTTCCATGTATTACCATAACCTATCCAGTAACTTTTGGTCGCACTCAGTTCCGCAAGGCCATTTATGGCAGTGGTGAGTGGTTTAACCGTTTTATTATTATCGTCCTGCATTATTTTATGCACCCGGTTGTAAAGTGTATCTGCAAAGTGCTCAGATCCTAAGTTTTTGATCACGCCACTGTTATTGAAATCATAAGTAGTTGACCGGTTACTCCAGTGAATAAAACCGAGATCTTTAATATTACCTTGTATGGTTATGCGGTCGTCGGTAATGTATGAAACCCCGAAACTTACAGCGGCACCAGGGTTGCGCAAATTGGGTAGAAAATCACGGGAATCACGTTGGCCTGGTATGTAATTGGCATAATAACGACCGGCTAAGGCCAGTACCGCACTTGGGTTATTCGGATCTGTCCGGTCAAAAGCAATTTGCGATTGGGTGATGTTAAACTGCTGATATTCTATACCCAGCAACGCGCTTATTTTAAAACCCAGTGCTATCTTTTTATTGATACGTTCGCGGTACGAAAAGCCTATCTGGTGATATGCCTGATACCGGTAATTGTCATTAAATATGTTGGTATAATTATCGTTTGGGAAATTCCGTGTACCGTTTAACATGGCCAATGATTCGTCTGAGAAAAGTCCCCGGGCCTCAGCTTTGGTCTGCGCCGAAAAGCCTATCTCCACATCGCCATTAAAACTTGTAAACAGTTTGAACATAATAGCGTAGGCATTTACGTTGGCGTTAAAATGGTTGTATTTTCCCTGTCCTATTTGTAAATTATCGGTATCGTATTTTGAATCGCTGCCAAATATCTTGGTTTTAATAGTACGTTGTGCATTACCAGTTAAATAGGTATTCACATTGAAACTTGGGATAAAAAAGTTAAAGGCATACTGCCTGCTGGAGTCGGGGATGAATGATCGTTGCGAAGGATTTTCGAAAGAATCATATAGAGTGCCTGTATTGTATTGCGAAAATTGCTGTGCAGAAGCGGATAAAGAGAAAAATAATATACCAAAAACAATTAATAGCTTATTTCTATTCATACAACAATTTGCCAACTTTCTGTTTAGTAATGGTTTATTTTGAACCAGTAAGAAATATTTCCATAAACTATAGGGAAATATTGCAGACACAATAGCCCCTTTTAACGGGAATTGTTAGCGTATGGTTGTATGTTTTTTTATTTAATTGGAGTAGCGGTGCTGTCTGTATTATTCAGGCGCATACATAGGTTGGTGTAGAAGTTTTTATCAGAGGCGCTAAACTGATAGGCAGCCGCGTAAAAGCTTTTCCAACTGGGGGCGGAACTTTCAAAAGCATCATAAAAAGCATCTTTCAGATCTCTTTTAAATATGGATTGCGAGTTTTTAAAGTTGATAAAAAAAGCCACGTTGCTTCTTTCGGCCACCAGGTTGTCAAACTGGTTGTATTGATCGGTTTTATTGATAAACTTACGGTTATAGTAGGTATCTGAATAACTTGTCAACTCGGAGGGGGTTGCAGCCAGCACAAGGTAATTATCGATGATCATGAAGTACGGCTTTCTGAAAATGCTGAAAGCATCACCTAACAGATAAAATGGTACTTTATCGTAATTAAACTGCCCTATATTATCATTGGTCATGGTGCTGATATTCATCATGATGGGTCTTAATTTTGAACCATCCTTAACAGAAACAATAGCGTATTTTTCCTGGTAACGTGTAGTAATCACGGCAAATTCGTTACCCAGTAAGTGCTCAAACTCCGGCTTTAGAAGTACGCCGGTTTCTGCCTTTATCTTACTGAAAAGCTGATCTTTCTCCTTGCTGATTCCCGCTTTAATATGCCACTGTGCAAGCCCCGCAGAAAATTTTGAAGGATCAGATACCGCGAAGTTGATAGTGTAAGCCGTTGTGGATGGGAAAATCTCCTTTAGGTGATTCACTACAGGCTGCTGATCGGCAAATAAATTTAAATAACTGGCTGTATGGTTGTGTTGTAGGGTGGTAAAGCCGCTAAACATCAAAGCATCGTTCTTAAAGTTTAAAGTAAGGGCCGCTAAAGCGGGCAATAGCTTAAAGCTCTTAAAAATATCGGTGTCCTTGTTTTTAAATATCTGGTCAAAAAGAGGGGTGAGCTGGCTATAATTAATATAAAGGTTAGCCAGGGAATTGGCGTTTTGCTGTTCGGGCAGCGGAATAAAAACATTCTTATCGTCCTTATATAAGATGCTTTGATCTATCAATTCTTTTGAAAAGCTGCCGGCAAAAATATTATTCTCTTTTTGGGTAATGTAAAAGTGTTTATTAATGGCCTTAACTAGTACATCGTAGGTTATTCCAACAGTATTGTGTACCGTGGCTACCGATAAGCCGCTATTGGGTTGGGTATTTAAAGCAGTAAAGGCATCTGTTTTAAAATCGTTGGTGGTAGGTATGGTGATGAGCAGGTTAACGTCGTTACCGTTTGAGGGGTGTACCGAGATAAATACATTTTGCCCGTCAAAAAAACGCTCCAGCTGTGCCGATGTGATTAATAGCTTACGCAGTGTATCCAGATCGGCCAGCTTGTCTTTACCAATAACCGCACTGAGTAATTGGTTGCCCTTAAAAATGTCGTAAAATCCTTTTTCGCTGTTGAATTCAAATACCGCGGTAGCATTGTCGGGGATGGTATGCATCACCTGGCCGGTACGTACCCCAGGCGGACTTAAGTTTTTAAAGTAAACAACCGTTATGGCTATTGTAGCGGCAAGTAAAATTAAGGTGATAACTATCAGACGTTTCATAGCGGATTGCTTTACAAAGATAGAATTTTACCCTGCGCCATTAAAGTAATACTTTCAATTGGTTAACTTAGCTTTTTATATCTGCATGAACAAACAAATAATTATCACGGCTTCGGTTTTTGGCATGCTGGCCGTTATTACCGGGGCTTTTGGGGCACATGGCTTAAAAGGCCGCTTATCTGCCGCCGATTTGGAGGTATGGCACACCGCCGTACAATACAATTTTTACCATGTATTCGCACTGCTTTTCCTGTCGACCTTTGCTCGGTTTAAAAATAGCCAGATAACCTGGGCCTATTACTTTTTTAGCTTTGGGATCCTGTTTTTTTCGGGTTCATTGTACTTGCTGTCGTGCCGTAGTCTGTTGGGTTGGAATTGGCTGATAGCGCTTGGGCCGATTACACCGCTGGGCGGCTTGCTGTTTATTTTAGGCTGGCTGATGCTGGCCATTGCTGCTTTTCGCAATAAGTGATTTTTGATTTCGGACGTCGGATGTTCGATTTCGGATTTAGAGTTTAGTATTTAGTTTTTAGAATTTCCCCCTTCCATGTTAGAATTTGCTGAAATTGACCATACCGATCGTAAAACGCTTTTTGCCGAAGTGATTTTACCACTGGCAATTTCAAAAAACTATACCTACCGGGTTCCGTATGAGCAAAATGATGCCATAGCCATAGGTAAAAGGGTAGTAGTGCAGTTTGGTAAAAGCAAGCTCTATACGGCCATTGTTAAAGAGATAAGCACGCTTGCACCTGAAAAATACGAGGCGAAATATATTATTGAGATCCTGGACGATCAACCGGTAGTAACCCCTCATCAACTTCATTTTTGGCAGTGGCTGGCCGACTATTATATGTGCAATATTGGCGAGGTAATGAATGCCGCGCTACCTGCTGCGCTAAAACTGGCCAGCGAAACCCGTATTGTACTCAATAAAGAGTATGATATTGACCGATCAACCCTGCACGATAAAGAGTTTCTGATCGTAGAGGCCCTGGATATTCAACCGGAGCTTACCGTAAGTGATATTGCCAAATTATTGGGTCAAAAAACGGTAATGCCTATCCTGAAACTGATGTTCGAGAAAAACATCATTCATATATCCGAAGAAGTAAGCGAACGTTACAAACCCCGTAAGCGAACTTTTATTACGCTGAACCCGGTTTATAATCACCCCGATAATTTGCGTGAGCTTTTTCCGATACTGGAGAAACGCGCCCCCAAACAAGCCGACGCACTGCTAGCCTATATTAAATTGGCAAGGCATCAAAAAGCCATCACCAAGAATGAGTTGATTGAAGAAAGCGGTGCAGGTGAATCGAGCATTAAATCCCTCATAGAAAAAGAGATCCTGATAGCCGAGGAAAAAAATGTAAGTCGTCTGCATTTTGAAGAAGAGGAAGAGCTGAACAGTAACTTTGAATTAAGTGAACAGCAAACCGAAGTGCTGCAAAGTGTGCGTACGCAATTCAAGGAGAAAGATGTAGTACTGTTGCACGGGGTTACTTCATCGGGCAAAACACAGGTATACATCAGGCTGATAGAAGAAATGATGCGTAACGAGCGGCAGGTACTTTATCTGTTGCCCGAAATTGCGCTCACCACCCATATTATTGAACGGCTGCGCCTGTATTTTGGCGCCGACATTGGTGTTTACCATTCTCGCTTTAACGATAATGAAAGGGTAGAAGTTTGGCAAAAGGTGCTCAATAATGATTATAAAGTGATCCTGGGAGCTCGGTCGTCGGTATTTTTGCCTTTTAATGATCTCGGCCTTATTGTGGTTGACGAAGAGCACGAAACCTCCTACAAACAGTTTGATCCGGCTCCGCGATATAACGCCCGTGATGCAGCCATTTTTCTGGCTAATACGCATAAGGGAAAGGTGCTGTTGGGCTCTGCTACGCCATCATTCGAAAGTTATTTTAATGCCCGTACCCATAAGTATGGTTTTGCCGAGCTCACCGAACGTTATGGTGGTGTACAACTGCCCGATGTGCAGGTGGTGAGTATCAGCCATGAAACCAAGCAAAAAACCATCCAATCACATTTTACCAGTGTGTTGATGGAAGGGATCAACCAGGCCTTGATCAATAAGGAGCAGGTGATCCTGTTTCAGAACCGGCGTGGTTATGCGCCGGTGCTCATGTGTAAAATATGTGCTTATACGCCAAAATGTATTAATTGCGATGTGAGCCTTACCTATCATAAAAGCAGTGGCAAATTGCATTGCCATTACTGCGGTTATAAAGAGGATTCGCCATCTGTTTGTCCGGCTTGTGGCTCAACGCATCTGGAATACAAAGGTTTTGGTACCGAGAAGATAGAAGATGAACTAAGTCTGTTGCTGCCCGAGGCGCGGATTGCCAGGATGGATTTGGATACCACCCGTGCCCGCAACTCGCTGCAAACCATATTGAACAACCTGGAAGAAAAAAAGATAGATATACTGGTAGGTACCCAAATGGTAGCCAAAGGGCTTGATTTTGCCGATGTAACCCTCATAGGGATCATTAATGCCGATAGCATGCTTAAATTTCCGGATTACCGGGCAAACGAGCGCAGTTTCCAGATGCTGGCCCAAGTAAGTGGTCGGGCCGGGCGGAGAGGCAAGCAGGGTAAAGTGGTGATACAAACTTACGATCCCAATCACCGGGTTATCAAGCAGGTGATCGCCAATGATTACAACGATCTGTATTTTACAGAAATGGAGGAGCGTAAAAGCTTTAAATATCCACCGTTTTATCGCATCATCAATCTGGATATTAAACACAAAGATCCCGACGTATTGTACAATCAGGCCAATTATCTGGGTAATGAGCTTCGCAGGCATTTTGGCGAGCGGGTAATAGGTCCCGAGTCACCATTGATCAGCCGTATTCGTAATTATTATATCAAATCAATCATGCTCAAATTTGAGCGGGATGGTATTTCCATTGTTAAAGCCAAGGCCATATTACGGGATGTGATCACCCAGTTTCAAACTACCAAGCTAAGCAAGGGTAGCATTATTCAGCCCGATGTTGATCCGTACTAAGGAGGATACTCTACAACACGTCATTGCGAGGAGGAACGACGTGGCAATCCCCGATTAGCAGAGCCGCTCTGTACAGTTAGGGATTATTAATTATTATTAATTTTCTTTAAAAGTATTAATGAGCTCCCTTCGGTCGGTTGGCCACGCTATCGCTCGCAATGACGCGTTTTTTTATACGATGTTAATCGTTTAAACTTTTTATTGGTTAAGGCATAATGAATTATCCATCCATACGTTATCCACATCCCTTAAATGCTGAAATTCCTGCTAACTTTGCCGTATAAATGGCTTATAAGTATATTGATAATTACCGCGAAAAAGGCGCCCGGAAACGATTAGTTGACATCCTGAGAAAAAAAGGTATCCAGGATGAAGAGGTGTTGCTGGCCATAAGCAAAGTACCGCGTCACTACTTTTTTGATGAAACTTTCTGGAACCAGGCCTACAGCGATATTGCTTTTCCAATAGGCGAGGGGCAAACCATATCGCAACCCTATACAGTTGCCTACCAAACAGAATTGCTGCACATCCGCAAAGGAGATAAAGTACTGGAGATCGGCACAGGCTCGGGTTATCAAACCTGTATATTAATGGAGCTCGGCGCAAAAGTTTATACCATTGAACGCCAGGAAAAACTGTATGAACGTACCCGGTTTATCCTGCCCGAAAAAATGGGGTACAAACCCCACTTCTTTTGTGGGGATGGTTCCATTGGCAAAGCCGAACACGCGCCCTACGATAAAATCATTGTAACCGCCGGTGCGCCTACTGTACCTGATGTACTGCTGAAACAACTAAAAATAGGTGGCATACTTGTAATCCCGGTAGGCGACGAAGAAACCCAAAAAATGGTAACCGTACTCAAAGTTGCCGAGCATGATTACGAAAAGATTGTGCTGGACACTTTCAGGTTTGTACCATTGGTAGGAGATAAGGCTTGGTAGGAAGATGTGCAGATGTGCGAGTTTCAGATGTGCAGATGAAATCACGTATTAACGTGCAAAGATGATTTTGATATAAAATATGAAGCCCGGCTTTTACTAAGCCGGGCTTCATTCATTTCAATTAAAAAAATCATCTGCACATCTGAAACTCGCACATCTACACATTCCCGAAGAGTTACCTTTTCATCGCCCGGTCCATTTCAACTTTGGTGTCGCGCTCTTTTAGGGTTTCGCGTTTGTCAAATGTCTTTTTACCCTGTGCCAAACCGATCTCCAGTTTGGCAAAACCTCGCTCGCTAATGAACAAGGCCAGTGGCACAATGGTCAAGCCTTTTTCTTCGCCGCGGGTCAGGAGTTTTTTGAGCTCTTTTTTGGTGAGTAACAACACACGGTCGCGTTTGGCCTCGTGATTGTAAAACGATCCGTATGAATATTCTGATATATGCAGGTTGCGTACAAACAATTGGTTATTGATAAAGGTGCAAAAAGCATCATTGATGTTGGCCTTGCCCTCCCGTATCGACTTTATTTCGGTGCCTAATAATTGAATACCGGCTACATATTTATCCAGTATGTGGTATTCAAAATAAGCCTTCTTGTTTTTTATATATATTTTATCCTGAGTAGTCATGTTTTCCTTTCGGTGAGGTACAAATTTACGTAAAATTTTAACCTCTTGATTTTAAGAGGACCGCAAATATCCGCCAATGTACCTAAATAACCAAATGAGTATGTTTGGGACTATTACCTACTCGGCTTTACCACCAATACAGGCACATTAACCATATGCCTTACGGAGTTTACAGTTGTGCCAAAAATAAGGTCCTTGAGCGCTTTGTGACCATGTGAGCCCATCACTATAAAATCAACGCCTTCTTCATTCACGATCTTAGCGATGGCACTTGCCGGATTACCATAGCCAATTTGCGCCTGTGCTTTGAATCCCAGGTTTTCCAACGCGGTAACGTACTGATTGAGATTGTCTGCATCACTTTGGGTTTCACTATCCATAACCTGTTTGCCATAGTAGCGTGCACCGGCAGTTTCCACTACGTGGATGAGGGTATAATTGGCCCGTTTACCACCCTGCATAATGGCATGCCGTAAGCAGTCGTTATCATTTTTTGAAAAATCGATGGTAATGGCTATGTGTTTGTAGATAATGGCATCAAGCTCGGTAATGGCGCTGGCAATGCCATGGGGCGCGTAAACTGGTTGATCTTTGTGCTTGTATAGCATCGGCCTGAAGAATACATATATCAGCAGTGCCACTACGCCAATTACGATGGGAAAAACCAGGGCATAGATCCAGATAGCTGAGGATGGGTATTCTTTTATCCAGTCAAATAATTGTTCGTATACCAGTTTGGCGTTTAAAGCAACAATAATGACGGCACAGATCCAGGCCAATACTTTTACTTTAAGGCTGATGGCAAATTTACCCATCCGTTTCTTGTCGGATGTAAAGTGGATAAGCGGGATAACCGCAAAACCTAATTGCAGACTCAGTACCACCTGGCTTAATATGATCAGGCTGCCCAAGCCCGCCTCGCCAAAATAAATAATGGTGAATACGGCCGGTACAATAGCCAGCACGCGGGTGAGCAAGCGGCGTAACCAGGGTTCAATACGCAGATTAATGTGGCCTTCCATAATAATTTGCCCGGCGAGGGTGCCCGTAATAGTTGAACTTTGTCCCGAAGCGATCAAGGCAATGGCAAAAAGCACAGGGGCAACCCTGCCGAAAATATGTTCCAGTAATTTATAGGCGTCTTGTATCTCGGCAACCTTAAAATAACCGTTCTTGTAAAACGCGGTGGCTGCCAGTATCAAGATAGCCGCGTTCACCAAAAAGGCCAGGTTAAGCGCGATAACGGTATCAAACAAATTAAATTTAATAGCCGATTTAATGCCCGCGTCTGTACGGGTGATCTGCCGGGTTTGCACCAGCGAGGAGTGCAGGTACAGGTTATGCGGCATCACTGTAGCGCCAATAATACCAATAGCAATGTATAACGATTCGCCGCTTAAATTACCCGGGGCAAAGCCTTTGGCAATTTCCACTACGCTGGGGTTCACAATAAACATTTCTATTAAAAAAGATAACCCTACAATAAATATCATCGATATGATAAAGCCTTCCAGCTTACGCATACCCTTGTTCATAAGATAAAGCATGAGAATGGTATCGGTAATGGTAAGCGATACACCCCATATCAGGGGAAGGTTAAACAGTAGTTTTAAACCGATGGCCATACCGATGATCTCGGCCAGATCACAGGCTATAATGGCTATTTGGGCCAGTATGTACAACCAAAAATTCACAAAGCGGGGATAGGCGTTTTTAGATGCCTGTGCCAGATCGAGCCCGCGAACGATGCCCAGACGCGCGCTGAGCGATTGTAAAAGGAGCGCTATCAGGTTCGAGGCGAACAATACCCATATCAGTTTATAGCCAAACGCGCTGCCGCCGGCAATGTCGGTTGCCCAGTTGCCCGGGTCCATATAACCCACACTAACCAGATAGGCAGGCCCCAGGAAGGCCATTATTTTGCGCCATCCTGTTTTGTTTTCGGTGGTAACCGAACTGTGTACGTCTCCTAATGATTGATTGTGGTTATCGGTCATAAAGCTATCAGTAAGTTATTGGCCGCTTCGCGGCTGATGTGTATTTCTTTTTTATTTTCAATTTGTAAGATCATGGAATGGTCAAACTCAACAATTTCCACGATGGATATTTTTTTTCCGAGCGTAAGCTGCTGTCTTTCGAGATATTGTAAAAAAGATGAACTATGATCGCGCACGCCGGATATGGTTCCGCTATCGTTTACGCTTAGTGCGGATATGGGCTTTAGTTCTGAGGCGTTAAACTGGCCATTACAGTCGGGGATAGGTTCGCCATGCGGGTCATGCTGGGGATAGTCCATAAACTCATCAAGCCGGTCAATCAGTTCGGCCGATGATATATGCTCCATCTCTTCGGCCATATCATGTACCTGGTCCCATTTAAACTTGAGCTTCTCCACTAAAAAATACTCCCAGAGCCGGTGTTTGCGGATAATATTTACGGCTATCTTTTCGCCCGATGGGGTGAGGCTTACGCCCTGATACCGGGTATAGTTGATCAGGGCCTTATCAGACAGCTTTTTCAGCATATCAGTTACCGACGAAGCCTTGGTGTTTAATGACGCGGCAATTTGATTAGTGCTCACATTTTCGGCATCAATAGACAGGTGATAGATTGATTTTAAATAGTTTTCCTCGGCTAACGTATTCATTTATACAAATCTAATAAAAAATTTAGACTTATCTAAATTATGAAAATCGTGGGAAATATATTTTTGTTGAATTACTTTTAAGAGAAATATAATTTTGTGAACAGAGGAAAACTGTATATTTGCGTACATTATTGTAACCTAATGGCTGCGGAATTAGATAAAATCGATCTTCAAATACTTAAGATATTACAGGAAAACGGAAGAATAACCAACCTTCAACTTTCAAACGAGATAGGGCTTTCACCGGCACCAACCTTAGAACGCGTACGTAAGCTGGAAAATGCCGAGTACATCAAGAGCTATCATGCCCTGGTTGATGAAGAAAAACTGGGCCTGGGTATCAAAACCTTTATACAGATATCGCTTGATTTTCATCAGAAAAATACCATTCAAACATTTCTGGATGAGATCAAACACATTAAAGAGGTAACCGAGTGTCACCACGTAACCGGCCAGTGCGATTTTTTACTAAAAGTTTATGTGCGCGATATTAAATCATATGAACAACTGATCATGGAAAAGATAAGCCGCATCACGGTAGTTAAAACTTTCCAAACCATGATGATCATGTCAACCAGCAAAAAGGAACCGATTGTTCCGTTGGAATATTAGTTAGAAGAGAAGCAAGAAGTTAGAGTCAAGAATCAAGATAAAAGTGTCAAGGTTCTTGACTTTTGTTTTTTAGCTCTTGATTCTTGACTCTAACTTCTTGGCTCTTTCCTTAGCGTATCTGCCAGTCTATCTGTTTCTTTCCTTCTTTTTCTAAAATGGCGTTGGTTTTTGAAAATGGTTTGCTGCCGAAAAAACCACGGTCGGCAGAGAAAGGTGAGGGGTGGGGCGATTTCAGGATAAAATGTTTTTTCTCGTCTATTAATGCCGCTTTTGATTGCGCAAATGCTCCCCAGAGTATAAATACAATGCCTTCTTTTTTGTCGGATATGGTTTTGATCACCTCGTCGGTAAACTCTTCCCAACCCTGTTTTTGATGCGAACCGGGGCTACTGGCTCTCACCGTTAAAGTAGCATTTAATAATAAAACACCCTGTTTGGCCCATTCTTCGAGATTGCCGTGGGCGGGTATTTTAAAACCGGGAATATCTGTTTGCAGTTCTTTATAAATATTGATGAGCGAACGGGGAGTGGCAATGCCTTTTTGTACCGAGAAGGAGAGTCCGTGAGCCTGGTACGCGCCATGGTAAGGGTCCTGGCCCAATATTACCACTTTTACATCGTCAAAAGGAGTGGTGTTAAACGCGTTAAAAATTTCACTGTTTTTGGGGTAAACTAACTGGCCTGCCGCCTTTTCTTTCTGTAAAAAATCCTTTAGTTTTATCATGTAGTCTTTCCCAAATTCGGCCTTCAAAACTTCCATCCAGGAGGGGTCTAATGCATTTGCCATAAATATTGATATAATGTTGATTAAGCGTACAAATTAACGGATATTTGTACTCAATATATAGTATCATAAATTATGTCAAATATTGTTAGGCTAATTATAGCCTGTGTATTGTTCGGTGCGGCGGTTGCGCTTTGTGCCTTTGGATTTTGGGGCTGGGGAATTTTAGTTTTGTTTTTAGGCGGTATTGTGCTGTTGAGCTTCTTCTTTAACGAGAACATGCTCATATCGCAATTTTACCTGCGTAAAGAAAATTCAGAAAAAGCCGAAGCTTGGTTAATGAAGATCACTGATTACGAAAAACAGCTGCATAAAAATCAGCATGGTTATTATAACTTACTCATAGGTTTGGTTGAATCGCGCAAGGCGCCGATGAAGTCGGAAAAATACTTTAAAAAAGCGCTTCAGCTGGGCATGAAAATGTCGCACAATACGGCTTTGGCTAAATTGAGCCTGGCAGGTATCTCTATGGCCAAACGTAATAAACGCGAGGCGCAGATGTACCTTTCAGAAGCTGCAAAAGATGATAAGAATAAATTATTGGCCGAGCAGATCAAGATGATGAAGGGACAAATGGCTCAGATGGATAAGCAACAGGTAGTAAGGGGCGGATATCGCCAATTCTGATCGGGAAAGAAAATAAAAATGAATAAAATAAAAAAGGGACGCGAAAGCATCCCTTTTTTATTTCTCGTCAATAGCGCTAAAATACTCAGCTGTAGCCGAGTGGTTCTGGTAGGGCGATACTACACGGTCGCTATATGAATAATCGCTTTCTTCACTGGGATTGGCCACTTCGACCATCTTTAATAAACTCCTGATGAACGATAAGTTGAAGTTACTTCTGTTCAGTTTGATCAGGTATTCGTTCTCGGTGATCTCCAAAATTGAATTGGTCATGACTTTTTTTGATAGTTGTTTATTGCAAGTATAATCAACATAATTAAACACAAAGTACCGTTTGCTTTAAGCTTTTATTAATAAATTGTTATTAAATTACTGATACAGAGTTGGGTATCAAAATAGCCCCGATAGGAGCCCTGTTAAGGTGTTAACTGGGGTAAAAATAGCATAAAAAGAAATACAAACCGGAGAGTTTTCGTTTTTATTTTTTATATATGGACACTTATCAGCATCTCCTGTGGCTTATATCTTGATATCTTAACCGTAGTTGGTGTTATTACCGTACCGCACTTTTTATTAATGCTGGTTACGATAAGCCACAGGGCTGAGACCTGTTTCTTTTCTGAAAAGCCTGGAAAAATAAGGAGGATTTTCAAATCCAAGCTGATACGCGATCTGCGCCACCGTAAGGTCGGCACCAATCAATAGGTTTTTTGCTTCTGTGATCAGGTAGCTGTGGATATGGTCGATTGCTGACCTTCCTGTTTCCTGCCTTAACAGATCACTAAGATAATGGGGCGACATTTTGAGTTGTGCTGCAATGGCCGTAACGGTCGGCAAACCATCCGTCTGCAATGCACCACCCTCAAAATACTGCCGGATGGCTTTGTTAAATTGGGAAATTACCTTACCTGTCAGTTCGTTCCTGTTCAGGAACTGACGTTTATAAAACCGCTGAGAATATTTGAGGATAGCTTCAATATGTCCCAAAATAATCTCCTTACTGTACTCATCCTGATTGTTATTATATTCTGTCTCGATCTTCCGGAATAGTTCCCACATAATTTCTTCCTCGCGGGGTGAAATGTGAAGGGCCTCATTGGTTTCGTAATCAAAAAAACTATATTTTTTGATGGTCTGATGCAACGATTCCCCATTCAGGAAATCACGGTGAAACATAATCGTAAACCCACTACCTTCCAGTTTAATGTTTTTAAGTTCAACAATCTGACTTGGTTTAATATAGATCATGGAACCTCCATTGTGATCGTATTTGGTACGGCCGTAATAAAGACTGCCGGATATGACTTTCTTAAACGCGATGGTATAAAAGTCGGTTGTATATTCATTGTTAGGGATACCGCAGGTAGTTGGGCATGTATCTACACATGTAATCAGGCTAAGTAAGGGGCTTTCCGACATCGGCCACCCTCTGGCTTTATGCAGTTCGCTTAAGCTTTTAAAATGCTTCATTTGAATAAAGATACAGCATCCGGCTGATAGGATACTGTATCGTTTTTTAATTTAACTGATTAATGACCATGTGCTGCTGCGGAAACTTCTTTCCATGATTCCCAAACTGCCAGCCGGTCTGCATAAACCTGTTGTACTCTGGGTAAGGCGACTTTTCCTAAAAATAAACGCAATGGCGGCTGATCGCTATCCACCAATTTTAAAATAGCCGGTACTGTTGCTTCGGGGTAGCCAACCATTTCCGGGGTAAAATAGCCATTGAATGTTTCCTTAAGGCCGTTATATATGGCAAGAGATTGAGTTTTAACGGCCGAATCGCCACTCCAGTCTGTGCCAAAGGCATTGGGTTCAACAAGGCTTACCTTGATACCGAATCCTTTTACCTCTGCAGCAAGACTCTCGCTTAATCCTTCAACTGCCCATTTAGAGGCGATGTAAATACTTATAATAGGTGCAGCAGTGTGACCTGCCAAACTTGAAACTTGTACGATATGCCCATAACCTTGCTCCCGCATAATTGGGATAATCGCCTGCGTCATCCATAGCAAGCCGAATACATTGGTTTCGAACTGATCCCTGGCTTCCTGTTCAGTCGCCTCTTCAATGGCACCAAACAAACCATAACCTGCGTTGTTGATCAGCACATCTATACCTCCAAAATGTTCATGAGCTTGTTTAACGGCTGCAAAGCATTGTTCCCGGTCGTTTACATTCAATTTGACGGGCAACACCGCTTCCCCATAAATGCTTACAAGGTCTTTTAACGAGTTAAGGTTTCGTGCGGTGGCGATTACCTTATCACCACGTTTTAAAAATGCTTCCGTCCATATTTTACCCAATCCCCGGGATGCGCCTGTTATTAAGATTACTTTAGATTTCATATGCATTATTTTATGCCACAAAATTACCGGTGGCAGGTATCGGTGAGTTATACATATCGCTGAATATCGGATACATATTTTTCCAGTATGGGATTCTGGGGCTTTATATCATATCAATGGAGATTGATCCAGTAAACAGCCGCCCTGCTTCAACCGAGTGTCTGCGGTATCATTATATTGATGAGTATACGATTTCTTGCTTGTTTTATTTAAAAAGCAAGGCCGGCAAACCTACACCTATAGCTACCCCGTAAGCCAGGTCGGCCCAAAAAAAGCGCAATATGTTAAATACGTATATAAGTCCGATAATAGGAAAGGAGATAAGGGCAAGGATGTTTTTCTCTTTAATTTTCTCTTTGGCTTGTTTATATAAATTTCTGGCATCCTGGTTAGATGGAATAGCGTGCATGCCGATGGATACACCCAGCCACATCAAAAAATAGGATAGGGGATGGCTTATATTAAAAAAGTTGATCGGTATATAAGCCGGTAGGCAAATGAGCAGGCACAGTAAAGTATTTACAAAAAACGGGCCCATACTTATTAAAAAGGTGGTGTAAAAGTTGGTGGTGTTTTCATGTATCACATAACCCACCGGGTTAGCAAATTGAAAATAACATACCTTAAAAACCGCTACCTTACGCAGCTTGCAGAAAAATAAATGTGCAAATTCATGTACAATAACACCTGGAAAGGTGAAGATCGAGATCAGGATGCCGGGAATAAACATATTTTACTGATTAGATGAGGTGTAACCATTTGGGAATTTTTTATGAAACTGATCTCTGGTGATGATCTGCCGCGAATCAAGCCGGTACTGGATCAGGCTGTAATATTCCTTTGCTTCGGCGCTGGTATCACCAAGTGTTTTTGCTTTATTGATATACTTAAGTGACAGTTGCCTGAGCGAATCCACATTGTTTTGCGCATATAAACAGGCATAAGCAGATGACACTCCGGCCCATGATTGCGCCTGCGTAGTATCTAACAGTAAAAAACGTTGAGAAGCGGCCAAAAACTGGCTATAGTTCTTACTATCAAAGTCCGATCCTATTTCAGCCTGCAGGATATATTCTTTCACATGAAAATCAGGCGAAAGGTCTTTACATTTTTCGAATTGCGCCAAGGCTGCTGTCGACTTGTCTTTCGACATTAGATCAACGGCCTTAAAGTAGGCTGTCATTTCGGCTAGGTCGCTGATTTCTGGTACCTGCGCGGATGCCTCGCCCATAAAATTTGCCGCTCCGGAAAAACTTTTTTGACCGAAAGCCTCATTGGCGTGTTTAATATTGCGATAAGCTGAATAAAACCGCCAGTTCCAGAAAATGGAAAATACAACCAGTACTAAAACTCCGGCAAAAAACAGCTTTACCCAAGAAGGAAAAATACTTTTATCAAGATTGATTTTGCAATTATCACAGATGGGATAAACGGATAGTTTATTGAGTGTTACATCGCCAAAATCCTGTTGGCAAAAAGCACATACCGATCCGGAAGGCGTGGCTTCGGGGCCCTCAACCGGTTGTTCCTTTTCGTCGTTAATGTTTTCGGAGCAGGATATGGTATACTGTTTACGGGCTTGAACCCGATCCTTTTGGGAATGGTTACCGGCATCTGCGCCGGCGCATTTTAATGGTGACATGTGATATAAGTGATAAGGCCGTTTGTATTACGCTTGTTGCATTTGTTATACAAGGGTAAATATAATTTAAAAAACTAATCCATGAATACCGTAAAAGGAAATTTTTATGAGATAAAATGGTATTATCCTTTGATAAACCTATGTTTTAGAATGCGTTCCGTGACACTATCGGTATAGGTTAGCCCCATCGTTATTAGCGTCAAGGGCTTGGCTGTCCTCCTTGTGAAAGTGGTTTACATTACCGTTGGGCGATAATTAATCCCAAATGCCGTTCTGCGCTGTAAATATCACCGGCACACCGCCAGTTACCATAATAGTATGCTCATGCTGCGCAACAAAACCACCTTTATTACCGCGCAGCGTCCAGCCATCAGCTTGTGTATCTGCAATTGTTGACCGTGTTGAAATGAATGTCTCTATCGCTACCACCGAATTCTTTTTGAAACGCGTAGTGTTATATCTGTCACCGTAGTTAGCTATCTCGTGGGGTTCTTCGTGCAAACTGCGGCCAACACCGTGTCCGGTCAGGTTTTTTATAACCGTGTAGCCGGCTTTTTTGGCTTCAGTCTCGATCAACCTGCCTATCTCTGATATTCTGACACCACCTTTAATGTTGCTGATCGCCTTCCTCAATATGTTTTTTGAGGCTTCTACCAGTCTGCCATGGCCGTGAATATCTTCGCCCAATACAAACGAGCCGCCATTGTCGGCCCAATAGCCATTTAATTCTGCCGACACATCAATATTTACCAGATCGCCTTCTTTTAGGATTTTATCCACTGACGGTATGCCATGCGCAGCTTCCTCATTAATACTGATACAGGTATGCCCGGGAAAACTGTAGGTTAGCATAGGTGCAGAACGGGCACCCATCTGTGCCAGCAATTCGCCGCCATACTCGTCAAGTTCCTTTGTTGAAATGCCTGGTTTGGCAAACTCACGCATCTTTTTAAGCGTGATGGCAACAGCATTACTTGCCTGCTGCATTCCAATTCTTTCGTCTTCGGTAGTTATGGACATTGTTAAGCTTTTATCTGTTACAAAAATAACAATTAATACATTTCACACCGTTTACCAAACGTCAGTTTATGAAAACAAGGCCATGGCAATTATTCAGCTTTTCCTGCTGTTGTGACTAAATTGGAATAGTTTTTAAAGAGCCTTACCACATATAAAGAAATCTGTTCTCCTGTAATTAGTCAGAATAAAGAGGGGAGGAAACTTTTTTTAATAAAATTTGCGAAACCAGTCAGTTGCGCATATATTTGCAACCAGTTGGTTTCTTATTTAAATAAATAATTATGAAAAGTAAAATTCTCTTTGTTTTATGTCTATTGACCAGTTTGATGTTTATTAATGCGGGCCTGGATAAATTTTTTCACTATATGCCCATGCCAAAGGAAATGCCGGAGAAAATGGTAAAGACCGGAAAGGCATTTATGGAAATTGGCTGGCTTATGCCCCTGGTTGGTGCGGTGGAAATCCTTGGTGGTTTGTTGTTGATAGTCCCCAGAACGAGGGCGTTAGGTGCTGTTGTTATTGTGCCTGTTTTAACGGGTATTCTACTGGCCAACATCAGTATGGCTCCGTCTGGTTTGCCTATTGTATTTGCTTTGATCGCCATTATTGTTTGGGTAATTATTGACAACCGGGAAAAGTACCTGCCCATGATCAGGAAATAGATTTAGTTACAGGGCTTGATTGTCATAATGCAAGCCGGTATAAAAAACACTTTAATGAGACGAGATATTTTTCAAGCCATAGCCGACCCGACACGGAGAGCGATCATTGCTTTAATTGCCATACAAGCAATGACACCTAATGGTATCGCCGAGCATTTTGATACCTCACGGCAGGCAATTTCAAAACATCTAAGGGTTTTAACTGAATGCGAACTGGTGAAACAAGCGCACCAGGGCCGGGAAATTTATTATCAATTGGAGATTGACAAAATGAAAGAGGTGGACAAATGGCTGGAACAATTCCGGCAGATTTGGGAAACCCGCTTTCAACAACTTGATGAACTTTTATCAACTATTAAAAATAAAAAATAATGAAACACAATTTGTACTTCGACTTTATTGCAGACAAGATAAAAAATACACTGACAATCAGGCGCGAGTTTTTAGCCGACCGCCAATTGATTTGGGACTGTTATACCAAGAGTGAATTGCTTGACCGTTGGTTTGCCCCCAAACCATTAACCACCAAAACAAAATCAATGGATTTTCGTGAAGGAGGACATTGGCACTATGCAATGGTAGAACCAAACGGTACAGAATACTGGGGTTATACAGAATATGTAAAAATAAAGCCGATTGACTACTATACATCTTTAGATGCTTTCAGTAATGCGGAAGCTGAAATAAATAAAGACCTGCCCCGTGCAGAATGGCTGGTAACTTTTACCGATAAAGAAGAAAACGCTTTGGTAGAAACTATCGTTACCTACAAATCACTTTCAGATTTGGAGCAGGTTATCCAGATGGGCATGGAACAAGGAATGATGGCGACCCTGGAAAAATTGGATGAATTATTATTGATCTTGAAAAAATAACAAGTCGGCTTTTTGCTGACGCACGTCTGACAGCAATTAAAGACTTACGGATAAACTGTGTCAAGCCGGGGCTTGACACAGTTTATTTTACAGATCCTTTTGGTTAGTTTGTTGATCTTTTAATATCTGTTCAACGGTTAACCTCAACTTTTCTAAAGGAATGGTTAAATTACAGCCAGGAGCACCTTCAATAGCGTTGTCTGAATCGGGTTGTCCAAACAGGTAATAATATTTTTGCCCCAACGCCGCCGATAAATGCCAGTAACATTGGTTGTGGTATACTTTATCTCTTCTAAATTCCAATACAGCTGTTTCTTTCGGCATAAAAATGGCGTTAGTTAAGCCCGCACCATGCATAGATATCATTATTGACGTGCTGTTGGCTAATTGTATTTGCTGTTCAATGCTAAAATCTTCAAAATTAACCACTTCAAAATCGTATTCTTTTAATAATGCAACAACCTGATCGTCATTTAATACTTTACGATTAGATGCTTTACTGCGACTAATATAAATTCTGCGGGTGGCATGTGGATTGTTAGATACGAGAATATCGCTTAGTCTGCTTTGCACCTGTTTTATTAACTCATCATGTACTTTGCCGCTTAAAACCACAGAGGTTACGAGTGTGAGATCCGGCGCTTTAACAAATTTACCCCTGCTTATCCATTCAATACCGCGGGGTTTTAAATTAAGGAGATCTAACAGTTTAATACCCACATTTTTGATGTAAGGTTCATCAGGTAGCAATAAGGTATAATTTTGTAATTCGGCAGCTAACAGGGTTAGTCTGGGTAAATAATCATTTATCCAGTGGTAATGGTTATTACTCCACTCATCAAAAGCTAATAAGTATTTTTCATTATAGGCAAGCTTCCTTTTGGGTTTTAGAAATACTTTTTTAAGGAATCTGAACCAACCACGATTTCTAAATACCGATGGTGCTACCAATGATGCCTCAACTAATTTATAAGCAGAAGTATATAAATTACCAGAGAAATTTACATAACAGTTTTTAAAAGTTAATAGTTCTACATTATGGGTATCATAAGAAAACTCAGATTTGCAAAAATCCAATTCTCCTGTGCGGTAGTTTTCAGGAAGTTTTCTGTTGATAAGCTGTGATGGATATAAAAGCATGCCGGGCCAGATAGATATAAAAAGGTAGTTGTATATTGTAATTTCTGCGCCAAATTACGTAATAATCTCATAGATGTGTCTCTATAAAAAGATCATCCTGATCGCTCCAGACTTAATCTACTGGTTAGGGTATCAACACAAATAATTATTCAAAATCCCACCATACTAATTTCCTGGGCGGATCACCCAAAGTATAAGGCTCCCCGATACGCGGAACGTTTACAGGGATGCCCAGCTTTTCAGCGGCGGGCAGGAGGCTTTTTATAGGTTCGTTCCAGGGATGATCAGCTTCTACAAACTTGGCCCAGTGGATGGGCTGTAACAAACGGGCATGCAGGTCGACGGCAGCCTGGGCAGCTTGCCCAAGCCACAGATGTGTCCATGGCCAGTTTGGACTGTATTGCCCGCATTCCAGCAGCGCCAGGTCAAATGGTCCATATTGCTGGCCTATTTGTTTAAAGTGTGGTCCATAACCACTATCGCCACTGTAAAACAGCCGGTAACTACCTGCTTGTATTACATAAGATGCCCAAAGTGTTTTATTTTCTTTGCTATACGAACGATTGCTGCGGTGCTGCGCCTGCGTAGCGGTGATCCGGAGACCGCCAGGCAGGATGGCCGATTGGTTCCAATTCAGTTCGATGATCTTTTTAGGGTCAAACCCCCAATACACCAGATCTGAACCGACACCCAGCGGCACTACCGCTAATTTAATATGGTCTTTCAGTTTTTTTAGGGTGCGATAATCCAGGTGATCATAGTGATCGTGCGAAATGATCAGCACATCAATCGGCGGCATATCCTCTGCGTGATAATGCTTAGTGCCCGGAAAAGCAGTAACCAACCCAGGCACCGGCCCGGCATGGTTGCTAAAAATAGGATCGATGAGTATATTACCCTGCCCCGTTTTGATCAGCAAAGACGAATGCCCGAACCAAACGATGGTAGGTGCAGGGGCAGTCAGCGTCTTTAAATCAGTTTTAACCCATGGTAGTGCGTGAGAAGGTCTGATGGTTTCAGGGCGTCTGTGTAGCATCATACGTAGCCGGCTGCGCTTGACGGTAGAGTCGGAACGTTCAGCCAAATTTTCGAAACTGCCATTTTTGTAATTAGGTAAAGTATCCAACCGGGCAAGCTCTTCGCCCTTAGGATCCTTCCCCAGTGACCTTACTATACCACAGCCAACTGCCTCTATCAGCAACAACACAGCCAGTCCCATCCTCAAACACCAGTATTTCATACCCTACAAATAACGGTTAAGGTTCACTTATTGTTTTATTTCATCAATGACGCAATTGGTAACACGCTTGCGGTAGATGAAAACACTAACCAGAAGCTGAATATATTACATTTCATTTTTACAATAAGCCGCGATATATATTACTAGCTGTTGATAACAACTATAAGTAGCACAAATACAACTATAAGTATTTGTATTTTTTTGATTCTGGAAATGTAGCCAAATACCTTTGCAGTGTCGAATTAAATTAATCATACTATGTTAAATACTAAAATGATCGGTAATAGAATTACCGAAGCACGAAAGAAAAAAAATATATCTCAAGCGCAATTGGCTCAATTTCTGTTTATCAGTCCGCAAGCAGTTGGAAAATGGGAGCGGGGAGAATCAAGTCCTGATATCATTACTTTTAACCGGCTCTCGGAAATTCTGGATGTTGACCTGAACTATTTTTCAGAAAACTTCCAATTCCCGGATGAGGAAACAGCTTCTAAGATGCTTACTAACAATACCAGCGACAGTGAACAAACGACGCCGGAGGTTGCTAACCTTTCCCGCGCCGAGGAGCGCCAGGTGCCGATAGACCTCACTGCTGTCGATCTGCAAGAGAGCGATTTCGCGGGCGTTGTTTTACACAAAGGGAAATTCAAAGCGAGCCCGTTGCGCGGAGCCAACTTTGCTGGCGCCGACTTGACCGGTAGCTTGTTTGAGGTCAGCCAAGCGCATGAAGCCAATTTTGACTGTGCAAATCTTACAGACTGTACCTTTTCCATCACTGACCTTGCAGATGCGAGCTTCTGCAAATCAGTCCTTGTAGGTACCGACTTCAACAAGTCATCGCTGGCCGGAACAAAATTTACGGATGTAAAACTGACCGACGTGAAGTTAACCATGATCGATCTCAGACAAACAATCTTTGAGAACTGCATTTTTAATGGTGTGGATTTCAAATATTCAGACCTGCGGGGAATGCGTTTTGAGGGGCATACCTTCATTGGGGTCCAGTTTGACAAGTCTGCACTGAACGATGTTTCGTTTACAGGAGCGACACTCAGGAACGTATCATTCCGTCTGCCTTTTTCCGTGACAAACAAATCGTATCGTGCCTTCAAAACCGTCTGTTTTGACGGCGCCATGATGGATAAGCTAACCTATGCGGGGCTTAAAGGTCTATGGGTTGTCGACTTGTCAAAAGTTATAGTTATATAAAGGGGAAAGTATGTGCAAAACAAGGCAATCTAGATGAAAGGATCGCAAAAGCCCCCCCCCATGCTGCAAGCGCCCCGTTTGTGGTATTTATAACCACGATGGAAATTTAATAATTACGGAGCATAGGTAGTGCCAGGTGGCACATGTATCGCATATGATCAAGAATGTTTAATGAAAGCCTACGGGCCAGTAAGGGGTAATGTTTAGACTTACACACTATTGTCAGAAAATACAAAAGCCAGACCTCGTGTGGCTGGCTTTTTGTATTAGCTAAGTTTTCCTTACTATTGAAGGTATACTTTATATTTTAACTGCCAGGTTTGCGCTAAATCTGCGTGGCATCATCTGGTTTACATAACTTCCCCAATAAACTTTGTTGGTTAAATTATCTAACTTAAAACTCAAACGGAAGGTTTTGTTTTCATAGCTTGTTACCGCATTTAAAACAGTATAGGCTGGTATATAAAATTCTCCGGTGCTACGCGACTGGCTAATGTAGTTCTTGCTATTATAATTACCTCCAATACCCAATGACAGCCCTTTTAAAGTTTTCCCCTGGAAGGCGTAATTAAACCATAAGTTAGCCGTTTCGGCCGGGCCAGTCCACTGCCTTAATCCATCAATATCCGGATCTGTATTGATGGTATATGCGTTATTATGCGAATAGCCGGCAACTACGTTGAGCCCTTTTGCAAAGTTAGCGATCAGCTCTGCTTCAAATCCTTTACTGGCTTGTCCGCCATCCTGAACGCTGAAACCAACCCGGTTAGGATCAAGGCGGATCACATCTTTCACTTTTATATCGTAATAACTAAATGTTGAATTCAACATACCATCAAGCAGATCAATTTTAAAACCCAATTCCCATTGATTGGCGTTGCTGGGTTTAAAAGTGGTCCTTTCGCCGTCAGGCTGTATCACAGGGCCATTATTTGAAAAGCCGTTCATGTAATTACCAAATAAAGAAACCTTTTCGGGGATAACCTGGTAAACAAGTCCCAATTTTGGAGATAAATTGGTTTGATTATATTTTCCTGTGGTTGTATCAGCAGTAACATTGTATGATCCGCCTGAACTAAAATGATCAAGCCGAAGGCTCACCATAGCCATAAAATTATCCGTAATATTAAACACATCAGAAAAATAAGCGCCGTAAACGCTTTGTGAGGATATATTTCTGATCGGACTTAGTTTAGCAAGCGCCACATCAACACTTTGTTTACTGATGTTGGTATACTCCGGATCTTTTCCGGTCAGTTTTACCTTATCATACGGGTAGGCAATTAAAAAATTCTCATTAGCACGATTGGTATAATAATCGAGCCCGATAACCAGTCTGTTGCGGTGGTTGCCGATCTTGAAATCACCGGTAAAGTTTTGTTGCGCTTCAATGGCATTATAATTTGAATTGCTGTACCGGATATTTCTATTTACTGAATCGCCATGAATTTCATTCCATACCCGGTACCCATCACTTGAACTTTTGGTTTGAGATAAAATAGTTTGTGATTTCCATTTGTCTGAAAGTTTATAATTCACCTCGGCGATCAAACTTACCGAAGGTTTTGATTCGGTAAGATCATTTCCCTGATAATACCGCTTCCAGTTTAAGTCCAAACTTTCGGTATTGGTTTTGGTAAACGAGTTTTCGGGAAACAGACGATGAAAGTCATTTGACTTTTGCTGATAAATTTCTGCATCTAACGAGATTGATAAACGATCATTTACGTTATAAAGCAGCGATGGCGCTATAAATAGCCTCCTGGTAAAACCAGCATCCATATAGTTACCTTCGTCATGGTAAGCGATGTTGGTACGCAGCAATAAGCCTCTTTCTTTATTTAGCGGGGTATTGATATCGGCAGTAATTCTATTTAGATCGTAACCGCCTATGGTATAGGTAACCTCTCCTTTAAATGTGTCGAATGGTTTTTTGGTAACCCGGTTAATTAAACCACCAAATGAAGTTAAACTATTGCCAAACAGCGTTGCCGATGGGCCTTTTAATACCTCAATACGTTCGATATTGGCTACATCCAGGCTATTGTCTTTATTATCCTGAACGCCGTTTCTCAATAAACTTTGGTTTGAAAAGCCCCTCATGTAAAATGAATTGCTCCCATTAACCAGGCCCTGACTAACGCCGGTAACGTTTTTTAAAACATCGTTATAACTCACAATAACCTGGTCCTGCAGAAGGTCTTTGGGTACCACATTATAAACCTGCGGATTTTCCAGGTTTTTGAGGGGTAGCTTTGCCACGCCATCAGTCTCTTTTTTGGCGAACTTATTATAGCCTGAGGTGATCACTACTTCCTGTAAAGCCTGGTTGTCTTCGCTCAGTACAAAATCGGCTGTAATCGTTTCGTTGGCTTTAACTGTTACCTGCCTGTTTTGCGAAACAAGGCCAATGTGCTTTACCGTTAAAGTATAAGTGCCTGCTGGGATGTTGGTAAGTATATAATTACCACTCTCGTTTGTTTTGGTTGCTTTAACACCTGTTAACGTAACACTAACTAGTGGCGTTGTATTGCCATTGGCCAGGGTGATTGTGCCCTTAACAGTACCGTTTTGTTGTTGCGCTGAAGCTGATAATGAAAAAGATAAGTAAAGTAATAGCACGGTTGTAGCTTTATACACCCGGCGCGGTATATGTAATAGGGTAAAACTTTTAGGCGTAAAAGTGCATCTGCATAGTAAAAAGGATTTCATAGTTTTGTTAAAATGATTAATTGATTAAAAGGATCGGTTAATGTTACCCGGTGTAAAGTTTGGCGACCAAGCACCGGGTTTTTTGTTTTATCAGGAAGCAGGATCAGGGCGGGGCTTTATACATGAGCTTTGCGGGATTAGGGGTGGATGCGTCGCAAAGAAAAGTCTTATTTAGAATAAATCCAAATAAAAATAATATAAAGTACTTATTGATCTTTGTTGCTGTAAGCGTCCCGCTTGTAGTATTTATAAGCTTATGGAATATAACTATTATGCAGCGTGGTAAACGCAAGCGGGATGCTTGCGGTGGTGGGCGTTGTAACATGGCACACAATCGCAAGAACAGAACAAATTAAAAAATATAGAACAGAGTAACAATATAATGCAGATTTAGTCACATTGGCGGTTTACAAACCGATACCTTAGGCAAATGATCAAGAAATATTCAGTTTTAATAGGAGTAGTAATCTCGCTGATTTTAATAGCCATAGCGATTTTAATTTACCCGGGCGGTACCATGTTCGATGAAACTTCTATAGGCTTTAGCTGGACAAAAAATTTCATGAGCAACCTGTTTGGAACAAGAGCGTTGAATGGCGATGAAAACCCTTCCAGAATTTGGGCATACTTAGGAATGATTTTCCTCCCAGTTACTTATGCCATATTTTTCATCAATATGTCAAAAAAGATACCTGATAAAAATGCTGCCAGTATTATAAAGTATGCAGGTGTAGCTAATGTAGTGTTTACGTTTTTAACCGTAACACGTTGGCACGACACCATGTTAATCATATCAACCGCTTTGTTTTGGACATGTTTGGTTATTATCACGGTTTTTATCCTGAAGACACGACATCATTTATTTAAATTCTTTTGCATAATTATTCTTTTGGTTTTTTATTACAGTGTTTACCTATGGGGCATAAGTGATTGGAGTTTATTACCAATCATGCAAAAAGTAAACTTTGTCAGCTCAACCTTATTGATTTTAGGACTTGAATATTTTACCAAACAGGAAGATTTTGCTCATATTAAACCAAGAAAACATAAAGAATTAGCAACGAATCGCTGACAAAGGTTTTGCAGTAGCGGGGAGCTTAATTAAAAAGCACACGCGGTACGCGTGTGCGAGCGAAGGGGGGCCTCATTGTCTTATCACTTTCAAGCGCGTGTTCATAAAACCCGATATATCTTTCAAGAGCCTCCTTCTACTTTTCCTGTTTGACCACATCTCTGGTATCAGCATCACGAGGCCACTAATCCTCAGCAATGGTTATTTTTGCTGAAATCACGTTTAAAAAGTATCTTGTTATTTCGCTCAATATAGTCGCCCGATATAATCAAATATGGATGATTAGGCGAATACCCTGCGCTGCGGCTTCTTACAATTATTTTGTCGTTAACTTTCAGGCTATTTAACTGCTGAAAATCCTTAGGAATAAATTGCATCATGTATTCTTCGCCATTAATCCTGACTATAAGCCATTTTGGTCCTGATGATTTCGCGTTTGCGCGCTGAAAAGTAAGAGAGGTTACCACGGCCTCCATATTGGCAAAAGCTTTTATATACTTCCTTATTTTATCAGCACTGGCGTGCACCTTTTTACCTTCAGGAGAAACCTCCCATTCTTTGTACTTTATACCGTCAGGAGAAGCCTCCCATTTTTTCCTGTCATCCGCCATGCGGGCTTTCCTGTCAGCAATGGACAACGGCTTTGGGGATCGCTTAGTTTCATTTTTAACTTCACGATTAGCAAATACTAGTCCGCTCACCACAACCAGCGGTAAGATCAGCGCATAGATGAGAATTTTTTATTTTTCATATCCTTTCAAATTGATTCAGCGAATCTACTTTGATATTTTTCGGGTCGAGTGGTTTGGATTGTAAATAAAAATGTAAATTTTGTAAATAAATTATAAAATAGTAGCGGAATCGTCAGTCCCGGACGGATCCGGAATGAAAATCAGGCGTCCCCACGCTGCCGCAAGCGTCCCGCTTGTGGCATTTATAAACATGATGGAAATATAACAGTTGCTCAGCATGATAACCACAAGCGGGACGCTTGCGGTAGCAGCGGTTTGTATAATTGTTAATCTTTACTGATGCCGGGCTTTTAAATGCACTTATCAATCATGAGATCATTAAGTCCAAAGCAGACTTTCAATAAATCTCTTTCCCCTCAATTGTTTTCATATTCAAGGAATCTACTTCGCAAAGTCCGTTTGACATAAAACCGATGCCGGTTATCAAACCGCACGAGTGGTGATAACTCGCGGAAAATATTTTTGCGCCGTTAATGCTGATTGTGACGTATTTGTTTTTGACTCTAAACTCCACATTTTGCCAGGCCCGTACGTCGCTTCCTAGAGCTGAGAGATCACTGGTTTTTCCGTTTAGGGCGTTTTCTCCAAACTGGCTAATTAATTCGCTGGTGCAGCCCTTTAAAGTACTCATGAAATACATAGGCTTACGCTGGCAAAAAACCTCGCTCATCAAAAAAGGGCAGGGTTCGTTTTTCAATTCATCAACCTTTATCCGGAACCTGAGTACGAAATTATCACTGCTGCTTTCAATGTGGGAAGGGAAATAGACATTGAAAAATAAAGTTTCCTTTTGAGTATCGATCTTGCTTTTTGCCAGATCGTTTTTCGTTAGTTTTAAAGAGCGCCCCTTTACCCCATCTGCCGCAATATATTTGGGCAGGCCCTTGGCAAAGCCTTCTTTCGCGTAAAATATCCACCGGTCGGTGGGGATGCTAACATCAACGGTTTTAATTGTTTTATCATTTGCGATCAATTTGGCAGTATGATAGCCTGGTTCATAATAAACGTCAGTAAGTGTATAGTTGTGTTTGAATACCTTTACACGCCGGTTTTTGTCCCATGATTGCTGGATAAAAAAGCTGTCGGCTGCCACTGAATCAACATTATAGCTGAAGACAACCGTATTCGGAATATCATTACCTGTAACCTTCCTGGCGGAGAACCTGGCCTTGTCGGCAGCGGTCAAGCTGGCTTTCCCGGCTGTCATCATCACGGCAAGATATACGGTAACTAACAATATAGGGGCAGCCCATAAAAACTTCCGGCTATTAAAAGCTTTGGCCCCGCCAGGCGAAGGAGCGCCGGACTTTTCTTTGTTTGCCTTTCCATTTTGATTTACTTCCAGGTTTTTACTGATCTTAAACTGCTGCCAGTTTTGATACCCCGACGTCACAGCTATCGCGTCCAGCGTCGCAATTTGCGGCAAGCGCGAAAACTGACCGTTCAATAACCGTTTAATGGTCGATAAACTAATAATTACACCAGTTTGGGATTCAATCCGATCACATAAAAACATCAGGTTGCGTTGGACCAGATTTTTTGAATCAGCGAATCCGGCATTTTTGCAAAGCTCGGTCATACAAATACTCACTAACCGATGTTCACCGGGCTCTTTTGCCTGCGTTTTGAACTTTATTGAATGGCTTTTGAACATGAATTTGAAATTACCCCGGCTAAGTTTGTCAAGGAAAATAACGCTATAACGACCAAATCAAATATATTAATCTTAAAACTTAAAAACTATCGATAATGAGCAAGTTCTTCAAAACCGTACTTTTAACAGGTCTATTCGTGGGCACCACCGATATTCTTTCGGCATTCATCTCTATTGAAATAAAAAACGGGAAATTTCCCGAACAAATGTTCAATTACATTGCGGGCGGAGCGCTGGGCTTGCCCGCCGCTTTGAATGGGGGCACGCCAGCAGCGTTCCTGGGCTTGTTTTTCCACTATTTTATCGCTTTATCGTTTACGCTCTTTTTCTTCCTGATATTTCCCAAACTGAAGTTTTTGACCTTCAATAAATACTTGGTTGGGATGCTTTATGCTGTTTTTGTAAGCCAGGCGATGGCGCTAATTTTAAAGCTTACCCCACTTCCCTCAGGCCGGTTCGGCCTTGCCGGCGTATTTATAGGTTGGATCACACTTGGTATTGTATTTGGTATTCCCATTGCGTATAATGCCTACAAATATTACGAGGTTGATTAAATACCCCGCCAGTTCAAGCGTCTGCGCTTGAACTTTTGATAGGTGAGCGTCGACGCTCACCGTTTTTTGCTTAAGCGTGGACGCTTAAACAGGCGAAGTTTTAAAACTTCGTAAGTCTTACTTGGCGCAAGTCTTGCCTCCGCTCCCGCAAGCGTCCCGCTTGTGGTATTTATAAGCTTATGAAATATAACAATTACTTAGCATGATAACCACAAGCGGGACGCTTGCGGCAGCGTGGGGGAAAATATTAAAAATATTATATTACTTTGATTTAAGTTGCTTATATTTAGTTACTTAAACCAAATCACAATGAAACAACTAATTTGTCCGGCAGGGCTTCTTGCCATTCTTTTAACATTTGCGGCGTGTAAAAGCCAACACCCTCTTGTAGCTGGCAATCCTGCAACTCAACCTAATGTAAATCCCGTTAGGCTTGATCTATCAACAGGGCTCAATATCGATTACGGACCGTTAACCAATGGCTACGCCAGATCAAATGACGTGTTTATGGTTGAAGTCACCGGTTATAACCCATTGAAATACCGCATTGGAGCTACTACCACAGGACTTGTCACTTTCCAAAATAGTGCAAGCCCGGTTATTGCCTATACAACCATTACTGCTCCAACGGCCACAACTAACGTGGCGCCTGGTGCAACGCGAGATTCTTCGGCAACGTTGGCAGCAGATGTTACTAAATTAAGAGCTATTATTTTGCGCATTACCGGAGCAACTCCCAAGATCAACAATGACATCAAAACGATCTCGGAATTCCTGAATATTTTGGCAGATTATCAGAATACGATTGATAGGTCATGGAAAAAGATTGAACAATTGACAAGCCTTACCATCCAAACTGAACAAAAGAAAATTTACAACAGGTTAGGAAATCTTATCAACGATTATTTCCCCGAAGGAACGAAGAATCCATACCAGCCGACACTCGGGGCAACCCCCGCTTGCCAGATCGATTATTATATGATCACCGATTTTCCAGTAACAGTTAATAATGATCTGACAAAACGGATAGACGAATATAAACTTGCTTTAAATGACCTTACAGCTTTTGAAACTGCCCATGCAGACGATATAGAAGGTTACGCCAGGCAGGTTGGAATTAGCGATTATGATAGTTTTAAGACGGATTTTAAGAATAGCCTGGCAGCTACTCAAAGTTATCAAATCGATTTTACTACCACTCAACAACCGAAGCTCGCTCCTTTTGCGGCATCGGTCACCGATGTGGCGGCGCTTCAATATTCAACGTTGGTTGGGCCATTTACACTGCAGCAAAATGATGAGATCACCATTAAATTTTCCAAAACTGATTTAATAACTAATGCCGATGCTTTATCAACTTTTCCTGGTATTGTTATCAAACGGAGAGGCGGAGCAAAGATCGATTTTTCGGCAGGACTCTTTTTTTCGGGACTTAACGACAAATCCTATGTAGCTTCTCAAACCACGCGCATTACGCAGGATTCAACCGTTGAGAACGGAACGGTTGTAGTAAAGCCCAATCAATCTACTTTTAGTTCCATTAAGCAACGCAGTGGGGCTAATTTTAGTTATGGACCAATGGCGTTCATGCACTTTCATAGCATGACAACCGGCCCTCTTAACTATGGTGCATTCATAGGAACAGGCTTTATGTTTAAAGACAATGCAAAACCCGTGCTGGCAGTGGGCGCAAATTTCATGATATCGAATTTTCAAAGGGTAGTCTTCGGAGTAGGCGGCGCATGGGGAAGTGTGACCCGGTTGAGCTCCAAATATCAGGAAAACGTACTTTATCGCGAAACGATAACCGACGTGACCACTGAATCGCATTTAGATTTTAAAGGTATGTTTTCTATATCATGGAATTTATCAAAGTAAATGTTATGAAAAAAATAATGTTGCTCATATTCACGTTCGCTTTGATTAGTGTCAAAGCTTTAAACGCCCAAGTTACTCAGGAATCGAAGACCGGACTGCTTAAACCGTCGGAGGATTATCTTAAACGGCTGCCACACGCCGCTGCTGCGTCTGTGCCTGACGATTTCGTTCCGGACCCGAAGGCCGATCTGTCTGACCAGATGCCGCTACCGGGTAACCAGGGAAGCCAGGGCAGTTGTGCGGCGTTTACCGCAGTTTATGATTGCCTGACCTACATCCAGAATCGTAAGAATAATACAAGTGCTACAGTAAACGGAGCAATTGATTCCCTGCGAACCTACAGTCCGAAATATCTTTATAACCTGCTAAAAATGACTGAGGTTGGCATTTCCGACTGCCAGGGTGGCGTGTTGTTATCAAAAATTTTAGATGGATTGAGGGACAAAGGCTCTCCCACACTTCGTGATCTTCCTTACAAAGGCCAGGATGCCATGGATTGCCTTTCACCTATACTTATAGAACAGCTTTCGGCATTGGCAGAGGAAAATAAAATTTTGACGTACGATATTTTAACGTCCTTTAATACAAGGCAATTCCAATATTTACTGACTACATTCAATCCGATAATAATAGGGATGGATTTAGATTCAAACTTTGTAAAAAAAGGCTACACTACGGGTCAGCATGGCGAGCTATTCGTTTATAAATTTGATCCTGGAAAGCCGTACTTAGGCTATCATGCCTTACTCGTTACTGGGTATGAACAATCAACAGGTTGTTTCAAAATCTTAAATAGTTGGGGAAGTAGTTTTGGAACCAACGGCTATTTTTTTATGAAGTATCAGGATCTCATCGGCAGCGTTAAGGAAGCATACATAGCAAAGGCGAATACAACAACAGCCATAGCACCCACAGCACTGGTTAGTAATGAAAGCCGGACTTATAGTTTGGACAACCGGGGACGCTATCAAGGGTATTTTCGATTGGGATTTTTTAAAAAATTTGGGAAATACAATATTGGTGTGAATTATGTAAATAAAATCAAGGGGGAGGTTATTGTTTCTGTACTTACACCATCAAAAAAAACACTTATCGCTAATCTTTTGCTGTTTGAAGATGATACCAAATATTTTTATTACAATAAAGAGAAGATCAACATAACATTTTCAGGCATTGATATTGATGGCGTCAGTTCCTTAAAAAACGATGTTCTATTGACGATAAAGGTCAGTCCTGATTCACCTGACCCGGTAATCAGAAAAATGTTAAATTAATGGGTTTGAACAACCGTTCCGCCAGTTTAAGCGTGGACGGTTAAACTGGCGAAGTTTTTAGTTCCATCCAACAAAAAAAGAGACGCACATCGTGCGTCTCTTCAAAAATTATATCAATCCCAAAATCCTTAAATCAAAGTCCGGAATTATTCAAACCAGGCCATCACCACTTCTTTGGCAGGCATGGTAATGTCCAGTTTTAGTTTTTTGCGCATACCGCCCAGGTCGTTGAAAACCTTGTTGGGGTTGCCGGCTTTGAGTTCTTCAACAGTGTTAAAACCCATTTTATTTAGTACGGGTACCCATTCGGCAGGTACGCCTATGTTTACAAAATCTTCGGCGGTGGCTACTTTCGCTTTTTTCTCGGGGCGCATTTGCGGGAAGAACAATACTTCCTGTATGGTGCTTTGGTTGGTCATCAGCATCACCAAACGGTCGATACCGATACCCAGTCCCGATGTTGGCGGCATACCGTATTCCAGGGCACGTAAAAAGTCGTCGTCCATGGCCATCGCTTCGTCGTCGCCACGACCTGCCAGTATCAATTGCTCCTCTAAGCGCTCACGCTGATCGATAGGATCGTTTAATTCCGAGTAGGCGTTCGCTATCTCCTTGCCATTCACAAACAGCTCAAAACGCTCCACAAGGCCATCCTTGCTGCGGTGCTTTTTGGCCAGTGGGGTCATTTCGATAGGGTAGTCGGTAATATAGGTCGGTTGGATCAGGTTAGCCTCCACTTTGGCGCTGAAGATCTCGTCGATCAGTTTTCCTTTGCCCATGGTCGGGTTAACTTCTATTTTAAGTTCGGCGCAGGTTTGGCGCAAAGCGGCTTCGTCCATAGCCGATACATCGATACCGGTATATTTCAGGATCGAATCATACATCGACAGCTTTTCGTACGGACCTGCAAAGTTAATCTCGTTTTTACCTACCTGTACCACCGGGATGCCATGTACGGCACGAGCTACGGTCTCCAGGCATTCTTCTACCATTTTCATCATCCATATATAGTCTTTATAGGCTACATAGATCTCCATAGCGGTAAATTCCGGGTTGTGGGTACGGTCCATACCCTCGTTACGGAACATTTTACCAAACTCATACACACCGTCGAAACCGGCTACAATCAGGCGTTTTAAGTACAGCTCGTTGGCGATACGCAAAAACAGCGGCATATCCAGCGTGTTATGATGCGTAGCGAACGGCCGTGCCGCCGCGCCGCCATGTACAGGCTGCAGTATAGGGGTTTCCACCTCCATCCAGCCCTGCTCATTAAAATAACCACGCATAGCGCTGATCACTTTAGAGCGATTAATAAAAATGTTTTTGAATTCGGGGTTAACCGTTAAATCCACATAACGCTGGCGGTAACGCAGTTCCGGATCGGTAAAGCCATCATGTATAGTACCGTCATCCTCGCGTTTTACAACCGGCAGGGGTTTAAGCGATTTGGAAAGAACGATCAGTTCACGAACATGGACTGATATTTCGCCGGTCTGGGTTAAAAATACATAACCTTTAACACCAACATAATCGCCAATGTCCAGCAGTTTTTTAAATACGGTATTGTATAAAGTTTTATCCTCATCCGGACAAATATCATCGCGTTTCAGATAGATCTGTACGCGACCGGTTGAATCCTGGATCTCGGCAAATGACGCGCTACCCATGATACGACGGGTCATGATACGACCGGCAATTACTACATTTTGGTAGGCCTCGGGTTTGTCCTTAAAGTTATCGGTAATATCCTGTGCCCAGGCGTTAACATCAAAAGCTTCGGCAGGGTATGGGTTAATACCCAATGCCCTTAATTGTTGTAAAGATTCGCGGCGTATAATTTCCTGTTCGGATAGTGCAATACTCATGCTATAAACGGTATTTTAAATAATTTGCAAAAATAGCGTTTTTAATGAGTTTGGTGGTGAGTTTTTTTATTGAGAATGAAAGGGCGTAGAAATCGACTCACCCGATCTGTGCTTCGCTGGATCACCCTCTCTTCGCCTGCGGCGGAAAGAGGGTTGGGAAACACTAATAAATAGCGTCATTGCGAGGTACGAAGCAATCTCTATGCTTTATAGAGAAAACATACATGGTCGACCTGCATAAGTAGAGATTGCTTCGTACCTCGCAATGACGCGTGAAGAGAAAATCCCCTCTTTCCGCCGCAGGCGAAGAGAGGGATGGCGAGCGCAGCGATGCCAGGGGGAGTCGACATCGCGTGCCGATGGGGTTGCCATTCTCCCTATATTTTCGTATCTTCGTATATACAGCAGCCCGGTTCTCTTTTAACAGAGTACCGGGCTGTTTAGTTTAAGAGAAAACAAGGCCAAAAATCAACTGTTTTGCATGTACTTTATTGTAAATCAATTATTTAATACTTTTTAAAGTTTCAAAAACTGCTCAAAACTGTGTTAAAATTTGTTAAAAAGTGTTAAAATGAGGTTTTTCTAAACGTTTTTGGCCTGTTTTTATGCTGTTTTTGATGAGAAAAGTGTTAAAATTAAAGGTTTAAAAAGTTTTTGAACTCCGTATTTTAACATTTGAAAAACCTAATATAATGATGATGAAAAAAATGGCTCCTATATTTCTTTTTTTGGTAGCCCTGTCGGGTAGGGCGTTTAGTCAGGATGCCCCGGGTTTGTATGATGCCGGTACCAAACCACAACTGGTATCCAAGCAATTTTCCTTTACCGAAGGGCCCGCTGTGGATAAACAGGGCAACATATTTTTTACCGATCAGCCCAATAACAAGATCTGGAAGTATGATACCGATGGTAAGCTGTCGATTTTTCTGGATAGCGCGGGTCGCTCCAACGGGATGTATTTTGATAAAAAGGGCAACCTCATCAGCTGTGCTGATGCTAAGGATGAACTGTGGTCTATCAGCCCAAAAGGTAAAGTTACCGTGTTGCTAAAGGATTATGAAGGGCATCTGTTTAATGGCCCGAACGATGTCTGGATCCACCCCAATGGGGGCATGTACATCACCGATCCCTACTATCAGCGTGATTACTGGGCCCGCAAAAAGCCCGATCTAGATGGTCAAAAGTTGTATTACCTCGCCAAAGGAAAACATAAAGCCGTTATTGTAGATGATAAATTTGTGCGCCCCAACGGTATTGTAGGTACACCTGATGGCAAAACATTATATGTAGCTGATATCGGTGATAGCAAGATCTATAAATATGATATCAACAAAGATGGCTCATTAAGCAACCGTAGCCTGTTTTTTGCCCAGGGATCTGACGGGATGGCTATTGACGAGCGCGGAAACATTTACTTATGCGGTAAAGGCGTGACCATTGTAAACCCTAAAGGAGAAAAAATAGGGCATATTGATATTGATGAACCATGGTCGGCTAATGTATGTTTCGGCGGTAAAAACAAGGATGTTCTGTTCATCACCGCTTCAAAGGCCGTGTACACTATGCAGATGAAGGTGAAGGGCTTTGATTAAGATGCTTGTTGCTGTATAAAACGGGCTACCTGTTGCTGTTCATCAAGGCTAAGCAAGTCGCCGGTATACTTCCATTGTTGATGCATAGGCTCTATAACCATATTGCCCAGGTAATCCGGATTGGCTTCATCGGGTAAGGCAGGTGCACCTTCGGCTATCTCCAGGTCTTCCGTAAATAAGGTCGATTCGTTGTCGATAGCTGTTTTATAGATTTTGTAAGTGCCTGTGTCTGTAAGGTCTGGCCATAGGATGGGCTCAACAATAATATTTCTTGAACTGCCGTCGGGATGCTTTAGAATAAGAGTGGCCGGGTTTTTCATAACAGGTTATTTCCTGATTAATACAGTAGGTTTCACACTTTGTTTGCATGGGTTGTTTTCAAAAATGTATAGAAACAAGAAGCGCCCCTGATGGGCAGGGGCGCGTTCTAACCAATTATAAACCTAAATTATGAGAAGAGTTGCAAGGGAGGAGTCGAACCATCGTTTGCTGCCTGTCAGCTCCTTACAATAACTATGGTACAAATATACAAAGTATGTTTTATATTGCAATAGTTTCAATGATAATATTTATGTGTTAACAATTTGTTAATCATATGATACTTGGAGTATGATATTAATAATCAAATAAGTGTACTTTTTACAGCTAAACGCTGAATATCAATTAGATTTATCATGTAGTGTATGTTAATAATTACCCCTGCATTGATGGAATTTTGTAAATTGAACATGATTTTTGTACCAGGGTTGCAAATTAAATTGCTTTTCGCTGACAAAAAAGGATCAAAAAATCGAAACATTTCTTCACAAAGGGCGTAGGTCGGGACATTTCGGACAGGTAAATAAAAAAGCTGCCCCAAAACAGGAACAGCTTTCTAAATTTTTTATTTGATCGTATTAAATTATTGCTTTGGAGCAGCATCGGCCGCATTGGCAGCTTTTTTCTGATCATGTTTTGCTTTTTTAGCGGCTTTTAAATCGGCAAAAGCTTTTTTCTGGTCGGCGGTTAAAATGGCATACAATTTTTGATCTGTTTGGGCCTGTATCGCTTTATGAGCGGCTTTGTTGGCTTTTTTATTAGTCTTATGCGCTTTTAAACTATCTACGCGTGTAGCCTCGGTTAAAAATAGGGTGTTCACCTGCTTGGTTTGACTGGCAGTAAGTTTTAGTTTCTTTTGCAGGTTTTGAGTTTTGTGCGCTGCCTTTTGCGCAGGCGTTTTAGCGGTTTGTTGCTGGGCATTGGCCAATACGTTTAAGCCGGTTACCAAGGCTATGATTAGAATTATTTTTTTCATTATCTTTTTTATGAATGGTTTGTTAGGTATGACAAACGGAGACTCGTTTAGTTTAACAAATATAAAATGAATCTAATTAACAGAAACTTAACACAAAAAACTCAAATTTATAGTTAAACCAAAGTGTCATATTAAAGTCAAAGCATTTATAATTTATGATCCTGCGCAAATGATCATCTATGAAAAAGACCATAAAGTACCTCTGCTGTATCGCATTGCTGATTTTGGGAACAGTATCGCTTTCCTCGTTTTTTGTTGCACGTAATCATAATTCGCCTTTCAGATGGAAGTTTCCTTACCGGCAACAAGGCTTAACCGAAAGACAGGCTGCTGCACATTTACTAAATCGCTTCACCTATGGAGCCACTCCCGGCGAAATTGATGAAGTAGTAAAATCGGGCCTGGAAAACTGGTTTAAGCAGCAAATGGATGCCGATCTTCCGGATGATTCTCTTAACCGCCTATTAGCGCCATATGATGCTCTTAAGCTGAGTAATACGCAGGTGGTTACCGAGTTTCCCAAAAATGCGCAGGTATTACGCATGGCCATAAGCGCCGGCGTAGTGAATAAAGACTCTGTGAAAACTGATCAGAAAGCTTACAAAGATGTGCTGCAAAATTATATGCAGCAAAATGGTATGAAACCCGAACAGGAACTTTTCAGGCAGTTTATCAATCAAAAAATATTGCGTGCCGCGTATACCAATAACCAGTTGCAGGAGGTAATGACCAGCTTTTGGTTTAATCATTTTAATGTATCCATCACCAAAAACGATTGCGCGCAGTTTATACCAGCCTATGAGCGCGATGTGATCCGCCCTAATGCATTGGGTAAATTCAATGATATTTTACTGGCTACGGCTAAATCGCCGGCCATGCTGTACTACCTGGATAATTTTACCAGTTCGGCTCCTACCAGTGATGCGCCTGTAGTAAAAAAGCTGATCCGCGCCGCGCAGATACAAAATATGCCCGGTCAGATGGTGGATAGTGGCAGGCGTGCGACCCTGGTGACCAAATTACAAAAAGCAAAAAATACGCAAGGATTAAATGAAAATTATGCCCGTGAGGTAATGGAACTACATACGCTTGGTGTCGACGGTGGATATACACAACAGGATGTAACCCAGGCTGCCAAAGTATTAACCGGTTGGACAATATACCCCATAGGGCAATATGGCAAGCTGGGGAAAAATATTATGGATAAAATAGGTGCCGATCGTTTGGAAAAGCGGGGCTTTGTTCGTGACAGCGACTTTTTATTCAATGCCAACCGCCACGATAAGACGGATAAAGTGGTTTTAGGCAAGCATTTTGGTCCGGATGAAGGATATCAGGAAGGAGTGCAGTTATTGTCCATGCTGGCACATAGTCCGGCTACGGCAAAATTCATCAGTCGCAAAATAGCAGTACGTTTTGTAAGCGATAACCCGCCACAGAGCCTGATCAATAAGATGGCCAAAACATTCCTGGATAAAGATGGCGATATTAAACAGGTATTGATTACCATGGTAAGTGCCCCCGAGTTCTGGAGTCCATCAGCCCTGCGCGAAAAAACAAAATCGCCTTTTGAACTGGCTATAGGCTCTGTGCGCAATCTGCATGCCAACATTGAACAGCCTTATCAGTTATATAACTGGATCAATAAAATGGGCGAGCGAGTGTATTACTACCAGGCCCCAACCGGTTTTCCGGATAAGGGACAATACTGGATCAATACAGGTGCGCTACTTAATCGTATGAATTTCGGCCTTGCTCTGGCTACCGGCCGTATACCAGGTGTAAAGATAGACCTGGCAGCGCTAAACAATCATCACGAACCTGAAAGCGCACAGGCCGCATTAGCTATCTACAGTAAACTGATCATGCCCGAACGTAAACTCGACGAAACCATCAAACGCCTTACGCCACTGCTAACGGACCCTAACCTGGCACAAAGAGTTGATGAAGCAAGCTCTAACAAACTTTATGTAAAAGAAGGGCAACCTGCCAGTATGACTATGACTGCTCCGGAAAAGATGATGGCCGATAATAAATTGGCTGCACAAGGTAAGCGGCCAAATAATGTGATGGCTATGCAAAAAACGGGTGGCAACAACTCCATGCTGGGGCAGGTAGTAGGGGTGATCATCGGTTCACCTGAATATCAACGACGTTAATCTATAAAAACATAGATCATGGTATCAAGAAGAGGATTTTTAAAATCAGGAGGCTTAGCCTTATTGGGCGTAGGTTTAATGGGTGGTATCCCCGGCTTTTTGGCTGAGGCTGCCGCAAGCGAAAAGATCATATCGCCCTATAAAAAACGTAAAACGCTGATCTGTATATTTCAAAGGGGAGCTATGGATGGTCTAATGGCGGTGACACCGTTTACCGATCAGTATTTAAAAGAGGCCCGGCCAACATTGTTTATGTCGGCAGCAAAAACGGGTAATAATAATCCCTTGATTGATCTGGATGGCAAATTTGGTTTGCACCCATCCATGAAATCTTTTGAATCCTTATTCAGGGAAAAACGATTAGGCATAGTACAGGGCATCGGGTCGCCAAATAATACCCGCTCGCATTTTGATGCGCAGGATTATATGGAGTCGGGTACGCCTTTCAATAAAGGTACCTCAAGCGGCTGGCTTAACCGGGCCGTTGGTTTATTAGGTCATGATGCCTTAACACCATTTACCGCTGTGAGCATGACATCGGCTATGCCCCGGTCTTTTTATGGCGATAACCCCTCAGTATCCATCAGCAATCTACAGGATTTTGCCATCCAGATGCGCGGTAACCCCATGGGAGCCAATATGGCCGCTAAAAGCTTTGAAGATCTGTATGATCAAACTTCATCAGGCCTGCTAAAACAAACCGGGAAAGAAAGCTTTGAGGCGGTTAAAATGCTGCAAAAAACAAATATTAAAAACTATACACCAGCCAATTACGCGGTATATCCAAATTCGGCCCTGGGGAATTCATTAAAGCAAATTGCCCAGCTAGTTAAAATGGATGTGGGTTTGGAAGTAGCCTTTGCCGAATCAAACGGGTGGGATACACACTTTAACCAGGGGACAGAAAACGGCATATTTGCCCGTAATGTGGCAGATCTTAGCGACAGCATCAGCGCCTTATGGTGTGATTTGGAAGCTTACCAGGATGATGTTACCGTAATGACCATGACTGAATTTGGGCGCACCGTACACCAGAATGGCACCGGAGGTACAGATCATGGCCGGGCATCATGTAACTTTATTTTAGGGAATGACATTAACGGGGGACTGGTGCATGGCAACATGCAACCCCTGGCTATCGAAAACCTAGAAGATGGGCGCGATTTGGCAGTTACCACCGATTTCAGAAGCGTATTCAGCGAAGTGGCAGATAAGCACCTGAACATTAATAATGATCATATCCTGTTCCCGGATTGGAAGGGCGATAGGATAGGAGTAATGAGGGGGTAATATATGCTGATGTCTTATCCCAGCCAGGCAAAAGGTAGTTTTATATAAAAAACTGTACCACGGCCTACAATGCTTTCTACATCGATGATGCCGTTGTGTTTTTCAATAATCTGGTGTACAATACTTAAGCCCAGGCCGGTTGATTCTTCGCCTCTGAGGCCGGTTCTTCTTGCCTTTGAAAAACGGGTAAATATGTCTGGAAGCATGTCGGCTGGTATACCAAGACCATAGTCTTGTACTTCAATAACCAGTTGTTCGTCCTTTTTATTCAACCTGACATCTACGCGACTGTTATCTTTTGAAAATTTGATCGCGTTACTGATCAGGTTATCAATGGCACGGTGTAGTTTTTCCTTATTTACTTTGGCAAAAGCCGGGTTAATGTGGCTGGTAAATATCACATCTGCTTTAAGGTCCTGTTGTATCTCCCAGTCGTTCACAATGCCTTTTAGTAACTGGTTCAGCTCCGTTCTTTCCATTTCAAAAACGTCGCCGGTGTCATTACGTGCGGCTTCCAGCAAATCATCAATAATGGTTCGGGCTTTCACGCAGGATGCTTTCATCATATTCAGGTTCTCCTGCATCTCGTCGTTTAGTTCATGATCCATTTCCATGATCATGGCCAATGATTCTACCGCCGCGATCGGGTTGCGCAGGTCATGTGCCACCATGCCTAATACTTGATTCTTAAATTCGCCCGCTTTTTCTATCTCTACATTTTTTTCCCTGATCTCGATCACCTGCTGATAATAATTAACCTTGTAGGAGAAAAAGTACCGGGAGGTAAGATAAAAGGCAGAAAGCAGAATAGCCGAAATTAACTGGTTATACACCATTTGAGTAGAGCTGGTTTGGCTGTAGAACAAAAGGGCGGTGAACAGTATTTCGATAGTGATGATCAATATGATGGTTTCGTAGTACTCAAAAACGTATATAGCGCTTATCAAGCTTAGTGCAATGAGGTAAAGTGTTAAAGCATTGCTGGGATCGGATGTGGCAATAAAGCTGGAATACATACCACAGGATATGATGTATATCGAAAATAAAAATACCAGGAGTGCCATACCGGCAGTCGCTTTTTTATGGCTTTTGAAATTTGCAATAAACAAATTGCTAAAGATCAGGAAAATGGGGGTGATGATAATAAACACCCAATTACTCAAACTAAATTCCGGGAAGTTTTGAGCGCGGGTAAGGCTCACCGGGAAAACAAAATACAATATCCTTATAATAACATTCAACAGCAAGAATATCATACTCCCGGCCCTTATAGCCACCAGGTTTTGATAGGTATAGTAATCCCGGTATGATGCCTTATATTTTGCTGGCAAGCTATTAAAAAAGAAATGACTATTCAATTGTATCGCATATAAGGTTGTTGGGCAAAAATATCAAAATTTAATAAGAAATTTTTCAAATAATAACAAGCCAAAATGTCGTTTAAGTTTATATTTACCTGACTTTTTTTCACTTAACGTTAAGTGGCAAGCGTTTTGATTAACACTCATCAATATGAACTTTAACAACTTTACAATAAAAGCCCAGGAAGCTGTACAAAAGGCTTCGGAAATTGCCGCTGGAAATCAACAGCAGGCAATTGAACCCGCACACCTGTTAAAAGGCTTGTTGCTGGTTGATGAAAATGTTATAACCTATTTATTAAAAAAATTAAACGTAAACCTTAACCGGTTGAATGAAACGCTCGATGCGCAGATCAGCTCGTACCCCAAGGTTAGCGGAAGCAATATTTATCTGTCATCAGATGCCAATTCGGCCCTGCAAAAAGCACAAGGCTATTTAAAGGAATTTAAAGACGAATTTGTATCGGTTGAACATATCCTATTGGGTATACTGGCAGCAGGTGGTACCATCAGTTCGCTGTTAAAAGACCTCGGTGTAAATGAAAAAGACCTTAAAAAAGCCATTGTAAGTTTACGTGGCGACAGTAAGGTAACCGATCAGAATGCCGAAGCTACCTATAACGCTTTAAATAAATATGCCCGTAACCTGAATGAATATGCAGGATCGGGCAAGCTGGATCCTGTTATCGGCAGGGATGAGGAGATTCGCAGGGTGATCCAGATCCTGTCTCGCCGTACCAAAAATAACCCGATACTGGTGGGTGAGCCCGGTGTAGGTAAAACTGCCATAGCCGAGGGTATTGCTTTCAGGATCATTAAAGGTGATGTGCCTGAGAGCCTGAAAACCAAGGTGGTTTATTCGCTGGATATGGGTGCCCTCATAGCCGGTGCCAAATACAAAGGCGAATTTGAAGAGCGTCTGAAAGCCGTGATCAAAGAAGTTACCCAAAGTGATGGCGAGATCATCCTATTTATTGATGAGATCCATACATTGGTAGGTGCAGGTGGTGGCGAAGGTGCTATGGATGCGGCCAATATATTAAAGCCCGCATTAGCCCGTGGCGAACTTCGGTCAATAGGTGCTACTACGCTTAATGAGTATCAAAAATACCTGGAAAAAGATAAGGCCCTGGAACGCCGTTTCCAAAAGGTAATGGTTGAAGAACCGGATACTGCCGATGCCATATCTATTTTACGTGGTTTGAAGGAACGTTACGAAACCCACCATAAGGTGCGGATTAAAGACGAGGCCATTATAGCCGCGGTTGAAATGTCGCAAAGATATATTTCCGACAGGTTTTTACCCGATAAAGCTATCGACCTGATGGACGAAGCTGCTTCTAAACTGCGTTTGGAAATGGATTCGGTACCTGAAGTGGTTGATGAGCTGGAACGCCGCATCATGCAGCTGGAAATTGAACGTGAGGCTATCAAGCGTGAAAAAGACGACCGTAAGGTGACTGATTTAAGCGAAGAGATTGCTAATCTATCTGCCCAGCGCGATTCCTTACGTGCCAAATGGAAAGGTGAAAAAGACCTGGTTGATGGCATCAATCAAAAGGTGGAACTGATTGAAAACTATAAGCTGGAAGCCGAACAAGCCGAACGCGCCGGTGATTATGGCAAAGTAGCTGAATTACGCTACGGAACCATTGTACAGGCCCAGGCCGAAGTGGAAAAACTAAAGGCCGCGCTGCTGGAAAATCAAAGCGATAGCCGCATGCTGAAAGAGGAGGTTACTGCCGATGACATTGCCGGTGTGGTTTCCCGCTGGACAGGTATACCTGTTTCTAAAATGATACAGAGTGAGCGCGAAAAGCTGCTGCACCTGGAAGAAGAACTGCACAAACGTGTGGCCGGGCAGGAAGAAGCTATTGAAGCTATCAGTGATGCCATACGCCGTAGTCGTGCTGGTTTACAGGATAAACGCAGACCTATTGGTTCATTTATATTCTTAGGTACAACCGGTGTAGGTAAAACCGAATTGGCCAAAGCCCTGGCAGAATATCTGTTCAACGACGAGGCTGCCTTAATCCGTATAGATATGAGCGAATACCAGGAACGCCATGCGGTATCCAGGCTGATCGGAGCGCCTCCGGGCTATGTGGGCTATGATGAAGGTGGTCAGTTGACTGAGGCTGTGCGCCGCAAGCCATATAGTGTGGTGTTGCTGGATGAAATTGAAAAAGCCCATCCGGATGTGTTTAACATCTTGTTGCAGGTGTTGGATGATGGCCGCTTGACCGATAATAAAGGTCGTGTGGTAAACTTTAAGAATACCATCATCATCATGACTTCTAACATTGGCTCAAACATCATACAGGAAAACTTCCAGACCCTGGAGGATGATAATCGTGAAGAGTTGATAGCCAAAACCAAGAACGAGTTGTTCACGTTGCTGCGTGCTACTATCCGTCCGGAGTTTTTGAACCGTATTGATGAGATCATTATGTTCACTCCGCTTAGTCGCGATGAGATCCATGACATTGTGAAACTGCAGTTTAACCAGGTAAAACAAACCCTGGCCGAAATGGGTATTAGCATGGAAGCTACAGACGAGGCATTGGACTGGCTGGCCCAGTTAGGTTACGATCCGCAGTTTGGCGCCCGCCCATTAAAACGTGTTATTCAGAAAAAGATACTGAACGAGCTATCAAAACAGATCCTGGCCGGCACGGTTGATAAGGACAGTACCATCAAAGTAGATATGTTTGATAACAATTTTGTGTTTTTAAACACGCCAAAAACTACCGATGAACCTGTAAAACAATAAAATAATAATTCCATTATATAGCAAAGAGCCACCCAAATGGGTGGCTCTTTGCGTATTAAGGTTTTTCCTCGTCATCTTCCTTGCTCTTTTCTTCAGCCATTTCTATTAAGGTTTCGTTGTCGATAATTCTGTCCCTGTTTTTTGATTGGGTTGGGCCCGCTCCGGTAATAGCTATACCGGTTACGGCCAATAATAAAAATAAGACCAGGCAAAAAAGCCTGATTATTTTTTTTAGCTTTTTCATGCCGGTAGCAATGTGAGCCCGATATGCTTTTGAGCATAGCTAAGCCATGTAATAAAATTTATATATGGGTTTTTGATAAACAGGCAGATTAGCCTATTTGGGAAAACGTGGTGTTATTATACTGATCGGCTCTGTGATACAGGTGATCGATAGGGTATGCGAAGTAATGTTTAGTAGATAAAAATAAGTGCACTAAATATTGATAGCGGATTAACGTGAGATCGTTATAAATAATAATTCTATGACCGGTATGTTTTTTACTTGCTGCGTATGATGAGGTATTAGTATAAAAAGCTAATGCTGCTCTTTTATAACTGATTCCGCCTTTTGAAACGAAATTTTTATCAGTAAATAGTTCGGTATCCGAAACGCGGTTACCGCTGGTACCGCTATGACTCACATAACCTGATAGCGCAAAAAAGCCAAGCAGGAAGGTAAATGCCAGGAGGTATTTCTTAAAAGAAGCCTTTATGTTGTTATCAAGCACATGTAAATATAGCTAAATGGTTGCTATGTCTAATGATTTGTGAATGAGTATTTTTTTTATTTAGATGTCTTTTGTTTGTATTCTTGATATTATTTAATAATATGTTAATATTGTGTAAACGTTTGAGTATAAACTTTTATAGAAGTTTACCGCACAATTATTTAGTACCGACACATATACAAACTTACCGAAAATCACTATGCTTAAATTTACCCAACCCGGGCTATTGTTCATAGCCTCTGCCCTTACCGGAATGCTGGTAATGGGTTGTCAGAAAAACAGTGCTCCAAAAGGTCAAACTCCTGATGCCGCCGCCTCAATCAACACAAACATCAAAACTCAGGCAGTATCACTTACACAGGGTTTCGAAGTTGGATCAACCAGTCCTAAAACAGCTTATGATGTATCACCCACCGGCTCAAGCAGCGGCGACAACGTTACCCTGTCTGGCAGTTCATGGAATATGTTTGACGCGCTGATAGGTAACCTGGCCGCAGATCAAAAAGCAGGCTCATGGAGCGCCCGTATACGTAATACCGGCAAAATTACCATGTTATTTGACGTAACTACCGGCATAAGCACAGTTACCATTAAATCTGCAACTTATAACGGTGATACCGCAAGTCAATGGGGTTTATTTTATTCTGTTGATGGTGGTACTACCTGGGCCCAATCTGGTTCGAACATAACAACCGGCGCAACACTGGTCCTACAAACATTTACCATTACAGTAACCGGCAATGCCCGTTTAGAGATCCGTAAACTAACCGGTGGCAGCAACCGTATCAATATCGACGATATCACTATTAATGATAACGGTGGTGGTACAACCCCTCCGCCTGTGGTTGTTACAGGTAAAAAATATCTGTTTGATGCCAGTCACCTGGAAAACGCAGGTAGCGCCGATTGGCAGATCGATGCCGATGGGACTGAAAGTGTGCCAATTTATACTGGCGGCACAACTACAGAAACCAAAGCACAACGTATCCCAACCCCATCATATACAGGTATCACCTCCAGCACCCCAGAAACTTATTGGAAAGGCGGCATATCATCATGGGCTGTTTCCTTAGTGAAATTAGGCGAACTGGTTGAAACTTTACCTGTAGGCACAGCTATTACTTATGGTAACGCATCAAATCCACAGGATTTAAGTAACTATGATGTATTTGTAGTAGTTGAGCCAAACCGTTTGTTTACTGCTGCCGAAAAAACAGCGCTGATGAACTTTGTTTCAAACGGTGGCGGTTTATTTATGATTGCCGACCATACTGCTGCTACCACAGCCGGAACTGATGCCAATGGTTATAATCCATCTGACAGGGATGGCGATGGTTACGATTCACCACGTGTTTGGAATGACCTGATGACCAATAACGGTATCAACAACAACAATCCTTTTGGCTTCAATATCAATTATGTTGATATCAGCGAAGGCCCATCAACCAATGTTTATACCGGTACAAATGCCAATGCGCAAAAAGTATTGACTGGTGCAACCGGTACAGCTTCCAAACTGGCCTTTTATAATGGTTCAACAGCAACTTTGACACCAACAAATAATTCAAGTGTTCAAGGTTTGTTCTGGCGTAATTCAGCTACAAACGGTGGCAACAGTAATGTAATGGCTTTATTAGCTACTTACGGAAGCGGTCGTATTGTATGGATCGGAGATAGCTCACCTGCTGATGATGGTACAGGAGATACCGGCGATAGCCTGTTTAACGGCTGGTCTGGCGATTCACCTTCGGGCTTTACCTCACATCCGGCTTTACACCTTAACGCGTCGTTATGGTTAGCTAAGGCTATATAAATGTTTCCGGAGCCCTCGTGAATGGGGGATAGGATGCATCCTGAAACTTACGAAGTTTTTAAAACTTCGTAAGTTTTTTGTTTTAAGCCCACCTTATTCAAACAAGGCTCGTGTTTGGTGGTTGTACATAATAAGCAGCTAAACACTGCATCCTGTAATACTAAACAAAACATCACCACCATGAGAAGTTACGAAACCTTAGTGGATGCCACTAACGACCTCCTGAAAAGAGGATATACCGCCAACCTGAGTCTGGATGGTGACACTATAGATGATAATGCACAAAATATACACATGAGGGCCGACGACTTTGAAATTGATGAGTTTTACCGGTTTGAAGGAGCCAGTAATCCCGATGATATGTCGATAATTTATGCCGTATCATCGCCTAAATATAACCTTAAAGGGGTACTGATCAATGCCTACGGAACCTACGCGGATAATAGCGAATCGGCAATTGCTGCAAAACTGCATCATCATCAGGTGAGCCACAATTTGCACGGGGAAGACAGGCCGACTTCGGATTAGTTTTATGTGCGAATATGCAAAAAGATGGTTTACACATTATATGATGGTTTTGTTGTTAATTAATTGATTATAAGATATATAAAACAATGTTAGCCATGAAAAGTGTAAACCATGTAAACCCACTTTTAACAAAATGGTACGCCTGTTTGGGGACAATGCTTAGACCCCAACTGCACATTATTTTTGAATTAGCTTCAACGTAGTTTTTGCTGCCGATCTCATACCGGCGCTCTTGTCGCACAGGAATATCTTGAGCTGGCCCTCTAATTCTTCGGCGATCCAATCATAGCGGTCCTTCAAATTAAAAAGCGCTTTACCGGCAAAGGCTTTTACAGCTACCTTAACTTTTGGATCTATCATCCAGTCAAAAAGTTGTTCAACTACCGGCTCCAGGTCAATAGTTTGTAGTTTTAACCTGACAGGGGCTGGTGACGTGGTGTCGGTCATATGCATCATCAGTTTAGTGTAATGCCGCATACAACTCGGATTGCTGACCCCCTTAAACCGGGACGCAAAGTATTCCAGATCATTAAGATAGTGTTCCGGGTCTTTCAAATACATGTTCTCTAATATCCATACTGCACGGAAGCCGATCACCTTATCCTGATGAAAAGTAATGTCGATCAGATCGCGTAAAGCGAAATGCTGTTCCTCTAAAATACGGGTTAGTTTCAATACTTTGGTTTTGCCCAGCGTATGCGATAATTCGTCGGTAAGTTGTTGGTTGGTAAGCATGTGATATCAAATTTAAGGATTTTTGTTGCGCCTGATAATGTTTTATTGGTCTGAAAATTGCTTTGTTTTTTCAGACTACCTAAAACATATATCATGAAACCATGCCTGTCATTATTGATTTGTTTGTTGTTTTCAATTAGTCTTTTTGGCCAGGCATCCATTGCACCTATTCCCGGATGGAAAATGGATCTAAGCAATGGTCGTTATCGTTTTACTCCACCCGATGCCATCGGAACTTACGGGTTTAGATATGAGATATTTCCACCGGTAAATAATAAAGAAGGCGATCTGACGGAATGGCTTAAAATGGCTACACTACAGGATCTGCGGGCATCCGGATATTCTGATCCTATACCCGGCGAACCTCGTGATGCAAAAAATATTCAAACGTTAACCACTTATTCTGTTATTGTTCAGGATGCATCAAAGAAAAAAATGGCGGCGATGTATTTTGCTTATTCCAGGCCCGATCATTCCATCCGGTACGGGAAGATCATGCGTTTGCGGGAATATGCTGGTAATTACATCAATATTGCCGCCACTCATTTTGTGTCGTTATTAAAACAAGAGTCGGTACAAAATCAAAATAGCAACAGTACAACCGCTGCTGTACCTCCTCAACAAAAAACAAGCGTTACAGAATCAATACCACTAACCGGAGGTAAGGGGTTATCATCCGCAGATATCCGCGGCATAGTATTACATAGCGAGAGTAGCTATGGTGTTGGGGGCATGCTGGTACTTATATACAAACCATATATTTTGCTGAATAATGGCAGTCTTTATGAACACCCAGAAATTAGTCCGAACGATTTAAATGTTGCGCAATCGCGGCAATCAGAACCCGAGAAATGGGGCAGCTGGAAGCTGAACGGAAAAACACTTACTATTGTTCATGGCAGCAAAAGTGGGGCGATTGGTAAACCAAATGAGTGGACAGGCGGTTGGACCTGGGCTACTTCTGCCAAAAAGAATGAAAAACTAACGGGTACCTATGGCAGTATTTCAGGAGGTGGCAATACCGCTATTGGTGGTGGATCGATCACCGTGTCTTCCAAATATATTACGTTTAACAACAAAGGGCAGTTTACCTATGAAAGCGTAGGTGGAGGTAGTTATAATGATGCCAGCGGGGGCGTATCGGCATATTCCTCAAAAAATACAGCCGGTACGTATTTGCTTGACGGCTATTCTATTGAATTGCGTTTTAACAACGGAAAGCTAATACGCCAGTGTTTTTATTTTTACAGTGATGATCACGAAGTGTTTGGTATTGGCAATCATCCATACACCATTTCTAAATAAATTAGTTGATCAAGTATTGATTTGTAAGGTTGTTTTTAAGCTTTTTGCAATTTATACCTTATAATTACATACAGCCAAAACTAAAAATTATACCTTTACCCGTTTTTAAATTAAAATTACTACATGGTTAAATTCAACCGTTTCACACTGGATAATGGTCTTCGGGTTATTGTTCACGAAGATAATACTACACCTATGGCGGTGCTTAACATTCTGTATGATGTGGGCGCCCGCGACGAAAACCCCGAGCAAACCGGTTTTGCGCATCTGTTTGAACACCTGATGTTTGGTGGATCGGTAAATATACCCAGCTATGACGAACCCCTGCAAAGGGTAGGAGGCGAAAACAATGCCTTTACCAGCAACGATATCACCAACTATTATATCACGCTTCCTTCGGCTAATATTGAGACCGCTTTTTGGCTGGAGAGCGACAGGATGCTAAGCCTTGCCTTTAGCGAAAAAAGCCTGGAAGTACAGCGTAACGTAGTAATAGAGGAGTTTAAACAGCGTTATCTGAACCAGCCTTATGGCGATGTATGGTTAAAACTGCGCCCGCTGGCTTACAAACATCACCCTTACCGTTGGGCCACTATCGGTAAAACCATTAAACATATTGAAGATGCACGTATTGAAGATGTAAAAGCCTTCTTTAAAAAGCATTATACTCCGCAAAATGCCATTATGGTGGTTGGTGGCGATGTTACTACGGAGCAGGTAAAGCAACTGGCCGAAAAATGGTTTGCACCTATCCCAGCCGGCGAAAAGTATCATCGTAACTTGCCGCAGGAGCCTGATCAACATGAGGAACGCCGTGAAACGGTTACCGCTAAAGTTCCGTTGAACGATGTTTACATCAGTTTTCAGATGGGTGGCAGACTGGATGACGACTTTTATGCAACAGAGTTGTTGTCTGATGTGCTTTCGCGCGGTAACTCATCACGTTTATACCGCAGTTTGGTTCAGGACAGGCAGATTTTCAGCGAAGTACACGCTTATATAACCAGCAGTCTGGATAAAGGCATGTTTATACTGGAAGGTAAACCACTCGAACATATCAGCATTGAACAAGCGGAAGCCGCCTTGTGGGAAGAACTGGAAAAAGTTAAGGATGAAGAGATCCCTGCGGATGAGTTAACCAAGGTGCAAAACAAGACCGAATCGACCATGGTCTTCTCGGAAATGTCACTGCTTGACAAAGCCATGAACCTGGCTTCATTTGAATTGCTGGGCGATGCCGAAATGCTTAATCAGGAAACATCCAAATACCTGGCAGTAACTGCTGCACAGATAAAAGATATGGCAACTAAGATCTTCAGGAAAGATAACTCATCAACCCTTGTTTATTTAGCCGAAAAAACTGAATCGGCATTAGCTTAAATAAATTCTGATTCAGACAAAAAAATAAAAAACATGATCGACAGAAAATTAGCCCCGGATTTTAAGGCTATTGAAAATATAAACCTCATAAAACCTGAACATAAAAAGCTGGATAACGGCTGCAATGTTTATTGTTTTAACTCGGGCGACCAGGAACTGGTACGGATTGAATGGGTATTTAACAACCTGCGTTTTGACGAGGCTAAGCCTTTGCTCAACATGGCTGTAAATACCATGCTTACTGAAGGAACGACAACGCTTTCGGCCTCTGAAATTGCCGATAAGGTTGATTTTTACGGCGCCTTTTTACAAGTTGATTACGGGTATGAGAATTCGCTGGTTACACTGTACAGCTTAAATAAACATTTACACCATACGCTGCCGGTTATCCTGGATATTCTTACAAATTCTGAATTCCCGGAAAAAGAGCTGGAGACATTTAAGCGTAATCAGCAACAAAAGTTACAGGTAAGTCTTCAAAAAAATGATGTGGTTGCCCGTCGCGATTTTAATAAAGCCATTTACGGATCGACGATCTATGGCCTGGGTGCAAGCTTTGATAACTATAAAAGCCTGCAGCGTGAAGATCTGCTGGCGCATTTTAAACAGATGTACCAGCCTGCAAATTGTACTTTAATAATTGCGGGTAAAATTGAACCGGATACTTTAACACTGATCAAAGAAACTTTTGATAAAAGCTGGACAAATGGTCCTGTAGCCGCGGATACGTCACAACCGGAGCTTAAGCCAGCCGCTGAGCTGTTTTATTTAACCGAAAAGCCGGATGCCCTGCAGTCGGCTATCAGGATAGGCTTACCGGTAGTTAACCGTAACCATCCGGATTTTCAACCTTTGCAGGTGTTGAACACGGTTTTAGGTGGTTATTTTGGTTCACGCCTTATGGCCAATATCCGCGAAGATAAAGGTTATACCTATGGCATTGGTTCTGGCTTGAACTCGTTTAAACAGGGTGGAGCTTTCTTTATTGCTACCGAGGTTGGTGCCGATGTATGCAAAGCGGCAATTGGTGAAATTGAAAAAGAGCTCGAATTGCTTAAAACCGAATTGGTACCCGAAGAGGAATTATCGCTGGTGCGCAACTTTATGCTGGGATCTTTACTGGGTAGCCTGGAGAATGTGTTTTCACATGCCGATAAATTCAAAAGCATCTATTTTGCCGGTTTAGATTATGATTACTACGAGAGGTACGCCACAACAGTAAAAACAACAACCTCCGTTGAATTGCGCAACCTGGCTAATAAATACCTCAACTTCGATCAGTTTTATAAGGTAATTGTAGGTAAGTATTAGGATTTGATCCTCGGTCCGAAACTCATGTCATTGCGAGCGAAGCGTGGCAATCGCGAATTATGCAAGTCACCCTGTATAGCATGCGATTGCCACGCTTCGCTCGCAATGACATTTTTATTATAGCGCCAAATCAGATTTATCATACAAAGGCAATTTTATACCTGCTTTTAAATAAATCCTAAATCAAACATCCGAAATCCGAAATATTTATTACCTTTGCCCGGCAAATAATAACTCCAAAATAATTATTTGCTATGCAGTTAGACCCATCAAAATTTGTTGCCGAAGGATTAACTTACGACGACGTTTTACTACTCCCGGCTTATTCAGAAGTTTTACCGCGCGAAGTTAACACCAGTACTTTTTTAACAAAAAACATCCGGTTAAACATTCCCATTATCTCGGCAGCTATGGACACCGTTACCGAATCTGGTTTGGCTATTGCCATAGCCCAGGCCGGTGGTATAGGCATATTGCACAAAAACATGACCATACAGGCCCAGGCCGACGAGGTACGCAAAGTTAAACGTTCAGAAAGCGGAATGATACAAGATCCCGTAACGCTACTGGAAGATGCCTTGCTTGCTGATGCTTTCCAGATCATGAGAGAGTTTAGCATTGGCGGTATCCCGGTAATTGATGCAGATCATAAACTGAAAGGGATCATTACCAACCGCGACCTGCGTTTCCAGAAAGATATGTCAGTGCCGGTAAGTGAGGTAATGACCAAAACAGGTTTGATCATTGCTCCAGAAGGCACTACACTAACCGAAGCCGCAGCTATTTTACAAGGTAATAAAATTGAAAAACTACCTGTGATAAACAAAGATGGTAAGCTGGTAGGCCTGATCACTTATAAAGATATTCAAAAAGTAAAAAACTTCCCTAATGCCTGTAAAGACGAATTTGGTCGTTTACGTGTGGGTGCCGCTGTTGGAGTTGCTGCGGATAACATTGACCGTGTAACCGCGTTGGTTAACGCCGGTGTGGATGTGGTTACGGTTGATACCGCCCACGGTCATTCAAAGGGAGTTATTGAAATGGTTAAGGCGGTTAAAAAATTATACCCTAATTTGCAGGTTATAGCCGGTAACATAGCAACCGGCGATGCTGCCCTTGCCCTGGCCGATGCTGGCGCCGACGCTGTAAAAGTAGGTATTGGTCCGGGTTCTATATGTACTACCCGTATTATTGCCGGGGTGGGTGTACCACAGCTTTACGCGGTATATGAATGTGCCAAAGCATTAGAAGGTCGTGGTATACCGGTAATTGCCGATGGGGGTATCAAACAAACCGGTGATATTGTTAAGGCTATCGCGGCCGGTGCAAGTTCTATTATGGCAGGCTCGCTGTTTGCCGGGGTGGAAGAATCACCAGGCGAAACAATTATATACGAAGGCCGCAAATTTAAATCATACCGTGGTATGGGTTCTGTAGAAGCCATGGCTAAAGGCTCAAAAGACCGTTATTTTCAGGATGAGACCGATGTAGTTACCAAACTGGTTCCCGAAGGTATTGTAGGTCGCGTACCATTTAAAGGTAACATGGCCGAAGTAATATTCCAGTACATTGGTGGTTTACGAGCCGGTATGCACTACTGTGGTGCCGCCAACATCGAGGATCTGCAAAGAGCCAAATTTGTACGCATCACCGCAGCAGGTATGCGCGAAAGCCATCCGCATGATATTACGATAACTAAAGAAGCTCCTAACTATACCAGCAGATAATTCTTAGTTTAAAAACTGCATAATATAACAGTCTGTAAAATACGTTGAGATTATTCTTACGTATTTTACAGACTGTTTTGTTTTACAGCATTACTGGCCGGTTATAGGTGATGACTTTGAAATTAAGCTGTTGGCGGTGATGATCTTTAATGCCTGGTCATCATTGAAACCTACTTTAATAAGTGCATCAAAATAGTCTTTATTTAATTTGGCTATTTCGGCTATTTTACCGGGTTGCTTAAAATAGGCAAGTTGAGCGTCAAGTACTGATTTTGCCATAGATGCGTACATTGGGCCCATAGAACTCATGGCATTTTGCATTTCATTGGAGTTTCCATAAAATAATCCTGTAGTGGCTGTGTCTCTTTGTATTGGCGGTGGAGGCATTAATACCACATCGGTTACTTTTATTTTTGTTCCTGGAGGAAATGATTTTGTAAGGCTTACATTATAAAAATTAAAAAAAGTAATGCCATCGTTTCTGATACCTGGTCTTTCAATGATATCAATGGAGTTTGCATTTGCAGGTATTTTTTTAAAATAAACTTTGAATACAAGCTTATCACCTTTTTTACTAAAAGTATGTTTGGCTGGTACCATAGCTATGTTTTCTGATTTTACATAATTATAATGCTCATTATTTACATCGGTTTGGATGAATATTTCTTTATTGAGTTGGGCCCATGTGTTGTCGCCGTTGGCCGTATACTCAAAGCTGACAGTCGTAAATTGTTTATCGGTTTCAATTTTGGTTATCCTGCTGTTCCAGTCATCGCTGCCTCCTAACTGTGGATTTTCAATATTTTGCGTAAAGCCAGGTAAGCTGGCCATCAGCAGGAAAGCTGATAAGATTAAGAATTTTCTCATTGTGAATAATTTAGGATATGATTTTTATAAGTATAAAAATAAGCCTTAAATGTAAAGCTGACAAATAAAAAACAAGTAATAATTAATCATTCCATAAGCTTCAATATAAATTGGCCTGATATATTTGTGGGATGAAAGCTATCTGCGTATTCTGTGGTGCCAATTTCAATGGCGACCCGGTATTGAAACAAGCGGTTGAACAACTGGCCGAACTCATGGTAACCCGCAATATTACCCTGGTATATGGTGGCGGTAAAGTAGGGATAATGGGCCTGCTGGCCGATAGTGTCCTGACACGCGGTGGTAAAGCCATTGGTATTATTCCCCAGTTTCTGATGGATAAAGAGGTTGGGCACACCGGCTTAACCGAGTTGCATATTGTTGAAAATATGCACCAGCGTAAACAAATGATGAATGATCTTTGTGACGCCATCATCACCTTACCCGGTGGGATAGGTACCCTTGAAGAGTTTTTTGAGGTGCTTACCTGGCTGCAGCTGGGCCTGCATAAACACCCGATAGGCCTATTGAATGTAAGCGGTTTCTACGATTTCCTGCTTAAACAACTGGATGTAATGGTTGAACAAAAATTCATGAAGCCCGCCAACCGCGAGCTGGTGATAACTTCTGGCGATCCTATAGAGTTGATTAACCTCATGGATGGTTTTAACGTTACACCTGATGAGGTTTGGTTTAAGGATAGGAATCTTACGTAAGTCTGAAGTCTTTAGTCGGGAGTCTTAAGTCTGGTAAGGTCGATTGCCCAGACTTAGGACTACAAACTCAGAACTTAAGGCTTTATTCCCCACCTTCCCGGCCGTAAAAAATAACCCAAGTGGCGAAGTCATCGGTGAAATTTTCAAAACGGTGCTCAATGCCGGCCTTCACAAACAATACATCACCCTGTTGAAAATTGGTGCGTACACCATCATTCAAAAATTCCCCATATCCACTGATGATCACGTACAATTCATCCTGTAGGTGCGGTGTTTGCGGATCGATATTTACAGGCCGGTATATCTCAACCGACATGCTGCCATGCTCAATAACTTTAACAAATAAATTTTCGGGCTTGTTGCTTAAATGCTGCAACGCTTTAATGACCGAGGATTTCATTATAATTAGGGATTAAAACGTACAACCTGAAGCTTATGCTACCTGACTAATGGTCCAAAAATCGTCGGCCAGATCGGTACTGGTGATATAATCATAAGGCATATAAAAATAACCCTTCAATCCCCAGCTATTGCCCCAACTGTTACGTACAATAAAGGCCTTCTTTTGATCATCATAGCCCACGGCCATTACCGCATGTCCGCCTATTACACTTTCTGTTTTGGAAGGCATAGGTAAAACACCGCTTTTTGCTACAGCATCACCCTCAAAGCTTTGGTAAGCTGTAAAGCCAAATACAAAAGGATTGCCACCGGCAAGGCACGTTTTTAACTCATTTATAGCCGTATTGTTTAAACGGGTGTATTGCAATGCCTTGTTTTTCAAAGCCTTTGTGTATAACGATTTGGTAGGTTTTTTAGCAAATTTACTAACAGCGTATGGCCAAAGAGTTTCGTCGCAAACGCCTGAGGTAGCAACAGATTTTACACCATCACGTAATTGCGCTCCGCTGTCTTCTTTTACGTGGCCCTCTAAAACGCGTTCGTTATAATAAATAAACAGGCGTGATGGATTAAATACCGGCAGCTTTTGTTTCATGAGTTCAAACTGAAAAGCGCCTGCTATAGCATTGGCCGTACAAGAACCCAGATTCCCCTGGTCATAAACTGGTGGGCACTGTGCGCGGAGATCGACCAGTGGAGGAGCGGGTTGAGCTAAAGCCTCATGGCGTACAACTGCATATTGAAAGTCGCGGTGATCGGGCAGGTCGGGTAACCAGCCGTAGTGTTTGGTTTGTTGTATCATATCCGGGATGAATAATTATGCAATAAAGGTATAGTGTTTGATGCTCATTCACATGCGTGTTTTTACGTTATCTGATGCGTGCTGATACCCGAATGTTTGAACAAGATAAATAGTTGATTAGCAATGTCAAAAGATTTGTTACGCTATAATGTGCAAAACAAAACAGCAATTCATTAGCTTTTGATCCTTTAATTTTTCCTAATTTACATTTTCCTATTATAAACCAATTATGGATATCGCATTCAATATCAATGAGGATATAAACAAACAGCTTGTTTATGAGCTGAATACCAGGCTCAAAAAAATACATGAAGGCGGGGGCGAAAAGGCCGCAGCCAAACAAAAAGAAAAGGGAAAAATGTTGGCCCGTGAACGTGTGGCCTATCTGATTGATGACGACAAGCCCTGGTTGGAGATGGGGGCCTTTACCGCCGACGGTATGTATGCCGAACATGGCGGTTGCCCATCAGGTGGTGTGGTGTGTGGCATTGGCTATGTATCGGGACGGCAGTGTGTGATAGTTGCTAATGATGCCACAGTAAAAGCAGGTGCCTGGTTTCCGATAACCGCTAAGAAAAATCTGCGTGCGCAAGAGATATCCATGGAGAATCGTTTACCGATCATTTACCTGGTTGACTCCGCCGGCGTTTACCTGCCTATGCAGGACGAGATATTTCCGGATAAAGAACATTTTGGGCGCATCTTTCGGAATAACGCCATCATGAGCAGCATGGGCATCATCCAGATCTCGGCCATTATGGGCTCCTGCGTAGCTGGCGGAGCCTATTTACCTATCATGAGCGACGAGGCCATGATTGTGGAAGGTACCGGATCCGTTTTCTTGGCGGGATCATACCTTGTAAAATCGGCTATTGGTGAGGATGTGGATAATGAAACACTCGGTGGCGCAACAACCCACTGCGAAATATCAGGAGTTACGGATTATAAGCAGCCAAACGACAAAGCTTGCCTCGATTCTATCCGCAATATTATGAGTATGGTGGGCGATTACAACAAAGCTGGTTTCGATCGTATTAAACCTGTTGCACCCAAATTAAACGAGAAGGATATTTACGGCATCCTACCTGATAACCGCGAAAAAGCCTATGACATGCGCGAGATCATTTTGCGTTTGCTTGATGATTCGGCTTTTGAGGAGTACAAGGAAGGCTATGGTCAATCCATTATTTGCGGTCTGGGCCGTATAGACGGTTGGGCGGTTGGTATAGTGGCTAATCAGCGTAAGGTGATCAAATCAAAAAAAGGAGAGATGCAGTTTGGCGGTGTTATTTATTCCGACTCGGCCGATAAAGCAACCCGCTTTATCATGAACTGTAACCAAAAAAAGATTCCCCTGGTGTTTTTGCAGGATGTTACCGGCTTTATGGTAGGCAGTCGCTCAGAACAAGGAGGCATCATAAAAGATGGCGCCAAAATGGTGAACGCCGTAGCCAATTCGGTAGTGCCTAAATTTACTATTGTAATAGGTAATTCCTACGGAGCGGGTAATTACGCTATGTGTGGTAAGGCCTATGACCCCAGGTTGATATATGCCTGGCCCTCGGCTAAAATCGCGGTAATGGGTGGGGGACAGGCTGCTAAAACCTTATTGCAAATACAGGCAGCCGGCCTAAAAGCCCGGGGCGAGGTGGTTGATGAGGTAAAAGAAGCCGAGTTGCTGAAACAAATAACCGATAGATATAACAGCCAAACAACCCCATATTACGCCGCTGCAAGGCTTTGGGTTGATGGTATTATCGATCCGCTGGAAACCCGCAAGGTGATATCCATGGGTATCGAGGCCGCCAATCACGCACCTATTGAAAAAGCGTTTAATGTAGGAGTGATACAGACGTAAGTAAGCTGTGCAATTTTCAATATGTCATTGCGAGCGGAGCGTGGCAATCTCCTCATGTGTTATTGATGAGAATAGCTACGAGATTGCTTCGTCGTTCCTCCTCGCAATGACATAGTATTATCGGGCATCTATTACATTCTGCACCAATTATAAAATCACCAGCCAAAACCCTATCTTGAAACATGAAAAAACTGCTGCTCCCTTTACTGCTTATTTCATTAAGACTTTCGGCACAAAATGCGCAACAAATACATGAAAGAGCTATTCTGATAGATACGCACAATGATATATTATCAACCCAACTGATCACTAAAAACGATCTGGCTAAACGACAAAGTACGGGTAATTTCGACCTGGTACGGGCTAAAGAGGGTGGGTTAGATGCGCAGATATTCTCGATCTGGTGCGGTGAAAAGTATGGCAAAGGCACAGCTTTTGCACAGGCTAACCAGGAGATAGACTCATTGTACGCGCTTATTAAGCGCAATCCTGATAAAATAACCCTGGTGCGTAATAGCGCCGAGCTGAAAAAAGCGGTGGATCAGAAAAAACTGGCTGCCCTGATAGGTGTAGAAGGCGGGCATATGATCGAAGACCGGATGGATTATATTGATAGCCTGGCTAAACGCGGGATGCGTTACTTAACCCTCACCTGGAACAACAGTACTTCCTGGGCCACATCGGCGCGTGACGAGGTAACCAAGAAAGATAGTCTGCCGCATTTGGGCCTGACAGATTATGGCAAACAGATCGTACACCATTTGAATGAGCTCGGGGTAATGGTTGACATATCCCATGTAGGTGAACGCACTTTTTATGATGTGCTGGCTACGACCAATAAACCGGTTATCGCATCGCATAGTTGCGTTTATAATATCGACCCGAACAGACGTAACTTAAAAGATGATCAGCTTAAAGCCCTGGCAAAAAACGGGGGAGTAGTATGCGTGAATTTTTACAGTGGTTTTGTGGATAGCGCTTACACACCAAAAGTAACTGCTTTTTATTTGAAACATAAAACCGAGATCGATTCGCTGAGTAAAGTATATAATGATTACGACCTGGGATTTATAAAGGCAAGCTCCCTGCACCAGGTCGAGGCTGATAAACTACGGCCGCCTTTAAGCATGCTGATACAACACATTGATTATATAGTTAAGCTGATTGGTATTGATCATGTAGGTATAGGCTCAGATTTTGACGGCTCCGAATCATTTCCGCTGGGTATGGATAGCGTGGCCGATTACCCCAAAGTAACCGCAGCACTGCTTAAACTCAATTATAGTGAAAAGGATATCGATAAAATACTGGGTGGTAATGTCATGCGGGTATTGAAGGCTAACACAGGTAAATGATGGCACAGTATTGACCATTCGCCTCTTGTCTGATAAACAGATAAATCGTAAATTCGCATACATTTTTTTATAACAATGTCTCAAGAAACTGAACACATCAAATGCCTTATCATAGGCTCAGGACCGGCTGGTTATACCGCCGCTATATACGCTTCAAGGGCCGATCTTAAACCCGTTATGTATACTGGTTTACTGGCCGGCGGGCAGCTTACCCAAACTACCGAGGTAGAGAATTTTCCCGGATATCCTGAAGGCATCATGGGCCCCGAAATGATGGAAGACCTGCGTAAACAGGCCGAACGCCTGGGTACCGAGATCCGTTTTGGTTATGCCAGCTCTGTTGATTTTTCGAGCCTGCCGCATAAAGTGGTTATTGACGAAAACAAAACTATTACTGCCGATACGGTGATCATCGCTACCGGTGCTTCAGCTAAATGGCTGGGTTTGGAATCTGAACAAAAATATAGTGGCTTTGGCGTTTCAGCCTGTGCCGTTTGCGATGGTTTCTTTTTCAAAGGGCAGGATGTGGCCATTGTTGGTGCCGGTGATACCGCTGCCGAAGAAGCTACTTACCTGGCTAAACTGACCCGCAAGGTTTATATGATCGTTCGCCGCGATGAGTTCCGTGCATCAAAAGCCATGGTACACCGCGTGTTGAATACACCTAATATCGAGATCCTTTACAATACCGAAACCAAAGAGATTCTTGGCGATGGGCAAAGCGTAACCGGTGTAAGAGTTACTAATAACCAAACCAATGTTGATACCGATCTGGATGTTACCGGATTCTTTGTAGCTATAGGTCATCATCCTAATACCGATATTTTTAAAGGCTGGTTAAATATGGATGAGACTGGTTATATCCTTACCCGCCCGGGATCAACAGAAACTAATGTTGAAGGCGTGTTTTGCTGTGGCGATGCCCAGGATCATATCTACCGCCAGGCGGTTACCGCCGCGGGTACAGGTTGTATGGCAGCCATTGATGCCGAACGTTACCTGGCAGCTAAAGAACATGTAGTGACCGCGTAATAGCCCCACCCAACCCTCCCCTGAAGGGAGAGGGCTTTAAAAAAATATATTAAACGCCAACTGTTTCCAGTTGGCGTTTTTGTTTTAATTAGAATTTCCGGAAAGCTCCCCCTTCAGGGGGCTGGGGGGGGCTAACACATTTTTTACATGCCAAACTTCTTATATTTTTTTAAAAACATCTATATTCACCATTCAGTACCAACCTGATTAATAAATATGTATAAAAAAGCATCCCTAATGCTGTTTGCCGTGCTTGCAGTATGTACATCTGTTGTCAACGCTCAGGATACCGACCCAAACCTGGGTATTATTCCGGCCCCTGTATCATTAAAAAAGGCTCCCGGTGAGTTTGTGCTAAGCCAGGGAACGGTTATCCGGGCCGATTCTCCTTCGAATAAAGCCGTTGTGTTTTTTAAAGATTATCTGGAAAACAACTTAAGCTTTCATAAAGTTGTTTTGGCAAAAACCATGGAAAAAATCCGTAGGGATGCAAACACCACTGTTGTCTTAACAGCCAATGGTACAGAAAATTTGCCTGCCGAAGGTTATCGCCTTACTATCACACCACAGCAAATCACCGTTGCCGGCAAAGGTTCCGGGCTTTTTTATGGGGTGCAAACGCTGTTACAATTGATGCCCTTGGAGAGGAGCGCTACGGCCAAGTTCCCATGTGTGGAGATAGAAGATTATCCCCGTTTTGGTTATCGTGGGGCGATGCTGGATGTTGGTCGTCATTTTTTCTCAGTAGAGCTGGTTAAAAAATACATTGATCTGTTGGCTGCTTATAAACTGAATACCTTTCACTGGCACCTGACCGAAGACCAGGGCTGGCGTATCGAAATAAAAAAATATCCAAAGCTTACCCAGATCAGCAGCCAGCGGGCACAAACCTTAATTGGCGGTTACCGCGACCGTACCCCGCAGCAATTTGATGGTACGCCATATGGTGGTTTTTATACCCAGGATCAGATCCGTGATGTGGTGAAATATGCAGCGGACAGGTATATCAACGTTGTTCCCGAAATTGAGATGCCAGGCCACTCATCGGCGGCTTTGGCTGCTTACCCAGAATTAGGCTGCGATCCCGGAACGCCTGTTAAAGTAGCCGAAACCTGGGGCGTGTTCCCGGATATCTACTGTCCATCTGATAAAACATTCAGTTTTCTGGAGGACGTTTTAACCGAAGTAATGGCGCTTTTCCCAAGTAAATATATCCACATAGGCGGTGATGAAGCACCAAAAGATGCCTGGAAAAAATCGGCCTTTTGTCAGGACCTTATTAAAAAATTAAACCTGAAGGATGAACATGGCCTGCAAAGCTATTTTATCCAAAGGATAGAGAAATTCCTGAACTCTAAAGGACGGAGCATCATCGGTTGGGACGAGATACTGGAAGGTGGCCTTGCACCCAATGCCACGGTAATGAGCTGGAGAGGTGAAGAAGGTGGTATTGCAGCGGCCCAGCAAAAACATAACGTGATCATGACCCCCGGAAGCGGTGGTTTATACATTGATCATGGCCAGGGCAAACCAAGCCAGGAACCGCTAAGCATAGGTGGTAACGAGCCTTTGTCAAAAATATACAGCTATAACCCAACTCCAGCTGTTTTAACAGCGGAGGAGCAAAAATATATTGAGGGGGTACAAGCCAATCTTTGGACCGAGTACGTACCAACCGATGCTAAGGTAGAATATATGCTGCTGCCGCGATTGATGGCCTTGTCAGAAGTGGCCTGGTCGCCATTGGCCAATAAGAACTTTAAGGATTTTTCGGAAACGCGCTTACCGGGTCATTTAGCCTGGCTGGATAAAAATAATATCAATTACCGTGTGCCGGTGGCCATTGGCGCTAAGGATACGGTGATGATAGGTACGCAGTTAAACGCTACTTTAAAACCATCGGTTGATGGGGCAAAAATATACTATACCATTGATGGTTATACCCCACGTGAAACCGATCTGATCTATACCATCCCGGTGAACCTATCTGTTCCGCTAGATCAGTATCGTGAACTACAAACCATCGTGATCACCCCATCGGGTAAAAGGAGCGTGGTGACACGTACTGTGGTATATAATAAAGCACCCATAGCACCCGTTAATTATACAGGATCAACACGAGGCGTAAAATACCAGTTATTTCCGGGTACTTATACGGCTACCAGCCAGTTAACAAATTTGCTGGCTGCCGACAGCGGCGCTGTGAAAACTTTCAGCACTATTGATTTCCGGAAAAGTAAAGGTAAATATGGCATTATCTATTCGGGTTATCTGAATATTGATGCCGATGGCAATTACGGGTTTTCCACCCTTTCGGGTAACGGATCGGTGTTACTGATCGATGGTCAGCCGGTGGTTGATAATGATGGTAAACATGCGGTTACCGAACAGGCGGGCGCAGTACCCTTATTAAAAGGCTATCACAAGGTTACTCTAAAATATGTAGATGCTGGCGGGCCAAGTAACCTAAAAGTATTCATCAACGCGCCGGGCAAACAAAAAGCTGAATTAACAGCCGATACTTTATATAATTAATATCCTGCAAAATAAAATGACCAACAGATTTTATCTTTTCGCGTTATTAATAGGTACTGTAATTGCCGGTTGCGGCGGTAACGAAAAAAAACCTGCAACCACTACATCGGTAGCTAAAAAGCCGGAACTGATACCACCTTTCAGGTTTCATAAACTGATAGAGGTATCGCCCGGGCAAAGCTATGATATATTGAGCTGGGGACGTGGTTCCTTAGACGCGGGATCGTTCATGATCCTGCATTCAGACTCATCAGCTATAAAATATACCACCACCACAGGCGATCTGGATGGTGCCATAGTGGATGTATACAATGCTGATATGGATCTGGATGGTAATCCGGAGATATTGATCCAGGCCAAATCAAAAGATACCACCAATTACGCCAGTATTTATGCTTTTGAGTTTAGCAACAACAAAGCCAATAAGCTCGATTTTCCCAGACTGAATAATTCGCAACGTAAAGGGTACCGGGGTAATGACAATTTTTACATTCGCGATGGTAAACTGATGCGAGAATTTCCGATTTACAACGGCAGCGGAAAAGAGGCTAAACCTACAGGCGCCAAACGTCAGTTGGAGTATGGTTTAAGAAGTAATGAGTTCACTGTAAAACAGCTCAGTAAGGATTCGACCGATGTTGCTGATAAAAAGGGGGCCGTAGCAGCTACTACACCTGTTAAGCAGAACACGGAAAAGAAAACTACCACCACAAAGAAATCTGAAAAGAAAAGTAAGTCGTCTTCATCAAAATCAAAGAAAAAGAAGAAACACAGAAGACATAGCGATGAATAAAAAATAGCGGCATCATTTGATGCCGCTATTTTTGTTTACGCTTAGATGTCATTGCGAGCGAAGCATGGCAATCTCCTCGCGTTCTCATGGATAGGAATAGCTACGAGATTATTAATGTTGCGTTTGTTTTTCAAGGTATTAATGAGCTCTCTTCGTTCGGTTGTCTTCGTCGTTCCTCCTCGCAATGACATATTTTTTATGGGTTACCCAACAATTTCCAGATCACTCAGCTGGTTATTGATAAATTCCATTTCCTCTCCGTTGATGTGGATCTCAATGGCTTTGGCATTTTGTTTGGCTTGCGCGGCATTACGTGCGCCTACAAGAGCTATGGTAATACCCGGGTGGTTGATGGTCCAGCGGATCACTAACTGGCCCAGGGTAGCGCCTTTCTCATCGGCCAGGGGCTTTATTTTAGCCAGGAACTCATTGGTCCGTTTGATATTCTCTTCTTTGAAATATTTAACGCCAGCGCGATGATCACCGGCCTCAAATTGATGTCCGGGTTTCATTTTTCCAGTCAGCAGGCCACGTTCCAGCGGGCTATAAGCCAATATCGATTTTTTATTTTCGATGCAATAGGGGATCAGTTCATCCTCAATATCCCGTTTCACCATACTAAAAGATACCTGGTTTGAGGCTAGCTTAATGCTTTTTTCGGCAGTAGCCATTTGCTGTATATCATAATTACTTACACCGGCCTCGCGTATTTTGCCCTGTTCTTTAAGTCGAAGTATAGCCTCCATGGTTTCGTCAATAGGTGTGGTGGCATCGGGCCAGTGGATCTGGTACAGGTCGATATAGTCGGTCCCTAAACGTTTCAGGCTGTTTTCACATTCCAGTATGATACTTTCTTTACCGGCATATTTGTAAACATCAATATCCTTGCCATCATTATCCTGACTTTTAAAACCAAAAGTACCCTTTGCCAGGTCCCAGCGCATGCCGTATTTAGTGAGGATTTGAACTTTATCGCGAGGAAAACTTTTTATGGCCTGGCCAACCAGCTCTTCACTTTTACCCTGCCCGTAAATAGGCGCGGTGTCAATAGAGGTGATGCCCATATCGTAGGATACGCGCATGGCTTCAATGGCTTCTTTATCGTCATTGCCACCCCACATCCAGCCACCTGCAGCCCAGGCACCAAATGTTATAACCGAAACAGCCAGTTTAGTTTCTCCTAATCGTCTAAATTCCATAGATAAATAAGTAGTTTAAAATCCGGCAGCAAAATGTATTTAATTGTTGAGATTAAAAAATTATTTAGACAACGAAATCATATCTTTCGCGTTACCAACACCAACCGCGTCAAAATCATTATTAAAATAAAACCAGCCTTCGCGGGTATCGGGGTTTTGCTTTACTGTGTTGATGATTTTTTCAAGGAAATTTTTTGAATAGGGCGAGCGGTATAATACAGGCACCCCGTGAAAACGATAATACACCATAGGCGTATTTTGTATCACATTATCGGGCAATGTGGGGTGACTCATGCCGCAAAAGGTAATATGATGTTTAGCCAGTTTTTCATAAACGGAATCATTCCACCAGCTTACATGGCGTAGCTCCAGCACGTTCTTAAAGGACGGGTTCAGGCTGTTGATGATGCGATCAAGTCGTTCGTCATCATAAGTAAAGCTGGGGGGCAACTGAAACAATACTGGACCGAGTTTTTCCTGCAATCCCTGGTTAATGGTATCATAAAAACTGGTGATCAAATCCGCAGTATCGTTGAATTTTTTGTAATGGGTAATAGCACGTGGGGCTTTTACCGCGAAACGGAAATCGGCTGGACTTTTACCATACCAGTTTTGCAGGAACGAAAGCTGCGGGAAACGATAAAAGGTCACATTAAGCTCCAGCGTTTTAAAATGCTCGCAATAATAATCAAACCATTTACGCTGCGGCAGGTCATCGGGGTAAAACTTACCCTTCCAATCTTTATAATGAAAACCCGAACAACCGATATGCCACTCCATTCCATATAAAAGAATGCGGGTGGCGTTTTGTTTTAAACTTAACTGATGATGCTGAGCAAAAAATCAATAGCCTGTGGCGAATGTAGTGCAGCTGTTGATTCCATGGTGATCATGGCTATTTCACTGGCCCTTGCCCGCATCTGGGTTTCATAAGCAGCTATAGCCGATTGCGTATCCGCAAAATCATCATTGAGCAGGCACTGGCTTAGCTCCAGGGCATCCAGCATGGCCATATTCACGCCTTCGCCAGCATAGGGGGGCATCAGGTGCGCGGCATCGCCCAGCATGGTGAGGTTGGGTAAAGCTTCCCAGGTTTGGTCAAAAGGCATACAGTATTGCGGGCGCGGTACAAAGGCATAGCTCGCGTTCTCAAACAATTCATACCATACGCTATCCCAGTCTGCATATGCGGTTTTGAACCAGGCCAATACCTGTGCTTTGTCGGTAAAATCTATGCCTGATTCGCGGCTCCAGTTTTCATTGATTTTGAAGCCTGGATAAAAAACCAGGCTGCCATCACCTTTAGAACTTACTATGAGGCTTTTTTCACTGCCCATGGCAAATATTTTACCACCTTTTAATAGCTGATGTATTTTGGGGCTTGCTATTTCGGAATGATGTACGGCTCCCTCAATAGCTGTAACGCCAGAATAAAAAGGCTTGATAGGTGTAATATAGGGGCGTAGTTTGGAGTTTGCCCCGTCGGCAGCTATCACGATATCGGCAATAACCGAAGCGCCATTTTTAAATTCCAGTTTCCAGGAATCGTCTTGTGGTGAAAGACTTAAAAAATGGCTATCCCAAACAACCGTGCCAGGTAGCAAAGAATCCAACAGGATATTTTGCAGCGGTCCCCGGTCAATTTCGGGCCTATCCATGGGGCGCTTGGGAGCGTCATGTTCATCAAGGATGATGTTTGCTTGTTTGTCCATAATACGCACTCTATCGGCATCGGGGCGGAAGTTGGCGTTAAATGCATCCATCAACCCGGCTTCGTGCAGAGCTTTCAGACCCGATTCCTCATGCAGGTCAAGCGTAGCGCCTTGCATCCGGGCATCTTTGTTGATATCCCGCTCGTAAACTTTTACGTCGGCACCGTTCATTTGCAACAGTCTTGCCAGCGTTAATCCGCCCGGGCCACCGCCTACAATGGCTATCTTTTTATTTTTAATATTGTTCATTTTTTATGTTTTAATTTATTTCAGCATTCCTTTTATCACCGCATCGCAGCATTGTAAAAGGGTCTCTTCGGTAATGATCTGCTCAGGTCTTTCCTGGTAATCAAAATACTCGCTCATCAGGTCGATCAAAGGCGAAAACAACAGAGCCCGTTGTATATCCTGATGGAAATTCCGGATAGCACCTGCCGCCGCATGATGTTCCAGGAAGTGGATAACAGGCCCAAAGTAATCGCCCTGTTTGATATTTTTTTTCTGGTAAGCCTTATTCAGTAGGGGCGAAGATTTGCCATATTGCATCAAGGCAAAGGCATGGCGGTTGTTTTTAAAATATTCAAAGCCGTTGAGCCAAAGTTTTTTTACACCTTCGGCAAAATCCATGTCAAACCTAAAATCTTTCAGCACCGCCCGCTCATAAGCGCCTAATACCTCTTCAATAAAAAGTTTTACCAAGAGATCCTCCTTATTGTCGTATTTGATATAAATGGTACGGGGCGATATATTGGCAGCCTTGGCCAGCTTTTGCATGGTTAGGTTTTCCAGACCTTCCTCAGCTATGATCTGCAGTGCAATGGTACGGATGGCTTCTTCTTTTTCTAAATTCTTTGGTCGCATAATGCTTTGGTTATTATATCGATACAAAAGTAAGTAAATGATTATTTACTTACAAGTATTTATTTGGATTTCTATTTTGGATAGAGAGATCAACCATCAAAAACCCGCGTCATTGCGAGGTACGAAGCAATCCCCGATTTGCAGGTCGGCTCGGTATAGCATAGAGATTGCTTCGTACCTCGCAATGACGTGTAGTTGGGAAGGTCTTCTGAAATCTGCACATTTATTCGCACATTTGTATATCTGCCTATTGCACTGATAAAATATGCGCTTTATATATCCGGCTTTTTTATTTGCACTGCTCACGTTAGCTATCCCGGTCATTATCCATTTGTTCAACTTCCGTAAGTTTCAGAAGGTGAATTTTAGCAATGTGCAGTTTTTAAAGGAGATTCAGGAGCAGCAGGCATCGCGCCGCAACTTAAAAGAGCGGTTAATACTGGCTGCACGTTTACTGGCCCTGTTTTTCCTGGTGCTGGCTTTTGCCAGGCCGTATCTGCCGGGGCAAAATTCCGGTAATACCGGCAGGCAAAATGCGGTAAGTATTTTTGTAGATAACTCCTACAGCATGGAAACCCTCAACCGCGAAGGCTCGCTGCTGGATGATGCCAAACAAAAAGCTAAAGAAATTGCATCCGCCTATAATATTAACGATCGTTTTCAACTGCTTACGCAGGATTTTGAGGGCAAACACCAACGCCTGCTAAGCCGTGATGAGTTTAATGACGCGGTTGACCAGGTAAAGATCAGCGCGCAGAGTCGTACCCTGCAGCAGATCCTCAACCGTCAGCAAAACCTGTTGCTTACACAACCGGGAGCTATCAAATCGACTTATATCATTTCCGATCTTCAAAAAAATATGGCGGCTAAGCCATTAAAAACCGATACCAGTATAGCCACCAGCCTGATACAGCTTAAAGCCGGTAACCTGCCTAATGTGGCGGTTGATTCTGTCTGGCTGTTAAGCGCGGTACACCGCCCCGGCGAAAACGAAAAACTGGTGGTTCGGCTCCACAATTATGCCGGTGAAAGGGCCGATAGAGTGCCGCTAAAAGTAACCATCAACGGTGCTCAGAAAGCGCTGGGTAGTTATACCATCCCGGCGCGCGGGGTGCAAACTGATACACTGGCTTTTATGGGCCTGCAAGCTGGCTGGCAGCAAGGCTTGGTTGAACTGCAGGATAATCCCGTTACGTTTGATAATAAGTTCTACTTCAGTTTTAATGTAAGCGCCCAGATGCCAGTGCTATTGATCGATGGCGGTACACCTAATCCATATTTAAAGGCTGTTTTTGCTTCCGATCCATTTTTTGCCGCCCGGCGCGTGCCCGATGGTAATGTAGATTATGCAGGCCTCAACAGTTTGCCTATAGTGGTGATCAGTGATGTAAAGGCCATATCCACAGGTCTGGCACAGCAATTAAAAACCTATGTGGCCAAAGGAGGCACACTGGTTGTTTTCCCTGCTACAGACGCCGACCTGGCCAACTATCGCTCGTTTCTGCAACCCATGAATGCTGCCTGGCCAGAAAAACTACTGACCGAAGCTACTAAAGTATCCACACTGAACAGGCAAAGCCCTGTGTTTAAAAATGTGTTTGAGAATTTCCCTGAGAATCCGGATCTGCCGGTGGTTAAAAAATATTACCAGTTAAATACCTCCCGCGGAGGGGCGGATAATTTGATGAAATTAACCGGCGGACAAACCTTTTGGGCGGGTTATACCAGCGGTCGCGGTAAGGTTTATGTAGCCGCTGTACCACTTGATGAGGCGTATAGCAATTTACCCAGGCACGCCCTCTTTGTACCTACGCTGTTTCGGATAGCCCTGTTGAGTGGACACGATCTGCCTTTGTTTTACACCCTGGGGCAGGATGAAACGCTGGAGATTCCACCCGTACAGGTTACCGAAAAGCAATTGCTTAAACTGGTGAAAGGCGACCAAAGCACCATTCCGGATGTGCGACAGCAGGAGGGGAGCACGATGCTGTACCTGTCTGATCAGTTGCGCGAAACCGGGATCTATACGCTGAAAAAGCAGGATAGTACGCTGGCTGCGCTGGCCTTTAACGATAACCGCAGCGAATCTGACATGAGTTATTTGAGTCAGGCTATCCTGAAACAATTGATGCCCGCTTCAACCGCCTTATTAACAGGGGGTAACGCTTCACTAAAAGGTATTGTAGCCGAAACAAATTTTGGCACACAATTATGGAAACTTTGTATAATTTTGGCATTGATTTTTCTGGCCGCCGAAATTTTGTTGATCAGGTACTTTAACCCGGGTAAACAAGCCGTAAAGCAGCCTGTTTGATCCATACAAATCCTTAAAGCAGTGCTCATGAATTTGCTTATCAAATCTGCCACCATTCTTGATCCCGGATCAGCCTTTCATCAACAAGTTACCGATATTTTAATTGAAAATGGGGAGATTACCCGCATTGCCGAAGATATTGAGGCCGATGCCGAACTGGTAGATGGGGAAGGCAAATACGTATCGCCCGGTTTTTTCGACCTGAACTGTAACATAGGCGAACTGGGCCTGGAAACCAAGGAGGATATGCACTCGGGCACACGTGCTGCTGCTGCCGGTGGTTTTACCGGCATTGCCCTGATGCCTAATACCACCCCGCCGGTGCACTCCAAAGCCGAAATTGAATACCTGCTTAACCGCGCCAAAAATAACCTGGTTGATGTTTATCCCTTAGGAACCATATCGCATAAGCGCGAAGGCAAGGATCTGGCCGAGATGTATGATATGTACCTGAGCGGCGCCAAAGCCTTTACCGATGGTAACCGCCCGGTGCAGGATGCAGGCCTGATGGAACGCGCCTTACTGTATGCCCAGGGTTTTGATGCCATGGTGTTCTCGTACCCCGAGGATACGGCCATAGCCGGTAAAGCCAAAGTGAATGAAGGGGAGATAAGCACCCTGCTGGGTATGAAAGGCATTCCATCACTGGCCGAAGAATTGATGATTGCGCGCGACCTTTATCTGGCCGAATATACCGTATCCAAAATACATTTCAGTACCGTATCAACCGCCCGTTCGGTTGAGCTTATCCGCGAAGCTAAACGCAAAGGACTGGAAGTTACCTGCGACGTAGCCGCGCACCACCTGGTGCTTACAGACGAGGCTCTGATGGGCTTCGACAGTATGTACAAGGTAAAACCGCCGCTGCGTACCAAAGATGATGTTTTGGCGTTGATAAAAGGGCTTAAAGACGGCACCATTGATGCCATTGTAACCCAGCATACCCCGCACGAGGTGGAGTTTAAAGATGTGGAGTTTGAAGTGGCCGAATACGGCATAACCGGTTTCCAAACCGCTTTGCCGTTGGCTCTAAAGACAGGTTTACCGGTAGAGCTGCTGGTTGATAAGCTGGCCATAAACCCGCGCGAAATATTGGGTGTTGCCATACCGGTTATTGCCGAAGGTGAGCGGGCCAACCTGGTTCTTTTTGACACCGAAACAGAATGGGAATATAGTAGTAAAAGTAATCGCTCCAAATCGGTTAATTCACCGTTCTTTGGACAACAGCTAAAAGGAAAAGTACAGCTAACCTATAATAACAAACAAATATTTAAATAACGACAATCATGATCGATCCAAAAATACAAACCGCTTTTGAAGCCGCTCTGGAAGCTTTTTCTAAGTACAGCAGCTTTGATGCTACCCTCCTGAGCAATAGCTTTGGCGAAGTTTTTGCGCTTGACGAAGACTTTTTGACCAAGGTTGATGCTTTGGACGAAGTATTTGATAATAACCCGGCCGTTGAATCATTACGCGAAGTGTTTTTTGACCTGCTGCTGGTGAACTTTTTTAGCGCCGATGTTAAAAAACTGGAGGAAGATTACCTGGATACGCCTGAGTGGGAAGATATTGAAGAACAAACGCTTGACCGCGGTACCGAGTTGCTAAACCTGCTGCTGTACCTGAACGAGTGCGAAGACGAAGATATTGAACCTGAACTGGAAGATTACCTGAAAGAGTTTTTATTGGTTGATGAGGACGAGTTTCAGGACGAATACCGCATTTACGAACCGGTGATAGCCAACCAGATCCTGATCGAAAGCCCGGTTTCGGAGGTGAGCAAAGTAGCTCAAAGCCTTCCGCAGGATTCGGAATTAAAAGAGCTGTTTTACCCGATGATCTGCTTTTTCCAAACCATCGATCCAACTGAGGAGGCAAAGGCCGAAATAGCAGCAAACGCCCTGGACAAAGAGTTCGATATGGCTGTTTTAGATATATTAATCAATTTTCAATAATATCAATGGCCTTTGAAATTGACAAAAAGAGGTTAAGGATCACCGGTATAGTTTTTGGCTTATTGCTGGGTGTGGTTTTAACCGTACTGAGTATCGCCTCGTTTTATATTATACTATCGGCAACATCGGTGGTGATCATATCCTCCGTACCTTTTATATTTTCGGTACTATTTCCCATTTTACTGGTGGTGGTATTATGCTTTAATTTCAGGAAAAGGGTGGGTGGTTTCTGGACCTTGCGGGAAGCGGCAACAGGCATATTCATTATGTTTTTTACAGCTTTTGTAATACAGTTTGCCCTGCGCGATCAGTTATTTGCCAAAGTAATTGAGCCGCACATGATCGAAAAAACACAAGCGGCCATGACTAATTCGGTAACCAAATATCTCAAAGAGAGCAAAACCAGTCCGGATATTATCAAAAAGAAACTGGCTGAGATCCAGGGAGAATTTGACGCGCAAAAAGATGTTACCATCGGCAGGCAGATACAGGGAGTCGGTATTTCTATCATCTTTATGTTTGTGCTGGCTATTATCTTTGCTGCTTTCTTTAAAAAAGAAGTTGCTTGATTGATTTCGGAGTTCGGATGTTCGATTTCGGATTTTAAATAAAACAAAAGCGGCTTTCCTCATAGGAAAGCCACTTTTGTTTTTAGTCTATTCCATTTAAATTTATCGTAGGTGATTATCATCATAGATATCCGGAAGAAATAAAAAGGCTGTCATTTCGAACGAGGTACGAGGAGAAATCTTCTGCTTATGGAAAGCTAAGACTTTGTATTCTGCAGAAGATTTCTCTTTCGCGCAGTGCTCATGCCCACCCATGCTCTATCGAAATGACATTATTCGTAAAATCAAAATACAATCCGCTGTCTGAAGTCAGAGAATCGAACAACGCGGGGCTATTATCTATTTCTTCTTGGCTGGTGTAAATCGATCTGTTTTAGAATCGTAAGTTCCTAATGAAACAAAAGGTGTAGTTTGTCCTGCCGGGTCGGTATGGAAAAATTTAAAATTATCCGGCGTTACGACAACCTCAACCGTGCCATGCTCGCCATTGTCAAATTCCACGTATTTCGCTTTGGATTTATCCTGCGTTGAATAGTCTTTAATAGTCAGCGCTGCTGTTTCACTTTCCACCAGCCATGTTTCAAAAATACCATTGATCTCTTTAAGGGAAAGCACCAGTTCTGAATCACTTGTAATAAACGCATCAGCTAAGTTAAAAGCGATCTTAAAGGGTAATGTCAACCTGCCGCCAAGTTCCTCTTTTTTAGAATTGCGCATCAAATTAAAAATAGCCTGTTCCCAAATCTTATCTTTATTGTCGATAATGGTCTGATTGATCAAAGCTAACACATCGCTGCGCGAACCCTGATAGACAAACCAGCACTCCTGTCCCGGCTGGTTGACTGTTTCTAGTGATTGCTCATCAGTTTCCAGGGCGAAATTGAATTCTTTAACCTCAAAACGTAGTCCTAATTGTTTGATGGGTAGCCATTCGTGGACAGCGGTCGCGTCGATATCAGCTACATGATATAATTCTATACCGAATTCCTTTGCAGCTTGGATCGCATCGCGTTGGTAGCCATTTGCTGCGACGAATACCTTTTTATTGATATCCGAGATACGGCTGCATTTAGCTTGGAATGCCTCGATCTTTTCAACACCGACGGCTTTGGCGTAATCCTTACATTCTATCGCGATCTTGATTGGAAAGTTATTGATGTTACCTTCAATAAAAACGTCGAATTCGCGTTTATTACCGCCGGCATTTCTGACTTTTTTATTGCCGTAAATTATAGTGTTGGGGGAGTCTTTTAAAGTCTCCTGTATCAGTTTAACCAAGCTTTCTAACTTTTTACCGTCTTTCATTATTAGACTAAAGATAGCAAAAAGCAAAGTCTTCAGCTGTCAGAAGTCGGAGACTTTCGAACAGCGCAGGTTATTAGTCTATGGTCGGTATTATCACCGACCCCTCGGTAGGGGTTCTACCGAACTTTTTCTTAAAAGAGTGAGAGAAATGTGAAAGGGTTTCGAATCCTAAGTCAAGATAGATCGCAGATGGTTTTTTATTCTTTGTTTCTATCAGGCGCCGGGCTTCCAACAGGCGTTTTTCCTGTAGCCAATGCCGTGGCGCCATACCGAATGTTTTTTGAAAGTCACGCTTGAAACCCGCGAGGCTTCTCCCTGTAAGCTGCGCGAATTTTTCAATAGGTATATTGAAGTGAAAGTTGTTAAGCATGAATTTTTCAATATCGATCTTATATGGTTCGGAAAAATCGAACAGGAAATCTTTGAGCGCGGGCATGATATGCAAAAGCAATAGTACAGCTTCTTTTACCTTAAGCATGCCCACCGCATTGGTTATCTTTTCTTCCGAATGACGTACATAAGGAATCACCGATTGAAAAAAAGCCTTAAGGAAATCGTTTCCGGGAATAAGAATGTTGGGGGCGCCTGTGTATTTTTTTCCCTGTTCTATTTGTTCTTCCAGCGCGATCTGTCTGAGGAGGTGTTCTTTCAAACAAATTACTATAGTTTGGTAATCCTCACCATTTAAAGGAGTTTTAGTGAGTTCTCCCAATTGATTTCTTCGGATGAGCAACATTTCACCCTGAACCATCGAAAGCTTTTCGCTGGCGGTTTCCAATGTAAAACGACCCGAAACCTGCAATACCAGGGTAGTATGTTCTAAAAATGCCACTTTATCCTTTCGCACAGAAGCGTGATAGGAATAAAAAAGAACCCCCGGAATTATTTCAGTCGGATTTATCATTACGTAAAGATATAAAATAGGAGGGGCTTATATACAGCCCCACCTGGCTAACGCTGTAGGTATGTGCCTCCAAGTATCGAGCCTGGAGAAAAATGATCATTAAGAACATTCATTTCTTCCGGAGTAAAAACTATCTCCATGGCTTGTATGTTTTCCGGTAACCTTGATCTGCGACTCATGCTCACCAATGGCATAATATGATTTCCCTGGGCATTCACCCAGGCTATTGCCAGTTGTGTTGGTGTATATCCTTTTTTTGTTGCCATTTGTTTTAATGCCTCAACTTTCTCCAGGTTCTTTATCAGGTTATCTCCCTGAAAACGCGAGAAGTGATTATGGTAATCGTTAGCAGCCAGCGGGGCTTTCATCTCACCTGTAAGTAATCCTTCGGCCGTATTGGCAAAGGCTACTACACCTATACCCAGTTCTTTCGCGGCAGGTAACAAGTCGTTTTCTATCTGGCGATCGGCCAGCGAATAGCCTATTTCCAATGCGGTTACCGGGTGCACGCTATGGGCCTTGCGCAGTTGATCGGCCGTAATTTCAGAAACGCCAAGATAACGTACCTTGCCCTCTTTGATCAGATCGGCGACAGTTCCAATCACATCTTCAACCGGAACACTATTATCCAGCCTGCAGGGTTGATAAAGATCAATAGTATCTATCCCCAATCGTACTAATGAATAGTTAATAAAATTCTTGATGGCTATTGGGCGTAAGTCCAGTCCAAGCCACTGGCCGCCATAGAAGATAGCACCAAACTTTACGCTGATGAAAGCGTCGTCCCTTCGTCCTTTAATAGCTTTACCTACCAGCAGTTCGTTGTGGCCCGCGCCATAGAAGTCGCCGGTATTCAGAAAATTAATGCCGCTATCCAGCGCTGACTGAATGGTGGCGATACTTTCAGTTTCGTTATTCCCCTGATTTCCCCAAACGGGCGACATGCGCATGCAGCCTAATCCGAGTTTAGAAACAAGCGGGCCATCTTTGCCGAGGGCTATTTTTGTTATGTTTGACATTGCTGTATTTTTATGAGTTAACGATACAAATATCGTCCTTATATTTAATGGCAAATGTCTTTCACGGCTCAATTTACTTGTCTGTGTGGCTCAGTGTTTGATTTTATCTTAAGCCTGATTTTCGTTTTTTATTAAAAAGGTCTGAAATATGGCCGACTTGTAAGCGGTGAAAATGCCCAGGGAATAGAGGATAGAATGAGAACCAACGCGATACTGAACCAGATGGCTATTGTTTTGAATTTTTCTTTATCCGTAGTTTTGCGTTTTGCTTTTGCTGAGCCTATGGTAATTAAAACGATACTTATCAGCATTACTGTAATATGCTCCATCCCAAAAAAACGGATCTGCCTTTGATGAACAGCTGTGTTGAAATTATAAAGGAAATAATGAACGATAGGGCTGATAAAATATAACCAAAGTCCGATGATGAGTTGAATATGTGCTATGGTTACAGTTATATATCTAACTGTGTTATCGAGCTTAAAAAAAGGTTTGTTGAGCAACCAACCCCTGTATGCCCGGTAAATGGTAAAAAATAAGCTAATTAATACCAGCCACCGGGTTAATGAATGTAATGCTAATAGTGGGATATACATATTGCGTCAATATTAAGAATTAAAAGCAGAATTGAAATTATAGTTTACACTATGGTGATAACACTGCACCATAGTCTAAATATTCCGAATTCAAGAATTTCGAAATAATCATTACCTCCCTGCAATATTCTATGGTTGATTTTTTGAATAGGAGAGAATAATAATTACTTTTAATAAATCATAAACCAATACAATATCATGGAAATACAAAAAACAAGTCCAATGCCGGTAATTATTAAATGGGGAGCAATATATGTAATAGCTTCTATTGTAGTTACTTATATTATCCAATTTATGAATGTCGATCCGGATTCGCCTATTAAATGGTTAAGTACATTACTGTTTATCGGTTTTATGTTCCTGACACAAAAAGAGTACAGGGATGTAAATGGCGGGTATTTAACTTTTGGCGAAGGATTTAAAGCAGGATTTTTGTTTGCGATATTATCGGGTATTGTACTGGCTGTATTTACTTATCTGTACTTCGCTGTATTGAGCCCAGAGATGCTCCAAAAAATAGTTGCCTCTACCGAGGCTAAATTGGCGGCAAAAGGCATGTCGCAAGAGCAGATAGACCAGGCGATGTCCTTTACCAGCAAATTCCTTAGTCCGGTGGGTATTACCATCAGTGCGCTTATTGGTTCGGCGGTTATGGGAGCTATCATAGCGCTTATTGGCGCGGCTATCTTTAAAAAAGATCGTCCGCCGGTTTTAATATCTGATACCGATGGAGATACAATTGAACCAACAGTTTAAGAACAGGCAATAATATAAGAAAGCGGTCCTTTTCATAAAAAGGCCGCTTTTCTTTTGCAAATAATCCCCATACAACTCTTCTTTTCAAAAAAAGCCTGAACCATGGATATTCAAAAAATTAGCCCAACTCAAATAGCTATTAAATGGGCATTAATTTATCTGCTTTTAGAAATAATCCTTACCTATATCTGGAAGATTTTTAATATTGATCTTGGAATTGGTTTTTGGGGTATTTGCTTACATTTATTTCCTGTAATAGCTTTTACATCTTTAACACAAAGGCAGTGCAGAGATCAGCTTAATGGCGATATGACTTTTGATGAAGGCTTCTCAGCTGGATTTAAGTTTACCTTAATTTCAACCCTATTGATAGCTGTTTTTATTTATCTGTATCTATCACTATTCAGTCCGGATATATTTGAAAAATCCTTAACCCATATCCGAACCCGTCTGGTACTTAAAGGAAGATCACCTCAACATATTGAAAAACAGATCAGAGATATACGCAGGTTTGGGCCAGGCGGGTTTGCTTTCTTGTATATCATTTTGCAAGGGATCATTGGCTTAATGATAAGCCTTGCGGGTGCAGCTATATTTAAGAGAAAGAACCATTTGTTTAATACAACCCATACGCCTGCTGCTTAATATCGACCATTGCTGATCTGCAGATTTTTTAGTATATTTATAAAAAGCAACAGCCCGGTTTTCTTATCAGAGAAAACCGGGCTGTTTTGTTAAGGCCAAAACAGGTCAAAAACAGACCGTTTGGGATGTAGTTATTTGATAATCAATGAATTAAAACTTTTTAAAGCTTTAAAACCGTGTTAAAATTTGTTAAAAAGTGTTAAAATAGATGGTTTTGAAGCAATTTTAAGCAGTTTTTGACTCGTTTTTCCCTCTTTTTGAGCAGAAAAGTGTTAAAATAAAAGCTTTAAAAAGTTTTTGTAAAAAAAGAATTAAGCAGTTGCCACCAACCTGCTGATGCTGCGGTACACATAGTCGTTATAAATATGTCTGCGGGCAAAACGTCCGGGTGAGTCGGCATTGATCAACTTGATATAAACCGCCTTGGGTACGTCGAAATACTCGTAAGTATTACCATCGGTAAAACTGATCTTCAGTACCTGCGATTTATATTCAAAATCGGCTATACTTGAGGTAGTTGTGGTGATGGTATACTCTGCAAAAGATTGTTCGCGGGTTTCCGGGGCGATGCTTACTAAAAAGTGGTAAGCTTCAATAATGGTTTTGCTTTTTTCTTCGGCTTCCAACTTACTTTCCGGGCTATCCTGGAATTTATCGGGGTGCCAGGCCTTCATCAGACTGCGGTATGTTGTTTTTAATTCCTGTAGTTCAGCTGCTTCATTTACACCTAATAACTTGCGGTAGTCGACAATTTTTTTCATTGTATTGATTAATAAGTATTTATTGTCGTTGAAGAGTTAAGCAAATGGAAGTATGCGCTTTTCAGGAAAATAATTGCGCAAAGGTACGCTTTTAAAGCTTATAAAAAATCGCTCAAAGTAAAGTTAGGGTAAACGCAGGTTTATCAAATGCCCGGGGCAGTTGATGTGGCAACAAAAAAGCCCCCGGAATAACTCCAGGGGCTATATATATCCATTTGCGGAGATTATTTTTTGATGATGATTTTTACGATATCGTTACCAAAAACAAAAACCATAAGGGTAACTAATATAACAAAACCAACAATTTGGGCACGTTCCAGGAACTTATCGCTCAGTGCTTTGCCTTTGATCATCTCGATGATTAGGAACAGCGCATGGCCACCATCAAGCGCCGGGATGGGCAGCAGGTTCATCAGGGCCAATACCATAGATAAAAAGCCTACCAGGCTCCAGAAATGCACCCAATCAACATGGCTGCCAAACAGGTTGGCAATAGCAACAGGGCCGCTTACAGCTTTGCTGAACTTAACATCGCCTTTGAAAATTTTACCTAAGCCTTTAGCATTATCGGTAAATGTTGCCCAGGCCCTTGAAGCGCCAATTGGCAATGAGCCGAAGAAACCATAATAAATGGTTTTTACTTGAGGCAGATCGTTCTTTGACTGTGCAAAGCCAAGAGTTCCATCGGCAGTAACCTGTGCTTTTAAAGTGATAACCTGGTCGTTACGTTTTACACCCAGGTCAACCGTTTTGCCTTTGTCTTTTGCCAGTTCAGTTTTCAATTCGTCATAAAATGCGATAGGCTGGTTATTAATAGCTACGATGCTATCGCCTTTGGCCAGACCCGCTTTTTGCGCATTGCTTTTTGGTACAATAGAGTCGACTATGAATTTGCTGCGGGGAATTCTGCTTATAAATTCTTCAATGCCGTGGTCAGAGAGGTCATTTAGTATGGTGCGTGGTATAGTAACACTTACTGTTTCGGCACCACGTTGTATGGTAAATACCGTGTTTTCCAATAATACTTTGGGGCTGGTTAAATCATCAAAGCGTTCAACAGCTTTGCCATTGATCTTTACAATTTTATCACCAGCTACAAGACCAATTTTTTTACCGATCTCACCTGGTACAATGCCGTATTTGGCGCTTGAGTTAGGGATATAGCTATCGCCAAAACGTATGGTCAATATCCAGAATATCAGTATGCCCAGGATAATGTTTACAGTAACACCGCCAAGCATCACGATTAAACGTTGCCAGGCCGGTTTTGAACGGAACTCCCATGGCTGCGGCGGACCTGCAAGCTGATCGGTATCCATTGATTCATCTATCATACCGGCAATTTTAACGTAGCCGCCCAGGGGCAACCAGCCAATGCCGTATTCAACGCCGTTAAAGGTAAATTTAAAAAGACTTACGTTCCAGGCATCAAAAAACAGGTAGAATTTCTCGACTTTGATGCCAAAAGCACGTGCTGCCAAAAAGTGTCCCAGTTCGTGCAGGATTATTAAAATTGAAAGGCCCAGTATCAGCTGGCCCACCATGATCACTATACTCATTATCTACGTTTATGTATATTAAAATTGTATTGCCTTTACCGGCGTTTTTTCTATTAAATTTTGCGCAAAGATGCGTGTTTCTTTATCAGTATTCAAATAGTCGGTTAAGGTTGGTTGAGTTATGAAATTTATCTTCTGCATGCACTCTTCAATAATTGTGCTCATGGCTAAAAAGCTGACAGAGTGGCTTAAAAAGCCGGCAACAACAACTTCGTTTGCCGCATTGATAATGCAAGGCATGTTGCCGCCTTGTTTTAATGCCGCATAGGCTAAACCAAGATTACGAAAGGTATCGAGATCCGGTTTTTCGAATGTAAGGGTGGGGTAGTCTGTAAAGTTAAACCGCTTAAAATCGTTTGCTATCCTGTTTGGATAGGTTAGGGCGTACTGTATAGGCAATTTCATATCAGGGAGGCCCATTTGCGCTTTGATAGAACCATCCTTAAACTGCGCCATCGAGTGGATGATAGATTGAGGGTGAATGATCACATCGATCTGATCGGCTTCCACATCAAAAAGCCACCGGGCTTCTATTACTTCCAGGCCCTTGTTCATCAACGAGGCCGAATCAATAGTGATTTTGGCGCCCATTACCCAGTTAGGATGCTTAAGTGCATCCTGCGGTGTTACATTAGCCAGGAAATCAAGGTTTCGCCCGCGGAAGGGTCCGCCGGAGGCAGTAAGGATCAATTTCTCAACTGGGTTGTGTTCCTCGCCGGCAAGACATTGAAATATGGCAGAATGTTCTGAATCAACGGGTAAAATTTTTACGTTGTGCTGTTTGGCTAACCCGGTTATCAGCTCACCTGCAACTACCAGGGTTTCTTTGTTGGCCAGTGCAATGTCCTTATTGGCTTTTATGGCGGCAATGGTAGGCTCAAGGCCAGCAAAGCCAACCATGGCTGTTAATACCACAGCAATATCCGGATGGGTTACCGTATCAATAATAGCCTGATGGCCTGCAAGCACTTTAACGGGTAAATGCGCTAAGGCAGATTTAACTTCCTGGTATTTGCTTTCGTCGCATATAATGGCATATTCAGGCTTAAATTCAATAGCCTGCTTAATAAGCAGATCGGCGTTGGAATGCGCGGTAAGTAAAAATGCCCTGAACAAATTATTATTGTTCCTGATCACCTCTAATGTTTGCGTACCTATACTGCCTGTGGAGCCAAGAATGGCAATGTTTTTTGTATGATTAATCAATGATATTCCTGTTTCAATGAGTTAGTCAGGTAAACGGTTAAATGGGCAAACTGTTTATCTGAATAACGTCAAATTTACTTATTATATAGTGTATTCCTTTAATACATCGGCAATCTTCCTGTCGTTGGCTAATCGCGGTACTTTATTTTGCCCTCCGAGCTTCCCCTGCGAGCGCATATAATTAATGAACGCGTCTTTTTGCAGGCTTTGGATGATCAAAGGCTGTAAAATGTTACCTTCAATGAGGTCAAAATAGTAAATATTTTTCTTTTGCAAGGCTTTATCTACTTTAACTGCAAATGCCTTTAAATCGGCCGGCGCCGAGCCAAATTCAATAAACCATTCATGGTAGGGTAGTTCCCCTGCCATAGGGTTAACCTGTGGTGCAACGGTGAATTCTACCACATCAACACCTTCCTGCTGGGCAACACTCATTAAGGATTGTTCTACTTCTTCGCCTATTACATGTTCGCCAAAAGCCGATATGTAATGTTTGATGCGTCCGGTCACCGTTATTCTGTAAGGATCTTTTGATACAAACTTGATGGTATCACCCAAACTATAACCCCATAAACCCGCGCTGGTGTTCATGATAAGGGCATAGTTTTTATCCAGTTCTACATCCTTCAGGTTAATACGGGTAGGGTTTTCATTAAAATATTCTTCTGACGGGATAAATTCGTAAAATATGCCCGAATCAACCAATAGCAGCAGGCCTTTTTCCTTTTGCGAATCCTGGAAAGCGATGAACCCTTCAGATGCAGGATAGGTTTCGATAGCATCGATCTTTGCCCCAATGCTCTCTTCCATACGAGCCCGGTAGGGTTCGTAATTTACGCCACCATGCACGTATAGTTTAAAATTAGGGAATATATCTTTTATCTTTTTACCATCCACTTTAGCCGATAACCTGTCAAAATACATCTGACACCAGGGAGGTATGCCCGATATGAGGCGCATATCCTGGTTAAAAGTTTCCTCCACTATGGCATCAACTTTTTGCTCCCAATCCTCAATACAATTGGTTTCGTAACTGGGCAGCCGGTTTTTTTGCAGATAGGCAGGTACATGATGAGCCACAATGCCTGATAGTCTGCCGGTTGATATACCCGCCTTAACCGTAAGAGTAGGACTGCCTTGCAGAAATATCATTTTGCCATCCACAAAATCGGCATTACCGGTTTCGTGAATATAGCTAAGCAGCGCGTTACGTGCAGCCTTGATATGTTCGGGCATACTTTCTTTGGAGATGGGGATATATTTTACCCCTGATGTGGTGCCCGATGTTTTAGCCAGGTAAGCGGGTTTTCCGGGCCACAAAACATTTTCTTCGCCATTGACAACACGATCAATGTAGGGACGCAGGTCCTCATAATCATGTATGGGTACATTCTTTTTAAAATCGTTGTAATTATTGATCTCTGCAAAGCGATGTTCGCGACCAAAAGCGGTGTCTTTAGCTGCATCAACCAGATCAGAGAATGTGTTTTGCTGTAGTGCTATGGCATTTTTGCGTAACTGGTTTAGCTGCCGGTTCACTGCGGCTGCAAATATTTTGCTTAATGCAGATTTTAGTCCCATGTGCTAATTAGTTTCGGCGATGTCATCGTCTACATCCAGGTGGCTGTAAACCAATTTGCGGTAGGCTACTATCAATATGATATTTACAAACGGAATAACCAGTATTAACCCTACAATAGTTATAGCGCCCAACATCATAAGTGCTTCTATCACTAAAAATATTAAGAAATATTTAAGAAAATTTCCCCTAATTAAATGAAAACTCTGAGCTAAGGATTCAAGAGGGCCAGAGGCATCATCTACAATAAAGCAGGTACATATCGGAAAATAGAACAGAAAGAAAAACTGTACAACTAAGCCGAGAATAAAGTTTAAAAAGTTTTTTACATTAAGCACATTGATATTCTCAATCAGATGGGTAGCAAAAACGGCGAGTGTACTCACCAATACCAATAAAGTTAAATAACTTACAAGCATTCTGAACTTAGGAATGATTTCGCTGAAGTCAAAATCATAATAAGCTTTGTCCATGAGTTTAAACCCAAGCTTTATAAACGCTAAGAAAATAAATGTGATCTCGATCAATAAAACAATAAAGCCCACAGAACTGATTATAGCGTCATCGTCAAAGTAAAACACTAAAAACCCAGAAATAAAAACGATAGCAAAGGCAATTACTGAGTATACTGTAATTGTGGCGAAGTTTTTCTTTAATACATTCCATGCAGTTTTAATGGTTTCTGCAACAGAAAATGGGTGGTACATAAGTTCTTATGGTCTGTTAAAAATTACACGCTTCCAAAAATCCTGCATAAATCCTAACCCGTAGGCGATAAGTTGGGTGAAGGCGGCTATAATGCTCAAAAATGCGATTTTTACTGATTTATTTTTCCACCACGCGTGAAAAAATATTAACAAAATGTAAACTGCTAATATAATGTTAGCTAATATAGCTATTTGCCAGCCTAACAGGTTGAAAATGAGCGTGAATATAAGCCCGGTAGTAAATGCCGCCGGAAAAAAATGAACCGCCTTTAACTCTTTAGGGAAAAATTTATAAATGTTGATACGCGCCCTGCCAAAAAAATGAAGCTGTTTATAAAACTGCAAAAAATTGGTACGTCGTTTATGGTAAACTACGGCATCAGGTATCAAGCCTATTTTAAAACCCAGTGAATGGATACGGATGCTGTATTCAATATCTTCGCCCAGTCGGGTAATGATAAATCCACCGGCTTTTTCCCATACCTGGCGCGATATACCCATATTAAAACTGCGTGGGTGAAACTGCCCGATAGCTTTTTTATTGCCGCGTATGCCCCCCGTAGTAAACGGAGAGGTCATGGAGTAGCTGATAGCCTTTTGTGTTGGTGTAAATGAACTATGTGCGCCATCCGGGCCTCCATAGGCGTCAAGATAGTTGGTACTGAGTGAGTTATTTACAATTTCAAGATAGTTGGCAGGGATCAGGCAATCAGAATCAAAAACGATAAAATAATCGCCTTTGGCTCGTTCGAAACCAAAATTGCGGGTAAAGCCCTGTCCTTCATTGGGCTTTTTAAAATAACGCAGCTCCAGTTTATCGCTGAAACTGTTTACAATCGCTTCGGCATCATTTACAGAACCATCCTCAATTACCAAAACCTCAAAGGCCTTGTAAGTTTGTACCACAAGAGTCTCCAGTAGTTCTTTGATCTCCTGCGGGCGGTTGTATAAAGGAATGACGATGGAAAAAAACATGTTTTAAAATAGAGTCAAGAAACAAGAGTCAAGAATCAAGAGATAAGAATAAAAAATGTCTTGATTCTTGACTCTTTATTCTTGTTTCTTCAATTAAATAATCTCTTCTATTTGGTAATTATTGCGTTCGCTTGAGTTTCTGGAAACCAGCTCGGCAACAAAGCCGGTTAAGAATAATTGAGAGCCTAAAATAATAGCTACAAGCGCTATGTAAAATAAAGGATTATCGGTTGGTTGGCGTACAGTAATACCATGAGCCAGGTTATACAGTTTTTCACTGATGATCCAAACGGCAATTATCAAACCTGCAAAAAAGCTCAGAGTGCCCATCATGCCAAAAAAGTGCATAGGGCGCTTACCAAACTTGCCTACAAAAAATATAGAAAGCAGATCCAGGAAACCATTTACAAAGCGGCTCATGCCAAATTTTGTTTTACCGTATTTGCGCGCACGATGCTCAACAACCTGTTCACCAATTTTGGTAAAACCGGCCCATTTAGCCAGTACAGGTATGTAGCGGTGCATCTCGCCATAAACCTCAATGTTTTTAACAACAGCTTTACGGTAGGCTTTTAAACCGCAATTAAAATCATGCAAATTATCTATGCCGCTCATTTTGCGTGTTGCCGCGTTAAATAACTTGGTTGGTATGGTTTTACTCAGCGGATCATATCGTTTGGCTTTCCAGCCAGATATCAGATCGTAATTTTCTTCGGTAATACGGCGGTATAGTTCCGGGATCTCGTCGGGGCTATCCTGCAGGTCGGCGTCCATGGTGATAATAACATTACCATTAGCTGCCTCAAAACCCGTATTCAATGCTGCCGACTTGCCATAATTACGCCTGAACTTAATGCCTTTGATAAAAGGGTTGTTCAGCTGCAGCTTTCTGATCATTTCCCATGAACCGTCTTTACTACCGTCGTCAATTAATATGATCTCGTAAGTGAAACGGTTTTCATCCATTACCCGGCTTATCCATGAGGTTAACTCTGGCAATGATTCTATCTCGTCATAAAGTGGTACTACTACTGATATATCCATTTATTAGGAATGTGATTCGGAGCAGCGATTTTGCGTACTCTCAATCATCCGCAAAAATATAAAAAATAGATAATGGTTTGCATACTGTTTTTGTGAGGCATGATAATTACAAACAGCACTTTGGGGCGGATGTAACAGTAATGATATGTTAAAATATGTTATAACCGTTCAATTGTCATAATGGCATCGCCATAATTTTGATATATTGGCGTTCATAAATGATAAATCACCTACATGAAGCTTTATAACCTAACGCTTTGTATACTGCTATGTGCCATAACCTTTAAAGGATATGCGCAAAACACCGATCAGCCCGGTGTAAAATACGACCAGCACAAAGTATTCAATCCTAATTTTTATCCCGAAAAAGGTAACGCGTTCAGGAACGCCGGGGGAGCCCCTGGTTCAAAATACTGGCAAAACAGGGCCGACTATAAGCTGAATGTTACTTTAGATACCTTAAAACACAGGATTGATGGCACTGCATTGATCACTTACACCAATAATAGTCCGGATGCGCTGGGTTTTTTGTGGCTACAGGTGGAGCAAAATATTTACAGGGAAGATTCAAGGGCCGAAGCTACCAGCCCGATAACTGGCGGCAGATTTAACAACCGTACTTATACTAAAGGTGATGAGATAAAGGCCATATTCGTAACCAAAAACGGCAAAACCGAAAAAGCAGATTATATTGTAACCGATACCCGTCTGCAAATAAAGTTGAAAGACTCGTTACGGGCCGAGGGGAGCAAGTTACAGATCAGGATAGAGTATGGCTTTGATATTCCGCAGTATGGCACCGACCGTATGGGGCGCCTGCTTACTAAAAACGGCTGGATATATGAATTGGCCCAATGGTATCCCCGTATGGAGGTTTATGACGATGTAAGCGGATGGAATACCCTGCCATATCTTGGGGCTGGCGAGTTTTACCTGGAATACGGCAATTTTGACTATACCGTTACCGCACCGGCCAGCCTAATTGTGGCAGGATCGGGCGAACTGCTTAATCCTAACGAGGTGTATTCCCCAAATACTCTGAAACGTTTGGCTGAGGCCCGGAAGAGCGATAAAACAGTAATGATCAAAGACTCGGCTGATATCGTGCGAAATGAGGACTATCCTAAGAAGCCAACACTTACCTGGCACTTTTTATGTAAAAATGCGCGGGATGTTGCCTGGGCGGCTTCAAAAGCGTTTATATGGGATGCAGCACGCATTAATCTGCCCAGTGGAAAGAAAGCCCTGGCACAATCTGTTTACCCGGTTGAAAGTAAAGGTAAGCAAGCCTGGGGCCGTTCTACAGAATATGTAAAAGGCGCTATTGAACTATACTCCAACCAATGGTTTGAATATAGTTATCCGGTAGCTACCAATGTGGCCGGTACTGTTGGCGGTATGGAATATCCGGGAATCGTTTTTTGCGGATCTGAAAATAAGACGGGGGAGTTGTGGGAAGTGACCAATCATGAGTTTGGACATAACTGGTTCCCGATGATCGTAGGATCGAACGAACGTAAATACGCCTGGATGGACGAGGGTTTTAATACCTTTTTAAATAATGTAGATACCAAAGTATTTAATAATGGCGAGTATTATGTAAAACCCGATCAGCAAAAGGCAGCATTGCAATTATTCAGTCCAGAGGCAGAGCCGATCATGACGATACCAGATGTGATCCAGGCCGATTTTTTAGGTGCGGCGGCTTATGAGAAACCGGCACTGGGGCTTACTATTCTGCGTGAGCAGATACTGGGTGAACAACGCTTTGATTATGCCTTTAAAACCTATATCAAACGCTGGGCATTTAAACACCCAACGCCATGGGATTTTTTCCATACCATGGATAACGCGGCAGGAGAGGATCTGAGCTGGTTTTGGAACGAGTGGTTTTTCACCACCTGGAAACTTGACCAGGGTATAAGGGATATTACTTACCCGGATGGCGATGCCTCCAAAGGGGCGTTGATTACGTTGGAGAACCTGGAAGAGATGGCTTTGCCGGTAACTATCCTGATCAAAGAAGAAAATGGTAAAACCGCCACCATGAAACTCCCGGTTGAAATATGGCAGCGGGGTGGGCTTTGGACATTCCATTATAAATCAACCTCAAAAATTGTTTCGGCTATTGTTGATCCGGATCATCTTTTGCCTGATATCAATCCAGAAAATAATTCATTTAGCGGGTTGCCGGTACCAGTTGGCACTACTGCTGCCAGCGTCATCAAAACTTATATTGATGCCATAGGCGGAGCCGAGAAGTTGAAAAATATTAAAGACCTGCAAATATCATCAACAGGTACAGTTCAGGGTTCTGAAGTACAGATGGTTAGCCGGTATAGATCGCCCGATATGTTTTTTCAGCAAATAACCGTACCATCATACAATAATTTGATTGTGACCCATGTTTTGGTGAACGGCGAACGGATCAGTGTACAGCAGTTAAACCGCGAAATATCGTTGGATGATGCCGGCAAAAAAATAATAAAAGCGAAAAGCAGACCTTTCCCAGAACTTGACTATGAAAAAGGCGGATATGTCATGGAGCTTGATTCTACGCTTAAGATCGTAAACGGCGATCTGGCCTATGAAGTTGATATAAGCCTTGCCGAAGGAACTCAGATACGGAATTTTTATAATCAGAAAACGGGTCTCAAAATAAAACAAGTAGTTGAAGGCTCCGTAAATTCCGTAACCGAATTTGGTGATTATGAAGGTATCAATGGTGGCATCCGAATACCCTTCCTGATCAAAACTACCCTACTGGGGCAGTCAGCGGAATTCAAGGTTAAAGAAACGGCAGTGAATAGCGGCATGGCTGCCGGGGGCTTTCAGTAAGCTATTTATAATTGATACTTTGGGAAACGGATAACGTAAGTTCCGAAAACTTATCACCTCAATATTTGATCGGATAGATATTCACTGCTACGTCAACTTTGCCGGGTTCTCCTAAGCTATTACTATGTTCAAAAATAATACAGCAGATTCCCTACTTTAGGGGATAAATCATGGTTTACACTGTAAACCCACAATATGATGATAAAATATATTAACTATTTGATTGTCAATTAAATATAATAATGTAAACCATGAAAAGTGTAAACCATGTAAACCCACTTTTTAATAAAATGGCCTGCCTGGTACATATGTATCTACACTAATCCTAACACCTGGCTCGTCCTCGTTCTGGTAACTTCGCTTAGCGCTTCATCATTAGCTAATGATTGCCCATATGAAGGTATCATTTCTTTTAATTTTTGCTGCCATTCATCGGTTTTAACGTGGGTTTTAAAACAACGTTCAATGAGTTGTATCATGATGGGTACCGATGTTGATGCACCAGGTGATGCACCCAATAATGCAGAGATGCTACCATCTGCAGAGGTTACTACCTCGGTTCCAAATTCCAGTACACCGCCATGTTTGGCATCTTTTTTAATTACCTGTACCCGCTGACCGGCTATATCCAGGTCCCATTCGCTGGCTTTGGCTGTAGGCATGTACTCCTGTAAGGCTTTTAAGCGATCTGTAGACGATTGTAATACCTGGCTGATGAGGTATTTGGTGAGCGGCCAATTGTCGCGCCCTACGGCAAGCAGGGGGAGTATATTGTTTAGCTTAATGGAGCAAAACAGATCAAGTAATGAGCCCCTCTTTAAAAAACGGGTAGAGAAACCAGCATAAGGGCCAAAAAGTAATTCTCTTTTACCATTGATCATCCGGGTATCCAGGTGAGGTACAGACATTGGCGGCGAACCTACCGATGCCTTACCATATACTTTGGCTTCATGGCGCTCCACAACAGCAGGGTTGTTGCATACCAACCACTGTCCGCTTACGGGGAAACCACCAAAACCTTTACTTTCGGCAATGCCCGATTTTTGCAGCAGGGGCAAAGCGCCGCCACCCGCACCAACAAACACAAAATTGGAGGTTAGTTTTCTTCTTTGTCCGGTTGTTTTGTCTTTTACGGTTATCAGCCAGCTGTTATCGTTATTGCGTTTAATGTTACGAACATCATGGTTAAGATGAAGGGCAACTCCCTTTTTTTGTTTAAGCTGATCCAGCAAACTACTGGTTAAACTGCCAAAGTTTACATCGGTACCTAAATCCATAAATGTGGCCGAAACTTTTTCGTTTTCCTCACGTCCTTCCATCACCAGTGGGATCCATTGCTGAAGCTGTGCTTTGTCTTCAGAATACAGCATCCCCTTAAAAAAATGATGTTTGGTAAGAGCTTGCTGACGCTTTTTAAGATAGTTTACATTTTCGGGCCCCCAAACAAAGCTCATGTGGGGCACTTTGCGGATAAAGCTTTGTGCTGATTGAATATATTTTTGTTCGATAAGATATGACCAAAATTCTTTGGATATCTCAAACTGTTCGGCAATTTTAATGGCTTTTTTTATTTCTACGGTTCCGTCAGGAAGTTCGGGAGTATAATTTAATTCGCAAAAAGCAGAGTGACCGGTGCCTGCATTATTCATCGGGGCCGAACTTTCGGCGGCTATAACTTCAAGTCGTTCAAAAATTTCAATAGTCAAATCGGGTTGTAGTTCTTTAAGCATTACTCCCAATGTAGCGCTCATGATACCCGCGCCAATTAAAACTACGTCAACCTTTGTTTCTGAAACTTTATCGCTATTAGCCATCTTTTTATAATACCTTGTAAAGGTATGCTCAAGTTAAATTATACCAGGTATAACCCGGTTTTTTGAAAATTGTTGTGATGATTAAGTCCTGCAGGCATGTTTAGCAGCAAGGGAAAATTAAATCAGACAATTTTAAGAAATTTTTATAGAAAATCGGGTCTTTTCGTGTCCATTAAATGCAATAAATAACTTGTTTAAATTAAAATGGCAATGGTTTTGCCAATTTGGATGATGTAGTTTACATATGGTTAACACAAAAAGCTTTCATCACTGTATATACAATAAATAATAGGTGATCTGGCATGAGGATATTAAAATTGAATACTTGTTTTTGTATAATAGTAATGGTAGCATTATCTGCCTGTCAACACGCCAAAACCAAACCTGTATCAACGGATATTACCAAAACCACGGTACAAGTGGCGGGGAAAAAAGATAGTGTGATCAATAATCCACAGAAAAATTATGGTACCGCTACCGTGGCAGAACCTTGTGTAAAGTGCCTGTTGCAAGTGATACAAGCCAGTAAAAGTTACAAACAAAACACGGCGTCTGTATCATCGCAAAATATAACTTATACCGTTAATTGGATCAGAGCATCAGTACCCGCAGAACCAGCAAGCAAATCCAACATGACTGATGGACTCAGGATAGATGTGCGAAAAAACGAAGATGGGGAAGAACATAAGTTATGCTCTTATGCGTATAACAATCAAAGTGGAGCGATGTACCTGCTTAATAATGAAGGTAAATACCAACAATCTATATCCAGCATAACACCCGAGATATTAAAAAAAATCAGAAACAGCTGTTACTGGGGAGTGGCTTCAGGGAAGTGAGTTTGCAGTTTGCAGTTTGCAGTTTGCAGTTTGCAGTTTGCAGTTTGCAGTTTGCAGTTTGCAGTTTGCAGTTTGCAAAAAATGCCAAACAAATTAGGTAAAAAAATCAGCGCAATCAACGTCATCATACTGATCAACGGTCAAAAAAATAGCGATGGGTTTAAACCCATCGCTATAAATAAAATATGATATGAGTTGTGCTAACTGCTAACTCAAAACTGCAAACTTTTACGTAGTATATCCCAGTATTTTCAATACTTGTTTACTGTTCTGTTCTTCGCCAAATACCTCAAAATTGAATGTTTCGTCGCGGTTGCGGCGAATGATTACATGTTTAGGCGATGGGAGCAAGCAATGGTGTATACCACCATATCCGCTCAGTACTTCCTGGTAAGCTCCTGTGTTAAAAAAGCCCAGGTATTGTACCTTACGGGTTTTAGGCATAAATACACTGTTCATGTGTGCCTCCTGGTTATAATAATCCTGACCGTCGCAGGTAATACCACCCAGGTTTACGCGCTCATATTCAGAATCCCAGTTGTTAACCGGAAGCAAAATATATTTTTGGTTCAAAGCCCAAACATCCGGCAAGTTGGTGATGAATGAACCATCAAGCATCAACCATCTTTCGCGGTCATTTTGTTGTTTACGACCTAATACTTTATATAAAATGCCCGAAGCTTCGGCAACGGTGTATTTACCAAACTCAGTGATAATATCCGGTTCCATGGTGTCGTTATCGGCGCAGATCTCTTTGATACGGCTTACGATCTCATTGATCATATACTCGTAATCAAAATCAAATACCAACGAATCTTTGAAAGGCATACCGCCACCAATATCCAGTGTATCCAGAGCCGGGTTCACTTTTTTGAACTTGCAATAAAGCGTTACGTATTTTTCCAACTCGTTCCAGTAGTATGGGGTATCAGATATACCTGAGTTGATAAAGAAGTGTAACAGCTTTACCTGGAAATTAGGGTTCTCTTCGATCTTATTATGATAAAAATCGATCACATCCTCCATCCGCACACCTAAACGTGAGGTATAGAACTGGGAGTCGGGCTGCTCTTCAGCCGCTATACGGATACCCAGGTTACAAGGGGTGTCCATCTCTATCTCATCGTCATACAGGTTAAATTCCTCTTTATTATCTAGTACCGGGATGATGTTTTTGAAACCATCATGCAGCATGTCAATAATATAAGTTTTATACTGGAAGGTTTTGAACCCGTTACATATTACGGTGATATCCTTGTTTACCGCTCCTTTTTTCTCCAGCGCATCAATCATTGGCATATCAAAAGCCGATGATGTTTCCAGGTGGATCTCGTTTTTCAACGCTTCCTCTACAATATGTCTGAAATGCGAACTTTTGGTACAATAGCAGTATTTATAGCTGCCGCGATAGTTGTTTTTAACAATAGCCTGTTGAAATAACAGTTTTGCCTGCTGTATTTTCTTGGTTATCATGGGCAGATAAGTAAAACGTAATGGCGTGCCATACGTTTCGATCATCTCCATTAAATTAAGGTCCTGAAAGTATAGTTCATCGTCGATGATCTCAAAACCATCCTGCGGGAAACCTACACTCAAATCAAGAAATTCCTGGTAACTCTGCATCCTTAAAAAATTTGGGGCAAAAATGTGATTTTTAAACGGAATTAACGGCTAATTGTTAGGATAAATTTTATAGTCTGAATGTAATTTATTTAACAGGGGGTATATCGCAGTATATACATATCGTTTTTGTGCTAATAATCAATGAATTGCGATGTATTATATAAGTCGCGGAATAATGGTTTAAAGTGGGTAAAAAGAGATAAGAAAAAGCAGGGAAAGTTGTCTTATTAAAGCAATGTTTTTATTCTATAGTTAAAATATTTATTGTGTGGCATTCATTTTGTTCACTCATGGTTATTATTGCATTAAACAAAGAGTAATTTATGTCGCCTCAATCAATAACAACGGATCATTCAGGTAATTTTAAGAAACAATTACTTTGCACAAAATGCGGTGCAGAACGGGTTGAAAGGATTTCAAGAGGTACAATATTCAAAACCTTTTTCTTTTGGCTGCCATTTAAAAGATACATTTGTTATAAGTGTTTGCATAAATTTTATTCTCTATAGTTAATTTTAATTGATTATTTTCTTATTTTTATCTCAATGATTAAATGGAATTTTCTTTTTGATTAAATATGAGTAAAAAAATTTATAATGATAAAAAGTACTATTGCTCTACCTGCAAAAATCAGTTTCACTTCCGAATGCACAGAAGTTGGTTTGTCAAAAATATTTTATTCTTTCTGTCTGTAAGAAAGTTTTTTTGTGCCAAGTGTCAGAAAGCTGTATACATTTTGGTGCAAAATAATAGAGGGCAGATTAATAATTAGATACAGCGGGTAGGTGCACCTCGGCCATCATGCATCGGGCGCTGCCACCACCATTGGTTTCTATAGTATTGATATCAGCATAAACCAAATTGCCGTATTTTTTGAGCTTGTCTTTTTGTTCCTCGAGGAGCGCATCATATGCATTTTTCGACATCACGATCAAGGTTTCGCCTGATTTATTCTTTACCTCCAGCATATTACCCGCAAATCGGTTCATTTGTTCAAATGATATTTCAATGATCTCCTTTCGGGTTGATCGCAATGATTCCAAAATCTCCACTTTTTCATGCGGGTTAGGGATGCTATCCGCACAAACCACGGCGAACTTGCTTCCAACACACATCAATACATTGGTATGGTAAATAGCTTTTCCGTGCTCGTCAACCGCGTCAAAGCTGATGGCCCGGTAACCTGCCTTTTCACAAAACAGGCTCAATACTTCTTTATCAGTACGGGGCGAAAGGCAGGCATAAGCAATTTTGTTCTCTCTGTCGAGCACCATACTGCCGGTGCCTTCCAGAAATTTATTTTCTGCTTCAAAACGGCTCAAATCTATTATGTGATTTACCTTGAAATGATCTTCCAGTTTGCTGATAATATCTTCCCTGCGCTCCAGCCGGCGGTTTTCGGCCTGCATGGGGTATAAAAATATCTGACCATCGGTATGAAATGATACCCAATTGTTCGGAAAAATAGAATCAGGTGTATGTGGTTGTGGGGTATCGTCAACCACGGTAACACTAACTCCATTTTCTTTCAGCGTTTTTACAAAACCATCAAATTCGGCTAACGCCTTATCCTGAACGACTTGCTGATCTGCATCACGGTTCTGAAAAGCGTTACTTCCTGCTGTTTGTTCATTAAAGCCGAAATTGACCGGCCTGATCATTAATATATTATTGGTGGATTGATTATTGGTCATTTTATTTAGTCATTGGGTCATTAAGTCATTAAGTCATTGAAAGTTTAGAAAATGACTTAATGACTCGATAACTATAAAACTTTATCTCTTAAAAGCGGCATGCTCATACAATGAAAACCACCACGGGCCCTCGACAATTCTGCCGATGGCATTAAAATTAAAGTATTGGTTAGTTTTTGAGGGTCAAGCTCACCCGATTCAAACTTTTGTAACAGATCGTTCACCCTGATCACGTTAAAGCCATTTTGTTTAAATGCTTCTACGGTTTTATCATTACGGTCGTACCCTAAAACTACGCCTTCTTTGATGGCCAACAGGTTGCAGGAATCCGTCCATTGTTCGCGGGCATCAAAGGGGAAGGTGTTATTGCCAGAGTAAATGAATTTTGTTTTATGACCGCTTTGCAGGTCGTTTTCGCTGATATCGGCTAACAGATCTTCAATACAGCTAAATAACCTGGGTTTCTCGCCTTTTTCAAACTGTACAATTTCTGGTCGTTCCTTTTGTTTTTTATCGGCAAACCACGATATCGGCTCCTGCTCTTCTATTGGGGCCTCGGCAACGGCCAGGGAGCGCAGCAATACCCAGGTATCGCGTCTAACTTGTGTAAAAACCGTATCGATATGCATGTAATCGCGCTTGTGCGGAATTTTTACAATGGTTACTTTCTTCACCACATCATTATCAAACAAAAGCTTAATGGCCTCATTGGCACCACTGATGGATGTGCGTTCACTACAACCAATAACCAGGTGCTGTGGGCTTACCATCATTACATCACCACCTTCCAGAGTTGTTTTTTCGAGATTGTCTTCACCCGGTCGTAAAAAGTGCTGGGCAGTTTCAGGTATCTCCAAAATGTTGTTGCGATACTCGGCAAACAACGGGTGATTAAAAAATATGTATCGTGCCAGCAACGTTTCGCGGAAACGCGCTTTTTTTGCAGGCTTATTCAACAGCATATGATTGTTGATGGCAATACCAATATCCCTCGAAAAAATGAGGTTAGGTATGGGCGCGAAGATCATCTCTTCGGTGCTTAATGAGCCCGATATGAATATTTTGGACAGTTCAACAGGGTCGGTATCTATCAGTTGCTGTTGCAGGCGGTAATTACAGCTTTCAATGGCGCAAACTGATGCTACCAGTTTTTCACGAATATCGTCTTGTTTTAAAATATCGGCCAGTAGGGTTTGTATCTCAATTACTTTACCCGATGCATGAAAACCCGGGTTGTCGGGCTTAAAAAACGTGCGTTCAGTGTCATTATCTACCTCTTGGAGTTTGCCTTTGATCTTATCCTGATCCAAAAAATAAAGCAACAGTTTTACGTAATAATCGTATTCGTTTTTACGCATAGTATCCAGGTGCACAATGTCTTCAAACAGCCAATCCTGGGCTTTTGAGGGTACTACCTTACCCAGGCCGCTATCGGGGCTGTGGATAAGTAGGGTGCGGAGCGTTCCAATTTCGGAGGTTACATCTATTCTAAAATCGTTGTTTTTAAGTGTCATAAATGGATATAAGAAGAACAAATCTATTCAGAATAATCAACATTTTATTATAACAAGGATATTGGCAATTTAATTAATTTTGCCGAATGGATTTTATTATTGAGGCGGCTGTTAAAGCAATAAAACAACTATATCAAACAGATGTAGCCCCGGCTGCTATAAGTTTACAGGAAACCCGCAAGGAGTTTGAAGGGCAAATAACTATAGTAACATTTCCTTTTACCAAATTTTCGCGTAAAGGGCCTGAACAAACTGGCACCGAAATAGGGGAATATCTAAAAAACGAAGTAAAGGAGATCGCTGCGTTCAATGTGATCAAAGGTTTTCTGAATATTTCTATAAGCGATGAGTACTGGATTGGACAATTATATAACCGTATACTACCGGATGATTTTACCATTGCAAAACCTAACGGTCAAAAAGTAATGGTGGAATATTCCTCACCCAACACCAACAAACCGTTGCACCTGGGGCATATCCGTAACAACCTGTTAGGTTATTCGGTAGCGCAGATATTAGGTGCAGCCGGGTACGATGTGGTAAAAGCAAACCTGGTAAATGACCGTGGTATCCACATCTGCAAATCCATGCTGGCCTGGCAAATGTTTGGCAACGGTGAAACACCGGAGTCATCTGGCTTAAAAGGCGACCATTTGGTAGGCAAATATTATGTGTTGTTTGATAAGGCTTATAAAGCCCAGATTGAAGAGCTGAAAGCCGAAGGCCAAAGTGAGGACGAGGCTAAAAAGAATGCCCTTGTTATCAGAGAAGCCCAGCAAATGCTACAAAAATGGGAAGCAGGCGATACTGAAGTGATCGACCTGTGGAAAACCATGAACGGCTGGGTATATGCCGGTTTTGCGGAAACATACAAGCAACTAGGTGTTGATTTCGACAAATATTACTATGAATCAAATACCTACCTTTTAGGTAAGGACATTATTGAGGAAGGACTTGAAAAAGGTGTTTTTTTCAGAAAACCGGATGGCTCCGTTTGGATTGACCTTACACCTGATGGACTGGACGAGAAACTGGTATTACGGTCTGACGGCACATCGGTTTATATTACCCAGGACCTGGGTACCGCTCAATTAAAGTACAACGACTTTCACATGGATAAATCTATCTATGTGGTTGGTAACGAGCAGGATTATCACTTTAAAGTACTGTTCCTGATACTGCGTAAACTGGGCAAAGCAGGTGCGGATGGGTTGTTCCACTTGTCATACGGGATGGTCGACTTGCCGTCAGGCAAAATGAAATCGCGTGAGGGTACCGTAGTTGATGCCGACGACCTGATGGCCGAAATGGAAGCCACTGCTAAAGAACAAACCGAAGCTATGGGTAAGGTTGATGGTTTTAGTGAAGAAGACAAGCAGCAACTATATCATACCATTGGTATGGGGGCGCTGAAATATTTCCTGCTCAAGGTCGACCCTAAGAAACGTTTATTGTTTGACCCTAACGAATCGGTTGATTTCCAGGGACACACCGGGCCGTTTATACAATATACTCATGCCCGTATCAAATCAGTGCTGAGCAGGGCAGATTATCAAGTCAATTCCACTATTGAAATTACGGAGCTTGCCGATGTTGAGCGCGATCTGATCGTTCTATTAACGCAATTTCCTGACGTGATTAATGCAGCTGCCAACGATTATAGCCCGGCAGTTATAGCCAACTATGTGTATGAGTTAGCCAAGGTGTACAACAAATTCTATCACGAAAAATCAATCCTCCAGGCAGAGGACGAGATATCAAAGCAATTCCGCTTGCAATTATCAGCATCGTCAGCAAAAGTGATCAGCAAGGCTATGAACCTGCTGGGCATTGATGTGCCGGAGCGGATGTAGATTTCAGTAAGCAGTTTGCAGTGGGCAGTTATTAGTTTGCGATTTTTAACTGCTAACTGCAAACCACCCACTGCCAACTGAAACTATCTCCAGTATCCCCTGTGCCATGCATAGCCGCGGTGAACCGGGTGCCAGTATCCTTGTACATAAACCCTGCCCGGACGCGGATGGGCATAATAACCATTTATATAAACATATCTTCCGCCGCGCCAGGTCCACTCGCCAGGAACCCAATAGGCACCTGGATAGGGAGCAACAGGGCGAACATACACAGGCTCAGCAGGGCGATCGGCCACATAATAGTCAGCAGCACACGAGCTGAACAAGGTGCCGGTTAAGGCCAGTAGTAATCCTATTTTCGCTATCTTTTTCATCTGTAAAATGGTTTAATTTAAAATACTTACAGATTATAGACCATTGGGATAATTATAGGTTTAATGAATTTTTGGTGAATTTGTCGGCTACTATCAATTCTTTACTGCCCGGAGTATACTTGTAAAAACCATTTCCTGATTTGGCACCAAGATGACCTGCAGTTACCATATTCACCAATAATGGACAAGGCGCGTATTTTTGATTGCCAAAGCCATCATATAATACCTTTAAAATGGCCAGGCAAACATCAAGTCCAATAAAATCGGCCAGTTGCAAGGGGCCCATGGGGTGAGCCATACCCAGTTTCATCACGGTATCGATCTCTTCAACACCGGCAACGCCTTCATACAGGGTATAAACAGCTTCGTTGATCATTGGCATCAGGATCCGGTTGGCAACAAAGCCGGGGTAGTCATTCACCTCAACCGGGTCTTTCCCTAAAATTTTGGAAAGCTGCATCACGGTTTGCGTCACTTCATCAGTAGTAGCGTAGCCCCTGATCACTTCTACCAGCTTCATTACCGGTACGGGATTCATAAAATGCATACCTATCACATTGCCAGGATTTTTGGTGACCGCGGCAATTTGTGTGATGGATATAGAGGATGTATTGGAAGCCAAAATTACTTTATCACCGCAAATATCGCTGAGCTGTTTGAATAGCTTTAGTTTGATTTCCCGGTTTTCGGTAGCGGCCTCTATCACCAGGTCGGCATTCACGACTCCAGATTGCAGGTCGGTATACGTTTTAATGCGACTAAGCGTGTCGTTTTTTAACAGCTCATCTATAGCTCCTTTTTTTAGCTGACGATCAAGGTTGTTGGTAATGGTTTGTACAGCCTTATTCAAAGCTTCGGCATTAATATCAACTAATGACACTTCAAAATTATGCTGGGCAAAAGTATGAGCTATGCCGTTGCCCATTGTCCCTGAACCTATTACGGTAATATTTTTCATAGTATGTGCTTATAAATGGTAAAAGCTAAGTTGAGGCAAATTATTTATTTGACAAAATATTACGCTATCATTATAAAGTAATATAGGTTCCCGCTTCAAGTATTGTTTTTGGGGTGATATTATCGAATGAGGGTACGTGACCCAGTTCTGTTACTCCGGAGTAATTGAGGATAAATGTTTTTGAGTAGATATCCTTATCGCCATTAAATATAATACCCATTACTGGTATATCATATTGTTTGAGCATACTAAGCGATAGTAGTGTATGATTGATGCTACCCAGGTAATTCTGTGATACCAGTATCACCTGAGCGTTTAATTGTTTGATCAGGTCAATGATCAGGGTATCGTCATTCAATGGTACCATTAGCCCTCCGGCGCCTTCAATAACCAGTTGGTTATCGGTTTGGGGAGGAATGATACTTTGAATATCTATCACTATTTTATCAATAGCGGCAGATTTATGTGGCGAGAAAGGCTGTGTTAACCGGTAAGCTTCGGGATAGAAACGGGTAGTTTTGTTTGATACAAGGCCCCGCACTTTTAGGGTATCGCTGCTATCCAGATCCCCGGATTGTATGGGCTTCCAATAGTCGGCCTTCAGCTTTTCTGTTACGATGGCCGAAATAATGGTTTTACCAACACCGGTGCCTATGCCGGTAATGAATATAGGCTGTTTATCAGGCATTTATAAACTGATTAATAATGGTGGCAAGTTTGTTTATATCATTGGCTGTATTAAACGCGTGCAGGCATATCCGTATCCTTTCGGTTCCGGCGGCAACGGTTGGGCTAAGTATGGCTCTCACATCAAACCCTTTAGCTTGCAAAATGTTTGCCATATCACGGGCCTTATCATTACTCTTAAATACAATACATTGAATAGGGCTGTCGCTATTTAGTAATGGATATACGCTTTCCGGGTTGATTTGTTCTTTAAACAGTTTGATGTTGTTTTTAAGACTGATGATCTCCGGTTCTGCATTATTTAACAGCTGATAAGCCATTTTTACGGAGGCTAGTTGATGAAAGGAAGCAGCTGTAGTATAAATAAAAGGACGCGCAAAATTGATCAGGTATTGCCGTAATGTGTCGCGGCCCAATACAATGGCCCCATGGCCACCCAGCGCTTTGCCAAAAGTAATCAACGATGCGAAGATCCTGCTTTGTAAGCCAAGTTCAGTTACCAATCCTTTAGGATATAAACCTACTGCATGAGCTTCGTCGACAATTAAATGGGCTCCGTATCTTTCGGTAACGTTCAATATATCCAATAGTGGGGGAGTATCCCCATCCATGGAATAAACACTTTCTATCACTACATAACAATTTCCTTTAGCCAGTTTTAGCTTAGCTTCCAGATTATCGGTATTATTATGTTTGAAGCTGTAACGATTGGCGTAGCTCAGTCTGGCGCCATCAATGGCCGAGGCATGGATCAGTTCGTCTAATATGATGGTATCGCCCCGCTGCGCTAATGATGATAACAGACCAAGGTTGGCATCATACCCGGAATTGAAAAGGAGACCAGCCTGGTGCTGATGATGAGCAGCAATGGTTTTCTCCAGGTCTTCGGCATATTGTAAATTGCCTGATAATAACCGTGACCCGGTTGATCCATTTAAACTTTGCGGGTAATTTTGCACTTCCTGATCAATGCTGCTTTTTAAAGCGGCAGATCGTGCAAAGCCGAGATAATCGTTAGAACAAAAATCAATAAGATCATTCTCGGGTTTTAATGTCCTGTAAATGCCGGATGATCGTCGTTCTTCGAGTTTGCTTTCGATATATTTTTCGGCAGATGTCAAAATAGAAATGATTTGTGCAAAGGTAAAAAGTTACCGTTTATACACAGGGCGAAATCATTTATTTTTTAGGCCGATCAGCTGCACCTATTAGCAACAAAAAAGGGAATGAATAGCATCCATTCCCTTTTTTACTTTTATAGTTTTGTTTAAGCCGGAAGCGGGAGCTTGCAGGCTACCAGTCGCCAGGTAATTTGTGTGCGTTCCAGCAGTTCGTTAAATTTATCGCCGGCTTTGCCGCCCAGGTAACCTGTTTTACCAAGACCGAAAGTGCCGCCGTCCCCTTCGCCTTTAGGGCTTGCTGGTGTACCTTTGCCGATATTTAATCCCAGGAAAGTGTGATACAGCAAGGGTGCATCGGCAATGGTTTCAAATTCCACAATGTGACTATTAGTATCGCTAAAATAACTACTAGCGTAGTCAAAGTTGGTGGCAATGCCTCCGTAGCTGTCACCGCCCAACAATACATCTCTTCTTTTCAGGTGTAAAAAATCATTTTGTGACATGCACCTGTACCAGTGTTTTGCTTCGTTGACATCTTTCCCAGTGGTTTGTTTAGGCGGCACACTGCTTTTAAACTGAATGCTGTTGTTGTTATGGTGTACGTATTCTAATCTGCCTCTTCTGATGAGGTAAATTTCATGTTCAAACTTATTAGCGCTTTTGGTTATCAGCTTATTAATAGCCTCTTCGGAAGTAAGCTTCATTTGATTTTAATTTTGGTTAATATTTAGTGCGTAAACACTTATTGTTTTTTTAATAGATGATAAGCAAAAATATATATTGTTAATTTAATTATAGCAATGGTTAATAAAAATAACTCAATAAATATTTTTTATTCTTTGGTAAACAATATTTGCTTTTGTTTGTGGTTTAAGAGTTAAAGTGCCGAAAGCCGGTACTTTATTTAAAATAACCTCCAAGTTTAACTTTATGGCTTTCAAAGCAAGATTAAATTTTTCGGGCAGGGATTATGATGTACTCACCTGTTCTTACGCACTTGACCGCGATGTTGATTCTAAAGGACGCCCTTCATCGGGTATTTACGGCGGAAAAATTGAAGTTGAGATAGAATCAACTGAAGACACCTCCATTATTGAAACAATGGTAAACAACCAGTTTAAACCTTTTAAAGGCACCCTGTTGATCAAAAAGGCAGAAGAAGATGCCAAAATGAAGGAGCTTACTTTTGATGACAGCTACATTATAGCCTATGATGAAGGAATAAATATAATTGGAGAAGTACCGATGAGCATGAAATTAGTAATTTCGGCCAGGACGCTTAAAGTTGGCGAAGCCGAGCACATCAATGACTGGCCTAAATAAGCCATATGGTTCATACATAAAAAACAAAGGCTGCCTTTTTACAAGGCAGCCTTTGTTTTTTATAAGCTGGGCGCTGTTAGTTCTGTGAACCACCTCCGCCGCCGCCTTGTCTCATTCTGTCCATTCTGTCTTTCATGGCCTTATCATAGGCAGCTGCCTGGTCGGCTGTTAAAACAGCTTTAATTTTTGTATTGGTAGTTTCCATCATTGGGCGCATGGCACTTCTCATGGCATCTCTGTCGCCATTTGCAGCTGTTCTCACGCTGTCCATCTTTGTAGCCTGCTCTTTATATATAGCGGTTATTTTAGTGGTTTGGTCGTCAGAAAGCTTTAGCTGTGTTTGCAGATCTTTAGCCCTTTCTTCCGGACTTTTTCTCATACCGCCACCTTGTGCATGGCTTACCGCTGAAATCCCGATCAGGAAACAGCACATTAACAATAATTTTTTCATAGCTCTTTAATTTATTACGTTTTATAATCTTAGGATAAAGATATGCCGTAAAGGTTTAAATAAGCCGATGTAACTTAATTGTTGCTTTGTTGTAAATTTGATATGGAGCGTTGCATTTGGGCCATCATACTGGTGAGGCTTTCCATAGTAGGCTCTGGGGTAGGTTGCGGCAATTGTGTAGAGATATAGCCTTTTGCTTTCCATATTTCCAGCACATCCTCACCGTTTATTTCATAAGGCTCGTAAACGGGGTTATCTGATATCAGCTTGAGCTTTTTGTTTTCTTTAAATTTATTACCGACGCGTTTATATACAACACCATCGTTTTTAGATATTACGATATAAGTTTCACCGCTTTTAATATCGGCCCAGTTTTCCAGGTATTCACCTATAATAATATCGCCTGATAATATAGGCAGCATCGAATCGCCTTTTATTTCAAAAGCGCGGTAGGTGCCCTGTTTAAACATAGGCAGATAAAATTTAGGCAACTGGGATACATATTCGGGATCGGCATAGCCATTCAAATAGCCCGCACTTGCTTTTAGCGGTACCATTTCAATATTTTCATTATCCTCTTTATCAACAGAGATACTTAGTATACGCAGGTTGGCTGGATTGCCTTTTGGTTTCGGCGCCCATTTTTCATCGATGGTCTCATTAATGAAATCATCAATAGTAATGTCAAAAAATATTGCTAAAGTTTTTAGTAGTTCGTATTTTGGTTCAGCTCTTTCTTCTTCGTATGCGCCTACTAATGAACGTTTTATACCTAATTGGTCGGCAAATTGTTGCTGGGTTAAACCCTTCTTTTTGCGGAGAAACTTAATATTTTGTGAAATTATTGACATAAAATTTGCATTTGCTAAAATTATTAGTAATTTTATGCTCATAAAGTTAGTAATAAATATTGGTTCACCAAAATTTTTATCATAAAATGAAACGTTTTGTATATATCATCACCGACAGAAACAGGAAAAATCTTCACGTTGGTTTATGCTCAGATCTTGTAAAGACACTGCAATTCTACAGCGATATGCCTACTTTATTTTTCGACAGCGCGCAGCAGCTTAACCGTTTGGTTTATTTTGAAGAGATCAATACCGAAGAGCAGGCTATGGAACGTTTTAAAGTGGTAAGCACTTACACCCGTCCGCAAAAAGAAAAAATGATCAGACCTGTTAATCCTGATTGGATAGATCTGACCATTGGTTTAAAGTTTGAAAGTGGTTTACGGGTAAGGCCGCAATTGCGCCCATCTGTAAATGCTAATCGCCGGGCGGTTACTTTTTAATAAATTTTAATGCGCCCGAGTTCATGCAATATCTTTTGCCACCGCGGTTGGCGGGGCCATCGTCAAAAACATGACCCAGGTGTAAACCGGTGCTTTTTTCAATAACCTCGTCGCGGCTCATGCCGTAACTGTCATCATGTACAATAGCAACTTTTGTGGAGTCGACGGGTTTAACAAAACTTGGCCAGCCTGTTCCACTGTCAAACTTATCGTCAGAGCTAAATAATACTTCGCCGGTAGCCGCGCTTACGTAAACACCCTTTTGGTGATTGTTCCAATAGTCGTTTTTATATGGCGGTTCTGTTCCGCTTTCAACCATGATGTGGTATTGGTTGGGCGTTAGTGTTTTTCTCCACTCATCTGCTGGTTTGCTCAGCTTCCTTTTGTCACCCTGCCCACTGCTGTTCTGACAGCCAAATGCGGTTACAATAAATAATATCGCTATTGCTAAAACTGATCTTTTCATTTTTAAGTATTTATCAATATAAATAGAATGATGAGCTATTACAGTCATCGTGCTTTTGTGTGATTAGTCGTTATTAGCAACTAAACCTTACAATTCATTATATCTTAAATACGTAGTGCTGCTGTAGACAGATTGTCATTCGCCTGTATTATTATACGGCTTTTGGTTTGGGTAACAGCACTTTGCTGATGATGTGGACTACGCCGTTGCTTTGTGTAATATCAGACCGGTTGATGATACACCGGCCACCGGTTTCATCCTCCAATGTGATATTATTATTGTCATCAATTTTAGCGATCAATTTACCTCCGCTAATGGTAGTCAAAATGGTTGAACCTTTATGCTTATTGATGAGCTTATGTAATTCTTTAGCGCTAAATTTCCCGGCTACAGCATGATAGGCAATTATATGAGTTAACTCCCAAACATGCGCTGGTTTTAACAATGAATCGAGCTTACCGGGAGATAAACTTTCAAATGCTTCATTAGCAGGAGCGAAGATGGTAATAGGGCCTTTGCTTTTATATGTCTCGGCTAAATTGGTCGAATTCACAAAATTATAGAATATGGACAGATCCTTGTCTGTAGCTATATTTTGTACAATATCATTGGCTGGTAGCATGGCATCCCCGGCAATGGTTTTCATCGTGCCTGAAGCCGGCACATTGCTAACTGGGTCGGTATCAGCTGCCTGGGCAAGTACGGCGAAGCTACACATCATCAGAGCCAAACTCAACAACAGTATTTTTTTCATATCAGGCTGCAAATATAAACAGATATTATTTGATAACTATTTTAAGCCGTTTAGGTTTTAAATAAAAAAAGCGACTTTATGGTCGCTTTTACTTTTAGATGATCATTTAGTTACCATCCTGGTGTAAATCCTAAGCCAAATAATGGCTTTTTAACATCGGTACGATTAAACGGAATGGCCAGGTACGGCTCCAATACAAAGGCGCCAAATACATTGATCCTTAATGATATACCCGCGCTTAATGCCGGAACCCTACCATATACCGGCTCGGTAACCGGTTGCCCGTTCACTACAGTAGGTGTGCCATCGTCATTAAGTACCGGTTGCTGACCTATTACCGGTGGGTTTTTCTGGAAATAAATATGGTCGCCGGCGTTCCAGGCCAGGCCTGCGTCGAAAAATAAGTTAAGATCGGTAAACAGGAACTTTGATTTGATCTGGGCCAGTTTCTCCGGGCCGGTAAAAGGTAAACGCACCTCGAAGTTAAATACCGCAATGCGGCTACCAGATAGCTGATCGATGCTGAAACCATTTGTACCGGCTTTGCCATTGTTGTAAAAGGTTTGCCCTTCGTAACCACGAATATAAAAAGGATAGCCCACGTATAAAGGATAAAGCCCGGTGGCATCACCACCAAAACGCCCGTAACCATAAAACCTGGCTGCGAAGGTAACGGGTTCAACCCGCACATATTTCCGGAGATCGATGGTTGGCGCAAAGAAATGATAGGTGCCAAAATTGTATTCAGCTTCCAGGCGATACCTGAAGCCATTAAGTGGCGCGGTTACGCCAAAGAAAGAATTATCGCCAACCAAAGCGGTGGATACTTGGAAAAGCGAGTATGATTTTAAGCTGGTACCGATTAACTTACTTTCGTCATCATTAGCTATCTTTTTCTTATCAGATGTTAAATAATTTGTAGTAATGGTTTTACTTTTATCAGCATTGATAGTAGTATCCAAGGCGTAATAATCGCTGTAACGGTCAACACGGTAGGAGTTATAGGAAGCACCTGCTCCAATCTCGAAACGTGTGGTTTTGGAGATTGGATAGGAGGTAAACACCCTGGCTGCATCTTCAAAATTGCGGATGATGTCAATATTGTCCGACAGAACGGTTTCGTTTTTGCCGCTCACACTTTTTGTCGGGAATGTTCTGGTTTGGATACCAAATTGGTATGGGATATGAGATATGCCAAAGCCGAGGTTCCACCGACCGGTTTGGTTTACATAGGTTATTGCTGCACCAGAGTCATAGATCTGTCCGTTGACTGACGCCGCAGCGAAGATCTGATTGCGACCCAGTATATCACTGAACACGCCCTGTATGCCGCTTGAAAGACTTGTGCCATAAAAACTGCTAACGCCAATGCCAATACCGCTACCAGCCAAATAATCAAGCTTAAATTTGGGTTTGTAAGCGATGTTAACAACCGAGTCGGCAGGGATTTTTTTATAAGCCAGGTAATTATTCAAATTGGAGTTGATCAGATCGACGCCAACTGCACGGGCCGGTGGTAGTATGCCAGCGCTAAAGTTTACATCAGTTGCCTGCAAAGTAGCCGGTTTAAAATCAGATGCCTTTGCATTATAAATGGAATATTTTTGAGCACGATAATAGGAGTAAACCACATCATCGTGATTGGAGATACTTAATGCCGGTGAATACTCGGTAATACCACAGATGCCCGTAAACAGATCGGTCATTTGCTCAATTTTACCGCTGCTGAGGGTATAACGGTACATATTGCGAAAACCATCGCGGTTGGATAAAAAGTACACCTGCGAACCATCGGCAGAGTATTGCGGGTTTAGGTTGTTGGAGCCATTGAATATCTTAATGTCGGTTATTTTGCCCGTAGCCAGATCAAGTTCAGCCAGGTTAAAGGGGATATCTTGTTCTAAAGATTGGTCGTAAGTAGTTCTGTCGCTCGAGAAGATGATCTTTTTGCCATCCCTGGAATAGCTTGGTTGGTAATCGGAGTATTTATCGTTGGTCAACTGGGTCACTTTTTTAGTATCGAAATTATAAGAATACAGATCACCCTGACCTTCGGATAAACCCTGGAAAACAACGTCTTTACCATTGGGCGACCAGGACAGGTTGCTGAACTGTTCGGCTTTTTCCATAGAGACGTCATTCAGCGTGTTGCCGCTGGCTACATCCACCACGATCATCCGGTTTCGACCTTTGCTGAATGCGCTGAAGGCAAAGCGTTTACCATCTGGTGACCACGCGCCCGCCGATTCTATAAAGTTAAATTCATCAATATGCGTATTGGATACCTTGCTCGTAAGCTTTCGTAAGATGCGCCCAGTATGCGCGTCGGCCAGGTAAAGATCAATGGAGAACAAACTTTTAGCCGATAGAAAGGCTACATAGTTACCATCCGGGCTTACCGCTGGTGCCACTACGAGGTCACCGCCTGTTTTGCTGTCGATCAGTTTAAGACCTACAGGTTTTTGAACGGTATCTTTTAGAAAAGGTTTATAAGTGTTTTCGATGGATGTTTTCCATAAGCGCGACAAAGTCTTGTCATCATATCCAAAGGTGCGCCTGATGCCATAATTAAGACCGTAGCGTGCTGTATTCTTAAAGAAGGGTACAATTACCGTGTCGCCATAGGTTGAGCCCAGGAACGACCAGAAAGCCTCGCCATAACGATAAGGGAAATACTTGTTGCTTTCCGTAAGATCGCGCACGGAGGGGATATCATGGTTCAGGTACGCATCGCGCATCCACATGGCTGTGTAGGAATCCTTTTTACCTAATGATAGATACTCGGCCATACCTTCAATCATCCATAAGGGAATATTATTGATCTCCTCAAAACTATCACCTTCACCAGCCTGCAACGCCCGGTACTGAAACGCGTGCACCAACTCGTGACCGATAACATGGCGGGTGGTTTGGTTGGTTTCCATCACGGGCATCACCACCCGGTTCTTCAAACCTTCGGTAACACCGCCGGTACCCACGCCAATTTCACCGTCGATAGCGGTAGTTTGCTGAAAATCGGGGTGGTTGGCGTATAGGATAATAGGATTGGCTGTCTTAAATGTGTCTTTAAAAACCTGCTGATGCAGTGTGTACCACAATTCGCTTTCCTGGGCAAAGCGCTTTACCATACTATCATTTTTTAGGTAGTAGTAAATTTCAAAATGCGGGGTTTTATAAACTTTAAACTTGAGGTTTTTATAACGTACCTTATTTTGCCCGAAATACTGGGCATGGGCACCAGTACTTATCAATAAAGAACCTATAAGACAAAGGAATATAAGGGTGAGCTTTTGGGCCTTATTTGATAAGGGGTAGTGTTTATTCATAACTTAACTAAATAGATATCGCTAATTTAATTAAAAAAGGTATCAAGTAGCTAGTATCAAGTATCAAGATAAATCTATCTCAATTAATGCTATAGGATCCCTTCTCTGCATTTAAAGTCTTGATACTAGCTACTTGATACTAATTAACCTTACTGCCCCGGTGGCGTACCTTCCGGATTTTCAGGTGTAGTGGTTGGTGCTGCCGGTGTAGGTAATACGTGCGTTGTATCAATAGGGTTGCTTGTACTGTCAACTGTCGCTGTATCGGTCACTATCCTTGGCGACGGACAATTATATTCCTTGGTGATTTTTACCCATGGTTTCGGGAACGGTCCGTAAGTATATCCCGATTTTGGGTCGGCATAAACTTTTTCCATAAAGCGGCCGAAAATAGGCAGCGCGGTATGTGATCCTTCGCCGGTCTCGGACGTGGTAAAGTGTACGCTGCGATCATCAGCGCCAACCCATATACCGGTTACCAGATCTTTAGTAATGCCCATGTACCAGCCATCGACATAATCAGACGAAGTACCGGTTTTACCACCTATCTGGTTATTGTCCTTTTTCCACAGACCAGGGTATTCCCATAAGGCTTGTGAGGTGCCGCCCGGTTCTTCCATACCACCACGGAACATATATAGCATAAGCCAAGCTGTTTCCGGGCTGATCACCTGTTCTTGTTTTAAGGTAAATTCTTTCAATACGCTACCGTCCTGATCCTCAATTCTGGTTACCAGTATGGGGTCTAATTTCTGGCCCTTGTTCAGGAAGGTGCTGTACGCCCTCACCATTTCAAAAACCGAAACATCGTTTGAACCTAATGATACCGATGGCACCGATTTCAACGGACTTTCAATACCGCATTTATGGGCGTATTCTACAATCTTATCCCAGCCCACTTTTTCGGTCAGCTGCGCGGTAATGGAGTTTACAGATTTACCCATGGCCCAGCGTAAGGACATTTCGCGGTACGAAAAATTAAAGTCGGCATTGTTGGGTTGCCAAACTTCATCCTTACCATTGTCTTTATATTTAATGGTTACGGGTTTATCGGTGAATTTATCGCAGGGAGTAAAACCATTATCCAATGCGGTTAAATAAGCGAAAGGCTTAAAGGTTGAACCCGCCTGGCGGCGTGCCTGGTTTACGTGATCGTAATTAAAAAAGCGATGATCGATACCGCCTATCCAAACTTTTATTTTACCCGTTGATGGCTCCAGGGTCATCATACCGGTGTTTAGGATCTTCGCGTAATATTTGATCGAGTCGATGGTCGAGAAGGTCGTATCCTTTTCGCCGTTCCAGGTAAAAACGGTCATCCGTTTTTTCTGTTTAAAATATTGTTGAATTTGAACGGTATCGCCTTTGTATTTCTTTTCCAGCAAACTGAAGATAGGCAGGCGTTGCTCGTTTTTCAGGATGAAATCTTTAATCTCTACACCTTTGGAGTCGCGCCATGGGTTTTTGTTGCCCCATAGGTTGTTGAAACGCTTTTGCAGCATCTTCATTTTTTCGGCAACAGCTTCTTCGGCATATTGCTGCAGATGCGAATCGATAGTGGTGTATATCTTTAAACCATCCTCATACAGGTTATAGCCATTCTCCTTACACCATTTATCCAGCCATTTCTCCACGGCGCGGCGCAGGTAAGAGTCGCCATGCGAATCTTCTTCCACATAACTCAGGTTAAGCTTGATGGGCGATTTAAAACTGGTATCGTAACCAATTTTGGTCAGATAGCCATATTTCTGCATCTGGCTTAAAACCGTATTACGGCGCTCCAAAGCACGATCTGGATTTTTAATAGGATTGTAGCTCGAGGTAGCTTTGAGCATGCCAATAAGCAATGCCGCTTCTGCCGGTGTAACCTTATCCGGTGTTTTATTAAAATATTTTAACGAGGCGGTTTTAATGCCGAAGGAGTTGTTACCAAAAGGCACCGTGTTTAAATACAGCGTAAGTATTTGCTCCTTGTTATAAACATGCTCAATTTTAAAGGCGGTAAGCCATTCCTTACACTTATAAACTATGGTGCGGATCACCGGGATATGTTTAATAAAGCCCTGCGATTTGCGTTTACGGGTTTCGAACAGGTTTTTGGCCAGCTGTTGTGTAATGGTACTGCCCCCGCGGCGCTCGCCTTTAGCGGTGGATAGCATACTGGTAAAAAAGGAGTAAAAATCGACACCGTTATGCTTGTAAAAGCGTACGTCCTCAGTAGCTATAAGGGCGTTAACGAGGTTGGGAGAGATGTTTTTTAGCTCGACAGGGGAGCGGTTCTCTTTATAGTACTGGCCAATCAGCTTACCATCGGCTGTATATACCTCAGAACCAACAGACATTACTGGGTTTTTAATATCCTGCATGTCAGGTGAGTAACCTGAAAGCCAGAGGAAATTGAGTTCGATACAACAAAAAAAGATGATGACGAAGTAAATAAATATGGCGAAATATCTAAGAAATCGGTTTCGTATACGTCGGAACATTGGGTAAAGATGTAAAATAATGACACTAAATCATAGTATCAAACAAATATTAATATATACAGTTTACATAAAAGTTACAGTATACCCGTCACCAACCTGTTTGCAAGCATAAGGCATTAAATTTTCAGTACCTTAAAACCGTTTTACTATAGGTTCGGTCAAATCGAATTGACCCTCGGTGTGGATATTTATAAATTTAAATAAACAGCATCATTATCAACGCAATTTTAACATCTAAATTTTAAGTTGGCAAAGTGTAAAGCAATTTTTTTGATATGAGTAACATAATTAACAAGTTTAAGATCGATAATGGTAAAGGGTTTTCGCTTAAAGAGCATGATGCCGCTTATGCCGATGGTTTTGAGAAAGACGATGCCAAAGAGGTTTTAACCGCACTGATTGAACAGACTTTCGATCTGCAGTCTGAACTTTACGCTGCCAATAAATATGCGCTGCTAATTATTTTTCAGGCGATGGATGCTGCCGGGAAAGATAGTGCCATAGCGCATACCTTTTCAGGACTAAATCCTCAGGGCTGCCAGGTATATAGTTTTAAACAACCCAGTACTGAGGATTACCAACACGATTTTTTATGGCGCCATTATAAAACCCTGCCTGAGCGCGGCCGGATCGGTATCCACAACCGCTCGCATTATGAAAATGTCCTGATTACCAAAGTGCACCCTGAGCTGGTGCTGAAAGAAAATTTACCTGGCGTGAGTAGTGTGAAAGACATCGACTCCAAATTTTGGAACGAGCGTTATAAAAGCATCCGTGCGTTTGAAGAGCACCTTACTGCTAACGGGACAGTAATTATTAAGTTTTTTCTGCACGTGTCTAAAGACGAGCAAAAAGAACGTTTTTTGGAGCGAATAGACGACCCGAAAAAGAACTGGAAATTTTCCCTGGCTGATATTGAAGAACGTAAACATTGGGACGAATATATGAAAGCCTATGAAAAGGCTATCCGGGAGACAGCCACCAAGGATTGCCCCTGGTATGTGATACCCGCCGATAAAAAATGGTTTACCAGGATTGCCATTTCAACCGTTATACTTCAAACCATTAGCGACCTGAAACTTAAATACCCCGTACTGACCAAAGAAGAAAAAGGTAGGCTGGATGATGCGAAAAATATATTGGAAAAGGAGTGAGGGGAATTTTCTCTAAACGCGTCATTGCGAGGCACGAAGCAATCTCTATACTATACAGAGCGAACTTTTCTGATTGCCCTGCTCACGTAGAGATTGCTTCGTGCCTCGCAATGACGAGTTGATAGGTTTCGTGGTGTCCATCATCACAACCAACTTAAATTATTGCCAGTGAGGACACATTTAAACGAGATAAGACGATTATATACTCGAGAACATAGTTTGTGCTCTTTCGCCGATAAGCGGTATAGGTTTGCTTTCGCCGTTAATGGCTCCTATAAAGCCTATTACCCATAAAATGAATAAGCCAAGCCTGATTACCCAAAAAAGGGAATAACCAATAGTACCTCCTCCAGAGAAAAATATAGCTGCGAAAATGGCCCCGGCAGCATAATAAATGATCATAGAGGCAATGTGAAATAGTAGAGTTTGTCTTAACTGATAGCTTGCCTGCGCGGTTTTATTATCCTTATACATAGCGAAATAAGCTATAAGCCAACCGATGATAAAGAAATAACTAACAATTCCGGCTGTTTTGCCGCTGTCTGTTGATGGTGAGTCGTTCATGGTGATAGGTTAATTAATGATTTAATAAAGCTAACCATATTTTACCACCAAATGTTTGAATTTTTTGTTAATTATTCCATTCAATTCTCCTTCACAAAACTCGCCTCATCAATGAAGCTGTTTTTACCATTGACTATAGCTACGGCCTTAATCGTTGTATTGGCTGAGATAGTTACCGGTGCGCTATACAATGTTGAACCAGCGGTTGGTGCCGATCCATCGAGTGTATAATATATTTTAGCATCGGCATCCGCGCTTTTGATCTGGATGCTGAAAGGTTGTTTGAATGTTTTGGATGGCGCTATAATGTAAGGGTTTGCCACGATGAAATTATCATTGATAATGGATACGGGTTTTTCCAGGTCCTGTAAAAATAGCTTGTTGGAGAGCCTGCCGGTAAACACTTCAAATTCGCCACCATCGGCTATATCGCTGTAATTTAAATATAGTTTATTGTAGGACTTTTTAGCAAGGCTCATGCCTTGCAAATAGGTATTGGCCCTGCTGATGCCCGCGCCCGAATTGGTGATGGTGAGTTTTTTGCCATTCTCCAGGTAAACCGTAGCCTTATCAAACTGGGGGATTCCCACCAGGAACTGATTTTGCCCCGGCGCTATGTTATAAATGCCCAATGAGCTCATCACATACCAGGCCGACATCTGTCCGCAATCTTCATTACCAGCCAGGCCATCCGGTTTTTCGCTGTATTCCTCACGCAGGATACGGTCTATATAGAACTGGGTCTTATCAGGCGAATCGGTAAAGTTATACAGGTAAGCCATGTGGTGGCTCGGCTCGTTGCCATGCGCGTACTGCCCGATCAAACCGGCAACATCAGGCGGAGCGTTACCGCTCAGTTTGGAATCGGTAGTAAATAATTCGTCCAGTTTGGCTTCAAAAGCCTGTTTGCCGCCCATGCGTGTTATCAGGCCATCCACATCCTGTGGCACCAGGAAGGAGTATTGCCAGGAATTGCCTTCGGTATAATTACGGTTGATCTCGGTAGGATTAAAAGGGGCGAACCAGCCGCCGTTGACCCGGGCCTGCATAAAACCGTTCTGATTATTATATACGTTTTTCCAATACTGGGCGCGTTGTATGTATTCGGCATAATCCTGGGGCTTATCCAGCATTTTGGCCATTTGGGCAATACACCAGTCGTCATAAGCATACTCCAGCGTTTTCGAAACAGATTCCTTTTGCGCATCGGCCTGTACGGCGCCATTTTTACGGTAATTATCCAAACCAAACTGATCACGGTTTACGGCGGCTTTCATAGCGGTAAAGGCCTCGGCAGCATCAAAATCACGGATACCTTTGGCGTAAGCGTCAACAATAACCGGGATAGAATGATTGCCGATCATACAATAAGTTTCGGAACTGGCCAGCGGCCATATCGGCAATAAACCACCCTGCTCATACATGGCCAGGAAGGTTTTGATAAAATCGCGCGTCCGTTTCCTGTCGATCAGTGTCAGCAAAGGGTTTTCGGCACGGAAAGTATCCCATAATGAAAACACGGTGTAGTAGTTAAATCCCTGCGCGGTATGTACTTTTTGATCAAGCCCCAGGTATTGCCCATCCACATCATTATAAATGTTTGGGGCGAGCATGGCATGGTACAGGGCGGTATAGAAAATGGTTTGTTTAATGCGGGAATAATCGGGCACTACCGGTCTCTTCTCTTTAGGCACACGACCATTGCCGCCGCCATTGGCCCGGAGCTCTGTTTGGGCGGCTTGCGTGGCTTGAGCAACGCTGGGGGCGCCACCTTCTACCTGGATCTTGTTCAATTCGGTATTCCAGGAAGCCCTCGCCGCTTTTTGTACTTTTTTAAAGTCGAAATCAGGAACTTCGGCATCCAGGTTTTTTAAGGCGCCCTCGGCGCTTACCGCGGATATACCTACTTTGGAGATCAGCTCGCCGGGATTATCAAACTGCAGGTACATTTTGATGTTTTTACCTTCCACCTTTTTCTGACCCTCCTGTAGTTGGTCGTTACTGGCTATACCATAGGTTTTAAAGGGTTTGGAGAATTTGGCATAAAAATAAATCCGCTGACCCTTGGCCCATGATCTGGATTCGCGATAACCACGGATTTCATGGTCGTTCACTACCTCTATCCAGGAGTTGATCACGATATCGCGGTGCTGCAAATCTATGATGATATTAGCGTTTGGCGTGCTGGGGTAATCATAACGATGCACACCAACCCGGGTAGTGGCGGTAAGCTCCACACCGATATTATACTTATCCAACAGGGTTTTATAGTAGCCGGGTGTGGCCAGTTCATTTTTCTTTTTGAAGCCAGAGCGGTATTCAGTGTTTTTAAACTGCGGATTGCCGATGGTAGGCATAAACAATACATCACAATAATCGGCAATACCGGTACCGCTCAAATGTGTATGCGAAAAGCCATAAACCACAGTATCCGTAAAATGATAACCCGAGCAGCCATCCCAGCCGGTTAAGCGCGTATCCGGACTCAGCTGCACCATACCAAAAGGCAGCACAGCGCCCGGATAGGTATGCCCATGCCCGCCCGTACCGATAAAAGGATCAACCAACTGCGCGTAATCTTTCTCTTTTTTCTTTTCGGCCTTTTGAGCTAGGGCCACAGACGCTGCGGCAAATAATAGAGTAAATGCTAAAGTATTACGGAGCACAAATTTTATAGCGGGCATACAGGTAAATGCTGTTTATTATATCACGCAAATTAAAACTTAAATGTTACAATCAGTAAAAAATCAGTGAACTCAGGCTGGGAGGATACGTAACAAGATTGTCGCAGGTGACTCAGAATATTTTTGGATAAAAAATCAAAACCATGTCATTGCGAGCGCAGCGCGGCAATCGCATACTATACAGAGCGTAAATGTCTATCGTAGACCCGCTCTTGGCCGCGGGAGGGCCAGTTACTTTGTAGCCACAAAGTAACCAAAAGGCTTGTCACCAGAAATGCTTCTTTGCGCACAAGGCCCTTGCCCTGCAAAACAGTCAGAATCACGGGCTGCTAAACCTTACCTCCACTTCGTTCGCTCATTACTCTACTTCGGCAAGATTTGCTAATGCCCCTGCCATCGCACAAGCCAACATATTCTGCCTGCTTTCGCCCGAAGCTGTTCTGCTGACGGAGAAAAGAGATTATAAATAAGACACCATTATTTCCCCACCCTCTTTCCGCCGCAGGCGAAGAGAGGGTCGCCCAGCGAAGCGCAGGCGGGGTGAGTCGTCTACGCTGGCAAGGATTTCCCACTGATTTTCCGTATATTTGTATACAACAAGAGCCCCGGTTTTCCTGAATAATGGAAAACCGGGGCTCTTTAGTTAAGGTCCGCAAGGGACAAAAATAGACCGTTTTTTATATAGTTGTTTGATTGTCAGCTTTCTAATACTTTTTAAACCTTTCAAAACCTATCAAAAATTTGTTAAAAAGTGTTAAAATGGCGTTAAAACTTTGTTAAAACGGGCAAAAGTGATGCGTTTTTACCTCGTTTTCGACTAAAAATTGTTAAAATAAAAGGTTTAAAAAGTTTTTAAGCATTACGTACAACACCCATTTTTTTCAAAAGCTTACGGTTTTCGCGACGATGGATCAGTCGGTAAACAATGGCATAAATGATCGGCAATATCAGCAATGTTAATATGGTCGAGGTCACCAGACCGCCGATCACCACGATGGCTAATGGTTTTTGGGTTTCGGAACCAATACCAGTTGATACTGCCGCGGGTAATAAACCAATGGCTGCCATTAGGGCGGTCATTACTACAGGTCGAACCCTCGAAATTACGCCTTCCAGTATAGCCTCGTTAAGGTGCATGCGCTCTTCGAGGTTCTTCCGGAAAACGGATACCAGGATCACACCATTCTGGATACAAACACCAAATAGGGCAATAAAGCCAATGCCTGCGGATATACTAAAGTTGGTATTTGTAATATGCAGAGCCAGGATACCGCCAATAAGCGCGAATGGTACGTTCATGATAACCAGTACAGCATCTTTGGCATTGCCAAAGGTGATAAACAAGATCAGGAATATAACCAGCAAACATATTGGCACCACATGGGCTAAAGTAGTTGAAGCGCGGATCTGGTTTTCAAATTCACCGTTCCAGGTAAAGGAATAGCCCTGGTCGAGCTTAACGGCGGCATTTACTTTTTGCTGCGCCTCGGCGATGGTGCTGCCCAAATCGCGGCCACGCACCGAAAATTTAACCGCTATATAACGCATGTTATTATCGCGATAAATAAAGGCCGGCCCGGTTTGGGTGGTGATGTTTGATATTTCCTTGATAGCGATCTTAGCCCCGTTCATGGTAGGTACCATCAGGTTTTCGATCTTGTCCTGCGTGTCTCTGAAGGGTTTTTGATAGCGGATCCGAATATCAAACTTGCGCTCACCTTCGTAAAGGGTAGTAGCTGCTTTACCGCCAATGGCCATTTCTATAACGGCATTGGCATCGGCCGTAGATACACCGTAAAGGGCCATTTTACGCTGGTCAAGTTCGATCCTGAATTCTGGCTGGCCCAAATTACGCAGCACGCCAAGATCTTCAACGCCCTGGACATGTTTCAGGACATCCATTACAGAGTCGGCCTTATGGTCGAGCACACTAAAATCCGGACCGAATATTTTTACCGCCATGGATGCCGGTACACCGGCAACGGCCTCGGCAACGTTATCAATAATAGGCTGCGAATAGTTGAAGATGATACCCGGGAACTGACTGAGCTTTTTATCGATATTAGCGATCAGCTGTTCCTGCGTCAAGCCACTTTCCCATTGGTCTTTGGGTTTCAGATCGACCTGGATCTGTACGTTAAAGAAACCTTTAGGATCGGTACCGTCATTAGTACGGCCCACCTGCGACAGGGTCTGTTTTACCTCGGGGAAGGTTGACAGCACGTCGCGCATTTTGTTGGTGACATTAACCGAGCTTTCCAGAGACGTGCTCATGGGTAATTGCGCTGTTACCCACAAAGCGCCCTCGTTAAGCTGTGGTAAAAATTCGCTGCCTAAAAATTTGCCAGAGAAGAAGGTTACCGCCATAAAGGATACCGCCACAATTAAGCTTAGCTTTTGGTTGCGATAGGTGTAATTAAACATCCGGCGGATGCCGTTCTCGAAGAATATAACAATAGGGTTATGTTTTTCCCTAACGTTCTTACTCAGTAATATACTGGATAGGGCCGGTACCAATGTAAGGGTAAATATCAGTGCTCCCAATAACGCGAAGCCTAAGGTGTAGGCCAATGGCGAGAACATTTTACCTTCAACTTTTTGGAAAGCGAAAATGGGCACCAGACAGGTTAGGATGATGAGTTTGGAGAAGAATATGGCTTTACCCATTTCGGAGCCTACATTTTTAAACAGCCCCAGCTTGGCAAGGCCATTAAACTTTTGCATCCCTACTTCTTTGGCCTTGTGGTCGAGGGCTACAAATATGCCTTCTACCATCACCACGGCACCATCGATGATGATACCGAAATCGACGGCACCCATCGAGAGGAGGTTAGCGCTCATGCCTTTTAAGCGTAAACATATAAAGGCAAATAATAGCGCAAGTGGTATAATGATGGCCACAATAAGCGTAGTGCGCCAGTCGGCCATGAACAGGAATACGATCACGGTAACCAGGATAATGCCCTCGCAAAGATTATGGATAACCGTTTCGGTACAAAAATCCATCAGGTTGGTACGATCGTAAAAAGTGTCGATCTTAACATCTTTGGGTAGTACGTTATTGTTCAGGTCGGCTACTTTATCCCGGATACGTTTTAGAACTTCGGCGGGGTTTTCGCCTTTACGCATCACTACGATACCTTCAATAACATCGTTATGCTTGTCGCGCCCTACTTGTCCTAAACGGGGCAGACCGCTTTCCTTAATTTCGGCAACGTCTTTGGCCAGTATGGGTACGTTATTTACGTTTTTGATGATGATGTTCTGGATCTCATCAATATTGTTGATCAAACCAATACCCCGTACAATGTAGGCCTGGTCGTTCTTTTCAATGATATCGCCACCTACGTTGATGTTACTGCGGTTAATGGCATTGTACACGTCCAGCGAGGTAAGGCTGTATTTCTGAAGCAATGCAGGGTTAACACTTACTTCGTAGGTTTTTTCTTCACCTCCAAAGCTGTTTACGTCGGCAACACCCGGTACCGATTTAAACTGACGATCCAGGATCCAATCCTGAATGGCGGTAAGTTCATGGATGGTTTTGGTACGGCTTTTAAGCGTGTAGCGGTATATCTCGCCGGTAGGGCCGTAAGGTGGTTCTACTTCGGGTTTTACACCATCAGGCAGATCAGCATTACCCAGGCGGCTCAAGACCTGTTGCCGGGCAAAAGCATCATCCACGTCATCATCAAAAATGATGCGGACATAGGATAAACCAAATGAGGAGGTAGTACGCAGGTTAGCCTTTTTTTGTACGGAGTTTAAAACGGTCTCCATAGGTATGGTGATCATTTTTTCGACCTCTTCGGCGCTTCGGCCCGGCCATTGCGCTATAATGATGATCTGCGTATTGGTAACATCAGGGAACGTTTCAATAGGGGTATTAAGGTAGCTCCATATACCAAGCACTACCAGTACCAGCGTCATGAAAAACACGAAGTAGCGGTGCCTTAATGAAAAGTAGATTATATTTTTAATGAATTTATTCATTTTAGTATCAAGTAATTAGTATCGAGTATCAAGATCTGTATCAGGTAGTTAGTATCAAGTGTCAGGTGTTTTGTATTTAAAGTCATGATACTTGATACTAGCTACTTGATACCAATAAAAAATCTATTTATCACCCATTAGCGCATCATAAAACAATAACTGATTTTTAGATATGATCTTATCGCCGGCATTTAAGCCCGATGAGATATAGCTTACGTCATCAACCGTTTTAATCACGCTTACTTCGCGTACTTTTAAATCGCTTTTGCTATTGTATACCACTACATAATATTTGCTGTTATCAAAAATAACCCCCTTCGCCGGTACCGCTACCGATTGGGCCTTGTCATTATTGGAGATCACCACATTGGTAAACATCTCAGGCTTCAGCAACATATCGGTGTTAGGTAGCACGATCTTTATTTTCATGACCTTGTTATCGGGATCAAGAACAGAACTGATAGCATCAACCTTACCGATGAATACTTTACCCGGATAAGCTACGGTAGTAACTTTTGCGGTATAGCCTGCTTTTACTTTGCTGATATCAGATTCAAACACATTGGCCCATATCCATACATCTTTCATATTGGAGATGGTGAACATGTTGCCGCTATTATCCGGACGTATAAAACTTCCGGCTGTAATATTTTTTTCGACGATATAACCGCTCTCAGGTGCTTTAATGATCAGCGAACCGCTTGCAGAGGTATTGCCGCCGCCATTGATAGCAATTTGCTGCTGAACTTTGGTACTGGCAGCCGCTGCTTTATTATAGTTTTCTTTGGCTTCTGTATAGTCGCGCTCGCTTGATATCCCATTTTTGTACAGGTATTCTGCCTGCTCCAACTGACGTTTGGCAATGGCCAGATCTGACCGGGTTGCTGTCAGGTCGGTATAATTACCGGCAATATCTGCGCTCCGCATCACAGCCAGTGTTTGGCCCTTGGTAACCTTATCACCCAGGGAAACCTTAACCTCTTGTATTTGGCCACCAGCGAAAGGGAATACTTTGATCACGTTGTTATCATCATATGATACCTCACCCGAAAGACTGAGTTCCTCTTTCATAGCAGTGGTTTTAGCCGTATCAATAGTGATCATACGCGCCATCGAGTCGCTAACGGTAACAGGTAGATTTTCTGCCACAGGCTGGGGTTTGCCTTTGCAGGCGGCAAGTAATAGTAAAGCGGAGATGCCGGACAACAGCGTTTCTCTTTTCATCATTATTTTATATTTATAAAAATTATCAGGATTTAATTACAGGAATACCAACAGCAAAATTGAGATCAGCAATAGACTTTTGAAGATTATACTGCTGTTGCAAGATCTTAAGCTTCGTGTCTTTATAAGTATCAAAAAAGTCGACAAACTCAATCAGGCTGATCTGCCGTTGCTGAAAGCTTTTGAGCATGCTGCTAAATAATTTATCGTATTGCTCATTAAATTCAACCTGCTGCGTAGTAAACAGCTGCTGATTTAATTTATATTGATTTACAGCGGCAACCACATCATTTTTAAGCTGTAGCTCACTCTGTTTTAAAGTGCTTTCCTGGCTTTGGATGTTATACTTGGCCGATTTGATATTACCCTGGTTACGGTTAAAAAAGGGCAGGGGCAAACCGATCTCCAAACCATAATAGTTAGGGGCATAATTGCTGTTTTTATCATACGAGGCTCCAATAGTAATGTCTGGAACCGCCAATGCCCGCTGATAAGCCAGGTTATGCGTGGCCGAGTTCAACTGGTATTGGTTCGACAGATAATCGGGCCTGCTCGTTTTGGCTTGCTCAATTAATGAAGGAATATCAAGCGCTACATTCTCCGTTGGGTTATCATTAATGATGGGGTCAACAAAAGCGGTCTCCTTGGTTTGCAGCAAAGTTTTTAGTTCGGTTTGCAGATCATTGATCTGGCGGCTGTTCTCTATCATGTCATTCTGCAATCCAAAAAGCAAAGCCTTAAGCCTGATCAGGTCTTTCATGGATGTATTACCAGCATCGTATGATTTTTGGATGGCCTTAACCAGGTTAGTGGCCGAAGTGATCTCGTTCTGATAAACTTTCTCCTGGGCGTTAAGCGTAGCCAGCTGACTAAAATCGAGCCGGAGATTATACCGCAGGTTACGCATAAGATCATTAAAAGCGGCCTCCTGCACCATGGCATCATCTTTGGCCATTTGTACCTGTTTGCCGCGTTTACCAGCAGTGGTAAATACCTGATTTAATTGCACAAATACCTGTCCTTGACCTTTACTATGGTCAAAGAATTTATTGCTGCCACCGGTATGGATGTTTTGATCGGTGCTTAATACCGGATTATCCCATAGCTTAGCCTGTTGTATGAGTGCCTTCGACGCTTCTACATTATACTTTTGGGCTAAAAGGCTTAAATTGTTTTCAAGAAATTGTTTCTCAGCATCCTGAAAGGTAAGCTTAACGGTGTCAGTTTGGGCCTGGGCCCGGGCAGTACTAAAAGTAAAAAGTACGACTGATAAAAAAAGCAGGGGTTTTATTTTATACATAGTCCTCGTCTATTCAACAGTACAAAAATTCATAATAGGTATGAATTTTACATGAAGATGGGTTAATGATATAATTAAAAGAACTTAGAATATAAGTCTTAGCGATACAATATAAACTACAATATATTACATCAGGAAGTGTACGAAGTTTATATACAGTTAAATATAAATGTTATAAAAGTATCTTAAATGAAGTTTTTAAAATTAGTTTACAACTAATTCTCCCCTAAACAGGCGGGGGTGTTTGTTAAAAAAGTGGGTTTACATGGTTTACACTTTTTATGGTTTACATTATTATATTTAATTGATAATCAAATAAATATGTGTATTTTATCATTATAAAATGGGTTTATGTGTAAACCCACTTTATAACGATGAGAGGAGTTCTGAGGGGATCTTAAAGATTGTCATTTCTCCTCACGCCTTCGTGTTGTCCGTCGCTGTTTGTCGAAATGACATAAAGGGGTTCTTATATCGAACTCACGTTAAATAAGGGTTATGAAGTATAATATCAGGTACAGACTATGGAATAATGATTTCGATGTTGGAAATTCAAAATTCATTATTCGATATTAATTCTCTTATTCCTGATTGGGATAGCAACAGTTAGATTTCTATTTCAAACCCATCAGCGTCCTTTAAAAAAGGCAAAGCGCGACGGGCTTTCTTAACCTCATCGGCTATGATCGAAAAAGTGTAAACATCGTCTTCATCACGTTTATAATATACTACGTTACCATTCGGGTCGATACAGGTTGAATCGCCGGAGTGATAAACCTCGTTGCCATCATGACCCACGCGGTTTACGCCAATTACGTAGCTCTGGTTCTCCACAGCGCGTGCAGGCAGCAAGGTGCGCCAGTGTAAGGCTCTGCGTTCGGGCCAGTTGGCTACTACAATGAGCAGGTCATAAGCGTTTTCGTTAATATTACGCAACCATACCGGAAAACGAAGATCATAACAGATAACCGGACAAATTACCCATCCCTTAAGTTCAACAAAAAGCTTTTCGGTACCTGCTGTGTAGGTGTTATGCTCCTTGCCTAATGCAAAAAGATGACGTTTATCATAATGTTTATAACTGCCATCTGGGCGCATCCAGATAAGGCGGTTGTAAAATTTATCACCTTCTTTTATAATAATACTGCCGGTTACTACACAATCATATTGCTCTGCCGTTTTGAGCATCCATTTCATAGTTTTGCCATCCATGGGCTCTGCCAGTTTATCGGCATCCATGGTAAAACCGGTGCTGAACATCTCGGGCAATATAATAAGGTCGGTTTTTTCACGTATACCACCTGATAATCTTAGCGATATATTCTGTAAATTTTTATCAGTATTTTCCCAGAAAAGGTAGCCTTGAAAAACAGTAATTTTAAGATTATCCATAAGCAGTATTTTAGTAGTTCATAGATGACAGATCTCTGTAATTGAATTACAATCACCCAGTCTTATTGCTATTAACCAAAACTATGGTTTATAAACAATATATTAACCATAAATTAAACCTTCAACAACCTATCAACGGCTTTATCTAAGGTTTCTTGCCTTTTGGCGAAACAAAATCGTAACACGTGGTGGTCAATTCCCTTGGTATAAAAGGCTGAAACAGGTATAGAGGCCACCCCGTTTTCCTTCGCCATGCGAATAGCAAAGTCAGCGTCTTTTTCATCGGTTATATTGCTGTAACGGACTGACTGAAAGTATGATCCGTAGCAGGGTAATAACTCAAAACGGCTTTGTTCAAGCCCCTTCCTGAAGTAGTCTCTTTTCTGTTGAAAAAAGTCGCGTAAACCCAAATAGGTTTCTTCATTTTTTAAATATTCGGCAATGGCATATTGGATAGGCGTATTTACCGCGAACACCAAAAACTGGTGGATCTTTCTGAACTCAGTCATCAGGTGTTCGGGTGCCATACAATAGCCTACTTTCCAGCCGGTAGCATGAAAGGGTTTGCCAAATGACGCTACTATAAAACTGCGCTGTTGCAGTTCGGGATACCGGGCCATGCTATGGTGGATTTCGCCATCATATATCAGGTGTTCATACACTTCATCGCTCAATATCAATATGTCCTGGTTTTTAACTATAGCACTCAACTCTTCAATATCCTGCCGGTGTAATATGGTTGATGTTGGGTTTTGAGGCGAATTAAGAATGATCATTTTAGTTTTATGATTGATCAACCTTTTTACCATATCCCAGGCAATCCGATAGTTTGGTGGTTCAAGTGCTAATGATTTTACAACGCCCCCCATCAGTTTAATGGCAGGAGCGTAACAGTCAAAAGCAGGTTCAAAAATGATCACCTCATCATTGGGGTGTATAACTGCGCTGATGGCGGTAAATATAGCTTGTGTGCCCCCTGCAGTTATCGTGATCTCGGTGTCCGGATTGTAAACAGCTCCGTATAACTTTTCTGTTTTCTCGGCAATTTTTTCGCGCAGGCCCATTACACCGGCCATCGGGGCGTATTGATTATGGCCATCTTTCATAGCCTTATTCACCAATTCAATAAGCTCTGGAGAACAATCGTAATCAGGAAAACCCTGCGAAAGATTTATTGCACCAACCTCGTTGGCCAGGGCCGACATGATGGTGAATATGGTTGTGCCAGTTTGGGGGAGTTTTGAAACAACAGGTATCATTGGGGCTAAAAATAAACAAAAAACGGTAACCACCCATACGTAAAAACACGTTTTTTTTGTTTGTTGAAATTATTTATTCTTATATGAAAATTAATTACGCCCAATGTGTTACTGCATATAAGGCACTTGCAGATATGGCTATCCATAATAATATACTCTGATACAGGGGCCTGAAACCTACGGATAACAGAACTGTACGGGACAAACCTGCTCCGATAAGGAATAAGGTAAGCGTTAACCCGGCTTTGGCAATTTTTATAATATAGGGACTAACAATGGATATGGCAGGTAGGTAAGTGTTAACAATCATAGCCAGAATAAACAGGCCTATAAAATACGGTACCTTAATTTTTCGTGAATCGTTTTTAAATAGGAATGAGGATAGAAAAGCTATAGGTATTATCCATAAAGCCCTGGCAAGTTTAACCGTAGTAGCAACTTCCAAAGCATGGGTGCCATATTTACCGGCTGCACCTACTACCGAACTGGTGTCATGAATGGCTATTGCGCACCACAAACCAAACTGGTTTTGCGATAAGTTTAAATGATGCCCGATCACCGGGAAAATAAATAATGCTACAGAATTAAGGATAAAAACACATCCCAGCGCAACTGATATTTGTTTTTCTTCGGCTTTGATAACCGGGGAGATCGCCGCTATAGCGCTGCCGCCGCATATAGCCGTGCCTGACGAGATGAGGTAAGCCGTTTTCTTTTCAATCTTAAACCATTTGCCTGTCAAATACCCAAATATCAGGGTACAGGTAATGGATGCGATAGTAAACAGAATACCTTCTTTACCGGCCTGCAACGCGCTATGAACATTCATGCCAAAGCCTAAACCTACTACAGATATTTGCAGCAACAAATGAGTAGCCTTATGATTTAAATGAAGATAGGGGTGACCGGTGAACTGGGCTATGATAAGCCCCATTAACAGCGCTACTGCCGGGCTTATCAATGAGGTTAAACAAAGTGCTGTACAGATGATGAATATTACTATGCGTGCATTGGCACTTACATTCAATATTAAGTTATGGGAATTATTAGCGAATTGATTCTGAGTATGCATGTGATGTCTTCTTTAATACACCGCAAAGGTGAGGCATTAATGCATACGGTTTTTATCACAAAGTGATATCCTGAATAACTTTTAGTTATATGCTGAACTTAGATTATAATCAACCAAGAGTAATTAACTATCTAAAATGTTATGGCCTAAGGAAATGTTGTTTCTGTAAAATACTTATATGTTTGAACAATTAGTCTTGCTTTTTCTTTTATTAATACGTAAATTTAACTGTCCTGCCAAATTTTGACAACTCATGAAAAATGCATTTGTTAGCGGTTTAGTTGTAGGTGTTTTTAGCGGAACCTGGCTGTTCGTGATGCACACGTTTGGTTACAGCAATTCAGGTAATCATGTTTACCCTATTGAGTATTTATCTATTTTAATACCAATGATAGGGGTTTACATGGGAGTGAAGAGTTATAAGGAAAATGAAAAAGGCAATAGTCTTAGTTTTTTCGAGGCCCTTTTCCAAAGTTTCAGAATATTAGTCATTGGTGGTATCGTTGCCTGTCTAGCCGGGCTCGTCTACCTTAATTATGTTGATCAGGGTAATAACTTCCTGGGTTTTTCCGGTCGTTTACTGGGCGGGGCGTTGATCGGGATATTGATTTGCATAGCTGTTTCGCTTGCACTGATGAACAGGGCAAGTAAACTGGAATAAGTTATCACCTGTTAAATCTGAAAATGTCAGCATCGGCATTTTTCTTACCCAATATCATATCGTGTATAATTCCTGCGGCTATTACACTGAAAGTGATTCCATTACCGCCAAAACCCAGGGCAAAAAAAGTATTTGGTCTTTCAGGTATAGAACCAATGTAGGGCAAGCCATCTTTTGTTGATGCAAACGCGCCCGCCCAGCTAAAATCAGGCACTAAGGGAATATGCGGCATCTTCTTTAAAAAAGCCTTCTTTAACATTTCTGTTTTCCGATTAATTATTGATGGATGAATATGCGGATGATGAAACGGATCATCGCGCCCGCCTACCAGGATGCGATTCTCGCTGACCACCCTGAAATACATATATGGCGTAGCAGTTTCCCATATCAGGCTGTTCTTGTGCCAAAAAAACTCATCACCTATAGGTTCAGAAACCAGGGCATAGGTAGAGTTGATATCCGCAATTTTTTTGGGGATATATTGCAGGCTTTCATAGCCGCAGGCAATAACCAGTTTTTTTGCTTTTATGGTTAAGTTATTTGCTGTAAGCAGCGTAACACCCTGCCTGGTATGTTCAATATGATTGATAGCTGTGTTATTGTAAACTTGATGACCGGCATCCTGAAAGCTTTTGAGTAAAGCATGGGTAAGCAAGTAAGCATCAACTTCACCACCATCTGCCGAAAGCATGGCTGCAGGAGCATCAAAACCAAATGTTTTCTTCACATCTACCTGGTCAAGCCACTCTATTTTAAAACCATGTTTCTTACGTAGTTTAAACTCCTCCAGCAAACGGGTTGTATGGGTTTTAAAGCTGGCATATTGCAAACTTGGCCTCAGGTGAAAGTCAAATGCCGGTTTAAATGATTTGCAGAGATCGCCAATATCATATATCGCTTTACGGCAAAGTTCATAACTTTTTACAGCATCAGCTTCGCCAACTAAATTTTTCAATGTAGTAAGCGGAGTATCAATTTCATATTGCAAAAAGGCTGTGCTTGCCGCGGTACTGCCTAACCCTGCATGGTTTTTATCAAACACAGCAATCTTTAATCCGGAGTTTCGTAATTGCCAGGCGGTTAAAGCCGCGCTGATGCCGGCACCCATAATGGCTACATCCACCTGCAGATCCTGTTGTAAGGAGGGGTATGATGCTACGATGCCGTTCTTCATTAACCAATAAGGATGCTGTTCGTAAAGGTTCATATACTTTTTTCAGTAGGTTGCTTGAACAACATGGCATGCTATTTAAAGTTTTAACAGCTCCTGATATCTTTAAATTACAGCTATAATGTCTTAAAAAGATAAGTATAGAACTTTTTTTTAAATTCAAATCTGTGCTAATGAATGCATTAGCATTTAACTTGAAACTTCTTTGAAAAAAAGTTTTGTAACTTGATTTTAAATCCTACTTTTGCAAACCCAATCGGAAACGGGATGTAGCGTAGCCCGGTATCGCGCCACATTTGGGATGTGGAGGCCGCAGGTTCGAATCCTGCCATCCCGACGATACCAAAGCAAACCGCCTTTAAAGAAATTTAAAGGCGGTTTTTGTTTTTATAAAATTTTCTCCTGAATGTTTAAAACTGGATTTGTGGTTTGGTTATTTGTAACTTATGCATTCGTATATTTGCTTTGAACCCAAGTCCCATAGATTCATGGGTTTATAAAAGGTAATGAGGCTTAAATCCGTTTTAATTATAGGGCTGATCATTAATGCATTTATTATTTGCTTTTCAAGCGCTTTTGCGCAAAAAACAGCTATCAGGTTTAAGCATATCTCCTACAAAGACGGCCTTTTTCAAAGCCCTATATCAACTATTTTGCAGGACAAAAACGGCTACATATGGGTTGGCAACTGGAGTGGTTTGTCAAGGTACGATGGTACTACATTCAGAAACTTCAGGCAAAATGACACCACCAATACCAGCATCAGCCATAACCGGATAAACAAAGTTTACGAAGACCGGAAGGGGAACTTATGGATAGGCACTTCGGGTGGTTTGAATTTGTATGATCAAAAAAACGAACAATTTCGTCACGTCGGCATATCAACCGCCAAAGGGGGGGCAAATTATATAGCCACATTACAGCAGGACAGTTATGGCACCATCTGGGTATCAACCTTTAAGGGCATAAAACAGGTAAGCGCAACTAATGACCGGCTTGAAAATATACCCTTGTGGCAAAAAACAGGTGAAGACGACTTATACCAGGGTGTTTCCTTTGCCTTATTAGAGGATGACAAAAAAACGATCTGGGCAGGTATTAAACAGGGATTAAAAAGATTTGATCCTAAAAGTAAGCGAGTGTTACCGTTGCCAGCCATATTACAGGCGAATAAGGAGTTATCGGCTGCTAAGATCGTCGTAATTAAGCAAGGCCCCGGGGGCGACCTCTGGTTTGGGACCGAGGAAAACGGATTGTTCCGCTATAATGCCGAAAAGAATTATTGCATCAGGTATTTACACCAGGAAAACGATGCCAGCAGCCTGCCCTCCAACTGGATCAATGACATTTTGATCAGGAGCGATAAGGTATGGATAAGCACCCGGAATGGACTGGCCATTTTTGATACGCAGCAACAAGCATTCTCGAATTATAATCATGATAGTGCAGACTACAGAAGTATTAGTGACGACGCTGTATGGAGCTTAATGCAGGATAAAACCGGCAATGTTTGGATTGGCACCTATGCGGGCGGCATCAATATTTACTATCCCGGCAATTCAAATTTTACCAACATAGGCGAGCGGATAGGGAATAACATTGGCTTAAACAAGCCATTGGCCAACGCCATTGTTGAAGACAAGGACGAAGGCTTGTGGATAGGAACCTCAGGTGGAGGACTTAATTACATCAACAGGAATAAGGCAATTGCCCGGTATTACCCGGTAACGGATATTAAGAAGCATAAATTAAGCAATGAGATTAAAGCCATGACAAGAGATCAGGCTGGTAATTTATGGCTGGGGACTTTAGATGGCCTATGTAAGTTTGATACCAGGAATGGGAGTATCAGGTATATTGATCTGGAGATAATTAATAATAAAACAGGCGCCAAACTAATTAACGCCTTTGCAACAGATCAGGACGGCATTTGGGTAGCAACCAATGGCGGCGGTTTAAGGTTTGTGAATTTTGATGGTCATGAATCCGAAACCATCATCAGTATTCCTGGTAAAAATGACGGGCTTAGTGATAATTATATCAACGCTTTACTGCATGATGGCGACGATATATGGATAGCAACTCAAAATGGTTTAAACTGTTATCATAAAACCAGCAAAACGTTTACTATTTATAAAAGGCAAAAACGGGCCGGACTGGGAAAGAATAATGTGCTGTGTTTGTTTAAAGATTCGAGGGGTATACTATGGATAGGCACTGATGGAGGCGGACTTAGTTATTTAGATCCCAAAAACAATATAGTTTATACCATTAAACAACAGAACGGACTTATTGATGATGTGGTGGTATCAATAGTTGAAGATAATCATGGCAAATTATGGATAAGCACCAATAATGGCCTGTCGCAAGTAAGTCTTAATAATATTGAATTTCCATTAAAACCTTCAGATTATCAGATTGCCAATTATAACTCGGCCAATGGCTTACCCGGTAACCAGTTTTTAAGTAACGCAGGTATTAAAACAGGTAGCGGTGAAATTCTTTTCGGGGGAATGAATGGGGTAACCGCATTTTATCCGGATAGGATAATCAAAAACAAATACAGGCCCGATATATTGCTGACCGGCTTTGCTATCAAAAATAAAGAAGTCGCTTTTGGAAATAACTCGCCTTTAAAGCTTCCGGTTAATGAAACATCAAAGATTTCTCTATCCTATGCCGATAATAATATCAGCATCAAATTTTCGGCACTAAACTTTATCAATCCGGATAAGAATTTGTATGCCTATAAAATGTCGGGGCTTCCAAAAGGGGATGAATGGAGCGTAATTGGGAATCAAAAAGAGGTCAGCTTTATTAATCTGGAACCGGGCGATTATATTTTTAGTGTAAAGGCAGCCAATAACGATGGCGTATGGAACAATACAGGGCGAAGCATTGCCATAACCGTATTACCGCCCATGTGGCGCACCTGGTGGGCCTATCTGCTGTATGTCATTGTGATTGTAGCGGTTTCCTACAAGATTATCCAATTTTTCCGCATCAGGGCCAAACTGGAAAGCGATCTGCACCATGAGCACCTGGAGAATGAAAGACAGCAGGAGTTTTACAAAATGAAGCTCGATTTCTTTACCAATATCTCCCATGAAATACGCACACCGCTTACCCTGATCCTGGGACCCGTTGAAAATCTGGAGAAAAACACGCAGGATAATTCCGTATTGAACAGGCAGGTTTTGCAAATAAAAAGCAATGCCGAAAGATTGCTGCGCTTGATTGGTGAGCTGATGGATTTCAGGAAAGCCGAAACCGGGAATATGGTACTATATATCCAAAAGAATAATATAGTGCCATTTATTAAGGAGATATATCTGTCCTTCCTTTCGTTGGCCGAAAGCAGGAATATACAGTATGACTTTATTTGCGAAGAAAAGGAGATCATGCTTTTTGCTGACAGGAATCAATTGGAGAAAGTATTTTTCAATATTCTTTCCAACGCGTTTAAGTTTACACCCAACCAGGGGAAAATAAAGCTGGAAATATTAAGTAAAGGCGATACCTTTTTAACAATCAGGATAACAGACAGCGGCAACGGTATTCCTTTGGAATTTCAGCATAAATTATTCACCAATTTCTACCAGGTGCAGCCCGATAATTCAAAACCGGGAACAGGGGTAGGATTGGCCCTGTCAAAAAATATCATTGAGCTTCATCAGGGCACTATTGCGGTAGAAAGCAGGCCAGCTACGCCGGATACAGCAGGAGAAACCGTTTTTACAGTAAAGCTGCCGTTTAACAATACCACAACAGATAACGTTCATGTGGTGCCCGAAAGCGAAAGTACCGATCATGTGAGTTCCTATAAACTCCAATCTGAAATTGACGTTCTTACGCATACTTCTCCCCAGGGAGGAGATAGGAAGTACTCCGTACTGTTGGCAGAGGATAATGATGAGTTAAGAAATTTTATAGCGGAATCTTTACCGGATTATCAGATCATTTCTTGTATTAACGGTTCCGAGGCCTATGAAAAAGCAATTGTTAAGATCCCTGACCTGATCATTAGTGACGTAATGATGCCGGTAATGGATGGCCTGGAGTTTTGCCGCAGGATAAAAACGGATGAAAGAACAAGCCATATCCCGGTAATACTGCTCACGGCCCTTGCGGCCCATATCCACCAGGTAAACGGCTTTGAAACCGGGGCCGATGTATACCTCACCAAGCCATTCAGCACCCGGATCTTAGAGCTCAATGTTCATAACCTGCTGACATCAAGAGAGCTGATGCGGAAAAAATTCGCCCAGCAAATTACCCTGCAACCTCAAAACCTGCCCATAAGCGCCCCAGACGATCGCTTCATCAAAAAATTGATGCAGATCATCGAAGATCATATGGAAGACCCCGAATTTGGAGTTATTGCTTTGGGTAACGAGATAGGGATGAGCAAAACGGTGCTGTACAAAAAAATGTGCGCGTTAACTGATCAATCGCCCGCCGATTTTATAAAATCCATGCGCTTAAAAAAGGCCGCCATGTTGCTACAACAACATGCATTGAACATTAATGAAGTATCATCACTGGTTGGTTTTAACGATCGTAAATATTTCAGCAAAGAGTTTAAAAAACAGCACGGCGTATCGCCATCAGAAATGATGGAATCAAACGCGTAATTTATGGCTTATTTCGGCTCGATCTAAGTCAAAAACCGTCAGGAAATAATCCCATTAAGCACTTTATTGAATCATTTTGGTCAATAAAAATGATCAAATAAGTCATTTTTTACCCCCATAAAAAACCATTTTTCGCCCTCTTCCAAAATTGCGATCTGCAGATTTGTTCAAACCAATTGTAACGATCAAAGCCCGGGTAATAACCGGCTCTGCTATTTATTGACTCAATTTTATTTAAACCATTATGAAGAGATTTTTACTAATCATTTTCCTGGCTGTCTGCAGCTTTTTTTCTCTGCTCTCTTTCCAGGCCCAGGCCCAAAACAGAACTATTAAAGGTACGGTCACCGATTCAAAAGGAGCTCCACTTACCGGTGTAAGTGTGCGGTTTAAAGGTACGGTTACCGCCTCCATGACCAACACGGCAGGGTTTTATAGTATCAGCATTCCTGGTAAACAGGCTGTACTGGTTTTTAGCTATATCAGTTTTATAAGCCAGGAACGTGACGCAGGGGATAGTACCACCATCAACGTGGTATTAAAAGAAGACGAGATCAAACTAAACGAGATCGTCGTGGTGGGTTATGGCGAGCAAAAAAAGAAACTGCTTTCCACCTCCATCAGTTCATTAAACGCTAAACAGCTGCAGGATAGACTAGTTGCCACCCCGGCCGAAGCTATGGCGGGCCAGGTAGCCGGCGTCAATATCAGCCAGGCCTCCGGCGATCCCGGCTCGGCTCCGGTGATACAGGTGCGGGGCATCGGTTCGATAGGGGCAGGTAACAGTCCGCTGTTTGTGGTTGATGGGTATCCGCTTAATAGCCCGGATAATTTTAACCAGATCAACCCGGCCGATATTGAATCTATCCAGGTGCTCAAAGATGCCGCATCTGCCGCTATTTACGGTTCAAGAGGTGGTAACGGGATCATCATCGTCACTACCAAAAGGGGAGCCCCTGGAACTACCAAATTTAATTTTACAGCCAATACGGGCCAGCAACGGGTAGCTAAAAAGATAGATGTCCTATCCAAAGATCAATATGTGGATTATGTGCGCGATGCCTTTATCAATGGCGGCAAAACTGTACCTGCTATTTATAGCGATCCCTCGCAATTAACTAACACCAATTGGCAGGATCAGATCTTCAGAACCGGAATACAGCAAAATTATGCGCTGTCCGCATCTGGTGGAACAGACAAGTTGCGGTTTAATATCACCGGGTCATACTACAAACAAAACGGCATCATCAAAGCAACAGATTTTGAACGTTATACTTTACGAGCAGGTATTGATGCCACGCTTACCAAAAAACTGAAACTAAGCTTTAATATCGCGCCATCCTATGCCACAAATGACCAGACTGCCACCGGCGGCGGATTAAATAACGCTACCATTAACGGAATAGGAGTTAACCCAACGGGCGTTGGTGGTACCGTGTTGAGCGCTATACTGCAACCGCCCATATTGCCTGTAAGGAACCCTAATGGCGATTATTCAAGCCCGCCGGTCACTTTATCAGGCAACGGGCAGATCTTTAATGGTAACCCCTACAACCCGGTGGCTGTACTTGATCTGTATAAAGACAGGACCTCAACCGGTCGTCTGTTGTCAAACACCGCGTTAAATTACGAGATCATTAAAGGGCTTACTTTTAAAACCAGTTTAGGTTTTGAAGCCATCGTCAATAATCGTAATTGGTTTGTTCCGGCTACATTAATGTCTGATAATGCGCCAACAGCCAATCTTTCTAATCCAATACTCAGCAACGTAAGGGCCAGGGTAACACAGGCTACCAATTATAACTGGGTATCAGAAAATACCTTGAACTATACCCGGGTATTTAACAAGGATCATAACTTATCATTATTGGCAGGCTATTCCTTTCAAAAGAACACTTATAATGAGGGGAGTCAGTATGGGCAAAATGGAACGACTACCAATTCTATTGTAGAGTATCCAACCAACGCAGGGGTTATATTGGGTTCAGTAGCCTATAGCGCCAATGCTTTGGTATCAGAGTTTGGCCGGGCAAATTATAGCTATAAAGATAAATACCTGTTTTCGGCATCGGTACGCCGGGATGGTTCATCGCGCTTTGGTACCAATAAGCAGTATGCGGTATTCCCGGCCTTTTCGGCAGCGTGGCGAATTGGCGAGGAGAAATTCATCCAGAACTTATCCTATATCAGCGAGTTTAAGATCCGTTCCAGCTATGGCGTTACGGGAAATAATAATATAGGCGATTACTCATCACAGAGCTACGCGCAACAGGTTAATTATATTTTTGGCGCTAATGCGGGCACACAGGTGTTTGGTTTTTCACCATCTACTCTTGCCAATAACAACCTGACCTGGGAAACTAATAAACAGTTTGATTTTGGTATTGAACTGGGTTTTTTGCAGGACAGGATCTACCTGACGGTTGATGCTTATCGCCGTATTACCAGCAACCTGCTGCTCAGCAGGGGAGTGCCTGCCATACTGGGTTTTGCCACCAACATATTGAGCAATATAGGCGAAGTAAGAAATAACGGATTGGAGATCGCCCTGAAAACGGTTAATACAACAGGCAGGTTCAAATGGACTACGGATATGAACATCTCTTTTACCCGTAATAAGGTACTGTCATTAACAGACGATGGCTCTTTTGTTGGGTATGATGCCGCGTTTGGGTATACCAACTCCATACGGGTTGTCCCGGGCGAATCGATCAGTAGTTTTTATGGTTATAAGCAGATCGGTGTTTATAAGGATGCCAATGATGTAGCCAATAGCCCCAAATGGGCTGCCGGCGGATCAAACCCCGGTGATATCAAGTATGCTGATATCAATGGCGATGGCAAGATAGATGCCAGTGATATCACCAATATCGGCAGTCCGCTACCTAAGTTTACCTATGGCATGACCAACAGGTTTAACTATGCCAATTTCGAATTAAGTTTCCTGCTGCAGGGATCATACGGCAACAAAATATTAAACGCCGCCGACAGGTATACCAACTATTACAATGGTTCATTTAACGTACGTACCAATGCGCTGAACCGCTGGCGCTCCCCTGATGATCCGGGCGATGGCATGACGCCCAGAGCCGTAAATCCTAATCCATCATCCGTATCCGTAGTATCAACCCGTAATATTTTTGATGGTTCATTCCTGCGTGTGCGGAATGTGACACTGGGTTACAGCCTGCCATCAAACTGGCTACGCACATTAAAAGTAAGCAGCGCCCGTATTTATCTCACCGGCGAAAACCTGCTCACCTTCACCCATTATTTTGGATACAATCCTGAAGTAAATGTTTGGGCGGGATCAAGCCAGCCCCGGTATGGTGTTGACCAGGGTACGTACCCCATAGCCAGAACTGTTTCACTCGGATTAAATGTTGGTTTTTAAGTTATTAAAGAAATTGTCATGAAAAAATATTTAGCTATATCAGTTTTATTATTGTTACTCCAAAGTTCTTGTAAAAAAGATTTCATTGATCTGCAGGATCCAACAAAAATATCGGCAGATGATCTGTATAAAGATGCTACCGGCTTAAACCTCGCGGTAAATGCGGCCTACGGTACCTTACAGGATATCTATGGTAAAGGCTCGGGCGGTGTGGGCATGTATCTTTTTGCCGAGGTACCATCTGACAACAGCACCGCCCTGGTTTCGGGCGCTGGCCTGTCTGATCTGGAATTCTTTATAACCGCGCCCGAGAACCCCAACCTGCAAACCATGTGGACTAACCTCTATAAAAGTATAGCCCGCTGCAATGCCATTATTGGCAGGGCGCCAGCCATCAGTATGGATGCTACGTTGCGGGACAGGTATATAGCAGAGGCTAAGTTTTTACGGGCCTTATCCTATTTCAACGCGGTACGGATCTGGGGCGGCGTTCCATTGGTAACCAAAGAGTTAACAACGGTAAACGATGCCTTATCCTATGCCCGTGAATCAACAGCCAATGTATATGCGCAGATTGAACAGGATCTCAAGGATGCGGAAACCGTACTTCCGGTTACCTATACCGTAAATACCGACCTGGGAAGGGCTACAAGGGGAGCCGCTAAGGCGATGTTAGGAAAAGTATACCTAACTGAAGGAAAATATGACCAGTGTAAATCAAAACTGGGCGAACTGGTGCCAAAAGGCTCCAATCCGTATGGTTATGATCTGTTGCCAAAATATGCCGATATATTCAGCACAACCAATGAATTGAATAAAGAGATCATATTTGCGGTACGTTATACTAAAGGAGGATTTGGGACAGGCAGTCCGTTCTTCAACTGGTTTTTGCCCGAAGCAACAGGTTCAACCATTGCCAAAATTGGTGGTGCATCAGGCTTTAATACCGTACGGCAGGATCTGTTTGACGCTTTTCCGGCTGCCGACCCAAGGCGCGATATATCTATAGGGAAGTATGTTGGTACATCAACAGCGTACTATACTAAAAAATATACGGATGTGCCGGCAAATGCCTTTGATGCCGATAACGACTGGATCGTGATCCGTTATGCGGACGTGCTTTTGATGTATGCGGAAGCCGAAAATGAGTTGAATGGGCCAGCTGGCGCTGTTAGTTATGTAAATGCCATCCGCAGCCGCGCGTATGGAGCTGCAGCCGATCTTACCGCTGATCAAACCAGTACCCAGGAAAGTTTAAGACTGGCCATTGAAACCGAACGCCGCCTGGAGTTGAATATGGAGGGCCATCGCTGGTTTGACCTCGTGAGGACAAACCGTGCGGTTGATGTGATGAACGCGCACTTCCAAAAATACCAGATCAAAAACGGACCGAATGTAGTGAGTATCTCAACCCGGAATATGCTGTTCCCGATTCCGCTTCGCGAAATTCAGATCAATCCAAAGCTTACGCAAAATCCATAAATCATTATATATACATCATGCTACAAAAGGTTTTTCTATTACTATTGATATTAACTGTTAACGGAGCCTACGCGCAAACTCCCAATGAGTACACTTTAACGGTTAGCGCCAAGATCTCCAACCAGCCTTTTACCCGTAACCCGCCGTTCCGGGAGTGGAAGGAATATCCAACCCGTACCCTGGCCACACTGATGGGATTTGATAAAAACAAGCAGGTAAAGCTGGATAAATACGGCGGCCGTATCGATATGAAAACCAAGGCGACCGGCTTTTTTTATGTACGCAAGATCGCCGGCCGCTGGTGGGCTGTTGACCCTTTGGGTAATTTATTTATTGATAAGGCTGTGAATGACATACAACCCGGCGGATCTGAAAATAATAAGAACGCATTCAGCAAGAATTACGCTAATGATCATGACTGGGCGGTTAAAACTACCCAGCTGCTGCAAGGCCTTGGTTTTAATGGTACAGGCGCGTGGTCGAACTATAAAGACCTGCGCGATGTAAAACCTGAAACACCTTTGGCCTATACCGTGATACTGGATTTTATGGGAAGCTATGGGCGCGAAAAAGGCACTTATCAGCAGTCTGGTCATTTAGGTTACCCTGACAATACCATTTTTGCTTTTGACCCCGCTTTTGAAAAACATTGTGATGAATACGCCAAACAAATTGCTGCAAACCGTAACGATCCTAACCTGTTTGGCTATTTCTCGGATAACGAGATGCCTTTTTACAAAAAAACACTGGACAGTTATCTTTCCAAAAAAGATACTACTGATGCTGGTTACCAGGCGGCTAAACATTGGCTAAAAGATCAGCATATTAACCCAGCTGATATTACTGACCAGGACCGGAATAAGTTTTTAGGAGTGGTTGTCGACCGGTATTTTTCTGTCGTATCTAAAGCCATCAAAAAATATGACCCGAACCATATGTACATCGGCTGCAGGTTTCATAGTTACGAAAAAAATATACCTGAGGTATTTGAGGCGGCAGGTAAATACCTTGATCTTATCTCGATCAATTACTATGATAAATGGACACCCAGCGCTACAGATATGGCGAATTGGACGGCATGGTCGGGTAAGCCATTTGTGGTTACCGAGTGGTACGTGAAAGGCGACGACTCAGGTATGAGCAATTACGCGGGAGCAGGCTGGGTTGTTAAAACACAGCAGGAGCGGGGGCTTTTTTATCAGAACTTCACGCTTGGCTTACTGGAATCGGGCAATTGTGTGGGCTGGCACTGGTTTAAATACCAGGATAATGATCCATCCAACAAAAATGTCGATCCCTCCAATACTGATGCCAACAAGGGTATACTGGACAATCACTATCAATTGTACAGAGGATTAACAGATCAAATGAAAGCACTGAACGACCAGGTGTATCAGCTGACAGACTTTTTTGACAAAAGGAAATAATCATGATCAGGTACCTGTACGATGGGCGAACAGGTGCCTGTTTTGAATACGATAACAAGTGATGAAAGGAGGATACACAATAGGTTAAGAGCTTGCAATATGCGGTGGGCGCATTTGTAAACAACAATGCTATTTATTTCAATAAACCAATAAACCAAATCAATTATGAGAAAGTACATTATTGCTCTGTTTTTTCCGGGCTTGCTATGGGTAAGCTGTTCCAAAAACGCTGTTAAAGACGCTGTTCCTGTTGGGGGAATAGGGTCTGAACGGAGGACGGTTACGTTGGCCGATACCGAAAAGATCTTACAGAATGCCAATCCTAACGTGATGGTAGGCGCAGCGGTAAACATTAATCTGTTACCACAAACAGGTGCTTATCGCGATCTGGTCATTAAGCAGTACAACAGCTTAACTGCCGAAAATGCCATGAAAATGACAGCCCTGCAACCGCAGGAAGGTAGTTTTAATTTTTCTGATCATACTATTGAAGACGTCGCGCTGAATTATGGTATGAAGCGCATTCACGGTCATACACTCGTGTGGCATAACGGCTTGCCAAACTGGGTAAAAAACTGGGAAACGGCTCTTCTGCCGCCTGCCTTCCCAACCAGGGTCGCGAAGTTCGATTCGATCATGAGCATACATATCCGTACGGTGATCGCCAATTATGATAACCCTGCCTCCATTTATAAGGATGCAACCGGAAATCCCTTAATGAAATCATGGGACGTGGTGAACGAAGCGCTGGATGATAACGGCGATTACCGTTCAACCCAAAACATTGTAAACGGTGTTGATAAAGGAAGTATCTGGTACCGTACCATCGGTAAATCATACGTGGAGAAGGCATTTACCTATGCCCGCATGGCTGCAGAAGCACAGGGCGATACCAATTTGAAACTGTTTTACAATGATTACGGTCATGATTATTCTGCAAAAAAGCTCGATTCTATTTATAAAATGGTGATGGCACTGAAGCAAATAACCGTGAACGGAAAACCGATCATTGACGGCATTGGCATGCAGTTTCATATCAATATCAATTCATCCAACACCAATATTAAAAACGCCCTCATTAAAATGGCATCCACAGGCTTGCTCATCCATATGTCTGAACTGGATATCAGCCTGAATAAGCCTGGCTTACCTTTTTCATCAACAGTGTTAAATCTTCAAAAGCAAAAGTTTGAGGATGTGGCTATGTTGTACCGGAAATATGTTGTTGCCGCGCAACGATGGGGCATCACCACCTGGGATGTAGGCGACAATGATTCCTGGTTAACCTATAGCAATGGCGTGCAGGTTGATGGGGCCACGGTGTATGATATTAACTATGTAAAAAAGCCGGCGTTCTATTTCCTTTACGATGGCCTGTACCTGGCCATACCTACTTCGCTGTAACCAATACAACAAATTATAGGGTATCCATATGATCGGCATAAAACCCGGCCACACGGATACTTATGCCTAAAGAATTCAAAAATGCTTTTATCAATTAACCAGGTTATAAACCAAAAACTAAAAATTATGAAAGTAACATTCAAAAATGCGGCACTAAGTTTATTATTTGCCGGTTTAATTTCGGGCTGTGGTAAATCATCGCTTAAAGAGGGTAACAGTAGCCAGGAAAGTGGTGCAAAGGAAAAGGTAAAACAAACTCAGGCCTACTCCCAGCAATGTGATAATGGTAAAACAATTACGGTAGGTGCATCCTACAAACTGAATAATAACATTTGGGGTGCATCCAGCGATGGAGCCGGATCGCAATGTGTTTGGTATGATAGTACGGCCGGTACATGGGGGGTAAACGCGAGTCATACTTCAGGGGCGGATCAGGATATTAAGGGTTACCCTTCTCTGGTTAGGGGATGGGTTTGGTACAACAGTTCGGGAGTTATTTGGGCTTCTGCTTCAGATACCACCTTCCCGGTTCAGGTAAGCCAGGTGCAAACCTTTACCAGTGGTTGGAATGTAACCGTCCCTGCAAATGGCGAAAAGTATAATACATCCTACGATATCTGGTTAGACACGCAGAGCAATCCCAACTATAAGCCACAATACGAAATAATGGTATGGATCAACTACAAAGGCCCTGCATATGGCGGTACTGATTTTAAACCCATAGGTACAAAAGTAGGATCAAATGTTACGGTAGCGGGTAATACCTGGGATATTTACACCGGCCAAAATAGTACTAATAATGTGTACACATTCAGGCGAACTACCAATACCAGTACTGTCAGTAATCTTGATCTCAAGGCGCTGATAACCTATGCAAAGAACGCCGGATTTATTCAAAACTCCTACTATTTACTTGGTGTTCAGGCTGGTTGGGAAATAGTTGCCGGCGGAACATTTACTACAAATAGTTATTGGACAGCTTTAACAAAGCTTTGATAATACCCGGGTTTTAGTAAGTGTCAAAAAGCCTTTAAATCTATGATTTAAAGGCTTTTGTTTTAATAGCTTTAATCGGGCATGCCAGCCGGGCCACCATGCATAGGAGGCCCATCTTTACCTCCAGGGCCCATATCGGGTCTTTTACCGGCAAAACTTTGCAGTCTTAAAGTAAATGTTAGCAAAAAGTACCGGCCCAACCTATTTGCTGAGGTTTGTGTTGCATAGCTGCCGCTTTGTGTACTGGTATATCCTGTATTTTGATTAAATACATCATTCACCGAAAAGCGGATGGTGGCCATATTTTGTTTTAAAAACCGCCGCTCAATATAAGTATTCAAAATATTGGGGTTCGTGGCGCCCTGGTATCCATAATAAATAACTTTTGAATAATCATAACTAAAAGTCCAGTCTTTCCATACATAGTTTTTACCATTAAGACCGAGGTTTAGCGATCTGAAATTATTATTGATGTTGGCATTGCTCAGGGAATTGTCTGATTTATTGATGCTGTAAGATGCGCTTGCTTCAGATTCGATAACATCAGGAATGCTTACCCTGAAACGTGCCCCCTGCGATAGCACCAGGTTTTTAGCGATGTTCTTTTCCGTTGTGATCGTGTAAGTATCAGATGCAACATTACTTATATAGGATATGTTGTTGTTATATGTGACGTTGCCGTTAAATGACAGGCTGTATTTTCGCTCTTGCCAGGGCTTTGCAAACACGTAGGAACCCGTTGCCGAATAGTAACCGTCGGCGTTTAAATACTGAGTTAATATGCTTCCGGCAAGCTTACTGTCAGGTGCATAATTAGCAGGGTAGGTGATAGTATTGGCAACAATTTTATTATCTGTTTTGGTGAACGATAAATTACTGAAAAACACATTCCCTGATTGAAAGTCGAAATTGTTATAACGCAATGACAGGTTATTATTAAACTCAGGTTTTAGGTCTGGATTACCCTGAACAGGGTATGATGCATTGGAGAAATCTGTTACCGGTTGCAGTTCGGTATAGGTGGGCTGTAAGCTGCTGCCATTATAGTTCAGGCTCAATGATTTATTCTTTGAGAAATTGTAAATAAAGCGGGCATTAGGCGCTATATTGAAAGTATTGATGTTGGTAGGTTCCCCGCCCGAGAGTGACTGCCCCGTTAAAGTTGCAGGTTGTGCCACCACACCCAGCGTATAATTATATTTTTTATCGATAAAACGATAATTGATGCCAAAACGATTGGTTATGAATGTTGAATTATAATTATTGCTCAATAGGTTATACCTGTTCCGGTCGCCATTGTCAGCAAGCGTATCTGTTACTTTATCGGCAGTGGTATAAGCATAATGATAGGCATAATTAAACTCAAGATAGGACTTTTTGCCAACGGGCTCCAGGTACGAAAGTGTAGCCCCTAAACTATCGGTCCGGCTGTTGGTATTGATGAACTGGTTTAGCGGAGCATTGGCAGCACCTTCGATATAGGTATACACCGGGTTTTGATATTTGTTGATACTGTAAGACCCTGCACCTACATTCAGGCTCAAATTTCTGCGGCTACTTTTAAAACGGTGGTTAAACAATACATTGGCTCCATAATTTGGCTCTGTGGTATTGGTTAATGAAGTAAAACTATAATCTGACAGGGTTTGCGAATTATTAACCAACTTGTTTAGTCCGCTTTGAAGGGTATTAGTGCTCGCGTAAGCATAAGAAGGGGTTATTTTTATATAATTCAGTGTATCGGGTTTATACTCAATATTAAAGTTAAACCGGTGATTTATTTTCTCATCATTTTGGGTACTGCTTTGGGTATTGGTACTGGGATTTGTAAGGGAGATATTATTTTGAATGGTTGAGCTGATGGTATTTACCGTATTATCGGCAAAGCTGTAGCTGCCGTAAGCGGATATCTTTTTACCCCAGCTATCACGATAGTTAAAACCGAATGAACGGGCGGTGGTAATGCCATTGGCTGTATTGCTGGAAGCCCCGGGCCGGCCTCCCGGACCGCCTCCTCTGGGGCCACCGCTACCAAAACTGAACAGGTTGGTATTGGTGTTATTTAAATTACCCAGGAAAGCCAGTTGCCTATCGCCGCTAAAACTAAACAAATTGGCCTGCGCCACATAGCGGTTACCTTCGTCGCTGTTGGCTATACCGGGGATGGCATCCTTTCCTCCGCCAACGCTGGCCTGTCCAAAATAACCATAGTTCTTGTTCTCCTTAATGGTGATGTTCAGTACTTTATCAGGCTCGCCGGTTTTTACACCGGTAAGATTAGCCTGATCGCCATAATCATCAATAACCTGAATATTTTGTACAATATTGGCGGGTATATTTTGGGTGGCTGTTTTTACATCACCATTAAAAAAATCTTTTCCGTTTACTCTTACCTTGGTAACACTTTTACCCTGGGCGGTTACATTGCCATCCTTATCCACATCAATTCCCGGCAGTTTTTTCAATACATCCTCGACGGGCGCGTTGTCACGTACCTTATAGGCGTTGGCGTTATATTCAACGGTATCTTCTTTCAGCCTAATGGGGTTAACAGCCGAAATGGTTACCGTATTTAACATATAGGTTGATGATTTAAGCGTTATGGGTTGTAATACAACTGCTTTGGTATCATTATCCAGTATAAACCGGCGCTTTAATGATTGATAACCTATGGACTGTAATACCAAACTAAACTGGTTTACACTTACAGCTTTAAATATGAATCCACCTTTCGCATCGGTAATTACGCTCATGCTGTCTTTATCTGTTAGCAATTTAACCGCTGTGCCGGGCAATGTTATACCTGTTGAATCCTGCACCGTACCACTAACCTGGCGGCCGGTTTGCGCGTAACTCTTAAGGCTAAGCAGTAATGCAAGGGTTATCAATAAATAGCTGTATCTCATTTTAATATCGTTTAGATATTGCAAATCAATAGCATTAGCAAAGCGCTTAAAAATGAAATAGACCGACAAACCCCAAACGCAGATAAGCGCCCCTTTTGAGCCGATAAAGTGATGATTTATACTGATATATAAAATTGGGACCTGTTTAAAGATGGAAAATCTTCCTCCGTCGGTGAACTTTGCCCTTTGAGCGATTCTGGTTGTATTAAACGCTAAGTGGCTTTAATATTGGATGAATTACTATATTTCTTAATTTTAACAATCCCGGTGTAAAACGCACCGATGCCTTAGCTTAAATGAGTCTTAAATCAAAAAGTAACTTAATAACGGTACTTATCCATATCCTCATCTGGGTGATATTTGGCATTGTGCTATTTCTTTATCAGCCACTTCCCTGGAATGTGGATATCCCTGTTCAATTCTGGATAAAGCAATGGCTTATATTCTGTTTTCTTGTTATAGCTTATTATTTAAACGCAAAATTCCTTGTCCCCCGGTTTTTACTCGAAAATCGAACGGCGCTCTATTTCACCTTTGTCATAGGCCTCATTATTGGATTGTCGGTTTTGTTTAACCAGCTGGATAACTTTTTAAATATTCACCAGCTGATGGATGCGGCGTTTCACAAACACGGGCCAGCTCGGCACCGGGAAAGGGGCAGGGATATAGATATAGTTACCCTGGCCCTTATTGCATTGGTACTTGGCATTGGCACCAGCTTTACCGCTATACAAAAATGGCAGGGAGATATCAGGCTCAGAGCAGCATTGGAACAGGAAAAGATCAGCTCCGAACTATCATTTCTTAAGGCGCAGATCAATCCACATTTCTTTTTTAACACTTTAAACAATATCTACGCCTTAACTTCGGTTAATATTGATACTTCGCGTAAGGCGCTTCATCAGCTATCACGTATGATGCGTTATGTATTGTATGATACCCAAAACGCCACCACGTTGTTAAGCCAGGAAATAGCCTTTATTAAAGATTATATTAACCTGATGGAATTGCGTCTTACCGAAAAGGTTACTGTCAGCTTTCAATCGCCAGCCGTGTTAAAAGATGTACCACTTGCGCCTATGTTGTTTTTACCTTTTGTAGAAAATGCTTTTAAACATGGCATAAGTGCTGTTTTGCCCAGTAATATTTTGATCAGTGTGGAGCAATATGAAGAGAGCCTGGTGTTAAAGGTCGAAAATTCAGTGTTTGATGATCAGAGTGTAAGCCTGGAAGAAAATAAAGGTATAGGGCTTGTCAATACCATTCGCCGGTTGGACCTGTTGTATCCGGGCAAATACACTTTAGAAATCAATGAACCGAACGTTAATAATATTTATTCAGTTCACTTAACCCTCAACCTGTTATGATATTAAATTGTATAGCTGTTGATGATGAGCCCCTGGCCCTTGGCCTGGTATGCAGTTTTATTGAACAAACCCCATTTTTAAAACTTATTGGGCGCTATGCCAGTGCTGTAGAGGCGTTAACCGGTTTGCAGGAGCAAAGTATTGATGTGATCTTTTTGGATATTCAGATGCCTGATTTAAATGGTATGGAATTGGCAAGAGTGCTGGATAGCCGCAGCAAAAATAAGCCCCGGATAATTTTCACCACTGCTTTTAACCAGTTTGCATTACAGGGGTACCGGGTTGATGCACTCGACTACCTGTTAAAGCCCTTTAACTATGAGGAGTTTTTACATGCGGCCACCAAAGCTTTAACTTATGCCGAATTACTGCAAAAATCAAATAGTGCGCCTTCGGCTGCTGATGAACGGATCGAGGATAACTATTTGTTTTTGAAAATAGAATACCAGCTGGTTAGAATTGCACTGAATGAGATACTTTATATAGAAGGGTTAAAGGATTATGTAAAGGTATATGTACAAAATTCCGAAAAGCCTTTGCTTTCTTTGACCAGCCTGAAAGCGCTGGAAGAAAAATTGCCTTCCAAACGTTTTTTGCGGGTTCACCGCTCTTTTATTGTTTCGCTCGATAAGATAAACTCCATAACCCGTAATGCGCTTCAGATTGGTAAAGTGAACATAACCGTTGGCGACCAGTATAAAGAAGCTTTCGGGCAGTTTTTGAGTAAATGGGTTTAGGAGGCGACAAAAAACGATACCTTTTTCAGTTCATACTATTTCATGAGATTTATGAGACCGACCTGTTTTAAATTAAACATTTGTAAATTACAGCGCTTTTAACAATAAAAGCGTTATCAATGGATTTTTTAGCTTATCAGCAGATCTTTCAAAGTATTTTAGACGATCCAAATCCTCCTGTCCCTTATGATAACCCTGATTACTTGAATTATACCAGGTTAAACTGGTCGCGGCAGCAAAGATGGTTAAAGACAGGCATACTAAATGATGAGTTAGTGGCAGTAATACAAAGTATAAAAAAAGAGCAACTATGGACGATCATTACTGAACCCTGGTGTGGCGATGCGGCTCATTCTTTGCCATTTATACATCGATTATCAGAACTGAACCCATTGATAAAGGCAGACTACCAGTTAAGGGATACAGCGCCCTTTTTGATCGATCTTTATTTAACCAACGGCAAAAAAACTATCCCTAAGCTGATCATCTCAGATCATGAAAATAATGATCTTGCCGTTTGGGGATCACGACCAGCAGAGTGCCAGCTATTATACAACAGATTGCTCGAAGAACATGTTGAAATGGAGCAAAAAAAGATTGCCTTGCAGAAATGGTATAATGAAGATAAGGGCGTGAGTTTACAAAATGAGCTTCTTTTAATTTTCTATAAGCTAAACCATTAATTTCCCGTTCCTATCAATTGTTGAATGGCCTCATCCCGGCTTTTACCTTCCATGTACATGATAAACTCTATCGGGCCACCATCTTTGCCACAACCAAAACATTTGAAGATGTTTTTTTCCGGAGATAACATAAACGAGGTACCCTGATCGGCATGGAATGGGCAACGTCCTTTTAGGTTTCTGCGGCTTTCTACAAGCAAAATGTATTTGGAAGCAATGTTGACCAGGTCGGCCCTGGTGTGGGAATAAGTTTCTTCGGCAGACATAGATGGTATTCTGTTTTACAGCGGGCAAAAATACATTTTCAGTTTTTTTTCGAAAGATTCAGCAAGTCATTGTGGAAAAATAATTGAAGAAGAGATTTTAAATACAACAGCCGTATAGAATAGCTACTAGATCATATTTATGATCATAAATATGATCACAGCGGTATTCTTCAGTATGGATCTAAGAAATTTTAAAGCTGTTGTAATTTGATTTTCTACGGTACGCTTGGAAATGCCAAGTTGCTGAGCAATTTCATCATTTGTTAAATTACTCATCCTGCTCAAAAGAAAAATTTCGCGGCAACGTTTGGGTAAATCGCTCAATGAAGTTTCTACAGATTTTTCTAACTCCAAGTAGGTTATATTTTCATCAACCCGATCTGTACCATTGTTTAAGATGGTGAGATGATCATAATTCTCAATGTATAATATAGCGGAAGATTTTTTTGCTTTTAACTTTTTATAAACATGATATCGTGCTGCCGAGGTAAGATAGTTTTTTAAGCAACCAATTTTAAATTCGCTCCTTTTTTGCCAGATATTCAAAAATATATCCTGCACAATTTCCGAACAGGCTTCCCTGTCCTTTAAATATGAAAAAGCGGTGCCGTAAATAACACTCCAATAACGTTCAAAAAGTGTTTCAAACGCTTTGGGGTTGTTGCGTGTTATTTCCTCCCACAGTTCAGAATCGGAGCAATTGTTTAAATGCATAATTGGTAAAATAAAAGTAGGTAATTAATTCAATAATGAATTGTATTTATTACAATTAATATTGACATTTTGCTTGGCGGTAAAATTTATTTTTTATTTTATGTGTGTCCCTTGCCTAAAAAGTCTCTACACTTCAATAAACCGGATAATTTTCCATGAGCCCGCAAGAATTTATTGACCTTTATGAGAAATACCTGTCTGGTAATTGTACACCGGAAGAAATAAATCAGCTCGAAGTATATCGTGATAACTTTGAACTGAAGGATTTGCCATGGAATGACGGGATGGGAAATAGAGAGGAAGTTAGGCTTGATATATTATACAATTTAAACCATAACATTACCACGCCCAAAAAAAGTTCTAAAAGATATTGGATAGCGGCCGCGGCGGTTTTAATTTTTGCTCTGAGTTTAATATGGGTGACCAGCCACAATGCCAATAACGCATCAACTGAAATAGTCAAAAACTCAGTAGGAGTAAAGGGGCCTGTACTGCCTGGAAACAACAAAGCTACTTTAACACTCTCCGACGGCTCTAATATTGACCTCACCGACTCTAAGAAAGGCTTATTATCAAAACAGGGAAGTGTGGCTGTAGGCAAATCCGGCGAAGGCGAAATAGTTTATGATGCCAAAGAGGGTGAAGCAAAAAGCTCGGTTACCTTGTATAATATGATCAGCACGCCCCGGGGAGGGCAGTACCAGGTTGTTTTATCAGACGGTACAAAAGTATGGCTCAACGCTGCGTCCTCTATAAAATTTCCAACGGTTTTTACAGGTCATGAAAGAAAAGTAGAGCTAACAGGAGAAGCTTACTTTGAGGTGGCAAAAAATAAGGATATGCCTTTTAAAGTCGCCGTTGACCATATGAGTGTTGAAGTTTTGGGAACGCATTTTAATGTTGACGCCTATAAAGACGAAGCAGTTATTAAAACAACCCTTTTAGAGGGTGCTGTAAAATTAGTAACCGGCGACCGTCAGGCCTTCTTAAAGCCTGGGCAACAAGGAGTACTAAATCAACAGCAATCATTTAATATCCGATCTGTGAATACGGAAGAGGCCGTAGCCTGGAAAAATGGCTATTTCATATTTAACAATGAAAACATTCAGAGCATCATGCGAAAAATTTCGCGCTGGTACGATGTTGAAGTTGTGTATAATGGTAAAGTTGATGAACGGGATTTTGGTGGCACCGTATCACGTTTTGATAGTGTTGCCGATGTATTAAAATCATTGGAATTAACAGGTACAGTTCACTTTAAAATGGAAGGAAGGAGGATTATCGTAATGCCATAAACTTACTTAATACTACTATTAAATAAGTTACCATAAAACCAGGAGCGATTGCAGCGCCCCCGGTTAAATATGCCTGCTTTTTAAGCAGCTAAAAGGGTAACAATCAATTGCTTCTACAACCAATTTAATTAAACCTTTTTTCAAATGTATAAAGATAATATTGCATTTCCATGCAGGAGGGTCTCCTGTATGCCATTTAAAATTTTTAGGGTGATGAAACTTGTGTTAATTTTATTAATTACCACTATTATTCAGGCAAATGCTGCCTCTTATGCCCAAACTGTAAGTCTGAACTTAAAAAATGCTTCCATGAAAGAAGTTATCGAAGAGTTAAGGCAACAAACAGGGTATCATTTTTTATATAAGATGCAGATGTTGGATGAAACCCGGAAGATCAGTCTTTCGGTAAATAATGAGCCCCTGGAGCGGGTACTCGAAAAATGTTTTGCAGATCAGCCAATAACCTATACAATTAATCATAACACGGTTGTTTTACGAAAAAGAGTACCAGATAATATTCAGGCACAGGCAGTAAAAATAACGGGTACAGTTACCGATGAAAAGGGCCTACCATTGCCGGGTGTTAGTGTAAAAGTAAAAGGTACTACTAGTGGAATAATCACGGATGGTAATGGTAAGTACGTCATTACTGTTAATGATAGTAAGGCTGTATTGGAGTTCACTTTTTTGGGATTCAGCAAACAGGAAGTTAGTATTAACGGCCGTACCGAAATAAATGTAAAGTTACTGGAAGCTCAAACCGCTTTAAATGAGGTTGTGGTGATCGGGTACGGAACGGTAAAACGTTCTGATCTTACCGGTGCTGTTGCGTCGGTTAAAGGTTCTGATATTAAAGCCCAGGGTGTAAGTGACGTTACCAAAGCCTTACAGGGAAAAATGCCAGGTGTTACTATAGAAGCCGCTGGTGGTGATCCGGGCTCCGGAACCCGCATCCTGATACGCGGCGTTGGTACCTTAGGTAACTCGGCGCCATTATACATTGTTGATGGTGTACAGGTAGCCAGTATCAATAACCTGAATCAAGCCGATATCGAATCTATTGATGTATTAAAAGACGCATCAGCCGCCGCTATTTATGGTTCAAGAGCCGCGAACGGTGTAGTATTGGTGACTACCAAACTAGGCAAAAATGGAGCGCCGGTAGTGCAGTTCACTTCTAATGTTGGGCAGCAGAAAATAGCACATAAGATTGATGTTCTTAATGCCCAGGATTGGGCCACTGTGAGTAACATGGCGCATGATAATGCTGGTTTGCCCAGACTTGATATCGCTAAAAACCCAGATCAGTTAGGTGCCGGTACCGATTGGCAGGATGCTATATACAGAACTGCTCTTGTTCAGCAGTATAATATGCTGGTAAGTGGTGGCAGCGAATCAACCAAATACAGTGTATCGGGTGGATATAACGATCAGCAAGGTATTGTGGATGTAACCGGTTATAAGCGTTATAATTTACGCGTTAAAACAGAAACAACCAAAGGGCGATTGAAGTTTGGCGAAACGGTATTGCTATCAAGAGAAAAATTTATCACCATGCCCGGTGGCTGGGGTGGTCAGGGTGGTAACCCGGTAGGATCAGCCGCAAAAATGATCCCTGTTTTTCAAATTTATGACCCAACAGCGGTAGGGGGCTTTGCAGGAGCTTATGGCCCGGTAGTTAACGTGGCCAACCCAGTTGCCCAGTTAAATCTGGAAAATATTAACCGCGAGTTCACCAGTATTTTGGCTAACGCCTATGCCCAGGTAAATCTTTTGCCTGGTTTAAACTATAAGCTGAACCTGGGATATACCAATGGTTTTAACAGCAATTACGATTACGCTAAACGATATAGCGTAGGTACACTGTTCTCTCATCCAACCAATGATATTAACTTGAATAAAGATCAAACCGTATTAACATTGTTGGAGAATACGCTGAACTACGACAAACATTTTGGTAAACACAGTATACAAGCTTTAGCCGGTTATACCTATCAAAGTACTAAATATAATTATACTGCAGCCGGCAGAACAGATCTGCCGGATGGAATTGACCAGATAGATGCGGGTGCAGGTATTTCCACTTCAGCAGGTAACAGTAAGGTGAGTAATTTGGTATCGGTACTTGGACGTGTTATCTACTCCTATGATAATCGTTATTTGTTAACCGCCAGTTTCAGGCGCGATGGCTCGTCTAGATTTGGCGAAGCTAATCGTTACGGTGATTTTCCTTCCGTTGCTTTAGGCTGGAATATCTCAAACGAAAAGTTCTTTCAGTCGCTGACAAATACCTTTTCTACTTTAAAATTAAGAGCGAGTTACGGCGTTTTGGGCAATCAGGAAATAGGTGATTATCAATATAGCGCTGCCGTTGCTTCAAATATCAATTATGTTGTCGGTAACGATCAGCAAAAATGGTTCGGGGCAATTCAAACCGCGTTTGCATCACCTTATATCAAATGGGAGAGCACCAAAACCTCAAACCTTGGTATAGATGTGGGCTTTTTCCATGATAAACTGAATATTACTGCTGATTATTTTAATAAAAAGACTTCCGATCTTCTTTTAAATGTTCCTATACCAGGCTCTGCCGGTTCTACATCAAACCCGGTAGTAAATGCCGGCGATCTGCGGAATAGCGGTATTGAGTTTGGTGCAAACTTTAATGATCATATCGGCAAACTGAATTACACTGTTTTTGGTACCATAAGCGCGGTACGAAACAAAGTAATAGCCCTGGGCACAGGTTCGCAGCAAATATTTGGCGGCCAGCCTACCCATCACGGCGCTTCCAGTACTTTAACCGAAGCCGGTGGCTCAATAGGCTCTTTTTACCTGATAAAGGATATCGGTATATTTAATTCACAGGCCGAAATTGATAGCTATACCAAAAATGGCAAATTGATACAGCCTAATGCCGCTCCTGGCGATGTTAAATTTCAGGATACCAATGGCGATGGACAAATAAATGATAACGATAAAGTTAATGCAGGAAGCCCCTTCCCTAATTTCGAATACGGCTTTGGTGTAAACGCCTCTATGTATGGCTTTGATATCAGCATGTTTTTTCAGGGCACGCAGGGTAATAAAATTTACAATGGTTTAAGGCAGGATCTGGAAAGCACAAACCTGGATTTTAATTACGCTAAATCAATGCTTAACGCCTGGACACCGACCAATAACTCCAGTATACCAAGAGCGGTTACCAGTGACCCTAACTTTAATAACAGGACATCGACGCGTTTCCTGGAAGATGGTTCTTATTTGAGAATGAAAACTTTGCAAATTGGTTACACGCTTAATAATGCCTTAGCAAAAAAGATCAGAATAACCTCTTTGCGTGTTTATGCCAGTGCCGACAATCTTTTTACAATAACCGATTATACCGGCTTTAACCCTGACTTAGGCAGAACAGGGAGCATTTTTGATAGGGGGGTAGATTTTGGTCATGTGGCTTATCCATTGGCCCGGACTATTTCATTAGGTGTTCAATTAACATTGTAATTAACTGGCGCTATTAAAACTTAAATTATGAAAAATTTAATAATCATATTTTGTATAGCTGCTGTATTTTGTAGCTGTAAAAAAAGCACATTAGAACTTCAAAATCCAAATCAGATAACTACAGAAACATTCTGGAAAACCGAAACCGATGTGCAAAGCGCATTTGCGGCTACCTATGGGCTGTTAAGGGATGTAAACGGTGGTTTTTATGGAGTAAGGGGTATTGAGCTTGCCAATGGTCGCGGCGATGACTTTTTTATCCGTAACGATGTGGCCGATTTGTATAAGCTATCAACATTTACCAATACACCTGATAACGGGCCTGCCAATGATCTGTGGAACACATCGTTCCGGGCAATTTTCAGGGCAAATCAAATATTAGCTAACATTGATAAAGTGCCTTTGGATGCTAACGCAAAAAAAGCCTATATAGCCGAAGCTAAGTTTCTGAGAGGCTTAAATTATTTTATCCTGGCCATTAACTTTGGAGATGTTCCACTGATATTAACCGTGCCGGCTACAACTGAGAACTATTTTACAGCCAAATCTCCCGAAGCTGCTATCTGGCAGCAGGTGATCGCTGATTTTACTGCAGCTAGTGCCGATCTGCCCGCATCCTATTCTTCGCAATGGGTAGGTAGGGCAACCAAGGGCGCGGCCCTGGCTTACCTGGGTAAAGCTTATGTATACACCAAAGCCTGGGCTAATGCGGAAACCGCTTTAAAGCAGGTAACAAGTTTATCATATCAGTTGATGCCAAACTATGGTGATAACTTTATAGCATCTAAAAAGAACAACCAGGAATCGGTGTTTGAGATCCAGCTGGCTGATGTTGGCGGCACTAATCCATGGGCCGGTGAAAACGCAAACGAAGCTTTAGGTGTTACCACAGCACAGGAATTCGCGCCCTCAGAAGTAAGCGGATGGTTTGAAGTGAGTCCTACTGATAAACTTTTTAATGAGTTTAAAAAAGAAAAAACTACGACTAATGATTTCGATCCTAGGATGTATGCCACTTTGATCTGGGATTACCCGGGTGCTACCTTTTATCAGAAACCGTTCAGTAGTTTTACATTAGTGTTTGGTTATCATTCCATGTTCAAAAAATACCAGAATTATACCCAGACCAACGAGCTCACCGGAGCAAGTGGTGCCTCGGATTATACCTCAAGTAACAATGAGCGGGCTTTGCGTTACGCCGATGTATTGCTGTTACTGGCCGAGTCTTTAACCATGCAGGGAAAAGTACAGGATGCCTATCCTTATATGAAACAGATCAGGGATAGAGCTCAATTGGCTGCTTTACCGGGTGGATATAGCCAGGATCAGATGATGACCGAAATAGTGCACCAGCGGATGATTGAATTTGCAAGAGAGAACCAGCGCTTTTACGATCTGAAACGCTGGGGGAAACTGGCGCAGGAGATCACTAATAGCGATAAAGTAGGGAAGCAATTTTATGTAGCAGGTAAATATGATTACTTCCCGATCCCTCAAAATGAGATCAATAGCAATCCATTAATGAAACAAAACTCCAATTGGTAACCATCAATTGGTTTTAACCTAAACCTTTTTACCTTTTTGATCTGGTTGCTTCCATAAACAGAAGCAACCGGATCATTCTGTTAAATTATAAATACCAATTATAAACAGATGAGAAAACTAATCTTGTTTTTGTTAATTGCCTTTTTACAATTAACGCTTATATCCGTTGTTAAAGGCCAATCAAAAAAAAGCGCTGTAACAGTAGGCTACAAAATAGATCTTTCGGGTAAATGGGCTTTTCAAATTGATTCGCTGGATATAGGAATAAAGCAAAAATGGTATGGAAGTGCGCTGACAAATAAAATCACACTTCCGGGATCAATGACCACAAACGGATTAGGGAACGATATTACCGTGAATACCGCATGGACAGGAAGTATTGAGGATTCTACCTGGTTTCGTAGTCCCGAATACGAGCAATATCGCAAACCTGGTAATATCAAAATTCCGTTCTGGCTTCAGCCCACTAAATATTATAAGGGAGCCGCCTGGTATCAAAAAAAAGTAACCATTCCTGCTTTATGGTCTAAAAAGCATATTGAACTATATATTGAAAGAAGCCATTGGGAAACAACTGTGTGGGTTGATGATAAGCAGATAGGCATGCAAAACAGCCTCTCCACTGCCCAGATTTTTGATCTTTCCGCTGAGTTATCTTCCGGTAGCCACCAAATAACTATTCGTGTGGATAACAGGGTAAAGGATTTTAATGTAGGGCAAAATTCACACAGCATTTCCGATCATACCCAAACTAACTGGAATGGAATGATCGGTCATTTGTTTTTAGAAGCTAAACCGCTGGTATATATTGACGATGTACAGCTATATCCTGATATCAAGAATAAACTGGTTAAAGCGCGCATACAGATCGTTAATCGTACCGGGAAACCGGTTAGCACCTCCCTTAGTCTTTTAGCCACCTCGGCAAAAGCCACAACGTTAAAAACAGTATCAAAAAAAGTCTCAGTACTAAAAGATACTGTTGTAGAAATAACTTACCCGATGGGCGAAAAACCATTACTATGGAGTGAGTTTACACCTGATATTTATAAAATGCGCGTAGGACTAACTACCGCCGCGAATGAAAAAGATGAAAGATCGGTCACATTCGGTATGCGGAGCTTTTCGAGCCAGGGTACACAATTTACCATTAACGGCAAGCCTACGTTCCTGCGCGGGACTTTAGAGTGCGCGGCCTATCCCAAAACCGGTTTCCCACCAACAGATCTGCAATCGTGGATGCAGATTTTAACGGTGTGCAGATCCTATGGGCTTAATCATCTGCGTTTTCATTCCTGGTGCCCGCCCGATGCTGCTTTTGAAGCTGCCGACCGTTTGGGTTTTTATTTTCAAATTGAATGCGCTTCCTGGGCCAACCAAGGTGCTACTATTGGCGACGGACATCCCTTGGATCAATATATCTATAATGAAAGTAACCGGATAGTAAAAGCATATGGAAACCACCCGTCTTTTTGTATGATGAACTATGGCAACGAGCCTGCTGGCAAGAATATGGTTAAATACCTGACGGATTTTGTAAGCTATTGGAAACAAAAAGATCCCCGCCATTTGTATTCTACAGGCTCTGGTTGGCCCATCATCAATGGCAGCGATTATAACAGTACACCGGATCCCCGGATTCAGGGATGGGGGCAGGGTTTAAAAAGTATTATCAACGGCCAGTCGCCCCGGGCAGATTATGATTGGACCGATATTATTAAAAAATGGCAACATCCAACAGTGAGCCATGAAATTGGTCAATGGTGTGTTTATCCTGATTTTAAAGAAATAAGCCAGTATGATGGTGTATTAAAAGCAAAGAATTTCGAGATCTTCCATGATCAGCTAAAAAAACAGGGCTTGGGAAATTTAGCCGAAGATTTCCTTTTTGCATCCGGAAAATTGCAGGTTTTATGTTACAAGGCAGATATTGAAGCCGCTCTACGCACACCCGGTTTCGGTGGTTTTCAACTATTGGGCTTAAATGATTTTCCGGGACAAGGTACGGCTTTGGTAGGTGTGCTTAATCCGTTTTGGAGAGATAAAGGATACGTTACCGGGAAAGAGTATAGTCAGTTCTGTAATGCGATTGTCCCATTGGCCCGTTTGCCTAAAATGGTCTATTTGAATAACGAAACATTTACGGTACCGGTAGAGATCGCTCAATTTGGCCGACAGGAACTAAGCCACATAAGCCCCAAATGGGATATAAAGAATGACGCCGGGGATATTTTATTTAAAGGAGAGTTGGGCACAACAAACATCCCCTTGGGAAACAATATAAAGTTGGGTGTAATTAAACAGCCATTAAACTCAGTAACCAAGCCAGCTAAACTTACCTTAACCGTATCTATTGCCGGTTATGAAAACTCCTGGGAGGTATTTGTTTACCCGGCTGTGCTACCCAAAGTTAACCAGGAAATCATGGTTACAAATGTTATGGATGACAAAGCCGTTGAAACCCTTAATAAAGGCGGTAAAGTATTATTGACCCTAAAAAAGGGAGCGCTAAAAGAGGGTAAGGGAGGCAATATAGCCATTGGTTTTTCAAGCATATTCTGGAATACGGCCTGGACTCACAATCAGCCCCCGGTTACTTTAGGTATCTTATGCGATCCGCAACATCCGGCTTTGAAGGAGTTTCCCACACAACGTTACAGTAATTGGCAATGGTGGGATGCTATGTCACATTCCAACGCTATACGTCTTGACTCAGTAGCAACCGGTTTGCAGCCAATTGTAAGGGTTATTGATGATTGGGTAACGGCGCAATCGCTGGGTTTGATATTTGAATGCAAGGTTGGCAATGGCAAACTCATCGTATCGGGTATCGATCTGCAGTCTGATCTGGATAAACGGCCCGAGGCCCGTCAGCTATTATATAGTCTTCAAAGCTATATGAATAACGATAAGTTTGATCCGAACCTAAAGATTGACATTCAAAAAATAAGATCATTATACCAGTAGATATAAAAGGAAAAGATCGATCCATTGCTCCAGGCGGTTTTTAATAGTTTATGAGAAAATATCCCCTGTAATTGGCGATTTTACCCCCTTTGTTTTACTTAAAAAAGCCTGTATTTAGCAAATACAACCTAATCAAAATAATACGAACAATTAATTTTATGCTTTTAAGAAATAAGTTACGCGCGCTGTGTTCCGGTATTTTAATGTTAACAGCTTTATATACCCAGGCACAAACCCCACACTCTTTTGCTTTGTCTGATGCTGCCTTTCTGCTGGATGGTAAACCTTTCCAGATGATCAGCGGCGAAATGCATTATCCCAGGGTTCCTCGCGAGGCCTGGCGTGCCCGGATGAAAATGGCCAAGGCCATGGGGTTAAATACCATTGGTACCTATGTTTTCTGGAACTTGCACGAGCCTCAGAAGGGCACATTTGATTTCAGCGGGAATAACGATGTGGCTGAGTTTGTAAAAATAGCTCAGCAGGAGGGCCTGTGGGTGATCCTTCGTCCCAGTCCATACGTTTGCGCCGAGTGGGAGTTTGGCGGTTATCCTTACTGGTTGCAAAATGAAAAAGGCCTGGTTGTTCGTAGCAAAGAGGAGCAATACCTGAAGGAGTATGAAAAATATATCAAGGAAGTTGGTAAACAGCTTGCGCCCTTACAGATCAATCATGGGGGTAACATCCTCATGGTACAGATCGAAAATGAATATGGATCATACGGTAGTGATAAAGAATACCTGGAGATTAATCAAAAACTATTTAAAGAAGCCGGTTTTGATGGCCTGCTTTATACCTGCGATCCTGCACCCGACCTGGTAAAAGGTCATTTGCCCGGATTATTGCCTGCTGTAAATGGTCTGGATAATCCCGCTAAAGTAAAAAAGATCATTAATGAAAATCACGACGGTAAAGGTCCTTACTATATAGCCGAATGGTACCCGGCCTGGTTCGATTGGTGGGGTACAAAGCATCATACCGTGCCTGCGGAACAGTACAGCAGCCGGCTCGATTCTGTTTTAGCGGCAGGTATCTCCATCAATATGTACATGTTTCATGGCGGTACCACCCGCGGCTTTATGAACGGGGCCAATTTTAATGATGTATCACCCTATGAACCACAGATCAGTAGTTATGATTATGACGCCCCCTTAGATGAGGCCGGTAACGCCACGCCTAAATTTATGGCATTCAGGAGTGTGATCGGGAAGTATTTACCAGCCGGTCAGCAATTGCCGCCGGTTCCGGCTACTAAACCCGCTGTGCAGCTCCCGGCTATAAAGCTTACGCAGGCAGGAGGCATACTTCAGAATCTGCCGGCACCTAAGACCAGTCCGAAGCCGCTTACTTTTGAAGATCTGAACCAGGATTATGGCTTTGTGTTGTATCGTACTACCATAAAAGGCGGTGCAAGTGGCCTGTTGAAATTGCAGGAGTTAAGAGATTATGCCATTATTATGATCAACGGGAAAACTGTGGGTACGCTTGATCGTCGTTTAAAACAGGATAGCTTGTCCCTTACCTTACCAGCAGGTAATGTTACGTTGGATATCCTGGTCGAAAATCTTGGACGGATTAATTTTGGCAAATATCTTTTACAAAATAAAAAGGGCATTACCGAAAAAGTGGTGTTTAACCATAAAGAGCTTAGCAACTGGAAAATGTATAGCTTGCCTTTCAAAAATTTGAATGGTTTAAAATATCAACCGGTAGCCTACAAAGGCACGGCGCCGGTGATCAAAAAAGGTTCATTTAATGTGGATAAGGTTGCTGATACTTATCTGGACATGAGCAAATGGGGTAAAGGCCTGGTATGGGTAAATGGTCATAACTTAGGTAAATACTGGGGCATTGGCCCGCAGCAAACCTTATATTTGCCGGCTGAGTGGCTTAAAAAAGGCCAGAATGAAGTAGTTGTATTGGAACTACTTAAACCCGGACAAAGCCTTTTACAGACATCAGCAAAGCCGATTTTAGATCAGTTGCAATAAAATTTTCTTCAACCTAATAAGCCCCTTATGGAAAGAGTCGCTTTTAAAATGCATCTTTTACCTGGTAAAGCCCAGGAGTATAAAATGCGGCACGATCAGATATGGCCAGAACTGGTTGCCTTATTAAGGCAGAGTGGTATCTGTGATTATCATATTTACCTGGATGAAGAAACAAGCACCCTTTTTGGTACCTATTTGGCAGCGGATTTAGATGCTGTTAACCAGCTTCCGGAAAATCCGGTGATGCAAAAATGGTGGCAATATATGGCCGATATCATGGAAAGTAACAGCGACTATTCGCCTGTAAGCGTCCCATTGCAGGAAATGTTTTATTTAGCTTGATGAATTTATAAGAATAGGATGATGAAAAAGATCCTGATCATATTAGCATGGCTTCTTGCCGGTAATAGTTTTGCAGGCAAATGTCAGGTTAAACCGATTGATACTACCGGTAATTATAAACTGGTATGGGCCGATGAATTTAATCAGGAAGGCGCGCCGGATACCACCAACTGGAAATTTGAACATGGCTTTATACGTAATCATGAGTTGCAATGGTATCAGCCGCAAAATGCGGTTTGCCATAAGGGGTTATTGGTGATAGAAGCTAAAAAAGAACATTTGCCAAATGCGGCTTATGTTGCAGGGAGCAATGACTGGAAAGCCAGCCGGGAATTTATAGAATACACCTCGTCGAGCATGAACACGCGTGGACAGCATAGCTGGCAGTATGGCCGTTTTGTGATGCGGGCGAGGATAGATGTTGAGGCCGGCTTATGGCCCGCTTTCTGGACATTGGGTATTAGCAAACCCTGGCCATCCAACGGCGAAATTGATATTATGGAATATTATCGCGGGAAACTCCTGGCCAATATAGCCTGCGGAACGGCCGAGCCTTTTAAGGCCAAGTGGTATAGCAATACCAAACCGGTCACAAGCTTTGAAAAAAACTGGAGCCGGAAATTTCACATCTGGCGCATGGATTGGGACGAAAACGCGATCAGTTTGTTTGTTGACGATCAATTGCTGAACCGGGTGGCGCTCAAAGATCTGGTTAACCGCGATGGCAGTAATTTTAACCCTTTTATGCAGCCGCATTATATTTTGCTTAACCTGGCGCTGGGGGGCGACAATGGTGGCGATCCGTCACAAACAAAGTTTCCCCGCCGTTTTGAAGTTGATTATGTCAGGGTTTATCAGAAGAAATAACGTTAAGTTGTAAATATCAAAAGAGGCCGTATCATAAATCAAATTGACCACCCTTGCCGCTGTGCCACCTATGAATTGAAGTTTAGCCGATCATATTTATGGTTTACACTGTAAACCGTTTTTTTGATAGAAAAATATTGTAAATAATTGATATTCAATGCAATAAATAAATTTAAATCCTAAAAAGTGTAAACCATGTAAACCCACTTTTTTTTAACGGAGTTAATCCAACCCAAGACTGTACATCAATGCGTGATTGAATATCCGGATAGATCAAAGAAAAAAGAGGCTGATCATGATTGATGATACAGCCTCTTTTGATTAAATAGCATATTGATAATGCTGATCTACCAGAACTTTACATAAAGCGCGGTAAGCAGCAATAAGGTTACTATAATAAGTGCCAATGTAGATGGTTCCACCTTAAACATGGCTTTATCAAGTACAAAAGCTTTTGGATTGATCTTTGGTCCGGCAAAGCTTACCAAAACTATAGCAATAACCGTGAAGAGGAACGACAGGCCCATGCAGATCAAAAAGGGGATCTCATAACCACCATGCCCGTTCGGGAAAGCGGTATACAATAATGTTTCATGACCAAACAATCTTGGCGCGTAGTTATTAAACAATACCGACATCAGAAAACCGGTGATGATACCCACGATAGCGGCAGCGCCGGTAGTGCGTTTCCAGAAGAAGCCCAGTATGAATATGGCAAAGATACCCGGACTGATAAAGCCTGTATATTTTTGGATGAAAGTAAAGCCGCCTTCGCCACCAATGCCCAACAAGTCCTTCCAGGTTAGTAAAACAGATAGTAACATAGCCAGGGCGATAATGATTTTACCCATCTTCACCATGCCTTTTTCATCAGCATCTTTTTTGATGTATTTTTTGTAGATATCCATCGTAAATATGGTGGATATACTGTTTGCTTTGCCAGCCAGTGAAGCTACGATAGCCGCGGTTAAAGCCGCTATGGAAAGCCCTTTTAAACCACTTGGCAAAAATCCAAGCACTGCCGAATAGGCATTGTCAGCGTTTAAATGTCCGCCTGAATTCATCTCATTGTGTAAGCCGCCATTCTTATATAAAACATAGGCTGCTATGCCGGGCAGGATCACGATGATAGGCATGGCCAGTTTCATTAAACCTGCAAATAGTATCCCGGTACGAGCTGTTTTCAGGTCGGAGCCTAAAGCCCTTTGGGTGATGTATTGGTTACAGCCCCAATAATTTAAATTCACTATCCATTGCCCCGCAAAGTACATAGCGATACCCGGTAACAGCAGGTACTTATCAATATCAGCCTGCGACGCGTGCGGCCCTGGTTTGGCTAATATCATTTTAAAGTGCTCGGGCGAATCTTTCAACATCGCGGTAAAACCGGCTAAGGCATCTTTACCTAAACCAAAACGCTCGCTAACCAGCGTTAAAGCAATATAGGTGGTAGCCAGGCCGCCAATGACCAGTACCAAAACCTGTATCACATCGGTAAAGCCTATAACTTTCATACCACCTAAGGCAATAACCAGTGCGAAAGCAGAAAGCGCGATAATGATCCAGTGGAAAGTAACAGGATCGCCGCCGGCTAAGCTGTTGATGGCCAATGCACCCAGGAAGAGAATGGAGGTAAGGTTTACAAAAACATATAAAAACAGCCAGAAAATAGCCATGATCAAACTCACAGACTGATTATACCTGGTTTCCAGGAATTGTGGCATGGTAAATATCTTGTTTTTGAGATATACTGGGATAAACCATACGGCTACAATGATGAGCGCGATGGCGGCTATCCATTCGTATGCGGCTACGGCAATACCCACGGTAAAACCCTGGCCGCTGGCACCGATAAACTGCTCTGCAGAAATGTTAGAGGCTATCAGCGAGGCGCCGATGGCCCACCAGGTAAGTGAACCTTCGGCCAAAAAGAAATCGTGACTGCCGGAGATACTGGTTTTTTTCTTACGGCTGTATACCCAGTAACCATATCCGGCCACTACAAAAAAGTAGATGATGAATACGATATAATCAATAGTGGAGAATTTACTCATAATGTGGTTTAATTTTAATTGGGTTGATATGATTGATCTGGCGGCTTAAGAACCCATCGAATAGCCGCCAGATCAGTTTTTTTGATAGGGGATAATTATTTATAAGCTACCTCGTTCCACCTGATCTCGTTACGGAATTGGTCAATACGGGTATCTTTTCCAATGCGTAAAAATTCAATGCCCGCCATGTCGGCAAAATCCTGCAGATGCTCCGCGGTTAAATTCTGACTATAGGCAGTATGGTGAGCGCCACCGCCATATATCCATGCGGCACAACCGGTTTTCATATCAGGGTATGGTTTCCAAAGTACGCGGGCAACGGGTAGCTTAGGCAGGTCGTTCACAGGTTCAACAGCTTCCACTTCATTGATCAGTAAACGGAAACGGTTACCCATATCCACCAGCGCCGCATTAAGCGCGGGGCCGCCTGTTACATTAAATACCAGCCTTGCGGGATCGGCCTTGCCGCCTATACCTAAAGGATGAACTTCTAAAGCTGCTTTACCATTTGCCAAAGAAGCATCTACCTCCAGCATATGCGAGCCTAATACCAATGCATTATTGGGGTCGAAATGATAAGTGTAATCTTCCATAAAAGCGTTGCCGCCCTTTAATCCGGCTCCCATTACTTTAAAAGCACGTACCAGGGCTGTGGTTTTCCAATCTCCTTCGCCGGCAAAACCGTAACCATCAGCCATCAGGCGCTGGGCAGCAATACCTGGTAATTGTACCATACCATGCAGATCTTCAAATGTGTCCGAGAAACCTTTAAAGCCTCCATCGACTAAAAACTTGCGCAAACCTAATTCTATCTTTGCAGCTTCATAAACGGATGAATGCTTTTCGCCACCCTTTTTAAGCGAAGCATCCATGGTGTATGTAGTTTCATATTCATCGATCAATGTATTGATATCCGTGTCAGCTATCGCATTGATCACGGCTACCAGGTCGCCAATGCCATAAGTATTTACCGAGAAACCAAATTTTAACTCGGCCTCTACCTTGTCGCCATCGGTAACGGCAACAAAACGCATGTTGTCGCCAAAGCGGACAAACTTAGCACCCTGCCAATCGTACCAACCGGCTGCTGCACGTGTCCATGCTTCTATCTGACTTAAAACTTCGGGATCCTGCCAGTGCCCAACAACCACTTTGCGGTTAATGCGCATGCGCGATACCATAAAGCCGAACTCACGGTCGCCGTGGGCACTTTGGTTCAGGTTCATAAAATCCATGTCGATAGAGCTCCATGGGATATCGCGGTTATATTGGGTATGCAGGTGTAGCAGCGGCTTTTTCAGGATACTTAAACCCCGGATCCACATTTTGGCAGGGGAGAAGGTATGCATCCAGGTGATCACACCAATGCAATTTTCGGCCAGGTTTGCCTGTTGCAGCGTAGTGTATATTTCATCAGTGCTTTTTACAACGGGTTTGTAAACCACACGCACGGGGATTTTACCGGAACTGTCCAGCCCCGCTGTAATTTGCTGTGAATGCTCGGCTACCAGCCTTAATGTTTCTTCTCCGTACAGGTCCTGGCTCCCGGTAATGAACCAAACTTCAAATGTTTTCAGGTCGATCATTGTATAATTATTGTGTTATTGAATTAGTGATTGATATTTAATTGTTGTCCGTCGATAACCTGAGTAGGGCTGCACCATGTGCATTGATATTTTGTTGATAACCCTTTTTTATCTGACCGATATCTTGTTTTTTCCAGAGATTGCGCACCTTTACTTTGCCTTTAAGGCCAAGGGATGCAAAATCTACAGTCACCGGTTTTGGATTATCACCAATGTTAAATAAGGCTACATAGAGGTCTTTGCTACCCTGCACGTGCGAATACCAGACCATGGCGCCGTCTTTTTTATACAGTTGGCGCGGGTTTTCTCCCTTTTGATTAGCGCCAAGCACCTCATCGTTGGTAAATAGCTTCAGCTCCAGATCCCGGTTTTCGGGTAGGTTACCACCCAGCATCAGCGGCGAGCGATAGATACTCCAGAAGGTCATGTGGGTATAAAGCTCATCTTCGGTAAAACGGCTGTATCGTTCAACGCCAACCGGGCCGCGTTTGGATAGCTTACCGATCTGTATCATGTCGCAATCGGGCCAATGGCCGGGGCCGCCTACGCCTTCCCAGCTTTTGGCGTAATCAAACATATGCAGTACTTCTTTCCAGTTGTCCCAAAAGTCGTCGGCCATGCGCCACATATTGGCGTATTGGGTGGCATGAGCAGCTTGGTTAAGCGGCGTTTCGCCCGGTGAAAGACTTAAAACAATAGGCCTGCCACACTGATCGATGGCTTTTTTGTAGCCTTCAACTTCGGCCGCGCTGTAAGGGCGCGACAGGTCATCAACCTTAATAAAATCTACTCCCCATGATGCGTATAGTTCTAACAACGAATTCAGGTATTCCTGCGCGCCGGGCTTTTTCATGTCGAGCCCATACATGTGGTTCATCCAGGGGCATTGCGAGTTGGTATCTGCAACCATATCCGCAGTAATGCCATTGGTGCCTTTTACCGGTGATTTTGCCCATACCGCCTGTCTTGGGATGCCACGCATTACGTGGATGCCAAATTTTAATCCCTGCGCGTGCACATAATCGGCAAGTGATTTAAAGCCATTACCGCCCAATGCCGATGGAAACTTATTGGGTTGTGGTGTTAAACGTCCCCATTTGTCCATAGTTAACCAGGGGATGTATGAACCATCTTGTAGCCGTTTTTGAAAAGGGTTGCCAATATTGCTGCCCGGAGGGTTATCATACGACCATAAAAAATCGACCACAATATATTGCCATCCATACGGCTTTAAATATTTGGCCATATAATCGGTATTGGCTTTAACCTCATCCTCGTGAACAGCCGAGCCAAAACAGTTATAACTATTCCAGCCCATTGGCGGCGTAGCGGCAACTTTTGTTTGGGCCGATGTTTGAATGCTGAGCAGAATGCCTGCGGAAAATATAATTAAACAGGATAATTTCATGAGGTGTATTATTGACCGTAATAAGAATCGGGCCCGTGTTTGCGTTCGTAATGTTTTTTAATGAGCGACTCTTTTAAGCGGGGAGCATAATTATCTATTTGTTCCGTTAAATGGGCCATGTGCGCTACTGCCTCCAGAACTGCACTGTTGTAAACCGCCTTTTCGGCTGTTTTGCCCCAGGTAAAGGGGGCATGATTACCTACCAGTATCATTTCAACCTCTTGATGATCAAGGTCGTTTTCCTTAAAATGATTGATGATCTGGTGACCGGTTTGGTACTCATAATCGCCTGCTATCAGTTCATCACTCATGGGGGGGGCGCAGGGTACATCAACCGTTAAATGATCGGCATGCGTAGTGCCAAAAACCGGGATGCAGCGCTGCGCTTGTGCCCAGGCTGTGGCATAGGTAGAGTGGGTGTGTACAATCCCGTTAATACCATCCCAATGTTTATACAAAACAGCATGTGTTCTGGTGTCCGAAGAAGGGCGCAGGTCACCTTCAATGGTATTGCCATCAAAATCAACGATCACCATTTTTTCTGGTGTCAGCTCATCATAGGGTACGCCGCTGGGTTTGATAGCAAAAACACCGAGCTCCCTGTCTGCTGCGCTCACGTTGCCAAAGGTGAACAGTACCAGGCCTAATTTGGGTAACTGCATATTTGCCTCATAAGCTGTTTGCTTTATATGTTGATACTTGCTCATTTGATTAATTGTTTTGAAGTTCGGCTGCTGTGGTTTTGGCTGTTTGACTGGCTACAAACTCCCCGAGGCCTTTATATTGCTCATAGCGTTTGCTGTAAATAGCTACAAGGTCGGCATTGGGGTAATACTCCTCATCAAAACCGCGCCCCATGGCCGTCATAGCTTCTTCAACCGTAGGATATATACCGGCTACCACGGCGGCAAACATGGCTGCGCCCAGGGCACAGGTGTGTTTAAACTGGTGGATCCGGATAGGCATGCCCAGTACATCGGCCATCATCTGCATAACAAAAGGCGACTTTTTGGCCACGCCACCAATACCGATAATACCTTTTACCGGAATACCTTCGGAAATGAATCTGTCCACAATACTTTTTGCACCAAAGCAGGTGGCTTCTGCCAGGGCGCGAAAAACACGAGGTGCGTCGCTGCCTAAACTCAAACCGGTTATAGCTCCTTTCAATTCCTGGTTGGCATCAGGTGTACGGCGGCCGTTAAACCAGTCGACAGCAAGCTCGTTGGGCTCATCAACAGGGATTAAAGCCGCCTGCCTGCTCAGTTCGGGTATGATCAGATCGCTTAGCTCGGCTTTTAGAGCTTTGGCTGTAGCTTCGTCAATTATTTTTGATTGGGATAGCAAGTGATTAACAGGCCATGAAATTATATTTTTAAACCAGGCATAAGTATCGCCAAAGGCCGATTGCCCTGCTTCCAGACCTACCATCCCCGGAATAACTGAGCCATTTACCTGTCCGCATATACCGCGCACCAGTTTGCCCTGCATGTTGGCTGTTGGAGCAACCAATATATCGCAGGTAGATGTACCCATTACTTTGCTCAGGTAATAAGGTTCAATTTGCCCGCCTACTGCTCCCATGTGCGCATCAAAAGCGCCGGTCCCCACTACAACTTCAGTTGACAGGCCCAGGCGTTGCGCCCATTCGGCACTTAGCGTACCCGCGGCCTGGTCGGCAGTATAAGTATCTTTATATAGTTTATGCGTGAACCCTTTTAATAGCGGATCAAGCAACGAAAAGAAAACATCGGGAGGTAAACCATCAAATTCTTCGGCCCATAAGGCTTTATGCCCGGCAGAACAGCGCCCGCGTTTTATGGCTTTAACATCGGTGCCCCCGGTGAGTAAAAAAGGGATCCAGTCACAATGTTCCACCCAGGAGGCGGTCGCGTTTCTTACAGTCTCGTCAACTCTTAAAACGTGCAGCAGTTTGGCCCAAAACCACTCGGATGAGTAGATGCCACCCACATATTGCAGGTAATTGGTATCAAATAAAGCTGCGTGGACGTTGATCTCAGCAGCTTCTTTAACAGCCGTGTGGTCTTTCCAAAGCACAAACATGGCGTTCGGGTTATTTTCAAAACCGGGTGTTAAAGCCAATGGTGTACCATAAGCGTCAACCGCTACGGGAGTGGAGCCTGTGGTATCAACAGAAATACCTTTTATAGATGCAACAATATTGGCACCGCCTGCCTGAGCAATACAGTCTTTAATGGTGACCTCCAGGCCATCAATATAATCCTGCGGATGCTGCCTGAACTGGTTGATGCCCGGCTCGCAAAACAAGCCATCGCGCCAGCGCGGGTATTCATATACCGACGAAGCTATTTCTTCGCCATTTGAAGCATTTACTATAACGGAGCGTACAGAATCTGATCCGTAATCCACCCCAATCACTAATTGATCTTTGTTCATGTATTATTAGTGTTTAAATAACACTTATTTTGATTTGTATTACAATATGGCCAACCGGACTTTTTTTATTGCCTCTTTAACTGACTAATAGAAAAGACGAGCTGACGGAATTGCTGGTAAAATATTTATAACTGGTCATGTAATATTAATTGTTAATATAACACTAAAACAAAAGTATAAAAAGTTTTATACAAACAAAATTTAAAATGTTGTACTTAGCTATAAGCGCATCCGTAACAAAATTGTTAGGTGGCTTCGCTTATTTCCAGCGCTTTGATAATGGTATATAAAGTTTCATTAACAGGAGTAGGTACCTGGTACTTCTGGCCGAGCTCTATCACCGTTCCGGCAAAAAGTTCCACCTCACTTTTACGGCCAGCCTCAATATCTTGTAACATAGAAGTTTTCCCTTCGGGACCGAGCCCGTCAACTATCCGGGTAAATTCATCAATATCCTCCTGACCCAGAAAAATGCCCATCTGATGCGACAAGGTAACTACCTCTTCGGCGGCCATCAACATGAGTTTGCGGGCTTCTTTATTTTGCTGAAATTGCCCGTAGGGGGCCTTCAATACGGCTGATGCCTGGTTAATGCCGGTATTCATCATAAATTTAAACCAAAGGGCCTTGTACATATCTGCAGGAATGTGATTAGGTATAGCGGCCTTGTCAAATAACTCCTTTACTGCCTGTACCCGTTGTGAATCAGTGCTATCTTCCTTTTCGCCAAAAACTATCCGACCTGGATTAGAATAAGTAACTATGCTGCCTTCGCGAACGGCATCCATCCCAACGCCATAGGCAAAAAGTAAATGCTTCATCCCGATCTTTTCGCCGATCTGTTCTTCGCTGGATATACCATTGAGTAACGAAATGACGATGGTATCATCGTGCACAAATCCGCTAAGGTCGTTTATGGCCGAGGCAAGCTGAGGAGATTTAACCGCAACAATGATGAGATCGGCAGGGGGCTGAGAATGGTCGCCAGGCTGGACATAATTGAATTCATAGAGCTTCCCGTTAACCTTGATCCTTGAGTTTTGATAGTTTTTTATGCGTTCTGCTGAAGCGATGACCTTTACTAAGCTGGGGTTTATATCCTGTAGTTTGGCCGCGTACATACTGCCCATTGCACCAAGTCCTACGATATAAACATTATTGATATGATTTTTCACGATAAATAAGAAAGGATGATATAGTGGCCCAAGTTAGGCAACCCTGCAGATGTTTACCAATTTCTGCCCGGAATAATCTATTATTTACAGTTGGATGATCCTACTTTACTGAAATTTAGTCTGACCGTTCATCATAAAATAATCACTTCATAAGTGTCCTGGATACGCTTGTTTAGGATTTTGCCCCCATTTTCTTAGGATTTTACCCCTTCCTCCGCTGCCAATAACTTCAAATTTGTTGCAACCATTAAAACCAGATTATGAAAGAAAAGATATTTTATTAGGCCTCCGGGTAATGCGACTTAGCGCGATTGATGTTCCCAACGGTCAGGGATCGGAAACTAATTAAAGGTATGCCTATACCTTTTTAATAACCATACACCAACAAAATTTAAAACTTATTGAATTAAAATGGATAAAATTTACTCCTATAGCGACCAGGGTAAAGGCATCATAAAAAGGTGCTTTAAAAACTCCCTCGCAACCCTAATGATACTCGTCTTGTTTATTGGCAGTGCCTACGCTCAAACGCGGAAAATTACGGGTATTGTAAAAGACGGTAAAGGCGAAACTTTACCAGGGGTTAGCGTTAAACTAAAAGGTACTGCAAACGGTACGGTTACCGATGCGAAAGGTACTTATATGATCAGTGTGCCTGATAACAATGCCACGCTGGTGTTTTCCTATATCGGCTTTGTTACCCAGGAAAAAACAGCAGGCAATGCGCCGGTTGTAGATATTGTACTGGCAGAACAAAGCACCAGCCTTAACGACGTAGTGGTTGTAGGCTACGGAACCCAGAAAAAGGTTAACCTGATAGGTTCAGTAGCTACCATCAGCGCAAAAGATATCGAGAACCGACCGGTAACCAATGTGTCATCTGCTTTAACCGGACTAAGCGCCGGTGTATCGGTGATGCAAAGCTCCGGCAAGCCTGGTGCAGATGGTGCTACCATCCGGATCAGGGGCCTGGGTACCTTAAATAACAACAATGCCCTGGTAGTTATTGACGGTATACAGGGTACTTTAGATGCCGTAAACCCCGATGATATAGAAAGCATCTCTATTTTAAAGGATGCTGCAGCGGCTTCCATATATGGTTCGTTGGCTGCCAACGGCGTTATCCTGGTAACCACCAAAAAAGGAAGCAAAAATAAAACTACGGTAACTTATACCGGTATTGCCTCCAAAACCAATCCGAGCAGGATGCCTTCGTTCGTGTCTGATTATGTGCGGCACATGCAACTGGTCAATGAGGGTTACCAAAACCTGGGTCAAACTCCGGTTTATACCGCTGCTACCATAGCGCAATGGCAAAAAGCCGATGCTGATCCCAACGGTTTAAACACCATAGGTGTACCTAATTATATTGCTTATCCCAATACCAACTGGGCCAAAACAATTTTTCAGAATAACATATTACAGGATCACAACCTATCCATCAGCGGCGGTAATGAAACTACCCAGTTCCTGCTATCAGCTGGTTATACCGGTAACCCGGGTACCATGCAAAATACCGGATCAGACAAATACCAGTTCCGTGTGAATTTGCAGACCAAACCAACTAAGTTTTTAACCGTTGGTACGCAAACATTTGCCTCATTGCAAACTTTTGGCCTGGCAAATACCGGCAATGCTTTTAACTATTTATGGCAAACCACCCCTGGTGTTTATCCCTATTATAATGGTAAATATGGTTTTCCTTCGGCTCCGGAAGAGTCATCCACTGCGAATAATATCGCGAGTTATTTAACCACTACTGGCGGAAGCGATCAGGAATCGAGGATCAATACCACGTTTTTCGCTAATATCGACCTGTATAAAGGTTTAACCCTGGAAACCAAATTCAACTACCAGACTCGTTTTGAAGAGAACAATTCCTACCCCATTCCTTTTGAAAAATGGGATTTTTCGACCAATACCTTAAAACAAGCCGCCACCGCGCCATCGCAATTGAGCACTTATTATGATTTCAATAAGAATTACCTGATCACGCTCGATGCGGTTTTAAGATATAATACCACTATTGCTAAAGATCATACTATTGGGGCCTTAGTAGGTTATGACCAGTACGATTATAAATATTACTACTTCGATGCCACCAAATTAGGATTGATCGACCCCTCAATTACCACCCTAAACTCGGCAACAACACCAACAGCCGCAACCGGTGATGCTTATAATTATGCCTTACGATCATTCTTCGGGCGTTTGAACTACGACTATAAATCACGCTACCTGTTGGAGGCCGTATTCAGGTACGATGGATCGTCAAAATTTGCGCCTGCTAACCGCTGGGGCTTTTTCCCTGCCTTTGCCGCGGGCTGGCGTATCTCCGAAGAGCCTTTTATGCAAAACGTAAATGAATATGTAGGTAACCTAAAGCTGCGTGCTTCCTGGGGACAAACCGGTAATAACGTACTGAACTCTAATGCCGCTTTGGGTAATTATGATTACCTGGCGACTTACAATCCGACCGCTTATTCATACAACGGGGCTGCTGTAACGGGCCTGGCTCAAACAAAATTTGCCAATCAGAACCTGAAATGGGAAACTACCACTACCAGCAACATCGGTTTGGATGGAACCTTGTTTAAAGGGAAAATGAATTTTGAGATCGATGCCTATCGTAAATATACCACAGGTATCTTATTCACACCAACCATTCCATTAACCGTAGGTACGGCAACAGCGGCGACACAAAACATTGCCGAGGTATCAAACAAAGGTATTGAGGTTACCCTTGGCTATCGCGGCCAGGCTGGTGGTTTGAATTTTAGCGTATCGGGCAATTTTGCCTACAACTTTAACCGGGTCGAAAAATATAAAGGCACCTTGCAGGAAGGTTACACCACCGATGCCAGCGGAAATCGCGTTTATTCATCAAACATCGGCCAGGTTTCAAGCGGTGGTACTACAAGGGTTATCCAGGGGCATGCTATCAATGAGTATTATCTGTATCCGGTGTATAAAGGAAATGGAACCTATAATAATGCAGATGGTTCGGTGAATAAGAATGGCGGTCCTAAAGATGGTATGATCCGCACGCCACAGGATATGGCCTGGTTGCAAAGCATGATGAACGCCGGATACCAGTTTCAGCCAGCCAATGGCATCAGCAAAACCAAGATCTATTATGGCGACCTGATCTATGGCGATAGCAACGGCGACGGTATCTACGGCAATAGCTACGATGCTCAGCTTACCAATAAATCGTCAACACCAAAATACAATGCCGGTTTACAGTTCAATGTATCTTACAAAGGTTTTGACTGCTTTATGATATGGGCCGGAAGTTTTGGCATGTATTATTATTGGAACGATAGGGGCTATAACAATTCCATCGTTCAGTTGGGTTATGCAGTAAACAACCTGGTGGCGAATGATCACTATTATTATAATGATGCCAACCCATCAGACCCGGCCAATAATATTAACGGGCATTACCCACGCTTAAAAAATACATCCGATGCACAGAATAACTTAGCTAGCAATTTCTATTTGTACAATGCGTCCTACGTGAAATTGAAGAATGTTCAGTTAGGCTATACACTCCCAAAAAGCTTAACCCAGAAATGGTCTTTAAGTAAAATAAGGATCTATGTTGCAGCCGAGAATTTATTTACGATAACCAAGTATCCGGGACTTGATCCTGAAATAGGTGCGAGTGCTGGTTACCCAACCATGCGTCAATACTCTGTTGGTTTAAATGCTGCCTTTTAAGCTTAAATAAAAAACGATGAAAAAGATATTTATATTAATATTAACTGTGGCCATAGTAACGGGCTGCAAGAAAAACCTGCTCGATACATCGCCTTATTCTTCGGTTCCATCCACCAACATGTGGACAAACGATAATTTAACCGACCTGGGTGTTACCGGGGTATACCAGGCATTAAGATTAGGCGAAAACTCCGGTACCGATTCTGGTCTGGAGCTATATATGCTGGACCGTTTTGGTTTTACCGGCCAAACCCGCAATCTGGAATCCATGTTATCCGGTACCATAACTACCGGTAATGGAATTTACAGCAGTATATGGCAAAATTTGTATGAAGGTGTACAACGCTCCAATGATGCCATCAAAAACATACCCTTGAAATCGCCTTCCGATCCGGCAAAAAAAGCCCGTTATGTAGCAGAGTGTAAATTTTTGAGAGCCTATTTTTACCTGCGCTTAAACCAGCTATGGAAAGGTGTACCTATTTACCTGGAACCCTTTACTGCAGATCAGGCTATAAAAGCCAGGTCGTCCGAAACGGATGTATGGAATCAGGTAGTGGCCGATTTGACCGATGCCATCAACGAGCCGAGCCTGCCTTCTATCTACGCGGCCGGCGCGGGCAACTACGGCCATGTGACCAAAGGCGCGGCTTATGCGCTGCGTGGCAAAGCCTATATGTATTTACAAAAATGGGATCTGGCTGCGGCGGATTTCGCTATGGTAAAATCTGCCGGATATGCCCTGTTTGCTAATTATACCGCTTTGTTTAAAGCTGCAAATGAGCAATGCAGCGAAATGATATTTTCTATCCAGAACGTAGCTGTAGCCGGTGGCGGAACCACGGGATATGGTTCAACTACCCAATGGTTCTGCGGTACACGCTCATCTTTTGGTTCATGCTGGAATGATTACCTGGTATCGCCCAACCTAGTTGATCTTTATCAAAATCTGGATGGTTCGGCTTTTAACTGGGATTCGGTTTTACCAGGATATTCCGGCTTAACTCCGGCTCAGCGGGAAGTGTTTTTCTTAAGGAACAATCTTACCGATAAAGAAATAGCTGCCGCTACATCCCGGGGCGCCCAAATGAGCTTGTATTTACCAACGGGTAACGAGGCCCGGATATTGCAGGCATACACTAACCGCGACCCGCGTTTGGCCGCCAATGTGATCACTCCATATGCTACTTATAATGGGGTATTTGGTTCTATTAATGCCACGGTAACCGCACGCTGGCCATACCGGGGCGAGGCTGCTTTAGGTGGCGACCTGCGTACCGATACACAAAGCTATTTCTACTACCTGTACCGGAAATTCGTTTACGAGGGCAACGCCGAAATCGTAAACAGATCATACGGACCTACCGATTTTCCGCTGATCAGGTATGCGGATGTGCTGTTGATGTGGGCCGAGGCATTGAATGAGCAGGGCTTAACAGCCGATGCTGTAGCCAAAGTTAACGAGGTTAGGGCCAGGGCAGGTGTCGCTTTATTAAATTCAAGCACAGCTACCATGGTTGCCGGGCAGGCTGATCTGCGCGAGCGTATCAGGAATGAGCGCCGTGTAGAGTTCCCGAACGAAGGCATCAATTATTTTGATGAGCTCAGGTGGAAATCATGGAAAGATAAAGTGTTCTACACCGGTAATGGGGTAAAACAAGTTTGGGGTGCCAATGTGTATACCTATTCTTTCCAGGGCGATTATATCTATACCTGGCCCATCCCGCTGGTAGAAACACAAAGAAATCCCAACCTGAAACAAAATGCAGGTTGGACTAATTAAGCCGGTCTAAGTGGTTTTATGCTGGTTTAAGTGGTGTATAATGTATCCTGTCCGGTTCATCCGGGCAGGTGCATTGTACTTGTTTTAATGTATCTTGTAATACACATCCAATGAAAAAACTATTTTTATTAATTATCATCATCTTATCGGGACATATCATTTACGCCCAGGGATACAAAAAACTGGTTTGGGCCGATGAGTTCAATTACAAAGGTTTGCCCGACAAAAATAAGTGGACCTATGAAAATGGTTTCGTGCGTAACAACGAGCCCCAGTACTATACCATCAGCCGTTTGGAAAATTGCCGGGTTGAGGATGGTATGCTGGTAATAGAGACGCGTAAGGAGGAATATCCCAATGCTAAATACAAAGCCAGCTCGGAAAACTGGTTCGAAAAAGATCAGTTCGCGCATTATACCTCTGCAAGTTTGATCACCCAGGGCAAAGCCGATTGGCAGTACGGCAGGGTAGAGGTTCGTGCCAAAGTGCCTGGTGGGGCAGGTTCATGGCCCGCTATCTGGATGCTGGGTGCTAACCATGGCCAAACCAAATGGCCCGATTGCGGCGAGATCGACATTATGGAATACCTGGGCCGCGATCCATCAAAGGTTTATGGTACCGTGCATTATGCCGATTCGCTGGACAAAGACCAGCACCAGGGCGAAAGTCCGGCGGTAGGCGCACCTGCCGATGGTTTCCATATTTACGCCCTGGAATGGTACCCCGACCGGCTGGAATTTTATTATGACAACCTTAAATATATGGTTTTTGACATCAAAAAAGCACAGCAAAAACAAGGTAATATATTTCAGAAACGGTTTTATTTGTTGCTGAACCTTGCCTTAGGTCACCAGGGATCATGGGCAGGTCCGTTTAGCGACAATTTGCTGCCCTTAAAGTATTACGTTGATTATGTACGGGTTTATCAATAAAAAAGAGAGTCAAGCATTGAGCGTCAGGAATCAAGAAAAACACCCAGGTTGATCTTTATTCTTTGGCTTAAATCGGTAAATGATCTTGATTCTGGGTTCTTGACTCTTACTTCTAATCCTCTCTTTCTATCTTTTTATGAATAAATTACTATCGGGATATTTTTATCTCTTTTTTCTGGTGTTTGTTGGTACGGGTAATGCTATTGCGGGGGCCTTATCATTAGATGTGGCTCATCATATCGCGCGTTCGACTCACCCGACCATCGCTGCGCTCGGTCACCCTCTCTTCGCCTTTGGCGGAAAGAGGGGATTTAAAGAAAATAAAAGTTTTTCCTACCCTCTATGCGGCGAAGCCGGAGAGAGGGTCGTCCAGCGCAGCGCAGGCGGGGTGAGTCGAACCCGCGAAACCATCAGCTTTAACACCGGCTGGAAATTCCATCTGGCTTACGATGTACGCAAACAACCGGAAACTATCAATGTAACGTTACCCCATACCTGGAACGCGAAGGACGTATTATCCGGCAATGGCAATTATCAGAGGGAAAGCGGCATTTATGAAAAAAACTTTACGCTTGATCCCACCTGGAAAAACAAACGCCTGTTTTTATATTTTGAAGGCGCGAACTCCGTGGCAACCGTGTTAGTGAACAAGCATTTTGTTGCTGAACATAAAGGGGGCTATACAGCCTTTTGTGTAGAGATCACTGATTTTGTGAAGCCCGGCGAAGTAAACCAGGTAGAGGTGCAGGTGAGTAATGCATCCCGGACGGATGTATTGCCACTATGCGGCGATTTTAACGTGTATGGCGGAATTCACCGGCCTGTTTCCTTATTGGTTACGGCAAAGGATTGTATCTCGCCTTTAGATCATGCCTCGTCAGGCATTTATCTTACACCTCGTTCGGTATCTGAGCAGTTGGCCACGGTGAATATTTTAACCAAACTTTCGGTAACAGCTACAACTGGTTTAAAGATCAGGTCGGACGTTATTGATGCCCAACAACATGTTGTTGCTTCGGCCACAAACGTCGTAAGCAATAACCGGGATGCTACGCAAACCGTCAGCCTCCAAAAGCCACATTTGTGGAACGGAAAGGCTGATCCTTATTTATACACGGTACAGGTGAGTTTACTCAAAGGCGGGCAAGTGATCGATCAGGTGGTACAGCCTTTGGGTTTAAGATACTACCATGTAGATGCTGGCAAGGGTTTTACTTTGAATGGTAAATATCTTGATCTGCACGGCGTAGGTTTTCATGAAGATGTGGAAGGCAAGGGCTCGGCATTGGATACTGCAGATTATGATCAAGACATGCAATTGATCAAAGAGATTGGCGCTACCGCGCTCCGTTTAACGCATTATCCACATGGTAAATATTTTTATGACCTGTGCGACAGGAACGGCATGGTGGTATGGTCCGAGATCCCATTTGTTGGTCCCGGTGGTTATACCGGTGCCGGGTATCTGAAGAACCCGGAACTGGAACAGCAAGCCCGGCAGGTGCTGACCGAGATGATCCGCCAGAATTATAACCACCCATCGGTTTGTTTCTGGGGACTCTTCAACGAGTTGAAACTGGATCATGATGACCCTGTACCTTTTATAAAAGAATTGAACACCCTGGCTAAAAAAGAAGACCCAAGCCGGCCAACCACCTGCGCCACCTTTTTAGATAGCGACCGCTTTAATCAGGTATCCGATCTTATCGCCTGGAACAAATATTATGGCTGGTACGGTGGCGAATTTAAGGAGATAGGTGCCTGGGCTGATAAAACCCATCGCAACTATCCGCAAAAACCATTTGCCGTAAGTGAATATGGGGCAGGCGGTAGTCCGTTTAAACATACCGAGAATAATATTAAGCCGGATGCCGACGGAAAGTTCCACCCGGAAGAATGGCAAACGAGCTATCACGAAATGAACTGGTTGGAATTGAGCAAACGTCCATTTATCTGGGGCAAGTTTGTTTGGGCACTGGCCGATTTTGGCTCTTCTATCCGTACAGAAGGGGACACCTCCGGCATCAACGATAAAGGCCTGGTTACTTATGACCGGAAGGTGAAAAAAGATGCCTTTTATTTCTACAAAGCCAACTGGAACCCGGAACCCATGCTGTATATCACTGACCGCCGGAATGAGGTACGTACACAGCAGACCACAGTTATAAAAGTATACAGCACCGTGGCACATGTAAAACTAAAGGTTAACGGAAGCGCCATCGCCACCAGCGAGCCGGACGAGCTGCATATCATCCGCTGGGAGAATGTCGCATTACACAAAGGGAAAAACAAAATTGAAATTAGCGCCAACACCGACGGGAAAGTTTTACAGGACTCCTGTGAATGGATACTGGAAGATAAAAACGGGTTAACAAAGGGCAATTAATGGAGATGTTGGGCAAAAGCAACCAAATAAACCCCATGTCATTGCGAGGAGGTACGACGAAGCAATCTCGTAGCTATTCCATTAAACACATTTTGATGACTCAGAACTTTTATATGCCTAAAAATTTCGGTATATTTGTATATACAACGGCCCGGTTTCCTTTTTTTTAAGGGAACCGGGCCGTTGTGTTTAAGGAAATAAAGGCCCAAAAAACAACCGTTTTTTATTTAGTTATTTGATTTTCAATAAATTAATACTTTTTAAACCTTTCAAAACCCACCAAAAATTTGTTAAAAAGTGTTAAAATGGCGTTAAAACTTTGTTAAAATGGATAAAAATCAAGCTTTTTCAAGCTGTTTTGACTAAAAAAGTGTTAAAATTTAAGGTTTAAAAAGTTTTTGAATCAGCCGGCAAGCACATCGATGCTCTGACTCATTTGCAAAAAATTAACGACAGCCAGTACTTAAAGAAAATCGTTCTGATAATAAAAACTATTAATGTAACTGGAATTTTGTTAGTTTTATTTGACCGGTCAATCAAATGAAATTTACTATAACCATATTCCTGTTTTCCATAGGCTGTTACTCGGCTGCTTATAGTCAGCGTATCGCGTTTGAGAATTTGACGGTTGATAATGGCTTGTCGCAAAATTCGGTACTGGCCATAGTTCAGGATGGCCGGGGATTTATGTGGTACGGCACCCAGCATGGGCTTAACAAGTATAATACCCGCAGTTTCAAGATATACAAAAATGATCCTGCGGATAAATCAAGCCTTTCATCAGATTATATTACTGGTCTGTTGCTTGACTCACACAAGGCACTTTGGATAGGTACACGCAATGGACTAAACAAGTATAACCCCGAAACGGATAGTTTTGACAGGATTCTGTTAGGTACACCTTCACCAGCTAAGGGTAATCAAATTATCAGTTCGGTTTATCAGGACCGGCAAAAAAACGTCTGGGTATGGTCATCAAACGGCTTGCACATGCTGCCGGCCGGGAAACCAGGCAATTTCAGTTCGGTGGTCGTTCCTGATTCCGTTGCCGGTTTGTATGGAACCAATGTGCATACCATATACCAGGATCATGAGGGTGTGTACTGGCTAGGTTCGTCAGCCGGACTTACCAAAATGCAAAAACGAGGTAGCGGGTATACATATCAAATGTTCAGGCATAAGGAAAATAATCCCAATAGTCTGAGCGACAATTATGTGACCACCATTACCGAAGATCTGAAGCATAACTTATGGATCGGTACGGTGCATGGGGGTGTCAACCTTTATGATAAAAGCACCAACACCTGTATCCGGTTTTTGAGCAATAATGGTGTAAATGGCCCTGTGAATAATAACATACGGATACTGCAAACAGCCAGCTCCGGTAAAATATGGATCGGTACACAGGGTGGTTTAAGTATTCTTGATCCTGCAACAAAACAATTTTCATCCTATAAACATGATCCGGAGGATAAGAGTAGCCTGAGTCAGAATTCCATCTACAGTGTGTTCATGGATAACACCAATACGGTATGGATAGGTACTTATTGGGGAGGTATCAATATGGTATCCAGTAACAATACCACGTTTTTGACCTTTCAAACAACACGCTATCACTCCAATATCAATAACAATGTAGTGAGCGCAGTATGGGAAGATAATAAACATAACCTATGGATCGGTACCGAAGGGGGAGGACTAAATTATTTTGACCGTAAGGCCGATGTGGTAGTCACCTATCAAAATAAAGTAAACGACCCGACATCGCTTGGATCAGACCTGGTCAAGATGATATATATTGACAGGAGCGGAAATGTTTGGACAGGGACGCATGGCGGCGGCTTAAATCTGTTTAATCCGGTTACCCGTAATTTTAAGCGATATCTTTATAAGGAAAACGACCCGGTAACATTAGGTTCTGAAGTGTTAGGCATTTTGGAAGATTCGCGAAATAATTTCTGGGTTGGTACTCAAAACGGTTTGCTTGTTTTTAGGCGAAATAATACGGTACTACAGGCGGCTAACAATCCGGTTATTACTAAAATTGGCAAACGATCTGTCAAAACATTACAGGAAGATAAAGCAAGGAATATATGGATAGCGACAACTAATGGATTGTACTTATTAGATCATGTGCATGGTGGTTTAAAATTGTTCACTACTCGGGATGGCTTAAAATCCAACGATATCAATTGCATTTATCAGGACACGCAGGGCCATATCTGGGTGGGATCATATTATGGGGGACTGGCCAGGTACAATAACAGTCAGCAGAGATTTATCACGTATTCAGAAAAAGAAGGGCTGGCCAACAATAACGTGCAGAGTATTTTAGAGGATGCAAACCATAACCTTTGGATGGGTACTGGCAATGGTTTATCCAAATTCAATATCGCTTCGCAAACCTTTAAAAACTATAACAAAAGCGATGGCTTAGGGGGGAATACTTTTAATATTAATTCCTGTTTTAAAACCTTTGACGGTGAAATGCTTTTCGGAGGATATAATGGCTTAAGCAGTTTTTTTCCATCCAAAATTGAGGATAATAATATCGCACCACCTGTTATCATCACCGCTCTGAAATTATTTAATCAACCCGTCGGGATCAATCAGCCTGATGGAATATTAAAAAAAGATATCAGCCTGACCCCAAAAATAACCTTTACACATGCGCAAAATGTGTTCACTGTAGATTTTGCCGTGTTAAACTACATCAAGTCTGAAAAGAACAAATACGCCTATAAATTACAAGGCTTTGACAACGATTGGGTACATACCGATATCCCGTCGGCACCGTATACCAATCTTTCGCCGGGGGGGTATACGTTTTTAGCAAAAGGGGCTAATAATGATGGCGTGTGGGGGCGGGCCGCGGTTTTGCATATACAGGTGCTACCACCATTTTGGGAAACCATATGGGCCTGGTGTTTATATATATTGTTTATAGGCGGTTTGGTGTTTTTGATAGCCCGCTTTTTTATTCTCCGGTCGCTGTTACGCAGGGATAAGGAGCTTACCCAGTTAAAGCTGAATTTCTTTACCAACATCTCGCATGAGATCCGTACACACCTTTCTTTAATATTAGGGCCTTTGGAAAAATTAGTATTGTTCGGAAAGGAAGATGCCGAAAATACCAAACAATTGCAGATCATAAAGAAGAATTCCGATAGCCTGCTTCAACTGGTTAACGAACTGATGGATTTTCGCAAAGCCGAAAGCGGGAACCTAAAACTTCATGTGGCGGAATATAATATAGTAAACATCCTGCAGGAAATACTGACCTCGTTTTATGATAATTCCATATCAGGGAACATCACTACAGACCTGATCTCTTCCGCGGATGATATCAGGGTATATTTTGATAAAGAACAGTTAGAAAAGGTGTTTTACAATTTAATTTATAACGCTTTTAAGTTTACCAATTACGGAGGGCATATTGGTATTTTTATAGAAGAAAAGAAGGATGAAATTACCATTACAGTAACCGATAATGGTAAAGGTATAGCACCCGAAAATTTGAGTAATTTATTTGAGAACTATTTTCAGGAAAACGATCATGGAAAGCAGAATACGGGTTATGGTATCGGCCTGGCGCTGGCTAAAAGTATAGTCGAATTACATCAAGGCTCTATTACGGTGGAGAGTAAGTTATCATCCGAAGGTAACAAGACCGCTTTTGCGGTTAACTTGCGCAAGGGAACAGATCATTTTAGCCCTGAAGACCTGATCAGGCAACGGGTGGAGGATCCTTCGGTATTAGCGAAGCCTGTGGTAAGCTCCGATATGACTATAATTAGTCCCGTGATCGGTAGCAAACTTGCTGAAAGTAAAAAATACCTCGTTTTGTTGGTGGAGGATAACCCTGATGTACGAGCATTTATAAGTGGGTTTTTACAGGATCATTACGAGGTGATCACGGGTGATAACGGATTAAAAGGATGGGAATTAGCTGAAGAGAATATCCCGGATATCATCATTAGTGATGTGATGATGCCCGAAATGGATGGCTTTACTTTGTGCAATAAGCTAAAGGCAGATGAAAGGACAAATCACATCCCCATTATTCTTTTAACTGCCAGGGCCTCTGATTCAAGCCATGCCGAAGGTCTAAAAATGGGAGCGGATGTTTATTTGTCAAAGCCATTCAGTATCGAGATATTATTATTGCAGTTAAATAATCTTTTAACGGCCAGCGAAAGGATACGTCAAAGCTTCAATCGTCAGCTTAAACCTGTTCCCGAAAGTGAAGGAGAAATTGCTGTTCAACATGCAAACAACGATCAGAAGGTAAAAAAGCTGGTTGATTCTATTGATAACGATTTCCTGGGTAAAGTGATCAGGATCATAGAGGCAGATATTGATAATTTAGAGTTTGGAGTGCCAGAATTGGCAAAGGCGGTAGCTATGAGTCAACCGATATTGTATAAAAAGTTGAGTGCGCTCACAGGAATGTCTGTCAATGAATTTATTAAGTCCATCAAAATGAATAATGCGACCATACTTTTGCAAAGTAAACGATATACCATCAATGAGATAGCGTATATGGTCGGCTTCAGCGATCGTAAGTATTTTAGTAAGGAATTTAAAAAGCAGTATGGCAAAACTCCGAGTGAGTTTATAGAAGAGGCTTAAATGAAAAATGCCCCGGAACAAAGTCCGGGACATTTTTACTATTTAATTAAAAAAATAAATTACTCTTCTACTGTTGGAGCATCAGGTGCATTCTTTTTAACAGATTCAATGCCGTTGTCGCGACTGGCTACACTTTCATACATTTGGCTTTTGCCGATCACCTGACCGTTGGAGGCCTTCAAATTAAAGTAGAATTTTCCATTTTTGGAGTCTGCTCTTTCAAAATGCTTATCGTCAGGAGCGTTCTTTTTTACAGATTCGATACCATTATGCATAGCGGCGGCTGTAGTATACCCTTCGCTGGAAAGAATAACCTGACCATTAGTAGCTAAAAGGTTAAAATAATGTTGTCCGTCTTTACCTGTTTTAGTTGCAAATTTTCCCATGGTTGTAGATTTTTGATTTATACGAATATACATTTTTTTGGATAAATGAAATAAATCATAAAGCTTGTATTTAATAAAAAATGAACTAGTCTGCCAAGAAAACAGATATCATTGAATCATTAGAAGTATATTAATTTTGAGGTTACATGATGATTTCTTTAAGACCTTACACAGGGTTTAGTTTTTGAAATAATAAGCAGAATCGATTAATTCTTTATTTATTTTTTTTAAATTTAGATAATCATTACTGAACCTAAAATCTATTATTATGGAAGAACTCACTCAAGAGGTATCAACACAAACACAACCATTTCGACAAACCTGACAAAGGAAGCATCGAATGCAACAAAACAATTAAATCATCTGTTCGGGGAGTTTGTTCATCGATTAAGAAATATTTTAATATCATGGAAAACAAATTGAATGGCTGTTTTAAACCTATTGATATAGTATCTAGTCAAAACTGTTAAACTTGTAAACCAAATTTCAATTAGTTCGTTACAACTAAAATTATTTTAACATGAAAAAATTATTTGTATTATTATTCTCAGTATTATTAGTAAGTGCCAATACGTTTGCACAGACAACTGACGCTGCTGTAAAAAAAGCTAAAAAGAAAGCTGCTGACAAAACAGAAAAAGCAGCAGACAAAGCAAAAGCAACAGCCGACGACAAAGCCGATAAAGCTGCTGCAAAGGCAAAAGCCAAGGCCGATGCAAAAGCCGATAAAGCTGCCGCAAAGGCAAAAGACGCCAAGTCAAAAGCTGATGATAAAGTAGCAGCAGCAAAAGACACCAAAGCAAAGGCTGAGGATAAAGCTGATAAAGCCACTGCCAAAGCAAAAGACGCCAAGTCAAAAGCTGATGATAAAGTAGCAACAGCAAAAGACGCAAAAGCAAAAGCCGATGATAAAGCAGAAAAAGCTACTGCCAAAGCAAAAGATGCTAAAGATGAGGCTACCGCAGCTGTTAGCACTAAAAAAGCAAAAGCAACTAAAACTGTTACCGAAGCCGCAAATAAATCTGAAGATAAAGCCATTGGAAAAGACGACAAAGGCAGAACTATTTATTTAGGCCCAAGAGGAGGTAAGTATACTTTATCTCCAAGTGGCAACAAACAGTATATCAAAAAAACAGAATAATCTTTCTCAAGTAGAAAGGTTGATTCTTGAACCCTGTAAATCATTTGATTTACAGGGTTTTGTTTTATACAGCTATAAAAACTACAGATCAATAGTATATTTTATCAGTTCGATCATTTATAAGGTGACTATGCTTTTGCTGTTTGTAATTTTTAATTAAGTTTAATTTAAGCTAAATTCGTCGTAGATATTATTCATAGATGCTTCGCTTAATACGTTTGCCCATATAAGTAAATTGTTTTATCAGCTATTCAATAATTTATATTCATTAATTTAATTCTTAGCTAAGTATATTCAGTATAAAAATCAACCTATGATAAAAAAGATACCTTCTCTGTTTGTTTGTTTAGCCTTTGTAATACCCTTGCAGGCTCAGGAAATTGCTCCATCTGCCTGGCAAAAGTTTCCGGATAGCACAATCGTTAAAATTCACCCTTCTTATGATGATGTTACCGGTGTACATCGCTGGTTATTTGGAACCAATTTTCGTAAAGAGTGGGCCATGTCTGTTAAATTACCAGTGATCAGGTTATCGCAGGTAAACGGGGGCTTAACAACCTTAAAGCAAGGTGGTGGCATGCAGTCAAAATCATTGCGACTGGAAGATAAAACAGGCAGGGAGTGGGTATTAAGGAGCGTTGAAAAAGTACCTGATAAGTTATTACCAGAGGGTTTACAAGGTACGTTTGCTGTTGATTGGGTGGCTGACGAATTTAGCGCCCAACACCCGTATTCAGCCCTTATCGTCCCTCCGTTGGCTGTAGCTGCAAAAGTACCTCATGCTAACCCGGTTATTGGTGTGGTTGCTGATGATCCGGCCCTGGGTGAGTATAGCAAAATATTCACCAATATGGTATGCTTACTGGAAGAACGCGAACCCATAGGTGAATCTGACAATACCTTTAAGATGCAGCGTGAACTAACTAAAAACTACGATAACCGGCTTGATGGCGAGGCGTTTTTACGGGCTCGAATGCTTGATCTGTTAATAGGTGATTGGGACAGGCACGAAGACCAATGGCGCTGGGCAGTGACCAAAGATGATAAAGCAAGACATTATGTAGCTGTGCCACGTGACCGTGACCAGGTATTCCATGTTAACCAGGGTTTGTTTCCATCTATAGCCGCGCTTCCCTGGATCGATCCTTTGTTAGGGAATTTTAAGGGCGACCTCTCCGGTGTAAAATATTCCTTGTTTAAAACAAGGTTTATGAAGCAATTTCCCGATGCGCAGATAAGTTATGATGATTGGATGCGGATTGCCAATGAGTTTGTTAAGGCTGAAACGGATGAGGTCTTAGAAGCAGGTTTAAAACGATTACCAAAAGAAACGTATGATTTTCGACATAAGGAACTATTATCAATACTAAAAAAACGCAGAGATAATATACCGGCGGCCATGGCCGAGTATTATCGTTTTATAAACAGGATTGTCGATTTGCACACCACTGATAAGGATGAGCAGATCACTGTTAGTGACGCGCCCAACAATGGCCTGCGTGTAACGGTGGAAAGCCTTAACAAAAAAGGAGAGGTTAAAAACACCATATGGGACATGACCTATCAGCCAGATATAACCAAAGAACTAAGGTTATACACTGCGGCAGGTAACGATCATATTTTAATCAATAAGGCTTCGTCACCCATTAAACTACGCATTATTGATAGTGTTGATGATAAAACTTTCGATATAAAACAAGCCAACAGCAGTGTGAAAGTTTACGGGCCAAAAGATAAGACAAGTTTTACAGGTAATGTTAACCAGGTAAGTAAGCATTTATCTGCCGATACGCTAAATGGCCGGTTTGTGCCAACTAACCTTTACAATGTTTGGATGCCGCTAGCAACGGCAGCTATTAATGCCGATGATGGCTTCTTATTAGGACTGGGCTTTAAATATAAAGGTGTGGATGGGTTCCGGAAGTTACCTTATTCCACTATCCAGCAGGTAATGATCACTCATTCGTTTGCTACAGATGCATTCAGGATCAAATATAACGGTGAATGGATTCAGGCTATAGGTAAAGCCGATTTTACAATGCAGGCTTATATTCAGGCACCGGACAATACGATGAACTTTTTTGGGCGTGGTAATGAAACCAAGCTCGACAAATTTCCGGGATACCGCCGGTTTTATCGAGCCCGTTTTGATACTTACCAGTTTGATCCTGCCTTGCGCTGGCATACAGGCAAAGGAAGTACATTTAGTGCAGGCCCGTCAATACAATTTTATCATATGAACCCTGAGGATAATGTTGGCAAGTTTATCAGCCTGCCAACCACTCATACCAATTCTTATGATAGTGCCACTTTAAATAAAGATAAAGTGCACGTCGGTTTGATTTTAAATTATATCAGCAACCGCCGCAACAATAACATACTGCCATCCGGTGGTTTTTATTTTAATGTATTGGTTCAGGGATATACCGGGCTTAACAACTATTCCAAATCATTTATGCAGATCAAGCCGGAGTTTACCTATTACCAGAAATTAAACTCAAAGGGCACCATAGTACTGTCAGACCGTGTTGGCGGAGGCATAACTGTTGGCGATCCTGCGTTTTATCAATCCCTGTTCCTGGGTGGGCAGGGGAATTTGCTTGGTTTTCTTCAAAACAGGTTTGCCGGTCAGCAAATGGTATTTAACAATCTTCAGGGCAGGGTAAAAGTAGCCAAGATAGCCAGTTATATATTACCGGGCGAGCTGGGCTTAACCGGATTTTATGATGCGGGCAGAGTTTGGATAAAAGATGAACATTCAACTACATGGCACCAGGGTGTTGGTGGAGGGTTATACTTTTCGCCTGCCGGCTTAACTATTGTGCAGCTACTGGCCGGGCACTCTAATGAAGGGTGGTATCCATATTTTTCTTTAAACTTTAGAATATAATTTAACCGGGTCATTTTGTTACAAAGTGGGTTTACATGGTTTACACAATTCAGGGTTAATGTTGGTTTAAATAATTGATAATAAGTTAATTAAATAAAATTTGCTATAAATTGTGTAAACCATCATTTTGTGGGTTTACATTAGCAAAAATAAAAAGACCTGTAGTTTATGTTATCATAGGCTACGGGTCTTTTCAGTTTGAATAGGTGTTGTTAATATAAATTTAACATGGATGTTTTGTTATATAAACATGCCTGGGCTTAATTTGCAATCCGATGATGGAAACAGTAAATATGCCCCTATTACATACATTGGATGGATTTGAACGCATATTTAGGGAAAATTATGCTCCTTTGTTCAGTTATGTAAATGCGATGATCAATGATGAAGATCTGGCAAAGGATGTACTTTCCGATCTGTTTCTTAATCTGTGGCAACAAAAAGACAAATTGCAAATTAATGAGCTGAAACCATATTTATTCCGCTCGGCAAAAAATGGTACTTTAAAGGCCTTGTCATCGCGCTATCAAACAGCACAACTGCCCGATGATGCTTTTAACATCCCGGAGAATACCTACAATCCGTTTGAAAAATTTGTAGCCAAACAATCTATAAAAATTGTTGAAGAACTGATCAATAAGCTGCCATCTCACCGAAAAGAAATGATCGAGCTGAGACTTCTTGGTCTTAAAAATGCCGAAATAGCCCAGGTATTGGACATCACCGAGAGAAAGGTAGAATACCACATGCGCGAAGCTATTGAGCAGCTGGGGCACGCTATCCATAATGGTAATTTTGATAAAGCTACTATTGCTGGTGGGTTGATGTTGGTTAATATGATACTTACCGTAAATAGCCACCTACTCTAATAATTTCACTACCTGCCCATATGATCAAGTAACCATATAAATATTAAAACATCAAAAAGCCGGGCCATTGTCCGGCTTTTTACGTTTTGGAGTATTTAACAAAAAGTTAACAAACTCGTAATTATTTCTTTAGGTGGAAACCGCGCCTGTAACGCTCTTTAAATAAAATTAAACAGCGTGAACTGGGAAACAATACTAAATTATGTAAATGATGAATGCAGGCCCGGCGAAGCTCAGACAGTTATTGACTGGGCTGATGAGCAAACCGAACATCGCTACCTGCTTACTTATCTGGAACGCAGAAAACAGCAGCTGGAGCAACCTTTAAAGCAAAGCGATATTGACGAACAATGGCTGCACCTGCTCGACAGAATTTTTGAGCTATCAAAGCCAGGCAATAAAAAAGCCGGCCAAAGACCATATTGGTATTCCGGTATTGCTGCCAGTTTAGTGCTATTCTGCTTTTTAGGCTGGTTTTATGTACAGAAGGCCAAACAGGCAGGTAATAATTTACAAACATTGCAAAGTGCACAAAATGTAGGCGGCCGGCTTACTTTGCCCGATGGTACGCAGGTATTTATGGCTCCTGATTCAAAGATCAGCTATGCAAACACATTTGATACTGATAAACGTGAGATCCAATTAACCGGCGAAGCTTTTTTTGATGTTAAGCACGATCCCCGAAAACCTTTCATCATTCGTACCCTGAACCATTTGGCGGTGACCGTATTGGGTACCTCTTTTAATGTTTATTCGCGTCCCAAATCAAATATCGAGGTTAAGGTAGCTACAGGCCTGGTAGGTATAACTGCCAATAATAAAACCAATTATTTAAAGGCCGGCCAGCAGCTTACTTATCAAATAAGTAACCAGCAAGTGATCGTTACGAAAGTAAATACACATGAGGCTTCGTCCCTCCAAAATCAAACCCTGTTTTTTAATAATAACAATGCCGATGAGATAGCCGAGAAATTACAACGCAGGTACAATATAAAAATTGAAGTGCATCCATCAGCCCGTAAACGTGCACGTTTTAGCGGCGAAATGAAAGATACCGGCATTAACAATCTTTTACCGGGCTTAAGCTATGCCACCGGCCTCAATTATCGATATAAAAACCCTCACACTATCATCATATTCTGATTAAGCATGAAACAACTAAAACTCTCATTTTTTGTCCGGAAAAAGCTATACCCGGTTTTACTCCTTTTACTTTTTGCGGTGATGGCACATGCGCAGGTAAACACTTCGGGGCAATACAGCTTTGAAAAAAAACGCATCAGCGTACAAGCCATTGTAAATACGCTCAAAGCTAAATATGGCTATAAAGTTTCTTTTGATGCCAATGTAAGTATGAGCAGCATGGTCACATTGCCTGATGAAAATTTATCTTTTGACAGGCTCGCGCAAGTATTGCAGCAGCAAGCAGGTATCGGCATCAAAAATATCGACGGTAACCTGGTGATCAAAAAGCTGGATGTGGTTATTGTAAGTGGTACCGTAATATCAGTCGAAGATAAATTGCCGCTTGCAGGTGTCAGTGTAAGCGATGAAAACAAGAAACTGCTCACCTTTACCAATAATGATGGTCAGTTTTCTGTACTGGTAACAAGCGGCGGCTCATTAAATTTCTCCACTGTAGGTTTCGCCACCCAAAGCCAGGTTTTTAATAAAGCCACAGCCGGCATTACTATTACTATGGATAAATCAAATGCTACATTGAACGAAGTGGTTGTTACTGCGTTGGGTATTAAACGTGACGAAAAGGCACTTGGTTATGCAGCAACGGTTGTACAAGGAAAACAACTTACCGATGCGATTTCCAGTAACTGGAGCGATGCACTTTCGGGTAAAGTAGCGGGTTTAAACCTTGTCAGGTCAAATTCTGGCCCTACCGGATCAAATAAGATCATATTACGTGGTGAAAATAACCTTACCGGTGATAACGAAGCGCTCATTGTAGTTGACGGTGTGGTGATCAATAACGGCAGTGGACGGCGTACAGGTATATCCGGAGAAACGGTTTATGGTACTGGAAGCGACAATATGCCTGCCGATTATGGCAGCAGTATCAATGATATTAACCCCGAGGATATCGAAAGTGTATCGGTTCTAAAAGGACCTGGAGCCTCCGCTTTATACGGTCAGCGCGGCGCGAATGGGGCTGTTATTATTACCACAAAATCGGGCAGTGCCAAAAAGAAAGGGTTGGGGATTACCGTTAACTCCAATGCTTCTATCGAAAAAGTAAACCGCTGGCCAGATCTTCAGTATGAATACGGACAGGGCTTGGCCGGCGCATCTTATTATTCCTATGGCGCAGGTCCGGATGGTGCAAGCACCAGTGGCACAAGTTCGGCTTACGGCCCACGATTTGACGGACAAATGTTTTACCAGTTTGATCCTATAACCCAAAAACAATCCACCGTCAGAACGCCCTGGGTACCTTATAAAAACCAGATGCGCGAGTTTTTTGATACCGGCCAAACCTTTACCAATTCAGTAAGTATCGACGGTGGAAGCGATAAAACCACTGCCCGGTTTTCGGTAACGAATGTTGATAACAAATGGATAGTGCCCAATACCGGTTATGGCCGTAATACGGTAGCCTTATCTGTAAACTCCAAGATCAACGATAAACTGACCATAAGCTCCAAAGTAAACTATCAGAACAAATTCAGTGATAATTTACCCGGCGCGGGTTATGGCAATCAATCGCTCATGTACTGGTTTATTTTCTGGCAGCCCAGCGCCGATCTGAACTGGCTTAAAAACTATTGGAAAAACGGACAAACAAACCGGGCGATCGAATATCCGTTCAGCTCATTTCCTGAAAACCCTTACGCGGTTTCGTACGAGTTTATAAACAGATCCAGCCGTAACGCGGTAACCGGGAACGTTCAGGCCACTTATAACATTACCAGTGAACTTAGCCTGCAGTTAAGAACCTCGCTGGATATGAGTTATGAGCAGCGTGCCCAGGAACGCCCATATGATGCCGGAACAAAGTTTCCAAAAGGCTCTTATCGTACCCAGAACATTTTTTCGCAGGAGGTAAGCGGCGATTTCCTGTTACGGTATAATAAAAAGATAAACAAAGATGTTACGCTAACCGGTACTGCAGGGGGCAGTATGCTTAGAAATACTTATAGGGTAGATGAAGTAAGGGCCGATTCACTGATCAATCCGGGAGTGTACACTATGGCCAATACCGCCGGTACATTGATAACCATACCCAACAGCAGCAAATACGCGCTAAATAGTTTTTATGGTCTGTTATCAACCAGTTTTAAAAACTATTTGTACCTGGATATTACCGGTCGCGAGGATTGGAACAGCGTTTTGGCAACACCCAGAAGAAGTGATAAAGCAGGGTTCTTCTATTCTTCGGCAAGTGCCAGTTTTATTTTGTCGGATGCCGTTAAGCTGCCCGAAACCATCAGTTTTGCCAAGTTCAGGGCATCGGTTTCAAGCGTTGGCAGCGGGGGACTTATAGCATACACCACAGCATATTCTTATCCCTCGGCAGGCAGTACATATCCGGGCGGAGTAAAAAATCCTACAACACTGCCCGATGAAAACCTGGAACCATTAAGAACCAATACCATTGAAATTGGATCGAACATGCAGTTTTTTAAAAACCGCCTGGGCTTTGACCTGGCGCTATATTCGGGTGTTACCAAAAATCAGATCCTTAACCGGGTTGTTGATGCCTCATCTGGTTACAGCAGACAGGTGCTTAACATCGGAAAGGTTGCTAACAGGGGTATAGAGCTGGCGATAAATGGCAGTCCGGTATCAAACCCTAAAGGATTTACATGGACAACTAATTTTACATTCTCGGCCAATCGTAATAAAATAAAAGAGCTGGCAGACAGCGCGGTTGTACTTCAGTCGGGTCCAACCGGTGGCGGTCAGCTGGTAGCCAAAGTAGGCGGCAGTATGGGCGATCTGTATGGCAGAGGCTATCAGCGCGCACCCGACGGGCAGGTTGTTTTTGATTCTAAAACAGGTTTTGCACTCATCTCTCCCGATATTTTATACCTGGGTAATACATCGCCCAAGTGGAAAATGGGTTTCAATAATGATTTCAGATATAAGCAGTTCCATTTCAGCATATTGTTTGATGCCCAATATGGCGCGGTAGCATACTCGCTTACTTCGTATAAAATGGCCGAGCAGGGAAAAACTACCAATACGCTACCCGGCAGGTACAATGGTATTATTGGTAATGGCGTGGTGCAAAACCCAGATGGAACCTATCGTAAAAATGATGTGGTAGCCACAGATATTGACCAGTATTACCAGTCAAATTATGGGGCTAACAACGCTGAAGGCGCCACCTACAGTACCAATTTTATCAAACTGAGGGAAGCCCGGTTTGATTACACCCTCCCGCCAAGGTTAACCTCCAGATTAGGCATACAACGGGCTACTATCGGTGTTTATGGCCGCGACTTGTTCATCTGGACAAAATGGCCCGGTTTTGATCCTGAATTTGGTACGCTTAGCGGCTCTGATATTACACAGGGCTTTGAGATAGGACAGTTTCCATCAACCAGAACCATGGGCGTTAATCTCATTATCTCACTTTAATTTGCTGAACAATGAAAAGAAATATTTATAAAATTATTGGTGTTGTAATACTGTTTGCTATTATACAAGCATCGTGCAAAAAGGATTTTGAAAAAATTAATACCGATCCTAATACCTCGCCAACAGCATCACCAAAACAACTACTGGCACCGGCGCTGGTTAGTATTTTAACTACCAATATGCTGCAAAGCCGTAAATATAATAACGAGCTGATGCAGGTTACCGTAAACCAGAGTGATTCGGAAGGGCAGGTTTTTAGGTATGATATTAAAAATGTATGGGGCGATTATACCTGGAACAACTGGTATCTGCAGTTAACCAACTTTAAGGCTATCCAAACCATAGCCAGCGATTCACTTACACTGGATAAAGGATATCAGGGCATATCGCTCATCTGCCAGGCCTGGATCTATTCTATGCTTACCGATACCTATGGTGATGTGCCGTATTCACAGTCAATCCAGGGAAGAGAAGGGAATTTAACACCGGCCTTTGACAAGCAGAAGGATATATACCAGGGCATATTTAAACAACTGGAAGAAGCAAATACATTGCTGAATGGTGCTGTTAACGTACCAGCATCAAGTGACCCGGTTTTCAACGGAAACACCACGCTGTGGCGTAAATTCGGCAATTCGCTATACTTAAGATTATTGCTGCGCATTTCGGGTAAAGCAGAGGTTGCTGCTGATTGCATCGCGAAAATTAAAGATATTGTAGATAACAATCCCAGTACCTACCCAATTATGGCAAGTAATGCCGAATCTGCCGTTTTAAAATGGACAGGGTCTGGTTATTTAACTTCGCCGTTTATTGCCGGTGTACGGGCGCAGGATTTTACAGCTCCTTCATTGTGCTCATTTTTTATTGACAATTTAACCAAATGGGCTGATCCCCGTTTGTACGGTAACAGTTGGGCAATAGCTACATATGGCGGTGGATATGTTGGCGTACCAAGCGGTTATGCCCCGGGTAACGCACCTGTAAAAAAATCTTATTTTATCTCAACCAGTACAACTGCAACAGTAAAAACATTAATGACCGAGCCATTGATGGGTAATATGATGAATTATCCCGAATTGCAGTTTATCCTGGCTGAGGCCGCCGCAAAAGGCTGGATATCTACACCCGCAAAAACCTATTATGATAAGGGAGTTATCAACGCGATTACTTTCTGGCTTCCTGCTTTTACTACCTCCGTGGCAGATTATGAAAAAGCGGCTGATATTGAATGGGATGATACCCTGCCACTTGATGACAAAATGGAGATGATACATGTGCAAAAGTATTATACCCTGTTCTGGACCGATTTTGAGCAATGGTTTGAATACCGCCGCACTGGTCACCCGGTGTTGCCAAAGGGGGCGGGTTTGCTAAATGGTGGTATAATGCCTGCCCGTATCGTTTATCCGGTTTATGTACAATCGGCCAATCCAACAAATTACAAAGCAGCGGTAGCCTCACAAGGGCCTGACTTGCTGAATACCCAGGTTTGGTGGCAAAAGCCTTAATTGTTTTAACTGAATGATTTATCACGATATCCATTGAAAATGAAAAAGATATTATTTTACAATTTATTGTTGCTTTTTTCAGCCATAATCATGCAGGGCTGTACCAAAGCGAATAATTACCCGGGCGGCGTGCTGGCGTCTGTTATTGCTGTAGCAGACATCAGAACCATATATAAAGGGGCCGACGTTACCCTCGATACCAAAAACATGTTTGGCGCTCACCAGATGGCCGGCATTGTGATTTCAGATCCAGTTGGTGGTAATATGCCAGCCGGTTTATTAGTTGTTCAAAATAGCCGTCGCGCAAAACTAAGAGGCATATCTATACCATTGGGCGCTGCAGCCGCCAGTTATGTTCCCGGCGATTCGGTGGTGATCGACGTGACTGGCGGGGTTTTAAAGCGCGTTAACGGTACTTTGCAGATAACCGGTATCCAGGCAAACTCGGTCACTAAAATTTCTTCAAACAATGCTTTAACCAGTCAAAAAGTGGCAACCAATACGTTAAGGGCCAATCAGGATAATTATGAAAGTACCCTGGTAACTGTTTCTAAAGCTGGTTTTGATCCCTTGCCAACATCCACGGATACTTATGCCGGCGACAAAGTGATAAGCGACGGATATGGCAGAGTTACCTTACATACAGAAGCCGCAGCCACATCTGCAGGTAAAAATTTACCATTGAGCGCTAACTTTACAGCTATAGCATTTGGTGCTGATAGTAGTAACACGGTGATACCCCAACTACGTATGCGCAATGTTGATGACGCGTTTATCCTGGTAACCGATATTGCGCCTATGGTGATCAGTGGTTTCCTAACCGATCCGGCTGGTACTGATGCCAATTATGAGTACATACAACTGCTGGCTACACGTGACATTGATTTCTCTGTCGAAAATTTCACGGTGATTACCACCAATAATGCGGGTGCGTCAACACCTTCTGGTTACCCGGTCAACGGTTGGGCAACAGGCGATCTGCGGACTTACAAAATTGAACTTAAATCGGGTACGGTTACAAAAGGTACCTATTTTTATGTCGGCGGAACGGGGCAAAAAATAGATGGTTCAGCATCAACCAGTATGAGTTCATCAAACTGGATAGGGGCGTTCAACTATTCAACCGCCAACAGCCCTAACTTTAATAGCGATGCATCATCGGCTTTTGGTACCAAAACAGCCAATCTATTGGCTAATAGTGGCAATGCAGCAGGTATAGCCGTATTTGCCGGTACCAATATTACAGCAGCCAGCAAACCTGTTGATGTTATATTTTACGGAACTGGCGGTAACCTGTATGACGCTAATACTAACGTAGGCTATCGCATTACCAACAATGATTTCTACGACGTAAAGAACCCTGTAACCCAAGCCGATCAGCCATTTAACAGGCAGGGAACTAATACCGGGGCTTGCACGCTTCCTCCATCAGGTAGTTTTGATGAGTTGGGCGGCGAATATAACCCGGTGATAGGTCGCTGGACGGTTGGCAGAAGCACAACCAGTTTACCATTATCCAATAGTTCGGTGATTACAGATATTGAGGGCGATAAAGCTACCAAGCTCAAGTAGTAAATCTCTTCATTTGTGTTAGCCCCGGTAAATCCTGTTTGCCGGGGCTTTTTTTATTACCACCATTTCAGTGGGAACTCGATCTTATCAACCGAACCAACTATCAAATCTGGTTTAAAGGCGTAATGGCTCAACTGATCTTTAGAAGATATCCCGGAGAGTACCAGAATGGTTTTGTAGCCCATTTGTACGCCACCCTGTATATCGGTTTCCATCGTATCGCCAACTACGGTAGTTTCGGCTGTTTCCAGGCCCAGGAATTTGCGGGCCGACCGCATCATCACCGGACTTGGTTTGCCGGTTACAAATGCCTTACGGCCGGTAGCTTCTTCGATCATGGCGGTGGTGGCGGCTATGCCCAGGTTGTTCCACCCCGGTTTTTTGGGAGAGGGGTCACGGTTGGTGGTGATGAATTTGGCACCGGCCAATATCATATCTACCGCGCGTTGAACCATTTCCAGGGTAAAGTTGCGGCCTTCGCCCAGAACCACAAACTCCGGATCGGTATCAACCAGGGTTATGCCGTTTTCGTGCAGGCTGGTGAGCAAACCGCCCTCGCCCAATACATAGGCGGTACCATTAGGGCTTTGGTCGCCCAGGAATTTTCCGGTAGCCATGGCGCTGGTATAGATGTGTTTAGCCTCTACGGTTATGCCCAGCCTCTTCAGTTTACGTACCACTTCCAGGCTGGTTCTCTGGCTGTTGTTGGTCATAAAGGCAAAGGGGATCCCTTTGGTAAGCAGGTGGTTAATAAATTTATCGGCGCCATATATCAGCTCTTCGCCGCTATATATAACACCGTCCATATCAATGAGCAGTCCTTGTTTCATTTTTTTGAGATTATAGGTTGTTGGTTTTATCCAACAAGGTCAAATGTAATATTAACATGTTTAATGATCGAATAAAAATTGCAGAACATATTTGAGGATGAGGTGTTGGTCTAAAAACTTTTTAAACCTTAAATTTTAACAATTTTTTAGTTAAAAGAGCTTGAAAAAGCTTGGTTTTTAGCCATTTTAACAAAGTTTTAACGCCATTTTAACACTTTTTAACAAATTTTTGATGTGTTTTGAAAGGTTTAAAAAGTATTAAGTTGTTGATAATCAGTTGAATTAATGAAAAATGGCCTGTTTTTGTGCCCTTTTGCTCCTTAACAAAACAGCCCGGTTTTCCTTTTGATCAGAAAAACCGGGCTGGTGCATATACAAATATACCGAAAATTATCGACAGGACAGGTGACAATCTACCGGTACATAAAAACCGTGAAATCCTCATTACTGTAATCATTTTTTACAACTACCTGCGGGCATATCTGCCGGCAATACTCCATAATCACATCAGGATTATAGGCTGCTAACAGGCCGTTGGGAATGATGTGGCTTAGCAGGTTAAAGGCAAGGCCTTTTCTGCAATGTTCATACAGGCGGGTAATGGCCTTAAAAATAAAGTCGGGATCGGCATTGTAATAATTGAGCGAACCGCTGGCCATTACATAGTCAGCAACAGGCATAGCATTGATCATAAAATCACCGCGGATAAATACAGTTGCCTCCCAATCCTGGTAACGGCGTGTTGCCTCGTCAATCAGCTCGGGGATCTGTTCCATCCCATAATAAATAATGTCGGGATATAAGCGGTGCAGATAGGAGCGGAGGTCGCCATGCCCGCAACCGGCGTCCAGCAGGGAATGACCGTTCAGATCGGCCATATCAGCCAGGGCATCAAAACGGATTACCTGGCTTTCGGTATCGCGCCAGCCCAAAGCTTCGGGTCCCCGGTTGCCGTGCAGTGCTATCATATAGCGGTGATAACCAAATACAGCAGCAGAATCGGGCGAAATACTCATGGGTTTACTTAATTATATCGAAAACTCTTTTTACTTTTACTTAAATATTACCTACCTATGAAGATCACACGCCTTTACCTCGCGCTATTATTACCGCTTTGTCTGCTTTTGGGCTGTAGCCCAACCATTTCAACCTTCGATCAAACCGCGTACGCGCAGGTTACCTCTTTAAAAGTGGATGCCCTTGATTTGATGGATAAAGCTACCGAAAATTACACAACTCATGAAAGCGAGGTAAAAACGCTTCAGCTAAATATAGATAAGGCCATTGAGTACGACAAGCACCGACCGCATAATGAGATCACCACACAAATGTGGACGCTCTTAAACAATCCGGAAGGCCATTTATTTGGCGGGTTCCTGGTAAAATGGAAAAAAGATGGCAAATGTAACGCGGCTTACATCGTAGATAAAAAGAAACAGATCAGTAACTCCTTTGATCAGATAGCCGAACTGGAAAGTAAAAAAATAAAACCCGCACAGGTAACCCAATAATTGAATCATGGCAATAAATTTTAAAAACGTATTGGCTACGCTCAAACAGGGTATAGCAGACCTGGCCGGAAACACTTTAAAGGAATTCGTTACCCAGGCAACGGCCGACGGGCAGGCTATCCTGAATGAATTAAAAGACGACCTGAAAACCTGGACAAAACAGTTAGCCAAAGGCGATATCAGCAAAGATGACTTTAGTGACCTGGTACTGGGGCAAGCCGATGAAATAAAAATGATAGCCCTGAAACAAGCCGGTCTGGCCGAAGTAGCTGTTGATCAGTTTAAAAGCGATGTTTTTAATTTGATTATTAATACGGTGGTGGGGTTGATCCCGTAAAAGAGCCTCAGAATCTACCCCATCAAAAATCGTGTCATTGCGAGCACAGCGTGGCAATCGCATACTATACAGAGCGAATAATGCAATTGTAGAGCGCAAGTAGAACTGGACTTTCTCTCCACGTGTCATTGCGAGCACAGCGTGGCAATCGCATACTATACAGAGCGAATAATGCAATTGTAGAGCGCAAGTAGAACTGGACTTTCTCTCCACGCGTCATTGCGAGCGCAGCGTGGCAATCCCCTTTATACAGGGCGGCTTTGTCTGGCGTATACCCGCTCTTGGCCGCGGGAGGGCCAGTCACTTTTGTCGCCACAAAAGTAACCAAAAAGGCTGTCATCAGAAATGCTTCTTTGCCGCACAAGGCCTTTGCCCTGCAAAGCAGTCAGAATCACGGGCTGCAAATCCTTGCCTCCACTTTGTTCGCAGATGCCCTCGCTTCAGGCAAGGTTTGCTAATGCCCCTGCCACCGCACAGGCCAACATATTCTGCCCGCTTTCATCCGAAGCTGTTCTGCTGACGGAGGAAAGAAAATATTAAACTATGCCATTGAGGTTTAGCATTTCTCCCACGCGTCATTGCGAGGAGGAACGACGTGGCAATCCCCTACTTACAGAGCGGACCTGCTCATCGGGGATTGCCACGCTGCGCTCGCAATGACGTTGTTTTTTGTACCCCCTCTTTCCGCCGCAGGCGAAGAGAGGGGCGGCAAGCGAAGTGATGCCGGGGTGAGTCTTCTGCGCTGTTCTATACGCTATCCAGTACCTTCTCATTTGCAAATACTCAATTTTCGTAGATTTAAACGCCTCTAACTTTAGTTTTCTACCATTTTTAGCTAATAACACTACGAATTTCATAAAAATGTATAATTTATATATAAATTCTATAGAATTAGTAGTAATTATAAAAACAATTATATACATTTGCCGGAGAGATAAAAAAATACAACGTAAAACAGTTTTAAAAGCTCCAGAAAATGCAACCCGACCCAACCACCAGCCCCGGCTTTGCTGCTTATCAAATGCAAACTGATTTTTCCCGTCGTTTTTGTTGTTGCTGTTGATCCGGGCATCAAGGGATCCTCTTTCTCTGTGATCGTTACCTGCCGGTACTGATCTGATTTCTAAAAATTATTCTTATTCAATTTTATATACGGCATGACCATCTGTGCACAGTTGGTTTTGCCCTTTTTACCTGCTTTTTAATTACCATATATAAAAAAATACTACTATTATGACCCTCAACGACGTTTCCTTGCTGGGAAAAAAGATACTGGTAGGGGTGATCATCACCCTGATTCCCTTTGTTATCATTTTTGGCGGTTTATGGCTTACACAAAAGCTGCTTTCTGATAACCATAAGTCTGCCCCGGCTCCCGCAACACAAACTAAATCAACCGCATCATGAAACTGGAAGAAGCTAAAAAAACGCGAATCATTAAAAACGCATTCCTGAGCCTGCTGCTTTATGCGCTGCCTTTGGTGCTCATGTTTGCCACATTTTACTTTACCGGGCAGCGCCCATGGGAAAAGAAAAAACAGGTGCAAAAAAATGCACAGCCCGCCTCAAAAACTAAATCTGAAAATCCTTAAACATAAATACCATGATTGAACTGATAAAAAAAGTAATTGACAACCTGAATGGATATGGTTTTTCCGTTCTGGTACTGGTACTCGGGGTGCTGGAGTTTTCGTTTGGCCTGTATAAAAAACGCTGGAACAAAAACGAACGCTGGGTAGATATTGCCTGCTTTACCATCCCCAAATTGGTTGTTAAACCGGTTGTAGCCTATTATGGACTGAAAGTTTTACCATCCATATTGCCAGGTTTTAAAGATGTTTTTGATTGGGTACCGTTTTTCTGGGGCTTTATCATCATTGCTGTGGCAGATGACCTGACACAATACTGGTATCACCGCCTGCACCATGAAGTACCATGGTTATGGCGTTTTCATCGTACGCACCACTCGGCATCGTACATGGGTATGGCAATGGCCAGCAGGCAAAACGTGATCTATACCTTGTTTTTTTCGCAAACCTATTTAACTACCGCGCTGGTTTACCTGGGCCTGGGCATCCCTGCTATTATAGTAAAAGGTATTAAAGGTACTATTACCACGCTGGCACACTCCAGTATTCCATGGGATAAACCTTTTTATCAGTATAAAATATTACATCCGCTGGCCTGGGTGTTAGAGCGTACTATATCTACACCAGCAACGCACCATGCGCACCATGCTGCTACTACAGATGATGGCGTAGGCTATTATAAAGGCAATTTTGGCAACATGTTTTTCTTGTGGGATGTGATCTTCGGCACGGCGCATATCTCGCGTCAATATCCAAAAGCCTATGGCATATCACACTATGAAGGCGACCAATGGTACGCGCAGCTGTTATGGCCCATTTTTAAATCAAAAGTACCGGGAAGCGAGTTGGCTGCTGACGGCCAAATGGTGAGAGCGGATGTGCCTTTACAGGAGCATCAGCTTTATCGCCCGGAAAAACAGGAAAATGTGGAGCAGGAAATTTCTGAAGAAACATATAACTTACAGCCGGTAAAAGCTTAGAGAGAATCAAGATATAAGAATCAGGAATCAGGACAAAAATGATTGTTGTAGGTTAATTTCTCATCTTGACTCTTGATTCTTTGCTCTTGACTCTATATAAATATGAATCTTAAAAGAATTTCCCCGGTACTGTTGATCATGATTGCTGGTCCGATGATTTTTTCGGCCTGCAAGCAAAAAGAAAAAGCAAAGACGGCTGTTGTATCCAGCGTTGTTCCGCAGAAAAAAAAGGCGGTATGCTGTGAGTCGAACATTCCCAGCAGGTTTAAGCCAACCCCTTTAGCGGGTGCGGCGGTGCTGGCCGGGCCGGATACCAGTCATAGCGGAATGGTTTGGATACCGGCCGGTACTTTTAGGATGGGGGCGGACAACAGCCAGGCCGAAAAGGATGAATATCCGAAACACCAGGTTACTGTTGATGGCTTTTGGATGGATCGTACCGAAGTAACCAACGCGCAGTTTGAAAAGTTTGTAAAAGCTAGCGGGTACATAACCACAGCCGAGCAAAAGCCGGATTGGAATGTACTTAAAAAACAACTGCCTCCAGGTACCGAAAAGCCTGCTGATAGTTTGCTGGTAGCTGCCTCGCTGGTGTTTGTACCTTCTAAACAACCGGTATCACTAAGCGATTACAGCCAGTGGTGGACCTGGAAAAAAGGTGCAAGCTGGAAACATCCGCACGGTCCGGGCAGTGATATCAAGGGAAAAGGCCATTACCCGGTAACGCAGGTGTCTTATGATGATGCGATAGCTTATTGCAAGTGGGCCGGTAAACGTTTGCCAACCGAAGCGGAATGGGAACATGCCGCCCGGGGAGGATTGAAGGATAATATATATCCATGGGGCAATGAAAAGGTGACCGATGGTAAACCCAAGGCAAATATATGGGAGGGTGATTTCCCGTACCGGAACACTCAGCGCGATCAATTTTATTATACCGCGCCGGTAAGTTCATTTGCGGCCAACGGTTATGGTTTGTATGATATGGCCGGGAATGTTTGGGAGTGGTGTGCCGACTTGTATGATTACCGGTATTATAATACTATCAATAAGCCTGAAGGAGTTAAAAACCCAAAGGGGCCATTAAAATCATACGATCCGGATGAGCCTTATGCGATAAAACGGGTAGTAAGAGGCGGCTCGTTTTTGTGTAACGACAGCTATTGCTCGGGCTTCAGGGTATCCCGGAGAATGAAAACCACCGAAGACAGCGGTATGGAACACCTGGGTTTTAGATGCGTAAAGAATTAAATAATGAATACCCCTAAATAAATAACAAGATATCAACAGGAAGGCATATGAAAAAATAATAACAAAACCGGCTCTATAAATAAGGGAAAAGCATTCGCTTTTCCCCTCCAGAATTAAAACAACGAAACAGGGATCGATTGGCGTTGAGCCTGTTTCAATGGTGTCATTTTAAACTATTCAAATTTATGCAAAATATTGCAAAAGTTGGGCAGGGCTTTCTATTGCCTCAATCCCGGCTTGTTCACCTGGTCACGGCCATAGCCGCCGACCTTTACTACCGGTACACCGGTAGCGGGCTTGTACTAAAAGCCGCTATATCGTCCAGTTTATTCACCAACTTAAACTACCAGGCGATATGAAAAAACTTTTATTCATCCCCATATTAGCTTTATTGCTTCCCGTTATTGTTTTTGCGCAGCAATCAACACAGCCCATTATCAATTCAAAATTAGTAGGCAGGGTATTGGATGGTTCCACCAAAGAACCATTGCCCGGCGCAGTAGTACGTATTGAAGGCACAACTCACGTAGTTTCTACAGATGTGGAAGGAAAGTTTAGTTTTGTTACCGGTCAGAAGTTTCCATATAAGCTTATTATCACCTTTATAGGTTACGAAACAAAGTCGTTCATTGCCGATGGCAGCCCTGTGGAGATCCTGATGAAAGACGCGCAAAGCCTGCTAAACCAGGTAGTAGTTGTTGGTTATGGATCACAAAAACGTAAAGACATTACAGGTTCTGTAGCCTCAGTACCACAACTGGCGCTGAAACAACCCATTCCCTCATTAGACCGGGCCCTGCAGGGTACCATATCGGGCATACAGGTAACACAAGCCACCGGGCAACCGGGAGCTGGCGTTAGTGTGCAAATCCGCGGTGTGAACTCCATTAACGCGGTAGCCGAACCCTTGTATATTATTGACGGTTTCCCTACATCCAACAGCAACTCGCTTACTGATGCTGGTGTAACCAATGGCCCTAAGATCAATCCTTTGGCTTCGCTTAGTACCTCTGATATCGAAAATATCGAAGTGCTGAAAGATGCTTCGGCCACGGCCATATACGGAACGCGCGGCGCTAACGGTGTAATTATCATCACTACCAAAAAAGGTAAATCGGGTGTGTCATCCATCAATTACGATGGCAGCTATGGCTGGCAAAATGTGATCAAAACCCTGCCATTGCTCAATTCCGATCAATGGGGCGCCTTGCGTAACGACGCGCTGGTTAATTCGGGTAAAAGCCCACAAACTGCCGCCCAGTTGAATCCTTATAATGTAAATACCGATTGGCAAAATGCCGCTTTCCGGGAAGGGAATACACAAAATCATAACCTGTCTATCCTTTCGGGTACAGATCGTACCAGGATCGCTTTTTCGGGCAATTATATGAAGCAGGATGGGATATTGCAAAATACCAATTTTGAACGCTACGCCGGTCGTGTGAACATAGAGCACGATTACAACGATAAACTTAAAATATCCTCCTATATCACCGGCAGCCGTATCAGTGCTCAAGTAGCGCCGGCAGGTGTTGTACCGGCGATATTATTGATGACGCCGACCACCCCGATATATAATACAGATGGATCCTTCTTTATGAAGAATATATTTGAGGGTAGTTATGGTAACCCCATCAATACGTTGTATAACCAAACCAATACCACTACTACCAGCAGGGTTTTGGGTAATATCTCCGGCGACTACAAGATCACCCCAGACCTGACTGCACGTGTTTTAGCTGGTGTGGATCTGATCGACAATAAACAAAACCGTTATTTGCCATCCACCGTTTATGAAGGCCAGGGCTATTCGGGTATTGGTGAAGTAGGTACGCTGAATTCCTTTAACTGGTTGAACGAAAACACGCTGACCTATACCAAGAAACTGGGCAGGAGTAACCTGAATATACTGGCAGGCTTTACCCAGCAAAAGTTTAAAGCCGAAGGTGCTATTACCGGTTCATCGGGTTTTGTAAGCGATTACGATACGTATAACAACCTGGGCTCGGGTAGTATCACTTCCGTTTCTGGCAGTGGCTTTGCTATAGCGCCATCCTCTTCCTCCAATATCTGGGCGCTAAAATCATACCTGGCCCGTGTTAACTACGGCTTCGACAGCAAATACCTGTTAACATTGACCCTTCGCGCCGATGGTTCTTCCAAATTTGCTCCGGGTCATCAATGGGCATCGTTCCCATCGGCGGCTATCGCCTGGAATGCTTCGAGCGAAAATTTCCTGAAAAACGTGGAGCAGATCAGTCAGCTTAAATTCAGGCTGAGCGCCGGGCAAACCGGTAACAGCGATATCCCCGCGTACCAGTCGTACTCGCAACTGGGTTATTACCGCTATAACTTTGGTAATACTACCGTGGCTGGTTTTGCACCAAACAGTTTGGCTAACCCCAACCTTACCTGGGAAAAAACAACCCAATATGATTTTGGCTTCGACCTGGGCCTGCTGAAAGACAGGATCACGCTTACTGCCGATATCTACTATAAAAAGACAACCAATTTGCTGCTGTATCTGCCATTACCGGCTACAAGCGGGCTTACCATTATTACCAATACAGCTATCACTAATCCGCAGCAGTATGAGAACGTGGGTTCGGTACAAAATAAAGGCTTTGAGCTAAGCCTGAACTCGCATAACCTGACCGGTTCATTTGTATGGAATACCAGCCTGGTGTTTGCTGTGAACCGTAATAAAGTACTGAGTTTGGGTGGTAACGGTGTAAACCAGTTTATTCCGGATTCGTCCCTGCCATCTATTTTAAAGGTAGGCGAACCTATTGGTTCATTCATAGGGTATAAAACCAATGGACTGATCCAGGCCGGTGGACCTGCGCTTACCCCGGCAGCCAATACTTCACCAGGTGGTCAGGCTTATGTAGACATCAATGGCGACGGCAAGATCACGCAATCAGCCGATCGTGTGATCCTGGGCAACGCGCAACCTAAGTTTACAGGCGGCCTTACCAATACGTTCTCTTATAAAGGTGTCGACTTGAGTATCTTCCTGCAAGGTTCATACGGTAACAAAATATACAACCAGCAGCGCAACGTACTGGAACTGGGCACGGGCTATACCAATGCCACCACTACTTTACTAAACCGCTGGACACCAACCAATACCAATACCGATGTGCACAGCGCCTTCCAGGATCCTGCACCAACCATTTCTGACAGGTTTATCGAAAACGGCTCATACCTGCGCTTAAAAAGCCTGAGTTTGGGTTATACTATCCCAACATCGGTTGTATCCAAGTCGCCTATTAAAAAGATCAGGATCTACATAACCGCGCAAAACCTGGCCACCTGGACCAAATACACCGGGTATGATCCGGAGGTAAGTAGTAACGAACAGTCGGCTATTACTTCGGGTGTCGATAACGGGGCTTACCCCAACAGTAAATCCATTATTGCCGGGTTAGGTATCACCTTATAATATGATCAACATGAAACTCCATAATATCAAATATCTCATTATACTGTTTGCCTTTGGCGCTACTTCCTGTGCCAAGCTGAATGAAGATCCGCGATCTTTTATTCCGGCAAACCAGTTCTATAAAACACAGGCCGACGCAGTAGCCGCGGTTACGGCTGCATACTCACTGTTAAACGCTGGTTCCAACGCTGTCCAGACACCATATAACACGCTGTTTAATACCGGCATGAACTTTATGGCCGATGATGAAGGACCCGGTCCGGGCGCTACCAATGCCGATGTGCGTTCACAGGCGGTACTGGGGCATTCATCAGCAGGTTTACGGATCCTGCAGATTTGGCAGCAGCATTACGCCGCTATAAAAAAAGCCAATATCGCTATTGATACTATACCGCACATCCAGTTTGATGCCACGCTGAACAAAAGATTGGTGGCCGAGGCTAAATTTTTGAGAGCACTATTTTACTTTAACCTGGTGCGTTTGTATGGCGATGTACCATTGGTGCTGCACGATCAAACTTCCATTAATTTATCGGATCTCCAGGTACCAAGAACAGCCGCCGCAACGGTTTACAAACAAATAGAAACCGACCTGACAGCTGCCGCGACCGATCTGCCAAATACTTACACCGGTGCCGATGTGGGCAGGGCAACCGCGGGTGCTGCCAATGCGCTGCTGGCCAAAGTTTATCTGACCGAGCGCCAGTGGGCCAAAGCAGTAACCCAGGCCGAAACGGTGATCAATGGCCCTTATGGCTATGATTTGTTTACTAATTACGCCGATGTGTTTTTACCGGCTTCTAAAAATGGTAGGGAACATATCTTTTCGGCTCAATTTAAAGCCAATTCGCAGGGGCAGGGTAATAACCAGGCACCTCGGGCCATCCTAAACGCTATACCGGGTATGGTAAGCAGTTATGCCGATCAGGTAGTATTTTACTCGGTGCCCGATGCTACCAAGCCAAGCGGAACAGACAAATTTTTCAGTATCTATAAATTGTATCCGGCCAACGATAAAAGGAAGCGTGTAAGTTTTGTGACCCGTTTCCAGAGCCCCAGCACCAACCTTTGGTATGGCAAACTGAATGATAACAGCATCCCGGGTGATTCTACACCGTTTTTTAATAAATATTACGATCCCAATGTGGTTGCCAATGAGGCCGAATCTGGTGCCAATGTGCCTATCATTCGGTTTTCGGAAGTGTTGCTGATCCATGCTGAGGCCGAAAATGAGCTCAATGGACCGACCACAAAAGCATATGCCTCAGTAAATAGGGTACGCAAACGCGCCGGACTGGATGACCTTTCTGGCCTTACACAGGCGCAGTTCCGCGATGCAGTTTACCTGGAGCGCCGACTGGAATTTGTGTTCGAGTACCAGCGTTGGTTCGATCTGATCAGAGAGCGGGACGCCAGTGGTAATGGTATACTGGAAGCCAGCTTGCTCAAAGTAGGTAAAACCAATGTGACCAAAGGGGCCGCGGGTAAATTTTACCTGTTCCCCATTCCGCAGCAGGAAATTGATAACAGTAACGGTAAGCTTACCCAAAACCCGGGCTGGCAGTAATCATCGGCCTCACCCAACCCTCTCCAAAGGAGAGGGCTTAAAATTGGATAGTTAAACGATTAAAATATCAATGCTATGAAAAGAACATTTTTCGTTTTTTTAATGCTCATCGGAGGGGTAACCGTGGTTTTCGGACAAACATCTGCAACTGATCAGGGTTCGCACGCGGTTGACCCAAGGGTAAGTGCTGCTGTGTTCCAGGTGCTCGACGAGTATATGGCCACTTTTAACGCCAAAGATCTGGCCGGTTGGGAACGTACCTATCAGTTTCCGCATTACCGGTTGGCCAGCGGTAAAATGTCGGTACTGGAAAAAGCAGGCTTGCGCGACCCAGCTAAAGTGTTTGGCGAGCTGCAAAAGACCGGCTGGGGTCATAGTCAATGGGATCATCGAAACATTATCCAGGCATCGGCAGATAAGGTACATGTTGATACGGAATTTTCACGCTACCGCGCTGATGGCAGCCTGATAGGTCACTATGAGTCGCTGTATATCCTCACCAAAGAAGATGGCCGTTGGGGTATCAAGTTCAGATCAAGTTATGCCGAATAATACTTAAACATTAAACATGAAAAAGTTCATCATCATCATTACGCTGTTACTATTTTTTGCAAGCTCTGCTTTACATGCACAGCAAATGTACGTACAAACTCATTCTGACAAAATCGCGGTAACACCCGCGATCGAAAAAAAACTGCTTGACGATATAGCACAAGGTAAAGCATACCTGGTAGATGTACGTACGCCAGAGGAGTATAACCTGAAGCATTTAAAATATGCCGCAAATATCAATATCAAATCGGCCGATTTTGCGGATCAGGTTAAAAAGCTGGATAAAAACAAACAAGTATATCTGTATTGTCATTCTGGTAACAGAAGCGGCAGGGCTACCGATTCCCTACAAACGCTGGGTTATCATTTAAGCTATAACATTGGCGGGCTTGACAGTTTAACCAAAGCCGGTTTCCCGGTACAATAAAACTAATACATAAACCAAACAGATCATGATAAATTTAAAAGAACTCAGCCAAAAGCTCCCCGCATATTTTAAAACGGGTAGCAGCAAAATATGGCCGGTTGTCCTGGCTATCGGCATCTTCGGGTCGCAAAGCCTAAAAGCGCAAAATACTCAGCCATTTGGTGGCACGGTAGGGAAAACGCTTAATGATTCAAAGGAGTGGTGGCCTGAGCCTCATAAAGCGCCTGCCGGCGCGCCAAACGTGCTGTGGATCATATTGGATGATGTAGGCTTTGGCGCCACAAGCACCTTTGGCGGTATCATCAAAACACCAAATTTTGATACGCTGGCTAATAACGGCTTGCGGTATACCAATTTCCACACTGCAGGTATCTGCGCGCCAACACGTTCGGCCCTGCTTACCGGGCGTAACCATCATTATGTTCACGAGGGCGGATTTTCGCATGTGGTTTTATCGGCCGGATTCCCGGGTTATGATGGTCGTATCCCATCTGATAAAGGAACTGTTGCCGAAATATTACGCGAGAATGGTTACAATACTTTTGCTGTGGGCAAATATGGTTTAACGCCCGATGAGGACGCCACCGATGCTGGTCCGTTTGACCGCTGGCCAACTGGTAAAGGTTTTGATCATTTCTTTGGATTCCTGGGTTCAGCAACGGATCAGTACAAACCCGATCTGGTAGAAGACAACGCCCATGCCACACCCGATGGTCGCCACCTTAATGAACAGATCACCGATAAGGCTATCTTTTATCTTACCCGTCAGCATAAAGTAGCACCTGATAAACCTTTCTTCCTGTACTATGCGCCCGGGGCAACCCATTCACCGCACCAGGTAGCCAAGGAGTGGAGCGATCTGTACAAAGGTCAGTTTGATTCTGGTTGGGATGATTTCCGCGAAAAAGTGATCGCGCGGCAAAAAAAGCTGGGCATCATACCGGCTTACGCTAAATTGCCAGAACGCAATACCCGTATCCCAGCCTGGAAATCGCTTCCACCGGCCGAACAAAAACTATACGCCCGTTTTATGGAAGTGTATGCCGGTTACCTGACCTATACCGATCATGAGGTTGGGCGTTTGTTGGGTTATCTGAAACAAAGCGGTCAACTGGATAACACCCTGGTATTTGTGATCATCGGCGATAATGGCGCCAGTAAAGAAGGTACCTTACACGGAGAGATCAACCCTAAAAAGAATTCTGCCAAATTGCTTGCCGAGGCTCCTTATCTGAAAACCAATATCGAAGATATTGATGATATAGGCACGCCGCAGGCCTCAACTAATTATCCATTGGGCTGGGCACAGGCAGCCAATACGCCATTTAAATACTGGAAACAGGATGCCAATTCTGAAGGCGGTACCCGTAACCCGCTTATTGTTTACTATCCAAAAGGCATTAAAGACAAGGGAACCATCCGCACGCAATACGGCCATGTGATCGACGTGCTGCCAACTACATTGGAATATACCGGCGTTAAATTGCCAGAGTATATCCGGGGGATTAAACAGGATACGCTGCAAGGCACATCGCTGGTTTACTCCTTTGATCATCCGGAAGCAGCCAACAAGCATAAAATACAGCATTACTACATATTTGGCTCGCGCTCCATTTATAGTGATGGCTGGAAAGCCGAGGCGGCGCATCACCCGGATTATGTGGAACTGAACGACTTTACCGTTGGCAAAGAGGTACCCGATATCAGCTTTGATAATGATGTATGGGAACTGTATAACTTGAATGACGACTTTAACGAGCGTGTTGACCTGGCCAAGAAATATCCCGAAAAGCTAAAAGAACTGAAAGCGGTATTCGAGGAGCAGGCCCAAAAGAACAACCTGTATCCGTTTATCGACTGGTACGATGTTTATCACCGGAGGATTCATCAGAATTATAAGAAATAATTTGAGGGAGCAAGGATTTTTGGAACAAAGAACAAGGATCCTTTGGAACATGGATAAATAGAGCAAAGAAAAAGGACAAAAAATAAAAAACGCGTCATTGCGAGGTAAATTCGATCAGAAGGTATTAATCCAATAATATAAACCTATCCATATGAAACAAGATCATAAAAAAACGTTCGTGGCAATAGTAATTGCCCTGGGTTTTGCGCTGCCAGCCGTGGCGCAATATGGACCCGTAGCCCCGGCGAACATTCCGCCATCAACGCCATCAACCTACAAAGGGATTGTGGGCAAAACCCTGGCCGAATCAAAAGAATGGTGGCCCAAGCCGCTTAAGGCCCCTAAAGGCGCGCCAAACGTGGTGTGGATATTATTGGACGATGTTGGCTTTGGCGCTTCGGCCACATTTGGCGGATTGATCAATACCCCCAACTTTGATACGCTGGCCAACAATGGTTTGCGTTATACCAATTTCCATACAGCGGGTATCTGCGCGCCAACACGGTCGTCCTTGCTAACGGGGCGTAACCATCATTATGTGCATGTGGGGAATTTTTCGCATGCCTCAACCGCGGCAGGTTTCCCGGGTTACGATGGTAGGATCCCGGCAGATAAGGGTACCATTGCCGAAAATCTGCGCGAAAATGGTTACAGCACTTTTGCAGTAGGCAAGTGGGGCGTAACACCCGATGAGGATACTACGGCTGTTGGTCCGTTTGATCGCTGGCCAACAGGTAAAGGTTTTGATCACCACATCGGTTTCCTGGAGTCGGCTACCGATCAGTATAACCCACCGCATTTGGTGGAGGATAATTTCCATATCAAACCCGATGGACGTAACCTGAACGAGGTGATCACCGATAAGGCTATAGCCTATATTGATGCGGCCCATAAAGCAGCGCCCGACCGGCCTTTCTTTTTATACTATGCGCCGGGTGCCACCCATGCGCCGCACCAGGTTAGCAAGGAGTGGAGCGACCTGTACAAAGGTAAATTTGACGAGGGCTGGGATGTATACCGCGAAAAGGTTTTTGAAAATCAGAAAAAGGCCGGTTATATTCCCGCTTATGCCAAACTGCCTGAGCGCAACGAGCGCATACAAGCCTGGAAGAGCTTGCCAGTCGATCAGCAAAAACTGTATGCCCGTTTTATGGAGGTTTACGCGGGATACCTTACCTATATCGACCACCAGGTTGGTCGGGTGATCAGCTATCTCAAAGCATCCGGTCAGTTTGATAATACATTGGTGTTTGTGATGATAGGGGATAATGGCGCCAGCAAGGAAGGAACCTTCCATGGGGTGATAAATCCCAAAAATTCAGCATTGACCACACCAGAAGCTGATTATATCAAAAAGAATGAAAGTGATTACGAGTCCATCGGCACGCCAGAGGCTTCAACCAACTATCCGCTGGGTTGGGCGCAGGCAGCCAATACACCGTTCAAATATTGGAAATCTGATGCCGACGCCGAAGGTGGTACGCATAACCCGTTGATCGTTTATTACCCTAAGTTGATCAAGGAGAAAGGTGGCATCCGCACGCAATACGGCCATGTTTCGGATATATTCCCAACTACGATTGAAGCCGCAGGTTTAAAATTGCCGGAGTATATCAAAGGGATTAAGCAGGATACATTGCAGGGCAAATCCTTGTTCAGTTCGTTTAATAACGCGCAGGCACCAACGCTGCATACCAAGCAGTATTACTACATCTTCACTTCCCGCTCTATTTATAAAGATGGCTGGAAAGCCGAAGCCGCGCATCGTCCGGATAATATCGATCTGCTCAATTTTCCGCAGGGCAAAACCTTGCCAGAGCGTAATTACGACAAGGATGTATGGAAACTATACAACCTGAACGAAGATTTTAATGAGCGTGTTGACCTGGCTAAAAAATATCCCGAAAAACTCAAAGAGCTGAAAGATCTTTTTGATGCCGAGGCCAAAAAGAACAACATCTACCCCTTTATTGACCGCGATGATATCAACAATAAAAGGATCCATCATTTAGAAAACAATAATTAATGATCATGAAAAAATTAAAAAGCTTTTTACTGGCTGTAATAGTTACAGCCACAGGCGTTGTCCATGCGCAAACCGCTAAACCCCTGTTGTCATTGGAGGCTTTTGCCGCCAAGCTTAACCAGTCTAAAAACGTGCAGATACTGGATGCACGTTCGGCCGAAGAATTTGTACAGAACCACATCAAGGGGGCTGTTAATGTTGATGCGAAAGCCGCCGATTATCAGCAACGCCTGGATGCTCTTTCTAAAGACAAGCCAACCTTTGTTTACTCTATAGCGAATGGTCGCAGCAAGGTTTTATCCAATGAATTGCGTGCAAAAGGCTTTACGGATGTAGAGGAACTTCCGGGTGGTTTAGCCAACTGGATAGGTTCTGGTTACCCTATTATTTCGACCACTAAAAAAGGTGTTTCTTTAACCAAAGCACAGTTTACCGAGCTCACCGGATCATCGCAGTTGGTACTGGTTGATTTTGGTTCGAGATATTGCGGCGCCTGCAAAAAACTGGTACCCGTACTGGATTCGCTGAAAGCAAAAACAGGTTTTACGCCAAAGATCATCAGTATTGAGGTATATGATAATACAGCCCTGGCCAAAGAATTGAAAGTAAACGTACTGCCAACCCTGGTACTATATCAAAACAAAAAAGAGGTCTGGAAAAAGCAAGGTTTTTCGTCGGTTGCCCAGGTTGAAGCCGTGGTGAATCAAACCAAAACCGGTTTAGCGAGCGTGAAATAGTTTTATTGTTTTAGCGACGCCGATGCCACAACAAATAAAATAAAGCTCGTCATTGCGAGCGTAGCGTGGCAATCCCCGATATACAGAGCGTCTCTGTAAGTCGGGGATTGCCATGTCGTTCCTCCTCGCAATGACGGGTATTAATATTAATTTTTCACCCTCTTTCCGCCGCAGGCGAAGAGAGGGTCGATAAGCGCAGCGATGTCGGGGTGAGTCCTCGCCGTCCTGCAGTTTCGTGTTTATATATCCCACCACCAACCACCATGTTAAAACGTATAGCTTACCTTGTTTTATTCCTGCTTCACGGCAATATAGCCTTCGCCCAAAAACAACCCACCAAACCCAATATCGTGATCATTTTAGCCGATGATATGGGCTTTGCGGATCTGGGTTGTTTTGGCTCCGAGATCCATACGCCCAACATAGATAGGTTGGCAAAGGAGGGTTTAAAAATGACCCAGTTTTATAATGCCGGCAGGTGCAGCCCATCACGCACATCGCTATTAACCGGTTTATACCCGCACCAGGCCGGAGTAGGCGATATGGTAAAATATAAAGGATCGCCGGCGTACCAGGGTTATCTGAATGATCATTGCGCCACCATTGCCGAATTGCTGAAAACACAAGCAGGTTATAATACCATCGTATCGGGCAAGTGGCATGTAGGTTTGCCGCCATCGGCCCTGGCCTTTAATCGCGGATTCGACAGATCATTCACCATGCTCAATAATGGCAGCAGTTATTTTAATTCTGCCCCACTTTATAATGATGGCAGTAAGATCACCTTTATGCTGAACGATAAAGAGATCACGCGAAACGATACTTCCAAATATCTCACCCAAGCCATTACCGATTTTGCTACGCAATCATTGGAGCAGATCAAAGGTGATAAAGCCCCGTTTTTTTTATATGTGGCTTACAATGCTCCACATTGGCCCATTCAGGCATTGCCGCAGGACATAGCCCGTTATAAAGGCAAATACCTCAAAGGCTGGGACAAGCTGCGCAAACAACGTTACGAAAAACTATTGGCCAGCGGCATCATCAAAAAATACTGGAAACTATCAGCCCGCGATAGCCGTGCTCCCAGCTGGGATTCATTATCGCCCGAAGAAAAAGATAAATGGGATACCCGTATGGCCATTTATGCGGCTATGATAGATAGGATGGATGCCGGAGTAGGTGAGATCATGAACAAGCTGAAACAATTGGGAAAGGATAAAAACACTATCGTGCTTTTTGCATCAGATAATGGTGGTAGCGCCGATGAGGTAAAAAGTCTGGCCACCGTGATACAAAAGAATGGCACGCCCGGTTCAGTAAATTCTATCGACAGTTACGAGATCCCCTGGGCCAATGTGAGCAATACACCGTTTAGGTTATTTAAAAGAAATACGCACGAAGGCGGCATTGCCACGCCCTTTATTGCCTGGTTCCCGGATGTTATAAAAGCAGGTAGTACCAATATGCAGCCTGCCCATTTTATCGATATCATGCCTACCTGTCTTGATCTGGCCGGAGTTACTTATCCGCAGGAATTTAAAAACAGGCAATTGACGCCGCTGGAAGGCTTTAGCCTGAAAAACGTACTACTCAACAAGCCCTGGAATGGCCACGACGCCATCTTTTGGGAACATGAAGGCAGCCGCGCTATCCGAAAAGGGAACTGGAAACTGGTTGCCGAAATTGATCAGCCCTGGGAGCTTTATGATCTTGATGCCGATCGCTCGGAGACTAATAATCAGGCAAACCAATATCCGGATAAAGTAAAAGCATTGGAAGCCGAATACCTGCAATGGGCACAAAAAGTTGGCGTGGTTGACTGGAACAAGATCAAGTCATTGTAACAAAAATAATAACAGATACGGCTTGCAAAGTAAAATGGCAATCGGTTACTTTGGATAAATTACATAAACCTGTATGAGACCTTTCCAGGGCAAATTATCTACTAAGCTGATATGGCTTATATTACTTTTTTCCACACTAAATGCCAGGGCGCAGCAACGGCCAAATATCATTTTTGTACTGGCTGATGATATGGGCTACTCCGATCTGAGTTGTTATGGAAGCCCGGTCATCAAAACGCCTTTCCTGGATAAAATGGCCCAAAAAGGGGTACGCGAAACCAATTATGTAGTGTCCAGCCCAAGTTGTACGCCATCAAGAGCATCATTACTGACGGGGCGTTATGCTTCGCGGATGAATCTTCCTTATCCTATTCCCCCGGGATCGGAGTTGGGGCTGCCCGATCAGGAAGTAACCATTGCCGAAATGCTGAAGGCTGTGGGTTATAAAACCGCCATGATAGGTAAATGGCACCTGGGCGATCATAAGCCTTATAATCATCCCATGGCACAGGGTTTCGATTCTTATTATGGTCTTTTATATAGCCATGATTACAGGGCTCCATATGTAAAAACAGATACCACACTTAAAATATTCAGGGGGCATAAACCAGAGGTAATCAAGCCTGCCGATTCATCCCTTATTGATCTGTACAAGAACGAGGCCATCAGATACATTAAAGAACAAAAGAAAGGCAAACCGTTTTTTCTGTACCTGGCGCATAACGTGCCGCATTTGCCGGTTGCTTTTGCTTCCTCGCAACAGAATAAAGGCCGTTCAGATGGTGGTCACCTGGGTGATGTGGTAGAGCAACTTGATGCCAGTCTGGCCGAGGTTTGGGCACAGCTGGAAAAACAAGGCCTTGCCGATAATACCATATTTATGTTTTCAAGCGATAACGGACCGTGGATCGAGTTTCCGTCGCGCATGTCTGGTGATGGCGCTACCAAACCCTGGGATGCCGGTACTGCAGGCGTTTTCCGCGGCAGCAAGGGGCAAAGTTATGAGGGCGGCGTTCGCGAACCGTTTATCGTTTACTGGAAAAATCATACCCTGGTTGGGGCATCTATCACCAGCATGGTGAGCAACCTGGATGTATTGCCAACCCTTGCCCAATGGGTAAATGCGCCATTGCCAAAAGGTCGGGTGCTCGATGGTCAGTCTATCTCGGATGTATTATTGGGGAAAGGCGGTCGTCACCCTAAACACAGGGAGATCTATTATGTAAACAACGGTATTTGTGAGGCTGTACGGCAGGGGGATTGGAAGTACCGGGAAGTAAAATCGGCCAATACTAATACAGGGATATCCAACCAGGCACAGGAATCTAAAATAGAATTGTTTAACTTGTCATACGATCCAAGCGAACGAACCAATGTTATTCAGGAATACCCTGAAAAAGCAAAGGAACTGAAAGTTTTATTCGATAAGTTCCCTGGTAAAACGGAGAATTAAAAATGATAAAGATGAACATCAATCCTGCAATGCGTTATAAATTTCTCTGTTTGATATTATCCCTGCCCTTATCAGGTATGGTGATGGCTCAGTCCCCGGCAAATAATGATGCCGGTCAAAAAGAGCGGACTTACCTGGTTAAATCTTTGGTGAGGATAGCCGATCCGGTATTGACCGCCTTGAGCAAAAATCAACTCAAGCAGCAAATGCCGGTAGAAGCAAAAACCGGCGACCGTAAAAATTATACGTACCTGGAAGCGTTTGGTCGCCTGCTGGCGGGCATGGCTCCCTGGTTGGAATTGGGCCCCGATCAAACTCCCGAAGGCATATTGCGCAAAAAATATATCGAACTGGCACGTGTGGGACTTCATAACGCCACAGATCCAGGCAGTCCCGATTTTATGAATTTTAACAAAGGCGCCCAACCCGTGGTTGATGCCGCTTTTTTGGCCCAGGCTTTATTGCGTGCGCCGCATCAATTATGGGATCCTTTAGATGCAGTGACAAAAGCAAATATTATTGCCGCGTTTAAATCCTCGCGGGTTATTACACCCGAATATAATAACTGGCTGCTGTTCAGCGCTACTATTGAGGCTGCCTTGCTGAAATTTGATAATTATGGCGACAGGATGCGGATGGATTACGCCATCAGGCAGCACCAACTTTGGTACAAAGGTGATGGCTTGTATGGCGATGGCGCCGATTTTCATTGGGACTACTACAATAGCTTTGTGATACAGCCTATGCTTCTGGATGTGTTACAGACTTTACAAAATGTAGGCATCGATCAAAAATCAACTTACGACACTGCCTTGAAACGCGCCCGCCGTTATGCCGCTATTCAGGAGCGATTGATATCGCCCGAAGGTACTTATCCGCCTATTGGCCGTTCCCTGGCTTATCGTTTTGGTGCGTTCCAACTTTTATCAAAAATTGCTTTGATGCACGCTTTGCCTGATGCGGTTAAACCTCAACAGGTGAGAGCGGCTTTGTATACGCTGATCAAAAGACAGTTGGAAGCTCTTGGTACTTTTGATGATAAAGGCTGGTTGCAGGTCGGGTTATACGGTCATCAGTCCAATATTGGCGAAGGATATATATCGACAGGAAGCCTTTACCTTTGTTCCGAAGCTTTTCTGATACTGGGTTTACCACCATCCGACGAGTTTTGGCAAAAGACCGACGAGGACTGGACCGCCAAAAAGGTGTGGAAAGGAACGGATGTCGAAACGGATCATGCAATTGACTGATCGGAGATCTTGTCAATTGCTGGCCTGTTTTGTTTGTAATATCTGGACTATTTGAGTAGTCCAATAATGTCTGAAATTAGATGATAATTAATCTAAGCAGACATGAAACTTATGGAACCAGTAAAAAACACTTGCTGTACCTGTGGTACACAATATAAAGCAGCCCTGTCATCACCAGAGTGTTGCCCGATATGTAATGACGATCGGCAATACCTGACCGAAGATGGTCAAACCTGGACTAATTCCGCCGAAATTTTGGCCAATCACCAGGTATTGATCACAGAGCTTAGCCCGACTCTTTTCTCTTTACAGGTAACACCTTTATTCGCGCTGGGAAACAGGGCTTTACTAACACTTTCGCCTGAAGGAAATATTTTGTGGGATTGCATTCCGTTGCTTAACCAGGAGGTCATTGATTTTATCAGATCAAAGGGAGGAATAAAAGCCATCGCATTTTCGCACCCACATTTTTACAGCAATGTGAACGAGTGGGCGCAAACCTTTGATTGCCCGGTTTATATTAATGCTGCTGATGAGCAATGGATGCTTAACAAAGGGCCGCGTATCACATTTTGGGAGGGAGCCGAACAACAACTGTGGGATGGTATCTCCATCATCAACACCGGTGGGCATTTCCCGGGTAGTAGCGTGTTGCGGGTGCCGGGCTTATCAGCAGAAGGCGCATTGCTTACCGGTGATAGCATCTATGTGGCCAAAAGTAAAAAACATTTGGCCTTTATGTATAGCTATCCCAATGTTATTCCCTTGCCAGAAAAAGAACTGGCTGAGGTGATTAAACGGGTTGAACAGATAAGGTTTGATACTATTTATGGCGGTTTCGAATGGCAGAATTTAACGCAGGTAGCCAGGGAAGTTTTCAAATCATCTGTGAAACGATATGGGATTAGTTTAGAAGCCCCGGTATATTAATGAACTGAAAAGTATAAGTGGTTGTAACGAAATGCTTTGGTGTGCCGTAAGGGTTATAAACCTGCATTTTATGAAATCACTTAAACCCAATTTTATCAGTACTTTATATGGCATGTTGATTTGTACCGTACTGATCACCGGGGCATGCAAAAAGGAAAAGAAACCGGTAATTGAGCCTGTTAAAAATCTTGTTGGAGGATGGGTAGATATAAGCCAGACGGCCAATTTTGAGACTCACTTAAATTTCGGGGGACTTGGAGAATTTACCTATACGTTAGTCCATTATGGCAACCCAACTACTCAAACTTCATATACCGGGACTTATATAATAAAAGGAGATAGTTTAAAAGTTACGATCAAAGAAATGGCTGAGCAAAATGGCCAAAATCCTGTAGTTAAAACGCCAAGTAATGTCAAGCTTTATGATAATGCCACATTTACGCTTGATGCGAACCTATTAACCTTAAAATATATCACCTATCCGGCCGACGCCCCCGTATTAACTGAATTTAAATTTCACAGGCAGTTACCTGATTAATGATACAACATAAAAAAGGCCTGCTCAATTGAACCGGGCCTTTTTTATGTGTTAATTGAGCCAAATAAGCGGATGCCTTACCGGTAAGTTTCTGATGATCTCTTCATCGGTAGGTGCATGATCCAGCTTTTTCCAGGTATCAAGCCACTCGGCATCGCCATAGGCGGCTGCCCCAAACACTAAGGAGGGTTGTGCCACCGGCCAGCTTTCCCAGTGCATTACATCATGTGCATATGGCCATGCGTTTTTATCTTTTAAAAAGGGATGTAAAAATTCTATCCCTTTTTTGATAGAGCGGCCATCTGGTGTTTGATAGGTCCACAAATTATCGTTTTTGTCGCTCAATATCTGACACAACGTGGTCATGGCATCCAGGTTAAATATCGAATAGCCATAAGGTTTCGTGCGCTTAAGCTCTAAAGGGAAACTACCATCGGCAGCTATCTGGCTGGGTAGTAATACTTCTTTAAAGCGGTTACGGCAAAAATCCATCACCTCCTTATTGCCCGTAAATTTGGCAAAGCAAGCGGTTTGCATAGCCCAGCAAGTACCATGATTGTTTTTGGCGTTCATTTCGTCCTTGCCATATGGATGAGTGGTAAGCCAGGTGATATATTGGCTAAACCATCCTTTGATTCCTTTTAGCGTTTGCTGATCTATCAAGGGAGAATTTTGCATCGCTTCCAGACCCTGAACCACCTCCATTAATTGTATGGTATCAATAATACCTATACCGCGACCGGTGGCCACGCCTTTGATGGCTTGAGCATATTGAAGGTTAGGGCTCATCATGGTTTCGGGGGTAATGAACCAGGCTTTCAGGTGCCAGAGCGCCTGCTTCACATACTTTTTATCGCCGGTGATCTGATAAGCCGATGCCAGGGCGCCAATGATACGGCTGAAACGGATCATAGCCAGGCGGTGCGCCACAAAATTCTGCGGATTGGTCAATCCATCCTTTTGTATGTACGGACCATTTGGGTCCTGCGGATTTGGCCACCAGTAATCCCCTTCGGAATAAAAATCGTGCTTGCCTCCTGAGCTGCGCGGACAGGTTTCGGCGGTAACTGTTACCGGGTCCTGTTTAAGCGCCCATGTGGCTTCTTTTAATATATCGGCCTTTAATGTGGCTGTTACCTGTTGTTTAACAGGCAACCCTGTGTTTGTTTGCCAGCTTAGCAAAAGCAGGGGCAAACAAAGAAGTAATAGATACCGTATTTTAAACATAACTTATAAATTAATGAATGCTGTCGGTAAGCCCGGCGATTGTACACCCACCACGCTTTTGCCGTTATTTGTTTTTATACTGATCAAAGCACGACCATTATACGCCTGTACTTTGCGTGAACCTCTTGAAGTACCCAGATCGTCTATCAAAGTACCGTCGCCGGTCAGTGAAAATGCGATCCAGTTTACCGCATCAAGGCATTGTACACCTTTGTTGTCCTGCAGTTTTATCTGTATAGTAGCCTCGCCGTTTTTATCTTTTACTTTTTCGATCACTATTTTGGCCGGTTTGCCCCATTTCTCGGTCTGGTATTGCTGACTGACCTGGTCGGTAACGGTTTGTTTGCCTTTATGGGCAATTACTTTGATATCGTTATTGCCTGCTTGTAAAGGTACCATCCAACGCAAACCCGCTGCCGGGAAATCCTGGCTGTTGCGTTTTTTTACACCATAGCTTTTGCCGTTCACAAAAAGCTCAGCATTATCGCAGTTGGAGTATACTTTTACCATTTTTTCTTCACCGGCATCACCCCAGCGCACGGGCCAGCTGTGTCCATAGATGTGGGCCATAGGTTTATCGGTCCAATAGGATTGAAATACGTAGTAAGACTCCTTGGGGGTAAGATCACGTTCAACCACGCCCTTTTGGTTCATGTAGGGGATAGGGTTATCCGGGCGGATAGGGGTCGAGAAATCTTTAAAGATCCAAAACGCCGAACCCGTAAGCCATGACATGGTTTCCTGTTCTTTGAGGTGCCAGTCGAACAGGTTACAGATATAGCTTTCGCTCCAGTCACCGTCTTTTGATGCACGGGCTGCACCACCGTATAAAGAAGCGTCGCCCAGGCGTTCGTCTGTTCCTGTTCCTGCTTTAATGGTGCTCAATGCTTTATCAGGATTTTCTGAATGGCGCAAGGCATGACTATCACCACCCCATTCGGCATGGAAAAAGTGTTTTACTTTTTTAAATTCCTCTTCGGAGGTGGCTTTGTACTCAGTAAATAAGCCACGGTACCAGCCCGCCCAGATGGAAGGGGAGTACACATCGGGTATATCTTTACAAAAATCACAACGCCTGATGGTAGTTTTGCGCGAAGGATCCAAACGATGAGCCAGATCATTCTGGGTTTTCATGAACTCGCGGATCTTTTCTTTATCAAATACCGGGAAATCACCTTCCCAGTCGTTCTCGTTACCTAATCCCCAAAGAATAATGGCCGGATGATTGAAATGCTGCTCGATCATGTTGGTCATCATTTGTTTGGCTAGGTTCTGATAGACTTCGCCCCCAAGACCGCCACGGCACCAGGGCTCTTCTTCCCATACCAAAATGCCCAGGCTATCGCATAAATTCAATATGGTTCTGGATTGTTGGTAGTGCCCCAGACGGATAAAGTTTACACCCATATCCTTCATCAATTGCATTTCCTGACGCATCATGCTATCGGTCATAGCTTCGGCTACGCCTGCTTGATCTTCATGACGATGAGTACCACGTAATAACAAGCGTTTTCCGTTCAGATAAAATGGCCCGTTATCGGCAAATTCAAAATTACGGAAACCTACTTTTTCGGTTTGCACATCAACCTGGTCGCCTGATTTTACGGATACCTCAACCGTGTACAAAGCCGTAGCGGCTGGCGACCATAATTTTGGTTTCTTAACCTGGAATGAGCCAATAGAAACATCGCCGGTTAAACTGCTTAATTGAAAAGTTTTATCAGCCACAACTTTACCTTGTGGGTCGATCAGCTTAATTAAACCATCGGCAGCGAAGCTATTAGCCGGATTATAAAACCTGGCTTTAACTTGAAGCTCGCCCTGTTTACCTTCTTTATCTGTTTGTGCCGAAGCAAATATTTTATCCAGTGAAACAGCAGGCACATACACCAGGTTCAGGTAACGATAAAGTCCGCCATAAACATTAAAATCAGATAATTGCGAGGGAATGGTTTCCAGATCACGAGAGTTATCACACCTGATCTCAACCGGGATGCGCCCCTTAAATCTTTTTTGATAAACATCCGTCTTTTTAAAATCCTCTACAGCCTGGGTTATATCTACAGTCCACTCATCATAGCCACCCAAATGAGCGCCTACTTTGGTGGTGTATACATACACTTCAGTTTTTTGCCCGGCACCTTCAAAATGGAGCAGGGTACGGCCATTGGTATAAGGATTTCTGATATCCAGTTGGGTACGGTACCAACCCGGTCCCTGGTAATAGTTTACATCCGGATCAACCGCATCACGTGCGTTAAAGCAATGGGGTAGTGTAACTTTTTGCCAAACCGGCACACTTTCAGGGTTACCGGGTGTAACCGGCCGTACGGCTTCCCATGCACCGCCAATGTCCTGCTTTAAAAACTCCCAGTTAGCGGTTAACCTTGTTTTTTGCTGAGCATAACTCAACTGGCCCAAAGCACAGATAAAAGTTAAAAGGGATAATATTGATCTTTTCATAAGTATATTAAAAACCTGCTAATTGATATCGTTTAAGCGATTTTTTAGCGGATGCTCTTTTAAATATTGTTTGAAGATATCATCGGGATAAACAGCAGCAGCAGTATGAACAATACGGGTGAATGTACCATAGGTAAAGGGTTCAATTTGCTCGTGCGTCCATGCTTTTTGCTTTAGCGCATATGGCATGAGCCAGCTGATAGCTGTTTTGATGCCTTTGCCGTCGATGGTTTGTTCGTGCCAAAGATCTACGTTGACTAAAGCCGCCATTTTAGCCAGGCGGCACCAGCCCCAAAGGTTCATGTTGGCATAACCCCATGATTTGGTACGGATGAGTTCCAGCGGCATAGCGCCATCAGGCGTAAACTGCTGATCGATCCTGGCGATGGTGGTTTGCTGTAAGGTTTGTTTTGCCAAAACATCATTACCGGTAAATAGGGCAAAGTCGACTACCTGCAAGTCATAGTAGGTACCATGATTATTGATCTGGCTATGTTCTGATTTACCGTTTTTACTGGTTACCAGCCAGTCCAGGTATTGTTTGTACCATTGTTTTACGCCGCTTACCAAACTGCTGTTGATGTTTTGGCTTGATCGCAGCAAGGTGAGCATGTCCGGGATAACCGTTAAACCCGTAGTTTCGATAATGCCAATACCGCGGCCATCATTAAGCCCGGGAATATATTGTGCATAGTTTAAATTGGGGTTCATTCGGGTAGCTGCATCTATGAACCAAACTTGCAGTAAACTTTTAACTTTCTGTGTATATTTTTCGTTACCTGTAAAGTACCAGGCCAGCGTGAGTTGCTCCACACTATTGCATAAGCTGCCCATCTGACTGCCGTCATGCAATAAGTAAATTTCGGGGTTTCGCCTGCCATCTTTGCGGATGTAGGGTTTACCATCTTTTTTGGAGGAGTCGGCCCACCAATAGGGCGCCTGGCTTACATAGTCGTGCTTATCATTACTGGGGGCCAGTTTAGTTTTGTGATAAGTTACCGAATAGGGGCCAGCACTCAGGAGACTATCAGCGTGAGTAATCAGGTTGTTAACCTGCGCTACCATGGCCGTGTCTTTATTTTGATACTGTTGTTTACATTGCCCAAGCGTTTGTTCATCAAGCAGTATAAAAACAGTTTTACCAGCCTTGCGTTGTGCAAAGCTGGTAAAATATAGGGGTATTAACAGAAATAGGGTGATATGTCTGTATGTCATAATGGGTTAGTATCCTGGGTTTTGAGATAAATTCGGGTTTACGTCGCGTTCGGGCTGCGGTATAGGCAACAGCAACAGATTGTCGGGAAGTGTAAAACCGTTTATAGTCTGTTCAACTTGTTTAATGCGCCCCAGCCTGATCAAGTCCCAGCGACGATGACCTTCCACACAAAGCTCCCGGGCGCGGTCTTTAACCAACGTATCAATAAAAGCGGAAGGTGTAGGGGTATTAGCCAAATCAAGGTGTGATGCAGATAAGCCAGCCCTATCCCGTACGGTGTTTAAGCCGTTAAATTTGGCAGGATCACCTGGGTTAAGATTATTCATCGCTTCCGATTGCATCATCAGTACGTCGGCATAACGTAGTATGATCCAGTTCATACGGGAGTTATTGCTTCCCTGTACCCACTGTGGATCTTTATACTTACTGATCCATGGAGAAACGGTTGTGGTAACTCCTTTTGAATCGGTTACCTTGTTGGTTACGTTCCATGCTTTCCTAACGTCAGCTCCAAAATAAAGACTATTGAATACATAAGGGTTAGCCACAAATGATCCGGAACCACCACCTGCCAGCGGCGTAAACATGCGCACGGTTATATTTTGCGTGGTAGTAGTGTTATTGCTGCCAAACTGCACATCAAAAATATGTTCTGTTTGTTGCGGGAAATATTTAATATCCCAGTTAAACACATCAGTATAATTTGGCATCAGTTTATAAATGCCGGAGTTGATCACCTTATTACATTCGGTAAGGGCATTCTGATTATCAGATGGATCAGCAAAAGTGGTGCTTGCCCTTTGCAGATAAACACGGGCCAGCATGGCCGATGCCGCGCCTGATGATACCATGCCTTTATTGGCCGATGAGATCTTATCTTCGGATAAGCAGTTTGCTTCGGCAAACAACAGATCGGCTATGGCTTGTGCATACACCTTGCTTGCAGCCGTTCTCGACGGCGAAAAATCAGGATCGCTTTTGTCAATAACAGGATGGGTAATCAATGGAACATCACCAAAGCTTTTCGCCAGGTCAAAGTAGGCCATGCCGCGTAAAAAACTGGCGTTACCCAAGAGGTTGTTCTTAGTAGCAACATCCATGGTGATCTTGGGCACGTTAGCTAAAATATCATTAGCCCTGCTGATTAGTTTATAGCTATTTACCCACCAGTTGTTTATTTCGATGTTTGATGGGGTGTAAGTAAGCTTGTACATATCAATACGCTCCTGGTTTTGCGTAAGCAAGGGGATAAGGCAATCGCCCGAAAGTTCACCCATGATATAAACCGTACGCTGATAATAAGCCTGGGGTTGTAATTGACTTAAAGCACCCACAACCGCGGCCTGCGCATCGGCAGCACTTTGGTAAAAGTTGGTATTGGTTAAAACGCTGGTTGGTTTTTCGTCTAACAGCTTGTTGCAGGAAGAAAGGATTAACCCCGCTAAAGCACATAGTATATATATTTTTTTCATGATTTCTCTATTTAAATAATTACCGGTTACATGCCTAATCTTAAGCCCAAGGTGTAGGTTTTGATATTTGGATACGGATTATAATCGGTACCTAATGAAGTATAGTTACCACTTGAGGTATCATAAGTATTTACTTCCGGATCATAACCTGAATATTTGGTAATGGTGAACATGTTTTGACCTGTTACATATATGCTGGCTGATTTAAATATCTTACTAACCTTTGGCAATGGCAGATTATAGCTTAAGGTGATGGTTTTAAATCTTAAATAGCTGCCATTTTCTAAAATGTCGCTGGTTGGACCTAAACTGCGGCGCAAAGTACTGCCTACGCTTGGCAACGAATTATCAGAGCCCGGCATACCAAAGCTTTTGGTTAACACATAGGCCAATTTATTATCGTTGGTGGTTCCGTTTTCGGTCTCAATTTTATTCTCGTTCATGATCTTGTTACCGTAAACGCCTTGTATCAAAACAAACAGGTTAAACTGACCTACCGTTAAATTACTGTTAAAGCCGTAAGTGAATTTTGGCAATGCATTACCGATAATGGTTCGATCTGACGCGTTGATGATATGGTCGCCATTCAGGTCTTTATATCTCGGATCACCTGGTTTAAGCGTATTGGTAATTCCGCTTGCCGCAATTTGCTGGGTTGATTGCCATATGCCATCATATACATAGCCATAAAATGAGCCGATAGGTTTACCCACCTGTAATATAGATGAGTTTTGACCGCCTGGATATAAGCTGGAACTTACGGTGCCAGTAAGTACACTTTGAGGACCTCCCAGATCTAATATTTTATTGATGTTTTTGGCAAAGTTGATACCGGTGGTCCACTTTATAAATTGCCCGCTGATGTTGGTAGTATTTAGGGCAAGCTCGATACCGCGGTTACTCATGGCACCCAGGTTGTCCTGGAAAGTGGTAAAGCCGGTTGTTGAAGGCACAGGGCGCTGGAACAATAATTTAGTGGTTTTTTTATCATAAACATCGGCATTAAAGGTAATGCGGTTGTTTAATAAACCCAGATCTAAACCAATATTGTATGACCGGGTCTGTTCCCACTGTAAATTATCATTGGGTATATTATTGGGTGAAAAACCAACATTACGGCCGCCGTTAAGCACATAGCTATTTAAGGCGTACTGTGCATAAGGTGAATTGACAGGGATGCTCTGGTTACCCACAATACCATATCCTAAACGTAATTTCAGATCGCTAACGGTTTTGATGTTCTGCATAAACTCTTCGCTTGATACCCTCCAGGCTAATGCACCTGATGGGAATGTACCCCAACGATTATTAGCACCCAGAGCCGAAGAACCATCCCGGCGTACGGAAACGGTTAATAAATATCTGTCCATCAAACTGTAATTTACCCTGCCGATAAATGATGCCAGCCTGCGTCCATTTGCGGTTGATGTTGCATTGAGGCTTGTACCTGCACCCAAACCGTCAGTACCTAAATTATTGGTAGTTAATGATTGTGCGGTTGCCGTACTGGCCCTGTATTGGGAGTTTTGGTAAGTAAAACCTGCTAATGCCGTTATCGTATGTATTTTATTGAAAGTGGCATTATAGGTTAATGTGTTTTCATTTAACCAGTCGAGATTGGAAGGATTAATGATTGATGAATAACCATTGGTGGTTAAGCCCAGGTAGGTAGTGTTCGGTCTAAAGATCCTTTCTTTTTCGAAACGGTCATCTGTACCAAAGCTCGACCTGAATTTCAGGTTTTTTGTTATCTGGTATTCGCCATAAGCGTTAATGAACAAGCGCAGCGAATTGTCAACATCGGTATTTAAGGTAGCTGCCGCAATAGGGTTACCTAATATATCGGCATATCCGGTAGGTCCATTTTGAAAAGTAAACGCGCCCGTAGCATCATAAACTGGTACAGTAGGACTTATGCGTAAGGCATCAAGCAAAGTACCACCGCCGGCACCACCGCTGGTATTTACGTTAGCGATATTCTGCTGGTCATAAGATACCTGGGAATTAATACCAAATGATAGTTTTTTGCTGATATCATGGGTGAAATTAAAACGTAAAGTACCCCGTTTGTATCCGGAATTGAGAATGATACCTTTTTGATCAAAGTAGCTGAAACTTACCAGGTATTTGGTAAGCTCGCTACCACCGCTGATAGAAAGGTTAGCATTGGTAATAGGGGCTGTACGGAACAATTCCTTCTGCCAGTTGGTACCGGCACCTAAGCTATTGATCTGATCCTGGGTAAAAGGTAGTGGTTTGGGTGTTTTTGAGCCTACATTGTTATAAGCGGTTACCGAATCAAGATACACGGCAAATTGTGATGCATTCATCAGATCCAATGTTTTGCCAACTCTTTGAACGCCGGAATATACATCAGCCGAAACAATATTTTGGCCCGTTTTACCGGTTTTGGTAGTAATGATAACTACACCATTCGCACCACGGTTACCATAAATTGCTGCTGCAGATGCATCTTTCAACACGTCCATAGTAGCAATATCATTAGGGTTTATGGCTGATATATCGGCGCCGGCATAACCATCAACTACGTATAATGGCTCGCTGCTGTTAGTAATGGAGTTGGTACCCCTGATGCGTACACTAAAACTGGCACCCGGTTGCGCGTTGGTTTGTGTAACCTGCACACCGCTCACCTGGCCTTGTAATAACTGGGCCGTACCAAATACGGGGGTCTTAGTAACGTTGGTTAAATTGGTTGAAGTTACCGCGCCGGTTACATCGCGTTTCTTTTGAGCGCCATAGCCTACTACCACAACCTCATTCAGGTCTTTGGCGTTGTTTAATAATTGAACATCAATGGTTTTGCGTCCGTTAACCGGTATTTCCTGGGTGGTGTAACCTATGGTTGTGAATACCAGAACCGCATTATTATCTGGTACTGTAATAGAGTATTTACCGTCAATATCGGTAGTGGTACCTGCTTTTGTACCTTTTACCTGGATACTGGCACCGGGGAGGGCTAAACCCTTCTCGTCGGTAACACGACCGGTTATTTTTATATCAGCATCGGCCTTTAAGCTGCCGGCTGATTTGATTGTTTTCATTGGCGCAGCTCCTGGCCTTGCGCCAACGCTTGCAAAAGCACCGGTAAGCAAAAAGCAAATAAGCGCTAATTGCAATGATGTGCTTCTGAATACGCTAAAAAATAAAGCTTTTCTCTTCATATTCTTTGTTTATTGTATTAATTAGGTTAAAAATTGGCAATAGGATTCCTGTGCAACTTTCGTTACTTAATTTTTTTTGAGGAAACCTTAAATGAGGGAGAGGGGCGTCTGTCGCCAGACTTTTTTGTCTGTTATTCTTTCATATTCAATTTGTTTGGGTAAGTACTGGTTTTATTGCTTTTTAGGTGGTTATTAGTACGTTATAATTACACTGTCAATAAATTTCATGACCGTACGCGGGTATCCTATCATTAACACAAACGAGTATTGGTTACACTTACTATGTTTGGTGGCTGATCAATAGCATTTACAAAATATGAAGGTACAACCTGATACATACAGCAAACTTTAATAATTAATACAGGGTTTATAAATGGGTGATCGCCTTATTCGGGCGAAAGGCACATATCAAAAGTACCTACATTTGATACGGTGTTTTACACTTTGCCCCAATTTTATTTACGCAATCGTTTTCGAAAAATTAGGAATTGTAACTTTCTTCTTACACTAAGGTGTTTTTCAGAAAGATGAACTGTTACAAGGATTGTCCAGGAGTCTTTTGCGGTATGATGGAGAAGTTTTATTTATGCTTATTGGCTGATGAATTCCTGATAAACAGCTCGGTAGGCAGGATGACATTCTCAAATTCAGTGATTGGGCGTTTGCTGTTAATGATGCTTAACAACATTTCGGTTGCCTTTCTGCCAATTTCAAAGGCAGGCTGATGTACCGATGTAAGCGAGGGGTTTAATACATCGGCCAGTACGGTATTGGAAAAACCTACCAGGGCTACATCCTGTGGTATCTTTATGTTTTTTCTATGAAGTAAGGTCATGGTAGATGTCGTAATCCTGTCAGAAGCGGTAAGAATGGCATCCGGACGCGGCTCAGTCCGCATCAATTCATCTATCGCCAGTTCAAGCTCATCCAGGTTAAGGCCGCCGTGCAGGCAATATTTGATGTATTCTTCATTTACGCCGACGCCTCTTTCAACAAGTGCATCTACATAGCCGGCCAGTCGTTGGGTGGTAACTGATGATGTAACCGAACTGGTGATATGGGCAATGTTTTTATAACCTGAGTCGAGCAGGTGCATCGTGGCCTGGTAGGCGCCACCCAGGTTATCAACTATAACCTTATGCGTGTCTATCTCATTGCTCACCCTATCAAAGAAAACAATCGGTAAGCCCTGTTGCTGTAGCCTTCTGAGGTGTTCAACATCGGCTGTTTCGGTTGCAATGGAAATGAGCAGGCCATCAATTGCCCGGTGGATAAGGTGACTTACGTTTTGTACTTCCAGATCATATGATTCATGGCTCTGAGTAATGATCACATTGTAGCCCTGGCTGTAGGCTTCTGACTCCATGCCATTAATTACCTGCGAAAAAAACTGGTTATCTATACTGGAAACTACAATGCCGATAGATTTGCTATGCCCTTTTTTGAGACTTTGGGCCATAGGGTTAGGGCGATAATTGTGTTTTTGGGCAAACTCCATTACGAGTTTTTTGGTTTTTTCGCTGATCTCATAACTGTCTCTCAGTGCTTTAGAAACAGTAGAAACTGATAGGTGTAATTCCCTGGCTATATCCCTTATAGTAATGGCATCAAAATTCATAATTGGCTCTCTCCCGGCGACTCAACAAGTATATGAGTATTTTCTTAAAATTAGATAAAAACATCGACTAAACAGCATTTTTACCCACTTTTTGCGAAAAAGTTGTATCGGAAAATCTATTGGAGCCCAGGTTGCATAACGTCAACTCAAACGTTTGCGTAAAAATTAACAGGCTATGCTTTTATTTTGGCAGGAATACATCGTAATATTGAACTCATCATCAGTGTCTTTTACCCCCTGAACATAAGACTAACCAAACTGATCATAAACTTTTATAAAACCCATGAGAACCAAAAACTTGATCGTCTTTTTTGTGCTGAATCTTTTGGCCATAAAGGCATTTTCACAGAGCGATGTGACCAAAGCTTTTTCATTTGCACAAAGTCAAACCTCTTTATTGCTTAAAGAGGTTGACACCGTAAAATCAGATACGGCTAATTCAGCTCTGGTATCACCACGAAGTTTAAACGCGGATGGAAAGCTGGTAATGGTGCCATCTAAAGATTGGTGCAGCGGCTTTTTCCCGGGCGAGCTTTGGTTTTTATATGAGTATACTAAAGATAAAAAGTGGATGGGGCTTGCTCAAAAATTCACCACTAATATTGAGGCTGAGAAAATAAATGGCATAACCCATGATATGGGTTTTAAGGTATATAACAGCGTTGGCAATGGCTATCGTTTAACAAAAGACGCGCATTATAAAGAAGTGATCATTGAAGCAGCCAAAACACTATCGACCCGGTTTAACCCGGTTGTGGGTTCCATAAAATCATGGGATAACCGCAAGCAATGGAAATTTCCGGTTATTATTGATAACATGCTTAACCTGGAGCTGCTGTTTGAAGCCACCCACTTAACGGGCGACTCTTCCTTTTATAAAATTGCGGTAACGCATGCCAATACCGCCATGAAAAATCATTTCAGGGCCGATTATAGCTCTTATCACGTAATTGATTATGATCCGGAGACCGGTAAAGTACTGCACAAACAAACCCACCAGGGTTATGCCGATGAATCGGCATGGGCACGCGGACAGGCATGGGGCCTTTATGGTTATACCATGTGTTATCGCGAAACGCACAACAAAGCCTATTTGAAACAGGCCGAAAATATCGCTAAGTTCATTTTTAGCAATCCTAATTTACCAACAGACCTGGTACCATACTGGGATTACAATGATCCGGCCATACCCAATGTTCCGCGCGATGCTTCTGCTGCGGCGGTAGCTGCTTCGGCATTATATGAGTTAAGTACTTATAGTAAAAACGCAAAGGAGTACCGCTCAACTGCCGATAAGATCGTAAAAACACTAAGCGAAAAATACCGGGCAAAAGCAGGTGGCAGCAAAGGTTTTTTACTCATCCATAGTACAGGGCACAAACCGGCAGGTACCGAAATAGACGTCCCTATAATTTATGCAGACTATTATTACCTGGAAGCCTTGCTGCGTAAACAACATTTGTACAAAGGTCAGCCTGTAATTAACCGTAATTAATCTATGAAAAAAGTAGTTTTATTGATGGGCTTCCTTGTTGCAGGAATGTATGCACAAGCACAGTATGTAAGTTTAAACGATGCCGAAATTAAGGCATTGAAAAAGAATATCGAAAGCAACGATGAGGTTAAAAAAGCATTTGAACCCTACAAGCAAACTGCAGAACAGGCCTTAAAGGAACAGCCAAATCCAATCGAAATAATCGTATCGCAGGGTGTATTGGCGGGCGATCCTGCAAAAACAGCCAGTCTTAAATCGCTTCAGGATGGTGGTAAAATTTACGCCTTGGCTTTGTGTTATAGATTGAATCAGCAAAAAACTTATTTGCAAAAGGCGCAAGACTTTCTGTTAGCCTGGGCTAATACCAATAAACCGAATGGCGATCCCATCAACGAAACCAAGTTGGAAGATTTCATCACCGGGTACGATCTGATCAGGAATTATGTTTCTGCAGAATCAAAACAACAAATAGATAATTGGGCTATCAAAGTTGGTGAAGCAGAACTCAACAGCGCCTCTGCCAGACCGGGTAGAACAACTGGCTTTAATAACTGGAATTCGCATCGTATCAAGACCATCACATTGGTTGCATTTACGCTGCATAACACGGGTTATGAACCGCGCATTTACCAGGAATTGGAAAAACAGATCAACGCTAACCTGAATGCAGATGGAAGCGGCTTTGACTTTTTAGAACGGGACGCGTTGCATTACCATACCTATACGCTTGAACCCTTGTTAAGGGTCAGCATGGTTATTTACCGGGCTACCGGCAAAAACTATTTTACCTATCAATCAGAAAAAGGGGCGTCTATCCAAAAATCGGTTGACTTTTTAGTGCCATTTGTAACGGGAGCTAAAACTCACGGCGAGTTTGTAAACAGCAAAGTATCGTTTGATAAAAAACGTGCCGAAAACCATGAAAAAGGATATGAAGCAGGCACCTTGTTTGAACCAGCTAATGGTGTTTATACGCTTTCGCTGGCCGCTTACTTTAACCCGGCTTATATAAAAGATATACAACAGGTAAATAGCACAAAACAAAAATTCAACTGGCAATTAGTCCTTGACCAGGTCATGAAGCCCATCGCAAATAACTAACCAACCGATCCTGCCAACTACTGGGATAAAATTGATGGAATCGGGGACTTTGTACGAATGCGTAAAACCCGCATACCGATAGCGTGTTTGTACTGTTGCTAATAATTCATAGTAAGCAGACTTTTACAGGTAAATGTTAAAGTCGAAATGAAAAGGGTCATCACTATCATCACGCTGTTATTCTTTGGGTGTCAATTTGCCATCGCGCAAAATTGTAACCAGTTTGTTGGCACGGTGAGTGGGAAAAAATTGACCTATTTGAACCAGGATGCCAAAGGAAATTCCACTGGAAAACTCATCTACACGGCCACCAAAAAAGACGCCTCTACGGTAACCGTACACAGTGAAGTTATTGATAAGAATGGTAAATCAGTAGGTGGTGGCGATTCTGAAATAATCTGCGACGGCAATGCCATTAAAATTGATATGAAGGCCTTTGTTCCGGCTTCATCCATGAAACAATTCAGCAATATGAAAATGACCGGAGATGCCAAGTATCTGGCTTATCCGCTTAACCTAAGCGTTGGTCAAAAGCTTGACGACGGAGCAGTTACTGTTGATATCAGCAATGGCGGGCAATCCATGTCGCAAATGCAAATGGATATTGTTAACCGGACGGTTGAAAAGGCTGAAAGTATTACCACCAATGCCGGGAGTTTTGATTGTTACAAGATCACCTATGATGCTACCATGAAAATTAAAATGATGGGCATCGGTATTCCCGTACATATTAAAGCCGCCGAGTGGTATGCCCCCAAATTGGGTCGCTTTGTAAAATCAGAAACATACGATAAAAAATCAAAGCTCATGGGCACCATGGTGCTTGATGCTATAAATTAATATCCCGCCCGTTCAGGTGCGAGCGTATTAGTAATGAAAAATTTTAACCTACCTTATCCCAAGAAAAGACAGGCCGACATGTATCATGGAGGCCTTCTTTTTTTTATTGATTTTTACTCATAATCAGTAAATTACAATATTTCTTAAATTTTCTGTAACCATTTCTTTTTACAGAAGTCTCCAATGTAAATTAAAACAACTAAACCTGTTTGAATACGCTAAGTGACAATGCCATTATGCTCCGGGTTAAAACAGGAGAACTGGAAAAAATGGGGCTGCTTTTTGAGCGGTACCACAGGATTTTATATGGCTTTTTGTTTCACATGACCTACAACCGGGAAGGTAGTGAGGATATGGTTCAAACTGTTTTTTACAAAATGCTCAAATACCGTAACAGCTTTACCGGCGACGGTGAGTTTATGGCGTGGATGTATCAGATAGCCCGTAATGTATTAAAAGACAGCTATAAAAAAAAGCCGCAGAACGTTGGACACTATGATGTGGCGGACTTTGCCGACAGGATTGACGGGGGCGTAGCGGCTGATGAGCAATTTGAAATAAAACAGACGCGTACGGAGCTTCACAGAGCTATGAAAAATTTAAGTGATGATCACCGCGAAGTTTTGATCATGAGCAGGTTGCAGGAGCTGAAATACCAGGAAATAGCACAGATACTTCAAACTACTGAAGGAGCTGTTAAAGTAAGGGCGCACCGGGCTATGCAGGAGTTAAAGCAGGTTTATTTAAAAAGAAAATGCTAAACAGAAATAAGATGAAGTGTGAGCAATACCAGGAGCTGTTTACAGATTATATGAATAAACAGCTAACAACCGAACAACAAACGGAGCTGGAAACCCATGTTGCCGGTTGTGATAGTTGTGGACACGAACTGGCGGCCATGAAAGAGCTGTGGGATGAACTGGGTGATCTGGAAACACCAGAGCCATCTGTAAATGTAAAGGTGAAATTTTATGCCATGCTGGATACTTATACAGCATCGGTTGCAGAAAAAAGAGGTTTTTGGGACAGAATAACTGATAACTCAAATAGGTTATGGCAATTGCAGCCGCGCTGGCCATTAGCCTATAGCATGATTGTGGTGTTGATCAGTTTTGCTTGTGGGTACTGGGTTTTTTATTCCAGCCGAACTGATAAACAAGATCAGCAGCTGCAGGCACTTTCATCACAGGTACATGAGCTAAGGCAAACCATGATGTTGGCCCTGTTGGAAAACCCGTCGGCATCTGAGCGGATGAGAGGGGTAAGCTATACCAGCGAGATAAAACATGCGGATAAACAGGTTATCAGCGCACTGCTGACTACGTTAAACAACGACCCTAATGTAAATGTACGGTTGAGTACGCTTGATGCCCTGGCACACTTGTCAGATCATCCAGAGGTTAGGGCGGGGCTTATCCGCTCTATTTTAGATCAGGATTCACCGTTAATGCAATCGGCTATAGCCGATGTGATGCTCAAGTTGCAGGAAAAACGTTCGATAGGTTCATTTAAAGAATTATTAAAACAAAAAGATCTGGATCGTGGTGTACGTGAAAAGATCAAGGAAACGATAACACAACTTATTTAAAACCAATTTATGAAAAAATTATTGATCCCCGTTTTGGCGGGAGCAGGGCTTTGTTTTGCCCAATTTTCGGCCTCGGCTCAGGAGTATAAACAACATATCAGCAAGCAATTTACCTTGCAAAGTGGGGTTGTAGCCATTTATAATGTTTATGGCTCCATCAACGTAGAAGGTTATTCGGGCGATAAGGTGATCATGGAAATTGATGAAACCATCTCGGGCAGGGATCAGCAAATTGTTGATCAGGGAAAAAATGAAGTTAAGCTTGCCTTTGATCAGAAACCCGATAGTGTGATAGCCTATATAGCGAAACCTTACAATTCAAAACCTCATCACAGCTGGCACGATGGTGATGATACGGAAGTTAAGTACAAACTCAACCTGGAATTTACAGTGAAGGTGCCGTTCAATACCAATCTACGGGTATCAACCATCAATAATGGTCACATCACTGTTAAAGATGTTTACGGTGCATTAAATATCAATAATATAAATGGCCCTATAGATATCATAAACGCCAAAGGCACCACAGATGCTCATACCATTAACGGAGGGGTTACAGCCAATTACCTTAAAGTACCGGCAGAGGCATCATCCTATAAAACTATAAATGGAGAGGTAAAGGTTACTTATCCTGCAAATCTGGCAGCCGATATGGAGTTTAAAAGCATGAACGGTCAGTTTTATACAGATTTCCCTAACGCGGAAGTAATGCCAAGCAAAGTAATTACAACCCAGTCAAAAAATAGTAAGGGTACAACTTTTAAACTCAGCAAAAATTCTGATGTAAGGATAGGGGCGGGTGGTAAATTATTCAAGTTTGAAACCCTCAACGGAGATATCTATATTAAAAAACAATAGTAAAAGCTAAGGACATGAAAATGATAAAAACTATAAAAATTACCGGGGTACTGATTGCTGTTTTATTAGCAAATACACGTATCCAGGCACAAAATGGTTCGGGGCAATTGGTGGTGCCTTTAAGTGATCCTGGCAAACCTTATAAATTAAGCGCTGGCCTGGTACGCGGATCAATTACAGTGACAGGTTATGAAGGTAAGGATATTGTGATAGACGCCCAGTCGGGAGAAGAAAGACCAGGACACGTAAAAGAGAGCGGCAACGGCATGAAACGCCTGATCGGCAATAATAATCTGGATGTTACCGCCGAAGAAAAGAACAATGTGGTTAATGTAGGCGGCAGTGCCGGCAGGTTTGTTAATCTAATTATTAAAGTGCCGCAAAATGGAGGTAAATTAAAGATATCTACTGTAAATGATGGTAATATCATTGTCTCCAATGTAAAAGGCGAGCTGGAAATAATTAATGTGAATGGTCATATCAAACTAAACGGTGTTTCTGGTTCTGTAGTGGCCAATACAATTAATGGCGATGTGACTGTTACATTCAGATCCATCGACCCAAAAGCAGCTATGGCCTTCACTACATTGAATGGGAATGTAGATGTAACTTTCCCGTCCACACTGAAAGCGAATGTAAAGCTCAAATCAGATCGCGGGGATATTTATACCGATTTTGACGTGGTGAGTACTATGCAGAAACCTGCGGTTACCCGTACTAGTAAAAACGGCATGTACAGCCTTAAAATGGACGACTGGGTTTATGGGAAAATTGACGGCGGTGGTCCCGAAATGTTGATGAAGAACATGAACGGAAATATTTATATCCGCAAAGCAAAGTAGATACGCAATTTGCCATTATACACATATAAGCGTTATCTTGGTGTTTAACTTTGAGAGTATCATTTAAGGAGTTGAACATTGGAAGATATACTGGAAAAATTCTGGCAAAGGATAAACAACTATACCAAATTATCAGATGAAAGCAGGGCAGTCTGGGAGAAAAGTCTGAAAAGAAAGGTTTATAACAAAAATGAACTTTTTTTAACCGAAGGACAGATTCCCAGAACAGTTGCCTTTGTAGCCGAGGGATTGTTTGCGCAAAGCTATACTTCTGAAGATGGCGATACTATTATCAAAAGGTTTTTTCCCGAAGGATATTTCGTAGCATCAACCAGCGCCTTGTTATTAAAAGGGCCAAGCATGTTCACGATTAAGGCGCTGGAGCCAAGTGTGGTGCTGGAGTATAATTTTAATGAGTTTAAACAATTAACAGAAAAATATAATGATATAGCGGCCATGTATATCAGGTACATGGAGCTGCACTGGATCATTGAAAAAGAACCATTGGAGATAGCCTTCCGGTCCGATACTGCTAAAACCAGGTATGCTCAATTTTTAAAAAGTTACCCCACACTTGAGCCCAGGTTAAAACAGCACGAAATAGCAGCGTACCTGGGTATTACCCCCACGCAATTAAGCCGTATCAGGGCCGAATTGTAATTTTTTATTTGTCTCAACATTTGTAAACGTTTTTACTCAGGCGGTTATGGAAATTTGTTTTAAACAAAAGCAAATTATCATGACACAGATCAATGCCTATTTAAAATTTAATGGAAACTGTCGCCAGGCGATGGCTTTCTATAAAAATTGTTTTGGCGGGGACTTAACCCTGCAAACCGTTGGCAACTCGCCCATGGCCGAATTTATGCCGCCCGAAGCTGCAGAGTCAATTATGCATGCCAGCTTAATTAGTGGTGGTATCACGTTGTTTGCCTCAGAACTGATCGAGCCGGAAGGGGTCACCCACGGTAATGCTGTTTATTTATGCATTAACAGCGAAGATAAAGAAGAGGTCAAAACCTTTTTTGAAAAGCTTTCTGCCGAAGCCAGGTTTATTTCGCCATTGCAGGATACTCCATGGGGTGCCTTCGGGGTAATTACAGATCAGTTTGGTTTCGGCTGGTATTTGAATTATGAAGTTAAAACTCAGGCTTAATACTCCATACCATGAATACTGAAATAACCAATCATTATACCGACGTATTAAAGAACGAAGCCGTGGTTTTTAACCCCGGCGAAGGGGAAGTATTAGCTATTGAAAATAGCAGGATCACGCTTAAAGTAACCAGCGAATTGTCAAATAACCAAATGGGGGTATATGAAATTGTGTTAGGCCCCGGTACCGTGGGTGCACAGTTGCATTATCATCGTTTTATGGACGAAACCTTTATTGTAAACAAAGGTACCCTAACCATTCAGCTATCAGACAAGATGATAGATGCCATTGAAGGCTCGGTAGTTTACATTCCCCGATTTACACCTCATGGTTTTCGCAATACCACCGATCGGGATGTTACAGCGACGTTGATATTTAATCCGGGTCAAAGCCGGGAAGGTTTCTTTTTTGGTTTAAAAGAAATACTCACCGAACAACCCATTAACCCGGCTAAGTTTTTAAAGCTTTATGAAAAGTACGACAGCATTCCGGTAAATACCGAAAACATGCTGCCCGGTTAAAAGCTTAAAGTTCCGAACAGGCCGTTCTTATAATCAGCAATGGCCTGTTCGTTTTCTTCGGGTGTGTTCATTACAAAATTATCTTTCGCGGCAACGGGTTCATCAATAGGTTCTGCCGATAGGTATAATACCTGTGCATCGGTTGTGGCTGTTATAGTGATCTCCTCATTTTCTTTGCTGAATACGATAAGGTTATGAACAGATACCGCAGTATCGTTAACCACTACATCGCCATGGATAATATACAGCAAAGCCCAGTAACCCGGTATAGCGGTAAAATTGGCGGTTTTACCCGCTGTTATTTTGCCGACTATAGAAATAACGGGCGTAAAGTTTTTTATAGGTCCGGTTTTACCTTCATAGTCGCCACTTAACAGGCGGAAACTCAAACCATCGCTCTCTAATACCCGGGGTTGCTGTTCTTGAGTGGCGGCCTGATAAAAAGGCTCATCCCATTTGTTGGCCTTGGGGGCATTTATCCAAAGTTGTATCAACTCCTGTAGGCCACCTGTTTTTAACATTTTGTCGGTTGGGCCTTCGCTGTGTAAAATGCCCTTTCCTGCAAACATTTGTTGTACATCGCCGGCTTTAATTACTTTATCGTTGCCTGCATTATCCCGGTGATACCCTTCGCCCTGCAGCATGATGGTATAAGGACTAAAACCACGATGTGGGTGCGGGTGTATTCGTGATGATTGCCCTGGTTTAATAACAAGTGGCCTCATGTGGTGCAAAACAATAAAAGGGTTTGCAAACCGGAAATTTTGATGGGGCAGGGGCTGTATCACTACATCCTCTTCCGTTATTTTTTTCTCGCGCCCCTCCAGTATATGATCGATAGTTTTTTTCATAGCTGATATCAATTCATTAAAAACAACCTAAATATATTTATAATCTGCAGAAAGGGCTTATGCATAATGTCATAAAAACACAAAGCCATCTCATGAACATGAGATGGCTTTATTATAGTGCAGGTTAGTCTTAAAAATTGAAACCCACCCGTGCAAAAAAGCGGCGGCCATTACTGCCCATTTGTACAGCATCGAATGGTCCGGCTGGCTCATTATTAAAGGCAGATAGTTTAGCTCCTTTAACATAGGCAAGATCTGGATGTACATTAAATACGTTATCGGAACCTATAGATATACGAATTGTTTTGTTGAATTTGTAAGCCAGATATACATCGCTTACAACTTTGCCATTGTAGTTATATGCATCTGGCAATTGTCCGGATCCATTATCTGCCGGCACGGTAGGTAGTAGGGTTGATCCGTCGCCATAACCGTCAATAACCACTTTACCAAAATAGGTGAAACGTGTACCCACAGTAAGGTTTTTATGTCCGAATTCCGGATTTAAAGAAAGTTTTTGTGGTGGGGCCGATGCCAGGATGAATTTCTTCTCTCTATCACTTAAAAAAGTTTCTTTTAATTGTGGTGTAGTGCCCAGTATTGGCGGATAGTTTATCTTATCAATGGTCATGTGTTGGAAGTTTCCGGTGAACAATACGCGGAAACGATTATCGCCAATGGTTTTATTATAATCAATAACTACGTCTAAACCGCGATTAGTGGTATTTACCGCGTTTGCAAAAAACTGAGCGGTAGCTACATGCAGGTTATTTAAGGCCGCTATGAAAGCCGGATCAAGGGTGTTATCTGTAGCGCTAAACTGTCCCGAAAGTACTACACGGTCTTTTACCTTGATCAGATAACCATCCGTTGTAATGCTTAATTCCGGAATGGGTTTAAATGTAAAACCCAGACCTAAGTTTTTTGACTTTTCCTGCTTTAGCGTAGGTATGCCCGCTGCTTTGGTGATTGGACTGTAATTGGGCGCTATTTTAACTTCGGTTATTATATTTCCCTGCACATTAGTAAATGTCGAGCTGTAATTGATCTGTTGTAATGAGGGTGCACGGAAACCTGTACCAGCAGAGGCCCGGATATTAAAGTTGTCGGTTATTTTATATCGTGTGGCCAGTTTTGTATTAAAGTTATAACCAAAATCGCTGTAATGTTCCAGGCGGTTTGCAAAATCTACCAGCCATTTTTGGGTAATGTCGGCTTCCAGGTCTACGTATCCGCCAAATACCGAACGGCTTTGTTTTGTAGCATCGCTGGGTTGATAGCCCGGAAAACCCTGCGCACCTGGTGCTTTTACACCTGTAGGATCGTAGTTTTTATAGGATGCCTCCTCACCTGCAAATAAGGTATAGTGTTCATAACGATACTCGGAACCAAAGCCAAGGTTTAAACCCTGCATTATTTTTGAATAGTGTTTATTGATATTAAGATTTGAGGTGCTTTGTAAAAACTCCGATCCGCCATCATCAAAATGTGTTTGTGTGGCTCCTAAGGAGGCATTAAATGTTTTCTCTCCAAAAAAGTGAAACTTATTATTACCGGTATTATTGCTCAGATCCCAGTCCCAACCCTCACCTAATGTTCCTCTAAATCCGGTAGCCAGGGCTAAGTCGGTATTATGGGTTCTGATGATGGGGTTATAATAGGAATCGCCATCAGGAGTGTTGAATATAATGCCACTAACTGGGATTATTTTACCATCGCTTGTAGTAGGGAAACGACCGGGTCTTGAGGAAAAGTTACGACTAAAAGCATAATCATCAGATGCTTTATAGCTATAACCGCCAAAACTGTAAAAAGTGGTTCGGGTACCGGCTAAAGGTATCTCGTTGTTAAAAAAGAACGTCCCGGTTTCTGCAGAACCATCACCATTAGCCCTCCTGGAGGTGTTTATACCCAAAGCTTTTGGGTTTGAGTAGGTAGTATCGTGCGTTTGGCGAAATGTTTTACCATTTTTTGAATAATCGCCTGTAAGGTTTATAAAACCACCGTTTTTACCAATAGCTAAACCATAGTTGGCATCAATAGTGAGCGTATTGCCATCGATAGCGCCACCATGTGGGTATTGTGCTGCAACAACACTTTTTCCGCTGTTAAATGCCGGGTCATAATAGCCCGAGTAACCTACATTCACTACAAACTGGTTGATGTTTTTCTTTAAAACAAGGTTAATTACACCGGCAATAGCGTCTGAACCATATTGAGCGGATGCACCGTCACGTAAAATTTCAACTTTATCGATGGCCGCCGTTGGTATCGCGCTTAAGTCGACGCCTGAGTTGCCACGGCCACGGGTACCAAATACCGCAACAAAAGCAGTAGAGTGGCGGCGTTTACCGTTAACCAATACCAGCGTTTGGTCGGGGCCAAGACCGCGCAAGGTTCCTAACTCCACATGATCGGCTCCGTCAGATCCTGATTGTTTATTGTAATTGAATGAAGGAGCCGCATAATTTAATATATCCGTCAGATCCATACGGCCGGTTGTGGCCGCAGCTTTGGTTATATTTACCACATCTACAGGCACGGCTGTTTCTAATTTAACCCGACCGGCCGACCGGGTGCCTAGCAGTACAACTTCATTAAGTTGGGCTACATCACTTATCAGCGTAACATCAATTTTGGAACGGCCATTTACCGAAATGGTTAGCGTTTTAAAGCCTGTATAGCTAATTACTATTTCGTCAGAGGCGGCCGCGATAATAGAAAACTGACCTTTTGCATTAGTACTGGTGCCTTGAGTGTCATCTTTAACACGCACGGATACGCCAGCCATAGGATTATTACCTGCAGCGTCAGTAACTGTTCCGGTAATTGTTTTTTTTTGAGCCGATGCTATTTCTATACTGAGTAGAAATAATACGATAAAAAATAATAATTTTTTAGTCATAGGAATAGGGGTTTATGTTAATTGAAAATTAAATTAATATCAACCAATATAACTCTTATTGCTATTTTTTCAAATTATTGATTTGTAAATTAAATTTATATTGATTCTGTATTCTGTTTGTTAATAAAAAAGCAAAATTTTTAAACGTTTACAATATTTTATTATAATTCATTTTAGGAGTATAATTATGTTTAAATATGATATATATCATCATAATTATATTATGATGATACTTTTTTATAAGAAGGGTTGTTGGAGTTTTATGACTGTTTTAGCCGGGGTCTGATAAGGGAAAGGAAACTAAATGACATAAAACGATGCCGGGCAGAAAAACTATAGCGAATATTTACTTTAAAGTGAGTCTTACCAGATACTGTTTAAACTCATCTTCGAGTAAAACCTCCATATCGTATCCCATTTCGTCCGCAATTCCGGTGAGTGTTTGTTCGTCGATGTAGAGCCATGGGAACCAGTCGCTTTTTTGCTGGTTATATTGATACTGATATTGTATTTCGCCATAGTAGGGGCCATTTTCGGGGAGCTTACCTTCATACAGGTAGGCGATCTCTGATGAATCAAACAAAAGCTGTCCGCCCGGCTTAAGCAGTTGTTTGGCGTGCTGCAAAAATGTTTTTAGCTTGAGTAGGGTACCCGTCAAACCAATGCCATTCATGAGCAATAGCAGGGTGTCATACCGCTGCTCCTGGTATTCAAATATATCGGCAGTGATTACTTTGTTAACTCCGCGCGCTTTCATTACTACTGATGCCAGGTCGGATATTTCTAAGGCGGCAACCTCGAAGCCACGTTCCTGCAGCAGTAATACATGCCCGCCTGCACCGGCGCCGATATCCAATACATCGCCACGGCACTCGTTTAAGGCCAGCCACTCTATATCGGGCATATCATCTTCTTCGCGGAAATAAGCCTCCACGGGCATCTCCTCGCGGGGGCCATATTGATTATTGATCCAAAGCTGATGCTCCGGCTTTTTATAATAATGATCATGGATGGCCTGGCCTAATATATCTTTCATATCGCCGCAAAAATAGCGAGAAAGGCGTTGGAATCAAGAATCAAGAGCCAAGAATCAAGAAAAACAATGATAATGGCCCGACTAAATCCTAACCGCTAATGGAAAATGATTATTGAAATTATAACCTTACAATTAAGTTTTTTATTAATCTTGACTCTTGATTCTAATCTCTTGACTCTAACATCCATGCTGGCACATTACGGTTTATTGGTTCTTATTCTTATCGCGGGTGTAGTTTATAGCGTATCTGCCCGTAAACTAACCCTAGTGGCGGCCATCACCGGGGCTGTGGTTGCCTGTTTGGTTTTTGCCGGGGCGGGATATACAGGCGTGGCTATAATGACCACCTTTTTTATTTTAGGTTCGGCTGCTACCTCCTGGCAAAAACATACAAAAGAAAGTTTCGCCAATTCCGAAGAGCATCAAGGTGGCAGAACCCCTGCCCAGGTGTTGGCTAATGCGGGTGTAGGCGCCATAACCGGGCTTTTAGTTTTATTGTTCCCTGCATATACCACACTATGGGTGTTAATGATGGCTGCAAGCTTTGCATCGGCAACAGCAGATACTTTATCTTCTGAACTGGGTACTGTTTACGGTCGGCGATTTTTTAATATCATTACGCTGAAACCCGACCAGCGGGGATTGGATGGTGTGATCAGTATAGAAGGGACTTTAATAGGTGGGGCAGGCAGTTGCGTTATAGCTCTGGTTTATGCCATTGGTTTTGGATGGGGTAGCAGTTTGATCTGGATTATTATTGCCGGAACGATTGGTAATTTAACAGATTCTATACTGGGAGCCTTGTTGGAGCGCCGTGGATACATGAGCAATAATGTCGTAAACTTTTTAAATACCCTGGTGGCTGCCCTGATTATAGGGGTGATTTACCTGATTTAATGTTGATATTTGATCTACTATGACTGCAGGTATCATATTACTCATCATTATTTTGCTTATCGGGTATTACTTTTTAAAAGGTAAACGCAAACCTCATACTATAACTTCAAACCTTGTTTATAAGGCTATTTTAGCCCAGTATATCCCGTTTTATCAAACCTTGAGTGCCGTTGATAAGCTCCTGTTTGAGCAAAAAGTAAGTGATTTTTTGGAAGGTATTACCATAGAAGGGGTAGGCACGGCCATTGAAGATACCGACCGGGTAATGATCGCTTCAAGCGCGGTGATCCCCATTTTCAGACTGAATAATTGGAGGTATAGCAACCTTACCAATGTGATATTATATCCGGATACTTTTGATAGTGAGTTTCAGTTTGAGGGCGAGGGCCGGAATATCCTGGGCATGGTAGGTTCGGGCTATATGAACGGACAAATGATCCTCTCGCGGGCGGCGCTTACTAAAGGTTTTTCGCGTTCGGCTGGTAAAGAAAATACGGCCATTCATGAGTTTGCGCATCTGCTGGATAAATCGGACGGTGCTACCGACGGTATTCCCGAAAACCTGCTGGCGCATGATTATGTGCTGCCCTGGTTAAAAATGATCCACCACGAGATCCATCAAATAGAAGAAGGTAAATCGGATATCAACCCATACGCCGCTACCAGCGAAGCGGAGTTTTTTGCTGTAGCCGCCGAATACTTTTTTCAAAAGCCCGAAGAGCTGAAACACAAACACCCGGAGCTATACGAAATGTTATTTATGATGTTTATGCGGGTGAGGAGATGATTTTTAGTGCCAAGTTTTAGTATCAAGTATCAAATACTTTTTTAGTGTTATCCTTCTCTGAAATTTAAATGGGTGTTATGCAGAGCTCGTCGAAGCATAGCGGGGAGGCCTCTGCGCACGACCCTTCGACAAGCTCAGGGTGACAGGCCCTTTTTAGGAGTCTGGCAAAAATTTCAATCTCTTGATACTTGCTAGCTGCTTGATACTAAAATCAAATACTGCCAAAGCCCAGGTCCAGCTGGCCGGCAAATGAGGGTGCTTTATCTGTTTCACCGATATGATAAACCGGGGTTTCTTCAAATCTTGATGCTACAACTACATGGATACCTTCGGCACAGGCGGTAAACAGGTCTTCGACTAGTTTGGGGTTGTTGTTATTGTGCGATAAGTGCGAGAGCAGCAAATGGGTCATGTGCGTGGGCCTGTGCGTAGTGAATAATGCCAGCGCCTGCTTGTTTGACAGGTGACCCTTACCGCCACGGATGCGTCGTTTAAGATGATAGGGGTAACCACCGTTATCGAGCATATCGTCATCATAATTGGCTTCTAAAAAAGCAGCATGGCATTGGCTAAAATAGCGGATGAGCCTGTCGCACACCACACCAATGTCTGTAAATATACCTACGTTGATATCGCGGCAGCTTACAAAAAAGCTATGCGGCTCAGAGGCGTCATGTTCTTTGGGGAATGAGGTAACCTGCAGTTCGCCAATGTTCACTGTTTCAAACTCCCGTAAATGGTGCACCAGTTGTATATTCACGCTGTTGCCTAAATGTAACAGGGTGCCCGGAGTAATATATACCGGCAGGTTGAACTTTTTGGCCAGTACCGGTATGCCGCGGATGTGGTCAGAATGCTCATGCGATACAAATATGGCTTTTACTTTTTGCATGGATAAGCCCAGGCGGGCCATGCGTTTCTCCGTTTCGCGGCATGATATGCCGGCATCAACCAATATAGCCTCCCGCTCGTTCCCTACGTAATAGCAATTGCCGTTACTGCCCGAATTTAGTGATGTAATGAATAATGACATGTAAATACAAAGTAACGGATTTAAGCCAAATTTTATCTTTACTTAACGTGCAGTGTTTAAAAATAATCACTAAAGTTTCGCGGCTATAAAAAGCTGCTTATATTTAGCCATGGATTCACCCCAAACTTTACCGGTACTTGATGCTACAGAGCTGCGTGTATTGGGCTCGCTGATGGAAAAAAGCAAAACCACGCCCGATTATTATCCAATGACTCTTAATGGTTTAACCGCGGCATGTAATCAAAAAACATCGCGCAAGCCGGTTGTGAATTATGATGAAGGCACAGTTACCGAGGCGTTAAATACGCTCAAAAGACGCGGACTGATCTCTACCGTTACCGGTGGCTCTATCCGGAATATAAAATACAAACACAATTTTGCCATCGTATTTCCGGTAATACCGGCCGAAGTAGCTTTACTATGTCTGCTGATATTGCGCGGTCCGCAAACACCGGGCGAGCTCAACACCAATTCCGGCAGGTTATATGAGTTTGAAACGATAGAGGAGGTACAGGAAATGCTTGAGAAACTGGCCGATCCGGCTTTGCCTTACGTGGTGCAATTACCAAAACGACCTGGGCAAAAAGAAGTACGGTATGCGCATCTTTTAAGCGGTACGCCCGATATTAATGACTACGATGATGTGGAAGAAACCGGCTCTCGCTCAACCAGTGGTCTGGAAGCCCGTGTGACTCAACTGGAAAATGAACTGGCCGAAGTGAAAGAGAAACTGGTTAAATTGATGCAGGAATTAGGGGTGGGGGAATAAATTATTTTTGGTTGATATCGTCTATACGCGTATGGTACTTATGATGAACGAGTACAGAAGTGGTGCGGTGATAACACCGACCACAAGCTGAACATGTTGTTCATACGTCATTGCCACGCTGCGCTCGCAATGACGCGTGGGGAGTCTATTTATACTTCTCTTTATCCAGGTTCTTTTTTACCACAGCTTCATGAGCCCTTTTGAGTATAGCTACCAGGTCTTCGGTTTTCATGGGTTTGGCAATGTAATCATCCATGCCTTCAATCAAACAAAGTTCACGGTCTTCGGGGCCAGCGTTGGCGGTCATGGCAATGATGTAAGGTTGTTTAAAAGCGTACTTACGAATATGGCGGGTGGCTTCAAAGCCATCCATTTCGGGCATTTGCACATCCATAAATATCACATCAACAGGGTTTAATTTTAGTTTGTTTAGGGCCTCGAGTCCGTTTGGGGCCATGATAAATTGGTAGCCCAATTTGGTTAGCATCCGGTCAACCAGTTTTTGATTGATCAGGTTGTCCTCGGCCACTAAAATGCGCATCGGGAAATCAGCCACGAAATCTGCATCAAATAATTTAGGAGATACTGACTCGGCGAAAACCATAGCTGGCTGGTTTTGGAATTCGGCCTGTATGCTTTTACCCAGCTGATTTTGCTTAACAGGCTTGGTGAGGATAGCGGCGAACAATCCCGGGTATTTTTTCTTTGAACCATCACCAATGGAGCTCAGCATAATTACAGGCAGATTTTTATAATTTCTTTTAATGGCTCGTGCCAGGTCGACCCCATCCATATCTGGCATTTCCATATCGGTGATGACCAGGTTGAATTTTGCGCCTTCCGATAAAAGATCAAGCGCTTCTACAGCCGATGCTACGGATACGGTTACTATTCCCCATTGTTCCAGCTGGGTTTTTAGTATAAACCGGTTGGTTTGGTTATCATCAACCACCAATATCTTTTTACCTTCCATTTCGGCAGGGTTCAATATTATCGGTACATGTTTTGATTGCTTTTTACTGATAGCTGCCCTGATGGTAAACATGAATACCGAACCTTCTTTGTAAATACTCTCCACCCAGATATCGCCGCCCATGAGCTTCACCAGTCGCTGACTGATCACCAGGCCCAAACCGGTGCCGCCATATTTGCGGGTAGTTGATGAATCAACCTGCGAGAAGGCATTGAACAGGCCCGGGAGTTTTTCGTCGGGAATACCTATTCCGGTGTCCATCACACTAAAGCCAATCTCAATATCGCCATTTTTAAAGGTCTTGGACAGGAATACTTTTATAAATACTTCGCCTTTTTGAGTGAATTTTAAGGCGTTACCAGTTAGATTGGTGATCACCTGTTTAAGCCTTAGGCTGTCACCGATAATTTGTATGGGGAGGATGGGATCTATCTGGTAAACGAGTTCCAGGTTTTGCTGTGAGGCTTGCTGTGAAAAAAGGTCCATTACCTCTTCGATGCAATGGCGCAGGTCAAAATCCTCCTGCTCAATATCCATTTTACCGGACTCTATTTTTGAAAAATCAAGGATGTCATTGATCACGTTCACCAAACTGTCACCGCTGGCTATAATCGTATTGGTATATTCCCGCTGTTCGCTGTTCAATTCCGTCTCATTCAAAAGGGAGGCCATCCCAATCACGCCATTCATCGGTGTCCTTATTTCATGACTCATGGTGGCCAGAAATATACTTTTAGCTTTGTTGGCTTTATCAGCTTCTTCACGGGCCTGTCGTTCTTGCTGACGTTGCAGTTCCAGTTCTTCAGATTGTACCAGCAATTCTTCGTTCAAGGCTTGTAGCTCTTCAGATTGAGACTGTAATTCACCATTCAGGTCCTGCAGGTCGGCAGATTGCTTTTTCAGCTCTTCAGACTGTTGCAAAACTTCTGCTGTACGTTCAGATACCTGCTGCTCTAATAGCGCTTTTTGTTTAATGATGGAATTTACTTTTAAACGGTATAAGCCATATATAACAGCAAAAACAAAAACAGTAACCAGGATAATAAACCACCAGGTGAGCCAAAACGGAGGCAAAACTGTTAATTCTAAAGTCAGCTCATGGGTTGACCACACGCCATCCCCATTATGACTTTTTACTTTAAAAGTGTAATTACCGGGAGGTAAATTGGTATAGGTTGCCGTGTTTTTCTGTCCAACATTATTCCAGCTCTTATCAAAGCCTACTAATTGATAAGCATAAATGGTACGGCTTGATAAGGCATAATCGAGCGAAACAAATTCAAATGAAATTACCGATTGATCATAGCTTAAAGTAATAGCTTTGGTAACACTGATATCTTGTTTTAAGGGCGATGGATCCCGATCATTTATAGCTACCGGTATGGAATTGTTAAAGATCTGGAAGTCGGTTAAAACTAAAGGCGGATTATAATGACCAGAGAGAATCTTTTCTGGGTCAAATACGTTGAACCCGTTAACCCCGCCAAAATACAAGCGGCCATCCTTGCTTTTTAAAGCAGATTTGGCTTTAAATTCATCTGCCTGCAAGCCATCATCAACGGTAAAGTTTTTGAATTTTTTGGTTACAGGATTGTATTTCGAGATACCTGTATTAGTACTTATCCAGAAACTCCCACTATTGTCTTCTTCAATAGCGTAGGTGTAGTTATTGGGTAAGCCGTCTTCAGTTTTAAAAACGACAAATTTGCCTGTTTTTGGATCAAAACGATTTAATCCATCAAATGTACATATCCATATATTACCGGCCTGATCTTCTAATAAATCGAGCACAGCGTTGTCACTAATACTGTTTTTTGAAGGATCATGTTCATAAACGGTAAACTTGCCGCTTTTAGGATCAAAAAGATCAAGGCCGCCATCGCTTGTTCCTACCCAAAGATTGCCCTTCGAATCTGTCAGTAATGAATTAATATTATCGTTGCTCAGGCTTTTGGGGTCATTGACATTATGCCTGTAGTGCTTGAATTTGTTTGTTTTAGAATCGTATTGATCAAGACCCTGACCAAAAGTACCGATCCATATTTTATGATCGGTTGTTGCTGTAAGGGCATATACATTATCCCCGGCCAAACTGCTGCTATCATTAGGGTTGTGGTGGTATGATTTAAACTGATGGGTGCGGGTATTCATCACGCTGATGCCGTTGCCCCAGGTACCTATCCATAAGTTGTCTTTATCGTCTTCTTCAATAGCCAAAACATAGTTACCGGCAATGCCGTTTTTATTATTTTCCTGATGTTTGTATGTTGTAAACATCCCTTTGATAGGGTCAAACAGGTTTAATCCGCCTCCATCTGTGCCTATCCATATATTATCCTTTTTATCCTGATAAAAATCCAGTACATAATTATTTGAAAGGCTTCCGGTTTGAGCAGTATGCTTATAGTGGGCGAAGTTTTCCTTTATTTTTTTATACAGACTTATGCCCGAAGCGAAGGTGCCTATCCACATATTCCCCACATTATCTTTTAATATTACATCAACAGAATTACTGGCTATACTGCTATTATCAATATCGTCCTGATAATGGCGGGTAAACTTGTTTTGGGTATAATTAAATATACTTAAGCCTCCGTTTTCTATCCCTATCCATAAATTTTGATCACTGTCTTCGGCGATGCTTTGAATGCTGTTGCCCGAGATTGAATTGTTATCGTTGGGGTCGTTTTTAAAATGTTTGAAGGTATGGGTATTGCCATCATATAAATTTAAGCCCCCACCATCCGATGACCCTATCCAAAGGCGATGGGTGCTATCTTCAAAAATGCAGTTTACGTTATTTACAGATATGGACCCCTCAATCTTATCATCATGCATAAAACGGGTAAACGTTTTAGTAGATGAATTAAAGAGATTTAAACCACCATTTATAGTTCCAACCCATAAGTTGTTATAACTATCAACACAAATACTTCTGATGTTGTTATCACTCAAACTACCGGGATCATTACTGTTATGTTTATAGTGTGTAAACCGGTTTTTATCAACACGGTATTCATCAATACCATCTTCCTGATAGCCGATCCATAAATTACCTGTTTTATCAAAAACAAGCTTTGTTATATTGTTGCTCGCTATAGTGTTCGCATTGTTTTTATTGTGCAGGTAGTGATAAAAATGATTTTTTTTTCGATCATATTTATTTAATCCACCGCCCAATGTGGCTATCCAAAGGTCGCCGTTTTTATCTTCAGCAATATGAGTAATATAATTACTACTGATGCTTGTACTGTCGGTAACAATGTTCCGGAAGATCTTGAATTTATTACCATCAAAGCGGTTTAAGCCATCAAGTGTTCCTGCCCATATAAAACCATGGCTATCCTGAAAAATAGTGTTGATGTTGAGCTCTGACAAGTTAGCACGACTACCAATGCGCTGAAAATGCAAAGGCTGGTTTTGAGCAAACACACATAATGATATAGTCTGAAAAAGTAAAACAAGATAAAACTTACAGCCCCTCATTATATCAATAAATTATGATTTATATGGTAGCAAATAATCGAATGAAATGATTATCTAATTTACTAAAATACTGTTAAATAAATCGGAATTAGGTATAGCTATTTAAACACCGGAATATTATAATTGGTTGTAACGCAAAAGCCGCACGCTATAGGCAGTTTAGCAAAAGTAAATACACTGCGTATATTAATACCTAAACAAGCCGTACTTTTGCATATGCAACAACAAAGCAAGGATCCGCTGCACGGGAAAACATTACAGGTGATACTAGAAGAACTTTTGGCTCAGTTTGGCTGGGAAGAATTAGACAAACGCATCCGTATTAATTGTTTTCATGATAACCCCAGCATACAATCAAGCCTTAAGTTTTTACGTAAAACCCCCTGGGCCCGCAAAAAGGTAGAAGATCTGTACGTGGCTTACTGTGTAAAGTAGCTTAGTGTTTACGTTTGTTGTTCATCTTGGCCTTTTGGCCAGAACTATAATTGTAGGTTTTTGCATTAGCGGCCTTTTTTTCATGAAAGGCGGCGCCAGCTATAGGAGCATCGGGGTTTGATTTGGCTGGTTTTTTATCAGCTTCCTCTTTTTTTGCTTTTATCTCTTTTTCAATAACCAGTTCATCGGGCAGGGTGGCTGTAGGTATTTTTTTACCACTGACTTGTTCTATCTTTTTAACCTGGCTTAGCTCCAGATCGGTGGCAAAGGTAATAGCCAGGGTTTCCTGCTCATTGGTGGGGTTGTGGTTGGAGACTCGCTCAATAAATGTTTCTTTTTCCAGGGGCAGATCAAAATGAATCAGGAAGGGGATACCGGCTAAGTCGACGGTGTCGTTATTTTCATTGATCACAATTAACACCCTTGAGTTTTCGGCAGTTTTAAAATCTTCGATGTTTTTAAAACCGTTGGTATCAAAAAACTGCGGGTTTAAAAAAGCTACGGCATCACGCAAGCGGCTATGCAGGCTTTTATATAGTTTGTCGGCAGTAACTTTGGTGTTTACAAAAACCACTGTTTTGGTGAACAGTTCCTCATCATACAGGAACAAATTGAGCAAATTGAGCTTAGTGCCAAAGTTTGGCACATTATACAGCAGTTGCGGATGTGTTTGTAAAGGTTGTTCCTCTAGTTCTTCTATTTCAATAATGGCAGGCTGATTCATGAAAGGGGCCAGCATTTTTTCGAGCTTACTGTGCATTACCTCGGTAAATACCAGGTGCTGGCCTCTGCCTATGCTGTTGGCCAACTCTACAACCGGCAGCTGCAAACCTTTTTTGACCATCAGATCGGCATCATCAATTACCAACAGATCAACTTTGTTTAAGTTAAGCGCCAGTTTCAGGTAAATAGCCCTTGCCCTGTCGGGAGTGGCCACCACAATATCAGCACCGTCAGCCAGTGCATCCATCTGCGCTTCAATGCCTGGAGCAACGTATAAACCAACAATCGAGATCGATTTGTTTTTATTGAGCAATTCAAATTGTTCAATAACCGCCATTACCTGTTCTTTTTCGGGCACCAGGATCAATACACGCGGAACACCTTCGGGGGCGTAATTGAACCTGTTTAAAACACCTAAAACATAAGTGGTGGTTTTGCCGCTACCTTCGGGACCTATGGCTATAATATCCTGACCGCCAACTATGCGGGTAAGCGTTTTTAATTGCAATTCCTTAGGGTCTGTAAAACCTGCTTCATTTACCGATCTAACCAGTTGCTTATTCAGCTTTAATTTTTCAAACCACACCATCAGGAATTCTATTAATTTATTTAAGATGGCAAAATTACCAATTTAACTGCTCATATTTTTATAAAGATGAATTATAGGTAAAAGAGTAAGGATAGAAGAGCAAGGCTAGGAGGATAAAGGAGCAAAGATAAAGGACAAGGGAATGTTCAAGACTTCTTTCGGCTGAAGGCGAAGAGAGGGTGGTCCAGCGAAGCGCAGACCGGGTGAGTCGACTTTACGCCAGGATAATCAAAATAACATACCTGAAAAAGTGCTCCGTGGCGCCAGGTCAAGATAGGGGTAGGTAACCTTTGAAAGATATAAGCCCTGTGGATGGGCGGGTATAATGATCTGTGGAGTTTGTTTGCTGGCCAGGTAATGTTCAAATTCATCAACACTCATGTCTCCACGACCAATATCCAGCAAGCGGCCAACGATGATCCGGATCATTTTACTCAAAAACCTGTTGGCCGATATGTGAAACCGCAGCCTGTCGCCGCTTTGATCAACAAACAAGCCGGCCGATGATACCTTACAAATGGTATGGTCGATCCTGTCAGGCATTTTGCAAAATGCCCGGTAATCATCATACAATGGCAGCAGTGCGGTGGCCTTTTTCATGGCATCAATATCCAGGTTTGTTTCTGGATACAACGAACTAAAGCCGCTTAAAAACGGATCTTTATAGGTATGGATAAAATAATCGTAGGCGCGTTGTACGGCATCAAAGCGGGCATGAGGCAGGCCTTGCATCGGGATAATATCGAATAATGCTATATCATCAGGTAATATTTTATTGAGCCTGAAAAACAGGTCGAAATCCCATTCCTTTTCCAGATCAACATGAAAAAAAAACTGACTCGCGTGTACATGCGCATCGGTGCGGCCGCAGCCAACAACAGCAACAGGATATTTAAACAGCTTGCCAAGAGCGGTTTCTAAAACCAGTTGAACACTAATAACACCCGCGTGTTTCTGCCAGCCACTGTACTGTGTACCATGATAACCTATATGGAAAAAATAACGTATCAATATGTGGCTCAAAAATCTGTAAAAAATCTGGTAAAGTAGCTATCAAACAAAAGCCTCCGGTTTTATATACCGGAGGCTTTATAAATTTTTATATACCGCTTTAAACTTTTTTAGGCGGCAGATCAAACGCTATAGCGTCATGTTCAAAATGACTTTTGTGTGAGCCATCACAAAATGGCTTGTTGGCCGATAGGCCACAACGGCAAATTGATAATACGGTACGGCCTTGTAAACCGTATACGTTGCCTTGCGCGTCAACAATTTCAAAATCGCCGTCAACTTTTACAGAGCCGTTATTATTAATGGTAAGTCTGGTTTTCTCCATGTGTTAATTTTTTGCCAAAGTTAACACATGGCATTATCTGTAAATGGCTTATTTGTTATTTAGAGTTGTTCCGGATTGCGAAAATCATAACCTACAAATGACAAATTGATGATGCGTAAAATTTAATGTCGAAACACATAAGTTTTAGCTTTGTTAAGCAGTGGGAAAGAGAGTCAAGATATTAGAATCAAGAGTCAAGAAATAAGAGGCAATAGGAAAAGCGATAACGGGATAATTGCATTGCTGATCCTTTTTTCAATTGTCTTGATTCTTGACTCTTAATTCTTGCCTCTTTCTCCGCGTTACATCAAAAAAATACCATTATGGAATACAGACAATTAGGAGCATCGGGATTAAAAGTGCCCGTATTAAGTTTTGGAACGGCCACCTTTGGCGGCGGTAACGAGTTTTTTAAAGCCTGGGGAAACACGCAGGTGGATGAGGCTAAAAAGTTGATTCATCTTTGCCTGGATGCAGGTGTTAACTTTTTTGACACGGCCAATGTTTACTCGCGTGGACTATCTGAAGAAATATTGGGCCAGGCGCTCGAAGGTTTACGCAACCGGGTACTTATTTCGTCAAAAGCTACTTTTACCATGGGCGATGGCGCTAACGATTATGGCTCGTCCCGTTATCATCTGATACAGCAATGCGAAGCCAGTTTGCGCCGCTTAAATACAGATCATATTGATGTTTATCATATGCACGGCTTCGACGGCACCACACCGGTAGAAGAAACTTTACGCGCCCTGGACGACCTGGTTACCAGTGGCAAGATCCGTTATATAGCAGCTTCTAATTTTTCGGGCTGGCATTTGATGAAATCCTTGTCGGTATCAGAACGTTATGGCTGGAGCAGGTATGTTGGCCATCAGGCTTATTACTCATTACTTGATCGCGAGTTTGAGTGGGAATTGATGCCGCTGGGTATCGACCAAAAAGTAGGTACCATAGTTTGGAGTCCGCTGGCTTCCGGCCAGTTAAGCGGCAAATATCGCAGAGGACAACCTATTCCACAAGACAACAGGAGAGCACAAGGTGGTAGCCATGGCCCGGAAACTAACCTTGAACGTTTATATAACATTGTTGATGCCCTTGACGAGGTGGCCGAAGAAACCGGGAAATCGGTAGCGCAGGTATCGTTGAACTGGTTATTACAGCGGCCAACCGTAGTTAATTTAGTAATTGGTGCCCGTAATGAAGAACAACTGAAACAAAACCTGGCCGTCATTGGCTGGAACCTAACCACAGAGCAGGTTAAAAAGCTGGATGCAGCCAGCGAGGTCGATCCGATATATCCGTACTGGCATCAGCGTCAGAACACGACTTTGAATCCGCTGCCAATACAATATTAATTAAGAACCAAGAGTCAAGAACCAGGAATCAAGAAAAAGAATGCTGAAGATAAAAATATCAGCTTTTTTGTAGATATGATGTTCTTGATTCTTGACTCTAACATCTTGACTCATTATTATGGCTACAGACATGCTGACCTTTATGCAGTTTTTGCGTGCTACTTTGTTACCGCTGCCTGGAGTAATCGAAAAAATGCACTTTGAAGATCCTGCATTTTATGTAAATAAAAAAATAATAGCCAATGTGAAGCTGAAGGACGAATTGGTAGCTTTACATACGCTTGAACGGGAGAAATGGATGGCCGCCGATTCGCATACCTTTTTCATCACAGATCATTACCGAAACTACAAATACATGCTGGTGCGGCTCGAAACCGTATCGCCCGATAATCTGAAAGAACTACTGATCACCGCCTGGCGTAACCGGGCTACCCAAAAACTGATCAGGGAGTATGAAGAGCAATAGTGGTGATAGTTTTCTATCTGCATAAGCCATATAAGTAACTTTATGCGTAAAAATACGTATGCAAAAGGGTATAATTACCCGTAGAAAATTACATGATAAGGTTTAATTTTATGCAATAAATGATTCATGTTTAATAGCTGTTCAACGGGCTTTAAAAATAACAGGGGTCAAACCTAAACCTTATCACTTTAAATCTAATCGGTCATGGTAAAAAAACAATACCTGAAAGAAATAGTTATAACCGCTACTCAGCAAAGGGGCGGAAGCACCAACACCGTAAAGGATGTGATGAAGGTGCAAAGCTGGCTTAACCTGTATGCTATGGTGAACCCGTCGGCGGGCACTGCTACGGGTATCGATGGTGATTTTGGCCCGGCAACGCAAACCGCGGTGAAAGCTTTTCAGCAGGCGAAAAAACTGCCGCTTACTGGTATTGTTGATGCCGCGCTTTTTACAGAATTATCAAGACCTATGCTCAATGCTTTTACCGGTAATGTAGCCGGTAATGATCTGCGCACTTTGGTAGTAAACACAGCCTTTCAGCACCTCAATAACGCCCCATTTGAACTCACTATTAAAGGACAGAGTAACAGCGGCCCATGGGTGCGCAGCTATATGGATGGCATAGAAGGTACGCCGTGGTTTTGGTGTATGGGCTTTGTACAAGCTATTTTAGACCAGGCTGCCAGTAAGCTGGGTAAGGATTTTCGTACGCTGATGCCTTTATCTTATAGCTGTGATACCATTGGAACCACGGGTATCCATAAAGGGATCCTGAGTCGTTATGCTACGGTACGCAGTAATCCGTCGATAGTAAAACCGGGTGATATCTTCCTGCTGCAAAAAACTACTTTCGACTGGATACATACGGGGATTATCACGGCTGTTCACGGCGATGTGTTTGAAACTATTGAAGGTAATACCAATAACGATGGTAGCAGTAACGGGAATGGAGTGTATAAACGCGTTCGTAATTTTCAAGGTTCCAAGCTGGATGTATTCTCGATACAAGGTTTAGTTTAGAAAATATATTTAACTGTAAATTTAAGGAGGCCCAACTATTGGGCCTCCTTTGTTTTGGTCTTTTCTTTAAATGATTGTTTCAGAGGCTGATTTAAGTCACAGTTAAGTTACAGTTCATTTTGAAAAAAAGTTGTTCATTTTCTTTAAAGCTTTCTAAAACTTAGGTAATTTGCCATATTTGCTTACACAAGTGGTAGGGTATAAACCAATTAACCGATTTTAGATATGATTAGCCGTAGAAAGTTCATCCAGACAACTTCAATAGCGAGCACCTGTTTCCTGCTTACGCCCGAGCTATCAAAAGCCGGGATTTTTAAAGGGTCGCCAAATGATAAGGTGGTATTAGGGATGATGGGAACCAATAGCCGGGGCTTGTACCTGGCTCAAAGCTTTGCCCGTATACCCAATGTTGAAATAGGATATATATGTGATGTAGACTCCAAAGTGGTTGATAAAACCATTAATGAGATATTCAAAATAACAGGTAAAAAGCCCAAGGGGATTACCGATATCCGTAAAATGCTCGAGATCAAGGAAATTGATGCGGTTGTTATCGCCGCGCCCGATCATTGGCATGCGCCTGCTACCATTATGGCTTGCCAGGCTGGTAAACATGTATATGTAGAAAAACCCTGTAGCCATAACCCGCATGAGGGAGAGATGGCGGTTGCGGCATCCAAAAAATACAACCGTTTGGTACAAATGGGTAGTCAACGCAGGTCATTTACCAATGTACAGGCCCTGGTTAAGGAATTACATGAGGGTGTTATCGGTCGTGCTTATTACGCCAAAGGCTGGTATACTAATCACAGAGCAAGCATAGGGCATGGCAAGGAAGTGCCTGTACCTGAAAACCTGAACTATGACCTTTGGCAAGGCCCCGCGCCACGAGTGGCTTATCGCGATAACCTGATCCATTATAACTGGCACTGGCTTTGGAACTGGGGAACCGGCGAAGCGCTGAATAATGGCACCCATGAGCTTGATGTGATCCGCTGGGGACTCGGTGTCGATTTTCCGAACAAGGTAGTATCGACCGGTGGCCGTTTTCATTTTAACGATGACTGGCAAACACCTGATACGCAGAATATCCTCTACAACTTCCCTAACAATACGGCAGCCGAGTGGGAAAGCCGCAGCTGCAACGGGTTTGGGATCGAAAAACTGGGCAGGGGAGTGATATTTTATGGCGACAAAGGAACCTTGTTTTACGGAGGCGGCAATGGCTACCAGGTTTACGATGGCGAGAACAAACTGGTAAAGGATGTTAAGGACGATACCAAAGTTGATGCTAACAATAAAGTGAGCCCAACCGAAGCGCTTGATGGTTTACACATGAAAAATTTCATCGAGGCTATTCGCGGTAACACGGCTTTAAACTGCCCGATTGAAACCGGGTTCAGGTCAACGCTGTTGCCTCAACTGGGTAATATATCTTACCGGGTTGACAGGGTACTGCATACTGATCCATCCAACGGCCATATTTTAAATGATCCGGAAGCAACCAAACTATGGAGCCGGGAGTATGAAAAGGGTTGGGAAATAAATGTATAAACCTTGTTAAACTTTTCCCGGAGAATTTACGGGATTTGAAAAATCCAAAATAAAAAACCAATATAACATTACACATGAAGAAAATCATCTACCCGGTCATGGCCCTGTTTGCCGCGGCTACCCTAATGCCAGTTACCAGTCATGCCCAAAACGCTTTATTTGATGGTAAAACCCTTAAAGGCTGGAAACGCCTGGCCGGTACCGCCGATTATAAAGTGGAAGACGGCCAGATAGTAGGTACCACTGTTTTAAATTCAGGCAATTCATTTTTAGTTACCGAAAAGGAGTATGGTGATTTTATATTGGAACTGGATGCCAAAATTGAAAGTAAGCTGAGCAACTCCGGTGTACAAACCCGTAGCCATTATGATCCCGCAGGTCATGAAGGCAAAGGCAAGGTTTATGGCCGCCAGTTTGAAATTGACCCGTCTGATCGTAAATGGACAGGCGGTATTTATGATGAAGGCAGGAGAGACTGGCTTTACCCACTTGATCTGAACGCTAAGGCAAAAGACGCTTTTAAGGTTGGTGAGTTCAACCATATCAAAATTGAATGTATTGGTAACGAAATGAAAACCTGGATTAATGGCATTCCTACTGCAGATGTGGTGGACACTATCGACCGCAAAGGTTTTATCGGTTTACAGGTTCACGCGGTGAGTAAAGAGGAGCAGGCCGGTAAAAAGGTTTATTTTAAGAATTTTAAACTGCAAACCATCAATTTAAAACGTACACCTTTTCCAAAGGATATTTATGTAGTAAATCTGCAACCCAACAGCATTACCCCGGCCGAAAAAGCTGCCGGCTGGAAATTGCTGTATGATGGTAAAACCAATACCGGCTGGCGTGCTGCTACTTTAAAAACTTTTCCAACCATGGGATGGGAGTATAAGGAAGGAACCATGCATGTACTGCCATCGGCAGGGAAAGAGGAGTCAGGAGGTGGTGATATTGTGACCAATGAGCAGTATAGCGCTTTTGATCTTTCCTTTGAATTTAAGCTAACGCCAGGTGCCAACAGTGGGGTGAAGTATTTTGTAACCCTGTCTGAAGTGACCAAAGGCTCGGCTATTGGGCTGGAGTACCAGGTATTGGATGATAAACTGCATCCGGATGCCAAGCTCGGCCGCGATGGCGACCGTACCCTGGCCTCGTTATATGATTTGATCAAGGCTAACAAACAGGAGCGTTTTGTGCACCCGATAGGCAGCTGGAACATCGGCAGGATTGTGGTTTATCCCAATAACCATGTGGAACATTATCTGAACGGTGTTAAAGTGCTCGAGTACGAGCGTGGCTCAAAAGAGTTCCGTGATCTGGTAGCCATCAGCAAATACACCATCTGGAAAAACTTTGGTGAAGCGAAAGAAGGCCACCTGTTATTACAGGATCATGGGAATGAGGCGTTTTTCAGGAATATAAAGATTAAGAATTTGAAGTAATAATATAAAACGCGTCATTGCGCGGTACGAAGCAATCCCCTACTTACAGAGTGAACTTGCTTATCGGGGATTGCCACGCTATCGCTTGCAATGACGTTTTTATATAAAATAAGGTATTACAACGAGCTCCTCATCGTAACGTGAAACGGCACAGCAAAGTGCTCATGACAATTACTCAACGCAAATTCCGCGGCTTTGCTGCCCATCAGCTTAAAGTCGGTTGAGATGGTGGTAATGCCATCCAGTATGATCTCCTTTAGAGCGGTTTCATTATAAGATATAACGCCTACGTCTTTGGCCACCATCAAATCAGATGCAATGATCTTTTTGATCAGTTCAACCAGGTCGTCCTCCATCAGGCTGATATAAACTGTTTGCGGCTGGATAGCTTCCGTAGATAAAGACTCAACCACCGCATATTCAAAAGCATATTGCCGGCAAAAATTCAGGAAACCCTTCATGATCTCTTTGGAATGGTAGGTTTTACCCGGGAATATCAATTTGATGGTATGATAATTAGTCAGCTTATCCAATAGCTTTTTCAGGGCCTCGTACACGTCAGAGGCAAAGTTTTCATATATCGCCGCGAATTTTCCGTTCACACCCGGTACCAGGTTGTCCAGCAGGATCAATTTGTCCTTAGGTATGGTATTGATGATCTCATGTGCTTTGGTTTCATTATCCAGGAAATGCGGGATAATGATATACTTGGCATAATCGTTTTGAGTGCTTTCGGTAATGAGTTTTTTAAAAAAGTAGAAATCGTTGTTGTAGATGTAAAAATCGATAGTGGCCTGTTCACCAATCGTAGCAACAAAGGCGTCGTAAATGATCTTTTTATGCGCGCTCAGTTTATTAAACAGCAGGAATATTTTAAGCGGTTTCTGAAAATCGGTGTTGGATATAAAGAAGCCCTTGCCGGGTACCGAACTTACAATGCCTTTGTCCTTTAATTCCTTATAAACCCGCTCAATGGTATTGCGTGAGGTATCCAGCGCAAAACTCAGGTCGTTGATAGAGGGAAGCATATCATCTTTAACAATATCACCGCTTTCTATACCCCGGATGATCGCGTTGGATAACTGCAGGTATTTGGGCGTGATAGAGTACTCATCTATCGATAATATTTTCAGATAATTCTTCACAAGCTATAATTGGAACAGCACAAATGTAATATTACACAATTGTATTTTATTCATTAAAAAGATGGTAGGGGATAGTTTGAAAAATGTATATATTTATCTTGTTATAACCAATTAACCATCTCCGGCACAACCAATTACCGGAGCCCTAAAAACTTAATTAAACTATTCCCCTATGGTATTAAATTTACTTAACCCAAAGTTTCTTCTTTTATCGTTTTTTTTAATTATTGTGTTTGCCGGCGGTGCAAATGCACAGGATCCTTACCAGTCATACCGGCAGGATTGGCTGAAAAAAGCCGAGGATAACAAACCTAAACTCGTTGAAACCGAAAAGCAGCCGGTAAGCCTGGTTCGATTAGAAAAAGACCCGGCGGCTTTCCAGGGCTGGAAAGCTGTGAATACCGACAGTGTGGGCAAATTATACAGTACTTCATTCAAAACACAAAGCGGTGTTGTGGTTGATTTTGGCGAACATCTTACCGGATATTTGACTTTCTCGATAAAAGCCCTCAAAGGAACCGCTGATGGGCCCGTGCGATTAAAATTTACCTTTGGTGAGGTACCGGCAGAATTATCAATACCCTTTGATCCATATAAAGGGACCCTAAGCCGGGCCTGGCTGCAGGATGAAACCGTTACGGTAACCGAAATGCCTGCCGATATTACTATACCCCGTCGTCTGGCATGTCGTTTTGTAAAGATCGAATTATTGGGCGCTTCTCCATATTTTGATTTTCATATCAGCAATATGGTGTTTAAAGCAACTTCGTCTGTAGCTTTTAAACCACCACTTTTAGCCACAACTACGCCTCAGTTGATAGCTGACATTGACCGGGTTGGTCTCGCCACTTTAAAAGAGTGTATGCAAACCGTGTATGAGGATGGCCCCAAGCGTGATCGCCGGCTTTGGATAGGTGATCTGTACCTGGAATCCTTAGCCAATCAGTTTTCGTTTCAAAATAACGAGCTTACCCGGCGGTGTCTTTACATGCTGGCTGGTTTATCTGCCGATGATGGTGTTTTACTCGCCAATGTATTTGAAAGTCCTGAACCTCATGCACAGGCCGGTAGTCGATTGTTTGACTATTGTTTATTGTATGGTGTGGCGTTGAAAGAATATGTAGCCGCTACCGATGATAAACAAACAGGCCTCGACCTGTGGCCGGTTGCCAAAAAACAGTTGGACATCATCCGTAAATACGCAGGGAAGGATGGCATGATGGATTATCAAAAAGCCGGTAAAGAGTGGTGGGTGTTTTTTGACTGGAAGGATGGTTTAGATAAACAAGCCTGTTTACAAGGACTCTCTATTTATGCCCTGAACCAAACCTACGCTCTGGCCAAACTGCTTGGGAAAGAGAGCGAAGTAGATGACATACAATCATTAGCCAAAAAATTAAAAGCCGCGGCATACAAGAATCTGTATGACCCAAAATCGGGTTTGTTTGTAAGCGGGACAAATAAACAGATCTCCTACGGTTCGCAAGCCTGGATGATATTGAGCGGGGTAGCTTCTAAGCAGGAAGCGCAAACGGCTTTAAAAGCGCTGCCTGCTGTTAAGGACGCGGTGCATCCCGGTGCACCATATATGTTTCATTATTACATAGCGGCCCTGATCGAGAGTGGTTTAAAGGCCGAGGCAAAAGACGCCCTGCAAAACTACTGGGGTGGCATGGTCAAAAAAGGAGCCGACACTTTTTGGGAAGTATATGACCCGAACGATGAGCTGAAATCGCCTTATAACTTTTATCCGGTAAACAGTTATTGCCATGCCTGGAGCTGTACCCCGGTTTATTTTATCCGCAAATACCCCGAGATATTTCAGCGATAGACCGTTGATGGATTATGATGGCGCTGATTTCGTTGATTTTTTGAAAACTTGATTTTACATAATAATTAAAATTCGATCGGTATCAACGAAATCAGCGTAATTGTCAAAATCAGCGGTTAGTGCTCTGCTGCCTGTCCGTTATCTTTCTTCTTAAAACTATAGTACAAATACCCCAATGCCGGCAATATAAATAAACTACCCACCAACAGCCCTATGCCCAGGTCGTCGATGGATTTACCTGTGGCATGATCTGTAAGTAACGACATGGAGCTACCATCTTTAAAGATCACAAAACGCGGGAAACGGGTATGTCCAACCGATATCAGGATCATACTTACCTGGAAAGCGGCCAGCACCCTGATCCATTGTTTGTTCTTTTTATCGGAGATGATAAACCATAATAATACGAGTGACAGCGTAGCCGCGATAACAGCTGCTAAACTCAAAAGGTTGCCAAATATCCAGTCGGCCAAATGAACATGCTCAAAATGCGATGCCAGGAACACAAGCGCTCCCAATACAACGGCGGCTATGTTCATGGCTTTAGCCTTCTTAATAAAGCGTTTGATATCATATACCTCGGTACATTCACCGATGAGGTAAATGGCAGCCAGGAAGCCACAGAGTGCCACGGTAAAAAGTCCTACCGAAACCGAGAACCAATTGAGCCAGCTGAAAATATAGGCCCCCACAAAAGTTTTGGCTGTAGGATCTATCTGGCCGGATAAGGCGCTGCCAGCGATGATACCCAGGAACATGGGGGTAACAAAGCTGGAGTAAACAAATATATGGTTATAAAATCCCTGCGTTTTCTCGTCTTTAATGGCATCATAATTACGGAAAGCGAAGGCCGTTCCCCGGGCTGTGATACCCAACAGCATAATGAGCAGGGGGATGTGCAGGTAAACGCACATTTCGCTGTAAATGGTCGGGAAACCTACAAACAGGATCACCACGGTAATGATGAGCCACATGTGGTTGGCTTCCCAAATGGGGCCGATAGCCTGATAGCTGGTTTTGCGGGTACGGTGTTTATTATCATTGGAGGTAAAAAGTTCAATGATCCCCGCGCCAAAATCGGCCCCGCCTAACAAAAAGTATAGGGTAATAGCAGCAAATAAAAACAAAATAACTACGTATAACATATCTTTATGGGCTTAACGATCATACAATTCGGGTACCATTTGTATCTGTCTTTTCAGCAGGAAAATAACAAACACACTTAGCGTAAAATAAATAAAGGTGAACAGGTAAAAAGAGTACTGGATACCAGGCATCGGTGTAACCGCCTCACTGGTGCGCATAACGCCCTGGATGATCCATGGCTGCCGGCCCACCTCGGTAACTGTCCACCCGGCTTCTAAGGCAATAAAACCGGCAGGGGTGGCCCAGATAAACATTTTCAGGAACCACCCTTTATCAAACCAGCTCTTCTTTTTCCATAAGGCGATAAAATATAATACGCCGATCAACATCATCAGCATGCCAAAACCAACCATGATCTGGAAAGCATAATGCGTAACGGCAATAGGTGGCTGGTTTTTAACTGGGATCTTATCCAAGCCATTAACCTGCTGTTTAAAATTATCATGCACCAGGAAACTCAATAAGCCGGGTATTTCAATACCATAATTTACCTTTTTAGCAGCTGTATCCGGTATGCCACCGATAACCAGGGGGGCATATTCCTGCGTATGAAAGTAAGCCTCCATGGCGGCCAGCTTGGCGGGTTGTCTTTTGGCAGCACCCTTGGCAGATATATCGCCGCTTAATGGTTGCAAAATGGCGGCGGCCGCGCCGAATATAATGGCTATTTTAAATGCCTTACTATGAAAATGCACATTGCGCTTGCGATAGATCATGAGCGCGTGAATACCGGCAACAGCAAAACCCGTGGCCGAGAAAGCAGCGATGGTCATGTGCAGCGCCTCGGAGAACCAGGCTTCATTGAACATAGCTTTCAGCGGATCGATATTGAGATATTTGCCATTCACAAAATCAAAGCCCGATGGACTATTCATCCAGGAATTGGCCGATACCACCAGTATGCCAGATGCTATACCGCTGATACCCACTACAATGCCGGTAAGCCAATGGAACCAGGTGTTCAACCGGTTCCAACCGTATAGGAAAAAGCCCAGTGCTATCGCCTCGATAAAAAAGGCCACACCCTCGAGGGAAAATGGCATCCCGAAGATAGGGCCGGCATGTTTCATAAAGCCCGGCCAAAGCAGGCCCAGTTCAAAGGATAACATGGTACCAGATACGGCTCCTGTGGCAAAAAAGATAGCTACGCCTTTACTCCAGGCAATGGTAATGTTTTTGTAAACCGGATCATGGGTTTTGATCCATTTGTAGTGTGATATGGCCATAAAAACCGGCATCACCATACCAATGCAGGAGTATATGATATGAAAACCTAAGGATAAGGCCATTTGCGACCTTGCTGCAATAAAATCATCCATATATGTAATACTAAATAATGGCTGAATTTAAAGCTATAATGTAACAAATTAGCGAAGATTTACTAATTGATATTAAATATAAAATATACTTTTTAAGTGTAATTGGTTGTATTAGTGGGTAAAAATTAGTAAAGATATGCGGGTTTAATCATCTTTTTGGAAACGCTTTGCAAGCTCAAAGCCATTAAATTCGGGACTGGTTGTAACTTCTCTTATATATGTTAGTGGCATCTGAAAATTATTCATCTCCACTTGTGTAGCAAATTCGATTTCTGCTATCCATAATTCTTCGGATAGGTTTGTATACCTGTCTAAACCAATAACTAAGGGGCCTGCAGCTACCAGATGCCTGGTTTTTTCTACAGCGATACACTCAAAGCTATTTAACAGCAGATATTCTTCCCGGCTTAGATAAATGGTCGTGATCTGTTGTTCTCCTGTTGTATTTAGAGGCGTCTTTTTGGTTAACTTATAGGTTGTCCCCTTCTCATCAGTAACCATACGGAATCTTATAGCGGTGTTACGTATGTAATGGTCTGTAATATGTTTATAGGGTAGGCCATTAATATTAATGTTATCGGGAGATATAAGGAATTTTCTTTCTCGTTCTACTAAAGCATATTTAGGCATAAACTTGCAAATACTGCTAATTATCAATCTTTATATTACGGAGCCTTACTTGTTTTTTAATGTCGATCCCCTGATGATCAGCTCTGGCTTAATACTGATGATCTTCGGTTTGGTCGTGGTGTCATTATTGCCTATTTCCTGAAAAAATAAATTGGCCACGGTATTGCCCATATAAACACTAAACTGATCGATAGTGGTAATGGATGGACTGGTGATCTCCGAAAAACTTTCATTGGCATAACCACAGATCCCCAGTTCTGATGGTACTTTGATACCCATGGCATTGGCCACATCCAGTACACCCAGGGCCGAAAAATCAGATGTAGAGGCAAATATGGCATCTGGAGGGTGGGGGAGACTTAGCAGTTTGCGGGTTCCTTCGGCGCCTAGTTCTTTGGTCCAGGCGTTCTCTACAATTAACTCGTCTATTACCGGCACATTGTATGCTTTAAACGCTTTTAAGTAACCTTCCTTGCGCTGTTTAAAAATGCTGAGGTTTTGAGGGCCTTCCAGCAGGGCTATTCTTTTATAACCGCCTTCTATCAGGTGTGAAACCGCCTCGTACGAAGCCTGTACGTTATCATTGATCACTTTCAGGGTTTCCAGTTCTTCAGCAACACGGTCGAACTGGATGAGCTGAATGCCATGATCCAATACGTTTTGCAGATGCTGGTAATCATAGCTATCGGCCGATACGGATATCACAATACAATCTACATGCTGGTTGATCAGGGTATTTACACACTGGATCTCTTTATTATGGTCTTCGCCCGATTGGCAAATGATCAGGTTATAACCTTTCTGGTAGGTAACCTCCTCAATACCGGCGATCACGTTCGAGAAAAAGTTCTGGTTAATGCGGGGGATCACCACACCAATAGTTTTGGATTGCCCTTTGCGCAAGTTGGAGGCCAGTATGTTACGTTTATAATTTAGCTCATCAGCGGTTTTAATGATCAGCTCCTTGGTTTTCTCGTTCACCTGGCTGCTGTTATTCAGCGCCCTGGAAACAGAAGAAGCGGTAATGCCCAGTTTTTCGGCAATATCATAAATGGTGGTACGTTTTACTTTCTTCATTACAAAGTGCAAGTTGGAAAAAATATTTTACGCAATCGATTGTAATTTTAAATATTTATTTAATTTCGTCTCGTTAAGTTACCAAAAAATAAACACACCTTAATTATTCACGTCATAACCATCTGAAAATATGTTGCTATTAGGCATCGATATAGGTACGTCTTCGGTTAAAGTAAGCGTTGTTGACGCGGGCACTCAAAAAATATTGGCTTCGGCGCAGTATCCTGATGAAGAGTCACCTATTAAAGCACTGTATCCCGGCTGGGCCGAACAATCGCCGCAGATGTGGTGGGAGCAGGCACAACAAGCCCTGGAGCGCTGCCATGCAAAAAAAGCTTATAACCCTGCTGATATAGCTGCTATCGGTATTGCCTACCAGATGCATGGCCTGGTTTTGGTTGATAAAGACCAAAATGTTTTACGCGACAGCATCATTTGGTGTGATAGCCGCGCTGTGGAAATTGGTGACAAAGCTTTTGCAGCTATAGGTGAGGAGCATTGTTTATCGCATCTACTCAACTCACCCGGCAACTTTACGGCGTCTAAACTGGCCTGGGTAAAGGAGAATGAGCCTGAAATATATAGCAAGATAGATAAGATCATGCTGCCTGGTGACTATATCGCTATGGAACTTACTGGGGAGATCACCACCTCAATATCGGCATTGTCAGAAGGGGTGTTTTTTGATTTCAAAGCCAATGGTATCTCCAAAGAGATCCTGAACTATTTTGGTTTTGATGAAAGTATCTTCCCGGTGATCAATCCGGTATTCTCATCGCATGGAACTTTATCGGCTGCTGTAGCGGAGAAACTAAAATTAAAAGCTGGCATCCCGGTGACTTATAAATCAGGCGATCAGCCCAACAACGCTCTTTCTTTAAACGTACTTAATCCGGGTGAGGTAGCTGCTACGGCTGGTACTTCTGGTGTGATATACGGTGTAAGCGACGAACTGACCTACGATCAGCAATCGCGCATCAATACTTTTGCCCACGTGAACTATGCCGAAGAGCAAAAACGCCTGGGTGTGCTTTTATGCATCAACGGTACAGGTAGCTTATATCGCTGGGCCAAATACAACTTTGGAGCAGGCTTAACCTACACTCAAATGAATAACGAGGCTAAAAAGGCTCCCTTGGGGAGCGATGGCCTACAGATATTACCTTTTGGCAACGGCGCTGAACGCATGCTGAACAATAAACAGGTAGGGGCGCATATTCAAAATATCGACCTGAACCTGCATACACAAGCCCATATTTTCCGTGCCGTACAGGAAGGCATTGCCAGCGCGTTTCGTTACGGATTGGATATTATGCGCAGCAACGGTATGAACCCAAGGGTGATCCGTGCCGGCAAAAGCAACCTGTTCCTAAGCGAACTGTTTACCGAAACCTTTGTAAATGCCACCGGCGTACCTGTGGAACTTTATGATAACGATGGCAGCGTAGGTGCAGCCCTGGGTGCTGGTATCGGCGCGGGTATATTTAAATCACCAGCTGAGGCATTTAGCAACGCCAAGGCCATTCAATTAATAGAACCCTCAACGCAGCAATTTGAACCCATATACCAGGAATGGAAGGAGCTTCTGAGCTTAAAGCTGAAGGCATAAAGCTAAAAGCTAAAAAACAAAAATCACTAATTCAGTAAATCAATAATTAAGATAAATCACTAATTCAAAACTCAATAATTCAACAATTAAAAATATGAGCATCGTAACCGGAGAAAAACAGTTTTTTAAAGAAATAGGTCAGATCAAATATGAAGGAACGCAATCAGATAACCCGCTGGCGTTCCGTTGGTATGATGCGGATAGGGTAGTGGCTGGTAAAACCATGAAAGAACACTTACGTTTTGCATGCGCGTATTGGCATTCGTTCTGCGGTACAGGTGCCGATCCCTTTGGCGGCCCGACTCACGTATTTCCATGGGATGCAAAAGCTGACGCGGTTGAACGTGCCAAAGATAAAATGGATGCAGCTTTTGAGTTCATCACCAAAATGAACCTGCCATACTACTGCTTTCACGATGTAGATGTGGTTGACTATGGCAATGATGTAAATGAGAACGACAGGCGTTTACAGGCTTTGGTAGAGTATGCCAAACAAAAACAAGCCGCCAGCGGTGTGAAACTGCTTTGGGGTACGTCAAACTTGTTCAGCCACAAAAGGTATATGAACGGTGCTTCTACCAATCCCGATTTTCATGTATTGGCACACGCAGGCGCGCAGGTTAAGGCCGCTATAGACGCCACTATTGCTTTGGGTGGCGAGAACTACGTTTTCTGGGGTGGTCGTGAAGGCTATATGAGCCTGTTGAACACCGACATGAAACGTGAGCAGGAACATTTCGCCCGTTTTTTACATACGGCTAAGGATTACGCCCGTAAGCAAGGCTTTAAAGGAACTTTCTTTATCGAGCCAAAACCTTGTGAGCCAACCAAGCACCAGTATGATTATGACGCGGCCACCGTATTAGGCTTTTTGCAGAAATACGACCTGATCAACGATTTTAAACTGAACCTGGAGGTTAACCACGCCACACTGGCAGGCCATACTTTCCAGCATGAATTGCAGGTAGCTGCCGACTCCGGTTTATTAGGTTCGATAGATGCCAACCGTGGCGATAATCAGAACGGATGGGATACCGACCAGTTCCCGAACGATATCACTGAAGTAACCGAATGTATGCTGATCATCCTGGAAGCAGGTGGTTTCCAGGGCGGCGGTATAAACTTTGACGCTAAGATCCGTCGTAACTCAACCGATCCGGCCGATCTGTTCTACGCGCACATTGGCGGCATGGACATTTTTGCACGGGCTTTGGTAACTGCCGATAGCATTTTGCAAAAATCAGATTACAAAAAGATCCGCAAAGAAAGATATGCTTCATTTGATACAGGTTCAGGTAACGATTTTGAAACAGGAAAGCTATCTTTAGAAGATTTGCGTAACTATGCTATCGCCAATGGTGAACCTAAAACCATAAGCGGTAAACAAGAATATTTAGAAAATTTGATAAATCGCTATATATAGTTTATAATTGTCAATCTAACATATTAAAACCAACTTAACCAAAACAATGAACCTGAAAACCCTCTCGTATGGCGATTATGCTGTATTTTTGATCTACTTTGTATTAGTCGCCAGCTATGGCTGGTGGGTATATAAGCGTAAACACAACGCCGATGCCACCTCAAAAGATTACTTTTTGGCCGAAGGGTCACTAACCTGGTGGGCTATTGGTGCATCACTGATCGCTTCAAATATATCTGCCGAACAGTTTATCGGAACCAGCGGATCTGCATTCAAGATGGGTTTGGCCATATCAACATACGAGTGGATGGCCGCAATTACGTTGATCATTGTAGCGGTATTTTTTATTCCGGTATATCTTAAAAATAAGATATTCACCATGCCGCAATTCCTGCATCAACGGTATAACGGTACAGTGGCTATGGTGATGGCTATATTTTGGCTGTTGTTGTACATTGTAGTTAACCTGATGTCAATATTATACCTGGGTGCCTTGGCTATCAGTGGTATATCCGGCTTAAATATCCATTTATGTATCTGGTTGCTGGCCATATTCTCTATTGTTATCACCCTGGGTGGGATGAAGGTTATTGGTTATACCGACGTTATTCAGGTAGCCGTGCTTATTTTGGGCGGTTTGATGGCCACTTACCTTGCATTAACGCTGCTGAGCGAAAAAGAAGGTACAACAGGTTTATTAAACGGGTTTAAAATACTCCACTCCGAGGCCAGCGATCACTTCCATATGATATTCAAGAAGGATAATCCGAATTATATGGACTTACCTGGTTTAACGGTATTAATTGGTGGTATGTGGATCACTAACCTCAACTATTGGGGTTGTAACCAGTACATCACGCAAAGGGCACTGGGCGCAAATTTGAAAACCGCCCGTGGTGGTATTCTTTTCGCGGCATTCCTCAAATTGCTGATGCCGGTGATCGTGGTATTGCCGGGTATAGCAGCTTACTTGTTGTATCAAAAAGGAATGTTCCACCAAGAAATGATGAGTTCATCAGGTGTATTGGATCCAAATAAAGCGTATCCATCCTTGTTAAACTTATTGCCATCGGGCTTAAAAGGACTTTCATTTGCTGCTTTAACAGCTGCCATTGTAGCTTCATTAGCAGGTAAAGCAAATAGTATTGCCACTATATTTACGCTGGATATCTACAAAAAAGCTATTAACCCGGAAGCCAATGATAAAAAACTGGTTAATTTGGGTAAATGGTCTGTTGTGGTAGCCATGGTATTAGGTATATTGTTATCAGAATTGATTGGTAAAGCATTGATGGGCGAAGGTAAACAAGGCTTTCAATACATCCAGGAGTATACCGGCTTCGTATCGCCGGGTATATTTGCCATGTTCATCTTGGGTTTCTTCTGGAAAAAAGCTACTTCCAATGCCGCTATGTTTGCGACAGTAGGTGGATTTATCATGTCATGTTTCTTTAAGCTATTGCCACGTTTTGCCGACCTGAGTTTCCTTTCGCCTTATGGCTTCTCGAAACTTGCACTGCAGGATGATAAGGTTACCCAGCTTTATGAAATACCATTCCTTGACCGTATGGGTTTTGTATTCATCATTTGCGTTGTTGGTATGTATATCATCTCTAAAATTGATGGCGCCCGCGGTGTTAAAACCAATGGCCTGGAAATCGACGCGTCGATGTTTAAAACATCCCGTGCATTTACAGCCGGTGCATTAATAGTTACAGGTATTGTAGTTGCGCTATACTCTATCTTCTGGTAGTAGTTATTTTTCAACATATAAAAAGGGCGGCGAATCTGATGATCTGCCGCCTTTTTTGTTCAAATAGGTTAATCAATAGCTAAAACGTTATATAATTTAGTTACAGGTTAAATAGTATCTTGCCTGATAACCCGCATCCGAAAACGTTTGCGTGGATTTGTTTGCGTTATACCTTACAACTTGTACAAAATGATGTGTAATTTGCCGGTCACAACAAACCTTTTATATACGATACCATCAATCCATGGTGAATAATTTAGAACAAACATTTCGCTGGTTTGGGCCTACCGATCCGGTTACATTAACAGCCATCAGGCAAACTGGTGCCACAGGCATTGTTACATCCCTTTACCACATCCCAAGCGGAGAAGTGTGGAGTTTAGAGGAGATCAACGAACGCAAAAAGATCATTGAAGATGCCGGGCTTACCTGGTCGGTAGTGGAGAGCGTAAATATTCATGAGAGTATCAAAACCGCCTCGCCCGACAGGGATAAATACATCGAAAACTATGTAAGTACGCTTAAAAATTTATCGCTGGCAGGCATAAATATTGTATGTTACAATTTTATGCCCGTGCTTGACTGGACACGTACCGATCTGGATTTCCTGTTGCCCAACAAAGGAACCGCGTTAAGATATGATGCCAATGCGCTGGCTGCTTTTGACCTGTATATCCTGGAACGTGAAGGAGCCGAAAATGATTTTACTGCTGAACAGCAACAAGCCGCAAGAAAATATTTAGACAGCATCAGCGCCGAAGAAAAGGCACAGCTGATCGATAATCTGATGGCCGGTTTACCTGGTACCAATAAAGTACTGACCATCCCGGAGTTTAAAGAGCATTTAAAACGCTATGCCGATACTGATGCCGCAGCATTGAAAAATAATTTAGGTTATTTCCTGAAAGGTATCATTCCTGGTGCCGAAGCTGCAGGCGTAAAAATGTGCATTCACCCTGACGATCCTCCCTTCCCGATATTGGGACTGCCACGCGTGGTATCAACAGAGCAGGACCTGGCCGATGTGGTTAATTTTAGCCCATCACCAAGCAATGGACTTACTTTTTGCACAGGCTCATTAGGAGCAAGACCAGATAACGACCTGCCTGGGATAGTAGAAAGATTAGGAGAGCACATCCATTTCCTGCATTTACGTAATGTACAGCGTGAAGACGATGGCAGCTTTTATGAAGCCGAGCACCTGAACGGCAGCACCGATATGTATGCGGTAATGAAAAACATTGTTTTAGAACAACAAAAACGCCAGCAAAATGGTCGTGCCGATGTAGCGATACCGATGCGCCCCGACCACGGTCATAAATTGCTGGATGATTTTAAGTATAAAACTTATCATGGGTATTCGGCTATTGGCAGGCTAAAGGGCCTCGCCGAATTAAGAGGGTTGGAAATGGGGGTTAAACGCTCATTATTTGACAAAGCATAATAGCCTCGCCCCAGCCCTCTCCAAAGGAGAGGGAGCTAAAAATATGCTGGTAAAGTCCTCTCCTTTGGAGAGGATTTAGGTGAGGCTAAATAGGCATAATTTATAAACTTAAAAAAGCAGTTTACCTGCTTAGCTAATAATGAAGAGTTTTTTAGATCAGGATTTTTTACTAAATACCAAAACAGCGCAGCGCCTGTACCATGAATATGCCAGCAAACTGCCTATAATTGATTATCACTGTCATTTACCGCCCGATCAGATAGCCCAGGATATCAGTTTTAATAACCTGACGCATGCCTGGCTCTATGGCGATCATTATAAATGGCGTGCTATGCGGGCCAACGGTGTTAATGAAGCTTATATAACCGGTAATAAAACCGATCAGGAAAAGTTTACCAAATGGGCCGAAACGGTGCCGTATACCTTGCGCAACCCATTATATCACTGGACACACCTGGAGCTGCAGCGTTATTTCGGTATTCATGAACTGCTTTCGCCGGCTACTGCTCAAAAGATATATGAGGATTGTAATGCCCAACTCAAAACACCTGAGTTTAGTGTACGTAATATACTGAAAGGTAAAAATGTAGAGGTAGTTTGTACCACCGACGATCCATTGGATAACCTGGCTTTTCATCAACAGATCAAGGCAGATGGTTATGAGATAAAAGTACTGCCAGCATTCAGGCCTGATAAGGCTATGAATGCAGACGACCTGAACACTCTTAATAGCTATATCGATCAGCTGGAAGCGGTTACCAATATTTCCGTTTCCAATATCGACGAGTATTTAAAGGCTCTAAAGAACCGTCACGATTATTTCGCTGCCAACGGTTGTACATTGTCAGATCACGGCCTGGAGCAGATCTATGCGGATGATTATACCGATAAGGAAATAGCTGACATCTTTTTAAAGCTCAGGAACAAGCAGGTTTTACTGCCGCTGGAAATATCCAAGTTCAAATCGGCTATGCTGTTTCAATTTTCGATCTGGGATCATGAAAAAGGCTGGGTACAGCAATATCATTTGGGTGCGTTACGTAACAACAATACACGCGGCTTAACCAATTCCGGTCCGGATACTGGCTGGGATTCTATTGGCGATTTTAAACAGGGTGTTACCTTATCAAAATTTTTAAACAAGCTTGATTTGGATAATCGCTTGACCAAAACTATACTGTATAACCTAAATCCGGCCGACAATGAGTTATTTGCCGCCATGACGGGTAATTTTAACGATGGTTCTGTTGCCGGTAAGGTACAGTTTGGTTCGGCATGGTGGTTCCTGGATCAAAAAGACGGGATGACCAAACAGTTAAACGCTTTGTCGAACATTGGATTGGTAAGCCGTATGGTAGGTATGCTTACCGATTCGCGCAGCTTTTTATCCTTCCCGAGACATGAGTACTTCCGCAGATTGGTTTGTAACTTATTTGCCGAGGATATCGAGAATGGTGAATTGCCAAATGATCTCGAATGGACAGGCAAGATCGTGCAGGACATCTGCTATTATAACGCTAAAAATTACTTTAATTTCGATAAGCAATAATGAGTAATTCTTTTGAAAACGGATCATCTAAAGGCAGTATACTTTCGTTTGGCGAATTACTACTGAGGATATGTCCCGATGCCGGTGGTGAGTGGTTGCATGAAAACCAGTTACCCTTCTTTGTAGGTGGCGCCGAATTGAATGTGGCTACCGCTTTAGCTTTATGGGGATTGCCATCATCTTATTTTACAGCTTTACCAGAGAATGCGCTATCTACCCAGATACTGGATTATCTGCAGGATAAAAAAGTTGATACCAAGCCGGTTTATATGGGCGGCGAGAGGATAGGCTTGTATTATTTAACCCGGGGTAAGGATATCAAGAACAACGCGCTGATCTATGACCGTGCTAATTCGGCTTTTGCCGCTTTACAACCCGGGCAGGTGGATTGGGATAAAGTGTTGAACGGTGTAAGCTGGTTTCACTTTAGCGCTATTTGTCCGGCAATAACCCAAAATGTAGCCGATGTTTGTGCCGAGGTTTTGGAAGTCGCATCTGCCCGGAATATCACTATCTCAGTCGACCTGAATTATCGTGCCCGGCTTTGGCAATACGGCAAACAACCTATTGATGTAATGCCGCAATTGGTAAAATATGCCGACCTGATCATGGGCAATATATGGGCTGCCGAACGGATGCTGAGCATACCCGTTGAACCCAATGTAACCGAATCTGGACAAAAAAGCATTTATCTCAAAGAAGCTCAAAATTCATCACAAGCCATCATGGCACAATTCCCAAAATGCAAGGCTGTTGCCAACACTTTCCGTTTTGATGCCGGTGAAGGGATTAACTACTATACCGCTTTGTATGATGGTGATAAACTGCACAGTTCAAAACAATACGATACCGATAAGGTAGTGGATAAAGTAGGCAGCGGCGATTGTTTCATGGCCGGTCTCATCTATGGTTTTTACAGCAACCTTGATCCATTGGAAACGCTGGAGTTTGCCACTTCTGCCGCTTATCAGAAATTATTTATCGAAGGTGATGCAACCAATAAAACGGTTCAACAAATAACAAATGCTATCAAACTATGAGCAAAAAAGACATTGTACTGAAAGCCATATTAACCCAGGGATCGTTACCACTTTTCTTTTATGAAGACGCGGCAGTAAGCCTGGAGATAACCCGGACCTTATACAAAGGAGGTATCCGCGTATTTGAATATACTAACCGCGGTGCAGCCGCACTGGCCAATTTTATTGTATTAAAAAAAGCGCAGCAGGAAGAAATGCCTGATCTGCACTTAGGTATCGGTACCATAAAAACAGCTGCTGAAGCAAACGCCTTTATAGCCGCCGGGGCCGACTTTATAGTGGCGCCGGTTATCAACCCCGAAGTAGGGGCTATTGCCAAACAACATGATCTGTTATGGATCCCCGGTTGTATGACGCCGACCGAAATTAATACCGCGCAACAACATGGCGCGGCCTTGATCAAATTATTCCCGGCTAACATACTGGGGCCGGAGTTTATGTCGTCTATAAAAGATCTGTTTGCGGGTCAACTATTCATGCCAACAGGTGGGGTTGAATTGAGTATTGACAGCATCAGTACCTGGTTTAAGGCCGGGGTTTGCGCGGTGGGCATGGGAAGTAAACTCATCAGCAAAAAAGTACTGGATAACCGTTTATATGAGCAGCTTTATACAGATACCGTTAAATTGATGGAAATAGCATCAAGTTTTAGTATCAAATAGTCAGTATCAAGATACATTTCATCTTTATCACCTATTTTAAATAAAAGGACAAAAGTCGTGATACTTGATACTCGCTACTTGATACCAATAATTACAACCAATTAAAACCAATTATAATGAAAGAAACTAAAGTTGGGAATTACAGATGGATAATATGCTCGCTGGTGTTTTTTGCCACTACGGTGAATTACCTGGACAGGGCAGTGATCAGTCTTTTAAAATCCAATCTGACCACCGAGTTTAAGTGGAACGATGGGGATTACGCCAATATCGAAATAGCATTTAAAATAGCTTACTCCCTGGGCTTACTTGCAGCCGGAGGCATAATTGACAAGATAGGCACCAAGTTAGGCTATTTCTTATCAACGCTTTTGTGGAGCATCTCGGCGGTTTGCCACGCTTTTGTGGGCAGTACATTTGGCTTTGGCGTAGTGCGCTCGGCTTTAGGTATCAGCGAGGCTGGTAATTTTCCGGCAGCGATCAAAACCGTGGCAGAATGGTTTCCAAAAAAGGAGCGAGCATTTGCTACCGGGATATTTAACTCCGGATCAAATATTGGCGCTATTGTGGCTCCCTTAACCGTACCCTTTATCGCTGCTGCATGGGGATGGCGCTGGGCATTTATCATTACTGGCTCTATAGGTTTTATATGGCTTGTACTGTGGTATTTGTTTTATGAAACACCCTCCAAACACAAACACGTAACACAGGCCGAGCTTGATTACATCAATAGCGATCAGGAAGTTACGGGCCAGAAAGAGGAAGTAGAAGAAGGTAAAAAAATATCCTGGGCTAAACTGTTAAGTTTTAAACAAACCTGGGCATTTGTGATCGGTAAGTTTTTAACCGATCCTATATGGTGGTTTTACCTGTTTTGGTTGCCCGATTTTTTAGAGAGCCAGTATCATTTAAAAGGCACTGCTATAGCCATTCCTGTGGCATTGGTTTACACCATGTCGACATTTGGCAGTATTGGTGGTGGTTGGATACCTATGCGGTTAATTAAAAACAATTGGCCGGTGTTCAGGGCCCGTAAAACCTCCATGTTTATCTATGCACTGTTTGTGATCCCTATTGTGTTTGCACAGGTATTAGGTGGTATCAACATGTGGCTTGCTGTAATTGTGATAGGCATAGCGGCATCAGCCCACCAGGCCTGGAGCGCCAATATATTTACTACGGTTTCTGATATGTTCCCTAAAAGATCGGTTGGCTCCGTAACTGGTATTGGTGGCATGTTTGGATCAATTGGCGGTGTGTTTTTATCATTACTGGTACAAAAAAACCTTTTTGTACACTTTAGGGCAATCCACCAAATAGAAACAGCTTATTACATCATGTTTGTGGTTTGTGGCAGCGCTTATATATTAGCCTGGCTAATTATGCACCTGCTTGTTCCAAAAATGAAACCTATTAATTTATAGAATAACACGATCTATCAAAAAAGCCCCGGTGTATAATACCGGGGCTTTTTTGATTAAAGTTTACTTTCAACCTGCTCTGCAAGTTCGTCTATCCAGCTGGATAGGAATGGTTCTGTCCCCGTTAGCCTAATCCACTCGCCGTCGGCATCTTTAGCTATAATGAGGTGCAGTGTCCCATCAGTTGATTTAAATTCGTAGGCGTTACTGAAATTAGGATATGTAATTCCCTGCGCTATACCGTCAATTGTACTGTCGGTACCTGCGAGTGTTGTTTCAAATTGTTCCATGGTGTGTATTTTATTAACTAACACTGTTTTGTGCGTTTGTGTTTGCTGAAGAAGGATTTCTAAACCAAGATTAAAGGATTACCCCGATAATCATAGAATCAAGAAATCCTTAAATCCTGTTAATCATGGTTCAGAATGATTACTACCTTTATGCCGTGCAAAATTTACAACCAGATCCCAAAATATTAATTGATATAGTACAAACCCGGATGCCTTATGGCAAGTATAAAGGAACCATTATAGCCGACCTGCCTTCAAATTATCTGGAATGGATGGCCGGCAAGGGTTTTACCAAGGACAAGATGGGGATGCTGCTCTCCACCACATTCGAGATCAAAACCAATGGACTAAGTGAAATTCTGTTGATGGTGAAAAAGTCGCTCAGGCAGGAGGGCGGATACAGGTAACCGGATTTATTGCTTATTGATGACCATCCGGTTGAAAGGTTCCACACGTATATACGACTAAACAGATAAAATCATTATCATATGAAAAAGTTGATCTTATATATCGTTGGAGCTTTTCTGTTCGTTGGCTGTGCCGATGGACAATCGTCTAATAAATTTGCCACTTTACCCAAACCTAAAGCCGGCGAGGCCGTAGCCACTTTCGGTGGTGGATGTTTTTGGAGTATGAGCGAGGCTATGTCGGAGTTAAAAGGGGTAAATAAGGTTATCTCTGGTTATGCCGGGGGAAATACGAAGAACCCTACCTACGAGGAAGTAAGCTCACAAAGTACCAATCATGCCGAAACTGTGGATGTATTTTACGACCCTAAAGTGATCAGCTATGGTCAATTGGCCGAAGCTTTCTTCTTTGCTCATGATCCTACCACATTAAACCGCCAGGGCCCTGATGAAGGAACCGACTACCGTTCCATTGCTTTTTACCGCAGCCCTGAGGAAAAGAACATTCTGCTGGTTACCATCAAAAAGGTAAATGAATCCAAACATTATAACAACCCGATAGTAACACAGGTGGTACCTTATAATGCTTTTTACCCCGCAGAAACTTACCATCAGGGTTATTACCGAAGCCACCCTAATCAGCCTTATATCATGGGGGTATCGGAGCCCAAAGTAATGAAATTCAGAAAAGCCATGGCTGCGGAATTAAAGCCGGAGTTTAAGAATTAAATCCGCGCGTCATTGCGAGGCACGAAGCAATCCCCGATTAGCAGAGTCGCCCTGTATAGCATAGAGATTGCTTCGTACCTCGCAATGACGCGTTATATAAAATGGATGGGCTCTACAACTTATTAAACCAACCCTTTTTCCAGAACACAAATACCTGGAAAATAGCTATCGCGAACATGAGCACAATGGCGTAAACATAGCCGTGCTGCCAGTAAAGTTCGGGCATATTATCAGGTATAATATGACCTTTATCGTCCTGGCGGGCAAAGTTCATTCCGTAAATGCCGGCAATAAAAGTAAGGGGGATAAATATAACCGAGATAATAGTGAGCACTTTCATGATCTCATTCATCCGGTTACTTACCATAGACAGGTACAAGTCGATAATGCTGGATGTTACCTCTTTATAGTTTTCAATCAGGTCCATAGCCTGTATGCAATGGTCATAGGCATCGCGCAGGAACAATTTGACCTCAGATGTGATCAGAGGGCTTTCCGAGCGGATCATATCATTGATCTTATCCCGCTCGGGCCAGCTTGCCCTGCGTATAATGATCAGGGTACGTTTGATCTGCTGCGAATTGAACATGATGCTTTTATCGGCACTGCTATAAACCTTGTCTTCGATGGCATCAAGTTTGTCGCCTATCAGTGCCAGTAGCATAAAGTAGTTATCAATGATGGTGTCAACAAGAGCATAGCACATATAGCTGGGTCCCGCTGTACGTATAGCGCCCTTGCCCGCCTTAAGACGTGCCTTTACCGCTTCAAAATATTCTTCGTAGTCTTCTTCAAAGCTGATGATCAGGTTATCTTTCAAAATGGCCGAAAACTGGTTGTTCACCAGCTCGTCCTCTTTGTTAAATCTAACCATTCGGCTGGTGCAAAAGGCATAAGTATCGTATTCATCAAACTTGGGGCGCTGGTGGGTATTGGCAATATCTTCCAGCACCAGCGGATTGATGTTCAGGTATGTGCCTATCTCCTCAATCAAAGCCGGATCACCAAGCCCGTTAACCTTTATCCAATGGGTATGGTTATCGCATTTTTTAAACTGATTTAAAATTACTTTGATGTCTTTCCCTTCGGAAGTAACCAGCTCTGTCTCGTTATAGGAAAACATGGCGATATGCGGTTTTAGCGCATCATCAGGTATTATTATTGTTCCCGGGCGGTCGCCAACATTCCCCTGGTGCCTTTGTACTTTATAGCGTACACGTTTTATCCTGCTGTCCATTTACAAATAATTAATACTTTGTGGTCCCTGGTTAAATAACAGATCAACAATGCTCAAATTTTTCAGAAAACCCTTACGATCTTCAAAAACCTGAAAATAGGGTTTTTGTTCCAGTTCCGTTTCTTTTTTTGGATGGATTGCGGTTCTCAGATCGACAACCGATGCTGGATATTCCCGATGATATTCGTCGGTGTATGTGATGTCGGCCTTTATTTTAGTGAGCTTCAACAGTAGCTGCAAAAGCTCCTGATTATAATCAAAAAGATAAGGCACCTGCTTTTGTTTTTGGTAAAACGCGGCGAAGTCGTCCTCATAGTATTCAAAATAAGCCGACCGGCGATAACAGGCCGCCAGGCCTTGCCAATGCAGGCGTTGCCATTCAAAATCGTAGCTGATCTTAACATCTTTGATCAGGGTATGGTTTTTTGAACCTTTTATAACCGGAACGGTCAGGGTCAACATACCATCGGGCGAGTAAATATTGGCCCGGTTACGATAAGTTTGTTTCGGGAAATGTTCTTCTCTTTCTATCAGAATATCAGGTTTATAAGTGTTTAACTTTGCAAAATATTCTACCGGCGGAAGATAAAACATAGGGAACACAGCACCTTTTTCAATCATATATTTTATGTTTGTGTTCAAAATTGGTTAAAATAATGATAAAAAAAGGGTTTTTGAGGTTAGGTATATTTTTTTTATACCTTATATCGCTGCTTCCCTTTTGGTTTTTGTACATTATATCCGATATATTGTTTGTTGTTATCTATTACCTTGTGCGTTACCGCCGGGATGTGGTACAACAAAATCTGGCCAATTCCTTCCCCGAAAAAACAGCAAAAGAACGTCACGATATCGAATTTAAATACTACCGCTACCTGGCCGATCTGATCGTGGAAACCATTAAAATGATCACCGTATCAGAAAAACAGATACAGAAAAGGGTAGTGGCTACCAATTCGGAGCTGGTGCATGAGTATTTTGCGAAAGGGAAAAGCATTATAGCCGTGGCAGGCCATTATTGCAACTGGGAGATGGCTGCACTCAATTTTAATTTTGTAACTGATAAAAGGTTCATGATCGTGTATAAATCACTGTCAAACGCTACGTTCGATGAGTTTTTTATACAGGTGCGTTCGCGCTTTGGCGGGCAGCCGGTGGCTATGAAGCAAACCATGCGCAAAATGGTTGAATACCGGAACGAGCTAACCGTAAGTGTACTGGTAGGCGATCAAACCCCGGTAATGCACGAAGTAAATTACTTTACTAATTTTTTAAATCAACCTACTGCCGTATTTTTGGGCATCGAAAAAATATCAAAGGCTATTGATGCCGCCGTGGTATTTTACGATATGAAACGCGTAAAAAGAGGTTATTATACTTATACATTGGTTCCTTTAACTGAAAATCCCAAACAAACTGCCGAGCACGAAATAACCGATGCTCATGTACAGTACCTGGAAGGTATGATCAGGCGGGAACCGCAATATTGGCTATGGTCGCACCGAAGGTGGAAGTTTAAGCCGGAGGAAAAACATAAATGATCAACACACCCAAAGTTGCTGTAGTTATATTAAACTGGAACGGCGTTAAATACCTTAAACAATTTCTTCCATCCGTGTTAGCCTCAACCTGGCCCGGTTTGGAGATTGTGATAGGGGATAATGCCTCCACCGATGATTCCATTGCTTTTATAAAAGAAAACTACCCGGCTATCAGGATCATTCAAAACGATAAGAATTACGGTTTTACCGGCGGATATAACCGGGTGCTGAACCAGGTGGACGCAGATTACTACATCCTGCTCAATTCAGATGTGGAAGTAACACCAGGCTGGATAGAGCCGGTGATCAGTTTAATGGAGAGCGATGATCTGATTGCTGCCGCAGCGCCTAAGCTGCTATCCTTTGCACAAAAAGACCAGTTTGAACATGCCGGTGCAGCCGGAGGCTTTATAGATAGCTTTGGTTATCCGTTTTGCCGTGGCCGCATGTTTTACGAGGTAGAGCATGATCTGGGGCAATATGAACAATCGGGTGAGGTATTCTGGGCATCTGGTGCGTCCTTATTCATCAAAAAGAAATATTGGGACGAAGCGGGTGGTTTTGATGAACACTTTTTTGCCCACATGGAGGAGATTGACCTATGCTGGAGATTAAAAAATATGGGATATAAGGTGATGTACTGTGCGCAATCAACCATCTATCATGTTGGCGGCGGTACGCTTAATGCGGAAAATCCGTTCAAAACCTATCTTAATTTCAGGAACAATCTGCTGCTGTTGAAAAAGAACCTGCCTTTTTGGAGAGCCTTGTTTGTGATCAGCATACGCTTTTGTATGGATCTGCTGGCCATATTCCGCTTCCTGGCCGAAGGCAAACGTAAAGATGCCTGGGCCGTGAGTCGTGCTCATCAGAATTTTGTCCTGGGGATTTTCGGGATACATGTTTCCGGATATGGCGTAAAAGACCTGAGCAACGGCGAAAACAAGCTATCGCCTAAAACCCATAAATCAAAACGTACTGTTCATAATTTAAAAGGTATGTACAAAAGCAGTATTGTATGGGCGTTTTTTGTTAAAAAGAAAACCAGGTTTACTGATCTTGATCAGATTGATTTGGTTTAGCATCGCCTGAGTTAGTTTCTTTTATCTCCTTTGGTTTCGTGGGTTTTTCTTTGTCCGGGGTACTTATAACCAGGCTTTCCGGTGGCCAAATCAAATGTACATCCTGCTGAGGGAGTTCTATACCTTCCTTATTCAATATGTCATAAATGTCGGCCAGTATCTGGCTTTTAAGCCCAACCCAGGTATTGATATCGGCAGCCCAAAAAAGCACCCTGAAATCAACCGAACTCGCACTCAGGTTATGCAACAGCACCGACGGCTCCGGTACTTGCATAATGTCGTTATGGGCATTCAGTACGTCTTTTAGCAAGCCTTTGACTTTTTCAATATCTGCACCATAAGCCACGCCAATAATAAGCTCCACCCGGCGATTGTTGTTACTCAGCGTCCAGTTAATTACATGGTGCGATATCAGGTCGCCGTTGGGTATGATCACTTCGGCGCCGTCGGCGGTGGCTATTTTACTTGCCCGTATACCAATATCCAGTATCGTGCCCGAACGGCTGTCCACCTCAATAATATCGCCTACCTGTATCGGTTTTTCAAAGGCTAGTATCAGTCCCGAAACCAGGTTGTTCACTATATTCTGCAAACCAAAACCAATACCGATACCAAAGGCGCTGATAATGATGGTTATTTTATCAATAGGCACTCCTGATGCGGCAACCGCCAGGAAAAAGCCTACAGCAATAACCCCGATGCGGATGAGCAGGGTAGAGGTACGATTTTTCTTTTTCAGCACATCCATATCATGCTTGTGCTTGGCAGATACATCATACAGGTAACTGATGATCTTGGAGGTAATGGATGATAACCAGATGACCGCTATAAATATGATGACACTTTGGAAGGTGAAAACCGTATTGGTACCGCCAATGCTGCGGTTGGTGGTTAAAAATGCTTCGATATGATCAAATACAGTATCTTCAACGCTCAGGTTTTGAGTAAGCATCACCAGCCACAACAGGCTGGCTAAAACTGTAAGCACACTTCTGAACTTGTTTTTGAGTAACTGAAAGTCAATGTAGGAACTGAAATTATTGCTGTTCTTGCTGGCTTCCAGTTGTAAAAACAAAGCCTCCATAAGCATTTGTACAATATAGTACATAGCCATGGCCAGCCATAGATTATGCACGGCCGTTACCCCAATTATTTTGGCCAGGCTAAAGCGACCAAAAACATTACATAAAACTGAAGCAATTTCAAGGGCAATAAAAAATTTTAATACGATGCTGGTATGGGGTAAGAAATCTTCGGGCGACTTGCGTACTGCGGGTAAAAGCCTGATGCTGATAAAGATAGTAGCCAGACCAAGTATCAGTACCGCAACCCTATCGGCATTGGTCACCTGTATAAATAAATTGCTGATGCAGTAAAAATTGGTAATGATAAAAAGCAGCAGCAAATAATTGAATAAGGGTTTTGGACAGGTTTTTTTAGATATGTATAGTATAGCCGCTATCAGGATTATAAAAAAGGTTTCCAATACTACCACTGGCGGGTGATCATAAAAATTGGGGATCAGGGTAAATGCAATAATAACTGAGGATGTTACAAGGTACCTGGTCACATAATTAGCCTGGTTAAAAACACCTTCAGGGGCATCATTGGTTTTTAGTATTTTTTTGCGGCTGGAATAAACCCAGAAGAAAAAGCCCAATAAAACCAATAATCCGGCAAGATGCGTTAATATATCGCGGCCGATAAAAAAGCTGAAAAGCTTGGAATTCATGGTGGCGGTTTTAGAAAGCGCCTCCTTAAAGTCACTGCCTTCACTGGCTTTCATGCTCCAGATGTTGCTGTACTCGGCCGATAATGCCCTTTCGCCAAAGTCTCTTATTTTCTGGTCTATCTGATCTTTAAGGTCAAGTATCGATATATATACAGATGAGGTACGATTTTGCAGCAGCCCGATCTTTACCATCAGTTTTTTATTAACCGTATCCAGGCGATGGTATTTACTGTCGATAGCTATTTTTTGGATCAGGAAAGTAGTGGCGAGCGAGCTATCAGCCGGCAGGATTTTCAAAACGCTGTCTTTGGATATGGCGTTCAGGTCGGTTTGATTCTGGATCATTTTGGAGTTGATATCAGCAAGCTGATCCTGCCATCCATCCAATTTGTCGCCCAGGCGGGTTAAAACATCACGTATTGTATACAAATAACGCAATGTGCTCGATTTATCATTATCAATCAATGACTTGATGGTGCCTACGCTCTTTTCATATCTGGGCAGTTGCGCGCTGATATCAACAGTGTCGACCCTTTTGGAAAGATTGGATTTGATCTGGTTAAAAGCCGAAGTATAGTACTCCACTTTTTCCAATAAGTTATTAGTTGATGTATCAGACCGTTTCAGCGCCCGCATCATGGAATCGCGAGAGAGGATAGCCGCGCGGAGCGAATCTCTTACCGAGCGTGATTTTTTCTTTTTGGTTTGTGCCAATACATCCGCACCAGAAAAAAGGGTGACAAGCAATAAGCAATATGCGGTAATTCTATATAATTTATGCATCGGGATAAATACGCTAAACGCCATGGTTAAACACTTTATTTTAAAAAGCGTTTTAATAAAGATACAAGAATCAGGAGTAAAGAATCAAGATCCAAGAGTCAATACCCCCGGTTTGGTTCAATTAATAGATATAATACACAATTTTTCTCTCTTGGTTCCTGATTCTTAGCTCTTGCCTCTATTATTTACCCATTCACCAGGTTTTCAATGGCCAGGCGGTACGAGTCCATACCAAAACCTGCAATTACCCCCCTGCAGCTGGCTGCCAGCATTGATTGGTGCCTGAATTCCTCGCGTTTATGAACATTGGAAATGTGCACTTCAATAACCGGTGTGTTGATAGCCGCAATGGCATCAGCAATTGCGATGGAAGTATGGGTATACGCGCCGGCATTCAGTACAATTCCGTCATACGAAAACCCAATTTCGTGTAGTTTGTTTATAATTTCGCCCTCAACATTACTTTGGTAATAATTAATGGTGATGTTTGCATAGCGCTTGCGCAAGGTATCAAGATAGGTTTCAAAACTGGTATCACCATAAATTGACTTTTCGCGTACGCCAAGCAGGTTTAAATTAGGGCCGTTTATAATTTGTATATTCATTAGTTCAAACTTAAAATAAATCATTTAAAAAAAGTAATAAATTGGAGTGGCGTTCGGCAATAAAAGGCTTTCAGGCCTATTTGAAGTTAGAAAAATCGCTTGCCGATAATTCTATCGAGTCGTACAGCCGTGATATAGAAAAGCTATTCCAGTTTGCCGATGCACAGCAAACCCAATTGAAACCAGAAACCATCAGATTGACCGATCTGCGGCTGTTTATTGCCTGGGTAAATGAACTGGGTATGATCCCATCTTCGCAAGCCAGGATACTATCGGGTATCAAGGCTTTTTACAAATACCTGCTGATGGAGGACATCATCAAAACCGACCCCTCGGAATTACTGGAGTCGCCCCGGATACAGCGTAAACTACCCGATACCCTGAGCTATCAGGACATCAACAGGCTAATAGCTGCTATTGATCTATCAAAGCCCGAAGGTGTCCGGAATAAGGCAATATTGGAAACACTATATGGCAGCGGTCTGCGCGTGTCTGAATTGACGGAGCTCAAACTATCAAACCTGTATCTGGATATTGAATTTATAAAAGTGACCGGCAAAGGCAGCAAAGAACGCCTGGTTCCCATTGGTGCCGAAGCCATCAGGGCACTTAAAATATGGATAGAGCATGTACGGGTACACACGGCTATTAAAAAAGGCGAGGAGGATATTGTTTTCCTGAACCGGCGGGGTACCCGCTTAAGCCGGGTTTATATTTTTCTGCTGATCAAAGAACTGGCCGTGCGTATCGGGTTGAATAAGGCTATTAGCCCGCATACTTTCAGGCACTCTTTTGCTACTCACCTGGTAGAAGGAGGGGCCGATCTGCGGGCAGTACAGGAAATGCTCGGACATGAAAGTATAACCACTACCGAAATATATACTCACCTCGACCGAGAATATCTGAAAAGTACTATCAGTCAGTTCCATCCGCGCAGTTAATCTGGCCAAATTACTCCTGGCGGTATGTTAATTCCCCGATTGTGGTGGGATTTGCCCAGGTTGCGCTACGAAATTTAATTAACACCTACTACATTGAGCTTAAGAAGGTTTCGGCATTTGGCTTGTTATAGTTAATTAAAGATTAATAACATGTTAGATTATATAGAAGAATTAAATGAGCTAAAAGAGTTGTTTGACGGCTTGGGCAACTATTCGAAAATTAATGCTTACGTGCTTCAGGTGCTTTTAGAACGATATGATGGCGTGGTTGAACAATTATACTGTATGAACGATCAGGTGTTCCAGTCTTCGGTGACTACTATCCTGGAAGCCGAAAATGAACTTAGCATTTTAATGAACGACGAATTACCATCGGTTAAAAAGAAACTGATATTTGAAATAAATAAGTTTAAGCTTAAAGTTGCTGTTAACAGCGATCTTAGCCGGTATGGGCATTATAAAATGATACAACAGATTAACTATAATTAACTGACCTTAAAACTGAACAGCTGTGTATAAGTCTGTTCTGTAAGCCGCGGCAACTCACCTTGTCGCGGCTTTTATCATTCTGTCGCGGCCGCTCATATCCTGCTTTAAAATGATGTCGGTAAATCCCTTTTTTTGGAGCATTTCCACGGTTTGATTACCGTAATTTTCATTGATCTCAAAGAATAATAAGCCTTTTGCAGGCAATTTAAGCAGGGCAAAATCGGCAATGGTATTATAAAATAACAAGGGGTCATCCTCCGGTACAAATAAAGCATTGTGCGGCTCATGATCCGTTACGTTGGTATGCATTTGTTGCTTGTCGTAAAGTGTCACATATGGCGGATTACTGACTATTAAATTATACATTTTGAATTGGGCAGTTTGAGCCTCCCAGTCTAAAATGTCACTGTGGATAAAATTAATTTCAACTTTATTTAATGCTGCGTTAACCTTAGCGGTTTGTAATGCCGGTTCAGAGATATCTACGGCCGAAACCTGTGCATTGGGCAGGTTTTTTTTAAGGCTGATAGCGATACAACCGCTCCCCGTACCAATATCAAGTATAGCCTCTTCAAATTGTTTGCTGTTTTCTGCAAAATGTCCGCCACAAACAGATAGGATCCACTCCACCAGCTCCTCTGTCTCCGGACGGGGAATAAGCACCGATGGATTTACCTTAAATGGCAAACCATAAAACTCTGTCTCCCCTAAAATGTACTGCACGGGTTCACCGGTTTGCAGCCGGGTTAGTATGGCTTTTAGCTCTTCACTTTGTTCTGTGCTTAATTCCCGCTCCGGGAAGGCTTTGATGGATGCCTTTGATAGCTTGCATATTTCGCTGATGACCAATAAAGTAAGAGCTTCTGTCTCCGTACTATCGTAAATATTGTTCAGCTGTTTGTAATCTTCAAAAACATCCTTTATCGTAATCATGCAACAAAGTAACATAAAAGCTACTTTTGCAGCATGCTAAAACATGAAAAATATATGCAACGCTGCCTGGAGCTTGCTCAACTGGGGGCAGGGCAGGTAAGCCCGAACCCAATGGTTGGGGCGGTTGTAGTTCATGATGATAAAATAATAGGCGAGGGCTATCACCAAAAGTATGGACAGGCCCATGCCGAAGTGAATGCCATTGCCCAGGTAAGCTCCCGGTATGATAATGCCGAGGAATTGTTAAAACAATCTATTATATATGTTTCATTGGAGCCTTGTGCGCATTACGGTAAAACCCCGCCATGTGCCGATCTGATCATTAAACACCAGATCCCATTGGTGGTAGTGGGCTGCCGCGATACATTTGAACAGGTTGATGGCAAGGGTATAGCCAAATTAAAAGCTGCCGGAATTGAGGTAATAACTGGTGTGCTCGAAAAAGAATGCCAATGGCTTAATCGCCGGTTCTTTACACGGATACAAAAGCATCGGCCATACATTATATTAAAATGGGCGCAAACCAACGATGGTTTTTTCGCACCTGACGATAACAGCCAGCTTTGGATCACCGGAGAACAATCGCGCAGGCTGGTGCACAAATGGCGCAGCGAAGAGGACGCCATACTGGTGGGTAAAAATACAGTCGCGATTGATAATCCAAGGCTTAATGTGCGTTCCTGGGAGGGGAAATCGCCCAAGCGGGTAGTGATCGACAGAAGGCTGGAATTAGATAAAAGCTTGAATGTATTTGATCAATCTGCTGAAACATTCATATTCAATGAGGTTAAATTTGATACCGACGGTAAAAATAAATATATAGCCCTGGAAGATTTTGACCGTTATGTACCCCAGTATATTTTATACCAATTATATCTACAGGATATCCAGTCGGTTATTATTGAAGGTGGTGCCCGCACGCTAGACAATTTTATAGAAGCAGGTCTCTGGGACGAGGCCCGTGTATTCACCGGGAAAACTGTTTTAAAAAAGGGTATAAAAGCCCCGCAAATAACAGGTATAATTGCAGAAGAATTATCATCGGGCGATGACCGCCTGCAGATAGTATATAATCAACCAATTATATAATGCTCTACGTTTTTTTAAGTATTTGCTGCAGCGTTGTAGTTTCTGTGCTATTGAAACTGGCCAAACGCTACCACATAGATGTATTTCAGGCTATCACCTGGAACTACTCTATGGCTATATTGCTTACCTGGATATTTTTTAAGCCACAATTCATCATCAGTTTTGAGGATGCGCCAATTTATAATTACATAGCGCTCGGTATTTTATTTCCCTCGTTGTTTGTTATTATGGCCTCTTCCGTAAGGTTGGCCGGTATTGTACGTACGGATGTGGCTCAGCGGCTGTCGTTATTTATCCCCATTTTCGCGGCGTTTTTTATATTCAATGAGGCTAAGGATACTGTGAAGATCATCGGTATTGTATTGGCTTTTATTGCCATCATATGCTCTATACCCTGGCAAAAATCCTCACGCGATAAGGCTGCCAAAATCTCCTGGATTTATTTACTGATTGTTTTTTTAGGCTTTGGAATTATTGATGTGCTTCTAAAACAAATAACCAAGGTTAATAAAGTGCCATTCACCTCGGCCATTTTTGTGATCTTTATACTAGCCTTTGTGTTATCCATGATCGGATTGATTTACCAGGTGGCTACCAAAAAAACGAAATTTTCCTGGCCGCATATCCTTATTGGGTGGATACTGGGTGTAGCTAACTTTGGTAACATCCTGTTTTACTTAAAGGCTCACCAGGCTTTGGCCAATAGCCCCTCGGCCGTATTCTCATCTATGAACATTGGCGTAATTATAGTAGGCACTTTTATCGGGATATTCATATTTAAAGAAAAACTCAGCACGCTGAACAAAATAGGTATTGTAGTTGCGGTGCTGGCCATTGTGATCATTTATTTCCCACAGACACTGGGTTTTCTTCATCTATAACGTGTTTTAATGCTTTTTGACGATACTTATAAGACTATAGAACAACCAACCGAAGGCATATTCCGTGATCGCGGCAGCAAATTCCTGGCCTATGCATATCCTATCAATTCCGAGAATGATATCAAGGAAATTGTAGCTAATCTGAAATCGGAGCACCCTAAGGCCAATCATCATTGCTGGGCTATGCGTTTAAGTATCGACAGATCGGTGTTTAGGGTTAATGACGATGGTGAACCTTCGGGCACTGCAGGTCGGCCCATACTCAATACGCTGCTATCCCGCGATTTGACCAATATATTGGTCGTGGTAGTGCGCTATTTTGGTGGTACGCTGTTAGGCGTTCCGGGTTTAATTAATGCCTATAAGGTCGCAACCGAAGAGGCTTTGAACCAGGCAGTCATCATTCATAAAACCGTTAACGATATTTATACTATCGCCTTTGACTACCTTCAAATGAACGATGTAATGCGTATCATCAAAGATGATAACCTGGTGATACTCAATCAGCAGTTTGATAACGACTGCCGCATACAGGTTTCCATCCGCAAAACCCAGGTGGAGCAAACTTTATTTAAAATAAGTAAGGTAAGCGGTGCTGTTGCGGAATACGATCACAGCCTTTGAGAAGCAAGAATTAAGAGTTAAGAACCAAGAAGGTAAAGTAAATCAGCGAGTTAATTCTTGCCTCTTGATTCTTGTCTCCTGATTCTCGATTTCCGGCATAAATGATTATTTTAGTCGGGATATGCAATCTTTTGAAATCGATAAAACCGACCTGCTCCGCATAAAAGCCGCTCTGGAAAGCGATGATGTTGAGTTAGAGAAAGTTCTGCAGGGATACCATGCCTCTGAGATTGCTATACTGTTTGAGAAACTTCCGCAGGAAGCCAAAGAACGCATCATCAATATCCTGCCGACAGACATCGCATCGGAAGTAATTTCGGAAATGGATGAGGAGCATCATCCCGAAGAACTACTGGTGAACCTTCATCCGGAGAAACGTACCGAGATTGTGGAGGAGTTGGATTATGACGATGCTACCGACATTATCTCGCAGTTGGATGAAGAGCAGCAGCACGAGATCCTGAAAGATATTGATCAGGAGGATGCCAGCAGCATCCGGGCCCTACTCAGTTATGATGAGGATACAGCGGGTGGTTTGATGAACTCTGAGGTTATCCGGGTAAATATCAACCTGGATAAAAAGGATGCACTGGACGAGATCATCCATCAATCGGAAGAGATGGAGGAGCTATACACCATTTATGTGATTGACGATGCGGCTACGCTGAAAGGCATACTCTCCATAAAAACACTTATTAAAGCAAAGGCCGATGCACGCATCAGTAACCTGGTGCAAACAACCTTTGTATATGTAAAGGCCGATGTTGACCAGGAAGAAGTAGCCCGTTTAATATCGCAATATAACCTCACCAGTATCCCGGTAGTTGATGAGCACATGAAACTACTGGGCCGCATTACGGTGGATGACATCATCGACGTAATGGAGGAGGAAAACACCGAGGACATCCTGAAAATATCGGGTGTATCTGAGGACGAAGAGTTGAGCGGTAACTGGAAAGACGCTGTAAAAAGTCGTTTACCCTGGCTGGTCATCAACCTGGGTACAGCCTTCCTGGCCGCATCCATCATCCGTAATTTCGATGCCACGGTAGCCAAGCTTTCCATTATTTCGGCTTACATGACCATTATTGCTGGTATGGGCGGCAACGCGGCAACCCAGGCCCTGGCGGTAACGGTAAGGCGTATTTCATTAAACGATCTGAGCGATAAGCAGGCCTATAATACAGTGCTGAAAGAGTTTTTAGTAGGGATGATCAACGGTGCAGCCAACGGTTTGATCGTTTTTATAGTGGCTTTTTTCTATGATGCCAACCCCATGCTGGGCCTGGTATTGTTTTTAGCCATGACGGGTAACCTCATCATCGCCGGTTTAACAGGGGCATCTATCCCGCTGATATTAAAGCGGGTAGGGATTGATCCGGCAGTAGCATCATCTATCATTATTACAACATTTACAGATTGCATAGGCTTTTTATTACCACTTTGGCTGGCGACAAAGCTTTTGTTGCACCACTAAATTAATTATTGAATTATTGAATTAGTGATTGGGCAAGTATTTGTGATTTAGATAGTTAATGAATTATTGAGGAGGGATTGAATACCTTAGTTAAGATTCTGTTAATTCTTTAATTTTGTAAATTCTTGTTCAAAACAATAAATCGCTAAATCACTAATTCACTAAATCACTAATTATTCTAAATTTGAACCATCAAAATTTGAAACAGAATGACCGAGGTAAGATACAACTGGACTAAAGAAGAAATAGCTGAAATATACCATACCCCGCTGCTTGACCTTGTTTACAAGGCCGCAACCATACACCGCGAAAATAAGGACTATGCCGAAGTGCAGATCAGCTCGCTGATCTCGATAAAGACCGGCGGTTGCTCTGAAGATTGCGCGTATTGCCCACAAGCAGCGCGTTACAACACCGGTGTTAATGTACACGCTATAATGCCTAAAGATGAAGTGATAGCCGCGGCCGAAAAAGCTAAAGCAGGTGGTGCTTCGCGTTTATGTATGGGCGCTGCCTGGCGCGAGGTACGCGACAACCGTGACTTTGACAAGGTAATTGACATGGTAAAAGCGGTGAACTCCCTGGATATGGAAGTTTGCTGTACGCTGGGTATGCTTACCGAGAGCCAGGCGCAACGTTTGGCCGACGCGGGTCTGTATGCCTATAACCATAATCTGGATACCTCTGAGGAGGATTATAAGCGTATTATCACCACTCGTACCTATGATGAGCGCCTGCAAACACTGGAGCATGTACGTAAAGCTAAAATTACTGTATGTAGCGGTGGCATCATCGGCCTGGGCGAAACAGTGGAAGATCGTATATCGATGCTTAAAACATTATCAAACCTGCCTAAACATCCGGAATCTGTGCCAATTAACGCTTTGGTACCTGTACAAGGTACGCCACTGGCCGATCAGCCGAGGGTATCTGTTTGGGATATGGTGCGTATGATAGCTACTACCCGTATCATTATGCCCAAAACGGTGGTTCGCCTGTCGGCAGGTCGTACAGAAATGAGTGTGGTTGAACAGGCATTTTGTTTTATGGCCGGTGCCAATTCTATTTTCGCAGGCGAAAAACTATTGACCACACCAAACCCATCATTTGATACCGACATGGCGATGTTTGAATTGCTGGGCTTATCGCCGCGTAAGGCTTTCAAAAATGGTCGACCTAATGAAGTTAAAGAAGCTGAGGCAGCAGGATAATCCTGTTGTTCAAATAATATAAACGAGAAAGAGCCGCAAATTGCGGCTCTTTCTCGTTTTAAACAAAGCGTCATTGCCACGCTACGCTCGCAATGACGTTCAAGTAATATTGAAGTAGGAGTGGGTATTAGTCCCTCATATTAATAAACTGCAGTGGCTGGCCAAAGTTTTCGCCGCGGCACAGGCTGATCACGGCCTGCAGATCGTCGATTTTTTTGCCCTGAACACGTACCTGGTCGTCCATGATAGATGCCTGTACTTTAAGGCCGCTGTCTTTGATCTTTTTAACAATCTTTTTGGCTGCTTCTTTATCGATGCCTTCCTTCACTTTGATCTCCTTGCGGATCATATTGCCCGATGCATATTGCTCTTTACCAAAATCCAAAGCGGCGGAATCTAAATGCTGTTTCACCATACGACTGATGATGGAATCCTGAATAGCCTTTAAACGCATATCGTTTTCGGTCACGATGGTGATCTCGTTGGTTTTTTTATCCAGGTCGATAGTGCTTTTTGAATCGTTAAAATCATAACGGTTCAATATTTCCTTTTTTGCGGTATTGATAGCGTTATCAAGCGTTTGTCCGTCTATCTTGCTTACTATATCAAATGTGGGCATAAGTAAATGGTTTTATAAATGTGTACAAAACTAAGGTATTAGAAACATTTATTTTACCTGTTCAATTAATTTGTTTACTTACTGTAATAAATAATAATGAATAAAAACTCGTTAAATGCTAATGAGTTAATATTAAGTTAACAAATAAATAAGCAGTTTTGTAAAAGTGAGCCCGGCATGGGCAATTTATATGGATAAACAGGTTCCCTTAATAAACAGAGAGATAAGTTGGTTATATTTTAACGATAGGGTTTTGCAGGAAGCTGCCGACCCAACTGTTCCGCTAATTGAACGGGTAAGGTTTTTAGCCATATTTTCATCCAACCTGGATGAGTTTTACCGGGTACGGGTGGCTACTATGAGCCGCCTGGCCAACCTGAACGAAAAATCAAAGGAAATACTGGGTTACAATCCCAAAAAGATCCTTAACCAGATCAAAAATTTGGTTGTAAAGCAAGAGCGCAAATTCAACAACCTTTACGAAAATATCATTGTAAAGGAGCTTGCCGAAGAAAAGATATTTTTGCTGAACGATAAGCAGCTTAACGTAACTCGCGGGGCCTTTGTTAAAACCTACTTCAGGGAAAAGCTGCTGGCCACACTGGTGCCCATTATGCTTGATGACGAAATGCCGTTGCCCGAACTCCGTGACAGGGCCATTTACTTTTTTGTAAAGCTCACCAAAAACAAAAAATCAAGGTTCGCTCTGATCGAGTTTCCGGACAACCTCTCGAGGTTTATAGCGCTGCCCGAAACTAATAACCTGAAATTTATTATCCTGCTGGATGACATCATCAGGTATAGTTTGGAGGATATCTTCTTTATTTTTAACCATGATACCATTGAGGCTTATTCCTTACAGCTCACCCGCGACGCGGAGCTTGACCTGGATAAGGAGGTAAGCGAAAAGTTTATCGATTCGTTATCCAAAAGCCTGCAAAAACGCAAAAAGGGTAAACCCATGCGTTTGCTGTATGATAGCGATATGCCGCTGGATATGTTAAAATACCTGGTGAACAGAATGGGACTGCACGGCGAAAGCCTGATACCCGGCAACCGATACCATAACTTTAAAAACTTCATCTCGTTCCCCAATGTGGGCCGGCCCGAGCTGGAATATCCTAAATATCCGCCATTGCCTGTTGAGGATCTGTCGTTTGGTAAAAGTTTGATCGGACTGATTGCCAAAAAAGACTATCTGGTGAGTACGCCATACCAGTCGTTTGATTATATCATTCACTTTTTGCGTGAAGCTGCCATTGACCCCAAAGTACGGGAGATCAGCATTGCCGTATATCGCCTGGCAGAAAATTCACGGGTGATACACGCGTTGATCAATGCGGCCAAAAATGGTAAAAAGGTAAACTGCCTGGTGGAGCTGCGTGCCAGATTTGATGAGCAGAACAATATTTTCTGGAGCAACAGGCTCGAAGAAGAAGGTGTAAACGTATTGTATGGCGTGGCTGGTTACAAAGTACACTCCAAAATATGCCTGGTAACGCGCATCGAAAAACGTAAACTGGCTTATTACGCCTGTCTTTCAACCGGTAATTTCAACGAAAAAACAGCCCGTATATATGCCGATCATACGCTGTTTACGGCCAACCCTAAGATCACCGACGATCTGGTGGTAGTATTTAAGGCTTTATATAAAAACGCGCTGCCAAAAGGATTGAAAAATTTGATCGTGTCGCCTATTGATTCCAGGCCGGCTATTTATAAGTTGATCGATAACGAAATCAAAAATGCCAAGGCGGGTAAAAAGGCTTACATGATATTAAAAATGAACAGCCTTGCTGATGAGGACCTGATTACTAAGCTTTACACGGCCAGCAATGCCGGCGTTAAGATCAGGATGATCATTCGTGGGATGTGCTGCCTGATACCTGGTGTGAAAGGATACAGCGAAAATATTGAGGTGATCAGTATCGTTGATAAATACCTGGAGCATGCCCGTGTGCACATTTACTGTAATGGAGGTAATGAGCTGCTGTATCTGACATCAGCCGATTTTATGACCCGTAACATTGATAACCGCATCGAGGTTGGTTTCCCGATATATGACGAGCAGTTACGCAAGGAGATCAGGGATGTGATTGATATACAACTGCATGACAACACCAAGGCCCGCGAAATAAACAGTCAAAATAATAACAAGTACCACAAAACTCACTCTGCCGAGTCGCACCGTGCGCAGATTGAGATATATAATTACTTAAAAGCAAAAAATAAATAAATTGAGATACGCCGCTATAGACATAGGTTCAAACGCCGTGAGGCTTTTGATTGCTGACATTATTGAAAACAATGGTTCGATTTCTTTTAAAAAGAATACGCTGATCAGGGTGCCATTACGTTTGGGCGACGACGCGTTTATACAGCACCATATTTCTGAACGTAAAACCAATGATCTTTTAAAGGCGATGCAGGCTTTCCGCAACCTGATGGATGTTTATAAGGTGACCGATTACCTGGCCTACGCCACATCGGCCATGCGCGAGGCCGAAAATGGGGAAGAGGTGGCAAAACTGATCAAACAGGAGGCAAATATCGACCTGGAGATCATCCATGGCTCAAAAGAAGCTAAGGTGATATACGCCAGTCACGCCGATCAAAACATCGATAAAAGTAAAAACTACCTTTATGTAGATGTAGGTGGCGGCAGTACCGAGCTTTCCCTGTTTTCAACCGGCCAGCTCATGGCATCCAAATCATTCAACATCGGTACTATCCGGATCCTGGATAACCAGGACACCGAAGAAACCTGGAATGAAATGAAGGATTTTATACGCGAACATACCCGCGGCTTTAAACAGTTGGCAGGTATTGGCACCGGTGGTAACATCAATAAGCTGTATAAACTGGCCGAAGAAGAGAACGAGGCGCCGCTGAGCTTTAATAAACTTAGGCAGCTATATACCTACCTTACATCCTTTTCGCTTAAAGACCGTATCAACGTACTGGGCCTTAACCAGGACCGCGCCGATGTGATCATTCCTGCCTGCGAAATATATCTTACCGTTATGAAACATGCCGGTATTAAGAGTATTTATGTACCAAGAGTAGGTATGGTTGATGGTATTATTCAATTACTTATCGAAAAGAATTTATAAAAACTTAACGTAAAATTATTTTTACAAATTTGTTTAATAATATAAAAACTCTTATTACATTTGTAGTGCCCTCTCAAGGGCATGTTTTTCATAGGTAGATGTAGGGTCGGGTACTTGTATTCGACCCTTTTTTGTGCCCGTAAATTTGTGAGCGTGGATTGTTGAAGGATTAATTATGAAGAAGAAGATCGTAGTTGCCATTACGGGGGCCAGCGGCGCTATTTATGCCCGGCTGTTATTAGAAAAATTAAGCCAGTTAAAAGACCAGATACAGGAAGTTGCCGTTGTGATGTCTGATAATGCCAAGGATGTTTGGCGCTTTGAGCTCGATAACGAGGATTTTAGTAAATACGACTATCACTTTTACGCCAAGAACGACTTTATGGCGCCCTTTGCATCCGGATCGGCCAGGTTTGATACCATGGTTGTAGTTCCCTGCTCAATGGGCACGTTGGGCCGCATTGCAGGCGGTATATCTGACGATCTGATCACCCGCGCTGCCGATGTAATACTCAAGGAACGCCGCAAGCTGATCCTGGTGGCCCGCGATACCCCTTTAAACCTCATCCATATCCGCAATATGGAAACGGTGACCGAAGCCGGAGGCATCATTTGTCCGGCCATCCCATCATACTACAGCAAACCCAAAACCATCGAAGAACTGGCCATGACCGTAGTGAACCGTGTAATTGACCTCATAGGTCTGGAGAACGAAAGCTATCGCTGGAACGAGGAATAGTCAGATTTCAGCCCGTGGTCGGTATTGTCACCGCGCCACTCAATGATTTAATAATATTGTTAACATTCTTTGTAATTAATTACAATCGATTACATTTGATAATAATCGCTCAAATGTCTTTTTGACGGATAAAAAACAATTGTAAAGATAACCTCCTGGATTTTTTGAATCAGGGCCACTATACACCTTATTATTAATTTTGAATAATGCATCGCAAAAACCAACCCCTTGTTATTAAAGTAGTTTATACCCTTTTATTATTGATGCTATTTACGGTCACCGGGGTCGGCGCGCAGGATCTTTCAAATATCAAGTTTGATATTACCAGGGTTCCTTTCAGTCGTTTTGGTTCCTATATGTCCTTATCTACACTTGATCACGAGCATCATGACACAGGGAAAATACATATATGTGATCTGTCTGGTTCCAGGTTTTCTTCCAATAACACGGTCCTCACTGCAGAACCCTGGCATGAGCAGCAAGCCCTGCCCGTAAAATACGAAGCAACACCTTTGCAGTTGCAAGGTAAAACTACCCTGGGTATACTAACCTTTTATTTTGAAAGCCCGGAAAGGCTGCATATTATGAGCGACGGTCCCGGTGTGTTTTTAAAGGGGAACCTGGATGGCAGCAATACACTCAGGGTGCCAGGGTATAACAAAACCTGGAAATTAAGGGATGAGCGTATGGTAGTGACCATTCAATCGGGAAGTGGGGGATTTAAAACTGAAAAAGACAAGAACGGTTTCTGGGTAGAGCCTGAACAGGGACATCTGGACATCGTAATAGAACAATATCATAGCGACTGGTTGCCCATAAAATATAACGTATCCTATGCCGAAAGCATGCAGATACTCAAAAAGGAGCTTTTACAATGGGAAAAAACTACGGCTACCGTTTCTCCTGCTTATGAGCAAGGGCGGGAATTGGCGGCGTATATCAATTGGTCGTGCATCGTAAAGCCCGATGGCTACTTGACAAGGTATGGTATGTTGATGTCAAAAAACTGGATGTTCAATATCTGGAGCTGGGACAATTGTTTCAACGCGATCGCGCTGAGCTATCAGCAGCCAAAACTATCCTGGGATCAATTGATGCTGGTGTTTGACCAGCAGGATGTTACCGGGGCTTTGCCCGACTATATCAATGCGCATCATTTGGTATGGGAGTTCCGGAAACCTCCAATTCACGGCTGGACACTCGGCCAGTTAATGGAGCATTCCCAGCTCAGTCAAAAACAATTAGCCGAAATTTATCCGAAGCTTGTAAAATGGACTAACTATTGGTTTATATACAGGGATGGCAATCATAATGGCTTGCCCGAATACTATCATGGCAATGATTCTGGCTGGGATAATGGTTCGGCGCTTGATATGGAGTTTCCGATTGAGGGCCCCGATCTTGCCGCGTTTTTAATAAAACAAATGGACGTGCTCGCTAAAGTGGCTACAAAATTAGGCAAACAAAAGGATGCCGCGTACTGGAACAGGAGAGCCGACACTACGCTAAATAAAATGATCTCCAATTTATGGAACGGGGATAAATTTGTAAGTAAAAATGCTTTATCGAGCAAGGTTAATAAAGATAGCAGAAGCCTGATGGCTTATCTCCCCATGTTAATAGGCGATCGTTTACCCAAAAACATCAGGGACAAAATGGTTGCTGATTTAAAAAAGCCCGGAAATTTTGTTACCGAACATGGTCTTGCTTCTGAGAGCCCGCAAAGCAAACTCTATGGTGCTGATAGCTATTGGCGTGGCCCTGTATGGGCGCCGCCTATGTTATTAATTATTGATGGCTTAAATAGATCGGGCGAAAAGGATTTTGCGCGTCAACTGGCCGAGCGCTTCTGTAATACGTGCGAGGCTGGTGGTTTTGCCGAGAATTTCGACGCCTTAACCGGACAGCCATTACGTGACCCTGCCTACACCTGGACATCCAGTACGTTCCTAATCCTGGCACACCAGTACCTGGAAAAGTAGTCCACCGTGTAATTCTTTGCAGTCGCTCGGCTCCAGCCAAGTGACTGCGAGAGAAATAAGAGGTTGTCATTTCGAACGAGGTACGAGGAGAAATCTTCTTCGACATGCAATTAGACATTGTATACTGCAGAAGATTTCTCTTTCACACAACGCTCATGCCCGCCCATGCTCTATCGAAATGACATCCTTTTTTTAAATTTCATTCTCGGAACACCTATAAATTGGGAGCCCTCCTTTAATATCATTACTCGCCTTTCCGGCACTTAATTAAAAAGAAGGGATAGTTCTCCGTGACTTCCGTGACCTCAAACAATCCGGCTTTGCTAAATTCGGCGTTAATCGATTCCTGGTCGTAAAAATACATGTTCACCCCATCAAATATTTCATGACGGTCTTGGCTCAGCAATTTACCCTGGCCATAGGTTGGGGCGGCTTTCGAAATAACCGTGAAAACCATATAGCCATTTTCTGTTAGTTGATGATAGCAGTCATGGATCAATTTCTCCCGTTCGCTGCCATCTAACAAATGAATTAAAGCATAGCAAAATATGCCATCATACAGGTGTTTGTCAAATGGCATATCGGTTACAGAACCGTGATAGATGGTCATATCTGTTCCGTAATGTTTTTTGGCCATATCAATAGCGGTTTTTGAGATCTCGATCCCGGTAACTGCTATCCCATGATCTCTGAAAACTTGCGCGTTCCGTCCGTAGCCAATGCCTGGAATGAGGATGTTTTTTACTGACTTTTGGACAAAAAAATCTTTGGTCAATACGGCCGACTTTGATGGTTCAAATCCCCACATTTCCTGTTTGTCGATAAAGGCGGATTCCCAAAATTCAGACTTTTCGTTTTCATTCATCATCGCGGCTGTCAAATAAGCCCCTAAAGTAACAATATACTAAAATAGCTCTCGCAAGCGGAATGTCATTTCCCTTCATTATTGGATATTGGGCATTCGATGTTTGATATTAATTAGCTTTAGGCTGGTGCATGATCAGTGTATTCAAAGTCGCTTCTATTTGCGGGATGGGCATTTTTAGTACTAAATAACGATCCCTGGTGCCAGTTTTATCCCAAAGGTTACTACCATTGCTGTTGCATATTATTTTGCCTTTTACCACGTCAAAATACCTTTCATAGCCACGTACGGCAACCAGCACCGCGGTTTCGTCCCAGCTCATTCGGCCTTTGGCATCGTTGGGGTCAAGCGGGATGCTTTTTTGGAATACATCTTTAACCGGCGAATGAACAATAGACTTTTCCTTTGTGATCGGCAAGCCGGTATGGATCTTTTCGCCGATCTCGAACCCGCTAAAAATAATGGGAGAGGGCCAAGTATCGAACGCTATTTTCGAAGAAACGGCGTCCTTTTCTACATTAAACTCCTTGAATTTTCCCATCTCCTGGTTAAAACAGGCGGCCATGCTCACCAACAGTTTTACCTTCTTTTTAACCAGGGCAACTCCATTTAATGGCGATGCTTTATCTGGTTGTGATTGCAACAGGTTAGCCATATTGGTCATAAACCCAATGGTTACAATGGTTACGCTTTGGTCAGGTTGAGCAGCCAGGATCCTGCGGTAAAGCGTTGTGGCGTCCTCCGCCTCATCGTTGTTTTTGATCCGGTGCGGGTACCGGGCAACGATCAGGGAATCCCATTTTTGCGAGCAGGGTATATTTACAGCTTTACCCCGTACCACCCCAATGGGGATGCCGGGTCTTTTGAAATAGGTGTTCAATACGCTTAAAACCGGGGCTATACGGCTATGCTGGTTGCTGGCTATAGTAGCCAGGATGCGGCATTCGCCTTTATCGGCCAGGGCGTGTAAAATGGCCATCGCCCCAACATCGTCATAGTCGGGACCTATATCGGTATCCAATATGATGTTTTTAGGCTGTTGTTGCTGGGCAAAAGCAAATATTCCCAAAAACATAGCCAGCAGCAATAAGATTACCTTATGTTTCATGATGATGATTTTTATAGCTATAAAGGTGTTATAATGCAGCCCGGTGAGTTATACATCGAAAATAGCACAATTTTTAAAAACAACAGCAGGGGATTTGCGATTCGCTACCGCAAGCGCCTCGCTTGTGGTAGCGATGGGGAGTCTCTCAGTTTAAAATTTTCTTAAAATACTTTGAAAGAGAAGGTGATTTTATTTAACTTTGTTATGCAAAGTACTTTTTATTAATAAAAAAAACAACAGTATGAAGATTACAAGAACTAAATTTGTTATCATCTTTCTTGTTTCGGCGTTTGCCTTTCAGATTATCTCTAATTTACTGTTGCAACCTGTAAACGGCGAGTGGTTCCCGGGAACGGGCTCACCAATAGCCTGGAAGCGCACTGTAGCCACAATCATATATCCTGTTAAAATTGTTTTGGTAGGACCCCTGGCACCAATATTCAACGATCCGGACCCGGCACCCCCGGTTAGGGCGCTTGCCTGTGCTTTATACTGGACTATCATAGCGTTAGTTCTTCATTTTCTCCTCAGTAAAATTATCCCCCGTAAAAAACATGAATAGATTTGAAGAAATATACTATGAAGCAAGGGCCGACAAGTGGTTTAAACGCTTTGCTATTTTTTGCCGCATCGCTTTAGCTGCGAGCTTTCTTATAGCCGGCTACGTAAAAATCATAGGTGAAAGATTCGCTGCCGGCCTGCCGTCTAACAACCCTTTAGGACATTACTTTGATGCCCTACTTCTTACAGGCTATTACTATACCTTTATTGGAATTGCTCAGATCATAACAGCTATATTATTACTGATCCCGAGAACATCCCTTCTGGGTGCGCTGATGTATTTTCCCTTCATCGTTAATATTTGTGTGCTGACTTATGCTACCCGCTTTGACGGTACCCGGGGCGTCACGATGATGTTATTGGCAAGCTTGTTTTTATTGATCTGGGATTATGACCGTCTAAAACATATTTTGCCATTTAAGCAGCTCAAAACGGAACCTCGTGTGTTAAAAAAGCCCTTGGGTAAGCGCCTGCGGATCCTGTTTTTTGGAGGTTCCTTCGCCGTCATAGTCTTTATCATCATCGGTACTTTCTATTTATTTGAGATCGTACCGGGCAACTCTGAAGCTGAGTGCAGAAATCAATGTGCTTCGAGTAAAAACCCCGCGGCCTGCGCAGTTTTCTGCGATTGCATTTATAAGCGGGGCCAACCGCTGGATAGTTGTTTGACAACTTTTAATAAGGCGAAAGATATTCGCAGATCTGGCAGAAAGTAGCATATTCTACCCCTTTACAAATAAAACCTGATAGTGATAAGTGATATGTAAAGCGTATTTCATTTTTAACAATCCTTAACTTAATTTAGTATCTATGTCCGATCTCCTTTTCGTTTCGCCTTTTTTTATTGTGACCGACCTGCGAGAGTCGGTAGATTTTTATGTGCAAAAACTGGGTTTTGAAGTGCTCTATATCGCTGAGGAAGAAGCTAATCCTTATTTTGCGATGATCGGCCGTGGGCCGGTGTCGCTCATGCTGAAAGCCAGCGGCGAACCTGTACCTAACCATACCCGTTATGACTGGGCGGTTTGGGATGCGCATATTGGGGTAGCCGACCCGGATGCGTTATTTGATGAATTCCGATCCAAAGGGGTCAATTTTCACCAGGATTTACTCGACAATACCGATAACCTTCGGGGTTTTGCCGTTATTGACCCCAACGGTTACCGTTTATTTTTTGCACGGCCGCTATAAAAATCAAAGAGCGCCTTTGGATCATGGTTTTTTATTTTTAAACGGAGACATTTCCTATATTTTATGTGCAGGTCATCTTTCAATAGCCTAAACTTTTATATTTGAGATTATTAACTGAGCCTGTCCATGAAAAAAATCTACTACTGTCTTTCCCTGGTATTTTTAATGACGGGTTTCCGCCCGGCTTTTGCCCAAATTGATACCGTTTCTAATCTTTCATCAGCCGATAAATTATATGGCCTGAGTAAATTCTGGTCGGAAGCAAAATACAATTTCGCGTATTTCGACCATGCCAAAATTAACTGGGATAGTACCTACCAAGCCTATATCCCCAAAATACTGGCCACAAAAAACACCTGGGAATATTATATGGTGATGCAGCGGTTTTGCGCCTTGCTAAAAGACGGGCATACCGATATTGATTTCCCGCAGACGCTGATGCCGCATGGGTCCAGGTATAGATGGATCAATATTGAAAATTTTAACAAAAAACTCATTGTGACTGATATTCCGCTGCAATTTAAAGACCAGGTGCCACTGGGATCTGAACTGGTAAGCGTGGATGGGATGGATGCAAAAGCCTATGCCGAAAAGGAGATCATTCCCTATATCAGCTCGTCAACAGAACATGTGCTTTGGAATACAGCCGCGGCTATGATGTTTTATGGTACCGATACGGCTAAAGTATGGCATTTGAAGCTACGATCGCCCAAAGGCAAGCTAATAGATTACAACTATCAATACCATACCTATCGTGCCAATTGGGTGAGGCGGGCAACCAATAATACACCCTGGAAGGTGCTGAATTACGAAAATATAAATGGGATAGCTTACGTGAAACTGAACAGTTTTGGCGACGAGTCGATAGTTACCGAATTTAAAAAGATAGTGCCTGAACTGTATAAATGCAAAGGCGTAATCCTTGATCTGCGCGGTAATGGTGGTGGTAACAGCGGCGTAGGGGCCGAGATACTGATGTATTTTACTGATCAGAAGGTTTTGGTGGGCTCTGCCTGGAAAACCCGCGATAACCTGTCGGCCTACCGGGCATGGGGAACCTATGAATTAATGGACACCACCAAAAAAGGTAAATTATCCAACTGGCAGCAAAAATCGATAGCATCGGCCAAAGGCGAGTACTGGTACAAGGGCGATACCATGACCTTTTACAACTATGTTAAAGATCAAAAAATTAAAACACCGCTGGTGGTATTGTGCGGAAATAATACAGCCTCGGCTGCCGAGGATTTTTTAGTGATGATAGATGGCTTAAAAGGACGCGCTACAACCATTGGGCAGCGTACTTATGGCAGTACTGGTCAGCCCTTGCCACTCACTTTACCCGGCTTTACGGCCCGCATCTGCACCAAGCGTGATACCTATCCGGATGGCCGCGACTTTGTAGGCATAGGCGTTATCCCGGATATTGAGGTGCCCCGCACCCCAGAGGATGTGATTAATGGTACCGATGCCGTGTTAAAACGGGCCCTAAAAGAAATAAATAATAAGAAGTAGACTATCCTGCCACATGTTTTTACAAGACCGATAAATTGCGTATATTTGTATGTACACCAGCCCGGTTTCTTGATCTATCAGGAAACCGGGCTGTTTGGTTAAGGGGAAATACAACCAAAAATCAACCATTTTGTATTTAGTTATTTGATATACAGGTATTTAATACTTTTTAAAGCTTTTAAAACCCATCAGAAATTTGTTAAAAAGTGTTAAAATCGATGGTTTTGAATGAATTTTGAGCAGTTTTTGACTCGTTTTAGCCCGTTTTTTAGTTAAAAAAGTGTTAAAATAAAGCTTTAAAAAGTTTTCGATAGGGAGCCTGATCAAATATATGTGGTAGTTTGGTTAATAGGTTTGTCATAACTCAATAATTCACTAACTCAGTAATTCAATAATTAATTATCTTTGCGCCCTTTAAGATGAATAAGAAAGTTGCCTTTTATACGCTGGGCTGTAAGCTCAACTATTCGGAAACCTCGTCTATCGGGCGCCTGTTTAACCAGGCCGGCTACGATACGGTGGAGTTTACGAACACCCCCGATGTTTTTGTGATCAACACCTGTTCGGTTACCGAAAACGCGGATAAAAAGTGCAAGAAAATAGTTAAGGAAGCGCTCAAAATATCACCAAACGCTTATGTGACCATTGTAGGTTGTTATGCGCAGCTAAAGCCACAGGAAATAGCCGAAATACCGGGTGTTGACATGGTGTTGGGTGCCGCCGAAAAATTCCAGATCATTGATCATATTACCGATCTGACCAAGAAGCCTAAGGCCCTGGTGTTTAACCAGCCCGTATCCGAAGCTAATGAGTTTGTACCCGCCTATTCGTTTGGTGACCGTACCCGTACTTTCCTGAAAGTTCAGGATGGCTGCGATTATTCCTGTACCTTTTGTACCATACCGCTTGCCCGTGGCAGCAGCCGCAGCGATACTATTGAAAACGTGATAGAGCAGGCCCGCCAGATAGCGGCATCAGGAGTAAAAGAAATTGTGCTTACCGGTGTAAACCTGGGCGATTTTGGTATTCGCAATGGTAAACGCGAGGACAAATTCTTCGACCTGGTACAGGCTTTGGATGAAGTAGAGGGAATTGACCGCATCAGGATCTCGTCCATAGAACCTAACCTGCTTACCGACGAAATTATTGCCTTTGTGGCTACTTCAAAGCGGTTTGTGCCACATTTTCACATCCCCTTACAGTCGGGTTCTGATAAGATATTGGGCCTGATGCGCCGTCGCTACAAACGCGATCTGTATGTAAACCGGGTAGCTAAGATCAAGGAGCTGATGCCTGATTGCTGTATTGGAGTAGATGTGATCGTAGGTTTTCCCGGCGAAACCCGTGAAGATTTTGTGGAAACCTATAATTTTCTGAATGAGCTGAACGTTTCATACCTGCACGTATTTACCTACTCGGAACGGGAAAACACCCTGGCCAGTCAGATGACCGGCGCGGTACCAGGTTCTGCCCGTGGCGAGCGCAGTAAAATGCTGCATATCCTGTCTGACAAAAAACGCCGCGCGTTTTATGAAAGCCAGTTAAACAAAACCGAAGAGGTTTTATTTGAAGGGGACATCAAAGAGGGCTATATGCACGGTTTTACCCGTAACTATGTTAAGGTACGAACCAAGTATGATCCGGTGCTGATCAACGAGCTTAAAAAGGTTTACTTAACAAATATTTCACCTGATGGTGATGTCGATATAACAGAAAGCGCAGAAATATTAGTGCATTAAAACGCTATATTCGCTTCAAACTATAACCTATGTTTCCAACTATTACATCGCTTCTTCAATATCTTTTCGGTATAAATATCCCTTTGCCTATTCAAACTTTTGGCTTTTTTGTGGCCATAGCTTTTATGGGCGCTTACTGGGCCTTTGCGCAGGAATTTAAACGGAAAGAGAAATTAGGCATCATTCATTCGTTTAAAAAAACGGTTACTGTAGGCAAACCCGCCTCGGTTAATGAATTGGTTGGTAATGGTGTTTTTGGCTTTGTTTTAGGTTATAAACTGGTTGATTGTATACTGAACTATCGTTTGCTTCTGGATGGCCCGCAGGATTTTTTGCTGTCATTACGCGGTAGCTGGGTAGGCGGACTCATTGGCGCCGCAGCGTTTGCTTACTGGGCCTATCATGAGGCTGAGAAGCAAAAACAACCTAAGCCAGTAACCAAAGAAGTAACAGTACACCCGCATGACCTTATGGGCAATATTTTGCTGTGGGCAGCTGTTTTTGGGTTCGCTGGTGCCAAAGTATTTAACGCCTTGGAGAACTGGGGCGAATTTATGAAAGACCCTGTAGGGATGCTGATAGGTTTTAGCGGATTGACCTTTTATGGTGGTTTAATATGCGGCGGTGCTGCTGTGCTTTACATCGCTAATAAGCATGGTATCAAACCACTTAATATGTTGGATATTGGTGGTCCGGGTGTGATGCTGGCTTACGCTTTGGGTAGGGTAGGCTGCCAGATGTCGGGTGATGGGGACTGGGGGATAACCAATACCGCGCCAAAACCGGGCTGGCTGAGTTGGGCTCCTGATTGGATGTGGGCCTTTAAATTTCCGCACAATGTAAACGACGAAGGTATTGCCATTCCGGGTTGTATTGGCAAGTTTTGCCACGAGTTGCAGTATCCGGTTTATCCCACATCGTTTTATGAAGTGCTTGTTTGTTTACTGCTGTTCTGGCTTTTATGGAGCATCCGCGATCGTATAAAACCAGCAGGTGTAATGTTTGGCATCTACATGATATTGGCAGGCGTAGAACGCTTTTTTATAGAATTGATACGCGTAAACACTAAATATCATGTTGCCGGTATCAGCTTTACCCAGGCCGAGTTTATTTCGTTGCTGATGGTTATTGGCGGGGCTGTTTTAATTGTGAATGGGTTAAATAAGGATAAAAAATCAGCGGTTTTAAAGCATGGCTAATACTAAGCAAGCCAACAAATTATTGGATAACCAGGTATTCAGATTTGTGATCTCTGCAGGGGCAGGTTTTTTAGTTGATGTTTCTGCCTTTTACTTGTTTTATCATAACTTATTAGTACGACATACTTACCAGATATTTTCGTTAACGGTTCGTAATTCTACCTTATCTCTGGCACTATCATTTTTTATGGGTGTGATCGTTAATTTCCTGATCACCCGCTATATGGTTTTTACGGAGTCAAAACTATCGGCCTATAAGCAGTTTGTTCGCTTTGCATCCGTAGCCTGTCTTGGTTTTTTCGCGAATTTAGCAGTGATAAAAATATTGATACAGGATTTTGGGATATACCCACCGGTGGCCCGGATAGGGGCCGCGTTAAGCTTGTTCTTTGCAAGCTTTTTTGTACATAAAGCATTTTCATTCAGCTTATCATTACGCAAACATGCAACTCAAAAACATAACTGAACAGGTAATTGAAGTTTCAAAACAAGCCGGCGATTTTATAAGACAGGAGCGTAAAACCTTCAACGCCGATAAAATTGAATACAAAGGTTTGAACGATCTGGTATCTTACGTAGATAAAACTGCCGAGAAACTGATCGTAGAAGGTTTACGCAAGATATTACCTGAAGCAGGTTTTATTACCGAAGAAAAAACCACCACCACCGTTGGCGAAAGATATAATTGGATCATTGACCCCTTGGATGGTACCACCAATTTTATACATGGCATCCCTTCGTTTTCGGTAAGTATAGCGCTTAAAGAGTATGATGAATTAGTGGCCGGTGTAGTATATGAGGTGAATCTGGACGAATGCTTTTATGCCTGGAAAGGTGCCCCGGCATATCTGAACGGTACCGAGATCAGGGTAAGCAATAACCAAACTGTGGCCAATAGCTTATTAGCGACAGGGTTCCCATATTATGACTTCGGAAAGCAGGATGCCTATATTGCCTTGTTTGCCGATCTGATGAAGAATTGTCACGGTCTCCGGCGTTTAGGTTCGGCGGCAGTCGACCTGGTTTATACGGCATGTGGCAGGTTTGATGCTTTTTACGAGTATAATTTAAACTCCTGGGATGTAGCTGCCGGTATAGTTATCGTAAGGCAGGCCGGGGGCGAGGTAGTAACCTTTAACGGTGGCAATGATGTGCTAGAGGCCAGAGAAGTTGTGGCAACTAACGGAAAAATAACTGCGGAATTGGTGCAGTATATTCAGAAATACTTTAAGTAAGGATTTCACCGATAAAAAAAGATTTCACCGATTTCAGTTGATATAACAATATGAAATCGGTGAAATCCTAAATAATCGGTGTAATCAAATATTTATAAAGCTTCCGATACTACTTCGGTAACTTCGGGTACCATGCGTTTAAGCAGGTTTTCGATACCGGCTTTAAGGGTAACAGTTGAAGAAGGGCAACCGCTGCATGAACCACGTAGTTCAACAGTAACTACACCTTCGTTAAATGAACGGTATGAAATAGCGCCGCCATCCTGCTCCACAGCCGGACGAACGTAATCATGTAATATCTGTTGTATTTTTACTTCGGTTTCAGAACCTTCAAAGTTTCCCGCTTCTGTTTCTTCCTCTAATTGTATTTTGAGTTCAGATTCAACAGCGCCTTTTACAAACTCTTTCATAATGGGCTCTACATCGTCCCATTCGCTGCCTTCAGTTTTGGTGATGGTAACAAAATTACTGGCGAAGAAAACACCGTTAACAAAAGAAAATTTATATAACTCCTTTGCAAAAGGTGATTTTTCAGCACTTTCTTTTGTGGCGAAATCGGCACTGCCATTAATAAGCAACTTGTTCACAATGAACTTCATTGTTGCCGGGTTTGGCGTTAACTCTGTATATACGTTGATATTCATTTTAGCTTTCTGATTAAATCTTGAATTAACAAATTTAGGTAGCTTTTTTGTTTAAAGTTAGCTATTAATTAGTTATGACATGCAGATGATAGATGACTTTTATGTGCAGATGTGCAAATTTCAAATGTGCAGATGTTTTAAAACCGACCATCTGCATATCTGCACATTTGAAATTCGCACATCTAAAATTAAATACCTGTATAGTTTGCTGGTGTTATCTGTTTTAGCTCTTGTTTAATAGCATCACTTATATTTAACGTATCAACAAAGGCTGCTATTGTTTGTGCGTTAATTTGTTGATTGGTTCTGGTGAGGTCTTTTAATGCTTCGTACGGGTTAGGATAGCCTTCGCGCCTTAATATGGTTTGTATGGCCTCTGCAACAACCGGCCAGTTAGCTTCCAGATCAGCGTTAATAGCGTCCTGGTTCAAAAGTAGCTTGCCTAAACCTTTTATAGTTGATTTGATAGCGATCAGCGTATGAGCCACCGGGACACCGATATTTCGTAAAACGGTTGAATCGGTCAAATCACGCTGTAATCTGGAAACCGGAAGCTTGGCTGCCAAATGCTCAAATAAAGCATTGGCAATACCCAGGTTACCTTCGGAGTTTTCAAAATCTATCGGGTTAACCTTATGTGGCATGGCCGAAGAACCAACTTCACCCGCTTTTATCTTTTGTTTAAAATAGTTCATGGATATATAGGTCCACATATCGCGGTCCAGATCCATGATAATGTTATTGATCCTTTTCAATGCATCGCAATGGGCCGCAAAATTGTCATAATGCTCTATTTGCGTGGTAAATTGTGAGCGTTTAAGGCCTAATATATCGTTAACAAAATGGTTACCAAAAGCTTTCCAATCATTTTTAGGGTAGGCTATATGATGCGCATTGAAATTACCCGTTGCGCCGCCAAATTTGGCCGAGTAGGGTACTGCTGCCAATAATTCAAGCTGGGCCTCTAAACGTTCTACAAAAACCTGGATCTCCTTACCCAAACGGGTTGGCGAAGCTGGTTGCCCATGAGTATGGGCCAGCATCGGCACCTGATTCCAATCACGCGCGTAATTTTTTAAAGTATTAACCAGTTCATTTATAGCAGGATAATAGGTATTGTTTACAGCCAGTTTAAAGGTATATGGTATGGCTGTATTGTTAATATCCTGAGAAGTAAGGCCAAAATGTATAAACTCTTTATAAGGCTCAAGCCCACCTAATTTGTCAAATTCTTTTTTTATAAAATACTCAACCGCTTTTACATCGTGATTGGTAGTTTTTTCGATCTCTTTGATGCTTTCGGCGTCGGCCTCACTGAAGTTTTTATAGATGTCGCGTAACTTTTCAGACACTCCAGCATCAAAATGTTGTAATTGAGGTAGTGAACTTTCTGTTAAGGCAATAAAATACTCTATCTCAACAAATACACGGTATTTAATCAAGGCGTATTCGGAAAAGTAATTGGCAAGTTCAGCGGTGGTATTACGGTAACGGCCATCAATTGGCGAAATTGCTGAAAGCGGAGTAAGCGTCATGTTCTTTATAAATTTTGGCAAAGGTAAGAAAATTGATGCGCAGATGATCAATAAGCGAGGGCGCAAATCGGAAACTATAAAATATTGGGGATCTGTTGTCCTGTTTTGGGATTGTCATTTGTTATATAAGTATTTAAAACAAATGGCATGAGATCAGCATATTAAAACGTTTTGTCAGGAATTTGTATTTTCTGACGGAAACTTTGAAATCAAAAAATGTTTCCTTAGTTTTGACCCGGAAAGTCAATGAGTCAAATAGAGCGAGTAATACAAGGAAGCCTGGAACTGTTTTTAAGAGCAGGGATCAAGAGCATTACCATGGATGATATAGCCAGACATATCGGCATGTCAAAAAAAACCATATACCAGTTTTTTAAAGACAAGAACGAATTGGTTACAGCAGTACTTAGAGTGAGACTGAAAGAGGATGAAGATCAGATGACTGACATCATTAGTAAATCAAACGATGTAATTGAGGAAATGATCAACATGATGAAATGCTCTGAAGAAGTATTTTCCGTGATCAACCCAATAGTTGTACATGATATGCAGAAATATCATCCAGATGCCTGGGCCGAGTTTCAAAAGTTTAAAGCGGAAGTGTTGATCAAAACCATGGAAGAACTTTTGATAAAAGGAATGAAGCAGGGTTACATTCGTCAGGATATCGACGTAAAGATTATTGCAAGGATGAGGGTGAGTCAGATTGAACTGGGCTTTAATACCGAGATTTTTCCTGTATCGGAGTTTAATACCTGGAGAGTACAGGTACAGTTTCAGGATCATTTTAATTATGGCATCTGTACACTTAAGGGATACAAGCTTTTAAACCAGTATAAAAATATACACGAAGAATAAAGGATTGCTGACATAAGGTTGTCATTAGCTGACGTGACCTTTGATTGGTAAAAACATAAATAATAAAGTAATAACCCAACTATAGTATATAAAATGAAATACTTACTTTTTACGGCAACTGTACTTTGCGCCATAGCCTTTAAAAGCTATGCGCAGGAAGCGCCACCTAATAACCAAACTTTTAGCTTTAGCATTCAGGATTGTATCAATTATGCCTATGAGCACCAGGACTCTGTAGTAAATGCCGGGCTTGATATCAAGAGCGCAGAATATAAGGTTAAAGAAACAAGAGGTATAGGGTTACCCCAGATAAGTGGATCAGCCACTTTTCAGGATTATTTAAAGATACCTACAACTTTGTTGCCCGGCGAAGTATTTGGCCAGCCCGCAGGTACTTTTATTCCTGTAAAGTTTGGGGTTAAATATCAATCAAGTATTGGTGCAACAGCAGATCAGATACTTTTTGACGGTAGTTACCTGGTAGGTTTAAAGGCTTCCAGAACATATAAGGAGCTTTCCTTAAAAAACCTAACCCGTAATAAAATCCAAATTAGCGTAGCGGTTACCAAAGCTTACTATCAGATATTGGTTAGTAATGAACAGTTAAGATTAACAGATGCCAACCTTAAGCAATTAAAACAGCAGTTTGATGAAACTACAGCTCAAAATAAGCAAGGAACGGTTGAAAAAATAGATGTAGATCGTATTGCGGTTCAGTATAACAATTTAGTAACCACCCGCGAAAATACCATCCGGTCTCTTGCTTTAAATTATCAGGTTTTGAAATTTCAAATGGGAATGCCTATAGAGAATGCTCTTTCTTTAAAGGACAAACTGGATGATATTAAATTAGATGATACTGCTGACCTGGCAGCCGATACTTCATTTTATCACAACCGCATTGAATACAGCTTATCGGAAACAGGTATTGCACTTAAAAAACTTGATTTGAAGCGCCAGCAATCACAATACTTACCAACGCTTAAAGCTAATGCAAGCTATACCTCATCTTATCAGAATAATAGTTTTGGTAACTTGTACAAAATGAACTTTCCTTCAAGCTACGTTGGACTAACTTTAAACATCCCCATATTTAATGGATGGCAGCGCTTAAACCAGGTAAGACAATCAAAAATTGCAGTTTTAAAATCGCAGAATGATTTAGAGAATTCAAAAAACGGGCTGAAACTGGAAGCTAATAAAGCTAATGTTGCCTATGTTAATGGGATACAAAGCCTTAATAATCAAAAAAGAAACAGGGAATTAGCAGAAGAAGTGCTGCGTGTTTCTAAAATAAAATATCAACAGGGAGTTGGCTCGAGCCTGGAGGTAACGCAAGCCCAAACCTCACTTGATGATGCAAATGACAAATATATACAGGGACTTTACGATGCTTTAATAAGCAAAGTTGATCTGGATAAGGCATACGGCCGCATTAAATAAACAATTACTAAACCTACTATATAATTATTCAAATGAAAAAACTACTATACATACCAGCTTTCATTTTTTTGGCAGCTTGCTCCAATAAACCTAAGGATAAATCGGCTGAATTGGCCGACTTGAAAAAACAACAGGCTGATCTGAATTCAAAGATAACCAAGCTACAGGCCGAGGTTGGTTCAAAAGACTCCTCTAAAACTACGGATGTAAGCACTATTGCTATAAAACCAGCCCAGTTTACCAATTATGTTCAGATACAAGGTAAAATTGATGCCCAGGATAATGTAACTGCTTATCCGCAGGCCTCGGCTGTTATCACCGCCATATATGTAAAAGTAGGGCAGCACGTAAGTAAAGGACAAACATTGGCCCAGCTTGATGATAATGTGCTGAGACAAAATATAGCCCAGAACGAAGCACAGGTTAATTTAAACCAAACATTATTCAATCGTCAAAAAAATCTTTGGGATCAAAAAATAGGTACCGAGGTACAGTTTTTACAAGCGCAAACAACACTGCAAACTGCCAAAAAAGTTTTAGCCGGGTTAAAACAGCAAGCCAGCCAATACCGTATTGTATCTCCTATTAATGGAACTATTGATCAGATGGATCTTAAATTAGGTCAGGCTGCATCGCCAGGCCAAACGGGTATCCGGGTGGTGAATGCTGATGTTTTAAAAATTAAGGCTGATGTGCCTGAATCTTATGCAGGCAGCGTAAATACGGGTAATGAAGTGAAAATATCAGTGCCTGATGCCCAGGATTCATTAGTTACCAAAGTAACTTTTGCCGCTAAAGTTATTGACCCTACATCAAGAAGCTTTGGTGTTGAAATAAAACTACCTGTACGTAAAAGTTTGCGTCCAAACATGACCGCCATTATCCAGATAGCCAATTACTCCAAAGCTAACACCATTGTAGTGCCGGTTAAAGCTATCCTGAAATCAGAAAATGGTGATTATGTTTATCTGAATCAAAATGGCACCGCTAAAAAAGTGAATGTTAAATCGGGCACAACTTATGGCGGCAACACCGAAATATTGTCGGGATTAAAAAGTGGCGATGAGCTGGTTACCGAAGGGGCTACTGAAATTGAGGATGGTGATAAAATTAAGGTATTACAGTCTGCTAATTAATTATTAACGTTTGATCTGTTGATTATGAAAGATCTGAATAAAGAATTTGGGCCCTCAAGTTGGGCCATTGACAACAAAACGGCCATTTATGTGCTCATATTCCTGGTTACCGTGCTGGGATTAATAAGCTACAACAATTTGCCAAAGGAAAATTTTCCGGACATTGCGATACCTAAAATCTTTGTAACTACAACGTTTTTAGGCCAGTCGCCACAAAATGTGGAGAATCTGGTAACCCGGCAGATAGAAAAGAAGTTAAAATCGTTAAAAGGCTTAAAGAAAGTTACTTCAAACTCGGTTCAAAACGTATCCATTATCACAGCCGAGTTTAATATGGATGTGAAGACCAGGGATGCCAAGATTGATGTTAAAGATGCTGTGGACAAAGCCAAGCAGGATTTGCCACAGAATGATGACAACTTTAAAGAACCGGTTATTTCTGACATTAACGTAGCCGATCAGCCTATTTTATACATTAACATATCCGGCGATTATGACCTGAAGAAGCTAAAAGAATATGCCGATATTTTAAAAGATGAGATTGAAAGCTATAAAGAAATATCAAAAGTTGATGAAGTAGGCGCCTTAACTCCTGAAATACAGGTGAACGTTGATATGAATAAAATGGCGGCGGCACAGATAAGTTTTAGTGATATTACCCAGGCAGTTGGCAACGAAAATATATTATCATCTGCAGGTACTATAAAAACAGATGGTATACGCCGTAGTATTGATATTAAACAGGATTTTAAAAATGCAGACCAGGTAGCTGCTATGATTATTCGTAACCCGAAAGGACAAGCAGTTTATTTAAAAGATATTGCTGAAATTAAGGACTCATTTTTAGAGCAGGAAAGTTATGCACGCTTAAAAACCAACGACAACCCCAAATTTAAAAACGTAATTACGCTTAACGTAAGTAAAAGAGCAGGAGAAAACCTGATTGAAGCATCGGATAAAATTAACGACCTGATAAAGGCTAAACAGAAAACAGTATTTCCTAAAGGATTGGACATTGTGGTAACCGGCGATCAATCAGATAAAACCCGTACTACTCTTAACGATCTGATCAATACCATTGTGATCGGGTTTATACTGGTTACTGTTATTCTGATGTTTTTTATGGGTACCACCAATGCCATATTTGTGGCGCTTTCGGTACCGTTGTCGTGCTTCATCGCGTTTTTGGTGATGCCGGCCATCGGTTTTACCCTGAACATGATCGTACTGTTCTCCTTCCTGCTGGCATTAGGTATTGTGGTGGATGATGCTATTGTGGTGATTGAAAATACGCATCGTATTTTTGCCAATGGCAAAGTGCCTATTAAACAGGCCGCCAAAATGGCCGCAGGCGAAGTGTTTATGCCGGTTTTTTCGGGCACAATGACCACCCTGGCCCCATTTGTACCCCTGGCTTTCTGGAATAGCATTATCGGGAAGTTTATGTTCTTTCTGCCTATTACGCTCATTATCACCTTACTGGCATCCTTAGTTGTGGCTTATATTATCAACCCGGTATTCGCGGTCGATTTTATGAAACCGCACCATCCGGGCGAACATGATAATCCCAAATTCGATAAAAAAACCAGGAGGGCTCTCATATATCTGGCCGTGGCCGCGGTATTGGGCTACCTTATGAATGTGGGTATTGGTAATCTGGTGGTTTTTATCATGGCATTATACCTGTTAAACCATTTCTTTCTGTTAAGGGTAATAGACCGGTTTCAGAACAACGCATGGCCTAAATTTAAAAACTGGTATGCTAAATGGCTCGAAAAGGCTGTTCAACGTCCTATTACCATGGTCTTAGGAACAGTTGCTTTGTTTATTCTATCCATTGTTTTATTGGCTACGATAGGCAAAACGCCGGAATTTTTCCCTTCGGGCGACCCTAACTTTGCCTACGTATATATTACTATGCCTATTGGCACCGACCAGGCTACAACCAATGAAGTAACCAGGAAAATTGAGCAGCGCGTAGCCAAAGTAGTTGAACCTTACAAAGGGATGGTATCATCCATTATTTCAAATGTTACCAAAGGCGTAACAGACCCCACGGATGAAGACCAGGGCGATTACGAAAATAAAGGTAAGGTAACGGTGGCTTTTGTAGAGTTTGGTAAAAGAAACGGTCAGGATACTAAAGTGGCGCTGGCTAAAATACGTGGCGCGGTACAAGGTTTACCCGGAGTTAAAATAGCCGTTGCGCAGGAAGCCAGCGGTCCCCCGATACAAAAAGATATTAGTATTGAAATTATTGGTGATGATCTTGATTCGCTGGTAAAAACAGGCAGCAGGTTAAAAACCTACCTGGATAAACAGAACATTGCCGGTATTGAAAACCTGATTGCCGATGTACAAAGTGATAAACCTGATATTGTTTTTGATATTGATCGTGAGCGTGCTAACCGCGAAGGTATCAGCAGTTTTCAAATAACCGACAATCTTAATACAGCTATTTTCGGCAGAAAAGCAGCCGATTTCAGAAACACAAAAGAGGATGATTACCAGATAAAGGTGAGAGCGATGGAACAACAACGCGGCAATATTGATGAACTGCGTAATTTAAAAATAACGTATCGCGATTTAGCTACCGGTGGTGCCATACGCCAGGTGCCTATATCTGCCTTTACCGATATTCGGTATACCAATACCTTTAGTAACATTAAGCGTAAACAACAGCGAAGAGTGCTTACCCTGGGATCAAATGTTATAAAACCATTTAACCCTAACGAAGTAAATGCTAATATTTTACAGGCTATCAATAATTTTAAAAAGGCAGATAATATTAGTATCAGACAGGGCGGTGGCCAGGAAGACCAGGCGGAGGCTATGAACTTTTTGTTAGGAGCTTTGGCTACATCATTCGGTTTGATATTGATCATCTTAATGATGCAGTTTAACTCCATTGGTAAAACATTCATTATCATCAGCGAAATTTTCCTGAGTATTATCGGTGTATTTCTGGGGGTGAGTATTTTCGGCATGACCATGTCTATCGTTATGACCGGTATAGGTATCATTGCCCTTGCAGGTGTAGTAGTGCGTAATGGTATATTGTTGGTTGAGTTTACGGATATGCTCATAGAGCAGGGTGCTAACCTTCATGATGCTGTGGTAGAAGCTGGGCATACCCGTATGACCCCGGTATTACTAACCGCAACCGCGGCCATATTAGGCTTGATACCACTGGCTGTAGGCTTTAATATTGACTTTGTGGGGTTATTTACACACTTTAAACCACATATTCACTTTGGTGGCGATAACGTGGCTTTCTGGGGGCCATTAGCCTGGACAATGATATTCGGACTTGGGTTTGCAACCGTCATTACCCTGATCCTGGTGCCTTGTATGTACATTATCCGTTACAATCTTAAAGCCAAACTTTTTGGTAAAAAATCGGTTGAGCCGCATAAAGAGGTTCTGGAAATCGAAACGGTTTAATTGATATAAAAATTGAAAGAGGCTGTATCATCATTGATTAATGATACAGCCTCTTTTCTGTTTAAAAACATTTAGTTTATCCGCGGTCTTGGGGTTGTATGTATTTTTCCAGATCGCCTAAGTCATTTCTGGTTTTTGGTAAACTACCCGGATAGTTTTGCTGTATAAAGGTGATCAGATTTTCGCGAATGTAACAACTCAGGTCAAATGCGTCAGAAGATGTACGCGAACTCATGAGTACCCTGATCTCGATAACGCGCTCTTTTACATCGGTTACCTGTACTACTTTTACCCGTTTATCCCATAAGGGTGTTTTTACGATCAATCGTTCAAACTCATCTCTGATAGCATTTATCGGTACGGTATGATCCATATATAAGAACACGGTGCCCAATATATCGGCAGATGTACGCGTCCAGTTTTGAAAGGGCTTTTGTATAAAATAGTTAATAGGTAATATAAGCCGGCGTTCATCCCATATTTTTAAAACAACATAGGTAAGCGTAATTTCTTCCACACGGCCCCATTCGCCTTCAACCACCAGTACATCATCAATACGTATGGGTTGCGTAAACGCGATCTGGAAACCGGCTAATAAATTGCCTAACGAGTTTTGAGCCGCAAAACCCACAATAATACCACCTATACCAACACCAGTTAACAACCCGGTACCAATCTTACGCATACTCTCAAAACTCAGCAGGATGATAGCTATGGTCACAAAAACAATAACCACCACCAAAAGCTTTCGCATAAACTGTATCTGTGTTCGTATTTTCCGCTCTTTTAAATTATCGGCTTTATTCAGATCATAAGTGTGATAGATATAATCTTCCAGTATCCTTACGGAGCGAACCAATATGCCTGCAAAGGAAATGGTTAGTAATATTTCGATGGTCTTATCGAGCGGAGCTACATAAATTTTATCCATCCGCATAAAGGGAATGAATAGGTTGAGCAGAAAAAGTGGAATAAAATAGGTAATAGCCCTGCCCAGGTTAATGATCACCGACCTGAAAAAAGAATAAGAGGTTTCTTTTTTGGCGTATACTTTGAAAAGGCTGGTGACTATAAACTTGATAATAAGTCCTACTAAAATAGCTATTACCGCAATGGCCAGATCCCATATGATGGAGGGGACGCGTTGCGATAACTCGAGCAAACCGGGTGGCAATTTATTTTCCATGTTTATAGCAGATGTGTTTATGAAATCTAACTTGAAAATAGTTAGAATGTAAAATTGTTTTAGCAATAACGCATGTAACAGGCCTTGGTACTTATATTTATAGAATTTTTGATAGTTTTGTTAAAAAAGTCAGGAATTGTGACCTGACTTTAGAATTATATAATAATTTATAGATCAAATGGCTGCAGGCAATGACCATCAGGATATAAAGCGGGAAAAAATCTTAGACGCTTCCCATCAACGGTTTTTACATTATGGTTATTCAAAAACTACCATGAATGAAATTGCCGGTGACCTGTCAATGTCAAAAGCATTGCTTTATTATTACTTTCCTGATAAAAGCCAGTTGTACATTGCAGTAATGCGTAAACTGGCCAATGATTACATCAAAAACCTGGAAGACAATATTGACACTTTTGCTAATTTAAAAGACGCTTTTGTTTTTCAGATAAATACCAATCACGATTTTATTGTAAGCAATTACAATTTCTTTGATTTTTTCAGACTTAATGAACAAAACCTTCCGGATACCATTTGGGAGATAGTGGAGCAGGTTCACCTTGCCGAACTGAATTTATTGAGCAGAGCCATCAAAACCGAAATAGAACGGGGGGCTATTAAACCTTTAGAAAATCCTGAGGAAATTGTTGATCTGTTATTGGATGCTTTGCATGGTATTAAAGTTAGCGCCGTATCGCAAAAGAAAATAAACTTCCCGCGTAAAGAACATCTGGAAGAAATACATACCAAAAGATTATTGCTGATAGATATTTTTATAAAAGGCTTGATGTATTAAGTCATCCGTAACTAATGAAGTTGATTTACTGTCAGTTATTAGTCAAAAGATAGATAAACAAACAATCACGAGAGTTATTATAGATAACTTTGAGTGTACAAATAATCAGGGCTATTTTAATTAATACCTTGCTTATTGAAAGATACTTCCTATTTAATAAGAGGTGATTGTTTTAGAGTGATTTAGCAGAATGGAGCATATCCATTCTGCTTTTTTGTGTTTAAATGATTCCAGATAAAGCTATTGCTGTTTTGTTCCCTCGTCATGGATAAGCTGATGTTGAAGTAATACGACCGATCGACCGTCAATCTGTATCGTATCTTCGGCTTTAAATGTTCGTGTTGCACCCTTATCAGCCGGGTTGGCCGTATCAATCAGGAGTTCCCAATCATAGGCGTATTCCTGGTGCGGCAGTTTATAACTCAAGGGTTCGTCATGGGCGTTAAAGATGATGTAAAAACTATCATCAACAACCTTGTCACCTTCTGCGTTAACGCTGTGCAAGCCTAATCCATTTAAAAATACGGCTACAGATTTGGCAAAATCATGGCTCCAGTTATCATCGTTCATTTCAGAACCATCGGGCAAAAACCAGGCTATATCGGCAATGCCGTCATCCTTAATAGATTGCCCGTTGAACCAGTTTTTACGCGAAAAGGCAGCATGTTCTTTTCGTAAACTAATGAGTTTGCGGGTGAATGTATATAGTTCTTTGTCCTGATTTTGCCAGTTTACCCATGAAATTTCATTATCCTGGCAGTAGGAGTTGTTATTTCCCTGCTGGGTTCTGCCTATTTCATCACCGGCAACAATCATCGGCACCCCCTGCGAAAGGAAAAGCGTTGTTAAAAAATTCCTTTTTTGCTTGGCACGTAAGTTATTAATGGCATTATCAACGGTTGGGCCTTCGACCCCGCAGTTCCATGACCGGTTATGGCTTTCTCCGTCGTTATTGTCCTCACCATTGGCTTCATTATGTTTTTCGTTGTATGACACCAGATCAGTTAGCGTAAAGCCATCATGAGCAGTAATAAAATTGATACTGGCGGTTGGTCTTCTGTATGATTTGTACAGGTCGGAACTGCCGGTTATACGGTTTGCAAATTCGGCCAGGGTGCTTTCAGCTCCGCTCCAGTAATCCCGGATGCAATCGCGGTATTTACCATTCCACTCGGCCCAGCCGGCGGGAAATTTACCAACCTGATACCCGCCTTCACCAAGATCCCAGGGCTCGGCAATTAACTTAACGCGTGATATGGTAGGGTCCTGGTGTATGATGTCAAAAAACGCGCTTAAACGGTTCACCTCATGCAGTTCGCGGGCTAGGGTAGCCGCCAGATCAAAACGGAAGCCATCAACATGCATTTCTTCTATCCAGTAACGAAGGCTATCCATCATCAACCGCAACGCATTGGGTAAATTGGCATTCAGCGTGTTACCTGTGCCGGTATAGTCCATGTAATATCTTTTGTCGTCATCCACCAGGCGATAGTAGGATACATTATCTATCCCCCTGAATGATAAAGTAGGCCCCATATGGCTGCCTTCGCCGGTATGGTTATATACTACATCCAGAATAACCTCTATACCGGCCTTATGAAGCTCCTTAACCATGTTTTTAAATTCGGTAACCTGTTCGCCCAATACGCTGCATGAAGCATAACGTGCGTCTGGAGCAAAAAAGCCAATGGTATTATAGCCCCAGTAATTGGTCAATCCTTCATCAACAAGATGCCTGTCGGAAAGAAAATCGTGTACCGGCATTAATTCAATGGCCGTAATACCCAGGTCTTTTAAATAGGCAATAGCTACCGGGTGCGCCATACCCGCGTATGTTCCCCTGATGTTTTCAGGTATGCCGGGATGAAGCTTGGTGAACCCTTTTACATGAGCCTCATATATGATCGACCTGTAGTATGGGATATTGGGGCTTTTATCATCTCCCCAATCAAAATTATGATCAATTACTACGGATTTAGGTATAAAGGCGGCACTATTTGTTTTGCTAAAACTAAGATCTTCTTCCGGGCTGCCAACTTCATATCCAAATAATGAGTCGTTCCAATTAATCGTTCCCGCAATAGCTTTTGCATATGGATCAACCAATAATTTGTTGGGGTTAAAACGATGACCTTTCTCGGGTTCATATGGCCCATATACCCGGAAACCATATAACTGTCCCGGTTTTAAATCTGGTATGTAAATGTGCCATATCAATTCGGAATATTCGGTGATGGGTATTTGTGCCGATTCTACCTCATCATGAACACCATTAAATAAACAAAGATCGACCCCGGTAGCATTTTCAGAATAAAGTGTAAAGTTAACTCCTTCGCCATCCCAGATAGCACCAAGTGGAAATGGTTTTCCGGGATATGTTACTATTTTCATAAGTGTATTTAGCTGTCAGTACTTTCAAATTGAAATTAAAGAAAATTGTTTTAAGCATAGCCATGTTTCCCGGTATTAAACATGATTGTGTAAAAACAGCGTCAAAGTATTACTTTATTTTTAAATAACTTAATTAGTAATTGATTGTTAATATTGGGCTATGTAAATTTGTTTATCTATACCAATAAACCTATGAACAAGAAAATATTTATTGTGGAGGACGATGCCGATCTGTCCGAAGCTATACAACTAATTCTGCGGGAGGAGGGTTACGATACCGCTGCTTCCCTGGATAAAAATTCAATAAAGGGAGTCATATTACACATGCCCGACCTGGTACTGGTTGATAACAGGCTAAAAGATGGCTTTGGCAGTGAGTTATGCGTGTCTATCAAAAATCATCCTTTAACCAGTCATATCCCGGTGGTGTTGATATCAGGATGGGCAAATCTGGCAGATACTGCCCGTGATTGCGGGGCGGATGCTTACCTGAGTAAACCCTTTGAAATGACCCAACTGATTGAAGCAGTAGATAAACATCTGAAACATTTGGTTTAATTATTGATTAAATAAGATGGATGTTTGGCGATCAAAATTGATCGCTTTTTATAGCCTGTAATTTGTAATGGTCATAGCTTTTTAGCTCTATCAAGTTGGCAGCTTCGTCTACAGTCCGTTGCATTTCTTTTAGGAAGCTTTTAAATATCTTTTCTTTCCAGGGCAGTTGAAGCAATAACCGCAGCATGGTTGTTTGCAACCATAATTGACTTTTTGATTTAGCCACCATTTCTTTTAAAACGGTTACCCCTAACTGCTGATTAGCTTTCACAAACCATCTCATTTGACTCTCGTAATTGGCAAATGCTACCTGATGATTACCGGGTGAGGCCGCGAGTTCGCCAGCTAATATATAAGCGCCAACCAAGGCGAGGCTGCTACCTTGACCAGAAGCGGGCGAAGGACAATAACCGGCATCGCCAAGTAATACTACCCGGCCATTGGACAAACTTTCCATTTTTACCTGGCTTATGGCGTCGAAGTAAAAGTCGGGCGTATCATGAATAGCATCCAGGATTTTGGCGATGGCTGGTCCTTCATGCTTAAAATGATCAATCACCATTTGTTTTTGCCGGGCTATATCGCGATGATCATATTCCGTAGCTGGTGCAGCAAACATCAATAAGGCTTTGGCCTCCTGGCCCTTACCTGTGCTGTATATATTTACAATTTTACCTACAGCCGGGTAACTCAGCTCCCAGTGATCGAGGTTAAAATAGTTGGGAATGGTGAAAATGGATACAAAATATCCCAGATGATCAACAGATATCTTTTCCTTATCAAAAGCTAAGCCGCGCACATTTGATCGTAAACCATCGGCAGCAACAACCAGGTCAAAGTCACGTTGTTCGCCATCTTTAAGAGTAACCGTTACGCATTCATCGGTTTGTGTTATGGCTGTAATAACATCATCAAAAATATACTCCGTTTGCTCTTTTGTTTCGTCATAAAGTATGCCCGAGAGTTCGCCCCGCATAATCTCTATGTCGGTATCCTGCCGCATGCCAAATATATTGGGATCATTCAGGTCGGCATATCGTTTCCCGTTGGCATCTATCATGGATGAACCGCGCATGGCCGTATTTAATTCCTTCACCTGGTTTAAAATACCCATACGTTGAGCTACATCTGTAGCCACCCCGCGAAGGTCGATGCGATAACCTCCTTTACGCAGTTCAGGCGCCTTTTCAATAACGGTAACATTAAACCCATATTGGTTTAGCCAATAGGCCAGGGCAGGGCCGGCTATGCTTGCGCCTGATATTAAAATATTCCTGTTGTTTAAGTCGTTGTTCATCATAGGTCGTCAAATAACATTCAAATATGATGAGGGGGATGTAGCTTTTTTTAATGGATTTCGGTCAAATACCCTAAATTATCGGTGAATACGGGGAAAGTTAAATTGAAATTATTTAAACAGCGATGACTTTATAATCACGATGGTTTTATAGGTTTGTTACCACAATGGAAAAACAAGATCATTTATGGATGCAGATTGATAAGGAATTGAAAGACTCCTTTGCCATCAATTATTTGCACGATCATGTTTTTGAAACCTCAACTGTTTGCAGGATCAATTATCACCGCGTTTTTATACTTAAACAAGGAAGCGGTGCCCTCCGGATAGATGACAATGTTTATCCAATCTCAGGTAGCGAATTGTTTTTATTGGCAAAAGGTCAGTTCTATTCTTTTGAGGAAGGAGCTACTATAACCGGCTACGAGCTTTCTTTCGGTGATTGTTTTTGGGAAAAGGCGCCAGATAGTGCCAGCAATTGTAAGGCGGTGATGTTTAATAATGCCGCGGCCAACCAGCAACTGCCCTTGAGTAGCGCTGATCATTCAGAATTGAATCTCCTGTTTCATACCCTTTACCTGGAATTTTTAAAAGATGATTATCCTAATAAGCTGGATGCCATGGCCGCTTATTTAAAGATCATCATGATCAAGATAGCCAATGTGAACGCTTCACTTGCCCGTGGCTACGATAGTTATGAAAATCAGGTTTACCGGCAATACCTGGAGCTGGTGAGCAGCCAATATCAAAGTACGCATGAGGTTGCCGATTTTGCCCGTCAATTGGGGATCCCGGCGCGTAAACTGTCTGATCTGTGCAGGCGTTGCAGTGGTAAAGGTGCTAAGGATATTATTAACGGACAGATCATTGCCGAAGCCAAACGCTCCCTACAATTCTCGTCCAAACCGGTTAAGGAGATAGCCTATCATCTTAACTTTTCAACACCCGACCAGTTCAGTCACTTTTTTAAGAAAAACACGCTGATATCACCCAACGATTACCGCGATCGCTTTGTAAATATTGGCATGTGATCAGCCGTTTTTAACATTTACCGGGACACATAGCACAGCTAATTTTGCTGATATAAAATCAACAAAATATGTCTGTAAATAAAATAAAAACAATTGCCGGGATAAGCATCCCAGATAGTACTATCGCCACCCAGGCCACCGAGCTTTTATTAGAGCATGGTACCGAATTTATCTATAACCATTCGCTCAGGGTATTCCTTTTTTCATCGCTGAATGGAAAACGCAATAACTTACCGTATGATGCCGAACTGTTATACGTGAGCTCGGTATTTCACGACCTGGGTTTAACCAAACATTATAGCAGCCCCGATCTGCGTTTTGAGGTGGACGGCGCCAATGCCGCCCGCGATTTTCTGAAAAGTCATGGACTGCCCAAGGAATCCTTACAACTGGTTTGGGATACCATCGCCCTGCACACCACCATCGGCATTGCTGAGCACAAAGAACCTGAGGTAGCCCTGATGTATTCGGGGGTAGGTCTGGATGTCATGGGTGAGGGTTATGAAAACCTGAGCACTGAAAACAGGGAAGAGATCATCCATGCCTTTCCGCGTAATGATTTCAAGAAGAATATTATCCCTACTTTCTTCAGCGGTTTTGAGCATAAAACAGAAACTACCTTTGGCAATATCAAAGCCGACGTATGTGCCTTCATGATCCCGAACTTTCACCGCAAGAATTTCTGCGACTGTATTTTGCATTCGCCTTGGAGTGAGTAAGTTTTTTGTGATCGAATGTCATTTCGAACGATAGTGAGAAATCTTTTGCAAGCGATGAGCCAGGCGCAAAAGATTTCTCCTCGTTCCTCGTTCGAAATGACATTTCTCTCTTCACCATTAATCATATTTTAATAAAATATTTATTCCCGGTTATAGTTTTGTGCTATACCCCGCTTCGCAAACCTGTTAAAACCTGGATAATGAATCTACCTGTATTAATTCTAAAAAGAGTTTGTGGCTGTGCTATGGTAACAGCCCTGTTATGTATCTGCCTGCTCAGTAAGGCTGCCACGCCGCCTGACGGCGGCGATTATCAATTCGACAAAAAAATATCGCGTAAGGTATTGGAAAACTATCTCGATCGTTCCATCACCATGCAAAGCCTGTTGGTGGGTAAAGGTAACTTTGACGATAACCTGCGCATGATCAAAAATATCGGCGCGAAGTTTATCGGCCGGGCTGTTTGCCAGTGGGGCGAGGAAGATGAGATCACCCAGAACCTGGTAAAAGAAAAAGAACTGGCCGCAAAGGTACATGCAGCCGACGCCGACATTATTTTACAAGCCTGCATCTTCGAGATCGTAACTCCCAAAGTAGAACAACTGACCATACCCGCATGGGCATTTGAAGCTTTGGGCATACCGGTACAAAAACGAAATTTTAGCTATGTCGATATGCTTTACCCCGATGGCAAGTTTAAAAATCAATGGGGCAGGGGCTCCGTACCCGATGTAAGCAGGACCGAAACCAAATTATTCTTTTACTTTCTGGCAAAATCATATATCGACGCGGGTATCGAAGGGATCCATTTTGGACAGGTAGAGCTGATGAATAAAAACGATTCTAACCTGGATAATTACGCGCAGATCCTGGCCCTGATCCGCGCTTATGCCAACAAACATGCCCGCAGGCATATGATCATTTGTGATTCGCACGTACCCAGCGGAGGTTTTGTACGCAACGGCAAGCTCTTGATGGATGTCCATGCCTTTCCGCTCCGCATTATGGAAACTCCGGGTAAGCCCGAGGAGGCTACGCTACAGGCTGGTCATACAGATGCACTTTACCTGCGCAGCAAGGGCGGTATTACGCCCAGCGGCTGGACCTGCGAACACCTGCCATACCTGGTGGAGTTTGATAACTATGGGGTGAGTAAAAAGCCAGGCGTAGAAAATGCGGGCGACATCCCTTTTTGGGTTTGGGGTTATGATGAGATCAGCTGGTTTGCTCATCAGGATAAAGCCTACCGTACCCAATGGTTGCATTATGCGTACGACTGGCTAAAGAAAACCGATCCGAACGGTCACCTGGAAATGCCAGGCGGCAGGCAAACCACATCGCCTATTGATAAAAAACGCTGGTACTATGCCAATAACCCGAGCGCCGAAGTACCCGATGGGCACGGTGATGAGGATACTATACGGGATATTTGGGTTAAAGGCAAATAAGATAAAAAGGCTGTCATGCTGAGCACCGTCGAAGCATGGTGGGGAGGCCTCTGCGCTCTACCCTTCGACGAAGCTCAGGGTGACAGACCCTTCTTTGCTTCTCTACAAAAACAAAACGGTCTGATAAGTTTTGCCTACCCGACCGTTTGCATGTCCCGGTTTGAAGAATTGTTATGATCTGAAGATCATCCTTAACGATTGATCTTTTGACATATAGGCAGTACCCCAGTTATACAGGGTTTTTAATTTATTACGATAGTTGACCAATGATATCAGGTGGATAAACAACCACATGAACAGGGCCATGATGCCCCCAATGTGCAACTTGTTCTTAAACAGATCGACCACGGCCTTGTTACGACCGATAATGGCCATATCGCCTTTGTCAAAGTAGTTAAATGCGCTTAAAGGCTTGGCTTTTTGCATGGCTATAAAGTTTTTAGCCAGGTTACGGCCCTGTTGTATAGCTACCTGCGCCAGTTGCGGGTGACCTTTAGGATAACGCTCGTCCGTTATCTGTACGCTGGCATCGCCAATGGCGTATACATTTTCCAGATCTGTTACCTTGTTAAATTCATCGGTGATCATCCTGCGGCCAACGCCCAGGCTACTTTCCGGTATGCCTTCAAAAGTATTGGCGGTAATACCGGCAGCCCATATCAACGTTCCAGCCTCAATGGTTTCGCCGGTTGACAGGGTAACCGCATGTTTATCATAATCCTTAACCTGTGTGTTCAGTTTTACTTTTACACCCAGGTCTGAAAGTACCTTATAAGCTTCCTGGTGTGTTTTTTCGCTCATGGGGCCCAGCAGGTTCTTGCCGCCATCAACAATGTAAATACCACCCGGAGTTCCCTTCAATTCGGGATAATCCTTTAAAAAAATGTTCTTTTTCATTTCGGCCAGCATCCCGGCAATTTCCACCCCGGTAGGGCCACCGCCTGCAACTACAATGGTCAACAGTTTTTTCCGTTCGGCCAGGTCTTTAGTCATGGCGGCCTGTTCCATGGTTTGCAGTAAAGCATTACGCATGTGCAGGGCGTCGTCAATGGTTTTCATAGGGATAGCGTTCTTTTGAACATTTTCCATCCCAAAAAAGTTTATTCTGGCACCTGATGCAAACACCAGGTAATCATATTTCAGTTCTTCGTTGGTTAAGTGTACAGTTTGTGATGCAGGGTCGATCTTGACTACTTCGGCCATGCGGTAACTGATCCGTTTATTACGAAACATTTTACGGAAAGGGTAACTGATATCTGATGGGTCCAAAAAGCTTGTTGCCACCTGGTAAAGCAGGGGAGGGAAGTAGTTATAATTGTTTTTATCAAGCAAAATAACCTCGTAATTTTTGTTTTTGGCTACTTGTTCGGCCAGGTTTATCCCGGCAAATCCACCTCCAACAATAACAATTTTTTTAGCAGTGTTTTGGACATTGTCCGTGCCTGCAGGTATAGTTTTAGGAGTGCTCATTTTATCAATTATTTGATAGTGTATTTTATACACAAATATACCTCTATTTTTACCGGATGTATCTGCTTTTGAGCACTAACTTGGGCTGATATGAAAGTATTTACAATAGGATGATTAAGTGTGTATTTTATACACTAAGTGTAAGGAAAAAAGGTGATAGCTCATGAAAAGACAGTCGTACAAACAGGGTGTCATGGTGAGCTTCGTCGAACCATGGTGGGCAGGCCTCTACGCTCCACCCTTCGACGGAGCTCAGGGTGACACCTCCTTTTTTTAGCCTATGGTCGGTGTTATCACCGCACCATACATTCCGTCCCCTTAGGGTCTCCTGAAAGGGACCCTAAGGATGTTTTATTGCCGCTCTACGAGAGACCCTGAGGGGGAGAGAAGTACTGTATAGAAAACGCAAAACTACCTGGAAGAAGTATTAAATATTGTGTTATTTATCAGATAAATGAATATGATATTTAATTCTCTGCATAATGAATCATACAATAATATTTATGAAAAATTATTATTACCTTGATGCAACTATTAACGTAAAAAAATAAAAACCATGAAAAGAATTAAGCTTACATTATTGACACTGACCTTAGTGATTGGTATCTGCGGAGCATTTGCATTCAAAACCCCGGTTCATCATGAAAAGAAGTTTTTAGCATTGTATTGGTATCAGGTTAATATATCTGGTGAAACAGTGGGTTCGCATCTTTTTAGCGATGCTGTTACCAAGGCTATGGCTATAGCAGCACAAGATTGTAAAGATTCCCCAAATCAGCCGGTGTGTCTGTATGGTGATACAAACCCTGATGTTCCAAGTGGCACACCTATAGGTACACCTAACTCTGGCCACGTTATTCTAAAAAGCAATTAATAGCAAAGGATAGACATCTTTTAAGAGAATAGAATATTTAAATACTTATAAAACCCGGGATACATAGTGTCCCGGGTTTTATTATATCACCTCGATAATAAGGGTCGCTTCGTTCTGATCTATACTCAAGGGGATAGCCTCCAGGCCCGGTACAAAGTTGAACACCCTGCCTTTATTGGTGGTAGGCATGGCTATAAACTTATCGGTTGATGCTATTTGTAAAGTGGCTTTTTCTTTGTTTATGCGGATCAGTTTTTCTTCGAGCACGAACTTCTCCGTTGATCTGGAAACTACAGGTAAAATGATCCTGGTCTGGCCATCATAACTGCTTTTCTCGATATTGTATTTGATGATCACCCGCTCGCCGGCAAACTGGTAAGTTATCTGGCAGTTAACTTCACCATTTGGTGGGTTTTGCTGATTTTTGTCGACCAGTTTTGATTGTGTTTTGATAACCTCCTGTCCGCTGATGTCTCCGCGTGTTATCTGAGCTCCCAGATCGTTGATATTCATAAACACCGATTCACCTACCCGGAGCTCAATGCGTGGCGTTAGCGGCATGGATAGCGGGTCTGTATCGGGTTGCATATTATCAGCCTCAAACAATTGATACTGGTTCATGCTGCCGGCAAATATAGGACCTGTTTTTGGATGCCAAAGCATGGTGAGGGCACCGCCTGTGGCGTGTCCGTTTTTGGTTTCCTTATATTCCCTGTCGTACCCGGTGATCGTGGCCCTGAATTTTCCTTTGGCTACCAGCCATGTTTGTATATCGCTAAAAGCCCTGATGCCATAGGTTTCTTCGCGGGGGAGTTTGATGCTATCGACATTTACTTTCGCCGGCTGATGATCGTGTTCCAATATGGTGGTCAAAGCTTTGATATGACAAAAGGTATGGTGCACGCAAACCGGTACTTCGTGCGATATATAATGCGGCCCACCATACAGTAAATTATCCTTGGTGCATTCCTGCAGTAATTGGGTGTTCCGCAGTGCCACTTTATAAAACCTCGGGTCGCGGTCGGCCATTAGCGTGTAGGCTGCCTGGCAACCATCGCTGGTACGGCTGCCCCAATAGGTCCATTTATAATTACGTGTACCCCAGCTGTTATCCCATCCGCCATCGGGCAGCATAAACTCCATATGGGTGCGTAAACTGTGGGTTACCGCGTCCAATACTTCCTCGTCCTTTGTCAATAAGCCATAAAGCACCAACGAAGGCAATGATTCTTCTACATTATAGCCCAGGTCGACAGAAAAACATCCCTTGGGACTTGCTTTGCTGTTAGGGCCGCCTTCGCCATAGATGAAACCATCTTTAGGCGTGATATATTTTAAAGCGGTGTGTGCAAACTCCCGGCCTTTATCTTTATACTTCGGGATATCCAGCATAGTGCCTATCAGTGATAGCGCGTAGGAGGCGGTAATAGGATAGTTAACATTGCCATACTCCATGGAAAAGTTAGTGTAAACATAGTCGGCCGCCTTTTGCAGGCGGTCAGTAAGCTCGGTTTTAAAGTTCTTATCCATGATGGAGCCATGGTTTTTCAGCGTCTCAGCCAGTGCTATTGACGAAAACACGGTAGTACCTTTCCAGGAGCCTTTCACGGGTTCATTTAACCAGGAACCATCGGGCTGGCTTACCCGGGTTTTCATCCAATTATAAAGCAATGCCGCGGCATCTGTGTATTTGGAATCGCCGGTTTTTTGGGCCAGATGGTAGAAGGGGTAAATAGCATCACTGCCACGGCCATGAACCGCTTTGTTGGCCGGGCAATATAAGCCGCCATAATTATCGGTATTTGATTTATCCAGAACCTGCAGCGCCAGCAAACCTTTAGCCCATTGCCCTAATAACTGATCGCTCAAGGCATACAGATCATCAGTAACAGGAGGAACGGTTAAGGCGAAGGCATTTGTCAATGGCGATACGCTGATCAACCCAGCCGTTCCAATGGCAGTGGTTTTAATGAAACTTCTTCTGGATAATATCATGGTTATAACAGGTATGGGTCACAAATGTAATTGATAGATGATTAGGGATTAAAAAAATCAACTACAACGATGTAATAGCCTGTTTTGCCATGCCGGGGCTGTTATTTTCTTCGCCAGTTTAAGCGTCCACGCTCACCTACTGTGTATTTAAGCGTCCACACTTAAATAGGCGGAGGGATTCAAAGTACCGTAGGTACATAATGTCGGTAGAAAAGGGTATAACAAAATAAGCGTGCCTTAGGTACGCAACAAGTTACGCACCTAAGGAGCGAATATCAAGGTCAATATGTTTGCTACCGACATTTCACCCCGATGGGGTTGAGCGTCCACGCTCGCCTATCAAATATTTAAATAGGCGAGGTGGTTATTTGCCCTGATGATACCCGATGATCCACAGAAAATCTCCCGCCGCCACTAATAACAAGTGACACGGCCAGACCGATCATCAGCAGATCGAACTCAAAACCTTCAAAGCCCTTTGGGTTCGCGCCAAACCAATCCATAAAAAAGCCGGCCTGCCAATGGTGGGTAATGATAATGCCGATAAACAGCGGGATGATCAGGGCGGCGACAATACGTGTTGCCCAGCCCAACAGCAATATCATAGAGCCGAAAAACTCGATCATGATCACGATAAAACCAATAAGCCAGGGCAGGTGCACCACGTCTGTAAAGTATTGCATAGTATTTGAAAAACCCATTCCTCCGAAAAGCCCCAATAGTTTCTGAGCGCCATGCGGTAATAATATAAAGCCCAAAGTAAGGCGACTGATAGTTGCGGGCCAGTTACCCGAGGTATTAAAAACTGTGTTTCTGATATTTTTCATGAAGCAAAATTCGGCACACCGAAAATGCTGTCTATGAAACTACATTCATAAATTGTCTCCGCCGTTATAGTTTTTTACGGCGGATCCTGCTTAAAAATTGGGGTGTTATACCCAGGTAAGAGGCTATCAGGTATTGGGGGATCCGTTGTTGTATGGTAGGGTAGCGCTTCAGGAAGATGTCATAACGCTGCTCGGCCGTAAAACTGATCGCTTCCATCACCCGTGATTGTGAGGCCACAAAGGCGTTTTGAAAAAGTATCCTGAAATATCTTTCCATAGCCGGTACCGCTATCAGCAGCTTGTCCAGCGCGTGTTTATCTATCTGCAAAAGCTCGGTATTTTCCAAAGCCGATATATAAAGCGTGGAAGGCTGCCCGGTTAAAAAGCTGTACAGATCACCGGCATACCAGTTTTCTACAGCCAAAAAACCGATATGCTCGGTACCCTGCTCATCAAGTGTGTATGCTTTTAGGCAGCCTTTCACAATAAAACTCTCGTACCGGCATATCTCGCCCGCCCGTATCAGATACCCATGTTTTTTGATGTGGGTGGTCTTAAAGTTGGAGAGTACAAGCCGGGCATCATCGGCAGAAAGATCTGCATGCTGATGGATATGTTGTAACAGGAGGTCGCTCATTAAATCAGAAATATTTATCTAAGAGGCTGTTTGAATTTAATTTTATAGAAATGTTATAACGAGTTTTAACGGTCAGAATTAGTAAATTACGGCAGTTTTTATAGCTGAAAACGGTCGATTATTAAGCCTGAAACGTCCATAAAGACCTTATCACATTTTTTAACAGCCTCTAAGATTTCCAGCAATTTATGTAATTATTTGCTATCGTGAATAATTTAGCGCCATTAAGCGCAGAAACACCCATAGCGATAACGTTAAACTTACCGAATAATAGCCTGGTTAGCTTAGAAAGCATGCTTACTGCTACTTAATTAGTGACAAAGTATTTTTAAATCAATATATTTAACTATCAAATATAAATCATGAAAAAAGCAGGCTTATTATTCATTTTCGCATTTTTGCTGAATTTTCACACGTTTGGGCAGGACCAAAAAGCTATGTTATACAGCAAAGACCCTCAGCTTGCCAAAAATAAGAAACTGGTTTATGATTTTTGGCGGGAGGTTCTTGAAGGCGGACATCTTGAGCTTGCAGCCAAATATCTGTTACCAACATACATTCAGCATAACCCCAATGTACCAACCGGGCGGCAGGGCTTTATTGATTTCTTTTCCAAATTTGCCAAACCTTTAGCTATAAAGGCAACCGTTAAAGCGCCGCTGATTTCCATAGTTGCCGAAGGTAACCTGGTTGTACTTAGCTTTAAAGATGAACATCCAGATCCGAAGGTTAAAGGCAAAAAATATATTACCACCTGGTTTGATATGCTACGTATCGAAAACGGAAAAATAGCCGAGCATTGGGACAGCGCACTTAAAAATTAACCACCCGAATCCTGATGTGATTAAAAGTATTGCCTTGCGCAACAAAACTGTGCAATCCTTAAGATAAAATAAGCTGCCTGATATTCCCGATTTTATGATACTGCTGGTGGAGGAGTAGCCTTTTTTAGCTTCCGTAATTTAACTATCTGATAGGTGACGCCCACGATATATAACAGGAACCAGATGCCGAGCCACATTTTTACCATAGGCGAGTCAGGACCGCTGGCCAAAGGCTGACTGATGGGTAACCGGGTGAGGGTTTCGACGGTAGCAGGTATCATCGAGAAAAAGAGCGTTAACGACAGCAGGATGATCTGTATATAATCGGCCGCTTTTCCAAAAAAAGGGATCGACCTGGCATAAACCGCGATGGGCAATATCACCAGGATAATAATACCAAGTGCGTGACCCGCAGAAGGGTGCCCTGTTTTCATGATCGGGAAGCCGGTAAGGCAGGTAATAATGGTTAAAATAACGTATAAGCGGCCCGCGCCTTCACCCGGATTTATTTTTCCATGGCGAAGTAAAGCTATAATGGCAGCAATGATGGCCAGCACACTGATAATGGTGTGGATGATCCCAAGTACAGAAAGGTGGTTCGGCATAATTTGATTTTTAAGGTTAACAGTTTCTGTATTAAATATAGGGAATTAGCTGTTAAGTAGGATAGAGGTACCTGGATAAATTATCTTATGAGTATCCCACAAATTTTGCTTATATTTATACAAACGGCAGCCCGGTTCTCTTTTTATAAGGGAACCGGGCTGTTTGGTTAAGGCCAAACAAGGCCCAAAATAGACTGATTTGTGTGTAGTTATTTGATAGTCAATTATTTAATACTTTTTAAAGTTTTCAAAATACCTCAAAACCGTATTGAAATTTGTTAAAAAGTGTTGAAATGAAGATTTTCGATAGTTTTTCAACTGTTTTTGCCCCGATTTCGGCCCGAAAAGTGTTAAAATTTGAGGTTTAAAAAGTTTTTGAGCGGATCGCTACTACGAAAAGGATCAGGTTAACATTCAGTTTAATTTATGTTAACAAGATAACAGTTTCTTTGGCGCAAATTAAAACAGGGGCTATATTGCACCGTCGTTTTATATCAACAATTTCCGCATGAATAATTTTACAAAAGCAGTTACCATTTTAGGGGCCTTAGCAATTACCGGGATAAGCGCCAACGCACAACAAACAAAAACCTATACCGTTGCCGACGCCCATTCGCACAATGATTATAAAAATAATATCCCCTTTTTGCGGGCATACGAAAAAGGTTTTGGATCCATAGAGGCTGATGTATATGCAGTTAACGGTCAGCTGATGGTGGCTCATGATAAAAAGGAGATCAGCGCCAAACGGTCGTTGAAAATTCTTTATATCGATCCGCTGATCGAAAAATTTAACCGTGACAGTCAGCGGAAACTCCGCCTACTGATCGAGATCAAGGAAGATCACAAAGCGGTATTGCCATTGGTGATCAAAGAGTTAAAACCGCTTGAAAAATATTTTTCCTATGAGGGGCACCCGGGACGTTTGTCTATCGTAATGACTGGCGCCGTACCGCCAGCTGCCGAAATGACTAACTACCCTGATTGGATCTCCTTTGATGTTGACCATATGGATGGCTTTAATGCCCGGCAATGGAAAAAGGTAGGGCTGGTCAGCTTTCCCTTCAGTAAATATCTGAAATGGAACGGTAAGGGCGTACTGAACAAAGAAGAGATCAGCAGAGTGAAAGCAGGTATAGACAGTGTGCATCAGGCCGGAAAAATGGTCCGTTTTTGGGAAACCCCTGATACTAAAAGCAGCTGGCTGGCCCTTGTCAGACTGGGTGTTGACGTGATTGGTACAGATAAAATAGAAGAGCTTGGTGATTTCCTGAATAAAAAGCCGCACAGCGAATATTTATCGCCGGCACCTTACGCCGTATACCATCCAACTTATAGTTCAGATGGGACACAAAAGAAGGTTAAAAACATTATTTTATGTATTGGCGATGGCATGGGCTTATCGCAGATCTATTCAACCTATACAGCTAACCGCGGGCAGCTGAATATATTCCAGATGCAAAATATAGGCTTTTCTATCACCTATTCGGCTGATGCTTATATCACCGATTCAGCTGCCGGAGGTACAGCTTTCGCTACCGGTCAAAAGACAGATGACCGCGCAGTAGGGGTTGATCCATCGGGCAAACCACTAAAATCATTGGCCGTTTATAGCGCCGAAGCCGGAAAGAAAACTGCCGACATTGTTGCCTGCGAATTAACCGATGCCACACCTGCGGTATTCTATGCGCATCAGTCAGAGCGTTCGAGCGCCGCAGCTATCGCCAATGATATGGTATCAACGCCAATTGATATTTTATTAGGTTCGGGCTATAAAGATTTTACAGAAAGGGTAAATGGCGAAACGCCGCTGGATAAAATGAAGCAAAAGGGCTATACCATTATTCGTGATTTTAATGAGTTTTTAAATTCACAGGCGCCTAAAATAGTGGCCCTGGTGGATGATAGTGTAACCCGGCCAAAAATGGAAGGCAGAGGAAATTACCTGCCCCTGGCTTTTAATAAAGTTACTACGGCGTTTAAAAATAGCCCACAGGGATTTTTTATGATGGTTGAAGGTTCGCAAATTGACCATGGTGGCCATAGCAATAACCTGAAACAGGTAATTACCGAAAACAGCGATTTTGACCAGGTAGTAGGTAATGCCCTGCGCTTTGCGGACGAAGATGGCGAAACACTGGTCATCGTAACCGCCGACCACGAAACGGGTGGCTTAACCCTGCTTGATGGCAATATTAAGAACGGATATGTTTGGGGAGACTTCAGCACGAATGACCACACCGGCACGCCGGTTCCTGTCTTTGCGTACGGCCCTCATGCCGGTGATTTCAGAGGAGTGTATCAGAATACCGAGATTTTTAACAAATTGTTGGCCCTGATCAAAGCTAAGTAAGCGTAAATCGGACACTTTCATAAACTCCGAACAAAAAGCGCCTTGAATGATTCATTTGGGGTGTTTTTTGTTTGTTTTATATAACTGGTTATTTACCTGCCCTTAACTTTCCGGAAACGTTTGCGCATTTTTAACTCAACTTCTTGTCCTTCTGTTCGCATTTATCTCTAATTTAGTTAACCAATTATAACCGTGAATAGCCCCTGATCATGCCCTCTGTTATCAGCAACAATGAGGTAATTGAAACAGCTGATTAAGCCCGGTTTTTACTGTAATGATTTGATAACGTTACAGTCGGTATTGATTAACCTTAAAAAACTAAGATTGATGCTTATGCCTGAAACAGTTTCTATAACAGCATTTCAAAATGGTGATATGGGAGCGTTCAATCACGTTTTTAACTTTTTTTATAAACGGGTCTGTTTCTTTGCTGCCGGAATTGTTAATGAAAACTTTGCTGAAGATATTGTTCAGGATGCTTTTGTAAAACTGTGGGAACGGCGAAGGAGTTTTAGTGATTTAAATTCTATAAAGGCTTTTTTATATCTAACCACAAAAAACAGTTGTATCAACTCTTACAAACATCAAAAGGTTGTTGACAAATTTGAAGGTGCGCAGGTAGATGTTATTGAAGAACCAAATGTCATACACCAACTCATTGAAGCAGAAGTGCTTGATGAGGTTCAGCAAGCGGTTCAACAATTATCCCCAGGCTACCGCAAGGTAATTTATCTGAGTTATTTTGAAGGGTTGAGTAATCAGGAAACAGCCGACTATCTACAGGTTTCTATCAATACCGTCAAAACCCAAAAAGTACGCAGTCTGCGTATTTTGCGCGAAATATTAAAACACTCGCCAACAGCTATAGCATTGTTGATACATAAAGTGCTGTGATTCACTATTAAAATATTGTGCGGTCTGGATAAGCAATTCTCTTTATTTAGTAGTATCCCGACTGCTTTGTTTATGGTTTACAGTGTAAACCCAGTTTAACGCGTTTTTTGAATTTAACTATCTCATTTTCAAATAAATGTATTTGTGTAAACCATGAAAAGTGTAAACCATGTAAACCCACTTTTGCTAAAATAGATATCTGGATCAGGCTTACATTTCCTAACCGAACTCACGTTTAATTTAATTTTTTTTTAAAGGCTGTCACCTGTTATGTATCCATAGGTGTTTGTATAGTAACCAATGGAAAAAACCGAACACGATATTTATGTTGCCGGGCTTATCGGCAAATTGTTGAATGGCGATATTTCGCCTGATGAACATCTGTGGTTAAAAAACTGGATAGATGAAAGTGAAGCTAATCAGACGCTTTTCAACAAGTTGACCAATCCTGAGTATCTGGAAAAACAACTTGACTATTGGAATACAATTGATAACAACAGCGCCTGGGAAAAACTACAGGGAAAGTTGGTTACAACAGAAACAACCCATCGGTTTAAATATAGGTCACTGCTGAAGTACGCTGCTGCTGTGGTATTGTTATTAACCGTTTCTATCTTAATATACCGGGGCAACGATAAATCCCCAAAAAAGCTGGTTAACAAAATAGCGCAGGAATCGATTAACCCGGGAAGCAATCATGCCATATTGATCCTTAATGATGGTCAAAAAGTAACGCTTAAGAAGCACGCAAAGATATCTCTGAATGAAAAAGATGGTACTGCTGTATCTAACCAAAACGATGTACTGACTTATAAGCAAAGTGCGGGCAGCGCCGATGCAGAGCAAAACCTCACCTACAATACAATCATGGTTCCGCGTGGCGGAGAATATCAGCTCATATTGGCCGATGGATCAAAGGTCTGGATGAATTCCGCGTCTACTTTAAAATACCCAACAGCTTTTTCAGGTAAGGAGCGAAAAGTCTATTTAACCGGCGAAGCCTATTTTGAGGTGGCCAAAAACGCGGCTATGCCATTTGTTGTAAAAACCAATAAGGCCGAAGTACAGGTTTTAGGCACCCACTTTAATGTAATGGCTTATGACGATGAGGCCAGCTGCAAGGCTACACTGTTAGAAGGTTCTGTGAGGGTGCAATCATCATCTGCCGTCAATGTGATCAAGCCGGGGCAGCAAGCGATAATCAACAACCTGGGGCAGCAAAAAGTAACCAGCGATATCAATATAGATGAGGAAATGGCCTGGAAAAACGGCTTCTTCCTATTTAAAGATGCCGGCATCAAAGGCATTATGCAACAGGCTGCACGATGGTATGACCTTGATGTAGTATATGAGGGTGATATTCCTGAAATTCAGTTTAGCGGCAAAATGTCGCGCAAGGTTGATTTTTATGGTTTCGTCAACATATTAAAGTATGCGGGCCTGCATTTTAATATCAAAGGAAAAACCGTAACGATAACTAAATAACAGATTAGTGTGTGAGAAGATTGATCTGTATATACAAGAGAACAATAACCAGTTATTCACTTAAATTAAAAACGATGAACGAACAAATACCTGCTGCACCTTAAGAAGTAGAGGGCTCATAATTACGATTATATACGCAGCCCGTTTCACACATTTTTAACGATGATAAAAACCGGAGAGTGCTGGAACACTCATCCGGTTGTATCTGGGCAAACCAATTATTGCTGACCGCATAATTGAAAATTCGAGTCTAACCCAAACTGTACAAAAGTATGAAATTCATTTCTAAGTCCATGCCGGGCAAGTGGCCGGCTATAACTAAATTTTTATTGGTTATGAAACTGATTGCCATTATAATGATTGCCTTTTTGACCAGTGTAAGCGCAAGAAGTTTGAGCCAAACTGTAACGCTTCATGAAAAAAATGTAAGCATCAAAACTGTCCTGGAATCTATTGAAAAGCAAAGCGGCTATCAACTGATCTTTGTAAACGTAAAACAGGATATATCACGCATCCACATTAAAAACATCGACCTGGAACACGTGAAGGTTGAAGATGCCTTAAATACCTGCTTTCGTGATCAACCCATCACGTATAAGATCATCCAGGGAACCATCGTGATCAAGCAAAGAGAGGCTGAGGTTAAAACAGATATAAAAGCCAGTATTGATGTTCAGGGTAAAGTTGTTGACGATAAAGGACAACCATTAATTGGGGTTAATGTAAAAGTAAAAGGATCTGCGACAGGTACTATCACCGATGTTCAGGGGCATTACGCTATAAAAGTACCTGATGAACAGGCCGTGCTGGTATTCTCTTATGTGAGTTTCGAAACACGGGAAATAACAGTCGGTAGCCAAACCGTGATCAATGTAACCTTGAAAGATGCTACCAATAACCTGAACGAAGTGATTGTTGTAGGATACGGAACTCAAAAGAAGGCTGATTTGACTGGTGCCGTGGCTACGGTTAGCGGTACTGAATTGAATAAAAGGGTAGCAACTGATCCAACTCAACTACTACAGGGGAAATTACCTGGCTTATCAGTAGTACAGGGATCAGGTGAGGCCGGTAATGAGGGTACAACCCTGCGGATAAGGGGTAATGGCACTTTTAGCGGTGCCGGTAATGCGCCATTTGTGATCATTGATGGTTTGCCGGGAAGCCTTACTGCGCTTGATCCGCAAAATATTGAATCGGTGACCGTGTTAAAAGATGCCGCATCGGCATCTATATATGGCACACGCGCGGCTAATGGTGTAATACTGGTTACAACCAAACAAGGTAAGGAGGGAAGGCTTCAGCTTTCTTATGACTATAATCTCGGGATAACGCGCCCGACTGCACTACCTAATAATCTGATCTATAATTCCGTGCAGTACATGACCTTATGGAACCAGGCTGCTACCAATTCAAATTATCCCAATAAATTTACTGATGCACAAATAGCGCTGTATCAAAATCCTTCGGATCCTAAATTATATCCTAATTATAATTGGCTGGATGCCATTTTCCGGACGGTTAATGTACAAACGCATCACATTGGCATAACCGGAGGTAGCAATGGCACAACGTTTAACGTAGGCTTGGGTTTTGTCGATCAGCCGGATATTATGCTGGGATACTATTACAAAAAATACAATCTACAGGTTAACCTGAATTCTAAATTAAATAAATGGGCAACATTTGGATCAAACATTACTTTAAACTATAGTGAACGGGGATATACCTCAAGGGGTAGCCAGGATCAATTCTTATCGGCATTATCTCAAACACCATTGTATGGTCCCATTTTACCTGACGGTAGCGGACGCTATACAAACTCGGTATTCCCCAGTGTTCAAACACCTAATAAAAACCCGATAGCCATTGCGCAAAACGCTATTAATAAACAAAACGATTATTATGTACAAAGCAGTTTCTACCTCAATATCCGTTTATTAAAAGGTTTGGAATGGCGTACTAACGCGGGTTTTAATTTCGACTTTAATAAAACCACCGATTTTAAACCTGTAATTAATCAGTATAACTGGTTTGCCAAGCCGACTGATGCTCCCGAGCGTACCCTTGATGTTAATGGCCAGGGTATTGATGTAACCGATAACAATACTTTCTATCCGATTGCTTACACTCAACTTACCTATAGCCGGTCGATCAACAACGAGCATAATTTTAAATTGCTGGCCGGTACACAGGTGGAGTATAATAAATCGCAAAATTTAGAAGGTATCCGGAATTTACCTTTTGCTACCAATACTTTACAGGAGATTGATGCAGGGCCGGTTGCTTCGCAATTAAATAACGGAACCAGTAATATTTACGCCTTGCACTCCTACTATGGCAGGTTTAACTATGATTATCAGGAAAAATATCTGTTAGAGGCCAATGCGCGGTTTGATGCATCTTCACGTTTTCCGGCAAACAATAGATGGGCATTTTTTCCATCGGTGTCTTTGGGTTGGGTAGTCACTAAAGAAAAATTCCTGTCTAATGTAAGCTGGTTAAATAACTTAAAGTTCCGGGCTTCATTAGGTAACCTGGGTAATCAGAATATTGGTAATTATCCGTACCAGGAGACCTATAATTTTAAGAGCTATTACAACACCAAAACCAGTTATGCTTATCCGTTTTCAGGCAGTACGGTTACTAGTGGGGTAGTTAATAATTCACTGACTAACCCAAATATCAAATGGGAAACAACCCGTGTATTTGACCTGGGTACAGATTTTGCCCTGCTTAACAACAAGCTCAGTTTTTCGTTAGATTGGTATAATAAGCTAACCTCAGGTATCCTGGAGAATGCCGCACCGCTTACCCCGTTATATTTTGGTCTTAGTGCACCCACCATTAATTATGGTAAAATGAAAAATACAGGCATTGAGGCATCTTTTCAGTATAATGATAGGTTTGGTAAGGTTGGTTTTACATTTGGCGGAACTATACAAGCTAATAAAAATACCCTGGTATCCTATGGCGCCCCGGCTATCAACACCGGAACCAACACCATTAACCAGGAGGGGCAGCCTTACGGAAGCTTTTATATGCTGAAATATGTGGGGATATTTCAATCCGCAGAGGAGATCGCCAATTCACCTAAACAGCAATATAACCCTCAACCCGGTTATATCAAATATGCCGATACCAATAACGACGGTAAGGTTGACGATAATGACCGTGTAATAGTACCCGGTGCTTACCCCAAATTTGATTATTCTTTTAATACGGGTGCTACCTGGAATAATTTTGATCTTACTGTTTTCTTTTATGGTTCTTACGGTCAAAAACTATATGTAAATGGTTGGGGTATACAACCATTTAACCAGGGTTCGCCGCCGCCAAGTGAATGGCTAAATGCCTGGACACCCACTAACCACAGTACAACCATGCCTATGGTTTATGTATTAGGCCAGGGTAATATCAGCAGTAACGCGAATACTGCATCAACCTATTATTTAAAGGATGCCTCTTTCCTGCGGTTAAAGAATGTTCAATTGGGATATAATCTACCGAAAAAATTTGCTAACCACCTGTTCATGTCTGGCTTGCGCATCTACTTTGCCGGAGATAACCTGTTTACGTTCACCAAGTTCCCGGGGCTTGATCCGGAACGCGTGGCTTCAAATACGAGGTTTGTTACGCACCCGCAAAACCAGGTGTATTCATTTGGGGTAAAGGCAACATTTTAAACTTATTTATCAAAATAATGATGAAAACAGCAGTAAAATATTTAATGATCTCTTTAATGGCTACACTATTGTTTGCCTGCAAAAAGAATCTTTTAGATCAAAATCCGCCGGCAGATATTGGCAGTGAAGTATACTGGAAAACACAAAACGATGCCGATCTGGCGTTGTCAGGTATCTACAGTTTTTTTATACAGGGGTTTAACTACACAGCCTCTGGTAATACTGGACAGGGTTTTGGGGCAGGCACTCCATATTGGGAAAGCCTGAGCGACAATGCTTATAGCGGAGCATATTCCAACATTGCCCAAGGTGCTATTACCCCAACGGTAGGTGGTTTGCAAACGGATGCTTATACCACTTCATACAGGGCGATACAGGCGTGCAATACCTTTCTGGATAACGTCCGGAAGATCAATCTACCTTCGCAAACCCTATATCAATACGTGGCCGAAGTAAGGTTTGTGCGGGCTTATTGGTATTTTATGCTTACCCAGTTATATGGAGATGTAGTACTGTCAACCCACCAGATAACCATTAACCCCGCAAATTCACAGTTAGGCAGAACGCCTAAATCGGTAGTAATGGATACCATCCTTAATGATCTGAACTTTGCCGCTAGTAACCTACCGAATACAGCTTATAATGGTCACGCGGTTAAAGGCTCGGCCTTAGGTTATATTGTAAAGGTTTATATGGCCAATCGTCAGTATCAGCAGGCAGCTGCCGTTGCCAATACCATTATATCTGATGGAAAATTCAGCATTTATACCGGCGGTTACAAGAATTTGTTTTTAAAACCCGGGCAGAATAATAATCCGGAAATTATATTCTCGGGGAGATACCAGGTTCCTACGGCATTCAGCCCTGCCGATTATTTATATACCTACAGCTCAAGTTTTCAGCCATTGGGTTACCTGGTTGACGATTATGAATGTACAGATGGTCAGCCTATAACTACCTCCCCATTGTACAAGCCTGCAACTCCTTATCTGGACCGTGATCCGCGGCTATTAGCTACAATATTAACCCCGGGTATTTTATACAAAGGAGGGATACCTTTTGTTCCTGCGGCTATTGGGGCTACTGCCGGCTTCCTGAACAAAAAAGGTGTTGATTCAACCCGGGCAACGGTTATTGGTACCCAAAGTGATCAGGATTGGGTTTACCTGCGCTATGCCGATGTTTTACTGATGTATGCCGAGGCCAAAAACGAAGTGTCGGGTCCCGATCTCAGTGTTTATTCGGCTATTAATGCTGTCCGTACACGCCCGGGCGTCAATATGCCTGCTATCCCTAACGGACTTTCACAGACTGACATGCGCAGCCGTATACGTCATGAACGACGAATTGAACTGGCGATGGAAGGTCAACGGTATTTCGATCTGAAAAGGTGGGCGCTTGATAGGGTGATCATACCCACCATCAAAGACCCAAATGCCGCACAGCGAACATTCCCGCTGCGTGATACTATTTGGCCTGTTCCGCAAACCGAGATCGATATTGCCAAAGCGGTGGGCAATACAGTATTTAAACAAACACCGGGCTATTGATCTTCAAAAGAACTATTATCAGAAAACATTAATGAAAACAAAATATCAATTGAAAATAGCTATGAGTTTGGTATTCCTGCTCATCGCTTGTCCCGCTATACTGTTTGCGGCAGGTAATGTCACGATTTACAGTCCTGATAAGCAAATCCGTTTGGAAGTGCTCGATCAGGGAGGAGCATTATCTTATAGCATCCAGTACAAAAATAAAGCGGTAATCAATGCTTCAGCCCTGCGAATCAGTATCGATAAAGTTGGGCTCAGCAACCAGGCTACCATTACCGGCAGTACAACTTATAGCTTAAACGAAAGCTATCCATGGTACGGCGCACATTCGGTAGCTGTTAATCATTTTAACGGTGCAAAAATTAAATTACTGCATGGTAAAATAGCATTTATGCTCGATATTAGGGTATTTAATGATGCCGCCGCCTTTAGTTTTACAGTCCCAGGAAGCAAAAATGATAACCGGATCCCTGACGAAACTACTGAGTTTAACGTCCCCACCGGAAGCATTATCTGGTATCACGACCTTAATGGGCACTATGAGGGCCAGCATACCCAAAAACTGATAGATTCTGTAAGTTCCGGTCAATGGATAGCGCCTCCCGCTACTTTTAAGCTGCCGGGTAATACAGGATATGCATCTATTACCGAAGCCGACTTGAAAAATTATGCAGGCATGGCACTGCAATCAACCGGCCAGGGCAAACTGGTTTTACAACTGGCCGATCATCATCCCATATCCCATCCATATGAACTAAGATATAGTAAAGAGGATATAGCACGGGTTTCAAAACCAGCTGCGATTCGTGGAACCATTATCACCCCATGGCGGGTAGTTATGATAGGGGCAGACTTAAATACGCTGGTGAATTGCGACGCTGTTCATAATTTATGCCCACCACCCGATAAAAAATACTTTCCGGAAGGTATCAATACCTCATGGGTAAAACCCGGCCGTGCTGTTTGGCAATACCTTGATGGAGCTGGCGATAAAACAGTGAACAATATGAAGGAGTATTCCAGATTAGCTGCTGAACTGGGTTTTGAGCATAATATAATGGAAGGCTTTTGGGAAAAATGGAGTGATGATGAGCTTAAGGATCTGGTTAATTATTCCAAACAACGTGGGGTAAGTATCTGGGTGTGGATGCACTCTAAGGATCTGCGTGATTCTACCGTAAGGCATGCCCGCTTTAAACGCTGTCATGATTTAGGTATAGCCGGCTTAAAGATCGATTTTTTTGATAACGAAGCCAAAGAAGTAGTCGATCTGTACCAAGATATCTTAGTGGAGACGGCTCAATTACATTTAATGGTTGATTTCCATGGCTCCAATAAACCAACTGGTCAGCTACGTACCTGGCCGAATGAACTGACGCGCGAAGCGGTTAAAGGGATGGAGTCAAGCAGACTGGCGGACAGAGCAACGCATAGCACAACACTGCCATTCACACGTTTTTTAGCTGGCCCGGCAGAATACACGCCAGTACATTTTGGTGAGCGCCGTAAAAACACCACCTGGACAAATCAAATTGCAAGCGCTGTTATTTTAACTGCCCCGGTATTAACCTATGCTGCCAGTCCGCAACATTTGCTGGAGAACCCTGGAGTAGATATCATCAAAAGTATTCCATCCACCTGGGATGAAACCATTGTGCTGCAGCCGTCGGCAATAGGAGAGTTGGCCGTCTTTGTCCGCAGAAAGGGTAATACCTGGTTTTTAGCTGTTATGAACGGAACCCAGCCTAAAAACATTCAAATACCACTTAGCTTTTTAAAATCCTCGGCTAAATGCTCAAGTCTTACCGACGATCCGGATAATGCTGGGGCTTTAAAAACTCAAAATTCAGTAGTAAAATCCACCGACGTAATATCATTGAGCTTAGGTACAGGAGGCGGATATGTGGCCAGGTTTAATCTGCAATAATTGATCACAAATTAAAAAATATGAGAAAGATCACTGCTTACAGCATTCTATTGGTCATTAGCTTAATGATATCACCTGCTTTAAAGGCACAGCAAAAAACAGTTACGTTAGATTATTATTTTAATAATGAATACCGGAAAAACAAAGCTGGGGAGCAGGAGCGGTATCATTATACCTGGGAGGATACTAAAAGTAGTGGTTTTTCTATCTGGGGAGATATTTTCAAGAAGAATGAAGCCGGTTTAAAAAGTCTTGAAAATGAACCAACCCCTGATAACTTAAAGGGAACCAACATTTACATTATTGTTGACCCGGATACTAAAAAAGAAACTGCTGATCCCCACTATATCGAATCCCAGCATATCAAAGCCATAGTTGATTGGGTTAAACAAGGTGGTGTGTTGGTTTTAATGGCTAATGATAGTGCTAATGCCGAATTACCACATCTAAACGTGTTGGCGGCAAAATTCGGGATCCATTTTAATGATGACCTGTACAAGCATGTGATTGGTACCCAGTTTGAAATGGGGGCCATTAATATCCCTGCGAATGATCCGGTGTTTAAAACCGCCAAAAAAGTTTATCTAAAAGACATCGCCACACTTCAACTATCAGCCCCGGCCAAACCCTTGCTTATTGATGATGCTCACGTAATTGTAGGCACCGCCCGGTATGGAAAAGGCAGGGTAGTGGCTGTGGGCGATCCCTGGTTATACAATGAATATACTAATGGCAGATTACCTGCTGCTATGGGGTTTGACAATGATAAGGCAGCGGATGATCTGAGTAAGTGGCTGTTAGATCAGGTACCTGTAAAAGGGAACTAAAAAGAAAACAAATAATCAATCATATCAGTGCTAAGCAATGGTTTCAGAAATTGAATTGATCGTATTAATTAAAGAAGGGGATATCCGCGCCTTTGATGAGTTTTATAAAAGAAACTGGCGTGTTTTGTACCAAACAGCTTATCGTTCAACATCCTCACAGGAGGATGCTAAAGACCTGGTGCAAACAGTTTTTATAAGTTTATGGAATTGCAGGCAGAACCTTAACCCCGATGCTTATACACCCTCATATCTTTTTAAGATACTGAAAAATAACATCATTAACTTTTATAAGCAAGATTCGGCCAGAAGAAAGAGGTTGGAAAAACTATTATACCTGGATGAGGCAAATCAATATACCAATGAAGATAACCTGATGGCTAAAGAACTTTCGATCGTAATTGATGGTGAGATCAGAGAACTGCCCCGAAAAATGCAGGAGGTTTTTATATTATCACGCAGGCAGCATCTTTCTGTCAATGAAATTTCTGAAACGCTTAACATTACCCCGCGCACAGTTAAAAACCAGCTTTCCAACGCCTTGAAAATACTACGTACAAAATTGGGTATGTTTTAAGTGTTTTTTATAAAAATAAATCTGGTACCAGGCCGCCTAAGCTTTGTATATACTATCAAAACCAAAAACTGTTTAAATAACAGTTTATATAAACTTAAAAACAGATCATCATGATGCTATGGCGGAAGCCTGATCCCGACGATAGGGTTGGGGAGGAACATCTTCGGGATGAGGGGGCGATGCGTGCTGTAGAAAAAGAAATGCTACATAATATCCATAAGGAGATTTTTGGACGGTGGCATTTTATCAAAACTACAACAGCTAAATATACCATGGCAGCTTCTTTATTATTGATGTGCTGCTCAGGGCTTTTGTATAAGAAATTATCCGCTAATGATGAAGCTAGTTGGGTAGTGGTATCTACGCCCAAGGGCAATATTAAAAATATACAACTTCCTGACGGCTCAACAGTTTGGCTAAACTCAGGTTCGGTTCTGAAATTTCCTGAGCATTTTGGTAAAACCAGGGAGATCGAACTGCTTGATGGTGAAGCTTATTTTGATGTAAAACATGATGATCAATCACCATTCACAGTTCATTATGGCCATTTGCACGCCCGGGTATTGGGTACTGCTTTTAATGTAAAGTTTTATAAAAATATCAGTGACGTTCGATTATCAGTTACCCGGGGGCGGGTTGAAGTGGGTAACAAGTCATCAAGTTTTGGGGTAATTACACTCGGCAAAGAAGTTATTTATGATCAAAAAGCAGGCACGCATCAGGTTAGGGTAGTAGATGCAGAGAAAGTAGCGGCCTGGAAATCAAATGAGATCAATCTGTATAGCATTCCGTTTGATGAGCTGGTAATGCGGTTAGAGAACATTTATAATGTTCAAATCAATTATGATCATGACAGGATAAACCACCTGACAACCACCATTCATTTTTCAAGAGATAACACTTTACAATATGTGCTTGATATCATTAAAACCATTCATCATTTGGATTATGATATAAAAGGAAAGGGGGTTTATCTGAAAAAAATGTGAATCAATAAACCTAATAAGGCCGATACCACCTGCTAAATGCCGGTAATATCGGCCAGAGTTGAAATAATGAGTTATTGGCAGGTTCCAAGCTAATCCAATAATTCATTGATAGTTTTTTTTACCAAAAAACCTCGTAAAGATGATAAAAAAACATACTAAATTATTTACTTTTTTTAAGAAGGTATCAATGATCGTTATTATTGGCTCATTGGCATTTAGCCAGCTTTTACATGCGAATGGTACGGCAGATCAGATAGCTGATTATCCCGTTAAAATTTCGTTTGGTAATGAGTCATTACAAAGCTCCCTGGATAAGCTCGAAAAACAATCCAACGTTAAATTTTCTTATAACCCGGCTGATCTAAAAGGTTATAGCGTAACCCCACATAAATTTCAGCATGAACCCCTAGGTAAGGTTTTAAATTACCTGTTCGCGAAAACTCATTTATCTTTTAGGGAAATAAACTCCGGTATCATCATCTATGACAGATCTGAATCATCAAAAGTCAGCTTGCAGATAGATAAACCTGTGACTCAGGATATAAATAATGTATCTGCAGACGAAATTACAGTTACCGGAAAAGTATCTGATTCCAATGGTCCACTGCCAGGTGTTTCTGTAGGGATAGAAGGTACCGCTAAAGGTGTTATTACAAATGCAAACGGTAGCTATACCCTTAAAACGGCATCTGATGCAGTGCTGACATTCTCCTCAATAGGGTATAAAAAACAACGGATCCCTGTTAATAATCAAACGGTTATTAATGTACTGATGGTGTCTGATCTGAAATCACTCAATGATGTAATTGTTGTTGGTTATGGTGTTCAGAAAAAATCAGATGTAACTGGTTCAATCGTTTCTGTGAATGAGCAGGCGCTTCGTGATATCCCGGCCTCCAATATAGGCCAGGCATTGCAGGGACAGGCAGCCGGTGTCGATATTCAGAAAAGTGGTGGTAACAGTCACCCGGGTGCAACACCGTCTATTCTGATACGGGGTACCCGGTCAATTAACGCTTCGAATTCACCTCTAATTGTGGTTGATGGTCTTCCTTTTAACGGAAGCCTTAATGATATCAATCCGGATGACATCGTTTCTTTAGAGGTATTAAAAGACGCTTCATCAACGGCCATTTACGGTTCAAGAGGTGCCAATGGTGTTCTATTGGTTTCAACCCGTCGCGGAAAAAAAGGTGGCACATCTATCAGTTATAGTGGTTATGCAGGTTTTAATAAACCGTTAGGGAACTATAACATTATGAATGGGTCTCAATTTGAAGATTTGAAAAAGTGGGGCCTCATCAACGGAAACCCTGGTAAATATACAGGGATTGATGATCCGGCCTTTTTAACAGACGGTTCCTTTGCTCCTCAGGAAGTGGCGTCAATCAAAAGTGGTCGCAGTACCGATTGGCAAAAACTGATCTACAAAACTGGTTTCGTAACTGATCATCAGTTAGGTGTTTCGGGTGGGAATGACTTGACACAATATGCTATATCTGGCGGATATTATAACGAAACTGGTATCTATTTCGGTCAGTCATTTGTACGTTACTCACTTAAACTAAGCGTTGATCAGCAACTGGGTAAAAACGTTAAAATTGGTTTAAGTAGCCTAAATACTTTGAGCTATACCAACGGCGAAAATGCTAACCCGCTTGGTCAGGCGCTCCGGGCAAGCCCGCTTTCAACACCTTATGATGATGCTACAGGGAAACTGGTAGGTTTTACAGCAGGGAGTGCCAATCAGGTTTGGAATCCATTAGCCAATTTTGTGCCTGGTGCTGTGGTCGAAACCCGTAAAAGGTTCGGAACTTTTACCACCGCTTATGCCGAGGTAAATTTAGCTCCGGGCTTAAAATACCGCTTTAACGGTGGCGCCGAAGTACGACCTGATATATACGGGAATTATTATGCCAGCGCCACTACCAATAACCTGGGTGGAGCGTCAACCGCAAATAACCAAAGTACTTACAGTTATAACTATACCCTTGAAAATGTTTTAACATACGACAGAACGTTTGCGCAGAAACACCATGTGAATTTTACAGGCCTGTACAGCTTACAGGAAAGCCAGTCGCAATCAAACTCATTTAGCTATAACAATATTTTATCAGATGGTATTCAATATTTTAACCCGCAATATGGATCAAATTTAAATGGATCCGGATCATACTCTAAATGGGATATCATATCCTATATGGCGAGGGTAAATTATGGTTATGCCAATAAATACCTGCTTACCTTAACCATGCGTTCAGATGGGTCGTCACGCCTGGCACCAGGTAACAAATATCACGTTTTCCCTTCGGCAGCTGCAGCATGGAATATCACCCAGGAGCCTATCCTGAAAGATTCAAAGGTGTTAACAAATCTTAAATTGAGGGCAAGTTATGGTACCGTAGGTAATACGGCTATTAACCCTTATCAAACATTAGGAGCATTATCATCAGTAAACTACAATTTTGGCTCCACCAATTTAACGGGTGCCTACCCAACCAGTGTGCCTAATCCAAACCTTACATGGGAATATACTTCTACTTTAAACCTGGGGCTTGATTTTGGCTTCTTCGATGGACGGATCACCGGTGCGGTTGATGCATATCGCCAATCTACCCGGTCATTGCTATTACCATTATCCTTACCGCCAACTTCGGGTATTCCCAACAGCATTTTAACCAATGTAGGGCAAACGCAAAATAAAGGTATCGAGGTGAGCTTAAGCACCATTAATATAGCAGGAAATGGCCGAAACAGCTTTAGTTGGACAACCAATTTTAATATCACCTTTAACCGTGGTAAAGTTACCAAACTCGCAAGCGGTGTCACCCAGGATATTACCAATGGTTTGTTTGTAGGACAACCTATCAATGCCATATTTGATTATAAAAAGATCGGTATCTGGCAAAATACCAAAGCCGACACTGCTTTGGCTAAAAGCCTGGGTTTAACCACCACAGGCACGGGCTCTGTTATCGGTACTATCAGGGTTGAGGATGTGAACAAGGATGGAAAGATCAATGCCAGCGACAGAATTATACTCGGATCGGATCAACCCAAATATACCGGTGGTTTTACCAACCGTATTGCTTATAAAGGATTTGATTTTACCATAGTCGGTGTTTACCGGGTTGGCGGCTTAATAACCTCCAAATTATTCCAGAGCGGAAGTTTTATCAATACCTTCCAGGGTAATTACAATAATATCAACGAAGATTACTGGACACCAACCAATCATCAAAATTATTATCCTAAACCAAATTCCGCGTCAACAAATACCCCATATTCATCCTTGCTGAGTTATTTTGACGGCACTTTCTTAAAGGTTCGGAGCCTTACTTTAGGGTATTATATGCCCGATGCGATAACTAAGCGTATTAAGGCCAGATCATTAAGAATATATGCAACGGCGCAAAACCCATTCATACTTTTTTCGCCGTACCGGAACGAGTTTCACGGTCTTGACCCCGAAACTGCAGGATCCTTAAACGTTGATACGCCGCCAACCAAGTCATTTACATTCGGTATTAACATGACACTTTAAATTAAAATAAGATGAAAAGGATATCTATATATTTATACGCCTGTTTGTTTTTAGGTCTTTTAACTACAGCTTGTAAAAAAACACTGGTAGAAGACCCTAAATCAACACTTACTCCTGCCTTTTTTACCACAACACAGGGCTTTCAGGCTGGTCTTACCGCTGCCTATGCCGGTTTTAGGACTATTTTCGGTCCAGACAGTTATTTTGAAATGGTTGTACCCGGCACCGATGAGTTTATTGCAGGTAACGATGGCAACAACGGTCTGGTAAAATACAACAGTAATTTTAATACATCCGATGGTATTGTTGCCGGCATATGGAAAAATTGTTATACCTATATTAATACCTGTAACGGGCTAATTGGTAATGCACCGTCAGGCCTTGATGCGGCTACTACAGCAAGCATGATTGGCGAGGCAAAATTTCTGCGGGCCAACTATTATTTTATATTAGTACAATCCTGGGGCGATGTAACCTTAAATAAAACATTTCAGGGCACACCAACAACCTCCGCCACAAAGGCGCCAATGGCTGATGTGTATGCTTTTATTATCCAGGATCTTAAAGATGCCATTGCAGTTCTTCCGGCCAGCCCGTTAACCAGTGGCGTACTTCCGGGTAAAGCTACAAAAGCCGCGGCTATGCACGCATTGGCAAAAGTGTATCTGGCAAGAGCAGGGTCATCGGCCAAACAGGCCGACGATTATAAAAGTGCCTACACTATAGCGCTTGACCTGATCAATAATGTTGCTCCTGCAGGCGGCTTAAAATTGCAACAGGATTTTGCAAGTGTATATGCCGAAGGTAATGAGGCAAACAGCGAGGTATTGTGGACGGTACAGCATACCCCCACATTGGCGTATAATGGGTCGCCTACCCAAAACAATAGTGGTCCTGATAATTTACTGTGCCACTTATTTGCTCCAAAATATGAAGTACAGCCGGGTATGCAGCGCAGCACACTTTACGGCCGCCCTTATATACGCGTAGTACCTACCCATTGGCTTACCGACACGATATTTAAAGAAAGGGTAAATGATAAACGCTATAACAAAACGTTTCAGACAACCTGGTTATGCAATAATGCTGCGTCGGTCCCTAACTGGCCAAACCCGTTGCCGGCTGGTGCCCCGGCCGGAGCCCAGCCAGGTGCGCCTAAGTTTACTGTGGGGGATACCGCTATATGGATGCCAGGCTACGAAATGACAGCTGCCCAGATTGCCAAATACCGTTATCAGGTTATCCCGCCAAGCAAATATAGCATCGCGTTATCTCCGGCCATGTTCAAGTATTTTGATACTAAACGGCCAGATCAAAACTCGCCATCAAGCAGGCCTATCATTATATATCGTTTGGCAGAAACCTATTTGATCGCAGCAGAGGCTTTGGTGTTGGATGGCCGGGCGGCTGATGCAGTACAATATGTAAACGCAGTACGTGAAAGGGCTGCTTATCCATCAGCTAACCCATCAGTAATGGATGTTACCGCCGATATGCTTACGCTGAATTTTATCCTGGATGAGCGTTCGCGGGAGTTATGTGGCGAAATGATGCGCTGGACGGATTTAGTGCGTACCGGCAAACTTTTGGAACGGGTGAAGCTACATAATACCGACGGAAAGAATAATATCAAGCCATTCCAGGTATTGCGCCCTATTCCACAAGCTCAAATTGATGCAACAATAACCGGTACACCTTATCCTCAAAATCCTGGCTGGTAAACCAGGATTTTAAGGATGTAAATTGTAAATAAAACCTATGAATAATAGATAATAGTATGAAGAGTAAACTGTTCAGATTAATGATGACACTTACAGCGTTTGCTGTAAGCATAACGCTGTATGCCTTGAAACCTGTAGACGATGTAGTACCCGATGCCGATAATGCTGGTTTAAAGCTGCCTGATGGATTTGGTGCTTTAAAAGTAGCTGAAACGGGTGCCAAAGCACGCCATCTGGTGGTTACACCGCAGGGAGATATCTACGTAAAGCTCGCAAAGCCCAACAAAGAAGGCAAAGCTATTTTGGTATTGCATGAAAGTGCAAATGGTAAAGCCGAGTTTAAATCGAGCTTTGGCACTTACGGAGGTACCGAGGTTTCTTTAAAAAATGGATATCTGTATGCATCGTCAAATACGGAAGTATTTAAGTATAAGGTGAACGATAAAAATGAAGTGATCAACCCAGATCAGCCCGAAAAAATTGTTACCGGGTTAAAAGCAGGGCGTCAGCATGAAACAAAATCATTCGCGTTGGATAACGATGGCAATATTTATGTGAATATAGGTGCCTGGTTTAATGCCTGCCAGGAAAAAGATAGGGGTTTGCATTCACCAGGTATACCAGGTTGCCCGATCTTGGATTCGATGGGTGGGGTATGGCAGTTCAGAACCGATAAGTTAAATCAAACCTATGGCGATGGTGTACGATATGCAACCGGGTTGCGGAATATGGTAGGTATGGACTGGAACCAGCAGGATAACCAACTTTTTGTAATGCAACATGGACGTGATAACTTGAACAGTTCATGGCCTGAATTGTTCACCACCAAGCAATCTGCAGAATTACCTGCTGAGTGCCTCTACGCATTAAAAAAAGGGGACAATGCAGGCTGGCCTTTTATGTATTATGACCAGATCCAACATAAAAAAATACAGGCACCCGAATATGGTGGTGATGGAAAAAAAGAAGCCGATGCTAAATATATAGATCCTGCTGTTGCATATCCCGGTCACATGGCGCCAAATGGTTTACTTTTTTATACGGGCAATCAATTCCCGGCAAAATATAAGAATGGGGCATTTATAGCTTTCCATGGTTCATGGAACCGCGCACCTGAGCCGCAGGCAGGATATTTCGTGGTTTTTCAACCATTTAAAAACGGGAAACCGGATGGCAATTGGGAAGTATTCGCCGATGGCTTTTCAGGCTCACCAGAAAAAACCGCGGCCGGTCGTGCAGATCATCGTCCATGTGGCCTTGCTCAAGGTGCCGATGGCTCCTTATATGTTACCGACGATTCAAAGGGAACTATTTATCGCATTATTTACACTAAAAAATAATGACCCGAATGAAAAAATATATTCTGATCATCGGTTGCATTTTTAGTTGTGTTCCATTAATGGGCCAGGTTAAAACCAAGGTTAAATCCCGGCCTGTTGCAGGGTTATCTGCGGTAAGCGGTAAAGGCATTTATGAAAAATACTGTTTAACCTGTCATCAGGCTGATGGCGGTGGCGTGCCAAATATGAATCCGCCTCTGACCAAAACATCATATGTGCTTGGCGACAAAACGCGCCTCATTAAAGTAGTCCTTAACGGATTTTCGGAAAGTGTTGATATCGATGGCGAATCATACTCCAATGTGATGCCATCACATGATTTTTTGAAAGATCAGGAAATCGCTGCTGTGTTAACCTATGTCAGGAAAAACTTTACCAATAAAGCGGGGCCAATTACTACGGCACAGGTAAAGGCGGTAAGAGCTACCAACAAAAAGAAAATATAATTAAAGAGATACCTAACCAGCTAAATAATAAAATATGAAACGATTTTTATGCCCCTTGCTGATCCTTTGCTCAACCACTGTATTTGGGCAAAACAGCAATACCGAACAGGTAATTCGAAAGGTTGCGGATAATGTTATTCAAAATACCTCTTTTAAATTCATCAACACCAACACCAAAGAAAAATACGATTCAACCAAAGGTCTGGCTTCATCGCCAGATGTTAAAGCTGATAGTAAGTACAATAAATGGATGTACGTAAATGGCGTATTAACCATTGGCATGGTACAAATGGCAGATGTGCTTGGCGACAAAAAGTATTCGGATTATTCGCAGCGCAACTTCGCCTTTATTTTTGATAACCTGAGCTATTTCGAGGCTCTTCGCAAAGCTAAAGCACCAAAGGTTGAATATGGTGCAGTGTTCAGTATTAATAATCTGGATGCCTGCGGCGCCATGTCAGCCGGGTTATTTGATGTAGATGCACTGGCCAACCGGAAAGATTACAAAGCCTATTTGAGCAGATCGGCAGATTATATCTTAAACAAACAATTGCGCTTATCTGATGGTACACTTTCGCGCCCAAACCCTCGCAACATGACCCTTTGGGCCGATGATATGTTTATGAGTATACCTTTTCTGGCGCGTATGGGCAAACAAACCGGCGACAGTAAATATTTTGATGACGCGATAAAACAGGTAGAGAATTTTAACAAATATCTGTATGATCCTTACACGGGTTTGTTCTTTCATAATTATTACTCGGATGACCAAACAAATGGTGTCGGCCACTGGGGGCGCAGCAATGGCTGGATAGCCATGGCAACGGTTGAACTGTTAAATAACTTACCAGCCAATCATCCAAAACGCTCGGAAATAATCAAATTATTACTAAGACAAATAGTTGGCTACGCTCGCTACCAGGATCAGACCGGCCTATGGCACCAGTTATTGGATAAACCAGACTCTTATTTGGAAACATCAGTTACAGCCATGTATACTTATGCTGTGGCCCGTGCAGTGAACCAGGGTTGGATCAATGAAAAATATATAGCCATAGCCCAGGAAGGATGGAAAGGTTTGTTGACAAAGGTTACGCCCGATGGCCAGCTGCAGGATGTTTGTATCGGCACCAATATGGATACTGATATCAAGTTTTACTATACCCGCCCAACTGAACTGAATGATACCCATGGTATTGGTGCTTTTTTATTAGCCGGGATTGAAATGCTTAAAGCAGAAAGGAAAAAATAAGAATGTACAGATCAATCAGGTTCCTGTTAGTTATGGTATTTATAGCAGCAGGTAGTTTAAGCTTGTTTGCCACCGATATGGATATCACCACTTATGGAGCCGTGAGCAATGGTACCACATTAAATACTGATGCTATTCAAAAAGCGATAGATGCCTGTTATAACAGTGGTGGTGGTAAAGTAATCATCCCTTCGGGGACATTTCTGACCGGAACCATAGCGCTGAATGATAATATCACCCTGGAACTAAAAAAAGGTGCGGTTTTACTCGGCAGTACTGATGTTAATGATTATAAAAACCTGGATCCCTTTGTAGATGGTCTGGGCATTAGTGTAGGTTGGGCCTTGGTGGTAGCAGTTGATAAAAAGAATGTGAGTATTGAAGGCGAAGGTATTATTGACGGACAAGGCTCAAAGTTAAAAGCGCAGCAAATATTAACCGATACCCGGCCGGAATCACAACGCTGGGGAAGGCGTCCCTTCTTATTGCGTGTGGTTCGGTGCCAAAACGTTTCGGTAACTGGTGTTACATTGAATTATTCTGCCGCCTGGACATCTCATTACTTTCAATGTAAACAGGTGAATATCAAAAACGTAAAGATCGTAAGCAGGGGAGTAGCGCATAATGACGGCATGGATATAGATGGCTGTCAGGACGTAACTATTAAAGATTGCGACGTGGTGAGCGGAGATGACGCTTTGTGTTTTAAAACAACATCGAGCAAAATGGCCTGTAAGGATATCGTTATATCCGGCTTGCGGCTAAAAAGTGGTCAGGGTGCTATTAAGATCGGCACAGAATCTATGGCCCCGTTTGAAAATATCACCATCTCTCAATGTTATATTTATGACACCACCAACGGCGGCATCAAGCTGCTATCGGTTGATGGGGCACGTATCAATAATATCAACATCAGTGATATTACTATGGTAGAGGTAAAAACGCCTATACTTATCCGTTTGGGTGCAAGGTTAAGTGTATTCCGTAAAGATCAGGACACACAGCAACCTATAGGGGCATTGGAAAATGTAACCATCAGAAACGTAAAAGCAAAAGCGGCCGATAACGCGCAACTGATGCCACCGTCGGGTATTTTAATAACCGGCATCCCTGATCATCCCATCAAAAACTTAGTCCTTGAGAATATCGAGATCAACCTGGCAGGTGGTGGAACTAATGAAAATGCCCGGCAGGTGGTACCTGAGGCAATTGATAAATATCCGGAAGTAAAAACCTTTGGCCCGCTGGTACCGGCTTATGGCATTTGGGCCAGGCACGTTGATGGCCTGAAGCTAAAAAATGTAAATTTTACCTTAAGTCATAATGATCTTCGGCCCGCCTTTATTTGTGAGGATGGTAAAAACATTGAATTGAACTCGTGGGTAATTCCTGAAACTACGAGTGCGCAAGCTATTATCAGATTGGAGAATGTAGCCGGAGCTCGTATAAACAATAATACCGGAAGCGGTTCAGCTAATGTATTTGTACGAGTGGAAGGCAATGCAAGCCGCGATATATATGTTCTGGAAAACAAACTATCCGGGATATCAAAAAAAGTGGAACTGTCTGCTGATGTGAAAGCTAATGCAGCTATTTCGGATCACGATTAATAAATAATTAATGTGCCTAATATGAAGGTAAATACATACAAAATACTTTTAGGTTTCTTGAGCTTGCTGCTCCCTGCTTTAGTTTATGCCCAGCAGAACGCTTTGCCTGCGCAAGTAGATCGTTGGGCTATTCAGTCTGATGGTAGTATTAAATGGGCGGTCAACGGTCGGCTTCCGCATACCGATCACATAGAAATGTCGGGCGAAAAAGTGTCTGTTTGGGTACTGTATGGCATTGATAGCGCAGGCCGGTCGTCTATTTCACGTACAGTGGTTTTTCCCACATTCAGGATGCTGCCCGATGGTACCCGAACTCATATTGACTATACTTTTCAGGACAACGAGTTGCCCCGTTTTTTGATCAACAACCGTCAGCTGAAAACCGATCTGGCCAGTGGTAAAAAATCAGGTGATCTCACCTATAATATCAAAAGCATCAGTCATAAAGGTATTATGCGGATAGCTGCCACTTCTGGCAACCCGGCGCTGGTAAAAATCGACCGAAGTATTTTTCCTTCTATAGATAAACCTATGGTGATTGAAAAATTTGTGTTCACAAACGTAACTGATAAACCGGTTAACATAACCATGGAGTACATGAGGCGCGAGGAAAGAACCGACAGTGCCAAAAGTAAAGTAAGGCCGCATACGGTGATCATGGGCACGGTTGATCATGGCAGCAGAACAGTACAACCGGGTGCCAATACCACATTCTCCGTTTATTACCTGGCAACAGATTTTCCAACTCAGTCAATTAAAATTGATCCAGATGCAGAGGAAATAGCTCGCGAAAAGCGGATAAATACTATTTTGAACCCTTTACAATTACAAACGCCAGATACTTTGCTGAATACCACATTTGCATTTGCCAAGATCCGCGGAACCGAAAGTATTTACAAAACCAAGGTGGGCTATCTGCATGGCCCCGGCGGTTTGGCTTATTACGCGGCCATATGGGCTAATGATCAGGCCGAATACATTAGTCCTTTCTTCGCGTTTTCTGGTGATAGTATTGGCAACCTTTCGGCCATGAACTGTTACCGTTTGTTTGCTAAATATATGAACCCGGAGTATAAGCCTATCCCAAGCTCTATAGTTGCCGAGGGCGACGCGGTATGGAAAGGGGCTGGAGATCGCGGCGACCAGGCTATGATCGCTTATGGCGCTTCTCGTTATGCATTGGCTTATGGTCAGCCCGATTCTGCTAAAAAACTATGGCCGCTTATTACCTGGTGCCTGGAATATAGCCATCGTAAACTGAACGATCAGGGTGTGGTTAATTCAGACCATGATGAGTTGGAGGGTCGTTTTCCGGCTGGTAAGGCCAATTTGTCAACCAATAGTTTATATTATGACGCGCTCATATCTGCGGCTTACCTGGGTAAACAGTTACATCAATCCAAAACAGAAATAGACGGCTATTTGAAACAAGCCGCCGAACTCAAAAGCAATATCGAAAAATACTTCGGCGCAAACATTGATGGTTTTGATACTTACAAATACTACGAAACCAACGATGTGCTGCGTGCCTGGATCTGCCTGCCACTTACCATGGGGATCTTCGACCGTAGCGAAGGAACTATTAATGCGCTGTTCTCCCCTAAATTATGGACAGCCGATGGTTTGGCTACACAAGCTGGTAAAGAAACTTTCTGGGATCGCTCCACCTTATATGCACTTCGTGGTGTACTACAGGCTGGAAAAACCGAAAAAGCCATGGATTATCTGCGTTATTATTCACGCAGACGACTTCTGGGCGAGCACGTACCTTATCCCGTGGAAGCTTATCCCGAAGGAAATCAAAGGCACCTGTCTGCCGAGAGTGGTCTGTATTGCCGTATCTATACCGAGGGATTATTTGGTATACGACCAACCGGCTTCACTGCTTTTAATTGTACGCCGCGGCTGCCAAAGGGATGGAACGAAATGGCTTTAAATAATATCCATTCATTTGGTCGTGTGTTCAACCTTAAAGTAACAAGACAAAGTAACCAAAAACTCCTGATCGTGATTACAGAGGGTAACAAAACAATAAAATACAAAATAAACGATGGCGGCACACAGGCCGTACAACTATAACTAACCGGTAAAAAGCGATGAACATATTTTTTAAATATATAGTGGCTATTGTAATGGCCACTATAGTCCAGGATACTTTTGCGCAAACCCATCAGCTGGAAAAACTATGGGAAACTGATACCGTGGTAAGGGTTCCGGAATCGGTTTTACCCGATCTTAAAAAAGGCATTCTATACGTATCCGAGATTGATGGAAATCCGAATGCTGTAGATGGAAAAGGCGGTGTGGCCAAAATTGGTTTGGATGGTAAGATCATCGACCTGGATTTTACTACGGGTTTAAATGCGCCTAAGGGCTTAGGAAGGTTTGGCAATGAGCTGTATGCGGCCGACCTGTCAGAGGTGGTAGTTATTGATATGAATACCGGTAAGGTAAAAAACAAGATTGCTATCGATAGTGCTAAAGCGCTCAATGATATTACAGTTGATGATAAAGGAGTAGTTTACGTATCTGATAGCAAAACCAAAAAGATCCACCGGATTGAAAAAGGAAAAGTAAGCACCTTTTTAACAAATATAGGCGGGGTGAACGGACTTAAAGCCGTAGGCAATGATCTTTATATCCTGGGTGGGCAAAAATTTATAAAATCAGACAGTCAGGGTAATTTAACGCCTATTACCACACTTAGCTGTGGGGGCGATGGTGTTGAACCTGTAGGCAATGGCGATTTTTTGATCACCTGTTGGTCAGGCCATATATTTTATGTAAGTGCCGATGGTAAAATTGAAACTTTGCTGGATATACAGGAAAAAAAGGTAAATACTGCCGATCTTGCATATGATCCCATAAAACATATTTTATATGTACCTACCTTTTGGGGCAAAAAAGTGATGGCTTACAAATTAATAACTACCAAATAATATGGGGTTTCCTAAAATTCAGTCTATTAAAAATTGCCTGATTTTCACATGTTTGGCAAGTGCCGGCATGGTATCAGCACAAACACGGAGCAACGAGGCTTACTTAAAATTATGGTACAATAAACCCGCCACTGCCTGGGAAGAGGCCTTGCCGCTTGGTAATGCAACCACCGGAGCTATGGTATTTGGCGGCGTTAATCATGAACGTTATCAATTGAATGACCATAACCTGTGGTCGGGCTTTCCAGAATCGGGTAACAACCCACAAGGGCCAGAATATCTGCCGCAAGTACGCAAAGCCATATTTGATAGTGATTTTGATAAAGCGGCCGATCTGTGGAAAAAGCATTTACAAGGCCCATATACCGCCCGCTACTTACCATTGGGTGATCTGTTGCTGAATTTTAATGTTGCAGATAGCGCGCATTATTACCGTGACTTGAACTTAAACAATGCGGTTTCAACCGTAAAGTATGAGGCCGGCGGTGTGCACTACACTCGTGAAACATTTATTAGTTATCCGGATAAGGTAATGATGATACGCATCACTGCTGACAAAAAAGGCGCCATTAATTTTACTGCTGGCCTGCAAAGCAAGCTGCATTTTTCTGTAACGAACGATGGCAACAGTAAATTAATATTAAAAGGGAAAGCCCCGAGCTATGTAGCCAACCGCGATTACGAACCACGGCAGGTTATTTATGATGAACCCAAGGGTGAGGGAATGAATTTCCAGATCAACCTGAAGATCAAAAATGATGGCGGGCATGTAACTGCTGTTAATAATGCTTTACAGGTTAGCGGTGCCAGCCAGGTGCTTATTTATTTAACCGAGGCTACCAGTTTTAACGGGTTCAATAAATCGCCGGGTTTGCAGGGTAAGGATCCTGTAGTTGAAGCTAATGCCGGGATGCTTGCTGCATCGCAAAAAACATATGAACAACTTAAACAACGGCACATTACCGATTATCAACACCTGTTTAAACGGGTTGATCTCAATTTAGGTATTGATGCAGGAATGGTAGAAAAGCCTACAGACCAAAGGCTCCGGAATTTCAGTGTAGCCAATCCCGATAAGCAGTTACAAACGCTGTATTACCAGTTTGGGCGTTATTTACTCATTGCCAGTTCCAGACCAGGCAGCGCTCCTGCTAACCTGCAGGGTATCTGGAATGATCAGGTATCGCCGCCGTGGGGTAGTAATTATACAACCAACATTAATACCGAAATGAATTATTGGCTGGCCGAAAATACCAACCTTTCGGAATGTCACCAGCCTTTATTTGATTTTTTGAAAGAACTTACCGTAAACGGAGCCATCACCGCTAAAGAAACCTACAATATCAAGGAAGGTTGGGTGCAGCACCATAACAGCGACATATGGGCTAAAACGTCAACTGTAGGTGGTTATGACCATGACCCCAAAAGTTCGGTACGGTGGTCAGCCTGGCCAATGGGTGGTGCCTGGATGAGCCTTCACCTATATGACCATTACCTGTTCACCGGTGATAAAGCTTTTTTAAGTAAGACGGCTTATCCCATTATGAAGGGAGCGGCCCAGTTTATGTTGCATTGGCTTGTGACTGATCCTAAAACAGGTTACCTGGTAACCAATCCATCCACATCGCCAGAAAATACGATCAAAATTAATGGGAAAGAATACCTGGTGAGTATGGCCTCCACCATGGATATGTCGATCATTCGTGAGCTGTTTCAGAACTGTATCAGCAGTGTACAGGCCTTGGGAACGGATAAAGTTTTTGCAGCACAAGTAAAGGTAGCTTATGACAAACTCTATCCTTTCCATATAGGTAAATACGGGCAATTACAGGAGTGGTTCCAGGATTGGGACGATCCGGCGGATACTCACAGACATATATCACACCTGTTTAGCCTGTTCCCGGGCAAGCAGATTTCGGTGTTTAATACTCCTCAGTTGGCCGCAGCCGCCAAACAATCCATGATATACAGGGGAGATGTAAGCACGGGTTGGTCTATGGCCTGGAAGGTGAATTGGTGGTCGCGTATGCACGATGGTAATCATGCATACAAAATACTGGGCGCAGCTTTTAACTATATGGATCCTATACAAAAGAAGGAACAGATGAGTGGCGGAGGTACTTATCCCAATTTGTTTGACGCGCATCCGCCATTCCAAATCGACGGAAATTTTGGCGGAACAGCAGGCATGACCGAAATGTTGCTACAAAGCCAGAATGGTGAAATAGAACTTCTTCCCGCTCTGCCTGATGCCTGGGCCGATGGCAGTATCAAGGGCATCAAAGCCCGCGGCAATTTTGAGGTAGCTATCGATTGGAAAAAAGGAGAACTGGCTAAAGCCCTGATCAAATCAAATCTTGGAGGCAATTGCAGGCTTCGAACACCTATACCTGTAAAAGTGGTGCAGGCAAATAGTAAAACTGCAGCCAGCTCTAATATGAACACTTTAAATATTCAACCCATAGTGCCTGCTTACCAAAAAGCAGCCAATGCCAAACTGACCGATATCAGTTTCAATAAGGGCTATGTTATTGACTTTGCCACAGAAAAAGGTAAAACCTATACTATTATACCGCAATAAATACCATGAGAAATTTTAAATATATATTAATCAGCTGTTTGCTTTTGGGGCTTGCAGACCTGCTAAAAGCGCAATCCATCAGCTGGACTGAGGTTGAGCCAGGGATATGGAAAGGTGTGATAGGCAAACCCGAAGAATTTGACCTGTTGAAAGCCGCCGGTGTACAACCATATCATGCTGGTCTGCAGCAAATGCCTAAAGCTGATTTCCCGTTGGAAAAGGACGAAATTACAGGGCGTGTTCAGGATGGAAAAACTTACCTGCGTTTCCCGCTCGAGAAAAAAGAACAACTGTTTGGTTTTGGGCTAAACTTCCAGACTGTATTTCAGCGAGGTAAGGTGCTTACGCTGCATGTAGATAATTATGCTGGTAAGGATAATGGCCGTACTCATGCACCCACACCTTTTTACGTGTCATCCAATGGTTATGGTGTATTTATCAATTCGGCCAGGTATATCAATGTGTATGCTGGTACGGCCGTGAGGCGAGACAGTAAAATAGCGCCAGATGTGAAAGACAGGAATTTGGATAAAACCTGGAGCTCGCACCCTTATTCAGATGGCGTAGAAATGCTGGTGCCCGCAGGAGGTGTAGAGATTTATGTGTTTGCCGGCCCTACGATATTGGATGCTGTACGGCGTTATAATTTGTTAAACGGAGGTGGTTGCCTGCCACCGCGCTGGGGACTGGGCTTTACCCAACGCATGCAGCGTTTAACTGATGCACAGGGCGTTGCTACCGAAGCGCTGGCGTTTGAAGAAAAAGGTTATCCGCTAGATTTTATCGGTCTTGAACCCGGTTGGCAAAGCAAATCATACCCATGCACTTTTGAGTGGGATAAAACTCGTTTCCCTGATCCGAAAGCACTGGTGCAGGATATGCTGAAAAAGAATATCAGGCTTAATTTATGGACAAACCCTTATTTATCACCCGAGGCTCCTGTTTATAAAGATATTTTGCCCTATAGCGGCTCACATACTGTTTGGAACGGCATAGTACCCGATATTAGCATGCCCGAAGCCCGGAAAATATTTTTTGGTCAACTGGAAAAGGGCAAGATAGATATCGGTATTAGTGGGTATAAAATGGATGAGGTTGATGGAGGCGATAATTATTTGTGGCCCGATGTAGCTGTTTTTCCCTCAGGCCATGACGCCGAACAAATGCGCCAGACCTACGGGCTAATGATGCAGCGCTATACCAGCGAGATTTATCACAACCGCAATCAGCGCACCTTCGGCCTGGTTAGGGCATCTAATGGTGGCGGAGCATCGTTCCCCTATGTGATTTATAACGATTATTATGATCACCGCGACTTTATAACGGCATTAGTGAATAGTGGTTTTGCCGGTGTACTGTGGACCCCGGAGGTACGCTCATCTAAAACGGCAGAAGAATGGTTGCGTAGGTTTCAGTCGAATGTATTTTCGCCTATGGCGATGATCAACGCCTGGGCCAGTGGCACCAAACCTTGGTCGTTTGCTGAGGTTGCCGAACAGGTAAAAACAATGGCCAACTTGCGTATGCAGATGATGCCTTACTGGTATAGTGAGTTTGCCAAATATCATTTTGAAGGTATCCCACCATTCAGAGCTATGTATCTGGAAAATGGCTTTAGTAATACCGAGGCTAAAAACGAGAACAAAAAATTAAACCTGGAAGAAAACCCGTACGAGGAGGCTGTAACTAAAGAAGTGAAGGATCAGTATATGGCTGGTGAGTATTTATTGGTAGCCCCTGTATTTGCGGGACAAACCAGTCGCAAAGTGATATTGCCCAAAGGGAAATGGTATGACTTTTATACCGGGAAGTATGCCGGAAATGGCGAGGTGATCAGCGTAACACCAGGTTTGGACAAAATTCCCGTATATGTAAAAGATGGTGGGATAATACCCATGATGCCGGTAATGTTACATGCACCCAAAGCAGGGCAGAAGGTTGATATTGAGGTAAAATACTACGGTGAACAGCCTGGTACTTATGCTTTGTATGACGATGACGGTGAAACATATAATTATGAAAAAGACAGTTATACCTTCCGCAGGATCATGGTAAGTAAGGTAAACGGAAAGATAAAAGGTTCGATTACCCCTGCACCTAAAGGCAAGCCTGATAATGTAGGCAAAGTGACTTTTAAGGCAATGACAGAGCTTTAAAGTATATTCTCATGCCCTAGCAGTTTTAACAAACTATATAATGTTCAAGCCATCGGATAAAATCCGATGGCTTTTTTGTTAGTTCAAATGACTAATAGATGGGTTTGGAAAATAAATAATAGTTGACAAAGTCTACTATTTATATCTATTTTTGTTTAAGAAAATTAAATTATTAAAAATGCAGAGAAATCAAATAGTCGTTAAGCAGGTCAGAGCATTTAACCGCTTTTATACCGATATGATAGGTTTGTTGGATAAGCACCTGCTACATAGTGAATACTCTTTGGCTGAGGCTCGTATCATTTATGAGATTTATATAGGCAAAAGTGTGCAGGCATCTCATATTATGACAGTAATGCACATTGATAAGAGTTATTTGAGCCGTCTACTGAAGAAGCTCGAAAAAGAGCAACTAATCATGAAGAAACCCGCGGGGCATGATGCAAGAGCTATACTGATCTCCCTTACCGAAAAAGGTTTTACCGAATTCGAGATGCTAAATCAAGCATCTGACCAACAAATTGTGGGGTTGATCAAAAATTTAGACACCGGCAAACAACAAGAGTTGGTTTTGCACATGCAATCCATCATAAATATTTTAAAAAATAACAATATAAAATCGGATGACCAGAGCTACTAATATTGATGATATTCGTTTTAGAAATGAATTGTTACCAGGCGACCTGGGCTATATTGCCTATATGCACGGACAATTATATGCCAAAGAGTGTGGCTACGGCTTAAGCTTTGAAGGTTACGTATTGGAAGGCCTGCTTGAGTTTGCCCGGCAGTATGATCCGTCAAAAGACAGGATTTGGATCTGCGAATATGAGGATAAGATGATTGGCTTTTTGATCGGTGTGCATCGAGGTGATGCTGTACAGTTACGCTACTTTATATTTTTACCTGAGTATCGCGGATTGGGTTTGGGAAAACGATTGATGGATAGTTTTATGGCTTACATGAAAGAGAAGAGTTTCAAAAAAGCTTATTTATGGACAACCAACGAACAACATGCTGCTACATCCCTGTACACTAAATATGGGTTTAAATTAACCGAAGAAAAAATGTCGGAAGCTTTTGATAAATCTTTAATTGAACTCAGATATGATCTGGTAATTGGTTAAGAGGAATACAAGATCAGGTGTACCTTGCTCAATAAAAATGCAATCGATTGTATTTTTATTGAAAATTCTTTCATATTTGTTTAAAGTTATTTTTCAATTACCAATTGTATTCTTGTTTTGCCAGCTTTAACGTGTAATCTTATTTTATGAAAGTTTTTTTTAGCCGTACTTTAATCGTTTTTTTTATTGGCTTTTGGTTAGTTCAGCAAGTAGCAAACGCTAATGTACGCTTACCTAAACTGGTAAGTGACGGTATGGTATTGCAACGAGATAAAAAACTTAAGATATGGGGCTGGGCAACACCTGGTGAACAGGTTAAAATAAAGTTCAATAATAAAGTAATCAAGACAGTAACGGATAAAAACGGGGATTGGTCAATGTTATTTCCCGCTATGAAAGCTGGTGGACCATACACTATGGATATAGTAGCAAATAACCAATTGGTAGTTCAGGATATCTTAATTGGCGATGTTTGGTTTTGCTCTGGGCAATCAAATATGGTATTACCCATGGAGCGTGTTAAAGAAAAGTACCCAGAAGAAATTGCCAATGCCAATTACCCTCAGATACGAAACTTTTTTATCCCTACCATTGCTGACGTCACTACATTCCATGAAGATCTTCCTGCTGGAAAATGGTTAACTGCCAATCCTGTAAATGTATTGAGTTTTGGTGCCGCTGCTTACTTTTTTGCCAAGCAAATTTACCTCAAATATCATATTCCGATAGGCCTGATAAATTCAAGTGTAGGAGGGACGCCGATTGAAGCCTGGATGAGTGGGGATGGACTTAAACAATTTCCATCATATCAAAACCGTATTAATCAATTAAAAGATACTTCTTATGTTAATAAATTAATTGATAAAGCCAGGATTGCAGCCAAAAAACAACAACCAGTTAATGAGGATAAAGGCTTATCAGGCTCTCAAAAATGGTACGATACTACTTACATTCCAGAGGGATGGCATAAATTCTGGCTTCCGGGATATTGGGCAGATCAGGGTACCAAGGGATTAAATGGCATAGTTTGGTTCCGTAAAGAAATTGATGTTTCAGCAACTCTGGTTGGTCAACCTTCAAAACTTTTTCTGGGGCGCATTGTCGATGCTGACCAAACTTATGTAAATGGTGTACTTGTGGGAGGGATCACTTATCAGTATCCTCCGCGAAGATATTCGTTACCGCAGGGTGTTCTGAAGCCTGGAAAAAATATTATTACAGTTAAAGTTACTAACATAGTGGGGAAGGGGGGCTTTGTACCTGACAAGTTTTATTGTCTGGAAATAGGTGATCAGAAAATAGATCTTCGAGGCGATTGGGAATATAAAGTGGGGCAAGTATTTGAACCAGAGGCAATTGATTCGCGTAGCAGCTTTTCCGCGCAAAATGAACCTGCCGGGCTATATAATGCTATGGTTGCCCCTGTAATTAATTATTCGATAAAAGGAATTTTATGGTATCAGGGTGAAGCAAATACATCTCAACCTAAAGTATACGAGGAGCTGTTACCTGCTCTTATAACCGATTGGCGCTATAAATGGAAACAAGGTAATCTGCCTTTTATATATGCACAACTGCCTAACTTTATGGAGACGCAATATTTACCTTCTGAAAGTCATTGGGCCGAACTGCGTGAAGCACAGTTAAGAGCGCTCAGTATATCCAATACAGGTATGGCTGTAACTATTGATGCCGGTGAATGGAATGATATTCATCCTTTAAATAAAAAGGATGTAGGTGATCGTCTGGCTCTCGCGGCGGAAAAAGTTGCCTATTATGATCGCGATATTGTAGCATCAGGGCCTCTTTATCAATCATTTACGATCGATAGTGATAAAGTCATTATATCCTTCAGTAATACCGGAAGCGGTTTAACCGTAAAAAATGGTAGTGAGCTTCAACATTTTGCTATAGCAGGGAAAGATAAAAAATATGTATGGGCACATGCGCGCATAAACGGGAATAAAGTAATTGTTTGGAGTGATAAGATACCAAACCCTCTATACGTACGCTACGCTTGGGCTGATAACCCGGAAACGGCAAATTTATATAATCTGGAGGGGCTCCCAGCCTCACCGTTTACCACAGACAACGAGTAGTTAATTCAGGATTCAATAAATTGGTACTTCGATTGCACTAATGTGTTTCAAGAGGCATAATTGCTAGTCTTAATAAGTTATCAAAAAGATTCCAGGTATAAATAGGCGTAATTGTCTAACTGCATAGTCAACAAGTTCTTATAATCAGCTATTATATTAGCTCTATTTGAAGCTTGTATCTATATAATCGTTCGTATTTACCTGCTCTTTGTCATTGGCATTTTTTCAAGTAATTATATTATTGCTATAAATATTATTAAAAAAACAATCGATTGTTTATGGTTTTATTTAAACAAAAGATAAAAAAAAGAAATATCTGTAAATCTTATTTCATTTGTGCAATCGATTGTATTTTATGATAATTTTACGATAACCAAATTATAGTACTTGACCAATTAATGGCTGGGCTAATAGCCTGCTTCTGTTTAACCGGGTGAACCCATATTAAAATTAAAAGCTATGAGAAAAAATTACTTAAAAGATCAGTTGTAAAAACAGAGGCCGGTCTCGGCCAAAAGGTCAGATCATTGTTGGAGTCAATCCAATATATCCCACAAGTATAAGCCCTTAACCCCAATTATAAATTATGAAAAAACAAATACTGAAAATCTGCCGGAAAGCATGGCTCATGTTATTGTGCATGAGTTTGATCTGTCAGTCACTTTTTGCGCAATCCAGAAAAATTGATGGCTCAGTACTGGATGAAAAAGGAAACCCGCTCATAGGTGCAGCTGTTAAGCTTAAATCGGGCAAGATCGCAACGTTAACTGATATTAATGGCAAATTCTCTATCAACGTTTCTGGTAATGAAACAGCTTTACTGGTAACCTATATAGGTTATACAGAGCAAAGTGTTCCCTTAACGGGTCAAAACTCCAATTTGCAAATCAAACTAACCCCAAGTAGCCGCAGTTTAAATGATGTGATTGTTATTGGATATGGCACCGCCCGTAAAAAGGACGTAACGGGGGCAATTGTGTCGGTAAGTGGTAACACGCTGCGTGAAGTACCAGTGGCCAATATACAGCAGGCCTTACAAGGGCGGGCTGCAGGTGTGGAAGTGCAGGCCGTAGGAACCAGGCCTGGAGCTGATGCCCAGATCAGGATACGGGGAGAGCGGTCTATACAGGCTGGTAACGACCCTTTGTTTGTTTTAGATGGAATACCTTATAGCGGTACCTTAAACGACATTAATCCTGATGACATCGCTTCAGTTGATATATTAAAAGATGCGTCTGCAACCGCTATTTATGGTTCAAGAGGCGCGAATGGTGTAATACTGGTAACCACTAAAAGGGGGGCAGCGGGTGATACCAAAGTCACTTTCAGTGACTACTATGGCATCAGTAGTGTTACATCTAAGTATAAAGTGTATAATGCCGACCAGTATAGAGCATTACGTGATATTTCTGTATTTAACCAAGGTTATACTGCTGATGAGTTAGCAGGAATTGCCAGTGGAAGAAATACCGACTGGCAAGACCTGGTATATAAAAACGGTTACATTACTGACCACAATCTTACTATTTCAGGTGGAAGCGATAAAAGCCAGTTTTCCGCTGGCGGGGGCTATTTTAAACAAACCACCGTTTTGCCCGGTCAGGATTTTACGCGCGGTACATTAAAAGCCACTGCTGATTTTAATGTAAGCAGTCGTGTTAAGGCCGGCTTTAATAATTTGCTTAATTATAGTATTACGCACGGTTCTCAGTTCCCTGCAAATGTTTTTCCTTTAATTACTTTAAGTCCCTTGTCTTCCCCGTATAATGCCGACGGGTCAATAAACATTAAGCCTGCTGGTAATACCGATGATTATAATACAACCTATAGCCCGTTGTTGCTGCGTAGCCAGCCGGATGCTTCGGTTGATCGTGTCCGTCGTTTTCATTCATTTAGCAGTTTATACGGAGAGGTTAGAATTATCGATGGGTTGAAATATCGCTTAAATGCGGGTCTGGATTTTCAGCAGGAAGAAGGCGCGCAATTCCAGGGAACCGACAGTTATTTTAGGCCTGGCACTTATAACACAGCAACAGTAAACAATGCCACAGCCACCAAATACAGCCTGGACAACTTGCTTACGTATGATAAAACCATTGCTCAAAAACACCGCATAAGCGTTACGGCCTTGTTTGGTTTTGAGCAGCAACAAAGTCATAATACCTCGGTGAGGAAAGATTCTATAACTTCTGATTTTGTTCAGTTTTATAACCTGGGCTTATCCTCTACAACTCCGGCGCCCATTTTAAGCGGTGGCGAATCAAAGTCATCACTTGTGGCTATGATGCTCAGGGCTAATTATATTTATGATGACAAGTACATGATTACCTTAACCGGGCGCAGGGACGGATCTTCACGCCTTGGTGAGGGTAATAAATATAAGTCATACCCTGCTGTTTCTGCCGGATGGACGATTAGTAATGAAAAGTTCATGCAAAACGTTCACGTAATCTCCAATCTGAAACTTAGGGCTGGTTTTGGTGTCACGGCTAACCAGGGGATTGCTGCTTACAGCACATTAGGTGGCCTGTCGTCGGTTAACTCCAGTATCCCAGGTACGCCTCAGGTACTCTATAATTATGGAACCACTGTTGTTAACGGTTACTACGTAAGCCGTATAGTTGACCCTAAACTGGATTGGGAGTATACTAAAACCACCAATATTGGATTAGACTATGGCATTTTAAATAATCGCATTACTGGTAGTGTAGAGTATTATACAGCCAGTACCACTAAATTATTATATGGCATTTCGTTACCCCCAACGTCCGGCATTACCGATCCTTATTTAACAAACGTAGGTAATGTGACCAATAAAGGGATGGAATTTTCCATATCCAGTCAGAATATCACATCAGACCACGGGGGATTTACCTGGGGCACCGATCTGAACTTTTACTTTAACAGGAATAAGCTGGTATCCTTAAATGGGAGTATAACACAGGTAGTAAACAACCAGCTATTTGTAGGACAACCATTAAGTGCCATTTATGATTATAAAAAACTGGGGATATGGCAATTGAGCGAAGCCGCGGAGGCAGCCAAATATGGTTTTGTACCGGGTCAGATTAAGTTAGAAGACCATAATGGTGATGGTAAGCTTACGGTTGATGATAAATATGTAATTGGAAGTGCTCAGGCTAAAATTCAAGGCGGTATGACCAACCGTTTTACCTATAAAGGATTTGATTTCTCATTTGTACTATATGGTCGTTTAGGTGGAACTTTGGTTAGCCAGGTATACCAACCACTAGCCGGTTATACGACCATTAATGATGGAAGGCGAAATCAGGTTGCCGTAGATTACTGGACGCCAACTAATCCTACCAATTTCTACCCCTCACCAAACGTTGCTGGCGGACAAATTTCTTCACCACTAACTAGTGACGCAGGTAGTACTCTTGGTTATTTTGATGCCAGTTTTTTAAAGGTAAGAACCATCACATTTGGCTATAGCTTAGGTAAGCGATGGGCTAAAAAGATCGGTGCGCAAAACTTGCGTGTATATGTATCATCGCAAAATCCATTTATATTTTTCTCGCCCTATGTACGTGCTGGAGGTATAGATCCCGAAGCAACAGGAATAGGAAATCAGGGTGTCCAGAACCCAGGTAATATATCAAGCCGGGCATTAACCATTGGGGTGGCAACTCCTTCTACCAAATCATTTATCGCAGGCTTAAATATTAGTTTATAATCAATTAATTATCAGAATTATGAAATCAAAATATTCGACATATATAGTGCTTCTGCTGATAACCACATTATGGGGCAGCAGTTGCAAAAAATCGCTCGAGGAGCATCCCTATACTGCCTTTACAACAGATTATTATAAGTCCACTGATGGTTTACAGGCTGCAGTGAACGCAGTTTATGCCAATATGCGGTATGATTTTGGTCCGGTTGGCGCATTGGCTTTGGGAAATGTGGGTACCGATGAATTTACTTTTGGAGACCAGGTAGCCAGTTCGGGCCAATTCCTGGAGCTGGGTACTTACCAGATCCCTACTACAAATGGTGCCATATTAACTCCCTGGAACAGAAACTATAATGGTATAAATCTCTGTAATGCCATATTGAAATTTGCGCCGGGTGTAGCCATGAGCGATGCAACCAGAAATGTGATGATGGCTGAAGCCAGGTACTTAAGGGCACATCTTTATCTGTTATTGGTTGAAAACTTTGGCGCAGTTCCGGTTGACTTAGGCTCAGGCGACCTTCAGTTCACCAATGTACCTTACTATGGTTTTAACCGCTTGCCTTTTAATGATATCTTAAAAAAAGATTATCAGGCCATGATCGCTGATCTGACTTATGCTTCCCAGAATTTACCTGTTCAGCGTCCTGCAAATGCCTTTAAATTATCACAAGCCGCAGCACTCCACTTATTGTCCAAGGTTTATTTATTTAGGGCATACTCAGCAGTAAAGGAAAGTACTGACTTTGGTAGTGCATATACTACTGCGATGGAACTTATTAATAACAAGGGCAAGTATGGAGCCGATCTTCTACAGGATTTTGGACAAGTACACAAACAAGGGAATGATTATAATAAAGAAATACTGTATTCAGTTGAACGTCTTCCACTCAATAATTCGGCCAACGAAGACCTAAACCCAAGTACAGATTTTGCCAACAAAGTAAATATTGCCAATAACCTTTTTAATTGTCTATACCAAAACGTAGCAAGTGTTGGTGGTGTTACATTAATTGATGATCGTCCGCTGCAATATGGCCGTCCCCTGCGAGAGCTTACACCAACTCCTTATGTTTCTAACGTGGCTTTTGCCGATAAGTTTAATGATAGCCGTTATGATAATTCATTCCGTGTAATGTGGCGTGTCGCCACCGTTCGGACAGGTGCGGCATTACAAACTTATGTTAGCAGTTTGGCAACTGTAGGGTTTAAGATCGGAGATACAGCTATCTATCTGCCGCCAACAGATGCCAGGGCTGCTCAACTGGTAACGGCCGGAAAAAAATACCTGATTGTTCCCCCAAGCAAGTGGTATAACAATCAAACTAAACTTAGTTTTCAATATCCTAACCTTAAAAAGTATGATGATAGCTTACGAGCCAACTTTCAGGATGTATCAGGTAGGCCATTTATTGTTTCCAAGCTTTCGGAAGTTTATTTGACCGCCGCTGAGGCCGCTATGCAAACCGGGCATGTTGACGACGCTGTTACGCTCATCAATGTATTGCGCACACGCGCGGCCTATCGCCCTGGATTATCTGCCGCCGATCTGACCGCACGGGTAGCCGTAATGCAAGTCACCGCTTCACGGATAACGCTTGATTTTATATTGGACGAACGTACCCGAGAGCTTTGTGGGGAGTGTATCCGATGGCCAGATCTGGCGATACGGAATAAGCTGATTGATCGCGTGCAGAAATATAATCCCGATGGGGCGGGGCATGTTGCCGCCTTTAACAATATCAGACCGATTCCACAGGATCAGATCAACAGCGTAGTAGACCCCAATGGCGACCCAAACAGGAATAAATACCAAAATCCAGGATACTATTAATCATTGTTTAAAGAAAATCAATTATGAAAAAGAAACTTATTATACCTGGTTTATTGTTAATAGCAACTTTTACTTGCGCCTGCAAAAAACAATACTACAATGGTGCAAACAGCACCATCGCCAATACCTATTCAGATACATCCGGTACACTGAAAGCGGCATCAAACCTGCCCATTGGTATGGCTATCGACTATGATTTTATCGCCAATACCTATGGCGACAGGAATATTGTTACCCGTGAGGCCAGCATGGTAACCTTTGGCTATACCATGAAACATGCAGCCATCGTAAAAAATGATGGCACTTTAGATTTTACACGTGCCGATGCTTTGGTAAGTAATGCCAATGCTGCCGGTTTACAGGTTTATGGACATACGTTGGCGTGGTATCAAAATCAAAATGGTACCTACCTTCGTTCCCTGGTTCCGGGAAGTGCAGGTAACACAATACCAAACCTATTACTTAACGGTGATTTTGAATTGGGTAGCGGAAGTATATTTACCAACTGGAGTGCTTATAACGGGGCTTCGTCATTTGGCGAAACTAAGGTAGCCGGTGAAATACATGGCGGTACCAGGGCATTAAAAGTGGTAAATGCTACAGATAATCCCGGTGCGCAGTACAAGGTACAATTAGCCAGTGATCTGTTCAATACCACGGTCGGAAAAACTTATAATGTATCTTTCTGGATAAAGTCGACTAATGCCGGCGGATCGGTACGCTTTTCAACTCAACCAACGGCCCAATATGAAGGCGACCAAACCACCAGCACCACCTGGACGCAGGTAACCTGGCCCATCGTGGCCAAAGATGCTCAAACCAGGATCCTGATAGATATCGGCCTGAAAGCCAATACCTATTTTCTGGATGATATCACCGTAACGGATGCAAGTTTATCGACACCGTTACCTGCCGACGAGGTTGCTGCCAAAGTCAACACAGCTTTGCAAACCTTTATCACCGGGATGGTAAGCCATTTTAAAGATAAGGTGCATGCCTGGGATGTGGTCAATGAGCCTGTTAAGGACGATGGTAGCTTACGGGTTGGCCCTTATGTGGCAGGTACCGATGCAAGTGACACCTTTTATTGGGGACAGTATTTAGGTAGGGGATATATAGCTAAGGCCTTTACTTACGCCAGTCAGGCAGATCCAACAGCGCTATTATTTATCAATGATTATAACCTGGAAGCGGGTTCGGCCAAGGTTGATAGTTTAATTAAAATTGTTAATGAGTTAAAAGCGGCAAACGTCCCCATTCATGGTATTGGCACACAAATGCATAGTAGTATCAATAGTTCATATAACGATATTGACAACATGTTCAAAAAACTGGCTGCAACTGGGTTAAAAGTGCGTATCTCTGAACTGGATGTAAAACTAAACCCTGGCAATAAGGTAATAGACGTTTCATCGTCGCCTACGCTTTATAATTTGCAAGCAGGCATGTATAAATACATCATACAATCCTATTTGAAAAATGTACCTGCAATACAACGTTACGGCATTACTATTTGGGGCGAAATTGATAAAAATAGCTGGATAGTAACACAACAAAAACTAAACGATGCTCCGTTGCTGTTTGATAGTAACGGAAAGAAAAAACCTGCTTACGGAGCTGTAATTCAGGCTTTAAAAGGGCAGTAGTTAGTTAAGCTGATCCTTAGAACTCTAAAAATGGTTGCCTGTATAGGGTAGCCGTTTTTAGAGATTTAACCAATAATCTATATTTAAAATATTTCATGAAAGCATTCCCTTTGATCATCGGACTATTAGCACTGAATATCTCGACTTCAATTGCTCAGTCGATTGCTGATTTTACTCCGCGTTTAATAAAAACGGGGAATACGACCCTGCTTTTGGTTGATAATAAACCTTACCTGATCTTAGGTGGAGAATTAGGTAATTCAAGCGCGTCCGATACCGCTTATATGAAACCTATCTGGCCAAAGCTCAAAAAAATGAACCTGAATACCATTTATGCTCCGGTGTATTGGGAGTTAATGGAGCCACAGGAAGGAAAATTTAACTTTTCATTGATCGATGACCTGATTTTAAACGCCAGGAGTAACCGGATCAAGCTAGTGCTGTTATGGTTTGGCAGTTGGAAAAATAGTATGTCATGTTATGTGCCGGAATGGATTAAAACGGATCAGTCACGTTTTCCAAGGGCCGAAGCTAAGACGGGGGTAAAACAGGAAATACTAAGTCCGTTTAGTAAAAATAACCTCATGGCCGATAAGCGTGCTTTTGTGAAACTAATGGAGCATTTGAAGGCCTTTGATGGGATACAACATACGGTTATTATGATCCAGGTGGAAAATGAAATAGGTATGCTTCCTGATGCCCGCAGCTATGAGAAACCCGCAAGTGCTGCTTTTGAACAGCCTGTGCCCGGTAAACTGTTGAGTTATTTAAAGGATAATAAAAGTAAACTGTTGCAGGAAACCCAAGATATCTGGGCCAAAAACAATTTTAAGACAAACGGTAACTGGGAAGATGTTTTTGGGAAAAGTTTAGCTACAGACGAGTTATTCATGGCTTGGTATTATGCCATTTATGTAAATGAAATTGCTTCCGCAGGTAAACAGGTTTATAATTTGCCCATGTATATCAACGCTGCTTTGAACAGGCCAGGCAAAAAGCCGGGCGAATATCCAAGCGCAGGGCCATTGCCGCAGGTAGCAGATGTATGGAAAGCTGGTGCTCCGGCTATAGATATATTGGCGCCCGATTTTTACAACCCCGATTTTAAACATTGGAGCGATCTGTATACCCGTTCTTCAAATCCTTTACTGATCCCCGAAATACGTTTTGAGCAGGGAGTGGATGCCAAAGCCTTTTTTGCTTTTGGAAATTATAATTGTTTATCCTTTTCACCTTTTTCCATCGAATCGACAGAAAAACCCGAAAATGAACCCATTGGTAAGGCATATCACATTATCGGTCAGTTGTTGCCATTAATTACAAAATATCAACCGTTTGATAAAGTGAGAGGGTTTTTATTTGATAAGGATACCCAGGAACAAAAAATAACCATGGGAGATTATATACTGACCATCACCCATGAGTATAAGCTGGGATGGTCGGCTCAGGCAAAAGATCCTATATGGCCTCAAACAGGTGCCATGGTTATTGAGGTTGCCCCATCAGAATATTACGTAGCTGGAACCGGTGTTGTTGTTACTTTTGAACCAGTTCTAATCGGAAAAAGAACTGGCTTCATTAGCGTTGATGAAGGTTATTTTGAAAATAATAACTGGATAAACCAAAGACGGATGAATGGAGATCAAGATCATCAGGGGAGGCATATTCGCGTTGCTGTTAATGATTACAGCATTCAGCATGCCAGGCTATATACGTATTAAATCAGTAATTTATAAAATCGCTTAATGGTTTATTTATCACACGCTACGCTATGAAGTTTATCAGAAAGATCATTCTCTTTATAATTTTCGGTTTTTTGCCATTGTTTATTTATGCGCAGTCGCCCGGGCATAAGCTGTACATAGCGCATAATGATGGTCCGGGGTATTTTATGTTGGCAGCTAATGGCAAGGCTACCCCTATATATACCGGGGCAGACGAATACCCTGGTGTATTACGTGCAGTAAAAAGCTTTATAGGTGATATTCATGCAGTAACCAAAACCTCGCCTGCATTGTCAACCGATATAAATGGGGTTAAGCAATTGGTACTGATCGGCACTCTAGGCAAAAATCAGCAAATAGATGAATTGGTTGCGAAAAAGAAGCTCAATGCTTCAGCAATTGCTGGTAAATGGGAGACTTACCTGATACAAGTAGTACAAAAGCCGTTTCCAGGTATTGATCAAGCATTGGTAATCACAGGCAGTGATAAACGGGGTACCATTTTTGGTATTTATGATGTTTCATCACAAATAGGGGTTTCACCCTGGTACTGGTGGGCAGATGTGCCTGTAAAGGAGCAGAAAAGTTTGTATGTAATACCTGGCAGTTATACCGATGGTGAACCTGCTGTAAAATACAGAGGGATTTTTATAAATGATGAAGCGCCTGCTTTTTCAGGGTGGGCAAAAGAAAAATTTGGTGGGTTGAATCATCAGGTGTATGAGAAAGTTTTTGAGCTCATTTTACGGCTAAAGGGTAATTATTTATGGCCGGCCATGTGGGGTAACGCTTTTAATGATGACGATAAACTAAACCCGGTATTGGCTGATGAATATGGTATTGTAATGGGGACTTCTCATCATGAGCCAATGGACCGGGCACAACAGGAATGGAAACGGTACGGAAAAGGTCCCTGGAATTATGAAGAGAACAAAGCTGTATTGCAGGATTTTTGGAAAAAGGGGATACAAAACATGGGGGCTAAAGAAACCATTGTTACCGTTGGGATGCGTGGCGATGGAGATATGCCCATGACCGAAGGCAGCAATATAACCCTGCTTGAGAACATTGTACGTGATCAGCGTAAAATCATAACCGACGTAACGGGTAAACCGGCTTCGCAAACTCCACAAATGTGGGCATTATACAAAGAAGTACAAGACTATTATGATAAAGGTATGCGTGTTCCTGATGATGTTACGTTGCTTTTGTGTGATGATAATTGGGGCAATATCCGCAAACTTCCAAAGTTCGGTGAAAAACTGCGCAAAGGAGGCTACGGGATATACTATCATTTTGATTACGTAGGCGATCCGCGTAATTACAAATGGTTAAATACTAATCCTATATCAAAAGTATGGGAGCAAATGCATCTGGCTTATAAGTATAACGCCAAACAAATATGGATCGTTAATGTGGGTGATCTTAAACCTATGGAGTTTCCGATCAGCTTTTTTTTAGATTACGCGTGGGCCCCGGATAAATGGCCTGCCAACAGTTTAAATACGTATACGATTGATTGGGCAAAACAACAATTTGGTGCACAGTATGCAAAAGAAATAGCCAGAATATTAACCTTATACACCAAATATAATGGCAGGCGAAAACCAGAGCAGCTTGATCAGGATACTTACAGTCTTACAAATTATAACGAGTTTGAAAACGTAGTAAAGGATTACAATCAATTAAGATTGGATGCCGAAATTCTTTATGCTAAAATACCTACAGGCTATAAGGATGCATTTTATGAGCTGGTTTTGCACCCGGTGCAGGCTTGTGCCAACCTGAACCAAATGTATTATGAGGTGGCAAAAAACAAATGGTATGCCGGGCAAGGGAGAGCTGCTACCAATTCTACCGCAGCAAAAGTAAAGGCTCTTTATGCAAAAGATAAAGAAATATCGCATTATTATAATACGGTATTAGCCAACGGAAAGTGGACTCATATGATGGATCAAACTCATATAGGTTATACCTATTGGCAACAACCCGACTCCAATAAAATACCCGCAATACAAGAAATTACCTTACCCGAAGCAGTGAAAATGGGTGTTTCTGTACCTGGTTCAACTGAATTTTGGTCGGCTACGGAAACAACAGCAGCAATGCCCCAATTTTATCCCTGGGAAAAGACAGTTAGCTATATAGAAATATTTAACCGGGGTAAAGCTCCTTTTAATTATACCATTAAATCATCGGTCGCTTATTTAAATGTTCAGCCAAAGACAGGGCATATTGACAAACAGCAAAGAGTGTTGTTTAATGTAAACTGGGCCATGGCACCCAAGGGTGTCAGTCATGTTCAGGTAATAGTTAAGGGGCCAAGCGGAGATATCACTATTCCGGTAACAATAAATAACGGGCAGGATGATAAAGCTGTATTTAATCAAAACAATGGCTACATAGCTATTGAAGCAGCGCATTATACAAAAGTTATAAAATCGCCGCAGGTTAACTGGACGGAGATACCTAATTACGGTCGTACTTTATCGGGTATAACACCCTGGCCGGTTACAGCTGCAAGGATGCAGCCAGGTGGTAACAGTCCTCATCTGGAATACAGCATTAGCTTAAAGGATACCGGCTCTATATCGGTACAGACATATATATCGCCAACACTGGATTTTAAAAATCAACAGGGTTTATATTATGCTATTTCGATCGATGATGAACAACCTCAAATGATCAATATTAACCGGGACGAGTCGCCGCAAGCATGGGGTATGGATGTGAGCAATAATGTCAAAAAGCTGATCACCAAACATCACATTGCCAAAGCTGGGGTTCACTCCTTAAAATACTGGATGGTTGATGCTGGTGTGGTACTACAAAAACTAGTTATTGATGCCGGCGGATTGAAAGAGAGTTATTTGGGGCCACCGGGACGCTGATATTCTTATCAAAATTCCTGATTGCAAAAGGGGAGACAAACATCGTATTTAAACGTTTATATCCTCTTTGTTTAAGGTTGGCGTGCGCTCAGAAACCAATGGAATTTCCACCATCAACGGGTAATATCACTCCGGTAATATAGCGGGCAGCATCGGATGAAAGATATAGCACAGCATCGGCAATATCTTCCGGGTCACCTAATTTACCCATAGGTGTGCGCGAAAATACTTTGCCTTTTCTTTCAGGGTCGTTATTAAGTGCTTTGGCCGACATATCGGTAGCGATAAATCCCGGTGCTACGCAATTTACGCGTATTCCTTGCGGGGAAAGCTCTGTGGCCATAGCCCTTGTCATTCCTTCAATTGCGGATTTGCTTGCAGTATAGGCAATTACATAGGGAATCCCATATTGTGACGCCATTGAACTGATATTAATAATGCAACCGGTTCCTACCGCAATCATTTTTGCAACAACCTCGCGACTTAACACAAATACTGAGGTGAGATTGGTTTGTATAATACTCTGAAAATCATGATCCGTAACCTCGGTGAACGGCTTTTTCATATTGATACCCGCATTGTTTACCAGGATATCAGGGGTGCCAAATTCGGCAGTGATCTCATCAATCAGCGCAGGTATACCCGAAAGATCACTCAGATCACAAACCTTATAATCGCAAAGATGCCCAAAAATGTCAGAAGCAGTCTGCAGCTTTTTTTCGTCGCGTCCAATAATGATAGTTTTTATATTGTTTTCAATAAATTTTTTTGTAGTTGCCAGGCCCAAGCCTGAGGCGCCGCCTGTAATTATTGCAAGTTTGGTTTTTGTTTTCATTAGTGGTATAAATAGGAGGGCTTATAGCCTTCGAAGAGACGACCCCCGGATAATCATCTCTGATCTTAATATCAAGCTGTGAGCCGGATGAAAAACGTCCTTATTGATAAGGTTATCTATCATTAATTTGGCGGCTACTTCGCCCATTTCGTAGCCTTTATAATTTACGGTAGTCAAATTAGGTTCAACCACTACGGCCGATGGATCATTATTAAAGCCGGCAAAGGCGATATCCTCCGGGATCGCTATACCTTCTTTTTTCAATGTTTGCATACAGGTTATCGCGCAATTATCATTAGCCGAAAAAACACCATCGGGCAGAGGATGCATTTTTAATATTTGCTGCGCTGATGTAATACCGGCCTCGCTGCTTAGGTCATTAATGATAACCAGGTCCGTCTCAAATTTGATATTGTTGTCTTCCAATGCCTTTTTATAGCCTGCAAATCTTTCGGCATAAACTTTACGCAGCTGACTCGCTGAAATATGTACTATACGTTTACAACCTTGTTTTATTAAATGCGTGGTAATCTCATAAGCTGCCTTGTAATTGTCAATATATATTTGCGGGCATCCGTCGTGGTCAAAAATCCGGTCGAAAAATATCACAGGTATATTTCGTTTTATAAAAGGTTCAAAATGGTCAATATTGGTGGTGTCATAAGCCAGTGAAACCAACAGCCCGTCAACCCGGTTAACCAACATGGCATTGGCATTACTGATCTCCTTTTGTACGGTTTCCAACGATTGGCTGATGATCAGGTTATAGTTATTGTTATTCAGAACTTTCTCCATACCGGCAATTACATCTGCCATAAAATTGCTGTTTAGTCTGGGTACTATCAAGCCAATGATATTGCTGCTTTTACGGCGTAAATTACTGGCAAATGAATTAGATCGGTAACCCATTTCGGTCGCTGTTTTAATAACTAGCTTTTTAGTTTTTTTACTAACCCGTGGATGATCCTTAAGGGCCCTGCTCACTGTAGCAGCGGAGATATGCAATTTATCGGCAATATCGTAAATGGTTATTTCTTTTTCGCCGCCGGTCATGTAGTATATGGTTTTTGTAAAGATTGATAAATATAGAAAATTAATGCGATGCTGTAAAAAAATTATACAATCGATTGCACAAATATTACATTTGCTTTATGATGTCTTAGTCTTTAGAAGAGACTTAAAACTAAAGAGAATACTTTTGATCAACCCTATAAATAACAAGTATGATTCCTGATTTAGAACAAACTTTCAGATGGTTTGGCCCATCAGATCCTGTAAGCTTGCAGGCTATCAAGCAAACCGGTGCAGTTGGTATTGTTTCGGCTTTGCATCATGTACCATGTGGTGACGTATGGAACCTGACTGAGATCAATAGGCGTAATGATATGATAAAGAAGGCTGGTTTCAGGTGGTCGGTAGTGGAGAGTGTAAATATTCATGAGAGTATTAAGTTGGGACAGTCCGAGCGGGAGAGATACATTGAAAATTATATAACTACACTGAAAAATATTGCAAATGCCGGAATTAATATTGTTTGCTACAATTTTATGCCCGTGTTAGATTGGACACGCACTCATCTTGATTACAACCTTGCCAATAATGCATCAGCGTTGCGATATGAGGCATCAGCACTGGCGGCATTTGATCTTTATATCCTTGAACGTGAGGGGGCTTTTAAAGAATTTTCATCAGCGCAGCAGGTGGCGGCAAAAAAATACCTGGATAATTTAAGCGGTCAAGAAAAAGAACTGCTAACTAACACTATCCTTGCGGGTTTACCTGGGACTGATGAGGTATTTACCGTTGGACAATTTAAAGAGTATCTGAAAAAATATCACGAAATAGATAGCATAGCCTTAAAAAACAACCTGTTTTATTTTTTACGCGCCATTATCCCATCTGCGGAAGAAGCCGGTATCAAGATGTGTATTCATCCAGATGATCCGCCATTTTCGATACTTGGACTGCCAAGGGTTGCTTCTACAGAAAGTGATTTGCGCGGCATTGTAAATTCCTGTCCCTCTGTTAGTAATGGGATAACTTTATGCACAGGTTCATTAGGAGCGAGAGTGGACAATGATATACCGGGTATTATTGCACGATTAGGGCAGCATATTCACTTTTTGCATCTCCGGAATGTTGAACGGGAGACTGATGGTAGTTTTTACGAAGCCGAACATTTAGCTGGTAGTACAGATATGTATCAGGTGATGAAAAGTATTGTTCATGAACAGATACAAAGAGAAAAAGCAGGCAGGGAAGATATCGCTATTCCTATGCGTCCTGATCACGGGCACAAGATATTGGACGATTGTAATTACAGTACCTATCCCGGATATTCAGTAATTGGTAGGTTGAAAGGACTTGCTGAATTAAGAGGGCTCGAACTGGGTATTAAAAGAACGTTGCTGACAGCAAAAGAATAAATGAATCCGCGCAAATAACATGCGGTTTTTTTGCAAAATTGATAAAGGTTTTTATATTTACAATCGATTGCATAAAATTAATGTAAACCGTATTCCCGATAGGGAATTTCAAATTTTACTCATCATGCGCAGGCAAACTATTTCAAGAAAAAAGATCTATATCTTATTATTAACATTAGGTGTGATGCATACATACAGGGTACAGGCACAAGATAATCCAGGAACCAGGCAAAAGTATCTTTCATCCCCTCTTATTAAGTCGATATATACAGCTGATCCATCGGCACATGTTTTTAATGGAAAAATATATATATATCCATCACACGATATCGATGCCGGTATACCTGAGAATGATAATGGGGATCATTTTGCCATGAAGGATTATCATATTTTATCAATGGATAAAATAGATGGGCCGGTAACCGATCACGGCATCGCGTTAGATATCAAAAGTATTCCCTGGGCAGGCCGACAATTATGGGCGCCAGACGCAGCCTACAAAAATGGAATTTATTATTTGTATTTCCCGGTTAAAGACAAGTATGATGTATTCAGAATAGGCGTGGCCATGTCAAAAAATCCAGCGGGGCCATTTAAGGCGCAGCCTCGTCCAATTCCCGGTAGTTTTAGCATTGATCCGGCTGTATTTACTGATACTGATGGTAGCACTTATATGTACTTTGGTGGTATTTGGGGTGGGCAATTGCAACGCTGGGCCACAGGAAAATATGATACTAATGGTTCAAAAACAGATCTAATGCATGATGACGAACCTGCTTTAAGTTGTAAAGTAGTAAAGTTGAAAGATAACATGGTGGAATTTTCCGGGAAAATAAGAGATGTGATAATTGTAGATAGCCTGGGTAAGCCTTTAAAAACTAATGATCATAACCGGCGTTTCTTTGAAGGATCATGGATGCATAAATACCATGGGAAGTACTATTTCACCTATTCAACAGGAGATACTCATTTTCTGGCCTATGCGATAGGGAATAATCCATGGGGCCCATTTGTTTACAAAGGCATCTTTATGAAACCAGTACAAGGTTGGACAACACATCATTCTATTATTGAATTTAAAGGAAAATGGTACATTTTTTATCATGATACAGAACTATCAGGAAAAACACATCTAAGAAATGTAAAAGTAACAGCGTTACAACATAATGCGGATGGTTCAATTAAGCTGATTGATCCTTTTACATCAAAACCTTAAAAGTGCTTTTCATAATGTAGCTTATCGACCATTGGAGCTATAATAGTGTTTCATTAAGTTTAGTTATCGATATATTCTTCAATAATAAACCCATATAGATGTTTATTATCCTCATTATATAGCCGGGAGCTATAATCTTATCAATACTATCCAAAATCAATAATGATGAATTCTCTAAAAGCAGCTTCTTGAAGCTGCTTTTTTGATAACTGTGCTTTTGAAGTATAAAGCTTATGCGAGCGAAAGTTTACCAATGTTAAATAAATTACCAGAATAGATTAATCTTGTGTAGTATTTGTAAACTTACTGTTTAGTATTTATATTTGACATTAATAAACCAAACATTTAGTAAGGCACACCATATGAAAAGACGGGATCTAATCAAAAAGATCGGACTGGCTACCGGAGCCGCGGCGTTAAGCAACGTTGTTGTAGCATCATCAACTAATCCAGAGCAAAAAAAGAAAAAGGTTTTGAAAATAGCGCACATTACCGATGTGCATATACGGCCTGAGTATAATGCTGTAGCCCGTTTTAAAAAATGTTTAGAAATGATCAAAAAAGATAAGGTTGATTTAATTCTGAACGGTGGAGATTCCATATATGCAGCCGATTACGACGATATTAAGAAGGAGCGTGTGGTTGAATTATGGAACTGTTGGAAAGATAGCGTATCCTTAATTAAAGAAGTTCCAATGTATAGTGTTCTTGGAAATCATGATATGTGGTGGCAGGGTAAAGGGGATGAGCTCTTCGGCAAACCAGGGGTGCTTAAAATGCTGGGTTTAAATAACAGCTATTATAGCTTCGATAAAAACGGGTGGCATTTTATTATGTTGGATAGTAACCACCCAAAAAGCCCGGGTATGCTTGATGATGATCAATGGAACTGGTTTGTAAAGGATGTGCAGGCCAACAACGGCAAACCCACGTTAATCATGTCACACTACCCACTTTTAAGCTGCACCGGTATCACCGATAATAAACCCGATTTTATTGGCCCGTTTAAAGTGAGTGGTAGTTATAATCATCTGGATATTATGAAGTTTATTGATGTGTTTAATAAAAATAAGAATATTAAAATCTGCCTGAGCGGGCATATTCACTTGTTAGACAAAGTGTGGTACAATGATGTAAGTTATTTATGTAATGGAGCAATCAGTGGTTTTTGGTGGGAGCCCGGTGATGATGGTAAGAGCTCCTATAAACAAACGGTGCCGGGATACTCCCTATTAAACTTGTATAGTGACGGCAGTTTTGATGATCAATACATTAAATACGAGGCCTGATAATTGAAAATATAAACCTAATTGAAATGAAAAAGCTATCCTTCTCATTACTCGTTTTAATGCTAACTGGCATAACTGTTTTTGCCCAGAAAGCTACTTCCGACAAGACCGGAAATATTATTATTGTATCCATAGATGGCTTGCGCTGGCATGAGGTTTTCCAGGGTGCTGAGAAAGCGCTGATCCTAAACAAAAAGTATAATTCCCAGGATTCTATCCAACGAATAAAAAAATATTGGAGCGAAGATCAACAGGAACGAAGAGCTAAGCTAATGCCTTTTGTATGGAGTGTTTTTGCAAAAGACGGCCAACTGTATGGCAACCGTGATTTAGGCAGTCTGGTAAATGTTAAAAATCCATATTGGTTTTCGTACCCTGGGCGAAACGAAAATTTAACAGGTTACGCGGATCCTAAAGTGAACTCCAACGATTATCCTGACAATCCCAACAAGAATGTATTGGAATTTATTGATCAGCAAAAAGGATATAAAGGTAAAGTTGTAGCTTTTGCATCATGGGATGCTGTAGCTCGGATCATTAATCGTAACCGTAATGGTTTAATGGTTAATAACCCGTTTGAAGAAATCAAAGGGAGTGATCTTACAGAGGCTGAAAAATTGGCCAATGAAGTTCAACATTATGAGCCTCAAATATGGGGTGATGGAGAGCGTTTGGATGCTACTACCTATGCCTTGGCCAAATCATATATTATGGCCAAACATCCAAAGGTTGTTTACCTTGATCTGGCTGATACAGACGATCACGCGCACGGCGGGAATTATGATCTTTATTTGGATGCCATCCATAATATTGACGCGATGATCAATAGTTTGTGGAACTACATACAAAAAGATCCCTTTTATAAAAACAATACCACCATCGTAGTGATGCCGGATCATGGGAGAGGTGAGGGAAAGCAGTGGACAAGCCACGGTGCAAGTATTCCACATGCCAATGATACCTGGTTAATGGCTATTGGATCTAAAATAAAACCATTGGGTGAGGTGAAAAATAACGGACAGATCTATCAGGATCAGTATGCAAAAACCATTGCCAAATTATTGGGATTTAATTTTACATCCGCAAATCCTATCGGTGATGTGATAAATAGTGTTGTGAAATAAATCAACCCAATAATAAAACATGAAATTAAAAGCGCTTTTTATCCATGTTGCCTTAATAGTCTTGATATTACCTGTTATGGTAAACGCACAGGGATATAAGGCCAATTGGAATAGTCTTGACAAACGTCCTGTTCCGGAATGGTTCAAGGATGCCAAGTTCGGTATTTTTATTACCTGGGGCGTCTATTCTGTTCCGGCATATGCACCAAAAGGCCAATACGCCGAATGGTACCAATATTGGTTACAAACGAAAGCTTTTAATGGAGATGTGGCCAAATACCATAAACAAGTATTTGGAGATAAAACCTATTATGATTTGGCAAAAGACTTTAAAGCCGAATTGTTTAACCCCGATGAATGGGCTCAGCTTATTGAAAAATCGGGAGCTAAATATGTGATTCCGGTAGCTAAACATCATGATGGGTTTTGTTGGTGGCCAAATAAATACGCTAATGAGGTTTGGGGTCTTCCCTGGACTGCAGTGGATGTGGGACCGAAACGGGACCTTTTGGGCGACCTTTTTACTGCCTTGCATAAAACCTCCGTAAAGGCTGGTGTATATTTTTCATGGTATGAATGGTTTAACCCATTGTATAAATCAAATCCCGAGCAGTATGCATTGCAGCATGCAATTCCTCAGGCAAAAGACCTGATACAACGGTATAAACCAGCGGTTTTCTGGACAGATGGCGATTGGGAGGATAGCGATACTACCTGGCATGCCACCGAATTTTTGAGCTGGTTATATAATGAAAGTGCTGTGAAAAAAGATATAGTTACTTATGACCGCTATGGGAAAGGTATAAGATTTAAGCATGGAAGTGTCTATACGCCCGAATATCAGCCTGACATGGAATTTGGCGATCATTATTTTGAGGAAAGTAGAGGCATTGGCTTTTCATACAGCTATAACAAAATGGAGGATGCCTGGGATTACAATTCGCCGCAGGTTTTGGTCTTGCTATTAAGTGACCTGGTAAGCCGGGGTGGAAATCTGTTGCTTGATATTGGGCCTGATGCTTCAGGCAAAATTCCACCTATTATGCAGGAACGGTTGTTACAAATGGGCGACTGGCTCCATAGGAATGGAAAAGCTATCTATAACACCCGTAAATGGATAAGGCCATGTCAATGGAGCGAAGGTAAAAGAGACTATAAACCCAAAAGAACCGAAGGCGATTTTAAGGCAAACGGTGATTTTATGCTCAAGCTAACTGTTGATCCCGACTCGGGCTATGCTGTAAAAGAATGTTTCTTCACCACCAATCCAATCACAAAGGCAGTATTTGCCATTTTGCCAAAATGGCCGGTTAACAATCATTTTATAATAAAAGATATGAAGTTAAAACCAGGAGCTACAATCCGGATCTTGGAGACCAATGGAGCTATTAAATGGAAACAACAGGGCAAAAATGTGGTATTGACTTTTCCAGATTTTAACCCGGAAAAATATAAAAGCCAATATGCTTATGCGATAAGTATACTGTAAATAAGATTATTGATATCAATATATATGGACAGAAAAGAATTTATAGCAAAAAGCGGCCTTGCCGGCGGCGTACTGCTACTGGCCCGTTACCCGAAATTGCAAACCTCTAATAAAAAGATCAGGTTTGGTGTTATTGCCGACCTGCACCATGATTTGATATACGATGGGATGGATCGTTTATCAGCATTTATTGATGAAATGAATACCGAGGGGCCAGATTTTATTATTCAGATGGGGGATCTTTGCTTTCCTAAAAAGGACAACCTCCCATTGATGGATGTTTGGAACAGATTTCAAGGGCCAAAATATCATGTAATTGGCAATCACGATACCGATGGTGGTTACACCCGTGATCAGGTGGTTGAATTCTGGAAGGCAAAGGCGAAATACTATTCTTTTGATACCAATGGCTTTCACTTTGTGGTTTTGGATGGGAATGAACATAATTCATCACCAGACAGGTCGCCTGGATATGCCCGTTTTATTTCGGTAACCCAATTGGAGTGGTTAAAAAGAGATCTGGATGAAACTACATTACCCACCATCGTATTTTGCCATCAGGGTTTGGATAATGATGCCGGCGGACTTGAAAACGGTACTCTAATGCGTTATACACTTGAACAAGCCAATCAGAAGAATAAGCACAAGGTGATATTAGTGCTAAGCGGACATCATCATCAGGATTACTATAATCAAATTAATGGTATATACTATGTACAGATAAATAGTGCCTCGTACCAATGGCTGGGTGATAAATACAAAGAGATCCGCTATTCAGAAGCTATTGACAAAGCTAAGCCTGCAGTAAAATATACAGTACCCTATAAAGACCCGCTATGGGCTATGGTGGAGATAGATCAGAAAGGAACGATCAATATAAAAGGTAGGCAATCGGTTTTTGTTGGATCGTCTCCAGAGAAATTAGGCGTTAATCTGATTGACTATATCTATCCAATAGTGCCTTTTATTTCCGACAGGAAGATCAAAATAAATTCATAAATATTAACCATAACTCTAAATGAAAAGATTACTTATTGCCTTTTGTTTATTAGGCTCTGCTTTACAGTTGAATGCCCAGGTTAAACATGTAAAACACATAGTGCTGATAGGTTGCGACGGTTTTGGCGCTTATGCAGTGCCAGACGCTAAAATGCCCAACTTAAAACATTTGATGGAAACGGGTTCATGGTCATTAAAAGCAAGGTGCGTAATGCCATCTTCAAGTGCCGATAATTGGGCATCTATGTTAATGGGGGCCGGGATAACAGAACATGGCTATACAGAATGGAATAGTAAAGTCCCTGAAATTCCATCCGTTGAAACCACTAAATATGGAATCTTCCCAACTATCTTTAGTGTTATCCGCGATCAGAAACCCGGAGCGAAAACTGCGGCGATTTATAGCTGGGGTGGCATTGCGCCATTGATTGAAAAAGATGCTATCAATATAGTAATACCAGGTGGTGATGCAGGAGATGATTTTTGTGTTGATACAACCGTGAGTGTCATTAAAAGAGAAAAGCCTCTTTTTACATTCATCCACGTTAGTCAGCCAGATGGAGTGGGGCATAATATAGGGCATCGCACTCCGGCCTATTATGAAGAGTTGCAAAAGGTAGATATCCGGATCGGTAAAATTGTTCAGGCTGTGAAAGATGCAGGCATAGAAAACGAAACCATTATTATTGTAACAGCCGATCACGGGGGGATCAATAAAGGGCATGGTGGCAAATCATTGGATGAGATACAGATACCCTGGATAATAAACGGCCCAGGCATTAAAAAGAATCACGAAATAAAAGATGTGATCATTACCTACGATACAGCCGCTACCATAGCCTGGGTGTTTGGATTGAAAATGCCACAAAGCTGGCGCGGAAAGCCTGTAACTGATGGGTTTAATTAAGCGAGCCGCTTCATAGCGCATACTGTTTGAACGGGCACCATTTTGCTAAAAAGTGGGTTAACATGGTTTACACTTTTTATGGTTTACACTTATTTAATTAGCTTGTAATCAATTAATTACTTTTATTTTGTCATGAAAAAACGGTTTACAGTGTAAACCATGATTTTCCAGACTCATTATTGATTTTTTTTTAATTTCGCCTGAATTGCCTGTGTTGCCATTTGAATAAGTTGCAGGGTTAAATCGGTCAAAATAAATTTGGATGCGTTTGCCCCCTTTCCTGTATAGCGTAACGAGTATCATAGTAAAATTTTGATTACTTTTGATCGAAAGTAATAACTATGCAAGACGATATTATCCTGAAGATCAGCTACCGTTTAAAAGAAATAAGAAAAGACAAACGTATAACCATTCAGGAACTGGCTGATAAGGCTGGTGTAAGTAAAGGGTTAATATCTCAGATTGAAAATAACCGTACTATACCCTCGCTTCCGGTATTAATGAATATCGTTCAATCACTGAATTTAGACCTGACCGAGTTTTTTAAAGACCTCTCTTCCAAAGGCCATCAGGAAAAAGTATTCGTTATTCGCTCATCAGAATATAGCCCAATACAAAAAGAGGCCTCTAAGGGCTTTAGTTATCAGCGGATGCTCACGCGCAACATACAAGGTGGCCCGGTTGACTTTGTGCTGTTAGAGTTAAAAAAAGGTGCCCGCCGGAATAAAATAGTGGTTACCGATGCCTTTGAATACAAGTACCTGATCAAAGGAAGAATTGAGTATCTGATAGAAGATAAAAGCTATATTTTAGAAGAAGGGGATTCTATCTTCTTTGACGGGCGCCTGGGGCACAATCTATCTAATATTGGCGATTCTGAAGCTATTATGCTGGTAGTTTATTATTTTATCTCGAACGATTGATAACACTCTAATCAACAATCAAACTATATAAGAAAAGGCCCGTATTTAAATATGGGCCTTTTTCTATAACTCTACCCCTAAGCTGTAGGTAAAAAGTCGCAAATTTTGGCGGCTATTTCAGTCATTATTCCGCCCAGTCTGTATCTACTATATCTTCAATACCTGCTTTTTTTAAAAAAAAAGTACTCTCAAAGCTATAATTTACTGCATTTAGTATGATGTATTTTATCTAAAAAGTGGTGAAAATTTCTTGATTTTTTCAATTCAGTGTTTATTTAGTATTTATAAACAATTAATCAATTGTTTAGTAGTTGTTAAATAAGCATTCTGATGGCTTGATGATAATTTACGCAAACGTTTGTGTGAATTTTTTATTCATAATTCATTAATTTACAGTTGTATATGTTTGTTTTGTAAATTATCAACAAACGTGCTTGCAAAACGATTTAGTTCCTGCTGAAATAATTTTTCATGAGAAAAAGTTTAATATTTCTTTACTTTTTGTTTACAAATAATGATTATAATTGTACAAATACTAAACAAAAACTGAAATTTAAACTATTTAGAAATGAAGAATTTTTACTTATTAAAGCACGGCCTGCTCCTGGTAGTAGTATGGTTGCTGACTTTGGGTGTAGTTCATGCTCAAAGTACGATTGAAGGAAAAGTTTCTGATCAGTCAGGGCCTGTTCCAGGAGCGGTTGTAAGCAATAAATCAACAGGGAAGAGTACCGCGTGTGATTTAAAGGGCGGATTCAGAATCGCGGCAAATACCGGAGATATTTTGGAGTTTAAATCGCTCGGATATCTAACCCAGTTGGTAAAAATTGAAGGTAAAGGTTCCCTAACTGTTTTGTTGAAGACTGATTCCAAAAACCTCAATGAAGTAGTGGTTACAGCTCTTGGTATCAAAAAAGATAAAAGAGCGGTGGGTTATGCAATCCAGGAAGTAAAAGGGGATGCATTAACCAAAGCCAGGGAGCCAAATCCTGTTATCTCATTAACCGGAAAAGTCGCGGGTTTACTGGTTACACCAAGTTCGAATCTTTTTGGAAATCCGGGAATTTCTCTTCGTGGTCAAACAGGTGTACTTTTTGTGGTAGATGGCACACCGATCAGTACAGATTCATGGAATCTGAGCGGGGATGATATTGAAAGCTATTCCGTATTAAAAGGTGCAAATGCTGCCGCTTTATATGGTAGCAGGGGGGCTAATGGCGCCATCATCATTACAACCAAGAAAGGGACAGGTTCTAAACAAAAAGCATTATCTGTCGAATTTAATTCCAGCACGCAGTTACAGCTTGGATATAATGCCATACCCAAAATACAAACCAGTTATGGCCCCGGCGATAATTTTGATTATGCGTTTAAAGATGGTAAAGGCGGTGGTACCAATGATAATGATTACTTTATTTGGGGACCCAGATTTGAAGGTCAGCTGATCCCGCAATATAATAGTCCCGTTGATCCCAAAACCGGTGAACTGGTGCCTATACCCTGGCTGGCGAGGGGGAAGAACAATCTTGCGAATTTTTTGCAAAACGGATTAATAAGCACCAATAACGTGGCAATTGCTACGCAGAGCGATCTTGGTAATCTGAGGATGTCGGTTTCTGATATTTACCAGCGAGGTACTATACCGAATACACAACTAAATATTACAAACTTTTCTGTTAACGGAACAATAAATGCAAGCAAAAAAGTAAGATTTGAAGCAGGTATTAATTACGACAGACAGATTTCACCAAACTATCCGGTTTCTGGGTATGGCCCAGCGAGTCCCGTTTATTTGATGACGGTTTGGGGTAGTGCGAATTACGATGTGCGGGATCTGCGAAACTACTGGCAGCCTGGTAAAGTAGGTATTCAGCAATACTCAAACGAATATACTATCTATAATAACCCCTGGTTTGTAGCCTATGAAAATTTGCAGATCTATAAAAAGGACGACCTATACGGGCATGTACAGATGGATTATGACATAACCGATAAACTCAAATTTAACTTGCGCACCGATGTAAGTACCTGGTCCAAAAATTATGCTGTGAATATTCCGGTTTCAGGAAATTTTTACCAATATGGCAGTTATAATCAGATTGGTGGTTACATAAACCAAAATTCTAAATTTTGGGAAAACAATACGCAGGCTTCTTTAAGTTACGCCGATAAGTTCAGGTCATTTGGATATAAAACATCGGTTTTTGCCAATATACGTACAGTTAATGTTCAGGAAACCGATGCCAGTACAAATGGCGGCTTACTGGTGCCGGGTGTATATACTTTGAGCAACTCTGTTTTGCCCTCTGTTCCTAAAAATTATTTTGCCCAGCGCCAGGTGAATAGTGCATATGGTTTGATCGATCTGAATTACAAAACTTATGTTTACCTGAATTTAACCGGGCGTTTTGATAAATCTTCTACATTACCGGCAAGTCATGATACTTATTTTTATCCCTCGGCTTCTTTAAGCGTTATATTATCTGAGTTTATACACTTACCCAAAGCTATATCTTATTTAAAGGTAAGAGGATCTTATGCCAATATTGCCCGCGACGTAGTGGATGAAAATAATCAGTATGATATTTATAAACAGATACCTACGTATACAACAAACTCCCTCCGGTGGAATAATAATACCGGCGTTAATTATAGCAGTACGCTTTATAACGGGGACATACAAGCGGCTCGTGTAAAGACATCTGAGGTAGGTTTAGAGGCCCGTTTTTTAAATAATCGTTTAGGTTTTGATGCCGCCTATTTTCATAATATAGAAGGGCCGGGAATTGTAAATGTTGCTGAATCACCTACCTCCGGAGTTACCTCTTACCAGCAGAACGCCTATACCTATACCCGTAAAGGGGCGGAGCTGACTATTGACGGAACGCCAATAAAAACAGCAAATTTTTCATGGAACATAGCGGGTAACTGGGCTTTTAATCATAAATGGCTGGATAAGATAGATGGTGTACAGACTCGTAACGGTATGATAAAATTAGGCGACCGGGCAGACAGCTATTATATTTATGATTTTCAAAGAGATGCCCAGGGGAATATTATTGTAAAATCTAACGGATTGCCAGCATACAATCCCTATCAAACTAAAGCAGGCTATACAGACAATAAATTTGTTGCCGGTATTAATAACACATTCAAATATAAAGCTTTCAGTCTGAGCTTTCAGTTAGACGGGCGTTTTGGTGGTAAGGTTCAAAATTATGTCGACTATAAACAATGGCAGGCAGGCGTAGCGCCAGGTTCAGATTCGCCGCAACGTTTGGCCGACTGGAATAATCGCAATAATTCGGCCTGGAAAGGTACTGTAATGACCAATGGCCAGAAGATCGTAAGCGGTCTTTTAAGTACCGACCAGGATGGAAAAGTGATTTCGGACACACGAGTTTTTGCCCCTAATAATGTGCCGGTTCTTTATGAAAACTGGGCGAGTAATTTTTATACATCAGATTATGAAATTACCAGAAGTGCCACATACGTTAAGCTCAGGGAGGTTATATTGAGCTATAATTTTTCGAAAAACCTGCTTGATCGTACCAAATTTATAAGAACCGCGAGTATTTCTTTTGTAGCTCGGAATTTATTGTATTTCACAGGAAAAGGTACGCAAAATATGGATCTGGATCAGTTCACCTCCAGCTCAACCAATCTGCAAACACCAACGGTTAAAAGCATCGGCTTGAATTTAAACGCCACATTTTAAGATATTAATAAGCAACAACATGAAAGCAAGAAATATAACAGGCCTTTTATTACTTATTTTAAGTATGGCCCAATTGTCATGCAAAAAGTTTGATGATTTACGAAAAGATCCCTCGGCTATTGTAAACGCGCCACCAAAGTTGGTGTTTACAGGCATTTTATTGGATCTTGTGCAATCTGAGGGTCCCTGGGGGCAAGATCAGCGGAATAACCAATTTATGGTATTGAACGAGCCATATTACGGAGGGCAGTATTATGATTGGATAACAGGTAGCTATACTAATTATACTTATCTGCAAAATGTTGGTCGCCTGGAAATAGAAGCACAAAAAAATGGAGCAGCAGCCGCGCCTTACCTGGCTCTTGCCAAGTTTTTCAGAGCTTACTTTTTTGTCAATTTAACTACCATGTTTGGTGATGTTCCCATGAGTGAGGCACTGAACGGAGCAACCAGTAAAATTTTTACACCGAAGTATGATAGTCAGCATGATGTTTATGTGCAGTGTTTAAAATTGCTGGATGACGCTAATAACCAGATAGCGCCTTTAGTAAAAAATAATGCAACAGTTGATGGTGATTTCTTTTATGGTGGTAATCTTTCTAAATGGCAAAAGTTGATAAATTCCTTCCGTTTACGGGTACTGATCAGCTTAAGTAAAAGAGCCGATGATGCACCAGATTTAAATATTAAACAGCAATTCGCCAGCATAATCAATAATCCATCGCAATATCCATTAATATTAACCAATGCCGATAATTTTCAATTAGTATATAACACTTCGGATGTATCTAATAACTATCCTTTGTGGCCAAGCAATGGCGTAGTTTTATACAAGGATTTGAGAAATACTCTGGGGTCTACTTATGTTGATATTATTAAAAAAACAAAAGATCCCCGGATTTTTGTGATTGCCCTGCCTACAGATTCTGCCAGAGCAAGCGGTGATCCAAACTATGCAACCGAATTTACCTCTTTCCGTGGTGCAAAAACGGGTGATCTGCAATCTACTCAAAAAACACAGTCTATAGCAGGTTTGTTGAGTGAGATAAACTTTTCTTATTGGGAAGCCAGTCCATCTGGTATTCCTTATGTATACACAGGAGCATCCGAAACAAATTTCAGCATTGCTGAGGCGATAAACAGGGGATGGATCCCGGGAGACGCTGCTACTTATTATAATCAGGGCATTGCAGAATCTATGAAATTTTATGGTGTAAATAGTGCTGCGATCAGTACATTTCAAGCACAAAACACCTATTCGGGAAACACACCGACCGGGCTTACACAGATATTGGAGCAAAAGTATGTCGCTTTTTTTGAGAATTCCGGAAAAGAAGCCTATTACAACTACCGCAGAACGGGAGTGCCTAAATTTGATGTAGGCCCGCAAAATGCCAACAATAATTTAATCCCTACGCGCTGGGCCTACCCAACTGGCGAGTATACTACGAATACTGTAAATGTAAAAGCAGCTATTCAGAGCCAGTTTAGTGGTGCTGATACACAAAATGGTGTTACCTGGCAGATAAAATAAAGAGTCCTGTTGATTGGCTAATTAAGGGCCGCAGGGATGCGGCCCTTAAATCTTTAGTATTGGTAAACAACAGTTATTGATTGTATTTGGTCTTTTGTGGCTTATGTAAGGAAGATAAAAATATTTTCAAAAAGTTTAGTATTTGTTTACTTTATTATAAAATAACGCTATATTTGAATATAAATACTAAACAATAATTGTAAGTGAATTTTGGCTTCAATTGCGGTTTTGGAATACTGGTAAAGTTGATTAATGTGTTTGTTTGGGGCCGTAGCGGTTACGGCCCTTTTTTACCATTCAATTGATAAATTAAATCTGATATTATAAAAAATACATAATGAATACCATCTCAACAACGTCTTTCTCGGCCAACGGTAAAACATATACGCCACCTGCAAAACCTATAGTCGTTATCTGCATGGATGGCTCGGCCGATGAATATCTGGATGCCACCCTGGCCCATGATCGCATGCCTAACCTTAAAAAAATGGCATTACAAGGCTATCGTGGAATGGTGCGGGGAGCTTTGCCATCTTTTACCAACGTCAATAACTCATCTATTGTAACCGGGGTTAGTCCGGCGGTACATGGTATCTGTGGTAACTTTTTTTATGACGTTCAAAAGGATCAAGAGGTGATGATGAACTCATCAGAATACCTCCGGGCCGATACTTTGCTGGCCGCGGCAGCAAATGCAGGGCGTAAGGTAGCCGTGGTAACCGCTAAAGAAAAATTGCGTGATATTCTTTCCTATAAATTGAGAGGTATTGCTTTTTCAGCCGAGAAGGCTGATCAGGCAAAACTGGAAACACATGGTATCGAAAATGCCGAAAAAGTTATCGGACATAAAACACCGGTTATTTATAGTGCCGAAGCCAGTCTGTTTGTTTTACGGGCCGGTGTTGCGTTGATAGAGCAGGGTATGGCCGATTTTCTATACCTGTCGTTAACAGATTATATGCAGCATACCTATGCTCCTGATACAGAAGAATCCCTGGCATTCTACGAGGCACAGGATGTTGAATTGGGTAAAATGCTTGAACTGGGGGCTATCATTGGCGCAACAGCCGATCATGGCATGAATGCCAAAGTAAAAGAAGACGGTTCGCCAAACGTATTGTTTATTGAAACGATGCTTACTGAAAAATTTGGTACCGGTTTCCGGGTTATTTGCCCGATAACTGATCCTTATGTAAAGCATCACGGCGCGTTAGGTTCCTATGTAGCTGTGCACGTGGAAAATAATTCGAATATCAATGAAGTAAAAAACTGGCTGGCACAACAACCGGGTATTACCGAAGTGTATGATAAAGAAACGGGCTGCCGGATCTTGGAGCAACCCGTCGACAGGACAGGTGATCTGTTTGTATTATCGGCCCGCGACGTTGTGGTTGGAAAAACAGCTGCTGATCATGATCTGAAAGCGCTGGACGGAACCTTGCGCTCGCATGGCGGCAGGTACGAAGAAATGGTGCCTTTGGTAGTTTCGCACCCATTAAATAGTGTGTACAAGATGAAGGCACAGGGTGATCCACGCAATTTTGATGTGTTTGATTTTGCAGTTAATGGCACCCATTAATTCGCGGTGCAAAAATAGGAATAGGCGCAGTAACATGTGCATGAACTTTTAAGAGTACGATGAAAGAAGAAACGTTGTTAACTACTGAAAATACGTTAAAATTGGCCTCGCTCATAGCGGGTGAACCGGTATCGTCAGAGAAGACATTAGCGGTTAATAATCCGTATAACGGAAAGCTTGTAGGTACGGTGGAAATGGCAGGGGTAAATGATACCCAGGCTGCCATTGATATAGCCTTGAAAGGCGGCAAGGCATTAACCCGTTACGAAAGATATAGTGTTCTGGATAAAACCAGGATGATGTTGTTGGAAAGAAAAGAGGAATTTGCACAACTGATCACTGCCGAGTCGGGTTTATGTATTACCGAAGCCCGGTACGAGATCGGTCGCGCGCACGATGTGTTGTTGTTTGCTTCTATAGAATGTTTGAAGGATGACGGACAGGTGTTTTCCTGTGATATATCTCCAAACGGTAAACAGCGGAAGATATTTACACTGCGAGAGCCCTTAAAACTGGCTGTGGCTATTACACCATTTAACCACCCATTAAACCAGGTAGCCCATAAAATTGCCCCGGCTTTAGCGGCTGGAACCCCGGTTATATTAAAGCCCTCAGAAAAAACACCGTTAACAGCCATTCGCTTTGTGGAACTTTTGTATGAGGCTGGGTTACCTACATATATGCTGAGTGTTCTTTTAGGCGATACCAAAGATGTTGCCGAAGCGTTGGTTCAGGATCCGCGGGTTGAGCTGGTGTCGTTTACCGGCAGTGTAGCTGTAGGGAAGAAGATCGCGCAAACTGCAGGGTATAAAAAGGTGATCCTGGAGCTCGGCGGTAATGATCCTTTGATCGTATTAGAAGATGCAGATCTTGAGCTGGCTGTTACGCTGGCAGCGGAAGGTTCTTTCCGAAACTCAGGACAGCGTTGTACGGCTGTAAAACGTATCCTGGTACAGGAAAATATAGCCAAAGAATTTACCGAACGCTTTGTTGAAAAAACCAAAGAGTATACTTGTGGAGACCCGGCTGATCCTGAAACCAGGGTAGGGACGGTGATTGACGAGCAATCGGCCATATACCTGGAAAGCGTGGTCGATAAAGCGGTTGCCCGCGGGGCCAGGGTTTTATTGGGAGGTAAACGCAAGGGGGCTTTGTTACAGCCTACCGTGATCGTGGATGTTCCGCGGGATGCACAAATGGTTGTTCAGGAATCCTTTGGACCTTTGGCACCCATTCTTACTTTTACAGATATTGATGATGCGATCTCTTTATCAAACTCTACCGCATTTGGTTTATCATCTGGTGTGGTTACTACTAATATGGATCATGCTATCCGCTTTGTGAAGGAATTAAAAGTAGGTACGGTCAATATTAATGAAGTCCCTGGTTATAGGATAGAGAGTTCGCCTTTTGGTGGTGTTAAAGACTCCGGCCTTGGAATAAAGGAAGGCGTGATAGAAGCAATTAAGTGCTTCACTACTGTAAAAACATTTTCAATGCCCTGGTAAAATCATTATGAATAACTCATCAACATACGATTTAATTGTAATTGGCTCTGGTATACTGGGTACATTTCATGCCCTGCATGCTGCACGTTTAGGGAAAAAAGTACTGCTGACCGAAAAAGATCAGTACCCGATAAGCGCAACGGTTAGAAACTTTGGCCAGGTAGTAACCTCGGGCATGTCTTCAGACTGGCTTCCTTATGCTATCAAAACCGCAGAGCTTTATAAAGAGATCCAGCAGGAATTTGATATCAGCGTGCGTAATAATGGTAGTGTTTACCTGGCGTCTGATCCGGAAGAATTGCAACTGGCACATGAATTAAAAGAGCGGATGGATACTTTTGGCTATCAGGCAGAGTTACTGTCGGCAAAAGATTGTCTTACTAAATGGCCAGCTCTGAATGATCAGTATTGTAAGGGCGGGATATTCTTTCCGCAGGAATTAAGTGTGGAGCCGGATAAGCTCATCTATCGTTTAATTAAATATGCTATAGCGAAATATCCGCAGCTCACATATAAACCAGCTACAGCTGTTGTTGATTGCGAGGTTATCGGAGATCACGTGGAAGTGACAACCTCAACAAAGCAAAAATTTACCGCTGATAAGGTTGTCATATGTAATGGTGGTGAATACAAATTGCTCTTTGCCGATCATTTTAAAAATAGCGGTATCATCTTGTGTAAATTACAAATGATGCGAACGGTTCCGATGCCGGAGGTGCAGTTAGAAGGGAATATATTAACCGGATTGTCTATCCGCAGGTACGAATCATTCCAGGAATGCCCTTCATTTGCCCAACTGACAACTCCCGAACATTATGCTGAATTAAAAAAATGGGGTGTACACATCCTGTTTAAAAAAGCTGTGGATGGATCAATCATTATTGGCGATTCGCACGAGTATGCAGATGTAAATCATTCCGACGATCTGAGTTTTGACATTAATAATCATATAAATCAATTGATGTTAAAAGAGGCCCAGAATATTGTGGGCTTTGATGTAAGCAAAATAGCATCCACATGGGCCGGTGTTTATCCTCAACATAACAGCAAACACGTGGTGGAGCTGGATATAGAAAGCCGGATACATATCCGTACGGCCATCGGTGGTAAAGGAATGACCTGCGCCGGTGGATATGCCGAAGCCAGCATACATGAAATATATCATTGATCATTAGTCAGTTTTATCGCCATCATATGAAGCAAATAAATAAGCTGCTTGCCCAATCAAAAATTTTCTTCATATGCTGGTGTATGCTGGCGGCTTTTGGCACTTATTTCTGTATGTATGCTTTCCGCAAGCCATTTACGAGTGGCACGTACACTGGTTTGGTGCTTTGGGATATAGACTATAAAGCTGTTTTGATCATCGCCCAGGTGCTGGGTTACATGGTATCAAAGTTCATTGGTATTAAGATTATCTCAGAGCTTAAAGCCTCGGGTAGGGTAAAGCTTATTATTAAACTCATTGTTTTTGCCGAACTATCCCTCATTTTATTCGGCCTGGTTCCGTATCCTTATAACTTCTCTTTTTTATTCCTGAATGGCTTACCACTGGGGATGGTATGGGGAATTGTTTTCAGTTATCTCGAAGGCCGCCGCTTTACCGAAATGCTGGCTATGGGGCTAAGCATAAGTCTTATTGTATCATCAGGTATTTTAAAAACGGTTTACTTTATGATTCATGGATGGTTGCCTTCCATTCCTGAGTTTTGGATGCCGGGTGTTATAGGTCTCATCTTTATGCCCTTATTTCTAACGTTTGTATGGATGTTATCGGTAATACCAGATCCTACGGAAACTGATAAGCTACTGCGGGTTGAACGTGTAGCCATGACCAGAGACGATAAGCGCAGTGTTTTAAAAGAGTATGGAATAGGGATAATAGGTATCGGATTGGTATATACCATATTAACCACCATGCGGGATTTTAGGGATAATTTCTCAGTAGAAATATGGAATGAAATAGACCCGCACTGGGATAAGGCTGTTTTTTCTATAACCGAAGCTATTTCCGGAGTTATTGTATTGATGGCTATCGGCTGTCTTTCATTCACCCGCAACAATATTAAAGGTTTCTGGGGGACGCAATATTTGATAGCCTTGGGTTTGTTGTTGAGTGGGGGGAGCACCTTGCTTTTTCACCTGCATATACTAAGCCCATTTTGGTGGATGCTCCTGGTAGGTATGGGCATGTTTTTAGCCTACACGCCAATTCAGGTTGTTTTGTTTGAACGGATGATCGCTTTATTTAAAGTAAAAGCTAATGCCGGATTCTTTGTTTATATATGTGATTCTGTTGGTTATTTGGGTAGCGTTGGCTTGTTGCTTTACAAAGAATTTTTCATGAAGAATTTAAGCTGGGTTAAAGTCCTTATGCAATTTAGCTATCTGCTTACCATTGTATGTATTATATTATTGGTGCTTGTAGCGATATTCTTTAACCGAAAGCTCGGCATCAAGGGTTTGGTCACCGGTGCATTGGACAAGAGCGTTTGATTTATCACAGCATTTTTTGATTTTCATACGGAGACGACATATTTCAATAAAATCGAAAGGACGTTTTATTGAAATATTCAGTTATAAATACTTTTGTATGTTTATCGTCTAAAATGATGCTATTCGGGTATAAATAGCCCTTTTCTCTTTAATACTTGAATCTGTTGAGTCGAAAGGTCATTAATGGCAATTGCATTGATGTTTCATAATAAACTACATAATCTATAGATATTATAGAATTAATTATATATTTGTCAACCACCTGTTCTTTATCAAATTTATCCAGAAAAAGCAAGGAAGAGACTTGGAATGTTTGTAACATGTAACTTCAACGCCCGATAAAAGAACTTCAATTCCTTTCAGAGATAGATATTAGTTAATACTTAAGTTGTTTTTTATTGAAAAATAAAATTGGCATATAAATTAATGTCAATTGCCTGTTATTTTCTAATCGTTTTCTAATAACTATAAAAATAATTAAAAATTAGAGTCATTTTTTGATAAGAATGTCAAATAAAAATCAATTTTAGTGTTGTATTTTCAATTATATGTCTCTATTATTTGATATAATCAGTATTCATTAATTATATTTAGCTCCATGACTCTTTATTTATCACGTCAAATGCCATTTCCTGCTGTTTATAACAGCCAAATATTCTATTCTACAGTCCCTCATTGCTGTTTTGGCCTTGTCGAATCCCGTAAATATTCTTTTTAAAAATCTTTTACTCACTTATCATAAATCCTGTAAATAAATCATCGCCTATGAAATAAACCATCATTAAGATTCAAATCTGATCAGATCAGCGTTGTTTCAAATCCCGAACCAATTAATTATTAACTATTAACGACAATTGAACAATGAATAAAAAGATACTATACTTAGTATGGGCTATTGTATTGGTATGCACTCAAGCATACGCACAAACCCGTAAAATTACAGGCCATGTTACAGATGCCGGTGATGGCTCATCTTTACCTGGCGTCTCGGTTTCAATTAAAGGCACCGCAATCGGCACTCAAACAGATGGTAATGGTAATTTTAGCATAAATATACCCGCCGGGAAACAAAGCTTAACGTTTAATTTCATAGGGTATGCTCCGCAAACGGTTACTGTAACATCAAATAAAGTTACTGTCGCTTTAACTGCAACTGCCAGCCAGCTTTCAGAAGTTGTGATATCTGGTTATTCCAAAATAAGCAAGAAAGATTATACCGGCTCTGCGGTTAAAGTAACGTCTGCACAAATTGCTAACAAGCCGGTTCAAAGTTTCGACCAAGCGTTAGCCGGGCAGGCAGCAGGTGTAAACATCATACAACCTAATGGTGTATTAAACAATCCACCCGTGTTCAGGATCCGAGGCTTCAACTCTATATCTTTAAGCTCCTATCCATTGATCATTGTTGATGGAGTCCCGGTATTTACGGGTAGTACTGGCAACAGCGCATCTAATAACCCTTTAGGTGATATTAACCCAAATGACATCGAATCGGTTGACATCTTGAAAGATGCATCAGCCACAGCTATCTACGGCTCGAGAGCGGCTAACGGCGTAGTGGTTATCACTACAAAAAAAGGCAAACTGGGTAAAACCCAGGTTAACTATGATGGCTGGGTAGGTATTAATAAGGCATTTAACCTGCCTAAATTGCTTAACGCAGATCAATATGTAGAATTAAAGAATGAAGCTCGAGCTAATGCAGGTCTTGCTCCCGGCTTTGCCATTCAAGAAGATGCTGATGGTAATGAAATTAATACAGATTGGTTTAAGGTTGTTTATCAAACCGGCTTATCGCATAACCATAACCTGAACGTTTCGGGAGCCACCGAAAAAACATCTTATTTTGTATCCAGTGGCTACAGCAATCAGGAAAGCTTTATCAAAACCAATTCATTTGAACGAAAAATCTTCAGAGGCAATCTGGATCATCATTTATCAAAGGCCATTACTATTGGTACCAACTTCAGCTATAGCAATTCTCTCAATAAAGGTCCCAACAGCGGCTCATTACCAGGGCAGGCCTATAGTACCGGAGGATTGGCCCGCTTACCATTAGTGTTAAACCCCAATGTGGCCCCCCGCAACCCTGATGGCTCTTATAATATAACCAGCACCGGCTCTTTAGGTTTAGGTGCCAACACCATCGCTAACAACTACCCCAATGCGCTTGTACTGCTTGATCTGGATAAATATACCTCGAGCAATACCAACGTAATTGGCAATTTATATGGTGAATGGCAGTTGATTAATGGACTGAAATTTAAAACGCAGTATAGCATCAACAAACTCAATACAGCTAATACTACCTTCCAGAATCCTATAGCTGGTGATGGCCAAAGCTCAAACGGATTAGCGCTGAATACGTTTCAGGAGTATAACCGCAGGGATTGGACCAACACTTTAAATTACATTGTGGATTTAGGAAAAAACCACATCAATGCCCTTGCCGGTTATGAAGAATACCATACAACAAATGTAGGTACAGGTACACAGCGGACAAACCTGGCTGATTCCTACTTTAATAGTTTCCAGGGAAATTTCCTGAATGTATTAAGCGATGCCACGACCGGAAATTTTCAGTCTGAAAATGGATTCAGATCTTTCTTCGGAACGGCGAATTATGATTTTAATAAAAAGTACCTGTTAAGCGGAACTTTCAGGCGCGATGGATTCTCCGGATTGTCAGCCAATAACAAGTATGGTAATTTTGGCGGTGGTTCTATCGGATGGAATATAGCCGAGGAGGGCTTCTTTAAAAATTCAAAGTTGGGTAGGGTTTTTGAAGATCTTAAATTGAAAGGAAGTTATGGCGTAGTAGGTAATGTGGGTGTAGGTGACTTTGCGTCTTTATCCTTATATAACTCAGGCCTATATGGCAGCGCAGGAACGATTTATTTTAACCAGGCCGGTAACTCCGATCTGAAATGGGAAACCAGTAAAAAAACGGATGTAGGTATCAGTTTCGGTTTATTTAAAGGACGTATACAGGCCGAGATTGATTACTATAACAATAGCATCAACAATCTGATCCTGAACGCGCCACAATCTCCTTCAAGAGGTATTCCAGGCAATACTATTGCCGCTAACGTGGGTTCGATGTATAATCGTGGTGTGGAGTTTAATATCACAACAAGAAATATCATTAAACACAATTTTAGCTGGACAACCAATTTTAACATTAGTACCCTCAGCAACAAAGTTACGGCGCTTGCGCAAGGCAATTCAGATATTTACGGCGTAACATCCGGATTGGAAACCGCAAGCGTTACCCGGGTAGGTTCCACACTGGGTTCTATCTTTGTTGTTCCTGTTGATGGTGTAAACCCGGCCAACGGTCAGCGCATATTTATCAACCGTTTTGGTAGGCAGGTGCAATACAACCAGGTTGGTACACCATCCAAATGGACTTATCTTGACGGCACCACGGCTCCGGCTATTGACGGCACGCTGGATGGTCGTATTGTTGGAAGATCTATCCCGACCTTTTATGGTGGTTTAAACAACACGTTTACTTACAAAAGCTTTGATCTTAATATCGGCATCACCTTCTCTGGCGGAAATAAGATCTATAACGGCACACAGGCTACACTCCGTGATCAGCGATTCTGGAACAATGAAACCGGTATATTAAGACGCTGGACTACACCAGGTCAGGTAACTGATATTCCCAAAGTAGTTTATGGTGATAACTACTCCAACGGATCGGCTATACCAAACTCATCAAACGTGCAGAATGGCTCTTACGCTAAACTTAAAAACGTTGCTTTGGGCTATAAATTCCCAACTCAACTGGTTAACCGCGCGGGTATAGCATCGGTAAGAGTATACGTACAGGCAACAAACCTGGCGGTAGTTACAGGCTATAAAGGGTCTGATCCGGAAGTTTCCTCCAACGGTAACTCCAACCTGGCACCGGGTATTGACCGTAATACCGTGCCGTCAAGCAGGATATTTACTTTCGGATTAAATGTTGGATTTTAAATTTTGATAACCATGATAACTATAAAAAAATATAAATACATCCTCAATGCAGCAGCGCTGGCATTGACCGTGTTGCTGGGTAACTCCTGCAAGAAGGATCTATTAACGCCAACACCAACTACCAGTATTATCGACTCAAAAGCATTTGAAACCCCAGCCCGGATTTTAAGCCAGGTTAATGGTTTATATGCCGGGGTTAAAAACGGACAGTTTTATGGGGGGCGGTATGTGATCTATAATGAGATCCGTGGCGAAGAGTTTATCGTAAATAAGCCCAATGGTGTTACCGGTTTAGATACCTGGAACCAGAATGTAAACTCCAACACCAATGAGGTGGTGAACCTTTGGAGCGCGGCTTACGCCGCCATTAACCGGGTTAACGTTTTTTTAGCCGGCTTGGCCGCCAACAGCACTAAAGTTGATGCAGCTACTGCCAGTCAATATGTTGGTGAGGCAGAGTTTTTAAGGGCACTTTCCTATTTTGCTTTGGTACAAACCTATGCAAAACCTTATGTTTTTGATAGTGGCGCGAGTCCGGGTCTGCCGCTACGCCTGCTGGCAGAAACAGACCTGACAGGGGCTGGAAAAAACGACCTGGCCAGGAGCACTGTGGCACAAGTATACACGCAGATATTAAAAGATCTTGACGACGCAGAAACCAAGCTTGGTGCAACCCAGGCAAATGGCGCCTTTAGGGTTTTTAAAAATACAGCCATTGCCTTAAAAACAAGAGTGTATTTAGCACAGGCTAATTATACTAAGGTACTTACAGAAACCACTAAGCTTATCAGTGCAACAGCTCCATATCAGGCCCCAGCCGGGGGCACTAAGCTGGAGGCCAGTATAGCCACGGTTTTTACCGGTTCATATACCGGTGCCGAAGCTTTATTGTTTTTACCATTTACTACCAGTGATGCGCCTGGCACTCAAAATCAGCTGGCTTATTACTTTACCTCAGGACCGGGTAATGGGGAGTATTTTTTAAATCCAACTGGTATATATGCCAACGCTGCATTGAGCGGAACAAGCTCTACTGACGCACGCAAAGGATTTATTACCAAAGTGGGAACTGTTAATTATTTAACCAAGTATAAAACAGCATCTCCTTTTACAGATTATATACCTGTATTGCGTTATAGCGAAGTGTTATTGAACGCCGCCGAAGCCTACGCCCGCACAGGTGATCTGGTAAACGCGACTGCTTTATTATACGCTGTGAGACACCGGTCAGACGCTACCTTTACCTTTGATCCGGCAGATATCAGTTCGCAAACCAGTTTAATCAATACTATACTAACTGAACGACGGATTGAACTAATTGGTGAAGGTTTCAGGTTAACAGACCTGTTTCGCACCAGCCAGGCGCTTCCTGCCAAATCAGGAGCTCAGGGAAGCTCTCCTTCAGTAGCGGTTACCGCATCCAATTACATCTGGCCAATATCAGGTGTGGAACTCCAGACCAACAAACTAATGCAACCCAATCCTTAATTAAGGAATGGGCAATTATAAAAAAGGCCAATCAGTATGATTGGCCTTTTTATTTAATCAGTATTGTCTTCGTTCGTAATTCAGGAATTAAGCGCATACATAATAATATTTACCCCGAATTTGGTATTGTCTTCGGCCATAAAACGTTTGTTTCTGAAATCGTAATCCCATTCACAGCCATAATCTTTACTGCTGTATAACACACCTATTCGTCCGTTAATTTCAATGGCTTTCAGGTAATCGTGTACAAGGTCGTCGCCCCAGCCGTTTAATTCAAAGTTAGTGGTAGGTGGCCCTTTGTCAAACGAAAAAAAAGAGTGGTATATCTTATGATTATTGGGTATTTTCTTTAACGCATTAGGGCCAAACAGGGCCGCCATCTGCGCCTCAAATGATTTGGCGAAAAGACCGTCGATATCGTGATTGCAATCATCCGCAAACACAAATCCACCGTTTTCTACATACTTTTTAAAATTGGCTCTTTCCTTAACATCAAACTGAACCAGCTTATGACCACTGAGATAACAGAAAGGTGCCGAAAATATATCGTCGCTGCTCAATGGGATCACTTTTTCATGTGGATCGATAGGAACAGTAGTGTATTCCAGCAGTGAGTTAAGCAGGTTTGAGGGCATACGCTGATCGGTATCCCAATCGCCGGAATGATAACTTAATCTTGTAAAGGTGAACTTTCCACTGAAACTCATTTTTCTGTTCAAACCCTAAAATTAACACAATATTTTATGCAAAAACTACTTTTGCTTGCATCGCTTGTAAAGTTTCGGATACTTTATTGGCTTTTTAACAAAAAAACATGGTATTTACTCAAAAGGATGATATATTGGGAGTAAATAAACATTGAAGTAATTGGAACTTACCGAAAATAACGTAAAAGCATTACTGGCAAAACTGCCCCAACTAAAAAACGAGATACAAAAAGTAATTGTTGGCCAGGATGCCATATTGGACGAATTGCTGGTGGCCTTTTTGGCCGGCGGCCATTGTTTACTGGAAGGTGTGCCGGGACTGGCCAAAACGCTTATCGTTAAAACCATGTCGCAGGCTTTACATTTGTCATTCAGGCGCATACAGTTTACCCCCGATCTGATGCCTACGGATATCATAGGCACCGAAATACTGGAAGAGGATCATGCTACCGGTAAACGTTTTTTTAAGTTTAACAAAGGGCCGCTATTTGCCAATATTATACTGGCCGACGAGATCAACCGTACGCCACCCAAAACTCAATCAGCCCTGTTGGAGGCTATGCAGGAATTTGAGGTAACCTATGGCGGGCAAACCTATCCGCTGGATAAACCCTTTTTTATACTGGCCACCCAAAACCCGATAGAACAAGCCGGCACTTATCCTTTGCCTGAGGCCCAGTTAGACCGCTTTTTGCTGCTGATAAAAATGGGCTACCCAACAGAACAAGAAGAGTTTGAGGTATTAAACCGTACCACCGGCACTCAAAAAGCCTATATTAATGCGGTTATTAACGCCGAGGATATACAGCAGGCACAGGCTTTGGTGAGGCAGGTAAATATCAATGATGACCTGATAAAATATGTTAGCCTGATGATACGGGCAACGCGGCCAGATACAAGCCAGGTTGCTTATGTTAAAGAGTGGGTACGCTGGGGAGCCGGGCCGCGGGCAGGGCAAGCCTTGATATTAACTGCCAAGGCACGGGCGCTGTTAAAAGGCCGTTATGCTGTTTTAATGGAAGATATACACGCCATGGCGCCATCAGTTTTAAGGCATCGGATACTGATGAACTTTAAAGCCGAGGCCGAGGATATAACGTCAGATAAGGTTACTGCCGAACTTATAAGAGCCATAGATAGACCAAAAACTATCTGATGATTAACCAGGTTAAGGGATTTACTGTGATTTTTTTAAAGTCGCAGATAAAATAAATCCGAGACCTCAATTCCCAAATCCGAAATAAAAACATGCTTGATCCTAAAGTATTAATGACCATTAAAGATTTGCCATTACTTGCCAAAACGGTAATTGACGGCTTTATGAATGGTTTTAATAAAAGCAAAGTAAAGGGGCCGGGACTTGAATTTAGTCAATATCGTAGTTATCAGCCTGGAGATGATCTGCGCTGGCTCGACTGGCGGATGTTTGCCCGGTCGGACAGGTATTATATTCGTGAATCGGAAATTGAAACCAGTATTTCCGTAAGGTTTTTAATTGATGCCAGCGCCTCCATGGCTCATGATGATCATGGTGTTAAAAAAATAGACTATGCCCGTTTTATGGCTGCATCACTGGCCTTTCTGGCTAATCTTCAGGGTGATTCGGTAGGGCTATATGCTTTTCAGGATGGCGGCTTATTTTCGCTGGCTTCCAAGCCCGATCCTCAGCACTTGCAGCGGTTATACTATCATCTGGAGCAGATAAAACCCATGGGGGCTTTCACGCAACCGGTTCATTATAAAGAACTGTTTGCCGGGTCGGGACGTAAAGAACTTTTGATCTTTATTACAGATATGTACCAGGTCAATGGCGAGATCAGTAAATTGCTCGATTCCTTATCAGCCCTGAAACATGAGGTGATCGTGTTTCATTTAATGGGTAAAAATGAGCTCGATTTTGATTTTGGTACCTATACCACATTAGAGGATATGGAAACAGGCGAAACTATTGATGTAAATGGGAGAGAGGCATCCGCTTATCAGAGCCGGTTAAAAGACCACCTGGATAAGGTGCGGATGGAGTTATTGGGAAAGCATATTTTTTATCGATTGATCAATACATCACAACCATTGGATGATGCGCTGCGCGATTTTTTGGTACAAAGAAATAAAACGAAGTTTTAACGCCCGTTTTGTGCCCGTAGGATGAGATTAAATAAATTATTGAAATAAATGCTGTTTTTAAATTCGATATGGCTGTTTGGTATTGCCGCGTTAACTATACCGGTAATTATACACCTGTGGAATATAAAACCGGGCAAAACTTTAAAAATTGGTAGTATCTCATTGATCAACGCCGCGGGCAAAAAAAGTAGCCGAAGCCTGAAGATCAATGACAAGCTGCTGTTTTTTGTACGTTGCCTTTTATTGACTTTATTGGCCCTGGTATTGGCTGTACCAGTTTGGCAGCGCCATGCTAATATGACCAAAGCAAAAGGCTGGCTACTGATTCCTAATGAAAATATTGCCGGGAGCTATCACAAATTTAAGCCTCTTGTTGATTCGCTAACGAGAGCTGGTTATGAGTTTCATTATTTTAACAAAGGTTTTGCAAAGGCTGATCTCTCTAAAATATTGGCTGATCCTCCAAAAACAATCCAGTCGAAAATGGTTAACTACTGGACCCTGGTAACCCAACTCAATCCATATCTCTCATCAGATATTCCTGTATACCTGGTAACGCCTAATGGCGTCAATCATTTTATGGGTAATAGGCCTCATGTCGCTTTGAATTTAAAATGGAAAACCTATACGCCAGATGATTCCACAAGCACATGGATACAGGATGCCTGGTTTGACCAGGACAACAGTGTACGTGTATTACAGGGAAACAGTAAACCATCGGGTACTTACTTTACCAATTTCACTATTAATTCGGGTAGTGAGGTCCACTCTGCTTTTGCCATAAATGTTAATAACGGCAAACCCGTTATCAGATTTAAAAGTGGTGATACCAGTCTCGTCAATATCGACACAACAACTGTACATTTTGCCATCTTTACAGATAAATATGCGGCTGACGCGGCCTACCTAAAAGCAGCCTTGCAAACAATCGCCAATTTCAGCGGGCGAAAAACCATGGTGAAACAATATAGTCAGGCCGGTCAGATACCGACTGGACAAAGCTGGGTATTCTGGCTATCAGACCAACAACCGACTATCCAAACGTTAAAAAAAAGCAGACATTTTTTTATCTATAAAACAGGCAATGTAGTAAATACCAATTCCTGGATAAAAACTACTGGCGCGTTTAATGTAACGGGGCAACCGCATCAAATCGCCTTATATCAATTGATCAGCGAACGGGCAACCGGTGATCAATTAATATGGACAGATGGCTTTGGTCGCTCGATTTTGAGCCATGAATTGCAAACTAATACCTATAATTTTTATACCCGCTTTAACCCAGCCTGGAATGATCTGGTTTGGAGCGATGACTTTCCACAATTATTATACAAACTTGTTTTTAATAATAGCAGAAAGGAAATTAACGAACGGCATGAGCGTCGGAGGATCGATCAGGAACAGCTTAGACCCTATAGGGTAGCCGAAGCACAAGCAGCCGTAAATAGCCGCCAGCTTGACACAAAAACAGATCTGTCCCGTTATTTCTGGCTGGCTTTGGTTGTGGTGTTCCTGATGGAAAGAATGCTTGCTCACCAACATAAATTAACTCCGGATAATGACTAAGCAGGAGGTCATATATAAAGTAAGGAGTATGCGCCGTTGGTATGTTGGTTACGGGCTATCTGCAGGTTTTCTTTTTGCAATTGCACTTACCATTGCTTTAGGCACGCTACTATTTTTCTTACTTTCCTGTTCTGTATCCTGGTTATGGGTTGTGTTACTTATAGCCTTTATTTTATATATCATTTATGCCCGACCGTGGAGAATAAATGAATACTCCATTTTGAACTTTCTTGATCGGCATTACCCTGAGCTGGAAGAGAGTGGCAATCTGCTATTAAAATCTGACGATGAACTTAATCTTTTGGAACGCCTGCAACAAACAAAGATCCGGGAACAGTTTGCTGCCATCCCCGTTCAGCAGAAGCAATTTTTAAAGCCCCTTAAGCAGGCTGCTTTAATTTTAATATCGGTTGCTTTGGTATGTTTTGTATTGATAAAAGTTGTGCCGCATGATCTGCACCAAATTGGTTTCACCGGTTTACATCAATCAGGTACTAAAAATACTCCTATAGAAAAGTTATTGCCCCAGATCGCTGCTGTTGAAGTAAGCATGAGTCCCCCGGCTTATACAGGTAAGCCCACACGTACCCAGGATAAATTAACCATTGATGCCGAAGAAGGAGCGGTGGTATCCTGGAAAATATCAACCAATATCCCTGTTAAGCAGTTAGCATTGCTGTTTAATGATAAGGAAATAGTTAACCTGACGGCCCTGAATCATGATAGAACTGCATGGGGAGCTCGAAAAAAAATTAGCCAGCCGGGTTTCTACCAGGTTAGCATCGACGGTAAATTTTCGGATTTGTACCAGGTGCAGGTTATTAAAGACCAGCCTCCGGTTGTCCATATCAAAACACCCAAACCGTATACCTACATAGATGCGGGCGAGGCTCAAAAGATAAATATTGATGCGGCTGTAACCGATGATTATGGGATCAATAATGCGCTGATAGTTGCCACCGTGGCTAAAGGAAGTGGCGAAGCTGTCAAATTCAAAGAATACAAATTGGATTTTTCTACATCTTTTAACGGTCATAGCCCGCAATACAATCTGCAAAAATTGATCAATCTGCCGTCCTTAAACATGGAGCCTGGCGATGAACTTTACTTTTATATACAAGCTACTGATACTCATCAGCAGCAAAGCCGTACTGATGTTTATACCGTGTCTATACAGGATACCGCCCAACTGTTAAGTATGGATGGGATACTTACCGGAACAGATCAAAAGCCGGAATTTTTCAGGAGTGAGCGGCAGATCATCCTCGATGCCGAAAAATTGCTCAAAGAAAAGGATAGCATCAGCACCGAAAAATTTAAAAGCAGGAGTAACGATCTGGGGACTGATCAAAAATTATTGCGCCTGCGTTATGGTAAATTTTTAGGCGAGGAATCAGAGAATGATATGGGAGGAAATGAGAATGATGCAGTGAGCGATATTAATAACTACGGTAATGCAGATGTGATCAAAGATAAATACACCGATAAGCACGATAATGCGGAGGATGCCGATTTTTTTGATCCGCTTCTGAAAAATCAACTCAAAGCCACATTGACCGAAATGTGGAAGGCGGAATTACAGTTGAGGTTATATAAGCCACAAAGCGCGCTGCCTTTTGCTTACAAAGCCTTGCGCTTACTCAAAGATCTGCAGCAAAAATCAAGATTATATGTAGCGAAAACAGCGTTTAATCCGCCGCCCTTAAAGTTAGAAAAACGCCTGAGCGGCGATCTTACCAAAGTAAACCAACCTATCATTAAACAGGATATAAAACCAGGTACAGATCAGTTGGTGAGTCTGCGCAAAGCGGTAGAAATATTGGAGCAATTAAAATCGGGTGGGGGACTAAGCAGTAAAGATTTACAGATACTGGCATTGACCAACCAGCAATTAAGTTTACAGGCATCGGCAGAGCCACGGATCTATCTGGCGGCATTAAGTGCGATGCGCAGAATATTATCAGACCGGAGCAATATAAAACCCGATGATATTACCAGGGTTGAAAAGGCCATTCAAAAAACACTGACACCGGCTAAAAGGATGCCTGTAGCTATGCAAAACCCGGTTGATATGGGCTTATCGCAGGAGTATTATAAAAACCTTAATCAGCTAAACAGATGAATTGGAATATCACCGTTTTAATCATCTGCTTTATCCTTTGCGCCGTTGTGGTGTGGAAGGAGGTTGTACGTTTAAACCGGGCCCGCCTCGGTTTACGGATAGTCGCGGTTATTGTGGTAGTTGTAGCTTTGGTTGGTATAGCCCTGCCATTAACTTACCAGGTCAACACAACCCAGCAAAACAAACCCGAGGTGATTTTATTAACTACCGGTTTCAACCCCGATAGCTTAAGCCGGTACAATAACAGCCGGTTGTTTACCTTAGATAACGATATCAAAAAACAATATCAGCGAGCCATCTTGTTAAATACGATAGAGGAACTGTCTACCGATTCATCAGTTACTCAATTGCGGGTATTTGGTGATGGCTTGGATGAAGATCAGTTGCAGCAACTCCATCATTTACCGGTGATTTTCCGCCCTGAGGTATTGAAGCAGGGTATTATGGCCATCGGTTGGAACGAACAGTTAAAAGCAGGAGAAGAACTCCTTGTTCAGGGTACATTTAAAAACAGCTCAGCTAATCCAATAAAATTACTTCTTTATGGATTAGGCACCGCATTAGATTCTGTCGTTATCAAACCAAAAAGTACGGCAACATTCCAGTTAAAAAATACGCCCAAAATTTCGGGGCGGGCTGTATATCATCTACTAACCATTACCGGTCGTGATACGCTTGGGAACGAAAGCCTGCCCATACAAATTGAAGCGGCAACCCCATTAAAAGTATTGATGCTGACGGCATCGCCCGATTTTGAAAACAGGTTTCTCAAAAACTGGCTCTCCGCAAACGGATACGCTGTGGCTGCAAGATCGGCCATCAGTAAGGATAAATTTAATAACGAGTTTATTAACCTGGAGCAAGTCCCGCTGGAACATCTGTCGGCTCAGGTTATGGGTAAGTTTGATGTACTTGTAGGAGATCTGTCGGTTTTAAAGTCGCTTAGTACCCAGGAAGCTGCTGTTTTAAAAACAGAAGTAAGTCAAAAGGGATTGGGAATTATTGTACGCGCAGATAGCTCTTCGGGCAATTCCTGGCTGCAGCATAATTTCCCTGTTGCGGCATTACAGGGGCAGGATACGCTTGCATCCGCTCTCCTCATCCGTGGACAAGACCAACGCCTGACCAAATTAAATCCGGGTTCATTTTATATCCGGTTTCAACAAGGAACTCAACCCCTGATACAAGACGAACATGGGCGTATATTGGTAAGCAGTACTTTAGCTGGTAACGGCAAAGTGATATATACTTCCCTGAGTAATACTTTTAACTGGATGCTGGCCGGTAATGAAAATGACTATACCGCATTATGGGCACTGCTAATTCATCAGGCTTCTCGCAAAGCTCCTATAAGGGAAAGTTGGAGTGTATCAACACTGGTACCGACGGTATTAAACCCCGTGAGTTTGCAATTGCAAGGTGCAGGTGCGAGAACTTCCATGGTCGGGCCAGTTGTTCTTGCACCGCAACAAAGTCAGCTGCTTCCGTTTGAATATCAGTATCCATACTGGCCTCAAAGGCCGGGCTGGCAATCCGTAAAAACAAATAATGGCGCGTTAAACTGGTGGTATGTTTACCGGAATAATGAATGGAAAAGTGTGCGCATATTAAAAAAGCAGTCGGATACTAAAAACTACAGCATAAATAGTCGAAATACAAATAATGTAACAAAGCAGATACAGAAAAAAGCAACAATTTCGGTATCGAAAATATATGCTTATATTTTGCTGTTGTTAGCGTGCACATTCTTGTGGTTCGAAGCCAAAGTATCAGGAATCAAGCTCTCTTCTAAAAAGAGGGTTTTAAATAATCAGAAACTTTAAAAATGAGTTCTCCGGTATCCATGCAGGAACACCAGGAGCACTAAGGAGGAATATACATTGAGAAGACGAGACTTTATTTTTTTAACAGGAATGGGAGCAGGAGCCTTAATGCTACCCGATCTGTCTGCGTTTGGTAAAACGATCGATCCGTTGCAGGCACTGGAAGGTGTTGATGCAAAGATCAAAAAAGAATTGGCTGATGTGGCTTTAAACACTGCCAAATCAAACGGGGCAACCTATGCCGATGTGCGGATAGGCCGTTACCTGAACCAGTTTGTGGTTACCCGCGAAAACAAGGTGTTGAATGTAGCCAATACCGAATCATACGGGATCGGTATCCGGGTTATTGCCAACGGTTGCTGGGGCTTTGCCGCTACCAATGATGTAACCAAAGAGGGGATGGCCAAAACCACCCTTAAAGCGGTAGCAGTAGCTAAGGCTAATGCTAAAATTGGCGGAGCGCCTGTACAATTGGCTCCTCAAAAAGGCTATGGTGAAGTGAGCTGGAAAACGCCTTTAACCAAGAATGCTTTTGAAGTTCCTATCAAAGAAAAGGTTGACCTTTTGCTAAATGCCAATGGCATAGCCATGGCAGGTGGGGCCAATTTTGTAAACTCTATTATGTTTGCCGTTAATGAGCAAAAGTATTTTGCATCAACAGATGGTTCTTATATTGATCAGGATGTGCATCGCCTTTACCCAAGCTTTACGGTTACTAAAATTGATCCTTCGGCCGGTGCTTTTGAAACCCGTCGTTCATTAAGCTCACCGGTAGGTATGGGTTATGAATACCTTGACCCTTTGGCCAGCGAAAAAGTGTTGGGAGTAACCCCTCGTTATAAAAAACGTTATGATATGCTGGAAGATATTAAGTATGCTACCCAGCAGGCAGGTGATAAATTAAAGGCCAAATCTGTTGAACCGGGTAAATACGATCTGGTACTCGACCCATCGCATTTATGGCTTACCATACATGAATCCGTTGGTCACCCAACAGAGCTCGACCGCGTTTTGGGTTACGAAGCTAACTTTGCCGGTACCAGCTTCTTAACGTTGGACAAATGGAAGTCTGGCAAGTTCAATTTTGGCAGCAAAGCCGTAAACATTGTGGGCGATAAAACCCAGGTTGGTTCTCTGGGCGCGGTAGGGTATGATGATGAAGGCGTACAATGTAAAAAATGGGATATTATTAAGGATGGCGTATTGGTAAATTATCAAGCCATCCGTGATCAGGCACATATCATCGGGCTAAACGAATCGCAAGGTTGCTGTTATTCTCAAAGCTGGCAGGATGTGCAATTCCAACGTATGCCGAACGTTTCCCTTCAGCCAGGAAAAACACCATTGAGTGTTGACGAGATGATCAAAAATGTAGAGAAGGGCGTTTATATTATCGGCGATGGCTCATTCTCTATCGATCAGCAACGTTATAATTTCCAGTTTGGCGGTCAGTTATTTTACGAGATCAAGGAAGGAAAGATTGCAGGTATGTTAAATGATGTAGCCTACCAGGCCAATACTCAGGAATTCTGGAATTCCTGCACTCAGGTTTGCGATGAGCACGACTATCGCTTAGGCGGAGCCTTTAATGATGGTAAAGGACAGCCAAGCCAATCGAGCGCGGTATCACATGGCGCGTCAACAGCATTGTTTAAAGGAGTTAATGTAATCAACACTAAAAGAAAGATCGGATAACTGAATTATGCCAATATTAACTAAAGAAGAAGCACAGACTTTATTAAAGAAAGTGCTTGCCTATTCAAAAGCCGAAGAATGTGAAGTGAGTTTAAACGGCAGCGAGGGCGGCAATATCAGATATGCATTAAACGCTGTTTCTACAGCAGGGGATATCAGCACGGTAAGTTTGGGTGTTACATCGGTTTTTGGAAAAAAAGCCGGTACAGCAACCATTGATGAGTTTGATGATGCTGCATTGGAAAGGGTGGTTCGCCGCTCTGAAGAATTGGCGCAATTAGCCCCTGCCAACCCGGAATATATGCCTATGTTAGGACCCCATGATTTTCCGGAGTCTATAACTTATAATGCCAATACAGCTGCCATGACTCCAGAGAGTCGCGCAGATATGGTAGCCAAAAGTTTATCAGTTACCAAAGAGGCCAAGCTCACAGCGGCGGGTTTCCTTGAAAACTCAACCAGTTTTAGCGCCATCATGAACTCTAAGGGATTATTCGCTTATAACAAGGGTAATGATGTCACCTTTTCGGTAACTACGCGTAATGAAGCTGGTACAGCTTCGGGCTATGCCGCCAAGGGCTTTACTGATGTAAGTAAACTGGACACCTTGGCGTCGACTAAAGTAGCTGCCGGTAAATGCCTGAGCTCGTCTGGAGCTAAAGCTTTAGAACCTGGAAAGTATACCGTGATATTGGAACCGGTTGCAGCTACCTACCTCATGGAAAATATGTTCCGCTTTGATGCCCGTAGTGCCGAGGAAGGGCGGAGCTTTTTGAGCAAAAAAGGTGGCGGTACCCGCCTGGGTGAGCAATTGGTTGACCCTAAAGTCAACATATACTCTGATCCGTTTAATACCGATCTGCCATCCTCAACCTGGAGTGGCGATGGGCTTCCCCGTGAAAAAACAATGTGGATTGACAAAGGCGTAGTAAAAAACCTAAGTTACTCCCGTTACTGGGCAGATAAAAAAGGTGTTAAACCACTACCTGGTCCCGGTAATATCATTATGGAAGGGGGTGATGCCAGCTTGGAAGATCTGATAAAAAGCACCGAAAAAGGTATATTGGTTTCGCGCCTGTGGTATATCCGTATGGTTGACCCGCAGTCATTATTACTTACCGGCCTAACCCGTGATGGTACATTTTATATTGAGAACGGCAAGATCAAGTTCCCGATCAAAAACTTCAGGTTTAACGAAAGCCCTGTAATTATGCTCAACAATCTCGAAGCACTGGGTAAACAGGAACGGAGCATCAGCGTAGAAAGCTACCGTAGCTATCTTATTCCCCCAATGAAAATCAGGGAATTTACTTTTAGCTCTCTGTCAGATGCGGTCTAAATGAGGATGCGCATAATTTAGGCTCAAGCCAGAACAATATTATGCTCCTTTTGCCTATAGCAAAAGGAGCATTTGAAAATACACTTTTAGCGATTGTGCTAATTGCCAATGGAAGGCTTATACGCTGATTTTGGCTGATCCTGCTTCCTTAACTGTATAAATCTTGCTTTTATTTCCATCCCTAACAATTATTTGCACGCTACCTTTTGGTTCTCTTTTGACCTTTAAATCAAATACCTTTCCGAATGCGTGAATATTGTTCAGGGCCATTTCATTCCAACCTTTTGGCAACCGTGGTGTGCAAGTAAAACTTCTAAACCCAGTGGGCCTGATACCAAACAAGCCTTCTGTAAATATCCGGCAATACAAGCCGCTTTCTGCTGAAAGATGTCTTTGGTTCCCTTCTGGATAGGCTTCAACAGGATAAGGAACATGTTCGCCCAAAAGCCTGCGGCGTGAATAGTAACGTAAAAAAGTCATTGCTTGTTCTGTTGCTCCTGCCTGCAGCACACCCCGAAGTGCATAAAGAGTGGAGCGGTCCCAAAAGGTATCCTGACCGGCCTGGGTAGCTAAACCATCGGCTGTCCATAGCTTTGGCGAAAATAGCGCGTCTATAGTGCCTTTGCTCCGGTCATATATACCCATAGTCAGTGGCATACAGATCCAGGCACGCAAAACATCATTGGTTTCGTAATATTTATAAGTATGAAATCCGGCTAAATCCGCTCCAAAGTATTTTTCGATGCTTTCTTTAAGTTCGGCTGCTTGCCGGGTATACAGGTCTGTTTGCTGTTTAGGCAATTGTAATTGCCGGCCAAGTAAAGCCGCAGATACCAACGCATCATAATACAGACAATTAGTAGATAGGTTGGCTTTGCCCGATGGAAACCTGCCTTCCAGTTCATCACTTTTCGACTCCACCACACCTTGCGTATTGATGTGTCTGTGGCTATACTCCAGGCACCAGGAGATAAGTGGCCACAATACTTTTGCAGAGTCGGTACTTCCATAGGTAAGTGCATACCTTGATGCGCCGTAGGCTATCATAGCCTGATCCCCGCGATCGCCGGCTCCTTTCCAAACGGTATCACCTTCGGCTACAATGGAGCTTGGCAGGGCGTTATAATCCGGGTTCATATACCGGGCAAACAGCCGGTAAGCATTCATCGCCGAAAGATTTCCAATCCTGTCGCCCGAAATGGCAAAATACGGGTTGATATATTCTGCCTGGTCATTGGCCCATATAGCGGCATAATAAGATAGACCACCGGGGCCGTGCATATACCCCCCTTTGGTTTTAAAAATACTTTCAGTAGCTCTGATCTTGGTGAAAGCAAACATCGCGTTCAGAATACTGTCTGGTGTTTGTAATTGTAAAGGTGCCTCAATTTCATTTATCCGGTTTTGACGAGCTTTTTCTTCAAATTCCGGATCAACAGGAAGGAGAGATGAGGGATGGTCAGTTGCCCGGTAACAAACGGAAAATGTATATACCTGTCCTGGTTGCAATACTCTGCTGCCGTCATTTACAGACTGCATGATAACCGTATGGGGCGCTACTTTGCTCCTGATGGTATCGGTAGTTACCTCCCGTTTCAAATGCTCCACGGAGATGGTTACCGGTTTATTGCTGATATTGGTGAATTTATATTGCTCAATGGCAAGGGGTTTATCTACAGATGGAAAAAGTGCGCGTTCTATTTTAACGGACTGAGGATCAACAAACTGTTCCTCAATACGCATAATGCCATGTTGAGTAATACTTTTTGTCAATACATTAACATTCCCTTCCGAAACATCCGGCCGCAATAGTCTGCCATCTACATACATTCTTGGTAAGGCATCATCGTTAAATGTATAACTGATATGACTTCGTGTATCATCAGGGAGCATACGAAAGGTAGGAAAAACCACCGTACGGGTAAGATGGCAAACTTTAGACGCATCTACGCTATAAGCCACCCATAACGATACCTGCTCTCCAGACATTTCTATATGATCGGCATGGGGCAGACGATCTTTAATATTCCAGGTGATGCTGCCATCCGGTTGCAAAAGCCATCTGTCATTTTGTTGAGGTAAAGATAATTGCTGAGCATAGGATAGGGGCAACTGTATAAAGAATGCTAACAGGACGGGCAAAAATTTATGCAAATAGGATTTCATTAACTGTTTTGTAAGGTGTGATGGGTGTTTTATTATTTCAAGCTGACTTTTACCTGCTGGCCAGGCTTAACAACTATTTCTACAAAAGATATTACCTTTCCCTGCGGATCTGTTTCTTGCCTAACCGTTGCTGGTTTATTATTGGCATAAGCATGGTGGTAATTGCCGTAAAACATGGCCTTCCATTTTAATTGTTGTTTTCCGCGGTTGGTCAATAAAGATTGATGAGCGTCAAGGTGTGCTACATCTACCACAGTATTCAGCACCGGCAGGTTACTGATGGAGGCATTACCTGCATCTGTTGTTTTATAAATGGTACTTACAATATGCGTACGAACATCAGGTGCAATACTCATTAGTCCCTGAACTATGCCTTCTATCACTCCAAAAGAAACCTCCGGGTATTCTCTCCTTGCAGTAGTTTCATCGGATAGATACAGGATATAATTTCTTGCTTTATCCCACGAACCTTTGTTATAAAATATCAGGGGTAGGTATGAAGTATTCTCCACGTTCCATGTTTTGGAGCTGATATGGGTTAATGTTTGTACTATACGAGCATTATTCTTCAACGCATCAAACCATAATAAAAAGGTTTCTCCCTCTTCCTTACCAAAATGGCCGTCATTACTGTAGTAGGTGTGATATAATTTATCCTTTTTATCCCACCACTGGGCTTCCAGTTGTTGCCGGTATTTTTCGGCTTTACGACTGTACAAGGCAGCTTCTTTTTGTTGGCCTTTTTCTGTTAATATAGCAGAATAGGTTAACAGCCCTCTGTATAATGCAGCTATCAGATCGACACCGGTTTTTAAATTGGCAACCCCTTCAGAGTATGAAGGTAAGCCCCGGCAGCGGTGGAAAGCGTCGCTTTCATTAAAAGGGATAGGTGCATTGGGATGGGCAGGCCTGGTTAACATCGAATCGGCCGATAACACCCAGGTATTTATATAATCTTTTACGGTTTTTTCCTGAAAGTGTACAAATGCGGGGTTGTTGATATAATATTTGTCGCCCGTCCATAAATAAAGCCGCCAGCTGGCATACAGCACATCGAAATTAGCAGGCAGGTTATACCAGAATTCATGGTCATTTCTATAGTCGTCAGTGGCTGGTTTTCCAGATTTATTGATTTCCCAGTACGAACACCAGTTTTTTGATGCTGATATATTGCTAGCGAACAATGTCAGCATGTTACGATTTTCCTGTTTTAAACCTAATATCTCGGCGCCGATACTTTGATGGGACACATCGCGCATACAAAATGCATCGCGGGGAGGGAGTGCCGATTCATACCAGGGCCCTACGGGATCATTAGGATGGCCTTTGTAGTGCAAAGCCATGCTTTTGGCCCACACAAAAGCCTGTTCCATTTTTTTATCAGACGAGGAAAATTTGACACCATTATCCTGGGCCATTGCGGCAGAAAAGGAAAGGATGGCAAGTACTGCTGCAGGAATAAATATTCTGCAGGTTAAGGAAAGGATTGTACTCATGATAAAATCAAACTATAATCTGGTCTATTCTGGTCTATTTTATAAAAATAGTTATTTTTATTTATTGTCCAAACTTATTTTGCAAGTACAAGCGGAGAAAACAAAATAAACATCAGTATCATGAGCAATAACAGTATACCACTGTAGATATGCCGGTTCTTCCATGGGTTCATATCTACCAAATTATTAAGCTTTTGCTGGTAGGGTACAGGCATGGGATAAAGTTTACCAATAACTAACATGAGCCCGCAGGTTACCACAAATAATATGGCTAAAATGTGCAGGAAGTGAATGTGAAGATCGAACACTAATTGCGTAAGCCCATAAGCGACTATAAAAAACAACAAACCTATTTTGGCAGCTAAGCCCGGTACCCGTTTAGTTACAAAACCCATGAACATGATGGTAAAAATAGGGACGTTGAAAAATCCGTTGACAATTTGTACATAGGTGTAAAAGCCATTCTTAACAAAAATAATGAATGGTGCGATGAACATAGCCGTTAAGCAAATGATGATCTCAAACCTTTTGGCTGTTTTGATCATATCTTTCTCAGCAGTTGGCTTGGAGCGTTTTTCCATCCAGGGTTTATAAATGTTCAGTACAAATAATGTACTCGAGCTGTTTAAACCTGCATTGAAAGTAGTAAGGGCCGCACCAAAAATGATAGCTGCTATATATCCGGCTATAAAAGGCGGTGATACCAAACTATCCAGCTTAGGAAATACCTCGGCCGGGTTATGTAAATGAGTAAAAATATGCACGGCAATTAAGCCAGGCACATTTAAAAGTAATGGCGATATCAGTTTGCCTAAACAGGCTACAGCAATACCTTTTTGGCAGCTTTTAAGATCTTTTGAAGCCAGCACCTGCTGAACTATATATTGCTCGGTGCCCCAATAATACAAATTCACCAGTAACATGCCGGTAAACAGGGTGCTAAAAGGTATAGGGTCTGAAGCAGAACCTATACTGTTCAGGTGATCCCGATGTACATTCAACAGGGTATGCAAACCCTCCATGAGATTGCCCTGGCCAAGATATCTAAGTCCAAAAAAAGGAAGCAGGAGTCCGCCTGCAAAGATACCCAGACCAAGCAAGGTATCAGAAATAGAAATAGCTTTTAAGCCGCCCAGCAAGGAATAAAGGCAACCAACAGTACCCATGATCCAGATAAGGATCCAGATAGTGGTCCAGTAGTCTGTTTTCCAGATCTCTGAAAAGTGAAACAACCCGTTAAAGGCTACAGCACCACTATACAATACGGAGGGTAACAAGTTGATAATATAGCTGATGAGGAAAATAAAAGAAACCAATTTTCCAATCCCCTGGCCGTATCGCGCGGTAAGGTAATCAGGCGTGGTGGCTATGCCCAGTTTAAGATACATGGGCATTAAAAATTCAGATACCAATAGCATAGCCAGTATGGAGGTCATGCCCCAGGCCATCACAGACATGTTATGCGTATAGGTGAGTTCGTTTTCACCTATAATGGTGGCTGTGTTAATATTGGTAAATAGCAAGCCTCCGCCTACCAGTAAAAAGCTCAGACTACGATCGGCCAGGAATAAACCGTTCAGGGTATTGAGCTTAGTTTTTCTTGATTTATACCAGGAAACCAGCCCCACTATGCCGGTAAAAAAAAGAAAGCTGGTTAATATGAGCCAATTCACTTTTTCATGATTTTAAATTAAGCGAATTAAAGTGTGTTCCGTTCAAATAAGATCATCGGGACGGTTAAACTGATCTTTTCTTTGTTCAATATAGCTTGTCCTGCCAGTTTACCCATGTTTGAAAAATCAGCAGAAAAAGTAGTGATACCAATGATCTCTTTAGCCGGTTCATCATTGTGAGATAGTATACCCAGGTCTTTCCCCGGTATCAGTTTTTGACTATTACAATCGCGCATGATCTGCCAAAGTGCAAAGTTGTCCAGCGTAAAATACACCTTTCCCTTTTCAATTGAACCGGGTGTGTATTCATTTACAATGCGACCTTTGATATTAAAATCTTTCAGGAATTTTTTGAATGACTTAACCATCTCTTTAGGGTCCAATGAATTGGGCGAATGATAGAATATCATTTCATCAAACTGGCTTATTTTAGGCGCTAACTGCGAAAAGATTTGATAGGATGACTGGCCAAATTCCTGGGTTATATGATTAAAATCGCCCTCCAGTGGTTCGTAACGGTCAAACATCAGGAATTTATTACGTGGAATAGTATCCAGCAATTCCTTAGTTTTTGAATGGGGGATAGGCGCAATCACATACATGCCATATTTCCCCCTGATCTGTGCGAGGATGGTTTCAAATATCTCGATATCACCATGATGAAAATAAGGGTTTAAGCGGATGTTCTGCCCCAGTTCATGACGGAAATTGCGATAGAATTGCTCTTCAAAAGTATCCAGGTTATACATGAGCAGGGCTACAGTTAAAGTTTGTTCTGTATTACCATTACCTACATAATATCCCAGCCTGTTCTTAGATTCTACAATGCCTCTGCTAATCAAATCTTTATAACCCTTGATGATCGTTTCTCTCGAAAAGCCCAACTCTTTGATTATTCTGTTCACCGATGGTAGCATTTCATCCTGCCCAATAGCTTTTTCATTGATGGCATTGATGATTCCCTGTACAAACCGGTCATGCTTTGAATAAGACGGTATATCTGTTAGTTTTTTTATTTCTTGAAAAATTCTATCCATTGCACTTGTAGATTTTAGCCAAAGTAAGAAAAAAGGCAGCAAGCCGGTTGCCCGTTTTTCCTCATTAATTTAGTTGGTTCGGTTTAAGTTTGGTAACCCCAAAAACTTTTTAAACCTTTAATTTTAACACTTTTCGGCATGAAAACAGGGTAAAAACTGATCAAAAACGCTTGAAAAACATCGATTTTAACACTTTTTAACAAATTTTAACACAGTTTTGAGCAGTTTTTGAAACTTTAAAAAGTATTAATTTATTGATTATCAAATAACTATATGCAAAACGGCCAATTTTTGTTCCTGTTTTGCCTTAACTAAACAGCCCGCTTCTCTGTTTAAAAGAGAACCGGGCTGCCTGATATATAAATATACGAAATATTTGCCCGTGTTACAATTTACCTCGTATGATTTATTCCTGTTAATATATCCAGAGGAAAGATGTTTGTGTAATGGTTACCTGGTTAAGGTAAAGGGTAGATCCACTACTTGCTGTTAAGGGTACCGTAGTGCTCTCGAACCTAAAACCATGTGCCGGCCCGCCAGGACTATAACTAAACCCGCTTACCGAAATATAATAAGTGCCGGGAAGAATAGGAAAACCAGAGCCTGGTGTACTTGTGTTATACGTTACATTACTCGGGCCAGAAAAAGTAACGATATAAGAAGAGCCCTGAGGCCTGCTTACATTGATCCCGATAGGATCCGGAGCATGATGTTTAGCTGCCGGGTGGGTACTTTTAGTCGCGTAAATGGTTTGCAAAGACAATAAAGTAATCGCGATGAATGAAACTGCAAAAAAGATTTTTTTCATGATGGTAAAATTTAAATTGGTTTGAATATTTAGGTTAAAAATAAGCTTTTATAAAATATTACTCACAGTAGCAGCTATACTCAATGGCATCTATCAGGCTGAAACCGGCTTCCAAAATTTGTTAGTTCATGAATGTGTATAGTGAATGAATTTCATTCACTATACACGTTATCCATTTAAATCAATAGCCAGGATTCTGCTTCAGGCTTTTATTCAGGTCCATCTCCGTCTGCGGAATTGGCCACAGGTAATTTTTTGCAGGATCAAACACACGGGGCGTTCCAACTTTTATGGTTGTTCCCGGGGTTAAGGTAACTGCGCCGGTTGTTTGGTTAACAGTACCAAGCAAACTGCCTGTTACCTGGCCGGTCATTACCTGTTGGCCAATTTGCCAGCGTTGTATATCAAACCAGCGAAGACCTTCTACCGCCAATTCCACTCTTCTTTCCCTGCGTACTAATGTACGGAGACTTGTCTGATCGTTGTACTTTGACTGATCTACAGCAGGCATGTTTACCCCTGGTCGTTTCCGCACCGAATTGATATCATCATATACCGTAGCATCTATTTTATTGCTTTCTATTTTAGCTTCGGCATCCATTAGTTTTATTTCGGCGTAACGTATCAGGATAACATCCATACCTACCTGGTCCAAAGTCGGGAAATCGGCAATTACCGCTGTGTATTTACGCAAGCCATAAGCCGAAGGGCTGCAATTGTTATCGCCCCAATGGTCTATTGTTTTTGGACTGCTTGAAATAGGATCATAATAAAATCCATAAGGCAATTTGCTGCTGTATTGTGTGCCGGGATAAAATACAGTGGCGCTAAGCCGGGGATCCCTGTTTTGATAAGGTTGTGTTGGATTGTAGCCTGATGCCGGATCATCAATGGTTTTACCATTGCTTGTTTCATAGGCATCTACCAGGTTTTGGGTAGGGGCGATGGAGTTATAACCACCCAATGAATTGATGGTCATGTTTCTGGCCCATCCAAAATTATTATCACTTGGTTTAAATTGCACATCCAGTATTACCTCCTGGTTATCAGCAAAAGGCTGACGGAAAAGGTTAACATAACTTGGATAGATGCTGTATGTAAACGGCGCGGTCATCAGTTTCTGGCAATCAGCTATACATTCAGGATACATCTGATTAAACAATTCAACTCTCGCTTTTAAGGCGATAGCAGCACCCTGGGTAATACGCCCAAGATCTGAGCCGGAATAGCTAACAGGCAGATTGGGGGCAATAGCGGTAAGCTCGTTTAATACAAACTTAACCACATCGGCTTTTGATGCTTGTGTTACTTTATTGGCTTCATCAGTTGTTAAATTATGTTCAACCAGTGGAACAGCACCATACAATTGGCTCAACATAAAATACTCATAGGCTCTTAAAAAACGGGCTTCGCCTATGGTCCTGGCTTTAAGCGTTGCATCCATATTGGCAGCGCCCACATTATCTAAAAACCAGTTACAGGTTTGTATACAGCTATAGTTCCATTTTGTGTATCCCGGATTGGTTGGCGTAGCGATACCTGCTGAGAGGGCCAGCCAGTTCTCCCAGGGAAACTGGTCAAAGGTGTTATCGGAATTATTATCGGCAAAAACTCCGTAATAGCCATTATTGCCGCCACCCCATTTGGAGTAACAGCCGTTGAGCGCCGCCAATACGTCACCAGATGATTTCCAGAGTACAGTATTGGTATAAGAATCTAAAGGAGCTCGGTCGAGGAAATCCTTTTTACAGCCCGATGATATCAGCGTGGCTAAAATAATTAAGGTTATGAATAGATTTTTCATTGAAGTAATTTTTTGAATAATTAAAATGTTACCTCGAGACCAAGGGTATTTGTTTTTAGCTGAGGGTATGAGCCGTAAGCGTTGTTCCCTGTATTGGTTTCGGGGTCAACCCATTTGTAAAAACTGGTGAATGTGAGGATATTCTGCCCGCTGTAATAGATCTTGACGCCCTTTACACCCAGTTTAGCGAGCGTGTTAGCGGGCAGGGTATAGCTCACTAATAAGTTTTTTAATCTTAAATAAGATGCATTACGTACCCAAAAAGATGATATAAAGCTTTGCGGGTTGTTTTGCGTATAGGTTGACCATAAACGCGGGAAAGTGGCGGAGGTATTAGTCGGCGTCCAGGCATCCAGCAAGGCTGTGGTAGGGTTGCCAATGTTGGCTTGCTGTAATGAGCCCAGTTCAAAACCCTGAACGTAGTTCTTCACACCTAATGCTCCCTGGAAAAAGCCGCTCACGTTAAATCCTTTCCAACCTGCACCCAGGGTAAAACCAAATGTAGTTTTAGGGAAAGGCGAGCCCAGGTACACCCTGTCATTACCGTCGATAACGCCATCGGGCTTGCCATTCGGGCCGCTGATATCTTTGTACATCAAATCGCCGGGGCCAATAACACCGCCGCTTTGTTTGGCGTGATCATTTACCTGTTGTTGTGTCTGGAAAATACCCTCGGCCTGGTATCCGTAAAATGCCTGGAGTGGGTAACCCACAACTCTTCCGCTTGAAATAGATCCCGTACCTGCCAGATCAGTTATTTTATTGGTAATGAATGAAGCATTAACAGCAATATTGTAGGATACATTACCAACCTTATTCCTGTATGCCACAGCGAATTCCCAACCTGAGTTACGCACTGCACCGGCATTTTGGAATGGTGTTGTAAAACCGTAAACACTACTGGCGGGCAGTTGCAATAATATATCGTTGGTGTTTTTTACAAAATAGTCGGCTGTAAAACTCAAATTGCTATTCAGGAGTTCCATATCCAAACCTACATCGGTAGTAGTGGTCTTTTCCCAGGTAATGCCTGGATTAGCGCCACTGAGTTGAGCAACACCGGGAGCAAGAGCTTGATTGAATGAATAATTTTGGTTGCCCGGTATAACCAAAATAGCCGGATACGCATTAGGGATACTAAGGCCGCCTGGACTGCCAAGCGTTTGATTACCTAACTTACCCCACGAGCCCCGCAGTTTAAGCATAGGGATGGCATTTGATAAAGAGCCGAAAAAAGATTCTTTTGAAATATTCCAGCCAGCAGAAAAGGATGGATAAAGCCCCCATCGTTGCCCTTTGGTGAATCGGGACGAACCATCATCGCGCAGGTTAGCTTCAAACAGATATTTGTCATCATAAGCGTATCTGGCGCGACCAAAATAAGATAGCAGTGCTAACTGACTGGAAGTGCCGCCATTTTGCTGGCCCAACGATGGTGCCGCGTTTATTTCTGATAGAGAACTGTTGAGGAAATTTTGCCTGTAAGCATACAGGTACCGATAGGTAGTTAATTCCTGTGAGCTACCGGCCAATATGTCGATACTATGCTTGCCAAAATGCCTGTCGTATTCCAATAATGCCTGCAGATTATAGTAATTATTGGTAGAGTTAGCATTGGCTATTGAACTTTGGCTGATAGTTGTTAAAGCTACGATTGGGTTTTTGGGATCATAATAAGTATCCGCGGGTTTAAATTCCTGGGAAGGGTTTGTATTATACCGGTAGGAGAATGATGGTTTAAAATGAAGCCCTTTGATCGGTTCCCAATCAAGCCCCGTGTTACCTGTAAAAAGAGAGTTCTGGTTATTATTATAGCCTGGTGAATTAAGCCAGGAGATCGGGTTGCCAAAAGAAAGATAGTTGTAAACCCCATTTTTGTATTGATTTACAACCGTACTGCTCATGGCAGCTGTTGTACCAATAATACCGCCTATATCTCCGCCTCCTAAACCATCCGGGGCCTGCGTAGGGGCATATAAAAATGATAGATTGGCATTCACGCTAAAGTTTTTGGTGATGGCCGAATTGATATTCATGCGGGTTGAATACCTTTTATAGTTTGATTTCTGTATGATACCGTCCTGTTGAAAATAGCCCAGGGAAAAAGCGTATTGTGTTTTATCATCTCCGCCGCTGATATTAACGGCATGGTTTTGTTGAAAACCGCTCCCTTTATACAAAAAGCTCTGCCAGTCGGTATTAGGGTGTGTATCCGGCTCAGTTTGATTTTTAAACAAGGTGATATCATTTTCTGTCCAGTAAGGGGTCTGACCTTCGTTTGCCAAAGCCTGGTTATATAAGGTGGCGGCTTGCCAGGAAGGTAAAAAATCGGGGAGATTAGTAGGTTTTTGCTTGCCCGCGTAAGCGTTATAATTTACCTGCATTCTACCGCTTTTACCCCGTTTGGTGGTAATCAGTATAACTCCGTTGGCAGCCCGGGATCCATATATCGCTGCCGAGGCCGCGTCTTTCAATACCGAAACCGATTGTACATCATTGGGGTTTACATCTGACAAATTGCCGATAATACCATCAATCACCACCATGGGAGTGCTGTTGTTCAGTGTGCCAATACCACGTATATTGATGCTCCCGGTTGAGCCTGGCTGTCCGCCGGTAGTGGTAACGGTAACGCCGGCCATGGTGCCCTGTAACGCATCGTTAAGGTTAGTAACGGGACGGTCCTGAAGTTCCTTTGCTCCAATTGCCGATACCGAGCCCGTAAGGTTTGCCTTTCTTTGAGTTCCATAGGCTACTACCACCACTTCGTTCAGGTTCCTGGCTTTTTTGTCTTCGGTCATAGTCACATTTCCATCCCAGCTGCCGGTAACCTTTACTGTCTTCTTCTCATAACCCAAAAAGGAGAACACCAGGGTAGCATTTTCGGGCGCGTTGATTTTGTAAGATCCATTGACATCGGTAGTGGTGCCTTGCGTGGTACCGACAAGACTAACGCTGACTGAGGGCATAGGCAAGCCTTGCTCATCTTTAACGTGACCCGAAATGGTTTTAAGTTGTTGGGAAAAACTTTGTTGAAAGCTCAGCAGCAAAACACAGCAAAGCATAACAAGCCCCAATTTTTTAGGTACTTTTCTTTTCATAATTGATTTTAATTTATTGGTCTGTTCTGGTCTATTCTAAAATAAAAGTAGTAACTTTTTAGATACAAACAAATTTTTTTTTACGCTTTGGAATTTTACCCGATGAATCCAACTACTGGAGCGGTATTTGATTGAATATTTAGCTGTAAAAAAATGAAGAGGGGCTTGCAGATTATATATTTTCTGAGAGAGGAGTTTTAGGGCAAGCAGAGATCATGCCATCGATATCGGTTGATATTTTAAGTATTTTATCAAACATCAAGTTAATATAACATCACCCGAAGGTTAGAAATTTGTAAGGATTTGTTGAAATGAATAAAACCTTCATTATATTAGATAAAAATTTATCACTATAACATTATGAAACCTTGTTGCTGATTTAATGAAAAGCGATATCCCGAAAACATATACAGAGTTTGAGTTCAGACGGGTATTTGAGGAATACAACCGCCAGGTTTATGCCCAGGTTTACGCTTTAGCAAAATCTCATTACGCAGCAGAGGAACTTACCCAGGAAATATTTATTAAAATTTGGCAGAACCGGGAAGCCTTAAATGGCGTAAAAAATCTGGACGGATATATCTATACCATTGCCCGTAATTATTCATTAAACTATTTAAGAAAAGCGGCCAGCGATATGCGGCTTACCAATTATTTAATGAAAGTTGCGGTGATCGGATGCAATGATACAGAATCAGCCTTGCAGGTATCCGAATATAAAAAACTGATCCATACGGCGGTGAGTAAACTATCGCCGCAACGCAGGTTGGTTTATGAACTAAGCAAAAACAACGATTTAAGTTACGACGATATCGCGTCTCAGTTAAATTTATCAAAACATACGGTCAAAAATCATTTGCTCTCCGCATTGGCCTCCATAAAAGGATACCTTACACAAAATGGTATCGATCCAACACTCATTCTTGTTTTTATACTCATCAAGTTATAATTATCAAAAAGAATACGATTTTTGATAGGATCGCTATTTTTTTAATTTCACCAAAGAGTGATTGTTGATAGGTTATATTCTGTATTTTAATGCAGGGTGGAATAACATTTTTAGAATGTTGTAATAAAAAAAATAAAATTTTCATTTTGCATTAGTCTGTTTGTGGATTTGCTGTGTCTTTAATGTAATCACACAGTTAATGATGGATCATAAGCAAAGAAAATCATATTTATTAAACCAATACATCAACAATGCCTGTACGCCGGAGGAATTTGATGAGTTGATGTTGGCGCTCAAAGCTTCTCCCAATAATAATGATTTTGATGAGGTCTTAAAACCCAATTGGGAAAGATCGGCACATTCCGAAATTGAAAGTAATTTAAACTGGACCGATATTTCTGCACGAATCAAAGAGAAAGCGCCGAAACGTTATAATACGGGCGTGTTGCTTAAATATGCTGCATGTTTTGCGCTGGCGCTCATGATCTGTACCATCAGTTTTTATAAAAAGACAGCTACCGGTACACCATATTTAACCGCTCAGTCTTTACCTGCAAAAACCAAGGTGGTCATTTTAGCCGATGGTACCCGGGTAACTTTGAATGCCAATAGTTCTTTACGTTATCCAGAAAAATTTAGTAAGGGGCAAAGAATTGTTTATTTAAAAGGTGAAGCCTATTTTGAAGTAGTACATGATACTAAAAAGCCATTTATCATTTATTCGGGCGCGTTAAGAACACAGGTTTTGGGTACATCCTTTACGGTTAGCGCCTACAACGAGCAAAAGCCTAAAAAAGTAACAGTTTTAACGGGAAAAGTTGGGGTTATTGACCAAAGTAGTAAGGCTCAGGCTATACTTACACCCGGGCTATGTGCGGTAACTGATCAAAAGAATCGAATCCTAACTGTTAGCCGGATGGCCGATCCCTATGATGCTATTGCCTGGATGGATGATAAACTGATGTTTGAAGATGCTACTCTGGCTGATGTAGCCACGGCGCTAAGTAATAAATATGCGGTGAGCGTTGAAATACCCAATAAGAGTATAGCCTCCAGACATATCACGGCTATATTCCAGAATCAAACCCTGCCCGATATTTTGGATGGTATTACCAGGCTTACACATGCCAAATACCGCGTTAATAAAAATATATACACGCTATTTCAGTAAATAAACAGAATGATAACCTTTAAAACCGATTGCCTATAGAAATATACAACGACGATATAAAAAAAGGTTGAATGTGATTCCAGCACATCCAACCCCACCGAGCTAAAGCTCAGATAATTCATAGCTCCCGTAAGGGCATTTAATCACTACAAATTTTCTTCAAATATATGACAAAAAACATATTGTCCTCTAATCGGCTGCGTAAAGCTGTCAACAGGATAGTCATAATTACAGGTTTTCTATCTATCTGTTTCTTCAAAACCAGCGCCGTCATCCATTCTGCACAGGACCTAGACACTCCAATATCGCTAAAAGTGACAAACATGCCTGTAAAAAATGTACTAAAGCAAATAAATAAAGCAATTAAGCTCAGTTTTGTTTTTAGTAACGAAATAGTTACAGACCAAACAGTAACTATTGATGTAAAAAACGAAAAACTGAGCACGGTATTGTTCAGGATATTTGATCCCTTGGGTATGTATTATCAATTATCTGGTAATATGATCCTGATTGAAAAGAAACAGACCACTGCTATATCAGCAATGCAAAAAACGTTAGCCTTACAGATAACGGGCAGGGTTACTGATAACACAGGTGCGTTGCCAGGGGTAACTGTAAGAATTAAAGGAGCCGCGATCGCAACCAGTACAGGCACTGATGGCAGGTACAGTATTAGTGTACCTGACGGTAATACTGTACTCGTATTTTCATCAATAGGGTACCTGACCCAGGAAGTCGTGGTGGGTAATCGTAAAACTATCGATGTTAGGTTACAGGAAGAATCCAATAAACTAAACGAAGTAGTAGTTACCGCCTTGGGTATATCGCGTCAGCGTAAGGCCCTGGCTTATTCTGTTACCGAGGTAAAAGGAGATGAATTTACGCAGGCTCGTGAAAACAACGTAGCTAACGCGCTTACCGGTAAAGTTGCCGGTGTAAACGCCACCGGATTATCAACTGGTCCGGGCGGATCAAGCCGGGTTATTATCCGTGGTAACGGCTCCCTGTCTGGTGGTAATCAACCACTGTATGTAATTAACGGTATGCCGCTTGAAAACTCGGTACCAGGTGGTAGCGCCACAACAAATGGCAGCGCCGGTAACGTTGACCGCGGTGATGGTATCGCCGGTATCAATCCGGATGATATTGAATCTATCAGCGTACTTAAAGGTGGTACAGCAGCAGCGCTTTATGGTGCAAGGGCTGCTAACGGTGTTATATTGATCACCACCAAAAAAGGTCGTGCGCAAAAAGGAATCGGTGTTGATTACAATTCATCCTACACGATGGAAACACCGGCTGTTTTCCCTGATTGGCAATATGAATATGGCCAGGGAGATAATGGTGTTAAACCAACAACACAAGGCGAGGCTATACAAACAGGTCGCCGGTCTTTCGGTGCCAAAATTGATGGTTCTCCTTACGTTGCGGCCGATGGCCTCACGCATCCTTATAGTGCTCAGCGGGATAATATCAAAAACTTTTATCAAACAGGTAATACACTTACCAATACCCTGGCTTTTACAGGTGGCAATGAAGCCGTTACCTATCGCTTTTCGGCCTCCGACCTGAATAGTAAAAGTATTTTACCCAACACCAACTATAATCGTAAAACAGGCAACCTGAGTGTTAACGGTAAATTAGGTAAACGAATTAATATAGAAGCCCTGGCACAGTATAATGTGGAGAAAGCTAACAACAGAACCACAGCGGGTGATGCTTTAGGCAATCCTAACTGGACGCCGTATATGATTGCCAATACTGCCGATATCAGGTGGCTAAAACCAGGTTATGATGCCAATGGTAATGAGATTGCCTGGAACGATGCTTCTATTGCCAGCAATAGTTACTTTGTAGCCAACAAATTCAAAGAAAATGATTCCAAAGATCGTTTTATTGGCCAGGCCGGTATTACCTATGAGATAGTTAAAAATCTATCATTAAAAGGAGTTGTAAGTCGCGATTTTTATTATTACAACTATAAATATATATTGCCAACCGGAACATTGTATGTACCAAACGGTCAGTATAATGAACTAAAAGTTGATGCTTCGGAAACCAACGGTTTATTAACGCTTAACTATAATGGTAAAGTAACCAATGATTTTGCTTTAACCGCTTTTGTTGGCGCTAACCAGCAGCGGTCTGTTTATAATGAAAGCAATATCACGGGGAGCAATTACATTATCCCTTATTTCTACAGCTCAACCAACCTTTCAACCATTTCTACAACGCCAAAAAATAATAAAACGGCTATCAATTCATTGATGGGCTCGGCAGATATTGGGTATAAGAATTTTGCTTACTTAACCGTTACCGGTCGCCAGGATTGGTTCTCTACCTTAAGCCCAAAAAACAACAGTCTCTTTTATCCTTCTGTAGGTGGTAGTTTTGTACTTTCCGAGGCGTTTAAATTACCACAAGTAATAAACTACGCCAAGTTAAGGGCCTCATTTGCACAGGTAGGTGGTGGTGCGCCAGATCCATACCAGATCAACCAGGCATTTATCATGGTGCCAAGTTCGGGGCAGCCAATACAAAATGTTTCCAGTACAACTATTTCCAATTCAAACCTTCGCCCTTATACATCCACTACAACAGAGGCAGGTATCGAGGCCAAATTGTTTAACAGTCGTTTAAGTTTCGACGTAACCCTGTACGATCGTAAAACTACAAATGATATCGTTTCTACAGCTATATCCGGAACCACAGGCTACAACAACGTAGTTTTAAATGTAGGCGAACTAAGCAATAAGGGTATCGAGGTATTGTTAAGCGGGACTCCGGTAAAAACAGGTAATTTTAGCTGGAATACCAGTTATAACTTTGCCTATAATAAAAATGAAGTGGTAAGGCTGGCCGCCGGGCTCGATCAGATCCAGATGGCTTCGTCTGTTAATGGCTGGGCGTATATCAACAATATTGTTGGCCAGTCATACGGTTCAATAGTAGGTACCCGTATCCTGAAGAATGCCGCCGGTCAAACCGTATTTAATGCCACCACAGGTTTACCAGTTGCAACGGGTTTACAAACATTAGGTAAAGGTGTAGCCCCAATAACCATGGGCTGGTCAAATGATTTTCGTTACAAGAGATTCTCCTTAAATGTATTGGTTGACGGCAAATTCGGTAATAAGATATTCTCCTTGATGGAGGTTTATGGTACCCGCTTAGGTTTAATGAAAACAACCTTGCCGGGCAGGGAAAATGGCTTACAGTTGAGTGGTGTCGACCAGGCCGGTAATCCATATTCCAGAACGGTGCCCATATCAAATCTGCGCAGCTACTATGATAACTACAAATCCTATTCGGAGCTGTTTTTGCACGATGGCGGTTTTGTAAAACTTCGTCAGGTTATATTCAGCTACAATATCCCTGCTGATCTCCTGAAAGCTATCAATGTACAAAACGCCTCTATCTCATTTGTCGCGCGTAACCTGCTTACCATTTATAAGCAGACAGACAATTTCGATCCGGAGTCAAGCTTTACCAACGGTTCAAGTCAGGGTTTTGAATCTTTCGGATTACCCAGAACAAGAAGCTATGGATTAAACCTAATGGTTAAATTTTAATTCAGAAAACCACCATCATGAAAAAATATTTTATCCCCAAATTGATAGTCTTACTATTGATAGCGTGTATCGGCCTGCAAGGGTGCGACAAAAACTTTGAGGCGATCAATACCAACCCCAACTCATCTGCTAACCCTACACCGGCTTTTGTATTTACCAAGGCCGTGCTGGATGGAGCAGGAGATGTGCAGGTACTGCTTCAGGGTACCATGCAATATACCACCAGCTATAATGATGTGGCAGGTTTTGGCGCAAAGTATGTGCTGAGCCAAAGTTCACAATCATGGGTAGTGTTTAACACCGCCTATCCAAAAGAGATCAATGAGGTCTCCCAGGTAATTACCTCAGTTAAAGCGAATCCAGATCAGGTTAATTTGTTGGCAGCAGCCCGGATATGGCGCGCTTACTGCTTTAGCCGCATCACTGATCTGTATGGGGATATTCCATATTCTCAGGCAGGCAAGGGATATACCGATGCGATTTATATGCCGGTGTATGACGAACAAAAAAATATCTATGCCGATATGTTAAAGGAACTGGACGAGGCAGCTGCCTCGTTTAATGCCGCTAAACCAACATTTGGCGCTGCCGATCTGATCTATGCCGGCGATGTAAATAAATGGAAAAAGTTTGCCTACTCACTGATGCTGCGCTGTGCCATGCGCATGACCAAAGTAGATATTGCCGGTGCCGAAACCTGGGCAAAAAAGGCTATCGCGGGTGGGGTGATCACTGCTGATGCAGATGTTGCCAAAGTAAGCGGTTATGTTTCTGCCGGTCAGGATATTAACAAAAACCCCCTTGCCCTCAATATGCTCAATGCCGATTTTATAGGCGCAAATGGTACAACCAATCCGGAAGGCGGCAAATATCAGGATGTGTTTATTAACTATTTAAAAACCAATAATGACCCCCGCCTGGCGGCCGTTTCTGTGGTTTGGTTAAATAAAGTTGCAGATACCACAGCAGCCATACAAAAAGGCATGTCATCAAGCCTGAGCGCTAAACCTGCTGATGCTGTTTTTGTAACCTATTCTGAGCCCAACCCCAATACTATTTTACAACTAAATAGTCCTTACCTGTTACTTACCAATGCCGAAACCAACTTTTTGCTGGCCGAAGCCGCGTTACGTGGTTGGTACACCGCATCAAGCACGAGCACTTTGTATGAGAATGGCATCAGCGCGTCTATGCGTCAATGGGCATTGTTTGGCTCACAGGGTGTTATCAGTAGCAACCAGATCCAAACGTACCTGAGCTATCACCGATTGAATACCACAGGCTCATTCAACGCGCAACTGGAGCAGATCTATACGCAATTCTGGGTTGGGGTATTTCCTAACTCACAGGAAGTGTTTGCGAGCTACAGGCGTACGGGTTACCCGGCATTAGTACCTAATAACTATGTGGGTAATGCTACAGGAGGCAAAATATTCAGGCGGATGCTGTATCCAACTACCGAGCAAAATTTAAATAAAGCTAATTATAATGCGGCCATTGCCCGGCAGGGTCCCGATGATTTCCTGACCCGCATGTGGTGGGATCGTCCTTAATACCCGGCATCATTTACAATTTTAAATTATACATAACCTAAAAAACAACATAATCATGGAAAGAAGATCGATCTTAAAAAAACTGCTGGCTTCGGCGGCTGGCATTTCAATATTTGGCTTTGCAAAAGCCGGTGTTGTAAGCAATGACGAAAAAGAAGTAAACAATATTACCAAACACCAGGATGTACCCTTGTTTTCGGGCTCAACCAAATTGGGTAATATGATTTTTGTAGCTGGTAAGGGCGCCCATGTGGAACCCTTCGAGATCAAGGCGCATACCGAAATTGTATTGCAGGAGTTGGAAAAAGAATTGAAAAAAGCAGGCTCATCAATGGAAAAGGTACTAAAAGTCACCGTTTTTCTGAATGACATTGCCGATTACCAGGGCATGAATGATGTGTACAAGGGCAGGTTTGGTAAAAATCCGCCGGTACGCACCACCGTAGCCGTGGCCAAAGGTGGTGTACCTGGAAACTCCCTGGTTGAAATGGATTGTATCGCTTACATATAGAAAATTATACAGATTTATATGAAACGCAGAGATATATTGAAAGGCCTTACTATACTTCCCTTAACCAGCGGATTGATAGGTAAAGCAGCTTCTTTACATACCCTTACTACACCAAAACCCGCGCCTAAACGCGACTTTTTTAAGGAACTTGATGTTACCCCGGTTATAAACGCCGGGGTAACCATGACCTTTTTATCAGGTTCGCTGATGTTGCCTGAGGTGCTGGAGGCCATTAACTCAACCTCGCATGATTTTGCCAACATGTACGAGCTGCAGGATAAGGTAGGAGGTAAGATAGCAGAGATGCTGCATGTAGAAGCCGCCATGGTAACCTCAGGTGCTTCGTGTGCCATAGTTTTAGGTACAGCGGCAGCTATAACAGGCATCAACCAGGAAAAAATAAAGCAGTTGCCCAATTTACCGGGACCCAGACCTGAAGTTATTATGCAGAAAACGCATCGCTACTTATTTGACCAGGCGGTAAGTACTACAGGCGCCAAAATTATTGAGGTTGATGGACCTGAGGGTATGGAAAATGCTATCAACAGCAATACGGTGATGGCCCTGTTTTTTAATGCCAGCGAAAAGAAAAGCAGCATTACACATGATGAGTTTGTAAAGATCGCTAAGAAGCATAGCATTCCTACATTTATTGATGCCGCGGCAGACGTGCCGCCGGTAGAGAACCTGTTTAAGTTTCAAAAAATGGGCTTCGATCTGATAACTTTTTCGGGTGGTAAAATGATCCACGGGCCTCAAAGCGCCGGTTTATTATTTGGCCGGAAAGATATGATCACCGCAGCACGACTTAATCATAGCCCCAACGAAGCGCCGATCGGCAGACCTATGAAGGTAAATAAGGAGGAAATGTTTGGCATGTACGCAGCTTTAAAGGCCTATCTGGAAAAAGACCATCATAAAGAATGGGACGACTGGCTGCAACGAGCGAAGCGTATAGGTAACACGCTGGAAACAGTTTCGACCGTGAAAACCGAGGTAGTTGTAAACCCCGGGCCGGCCAATGCTTTTCCAAGCTTAAATGTTACCTGGGATCAAACCAAAATAAAAACTAACCCGAAGGATGTACTCGTCGCCCTCAAAAGCGGTACGCCAAGTATAGTTGCCAACAGGCATGAAGACGCGTTGATCATTGGAGTGGTGCTGTTACGGCCCGACCAGATCGATGTAGTTGCCAGTCGTGTAAAGGCCATTTTACAACAGGCGGTTTAAGCTGATTTACATTTATTTATTGCTTTACAGCGTAGGTTTTTTACGCTGACAGGATAACTATTACCCCAGGTTTCCTGCATTAATTGAATTAAAAATGATTTGAAATGCAAAAGAAAATATTCCTGGTAATAGCAGCCATAGGCTTGGCTATTACAACATTAAAAGCACAATCCTATAATGTGGTTATTAAAGGAGGCCATGTTATGGATCCGAAAAATAACATCGATACCGAAATGGATATAGCCATAAAAGATGGGAAGATAGCGCTGGTTGCTAAAAGTATAGATCCAAAGCTAGGCTTACAGGTTGTGGATGCTAAAGGTTTGTATGTTACGCCTGGCCTCATCGATATCCATACCCATAATTTTTATGGTACCGAGCCCGATCATCAATATGAGAATGGTAATCTGGCTTTGCCGCCTGATGGTTTTACATTCCGCAATGGAGTTACTACTGTGGTCGACGCAGGCAGCTCGGGTTGGCGTACTTTTCCTACGTTTAAGGCCCAAACCATTGATCAATCGCAAACGCGGGTACTGGCCTTTATTAATATTGTAGGCGAAGGTATGCGGGGAGGCTATGAACAAAACTCCAACGATATGGATGCGAAGATGGCGGCGCTCGTAGCCCGTCGATACAGGAACTTCGTAGTTGGGTTTAAAGTGGCGCACTATGAAGGGCATGAATGGATTGCGGTTGATCATGCCGTTGAGGCCGGCAATATGGCTGGCGGCCTGCCGGTGATGATAGATTTTGGAGGTAGTAATCCGCCACTGTCTATCGAGGAGTTGTTTATGAAGCATTTGCGTCCCGGTGATATTTTTACGCACTGTTTCGGACAATTAGATAACAGAGAGTACATTGTTGACCTGGCTACCCAAAAAATAAAACCTTTTGTATGGGAAGCACGCAAGCGGGGGATTTATTTCGATGTAGGTTATGGAGGTATTAGTTTTGCCTTTTCTCAGGCTATTCCAGCCTTAAAAGATGGCTTTTCTCCCAACTCCATCAGTACGGATATTCATACAGGAAGTATGAATAACGCTATGAAAGATATGCTGACTACCATGTCAAAATTTCTGAATATAGGTATGGACCTGTATGAAGTTATAAGAGTAAGTACCTCGAACCCGGCAAAAGAAATTAAACATGAAGAGTTAGGGAACCTTTCAGTTGGTTCAGACGCGGATGTGGCCATTTTAAGCATACGGAAGGGTAAGTTCGGTTTGTTTGATTATACGGGTTTTAAAATAGCCGCCGATAAGAAACTGGAATGCGAAATGACCATCAGGGCAGGTAAAATAGTGTATGATCTGAACGGTATTGCTGTACCCATCGTTCCACCAAGAATAAACACTAAGATTATAGCCAGTACTAAATAGCCACTTATAACCCATATAAATCAAATGAGAAGAATCTTTAAAATCAGCCTGTTGTTTATGCTATTTTATAGCCATAGTCGGGCGCAAACCATATCAAAAGAACAACTGATATTTTATACATCGGAGTGGAAAGGGGAGCGCTTTGACGATGGCAGGCCCAAAATACCTGACGACCTGTTGGAACGAGCCAGGCACATTGGCATTGAAGAAGCCTGGACGGTATTACGGAATGAAGGCTATAATAATCAGTTTGAGAGCAACTGGAAACTGGTGAATGATGATATACCCGTAATTGGCAGGGTAGTAACAGCGATGTTTATGCCCAGCAGGCCCGACTTAGAAAAAAACATTAAGGCACGTGGCGCAAAGGAGGGTAGAAAAGGTAATACCAATGCCTGGCCCATTGATGTGCTAAAAAAAGGCGATGTTTATGTAGCTGATGGTTTTGGAAAAATAAAAGGAGGGACATTAATAGGCGATAACCTGGGTAATTCCATCTTCAATAAATCGGGTAACGGGGTGATCTTTGATGGTTCAGCGCGTGATCTGCAGGGTTTGAAAGGTATTGCTGGGTTCAACGCCTTTGTGCGTGACTTTGATCCGTCATACCTCGAAGAGATGGTATTGATGGGGCTGAATACGCCGATCAGGATTGGGCACGCCATCGTAATGCCGGGCGATCTGGTTATTTCTGAAAAGGAGGGGGTACTGTTTATCCCTGCTCATTTAGCCGAAAAAGTGGTTGCTACCGCCGAGTTTATTGCCCTTCGTGACGAATTTGGACATGCCATGCTTAAGTCGGGTATGTACAGTACCGGTGAAATTGATAGCCAGTGGACACCCGCTATCCGAGAAACGTTTTTGAAATGGCTTGATCAAAGCAACAGCAAAGTGAAAATGACACGCGCTCAGTTGGATGCCTTTATGGAAAAAAGAACCTGGTAGTTATACATTCTTAAACTGTAACAAATGAATATTTATAAAATATTGGCAGGATTATCAGTGATATGCCTGCTCATTGCAGCTATCTGTTTTTACCGTGGAGGTATTGAACAAGCCGGGCCATTCCTGATCGCGTTTTTTGTAACGCTGGCCATTTCCTTTCGCGGGTTTAAATTGCTTAAGGGATTTTCTTACACATTGATCATCTTTGCCGCGGTTACCACGGCTTTATATTATCCGCAGTATTTTATCCAGGTAAACGGTATCAAATTAGCCATACTCATTACGCCACTAATACAGTTGATCATGTTTGGTATGGGCACATCCATGAGCATCAAAGATTTTGCCGGGGTGATAAAAATGCCGAAGGGGGTATTTATTGGGGTGTTCAGCCATTTTTTGATCATGCCCACGCTGGGTTTTACCTTAGCCAAACTGAGTGGCTTCCCGCCCGAAATTGCTGCGGGTATCATCCTGATCGGTTGTTCGCCAAACGGTATGGCCTCCAATGTAATATCATATCTGGCAAAAGCCAATCTGGCTTTATCCATCACTATTACGGCCGTTTCAACTATGCTTGCGCCCATTTTTACGCCCTTGTTGATGAAGTTTCTTGGAGGTACCTTTATTCAGATAGATATGCTGAAAATGATGTGGGACATTATCAAAATGGTAATATTACCAATAGGGGCAGGCATTGTGTTTAACAGGTACCTGCTTAAAAGAGCAAAATGGCTGGAGACGGCTATGCCGATTGTATCGATGTTTGGTATCGCGTTTATCATCGTGATCATTACAGCAGCTGGCAGGAGTAGCCTGCTCAATATCGGTTTTATGCTGGTTTTGCTGGTGCTGATTCATAACCTCATGGGCTATACCCTGGGCTATTGGGCCGGCCGCTTGTTTAAAATGGATGAACGCGACTGCCGCACAATGGCTATAGAGGTGGGGATGCAAAATGGTGGCCTGGCATCAGGTTTAGCAAAAGAGATGGGTAAAATTGCTACCGTTGGTTTAGCTCCAGCCGTGTTTGGCCCTTTGATGAATATCACGGGCTCTTTACTGGCCAATTACTGGCACCGTAAACCGATCTTAAAGCCAGGAATTAAAGAGACAGCAGTGATTACCTGAATAGAGTAGTATAAAGCTATTTTCTGAAATTAATACTTTAAAGCGGAATTAGTTAACTCTGATTTTCTTCTGTATTTGGAAGGGGTAAGACCTGTAACTGATTTGAAAAACTTATTAAAGTTGGTTAGGTTGTTATACCCACTTTCGTAACATACATCTGCTATGGAATACGCTTTATTTTGAATGAGCTTACATGCGTGGCCTATACGAAGTTCATTAAGGAATTGTGTAAAAGACTTTTGCGTACGGCTTTTGAAAAAGCGGCAAAATGCATTCGGGGTCATATTACAGAGATCGGCAACTTCCTGAAGATTTATATCACGATAGAAATTTTGCATCAGAAACTGATACACTTTATTGATCCGGTCAGTATCTTTTTCGTCATAAAGATTTTTAAAAGAAACACTTGCAAGTTGCCGACATTCTGTTGAGTGAGATAGGATGTCGATAACTTCCAGGAAATTGATGATTTTTGTTAAACCTTCTTCTCCAGATATAGCTGAAAGAATCTGGGATACTTTTTGGTGGGTAGAGCCATAAAAAGCCAATCCTCTTGCCGCTTTTTTAATTAATTCCTGTATTGGGGCTAAAATGTTATGCTCATCTGTAAGGTTTAACGGAAGATCTGCCGGGAAATAAATTACTGTAGCCTTAACCCGATGTCCTTTCTGTTTTCGATAGTATATTTCGTCATTTTGCCAGATATGTGGAAGCTCAGGTCCCATTAAAATAAGATCTCCATCTTCAAAATTGCCAATACTGTCTCCAACTATTCGTTTACCAAAACTTTTTTCGACCCATACCAGCTCACATAGATGATGAAAATGGAAAGGTTCATCAAGAAAGAACTTATCTACTTTTTTGATGTGAATTTTTTTTGAATGCGATAACCCCACATCTATTAATTGAGCTTTCATGTTTTAATGATTCTTACTTTATTCGGTAACTTTTTTATAAAAATGATAAAATAGTTTAAGTGTAATGTGCGCATATTGTATACGCTGTTTGAAAAAAACATTTTAATACAATTTATATGGGCTTAAAACTATAAGTGTTAAGATGTTACATTGTAACTATAAGTAAATTATTCGTTTTTTATAAATAAATGTATAAAAATGGTAAAATAGTTTATAAAGTAAATAACTAAGTGTTAGAAAACCAGGATTGTCGGTTTTAATTTGCGCTATCAAAAAAGCCACTATTACAGATATCGTAAATTAATATAAATAAATGGACAACAGGCAGATAGAAAATAGAATATGGCAAACAGACGATGAGTTATTCGGCATCGTAAAAAAAGAATTATACACTGCTGTAGTAGGTGATATTATGGATAAACTGGGCTGGCTCCATCAGTTTCTGCCACCACAGATAAAACCGCTGAAACAAGATACTTTTTTGGTAGGCCGTGCAATGACAGTGCTTGAAGCTGATGTATTTGGTGAAGAAGCCAATCAAAATCCGATCTTAAAAAAGCCATTCGGACTAATGTTGGAGGCTTTAGATGATCTGAAGAAAAATGAGGTATACATCTGCACTGGAGCCTCTCCAACCTACGCTTTATGGGGCGAATTGATGAGCACCAGGGCAATTAAATTGGGTGCTGCCGGTGCCGTGGTGGATGGCTATTCAAGAGATACAAAGGGAATATTAGATCTGAATTTCCCGACTTTCTCCTACGGGTGTTATGCGCAAGACCAGGCCCCGCGCGGTAAGGTGATAGATTTCAGGGTGCCTTTAGAAATAAAAGGCGTAAAAATAAATTCCGGCGATATTGTTTTAGGCGATATTGATGGTGTTTGCATAGTGCCACAGGAAATTGAAGAAGAGGTATTCAAATTTGCCATCGAAAAGGCCAGAGGCGAGAAGATGGTGCAGAGAAAAATTGAAGAGGGTATGAGTGCAAAGGAGGCGTTTGAGAAATATGGGATTATGTAGTTACTGGTGAAATAATATGATCTGTAATCAAAACAATTAATCACAATGAAAATCTATAATATAGTGAGTTTTATTATTCTCCTGATTTGTACTCCATTTTTTGTTTCTGCACAAAATGAGTTGAGTAAAACAATTGATAATTACCGTTTGGAAATACCAAGATTATCTCCTATTCCTGAAGCAGTGTCAAACACGGCCATCGAAAAATTCTCTTTAAACGGAAAATGGAATTTTAGGATCAACGATCAAAATGCGAAACATCAGATCATGGTACCCGGTGAATGGGAAATGCAGGGTTTCAGGGTGAATGAAGGAGAAACGGCCATTTATAGCAGGGACCTGAACATTCCCGGCGACTGGAAGGATAAGCGGGTAAAGCTCCGGTTTGAGGGTGTGAGCTCACATGCTATAATCAGGGTTAATGGCACCAAGGTTGCCGAACATGAAGGAAGCTTTGTTCCGTTTGAAGCCGATATCACGACTGCGTTAAATAATGACAGGAATGTTTTACAGGTAGATGTGCAGGCATTAACCATAAGCGATTTCCTGGCGTGTACCTCACAATACGCGGCACATACCGTTGGAGGTATTCTTAGAAATGTTACCTTATTTGCCTTACCATCTGTGAATATTTCAAATGAAAATATTACTACCCGGTTTGATAAGGAATTCAAAAATGCCAGTCTGAACATCCGATACTCGTTGGAAAATGAATCGTCGGTAGTAAATAAGGTGCAATTAAAATTCCGTTTACTGGACAAAAACGGGCATCTTGTGAAGGAACAGCAATCTGCTGTTATTACATCATCAGCAAATAAGTCAAGTAATGCAGATTTGACTATAAAAGTTAATAACCCTTCGCAATGGAACCCGGAGTCGCCTTATCTCTATTCTCTTTTAACAGAGTTATATGCTAATGGAAAGCTATTGCAGGTTAACCGGCAGCATATAGGTTTCAGACAAGTACAGGTTAACGGAAATGTGCTTTTGGTGAACGGTAAACCTGTAAAATTGCATGGGGTAAACCGCCATTCTATTTATCCATTAACCGGCAGGGTTGTTGAACCGGAAATGGATAAAAAAGACGCTGAACTATTCCGCGAAGCAAATTGCAATTATATCCGCACCTCTCATTATCCGCCTACCGAAGCTTTTTTAAATGCCTGCGATTCATTAGGGTTATTTGTTGAAAGCGAATCTTCTCTTTGCTGGATAGATCACGGTGCCGCTCCGATCTGGGGAAGATGGGACTACCGGGATCCAAAATTCCTGCCATACATGGTGCAGGCAAATGTAGAGAAAGTGATGGCTCAGCGCAATCACCCATCTGTCATTATCTGGTCATTAGGAAATGAATCAGTATGGAGCCCGTTATGGGCCAAGGTAAACGATGTAGTAAAACAATTGGATCCGTCGCGCCCGACCACTTTTCATGATCAATGCTGGGGTGACTATAATAATGCTCATAGCAAGGCGGATATCGCGGTATATCATTATCCTGGTATTAATGGCCCCGCTGCATGTGATACCATGAAACGACCGGTTCTTTTTGGCGAATATGCGCACGTATCCTGCTATAACCGGAGGGAATTGCTTACCGACCCGGGCGTACGCAGCAGTTATGGCAAACCATTGGAGACGATGTATGATTCTATGTATTATCACAAGGGCTGCCTTGGTGGTGCCATTTGGAGTGGCATTGATGATACTTTCCATATGCCCGACGGGCGGATTATTGGTTATGGTCCCTGGGGCCCAATAGATGGCTGGCGCCGACCCAAGCCAGAATACTTTGGGATGAAAAAGGCTTATTCACCGATAAAAATAAAACGCATTGATTGGCCTGCCGAAGGCAAAAAGTATATTGAATTAAGCGTAGAGAACCGCTACGATTTCACGTCATTAAAAGATGTGAATATCACGGCAACTGTAAACGGGATTTCGCAAACGGTAAAGGCGAACATTGCACCCAGGAGCACCGGCGTTATAAGAATTGCTGCTCATGACGTCAAAACATTAGGACTTACTTTTAAAGATCCCCGGGGCTTTATTGCTGATGAAGAAAAATTTGAAACAGCTATTGATATACTCGTACCAGCTAATCAAAATGTTGAGGTATCATGCACAGAAAACGAAGCCACTTATAAAGTGAAACAAGGGCTTATACAATTCATTATTAGTAAAAACACAGGTATAATCATCTCGGCACGAAAAGGTGATACAGAGATCTTAAAACAAGGCCCGGTATTTAGCATGGTACCTATGAATAAAGAGGACGGCGGGAAACCAAATGTGGCAGGAGAAACCTATCAGAATAATATTTACCCGCTTAAAAACTATCCTTTGTATACCTTATTTGCCCGTGATATTGTAGTGCAAAAGGTTGATTCAGGATTGAAATTCTCTATGGATATTACTTACACTGATTGTAAGGGTAAACAAACCTATTTGTTTACAAACGATGGAAAGCTAGTAACTGAATATGAAGTTCAATATACTAAAGCCGATATATCACCTTATCAATACGGGTTGATGCTGCAATTGCCAAAATCATTTGATCGACTCAATTGGAAACGAAAAGCAGAATTTACCGCTTACCCGGCAAATGATATAGGGCGCCCGGAAGGCATGGCCACATTGAATGCAAAGCATGCTTATGCCGCGGAAGAATGGGGTGTAGTACCAAAAAGTGACTGGAAGGATGATGCAAATGATCTGGGTAGTAACGATTTCAGGTCAACTAAACGTTATATTCAAAACGTATCGTTGCAAAATAACAACGGAGATGTGGTTAAGGTGTTTTCAGATGGAACACAAGCTTCCCGGAGCTGGTTGCAGGACGAGTACATGAACTGGCTGATAGCAGATTATTGCAACAATGGATCTGAACCATTTTATGGCTCCCCGCACTCGGCCGGTAGAATTAAAATAAAAGATAATGTTTTAAAAGGGAAATTAATACTGATATTGAAATAGGTAAAGAAGTAGTATAAGAAGGAAAATGAAGATCACAGAAGTAAAAGTTTGGCTGGTTGAAGGTATTAAATACAACTGGACATTATTAAAAATATACACCGATACCGGGCATACCGGTGTGGGTGAAGCTACCAACTGGCCGGGTAGCCCGATTGTTTACAATGCAGCAAAACATGTTGGCGAACGTATTATCGGGCTTGACCCAATGCGGACGGACTTCATCTGGACAAAACTTTATCGTGATCTTAACTGGATAGGACCTTACGGAGCCAGCATGTGTGCTATCAGCGGTATTGACATGGCCTTGCTTGATCTGAAAGGAAAGGTACTGGGAACGCCCTGCTATGAATTGTTAGGCGGAGCATTCAGAAAAAATATTCTGTTATATGCCAATTATTGGTTCACCGCTGGAGGTCATAATGCCGATGATTATGCGGCACAGGCAAAAAAGGTAAAGGAAGCAGGTTTTACAGGGTTGAAATTTGATCCCTTTGCACATACCAATTACTTATATGGCGAATACCTGTCAAGCAACCTTACGCTTACCGCCGGGCAACAGGATCTGGCATTTGATGTAAGTAAAGCTGTTCGTGATGCCGTGGGGCCTGATTTTGATATTATGATTGAAACGCATGCCATGCTCAATTATCGCGTCGCTGTAAAAATGGCACAACGATTGGCTGAGCTGGATATTACCTGGTACGAAGAACCGGCGGGCCCTGAAAGTGCGGATACTTTAAGGGCTATGCGTGAACGGATCCCATCTAATGTATCTATTTGTGTTGGCGAACGGCATTACACCCGTCATGGCATCAGGCCTGTATTGGAAAAAAATATTTGCGATATCATGATGCCCGATATTACCCGTTGTGGCGGCCCATCAGAGATGAAACGGATGGCTACCATGATGGAGGCATATAATGTTTTGCTGGCGCCGCATAATCCAAACGGACCCTTATCAACCTTAGCGTCTGCCCATGTGTGTGCTTCAGTTCCGAATTTTTTCAGGCAGGAATTTATGTTCAACGATGTTCCATGGAGAGATACAGTGATCACTCATCCTATTAAAGATATGGTAAAAGATGGGCACTTGCAGCTGAGTGATCGTCCGGGTTTAGGAGTCGATTTAGTGGAAGAGGAAATGGAAAAGTATCCGGGTGTAATACAACCAAGAGCTGGGTTTTATGTGTAATAAAAAGGTATAATATGTTTCAGATTGATCTTGCCGGAAAAATAGCGTTGATAACAGGTGTTTCATCTGGTATAGGGGCAGATATTGCAACGATGTTTGCAAAAGCAGGGGCAAATGTCTCGGGTTGCGATTTGTCTCATGAGGATAATGAATTTGTTGATCATATAAAACAAAAAGGTGTGGAAGCATTATACACCAAATGTGATGTAACCAAAGCAGATGATTTAAATCACTTCATAGATAATACAATAGAAAAATTTGGCGGGATTGATATTCTGGTATCAAATGCCGGGCAGAATTTTTTTCAGGGAGCTGAGAAATGTGATGAAGAAAACTGGAGCCAAAATATTGATCTGAATCTGGCGTCACACTGGCAGCTCGCAAAATTGTGTAAACCACACCTGGAAAAAGCAAACGGTGTCATTATCATCATGACCTCTAATCATGCCTATCAAACCATATCTGGATGTTTTCCTTATAACGTGACTAAAACGGCATTAACTGGGTTGGTTAGGAGTTTGGCGATAGAGTGGGGGCCTGCTATCCGAACGATCGGCCTGGCACCGGGTTTTATCGATACCCCAGGGAACCAGCAATGGTTTAACTCCTTTCCTGATCCTGAAAAAGAACGGGAAAGAACCATTAATCTGCATCCGGTAAAAAGAATAGGAACTACGGAAGAGATAGGGGCATGGTGTGTTTTTATGGCGAGTAATTATGCCGCTTTTGCTTCAGGAACCACTTATGTAATTGATGGTGGCAGAAGCGCCTTAATGCAGGATAGTTAAGCTGCTTTTTTTTAAACGACGAATGAAACAAATGTTGACTATTTATCCCATAGCATGAAAACCTGGAACGCGGAGATACTTTATAAAACGAACTTAACCCTTGGTGAAGGGGCACACTGGCATTCCGGTTGGCAGCGGTTTCTATATGTGGATATTGAAGGGCGAAAAGTTGGATGTATTGACCCGGTAACCAAAGAAGTAAAGGAGCAAAATGTAGGTAAACGGGTAGGAACAGTTGTGCCAGCAGCCAATGGCCATTTGATAGTTGCGCTACAGGGCTCTATAGAAGAGCTGGATTTTGAATCCGGGGAGTTAAGAAAATTAGTGTCTGTTGAAACCGATAAACCCGGTAATAGATCCAATGACGGTAAATGTGACTCAGCTGGGAGGTTATGGGTAGGTACCATGCATATTGATGCCAAATTACATGAAGGCGCTTTATACAGGTTTGACGGTGAACTCCAAAAAATGCTGAGCAATACCAGTATATCGAATGGAATTTGTTGGTCGGCCGATCATCGTAAAATGTATTATATAGATTCATCCGACTATCATATTAAAGTATTTGATTTTGATGTGGTTTCGGGAACTATTTCAAATGGCCGCATTATTATAGAAATAGAAGAACCGGGTTGGACTCCTGATGGTATGTGCATAGATGAGGATGGAATGCTATGGGTAGCTATTTGGGGTGGTGGTTGCGTAAATCGTTATAACCCCGATACCGGTGTTCTCATCGGTCAAGTGCTATTGTCTGCTCCCCATGTTACCTCCTGCGCTTTTGGAGGAAACGATATGAAAACGTTAATGATTACAACAGCAAGAGCTGATTTGAATGCTGAGCAATTGCAGCAGTTCCCATGGAGTGGCTCCTTATTTTATATTGATACGGATGTAAGAGGTGCTGAAGTGAATAGTTTTGGCGGCCAGAGAGGTTGAAATAAATGCTCAAATATAGTGGAATACTTTGCTGTCGGGCTCTGCGCGGTATGTGTTGGTAGGTTTCCATAAAACATAGACCTTTTCCAGTAAATAAACCCTTCATGTTAATCAAATTATATGAATAGGGTAAAATATGGTTATAACTCACCAAATTTCGAGTAGGATACACAACCAGTCATTTATAGATTTGATCCCAACCAATAATTACAACCGGATAGCTGGACAGGAACCATTCCCCAAGACATATTTAAATGATCGGCACTATGATTTTGATGAAAAGACTATTATATATCATTATACTTTCGGGTTTACTGCCATTTAAGCTGCAAGCACAAAAAATTGTTATTGGAACCAAATCATTTGCCATTGTTTACCAGCCGGATGCAGATAGGCATTTGCAGCAAATTTATCTGGGAAAAAAATTATCAGATACTGCTGGGTACAGAAATATCAATGCGGCCCTGAACCCTGCTTATGCAACCGGTGGTTCAACGTATCTTAACGAGCCTGCTTTGGCAGTGAAACATGCCGATGGTAACATGTCCCTTGTTTTGGATTATGTCTCGTCGAAAACCAGCAACGAGAACAGTAATGTTGTATATACAGAGATTAATTTAAAAGACCCTCAATATCCGTTTTTCGTAACGCTGCATTACCGGGCCTATCAAACCCCAAATATCATTGAAACATGGACCAGCATCCATCATGCTGAAAAGTCGGATGTGATGCTTAACCGGTATGCATCGGCTTTTATAAATATTCCTTCACAACAAAATTACCTTACTCATTTTTATGGAGAGTACAACTACGAAATGCAAATGCATAAATTCCAACTCGCACCTGGAATATTCAGCATTCAGTCAAAACTTGGGGTAAGAACAGCTTGCAATTATAACCCTTCCTTTCTGATATCACCCAACAATGATGTTACCGAAAACACAGGAGAGGTTTTTGCGGGAACTCTCGCCTACAGTGGCAATTTTGATATCCAGTTTGAATCATTAAAACTGAATGTGGATATGGGCAATTCATTAAAAATTATCCCGGGCATCAACGCTTATACATCAAGCTATTCGTTAAAGCCCAAAGAGAACTTTGAAACACCACATTTTATATTCACCTATACTACCAATGGTGAAGGGCAAGTAAGTCGTAATTTTCATAACTGGGCCATTAATTACGGTATTTGGAATGGACATCAAAAGCGGCAAACCTTACTGAATAACTGGGAAGCCACTTATTTTACTTTTAATCAGGATACGCTGGTGAATTTATTCGACGGAGCCAAAAAACTGGGTGTCGATATGTTTTTGCTTGACGATGGATGGTTTGCCAATAAATATCCACGCGATAATTCGCGGGCGGGCTTAGGTGATTGGGAAGCGAACAAGAAAAAGCTGCCCAATGGTATTGGTTACCTGGTCAAGGAGGCAACGGCCAAAGGACTGAACTTTGGGATATGGATTGAGCCCGAAATGGTTAACCCTAAAAGTGAGCTATATGAAAAACACCCCGATTGGGTATTAAAGGCGCCAAACCGCCCAGAACATCTGTACCGTACGCAGTTGGTGCTCGATCTTACCAATCCGGCCGTTCAGGATTTTGTATTTGGCGTTATTGATAAACTGATGAAGGAGTCGCCCGGGATATCTTATATGAAGTGGGATTGTAACCGCTCGATGGACAATGCCTACAGTCCTTATCTTGGAAAAAATCAAGATGCCATGTACGTGCGCTATACACAAGGATTTTATAAAGTACTTGATCGGGTGCGTACAAAGTATCCGAACCTGGATATGATGTTGTGTGCCAGCGGTGGGGGCCGGGTTGAATATGGAGGATTAAAGTATTTCCAGGAATTCTGGCCAAGTGACAATACTTACCCGATGGACAGGATAAAGATTCAATGGGGATACTCTTATTTCTATCCTGCGCTTGCTATCTGTGCACATGTTACAGCTGCAGGAAGTGAATCCCTGAAGTACAAATTGGATGTAGCCATGTCATGTAAGCTAGGGTTTGATGTTATGGTTAAAAAAATGACGGAGGGCGAAATTGCCTTGAGCCGCACGGTGACTGATAATTATAAACGCCTACAAAATGTGATCAATTATGGCGATCTGTATCGGCTTGTATCGCCATACAAAACGAATTTCGCTTCATTAATGTACGTAGATAGCACAAGAAATAAGGCGATTGTTTTTGCCTATAATCTTGAAAGCATTGAAGCTGATACTTATCCTGAATTAAAACTGAATGGCCTTGACCCCAATAAGAAATACAGGATTACTGAAATAAATTTGAATAACGGGTCCAAGTCGGTGTTTCCTGAAAATGGTCAGGTATTCAGCGGTGAAACGTTAATGGAGCAGGGACTGAAATGGTACCTAAAACGAGCACGTACCAGTTCGGTATTGGAACTGGAGGCTATTTAAAGGCTAAAAGTTACCACTTACCATTGCTTCTGAAAATGTTATTTATTATTGACCTTTGCCCACTCTTTTAATTGATCTATGGCATTGGCCAACACACCGGCTGATCCTTTAAAAGAGGCGGATCCATTTGGTTTACCGTCAACGCTATACCATTCGTAAAAGCCCTTGTCTCTAATGGTTCTGTTGATCATCGGTTGTAATTCTTCATAAGCCTGTTCAATAAAGCCGTACTTGATAAGCTGCTGTGTCATCCGTGCACCAAACCAGGTCCAATCACCACCATTTTGGTAAACGTATGGTTTGGATGATGTGGAGCCTTTATAAATTCCTTCGGGATAGATCGGAAATAGCGTTAATCCAATGGATGGTGCACCAGACAATTTTACATTGCGTAACATATCCTGATTTACAAGCTGGATCTCATTCTTTGATAAAATTCCTGCTTCAATGGCTATAGCCGTACCTCCATGAAAATAAATCCTATCTTCATGAAAATTTGCCGGAAAAGGCGATTTGTCAAGATATAGGTGTGGAATGAATTTATGTTTTTTCGAGTTCCACAAATATTTCCTGATCGAATTAATTGTAGTCGCTTTTAGCTGCTGCCAATTATGTCGCTCCTGTTCCTGATCATAAAAACCGATCATATCATTCAGGGCTATTACCAACATGGCATTATCATATATATCAATTGCCCAATGGGTATTTTTATCGATATCCACCACGGCTCCACCTTCAATTTGTACATCCCCCCAATCTTGGGTAGTAGCTCCTGTTAATAAATGATATTTATTCGAATAGCGGTTCTTTAGTAAATAGGCTATCGAAAGCTCCAGTCGTTGCAGTGCTGTTTTACCCGCAATCATTTCCTTTAGGATCGATCTGTCGCCGGTAACACGGATATACTTGGCAATGGCTTGTATCAGCGAAGTCTCCTGGTCTGTTTCTACCGTATTTTTAAAACCGACATGAGTGCTGTCATAAGCCGAGGTGTAAATGTTCGGATCATTCCAGGTTACATGTCCCTTTAATACATATCCATCTACAATTTCGCCATTAGGTTGCTGTAGCCGCAGAAAAGTGAGCAGGTTAGTTCGAATACTGTCGTGGTTGTAAACTTTGCATGAAGTTTCAATAAAGGTATTAAAATCACGTATCCATACCTGTGGGTAACCATCACCGGCGTTAAACCCTTTGCTTAAAAGGGTTGTGGCTTTGTTATACACGGTATCAAGCCTTTTATCTGCCATAATTTGTGCAGCCAATTTCCGATCTTGCTGTGTATACCCCCGCATAGAAATACTAATCACCAAAGAAATAGCAATAAAAATAGTTTTCATGTACTGTGTCTATAATTTTTTAAAGAGTTGCAAAGAAAACAATAATCTGTAATTTTTTATTCTGCTATTAGCTCCATCCTGCCGGGGTAAAAGTTTTATTCCAATTACAAAACCGCCGCAAGCCGCAGCCTGTTCCGTATTGCTGCGTACCATTTCATGTACTGCGCTTATTGGGGAAATATTATTTTGAAAAGCGGTTTCTACCGAGCCTACGCTCATCAGTTCCTAAGTACCGACAGACGGTGGCCTGTAGACTTCCCATTGCAAAATGTCCTTTTGCAACCGGCTGATGATATTTTTTTTCGTACTGGTCATACCATTAAATTTGGGATTATAAATACATGCTAAAAATATTAGTATTTTATATGGGGAATTACAAAATAATTTTCACCTTTGTTTTATCAAGAGGAAAAATATGGAATTGATCAGAGAAGCTAAGGCATGGATCAAGCGTAAAGGCGGTCCTGATGAGGTCGTGCTGGTAGTGCCGGATACAGAAAATAAAGGACTGGTAATGAGCTATGAATTATATAGCGCTTTTGATGAAAATTCGGATTACCTGGGCAGGATACTATTCGATATGGAAGGCTACTGGATCTATGACGGAGAAACACTGGCCATCGCAGAGCAGGAGCAAGTGGCAAGGTTTATCATGAATTACGTGGAAACTATTTAGAAGGAGAGGGGGAGGAATTGATATGGAACAATTGAGCGTTTTTGCAGAAGCGGTCAGAGCAAAGGATTGCCAATAGAATTATTGGAATACACGCCGGATTTATTCAACCCCAACAGAATGCGATCATTTAATAAAAAAAGTTTATACAAGAAATACCATGATCGCATCAAGCGTTTCAAAGGGAAACCAAAATGTCGGCAGGTATGCCGGCTTGCTTCAGGTATCCTGATGCAAACTGCAAAGGCCGGCAATTACAGCCATTTGCTAAACCAATCCAGTGTCATTTTAAAATGTTCGGGTGTGGAGGTATGGAATAGTTTTGGGGCTATATCACGGCTGATTTTGTTGGTCGCATTTTTGGAGGCGTAAGCCTGCATAGCCGATGCATAAGCGATGTTTGCGCCGGGCAGCGGACAATTTGGATCGTTTTCGGTACCGACAACTAGCAGGGCCCGTGGCGCCATCAGCCGCAGTAATGACGGGCAGTCGAATTCATCGGTAATATGAGGCAGCAATTTATCCCATACCGCCTTTACGTTTCGTTTGTTTAAAGCCGAATCGCCCAGGTCTTTAGCGGCCTGTAGATGTGTACCCTGGATCGTACCGGCACGTCCCTGCCATTTATCATTAGCTAAGGACCATTTAAAGCTTTGTACTGAAATATCCAGCACGATCACTTTGATCCGCTGATCTGCCGAAGCGGCAAGCCATGTTTCGATACCACCCATGGAGATACCGCCCATGCCCAGGCGATTGGGGTCGACATCGGGCCTGCTGATCAGATAATCTGTCACCCGCCATAGGTCAAACGCAGTGTCGAACAAAAAGGGGTGGGTTTGATGGACTTTGTCTTTATTTTCCCAGGCAGCGGTTGCGGCAGCCGTATATTCCATTGAGCCATGCGCACCCCCGGCAATCCGTTCACCATGAAAGCGGGCGTCAATAGAAACGCCCATAATACCTCTTTTAACCAGTTGGTACAGGATCTTTTTGTTATCCTCTTTTTTGCCGCCCGTGCCATGTAAAAAAATAACAGCGGGGTATGATCTGGCTCCCGTAGTCGGTTTATAAATCAAGATGGGCACCCGTTCGTTCTTTTCGCTGTAAATAAAACCATGTTCGATTATAGCCGAATCTGTTTTGGTTACTTCAAAAGAGGGGTTTAACGGAACGCGCGGCCTCTCCAGCAACTTTTTAAAATCGGCCGCCACCTGATCTGTGGAAGGATAATCTATTTGCTGTGCAGTTGAAAGCAGCGCGCATAGCGATAACAGCACGCTGCTGCAAAACACCTTGATCTTAAACAGCATATTAGTATGGATTTACTGGTACAAGGTATAAAACATAGCGCTTAATTATTGTAACAATATGAATATGACAAGGCGAGAATCAGCATGGCAAGATTTATCGAAAAGTCTGGACGATGGCGCCTAGGTAAATCGGGTGTTTTGATTTTTTAAAGGCAATGTCCCGGCAAAGTGGGGAACAAATGGACAAAGGTTACACATACATTAGAAGCGATAATGTAGATGTATTTTTCATTGATGCAATCAATGTGGAAAATTTATTTCTATAAAATTAATAAAGTAGTCATTGAATGTTAAACTTTTGTTAATTTCAATTCTAAAACCTACCACTTATGAAAAAAAACCTACAACTTTTAGGGATTCTGCTGTTTTTTTCTGCATCTAACTTGTTTGCACAACGCACAATTAAAGGGAATGTAACCGACTTCAGAGATAAACTCCCGATACCGGGTGTATCTGTTTCTTTGAAAGGCACAGCAACAGGCTCTATTACTAACAACAATGGCGATTTTAGTATTACAGTTAATGCTGATAACCCCATCTTAGTATTTAAATTCATTGGGTACCTGACACAGGAAGTGCCTCTGGGCCACGAATCTGTAATCAACATTCAGCTAAAGCAAGATAATAAACAGCTTAATGAAGTTGTTGTTACCGCGCTGGGTATCAAAAGAGATCAGAAATCTTTAGGATACTCCGCTCAACAAATAAAAGGGTCGGATCTTACTGTTACCAAAGATCAAAACGTCATCAATGATTTAGCCGGTAAAATTGCCGGTGCCCAGGTAACTGGTTCGTCCGGCGCGAATTTAGGTGGAACAGCCAAAATAAAGCTAAGGGGTATTAACTCGCTCAATGGTAGCGGTGCTCCATTAATGGTAGTAGACGGAACTCCCGTTGCACAGGATAACTTTGCCGATACAGAAAATGGCGTAGACCGGGGAAATATTTCACAGGATATCAATCCTGATGACATTGAAAGTGTAAGTGTTTTGAAAGGTCCTGCCGCATCAGCCCTTTATGGATTGCGCGGGCAATATGGCGCAATCCTTATCACCACTAAGAAAGGAATAAAGGGGGCCAAAAATGTATCGGTTTCGGTAAATAGTGCTTTTTCCCTTGAGCATATCGGTAACTTCTTACCCCTTCAAAATACTTATGGAGTAGGTAATAATCAAACTTTCTCCACACTGGCTAACGGCCAAAAGTATATTAATGGCAATGACGAAAGCTGGGGTCCTAAAATGGATGGAACTCCCGTTAGGATGTATTACAGTTTTTATCCCGAAGATCCGCAGTATGGTCAGCTAACTCCATTTGTGCCACATCCTGATAATATCAAAGACTACTACCAAACCGGGCAGAATATCAATAATGGCATTACTGTTACCGGAGGTAGCGAAAATGCCGCTTACAGATTCAGCTATAACAATAACTATATCAAGGGGACTATACCCAATACTTCGTTAAAGCGTAATAATTTGGGGTTAAGCACTTCTTTAAACTTAAACGCCAAATTAACCCTGGGCGCAAATGTTAGTTATGCCAATAACAGCGCCCAAAGACCTTCACAAGGTTACCAGGGATCATTTACCGGTGCCCAGCAATGGTTTCAGCGCAATTTGGATATCAACCGTTTGCGCAACTATAAATACCCCGATGGTACTATTATGAACTGGAACGTTAATCCCAATTCGGCTGGAGTAATAACTACCAATAAACCAAGTGATTGGGATAACCCGTTTTTTGATGCTTACGAAGTGCTTAATAATGATAGCAGGGATCGTGTTTTTGGGGATGTTAATTTGAGTTACCAGGTATTACCCGGACTGAAATTAAGCGGTTTTGCCCGCTCAGATTTTTATACCCAAAATATCACCAATAAAACCGCGTTGGGGGGGATCGCAGATGAGGGATATGCAGTCGGCAAATATCAGAACACAGAAAATAATTATGAGTTTTTAGGTCAGTATGATAAAAAATGGCATGATTTCTCGGCCAACTTCCTGTTAGGAGCCAACCTGCTTACGCAAAATTATTCCCAATTATATTCGGCTACGGTGGGCGGTTTATCCAGCCCTGGCGATTATACTATAGCAGCTTCCGCTAACAGGCCTTTAAGCACCTCCTATATCCGAAAAAAAGAGGTCAGGAGTGTGTATGCCACAGGATCATTTGGCTATAAGGAGATTTATTTTTTAGAAGCTTCGATACGTAATGATATATCATCGGCATTGCCTGCCAACAACAACTCTTATTGGTATCCATCTGTATCCGGTAGTTTTGTTTTTAGTGAACTGTTGAAATGGGAACCGCTATCATTCGGTAAAATAAGAGCGGGATATGCCATAGCAGGTTCTGACCTTGATCCATATCAAACAAGTTTCACTTATGCCCTGGGTACTGTTTATCCAACCGCAACATCAAGCATCAATCCCTTAACAGTTCCTGATTTACTTAAAAATCCTAATATTAAACCTTCATTTGCCAATTCATTTGAATTGGGTACCGATCTTAAATTCTTTAAGAATCGTTTCGGATTGGCGTTTACTTATTATAATCAACAAAATAAAAATCAAATCATCAACTTATCAGTTTCCGGGGCAAGCGGCTATAGTCAAACCGTGATTAATGCTGGTCTGATAGAAAACAAAGGCATAGAGCTTTCCTTAACCGGGCGCCCGGTACAGTCGAAGCTATTCAGCTGGGATGTTACATTTAACGCCGCCCATAACGAAAGTAAGGTTAAGTCGCTATATCCGGGTATCAATACCTACCAGTTGGCTGTGCAAACTTATTCAAGCGTGTCTGTTTACCTAAACTCCACTGTTAATCAGGGGTTCGGCAACATCGTAGGTCAGGGTTACCAGCGCGATCCTGCAACCGGAAAAATACTATTGGGTACAGATAATATGCCACTTTACGAAGCCAATCACAATTTTGGCAGTGTATTACCCAAATTTACCGGCGGTTTTCAGAACAATTTCAGGATATGGAAATTTAACCTGGCCGCCACGATCGATTTTCAGGATGGCGGGCAATTTTTCAGCTGGTCGCAAATGCTTGCTGTAAAATCTGGTCAGGCGGCAGAAACAGCCTCACAAAATGACAAAGGCTTTAATGTTCGCGACCCTTTAGCCAGTGGAGGTGGTGTTAAAATAACAGGCATCTCGAAGGCAACCGGCCAGGAAGTAACCGCATATGTAGATGCCAGGAGTTATTACAGGAACGTTTTGGGCACGCAGGTGACTGAAAACTGGATATACAGTGCATCTTATATTAAATTAAGAGAAGTAAGCCTGGGCTATACTTTTGATAAAAGTATACTGACAGGGTCTCCGTTTAAAGCGGCAAAAATAGCCTTTATCGCGCGTAACCCATGGATGATTTGGCAGAAAGCCCCAAAAGGGGTTGACCCTTCTGAACTATCTTCCGGCAGTAATTCTATCAGCTGGATTGAAAAAGGGGAACTGCCCACAGTACGTTCATATGGCCTTAACCTGAGTCTGACATTCTAAGAAATTACAATATGAAAAAGATATTTATACATAATTGCTTATTGCTATCTGTTATTTTGTTATTAAGCAACTGCAAAAAATTCAGTCAATCAATTACAACCGATCCTAACAATCCCACAAAGGCATCGGGCACGCAGCTGATCGCTAATGCTGAACTAACGCTGCCAACCCTTAGCTCATCACCTTATGGAGTGCATTACCCACAATACCTGTCCAATACATCATTTACAGATAACAGCAGGTATACTACAGTGAATTTTAATTTTTACAGTTTTTATACAGGTCCATTAAACGATCTGGAGAATGTGCTGCAAACTCAGCTTGATGCTAACCAGGGCCCGATAGCCAATCAAATAGCGGTAGCCAAAATCTTAAAAGCATACTTCTTTTGGCATATGACAGATCGCTGGGGGCCCCTGCCATACGCAGAAGCATTAAAGGGAAACGCTAACTTTACGCCGAAATACGACAGTCAGCAGGCCATTTATACCGCGGCGTTTAAATTGTTGGATGAAGCCAATGCCGGAATAGTTACCACAAATGGAACCATAAAAAATGACATTGTTTATAATGGCGATGTAACCAAGTGGAAAAAGCTGAGTAATACCATACATATGCTAATGGCCCTCCGGCTATCAAAAGTTGATCCGGCAACCGGGAGTACAGAGTTTAACAAAGCCCTCACCAATGGTATTATGACGGCTAACAGCGATAACCTTGCTTATCCATCTGCGGCAGATCCGAATAATGAAAATTATTGGTATACCTCATTTACCCGTTTGGGCAGAAGCTGGTTTGCTTTAAGCAAGCCCCTGGTTGATTATATGCTTCCCTTAAATGATCCCCGCCTGCCTGTGTTTGGTGATAAAAATAGCGCGGGGAATTACGTGGGACTGGAATATGGCAAAGCTGTTCCCAATTCCAACGATATTAATAATGTGTCATTATTAGGTTCATCCCTTCGCCTGCAAACTTCACCTGTTTACTTAGTTACTTATGCACAGGCTTTATTCGCTATGGCCGAAGCCGCCAAACTGGGGTGGATAGGTGGTGGGGATGTAGCCGCAAAAAACAATTACGAATTAGCTGTCCAAACTTCTATTGCGCAATGGACGGGCAGTACCACCGGAGCGACGGCATATCTGGCGCAAAGCCAGGTTCAATATAACCCGGGCACAGCAATAATGCAGATTGCTTACCAGCGTTGGGTACACCTGTTCTTGCACGGCTATGAGGGCTGGGCTGAATGGAGAAGAACCGGGTATCCTGTTTTGGTCGCAGCTCCTGGTGCAAACGGTGACCGCATACCCCGCCGGGAAGGTTATCCAACACAAGAACAAACAAATAATACAATTAACTACCACGCAGCCGTCGCCTCATTTCCATACGGTGGCAGTGACGATTTAAATGCCAGGCTGTGGTGGGATAAACAATAGGAATATCATCACGCTGTCATGAATTATTCTGAAAGCTAAATCCAAAAGGTAAGTATAAAAGCCGGTAATTGATCATGATTACTGGCTTTTTAGCGTTTTGAGGAAGTCATAGGAGAAGTTTGTTTAGACATCATCAAGGAGGCTTTGTTTTATTTTGCCTGAGTAATTTATTGATTACAGGAAATTCTGTTTTGCTGGAATGCAATAATGGTGAGTCAGTTATCAATCATCGCTTTTATTATTTACCTTTAATCAGAATCCCGGAAGTGTATTTCGTTTATTTTTAATTTTTATCTTTTGGGGATGTAATGATCATCATTTTAGCCATTCCTTTCCGTTTTAGCCGCTTCTCTTTTTAAACCGGCGTAATTGTACAATTTTCGTTTATATTATTCCTGTGTAATCAGCAAGGTTTGTTTGCTATTAATATCCGTTGGTTCAGCAGGATTACGACCTAAGGGCTTTAAGATAATGAAAAGAGGTAAGCGCTCAGTCAGAGCTGAAATTTCTCTTTTTCTCAAAAGAGAAATGAGTATTACTTTGGTGTTTTGGCTGATTGTTTTTTTAATAATGATCATCCTGAGCTTGTTTGGCTAAAACAGCTGCTTTGCTCAAATCGCCGTCTCTGAAGAGAGCCCCTCCTCATAAACACTGATTAAATCATCCCGCAAGCTTTCAGGGGTTTTCTGACCTTTCAGAGATTATTTACAAAGTGTTTAAATTCCATTGTCACGATCTTGAACACGGGGCCAAAACAGACAAATTACCAACATTTTCGATATATATTATCAGTTATTAACTGCTTGGTACATACAATCGAAGTTAAATAGAAAATCCCAATAGTTGTTTGCAGTAGATTAAGCGCTTTTTTAACAAAATTTAATGATCATTCCGCTATTTCATTCTGCTAATTGTGTTTATTATTTCTCTTTTAATTTAGATATGGTGGTTTTTTTCTAAGACTCGTAATAATCTTGTCTTAATTTTAACTTTAGTCAATATAAATTGTGAAAAATACAATTTATATTGACTAAAGTTTTTATATTTATCATGATTTTTCATAAAATATAAAAAATTATCAAAAAAGGGCTTAAATATGGCGAAGAAAATGTTGTTCTTTATTTGAAGAAGGGAAATATTGCTGCATTTGAGGAAATATATAAGCTCTATTGGTCTGAATTGTATAGTTATGCTTATAATATTCTAAGAAACAAGGTGGTCTGTGAAGAAATAGTACAGGAAATCTTTCTTTCATTATGGAATAAGCGGCACGCACTGGAAATAACCCATTCTTTTAAGGCCTATTTGTTCACTGCCATTAAATTTCAAACCCTGAATTATATCAAGTCTGAAAAAGTTAAAAAGCATTATGCCGAAAGTTACTCTAATTTTGAAAAGATCTTTTTTGATAATTCAAATGAAGAAAATATCTATCTCTCTGATTTAAAGTTGAAAGTGGAGAACGAAGTATCGAAACTTCCCGAAAAATGCCAGCAAATTTATAGGTTGAGTCGTGATGAACATCAATCTATAAAAAATATCGCCGATTTGCTGAATATCTCCCATAAAACTGTCGAAAATCAACTAACCAAAGCTTTAAAGTATTTACGATCATCGTTAGGTGATTTTTTGATCTGATCTCCCTCTCTTTTTTAAGTATTCTGTGATTTTGATAATTATTTTACGAAATCTCCAACTTTTTGATAGCTAATATTAAATTTCTATAAAAAAAATAAAAATAGGATAGGTGTTTAACCCTTCTTGGTTTACTTACATATAGAACGCTGCAATAAACTGTAGTAAAAATTGATGCAAGATAAAGAGTTTGAAAAATTAATTGATCTGTATTTAAAAGATCAGTTAAATATGGAGGAGAAATTCAGGGTTGAAGAGTGGCTTAGGCATATTACTGACGAGCAAGCATTTGATAGTTTAACAGCATCAGAAAAGCAGGACACTCAAAAAAGAACATACCATGAATTGATCAATAAGATAAAACCTGTGCAAAGCAAAAGGGGGGCTTTTATAGTGCGTATGCGGCCCTGGTTAAAGGTAGCATCCTGTATAGTTTTAATGGGAATCGTCATATTCGCTTTTAGCGGCAGATTTAAAGAGATTTTTGGCATACACCAATATACTTCAGTTTCCAATTCGACAGGACATATTACTAAAAGCATTCTTTCCGACGGAACCATAGTATGGTTAAAGGGAAACAGCAAATTAAGCTTTCCGGTGAGTTTTAAAGGTGATCTGCGCAAAGTTGATCTGGATGGTGAGGCCTTGTTTGAAGTGGCAAAAGACGCTAAGCATCCGTTTATTATTCATTGCGGTAATTTAACTACGCGGGTATTGGGTACAAGCTTTAACATAAAACGCACGAATAATAAAATAGAAGTTGATGTTTTAACCGGGCGTGTATTTTTAAGTTCGGCAAATGCGGCGGCTATCACGCTTCATCCGCATCAAAAAGGGGTGTACTTTGAATCGAAAAAAACAATAACGCAGGAAAGTCATCCGATTCAGGAAGTAGCATCACTTACAAAGGGCACAGAATATAATATGTTTTTTAATGATGCCACTATTGAAGATGTTTTGCAGCGCACCGAAAAAAAGTTTGAGGTAAAGATAACTTACAAAGTTTCGAGGGCGGGCAATACCCGTATAACTGCCGATTTTACAGATCAATCACTAATAAATACAATGAATATGATGTGCGAGGCGCTCAATCTTGACTATAAAATAAAGGAGCACTCTGTAACAGTAACAGATAAACTTAACTAAACAAAAACTATTACTTAAACCCTAAAAAGAAAGCGTATGATCAAATAAAAACTCTTCACATTAAAAAAGCAGAGATGTTGAAGCCACCCCTGCTCTAAATTTTCCCAAGTCTTTTTTTAATAAGATAACCCATTGCTGTGGGTAAGGGATTTTTTTGTCTCATTCTATTCAAAAATCAACAAAACAAACAAATGTATGCAAAAATGTAAGGAAAAGAAAAAGGTTCTTTTAATTAAGCTAATGCGAATATCAGTTTTACAATTTATGGTTGTGATCATGCTATCAGGCGTTGCATTCGCGAATCCTGATTATGCACAGGATATTTTAAATAAAAGGCTTTCGATCAACTTAAAGAATGTTAGCCTGGAAGAAGCACTCAATAGCATCAGGAATAAAGTTGAGGTTAAATTTGTTTACAGTTCAAGCATAATTCCGCTTAAAAGTAAGGTAAGCGTTAATGCCAGTCAGGAAAAGTTAAGTGATGTACTAAATAAGATACTGGTTAAATTGGATATAGATTACAGTGTTAATGAGCACAGCGGCTATATCATTTTAAAAAAAAATCCCGGCGTAGTTTTAAATAACATCGTGAAGGACAGCGGCAACTGGATGGCTGGTCAGGACCATATAGTTACCGGAAAGGTCACGGTTAAAGCCGACGGAACCACACTGCCGGGCGTAAGTATACTAATTAAGGGCACCAAGATTGGTACTGTTACCGATGCTGATGGTAATTATAAAATAACGGTCCCCAATAATTCAAGCATCCTTGTTTTTACCTATATCAGTTTTGATACTCAGGAGGTAACCGTGGGCGAATCAACCGTTATCAATGTTCAGCTTACCCAAAATTCCAAAACACTTAATGAGGTAGTAGTGACGGCTGCCGGTATCAGGCGTGAAAAATCGACATTAGGATATTCGGTAAGTACGGTAAACGCCGATAAGCTGGCTCAGAAATCAGAACCAGATCCCTTAAGGGCGTTAACAGGTAAGGTTGCAGGTGTAAATATCCAATCATCAGGTGGTGTTGCCGGTGGCGGTACCAATATTACCATACGCGGTAATTCCTCTTTAAATGGTAACAATCAGCCGTTATTTGTTGTAGATGGTGTTCCGTTTGATAACTCCAGCTTTACCAATGTTGGCGCTACCAGTGTTGGTGCATCGGGCGTTACCAACCGGGCTTTTGACCTTGATCCCAATAATATTCAAAGCATGACCGTGCTAAAAGGCGCCGCTGCGGCCGCCTTATATGGCTCAAGGGCAGCGAACGGCGCGGTTATTATCACCACCAAATCAGGAAAAAAACAAAGTCGTAAAGGTACCGAGATCTCCTATAGTACCTCTTATGCGTTTGAAAATGTGGCTGGCCTTCCTGATTATCAAACAAGCTACGGGCAGGGTACCAATAATGATTACAGGCAAGGTGTTTATGCCTCATGGGGACAGCCTTTTGCCGGCGTTCCAAGTATATTGCCAACCCGGTTAACTATCCCGCAGCAATTAACCAGGCAATTTAGTTCGGCCGTATTCCCTCAGTTTTATGAAGCCGATGGAATTACACCGATTCAGGTGCCCTATAAATCATACGCTAAAGAGAATGTAAAAAACTTTTTCCAAACAGGAAGTTTATATGAAAACGCGGTTAATATAACATCGGGAAGCGAAAAAGGAAATTTCACCGCTGGTATATCCAGAACAACCAACACCGGTGTGGTACCTAATAATGAAATTAACCGTACCTCCATAAATATAGGCGGCAATATTAAGCTTGAGAATAAATTTTATGCAAGCGGTTCCATCAATTATGTAACCACAAGGCAAAAAACACCACCCATAGGCGGTTCAACCGGCTCTATTATGTCGGCGCTGATGTACACACCCACGAGTTACGATTTAACACATTATCCGTATGAAAACCCTATTGATGGTACCAACGTGTACGATTATACAGGGGTTGATAATCCGTATTGGTCTGTTAAACACAGTGTGTCAACCAGCGATGTTGACAGGTACTATGGCAACCTGGTGTTAGGCTTTGATCCGCTACCCTGGCTTAATATCCAGAATACAGCCGGTTTTAATGCTTATACCGATAGAAGGGTAAATGTAAGAGGGAAAGGCTCATCATCATATCCTAACGGAAGTATAACCACCGATGACATTTACCGGCAGGAATTGGACAATACTTTATTGGTTACTGTTAATAAGGCTATAAACAATAACCTGACCTTAAAGTGGATCCTGGGTAATAATATTAATCAGCGTTTAACAAACCGTAAGGCCTTTTATGGTGATGGAATGATTGTGGCCGATTTAAATACCATTACTAACACCAGTTCAGTAACCCCGGTTCAATTGGTGAACAACCGTAATATCCTGGAGCAACGTTTTTATGCATTTTTTACAGACATCACCTTAGATTATAAAAACTACGCTTCATTAAATCTTGTTGGTCGCAATGATATATCTTCAACCTTGCCGCCAAATAACAGGAGCTATTTTTACGGCGGAGCCAACGGTTCATTGATATTTACAAGAGCGTTAAAAATACCTGATAATATCCTGAATTTTGGTAAAATTAGGGCTGGTTATACGCGTGTAGGTAATGAGGCCTCTGCTTATCAAACAGCCGAATTTTATCTCATCAATTCGCCATTGGGGGCATCTTCCGGTACGGGTTCCATCGGTACACCTTTTACTCCGGCGGGCGGCAGCACCTATAACTCTGTTACTCTGGCAAATTTGCTTACCAATGATAATTTAAAACCCGAATTTATCACGGAGCTGGAGTTAGGAACCGAGCTACAGTTTTTTGACAACCGCATTGGTTTGGATTTTACCTATTACAGCAAAAAAAGTACCTCGCAGATATTTGAAGTAACCGCGGCGCCTTCATCAGGTTTTACCACACAGATTTTGAATTTGGGCAGGGCAACTAATAAAGGTATTGAGGTAGGGCTTAATTTTTCACCATTCCGGTCTGCCAAGGGTTTCAACTGGGATGTGTCAACCGTATTTACCCGTAACCGCAATATCATCAATGATTTGGGTGGCTACAAGCAGTTTGTTTATGGCGGGGCCAGCGGCACCAGCAGCGTGCACATTGTTGGGCAGCCTTATGGTTTAATATATGGAACGGCTTATGCACGTGATGATACCGGTAATATCCTGATTGATCCTAATACTGGAAAACCTCTTATTTCGGGCTCACTACAAGCCATTGGTAACCCCAATCCCGATTTTATATTGGGTATTACCAACAACTTTACTTTTAAAAATTTCTCCTTAGGTATTTTGTTCGACTGGAAAAAGGGAGGAGATATATACTCCAATACTGTTGGGCAAATGATGTCGCGTGGGGTAACCAAAGATACGGAACATCGGGAAATAGCCATTGTATCGCCGGGTGTATTGGGTGACGTTTCCACTTTAAAACCGCTACGTGATGCTGCCGGTAAGGAGATCCCGAATAATGTGGCTATATCTTATGAAGATTATTTCTTTAACGGCGGATTAGGCCCCGGAGGTGTGGATGAAGGCTCCATATTTGATGCAACTGTGTTTCGCCTTCGGGAAATATCTCTTTCGTATCAATTACCAAAAAATATGCTGAAAGGTACACCATTTGGCTCAGCGTCTATTTCCGTGAGTGGGCGGAATCTTTGGTACTATGCGCCAAACTTTCCTAAATACACAAATTTTGATCCTGAAGTAAGTTCATTAGGTGTAGGGAATTCACAAGGGTATGATAACCTTGCCGTACCAACAACTAAACGATTTGGTATTAATCTCAGGGTCAGCTTTTAAGCATTAAAATTAAACGTATTTAAATTAGGTATTTTTATGAAACTCAGAAATAAAAGATACATTTTACTGCTAACGGGCATTTGGCTGATGAGCAGTTCCTGCAAGAAGTTTGTAGACATAAACGCCGATCCCAATAACCCTACCACAGCACAGTTAGCGCTTTTATTACCGTCTACCCAGATATCACTGGTTGGCAATATGTATCAGCTTAACAGTGGTACATCAACCTTTGTGCAGCAAACGATATTCTCCACAGGACAAAGCCGCTTTCAGCAGCAGGGTAGTGATTTTAACAATTCCTGGGATGGTTTTTACAGCCAGACCCTGAATGATCTGGAATCAGTTATCAGCACCGGTACAACACAGCAACAATGGGGCTATGTGGCTATTGCTAAATTTGAAAAGGCCTATTTGTATAGCTTGATGGTTGATATGTGGGGCGATATACCTTATACATCAGCAGAAAAGGGTCAGCAAAACACAAACCCCGGCTTGGATAAAGGGGCTGATATTTACGAGAAACTACTGGTTTTAATAGATGAGGGTATTGCCGACGCAGGCAAAATAACAACCACTACTTTAGTTCCGGCATCAGCAGATGTGTTTTATACGGGTACAAAGAACTCGTGGATCAGCATGGCCAATTCCTTAAAGCTAAAGCTGTACAATCAGATCCGTCTGGTAGATCCTGCCCGTTCAGCTACGGCTATCAAAGCATTACTCAGCAGCGGTGCTCCATTGATCAGCAGCAATGCAACGGACTTTACCTTTAAGTTTGGGTCAAATCAAAATCCCAATAACCGTCATCCATGGCACCGTTCCGACTATCAGGCGGGTAAAACCTTTTATGCAAGCCAATCATGGATGGATCTGCTATTTGATAGCGATGACCCCCGTTTGCGTTATTTTATCTTCAGACAAAATGCTACTGCCGGTTTAAATAACTCAACCAACAGCAATGGTTATTACGGCCGTAATCCGGGCGACGGCACTGCCGCTCCGGCAGATCAATCGCGCAGATCAGTTTTTGGGATCTATCCGGCCGGAGGTTTGTATGATAATAGCCCGATCAATAACCTGCCATCCACAAACCTTTACCTTACCAATACTGGCGCCACCGGAGCACCTAAAGTGGTGGCTGTTACTGATGGCACAGGTGCGGGAATTATGCCATTGATCACTAATGCTATGATTAAATTCACCAGGGCTGAAGCCGCGCTGACTTTAGCTACGGGTGATGATGCGCGCCAAAACTTTAGTGATGGAGTTACAGCGAATTTAAACAGTGTAAGCACTTACGCAGCAACCAATAATGGCGTGGCTCTGTCGGGATCATTGATAACCGGGTTTGTAAACAGATTGCTTGCTCTGTATGATGCTGCGGATGACAACGGAAAACTAAACCTGGTGATGACACAGAAATATATTGCCGATTACGGGAATGGTATGGAAGGATATAATGATTACCGGCGAACAGGTTTACCGGTTTTACGTACGCCATTATCTCCTTTAAATGTATTTCCGCTCCGGCTTTATTACTCTCAAACAGAACTTTCGGCCAATACATTTTTTAGCACTAATGGCAGTCAGCTTCAAATAGCACAGCAAACCACGCCTGTTTTTTGGGATAAATAATATGGTTGACTTATAATTTATGAAACCTAACTAAATAAACATGAAGTATTACCAAAACAAAATATATATGAAAAATCTTCTACTGGCCATGTCGTTGATCTTAGTGGGATTAGCTGCCTGTAAGAAAGTTCATTACGAATGGGAGGACTACACTTACACTTCCGTTCCGACAGTTACAATTGATACCGCAAAATCGGCTCTGCCCACCCGGCAAGCTGCCAAAGTGGTCTTTTTTAACCTGAAAGATCCTAATCTGGCAACCGAACAATTCTCTTACGTATTGAATTGGCAGGCGCTTGGAACCAGCGGTGTAAAATCAATAGAAGTTTATAACAGTTTTAACAGGGCCGAGCCAAGCGTTCCGGCTTATCCAATTGTTATATCTTCTCCCGGTAATCAATATCCCAATATTGCCCAGTTCCCCTTGCCAAGCATCGTTGGTGCTAATGATAAGCTCTATGAAACGGTTACCGAATTTCCTAAAACGTACACTTTTACTGCTGCCCAGCTGGCAGCTTTAAATGGGATCAGCCTGAGCGATGTAAAGGTAAATGATTACTTTTTGTTCAAATTTATTTTGAACCTGAATGATGGCAGCCGTATAGTTACCTTCTTTAATAATATTGTTGATGAAGCGCGTGGAGAACCGGGGGATTGCCGTACGGGTGCGAGGTTTAAAAGCCAGTAACAAGAGTTGCCGGGCAAAATAAATTTAACATATAAACCATCTAAAATGAATATTATCTATACGAGTTTGATAAGGGCAGCTGTGCTTTTGTCAATTACGACAGTAACGCTAAGATCATATGCTCAGGAAGATAACACTGCTGAAAAAAAAACAGTAGTTGCGGGTAAACAATACACCCAGGAGGTGAATACCTTAGCTAATAAAGCTCCTGTCAAAAAAGCGTTGCAAACCATTGTCGAACTGCAGCCACAAACGTTGGCAGACCATATCCTGCTTACGGAAATACCCGCTCCGCCCTACAAAGAAATGGTGAGGGCAAAAAAATATGCTGAATTGCTAAAAGCCGCCGGGGCTGATTCTGTTTGGACTGATAACGTGGGAAATGTAATAGCAAAAGTCAAAGGAAGAACAGGAAAAAAAACAGTAGTACTGGAAGGGCATATGGATACTGTTTTCCCTGAAGGGACGGATGTTAAAATAACCCACAAAGGGGATACGCTATATGCTCCAGGAGTATCTGATGATACCAGAGCCCTTGCTGTTGTTTTGACGGTACTTAAAGCTGTAAAAAAAGCAGATATAAAAACCGACGCAGATATGCTGTTTATTGGTGCGGTAGGCGAGGAAGGGCAGGGTGATCTGCGTGGTGTGAAAAACCTGTTTAGTGATAAAGGTCCCGGAAAGATAGATACTTATATCGCCGTTGATGGTACCGATATTAATATGATCGTACATCGCGGTTTAGGGTCACATCGGTACCGTATAACTTATAAAGGTCCGGGCGGGCACTCCTGGGGATCATTCGGTTTAGCCAATCCACATTATGCCTTAGCCGGCGCTATTCATTACTGGGTATTAGCTGCTGATCAATTCTCACACGAAAAAGGTGTACGTGTTTCCTATAATGTTGGTGTTACTGGTGGTGGCACCTCTGTTAATTCAATCCCTTTTGAATCATGGATGGAAGTGGATATGCGGTCAGAAAGCCCGGAACGTTTGGCCGGGATGGACAAGCTGCTGCAGGATGCTGTTCAGAAAGCTTTGAAGGAAGAAAATCAATTAAAACGGTTTGGGGCGGATCTTACCGTTGATGTAAAACTGATAGGCGACCGGCCTTCGGGTGTTGAAGATCCCGGTCTGCCATTTGTGCAGCGTGCCATTGCTACTGCAAGTTTTTTACATGCTGAACCTAAGTTGGGCGTGGAGTCAACCAATGCCAATATCCCTATTTCAAAGGGCGTTCCGGCGGTTACTATTGGGTGCGGCGGCGCGGCTGGTGGTTTTCATTCTTTGGGAGAATGGTGGCTGGATGATAAAAAAGCATACGTAGCCACACAACGTGCCTTATTACTATTACTGGCCGAAGCCGGCGTGTCAAAATAAATTGAAACTAAACCATAAATTATTAAACAATAGATCATGATCGGAAAACTTAACCGGATGTTTGTTTTACCCATGCTTTTTTTCGCATCGGTATCCCAGGCACAAACAGTTCCTTCACCAAAGGAGCACTTTGGTTTTACTATTGGGGATGATTATCAGTTGGCAAATTATACGCAAACGGAGGCGTATTTTAAAAAACTGGCAGCTTCTGACCGTGCCCGACTGGTAGATATTGGTATGACCGAAGAAGGAAGGCATCAATATATGCTCATCGTTTCATCCCCCGAAAATTTGAAGAAACTTGATCATTATAAAGATATTTCCAAAAAACTGGCCCACGCCGATGCGCTGACAGATGAGCAGGCCAAAAGCCTTGCTGCCGAGGGTAAATCAGTTATATGGATTGATGGTGGCCTGCATGCTACAGAAGTGGTTGGAGCGCATCAGCTAATTGAAACCATGTGGCAGCTGGTAAGCCGTAATGATGAGGAAACGCTGAACATTTTAAAAAATGATATTATCCTGCTGGCACACGCCAACCCGGATGGGCAGGAGCTGGTATCAAACTGGTATATGGGCGAAAAGGATCCTAAAAAACGCAACATGAATGTGCCCCGCTTATGGCAAAAATATGTTGGCCATGACAATAACCGGGATTTTTACATGATGAACATGAAGGAAAGTCAGAACATCAGTCGCCAGCTGTTTGTAGAGTGGATACCGCAGATCATGTACAACCATCACCAGCGCGGCCCTGCAGGTTCTGTATTGGCGGGGCCGCCTTACCGCGACCCCTTTAATTATGTATTTGACCCACTGATTGTGACCAGTATTGATGCGGTGGGGGCGGCGATGAATAACCGCTTAAATGTGGAAGGAAAACCTGGCTACACCCAGCGTGCTGGCTCTCAGTTTTCTACCTGGTGGAATGGCGGCCTGCGCACTACGCCTTACTTTCATAACATGGTTGGTTTGCTTACCGAGATCATCGGCAACCCAACTCCGGAGACTGTTGCTTTGGTTCCTGATCGCCTGATCCCCAATGGGGCAACACCTAACCCGGTTATACCTCAAAAATGGCATTTCCGTCAGTCTATTGACTATTCAGTTTCCCTGAACTACGCTGTGCTTGATTACGCTGCCCGTTACCGCAGTGAATTGCTGTATAATATTTACCGTATGGGCAAAAACTCTATAGAACGGGGCAGCGGCGACCATTGGACCTTTTATCCTAAATACATCGATTCCATAAAAGCGGTATATAAAAGAGAGAAAAAGCCAGTCAAAAAGGATAGCAGCAGCACTAATCAGTCAGGCGAATTTGCATTTGGCCGGGAAGGGGATATACCGGCTAAATACTATGATCAGGTATTAAAAGAGCCTAAAAACCGGGATGCACGGGGATATATTATCCCGGCAGATCAAACTGATTTCCCAACAGCTGTGAAATTTATCAATGCCTTGCTTTTATCCGGTATACAGGTTCAGAAAGCTACCTCAGATTTTACGGTAGCCGGAAAAAACTACCCGGGAGGTTCTTATATCGTTAAAACAGATCAGGCCTTTCGTCCGCATGTAATTGATATGTTTGAGCCACAAGATCACCCAAATGATTTCCAGTACGAAGGCGGGCCACCAATAAAACCTTATGATGCGGCCGGCTGGACACTGGCATTTCAAATGGGGGTAAAGTTTGACCGTATGGTTGAAGGTTTTGACGGGCCGTTTCAAAAAGTACCCTACGGCGATCTGCAATCGCCACCGACTTTAAGTCTTACAACTACTGCAAAGGCCGGTTACCTGATTAGCCCATCCATCAACAATGGCTTTATCGCGGTTAATGACCTGCTTAAGGCCGGTGTTAAAGTTTACCGTTTACCAAATGGCATAAGTGACAAGCCCGAAGACGGGCCGGGCACTTTTTATGTTCCGGTATCGGTAGAATCAAAAACTGTACTTGCAAAAGAAACCTCGGCCCTTGGACTTAAAGTTTCGGGTGTTGAGGAAACCCCTAAAGGCGCTGTTAAAATTTCGCCCATGCGCATTGGGATTTGGAATACCTACGGTGGTTCCATACCATCGGGTTGGGTACGCTGGCTGATGGAGCAATATCATTTCGATTACAAGATCATTTATCCACAGGAAATTGATGCCGGAGATCTCCGGAAAAAATATGATGTGCTGATATTTGTTACCGGCGCCATTCCGCCAGTTGGAAAGGCCGAGCGTAGTGAATACCCCGACAGGCAACCAAAACCTGATTCTGTGGCTGCGGAATTCCGCCCATGGCTTGGCAAAATCACGGCCGATAAATCTGTCCCTCAGCTTAAAAAATTCATGGAAAGCGGTGGTACAGTAGTAACTATCGGAACCAGCACCAATTTGGCTTACCATTTGGGTTTACCTGTTCACAATGCTTTGGTTGAGAAAGGAGCAAATGGAAAAGAACGTCCGATTTCGGCATTGAAATACTATATCCCCGGCAGCTTATTGCATACCCGTTTTGAAACAACAGAGCCAGCCAATTATGGTATGCCTGCTGAAAACGATGTTGATTTTGACAAGAGTCCCGTATTTAAACTGGATAGCGGTGCTGTAGAAAAAGGCATAAAACGGCTGGCCTGGTTTGATACTGATAAACCTTTGCACAGTGGCTGGGCCTGGGGACAGGCTTACCTGAAAGATGGTATTGCCGCCTTTGTTGCACCCGTGGGGGCTGGTAAACTATATGCTTTTGGCCCGGAGATCACTTTTCGTGGGCAATCGCAAAGTACGTTCAGGTTATTATTTAATCAGTTGTATTACAGTAAGTAATGTTGGGTTAATTGCATTGATTATTTAACAAAGTTTCAAAACATTTTTTATGTTTAAAAGAATCCTATTGCTTAATTTTTTCTCGGGTATTGTGCTTATGACCTATGCACAGAAAAACGCGGAGAAAGAAAAGATCATTGCTTCCATACAAGGTAAGGAAGCAAACTATGCCAAAATTGCCCACCAGATCTGGAACTATGCCGAGCCGGGCTACCTGGAAGTGAAAAGTTCTGCCTTATTGCAGGAAGAATTAAAAAATGCCGGTTTTGACGTAAAGGCAGGTGTTGCCGAAATTCCTACTGCATTTGTGGCTTCTTACGGAAGCGGTGAACCGGTTATTGGCATTCTGGCCGAATATGATGCCCTGCCCGGTTTATCAAACGTGGATGAGCCCGAGCAAAAGGTATTGGTCAGCGGGGCTGCGGGTCATGGTTGTGGTCATAATTTATTTGGCACCGCGTCTGTAGCGGCGGCCATTGCGGTTAAGGACTGGCTTAAAAATTCAGGTACAAAAGGAACTATCCGCTTATATGGCTGCCCTGCAGAAGAAGGTGGATCGGGCAAAGTATATATGGTAAGGGCCGGGCTTTTTAATGATGTAAATGCGGTGCTGCATTGGCATCCGGGTAATGAAAACTCAGCAGGCATTACACCCTGGCTGGCCAACAAAAATGCCAAATTCAGATTTTATGGGGTGGCTTCACACGCTTCTGCTGCGCCAGAGAAAGGGCGATCGGCTTTAGACGCTGTTGAAGCGATGGATAATATGGTGAACATGATGCGCGAACATATCCCCTTAGATACCCGGATCCATTATGTAATTACCCATGGGGGCGAAGCGCCTAATGTGGTACCTGCTTTTGCTGAGGTTTATTATTATGTACGGAACCCCCAGATGCAAACTGTTAAAGAGATCTGGGAAAGAGTCGTAAAAGCAGCCGAAGGCGCTGCCCTGGGTACCGGCACCCGGATGGATTATGAGGTGATTGGTGGTGTGTATAATATGCTGCCAAATTTAACCTTGGCCAGGGTGATGGATAATAATCTGCGGATTGTAAAAGGGTTTACTTATACTGAACCGGAAAAACAGTTTGCCGAAAAATTACAGACCACATTTATTGGTAATAGTAAACCGATTCCGTTTGTAGAAGCTACTGCAAATATCAAACCTTTCAGCATTTCAACCGAAGCAGGTGGAGCATCCTCTGATGTAGGCGATGTAAGCTGGACCGTCCCCACGGCGGGCATTATAACTGCAACATTTGTACCAGGTTCTTCGGGCCATAGCTGGCAAAACGTGGCTGCCGCGGGTACCAGTATCGGCACCAAAGGAATGATGGTAGCTGCTAAAACTATTGCGCTTTCTGCTTACGACCTGTTTAAAAATCCTGAACTGGTAAAGAAAGCCAATACCGAACTTGTTGACAAAAGGGGAGCTGATTTTAAGTATGATGCTATGTTGGGTAACAGGAAACCAGCATTGGATTACCGTAAATGATTTATTAAAAATGAATGATCAATATACTCTATAACCAAAACTTATCTTATGAAAATTAAAAGTTGTTATACCCTGATCGTACTGTTATGGTTGTGCATATCTGTTGCACCGGCGCAAACCATACCCTCGCCAAAAAGTTTTTTTGGCTTTAATATAGGCGATGATTATAAACTCATCAATTATACCAGTACCGCGGCATATTTTAAAAAATTAGCTGCTGTATCCAACCGTACAAAACTGGTGGATATTGGCCTTACCGAGGAGGGGCGTCATCAATATATGATGATCGTATCATCGCCGGGGAATATAAAGAACCTGAATAAGTACAAGGAGATATCTCAGAAACTTGCACGCGCCGAGGGTATTTCAGATCAACAGGCGCTTGCTATGGCAGCCAAAGGCAAAGCCGTGGTGTGGATTGACGGAGGTTTGCACGCTACGGAGGTTGTGGGTGCTCACCAGCTCATTGAAACCATGTACCAGCTCGTCAGCCGTAAAGATCCGGAGACTATGCGGATACTGGATAATGTAATTATCCTGATGACGCATGCCAACCCCGATGGTATGGAGCTGGTATCAAACTGGTACATGCAGGAGAGTGATCCTAAAAAGCGGAACCTGAATATCCCGCGCCTGTATGAAAAGTATATAGGGCATGATAATAACCGCGATTTTTATATGATGAACACAAAGGAAAGTACCAATATGAACAGGCAATTGTTCCTGGAATGGTTTCCGCAGATCATGTATAATCATCATCAACGGGGACCGGAAGGTTCTGTTCTGGCAGGGCCGCCTTACCGCGATCCGTTCAACTACGTGTTTGATCCCCTAATGATCACCGGGATAGATGCGCTCGGCGCAGCTATGTATAGCCGGCTTAATACAGAGAATAAGCCCGGGTATACCCGGTTAACGGGTTCCAGCTTTTCTACCTGGTACAATGGTGGTTTGCGTACCACCACACAATTTCACAACATGATAGGTTTGCTAACCGAGATCATCGGGAGTCCTACGCCCGAAAAGATCCCCGTTGTTCCGCAACGCCTGATCCCGAATGGTGCCACGCCAAATCCCGTTTTGCCACAGGATGTTTGGCATTTCCGGCAGTCGATAGATTACTCGGTTTCCCTGAACTATGCCGTGCTTGATTATGCGGCGCGCCAGCATGATGAGGTTCTTTTCAATATTTACCGGATGGGTAAAAATGCCATTAACCGGGGTAATAAAGATAACTGGACACTATCACCTAAACGATCTGATGCCATTACGCAGGCATATAAGGCTGATCAAAAAAGTGCAGAGAAACCCGACGCAGGCACAGCCGGCGGTGGTAACCCGGATGATCCTATGGGTTGGAGCACCAGGGGGAGTAACATCCCGATGAAATACTATGACGCGGTGCTGAAAAATCCCGCCCTTCGTGATCCGAGAGGGTATATCCTTCCGGCAGATCAGCCCGATTTTCCGACTGCAACAAAGTTCATCAATGCCCTGATCAAAGCAGGGATCCAGGTACAAAAAGCAACCGCTGATTTTACTGTTGCGGGGAAGAAATACCCGGCAGGTTCTTATATCGTAAAGACCAATCAGGCATTTCGCCCGCATGTGTTGGATATGTTTGAACCACAGGATCATCCTAATGATTTTCTTTATCCGGGTGGCCCGCCAATTAAACCTTATGATGCTGCCGGCTGGACACTTACATTTCAAATGGGCGTACATTTTGATCGTATACTTGATAGTTTCAATGGACCTTTTCAGCCCATTCCATATGGACAGATCCAGTTGCCACCAAAGCAAATCCTATCTGCAACCACGGGGGCTGGTTATCTTCTGAGTTCGCAGGTAAACAATGCTTTTATAGCCGTTAATAACTTACTTAAGGCCGGTGTCGAGGTTTATCGTTTGCCCAAAGGCATTGTGGGTATGCCGGAAACTGGCACCTTCTTTATCCCCGCAGGGGCAAATGCCAAATTGTTATTGGAAAAGGCGGCAGCCGATTTGGGTGTTAAAGCTACCACAATTGAACAGCGCCCGGCTGATGCGGTAAAAATATCATCCATGCGCATTGCCCTTTGGGACACCTATGGTGGTTCGATACCTTCGGGATGGGTACGCTGGCTTTTGGAGCAGTATCATTTCCCGTACGATATTATCTATCCGCAGGATATTGATGCCGGTAGTCTGCACAGCAAATACGATGTAATTATATTTGTAACGAGGGCAATCCCGCCGGTTGGTGGCGAAAGGGTCAACAGGGCAAGCTTATTTGCCGATCGTGAACCCAAACCGGAAGAAGTAACAGCAGAGTTTAAGAACCGACTGGGTAAAATAACGCCGGAAAAGTCGATCCCCCAACTCAAAACCTTCCTGGAAGATGGCGGATCTGTAGTTACTATAGGCAGCAGCACAAATCTTGCTTATCACCTTGGCCTTCCTGTACATAATGAGCTTGTTGAGAAGAACAGCAAAAACGAAGACAAGCCATTACCCGGGACAAAATATTATGTACCCGGAAGCATTCTGAGTGTTAGTGTTGATCCAAGCGTGCCGGCTGCATGGGGTATGGGCAATACAGCTGATATTGATTTTGACAATAGCCCTGTTTTTAAACTGGATAGCGGTGCTGTAGAGAAAGGAGTGAAGCCGATAGCATGGTTTTCAACTGATAAACCACTGAGAAGTGGCTGGGCATGGGGGCAGACTTATTTAAAGGATGGTGTTGCAGCCTTTGTGGCCCCGGTTGGCAAAGGAGTGTTGTATGCCTTTGGCCCCGAAATAACTTTCCGTGCACAATCACACGGCACATTTAAATTGCTTTTTAATCAATTATATGTTACCGGTAAATAGTTTTTAAAAACTTTGTTTATTTGATTGTTTAATGCCCGGCCCGTAAGCCGGGCATTTTTTGTCACCTTATATAGACTTCTTTAGACTGGAATTCATAAAAAAAACGCTATAAATGTTCAATTTATAGCGTTTTTACTCACTTAGACCTGTCTTAGTGGAGCCGGAGGAATTTTTCGCTCGCTTTGCCCAGGCACAATCCGCTCAAGATAAAGTTCGCCCCCCTCGTCCACTCAACATATTATTAAGTATTAACTTACCTGTAAGATCACTTTTCCATTAAGACCACCGGCTGTAACCAGGTCCTGTGCTTCAGCAGCAGCTTCCAGGTTCAATACTTTGACTATCTGCGGGGTAATTTTATTTTCCTCGACCATTTTTTTACCAAATGCTAATTTCTCAAGCTTTGGCGCAGAATTGATGAACTCGGCAGAGATGCCATATTTTTCCGCTTCTTCATTTGAAGTAGGCATAACAATACTGATTAATTTACCGCCCTTTTTTACCACAGCGTATGATTTCTGCAGTGTTTCACCTCCTACTCCGTCTACAACCAGGTCAACATCATGCACTATTTTGCTAAAGTCTTGTGATTTATAGTCGATCGCTTCGTCGGCACCTAATAATTTAATGAGATCCGTACCCTTTGCCGAAGCTGTGCCAATTACATAAGCACCCAATGCTTTAGCTAATTGAACCATCGCGATACCAACAGCACCCGCGGCTCCATGAATCAATACTTTTTGACCTGCTTGCAGATCTGCGCCTTCTATCAGTACGCTATAGGCTGTGTTCAGCGGAACAGCCAGGGCCGCAGCTTCATTCAGATTAACATTATCCGGGGTCAAAGAAACATTTTTTTCATCCATCACGATGTATTCAGCGTAGGTACCGCCAAATGTTGTGGCGAATACCTTGTCTCCCCTTTTTAACCGGGTTACATTTTCTCCGGTCTCCTCTACCGTTCCGGAGAAATCAGTGCCGGGGACGAAGGGAATCGGAATTGGTATAAATTGCTGCATTGCACCCGAGCGAATTTTCATATCAAACGGATTAATGGTTGTAGCCGCTATTTTAATCAGCACCTGGCCGGCTGCCGGTGTAGGCTTAGCTATATTTTCTATTTTCAAAACGGAAGAATCTCCGTACCCTGTCATTTGAATTGCTTTCATGTTTTTTATAGTTAGTTATATACAAATGTAACCGGTAGTATCCATTCAATATCTCTTGCAAGTAAATAAAAGTCAATCAGCATTTTTCAATAATGTAATGGTCTTTAAACTTGATCTATCCGTTTTTGATACACAACAAGTAATATTCGTTCGTTTCTGATACAGTACAATGATTTATTCTTTATTTAACTTATTAAAAATCAATACATTGAAAGCTTGGCACGCATTTTAGAAGATCATTTTAATTTCCTGACCCTTAGAATATTAAACCGATGATCAAGAACTACTTTAAAATAGCTTGGCGCAATATCTGGAAGAGCAAAGCTTTCTCGGCCATTAACATTATAGGTTTGGCTGTGGGCATGGCCGCTTTTATGGTGATCATGATGTTTGTTGCCTATGAGAAGAGTTTCGATAATTTTCATACCAAAAATATTTACCGTTTAAATGAGGTACAGACAGTCGGTCAGGAAGGTACAACCCAAAAAGTTGCATTATCTATGTTCCCTATGGGGCAGGCCTTAAAAATGAAGTACCCGGAAATAAAAAATTTCACGAAGATAAAGTGGAATGAAAAATACCAGGTAACCTATAGTAATGAGCGCATGTTTTTGCCACAAGCATTTGCTGTCGACTCCACCTTTTTCCAGATCTTTGATTTTAAACTGATCAGTGGCGATAAAAAAACCGCGCTCAGTAAGCCCAATAGCATTTTACTTACCGAAAAAGCGGCCAGAAAATTATTTGGTGATGCCAACCCTATCGGGAAAACCGTAACCCATTACGGTAGCGATACCGTTTCATTTGCCGTTACCGGTGTGCTTGCTGACGTGCCCCAAAATTCACAATTACAATTTGATGCCCTGTTCTCGTTCAGCAGTATTTATAAACCCTGGATGTTTAAAAATTGGGGCGGCAACTGGTTAAATACCTACCTTGAACTCGCACCCGGCACTAACCAGGCGCTGTTGGAAAAGAAATTCCCGGCCTTTATTACAGAGCATCTGGGCAAAGATGGCACCAAATATATGAAGCTGTTTCTTCTGCCTTTGAAGGACGTGCATGCCAACTCAGCGGATATCGGTTTGGATTATATCAACTATCAGAAATTTGATAAAAAATCAACCAACCTCTTTGCCATTATCGCGTTGATCGTACTGATCATAGCCTGCGTTAATTTTATTAATCTTTCAACAGCCCGCTCGGCAGAAAGGGCTAAGGAAGTAGGTATCCGCAAATCCATAGGTGCCCATCGTTTTCAATTGGCTTTTCAATTTTTGGGAGAAACCGTGCTGATCTCGTTTATCGCGCTGGTTCTTGCTATTGGCCTGGTTGAGCTGGCATTGCCCTATATTAATAACCTGAGCGATAGAAAAATAAACTTCAATGTATTTGGCAGTCTTGGTGCCATATCCTTTGTATTCGGGGGCACGATACTTATCGGCCTCATATCGGGCATTTATCCCGCCATTTATTTATCTTCGTTTCAGGCAGCCAAGGTTTTAAAGGGCTCTGTACAAGTTGGGAAAGATAAAGGCTTGCTCCGGAATATATTAGTTGTTACTCAATTTAGCAGCGCTATTTTCCTGATGATAGCCACTGTATTTGTGCTAAGGCAATTAAAATTCATGCAAAAACAGGATCCCGGGTACAATCGCGAGCAGATCGTCAACATACCGTTAGACAGGATCACTACCAAAAAATACGAACTTTTTAAGAATGAGCTATTAAACAGTACGCTGGTATCGGGTGTAACAGCCTCTCAGGATATTTTGGGAAGCCATTTAGATCAAACAGGGGTGTCATTCAAACCGGCCGACGGGCCGAAGCAGGACTTTGGCACAACCCTATTGGTAGTAGATGATAACTATCTTGATCTATATAAAATAAGACTGGCGGCCGGTAATAATTTCTCTACTGATAAAAAACTCAACGGCAGGGAATATATTGTTAACGAAGCCCTGGCAAAATCGCTGTTAAAAGATCATCCTAAAGCTCCCTTATCCTCATTGATAGGCTTGCAATTTGGCTTTGACTCATTAGGCACAATAAAAGGTGTTGCCAAAAACTTCAATTTCAACTCCCTGCAATACAAAATTGAACCCATGTTTATGGTATGCGCGCATGCCTGGGATTTTAGAAATATTTCTGTTAAGATCAATGGTAGCAATACTGCTGCTGCTATAGCATTTATCAAATCAAAATGGGATAGTTTATATCCTGATTATCCGTTTGAATACCAATTTCTGGATGATCATTTCAACGAGGTTTACAAAGCCGACAACCAGGTAAGCCAGATAGTCGGTATCCTTGCCGGGTTGGCTATTTTCATTTCCTGTTTGGGTTTATTTGGCCTGGCATCCCATTCTGCCGAAAAAAGAGTGAAAGAGATTGGGGTACGAAAAGTGCTTGGCGCATCAGTACAACGCATTGTACTATTGCTTTCGGGTAATTTCTTAAAACTGGTTCTGATAGCCAATATCATTGCATGGCCATTAGCCTGGTATGCGATGGACAGATGGCTAACGGGTTTTGCTTACCGCATCAGCGTCACCTGGATAACTTTTGCTATAGTAGCATTCATCTCGGTATTGATAGCCCTGGTTACCATAAGCTTTCAATCCATCAAAGCAGCAATTGCGAGCCCTGTAAAAAGTTTAAGGAGCGAGTAATCTTACTTATATAAGTTAAATCATAAGATCATCATACACAACGATGATGATCTTATAATTAGCTGGCAGTAACCGTGTCAGAAAGCATAATGACGCATTCCACCATCAACAATATTAACGGTACCGGTAATGTACTTAGCACGTGGCGATACCAGGAAAGTGGCCATATTGGCTATATCCTGCGGTTCACCAAAATCGCCCAGGGGTATTTCTCGGGAGGCAAATTCCTTTCGCCCTTCGGTAGTAAATATACGGCGTACATTCGCTGTATCGATAAGGCCAGGCTGCAGACAATTGATCCGGATACCATGCTTACCCAATTGCCCTGCCATCTGCTTTGACCACATCACTATGCTTGCTTTGGCAACCGCCGAAACATTGATCGAGCGCAGTTCATAAGTGCTGGTAATATTGAGGATGGAGCCTTGCCTACGCTCCATAAAATGAGGTAGTAATTGTTGTGTCAATTGCCGGTGACGATCAAAATCCATCGTCATAGACTCGTTCCAGGCCTCATCCGCTCCAATAACGTCCAGCGGCTGGCTGCGGCCTGTATTGTTGATCAGGATATCAACCTGCCCCAGGTTTAATAAAGCTGCCGTTGCAATTTTCTTTGGTGCATCGGGTGCAACAAAATCTTGTATAAATATAGCTGGTTCCACGCCCCCGGCTGCTACTACTTCTTCCTGAAGACTCTTTAGTAATTCCTCATTTCGGGCGGTAGCCAATACTTTTACCCCCTCTATAGCCAATTCCTTTGCAATTGCCCGCCCAAGTCCCTGGCTGGCTCCGGTCACTACCGCGGTTTTTCCTTTTAAATACAGATCCATAATTTTATACTATTATTTTTTTTCAAAAATTTCTTTGACAAAATTAGCGGGTAACCTTAAATTTACAGGGTATACAATTAATTGTGCGGTACTAACAAAAAAGTAACTAATGGCAGGCAGAAAGCAAAGCTCAACCTATACCCGTAACGAAATATGCATTATTGACTGTGATTTGACCTATGCTGTTCATAAGCTTGGAGGCCGATGGAAATTATTGATACTGGACAAGTTGTGCAAAAAGAAAATGAGATTTAACGAGATCAAAAAAGAATTTTCCTACATATCAGAACGCATGTTAACCCTGCAATTGCGGGCCCTGGAAGAGGACGGACTGATCATCCGAACCGTTTTTGCCGAGGTGCCACCAAGGGTTGAATATGAGCTTACCGAAATGGCACTGGAACTGGGACCCATCCTGAAACAACTCAGTGACTGGGGCGGCAAACAGCGGAGCTTAATAAAGAAAGACTAATTTCGCTCATATCACCTTTCATTTTATAATTGCTGTTTTTATATTTACCTGAATTAATAAAGAATAATGTGCCCAGCGCCTAAACCCGATATTGCAGTTCCGGCAGATGAAATTTAACCAGGATGGCGCACAGGATACGCCGCAAAACATAACCTGGATAAATAACTTACGACTAATAGCCATGTTTGCCGTAGTGGTATTGCACACGGCCTCCCCTTTACTTTTTTACCATAAAGGAATCGCTGCTCAGGACTGGCTGGTTGCGGATATTTACAATGCATTGGTGCGTTTTGCCGTACCTGTTTTTGTAATGATAAGCGGCGCATTGCTACTTCACCGCGATTATGAATTAGGCAGTTTTTTAAAGAAACGGCTTGGTCGGTTGATACTACCTTTCTTTTTCTGGAGCACGGTTTATGTACTTTACAGATGTTATAATGAGGAGTTTGTTTTTACCGATAATTTCTGGGTAAACACTAAACTGATCTTACTCCAGTTTCAAACGGGTGCGTATTATCATCTCTGGTATGTTTATTTACTGATAGGCTTGTACTTATTTATACCCATCATTGGCAAATTTGTGAAGCAAGCCTCAGAAAAAGAGTTGTTATACTTTCTGGCCATTTGGTTTTTAACAGTACTGGTCAGCAAACCCTATTTAAGCAGCTTCGATACAGCTATCGACCTACATAATTTCACCGGGTATATAGGATATCTGGTGCTGGGCTATTACCTGGCTTACAAAAAAATCCATATCCGCGGTTCAGTTTATATCTCGGCGACATCTTTCGTTATAACCTCATTAATCATTGTTGCGGGTACTCATTTCCTGCTGTTAAAGAACCATGAACTGAGCACTTTTTTTTATGAACCTATAAGCCCCTTTATTATTTTGCTTTCGGCGAGCGCGTTTTTGACGGCCAAGCATACCAAGGTTAAATTAAGTCCTGCTTTGAACAAAATAGCTCAAAATGCCGGAAAATTCACTCTGGGGATCTATTTCAGCCACGCGTTAATATTAACTCTTTTTGATCTGGCAGATATTAATTACGCTATTTTTACACCGTTACTAAGCATTCCTGTTATAGCTTTGTCATGTTTTTTACTATCATGGCTTTTAGTTTATGTGATGAGTAAAATACCCTTCATAAAACACCTTGTTGGATAGATGAGGTTCGTTAACTGCAAACTATTTTCCGTATATTTGTACCCTTAACTGCAAACTGCCCACCGGCTAATGCAACTCAAATAAAAATGGGGTCGACCGGAATTGACAGGATGGAGATAAGTAAGTAAGCATGCAGCGCGTTGGGTGAATTAGCGCTTAAATCTGAACGCTCAAACTTACAAATGGCGAAAATAACTACGCCTTAGCTGCTTAATTTAGAATTAACTAGCTTTTGTCCCGCCGGTTTTCCGTTCTGTTGAATCGGCAATCGGGGCATCGAAAAACGGAACTGGCCAGCTTAATGGTGTGCATAGCAGGCGAGATAAAGCACCTAAGGAAGACGGTACAGGTAAGCGACTGACCTTCCCCTTCCCTACAATTAAACAGAAGCTAAGCATGTAGAAAGCTTACCTTATACCATGTTTGGACGAGGGTTCGAATCCCTCCGGCTCCACTAAGACAGGTCGAAGTGAGTAAAAACGCTATAAATTGAACATTTATAGCGTTTTTTTATGAATAAGACGGCTTCTTTAAAATCTATTCCGCGGTATAAACTCTTACCCAATCCACATACATGGGTGAGGTTTGGATAGTAGCGTTATCAAAATCTTTTCCAAAGATATCACCGCCAACAGCCAGATTTAAGGCAATATGGTGGAGCTTACCATAGAAGGCGGGAATAAACTCACCGCCAGGAGAACTTGACAATTTCTCATCAACAACCTGACCGTCAAGAAGAAAAGTAAGCGAGTTCCTGGTCCAGATCACCTCATAAACATGATAATCGTTTGTTAGATCTGTTGGAGAAGTTATAGTTTTGACTGTCAATTCATCATTTGAATCTACAACGCCAATCTTGGTTCCATAGAAATAATCAGTTGTATATTTATATTGATCACCCAGGGCCTCCAGGATATCTATTTCACCTTCTGTGGGCCACTTAGCACCATAACTCCAGAAAGCCGGCCACATACCTGCACCATGGGGTAATTGGATCCGCGCGCTAATCCTGATCTTCGACGTTTGATCAGAGGGCGTATAAGTAAATTTAGATTCTATCCGGCCTGAGGTGTAACTAAAAGTCTTTGTTGTGGAGCTTTCTGGAAGGGCTTTACCGGTTACCTGTTCCTTAACCGGAGTAATAACCAGACTGCCGTTTTCCAGGCTGAGATTTTCATGCCGGTAAAGTTGTAACTCGTTATTATAGGCCCCGCCTTCCCAGGCATTCCAACGAGAAAGATCTGAAGAAAAAGTATCTTCAAATATTTTGGTGTATCCCTGACTAACCAATGACGAATCCTCCAGATCATATGCTTTCTTTTTGGTGTCTGTAGGTTGTTTTTTTTGTAAGGGCACATCCACCTGTCTCGAGCATCCACAGATAGACAGGAACAAAAGGGCTGGTAGAATTAGAAATGATTTTGCTTTCATGGTGTTTTTCATATAATTTGATAATTTGATGGATTACAATGATTTTACTTACATGGTATTTTCACATAATTTGATGGAATAATTAATTGCAACAAGAATGTTACAATTAATTATAGGCCAAAAAAAATCCAAACTGCAGAGAGCTTGGCTTTACCAGATAAATCAGTTTGCTGATTGTACGGTTGAACTTTCTTTTTTACAAGCTGTAGGCATTACAGCTGCAAGGAGTACCAAAAACACGTTTTTCATAGTTTGTAAATTAAATTGTTAAAAATTATATAGATAGTTTCGTGCTTTCGACATAACAATATGTTGTAAAGTTATCGTCGCTTAAAAACCTACTGCCTGGTATAAAAAATATGAGTCATATGTATTATAAATTGAAACTTTATTTACAAGTGCAGTAGATTATTCATTTTTACCAATATTTTCTTCAATAAATTTTACTTTTTAAGTCAAACCATATTATTATATACTTTAATAAGTAGCATGGTAATCCCTCCATCTAACAATTTTTATTCTTTGGTAGAGGTCATTGCGTTTCACAAGCCAATATTTAAAAAAGTTTAATTTTTTACATCAGCATAGCCGGGTTTTGCTGTTTTATATTTGATCCAATGTTCATCAACACTACTGCAAGCAGGATAAGTATAACGCCCAGCCATTGCAGCAAGCTCACGGGTTCTTTTAGCAGCAGGTTTGCCATTAATACAGAAACGGGTATTTCTATAGAGGCGATGATAGCTCCCAGTCCCATACCTGTAAGCGGCATTCCTCTCGTAAATAATAGTGGCGGAAGGATGGTTCCAAACAAGGAAAGGATAGGACCCCAGCGCAGAAATATTCCGTATGAAAAGTGTTGATTTAGAGATGAATGGAAAATAATCGCAATAATAATCAATCCGCCCAGGATCATGTAAAGGCTTCTTTTTAAGGGAGGAGAATGAAGTTCAACGTTGTGCGATGAATACATGGTTGCTGTATAACAAAGCGCGGCGAGGAGTCCCCAGCCAAAACCAGTCCAGTTAATAGTAACAGATTGTTTATATAAATTGGTAGCCAATACCGTCCCGGCTAAAATGATAAAAACAGATGCGATCTTGCGTAATCCGGGTGGTTTTTTATGTAGGATCATTTCCAGGATAACGCCCATCCACACCGTTTGCATTAACAACACAATGGCAACACTTACCGGGACGTACTGAACCGAGAAGTAGTAAAAAACACTGGTTAGCCCCAAAGATGTTCCCGCTATTATTAGCTTAAACAGGCCTTTAATACCTGATGTTTTTGTTGCTGGTACAGTCCCGCGTTTACGGAACAAGGTTAAAATAAACAATCCTGCAAATCCAATACAATACTGCGAAAGAGTTACTTCGGCGGTACTGAATCCTTCTTGATAAGCCATTTTTACAAAGGTTGCCAGCATCCCGTAGCTGGATGCTCCCAGCGCGATAAAGATGCTCCCTTTGAGTACATTGTTTTTCATGTTACACCAGTTCCCTCTCTATCAGGTCTCTTATATCCTGGTGCGATGTATCTATAGATTTTTTAAGTTTCTCCGGACCGTATGATAGTCCGCTAACAGTAATCACATGAATGTTGCTGAAACCTATAATATTAAATACGGTTTTTAAATAGGTGCTCTGGAAATCCATATGTTCGTTATAATCTCCTTTTTCATATCCCGGTTCACCTCTTGAAAGTAAAAGGAATAGCATTTTATTTTCAAGCAGCCCGGTGTATGGGTTCTGCACATCGGCCCGGTTAAACGTAAAAGTTTCGTTGACTCTCACAATTTGATCGATATAGGCTTTGAGCGCACTGGGAATCGACCAGTTGTACATGGGAGAACCAAGCACAATAACATCAGCTTCGTGTAGTTCGGCAATGTAAGCATCACTTAATTTTAAGGTCTCCATTTGCGCTGCAGACCTTGTTGCTTCTGGTGTGAAAGCGGCGGCGATCCAATCTTCGTTGATGTGTGGCACATTGGTATTTCCTAATTCCCGGGTATTGATAACGGCATCATTGTGGATACTTTTCCAGTGATCTATAAATACTTCTGTCAATTTTCTGCTTTGGGATTTAAGCGATCTTGCGCTTGAATTGATGACTAATACTTTTTTCATTTCGATAATTTTTATACAAAAGTATGGGGGCATTGGATTATATTTGTATACCAATTTTTATAAAAACTACAGCCCAGATGTTGCCTTATAAATCATTGATTCAGGTTGAACGAAATGCCTCTGTAGCGTTACATATCCAGGTGTGCAATAGCTTCATAGCCTTGATCACGAATGGTACACTACAGCCCGCCGACATATTGCCAAGTTCAAGGGTACTGGCAGAGTTGATTGGTATTAATAGAAACACGGTAAAGCTGGCTTATGAAGAACTCGTTAGCCAGGGTTGGGCAGAGTCGATAGAACGTAAAGGTGTATTTGTACTCTCCAAATTACCTATCCGCTCCAAAACAATATTGCCTGAGGCAGGCAAAAGCAATAGCCCGAAAGAGGCTTTTGTATGGACAAACAATTTTGAAAAGGCGGCTCCGAGCGATGATCTTCAAAAAACAGTTCTTGCTATTGATGATGGCTTCCCTGATGTGCGTTTAGCTCCGGTTGATGTGCTTATGCGCGAGTATCGAAGTCTTTCCAGGAGATTTCATGGCAGAAACTTTCTGAAATACGGTACTTCTATGGGATCAGAACATCTTCGTCTTTCTATTTGCAATTATCTTTCCCATAGCAGGGGTTTAGTAGTCGCTGCTGAAAATATACTCATTACAAAGGGCAGCCAGATGGGCATCTATTTAGCCGCGCAGCTGTTGCTCGATGCAGGGGATCATATAGCGGTTGGAATTTCAAATTACACTTCAGCAGATGATACTTTCAGGCATTCAGGTGCAAACCTGTTGCGGGTCCCGGTTGATGAAAATGGAATGGATGTAGATTATCTGGAGGAAACTTTACAGCATAAGAAAATAAAGGCGGTATATATTATACCTCACCACCACTTTCCTACAACCGTAACTATGAGTATGGAGCGCAGGTTAAAGCTATTAAACCTCGCTCAAGAATACCGTTTCGCGATCATTGAGGATGATTATGATTTTGATTTCCATTATGATAATAAGCCGTATCTGCCACTGGCAAGTATCGACCATAATCATAATGTAATTTATATAGGCTCCATCTCCAAAACTTTTGCCCCGGCTTTGCGGATCGGGTTTATGACAGGACCTTCGGCATTTGTAGGAGCCGCGTCTTCATTACGGCAGTTGATAGATAAACAGGGTGATACCTTGTTAGAAGAGGCATTCGCAGTGTTGTTTGATGACGGGGAGATGGAAAGGCATTTTAGGAAATCCTTAAAAATTTACAAGCAACGCAGGAATTTGTTCTGTGATATACTCAAATCCGACTTTAATGACGTGATAGAATTCAGGATCCCGGAAGGGGGACTTGGGGTTTGGACAAGCTTTGATAAAAAGATCGATTTAATAAAAATGGCGGAAGATGCCTCAAAAAAAGGGCTTTACATTGGCAATGGAAGTTTTTATAAAAATGAATCCTTTGTTACCAATGCGCTGAGAATGGGCTTTGCTTCATTAAATGAAAAGGAAATGACAGAAGCGCTGGGGATCCTGAAAAAGATAGTTCAATAGGTTCGCTGGGCTACCCTTTATCTGGTAACTGGCATATTTAACATCCATGTTATTGGGCTAATTTTGTATCAAATAAATCTTAAAGAAATGCAAACAAGAATTAAAATTGACAAAATAGCGCCCGAAGGATATAAAGCCGTACTTGGGCTGGAAAAATTCATTGAAAGCACATCGCTTACAAGAACGCATAAAGACCTGATTAAAATCAGATCTTCACAAATAAACGGATGTGCTTTTTGTATCAACATGCACACTTTAGACGCTCGTAAAGCCGGCGAAACAGAACAGCGTATCTATGCCCTGAACGCCTGGCGCGATACTCCGTTTTTTTCAGAAGAAGAACGGGCAATATTGGCCCTGACTGAAGAAGTTACTTTGATCAGCAATCATGTAAAGGATGAAACCTATGCGCAGGCAGCCAAAGTACTTGATGAAACTTATCTGGCACAAGTGATCTTAGCCATTATTACCATTAATGTATGGAACAGAATCGGCATTACCACCAACCTGATACCAGCATAAGGCTGATATTATAGATTGATTGTGAAGGTCGTCTTTTCAGTTAAAACAAGAAAACCCGGTTATTAGGCCGGGTTTTCTTGTTTTGTGTATATATCTTTTATCTGCTTTCGGCAAGTTGTTCACTGTTCACCACGCGGCCAGGGTAAACTTTCAGGGCTTCTTCCAGACAGATCATCGCGTTTTGCAGGTCTTCATTTTTTAACACGTAAGCCATGCGAACCTCGTTATATCCGGCTCCGGGGCTGCTGTAAAAACCGGTCGCGGGGGCCATCATAACCGTTTGGTTATTATAGCTAAAAGTTTCCAGCATCCATTGACAAAATTTGTCGGCATTATCAATGGGTAATTTGGCTACCACGTAAAAAGCGCCACCCGGATTAGGGCAATAAACGCCATCTATTTTGTTCAATGCACTCACCAGCGTATCCCGGCGACTGGTATATTCTTTATTTACGGCTTCAAAATAGCTGTCTGGGGTATCAACAGCTGCAGTACCTGCAATTTGTTCAACCATACCAGCACTCAGGCGGGCCTGGGCAAATTTTAAACCAGCGCTTAAAACCGCTTTGTTTTTAGTGATCAAACAACCCAAACGGGCGCCACAGGCACTGTAACGTTTGCTTACGGTATCCATCACAATCACATTTTCGTCCAGTCCATCCAGGTGCATGGGCGAAATAAAAGTGCGGCCGTCATAACAAAATTCACGGTATGCTTCGTCCGAAAATAGGTACAGATCATATTTCAGGGCCAGTTCTTTCAACGCATCCAGCTCCTCTTTGGAATATAAATAACCCGTAGGATTGTTGGGATTACAGATGATGATAGCCTTGGTTTTATCGGTTATCAGTTTTTCAAACTCACTGATAGGGGGCAGAGCAAAACCGTTATCAATAAAAGAAAGTATTGGTTTTACCACAATATCGCTCTGGCTGGCAAAGCCGTTGTAATTGGCATAAAAAGGCTCCGGGATAATCACCTCATCACCGGGATCAAGACAGGCCATCATGGATATGGTAATGGCTTCGGAACCACCGGTAGTTACAATGATATTGTCGGGCGTAATATTGTAACCCAGCTTGTTATAATACTCTGTAAGCTTTTTTCGGTAGGTGAGTGTACCTTCAGATGGGGTATAGGCCCAAACCTTAAAATCAATATTTTTAATGGCATTCAACATGCCTTCGGGAGTTTCAATATCGGGCTGGCCAATGTTCAGGTGGTAAACTTTTTTACCATCCAGCTTAGCTTTATCAGCATAAGGTGTTAGCTTACGTATAGGCGATGCGGGCATTCGCTGCCCTTTATGAGATATTTTTGGCATGTGCAAAATTAATAAAAAAGAAAGTATTGTTGTTGCATACTTCCTTAAACGAAAAAAGACCCTCGAAAAGGGTCTTTTTTTTAATATTTTTTTGATCCCCTTGTTCAGCAAGGGGCATTGTCGGCAACTTGCTTTGCTTATTTGCTCGACGCTGGTTTGGCCACAACCTCACCAATAATGTTCAGATACTTTTCTGGCGTAACTGCATTTGATTTTACAACAATGGTTTTGTTGAAAGGTGCAGCAGCAGCAGCATTGTAAGTGATCTTGATGGTACCTTTTTCACCACCTTTTACAGGAGTTTTGGTGTAATCGGCAATTGTACAACCGCAAGTTGGTCTTACTTCTGTCAAAATAAGAGGCTCTTTACCAACGTTGGTAAATTCAAAAACGGTGGTTACAGGAGTACCCTGAGGTATTTTGCCAAAGTCGTGTTTTTCTTCATTGAATTTAAACTCAGCTTTTTGGCTATCCTGTGCCGATGCAGTAAAGGCAAAACCTAAAACTACTGCGCAAATCATTAGTATCTGTTTCATATGTTGTTTGATTAATACAAATATATAAGGTTTAACCCAAATTAAAAACTATTAGTTAAACTCCATGTTTTATTGTCAGTATGCAAAATACAGAATAGAATTTTATAATTTTACCGTCTAAACGAAATTATATATGCCCGAATCTACCTTACGTGCAACCAGTAAATTTAATACTGCAGAACTGAGTTTTGATGATTTCAAGAAAATTGTGATTGACGATTATCGTATTGGTTACGAAAGTCGCCAGGCAAGTTTAATAGGCAGGAGAGAAGTTTTAACGGGTAAAGCTAAGTTTGGCATTTTTGGTGATGGTAAGGAAGTTGCCCAGTTAGCCATGGCCAAAGCTTTCCGCGCGGGCGACTGGCGCGCCGGATATTACCGCGATCAAACTTTTATGTTCGCTACCGGCATGAGCAATCTCAAAGAGTTTTTTGCCCAGCTTTATGCCAACCCCGATATTGAAAAAGATCCCGCATCTGGCGGCAGGCAAATGAATTGTCACTATGCCACACGTTTTGTTAACGCCGATGGCAGCTGGGTTAACCAGGCCGAAACCATGAACTGCTCATCAGACATTTCAACAACCGGCGGCCATATGCCCCGTTTGCTGGGTTTGGCTTACGCTTCAAAATTATATCGTCAGAATAAAGAGCTGGAATACCTGAAACAGTTTTCTGTGGGCGGTAACGAGGTTGCCTTTGGAACCATAGGCAATGGCTCCACATCCGAAGGCTTGTTTTTTGAAACCTTTAACGCGGCAGGCGTACTACAGGTACCCATGGCCATTTCGGTTTGGGACGATGCTTATGCTATCTCCGTTCCGGCTAAACTGCAAACTACCAAAGAAGATATTTCTGAAATACTGAAAGGCTTTCAGCGCGAAAACGGCTCCAACGGCTATGAGATATTTAAAGTAAGGGGTTGGGATTATATCGCCCTTTGCGAAACTTACGAACGTGCCATTACCATATGCCGCGAGCAGCATGTGCCCGTATTGATTCACGTGGTAGAGATGACACAGCCGCAAGGCCACTCTACCTCGGGCTCACATGAGCGTTATAAATCAAAAGATCGCCTCACCTGGGAAGAGGAGCACGATTGCCTCCTGAAAATGCGCGAGTGGATGATATCTTCGGCTATTGCTAACGAAGCTGAGTTGGACGAACTCGAAACCGAAGCCAAAAAATATGTGCGGGAATGCCAGCGCGAAGCCGCCGCCGAACTAGGTGATATCATCAAAAACGAGCTGGAAGAAACTGCCCGTTTAATTGATAATCTGGCTTATAATGTAGCCGCTCAGGAAGAGCTGGCTGAGATCGCTTCGGCATTGCGTTCAAGCTATGATGCCGGACGTAAAGACACTGTGGGTTCTGTGCGTAAAGCCTTACGGCTTACTGTACATGAAACGGTAGCCGAAAGACAAGTATTGTTAAACTGGCTAAGTGCCGAGACTATCAAAAATAACGAGCGCTTTAACTCTAAATTATTTTCAGGAACTCCACAATCTCCTTTAAATGTGCCTGTTGTGCCTGTTATATATAGTGAAGATGCACGCCTATTAGATGGTCGTGAGATCTTGAATGCCTGTTTCGACGCCAATTTCGACCGGGATAAAAGCATTGTGGCTTTTGGTGAAGACGTAGGCGCTATTGGTGATGTTAACCAGGGATTTGCCGGTTTGCAAAGCAAATACGGCGATCTGCGCATTACCGATACCGGCATCCGTGAAACTACCATTATAGGGCAGGGTATGGGCTTGGCTATGCGTGGTTTACGCCCAATTGCCGAGATCCAATACCTGGATTACCTCATATACGCCATGACCGTTTTGTGCGACGATATAGCCAGCTTAAGCTATCGTACCAAAGGCGGCCAAAAAGCACCGCTGATCATCCGTACACGTGGCCACAGGCTCGAAGGGATCTGGCACTCAGGTTCACCAATGGGATTGATCGTGAACTCGATGCGTGGTTTTCATCTTTGCGTACCCCGCAACATGACCCAGGCTGCGGGTTTGTATAACACGCTGCTAAGAGGGGATGAGCCTGCTATTGTGATCGAAAGTTTGAATGGTTATCGTTTAAAAGAAAAACTTCCTGAAAACGTAGGCGAATTCACCGTTCCGCTGGGTAAGGCTGAGATATTGAAAGAGGGGGGAGACATCACCGTTGTTTCCTACGGGTCAACCCTGCGTATCGTGCAGGAAGCTGCGGTTGAGCTTGACAAAATGGGTATCCATATCGAAATTATAGACCCGCAAACACTGTATCCTTTTGATATCGACAATGTTTGTGGTACTTCTTTAAAAAAGACCAGCAAATTATTGGTAATCGACGAAGATGTGCCGGGAGCTGCTTCAGCCTATATTGTTCAAAAGATAGTGGAAACCGAAAACGGTTACTACTCCCTTGATGCACAGCCTAGGACGTTAACGGCTAAAGAACATCGTCCGCCTTATGGCTCCGATGGCGATTATTTCAGCAAACCATCTGTTGATGATGTGATCGAAGCGGTTTATGCCATGATGAACGAAGCTAATCCCGCTAAATACCCAGCGATTTTTTAATTAGTGGATTATACTCCGCGCGTCATTGCGAGGTACGAAGCAATCCCCGATAAGCAGAGCCGCTCTGTAAGTAGGGGATTGCCACGCTGCGCTCGCAATGACGCTTTTTTCATCACCTCCATTCAATTCTGCGCTTAAATCTTTAAGTTTGCGGCCATTCTATACATACAAATCATGAATTCAACAACATTTACCACTATATCAAACATCATTAAAACACGCCGTTCTGTAAAGCCGGCTGCCATGAACGGACAAAAAATACCCAATGAGGAGGTAGCTGCTTTATTGGAATTGGCCGACTGGGCGCCAACGCATGGTTATACCGAGCCATGGCGCTTTATCGTATACGAAAACCCTGCCGATTTTTGCCGGGAACATGCCGAAATATACAAACAAGGCGTTGATGCTGAAAGTTTTAACGAGCTTACCTATAGTAATCTGCAACACCAGGGCGATAAGGTTTCACACGTGATCATCGTAACCATGAAACGTGGCGATCTGCCTAAAATACCTCCCTTTGAAGAGATCGCGGCCGTATCAAGCGCCATCCAAAACATATTGCTTGGTGCTACGGCCCTTAACGCAGCCTCCTTCTGGAGCACTGGCGGCGCTATTTTAAAACCAGGCATGAAGGAATTTTTACAACTGCGCGAAGAGGATAACGTACTTGGCGTACTGTACCTGGGCTACGCCGATCAATATCCCGAAGGCCGAAGAAACACTCCGCTTGAGGAAAAGATCAACTGGGTTAAATAAAGCCATATTGGGTGTCACCCTGAGTCTGTCGAAGGGCGCGCGCAGAAGCCTGCCCACCATGCTTCGACAGGCTCAGCATGACATCCTTGACTTCATTATCCATCATTCAAAATTCAGTGTTGGGTATTTTCAATTCTCCCTTATCTAATCACTTATTTTCCCCTTCGCAACAATATCTCTAACCTTTTACCGTTTTTCTCCGTATAAATTGAGGCTTAATTGCTTTATCTTAAATTTATTTTCATTTTAGTAAAAAAATATCCTAAAATGATTTTGACTTAAGTAAAAAATTATACATTTGTAATTGGCCGGTTCCTAATCCGGTCAGTTACCGACTTAACCTGTTGCTAATTTAAATTATTGTTTAAAATTAAACTCAACACAAGTATGAGGAAACACTTATGGTGTGTCACATTCTCGGTTCTATTTTTAGCTACAACAATTATCAGCTGGAGATCCGAAGGTGCGAACAAATCAGACAGAAAAGTAAATTCAACTCTAAATGCAAAGGAACTATTTAATCAGTATGTAAATAGTTTATACCAAACGGCCAGCTTACAGCAAACCGGTTTGGCATTTGATGTATTTGAAAAAGCGGTTACAGGTTATACCAATTTAAAGCTCAATCATCTATTACCACAAAGCAGTTCTGTATTAACTGTGGTCGATTTTACAAAATCGAGCCGTGAAAAACGTATGTGGATCATTGATTTGTTTAGCAAGCAATTGTTACTCAATACCTGGGTGGCCCACGGACAGGGGAGTGGCGATGAAATGGCGACCAGTTTTTCCGACAGGAACGATTCGCATCAAAGCAGTCTGGGCTTTTACCTTACTGATAATGTTTACATGGGCAAACATGGCCGTTCTTTACATTTAGATGGCCTTGATGAAGGGTTTAACAGCAACGCCCGTATGCGCGATATTGTGATTCACGGAGCCAACTATGTAAGTCAGTCCGCTATTAACCATAAAGGGTACGTAGGTCGCAGTTTTGGCTGCCCGGCAGTATCGCCCAGGGTTATTGATAAGGTGATCAATACCATCAAAGGTAAAACAGTATTGTTTATCAATGGTAGCGACGACAACTACAGCTCCAAATATCTTGACGAAAGCGGTCCGCTGAATTTTATATCGGCAGATTCAACCACTTTTGATTTAGCCAGACTATAGATTTGGTATCAAGTAGTTAGTATCAAGTATCAAGATTTTTCCGAATGCTATAAAAGATGCATCTGTCGTGATACTTGATACTAACTACTTGATACTAATTAACGTTCATCAGTGGTTTTAAATGATCATACAGTACAATATCTAGCCCGTACACATCCTGGCGGTGTTGTAATACACCGGCATCATCTGTCCAGCAGGTAACGTAGGTAATGTATATAGGTGTTTTTTTAGGCAGGCCGATATTGGTGGGTTCGGGGTTATCCTCGCTCATATCTTTGGCAATGGTATCGTAGTCCTCGCCCTCACCAAAAAGGTTCTTAGCAAGCCCCTGAGGGTCGCCCAGGCGTACACAACCATGGCTCACCGCACGCATCGCTTTTCTGAAGGCCGATTTTGCAGGGGTATCATGCAGATACACGCTGCTCCTGTTTTTGAACAGGAATTTTATTTTCCCTAACGAATTATCCTCGCCCGGGCGTTGCTTAAAATCATATTGCAGGTTATCCGCGGTCACGGTCGACCAATCTATCGACTCCGGATCTTCAATTTTTATCCCATCCTTATAAACGTCTATGTTCTTGTTTGATAAGTAGTAGGGGTCTTCGGCAGCCTCGATGATGATCTCTTTGGTGGCTATACTTCGCGGGATGTTCCAGGTTGGGTTTACCTCAACGCTATGGATCACGCTGCTCAGCTGCGGTGTTTCACGCGGGAAAGGTTTGTCATACCGGTCACTGTCGACATAGGAGATCAGGCTGGCGTGGGCATCCATGTTACGACCCTGGCCCACGCAAACCTTCATGTTTAAAACCGATTTGCCGCCTTCCATCACATCCAGTTTAAAATCGGGGATGTTCACGATCACGTATTTTTGTTCCGTAGGCTTGTTTTTCCAGCGCAAGCGTTCCATGTTCACCAGAAAATACCGTTTGGATTCCTCTGCAGAGAGGCCGTCTATCACAGTGCCATTCAGGAAAGCCTTTTGCAGGATCTTATACTGAGGATCGGCCGGTTGTATGCTGTCGAGGTAAGTTTTTAAATCTTTTACCAGCAGTACATTTTTCATGCTGATGCTATCCGGTCGTTTGGTTGCGGTAAAATACCGGGAAAATATTTTCCGGGGATTCACCACCCCATATTGCATGGCATTGGAATATTTGATCAGCGAACTTGCGGTAAGCAATTCAAGCCTGGCAAGTTCATGGTAGGCTTCATCAGTTGTCAGGATGCCATTTTTGTCATGAAATTTGGCTACAAGGGCTCTGATGGCTGTAATATGGTAGGGCTTTTTGCTCAATCCGTGTTCGGTGATCTTGTCAAAATAATCGGGCAGTATATCCAGGTCACCGTTAAAAAAATGGTTCATCACTAAAACGGGCTGATAATCATTCCCCTTTATAAAGGCTTCGATCACAGGCTCGTTCGCGATTTTTGATTTCTGACTTTCGATCTCTTTTTTCAACGCCGCAGCCAATGTATCGGGGTCAACATCCTCGTATACTTTATTTTGGGTTACTTTAAAAAGTTGATCGGCTATGGCTGAGTGCTTTTTCTTGCAGCTTTGAAAAGCAAACAGGGATACAAAAAGACCCAATATCAGCAGGTAAACAGAGGTCTTTTTTGAGAAGGCAAAAATCATGATAAAAGTTGTAGTTAATTATTCTTGTGACAGCAATAGCCATACCACAAAGCAAAATGACAACGATTAATTTTTTAAAACCGCTGTTTTATATCAAAACGGCAGAACCCTGGCGTATGCTTATTGGTGTATAAACCATAAGGTGTACCATCTGGAGCCACCATTTCTATATTTCCATACAAAGATACGGTAAAGAGGGAAAGTTCCTGCGATACGGAGTAAGCTAAATGATCTTTTAGCTGTAACGTTTGGTGACTGGGCGTAGTCTCAATTATGGCTACCTTCATAGCTGTCCCTTAATATATCTATATGAAAAAAACTGTTATCCTGTTCTCTGTCTTGTTGGTTTGTTTAACAAGCAGCGCTTTGGCGCAATTGAAACCGTTAAATATTATCCGCGATACTATTTACTCCAATGTACTCAAAGAAAAGCGGGCGATTGAGATTGTACTGCCGGATGGTTACAGTGATACCTCCGCTACCAAATACGATGTTACCTATATCACCGATGGAGAATGGAATACACAGATAGTAAGCAGCATCGAGCAGTTTTTAGAGATCCAGTTTATACCGGCTAATATTGTAGTGAGCCTGCCCAATACCATGCTGCAGGGCCAAAATATGCGCGGGCGCGATCTTACGCCTACCCGCGCAGACGGTGACCCGCAAACTGGCGGAGCTGCCCGCTACCTTGCCTTTATCAAAACCGAGCTGATGCCTTACATTAACAAAAAATACCACACTACCGGCATGAATACTTATCACGGCGGCTCGTATGGCGGTGTGTTTGGTATGTATGCGCTGATGAAGGAGCCCCGGCTTTTTCAATCGTACCTGCTGGCCGACCCAAGCTTTTGGTGGGACAAGGATTATCTGCCCAAACTGGTAAGGGATAGCATAGGTAAGATCGACTTAAACAATACCACTTTATTAATTACCGGGCGCGATGGAGAGCCGGCCAAAGAACAGCGGATAAACGCCATGGATTCGATAATAATAAAAAAGGCGGCTCCTGCCGGTTTTCATTATAAACTGATGTTGTATAATGACGAAACACATAACAGTATGATCTTCCGTACGGTATATGATGGTTTAAAGCTAACCTATCACGGATACAATAAGCAGGATTTAAATTTTTATCCCATGGGTGGCGTATTACTAAAGGATAAGCCTTTTAAAATGCGTTTTCAGGGTGATTTTGTGAAAGAGCTGCATTATACTACCGATGGCAGTGCGCCTACTATGGCATCGCCCAGGATGGAGGGTAATGAATTGATGCTCCATAACACTACACAATTGAATTTGAAAGAGCTTACCTATCGCCCGGGGTACGAGCAGCAAGCGAGCGCTAATTTTAGTATAGGTAATACCCTGCCCGCCGGCCCGCAAATCAAAAATTTTAGCCCCGGCGGTTGGAACTATGCTTACTATGAAGGTAACTGGAACACCCTGCCCAACTTTAAAAACCTAAAGCCGCTTAAAAAAGGCTGGGCGGGTAAAAACTTCGACCTCAACAAACTGCCCAAACAGCAAAACTTCGCGTGTGTGTTTAACGGGCAATTGGAAATAACGCAAACCGGCTATTACATTTTTGGGCTACGCGGCGACTGTGAATCTAAGATGTACATCAATAACGAATTGATACTTACCCAGCAAACGGCAGGTATTAAATCGTACCTGCTGCCCTTACAAAAAGGGTTTTACACCATCAGGGTTGAATACCTGGAGAAGCAAGGCAAACCATCGCTGGATATCCTCTACGCCCCTGAAAACGGCAACGGTGGCATCATACCCATGGAGCTGCGTTATGGGGATGCGAAATAACTGACTGCCGGGAGAAAAAATACCCATCTATCAAAAAAAGCTTGTCATTTCGACAAACAGCGATGGACAAAGTGGTGGGGTGAGGAGAAATCTTCTGCTTGATGCAAGGTTTCGGTTGCAAATCGCAGAAGATTTCTCCTCGTACCTCGTTCGAAATGACAACCTTTTTATTCCCTCCGAATACCTCTAAGTCTTGGGTTGACCTCCTTAAAATCCGTGACTCAGAACTTGAGACTCCCAACCTAAATGTGTATATTTGTATATATCAACAGCCCGGTTTTCTTTTTCAAGAGAAAACCGGGCTGTTTAGTTAAGGGAAAAAGGGAGCAAAAATCGACCGTTTTTTATATAGTTATTTGAATGTCAGTTATTTAATACTTTTTAAACCTTTCAAAACCCATCAAAAATTTGTTAAAAAGTGTTAAAATGGCGTTAAAACTTTGTTAAAATGGGCAATAATCACGCTTTTTTATCCTGTTTTGACTAAAAAATTGTTAAAATTAAAGGTTTAAAAAGTTTTTGGGGGCTTAAAACCGAACCAATTTTCTGAAAACGATGACAGCAAAAAACAAAACCGAAGTTTGGCTCCGCGGGTCTTTGGATGAGGTGCCCGAACTGCTCCAGCCTATAGCCCAGGCCCTGCTCCAGGCCCGGGAAGAACTGCATGAACTGATGGCTGATTTCCCGGATAGCTTATTGTGGCAAAAGGTGGCAGGCATGGCATCCCCGGGTTTTCACCTGCAGCACTTAACAGGGGTACTAAACAGGCTTTTTACATATGCCAGGGGAGAAGCGCTTACGGTAGAGCAATTGGATTACCTCTCGGCTGAAGGGAAGGTGTCCGAAAATATAACTGTAATTGATCTGGTAGAACAGTTTGATCATGAGGTTGATAAAGCTATTAGTCAATTGATTACAACTGATGAGCAAACCTTGAAAGAGTTTCGCGGGGTAGGCCGGGCTCAATTGCCGTCAACCGTAATGGGTTTGTATATACATACCGCGGAACATACCATGCGGCATCTGGGACAGCTTTTGGTCACGGTTAAAGTGCTGAAAAATAGCAAGGTTTAAGAAAATATAGCGACTGCATCTTTAAGGCTGTTTGAAACATGGGTCACAGTTGCATTGGGATATCTGTTTTCCGGATCAAATAAAAATGTATCAATACCTAAGGTTGTAGCAGCTTTTATTTCTGATTCGGGATCATCGCCGACAATCAACAAGTCTTCGGGCTGGTACCCATAAGTATCCATGATCAGGAGGAAAACTTCTTTTTTTGTTTCAGATGAAATTTCCGGATCAACTATGTATATAGCTTTAAAATCATTTCCTATGCCCAAAAGCCGGATCTTACTCCATTGTAGTTTAGTAAACCCTGTAGTAACCAGAAATTTATCCGTTTTTGTATCGCTAATAAATTTGTAATCGACATATGGCTGCATTGGCAAATCATGTTCCAGGTTTCTGAGTAATTCAAGTCCCTTCAATTTGGCCGTTTCACTGAAGTTATACTTATCTGCCACCTGTTGATATGGCTTTCTTTTCATTTCTTCTTTGGCCAGATTTATTTGATCAACAGTTAATTCATTAGCCAGGCTATCTAAAAAACCGTACACTTTGGTAAATAGGTATTCGGCGATGGAACTTACCGGATATATAGTATTATCCAAATCTAGTATAATGGCTTTTTTCATTTATAAATTAATCAACTATGATTATTGTCGGTTTATTATGGGGAGTTAACCTTTTTAGTACAAAAAAGCCAGTTGAGGAGAGCAGGCATACCGAACCTAATACCCACCAAAGCATCGTAAAACCGCCATGAGCGATGATCTGGCTGCCAACCGCAGGGGCAATGATCTGCGCCGCCGACCATGACATACTGTACAAAGCGGCATATTCGCCACGGTTGTTGTTGGTAGTACGGTTTATCCAGTAGGCATTCATAAAAGGCATACTCATGATCTCGCCCAGGGTGATCATCACAACTACCAAAATGGCCACCCATGCGGCATGAGGCAATAAATTTAACAAGGCAAAGCTGGTACCAGCTATAATAATACCTGCACTGATATAGGTAAGCGGGTTTCTTTTGCCCTCCAATTTATGGATCAATACCATCTCGATCAGTACGATGAGTATGCCATTTAAAGCCAGCAGAAAGCCTATAAAACGCTCATTAAAATGCCATTGGATCTTATAAAACACCGGCTGCATAATAAAGAACTGAAAAAAGCAGGTGGCGAACAAAGTACACAATAAGATAAATACCAGGTAAATGCCGTCTTTATAAGCTGACGTGGATGCTATGGCTTTATCTGCCAGATCTTTAACCGTTTTCCGGATCGTTGCGCGAGGCATCAGTTTCAATAGTAAAAGCGCGGCAAAAATATTAGTGCAGCCATCCACCCAAAAAAGCAAATGGTAGTTGAATGAAGCCAGGAAACCGCCCAATCCACCGCCAAAGGCCCAACCAAGGTTGGTTGCCAGCCGGTTAAGTGAGTAGGAGCGGGTTTTGTTCTCATCGTTACTGTAATGAGCAATAGCTGTGGAGTTTGCCGGGCGAAATGACTCGTTACAGATACTGAGTATAAAAGTACCGATGCTTACGCTTAAAAAAGTACGCTGATAGCCTAATACCAGGAATAATATACCACCAATAAGCAAGGCGCCTACCTGGATATCATAAAAGCCGATCTTATCGGTTAGCCTGCCACCTATAAACGCGCCTGATATGGCTCCTATACCAAAAAATGCCATTACCCAACCCGATTGTACGATGGTAAAATGCAGCTGCTGAATGGTATAAATGCTCATAAACGGCACCACCATAGTTCCGCTCCGGTTGATGAACATTACTATGCTCAGGTACCAGCTGTTTTTAGATAGTCCGCTATAAGCTTGTTTGTATAATTGGATGACAGAGGTTAACATAGGTTTACAAAGGTAATTATAAGCAGAAAGCTTAAAGCGAAAAGCCCAAAGCTTTTTGTCGGCTTCGGGCTTTTTGAACTATTTAAGTGGCTTTAGGCTTTATGCCTTGAATTTTCAGCTTAAAATAGAGTTCCGGTTCCTGAGCCAGTGATCAGCCAAAACCAGTGCGGCCATAGCTTCAACAATAGGGACGGCGCGCGGTACCACACAAGGATCATGACGGCCTTTGCCCGATATTTCGGCGGCATTGCCTTCACTGTCAATAGTCGCCTGGTTTTTCATAATGGTGGCCACCGGTTTAAAAGCAACTTTAAACTCGATAGGCATTCCGTTGCTGATACCGCCTTGTATACCACCAGAGAAGTTGGTAATGGTGCTGATATCGCCTAAATGTGATTTTACAAAGATGTCGTTATGTTCCGATCCGCGCATTTCGCTGCCGGCAAAGCCTGAGCCGAATTCAAAACCATGAACCGCGTTAATGCTCAGCATGGCTTTACCCAGATCGGCATGAAGCTTATCAAAAACCGGGTCTCCAAGGCCTACAGGGCAGTTTTTTATATGGCAGCTGATCTTGCCGCCAACGGTATCTCCATCTTTACGTACACTGTCAATAAAAGCGATCATTTCCTCGGCGGTGGCCGGATCGGCACAGCGTACGATGTTTTTTTCGCGTTCGTCAATAAACTCCTGTACACTGTCGATACTTACATTAGGCGCGTTGATGGTTCCCACGCTGCTTACGTGGGCCGCTATCTCAATACCCTGGCTTTTTAGTAAAAGCTTGGCTAAGGCCCCTGCAGCAACGCGTGCGGCGGTTTCGCGGGCGGATGAGCGACCACCACCACGATGATCTCGAATACCATATTTGGTTTGGTAAGTATAGTCGGCATGGGAGGGGCGGAATACGTCCACATTATGACTATAATCTTTGGAGCGCTGATCTTCATTTGGGATCAGCATTGCTATAGGTGTCCCTGTGGTTTTACCTTCAAATACACCTGAAAGGATCTTTACAGTGTCACTTTCTTTACGTTGTGTGGTTATTTTTGACTGACCGGGTTTGCGTTTATCCAGTTCGCCCTGAATGTAGTCCAGGTCGACCGGTAATTGCGCGGGGCATCCATCAATAATTACCCCGATAGCTTCGCCATGCGATTCGCCAAAGGTGGTTATCCTGAATATTTGCCCGAATGAATTGCCTGCCATGGTATTAGATATGTGATGTTAGATATGAGATTTGAGACGGTTCATCGCAAATCTATTTATTTAAATCGTCATTGCGAGGTACGAAGCAATCCCCAATTAGCAAAGCTGCTCTGTATGTCGGGGATTGCCACGCTATCGCTCGCAATGACGCTTAGTAGTTATTTAACCTTATCCTTCTACTTCCTGTACCTTAAAGCCAAGTTTGGCCAGGTCGGTCCAGAATGCAGGGTATGATTTATCAACTACTGGTCCGTTCTCAAACTCCAATTGTGGAATGATCAGGGCAAGCGGTGCAAATGCCATAGCCATACGATGATCATGATAGGTATTGATAAACATGCGCTCAGGAATAAACTTTTCGCTGCAATCCAATTGATATACTTCGTTGTTCTCAATCAGTTTTACGCCCATTTTGGCCAGTTCGGTTTGCAAAGCTAAGATACGGTCGGTTTCCTTTATTTTTAAAGTTTCCAGACCCGTGAATGCTGCTTCATGACCTAAGGCGGCACACACCACAATAATAGTTTGTGCCAGGTCGGGACATTCCTTCAGATCGAATACTTTATGACTAAACGGTTTATGCTCCTTGGTTAGCTGAACACCGCCATCTTTGAATTGCGAAGTGATACCAAAATTAGCCATGATCTCGGTGATCACACTGTCGCCTTGTAAGCTGTACGGTGTTAGTCCGGTTAAAAATAATTCCGCCTGATCTGCCAGTGCCGCTATGGCGTACCAGTATGATGCCGCGCTCCAGTCTGGTTCAACATGTAATGAAGTGGTAGTAAACTCCTGATTGGTTATGGCAATAACGTTATCTTTCCATTGATGTTGAATACCTGCTGTTTCCAGCATGGCAAGCGTCATTTCTACATATGGGCGAGAGGTTAACTCACCTTCAATATGGAGCTCCAAACCAAAAGGCAGCCGTGCAGCGATGAGCAACAAGGCAGTAATGTACTGACTGCTGATGTTACCTTTAATACTGATCTTACTAGTTAGCTGCCCGAAACTGCCTTTTAGTTTTATAGGGGGATAACCCTCTTTTTCTTCATAATCAATATGGGCACCTAACTCTCTCAGCGCGTCGACCAATATGCCTATCGGTCTTTCCTTCATCCTTTGGCTGCCGGTTAATATTACTTCATTATCCTGTATGGCAAAATAAGCGGTTAAAAAACGCATGGCAGTACCGGCAGGGCCGATGTCAACAGTTTGTGGTCCATGGTCTATAGTCGATGGATCATGGGCAGTAGCTAACTGCTCACTGCCCACTGCCGACCGTAATATACCGGCCAGCAATACTGCGTCGGCGGCGTCTGATACGTTCTCTACCTTCACTTTACCATTGCTCAGAGCCTCTATAACCAATGCACGGTTGCACTCGCTTTTTGATCCGGTAAGATGTACCGTGCCGTTTATTTGCTTATTACTTTTTTTCAGGATGACGTTTTGCATCAGTATATGATATTATACGTGGGTAAGTTTTTCTGCTGCTTGTCCGGCTTCATTGGTGTTCATGATCTCGGTTTGCCTGCGGATCGACTCGCTGTGTAAAAGCTCTAATAACTTCTCGGTAAATTCAGAACCTAACTTTAACGCTTTTGCATAATTGGTACGTTTCTGAACGATCTCATCCCAACGACCTACTTGTAAAATGGTAATGTTGTTGTCTTTTTTGTAGTTACCTATCTTCTCGGCAATTTGCATACGTTCTGCAATTTTCTGAATAACCAGGTCGTCAATTTTATCGATTTGGTTACGCAGCTCAGCAAGCTTGTCGCTTAATTCTGCATTGCGGATCTCCGGTTTACGTAAAGCCAGGTGATCAATAATATCAGCTAAGGCAGCAGGAGTAACTTGTTGTTTAGCATCTGTCCACGCTACGCTTGGGTCGATATGTGATTCGATCATTAAGCCTTGCATATCCAAATCAAGCGCTTTTTGTGAGATGTAACCGATCAGATCACGGTTGCCTGAAATGTGGCTTGGGTCGTTAATAATAGGCAGCTCAGGAGCCAGTGTTTTTAAGTTGATGGCGATATCCCACATTGGCTCATTACGGAAAGCTGACTTTTCGTAAGATGAAAACCCACGGTGAATAGCAGCCAGTTTGGTGATGCCCGCGTTGTTGATACGCTCCAAAGCACCTATCCATAAAGAAAGATCAGGGTTTACCGGGTTTTTAACCATTACCGGTACGTCAACACCACGTAAGGCATCAGCAATTTCCTGTACAGTAAAAGGGTTAACGGTTGAACGCGCGCCTACCCATAAAATGTCAACACCTGCTTTTAACGCTTCTTCTACGTGTTTAGCAGTTGCCACTTCCACAGCTGTAGGTAATCCGGTTTCTTCTTTTGCGCGTTTAAGCCATTCCAGGCCTATGCTGCCAATACCTTCAAATTCACCCGGACGGGTACGTGGTTTCCAGATACCTGCACGTAATGCAGAGATGCGGCCGGTTTGCGCTAATAAATGAGCTGTAGCTACTAATTGATCTTCAGTTTCTGCACTGCAGGGGCCTGCTATTACCAATGGTTCTTTTCCGGTTTTGATCCAGGTGTGAAGCGGCTGTATGTTTAAATTCAGTTTCATTGTTTTGTTATTTGTCCGGCATTTACCGGTGTGTTTTTATATTTTGTTTAAATCTTCAATTATTAATTACAGGTCTTATATATTTCTGCGGATATTGATATACTTCCGTATCCGATCATTTTTTTGAGGTTTGGGAGTTGTTAATTCATCGTCATGTCTTTCATATTCACCAAGGATGTTAAAGTTATGCGTGTATTTAAGTATCTGTCTTATGGATACGTCGTATTGTTTTGGCTCGTCCCATTCAATATCTACGTAAAAGTTATATTCATTGCGTTTACCAAGGATAGGCATAGATTGTATTTTGCTCATATTCACACCCTCTTCGGCAAAAATATTAAGCACTTTGGCCAATGCGCCCACTTTGTTACTTACTTGAAAGCAAAGCGAAGCTTTATTAGAATTCTTCTTTTCCACGTTATCGTGGTGGGTAAGGATCAGGAAACGGGTAAAGTTCTTTTTGTTTGACTCTATCCGGCGTTCCAGTACATCCAATCCATAAAGTTTAGCAGCCAGCGAGTTTGCAATGGCAACCGTGTCGGTTAATTGTTCCTCTCTGATGCGTTTGGCGCAAGCTGCCGTATCATTACTTTCCACAATTTTAAGATGAGGGTATTCATCAAAAAAATCAACACACTGGCGTAAAGCGATAGGATGGGAGGTTACATATTTGATATCCTCGAACTTTACACCAGGTAATGCCATTAAGTGTAATTGAATAGGCAGATAAATTTCGCCCACTACCGGAAAACCATAATCAAGCAATAAGGTATAATTAGGCAAGATACTTCCGGCAATACTGTTTTCAATAGCCATCACCACGTAATCTGCCTCCCTGTTTTTTAGGGTTTCAAAAGTTTGCTTAAATGTATTGCATTCAATGGTTTGCGTGTTTTCACCAAAGTACCGTAAAGCAGCTTCCTCGTGAAAAGAAGCACGTATTCCCTGGATTGCAACTCTTGGTCTTTCTATCTTCATAACCCCTATTAAAGCAAAAAGTCCCGGCATTTTGTGCCGGGACTTTTTAAGTTCTTTATGTGTGTGTTAAGTACATATTAGTCCCGGCTCTCACTGTTAAAGTAAAAGTAGTAACCGAAATAGTATGCGCTTGTAAATTTCATTTGTTTTTTATTACGTTGTAAATGTACGGTAAAAAATGTTTTTGTCAATAGGAAATTTTATTTTTTGTAAAATAAACAAGCTGAACAGAATTTTATTTGCCTAAAGCTTGTTTTTCGTATTCCCGTTGCAGCACACGGGCTGTTTGCGTGCTGCCATCGTGGCTCCATCCCGGTGGGTTTAACAGGTATCCTAATTTGTTCCTGAAACCAGGGGCCTGTTTAACATCATGCAACAAGGCTTTCCATTCATGAAAAATAATATTCACCGGACCCATATCTTCTGGTTGTTTAGTAAGCCCGTATTTAACCGGTTCAGACAGATCTTCGTCTCTGAAAGTTCCGAACAGCCTGTCCCATAGGATAAGCATCATACCCATGTTTTTATCCAGATAAGGAATGTTCGAAGCATGATGCACCCGATGATGTGCCGGTGTTACAAAAAGCCATCCGTACCATTTAGGGAGCGCTACTTTATATTGTGTATGTACTATATTCCCGTAAAGCTGAGTAATGAGATAGGCATATAAAATATCAATCGCATTAAATCCCATCAACGCGAGGGGTAAATAAAAAAAAGTACGGTAAAATGGTTCAAAAACTGTTGACCGGAAACCTGTGGTTAAATTAAAATGCTCTGAGGAGTGGTGTGTTACATGCATTGCCCAAAAAAACCTGCAATAATGCCCGGTATAATGTAGCACCCAGTACAAAAAATCCTGTACCACAACCAGTACAAACCAATACAGAAAAACGTTGTGTATTTGAAAAACCCTGAACTGATAGGCAAAACTCAGCATGAAAAAAGTACTGGTCTTAACTAAAAGGTTGGTAACTACCGCAATTGAGGTAAGGTAGATATTGACAAAAGTATCGCGTTTTTCATAATACTTACGGTTTTCCCAGTAACTTAAACCCATTTCAACCAGGGTTAATATAACCAGCAAAGCCATCAGTACCAATGCGGCCCTATTCCGGGGATCTAACTCAGACATCTTACAAATGAATGTAATACATTAAACTTTCACGAAGTTCGGCTTCTGTACAGATATTATCAATATTGCACTGCCCAATTTTGGTAAGCAAAGTGCAATTTATTTTATTATCCTGGTTCTTTTTGTCCTTTTGCATGATAGCAAACAGGGTTTCAAAGTCATTCTCTTTGATTGTATATCTTGGATAAAGGTCGCTGAATACTTTGGTGATCTCGCTTAGTTCATCAACACTCAACCCTGTTTTTTTGTGTGCAAGATATGATTCGCAGATCATGCCGATAGCTATAGCTTCGCCATGTGATAGTGGGTCTTTATCGTTGATCAAAGAATTGGTTTCAACTGCATGACCAATGGTATGACCAAAATTTAAAGCTTTCCTGATGCCTTTTTCTGTAGGATCTTCAATGGTGATTACATTTTTTATTTCTACAGAACGATAAACCAGTTGAATTGCAGGGTTTTTTAGATCGCTTGTTTTAAGTTCATTCCAATAAGCGGCATCGGCTATCAGGCCATGTTTAAGCATTTCTGCAAGACCCGAAAGTATTTGTCGTGGAGGGAGGCTTTTTAAAAAATCGTATTCAATAAATACAGCTTTGGGCTGGGTAAAGGTACCTATGATGTTTTTGATACTATCAATATCAATACCAGTTTTGCCGCCAACTGAGGCATCTACCTGTGATAGCAGGGTAGTAGGTACATGCACAAAATCAATTCCTCTTTTGAAGGTTGAGGCGACAAAGCCCCCCAAATCGGTCACAACGCCACCGCCGAGGTTTATCATTAAGCTTTTGCGGTCGGCACCAAAATCTATCAGCATTTTCCATACGCCTATGCAAAAATCGATGTCCTTGCTCTCCTCGCCGGCATTTATCTCGATAAGGTCGTAGTCACCAAGCTCATCTAACTTACTTTTTACAAGCGGCAAGCAATGAACGCCGGTATTTTCGTCAGTTAAAATAAAGAATTTAGAATAAGCTCCTTTTTTTACAAAGTTAACCAGTTCGTCAACGCTGTTATTAAAATATATAGGGTAGTTGTCGCTTTGAATGGTATCCATTATCATATTACCAAGATTTTATTTCCCCTGAATTCAACGATGTCTCCGCGTTTAACTTTAAGGCGTTTTCGATAGTCAACCTCTCCATTATATTTCACTTCTCCTTCACTTACAACTATTTGCGCTTCTCCGCCTGTTGATACCAGGTGGGCAGCTTTTAGCAGTTGTATCATCGGAATATGGTCGCCTATTAATTTAAATTCTGTCATGGAGCGGCAAAAATAAACTATTCATGGAATATTGAGATATCATTTTATAATTTTGCAGATGCTTTCTAACCAAACGAACAATAAAACTCAACAGGTTAAGCCCTCTTTTGAAAATACAGAAATCGCTTTCCGTCACTCATCCAATGCTGATCTTAACCGGGCTTACTGGTTATTCAGGATAATCAATGTTAACTTTTTAGTAAAGATAGGGCCTCCGGTAACCAACTTTGCTATTAAAATAGGATTACCTATCAAAAGCCTGATCAAGGCAACCATATTTAAACACTTTTGTGGTGGCGAAACCATTACTGAGTGTAATAATACCATTAAGAATTTGAATAGTGGTGGAGTAGGCACCATATTGGATTATTCCATAGAAGGGGAGGATGACGAAGCTGTTTTTGACAGTACCCGTGATGAGATCATCCGTACCATAGAACGTGCAACTTCGGACAAGGCTGTACCGCTTACTGTTTTTAAGGTAACAGGTGTTGGCCGGTTTGCGTTGCTGGAAAAATTGGATGCTAAATTGGCCCTTAACGCAGAGGAAGAAAAGGAATGGCAAAGGGTACAGAATCGTGTACTGGCCATATGCGATAAAGCCCATGCCAATAACGTACCCGTGATGATTGATGCAGAGGAAAGCTGGATACAGGAAACCATTGATCTTTTGGCCCTGACCATGATGAGCCGCTTTAATACTAAAGCGGCAATAGTTTATAATACCTATCAAATGTACAGGCATGATAAGCTGGCGTCTATATTAAACGACCATGAAATTGCACTTAGTGAAGGATTTATTTTGGGAGCCAAAATTGTTCGCGGCGCCTATATGGAAAAAGAACGCAGACGTGCAGCAGAAAATGGTTACCCGTCACCAATACAACTGGATAAAAAAGCTACCGATCTGGATTATGATTCTGCATTGGATTACTGTACCACCCATATCGATAAAATTGCTTTTATTGCAGGTACCCACAATGAAGAAAGCTGCCGTTTACTGGCCGAGCTTTTAGATACCAAAGGAATTGATCATAAACACCCTCACGTGTATTTTTCGCAACTATTAGGGATGAGCGATAACCTGAGCTTTAACCTGGCAGATGCCCAGTACAATGTAGCTAAATACGTTCCCTACGGCCCAATAAAGGCTGTATTGCCCTACTTATTCAGGCGTGCGCAGGAAAACACAGCTATAGCCGGCCAAATGAGCCGCGAGCTGAGTTTAATTGTGAAAGAACGGAAAAGACGGAAACAGTAACCATATATTACAACAATATCAAAAAAGGCCATTTCTTTAAAAGGGAATGGCTTTTTAATTATCCTTAAAAGCTATTTAATCAATACCCCATTAACAAAAATTGGGTTTACATGGTTTACACTTTTTATGATTAAAATATATTTAAATTTCTGTTAATCAATTAGTTATTTTTATTTTACAGTAAAAACACGGTTTACAGTGTAAACCATGTTTTTGCATAAATATTTTTTTGCTAAACGTCAACTCAGCAATGATACAACATGATGAGCGCTTGTCGAATTGAATTGAAGTAGTTTATTGGGGTATTCTTCTATTTTCTTAATAATTAAAGAACAATCATTTAATCAAGGGCTAATATTGCCTGACTTAATTTTATTGCATTATAAACTAAAATAAATATTATGCAATTAAAACGGTCCTCATTTGTTCTCCTTATCTCATCACTGCTACTGATATCCTGCCAGAAATCATTAGTAAGCCCAATTCCAACAGATCCTGCAACGATCAGTACCAAAGCAAAAACTCAGGCTGTGGTACAAACTTTTGATGAAGATTTTGAGTCCGGATCAAAGACCGGGTATGCGGCAGCCGATGTCGCATTGAACAGCGGTTCCTGGAATCTAGATGACGCTTTGATCGGAACCAGTACCTCTGATCGGAAAAACGGTAGCCGCTCTGTTCGTATCCGTAATACCGGGACCTTAAGTATGAACTTTGATGTCAGTACAGGTGCTTCGACCGTTACTATGAATTACGCGGTTTATGGTACCGACGGATCTTCAGCATTTCAGTTATGGGTTTCCTCAAACGGAGGAAGCAGTTATACACAAGTGGGATCTATTGAGATAACCGCATCAAGCACCACTTTAAACACGGCTACTTTTAATGTTAACCAATCCGGTTCTTTACGTTTTCAATTGAGAAAGACTTCCGGTGGCGCTAACCGAATTAACATTGATGATTTTACCATCAATAGCTTTGACTCGGGTTCAGGTGGTGGAACCGGTGGAGGATCTGGAAGTTCAATCGCTGATAATACCAACCTGTTGTTAGGTAATCCAAGCGCTGCCACAAGCAGTACTGCTAATGCGGATAATTACCTGATCGATCAAACCTATTTTATCGAGAGTTACAATCGTGATAAAGGCGTACCCAACTGGGTAAGCTGGTATGTAGGTAGTACGTCATTAGGTTCTATTGATCGTTCTAATGATTTCCGGGCGGATACCAATTTACCTGCCGGCTGGTATGAAGTGTCAAATACCAGTTATTCGGGTTCTGGCTTTGACCGGGGGCATAACTGCCCGAGCGCCGACCGGACTTCTACCACAGCGGCTAATCAAGCCACTTTTTTAATGGATAATATGATTCCGCAGGCCCCAAACAATAATGAGCACACCTGGGCTAACCTGGAAGCTTATGGGCGAACTTTAGTAACCGCAGGTAATGAGATCTATGTAGTTATGGGGAGTTATGGTTCGGGTGGTACCGGCTCTGCTGGTTCAGCTACCACTGTTGACGGTGGACATGTGGTTGTGCCATCCAACATCTGGAAGGTGATTGTAGTTATACCCAACGGAAATAACGACCTGAGTCGTATTACCACTGACACACGCGTGATAGCTGTAAATACACCTAATATCAACACTCTCAGCACAGACTGGACTCAATATATTACTACGGTAAAAGATATTGAAAATGCTACCGGTTATACCTTATTCTCTAATTTGCCCGCCAGTATACGCACCGCGCTGGAAACAAAGCGAGACGCTGGTACGGCTAACTAATAATCTGATTTAAGCAGGTGCAATATCCTGATTAATGCAGATGCTGCCATATGATATCAAAAACATCAGTCGCGTTGATGTTTTTGATATCATTACTTTCATTGGTAATGATAATAGGTTTATAAGCTTCAGAAATACCAATTCGGCCATGTGATCCTTTTATTAAGGTGGCATCAAGTGGTATAACGTCCATCACATATCTTAAGCCTGCTTTTTTTCTTAAAAGTTTGTATCCCGCCCTTAATTTGGAGGTCATAAACATTTCCACCGGATCATAGCCCGGTTTTTTATGAATGTCAACTGACCGTGCATAGTCAGGTGCTTTAGCATCATCAAGCCAGAAATAGTAGGTGAACCAGCTGTTTTCAGCCGCCATCAATACCAGATCGCCAGAGCGTTCATGGTTGATATGATGTTTAACCTGTTCTGTTTTATCAAGCACCAATTCTACACCAGGTATACCCTGCAGTAAGGTTTTTACCTGTTCGGTTATCGTTTTATCATTGATATAGATATGGGCTATCTGGTGATCTGCAACTGCAAATGCTTTGGATGCGCCTGCATCCAACAGCTCCAGTCCTCGCTCTGTTCTGATTTGTAAAAGACCATGTTCTCTTAATATGCGATTGAGGTGAATAGGGTTATCTACAGGAGCAATGCCATATTCCGAAAGCAGGATAATGCGGGCCTCTTTGGTTTGATAAAAAGTTACCAGCTGTTTAACCACCTCGTCAATTTCTTGCAGTTCTTTACCAATTTTAGCCAGATCGGGCCCGAATTTTTGAAGACAATAATCAAGGTGGGGGAGATAGATCAAAGTAAGCGTAGGATTGTGCAGCTCCTCATTCTCCATAGCCGCATCAGCGATCCATTGTGTTGATTTAATATTGGCACCAGGTCCCCAAAACTGAAATAGGGGAAATTGGCCCAGTTTGCTTTGTAGATGGTCGCGTAATTCAGCCGGCTGGGAGTAACAATCAGGTAATTTACGCCCGTCTGCCAGGTAATTGGGGCGGGGGGTTACCGAATAATCTGCCGATGAATACATATTGTACCACCAAAACATATTGGCACAGGTAAAGGACGGATCTTCTTTTTTGGCTTTATCCCATATCTTTTCACCCTGAACGAGTTTGTTTGACTGTTTCCAGAATTTTACCTCACTATCGGCATGATCATACCAACCATTACCAACAATGCCAGTGTCTGAAGGGAATTTTCCTGTTAAATAGGTTGATTGTACCGCGGTTGTAACAGCAGGCAACAGAGGCTCAATGGTGCTTATATGTTTTTGGGCGATATATTGTTGAAGAAAGGGCGTATGTTGTCCTATTACCGAAGATGATAATCCTACAATATCAATTACTACTGTTTTATTCATGATAATAATTTTGTTTTAACCCAGGCCAATTCCCTGATAATTGATTCATTCAAGGGGATTTTTAACGAGGAAGGCAAAACCTCCCAGGTATAGGTCTCTACTTCGAGGTGATGCGTGAAAGGGCTGTTCTTTTGAAGAGAAAGTACTTCTATAATATCTGTTTGGGTAGATTTAACCACGCCCATGTCTTCCTCAAAGATCGGGACATGAAAGTGTGCCCGCCACTCCGTAACGTCCGGATTTTGTCCGTCTGCCAATGCTTCTGAAAGATCAGGATAACGTATCAGCGAACCATCATTACGTTTGGCAATAACCTGATGAAGGTAGGTAGGTTCATCAAATTTTGAAAGTTCGTCAAGTACTTTTGATCTTTCGGCCGCTGATGCCGGAAGCTGGGTTTTTAACGCGGCACTAATTTGAATTTTACCAACTCGAATACCTTTTGCCCTGAGCTGTTCAATGATGGCCGTATGCGGCTCATAACCAATAGCAAAGTGACAAACATCATAGCATAAACAAACGTGTCTTTTTAGTAATTTCTCTGCTTCATCCTGATTTATACCTAATTTTTCAGAGCAGTAGGTTTTACCTTTCGCTAGCAGATCGTTTTCAAACCAGTTAATAAATTCCGGACCTGATTCCAGAAAACCGTCTGGTTCAGGCTCAATATCGAGGTGTAATAAAGTGCCGGTGGACTCCTGTATGTGATGTAATGCTTCGACCACAGCCAGGATATTTTGTGTAGCGATATCCTTAGCTTGCTCACTTTCTTCAGCAGTTGTAAACCAGGGTTTATAACTTAAGGGAGATGTTGAAATCCCCCCATCCATCCCAGCTGGTAATAATTGCGCCAGTATATTAAAGAGCCGGATGGTGTAGGCCACCCGTTCATCAGTAGTCCAATCTGGCGCGTGTACCTGGTCTTTAACCCTGGTATGATGAAAGCCACCGTAAGGGAAACCATTCATGGTGAAAACATACCCATCAACGGCTTGTAACCATTGTTTAAATTCCTGGAGATGATCGTCCTCCAATATGTCTATACTGGCGTGGTTAGAAAGGCGTAGGCCTATTCCTATAGGTTCATGAGGTGATAGGTCTTTTTTAATTACCGGGAAGCTTTCTTTTAAAACGGCAAAATGAGCGGCCCAGCTTTCACCGGCATAAATATTTGTACAGAAGGTTAGATGTCCTGAATCTAATTTCATAAGATCGAAGATGAAAGGTTGTGCGTTGCCTGCTGGTTGAGCTCATGTAAAATTTCGCCTGTTTTTTTAATGATTTCGGCATCCATTTCATGAACCTCTTCGCCTTTGCCTATGGCTGTTAACATCGTAATGGTTAATTGCCCACCCAAATGCTCGCGAAACTCTTGTAAACCCAATAATATGGGACTGTCATCCTGTTCAACCTGAAGTAAGGGGAGTGTAAGCTCAAATCCTAATTTTTGGATCAGGTTCAATACTCTTTGTGATTCATCAGTTGATAAACGGCCTGATAAATTGGAGTATACGGTATCTAAAGCGATCCCCATGGCTACCGCCTCACCATGCCTGATCTCAAAATTGGTGAGATATTCTAACTTGTGCGCGCTCCAATGACCAAAATCAAGTGGTCGTGCTGAGCCGCTTTCAAAAGGATCAGTACCGCGGATATGTTCCATGTGTAATTGGGCGCATTTCCATATCTGATAGTTCATAGCAACCTTGTCGCGCTGTGCTAATAAGGCGGCGTTTTCTTCTAACCATATGAAAAAGCTTTGATCTTTGATCAGGGCAACTTTTATAGCTTCAGCTATGCCCGATCGCCAGTCGCGGTCTGATAAGGTGCTCAAAAACAATTCATCATTAAAAACCGCCGCAGGAGGGGAGAATGTGCCCAGGAAGTTTTTTTTACTAAAGTAATTGATACCGTTTTTAACGCCTATGCCAGAATCATTTTGTGATAGAACAGTAGTTGGTATGCGAATGTGTTTAACGCCTCGGTGACTAATGGTAGCTGCGTAACCAACCATGTCCAATATGGCGCCTCCGCCTATGGCCGCCACAAAAGAATGCCGGTCTATCCCGTGAATGTTGATGGCCTCTAAAACCTGGTCCAGATACCGGGTATCATTTTTTACCATTTCACCACCTGGAATAATCAATATATCCTGTACTAACTGCGTTTGGTTATGTTGGATAAAATAATCTTTTATTTGACTGACCAGAGCAGGATGAGTATTTGCTACGCCATCGTCAATCACAAAAAGAATTTTTTTTACAGAAACGGAAGGGTTGCTGCCGGTTAAAAAATCATTGATGAGTTTATTGGTAGTGTCAAAAAGTGCAGATGTGAAAAAAACATCATAACTAAATTTTACAGTAAATGATTGATGTAGCGTATCCATATGATATGGGTATTGAGACGATTTATTAATGAGCATAATGAGATCAGGTAACAGCAAAAAGTTTGGACAACCACATGGATACCGGTAATAAGGCAGCGATACATAAAGCCGGGTAAATGGAGCTGAAGGTGACTGCCCAGGCTGCGTCCATCAATATTAATGATATAACGCCCGCTTTAACCGCTGCGCCGATATTTTTACCAATGGGTTGTTGGATAGCCTTGCTAAGCGGCTTAAATATCATCCATGCAAAAGGCAATAGAAAAATAAGCGACCATAACCATTGCTGGTTGATAAAGGAAAAATACAGAATGGAACCTATAACTATCGCGTAAAGGCAGGCAGCTATATACAGGTTCTTTTGATTACCGCCATGTACCTCACCCCGACTTGTCATGGTGATAGAAAATATGTAAATAACCGGGATACAGGCAAGCCAATAATGACTGTAAAGCATGGCTGGGATTATACTAACACCCAGTAATAGATTCAAACCCCGGCAAATCCCCATGTTTAATGGGCCAAAAAAGGAGTGATGTTTCCCCGCTTTATTATACAATAAAGCAAAAAACGCGATTGCCAGGGCAAATACACTTGATGTTAAGCTATGCAGAGCCGCGAGGGTTACACCTGTTAAAAGCAATACAGTACCTAATAACGTTGCTTCCGTTAAGGTGACTAATCCACTTGGTATAGCACGTTCTGGGCGCTCTATACGATCTAAATTGGCATCAAAAACATCGTTAAAAACTATCCCGCCGCCGTATAAACAAGCTGTGGAGCAACATAGTAATATTATGGAAAGCCAATGCCCTGCAACGGTAGCTGTAAACACACCGGCAATGGCAATGCCAGCCAATACATCGGCCACCGAGGTAACGATATTGGCGGGCCTCATCATTCGTAAATAAATGAATGTTTTTTTCACTATGACTTTAGCTGATAATAATGGAAGATTTATCGATACGCGGTTGCTGCCCTCCACGCAGAATCGTGTTCCCTTCAAATTTTTCGGTTTGGTCGATGTTCTTTGGAGTCGCGAAATCAGCTTCATCAATCTGACCGCTTTGTGCAAACGCGGTTATGGCATTACGATAGGTTATTAACTCAATATCCTGATCGTTTAAGCCGCGCATTTTCATCAACGCGGCAGTTTTGGGAACAGCAAGAGGATCACTGATACCCCAATCAGCAGCTGAATTGATCATGATACGCTCGGAGCCATATTGTGTGGCAATGTCAACCATGCGTTCATTACCCATTTTTGTGAATGGATAAATGGTAAAAGCAGCCCAAAAACCTTTGTCGAGCACTTCTTTAACAGTTTCTTCATTGTTATGATCAACAATTACTTTATATGGTTCAAGCCCATGTTCGAGAGCAATATCCATACTGCGTTGGGTGCCTCTCTTTTTATCGCGGTGGGGGGTATGAATTTGCACGGGCAAACCGGCTTCTTTGGCCAACTCCAGCTGTAGGCGATAATATTTCTCTTCAGCAGCGGTCTGGTCATCAAAACCTATCTCGCCGATACCAACCACGCCATCTTTGTAAACAAACAGAGGTAAAAGCTCCATCACCTGTTCGGCTAATGGTTCATTATTAGCTTCGCGTGAATTCAATCCAATGGTACAGTAATGTTTTATACCGAATTGAGATGAGCGAAATCTCTCCCAACCGATCAGGCTACTATAATAATCTCTAAAGCTGTCCAGACCAGTGCGCGGCTGACCCAGCCAAAACGCAGGTTCAATAAGAGCCACAACACCCGCATCGGCCATTGCCTGATAATCATCTGTGGTGCGGGAAGTCATGTGAACATGGGGATCAAAAAACTTCATCCCTTTTACCGAACTTAAATCAAATGCTTCAAGAGTTTTTCTTTCTTCCTTATCTTTTTCTATCGAATGGCTACAACACATAATTATATTTTTAATTTATAGATACCTTATCCCAATTTAATGCTTTATCACTTACTACCGACTTTAATTCAGGAATATTACTTAACCATTGCTTTGCAGGCTCAAAGCGGGATTCTGAGATAGCCAATGCTATCGCTTCTTTTTCGGTCATATCATCACGGGTAAGACCTATTTTGATGTCTTCAAAAATTTTATCATCAATAAATCTTGCCACCAATCGCCATAATGTTGGGTTTACCTTACGACCAGCGGCCCATCGCTCACGGGCATAATCGCTAAGTATTAGTGCAAGCTCTTTATTGGCCCGTTGATCCATACCAATTATTAACGGCACATTTTTTTCGGTAAAAAAAGCTTTTAATATCAGTTGATTCCAGGCTGCCTGATCCAGATATACTAGTGGATACGGGTTGTTATACATAATGGCCTCTAAAACGGAGCCGATATTACTACGGACACCTTCGGCGCATCTTTTTACCCATATTTCAGGGTAAGCAAGAAAAGGCAATGCAGCATATAATGCCACCGATTCATTCATTTCTGCTGATAAAAACAGATTTTCAATGGTTTGATAATATTTGTCCTTATCTGTTATATCCCATTGCAAAAGCAACCATACACGGCATAGCCTGTCAATAGTCCAGTTTTTGAACGAATCATTGGTCGTTACAGCTGATTTTCCTGTTTTTCGGGGAATGATCATAAACGCTGTATTCAGGGCAGAATAATCATTAGGCAACTTCCTGAACTGTTGAAGCCACATCCAGGTATCTGGTGAAACATTATCTTTAATAATACCTGCCATAGCGGCCTCTATTTTTGCTATATCATAAATAGGCATAAAAAATCAAATCATGAGGTGAGTAATGAAATATTACGGATATGCATGAAATACTCATGTGGCAAAATAATTGATCAACAATGCAGCTGAAATGATCAATAAACCAAAAAACTCACGCGTTTGCTCAATGTAGGGTTTGGTGGCCTGCATACTTTCAACCAGGCTTGGCTTCTTATATTTTGTTACCCAGTCGCGCACACCATCTTTGGCAAAAAATAAGATTATAGCATAAATTAAGTAGAAAGCCACCAATAGAAGCCATATGGTTTGGTAATATTTACCAAAAACAACCAGTCCACAGCTAATAGAAGCACTCAGATAGATGGGCACCCAAAGCCAGGGATCAACATCATTTAAATTGAGATAGGCAAATACCAAAAATGATAAACAAAAAATAATGTTTAGGATAATTAGGATCATAAAAATTGAATTAATATGGTATGCAATTACGATCTGAAAACCATATATCCAAAACGTTATGATATCTGGTTTGTTATCGATTGCAGTGGCTAATATGAGGGTAAAAATTCTGAAAAGAAAATTTCAAATTTTTTACTTGAAATCAAGACTGGTTTTCTTTGAGCTTTGCCTCATTTGCAACGATAAACCAATCTTTATATAAATGATGGAGCTTTATTGGGGAAATGAAAATACAATAACTCAAATATGTGTTTGAGTACGATACCTGCCCGGGGACACACCAATACATTTTTTGAAAATTCGTGAAAAATAATAAGGGTCATCATAGCCACAGCTCAGGGCAATAGTTTTGATATTATGGTTTGTTTCACTTAATAATTGACAAGCCCTTTTTATTTTCAGATTGATAAAATAATCAATCGGTGAAACTCCGGTAACCCTTTTGAAGAACATGGCAAAATAGGAGGGTGATAGATTAACCTGGTCGGCAATTTTTTCTATAGTAAGCCGCTGGTCAAGATGGCTCTGCATGATCTGGATAGTTTTGTTAATAACCATATTACCTTCCGGTTTAGGTTCTGGCTGAAGATGTCCTCCCGGAAACAAAAAAGTAGCCAGAAAATGAAACAGATAAAAGTTTGAGCGATATAAACTATCAATTTTATGACCTGTTTTAAGGATTTCATAAATATTTTGCCATATGGTCAGGGTTTCTTCATTAAAAGGTACGGAAATAGGCCCCCGTGCTATGGTCAGGTCAAGTGCCTGATTAAATAATTCAATATTATCGCCGGTAAAATGTAACCAATAAATAGTCCAGGGATTATCGTTATCGGCCCAGTAACACATATAACTGCTGGTAGCTGGTAAAATCACAAACTGGTTACGATTAACTTCATAAAGTGTGTTATCTAATATATAATGACCTTTTCCTTCCACACAATAGATCAGTATATTATCCCTGCACCCGTTTTTTCTTTCCCGATAATGGAATTCGGCCCTTGGGAAATAGCCTATCTGAGTTATAAAGACCGGGAAAAGGGAAGGGTTATTTTCTTTAGCCTCCCGCAATGTTTTTAAGGCTACATTATGAAGCTTTTCACCGCTGAAGCCATCTCTCTTTTTGGTATGGTTTTGCATGTAGATCTTTTTGAAATAAACCCGACCAGGCTTTATGCGGATTATAAAGGCCCGGTCAGGTTCTTCAATTGTTCATTATTGGATCATAAGATACTTACTCTATATTCCAAAAGGTAAGCTCACTGATATTGCTATAGTTTTCGCCGCTTGCATTGGTTTTAACCCTTATCCGGATATAACGCACCGGCGGCGGGTTGCTGATAAAATCAAACTTCATGGCTTGCTGACCATCATCAGTACGTACGCACTCTTTGAGCAGCGTCCATCCTTTTGCCTTCATTTCGGCCGTCCATCCCGGATCGGTGCCAGGCAAGGTTGTGGCGGCGTTGGTAACATCGGCGATACCCCAAACCTCAAAATCAAGCGGGTTATGCGATTGGTTGCGACCGGTTTCCTCGATACGGCCCAAATAATCGTACACCTTACCCAAATCAAATGTAAAATGGTGGGGCAGTGGCGACTCATTGGAGTGGAAAATATTAGGATAAGATTGCGGGCCTACGCTGCCGTCCCATAGCTTCTCAAAGCTTGTTCCGAAATCGGCATGTACATCATTCGGCAACGACATGGATTTGAACAGCGATCTATCACATTGCACATACTGTGGCACGATATCCGGAAAATCCTCAAACCTGTCGACTACGAAGGTATCAATGGCGGTTCTTTCTGGGATATATGACGATTGATACTGGATTTTAGTTCCCTGCTTAAAATGAGGCAGCGTAATAGAATTACTATCCGGCGAAAGATTCACTAAAACAGTTGAACCGGATGCATTGGTATATTTGATCACCGTATTTATATTAATGGTATCAGGGGTGTTAAACATTAGTTTTACAGATCCATCTGCATTGTTTTTATACGGGCGTGTTCCGTTATAGGCCCTGTTGAGTAAAGTACCAGCGTAAACAGGACCATAGACCTTTATATTATTTACCTCAAAAGGGATTGATTTATTGCCTTTTGCATCAAAAGAGTATATGGTAAATGTGTAAACAAACTCCTTGAGCCCTGTGATAGTGGTTCTTACGCTATCTGCTTTAGTAGAAATTTTGACTATTTGAGAGTCGGCTTTGTTATTCCAGTATACTACATATTTAACGATACTTGGATCTGAACTTGATTTCCATTTAAGACCTATGCGCAAATTTCCGGGCTGAGTAACTACTGCGTTTACTGCACCAGTATAAACGACTTCGTGATCGCCCAGCAAATTTTTAAAGTCTGTTTGTGTTTTATTGCAACCGTACATTATGATTAATAACATACAGCCAAACAGCGTATATAGAAGATTTTTCATGTTCTTATTTTAATAAGTAATTAATTCATGCTTTTATAAACCTGAACACTATTCAGGTTTGCCATAAAATGAAACCTCAATTATATGTGCAAGCGTTCCACCTTCCCATGTTCTTCCTACATTGATCCGCAGATATTTTATCGAAGGCGCATCAAACGGCACATTAAAGCCCGCACCCTGGTTAAAGAAATCCCTGTCACTTTGATTAACAGCTGTTGATGGTAAACCAGATGGTGGTGGCGGCCAATGAAAATTACCCATGTTTGTCCAATCGCCTACAACTGTACCTACGGCAGAGTTAACAGGTAAAACAGCGTCGGCAGGCAGTGTTTTGTTAGTGCCCCAAATACTGAAATCGCGGGGGTTACCATGCCCATATTCAAAACCTCTGCGCCCCCACATCATAAAGCGGCTTAGTTTATAGGTTTTGCCTACGCTAAAAGTACAGACAAAAGGGGGCTGGACATTTGAATCGGTGTGCCAGCCTGGGTCAGTCAGTTTATCATCCCATAACTTATTAACTGTCCATCCACTGCTGCCATTTTCATAAAGTGGGGCATCACTTGGTAGGGTATAGGTGGCAAATTGGCTCTTATCTAATAACTCTTCGTATAATGGGGTAAGATTTGCTTTAAGGGTATCTGAAATGTTTCCCCACTCATCGGTAATATATACGCCAAAATCTCTTGCTGTTGACTTAAAGCCCCTCACCGAAAAATCAATGGTATCGCTTTTTGTAAAGTGTTGCTCCTCCACTTCCATAGCCTTTGTTACATCGTTAAATGCGGTTACTATTACACCTATATCTTTTTTTAGTGGATTTAATGCTTTTATATTAACCCCGCTAAAGTCAGGCGATATAACTGCACTTGGTCTTACTAACTTGTAAATGGGTGTTTGGGGGTGTACAGTAACTATAACCGGATCAGACATTACCTCAGCTTTACTAACCGCATACAGGGTAACCTGATAGTCTTTTGATTCTGCAAAACCGTTCACTACCACGGTATCTTTATAGTATGACGATTTGGTTTCTCTGCCAACTTTATCCCTTATGCTGTATTTGGCTAATACATAAAGCAGGTTTTCGGAATTGGGCAGATCATAAGTTATATAAGCGCCCCCGTTAAAATTATCTACTTTAATATTGGTTACTACGCCGGGTTTGGTTTTATCTGTAGATATCGGACTGGTACTAAAACCATCATTCCGCTTACAGGAAATTATGCCTATCATTAGCAAACCCATAAAAAGCTGCAATGAATATTTATATATACTTTTCATAATTTTTCAATTATCTGTTAAAATCCTTTTGTTGGCAGATTACCAGTTAGGGTTTTGTACGAGGTTATTATTAATTATAAGATTATCTGCCTTTATTGGCCACATATAATTCCTGGTATTGAAAACAGGCGTTATAATGGTATGCGGACGGTAATAGTTCACAAATGATTCTTCAAAAACACTCCAACCCTGTAATGGCTTGGCCATAACATCTTGTAATTCCTTCCATCGGCGCAGATCCCATCCGGCTTGTGCTTCAAAGGCCAGTTCAATCCGTCTTTCCTGGTGTATGATCTGGCGCAAACCATCTTTCGTGGTAAACTTGCCCGGAGTTTTTGAATAATTTGTCCAGGCATCAACAACCCCTGGTAACCCGGCCCTTGTCCTAACTCTATCAATATAAGGTATCACCTCAGCCGATGTTTTTCCCTGCTCATTAAGTATTTCGGCATATAGTAAATACATACCTGCAAGTCTTATTACCGGAAGGTGGAAATCTTCCCAGGTCATGGTTTTATCATAAACTGTTAAATAATTAACCAGTTTTTTGGGCCAATACCCCGTTTCATTTAAACGGATGTAGTCCTTTGGACCTGCATATGATGAAGGGCCTTTACCTGCTACAAAATAGGCGTCTTCGCCATTACCCAACTTGCCATTGCCATACCATACGCTGCCATCAAAGGCCAGATCGGCATAAAATCTTGGCTCACGGTTGAAATGCGCTTTTACAGTTTCATAGCCGTTGTGGATATAAAACCTGTTGGCATTATCACTGGTTTGTTTGGTGTAGCGGTTGGCGTAATCCCAGGTTTTATCTTCAGTAATGGGCACGCCATTGTTGGTATAAAACAATTCCTGCTGACTTATTGGAGCAGCAATAGTTCCCTGAGCAATTAAACTACTTGCGGCGTCTGCGGTTAACCTGGGCATAAAATATTCCTGGTTACCAAATCCAAAATGCCCGTTTAAGGCCCATATCAGTTCAGGGTTTGTTTCCCATTTATCGGTAATGGTGGTTTGCAGGTTTAATACCTTCTTTAACGAATCGGTAAGGTTTGCAGGAATGTTTGCTGTAAGGTCGGTTGTTATGTGTAACCTGGCACCATTTGCTTCGGCGCTTTTAATAGCATCAAGACATGCGGTGGCAGCCCTGTCCCATTTTGTAGCATCATAGGTTGCACTAAAAAGCACCTGACCATCTTTATTCTTTAATGACGACAGATCTGGATTGCCATTAAATAAAGGGCTTGCTGCGGTTGCCAGTACCTCTGCCTTTACACACAGGGCAATTGTTTTTGTTATGCGTCCCAGTTCCTGGGCCTGGTTCTGAATAACCGGAGGCAAACCGGGTACAGCCTGATCAAGCAGTCTAACTATATAGTTTACTACGGAATCTGCCGGTGCCCTTTTTACTTTTGTTTCGTCTGTTGTGGCATTAATAGGCAGGTTTACATCAATAATAGGTATAGGGCCATACATCCTGTACAGATAGTAATTATAGTAAGCTTTCAAAAATTTTGTTTCGGCTATCCATCGTTCCTTTTCAGCTGCGCTCAGATCAATAGGTTTATCAATATTTTCGAGCATGGTATTGCATTTCCTGATAGCTTTAAATAATGCCTGACCGCTGCCTTCGCCATCCCAATAATTAAGCGCGGGGGTTTGAGCGCTTTGCGTTCCGCGCACCAGGTTAAAACCCTGCGTGTTAACACTGTTGTTATCGGTAAGGTCATTTGGAAAAAGAGTTTCTCCCGAGGTTACAAAACCTACATTTGTCTGTACGTTAGCAAAGTTTTGCAGTGCATTGTAACATCCAAAAAGATAATTTTCGGCCTCATTACGGTTTCTGAAGGCATAATCAATAGTACCAACATTGTCAGGGACAACATCAAGGTACTTTTTACATGATACACCCGTAATTGCTAAGGCTACCATGAATAAATATTTGTAATATGATTTCATATTCTTAAACAAATTGTCAGTTAATAATTACAGGTTAACATTTATACCTACGTTAAATACCTTTTGTATAGGATAGTTAAACCCTCTGCCGCCCAATTCCGGATCCCACATTTTAAAGGGGCTCCAGGTAAGCAGATTTAAACCGTTAAAATATATGCGGGTCTTTCTTACTCCTAAGCTTTTAGCAATTTTATCTGGCAGGGTATATCCTAACTCGGCTGATTTGAGCCTTAGGAAACTACCATCGCGCATCCACCAGGTACTGTTTTGCCTGTTGTTTTCTATTTGAGCGCCGTTAATACCTAACCTTGGATATAAAGCATATAAATTCTGGTTATCTTCTGACCAGTGGTTATCGGCATAGGCCTTCAATAATTGTGTATTACCGTTATAGTAGTTATCAGGGCTTTGTATAAAAGGACTGGTACGAGCCGGATCAATAAAGAAAGAAACCTTTGCCTGTCCCTGGAAAAATGCCGAAAGATCAAAGCCATGCCAGCCCCCGCTTACACCAAAACCATATACTATTTGAGGGATGGTTGGATCGCCCAGGAATGTTTGATCGGCGCCATCTATTTTGCCGTCGCCATTAAGGTCACGATATTTAATATCACCCCCTTGAGGCGGGAAGCCATTTGTACTAAAAATTTGTGTTGGTGAGTTTCTCGCTTCCTCATCATCAACAAATAAGCGCTCGGCTACATAACCAAAATTGCGATTGAGCGGCTGTCCGGTTAAAAGCCTGTATTTTTCGTTGTAATCAGGCTCTTCATACTGAACATATTTGTTTGCGGTATAGGTGAAATTTGCTCTTGCAGATAAAAAACCACCCTTGCCTATGCTTGTTTTACCATCAATCTGGATATCAATTCCTTTCGACTCTACTTTACCAATGTTTGCAGCTATGGCCGCTTCCAGACCCATTGTTGAAGGTATATTATTCCGGTTTTGCAGTACATCATATTTATTGTTTTTGTAAACCTCGGCAGTTACATTGAAGTTTTTAAGAACGGTGAATTCCAAACCCAGATTAAGTTGTTTAGATTTTTCCCAGGTTACATCATCATTTTCATAGTTATTGATGCTAACACCACCGTGACTGTAATCGTTATTGGTGCCGAATGAAGCACCACCACCACCATTAAGATTGACATCAGACAGGTAGAAGAACCTGCGGTTACTGATCTGGTCATTACCTACTAAACCGTAACTGGCACGCAATTTAAAGCGATCAAACACATTATACAGGTCACCCCAGAATTTCTCCTCAGACAGGACCCATGATGCGCCGATAGTTGGGAAAAAACCCAGCCTGTGGTTATCAGAAAAACGCTCAGAACCGTTATAACCAAAGTTAAACTCCAGAAAATATTTGCTTTTAAATGCATAGGTGGCCCGGCCGGCGAGCGTTTGATTACGGTATGGTAATGAATATTGCAGCGTATACTGGTTAAGATCAGGGTCTTTATTGTTGGAATATACTTGCTGCTGCCGGGTACCAATTAAAGCCCCACTTATGGAATGGTTAGTGCCAAAAGTTCTGCTGTACTCTAATACTCCCTGCAGATAAAGCTGGGTTTGCAGATTATCAGATCCCGTATCCCGGTTATAGTTAAGGTATTCCTGGGCCTGTCCGGGCTGGGAATTTATCCATTGTAAGGTATACTGGTTTGATGCCTTATCATAATTACCGATGGTATAATAAAAGGGGTTATAGGCCATGCTTGATTCAAAGTAGGCATAACGGTTTGTACTAAAAATGGCGTGGAAGTTTAGACCCTGGGTTACAAACTCTAAATTTTGATTTAGCTCCAATTGGGCAAGCAACCTTGATTCGTTAGAGTTTTTATGCCCCCGTAACAGATCGGCATACGGATTACGCGTTTGTGTTGTATTCGGGCTTGTTCCGGGTACATTACCAAAAAGAATGTGTTTAACATTCAGATTGGCAGAATCCGGCTCAAAATAAGCCGGAAATAAAACCGGACTGGTATGTGTTGCCTCGTTGTAAAGATCGGTTGAAAAGCCTCCATCGGCACTTTGCGGCCCGTTATACTGGTTAAATGTGCCCGACAGACGAACAACAAGCTCTGTTTTATCACTTACATTGATATTTATATTTGAACGCAGCTGATAATTAGTAAACTTAACGTTATTGTTATTATTGTTCCTGATGTCGGTTCTTAATATACCGTTATCATTGCTGTATGAGCCGGCAACGTAGTAGCGTGCAGCACCACCGCCACCTTGTATGCTCATATCTGCACGCTGTGTATCGGTATGCTTTTTAAATAGCAAACCAAGCCAGTCGACCGCAGGATACACAAAGGAATTGCTTCCCGGATCGCCTCTCATCGCAGCCTCTGTATTGGCTATTTTATTAGCCGAAAAAGGCCGTTCGGCCAATGGGTTACGGGTAATGGTAGCCTCATTGTAAAGTTTCATGTAAGTTATAGGATCGGCAAGCTCAATACTTTTTACAGATTGCGATCTGGCGTTTTCGACCCTCACATTAATTTGCGCTTTGCCGGCCTTGCCTTCTTTTGTTTTAACCAGGATAACACCGTTACCCCCACGGGCTCCGTATAAAGCGGTGGCGCTCGCGTCTTTTAATATCGAAAAGCTTTCTATATCATCCACATTTAAGCGGGCCAGATCATTTGCGGTTAACTCCACGTTATCAATCAGGATCAAGGGGCTTTGACGATAACCGAAAGTAGTTACCCCCCTGATAAAGAATTGCGCGTTATCCTGTCCCGGTTGCCCGCTTGGTGTGTAGGCTATAATACCTGCAACCTGGCCCGCCAACGCGTTGGTAAGGTTACTTGCAGGTATTTTTAAATTGGCAGGTTTTACCGTAGTAACAGATCCCACTATGGCTTCGCGTGTCTGTTTTCTGTTGTAGGCAGTTACAACCACTTCATCTGCAGTTTGCACGTCTTCTTCCAGTGTTATATTAAATGTCTTGGTTTGGGGTGTTACGGTGAGCGTTTGCGATTTAAAACCGACAAAAGTTAATTTAATTACAGCATTATCTTTTACATCTAAAATAAACTTACCGTTAACATCTGTTACCGTACCCTGCTTAGAGTTACCAACAACAGAAACACTCACCCCTGCCAGGGGCACACCCTTGCTATCCTTGACCGATCCTGTTACAGTTACATCGGCCACAATCAAGGCAGGTGTAACGGCGGGTTTCGCCACAGTCGCCGCCTTAATAATGATGGATTTGCCATCAATAATGTAAGAGAGCCGGAAAGTTTTCAAAGCAGTATTCAGGGCTTCTTCAAGAGTGGTGTTTTTAAAGTCGACGTTTAGCGTATAATTCTTTTGAGGTCCCTTGGGAGACCAAAATACATTATACCCGGTTTGCCGGTTGATTTCACTGAAGAGCTGCTTTAATGTAACGTTGTTTTGTTTGTAAGTTATTTTTTGCGAAAAGACCGATGCGCTAACCTGCATAAATGCAAGCAGGAGTATAAGGCTCGTTATTTTCATTATAAGAAGGAATTTCTTGGTGTAGCACGAAGGCGTACAAATGTTTGTAGTAAAATTTTTGTACATTTGTTTAGGCTGGTTAATGTTAAAATTGTTATCTCCAATAGCGTTTTAATTTAAGAAGCTTTAAGGTCAGAGACATCGCGAGTGTCTCTGATCCTGCTTTTAAACTATTTTCTTTTTGTCAGCTGGAATCTTTCATTTTCTTCTCGGTTTAAATTTAAATAGGGTTATATTATAATTGGGTTTGTTTGTTTTTGGTAACTCTGACAGTAGAACCTTCAATGATAAATCTGGCATCAGTGGTTTGCTCTATCGTTTTCAATAAGGTTGATATATTGGAAAAACGGGTGGTAACAGCAACTAATGATTCCTTTTTAACGCTTTCGTCCTCATAAACAACTTTTACGTCATACCATCTCGCTATTTGCCGCATAACAATTTCCAGATTATCCTCATCAAATCTGAAGTAGCCATTTTTCCAATCTATAGCGTCACGAGGATCAACCTCTGATACTTTAAGTGTGGTTGTAAGGTCGGCTTCCTGTCCGGGCTTTAGTGTCGCGTTTTTATTTCCGGCTATAATTTTAACAGCCCCTTCTAAAAGCGTGGTTTTGGTGTTAAGCTCATCCGGATAAGCATTCAAGTTAAAATGAGTGCCTAAAACTTCAACCAATTGTTTGTTAGTCATTACTTTGAAAGGCATATTTTTATTATGCGCTACTTCAAAATAGGCTTCCCCACTTAGTTCAACCTTTCTTTCATTTAAAGAAGTAAAACTTACAGGGTATTTCAAAGACGACGCCGCATTAAGCCATACCCGGGTTCCGTCGGGCAAAAGCAGCTGATATTGGCCCCCTTTGGGTGTTTCTATCGTATTGTATTGCAGTGGGCCGTCGGTAGGGGTGTCTGGGTTAGCACTATACATTAATTGACCATCAGTCGTTTTGATCACCTGGCTTCCTTTTTGCTGTGCTATTTTACCGTTTTTCGCATCGGCTAAGAATATTTTTGTACCGTTAGCCAGCACTAAGAAAGCTTTGTTACTGCCAGGTTTAATTTGCTGATTAAGTGCGATGGTTGAATTTGTGATTTGCCTGTGTTTGCCGACAAAAAAAAAGGCACCCACAGATAATATCATTAAGATGGATGCGGCGATCGCCCATTTTTTATATTGGAAGGATCTTGGTTTTGGAAAGTCGATCTCACTCAGGAGTCGTGTTAGTATTTCTTCATGAACACTATCTTCATCCTCCGGAAATTCAGATGCTTCGCTTGAAACTTTATTGTACCAATTAGTCAAAGCTTGCTTCTCTGAAGCAGTGGCCCGGCCTTCCTGGTGCTTTTGTATTAAGTTATAAATGGTTTGGCGGTTCAATTGGTATTGCGCTTTATAATGGTATGTTACGTGAAAAACGTTTTACCCTATATCCTTTTTAAAATAAATTTTAATTTTTATTCAAAAGCTGCTCAATTGATTGATTTTAAAAGATAGACCGGTATAATTGGAAAGATATCAGTATTAATCCACCATATTTCTTAAGACCACCCCGAATGATTTTAAGGGCACGTGTAAGATTGGCTTCTACACCTTTTTCGGTAATTTGCATCTCAGTTGCGATCTCTGAGTTTTTCATGCCATTTTCACGGCTGTACCGGAAAACCAGGCGGCATTTTTCCGGAAGTTCTTCCACTATGCTGTCGATATACTGTTGCAGAAAACGGGCATCCAGCTTATCTTCTGTATAAGCCATGGTTTCAAAATCCAAATGCTGCTGTGCCAGTTCACCGCGGCGTTGTTCCTTCTGATAATAATGATAGATACTTAATTTAATGGAGCCAGCAAGAAAAGCCGGTAAATTCCGAATATCAGCCTCGTTACACTTTTCCCACAGTGAAATAAATACATCATGAACAATATCTTTGGCAACAGCACTATCTTTACTGTGGTTCCATGCAATGGCCAGCATTTGTCTCCAGTACCGGTTATAAATTTCAGTAAACGCGGCCTGTTCACCTTTTTTTAAATGAAAGGTAAGTAACTCATCAGTATAATGGCTATAATCTGACATATAAAGAGGGGCCCTAAGATTGAAAATATCAACAGATAAACTAATAGTCGCGGGATGGCATTACACGCAGATCATTCCAAAAAGCCACACCCAAAATTTGAAGTAAAGTTTTTCCCATATTTTAATTTTAAATAAACATACACTATATAAACATGCGCAGCCTCAATTCTAATTATATTCTGAATGATTTTTGTTCAGGTAATATATTAAAATTTCAAATCAATAGAAAAGCTATTGATAATGAGTGAACTGTTTTGTTTGCAACAGTTAAAATTGGTTATAATTGAACAAGTCAGGTCAGCTAAGGTAATAAAAATCAGGATATCTTAACCGATTTTTAAAAGGTTAGTAATCTACTGGAATTAAATACTTTTAGCACATCTATTGAGTGTTATTTGCATACTGAACATTGTTCATTATATTTGCAGCGCATTTTATTAGTCATGGGAGTTACAGAAAGAAAAGAACGCGAAAAAACGGAGATGAGGGAGCTGATTACGGCTGCTGCCATGAAAATGTTCCTGGAGGATGGCTACGCTAAAACCTCTATTCGGGGTATAGCTGATGCTATAGAGTACAGCCCTGGTACAATTTATTTGTATTTTAAGGATAAGGATGAACTATTGTATGAAGTACAAGCCGATGCCTATAGTCGCTTACTGGAGGTATTTCAAAAAGAAGCGACCAGTACTGATCCGCTCAAAAAACTTAATCAGATTAGCCGCGCCTATATTAATTTTGGGTTAAATAACCCTGAACTCTACGATTTGATGTTTATTATCCGTGCGCCTATGAACGTAGACGAAAAACTTCATAAAGTTAATGGAGCCAATTGTCTGAATTTTTTAATCGATTGCCTTACTGATTGTATCAGTAAGGATATGCTTCGTATTAATGATGTGCAGCAGGCCACCTTACAAATATGGAGTACGGTGCATGGGCTGGTATCACTTAATTTACGCTGTCGTTTAAAAATTATGATCGAATCGGAGGAAGCTGTACCTCAGGTACTGATAAAAACAATGGAAGATTATTTAGCAGCTGTAACAAAATAAAAAAAATTTAATCTATTAATAAACATTGTTCATTATATAAACATCGCTTACTCTTAAGCGATTATATCAAACATCGCTCTTAAACAACATTTAAATAAATTTTTTTATTCTATAACTAAACGAGGTTCATTATGTATACATTGTTTATTAAGGGGATAGTCCCCATTTCTGTCTTTTTGTTGCTATGTCATACTCATGCATCCGGTCAAAGCAACCACCGGCAATTGGATGATTATGTAGCTATAGCTTTTGCGCAAAATCAAGGATTGAAGGAGCAACAGTTTGATCTGGATAAATCCATGTCTGCCTTAAAAGAGGCGCAGGCCATGTATTTGCCCACGGTGAGCCTGCTTGGAAGTTACACCCGGTCCGCTGGTGGTCGCACTATAGATGTGCCGGTTGGTGATCTGGTTAACCCGGTTTACACAGCCCTTAATCAATTGACCAATTCAAATAGATTCCCTCAACTGAAGAATGAATCTTTTCTGCTCAATCCCAATAACTTTTACGACGCCAAATTACGCACCTCATTGCCACTCATTAACGCTGAGATCCGCTACAATAAGTTGATCAAGCAACAATTGATCACCAGTCAGCAAGCTGCAGTAAATGTTTATAAAAGAGCTTTGGTAAAAGATATTAAGACGGCTTATTATCGATACTACCAATCAATGCAAAGCATAGCAACTTATAACAGCGCTATGTTATTGATAAAAGAGAACATTCGGGAAAACGAAAGTATGCTACGTAATGGTATACGTAATGCTACCGCATTACTCCGGTCACAAACAGAACGGGAGAAAAATAATGCGGCCTTGATACAGGCGCAGCATAATATGCGAAATGCCAAATCGTATTTTAATTTTCTACTGAATCGCCCATTGCAGGATTCTATATTCATCGAAAGTGAAACCGTCGCTGATATAATTACAGCACCTGATACCACTCTTGGTACCAGCCGCCGTGAGGAAATAAAGCAACTGCAAACGATGCAACAGGTTTACACATTTGATTATAAATTACAGAAATCAGGTTTTATTCCTAAGGTTAACACCTTTATTGACCTTGGTTCACAAGGTTTTGACTTTAACATCAATAACAAAACCCGGTATTATTTATGGGGGGTAAATCTGCAATGGGATATTTTTACCGGTGGGCAGCGTAAGTATCGTGCCGAACAATCAAGAGCAAATGTAAACTCCACCATTGCGCAACTTGATCAAACCCAGCAATCCTTACAATTACAGCTTGATCAAACTTACAATAACTATCAATCTGCCAGAGCGGCTTATAAGAGCATTACCGCCCAGTTATTGTTTGCCGGTAAATATTATAACGATCAGTTAAAAGCCTATCGGGCCGGACAACTACTTTACCTCGAATTGGTAGATGCACAAGATCAGCTTACCAATGCGCGTCTTCAAATGGCAGATGCAGAAACCAATGTACAAATTGCTCTTGCCGAACTTGAACGTGAACAAGCTACTTATCCTATTGACAATCCTAATCAGAAATAAATTATATGAAAACCTTTAAATACACCAGTTTATTACTATGCATACCATTGATGTATGCTTGCAAATCACACCCAACTAAGGTCAGTCAAAATGGTGGTGCTGATACCATTCCTGTACAAACCATATTGTTAAAACAACAAAATAGCAATGCTGCTATGGCTGTATCCGGACAATTTACTACCGATGATGAAGTAATGTTATCCTTTAAAACAGGCGGGATCATTAACAGTCTTAATGTAAAAGAGGGCGACGCTGTAAAAAAAGGTCAGCTGTTGGCTACCCTTAACCTTACAGAAATTGATGCCCAGGTACAACAGGCAAGCCTTTCTGTAGAAAAAGCGCAGCGTGATTATCAGCGTATTCAAAATTTATATAAAGATAGTGTAGCTACGCTGGAACAATTGCAGAATGGTAAAACCGCGTTACAACAGACACAACAGCAATGGAACATGGCGAAATATAATCGCCAGTATTCAGAAATACATGCACCCAAAGACGGATATATATTGCGTAAGCTGGCTAATGCCGGGCAATTGGTAACTGCTGGTACCCCGGTATTACAAACTAATGGGGCAGAAACCAACAAATGGATTTTACGGGTAGGTATCAGCGATGGGGAATGGGCAAAGCTACAATTAAACGATCATGCCCAAATTCAAACCACAGCACTGCCCGGGCAAATGCTTCAGGGAGTAATAAGCCGTAAATCAGAGGGGGTAGATGCTGTTACCGGTACTTTTAGTGCTGACATTACACTCACTGGTAAAAAGCCAAAAGCAATTGCTGCTGGAATGTTTGGTAAGGCTATCATTACACCAACATATACAACCGTAGGAGGTGATGAATGGCAAATTCCGTATGAGGCCCTGTTAGATGGCGATGGCGCCAGTGGTTATGTATTTGTAACAGATGATAATAAAACCGCCCGTAAGGTAAAAGTAACCGTTGCCGGGATCAATAAAAATACAGTTACCATTAGTGCCGGGTTGGAAAATGCCAAAGCCCTGATCATCTCAGGCTCAGCCTACCTTACCGATAACAGTGCTATAGTTGTTCAATCACCTAAAACAGCAAGCAAATGAAAATATCGGAATATGCTGTAAAGAACAGCCAGTTTACGTTGGTGATCTTTATAATGATTATTGCCCTGGGGATAACCACCATGTTGAATATGCCGCGTTCGGAAGATCCGGAGATGCATCCACCTGCTTTTCTGGTTATTGTTAATTATCCAGGAACAAGTCCGCGTGATATTGAGGATAGGGTAGTAACACCTTTAGAAAAAACAATAGGAAGCTTAGATGATATTAAACGCATCCGTACCAATATCTCCAATGGGGTTGCCGTGTTAAGGGTTGAATATAAATATAGCAGCAACATCGACTCCAAATACCAGGAAATAGTACGTGAGGTAAATAATAAGCGAAGTGAGCTTCCTGCTGATGTTACTAATATTGAGATCCAGAAACAACAGCCAACCGATGTAAATGTATTACAGGTGGCCCTGGTATCAGAAAATGCGCCCCGGAGCTTATTGCAACACTTTGCCGAGAAATTGCAGGATGAGTTGGAGAAGGTATCATCTTTGAAGCAGGTAGCGATCTTTGGCTTACCTGGCCAACAGGTTCGCATAGAGCTTGATCTCGAAAAAATGGCGCAAATGCACCTGCCTGTAAGTGCAGTAGTTAATAGTCTACACAGTGAGATGGCTAGTATTCCCGGGGGGAGTATTGATGCTGCCCATCTTACCTTTAATATCAAGAGTAATGATTATCGTACGCTTGATGCGGTAAACAGCACAATTGTTTATGCCGCCAATGGAAAAAATATTTTACTAAAAGATATTGCTCATGTATATTATGGATATGGCGAAGAAAAACATATAGCCCGCTTGAACGGACATCGTTGTGTATTTGTAGCTGCAGCCCAAAAAGATGGGGAAAATATCAATAAAACACAGGCAGACTACAGCAAGGTACTCGCCAGTTTCAAAAAGCTATTACCCGCTAATATTGACCTGGTACAAAATTTTGATCAGGCTGATAATGTGAGCAGGCGCTTAACGGGTTTAAGTCACGACTTTATTATCGCTATTTTATTGGTTGCGGTTACTTTGCTGCCCTTAGGGTTACGTCCGGCTGTTATTGTCATGATCTCCATCCCGCTTTCACTGGCCATTGGTATCGTATTACTACAATTGTTTGGGTTTAATTTAAACCAGTTGAGCATTGTAGGCCTGGTAGTTGCACTGGGACTTCTGGTAGACGATAGCATTGTTGTGGTTGAAAATATAGAGCGTTGGATGCTGGAAGGGCATAGCCGTTTGGAAGCGACTTTAAAAGCAACCGGGCAGATCGGAAAAGCTGTGGTAGGGTGTACCGTTATCCTGATCATTGCCTTTATGCCGCTGGTGTTTTTGCCTGAAGGCTCAGGCGATTTTATCCGGTGTTTACCATTGGCGGTTATTTTTTGTGTGTTGGCATCTATGCTGGTATCATTAACTATTATTCCGTTTTTATCGAGTCGTTTGTTGAAAAATCATACCGGCAATCCCGAAGGAAATTTCCTGATGCGTGCTTTGAAGAGATTGATCCATGGCAGCTATGCCCGCTTATTGGATAAAGCACTTCAGAGACCATTTTTAACCATTAGTATAGCGGTTGTATTGTTTGTATCTGCCATCTATCTGTTTGGAGTGATTGGGTTTAGCTTGTTCCCGTCATCAGAAAAGCCACAGTTTCTAATAAACATTACTACACCTAATCAGTCCAGCCTGCCTTATACAGACAGTGTTTCAAGGGAAATTGAAAAGCAGTTAAAAAAAGAGCCGCTTATTCAATATTATGCAACTAATGTTGGGCATGGTAATCCACGTATTTATTATAATGTAAATTCAGAAAATAATCGCAGTGATTTTGCCCAGCTTTTTGTACAGCTTGACAATGAGACCAAACCCGATCAGAAATTAGCCTTAATACAGCGCTTACAGCATCGTTGGGCACATTACCTGGGCGCCAAAGTTGAAGTAAAGAATTTTGAGCAAGGCCCTCCTGTAGTTGCACCAATTGAAGTACGTCTGTTTGGGGATAATTTGGATACTTTACGGGCCTACTCATTAAAGGTTGAGAAATTGCTACACCAAACTGCCGGAACCATGTATATAAACAATCCGGTAAGTTTATTAAAGAGCGATATCCGCATAGCGGTAAATAAAGAAAAAGCGCAACAACTGGGCGTTACCTCTTTAGCAATAGATCAAATTGCAAGATTAGCAGTTACCGGTTTGGATATGGGGACTTATTACAATAATGATAATAAATACGGTTATACCGTTTTACTCACCCGGATAAAAGAAGGGCGCCCAAGTATTGATGCCTTCAAGAATTTATATGTAAATAATGCACAGGGTAACGCTTTACCCTTAAAACAAGTTGCAGATCTACAATTGGAGGCTTCTCCGGCCGTTATAAATCACCAGGAAAAAAAGCGGGTTGTATCTGTACAAGCTAACGTGCAGAAAAGCTTTTTGGTTAGCCGTGTAATTGATGATGTAACTCAAAAAATGGATAAGTTAAAACTCCCGCCTGGTTACAGCTATGAGATGGGTGGTGAGGTAGAATCAAAAAACAATTCTTTTGGTGGTTTTATGAGCATTATCCTGGTTACGGTATTTGTATTTATTGCAGTCTTGGTTCTGTTATTTAAAACATTTAAAAGTACATTGATCATCCTTTCGGTAATACCATTAGGTGTGGTAGGAGCGGCAGTCGCACTTTGGGTTACAGGTAATTCTTTATCATTTGTAGCCATCATCGGGCTAATCGCACTGGCAGGGATCGAAGTAAAAAATACCATCCTGCTGGTAGATTTTACCAACCAGTTAAGACAGCAGGGTAAAGGCCTTCAGGATGCTATACGTGAAGCTGGCGAGGTACGGTTTTTACCGATTGTATTGACATCCCTTACCGCAATAGGCGGATTGATTCCGATAGCAACATCTACTAACCCTTTAATATCCCCATTGGCTATTGTACTTATTGGAGGATTAATAAGTTCTACGTTGTTATCCCGGATTGTAACGCCAATTGTATATGAATTGATTCCACCTGCGATAGAAGGAGGTAAAGAAGATAAATAAGTCTGAGATTATAAGGATACGGCAGTCATTGTTGTCGTATCCTTATAATCCAATTATTTATTAGCGTTATTCAAATCCCATATTTTTAAAGATCTAACCGTTGTCTTACTGTCGGAAAATAAGGATAGTCCGGTAGCATCCTTATCAGGATAAATCATAGTCGATATTACTTTTTCTCCTCCGTTGCCGAAAACTTCCAGTGATGATTTATCGATCAATACCTGGATCCGAACAATGCCATTTACAGATTTCATTGGAGCTGTTTGGATCAGGTTCTGGGCATCTTTATTTCCGCTTTCAGAGCCTGTACAATCTATATATAATTCCTTTTTAATGGCGTCATAACCAACTATAACTTTTTGCTCTGTACGCTTTTTTTCGGCTACAATCACTCCGACTTTTTTGGCTTCGCCCAGGCTAAATTCTGCATCTATCCAGTTAGCATTATTGGTAAAACTGCTATTGCCAGATAGATCCATATGACCATTAAGAGCAATATTTTCTTTTATAAGCTTTTTGCCTTTTGATAGTTTTGAAAGTGAGTAACTTATAATGGTTGAGGGGGACTGTATCAATTGCAAACCTTCATCAGTAGTTTTTAAAGAAAGATCATGAGGGATAGACATCTGGCCTTTCCAGGGATAGGTTTCTTTATGGCCATTCTGGAGCCAGCCTAATAATATTTTTTTGTATCCAGGAGCGTCGCGCCAGGCTATGGCAGCATAAAAAGCATCGCCATAATCAACAGTCAGCACTTTATCTGCAGGATTGCTGTTTTTAAAGGTAACACCATCAAAATCACCTATATAATATTGCATTAGCGGGCCATGATCGCCTCCTGATGATACAAATAACACCCATTTGATGTGAGTTGGATCTCCGTCAACCCTCAGCGGCAGAAGCGATGGACATTCCCAGCCATTTTTTGTATAACCTGCGGGGCCAAAATCGCTTAGCTTTGTCCATTCCCTCAAATTTTTTGAACCATAAATGCGTACCATGTGCTCGTCAACCATTGCAACTGTCATGATCCATTGTTTGGTAGGCTCATACCAAAACACATTAGGATCGCGGAAATCACGCATCTGCAGGTCAATAACCGGATTGCTTGCATACAATTTATAGGATAGGCCATTATCATTGCTGTACGCAATAAACTGTGATTCTTTTTTCTGTTTGGGCTGATCGGCAGTAAAGATGGTAACAATTGGAGCTTTGCCGTTTATGCCAAAGCCGCTGGTGTTATCTTTGTCAAGTACAGCTGATCCTGAATAGATCCAGGTAGTAGTATCCTTGTTCAAAATCTCAGGTATGGCTACCGGTAAATGTTGCCAATGTACCAGATCTTTGCTGGTTGCGTGGCCCCAGCTCATGTTTCCCCATTTGTTTTCAAAGGGGTTATGTTGATAATATAGATTAAATTCACCGTTATGGTATATCAGACCATTAGGGTCATTGGTCCAGTTTGTGGGTGGTGTAAAATGATAGGTGGGTCGCCATTGTGGGGTCTCCGCTTCCTGTTGTGCAAATAACCTTGATGATATCGCCAGAAGAAGTACGAGTGTTAATTTAACCTTAGTCATGGTTTTGATGTTTAATTATTTGTTTTCAGATAATTGCTGTTCGTAGTGACATATATTCCAATTGTGATCAAGTAGCAAGCTCCAAAAGCTACCTGCAATGTTGAACAAGTAACGTCGGGCTTAAAACAGCGTAACCTGTTCGGTCCCTGGCCCCTGTAATTCCTGCTGATAACTGCGGATCAAACCGATCAGCTCCGGCCCATATTGCGTAGCCTTATGCGCCCCGAACCCTTTGATCGCTCCCAGCGCTTTGAGCGTAGCCGGCAATTTTTCCGCTATGGCAACCGCGGTCTTATCAGAAAGCACCATACTCGGCATGACATTTTCTTTACCTGCCGCCTCCTCCCGCCATTTCAATATTTGTTCATACAGTTTTTCATTTTGAGGGGCATTTAACGCCTTCAGATAGGATCGGTCATATGTTTTAACCTTATCTTTGATCATTCCCAGATACGCGGCCGAGGTAAAGGGCACCCGCGCGAAATGTTCCATCAGCCGGATACGGTTCATCAGCCAAATGATCAATTGGTCTGCTTTTTTAGCTAATTCTTTTGATGACCCGATCATGCCGGGCAATTGTTGGTGCAGGCTTTCAGTAGCGGCTTTTAGTTTTTCGAGAAAATAAGCGGCTGCTTGCAGACTGCGTTCGGTTTTGAGCTGCTTAGTGAACTTGAGCGCAACGTCGATGATCTCTTTTTCCAGATTGGGCAACAGCATGTCGAAGCCTTTGAGCCTGGTTTGCAAAGGCACGAAATTAAACAGTTCACCGAGCAAATATTGCTCATATAAAGCCTGATCTCGCTGTAATGTATGTACATCTGGTTTGACCAAAACGGCTTGTTCGTTAAAACGAATAACCGCAGGGTCGCCGATAATATGATGTGCTCCGATGCGGTTACGCAAGATCATGCCTGATAATGTACGGCAACGGCTTAGCGCCACATAGGCTTGTCCGGGGGCAAAGGCCTCGCTGACATCGATGATCGCTTTATCAAAGGTCAGACCCTGGCTTTTGTGGATAGTGATCGCCCAGGCTAGTTTCAATGGGATCTGTGCGAAACTACCCGCATTGCTTTCATTAATCGCCTCGCCATCCAGCTGGTATCTGACATTCGTCCATTCTGCGGCTTCAACTTCAAGTTCTCTGCCTTCCCGGCCGCATTGAACAAAAACCGTATGACCCTCGATGCGACTAACCGAGCCGATCTTGCCATTATAATACAGTTTTTCCGCGGATCCGTCATTTTTAACAAACATCACTTGCGCGCCGATCTTCAATTTTAAATTTATTTCCGTCGGGTAAGCGTCCCTGGGAAAATCTCCCCTGACTGTGGCTGCAAATTCAAATACCTGTCCCTCCAAAGCTTCGAGGAATTCTGCATTAACCTGCTGGGCTATACTGTTGTGTGTGGTGAGCGTAATGTAAGGATCAACAGTGGTGGGCCGGAAATCCGGTACATAGCGCGCATTCAATAAGGCTAAGCTTTCCGTGCTGATCTGCTGGTTCCGTACTTCATTCAGGATATCGACAAAGGCTTGTTCCTTTTGGCGGTACACATGGTCCAGTTCAATCCGGACATAAGGTGCCTTTTGCATAACCACTGCGCTGAAGAAATAAGGTGTAGTATAATAACGGCTCAATAAGCCCCATTCCTCGTCCCGGATGATGGGGCTCAATTGGGAAAGGTCGCCGATCAATAAGAGCTGTACCCCGCCGAAAGGATGGCTGGAGGCCTTGATATTACGCAAGATCAGGTCAATCTGGTCCAGTACGTCCGGCCGTACCATACTGATCTCATCAATGATCAGCAGTTCTAAGTTGCTCAGTAATTCTTTTTTTTCAGGGCTATAATGGATATCCGGCCGTGCATCACCACCCGGTAAAAGCGGTCCGAATGGTAGCTGGAACAGCGAATGGATGGTCATTCCGCCCGCGTTGATCGCCGCCACACCAGTCGGCGCTGCCACCGCCAGTTTTTTTTTAGAAACCTGCCTCAGGTTTTGCAGGAAAGTGGTTTTGCCGGTGCCCGCTTTCCCAGTCAGGAAAACAACTGTATGGGTCGATTCCAGGTAATCGGAGGCCAGTTGCATCGCGGGATTCAATTCAGTCATTCGTTTACAAAGTTAACATGATCAATGGAAATTCCTTCTCTTATGAAAATACCTTCAGTGGAAACTGCAGATGCCGCTGATTGCATCAGCCTTTTGAACCCCAGTACCTTAGCTGTGTATGGTGTGTACATATAAACAGGATCAGAAACTTTTAATATTTCAAGATAAAGTTTTGTTAATATTCAAAGGTTATATTACCCATGGTCCACTTTCCTCCATACCAGGTGGGAGGGTTGTCCAGGGCTTTTTATGTAGTATTCATTTCTTAATCTAGATCAAGTTGGGTTGCAGAAAAAAGCAACAGATTTGTATCAGCAACACAAACAAACTATTCAAAATTCATCACCTTTAAATTAAAAAAACAATGAGCACTATCACAGTAAAAGACGGAACCGAAATTTATTACAAAGACTGGGGAACGGGACAACCTCTGGTTTTTCATCATGGCTGGCCACTATCTGGTGATGACTGGGATGCGCAGATGATGTTCTTCCTGGAAAAGGGATATCGGGTGATTGCCCATGATCGCCGGGGACACGGTAGGTCAAGCCAGGTTTCCGGCGGTCATGATATGGATACCTACGCGTCTGACGTAGCAGCGCTAACTGAGGCTCTCGATTTGAAAGATGCCATACATATTGGTCACTCGACAGGCGGTGGCGAGGCCATCCATTATGCGGCTAATTTGGGAAAAGGCCGTGTAGCCAAAGTGGTGCTCATCAGCGCGGTTACACCATTGATGGTTCAAACTGAAAACAATCCGGATGGTGTTCCTATGGCTATATTTGATGAAATACGTGAGGGTACAGCATTTAACCGGGCGCAATACTTTGAAGATTTTACGATCCCGTTTTATGGCTATAACCGTGAAGGCGCAAAAATATCTCAGGGTATTCGGGACAATTGGTGGCGCCAGGGCATGATGGGCAGCGTCAAAGCACACCATGACGGTATTAAAGCTTTTTCGGAAACAGACTTTACAGAAGATCTTAAAAGTGTGGATATTCCTGTACTGGTTTTACATGGCGAAGATGACCAAATCGTTCCATTTCCTATATCCGGGGCAAAGGCTATACATTTATTAAAAAATGGAAAATTGATTTCTTATCCGGGTTTCCCGCATGGCATGCCTGCTACAGAAGCCGCGACCATTAATAAGGACCTTTTGGCCTTTATTCAATCCTAAAAAGATCCATCGTTTAATTACCCAAGAAGACCGGGAATAACAACAAAAGAAAAAAGGCTGTCATCAATTGGATTGACGGCCTTCTTTGTGTAAGTAATACCGTTTCCTGGCCATCATTAGGAGAATGACATACTGGGTTTACAATTTAAAAGGTGACTTTGGCATTAAATGAGCTATTAAATGGCTTATCGTTCCATTTTTATGCGTTTGGCAACGCCGAATAAATAACCCTATTTGAAAAAAATGTCGAAAGCCATCATTTGCTGATAATTAACAATGGTTTAACAAAATATTTAGCTATTTTTAGCATTGTTGATTATGCCATGGATGATATAAGTGCTTTTCCTGATCATTCTCTGTCCGAATTGTTGAAATCGGGTAGTCATGAGGCTTATAATGAAATTTACAAACGTTATTTCGGCTTAATGTTTATTGATGCTTGTAAACGGACGGCCAACAAAGAAGACGCACAGGACATCGTTCAGGAAACATTTATTAATCTCTGGAACCGACGGGAATATCTTGACCCGGAGAAAAGTATCGCCGGGTACCTTTACGCGGCCATGCGCAACAAAGTTATCGACTGGTTTACGCATCAGGAAGTAAACTCTAAACATATTAATTCCTTTAAGGCATTTCATGAAACCGGCACTTGCATTACGGATCATGCTATTCGTGAAAAGCAGCTGGCATCCATCATTGAACGGGAAATCGATGCCTTACCTCCACGCATGAGAGAGATATTTATTTTAAGCCGCAGGGCCAATCTCAGTCATAAACAAATAGCCCGGCAGCTTGATCTGTCTGAGCTTACAGTTAAGACCCAGGTAAAGCATGCGCTTAAAATTCTGCGTACGCGCCTTGGTTTGGTGATGTTTATAGTGATGCTCATAGGTCGTTGATTGATAACGGAAAAAAGAACAAATTTTCTGGCGAGCCTGACTACCTGTAAATAAAAGAGGCTGTATCATAAATCAAATTGCCCATCTTTGAGAATTGTCTGTTTGAAAACAGACATCCCTGGTGTTGTGTTACCTATGAATTGAAATTTAGCCGATAATATTTATACAAATTGGGTTTACATGTTTTTTGAGAAAAAACTCATAACTAATTGATTGTTAAATATATAATTCAATGTTGACCGTAAATTATGTAAACCATGTAAACCCAATTGTTAATGGAGCTAACCCAAGGCTATACATCGTTTAAGTAGCTGAATAAATCAAAAAAAGGAGGCTGATCATGATTTATGATACAGCCTCCGGTTAAAATAGAAGGGACAAAAAAGTGTCTTTTATTCCGCGGCTTTTTCAGGCAGCAGTTGAAAGGTGATCATGTTAGTACCCGACAGAAATACCTGTGCGGCTTGCTTTAATGATGCTGCATCTATCTTTTGCAGGAGTTTATCTGTATCCAACGCCTGCAGCACATCCTCGTTATTTTCATATTGGTTGAGCAGGTAGTTCATCCAGAAACCATTGTCCTTTAAAGCCAGCTCTACATTTTTTTCATACTGGGCTTTAAATTTTTGTACATCGTCTGCATCGGGGCCTTTCTCCTTTAGGGTATTCATTTCCTGCTGAACCATGTTTACCAGGTGGTCTGCATTTTGCGGTGCGCAGCCAAAGGCTACAGTAAGGGCAAAGCGATTATGCGGATATTTGTTATAGCTGGTTTGTACCTGTGGGCTGTATACCTCGCCTTCAGCTTCACGTAGTTGCTGCAATACTTTGATCTGCAATACATCACCCAGCGCCTTCAATTGCAGGTTGGCCAGCGGACTATACATATAATCACCGCTGAATACCAGTTGTACAGTTGCCTTATTCTCGGTGCCTTTGTATACCTTTTTTACCATATATCCTGAAGGGATATGAATACCCAGATCACGGGGTTTTATATGCAGATGGGTAGCAGGTAATGAGCCTAAATATTGCTCCAGCAGTGGGGTGATAGTTTCGGGCTTAAAGTTGCCGACAAAAACAAATGTAAATCCGGAGGCATCCGCAAAACGTTCTTTATAAATATCATAGGCACGTTGCAGGGTGATTTTGCCAATGCGGTCTGCAGTTGGAGCAGCCGAGCGATAATTGTAGTTACCCAATACATAGCTAACGGTATCTGCAAATACACTAGCCGGACTGGCATAACGATTGGTTAAACCGGCAATGGCGTTGTTGATGGTGTTTTTAAACATCAGCGTATCCTTCCGTGGTGCGGTAAACTGCAAGTAGGTCAATTGCAGAGCTGCTTCCAGATCCTGTGGTGCTGCGCCGGCTCTGATGGTTGATGAACAACCTATAATATTAGCCGACGATGAGGCTACCTTGCCTGTAAACAGGTTGTTAAGTTGCACCATGCTGAAATCACCCAAACCCATCCGGTTCATGATGCCGCCGGCATTTGCAGCGACATCGTAATCGGTATGCTCATATAACGATGTGCCGCCCGGCGCAAACGCGCCGTAGATGATCTGGTCATTTTTAAAATCGGTTGGTTTCAAAATCACTTTTACGGCGTTGCTGAGGGTAAGTTTAGTGATATTAAGCTGCGCGATCTCCTGTTTACTGACCACTTTACCAGCTTTTGGTTTTACAGAAAGCAATGGCTTGGTTATCTCATCTTCTTTAAAGGGCTGAATATCTTCCTTGCTTATTTGGGTTATCCAGCTTTGTACCTTTGCCGAATCGGGTAGGGAGGCCCTGTCTTTTTCAGGAGCAGATATCAGCACATCCACATCTTTTGATGCTAAATACTCGTTCATCAGGGTATTGATATCAGCCAGGGTAATAGCATTGATATGGTCTTTGGTAAACTGATATTCCCAGGCAATACCCGGCGATGCCTCATTATTTAAAAATAAGCGCTGATACTCCTTTACATAGCTGGTTGAAGGGGTTTTACCCTGTTCATTCACACTGTTTTGGAGGCCACGTAAATAGCTTTGCTTAATGCGGTCAAACTCGGTTGGTGTAAAGCCGTAACGTTTAATTCGCTCCATAACCCGCCAGGTTTGTGCAAAGCTTTGCTCCAACCTGCCTTCTTTAGCTGATACGCTAAAACTCAGCATGTCCACATTTTTTAATACCCCGCCAATGCCAGCGCTCATGCCGGTAAAGGCGGGATTGCTTTCGCGGCTTAACTCAGCTAGTCTGCGATTGCCCAGCAACTGATTAAACAGGTTTTGTTTGATGGAGGTGATATAATCCTGCTCGGTTTTTAACTCAGGGGCCTGATGTTTCATCATGATCTCCAGACTGGTTGATGTTTCTTCTTTGTCTGTGACGATCATGAACTGACTTTTGCCAGTGAGCGGAACATTATATTGCGTGCGTACCTTTTCGTTTTGAGGGTTTTTGAGATCGGCAAACCTTTCTTTAACCAGCTTTTCGGCTTCATTCACTTCCACATCACCCACAATGATCAGCGCCTGCAGATCCGGGCGATACCAGTCATGATGAAACCGTTTAATTACTTCAGGTTTAAATCTGGTTAGCACCGCGTCAGTACCTATGGGCAGTCTGTCGGCATAGCGGGCATGGTTCAGCAGCATAGGCAGGTATTGTCTTGACATACGGTCTTTAGCACCTTTGCCAAGCCTTTCTTCTTCTAATACCACACCACGTTCCTTTTCAATTTCGGTGGGGTCTAAAGTGGCTTCCTGCGCCCAGTCGCGCATAATCCGAATGCCGTTACCAAACATAGCAGGGTTATCAGTTGGGATGGGCAACTGGTAAACAGTTTCGTCAAAACTGGTATAGGCGTTCAGGTCGGCGCCAAAACGAACACCTGCTTTTTGCAGGTAATCAACCAGATCATTCTTCGGAAAGTTTTTGGTGCCATTAAAGTTCATGTGCTCCATAAAGTGGGCCAGGCCCTGCTGGTCATCATCTTCAAGTACCGAGCCTACTTTATTAACCAAGTATAATTCTACACGTTTCCCGGGTTCATTATTATGACGAATATAATAAGTAAAGCCATTGGCCAGTTTACCGGTGCGCACAGCCGGATCTAAGGGGATGGATTGTGCTAAGGCAGCGTATCCGGTAAAACCGATTGCAGTGGTTAGTATCAGTTTTTTAATATCCATGGGAAGGGGAGTTTAATGATTTAATATTTTGTTAAGTTGCTTTTCCAGATCTCCATCGCGCAGACTACGGGCGACGATCTTGCCATCGGGAGCTATCAGGAAGTTTTGCGGAATACCGCTTACGCCATATAAGGCTACCACGCTGTTGATTTCATGATCAAGATCTGCGACGTGTGCCCATGCTGTTAAGTGATCATGGCTAATGGCGTTATGCCAGGCTTTCTCGCGTGGTCGGGTATCCAACGAAACACTCAATATCTCAAATCCTTTTTGGTGATACTCTTTGTATGCTGTAACCAAATGCGGGTTATCGGCACGACAGGGGCTGCACCAACTGGCCCAAAGATCAAGCAATACATATTTGCCTTTAAAGTCCGACAGTTTTACGGTATGCCCGGCAGTATCCAGCAAGGTGAAGTCCGTAGCCTGGCTGCCGATTGCTCCCTTGGTATTAAAGGTAATGGCATCCGTTATTCTTTTGTTAAACTGCTGCCCATCTTCACTTTCCTTAATATCGGGGGGCAACATATCAAAGTAAGGTTTCAACTTTTGGCCATCAATACTATGCCCGGTTCCTGCCAATTTCTGAAGCGCAAAAAATGCAACCGGAGATTTAGCATGTTGTTTGATAAAACCTCCGTATACTTTATCCATAAAATCCTGCTCAAACGCATATTGTTTGGCGTATGCATCATTGGCAGCAACGGTGTCTTTTTGTTTCAGTAACTGGTAAGCCTTAGTTTTAAGTGCCTGATTTTTGTCTTCGTACGGTTTGGCTGTTGTGGTTAATGTTTTATAATCGTTATATCCCGCAGAGCCGCTTATGTTGATATCATGAAATTTTTTGGTATGCGTTACTGTTGATGTACCCGGCGATAGAAACAACAACGCTATGCCATCCGGTTGTATTTGCTTTACCGTTCTCATGTTGTAGGTCATCAGCACGGTTTGCTGACTTACTTCTAAGTATCCTTTCAGTCTGTAGGTATGGTTGGTTACTTTGGCGCTGTCAATAATTTGCTTGAAGCCCTGCATATGCACAACATACACCATCGGCACGTCAATACTATCCAGCTTTCCCCTGATCTCAAAGTTTGTTTTGTTTTGGGCCAGGCCCATAAAAGGAGCTGCCATAAGCAGCACCCCCAATAATTTTTTCATGATAGTTTTCTGATTATTATGCAATCAATGAGTAGCGTTAATTACCTTTTTGTTTATCATAAACCAGTTTACCGGTTAACTCCGATTCGCCGAATTTGAGTTTATAATCAATGGTAAAGGTTTGCAGATCTGGCGAGATGGTATAAGTTTTAACGCTTGGCGGCATCATACCTTTGGGGTTATCCAAAGTTACAATAGCTGTGTGGTCATTGATCCATTGAATGGATAACTCGCTTTTGGAAATAGTAGGGATCTCATTGATAACCGTGTTATTGCTTAATTGTGAAGGTTTTCCGTCAAGCCTGATGATGGCCTTGGTACTTTCGGTTGAATCACCGCTCTTGATATCGATCTCATCAGGTGTTTGATCAATGGTGAGTACCTGAACTTTTTTAGCACTGGCAGCAGTTAGGCGACCAAAATCGCTTTTATTTTCGTTTAAATGCCATACACCTGCAAAATTTGCTTTTTTGGTTTGCGCCGTGGCGCTGTAATTTATCAGGGAAAGACAAACCGCAAATATCAATATCAAAGCTGCTAAACTTTTATGTTTCATGATGATTTTCATTATAGATGTTATTTAAAGATGGAGGCTAATTTAGTATGCAGATCTTCACCGCGCAGATTGGTAGCGATAACAACGCCGTTGGGGTCAATCAGGAAGTTTTGCGGAATAGAACCTACGCCGTACAACTGTGCTGCCTGGTTCTTCCAGCCTTTGAGGTCAGATATCTGTGTCCACGGCAACGCATCGCTTGCGATAGCCTTAAGCCAGCTTGCTTTGGCCGATTCCGAATCAAGAGAGACACCCAATACAGTAAATCCCTTGTCTTTGTACTTATTGTAGGCTTTTAAAACATTCGGGTTTTCCTGGCGGCATGGTAAGCACCAGCTTGCCCAAAAATCCACTAATACATATTTACCTTTATATGATGACAGGCTAACAGGCTTATCATGGATGTCATTTTCTGTAAACTCAGGCGCTTTACTGCCTACAGGTATCTTGCCTGCTTCTACTTTCTGTTTAGCCAGGGCTGCTTTCATTATCGAGTCGCGCATGACCGGGATATGCGCGATAGCGAGGCCTAATTTATCGGTTTTAACGTGGTTGGGCAATTGTTGCGTCAGGGTATCCTGAGCTGCTCCGCCAACATAGCCAGATAACAATAGTGCGTAGGTAGTAAAAGGACTTATCCGGCTATTCGGGTTGTTTTTAACAAAGGTATACGTATCAATTAAACCCTTGGTACCCAGGGCACGTGATCTTTTCAATACATCTGCCTGCAGCGTTTCATTTGTTTTGTATTCGTCGCTTGCTGCTATTCGTTTGAGCTCTTCTTTTTCTTTTAAAACACCGTTGCTTATTTCAATTACCTGGTTTTGAGCCGCGGCAGCAGAGCCAGACAGCGTGAATTTTTTAAGTGTGCCATCTGAAATTACATTCAGTTCGCCCTTGTCCAGATAAAGGGTAAGATCTTTGGTCGGATCTGTTTTAATTGCGGTGCTTATAGTGACCGCTACTGCTTCATCAACGTTGAGCTCCCCTTTAAATTGGTACTCATTATTTTTTACTTCCACACTATCTATGTGTTTTTTTAAGGTTCCGGGTAAAAGTTCCGTCAGATACAGTTTCGTAGGTGCCGGAAATACGTTTTGTAGCTTGCCATTAATCATAAATGGCTGGGTTTGTGCTATGCTTTGTAAACTAGCTATGCACAAACCAGTGGTAAACAGAGCGATGATCTTTGTTTTCATGATGAGTTTTGTTATTAAAAAATAAGAGGGATCGATAAGATCAGCAGGACCGTATCGGGCCCTGCTGTGGGAGCGTTATTATAATAGGGGTGTATTTTAATTATATCCCGGATTTTGCTTCAGGTTTTGGTCAGCTCTGATATCATCAGGAGGGATAGGCATCAATTGCTCGAAGCTGCTCCATGTACCGCCTTTTTGTGGCGTTACCACGCTCATAACCGCATCAAGCTTATTGGTGCGTTTCAGATCAAACCACCGGTGTCCCCATTCGCTAAACAACTCCACCCGGCGCTCACGTGCAACGGCATCAAGTATATCTGATTGTGAGGCTGCTGTAGTATTGGCCAGGCTTGCTCTTGTACGGATGATATTAATATCGGCAATAGCGCCAGACAGATTGTTCTGCTGAGCGCGCGCTTCTGCCCGTATCAGGTATTGCTCGGCAAAACGCATTACTATCGGATACTCGGTAACGGCAATGGTTGAACTCAATGACGCAACCTTGTACTTATTGGCATAATAATAAGTGGTTACCGGCGCGGTAGTGGTTGTGAAGGTACCAACCCAGTTTGTTAAACGGGCGTCGCCGGTTTCAAAAGCGTTTACCAGGTTATTATTTAGTGGTAGCTGGGTTGCTAATGCATAGCTTGCATTAACAATCAGGTAGTTGGCATCAATAGTGTTTAAGTAAAGTTGGGAAACCGGTTGCAATGCCCATAAGGTTTCCTTACTGGCCTTTAAAAAAACCTGGTTCAGGTTACCTACCAGTGTGTAATTAGCATTGCTGATCACAGAGCTGGCCTGGGTTTCGGCATTTTTCCAATCTTTAAGATATAGATAAATCCTTGCCAGCATGGCGCTTGCTACTTGTTTGTTAGGCCTTACTCTGTCTGTAACTGTATTGCCAGAAGCATCTACATACACATTATCGGCCAGTGCTCCCTGTGCGTCAGTCAAATCCTGTATTATCTGCTTGTAAATGGCATCGGGGGTACTATTTGGAAGTACATTATTAACCGTATAGTCATCGGTGGTTGTTAGTGGCGGGGTGCCATACAGGTTTACCGCATAAAAATAAATGTACGCGCGTAAAAACTTTACTTCACCGATAAGTTGTTTTTTAACCCCATCGGTAATGGCCGAAGAGCCGGAAATGCCATTGATGGCTGTGTTACAGAAAAACAGCTCCTTGTAAAACTCCGACCAGAAAGGAGGTGGGGTGATGGGAGCATAGCTGTTTAAATAGAATGAGCCTAATGAGGAGTTATTCGAGCTGATGTTTATCAATTCATCAGCTGCCAAACCCATCGTTAAACTTATACCGGCACCGCCCTGGAAAAATGATCCGGCAGACATTCTTGTATATATACCTGATACCACCGACTGTGCGGCACTGTTTGATGAGAAGGCATTGCTGCTATTTGCCGCAACAAGCGAGGGGCCTACTTGTATGGCCTTTTTGCAGGAGCTGCTCAATAAGCTCACAATGGCCAGCACGCTCATATATAATGCTATGGAATATATCTTTCTAATTTTCATGGTTCCTTCTTTTTAAAGTGATGCTTGTATACCAAAAGTTATAGTTCGTAGCGGCGACATTTTCAGATAGCTTTGAGTTTCGGGATCTGAAAAATTGTAACTACTGATGGTGGCCAGGTTTTCACCTAATGCATAAACTTTCAGGCTACGCAGATGGCATTTCTTAGCTATCTCGTTATCGAACTGGTAACTGAGCGATGCGTTTTGTAACCTGATGTAAGAAGCATCGCTGTAGTATGCATCTACATTTCTGTTGACGTTTAGCGCATTGAAGAGTGTTGCACCAAAGGTGCTGCTGAATTTGCCAAACTTGGCTACATCACCTGGTTTTTGCCAGTGATCTAAAATGGCTGTTGGAAAGTTGGTATTAGGAATTCCCGGCACCGGCAGAAAACTGGTAGAAAGGATCTGTCCGAAAGTGCTTCGTCCGGTTTGTTTTATGCCGCGGAAAAGGAAACTGAGTGTAAAGCCTTTGAAACTAATGGAGTTTGAAACGGAACCAAAGTAACCAGGATCGGTGTTGATCAGCTTGGTTTGATCGGAACCCGAGCTTGATGGCGCGGAAACAATTTTGCCGTCTTTATCATAAAACTGGTAAAGACCGGTTTGCGGATCGACACCGGCATAGCGGTTAACAGGAAAAGTACCAACAGATTGGTTGATTTCTTGCAGAGCGAGTCCAGTGGCATTCGGGAAGGCCAATAATTTGTTACGCTGCCTGCTGATCATAAACGAGGTTGTCCATACAAAACTCCCTGATTGAATATTGGTGATACTGAGCGTAATATCGAACCCTTTGTTTTGGACCTTTGCATCAATATTTTGAGTTATGGAGGTAAAGCCGGTGGTTGATGATAGTGGTACAGATGATAATACATCAGTGGTACGGTTTCTGAAGAAATTACCCTGTAAGCCGATCCTTCCTTTTAAAAACTGTAGCTCAATACCGATATTTGCTTTAGTGGTAGTTTCCCAACTCAGATACGGATTAGGCAGATTGGTTGGTAATATACCCGGTACACCCTGATAAGGGTTGGTTGATGTTACAGCCGAAAAGTTTTCCAAATACAAATAAGTTCCTATCTGGTCGTTACCTGAAGTACCATAGCTTCCTTTTATCTTACCAAAACTGAGGAATGGTATGGCATTTTTAATAAAGTTTTCGGAACTGAATACCCACCCGGCGCCGGTTGCATAAAAGAAATGGAACTGCCGGCTCTGGCCAAATTTACTGGAGCCATCATACCTGCCAGAAAGATCAACTATATATTTGCCTTCCCAGTTATAATTGGCTCGGCCGTAAATAGCGCTGTATTTGTAATTATAGGCGTTATAACCCTGGCCTAAAGCAACAACGCTACTGCCTGCGGCAATGTTATTGATCAGCAGGTCATTGCTATAACCTAAGGCCTGTAATTGGGTAGCATCAACCATTTGCTTTTGTATACTCCCTCCGACTAAAACGTCAAGCGTGCCTTTGCCTATGCTGCGGTTGTATTCAAGCTGTGGCTCTATGCTCCAGAAGCTTTTATTGCTCCAGCTATAATTGGCCGAGCCCTTGACTCCCAGGGCTATGCTGGTTGGCAGAATAGAGGCCAGCGGATTAGCCAGAAACTCATAAAGGGCTTGTTTGTTGTAGCCTACAGTTGCCTGTGCCTTTAAACCTTTAGCCAATAAATAACTGGCAACCATGCTGCTGGTTAAATTTGATAAAGAAGTTCTTGCAAGGGTTTTGGCTGACAATAAAGGGTTTCCAAATGTATTGTTTTGAAAGTTCAGTGATCCGTCGGCGTTATAAAGTGCCGGAGCATCTGGTGCAAGGTTGGCGCTACTGGTCAAATCGGCCGATGGAATGTTATTGAAATCATACGTATATCCACCGGTGAACTGAACATTAAATTTGTTATTATTGCTGGTAGAGTTCAGGCTGAAGTGCAGTGAAGACGTCTGGTCTGATCCACCAATCAACTGTTGAACATTTGTTGAACGCCTAAAGTTGCCGCTGACCAGATAGGAAACATTATTACCGCCCCCGGATATACTGGCTTGGGCATTGGTATTATAGCCCGTGCCTTTTAAAAACATTTTTGGCCAGTCGGTATAACGGGTAGTGTCCCAGGTGCCGTTGATGTCATAATCGGTAGGTAGTATAGCCGCGTTATCATTTTTCTTGGCCTCTCTGCGCATTTGCAGGTATTGCTGTGTATTTAGTAGCTGTGGCGTGGCAATCGCCTGGCTTATACCGCTGAAAACGTTCACATCAATTCTTGTATCGCCTGCTTTACCTTTTTTTGTAGTGATCAATATAACGCCATTGGCGCCTCTTGAACCATAAATGGACGTGGCATCGGCATCCTTTAAAACGTTAATACTCTCTATATCCAAAGGATTAATTAAACTTAATGCATCATATGCCTGACCATTCGATCCTAAATAGTTTGATTTTTGAGATGAATAGCTGCCGCCGTTATAAGGGATACCATCTATAACATAAAGCGGAGCCGAATTTGTGGTTAAGCCGTTTTGTCCCCTGATAACCACATTATAGGTACTTCCGGCCTGACCCGTAGATTGACTGATGACCATACCAGGAACGGTACCCTGTAATACAGTCAAGACGTTGCCTACGGGGTATTTCTCAATTTCCTTGGCTGTAACAGTAGTCTGGTCGCCCACGTTAAGTCTTTTGGTTGTTTGGCCGTAAGCTATCACCTGTATCTCATCCAGTGTACCGATGTCTTCTTTAAGCTGTATAGTAAATGGCGATTTAAGATCTTCAACACGCACTTCATGCGTTTGGTAGCCTACATAGGAAAATACCAGAACCACATTTTTTGAATTAACCAAAGCGTTGAACCTGCCTTCGGCATTTGTTACCCAACCGGCTATAATGGCTGATCCTTTTACTTTCACCGTAACGCCCGGTAATGGAATGCCGTTTTGGCCGGTAATCTTACCTGTTATGAAAATAAGTTCATTACGTTGTGCCGTAGCTTCTTTAAGGCGTACAACTATGGTATTGTCAATAACTTTATAATTAAGCGGTTTATTAGCCAGTGATTTGTCCATTACTTCCGTAATGTTGGCATCGTTAATTTCGATATTGAAATTTGCAAAAGCACGCAGTACATCAGGGTCGTACACAAAGGTATAGCCGCTCTGTTGTTCAATGGCTTTAAAAAGCTTTTCGTACGATATGTTTTTGGCCTTGAAGGTTATGTGCTGCGCAAAAGTGACGGCGCTTACCTGCATGATACAAAACAGAATTCCTAAAGTGGTCAGTCTCATAACCAGGAAAAATTTGTGAAGTCCTTTCTTATAATTTAAGAAAGGACTTAAAGTAAAATTTTGCATACTTTTGTATGGTTTGGGTTTGTAAGTACCTTGTTTAGTTCAAATTAAATTTATGGTTAACCCAAACTATTAGCCGGGAAGTGTGTCACCACTCTCCGGTTTTTTTTGGGCCAACAAAAGGGGACGGAAGCCTGGCAACCGCTTTGATTTAAGAGGTGGTAATTATTTTACGATAATCCTCCTTCCTTCAATTTTAAAGTTGATACCTGCGTATTCTAATATGGATAAAGCTTTTGATGCATTGGTGTATTTAGAGAATGACCCGGAAAGCCGCTTGGTGGGTATTTTTCCCTGGTATACTACATCTACATCATACCAGCGCGCAATCTGGCGCATAATGGTATTTACATCGGTATAGTCAAAATAAAACTTACCGTTTTTCCAGGCAATAACTTCTTCGCTGTTAAAATCGTTGGTTACGTTGATAGCTGAGCTATTTGTATTATCAACCGCTTGTTCTCCTGGTTTTAGTATAGCTGATTTTGCATCCCTGCTAACCTTTACCGCGCCTTCAAATAATGTTGTTTTTATAAGTGGCTCATCATCATAAGCATTGATATTGAAGTGGGTACCCAGCACCTCAACCGTTTGGCCACGGGTAATTACCCTAAAAGGTTTGTGCTGATCATGTGAAACTTCAAAGTAAACCTCGCCGGTTACCTGAACCGTTCTGTCATGACCTGTAAACGTTGTTGGATAGGTTATGGATGATGCCGCGTTTAACCAAACATTGGTGCCATCAGCCAGTGTCAGATGATATTCGCCGCCGCGTGGGGTAGCTGTAGTATTGTATAATGGAGCCGATGTTTCATTATCATTTCCGTTATAAACTAATTGTCCATCAGCTGTTTTGCTGACAGCCACATTACCTTGCTGTGCTATTTTGCCATTCGAAGCACCTGTTAAAACGATCTGTTGGCCGTTACCCAACGTAAGTGTAGCTTTATTGCTGCCCGGAAGAAGATCATTCTGTTTAGCTATTGAAGCCGTATTTTCTGAATTTAGTGATGGCTGACGAAAAGTAAAATACGCAACGGCAGAAACACATAAAAGAATAGTGGCTGCAATAGAAAGGTAAAACCTTCTGCCTGCAATGCGTGTGTCTTTAGGGAGATTTGCCTTAACTAAGGTATAAGCAGCTTCAATTTCTTCTTGTGACGGTACTGCTCTATCATGAGCTGTATTAAGATACCAGCTTTCAACCCAGGCGGTTTCTTCCTGATCGCATTTTCCTTCGATATACTTTTTCAGCAGATTCTTGCTTTCCTGGTTAGTCATGGTGGCTTATTACTTGCTTATATTAGGTATTACGGTTTAAAATGCCAGAGGGGGTATGCTGATGTAAAAAATTTAAACTTTTTTAAACATTAGCTTAACGGGTATGGAGCTCCGGGCAAAAAACGACTGTTTTATTGACGTTAAAAGCTAAATTGAAGTTAACAAAAAAGCGGCAGGGCCCATCGCAGCAGTCCGGAATATTTAAAAACCTTTTACAGAAAACAATGCCTTATGATGTGTTTACCTGATGAGCTTTTTAAGATCGGTAATAAGCAACTTGGTAAAAACTACACCGCCGGCAGCCTGGAGGTGGTATTGGTCAAAAAACAGGCTGTCGGTAAAAATAGCAGGGTTATAGTAGTTAAGATATGTGCCTCCATGTTTTTCAATAATGGACTGGCATTGATCAAAATGTCTTTGTAAAATTTGCCGGGACACGGCTGTATTGGCGTAAGACGCTTTGATAGGGGCCTGGGCAAAAATAAGCTTGATGTGTTGTGCATTGAGCCATGCGCCCAGGCTATCCAACTCGCGATATTGGTCTATGGTATATTGGGTTGGGAATATACCATGCTCGTTCCATTTATCGCGGCTTATATCTTTAGCTTTAATGGTAAGCAAGGCACCCCCCCAGCTATCAAACTGAACGGGAAAGGCGGTATGTTTCCTGCGAATGATCTGGTGTATGGAGCTGTAATTTTTAAAATAAAAGATCTCCGGAAACCCATTTCTAATAAAGGTATTGGTATTTACATAGTTGAGATATGTATCATTGGATGGTGATATAAAATCACCGATGGAGGAACCAATAATAACGTACCTGGGATGGTAATCATTTACAAAACAACTGAGCAGCACCCGCATATCGCTTATCTGCAAACCCCATGATGCAAAATTATAATAAGGCACACGCAAATTGTGTATGATGATATTCGAGTTAAGTTCATACAAACTGACTGATGAACCAATAGATATCACTTTTAAATGCTTAACATGTTGCTTTTGCAAACGGATCATCTTAAGATCAAAAAGGGTAGAATTAGTAATGATGGGGGAGTAACCCAGGCGAAAAAGCACCTCGAAGATCAGCAGTACCGGTAACACAAACAGCAGCGTCTTAAATATGAATTTGACCGTACCTTTCATGTTAAAATTTAAAGTAAATAAAATCGCTATTCCGGGTGGCGGTAAACGTGAGGATGATGAGTATTAAGCCATAATATATGATAGCCCTTGCCGGGAAGTTTTTTATAAAATCTATTTGCAGGACATGTTGTTTGTCGCGCTGCAGCCATTCAGCCGCAAACATGATCAGGATACAAACCAATGTTGCGGCGGTATTCACTTTTTCGATAATGACAGGAGCCATAAACAGCGAATGTGAAAAAAGCCTGTGGTAATAATCAAAAGCCTGGGCCAGGTTATCAGCACGAAAGAGAATGAAGGTAAACATGATCAGGATAAACGTACCAGCCATATTTAACAAAGCTGGCAGTTCCGGCAGAAGCCGATCCGTAGCTATCTTCTTCTTTTTATTTAAGGTTCCCCGTAATATAAGCGGGATGTAATAGCAGCCATTTAAAAAACCGAAAAGCATAAAAGTCCAATTGGCGCCATGCCAGATACCGATCGCTGTAAAATTGATCAATATGGCGAGTATAAGCCCTGTTTTTCCCAGATCCCGGAAGTAGATGGTAAGGGGTGTAAATATATAATCTGTAAGCCAACTGGTTAGGGAAATATGCCAGCGGCGCCAGAAGTCGGCAATATTCCGGGCAAAAAAGGGCGTATCAAAATTACGGGTAATTTTAAACCCGATGAGGTTGGATAAACCAATAGCGATATCCGAATAACCCGAAAAATCGGCGTAGACCTGAATAAGAGACAAAAAGGCACCAAATAGGAGAGAGCTGGCTGGCAGGGTTTTATAGTGCTCGAAAATGTCATTTGTAAATACCGCGCAATTATCAGCAATCACAATTTTTTTGAATAAACCCCAAAGTATCTGGCGTAATGCGTCTGTAGCCTGAGCATAATTAAACGTCCTTAGCCTTTCTAACTGTGGGATGAGTGTTTTAGGCCGATCGATAGGTCCTGATATTACACACGGAAAAAAGGATACATAGCAAAAAAATACCACCCAATCTGTACTAGGTTTAATTTTACCATGCTTAATATCCAATAAGTAGCTTAATGTGCGGAAAGTATAAAAGCTGATACCCAGGGGCAGTATGATGTTTAGCGTATATATATCCAGTTTGATATTAAACGCTATAAATGCAGTGGCTATAGATTTTACAAAAAAGTTGAAATATTTAAAGAAAAGCAATGTGCCCAAACCTTGCAGCAAACCAACCCATAGCAAAAAACTACGTCGTTTTTCCTGCTTGCTGTTATATATGCCTATGCCTAAAAAGTAGTTGAGGATTGAGCTGCCAATAAGCAAGGACAAAAAGCGCCAATCCCACCAGGCATAAAACAAGTAGTTGCCCGCCAGGAGCAGGAGGTTTTGTAATTTAAGTCCGCGGTTAAAGACAAACCAGTATAAAAGGAAGAACAGGCAAAAAAAAATAACGAATGTGATGGAGGTAAACAGCATTCTGAGGTTATTTTGAGTTTAATAATTCAATTAACCCGTATGAAACCTGCAAAAAGGCAACCTCCCGGTTATCAAACAATATTGCAGGTTTGGGAGACGAAATTAACATTGCGTGCTCACCGATAAGTCTTTCAATTTCGGCGTGGATGTCATCAACCTCAAAGCATAAATGGTAATAAGTGATATTCTTTTTTACAAAGCTTTCTACCTGTTTACCGGCAATCAGTTCAATATGGGTTCCGTCGCTTAGAGTAAGCATAGCCAGTTCCGCATTTTGTTCGGGGTCAAAAACGGTTGCGCTTATGGCTGCAATATCATGGATCTTACAGATGCTGGCTATCTCTGCCGCGATATTTTTGCAGGCCACTCCTACATGATGAAATTTCATATGTTACTAATTGATCCTGTTACTTATAGAGCCGATCAACTCGCCAACATTGTTCCAGCTTTGAATTTCCTGCGAGGTAAATCTGATCCCGAATTGTTTTTCAATAGCTACCACCAATTGAATATGGTTTAAAGAATCCCATTCTTCTACATCATTTGCGGTAGTTTCATAAGTTAGTACAACGTTTTCATCATCCAGTACATCAATGAAAATATCGTTTACCATTTTTAATATTTCGCCTTTATCCATGTATGCATTGTTGTTTAAAGTTATGAAGAGACTTGGCTCTTTTTTAAAAAAGCTCCGTATAATATAGCTATCTTGAATTTGGCAGCTCTTTCGGGCGACACCTCTTCTGATAAAAGCGACAATTCTGCCTCAATATCAAATCCCGCTGCTTTTATAATATCCTGTATCTCGCCCACAGTATTAAACAGATAAATATGATCAATTGCGGGCGCGTTGGTAGGGGTGGTAAAGAATAGTACTCCATCATCACTCAACAGCGAGTTTAATTTTTGTAATAACTTTAGCGGGTCTTCTACATGTTCCAGTACTTCGCCCAGCGTGATAAAATCGTACTTCTGGTGATTATCAAACTCAAAAATATCCTTCAGGTGATAATTTATCCGGCTATCATTTATAAAACTTTTGGTCATTGCAATGGACGTCTCGCTGATATCAACAGCAGTAAGCTTGGTACCGGTATCCATGATTTCCAATGCTTTTGACAAATAAAGTCCATGCCCTACACCAACTTCCAGATAGCTTTTTGTAGCACTAATGTACCGCGGTAAAGTATCTGTAAAGTATTGCAGCATCTGGTAATGATGTTTCCACAAAAACTGCGACATGATGAGGCCATGCATATAGTACTCCATGGTTTCGGGGCGGGCATACACGCGTTGATTCACTTCAGCAAATGTGCTGCTGGAATATTTCCCCGTGCGTAAAAACTCAACTGTTTCGCTATTTACATCTGCGATCATGTGTAAATAGCAGTTTATAGCGTAATCGAGGATTTTATTATTAAGGTGCAGTATGTTAATGTATTTGACAAAAAAAGAATTAGCCATCTCATAATAACGGGCGTCAAAAAAAGCGATGTTCTTTTTGAGTTTTTTGCCATGCATTGGGTTTAGCGTTTCTATTTTTTGATAGATATAGTTGAGCGGCTGTTCCATTACTTAATGTTCACGTGTGTTTTTTTGTGGGTGTAGGTATGCATATCCAGTATCCAGTGATCATTTTGCTTTTCAAAGCCCAGATCCTGGTAGAGATGTTTTACAATTTCGTTTTTAGGTGTTTGCAGGTATTGCCCTTTTAGGTAGCTGAATCCCTTTGCTTTGGCAAAAGCCGTAATGGTGTTTAATGTAAAATTTTCCATCCCTCTTTTTAGCACCCGGCAGCTCATAAACCAATTATCGATAAAGAGTACATCGATAGATTCTTTTTTCAAAATAACGGCACAGATGAGGCCATTATCCCCAAACTTATCGGTTAAAGTAAATGAAATGCCAAATGCATCTGTTGAATCTGCAATGGACTTAACATCTGTTTCGGTGTACCTAACCGTGCGCAAATTGAATTGGTTTGAGCGTTGCGAAAGCTGCGCCAACCGTGGCGTGTTAAATGTGCTAAAGGTTTCCACTACTGCTGTCATGTTCAGGCTTTGCAAAAAAGCGTCTTCGTTGGCATATTGCTGCTGTTCTGTATTTCGTTTAGCTGCAGTTTGGTAGTGCTTGGTTCGTTCCGCATCTTCATCTGTAAGCAAAGTGGTTTCGAACAGGTTCAGGGTATACAGATATTCCAGGTAATTTGCCGGGTCTTCGGGCAGTTCAGGAACAGTAAGGTCCGGGATGTGTTCAAGTACCATGGCCCTTTCAAAAGGATTGTCATCCAGGAAAACCATGGCATCAAAACCAATGTTTAATTCGGCCTGAATTTGTTTGATGTTATCGGCTTTGTTATCCCAGTTGACTTTAAAAATGGCAATATCGCCCAGGTGCAACACCATATCCGGATGTTTTTCAAACGGTTCCCTGGCAATTGTTTCGGTGTTTTTGCTACAAATGGCCAGGATAATGCCCCGGTTTTTTAACTTCTTTACCCAATGCTGAAACTCCGTAAATGCTTTCCCTATACCTAAATTTCCCAACTGAATGTTTTCTATGCCGTCATCGCCGATTATACCACCCCACAGTGTATTATCCAGATCAAGGATCAGGCATTTTTTTAGCCGGCCATACATCGAACCGATGAGGTCAGTTGTTTGGGCGGCCACCCATGGTAATATATCGATACTTAACACCATCTCTGTGTTTATATACATCGATGTTTGCAAAAAGGTTGCCTTGCCCAACTGATTTTGAATAGAAGAAATGTCACAGATATGAAAATCAGTTTGTTGGCTGGCGTAAAGCATCAGTTCATAATTAAGCTTCCGTAACTGAAATAGGAATGATGATGGGTTTTTGGCGGCATAATTGCCAAATACCGCATCATTGATTTCGGTGTAGTTATAGTAAATGATCTTTGCATTCAAATGGATATTTAAGACAGTAGATAGATCACCGATCAATGCCAATCGATTTTGGGCCAGACCACTATGTTCCGCAGGGTTTAGTTTGTTGTATTTGGCTAATAATTGATGTGAAGAATGGAATATGATAACTATTTCGGGAGCAAATGTATACAGCTCAGTTGTTGGGTCTAAAACCTGTCGTTCTATTTGGTTAAAATCGGCTTCCCATATTTGAAGGTCAAAACCCATATCAAAGCCCATACCCCTTATACATTGTGTTAGTAATTGTGTGGCGGTATCTCCCAGGAGCGCAATTTTAACTGATCTTAAATGTGAAAAGTCATTCTTTAAATTTTTTTTCAATTCCGAAAAGGTCTTCATGGGCAGATGTAACTATGATGAAAGCAGGCAATGTTTTGTATCACCGTAAAATTAGATACTTTATTTGATAGCAGAAGTGAATATTTAGAGGCTGAGTTTACATAAATAATGCTTCCGACTTAAGTCAGAAAATATACTATTAGGCTAGTGTATGCATCATCTTGTGATCTGCCTCAAATTCATGGTTGACTTAGCCAGGGCAGCTCAACGTAGAATGTGGTGCCATTACCTGCTTGACTATCAAACCAAATATGTCCACCGTGCGCTTCCACTATCTGCTTGGAGATGGCCAGCCCCAAACCAAAAGGTTGCTCTCCGGCTGTACCTGGCCGCTTGGCCTCTGTGAACATATCAAAGATCCTGGCACCCATTTCGGCGGGTATGCCAATGCCATGATCTTCCACCGCGATCACAACCCATTCTTTTGTTTTCTCCAGCCGAACGACAATATGAGCCCCGCTGGGGCTGAACTTGATCGCATTTGTGATTAGGTTACTCACCAGTCGCCATATCTTCTCCCGGTTCACGGGCAGGGTAACCGGTATGGTCTGTAGCTCCACTATCTGCCCTTTAGCTTCAGCCTTATGACGTAGCAGATCGGCGCAATAATGTAATATTTGGGAAAGGTCAACATTTTCTTTTTGCAGATCCTCAGTGCGGGTATGCACTTGAAGCAGGTCGCTGACCATCTCCAGGGAATTCAGTCCGGAGGTCCTGATCAATTCCAGCATCATTCGCTGGTCTTCAGACAGCCCCGTCTCATCTAACATCAGCGAAGCTACCGATGTGATGCCACCAATAGGATTTCGCAGATCATGCGCCACGATCTGCATCATCCGGGTATTGTCCTGCTGGCTTTGTTCCAGCGCGCTGAGTGTTTCCCGCATCTGTTTGTTCTGTTCACTGATCTGGCTATTGAAACGACGGGAGGTATTGTACAGCCGGTAAATAAAGATCAGCAGTAAGACGATGATACTGCATACAGCAGTTAGCAGCCAGATCTTGATTCTGTTGCTTTTATTGCTAATCTCAAGTAACCGGTTATTATCCCTGATTGTATTATACTGGACGTAATCCCCTATGAATTTTTTTAGGTTTTCATTCTCGACGGTGAGCGCATCGGCAATTAAACGACGAACACGGATAATTTCATCCTTGTTCCCCGATGACTCCGTATAGGCTAAGATGATCTTGAGTATCTTGACCTGTAGATAAACATAACCCTTTTCCAGGGCCAAATTATAAGCCCGGTTATAATAATGCAAAACACTATCTGGCCGCTTTTCATAATAAGCTGCATACAGGCCCAGGGAGTTGATTTCAAAATATTCCATTCCGGCCTTTTGGGATTCCGCCAACGATTTTTGGATCATAGGTAGAGCTTCCGCCGTACGGCCCCGATTAAGCAGGCTTTGTGCCTGCAGCTGGAGGGTGACGATCAGCATCCGCTCATCTTTATACCGACCAGCGATATTGGTAGATTTCCGGAGATAATACTGCATACTGTCATTCGGTAGGTTGGTGTTAACAATGCAATAATTGGCATAGATCATACTCATAATACTGTCCTTTCGAAGTTGCCTGCCGGTTTGAATGGCCCGGAGCGAAAATGATTTGGCTCTTAGCGTGTCCCCAATACCTAAATACACGGTAGCCATATTCATCAGCACTTGGGCCGTATTTCCGGTATCGGATTGCATTTGGTAAGCTGCGAATGTTTTGCTGAACAAGTCCAGGGATTCATGAAATAAACCCTTTAAGAAAAGCGCCGAAGCGATCACATTGTCGGCGTCTGTCTCACCTTTATGATAACGTAGTCGTATTGCTATGGACTTAGCCTTCATGCCGTAATAAAAACAACTGTCGGGATTCTTCAGGTGATAAAGCATGCCAATACGGTTAAAGCTGTTGACTATGTGGCTGCTGTCCTTGATCAAAGGTAAACGGTCTTGTTCTTGCCGAATTAAGGCGGATTGTCCCTGTAGAGTGCTATGAAAGAGGCAAAATAATAGGAACGGGGCAACCGGAAAGATCCGTTTCGGCAAGCGCATGTTGAGAGTCATAAAATACTGAGTTCAAGTTACAGTTTTTATCGATATTCCGGTCAAAAGAATTGTTCACCTTTTGCCGGGAGAAATAGTGAGGGACTAACCGCCAGCACCAGCACAAAAAAAAGCCGTTTATCTTGCGAGAAACGGCTTTTTTTAGAAGTGCGCCCACCTGGGCTCGAACCAGGGACCAAAAGATTATGAGTCTTCTACTCTAACCGACTGAGCTATAGGCGCGGTTATTTTGTTTTTGTTTGCGGGTGCAATTTTACATATTTGCCGTCAAATTACAAAACGCTTTTATGGAAAACATTAAAAATATCATCTTCGATTACGGTAACGTTATATTTAGTCTGGACTTTTTAAAGGGCCAGGCAGCTTGGAAAGAGTTGGGTATCAATAATGCAGCTGATTTTTTTGGGCATAAACAACAGGATGTAATTTTTGACAAATTTGATAGGGGAGAAGTTACTGCCGATCAATTCCGCGACTATATCAGGCAAAAAACAGGCAATCCTGAACTCCGCAATGATCAAATTAATGCGGCCTGGAATAGCATGCTGCTCGGAATCGAGGCTGGTAACCATGAATTATTACTGGGTTTAAAGGATAAGTACCGTACGTTTTTGTTAAGTAACATCAATGAGATCCATTACGAGTATATCATGAACTATCTGAAAACTGATTTCGGCTTTGATGGTAATGATCATATTTTTGAAAAAACTTACTATTCCCATTTAACAGGTAAACGCAAACCCGAATCCGCAATTTTTGAGTTAGTATTAAACGAAAACAATCTAAACCCTTCCGAAACACTGTTTATTGATGATAGTCCTCAACATTTGGCGACCGCTCAAAAGTTGGGTATACAAACTTTTTTAATGACAGCTCCAGATACTTTGCAACAATTTTTTAAAAGAGAGAAATTATAGTTATTATAATTTTTGATACATAGACCCTGTTTTTCATAAGTCAGCTTATTTGTACATCCCCAAAAGTGGGTTTACATGGTTTACATAATTTATGGTTTACATTGTTGTAATGAATTGTAAATAAGTTGGTTATGGTAATATATTGCAAGAAAACTGGGTTTACATGTAAACCCAGTTTTCTTGTTTTTTTTAACTAATAATAAACAATGTAATTAATTATTAAATCTTCAATTACTTATCCGGAAAAACGAGTGTGATTAAAGACCCAATATTTCGTGTCGCTGTTACTTCTTTCAAATTGTTTTTTAATGGTCTCATAATCAGAAGTTTATATTTGTATGCTAATCGTATTTAGTATCAACTCTATAAAATGATCCATTACGTTAAGCGGATCCTTACTGAATTTATTTGTTGAACGGTTAGCAAGAATCACATTAAATGAAAGTGCCTGGTGACCCAAACAAGCAGCAAGGCCATATATTCCTGCGGTTTCCATTTCCAGATTAGTAATTTGCGAGCCATTAGAGCTTTTAAAGGATGAAAGTATAGATAGAAGGTTAGGTGTAGATGATTTTGCGCGTACTTGCCGACCCTGCGGCGAATAAAACCCCGGAGCAGTAAGTGTGATGCCGTGCGAAGCTATGTTTCCCAATTGTGTGAGCAGTTTTTCTCCTGCAGGTGCGTAATAGGGTTTAAGATCGAAGTTGGCGTTAATGGCTTCATGAAATTCCTGTAAAAGTTGCCCGTCGTGATCACTTAACTCGTGTTCATAAAAATGCATAAGCGCGTCTAAGCCAAAAGCACCTGACGATATCAGCAGGCTATCAATGGGAATATCAGGTTGCACTGCGCCGGAAGTTCCAATGCGAATAACGTCGATACTGCGAAGCTGTGAATGGAGTAAACGCGCATTAAAATCGATATTTACAAGAGCATCCAGTTCATTTAGCACGATGTCTATATTATCAGTGCCTATACCTGTTGAAATAACCGAAATCCGTTTACTACCAATGCTACCGGTATGCGTAATAAATTCACGTTTACCTTTTTTTAATTCTATATGGTCAAAAAAACGACTAACCATGGGAACCCTGTCGGGGTCACCAACTAAAATAATAGTGTCGCTTATATCTTCAGGAAGCAGGTTTAAATGGTAAATGCTGCCATCGTCATTTAAAATAAGATCGGTTGTTGAAATTCTTTCCAAGTGGATTGCTATTAGGTAAATTAAAATTAAACAAATAAAACCGATAGGAGTTTTTATGATATCGAGCTGCGGTCATTACTCTTGTTTGGCTTTTATCCCATAACCTTTAGTTATTATCATTGTTAATGAACAGTTAATCTAAATGAAATATCTGAGAAGCAATTTTGACACAATTTTTAACTTTGGTTGTAACACCTTAATAAAAAGTATATCAACGTAAATTGTTAAACAAAATAACAACTCCATAATAAAAATATGAAAACCCTTTTAAGTGTACTTTTGATACTGATTTTACCTCTGCGCCAGTGGAGTGATGGTGATGACAATATACCTATGAATAAAATACAGGTGATAGGATCACACAATAGCTATAAAGAAGCTATATATCCCACCTTATTTAAGGCCTTTCAACAACAAAATCCCGAAGCTGCCGAAAAGATCGATTACGAGCACATTGGTTTATCAGATCAATTGAATATGGGATTGTTAAATTTAGAGATTGATGTTTATGCCGATTCAAAAGGAGGGAAGTATGCGCATCCGAAGGGTTTGGATTGGGTAAAAGATCAACCCCCGTTTGATCCCGAAGGTGAAATGAAACAACCAGGCTTTAAGGTATTTCATATCATTGATCTTGATTTTCGCAGTCATTGCTTAACTTTTAAAGATGGTTTAAAACAGTTAAAAACATGGTCTGATGCGCATCCGGATCATAATCCCATTTTTATTACCCTGGAGCCCAAGGATGAGAAACCAAAAGATCCAAACCGTACTGCTCCTGAAAAATTCACTGAACAAACGCTTGATGAGTTGGACAAAGATATCAGAGATGGTTTAGGTAATAGCCTGATAACTCCCGATATGGTCAGGGGTAAATACGCGACATTGGAAAGCGCTGTATTGCATGGTAATTGGCCAACATTAAAAGCAGCCCGTGGTAAGTTTATATTTATAATGGATAACACCAAGGACGACCGGGATCTGTACATCAAAGGTCATCCATCCTTGAAAGGGAGGGTTTTGTTTACCAATACAGATCCGGGCAATCCAGAGGCTGCTATGATGATCAGAAATAATCCAAAGGACCCGGAAATAAAGGAATTGGTTAAAAAAGGCTACATCATCCGCACCCGTGCAGATTCAGATACCGAACAGGCCCGCGCAAATGATAAAAGTGATTTTATAGCCGCCTGTAATTCAGGAGCGCAAATCATCACTACCGATTATTATTTGAAGAGCACCCATTTTAAATCGGATTATGTGGTAAACTTTGAAGAAGGAAACAAATATTTTAGGTTAAATCCCACGTTTAATAATACCCGGCAGAATAATGGTACTGGAAAATAAAATGGCTTACAATAGCCGTTTTGCCAGGAATTAAATAATAATTGAGCCGCAATACTTCGGTGTATATTGGCATTTAGCTGTAATTTTATACTTTTATCCCTATTATAGCTAAGTGTATGTATTGGTACGAAGAAGAAGTTAAAGGACTTGAGAAAGAAAGATTAAAACTAACATATGAACCGTCAACGCTGTTCTACGGAAGTTCATCGATAAGGCTGTGGGATGCGCTATTTGACGACTTTAAACCATTTAAGCCAATTAATTTGGGCTTTGGTGGTTCAACACTTGCGGCCTGTTCCTGGTTTTTTGATCGCGTTGTTGCTCCTTACGATGCTAAATCTATCGTTGTATACGCAGGTGATAATGATCTGGGTGATGGAAGACATCCGGAAGAGATCTTTATTTTTTTTGAACAGCTTGCCAATCAAATATCGCAAAGGTTTGGCTCTATTCCTTGTTACTATGTTTCCATTAAACCCAGTATAGCGCGCTGGGATCTCATTAACTCACTCCGGTATACCAATAATATTATTGAAAATGAGATCATTAAACGGGATGATAATTGGAGGTTCATCAATATATATAACAAGATGCTGAATAAAGATGGATATCCTGATAAAGAATATTTTCAACCAGATGGTCTCCATTTAAGTAAAAAGGGGTATGCTTTGTGGAAACAAACTATTTATGCCCGGCTTTCAGAGAATTTTCATGCAGAATTAATATAAATATCACATCATAGAGGCATCTTGCATATAATAGTATGAACAGAGAATACACGCGATGGTATAGCCCGGTTCTTCAGAAAAATATGGAGATGCTGATATTTGGCCATAGCGGAGCCTCTGTTCTGTTTTTCCCGGCAAGAATGGGGCGGTTTTATGATTACGAGAACTGGCGTGTGATTGAATCACTGCGTCATAAAATTGAAAATGGGCATATCCAGGTTTATTGCGTGGATAGTTGTGACACTGAAAGTTTTTATAGTTCAGGATTTCATCCATCGGTAAAAATATTACGGCATATTCAATACCAGCAGTATATCCTTGAGGAGGTTATGCCCTATGTAGATGTTAAAAACCCCAATTCATTTAAAATTGCCGCGGGTTGTAGCCTGGGAGCTTATCATGCGGTGAACATATCATTAAGACATCCGGGTGTATTCAATAAAGTGGTTGGCATGAGTGGCAGGTACGATCTGGCAACCAAAATAGGGCACTACGAAGATCTGTTAGAGGGGTATTGGGACGAGAATGTATATTTTAACATGCCATTGCAATATATCCCCAATTTAACAGATGAGCATAAACTTGAAATACTCAGACAGCTGTATATAGTTTTGACAGTAGGGAAGGAGGATATTTTATTGGATAACAATTATACATTAAGTAACCTGCTAACAGAGAAAGGCATTAATAATTCGTTGTATGTCTGGGATAACGAAGCCCATCAAGCCCGTTCATGGCGACAAATGGTAGTCAATTATTTATAAGACCTCCGCTTGCCTATTACTTCCTTATAGATTAACTAAGTTAATGATAGTGAAAAGATGATGAGCTTCATGTAGCAGGAATCGCTCTGTCCATTTTACGATATTTAAATTTCCAAAAAAAGGGTGCGATCCTTTTTTATCCGATTGATTTTCAGGGATAGTATTAATCAATTGTATGATATCCAGTCTGTCTGCACTAATTTGTTGTATCAGTTCTTCTGTAGATTTATTTTGCCAGCTTATAAACTCCGGGTCATTATCAGCTTTATAACTGCCAAATGAGGGGTTGTCAGTATTTAAAATTTGATTGATTCGTTCAATAAATACATGTTGATATCTTGCTAAATGTGCAATGTTATCATGGATATTCCATTTATCAGGCTGAGGTCTTTTAAACAATTGCTGCTCATCAAGATTTAAAATGAGTTCGCCAATTGTTTCATGCTGAAATTTTAGTCTGCTTGTTATAGAATTACTGATTTTCATATCAAGTTATGGTTGCTATTTAAAAACAATATTAGTAACAATTATGATAATTTAGCATCGCTTAACTTTCAGTATAAAGTGTTAGTGTAATTTTACCGGTCAGGAACAAAAAATGAATAATAAGAGTCGCAAAATATTTACCCTTATTTCAGGGTTGGCTATATCGGTTATGGCTTGCCATAATATAAACAATAATAAGAAACCCGCCGATAATGAGCAGGCCAATATGCATAGCGCCTATGATGACAGTACGTTAAATCGAAACATATTACCTGTTTTAATGCCCTATAACCGGATTATTGATCCAGCTGGCAAAGTTGTTTCGTTTGGTGATCCAGGCGACGAAAACCACAGCATGGATGTAAGACTTATACCCAACAGCAAACTTATAGCTGTTGAAGACAGATATGGCATCGCCCTGATTGATACAGTATTAAGTAAAGTGGTCACCCGGTGGACGTACAAACAGGATGCCCGGTATCGTGGGCTTTCCAGTACTTACTCAGGATTAAAGGTTTTAAAAACAGATAAGCAAACACAAATATTCTGGAGCGCGGCCGCCGGCAAAGGGAAAGATTCTAAATCGTATGTTTTTCAGGCAATTTGGAATGGCGAAAGCATCAGCATAAAAAACACCTTTACTTTTAAAGCCGAAGGAGAATCGCCTTTGGCATTACCAAATGATCTGGCTATAAATAACGAAGATGGTGTAGATTTTTTATATGTGGTTTTAAATGGCAATAATCAGCTGGTTAAAATTGACCTATCGACCAATAAAACTGTTTGGACAAAACCTACCGGTGTTGCCCCTTATGGCATTGTGATAGCCAAAAGAAAAATTTTTGTAACAAATTGGGCCGGTCCCAACGCCATTGATACAGTGAATAGGGAAACTGCTGGTGTACCGTATGGCAAAACTTATATTGACCCCAAAACCGGAGCTACCGCGCAGGGTACCGTTATGGTAATGAGTTTAGAAAAAGGGGATGTAATTAAAGAGATACCGGTTGGTTTACACCCCAATGCAATAATTAGCAGTACAGATGAAGCATTTGTTTATGTAGCCAATGGTAATAGCGATATGGTATCAGTTATTTCCACAAACGTTCTGCAAAGTGTCGATGCGATTGATGTAAAGTTAAATCCGGGTAAAAAAAGTTATATAGGCGATACCCCGAACGCATTGGCTATTAACGAAGAAAGTACGATCTTATATGTAGCCAATGGGCTTGACAACGCGGTTGCTATAGTAAAATTAGGATCAAAAGCGGCAACAAAGGGCATGGGGAATAGTACTGTAAAGGGTTTTATACCTACAGAAGCCTACCCGGGCGGACTTGCAGTTGATAATAATACGCTATTTGTAACCAATCTGGAAGGGGAAGGATCGCGTATAAGTAGCAAAGAAATGGGTAAGGGTGGGGCAGATGCTGAGATAAGTGAAAGTAGCCCGGAGGCATACAATTCGCATCATCAAAAAGCAACGGTATCTATTATCCCAATTCCCGGTGAGGCACAGTTAAAGCAATATACTCAAAAGGTAAAAGACCTTAACCTGAGTTTCAGGCAACAAATTGCCCAGCTATTACCCCGGAAAAATATCCCTGCACGGCCAGTACCTGAACGTATAGGTGAACCATCCGTGTTTAATCATGTGCTTTACATTATCAAAGAAAATCGCACCTATGACCAGGTTTTAGGCGATATGCCTGAAGGAAATGGAGCAAAATCATTATGTATCTATGGAGATAGCGTTACACCTAATCAACATAACCTGGCCCGTAATTTCTTATTACTCGATAATTATTATGCATCTGGAAAGTGTTCTGCCGAAGGTCATCAATGGACAGATGCAGCTATGGTGACCGATTATGTTGAAAAAAGTGTACGGTCATGGTTCCGCAGTTATCCGCATGTGCAGGAAGATGCTCTGGTGTATGACGGGAACGGTTTTATATGGAACAATGCGACAGATCATGGCAAAACAGTAAGGATATACGGCGAAGCTTGTGCGGTACATTTTGATGAAAAATTAAGCTGGAGCGATATTTACAACAATTACAATGCGGGTAAACCTTTTGCGTTCAAAAACACCAGTACCATATCCAGGGTACGGCCCATGTTGTCGCAAAACTATCCTGGTTCTGATGAACACAAGATCAACGAACAATTGCGAGCAACTGCTTTTATTAAAGAACTAAATGAGTATGAGCAAAAGCCCGGCGATCAGCTGCCTCAGCTGATGATCATGGCACTTTCAGCCGATCATACGGTAGGTACACGACCTGGATTTCCTACACCAGATGCCATGGTAGCTGACAATGACCTGGCTCTTGGGCGTATTGTTGAAGCAGTATCAAAAAGCCGTTTTTGGAAAAATACGGTGATTTTTGTTACCGAAGATGATTCACAGGCTGGCTGGGATCATGTTTCGGCATATCGCACTACCGGTTTTGTGATAAGTCCTTATAGCCGCTTGCAAAGTAAGGTGAGTAAAAACTATAATCAAACCTGTATAGTACGTTCCATTGAGCAAATACTTGGTTTGCCTCCAATGAACATCATTGATGCAACCGCTTTACCCATGTTTGATTGTTTTACTAATAAACCATCAAACTATACCTATCAGGTAGTAAAAAATAAAATTCCATTAAATAAACTTAGCCCTAAACTATCCTCCCTCAAAGGAGCGGCATTACATTATGCGCAACAATCATCAAGACCAGAGTATGATCATATTGATGGGGGAAATGATGATGTGATGAACCGTATTTTGTGGTTTGCGGCCAAAGGAAAAAAAGCATACCCAGCTAAACTGGCCGGAAAGGACACTGATAACGATGATTAAGCGGCTTTTTTTCAGCGGAAATGTTGTTTAATGTATAAATATGCCAATATAATGTCCTGTTATGTTGTAATAAATTTACACATTTGCCTATCAAAAACATTTCTTAATTAATTTAAGCTGTTATTAAATGTCGTCCATTGTGAGTACACAGGAACATATTCGTCGTATTCAGGTTAATGATGATGAGGCGGCATTTAATGAGCTTTATGGATTGCATGAGCCCAGACTAAACAAATTTGCCAATTCGTTTTTAGGTGATCGGGAGGTGGCGCAGGAGATTGTAAATGATGCGTTTTTGAAAATATGGACAGGACGCGGGAATCTGGATACCATAAAGAATTTGCAGGTTTATTTATATGTCTTGATAAAAAATGCCTGCCTGAACCATTTGCGAAACACCTCTACCAAAAAAGTCAAGGAACTTCAGCTTACCGAAACCTATTATTTCCGGTTATCTGTTGATCCTTCTCACTTACTCATTAGCAAGGAGTTGGAGACAAGGGTTTTGAATGCGGTTAACCTATTACCGCCCCGTTGCAAACTCATATTTAAAATGGTTAAGGAAGATGATCTTTCCGTTAATGAAGTGGCTGATATTCTTGGTCTTTCCAATAAAACCGTTTTTGCTCAGTTAGCCATCGCTATTAAAAAATTAGATGACGCACTTGGCGGTAATTAAACTCCGGCATTTGATTAAGCGGTCTAAAAAAAAGTTTTATTTCTTTTAGGAAAAAACAATAGTTGTGTGTCCTTATAGGGTATACAAATTATTATGGGCAAATCCAGGTTTATAGAGTTAATGGCTAAAAGTATGGGCAAAACCGCCACTACAGAAGAATTAGCCGAACTTAACGTGTTTCTTGAACAATTTCCGGAATCAAAAAAAATGCACCAGGTTACGGCTGCTTTAAAAGGAAGCACGAAACAACCTGATACTGTAAAACAAAAAGATATCAGTACAAAGCTTGAAGAGCTTTGGTATAAAATAAAAAGCTCGGACGAGAATTCGAATACTTTTAACAATACAAGTAAGGTAAAATCTTTATTTAATTGGCAGTGGGCGGCCGCAGCTATTTTGGTATTAGGTATAGCAGGGGGCTTATTTTATACATGGAAGTTTCGGCAGGCTGGTCAGGCTGCAAGATTGGTTATGCATGAAGTTCGGGTTCCTTATGGAACAACCCGGAAATTGGTAATGCCTGATGGGACTAAAGTAATGCTGAATGCCGGGAGTACCCTTACTTACCCTGAAACATTCGCAAAAAATACCAGGGACGTTACGCTTAACGGTGAAGGCTTTTTTGAAGTAACCCACAATGCTAAAAGACCTTTTCTGGTACACACCAACGCGCTAACCGTAAAAGTACTCGGAACCGTATTTAATGTTAAGGCTTATAATAACGACAAAAATATCGAAACTACCTTGCTCAAAGGTAAAGTACAGGTTGAATTGGAAAACAACCCAGAGAAAAATATTGTCCTGTTGCCCAACGAGAAGTTATTGGTGGCTAATAACCAAACCCCAACCCACTCACAGGGTACCGGCAATCTGAAAGAAGCAAAAATAGAATACCAGGTAATTACCCTGCCTGCTGTTAAAGCCGATGAGATCAAAGAGACCGCCTGGCTTGATAACCGGATATTGTTTACTAATGAATTATTTGAGGACGTTGCTAAACAAATAGAGCGAAAATATAACGTGCAGATTGTGTTTGAAAACCGGGCACTTGAAACCGAGCAAATAAGTGGCCTGTTGGATAAAGAGTCACTGCAAGATGCTCTTCGGATCATTGAAATAACAACCCCATTTAATTACCACCTGGATGGGAAGACAGTTTATTTGTCGAAAAAAGAGAAACAAAACTAATTTAATTAACCCCTAAAACTAACGCGTATGACATTGAAACATTACTTATCAGATTCCTGACATCCAATAAACAAGGGAAGAGCTGGCACTCCTCCCTGTAAAAACAAATCGGATTTTTATTAACAAGAGTAAGGTGTTGTAATACAGTACTTACTCTATCCATTAATTTTCAAAACAAATGTAATGAAAAAAACAAGAAGGGTATTTCCGCTTCAGGGTGCCCCCGTATGTCTAAAAGTTATTTTGCTGATGAAAGCAGTTTTCCTCCTAATTCTGGTTACATGCATGCAAGTTTCGGCAACAGTGTATTCTCAACAGAAATTTACACTGAGCATTAAGCAAACCGAAGTAAGCAGTATATTAACCAAAATTCAAAAACAGAGTGATTATCGTTTCTTTTACAACTACACCTCCATCAAAAAATTAGGTAAGGTTGATTTGGATGTAAAAGATGCTACGATAGATCAGATACTAAGCAGCCTTATTGATAATAAACTTTCCTACAAAATGGGTGATGATCATGTGGTGATCATATCCAACCAGGAAGATGCCAGTCGGCAGGCTATAATTAAAGGTAAAGTGGTTGATAAAACCGGTGAGCCATTAATTGGGGTTAGTATTAAGCTACAGGGAACAAATATTGGTGTTACGTCTGATATCAACGGTAATTTCAGTATTAATGCGCCTGATGACGGTACGCTGGAGTTAACTTATATTGGCTATGCAAAAAAGGTTGTTCCTATTGCCGGCAATAAAAGCTTAACCATTACGATGGATGCCCTGCCATCGGCCTTAACCGAAGTTGTGGTGGTAGGTTATGGTACTACTAAAAAGATAGATGTTACCGGTGCTGTAGCCAGCGTAAAGGGTAGCGATATTCAAAACCTTCCTGTAGCATCAGCAACTCAGGCTTTGGATGGCCGTGCAAGCGGTGTTAATATTGTGCGTAACGATGGTTCGCCGGGTGCGGCTTCAAGCATCCGTATCCGTGGTACGGGTACGATTAACAATGCCAATCCGCTTATTGTTGTTGATGGGGTGCCAACCAGTGATCCCGATGCTTTGAGTGATATAAACCCCAATGATATTGCTTCTGTTGACATATTGAAAGATGCGTCTGCAGCCGCGATATACGGTACGCGTGCAGCCAACGGTGTTGTATTGGTAACTACTAAAAAAGGTACATACAACCAAAAGTTGGCTACCAATCTTAATTTTTATAATGGCTTCTCAAATACCACTAAATATCTTAACCTGTTAACCGCTCCTCAGCTTTACCAATTAAAAAGAGAGCGTTACACTAATGATGGGGTAGCTATTGATGCGCCGTGGAATAATGATTATTATGCTACTCAAAGAACCGATTGGCAACGTGCTATCATGAAGACAGGTCACGTAATTAATGGCGATGTTAACCTGCAGGGTGGCAATGAGGTATCTACCTATTATTGGTCTACCTCGGTTTATAATGAGGATGGTATAATTGATAAAACCAATTTTAAACGCTTTAGCACCCGCTTCAACTCGGAGCATAAGGTATCCAGCTGGTTAAAATTGGGCGAAAATATCCAGTTAAACTACGCTAATAATGTTGGGTTTGATAATAACAACTCGCAAACAGGTTTGATCTTTTCTGCACTACGTTTCAACCCTGCTATTCCTTTGGTTAATCCTGATGGTACTTATGGTACATCAAAAGCATTTGCCAACCAGTTAGGTGATATCAACAGCCCTTATGCCACTATACAAGAAGCGGACAGGTTTAATAAAAAATACCGCGCTTTAGCCAATGCCTTCGCAGAGATCACTTTCTTGAAAGAATTAAAGCTTCGCGTAAACTATGCTTATGACGGTACCTTAAATCGTGCTTACAATTTCAGCATAGCAGATGTTAACCAGGCAAGGCAAAATACTACCTCTCAGCTAACTCAAACCGAAGGCGAACTTTCATCTCAGTTGTTAGAGTCGTTCCTGACTTATGATAAAGTGTTTGGAAAAAGTCACGTAACTTTTACAGGTGGCTATTCTTACCAAAACTTTAAAGCATATGGCTTTAGTGCGTGGAGGGTAGGATATGATGATACATCAGAAGATCAGCGCGTACTTGGAACAGGTAACAGCCAGTTCAACAATAGCGTACGGGTAGAGCCATCATCGCTTCAATCGGGTTTTGGAAGGTTATTTTACGACTATGACGGCCGTTTTCTTGCTACGTTAACTTTCCGTGCAGACGGATCATCCAAATTCGCACCATCAAAAAGATGGGGTTACTTCCCGGCATTCTCTCTGGGCTGGAGATTATCTAACGAACAATTTATTAAAAACATTAGCTGGATAAGTAATTTGAAATTATCAGGAGGGTATGGCGAACTGGGTAACCAGAACATTGATCCTTTTCAATATACAAGTTTGATTAGGCTTGGCACTACTTATGAAAATAATGGCTACACCTTTGGCGGTGTCGGATACACCGGTGCGGCAGTTTATAGCCTCGCTAACCCGGATATTACCTGGGAGCGTACAGCGATGACCAATATTAGCTTGGATGCTGGTTTTTTAAATAACCGGTTAAATACAACCGTTACATATTTTAACAAAAACACTAAGGATATGTTAATATCGCCACCGGTTGTAGGTTCGGCCGGTTCGGTGGCTATTCCTAACCAAAACATCGGTACCATGAACAATAAAGGTATTGAGGTTGAGATTAACTACCAGGGTGGCGATAAGGTGAAATATTCGATTGGTGCTAACGCCTCGTTTATCAAAAACAAGGTAACCAAACTTAATGGAGAAGGAACCTTTATTAGTTCAACAGTATATGGCCGTTCAAGCCAGGAAATTTCCAGAACATATCAAGGCCAACCAATAGCTTCGTTCTACGGATGGAAAACAAATGGTTTGTACCAAACACAGGCCGAAATTGATAACGATCCGGCACTTAAAAATGATTCGCGCAAGGCTAATATCAGGCCTGGCGACGTCCGTTTCCTTGACCTTAACGGCGATGGCCTGATTGACGGTAACGACCGTGCAAACCTGGGCAATCCTAACCCTAATGTTACCGCGGGTTTACAAGGCAGCATATCATACAAAGGCTTTGATTTCTCGGCAAACTTTACCGGTGTATTCGGTGTGAGCCTTTACAATGCCGATAGGATGCAGGGGATTGATCCAACCTATCCGTTTAACCTGTATGCCGAAAGTTTAGGCCGTTGGACAGGCGCGGGTACCAGCAACACCATCCCTCGTTTATCGCTTGATCGTGCTAATGATAACTACCGTACATCCGACATGTTTGTTGAAAGCGGAAGCTATGTAAGTCTTAAAAATGCCACTTTTGGCTATACACTTCCCGCGAACTGGTCAAAAAAGGCAACTTTAAAAAGCGTAAGGTTATACGCTTCCGGTCAAAACTTGTTTTTTATAACCGGCTATAAAGGCTATACGCCTGAGTTGGGTTATACCAACGGCAATTTGCAAAGAGGTGTTGACGTAGCTCAATACCCATCGGTAAGGACAATAACATTTGGTGTAACAGTTAAATTATAACATCATCATGAAATCGAACAAAATATTATATACGCTTGTATCACTGGCCCTAATGGGCAGTGGCTGTAAAAAAGCGCTTGATTTAAAGCAACAAGGTGTTTACAGCTCTACCAATTATTTTCGTAATGAAGTTGATGCCGTTAACGCGATAACCGGTATCTACAGCATTTTACCTGAAGAAGATTATATAGGCCATGCCGAATCAACATTTGATACCCCATCCGACGATTACTGGCGCTCAGGCGACCACGGCGAGGACGAAGGTATCGAAAACTTGACCTACGATGCTTCAAACGCGGCTATCAGGTATCCCTGGAAATGGAGATATGAAGAAATTAACCGCGCTACCAACTGTATCATTAATATTCCTAAAATAACAGCCATATCTGCCACGGTAAAAAACCGTAGCATGGGCGAGGCCTATTTTTTAAGGGCTTTTGGTTACTGGCGTTTGATGATCATCCACGGGGATGTGCCTATTATTACTGAAGCTGATTATACATCGCTGAATTTCAATGTTGCAAAATCGCCTATTGAAGCTGTTCGTAGCCAAATTGAAGCTGATTTATTGAAAGCGGTTGATTTGTTGCCTGAAAGTTATGGCGCCACTGATCGTGGTAGGGTAAGTAAAGGAACAGCATTAGGTTTGTTAACCAAGTTGTATATGTATTGGGAAAAACTTCCTGAAGCCATTACAACCGGTCAAAAGGTGATCTCAAACCCGGCCTATGCACTTGCTGCTAATTACCAGGATAACTTTACCCGTGCCAACGAAAGCAGCACCGAATTGCTGTTCTCTATCCAGGCTGTACAAAACGTGGTTCAAAACGATTTTACTGTTTATTACATCCCGAGGCCTTGGGGCGGATACGGTTTCAGTCAGCCATTACAGGGACTTGCCAATGAGTTTGAAGCTAATGATCCGCGTAAAGCTGCAACCCTGCTAAGCGTTGGAGACAAAGTAGATTTGGGTGATGGCAATGGCTTAACAACCTTTACTGCCGATCTTTCGGCTACCGGTTTTGCTTTTAAAAAGTATGCCGTATTCAATACTGCCGCTAATGGTGGTGGTGTCGATCACACTTTCGCAGTACCATTGATGCGCTCGGCAGATATTTACCTGTTGGTAGCAGAAGCGCTAATCCGTACACAAGGAGCGGGGGCTGGAGATGCACTGATCAACCAGATCAGGCATCGGGCATCGCCTTTATTAAAACCAGTTTCTGGTGCAGGTATGAAGGAGTTGATCCACGAGCGCCGTGTTGAATTGGCCGGCGAAGATCAGCGCCATCAGGATCTGATGCGTTGGGATAAAGACAAGATCGTAGATATCGCTGCGATATACAATCTTTCTATCTCAAAAGCGCCGATAGATCAATCTAAGAATGTCATATTTGTTCGGCCTAAAAATTACTATTTCCCGCTTCCGCAGGTTGAAATTGATAAGAGTAAAGGAGTTTTGATACAAAACCCTAACTTTTAAAGGATGATAAAATAAACTACCGGCAATCAGGATAAAAAGTTCTCTTGCAGAATACTTTGTTCTGATTGCCGGTGTTTTATAATTGCCCGGTTACGCTTGCTTTAATATCTTCATAATTTTTATTCAATAAACTATTAAATGAGAAAGTATTTACTTGTACTTGTTGTTATGGCATTTGGCCTAAAAGTCGGTGCCCAGGTTGATCAAAAGGCATCATACGCCTTTATTGAACGGGTTATCCCCGGCAAAAGCAGTTCGTTTATTATAGAGGCTATTCCACAGCAAAATGATAAAGATGTTTTTGAACTTGACAGCAGGGACGGTAAAATAATATTGAAAGGAAATAATGGTTTGTCTATAGCCTCAGCCTTAAATTACTACCTTAAAAATTATTGCTTTTGCGATATCGGCTGGAATGGTACCAATCTTAATTTACCAGCAACTTTACCTGTAGTTAAGAGCCTGGTGCATAAAACAACACCATATCAGTACCGTTATTATTTAAATTACTGTACCTACAATTATTCCATGGCCTGGTGGGACTGGGACCGCTGGCAAAAAGAAATTGACTGGATGGCCTTAAATGGGATTAATCTCCCATTGGCTATTACCGGCGAAGAAGCGGTTTGGCAAAATGTTTACAAAAGCATGGGCTTTACCGATAAACAACTGGATGAATTTTTTAGTGGCCCCGCTTATTTTGCCTGGTTTTGGATGGGTAACATTGATGCCTGGGGTGGTCCGCTGCCACAGCATTGGATGGACTCCCATAAAGAATTGCAAAAGAAAATACTGGAGCGTGAGCGCTCCTTTGGTATGAAACCTGTATTGTCATCATTTACAGGTCACGTACCTCCATCATTTAAAGATAAATTCCCCGGTGCCAAGGTTAAAAAAACCAACTGGGATGCCGGTTTTCCCGATGTATATATCCTTGATCCAGACGACCCGATGTTTGAAGCTATCGGTAAAAAATATATAGAGGCACAAACCAAAGAGTTTGGTACAGACCACCTGTACTCTGCCGATACTTTTAATGAAAATGTGCCGCCAACTAATGATTCTACCTATTTGGACGGTATGAGCAAAAAGGTTTTTAATTCCATGGCCGCAGCTGATCCCAAAGCAATTTGGGTGATGCAAGGCTGGATGTTCCATTATAACAATAAATTCTGGCAACCACAGCAGATCAAAGCGCTGCTAAATGCCGTACCAAACGAACAAATGATCGTACTGGATCTGTATAGCGATGCTCATCCGGTTTGGAACCGTACCGAAGCCTATTATGGCAAACCCTGGATCTGGAGCATGCTACAAAACTTTGGGGGTAACATCAGTTTATTCGGGCGTATGCGCCACGTAGCTGCCGATCCAGCGGTAGCTCTGCATGATCCCGAATCAAAAAATATGAGAGGCATAGGTGTTACCCCCGAAGGTATCGAACAGAATCCGGCGCTATTTGCGCTCATGCTGGAGAATGTATGGAATGATACCCCGATAGATGCTGATAAATGGCTTGTAAATTATGCTCAAAGACGTTATGGTCAAAGCAACACCCAGATCAACGAGGCGTGGCATATTTTATTAAACACCGTATATTCTGGGGGCTTAACCGAAGGTGGCCCTGAATCTATTATCGTGGCGCGACCAACATTCAAGAAGACCATCGACAGGGTACTAACTAAACTGGACTATGACCCTGCACAATTGTTTAAAGCCTGGAGCCTGTTTGTGAATGCCTCAGATAGCCTGAAACAAAGCGATGGTTTCCAGTATGACCTGGTTGATATTACCCGGCAGGTGCTGGCCAACTATGCGAGCCCGCTGCAACAAAAAATGGTGGCGGCTTATCAAAGTAAGGATAAAGCAACCTTTAAATTATACAGCACTCAATTTTTACAATTGATGGATGATATGGATGCTTTATTAAGCACCCGGAAAGATTTCCTGTTAGGTAAATGGATCGCTGAGGCAAGAGCAAATGGCATCACCGAAAAAGAAAAGAACCTATATGAATTTAACGCCCGCGATCTGGTTACACTTTGGGGCGATAAGGAAAGCGGTTTGCGAGAATACTCCAACCGTCAATGGGCCGGCTTGATCAAAGGTTATTATAAACCCCGTTGGGAACTGTTTTTTGATCAGCTAAATAAATCCTTAACCCCAGGCATTTCATTTGACGAGCTTACTTTTGACAAACAAGTGAAAGACTGGGAATGGCAATGGGTAAACAAGCATGATAACGCTTATGCTGATGCAACCAAAGGCAATGCCGTTGAAGTTTCAAAACGGTTATTTGAAAAATATCATACCATCATTCAACAAGCATATATCCAACAGTAATGAAGCGTATTTACTTCATATTATTACTCGCGCTTTGTTGTAGTAAAGGTTATGGTCAGGCCATAAACGATCATATATTTCCGGCCCAGCAATCAGCTAAGCCCTTTATTAATTTTGATAGCAAAGGTTTTTTGATCAACGGCAAACGTACTTTCCTGGCATCAGCCGGATTAGAGTATGCACGGATACCGAGGCAACTATGGTACGACAGATTACTGCGGTTAAAACGGGCAGGCTTCAATTGTGTGGAAGTATATACCATGTGGAATTTTCATGAGCCATTGGAAGGTAAATTCAATTTCAGTGGCGACCATGACCTGAACGCATTTTTGGCTATGGTTAAAAGCCTTGATATGTATGCTATTGTTAGGGTAGGCCCATATTATTGTGCCGAATGGGATCTGGGTGGTTATCCACTGTGGTTGAAATTTAAACCCGGTTTACGCGTCCGGGAGGACAATGAAGAGTTTGAAAAATACGTCGATAGCTTTTTTGATAAGTTATTGCCGATAGTTTTTAACCAGCAGATCAATAAAGGAGGCCCGGTAATATTGGTACAGTTGGAAAATGAGCATAATAATGGCTGGGGAACTATTGTACCAGATAATTATTTTAAACACCTGCAAAGTAAAGCGCTGAGTTTAGGTTTACAAGTGCCATACTTTTTTAGCGGTCTGCACCATGCTAGTGACCCTGCTGGTGACGGCACGTTAGATGATCCTAAACGCCCTAATCCATGGTTTTCTACAGAATTTTGGAGTGTATGGTACTCTCAATACGGTGCAAAGCCAACAGACTCCGCGGTATATGCCCGTCGTACCTGGAAGATAATAGCGCATGGTGGCGGCGGCTATAATTATTACATGGCCCACGGAGGATCGAATTTTGCTTATACCAATAACGACGAGGACGCTGCATCATATGATTATGGCTCGGCGGTTGGTCAGGCTGGTGATCTTAGGCCAATCTATTACGGTTTTAAACGCGCGGCGCTATTTGCCCGTAGTTTTCAGGATATATTGGAGAATTGTACCGATGCTACTGCAGCTTATAAAGATATTGCTGTAGATAGTAGCCTGAAGGTAACCGCAAGGTCGGCTGATATCGGCGACCTTATATTTTTAGACAATCCAACTAAAAATGTTATAAAGCCCAGGATTAAGGTTGATAACGATCTGCCGGTAACTAAGGTAACCATTGCTCCAGACGAGATCTATCCTTTGGTGCACAATTATACCATCAATAATGTAATAACGCTTAACTGGGCGCTTACACGTATATACGGGCTGGTTAAACAAGGCAATACCACAACCATTTTGGTTGAGGCCAATAAAGATAATGCTGCACTACTATATTTTAAGGTAAACGGAAAGCCGTCTGCCATACAGGGAGCCAAAGGATTTAAAATAGCCGATGGCAGTATCAGTCTTGCGGCGGCTTTACAAACAGGAAATCCAACGGAATATACATTCGAAGTATCTGGTCAGCGCGTTCGGGTTTTAGTAGGAGATGCATCGGGTATGGATAAAACCTGGATAACAGAAGCCGGAGGGCTACCAGTTATTGTAAGTGGTGTATCATACCTTGCAGAGTTTAGCTCACAAAACAAACAGGTATCAGCAAAAGCAGAATATCCATTGACGGCAAAAAAAGATGGCCCGGTACGTTTGTACCTGGAGGGTAAGTCAATTTTGTTAACTTCTGTATATCAATTGAATAAGTCATTTGTCTCAACTGTAACTTTAGCGCCATGGCAAAACAAAAATGCTTCTGTTTATGCCGCGACGACTTATGATGATACCAATTGGTTTAGTTCTGTCGATCCGCAACAGATGGGGACTGATAATAACCTGACGGCTGATGCCTGGTATCGAACTACGTTGGACGTTCCATCATCAGGAAAGTATACCATGCAGGTTGATGGTGGTGATCGTGCTACTGCGTTTGTCGATGGCAAGAAGACAGCCCGATGGAAAGTCCGGGATGGGGAGGTAACATTCGATATTGAAAAAGGCAAACATACACTGGCAGTATTTACAGCACATGACGGTCGCGATAAACTGGCCGCATATGTAGGAGCGATCACCGATGTAGATAAAAAAGGCTTGTCGGGGCAGGTTCAATTAAAAAAAGGAGGGCCCTTTATCTCCACCACAACTAGCTGGTATTTTACTAAGGCCGAAAAAGCCACCGACGTAAAGAACACAATACCTGTATTTGACACCACCAGCTGGAAAAAATATAAAATTGGTGATGATGTATTTAACAAGCAGGAGGGTTTCGGTTGGTTTCAAACCACTATTCCGGTTCAGGAAGGCAATCCATCCAAACTAACGATCAATTTTAGAAGCGTGGATGAGGATGCTACCGTATTTATCAACGGTAAACAGGTGGCACAACATAAAGGCTGGAACTCACCTTTTGCTGTGGAGGTTAATGATACGGCTGCACTTCAAAAACCAATCGTGCTTACCCTGTTCATCGAAAATTATTCTAATGAGGGTGGGATAGATCAACCTGTAAAAATTAATAGTATTGGTGATGGAATGATCTTAAGCGGCTGGAAAATGTTTGGAGGACCTGGAAACCCGGATGTTGTTGAGGGCTGGAATAAATTAGTACCAAAAACCTCATTTGCTGGACCGCAGTTTTTCCGGTCGCAGTTTACCGTGCCGCAATCACCGGGTAAACACTTGATATGGCGCGTTCATACGGATGGCTTAAGCTATGGTTCGGTTTGGATAAACGGTCATAATTTGGGTCGTTATCCCGAAAAAATTGGCAATATTGGCATGTATATACCGGAGTGCTGGTTAAAAGTGGGTATAAATCAAGTAGTAATTTATGACGAAAACGGTAACCGGCCGGATAAGGTGAGCATCAGATCAGAAAAAGAGGCCGGCAGAGTAACATATACGCTTCAGGGAAAACTATAATTAAAATTAAGATATATGGCTTTAGCAAAGGATAGATTTATAACGCTTGATATTTTCAGGGGCATGACCATTTGCTTCATGATCATTGTAAATGCCCCAGGTTCAGGTGCAGTACAATGGGCCCCGCTTGACCATGCCGCCTGGTTTGGTTTTACACCAACCGACCTTGTTTTTCCTTCTTTTCTCTTCGCGGTAGGTAATGCGCTAAGCTTTTCCAAAAACAAATTTGAAAGTAACAGTGCCTTTCTGCGTAAAATAGGCAAACGTACGCTTATCATATTTTTACTGGGCTACCTGATGTACTGGTTCCCATTTTTTCATCGTGAAGCCGATGGATGGGCGTTTAACCCGTTAGGAAATACCCGTATTATGGGGGTGTTGCAACGTATAGCGTTATGTTACTTTTTGGGTTCGCTGATCGTACATTATTGCTCAAAGCGTATGGCGGTTATTATCTCCGTTATGCTATTGTTGGGGTACTGGGTATTTTTATTGCTGCTTGGGGAACCAGGTAAAGAACTGGCCATGCTGGGCAATGCGGGTACGCGATTAGATATATTAATTATGGGTAACGCACATTTATACCACGACAAAGGTGGCCCGATAGCCTTTGATCCCGAAGGTTTATTGAGTACACTACCAGCTATTGTGAATGTAATAGCCGGTTATCTGGCCGGGGCATATATACAACGAAAGGGCCGTAATTATGAGTCGGTAACTAAATTATTGATAGCAGGTGTTTGTTTGATTGGCATAGCCTTGTTTTGGGCCCAGTTTTTCCCGCTGGCAAAAAAATTATGGACAAGCACATTTACTTTGCTTACCATCGGTATCGATCTGGTGATCATCGGTGTACTGATCTATGCTATAGAAATAAAGAACATCAAACGAGGTACTAATTTTTTCCTGGTTTTTGGCCGTAACTCGCTGGCGATATACCTACTGTCGGAATTGTTATTTACAGTTATTTCGACCATTTGGGTAAAGCCCAATCTGAGTTTTTACGATTGGGTAAACCAGGTATTTTATCAACCGCTTTTCCCCGGAGCTTTTGGTACACTGGTTTTTGCCTTATGTTATATGATGCTTTGCTGGCTGGTGGGTTATGTAATGGATAAAAGAAAGATCTATATCAAAATATAAGTTTACTTATGTATAAAACATCTTTCATAGTAAAAAAGGCGATTGTGCTATTGTTGTTATCATTTGCGATCACCTCAAACACAAATGCGCAGAACCGCTCGAATCTATCATACGTAAACCCATTTATCGGGACTACCAAAAGCGGTGTACTTACACATTGGGGAGGCGATGGTGGCACCTATCCCGGTGCGGTTGCTCCGGCTGGTTTTATCCAAATCAGCCCGGAAACACGGGTTAAAGGTGCAAACGGTTATGATTATGCCGATTCATCCATTTATTATTTTAGCTGCTTTGGCCATCATAGCGGTTTCCCGGGAGGTTCGGCAGGACGTTTGTTTATTATGCCGGTTGGTGCAGACAAAGATTTTGAACCTGGACGGTATAGCAACCGTTTTTCGCACCGCAATGAAGTTGCACGGCCGGGATATTACCAAGTAAAATTCAGTGATAATCATATCATTACTGAGGTCAGCACTTCTATCCGTACAGGAATATTGCGTTTTACATTCCCCGCTAAAACAAAGGCACAGGTTTATATAGGGAATGCAGGAGATATTACCATTGTTTCCGGAAAAGTGATACATGGAGCGGCGCTGAACACAATGATCAATTTTAGCGAAGCTTTTACCGATAAGAAACCGGTAAAAGGTGGTTATCTGTTTACTTTTAAAACAACAAATACATCGAAGGTTATTGAAGTTAAACTGAGTACTTCAACGATAAGCTTTGCGGGGGCACAAAACAATATTGATAAAGAAATAGCTAAATTAAGCTTTGGAGCCTATGCTACGCGTACTGCCAATGATTGGGCCAAACAACTCTCCACTGTTGATATTACCGATAACAGCGAGGCCAATAAAACTGTGTTTTATACTGCTCTTTATCATTCTTTGTTGATCCCATGGGTAATTTCTGATGTGGACGGTAATTATCGTGGTGAGGATGGAGTGGTTTATCATGCCTCGGGTAAGCTCCAGTATGGCGGGTTTTCTCCATGGGATACCTTCCGGTCATTGCATCCGTTGTTAAGTTTGCTGTATCCTGATAAGCAGAACGATGTAGTTTTATCCATGTTGGATATTTATAAGCAAACCGGTCATTTACCTACGGAGAGCATGACGGGCAACCACGCGATACCCATTATTGTGGATGCTTATTTAAAAGGGATTACCGGCTTTGATAAAACATTGGCCTACAAAGCCATGAAAAGTAATATTGTTGATTCGCCTTTTGTACAGAAAGACATGAGCATCTATCACCGGATGGGCTATGTACCGTATACCAATTCGGAATCAGTAACCCGCACAGTAGAATATGCTTATGACGACTGGGCTTTATCTCAATATGCTAAACTGGTGATGCATAATGAAAATGACTATCAGCTTTTACAACAAAGAGGATTTAACTATCGCAACCTGTTTTACCCGGAAACCATGTTTATGCTGCCGCGATCAGGAGCTGATTTCAAGATCAACCCGGCAATGTCGGGCTATAAAGAAGGTGATAAATGGGTATATTCATACTTTGTACCTCATAATGCTAAGGATCTGGTGAACCTGATGGGGGGCAATAATATATTCATCAATCGCCTGGACTCTGCTTTAAGAAACGATGTGATACTATTTGATAATGAAACGGTTATACATCTGCCATATTTGTTTAACGCCGCTGGTAGACCTGACCTAACACAAAAGTGGTGCAGGGACATTATGCTATCCCGATATAAAAACCGACCAGATGGTTTACCCGGCAATGATGACTTGGGAGCCATGTCAAGCGCTTATATATTTAACGCGATGGGGATATTTCCGGTTAGCCCAGGTAAAGCAGAGTATGCCATTGGTTCGCCTTTGTTTCAGTCAGTAAAACTGCATTTGCAAAACCATAAAACATGGGTTATTGAGGCTAAAAACCAATCGGCAGAGAATAAATATGTGAGCGCATTAACGGTTAATGGCAAAGCCTATGAACAATTAGTTTTATCTCATTCAACCATTACTGGCGGAGGTGAGATGCAATTTACCTTGAACATTAATGCCCATAATAATTGGCCGGCAGATAAAGATCCTATAGCATTATCCGAAACCAAAACACCATCGGATATAAAAGTGACCAGTTATAGCCTGCAGAAAACCAAGGTTGAACCGAATGAGCAACTATGGTTGCGCTTTACAGCACAAAACACTGGCTCAATAGGCACAACCCGTATCAGGATATATGCTGGTGGAAAGGTTGTCGCCAGTAGAAACTATCTTGTTCCACAAGGAAACACAATTAATGATTCTATTAGTTGCAGATTATACCGATTGGGGAACGTAACCATAGGTTTGGATAGTGCGGGTGGTAGCATCGCTGAGGTTATTGATCCGGTACGACCTGTGAAGCAGCCGTTTGAAATATTTGGCGTCACTATAAAGCCATTGATACATCGAGGCCAGGAACAGCAAATAAATTACATGGTAAAAAACCTGACCGGTAAAGATCAATCATTTGCCATACCTGTAAAACTGAATGATTCTCTTTTATATACCGATCATGTACAGTTGGCTCCGGGAGAAAGTAAACCCCAGGCTCACTCATTTGTTGACCAAATAAATTGTGTTAAAAATTTAATAATCAATGATTTAAGGTTTATATATAAAGTATTTAGTGATGATACAGGATCATTACTACTTGACCTTTCGCTTACTGCAAAAGGGAATGATCAAATTATTGGTGATAAGTCTGGATTTGGGAATGACGCAAACATCATTCATCCTAAGACTATTGAATTAGAAAGCGGGAAAATGATATTGTTGGGCGATCATTGTTTTGTAGAAGTTCCAAATGCACCAAGCCTGGATAACCTGGGGCAAACCATTACCATGATGGCCTGGGTTTATCCCGAAGGGAAAGAAACCGGATTGGTGGATATGCTCACCAAGGGTGATACCCATGTTTTGCAAATGATCGATAATAAAGCCCTTACCTTTTTTGCCGGTGGTTGGGGCCGCGGCGACTGTACTGTAAACCTCCCAACAAACTGGAAACAAAACTGGCACCATATAGCTGGTGTTTGTAATGGTAATTTGCTGTCCGTTTACATCGATGGTAAATTAGCAGGTACATCAACTGCAGAAGGTCCGGTGAATCTGTCTGTAGCTAATAAATGGCAGATCGGGCGGAATGAAGAGTTTCCGTCAGAACGAATATTTCATGGTTACATGGACGGCATCAAGGTTTTTGCCCAACCATTGTCAGCTACCGGCATCCTGGATATTTTTAATAAAGAGCAGGCCAGCTATAAAAATCAACCCGGAAATTGATCCGCTTTAAGCAGACACCGGAACTTTGGCCTGTTTAGACATATATTTCTTTAATTTCCTGATCGGAAAATAGGTGAAAACTATGGAGTAAACGGCCGCCAGCGCGCCATCTAGATAAGCCATTACCGGCCCGTTGAATTTATAATGGGCAGGTAAGCTTAACTGCGCTATGAACATTACAGCTAAAACAAACAGTAATGTACCCACGCCATTGATAATAGCCGTTTGCATGGCAAATCTGTTCTTATTCAAATCATCACTGATAGCCAAATCAAGGGCTCCCTGTTCAACTGCCAGTATCGTTTTTTTGAGTATATCCAGGGTGAGGATAAAGGGTAAAAATAACGACATGGGCAGCGTAAGCCTGGCCAGGCTTTGTTCACCTTCAAACAAATGGGTATAGCCTAATTTAGCGAAGCTGGCATAGGCTATAATGGTATTGAAAAAAATATTAGGAATGATGTATTGCAGCAGTTTCTTTTGTGCAAACCGTCGTAACGTAGTTTTATGTATTGGTTTATCAGGCATGCGATAATTGCTGTAAATTGGCAAACAATAGGTCTATTGTGGCGGCTTTTATTTTCAAAGCTTCAGCTTCATCAAGAAAATTGTCGTTTGACATAAAAGTGAAGTCCATCCTGTTTTTAAAAGTGGTTGTTACCAATGTATTAGGGTTGCGCCATGGAAACGCCACCGTTGGGCTATAAATAGTTTCGAGTTCAAATGACTGGTAAGTTTCAGGAATAGAAAGCCGGCCCATGTTGGATAGGGTAACATCGTGGGAGCCATCAGTAGCCTTTAAAAATTTGATCATCCTGTTTACTGTCGCGTGCATGTATTCGCCCATCCATAACATTTCATAGGCGTTCATGGTTTCAATTTTGGCAGTCAGATCGGTTTTTATTTTGCGGGCCTGTTCCCAAAAGCCCTTTGTTGAGTCTTTGTCAATAGTCAGTTCCACAATAGGTGCGAAGGCAAACATGGTATCCTGTTTTATTTCGGGAATAAAGCGCCTGATATCTACCGGGCTAATTACCTTGCCGCGGGCTTTAGTACCCCTTACTTCCTGAAACGCTTTTAAAAACGCCACGCATAAAGCGGCATGTACCGATGTGCCCGCATTTTTAGCCGTTTCTGCTATGGCAATGGTCTGTTCCTCATCCAGCTTCCAGTGGATGACGTAGTTTCGGCCGGTTCCAAATTTGTTCCGGGTATTTTTAAGCAGGAAGAATAGCTTGCCCAAAAAAGAATAGATCCGCCCTTTACGCTTGTTTTTAGCGATATCAAAGCTATCAGGCATTAATTCCTGTACCGAATTAAAAGGAGCGTAGGTATCCAGTTCCTGCGCGGGGTTATCCAGTAAACTCAGTATTTCGCTAAGCAGGGCGACACAGGTACCACCATCACAAACACAATGCGGCATTACCAGCAAAAACTCTGATACGGAGGCTGATCTTACCCAAACCACCCGGGCTAATGGTACATTGTCGCCATCAAATAACTTATACCATTCTGTTTCTGATTCTTTTAACCAATCATCGTCGGTAAGCCGTTCTGCAATACGTACGGGGATCGATCGTACATGCTCGTTGGTAATAAAATAGGGGCCGCCTTTCTGTTCCTCATCTATACGAACCCGTAATAGGGGGTGTTTTTGCTGAACCTTGGTAAGCGCTGTATGAAGATTTTCCGGATTGATACTCCCGGCTATTTTTGCCGTGAATACACAATTAAGCGGCGTAGAAGCATCTACGTGCATAATTCTTTCCACCATCATTAGTTTTCTTTTCATGCTACGGCTACCGCTATGTTACCAATCTGTTCTTTGATCATTGATATTATTTTATCCTTTATCGCCAGGGCGTCTTCATAAGGAATAAACCCTTCGCTGGCAATAAACGAAAAGTCCATTTGCCCACGATAGGTAGATGTTACCATGGTAGTGGTGTTACCCAGCGGACCGATCACGGCCGGACTGAATATAGTTTCCAGTTCGAACGAGCGATATTGATACGGTATATCAATCTTGCCCAAATTGGAGAACATACAATCGTTAGTTGATTTTCCGTTTTTTAGCAAATTGGTAAAATTATCCATGGCGGAGTGCGCCGATTCCATCATCATCATGGTAGCATAAGGATCGAGCTTAGCCGATTTTTGATCAACATCCTTTTGCATAGCTTTAATGTTATCTAAAAAATCCAGACCAGCATGTGCCGAAACTACCAGCATCAAACCAAACGCAAATATCTGGTCTTTCTTGATCTCTGGTGCGAATCTCCGGATATCAACCGGGCACGACACCTTATTATGCGCCTGATCTTTCCTAACCTGTTTAAAGGCGCTTAATAGCACCCCGCATAACATAGTATTTACCGTAATACCTGCCGATTTACAATAAAGGATAAGCTCTTTACTCAAGTCTTCGTCAAATTTCCAGTGAATCAGGTAATCTCTTTTTCTGTCAACCGGATTTTTCTTTACCGGCATCAGCTTCAACACTACGGCGGCCAAACCACCAATCAGTTTAGCCTTTATCTGTTTCCCTTTGTTATTCAAAATAGCTGGTGGAATAATATCTTCCACTCCCTTTATCGGATTTTCTTTGCCTATATCCGTAGTCGGATCGTCTAATAGCTGTAGCAATTCGGCTAATATGCTCATGGCTGAACCTCCATCGCATAAGCAATGATGGATAGTAATGATCATGTCAGATACTGTTTCACCTTTTATCCATACCAGGCGTAAGAGAGGGCCTTTAGCTGTATCAAACGGTGTAAGTAACTCTCTGTGCGACTCTGTTTGCCAATCGTTATCACTTAACCGGTTCTCTATTCTTACCGGGATCTTAACCGGTTTTGCTTCATCGATGATAAACCATGGCCTTTGTTTATCGTCATTTTGCACAAAGGCATTCAGCCAGGGATGTTTTTCCTGCACTCTTCCTAAAGCGTAATGCAGATCAGCCTCAGCAAAAACACCACGCAGCCTGAATGGTATCACGCCGTTAAAAGGCAGTGTACCGTCGCCGTGCAGCATTCTTTCACCAAATAATAATTTCCTTCTCATACCAGACTAAGTTCTTCAGTTCCTGTTAATGATGTAATTGTTTCCATCATTTTATCTTTAATAGCCCAAGCATCTTCATAAGGCAGGCTCCCTTCATTGCTGATGAAAGAAAAATCCATTTGTCCGCAATAAGTAGAGGCCGTAAACGCGGTAGCATGCCCTTCCGGTACCATAACAGAGGGACTAAATATGGTTTCCACTTCAAATTGTTTATACTGTCGCGGAATATCCACCTTACCCAAATTAGAAAACATGCAGTCATTACTTGCTTTCTGTTTTCTTAAAAACCGCACTATTTTGTGCAGCGATCCATGAGCGGCCTCTAACAACATAATGATCTTATATGGATCAAGTTTGGCCATTTTGTTCTCAATATCCTGTTGCATGGCTCTTGCATTGCTGAAAAAACCAAGACCCGGATAAGCCGATACCAGTATCATTAAAGCAAATGCAAAGATGTTGTTCTTTTTTATCTGCGGATTAAAATTGCGGATATCAACCGGGCACATTATTTTATTCAATGCCTTTTCTTGCCTAACCTGTTTAAAAGCATCCAAAATTATGGCACACATAATAGTGTTTACCCTGATATCTTCCGTTTTACAGCAGGCTAGCAGGGCCGAACTGATCTCTTCATTCAGTCTCCAATGTATCAGGTAATCCTTTTTTCGTTCCACTGGTTCATCTTTGGATGGCATCAGCGATAAAGTTAATGACGCTATGCCTACCACCATCTTTGCTATAACCTTATGTACCTTATTATTCAGCATTTCAGGCGGAACAACACCCGCAATACCTGTTATAGGTAATTCGGCTGCAATGTGGGTACCCGGGTCATCCAATAGTTGTAAAAACTCTTCCAGGATAACCAATGCCGAACGACCATCAAAAAGACAATGATGCATCACCAGTATAAACTCCGAAACAGGTTCGCCCTTTATCCATACCATTCGCATCAACGGTTCCTGGTAACTATTAAAAGGTACCGACCATTCTTTTACCGATTCTGTTTGCCAGTCGTCATTACCAATTCGTGTCAATGTACGTATCGGGATCTTAACCTCGCGTTTGTCATCAACTACAAACCAGGGTTGTCCATCCTTGTCATTTTCTACCACTGCATTCAACAGGGCGTGGCTTTTTTGTAAGCCCTCCAAAGCAAGGCGAATATCCGTTTCTAAAAAAATACCGCGTACCCGTACCGGTAGAAGCGCGTTAAATGCGTAGTTCCCATCTCCATGCATCATGCGTTCAATAAAAAGTAGTTTTCTTCTCATAGGCTATTGGTTAACTCATCGTTTCAAGTATTTGCTCAGTTTTTGTAAAATCTTCTAATAATTGTACAGCCTTATCGTTGCCACCGGCGGCTATAAAGGTTTCTCTCACCCTAACCGCTGCTTCACGGTATTTAGGGTTTTGTAATAACTCAAAAACGGTATCGCGCAGATCGGCTATCCGCAAACGTTTATAGCGTATGCTTACACCGGCACCTGAATTTTCGATCAGTTTGGCCGTGTGAAAATGATCATAAGCAATAGGGGTGATCAACATGGGTAAACCGTTGGTAAAAGTATCGTTAACGGTATTAAAGCCTCCATGACAGATCACTGCGTCCATGTGCGGCATTAGTTCAGTCTGTGGCACAAAACCATTTACGATAAAGTTATCTGGCCATACCTCAAAAATATCGGGATTGGTGGCGGCTACTATCGTTACCGGTTGATCTGCAAAAGCGGTTATTAGTTTTTGGAAAAATTCTTTACGGATGTCAACCAATAGTGTACCCAAAGACACAAAAACCTTTGGGGTAGTAGCCTTAGCCAGCCTTTCCCAGTCAAAAGCGGCATTGTTAGGCCGGCCTTTTACCGGACCTACAAATTTCATATGCGGTGATACTTCATCAAAACCAGCAAAAGCCTGTGAAGTAAATACAAGATTGAGTTTATGTGAATGGATAACGATCTCATCGCCATAAACACCAAATTCCTGTTGCAGCCCTTTTACCAGGTTTTGCTGCCATTCAAAAATTTTAGGAGCGCTGTTGGCTGTGTCCCCCATCACATCGGGTGGTACAGGTGTAGTTGTTACCGATGGGATGCCTTTGATATAAGCACATAACGCACCGGCAAAGGTGATGCAGTCATTAATGATCACATCGGGTTTCCAGACATCCACAAAATTGCTTAGTCCCGGCATCATGATGCGGGCAAATGGCACGTAGGTTTCCTCCAGAGCCAATTTCATCACCTCCGGGCCTGAACAGGCCGGGCCGTCATCCTGACGTTTCAGGATACGGTTTATTTCGTCCTGGTGCTGCTCCAACTCGGCAGCGGGATAGATGAACTCGCCACCTGCGGGTATATGTTTATCGGCCAGTGGAGTAACACCCAGCCACTTTACTTCATGACCACGGGCGATAAGGCTTGCGCCGATACTTAATGTTGGACTGATATGCCCGAAAAATGGTGGAACAACAAATAAAAATTTTGCCATGGTAGATGGTAACGTTAGTTTTTTAATACTTCTAAAGATTGTTTGGTGGCGACCTGTTCAAGCATATCTGCCGCGGTCTCCGTTCCGCCGGCTTCAATGAACGATCTTTTGATCGTTTCAGCGGCGGTTTTATAATCTGGGTTATTCAATATCTGATGAACGGCTTCTTTAAGATGGTGAGCCTTAAAGCGGTTAAAGTTTAAACGCTCGCCTGCACCGATACGAACCACCCGGCCTGCAACATGCGACTGATCATAGGCAATAGGAATAACCACTAATGGCAATCCATTGGATAGGGTTTCGCAAACGGTATTATGACCACCATGGCAAACAACCGCGTCAAGATGGGGCAGCAGATCAAGCTGCGGTACCTGGCGTTGTACTATAAAATTATCAGGCCATTGCTCAAATAAAGCAGGGTCAGAAACTACCACCACTGTTAGTTCACCATCACCAAAAGCTTCAACCACTTTGGTGAAAAAGTTCTTTTTATGCTCGTGGTCAAAGGTTGTGCCGATGCTCACCAGTATTTTAGGTTTGTCGCTCTGCTGCAGCTTGTCCCAGTCGAATGTTATTTTGGTAGCCGGGCGGTTGATCACCGGGCCGGTAAAGCGGAAGTTAGGTGTTAACTCCATATCACCAAAAAACTCCTGTGACGTAAGTACCATGGTCAGTAGTTCAGAACAAACTATAGGTGCGGTAGCTTCAACGCCAAACTCACGCTGTAAGCCTATTACCTGATTCATTTCCCATTCATGTATTTTGGGCAGCTCCTCCATTACCTTGATAGCAGCGGGCGCAGTTACCGAAGTAGCATAAGGCAGCTTTTTGTTAGTAGCTGCAATAGCTCCGGCAAACATTTGGTGATCAGTAATTACCAGGTCCGGTTCAAATTGATCGAGCAAATAGGCAATACCGTCATAACTATGGCGGTTTAGGGGAATCAATACCTCTTCATACAGGAATTTAAGACTATCAATACCATAAACTATCTTTTTAGTGATAATATCCAAATATTGTTCGCTTTCCCGTTTCTGTTGGTCATTTTCATCATAGCTAATGTGCAGCAGTTCGCCACCTGCGGGGAGTTTGGCCGCTAATGATTCGTCGAGCGTTATCCAGCCTACCCGGTGGCCGCGTTCCAATAAAACAGCGCCCATGCTTAAAGTAGGGTTAATATGCCCGGTTAAAGGAGGTACAATAAATACAAACTTTGCCATAGGGTAGATGTTTTTCGCGGGTAAGGTTTTAATTCATAAAAAATGTGTTGATCATATTGGCTATCAGTACCGGTTCCTGTATCGGGATGTTATGATCGCCGGGAACAGCCGTCAGTTCTGATGTTTTTATTTTTCCGTTCAGCTCTTTGCCGGTTTCCAGGCAATTAGAGTCCGATCCGTAAAGCAGCAGGGTATCCTTGTTCAGAAGTGAGATTTGAGGTTCGTCCAGGAAATCCTTTTCAGCTATCATATCGCTTTTGATACTGGTTTGGTAAAACAGGTACTCATACATCCGGTGGTTGCGTTCCATCTGGCGCTTACCCATTTTTACTTTAGTAGTATCTGTGAAATTCTCCACATAGTGCTCCAAAAACTCACGACTGTAATCGTCAATGATACCGCGGGCTTTCTCATCTTTAGGATCGGGCGCTTCAATTACAACCAGCTTTTTTACCTTGTCAGGAAAACGCAGCGCCATTTTTAACGCGATCAATCCGCCAAAGCTATAGCCGGCCAGGTGTACTCGATCTAAGTTCAATGCATCCATCAAAGCATTCAGATCGTCGGTCATGCTGTTCAAGTCGTAGCCATGAAGGGTGCGCTCGCTCATACCATGACTTTTCAGATCATACATCACCACGTGGAAATGTTCGGCCAAAATGGGCGCTATGTTAAAATAATAAACAGACAGGTTACTGAACATACCATGAACCAGCAGCACGGTTTCGGCCGCGCCTTTGTTAAGCTCCTGGATATGTACATCCCTGTTATTTACTTTGATTACTGGCATTCGTAAATGTAATTGATGATCATACCTAAATTCAGATTGATCAGCTGATCAAGGTCCATAGATGATAACCAACCGGTAAAATCGATCTGGTCACCAAAATGGGCTTTTATTTTTTCGGAAAAAGATACGATCTCGATGCTGTCCATTTCAAGGTCTTTAGTGAAAGAACTTTCTGGAGTGATATCCATTTCTTCCACAAATTCCTCACCTATAACTTCTGTGATGAATTGTTTCATCAGATCAAATATCTCGTCCCTGTTCATTTTTGTTGTTGATGCTACTGTGTCCATCCGATTATGTAGTTTTTATGTTTTAATGTTTTGATATAAATGTCGTTAATGCGCAGTTCGTCGCCTTTGATCTCCTGAACCACGTATGCCTTGGGGTTACCCTGCAGGCCTTTGCCCAGGTACTTGCCATAAGCTTCTTTGGCTACCCAGAAACGGGTTGCCCATTCTGCTTTATCCTTATCTTTTAACAAGGCTGTTTCTGCTTCGGTAAATACCATATCAAAAAAGCCCGCGCCGCGATCTTCTATCGTTTCTATGTCGATACCTACCGGTTTATCATATTGCGCGATACCAACCGCGTCTGTACCTTTATGGGCGATGGATATGTGGATACCATCTGCCAACCCGCCGCTTGGATAGGGTTTACCCAGTTCATCTGCTTTTATTTCAAAGGTGATAGGGTAACAAGCCTGTTGTTTTTGTTTATTAAGCAGGTTCCGCACTGCATCCTTTACGGCTACGCGACTGATCATCCAGATCTTCCGCTTATTTGGCATCAGGGTATTGTGGTGCTTTTTCTCGTCCTGGTTGAAATAACGTTTCAGGATAAAATCCCAGGATACCACCCGCGAGTAAGCCTGATGGAACATGAATATACCCGGCGCTATCTCTTCCGATAAACGGTTATGCAATGGCGACATGGATACATTCCAAAGCGGTTCATCGATCTCCAGCCTGCGGTTTTGCCAGCCGGTGATGATGGCCCAGATCTTGCCATTACGTTTCATTACGAAATCGGCGGTGGCAAATTCATCGTTCAGTTCGGTTAATACACAGGTACATTCAAACTGACCTTTCTGATCTTCCATCGGCTCAAAGAACTCGATCTCCTGGATTTTTACGGGGAAGGCGATACGATCTTTGGTCAATGTCAATTGCAGCCATAATCCAAATAACTGCCCGGCATTATCCAATAGGGAGCCTTTACCGGCGTCACCTTCAATAATACCGGTAATGCCTTTTTTGCCGACAGCTGTTAATGACCTGATACCCTGGTAACGCGGGCCATGGAACATATGCGCGTCATAGATCTGCTCGGCAGTGCGTTGAATATCCAGTAGTTCGCCTACGTCAAAATGCCTGTCTGGTGCCGGACTGAGTTCGCGGGCCAGTTGTACCTCGGCATTGGCAAACTTATCCAGATCAAGATAAACGCGTTGCTGATCTTTCCATTCGCCGGTAACGGTTTCACGGAAGGGTTTTACTACGTTCATCCATTGGAACACTTTAATGTTCATGATCTTTTGTACCTGTTCGCCAGGTGATTGCTCGGCTGCTATTTCGCCAAACATTTCAAATATCATGGTCATAGGTATCACCGGATCCATATCCTCTACACAATGCCAGCCTTTTGGCTGACGTAGTAGGGAATGATCTATTAAATAAGGACAATTATCCAGGGAAACGTCCAATTGTTTCGAAAACGGAACCCGCTTTGCCGGAGCATCAGTTGCCGTTTGCGGTGGTGCTACAGGTGGTGGAGGTGCAGAAACAGGTTGTGCCGTTGTTGTCGCCCTCGCTATAGGTTGCGTAGGCCTGTTTTGGAAAAGCTGCATCATCTCGTTCTGTATGTTCACCATTTCAGCAACATTTTCACTGAAGGCCCGCATGATCGGATCAGCAACGTCAACCAGCATAGCTTCATGTTTTACCGGTGACTGTTGTTTAACAGCGGCAAGATTTTTAAGCCCAGCCAGGTTGTGTACAATAGGTGAGCCCAACTCTAATTTGATACCCTTTGTTTTAACAGGCGAGGCAGTTTGTTTATGACCCATAAAATCAAGTCCAACTTCTTTGCCTTCCACAAACAAGGCTGCCAATACGCGCTGCAGTTGGGTTAAGCCCGGCCGTGTAGGTACGTTTGATGCTATAGTGCTAAAGCTTTTGCCTTTTAAAGTATCATCAATAAAGCCGATCAAACCACCGGAGCCAACCTGTATAAAAACACGGGCACCTTCGCTATATAGTTTTTCGGTAAGCTCACGGAAGCGTACCGGTTTAATGAGGTGCTCAGCGCTCAACTGCCTGATGGCCTCAAAGCCTTCCGGATAAAGTTCCAGCGTAGTGGCCGACCATAAGGGCGTGGTGGTTTTGCGGAACTGCATATTGCGCATCCCGTCCAATATTAAATCCAGTTTATCGGCCACAAAAGGGGAGTGGAAGCCCGATTGAAATGGCAGTACCTGGTGAAATATCTGTTTAGCTTTTAATATCGGTACCAGTTCATCGAGCGCCGGTTTGCTGCCGCAAAGTATCACTTGCTGCGGACAGTTATCGTTGGACAGGTATACATCTTTAATACCGGCCATAATAGGCTCCAGCTGATCAATACCGCAACCTACGGCTATAAAGCGCGAATCTTTTAACTCAAATGTCTCCGGATTCAACACATCCAGCAGTTCCAGTACCGAGCTTTCTTCGGCCAGTTCTGATGAACGCGCTGCCAGCCATTCGCCCAGGCTGTGCCCGGCGTTCATATCAGGTTTTACGCCCAATTGTTTAAGCGCGGTATCCAGGATACTGCTTTTATTGAGTATGCCTAAGGCTTCACTTAGTAAGCCATCAGCTTTGGTATCGTTATCTGGCGCAATGTTAAAGTAGCTGGATACAGTGGAAACCTCGCCCCCTGCCAATCCATCCAAACCAGGGAATACAAAGGCTACCTTGCCGCCATCATTTAGCAGCGGGGCATTGGTGTACCAGATATCCTGTTTATTGCGCCAGGGCATATTTTTAGCCGCTATTTTAGTAGCTTTTTTTAATCTTTCAGGAGTTGGGTTAAATAGCGCTATACGGAAGTTTCCTTTACCTTCGCTAAAATCCTCTGTTTCCAAAGCAGTGATCAGTGCTTCGTGGGTTTCACGTGCAAGTAATAAAACTTCGTCCTTTTTAGGGGAGTTAAAGCCTTCTAATACCACATGCGCGTTAATGCCGCCAAAACCAAAGGCGTTTACACCGGCAAGCTTGGGTAAGCCTGATTCTGTCCAGTTGCGTGAGGTTTGTACCGGCGAAAACCTGGTTTTTTCCATTTGAGCCAAAGGCGTTTCGCAATGCAGGGTTGGCGGCAAAGTATCATGATATAGCGCCAAACAGGTTTTGATAAAACCCGCGATACCCGCGGCCGGCATGGCATGACCAATATTTGATTTTACCGATCCAATACCTGCATCAGGCAATTCAGGGTGGTGACCAAAAAATTGAGCCAGGGTTTGTAGCTCGGTCTTGTCGCCCAGTGGGGTGCCTGTACCGTGTGCCTCCAGGTAACCAATATCATTTGCCTGTACACCGGCATTTTCCCAGGCTTGCTCAATAGCTTTAAGCTGCCCTTTTACCGCCGGACTCATCACGCTGGTGCCGCTGCCATCGCTGCTTACACCAACGCCTTTTATTACAGCGTAAATTTTGTCTTTATCGTTTATAGCATCTTCCAGGCGTTTTAAAACCACAAAACCACAGCCTTCACCAATAATTAATCCGTCGGCTCCGGTGTCAAAAGGTTTTATTTGTTCCTGGCGGGATAGAGCTCCCAATTGCGAGAATATACTCCAGAAAGCGGCATTTTGCCCGGTATGTACGCCTCCGGCTATGATCATATCGCAACGGCCGCTGTTCAATTCCTGTACACCATGGTCAATAGCAATCAAGGAACTGGCGCAGGCCGCATCAAGCGTAAACGCCACACCACCCAGATTTAAGCGGTTAGCCACCAGTGATGCCACCAGGTTGGGGATAAGCCCCATGGCGGTATCGGCGCTGAAACGCCCTTTGCGTAACTGGAACTCCTGTTTTACTTTTTCTATTTCGGCATCGCCTAAACCGGGCAGTATCTCTTTTAATAAAGAGGCTATCTGTTCGCCGGTACGTACAATCTCAATGGCACGGGTTGCACCGGGGCCGGTATAGTTACCTTTACCAATAATGATACCCGTTTTTTCGAGCGTGATGTTTTTTGCAAATACACCGGCATCTTCCAGTGCACGGTATGCCAGGTCGAGCGTGAGCAGATGATCTGGTTCGGTACCTTCAACAGCTACGGGCAGGATGCCAAAACGACGCGGATCAAATTCATAATCGGGAATAAAGCCGCCACGGTTACAGTAAAAACGATCCACAGCCGACTCCTGTTTACTAAAATGCACCGGATCTATCCGATCCGGTGGCACTATTTGAGTTGAATCAACTTTGTTAATTATATTTTGCCAGAAGGTTTCTACATCGCCCGCTCCCGGAAAAATGCATGACATCCCTATTACTGCTACATCGGTTTTCTTCATGTGTGGAATGGTTTGGCTGGTGTATTACCAATTGTTGCCTGCCATAATTAATACCTGGCTTTCTTTGCCGTATTTTAATTCATTTAAAAATATTTCGCGGCCATGTTGCAGCGGTATCAGCGCTATGCCACGGCGTTCGTATTCTTTTTCAAGGGTTGGTGATACCATGCCGGCACCTTTCCACGGACCCCAGTTGATAGACATTACTTTACCGTTGATGCGTTTGTTGAGCGCCCAGGCGTATTTGTCCAGCACGCTGTTAGCAGCAGCGTAATCTGTTTGTCCACGGTTACCATAAACCGAGGCTATGCTCGAGAACAGGATCACAAATTGTGTTTCGGGACGCAGTTGCTCTGCCAGGATACGCAATGGTTTTACCTTGGTATCGAAAACGCGGCCAAATGATTCCGGTGTTTTGCTTTGGAATAATTTATCTTCCAGTAAACCCGCGCCGTGTACCACGCCATCTATGCGGCCATATATTTCATAAGTATCATCAATAAAGCTGCTTAAACGTTGCTCGTCGCACAGATCAAGTGATTTATATACTACGGTTGAACCACCTGCTTCCATTTGAGCGATGGTGCGCATTACCTGGTTGTTTTTGTAGATACGTGCTGTTTCTTGTTCAATCTCAGCGGGTTTTTTAATAACACCCTGTTTGATCACATAAGAACGGATCTCATCTTTTGATTCCAGCGAATCTGCAGCGCTTGCACCGGCTTTTCTTGGATCGGCAGAACGGCCTACTAAGATATAGGTACAAGGATAATCCTTAGCAAAGTGGATCATCAGCTCGGATGTGATGCCCTGGGCTCCGCCAAATACGATCACTACCGATTTTTTATCCAGTTTAATGTGCGATTCTTCTAAACCGGTGATCAATTGTGAAGGGATCAGTTCCATCACGTGTCTTTGATGATCCTGGTAGATCACTTCCGATGGTTTATCGGGATTAAGCAATTCTTTTAGTGTGATATCAGCTATTTCATCCGCTGTCATCGGCGTACCCAAACTTACCACGCGGCATTTAGTTTGCTCAAACTCGCGGTCAAGACTTTTGAAAAAGCCCGGATAACCCTGGTAACGTCTTAATAAGCTGATGTCTTCAAACTCATTCAGATGCAACATGGTATCTGATATGATGTAAACCCATTTTACAGTTTCAAAATCCAGTTTCTTGATCAAAGCGAAGTGATCGATAATACCCACTGTTTTTTGCGAAGCGAACATATTGAGGATGATCAAACCCTGGTAGCCTTCCAAATTTCCGCCTGCGTACACGATGTCAGCCATGGCGCCACGGTGCTCCAGTAAATGTTTAATCTTGATGGCTTGTATGCCACCATCATCAGTGATGGCAAAACGTTTGCCTTTGATAACAGCGTCCTCGGCGGTTGATAGTTTAGTAGGGGTAAGCTCAAAACGCAGGCGTGATAGTGTTTCATCAGTTGTTGTTTCGGCAACAGGCTCCTCTATGATCTTTTTAGCTTCGGTAACCAAACCCTCGGTTTCTGCTTCTATGTCAGCTATCCAGTTGGCTAAACCATTCAATGTTTTAATAGCTGCCAGTTTTTCCATCATATCATCGGCTTGCTCATTGGCTTTTCCGAAGCCGATCTTTAGCTTCAGGTCGCCGATGATCTCCATCCGTTTGATGGAGTCAATGCTCAGATCAGCTTCCATATCCAGATCCATACCCAGCATTTCCTGCGGATAACCGGTTTTATCGCTTACTACAGATAGTATAGCCGTTTTCAGGTCTTCTAATGAAAATTTTACTTTATTGGTTACAGTAGCCTGTACAGCAACTTCCACATTAACGGCAACTGGTGCAGCAGTGGTGGTTTGTGCCGTATTTTCGTTGATCCAGTTCACTAAACCGCTCAATGTTTTGATGCCAGCCAGTTGCTCCATCATGGTATCCTCGCTTTTTTCGCTGTTGCTAAAGCCGCCCAGTTCGGTGCGTAATGTACCAATGATCTCCACTCGTTTGATCGAATCGATGCTCAAGTCGGCTTCCAGGTCCATCTCCATACCCAGCATATCCTGCGGATAACCGGTTTTGTCGCTTACTACCTGTAGCAATACTTGTTTAACATCTTTTTGTACTGCGACAGGTTGAACTGCAACAGGCTGCGCGATAGCTTTTACTTCCTGTTTAACCTCAACAGGGGCAGCTACCGGGATAGGTTGCTGAACATAAGCTTGTTGCTGGTATTGTGGTGCCTGCTGGTAAGCCATCGGGCTGCCCGGATTTTGCCCTAAAAAGGACATCATAACATCTCTTTGAGCCTGTATCAGCATTTTCATGCTGTTCAGGTATTCCTGCATCATCAATTCAGCGCCTGAATTTACGATGGTGTGCGTTTCAGTTCTTACTTCGTTGTTTTTCATTTTAATAGGTTCAATGATAGGCAAGGCACCGTTTGCGGGCAGCTTTCCACTTGCAGGTATAGCGTGCTGACCATTTACGTACCAAACTGCAGCGCTTTTTTTGTATAAAGCTGGTTCGTCCAGGTTTAACAATTTAGCGCCACGGCCTTCAAATAGTTTTTCAATATGGATGTTACGGCCCGTAGCCATATAATCGGCTAGCATACAAAGCAGGTGGGTGAGTTTGTTGCGGCTGTTATCTTCGGCATACAACAATACCTCGTCTTTACCCAGGCAGGCTTTGGTTAAGCCGGTTAACACTTTGCCAGGTCCAACTTCAATAAATATCCGGGCGCCAGCCGCATACATTTGCTGTACTTCTTCCACAAATTTTACCGGTTTTACCAGGTGATCTGTCAGGCGTTCTTTTATTTCATTTGCTTTAACAGGGTAGGCTGCCGCGGTAGTGTTTGACCATACCGGCAGACTCAGATCGTTAAAGTTTACTCCGGCAAGCACTTCAGTATACAGTTCTTTTGATCTGGCTACCAATGGGCTATGGAAAGCACAGGCAACTTCCAGTTTCCTGGCCGATATTTTTGCCGTTTTAAGCGTTTCCATTAAGTTATGTATGGCTGGCGTAGTGCCCGCTATCACACACTGCAACGGAGAGTTATAATTAACCGGGTAAATATCTTTTAATCCCGAAATGATCTTTTGTAGTTCATCCTGGGTAGCGTTTACAGCTATCATAGCACCGGCATCACCGTCAACAACGGCATCTAAAATAGATTGGGCACGTTTGGCGCTTAGTTTTACCAGCTCGTTTTCGTCAAAAGCTCCGGCAAAACACAAGGCTGGCAATTCACCGTAGCTATGACCGGCAACCATATCAGGTTCGATACCCATGGTTTTCAGGAAATTGGCTAGGGCCAGGTCAACAATACCCAGTAATGGCTGTGCCATGCGGGTATCTTTAATGGCTTCTTTTTGTCCTTTTATCAGTTCAGGATCAAAGGCAGCATTAGGGAACAATACCTTTTCATAATCAGGGTACTGTTTTAACAAACTACGCATGGCCGGGAACACCACGAACAGGTCGCGGGCCATATTGATGCGCTGGCTTCCCTGCCCCGGGAACATGAAAGCTACTTTACCTTCCTGTTTTTTAACAATATAAGTGTCTTTGCTTTCGATGCCTGAAAGGGCCAGTTCAACCTTCATCATCAGGTCGTCGGCATTATCCGCAACAATGCTTAGTTGTACTGGTTTTGCGTTGGCTGTTGCCAGGCTAAACGCAATGTCTCTCAGATCGATATTGCCATTGATCTCCAATAAAGCTTTTACGGAGTTTAGTTTTGTTTTTGCTTCGTCGTAAGTATCACCGCGGAAAACAAAAAGCTCCGAAGGCCATGATGTTAATGACGGGTTTTGCAGGGATGCAGGGCCGCTGCTTTCAATTACGGCGTGGAAGTTGGTACCGCCAAAACCGAAGGCGCTTACGCCAGCATAGCGTTTCTCATCCATCCATAAACCAGCTTCGGTATGGAAAGCGAATGGACTGGTTTCGGGATTATAAAATCCGTTTGGTGTTTTTAAATGTATGGTTGGTGGTTTTATACCATGATAAACTGCTAAGGAAGCTTTGATCAATCCGGCTAAACCCGCGGCGCATTTGGTGTGCCCGATCTGTGTTTTTACCGAACCCAGGTGTGTTTGACCCGCAAGGGCCCCTGATTGATTCAACATATCGGTCAACGCGCTCAATTCGGTTTTATCACCAACTACGGTACCTGTACCATGTGCCTCAACCAATCCTAATAATGATGGGGTGATACCGGCTTGTTCATAAGCACGTTCCAGTGCACGAACCTGTCCGATCTTGCGTGGAGCGGTTAAGCCAAGGGCTTTGCCATCGCTTGATCCGCCTACACCTTTAATTACGGCATAAACTCTGTCACCATCGCGCAGGGCGTCTTCATGTCTTTTCAGTACGATCATGGCCACACCTTCACCTAAAGCAATACCATCGGCTTCGCCATCAAATGTAGCGCAGCGGCCCTTGCGGGATAGGGCATGAGTGCTCGAGAACATCAGGTAATCATTGATACCGTTGTGTAAATCGGCACCGCCGGCCAGTACCATGTCTGATTTTTCCAGGAACAACTCCTGGCAAGCCAGATCAATTGCGGCTAATGACGATGCGCAGGCGGCATCTACCGTAAAGTTACGGCCACCAAAATCCATACGGTTGGTGATACGACCAGAAATTACGTTAGCCAGGATACCCGGGAAAGAATCCTCGGTGGTTTTTGGTAGGGCCGCATCTACTTCCGCAGGGATCTCGCCAAATACCTGTTTGTAATATCCTCTGAAGCTATAGCTGTTGGCCAGATCGTTACCGCCTTCGGCACCAATAATCACAGATATGTTATCACGGTCAAAATTACCGCTGCCATAACCGGCGTTCTCCATAGCTTGTTTGGCAACCATTAAGGTTAACAACTGCGTTGGTTCGATAGCGGCCAGTGACTGCGGCGGGATACCAAATTCAAGCGGATCAAAATCGATCTTCGGAATAAAGCCACCCCATTTGGAGTGTGACATATCGTCTGCGGTAGATGCGGGATCGTAATATAGTGCTTTATTCCAGCGCTCATCAGGCACTTCGGTAACGCAATCTTTTCCTAAGATGATATTGCGCCAGTATTCTTCAATATTTTTTGCTTCGGGGAAAATACAGGCCATACCTACGATAGCCACATCAAGCGAACGCTCGGTCGATTCAGGTGCGGCAGGTAAGGCAGCTTTCAGGATATGCTGATAATTGTTTTCGGCAACATCCTGGTGCAATTCCAGCAGGGAAATAACCTTGTTGTGCATCACGGCCACCTGACCGATCATATACATGCCCAGGTTTAATTGGTCAGCTTCATCGATGGTCACCAACTCGTCGCCGCGGCGCTCAATACCTTTGGCAGCAATACGCAGCCTGCCCACGTTAAGGCTTTCCAGTTTCTCCCAGATCTCTTTTTTGTCGATACCGGTCTTTTGCAGTTTAGCTTTTTCTGTGCTAAAGAAATCGGCGAATGCCGTATTCAGGCAGCGGGTTTCATGACCCGGAGCTGTTTCCAGCAATACGGTGTCTTTAGCCTGCATGGCCTGCTCCTGGAATTTGTCCTGTATAGCACCGGTAATCACCGCTTCTTTAGTATATAAATAAGCCGTGCCCATCAGCACACCTACTTTTACGCCTTTGGCTGCCAATGGTGCTGCCATTACCGCTATAAATGCAGATGAAAAAGCATCGTGTATACCCCCTGCAAAAAATACGCTGATCTCTTCGGGTTTGTCTTCTTTTAAAAGGCGCTCAATTTGTTTTTCCCAAAGCACCATGCTGGATAGGGGGCCAACGTGGCCACCGCATTCACGGCCTTCAAAAACAAAGCGGCGGGCACCTTCTTTCAAGAACATGTCCAGCAGGGAAACCGACGGAACATGTAAAAATGTTTTTATACCTACTTTTTCAAGCGGTTTGGCCTGTGATGGTCTGCCACCGGCAATCAGTACCACGGGTGGTTTAGCTTCCAGGATGTATTGCATTTGCTCGTCGCGCAGTTCCTGTGGGGCAAAACCGAGGATGCCAACACCCCAGGTTTTTTCACCTGCGAGTTTTTTGGTATCCATTACCAGTTCTTTTGCACGCGGACCTTTTAATAAGGATAACGCGATGAAGGATAAAGCGCCTGCTTCTGCTACAGCATCGGCAAAAGGGGCTACATCGCTTACGCGGGTCATCGGGCCCTGGGCAATAGGGTAGGTAATATTAAGATCTTTGGCTAAAGGATTGTTTGGTCTGATCACATTAAGTGAGCGTGCCTGGTTCAGGTGACCATACATGGCTTCTTTAATACCAAATACCAGTTTATTCAGTTTTTTATAGCGGTTAACCAGGTCGGTGGCCAGGGCGATATCCTGCCCCATAGGAATATAGCTTTTCTCCGGGTTAAGATCGGTGAAATAAGCTTTAAGATTGTTATAAGTAATATTCTCGGGCAGAGCAGGGGAGTTTGGACGAACCAGCACCCTGCAGTTATCGATCAGTTTGGTTTCGGTACCGCTTAATTTGGTACAAAGTTCTTTCAATTCTTTTGGAGCCGAACATTCCGGGAATAAAGCCAACTGACTGTCGAGCACAATGCCGGCAGCTCCCTGTGCGGATAAGGCAGCGGCTGTATGTATACCTACACCACCCTGTACCCAAACGGGGATATCTTTTACTTCCTGTATAACACGCTGGAATAATATGTATGAAGATTCATAAGCCACATTGCCCGCACCCTCATTACCTTTGATGATAATACCATCTGCACCCTGGGCTTTGGCCAGCTTTGCAGAAGCCAGATCGTTTATTTGATAAACAAGCTGAGTGTTTTCCGGTCGTTTGATCTTCGCGCCGAAAGGTAAAATGATCACGCTCACCTGTTGAGGGAGTTTAATATCAATGATATCACTTCCCGTAAAACAAACACCAAAATCGATTAAGCCACGGCTTACTAAATTTTCAAGCGCTTCTTCGGCGATGGTCTTATCGAGCCCAAGACTCAGTACAGGAAAAGCTCCTGCGTGATGCAAATCAAGTGCAAGCGATACATCGGGTTTTTCAAAGGGGGTTAATCCAATTATTGCACGTTTTTTCATGGTATAGGGTAGGTAAAATGTTAAAATCGATGGCTATCTGTAAAAACTACCATAAAATCCCAGATGAAGGATATACAGAACACTAAATATTATGGCAGATGAAAATAATAAATTAATCTTATACTTTAATCAAAAAGTAAAAATTTAACAACAAAGACATCTTAATCTTATTAATTATACAATAATACCACTATATTTTTATATTTATGCACAGTGAATACAATGAACAGAAAAAGAATAAAATGAAAAAAAAGGCCCTGAAACATATGGTAATGGCCTAATATTATGTTGTTTATCAGGCAGATTAAAGGATTTACCTCAAATAATAATGATAATTATTGGTTAAAAAATAGATTCATCTGAGTTAAATAACTTTATTTGTCGCTATTCTGACCAATTTGTTAATGCTTATTTAATGAAAGCTTTACTTTACCATAATCGACTTATAATATCAATAATTAATTATAATTGATTGATATTTAATAATTTATGATTTATTCTAAAATGGTGATCTGTCAAAGGCTTGTAAGCCAAGGGTTTCTCGGATAGCGGTAATTAAGGACTTATAAAGCCGATTATGGTACTATTTGAAATTTATATTGCCTATCGAGCTAAAAAATAAACTAATGTGTAAGTATTTATATAAAGAAAGCCGCAGTACTAGGTTTCGCGACTTGTTCTCCTTTGTTTTGCGATGATAATCTTACTAAGGGCAGGAAGTTGGTGACGAAGATATAAACAACAGGGGCCGCTTAAAGCGGCCCCTGTTGTTTATGGAGATATTACGAATAAATATGCAGGGATGTCACCCTGAGCTTGTCGAAGGGCTTACGCAGAGGCCAGCCCACCATGCTTCGACGGAGCTCAGCATGACATCCTTATTTAATGTTAGTTCACATCAAACCAAAGTTTGGTGGTGAGCACGTCGGCACCTTGATTGGCAACAGCCGCTTTATAGCTTGTGCCATTCAATGATTGCTCCGTTCCCGGGTAAATGAACCTTACCGGTATTTTCCCGTTCAGCGTGCCGGCAACGGCAGGTTGCAGCTGCGGATAATCTAAACGGCGCCATTCTGCAAAGGCTTCCAGGCCCTGGCCAAATAAGGCTATCCATTTTTGATTACCTATCGACTTTTTATAGTTCGAGGCATCATATTTAACTGCCGCCGAATTGATATAGGTTGTAATGGCTGCATTAGCAATCCCATATTGTTGTAGTGAAGCTGTAACCGCCTGATTGTAGAAATCGGCTGCGTTACCGGCTATAAAGCCACGTGCTACGGCTTCAGCCTGATCAAACAGTACTTCGGCATAGCTGATGATCACTGCTGGTGCATGCGGTGCCAGGAAATAGGTACCTGGTTTTGATGTTTTGGTTAAGCCCAGACCGCTGGCATCGCCAACCAGTAAACCATTGGGCACGCCCACATAGGTTTGTGGGGTAGCATCTTTGGTCGGACTGGCATATATAGGCAAGCGCGGATCGTTAAGCGCAAATAACTGATCAACTATAGTTTTGCTGATGCGATAATCATCGCGGGTATCAAACAAATTGCTGATCGGGTTTTGGTTTGGCGAATCAACATAAACCAGCTGGGCTATCTCGCTGTTTGAGCTGATATAGCCACTGCCTTCGGCCTGGATATCGGCTAATACCTGTTTGGCTTTTTCGGGCTCGCGATCGGCAATGCGAAGCGCGATACGCAGGCGTAGCGAATTGGCGAATTTTTTCCATTTGGTAATAGAGCCACTGTATATCGCATCGCCCAAAATAGCTTTACCTGATGGGGCAAGTGATGCTTGCGCCGCTTTCAGATCATCAAGCAAGGCAAAATAAACATCTTTTTGCGCATCATATGCAGGGGTAAGGTACTGATCAATATTGATAGCCTGTTTGTAAGGCACGTCGCCATATTGATCGGTCAGCAAAGTAAACACCCATGAACGCAATACCAAAGCAACACCTTTGTAATTAGGGTTCGCCTGGGCATCGGCCAGCTTAATGATCTGGTTCAAATTAATAACCCCTTTGGTATAAGCGGTTGTCCACAAGCCTTGAAACGACGTGTTAGTGAATATATAACGGTCGGGATCGGTATATTGTATTTTGGACCAGTTTTGTACAAAAAGCAAGCTTGAACCCATATTGTCTTCTACGCCCCAGTAAGTATCAGATATGTTTTTAATAACTCCTGTAAGCAGGTAATCAGGCTGCGGATTTTGGGTGGCATTTGGATTCTGGTTAATTTTCACCAGTTCTTTTTTGCACGATGCCAACGATAGCAATAGCGTGCCGGATAATATGATGGATGTATATTTAAGTTTCATGATAATTAGAATTTAAGGTTAACATTAAAACCAATGTTGCGTACGGTTGGTAGGGTTAAGTCTTCCAGGCCTTGTCCGTTGCCGGTGTTAAAAGCGGTTTCAGGGTCGATGTTAGGCGCGTTTTTGTGGATGATGAGCAGGTTACGACCAACAACAGCGAACGACGCTCCCTGGAAACCAATGCTTTTGGCCCATTTTTGTGGTACGGTATAACCTAGTTTTATTTCCCTTAATTTGATGTAGGTAGCGCTGTAAACAAATGGCTCATCGGCATTGGTTAAGGCCTTATAGTATGATTGTGCCGATAAGATGGTGTTATTTTTGCTGCCATCGGCCTTTACACCGTTGTAAACAACACCATCATTGTATACCGTTACACCAGCCGGAGCGCTGCCGCTTACTTGAACCGCGGCTGCTGATGTATTGTTGCCAGGGTAATAATAGCTTAAACCGCCGTTAGCTGTACCACGGCCCGGCAGGGTAGATGCCAATATACCGGTATAGGTACCTGTTTGGTTGGTGCCTGAGAAAATAGAACCACCAATGTGCGCGTCGACCAAAACGCTTAAATTGATGCCTTTATAAGTAAAGCTATTATTGATACTACCTAACCAGTTTGGTGTAAACTTGCCCAGGTATTGTATAGTTGGGTTAATAACAGGTGTTCCATCGGCATCTACAACTACCTGCCCACTGGCATTACGCTGAAATGCATTGCCGTAAATAGCACCATAAGGTTGCCCAACAGCTGCCAGTACTTGTACCGTACCATCAGATCCTAAGATATAGCTTTGCAGGCGACCTTCTTTATCCAACGAAACAACTTTACTCTTGTTACGGGAGTAGTTTACGTTGATGTCCCAGCTAAAATCTTTTAGTTTTATCGGCGTTAACCCTAACTGTACCTCTAAACCTTTGTTGTTAATAGTACCGCCGTTGATCAGTTTTTGATTATATCCTGTGGTCGGGCTCACATTAACTTTTAAGATCTGGTTATTACTGTTGGTATTATAAACACTCGCGTCTAAACGGATCCTGTCATTAAAAAAGCCTAACTCAAAACCGGCTTCGGCCGAGGTTGTGGTTTCTGGTTTTAAATTAGGGTTCAGATCTACATTGTTGATGCTTTGTTGCGGATTAGCATTAAATGGAGCGGTAAAGTCATAAGTATTGATCAACTGATAAGGGTCAGTCGCTTTACCTACTTTTGACCAGCCGCCGCGTAGTTTTAAATAGCTTAATATATCGCTTTTAATATCCAGCGCTTCTGATAGTACCAAGCTACCATTAACAGAAGGATAAAAATAAGATAAGCTGGATGCCGGAAGGGTGGATGACCAATCATTACGGGCAGTAACGTTGATAAAAGCATAGTTCCTGAAACCAATTTGTCCGGAAGCAAAATAGCTGTATGTTTTATACTTGCTAAAAGTATTTGATGATATCAGCGGATCGCGTGAGTTGTTCAAGGTATATAAACCGCTTACCGCTAATTTAGGCGCTTTCTGATCGTTATTCTCCAATGAGTTTGCGCGGATGTTACCGCCGATCAACGCGTCGATCGAGAAATCATCGTTTAGTTTTTTAGTATACTGCAGCCTGCCTTCGGTATTGGTCTCGGTAAAATCATAAGCATCTTCTTCGTATGAGCCGAATGGCGTACCATTGGTGCCATAAGCTATTCTGATCTTACGGCGATCGTTATAATAATCGGTACCGGTACGGAAATTTGCCGAAAGGCCATCAATGATCTTGTAGTTTAACTCCGCGCTACCAATAAAACGGTTACGGGTTTGGCTTACCGTATTTTCATAAGCCTGAAAGTATGGATTGCTGTAGTAGCTGTTATTCCAGTTAAAAGTATTGCCATTGGCATCGCGATAGTTTTTTAACTGGCTAATATCAACCTGACGACCAAACCAGGTAAACTGCAGCATGGTACTGGTAGCACGCCTGCCGCCCGAACCTGGTAAATTATCGGCATCGTCCTTAATATAGTTGGCAATGGTAGTTAAAGTTAATTTCGGCGTAAGTTTATAGGTAGCATTCAATAAAAATGAATTACGACCCTGCTCGGTATTGGGAATTACGCCTGTTTGGTGCAGGTTGTTGTATGACAGGCGGAAATCATATTTATCGCCCGAGCTGGCCAATGAGATCCCGTTATTAAGGGTAACACCGGTTAAAAAGAAATCTTTCACATTATCAGGATGTGCTATAAACGGTACGGGTGTGCCGTTGGAGTTAAATTGAGGTATAAGCTGACCATCTAATGCAGGGCCCCAGCTTTCGTCAACGCCGTCATTAACGCCGCCGCCTTTACCATCAACATAACTGAATTTACCGTTGGAGCCTTGTCCGTATTCATTTTGATATTTTGGCAGACCCAATAAGTTGGAAAATGAAGTGTTTGAATTAATAGTAACACCCAGGCCTTTGGCACCTTTACCGGTTTTTGTTTTGATGAGGATAACACCGGCAGCCGCACGTGAACCGTAAAGCGCCGCGGCATTTGGCCCTTTAAGCACCGAAATAGATTCAATATCCTCGGAATTGATATCCGATATCGGGTTGGCAAAATCCCTTGATCCGCCGGTACCTAACTGCTGGGTATTATCAACCGGAAGACCGTCAACCACAAACAGCGGCTGGTTATTACCGGCCACCGAGGTTTCGCCGCGGATAATGATGCGTGATGAGCCCATATCGCCCTGGCTGTTGGTTACATTTACACCGGCTATTTTACCGGCCAACGCGTTTACCAGGTTGGTTTCCTTAGCCTCTGAGATATCTTTTGATTTTAAACCCTGTACGGCATAGCCCAGTGATTTTTTATCTTTTGAGATATTGAGCGCCGTGATCACTACCTCGTTCAAAGCGTTAGCTTGCTCCTCGAGTATAATATGGAGTGATCCATCAGCCCCGGTAACGGATATTTCTTTAGTGGTAAAACCAATATAGGTTATCCGTAACACGTCATTTACTTTGGCGCTTAAGGTAAACTTACCGTCGCTGCTGGTTTGTACACCATTGGTTGTTCCTTTAACAGAAACACTTACGCCCGGCAAGGGAAGCCCGTCTGACTTGGCGGTTACCACCCCGCTTATTTTAACAGATTGCGCCGCAACCGTTTGGATGAAAATAAAAGGCAATAGTATTGCCAGTAGTAGTTTGTAATTTTTAAACATGGTAATAGATTGTGAATGTTAACGATACCATACAGGATCCGGAAAACTAAAGACGGCCAGCCATCCGCAGATCGGATGATCGGGCTGTTGATAATATTGCCTTAAACTGTAAAAGCTTTGATTGTTGGGTTGTGCTATGTTGCCTGAGAAAAAAGCCTGACCGACCTAAGCAACGCTGTAGTTTAACAGCAGCAACACTTGTTTTGCATAGATGACATAGGGGTATTCATAGTAGAAGCAGATAATAAAACGTAAATGTTCAAAATAGAAGCGTTGTTTAAGGTTATGTAATTTGTTTTCATGTGCGGTGTGATTAATGGTTAAATCGATATAGCAATGTGTGATGACAGGATCAGGGACACATGCTTTATTATTTATTTTAGTTTACGGATGCGGTTTTATTGTTCACCAGTGCATCAACCACTTTAACCATTGATGCAAACTCCTGCTGATCATACAGGCGGGTAAGGTAAACGATGCGGCCTTCGCGATTGATCACCACATTACGCGTAACACCGCTCTTTTTATTGGCAAACCTTCCAAAAATATCCGCACCAGGATCAAGCGCCAGGTCATAGGTGATCTTCATATCCTGGTGAAATTTTTGTACTTTTTGCAGGGGCTCGTCACGGTCAACGCCGATCAATACCAGGCCCTTGCTTTTGTAGGCTTCCCAGATGTCTTTTTGTAAGTGCGGCATTTCCTGGCGGCATACACTGCACCAGCTGGCTGTAAATTGTAGTATTACTACTTTGCCGCGTAACTGCTTTAGGGTAGTTTTGGTACCGTTGGTGAGTACCAGTTCAAAATCATCAGGAGCCTGTTCGCCAACTTTAACCAGGTAACCGCGATCAATATTGGCAGAGTCGACAGTTTGCGCGCGGGCTGCAATGCCGGTAAACAGGAAAAGATAAACTATGAGTAAAAACTGGTTGTTCATTGAATTTATTAATAGGGCTCCACTATAATTAAGCCGGTGATAAAAAATTAACAGATTGCAATTAAACAGAAAGAATAGGAGAGGTATGAAGAACAGCCTATAGCCGTAAGCGTGTGGACATATCATTATCTTTTCTGCAAATGGTTGCAGATAGGAATTAGCACCTTTATAACAATCTGTACAGGTTGCTAAGACATCACAGGGCCCTTCCCTCAGTCTTTCTGGATAATTAAAAAATGAAATAAAGAACGATTTCGGCTGCAAACATATAAATAATTCTATTAATCCCATAGACTTTGTATTTATTTAATGATTTTCGCTTATTCCTTACAATCGGGTGGCAAAAGGATGCCTCACCTAAATCCTCTCCAAAGGAGAGGACTTTACTCAACATGTTATTTAGCTCCCTCTCCTTTGGAGAGGGCTGGGGTGAGGCTTTCATCCCTCCAAAAAAATCAGTATATTTGTATATCAGGCAACGGCCCGGTTCTCTTTTTTAGGGAACCGGGCCGTTTGGTTAAGGACAAAATCAAACCAAAATAGACCATTTTTAGTGTAGTTATTTGACAATCAATTATTTAATACTTTTTAAACCTTTCAAAACCCATCAAAAATTTGTTAAAAAGTGTTAAAATGGCGTTAAAGTTTAGTTAAAACGGGTAAAAAACAAGTGTTTTTATGCTGTTTTTGACTAAAAAAGTGTTAAAATTTAAGGTTTAAAAAGTTTTTCGGCAGAGGACTCTTATGAAAATGGATGGTGAATCAAACAAAAATTGGTGAAAACGATTAAGTAAATAATTCAACTATTTTTGAGAAATATGACCTTAAAAATAAGAGATTTGTTTTCGGTCTGTAATCAGATCATTCACCAATTATACCTTCTGTTCACTATGCAATTAAAACGGAGCATCTGCCTGTTGGGCTTACTAACTTTTGTTTACGCGGATAACTTCGCCCAAACCACAATCCCCAAAAAGCAACTGGAGGAGGTTGATTATGTTGATCCGTTGATAGGCACTTCTCTAAAAGGTTTTGCCAAGAGTTTTGAGGAAGGCAATGGTGGCGGCGGCACCATGCCCTGCGTAAATGTACCCTTTGCCATGACCAATTTTGTAGCCCAAAGCCGCGAAAACAAAATGAGCTATATGGTTTACCACTATGAGGATAGCAAGGTTATCGGGTTCACGGCCAGTCACCAGCCTACCGTTTGGATGGGCGATTATGGCTATGTTTCGGTAATGCCGCAGGTTGGTAAATTGCGTGTTTTACCAAAAGAACGCGTGCTTTCCTTCAGCCACAAAGATGAAGTGTCCAAGCCGTATTACTATTCAGTAAAATTGAAAACTACCGGTACAGAAAAGATCAAAGCCGAAATAGCGGGCGCTAATACCTGCGGTATGTTCCGGTTTACTTTTCCAAAGGCCGATCAGGCGCATATCATTATCCAGGGCATCAACCTGAACCCTGAGCTAAAAGATTGGGCCAATGACTATACTGTGCGGATGAAAAAACTGAAGGGTTATGTGCATGTAGACACCGTAAACAACGAAATAACAGGTTACAACCCCGACAGGCAGTCGGCCCAGTTAGGTCCAGAGTTAAAGAATTTTAAGGGGTATTTTGTGATCAAATTTAATAAGCAGATCAAAAAATACGGTACCTGGGATAAGCAGGTGATCAACAAAGGTAGTCACGAGCAATATGGTACCCGTATGGGGGCGTTTATATCATTCCGCACCAAGGCTAATGACGAGGTAAGGGTTGTGGTAGCTTCTTCATTTATCAGCCTAGAGCAGGCTCGGGAAAACCTTAAAAAAGAGATCCCTGACTGGGATTTTGACCGGGTTGTAAAAAACACACGCGACCAATGGCAACAGGCCTTAAAAGTGATACAATTAAGCGGTGTGAGCCGGGATCAGCGGACGATCTTCTACACCGCCTTATTCCATACCATGCTGTTCCCGAGGCAGTTTTCGGAGTACGGCAAATATTACAGCGCTTTTGACGATAAGGTGCACAAAGGCGAATCGTACAATGATTATTCACTGTGGGATACCTTCAGGGCGCTGCATCCGTTGCTAACCCTTACCCAGCCGCAACGGATTGATGGTATGGTACAGTCGCTGCTGCAAATGTACCAGGAGGGTGGATGGATGCCGATGTGGCCAAATCCAACCTATACCAACATTATGATAGGTACCCATGGCGATGCCGTTGTGGCCGATGCTTTTGTAAAAGGTTTCCGAGGCTTTGATACCAAACTGGCTTACGAGGCGCTGCATAAGGATTCATACGATGCCCCGGATGGCGATACCCACAAACGCTGGGGCGACCGCGACCTATGGACAAGTTTTGAAGCCCGCGGCGGCCTGACCAACTATCATAAATTAGGATATATACCTGTGGATAAGACCCGGGAATCTGTTTCGCGTACTATTGAGTACTCTATCGACGATTATTGCGTAGCCCAGGTGGCCAAAGGTTTGGGTAAGGATGACGATTATAAACAGCTGACGGCCTGGAGCAAAAATTATGAGAACGTGTACAATAAAACAACCGGTTTTATGGCCCCGCGCAATTCCGACGGACATTTTTCGGCCAAGCCGGATTCGGGCTTTACCGAGGGAACCAAGTGGACCTATACCTTCGGCGCCATGCATGATATACCGGGGATGATTAAATTAATGGGTGGTGAAAAGGCCTTTGCCGATAAGCTGAGCCAGAACTTTAGCGGAGGCCACTATCGTGCGGATAACGAACCTGGACACCATTACCTGTACCTGTTTAATTATTGCGGTATGCCCTGGAGAACTCAGGAACTGGTGCGCGAGCATACTTCGACACAAAACTTCCGGAACGCGGCCATCGGCATTAACGGAAATGATGATTGCGGACAAACTTCGGCATGGTACATTTTTAATGTGATGGGCTTTTACCCGGTAGCTCCAGCATCGGGCGTTTACAGTATCGGTGCACCGCAATTCCCGTACATAGTTTTGAACCTGCAGCATAGCAAAAAGCTGATCATTAAGGCAACTGGTCTTTCGGCTAAGAATAAATATGTGAAGGCAGTAAGTTTTAATGGTACGCCGATCAAAAACTTCACTATCTCGCACAAAGAAATCAGCGAAGGCGGGACACTGGCCTTCATTATGACCGATAAACCACAGAAATTATAAGATATCGAAAATCTGATTAGTCAGTGGCCCGTGTGGAGTCCCTGACTACAAGTTTGGATGGCAGTGTGATGTTCTCTTTTTCCAGTTGAATGGGCTTCCCCGCAAGGTGGCCAAATAAAAGTTCGGCGGCTTTGCGGCCCATGTCATATGCAGGTTGCAAAACCGTAGTGAGCGAAGGGTTCAATATAGCCGCGGTGATCTGGTTGGTAAAACAAACTACTTTGATATCGTTGGGAATGTTTAGTTTCAGTTCCTCGCAGGCCAGGTAAGTGGTTGTGGCCAAATGTTCAACCGTAGCGATGATGCCGTCGGGTTTAACGATGGTAATATACTCTTTTAAAACGGCTATGTTTTCCTGGTTGTACTTATTGGAGCAACTGAATATGTTTTCTTCTTTGGATTTCACCTGATATTCGGCCAGTGCCTTTTTGTAACCACCTTCACGGGCCTGCAAAATGGAAGGGTAGCCCTCGATGGTAACCAGTGAAATATTTTTACAGCCCCGTTCAAGCAGGTGTTTGGTAGCCATATAGGCGCTGTTAAAATCGTCTGTTTTGATCTTGGCGGTAGGTATATCTTCACAGACCCGGTCGAAAAAAACGATGGGCACACCGGCCTGTTGTAGCTCCTGTATATGGCGGATATCCTTGGTATTACTGGCTACAGACATCAGCACACCATCTACTCGACCGCTGCTCAGATCGCTGAACATTTGTGCTTCACGCTCGTAACTGTCGTGAGTTAAATATATCAAAGCATGGTATTTTTCCTGGCCAACGATGCTTTCGATGCCATTGATAGCCTGGCTAAAAAAGCTGTCGGCAATTTCGGGTATGATAATAGCAATAGTATTGCTTGATCGTTTCCGGAGACTGCTGGCGTAAGGATTAGGTACATAGTGCAGCAGTTTAGCGGTTTCTATAACCCTTTGCTTGGTTTCCTCACCAATGTCATGACTGTCCCGGAGTGCCTTTGATATAGTTGCAATAGATACATTTAACACCTTGGCAAGTGTTTTCATGTTTACTTTGTTACTTTTTGCTTCGGCCATCGGGGTATTGGTTTTCGGGATTTTAACTTCCTGTTAAGTGATTTTTTATCGCTAAACTATAAAAAAGTTTAGCAAGGTAATAAAAATAGCGTTTAAAATAAGTGAGGATAATATAGCTGTCATCTGTACAGTTTAAGTAAACGTTTAAGCAAATAAATACGGAGTTTTTGATAAATCTGATTCTAAAAATGGACAAATTTGTATAACACAGCTATAAAAACCAGCTATAAAGGATTGTTTACCAATTATATTTCCTTTTAAATTATAACATCATGAGCAAGATAATCGGAACGCCGGAACAAGGCCCTCTAAATTCCATAGAAGAATGGGAAGATGATTTATTAGTTCGTTATCCGGATGCTGATTCCATAGCCGCTGGCAGGGATACGCAAGCATATCGTGACTACGAAGCCACTACAAAAGATAGTGTAAGGGAATTTTATCGCTTACAGCACATCAACCAAACGTATGATTTTGTGCTGCAAAAAAAGCAACAATATCTGTCGTTTGATAAACAGGAGATGACGGTTTGGGAAGCCTTTGATTTTTTAAACCAACTCGTTGATGACTCCGACCCTGATACCGACCTGGATCAGTTACAACACTTACTACAAACATCGGAAGCTATCCGTGCAGATGGCCGCCCGGATTGGATGGTGCTGACCGGCTTATTCCATGACCTGGGTAAGGTATTGTGCCTTTTTGGCGAGCCTCAATGGGCCGTAGTAGGCGATAGCTACCCGGTGGGATGCGCTTTTTCTGACAAAATCGTATACGCTCAATATTTTGATCAAAACCCCGATCATCACGACCCTCGATATAATACCAAATATGGCGTTTATGAGCCAAATTGTGGTTTAGAGAACGTACACATGACCTGGGGACACGATGAGTATATTTACCATATTATGAAGCCTTATCTGCCTGAGCAGGCATTGTACATGCTTCGTTACCACTCATTTTATCCACAGCACAGGGAAAATGCTTACAGTCATTTAATGACCCCGCATGATCACCAGTTATTTAAATCGGTTGATCTGTTTAACCCATATGACCTTTATTCCAAGAGCCCTGTGCCACCGGATTGGAAAAAACTGCGCCCGTACTATGAAGATCTGGTTGCTAAATATTTACCGGCAACATTGAAATTCTAAACGGGTTTTCTACAAATACCCCATTAACATAACCGCTGGTGACATTATATCACCGGCGGTTATGTCAATTCATTTTATTTCATAGATTTGAAAAATTGAACCGGCCTTGAAATTACCGGCCTAAATATCCTATTGCAAAAAAATACTCATGCTGAAACACATTTCTACGGCCGATCTGTTGGTCTTTTTCTTCTATTTTATCATAGTTGCCAGTTACGGATACTACATTTATAATCGCCGTAAAAAAGAAACCAATAATAGCTCACACAGCTTTTTCCTGGCCGAAGGATCACTCACCTGGTGGGCTATCGGTGCCTCTATTATAGCCTCCAATATTTCGGCAGAGCAGTTTATCGGTATGAGCGGTGACGGTTTTTTTGCCGGTATTGCTGTAGCTGTTTATGAATGGGTAGGCGCCGCCGCCTTGATCATTGTGGCCGTGTTTTTTATGCCTATATATATTAAGAATAAGATATTCACCATGCCTCAGTTCCTGCAGGATAGGTATAACGGTGGGGTAGCGCTGGTGATGTCGATATTCTGGCTGCTTTTGTACGTATTCATTAACCTTACGGCTATTTTATATCTGGGCGCTTTAGCCATTAACGGATTGTTGGGCGGTGAGTATTTCCATCAAATTATGATCGGCTTGGCCATATTCGGTGTTATTATTGCCCTGGGTGGTATGCAGGTGGTGGGTTATACCGATGTTATACAAGTGGGTGTGCTTATTATTGGCGGTTTGGCTATTACTTACCTGTCGTTAACCATCGTGAGCGAGAAGTTTGGCTTTGGCACCAATGTGCTTACCGGCTTTAATTTGCTATTGAAAAACGCGCCAGATCACTTTCACCTGATATTTAAAAAACCAACGGCAGGCGCTTCAACCGAAACCATAACCAAATACTTGATTTTACCGGGTTTTGCCATGTATGTTTCGGGACAATGGATCAGCAATTTAAACTATTGGGGTTGTAATCAATACATTACTCAAAGGGCTTTGGGTGCTAATATCACAACGGCCCGTACAGGTATTTTATTTGCCAGCTTACTAAAAATACTGATGCCGGTAATTGTAATGTTACCCGGTATAGTGGCTTATGTTTTATATAAAAATGGTCACCTGCCGCAATTAGCCGGAGGGAAGGATGGTGCTTATTCGGCTATGCTATCCTTTTTGCCATCTGGTTTAAAAGGCTTGTCATTAGCGGTTTTAACAGCTGCCATCGTAGCTTCGCTGGCTGGTAAGGTGAACAGTATCGCCACCATTTTTACGCTGGATATCTATAAAAAATACATGAAGAAAGACGCCAGCGAACGCCGTATGGTTTGGACTGGCAGAATGGCTATTTTAATGAGTTTGTTAATAGCCGTAATGTTTACCTGGAATGATGTTTTAGGCATCGGTAGCGCGGGCGGATATACCTTTGTGCAGAAATACTCGAGTTTTGTAAGCCCGGGTGTATTGGCTACTTTCCTGCTGGGTATGTTTTGGAAAAGAACTACCGCCGAAGCTGCTGTTATTGGCATATTAGTAGGTTTTGCTTCTTCCGTATTCTTTAACCAGTTTGCCGTTCAATTGCTTGGGCCCGAAACCATATTGTATTCAGCATTTCATAACGCGACCGGGCAATATGAGATCCCATTCTTTATCTCCCTGAGCTGGTCGTTCCTGATTACCTTTATTGTCATGATAGCAGTTAGCTTAAGAGGACAGGTTATCAATGCCAAAGCTATCGTTATAGAAAGATCGATGTTTAAATTAAAACCATCATCGGTTATACTGATAGCTGTGATACTGATACTGTTATCAGCTATTTACGTAAGGTTCTGGTAATAATCAGGATAATATAAAAAGGCCGTATCTCTGAGACGGCCTTTTTTGTTTAAATAAGGCCCGAATTTATTTGAAGTAGCTTATTATCATATTATTATATTGCTCTATTTGGGTTTTTAATAAATTGTAAGTACGTTTATCGACAAAAAAATAATAATTCAAAACAACTTTATTTAAGCCTTATGAGATTTAAAAAACCGTTAGATTTATTACTAAAAGAAGCCTCTGAAACTGGCGGCGGTACGTTAAAACGCACTTTAAGCAGTTTTAATTTGGTTACCATGGGGATAGGTGCGATAATAGGAGCAGGGCTATTTTCACTTACCGGTCTGGCTGCTGCCAATAATGCAGGTCCGGCTGTTACCATATCATTTGTAATAGGTGCTATCGGTTGCGCGTTTGCAGGCTTATGTTATGCTGAATTTGCCAGTATGATCCCTATTGCCGGCTCGGCTTATACCTATTCCTATGCAACAATGGGTGAATTTACAGCCTGGATAATTGGGTGGGACCTGGTATTGGAGTATGCATTAGGTGCAGCAACGGTATCCATTAGCTGGTCGCAATATTTAACCAAATTTTTACATTATTTCAATTGGGAAATACCACCCCAGTTTACCAAGTCGCCATGGGAAAACATTACGCTTGCTGATGGCTCGGTGGTTCATGGTATCATGAATCTGCCGGCTGTATTTATCATTGTATGCTTATCCTTATTATTGATTCGCGGCACCAGGGAATCGGCTTTTGTAAATAACTTATTGGTTGTGCTTAAAGTTGCTGTCGTATTAGTTTTTATAGCTGTTGGCTGGGGCTTTATTAATCCGGCCAATCATACCCCTTATATTCCGGAAAACACAGGTAAATTTGGTGAATTTGGCTGGTCGGGCGTATTACGGGGTGCTGGTGTGGTGTTCTTTGCCTTTATTGGCTTTGATGCGGTTTCAACGGCAGCTCAGGAAGCAAAAGATCCTAAACGCGGCATGCCGATAGGCATCATAGGCTCCCTGATAGTATGTACCATATTATACGTATTATTTTCACATGTAATGACTGGAGTTGCCAATTATAAAGAATTTAAAGAGAGTGCCGCGCCTGTCGCGGTAGCTATAGCCAAAACCCCTTATGCCTGGTTACAGGAATCTATCATAGTGGCTATATTAGCGGGCTATACCTCGGTAATATTGGTGATGCTTATGGGGCAATCACGTATATTTTATACCATGGCAAAGGATGGATTAATACCTAAAACATTCGCAGCGGTTCACAAGAAATTCCAGACCCCGTATAAATCAAATCTGTTATTCGCGGTATTTGTGAGTTTATTTGCCGCTTTTGTACCTGTAAGGGTGGTTGGTGAAATGGTGTCGATAGGTACATTATTTGCATTTGTATTGGTTTGTATCGGAGTAATGGTGATGCGAAAATCAGACCCTGATTCTCCACGTCCTTTCAGGACCCCGTGGGTACCTTTTGTGCCCATAGCCGGTATTGTTATTTGTGTTTTGATGATGGTATCATTACCCCTTGATACCTGGATCCGTTTAGCTGTTTGGATGCTGATTGGTTTGCTGATTTATTTCTTCTACAGTAAAAAGCATTCACTCATCCGTAATGGTATCGTGAATATTCCGAAGGATCCAATAAACCCACATTTTTAAAAGCGCGGATCTTGTTCAATAAAAATGGCCTGTAAATTTTACAGGCCATTTTGCTTTCCATAGGTATGTTATATTATTTGGAGGTGTGGTTCACCAACTCGCGCCATTCTGTTAATTCGGGAATACCCGGTTTGCGTTTACCGAACATTTGCAGTATCATTTCGCCATCGGTATCGTACAGTTCAATAGAGTTTACATCACCGTCTGTTGATGGTTTAATTACATGCCATACCTCGGCTACCATGTCTTCGCGCAGGTGCAGGTTAAATTCCGGATCGAGTACATTAAACCATGGCCCCATCGGTACCAGTTTGGTGATGTTACCGCTATGGATCTGGATGCAACCTTTGTTACCTACAAATATCATCACGGGTATTTGCTGGGCTGAACATGTTTCGGCAATGGTTTTGAATGCCTGCAGATCAACTTTTTTAGCATACCCCGCAGGAGCCAGGTGCAATGCCTGTGTACGGCTCAATTTAAACTTTCTTAACAAGCCAAAAAACTCATGGCTATCTTTCATGGCTTTCCAGGCATCCTGAAAAGCGGCTATTTCTATCGTAGTATCCGGTAATTCAGCAATGGGTGAGCTTTGTTGCGGATTTACGGGGATCTCCTGATTTTCCAGGTCCTGAAATTGTAATACTAATTGGTCATAAGCCGCTTTGTTGCTGTTATCCGTAAGGTATATTTTGTGAATGGCAACACCTTGCTGATCAAAAAATTGCAAACTTTCGCGGCCATTTTCCTTTACCGCGAATCCGAAATGCCATTGCTGTAAAAACAAACGGAGATCGATATCCTCGCCCAACACCAAACCCGCGTGTGTGGTAAAGGAGATGTTTTGGTAAACACCTTTGCGCTCGCTTACGCAATACTCATTGCGGGTAAGGGCCATCACATAACCCAGGCTGTTTACTTGCTTCAGGATGTTCTCAAAATCTTTTTTTAGCAGGGTTACGGTTTCACCAAGGCCCGTGGCCAGCAGCTCCGCCTCGCTTACCTGCAGATCAGCGGCAATATCCCTGATCCGTTTTTTGGGATTGGCCAGTTTATATTCTTCATATCTTGTTTTCAGTGTGCCTGTTGTTGTTTCCATATGTTAGTGTGTTAAAGGTGTTTTACTTTGTTCAAATATTATTTCGTGAGGTATAATGATCTGTTTTAAGGTTGATGGATTAGTAAACACATCCGCCTCAATTTCAAATATTTCATAAACCGATTTGGGGTTCAATACCTCGGCCGGTGTACCATCGTACCATTTACGGCCACGTTTCATCATGATGATGCGATCGGCATATTGAGCAGCCAGGTTCATATCATGCAGGATGCTTACCACGATGAATTTTTTTTGCGCCATTGATCTTAAAATAGCCAGTGTTTGCTGCTGGTACAATATATCCATACCGGCTACGGGCTCATCCATCAACAGCATGGCATTCGGTTGCTCCCATACCTGGGCTAGTGAACGAGCCAGCTGAACCCGTTGCTGTTCACCGCCTGATAGTGTGGGGTATTGCCGTTCGGCAAATGTTTGCACTCCTGTAGCCTCCATAGTAGTTTGTACGATATGTATATCTTTTGCTGAGGGATTGTTTTGATAATGCGGATAGCGCCCCATCATTACTATTTCCTTTACCAAAAAAGGCAGACTTACTACATTTTGCTGTGTCAATACCGTCCGTTGATGAGCAAGCTCGGCAGACGTATAGTCCTTCAATGCTCGCCCATGGAGGGATACAGAACCGCTTTCGGGCTGATTGGTACCTGATAGTATTTTTAATAAAGTTGATTTACCGGCACCGTTTGCACCCAATATAGCTACCATTTCGCCCGGTTTTATGCTGAAAGAGATGTCCTTCAGTAGTTTGGCCTGTCCAACCAGGTAGGTTATATTATTAACAGTCAGCATACTTAATTGAGGCTTAATTTTCGTTTATCCCTGATGAGTATATACAGAAATACAGGGGCGCCAATCAGGGCTGTGATCACGCCAATGGGTAACTCAATTGGAGCAATCAATGTTCTCGATATCATATCAGCAACGATCAGTGTTAGTGCCCCAAGTAAAGCCGAGGCTGGTATAACATGTTTATTATCAACACCCATTACCAGGCGTATAATATGCGGTACTAATAGACCCATGAAGTTGATGATACCAGTGAGTGAAACCGCCGCGCCAACAGCCATGGTTGACAGCAGGATCACTCTTCGTTTGGTTCGGTTTACATCGAGCCCCAGGTGACCAGCCTGCATTTCGCCCAGGGCAAAGGCATTAAGCGCTTTACCCGATGCCGGCAACAGAATAACGGGGATCAATACGAATGGTGCAAGCGTTGCTACAGTTTGCCAGGTGGCGCCGCCTAAGCTGCCCAGCATCCAAAAGGTAATATTACGTAATTGCTGCTCGCTGGCTAAATAGGTGATCAAGCCTGTAAGCGCACCCGCAAGGGCATTGATGGCTATGCCAGCCAGTAACATGGTAGCCACATTGGGTTTGCCATTATGTCTTGATATCTGGTAAATAAGTAACGCGGTGATACCTGCGCCAACAAAGGCGCCAAATGCCAAAAGATAATAACCGAAAATGTTACTCAAACCGGTTAACAAAGTAGCCTCCAGGCCAATAATGGCAACAGCCATCAGCGTAGCGCCTGCTGATATACCGATCAGTCCGGGCTCGGCCAATGGGTTCCGGAAAATGCCTTGTACAGCTGCTCCGGAAATGCCGAGCGCAGCGCCAACCAGAATGGCCAATAGCAAACGGGGAAGCCTGACAATAAAAATAATAACGTTGTGCTGTTCATTAACTAGCGGCATAGGATAAATGCCCAGTTTGTGCATGATCAGCAAGAATACTTCACTAGCAGGTATGTGTACCGCACCTAACCCAACAGAAACAATGCCGGCAACTAATATGCTGACGGATAAGATAATATATACTAGTCCTTTGGGCATGTATTTAAATAATTTAACACTAAATTTTGCTGTGCAATTGTAAAATGGCCTGATCAAGCCTTGTGCTGAAGTTAATCAGCAGATCGGCATCCATTTGTACAATACGTTTGTTTTTACCAGCGTTGGTTTGCGCCATACCCGGAATTTTCAGGATGCTGTCCATTCCGCCCAGGCTGCTAAACCCAAAGTCAAACATCAGAATGACATCGGGATTAGCTTCCACAAGCGCTTCGGTAGTGTAGGGCTTAAAATCATTAAAAGAATTTACGGCATTTTTACCACTTGCAAGGCTAATGATCGCGTCGATATGCGTGTTTTTGCCGGCCACCATCATTACGCCGGGGCCGCGGGCATAAATGAACAATACTTTGGTGTTTTTAGGTTGCTGCTTTACCAATGCCAGGGCTTTAGCCACTTTATCTTTGGTTTGTTTGATCAATATATCGCCCTTGGCTGTAGCATTTATTGCCGCAGCAACATCCTTAATAAACTGATAAGTGCCATCGATAGTGAAAACTTGTTTTATACGTACCAATTTAATGCCTGCAGCACTCAACTGTGACTCAATTTCTTTTGATACGGAACCATCGGGAGCCAGTACAATATCCGGGTTAAAGGATATCAAGCCTTCGGCTGATACCGAGCGGTTTTTACTAACCTTTGGTAAAGTAGTGACATAAGCAGGGTAGGTGCTGGTCACATCAACAGCAACAATACTTTTACCCAGACCAAGCGCGTCTACCGTTTCGGTTAAAGCGCCATTGAGGGTCACAATACGTTTAGGCTGTGCCTGCGCCTTTGAATGAAAGGTGAGCCCGGCTATTAAAAGCAGGAGATAAAAATATCTTTTCATGTATTTATGCTTTACAATTAATTCTGCGGCTCAATAAAAGCGTATTTAAAAGTGTAATAGCCCGAATCGCCATCACCGTTTTTGTAATAGTTCAGTATCTCTACCTTAACATATTTACCAGCGCTAGTATGCACTATAATGATGCGGCCAGGTATAGGTGTAATACTGTGATTGCTCATATCATAAGTATACCAGCCATTGTTGCTACCCCAGGGTATAGCCTTTGTTTTCTGACTATCCTCCAGGTATCCGCTTACCGGTGCTTTTTGAATTTTATCAAAAGAGGTATCCTTTAAAAGCTGGGCGGTTGTATTTCCCTGGCCGCTTGTACCGCTGTTTACCAATATTACAGTCCGGGCAAAAACAAGATCCCAGCCTTTACCCGTTGTATCGGCGTTTTCAACCCGTTGCCCTTTGTCAAAGCTGAAATAGGTTTTCTGCTTAACCGCGTCCAGGTCATTCACCATTTTATACGCCCCGGTGCCGGTTTGCGCCAATAAGTGACTGCTATAGGATAGTATAGTTAAGGTCAGGACAAAAATATTCCTGCGAGGCTTGTTGTTTTCCATAGCACAAATGAACCTCTTATTTATAATTATTCCAAATAAGATGATTCTTGTTTACGGAATCGGGCTCTTGATGTTTTGGGGTTAATATTCGGGACTATAGTATAATATTTTTTAGCTAAGTATTTTACCACCAAGTATTTGAACTGAAATTACATGGGGTTTAGCTATTTATTTTAATCAACAATATGGCTGTCGAATAAGATAATTACCGAAATAATAGTCCCAAAGTCGTAAAAAATAATCCGAATTCCGGTAATAAAGTATCAAATAAACTAAGCACTTTTGTCTTGTTCTTATTTAGACTGGTTAAAAATAAGAAAACTTTGAATGAAATACTTTTTACCACTACTCATCATGCTCCTGTACGTTAATCATATTCAAGCCCAATCATTAGCTGCCCAAATACAGGGTACGGTTACTGATGATAAAGGCAATGCAGTTGCAGGAGCGGCGGTTACCATTATACAAACAGGGCAGGGTGGTGCCACTACCGAAAAGGGACAATACATAATCAATAACATTGCTGCCGGTACTTATCACATCCGGGTAAACGCTATCGGTTACCGGTCTACAGCGGTTAAGACCACACTGAAAGCAAATGAGCATTTGATTTTACCCATCAGGATAGAAGCCGATGTTAACATATTGAACGAAGTAAACATCAATACAAAAAAGTATAATCCTGATAACCTGATCGACCTTCAGCGTACACCAATGCCATCTATGGTGATCACCCGTAAACAAATTGAACAAATGGGCAGCCGGCGTTTGGACGAAGTGCTGAAAGAACAAACCGGTCTGGCCATCGTGAATGATATCGGCTCGGGAGCAAGAGCCATTGGTTTGCAGATGCAGGGTTTCGACAGCGGTTATACGATGATACTGATAGATGGCCAACCGATGACGGGCCGTAACTCGGGTAATTTCGACCTGTCGCGCATTACCGTGGCCAATATTGAAAGGATCGAGATCATCAAAGGAGCTTCTTCATGTTTATTTGGTAGCGATGCGATGGCTGGCGTAGTTAATATTGTAACACGTCAGCACGTATCGCAAAGTCAGGGCATGGCCGGGGTGCGATATGGAACCTTTAATACCGTTGATGCAAACCTGGAAGGCGAAAGTCCTTTTGCCAATGGTAAAGGCTCGGGATATATCGCTGGAAATTATTACCGAACTGATGGCTTTAATGCAAATCCTTATCTATCAGAGGGCAAAACCGTACCTCCATATACCAGCTATACCTTACAAGGGCGTGCAAAGTATATGCTGAGTACGGTTAACACCCTCAATTTTACCGGCCGGTTTGCATCGCGCCATTCGGTAAATGATAAATCATACACAGGCAGCCCAACAAAGGATATCCTGGATGAGGATGATTTGAACGGATCGGCGGTACTGAACACCAACTTAAGCAGCGGTTTACGTATTAAATCGCAATACTATCTTACACGTTACTCCACTGGTCAAAACATTACCGATCTTACTTCTAATGAAGTAATACCGGGCAACAATTTTGTACAATACCTGCATCGCGGCGAGGTGCAAGCCTCCAAAACATGGTTCAATTCCTTAGTGGTAACCAGCGGTATAGGTACCCAGTATGAAACTATGGATAATGATGCTTACCAGGGCGGCAAACATCAGCAAAATTCATTCTTTTACAGCCAGGGCGATTGGAAGCTGAGTAACAAAATCGGCATGATCGGTGGTTTCCGGGTAGAGCATCATAGCCGTTATGGCAGCAGTCTTACACCAAGCTTTGGTATCAATTATCAGCCTGTAAAAATGCTGGTTTTGAAAGCCGCTATAGCTACAGGATTTAAAACACCAGACTTCAGGCAGTTATATTTAGTGTTTACCAATTTTGCAGGTGGCGGTTATACCGTATTGGGGACCGAACAATTTGCGGCAGAGCTAAAAAAACTGCAGGATGCCGGCGAGATCTCTGCTGTTTTTCCAAACGCATCAAAAGTAAGTACTTTAAAACCGGAACGCTCAATATCATACAGCGCGGGTTTTACCTTAACACCCATCGCTTCCTTTAAAATTGACGTGAACGGCTTCTATAATAACGTTCATAATTTCATCAATACCGATCAGGTGGCTTCTAAAAAGGGAGGGCAGCAGGTATTCTCCTATTTTAACATTGATAAAGCATTTCTCTCGGGCCTTGATGTTGGTTTTAGCTGGATAGCCGCCAAAGGCCTGACTATCGCAGGCGGATACCAACTACTTTATGCTAAAGACAGGGGCGTTATCGATTCCATAAAAGCAGGCACGGGCAATTACGCCAAAGTATACGATCCCAATCTGGGAGTCGACCGCCGCTCCAAAGTCTCTGATTATTTCGGGTTAACCAACCGCTCACGTCATATGGCCAACATTCGGTTCAGTTATGAATATGAACCAAAGGGTATTACAGGAACTTTCCGGGTAAACTACCGTGGTAAGTACGGTTTTCAGGAATCAAACCGGTCGAACGGGTTTCTTGATCCTTACGATACTTATGTCGCGGGCTTTTTCCTGCTCAATGCCTCGGTTCAAAAAACATTGCTTAATAAACACATGGCCGTACAACTTACGGCTGATAATATACTCAACTATCGTGATATGCTGATGCCCGGTCAGCCCGGCAGAATGATACTGGCTGGATTGAATTACCGCTTTTTTTAACGATTAAGATCTATGAAAATGATAAAATACAATTACTTAAAAACGCTCCTTATTGCAGTTGCTTCAGCTTTACTGATCAGTTCATGTACCAAAGAACAAGTAAAGCCACAGCTACAGGATGGTAAAAGCACCGTAGTAAATGATCTGCCCGGCGATGTTGGCAAAACCATCAGCACCGGTTTCAAAACTTTTTATTTCAGCTTTAGCACTAATGCCAAGGTAGATAGCAGCCAAAAGAAAACTTCGCTATGGGATATCGCTTTTGCTAAAGAGTACAACTCTTATGTATCCATCAACAATGGTACAAACGATGCCAGTTACGGCTTTGGCGGAACAGGCAAAGGTAGTATGGTAGTAGTAAACAAAGCCTATGATCAGGTTACCGAAGCTCCTGCGGATGATGTATTTACAAAATCGTCTATCACCGCGGCTGGTTGGGATAGTGGCAGCGGCGATGCAAGCGGCTGGTATTTCTACGATTTGAAAACCCACCTGGCTATACCGGTCAAAAACCGCACTTATGTTTTACGCACCGCCGATGGCAAATATGCCAAGCTCGAAATGGTGAGTATGTACAAAGGAGCCCCTGCTGTAGTAACGGATTTGAACTGGCCTGCACCCTATTTCACCTTCAGGTATTATGTACAGCAGGATGGAAGCCGCAACCTGTCGACCAAAGATTAATGACTTCGATACACACCAACAAATAATATATCAATAACATGTTATCACCAATGAATAATTTAAGAAAGTGGCTTTGCCTGCTTACCATTACCAGCGTTTTATTTACTGCCTGTTCAAAAAATAACGACCCCACACCAACCACTCCCGACCCAACACCCGTTGCCCCCGGATCAGTGTCATTCTATAAACTAACCAGGGTTGAAAACCTTTATGCCCCGGCTGATGACACGAATCCGGCTGCTGCACTGCCACCTTTATATTACAGCCTGGAAAATAAAACCCAGATAACCGCCGATTTTGCAAAAACTGCCTCATGGGATATGGTATTTACGGGCACCTATAACATTTTTATAGGTAGCAATGGTGCAACAGACCACAAAACCGAAGGCGGGATACTTATTTTAAAACAGCCATTTGAACAGGTAACCGACGTGCCAAGTGATGATCAATTCACAACTACCAAATCATTCGGACTTGATGAAGCCGGAAATTTTGGTCAGGGAACCGGCTGGGCCTTGTACGATTTTGATGGTACCAAAATGGGTGATGGCAGCGCCTCAAAACAGCACGTAGTTTATGCTTTACCTGCAACACGAACCCTGATAGTTAGAACCGCAAAAGGGAACTATGCCAAAATCAAAATGATAAGCTGTTATAAAGATGTATTTACAGCTGATAAATGGTTTATTGATACCCCCCACATGTATTTCACTTTTGAGTATGTAATTGTACCGAAAGGCAGCAAAAAATTCGAAATCAAATAATAAGTCCGGATAGATGAAACTTAAATTTATACATTTCCTTGCGTTCATTTTATTAACGGCAGCTTTTGCGTCATGCAAAAAAACAGTAGAACTGCCCGCCTTACCCAAAAGCAGTATTACTACTTATAAGGTAGTTAACCTGCCTGATACGGTTATCTACGGAGCTATTGATCAGTTAGATAAATCTATCACCATATACATACCCTATTTTTATAACCTTACGGTGATTGATCCGGAGATCTCTGTTTCTGACGGAGCCAGTATAACAGAAAAGGTCGAACCTTTTCTGATCAGTACTGTAAGCGTAAAATACACAGTAAAAGGGGCAGATGGAACCAGTACTACTTATACTGTTAAGGTAGTACAACAAAACCCACCATCGTTAACCATTAACTGGGCCGATGAGGAATATACAGAAACCAGTCCGGCCATGTATCTGCCGTCCATCCTGGGCGATTTTCATAGTTCAAACAGTGGAGGGGTTAAAGTAACTATAACCCATAGTAAAACAGGGAAGGCAATTACACTGCTTACTCCCAGCATTACACCTTCTGGTAACTCATACAGCCTGGGTGCGCAGATCCCTGCTGATGCAGACACTGGTTCCTATAGTGTGAAGGTGGATTTCCTGGGAAATACCGCGACCTTAAAAAAGCCATTGCATATAAAATATATACAACCAGGCGTGGTGATGACCTATCAGGAAGTAAAACAGGGTGAAAGCATTACGTTTTTAGCCGATCAATCTGTTTTTATCAATCTAAAATCGGTTAAGGTAACGGTGAATAACACTACTTATGATCTGCCTATTCAAAGTTATACCCTTCAGACCATGAAGCTTAAAATTCCGGATGATTTCCCGGTAGGCGATTATTTCTACAAAGCAGCTTTCAGTTTTGAATTTGAAGGTTGGGACACGGTAAACAGAATCGGGATGCTGGTAGTGCATGCCAAATAAATCAAGGTTATACTGTCTTGCGTACGGAGGCATTTAACATATATACAATTAATCAATTCACACTTTAATTACATTATCTAATTACATTATCATGAAAATCAATTTCTTAAACGGATTAAAATCAGGTTTGGCAGTAGTTGCCATCGCGGTATTGGCAGTTTCTTGCTCAAAGGATAAGGGTGCTACTCCCGCAGGTTCCGACGCTACAGCTAATTCAAACCTATCGGTTAATGCTGTGCCGGTTAGTAATACTTACACCATTACCGGCAGATATGGTAACCCGGCTTCGGGGCCCGCTGTTTATGGAACCGTATATGTAAACCTGGCTACAGGCGCACAAGATACGCTAAGCAATACTGTTGGTGCTAACGTGCTCTTCACAGGTACAAACAACTCTGTAATACAGGTACCTGCTACTTATACATTGAAGTATTTGTATAACACCAGCAAAACATTGGCTACCTTAAAAACAAGTGATTTTACATCGGTTGCAGCTGTAACCAGTGTTGGTCGTAATACATCAACAACTGCTACGCCAAACGGTTGGTACAATTATGTTGTTCCTGCAGGTGTAACGCCAATTAACGGTATATACATCCTGGTTACTCCGGCATCTGGTAACAGCTATGCTATACAGATCACCGGCGCTGTTGGCCAGGGTTCTGCTATCAGCAACAGGGGGGTATACACTATTAAAACAGGTGTTATCAACAATCTTTAATTAACCTTTATCAGCAAGCCGGCAACCGGCTTGCTGATATTAACCGGTACCTCTACTAATAATTTAACATTTGAATAATGATCTACTTTAAGTCCCGTTCCGGGAGGCATATTATTGGCGCTTTAGTCATCATCCTGATAACCGCGCTGGCATTTTCATCATGTAAAAAGGATTATGTAAAATATCCTTATAATGATATTGAGCGTTTTGTGATCAAGGACGCCAATGGCGCCGACTTGAAGGCTAGCATTGAAAATGATAATATCATTGTTTATTATCCCCCTTTTCAAACCGTACCTGATTTTATCAACCCACAGATCACAGCGTCTGACCGCGCAACCGTTGAGCCCGCTTCCGGAACAAAAGTAGCTTTCAAAACAGGTACAGTTTTTAAGGTAAAAGCACAGGATGGTACTGTTAAAACCTATACACTCAAAACGTACCTGAGTGCACCATCTCCAACATTCACCATCTCCGATTTGCCCTATCGTCCTGGCGCGGATGTGTACCTGACCGGTGAATTTATGAATCCGGATACCAACGTGTCCAAGCTATACCTGGTCAGCCAAAATAATAAGGAAATACAGATCCACAGCTCATCATTTACACAATTTACCGCGTCTACCTTATTCTTCACTATTCCTGCAAGTATAGATACAGGCAGCTATCGTATTAAATTAAAAACAGGAGATCAGGTTTTAGTAAAGGGGCCCATACATTTAGATCCACCTTTTCTTATTTTGAATATTCCGGCAAATACTACCACTGTAAAAAGAGGGGCGGAGCTTGTTCTTCAACCGGTTAATGGTTCTTTGAGATATTATACGTCGCAGATCAGCAGCCAGGCTATCTTTTTTCAGCCAGCAGCCATCAATGTTAATGTTACCTCGATTACCAATACGGAGTTGAAAATAGACATACCGGCAAGTTTTCCGTTAGGTGACATTAGTTTTGTTTCGTTGAAGTTTAAAGACGGTACAGAGTATCCGATAAATTTTGATAGCGTTCAGGTTATAGAATAAACACAACACCTACATATATCTATGAAAACATAGCCTGCGCCTTTTGGGGAGCGGGCTATAAAATTAAATCACCAAATGCATATCAAATCAAAGATCGAAGGTTTTGAAGACTGGCTGTTTATAGAAGAACTGCCCGATAGCTACAACGTGCAAACGCCGCTGGCCGAAAAAAGCATGACCATTAAACGGCCGCCGGTAAATCAGTTTTCAAATCATATGATCAGTTCGGGAGGTTTGTTCCTGATGAACGTGCATATGCAATTCAATGAACCAGCCAGTATCCTGTTTGAGATAGAAGGCGAAACCGTAACCTCGCAGTTTATATTTTATGAGCATAAGCAGGCCATGGATGATAAACAGCGTACAAAAAAAATGCGGGGTGGAGCAAGGCATAATATTCGTTATATACCGTCACTATCAGGTAAATATGAGTTGCTGCCAGATGTGGTTTACAACTACTTCCTGGTGGTGCTGTCAAAAGAATATTATTTTCATCTCATTAATCAGGACTCCTCGCTGCATGCCGATTTTGTGCAGGAAATCAAGAATGGAAAATACACTTCTATATCGGCGCAGGATCTGCTGGTATCGCATGAAATGAAGCAAACCATCAACGATATTGTGGAATGTAAAAGAACAGGTGAGTTGAAACGCCTGCATACCGAGTCGAAAATATTGGAACTGCTGATGCTCCAGATGGAGCAACTCCAGAATGATCAGCACGATGAGGTACGAAAATATACCAATCTGGAGCAGGAAAAAATAGAGCAAGCCCGGGATATTTTAGATCAGGATTTTGCCAACCCGCCTGTACTGCCGGTTTTGTCACGAATGGTATCGCTGAATGAGTTTAAACTGAAACGTGGTTTTAAAGCCTATTTCGGCACTACCATTTATGGATACGTTACCCGATTAAAGATGGAACGTGCCCGGCACCTGCTTGTTGATCAAAAAATGACCATCAGGGAGGTAACTTATGAGGTTGGTTTTAAACACCAGTCGCACCTGTCAGAAGCGTTCAAAAAGTATTTTGGGATACTGCCAAGCGAGATTAAGGCTTAAATGGTAAGGTTAGTTTAATTATTTCTTACAAAACGTATTGAACATCGATAATCAGCTCCTATACCATAAAAAGTATTAATATCTGTTATACCAGCCAATGGTCCGCCATTACTTATAATGCCAAAAACAATAGGCCCAAGATCATCGGTTGGAATCATAAATGTAGCTTGATATCCAGTGCCTGAATAGTGGTCACTAAAATAAAAACCAGCAGGTATTGCGGTGAAACCAGAGGAGTTTATACCGTTTGTATCTGCCCACCCGGTTTTTGACATGAGTGAACTGACCGTATTAGCTGGAATTTCATATGCATTCATGTCTTGTTTTGCGGGGCCGACTTGCTTGGCGCCAAGAGCAACCACTAAATTTAAATAATCAGCATAAGTTGGGAGTCGCCAGCCGGTGGGCAATGTAATCGCTTTTGCCTCTTTCATTGTATAAAGCTTACCAAAAGCTGGATTGTTTTTTACACTATCATCATAGTTTGTCCCACCCGGGCCATTATAATTTACTGATGTCCAGGTCAGGTTACCAATAACAACTGTACTATAAGAGTTTCCAGAAATTGAAATTGATTGGGGCTTAGGATCATTATTTTTTTTAGAGCAGGCGTTAAGCGTAACAGCTACTATTAATGAAAAATAAAGAAGCTTTTTCATGGTTTGTTTGAATTGGATAGGAGGTTTAGCTATATGCGGATATAAATATAAACAAAATGCACTTATCAGGTTCGCATTATTTTTTGCCGAAATGGGGAATAATATACACGATTTTTGATTATTCCTGTATGTTGTATAGCTTCATACATAGGTTGTCGGAAATAGCTTTTATATGGTCTGAATTTTGCCTTGATCAAGTTATATTCAGAACCTATGTCGATTGATTGCATAATTGTTGATGACGATGAGATGGTGCTTTTCTCTCTTCGCGTTCTTGCTGACAATACCCCTTTTTTAAACCTGTTATCGTTTTATACCGATCCTGCCGAAGCGTTGTTGGCTATAGAAAGCCAAAACCCCCAGCTTGTTTTTCTGGATATTCATATGCCCGGGCTCAATGGTATTGAATTGGCCCGCATCATTAATGAGCGCATGGGTGCCGATGCGCCGCGTATTATTTTTACTACCGGATTTAAGCATTTTGCTGTAGATGCTTATAAAGTTAACGCCCTTGATTACCTGCTTAAACCAGTTGAGCATGATGCTTTTATGAAGGCGGTTTATAAGGCTAAAGCAGATATAGAGAACAACAGGCAACTGCAGATCTTAGCAGATTATACGGAGCACGACTTTATTTTTTTAAGGGTTGAATATGAATTGGTGAAGGTTTATCTAAAGAACATACTCTACATCGAAGGATTTAAGGATTATGTGAAAGTTTATGTAACCAACACCGATGGTTATATAAAATCATTGACTACCATGAAAAATCTGGAAGAAAAATTAAAGACCGGGGCATTTATGAGAGTACATCGTTCATTTATCGTGTCGCTGGATAAGATCGATAGTGTTACCAAAAGTACCATCAGGTTTGGAAAAATACTCATACCGGTTAGCGAACAATATCGCGAACCTTTTAGAAAGTTTATTGACAAATGGTTTTAACCTTTATCTCCGGATTTTAAACTTTTGTCGACAGGATGGTGGTATCTGTCGAAACTATTTAATATTAGATTTAAAACTTATTTTATTTGATGTGGATTTGCAATATAACAATGCGTAGCTTTATATAACTATGCACAGGTTATGGTATAATTAAACCCATGTTGTAGTTTAACTATCATTTACCTGATCCTTTAACCTAATTTTATAATTCAAATGGAAACAAGCACTTTTTCAAAATTTTCGGCCGAGTTTTTCGGCACACTGGTATTGGTTTTGATGGGCTGTGGCAGCGCGGTAATTGCTGGTGCCAACGGCACAAGTGGTGTTGGTTTGTTGGGTATCTCTTTTGCTTTTGGTTTATCGGTTGTGGCAATGGCTTATGCTATTGGCCACATATCAGGTTGCCATATTAATCCGGCCATTTCTATAGGTATGGTTGTTGCCGGCCGTATGAAAGCAAATGAAGCAGTTATTTATATTATAGCCCAGGTATTGGGCGCTATTGCCGGTGCTGGCATTTTATTACTCATAGCATCCGGAAAAGATGGGTATAGTGTAGCGGCTAATGGTTTAGGGCAAAATGGTTATGATGCCTTTTCTCCAGGCCATTACAATTTAGTATCCGGCTTTATTGCCGAAACCGTTTTTACCTTCATCTTCTTGCTGGTGATTTTTGGTTCAACATCTACCAAAAATATACATGGCGGTTTCGCGGGCCTATCAATAGGTTTAAGCCTGGTGCTTATCCATATAGTAGGTATCATGGTTACTGGTGTATCGGTAAATCCTGCACGTAGTATTGGCCCCGCACTACTGGTAGGTGGAGCAGCCATCAGCCAGTTATGGCTATTTATTGTGGCCCCAATATTAGGTGCCGTATTAAGCGCCGCAGTATGGCGTCTTTTATTAGAAAGAAAATAAAATACAAATACACAACCAGGTCTGCACGGTTATTCCTGTTTGACCTGGTTGTATCCCCCAATTAACACAAAAATAAACTACTTTTTACCGGCTGTTTTTAATAAGGATCAAGCCCTTATCCATCCTCCTGTTATTACCCCAATAACTAATTACCGGCAAAAGTTGTTAAGTAATACTATATTCCCACCACATAGGGCATCCTTTTTTAACCCGCAGAAATTTCGTTTATGATCTGTATTTTTATTTAATTGTTTATATTTTAAACTTATTCTTACATTGAGTTAGAAATATATCTCCCCGGGCTTTAATAAATGTTATTATTGCCCTTGATTTTGCCAGTTAAATATCGGCATGATACTTGTTTAGCTTACCGCCTTAATGAAATCTACATATACTCAAAAAATCTCGAGGACAATTATGCTGGCGTTTTTAGCATTGATCATTATCCTCGCTATAATCGCGCTTTTTGTACGTAATTCTATCTCCAATAAATTACAGGATCTTTCCAAACTAGCTCATGACGTTGAATATGATCAAGCAAGGCCGCAGCAGGCCTTATTGTTATTACATGAGGCCGAAGATGATTTCCAGGAGTCGCTATTAAGTACCGGCGATGAAAAAAGTAAAGCCTATAAAGCCAAGTTGTCACAGGCATTTAACCTGATCGATACGCTACTGAAGGATCATGCCAATATGCCTGGCCTAACCGAAGAACAACATCAAAAAGTGCTGTATTGGCACGTTAAAAAATTAGAATTATCGGGTAAGTTATATGAGCTTAAACACAATTTTGATTCCCTGCTTACCGTTTACGCCGATTTTAATGAAGCTGCCGGTAAAAATCCGGTCAGCATCAGTATGACTAACGGAACCCGGAAAAAGAATATTGAAAATAAAGCAGACACCATAAAGAAAGATATTTTAGGCAAAAAGAAAGGCCTCTTCGGGCGACTAAAAGATGCTATCGTTAATAAAAATGGCAACCCTTCCTCCAGTATTATTGTGGTTAACCATAGCCGGACAAACTTGTTGGTTGACTCGGCCACCCGCAAAGTGGCTTATCAGGAGAAAAAGAATTACAATCAGAAATTAAAACTACTACAGGATCGAAATGTCAAACTGCTGGCTACACAAAAAGACCTAACAACACTCAACATCCATATCCGCAATGAGCTGGAAAACATTATAAATGGTGTAAAGGATATCAATTACAATATCGCTAACGAGTTTAAAGGGATGACATTTAAAAGCTACCAGGAAACCACACGGCTAATAAATAATTTTTACCTGGCCGCGCTTTTCCTGGTATTGATATTTGCCGCATTACTCATTGTATTTATACTTAAACTTGGCGTATCTGAAACCCTGTTACGGCAGGAAAATCAGCGGTCGGTAACTATTGCCCAGCAAAAAATGGATCTGTTGCAGCACATGAGCCATGAAATACGCAACCCGCTTACCGCAATAAAGGGCTTTCTGTATATATTCAGTCAAACCAATTTGTCACCGCGGCAGGCAGATATGCTGGGTTCTATCAGGCTTTCGTCTGATATGTTGTTACGCACATTGAATGATACGCTTGATGCCGCCAAAATGGAGAATAGCGAGTTTAAGATCAACCGTGACCCTTTCAATGCCGATTTTGTATTAAAAGAGGTGATAGAAAGCATGGAGTTTAGCGCCACTAAAAAGAAACTCAGCCTGGAGTATCATTTTGAAGGCGATAAGAGCGCCCTGGTTTTAGGTGATAGTTTCAGACTTAAACAGGTGATGGTTAACTTGCTGAGCAACGCCATAAAATATACCAACGCTGGCGGTGTTACCGTAAAAGCTTCTCTGGTATCGGTAAATAAGGAAAGCAGGCTGGTGGTTGATATTACCGATACGGGTGCCGGTATCAGTACAGAGCAGCAGGCCAATCTTTTTTCTAAATACTATCAAACTAACTCAGCAAAAGGTCAAACCGGAACAGGGCTTGGGCTTTATATCTGCAAGCAACTGGTTCAACTGCAAAAAGGGCAGATCAGTGTAAAAAGTACCGCTGGTAAAGGGAGCACCTTTAGTTTTTATATACCTTACGAAGCCGGCAGTCACGCTATTGATAAACAAAAAATAGATGATCCGCTATCATTACTTAGCGGTATCAGTATCCTTGCGGTGGATGATAATGAGCTGAGTTTGATGTTCCTGAAAATGATGACCAGCAAGTGGAACATTAAATTTCATCAGGCCCATAACGGAGAGGTGGCGTTAGATATCCTGACTAAAGAAACAATCACCGTTATATTAACCGATATCCAAATGCCTACCATGGATGGTCATGAACTTATCGCCGCTATCCGGCAATTAAAAGCCCCATTGAATGAAGTTCCTGTTATCGCTATCAGCGGCACCTCGAAACCATCAGATGCCGAAAAACTTTCGAAAAAAGGATTTTCGGGCTTTGTTACCAAGCCATTTGCTGAAGCCGAATTGGTACGACAGATAATCAGCGCGTTGCAATTGTAAGTCTTAGTTTGTATCAAGTATCAAGATTCTCGACTTGCTGGTATTTTGTCATGATACTTGATACTAACTACTTGATACTAAAAGTCGTGATATAAATTCCTGAAGCCGCTTTTTACACCAAATGTAACCAAAGTGGTTTTGTTATCATTTAAAGCATTTTTTTCCTGCCTGTAAAGGCCACCGATCTCAATGCGGAGATTGGTTTTAGGATTTACCAGGAATGATACGGTACCCTCGCCATAATAAAGTTGTGTGCTGATGCCCTGGCCAATAACCGGGGTTGGGTTTGGATTAACCGGATATGGTTTGGTGAGTAATTTTCCGTTATTGTCGGTTGCGTTAGCATCAAGTCCGTATTTACCATAATCAAGCTGACCCTGAAAATCAAAGCGGCCAACTGAGTAGTTGATGATACCTAAAAACTCCCTGAAGTTAGCACCAAAAGGATGAGCAAGCGGATCGCCAAAAAAGGTGTAGTTATTAAGCGTTTGCGTGCTGGAGTAGGTGTATGGTTTTACGGTATTAAACTCAAAAAGATAATTTAAACGGTTAACCTTAAATATATCGGCTCCGCGTATACCCAATTGTACACCATTGGTATTATCCAGGTTATTGCCCGAAAAGAAGTTGCTGAATTTAAACCTGTCAAGCAGTAATTGACCGTAAATGGCTGTTTTATCAAATATTTTGTACTTACCTGTAAAACCCATAAATACATTATCCTTTGGGGATGCTGATGATCCTAAGCCGCTGGAAAATACTAAAGGATTGATAAAGTTCACATCAAAACCTCGTCTGTTTCCCTGTGCATCGGCCTCTGGTGTAATCAAAGCGTTAAAGAAGCCTAATGATACCCGGTTGCTTACGTTCCAGTCTAAATAATGAAACATAGCCCATTTGCGCCTGTTGCTTCCCAGCTGGTCAAATTTGGGCGCCTGCAGATCTTCGAGATATGCCCAGGCCATCATGTATTGCACTCTGCCCAAATTTGCAGTAACCCGTAATAAGGGCATGTTTGCGGCATAGTCCGATAATAGCAGTGATCTGTAGCCGTCGCCTACAAACATTTTATCCTGGCCCAGGGTAATGTTCAACTGTTTTATAGGCGTATAGGATGCAATAGCAGTAACGTACGACCAATCCTGGGAATCCTGCTTCTGGCCATTGTAATGACGGGCATAAGCCTGGCCGGGTATAAAAGCATTGGTATTTACAACATCATTATAATAGTCCGGAAACTTGGCCTGATCTTCAAATCCACTGGTGTAAAACGAGAATTTGGTACCCACTGTACCGCCAAATTGAAAGCCGCGGGCATTTAAATAGGTTGATCGTTTACCGGAAAAATCTCTTCCAACCTGTAAATCTGCAATAACGTCTCCGTAAAAAGTATAATCTTTAGTTTGTACGTCAAACAGGTGCTCGTTAAACAGCTTACGGCTAAGCCATGTTTTGCGCTGGTCACTTACTCCTATATTCATAACAGAATCATAGGTGCCATTGATGAGGCTGTCAATTAAAAAAGGGCGTAAAGACGTGTGAAACGAACTTTTTGTACTATATATATCGCCGTTGAATTTTTGATAAAGCAGATAAGATTGTGGTAAATAAACAGATTGCGCATTGCTTATCTGAACCGAAAGGAGGAGTATCCCCGCTAACAAAAATAATTTTATAGACCGAACGAAGTAGAGTTTTTGCATCACAACAAAGTAAGCATTATTTATATTAACATGAAAATTGGATAAGCTTATTCACTAAGGAAATAACCCCTTATTTGTTTGACAAAATAACAGATTAATGATTGTAAAAGTTAATTTATGTTAAATTTGGTGGCACGAAACTGTTTTTTTTTAATAAGCTATAAAAATCCTGATATTTGCCCGCGCTATAAAACCATACGATATATTAAATGCAATACAAAAAAATCAATAACCTTTTAGGCTGGCTTTGCTTTGTTATAGCTTCTGTTACCTACATTTTAACACTTGAGCCCTCCGTAAGTTTTTGGGATTGCGGCGAATTTATTTCATGTGCTTACCGTTTACAGGTAGCCCATCAACCCGGGTATCCTGTTTTTGCCATGTTGGGCAAATTGTTTTCGCTGTTATCATTCGGCGATAATACCAAGGTACCTTATTTTACCAATTTAGGCTCGGCAGTAGCCAGTGGGGCAACTATCATGTTCTTGTTTTGGACGATAACCGCACTGGCCAAAAAGATGCTTTTAAACAAACGTGATGATGTGGTAGAGCAGTCAAACCTGATCCTGATTATGGGAGCGGGCCTGGTTGGCGCACTGGCTTTCACCTATACTGATACATTTTGGTTTTCGGCGGTTGAAACTATTGTATTTGCCTTATCATCATTATGTACCGCTATTGTATTTTGGGCCATATTAAAATGGGATGCCCATGCCGATGAAAAAGGGGCCGATAAATGGCTGGTTTTTATTGCATACGTAATAGGTTTATCAATTGGTATCCACCTGCTTAATTTGTTAACTATCCCGGCTATCGCCATGGTATACTTCTTTCGCAGAAGTAAAAATATTACCGTTAAAAACGGTATCCTGGCATTTTTAGCCGGTGTTGTTATCCTGGGGCTGGTACAATACGGCATCAGGGGATACACCATAAAGTTTGCTGCTTATTTTGACCTTTTCTTTGTAAACTCTCTTGGATTAGGTTTTGGCAGCGGCGCGTTTTTCTTTATATTGTTAATTGTTGTGGCGCTTGTAGGTGGTATTATATATAGCATCCGGGCTAAAAAACCAACGCTCAACCTGGCTTTATTATGCGTGACCTTTATTTATTTTGGTTATTTTGCTTTTGCCTATATACCCATCAGGGCCACTGCAAATCCCGATTTGAATAACTCGCACCCTGATAACGCTTTTACCCTTTACGGTTACCTAAACCGTATTCAATACGGTGAAACCCCTTTACTGAGTGGCCCATATTACGATGCTACCGTTACCGACCAAAAGGAAGGCAGCATCATTTACCGTAAGGGAAAAACACAGTACGAAAATGCTGGTAAAAAGATCGAGACCGAATACAGTCATACCACGCCTTTCCCTCGTATGTACAGTACCGAACCAAACGATGTTCAGTTTTACAAAGAGTGGCTGCGCATTCCCGATGGTCAGGCACCTGGTTTTGGCGATAACCTGAAATTTATGGCCACCTGGCAAATGTACCAGATGTACTGGCGTTATTTTCTGTGGAATTTTGTAGGCCGTACCAATGATGCCGACGGACAAACCAGTATGGTGGGTATCGACGGTAACTGGACTACGGGTCTTTTTGATAAAAACTTACCAAAATCAGTAACTAAAGGAACAACCTATACGCCGTTATATGCCCTGCCGCTCATCATTGGCTTAATAGGGGCCTTTTACCACCTTAACCGTAAAAAGAAAGATGCGCTTATTGTGTTGTTATTATTCTTTTTTACAGGGCTCGCTATTGTGCTGTACGTTAATCAGCCCTCCATACAGCCACGTGAGCGTGATTATTCGTATGTGGGCTCGTTTTATGCCTTCGCCATCTGGATTGGCCTAGGTGTTATTGCTATTGCCGAATTCGCACGTAAATACATCAATGCCAATACGGCCGCAATCGGGTCAACCGTGATCTGTTTATTACTGGCTCCGGTATTGCTGGCCAGCAAAGAGTGGAAAGATCATGACCGCTCAACCAAATGGACTGCACATGACATGGCTTATAACTACTTGATATCGTGCCCGCCAAATGCCATATTGTTTACCTATGGCGATAATGACACCTACTCTTTATGGTATGACCAGGAAGTAGAAGGTATCCGCCCAGATGTGCGCATCGTTAACCTGAGCTTGTTTACCGGCGACTGGTACATCCGCCAGATGCAGGGAAAAATGAACCAGTCGGAGCCATTGCCTATCACCATGCCTTATGATAAATATAAGGAAGGGGTGAGGGACATCATTTATTACAGCGACCGTAAAATAGCCGGGCCTGTTGAAGTAAAAGAAATATTTGATTTTATCTCTTCAGATGACAGGGCAGCGCAGGTACAATATTCAAGCGGTGACTGGGGTAACTACTTACCAAGTAAGAACTTTAAAATTACCATTGATCCTGATGAGGTAATAAAAAACGGTGTGGTTGCTCCTGATCAAAAAGACAAGATCACTAAAGTGATGGACTGGAAATTCACATCAAACTATGTTACTAAAGATAACCTGGCGATGCTGGATATTTTGGCCCACAACCATTGGAAAAGGCCAATTTGCTTTACTACCACCATTGGTAACGACAACCTGATCGGTTTACAACCTTACTTATATAAAGAAGGCTTTACCTATCATCTAATCCCTTTTGAAAAAGATACCACTAAGCGCGATCAGCTGGGTAAAACCAATACTATGGTGATGTACAACAACATCATGAACAAGTTTAAATTCGGGAACTTTAAAAATGCCCGTTATCTGGATCATGAGTCAACATCAATGTTCTACCCCGTAATGGCATCAACCTTTATTGACCTGATACAAAACCTGATGCAGGAAGGGCATAATGACCTGGCGCTGAAAGCGCTCCATAAGTATGATCAGGAAATGCCCGATATTACGCCATATATTGATGTGGCTGGTCGTAAATTATTCCTGGCTCAACTGGCATTTCAGCTCAATGATGTGGTTTTGGGTAAAAGGCTCACCACAAGCATTGATGATTATGTTATCGATCAGTTGGATTATAACTATCACCTGCTATCTGATAATTCCAGCAGCGTAAACATGCGCGACGTGCAGATCAGTTTGCAATTGCTCAACGGCATAGCCGATTTTACAAAGGAAAACAAGCAGGCAGATATCAATAAAAAGGTATCGGCACAGTTGAATGATTATATGAAAAAGTTTGCTCCGATCTTAGGCAGCGGACAATAGTATACTTTCAGTTATATCAAAAAGCCATCTCATTTTGTGGGATGGCTTTTTTTTATGCGCTTCGTCTCGCTTGTAGCCTCCATTATTATAGCTCCAGCTATTCAATTATATATTACCACAAGCGGGACGCTTGCGGTAGCGGGGGCTGGATTTACTCCCATGCATCTGTATTGATAAGTTCAGTCAAGGGCATGTTGGTAATTTTCATTAAATTTTCGCTTTGAGGATTCCCGTAATCAAAATTCTTAGATAAAAGAATCTCCAAATGTTGTTTTTGCCAAAGCAGCATTTCAAAATCCCTCAACTCATAATCCTCTTTTGTAATATTCCACGGCAAACCCATTTCATCCATAAGAATATCAATTTGCTTATAGCCTGTAAGAGAGAGCTGTAAATATAAACAGATCTGGTTGCTATTCTTCACATAAGCATATAATCCCATTATGGGAATACCCATTAGGCTATATGATTTTAATGAACCTTTCAATACTCGATTGAAATTATAAGTTCCAAGTGGATGATTACTTTCAAGTAAAGCCCGTTTGGTATTTTTACAGGGGATAAATTCACTTTTAATAAATAAGCTTAATTTTTCCTCACTAAAAACAATCTCTTTTAATTCAAAACATGTTGTCTTTTCCACTTGCGAGTACGATAAATTTGATATTACTAACAATAGAAACAGGTTTATGCTAGTTTTCATTAGTTACAACTATAAGGAAAAAAATCGCTTCTTTCTTCGTTTTGAAAAATGATGCCCCCCCTGCTACCGCAAGCGTCCCGCTTGTGGTCTCCATGATTATACCTTCAGCTATTCAATTATATATCACCACAAGCGGGACGCTTGCGGTAGCGGGGGAAAATTTCAAGGGTCATTATTCCTTTTCCAAATGATTGATAACAAAAATATATTGAGGGTCTGTCACTTCTATTTCTGGTATGCCCTTGTTAATGGTTACGATACCATATACAAAAATGATTTTATGTTTTAATTCGTTCACATTTAGTTTGATGTCATCCCCCTTTATGATAATATTTAGTCGCAGATGATCTTTATCTTTAATTTTTAATATTTTTAGATCTTTGCTTATCACCTCATAACCCTGAACTTTCTCCTCAATATTTACTTTTCTTCCGTTATAATTTTTTATTTCCTGAAGTGGAACCGGCGGAGGATAAAGGGTAATCACCGTATCATTTAACATTACTTCGTGATTATATATGCTTTGTCCCGTTGTGGCAACAGTGAAATTGAATAACGAAAACGCTACCATTAAAGGCAAAAGAGATGTAATTATACTTTTCATTTTAAAATTGATTAATGTCCTTATTCAAACTAAACAACTTTGTAGTTTTCATACATAAGGTCATTGTCAAAAAGGTAAAAATATAACGGGTATTCATTTTTAGTTTCTTTATCCACTCCATACGGAGTTCCTCCTTCAATTGGATAAGAGAATAATGTTTTATGATGTACGTATTCATAACCTAAAAAAGATGCTTTTGCCATTTCGAGCATTTTATTAAAATGCTCGCTTGTGGGATCGGCTTTCATATTTGCTGAAGATATTATTTTAAAACTTAAAGGATTGTGCCTTGCGATTAGATGTTCTTTAAAGACAAAAACCTCTTCATAATATACTGTAAAGTGTTTTGATAGTAATGATACTTTGATATTGAGATGGCAAGTATTTTGAATCCCATTTAATGTCTCATCCATCAGTTTTACAAAAAAGGAGTAGTTTGGAAATTGTCGATGCAGTTTATTGAAGGTTTCATTCTTTTTAAAGGCTACTTCTATTTTTTCGATAAAATCCCTGCAGTCATTGGGAAGTTCTCCTGCTATAACATTATTTATTTTGTCATCCAATATTTTTTTCAATGATTTGTAACCAGCATACATCTCATTAAAAAAGGGCAGACCAATAGGATAAAAATGGTGAACCCTTTCTAATAACACCATTACAACATCGGGTAATTTTACCTCTATTTCAATATCTCTATCCGTCATATTTATTATTTTAATTTCTGCAATATGGCGCAGGTGTTGGGACTATGTTTCCAGCACAGGGCCCCGTAGCAAATGTCGATCCTCCTCTAAATGCATTTAAGTTTGCAAAAACCAAAGAGCTTACCTCTGCACGTAGAGCGACCGATGTGGGTTTTATTTCTCCGCCATGAAGAGCTACTACCATCATATTCAAAGCTAAATTATAAGCAGCAATAAATTTCGCTGAAGCAGTTGCTCCACTTACATTTCCATCTGAAGGTATTTCAAAGCATATTGTGCCAAAGTTAACAGGTATTTCTGTTTCCACACCATCATGATTTACCATAGCTGTAAAGGAAAGATTGCTTACTGATCCAGTCCAACTGTTCCCGACTTGTGTTACAGCTATGTTACCACATAAACCCGCCCCATTTTTATCAAGCGTTATTTCCGAATAGGGAGTTGTAACCTCCCCACTACTCGGCGCCGGAGCCACAACCACACATGGCCCGAGCGGTGCAGGAGACGGGAACCCCCCGCCATCATCAGGTGGTGGCGGGGGTTGCATACTGTTTACGGCTTGACCTGTAGATTGGCCACGTGCAGTACCAGGCGGGCAAGACGGCGGTGTATAACTACCGTTGTCGCCTCCTCCGCTTCCGCTACCGGCAAAGCATTGAGTGTATTGGTACTCTACCTCCACAAGTTTTCCATTCACATAGGTTAAATCGTAATAATCGAAACACTCTTCTCCTCCCGGCTCTACCATATTGTCTGGCTTTAATTTGGAATTGCCAGTGCTTTGCATTTTAGTATTCGGTGTTACTGTCTGTGCCCCAGGCACAACAATATGCCCATCCTTATATCGCCAACCACTTACATATTTACCTTTTGGAGTAAAATAGAGCACCAGTCCGCTAAAATCAGCCTCACGTTTATTGTAAGTATTACGGGCCAGTTTATCCAGGTCGTTTTTTAAATAGGCCGAATCGGCAATCAGTGTCATGACATACGCATCATAACTTGTTCCATTGCTTAGCAAAATATACGAGCTGCGGCTATAGGTATTATTGGTGGTTTGACCAGTGGTCATGTTTTTGATGGCCGAACCAAATTTAACAGACGGATCAACCGGCATTTCTATCACCTGTTGATTAAACCTCGAATAGCTGGCGGTATGCTGCCAATCGGGTTTTATCAATTGGCTCCAATCTTTATTCCCCGTTGTAGCCTGGGAACTAAGTTTGCTACCGGTAGGATAAGTGCTTTCGTACCAGCTTTTGGCCTGGGCAATGGCCGGATCGGAGACTTTATTCTGCTGATCAGTATGTGCATCTTTTTTACAGCTGTTAATGATAACCGCAACTAAACAGGTAGCAGCAAGTAATAGCAGGGGCAGTTTTTTGAACATGGTTTAGGTATTTTATTTCATATTTAAATAATATTTCCAATATGTTGTTAATATTTTAGCATTGCAATAGGTGTTTTCACGGTATTTATAAAACAACAATATCTTTACGTTATTAACATAGGAGAACTTTTTTATACGCTCTATGATATTTTAAATAAATATCGAAAAGTCAGGTTCTTTCTTTATTTTCAATGCCTGTATGCCAAAGTTTTTTAAAATATACCTAACCTTAATTTTTTGCCCGCTGTTACTGTTGTTTAACAATCAATTAGCTAAAGCAGGTACCCCGGTTGTGCATCAATCTCCCAAACCTGCATGGCTCAGCAACTTTAAAACGTATAATCAAAAGCCATCGGCACGAACCATTGAAAGGGGCTTTTTTTACGCGCTTATTGAAGAACAGATCCAGGTAGAGAAACAGGCCGATTACCATCACGTGATCCGCGAGATCGTATCAGAAACCGGGATTCAAAACGCCTCGCAGATATCCATCAGCTTTGATCCGGCCTTTGAACGCCTTGATTTTCATGATATCACCGTTTGGCGCGATAACAAACCATTGAACCGCCTAAAGATATCGGCCTTTAAAGTACTGGCCGACGAAAAGAACCTTTCTGATTTTTTATACCAGGGTACTTTCTCGGCCTTATGCATATTGGATGATATCCGTAAAGGCGACCGGATCGAATACTCTTATACATTGACCGGTCGTAATCCTATTTTTAAAGGTAAGTACTGCGATAATATTTATTTTCAATGGTACACGCCAATAGCCCACCAGTATACGGCTATCATCACTTCGGCGCAAAGAAAACTCAATTTTAAATATTTTAATAACACACCAAAAGTAACGGTTTCTGAAAACGGGGGACTTAAACAATATGCTTATGAAGCCTTTCAGGTACCCGCCGGTCAGGATGATAATAACCAGCCTGATTGGTACGATCCGCTGGGGCACGTGCAGATCAGCGAATACAACAGCTGGGCAGAGGTGGTTGACTGGGCGCTGAGTATTAACCCTACCGCCATACATATCACCGGTGAATTGGCCGATCGTATAAAGCAGCTTAAAACCGAAGCTGGTGACGATAAGGAGAAATACTTCAGGGCGGCCGTAAGAACGGTACAGGACGAAATTCGATATATGGGTATCGAGATAGGGCAGTACTCACACCGTGCCAATGATCCTCAAAAAGTGTTCAAACAGCGCTATGGCGATTGTAAGGATAAATCACTGCTGCTGGTATCCATGCTGAATGCAGATGGGATCGACGCGCACATGGTTTTGATAAATGCCAGCCGCAATGAGCATATAGCCGACTATATACCCACCTATTATGCTTTTAATCATGCTGTGGTTACAGCCACAGTTAACGGAAAGCAAGTTTGGGTAGATGCCACTATTGATTACCAGGGTGGTGCAGGCACCGATATTTATTTCCCTGATTATGGGAAGGGACTAGTATTAAAAGCCGGTAATAATTCCCTAACCACCATACCGCCATCAAAAACAGGCAAGATCACCGGTAAGGATATTTATACCATTAAAGATGAAAAATCGCCGGTACTGCTCACCGTTAAAACTATTTATACCGGCAATCACGCCGATAATCAGCGAGATAGGTTAGCATCAAACAGCATGGCCGAAACAGAAAAAAGTTACCTGGATTACTACGCAAAAATATATACCAAAATTGAACGGAAGGATTCTGTAACTGTATTGGACGACATACAAAAGAACATCATTACCACTACAGAAACCTACCTGATCAGCAATTTCTTTAAAAAAGACTCAACAACCAACCGCGTATCTGCAGGACTTTTTGCCTACAGCATATCAGATATGTTTCCTGGTATTACAGGGCAAACAAAAACGCCTGTATCATTAAGTTATCCATACAACCTGGAATACACGCAGCAGGTGATATTGCCAGGCGGCTGGGATATGACACCGGTTAACAACACTATTAACCGGGATTATTACCGTTTTTCTTCAAATTACAGTGCTGTAAGCGATAGCCTGTTTTTGCGATACAAACTAACTTTCCTTAAGGATAATGTACCGCTTGATAAGCTCCTCGAGTTTAAAGATGACATTAAAAAACTCAATAACAGCGGCCTCAGCTATAGCTTCTCTTACCTTGGAGCGGATGCTGCATCATCGGTAACAGGCATTAATGGCTTTATGATCCTATTGGTTACCATACTGATAGTGGGCCTTGTTTTTGCAGGTATGCGGATATATCAGCGTGAAACTCCTGCCATAGTTTTTGCTCATGGTTCAGGCTTTCAACCGATAGGTGGTTGGCTCGTACTGGTGGCCATAGGTCTGGTGTTAACAGCTGCCGCCGCGGTTTTTCGTCAGTTTTCAGATGATGTTTTTAGTCTGCATACCTGGACTGCCTATAGCGGCAGCCGGCATGAATTTAACTATAAGCTGGTGCTGGTATACCAGTTGGCCGGCGACACGATATTAGCCGGTTATGCCCTGTTTTGCCTGGTGCTGCTGCTTAATAAGCGCGATATATTACCCCGTTTCATTATTGGATATTTTATATATGGCGTAATTTTCCTGTTTTTAAAGATCATTGTTGTACAGCCATTACATAAAGCCACTTTAATTAATGATAGTATATCGGTTTCTGTGCGCGCGTTTGTAATAGCCGCCATCTGGATTGCTTATTTCAAGAAATCAACCCGGGTTGAGGAAACATTCATTGTGCCTTATCCGCCATACAATTATAGCTATGAAGGGCCAGAAACACCGGCTGAAGAAGAGCAGTCGCACCAGGAAGGGTAGACGTTTTGTTCCGGCGGTATATTTTCATCATAAATCTTGTACAGGTTGACTAAAGCGATTTCTATCCCTCTATGTATTCTTCGCGGTTTTGCGTATATTTGTATAAGCAACGGCCTTGTTTTCTATATGAATAGAAAACAAGGCCGTTCTGTTAAGAGATAAAATAGCACAAAAACAGGTGGTTTTGTATTTATATATTTGATTATCAATATTTTAATACTTTTTAAAGTTTCAAAAATCACTCAAAACCGTGTTAAAATTTGTTAAAAAGTGTTAAAATCGATGGTTTTGAGTGAACTTTCGGGCGTTTTTACCCCGTTTTCGAGCAGAAAAGTGTTAAAATTAGAGGTTTAAAAAGTTTTTGGATCGCCACATCAAATAATATCCAACGAACATTTAACAGCCTGCTGGAAATATTAATTTTTAAAATAAATTTGATTACTTTAACCATAAAAAGCTATCATGAAATTTCAACAGTTGTTAGAAGAGGTAAAACATTATGTCATATCATATTTCGATGTGCATCATGATCCCGAACTTGCATACCATAATCTTAAACATACCAAAGACGTAGTTGCCGCCGCTACCCAGATCGCCAATCACTATCAATTATCTGACGAGGACTTTTTTATAGTACTATCAGCAGCATGGTTTCATGACACCGGCTACTTTGTTGATAAAAGCAATCATGAAGTAAAAAGTACCGAGAATGCAACCCATTTCCTGAAACAACAAAAGGTAGATAACGCGGTAATTGACAAGGTAAATGCCTGTATCATGGCTACCGAAATGCCGCAGAAACCAACCAATCAGCTGGAAGAAATTTTGTGTGATGCCGATCTGTTTCACCTGGGTACAGATGATTTCAGGGAAAAAAGCAAGCTGATGCGTAAAGAGCTGGAAGCTTGCAGACACGTTGAAATTGATAAAGAAACCTGGCGGGCTGGTAATATTTCGCTATTAGAATCGCACCATTACTTTACTGATTACTGTCAGCTGCTGCTAAATGACCAGAAGCAAAAGAACCTTGAAAAATTAAAGGAAAAACAAACCGACGTGGAAGAAAAAGCCGAAAAAAAGGAAAAAGCTGAAGCTGGAAAAGTGACTGAAACAGATCATGTTGAAGCTGCTCTTGCTAAAGAAGAGGATCATCATGAAAAAAAGCATAAAAGTGATAAGCCCGAAAGAGGTATCGAAACCATGTTCCGTATAAGCTCAGCCAACCACCAGCGTTTGAGCGATATGGCTGATAATAAAGCCCATATCATGATCACGGTGAATTCCATCATCTTATCGGCTATTATCAGTTTAGTATTGCGCAAGCTTGATGAGCATTCCAACCTGTTGATACCTACGTTTATGTTGCTTACGGTAAGTTTAACTACCATGATATTCTCTATCCTGTCAACCCGGCCGTCAATTCCACCGGGCATTTTTTCGCCTGAGGATATCGAGAAAAAGACGGTTAACCTGCTCTTCTTTGGTAATTTTTATCGCATGTCACTGAATGATTATAGCGATGGCATGGTGAAAATGATGGATGATAAAGATTTTTTATACGGCAGCCTTATCCGCGATAACTATTCGCAGGGCGTTGTGCTGGGCAAAAAATACAGACTATTGCGGGTTTCCTATAATATATTCATGTTCGGTCTTATTATCTCGGTAGTTGCGTTCCTGATCTCATCACTGATATAATCTGCTAAACAAAACATCTGCTTTTATGGATCATTACTCATTTTTTGACAGGGACCTGAGTTGGCTGCTATTTAACGAACGCATTTTGCTGGAGGCCGAAAAGGAAGATTTGCCTGTAATGGAAAGAGTGAATTTTCTTTCGATATTTTCTTCTAACCTTGATGAATTTTACCGGGTAAGGATGCCCGTTATACTGGCAGTTAACAAGCTGGCTAAAGGCGCCGCACACGAAAAGGAGGACGTTTTACTGGAAGCCCAGCAACTGATTGAGCGGCAGCAACAGAAATTTGGACAGGTATTTACCGGCCGGTTGATACCATTGCTAAAACAAAATAAGGTAAACCTACTGTTTAATGAACCTTTTCCGGAAGCTGTTCGGGATAAAGTAGCCGATTATTTTTTTAGCCAGGTAATGGCTTTTCTGCAACCCCTTGATCTTTCCGAGACCGGAAAAAAGTTCTTTCCCGAAAACAACCGCCTATATTTTTTAATCACCCTGGATGTAAAGGGCGAAAAGGAAAAAACAATACTGCTTAATATACCCTCCAATCAACTGCCCCGTTTTTACAGCGTATCGGCAAATGACCAACAGTATATCATATTTTTGGATGATATTATCAGGTATAATTTGGATAGGTTGTTCGCCAGCGAAACCGTAAGCGGATGTTATAGCTTTAAAATAACCCGCGACGCCGAGCTCGATTTGAAGGATGAATATCATGGCGACCTGTCTGAGCAGATCGAAAAACAATTACTAAAAAGAGATATGGGTATGGCCACCCGGTTTTTGCACCAACCGGGCATCCCGCTGCGCACACTGCACTCCATAACCGAAAAGTTGGGTCTGCAGGGCTCAAGCGTGGTAGAAGGGGGGGCGTATCATAATCTGAAAGATCTGATGGGCCTGCCTGTTGGTTTGCCTGCTTTACGTTATACCCGCTGGCCGCCAATTGTCAATACGGGTTTTATCGATAAGGAATCGTTGTTTGATCATATTGCAGACCATGACCATATCTTTCATGCGCCTTATCAATCATACAATAGCATATTGCGGTTTTTTAACGAAGCAGCTATTGATAAGGACGTGCAGGAAATATCCGTTACCCTATACCGGGTAGCCAGCGACTCACGCATAGTAAATGCTCTTATCAGCGCGGCTTGCAATGGCAAAAAGGTGAGGGTAATGGTGGAGCTTAAAGCCCGTTTCGATGAGGCCAATAATATTAAATGGGCCAAAAAAATGAAGGCTGCCGGCGTCGAGATCATCTATAGCGATAAGGCCTTAAAGGTACATGCTAAAATAGCTTTGGTAAAAAGATTGGTGAATGGCCGGGTTAAATATGCCGGATTGCTGGCTACAGGTAACTTTAACGAAAGCACCGCAGCTTTTTATACCGATCATATTTTAATGACAGCCAATCCGGCTCTATTACGTGAAATGGAACTGTTGTTCATGTTCCTGGGTAAAAAAGCAAAAACATCCGAAGGCTATCCTATTGATTTTAAACATTTACTGGTTGCCCAGTTTAATTTACAGCAACGTTTCCTTGAGCTGATCGATCGGGAGATCGGCAACGTGAAAAAAGGCTTGCAGGGTGCCATCACTATCAAGCTAAATAACCTGGAAGAGCGTATATTGATCTCTAAATTATACGAAGCCTCGCAGGCAGGGGTAAAAATATCGCTTATTGTACGCAGTATTTGCTGTATTATACCTGGAGTTAAGGGAATGAGTGAGAACATTACCGTTCGTCGTATAGTTGATCGTTATCTGGAACATGGAAGGATATTTATTTTTCACAATAATAATGAACCGGAGGTTTTTCTGGGCTCGGCCGATTGGATGAATCGTAATATTTACCGGCGTATTGAGGTATGTTTCCCGGTTTATGACCAGAATATCAGGGCCGAGATCATACAGATCATCGACCTGCAGTTAAATGATAATGTGCAGGCCGTGATGCTCAATGAAGACTTACAAAACGTAAGCATTGAAAAACATGAACCCCTGGTACATTCGCAACGGGGTATATATGAACTTTTACAGCACAAAATTGATGAGAAAGTTTAAAAACGACAAAATGAAGGGAAAGATTGCTGCTTTGATCATGATGATGATTGCCTGTACCGCGGTACTTTTAGGCATATCCTGTACCACTAAACCAGAAGCTATTGTAAACCCTAAGGGTTACGATCTGAGTAAACCGGTAAAGTATAATATGCACATCAATTTAACGGAGATATCGGGTATTGCTTTCAGGCATGGTAAAAGCGATTCTTTGTATGCGGAGGAGGATGAGAATGGTAGCATATATTATCTAAAATTGGGTGATAAAAAGGTGAATGAAAGTCGTTTCGCCAAATCGGGTGATTATGAGGATATCGCGATCTGTAATAATTACATGATCATATTACGCAGCGATGGCACCCTTTTTACCTTTCCGTTTAGCCAGATAAGAAATAAAGAGATCCCGGGTGTTAAAAAAGTAAAAGATGTGATACCAACCGGAGAATACGAAGGCATGTACGCCGATGAAAAAACAAATAGTTTATACATACTCTGCAAAAATTGTGATGGAGATAAGGGCAAGGTGAGCAGCGGTTATATTTTAAAATTGCAAAGTGATGGTACGGTTAAACCTGCTGGTGGTTTTAGTATAAATGTTAAAGAAATAGAGCAACAATTGACCGGTAAAAAGAAAGGCGCGTTTCGCCCATCGGCCCTGGCCAAAAACCTGAGTACCAATGAATGGTACGTTCTTTCGTCGGTTAACAAAGTGCTGGTGATTACCGATGCTTCCTGGAAGGTTAAAAATGTTTATCCCCTGAATCCAAAGTTATTTAATCAGTCAGAGGGTATCGCGTTTGATGATCATAACAACCTTTACATTTCAAACGAAGGTGACCTGGTTAGTGCCGGTAACGTATTAAAATTTAACTATATTAAGTAATTGATGATAAAAGGCAAACCGCTTTTCCTGTTTTTAATATGGCTCTTTGTCTTTATAAATCCTGGACGCAGCATAGCACAAAACCTTGATGTTGATATTTTAAAAAGCATTAATCCAAGATATCCAACCTCGCAGTATTGGCGTGGTACCAGTAATTCGGCATATTATGTTGCTGGCGCCGCGTCATTCGGTACCTTAATTTATGGATTTGCAAGCAATAATGCCACAATAAAGCGGAACGCAACCGAAACATTTATTAATTTGGGTGCAAGCGTGTTTGTTACCCATTTGATAAAAATAAGTGTTAACCGTACCCGCCCGGCTGATCGCTATCCTGATGAGATATTTGTGAATACCCAAACCCATAACCAGTCATTCCCATCGGGGCATACCAGTTTGGCTTTCGCTACGGCAACAACACTGTCTATGCAGTACAAAAAATGGTATGTTACCGTACCTGCTTATGCATGGGCATCGTCGGTAGCCTACTCCAGGATGTATTTGGGTAAGCATTATCCAACAGATGTATTGGCCGGTGCAGCAGTGGGCATTGGCACGAGCTTAGCCGGGCATTGGTTTAACCAAAAGCTGTTCAAACAGTCTCAGAAACCTAAAAAATATGACTAAATTAATACTATGAGTTTGATACTAAACATAATACCTATTGTTTAATTACAAATCTGTTACTTACAAAAGCCATTGATAGTTATACCTTTGACATGGCAAATGTATTTTAAGCGTTGTGACAAATTCGCGGCAATAAAAAGAATAACCAGCCAATCTGAAGAAGGGTAGTACCCGTATCTTTCAACAGTTTTTAGATTTTTTAACAGGGTAATTCTATATAATAATGCACACAGAAGTTTTAAATATAAATAAGGATGACTGTTTTTTATGCCAGGTAGATACCTGCCTGTCATTTAATCCCTTCGTGGAGCATTTAAAGGAGCGCATAAAAACTGAGAAAACACTTAAAAGTGAATTTTACAGGTATGTATTAAATAAATTTGAACAAGACACCTGTATTGATCTGGATATGCACCCCGAAGATGCTGAAAAGTACCGGGAAATGCTCGAATTGATCTATAGCATACTTACACCACCTATTTTAAATGAACAAGAGTTTTTTTGGGCCCTGAGTACACCCGTACCTGAAAAAATATTCTTTAGTACCGATGCTTTTTTCGATTTCCACTCCAGCAATCAATCCAGCTTACATGCGGTAAATATGAGCCAGGGTGAGTTGTTTAGCCAGCGACAGAAACGTTTTATATATAACCTGATACTGGAACGCTTATACGGTTTTACAGCGGTGTCAAAAAATGAAATGCTGTTTACCAATGCCGATCCAGAAACCGGGCTTTCACGCTATTATAACATCCAGACCAACACGCAGTTTGTTAATATAAAATTAGTTGGCGACTTGCCTGAGATCAATTTTGATGCCATTGAACCCTATATTAATGATTACGAGGGGATAGATATTTTAGAAGATATACTACCGCTTTCTAATTTTAAGTTTGAGGGTTTTACGGTGATAACCCTCACAGATGTAACACTTCCTCACGCGATTGAAAGTATCCGCAATGAATTGGTTAACCATTCCAATAAAGAAGCTGATCAGTACGATTTGATCATCGATTCATTGAAAACGCTTTCCGAAAATCCGGCCATTGAGTTTGGATTATTGCCCTTTTTAACGGTCAATAATAAATTGATATTCGATACCAATGAATGCTCTCAAAGTGTACTGATCTCATCGGCAAAGGAATTTAGCCTGGCCGAAGAAACATTTTATGCCATTACCGACGATTACAAGCTGAATCCGAAACCCATATTTTTCAGATCGCTCACCGACGAAAAGATATCAAAGCATCCCTTTCTAAATGTTTTAAAGCAGGCCGGTATTAAATCGTATGGTATCTTCCCGGTTTATTACAACAAAAAGATGGCGGGTATCATGGAAGTTTATTCTTACCAGGAGATCGTGTTTTATGAAAAATTGTTGTCAAAATTACAGGCGGCCATTCCGCTGGTAGCACAATTGCTGCAAAATAGTATCGACCAGTTTTCGTTCCGCATAGAAACCATTATTAAGGACAAATTCACCTCGCTGCAACCATCGGTTCAGTGGAAGTTTAATGAAGTTGCCTGGAATTATCTGAAGAAAAGTAACCGGAAAAAGAAAAACCAGGAAATAGAGACTGTAGTTTTTGATAATGTATACCCTTTATTCGGCGCTGTTGACATCCGTAACTCTACCATCGAACGTAATAGTGCTTTACAGGAGGATCTAAAGGCCTTGCTGACCATTATTATGGAAACGCTGACGATATTAAAAAAACATATTCACCTTACATTGACCGACAGGTTGATATTTAAATGTGAAGAGTGGCTGGAAAAAGTGAACGGCTTTATAACCACCAATGATGAGTTGATGCTCGACGGGTTTCTGAATAATGAGGTTAATCCTTTTCTTGATCATTTCCGGAAAAATTATCCCAATGAAAAAGAAGTGATTGACCGCTACTTTGATTCGCTTGGCGAAGAGAATGGAGTGTCGTTTACCAACAGGCGTAACCTGGAGGCTTCCATGCAACTCATCAATACCTCCATCAATCATTACCTGGAACAGGTGCAGGAAGAAGTACAGGGGTCATACCCATGTTATTTTGAAAAATTCCGTACAGATGGGGTGGAATATGATATTTATATAGGGCAATCTATAGCACCGGAAAAGATGTTTGATGTCTTGTATTTAAAGAACATCCGTTTGTGGCAGCTCAAATCAATGGCCGAAATTGCCAGGCTTACACATGGATTAACCGAGCAGCTTTCAAGGCCTTTACTAACCACACAACTGATATTTATACACTCAAATCCTATAGATATCAGTTTCAGAAATGACGAAAGACGTTTTGATGTGGAAGGTGCCTATAACATCAGGTACGAGGTGGTCAAAAAACGTATCGATAAGGTTTTAATAGCCGGAACCATTGAACGTTTAACCCAGCCCGGTAAAATAGCCATGGTTTATTTTAACCAGACAGAGGCTGCCGAATATCTGGAATATATAAAATATCTACAGGAAGAGGACATATTGTTGGATGATCTGGAACAGCTTGAATTGGAAGAATTGCAGGGTGTTACCGGCTTAAAGGCGCTTAGGGTTGGTGTTAATTACGAAATAGCTTTAGAAAAATAAAACTATTTTGTAATATGCAATAGTTCTACTATCGCAAAACAAAAACCATATCATGCGGCCTGCTAAAAACGTGTTTAAATTATTATTCCTGTTTTTAACGGGAGTTTTTCTGTTAGGCCAGCAAAGTTTAAAAGCCCAGGTTACAGGCGATAGCATAAAACTGGCTATTGAGCCTACCTATAACGATGTGAGCAAAACCCACCGGTTTTTCCTTGGCGAGAGTTACCGGAAGCTTTGGGCCGCACCGGTTAAGTTACCCATATTTCATATTGCCTCAGAAAAAGGCGGCTTAAAAATTCTGCAAAAGGGTGGGGGACAGCAAACCAAATCATTGCGTCTGCAGGATTCTACCGGGCAGCAGTGGGTGTTACGTACCATTCAAAAATATCCCGAAAAGGGGCTGCCGGTTGATCTAAGGCCTACTGTTGCTAAAGATATATTACAGGATCAGGTATCTGCAGCACATCCGTTTTCGGCCCTTACCGTGCCGCCACTGGCCCAGGCACTGGGTGTACCGCATTCCAACCCCAAAATTGTTTATGTTCCTGACGATCCCGCGCTGGGCGATTACCGGAAGGATTTTGCTAACCAGGTTTTTTTATTTGAGGAACGCGAACCCCTTGATGCCGACAAAACCGATAATACCGCAAAAGTACAGCGAAAATTACAGGACGATAATGATAACCGGGTTAATGAAAAGACGGTTTTAAGGGCACGACTACTGGATATGCTCCTGGGCGACTGGGACAGGCACGAGGATCAATGGCGCTGGGAAAAAATAGACGGCAAGCACGAAACAATTTATGAGCCTGTACCCCGCGATCGCGACCAGGTGTATTACAAAACATCGGGGGTATTACCCTGGATAGTAGCCCATCAATGGTTAAAATCAAAATTTCAGGGTTATAGCAATGAGATCAGGGATATTAATGGCTGGAATTTTAATGCCCGGTATTTTGACCGTTACTTTTTAAACCAGTTGAGTGAAGATGACTGGAAAGAGCAGATCAGTTATGTGCAATCCAAATTAACAGATGAGCTGATCAACAAGGCCATGAAATTAATGCCTGACACCATCTACCAGCTTTCAGGTAAAGAGATAGCCAATAAAATGATAGCCCGTAGGAATGGACTTGCCAAACAAGCGCTGGAATATTACCGCTTTATATCGCGCGAAGTAGAGATCCCGGCAAGTGATAAAACAGATCAATTCACTGTTCATAATGAATCGAATGGCGATTTAACTGTAACGGTTAACAAGATCAAAAAGGATGGCAGCGTTGATAAGGTAACCTATCACCGCACATTTATACCCGCTGTAACCAAAGAAGTAAGGCTTTACGGTTTTGCTGGTGATGACGTTTTTTCAGTTACAGGTAGCCAGCCTTCACCCATCAAGGTACGCATGGTTGGCGGGGATGGCATGGATAGTTTCGCTGTGAGCGATAGTTTGCATAATAAACCTAATCTATATATCTATGATCGTTCAGATCAGCAGAATAAGCTGCCGCCAACATCGCAGGCAAAAAATAAAACATCCACGGATACTACTGTAAACAGTTATGATAAAACCAGCTATAAATTCGACCGGTTTGAACCTATTATTTTAGCCAATTACAGTAATGATATCGGGATATTGTTGATCGGTGGTTTTTCTTATGAGAAGCATGGTTTCCGCAAAGAACCTTATTCGTTTAGGGAAGAATTTTTAACCAATTATTCGCTCGAGCGGAAATCGTTGTTGTTCACCTACGTGGCGGAGTGGAAAAAACTGATCGGTAATAATGATTTTGGCATTAACATACTGTCGAGAGGGCCAAATAACCTTAGTAATTTCTTTGGGATAGGTAACAATACCGTTTTTGAAAATAAAGGCGATCACAAGATCTCCTACTACCGTAACCGGTATGATTATATTACAGGCGATGTTTCGTTGCATCATACCTATGATAACTGGCGTATAAGCGCTGGTTTAGCCGGACAGTTTTATAATAGCCAGGCATCAAACAACACCGAGCGTTTTTTGAATGATTATAACCAGGCATACTCCAATGAAAAAGTATTTGGCACCAAAGTTTATGGAGGAGTAACCGCCAATGCCCGGCTGGATACCCGTAACAAGCTGATTATACCCACGCAAGGGGTTTTGTGGAATACAACCATCAGTGGATTTTCCGGTGGTGGCTCAGGCAGCCATAATACCTATGGGCAGATATTGTCGGAGTTTAGTTTCTATTTAAACCCCGACAGGGATTCTGTTTTGGTGATAGCCAATCGCACTGGCCTGGGTACCACAGTAGGTGATGCAGCTTATTTTCAACTGATGAAGCTGGGCGGAGCGCAAAATTTCAGAGGTTTTCATACCAACAGGTTCACGGGCAAAACCATTGCTTACAATAACCTGGAATTGCGGCTGAAAGTGCTTGATTTTAGCTCATACCTCTTACCGGGTTCATTAGGTATCATTGGCTTTAATGATGTAGGTCGGGTATGGCAACCGGGAGAATCATCCGATCAATGGCATGATGGTTATGGAGGCGGTATCTACCTCATTCCGGCTCAATTGGTGTTAATTGAAGGTGTGGTTGGTTTTTCTAAGGAAGGGGCTTTGCCTTATATATCAATAGGTTTCAGATTTTAATGATTTACTACCTATCCCTATTTAACAAATAAATGAATATAGGTATTTATACTTACGGCACAAGAGGTGATGTACAACCCTATATTGCTTTAGCTTTAGGGCTCATGGACAGGGGCCATCAGATCACCTTATCAGCGCCAGAGAACTTTGAAGACCTTGTTTCGGGCTTTGGTATAAAGTTTCACCCGCTTTATGGAGATGCTGAGCAAATAATGAATTCGTCGGAGGGGCAAAGTGTACTGCAAACCGAAAATACCATTAAGCTGATGAAGTATTTTTTTAAGGTACTTTATAGCATCAGAGTTCCTTTACGTAAAAGCTATATAGAAGGTATAAGTCAGGTAGATTTTATCATTGCTAATTCGGCAACATTGCCCATTGTGAGTGCTATTGCCGAAAAGCAAAATAAAAAGTTGGCTTTAAGTTATTTTATGCCACCGGTAGTGCCTACCGCGGAATTTCCACTAAGCGACTTTGATTTTTTGAACTTTGGTTGGTACAATAAATTAACCTATAAAATAGCACACAGCTTTTACTGGAAATTTGTAAAAAAAGAAACTAATGAGTTTCGCCGGGAGCTGGGTTTGCCAGAGTTGAAAGAAAATCTGATAACGCATATAGGTAAAGCCCAACCTTTAGATCTGTATTGTATAAGTCCATCTTTAATTCCGCAGCCCCGCGACTGGGAAGGCAACCATAAAATAACAGGCTTTTTATCCGTTCCCATTGAAAAACTGGAAACTGATGCATCCAAAAAGGATGACCAAAGTTTAATTAATTGGCTTGAACAGGGAGAAAAACCTATTTATATAGGCTTTGGGAGTAACGGTATGGGTAATAGCGATAAGTTCACTGATATTTTACAGGAAATATTGAATAGTACCAACGAGCGTATTTTGTTTTGCACAGGCTGGGCTTTATATCATGATTTACCTATTCATAAAAATCTTTTCGTTACCAAATATGTAAACCATGACAACATCTTACCCAAATGTAAGATTGGTATTTTTCATGGTGGTGCCGGTACACTGGCTGCCATGCTTCGCAACAATCTGCCGGTTATTATTATTTCATTCTATACCGATCAACCAGCCTGGGGTAAAATAATTGAGCGTAAAGGATTGGGTATACATATACCTCTTAAGCAGTTAAAGACAAGTAAACTATTGGAGGCGATTGAAAAAGTGCAAACCAACGAAGTTGAACAATGTGTATTACTTATGGCGGAGAGAATAAGAAACGAAAACGGCCTTGAAAATGCTCTAAATGAGCTGGAAAACTATTTTAATTTTCCAACCCGCTAATATTTTCCAACCCTTGTTCAAAGGATTGAACATTTTCTCTTTTGGATTTGTTCTCAACCAAGTTTACAGCAACAAAATATCTATTTGGTGTGCATGAACCATATTCACCACTGGCGACCATGCAAAAACTGTAAAACGGCCATCCTGAGAAGCCACCAGGGCAATAGCATCCTTTTGATCGAATACAAATTGAGCGGCCGATAAATGCCTTGTACCTCCGTTTTGCGCTGGATGGATTATCTTGGTAGAGCAGCCAACCACAGGTTCGGTAACAATGATCTCCTCGACCCGAACGCTTTTAGACGATCGGCCGATCTTGGCGCCAAAGGCCAGTAACTCGTGCTTATCGTTTATTACTGTTGCTCCGTCTATAGAGGTTAGTCCACCGATGGTATCCACAGCCCTGCGCAGTTTTTCCTGCCAGGAGGTATGGTATTTTTCGATTCCCTCATGTATCATCAGGTCGGTAAGACCCGAGAAAGCCGGGGCTACGGGGTAGGATATCGGTGTAATGATCGATTCCATCCAGTCGTCATTTTCAGAGGGTACTACCAGCAAGATCCCGCCACGACGGTGCGCCTGCATGGAAGCTGCCAGCTGTACCAACACATTCACTGGGTCGTTCCAGGAGGACGGTAGGGTAAAATCAAGCATGGAAGTGAGTATGGTGGGGCAATCGGAAAGGGTTGAACCTTGCTCATCTACCACTTTAATATCATCACCTTTCAGTATAGCGATGTTTACAAATTTACCAAAGCCATCAACACGGCGGTGTTTAATAACTAACAGACCTGGTTCTATCACTTCCAATACAAAGCAATAAGCGGGTATGGCCAGTGTGGTACCCCAAACATAAAGCTCACCATCCTCAATCCATACACCTAGATGTATACCCGGCTGCTGAACAGCGGAGGCAAACTTGGTCAGGATATTTGGTGCCAGTGGTATTTTATGACCAAACAAGAGGGGTTGCCCGGCACTTTCGGGTGGTAGGAATGCCAACGTAAACTTTGGCGAATACCCTTCTTCCCGGCGCAGACTTGCCCAAAATGCTATATCAATTATGTTTTCAATGATGCTAACATCAGGAGTGGGGGCGGCAACATCTACATCGGCGTTGGCATTAACCAAAGAATGAAAATATTTAAAATGTCTTTCAACCGAAGGTGCTACAACCCGGGCAGCTTTATAAGTAGGTTCAGAGGTCATGCTGCTGGTTTTCATTTTTTTCAATAGAATGCTTGTTGTGTTACCAAAAATAATGCTATTTACCTGCTGGCACAAACAAATAGCTCAAAATTGCAATTAACGGATAATTCTGTTTTAGTAAAGTAATATCTTAATTTTATAATAGAGGCACATTGTCTTTATATTGATATTTGTTTGCTATGTACCAAACGCTCTTACAATATATTATTGATTACTCATTAATGGAGGTATCGGATCAGGAATTTGAAATGATACAGGCTGCTTTTAAACCCAAAAAGCTGCGCAAAAGGCAATACCTGTTACAGAAAGGTGATGTATGCAAATATCTTTCGTTCGTTTGTAAGGGTGCTATGCGACAATATTCTGTAGATGACAAAGGCATTGAGCATATAGTAAGATTTGGTATTGAACGCTGGTGGATGGCTGATTATGAAAGTTTTACCACCAATACGCCTTGCAACTACGATATTGACGCCATAGAAGACACAGAGCTCTTACAAATAAGCAGCGAACATTTGGATGAGTTAAAGTCGAAGGTTCCGGCCGTAGACGCGATGATATCAAAAATGAACCAGCGGAGCTATGTATCCCATCAAAAACGGATACACTCATCCATCAGTCAAACTGCTGAAGAACGGTTTACCGATTTACTGAATACTTACCCTGAATTTCTACAGCGTTTTCCTCAAAATATGATCGCCTCTTACTTGGGTATTTCTCCCGAAACATTAAGCCGCATCCGCAAGCAGATGACTTTGAAGTAATAGTAGCTGCACTTGTAAATTATCCATACTTTTGCCACTTTAATACAGGTATGGATCAGGTTACAACTCCCGGGAAATTAAAATTACGAATTGCCTGCGGGGTATTCTTTTTTATTTCGGGGTTTGGGTATTCATCGTGGGCTTCACGCATTCCATCAATACAACAACAGTTACATCTCAATGAGGGGCAGTTAGGAGCTGTATTATTTGCTTTGCCTATCGGTTTGATGCTTACCATACCGATAACCGCAAAAATGTTAAAGCATTTCAGCAGCCGGAGCATTATGCTGGTGGGTGCTATTGCCTTTAATCTTTTACTGTGTTTGCCTGGTTTTACAGCTTATATATGGCAATTGGTGGTGCTGCTCTTTTTCTTCGGTTCGGCACGTAATATATTCAACCTGTCGGTAAATGCGCAGGCTGTGAGTGTACAGGGCTTTTATGACCGGTCTATCATGGTTACTTTTCATGGTATCTGGAGTATGGCAGGCTTTGCTGGAGCTGCTGTGGGGTATTTGATGGTATCTTTTAATGTTGCCCCATCTTACCACTTACTATTTGTAGGGATAAGCATGATCATTATAACATTGATCTTTTATCCCCATGCTTACTACGAAAAACCAGTTAATAAGATCAATCGGTCTGTTTTTACCTTACCCGATAAACACCTGATCAAGTTTTCATTGATCTGCTTTGCATCTATGGCCTGTGAGAATACCATGTACGATTGGAGCGGTATATACTTTCAAAAAGTACTTCACGCCTCAAAACCGGCGGCAACAGCAGCATTTGTAGTGTATATGGTATCCATGACCATTGGCCGGTTTACCGGCGATAAGTTGGTAGCTTCCGCAGGTATAAAAAAGGTACTTAGTTTCAGTGGTGTTTTAATATTTACAGGGCTGCTGTTTTCTGTCATATTGCCATACAATTACACAGTTTATGTGGGTTATGCTATGGTGGGGATGGGGGTATCCTGTGTGGTGCCACTGGTATTTAGTATGGCAGGTAAGTCTCAAAGTATGAATACCGGGCAGGCATTGGCCGCCATATCAACCGTAGGCTACCTTGGTTTTTTGATTATACCCCCGGCTGTCGGTTTTATAGCCCAGGCAGCTGGATTACGCTGGGCTTTTGGCATAGTGGCGGGTTTCGGAGCTTTGATCATCGTCATGGTATCAAAGCTTAAACCGCAAACCGAAGCTGTGGTGGGTACACCATAAAGGCGGAAAACTTGATAAATGTCAAGACTATTTTCTGCTTTATGTCATTTGGCAGCTTTGGCACTTACCTCACCTTTGTTATGTAAATAAAAACATAACAATAATGAAAAAGATAGTTTTAGTAACCGGCACAAGTACCGGATTCGGAAAGTTAATAACCCAAACATTATCAAAAGAGGGGCATACCGTAATTGCCGCCATGCGTGGTATAGACGGTAAGAATCAAGATGCTGCCAGGGAACTTGCTGCATGGCCAGGTGTTGATGTAGTGGAGCTTGATGTAACCAGTGATACCTCTGTTCAGGAAACCTTCGAAAAAAGTCTTGCTAAATATGGCCACATAGATGTATTGGTGAATAATGCCGGTGTAGCAGGTTTTGGCGTAGCCGAAGCCTATACGCTTGATCAGGTACGGCGCTTGTTCGAAGTGAATTTTTATGGTGTGCTGCGTACTTACAATGCGGTATTACCATCTATGCGGGCCCGTAAAGACGGGCTGATCATTAATCTTTCAACTGGTGCCAGTGGTTTTACGGTACCGTTCATGGTTCCTTATATGGCTTCTAAATTTGCCATGGAATCGCTTACGGAGGGTTTTCAGCATGAGCTGAAGGATTATGGGATTGAAAATGTATCTATCCAAAGTGGTGTATATCCAACAGAAATGAATACCGGCGTTAAGCCTGGGGTTAATGCCGACAAGGAAGATATTGTAGCAGCCTATGGAAGTGCAGCAGTTGACGCATTTAACGCGGTAGGTGCAGCCTTATTTGGCAAGATGGCTGAATTTGAAATGGATCCGCAAACTATAGCCGATGGTGTGCTGGAACTGATCAATAAAGAAAAGGGTACACGCCCGCTACGTTTTCCGTTGGATGCCATTGCACAGGGCACAGATCATGAGTTTGTAAAATCTCGTGCCGAAATCAAGAGCAGATGGGCTAAAAACTATGGAGTTAGCTTATAATTGCATCAAATTAAAAGTCCGGCGTTTTTTGTCGGGCTTTTAATCATCAAAAACCACCATAACATGAGCAATACTATAACCGAAACCAATGCACTATCACTGCTGAACACAGCAGTTAAAGTGGCTATATCTAACTGGGAATTACAAAATACCCGCCTTAATAGTTTATTAGATAAACTAACCGATGATCAACTGGCTGCACAAACTGCCCCCGGTCGTAACAGTGGGGTTTATCTACTGGGGCACCTGACCGCTGTAAGCGATGGCATGTTCACCTATCTGGAACTGGGAGAAAGGCTTCATCCTGAGCTGGATGATCTGTTTGTGAAAAATCCGGAAGCTGCTGATCTGGAAAAACCATCCATAGTGGAGTTAAAAGCTTATTGGAATAACGTAAACACACAGCTCAAACAACAGATGGAAGCATTACCGGCTGAAGCCTGGTTTGCGAAACACAGCGCTATATCCACAGCCGACTTTGAGCAGGAACCGCATCGCAACAAACTGAATATTTTGATCAACAGAACTATTCATCAGGGTTATCATTTAGGGCAATTGATTTACTTATTAAGTAAAACAAAGGCCTAAAGCGTTTTACCTGACAATTCAATGAAATGATTTTGACAAAAGGATGGTAAATAAAGTTTAGATCCTTTATACTTTTGCCTAACGCTGTTAAATGAATTAACAGGCGTTAAAAACCGGGAGCTGAAATAAATCCCGGTTGTTTTTGTAAAATCATTTAACACTGTTAAATAATTTAATTAAGTAAAAAAGTGGCAAGCAAAGAACGGATACAACGCTTAAAAGAAGAAACCAGGATCAGTATCCTGGATGCTTCTCTCCATATTGTAAAAGAGGAGGGTTGGCAGGCTTTGAGCATGCGTAAAATTGCCGATGTGATTGAATATACCGCGCCCATTATATATGAATACTTTGCCAACAAAGAGGCTATCCTGTTGGAGCTTACCCGAAAGGGCTACCTGATATTGACCAGGGACCTACAAGAGGTGAGGGCCAAACATAAGTTGCCGGCAAAACAATTGGAAGCCATGTGGTTGGCTTATTGGGACTTCGCGATGGAGAACAAAGAGCTTTATCAACTGATGTTCGGAGTAGAAATGAATTGCTGCTGTGATATGGTGGCAACTCTCGAAGAATCGGAAGGCCCGTACAACGAATTCAGCCAGGCTATTATTGAACTCATGCACATTGAAAACCCAACCAAGGATATGGTATGTTTAAAGTACTATACCTTTTGGTCTGTAGTACATGGATTGATCTCGATCAATATCCTGCGCAGAGGTTACTCTGATGAAATGAACCAACAGGTATTAAAGGATGCTATTGGAACAATCATCAAATCAATCGAACGGGTTTAAAAATTTGCGCAGATTAAAACAATGTTAAATAATTTAACACTGTTAAACATATAAAGTTTAAACATCTATCTATCAAACATATAAATACATACAATCATGGACATCAATTTTTACATTTTACTCATCAACAGCATTAAGAAGCTTAAAGCTGTTAAAACAAGCACAGCTTACCAGGAGTGTTAGCTACATACAATCAGATCATAATACACATGAACATAACTCAATCAACATATATGCAGACCGCAAGGTCATTTCAATCTCTATCATTTATCATCATCAAAAATTAATTATTTATGAAAAGTTTCATTTTAGCGCTTTTAGCACTTTCATTATATGGTTGTTCTTCAAAGCCTCAAACACAGCAAGCTCCACCACCACCATCTTTACCCGTAGCCGCTGTTACAGCAGGCACACAAACTACTTACCAGGAATATCCTGCATCAATAGAAGGTACTGTTAATGTAGAGATACGCCCACAAGTGAGTGGTGCTTTAGATAAAGTATTTGTTGACGAAGGTGCTTTTGTAAGCGCTGGTCAGCCAATCTTTAAAATTAACGAACAACCTTACCGTGCAGCTTTAAATAACGCGATTGCCGCTTTACACGCTGCTGAAGCAACCCAGCTTAATTCACAACTGGAAATTGATAAGTTAACACCATTAGTTGAAAACAAAGTAGTTTCTGAATATCAGTTAAAAACTGCTAAAGCGACCAATCAGGTTGCAAAAGCAAACATTGAACAAGCTAAGGCAAACATATCAACCGCTCAGATCAATTTGGGTTATACCCTGATCAAAGCTCCAGTAAGTGGTTACATTGGCAGGTTAATTAAAAAACAAGGAAGTTTAGTAGCTCCAACAGATGTTGATGCACTTACTCAATTGTCAGACGTACACGAGGTACACGTTTATTTCTCATTGGGCGAGAAAGATTTTGTAAACTTTAAAGAACAATATCCTGGTCAAACCCTGGGCGAAAAATTAAAACAACTACCGGCAGTATCTTTATTGTTGGCAGATGGTACCGAATATGCCAAACAAGGTAAAATAGATATGATCGATGGTCAGTTCGACAAAAACACCGGCGCCATTACTGTACGTGCAAGTTTTGCTAATCAGCAAGGTCTGTTACGTTCAGGTAACACCGGTAAAGTTCGTTTGAGCCTGGAACATAAAGATGCTTTAATAATACCCGAATCAGCAACTGTTGATATGCAGGATAAAGTATTTGTATTTACCGTAGGTGATAGCAGTAAGGTGAAAAAGAACGCTATTACCATTGTTGGCAAAAACGGCGACAATTACCTTGTTAAGGACGGCGTAAAAGTAGGCGACCAGATTGTGTTAAGCGGTGTCGATAAATTACAAGAGGGTATGGTGATCCAACCTCAAAAGGCTACAGATAAAGTAGCTGCTGCCGTAACAAAAAACTAATACATACACTTAAACTTTAAAGTCATGTTTCAGAAATTTATAGAAAGACCGGTACTCTCAACTGTTATCTCCATATTATTGGTGATAGTTGGTGTGCTTGGTTTAACAAAACTGCCCTTAGAGCGGTTTCCGAATATCGCGCCTCCGTCGGTATTGGTTTCAGCTGTATACCCGGGCGCTAATGCCGAGACTATTTTACGTTCCGTGACCCCGTCATTGGAAGAAGCGATCAATGGTGTGGAAAACATGACCTACATGACTTCCACCGCCAGTAATGATGGTACATTGGGTATCACGGTTTATTTTCAACAAGGCACCAACCCCGATCAGGCGGCTGTGAACGTTCAAAACCGTGTTTCACAAGCAACAAGCCAGTTACCTGCAGAGGTTGTACAATATGGTATAACTACTACCAAGCAGCAAAATAGTTTTATTGGCGCTATGGGTATTTACTCAGAAGATACCAAGAAATACGACGCGACCTTTATAAATAACTATGCACAGATCAATATTATTCCGGAGATCAAACGTATCCCGGGTGTAGGTTCTGCCAGTGTATTTGGCGGTATTAAGGATTACTCTATGCGTGTTTGGTTAAATCCTACTCAATTAGCAACTTACAAAATTACGCCCGCCGAAGTAATGGCCGCTATACAGGACAAAAACCTGGAAGCAGCGCCTGGTAGGTTAGGGGAGCGAAGTAATGAAGCATTTGAATATGTAATTAAATATAAAGGTAAGCTTACAACACCAGAGGAGTATCAAAATATTGCTATCCGTGCAAATACAGATGGTTCTGTGTTACGTTTAAAAGATGTGGCACGTGTTGAACTGGGTGCTTATAGCTATAGTAGTGTGAACCGCTTAAACGGACACGAAGGTATTACTATTGGTATTATACAATTGTCGGGTTCGAACGCCAATGAAATCCAGATTGCCATTGATAAGCTGATGGTAAAATTATCAAAGGATTTCCCGGTAGGTATCAAATACAATCAGTTTTATCGTACTAAAACCGACCTTGATGAATCAATTGACCAGGTTGAGCATACATTGGTAGAGGCTTTTATACTGGTGTTTATCGTAGTGTTTATATTCCTGCAAGATTTCAGGTCAACATTGATCCCGGCCATAGCAGTTCCGGTGGCCATTATTGGTACCTTCTTCTTCATGAACCTCTTTGGTTTCTCTGTTAACCTTTTAACCTTGTTCGCTCTCGTATTGGCCATCGGTATTGTGGTGGATGACGCGATTGTGGTGGTGGAGGCGGTGCATGCCAAAATGGAGGATAATCCGAACCTTACCCCGAAAGAGGCAACTACCGAGGCTATGCACGAAATTAGCGGTGCCATTATATCTATTACATTGGTTATGGCGGCGGTGTTTTTACCGGTTAGTTTCATGACAGGCTCAACGGGTATATTTTACCGGCAGTTTGCATTAACAATGTCTATCGCCATCATTATTTCGGCTGTTAACGCATTAACTTTAAGCCCTGCCCTGGCAGCTTTATTTTTAAAGAATAAGCATACAGCTGATGGTCATGAAGCACCTAAAAAAGGTTTTGCCGAGAAATTTTACGCAGGCTTTAACGGTGGTTTTAACTATATGACCACGAGATATGTTGGGGCCCTAAAGATCCTGATCCGTAATAAATGGATCAGTATGGCTGGCCTTGCATTAATCGTTGTTGCTACAGTTTACCTGGTAAACAGAACAAAAACGGGCTTTATTCCAACTGAGGATCAAGGATTTGTGGCTATCGCTGTTTCAACACCATCCGGAACTTCATTAGCCAATACCAGTAAAATAATTAACCAGGCCGAAAAAGAGTTGAGAGGATTGCCATCAGCACGATTTGTGATGGCGTTGTCTGGTTTTAACTTTTTAACGTTATCTAACAGCCCATCAGCAGGTCAGATCTTCTTGTTGTTAAAACCTAATAAAGACAGGGGAGCCGTTAAGAATATTGATGATATACAAAATATAATAAGAGGAAAATTAGCTGGTATACCAAGCGGTACCTTCTTCGTGTTCAGCTTTCCAACTGTTCCCGGATTTAGTAACGTAGAAGCTTTGGACGTACAGCTACAGGATAGAACCAATGGCAGATTGGATAAATTTAGCGGCGTAGCCAATAACTTTATAGGAAAGCTGATGGCAAAACCAGCAATCGCTTATGCCTTTACCTCTTATAAAGCCAATTATCCTCAATTACAGTTAGAAGTTGATGATGAAAAGGCCAATCAATTAGGAGTAAGTGTCAGAGACATTTTATCAACTATGCAGGCTTATTTTGGTACGGCGCAAGCTTCAGACTTTAACCGCTTTGGTAAATACTATCGTGTGATAGTTCAGGCTGATATTGCCGACAGAACCGACCCTGCATCTATTGATCGTGTATTTGTTAAAAATAAGGCAGGAGAAACCGTGCCTATCAATACCCTGGTTAAATTAACCCGTGTTTATGGTTCAGAAACTGCTTCGCGTTATAACCTGTTTAACTCTATCGAGGTAAATGCTATTCCTAAACCGGGCTTCAGCTCTGGTGATGCTATTAAGGCAATTGAGGAAACAGCTAAAGAGCAATTGCCAAATGGTTTTGCTTATGAGTTCTCTGGTCAAACACGTGAGGAAATTTCTTCAGGCGGACAATCAGCTGTGATATTTATGCTTTGTTTGATATTTGTATACTTCTTATTATCAGCACAGTATGAAAGTTATATCCTGCCATTGGCGGTAATACTTTCAATACCTACAGGTATATTCGGTGTGTTTGTAGTATTAGGTTTAACCGGTATCGAAAACAACATCTACGTACAGGTAGCCTTGATCATGCTCATCGGTCTGTTAGCCAAAAACGCCATCCTTATTGTGGAATATGCGGTACAGCGACGAAGAGCAGGTCATACTTTGGTTGATTCGGCTATAGAAGCAGCAAGGTTAAGGATAAGACCAATCATCATGACATCACTAGCCTTCGTGTTTGGTTTGTTCCCGATGAGTATCGCTACCGGTCCATCTGCACAAGGTAACCACTCTATAAGTATAGGTGCAGCAGGTGGTATGCTTTCAGGTGTAATCCTGGGTTTATTCATCATACCGGTACTGTTTGTGATATTCCAATACTTGCAGGAAAAAGTTTCAGGAACACCTAAAGCACCGGCAAATAATGGTGGTAAAGATGTTCATGTAACAGACTTTGAACTGGCTAAAAATTAATCAGGCATAGCTACAAATAATCAAAAGAAAATGAAACGATATATAAATCCATACTCCTTTTTAATACTGATGGCTGTCTTCATAAGCGCTTGTAAAGTATCAAAGGATGTGGCTACCCCAAAAGCAGAGCTGCCTGCTACTTTCAGAAACGCAGCCAACACCAGCGATACCAGCAGCATTGCCGATGTTCAATGGAAGAGCTTTTTTACCGATGCTACGTTGCAAAAACTGATTGATAGTGCTATCGTGAAAAATTACGATATGCAGATCGCTGTTAAAAACATCGAGGCGTCACAGTTATTGTTTAAACAGGTAAAATGGAACTATGTTCCTGAGCTTAACTTGAATGTAACGGCTAATACCAACAGACCATCTAATAATAGTTTGAATGGTTTAAGTACAAGCCAGTTTCTGGGTACCAAGCATGTGGAAGATTACAATGCTAACCTGGCTTTAACCTGGGAAGCTGATATCTGGGGCAAGATCCGCAATCAGAGCAGGTCTGCGCTGGCATCGTATCTGCAAACAGCCGAAGCTAAAAAGTTGCTTCAGACTAATATTGTAGCCAGTGTATCACAAGGTTATTATAACCTGTTGATGCTGGATGACCAGCTGGCTATAGCACAAAAAAATGTAAAGCTTAATGATAGCACTTTGCGCATTATCCGTTTACAATTTGATGCAGGTCAAACCACTTTATTAGCTGTACAACAGGCCGAGGCACAACGCTTATCTGCGGCCCAGTTAGTTCCGGGATTTGAACAGAATATCGCTATTCAGGAAAATGCCATAAAAATATTAACTGGCTCACTTCCTGACAGGGTTGAACGTACTGCTCGTTTAGAAGAAGTGGCTATACCTGAAAATTTATCAGCAGGTGTACCGTCCGCAGTAGTAAGCCGCAGACCTGATGTGAAAAGCGCTGAGTTAGCCTTAACTATTGCCAATGCAAACGTAGGCATAGCACAGGCTAACATGTACCCGTCACTAACTATCACCGGAAGCGGTGGTTTGAATACTTTTAAAGCAAGCAACTGGTTTACTATCCCGGCTTCTTTATTTGGTACTGTGGCCGGCGCGGTAGCTCAGCCATTATTACAACACAGGCAGTTGAAAACACAGTACAAAGTTGCACTGGTTGACCGTGAAAAAACTGTTTTACAGTTCAGGCAGTCTGTTTTAAATGCTGTTGGTGAGGTATCTGATGCTTTAGTAAAGATCGAAAAACTGAAAACACAGCAAGGCATTATTGCTGATCGTGTAAGCACTTTACAAAAAGCTACCAGCAATGCCAACTTGTTGTTCAGAAACGGACAGGCTACTTACCTGGAAGTGATCACTGCTCAAAGCAATGTATTGCAAAGCGAGCTTGATCTGGCAACTGTACAAAATGCACGCTTAAACGCTGTATCAGACCTGTACCGCTCAGTAGGCGGTGGTTGGAAATAAAAAATAACTCCACCCAATATATATGTAAAGCGGCCCTATGTTTACGGGGCCGCTTTTTTTATTAAAGATTGTTTTTATAAGCCGGATACGTTGAAATGAGTACAGCTTGTAAATCCTAAAAAGGTATTATCATTAGGTACACCATGGAGCGGATTGATCTCTCTTAATGATTTTAAATTAGCCGTATTGTATTGATTGTAAGCAACCCCTGTTCCAGGAAATATATACCCACCCAATCACCAATTGTACTTATTGCAAATAAATTACCTTGAAATAGCCGGATTTTTGTTATCATAGCGGCACCCGGATTGATTTGAACTTTTTATTGAATGAAATTTAAACTATTAGCAGCATTTCTTTTATTTTCTGTTTGCGTAAAGGCCCAAAACTTAAACATCATCCCGCAACCTCAATCGGTTACTAAGGCGGTTGGGCAATTTTATTTAAATAATCGCACTACCATCGGCACAAAAGATACCGCTTTATTGGCCCTGGTGACTTACGCTCAGAAAGAGATATACAAAGCAAAAAGTGTGGCCCTTGTGCAAAACGGCACTGGCTCTGAAAGCTTAATTGACCTTGTATTAACTAACACGTCAACAATACCAGGTGCCTATACATTGAATATAACACCAGAGCGTGTCACCGTTTCGGCATCAAATAAAGAAGGTGTTTTTTATGGATTAATGTCATTGCTGCAGCTTGTGAAAGATCAGCAGGCCGATAATGACAACAACATCTGCATACAAGCCTGTAAAATAACCGATGCCCCACGTTACCAATGGCGGGGCCTTATGCTTGATGAATCACGGCATTTTTTTGGCAAAGAAAAAGTAAAGCAACTGCTTGACTGGATGGCTTATTATAAACTGAATAAGTTTCATTGGCACCTGACTGATGTACAAGGATGGCGCATTGAGATCAAAAAGTATCCTAAGCTGGCTACGATAGGAGGTATGGGCAATTACAGTGACACCTCTGCCGAAGCTGAATATTATACCCAGAATGAGATTCGTGAAATTGTAGCTTATGCAGCGCAACGGTTTATAACAGTAATACCAGAAATTGATATGCCCGGGCATGCAACTGCTGCCAATAAGGCATATCCGGAATTTACCGGTGGAAGTGTTGCCGGATACCCCAATTTTACCTTTAACCCTGCCAATGAAAATACTTACCAGTATCTGGCAGATATCATCAAAGAAACAAATTCATTATTTCCGGCACATATGATCCACTTGGGTGGTGATGAAGTTTCTTTTGGTATTAAAGCTTGGTCGTTGGATACAGCTATTGCACGTATGATGCAAAAAAAGAATTTTGATGGTGTTAACCAGTTGGAACAGTACTTTTTTAAACGGATGGCGGACACCGTTACCAGTTTGAACAGCAAAATACTGGCTTGGGACGAGGCCACAGGGGGAAATTTACCTCCTGATAAAACGATCATTTTTTGGTGGCGACAAAATCTCCCTGGTCAGTTACACCTGGCGCTTCAGAAAAATTACCAGGTAGTGCTTTGCCCGCGTTTGCCGCTTTACTTTGATTTTTTGCAGGATACCGGCCTTGTAGCTGGCAGGAATTGGAATGGGGTATTTAACAGGGTAACGGATGTTTATAATTTCCCCGATAAGCAAGTGCCTGCTGATGAGCTAAATTCAAAACTTATTGTGGGTGTACAGGCCAATATCTGGACAGAAACGATAGAATCCGAAAAACGCCTTGATTTTATGCTTTTCCCGCGAATTGCCGGGTTGGCTGAAGCTGCATGGACTTTACCAGAACAAAAGAATGAACTGGCTTTTACCGACAAATTAAAAGCTGACTTTAAGAATTACGATGCTGCTGGTGTTTATTACTATAATCCGTTCGACCCATCTTTTCATCCGGAAGTTGTTGATTTTGTACCACGTATCAGGCTGGTTAAAGCGCGATCATATGTTCGTCATGCTTCAAAAAGGGAACATGGAAAAATAAGCCGGAAACATACAAGTTCGAAGAAGGATCATAAAAGCTTAAAAAGATCTCATAAAAAAAGGAAATAACCAATTGGTTATTTCCTTTTTTTATGTTTTAAAACCTATCTGTAAGTAGAAAGATGGGTTGTTTTTATGGTGAGCATAAATGATTTACCTACACTTATTTTAACGTTTTTATCCAGTAGCAAAGCCTTTACAGCTTCGTCTGTTCTGATAGCTTCATAAAGATCACGAGCTACAGGCGAGCCGCTGATATTATTGGTCACCTTACCATTTTCCATACTGATGTTAAAGGTATATCCTGTTTTGCTGCGGCCACCCGCCGATTCAAAATCTGTTATATTCAATTTAAACTGCTGATCTTCATTCAGGCTCTTTTTCAAATGCAAACGAATAACCGGCATATACCTTTGCCAGGTAGCTAAAAACTTTCTTTCTTCCATACTATGCTTCTATAAAAAATGAAGCCCTTGTGAGGTATTATTCTACAAGGGCATTAAAACGATTATAAGAACCGGCGATATTTCCTGATCTTATTTATTGAAAATTATTGTTTGTTAAATTAAAGGTAACGATGAGCTGCAGGCTCTCCATGATGTTACCGCATGATTTTTCAAAGCTAAGTAAATTAATGTGTAAAGGGACTATATTATTCAATAAACTTCCGTCCCGATTTTTCTCATTCTGAAAATTCAGGGTGATCAGTTATTTGATGAGTTGTGTGGGAGTAAATCAGTATGCTGTAGAGGTAATATAGGGGCAAATGATGCCCTATTTAAAACAGTTCATAAAATCAGGGGGATATTAATTAGTAATTTGCACATACAAATTTTTGTCAGCAAAAAAATGAGCCACATCTCCAAATTCAAAATATTATTGACCTGTTTTTTAATCGTGCTTGCATTTATTACGCAAGCAGCGCCCATAATTTATATTAATCAGGTTGCTTTTGATGTTCGGGGAGCAAAAACGGCGGTTATCCGTAATGATATTAAACTAAGCGGCTTATCTTTTAAACTGATCAATTCATCAGGTAAATCTGTTTTTATCGGTACACTAAAAGGGCCCGAACAGATAAATGATTGGGTTAAGAACGCCTTTTTTTACCAGGCAGATTTTTCATCATTTAAACAAAGCGGTAAGTATAAATTAAGTATCAGTGTAAATGGTAAATCTTATCTTTCTGACAGTTTTGAGGTAAGCGAGAACGCGCTTGCCGTGAATACGCTTCCATCTATTATTAGTTATTATAACAAGCAAAGGGCCAATACGCCAACCGAGCTTGATGTTGATAAAGCCGTAATACTTTATGGTAGCAATAAAACGGCAGACGTACACGGTGGCTGGTGCGATGCCTCTGGCGATGTAAGTAAATACTTTTCTCACCTGGCTTATGCCAATTATATGTCGCCACAGCAGATTCCGTTGGTTACCTGGTCAATGGTTAACGCGGTGCAGACTATACCCGATTTATTGCAACAACTTCACGCCAATGATAACATGACCAATGAGGCCTTATGGGGCGCTGATTACATCATGCGTTCGTTATCAAAAGAAGGATATTTTTATATGACCGTTTTTAGCTATTTCAGTAAAGACCCCAAAGCACGTCGGATTGTTGGATTAAGAGCTAACAGTGTAACAACCGACGAATATCAATGCGCTTTTCGCGAAGGTGGAGGGATGGGGATAGCTGCATTGGCTCGTATCTCCACTTTAAAAAAGGACGGAGATTTTAAATCGGCCGAATATCTTGCCGCTGCCAAACGTGCTTTTGCCCATCTGCTCATAAATAATACCAAATACGATGATGATGGTAAAGAAAACATCATTGATGACTACTGTGCTTTGATGGCAGCTACCGAACTTTGGATAGCTACAGACAGTTCATTTTATCATGAAGAGGCCCGTAAACGGGCAAAGAATATAGAGAAGCGGATGAGTCCTGTAGGTTATTTTATCAGTAATGATCAGGGGCGCCCATTTTGGCATGCCTCCGATGCCGGTTTACCTGTTATCGCTTTGTGCCGGTACTTAAGTAAGGAAAAAGAGCAGACCGAAAGAGCCGTAGCGTTAACCGTTATTAAAAAAGCGCTTGATTATAACCTGCGGGTGACCAATGAGGTTAGTAATCCCTTTGGCTATGCCCGGCAAACTTTTCGCCTGGGCGATCAAATAAAAGATGGCTTTTTTATACCGCATGAAAATGAAACCGGCTGGTGGTGGCAAGGTGAAAACGCCCGGTTAGGATCATTGGCAACGGCCGCGATAGTAGGTGGTCGCCTGGTTTACCCACAAAAGGGAGGTTGGGGAGTAAAAAAGGATCTTGCTGTTTATGCGTCTGATCAATTATCCTGGATCCTGGGCTGTAATCCATATTCCATGTGTTTCATGTATCAGTTTGGTAAAAATAATGTGCCCTACATGAGCTCAAGTTTTGGGCATGGATCTGGCAAAGGGGGGATATCCAACGGTATCACCGGTAAGGAAGGTAACCCTGATGGCAGTGGTATTGATTTTAAAACCGAAGATAAGGGAAACGAATGGCGTTGGACAGAACAATGGTTGCCTCATGCCGCATGGTTCCTGCAAGCTATCACGGCTACAGCCGAACCCGAGTAACATTAAGGTCTAAATTTCAGAATTATTGATCATTTCTTTATCTTAGCACTCATTAGCCAGGATTAATCAACCGCGGCTAAATATCTGCAAAGCCCAACCAATCATGTGCTTTATTATGCTGTAATGCGGCTGTTTTAAGTCGCACCAAAATCAATATTATGCTGATAGCTATAATGAAGGTCTGTATTTTTCTATGTATCCTGATATTACCATTCCGGGGCCCTTCCAGGCGACGGGAAAACACACCAGATCAGCCTCAAGGCACTCAGGTTTTTTCAAAGTATGGTGTAAATGAACGCGGAGGTTTAGAAGTGATCGAAACTGATGATCGTATTCAACCCGATTGAAGGAATAAAAACATCTCTCAAATCTGGTTTAAAGAATTTGAGAGATGAAGACTACTTTTTACTTTTTTTGGATAAAGCCAGAATCTCGTTCTGGATCATCCTTTCTGATATGATCTTTTTGATGAGTTCAACAGGTAATGGTTCTCCGGGAACGAAATGAAGCGTTGAACCAGACACCCTGACGTTTTTAAGATCTTCTTTCATTGATTTTACCAGGCCTGGGTTCATGGTATAAAAACTGCAAAACTTTTTATTCACACCAATACCTACCAGCATATAATGGTATTTATAACATGGCAACTGGTAGCTTATAGATTCTGTTGCCTGCGGTACTGCAGTTAATATAATATGCCTTAACTCTTCAAGCGTAGGCCTGAATGATGCTGGTTGCTGCCCAATATATTCCTCAGCATCGCGTGGTGGCGGAAAATCAGAGCCCCTCATATCAGCTAAATATAATGAATTGATTATGCTCAGGCTTGCGCGTAGGCATCCTTTAATTTTTGAATATCAATTTTAACCATTTGCATCATGGCCATCATTACAGCGTTTGCTTTTTTAGTGTCTTTGTCTTTCAGCATTTGCTCTAATTCTGATGTTGCTATCTGCCATGACAGGCCAAATTTGTCTTTCAGCCAGCCACATTGGCTCTCTTTTCCGCCGTCGGCAAGTAAAGCGTTCCAGTAAAAATCGATCTCTTCCTGCGTTTTGCAATCAATAGATAGTGATATCGCTTCAGTGAGCGGAAATCCTGGGCCGCCATTTAATATCATGAGCCCCTGTCCGTCCAGTTCAAACCGGGCTACCAGGATCTCCCCGGCTAACTGCGGGTGTGTTTCACCATAATAGGTAATATCTAAAATTTTTGAGTTTTTGAATATCGAAGTATAAAAATCGAGGGCCTCCTGAACTTTACCGTTGAACCAAAGGCATGTGGTGATCTTTTGCATAATGTATTCTCCTTAATTTGTTTTAATATGATTTGCTATCAACTTGTTTTGATATACCAAAGTTACCCGAAGCTTTCCTATTAAAAAGGGGGTGAATATGACAATATAAGGGGGCGATTGCGTAGTAGGGGGGCAAAATATTTCTCCGAAAGCATGTATACGGCGAATACCTAAAAGTGGGTTTACATGGTTTACACAATTTATGGTTAACATGGAGTTAATTATCTTATAATCAATTTATTAATATGATTAATTCCATGAATTGTGTAAACCATCATGTACTGGGTTTACATTGATCAGCTTAGCACAAAGTATTTCATGCCAAAATGTTTAAAAAAAGCAAAGGGCGATCTGTTAACAGATCGCCCTTTGTATATCGAAAATGAAATTTTCTTTAAGATTATATCACTTAGGCGTTTTTTGATTTCTCGCCGGCGAATGGTAAGGTTGATATAAAGATAACCATGCCAACACCAAAAGTAATAAACCCGCCATAAACGATTCCGGCAGATGCCTGAACTCCGCTGACAGAATCAGCCGGGTTAAACGCGTGATTTGGCGTGAAAATAAAAAAACTACCTATTAATAATATGCCTATTGTTGTGATTAAAAGCCCTAATATTCTTTTCATGTTTTTGATGTGAAACTGTAATGCCGCAAATGTATAAACTTTAATGCAATCAACAAACATCACTTCGCTTAAAAAACTAACTTAAAGTTGATAAATTAGGACTTTATATAGCAAACCATGTAATTGGTCATATCCTGTTGTTATACCAAACACTACATATGAAAATAAAACATTTAAAGATCGCTTTTTTTATCGCGCTAACCTGGTTAGCAGCGTGCAAAGACCCCAATGCAACGCAGAAAACTGAATTGAGCTTACATACTTTTTTAAAAGATACCACAAAAGGAGTACAATCGGGAGGGATACAGGTGGTTCGCATCAATACTCCCAAAGGAAAGTTTAATGTATGGACAAAGAAAATTGGCAATAACCCTAAAATTAAAGTGTTGCTGCTGAACGGAGGGCCTGGTGCTACTCATGAGTATTTTGAATGTATGGAAAGCTTTTTACCAGCCGAAGGCATTGAGCTGATCTATTATGACCAACTGGGTACAGGAAATTCCGACAATCCTAAGGATACAGCTATGTGGAGCTTACCCCGCTATGTAGAAGAGGTGGAGCAAGTAAGGCAGGCACTAAAATTAGACAAGGATAATTTTTACCTGTTGGGCCATTCATGGGGTGGCATCCTGGCTTTGGAATATGCGCTTAAATACCAGCAACATTTAAAAGGACTCATCATTTCCAACATGATGGCAAGCTGTCCGGATTATGGTAAATATGCCGATAATGTTTTGGCTAAGCAGTTTGATCCTAAGGTATTGGCTCGTATCAGGGCTATTGAAGCAAAAGGCGATTTCGAAAACCCGGAGTATATGCAATTGCTGATACCCAATTATTATGCAAAACACATATGCCGTTTTCCGTTTGAACAATGGCCCGAACCTCTTTTGCGGGCTTTCAACAAAATCAATCAGTCCTTATATGTAACCATGCAAGGGCCAAGTGAATTTGGTATTGCCGGTAAATTAACGCATTGGGATCGTAAAGATGATCTTCCTAAAATTTCTGTTCCGGCCTTAAGTATTGGCGGAAAATATGATACTATGGATCCTGCGCATATGCAGTGGATGGCTACCCAGTTTCAAAACGGCAGTTACCTGTATTGTGCTAACGGTAGTCACATGAGTATGTACGACGATCAGCAAACCTATATGAACGGTTTAATAAAGTTTATTAAAGGTGTAGACGAAGGCGAGAAGAAAGTGAAGCTGTAGGTTTTTAATAACAAACGAAAAAGCCAGGTACATTATACCTGGCTTTTTTGTTTGATGCCGTATTTACTTAGGCAGATCTTTCATGAATTCCAAAATATCAGCACCAATTTCCTGTGCATGGGTTTCCAGTGCAAAGTGACCGGTATCATAAAACTTCACTTTGGCATTTGGGTTATCTCTCTTATAAGCTTCGGCACCGGCTGGTAAAAAGAAAGGGTCGTTTTTGCCCCATACGGCCAGTAGTTTTGGCTTTTTATCCCTGAAATAAGCCTGGAATTTTGGATACAACACCACATTACTTTTGTAATCCACCATCAGGTCGACCTGGATTTCCACATGACCGGGCAGGTCGAGAATATACTTGTCAAATGTATAAGCTTCCGGTTCTATCAGTGATTTATCGGTCACACCGGTTTCATATTGAAACTTCACCATATCCAACGATACAAACGCCTTCAATGCATCCTTGTTCTCCTGCGATGGATCATTCCATGCTTTTTGGATCGGGTTCCAGGCGGTGCTTAATCCTTCTTCATAAGCATTGCCGTTTTGTGATATGATACCCGTTATCTTTTCGGGATTGGCCAGTGCCAGGCGAAGACCGGTAGGAGCGCCGTAGTCAAAAATGTAAACCGCGAAACGTTTGAGTTTTAGATTATCAATAAAGCCTTGCATGGCTTTGGCCAGATTATCAAAAGTGTAACTGTATTTGGTATGATCGGGCGCGTCTGAAAAACCAAAACCCGGCAGATCGGGGGCTATAACATGATATTGGGTAGCCAATATAGGTATCAGCTTACGAAACATAAATGATGATGTTGGGTATCCGTGCAGCAGTAGGATCATCGGGGCATCTTTAGGCCCCGCCTCACGGTAAAAAATATTCAGATCGTTTACTTTAACATTGTTGTAATGGATGGCTGTAGTTTTCATTTGATTGTTTTTTGTAGGATTGATTTGTTGGGCATGCAGGGGTAAAACTCTACCCAGGATAAGCAGTAATATTATCTGCCATTTTGTTTTCGTGATTGATTTCATAGTTCAAATCTATATTGTATATTTGATTATTAAAAACGATTAATAATAATATATATAATCATAAAAAGTGATTTATGAATAGTAATGATCTTAAAATATTTGAGGCAGTGGCTGCTCATGGTAATTTTACCAAAGCCGCCGAGGCGATGTTCACCGTGCAATCAAACGTGACCGCGCGAATAAAAAACCTGGAAGAGGAATTGAATGTACAGTTATTTAAAAGAACATCACGTGCGGTAGAGCTCACATCGGCAGGAGAGATATTTATCCAGTACTGTAAAAAACTAAACTACCTCACCGAAACTTTAAAACAGGAGTTATCAGATGTTCATAAACTATCCGGCTCACTTAAAATTGGATGTATCGAAACCACTATGGCGCTTAAAGTGCCTGGGGTAATACAGGAATTTACGGATAAATATCCCGATGTGATGCTGATTTTCAGGGCTGATAATTCTATGAATCTGATCAATGATGTATTGAATTACAAGCTTGATGCCGCTTTTGTAGCTGCTCCCGTTACCTCGCCTGAATTGGGCGTACACCTGATAAAAGAAGAAAAACTGGCTATCGCGACCGCCGCAAATTATCCCGATCTGCCGGAGTATATTAAAAAAGGTCAGGTTAAAATTGTTGTTTTTGATGTGGGCTGCAGCTATCGCCCCAAACTGGAGGAATGGTTAAAAACCCAGGGAATCTTTAATTACCAGTGTACCGTGTTGAACACGCTGGAGGGTATAGTGAATTTTGTAGAAGCAGGAATAGGTATAACCATTATGCCCGAAGAACTATTCAGCCAGATGTATTATAACCGGAAAATAAAAACGTATCCCATTGAAGGGGAACAAGGCCTGTTGACCACACTGATGACCTATCGTAATGATCTGCCCCAATCAAACGCCATGAAAGTATTTATGAGCTTGTTTTGATCATCAACAACTGGCTTCATTTTTATAAATTTGGTGACACTGCTTTCAGGCTGTTACATTTTCCCTATGATCTTTAGAATATATACACGTGGTATCGTCTTATTTCTTGTAATTTTTAATGCTATAACAGCTTATGCGCAGGTAAGTGCCCCTACAGTTGAGCCGGGTGTGTCACTGGCGCTGGCCCGTTATCGCCGCTCGGTGATCAGCGATATTCTATACACCCTTAATTTTGATATTCCTGCCGATAAAAATAAAGGAATTGAAGCCAGGGAATCGATCAGCCTGGTTTTAAAACATATTGATCAGCCCTTACAGCTCGATCTGAAACAAAACCCGGGTAAAGTTCATGCTATACAGGTGAATAACAAACAGATTCCTGTTAAATGGGAACAGGAGCATTTACTGATAGCGCCAGGATTCCTGCGTAAGGGGAAAAATATGATTTCGCTTCAATTTACTACCGGCGATCAATCCCTGAACCGCAACGACGATTATTTGTACGCTTTATTTGTACCCGACCGGGCACGAACGGTTTTTGCCTGCTTTGATCAGCCAGATTTGAAGGCTAATTATCTGCTAACGCTCACCGTGCCGGCAGGATGGAAAGCATTGGCCAATGGGGTTATTACTGATTCCCTAAGCCAGGGTGGGAGAACAACGTACAGATTTAACAAGTCGGATAAATTGAGCACTTATCTGTTTTCATTTGCGACGGGAAAATTCAACTCTGTTAAACAACTTATAGGTAATAGAAAGGCAGAGTTTTTATACCGCGAAACAGATACCACCAAAATTAAATTAAGTATCAATCCAACTTTTACAGCGCATAAAGATGCCATTGATTTTTTACAACAGTGGACAGGCATCCCGTTTCCTTTTCAGAAGATAGGCTTTATAGCCATACCCGATTTTCAGTTTGGTGGTATGGAGCACCCGGGCGAGGTGCAGTATAAAGCTTCGGCCGTGTTTTTGGATGATGGGGCTACAAAAGACATGATCATATCCCGGTCGAACCTGTTTTCGCACGAAACCGCGCACATGTGGTTTGGCGATATGGTAACCATGCAATGGTTCAACGATGTATGGATGAAAGAGGTGTTTGCCAATTTTATGGCCGACAAAATAACCGAAAAGCTCATGGGCAGCGAAACTTTTGATCTGAAGTTTCTGCAGGATCATTACCCGGCGGCTTATAGTATCGATCGTACCCAAGGTGCTAACCCCATACGGCAGGATCTGGATAATTTGAAAGATGCAGGTTCGTTGTATGGTAATATTATCTATCACAAAGCGCCCATCATGATGCAGCAACTGGAGCTGCTCATGGGGAAAGAAAAATTCAGACTGGGGATACAGGAGTATCTAAAGAAATATGCCTACGGCAACGCTACCTGGAATGATCTGATCGCTATTTTGAGTAAACACACCACTACCGACCTGTACGCCTGGAATAAGGTTTGGGTAAACCAACCCGGTCGACCGGTACTTGACGAAAAGATCATTTACACCGGTGGTAAGATCAGTAATTTTACCATCACCCAGCATCCTGAATTTGGCGCCATGCGTGTTTGGCCGCAATCATTCAACGTAACCATGGTTTACCCACTCTATACTAAAAACATCGCGGTGAATATGAAAGGTGCCAGTATCGATCTGAAAGAAACTGTGGGCCTTGATAAGCCATTGTATATGATATTTAATTCAAATGGGATAGGGTATGGCTTGTTCCCGGTAGATAAGGGGAGCACGGATAGTTTATACAGGATCAATAACCCTTTACAAAGAGCGTCGCTATACATATCGGCTTATGAGAATATGTTAGAGGGTCGTTACTTTAAACCACAGGAGCTGCTGAACATTTTTTCGAAAGGATTAGCTTTAGAAAAAGAAGAAACTAACCTGAGGTTGTTAACCGGTTACATCGGCAATATTTATTGGGAGTTTATCACACCTGCGGATAGAAATAGAATAGCATCTAACCTAGAGGAAAATTTATGGTCGGCATTACAGCAGCAGGAGAAACCGAATAATAAAAAGGTGCTTTTCAGGGCATACCAGGATGTTTATTTAACAGAGGCTGCTAAAAAGAATATCTATACCATCTGGCAGTTGCAAAAACCGCCGGTGGGTGTAAAGTTAAATGAGGATGATTACACCTCTCTGGCACTAAGTATAGCCCTAAAAGATGATTCGCCGACCGGCGTATTACAGATGCAAGAGACAAGGATAACCAACGCAGACCGTAAAAAACGATTGGAGTTTTTAATACCCGCCTTATCTTCAAATGAACAGGAGCGTGGCGCGTTTTTTAACGGACTTAAGGATGTGAAGAACCGACAAAAAGAGGCCTGGGTAACCACAGCTTTGGTTTACCTGCATCATCCTTTAAGACAAAAAACATCTGAAAAATACCTGGCTAAAAGCCTGGAAATGGTTGAAGACATACAAAGAACCGGGGATATTTTCTTCCCTCAATCTTGGCTGCAGGCCGTTTTTGGTTATTACCAGGATAAGCAGGCCGCTAAAACTGTTAATGATTTTTTAAACGCCCATCCTCATTACAATCCAAAGCTCAAAGCCAAAATACTACAGAATACAGACAATCTATTAAGAGCGCAAAAATTGTTATAAAGATCCGGGTGGGGTACCCTTTTTAAGGGTACTATTCCGGATAAACAGGAACGACATCAATGCACCTAAAAAAGCAAGCGAAGCGGATAGCTGCATCACCCGGGCATAAACACTGATAAAACCGGAATGATACAGCTTTTTAATAGCCTGCTGATCATGGGCATTAAAGCCTGCCGGGACTTTGGCGTCGCCCAGATTAGTGGCCTGTGCCATCACTACCTGTTTTTGTTTTTCATTTAGGGGGATATTCTGAATTTCCTGTTGCAGTGCACCAGTGAAAAATAAAACGGCCAACGCGCCTAAAATAGCGTTGGCGAAAACATTGGCAATACGTGTAAGGGCATTGTTCACGCCGGAAGCCGTTCCAGAAAAATGATCACTGACCGAACCCATAACCGCGGCCGTAAGCGGCGCCACCGTGAATGACATACCCGAACCGAAAATGATAATACCCGGAAAAAAGGTAGTCCAATAATCTGCGGGGCCATTAGTTTGTTTGACAAAGGATAAGATCAGCAAGCCAGCACCCGCCGCTGCCGGGCCGCCTATTAATAACAGTCGTGGGCCGTGTCTATCAGCAAGGCCACCTGCAAAACGTGCCATCCCGATCATCAGTATGGTAAAAGGCAGAAAGGTAAGGCCGGATTGTAACTGGCTATAACCCTGTACCTGCACCAGGTTGAGCGATAAAAATAACATCCCCGCGCTGAGCCCCGCATACAGAAAAAAAGTAAGCAGGTTAACACCGCTAAAAGTCATGTTAGTAAACAGTTTTAAGGGCATCATGGGGTGCTTGCTTTTACTTTCAATAAGAATAAAAGCGGTCAGCAATACTATACCTGCTGTTAACGTAATGTACACCTGCCAATGGCCAAATCCCATTGCAGGAGCTCGTAAAAAGCCGAAAGTAAGCGAAGCAAGACCCAATACTATGGCGATAGCCCCCGGAAAATCAAGGGCCTGATCAGCTTCTTCATCGCGACTCTCTTTTACCTTAAACCCAAGGATCAAAAGAGCTATAATACCTATCGGTACATTAATAAAAAATATATAACGCCACAAACCGGCATCGCCAAAAGCCCCACCCAAAATGGGGCCGCCCAAAGTAACCACCGTGGTAAAAGCCGACCAGGTGCCGATAGCTTTGCCCCGTTCTTTTTCATCAATAGATGAGGAGATCAGAGACAAGCTACCTGGGATCATCAGTGCACCGCCAATGCCCTGCAACATCCGGCAGGCGATGAGTATTTTAACATCGGGAGCAAAGCCGCAGGTTGCTGAGCCGGCGATAAAAATAAAAATCCCGGCCATAAAGATCTTTTTTCGGCCGAGCTTGTCGCCCAGGGCACCGCCTATCATGATGAGTGCAGCCAGCATCAACAGATAAGCATTCAGGATCCAAAATAGATCGGTACCGGTGGCATTCAGGCTTTGTTGCAGGGATGGCAACACCACATTAAGGGCGGTGCTATCAATAAAAGCCATAGCCGAGGCCATGATGGAGGAAACCATGATCCATTTGCCGGCAGAACTGCCCAATGCTACTGTTGCCATAGAAATAGGTTATATGTAAATGTAACAAACAGTAACCACAAAATGATTGAGTATTGTTGCAATCAGCCCCTTATTATGGCGCAATAACACCCTGTGTGCTAAAGTTTTTATACGGAATTTTACTGAACAGACATCTCAATAAAATCAATATGGAAAATTACCATAATGCAAGTATTGCGGCAATAAGTAAATTGATAAAGACTAAAAAAGTATCGCCGGTGGATCTTGTCGACGCTTGTTTGCAGCGAATAGAAGCGTATGATACCCAACTGAATACTTTTATAACCGTTTTGGGTGATGAGGCCAGGAAACAGGCCAAAATAGCTGCAGAAGAAATCAATCGTGGCGAATGGAAAGGGCCACTTCACGGCATTCCGGTAGCGGTTAAAGATTTTTACGATACGGCGGGCATCAGAACAACGGCAGGTTTTGTGCATTTTAAAGACCGTATACCCCAAAAAGATGCGGAGTTAGTGCAGAGACTAAAAGAAGCAGGCGCTGTATTGATAGGTAAAACCAACATGCATGAGCTGGGTATGGGAACCACATCGCTGGTGAGCTGTTTTGGTCCGGTCCACAATCCCTGGAATACCGAATTTATTGCCGGGGGATCATCTGGTGGTTCGGCAGCAGCGGTTGCCGCAGGGTTTTGTTATGCTACCATTGATACCGACGCGGTTGGCTCATGCAGGTTACCGGCGGCGTGCTGTGGCGTTACCGGTTTTAAATCAACCTACGGTCTCATTAGCGGCAAGGGGATCCTGGAAGGTGAGCAAGCCGACGAAACCATTATTAAACTGAGTCACGTTGGTATTACTACCCGTTACGCGGAAGATGCTGCTATTTTATTGAATATCCTTTCCGATCAGCAGCAGGCTACAGACTCAAGCGATCACAAAAGGATGACGATAGGATTTGTATCAAATTATAAGGTAAGCGATAAGGTAAATGCGGTATACTTTCAGGTTAAGGAAAAGTTTAACTCGCTGGGTTATCGTATTGCTGATATTTCGCTCCCTTTTGAATCAGCCTCATTTAGCATAGCTACAATTGATCGGGACCGTAAAACTATTTCTGAGCAGCTATTTAAAAATGTCGATGTGGTAGTTTTGCCGACACTTACCGATCAGGTTCCGGATATTCAATCGGCACAGGCAAAGGGGCCAATGATTCTTTCGGCGGACAATACTTTTTTCTTTAACTATTATGGCTTACCCGCTATCAGCATTCCCTGTGGTTTTGACGGAAATGGTATGCCGCAAGGTTTACAGATAGCTGGTCCTTGGGGAGGAGATAATAAGGTGCTGGAAGTTGCACATGTGTATGAGCAAGCGGCTAAGTGGAATGAAAAACATCCATTATTATAAAAGCAAAAATCCCTTAGCATATACTAAGGGATTTTTGTTGTCGCTACTTAACGGCCCACTCATGTATGCCGGAAGAATTATCCACAGGTAGCTGGATTTCCATTCTTAAGGCTGTGGTGTTAACCGGTTCAAAGGTTACTGTGTTAAAGCCATCTTTGCTGATGGTATATGGCGTAGTGTTTTTTACCGGTACCCATTGACCATCTTTTAGATACAATATTTTGTACGATGCCGGTATGCGGCAGCCACCCCATGGCCCATCATCAAACCAATAAACTTTTGATTCGCTGACTGTATGCGTGGTATCAAAATCGTATTGAACATACTCGCTGGTATTTTTGGCTGGCCACCAATGCAGGTAAGGGTAGTTGGTATCCTTAGAGTCGGCAGGTTCATATTGATCTTTGATGGCTGCGTACATCCTGGTGTTTTTTAAGGATGATGTTACCTTGCTGGTACTTGCTATGGTTGGTGCAGGTTTGGGTCGCGCAGCCGAAGCCTCGTAAGGGATCCATACGGTCATTTCGCTTGGTCCGCGGTTTGCCCAGGCATAGTAGGGAATAGCTTTTACCTGTTGGTTAGCTTCGATCAGTTGATCGCTGTTTAACTGGCGTTTAGTGCTTTTACCATCTGTGCTTATCACATCAATGCCATTTAACAGATCTGCATGATAATTTGCATTGGCAATAGCGTTTGTATCAACCATAATATTTTGTACCAGGCTGTCTTTATTATCAGGACCTTCCAAACAGTATACAACCGGGCCGCGTTCAAATGCAAAACGGCTTTTATCATCCTTAACCAATGAGTTGGCTAATACTTTTTCTGTTTTCATAGGCAGTAAAAGAGAAACCTGATCTCCCTTTTTCCAGGCCCGTTTTAATACCGCGTAGCCTTTTTCAGTAACAAATGATTGAGGTTTGCCGTTGATAGATAAAACAACCGGCAAGGTTTTTTTATCCATAAAAGTGTACAGATTACCCGGTACCGGCTCTTGTTTAGCCCAACCCGGTATGCGTATCCTTAAGGTAAACTCAAGGCTTTTCTCTGGATTAACCGTGATGTCAACTTTACCTTTCCATGGATAATCGGTAGTCTGCACAATGTTCACATTGCCCGAAGCCAATTTGATATTGCTGGAGTTGCCCATGAACAGATTGATATACAAATCGTTTTTGTTTTTGGCATAAACATAGCCCGGCAAGGATGGTAAAAAGCGGGTCATATTGCTGATACAGCAGGCACAGCTGATCCACGCGCTGCGCTGGTGCTGCGACATAGATGCCAGCGGATTGGGATAAAAGAAACGGTCACCACTTAAAGAAACACCCGAAAGCAGGCCATTATAAAGCGTTCTCTCCAGCACATCGATATATTTTGAATCGCCATGTAGCAAAAACATCCGGTTGTTCCAGTACACATTCCCAATAGCCGCGCAGGTTTCGGCATAGGCCGACATATTTGGCAGCTGATAAGCATCTCCAAAAGCCTCGCCATTACCGGTTGCGCCTATACCACCCGTGATATAGAGCTTTTTGTTGACTACATCACCCCAGATATCATCAATAGCGGCTAAATATTTGGTATCACCGGTTAAGGCTGCAATATCTGCCATGCCGGTGTACATGTAAGCCGCCCTTACAGCGTGCCCTTCGGCTTCATGCTGGTCGACTACTTTTTTGTTGGCTTGATTGTAGGCGTCGCCCTTAGGGCCACGTACATCCAGGAAAAATTTGGCCAGGTCAAGGTATTGCTTGTTGCCGGTAACCCGGTACATTTTTGATAGACCAATTTCTACTATCTGGTGCCCGGGATATTCTTCCAGCTTACCCGGACCGAACACCTTAACCAGCAGATCGGCGTTTTTTATGGCGATGTTGAGTAATGTACGTTTACCGGTAGCCTGGTAATGAGCAACAGCGGCTTCGTATAAATGCCCGCAATCATACAGCTCGTGGCTCAGCACTTCCTCTTGTACCCAGCGTTTGGCGCCAATCCATTCATGCGGTTTTTTGGCATTTACCGTACGGAAGGTGTACAGATAACCATCCGGTTCCTGGGCAGCGCCGATAATACTGATCAGCGTATCAATATATTTATCCAGCTGAGGGTTCGCTTTGTTTTGCATGGAGTAGGACGCCCCTTCAATAGCTTTATAAACATCGGTATCGTCAAATGGAAACTCACTTAGCTTATCGCCATCCAGTTTTTTTGCAGCTCTTAAAAAGTTATCCATGCGGCCGTTTGCCTTGCATTGTGCCAGTACATAAGGGATGGTAACATTGGCATTAACCTCCATTTTGGGTTGCCAGAAATTATCGTTCACGTGAACGCTGGTAAACGCCACAGGCTGTATAGGATAATCTTTTTGCTGCGAAAATAGCTGACTGGTAAATGCTATCATGGACAGTGATAGCACACAGGCTGCTTTTCTTTTATTGATCATATGCTTAATTTCTTCTAATCGATTAATTTAATTTTTTACCATCCTGCTTCCATAAACCGGGCCCGCGCTATTGTCTTTTTTGGGAAGTAGCTTAATAGTTACTTTTTGTTTGCCTTTGGTGAGCTCAATCGGAATGATATAGCTGATATCGTAAAAACGGCTTTCTTTATACTGGTTCAGATCTTCGGTGGTCAGTTTTACGCCATCAACCAATATGTCAAAAGTACGACCCCGGTTGTCCATTCCCCAATAAGTATTGATGAGGGTATTTTGGGAATTGGCATCAACTTTCATCTCGTATTGCAAGTAACCACCGTTTTCTGTCGACCTCCATTTTTTCTGATGGTCTTCGCCGGTAGTAGCATTTTCACCGCTGAAGTTATGATCGCGCTCGGGCTGCATTTCGCCAACACGTAAAATATCGGTAGTGCGGGCTTCCAGCTCCTGTTGTTTTTTCTTTTGCTCATCGTAAGCTTTTTGCTGTACAACCCAGGCCTGCGGTGTAAATACATCCCAATAAACGGAATAATATTCGTTTTTGGTTTGATTGAAAGGGATCAAAGTAACTTCTTCTGGTTTTGAAATGTTTACCGTACGGAAGCTTAACTGTTTTTTATCAACCATTTGCAACCACTGGTTAGGATCCGTCTCGCTGGTTACAAAAACAGGTACACCTTTCAACGGATCAGGCTCGGTAGTGCCCAAAACGCCGGCCAGTAGCACCGGACCGTAAAAAACAGCCCGCCTGTTAACGTTATCGGGCATGGCTTCGGTATAAAGTTTTTCGGGTGTTGTAAATTTAATTTTATCGTTATTGCTCCATTTACGGGTTAAAACAAAATAGCCTTGCGCATTGGGGCTAAGTTGCTGCTGTTTGCCATTGATGCTGATGCTTGCATTGCTGGTCCATTTGGGTTTACGGATACGGATAGTCATGATAACCGGCTTTTGGGTATTAACAGTAAAAGTGATATGATCATCGTTAGGGAAATTGCTTTCCTGTTTCACTGACAGTCCTTTATCTTTCCAGTTTAGTACCGATGGAATAAACAAGTTTACATAAAGACTACCATCAGCGCCCCTGAAATAAATGCTTTCGTTATACTTTACATGGTTTTCCATACCCGAGCCCACGCAGCAGGTAAAATCATCAAAAGGAGTGCTGTAGTGTTTTGTTCCGCCCATTCTGAGTGGTACAAAATAACACATCATACCATCCTGATGGTTTTGCGAGGCAAGGATGTGGTTATACAAAGCCTTCTCGTAATAATCCATCAATGCTGCCGATGGCGCTACCGCAAATAAATGACGGGTGAGCTTAAGCATATTATAGGTATTACAGGTTTCAGTGGTATTATCTGTCAGTTTATCATTCAGCTTATCCGGATCGCTCAGGTACTCATAGTTGCTGTTTCCGCCGGTGGCATAGGAGTGATGGCCTGTAACCGTTTCCCAAAAGAAATCGGCAATGGTTTTATCTTTTTTATCGCCGGTAAGCTCGTACCGCCTCGCACTGGCAATTATCTTAGGTATTTGTGTATTGGAGTGCTTGCCCGGCAAAACATCCTGCTGTTGGGCCAACGGATCTAAAATGCGTTTGTCGTAAAATTTGTACGATAGATCAAGATATTTCTTATTGCCGGTAATAGCATATAAATTGGTAAGGGTTTCTGCCATGCCTCCATATTCGCACAATAACATTTTCTGCAATTTATCATCGTCCAGGTTTTTAATGGTTTCGCCTGTCCAATCGGCCATGCCCTGGCATATTTTAAGCGCCTGGGTATTATGGCCATATAAATAGGCGTCCAAAAGGCCCCCCATAACTTTATGCACGGTGTACCAGGGCGACCAGCCCCCATTTAGATCAAAACCCCGGGAACGGATATCGCCTTTGGCAACTTCCGCCCATATCGTGTCTTCTTTAGGGATAGCGCCAACGTAGCCTGTTTTACGTGCGGTTTGGCATTCATTAAGTTCGGTAACTATATAGTTTATCCGTTTTAAAAATTGAGGGTCGCGGGTCGAAGCGTAATGCATGGAAATGGCCGACAGGTAATGCCCCAAAGTGTGGCCTGCCAAACCCGATGATTCCCAGCCTTCATACAGTTTACCCTTAGGTTTTAAGCCAGAATGGGAACGAAACCCGGATAATAAACGATCCGGCTCAATAGATAACAGGTAAGCGGCATCAACCTGCATCGCCTGTTTAAACGGGCTTTCCAGTAGTTGAACATCTTTTAAATCAAATGAATAAGCCTGTATCGCTACAACGGGTTTTATTTTTATCCGGCTATCCTTCCATTCAGGCACATATGATTGAGCCTTTACGCTTATTGCAGTTGTAAAGCAAATGATAAAGGATAAAGTCCATTTCATTAACAAAGCTGCAGAATTTGTGTGATTATAACAATTAAACATATAAAGTAAAGTTACCCGGATATCCTGAATAATTATTGATGATATTTTGCTGGTGATAGCCGGATTTTAACCGGTTTAGGATACTATACTGTTAGTTAACGGGCTATTTAATAATAAGTGCTGTATTTAAGGGTGTAAACAGATCTTATGGTGTTGTTATATTTAAAATGTTGTGATTTTTATAGGGTTTTATTTTAATAATGATAATATATGGGTAGTTGTGGTGAATTTTTGCTAAAAAATTAGCTCTTGGGGTAAATATTTTTACATGATCTGAAGAATCAGACTTAATTAATAATTTTTTAACCCCAAAAATTAATTTATGAAGCTAAAACGATTACTCAAAAGGCTTGTTTTGCTCTTTTTAGGCATTTTTGTATTTGGTTATAATGCCAAAGCACAAATAATTACATTAAAAGGGAAAGTATCAGACGAAAAAGGCCTGTCTATACCAGGTGCGTCTGTTAAAATAAAAGGTACGCGTAAAGGTACCATCACCAATACCGAAGGTATATTTACTATTGATAGTAATGGCCCTGTTATTCTCAGTGTCTCTGCTATTGGTTATACCGCAAAGGAAGTTAAAGTAAGCAACACCAACAATGTTAATATTATTTTAGCCGAGGACAGTAAAACACTCAGCGAAGTAGTAGTTACCGCGTTGGGGATTAAGCGCGACAAAAAAGTATTAACCTACAGCAGCCAGGAAATCAAAGGCTCAGACCTGGTACAGGGTAAAGATCCTAACCTGGTTAATGATATAGCCGGAAAAGTATCCGGTGTACAGATCACCAGCTCATCAGGTAGCCCAGGTAGTTCAACGCGTATAGTCGTTCGTGGTGCATCATCGTTTTATGGAAATAACGATGCATTAATGGTTGTTGACGGTATCCCGATCGATAACAGTGAAACCGGGAACCTCAATTCAGGGCCCGGCTCCAGTAGGGTAGCCGATATAGACCCTTCCATAATTGAAAATATCAACGTGTTAAAAGGTGCCGCGGCTACGGCTTTATATGGTTCGTTGGGTGCAAACGGTGTTATTATCATTACTACCAAAACAGGCTCAACCAATAAAAAACCAACCATTAATTTTACTTCTGATTTCTCCTTCGAAAACCCGCTGCTGCCGCAAATACAAAGCAAATATGCCCAGGGTACCAATGGTATTTATTATAATGGTGATGATATGAAAACCAGTACTTCCTGGGGCCCATTGATGGATACTTTAAAAATAAATGGTCAAGCGGCAAAAAAGTACAACCAGTCCGATCTGTTTTTTAAAACCGGACATACTTATAATAATGTGTTTAGTGTAAACGGTGGTGGGGCTGCTTCTAACTATTATGTATCTTATTCTAATTTTAATCAGCAGGGTACGGTGCCAACTACTAAGTTTCTGCGGAACGCGATATTTGCCAAATACAGCGCCCAGATCCTTCCAAATTTAACTACAACATTCCAGTTAAATTATACCAATTCGCAAAATAACCGCTTGCCCGAAGGTTATGCTTTAGAGAGCCCCGTATGGACTATTTTTACAGCCCCGATATCATACAACCTGCTACCTTATGAAAATGCAGATGGCACCCAGCGCTTGTATCGTTACTCCAGGAACAATCCTTACTGGGTATTGGATAATATTTCCAATAAATCAGGCGTAAACCGTTTTCTGCCGACCTTTTCTGCCGATTATAAACCATTAACATGGTTAACTGTAACTGAAAGATTTGGCGCCGATGTGTATACTGAACAGGATAGATACCATGAAGCTGCCCAGTCAGTATCTAACCCCACCGGGCGTATTGTAGTTAACAATACCAATTTCAGACAATTTAATAATGACCTGATAGTAAGCGCTAATCATCAGTTTGGTGATTTTAATATTGATGGCGTTATCGGGAACAATATTTATTCCCAATATACAGAAACTGCTTATGCCAATGGTGTTGGGCTTTCGGTAGCCGATTTGGATAATATCAGTTCGGCTTCAACGGTTACTTTTATTGAAAACCAATATAATATCCGGAAGATAGGCTTTTACGCGCAGTCAAATATTGATTATAAAAAATTCCTGATCCTGTCACTAACCGGCAGGTATGACGGAAGCTCGGTACTATCAACAGCGCATAATTTTTATCCTTATGGGTCTGTAGCTACCAGCTTTATTTTTTCTGAGTTTTTCTCCAAGGAATTTCAGGATATCATGAACCTGGGTAAAATCAGGTTATCCTATGCCACAGTGGGCGGTAGTAATGTGGGCGCTTATTCCCTTACCACGCCATACTACAGTCAAAGTAAAGACTACATTATTCGTAACATTTCATTCCCTTATCAGGGACAATCGGGCTTTTTATTGAGCCCTACGCTGGGTAACCCCAATTTAAAAAACGAACGGATAAATGAGTTTGAAGCAGGTTTTGAAACCGGTTTTTTTAATAACAGGATAAGTTTAGAGGCATCTTATTTTGCCAAAAAAACAAAGGATGGTTTGATTCCGGGGGTGAGTATTGCACCATCTACAGGTTATAATGGCACAACTGTAAATACCGGGATAATGCAAAACCGGGGTATTGAACTATTATTGAACGTGGCGCCAGTAAAAACAAAGGACTTTACCTGGAACGTGACCATTAACTACAGCCGTATCCGGAATAAGGTTCTGGCTATTGATGGCGATCTGCAACAGATTGGAAATGGCTTTACTACCATTATTGTAGGTCAGCCTTACGGAACCATATATGGTACACGCTATGCCCGCACCGCACAAGGGCAGTTACGCATTGATGCCAGCGGATTACCTTATGCTGATGCCGATCAGGGTGTTATAGGTAATATTAACCCCGATTGGACGGGTGGAATTGCCAATAATATCAGGTATAAGCAGTTTAATTTCAGTTTCTTCTTTGACGTTAAAAAAGGCGGCGATATCCAGAATAACGTGGATGGGTATGGCTATTTTTACGGAACACCTAAAGTAACCGAAAACAGGGGGCTAAGGGTGGTTCCGGGAGTGAGCGATGCAACGGGACAGGCTAATACCGTTGCTGTTGACGGACAGGCTTATTATCAGCGTATAAACGGCGTAACCGAATCTGTAATACAGGATGGTACCTATATTAAATTAAGAAACGTAAGCCTGGGTTATACTGTAAAACCATCGTGGTTAAGAGGTAGCCCTTTCAAAGCAGTTAACTTTAGCGTAACCGGGCGTAACCTGTGGATATACGCGCCACACTTTACTGGCGGCGATCCTGAGGTAAGTTCGTTCGGTTCATCAAATGGTTCGCAGGGTATTTATTCCTTTTCTGTACCCACATCAAGGTCTATCGATTTTAGCATGAAGCTTACCCTTTAATCATCATTTATCAAATAAAAATATCATGAAAAAAATATCAATGATTTTAATGTCATGTATCCTGATAAGTGTTTCAGGTTGTAAAAAATATATTGACGTAAATACCAATCCCAATCAGCCTCTTGATGTAGCCGAAGCGCAAATGCTTGCTCCGCTTGAGGTAGCTATATCATCAAAATTATATGCGGGCAATGCTGCCGTAATTGTGCAGGAATATATGCAGGTGGCCGCGCTGAACCAGGTTGCACCCAATGCAGGCACTTATTTAATGTATAATACGGATATTAATGATGACTGGAATACACTTTATGTAACCTGCTTAAATAACCTGGTAACGCTAAATGCAAAGGCCGTTGCCGACGGAAAAACAAACTATGCCGGTATTGCCAAGATCCTGACCGCCTATTGCCTGGGCACCGGAACAGATCTTTGGGGTGATATCCCGTACTCGCAAGCTTTTAAGGGAACTGCTAATTTTACACCAGTATATGATACCCAAAAAGATATTTATACTACTATACAAAGCTTGCTGGATGGAGGTATTGCTGACATTGCCAAGAACGGCACTATAACTCCGGGTGGGGATGATTTCTTTTACGCTGGCGACATGAGCAAATGGACAAAGCTGGCTTATACCTTAAAAGCCCGTTATTATCTGCACCTGACCAAAGCGCCTGGGTATACAGCTGCCACACAGGCGCAGTTGGCACTTACCGCGCTTACAAATGGTATGCAATCAAATGACGATGATTTGAAAATGGCCTACGGCGGCGCTGCCGGTGCAGAAAATCCGTGGCAACAGAATTTTATATCAGCCAGCACTATTGTAATGGCTAGCACCGCGGTTAATGGTTTTAAAACACGTAATGATCCGCGTTTAACCATTATGGTTGCCCCTGCAACCGCTACCGGTTTGTATACAGGGTTAGATCAAGGGTTAAACACTATTGGCCAACTGGAAGAATACTCGCGTCCGGGAAGCTTTTATGGCGCTGCAGGGGCAAGTAATTACATTGTAAATTACTCCGAAGCCTTGTTTATAAAAGCCGAAGCCACGCTTATACTTTCTGGTTTTAGCAGCGCGCAGTCCATTTATCAAAGTGCCGTATCATCGCACATGACAAAACTGGGGGTTAGCACAACTAATGCGAATACTTATATAGCTTCAAGGCCTTTGACTAACGCTAACGCGGAGCAGCTGATCATCGAAGAAAAAGGGATAGCGAATTTCCTTTCACTGGAAAACTTTACCGATTTCAGGCGTACAGGCTTCCCGGTATTGCCTGCGGTTAAAAATGCTTTATCAGCTATGCCGCGTAGGGTGCTATATCCGCAAACAGAAATTATATCAAACCCGCAACCTCAGCAAAGCGCTAAACTAACCGACAGGGTTTGGTGGGATGCCCAATAGGTATCGGAACAAACAGAAACTGGGCCTTTTATCCTGCTAATTAATTTAGTATATTTGTATAGGTAACGGCCCGGATGTATGTAAAAAATGCACCCGGGCCGTTTTAGTTAAGCTCCAAAAGGCCCCAAAATAGGCTGTTTTTAATGTAGTTATCTGATTATCAATATTTTAATACTTTTTAAAGTGAAAAAAACGTGTTAAAATTTGTTAAAAAGTGTTAAAATTGATGGTTTTGAGTAAGTTTTTGGCAGTTTTTGAGCCGTTTTCACCCCAATTTCGGCCTAAAAAGTGTTAAAATTGAAGCTTTAAAAAGTTTTATGCATCATGATTTATCACGATAGCGGTATTAAAAATGGTTTTGTTAGATAAAATATGGTTAGTACCTGTTAAATTACTGGCCTATTAATACTTGTTACAACGCTAATTTTGTAAAAAAAACATTTAGAAATGATAACTTTTGATTGGAAAGGCGTACTACCCGCCGTAACTACCAAGTTTACTAATAATGATGAATTAGATTTTGAGGCTTTTGATATCAACTTAAATGCCCAACTGGAAGCCGGCGTTGACGGATTTATACTGGGAGGCTCTTTAGGCGAAGCAAGCGTATTAAGTGATCAGGAAAAATATGACCTGCTTGCCCACACCGTGGCCTTTGTTGATGGTAAAGTACCTGTAATATTGAATATCGCGGAGCAAACAACCAAAGCGGCTGTTACCTGCGCGCAAAAAGCGTTGGATAATGGCGCTGATGGTTTAATGTTATTGCCACCAATGCGTTACAACAGTGAGGAGCGTGAAACTTTAACCTATATCACTACCATTGCAAAAAGCACGGAGTTACCTATCATGATCTACAATAACCCTGTTGATTATAAGGTAGAGATCACCCTGAATATGTTTGAGCAGCTTGCAGCTTATGATAATATACAGGCGGTAAAGGAATCAACCCGTGATGTTTCAAACGTTACCCGGATGATCAACCGCTTTGGCGACAGGTTTAAAATATTAACCGGTGTTGACCCCCTGGCTATGGAAAGCCTGGTTATGGGCGCCAATGGCTGGGTAGCCGGCCTGGTTGATGCTTTCCCTAAAGAAACCGTGGCTATATACCGTTTGGTTAAAGCCAAAAGATATGATGAAGCACTGGCTATTTACCGTTGGTTTTTACCGGTGTTGGAGCTGGATATCCACCCTAAACTGGTACAATACATTAAGCTGGCAGAAGTGGCTACGGGTATAGGTACCGAAAACGTACGCGCCCCGCGTTTACCTTTAGTGGGAGCAGAGCGTGAAAAAGTTCAAAAGATCATCAGTGATGCGCTTGCTGTTCGTCCGGTATTGCCTGTAGGTAGCTGGGGTAAAATAAGTGAGGTTGCGATATAATACAACATATGGCCAGTAAAACTTTTTTCTGTATAGATGCACATACCTGCGGTAACCCCGTAAGGTTGGTGGCTGGGGGAGGTCCAACTCTGAAAGGCGACAATATGAGCCAAAAGCGCCAGCATTTTTTGAAGGAATATGATTGGATCAGGACGGGCTTAATGTTTGAACCCAGGGGGCATGATATGATGTCGGGAAGTATCCTGTATCCACCTCATGATCCCGAAAATGATGTGGCGGTTTTGTTCATTGAAACCAGTGGATGTTTACCTATGTGCGGCCACGGTACTATCGGCACCATTACCATTGCTGTGGAAGAGGGGTTGATACAACCCAAAGTGCCTGGCATTATCCGCATGGAAGCTCCTGCTGGCCTGGTTTTAATTGAATACAAGCAGGAAGGCAAAAAGGTTACCTCCGTAAAGCTCAAAAATGTGGCTGCTTACCTTGCCGCCACAGATCTGCAGGTGGAGTGCCCTGATTTGGGTATGCTCACTATTGATGTATCCTACGGTGGAAATTACTATGCTATAGTTGATCCGCAACCAAATTTCGGTGGGATCGAAAATTATACTGCCGGGCAATTGATTGCCTGGAGCCAGGTGTTGCGCAAACGTATCAATGAAAAATATACGTTTGTGCATCCACAGGATCCTACCATCAATACCTGTACGCATATCCTTTGGGCCGGGGCTACATTATCTGCTGATGCCACAGCCAGGAATGCCGTATTCTATGGCGATAAGGCTATCGACAGGTCGCCTTGTGGCACCGGTACATCCGCCCGTATGGCGCAATGGCATGCTAAGGGGAAACTACAGGTTGGCCAGCCATTTATACATGAAAGCATCATTGGCAGTAAATTTACGGGTAGGGTTGAAGAGGTGGTCAAAATCAATGATATTGACGCCATTATTCCGAGTGTAGAAGGCTGGGCCAAAGTTTATGGCTACAACACCATCAAGATTGATGATGATGATCCTTATGCACATGGTTTCCAGGTGATATAACCTGTTTTATTTAAAAAAATCTAATAGTTCAAAATACATTATGGCTAAAGTGCTGATTATTGGTGGCGGGATCGTAGGCCTGAGTTCTGCTTATTATTTACATAAAGCCGGGCACCAGGTTACCGTGGTTGACAAAGGGGATATGACCGACAATTGCTCCTACGGAAATGCCGGTATGATTGTACCAAGCCATTTTATACCATTGGCCACACCAGGTATGGTAAGTCAGGGTATCCGCTGGATGTTTAGCAGTAAAAGTCCGTTTTATGTAAAACCTTCGCTAAATCCGGAATTAATATCATGGGGGCTTAAATTTCTGAAAAAGGCCAATGCGGCGCATGTAGAAAACTCGGCTATTCCTTTAACAGAACTTTCCTTGTTGAGTAAAAAGCTTTATCAGGAGCTGAGTAAAGAACCGGATTTTGAATTTGACCTGGTTGAAAAAGGCATCCTGATGTTTTATAAAACCGAAAAAGCCGGGGAGGAAGAAGCTCACATGGCCGAAAAAGGACGACAGTTGGGGTTAGATATGAAGATGCTTACTCCGGCCGATTGTATGAAGCTGCAACCCAAGCTTAATCTGGATGTATTAGGCGCTGTACATTATGCTTGCGACGCTCATCTTTCGCCCAATAAGTTAATGGCTGCTTTATTAAAGTATTTACGAACTGTAGGCGTTAACTTGATTACCAATAAAGAGGTTACAAAAATTGAAACTTCCAATGGCAAAGTAAGCCGGGTATGGTCATCCGGTGAAGAGTTTACAGCCGATGAATACGTAGTGGCGGGTGGCTCATGGTCACCCTCGATAGGTAAATTGTTAGGATTGAAAATTCTGCTGATGCCGGGCAAGGGTTACTCCTTTAATGTTCAGGATGATGCCGAAGTAATGCAGATCCCGGCCTTACTGGCCGAAGCCAGGGTTGCCATTACGCCCATGAACGGCGGTTTACGTTACGGCGGAACCATGGAGCTTGACCGGATCAATAACCGGGTGAATATGAATAGGGTAAAGGGTATAGTAGAATCTGTACCTCAATACTTTCCGGGACTTAAGCCAGCCGTTCCGCAGCAAAAAGATATATGGTTTGGCTTTAGGCCATCCTCAGCCGATGGATTACCTTATATTGGCCGCAGTAACAAGTACCCAAACCTTACCATAGCCACCGGGCATGGTATGATGGGTTTAAGCTTAGGCGCTGCAACAGGTTTATTGGTGACTGAAGTTATTTCGGGCAAACCAACATCCATCAATATCAATGAATTTGCTCCCGATCGGTAAGGCAGATTCAAAAAATCCTTACTATTTATACTTTTATTGGGGAAGTATCCGTTAATAGCCTGTTTATAATTGTTTAATTAACAGTTATAAACAGGTGTATTTGATATTCAGTAGTGCATATTTTAAAATTGTTTATTTAACAATTAAAAATAAATTGATGATCCATTTTTAAAGCAATTTTTATCTCCCTATCACAATAAATTATCAAATAGTAACCGGATATTATCCTATTATGCTCAATTATTAGTTTTTTAAGTTAAGTAAATGTAAATTCAAGAAGAATTAATTCATATCAAGATGAAAGTTTTACAATTTACCATCCCGTTGCCCCACGATAAAAGTGTGATAGTAGAAAAAGTTTGTCTGCCCCATCATTACCCATATCTACACCGGCATAAAGAGATCCAGATCACCTGGATAAAACAGGGTGAGGGAACTTTGATAGCTGGAAATAATATGCATGATTATTCGGCAGGGGATGTGTTTTTTTTAGGCGCCAACTTGCCTCATGTATTTAAAAGTAATCCTGAATATTTTGCTCAGAACACCAATAAACAAGTAGAAGCGTTAACTATATTTTTTGACCCGGAGGGGACTCTGGCCTCTTTTTTTGATCTGCCGGAGATGACCCATGGCAGGATCTTTATGCAGCAGCACCAGCAGGGGTTCAAAGTTCCTGTTGATAATGCCGATGAAATCTCACAAATAATGACCACCCTAAAAAATGCTTCAGGCTCCGATCAGCTTGTGCAGTTTTTATATCTGCTTAAGGGATTAACTAACATCAAAGATAAATTGGATCCATTATCCACCTATGGCAACCTCCCGGGCATCACCGAAAACGAGGGCATACGCATAGGGAAGATCTATAATTTTATCATGCTGCATTACAGTGATCCCATTACACTGGAGGACGTAGCCAAGGTAGCCTATATGACGCCGGAATCATTTTGCCGCTATTTTAAAAAGCATACCGGTCATACTTTTGTATCATTTCTAAATGAGATCAGGATCAATGAAGCCTGTAAAAAACTCATCGCCCATAAATTCGAAAGCATCAACTCCATTGCCTACAAATGCGGGTTCAACAGCATAACAAATTTTAACCGGGTGTTTAAGTACGTTATCGGTAGTTCACCACGCGGCTACATGGATACTTATAACAATAACCTGATAAGCCTGAACAGGGCCGCCAGCTAATAATCGCCAGAGAAAAATTTGCGTTCACCTTACCCTTTAATAAATAAACAGTGTTTACAACTCTTACCAAAAGCTATTTCATACTTCTAATTACACTTTGTTTAACTATAACGGCCTTTAAGGGTAAGGCGCAAACCCCCAATAATCTTTACGAACAAACCAGCGAAACGGCCGGCTTGGTTATCCGGTATGGGCAGGATATTAGCGCTATCAAAGATTTCTACTCCCCATATAGCGTTAACGAGCATGCCGAATATCAGTATAAAATTGATGTGCTCAATTCGCCCGAACAGCGGAAAAGATTGACAGAAGTTAATAACGATTATTTAAAACAGCTTGATCAAACGGACTTTTCTGCACTGAGTATATATGGTAAGGTTGATTATATACTGCTTAAAAAGAAGATCAATTTTGAATTGCTTGGTTTAAAAAAAGAAGATGAACAGTATAACCAGATCACTAAATATATTTCATTTGCTGATGGGGTCTATGCGCTGGAACAAAAACGGCGTCGCGGCAGTTACGTGGAGGGTGAAAAGGTAGCTGATGAACTTAATAATATACTAAAAGAACTAAAAACGGACTCCCTGGCCTATCATAATCTCCCTGGTTTAGATATGCCTCTGGCAAAAATGACCAAGGATGCATTACTGGGCTTAAAAGGCAGGTTAAAGGATTTTTATAATTTTTACAATACCTTCGACCCCAATTTTACCTGGTGGGTGCCCGAACCATACAAGGCCCTGGATAAAGCATTGCAAAAATATAGTGACCTTGCTTTGAGTAAAGGCAAAATTAACACTACTCAAAAGCCAGATAGCAGTGGTATAAAAGGAGTGCCGATTGGCAGGCAGGAATTGATCAATCAGTTACAGGCCGAAATGATACCCTATACTCCCGAAGAGTTGATTAAACTGGCGAACAAAGAGTTTGCCTGGTGCGATAAGGAAATGCTGAAGGCATCGCAGGAAATGGGCTTTGGCAACGATTGGAAAAAGGCGCTCGAAAAGGTAAAAAACAGTTATGTGCCTGTAGGGCATCAACCGGAGTTGATCGTGAAGTTGTATAATGACGCTATCAGCTTTATTAAAGAGCGTGACCTGATAACCATACCACCGCTTGCTGAAGAAACCTGGGGAATGGTGATGATGTCGCCGGAAAGGCAGTTGGTAAACCCTTTTTTTACAGGAGGGAAGGAGATCAGTATTTCGTACCCGACCAACACTATGCAGCTACAGGACAGGTTGATGAGCATGCGCGGTAATAACCCTTATTTTTCCAGGGGAACGGTACAGCATGAGCTTATCCCGGGTCATAACCTTCAATATTTTATGAATAGCCGGTACAAAGCATACCGTCAGGATTTTACCACTCCTTTTGCCATAGAGGGATGGGCATTATACTGGGAGTTGCTGCTCTATGATAAAGGTTTTGCTAAAACACCTGAAGAAAGAGTTGGTATGCTGTTTTGGCGGATGCACCGCTGTGCAAGGATCATATTCTCACTCAATTATCATTTAGGTAACTGGACACCACAACAATGCATTGACTTTTTGGTAGACAGGGTTGGGCATGAAAGGGCCAACGCCGAAGGTGAGGTAAGAAGATCATTCAAGGGCGATTATAGTCCGCTTTACCAGGTGGCTTATTTGTTGGGAGGTCTGCAACTCATGGAACTTAAAAAAGAGATGGTGGATAGTGGTAAAATGAGCTATAAGCAATTTCATGATGCGGTTATCAAAGAAAATCTTATTCCTGTTGAAATGTTAAGGGCCACGCTAATCAATCAATCTTTAAATAAAGATTTTACTACCAGCTGGAAATTCTATGATTTTAATAAATAACACTATACTAATCATCATCCCTCATTAAAACACTGACCGTTTAGTTATATGGATAACAGCACCTCGTTTAAACCATCACTAAGGCTGATTGATGCTACTATGCTGGTAGCCGGTAGCATGATCGGTTCGGGAATTTTTATTGTAAGTGCGGATATTACCCGTAACGTAGGCAGTGCAGGCTGGTTGATATTAGTTTGGCTCATCACCGGCTTTATGACCCTGACAGCGGCCCTGAGCTATGGCGAATTAAGCGCTATGTTCCCCAGGGCCGGCGGCCAATATGTTTATCTAAAAGAAGCCTACAGCCCCCTAGTTGGTTTTTTGTATGGATGGAGCTTTTTTACGGTGATACAAACTGCCACCATAGCAGCGGTTGGTGTTGCCTTCGCGAAGTTTACGGCTTACCTGCTGCCGCAGATCAGTGAGGACCTGGTGGCCATTGATCTTGGTTTTATAACCATATCGCCTGCCCAATTGCTTTCTATTTTGGTTATTGTGCTGTTAACCTATATCAATACCCGGGGTATCAATAGCGGTAAAATAGTGCAAACCATATTCACTATGGCTAAACTGCTTAGTTTATTGGGTTTAATTGTTTTTGGCTTGTTTGCCCTAAAGGCTTCTGTATGGAACAGCAACTGGCATGATGCCTGGAGCATACACCGTTTAAAAACTGACGGATCTATCGCATCGTATACCACAATAGCCGCACTGGGTGCTATTGCATCTGCTATGGTGGGCTCCATATTCAGCAGCGACTCCTGGAACAACGTAACTTTTATTGCTGGCGAAATAAAAAATCCGAAAAGGAATATTGGCTTAAGTCTAGCCCTGGGTACGCTCATTGTTACCGTAATATACATTTTAACCAATATTATGTATACAGGCGTTCTGTCGTTGCATGATATTGCTGTGGCAGAAAAAGATAGGGTAGGTGTTACCGCGTCACAGCAGATCTTTGGAAGCTCTGGTACCATAATTATAGCCTTGCTCATCATGGTATCCACCTTTGGCTGCAATAATGGCCTTATCATGTCGGGCGCCCGTGTATACTATTCAATGGCTAAAGACGGATTGTTTTTTAAGCGGGTAGGTACACTTAATAAAAATGCAGTCCCCGGATTTGGCTTATGGCTGCAATGCATTTTTGCCTGTTTATGGAGCCTAAGCGGCAAATATGGCGATCTGTTGGATATGATATCATTTGTAGTGGTTGTATTTTATGTATTGACCATTGGTGGTATATTTATATTGCGCAAAAAAATGCCCGGTGCTGAACGGCCATATAGAGCTTTTGGATACCCCGTTTTACCATTTATTTACATGATCATGGGGCTGGCATTCTGTCTGCTCCTCATTAAGTATAAACCTCAATACACCTGGCCAGGGCTGATCATTGCGCTTGCCGGTATACCCGTATATTATTTTATTGGCGGTAGTAAGCAGAGAACGATCTGATCTATCAATTTACCAAAACATACCATACAGTAAAAAGCTGACCTCCTGAAAAGACAGACAGGGATAGTGGATCCTTGAGCTATGGCTACATTAGCTTAAACCATTATAATGCTATACGATGAAGTTGACTCATATCTCTGTTTTAGAGACTGAATTGAAAACTTCCATCGTAAGGCTATTCCGTAATCTATTTTAATGAAAAACACCATCAGCAAAGTTTTTGGAGGATCTATCATCATTGGATTGATGTGCATTTGCACGCTAAGCTCTTTTCACAGTCAGAATAAACAGGAAATAACGCCCCCAGAAGATCAGCCAACGCCCCGGATTGTCAATATCGTCAATTTTATACGTTTACTGGAACCCCGTGATGCAGCGATTACAGAGGATGTGTTGTATCAGACTGTGGTTAAGCAAGTGGAGATCATGAAAAAATACAAGCTCGGAGGCACCTTTTTATTACAATATGACGCCCTTATTAATCCCAGATATCAAAAACTACTGAAGACTTTACCCCGCGACTCTTTTGAGATAGGAGCTTGGTGGGAAATTCCCCAACCCCAGGTAGAGAAGGCCGGATTACAATGGCGCGGACGATATCCCTGGGATTGGCGTGCTAATATTGGTTTCTCAACCGGTTACACACCAAAGGAGCGTGAAAAACTGATCGATGTGTACATGACCGAATTTAAAAAGATCTTTGGATATTACCCCAAATCGGTGGGTTCCTGGTTCATCGACAGTTATAGTTTGAATTACATGTATCAAAAGTACCACATTGTTGCCTCCAGCAATTGTAAAGATCAATACGGTACAGATGGCTATACTTTGTGGGGCGGTTATTGGAACCAGGCTTATTATCCAAGTAAGATCAACTCATATATGCCTGCCCAAAACGAAAAGAATCAGATCCCGGTGCCGATCTTCCGGATGCTGGGATCCGATCCTATACGCCAGTATGATAACGGCCTGGGTACAACCCGACAGGGCGTGGTAACATTAGAGCCCGTTTATAAATTCGGCGGAGGGGATTCTACCTGGGTCAACTGGTTCTTAAAATCGTTTACAGAAGATAAGTGCCTTGGGTTTAACTATACACAGGTGGGGCAGGAAAATTCTTTTACCTGGGACGCTATGGCTAAGGGGTTCGAGATCCAGATGCCTTTACTGGCCCGGTTGAGGGATGAGCATAAGATCAGGGTTGAAACTATGGAAACATCCGGGCGCTGGTTTAAAGAAAAATATAAAGTTACCCCGGCTACTTCATTTGCAGTAAGTAAGGATATCGAAGGCAGTGACCTTAAAACAGTGTGGTTCAATAGCCGTTTTTACCGGATCAATCTGCTATGGGAAAATGGTAATCTTCGTATTCGCGATCTGCATCTTTTTGATGAAAGCTTTCCCTCTGTTTATACCAAACAGGTAGCGACATCTAATGAATGCTCCTTTTTTACCTTACCGGTAATCGATGGGTATATTTGGAGCAAGCCTAATCAAATAGCTGGCTTAAGGTTAAAAGTATTAGTTGACGGTCAGGAAGTATTGATAAAGGGGAAAGATCCGGTATACAGCCAAACTCAATCCGGTCACTTACATGTATCCTGGCCATTAACATCTGTCAAGGGATCTTTTGAGATGGATATGGATGAAAAACAACTGAAAATGAGCTTAACTAGCGACCATCCCTATACTTGGTATTTTGATATGACTACCGCTACAGATGCAAAATTACCTTTTGAAAAAATGACTGATAACCAGATCGAGTGCGGTTTTGAAGGTATGGAATATATTTTTAAACCGATCAAAGGTAGTTTTTCAGAACCAGGGAACGGGGTTTTGTTCCGCTTAAAGCCCCAAATGAATACTATTCTTTTTGATCTTTCTGCCATCAAAAAGTCTTGAATTTTAAAGTTGTAACCTTATGTTCATCAAAAAAATACAAATTCTTTTCATTTATTCCCTGTTCGTTTTTTCGTTTACCCGCAGCATGGCGAAAACGACAATGGAAGAAGACAAATCGATCACCTTAAGTAATGCTCATATGTCAATGATAATTAACTATGGGGATAAAGCCAGCATTACTTCGCTTATTGTTAATGGGCAAAAGGTGGTTAGCGGAGTGGATGGTGCCTTTACATCGGTAAAGGTTGGCAGCATCACTTATTCTTCTTTGCATTTGAAAGGCAAACCGGTATTAACACGTTCTACGGCTGGCATCCGGATCAGTGGAATCAGCTATGGTGGTGAAGGGCTGACCATTAATGAAAATTGGATCTTCCTGAAACAAAAGGATGGCATTAAATGGGGTATTGAAAGATCTTTTTCAAAAGGGGTGAAGGTAGAAGAGACAGCTATGCCTGTTATTAATTTTGATAATATCAACACCTGGGAAGGTGCTTACCAGGGCTATGGTGGTATTGCCTGGTTTTACCTGTTTAATGAAAAACTATGTACCTATGGCGTTCATACCCGGTCATCAAGCTTTTGGAACAGTAAGACCGGGAATGGGTTAAACATTACTTTGGATGCGCCTGGTAAAGAGGTAGCAATGAAGTACACACGTACCAACGAAGACAAATTGGCTTATACCATTACTGTTGCTGATCAGGAAATGCTACCCCGCACAGATAGTGGAACCAACCGACGGCGGTTTATCAGGAAAGCTACAGATGTATGGGCTCCTTTTAATATAACCAGTGGCAAAAGCGCGCAAAGTTTAACATTCAGCTATTTTGATTATCATGAAAAGTATGGCAGGGGTAAACTTGTGGGTATAAACGGTGATCAGATGAATGCTGTATTGGGTACAATTGCCCGCATTGGTGTTATTGATTCACTCCATTTTGGTGGAAATAGTTGGGCAACACCCTATGGCCCGATATGCCTGCACGAACAATATATTGGCCAACTAGGCTTAGGTATTAACGACCCCAATTATCTTAACGGATATGAAAGCTGTCTTGATTTTTACCGGGATCACGCGATAAAGCCTGATGGACGGGTTTATCCGCGCTGGGCATATACCAATGAAGATGCCATGCCCAACCAGTGGAACAAAGATGGTTTTTATGAAGCCCAATGGGGTATACTAATGGATTCAAATCCGGATTTTGTTACCAATGTGGCCGAATTATATGACATGACCGGTGATCAAAAATGGGTAAAAACGCACCAGCTTTCCTGCGAAAAGGCCTTGGACTGGATCCTGAAAAGAGACAGCAACGGCAATGGCCTGGTTGAAATGATGACCAATGTTACAGGGCAAAAACAAAGTAGCGACTGGATAGATATCATTTGGGCATCCTATGAAAATGCTTTTGTGAATGCCAAACTTTATCACGCCCTGGTAAAATGGGCAACCGTAGAACGTTTGCTTCACAATTCGGTTAAAGCGGGTCAATATGAAGCCTTCGCGGCAAAACTCAAAGTAAGTTTCAATAAACCCACCACTGCGGGTGGTTTTTGGGATGAAGAAAAGAAATGTTACGTTCACTGGCGGGATAAGGATAACACCATACATGGCCGTAATATGGTTACCCCGGTTAATTTTATGGCCATCGCCTACGGTATTTGTGAAGATCGCCCCCGGCAAAAGCTTATACTGGATAATATAGAAGCACAAATGCAGCGGGAAAAACTTTTCTTCTGGCCATTAGCCATGACCTCTTACACCCCCGACGAAGGAAAGGAATATCAGTTCCCGTTTCCTGAATATGAAAACGGTGATCTGTTTTTATCATGGGGATCTTTAGGGGTTAAAGCCTACGCAGGCTATAACCCTGCTATAGCCATTAAATATGTAAAAAATGTATTGGCGCAATATGGTAAAGACGGGTTGGCTTACCAGCGGTATGGCCGTTTGAAACAGGATGGCCGGGGCGATGATATATTATCAGGTAACAGCCTTTCCATCGTGGGTTTATACCAGGCTATATATGGTGTAAGCCCTTTGTACAACCGCTTTTATCTCGAGCCTCATATCACGCCGGAGCTGGCGGGTACCCAACTGAAATATAATTTCAGAGGCCAGCGCTTAACCATAAATCTGGATAACGATAGTTACTCTGTATCCAACAAAACATTTAAGGTGATAAGCCCTGAAAATTTTGGTTTTAACGCCACTGTTAATCAATTGTCCTATTTTAATGGCGACAATCCACACGCAGCACTGCAGATTACCACAGATAAGCCCTTTACATTAAAGCTAAATAATTGGGGGAAAAAGAAAATAGAGTGGCAGCAGAGCATAATCAAGCTATCACCAACACCACTTACTTATCTCATCAGTCAGCTAAGTCCCAACACGCTGTATGTGATTTCTGTTAATGGACGTCTTTTACAAAAAGCAAGCAGTAATAGCAATGGAGAGCTGCTGGTGCATTACAAACCATTACATATAAAAGAGAAAATAAATATAGATGCCGGGTAGATAGATACCGTTACCGGTATAACGGGCCAATATAGTATTTATCGAAAAAAATTGATCGGCGCAAAAAAAACAATCTTATTATGAGTTAAATTTCTATTTTGTACTAACAAACATTTAAGTTTATAGGCAAACTATCTACTATGTCTTTTCCTCATTATAAGCAACCTGACCAAATGGACTGCGGTCCTACTTGCCTGCGGATGATCACCAAGCATTATGGTCGTAATTTTACGATACAAACCCTAAGGCGGCTTTGCGAGATCAATAAAGAAGGAGTATCCTTATTAGGTATCAGTGATGCTGCCGAAAAAATCGGCTTTCGGTCTATAGGTGTCAAGCTAAATGCTGTCCAACTAAAAGACGCCGAACTGCCTTGTATCCTTCATTGGCGGCAAAATCACTTCGTAGTATTGTATAAGATCAAAAACCATAAATACTATTTAGCTGATCCTGCCGACAGTTTAATAGCTTTAAGCGAAGCCGATTTTAATCGTAATTGGGAAAGTGACAAAGAAAGTACCGAGGGAATTGCCCTCTTACTTTCGCCTACACCAGTCTTTTATGAGCAGGAAGACGAAAAAGGCAGCGAAATCAGATGGTCGTTCCTGTTACGATACCTTATTACTTACCGCAAGCTGGTTATCCAACTACTGTTTGGCCTGGGTATTGGCAGTTTGTTACAGCTTATTGCTCCTTTCTTAACACAGTCAATAGTTGATATTGGTATCAATACCCGCAATCTTAATTTCATTTACATCATTCTTTTTGCGCAAATAGCACTCATCATAGGCCGGGTCAGCGTCGACTTTATCAAATCATGGATATTGCTGCATATCAGCACCCGGGTAAATGTGTCCATCCTTACCGATTTTTTGATCAAGTTGATGAAACTGCCCATGAGTTTTTTTGATACCAAAATGACCGGTGACATTATGCAGCGCATGAGTGACCAAAAAAGAATCGAAAGCTTTTTAACAGGATCCACATTAAGTACCATATTCTCCATGTTTAACCTGTTCATTTTTTCGGTGGTGCTGGCTTATTACAACGTAACGATATTCTTTGTATTCGCTGTTAGCAGTATATTATATACTGCATGGATAGTGCTTTTTTTAAAACGACGCAGGACGCTTAATTATAAAAGTTTTGAAGTATCGGCCAAAAACCAGAGCAGTATAGTGCAGCTGATAAGTGGCATGCAGGAAATCAAACTAAACAACTGCGAACAGCAGAAACGATGGGAATGGGAACACATTCAGGCGCGTTTGTTTAAGTTCAATGTGAAAACCCTTGCCCTGAGTCAATATCAGCAGGGCGGGGCTACCTTTATTAACGAAGGCAAAAATATACTGATCACTTTTTTAAGCGCCGAAGCGGTGATCAGCGGCAATTTAACTTTAGGAGCCATGGTTGCTGTGCAATATATTGTTGGCCAGTTAAATAGTCCTATTGAACAATTATTAGGCTTTATCCAGGGGTTCCAGGATGCCAAGATCAGTCTGGAACGTTTGAACGAAATTCACCAGATGGATGATGAGGAACCCGTAGACAGGGAATGGAGTCATTCCCTTCCAGAAAATAAAAGTTTATCCATTAGCAATCTCACTTTTCGGTATCCCGGTGCCGGGAACGAGCCGGTATTGGAAAATATAGACATGGTCATTCCTGAGGGTAAAACTACGGCCATAGTAGGCATGAGTGGCAGCGGAAAAACAACCATATTAAAACTACTCCTGCGCTTTTATGAACCCCAAAAAGGAGATATTAAAGTTGGTGGGCAACAGATCAGTAATATTGGTTTTAAAACCTGGCGCAGCGGATGCGGTGTTGTTATGCAGGATGGGTTTATTTTTTCCGACACCATAGAACGCAACATCGCCGTAGGTGATGATTATCCGGATAAAGCTAAATTGCGACATGCCATAAAAATAGCCAACATTCAGGACTTTATTGACGGGCTTCCTTTAGGTCTGAATACCAAAATAGGTTCTGAAGGAAATGGCATCAGCCAGGGACAACGCCAGCGGATGCTGATCGCCCGTGCTGTTTACAAAGATCCGCATTATATATTTTTCGATGAGGCCACCAACGCATTAGATGCCAATAATGAAAGGGTGATCATGAATAACCTGAATGAATTTTTTGAAGGACGTACCGTGGTCATTGTAGCCCATCGGCTAAGTACGGTGAGCAACGCCGATAATATTATCGTATTGGATAATGGGCGTATCATTGAACAGGGAACACATCATCAGTTAACCGCGCTTAAAGGTGATTATTATAAATTAGTTAGAAATCAATTGGAATTGGGGACTTAAGATCAGATGTGCAGATTACAAAAATTTAGATTATAAATCATCCTTAAATCTTGTTCATCATCAGTGAAATCATAATAATAACAACCATGCCAATAGCCCATATAAGCAATAACGAACCTGTCAGACATACCGACGATATGCAGGATATTATTACTACTGTACCCTCGTGGATATTACGCTGGGGTATCACCCTGTTTTTTGGTATTCTGATACTGATAGTTTCCCTGTCGGCGTTGATAAAATATCCAGACATTGTTAAAACAAAGCTTAAAATAGAATCACCAAATTCACCAAAACCCGTGGTTGCTAAAGTATCCGGGAAATTGATCAAACTATTGGCGAAAGAAAATGCCACCGTTGTTACAGGACAGGCATTAGCCTACATGGAAAGTACAGGTGATCACGATAAAATTTGGCGCCTGGCCATAAATTTAAAAGAATTGCAAACGCAGGTATTGCAAAACAAACCGGTTAGCCAGGTGCTTTTTTCGCAATCTGATAATATTCAGTTTGGCGAGCTGCAATCGGCTTATCAGATTTTTTACCAGGAATATTTGAATTATAAATCGGCTATTAATGACGGGTTTTATTTAAAAAAGAAGGGTTTTCTGCAAAATGATCTTTTGGATCTGGCCAAACAAGTTGAACAATTAAATCAGCAAAAGCAAATTCAGCAGCGCAGTTTTGTTATTGCTGATGATGATTACAAAATGCATAAAAAACTGGAGAAGGAGAGGGTTGAGACCCCCGCCGAACTGCGTCAACAGGAAAGTAAATATCTGTCGCAAAAATCCCCTTTGGTGCAAACCGAATCGGCTTTGATCTCTGCTAATAACAATTACTCTGCCAAGGAAAAGGAAATATTGGAGTTGGATAACCAGATCAGGGAAGAAAAGGCTAAATTTTTACAAGCGCTCAACAGCCTGATCAGTCAGGCCGAAGATTGGAAAAGCAAATATATTTTAATAGCAGCTCAGTCGGGCAAACTCTCGTACGCAGGGATTGTTCAAGAAAACCAGGTACTTAACCTGGGTCAGGAAGTTTTTTACATAAATCCGGGCAATGAAGCATTTTTTGGGCAAATGTCCATCCCTCAGGATAATATGGGTAAGATCAAAGAAGGACAGGAAGTATTGGTAAAACTAAGAAGTTTTCCCTTTGAGGAGTATGGCATGATCCGGGGTAAAATAAGTTATATTGCAGATGTCCCATACAAAGACAGTGTTTTTGTTTCTAAAGTTGATTTTAAAATACGAAACGCATCGGATATGAAAAGACCGATCCATCTTAAACAGGGGATGATGGCTGATGCCGAGATCATAACACAAGAGGCCACCATCCTGCAAAGAATAAGCCGGAGTATGTTTAAAATGATTGATAATAAGTAGTGCCTGTCTAAAAATTCCTTTTAAATTCTAATAGGACTAATCAGTATGAATTGCCGTTGGTTAGTGATTTATGTAAATTGCCCCGGTATCATACCCGGAAATATATTTTGAAGGAGCCAAACCATAAAGGTTACTGAAAGATTTGGTAAAATAAGCAATAGAATTAAACCCAACCTTATATGCAATTTCTGAGATATTATAGCTCGTTTTGATAAGCATTTCGGCTGCTTTTTTCAAACGGATGATGCGGATAAACTCTTTGACTGACTGACCTGATATGCTATCAATTTTCCGGTAAAGCTGCGCTCTGCTCATTCCAATGGCTTTGGCAAAATCATTTACTCCAAAAGTCGAATCATCAATGTTTTCCTCAACAATCCGATAGGCCTTTTTAATGAATTTAATGTCTGCGGGGATTATATCATAGCCATGTTCATTTAAGAAGTTTCTGCTTAATATCCTGCGTGTATTGATCAGATTTTTGATTTTTACAGGCAGGATATACGATGATAATGTTTTTGATATATAATCGTCACAACCGCATTCCAATCCTTCTAGTATTTGCTGGTCCGATGTGTTATCAGTGAGTAACACCACTGGAATATGACAGGTTCTGGCGTCATCTTTAAGCTTTTTACATAATGCAATCCCATTGATATGTTGCGCAGAAACATCAATTATAATGATATCTGGTTTTTTTGATGCCGCGTCTTCAAAGCCGTCGTCACCACATGCAGAATGGATAAGGTCGTACGTATCCATAAACATGTTTTTAACGAACAGGCTTTGTTGTGGATGGGTTTCAATAAAATGCAACACGGCTTTTGTACTGGATTTGTAATTGCGCATGCCGGCTTCATGATCAAAGCGCAGATGTGTTTCTGATTTTGAAGAATTGATGTCCATGTCTGATGCTTTTCTATGATGAATGCGTATTGCTTTATACCAGCAATATTGTTGTAGGCTGATTCCGGTAAAAAATAAATAGGCTGTGAACCTGATGTTATAATTGGTTTATCCTGCCCTGGTAACAATTAAAATCCCAGGTAGCTTGGTTGGAAATAAAATTACACAGACAGCTGGTCATTAATGTATATATATACACCCACAAATGTTAATGTTATTTTAACTTGTTTATTTTCAGCTTATTATAATATTTCTATTTTTCGTCAGAGGTTTTGTTGTGTTGAATTATTCAAAAAAGTATATCTAATTTTACCTGCCTATCAGAAGTTTACAGCAATGTCTCAGAAGAATATATTGAATGTTCCCGTTTTAATGTTATGTCTTATTATCCTTACAGGTTGCTCGAAAACAGAGTCGCCTCAAAACGACATACGGGAGGGAATGTTGGCTGCCGTAAATAAATTAAGACACGAGGGATGTACATGTGGTGACATATACATGCCGCCGGTTGGAGAATTAAAGTGGAATGCCTCCTTAGCAACCGCAGCCGATCAGCATGTAAAGGATATGGTGAGCAATAACTATTTCAGCCACATTGCGCCCGATGGCTCATTCCCTATTTTAAGAGCTCAAAAAGCGGGTTACACAGGTTTATATGTTGGTGAAAACATCGCACGTGGATATACAACCATTGCCACAGTGGTTAATGGCTGGAAGAATAGCGAAGAACATTGCAAGGCCATGATGGATACACTTTACTTAGACATGGGCGCCGCAAGATTAGATGACTACTGGGTGTTGGACTTTGGAAGAAACCAATAGTTATATATTATAAAAGAGGCATTCGGAGATATTAGTGTAAATAATTGAGAAACTGGTACAAACCTCAAGGCGTTTCGGCCATATATATTTGGTATTAATTAACCAATTAATTAATACCTCAAAATTACTTTATGAAAAAAACTCTTTGTATGCTGCTAATAGCGGCATTATTTACTGCTACTGCGTGTAAAAAAACTAATGTAGAACCAGCAATGGTCAATGGGCAGGTTGAAGCCAATTGGTCTTCCTCGGCTCAGTATGCTTCCTGGCAAAACGGTGGATATACTGTGTATAATAATATTTGGGGCAGTGGAGCTGGTTCGCAAAGCATTTGGGCCAACTCTTATAGCAACTGGGGAATATGGGCCAATCATCCTAACACAGGAGGTATTAAGTCTTATCCCAATTCGACCAAATATGTGGGGGTAGCGCTCAGCAGTTTGAACAGCTGTACCAGCAGTTTCAATGTGACCATGCCATCCAGTGGCGCATGGGAGGCTACATATGATATATGGGATAGTAATAATCTTTATGAAACCATGTTATGGATGAATTATACAGGTAATACCGATGGTAGCGGAAATGTTAAACCAATATCATATAACTGGAGCGCCGCGGGTAACCCGGTACCAGTATATACCAATTTATCGATCGGAGGTCAAACCTGGAACGTTTTCAGGGGTAACAACGGAAGCAATGACGTTTTTTCGTTTTTAAGAACGAGTAAAACAAACTCAGGTACAGTTGATGTGAAAGCAATTCAAAACTGGATAAAGGGCAAGGGCTGGTTTGGTAATATTACTTTAGGTAATGTGCAATTTGGTTTTGAGATCACCTCATCCTACGGAACCAATGGTGCAGGGTTGAATTTTACAACAAACAGCTATTCCGTAAGTTATAACTAATACGGTATATATAGGGGGTTATTTAAGCTATACTTTAAAAATTCATTAATGATCATGGCCGGTAGCGGCCATGATCATTTTTTTTACAGGTTTGGATGAATTAGATTTATAAATATTGTCCAGAGTATTTTTTGGATTTATATATTCAAAATTCGATATTTACGGAAGCCATATCTGAGAAATCTTCTATATATTACAAATAGACCATTTTCTATTTAATTGAATTTTTATGAATACCCCGATCTTCCGAAACTCATGAGGTATAAAATATCTTTATGTGTTCTTCTTATACTTTTTATAAGCCGTCATGTTTCCGCTCAAAGGGAACAATATCAATTTTCTCAGCTTAGTATTGCAAATGGGATGTCTCATAATCAGGTAACCTGTATTTATCGGGACAATAAAGGGTTTATGTGGTTTGGGACGCTATCTGGCCTAAACAGATACGATGGTTATAAATTCAAAATATTTAAGCATAATGATCATGATCCCGGGTCTTTGGATGATGATTTTATTGTGCGTGTTTTTGAAGGGCCATCTCATCAATTATGGGTACAAACACATAACGGGTTAAATATTTATGACCCCTTAACAGAGCACTTTGAACATAATGTATTAAAGAAACTATCATTTTTTTCAATACCTGATAGTCTGATCCGCACGATCAAAAAAGACCATTTGGGTAATTTTTGGTTTTTACCTACTAATCTTGGTGTTTATAAATTCAACGCTGTTACGAAAAAAGTAACACATTTTGTGCATAAGAGCGGTGATACAACTGCTCTTTATTCAAATGCCACTACAGATATAGCAGAAGATAGTTATGGTGACTTTTGGCTGGCACAAAGTGGTGGGGTACTGGAGAAATTAGATCACAAATCTGGTAAGATCACCCAAAGAGTTTATAATATCAGCAAGTTAAATCCCTATGAAAAAGTTAATTTGAGATTATTTATTGATAAACAGAACGATTTATGGGCGTTTGATACTAGTAATCCGGTGGGCGTATATTATATCTCTCCCTCAAAAAATGAATTTAAACATATCGATAAAAGCTCTCCCTCCAATCCCCTTAATGCAGATCTTATTTCAGACATCATACAGGATGATAAAAACATGATATGGATAGCCACTGATCACGGTGGTATCGATATTTTAAATAAAAGTGATTTTAAAATACAATACCTGGTAAATCGGGAAGATGATAGTAAAAGTTTGGGGCAAAATAGTACCATATCTATTTACAAGGATAATAGCGGGATCATTTGGGTCGGGACGTACAAACAGGGGGTAAGTTATTATCATGATAACATTATCAAATTTCCATTATATAAACATCATTTAACAGACCCGCATGGTTTAGCTTATAACGATGTAAACAAGTTTGCTGAAGATGATAAGGGCAACTTATGGATAGGAACCAATGGAAAAGGCCTGATCTACTTTAACCGGCAGACCGGGATTTTTACCAGCTACTTACATGATGCTGCAAATACCAACAGTTTGGCCAATAATGTTATCGTTTGTTTATGGATGGATCATCAAAAAAAGTTATGGATTGGTACCTATTATGGCGGCCTGGATTGTTATGATGGTAAAACTTTTACGCATTATAGGCACAAGAGCAATGATGAATCCAGCTTATCTGACGATAGGGTATGGGAACTCATGGAAGACTCCTCCAATAATCTTTGGGTAGGTACTTTAGATGGGGGGCTGAACCTGTTAAACCGCGAAAAGAATATATTTTTACATTATAAAGCCGATCAGCCTAACTCAGTTTCCTCTAACTATATTTCTGGTTTAATTGAAGATGAACATCACGATATATGGATCGCTACTTCAATGGGTGTATCAGTAATGCTTCACCAATCGCATCGATTTATATATTATCATCATAGTGATAAGGATAAGAATAGCTTGATAAACGACAATGTAAATAACCTTACCGAAGATTCACGTCACTTAATCTGGCTGGCGACGCGCGAGGGGCTGAGCATATTCAATCCGGCAACTAAAAAATTCACCAACTTTAAAAAAGATGATGGTTTACCTGATAATACCATCCTGGATGTATTAGAAGATAATAACCATAATATGTGGATCAGCACCACGAATGGTTTATCAAATGTTATTGTAAAAAGTACAAATAATAATTTAACGTTCAGGTTTGTTAATTATGATGAAACGGACGGTTTACAGGGGCGGGCGTTTAACGAGAATGCATCGTTAAAAACCACAGCCGGTGAGTTGATCTTCGGTGGTCCCAATGGTTTTAATCTGTTTAAACCTTCAATTATTAAGTCCAATAAAACAATACCTGGTCTTGTATTGACCGATTTTCAGATTTTTAATAAAAGTTTAAGTCCAGGAGAATATCTTGGCGGACACGTTATTCTTTCCAAATCTATTACCGAAACTACAGATATCACACTTAAATATAATGAAAATGCATTTGCTATTGAATTTGCATCACTAAACTTTTTTAATCCTGGTAAAGTTAAGCTGAAATATAAGTTAGAAGGCTTTGATAAGGGCTGGATCACAAGTGACATCAAAATAAGAAAAGCTACTTATACCAATCTTGACCCTGGTGATTATGTTTTTAAAGTTAAAGCAGCGGGTGAAGACGATATATGGCGATCTGAGCCATTAACATTAAAAATAAAAATATTACCTCCTTTCTGGAAAACGGGGTGGGCCTATTTTATATATGCCTTGTCATTTATTGGTGCCCTGTTCTATATGAGGTATAGAGGAGTGAAAAAAATTGAGACGAAGTACGCTCTGGAACACGAACGCCAGGAGGCTCAGCGTATGCATGAACTGGATATGATGAAGATCAAGTTTTTTACCAATGTAAGTCATGAGTTCAGAACGCCGTTATCGCTTATTATAGCCCCGGTAGATAAAATGTTAAAGCATACAGCGGGGGCAGAACAACGGGAACAACTACAAATGGTGAACCGGAATGCCCGGCGCTTATTAAATATGGTCAACCAGTTGCTTGATTTCAGAAAGATGGAAGTACAGGAACTCAAACTGCACGCCAGGAGTGGTGATATCATTAGTTTCATTAAAGAAATGGCTTATTCCTTCTCGGATATTGCTGAAAAAAAGCATATCCGGTTTGTTTTTGATTCGGAAACTGAAAGTATGGTGATTAATTTTGATCAGGATAAAATAGAGCGGATCATATTTAACCTGCTCTCTAATGCGTTTAAATTTACACTAGAGGGTGGCCATGTGAGCGTTTTATTAACAAAAATTGAAAAAACACCCGAGGGGCAGTTCCTGGAAATAAAGGTTATGGATACCGGTATAGGCATTCCTTTGGATAAACAGGATAAGATTTTTGAACGCTTTTTTCAGAGTGAATTGCCCGGTTCTATGGTTAACCAGGGTAGTGGTATTGGCTTATCAATTACAAGGGAATTTGTAAAATTGCATCATGGTGAAATATCAGTGGAGAGCGAACCTGGCCAGGGTAGTTATTTTACCGTTTTGTTGCCGGCAAGTTTACCAGCTGAAGCAGATACTCAAACACTGTTTGCGCAATCCGATATAACTGAAACAATTAAGGTTGAAGATAAGGATGGGCAGCGACCAGAAGTTAACCGTACAGCCAAAAAGGTAACTGTTTTATTGGTTGAAGATAATGAAGACTTTCGCTTTTATCTAAAAGACAATCTAAATGATATCTTTCATATTATCGAGGCCAGTAATGGTAAAGAAGGGTGGCAAAAAACGCTGGCCCTGCACCCCAACTTGGTAGTGAGTGATATTACTATGCCTGAAATGAGTGGTATTGACCTTTGCCGCAAAATACGCAATGACAAACGTACATCGCACATTCCTGTGGTATTACTTACCGCGTTAACAGGCGAAGAACAGCAATTACAGGGACTTGAAACGGGCGCCAATGATTACCTAACTAAACCTTTTAATTTTGAGATACTGCTCTCCAAATTGAAAAATATACTGGCCATACAGGAGGATATGCGCAAAACCTATCAAAAGCAACTGGATGTTAAGCCAACAGCTGTAGTAGCTGAATCATTTGATGAGGCTTTTATTAAAAAGGTATTGCTGCTTATAGAGAAAAATATGGCTAATGGTGATTTTTCGGTAGAGGAGCTGAGCAGCGAGTTATGTGTAAGTCGAGTTACACTATATAAAAGAGCACTGGCTTTAACCGGGAAATCACCCGTTGAACTTATCCGGTCTATTCGTTTAAAACGTGCCGCGCAATTGTTGGAAAGCGGACATTTAACCATATCCCAAATATCATATAAAGTTGGGTTTAAAAGTCAGAAGTACTTTGTGCGTTCCTTTAAGGCTGAATTTAATTGCCTGCCTTCAGCCTATATCAACAATAAGAATAAACAGCATCTTAATGAAACCCATTAAAATGAGGATGAATAAAGCAATATTCATTTGAATTTCGGTTTTTTTAGGCCAATTTTGTTAACCACCTCCACCTGTATTTTTCGCTCTCATAGGGTTAAATCGCTTTTGTTTTGTATTAAATATCTGTAAATCAACTAATTAATTCGTGTTAACATTTGTGCCCCTATTTATAAACAATCGATTGCAGCGCTACCCGTAACTTCACCCTCATTAATGGACGAATAGTGAATTTTTTAATGCCGTCTGAAGGTATTAAAGCAGTAGCTCATCGGCTATAACCAATTTTAATATTATAACCTATTTAATTTGACTATGCTAAAACGTGTACTCCTTAGTACCTGTACAGTTTTTTTTGCCACTATTTTTACTCATGCGTATGCACAAAACATTTATAAAAAAGTGGCTGAGGGAATCATTGTTAACCTGCAGTGGAAATCAACGCAGGATGCCCCCCTGCTCCAATTGAAGGTGACTTCTGATAAAATCATCCGGATTACAGCCACTCCTGAAAATTCTTTTTCTACCGTTAAAACTAAAGCGCTAACCACTAATCCAATTTTATGAACCAATTATTTACTAACCTAAATTCATTTTAAACATGAGAAAAAAATCAAAAAGAGGAACAACGGCCCGTTGCTGGCTCTTTGTTATTACGTTGTTTTTTTCTTTTACCAGTTTTGCACAAACCCACCGTATTGTCGGTAAAATAACCAGTGCTGATGATTCACAGCCATTGCCGGGTGCAACAGTGAAAATTAAAGGAACAGCAGTTGTTGCAAATTCAAATGCAAGCGGCATGTATGGTATAGATGCCAAAACCGGCGATGTGCTTGTTTTTTCGTTTACGGGTTTCAAACCGAGTGAGGTTACTGTTACCGCTGCTAATACTATAAATATATCGCTCACCAACTCGACCAATGCACTAAACGAGGTCGTTGTAATTGGCTATGGTACCGCAAGGCGCAAGGATTTAACTGGGGCTATCGCTTCGATCTCATCTGCCGATATCGAAAAAACGGTATCTACCACGTTTGATCAAGCTTTGCAGGGGAGGGTAGCGGGAGTTAGTGTTATTCAAAACTCAGGCCAGCCAGGTGCGGGTGTATCAATCCAGGTACGCGGTTTGGGCTCCATCAATGCCGGTGTCGATCCCTTATATGTTATTGACGGGGTGATCATTCCGCCGGGGCAGCCCTCATCCACAGGAGGCGTTTATATGGGTAACAGCGGTACCCGCAATAATCCACTATCCACTATTAACCCCAATGATATCGCATCAATTGACGTTTTAAAAGATGCGTCGGCTATTGCAATTTATGGCTCACAGGGCAGCAATGGGGTTGTAATCATTACCACCAAAAGAGGTAAAGCGGGAGCCCCTAAAATAAGTTTCGATAATTATTATGGCGTTCAGCAGGTGCCAAAATATTTGCCGATGATGAATTTACAGCAATATGCTACATTTTTAAATGCCAGGGCAGCCGTTACAGGTGCTACACCCAATCCAGACTTTGTAAATCCCCAGTACTTAGGTACGGGTACAGACTGGCAAAGGGCTATATTTAAAAACGCGGGTATGTACAATGCCAATCTATCTGTGAGCGGTGGTGATGACCGGACAACTTATTACATTGGCGGCAGTTATTTAACCCAGGATGGTACCGTTTTAAGTTCCAACTTTAAAAGAACTGCGCTTAAGGTTAATCTGGATAATAAAACCAACAACTGGTTAAAAATAGGAACCAGTTTAACATTTTCAGGTATTAAAGAAAACGTCAATGCCAGCGTTTATGATCTGATCAATGCCACGCTTAATCTTCCGCCAAATGTGGCCCCGGTTAATCCCGACGGCAGTATAGGGGCCATTTCGACTCCGGGTCAAACGGTAGCCAATACTTATAACCCTAATCCGATAGCCGCAGCTGCTATTAATACCAACAAGGTACAACGTTCGCAGGCTTACGGTAATTTTTATGGTGACATTATTTTTACCAAAGACCTGAAATTACACAACGAAGCAACCGGTAATTTTGATTATGGCAATGTTAACCAGTTTTATCCAACGTTTACCATCAACGGAATATTAAACCCTGTTAATAGCGCCGCAGTTACGGCAACTAATAACAAAAGCTTCACCATACGTAATTATTTTAGTTATGATCATTACGCGGCCAGTTACAGTATTAACGCAACCGCCGGACATGAAGCAAGTTCAGGTACTTATACCTATTTAAGCGGTGGCCGTACCGGTTTTTTTGCCAACAACCCACAGGACCTGAGCTTGGGTAATGCAGCGACAGCATCAAACTCCGGGGGATCAAACAACTATTCCAACGAGTCGTACCTGGCGAGGGTAACCGCGGGCTATTTGTATAAATATAACCTTACTGCCACTTACCGTAAAGATGGAAACTCCAATTTTGCAGATGGGAAACGATGGGTGGGTACCTATGCTTTTGGCGGATCATGGAATGCCGAAAAGGAAAACTTTTTGAAAGGAGTTAAAGCCATTGATCAGCTCAAACTCAGGCTTAGTTACGGACTCACCAATAATGCCAACTTACCGGCTTATACCTATGGTTCATCCATTGCTACGGGTACTGTGGGCCTGGGGCAGGGTGCTTTAGTGTTAAATATAGCTAACCCAAATGTGCAGTGGGAAACCTCTAAAAGTTTAGATGCCGGGCTTGATATCAGCTTCCTGAAAAACCGTATACAACTAACTGCCGACGTTTATAATCGCAAAACCAATAACCTGTTGCTTCAAATCCCATTGCCGGGCTATGCCGGTACAAATGGAGCAGGCAGTTTAAGCGCGCCATGGGGTAATATAGGATCTATCCAGAATAAAGGATTTGAGTTTACCTTAAATACACGGAATATACAAAACAACGCATTTTCATGGAATACAACCCTGACCTTTTCTTTAAACAGGAATAAAATATTATCACTCAATAACGCCAACGGTGCATTGTATGGTAAAATCAATAACGCAAGTGTTATAGTCAGCAGAACCGCTGTAGGTAGTTCCATTGGTGATTTTTATGGTTATGTAGCCCAGGGTGTTTTTAAAAATGCTGCTGATTTAAAATCATCGGCTTTGCCCGCGGGTTCAATTATTGATTATACGCAGGGGATCTGGGTTGGTGACACCAAGTATAAAGATTTAAACAAAGACGGTGTAATTGATGCCAATGATATGACCAATCTGGGCTCGCCGTTACCCAAATTTACTTACGGTATCAATAACTCATTCAGCTTTAAAGGGTTTGATATGACTATATTTTTTACTGGCAGTTACGGTAACAAAATATTAAACTACAATAAGGTTTTGCACGAAGATCCTAATAGCGGTACAACCGGTTATTTCTCCAGTTTGACCAATTATGCTCAGGTTGCTTTAATTGACCCTACGGGGTCAAAAACAGATGTAAATAATGTATCTGTCACCAATCCAGGCACATCGGTACCAGGATTCAGGGTATCTGGTGATCCTGACCAGAATTATCGTATTTCTTCGCGTTTTATTGAGGATGGCTCTTACCTGCGCCTTAAAAACTTAGCAATAGGTTACAATTTGCCAACAAGCATAGTGGCTAAGCTGCATGTGCATTCATTAAGAGTGTACAGTAATATCCAAAACCTGTTTACCATAAGCAAATATACCGGATACGACCCCGAAATAGGTACTAACGTTCCAAATCAGTCAGGTCAAGGTACCAATGCATTAACATCAGGTATTGATTGGGGCAGATACCCAACCCCGCGTATTTATACATTCGGATTTAATGTGGGCCTCTAATCATCATTTAAAAAGAAAAAACATGAAACACGTTAATAAAATACTGGTCTTTTCTTTACTTGCAGTGTTTAGTCTAAATGGCTGCAAAAAAGACTTTCTGAATAAAGGGATCCCAACAGATAAGCTGGTTGCTAATACTTACTATCAAACCAATGCTGAACTCAGAGCTGCCACAGCCGGTTTGTATACCAAGCCCTGGTTCGACTTTAATTATCCGTTTATAGTATATGTTGGAGATATTATGTCGGGGAATACGGTTAGTAATCCTTACAACACCAATGCTTCACAGTTTTCAAACTTTACCATCGCCAATGGTTATGGTGGGTTAAGCTATGGTTGGTCGTCGTTATACAATGTGGTTGCACAATCCAATACAACCATAAATAATGTTACCAATTTTAGTCCGGCATCACTAGGATCGGCCAGGACTGCAGCGATTGGCGAAGCCCGGTTTATGCGTGCCATAGCTTATTTTTACCTGGTACAATTATGGGGGCCGGTGCCTATTGTGGAAAGTAGCGATAAGCTGGTAACTAATCCCTTATTGCACCGTAATATTCAGAGTGATATTTATAAATTTATTATCAATGACCTCCACTATGCGGCGTCAAACCTTCCTGCAACCGATGATCCGGGCCGGGTTACCAAATGGTCGGCCAAAGGCTTATTAGCCAAAGTTTTTTTAACAAAGGCAGGAATTACCGGCACGCGTGTTCAGGCAGATCTGGACAGCGCCAAATACTACGCTGCTGATGTGATCAATAATAGCGGTCTTTCGCTTTTTCCTGATTATTACAATGCATTTTTAACTCTCAATAAAAACAATTCCGAAATGCTGTTTGGCTTGCAATTTACCGTAGCAGCGGGCGCCGATTGGACAACTAACGATTTCAGGCAAACAGCTATTGAAGGTGACCCGAACATTGATGGTGTGGGCGGCGGGGGATGGGATGGCCTGCGGATAAGCAAAGATATGTTTGATGATTACGATTTAGCTGATAAACGTCGCAAAGCTACTTTCATGCTAAACGGAGATATTTACCCGGAGCTGATAACCACCCAAAACCCTAATGGCTATAGCATGACCGATGCGACCGGGGCCTATATCAAGAAGTATGTTATTGGAGGCCCGCTGGCCAACCGGGGAGATAATATAACCCTCATGCATGGTGATTTGCCCAATTATTTGTTGAGGCTGGCTGATGTGTACCTGGTGTACATTGAAGCCGCTTTGGGTACCAGCGCAAGCACAAGTGATGCTACGGCCCTAAACTACTTTAATTTGATACGAACAAGGGCCGGTTTGGCCTCCGCAACTTCGTTAACCTTTGATGATGTATTTAAAGAGCGGAGAATTGAATTGGCATTAGAATATCAGTTTTGGTTTGATCTGAAAAGACTGCATGATTATAACCCGGCAAAGGCCGATGCTTTTATAAAAGCGCAGCACCGCAATGCATTTACCTATACAGCGGGTACAGCCACTGAACCGGCAATTACCCAGGTTACACCCGCATATTATACTCTGCCTTATCCGGCAGTGGAGGTTACTGCTGATCCGTTATTAACCCAGGCCCCTGTACCTTATTATTAGACAGGCAGAAAAACTAAAAACGGTATATGAAACAATTTAAAGTTTTTGAGATGAAAAAGATCTTACTAAATATAACAAACATTATAATGATGCTGGTTTTAGCCGGTACCGTGTTTATGTGGTCATCTTGTAAAAAGGATAGCACCACCAAAGGTTCAGGTAACCCTGTTATTACAGGGCTGAGGGCCTACAAAGCGTCTTCGGGTGATAGTGTGTTGACCAAAGCTAATCCCGGCGATTACGTGGTTTTGCAGGGTAGTCATTTAACCGGCATAACGGCAGTATATTTTGATGGGACTAAGGCAGCCATTAATACCGCTTTAGGTTCTGATGTCAATTTTCCGGTAGTCATACCCGCCACTATACCATTTGCTACGGTTACTAACGACCAGCTTAATACCATAGTGGTAACCACGGCTACCGGTACGGTAACCTATAAGTTTCCGATCACCGCGCCATCACCTCATATTACCTCTATCTCTAACGAAATGCCTAATGAGGACGATGTAATTACCCTCAATGGAACAGGTTTATTTGCGATAACCGGCATTACTTTCCCCGGAAACATAGCCGCTACTACTTTTGCCGGTAATGCCGCCGGGTCATCAGCAACGGTCACTGTTCCGGCAGGTGTTACTGCTTTGGGGCCGGTAGTGGTGGTTACCAAATACGGTACATCAACATCGGTTACTGATGCTGTATTGAATGATAACGCTGATGTGTTTTTAAACTTTGATGATAAGAACGGTTTTACACCGTGGAGTGCACTGCCGGTTGTAGTGTCTTCTGTTTCCAGCCCGGCCATAAAAGCAAGCAGAAATAAGTTTTTATATTGGAATGCCCAGGGTATTACCGCCGGAACTTATTATGTTGGCGACCTGGCAACGCCAACGGACGGAAGTCAGTTAGCTTATCCCTCAACCATCAGCAGCAGTGAACCTGCAGCCAACCTGGCTGTTAAATTTGAGGTTAATGTGCCCCTTGGCATGAGCTCGGGTGAAATAGACTTTGAGGTTAATTATAGCCATATTTATGCCTGGAGTCCATGGTTGATCAATGGCTCAACCCGGGTTACATTCACTACAACGGGCTGGCAAACCATATCAATTCCATTAAGCTCGTTCCCCGGTATTTCGACATATGGCGATATTAAAGGGCAGCCTATACAGCTGTTTTATATTAATAATGGCAGCGGTATTACCCAAAATGTAAACATGGGATTTGACGATTTCCGCATTGTAAAAATTAAATAAAAGAATGTTTTAGTTGATGATGCCCGCGACCGCCGAGCGTGGAAGCGGGTATTTTTTACTCAAGATATTCCCTTTGTAAATCTTGATAAGAAGGGCGAAGTCCCTTTTTGGATGATTAAAATTTAATCATAAAATAAATTTATGCTATTGATGTCTTCTATTAAATACTACTCTTTTTGTTTGCTTGCCTTAATGGCTTGCAAGAATAATAGTAAAACCGACGTAACACCTGTTAAAACGGATACAAGTACCGTAAAAATAAGCCCTCAAACAGATCCGGCAATTGCTAAATCCGCAGGTTTTTTTTTAGACGATTGGGAATCTAAAACGTTTACAGCCCCCACCTATACCAATGTAGCTCAGCCTGGTGCTGCTGCTACGGTAACGGTAAATGTGGACTATAGTGCTGTTATTACCAAGGTGCCTAAGTATCTTTTTGGTAATAATACCAACCCTTACATGACCCAGATCGTAACGGAACCCGTTTTAATGAATAATATCAAAGCCTTGTCTCCAAATATTCTTCGTTTTCCGGGTGGTAACATAAGCAGTGTTTTCTTCTGGGATGGAAAAATACCGGCTGATGTACCGGCTAACTTATATGATTCGAACGGGAATAATGTTGCCGCTACCTATTGGTTAGGTAATAATACAGCTGGTTGGACACTGTCTTTAGATAATTATTACAGCGTTCTGCAGCAAACAAACAGTACAGGTATCATTACGGTCAATTATAGTTATGCGCGATATAGTACAAGTGCCCATCCCGATCAGGTTGCTGCGCACCTGGCAGCCAACTGGGTACGTTATGATAAAGGGCGTACCAAATACTGGGAAATTGGCAACGAAAGTAACGGACCTTGGCAAGCTGGATGGAAAATTGATGTTTCTCAGAATAAAGATGGTCAGCCGCAGGTCATCACCGGAGCTTTATATGGGCAGCATTTCAAGGTATTTGCTGACTCAATGCGCAAAGCAGCGGCTGATGTAGGTGCTCAGATCAAGATCGGAGCCCAACTGGTGCAAACCGACCCCGTTAATGCATGGAACGCTGTTGATAAAACATGGAATTCGGGTTTGTTTGCTTCTGCTGGTGATTATGCCGATTTCTATATCGTGCATGATTATTTTACCGGATCTGACAATGAAACCGCGGCAACCATCCTGAATACACCAGCAACCGAATCAAAAGCCATTATGGATTGGATGAAGACCACCACCACACAAGGAGGAGTGTCTTTAAAACCAATTGCACTTACCGAATGGAATTTGTTTGCCACTGGCTCCAAACAAATGGTATCCAATATTGCTGGTATACATGCCACCATGGTTTTAGGCGAATTGTTGAAAAATCAGTTTGGTATGGCCAGCAGATGGGATCTGGCAAACGGATGGGCCAATGGCGATGATCAGGGTATGTTTAGCCAGGGTGACGAGCCCGATGGTATCAATAAGTGGACACCGAGGCCCTCATTTTATTACATGTATTATTTCCAGAAATATTTTGGTGACAGAATGGTTAGCTCGTCGGTTCAAAATAGCGCGGATATACTGAGCTATGCGTCATCCTTCGGTTCGGGTGAAGCAGGAGTGGTTATTGTAAATAAAGGAGTCTCAACGCAAACGGTAAATGTTAATATAAAAAACTTTGCAGCAGGTAGCCGGTTCTATTATTATACGTTTACCGGCGGGAGTGATAATGGGGAATTTTCGCGAAAAGTGTATATTAACAATAACGGACCAGATGGAGCTGCCGGCGGGCCATCAAATTATTCAAAGCTCGTAGCTAATTCATCAATCTTGCAAAACGGCATTAAAATTTCGGCACCACCTAGGTCGGTTGTGTTTATTGTTGCCGATGGTAAAAAATAACGGAGATCAAAATGCACAGAACAACCCTGTAAATACAGGCACAGATCGGGATTGAATGTTACTGCCAGATTGAATTTATATCTGATACCTGTTAGGGAAATTATTTAATACAAAATCTAAAAAAAGCCTGTCATCATATTTTGTGGCAGGCTTTTTTTAAATATCGTTATTTTAGCCATTGTGAATAACTGTACATTCACAATGACTAGCACTTATCTGAAAATGAACGCCTCCTCCAAAATAACAAACCGGCTTGCTTGTATTGCCCTGCTGGCATTTCCATGGCCGGTTTTTGCCCAGAATTTGGTTAAATATGTACAACCAATGGCGGGTACGGCTACTGCTACTACGGCCTCGGCATTGAAGCATGGCCAGGCGGCCGATACACGGTTTGCCAATACTATTCCTGCGGTTACTTCTCCCTTTGGGATGACACAATGGACACCCGAAACCCAAGCTGGTGAAAATAAGTGCATACCACCGTATTATTACAAAGACAGCGTGTTTTACGGCCTGCGAGGTTCGCATTGGCTAAGTGGGTCATGCACACAGGATTATGGCAGTTTTACCATTATGCCCATTACGGGTGTACTAAAAACAACTAATTACGGTTTAACATTCAAACATGCCGATGAACTATCCTCACCTTACCTTTACAATATCAACCTTAACCAATTGAAAGCGGCGGTAACTGCTACGGAGCGCTGTGGTACGATGCAGTTTACGATGGAAAAGGCCGATAGCCTTTATTTATTGATCAAAGCTAACAGTGATTATCATGAAGGCTTTGTAAAAGTGGATAAACAAACCGGCGAAATATCAGGCTATAACCCAGTACATCGTATTTACCAGGGCTGGGGGAAAAGCGCAGGTTTCAGCGGTTTCTTTGTGATCAGGTTTGAACGAGATTTGGATAAAACCGGCACCTTTTCGGGTGATAAGATATTTACTGCAGACAGCATCAAAAATAATGCAGGTGCCGGTATTTACGCTGGGTTCAAGCTAAGTAAGGGCGAAAAGTTGATTATCAGAATAGGTACTTCGTTTACTAGTTTAGATGGTGCCCGCAAGAACTTACAGGCAGAGATGCCCGGGTTTGACTTTGATAAGGTTGTGACAAACAGCAAATCAACATGGGAAAAGACTTTGGGGCAGATCAGTATTTCAACTAGCAGCGAACAGGATAAGCGTATATTTTATACAGCCTTCTATCATGCTATGCAGCAGCCGCGTCTTTTTAATGATGTTGATGGGAGGTACCCGCGTTTTGCCGGTGATTACCAGACTGAACATTTAGCAAGCGGTAATTATTACGATGATTTTTCGATGTGGGATATTTACCGGGCTCAACTGCCCTTGTTTGAGATCCTGAACCCTCCTTTGATCAATAACCTGGCAAAATCATTGATCCTGAAAGGTAAACAAGGCGGGTGGATGCCTATCTTCCCGTGCTGGAATAGCTATACATCTGAAATGATCGGCGATCATACAACTTCTGTGATTAGTTCGGCATATTTAAAGGGGATCACTGATTTTGATGCTAACGAAGCGTACCAGATTTTAAGGCATAATGCTTTTGATATGCCCGTTAACCGGGCCGACTATGTAGAAGGCAAAGGCCGCAGAGCACTGGATAGCTATTTGAAATATCAATACATCCCGGTAGAGGATAGTGTATTGGATGCCTTCCATAAAAGGGAACAGGTAAGCCGTACGTTGGAATATGCCTATGATGATTACGCACTCGCACAATTTGCTAAAGCGTTAAAAAAATCTACTGATTATACTATACTTAGCAAACGGGCAAAATATTATGCCAGTGTATTTGATCCCTCAACGGGATTTGTTCGTGGCAAACATGCTAATGGCGCCTGGGTATCCCCCTTTAATCCGGATAAAAAAGAAAGCTATATCACAGAGGGAACAGCACGTCAATACACATTTTATGTACCACAGGATGTACCCGGTCTTGCAAAATTAATGGGTGGTACCAATAAGCTTGAACGATCATTGGATAGTCTGTTTGAAAAAGGCGAGTACTGGCATGGTAACGAGCCCGGGCACCAGATTCCCTTTATGTACAATTATTCTCCGTCGCCATGGAAAACACAGGCAGCTGTGCGGAAAATATTGGCCACAGAATATAGTGACGGCCCCGGCGGCTTAGGGGGGAATGATGATGCGGGACAAATGTCAGCCTGGTACATGTTCGCCTCTATGGGCTTTTATCCGGTAAATCCCGTGTCGGGTGAATATCTATTATGTTCGCCGTTGTTTGACAAAGTGGTAATCAATTTAGCAAATGGTAAATCATTTGAAATAGCTTGTCACAAAACAAGTAAACACTCGCAATACATTTATGCCGTAAAGCTGAACGGTAAATTCATGCCACAAAACTTTATCAGTTATCGCAATATCATGGCCGGCGGTAGGTTGGAAATCTATCTTCAGGATAAACCGAATACGAAATGGGCCTCCAGCGCACAATACCAACCAGCAGGAATGTAAGCAATTATGGGCCAGATTATTATTTATGTCGGTTTAAGAAACTTGAGTTTGTGAATGCGTTGGATTGTAAATTTCATATAATCAGATTTTTATAAAATGTGTAGATATATTGTAGACGCCAGGCTGTAGATGAGTAGACGTTTTGTAGAATCCTCAAATTAGGTATCCTGTGCTGGTTGTCTGCAATTTTGTTGTTACACTTAGTATTCAATAAAAAAATCATATGCAGCAACAACAAAGCATGGTAGATATTGAGCATTTACAATCAATTTATAACGAAGGCAATTTCCAGGAATGCCTTGAAGCTGTAAACCTTTTCCTGCTTTTTAATCCTCAAAATTTGGATGGCCTTTTACTTAAAGCAAAGTGCGCGTATCAGTTATCTTATAATAACGAAAACGCGGATGAGCTGTTAGCTACTGCCATTAACAGTTTTGAAGAACTGCTGAAACTGACGCCTGATCATGAGGAGGCCATGTTGTATTTAGCTTATATCAACATTTTCATAAAGGGCACAAATTTACCAGGATCTATAATGTACTGCGATCAGTTAATGGCATCAATCCATCTTGATACCAGGATTAAGGCTATTACTTATCGGCAGGAAGCCCATTATCAAACGGGCGACATAGATAGCGCTTTGAAGGACTTGGATCTGTTAATAAAACTAAACAAGGCACACATTGTTGAAAACCGTAGTTTGGCAGATCATGAGCAGGGCTTGTTATATGCTAAAAAAGCAAACCTTTATCTGTACCATAAAAATGACCCTGCTAAGGCCCTGGAAACCTTTAAAGAAGGATTAGTACATCGATATAAGGATGTGAACATTTATTGCCTGATCTCTAATCTTGCGCTTGACCACCAGGAATATGAATTGGGTGGAGAGGTAGCCCATATAGCTTTGTTTTCGGGCAGTGCCGATGCTGATATTGATGAAAATTTAATAACGTTGTATTACAGGTTGAATGAGTTGACCAGGCGAGGTGTCGTCAATCAACCCATCATATACGCTATGTTTATCGCGCTCAAAATATATCCGGAGCGCCTGGAATGTGATACAGTTGAAATGTTGAATTTTGCACAGCATTATATCAAGATATATCCCGATTGGCTTATTCCTTATCACTATGCCGGTGCCACATTGTATGAGGCTAAAAGCTACGATGAGGCTTTTCCATACCTACAAAAGAGTGTGGAATTGGGCGGCTTGGCACTTGGTTTACAACGCTTCATTGAAGTATCATACCGGATAAAAGGCCAACTGCCAACAATAGAAAAATGGCCTAAAGACTCACCTGTGATGTACTATAATGCAGGGGTAAGCTTTTTCTATGAATCTGAAAGTAGTATCAGCAATGCGGTTATTGCCCGGGAGCTGCTGCAGATAAGGGCAAATTTTTATAAAATTGCTTATGATGGCTTTTATGATTACTTCTATAATGATAAAGGCGACGGCGCTGCCAATGAGCCACATATTTTTGCCATGTGCTGCAACAATTATGGTATAGCTTTAAGTGAGCTGGGAGAATATGAAAGCGCGATTGAAGTACATAAATTGGGCTATTCTTTATCACCTTTCTGGGAACAGTTGTCCAGTTTGGGAACCGCGTTGTTGGCTCTTCAAAGATATGAAGAAATCATTGAGGTGGTGGAACAGTTAGGCGCTTACAGCAGTGAGTATTTAGGATTTGAAGATTATATCGATCTAAAGGGTAAGCAACTGACAGCCGTCTATGAGTTGGGTCGAAAGGATGAGGCCCGGGAACTTTTAACCACGATAGAAGAGGAGTATAACAGCTTTATTAATACTTACGGGAGCGAACTGGACGAGCAGGAGTTGTTTATATTAAGTCAAAGGTACATTGTGGTTCAAAATATACGCCAGGACTTGTTAGATGGAGAAAGCCTGGAAGATGCCACCCAGACCTGGAAGGAGCAGCTGAATAAAAACCCCGACGACAACTCATCATGGTATATGTTGATGCAAAATTATTATCAACTGGAGGAGTATAAGCAATGCATAGCGTGTGCCAATAATTATCAGTCGGTAAAGGGTGACGCGATCACGGTTGATTCTATTCAAAAGGTATATTTTATGCGAGGCATGTCATACCTCAACCTGGAAGATTATAACAGCGCCAAAGAAAATTTAAATATCTTGCTCGGTACCTGCCAGCCAGGAAATGAAAATGAGGAAGGCATCATCTGTGATACCAATATGAGCCTGGCGCAGTGCAGTTATGCTTTGAAACAGTGGGACGAATGTATAGATTTTTCATTGGCAGCGATAGCTTGTTATGATAGAAATGGGTGGAAGTGGGATGAAACATGGATAAAAGCTGCACTACAATATGCAGATGCGTGTAAAGCAACCGGTGAAGCTGATGCAGCTATGGAGACCGTAAATAATATTTTGAAAGTGGCACCCGAAAATGAGGAAGCATTGAAAAGAAAACAGGAATGGAAATCGGGTGGGCTGTTCTCTTTCTTTAAAAGATGATTAAAAAATAAACCAACCATTTTTTAATTAGTTATCATTTTACCACAAATATTTTAACTCCTAAAACATGGCATTACCTTTTGCCAGTGTTGTCCCCTGGCCACAATTGATTATAGCTATCTAAGCGCTATGCCGGACTATATTGGATTAGATAAATGATCGGACTAGTATCGCCAGACGCTAAGGAAGTGAGATTTTATTTAATTGTAGTTTATACAAGTTATGTTATCCATATCTGTTATAACCATACATCACGCCATTAAAGTTAAAACAATATCAGGCGACAGCATTTGATCGCCTTTACCTTTAATCTTTACTCTTTCGCAAATCGTGAAAAGTATGGATGAGATAATTAATTATAGTTATTTGTATGTAATTTGTTGTTTATAAATAATTTATGTGTTAATAGGAAAATTAATTCTCTGTGTTTATTTCGTCGAACGCAGCTGCCCGGCCATGTGAATTAAATAATGTGTTTACGGTATATATTTTGTGGATAAGGAATATTTTCGGCATGAAAAAAAAGACAATAAAAATTTAATTGTATATTTAACAATTAACTAAGCTGGATTGTAATCAGAAATTGCCAAATTTGTTACAGACCTTCGATGAACCAATTAATATAAACAACGCCTCTAATAAGCGACTAACACTAATGAAAGGGTATCCCGAACTTTCAGATGAAGAACTTACGGGTTTAATCCAAAGTGATGAACTCGTAGCTTTTAAAGAAATATATAACCGGTATTGGTATAAACTGTATGTTTTTACTAATAAAAGGCTCAGATGCAGGGAGGCTTCAGAAGAAATAGTACAGAACTTTTTTACTAAATTTTGGCAAAACAGAAGTACTATCAGGATTAACGAATCCTTAAAAGCCTATCTATTTTCATCTATAAGTTATTTGATCATCAATCACCTCAAGAAGGAAGCCCATAAAAACCAGTATTTGCAATTGTCCTATATTGCTGTTGCAGAGCAGCTTGATACTTCAACGGAGGATATGGTGCATTTAAATGATCTGCAAGGCATTATTAATAAAGAGCTGGAGAAGCTTCCTACACGTTGTCGTTCTGTATTTGAGCTTAGTCGTATCGGGAATAAGTCCAATAAGGAAATTGCCCGTCTCTTAAATATATCCGAAAAAACTGTGGAGAACCACATTACCAATGCCATCCGTTGCCTCCGTATTAATTTGAAGAGCTCGCTGCTGCTGGCCATTCTGGTACTCAGAAATCATATATAAGCGCTGTTCGCGGCTCTCATGCTGTCGGTTACAATACCATGTCGTATGGGTTCATTTTTGTCAGGAAATTTTTTTCAGATTTATTTAGGGGGTACGGCTACTTTAATTGACTTCACTTAATAATAAACCAAGAGTAAGCCATTTTTAATAATCCTTTTTAATGGAAAAAAACATTTCAGTTGAAGTGATTGAAAGATACCTGTCTGGAAATTGCACGCCTGATGAGATCAGGGAGGTATATCAATGGTTCAGGTCATTTGATAATACACCTGAAAGCCTTGTTGCACTTCGGGATGATGAGAAAGATCTTGTTAAGGAGAAACTATTTGCGCAAATTTTAAACGAAATCAACGATAGTAATAATACAGTACCATTGAATATTGATGCTGTAAACAGACAGAGGCCTGTCTTAAATATTGATGGGACGCAACAAAGTGGTGTGGATAAAACTTTTAGGTTATGGCCTAAAATTGCTGTGGCAGCCTCCGTTGCACTGATTATAGGTTTTTCGCTTTATTCCATGTTCTCCAGTCGTCATAAAGTTGTATCTGAAATAGCCAAGTTACAACTACATGATATTCCGCCCGGAGGTAATAATGCCATATTGACGCTAGCTGATGGCTCTAAAATTATTTTGAATAACGCGAAAAAAGGTTTGTTAACCAGGCAAGGCAATGTTAAGGTGTCTAAAACCACAGAAGGATTGCTGGTTTATAAGGTTAATAGAGATGGTGCTACTTCTGGTAATGACCAATTCAATATCATCAGCACACCCAAGGGCGGACAGTATCAGGTGATTTTACCTGATGGAACCAAAGTGTGGCTGAATGCATTATCTTATTTGAAGTTCCCAGCCAGTTTTAGCGGTAGAACAAGACAGGTGGAAATTAGTGGGGAGGTCTATTTTGAGGTCGCCAGGAACCCTGCGAAGCCATTTATTGTAAAATCAACACGGGCTGAAATTACCGTTTTAGGTACGCATTTTAATGTAAATGATTATCCGGATGAAGCGTTCTCCAAAACAACGCTGTTGGAGGGTTCGGTAAAAATAAAAGGTAAACAAGCAGTTGGCACTTTAAAGCCCGGCGACCAGGCCCTGTTAAACGAAAGCGATGAAATGAACATTGCCGCAGATGTGAATATAGAGGAAGCAGTGGCCTGGAAAAACGGAATTTTTGAATTTAATAGAGCCGATATCACATCAATCATGCGGCAGGCTGCCAGGTGGTATGATATTAACATTATTTACGCTGGCCCACCCACCCATATCTTGTATAGAGGGAGGATATCCCGAAATGTAAACCTTTCTGAAATGCTTACGATGATCAAGTATATGGGAGTAAATTATACGCTTGATGGGAAAAACCTGATCATAAAAGATTAAGGTGTAATTACGTGTAAGATGAGCAGGCAGAACCAATTAAAACCAATATAATAAAATTATAACCAACTAATTTTTAACCTAAAATGATGAGCTAATGAAAGAAGAAATACAAATTTAACTCTGCCCTTAAAAGGCACCCCACTTTATAATACCCAGATCCATTGATCTTAGATTTTATAAAAAAGCCGAAAAGTGTTCGAACCACTTCCCGGCAGTATTTGGGTGCCTAAAACCAATTGACGAATTGACATTATTACTTACCCAAACATTGTAAAAATATGAAATTAAATCATAAGGTAATGCCCACGGCATGGCCTGATTGTACCTCAATAATATTAACCATGAAACTCACTGCTATTTTCCTGATCGCAGCATTTATACAAGTGAGTGCCAAGAGCTTTAGCCAGCAGGTGACCATACGTCAAAAAAACATTTCGATAGAAAAGGTTTTGAAGCTCATTGAAGATCAAAGTAGTTACCATTTTCTTTTCAAAATAAATGATCTGTCATCTTCACGCCATGTAAGTCTGGAACTAACTAATGCTTCCGTTGAACAGGTACTTGACCAATGTTTTAAAAACACACCGTTTACTTATAAAATCATTAACCGTACTATTTTGGTGAAAAAGGCGATTGACCTGACTGACCCGGGGGCCAACAATAGCCTGGTGTTACAAAAGATACAGGGTATTGTCACCGATGAAAAAGGGATCCCGCTCCCTGGAGTAACAATCAAGGTTAAAGGCACCACAACCGGTACCGTTACTGATGTTAACGGTAAATTCCTACTGGATATTCCCGATGCAAACAATACGTTGATCATCAGTTTTGTAGGTTTCACTTCGCAGGAGGTTTCCACTCGTGGCCAGGATATATTAACTATTCATTTAAGGGAGGCGCCAAAGGATCTGAGCGAAGTAGTAGTGGTGGGGTATGGCACAGAAAAAAAGGTAAATCTTACAGGGGCTGTTAATACCGTTAATATGGAAGACCTTGGGTCAAGACCTTTAACCAGTTCAAGTGCGGCACTACAAGGGCAGGTTCCCGGCGTTTATGCATTGCAGGCATCAGGTAAAGCCGGTGGAGATGGCGCCACTATTAATATAAGAGGTGTCGGAACACTAAATAACAGCGACCCTTTAGTACTTATTGACGGATTGCCCGGAAGTATGGATGATGTCAATCCGGCCGATATACAATCGTTCTCCGTGCTGAAAGATGCGGCTTCTTCAGCTATATATGGCAGCAGGGCGGCAAATGGGGTTATTATTGTTACTACCAAACGGGGTAGTAATAAAAAAGTGAAATTATCATACGATACTTATTGGGGTGTTCAAGACCCTACGGCGCTGCCTAAAACCATGAACTCGGTACAATATGCTACATTGTATAATGAAGCAGCCATTAACACCGGCCAACAGGCAAAATACTCTGCTTCAGATATAGCGAAATATGCGAATGGTTCAGATATTTTATATCCCAACACCAACTATTTAAAGGTTTTTTATAATAAAGCCAATATGCAGAACCACCATTTGAATCTTTCCGGGGGAACTGACAATCTTAATTACGCCTTTATGCTCGGATACCTTGATCAGGATGGCATTCTGGTAGGTAATACCTATAATCGTTATACTTTTCGGTCAAATTTAGATGCCTACTTTTTAAAGGATAACAGGCTTAAGCTATCCGCCAATATATTTGGTAGCAGGGGAACCACACAAACATCCAGTAATGAATGGCAAGCTAAATGGTATGCCAATAATGCACCTATATGGCCGTTAAAAAATGCCGCCGGCGAATATGTAGCCGTAAATGGTGAAAATAATTATTACGGGGAAATCATGACGGGGAGTTTGAGTACTAACCTTAAATCCCAGATCAATACCATATTTGGTGCTAACTATAGATTACTAAATGGTTTGACGGCCGAGCTTTCATACGGGTATAGCTGGACACAGAATCATGGTAAATCTTTTAACCCCAATTTTACTACAGCTAAATTGGGTGGTGGTTACAACGTAAACGTAGCTAATCTTACAGATCAGAATGCGCAGGATTCGCAAACCCAGCTTACCGCCTTGCTTCGCTATGTGAAAAATTTTAAGAAACATAATATAAATCTTTTAGCAGGTTACTCCCAGGAGGAGTTTGATTCTAATTGGGTAAGTGCTTACCGGAGCGGTTTTGTTAACAACACGCAGCAGGAAATTGCTTTAGGAGATGCTTCAACCCAAACTAATAACAGCAGTGCCAGCGCACTGGGTTTAGAATCATATTTCGGCAGATTAGGGTATTCCTACGCCGACAAGTATTTATTTGAGGCTAATGTGCGCCGTGATGGCTCATCACGTTTTGCCAAAGGTAAGCAGTGGGGTGCATTTCCTTCGTTTTCGGCTGGTTGGCGGCTAGGGCAGGAGGATTTTATGAAAGGTGTTTCATGGGTCAGTAATCTTAAAATCCGAGGTTCATGGGGTAAACTGGGTAACCAGAACATCAATTCCCGGTATGCTGCCAGTCAGGTACTCTCATCCGGACAAAACTATTCCTTAGGGGGAACATTAGCCCCAGGCGTAGCGGTGACTTCCCTGGCCAATGTAAACACTACCTGGGAAACCACCACACAAACCAACATTGGTATTGATGCATCGCTTTTTCACAACTTCACTATAACAGCCGATTATTTCTGGAAATACACCGATAACATACTATTGCAGGTTCCTATTCCCATAACTATGGGAGCCTACGCTCCACCTTATCAAAACGTTGGAAAAGTAAAGAATCAGGGTATAGAGTTTATGGCTTCATATAAAAAGGTTTTTGATAACCATATGAAGCTGAATGTTACCATGAACATATCGCACATTACTAATAAGGTTACCGATTTATACGGTACAAGTCCAATCATCAATGGCGTAAAAGCACTGGTTGAAGGAAGCGCGGTTAATGCCTTTTATGGTTACAAAGTAGCGGGTTTGTACCAGATATCTGATTTTACATGGCAAAATAATAGTGATCCGGGTATAACTCCTTCAAGCAGGCAATATGTTTTAAAGCCGGGTGTTGTGTCGGTTGATAATTATTCGGCATTACCCGGAGATTTGAAGTTTGCCGACCTTAATGGCGATGGTAAAGTAACGATGGATAAAGATCGTACGGTTATTGGCAAGCAATTTCCGGATATAGCGTATTCGGCACAAGTGAACCTGGCCTGGAAAGGTTTTGATTTTACATTATTCCTTCAGGGTGTCCAGGGTATTAACGGATACCAAAGTCTCGAAATTTTTGAAGAATTCTCAGGGTTTAGTAATACTGGGATTTGGTGGCTGAACAGATGGACACCAGATCATACAAACACCAACATCCCACGGCTAACATTGGATGATGCCAGAAGAACCATAGCATCGTCCTATTATATGGAAAACGCGTCTTATCTGCGTGTTAAAAGCATTGAATTAGGTTATACGCTGCCTGCAAAGCTATTGCAACGAATGAAAATAGGCAATTTCAGGATTTATGGAAATGTGCAGAATGCATTTACGTTCACCAAGTTTAAAGGTTACGATCCTGAGCAGCCCGTAGGTGAAACCAGGGCCGAAGCTTACCCCCAAACCCGCATTTTTACTATAGGTGGCAACGTGAATTTCTAAACTAATTGTGTGTTAAAATGGATAATTCAATAGGATTATCATCCATAAAAAAAAGATTATGAAAATTAAGAATATCATAGGCGCAGTCCTCATCTTGATGATGATGTCGGCGTGTAAAAAAAATATATTAGACAAAACGCCATTAGACCAGTTTGATACCCAAACTTTCTTTACCGGACCTACACAGGCAAAATTGGCTTTAATGGGTATTTATTCTGCCTATAACGATAACTGGTATCAGTACGATTTCATGTCTGACAATAATTATTGTCAGGATAGCTGGCAGGGTTCGCTTGACTTTAGTGCATGGCAACAAAATTCCAGCAGTTGGCGGGCAACCAATAAATGGACAATAGCTTACCAAACTATTGCGCGCGCCAATACTTTTCTGGAAAACATTGGCACAGTAACCATGGATGCGTCATTGAAAAATGCAATGAGAGGGGAGGCCCGTATGCTTCGGGGAGTGATGTATGCCGATCTGGTTCACTTTTATGGCGATGTACCTTTAGTACTTAAAACGCTTCCTTTATCAGAAGCTGCAGTATCTCGGACTGCCAAGCAAACCGTATTGGATTCGGCCCTGGCTGATTTTAATTATGCAGCCTCGGTGCTTCCCAATAGCTATGCATCAACTGATGTAGGCCGGGCTACCAAAGGGGCTGCACTATCTTTTAAAACCCGGGCGCTATTGTACAATAAAAATTGGGCCGAGGCGGCTGCTGCTGCCAAGCAAGTGATGGATTTAGGGGTGTATTCCCTTTTTCCTGATTACGGAGGATTGTTTACGGAAGCTAATGAAAACAACAGCGAGGTGATATTTGATATACAATACCTGGAAAACAGCCGTGCACAACCCTGGCCAAGCTTTACCCTTTCATTTGTTGTGTGGCCAACACCTGGAGTTACTGCCGATATTATTGACACTTATTATACACAATCGGGGCTTCCCATAAGTTCTGCCGCATCAGGCTATAACAGTCAACAACCATTTGTAAGCAGGGATCCGCGACTGGCTGCTACATTTGTTTTGCCGGGCTCACAGTTCGGGTCGGTTATTTATATTCCGGCAAGTGATGGACAATTGACCGGTGCGCGACCAAGAAAATATGCCAACATAGGCACCGACCCTTATAATGCTGGTCTTAATTTTATATTGATGCGCTATGCTGATATTTTGTTGATGCGTGCAGAGGCCTTGATTGAAAGTGGCAGCACTTCTCAGGAAGTTTATGACTTGATAGATCAGGTAAGGCAACGGACTTCGGTAAACATGCCTAAAGTTGAAATTATTGAAGGAACGGGTTTATCGCAGGCTCAGTTAAGAGCTGTAGTAAGACATGAGCGAAGGGTTGAGTTTGCTATGGAAGCCACACGGTATTCTGACATGCGGCGTTGGGAAGATGTAAGCACTGTGCATGATGTTTACGGATATGTCATTTCAAAACTGTCAAATCCTGCTTCAGCTGCCACCTGGCAGTTTGAGCGCGAAAAGAAAACCACTCGTGTTTTTGATACCTCAAAAGGATGGCTATGGCCAATACCCCAGGTTGAACTACAGAATAATAAAAATCTGACACAAAACCCAGGCTATTAATCAGTAATAACATATAACCAATAATTGATTGCCGATTCTTTTGGTTGTGAGGGTTTTCTTACAACCAAAAAGATTGGTATAGGAAGAGAACATTCCAAACTTAAATCAAATACAATAAACCTTAAACTTAAAACCAATGAAAAGAAACTTAATTCTTCAGGGAGTATGCTGCTTGATAGCCATTTCAGCGGGCTGTTCAAAAGATGCTTTAAAAAAATCTACTACGGCAGCAGGCGCAGCTTCGAAAAGTCATCTTGCTGTGACAGCAACCGGAACAGATAATACGAACCCTTTTCGGGGCATCAACTGGGCCGATCCTAATGGTAATGAGGGGGATGGAAGAGTTGTTCTGCCTAGTGGTATGACCGCATCGCTGACTACAACACAAGCCGCCGCGGTAGGTACCCGTATTTCCAGCGCCGTTAAAGTAAGCGGTGGAACTACTATCAGAATGCCCATAAATCCATGGACAGCATCAAGTTCTACTTATTGGCCCGTATACCAGGCTGCCATAAATGCTATCGTATTGAATGGGTGTAAGGTGATACTTTGTTATTGGCCTGTAGGCGTGCATCATGTACCTGATGCCACACAATGGACTACCATGTGGCAAACGGTGGACAATGTATATAAAAATAATACTTCGGTATTATATGAACCCATTAACGAGCCGGTTGATTATTCAAGTACTGATTTAAATAATTTATATGCTGGTTTTCTGACCACATTTAGCCCCGCTAACGGGAAATGTATCCTGGATGGTACAGGCTACGCCGCTGATGTCACTACCGTTGGAGCCGATACAAGATTGACCAATCAATATCTGGGGTTACACTGTTATTGGTGGTTTTGGGGCTCCTATGATGTTTGGTCAAGTTATTATAGTATTATGTCGGCCAGAACGGGTTCTTATGCGGCCCGTACCGTGGTCACAGAAATTGGTATCGAGACATTCAGGAACATGAGTTTCTGGTGGCAGTGGGATACTGGCGTGTATGTTGACCAGGCATTTTTAACCGGAACACTTTCCTATGCCAAAGATAATTCTATGGGCACAATAGCATGGTCGGGTGTTAATGACATTGATACCTATCGTTGGTATAAGGCAAATGACACGTTGATAGAGGTTAGTCCGGGTACTGCAAATATGTACAGGTGGTCATGGAAACTGACTGCATCACCAGTTTGGCTGGGGCCAATTGCTGACGGCCGGTACAAGCTTCAAAACCGAGCATCCGGCCTTAATCTTGATAATTTAGGTAGCACAACTGATGGTGCAACTATAGCTCAATGGGCTGATGGTACAAGTTCTAACCAGAAATGGAACGTGAGCTACACCAATGGCTATTATACTTTGAGCTGTGTAACGGGAAAAGAATGTGTGGATACAGGAGGTAATACTGCAGATGGATCGTCTGTTAAACAAAATACAGTAAATACCAATAGTACGCAGCGCTGGTCAATAGTTTCCGCAGGAGGCGGTTATTATAAGATCATTAACCTTGCAACAGGAAAGTGTCTTGATACAGGAGGTCTGACGGCCAATGGATCTGTTATGCAACAGTGGACGAGCGGCTCGAGCTATAATCAGCAATGGAAGCTTATTGCTCAATAAAAAAATCAGGAGTGGTTCACTAGGAACCGGGCAAAGAACGAGGTGTAATAGTTTGCACCGGTCGGCTATCAATTCATAGTGCCACCCGGTCTGGATTGATTACGAGCTGTCCGACTGGGAGGGATAAGGCGCGAAGATTCACGCTTTATCCCTCTTTTAAAAAGCGTCCTCAATTTATTTAACGCTTTACTTACTAATCACAACTAATTAACAGTCTCTTTTTACTATCAATTCAGATAGTCATGAAGTTATTTAGGATTTGTATTTGGCAGGTTTGAATTGAACCGAAAACTAAAAAAGTAAAAACCCTCTCTACATCATCGTAAAGAGTTTTTTTAATTATTACAATAAAGTTCGGTAGCACCTAACTTTTCCAGTACACAAAGTCAGGCCAATGTCGAACCAATTTATAGAAGATTTGAAGCAGATTGCTCTTTTATGTGATTATAGGACACATTAAAGATAATCAAAGCGGGATTGAGGTCGAACCACTGCCCCTCAATTTAACCCGGTATTGAAGTGTTTCAAACCCGCTGATTTAAATTATCAGCAATGCACCTTAATGTTGACCCTCGTTACCCTTAAAATCTTTTAATGTTCTTTCCATCATAATGATACACTCCGCCATCAGCTCCAAACCAAATACTTCCATCGTTAGCTTCCAAGATCCCCAAAAAAGCTGGTGGTCCTGACATAATTTCGGTTACAGTGAGCTTTTTATTGTACAAGGACTTTGCATCATAACGGGACAGTGCCCATATCTTCCCAATAGGAGGATTTACTACACCAGTAGTCCAGATGTTTCCTTTTTTATCTTCGATTATAGCATAAACACCTCTCTGCGATACCTTGGTAAAGGTTCTTCCGTCATAGCGCCAAAGGCCATTGTCACCGAACCAAATATTGCCTCTTCTATCTTCGATTATCGACCAAACGTTGTTAAAGCCTTTACCGTCTTTATTGGTGAGGGTGGTAAATGTTTTTCCATCATAAATGAAGGCCTCGCCCCTTGTGCCAAACCATAATTTCCCGGTTTTGTCTTCCATAATAGTAGTAATATTATTACTGGGTAGTCCTTCTTTAGTTGTAAAATTTCGAAAAGATTTTCCATCGTAACGGCTTACTCCACCTCCGGTGCCGAACCAAATAATGCCGGCCCTATCTTCATAAATAGAAAAAACCTCATTATTGGCAAGCCCCTCCCTGGTTGTGAAATTCTGAAAGGATTTCCCGTTGTAATAATAAACGCCTGAATCAATAGAAGTGAACCAAATATTTCCGCGTCGATCTTCCAGGACATCCCAGAATCTGTGCGAACCTAATTTACTAGTGAGATTAGTAAATGATTTTCCATCGTATCGAAAAACATCACCAAATGATGTGCTGTTTGAGCCAGTCATCAAAATGGTGCCATTTCTGCCTTTTTTTATATTACGAATCATTTGTTGGGTAGGCCCATGAGAAGTGATTATGTCTTTGGTTTCGTACTTGATATTATCTTTTGGCAGGTCTGTTTTGACATGCCCCCTACAAGAAGTGCAAAAAACAAGCGTCAAGAACAAAGCATAAATCTGTGCGTAGGTTTTCATTTTTTCTTTGTGTTATCTTACAATAATTTCTTAGTAAATACCAGTTCCAGGCTCACCGAGATGTCATCGTCAACAAGATGGTCTTTCAGGCTGTCAAATGGGTTCCAGGATTTCGGCTTCTGTTGAAGATCGATATTCCAATTTTCGCGGTTAATGTTCGTGTTTGCCGTTGCTGTGATGGTATTGCCGTTTTGCTTCATAATAGTTGTAAATTCAATAGGTTTGGTCAGATCTTTAATCGTCAGGTCACCGTAAACCTTGTAGGTTGTTCCATCAGGTTCCGGCAGTATTTTATTAATTACCATGGTGGCAGTAGGGTGTTTTGAAACAGCAAAGAAGCCTTCGCTTCTCAGCTCATCGTCAACCTCTTTTCTTTTGGTAACTGAAGTTTCGTCGGTAGTCCTCATACTGTTCATATTAATACTGAAAGTACCTCGTGTTGGCCTGCCGGCAATAAAGCTGCTAAGGGTGCCCGAATTAAATAATATAAAACCCTTATGGCTGTTTTTGGGAACTTTCCAGAACAGTTTGCTTTTTTTTATATCGAGCTGATAAACAACATCCTGAGCGCCCGGTTTTTGCTGAGCCTGCACGGGAAAGTAGATTACTGCTGCCAGCATGATGATCAGGCAGGACAAAACGTTTCTCTTATTTTTCATATCATATCAAAATTAATTCAGCGAAACTACTTTGATATTTTTCGGCTTGAGAGATTTGGATTGTAAATAAAAATGTAAACTTTGTAAATAAAAACTTGACACTATGCATCTTAGTCGATATCTCTTCTTCGGAAAACGCAAATACCTGTGCGGATTGATATTACTCTCGTTTATCTCCGTAATCTGCGTGGCCTTTAGTATGGGAGGCAGTGACGACTTTGATATCGCCAGGAGGGAAGTTTTGCTCCGCAGGATCGGACATGAACTACTCTTACAGTCGGGCGACAGTACATCAAGGGTGCTTCCGGTAAAAAAGATCGCAGAAAATGAATACCAGATCAGGTTTGAGAACGATCTTACTTTTCGACCGGACTCCCTGGTGAATACTACTGGGCGTTTATTGGCCAAAGACCCGTTAGCACATGATTATGTCGTTAACGTTCTGACCTGTGGCAACTCTAGTGTGGCCTATGGATACGCTATATCCAAAAATAAAAAAGATGATATTGTACCATGCAAAGGAAGAACGCAACCCAGAGCATGTTACATGATCAACATTAAATTCAAACCGACAGGAATAAATATAGCAAAGAATGGATATCTTCTGGGCAGTCTGCCATTTTTAGCATTTGTTGGTTTTGTATTTTTGAGATCGGTTAAGCCACGAAGAGCCTTACCTGCCAGTCAGTATGCTGACATATTAACTTTAGGCGCTGTGTCGTTCGATGCGAAGAATCGGAAGCTCATAATAAACGGAAAGACAATAGATCTGACCGGAACGGAAACCCGTGTATTGCTCATTTTCGCATTGTCTCCCAATGAGACCATAGAGAGAAGCCGGCTGCAAAAAGAGATATGGGAAGACGAAGGTGTTATTGTGGGGCGCAGTCTGGATATGTTCATATCAAAACTTAGAAAAAAACTGGAATTTGATCCGAATATTAAAATTGTTGTTATACGCGGCAAAGGATATAAGCTAGAAATTAGCTCTTAAGAAGAATCAGCTCGCCCCAAACCGACCTTATTAGACTTCAATCTGGCATTTGTAAGACTTTATCGTGAACTACTAAAACGATATCATAAAAAGAATCATCCTTACCGTAGATCGAACCAAAAACAATGCTTTCCGAGCGATAAAGCCATTTATTCACTAAAAACTAAACCCTCTCTACGCATTGTAAAGGGGGTTTGTACCCACTGAGCGGGAATACTTTCAACATTTAGAAAGCTTTTTATGGCTTATAGAGCCCATAATCCAGGATTTAAAAGTGAAAGGATTTATAAAATAGTTGTTTTATCAGAAGATTTTATAGTTTAAACTGTATGTGATTTATAGTTACCAGGCTTGAATTGAACCAGAAATTTGCACTTGTCAAAAAAAGTTATGCATAGTTTTAGAAACGTTTTAACTAAATAGCCTTTATTGTACATCAATAGTAAAGTTAGATATATTATCTCCCCTATAGCGGCGTACCACAGTGGCAGTTGTATCTCCCTTTACTGTTGTTTTGTTTGCATATCCAATAGCCTTTATATAATACCTTCCAGGTGTCAGGTTACTGAAGGTAGTAATTCCGCTGCCATCTGTAGTGAGGATGCCGTCATACTGGCTATCTGTAAAGTTGGGATTGGTGTAAACACCCATTTTTAAATATACTTTGGCTCCCGCTACGGGCTGGTTATGATAATGCACCGTAATATTTAGACTGCCATTACCACTGGGGTCTTTTTCACAGGAATAAAACAAGGTCAAAAAGAACTGCGATAAGCAGATTAAGTAAATTTGCTTTTTCATGATTCGGTTGATTATTGTAAATCCCAGATGCCAGCTGAGCGCTCCAGCGTAATCAGGGCCGATGCATAATTAAATAAAGCCTGGTAGTAATTCTGCTGTACATCATTATAGGTACGTTGGGCATTCAAAACCTCCAGTAGCGAGGTTTCCCCACGCTTATAGCTGTAGGTTTTACCGTCCAGCACTTTTTGCGCTTCGGTTAATAAGCCATTCTTAAACTGCGTGGCCTGTTTCTGCGCGGCTTTGTAATTCATCCAGGATTGCAATACTTCTGTTTGGATTTGCAGCAATACCTGGTCATATTGTACTGCCGATTGTTTGATGGTATACTGCGCGGCTTTAATATCCCCTTTATAATGATTGGAGAATTTCAGTGGGATGGATAGTCCAGCATTCAAACTACGGTAGGCTGGTGTTGGCGCTATTTCATTGGTAGCTGCCGCATTATAAGTACCTCCCAGGTTAATGCCAAGGTCAATTGTCCGGTTGGCCTTAACCAGTTGCAGGCTTTTTTCAGCAGCAGTTTTGGTGTTTAAAGCCACCACCAGGTCTGCCCTGTTATTCTGCGCGTTTGCTATCAGGTTACCTAATGAAAAGTCCCTGTCCAGTTTGTCAAAATCGCCTGAAGGCATAAACAATGTATCGGCATGAGCTTTTCCGGTCAGTAAATTGAGTTGTACAAGGGCTGTTTTCCAGTCGGCTTCATTCTGGAACAAGGTATTTCTTAATGTGCCAGCTTCCAGTTTGGATTGCCGGGCATCTGTTTCTGTAATAGCGCCCAGTTTAAAACGGATAGAATTAGCCTTGGCCAGCTTATCCATATTCTCCCAGGAGTTTTTCTGAACTTGGAAAATATAAAAGTTCTGCATGGCGGTGTAGTAAGCCAGTGACGCATCTGCCCGCAGGTTACGGAAATAATCTTCCAGCATGGCTTTATTTAACTCTACCTCACTTTTGGCCAGATCTATCCTTGATCTTCTTTTTCCGCCTAATTCCAGCGTGGTGCTCAGGCCGGCATTATAACCGTAGCCCAGTTTTTTACTGGCATTCTGATTATCAAATGCCCCGAAAGATAATTCAGGATCGGGAAATACTTTCGCAGATTCTATTCCGGCTTCGGCAATACTTACATTGTATTTTTGAGCCTGATAATCCAGGTTCTGTTTTCCCACCAGACTTAAAAAAGTAGTAAGCGGCAGTTTGATCTTTGCAAAAGAGGTATCAGCGCTTTGCTGCGCTAATGCTTTTGTATTATTCATCACTACGATGAATAATAACAGATATATGATATTGAATTTCTTAATTTTCATGTCTTTATAGCTTATTTCTGAGGTTCTGCCGGTTTAAAATCATCCTTTCCCCATTTGCTTTCCAGCATGTAATACAGGGCAGGCAGCACAAAAAGGGTGATAGCTGTTGCTACAAACAATCCGTATACAATTACTGTAGCCAATGGCCTTTGTACATCAGAACCGATGCCTGTTGCCAGCGATGCGGGCAGCAAACCCAATGCTGCAACAGTGGCGGTCATTAATACTGGTCGAAAACGGTCTTCGGCTCCCTCTACAACAGCTTTTAGTAAATCGTATCCTTTTTTCCTCAGGTCATTGATGTGCGAGATCAGTATCACGCCATTCTGTATGGCTACACCAAACAAGGCGATGAACCCTACGGCCGATGACACATTCAAGGTCATTCCCCTGATGTTCAATGCCAGCATACCGCCGAATAAAGCCAACGGTACAATAGATAAGATCAGCCCAGCCTGGCGGAATTTGCCGAATGCCCCGTACAGTAATAAGAACATGATAGCCAATGCCAGCGGTACAATCACCATCAGCTTGGCATAGGCCCGGTTCTGGTTTTCAAATTGCCCACCCCATTTGATCGTATACTTGTCGTGATCGTATTTGATGGTATTTTCAATTTTGCTTTGCGCTTCATTTAAAAAAGCGGTCAGATCAGTCCCACGCAAATTGAGTTTAACGGTCAAATGACGTTTATTTAATTCCCTGGTAATAGTACTTTCACCTGTTGCAGTTTTTACGGTTGCAATTTGCGACAACGGGATTTTGGCACCTGTTTGAGAAGTAAGCATCAGGTTAGCAATTTTCTCTGGTGTATTACGGCTTTCTTCATTATAGCGGCAGATCACGTCATAAACCTTATTGCCGGAAAACACCTGTGATATAGCTTTGCCACCAATGGCTACTTCGATCAGTTCAGATACGTCGCTTACATTAAGGCCGTAACGGGCCACGGCATCACGATCAACAGATATCTGCAATTGGGGTAATGGCGGCTCCTGGTCAATGGCCACATCGGCAGCACCTTTGATGCTTTTAATCGTGGTCATGACATTTTCTGCAATACGGCGGGTTTCTTTAAAATCTTCTCCATATATTTTTACCACCAGCTCGCTGTGCGCGCCTGCAATTTTATCCATTACGCCATCGATCATCGGTTGACTGAATCCGACCGTATAGCCCGGCATAGTTGCATATTCTTTGGCCAGATCGTTGATCAGGTCGGCTTTTGTCCTGCCGTTCTTCCATTCGCTGTAAGGTTTAATGCCAATACTGCATTCAAAGTGCGAGGCTGTCCAGGGATCGGTACCGTCGTCATTACGCCCGGCCTGCACCATCATATAGGTTACTTCGCTATACTTCATGGTATGCTGCCGTAAAGTATCGCTCATTTCTTTCGATTTCTGTAAGGATACGCCGGGAGGCAATTGCACCTGTAACCATATAGAGCCTTCGTCCAGTGGGGGTAAAAAATCTTTACCTACGGTGATGGAAAGGATTACTGCGCCAATTAAGGCAATGGCCAATGGAATAAAAACTTGTTGTGGTTTTTTCATCACCTTTTTACCGCCTTCAAAATAGGCTGTGGTTAATTTTTCCAGCCATTTGTTGTGGAACAGTTTACGGGGTTTCCGGTAAACGGCATAAGCCAGCCCCGGTATCAGCAACAGCGCGACCGCCAATGCACCCAGCAATGCAAAACCCACGGTGAAAGCCATCGGGGTAAATAATTTCTTTTCTACCCTTTCAAAAGAGAACAGGGGCAGGTAGGCGGTAATGATGATAACGGTAGAGAACAAAATGGGTTTGGCAACAGCCAAGGCCCTTTGCCCAATTGTTGCTTCGTGCAATTCTTCCGTAGGGCTTTCCTCCCGCTTTTTCAAAATGGTTTCCATCATCACAATGGCCCCGTCTACAATGATCCCAAAGTCAATGGCACCAAGCGAAAGCAGGTTAGCCGGGATATGGGTAAAGTGCATCAATATAAAAGCAACCAGTAAGGCCAGCGGAATAGTGATGGCCACGATCAATGCGCCGCGCCAGTTACCCAGAAAAACAATCAGCACAATAATAACCAGGGTCATGCCTTCCAGTAGTGTATGCGATACAGTATGCAAAGTGGTGTCAACCAGACTCGTCCGGTCTATATATGGCCTGATCCGTACACCTTGGGGTAATATATTTTTATTCAGGTCTTCTACAGCGGCATGGATGCCCTCTAATACTTTTGATGGGTTTTCGCCTTTTAACAGCAGCACGATGCCTTCATCGCCTTCGCTGTAGTTTACTTTACGGTCGGTATAACCTAAAATGCCTTTGCGTTCCAGGTTGCCGTATTTCAAAGTACCTACGTCCTTTAAAAAAACAGGTACGCCATTTACCGACTTAACAACGACGTTACCCAAACCCTCCAGCGTTTTTACCAGGCCGATGCCCCGTACTACATAACCCAGGTCGCCCCGTGTGAGTACACTCCCGCCTGCGTTGGCATTGTTATTATTGATAGCAGTTTGTATATCGGTAAGGGAAAGTTTGTATTGTTCCAGCTTACCGGGATCAACTTCCAGCTGGTATTGCGTGGTGATACCGCCAAAGTTGGTCACATCGGCAACACCTGCTACTTGTTTGATGCGGGGAATAATTGTCCAGGTTTGCAGGTCGGTGATCTCACGCAGGTCATGATTTTTGCTTTCGATGATATAACGATAGATCTCCCCGATGGGTGAGGTAAGCGGATCAAGACCGGGCTGCGCGCCATAGGGCAGCGTGACATCGCCCAGGCGCTCGGTAATGCGTTGCCTGGCCCAGTAATCCTCAATTCCATCTTCAAAAACAATAGTGATGATAGAAAGGCCGAATGTACTTTTGCTACGCATCACGTGCATACCCGGCATTCCGTTTAAGGCCCTTTCTACGGGAATGGTGATCTGTTGCTCCACCTCTTCGGCAGCAAGGCCGGGTACCTGTGTCACTACCTGTGAAGTAACGTCGGCAATATCAGGATAAGCCTCTACGGATAATTGTGTCCAGGAATAATAGCCAAACATGGCCAGCAGGACGAACAATGCTGCGAAAAGCCAGCGCTTTTTTATAGCGGTAAAAATTAGTTTCTTCATAATGGCTGTATTTTATTTAGCATCCAACAGGTAAAAGCCACCAGAGGTCAGGATCCGGTCGCCTGGTTTTAAACCAGATTTGATCACTACCTGGTCATGATCAGTATTGGCTGTTTCAATTTTTCGTTTTACATATTTGCCAGGTGCCGGTTCTGTAAATACAAAGCTTTCATCGTTCATTTGCAATACGGCGGTGGTAGGGATCAGGATAACCTGGGAAGGTGCATTGTCAAAATCTACAGTAACATACATACCCGGTTTTAGTGTACGATCTGCATTGTTACATTCGATCAATACCTGTACACTGCGCGTGTCTTCATCCACCATATCATTCACATGATAAACTTTGCCCTTAACCTGTTTTTCGGGTAAGGCGGCGATCTGAATGGAACATTCGTCCAATTCATGGATAAAGCGGATATCTTTTTCCTTGATCTGCCCAGCCACCCAAACCTTGGATAGTTCGGCTACGGTTGCCACGCTGGTCGCATCATTTTTGATGAATTGACCAAGTACCACCTTGTTTTCGATCACCTGCCCGGCAATTGGCGAACGCACCACCAGCGGTTGGCCCAGTACCAGCTGATCAGGATCGGCCTTGAATATCTTTATGCCAATCACCGCGTTTTCATATTCCTTTTTTTCTACCTCGTAAGCGGTTTTGGCTTCTTCCATGTCTTTTTGCGTGCCCACACCATGCGCCGTTAGGTCCTGTTGTCTTTTCAATGTTTTTTCTGCCAGCTGCAGCTGTGATTTCTCCTGGAAAAATATCTTTTGCGCGGTGATAAAATCGGGAGAACTTACTTCAAACAAAGGCGTTTCCGGGGTGGTACGCATCCCCAGCTTTAAATAGGATTTGGTGATCCGGCCCGAAAATGGCGGGGCGATCTCGGCATACTGCGTTGGGATAGCTTTTACTGTACCCGCTGTCAATAGTTGTAAGCGATACGATTGCTCTTTCACCACATCGTTTTTAAGCTTGCCCGCGAGTTTGGAGTTTGGCATTACCTGGATCGTATCGCCGGATAAAGTATAATCGCTTGTTTCTTTGGCTGCTTCCGGTTGATGGCAGGCAGCCATGATGAGTAGACAGCCAATAAGCGCTATAGGGGAGAACACATTTTTTTTCATAATGACCTTGCTTTTAATCAATACATAGTTACTGCCTGAGACAGCGATTATTTACGACGCAAAGGTAGATGGCCGTTTTAGCAAGGTCCGTTAGAGGACTATTAGAAAAAAATTAGAAATTCATTAGAATTATAGCATCAGAAGCATGGAGCAAATGATGTTTCATAAGTGAGGCAGTTCAATAGTAAATGTGGTGCCTTTGTTAATCCCGGATGCTACCGAGATACTTCCTTTGTGCAACTCGATGATCTTCTTGGTGAGCGATAGCCCTATGCCATTTCCCCCGGCAAATTGCTGATTGGCCCCCCGGTAAAAAGCATCAAAGATGTGCTGCAATTCCGGCTCAGCTATCCCGATACCGTTATCCCGGAAATGCAGAATGGTTTTATCTTTAAAATAGGAGATCGCTACAGAAGTCTCCCGCTCTGCCGAAAACTTACAGCCGTTTTCCATCAGGTTCATAAATGCTACCTTTAACAGATATTCATTGCCCCTGACAGAAACATCATTATCGTCATCCATTTCCCCTTCAAACAAGATATTGATCTTGCAATTCGGCTGGTCGTGTAGGGCATCATTCCGGGCATCAAGGATCACCTCGTCCAAACGCAGTTCCCTAAAAGCGATTTCTGTATGGTCATAATTGGCTTTAGCCAGGTCGAGCAGGCTATTGGATAAGCGTACCAGCTTTTGCGCGTCGCTGATGGCATGATGAATGGATGCTTTATAGGATTCGTTACTCCTTTCTTTTTCTACCGCAACCTGCAATTCAGTGAGCATAGCCGTAAGCGGAGTACGCAGTTCATGCGAAATATTGGATACAAACTCCTTTTGCGCGTCAAAAGATTTTTCCAGCCGGTTGAGCATTTCATTAAAAGTAACCGCCAGTTCGCTGATCTCATCTTTTTCTTTTCCGGTATCGATACGCAGGTCCAAATTGGTAGCCGTTATTTCCTCTACCTTATCTACCATATCAGAGACCGGTTTTAAAGCTTTGCTCGAAAAAACATGACCAGCTATATAGATCAGGAATACCGCTACAAAAAACGAGATGATCAAGGTATATTTTAGGTTGCGAAGTTTTACATAGCCTCCCTGGTCATTGGCTATCGCTGTGATCACATAATCCTGGTCATGGTGATGGTAAAAAATACCTACAACCTGCATCTCCCCCTGGTAAAACCTGATCTCCTTTTTTTGGACAATCTCATCTATCATCCGCCGGGTTTCCTTTACCTGGTCGATATCCACCGCATCATGATATAATAGGTTAAAGGAGGTGTCATAAATGGCTACTTCTTCTTTAAACAAGGAGTTTTCAGCGTTTCGGTAGATCAGTTGTAATACCGAAGGGGCAACTTTGGCATCCAACAAGAGATTCGCTTTATTGATGGCAGTGTGGCGTAAAGAGTTGTAATATTCATTCTCTCTGTTTTTTGAAAAGGAGAAATAGACCACCAATGCAAAGGCCAATAACAAGGCGGCGATAATGGAGGTAAACAGCAAAGTGAGTTTATTGCGTATGGTCATGTTTCTTCTTTAAAAATAAAGCCCAAACCGGATTTAGTATGGATGAGCTTGCTGCTAAAGTCCTTGTCGATTTTTTTTCGCAGGTAATTGATATAGACATCAATGAAGTTTGTTCCTGTATCAAAATGGGTGTCCCATACCTTTTCCGCAATTTCCACCCTGGATAAAACCCTTTCGCTATTTTGCATCATGTATTCCAGCAGTTTCAATTCTTTTGGTGTAAGGCTAATCTCCTTACCCGAACGACTCACAATTTTGGTCTGGTTGTTTAATTCCAGATCGGCGTATTTTAAAATAACTGGTTGGGTAGTTGATTTGCCGCCTTTACGGTTCATTACCGCCCTTATACGTACTAACAGTTCGCGGAAGTCAAAGGGTTTTACTAAATAATCGTCTGCCCCGGCATCAAAGCCATCCACCTTATCGTCAGTTGTTCCTAAAGCCGTAAGCAGAATAACAGGAAGGTCAGGCTTGGCCATCCTAATTTCCCGGCATAGTTCGATCCCTGTGAGGTGAGGTAAAATAATATCTGAAATTACCAGGTCATAATCGTTTTGCAAAGCCAGCTTCTTACCACTCAGTCCATCGTAAGCCACAACGGCAATATGGCCCTGTTCTTCCAGACCCCGCCTTACCAAACTGGCTATGCGTTCTTCATCTTCTACGATCAGTATTTTCACAATTAATTTGTAACCTACTGCAAATTAAAACAATTAATTATTTGCAATAGGATTGGATCATTAAATATAAAATATTCGGCACCATGATTTAATATTTTAGTTATATAGAAGCTTTCAATTATACAATTTCAACCAATTGAAAATAAGTAAATAATAGGATTTATAGTGAGTTAGATAAAGGTCAGTAACCGCTCAGGTTTTGCCTTCGGCGGGTTTGACTTGAATCGAAAATTGGTAATTTATATATGTGTTATTTCCTGTATGTAAAGTCAAGAATAAAAATCGGCCATCAGCTTTACAAAGGCCGTACTTAATTAGCAATATTAAACGGCATTTTTTTAACAAATTTCCTTTTTTATTTAATCCTCAGCTGGAGAAGATCTGCTTGAAAACCTTTCACTTTTGATTGATAGAATGGAGTCTGAAAAAGCAAAAACCGATATCAATAAAAATTGGTCAACGATACGATGTTTCCAGTATGGTGTTGTATTAATTTTCTTAACTTCCCAATTAGGTACTAACTGGCATTCACTTTGGGATATCAGTTCGATATAAATTTTAATTGGGAAGCCAGTTTCAAACCGGCTTCCCAATTAAATACGGTATTACTGACCCCTAATTTATCTGGTACACAAAAATGATCAACGCAACGAATACCCCTATTGCTTCATAGAATTGTTTACGGGCTGGCTATCAACAAATTGCTCAAAGCTGTTAATTTTCCCGCCTTTCAATTTCCAAACGTGAGCTACCCTTGCCTCAAAATACTTACCTGTAGCTTTGTTGGTTCCCGTGTAAGTGCCGTAGGCAACTACCTTATCATCGCCGGCAACATAGTCTTCGGGCGTAAATTTATAATCTATCCATTCGCTGCCTAAGCGGTAAAAGACGTTCCTGGTAACTTCTTCTAAACCAATGTAAGTACCAGCATAAGGAAAGCCCTTAGCTTCGGTCCAGCTGATGTTTTCTGATACATACTTAGCTAGGTTTTTGCCGTTTTCTTCGGAGGTTCCCCCTTCATAAGTGCTCCTTACGATCTCTAAATTTGTCATTTTCCTTTTTATTTAAGGAACAACCTGACAGCGCGATAAACATTGCCAGGTTGAACAAGGTTGATAATTTTACCATTTCATTTCGCCCGTGTTTACTTTTGCGCCTATTTGCAAAGCGATATCAAAAGTAAGCGAAGGGTATTTTGCTTTTAACGCAGTGATCAGGGCTGGTGATGTTTTGTCGGTTTTCAAAGCTTCTTCGTAGAACTGGATATAATCTTTTGTATGTTTCACTGCGCTCTCGTCGAACGGGCTTGCAGAATTAGCGTGTGCGGGAACCACGATAGCAGGATGTAATGCCTCAATTTTGTCTAAAACGCTGACCCATTCTTTACGGGCTTCAGCTGTTTGTGCATCAGCCATCCAAAGATGAAAAGTGGTTCCAAATACGTTGATACCACCTATCACGGCTTTGATGGAAGGTATCCAGACAAAAGTTTTAGCCGGAAATTCTTCTAAACCTATGATCTCTAGTTTCTGGCCTTCCAGGTCAATGCTGTTTCTTTTTAACACCTGCGGTAAAATAACGTTTGACGTAACTTTATTACCTAATTGGCCACCCCAAACATCTAATTTCTTTTGAGCCGTCGCTTTAATATGTTCTACGGTTGCCGGTGAAGCATAAGCCGTTACTTCAGGGAAATATTTTTTGAATACTTCCAATCCGAAGTAGAAATCAGGGTCCCCATAAGAAACATAAATAGCGGTTAATTTTTTACCTGAATTTTTGATTTCCTGGGCTACCTTTTCAGCGTCTGCCAGGGTAAATTGTGCGTCGATCAGAACCGCATCGGTTTTTCCGGATACGATGACCGAAGCTACACCAAAACTATTTTCTGATGCGTTGTAAACCTGTAGTTTAAGATTGTTTGCTTCAATCGTTTTAAAGCTTTGTGCCTGTACGTCCATTTTGAATAAGATTAAAATAATTAAAAAAGCTGCTGAAATAAAAGGTTTCATTTTTTGTTGTTTTTAATGACACAGCAAAGATGCGGTCATCAAAAGCCTAAAAAGGTTGAACAAGTTCAATAAATGAAATTCAGCCTATTTTTTTATGAGCGATCTTATTTCTTATTTTACTCAAAAACTCGTGACTGATGCCAAGGTAAGCTGCAATTTGAAGATTAGAAAGGCGCCTGAAGAGTTGGGGATATCTTTCTATAAAATCAGCATAGCGTTGATCGGCTGTTTTACCTAAATTATCTATCATTCTTCTTTGCAGGGCAACATGGGTTTTTTGGGTCATTACCCGGAATAACTTCTCTATTTTTGGTAAATTAGCATAAGCAAATTCCTTGTCCTTTTTTGAAATTACAAGTACCTCACTATCTTCAATTGCCTCAATAAAAAGCTGTGATGGCCTTTCATTGGTAAAGCTGTCAATATCCGTGATCCACCAGTTTTCTATGGCAAAATAGAGTATTTGTTCTGCCGCATTTTTGTCAATATGATAAACCCGGAACATACCCTTTGTAACAAAGCCTTCAAACCTGCAAACTTCGCCCGCTTTTAGAAGTATTTGTTTTTTACTGATGTTTTTCAATTCAAACAATGTCGTAAAGCCGGAAAGTTCCGCCTCAGTAAGATGGACATGTTGTTCAATATGATTGCATAACAATTCGTACATATTCAAAATTAATTAAAAAACCCTCTTTACATATCGTAAAGAGGGTTTTTTAATTATTACAGTAAAGTTAGGTAGTACCTAAACTTTCCTGTACCCAGCGCCGGAGTCGAACCGGCACGGTTTCCCACAGGTGTTTGAGACCAGCGCGTCTACCAATTCCGCCAGCTGGGCATACTCTACTTGTATTGGTATTCCTTACAAGCGGGCTGCAAATGTATCTAAACTCTCTTTAATTCGCAACAGATATTTTTGTCTATAATAAATTTCTGCTATTTCATTACGCCTGCTTTCCTGGGCGGTATGATCCAACTGCTCATAACCGGAAGTAAGACTGGCGAGTTTGTCATTAATATCTCCCTCAATAGCAAGTACTTCTGTAGTAACCGCAGCCAGCTGTTCAGCATCATCAACTTCCATCAGGCGTTCATTAATATCCATCATTTCCATTAAAAAATCTGCCGGAAGTTGTGGTTTTGCCCCTTCAGATACCAGGTCATGCAGCTTTAAAATATATTCCATACGGCGTGCCGGGTCCGAAAGTACCTGGTAAGCCTTGTTATTTAGCGTAGATAATTCCAATATTTCCTGCTGTTTGGCCTCATCTTCGCCGGCATAAAAATCCGGATGATATTGCTTGCTTAATGCATAAAATTTCTTTTTCAGCAGGGCCGCGTCGATATCAAAAGATTCAGGTATGCCGTAAAATTCAAAATAATTCATAGCACGAATTTCAAGAATGTTATTGAATTAACACGAATTTAGTAAGCACTATTACATGAATATTATCAAATGACTTGAATTATTACCAATTGTTTTGACCGGTGAAATCTGTGTCTGTTTTTTAATTCATGCTTATCACTATCTTTGCCTCTTATACTATAAAATACCACATCATGTTGTTTGAACAAATGCGGCAAAAGCCGTTCTTTATATTAGGACCCTGTGTAATGGAAAACCAGGAGCTGTTATACCAGGTAGCCGAGAAAGTTGCCGAGGCAGCTGAGCGTTATCAAGTTCCGGTAATATTTAAATCGTCATTTGATAAGGCCAACCGTACGTCTATCCACTCGTATCGTGGTCCCGGTATCGAAAAAGGAATGGAAATGCTGCAAAATGTAAAAGATCGTTTTGGCTTACCGGTAACTACCGATATTCACGAACCGGGTCAGGCTGCTATAGCCGCCCAGGTGGTTGATATATTACAGATCCCGGCTTTTTTATGCCGTCAAACCGATCTGCTGGTAGCGGCTGCTCAAACAGGTAAAATAGTGAACATAAAAAAAGCCCAGTTTTTGTCGGGACAGGACATGTTTTACCCGGCGCAAAAGGTTTTAGAAGCAGGTAATGATCAGGTGATATTAACCGAACGCGGTAATATGTACGGATACAATAACCTGGCTGTTGATTTCAGGAACATTTATGATATGAAAGCTTTTGGACATCCGGTTTGTATGGATTGTACCCACTCTGTGCAACGTCCGGGTGGAGCAGGAGGCAAAACCGGTGGCGACCGCACCTTTGTACCGATGATGGCCTTAGCAGCTAAAGCTTTTGGGGCCGATGGCTATTTTATGGAGATACATCCCGATCCGGATAATGCGTTAAGCGATGGCCCAAATATGGTTAAGCTTCATGATTTGGATAAAGTATTAGCGCCGTTATTGTCTTGATGAGGCATTCATATGCATTATTTCACATACATGGCGGAATGAAAATCAAAATTCAATAATTCACTAATTCAATAATTATCTTCGGATGAAAGATATTGCCAAAAGGGTTTTTGATATTGAGATTGAGTCGTTACAACACGTGGCTGGCTTAATTGATGATGAGTTTACCAAGGTAGTTAATGTTATACTGGAATCTACAGGTAAACTGGTGGTGATCGGGATAGGCAAATCGGGTCTTATTGGTAAAAAAATAGCCGCTACGCTGGCCAGCACGGGCACACCCAGCTTTTTTCTGCACCCGGGCGAAGCTTTTCATGGCGATCTGGGTATGGTAAGTTCTAATGATATGGTGATGCTGATATCCTATTCGGGAGAGACGGATGAGGTGCTCAGGATCATCCCGTTTTTAACCTGGAACAAGAACCTCGTTATTGGTGTTACAGGCAACCCGAATTCAACAGTGGCGAAGAACAGTCACCACCATTTGAACATAAAAATTTCAAGAGAAGCTTGTCCGCTTGAACTGGCACCTACTTCATCAACTACGGCTGCCCTGGTCATGGGCGATGCCCTGGCCATAGCCCTGATGGAATCACGTGGCTTTCAGCAACATGATTTTGCCCGTTTCCATCCCGGTGGAAGCCTGGGGCGTAAGCTACTGGTTAAGGTAAAGGACCTCATGCGTACGGATAAGCTGCCTTTTATAAATGAGAATGCCTCTTTTATGGAGTTATTGCTCAGTATGTCTGCAGGGCGATTGGGGATGGTGATGGTAGGGGATGCTACTTTTATTAAAGGAATAGTTACCGACGGCGATTTGCGCAGGGCATTATTACAACATCCGGATACTTCGACATTAACCGTGGCCGAGATCATGACCTCAAATCCCATTATTATTGATGGTGAAGAATTTGTGAGCCGGGCCGAACAATTAATGATCGAAAAAAAGATCACCACTTTGCTGGTGGGCTCTGCCGCAGATAAAACTATTCAAGGGGTTTACCAGATCTATAATCAATAGAACGGATTTGGCATCATAAAAAATAAATTATATTTACGATCTACAGCTATAAAAAATGATTGATCAATCGTCAAATCAATTCTCTAAAAAATTTGTACCACCAGCCAGTACTCATATCGCGATTATCGGATTAGGGTATGTTGGTTTGCCCTTAGCCGTAGAGTTTGCCAAAAAATATCCTGTAAAAGGCTTTGATATTAAGCAAAGCCGTGTTGATGAGTTGAATAAAGCCTTTGATCGCACCCTTGAGACAGATTCTTCTGTATTATCATCAGTATTAACAACAGATGCAGGGGCGGGTAAAGGCCTAATATTTACATCTTCCGTACAGGATATTGCCTCATGTAATATTTATATCATCGCCGTACCAACCCCGACTGATCAATATAACCGCCCGGATTTGAGCTTGCTGGTTAAAGCGAGTAAAAGTGTAGGGAGTGTACTTAAAGCCGGCGATGTAGTGATATATGAATCAACCGTGTATCCTGGTGCTACAGAAGATGTTTGTATCCCGGTATTGGAGCAAACATCCGGACTGAAATTTAACAACGATTTTTTTGCAGGATATTCACCGGAACGTATAAATCCGGGCGATAAAGTACACACACTTACCAATATTTTAAAAGTAACCTCAGGCTCAACAACCGAGGCCGCCGATTTTATTGACGGACTTTACAGGTCCATCATAGCGGCAGGAACGCATAAGGCTCCCAGCATAAAGGTGGCTGAAGCGTGCAAGGTTATCGAGAATTCGCAACGGGATATTAATATTGCCTTTGTAAATGAGCTGGCTAAGATATTCAACATGATGAATATTGATACTCATGCTGTTTTAGAAGCTGCCGGTACTAAATGGAATTTCCTGAATTTTAAACCAGGACTGGTTGGCGGGCATTGTACCGGTGTTGATCCTTATTACCTGGCACAAAAGGCGCAGGAGGTAGGTTATCATCCCGAGATCATACTGGCAGGACGCAGGCTTAATGACGGTATGGGCAATTACGTAGCCCTTGAAGTGATAAAACTGATGATAAAAAATGATATATCAGTTAAGCACTCCAATATATTGGTATTGGGTTTTACTTTTAAAGAAAATTGCCCCGACGTTCGTAATACCCGGGTTATTGATATTGTGAAAGTTTTAAGCGGCTTTGAGGCTCATTGTGAAATATATGATCCCTGGGCCGATCCACTTGAAGTTAAACAGGAGTATGATGTTGATACAGTAAAAGATATCCATAAATTGCGCGGAAATTACGACGCTATAGTTATTGCCGTAGGGCACCGGGAGTTTCTTGAATTGAATTACAGCGGGTTAAAGAAAAACGATTTATCAGTTATATACGATATCAAAGGAATTTTAGAAAAAGATCTTGTAAACGGGCGCTTATAATTCTTGCTTTTTTTATAAAAAAAGCTGTTTATAGTATTGCAATGTCTTTTGTTTTTGGTTAATTGTTTTATATTTGGTTTTGTATGGATTTTCTTAATTTATAATTTTGCGGGCAGCAACTTTACAGCTTTATTACCCGTTTAACATTCAACCTTCAGGTTGCTATATAAATAAATTATGCTAATTTTAGCGTGTGTTTTCTACTATAATAAGCTCTAATAAATGATTCACAGATACGCTACTTTTATTAAAGCAGTGAACCTTACCATTGACTATATTATACTTAATATAAGCATGGTGATTTCTTACTTCATCGAAGACAGATCGTATATTTTTTGGATAAGTAACAGGAAATATCTGCCTATTGTATTGGTGTTTAATTTAATCTGGTTACTATCTGCTAACATCACCGGTTTATATGAACATGTTTTAAACAAAGATTCTATAAAAACCTATCGTGGTGTAATTAAAACCTATCTCTTGTTTGTAAGTTTTATTTGTTTCACCATCATTATATTGATAGGGACAAAGGCTTATTTTATAACCCGCGAGTACCTGTTTTATTCGCTGGCATTGTTTGGCTTTTTGCTAGGGCTGTGGAAACTGGTGTTCCTCACCATACGTAAAAGTGACCGTGCTTCATTGATTGATACAAGGGCGGTAATTATTATCGGCGGTGGCAGGATAGGGTCAGATCTGTATAGTTTTTTTAAGCAAAACCCAGAACGTGGCTACAGCCTGGTTGGTTTTTTTGATGACAGCGCCGAGCATATTATGGATAGACGCCTTTATTTAGGCGGAACCGAGGATTGCATTAACTGGGTGCTCAATAATAAGGTTGATGAGATATTTTGCACCCTTCCCAATTCTGAAGCCCAAACTATCGAAAAGTTGATGCTTGATGCAGATAAAAATTTAATCAGGTTTAAATTTATCCCCGAGTATTATGATTATGCCAAGAAACCAACCTTTATACAAAGTTTTGGGCACATCCCGGTAATATCAGTAAGACCAGAACCTTTAGAGAATATGCTGAACCGGTCAATCAAGCGATTATTCGACGTAGCTTTTTCCCTGTTCATCATTTTGTTTGTTTTTAGCTGGTTGTTCCCTATACTGGCTATTTTGATCAAGCTGGAATCAAGTGGCCCTATATTCTTTGTTCAGGAACGCTCAGGCCGCGATAATAAGCCATTTAAATGTTACAAATTCCGTAGCATGCGGGTAAATAATGATTCCGATAAAAAGCAGGCTACACGTGGCGACTCACGTATCACCAAAACAGGGGCATTCATCCGTAAAACAAGCATTGACGAATTGCCACAGTTTTTTAATGTGCTTTTAGGTAATATGTCTGTAGTAGGGCCAAGGCCGCACATGATCAGCCATACGCAACAATACTCGCAACTGATAGATACTTTCATGGTAAGGCACTTTCTTAAACCTGGTATTACCGGTTGGGCCCAGATCAAAGGGCTAAGGGGCGAAACACAAACCACCCAGGCCATGTTGGAACGTGTTGAAGCTGATGTTTGGTACCTGGAAAACTGGTCGTTCCTGTTAGATATGAAGATCATCTTCCTAACTGTTTGGAATGTGGTGAAAGGCGAGAAAAACGCGTTTTAACATGGCTGTTTTTCACGATCAGCTCAATCGTGTGGTTAGTTTGCCGGCAGTTCCTAAAATGATCATATCTATAGTACCGTCACAGACAGAATTGCTGTTTCATTTAGGGCTTGATACCGAGGTTATTGGCGTTACCAAATTCTGTATTCATCCGGAGGATAAATTTAAAGCCCGAACAAAAGTAGGGGGTACCAAGCAATTAAATATTGATCAGATCAGGGTTTTACAGCCAGACCTGATCATTGCCAATAAGGAAGAAAATGAGCGTAGCCAGGTAGAAGAGTTGATGAACATTTGTCCCGTTTGGATAAGTGACATCTATGACCTCGATAGCACGCTGCAGATGATCAGTTCTATAGGCTCCCTTATAAACCGTGAAACGGAGGCCAATGCTTTATGCAGCGATATTGTTAGTCGCTTTAATAACTTGGCATTACCTGTTACAAATCTCAAAGTAGCTTATTTTATTTGGCGCAAGCCTTATATGGTTGCGGGTAGCGGCACTTTTATTGACAGTATGCTTAAAAAGTGTGGACTAACTAATGTCATTAATAAAGACCGGTACCCGGAAATAACTTCTCAGGAAATAATAGCAACTGATCCTGATCTGATCTTTTTATCATCAGAACCGTATCCCTTTAAGCAAAAACATATAGACGAATTTCAAACGCTGTTACCTAATGCTAAGGTCATCCTGGTTGACGGTGAAATGTTTTCGTGGTACGGCAGCCGTTTGCTATATGCCCCGGATTACTTTAGGACTATTATGCAAGCCTTAACATTAAATTAATGGCAACGAAATGAGGGGGATAGCTAAAAAACTAAAATTTTGTTTTAAAATTTAGCATTAAACACTATCTTTGCGACCTGTTAAAAATCCTAATGCGGAAGTGGCGTAATTGGTAGCCGCACCAGACTTAGGATCTGGCGCTTCACGGCGTGGGGGTTCGAGTCCCTTCTTCCGCACAACAGCTAAAAACCCGGTCAATTTGATCGGGTTTTTTTTGTTTGAAATAATGTGGGGATCGACTATAAGATAAATCAAATTAATTCCGGTCTCTTAGCGAGATACCCGCCTATGCCAGAGGATAGGAGCTGTAGTTTTAATTATAAATGCCTTATTAGCAAATAAATAACTTCTTTAGTGTAACAATTATCTGATAAATTATTTTTACATTTAATCTGCAATTAAACCGACATTATTATGAACAGACATGTCACTCTCGCATTTATTGCAGCCTCTCTTTTTATTGTAAGCTGCTCAAAAAAACATACCGCCGAACCGAACCCGCCACCGCCGCCACCTCCACCGCCGGCAAGCAAAGTTTATCTGCCAGTAAGTGTTTATGAATCATCAAACCGCGATACTACCAAACGTTTGATTTACACCCTTAGCTATGATGACAGAAACAGGATTGTACAAAACACCTATGGAACGAATGATACTGTCGGCTTCAAGTATGACGGAAAAGACCGTCTAATAGAATATGATCAGTACGACACTCATCAAACAATATTTAGCGCCTTGAAATTTGAATATACAAACGATAGTATAACAACGGTTTCAAGTTATATATCCGGCAAATTTAATGGTAACATTATCTATCACTTGCATAACGGTTTGCTTGTTTTAATTGATTATGGTAATGTGCGTCCAACCAATTATAAGTATGATGACAGGAAAAATGTTATTGAGTCGATGGGGTTTAGCTATACTTATGACACCAATAAGTCGCCATTTTCAATGGTTGCAGGCTTTTATCCTTTTTTTATGACCTATCATTTTGGATTAACCTATCCAGGATCAAATATCAATAACAAGCTTACTGATCCCCTAAATCAATGGACCCTAACTTATGCTTTAAATAAAGATGGTTTTCCAGTACAGATGCGTGTAGTGCAGGCAGGTACAATTACAATCCTATATTATTGGTATAATTATATTGTAAAGTGATCGCGGATGAAAATGAATATTACTACAAACCGAACCGTTATGGATCCGTACGGAAATTTGTAGGGGGAATAAATAAGTATTTATAATAATTAAACAGACAACATTTTTTTCTGTTAACGTTATTAAAGTTGATTATTAAACCATAACCAACAAATTGTGGTTGATCAGCAAACTATACTTTATGAAAATACAGGTAAAAAAATTATTCCTCTTAGTTTTAGTACTGACACAAATCAATTGCCTTGCAACTCCGGTAAAGAAAGTAAAGCGTGCCAAAAAAGCGCTTCATTTCGGGGTCTTTTTTCATTATTTAAACGGGTTGCAGAATACAAAGGCTCCATGGAACCAGGGCAAAGTAACCAGTTGGAATGATTGTGTAAATGATTTAAATGTTAAAAAAATAGCCGAAGAATTGGCCGCAATTCATGCAGATTATATGGTGATTACCAGCGAGCAAATTGATAAATATTTCTGCTTCCCCAATTCTACATACGAACAGCTAACCGGTTATAAACGTGGCGAAGCCACAAGTCAAAGGGATTTGATTTCTGAGCTGTATGCCGCGTTAAATAAAAAGGGTATAAAGCTATTTTTATATGTAACCGGTGATGGCCCCCGTGCTGATAACAAGGCAAGTTTAGCGCTGGATAATCCGAGTAGCAGGGCAGAAAATAAAGGGCAGTTTAAGGCAGATGAACGATGGGTGAAAAGTTGGAGCAGAGTAATAAAGAGCATTAGCCTTCAATATGGAAAAAAGGTAGCCGGATGGTGGTTTGATGGTAGTTATAATTTTATTGGCTACAACGATGCTTTATTGAAAAACTATCTGAACGCGGCGAAAGCCGGAAATAAGGAGGCGCTGGTTGCATTTAATTTTTTAGGTCCCAAAGATGTAGTCGGTATCAATACTATTGGCAATTATATAGGGGGTGAATCAGATAAATTTGAAAGTTTGCCTGCACCAGAATTTAAAACAAGTAATATAAAATGGCATATACTATCCTACTTAGGCAATGGCTGGGCTCAACCAGGTTTAAGATACACTGGCGACTATATGTCAAACTATATCAAAAAAATAAGATCGCTTAACGGAATGATAACTGTTGATGTATGTTTATTACGTGATGGAACAATAGATGCTACACAATATGATTTTCTGAAAAGATTAAAAATCTAATAAAGGTTTACTAAATAAACTTTATGATTCTTTATAAAATCCCTTAATATTGACGGTTCGAGCTTTAATTTTAGGTGATTAGCAAAGTTAATCTATCTTTGGGGCTTAAATTTTCTAATTATATTTTCATGGCAAAAGCATCCGAAATCAAAGTAGGTAATATACTACGCTTCAACGGCGAACTGGTAACCGTAACAGAAGTACTGCATCGTACACCAGGCAAAGGCGGAGCATTCTATCTGGATAAGTTTCGTAACATAAAAACAGGAAAAATTGTTGAAGCCCGCTTGGCTACCGACGAACAGGTTGAAATTTGCCGTGTAGAAACAAACGATTTTCAATACCTGTATGAAGATGGCGACGCCATGGTGATCATGGATAACACCTCTTTCGAACAGCATAATATCCCGAAAGCGCTTTTCGGGCCCGCGGTGAAATTCCTGAAAGAAGGAATGAGTGTGATCGTTTCGTTTGAAAGCGAAGAACCGATCATGGCCGTAGCACCCAACTTTGTGGAGCTGGAGATTACCTATGCCGAACCTGCCGTTAAAGGTGATACCTCATCTGGTGCGTTGAAAACAGCAACTACAGAAAACGGAATAGAAATTAAAGTACCTCTTTTTGTTAATCAGGGCGATAAAATAAAAGTTGATACCCGCACCGGCGAGTACGTTGAGCGGGCTAAATAGGTAAACACCCATCAATTTAAATTAAAACATAAAAAGCTCCTTAAGTAATTAAGGAGCTTTTTATGTTCAGCGGGGTTGAAGGGAGGAGACACCTGTAATCGCATAGGTAATATCTTCTCTTTGCCGTTTTACAGCCGAGCAAAAAAATCATTAACTTTAAACAAATCTTGCAGTTTATGAATAAAGCATTTTATCTGTGCGTTGCGTTAGTCGTTTTGAGCGCATGGAATTATCGGAATGATCACAAGAAAAGTTTTGTTGATGTAGCCGGAATTGACTCCCTGACAAAACCAGGCGACAATTTCTTTCGTTATGTTAACGGGCGCTGGTATGACACCGTCAAAATTGCCGGCGATCAAGCAGGCGTAGGTTCATATAGTTTCATGAACATCCCCCAAAGACAACTGTTGCAAAACATCCTGGACAGTGTTTCGAAAACCAAGAATAATATGGGAAGCGTTGAACAGAAGGTAGGTGATTTTTACGCTTCAGGCATGGATATGGCTATCATGAACCAACGTGGATACCAACCCATTAAGCTAATACTTGCGCGTATTAACGCCATTAACGACATACCATCGCTGACCAAATTCGTAGCAGCGGAACTAAAAAACGGGAACAGCTCGGTTATTAGCTTTGGTATTTATCCCGATAACAAAAACAGCAGCATCAACATTGCCCATGTTTCTCAAACTGGTATTGGTTTACCAGAAAGGGATTATTATTTTAAAACAGATTCATCTACGCTACTTATTCAGCAAGCCTATAAAAGATACATCCGCACCTTATTTCAATTAACCGGTAGTGATGTTGCCAAAGCTACTAAGGATGCAGATGTTACTTACAGCATCGAAAAACAAAATGCTGCATCGCATAAAACAAATATTGAACTAAGAGATGTAAACGCAAATTATCATAAAGTAGCAGTTGCATCCATCAGCAAAACACAAGCTAATATAGGTTGGGGAACATTGCTTGCCGGCTTAGGCGCAACAACCGACTCTATTGATATGGCTCAACCTGCTTATTACGATAAGTTAAATGAACAATTGAAATCAATATCCATAAATGACTGGAAAATCTATTTAAAAGCAAGTACACTCCAAAACTACGCAGAAACGCTTAGTAGACCATTTGTGGATGCCTCATTTGAGTTTAATAAAGTATTATCGGGACAAGCCAAACAAAAATCTCGCAGGCAGATCATGACCGAAAACGTTGACAATTATTTAGGGCAAGCCTTAGGACAATTATATGTAAAACGATATTTTAATGAGGACGCAAAAAAGCGTGTGCTTGCATTAGTAAATAATTTGCAAAAATCTTTCGAAAACAGGATCAATCATCTTGATTGGATGAGTGACAGTACCAAACAAAAAGCAAAAGAAAAACTATATGCTATTACCAAAAAATTAGGTTACCCTGATAAATGGCGGAATTACGATAAGGTGCAGATTAATAGAACCAAATACTTTGAAAATATCCTTTCGCTTAACCAAAACAGTTATAATTTTGAATTGGCAAAATTGAACAAGCCGGTTGATAAAACAGAATGGGGTACAACACCGTCTACGGTTACAGCTTACTATAATCCATCTTTTAATGAAGTTGTTTTCCCCGCCGGTATTTTGCAATTCCCTTATTTTGATTTTTCGGCAGACGATGCCATCAATTATGGCGGCATAGGGATGGTGATTGGCCATGAGATGACGCATGCCTTTGATGACCAGGGCGCACAGTTTGATAAGGACGGTAACGTAAAAAACTGGTGGACAAAGGAAGATTATCAAAAGTTCAGGGCGAAAACAAAACAGTTAGTTGATTTATACGGCTCATTTACCGTTTTAGATACTGTTCATATAAAAGGGGGCCTTACATTGGGTGAAAACACTGCCGATAATGGTGGCATTGCTATTGCCTATGATGCATTTAAGATGACGGAACAGGGAAAAGGCTCTGTAAAAATTGATGGTTTTACTCCCGATCAGCGCTTTTTCCTATCTATTGCAAGGATATGGAGGGTGAAAACAAGAGATGCATTTCTTCGCACCTACGTGAACACTAATCCGCACTCACCGGCTATGTGGCGTGTAAATGGCCCTTTAATGAATTTTGCCCCTTTTTATCAGGCATTTAATATACAGCCTGGTGATAAAAATTACAAACCAGAAAACCAAAGGGTAAAGATTTGGTAGTTAGCACAACCCATTCTGCACTCTAATCCGATAAAACATGCAAAGGTGTCAGCAAATCCAACAGATCTTCTCTGGATAGGGCTTTGAGGATGTTGGTATCTGTTTTAACCAAATCATGAACAAGATCTTTTTTGTTTTCCTGTATCTGCATGATCTTTTCTTCCACTGTTCCAGGGCAAATGAGTCTGATGGCCACAACTCTTTTGTTTTGCCCTATGCGGTGGGCACGGTCAATGGCCTGGTTCTCGACAGCCGGGTTCCACCAGGGATCGATCAAGTAAATATAATCGGCCTCGGTTAGATTAAGCCCTGTGCCGCCGGCTTTCAGGCTGATCAGGAATACCCTGCAGCTATGATCTTCTTGAAAAGATTGTACTACAGCTTCGCGGTTCCGGGTTTTGCCGGTTAACTGTACAAAGGAGATCTTCCGGCTGAGGAGTTCTTTACTCACCAGGTCGAGCATGCCGGTGAATTGCGAGAATACCAGTATTTTATGCTCTGGAGATTTACTTTCTATCTGCTCAATCAGGGTATCGATCTTAGCCGACTCTTTGCCCGGCAACCGGTCGCCACTCAATAAAACAGGCGAGTCACAGATCTGGCGGAGTTTGGTAAGCCCTTTTAATACGTTCATCGGGCTTTTCTTCAGTTCTTCATTGTTGATAGCCGAAATATATTCCCTGAACTCTTTTTCGTAAGCATCGTAGATCCGTTTTTGTTCGGCACCCATCTCACAATGCAGTACCATTTCTGTTTTCTCCGGCAAATCGCTGGCAACCTGCTCCTTGGTTCTTCGCAGGATAAAGGGTTTTATCTTTTTCTGTAATTCGGCAGCACGGATATTGCTCTTGAACTGATCAATAGGCGTGGAGTAAATGTCCTTAAAATATTGCTTACCACCCAACAGACCCGGACAAGCAAAAGATAGCTGACCGTAAAGATCAAAGGTGTTATTTTCAATAGGGGTGCCCGTCACTGCAATTTTGTTGCGCGATTTTAGTAAACGTGCAGCCTTATACCTTTGCGATGACGGATTTTTGATGTTTTGTGACTCATCAAGAAAGATATAATTGAAATGGTAGTCCTTCAGGAAACGAACGTCTGAAAGCATGTTTCCATAGCTCGTGAGAATAACTTCGTACCGGTCAAAATCATGTATTTCTTTTACCCGGTCGGCCCCATAAAGGGTATGTAAACGGATGGAAGGGGCAAATTTCTGTATTTCCTGCTGCCAGTTAAAGATGAGGGAAGTAGGTACGACGATCAGGTTGGTATTTTGGCTAACTTTTTTACGTTGCGACAGGATAAAGGCGATCACCTGGATTGATTTTCCCAGCCCCATATCGTCGGCCAGGCAGCCGCCAAAATTAAAATCGTCCAGGAAATTAAGCCAGTTTAATCCCTGCTGTTGATAGGGGCGAAGGGTACCCAATAGCTCAGCCGGTACATCAACAGGAGTAATGGTTTCAAAGCTGGTAAACTTCTCGCGGTAGCTTCTCAGATCCTGCTTGACTTCTTCTGCCAATACTTCGGCATCATAAAGCTCTTCAATGGCAGTAAAATTTATTTTAGGCGTATGTAAAGTATCATCGGTAACTACTTCGCCGGCGTTAAAATAACTTTCAAATTTGGCTACCCATTCGGCGGGGAGGATGCCCAGTGTGCCATCATCAAGTTGTACAAACTTACTTTTGTTGCGGATGGCTTTATGCAGGGATTTTAAACTCGCCTTTTTTTGACCATACTTGGCCTGTATAATGGTATTGAACCAGTTCATGCCGCTCAGCACTTTAATATCTATACTAATTTTGTAAGGACTAAGCCGGTTACCTTCTATCTCATTAAAACCCAATACGGTGATCTGTTGATTACGCCATTGTTCAAAAACATCCAGAAACCAATCCTCATTCAGGAAATGCTTTTTGTGCAGATAAAAATAGTACAGGTCATCATCAGCCTGTTCCTCAAAATAAGGATGCTGCCTGATCAGGCTGGCTATAAAGGCCTTTTCTGCAGGTTCATTACGCTGTACCAGGAACTCTTTCCCTTTGGCATCGGTAGCATAGATATTTCTTTTGGTACGCACCTGTATTTCGGCTTCCCCGTACCGCATTACCGGGATCAGCATCACATGGCTCCCAAAATCCGACAGGTAGATGATCTTTTCAGGATCCTGGTTAAAGCCCAACTGCTCCAGCTGCTTAGGTGTGGCAGTCTGGATATGCTGATATTTTACATCAATAGTATCCTCCAATTTACCCAGCCACTGGCTTTTGATCAAAGGATATTGGGATTGATGAACCAGGAGATTGCCTGGCCTTTGTTTCAGGAAACTCATCACATTCAGAGCCTGTAGGTTATCGGCCAGGTATAAGGTATCACCGTTCAGCAGAAAATAGCTGAACATAATGCGCTGGTCTTTCAGCGTGTGGCGTTCGCCATTTATATTGATATCAAGCGACAGTTCAAAAAAAGAACCGTCGGGTTTTACACGTAATTGCACTCCCTGAGGAAGTTGGGCTACATTGACCGGTATCAGGGAGGAAGCGTTTACCTTTTCGCCTTTCTCGGTATCCTGATAATAAAATGGATAACCCATTGGATTTTTGACGATAGCCCGCAAAGCAGCCAAGTCTGTTTCTGTTCTTTTACCGGTAAGGTTATTTTGAAACTTGCTGATACCGGTATAGAACTTCAGTTCCTCGTGATCGGTAGTTTTCCAGACCAGGTCCATAGGCTCCAGTCGGTTCAGTGGGTTTTTGAGCTTCCCTTCTTTGGTCAAGGCCGAAGTAAAAAGCTCAACATGTAGATATTTATAGTATTTGTGCTCACGGATGACCACAAAATATGTTTGTTCATTATCGGTTGGAGAAGAAACCGGTGCCTGTTCCGGCCCCGAAGATATCATCGTACGCAGGGTGTTCAGGCTTTCTTTGGTCACCGGGAAAAGATCGGGAGAGTGCGGACTGATCACCAGTTTATTAAAGAGCAGCTCGATCCGGAAAAACTGATCGGGGTCGGGCTCGTTTTCCAAACCATAAGGTATGGCGGCATTTTTTAATTTTTGATGGCGCAGCCGGGAATTGAAAAAAACGGCAAATTCTTCCTTTCGCAGAATGGTTTGTAATACCAGCGCTTCATGTTCACATAATTTCCCGGGCTCGCTTGTACAAGCGCAGGTGAGCAGCAATTGTTCGGCATCCTGTGATACCGTTACGGTAGGGAAGGCGGCATTTTTAGGTTGATGAAATACACCTTCGTTAACAGCTAAACTGATAGGTGAAAGGTATTGTCCTGCATCATCATCGGTATAGAAACCGGCCGGGTTGTGTTGCGCAATATCCCTGCTGGTCATCGATTCCAGGTTAGTGCCTCTGAAAATAAAATGATGGTTCCCGTCCTGTGTTTCTGTATCGCTCAATGTTTTGCCCTGTATAAAATTAGGAGAGCGAATTTAGGATAAAAAATAGATGTGCAGATGTGCGGATATGCAGATGTGCAAATGACACTAGGAAAATGACAAACTTATTTAATCACATGAAATACTTAGCCCCGAGTGGGTTTACATGTAAACCCACTATATGATGGTGAAATTTATTTAATTTATTGATTATCAGTTAAATAAATCAATATTAACCATGAAATGTGTAAATTATGTAAACCCAGTTTGTAACAAAATCTCCCGCTTGTTCAGGGGTTATGCCTAATCCCATTTTTCAAGCTGTATTTTTCATTTTTAAGATATGGTTCCATCAGGTGCAGGGCCATTTTACTTCTTTGGCCGCTCTGGCAAACGAATACCAGTTTTTTGTCGATAGGTATCATATCCGCAGATTCCTGTAATTCATACAATGGAATGTTTATCCCGCCTATATTATAATCATCAAATTCATAGGTTTCCCGCACATCAATGAGACAGATCTCATCAGGGTTTTCTGCCAGCCAACTGTTTAAAGTATCCATACTGATCTCGCGATCGATTAATATCGGCTGATTAATCGCCGGTGCTGAAATGGTTTGCTTTTGCTTGGTTATTTTATAAACACTTATACTGTTATCCAGCGCATTCATGCTGAACAGCTTGCCGGATAAGGTTTCGCCTATGCCGCAAATGATCTTGATAGCCTCATTGGCCATGTAAGCACCGATGATGCCAGGAAGCACACCGATAACTCCTGTTTCGGAACAATTGGGCACTTCGTTTTCGGGAGGAGGCTCCGGAAACAGATCACGGTAATTTGGGCCCTCCTGGTAATTGAACACGGATACTTGTCCTTCAAACTTAAAAATAGAACCAAATACCGAAGGCTTGTTTAAAGCCATACAGGTATCATTCACCAGGTAGCGTGTATTAAAGTTATCAGAGCCATCAACTACTATATCATATCCGCTGATCAGTTTTACTGCGTTATCGGGACTTACCCGTTCCTCATAAGCTATTAGCTCTACAAAAGGGTTTAACCATTCCAGCTTTTGTTTAGCCGTTTCGGCCTTGGGTTTTCCCACATCCGCAATAGAGTACAAGATCTGTCGGTGCAGGTTGCTGATATCTATCATGTCATCATCAACAATACCTATATGACCAACCCCGGCAGCCACAAGATATTGCAAAACCGGACAGCCTAAGCCGCCGGCACCGATCATCAGTACCCGGGCGGCTTTTAATTTTTCCTGACCAGTTATGCCTAATTCGGGTAATATGATCTGGCGGTCGTATAATTTCAGTTCTTCACGTTCCAACATTTTTTTAAATTTTGAGCCCCTATGTTAAACAATTATCCCAATCCTTCCATACCGGTTCATAGCCCTGCTGTGTGATCACTTTGGCAATCTCAGCAGGACTCCGTTCGTCCGAGATCTCAAACTGCTCTAATGATTCCGGTTCAACGGCATAGCCCCCGGGATTGGTTTTTGAACCCGCGCTGATGGAGGTGATGCCCAGTTTGATAATATTGTTTCTGAAATGGGGTGATTCGCGGGTGGAGATGGACAGTTCCACTTCCTCATTAAACAAACGGTAAGCACAGATCAGCTGAACTAGCTCGCGGTCGTTCATCTCAACTTTAGGTTCCAGTCCGCCACTAAAAGGTCGCAACCGGGGGAACGACAGGCTATATTTGCTTTGCCAGTATTTCTTTTCAAGGTAATTTAAGTGCAGGGCGGTAAAAAAGCAATCCGTCCGCCAATCCTCCAGTCCAATCAACACGCCCAGGCCCATTTTATGGATGCCTGCCTGTCCAAGCCGATCGGGCGTTTCCAGGCGGTACTTAAAGTTGGATTTTTTTCCTTTGGGGTGATGTTTTTTGTAATCTTCCCGGTGATAGGTTTCCTGGTAAACCAGTACCGTATTTAAACCATAGGGTGTCAGCTGCGCATAGTCTTCCAGATCCATGGGCTGTACTTCCATAGAGATATGCGCAAAATGCGGACGGATAAGCTCCAGTACTTTTTTAAAGTAATCTACATGAACCGTAACGTTGTCCTCGCCGGTCACTAAAAGTACGTGCTCATATCCCATATCCTTGATCACCGCCACTTCCTGCATAATTTCCATGGGCGACAGCGTTTTCCGCCTCACCTTATTGTCATAGCTAAAGCCGCAATAAGTGCAAATATTGCTGCATTCGTTGGACAGATAAAGCGGCACATACATCTGGATCACCTTACCAAAACGTTTAAGCGTAAGTTGCTGACTAAGCTGCGCCATTTGCTCCAGGTAAGGGGCAGCTGCAGGTGAAACCAGCGCTTTAAAATCCTCCAGCGTACGTTTATTACTGGACAAAGCCTTTTCCACATCAGCACCGGTTTTGGCGTAGATGCTGGCTTTTACCTCATCCCAGTTATAGGTTTCAAAAATATCGTTAAAACTATGCATCTAAAAAAGAGGTTAAAGGACTGCTGGCAATAGCATGGGAAACGGGGGAGGCCAGTTTGGCCTCAAAAGCCATTCGGCCTGCTTCCACAGCCATTTTAAAAGCGGCGGCCATCCGCACCGGATCACCGGAAACGGCTATAGCAGTGTTAACCAATACGGCATCCGCGCCAATTTCAAGCGCCCAAGCAGCATCAGATGGTGAACCTATCCCGGCATCAATAATAACAGGCACATTGCTTTGTGCTATGATGATCTCTAAAAAATCAATGGTTTTTAAACCTTTATTACTGCCAATCGGTGAACCAAGGGGCATCACGGCGGCTGTACCCGCATCTTCCAGGCGTTTGCACAAAACAGGGTCGGCATGGATATAGGGAAGCACCACAAAACCCATTTTGGCCAGTTCTTCCGTGGCTTTAAGGGTTTCGATAGGGTCTGGCATCAGGTATTTGGGATCGGGATGGATCTCCAGTTTTATCCAGTTGGTTTCCAGCGCTTCACGGGCCAGTTGTGCCGCAAAAATAGCTTCTTTGGCATTGCGTACACCAGATGTATTGGGCAGCAGGTTGATATGTGGGTATTTTAAACGGATCAGCAGATCGTCCTGCTCATTGTTTTTGACATCAACGCGCTTTAGGGCTACCGTTACCAGTTCGGAACCCGAAGCCACCAAGGCTTCCTCCATCAATGCAGATGAGCTAAATTTCCCTGTCCCCGTAAACAGACGGGAACTGAAAGTTTTATCGGCTATTTTTAACATTTATACTTCTTTTAAAACGTTCATATGTAACTGCCGGTAGATATGTTGGGTAGTTTGTGCCGCATCGACAGCGTATGTGATTGCTCCAGAAATGGCCACACCATGTACGCCGGTTTGCATGATAGCCGGGATATCATCCGGTTCAATTCCACCAATGGCGATGATCGGGATGTTGATCCCGGCCGATCTCACCCGTTCCAAAATTTCCCGATAACCTTCCAGTCCTAAAATCGGACTCAACTTTTCTTTGGTTTTGGTAAACCGGTAGGGCCCCAGTCCAATATAATCGGCACCTTCGGTAACTCTTTGTTCAATGTGCTCAAAAGTGTTAGCTGTCCCGCCGATGATCATTTGATTGCCCACTATTTGCCGCGCCTGGGCAATAGGTATATCCTGTAAACCGAGGTGCAGACCGTAAGCGCCGGATTTTAGCGCAATTTCCGGATGATCGTTCACGATCAGCTTTGCGCCAAATTCTTCGCATAATGCCCGGGCTTCCAGCGCGTATTCCAGGATCAAGTTTTCGGGCTGATCTTTTACCCGGAGCTGGATCCATTTACAGCCGGCGCTTAGCGAGGCTTTTATAGCCGTAAGGTGCGTTCCGTTTGGCGGTTGTTGCGATATATAATGAAGTTTATCAATCATGGTTGTTTAAGCTAAAAGTAAAAGGCATAAAGCCTAAAGCGTTGGTCGTTGGTGTTTATTTGGAAGATATTCTTGTAATATGTTGAAATTGGTGATGGCGTGCGCAGGATCATTCCATATTGTACCCAAAACAGCTGCGCCGTCAAATCCTGTGTGCATTAGTTTATCCAGGTTCGAAAGTTCCACACCACCTAATGCGATAATCCTGGGATGAGTGTCATCTCGATTTATTCGAAAATCTTCTGTCAGGTTACTTTGATACCCTGGTTTGGATATGCTGTTAAATACAGGCCCGAAAAAGGTATAATCAAATGACTTTAATGAGCTCAAGTCAGTTATATCATGAATCGATGTGCTCAACACATAACCTTCTTCTTTTTGATGACCCAGTTTATCCTGTTCGGTAGCCAATCTGTCCCTTTCTGTATAGTGCAGTCTTCTGATAGCAAAATCTATAGCGATGTGATGGTGTTGATGTAAGGCGATATGAGGATAATATCGTTCGTCAATTTGTCTTAATAAGCCTGATACCTGTTGTTCATCCCAATCGGGTTTTCGCAAATGAAAACGCGTTAAGCCTGCCTCGAGTAATTGGTTAATTATCCAGGTTTCATTCGCTACCGCATCGGGATGTGAAATAACTATCAGTTGCATATTTTAATAACAATATTGTAAAAAGGGCCTGTCAGTCTGAGCCTGTCGAAGACTCGTGTGTAGAAGCCCGCCCGCCATGCTTCGACAAGCTCAGCATGACACCCAACTCCCATGTCATTGCGAGGAGGAACGACGAAGCAATCTCCTCGCGTGCTTCTACTATGGATGAGATTGCCGCGCTGCGCTCGCAATGACATACTTTATAAAAGATTGAATTTTGCCCATAATTTAATAGGTTATTCCTCTTTCAGAGCCCTTTTTAATTCTCAGCATTACATCCAATATCTACAGGTATATTTCGCTTCCTTTCTCCGTAAACTCCTTTGATTTTTGCTCCATACCTTTGGCCAGCGCGGCTGCCTCATCTACACCATTTTCTTTGGCATACTCCCGTACATCCTGTGTGATTTTCATCGAACAGAAGTTAGGGCCGCACATGGAGCAGAAGTGGGCGATCTTCGCGCCATCGGCAGGCAGGGTTTCATCATGAAACTCTCTGGCTGTATCGGGATCGAGGGACAGGTTAAACTGGTCTTCCCACCTAAACTCAAAACGGGCCTTACTTAAGGCATTGTCCCGGTATTGCGCGCCGGGATGACCTTTAGCCAAGTCGGCAGCATGGGCCGCTATTTTATAGGTGATCACCCCATCTTTCACATCCTTTTTGTTGGGTAAACCCAGATGCTCTTTAGGCGTAACATAACACAACATAGCGGTACCAAACCAACCGATCATGGCAGCGCCAATGGCCGAGGTAATGTGGTCGTAACCGGGGGCAATATCTGTAGTCAGCGGACCTAAGGTATAAAAAGGTGCCTCACCGCAATGTGCCAGTTGCTTATCCATGTTTTCCTTGATCATGTGCATTGGGATATGACCAGGGCCTTCAATAATGGTTTGTACATCGTGTTTCCATGCAATTTTGGTGAGCTCGCCCAAGGTTTCCAGTTCGCCGAACTGCGCGGCATCATTAGCATCGGCAATACAGCCTGGTCGTAGTCCATCACCTAAAGAGAAGGCAACATCATAGGCTTTCATGATCTCACAGATCTCTTCAAAATGGGTATACAGGAAATTCTCTTTATGATGAGCCAGGCACCATTTGGCCATGATAGAGCCGCCCCGTGATACAATACCGGTAATGCGTTTAGCGGTCAACGGCACATAGCGCAATAACACACCGGCGTGAATGGTAAAATAATCAACGCCTTGTTCTGCCTGCTCGATCAGGGTATCCCGGAATAATTCCCAGGTCAGGTCTTCAGCTTTGCCGTTCACTTTTTCCAGTGCCTGGTAGATAGGTACGGTACCAATGGGTACGGGCGAATTACGGATGATCCATTCGCGTGTTTCGTGGATGTTTTTCCCGGTAGATAGATCCATAATGGTATCCGCTCCCCAACGGCAGGCCCATACCGCTTTTTCTACTTCTTCTTCAATACTGGAAGTAACGGCCGAGTTGCCAATGTTGGCATTGATCTTCACCAAAAAGTTGCGACCGATGATCATCGGCTCAATTTCGGGATGGTTAATATTAGAAGGGATCACGGCACGACCAGCGGCAACTTCTGAGCGTACAAATTCGGGTGTGATATATCCTTTTGGTGTATTTGCTCCAAAACTATGGCCCAGATGCTGATGGCTCATCACCTCGTATTGCCCGTTCAATTGTTCTTTTAACAGATCGATACGCTGATTTTCGCGAATGGCAATGTATTCCATCTCGGGTGTAATGATGCCTTTTCTGGCGTAATACATCTGCGATACGTTCATGCCAGGTTTCGCCCGCAAAGGTTTGCTTACATAAGCAAAACGCAGCTCATCCAGGCTGCTATCATGTAAGCGCTGCTGCCCGTATTGAGAGGATATTCCTTCCAGCTGTTCCACATCGCCCCGGTTCATGATCCATTGTTCCCGCAAACGGGGGAGACCTTTTTTAACGTCGATAACCACATCAACATCAGTATACGGGCCGCTGGTATCATAAACGGTAACCGGCGCGTTAGGTTCTGTTTCGCCAAAACGGCCATGCAGTTTGGTATCGCTTAAACTGATCTCGCGCATGGCTACCTGTATGTCATGGAGCTGACCTTTCACAAAAACTTTCTTGGAGGCCGGGAACGGATCGGTAGTTAGTACCTGATCGGTTGGAATTTTTTCTTGCTTCATCCTTATACAATTATTGATTTAGTGATTTTTTATTGTTGAGGGGCGTTTTTATGGCTGTTTCATCTACACATCCGCACATCTGCTTTTACCCGCCTTGTGTTGCTTTGATAATGACGATTTGATCGTGGGGGCTGATGTGGTGATCGGCCCAGCTGGCCCGTGGAATAATGGCCTGGTTGATGGCTACGGCGATACCTTTGGGCAGCGCATTAAATACAATAGCCAGCATTTGCTGCACATTGCACACATCGGTAACCTGGTAAGTTTGTTGATTTACGGTGATTTCCATTCTGTTTCTAAAATCTTGACTTTAGGAATGGCCCCGTTACATGGAGGAAAGAAAAAATAACCCCACAGGGTTATCGTCACTTTTCCCTTCGGCAGTACTAACTGCATCAGGTTCAAAGGGTATTATCTCAGTCCATTAAAGGACACCCCTAAAGTTGCGGTAAACTTATAAAAAAATAGATAATTCAAAGAATTTCCATTTTTTTTAAATTTCTTTTGACACTACTGACATAAGGTTGTCACTGGCCCATGGTTTCTTTGTCATACAAAATCAAAACAAAAGAAACCATGGAAACAAACGCAATTCAACAACAAGTAAACAATTCAGCCGCTCAGCTTATTTCACCAGAAGCTTTATTAAACCACTGGCAAGGCCATCGCAAATTAACCCGGAAAGTTATTGAGGCCTTTCCGGAAGATAAATTATTCGGTTATTCCGTTGGAGGGATGCGTTCATTTGGTGTGATGGCTATTGAAATTATGGATATAGCTCATTATGGCATTGATGGTATCATCACCGGCAAGTGGAATAACCTGCTTGATCATTCTTCAGGTACAATACCGGCACAATCCAAAGCTGAAATTTTGAAGCAATGGGATCAGATCACAGATCAAATTAATGAGTACTGGCCTCAAATTTCCGTAGAGCGTTTTTTAGAAGTTGAACTGGCGTTTGGAGCTTATGAAAATCAAAATATTGGCACTATACTTTATGCTATTGATAACGAGATCCATCACCGCGCGCAAGCCTATGTTTACCTGCGCACCTTAGGTATTGAACCACCGGCATTTTGGGACAGGTATTAAGCTGACCCCATAAATCAAAAAAGCAGCCGGTTGAGGCTGCTTTTTTATTGTTCTTATAGAACCTATTTCTTAGTCACTGGTAAATTTCTGTTATAAGTATGAACCATCACCCTGATCTTATTAAAATTATAATCTTTATTCTTATCCAGTTGTGTCGCTACCTTCGGTTTATCCTTTAAACTTACGACATCCATTGCCAATATTTTCTATAATTTTACAGGCTCAGTAAAATCAACAATAATAAATTGTACTCAAAAGACGAGGCATCACAGATCAGGCAGGCTTTTTGGACCGCATTTGGGCAATATATAGCACCACAACTATCGGCCGATGGTTTAAGAATCAACTGGATCAATTATAAAACCGGTATTAAACACCTGAGCTTTAAAATGCAAACCGGTAATCGTCAGGCTTACATCGCTATTGAAATATCCCACCCGGACGCCGGTATGCAGGAACTGATGTTTGAGCAGTTCAAAGAGCTGAAAACAATATTGGATAGCAACCTTAACGAGGAGTGGGAATGGGAACTGCATACCCGCGACGAAAGCAATAAACTGGTAAGCCGCATCATCAAAACATTGCCATCTGCAAGTATCTTTAACCGTAACGACTGGCCAGCCCTGATCTCCTTTTTTAAACCCCGTATCATAGCCCTTGATGAATTCTGGAGCGTAGCCCAGTATAGTTTTGAAGTGTTTAAGTAAAATCAGATGTGCAGATGAGATCGAATGTGCAGATATGCAGATTTCAGATGTGCAGATTTAAAAATTCAATCATTAACCAATTCCTTCATCTGCACATCCTCACATTTGCATATCTGCACATCTAATTCTACATATCGTCTCAATTAATCGTCAATTTAACGCTTTTTGTAGTGGTGTGCCTGTTTTAAGCCGAAAAATGCAAATATTTACGGCTCTATAATAAACCATTTATAAAAACATGAAAAGGTTCCCATTTGTTGTTTGCCTAGTGTTAGCAGGCTTTTTGGCCCGGGCACAGGTTACCAAAGCGCCTGCTTATCCGCTTATTACGCACAATCCTTATTTCAGTATCTGGTCGTTCACAGATAACTTGAATGAATCTACTACGCACCACTGGACCGGCAAAGATCAATCGTTGGTGGGCCTCATTAAAGTCGACGGTACCGTTTACCGTTTTATGGGTAAGGAGCCGGTGGAGTATAAAACCGTACTGGCCACGGCCGACGAAAAACCTTATACCTGTAAATTTACGGAGGCAGAGCCTTCAAAAGATTGGGCATCCGCCAAATTTGATGACAGTAGTTGGAAAACAGGCACAGCACCTTTCAGTAACGATAAACAGGCTGCCAAAACCTTATGGACAGGTAAGGAAATCTGGGTGCGCCGTACTTTTACATTGAATGATCTTAACTTTAATAAACTTTGGCTGAGGCTACACCATGATGATGAAGCCGAGGTCTACATCAATGGTAAAAAAGTAAGTGAACAAGGCGGGGCCAATGGCGATCTGCAATATTTCACACTTTCTAATGATGCTGTAAGCTCCCTGAAAAAAGGTGAAAATGTACTGGCCTTACATTGTACCAACACTGGGGGAGGTGCATGGTTGGATGCCGGTTTGGCCGATGAGCTAAAACCTACCGGTCATGCGGCCCTTCAACTGGCAAAACAAACCAGTGTAACCTTAAATGCCACACAAACTATTTATAACTTTAAATGCGGTAAGGCCGACCTGCAATTGACTTTCACTTCGCCATTGCTGATGAATGATCTGAGCATTCTATCACGCCCGGTATCCTATATCAGCTATAAGGTAAAATCAAATGATGGCGCCTCGCATGATGTAAAGGTTTACTTCGGCGCATCTGCAGATATTGCGCGTAATACACCGCAGCAACCTGTAACCACGCAACAATACACATCAGGCAAGCTATCTGTTTTAAAAGCTGGTACAATAGAGCAACCGGTACTGCAAAAGAAAGGTGACGACCTGCGCATCGACTGGGGGTATATGTACGTGGCTGTGCCTAAAACAGCAAACGCCCAGCAATATGTAAGCACTGGTAAACAATCGGTCGATTCATTTTTTAGCGGCGACAGCAAATCAACGGCAAAGGAGGGGAGTAACCTGATTTTAAATACCGTGATACCTTTTGGCAAGGTGGGCAAAACCGCTGTAGCAAAATTTGTAGAACTGGGTTATGATGATATTACACCAGTGCAATACTTCCATACCAATTTAAAACCATGGTGGCAAAACGCGCAAACCAAAATTATAGAACAGGTATTAGCAAAAGCCGCTGCGGAATATCCGGCAGTGCTGCAAAAATGCGCCGCGTTTAATACTTCCATGTATAAAGATGCTCAAAATGCCGGTGGCACACCATACGCTAAACTGTGTGTGCTGGCTTACAGGCAGGCTATCTCAGCTCATACACTGGTGAAAAGTCCGCAGGGTGAAGTTTTGTTCCTGTCGAAAGAGAATTTTAGTAATGGTTCTATCAATACCGTTGACGTAACTTATCCATCGGCGCCTTTATTCCTGCTTTACAACCCTAAATTAATGGAAGGTATGCTGAATGGGATCTTCTATTTTAGCGAGACCGGTAAATTCGCCCATGATTTTGCCGCACATGATCTGGGTACCTATCCTTTAGCCAACGGACAAACCTATGGTGAGGGAATGCCGGTGGAAGAATCTGGTAATATGCTGGCCTTAACCGCGGCTATAGTAAGAGCCAATGGCAATAACCCGGCTTATGCCAAAAAGCATTGGAAAACACTAACCACCTGGACAAATTACCTGGCTAAAGAAGGTTTAGACCCTGCCAATCAGTTATGTACAGATGATTTTGCCGGTCACCTGGCGCGCAATGCCAATTTATCGGCTAAGGCCATTGTGGGTGTTGGTTGTTATGCTCATTTGGCCGAGTTGCTCGGTCAAAAGGATGTAGCTGCAAAATACCGTGCGATGGCTAAGGATATGGTGGCCAAATGGATGAAAATGGCCGATGCCGGCGATCATTATTCGCTGGTGTTTGATAAAAAAGACACCTGGAGCCAGAAATATAATATTGTTTGGGATAAAATATTGGGCTTAAACCTGTTCCCGCAATCGGTTTATGATCGTGAGATAAAATTCTATCTGACCAAACAAAATCAATATGGTATACCATTGGATAGCCGTAAAACCTATACCAAAAGCGACTGGATCATCTGGACGGCTACTTTAGCCAAAAACAGGGCCGATTTTGAGGCGTTGGTTAATCCGGTTTATAAATATGCTATGGAAACACCAACCCGCGTACCTCTGAGCGACTGGCACGAAACTATCAACGGCAAACAGGTAGGTTTCCAGGCCCGCAGTGTGGTAGGCGGATACTATATCAAGCTATTACAACAAAAATGGAGCGGTAAATAAACCCAACCCAAATCCTCTCCAAAAGAGGGACCATAAATAAAAATACACGCGTCATTGCGAGGTACGAAGCAATCTCTATGCTGTACAGAGCAAACATGCATAGTTGACCTGCCTGTGTAGAGATTGCTTCGTACCTCGCAATGACGCTTTTTGATTCTGGTCTAAATTTCCTACCTACATCCCCGAAGGCACCCCCCAGGTATCCGCATTAAACATCGGGTTGATCTCGAAGCTATCATACTGGATAACGAGTTTTTTTATTCCCGATGTTACCACCTCATGAAATGGGATCATGATACCCTGTACCGGGCGCAGATCTGACAACACGGATATAGACGTACGGCCGAATGTTTTATTAGCTTCGGCCACCAATTGGTTTTGATCGTTGATAGCAAAAATATAGTCGTTACCATCCAATTTACATAAAACCGAGTAGGTGTTGTTTTTGAGCTTTTGCGCATTCAGTACCTGCATCTGGTTGATGGCCGGTTTGCGCAAGCCCAACAATCCCGAATAGAATGTGCTTTTCATTTCCGCTATCCGTGCTGCCGGCATAGGGGCTTTTCTACCGTTAAGCCATTGCCATCCATCACCATTTTCTTCCTGTTCAACAGAAACCATTTTGCCATTTTCCCAAAGCTCTATCCGTATCTTATTGCCGGGGATATCCACATAGGATATCGCTTTAACGCCCATAATAGTGGCCGAATAACGCATTGTTTTGATCATGTCGAGCTTACTGTCGCCATGAATGCTGTTGGCTTTTAAAAGCAACGCTTTCGCGTCGGTATGATGGGATATATCTGTAGTTATTGTGCTTGTTTTACCGGTTTCATTCATAGCATTAGTAGTTTTGGCCGATCCCATTCACCTATTAACTTCTCTGGATCGTCAGCATTGGTTTCCATACCAACTGATTTGTAAAAAAGATGTATTTCAATTGCTGCACACAATCTTGAAAATACTAAAATGTCCTTTTCCCTCAAAAATTAAACCAGTATTACTCCACACGCCGATAATCATGGTGTGTTTTTATACGCTATGTTTGGTCCCCTTTTCGCAAATAGCAAAATTTGTATACTTTTATTGTTCAATGGAAACCAAAAACAATAAGAAAACCATCAGGGCCTGGGCCTTTTTTGATTGGGCCAATTCTGCCTACAACCTGGTCATTACTTCCACCATCTTTCCGGCTTATTATGTGGCTATTACCAAAGCCAATGGGGGTAGGGTGACTTTCTTCGGCAAAAGTTTTGTTAACACGGCGCTTTCTGATTATGCTTTGTCCGCCGCCTACCTGATCATTGTTTTATTGTTGCCCATACTATCGTCCATTGCCGATTATAAGGGGAATAAAAAGATCTTCATGCAGTTTTTTACGGCCATTGGTGCCTTAGCGTGCTGCGTGCTGTATTTTTTCGATGTAAATCATATCGAACTGGGCATTATAGCCTTCGCACTGGCTGCTATAGGCTACAGCGGCGGCTTTGTATTTTATAACTCATACCTGCCCGAAATTGCTACTGTTGACATGCAGGATAAGGTGAGCGCCAAAGGGTTTACCTATGGCTATATCGGCAGCGTATTGCTGCAGCTTATTTGCTTTGTATTTGTGATGAAACCCGAGTTGTTTGGTATTGTTGATGCAACATTCCCGGCCCGTTTATCATTCTTGTTGGTTGGTTTATGGTGGATGGGTTTCGCTCTTATACCATTCATCGTACTACCCAAAGGGAGTCCCAATGCGGTTAGTCACGACCATAACATCATTAAAGGAGGCTTTATAGAATTAGGAAAAGTTTGGAAAAAAGTGAAGACCATGCCTTTGCTCAAAAGATATCTCCCCGCGTTTTTCTTTTACTCCATGGGGGTACAAACCATTATGCTGGTAGCCACAGGTTTCGCGGCCAAAGAACTGCATATGCCTACGTCGGCGTTAATCACCACCATTTTAATCATTCAGTTGGTGGCCATTGGCGGGGCTACTTTAATGTCCAGATTATCCGGAAAGTTCGGCAACGTAAGGGTATTGATCGCCGTGGTGATCATCTGGATAGGGGTATGCGCCGCAGCTTATCTAACCACTACAGCTACAGAGTTTTATGTGGTAGCGGCAGTGGTGGGTTTGGTGATGGGCGGGATCCAGTCCATGTCACGTTCCACCTACTCTAAATATTTACCCGAAAACATTACCGACACTGCATCGTTCTTCAGTTTTTATGACGTTACCGAAAAGTTGGCGATAGTGGGCGGTGTGTTCAGCTTCGGCTTTTTTGAAGAACTGACCGGCAGTCCGCGTAATTCGGTGCTGGTACTGGCCATCTTTTTTATAATAGGTTTAATATTATTGTTTTCTTTGCTATCGGCAGAAAATAAGCTTAAGAAAAATTCGGAGCTTAGCGCCGTGTAATTTGGTGTAAGAGATGAAGATTGAGTTATTTGTACCCTGTTTTATTGATCAGTTATTCCCGGATACCGCTTTTAATACCGTAAAGGTATTGGAAAAAGCAGGGTGTAAAGTAAGCTTTAACCCTAACCAAACCTGCTGCGGTCAGCCGGCCTTTAACGCCGGTTTTTGGGACGAAGCCAAAGCCGTGGGTAGTAAATTCCTGAATGATTTTTCGGACGATAGCGTGATCGTAACTCCATCGGCTTCCTGTACCGGCATGGTGAAAAACTATTATAACGATCTGTTTACCAATACCGCGGTTCATAATAAATGCCGGGCTGTACAGGGCAATATCTACGAACTGTCGGATTTCCTGGTGAACATCCTGCAATTCGACTATTTCGGCGCCGAACTTGACGGCAAAGCCGTTTATCATGACAGCTGCGCCGCACTGCGAGAGTGTAAAATAAAAGATGAGCCCCGCCAGCTGCTCTCCAAAGTATTGGGCCTGGAACTGCTCGATCTGAAAGACAGCGAAACCTGCTGTGGTTTTGGCGGTACATTTGCCGTTAAATTTGATGGCATATCCACCGCTATGGCTCAGCAAAAGGTTGATAATGCCCTGGCCGTAGGAGCAGAGTACATCATCTCTACCGATGCTTCCTGTCTGTTACATCTGCAAAGCTATATCGACAAAAACGGTCTCCCCATTAAAACCATGCACCTGGCCGATGTACTGACGCTGGGCTGGGGGAATGTTTGATTATTGATTTGGGAATTGGGATTTTGGATTTTTGTTAACAGAGGACAAGTGCGAGTGCTCCCGCAAGCGTCCCGCTTGTGGTTCTTTATATATCGAATATCTTAAAATTTCCGCATAATTACCACAAGCGGGACGCTTGCGGGAGCGGAGGATTTGGGATGTTCGATTTCCGATTTTGTAATGAATCGAACAGGGAAGTAGTATTATAGGTCTTAGTTCAAACCATAAGAATATAGTGTTTTGAAAGTGATTCTTTATTTTAACAGATATCTTTCCAAAATAATACAATGAAAAAACTTTTCTTCCTGACTCCGATATTGTTTTTCCTGTTCAATAAGCCCAAGACCACTATCGACAATAATTCAGCTAAACTTAATCAAATAGCTGCAAAATATGTGACACTCGGCCTTACGATAAGTCAGTATGACGTTGATTTTCTTAATATTTATTATGGCCCTGATTCCTTAAGGCCAACGCAGATCAAGGCTGAAATTTTCCCTAAAGATAGTTTGCTAAAAGAAGTAGATAAGTTACAGGCAGGTTTAAAAGATATTGAAATATCAGCAGCAGATACTGACCTAAACCGCGCTAAATGGATATCGGCACAGTTATTAGCCTTTAGTCGCCGTATTAAGATATATTCACATGATTACAACTCTTTTGATGAAGAATCAAAAGAGTTGTTTGGCCTGGTGGCTCCTGTTTATTCCGAAAATTATTACAAAGGCATAGTGGCCCATCTTGACAGCTTGTTGCCTGGTAAAGGATCAGTGGAAAGGCGTTTTAAAACTTTGGCCAGTAAATTTATTATTCCAAAAAACAAAGTGGATGTGGTTTTTAAGGCTGCTATTGCCGAGGCCAGAAAACGCACTTTGAGCCATTGTAAATTACCCGATGCAGAAAACCTTACATTAGAGTATGTGACAAATAAGCCCTGGCTTGGCTATAACTGGTACAAAGGTGGTTATAAAAGCGTTGTACAAATAAATACAGACTTACCAATATTTATTGATGAGGCCATTAATACAGGAAGTCATGAAAGTTATCCGGGGCACCATGTGTACAATACACTGCTCGAAAAGAATCTTTATCATGATAAAGGATTGGTAGAATTATCCATATTTCCGGTTTATAGTCCTCAATCTTTGATTGCTGAAGGAAGTGCTAACTATGGTATTGAACTTACTTTTCCGGGAGATGAAAAGGTTGTTTTTGTAAAAAATGTTCTATTACCATTGGCCGGAATTGACACAACTGGTATATCCATCTATTTTAAAGCCTTGGAAGTAGGTAACAAATTAAATTATACTACCAACGAAGCCGCCAGAGCGCTATTGAATGGCGCTAAGTCTAATTCTAAAGCATTAAAATATTTAAGTATGAATACCTACGGAAGAAGAGAGATTAGCTTTATAAAAAAATATCGGAGTTATGTGATTAATTACAATTATGGAAAAGATATTGTAAAAAACTATATTGAAAGTAAAGTCGGTACAACGAAAAATACTGAAAAACGATGGGAATTGTTTGGGGAATTATTAAATAATGAGGTGTTGGCAAACAACCTTGTTAATAATTAAGATTAGAATGACTTGCGAAAATTCAATCAACTGATTTCCCGTAAATACGATTGGACAATTTGTAATTGAATTCGCAAATTTGATCATGAAAATAATACCACCACCACAACCAGGAGAATACCCACCATACGCTATCATGTACATGAAATTACTGCCTACGGATGGCTTGATATTAAAGCACCTGCAGGATAATTTTGATATGGTGAAGCAGCTGATGTATTCCTTGCCCGAAGATGTCTTATATCATCGCTATGCTCCCGGTAAATGGAGCATAAAAGAAACATTGGTGCATATTATTGACGACGAACGCATTTTTGCCTATCGTGCCCTGCGCTTCGCCCGTAACGAAAAAAACAACCTCATCGGTTTTGATCAGGACGCCTACGCGCTTTATTCCGAAGCCGACAGCCGTTCGCTCGATAATATTTTTGAAGAATATGAGGCGGTGAGGAGAGCAACTATTGCTTTATTCAATGGTTTACCTGATAATGCCTTTGGTAGGATGGGGCATGGCACCGGTACCGCTAATGACGCCACCGTAAGGGCACTGGCTTATCATATTGCCGGGCACGAGTTGCATCATGTCAACATTATTAAAGAGAAGTATCTGAACCTGGGGTATTGAAAAAGCATTAATTTTTAAAACAGGGTTGAACTTGCTGGCAAGTACTCCGCTGTTTAACTTCCGGCGAATGGCGTACCGAAGATGCCAACAGCAAGTTCCAGCCAAACAAGGACGAGTGCTGTCAGAACCATCGCGCAGGCAGCTATCCGGTACCCTGTCTTTTTTACCTTCCTTATCACAAGCTCGCACATCAATCCCGTGCCGAGCAGTAATACAGCGGCCACAATAAAGTCAGGAAATGACCATTTCACTTCGTTTGTAAATTGCATAGCTATCAATGGTATCAGCAATAAAAGCACAACTGTGAGTACTATGCCAAGGAGTCGTTTGTTTTTGGTGATCATCATGTTCGGTTTTAAATAGTAGCACAAATATAACATAAAGTACTTTGTAATACAAAGTAAAATATTAAAAATATTTCCATCATCGTTTATTTGCCCATTCAGGCGTTTTCGCTTCAATGATATTTTACTTTTTGATGCAGTAATTGTAAGCGGGTAGGGTAGTTGAAATTTGCCGGTCTGCTCCGGATTTCGTATCTTTATATTCAATAACAGCCCGCTGCTCTTTTATCAGAGTAGCGGGCTGTTTAGTTAAGGTCAAATCAAGGCCAAAAATAGATAGTTTTTTGTTACTTATTTGAATATCAGTTATTTAGTACTTTTTAAACCTTTCAAAACCCATCAAAAATTTGTTAAAAAGTGTTAAAATGGCGTTAAAACTTTGTTAAAATGAGAAAATCCAACGCTTTTTTGCCCGTTTTCGACTAAAAAAGTGTTAAAATTTAAGGTTTAAAAAGTTTTCGAAAAGGGTGAGGGAATTTTGAAAATCTAAATCAAAATAAAATCTTAATTTAGCGCCACAAAAATAAAGATCACTTTGTAGGTGATCGGCAAACGTAATTTTATAAAAATTTAAATCATAGTTGTAGATGATTAGTATTACACTTCCTGATGGATCCGTTCGTCAGTATGACAAAGGGATCACTTCCTTGCAGATCGCCCTATCGATCTCCGAAGGATTAGCACGTAACGTATTAGCCGCCGAAGTTGATGGACAGGTTTGGGATGCCAGCCGCCCCATTGAACAGGACGCACACGTTAAATTATTAACCTGGAACGATACTTCGGGTAAATCAACCTTCTGGCATTCATCGGCCCACTTAATGGCCGAAGCTTTGGAAGCACTGTATCCGGGTACCAAATTCGGTATCGGTCCGGCTATTGAAACAGGCTTCTATTATGATGTTGATTTTGGCGACCGTGAATTCTCTTCAGACGAGTTTAAACAGATTGAAGATAAAATCATTGAGCTGGCCAAAACCAAAGAAGAATATATCCGCAAACCGGTAAGCAAAGCCGATGCGATTGAATATTTTACTGAAAAGGGGGACGAATACAAGCTTGATCTGATCAAGGATCTGGCCGATGGTTCCATCACCTTTTATACACAGGGTAACTTTACCGATCTGTGCCGTGGGCCGCATATCCCTAATACAGGCTTTATAAAAGCTGTTAAACTGATGAGCGTTGCTGGTGCTTACTGGCGCGGCGATGAAACACGTAAACAGCTTACCCGTATTTACGCGGTTACATTCCCTAAAGCCAGCGAGCTTACTGAGTATCTGCACATGATCGAAGAAGCTAAAAAGCGCGATCACCGCAAACTGGGTAAAGAACTGGAATTGTTCACTTTCTCCGAAAAAGTGGGTATGGGCCTGCCATTGTGGTTACCAAAAGGTGCAGCCTTACGCGAACGCCTGACCAACTTTTTGCAGAAGGCGCAGGTTAGGGCAGGGTATGAGCAGGTAATTACACCACATATTGGGCATAAAAACCTGTACGTAACGTCAGGTCACTATGAAAAATATGGTGCCGATTCGTTTCAGCCGATAAAAACACCGCAGGAAGGAGAGGAGTTCTTCTTAAAACCGATGAACTGCCCGCATCACTGCGAAATATACAAAAGCAAACCGCGCTCATACAAGGATCTGCCAGTACGTTTGGCAGAATTTGGTACAGTTTACCGCTATGAGCAAAGCGGCGAGTTGCACGGCTTAACCCGTGTACGTGGCTTTACTCAGGACGACGCGCACTTATTTTGCCGCCCTGATCAGGTAAAAGAAGAGTTTAAAAAGGTGATCGACCTGGTATTATACGTGTTCAAGGCATTAGGCTTTGATAACTATACCGCGCAGGTATCACTTCGCGACCCGGAAAATAAAGCCAAATATATTGGTACTGATGAAAATTGGGCTTTGGCGGAGTCGGCTATCATTGAAGCTGCTGATGAAAAAGGTTTGATCACCGTTCAGGAATTAGGCGAAGCTGCTTTTTACGGTCCTAAGCTTGATTTTATGGTAAAAGACGCCCTGGGTCGTAAATGGCAATTGGGTACCATACAGGTTGATTATAACCTTCCGGAGCGCTTTGAACTGGAATACACTGGCAGCGATAATCAGAAACACCGCCCGGTAATGATTCACAGGGCGCCGTTTGGTTCTCTGGAACGTTTTATCGCCGTATTAATTGAGCATTGCGCAGGTAATTTTCCACTTTGGTTATCGCCGGAGCAGTTTATTATTTTACCCATATCAGAAAAATTTGAGGAATATGCAAAAAAACTTTCTGATGTGTTAAAAGATTCCGATATTTGCGGGCTGATTGATTTTAGAGACGAGAAGATAGGGCGTAAGATACGTGATGCTGAAGTCAAAAAGATCCCTTATATGTTGATTGTGGGTGAAAAAGAAGCTGCCGAAGGCTTGGTTTCTGTAAGGAAACATGGTCAGGGCGATTTGGGAAGTATGAGCATAGAAGATTTTAAAGAACAAATAACTAAAGAAATAAAAGTATAACTTGGCATTAAACAAACCCTTCAATAGAGGACCAAGGCTTCCTTTTAAGAAAAAAGAAGCTGAACACAACATTAATCAATTCATCAGGGCTCAGGAAGTTCGTCTTGTAGGCGACAACGTTGAGCAGGGAGTTTACTCCTTAAGAGACGCACTGGCAATTGCACAGGAGCAGGAGCTTGACCTGGTTGAAATATCTCCAAACGCTGTTCCACCAGTTTGTAAAGTAACGGACTATAACAAGTTCATTTACGAACAAAAGAAAAAGCTGAAAGAGATAAAAAACAATGCCAAGCAAACGGTTATTAAAGAGATCCGTTTCGGACCGAATACCGATGATCATGACTTTGAGTTTAAACTAAAGCATGCTATGAAGTTTTTGGAAGCCGGCGAAAAGGTGAGAGCCTACGTACACTTTAAGGGCCGTGCCATTGTGTATAAAGAGCAGGGTGAAATCCTGTTATTACGTTTTGCACAGGCGTTGGAAGATAATGGTAAAGTAGAACAATTACCAAAGCTCGAAGGAAAAAGGATGTTTTTAACCCTGGCTCCTAAAGCAGTAAAGAAGTAAATAAAACAGGCTGATGTGTAAAGTTAAAATGCACGGAAGCAACAAAAGGAAAACGTTGAGAAACGTTAATATCTAAAAACAAATAAATAGAGTTATGCCAAAAATGAAAACCAATTCCAGTGCAAAAAAGCGTTTTAAGCTTACTGGAACCGGTAAAATCGCAAGAAAAAACGCATACAAAAGCCACATCTTAACCAAGATGTCGACAAAACGTAAGCGTGCCCTTGGTCACACCAGCTTAGTATCTAATGCTGACATGGGTAACGTTAAACGTATGCTTTGTATCGGAAAGTAATTCACAAATTTTTTAACCAGGTATTAGAGTTTTAAGTTCTGTTATAAAAGCAGGCACTCACTACCAAAATCAAACAAGATGCCACGTTCAGTTAACGCAGTAGCGTCGAGAAGACGCAGGAAAAGGATCATGAACCTCGCCAAAGGTTATTGGGGTTCACGTAGCAAGGTTTATACCGTTGCAAAAAACACAGTTGAAAAAGGTTTACAGTACGCATATCGTGACCGTAAAACCAAAAAAAGAGAGTTCAGAGCTTTATGGATACAGCGTATTAACGCAGGTGCCCGTCAGCACGGAATTTCTTACTCTCAATTAATAGGTAAATTAGCAGCAAAAGAAATCGGTTTAAACCGTAAAGTATTAGCTGATTTAGCGATGAATCATCCTGATGCTTTCAAAGCCGTAATTGATGCAGTAAAATAATATAAAATACTAATAATTAGTATTTTACAAAACAAAAGAGGTCGCAATTTGCGGCCTCTTTTGTTTTGTTGGTAGTTAAAGTATGATCACCGTTGGTGTAAATTCTTCACTGTCGTTATCAAGATCCATGTACTGTTTAAAGTTTTGTACATCCTTATCAACCATCCTTTTAAATACGGGGTTTAATATTTTAGCAATGCCTGTACCCAGTCCACCGGCAGGTGGCTGATAGCTGATAACGACATCAACAATAGTTCCCATACCATCCGGCGTATCCTGAAAACGTACTTTACCTGCGTTGTTGATCATAGAATCAGGCAGGGAGCTCCAGCCGATCATCTCATTGGGTTCATCCTTTACAATTTCGGCATGCCAGCTTACCGTTGCCACACCGGCAGGGAGTTTTAAAACCCAATAGGAGTAGGTGGGGTCTATGGTTTCTACACTTTCCAAATGTTTCATAAACAGAGGTAAATTATCCAGCTTACGCCAAAAATCATATACCTTATGCCGGGGTTTATCAACTGTAAACGACGAGCGGATATTGATATTAACCGGGTTGGTTGAAAGTTTGCCTATGCGCTTGTACAATTCACAATGACCGGTAATGCCACGGCTTAACAGGTAACCACCAGCTCCCAATTTAACAACACTGCTTAACGGACTGGAGAAAAGATTTTTAAAACCGGATAAACCCAATTTTACACCACCAATGATAGATGTATATCGCTCTGGCCATTTCAGGTTTACGCGGTCATCACCGTAAAGTACAGGGAAATTATCAGTATATTTTACAATTGTAGTTGCCATAGTATTGTTTAAATGATTGTAGAATTTAAACAGTATACCCCAAGCTAAGTTTTTTTTAAATGAAGTTATTTTACCGGAACGTAATTAAATTTAAACTGAGTTAAATTAGGTTGGTGCTTTTTGGGTCTTTTCAACTCATACTGATATATAGCACGCCCCAGGTTTTTTAAAAATGGAAGGCAAACTGTAGCATATTCATATTTATTATCGTTATAAACCCCATCCTCGTTTGATTGTACAACCGCAGTAAGTAAAAACTCTACATTGTTTTTAAAGTCGATGAAGTAGGCGTTATCAATATCATATCCATAACTGTCACCCACCTTATTAAATATCCTGATATTGGGTTCAATTGTGGCAGTGCTGTCGCCACCATAATATAAGAACTTGCAGTATGCCGGGAAATATTCTGGTCGGTTGTAGGTTGGTTTTATGTTTTCGGTAGGAAACGTACTCATGTAGCGATATATAAAGGCGTAATCGGCAGGAGTAAGGTTGTACCGCTGATCTACCGGGAATGTTTGCGGGAAAAGCAATCTTTTTAAGACTTGTTGCTGATCGGCAATGGAGTATACATTCTTTTCGCTCAGATTAAAAGGCTTATTCACCAGGCGATCGCTGCTATCGAGATAGGCCTTACCCATGATCATATTATCCAGATGCATGGGATAGCTCAAGCTATCATATAAGGCTTTTTTGTGATAAACTGCCTGGTTTCCATTATAAAAAGTGATAGGGTTAGTGTGCCGGGTATTTTCGCCTGCATCGCCTACAGAAAGTCGTCCTACAATACGGGTATGATACAACTGGTATTTTTTAAGTTTACGATTGATCTCCTCGCGGCCAACAAATTCATATAAGCGATTGAAAGCGTCGTTATCACTCACCAGCAATATCTTTTTGATATAATTCGCAATACTGGGCAATCCATTAGCTGATGAAGTGTCTGTTTTTACCCTGGTTTGCTTGGCAAAGGCACTGTCGGTGATCATGACTGATTTTTGGGTTAAGCCTTTAATGTGCAGCTCATGAAGCTTTTCGAGCGCGAAAATGGCCGTTGGTAATTTAACTGTGCTTGCAGGATAAAAATAATGTTTAGCGTTTAGGTGATAACTATATGATTTAAAATGAGGTATATTGTTTTTATCCCGATCGATCTGCGTGTAAAGTATTTGTACCTCATTTTGGGTAGGGTGGTTCAGTATTCCACTAAATAGCTCTGGACGACTCTGTAAAAGTCCCTTTAAAAAAATGGTATCAGGTTGCTGGGCAAAGCAGGGAATAACAGTGATTATGAATAGCAGAAGTGTAGTGTACAATTTCATTATCATAAATATACAGATTGTTACTTTGTGGTTGTTAATACTTATCCTACTTTTGTTGCGCTTTAGGTTTCATATGGTTTATTCCCATAAATGAATTAAAAGGGAATACGGTGAAGAATCCGTAACTGTCCCGCAGCTGTAAGCTCTTTAACCATTGTCCATTCTTATTGCCACTGTCCTTGAAATAAAAGAGGATGGGAAGGCAGGACAACGTGGGGAGTAAGTCAGAACACCTGCCCAGGCACTTATATTATTCACAGCTTTCGGGGATTGAAGCTTGAATGTGAATGCTCTTCGTTTAGCGTATTTTCATTTGACTGATTCGTAGCTGTTGTATAATGTAAGTTGATAGCAAACATTATTTAATTATTATATCAGGTTATATGAAGAAAATTTACTTTAAAAGTATTTTAGGAGTTGGACTATTGCATACTACTTTGCTGGCGGCTACGGTGCAGGCACAGGATACTACCCGTTTGCTAAATAACGTAGTAGTTACCGCCACCCGCTCACCCAAAAAGCTGTCGGATATTGGTAGGGTAGTTACAGTAATCTCAGCCAAACAGATCAGCCAATCACAGGGAAAATCGTTGCCGCAGTTATTAAATACGGTGGCCGGTCTGTCATTTCCCGGAGCTCAGAATGCGCCGGGTATCGCTACCTCAATTTTTCTCCGAGGCGCTTCTACAGGAAATACGTTGATTTTGGTTGATGGCTTCCCGGTAAACAACGCCTCAGGTATAGATGGTAGTTATGATCTGAATGCTTTTTCATTGGATATGATAGACCATATCGAAATTCTAAAAGGAAGCGAATCAACCTTATATGGTTCAGACGCGGTAGCTGGTGTTATCAATATCATTACTAAAAAAGCAATGGGCCAGGGACTTAAAGGTAGCTTGCAATTAATGGGCGGTAGTTATAATACCTTCAAAGAGTCGGCATCTTTAAATGGAACTGTAAATAGAACTGGGATAGCTGTTAATATTTCCAATTCCGATTCCAGAGGTTTTGCAGCAGCAACAGATACAACAGGCAAAGGCAATTTTAAAAAAGATGGCTTTCATCAGCGCTCTGCAAGTATCAATATCAACCAGGCGATTTCCAGTAAATTTAGCCTGAATGGAAATCTGCAAACAAGTTATACATCGGGTGATTTGCCTTATGGAGCATTTACCGACGATCAAAATTACACCTATAATAACACGTTTTTATTTGGTGGAGTAGGAGCTAAACTCCTATTGCCCAAAGGAACATTGAATTTCAAGGTATCACAAAATACAGTTTGGAATAATTTTAAAAACTGGCCTACCGACAATGATTCTACACATCAGGTAACTAAAAATATAGGGCGAATTACCAATGCCGAAGTTGTTTTAAACCAGGAATTGGGCAGATATTTTGATATTACCAGTGGAGCAAGTTTTAAGTATAGCAACACTACGCAATATAGTTTATATGAATCAACTGGCTATCACCCGGGTGCCAGTACCATTGCTGATGATTTAGCTCATAATAATATATTCAGCGCTTATACCTCCCTGTTTTTTAAGAGTGACATTTTCCACATGGAATTGGGTGGACGATATAACCACCATAGTACTTATGGCGATAATTTTACCTATACCATCAACCCGTCTTTGTTCCTGGCCGACCAATTTAAAATTTTCGGGTCAATAGCTTCGGCTTATAAATCACCAACATTGTATCAATTATACTCTCAGTACGGTAATTTAAAGCTAAAACCTGAAACTACTACATCATACGAGGCCGGTTTCGATTGGGAGATCGTAAGAGGCGCTCTGACATTCAATACCCAATTTTATAAACGCAATGCCAAAGATGTGATCTATTTCTTTACAGAGTCTGTTTCTCCTTTTGCTTCTTTTTATCAAAATGGTCAGTTTCAAAAAGATAAAGGCTTTGAGAGCGAATTGAATTATCATTCCCGCTATTTTAACGCTTCCGCTTATTATTCTTATGTAACCGGCAAGCTAACGGATGAAAACGGTCTACAAACAGCTAATCTTTACCGGAGGCCAAAAAGCACATTCGGGCTTAATTTTACCTATCAGGTTATTGATGATTTCTCCTTTGGTGTAAATTACAAATATACCGGTAACCGTACCGATCAAAACTTTGCTACTTATCCCTCTACCATAGTTACTTTAAAACACTATAATCTGGCCGACTTACATCTGGAGTTAAAGGCAACCAAGAATTTGCGTGTGTTTGGTGATTTAAATAACGTATTAGATCAGAAGTATACCGACTGGCTGGGCTACAATACCATGGGTATCAATTTTATGCTTGGAGCTAAATACCAGTTTAATTAACGGCTTTTTATTTAGTACATTTATAAGTAATTTTACGGCATAAATTTGAATCATGAACTCAAAAGATAATACAACCCGCAATATTGTGCTGATACTAACCATTGTAGTGGTGGCTGCATTTAGATTGCTTGCCTACAAGTATAAGGATCTGAGTAATTTTAATCCTGTAGGAGCTATTGCACTGTTTGGTGGCGCATACTTTACCAGTAAATGGAAGAGCTATGTTACCGTATTACTTGCCTTGTTTACTACCGACGTTATTCTTAACTATTTATATACCTCCAAGATAACGATATGGTATGAAGGTATTATAGGAGTATATGTGAGTTTTGCACTGATGGTACTTTTAGGTACTATGATAAAAAAGGTACGTGTAGTAAATGTACTTTTAGCTTCATTAGCATCGGTTTTGATACATTGGTTAATTACCGATCTGCCATGGCTTTATACAACATCTAATCTTTACCCGCATACCTTGGCCGGTTATGGCACATCATTAGTAAATGCTATTCCGTTTGAGTATAACATGATCTATGGTAACCTGGTGTTTGGGCTTATTTTATTTGGCGGCTTTGAACTGGCTAAAACCAGATACAGCTTTTTACGCACAAAAAAACAACTGGCACTTTAAGCTAAATAACTAATACAGAAAAGCGATTTGCCACCAGGGCAGGTCGCTTTTTTTATGGATATATAATTTTAGATACCAATGAAGAAACTGGTAGTATTAACAGGGGCAGGCATCAGCGCTGAGAGTGGTTTAAAGACCTTCAGGGACAGCGACGGGCTATGGGAGGGTTACAATATAGAAGACGTGGCTACACCGCAGGCATGGCAGCGTAATCCGGCTATAGTACAGCAGTTTTATAACGAGCGCCGCAAATCTGTGCTCGAGGCCAAACCCAATGCCGCCCATTACGCCCTGGCTCAACTCGAAGCAAGATACCAGGTAACCATCATCACCCAAAATATAGATGATCTGCACGAACGCGCGGGTTCCACTAATGTAATGCACCTGCATGGTATTATTACCCGTTCGCAGTCAAGTATCGACCCTGAGCTTACTTACCCCATTGACGGCTGGGAGATCAGGATGAATGAAGTATGCGAATTAGGCTCTCCCCTGAGGGCTCATGTGGTTTGGTTTGGCGAGGATGTACCTATGATAGGTCCCGCGGCGCGTATTTGTGCCGACGCGGATATTTTTATGCTTGTAGGTTCATCTTTGGCAGTATATCCAGCTGCCGGACTGATCAGCTATGTGCGTCCGGAGATCCCGAGATATATTATCGATCCAAAGATACCGGATGTAAGTGTGAGGGGCCAATTGATCAAAATACAGGAGAGGGCTACAGTGGGTGTGCCCACATTAGTTGATCAGCTTTTGAAAAAACAGTAATTCAAAGGGTAGAGCGGGCCCTCTGAAATTGGGTTTACATGGTTTACATAATTTATGGTTTACATTTGTTTATTTAATTGATAGTCAAATAGTTAATTTTTATTTTCGTCAAATATTGGGTTTACAGTGTAAACCATAATATTCTCTGCGAAATACCATTGGGAACAAGGGTTTTTGGAATATAGACTTTGGGAACAAAGAACAAGGACTTTGAGAACAAGCATCCAAGGATAAACACAATGAAGACATTTCAAAAATCCTTGCTCCATATATAAATCGTTAATTAATGAAAAAGTGCATATTCAATTGGAGCGGGGGCAAGGACAGCGCCTTAGCATTATACCATTGCCTGCAAAACCCCGATCTGGAGATCAAATACCTGGTTACGACCATCAATGATGCCGTCGACAGGATATCTATGCACGGTGTGCGTACGGAGCTCCTGATCAAACAGGCCGAAAGTATAGGCATACCTTTATATCAGATCAGGCTCCCCGAAATGCCGGGCATGCAGGAGTATGATGAGGTAATGCACCGGCACCTGACACATTTTAAGAACGAGGGTATCACCCATGCCATTTTTGGTGATATATTTTTAGAGGACCTGAAAGCTTACCGCGATGCCCGCATGAGCGAGGTCGGGTTATTGGGGATATACCCCTTATGGAAACGCGATACCAGCGAATTGATCAGCGAGTTTTTAACTCTTGGTTTTGGTACCGTTATAGCCTGCACCCAGGAGCGCCTGGAACGCATAGTAGGGAAGGAGATCAGTCGGGAGCTGATAGATGCACTACCAGACGATGTAGACGTTTGTGGTGAGAACGGCGAGTTTCACACCTTTACTTTTAAGGGGCCTATTTTTAAAAATACCATACCTTATAAAACGGGGGTGAAGATTTTTAAAGAATACAAAGCACCCCAAAATGCCGACGATTCCTGTGTTTCGCCATCAGACCCAAAACGTTCCGGATTTTGGTATTGCGACCTTATTTTGGCCTGACTTCCCATTTATTTGGCAAAATAGCTCACAAGATATAATTTTTTATATAGTTATAACTAATTATATAACAGTTACTTATTTATAAAATATAAAGTAATTATCCAATTATACAGAAATAATAAATTGTTTTTAGCCCTGAAATGACCAATTTGGCAGAATAAAATTCTGTTTTTAAGCTAATATAAAATTAAGTGACTGTACTTTAGGTAGTTATGAGTTATTTGATTAGTAGTTATACCGGTAGTAAGATTCTTTAAAGTCTGTTCGCATTTGGGTGAAGCGAGTGCCTACCTTTTTTAAAAACTCTTCATCGAGCAATTCAAAAACGCTGTTCACGCCATCAGTCAAATCCATTTCGGGGATCTTGTAACTCTGCTCCAGGGCACCTTGCTCTATCTTCACAATAAACTTTTGGTTCATGTTCAGAATGGATATTTTAAAATCAGGGTGCGGTAGTTCGGCAATAATTCTCATTTTATTAATTAGTGAATTTTGATTTATTGAATTAGTGAATTATATAATGAGCAAAGATTATTGGATTATTGGATCAAGGATCTTTGAATGAAACGCCTTTGTTATTCTGTCTTTTATCCATACTCCTAAAGTCCTTGTTCTTTGCTCTCCAAATCCTTGTTCTTTGTTCCCTGAATCCTTGCTCCCAAAATCCCCAAAGGATCTTTTCCATGGAGCGATCCAAAGCTTTCCAGTAGTTTGAACCTGGCGAAAAGCTCTTCGCTGTACCAGTTCTCGCTTCGGGTAAGTTTGATCACCTCGGCGTGTTCGCGGCTTTTATAGGCGAAGGCTTTTACATCATCCAGGCTTTGCCAAACCGAAAAGGTGGCTTGCCGGTAAACCGGTGCTTCGCCTATACCAAACGAGGTGATGTAACCTGGCGCATTGGTCATTAGGTTAGCTACCTCATCCACATGCGACCAAAAGTTTTTCAACCGGTTCATTCTGATCGTAGCCCGGGTAAGCACAGCTATTGGGCCGGCATGGTCTTTTACTTCCGGGTTACCAAAAGGCTCTTTGCCATCCCATTTACCATGGCTTTGTAAAGGCTCACAGAGTACTGTCCAGCCTTCATAGCCCAATATCTTCCACCAGCTGGAAACAAAGGAGCTGGCCTGAAATCTGTCAAAATCTTCGCGGCTGTCCCAGCAAGCTAATAGTCCCCATTGTTGCCAGTCGGGTTGAAGATCAAAAGTACCGTTATGGCCCGAACCCAGCAACTTATAAAAGCTGCAGCCTTTTTGCAACCACATCGGCAGGCGGTGTATGGCTATGGCCAACAATGCAAAAGGGACAAAAAGTTTCCGGTATCTGACGATGGTAAGGCTAACGATCATGTTTCTGCTAAATAAAACATTAATTATAAAACCCTCGCCAAAAAACTTTTTAAACCTCAAATTTTAACACTTTTCTGATCAAAAACAGGATAAAAACGGATCGAAAATTATCCGTTTTAATAAAGTTTTAATTTCATTTTAGACTTTTAACAAATTTTTGATGGGTTTTGAAAGCTTTAAAAAGTATTAAAAAATTGATAGTTAAATAGCGACACGCCAAACGTTCGGTTTCGGAGAATCAGTAGCTCTAATCCAGCGTCATTGCGAGGCACGAAGCAATCTCTACTTAGGCAAGTCAACTATGCAAGTTTGCTCTGTACAGCTTAGAGATTACTTCGTGCCTCGCAATGACGCGTTTGTTATGAGGCTTCTCCACCCTCTTTGCCGCAAAGCGGGAGAGAGGGTCGCCCAGCGAAGCGTAGGCGGGGTGAGTCGATGCCACGCGCCAGATCGCACCTTTATCCAATTCAACCTAAATATGATATCCGGTTGATGCACTTTCTCCTACACATTGCTATTTTTGTATCATGGCAGAGGATTTAAACATAACCACATCAACCGATAAAACCGAACAATATACCACGCTTATCCCACAGATAGAGGCCTTGCTTTATGGCGAGCCCGACCTGGTGGCTAACCTGGCCAATGTGGCCGCGGCTTTAAAGGAGCAGTTTAAATGGTTTTGGGTAGGGTTTTACCTGGTTAAAAATAATGAACTGGTTTTAGGTCCTTTTCAGGGGCCTGTGGCTTGTACCCGCATAGGCTTGGGTAAAGGTGTTTGCGGCGCGGCATGGCAGCAGGCCAAAACATTGGTAGTGCCTGATGTGGAAGCTTTCCCGGGACATATCGCCTGCAGTTCGCTTTCACAATCGGAAATTGTAGTGCCTATATTTCATGATGGGGAAGTGGTTGCTGTTTTAGATGCGGATAGCGAATTGCTGGATCAGTTTGATGAAACCGATGCCTTGTACCTGGAGCAAATTGTAAAGCTGCTGAACTTTGCATGAGCAGGATCTACCTGATAGCTGGTCTGGGTGCTGATACCCGGGTTTATAACAATATCGACCTGCATGATCATGAAGTAATACCTGTTGACTGGATAGAACCACATCAATCAGATACTTTAAATACATATGCGCAAAAGCTTATCCATCAATATAATATACAACCAAATTCTGTCATTATTGGCAACTCTTTAGGTGGAATGATCGCCGTGGAGATGGCCAAGCAGATCCCTGTAAAAAAGGTGATCCTGATATCGAGTATCAAAACAAGTAAGGAGGCTCCACGGTATTTTAACTTTTTCCGCGGCTTACCTGTTTATAAGATTATCCCTGGAAAATGGGTCACCTCATTGGGTTTTATGATCAAGCCTTTATTCGGACACATGAGCGCCGAGGATGCCTGGCTGTTTAGTGATATGCTGAAAAACTCATCGCCCACTTTTGTAAAATGGGCCATGAAGGCAGTACTGCACTGGAAAAATGATGTTATCCCGCCAAATCTCTTTCATATCACCGGCGACAAGGACCTGGTGTTCTCATTTAAACGCATATCCGATGCTACCATTGTTAAGGGCGGCACCCATATCATGATATTTGATAAGGCAAAAGAGATCAATAAATTATTAAAAAGTATACTTAAAAAATGAAGTTACCCGAAGCGTTTTACCTGGGTACCGATGTGGTAGCTATCAGTAAAAGTTTATTAGGAAAGTATTTATTTACCTGTATTGATGGTATAACTACAGGTGGTTATATTGTTGAAACAGAAGCTTATAATGGTGCTGTTGATAAAGCGGCACACTCTTATGGTAACCGGATAACCCCGCGTACCAAAACCATGTTTATGCAGGGTGGCATCGCCTATGTATACCTGTGTTATGGCATCCATGAAATGTTCAATATTGTAACTTCGACAGAAGGGCATGCCCAGGCTATCCTGATTAGGGCGGTACATCCGACCGAAGGAATTGAGGCAATGCAGGTAAGGCGCAACATGCCGGTGCTTAAACCAACCATTACCGCCGGACCGGGTTCTGTTGCCAAAGCCCTGGGTATAACCCGAAATATTAACGCTATCAGTTTGCAAAGCGACACCCTCTGGCTGGAAGATCGGGGGCTGAATTTTACCGACGAGCAAATAACCGTAGGTCCGCGGATTGGCGTAGCCTATGCCGGCGAAGATGCGCTGCTGCCGTATCGCTTTTATGTTAAAGGCGATATTTATGTGAGTAAGCCGAATAAGTAGTGGTGAGTGGTGAGTCTTAGCAATCGCTTGGCTCCTGCCGAGTGATCAATATTACCCGGCCTCCGGCCGCTCGTTTAATTTGCTTGCTTAATTCGCAGGCCGGAGGCCTGTCGATAATCGTCACTCGGCAGGAGCCGAGCGACTGCGCGGGGGATGATACTAAATTAACCAATTCAGTAAATCAATAATTCAGTAAATCACTAATTAATTATCTTTGGCCGATGAACTATCAGAACAGTTTAGCATTTGCCTTGGAGCAGGATGGACTTGATCCGCTAAAAAATTTCAGGAGCCGCTTTTTAATTCCGCAACATCAGGGTGTCGACGCGGTTTATTTATGCGGCAATTCTTTAGGCCTGCAACCGGCTTCGGCAGGGAAATATATAGCCGACCAATTGAGCACCTGGCAAAATCTCGCGGTGGAGGGTTGGTTCCAGGGGGATGATCCCTGGCTTAATTATCATAAACAACTTTCATCGTCCATAGCCAGTATTGTTGGGGCGCTGGAAAGTGAAGTAACAGTAATGAATTCACTTACAGTAAATCTTCACTTACTGATGGTAAGTTTCTATAAACCAAATGGTAAACGATTTAAAATTATTATGGAAGGAGGGGCTTTTCCCTCAGATCAGTACGCGATGGAAAGTCAAACCCGCTTCCATGGCTTTGATCCAAAGGAGGCTATTGTCGAGATCTTTCCACGTAAAGGAGAGCTTACTTTGCGCACCGAAGATATCATTCAAACCATTAATGAACATGCTGATGAACTGGCGCTGGTGATGTTTGCCGGCATCAATTATTATACCGGGCAGCTGTTTGATATGGAGTCTATCGCCGCTGCGGCTCATAAAGCTGGCGCGTATGCAGGTTTTGATCTGGCACATGCTGCAGGTAACGTTCCATTAAAATTGCACGACTGGGGCGCTGATTTTGCCTGCTGGTGCTCGTATAAATATATGAACTCAGGTCCGGGTGGTATCAGTGGTGTTTTTGTGCATGAAAAGCATTTCGATAATCAGGAATTGGATCGCTTTGCGGGCTGGTGGGGTTACCGGGAAGATAAGCGCTTTTTGATGGCGCCGGGCTTTGAGGCGGCCAAAGGTGCTGATGGCTGGCAGGTAAGCACAAGCCCTATATTGCTCCTGGCTTTATTTAAGGCTTCTATGGCTATTTTTGATGATGCGGGCGGTATTGGTATTCTGCGAGAGAAAAGCGTGGCTTTAACGGGCTATATGGAGTTTTTGATAAATGAGTTGAATAGAGTGCAGGGCGAGGAGGTATTTAAGATCATTACACCAACAGATCCGCAGAAGCGGGGTTGCCAGTTATCGGTAGTTTGTAAGCGGGATGCCAAAGCCATTTTTCAATGCCTGGCCGATAACGGCGTAATAGGCGACTGGCGCGAACCCGATGTGATCAGGCTAAGCCCGGTGCCGCTTTACAACAGTTTTCAGGATGTTTATCAGGCTGTACAGCAAATGGCTGAAGCTTTAAAATAGTGATGCCTGAACGAGGGAAGGACCCCGAAAATTTTGAATTTTGAATTTTTCACATCTTTGTTGTTTTAATTAAGGTGTTCAAGGATGCTTAGCAGTTTTTACTTTTGACTTAACAAAAATGGTTTACTATAATCCAAAAGAGTGGTTTTCTTTTATTTTCAAGGTTAATAAGGCCGATACCATGCGGGAGTTGTTTCCGCTGATGCTGGCCGTGGGTGCATACGCTGGTATTGTTACTTACCTGCTGATAGATTTCTGGCATCTGCCGGATACCAGTCTGCTCCGGAAGGTGAGCTACATTCATCAAACCATTGGTTTTGTGTTTTCGTTATTGCTGGCTTTTCGTATCAACTCAGCGTATGACCGCTGGTGGGAAGGGCGTAAGATCTGGGGCAGCCTCACCAACAACAGCCGCAACCTGGCCATTAAACTGAAACACCTGGTTGGCGAAAATGACGCCGCGTTTTTTAACTATACCATACCGCTTTATGCCCGTGCGCTCCGGGATCATTTAAGGGATAAGTATGTACCCGAGGAATCCGGGTTTATTACTATCGATCCGCAAAAACATGTGCCTAACCAGGTAGCCTCTGCTATTATCGAAAACGTGTACAAGCTTAATAAAAGCGGTGTAATTAACCCGGAGCAATTGTTTAGCATTACGGCAGAAATAACTTCATTTACAGATATTTGTGGTGGTTGTGAACGGATCAAAAAAACACCTATTCCTTTTTCTTATAATGTGTTCATCAAAAAGTTCATCTTTACCTATATCATGACTTTGCCCTTTACCTGGGCCTTTGATCTAAAGTATTTTATTATACCCGTGATTGCTTTTGTATTGTTTGTTTTTGCCAGTATTGAACTATTGGCCGAAGAGATTGAAGACCCCTTTGGCTATGACGCGAACGACCTGCCGCTCGACAATATCTGTGAGAATATTCAGAAACATGTGGGGGAGATATTGGCTTAACTGGGTATGTTCAAGGTAGCTTACGACCCCATATACGCGCACCCACTTCCCGAAGGGCATCGTTTCCCGATGCTGAAGTACGAGCTGATACCGGCGCAATTGTTGCATGAAGGCGTGATCAGCCGTGAAAACCTGTTTTCGCCTGATATGCTGACGGAGGATATCATCCTGCAAACCCACGATCAGGATTACTGGCACCAGCTACGCGACCTGACCTTGCCGCTAAAAGAGCAGCGCCGCATTGGTTTTCCATTATCCGCCCGGTTAGTAGAGCGTGAGATCAGGATAGCTCAAGGAACTATTGATGGATGCAGGTTTGCTTTGGATAACCGCATCGCCTTTAATGTGGCCGGTGGTACGCATCATGCGGGCAGTAATTGGGGTGAAGGTTTTTGCTTATTGAATGATCAGGCTATTGCAGCTAACTGGTTATTAAATAATAACCTAGCGTCATCTATCTTAATCGTTGATTTAGATGTGCACCAGGGTAACGGCACTGCTCAGATCTTTGAAAACGAGCCACGGGTGTTCACTTTCTCGATGCATGGCGCAAACAATTTCCCTTCGCGCAAGGAAACATCTGATCTGGATATCCCGCTGGCAGATGGGGTTGAGGATGATGAATATTTAAGCATCCTGTACGATACTTTGCCCGGTTTGATCCAACAACAAAAGCCCGATTTTATATTCTACCTGTCGGGTGTTGATATCCTGGCTACCGACAAACTCGGTAAGCTGGCCCTCAGTAAAGAAGCCTGCAAAGCCCGCGACAAATTTGTGTTTGAGCAATGCATTGCCAATAACCTGCCGGTGCAGGTAAGCATGGGTGGTGGCTATTCGCCCCAGATCAAAGACATTGTGGAGGCGCATTGCAATACTTTTAAGATGGCAGCTGATCTGTATTTTTAATCCCTCGCCAATATCGGTATCGTATTATCGCGACGGTGCTTTTTGCTGATGATGTTAAAGCGGATAAATAACAACACTGAGGCTGTTGCCAATCCCAAAGTTAAACCATACCAAACACCGTTAACCCCCAGGTTAAGCTTGATGCCTAACAAGTAACCGACCGGTAAACCTACCACCCAGTACGCCAAAAATGTAAAAATGGTAGGGATGTTTACATCGCCCATGCCGCGAAGTATACCGAGGCCTACCACCTGGGCACCATCAAATAGTTGAAAGAATGCTGCGATGATAAGTAGCTGTGCTGCAATATCAATAACTGCCTGATCCGAAGTAATTATCCATGGTAACAGGTGCCTGCCAAAGGTAAATATCAGGGCCGTAACAGCCATAAATGCCAGCACAATATGATAGTTAGAGATAGCCGACAACCGGAGATTTTGATGATGACCTGCACCAAAATAGTTGCCTGATTTAATGGCCGCCCCGGCAGATATACCACTGGCCATCATGTAGGTCATGGCGGCCAGACTGATAGCAACCTGGTGCGCAGCCTGCTGATCGAGCCCGATAACACCTACCAAAATAGCAGCGCCACCAAAAGCGCTTACTTCAAACGTATACTGCAAAGCTACCGGCGCGCCGATCTTCATGATCTGGATACCCCGCAAGCGGTCGATATTTTTAATGGCAAAGCTTTTCAGGTACTGCTTAAATATAGGCGACCTTAAAACATATATAGCCATCACAATAGCCATCACGCAACGATCAATCAGGGTGCTATAACCTACACCTTTGATCCCCATGGGATGTACACCAAATAAGCCTTTTACAAAAATCACCCCAAGGCATATATTCAGTAAATTACCCCATATAGAAATGAGCATGGCTTGTTTGGTAAAGCCCAAGCCTTCGGCAAATTGCTTAAAGGTATTGAATATCAGCAACGGGATGAGTGATAAACTGAGCAGCAGCAGGTAAGGCTTAGCCTCTTTAACTACCTGCGGTGATTGATCCAGATGACCGATGAGCAGCATGGTACCAAAGTAGATACCTGCAAACAGCAGGATACCGCTCAGCATATTTAAAAATAAACTATTGGAAAGGAGCAGACCGCATTCTTTAAAATTTCCCCGACCATTATTTTGCGCGATGAGTGGTGTTAAGCCATAAGAGATACCCATGCCGATAACCAGCGGGGTCATGAAGAGACTATTCACCAGTGACACCGCGGCCAAAGAAACCGTACCTGCAAAATGGCCCACAATAATAGAATCGGACATTTGAACCAGCGTATGCCCCAGCTGTGATATCACTACAGGGATAGCCAGTTTAAGGCTTTCGCCATAATAAGGTTTGTATTTCAGGAAAACGCTTTTCATTTATTGAGGTACAGGAGAGCAGAAAGCTTAAGGCCGAAAGCCAAAAGCTGCATTGCTGATTATTAGCAAACTTAATATAAATATTTTACGCTCCGGGTCAATCGCCGGTAATAGTTTGAAGTTTTTGTAGCTTTCTGCCTTCGGCTTTTGGCTTTAAGCTTATGAACTTACCGTATAAAACTCTTCCTTTTCAGTGGTATTAATACGGATAAGGCCCGATAATATCAGATCGACAAGAATACGCTGAGCCCGTCGGCGACCAATCTTTAGCAGTTCGGCACACTCTTTAATGGTGATGCGGGTATTTAATTCGAGGTATTGCAACAGCGATTTTTCATTTTCGGAGTATTCAATCAATACGCCTTCATCGCTTGATGATCGTTTAAGCACTTCTAGCACAATTTTGCTGGCCAGTACGCTTTTGTCCTTCACCCTTACATAGGCCCACCATTTGCCGTCTTCGGCCAGGGCGTAGTGCGGTTTCAGGTCGCTTGCGGGGGTATCCACAACCAGTACCAGTTTGTCGTCGACATAAACTTCATCAAATACGGGTTCCAAGGCAGGCCTGGCAAACATGTGCGCCGCTTTGGTGATCATATAGCGCTCCTCGTCTTCAGATTTTACACCTTTAATACTACCGTCATCGGCAACGCCTATCAATAGCTTGCCACCCTTGTTGTTGGCAAAGGACACCATGGTACGGGCAATTTTTTCGCAGCTGGTAATTGTTTTTTTAAAGTCGAGTGTTACACCTTCGCCCTCAAATATCAATTTTTTGATATGGTTCATGTTAGCGCTGTTATCCTGTCTGTTAAACTGATTACTGAGGTTTAATATAGGGGGTATGTATTTCCATCCATCTTTCAGCATGGATTATTGGGGTAAACCCAAACTGGCCATACAGGCCCTGCGCATCAAGCGTAGCTAATGACCATCTTCTTAAGCCTTGCAGATCGGGGTGTTTAACAATGGTTTGCACCAACCATTTGGACAATCCTTTTTGACGGAATTCGGGCAAAATAAAAACATCACACAGATAGCCAAAAGTGGCATTGTCGGTAACTACCCGTGCAAAACCAGCCTGAACATCTTGCTGATAAACGCCAAAGCACATGGAATTGGCAATGCCCTTTTCCAACACATCGCGACGGATACCCTGCGACCAGTAGGAGTCGTCATTCAGATAATTAAAGATCACATCAACGTTTAGTAAGCTTTTATCGGTAGATATCAGGAAGCCTTTTTTGATAAAGACCTCATCGTTCATATATGTAGTCATTAAGATAGAATTATAAGCTTGTATTGGTAAAATTTAAATTGCGCAAATACACCTCGTTCATTACTGATACGCATATTTCGCCATCTTTATTGTAAATATCAATAGGGTGGTGTGCCATATATTTGCCTTCGGTGTTTAATATCATTTCTGCATGTTCAATTTCTGCGTCGGTTAAAGTGATCGAAAAATAAAGATCGGATGCGCCTGGTTTTAAATAATGTATGGATGATGATTTTGACCATACCTTTAATTTATACCCCTTTTGAATAAGCAACTGGTGAAACAATACCGGGTAAAACGGATCGGCAGCCGAAAAAATAGTGCCGCCGAAAATGGCATTGTTATAATTTTTATTCAGGATGCTTTTGATGATCCTAACCTGAACACCTTTAAATCCCTTATCAAATTTCACCACCCAGATACGCTGCAACAAAAGAGGAGGGTAGAGACGCATCGCCCACGTTAACATTCGTTCAGATACTACCATAGCCCTTAAATATCTGAAATTTATAAGAAATTAATTGCATTTGTTATGTAAAATTAGCTTTGGGCTTGCTCTTTGATTACCTGATAAAAATTTAACTTAAACAATATTGTTCATGTACGGTTAATAGTATGTCTGAACAAAAAATGACAACTAATTCAAATACAGATAAAATGAAAAAGCAAATTTTAAGTCTGGCACTTGTCGCGACGATGGTAGGTGCAATAGTAGCCGGTTGCAGTTCTTCAAAAACAACCAGCGGATCAGATAGCACCAGCACTGATACCTCAAAAATGGCCCCGGCGGCAACCGATACAACTAAAAAGGATACCTCCGCAAAACCCGACACAACTAAAAAAGACACCACCAAAAAACCTGTTCACTAAAACAGGTTGATCAATAATCCCCGGATGAGTTGCTCATCCGGGGTTTATTGATTAAAACGCGCTCTTGATAACACCACCGTCGGCCCTTAACAAAGCGCCATTGGTTGCTGATGACAGCGGACTTGCTATATAAGTAACCAGGTTGGCGATCTCATCACTTTCTGTAAAGCGCTGAATGATGGATGTGCCGCGCATGTTTTTAAAAAACTCCGTTTCCATTTGACCGGCGGTCAGGTTTTTCTCAGCTGCAAGCTTGTCAATAAAGCCGCCTACACCTTCAGAACGGGTAGGGCCCGGTAAAACAGAATTTACGGTTACGTTGGTACCTTTGGTCAATTCGGCCAGGCCACGTGCAATGGCTACCTGCGCTGTTTTGGTCATGCCGTAGTGGATCATTTCCTCAGGGATCTGTATGGCCGATTCGCTGGAGATGAAAATAATGCGGCCCCAGTTTTTTTGCAGCATTTGATCAAAATAAGCCCTGGAAAACCGTACACCGCTCAGCACGTTCACTTCATAAAATTTAAGCCAGTCTTCGTCGGTTATATCTTTAAATGCTTTGGGTTCAAAAATAGCTACGTTGTTGATCAGGATATCAACTTCGGGTAGTTTGCTGATGATTTGATCGATATCGCTCTTGTTGGCCATATCACCGGTCAGGCCGTATACTTCGTTGTTACCGGTGTCCTTTTTGATCTGGTCTACCGCGGCTTTAACACGCTCATCTGTACGACCGTTCACATATACTTTTACACCTTCGGTGGCTAATGATTTAGCTATGGCGTAACCAATACCAGCAGTTGAGCCGGTTACTAAAGCTACTTTGTTTTTTAGTTGAAGATCCATGTTTTTTCTATAGTTGAATTGATGATTAAAAGTACCCAATGTTTCGTCAGCATATATCATTACAAACAAAAGATGGAATGGTGCTGACAAAATTGAAATTCTTCATTGAATAGAAGAGCGAGTATTTATTTAAAACTGTGACAATCCGATTATAATAAATAATACCAATCGGTATATTTTTGTTTTCGTAAATGATCGGTTGATCATTTGAACAATAAAAACCAACATGAAAGCAATTCAATTTAAAGAATACGGAGCATATGAAACCCTTAAATTAGTTGATCTGGATATCCCGGAACTAAAAGAAGGACAGTTATTGGTTAAAATAACAATAGCCGCGGTTAACCCGGTAGATAATACAATCAGAAAAGGCTTGATACCGCTGGCTAAAAAGCCACCCATGGTTTTAGGAAATGAAGCCGCCGGGGTAATTGTAAAAGGTAACAACGAATTTCCGGAAGGGACAAGGGTTACAATTTCGCCCTTTTCACCAGATGGCTCGATCAGGGGGATCATCATCGACGGAACCTGGCAGGAATACCTGGCCTTATATCCGCAGGAAGTGATCAAAACGCCGGATCATGTATCGGATGAAGAAGCTGCCACATTTCCGGTAGCCTTTTTCTCGGCGCAGGCCAGCTTAAATAAAGGCGATTTTACCAACAGCAAAAGTGTATTGGCATTAGGAGCGGGTGGCGCTGTTGGTAATGCCGCTATTCAATTGGCATTAGCTTATGGCTCGCCCTTGGTGATCACTACGGCAGGATCCACTCAAAAGGCAGAAGCTGCACGATCTGCAGGTATCGAAAATATTATTGATCTGTCCAAAGAAACCATCAGTGAAGGGGTATTAAGAATAACAGAAGGAAAAGGGGTAGACCTGGTGATTGACAGCATCGGCGGAAATTTAACCGGAGAGGCGCTTCATTCCCTGGCCCGTAATGGCATATTGGTTACCATTGGTTACTCAGCAGGTACACAATTTACAGCCAATGTAACTGATTTTGTATGGAAGGGTTTACAAATGAGAGGACAAAGTCTTTCCGGATGGTTCAACGCCGAAGAACAAAAACAGGTATGGGATCAATTGCTGCCATTGTTGGCCGAAGGCAAAATAAAACCCATTGTGGCTAAAGTATTTGATATTGCTGATGCTGCCGAAGCACAGCGTTACTTAATTGAGGACAGGCCTTTTGGCAAAGTGCTTCTGAAGTTTTAAGAAGAGCTTGTTAGTCAAATAACAAGGTGTTTTGATAGAGGAGGGGGAGCTTTATTTATATAAGGTATCCCCCTTTATTTATAAATAGCAAACGTTTGTGTGAAGAAATATGATTGAAATACAAACCATTCACCGATCAGGATGATATCTTCATACTATAATGAAGAAGATATTTATACTGATAATAACTTGTTTGGCTTTTAGCCAGCTCCAGGCCCAGGAGTACAGCCAGGTTCAGCAATTGATTAACCGGCAATTTCCTTTTCTAAAAGGGAAGATACAATTCCAGAAGATAACGGCAAAAGATAAGGGGGATGCATTCAGGCTTTATCAGCATGGCTCTTCGTTACTTATCGAGGCCAATACGGTATCTGCCGCTGCTTACGCGGTAAATTATTACCTGAAAAACTATGGCCATATGTCGCTTTCGCACTATGGCGACAATTTGAAGCCTATAACGAAACTGCCCCTTGTTACCGATACCGTCAGTGTAAATACGCCTTTCCAAATCCGGTATGCATTAAATTATTGTACTTATAATTATACCTATAGCTTTTATAACTGGAAAGATTGGGAGCGCGAACTGGACTGGATGGCCCTTAACGGGGTGAATACTATGCTGGCTCCCATAGGGACAGAAAAGATATGGCAAAAGATGCTGACCAATTTGGGCTATACGGATAAAGAAATCCGCGCTTATATTCCGGGGCCGGGATTTAATGCCTGGTGGTTGATGGGTAATATGGAAGGCTGGGGAGGCCCGGTGAGCGATGGCATGATCAATAAATGGGTGCTTCTTCAACAAAAAATATTAAAACGGATGCAGGAGCTGGGTATTCAGCCCGTGTTGCAGGCATTCACTGGTTTGGTGCCGGATAATCTGGCCCTTAAATATCCAAAAGCCAAAATAGTACGGCAAGGTAAATGGGCAGGAGGTTTTCAACGCCCTGCATTTTTAGCCCCTTCGGATAGTTTGTTCATTAAAATGGCCCGTGAGTATTACACCGAAATGAAAGCGCTGTATGGCAATGATATCCACTATTTTGGCGGCGATCTGTTTCATGAAGGTGGCAAAGCGACGGGTATTGATGTTCCGGTTGCAGCAGGCGATATCCAGAAGATCATGCAGCAATATTATCCCAACAGTACCTGGGTTTTACAAGGCTGGCAAGACAATCCGCATAAAGAACTACTTGCGGGACTTAAAAAAGAAAATGTGCTGATTCTGGATTTAAAGGGAGAGGAGTTTAACGAATGGGAAAGCAGAAACGCTTTTGAGGGGACACCCTATGTTTGGGGTTCGGTTAACGACTGGGGCGGTAAGATCACCATGATCGGCGATCTGAAACGATTGGTGACTGAGCCACACCGGGCTTACCAATCGGCACAGGGTAAATGGATGAAAGGGATCGGTGTTATTCCTGAATCGATAACAGCCAATCCTGTTGCTTTTGATCTGGCATTGCAAACAGCCTGGTCGGAGCCTGGAACCGATATCGAAAATGTGATCAGAAAATATATAGGTTATCGTTACGGGGCCTATAATCAAGATGTTGATGAAGGCTGGAAGCTATTGCTCAATTCCTTATATGGTGTACCGGATTCCAAAGGAGCCGAGGCTATATTTTGCGCCCGGCCTTCAGAAAATGTAACTAATACATCAACCTGGGGATCTGATTCGACGCAGTACGATGCCCAGAAACCGGTAGAGGCATTACGGCTTTTCCGCAAGGCTGCAGTGCAGTTTCAAAACTCTGCGACTTATAAAGTTGATATGGTCGATCTGGCCAGGCAGGTGATGTCCAATCGGGGCAGGGTAGTATATGTCAATTGTATGAAAGCTTATAAGGCAAAGGATGAAGTAGCTTACCGTAAATGGAGAGATCTGTTCCTACAGATGATACGCCTGCAAAACGAATTATTAAATACCGAGCCCAATTTTATGCTGGGGCAATGGCTGGAGCAGGCTAAGGCTTATGGTATTACTCCGGAAGACAAAAAACTTTGCGAATGGAATGCCCGGGCACAAATAACTTACTGGGGGCCGGATGATAATCCGAAAACCGATCTGCACGAATACGCCAATAAAGAGTGGGGAGGGATGCTGGATAGTTTTTATCTGCATCGCTGGGAAATGTTTTTCCAGGAACTGGATAACCGGCTAAAAGGCCAACCCGCCACAACGGTTGACTATTTTACTTTCGAAAAGAACTGGGCCAGGCAGCAAAATAGCTATCCCACCAAAGGAACTGGTAATTTTTTAATGGAGGTTGATAAAGTAATCAAACTCATCGGCCAATAATAGGGCATTTTGATAGGGAAGGGGGGATATAGCTCATGATTAGGTATTTGTCCAAAAAGGCTGTCATGCTGAGCCTGTCGAAGCATGGTGGGGAGAGGTTTCTACCCTTCGACGGAGCTCAGGGTGACAGTCCTCCTTTCTATAAATAAACTATTATAATATGATGGAATATTTATGAATAACAAACGTTTGTGTTCTATTTTTCGCGGATAATCATGTATGTCTGAATTTTTGGTATATGGATATTCGGTATTAATAAATAGTTTTTGATAAATAATGGGTATTAGGCATTTATTTGAGCCCGGTTAAATAAAATCAAATTTGCTTTCCCGGCAATTAAAAGATTTAACACAAACGTTTGTGTTAAGAAAAGAAATGTTTCCCGAACATTTAATTTTTACCTTGTTGTTGTAAGCCAATAAATAGCTGAATATTAATTGATTGTATCGTGTTGTGGAAACATTGTTTTGTTTTCGCGTGTGTTGAATTTGGTTAAGCGTCATTGTTTAACTCCTGGTGATATACGGTCTGGATTTTAGGTATCCATTGGTTTGTAGAATCGTCTTTTTCTATGAATAACACATATTAAATATTAACAAACCAATTAAATTACCAGAATCACTATGAAAATGATGTTAAACAAACTCACAACAATTGTATTATTGTGCGGGGCTACGTTTGTTTGTTCCTGTAAAAAAGATCTGATCAGGACGCCGGTTAATGGAACGGATAAACCAGGATCGAATCTGCAGCCAAAGGTAATAAGCGGCGATTACACCTCAGAAAATGCTTACAGCCTGAATGTGGTTTATTTTGTGCCTTCAGACCGTACGGCCATTACCGATTATCAAACCCGCTTAAGTAAATTATTGCGCTGGGGGCAGGAGTTTTACCGGTCGAACATGATCCGTAACGGTTACAATTCAACGTTCGGTATGTTTGTGAAAACTGCTGATACCTCATCCGTTCGTATCGTCGTTATTAATGGGCAAAGTCCGGCAAGCTCCTATACTTATAGCAATAAGGGTACGGTTGAGCAGGAAATAAACAGTTATTTTACGGCTAATCCAAGCCTTAAGGCAAGTGACCATTATTTGGTTATTATGCCTGTGCCCGATATTAATGCTGCCGACGTGCCTTTTTACGGAACCGGCAGATTTTGCTACGCGCTGGATTATGCCAAATTTGATATCCAGTATATGGGCCAGGCAACAACCGACGGTAATTTGCTCACCAAATGGTTTGGTGGTATGATGCACGAGCTTGGTCACGGCTTAAACCTGCCGCACTCACACGAAACCAATACAGAACATACTACTTTAGGTACCAATTTGATGGGATCCGGAAATTATACGCTGGGTTCGGCACCTACATTTATAAACCGTGCGGGCAGCGCTATTTTAAATAATTGCCAGGTGTTCTCTAAAACTGTAAAAACATTTTATAATACATCTTCGGCATCATTGACCTCCTTAAACGGTAGCGTAAGCGGTGGAAATTTTATAGTTTCCGGAACTTTTACCACTACAGATGCCATTACCGCGGTTAATGTGTACCAGGACCCGGGACCTACCTATGGTGAGCCCAACAACAATTACGATGCTGTAGCCTGGTCGGTTAACCCTACAGGCAATTCATTTACGGTGACCATGCCTATTTCGGAGCTTCAGAATACTACGGGTAATTACGAGTTATTCATATCATTAATTATGAGTAACGGAAACCGGACTACGGTAGGTTATTTGTATAATTTCACCAATAATTTACCGGTGATCAACTTTAATTTTGATCAGACAACTGCACTGACCGATGGCATATATGAACTGAAAGCAGCCTGCGCACCCGGACGCAACCTGGATGTTACCAGTAGCGGAACGGCCAATGGTACCAACGTAGCGGTTTATACCGACGGAAACACCAGCAATCAGCGCTGGCAGGTAACCAGCCTGGGTAACGGATATTACAAACTCGCTCCGCAACATACCACCGGAAAAGTGCTTGACGTAACTGGTGGCAGCAGTGCTTCGGGTGCCAATGTGGATATTTACACAGATAGCGGTTCCAATGCGCAAAAATGGAAAATTGTGAGTGTAGGCTCTGGCTATTATAAATTACAGCCGGCCTGCGCGCCAACATTGTGCCTGGATGTTACCAGCGGAACAGATGCCAATAACAATGTGGAGATATATACAGATAATGGGGGAGGTGCGCAACAATGGCGATTTGAAAAGATCAATTGATCCATGAGTTAATTAATCTTATAAATAAAACGCGGCGCTTCTCCAATATTGGAGAGTCGCCGCGTTTTTTCTTGTCCCAATACAGCATCACGCAATCTGCTGAACCCATTGACTTCGCCAGGCCGGCGCCTCAAAGGAATCCGCGAAATACTGTGTTTCGTGCACCACTTTACCATCGCGGAACTCCATAATGCTCACGGTGTATGCTGATTGCTCCTGGTAGTTGATGGTGTATTCGGTGATCCAAAGATCGCCTTTCCCGATAATTCGCTTAACCTGGAAGCCCGAAGGTTTGCCCGGATGATGGCTCCGCAAGGCCTGCAAATTGTTTCGCCCGAGGATTCGCTCGCCCGACTGGGGATAGTCACAGATAGCATCGTCATGGTAAATATCATGTTCCGCGTTTACATCGCCCAAAGCCGATGCATGCCAGTGTGCGTTCAGGGCTTCGCGAATTTGTCCGTCTTCCATATTCTTGGTTTTTAGTTTTTAACTTGTGGAATGAACCCAGGGACGCCAGTCTTCACCACTTCATTGAGCCTTTGCCTGGTCTCAATGCGGTTGATTTCATCAAAGGCGTCATCCGGCAGGGGAGAGATGTCGAAATTCTCTCTGGCGCGTGCCGCGGTTTTAGGTGTGGTAAGTAAAGCCGTACCGCGCTGGAGGGCCCAGGCCAATAGTACCTGTGCCGGCGTTTTACCAACTCGTGAGGAAATGGACAAAATAACCGGATCTTCCAACAGCCCGGGGCTTATTCCATGACCCAATGGCGCAAAAGCCAAAAATACAATGCCATTCTCCTTGCAGAATTCCAGAAGCTCCGTTTCCGGCAGATACGGATGTGATTCTACCTGTACTACCGCCGGCTTAATTCGTGCTGCTTCGTAGAGGGGTGCCAGATCCTTCAAGGTAATGTCAGACAGTCCGATAGCCCGGCATTTGCCACTGTCTACAAGGCTCTCCATAGCTCTCCAGGTATCGAGCAAAGTCACGTCGCGATCGTAAATAACATGACCGTTTTGATCCCGTGGATCCTGATTATCTCCAGGCTGAAATGCATAAGGAGTGTGAATGAGATAAAGGTCCAGATAGCTGAGTCGCAGTCTATCCAAACTTGCCTCGAATGCCGGTTCCACGCGCTCGGGCCGGTGATTGGTGTTCCACAATTTGGTGGTAACAAAGATGTCTTCACGGGCAATACCTCCGGCGGCAAGACCTGCCTGTAACGCTTCGCCCACCTCGTTCTCGTTCCGGTATCGTTCCGCAGCATCAAAATGCCGAAATCCGGCTTCCAGCGCGTCTCTGGTTGCACTTATCGTTAAAGCCTTATCGGGGATCAGGGTACCAAACCCGAGCCAGGGCATATGAATGGGGTTATTTGTTGGCTTCATTGTTATGATTTTTAGATTACACAACAAAATACGGCAGAAAATGTAAGGTGATCGCGTGACTTATATCACATTTTTATGAATAATTCAATGAGCATTTTCCGCAGATGCGGCATCGAGCAGTTCTCCTAATTTGATGAGTGCCTTTTCTACCTTGTCTTCCCAAAGCTTCGAATAACTGAGGCGGATGTAATTTTGATACCCGCTCTTTGAGGAGAAAATTTCTCCAGGGGCATAAGAAATATCGTGCTCAAATGCCTTTTCAAGGAAGTCGGAGGTATCGATCGCGCTTGGTAACTCTAACCAAAGGTAAATGCCGCCACCCGGCTGTGTTACTTTAGTTCCCCGGGGGAAATATTTTTCGATGGTCGCTACAAATCGATTCTGATTCTTTTGCATTTCCAACCTGAATTTCTGAAGATGTCTTTCAAACACCCCGGTTGTAAGCAATTCCAGGATAACGCGCTGGCTAAAACTGGAGGTTGAATGATTCAACATTGATTTAATTCGGGCAACATCATAGGCGAATCGCCCGGCTGCGGCCCAACCAATTCTAAATCCTGGAGCCAGTGTTTTTGTAAAGGAACTGCAATACATGATCCATCCATCTTTATCATATGTTTTTATGGTATCGGGGCGTCCTCCTTTAAAGAAAAGGTCGCCGTAAATATCATCTTCTATGATCGGTAAATGAAGTGTATGAGCTAACTCGGCAATTTGCTTTTTCTGTTCAGTGCAGATACTTGCACCATCCGGGTTATTAAAGTTGCTTACGAAAATACAGGCTTTAATGGTTAGCCTTTGACATGCTTCACTTACATTTTCTGCCGAAATCCCTGTTTCAGGGTGCGATGGTATTGTCGCGACCTTCAATCCCAGGCATTCCAATATTTGCATAATACCGAAAAAGCAGGGCTCCTGCACTAAAACAGTGTCTCCGGGTTGTGTCACAGCTTTTACGCAGCACAGGATAGCCTCTGTTGCTCCATTAGTTATAATTATCTCATTGGCATGGATAGAGCCCTTCCAATGCATGGATCGTTTTGCAATCTCTTCACACAGCAGCTTATTTCCGTGCCGGCTCTCTAAGCCCAAATAACTGCCGCTGACATCCCGCGAAGCTTGCTGGATTGCGCGTTTGATGCTGTTAAATGGTAACAACCTGTTATCCGGAAGTGCATTGGCAAATGAAACGAATGCTTTACTGGTTCGATCGACAGGTATTTTTTGTAGCAACTGATCAATATGAACACTCCTTTCTGATAAGGAAACCGATAATACTTGCGGTAGGGGTAACCTCTTAGTGAAATTGTCGTTAACGTAATAACCCGATTTTTCCCTGGAGATCACGATGCCCTTGTCTATTAAATAATTGAAAGATTGCAGTATAGTTCCTATACTTAATCCTTTTTTCTTGTGCAGACTTCTTAATGATGGCAGTTTTTCTCCTGGCTTGAAGGTTCCTTCATCAATCATTTTGGCCAGCTTATTGGCAAAACTAATGTAGGCCGGTTCCTTCATAAGCGCTCATCTGTTATAGTTAAATTAATAAAAAAGTCAATCTGTCAAAAGTAACAAATGATCCCATATCTGTTACATAATTTATTTCAGAATCTGTATCTGTTATAGGTTTATTTATATGAATAACTTTGCAATTCAATTTAAACAAGATAACGACAAACAAAATGGAAACAGAAATTTCAGAACATTCACCTTCAACGCCGTGGAATAAAGATAGGAAATTACGAATCGCGTATATCGAGGAACCACCTTTTTACTGGACTGACGAAAACCATCTCGTCAAGGGCGCGGACATCGAACTGGCTGAAGTAGTACTACGGGCAATTGGTGTGAAGTCCATCGAATATCAGCTCACTACGTTCGAGGAGCTTTTACCAGGTGTCCGGGCTGGGCGTTGGGATATGAACGTGCCCATTTTCGTTACGCCAGAACGTGCAATGAATGTGGCTTTCAGCATGCCGGTATGGTCGCTTGGTGATGGATTCCTCGTGTGCCAGGGCAACCCGAAGGCACTCACGAGTTATGCAACAGTTGTGAAACGCAGCGATGCGCGAATAGGACTCATTCCTGGCCAGGTGCAGTTCGATGCTGCAAAGTCGGCGGGGGTGAGGGATAGCCAAATCGTGATATTCAATAGTCAGCCAGAGGCCGCCGCAGCATTGCTGGCCGGCAAGATTGACGCGTTTGCAGCCACGGCGGTTGGGAACTATGCCACGGCCGCTACCAATCCGGGATTGGTAGCAGTCCCTTTCAAGAGTAGCAAAGATGGAAAAGCACCTGTTGGCGCCTTCTCATTTAACAAGAACAATCGCGGTCTTCTGCAGGCTGTGAATGCACAACTTCAGGAGTACCTGGGTTCGGCCGATCACCGTACACGAATGGTGAAATACGGAATCACTCAAACCGAGATCGACAGCGTAGTAGGGGGCAAGGGGCTGAAATAATAGATCCATTGAAAAAATAGAACCACTATGACAGATCAAAAAGCAAAGCTCAAATTCAATGATATTTCGCAATATGGTTATTCAGAATATGTTGAGATCGACCTGGGAACGACTAAAATGCTGGTTTTTTCGGGTCAACTGGCCCTTGATGCCGAAGGTAATACCATTGGTTTAGGAAACTTCGAACAGCAGGCCGAGTATATCTTTTCAACTATCAAAAAAACGCTTGAAAAAGCCGGAGGTTCCATGAAGGATATCGTAAAACTGAATAACTACTTTGTTGATATCTCTAATCTTCCTTTGTACCGAACAATAAGGAATAAATACATTGGCACTACGCAACCACCGGCACAAACATCGGTTGAAGTGAAGCAGCTTTTTAGTCCGGAAGTGTTACTGGAGGTTGAACTGACAGCAATAATAATTTAATAGGGGGCCATGGGAATTTGAGATCTATGATTTAATTTCAACCTTTGAAAGGAAAGAAATTATGAAGCTTCTTCTTACTTCCGCCGGCATCAGCAACCCAAGCATCCGGAATGCGCTGGTTGAACTCCTGGGCAAACCGATTGCTGAGGCCAGCGCCCTTTTTGTCCCAACGGCAATATATGGCATAGCCGGCGGTGCCGAGATATCACGAAAAGTGATCTGCGGATCATTAGGTGACCCTTTTTGTGATTTGGGATGGAAGTCGTTGGGAGTGCTGGAGCTAACGGCTCTGCCCAGCATCAAACAAGAGCTTTGGGTTCCCATGCTCCAGAAAACTGACGCCTTGTTGGTTGGAGGCGGCGACTGCCAGTATCTGTGTTACTGGATGCAGCAGTCCGGACTGGCAGACCTATTGCCGTCGCTACTAAGCAAGACAGTCTATGTGGGATTGAGCGCCGGAAGTATGATCATGACCCGCTTTGGAACCACCTACGGTAACCATATACTGCCAGCCGAAAGCGATAAGGCATTGGGATTGGTTGATTTTGCGCTGCATCCGCATCTGGATTATGAGTTATTTCCGGAGAATTCCCTGGCCAACCTGGAAAAGCTGGCGGCTACGATATCAGTACCGTCATATGCGATTGACGATCAAACCGCCATTAAAGTAACTGACGGCACTATAGAAGTTATCTCCGAAGGACATTGGAAGTTGTTTAGCCTATAGTTTGTCGCGCGTTTACGCTCGGCTTTATTGAAGTATATTCGGGAATCTTATCAGCTGTTATTAGTCATCTATAAATTTTAATATATAGGATATTAACGATTCTATTCTATCATGCAGATTTTTAATCTTAACCTCATCATAATCAACATAAGTATGAGCATGTTTCATCTTATGAAATCGCACAGTACCCGCAGGCAATTCTTTTGCTCCATCCTCTATTGATAAATAGTAGTGTGCAAAAATATTCCTTTCCTCAATAACTTTTTTTATCTCGTTAGCCAATTTAGGATAAGAGGAATAAATCTTCATATTCTTACTTTTTATTAAAAACTGAAAGGCATCCAGTTTTCCGCTAAAAGAAATCTTTTCGTTAGCAAGTAAGATTAAAATAAGTTCATCTTGTTTCTCCGAATCGCTGCAAAAATACGCAGAAAGAAAAAAATCTATAAGTCGCTCTAAAGTAAAAAATCTATAAGTCGCTCTAAAGTAATAGAGTGGTTAATAATTTTTCCTCTATATTCAATAGCGGTCTTTTCAATATTAGCTATTACATCATCCATTTTAATGATATTTATTAATGAGTAGTAATTTGGAAAAAAAGTTACAATAACAACATAAATAACTTCGCAAGTTGTTCAGATGATATTGGTGGAGCACTTTTAGTCTGAGAAGTTTCATTCGCAATATGCCAGGAATAACTATCATTATTTAAATTAGCCACAATCTTAAATTTACTATCATAAAGCGTTAGCATAGACAGATTAAGCGGAAAACTCAAAAAACACAATTCATTTGTTGCCGGATTAAAAACTTTAATTAAGCGAATATTAGAAACTGTTGTATCTCTTTTGACAACAAGAGTTACAGGAGCATGCTTTAAATCATTCAAGATCAATTGTGGGTTATTGATATCTTCACGATTCACTATAAAAGTAATAGATTTAAAATCGTTCCGGTCTGGTGATGCAAATACAATTTGAGCACGAGCAGATATTGCGCTGAAAATCAGTAACGCAAAAACTAAATATTTCATGACAAGGTTATTTTAAATAATGTCTACCAAAGTAATATTTGTAATCCGAATAATCAAGGGTGTACTTTATGGAGCTGAGACAAAACTTTCCCTCTGAAGACCTCTTTTTATATTTTTCACATAATTAACATTATGTTAAGTAATAGAATTAAAAAGAGAGGCTTTTTAATAAAGCCCCTCTTCTGTGGTATATCTTATTGACCGTTCAATGCGTCAATTTTCTTTTTGGTTGCTTCTGCATTAACGTTATCTTTTTTACCTAAGTAATAAGTTCTAAGGTTTGTTAAAGCATCAATCGATTTTGGGTTCAGATCAGCAGCTTTTACCAGATATGGTTTTGCCAGATCAAATTGTGCATTTGCTTTGGCTATAGCTGCATCATATTCTTTTTGTTTGTTAGCCGGTAATTTATTTGCCGCGTTGTAAGAGTCAATTGCCGGGTTAAGAATTACATAACCTAAATTCAGGTTTGCTTCAAAATAGTTTGGATCTATTTCCAACGCTTTTTTGTACATATCGGCAGCCTTGGTATAATTATCAACTTTTTGCTGTTGTAAGGTGGCTTTGGCTGCAGGGTCTTTTGCTTTACCTTGTTCTTTTATGATGGCTTCGGCTGTTTGTGAATAAGTTAAACCTGCATAGTAATACAAAGTTTTGTTTTTAGGATCGGCAGTTAAAGCAGCTTGTATTTTTTGAATTACTTCTTTTTCTTTTCCTGTTTGCAGACTTATTTCGATCTCTCTCTTGCGCAGATCGGTACTTGAAGGATATTTTACTATACCATCACTAACTGATTTAAGCGCATTAGTGGTATCCTTATTAGCCAAATAAAGTGACGACAGATCCATGTAAACGCCCGCGTTTTTGGAGTATTTAGTGGTAACCAACTTGTTATAATTGGTTATGGCTGCCGGATAGTTTTTGGCATTGGCCGCGGCTAAACCTGTGTAGTAAATAGCGTTGGTGTCTTCAGGTAAAACTGTACGATAGTAATCAAATGAATGATAAGCCTGATCATACTTTTGAGCAGAGTATTCGGCAACACCTTTGGTTAACTGGTATTGAGCCAGGTTTAAATAAGCGTTATCTATTACTTGTTTGTTCTCGCCTTTGGTATCCAGTTCTTTGGCTTTTTTCAATGATTCATCGGCAGTTGTAAACAAAGGCAATGATGTAGCCGCAACCGTGTCCTGAACTGCCAGTGCAGCATAAATGGCTCCTTTTAAAGCAAAGGTTTGCGGTAAGGCGGCTGTTTTTTCATTGGCAGCAGCTTTGTCAATAGAGGTTCTAGCCGTTCCAAGGCTTTTAGTAGCAACGGCTAAGGTAGCTTTTGATCCCCTTAGTCCTTCGTAGTTGTCATATTCACTTTTTGCAGTGCTTAATTCACCTTTTTGTGCAAACGTTGTTGCTGAAACTAAGCCTAACAGGCCCGCCATCAAAAGTTTGATTTTCATAGTTTAGTTAGTTTGTTAACTGTTTTAGTTTACTGTTTATTTTGTCAAGTTGATCTTTATTACCGGTTTTAGCATAAACCAGTTGTAGTGCTTTCAGGCCCTGTACGTTATTAGGGGATATTTCATTTGCTTTTTCAAGCCATTGTACAGCGCGACCTATGTCCTGATCTTCACTCCCCCCCTTCGCGTTGGCACTTTGTTTTAAATAAAGCAAGCCTAAATTAAAAGCGGGGTCATAAGCAGAACTGTTTAATTCAATAGTACGCAGATAAAGTGACTCCGCTTTATCAAATTTATTTAAATGGTCATAACAATTAGCGGCCACAAATGCAATATCGGCGTTATTTGCATTAATATCAAGTAAAGGGCCTATTAATGGCTCCAGGGCTTTATAATTTTTTTGATTGTTGTAAATGTTAGCCTCGTCAAGCAATAAAAAACGGTCGTTAGGTAATACCTTCCTCCCCTTTTGAAGTATCTCTAAAGCTTTGGATGTATCGCCCAATGATTTATAAATGCTGGAAGCGGTTTCAATATATTCGGCCCTTCCACTATCAACGGCTAATAATCTGCTATAGTATTTAGCCGCATCAACCAGATTACCGGCCTTATTGTTTGAATAAGCGATATAATCGTTAACCGCTTTAAAGTTCGGGGCATATTTGCGTGCATTGTCAAATGATTCCCTTGCTTTGGTAAAATCTGAGTTGTTGGTATACTCAAACCCTTTGCGGATGTAAACATTCGCTAAGCAACGCTTGGCATAATCAATTTCCGCCTGAAACTTATACTCTTTTTTATTGGCCGAAAGTTTATCAACCAAAGTCGAAGTTTCGGGCAGCAATTTCTCGGGCTGGCCTAGTTTATTAAGCGAATCTATATACAGAATGCTCGAATTAACCAGTGCCCGGTAGGTATTTTTCTCCAGATCGGCTGTATCTGATCTGGTAATGATCAGGCTGTCAGCCGATTTTTTGGCTGCTGCCAGATATTTCAGATCATTTTTCTGCTTGTAATAAGCCAGATTATTAACTACAACCTTTAGCGCTTCGCTTTGAGCAAAGGCAAAGGTTGTAGTCATTGATGTTATTAAAACCGCCAGGATAATTTTACGGTAACCCATATTGTTTATTCAGTAGTTTCGGTAGTTGATTCTTCGCTGTCATTAGCTGTGTCATCACCATCGCCTGCGTCATTTACTGCATTTTCATCCAATTCCGCTTCTTCATCCTCGTCATGCTCAATTTTCGCTACAGAAGCTATTTCATCATTACCTTTTAAAGTAATCAATCTAACACCCTGTGTGGCACGGCCCATGGTTCTTAGCTCGCTAACCGCAATACGTATAATAATGCCCGATTTGTTGATGATCATCAAATCTTCTTTATCTGTAACACCTTTTATGGCCACAAGGTTTCCGGTTTTTTCAGTAATGTTTAAAGTTTTTACACCTTTACCACCACGATTGGTTACCCTGTAGTCGTCAATATCAGTACGTTTACCATAACCTTTTTCTGATACTACCAGAACGGTTGTTTCCGTATCATTGATACTGATCATACCTACTACTTCATCATTATCGCTATCCAATGATATACCACGAACACCGGTAGCGGTACGTCCCATCGGTCTAACAGTCGACTCATTAAAGCGGATAGCCCTACCCGATTGTAATGCCATTACTATTTCGCTGCTGCCAGTTGTTAAGGTAGCTTCCAGTAATGAATCGCCCTCGTTGATGTTGATGGCATTGATACCATTAGCACGCGGACGTGAGTACGCTTCTAACGATGTTTTTTTGATGGTACCTTTCTTGGTACACATGATAATGAAGTTATTTTCCAGGTAGTTCTGGTCTTTAAGGCTGATCAGTTTGATGTAAGCCTTAATGTTCTCTTCCTTAGGGATATTGATGATATTCTGAATGGCGCGTCCTTTTGACGTACGTGTGCCTTCCGGAATTTCAAATACCCTGAGCCAGTAACATTGGCCCGACTCGGTAAAGAACAACATATAGTTGTGGTTTGATGCCACCAGCAAGTGCTCAATAAAGTCGGCATCACGGCTGTTGCTGCCGAGCGAGCCTTTACCACCCCTGCCCTGACGACGATATTCGGTTAAAGGCGTACGTTTGATATAGCCTTCGCGCGATATGGTAATTACCACATCCTCATCCTCAATAAAGTCTTCAGTTTGCATCTCGGCCGATGAGTGAACCATTTCTGTTCTGCGCTCGTCGCCGTATTTATCTTTAATTTCTAACAGTTCATCTTTAATGATCTGCATCCTTAAGCCTTCGTCATTTAAAATTGATCTTAAATAATCAATCAGCTTCATTAACTCCGCGTACTCATCTTTGATCTTATCGCGTTCAAGTCCGGTTAACCGGCGAAGCGTCATATCCAATATGGCACGGGCCTGTATGTCGGATAAACCGAACTGGCCCATTAAGCCTTCCCGTGCCTCATCAGGTGTCTGTGATGCACGTATCAGGCGAATCACTTCATCCAGGTGATCAAGGGCGATCAGTAAACCTTCTAATATATGGGCGCGTTTTTCCGCTTCAGAAAGCTCAAACTTGGTACGGCGTACCACAACCTCATGCCTGTGCTCCACAAAATGATGGATCAGATCCCTCAGGTTAAGCATCATCGGGCGGCCATTAACCAGCGCGATATTGTTTACACTGAATGAGGTTTGCAGCGCGGTATATTTGAACAGGTTGTTCAATACAATAGCTGCATTGGCTTCCCGTTTAATTTCATAAACTATACGGATACCCTCACGGCTTGATTCGTCCCTGATAGATGATATGCCTTCCAGTTTTTTATCGTTCACAAGGTCGGCAGTACGTTCGATCATCAGGGCCTTGTTTACCTGGTAAGGTACTTCGGTCACGATGATACGTTCGCGATCGCTGCCATGTGTTTCAATTTCTGCCCGGGCACGGATCACTACCCTGCCACGACCTGTTTCCAGCGCTTCGCGGGGACCTTCAAAACCATAGATGATACCACCTGTAGGAAAATCCGGACCTTTAACATATTTCATTAACTCAGCAACCTCTATCTGGCGGTTATCGATCAATGCTATGGTAGCATCAATTACTTCCGACAGGTTGTGCGGCGCCATATTGGTAGCCATACCTACCGCGATACCAGATGCTCCGTTAACCAGCAGGTTAGGGAATTTAGATGGCAATACGGTTGGCTCCTGTAGCGAGTCGTCAAAGTTTAACTGGAAATCAATGGTATCTTTATTGATATCGGCCAGCATTTCCTCAGCCAGTTTTTGCAAACGTGCCTCAGTATAACGCATTGCCGCGGGCTCATCACCATCAATAGATCCGTAGTTACCCTGGCCTTCAACCAACAGGTAGCGTAAGCTCCACTCCTGGGCCATACGAACCATGGTATCATATACAGATTTATCACCATGCGGGTGATATTTACCCATCACCTCCCCTACAATACGGGCAGACTTTTTATAAGGTTTGTTGTTATTTAAACCCAGATCAAGCATGCCGTATAACACACGCCTGTGTACGGGTTTTAATCCGTCTCGAACATCGGGTAATGCCCTGGAAACGATCACCGACATTGAATAATCAATGTAAGCGGATCGCATTTCTTCGTCAATATTTATCGAAATTATTCTGTCTTCCTTGCTTGAATTATCGTTTTCTGTTCCTTCGGCCATTTTTATTAATTTGTGGAATCTTCTCTTATAATTGTGCGTTAAAAAGTGTTTTTTAAACGACCTGCGAAGTTAAGAAAATAGTTGGTTATTGTGCCATTTTTTTGCTCCATTAGTTCGTTAGTGTCTTTGGTTTATAGAACAAGCTTTGCAGTGGTCTTATGCAATCTTTTTAGCCACCCACAAAGAATCATATTGCCGGTAATACTCATAGGCTAAAGAATTCATCACTATATTTTGTATCACATAGGTAGGGCCCAATTCATCACGTGTTTTATCATAATCATGGAAAGCAATATAGCCACCTATAGCAACTTTGGGTGAAAATAGGTCAAAATCCAATTTACAACCTTCTATCGAATGGTCTCCATCAATAAAAAGCACATCTATTTTATCAAATTCATCCGGGAATTGATATGAATATCCTTGTTTTGCAACGATCTTTGATCGTACTTTAAGCCTGGTCATGTTATCGATGAACTTATCATAAAGGTTATCAGTGCCCTTTTTTGCAGCATATATTTTTTCGCTATCCTTATCCAATCCCCCATCAGCATTAAAAGGATCTATCGCATAAACTTTCCCTGATCTAAGCCCTTTGGATAAACAATAAGTGCTTTTACCTTGCCAGCTACCTATTTCAACTATCTTAGCATTACGCGGTGCTTTAAAAGCTAAAAGAAACAATCCCATAGCTTCGCGCTCGGTAAGCCAGCCGTCCAGGTCTTTAAAATCGCTAATGTATTTCAGGATCCTGCCTTTTATCCATTTTTTAATCATAAATTCTATTGGTTCATTGGTGTCATTTGTTCATTGGTTTGTACCGGGTCATTTGTTCATTAGGTTTTTCCGATAGTCCTTTATAAACTATTCACCAATGATACTAATGAACCTTCACCCAATGGTCTTCGATCTTGTTGCCGTTGGGTAAGGTAGCCAGTAATTTAAGCGTATCATTACTCAAGTTATAGATGTATTTTACGGTTTTGCCTAATAATTTTGAGGGCTGGTTACAATAGGTCTGGGTTTCAAAACAGGTATCTGCCTGTAGCTTATAATCGCCTTTTTCGTAAATAAAAGTTTTCTGTCCTTTTTCAATTACTCTGGCCTGGTAATGCAAATCGTCATACGTGCGCTGCAGTTTATAGCTGGTTGATACAGTATCTTGTTTGCCATTGAACAGACCTCCCCTATACTCCCAAAGGCCCGTCAGCGGACTTTTACTCCTGGTAAAGCCACACAACAGGGTTATAAGTAATAAAGGGAAGATCGTTTTTTTCATGAGTAAATGTTTTTTGGTATCGAGGTTAGTATCAAGTAGCTAGTATCAAGTATCAAGATTTTTTGTAATTCTAAATATCGCGTTTAAGTAGTCGTGATACTTGATACTAGCTACTTGATACTAAATCTACGCCCAGTTAATACCTTTTTTGAGTAAAGATAGTGTTCTTTCCTCTTCGCTGCCCGCCACCGGCTGATAGTTATAGAGCCATTTGGCAGTAGGCGGTAAACTCATCAATATGGATTCGATACGACCATTGGTTTCCAGGCCAAATTTGGTACCTGCATCATATACCAGGTTAAATTCGGTATAGCGGCTGCGGCGCTGGTATTGCCAAAGTTGCTGTTCTTCGGTAAAGGCAGTGTTGCGGTTACGATCAACCAGTTCGGTGTAAATTGGTATGAACGACCGTCCTAATGCCTTTGAAAACTCAAAGATGTTATCCCATGACAATTCATCATTGGCCGTTAAGCGATCATAAAATATGCCGCCTATGCCGCGGGTTTCGTTACGGTGTTTAATATAAAAATAGTCATCGGCCCAAAGTTTAAACCGGTGATAAAAATCGTGGTAGTAAGCATCGCAAACCGCTTTGATATTACTGTGGAAATATTGGGCATCCGCATCAATAATATAATGCGGTGTAAGATCGATACCTCCGCCAAACCATCGGATGGGTTGTTGTTCGCCGCTAAATGACGATGGCATTTCAAAATACCGGATGTTCATGTGGATGATGGGCACCATGGGATGATTCGGATGGATCACAATGGATACGCCGGTTGCAAAAAAGTCGTCAGATTCCACCTGCAGGGCCCTCTTCATATTTTCGGGCAGTTGGCCATGAACGGCAGAAAAGTTTACACCACCTTTTTCAAATACATTACCGTTTTGAATGATGCGGGTACGTCCGCCGCCACCGCCTTCACGTTCCCATATTTCTTCTTCAAACCTGGCTTTGCCATCGCTTAGCTCAAGCGCCGCGCATATCTCGTCCTGTATTTGCTGATAATCGGTGGCTATTTGTTCTTTGCTAATCATAAGATGTAAAAGTAGTTTTTTAGTATTTAGTAGCGAGTATCAAGTATCAAGATTTTTTGTAACCCTAAATGCCGCGTTTAAGCAGTCGTGATACTTGATACTAATTACTTGATACTATCACTTCTAGCTTATTTCAACGTAATCCAGATCTTTGCCAAAAGTTTCTTTGAGTTGACTTAATGCAAATAATGAAATTACGGTTAATATCCCCATCATAATATAACCACTGGTGATCATGCCGTTATGTTTTACTAAGGCATCAAAAGCCCAGTTGATGGGAATTAAAGAGCCGCGCACAAAGTTAGGAACGGTTGTAGTAACTGTAGACCGTATATTGGTGCCAAACTGCTCGGCTGCTATGGTAACAAATGTGGCCCAATAGCCAACGGTACATCCCATAAAAAAGCTTAGCCAAACAAATTGTGAAGATGTAATTCCTTTACAGCTCAGATATGCTGTAACACTCACTAATGACAGTAAAAGAAACACAGCCATCGTTAGCTTTCTTGACTTGGTAATTTGAGCCAGCAAGCCGGCAAACAGATCACCGACAGCTATACCCACATAGCTATATAAAATGCCTGAGCCTGCGGTTAATACTTCTTTTGAACCCAATGCTATCCCAAACTCTTTGGCCTGAGTTATCAATATGCCTACTACATACCAAAGCGGTGCGCCTATTAAAATGCAATACAAATATTTTCTGAACCGTTTGCCATCATTAAACAGCATCAATAAATTTCCTTTAGATACCTTGCTGTCGGCTACATTTTTATACATGCCCGATTCAAAAGTGCCTAATCTTAGTAACAGCAATACAATACCTAAACCGCCGCCAACAAAATAAGCGTTACGCCAGCCGTATTTGGCAATGGTGGCAGCGGCTACGGCTCCAAAAAGCCCAATCACGGCAACTATCATGGTGCCATAACCACGTTTTTCTTTACTCAATGTTTCGGTTACCAGGGTAATACCGGCGCCTAATTCACCGGCAAGACCTATGCCTGCTATTAAACGGACAATAGCATAGGTATTAATATCATGTACCAAGCCATTCGCGAAATTTGCAATGGAATACAGCAGTATCGACCCAAATAAAACCTTTATGCGCCCGAACTTGTCGCCAATAACACCCCAGATAATGCCACCCAGCAGCAGGCCAAACATTTGCATATTGATAACATATACACCCTGCGCGCGTATATCAGCTTCGGAAATGCCAATGCCCCGTAAGCTATCGATCCGTACGATTGAAAAGATAACCAGATCATAAATATCAACGAAATAGCCAAGTGAAGCAACAAGAACCAGGAAGATCATGTTCCTTGTAGCTTTGGCGGAGGTAGCTGTAGCTGTTGTCATAAGTTTTTTATAGGCGTTTGAACGGCTAAAGTAGCAGAATTATATAAAATCAAAAATTTAAACATAAAAAAACCCCTGTGTATGCAGAGGTCTTTTTTTTAAGAGCTTTGGTTAACTATGCTTTTTTTACGTTTACTGCTTGCAGTCCTTTTCTTCCTTCTTCCACTTCGTAAGTTACATCGTCGTTATCTTTAATGGCGTTTACGCCGCCTTGTACGTCTTTAAAGTGTACAAAAAGATCTTTACCGTCTTCGGTAACGATGAAGCCATAACCTTTTTGTGTGTTAAACCATTTTACTTTTCCAGTTTTCATAATTATAATTATCGTATTAAAAAAAAATTCGTGTATAAGATTAATAACTAAAGCCAAACTGAAAATAAAATGGTTTTAATAATCAGAAGGAATAGATAAATCCACCTTTCCCAAATATATAAAATTATTAATAAACCAAATAAAATTATTTGTTTGGTTGCGGAGTTATCCTTAAATAGGGTTTAATAGCTTTATAACCCTTTGGAAATTTGGCCGGGATGTCTTCTGTTTTTATAGCCGGCACAACAACAACGTCCTCTCCATCCTTCCAATCGGCCGGTGTGGCAACACCATAATTGGCTGTTAATTGTAAAGAGTCTATCACCCTTAAAATCTCCTGGAAATTACGACCCGTTGATGCCGGATAGGTAATAATGAGCTTAACGGCTTTATCCGGACCGATGATGAATAACGACCTTACTGTAGCGTTAACAGAAGCATTTGGATGAATCATATCATAAGCTTCAGAAATTTTGCGATCCTCATCGGCAATGATCGGGAAGTTTACCTCTACCCCTTGTGTTTCGTTGATATCCCCTATCCAGCCGTGGTGTGATTCTACCGAATCGACACTCAGTGCCAGTACTTTTACATTGCGTTTGGCAAACTCGTCTTTTAAAGCGGCTGTTTTACCCAGCTCGGTTGTACAAACCGGTGTATAATCGCCGGGATGCGAAAAAAGCACGCCCCAGCTGTCGCCAAGGTATTCGTAAAAATCAATATCACCTGCTGATGTTTTTGCCTGAAAATTTGGGGCTTTATCGCCTAATCGTAAACTCATGACTATGTTTGTTTATATATAATAAATGACTACTAAGTTACTATACATTAATTGATAAATCAAAATGTAAAAAGATAATCGGTGGCAAAATTTACAGAATGATGAAATGTGTAAACTTTGGGGTTGGTAATGGGTACGCTTCAGATGCCGCGCGGTGTCGACTCACCCCGCCTACGCTTCGCTGGGCGACCCTCTCTTCAGCTTCGCTGGATGTGAAAAATAACGTCATTGCGAGCGCAGCGTGGCAATCCCCAATAAGCAAAGCCGCCCTGCACAGTTAGGGATTGCCACGCTGCGCTCGCAATGACGCGTTTGTGCCCCCCTCTTTCCGCCATAGGCGATGACAGGGTGAGTCGATTCTGCGACAATTTGAAAATGAACGGACTTCTAATTGCAAAGGCCGCAAATATTTTGTATATTTATATATAAGAAATAACGGCCCTGCTTACTTTGAAAAGTGTAAGTGGGGCCGTTTGCTTAAAGAGCTTAAAATAGGCTAAAAATTAGTTTTATTTTAATTAAATAGCTTTAAATCAATATTTTAATACTTTTTAAAGTTTTCAAAACCCATCAAAAATTTGTTAAAAAGTGTTAAAATCGATGGTTTTGAATGATTTTTCAGTAGTTTTTGACTCGTTTTATGTCCATTTTCGATCAGAAAAGTGTTAAAATAAGGGTTTAAAAAGTCCTCCGCTCCTATTTTATTGTTTGAATTTTATAATAAGGTTTTAAACTTAAAATCAATTGTGAAATGGGTTCAGTTTGTGCATTGAAATTTTACCTCAACATTAAGCCGCAAATATTGTTGAACCTATTGACTAAGCACAAAATTGAATGAGCAGACATACCTATGAGACCGGAATAATTGGAAATTGCGCCTTTTTGGCCCACATTAATAAAAATACCAATGTGGATTGGCTGTGCTGGCCTAAATTTGACAGCACGTTTATTTTTGGCGGTTTACTAGATAAAACCAAGGGTGGCGAGTTTTCTATTCGCCCTGAGGGAGAATATACTTCGGAACAACATTATCTTGAAAATACCAATGTGCTGATAACCGAGGTAAGTCCTAAAAGTGGTGGTAAATACCGCATCACCGATTTTGCGCCGAGGTTTTACCAGCACCAGCGGTATTACAAGCCCTTAATGCTGTTCAGGAAGATTGAAGCTATAGAAGGCTCGCCGAGGGTTATTGTGAAGTGTGAACCGGTATCTGAATATGGCGCGGTAAAATTAACCGTTAACCGGGGAAGTAATCATATTCAATACCTGGGCGGTGAGGAAAATATCAGGCTTACAACCAATATACCCATTAGCTATGTTTTTGATGAGCAAGCCTTTGTATTGAATGAAACCAAATACCTTGCCCTAACCTATGGCGAACCCCTGGAGGCTGCCCTGATATCCACAGCCGACCGTTTTTTGGCCGAAACTGTGCAGTACTGGCGCACCTGGATCAAACACTCCTCTATCGCTACGTATTATCAGCCATTTGTGATCCGCTCGGGACTGGCTTTAAAAATACACCAGTTTGAAGACACAGGGGCCATTATAGCAGCAAGTACCACCAGTTTGCCCGAATCACCGGGTAGTGGCCGTAACTGGGATTACCGGTATTGCTGGCTGCGCGATACTTATTATGTGATCATGGCCCTGAATCACATCGGGCACTTTGAGGAAATGGAAAAGTACTTTGGCTATGTTACTGATATTTCCTTTTCTGAAGACGAACGCTACCAGCCGCTTTATGGCATAACCGGCAAAAAGAATCTGGTTGAAGAGATATTGACCGATTTGGATGGATACATGGGTAACAAGCCCGTGCGCATTGGAAACCAGGCCTATGAGCATATACAGAACGATATTTATGGGCAGGTTATGATATCCCTGCTCCCGCTGTATACCGATCATCGTTTTGTTTTTTCGGAACGTAAGGATTCTGTACGCTGGATAGAGTCGTTATTGAATAAAATTGACCGTACCATTGATGAAAAGGACGCCGGGATCTGGGAATTTCGGAATATGGCCAATATACACTGCTATAGTAACCTGTTTCAATGGGCCGGAGCTTCGGCAGCTGAAAAAATGGCGCGCACCATCGACAATAAAGAACTTGTTGACAGGGCCATAGAACTGAAAGAACGTGCTGCCGCGCATATCGAAAGTTGTTACGATCCGGTAAGAAAAGTATATACCAATTCGGCCGGCAGTTCTAACCTCGATGCCAGTACGCTGCAATTGATCATGATGAATTATCTTGATCCGGAATCGCAAAGGGCAAAGGATCATTTACTGGCATTAGAAAAAGAGCTAAGGACACCTAATGGGTTATTTTACAGGTATTTATATACCGATGATTTTGGTAAACCTAAAACCACTTTCCTGATATGCGCGTTTTGGTATGTAGAGGCACTGGCCAGCGTTGGCAGGCTGGATGATGCGCAGCGCGAGTTTGCCAATCTTCTGCAATATTCCAATCACCTGCTGTTATTTAGTGAAGATGTTGATGAACAGGACGGCAGTCAGTGGGGTAATTTTCCGCAGGCGTATAGCCATGTAGGCTTAATGAATGCCGCCTACCGTATAGCCATAAAGCTGGATAGACCAATATTCTTGTAATCATTATTGAATTAGTGATTTAGCGAACCTGATTTAACTCAGTAATTCACTAAATCACTAAATCGCTAATTAACCCACCTCAACCGTGGTATGCTGGGTAAAGCTGGTCAATAATTTGCGTACCTCTATCGGGTTACGGAGATAAAACTTAGCTGCCGATAAATTGCTGCCTACTTTGATGGTAATGGCAGTTTCAGGTAAGGCTTTAAATATATCTTCGTCGGTATAATCGTCGCCAAAGGCAATAATAAAATCATAGTCTTTACCTTCTGTGAGTGTTAAAGCGGCCTTACCTTTATTGATATCCATGTTCTTTACTTCCAGTACCTTATCCCCTGCTAATAGCTGTAAACCTTTATCGCTGGCCAGGTATTTCAGGTTGTTCATCAGTTCGCTTGCTCTAAGCTCTCCTAAGCCATTTTGTGACTTGCGATAGTGCCAAACCAGCGAATATGTTTTTTCTTCGATAAAGGAGCCCGGAGTGCGGTCTACGTAAGTTTCCAGGATAGGATAAATATCATGCTTCCATTGATCGCTCAGGCCCGATATTTTATGCCAGTTAGTACCGGGTTTTTTAAACCAGGAACCATGTTCGGCAATCAGGTAAATGTCGGTATGACTAAACCATTGGTTCAGGTTTTCATGTTTACGACCGCTGATCAGTACTACCTGGTTGGCCGGGTCTTCAGAAAGTTTGTTAATGATACTATATAACTCTTCATCCGGACTGGCCTGCTCAATGTTCGATTTGAAGTTTACCAGGGTGCCATCATAATCTAAAAAGATGATCCTTTTTTTGGTTTTAATATACCGGTTAATGATAGATTGCTCCGTAGCAAAACTTACGTGCCTGGCTTGCATGGAGCGTTGCATGAGCTTAACCTCTTTTAAACGATCAAAGAAAATTTTAACCCAATGAGAGATGTTAAATTTAGAGACCAGTTGCCGCATCGCGATCATCCGTCTTTGCTGCTCTTCCAGCGGCATGCTGATGGCTTGTAATATCGCCCTACAGACTTCGCCGGTGTTGTTGGGATTGACAATGATGGCATCAATTAATTCTTTAGATGAACCTGCCATCTCACTTAATATCAATACACCATCGTTGTTGGTTCGGCTGGCAATATATTCTTTACTTACCAGGTTCATACCATCGCGCATGGGGGTTACCAGGCATACGTCGGCGGTGTGATATAAGGCGGAGAGTGTTTCGATCGGGAACGACCGGTAATAATAATGGATGGGTGTCCAATCCATGGTACGGTATATAGAATTGATATTACCTACCCTTTTATCTATTTCATCGCGCAGGTGAGCGTATTGCGGAACGGTATCTCTCGAAGGCACAACAATCATATAGAGTGTTATTTTTTCAATACACTCGGGGCAAAGCTCCAGCATTAGCTCAAAGGCCTGCAGGCGTTGCAATATTCCCTTGCTATAATCAAGACGGTCTATAGAAAGTATGAGTTTTGTATTTATAAAACTATTTTTTATCTGTTCAATCTGCTCTTTTACATCGTCTTGCAGCGGTAAAGTAGCATATTTTTGTTCATCTATACCCATTGGAAATGATTCCACCACGATAGAACGTTCATCCATGGTAATGATGTTTGAGGATGTATTTACCGGTAAAATGCGAGAGGTTGCACCTAAAAAGTGCCGTACATCGTCAAACGTGTGAAAGCCGATGAGGTCGGCACCCAGCATGCCTTCCAACAACTCAGATCTCCAGGGGATAAGCCGGAACATCTCGTGCGATGGAAATGGAATATGCAGGAAAAAGCCGATAGAAACATCGGGCAGCTCATTCCTCACCAGAGCCGGTAAAAGCAGTAGCTGGTAATCATGGATCCATATAATATCACCAGGTTCGGCAATACTTAAAATGATATCTCTAAATTTTTGATTTACGGCCTGATAATAATCCCAGTTGGATTGTTTGTAATTAGCGTAAGTAGAGGCGTAATAATGAAACACAGGCCATAATACCTCGTTCGAAAAGCCTTCGTAATACTGGTTGATCTCTTCCTGATCAAGAAAAACAGGTATAAGGCTTAGTTCTTTTAATTGATGGGAAACGTGATCTTTATCCTGCTGCTCGGTAATCTCGATGCCGGGCCAGCCTATCCACACATTATTTCCTTGTTTATATATCGAACCTAAACCGGTTGCTAAACCTCCTTCGCTGGGCGATAAAATGTATTCGTCCTCTGCTTTTGAAATTTTGATAGGTAACCGGTTAGATACAATGATGGTCTTGGGCATATCTGTAAATTATATTAATAATATTATACTTATTAATAAAGACAGAAAGCCCCGATTTGTTTGCTTAATAGTTACAATGGATGGCAAAATAACAAGCTTGTGACATAAAAAAAGCCATCCCGATATATCAGGATGGCTTTTTATGAAAACTCTTTTAGAATTATCTTACTTGTTGGAAAAACTCAAGGTTAGCTTGTTGAGTGATCCTTACCAATACTTCATGAGCATCGTTTTTAAGGTCAACAAAGTATGAAGTTGGATCGATGTTGTCGTTCAGGTCGGTATTAGCCTGGTAAACGATAACCTCACCTATTTCGTAACCTTTGTAATCTTTAGCAATTTGTTTTAAAGTTTTTGCTGGGATAGCTTTAGCGTCAACTCTTTGAGTTACACCTAAAAACTCACCGTTAAGATTGTAGAAAGCAGTTTTCTTAACACCATCAATGGTGAAAGTAGCTTTCTGGCAATTTTTGGTTACTGTCCAGTTTACTTCTTTTGCATCAGCAAAGTCAACTGTAAAACCGTGTAAAGCAATGTATGAAACATTAGTTCCACCATCTACTACTTTTTTAGCGCCATCGGCAGCAAATACATTAACACTTAATAAAGCGGCAATTGCGGTAGTTATAAATATCTTTTTCATGTTCGTTTAAATTTTAAATCCATAACAAAAGTATGCTAAGATTAGCAATGTGACAAATAAAATTTAACTTTTATGAATATTTTATAATTATATGACTTTTATGATGAAAAATTTAAATTTTTACAATCTACTTAGTGTATAATTTACAATATGTAAATTTAAAAATGCATAAAAAAATCGGTTTAGGACTAGCTAAACCGATTTTTCACATTTTTTTAATCTCAATTTAACCGTTATCCGCGAAACCCGGATACAAAGTCATGCCACCATCCATAAAAATGGTGGTACCGGTTATATAATCGGCCTCGTCTGATGCCAGCCAGGTGGCCAGTTTGCCAATATCATCGGGCTTGCCAATGCGGTTATAAGGTATGAGCGTAAGTAGTTTATCTAATGCTTCGGGCGTGTCCCAGGCCGCTTTATTTATGGGGGTTTGTATGGCACCCGGCCCAATGCCTACTACCCTTATTTTATGCGGGGCCAATTCCTGGGCTATACTTTTCATAAACATGCTGATGCCCCCTTTACTTGCGGCGTAATTAACATGCCCCGCCCAGGGAATCACTTCATGAACACTACTCATGCAAATGATCTTGCCGGCTGCACGGCTTCGCTCTTCAACTACTCCCCTGCGTATAAATTCCCTTGTCGCTTCACGTGAACATAAAAACTGACCGGTAAGGTTAATGCTGATCACCGTATTCCAGTCATCCAGGGTCATGTCTACAAACCGGGAATCCTTTTGTAAACCGGCATTGTTTACCAGTATATCGATGGTGCCATACTGTGCATACATTTGAGCAAACATTGCCTTTACCTGATCTTCATGACTTACATCGGCCTGTACAGCAAATGCTTCGCCGCCGGCCGCTTTTATTTCGGCAACAGTAGCCTCGGCAGCATCATGATTGTGAGCGTAGTTGATAACCAATTTTGCACCTGCAGCAGCCAGAGCCATGGCTACGCCTTTACCAATACCGCTATCGGCACCAGTAACCAGGGCTGCTTGTCCTTTTAATGATGGGTTCATTGAGTTACAATTTAATTGTTTTAATATAACCAATGTATTTTATACCAGAAGGTTTTACAATATTAAAAATGTGTAAACAAAAAGGGACGCGGATATGCACTTTTTCATTAATTAACGATTTATATATGGAGCGAAGATTTTTAGAACAAGGAGCAAGGATTTTTGAAATGTCTTCATTGTGCTTATTCTTGGATGCTTGTTCTCAAAGTCCTTGTTCTTTGTTCCCAAAGTCTATATTCCAAAAGCCCTTGTTCCCAATGGTATTTCGCAGAGAATATTATGGTTTACACTGTAAACCCAGTATTTGACGAAAATTAAAATTAACTATTTGATTATCAATTAAATAAAGAAATGTAAACCATAAATTATGTAAACCATGTAAACCCACTTTTGTAACAAAATGGCCCCCTGTGCAAGGATTATGCTTTATCCGCTGGCTGTATCCTCACTGCCGGCAATCCGCATTAAATAAAAAGCCGCCTGTGAGGACACAGGCGGCGATAAACTTATTTTGAAGGCTTTACTTACAACGCCTTTATATAATCCAAAAACATGTAAAGCGCTTTCTTTTTCTCATCGGTAAGATCGAAGTCAATTTTGTGCATCAGGTAATCCTGTATGTCAAAATCATCACGCATCGGTATTTCCTTAAAAAGCTCTGCCCGATGGTCGAGACCATATTTCAAAGCCGCGTTAAACTCATCCATAAAATCCTGCGGAATGGGCTTGTTGGCTATCCAGCCTGCAAACATAAAAGGGAGATCTTTAAAATTCTGCCATTCTTCGGCAAGATCGTAGGCATATTTGTATTTGCTCTTTTTGCCAAAGGTACGGTCGCCTATTTGTACAAAAGCGGTATTGGTTTCTGTGGATTCGCTGTAGTCGACAGCATCTTTAATCAATTCCGGGTAGACCTTCCAATAGTTTTTTAGTAAAACCCGCGCCAGGTTATTGGATGAACGAGATTGCGGATCAAGTTGCAGGTATTTGATGTCTTTTACATCGCAATTACTAAAAATAAATACGGAGTTTACCGCGCCAACCGCACCAATACAGTATTCAGATACTATTTCCCAATGTGGTAAATTCAGGGTGGCGGCTACGGGAATGAGGCCGATATCAACCACATCATCAATTAGTTTTTGAGCGCAGTCTGAGGGCATATCCAGGCTCAATTCAATTTTATCTAAAATTCCACTATGTTGGATGCCGTATATAAAGGGTTTGGTATTAGTGTAGCTTACAGCTGAAATTCTTATTTTATTCACAGAAACGCTCTCTTTCAGGGTTGTTTTAAATGTTCGGAGTTATTAAAATCGACGATCTCAAATTTTTCGCCGTCATATATTACTTTGTATAAAACCAGGTTTTGATGCGGAAAAGTATCCATTTCGGTAAGGGGTTTTCCGCTCAGAATACAAAGCAACAAGCGCATGGCGCGGCCATGCATGCATATTAGTATGGTTTTTTCTTCGGGATGGCTCATGATCACGTCAAGCGCTTCCCGCTCGCGGATCTCCACCTCGTTCGGGCTTTCACCTCCTTCAAACTTGCTGTCTAAACGGCCATCAAGCCAGTCGCGCATGATCTGTAGAAAGGCGGCTTTGTTTTGGACTGTAGCAGGTTGTCCCTCATGTATTCCCCAGGCCAGCTCATCCAAACCAGATAGTTTTTGATACGGAATGCCCAGATCAATAAAAGGCTGAATACTTTGCTGAGTACGCTTTAGAGCCGATATGTATATTTTATCAAAGGGTATGTTTTTGTACGCTTCATAAAATTGGAAGGCCTGCTTACGCCCTTCATCATTTAAATCGGTATCCATTCCCCGGCCCTGTACAACGCCTAGTCTGTTAAGCTCTGTTTGGCCGTGGCGTACTATATATAAGGTTTTTTGTATCATTCAATTTTAAGCTGAAAGCTCAAAGCCGAAGGCTTAAAGCTTTATCTGCTTGTTTTTTATGGCTTTAGGCCTTTAGCCTTCTGCTTTTTAATTAATTACCGGTAGCTTGTAATATTGGGGTTTGGGCTCAGTCTCCGGGAATTCAAAATTAGTAAAGTCGGTTACCACATTATATAATGTGTCGCGCTCAATTGGTTGCCGGCCTACATTTTTTATCAGTTCTACCAGTTGTTTGGTACTCATGCCCGGGTGTTGTTCTTCGGCACCAGCCATGGAGTATATTTTGGTAGTATCATCAAGCGTACCATCAATATCATCAACCCCAAAGTTCAGGGATAGTTGTGCCGTGGTACGACTGATCATGGCCCAGTAAGCTTTGATATGATCGAAATTATCCAGATAAATACGCGCCACAGCATAATTACGCAGATCCTCAACCACAGTTGATTCGGGCACATGAGACATCTGGTTATCCTGATTGCGGAATTTGAGTGGTATAAAGGTTTGGAAGCCCCCCGTTTTATCCTGCAGCTGGCGCAGGCGTTCCATATGGTCAACCCGGTGCCAGAACTTTTCGATATGACCATAAAGCATGGTAGCGTTAGAACGACCACCTAATTTGTGCCACTCCTCATGTATAGCCAGCCATTGGTCGCCGGTACATTTATCTTTTGATATCAGGTCGCGTACCTCCGGATGGAAGATCTCGGCGCCACCACCAGGTATGGACTGTAAACCGGCTTCCTGCATCAGGCGCATGCCCGTAGCATAGTCAATTTTGGCCTTTTTAAATATGTAGTGATACTCAACTGGTGTTAACGCCTTGATGTGCAATTCCGGACGATGGGCGCGGATACGACTAAAAAGCTCCTGGTAAAAAGGCACATCGTATTGTGGTAAAACACCACCTACTATATGTACTTCGGTTACCGGTTCACCATCGTATTTAGTCACCATGTTAAACATCTCGTCCATGGTATACTCCCATCCTTCTGATTTTTGCTTCAGCAGGCGCGAGTATGAGCAAAATTTGCAGTCGTAAACACACAAATTAGTGGGCTCGATATGAAAATTACGATTGAAATAAGTTTTATGACCATGCCGTTTTTCGCGGATGTAATTGGCTAAAACGCCCAGATAACCCAAGTCGCCCTGCTCATACAATATCACGCCCTCATCAAAGGTGACGCGTTCATTGTTGAGCACTTTTTCGGCAATGTGCTTTAAATCAGCGGATAGATCCGGATTTTGTAATAATAACTGTAAATTACCTTCAGCTTCCATGAAAAAAACTTTGCGCAAATGTACTAAAAAGCATAAAACTATGCTTTATGAGATAATTCATTGCAAAGTTGATGGAAGTAAATGACACTAAAATTGCACAGAGGTAATCAGGCTTATGGTTATGCCATTAAAACAATCATCCTGGCAACCTTTAGGAACAAAACCGCAGCTGGATATCATGCCGCTGTTTTTTGTTTCAAAATAAATGTCGTTGGTTTTCTTATCGGCTTTAAGCCAAACAGTTTTAGCTTTCTGGTAAACATCGTCTAAAGTAAGTGATTCGCCAACATCGTTAGGGTGTGTATTGATGTGACTGGCGTCTTCATGCCATTGCTTTATTGTATCTATTTGAGAAGTGCCGTTTCGTTTGAGTTGGGTTGATATAAAATCCCGCCAGGTAACTTTGCCGTTAATAACGCCTGTTTTAACCTCCGCACCATAACCGAAAACAGATCCAAAGCTAGTAGTATAGAGATACGTATTGTGTGCAGTGCTTTTGAAACTTAACCAGGTTTTATAGCTTTTGTTAAACTCGCTTTCATTGGCGATGTCATCTTTTTTGCAGGCGGTTACCAAAACTAAAATAATGATGGCAGATAAGTATAGAGATTTCATGATACAGGTTTTAAAATATTACGGAAAAATTATACCCTCCGCTACACCGTATAAAAATAATCTTATTTAATTTGGCCAAATGAAGATTGAAACTATAGCCATACACGCAGGAAATAAAAAGGATGAGTCGTCAAAAGCTGTTATACAGCCTATTATATTGTCAACCACATTTGAACGCGGTATTGATGGTGATTTCCCTGGCGGGCATATCTATAGCCGGTCGTCAAATCCTAACAGGGCATCTTTGGAAAATCTATTGGCTCAATTGGAGAATGGTGCTGATGCGGCCTCTTTTTCATCAGGAAACGCGGCAGGTATGTCAGTATTCCAATCGTTGTCCCCGGGTACGCATATCATCGCGCCGGACGATATGTATCATGGTTTACGTAATCAACTTAAAAACCTGTTTGCTGGTATTTTAACTTTTGATTTTATTGACGTAAATGACACGGAGGTATTGCTACAGCATATTAAACCCGAAACAGGGCTGATCTGGATAGAAACGCCATCAAACCCCCTACTTAAAATAACCGATATTAAAAAGGTTGTCGCTATTGCCAAAGCCAGGGGAATTAAAGTGGTTTGCGATAATACTTTCGCCACGCCGATATGCCAGCAACCGCTTGTTTTGGGTGCCGACCTGGTGATGCACTCGGCAACTAAATATTTTGGTGGCCATAGCGACTTGATGGGTGGCGCATTGATCACTGCTGAAAAAAGTGATTGGTGGCAAAAAATACGCCAGGTACAGGAAATGGGTGGTGCTATCCCCTCTCCAACCGATTGCTATTACCTGGCTCGTAGTATTAAAACATTGCCTTATCGCGTTAAGGGCCATGTGCAAAATGCACAGTTACTGGCTGAGTTTTTAGAACAACACCCTAAGGTTGAACGTGTGCTATACCCTGGCTTGCCATCGCATCCACAGCATGCCATAGCTAAAGAACAAATGCTGGCTTTTGGCGGTATGTTATCCTTTATTGTGAAAGGTGATGAAAACGATACACACAACATCATTAACAAACTCAACTTATTTACCCGTGCCACCAGCCTGGGAGGTGTTGAAAGCCTGATCGAGCATCGTGCAACTGTTGAGGGGCCTGATACTAAAACACCAAGAAATCTGCTCAGGGTATCTGTTGGCTTAGAACATATAGATGATCTGATCGCTGACTTAAAGCAAGCCTTATTATAAGCTAAAAGCACAAAGCTAAAGGCTGAAAGTGATAACCCACTTATCAATTAAAGAGGCTTTTTGCTTTCCGCTTTGAGCGTTAAGCTTCCTCTTTTAAAATTTAATTTGGAATTTCAATATATATCACCCTATATTTGCAACAATATTTGGTAGCGATACCATTGATCAATTCTCCGCGATAGTTCGGGTTTTGATTTATAAAGAAGCGGCGAGAGATCAGGCTCAATGACCCGCTGGCAACCCTCCAAAATTGGAGAAGGTGCCAATTCCTGTCCCGGAAAATAACCCCGGGGAATATAAATTTATAACCATGAAAAGTTTAATTAAATTTAATCAGTACAGTATTTTTAACACCTCAAACGGTAGTATACAACATATTAGCTTAAATATTAGCAGTATTTGTATGTGTTGCTGCTGCTGATCGATCTGACACGTACTCTTTTTCCGATCCCGAAAAATACACGTGTTGCCACAACTGGTAAGGTCATTTACCAGTCCAGTTAAAAATCCATCAAATCGTTAAAAAATTAATTAAACACATTTCAATCTTACAACTATGTCTGCCAACAATTTAAAATTCGAAACCCTACAATTACATGCCGGTCAGGAACCTGATCCAACAACAGGTTCACGCGCTGTGCCGCTTTACCAAACCACATCATACGTATTTAAAAATGCGGAGCATGGGGCCAATCTTTTCGCGCTGAAAGAGTTTGGTAATATATACACCCGTTTAATGAACCCCACTACGGATGTGTTTGAAAAACGTGTAGCGGCTTTAGAAGGTGGTGTTGCGGCTTTGGCCACAGCATCGGGCCAGGCGGCGCAGTTTTTGACCTTAAACAATATACTGCAGGCCGGCGATAACTTTGTAACCTCCCCTTTCCTTTATGGTGGTACTTACAATCAGTTTAAAGTAGCTTTTAAACGTTTGGGTATTGATGCCCGTTTTGCAAAAGATGATACAGCCGAAAACCTTGAGGCTTTAATTGATAATAAAACCAAGGCTATTTACCTGGAAACCGTTGGTAATCCGGGATTTGCCATAGCTGACTTTGAAAAAGTAGCTGCTTTGGCAAAAAAGTACGATCTGCCGCTTATTGTAGATAATACATTTGGCGCTGCCGGATATTTATTCCGCCCGTTGGAGCATGGCGCTCATATTGTTGTAGAATCAACCACCAAATGGATAGGTGGTCATGGTACCAGTATTGGTGGTGTTATAGTTGATGGTGGTAATTACAATTGGGGTAATGGTAAATTTCCGCAGTTTACAGAACCATCTGAAGGCTACCATGGGTTGGTATTTGCCGATGTATTTGGCATAGGCGGCCCATTTGGCAATATTCAGTTTATTATACGTGCCCGTGTGGAAGGTTTGCGTGATTTTGGCCCGTCACAATCGCCGTTTAATTCCTGGTTGAATATCCAGGGTTTAGAAACCTTGTCGTTGCGTGTACAACGCCATGTAGATAACGCGTTAGAACTGGCTAAGTGGCTGGAGCAGCATCCACAGGTAGCTACTGTTAGCTATCCAGGGCTTCAATCATCACCATACCATGCACTTGCAAAAAAATATTTAAAAAATGGTTTTGGAGCAGTGTTATCATTTGAGATTAAAGGCGACAAACAACAGGCAAGTAATTTTATTGACAGTTTGCAGCTGGTAAGCCATTTGGCTAACCTGGGTGACGCCAAAACGCTGATCATTCAACCATCGGCCACAACACATCAGCAGCTATCTGACGAAGAACAGTTATCAGCAGGTGTTACACCAACATCATTAAGAATATCGGTAGGTATTGAACATATTGATGATATCAAAGCCGATTTTGAACAGGCATTTGCCAAAGTAAAGCAGCTTGCTGCAGAGTTAGTTTAATAGTAAGTGGTGAGTAAGTGAGTGGTGAGTTGAAAATAGAAACTCACCACTCAAGCTTAAAACTCGAATAATAGAATAATGAATACAGAAATATTTAAGTACACAGAAGCATTTGAATTCGAATCGGGCCAGGAAATACAGGATCTGGAAATTGGTTTTCATACCTATGGCAGGCTAAATAAAGCAAAAGATAATGTGATCTGGATCTGTCATGCACTTACAGCCAATGCCGATGTATTTGATTGGTGGAAAGGTCTGGTAGGTACCGGGTTCCTTTTTAATCCCGAAGAACATTTTATTGTGTGTGCAAATATTTTAGGTTCACCTTATGGAACAAGTAATCCTTTGAGTATAAATCCCGTAAGTGGACAGCCTTATTACCAGGCATTTCCGCAGTTCACTATCAGGGATATTGTAAAAGCTCACCAGTTGCTTGCTGACCATCTCCAGATCGATAATATACATATCCTTATAGGTGGTTCACTTGGCGGGCAACAAGCTGTTGAGTGGGCTATTATAGAGCCAGAACGGATCAAAAACCTGATCCTGATCGCTACCAACGCGCGTCATTCACCCTGGGGTATAGCGTTTAACGAGTCGCAGCGTTTGGCTATTGCTACTGATCGAACTTTTTATGCTAATACACCTGATGGTGGTCAAAAAGGACTTAAAGCGGCAAGAAGTATTGCCCTGCTCTCCTATCGTGGATATAAAACCTATTCCATAACCCAGCAGGAAGAAAGCGATGACAAAACGGATGATTATCGTGCATCAACTTATCAAAGTTACCAAGGACAAAAACTGGTGAACAGGTTTAATGCCTACAGTTATTGGTATTTAACTAAAACCATGGATTCGCATAACGTGGGGCGCGGCCGTCACGGGGTTGAAAAAGCACTGAGCCAGATCAAGGCCCGCACCCTGGTGATCGGAATCCATTCAGATGTGTTGTTCCCAATCGAAGAACAACAATACCTGTTCCGGCACATTTCTAAATCAGCCTTTGCTGAGTTGGATTCGTTTTACGGTCATGATGGGTTTTTAATTGAAACAGAAGCATTAACAAATATTATCACATCGTTTTTTAAAACTGATGTAAAAGGAAAAATTATAGAATTACAACGTACAGCGTAATGAGTAAAAAGTTAAATATCGGATTATTTGGATTTGGAGTAGTTGGGCAGGGACTTTATGATATCGTTAAAACCAAAAATTTAAACATTGAAATTGTGAAATTTGCCATCAAGGATCCGCACAAAGAGCGTTCCTTGCCAGCACATTTATTTACTACGGACCGGGACGAACTGCTGAATAACCCGGAGATCAATACCATAGTTGAACTGATTAATGACACCGAAGCTGCCTTTGAAATTGTATCAAGAGCGCTAAAGTCTGGTAAAAATGTGGTTTCGGCCAGCAAAAAAATGATCGCCCTTCATCTGGAAGAACTGATCGAGTTACAGCATAAATACGGCACATCTTTATTATATGAGGGTGCGGTTTGTGGTAGTATCCCGATCATCCGTAACCTGGAAGAGTATTATGATAATGAATTACTGCACTCTATCAGCGGTATTTTTAACGGCTCATCAAATTATATCCTTTCAAAAGGCTTTATTGAGGGGCTGGATTATGATAGCGCCCTGAAACAAGCTCAGGATCTTGGCTTTGCAGAAACCGACCCAACCAGTGATGTGGGTGGTTTTGATGCCAAATATAAATTGGTAATAGCGGCAGCACATGCCTATGGCGTAATTGTAAAGCCCGATGAAGTATTCAACTTCGGGATACAAAACCTCGGTGCACAGGACTTGCAATATGCTCGCGAAAAAAATCTGAAAATAAAGCTGGTTCCTGTAGCCAAAGAACTGGATGAGCGTAATGTTGCTTTATTTGTGCTGCCTAAATTTGTAAACGAAACAGAGTTTCTATACAACGTAGAGTACGAATATAATGGGGTAACCGTGCAGGCAGCGTTTGCCGATCAGCAATTCTTTTTTGGTAAAGGTGCAGGCGGTCATCCTACCGGGTCGGCGGTATTATCAGACATCGCTGCTCTGCGTTACAATTATCAATACGAGTATAAAAAAGCTAAAGAAAAAACTGATCTTAACTTTACCAATAATATTGAACTGAATATTTACCTGAGATACGATGACGAAAGCCTGGTTGAAGCTTTAAACTTTAAGCATATACAGGAACGTTATTACTCAGGCAGCTATAAGTTTGTAATCGGAAAAGTTAATCTGCAAAACCTGATTGATAACCAGGATCTGATCACGGAAAGCAAAGCCTTCATCGCTTTTGCTGATCAGCTAACCGGGGTGACTTTAGCATCCGCAAAAAAACTAACTGCCGAAGCTGTATAAGCTTATCTGCCGTAATAATATTAAAGGCTCCGGGAACGGGGCCTTTTTATTTAGACTTTAGCAAAGTAAGCGGCAATGCGTTTACCAAACGCAACCGTGATAATGCCTATAAACAACCTTGAGCAGGAAGATATCACACTTTGCTGATCAGCAGCATTGGTCAGGTTATATATTTTGTAGATCAGATCGGGCAATGTATTAACGATCAGCAAGCCTCCAATGATCAGGAGCGCCATTTCATAGATCACTTTTCTGTCGGCAAATAGTTTTACGTTTTCCTGGTAGTCGGCAGCATTGGTAACTACGCGGGTAATAAACTTTGTTTTAGCGATCAGAAAAATAGCTAATATGAGCAATAAGGCAAAGCTCAGGCAATTGATCCATAATGCGTTGATTTGCTCTGCTCCTTGTTCGGGATTCATAGTACCACTATGCGAGCTTAAAAAGGTAAGTAAACCCGGTAATTTTGAAATATCCGCCACCAAAAGATAAATACCAAGAATTTTTATGGTAATTTCATACACATCAGACTTTTTCATTTTTTAAGCGGAGATAGGATTTATAATGCAACGAATATAAACAAATACCGTACATATAAAAGGGAAACTATAAGCCCGCTGGGTTAATCCAGGTAATAGTGTCTTATCTGGTTTAAACCCTCATCAAGTTCGTACACCCAGGGTGTAGCAGTAGGTATTTCGAAGTTGGTCACCTCTTCATCAGTCAGGCAGTCAATGTATTTTATTAAAGCGCGCAGACTATTTCCATGGGCAACTACTACTACCTTTTGATTCCGTCGCATGGCTTTCACAATACGTTCGTTCCAAAAGGGTAAAACACGGTCCATGGTTTCGCCCAGGTTTTCGGTTAAAGGCAATTCACGCTCCGTAAGGCTTTTGTAGCGCAGATCATGTCCAGGGTAACGCGGGTCATCCCGTGTAATAGCTGGCGGGTGTTCGTTGGGATCACGCCGCCATTTATGCACCTGCTCCGCTCCATATTTGGCTATGGCATCATCTTTATTCATACCCTGTAGCGCGCCATAAAAGCGTTCATTCAGCCGCCATGATTTCTCAACTGGTATCCAGAGGTGATCCAACTCTTCCAATACCAAATGAAGCGTTTTGACGGACCGTTTCAGGTACGATGTAAAGCCAACATCGAAATTGTAATCATTTTTTTTAAGTATACGTCCTGCATTTCTGGCCTGCTCATAGCCATTTTCAGACAGATCAACATCTTCCCAGCCGGTAAAACGGTTCTCCAGGTTCCATATACTTTCGCCGTGGCGTATCAATACTAATTTTTGCATAGGTAATTACTTAACGCAAAAGTGCCCCTTGAGTTGTAAAAATTTGCTTAATATTTATAAATCTGTTAGATTGCAGTGAACCAAATAAAAATCTAACCTATTATGATCCCTACAACACCCGTAACTGTTAAAGATGGCATTGCCAACCCCGCTCCTCTTGGTCTTTGTGCCTTCGGTATGACCACTGTATTATTAAACATCCACAATGCCGGTTTTTTTGAAATGAATACCATGATACTGGCCATGGGGATATTTTACGGTGGACTGGCACAGGTAATTGCCGGTGTAATTGAAGCCAAAAAGAATAATACCTTCGGCTTAACGGCTTTTACTTCCTATGGTTTCTTCTGGCTCTCTTTAGTTGGTTTAATAGTAATGCCTAAACTGGGTTGGGGTGCAGCACCATCAGAGGGAGCTATGTGTGCTTATTTAAGCGTTTGGGGGGTATTCACTTTCCTGTTATTTTTTGGAACATTAAAACTAAACCGGGCACTACAGTTTGTATTTGCATCCTTAACCATATTATTCTTTTTGCTGGTAGCCGGTGATGCTACAGGTAACAGCAGTATAAAGCATCTGGCCGGGTATGAGGGTATCATCTGCGGCGCGTCGGCTATATATACAGGTATAGCTAATGTATTGAATGAGATTTACGGCAGGACTGTATTACCCATTGGCCCTGTTAATGTTTAATTTAAAAGCTAAAATTAATTCTGCTAAATTGCGCAGGTGAAAGATTTTAAAAAATATTACAGCATACCGGCCACTCCTGATGAGATCTATATGGCCTTAACCAATCCTATTACTATAGAATTATGGACAGGCGAAACTGCCGAAATGTCGACCGAGCCTGGTTCCGAGTTTTCTATGTGGGATGGCAGTATTACCGGAAAAAACGTGGAATTTGAGCCAGGAAAAAAAATAGTACAACAATGGTATTTTGAGGGCGAATCTGATAATTCTATTGTGACCATTAAGCTGCATCCTGATAAAGGAGGATCGTCTGTTGAACTAAGACATACCAACATTCCGGATAGCGACTTTGATGATATGGTTGATGGCTGGAATAACAGTTATTTTGGTGGCCTGATAGATTTTTTTGAAGGAGAATAAAGTAAAGAAGAATTTAACAAAATATAAAGTAAAACAGCAAAGCCGCTCAATGAGCGGCTTTGCTGTTTTATAGATCGTATCTAAACTGAAATTCAACTATTAATATAGTGTGAATTCAACCCTACGGTTTGCCTGACGGCCCGCAGCTGTTTTGTTAGATGCAATTGGTTGTGTTTGACCATAACCTGTAGCCTCAATACGTGATGCATTAGCACCTTTACTTACTAAGTAAGATTTGATTGATTCTGCACGGTCTTTTGATAACCTCATGTTCAGGTCTTTAGAACCTGTGTTATCAGTGTGGCCTGCTAATTTTAAGCTGAAGTTTTTGTTGATCAGTAAGTTAGCAACCCTGTCTAAGCTCGGTAATGAATGGTCACGAATAGTTGATTTACCTAAATCAAACTCCAGGTTTTTGATCGCGTCTTTAACCACTCTCCTGTCTTCTTCGGTTACAACAATAACCGGTTTAGCCAATGGGCAGCCTGAACCATCTACTTTAGTGCCAGAAGGTGTGTTTGGACATTTATCATTAATATCCAAAACTCCATCGCCATCACTATCAACTGTTAATTTGGCAAGGTTAGCATTAGTAGTGTTCAAATCATTTCTTAACTGGTCGTTTTTAGCTTTTTCTGCATCAATTTGTTGTTGTAATGCGGTTTTGGTTTGTTGATTTTCCCATAAGTATTCTTTACGCATTGATGATACAGGGTTGTGTGTTGCCATTTGAGGCTTTTTACGGCTACCTAAAGCAAATTCCAAACCTACGTGGGCATAAGAAAATCTGTCGTTACCTGATCCGTAGTTATTAGCATCAAAGTTGTCAGATTGTACAAAGTTAACCTGGTAACCCAAATCAAGGTTTACGCCTGGAGCAATGTCAAATTTCAAACCTAATCCAACTGGGATGAAAACTTCTTTGGTAGATTTTCCGTCGGCTCTGAAATTGGTTTCCTGACCGCCTGCCGTGGTGATTTTTTGTTTGTAGCTCATATACCCACCACCTACTGTTAAATAGGGCTGAATAAATGGTTTGTCATGGCGCCAGTTAATGTTAGCCAATGTAATGTTAGCGCTTAATGCCGCAGACCAGTTAATATTGGTAGTAAATGAGCTGTAAATAGAGTTACCTGAAGCATCTACCTGGGCGCTGTTGTTACCTTTTACCTTACCACGCAAGAAATCGGCTTGGATGCCTAATGATGGTAAAATCTGGTCTTTAATGTAAGCACCGTACCCTATTTGTTCTGTCGGGTTTTTAAAATCCTGTCTGCTATTGGTACCAAAAATAGTGTAAGGGGTTAACATACCACCGTGCACACCTACCGACCAGGTGCGTAATTTATCGCCACCTGAAAAAGGTTTTACATAATCGTAGCTTGAAGCTGTTGTGTCAGGTGATTGGGCAAATAGTTTACCACCTACCATAAGTCCTGTTAGCAGCAGCGTGGTTTTTTTTAAATTTGATTTCATATCGTTGTGTTTAATTATTGGTTTACTGTTCAATAAACCATACCCCCCTTAGGCAACATTAATGCCAGCAGGGTTTTCCTGAAACACGTGTACGGGGTAAAATTTGGCTATTTTTTTAAATTTTAGAGCTAAAATTTAAGTATAAACTACTGATAGAACTCATTTTAAGAGATGTAAAAGGACAAAAGAAAAACCCGTGTTTTAACGGGTAACAATTGTTGCATACTAACTTTTTGTATCAAATAGTTAATGAGTTAAAAATAGTACAGTCTGTATTAAAAAACTTATTTTTGTATATATTAAGCTATACAATAATTAACTATAAGTATATTGTTAATAAAAGTTGAAAATCCTGAAGATGAAATTTAGATGAAATTTGAGTTTTATAAGGATTTTTTGATTTATTATTCAATGTCAATAGCAGGTGCATATAATATGTTATTATAATATAATAATAACCACGTATGGTCAGGCCATCACCGCGATGGTGTCAAATACTTTTTCTGCCAATTTGATATTACCCTCTAATATTGAATTTTGTATGCCAATTTCAGGTGTAATAGCCTTGGTGAAAAGCTTCCAGGCAATATCAGGGTTGATGCTTACTTTGCAATCAACCACTTTATTATTTTCAGCAACAAAGCCCCACGCGTCAACTCCTTTTTGAAGATACCAGTTATCACCGGCTTCGCTTTGGATTGTTATTTTAATTAAAGTATTTTCCGGTGCCTGCACATGGCGGTAAGTGTGCGGTAGCGCATACATAAAAGTGGCTATGCAAGGATAAAAGAGTTCCCGGTGCATAATACCTGGTTTGTTTACAGCATCACGTATTTGCTGTTGATGGTGCCATTTTTCGGTGTATTCCCTGGCTATATGGAACCAGTTGGCCGATTGCTCCTCTCCTGCCCAGGCCACAGAAAACCTGGCGTTGGCATAAGGGTCTAAAGATGCTAATTCGTCGGCAAATTGTTTGCCGGTTGTTTCGAGCAGATGTATCAGCAGATCGGGGCTTACTCTTTTCATGGCTTTTACCCAGGTAGCATTCAGCTCATTCAGAAAATTAACCAGGTCCTGGTAACTATTAATTACGGGCGGAATATCCTCGGTAAACTGCTGCCTGGCTGATATCGTACGTATATTGGTATCCAAAAGATGGGCGACAATATCCTTTACGGTCCAAAGTTTGGCTACGGTAGGTTTATTCCAATCATCGGGTGATAAGGATCTGAGCAGTTCAATAAGCAATTGATCCAGGACCGGAAAAAGGTGTATCGTTGATATAGGTATGGAGTTCATAGTTGATGGTTCATAGTTCATGGCAGCTGCATCCTGAATCCATACGGTTCATAGTAACTGCATCTTCAATCAGTGTCCATGAACTATGAACCATCAACTATGAGCTATCAGCTAAACAGCAGGATGTACAAAAACTTTTGATTTAATATCAGCGCCGGCCTTACCTAAGGTAGCTGCAACGGAGCAATATTTGGTTAACGACAGTTCAACTGCACGGGCAGCTTTATCCTCGTCAATATCACCGTATAAATGAAATTCAATTTCAATATCCTCCCATAATGAAGGCTCTTTACCTGCTTCGCGCTCACCGTTAACTACCATTTTATAGTCTGTCACTTCCTGGCGTTGTTTTTTCAGGATGCTGATCACATCAATGGCCGAACAGCCCGCAAGGCCCATTAAAAGTATCTGCATAGGGCGAACACCAAAGTTTTCACCACCGCTTTCGGGGCTGCTATCCATTTTTACGGTGTGGCCATTGGCATCAACTGCTTCAAACCCGAAATCACCATGTACACGTTTAAGTTCTATTTTATTAGGCATATTGAATATATTGTAACGCTAAGTTATGTATTTGTAAGCGCTTAGTAAAGTACACTTAGGTCGCTTTGTATTGTTTTTAATAAAAATGATCTTAAACTGATGGTTTCCTGTCTTTTACAGGTATCACTAATTTTAAACCCGACCACGTTTCATCAACCGCGCAAATTTTAATATCAACCAGTCCGCTTTTGAGAGCGGTACCCCTAACCAGATCTTCTGTTACATCGGTTATTACTTTGGAGGCTTTTTTAGGCCAGGAAACCCAAATCATCCCATCGCGTTTGATCTGCCCCTTTAATAGCGGCAGCCTGATCAACAACTCATCTTTGTTTAAAGTAAAAAAATGTATAAGATCCTTTTCCGGTCCTGGTGTATCGTCAAAATATAGCTCAGATGGCAGATCGGTAAACAAGTCCATATAATGATCGGGTGCGTTGATCAGTTTAATTCTGAACCCGGGTTTGATGCCCAGTTTTTTGGCGAGCGGTGTTCCTGAATATCCGGCCATGATATGATTTAATTTAGGTGGTGTTTTTAACGATTCGTACGGTGAAAAACTTTTTAAACCTTTAATTTTAACATTTTTCTGCTCAAAAACGGTTAAAAATTGCTCGAAAACCACTCAAAAACATCGATTTTAACACTTTTTAACAAATTTTAACACGATTTTGATACGTTTTGAAAGCTTTAAAAAGTATTAAATAATTGATTACCAAATAACTATATACCAAACGGTCGGTTTTTGAGCCTTATTTTCTCTTAACTAAACAGCCCGATTTTCCTTTTGATCAGAAAAACCGGGCTGCTTTATGAATATTAAAGATACGAAAAATTTGTCTGAATAGGAATTTACATGGTGGTTTTTATCAGCAATTTCCACATCAATAAAACCGCACACCTATGATGATCAAATAGCAGGTTGGTTTAGCGTAACCGGGACATTCGACTCCTCTAATTCATTCGCCATTTTTTTTCGATAGAAATAAAGATAGGATAAAATCGCCCCGGCTATGCCAATGATACCTACTACACCTGCCCCTTGCACAAAGAAATTGCCCCATGATAATTGAGTATGCCCAAATTGTTTGAATAGCAAAATACAAACGCTGCCCAGGTATCCTGTAGAATCGGCCAGATAGATCATAAAACCTACATTACTTTTGTATTTAAACGTGGCGATCAACCGCTCAAAGAAAATAATCGAATAAGGTACATAGGCCAGATAAAGTCCCAATGTTACCATATACATAAAGAACATGCCATGAATGGCCCCTCCGATAAATGCCCATGAACCTATACCTATAAGCATAAACCCAAAGCCTATACTCAAGTGCGCGAGCTTAAATGCTTTAAAATTTTGTTTAACCAGCATAATGAGCGACATCAGTATTAATACAATAATAGAAACCGGGATATCGATCTGACTGTAGATGCCCGGGTTATTTTTGAAGCCAAAGTCTGACCAGATCTCCACTTCAAAATTATCCCTGAAATCACGCATTACAGTGAGCAAAACATAAATAGAGATATTAAAGACAAGACCAGGCAAAAAATACTGTACAAAAGCTTTCCGTTCTTTGGCTGTCATGGGCAGGCGCTTGGTTCTTTGTTTAATATCTTCTGCCGTAGGCGGAGGCACCTGCTCCAACAGGTAAACAAAAAATAAAAGAGGTAATACAAATAAAGCTCCTACCAAAAAAGGCATCCATTTTTCGGATACATGCCCATGTGCCATCATAAAACGGCCAATGGTTTTAATAACCCCTGATGAGAAAATGAAACTGGTGCATAAAACAGCGCCAATAAACTCCGCGCTTTTTCTTCCTTCTATATAGGTAAAAATCAGCCCCCAGATAAGCCCTAAAGGTATTCCGTTAATAAACAGGCAAATGATATTATAAGGAGCCGGAATGATGGCAAAACCAAACATCGAGAGCCAGGATATCAGTAATAAAACAATAATAGCCCTGGCCCTACCCTTTGGCTGTATTTCGGCAATGAATTTGATGCCGATGAATTTGCTCAGGGCATAACCGGTAACCTGTGCTATAACAAGCCACACTTTAAAATCGATTCCCAATAATGGCGATTCCAGGTAAGTACCTGCTGTGAAACCCTTGCGAAATGCATAAGTACATACATAAATGCAAAATGAAGCCATGGCGCATAATACCGCAGTATAGGCCTGCGGCAGCTGCATGAGCTTATTTTTAATTGGGCTTGTTTTTTGCATGGTGTATCTTATTGACTGGTAGATCTTGTTGTTTCTGCTTGCAGTTTCAGCAAATACTGGTAGGTCATATCCTTCATTTGCTGAATGTCAGCAGCAAGCACAGGTTTATCCGCATCTTTTCCCAGGTCGTCCCATTTGCGTATTTTAACATATATGGGTGCTAGGGGATCCTTTTCAAATTCGGCAGCTTCTTCGGGTGTCATTTTACCACCCTGAAATTCGAGTGTTTTTTTGCTTGCTTCTGATAGCTCATGATAATAAGCAGGCTCGACATAAACGAGGTATTTTTTGGCGATCACATGGCTTGATACCAGGCGGGCCATGCTTTGCGGAAAACCCATATCCATCAGGCATTTACCGCCCAGATCATCGTGGCTCTGCGTTCCATATATTCCCATTTTTTCTTCATCTTCAAAAAAATGACCTATATCATGAAAGAATGCTGCCAATACAATCTCGTCAACTTCACCGGCTGACTGTGCCAATTGGGCGCATTGCATCATGTGCATCAGCATGCTTACCCGTTCGCCATATTCCTGTGCGCCATGAGCTTCGTACAAGCTAAATATATGTTCTACTGTATCTTGTATCTGTTGTTGTTCCATTGCAAATCTGTTTATCTGATTTTTAAACCAATTGGGTTATCGCTTTGCGTTTCAATACACGGAGTTTACTTAGTAAACCATCCCTGTCGGCATAGGTACCTTGTAAAAAACGTTCACCTGCAGATCCGTCATAGGCGCTGCGCCCATGCATTACCCGCTCGTTATCTACAATAAAAAGATCGGTGGCTTCCATCTTGAACTGAACAAAATAGCGTTCGTTATCAATCATCTTAGCCAGGTGCTGGTATGCAGCATAAAATGCAGGCATGTTATCTTCATCCACCTCAAATGCCTGCACAGAGCGGTTATTGAACCTGATAGCATTTACCTCGCCAAAAACATCAAGACCAATGATGGTATCCGTTCTTTCAATCCACTCATGCTCATTTTCAAACCGGAAAGTTACCGGTGTGGTAGACAGTAAATGAAACATCTGGGGCGAATGCAATTTCAGATCGGCAATGATCTTAAAGCCATCAACCACCACAGAATTACCGCCAACCGCGCTTGATTGCAGGCAATGCAACAGTTGCAGCGTTGGCGTAGGGTTGCGATATGGATTATCTGTATGGGCACTTAATCCTAGCGATGTAAATGCCAGGTTACTTGGGTTAACCCTGGTTTTAACATCAAACAATTTCCCATAGTTGGTTTCGCGTACGTAGCCAAACAATTCCACCACTTTACATACCATTCCTAATTCAGCAGGCACATTGCGTAAAACAGCAAAACCATACCTGCTCACATTTTCCAACCACGCACATAAAGCTTCATCACTAATCAATATTGCTGCATAATCTCCGACAGGAATATTATCATTTAAGGTATCATTCCATAATTCAACAGGTTCGCGCGCTATACGCTGTTCGCGGCGTTCGGCAATGGCAGCTTTCGACAAGCGGTGGTCAAATAACCACTGTGCGCTGAATAAACTGGTATGCTCTTCTGTTTCCCAATTGATCTGCACTTCTGTATCATTATTTAGTTCACTGTTTTTTGGACATATAGCCGGATTGATGGCTGATGTTTCAATCAGTTTTTGCCCACTGCTATGAATGGTTGACGGCGACGGGCAGTTGTCCCTGAGGTACAGATAGGGATATTTGGATACCTCTCCGTTTTTCCAGTAAACTATCAGTGTATCTGTAGTTTCAACTATTTTTTTGATTCGTGCTGGTATGCTCATGTTGTTTTAATTTATTATTGGGGTATTAAAATTTAATGTCAGTTATTGTATTGATCAATCCGGCATTTGTTTTTTCTTGAGCATGCGCAGCTTACTCAAAAGCCCATCCCTATCCGCATAAGTACCCTGAAGGTGTCTTTTCCCTTCTTTGCTGTCAAAGCTGGTACGACCATGCAGGATGCGTTCATTATCTGTTATAAAAAGTTGCCCGGGAAGCATCTTAAATTTCACCTGGAAAGCCGGATCATCAAGCATGCGTGCAAATGTTTGGTATGCTTTATAAAACAGCGGAATGAGTTGGTTTTCTATCTCAAAAGGTTGAATTGCCCTGTTATTAAACTTTAAAGAGCATATCTCTTTTTGCGCATCGAGGCCAATAATGGTAGCCTTTCGTTCAATCCAATGATCTTTATCCCTGAAGCGAAAATTTACCGGTACGGTGCTCAATAATTCAAAAAGATAGGGATATTCTATCCGGAACATTGTAGCTACCTTGAATCCATCTACTACAATGGTATCGCCACCCTGTACCTGGTTCTGTAAGCAATGTGCCAAATGCAGCGTAGGTACCGGATCGCGATAAGGGTTATCGGTGCTTGGGCTCAATGCCAATGAGGTATAGGTGAGATTATTAGGATGAAGCACCGTTTTTTCATTATAAACACGGCCATAATTGGTTTCGCGTACATAGCCAAACAAACGGGCAATCTCTATCACAGCACCACTGTGAATGGGTACATTATTTAAAACCGCAAACCCATACCGGCGCACATACTCCAGCCAAACTGTAAGGGAGGTATCATCTTCAATGATCTGCTGATAATCGGCCTGGGGCACCCCGATGCCGAGGGTACTATCCCATAATTCAATAGGTTCAAAAAGCCGGTTCTTCATTTCCCGCTTTTCAATTTCCTGTTTCGAAAGACAATGATCCCGTAACCATTTGGCCCCGAATTCGCTTTGATGGCCGTCCTGTTCCCATATAATATTTATCGTATCGTTCTGTACAAGTTCAATATGCGCAGGTCTGATATTGGTATCAAGTTGTGCAGTTTCGGTTATCTTTTGACCATTTTCATGAATGTTGCGCGGCGACGGGCAGTTATCTCTTAAATAGATATAATAAAAGATACTGGCATGCCCATCTTTCCATGCAACAGTAAGCCAATTTTTACCCGCTGAATAATTAACGATACTATACTTCTCCATAACAAGCTCATCAACAACATTTACGGGGTCAAAACTGAGCAAACAGTATTACCAAATATTTAACGCCACGTTAAGTATTAGGGCTATTTGTTAATAAAAAGTAATGTACTCCGGGCAAAAATGGAAAGTCCACGCCCGGAAAATAATGGAAAAAGAAGTTAAAAAAGATGATTATTTAATTTACAGATAACGTTAAAATTATATTAGAATGATAAGGTAATTTTTTAATTACTTGTAATGCTTTTATTAACACAGCAATTCCACACCAATAAAACCGCACACCTATCGTAACGTTTCCGAACAGTATTTATAAATAAAAATTCGCAAAATATTTATTATCAATAAGTTAATCGTTTGGCACGAAATTTAAATGTGATGGCAACAGTTACCGTATCGTTTAAAAAGATGAAACTTAAGGATCGGATCTTGGAACTGGCGGTTAAAAACTTAGCCAGGAATGCCACTATTGAAGAATTACAGGAACTGGATGATTTCCTGAACAAAAACCCTGATGCATTTGAGGTATTACGGCTGTTATTGGCAGATTGGACGTTTCACGAACAGGCATACAAAGAGGATACCGATCGCAACTTTGCAAAATTAATGGCGCGGATCAAATCCGTTGAGTCCCATCAAATTTCGCAGACTGTTGCATCAAACTATAAATGGCAACCTGAAAGAAAGTTAATTACTTCCCTTGAAAATGGAATGATCATGATAAAAAACTATTTGAGGAGTACGTTTCGGAATATCAAAAGAAACCCCTTTATTTCATTCATCAACATATTTGGTTTAACCATTGGTTTAACCTGCTGCCTGCTTATTTTAAGCTATATTATTAACGAGCGTAGTTATGATAAATTTAATACCCATGCGAAAGATATTCGCCGGGTAACGCGCATTTTTTATTCCAGTAAAAATGTGGAGAGCTTGCATTTAAGCGCGATTGCGCCGCCATTCGGACCTTTGCTCCAAAGTGCATTTCCTGATATTAAAAAAGTAACACGGGTTTTACTTATCCATACTACGGCCTTTCACTATAAAGACAAGCTGTTTAACGAAGAGAACAGCGTTTTTGCCGATGAAAATTTCTTCAATTTTTTCACTGTACCTGTAGTTAAAGGCGACCATAGTAACGCGCTGAAAGAGCCTTACAACATTATGCTGAGCGAAGCCATGGCCAAAAAGTATTTCGGCGATTCCGATCCGATCGGGAAAGGCATATTGCTGGATAACGTTTATCTGGGTAAGATTAAACACGACTTTAAAGTTACTGGTATATTTAAAGCTTTTCCGGCCAACTCGCACATGCACCCCGACATACTGATGTCGTTCAGTACCTTAAAAGATCCGGCAATTTTTGGCGCGAACAGCTTAACGAACGATTTTGGCGGTAATGCCTTTTTCACCTACCTGCTTTTCCCGAAGGACTATAATACCGACAGGATTGAAAGCCAATTGCCTGATTTCCTGGATAAATACGTACACCTTGGCGGTATGGCCGGCAACGCTAAAACACACGATGGTACTAAGCTTACGTTTCAAAAGCTCACCGATATACACCTGCGCTCACATCTGGATGATGAGTTTGAACAAAATGGCGATATCAAAAGGGTATATATATTTTCGGCTATAGCCCTGTTTATTTTGCTGATAGCCTGCATCAACTACATGAATCTATCTACCGCGCGATCGGTATTGCGGGCAAAGGAAATTGGTATCCGCAAGGTTATCGGGGCACAGCGAAAGGAGATCATTAGCCAATTTTTAAGCGAATCGGTAATGATCACCTGGCTCGCGCTTGCACTGGCTATAACGGCAACGGCATTTCTGCTGCCCATGATAAATCATTTGGCAAACACCAATCTCGCGTTTAACAGCCTGCTGCAATGGCAAATTTTGGCGCCTGTTTTGCTCCTGCCATTTATAATAGGTCTCATCAGCGGTATTTACCCGGCCATTTTTATGTCGTCGTTTTTACCGGTGAAGGTTTTGAAAGGTATTATAAAAACCGGCTCAGGTGGAGTGTCATTCCGCAAGGTGCTGGTTGTTTTGCAATTTTCTATTTCGATTATCCTGATCGTGGCCACTACCGTGGTATACCGCCAATTGCAATACATTCAAAAAGCCGATTTAGGTTTCAATAAGGATGCCGTTTTAACCATGGGGTATGTTGGACAGCTAAATCCTCAATATGATGCATTTAAGGCAGATCTGCTTAAAAACGCAGCTATAAAAGAGGTTGGCCGCTCATCGCGTATTCCATCGGGCCGCCTGCTCGACTTCCAGGACGGGTCGGTTTTGGTAGATGGCGTCATGAAACCCATTAAAGGCGACCTGAAATGCATCAGCACCGATTACAGCTTTATACCCACTTATGGCATGAAAATGGCTGCGGGACGCAATTTCTCGAAAGCGTTTTCAACCGATACCAATAACTTTATTGTAAACGAGGCGGCGGTACGGTCGCTGGGCTGGAAAACACCGCAAAATGCTATCGGTAAGGATATTAAGTATGGAGATGTCAGCGGCAAAGTTATCGGCATCGTTAAGGATTTTCACTTTGAGTCATTGCACCAGGCCATTACCCCGCTGATATTTCGATTGCCATCGAACAACGGTTACAATATCATGTCGGTAAAGGTAAATAGTCGCGATGTCCAAACCGCAGTGAGCTCGCTGCAAACCACCTGGCATAAATATCTGCCCGAAACACCTTTTGATTTTACCTTTCTGGATGATAAATTCCGTCAACTATACAACAGCGAACAACAGCAAGGCAGCTTGTTTACTATATTCTCGTGTATCGCTATATTTATCGCTTGTTTAGGGCTATTCGGCTTATCGGCGTTTACCATTACCCAGCGGGTTAAGGAAATTGGCGTAAGAAAGGTACTGGGAGCAAGTGTGCAGCAAATTGTACTTACGTTATCAAAGGATTTCCTGCTGTTGGTTTTGATATCAGCTGTAATAGCCATTCCGGTAGCCGGATGGTCGATGCATGAATGGCTGGCTGATTTTGCTTTCCATACCGATATGAGCTGGTGGATATTTGCAGCAGCCGGTATTATAGCGCTGATCATAGCGTTTGTAACTATCAGTTTTCAATCTGTTAAAGCAGCGCTGGCTAATCCCATAAAAAGTTTAAGAACCGAATGATCATATTAAGTATGATCTTAAAACAACCATAATCATGTTACAAACCTATTTTAAACTTGCTTACCGGAATATCATAAAGGACAAAGCCTATTCCCTTATTAATATAACCGGTTTGGCCATAGGCCTGGCATCAAGTATCCTGATTTTGCTTTGGGTGCAAAATGAATTAAGTTACGACAAGTTCCATAAAAATGCCAACCAGATCTATCGTCTCGCCTGTGATCTGGGCGATTCAAAAACGGTAGGAACTCCGGCAGGTGCGCCCGCCGGTTTGAAAGCAGAAATACCGGTTGTTAAAAATACAGTTCGTATAAAACCAGGCATTACCACTTTGCTGGAAACAGGTAACAAGAGATTTCAGGAAGAGCGTGTGTTTTATGCCGACGCGAGTTTTATGGATGTATTTTCTTTTCCCCTGGTGAAGGGCGACCGTGCCACGGCCTTAAAACAGATAGATGGCGCTTTAATAACGCAGGAAATGGCTGCAAAATACTTCGGAAAGGAAGACCCTATTGGCAAGACAATACGAAAAGATAATAAAGAAAACATTGTTGTAACAGGCGTTTTGGCCAATATCCCCCCTAACTCCGACCTGCAATTTGATTTCATCCTGCCAATGGCATCCTTAGCCAGAACCGATGATGATTTGAAAAATAGCGTATGGAATAACTTCAATTTTTATGATTACGTTCAATTAGATAAAAGTTTTGATCCTTCTGCTGCCAATTTATCAAGGCTGGAAAAGCAAATTGATCAAATCTTTCGCAAACATGATTCGATGAAGGCCGCATTCCAATTGCAGCCTTTAACCAAGATCCACATGGCACCCGAAAGAGGGGGAGACTCGCCGGGGCATGGAAACGCGCAATATGTAAACATCTTTTTTATTATCGCCATTTTGATATTGGTAGTAGCCTGTATCAATTTTATGAACCTGGCTACCGCACGTTCGGCCCGCAGGGCCAAAGAAATTGGCTTACGAAAGGTGGCTGGCGCTGTACGTGGGCAGTTGATCATCCAGTTTTTAAGCGAATCTGTATTTATTTCTTTCCTGTCCTTATTGCTTGCGTTCGGGATCGTTGTTTTATTCCTGCCGGCATTCAATGAGCTGGCTAACAGAAAATTGGTCATTGATGTATCTGATGCCAGGCTTTGGTTAAGTCTTTTCGGCATAGCCTTGTTAACCGGGCTCATCTCCGGCAGCTACCCTGCCCTATTCCTTTCCGGCTTTAATCCGGTTAAAGTGCTCAAGGGTAATGTAAAATCAATGGGGGGCAATTTATTGTTCCGTAACGCTTTGGTCGTAATTCAATTCATGGTTTCCATTGTATTGCTGGTAGGTACAGTAGTGATTTACAATCAGCTTAAATTTATAAGAGACAGGAACCCCGGATTTGACAAAGCCAATCTCCTATATGTACCGATGACCGGGGATATGTGGCACAAGCAGCAGGCTTTAAAAGACGAGTTAAAAGGAAATCCGCTTACCAGCGATTTTTCCATTATTAGTGACCTGCCTACCAACCTGGGAGCCTGGACTGTTAGTGTTGACTGGGCCGGCAAAGATCCCCACTCGCAATTGTCTTTCCCGGTAACGGCTGTTGATGAGGATTTTACCCATACATTCAGGATGAGGTTAGTAGCAGGACGGAGTTTTTCGAGAGCATTTAAAGCCGATTCAAATAATTATATGGTTAACGAAAAAATGCTGAGCGTTATGGGTTTAAACGCCAGTACGGCAATAGGTAAATCATTAACGCTTTGGGGTAATAAGGGTACCATAATTGGTGTAGTGAAAGACTTTAATTTTAAGCCGGTTCAGCAGGCCATAGAGCCATTGGTTATGCCCTTTAATAAATTAGGTGGTTTTGTAATGGTAAGAACATTACCTGGTAAAACCAAAGCCACCATACAGGCCCTATCAACCATAAGCCAGGAACTCAACCCCGCCTACCCTTTCAAATTTGATTTTCTTGATCAGGACCTGGCTAACCTTTATAAAGGCGAACAGCAGATGGGCAACATTTTTAATCTTTTTGCAGCGCTCGGTATTTTTATATCTTGCCTGGGTTTATACGGCTTATCTGCCTTTATGGCCGAGCAGCGTACTAAAGAAATTGGCGTTCGGAAAGTGTTAGGCGCATCTGTGTTTAACCTGGTCTATTTATTATCCTCAGGGATCACCAGGCTGATCGTTATAGCTATAGTTATAGCCATACCACTTTCCTGGTACGCGGTGAATAGCTGGCTGGCTGGTTTTGCCTATCATATTCACGTTGGTTGGCTTGTATTCTTCATCGCATCAGTATCGGCCCTTGGCATTGCCTGGTTAACGGTGAGCTATGAATCGATAAAAGCTGCCGTTGTTAACCCTATCAAGAGTTTGAGGACAGAATAGATCGCATTAACCAATCTGTTTTAAGTGATGTTTTAGGTGTTCCAGGTAATCATTGGCCAGCCAGGCCACTGTTTGCAGGTTGGGTTCCAGTTTGCTGTTGTCGCAACGGGCGCCCACCCTATCCAAAGGATAGTTTTTTAGTACACTGATGATCTGTTTATTGAGTAAAGTCCAAAGATCGATCAGATCATTGATGTCAGCATCCTGGTAACGCTGTACGGTTACCCAGGCGTCTTGCTCATAGGTAAGCCTGAAGTTTTCTTCATAAGTGCAGCGTATAAACCGTTGCAGATTGATATGCGCGCTATCGATCAGGTGGCCCAGGATCTCTTTTTTTGACCATTTGCCGGGTGCCGGGCGGGTTTCCCAGTCAATTGCTTGTGATCTGATATCCTGAAACTCATTAATAATATCGGTTAATTGTTGTGCAACGTTGTTCATTTTGGCTTATTCAAATAGTATTTAAAGATTGTTATTTCATATTAAATAACAAAACCATTAACTTCAAAGCCTTAAACATTACTGATGGTTCTTAATTATATCTGGATAGCCTTTTTCTTGATCGCCTTTGTGGTTGCCTTTATCAAACTGATCTTTTTTGGTGATGCAGACGCGTTTAAGCTATTGGTCGACGGTATATTCAGTTCATCCAAATCGTCGGTAATGGACATCGCTTTACCTTTGGTTGGCGCTATGGCTTTTTGGCTGGGTATATTGAATATCGGCGAAAAGGCGGGCGCTATTAACTTCCTTTCGCGGATTGTAGGGCCTTTCTTTAGCCGGCTTTTCCCTGAGGTACCCCGTGATCATCCGGCAACCGGACAAATGCTGATGAATTTTTCGGCTAATTTATTAGGACTTGATAATGCCGCTACCCCTCTGGGCTTAAAAGCCATGGGCAGCTTGCAGGAGTTAAACCCGGATAAGGAGTCGGCCTCAAACGCCCAGATCATGTTCCTGGTGTTGCATACTTCGGGCTTACAATTATTACCTGTTACTATTATAGCACAGCGTGCCATACTAAATGCTGCCAATCCTACTGATGTATTTATCCCCTGTATCATTGCCACTTATGTAGCCACCGTGGTAGGTTTGCTTGTGGTGGCCGTTAAACAAAAAATAAACCTGTTGGATAGAGTAATTATTACCTGGCTTGGGGGCTTAACCGCTTTTATAACCCTGTTGGTTTGGTGTTTTACTCATTATTTAACCAAAGGACAGATTAGTGCGGTATCCAATATTGGCAGTAACTTTTTGCTGTTTACTATACCTGTACTGTTTATTCTGGGTGGTTTGATTAAAAAGGTGAATGTGTTTGATGCTTTTATTGATGGTGCTAAGGTTGGGTTTGAAACCTCTGTAAAAATAATACCTTACCTGGTGGCCATGCTGGTAGGTATCAGCGTTTTTAGAAGCTGCGGCGCTTTGGATTATATGAACGATGGTTTACGCTGGGTATGTACACAATTTAACTTCAATACCCGTTTTGTGGATGCTATGCCTGTAGCTTACATGAAACCCCTGAGCGGATCTGGTTCAAAAGCCATGATGATCAACACGATGCAAACCTTTGGCGTGGATAGCTTTGCCGGGCGACTGGGCTGCATATTTAATGGTTCGGCAGATACCACTTTTTATATCGTAGCCCTATACTTTGGCTCGGTGGGTATTAAAAAATCACGTTATGCTATCCCGGCAGGTTTAATAGCTGATTTTGCCGGTATCATTGCCGCTATCCTGGTGGCCTACTTATTTTTTGGTTAATCATTTTATCTTTAGCGAATTTCGTAACTTTCTGATAAGTTAATTTCAATTATAGTCTTCTATTTTTTTGTAACCAGCAGGAAAAATATTCCGTATAAGAGTGCTGATTTGGCATCATGTGATAACCTACTCATGATCGCTTTAATGGTTCACAACTGTTTTGCCCCCAAATTCACCTTATCGGCCGGTGAGTTAAGAAGCATTTGATCATCATGAAACCAATTTTTAATGAGCATAAGTTACGCTAAAAAATTATTTTTTTTAGTCATTTTCATTCTACCTGTACTATCCGCCCGGGCGCAAACCATCAATGTTGGTAATGTTGATGTGGGACCCTATGGCCAAGGCTCAACCATCAGTATGCCTATAAAGTTGAGCAATGGCTCCGGTTGCTTTGCCATGAACAATGTATTTGATCTTTACCTGTCAGATGCTAACGGCAATTTTGGGGCACAAAAAAAGATAGGCACCATCAGCGGTTTTTATGCCACATTTGTGAACGGCATTATCCCCGCGGGAACACCCGCCGGAACCGGGTATAAATTACAAGTGGTATCAACAGTACCGGTTATAACTAGTGGGACCTCCTCGGCCTTTACTATTAATAATTCTGCCGGAGTTGTTGCCGCGGTCAGTTCCCAGATCATTAATCCGCAATATCCCGAAGTATTCGGAACGTGTAACGGTACACCAAACACTACCACAAAGTATACTTTTTTAAATCAGTCCACATCCGGGGCATCGGTTACGGCTACTTTTTTTAATGATCTGGCACAAGTGGCCGAAGGAGGCACAGTTCCCATTTCGCCAAGCGCCATTCTCAATGCCAATGCCGCAAACTATACTGTAACAGTTAAAGCGGTAAATGGCGGTATTGTAGGTACAAAATCCTATTTGCTGATGAATAACGTGGCCAATAGCGGGCTGGGCGCTACAGGTATCACTTCCGTATGCCTTTCAAATGGTAGCGGCGACTTAACTTTTAATGCCGATATCACATCACCGCAAACCGGTTTGCAGAATAATTATCCTGGGCATATCTATAAAGTAAACTGGGGCGATGGGTCCAGCAGTACATTTACACTTTGTGAGATCATGGCGCAAAGCGGTAAAATTGTACATACTTACAGTGCATCATCGTGTGGTAGTATTGTTGCTAATATCAAGAATGTTTTTAAGGTCGATCTTCAACTTTCAGGCGTTTATTGTGGTGATATTGGTACCCCTGCAACCAAATATGCCCAGGTACTTGCACCACCTGTAAATAAAATTTCCAATGTTGATGTAGGGTGTGCAAATACACCTATTACCTTTGCCAATACCTCTTACCCGGGTCAATCAGCCAGCACTACCAACACTTCTGCAAGTTGCGTTAACACTGATGCCAAATATTCCTGGTATGTGGATGGTGACCTGAAGGTACAGAATTACGGAGCTACTCAACCTTTTATTTACACTTTTACCACAACAGGCATACACAATGTAAAACTTGTTCTGCAAAACACGGCCGGTATTTGTGGGGCATCGGATGTTATCAATCCTATTTGTATTCAGAATCCTCCAAAACCCATATTTAATTTCCCTGTGAAAGCCGGTTGCGGGCCTTTAACTTTAATACCCGATAATACTTCGGTAATTGATGCTAATTGCGATAATACAAATTCATACCAGTGGATAACCGCCGGGCCGGGTACGGTTACTTATGCGGATAATACGACTGCTAATAGCCAGCAACCTCATATGATTTTTACCAAAGCCGGTGTTTATCGTGTTAACCTCATCATCAATACCAAAAGCTGCGGCCCGGTTTTGGGTACCGAACAAAGCATAACGGTTGATGATGTGCCAACAGCCCAATTGTCGGCAGATGCATCGGTATGTGGTATTAACCAAACCCTTAAATTCAATACAGACGCCGGTATTACGCACACAGTTTTGGGTGGCATAGGCGAGCTTAAACCTGATTCATATACCTGGACAATAAGCGGCGGCACATATGATTTTACCGGTGGTACAAGTGTAAATTCCCAATATCCGCAGATATTATTTCATGATGCGGCGACTTATACCATTAATGTGGCCGTAAAAAATGGTTGCGGTCCTCCGGCAACGGCTACGCAGCATCTTACTTTCCAGGTATCGCCTACCATTAGCGCCAGTGGTCCTGCTACGGTTTGTGCGGGTTCAGATATCAATCTTACAGGCACGGTACCAAGCGGCACGGTAACCGGTCAAGTATGGTCTGGTGGCACGGGGTCTTTTAGTGCCTCTACTTCTCTGGTTACGACTTATACCCCATCCGCTGCTGATATAGCAGCGGGCAAAGTAACCTTCTTGCTAACCGGTACAACTTCGTTAACCCCACCTTGCGATAAGGTTGTAAGTACGGTTACAGTTATCATTCAACCGCAAACAGTGATCACCAGCGTTCCTGTGGTTAATAATCAGTGTTCCGGAACTGCTCTTAGTTATCACATAACCTCTACACCCAGCAGTACCTACAGCTGGACTGTCGACCCCACTAAAACATCCCCATCAATTACGGGCTACACCAATGGAAGTGGTTCTGTTATCAATGATGTACTCACCAATAGCGACCCTTTAAACTCGGCTACTGTTACCTATATTATACAGGCTACCGGCGGTAACTGTAACGGCGATCCCTTTACTTTAACCGTTAATGTTTTACCTGCGCACATTACAGCTAGTTTTACAAGCAGTGTAACAGATGGCTGCGGACAGCTCCCCGTTCAATTTACCAATACCTCTGTACCACTCAGCAGTAGCTTTACCTGGGATTTTGGCGATGGTAATACTTCAACTGAAGTTAGCCCGTCACATACATTTGCGCCCGGTACCGATGGTAAGGATAAAACTTATACAGTGACTTTACAATTGGTTAGCTCATGCGGTAATGTAACCGCCACGCCTATGCAGATCACGGTGCACCCGGCAGCACCGGTAGCGCTTATCCTTCCAAGTCCGTTAAGTGGTTGTTCGCCGTTTGATGTGACTGTGCAAAACGCGTCGCCGGGTAATAATAAAACCTATACTTATCACTTATATGACCCAACTACACAACAGGATGTTCTACCATCGATAACGCTTACAGATAAAACTCCGGCTGTTTTCCATGTAGTTTCTACATTAGCCAAATTGTACAAATTGTATATGGTAGCCGAAGATCTTTGCGGTAATACCACAAAAAGTATAGAATGGCCCATTTCGGTATCGCCACCCGATTTTGTGGCAAAAACCTTTGTGACGGATAATAATAACAAAGGTTGTATGCCTTTTGCTACCAGCTTTGTAAATGCCTCTACAGGTGGCGATTTGTTTACCTATAATATATATGCTCCCAATGGTGATGTTACACATATAACTGCGGGCGGTCTGGGCAGTACACTCGATTATACCTTTAACCAGGCTGGTGTTTACAATGTTTCTATAACAGCGGCTAATGGCTGTTCGTCTATCGAATCGGATAAAGTAACAGTTACGGTAGATCCGTTACCATTGCCTGCTTTCTCTGCCGATGTTACCACGGGTTGTAAAACGCTGACAGTAAACTTTACGAACAGCACCCAAGCGCCGGATGCCAATTCCAGCGCGAGTTCATATCAGTACGACTGGGATTTTGGCGATGGCAGTCCTCACGTGTTTGAGCAAAATCCGGGCCCGCACACCTACCAGTTTAGTAACACGCCATTTACTGTTACATTGTTGGTTACCAATCCGGTAACCAGCTGTACGGCCACTGCTGTTAAAAATAGTTATATCACCGTAAATCCTCCGCCTTTTACCGCGTTTGGAGTGAAGCCGGATACCGTTATCAGCATACCTAATTACCGGTTTACCTTTGTGGATCAAACCACCAACGCACCTACACAATGGCACTGGGATTTTGGCGATGGGCAAACTTCCAACAATCAAAATCCAGCGCATACCTATATTGACACAGGCACCTATAAAGTAACCCTCACCGCTTATCGTGGAAGTTGCGACAGCGTAATTTCGCATAAGGTTCATATTACAGGGATACCTGGTCAGCTCTATCTGCCAAATGCTTTTATGCCAACCAGTGGTTCAACCGAGCTTCAAAAATTTATAGCCAAAGGCTCCGGCATCAAAAAATGGCGCCTGCAGGTATACAATAATTACGGTCAGTTGATGTGGGAAACCGATAAACTCGAAGACCCGAAAGGTACACCGGTAAATGGTGATGGCTGGGATGGCACATTCAGAGGAGCACCGGTACAGCAGGGTGTTTATATATGGCAGGCTTCGGCAACATTTATAAACGGAACAGAATGGAAAGGTATGAGCTATAATCACTCCTTACCTAAACGCACAGGTACCATCAATTTAATACGATAGCAGATGCGCAACCAATTAAAAAAAGGCATTTTATTTTTTGTAGCCCTGCTAACAGGTATGGTAACTTTTGCTCAGGATCATATGTATTCGCAGTTCTTTAATTCGCCGGTATACTTAAATCCGGCGTTGAATGGCCAGTTTCCCGGCGATCTGCGCATGAACCTCATTTACCGTAATCAATTTACATCGGTACCGGGTGGCTTTAATTACATCACCGCATCTATTGATTATAATATCCCCCGGTTTGGCGGTGGTGTAGGCTTACTATTTACCCGTGGCAGCGAAGGAGCTGCGGGGCTTGTAAAAAATAATATAGCAGGTGTTTATTCCTACAGTGTGGGTTCTGAAGATTTTGTATTGTCATTTGGTTTACAAGCGGGCATTACCAATCGTTCGGTTAATTATGGTAAACTGGTATTCAGCGATCAGATCGACCCGCAATTTGGTTATGTACCTGGTACCCCTACGGCCGCGGAGCCACCGCTTTTTGATAACCGCTATTATTTTGATGCCGGTGTGGGTATCAACCTGGTCGTTAGCGATTTTAATATTGGCGGGGCATTACAACATATTAACCGGCCTAACGAGTCGTTTACCGGCATCCCGGCCAAATTACCCATGCGGGGCACAGCACACGCCAGTTACCGGCTCGACCTGAACCCTTATGCTAACCTGGACGAAGACGAAAAATCATTCCTGATCCCATCGGTTATCTTATATAAGCAAGCCAGCGCGCAATCCATCAATGCCGGGATGCAATTTAAAAGGAGAAGCATTAACGCGGGTCTGTGGTACCGCACCGGTGGATCGGCGGGGCCAAGTGCGGTAGTACTCTCGCTGATATTTGACTTGTTCACCCATCGTGATGGTGGCGAAAAGTTACGCCTGGGGATAAGTCATGATGCTCCTTTTGGCGGTTTAAATTACAGTAATACCAGCGGTTCATCAGAAGGAAGCATTGGATATGAAACTACGCTCCCATCCCGTTCCGATGCTTACCGTAAATTTGAGGGATCACGGCGTTGTTATGATTTTTATTAAACAGGCATTCATTTTAATCATTAGCTCATTTTGGTATAATTAAGATAACTCTATATTGGGTTTTAGTATATTTACCCCTGAATTCTTCCCTGGGTTTAGTGGTTTTTAACTGATCATGTATTTTTTTCAAAAAAATTAATTGTACAGGCAACCTTTTAATACCGGGCTACGTGATGACTGTAAAACTGATAAATAATAGTACAATTTAACCCCATTTGAACCCCTTATATGGGAGAAGCGGAACTACAACAACTTATTGCGGGCTGTTTGCAGCAAAGCCGAAAGGATCAGAAAATGCTTTACAAGGCATTTTATGGCTTTGCTATGAGCATATGTTTGCGATATGCCGGTAACCGCTATGAAGCTGCGGAGATCATGAATCAGGGTTTTTTAAAAGTATTCACTAATTTGCATAAATATGATACGGGTCGTCCGTTCATTGCCTGGGTTGGCCGTATTATGATGAATACTTCGGTTGATTATTACAGGAGTAACCTGAAACTGTCGCTTAATGATGACCTTGATGCTGCTGAAGATATAGGTCATGATGAACTACCCGATCAGAAATTGAATTATGACGATCTGCTGAGCATGATACAGCAGCTGCCAAATGCTTACCGTACCGTATTTAACTTGTTTGCTATTGAAGGTTTCTCGCACGAAGAAATAGCAACCCAGTTGGGTATCAGCACAGGTACTTCAAAATCAAACTTATTTAAAGCGAGAGAAAAACTAAAAATTATGGTACTCAACTCCGGCCGTTTGCCGGACAATGGTTCTGAGGATATCCGGCACAAAATTATTGCCATAGGTGCGATCAGCGTTGGAATATCACACTTGATTGAATTAATAATGCGATGAAAGGGAAAAACGAAAATAAATTAGATCAGCTATTCAAAGACGGGTTATCCGGCTCTGAAGATCATTTTGCTTTTCGTGAGGAGGATTGGGCTTCTATGGAGCGCCTGCTGGATAATAAACCCAGCAAAAAGGTGGTCATCAGGAGGATAATTTATTACTCAGCGGCTATAGCAGCTCTTTTACTGCTGGCTGTGGGATTATTCTTCTTTAACAGGAGCGATAAAGCAAAGAATGAGTTGGCAGTTAAGCCAAAGACTAAAACAGATGCACCTGCACCTGTAAGGAAAGATATTGACCAAAAAAATACTGACCAAAACAACCAAGCTATAAAAGACAAGGATTCAGTTAAGAATGTTAACCCGGGTACTGAAAACCTGGCTAAGAATGGGGTAAATAGCAATAAAGATAAAACAGGATCAACCTTGGGTATTACTCCAGGTAAGCGTAATCAGCAAAACAATATACCTGTTGATCAAAGTCCTGTAAATCCGAATGTGCCGGGCAATAAAACTACAAAAGACAGTGCTGATAAGAACAAAACTGCCCCTCCGGTAGATAATAATAACAATAATGCAGTCGATCCGTCGAAGATAGCTTCTAAGACCGATCAAACTCAAAATAACCTGGCTGTCAATCCAACTAATACCAAGCAACCGGATACGGCAGGTAATGTAACAGCCCCGTCTGTACAACAAACTAAAAAAGATAAGCCATCCCTTAAACCGATATTAAGGACCGGGCCACGCTTTACCCTGGCCATACTGGCCGCACCAGATTTCAACGCGGTTAATTCATTTAGCCGTAACCAGGTAGGTACAAACTTTGGTGTGCAATTGGGTATTCATCTGTCTAAAAAGTTCAGTATATCAACCGGTGCATCGTATGCTGTTAAACCATATCAGGCCAGTGGCAGTCAGTATAACTCTGCTAATTGGCAAGGTGTGCCAGCTGCTAATCTTCCAAATTATATAACGGCCAATTGCAAGGTTTTAGATATACCATTGAACCTGAATTATCAATTCTATACTCAGGGGAAAAACAAGTTTGCGGTAGGCAGCGGTTTATCATCCTATATTATGTTGCGTGAAAACTATCACTTTGAATTTGCCGATGGCAGTGGGAAACCATCATATGATATCCAGGTTGATGGCCGCAACCAGCACTGGTTAGGCGTACTGAACTTAAATGCTACTTATGAGCGTAGGATCAATTCTAAATTCAGTACCATTATACAGCCTTATATGAAGCTTCCTATTACCGGTATCGGCGTGGGGCGTGTTGACCTCAGATCAACAGGTGTGGCGGTTGGTGTAAGCTGGAATATTAATCCATTCAAACCTAAATAAAGAAGAGTTAAAGAAATAAAAAAGCCCCATGGTTTTAGAAACCGCGGGGCTTTTTAGTATAGGCATTTTTTAATATTAAAAAATTTTACTGGTTTTTAGTCAGTAAAATGATGTCTTTTCCTTCTATAACCTGCTTACTATAACCATCTTCGGTAATGTTGATCATGGCATGGGATAATTCCTGTAACGTAACAAAACCGGCGGGATACAAGGCCCTGCCGATGGGGAATAGCCAGTTGATATATTTATAAAAATTGTGTGTGTTTAACAAACCCTTTATCGGCTTAATAAAAGCCGGGCGAAAGGCAAATACCTGCTTAAAGGGGAGTTTCATCAAATCATTCTCTGTTTTTCCTTTAACGGCAGCCCAACCTTTGCCCTTTTCATTGCTATCTGTTCCGGCTCCGGAGATATAGCAGAAGACCATATGCGTATTGAGCTTACTTAGGGTTTCAGCTACATGCATGGTTAGCGTGTAAGTTAATCTGAAGAACTCCTCCGCCTTTATCCCTACAGACGATACACCTAAACAAAAATAACAGGCATTATAACCCGATAATTCGTTTTCAATGGCCGAGAGATCAAAAAAGTTGCTGTGTATCACCTCCTTAAGCTTGGGATGTGTAATGCCCATGCTTTTCCTGTTGATCACAAGTACAGCTTCTACATCAGGATGCTGTAAACATTCATGCATCACCCCCTCGCCTACCATGCCGGTGGCGCCGGTTATAATAGCCCTTATTTTTGTTTTCATATTATGCTGGGTTGACTAACATTAACCAGGTGAGGTCAAATGCTTCGTTAATGATCTGTTCTTGTTTGTCTGCACACAGGTCACATTTCACCAGGAACTCATACATCCCGTTGATCTGGCTCCAGGCAAGCGTAGCGATCAGCTCGGTGGGCAAATTTTTAAATATTCCGGCCTGTACGGCACCCTCTAAAAGTTGCGTATGTTGGCGGGAATGTTTGGCTATATCCTCGGCCGGAACCAAGGCCAGGTGCGGCGAAAAATGGAATTGTTGAAGAAAAAAGAACTCTTCCGGACGTGCAACTGCCCATTTTAATGAGTACACAAACATATTCCTGAACTTGTCTTTAAAGATTTCGCCCTGGTTGATCTTTTCAAACAGGTACTCGTTCAGCTCCTCTTTTGTTTGGTTGTACAGGGCTACTACCAGCTCGTCTTTGGTTTTAAAATAATGAAAAAGCGTACCGTTGGATACACCTGCCTCGACTGCTATTTTACTGGTAGGCGTGCCATGAAAACCGTATTGTACAAACAATTTTAAGGCTGCTGAAAGAATTGATGCTGACTTATCCATATATAAACTGACTAATCACTCTACAAATGTATTCAAAATTGAGCTCCTGCAAACTATTTCTTTGGTTAACAGGGCTTAGATCATAAAATATTAAAATAAAACGACAATTCTTTATACGCCGGGCAACCCTTTGCTTCAAAGCTACGATATATTAATAGACGCCTATGTTAGAACCTGCGGGCATATCCAGGTTCTGCTGATGGTGTTGTAAAAGCTTGATAAATTTTAATTATCTGCCATGGTACCTGTTTCAGTTGTGATCATTACTAAAAACGAAGCCGAAATGATAGGCCGCAGCATCACGATGCTCAGGCAGCTAACCGATGATATTATTGTGGTTGATAACGATAGTACCGATCATACCATTGATATTTCAATAGAGAATGGTTGCCGGGTTTATCAGAAAAGTTGGGACGGTTACGGAGCCAATAAAAACAAGGGTATTGCGCTTGCCCGCTATAACTGGATACTAAGTATCGACGCTGATGAGATCCCTGATACAGCCTTGCTTACATCCATCAATAAGCTAAAACTTGACGATAGTAATACCGTTTATGATATACCTTTTAAGGCCTACTACGGTAATAAAGCCATCAACTTTGGCAATTGGGGCCGAGATCATCATATCAGGTTATTTAACCGTACCCGGGTAAAATGGTCAGAACCACCCGTGCACGAAACATTGATCCTACCGCAAAATATGCATGTTAAAAAATTGAGCGGTCATTTGCATCATTATTCGGTTAAAAACGCGCAGGAGCATGAAGCCAAAACCATTCATTACGCTCAGCTGAGCGCTTTAAAATATCTGCAAAGTGGTAAAAAAGCCAGCCTGGTAAAATTATACTTGGCTCCCTTGTTCCATTTTGTAAAAGCTTATGTATTTTTATTAGGTTTTTTAGATGGAAAAGAAGGCTGGAACATAGCCCGGATGGCCTTTAAAAACACCTGGTTAAAATATTATTATCTGGATAAAGCCATACAGAATCCCGTACAAAAGAAAAACCTATATGAAGCACCTGTTATGGCATATGAATTTAAAGCTAATGCCCATACCGAATAAAGCAGGGCGCCGCCCATGAAAAAAAGGCTGATTCAAAATCTTTCGGCCAATACACTGCAATTGGTAATCAATCAATTGTTCGGGGTGTTAATGTTCTATGTGCTCTCCGTAAATCTGGATAAGGATAGTTTTGGGCTCATTAATCTCGCGCTTACGGTAGTATTTACCGCATTCAATATTCTTTCTTTTGGCATCGACCAAACGGTGGTTAAAAAGGTAGCTAATGGTGATGATACCCGTGGCGTACTGTCCATTTATATATTCCATGTGGTTTTTACCGGGATCTTATTTTACGGAATCCTGTTACTGGGCAAACTGTTTTTTACAGGCGATGCCTTACTTTATCGCCTTATTTTATTTATTGGTGCCGGTAAACTGATGATCTTCTTTTCCACCCCACTGAAACAGGTATCAGGGGGAATGGAGCGGTTTAAGCTGCTGGCTTATATGCTGGTGGTGTCAAATGTAGTAAGGGGTTGTGCGCTGGTAGTGCTGGCTGTAACCCATTTATTAAGCATTACCAATACCATGTGGGTGTTTGTAGCCGGTGATACGCTGGAATTGTTATTCACTATCTTCCTGTTCAAAAAATACATCAATATTTCTATCACGCCGCGCTGGAATAAAGCAGACTACGGTTTGTTAGTCAGGCAATCGTTACCTCAGGTGGGTGTAGTATTGATCACCTCGGCCCTGGCCCGGTTCGACTGGCTGTTTATCGGCTTTATGGTATCAGCTATAAAACTGGCCGAGTATAGTTTTGCCTACAAAGTATTTGAGATCTCTACCTTACCCCTGCTGGCCATAGCCCCATTATTAATACCCAGGTTTACCCAATTGTTTAAAAATGAAAGCTATGATGGAGGTAACCTCAAACTGCTCATCCGGGCAGAGATGGTCATCGCTACATTTACTGGTTTACTGTTAAACATGTGCTGGAATCCGGTTATTGATCACATCACCAGGGGGAAATATGGAGCCGTAAATAGCCATACCATTTTCATCTTGTCATTATGCCTGCCGTTCATATACCTGATGAATTTTTTCTGGACGATAAATTTTGTACAAAACCGGTTAAAAATGATCCTGCAGGTTTTCCTGATAACGTTTGGTGTAAATGTGGCCGGCGATCTGCTGCTTATCCCCTTTTTTAAAAACGAGGGCGCGGCTATTGCTTTTTTAGCATCCTGCGTTGTACAGGCTATTTTGTTTAGTTCAAAAAATAAAATAACGGCACTGCATAACAGCTTGCTTATTTTATTAACCTGCACCACTTGCGCACTCACCAGTGGCTTAATAGCCAAATTACTGTTTCAAAACTTCTGGATTGCCCTAACAGCTTCGGCAGTCTTTTACTTTCTAACCTTAATATTAACACGGCAAATCCAAACCGTCGACTATAAAGATATCCGCAAAATGCTGGTAAACACAGAGAGCCAAGAGCCAAGAATCAAGAGTTAAGATAAAAACACCTGTTAAATCAAGCGCAAAGTCAATTTAAGGTATCATCTTTCTTGATTCTTGACTTTTGTCTCTTGGTTCTTTTTTAAAATAACTCAGGCAACCAATCCCATTTTCAGGTCGTAATGATTATAAAGAAACCGGAGAATGTTGACCAAAGCAGTGGCTTTTTATACGGATAAAATAAAGGATAAGGTGGATTGGAGACTACTCACCTTTTTGCTGTTGTTTTTAAATGTAAAGCTGGCCGTAAAAATTCCGGTTATTATTCTGTTTAGCTTATGGCAGTTCAATTTCAAATTCGGTTTTCGGTTTAAGGATTCCCGCCTGCCGCTTTTTTATCCGCTGATTATTGTCATTGCTTTAGTTAACTGGATTATCTATAAAGATTATGTCAACGGGAATTACAACATCATGTTATTTGTCGGTATTGGTTTTTGGCTCCTGTGCATATTGGCCATACACCAGGTTAAATTGGCTGTTGATAGCAATCCGCCCGAAATAGTACACCAAACCATATCGGTTTTCTTTATTGTAAATACCCTGATATCAGTATTGACACTTGTTGTTATCATTTTAAAAACACATGCTATCAATCCCTATACCTACCAGGGAGAATATCAGAAATACTTCATTAATACCGGCGATTATATCAAGGGGATAACCTTTGATACTTCCATTACCAATGCCACACTGAACGCCTTTGGTGTAATTTACTTTTTGATCAGAAAAAACGCGGTAATGCTTTTGGTTTGCATGGCTACGTTGTTGCTTACGGGCAGTAATTTTATTAATCTGGCCTTATTACCCATATTGCTGTTGCTGTTTGCTTTTAAAACCAATCGCTATCAAAAAAGCCTTGTTGTAGTTTGTCTGGTCTTTTTGATTGTTTTTATGGCGAAAATATCGCCGCAGAATGACAAATATGCTGCTCAAACGCTGGTATATGTATTTCATAAAAATAAACCTGTAAATACCGTTGAACCACCCGTAAATACGACAACAAACCTACGTATTACAGACAGGCCCGATAACACGCTGACGCCTGAGGAACATAAACAAAAGATAGCTACTTTATATCTGGATAGCATTGGTAAAATACTGGATTCGATAAGGGTGGGCAAACGCTCCAAATATGCAAAAAACGTTTACCTGGCCAATGGCGGTCGTGTAGCTGTTACCGAACCTGATATTAACGACGATTACCACCAAAGCAAAAAGGAAACACCGGTTGAGCAATTACAACTGCTGGATTTTATAAAGGCACACAAGGCCGTTTTGCCTATATCCGGAAATGATAATTATACTCCCGGATTACCCGGCAAGACTATAGGTTTTTTGCAAACTACCGCCCTGTTTCGCGGGCATTTGAGCAAGACTTTAACCGGAGTTGGCATGGGCAATTTTTCATCAAAGATCGCTTTCCGTGCGGCAGGATTGGGTTTTGCAGGTGGTTATCCTTCGCGTAACATTTATATCAATCATGATTTTTTGGTCAATCACCTTGATCTGTACCTGAATTTCTTTAGCAGACGATCAGGTCTTCATTCCTTAACCAATAGCCCGTTCTCGGTTTATGATCAATTGCTTGCCGAGTACGGTGTAATCGGCCTTGTTTTGTTTATAATATTTTATGTGGGCTTTTTTGCCAAACATTATCAAAAGCTTACTTATGGCTTGCCCATTTTGTTTTTAATGCTGGCCGTGCTGTTTACCGATTACTGGTTTGAACAACTATCGGTAATAGTATTTTTTGAGCTGCTCTTATTGCTCAATATCAAAGAAAATCAAACCGTTAAGCCCCCTGGTTATGAATTTTGACACACCCAAAATAACGGTTTTAATGCCTGCCTATAACGCGGGTAAATACATCGCGGATGCTATCGGGTCAGTCTTGGAGCAATCGTTTACCGATTTTGAGCTCCTGATCATTAATGATGGATCGACAGATGATACCGCCGATGTGATCAATTCGTTTACCGATCCCCGGATAGTGATGATATACCAGGACAATAAAGGGGTATCCCTGGCCTTGAATACCGGGTTAAAATATGCCCGCGCCCCTTACATAGCCCGGTTTGACGCCGATGATGTTTGTCATCCCGAGCGCTTGCTGCTACAATATGATTTTATGATAAATAATCCCGAATACAGTATTATAGGCTCCGCAGCCGACTACATGGATATGGAGGGTACTTATCTTTTTACCTCCACCCCGCCGGCTATCAATAATGAAGATATTCAGCAGCTGGCATCTTCTGTTTGCCCGTTTATACACTCCACCGTATGCTATAAAAAAGAGGTGATCGTAAAGGCAGGTGGTTATAATGAATATGCCTATACCTATGAGGATCATTTTTTATGGGTAAACATTCTTAAAGGTCAAAAGGCATATAATTTTTCGCAACCATTAATAAAACTGAGGTTAAACCCCGAATCCATCACTATTGACGAAAAGTGGCGCCCACGAAGGTTTCTCGAAATAAAATATGCCACACTTAAAAGCAGGGTCATCACATCTGATGAGGGCAGCCAACTAACCGAAATGGGCGAAAAACAATACTCGCACCAGGTTAAACATGGCTCTTATTACGCTTTATGCGCCAAAAAATTACTGGTCAATAATTACCATCCGCAAAAGGCTCGCTTGCATGTAGCCAAGGCTATCAGCATATCACCCTTACGGTTGGATAATTACCTATTATACACTGTTAGCTACCTGCCAGAAAAACTGGTGACGTGGTTACATAAAATGACTTCCGGGAGGCAGGCACAATGATCAAAGTAGCATTTATAACCCGGTCAACAATATACACCGTACCCGGCGGCGACACGATTCAGGCTGTACAAACGGCCCGTCACTTAACAGAAATGGGCATTACCGCCGATATCAGGCTGGCTAATGAAAGTATCCATTACAATCATTACGACCTGTTGCATTTTTTTAACCTTACCCGCCCGGCTGATATCCTGTACCATAGCCAAAAGGCCGGTAAGCCTTATGTGGTATCCACCATATTGTGCAATTATGGTGAGTACGATAAATATCACCGTAAAGGCGCAGGCAGGCTGCTGCGTTACCTGTCGACCGATACCATTGAATACATTAAATCCATAGCCCGTTACCTGCTGGGGCGCGATAGCCTGGCAAGTTTGTCTTATACCTGGCTTGGTCAGCGTAAAAGCATCAAGAATATACTGAGCCGGGCCGCCATGATCCTGCCCAATTCGGAATCCGAATACCGCCGGGTTATCCAATCGTACGAACGCAAAGTAAAACACCTGGTAGTACCTAACGGTGCCGATCAGAACATGTTTCAGTATGACCCGGAGATCAAAAAAGATGAAAAACTGGTGATATGCGCCGCCCGCATAGAGGGGATCAAAAACCAGCTGAACCTGATACGCGCCTTGAACAATACCTCCTACCGTTTACTGCTCATCGGTACACATGCCCCCAATCAGTTGGCCTATTATCAGGAATGCCGTGAAATAGCCGCGGAAAACGTTGGTTTTATTGATCATATTCCGCAACAGGAACTGGTAAAATATTACCGGCGTGCAAAAGTCCATATTCTTCCCAGTTGGTTTGAAACCACCGGCTTGAGCTCGATAGAAGCCGCGCTCATGGGCTGCAATATTGTAACCAGCGACAAAGGCGATGTGCGCGAGTATTTTGCCGACGACGCTTTTTATTGCGATCCGTCGTCACCTGAAAGTATCCTGGCTGCTGTTGAAAAAGCGAGCAGCACCCCTTATAACGAAACTTTAAGGCACCGCATATTAAAACAATACACCTGGAAACAGGCCGCTTCACAAACATTAAAAGCATATCAATCAGTATTATAGCCATGAAATTACGTATAGCCATATTAGGTACCCGGGGCATCCCCAATTATTACGGCGGATTTGAGCATATATCTGAATATGTTTCGGCCGGTTTGGTAAAACGCGGGCATTCGGTAACCGTTTACAATTCGCACAACCATCCGTATACCCAGGATAGCTGGAACGGCGTAGAGATAAAACACTGTTACGACCCGGAATACCTGATAGGTACCGCCGGACAGTTTATTTATGATATGAACTGCCTGCTGGATGCCCGCAAAAATAAGTTTGATGTAGTACTGATCATGGGTTATACCAGCAGCTCGGTTTGGGGTAAACTGTATCCCAAAAACAGCACCATCATTACCAACATGGATGGCATGGAGTGGAAAAGGTCAAAATACTCCAAACCGGTACAGCAGTTTTTAAAATATGCCGAAAAACTGGCCGTAAAATACAGTCATTATTATGTAGCCGACTCCAGGGTGATCAAATCATACCTGGCAGATAAATATAATATCAACAGCGAATACATTCCTTATGGTGCCGATGTTTACTCAGATCTGGAACGAGAACAGTATGACTTTAGTGAAGCCTTAAAAGAGGATTACTTTTTGCTGATGGCGCGCATGGAGCCCGAAAATAATATTGAAACCATTTTAGATGGCTTTAATAAAAGCAATTCAGATAAGAAATTTAAAGTTTTGGGTGATACCGGCAACCGCTTTGGTAAATATATTACCAATAAATTTAATAACGACGAGCGTATAGAATTTAAAGGAGCCATTTTTGATACCCCCAAAGTACGGTCGTTACAAAATAACTCTTACTTGTATTTTCACGGGCATAGTGTTGGTGGTACCAATCCGTCGTTATTGGAAGCTATGGCCAGCGAAGCTCTTATTGCCGCGCACAACAACCCATTCAACAAGTCGGTGCTGAATACCGACGCTTTTTATTTTTCAAATGCCGGCGAAGTACAGGAACTGGTAGAAACTGTGCAGCGGAAAGATCCGGAAAAAAGTATGGTGATGAATAACCTGTATAAGATCCAATACCAGTTTAACTGGGAAAGGGTGATTGACCAATACGAGGAATTTATTGTTGAAAGCTATAAACACGCCAATCATGAAGCAATTATTGCTCATCAATGATACCGCTGCCAATAAGATCAGCTATTACCATGTGCTGTTGCTCATGGCAAGTTTACCGTTCGATCTTTTTTACAGCCATATCATCCTGATCAGCTTTACGTTACATACCCTTATTCACCTGGATAAGGGCCGTTTACGATCATTGCGTTCGTTTAAACTGCTGGTACTGCCTTCTGTTTTGTTTGTTACCATCATTGCTACCCTTTATACCACCAATCTGCAAGCGGCCTTTACCGAATGGACGCTACGGATACCACTTTTGCTGTTCCCGGTTGTGTTTTTATTGAATGGCCTTGATCTGAAAAAGTACCGGGAAAAGCTTTTGCTGGCGTTTTCGCTGGTTTGTACATTGACTATTTTTTACCTGTTCGCGGTAGTTTTGATAACCATCAGGTTTTACCATATGCCATTGCGTGCCATTTTTAGCGAGGGTTTTACCAATCATAATTTCGCGGGGCCGATAAATATTCATGCTACTTTTTTTTCATTCCAGCTGGTTATAGCATTGGTTTATTTATTATCCATTTTAATAAAAGGGATACCATCCCGATTATTAAAAGCAGGATGCATCATCAGCTGCCTTATCCTGGTAGGTGGCATGGTTCAGCTAAGTTCCAAATCCATATTGGTTATCCTTTTTATGGTTGGGAATGTGGTACTCCCCTGGTATTTACTAAAGGGCAAACAAAGGCGGCTGTATATGCTCACCGGATTGGTAGTCACCGTAATAGGTATCACAGGTATTTTGAGCATATCAACATTCAGGGATCGCTATGTAACTCTTCTGAAACAAGATATTTCAACAGATAAAACCATCCCCCGGAATTCAGATTCGCGCCTGGAACGTTGGCGGGTTGCCGCAGCCCGGATAAAAGATAAACCATTAATGGGCTACGGATCAGGTTCTGAGATCAGTTTGCTGAAAGACGATTTTTATGATGCAAAACTGTACAGCTCTTTCCTCAAAGGATTAAATTCTCATAACCAGTATCTCAGTTTCCTGTTGAAATCAGGTATCTGGGGATTGACTATTTATTTGCTGACACTGGTTTACGGCTTTAAAATAGCCTTCAAAAGAAAAGATGTTTTATTCATCAGCTTCATGCTGGTCATAGCTGTTGTGTCGGTTACCGAAAATATACTGGATGTGGATAAAGGCGTGATGTTTTATAGCTTTTTCTTCTCCTTTTTTATGCTCTCGGCTCCTGATAACGAAACAATTATTAAAGAGCAGCAAAAAACTGATGATTATTTAATTTCGCTGGCAACCAACGTATTGGCTGTTACGTCATAATAGTATACTACTAAATACACAGCACCGTGGCAGAGATCAAAAAAAACATATTAGCAACACTGGCTTACTTCGATGTGTTCAACTATCCGCTTACGCGGGAAGAGATAGGTTTGTTTCTGCCTGTTAAATGTGACCCAATAGCATTTGATATGGCCATGACCTGTCTTGTGGGTTGTCGGCTAATTTACCGATTCGACAGGTTCTATACCTTAAAGAATGATCCATACCTCATTAAAAGAAGAAATGATGGGAACCAGAAAGCAGCCGAAATGATAAAAACGGCACGCAAAGTGGGTAATATTCTCATCAGGTTCCCCTATGTGCGCGGTATTGCCATTTCGGGCTCGCTGTCTAAAAATTTTGCTGATGCCGAGTCAGATATCGATCTGTTTATTGTTACCGCCCCCAACCGGATGTGGGTGGCCCGCACGCTGATGCACCTTCTAAAAAAATTGACCTTCCTGGTTAACCGGGAGCATTACTTCTGTATGAATTATTATATAGATGAGCAGCAACTGGAAATTGCCGAAAAGAATATATACACAGCCACAGAGGTTGTTACCCTGATCCCGATACAGGGTGATACTACCTTTGCCGATTTTTTTGCCGCTAATGCTTGGACGCGTAATTACCTGCCCAATCACATTATGCGGGTATCAACAGCTAAACCCCTAAGCAAACGGCCGCTAAAAAGCCTCGTAGAGTGGTTATTGAACAATCGTCTGGGCGAATTGCTGGATAATAAATTAATGAGGATAACGGCCAGCCGCTGGGAGCAGAAAACCCGTGAAAAAAGACTAAACGATCATGGTATGTTGCTGGCCATGGCAACTGGTAAGCACTATGCCAAACCCGATCCAAAGAATTTCCAAATTAACCTGATCAGTCGTTACGAAACACGAATAGCGCAATTGCTGGTCGAAAATCAGCATAGCGTAGCGAATTAATAAATAATGGACATGAAAAGGCCTACTTGCGCTTGTTTGCAACGAGTTCAGGTGAACACTACATCCTGATTTTATTTTTTCTGAGCATAGCCAGTGCATCGGCTTTGCCTTCTACATAAATCCTAATAAGACTTGTATGAGTCATGTTCAAAGTTTTACCAGGAATTGCCTGTAGGTAATGTTTAAGGTAATTATTCAATACTGCCTTGGATAAACGTATATAGTCATCCTCATATCCCTGGTCTGTAAAGCCGGTCAACGGTTTGCCATAATGCATTTGTCCTTTATCATCAACATATACGCTAAATGAGTAGAAAAAATTTGCGTATGCTTTGTTGATCGTAACACTATAAGCAGGATCAAAATAATCCTCAGAGGTGTCAAAGTTATTCAGGATATCCCCCTCCGCCTTCCACTTTTTTACTTTTATTGCAGGGCTTCTACTAACTAAAACTGCAGGCTGTCGGGCGGCAAAGGCTTTTTTAAAGTCGCTGTTAGCCTCATTTACTAATGACTTGATAAACAGGCTATCCCTATGACTTGATTGCCGGAGTGTTGCAATATCAGTATGCAATACATTTTGAATATAATTATTAGCGTAAAAGGTCATGTAAACCCCTGCACCGGTAATATCTACTGAATCGGCTTCCGATTTCAAGACCTCCAGTACCAGGCTATCCTTACTCATCTTTTTTAATTTTAACCATGTTCCGATCGTATTAAAAACAGAATCATAGCCACGGGTAAGTGGAAAGTTAAAAAAGGCTTTTCTGTCATAACTATAAATACTAACTGAATCATCAGAAACAAATTTTAGTTTCCACTGAGGTTCTAACTGAAAACCGTATTGGTTAAAGGAAAGGCCATTTTTTTGTCGGCGGCTGATCTCCGCATAGCTGATGCCATCTACGGATTTAAAAGATATGAGGTCCTTTTCGCCGTTGTGTTTAATCACCGGTGCAGGTTTGCAGCTGGCGTATATAATCGTAACGATCAATAAACATATCAAGCCCAAATTTGCAGGTTTCCTTTTCATAGTTAGTTATTTATACTAAGATAATTAATATTATCCTTTGCTGTATAACGTTACTATAAATACTTGACCAGGTAAAAACTAAGATCTACTTGCGCTCGTTTGCAACGAGTGCTTAATGTGGGTTAGCGTTTATAACGCGAAACCAAAATCTAACAACACCACTTCCATTAATCCATCTTCACCCGCGTAATTTGCAGCCGAACTATACTGATAATGTTCAGGTATAATAACAATATCAGCCCGTACAGGATTATTATGAATATAATCCAACTTTTGTGAAAGTATGCTGGAGTTGTCACAGGCTATTCCATGATAACCATCTTGCCATACTTTGTAATCCTGAACACGACTGCTATATTTTGTATGGTATTGAAACCGATAAAGTATCCAATCCCTACGACTTTCAGATTCGTTTTGTATTAGCTTAACTATTTCCTTACTGGTGTGTTTTTTAAAATCACGAATGATGTCTGGTAAAGTAGCAGGGTGTTTGGCAGAAATAAGCAGATGCAAATGATTTGTCATCAAACAATAACCATAAATTTCCAAGCCCTTTTGTTGCTGACAATAAATTAAAGATTTGATTATAAGCTGCTTATATGCGGGTCTGGTGAAAACATCAACCCAATCGACAATGGTGAAAGTAACGAAATAAACTTCTTCGGGATTTCTGACACGGTATTGATGCGACATATGGAATAAGGTTTCCACTAAAATAAGGAATATTTTTTAGTCGCGATGCAATCGCTTAACCACATTAAGCACTCGTTGCAAACGAGCGCAAGTAAATTTTTTATAGGAGTTAATACTTCTGAATACCTGCCCCTTTTATTTCTTTTCCAGCGAGATAATAAAATAATCGCCCATGTATTTCCAGGGCCATTGGCTTTTTAATTTATCTTCCTTGTTTTTTAGGAATTGATAAGCTTTGGGATGCTTCTCGGCAAAGCCTTCGATATATGATGGTGGCACAATAGTGCAAAGACCCTCTACATTCAATACTTTATATGATTGCTGTAAGGTTTTGATAATGAACGATGAATTGTAATACCAGCACTTGAAATGCGTACCCTCGATATGCGCGGTACGCCCCTTGCTACTAAAAAACCTGCGGAAAGCTGTTTTGAATTTTCCCTTAAAAACCAACAGTGTTTCCCACAGGCAAAATCCGGGAATAACCACAAGGGTTACCTTGCCGCCGGGTTTTAAAAGCTTGTCAAAGGATAAAAGCACTTTATCCAGTTCGCCGGTACAATTGAGGCCACCGAAGTTGGAGAATATGTGATCAAAAGGACCCTGGTTCTGTAATTGATCCAATTGGGTAAAAGAACAAATTTCCTGACTGATCCGGTCTCGGTAAGCCTCTGTTTTTTGACGCAATACCTGCTGCATTCCGGTTGATATATCAGTAGCGTGTACCCTGTGACCATTTTGGGCAAAGAATAAGGCATCTTCGCCGGTGCCACTGTTAAGCTCCAGTAGACTGCTGTTGGGTGCCAGGTATTCTAAAACATGCTGCCGTACCCTTGCCCTTTTATAGTTAACAATGGTATTACTAGAGTAGATCTCATCAAAAATTACCGACTGGCGGCTAAAAGCGGTCGAGGCATCGGTTTCGTTATGATTTGCTATGATGATCCCGCTTGTCATGATGCTTTTTCCAGTTGATTTAATTTAAACCGCTCAATCATCATAGCCGGTGCATGGTATAAAACCGACGCGGCTTTCCGTAGGCGTTTTGCGCTTGGCTTAAAAGGATTACTGAGCAGCTGTATCAGGTTATGCTTGGCGAGGTGCGCGTGATAGTTTTGGTGCACATATTTATGCAGCTGTTTGTAATAAGCCGGGTTGAAGGTATTACTGAACATCAGCGCCATCTCGTCGGAATCTGTCCAGTTGGTTTTTTGCTGCAGATCGGCTTTTACTTTTTCATAAAATAATGTCCCGGGCAGTGGGTACGAAACCGAGATACCAATTTCATGTGGTAAAAGACGATTGATCATACGGATGGTTTGCATGATATCGGCTTTGGTTTCACCCGGATAGCCAAATTGTATAAAAAAGGATGGTTTTATACCATGCTTCTTCATCATCTGCGTAGCGGTGTATATCTGTTGTATGGTTGTGCCCTTATCCATAGCATCCAGTATTTTTTGCGAACCACTCTCGGCGCCGATCCAAACATTATCGCAGCCCGAAGCGGCTAAGGCCTCAACGGTTTCATCTTCCAGCAACAAATCGGCTCTTGATTGCAGCTTGTACCTGAACTGAAGGCCCTCCTGCTTTACCAGTTTGGCAAATTCAACCACCCAACCAGGTTTTAGACCAAAAATATCGTCACAAAACCAGATGTGATCCATGTTGAACATTTGCTTCATCAGCTTCAATTCTGTGATCACATTTTCGGGGCTGCGCGAATTATAACGATTACCGTAAATAGGCTTAGCACACCAGTTACATTTAAAAGGACAACCGCGGGTGGTGCCTACATTGAGCGAGAAATAGCCTTTATGCTGCAGCCAGCATTCGCGGTATGGAGCAATATCAACCAGGTCCCAGGCGGGTAAGGGTAAACTATCCAGATCTTTAAGCACCGGCCTGCCAGGCGTTTTAACCAGGGCCTTATCCTGGAGATAAGCAAGGCCGTGTATATGCGAAAAATCTTCTCCGTTTTTTATGGCTGTAACCAGTTCCAATAAAGTATGTTCTGCCTCGCCAATGATCACAAAGTCAGCGCCTTCCTGTAAATATTCTTTGAAACGGTCGGTTGAGTCGGAGCTGGAAACAATTACTGTACAACCCCGCTCTTTGGCCAGTTTGCACATGGCAAAAGCGGCCTCGCGCATATTGGTGAGGCACATTTTGGTGAGGTAATTAAAGCCGTCATCATAGATCACAAAAAAGCCGGGACGGGTTTTGTCCAGCAGGTTTGCAATCTCCAGGGGGGAATGGCTGAACATGGTATCAAAAAGTGATACGTTATAATTATTTTGCCGCATTAATGAGGCGGCATATAAGGTGCCCAATGGTGGATATGGCTGTCCCTGGGCCCATTGTTTGGGATCAAAACGCAAAAAATAAGAATGCGTAAAAAGTATATGATTTAACTGTTCCATAGGTTAAGCTACACTGGTTAAGGGCGACAGATTAAGCGAGCAAACGCATTTTACACAGGTTGGATGACCCGAAGTATCCAATGCCCTGCGGAAAGCGATGGCTTCGTCGCTGTTTAAAATCTGGTTGAGCGGGGTATCCCTGATATTACCCATCGATTCCATAAAGAAACAGGGCCGCACAGTACCATCAGCTTCAACAACTGTTGATACCCAGGGCGCGTTGCATTTTTTATAAGGGAAGGCGTTTAAGCCATAAAAAGCGGCATAATAATGATAAATGTCCCTGATCTTCTCCCTGCTTTCGGCAATAAAACCATTATTGAATTCGGCGTTATATTCGGTCATCAGGTAATTGATCACCTCGTTTAATTCGGGTAGCTCGCGCTCGGCTATCAGTATTTCATCCTGTTTGGGTTCTTCCCAGGCTTGCTGGCGGTTAAAAGCGTGACTGCTTACATCGGCAGGTAAAAAACTCACCTGGTCGAGCCCCATTTTTTTTGATTCGGCAATAATGGCCGGCCAGTTACGGTAGTTAAGCCGGTGTATCACCGTACGACCGGTAATACGGTAAGCCGGGTTTAGTTTTTTGATATGCTCCACCCCTTCCTTAAGCTTACGGAAGGCATTGGGGATGTTCCGGATGGCGTCATGCAAAGCTTCGTCACCATCCAAAGAAACAATCAGATCGTCCACCCAGGTTAACAGCTGTTCGGCATTACTCTTTATGGATAAACCGGTAGTTAGCAGCGTTACTTTGATACCGGCATTTTTAAGAATGCGGCATAGTACAAAAAAATTAGTGTTCAATAATGCTTCGCCACCTGACATGAGCACCTGTTTGGTGCCCAGTTGCTTAAGGGATACCAATAAACCGCTGATATCCGCCTCGGTTAATTGCTTCAGGTTTTTATTATCTTTCCAGATATCACACATCACACAACGGCAATTACAGGCGCTGTGCGGCATTAATATCACAATGGGTAATGCTGATATCCGGTGTGTTTGCAGCGTGCGGTAGCGCTTAAAAGTATGATATAACGACTGACCTGCCATAACTAGGGTTTTAACATTATCCAATAAAAAACATCTCTTTTGATCAACCTGTTCCAGAAGCCCGTCGGATTGAATAACACTTTATGTTTGAAATCCTGAATTTTACCGATATGGTGATGAAAATAATGATCGGCCATAGCGGCGAAACCCATCTTCTCATAATAATTCCGGCATCTTAATGCCGATATTTCGATATCCTTTTGATGGTAAAAGGGTGTATCGAGCACATGTACTTTTCCATGGTCGCTCAGCAGCGCAAATGCGTTGGCCATAACGGCTCGTACAGATGGGAAATACGATAAGGACGCGGCGAATATGATCACATCAAATTTTAATTTCCCTGTGAAGGTGTTCTCATTAAAACCTTGATGAATAAATTTCAGGTTCGTTTTTTTAAATACGCGGTTAGCCTGTTCAATTTCAATGCGGTTAGCATCAATGCCGGTAACGCGGGCGTTAGGTATATCAGCCAGTTTTGCTGCAAGCCATCCGTTACCGCAGCCAACTTCCAGTACATTGAGCGGCCGGTTCATTTCTTCCAGGTGATTGATTAACCGCTGAGCGGAACGCTGCCTCACCTTCCATTCCCGGTAATATGGATGCCCTGCGTTAATAAGTGGCAATTGGGCTACCTCTATATCAGTATAGGTTCTGCCCTCCTTTTCGCGTATGGCAATATACATCTCCTCCAGTAAAGCTTCATCAGCAATTGGAGTAGTGTTGGGGGCTATATTTGTTACCGTTTCTTTCAAAGTTTAAAACAATTAAAAACCCTGGATCTCCGGCTGGCGGTATTTCCAATATCTTTGAAGCAGCTTTATTTCGTACGGGTACTTGTATAAACTGGCTTTGTAACGCAGGCTTGATATAAGCTTAATTGATTTTCGTTTCAAATCATTCAGCCTGATATCGGTAACCGTAGGAAAAACCCCATTCAGTACGGTTTCAAAATTCCTGATCTTGTCGATCATTTCTGGTTTTAGCCATGGCGTAAGCGGATTTTTCCGCAGGTCAAAATTTTCCCATGCCGGGCTCATCCAGTCTTCCAGTGTTTGCGGATATGCAAAACCCTGTTCCAGCACCTGTTTATATAACTCGGAGCCTTCGGTAGGTACCGGTGTGTAGGTATACAGTACAATTTCGGTGCGCGGGTTAACCGCTTTAACCTTTTTTATAAAATTGATCTCAAAATCAATCTGGGCCTGTACCTTTTCGGGTGTTGGTGCCGGTGTGCCTAATACAAAAGAATATTCGGGGATGATATCAAATTGCTTTAAACGCTCCGCGAAATGTACGATCTGTTCGCCGGTTTGTGTGCCGCCTTTGTCTAATTGCTCCAGAATATCGTTGTTACCACTTTCGGCGCCAAAAAATATGATCTTGCAGCCGGCTTTACGTATCTGCGCAAGCGACGCATCGCTGAATTTATCCATGGTATCAATACGGGCCATACCCCACCACGACATGTTCTCGGGTTCTATCAGTTTGGCAAATTCAACAGTGCGCTTTTCGGATACAAAGAAGTTGTTGTCATGGAACTCAATGGCGTCGGCGCCCCATTTGTCTTTGAGGAATTTAATATCCGTATAAACTGTTTTGGCCGATTTAGCCTTCCAGCGGGCTTCGTAAATAGGTACCACCGCGCAGAATGAACAGGTAAAGGGGCAGCCAATACTGGAGTGATAAGCTACTGTACGCTTACCCAGGTACGTTTTACCCAGGTATCTGTTACCGATGGAATAAAAAGTATCCAACTTATCGTAGGGTAATGGCGGCAGCGAATCCTGATCTATCAGATCTTCTTTGATAGTTTTGGTGATCTTGCCATCGGCTTTATAGATAAGGTTTTTGATAAACTCGTAGGGTTTATGATTCTCCAATGCCTCAATCAGTTGCGGAAAAGCGTGATCGCCGGGGCCGTTGATAATAAAGTCAACAAAACCCGAAGTTAATACCGCTTTTGGCTGGCTAGACGGGAAATATCCACCCCAGATCATCGTGGTATATGGATATTTCGCCTTAATGGTTTTTGACAACGGAATAGCCTCCCTGAGCTGTGGCCCAGGCATTACCGTAAAACCGAGATACCCGAACTCACCGGTTTGTAAATAACTTTCTATTTTTTTTAGTGGGTCTGTTTCGCAATTTCCATCAACGATGACCCATTCATATTTGCCTTCGATAGAGGCCGCGATGTTTAAAATGGAATTAGGGATACGGTGCTTAGCTATAGCACTTTTGGGATTGTACAGCAATACCTTATTCATACCTATTATTTTATATTAATTTTATACCGCACGGATACATTAACTAAAACTGCGTGTTCATTTTTATGATAAACGATGGGGTTTTACCCCCATCGCTCACACAACCCTAAATCATAAAAAATGTAAACCGTTCATTATACAATACGCTGCGTATTGTATGGGGGTTGCCTGCGGCAGCAATAAAAAAAGTACGGGCAACCTTAGGCCATTTTACATCGTATTATAATAAAGATCAATACCATGCTGGCAACCATAAAAAACTACTTACAAAACAAAAGATCATTATCGGCAGTAACCGAAAAAAGCGTGGTGGAGGCCTATGATATATGGGCCGAAAACTATGACAGCCAGCCCGATAACCTGATGCTGCATCTTGATGGCAAACTGTTTTCGCAGCTTATAAGTAATGTTGATATCAAAAATAAACAAGTAGCCGATATTGGCTGTGGTACCGGCAGGCACTGGCCGTTGATATTTGGTAAACAACCCGCCAGTTTAACCGGTTTCGACGTATCCGGCGGGATGCTTAAAAAGCTGAATGAAAAATATCCGCAGGCTCATACCTCCTTCATTACAGATAACTTGTTCTCCAACATCCCCGACGAGTCTTTTGATGTGATCATATCTACTCTTACGGTGGCACATATTGAAGATATTGATGAAGCTATGCAGGCTTGGAGCCGGTTATTAAAAAGCGGCGGCGAGATCATCATTACCGATTTTCATCCCCATACACTGGCATTTGGCGGTAAACGGACATTTAAGCATAACAACTCGGTGATGGCCGTGCGCAATTACGTACACCCCATTTATACCATTAAAGACGCTTTATCCCGGAATAATTTTGAGCTGCTTATACAGGAAGAGATCAAGGTAGATGAAACCATGAAACCTTTTTATGCCAAACAAAATGCCCTGCATGTATATGAAAAGTACAAAGATTTCCCGGTGATCTACGGTATTCATTTAAAAAAGGGATAATGATACTCCAGGGGCTGCGGTTGGCTGATGGCGAACTGAATGTAAACGTCGGGATCAACAAAGGTAAAATTGGGGAGGTAACATCCGTACCAATTGCCGGGAATACTGCCGACTTACAGTTAAGTTTTGATGATGCCCTTATCTTTCCGGGATTGATCAATTCTCATGATCATCTGGACTTTAACCTTTTCCCGCAATTGGGTAACCGTACCTATAAAAATTATACCGAATGGGGCGCTTATATCCATCAACAATATAAACCCGAAATAACCAAAATATTGCAGGTGCCCTTGTCTTTGCGCATCCGTTGGGGTATGTATAAAAATTTACTTTGCGGGGTTACCACCGTTGTTAATCATGGCGAACAATTAATCATTGATGATGCCCCCATCACGGTTTACGAAGAAACCCATGATCTGCATTCGGTTGGTTTTGAAAAGCTATGGAAACTGAAACTGAACAATCCGCTAAAGAAGCATTTACCTGTAGCGATACATATTGGCGAAGGAACCGATGAGGCTGCTTCAACAGAAATTGACAGCCTTATCCGCTGGAATAAATGGCGCCGGTCTTTAATTGGGATACATGCTGTGGCCATGACCACCAAACAGGCCTCGAGTTTTAAAGGTATTGTCTGGTGCCCGGAGTCGAACTATTATTTGCTCAATAAAACTGCTCCTGTTCATCAGTTAAAACAACATACCATCATTTTATTTGGTACCGACTCAACCCTGACTGGCAACTGGAATATCTGGGATCACATCGCGATGGCCCGTAAAACAGGTTTGCTAACCGATGATGAATTATACCACTCTTTAAACAGTAACGCCGCAAAAGTATGGAAGATGAATACCGGCGAGATCAGGAAAGGAAAAGATGCCGACCTGATGATAGCCCGCAGAAAAGACGGGGCGGCCGGGCTTGCTCATTTTTACGACCTTAGTCCTGCCGATCTGCTCCTGGTTATGCATCAGGGTAATATTCGCCTGTTTGACCAGGAATTAATGCCGCAATTGGCCTCTGAGTTAAAGGGACGTGGTTTTAGTCTCATCAGGATAAATAAAGTGTATAAATATGTGGAGGGCAACCTGGGAGAACTGATGGAACAGATCCACGCATACCTGCCCGAATTTAGTTTCCCGATAGAATTTATTGATCATCAAATCTTATAAAAGGTGATAAAGCTGGTTGATCTTACTTATTACGCACATCTCAACTATACTCATGCCGGCCAGGTGTCGGAGAACCATTCTCCTGCCCTGGCTTTTGCACCCTACCTCATTGATAAAATCGATTTTAGTTTTGTTAAGCACGCTTCTTTTGAAGAGCACACAGAGATAGATGGCGTCCCCTATCATTTTTTTAAAGGTCGCAACCGCTTTTGGTCAATCACGCTAAAAACGCATCGTTATATCAAAAAACTGAAGCCAGATATCGTATTGGTACAGGGACTCGTATTTCCACTGCAGGTCATCTTCCTGCGATTGTTTTGTGGCTCCGGTTTTAAGATCATGATCCAACATCATGGTGAATTGCCCTTTAGTGGGATCAAAGGCTGGCTGCAAAAATTAGCTTGTGGTTTTGCCGATGCTTTTATTTTTACAGCGGCGGGTAATGCCGGGATCTGGAAAAAGAGAAACATCATTAAGCCCGATGCCAACATATTTGAACTGCTGGAAGCATCTACTCATTTCATACAACAAGACAAACAAATAAGCAAGGAACGCATCCAAATGAAAGGTGAAAACAACTTTTTGTGGGTGGGCAGGTTAAACGCTAATAAAGACCCCATTACCGTTTTATTAGCCTTTATACAATACCTGCAAATAAAACCTGAGGCCAAATTGTACATGATTTATCAAAGCGAGGATATGATCAATGATGTGATGGCCTTGTTTGCTTCCAGTAAGCTGCTTTCAAACGCGGTGGTATTGGTGGGCAGGGTTGCTAACCACGAATTACCGTACTGGTATAGTGCCGCTGATTTTTATATCTCTGGCAGTCATAAAGAAGGCAGTGGTTACGCCTTGCTGGAGGCAATGGCTTGTGGCTGTATTCCGCTGATCACCAATATCCCTCCTTATCAAAAATTAACAGGCAATAGTCAATGCGGCTTTTTATATCCACCCGGTGATGCAAATGCGCTGGCCAGGTTGCTTTACACTGTAAATAACATAGATCAAAAAAAGCTTTCTGATAATACTTTGCATTACTTTCAGCAAAATCTCACTTTTAAAAACATAGCTGATGATCTGGTGGATATTTGCGGGCAGGTAATGACTAGATCTGCCTGACATTCAATAACAAAGTCATGTCATTTCGAACGAGGTACGAGGAGAAACTATCTCTTGAACGAAGTGAAAAATCTTCTGCAACTTGCATGACCGATAAACCTTATACACCTTGCATAATACATGAGCTTAGCGTAAGAGATTTCTCCTCGTACCTCGTTCGAAATGACATCTGTGAAATTTTTAACAACCAAATAAGGCGGCAACCCGGGTGGCTATGGTTTCTACCGGATAAGCCAGCACGGGTTCGTGCAGCAAATTGGGGTCATGGAGCAGGCTTTTGATTATGCCGGGTATATTTTCGGCATTCCCAGGCACATGATGCTGTGGCGGGCGAGAATCCATCCCCTTAACCAAACTCACCACATGGCAGCCTGCATACAAGCCTTCACTTAAAACTGTACTGTAACCCTCGTATGACGAAGTATGCAACAGTATTTTTGAATGCTGCATCAATGCCAGAACTTCAGGGTGCGATAGCTCTCCTTTGAGTTCAATATGATTCCCTAGTTTTAACCTGCTGATCTGTTTTTGAAGATTCTCCATTTCGGGCCCCTTGCCGCAGATCACCGCTTTTAGCTGTGGGAATTGACTTGTCAGACTTTTAACCACTTGGATAAACAAATTGTACTGCTTAAGCGGAATAAGCGAGCCCACCCCAATAATGTCGATATCCCGGGTAGCAGGCTGTTCAGCAAAAAGCGCGGTATCAATACCCGTAGGGATGGTATGTTCGGGTTGTATCTGATAATTTATCCTGAACTCTTTGGCCAAAAAATCAGATATCGCTATTAACTCCCCGGCCTGGGGCTTTACCTGTTTTACGTAATGGTTACCCGCTTTGGCATCCTGGCCAAGCAGCCAGGTATAATGCGGCAAATTGTATTTTTTTGAAAAACGTTTACCCATATAAGCGGCTTCGCCCATCCAAAAGCTCAATAAGCCCATCAGTTCATACCGGCTATGCAATTGTTTGAGCGTTTGCCATACACGCCGCCAGGTAATTAACCTGTATAATTGTCCTTTACCTTTGCCTGCCAATGCTATAACTTCAACCCCATTCCAATGATACCGTGAAGCCTTAAACGGATATTGAAAACTCACCACTACGATGTGCAAGCCGGGTTTATTTTGCTTTAGCCCTTTTACAAAAATCTGCATGGGCGGTATACAGGTAGTATCGTTTTCATCAGCCGGGAAACCGGGACTCAATATCACTATGGTTTTTTGTTTGATCATTCCAGTGTTATCAGTTTGTTGCAATAGGCAAGACTTGTGGTATTATGGGTGATAAAAAAGATGATCTTGCCCAAAGCGGCCAATCGTTGCAGTTGTATTAAAATAGCTTCCTCGGCTTGTTGATCCATTTCGCCAAAAGGCTCATCTAATATCAGTACATCAAAATCATGGTAAAGCGCCCGGGCAAGCAGGATGCGCTGGCGTTGGCCACCACTCAGGTTTTTACCGTTTTCCCGGATCGTCCGGTACAATCCTTCGGCATTGCCATTCAATAATGGGTTAAGTCCGCAAACGGCGATGGCCTCAGCCAGTTTTTCCGGATCGCTTTCCTCATCGCTCAGCGTAATATTTTTAAGGATGGTATCATGAATAAAGTAGCCCTGTTGTTTTACATAAGCTATCCTGCTCCAGTACTGTTTTAAGGCGATAGTATCTGTCGCCTGGTTATTGATCAGGATATCACCGGCATCCGGTACCAGAAATCCTAATAACAGGTTGATGAGCGTTGTTTTACCCCTGCCTGATACAGCTGATATACCCGCCAGATCGCCCTTATCTGTGCTAAAACTGATGTTTTTTAAGATGTCCTGATCTTTATACCGGAAGCTGATATTATCGAAATTGATGGAAGTGATTGGAGCCTCACCCCGGCCCTCTCCAAAGGATAGGGGGCTAAAAGAACTGTCATGTGAAGTCCTCTCCTTTGGAGAGGATTTAGGTGAGGCTTTCAGCAGATCATTCAGCGTAAATTCATAAGTTTTTATTTGCCCGGTACTGTTCAGTATTTTAATAATACCGGGGATGATCTTGTAGGCGGCAGCCATAAAAACGCCGATGGTCAGCAGGTCAATTACCGGTTTATCGGTCCAGTATCTGTTGATCAGCACCAGTATAAAGAAACCCAGTACCGCGAAGATCTCTACCAATCGCGATGGCAAAGCCTGTAAAGTTTGTTGTCCGGCCAGGTTATCATTCAGCTGTTGCTGATAGCTATGATAACGATTGGTGAAAAAGTCGCTTTTGTTATAAATGTTGCTCTCTACAAACCCGGCCAGCGATTCCTGTAAGTGCTGGATGGTTTTTTCGCTGGCCTGTTTGGTGCTTACCCTGATCTGTTTCGACCGTTTCCGGATAAAGTAAGCCAGTAAAACTACCGGGGGCAATAGCAACAGCAGCAATAATAAAAACAGTGTGGGCTGATAAATGAGTATAGCGCAAACCGTAAATAAAATGAGGATACCCTGCGAAATAACCTGCTGCACATTAGTGAGGATGTAATGACTAAATTCAATAGGCTGCTGACTGATCTGCCGGATATGGATGGAGGAATCGACATTAACAAAGTTCAGGTAATCAGACTTCAGATAATGGATGATGTTCTTTTTAGACAAGCGTGAAGCCACACCATAAAAAAAATGATGCTGAAAACGCATGATCAGGTAGCCTATCCAGTTTTTAAGGCTGAAAAGAACAAGGAATACACTGATGAGCAATATGGAATTTTTATTGAACCAATTTGCCGGTAAAAAAGCAAAGCCGTTATTAATGGTTTTGGTGGAAGTGTAAAAACCAATCACCAGCAAAAGCCCTCCCAGAAAAGCAATATCAAGCGCGCTGATCAACAGATCGAGCAGGATGAGTTTGCCCAATTGTTTTTTCTCCTGCGGGTTCAGCAGCGTTAAAATACCTTTAATAATATGCTTCATTTTGTCAAGAATCAAGAATTAAGAGTCAGGAATCAGGACAGAAAAATGTAACAATCAAAGTAAGTGTTCTACTCTGCTGCGCTTTCTAATCTTGATTCTTGACTCTAATATCTTGACTCTATTCATTACGGGTTAAAAAGCTTAATGGTTGCCCCTATAAAGCATAAAAGCCCGGTAATTTATATTACCGGGCTTTTTATTTGGTTGAATTAGCTTAGTTATTAAGCTTGATCTCTACACGGCGGTTCAATACCCTGCCGTCTTCTGTGCTGTTATCTGCAATTGGTTTGGTTTCGCCATAACCTTTTACGCTTAGGTTGTCGCCATTAATACCGCTGTTTACCAGATATAATTTTACCGAATTAGCGCGTTCAACAGATAATTCCATGTTATGATCAGGAGTACCCTCGGCAGATGCGTTTCCGTTCAATACAAATTTTACGGTTTGATCTTTCTTCATCTCGGCTGCAGCCTGATCAAGTGTTTGGTAAGATGAAGTTCTTAGCACAGCTGAGTTAAACTCAAACTGGATATTGCTAAAGTTATAGTTTGGTTTTGCCGGTGGTGGCGGCGGAGTTTCTTTTGGTGCAGGTTTTGGAGCCGGTGCAGGTTGCGGTTTTGGCGCGTAAGTTTGTTCGTTTTCAACCGGTATAGGTTTTTGAACCAGTTTTTTTGATTTACATGAAATTACCGTGATGGCGGCTAATGCAAAGATTAAAGTAAATAAGGGTGTTTTTAAAGCTTTCATAGCTAAGTTTTGTTTTTTTGTAAACATAAAAAATATTCGTGATTTCAAGCTCAATTGAGTATAAACACACGACGTGAAAATAAAGAGGGTTTTCAGGAATTTTATTTCATATACACCTACCCTCCGTAGGTTTTGTACGGTAACTAAACGCAGATTTCAAAAAGTAAGTATTTCATAAATGTAAAGCCGGCGACTAAAACGGATAGTTGATAGTGTTTTATGGTATTGCTAATTAGGTATTTGTACGCACTGTTTTCAGTAGAAATACGGTGTGCAATTTTAGCTATTAATGTTAAATTAGTGTTACCTAAATATTTATCATGAAAAGTAACACTCCTTTTGAAAACATCCAGACGCCGGATATCCACTATCTACGCAGAGTTGAGGTACTAAAAAAGCATCCCGAAGTAAAAAAATTAATGGGCTATGATCCCTGGGCCGCGGTGCTTACCTTATTTATTGTGGCTGGTCAGCTAACCTTTGCCTGGGCTGTAAGTGTTTGGTTCCCTCATTTCGGTCCCTATTGGTGGCAAATTATTTTGTTATCATATGTTGTAGGTGGTACCATGAATCATTGGGCAGCTATGGCTGTTCATGAAATGGCCCATAACCTCATGCTTAAAACCCCTGCGCAAAATAAGGCCCTGGCAATTATTGCCAATATACCGGTCCTGGTACCAGGGGCTATCGCTTTCAGAAGGCACCACATGAAACATCACTCGCATTTAGGTATCGAGCAGGTAGATAATGATTTCCCGAGCCATTGGGAAGTTAAGATGGTTGGTAAATCGGGTATTAAAAAATTTGTATGGTTGTTTTTTTACATATTCTTTCTCTTTTTGGTACGAGGTTTTGATACCAAACCAACGCGCTGGGAATGGGCAAACATTATTACACTGATCATCACAGATGTATTGATATTTGTTTTCCTGGGTAAGATCGCCATTATTTATCTGTTGCTTTCAACGCTGTGGGGCTTTAGTCTGCACCCCTCTGCAGGGCATTTTATTCATGAGCATTTTGTATTTAAAGAAGGCCAGGAAACTAATTCCTATTACGGATGGCTTAACTTAGTTTGTTTTAATGTAGGTTATCATAACGAACATCATGACATCATGAATATCCCCGGCCGGTTTTTACCCCGCTATTATAAAATCACCAAAGAGTTTTATGAGCATTTGGATTCTACCCGGTCATGGACACGGATGTTTTATGACTTTATTACCCAATCGCGCTTAGGTGCCGATAAACGTTATGTGCGTACAGAGCAAATACGCCAGGAAGGACTAAAAATGGCTGAGGCTTTAAGGAAAAATAAGGAGCTGGTATCTTAACCAGGACATTTAAATTAATGGCGAAATTTTCGTATTTTTGTATATACAGCGGCCCGGTTTTCTGATCAAAAAGGAAAACCGGGCTGTTTAGTTAAAGGAAAATACAGCCAAAAAATAACCATTTTGTATTTATTGAATTGATTATCAATAAATTAATACTTTTTAAACCTTTCAAAACCGTGTTAAAATTTGTTAAAAAGTGTTAAAATCGATGGTTTTGAATGAGTTTTGAGCAGTTTTTGAATGATTTTCTGCCCATTTTTAGTTAAAAAAGTGTTAAAATAAAACTTTAAAAAGTTTTTGTACGGCCCGTGTCAAATTTTATGACCGACGTTTTATCCTGATCAAATATGTATTTATTTGTGGTATCGAATTGATAAACCTATGTACAGCACATTACAAAACGACCTGGATAACCTGGATTATTTACTATCCCTAACCAAAGATAAAGCCGCCGCTTACCTGAATGAAATAAATGACAGACCTGTAAGTATTAACAATGTACAGGTAACTATCCCCATCAATCTCCCTGAAAACGGAATTGGCCTGGAGGATACCCTGAAGGCCTTTTATGAGCAGCATCAGGATAAAATAGTGGCATCATCCGGGCCGCGGTACTGGGGATTTGTAACTGGTGGCACCACCCCTGCCGCCATTGCCGGCGACTGGTTAAGTGCTGTATTTGATCAAAATCCCCAAAGCTTAAATGGCGCCGGGGATGTGTCTGCTAATATCGAGCTGCAAACCATTAACTGGCTAATCCAATTATTTGGTTTACCATCCTATTTTAAAGGCGGCTTTGTAACGGGCGCTACCATGTCAAATTTTACCTGTCTGGCTGTGGCACGGCAATGGGCAGGCAAGCAAAAAGATATTGATATTGCGCGTGAGGGCATCAAAACAGAGATCAGGGTATTAACGACTACGCCACATTCATCGGCCATTAAATCATTGGCTATGTTGGGTTTGGGCAGCGGCAATATCATCACCATAAAAACCGCCGAGGGTAACCGGGAAGCTATGGATACAGCTGATCTGGAAATTAAATTGCAGGAGAATAAAGATTTCCCGGTAATAGTGATCAGCAGTGGCGGTACGGTTAATACCGTTGATTTTGATGATATGCAGGCCATCGCCAACTTGCAAAAACAGTATACCTTTTATTGGCATATTGATGCGGCCTTTGGTGCTTTTGCAGCTTGTTCCGAAAAGTATAGTCATCTATTAAATGGCTGGCAATTGGCAGATAGCATTACGGTAGACTGCCATAAATGGCTCAATGTTCCGTACGATAGTGCCATATACCTGGTTCAGGAAAAACACTCGGCATTACAGCTGCAAACTTTTCAGAACAGCAATGCCCCCTATCTGGGCGATCCGGCTACCGACTTTAGTTTCCTAAACTTCGGCCCGGAAAACTCCAGGCGTTTAAGGGCATTACCAGCTTGGTTTGCCCTGCAAGCCTATGGCCGTAACGGATTCGGATGGATAGTGGAAAACAATATTACCCTGGCCAATCAGTTTGCGCAATTGCTGGAGCAAAAAACCATATTTAAACTAACCGCGCCGGTAAGGTTAAATGTAGTGTGTTTCAGCATTGCACATAAAGAAAACAGGGGCAGCAAATTAGCCTTGGTATTGGAAAAACTTAAAGTATCTGGTAAGTTGCTTATCACTCCAACATCTTACAAAGGAGCGCCTTGCCTGCGGGCCGCGTTTGTTAACTGGCGGACTACAGAGGCCGATATTTTGATCGCTATTGATGAATTGATCAAGGCTTCCTGATCGGGGAATATGCAGCTGATTTAAAATCTTCAAGTTGATTTGTTCGTTTAATTTATTCGCAAAAGTAACAGAAAATTAGATTGTTATGTATTTTAGTTAAAGGGTTAGTACCTATTGATCTGCTTACGTTTATAAGTAGATAGGTGATTTTTGCTTATTACATCTGAAAAAAATTAACGTTATATTGCAATACTCCATGAGTTGAGTATACGTCAATTTTGGGAAGTAAAACTGCTTTATAAACCTATTTACTATATGAAACACATATCGATACTGGTTCCTAAACGGGCCATACTCGGGAGCCTGGAAGGGTCGCGCCAGTTGCTTACGCAAGTGAACCAGTTTTTTTTGGCCGCAGGAAAAGATCCTATTTTTAAAGTTGAACTTGTTGGCCTTACTATGGAAACTCCTGTTAGCGGTGGCTTATTTACTGTTAACGCCAACAAGGTGATTGGTGAAGTACAAAAAACCGACCTGATCATTATTCCGGCTATTGACGGGAATATCAGCGAAGAAGTGGAGAATAATAAAGAGTTTTTACCCTGGTTAACCCAGCAATATAATAATGGCGCCGAGATCGCCAGCTTATGTATGGGAGCCTTTTTACTGGCTTCAACAGGTTTATTGGCCGGCAAAAAATGCGCTACGCATTGGATGTTTGCTAATGAATTCAGGAAGATGTTCCCGGATGTTAACCTGGTTACTGAAAAGATCATTACCGACCAGCAGGGTATTTATTCGAGCGGCGGGGCTTTCTCCTATTTAAACCTGATCTTATATCTCATCGAAAAGTATGCAGGTCGTGATATCGCTATTTTAAGCGCCAAGGTATTCGCCATTGAAATGGAGCGGAATAGCCAATCTTCCTTCATCATATTCCAGGGACAAAAAGATCATGCTGATGATCCGATCAGAAAGGCACAGGAGTTTATTGAAAAGAACTATCAAGACAAGATCACGGTAGAGCAGCTGGCATCCATGTTCGCTCTGGGCCGCAGGAACCTGGAACGCCGGTTTAAAAAAGCCACTGCCAATACCGTGGCCGAATATATACAACGAGTTAAGATCGAAGCGGCCAAAGTAAGCCTGGAAACCTCGCGCGAGAATGTGAATGAAGTAATGTATAATGTAGGCTATACCGATACAAAGGCCTTCCGTACCACATTTAAGCGCATTACAGGCCTCTCGCCTATTGATTACCGTAATAAATATCAACGGGAATACGCAACGTAGCAGAGATCTTAATTTTAGCTATCAGGGCATTACTGAAGGTTTTTGAGAAAAGATATAGCTGATACGTTCTTGCTGATGTGCTGTGTCGGTATTTGCTACTAATTCTTTGCCTGTAAATCGCTGATAATTAGTAATGGTATTCCCCGTATTGGAACCAATGGTTTTAACTACTTCAACAGATAAAAAATCACCCGGGATCCTGGCACCAAACCAACGGTCGTCATCCTGTTGTTTCCAGGTAACCAGCGTAAGATTTTCTCCCGGAGGATAGTTTGTTGAGCCCGAAATAGCCGTTTTTAATGCCAGGTCATTCCCGTAAAGAGTAGACATGGTTTGTTCCTTTTTGTTGATAGATGAGGTGATCACTTTTAAACCGGCTTTGCTAAAGTTAAACGAAGCGGGTATAGCGGCTTTCTTATTCAAAAGTTCTTCGGCTGGTTTGCGGTTGTTACAGGCTGATAATATAAAAACAGCGGCTGCGAATAATATATAGGTAATTTTCATGATTGGTTCCTGATCAGTTAGTGTTCAATTGGTGAGGTAAAAACAAAATCGGTATTGCTTAATGGCTTGTGACAGCTTACGCACTCATTGGTGAACATGGCCGTTTTGCCATATGGCACAAGCTTATCAGTTTTAAACCGCGCCCAGCCCCAGCCGGCGGTGGCAGCGTACTTTTTATCATCCTTGATCATGTATTCCACCTGTTTAAAGGCACCGGTATGTACATTGCCATCTTTATCAGTTACCTGATCCCAGGCAACTTTGGCAAATGTTGTTCCGTTGGGCCACGGGTTGATGTGATGTTCACGGATGGCTTTAATAGCTATCGGGTTACCAAATATCACCCGCATGGTACCATTATCAAAGCGTTCGGTACTGCTGATGGTTTCCCAGTTTTTATAATCAGGGATATAGGTAATCCCGTTTAAAGCTGTGGGTAATTTAACCGCGGCGGCTGTTGCTTTTTGCCAATGCGCGTACTGTTTATTGGCCGCGTTTATTTTGGCAGTATCTCCGGGTATTTGCTTCGGCGACATGGACGAGACATACTTTTTTAATATTTCCAGGTCGCTTTTGGAAACAGTGGCCGAAGGGTGAACCAGCTCATAATCCCTGATGGGCATAGCGCCGGCAGCTATCTGGTTAATAGCTTCCCAAAGCACCGCTTTTTGATCGGCCGGTGCCTGGTTTTTCCAGTTAGAAAAATTTAGGTGTTTACGACCGTTATTTACGTGGTTGGCTACTTTCCAGGAAACAGGTGATACCTGATCATACCACCGGAGGTTTGTTTCGTTTGAATGACAGTCATAACATGCCCGTACCAGTATACTTTTTACGTCTGCCGGAGCTTCTATCTCTGCTTTTACAGGTGGATTTGTAATTTGTGGGCGGATGAATTGTATGGACAAAAAGCCGATCAGTAAAATGGCTATTATAATAACGAATTTTCTTTTAAATAAACTGGAAGGTGGGGCATTCATAGTTCGATGATTATAATGTAAAGTTGCTTAATAATAAGTACTTATACACCTACATTAACGCTGAATTAGACAAACGTAAAGGTGAACCGGACATTTTAATAGTCGAATTATACAATCCGCTTATCAGATCTTAAAAAAAAGCGCAGATGGCTATTTTTAACCAGCCTCCGCTGCCTTATCCATATCCAATTGAAAGGTCTTTTCGGTATCACTTACTTCAATATCCTTAATAGCTTCCAGATTAATAATGGTATCATTATTTTTAAAAGGCATAGTGGCATGCAGGGTGTACTTACCAAGAGGCACTTGTGTTGCCGTAAATTCCGAACTCTGATCGTCAGCGGGTTTTCCAAGGGTAATGATATCGCCGGTTTCGGGCTTTAGCGTAACAATTGCTGAGTTAAAACCCTCATCAATAATATCGGCGGCCTCTGGTGTAGATAACAGAGCCTGGGCCAGGTGCAGGTCGATTGTTATGTCTGCTGTTTTTACCCCTGTTTCGTTACCGTTTGTTGTGGAATTAATGTTGCTTGAACTTAAGGGTAATACCAGATCTTTTAGTCCGTCAATAAACTTCATAACCCGGCCAGAAAAGAACCCCGAAATGAATGAAAATAATAAAAGCCCCTTGCCTATGCTAATATCTGTCATTTTGTTGTTGCTGCCACCCAGTAAGTTATATCCAAGCACCAAAACAAGGGCACATACCGGGGCGTAAAACATTTTTGATACCTGTCCGGATATTTCAGCTGGGTCAAATGGCCCTGTATCTGCGTCGCCTGCAACTTTTAATGCCTCACGGTTAGCAATGCTCACGTAATAAATTAAGCTCACCAAAACGCCTATAAGCGCCCAAAACAGCACTTCGGCATAAGTACCTGTTCCAACAAACCAGAAAAAGTCATTTACAATAATTTCCGTATCGGTAAGATATGCTTTCGTGTCCTTATTGCTCAGATTGATCAATAAGCCATCCATGCGTTTTAAGCGGGATTCATCTATGCGTCCGTCATATTCATTTTTCAGAAAATTAAAAACGGCCTGATCCCGTTCTTCACGTTTCGCGACCGCTGCTTTATTGACCGCAGGATCTTTTGATGCTGATTGCGTCGAATCCGGATATGCAGCAAGCACGTTATCTATATTTAAGAGTTGCACGCTGTCCAGTTTTTTATGATCGGTACCTTTGTAGCAAAAATGAAGCGCGGTATAAATCATCGCTACAAAAACAAGTAACATGCAAAGAGTCAGTAACCAACCGGCACCGCTCCATGTTTTTGCTTTAAAAAATGACAACATGATCTTTTTATATTTATGGTTAAAAACTATTTAAGACAAGTAGCTGCTGAATACCCACTCATCTGCCGTATTACTTATTTTACTCCATTGACTGGTTGTGGTATAAACAGATACCCGTGTGCCTTGTGTAATGGTGCGCAGCACCGGGAATGAGGTACCCGGCCCCGAGCGTACGTTTAATGCACTCGTGTTTACGATCAGAGATGTAATTTGAGGTGTACCAGTCCCGTTGAGCTGCTTTATTTTGTTATCAATCAGGGGGAAGAAGTTAGTTTCGGCCGATGTAATGGTATTGGTGCCGAAAAACGCCGTGCCCGGACATGTTTTCTGCTGATTGCCCACCTGGTTGTTATTAACCACACTTTCCGGAAATCTTTTACCTGTACGATCAAACCAATGGTGGTAAACCACTTGTTCTTTCACCGGTTTCAGATCAAACTGCATACAAAGTATAGCGTTTAAAAACACAATGGTATCCCTATGCGGCAGTGTCATCTGGTCATGCCCTGTATCAAAGTTACCTAAGTTTTCAATACAAATAGCACCGGAGTTTGCTCCCAAAATACCCGCGGGGGTAATATTTATAGGCCGACATAGGCCAATGTTGCCCGAAGGGAAAGTAGTTAGGTTTTGCGCGATATCGCTCCATCCGTTATTATGGATATGATAGCTTCTCATGGACTCCAACCAGTACATTTCTCCCTGGCTTGGGCTTAACGAGCTATAATTGGGTTCCAAGGTATGATGGTTCTGGATCATTTTGATACTTCTGGAAAAAACGGTGTTTACCAGATATTGCTGAAACTCCTGCGGTGTGTAAATATGAAATTGTGCTAAGGCCATTTTTCCTCCTGGTTATCTGTTTTTAATTAACTCATGGTACGTTCTTCTTTGCGATATTCTTTTCTTATCGCTTCTATCAGATCAACGTTACGTATATATTGATCATCCCTGGAAATAGATTGCAGCGCAGCGTAATGGATGATATTGAGTATGGCTGCCCCGTTTAGTTCATATTTATCGGCAAGATCCCATAATTGGATGGATGGCTCCGGTTTGCATGATGCCGGAAATGCCTTCTCCCATAGCTTTAACCGTTCCTGGGCATTTGGCGCCGAAAAATGTATAATGGTATGAAAACGCCTTAAAAAGGCATCGTCCATATTACTTTTTAAATTAGATGCCAATATCAGTAAACCCGGAAAATCTTCAATACGCTGTAGTAAATAGCTCACTTCCTGGTTTGCATACCTGTCATGCGAGTTTTGTACGTTGGTACGTTTACCAAACAAGGCATCCGCTTCGTCAAAAAATAGTATCCAGTTTTTGTTTTCGGCTTTCTGGAATACTTTTTCCAGGTTTTTTTCTGTTTCGCCTATATATTTACTCACTACCTGCGACAGATCGATACGATATACTTCCTTATCAAAGTGTTTACCCAATAAAGTTGCCGTTAATGTTTTACCCGTTCCGGAAGGGCCGTGGAACAGAGCTCTGTAACCTGGTTTTATTTTTCGTTTCAACACTTCATCCTGCATCAGCGTTTCGTTATGTTTTACCCATATCAGGATCTCGTTAAGCTGGTTCTGGGTATAATTGTTCAGTACCAGATCATCCCAGGTCATGGCTGTGGTGATATTTTTGGCCGGAAAATCAGGACTGAATTTTGGTGTTGTTTCATTACCTGTTATTATCCTGGTTAGCCATTCCTGATCGAGTATAATACGACCACTCATTAAAGGTTCACCTTCTTTTACAGATTCCATAGAAAGTATTCCTTGTTTAACCAGCATACCGTTGATAAGTAAACCCTGTACGGAAATACGTTTTTCAATATCATTGCCTGCCAGGATAAACAGCATTGTTTCGCCTGTAGGTAATAACCCTCTGTGGTTGCTGCCTCTTACACCACCAAATTCCGGAAAATCACCACCTGATGGAATGATCTCTTTAATAATGTTATCATAAAAACCAGGTATTAATTGCGGAGCCATCGTGATCAATAAAACAATGGTTTCTATAACCGATAGGTTTTGAGTTTTTAAAAATTGCGCATAATACGAATTGTCCCATTCATACTCATCATTCCATTCTGTTTGCCACAGGGGGGGATCATTCAATACATCAGGTTTTTGCAGATAATGGGTAATACTTGTGTTCACCAATAAGTTCAACTGCTGAAAATGGGTGTTTAACATGGTATAATATACTTTGAATAAACCATTATGGTTATTATTCAGCTGGTTGTTTATTTCAAAATCCATTGTGGTGTGTGGGCGCTGTGATCGGGGCAGGCATTTTGGCCGGAGGAATTAATGCTTGCAGATCTGTTAATATTTTTTGGGTAGCGGGATCAGAGCTGGTTGTAAATTTAATTGAATCCGCATCTATTACCGGTGCATCACGAGTACCTGTAACTTCTATTTTATAGTTGAAAGCTTTTGTTTTTTTACCATCGGGGGTGAGAACAAAACCATCATATTCAATGCTCTTTAAACGATTGGTTAAAGGAATAGCTTCTGTATTGGTATTAATAACCAACTCTTGTCCAGCCGGTAACAGATTACGCAAAGAGCGGATATATTGTTCGATACCGTTATTTTGCAAAGTTTGATTAACAAAACGGGGCGCATAATGAAGTGCATAGGGACTTTCCCAACCAAAACCCTGGCCAAATGAATGTGCCCGCTCATAATTGCCCATACTGGATAGCCCTGTTTTATTTCCGCTATACTTCTGCCTTTCAAGTCCTTGCCTGCCTGGTGAGTCACTGATGCTTGCCTCATGATCTATTGAACCATCGGGGTTGCGCCATACCCTTTCTCCGTTTGGAAGCTCAAGTACTATTTTATCGTTGATGCCAGGTAAGTCAACATCATCACTATAATTTACTTCCCTTACTTTATACGATTTTGGTGCAGAAGATGTTTTACTAACCGTTTCAAGCACACGTAAATGCTGTTCGAACGCGGCAAGTTCGTCCATTTTGGGTTTGGGGACATTATTGCCAAATTTGCCAATCTCTGTCATCAGGTCCTGGAGACCTTTCTTTAGAGACGGGCGTTCATCCAGTACCTGTTTAAACTGCACCTGTAAAAGCGGACAAGTTGCACCTGCGGCCACAGGCGAGCAACGACCTACAGTACCATCTTTATAAACCTCCACCTCGTGTTGTCCGTCTGGCGATTCGCCATGCCCTTTCATTTTTACTTTACGGTTCTGCTCATAATCATCCGGTACGTGTTTTTCAGTTTCACCTTTTGCCGGCGCCGCAGGCTTTTCTTTAGGAACTGTATTGGCCTGCTCATTAGGCTCTTCTTTCGGTTTTGGCGCGTTGGGATCAACAGCTTCGACTTTAGTTTTGGCAGCTGCTTCATTTAATTCAGGTATAGTCCATCGACCTTCTGCATCCATCAAGCCGTCACGTTGTAATGCTTTGCGATACTTTTGTTCATTGGCAGCGCTGCTGATCATTTCATTTAAAGCCTCTTCGCTTGGTGCCGTTTTAGCTTTCAACTCATTGCGTACAGCCACCGCTATCATTACATTGGCCAATACCGCGTTTAAAATGATTTGTTTTTCTAATGCATCCTTCTGTTCTGGCGGTAAATTGGCTTCACTTATTTCATGCAGATCTTTAACGGTTTTATAATTAATGGCAAAAAAGTTAGTAACCAATTCCGCTTTTTGTACTACAGCCATTCCTTTTTCAAGCTTTAAAAAAGTATTTGCCGCTTCAAGACCTTCAACCGTTTTTAATCCAAGCGAAGCCATCTTTGCTGCCTTGGCTGATGCATTAACCGCGATAAGCAAAGGGCCAAGCATATTGAGTATATCCATTGCCAGGTCTACATCCGGTTCCAGTTTGTGATTTACACCACGATCATAAATATGATAACCAGCCACGCCTGCCCCTATAACAGCACTGCCAACGCCTAATGCAACTACCAGCATTCCGCCCGTAGCTACTGTGCCAATAACCAGCGCGGCAATACCTGCCACAGCAGCTACGGCTTCTAATATGCCTAATATGGTTTGTTTTATCCCCGGCTTGCTATTTACGCTTCCACTGGCATTGATAACCGGTACACGATACTCTACAGAGCCCTTACCATATTGAACATCTTTACCAAAATCAACAAATGCATCTTGTATGGCCTCCTTAAGTGCCTCTGCCTTATTGGGGTTTTTACTGCTTCCGTTATATTTGGCCTGTGTTTTATGGGTGGTTACATCAATCAATACAATTTTGGTTTCCGCATCGGTACTGTCTTTCGTTTCCGCCACCATTGTGATTAACTGATATTCCTGCCCGGTTTCCTGTGATATCAGCGTAACTACGGGTGTATAGGTAGGTTTGGTATGATCATAATCATCACTGAATGATTGCAGATTCTTTTGAACATCATTAAGTCCTTTGGCCTGAGATGAAAGATTTGCAACAAGTTCATCAATTTTTACTTCAAATGCTTTTGACGGTTCATTCATTGATACCATCAACCATATATCCAGCATTTTTTTTCCATCAGCCTTATCTTTAGCTATGGTTAATGAGAATGGGGAGGTTTCGCTTTTACTCTTAATGTACAGATCTTTAAGTTTTTTAGCTAAACGAATGGTATCATCTGTGCTTGTAATATCTTCTGTTACCCTATCGGGCAGGGACATTGCCTGGCGCCTGTTTAATTCTGTCAGCTTATTTTGAAGCCGTGTTTTTTCTTCATCTGTTGTTGCCTTTGCAAGTTGCTGTGTAGTATCCTCAATTTCATTGAATGGCTTATTAACGGACTCTTTACCAAGTTTATGCCCATCCTCAACCATGATTGGAAAAAACGCTTCACTTGGGCGGATGACCGTATCCTCCGACGGTTCAACCTGTGCTCGGCAATAAACAATATAATCACCTTCTTCTTTTGGAAAGGTAAAATCAGCTTCGGGAAAATAACTTAATCGTGATCCGTAAAAAACACCGGCCGATTTTAGATCTTCAATCTGCTGGCGTGTCATATCGGCTTTTGCATCAACTTTTGCTTGCGGAACCTCTAATGCATCCATTTGCAGATTATACTGCTCTAATTTTTCCGTATCAATAAGCGGTTTTGTTTTAAGCTGACCTGACTCTTTGAAATATGTTGATAAACTATCACGCCTGTCTTTCCAGTCTGATGACAATTCCGCGCGCTCCTCGGCCGACAATTGATCATTTACCTTATAAATATCCCAGTAATAGTATACGGTACGCATATGTAAGGTCATGAGATGCAGCGTATCCGTACCTTCCATTTTTTCCAGTTGCACATTCATTTTAAATGCGTGATGCGCGCCTGTAACGGTTTTGCCATCGGGCCTGACATCTTTTGCTATGATGTTTGAAGGATATGCCTTTTTTACATGATCAAAACTTTTGGTTTCGCGGCCTTCTGTCTTAATGCTCCCTCCCTGCAATGCTTTTGTTGCCGCTTTGATCACTTTTAATATATCCTCGGCCTTCATTTCTTTTTGCAAGGCATCTGGCAGCACACCTGATTTCATTTGCGTCTCAGCAGCGCCTCCAGTACCCACCGAATTAACAAACAGATCAATACGTAAGTAAACGTTGGCTTCATCTCCTTCATTAGTGGTAAGAGATATTTTATCGGGCAGATCATAAAGATTGGTATGTGCTTTACGTTCATCAGCCATTAGTTTTTCGATCTTTAGCTTCAGTTCATAGGCCCATAACATAGAAGCGGCTAAGGGAGTGGCATCTTTTGAGGGCTTTACATCGGTTACCGTTTTTAATTTTTCGATACGGATAAGCTGGCGGATATTGGTTAATAAATCTGCCGGTTTATCACTTTCGTTAACATCGGTATAAACCTTATTAATAGCTTTATCGGCGGCATCTTTTTGAGCGGCATATCCCCGCCATTTTGATTTACTTTTTGAATAATAGAAATAAAAAGAAGCCGGAATATCTTCTGATGTGGGCTCAGCATTGCGTGTTGAGGTAATTACATCGGCCATACTTTTTTCAAAAGCATCTGCCCATTTTGGTTTAGGTGGAATTTCCTCCGGATCATCACCGCCTTTCGCGCCTTTACTTTCTGCTCCCCCACCGTAAGGCATTACGATTAGGCCCGCTACCCGGTCATTATCAAACAATTTATAAAAACTATCCTTGTCACTTTCTGTACGAAACCAGTTTGGAACCGTGAACATTTGATCCACTTTAGCCATAGTTTTTTTCTGGTCTTCGTTAACAGGTACGTCTTTGCCCATAAAAACGTACTTTTTCTGACCACTGTCATATGCTATGGGATAAAATCTTTCGTCGTTACCCCAGTAGAAATAAGTGGACATCAATACGATGTCGCTCTTTATAATGAATGATTTTAACTGTATTGGGGTGGCACCATCTATTTTATAAACCATCAACACATTTCCCTGTACAATTAGCGCCCGGCTAAAATTATCAGCTACCTGTTTTAAGAATTTGACATCTTCTTTAATATTCCCTTTTGTATTATAAATATCTATTATTGTCGGCTCCCCGTCGGTTACTGTGGGTTCTCTCTGGACAAGTTTTCGATCAACTCCCCCACTTTGCTGCACCACATGTGTAAGTTCATGCGCTAATAAGCGTTTTCCGGTATCAGTTTCTGGCTGATATTGCCCTGCGCCAAATGCAATATGGTTTTGATGTGTATACGCCAATGCGTTGATATCTTTTGACGATTGGTGAGCTTGTGAATCATTATGGATCTGTACATCGCCAAAATTATAACCAAAGCGGCCTTCCATAAAACTACGTGTTCCATCATCCATCTTTTGCCCCGGTGATTGTATGGTTTGTTCCACATTGGCGGTAACAACTGGCGAATTATCACCCGATTCTTTTCTGCTGATTTTATTTTGTTCTTCTTCCTCGCAGTGTGCACATTTTCGTTGGATGGGTATATCTGCAATTGGTTGCTTTGGCTCCGGAGCGGTTTCTTCTTTTGCTTCGTCTTCCTCCAAATGAGGCTCTTCTTTTGCTTCACAAGCAGAACATTTTGGTTGAACTACGTGCATAGGCGCCGGTTTTAAGAAAACCGAACTATCTGACAGTATATCTTTACGCATAACACGGTCAGCCATCGCATCAGCTTCCTGTTCGTAAACATCATCGGGTTGGTTTACCGTGAGTTTGGGCTGAAAGAATAGTGGTTTAGAAGCCGTAGAATTTTCGGACTTACTAACCGGATTGATGTGTTGATGCGAATTCACTGTTAAATTATTTAATTATTTATAGCTCCCAGCTTTGAACCAGTCAAATAAAATTTTTGAGTGTGTTTCTAAATCTGTCGGTTTTTTAACAAAAAAGGAATATGCTTCGGAATAAAATTCTTCTGGTTTAGCCGGCCAGTTCTCTGCAGCATACGCTGTAAGGGCCGGTGATATGTTGTTTTTTACCACCAGATCATAAAATGCTTTAACAGATAAACTCATACTTTTATTAAAGGCCATTACTAATGCGGCGTTATAAAAACTATCCTGTGCCGCTTCAAGCGCTGTTGTTGCGCTAACAACCTTATTTTTAGGATTCGCTTTGTTAAGATCGTCACGTTTTGTATTCCTATCACTAATGGCAGCATCCGCAATAGCTTTTGCACTATCTGCTACTGCTGTTTCAACATTTACAACAGCATTATCATTATAGAATTTTTTTATAGCGTTTTCGCAATTTGTTAATGATGTTCTGTAATCAACGCTCGCTGCATCTTTTGAATTAATTACTGGTTTGGCAGCTTTCAATGCAGCTTCCATAACTGGCAGTTTGGCCGCTGCATCTTTTTTAAGATCATCTACATTCGCAAGCTTGGCATCCGCAGCTGCTTGTTTTGTTGCTACAATAGTGTTTTGTGCTTCCGCAGCGCTTTGTTTAGTATTAAAGTCGGCATTTTGGGGATCACTCACCGCTTTTAATCTATCTACTTCTGCCTTTTTCGCCGTAAAATCATCTTTAGCGGCTTCAACTGCGACTTTATCAGGACTGCCATTTATCTTATTAAATTCCTTTAGGGCTTTTTCTTGCTCTTTAATTGCCGCATTAGTGGCGTCATTTGCGGTCTTTAATACACCACGCGCATCATTTGCTTCAGTGTTCAGCTTATTGAATTTTAAGCCCTCGGTATCCAGGCTGTTTGTCGCAACCCGATGAGGCATTGCCGCAACAGCATGTCCAACTTCATGGGTAATAAGACGAATAGATTCATCGGCTGTGTTTGTACCAAATGCAAGATCGCTTAGCTCTATTTTTTGTTCATCAGTTACACTTGTATCGTTATAGCCCTGCTCCTTGCTATATTCACCAGCTGTTGTGCCACCGAGTGTATTGACCCTGACAATTTTAGCTCCTTTAATGGCAGCTTTATCATCTGCTGGCAAACCAGCGAGGGCTTGATCAACCAGATCAAGTTCTACATCCGAAAAAGTGGATGAATCATCCAGCACGGCAGTAATGCCGTATGTTTTTATTTTTGCAATAAGTTCGGGTTTAGTAAGAGGCTTTCTTTGAATTTGCTGACCGTTTTGTGTTTGTTGTACTACATGGGTTAGTTCATGAGCCATTAACTTTTTGCCGCTGTCGCTCTCGGGCGAATACTGTCCGCTGTTAAATACAATATTGTTGCCCGTAGTATAAGCTAATGCGTTGATTGAGTCTGCAGACTTTGCTGCGATCGAATCAGTATGGATACGCACATTTGAAAAATCCTGACCGAAACGGGGCTCAAAAAAGTTCCGGCTGCTATCAGGCAGGGCCTGCCCCGATGAACCTAATGATCCTATATAATTATTCAGGTGATTGCCTCCCTGTGCTTCTGAACCCGAACGTTCTTTACGATGCACGTTTTGTTCCTCGTCGCAATGCTCACATTTGCGTTGTATGTTGTCGGCAGGTTTAAAAAAAGAGGTTTCATTTTGAGCCGGATCGGCCATGCGCATCACCTGGTTGGCCATTGCATCCGCTTCCTGCTCGTAAACATCGTTTGGCTGATTTACGGATAGCTTAGGTTGAAAAAACGAGGACTTATCATCCCTTTTTTTAAAGGAATTAACTTCGGCGGGATATTGAACTTTACTTTCGTTTTCTTTACTCATCACACTTATTTATATCAATATTTATTTAAAAAAGCCTTGCTAAACAGCTATAAGAATCTGGATTGTCTAACAACAATTTCATGGTTGGTGGACTACCACTACCACAGTTTGGTGGATTTCCACCAAGCCCCCACGCATGGACACTACCCCCCATTGCCCGGTGATAATTTTCATGAACTATCAGTGCCCCCACATCTGTTGCACTCCAACTTGAATTTATAATGTCAAAGCACAGCATAATGTCATTAGTTGAAAAAAAGCCATTTATATCGGTTTCAGCCCTAACTGCATGATTACATTTTCCAATACTTGAATTTGCGTTTGCACCATCATTACAGTGGTACATGTAGTTTTCATTGAGTTTGGTATTTATTTTCTTAAAGTTAGCTTCAATTTCACTTCTATGAGCCAACCCGTCTGTGCCAAAATATTGAGGGATCAATGCCGTTAGCCTGGGATCATTTGCGGTAAAGGCAGCTAATACATTTGTAAGCATCTGTACTGCCGCGGAATGCCCCGGCCAAATAAACGGTTTAAGGTGCAGCTCGTCTTTGCAAAAACTATCGTGACCGTATCTCCTAACCACACCCTCTCCCTGTTGTACCACATGCGTTAATTCATGGGCCATGAGTTTTTTACCGCTATCACTTTCCGGCGAGAACTGCCCATTGTTAAATACAATATTATTGCCCGTAGTATAGGCCAGGGCATTGATGGATTGTGCAGATTTTGCCGCTACAGAATCGGTATGGATACGAACATTTGAAAAATCGCGTCCAAAACGAGGTTCAAAAAACTGGCGGCTACTTTCAGGTAGCGCCTGACCTGAGGAACCTAATGATCCAACGTAGCTATCCAGTTCGTGACTACCTTGTGCTTCGGCGCCTGAGCTCTCTTTACGATGCACTTTTTCTTCTTCCTCACAATGCTGGCACTTACGTTGGATGTTATCACCAACCGGTTTAAAAAAAGCATTTTCATTATGATCTGGTATAGCCATGCGCATAACCCGATCAGCCATCGTATCCGCCTCCTGCTCGTAAACGTCGTGGGGTTGGTTTACGGTTAGCTTTGGCTGAAAAAAAACATGATTTGAACAGGTTTTTTTTTTGCCCGGTGTGTCTGTTGTTTTAGTTACATATCGATCCACAGTATTGTTTTTAAGGGCAGCTGCCGGATAAAGCATTAGTTACGGTTGTCCGTTGCGATGGGCTATTCATAACACTTAACAACGGGGTGATTTTTGCTCGTATGTTTGATAAATCAGTACTTGTGGTGCCAACACAGCATATTCTGACCATTGCGGCAACGTCGCGATCGGTGATCCAGGTTTCATTAAGCAATACCCTCATCCATCTTACTTTTTCTTCCCACGAAGTACGCTCTAACATTTTTGGCTCCAACATTTCTGCGTTTGATAATATTTCTATTTCTGTAGACCCAACGCCTTTATTAGCTGTTTCCATATTTTCATTCAGGGTATTAGGATTATCTATCGCGGGTATGTCGGTATAAAACACAGTGATTGGTGCGCTTGCTGAACTTGGTAAATGATGCCCTGCGGCCGTAACTACCTCTGACGCGAATGTGGTACATGTATAACTACCGGTTCCTTTTATATATCCGTAGAAATGACCCGTCTTACAAATATTTTGTGTATAAGCAAGCCCGGCAGCATATTCTGCAGCTGTTAGTGCCATGGTTTCGGTACGGTCGGTGCAGGCATCATGGGAAGTATCCGGATGATTTACACAACCAAGTACGGCGGGGTTTTTCTCTGTTGGTATGGTCGATCTTGGATAAAATCCGTAAGTGTATTGTGTACCATTGCTTTCATAGAACCTCACAAAAGTGTGACCAAAATTTCGACTAATAAGCGCTTTTTTCCAGCCGCTTTCTTCAATGTCGATATTGACATCCATAGCCCACCAGGTGCTTGCAGCCGGGGGGCCAGTTACTGTGATGTCAGGATTGCTGCATTGATCAGTCGCGCAACAACTTCTTGCAGCCGAGCAATTAGCGGTTCTCCTGACAACATTACTGTCACTTTGCTGGATCACGTGCGTAAGTTCGTGTGCCATTAATCGCCTGCCGCTGTCGCTTTCCGGCGCAAACTGCCCACTATCAAAAACAATATTATTACCCGTTGTGTAAGCCAGCGCATTGATGGATTGAGCCGACTTTGCAGCTACTGTATCTGTATGAATGCGCACATTTGAAAAATCGCGTCCAAAACGAGGTTCAAAAAACTGTCGGCTGCTGTCGGGCATAGCCTGGCCTGATGAACCTAATGAACCTACGTAATTATCCAGTTGGTAACTACCTTGCACTTCGCCACCGGAGGTTTCCTTACGATGTATTTTCTCTTCCTCTTCGCAATGCTGGCACTTACGCTGCACAACCGCCCGGGCAGGCTTAAAAAATGTGGACTCGCCTGTGGTCATACGCATGACCTTATCGGCCATGGAGTCTGCCTCCTGTTCATACCTGTCACCAGGCTCATTCACCTGTAATTTAGGCTGTACCACATGTCCCGGAAAAAAAGGCTTACTATTTTGTGCCCCTCCAGTATTTTCAGATTGTGATTGCTTGGTTGCTAACATAACTTTATTTTAATACCAATCTACATTTAATATTTCTTGCATCCAGGGCAGGCGTATGGTTGAATACCCCCATGGCAATTTCCCTAACAATACGTCAATAGTTCTTTGTTCAATCGTTAATAACCATCCATTCTCTTTTTTGGTTAGTTTTCCATCCCGTTCAAAAAAAGCGTCACGCAAACCCTTAATCGATGTGTTTTTTAATGGAGACCAATGATCTATAATGGCTTCCAGTAATCTTTTTGATTCTGCCTTTTCTTTTTTTGTTAAAATAATGGCCGAAGGCAGCGTTTCCGAAATAGGATAGCCACATAGAATTTTAGAAAGCGTTAAATCAAATTCGGCAGCCTTAGTCTTCCCTGTCGCCAGGTAATGAAGTAAGAGTACCGCTCGTTGATGAGTGGTATCATCTATGAACTTTCCTTCAGCTAATAATCCCAGATCATTAAAATAAGGGGATAAAAAATAATGAAGTATTACAATTCCACTGTTTTTTATGTATAGCGTCTCGGCCTCTATAATGCCTGTATGTTTTTTATTTTTTGGCAAAAGCTGCTCTATAGCATCTGTTGTCTTATTTTTATTCAATCCTTCTTCCGATATCTTTCTCTGCTGTTTTAATGACGGGTCATCTTGATTATCAGCATGGTGAGTTTTACTATTTTCTCGTTCTTCTTCAATCTTTTCCTCCTCGATATCCTTCTTCCTTATCTTGATATCCTTCTTCTTTATATTGCGGTTGATTTTTTCTGTGTTGATATCATTTGGCATATTCGCAGCATCACGGTTACCATCTGTTTCAGCCTTATGGGTTTCTTTACCTTTGTCATTACTTATGGGATCTGCATTTTTAGTCCTGTTTGTTTCACTATTATCTTTAGGCTTGTTTGTTATTATCTCTTCCCCCTCAGTTTGAGTACTGTCTATTTCGGTATTATCTTTCAGTTTACCTGTGATTATTTCTTCCCTCTTATGGTGAGCATTGTTTACCTCGGTTTCTCTGTGCTTATTCGTAACCACAGGATCATCTACATCCTGTCTAAAATCCTCCAGGGATATTAAAAGCGACTTAAGATCCTGAAATGCTTGCTTTACAACATTTGTTTTAAGCGACTTCTTTATTCTATTCTCCAATAATGTAGTTATATCATGGCTTGATATATTGAAGTGGTTTGTTAACAGACTTAATGATTGTAATATCAGTTCGCTATCTTTTGTGCTTGATAAAGATGTACCTGGTAAAGCAATTTTGTTTTCTAAAGCGTGGGTGCTTAGTAAAGCGTGGAAAATGTACTTCCATATTTCGTTGCGAACCGGTAAACCGCTCTTTAGGCAATTAGTTATAAAAATTTCCAGATCGCTATAAATAATGTTCCAGGATTCATCTGTTGCAGGGTTTATAATTGCCATCAGTTGTGCCAGGAAGGCATTATCATATTGCAAAATCAGTCTTTGTAATATGACCGGTTCATCTATATAATTATCGCGAAGCCAGTTAAAGAAATATGGATCTTTTTTCTCTGATAAAGCAGTTAAGATCTCATTGCTCCAGTCAGCCATGTTTTCAACAGGGCTATACCATGGTAAATAACCATTCTCCAGAAAATAGATGAAGGCTTTTATTAATGATTGCTCAGGCCTTAATACTTCTTCAGTATTTTCATCAGCCAACTTGCTTTTTTTAGATGACAAGCTTTTCCTGAGCTCTTCAATAAAGTGCGTTTTAAATTCCTGTTCAAAATTAAGTACTTCAATTTTACCTAAATCAAGATGCAATGAATCGATGCGTATTATATCGGTAGTTGGAAATAATTCATCAAAAACAGCTTCCATACTGGCTGATAATTCATTGCGCAGCAAGTCGCTTACACGATTTTGAAAAGCGTGTGCCTCCTCTTGTTTGGGAAGGTTTAAAGTGACTTGCTGCTTATGAACAATGTGTGATGCCATGGTAATGTTACATATGAATCAGCTTATTATTTCTTCTTCCTGGTAAAAAGTTTTTCTATTGCCCCTGTTTTTTTAAGCGAAGCCTGTGGACCGTCGTCGGAAGTTGTAATGATGAAGCCAGTTGAGGTAATCTCCAATTGCATTGATGTAGTTGATGAATGACATGTGCCGTTTGATATGGTTAATGAAACGGTGACAATTGAGGCTTTGACATTTACTACACTATTATCACCTGATATACGAATAACACCATCGGCAGTCATTGCACCCTTCGACACATTATCTCCAAAGACTTCCCAATCATAGGTAAATCTGCTGTCCCTGATAGCAGGAGTAAATGTTGCAGATACAATACCTGACCTGGCGGCAGCTACGGCTGCAGTCTTAACACCACTACCAGACCAATCGTTTATAAAGCTGAAAACACTACTACCCGGTACAGAAAGAACTGTAATATTGAACGGTGCAGAACTTACATTATTTACTGTATAAATTAACCGGTATGTTCCGGCTTTGGCTATTGCCGGCGTGAAGGTTTGTTTGACGCTATCAAGACCGGGTACCGCATTAAAAGTACCGCCGGGTATTGATACTGCAATTTGCGCAGGATTGGTATCATTATCACAGAAAGTAGTACCACTCATCGAAATAACCGGTGCCGGAGGTGGCGGCGGTGTTATTTCTGCAGTAGTGCGTTCTATCGGTGAACCTATATAAGGAACATAGAAATCTGCAATAATAATTTTGTTAATAATATCATAATTTGGCTCCTCCTCAGACACTCCTCTGCCTGCCAGGATATCAATCAACCTCAGTTTTTCAGTATCAGATACCCCTTTACTGTCGGCGACCATTTTCTTGACAAGATTTAAGGTGTTTTCATCAAGATCCGGGGATACGGGGATCTGTTGACCTTCGGCCGGAGCGGCTTCCATACTTGCTGACCGGGCTTTCACTGATGCCGCATCACCAGCTTTAGAAAGCGGGGCGCTAATGTTTTTATTAAAAGTGGGAATATAATTTTTATAAACTAATACCAATGTACCACCTTTGGGCACACCTGCTTTATGTTCAAGCCCGGGGTTGTTTTTATAGTAGTTTAAAAATGTATGTTTATCGGCGTAGCGGGAATATCTCTGGTTAACTTCATTACTTAATGAATCTAATAGTTCGTCAAGAACAGCATTTAATACCGTTTCAAAATCTACAATTAAAAGATTTACTCCATAATCTTCAATTAACGATATTATAGAGCCATCCCGGGAGACCTGAGTTTTTGCCACAGGGCCTTTTAGGGTAGCGATAACTTTGTTGATGGAATCAAGATAATTATTAAACGCATCATATTGTTCGTTTAAGTCGATATCAATAACGGATGGGGTATTAAGCAAATACACCATCACTGTTTCAATAGCATCAATAAAATAAAAAAAAATGAAATAAAGCTCGTCTACACTACCAGATTGAGGGCCTGTTACCGGATTAGTGAAAACTCCGGTATCACTTAATGCATTAAGGTAAGCGCTTGCTATTGTGTTGGGTTGTACCACGCAATGGTTGCGTATAAAAGTACCTTTGGGGTAGACATAAGTGGTGTTTGATGATCGTATCGGTTCAATACCTCGAATAGTGTTTGTTTTAACCTCTGAGAACCTTTTAATTGGACTATCTGTTAATTTACCAGGTATATTAGTTCCCGTAGTTTTAGCAACATAGGGTAAGTTTGCAACAAAAACAAATGGCCTCAATATCTTACTTGTGGCTTCTGTTGTTATCAGGTTGTAATCAGTTTCCAGATCCCGAATTTCAGCATCAGGCAAAGTCACATTTGAAAAATCAAACTGCTTATCTGCAATGGCTACCACATCAAATGGCAGATTATAGGTTAAACGCTGAATAAGAATATTTGATAAAACATCCTGATAGTTTTGGCCAATATGGCCCTCAACCCTGAAAAAATTATACTTTTCAATATCATACAAAAGTGGTTGTGCTACTTCGGTACTTGTATTATATAAACCCGAATTATAACCAAGGTTTAGCGTGGCTTTCCCGCTGTTGGTTTTGGCATAGTTCCATGATTTATATAATTCGGCACCACTTTCATTTACCGTATAATAGTACGGGATAGCACGTTCGGAAAGCGGGAAATGCATATATTGGCTTGGGGTGATCTTTACCGCAAATTTATCTGACTGAGTAGTGTCAGGAATAGTAAAATCTTTAATCATCAATACCATTCGGCTAAATAACAGGAGCACCTCGGCCGATTCAACACCCATTTTTGAGAACAATGGAGAATAAATAAAGTAGTTACGATAGCTATCTTTTAGATAGTCATTCGTAGCCAATGATGCATCACCTAAAACCAGATGCAATGGAAATAAGTTTTCATCCGGGCAGCAGGTAGTGATGATATGGGATACTTTAGCAGAAAATTCCTCATAAGCCTTGATCAGATCATCAATGAAATCATAAAAGTATTCAATAGCCAGCGGGTTTTGTTTTAATAACTGGTCAAGATAATTTTTAAGTACGGCCAGCATATCAGAAAAAGGGTTTGACGTAATATTTAAAACTGACCCGTATTGCTGATAGCAGGAATTATAGGCATCTGTTAGCTGGCTTAAAGTAGTATCATCAACTAAACTAACAAAGGCATTCAGTATGTCATCTGCAGTTTCAAGATCTGTATAAGGTACGTTAAATCTTTTTAGCTGTACCTTGGAGTTTAAGCTCAGTTGAAAGGCTTTAGACGGAATATTTAACCTGGGGGATATAGGGGATATTTTATTTATATTACCTATCCTATCAATATTGCTTACTTTATTAGCGTTATTATTGTACAGGTCATTTTTTGCAACAAGTAAAGGCCTTACCTGTAAAACCATCTTTTCGCCCTTGTTATTGCAATCCTGTGTGTCGCAGTTTTTAAGATCCGTTTCCTTGACCTCCAAAAACAAAGCAACCACATAGTCACTTAAAAAGGTAGCCGCTGCTGATGAAAGGGTTTTCGCATTGAGTTGTTGTGCGCTTTCCAATGCATTAAACTGATCATCCGTAAGTAATAGCCAAACAGTTTTACCGGTACAGAAAGGTTTATAGAAAGGCAGACCTCCTTCCTTGTCATAAACAAAAGGCAGGTCATCAGGAACCTCAACAGGTGTATACGGCATATAATAGGTATACTGGTTGGTGTCCTGGGTAATTAAATACCCCTGCGAAGTTACTCCGCAACCTTTGTTAATTTCAATAACACCCGGATTGAGCACTATATCCAGTCCGCAAACAATACCAATACCTATCAGTTTGTTGCGTGTCCAGCGGTTTTGCTGATCAAGGTAGTTAAAAGTTTCATTGAGGTGATCGTTAGTAAGTACCTGATCTGGTTCAAACACGATGTATTCTATTGGATTTGCCATATATCAATTTTTTAAAGATCCTAAAATGGTTTTGCCCAGCATTACCGGGTTGGTATCCTTGCTTTCCGCACAATCGTGCAAAGTGGCTACCGGGTATTCACTATGTAAATTAAACAGCAGTTGTATCAGCGTATCATTGGTTTGCTGCAGATCATCTATTTTGGTATTATCAGATGAATAATTCGCTAAAGCTGTTATCCACGCCTTATAAGCATTTTCAAAATCATAAATCGACTGGTCATTTATCCAGCAGATTTTTACCATGGTATGCGCGGGGGTTTCTTGCCGTATGATATCTTCAAAATAATTTCGGAAAGCTAAATTTCGGAAGTGCAGTGGCCAGTAAGGCAGCACGACAGACATTTTGAAGGAGTAAGGGTCCTGCTCACCGCAAAAATCACAATTCTGATCCAGGCATACCGGTGCGAATTTTTTAAATTGGTCACTCCGTGGTCTTAAAAGCAAATGCTCAATCAGATGAAGCCCGTCGGCGTTACATTCCTTATTAAACTCCGTTACAAACAGAGCCAATGCAGCATTTGCATTTGCCAGGGATGTAAAATCATTACTTATAGCAAGGTTATTATCTTCATTATCGATAACATAAATATTCCAGTTGCTGTCAGTTTGTTTAATATCATAGTGTTCATCAGTTAAAACAAGATCCATAAATGCGGGTAAGGCATTATTCAATTCCTCCTGCGTATCGTAAATTGCCACTGAGGTTAAGGTTCCACCGTTTTGATTGCTGAATGAAAACTGGTATTTAGCTGGTGTATCATTAGTAGTGATAATAGTAACGTTACCTATACAATACAAAAACCTGCGATAAAAATTCTTGATACCACCCAGGTGGCATAGTTTTTTCTCTAAACCCGATACATTATCGGTATCCCACAATTTAGTGGTGTCTATAGAAAAGTCTGGTTGAGGAGGAAAGTAGTTTTGTGGGAAATAGTTAAACGCTCTTCCCCTTTGATAACTTATAACCGGATAATCCTTCAAAAAGGAGATCTTGCTATCGATTATATCCGCAGGTGTTAAATTAGATTCTTTTTGAGTTGCATAATCAAGTGAATAGTTCAATAAAACATAATCATTGAATGATTCACCAAAACGACTCATCAGGTGATCAAGGAAACGGCTACGACGGTCGGTGAAAACTTCATTTAATTCATACAAGTTTTGCCAATCGTTTGCTGGGACTGTGGTTGAGTTCTGATTTTGCATCACCCGTTGTTCAATAGTATGGGCTGCTCCATCCTGTTTATAAACCGGTTTAATATTTTTGATATCACCCAGGAACTGTGCATAATAAGTTTGCACGATATTCTCTGTGGAAAACAATTCTTTTGCGCCGTTTAGCTGTGAAAAGAAATCAGCTAGTAACTGATCAAATAGTAATAAATAGGCTTGTAACTGTTTGGCTTGTCCTTTTCTTTCATCGCTTACATTTGTTGAAAGTCCAGCCGAGCCAATGCCATAGGTTTGTGGTAAAAGATATTCAACAGAAGTGTAATTATCCAATGGGTAATAGTTGCCGGAAGGGACAGCCAAATCATCAGTATGACCGGAAAGTTTATTCCGGGCTTTTACTGCGCGCAGCCATTTAAGTGTATCGCGTACCTCGGTAAGAGATGGTAAATATGGAAATTGGTTTTTATAAAAGAGGAGTTTTGATTTCGTTTCAGAAAACACAGGTTTATGACCTGTTGTAATAGGCATACACCAGTTTTTTCCGCTTAAACCAGGAACAGGTTTATCATCAGCTCCATATTTTGTCATCATAAAATTCCGGGCTCCCAATACGCCGTCAATATCCATGATCAGGCTGATGATATCTGATGCATATATTTCCCCACGCAACTGGGTTTGCTCCAGTTCATCAGTATCAATAAATCCATGCTGCAGTACGGGGCCCTCAAATATGGCATCTGTAGTATAGCGCTTGTCCTGCAATTCACTTAACAGGTAAAAGTTCACCGAAGGATTAAGATATTCCTCAATAGCATAAAATACCTGGGCCTGTATCTGTTCCATATCTGCAGATGGCGAAACTTCTATGTCGCAGCAAATGGCTATTTCTTCATCTTTTATAGTGGTAACACTAACAAAATCTTCACATAGATTTCTGTTTTCATTTAAGGTTCGGATGGCCGATTGAACGATACGTTTTGCCTGTTGAATTTTTAACAGGTATAGATTAAGTACCTGCGCAGTAAAATCAGCACTAAAAAAGGCTTGAATATCACTCATTTGTACAGGCTGGCCCGAAGGTTGAAGATCAATATCAACTATACCTGCAATTACTGCTGAAAAGTTTGAACTTCCAATGGTGTAATTAAAATCAATTTGAATAATAATACTACTACCGGTTGTAAAACTGGCAGTAGCACCGGAAACGGTTTTTGGATCAATGGTTAATAATTTGGCTACGCCCGGATCATCCCATATGGGAAAAACGATGGTAAGCCCAACATCACCTCCTTTAAATTTGCCGCTTGCAGGATTTAAAATCTGTAACTCACCATTGTTCATATCGCCAAACTGCTGATCTGAATCAAGGTCCAGTAATATTTTATATAAACCTGATAAATAAACCGGGTGCGGTGTTTCCTGGTACGATAATGAATCCGCTTTACAATCTGCATAAAGGGCTATTTCACCGGCCGGAATGTTTTGATCGTTATGGATATAGTAGTCGTCATACAAAAACCAGGCATTATGTACCCCTACTATATCTATCAGTAATTTGCGATAATCATTAACCGTAAGTGGCGATTGAGTTAGTATGTTCTTGGCGGTATATAAAGTTTGTGTAGATGCTATTTTGCCATCTTCGTCTGTAAGCAGATCTTCCATAGGCATCCCTGTTCTGTAGCCTAACTCGGTTATAGCATAACAAAGGGCCTCCAAAATCGTAATACCTGGGTCATGCTCATTATAATCTGTCCAGATTTTACCACTAAGCTTTTCAATATAACCCAGGCCGGCCTCTCTGAGAAAAACATAATTTTGATCGACGGTTAAACCTGGATCTTTACTGATTACTTTTTGCTTATCCATTGCAATCACAGTTAGCTGGTGAATTAATTAAATGTTTTACTTTGGTTTCTTCATTATAGTATGATACTAAAATTGATCTGGAAGTGCTTGCTATCGCTTCATCTATATCGTATTGCGCCTGTATTACTACCTGACCTTCACGAAGTATAATGTGGTTCATTTTAAAACAGGTAACAAAGTCTACATAGGGCCTTTCTTCAATAAAATTGAGCACCACAGATTTTTCAATACTATTACCAAATTGAATGGCCTGTGGGTTGCCAAATGCCCAGGGGGTTAAAAATTGCTCAATCTCATTGTTCAACTGATTGGAGAAATAAACAGGATCGATATTTTCGCGGAACGTAACGCTAAATTCAAACTGTACTTCTTCAAATGATGGGTTGCTGAGGTGTAGTTTTACGAATGGCGATGTCAGTGTTTTAATGTACTTCTCAATTTCGGTCAACAAACCTATACTGGTATATGGTCGAAGCGGATTGGCGTTATTTAGATGCGTCAGATCAGGGATGGTTATTATCGTTACATGTCCCGCCAGCGTCTCACTATATTTTTGCTGATTGGTGTTCACATCGGGGAGAAACCCGGTATGATCAATACATTTTACCTTGAAAACCTGCGGGAAATACTGCAATATCAAACGTTCATAATCCCATGTGGTAATGGCCCGGTTTTTATGACGCAGGCGTTCACTAACACGTTGATAAAACTGATCATCCGTTTCCTGCACACGGCCTCCAAATGAGGTATACGGTTGTTGTGTTTTCTTTAACGCAGCGTCGGCAATTGCGGGCTTACTAATGATATTTGGAGGTAATATCTTAGTAAATACTATGTTATTGGTAATATCCTGAACAAACTGGGCTTTCGCTGAATTTACGTCGACAGCAATTAAATTACAGATCGCATCTGTATCGTGTTGCACGCCGGCTTTTATCCAGATCAATCCGTTGTCTGCACGGCTATTAATAAGAGTAGCATTTGCAGGGATATTAAATATTACCAAACCTGAGCTGGTTAGATTATTGGTTTGATCTGTAACTGATTGTTTGTTAAATGGTAACCAATTGTTATTACTTAAATAATACCAATTAACCTGGGTCATGTTTTTTAGCGGATTGGCGCTGCCATCAGATACCTGAAACAGGATAGAGAATGTTTCGTCGGGTTTGGCATTATTCAGCCCTATCCATAATTCGCCCCCGTCATCTGTGGTTATTCCGTCTTCTATATTAAAAACCGGTAATAATGTAAGTGTATCTGTGGTAGTTGCCGGGTGCATTTCACGGAAACCGAAGGGCTCCAGATGATAAAAGAAATTGCTGCGGTTAGTAAAATCTGTGTTACTGAAAACAATACTATCTTCTGCGGTATATTTTACATTTATTGATTTTAAAACCGGATGATTAGGTACAGGAACCGCACTTGTATCAACAGTATAACCCACAATTTTATTTGTGTTTGTAGTATCATAAACTACTTTAACTGATGGATGAGGTATGTTTTTTTGAAACGTATTCAAACTATAATCATCACCAATCATTTCCAGTTTTAGATAACCGTCAATAGAAGTTATGCTATAGTCTTCATTGTTTGTGAAATCCTCAGGTGATTGTACTACACGTTCTAAACCGGTAATGTCAATCTCTTTCGGTTTTGTTACGTCCAAACGATCTATTGGGGCGGCTATGACCATATTAGGAACGCCACTTTTGATAGTATTACCCCGGTCAAGTGATAAGCCACTGTTAATTATATTCTTAACATTAAAAGGCTGATCATTTTGTGTCAAACTGCTCATGTTCATGGAAAGAGCGTTGTTAACTTCAAATGCTAAACCTTTATTTACTACAGAAGTAATATCAGCTGTTAAAGAGTTGCGTGCGTTGAGATCATTAAATGTTTGTGGGTTACGTACCCCTTGTTGCAGATCGGTGATAACAATACTGGATGCATATAAACTCGTTCCACTTGCAACGGATAACCAACTGCCTTTAGCTAAAGAGGATATATTTACTGTTGTTTTAGATAACGGTGCCTCCTGCCAGTCAAAATCTATGGTTAATTTGGTTAGTTGTTTCTGAAAAATCTCCTTACTGCCAATGATAAATGAGGCTCCGTTTTCAGGGAAATCACCAAATGGTTTAAATGGTTTTGCCGGGTTTACTTTGCCATCATCGTTTTGTAGTATTAAATTTTTAACAGCATCAACACCTACCGATATGGTTACCCCATTTATGCGTGGGATCTTTATTTTCTGATATGATGTATAACCGTTAAGTAATACCTGAACCATAGGTAGCGTAATATCAAAGTTTCCTCCATGTATTTTTGACGAATAGGAAACTATGGCGGGTGCATCACCCTCTAAAACCACCGTTAATGAGAATGTGGTATTATTAATGACCGAAACTGTGTAAACAGGTGCAGTATACCAGCTTTTTTTACCGGTTAATTGTATGCTGAATATTGCGGAAAGGTCTGCAGTTGCAATACCAGCTAAACTATCACAAGTAAAGGTTAATGTTATAGTTCGTTTGCCCTCATTTAAGTATAATACGTTTGATGCCACAGCAAAACCTATGGAGGCTTGTTGAATATTCTTAGGGTTACCAAATGGGAACCAGGAATTATCCGCGGTTAGCAATTTACCACCCTGCCCATCTTCTGAATTGGCAATAGGTGAAGCATACAGCGTTACCGGTGTGTTATCCTTGTTTAAATAAATAGACTTTAGTGCCTGAACTCCAGCTGTCTGGACTACAAGATCATCTGTGAGCGAATAGAATAAGTCTTTATTATTGGTATCTTTCCCGGCCTTAAATGAAGTGCCTTTAGGTAATAAGTGTTGATCTATATTTTTTTGCAGCTCAAAAACCAGGTGTACAAAATCGGCTTCGGCCACATTATTACTTAGCTGTAGAACCTGCTTGTAGTAAAAGTCGAGATGCTTTTTAGTATACTGATTTAAATGTTGCTGGGCAAAGCCAAATAGTTTTATGAAAGCCAGATAAAGGGCATAATGAGGTGCATGCGTTGGGTAATTATCCATTGCTTCGGATAGGTAAGCCGGCGTGCGGCTTACTATATTAATAATGCCCGAAATAAATGACTGCAAAGCCCCCGTAAATAAATTATGTGTAAGGATATGGTCAATATCTTCGTGTATGGCGCCTGTTAATGTGATCGGGAATGCGGTAACCGGGGGATCAACTGTAAAAATACTTTCCAACCGTTTCTGTGAAGAAATAACAAAAACCCTCTTCAACGGATCAAAAGTGAAATTTTGTGAGTATACAATATCGTCGACAGGAGTTAGCGCATCTGTGTAAGTTGAAGTTGGATCTATAAGTGAACCAGTCACAAAACTTTCATAATATTGAAACAGTATGCTTAGTGGTGCCGCCACTTTGGAAACGATGGAAACAGATAAAAAAGTTTTATAGCTCAGATCATCTGCCAAATGTTTATAGGCATCATCAAGCGCTGCGGTGATTGAAAAAACAAAATCAAAAAGAATTTTAAAGTTATTCTTTGCATCGGCATCAGTAGGAGCATTGACTATGGTGTCATTTAAATATTTAATGAATGATGCATAATCATTTATTCTCCATTCGGCAATTGCTGCAATTACTACGGCAATATCTTTACCCATGAGTTGTTGCCAGTCGCCATTGATCGTATTGGTATTATCGTAATAGTTTAACCAGGCGCTGTATTTTTTTGTAAGCAAGATGAGATCTGCATCTGTCCGCTCATCTACAAGTGCACATTTAGCCAAAAGAGCATCCAACGCACGCTGCGCCTGGCTGGTGCCGTTATAGGATAAGAGTTTGGTATCGAAACAATTATTTGCCATTAGTGTATTTCTGTTCCTTCGTTTTTATAGTAAGGATATACAAAATTGAACCTTGAATTTGTGGTGCGAACAGTGTAATTAAGCATGATCAGGATCACTCCTTCTGTTTCGCGGCTGTCATCAACCTGTATCGAGCTCAGATCAATCCGGGGTTCATAATAAAGTATGGCCGTTTTGATCATCTCGCGGATATAGGTTTTAAATGTGGTAGTCATGGGCTCAAAGAGCATTTCGTCCAGATTACAGCCATAATCAGGTACCATCACCCGTTCACCCTTTCTTGTTGCCAGTAATATCTGTAAACTGAGTTGTATGTCAGTCTCATCACTGGTCATGATTACCGAGTTTGCAGTGGTATCAAATGTTGGTGGAAAACTCCACCCTGTTCCTAAAAATGAATCTGACATGTTAACCTCCTATAATTACTGTTGGACATCCTATTATGATTGAACCGCCATGCGCCGTTGGATCGCCCATGCGTGCTGCTGGTTTACCTCCTATTAATACTGTTGCAGATCCCATTGCTATTACATCCGGCGGACCTGCACACGTACACATATCACCCACGCATGCGGCCGGTAGGCCACCTATTAATACGGTAGGGCTTCCCGGGGGCAACACAGGCCCTCCCACATGCGGAACCGGCCCTGTAAACATGGGGCAAACGTGCATATCTGAAACTCTTGCTGCGAGTGGCATAATTCTTTTCTTATTTAGTTAATCATTACTACACCGCCTTTTATGGTGGCCGTGCCTGAACCTTCTACCTTTACAGATGGGGCCGATATGGCGGCACTGCCGCTATCGGCTTTTATTGAAGCTCCACCCGCACTCATCTCAAAGCTGGAAGATGGTTTTATAGAAACATTGGTAGCTTCAATGGATAGATCACCGGTTGCCTTTATTTTGATATCTGCTCCGCTTTCCAGGCTTATGGCCGATGAGTCCATGGTTACCTTATTGTTATTCTCGTCCTCCATTTGTATGTAGCCTTCTTTTTCGCTGATGGTTACCTTTTTACCCGCCGGTGTTTCAATTTTTAACGACTTTTCGTCGTCGTTAAAGATCATTTTCATTCCACTGCGAGAGGTATACCCCTTTTCATCGTTTTTATTAGCGGCTTTCAATGGAGCAGGTTTGGTACTACTGTTCAGCATACCTAGTACTACCGGGTGCCTGGGGTCATTATTTAAAAAACCAACCACTACCTCATCCCCAATTTCGGGGCGGAAGAAAGTGCCCCGGTTATTACCGGCATCCATACAAGCTATACGAGTCCATACACCATCTTCGGCCGGATCAATAATGGGTAGCCTTACGCGGATCCGGTCCTGCGTATCAGGGTCATTTTCCAGATCGGTTACGATCCCTATCTGTAAGCCTTGTATGGCTGGTAGCATATCAACAGCCGGCGCAGAATTTACATCTGGTTGGCGTGTAAATAGCTCATTAGATAAACCAAATTGCACGTCGGTTGTCCAGCTACCATTTACTATTTCATGGCGCACTCCTGATACAAATACTTTTCCGTTAAAGCGGTCACCTACGCCACCAATATTGATCAGGTCGCCTGGGTTTAACTGACCACCATAGCCACGAAAACGAACCCTGCCCCTACAGCGTGACATACGTGCTTTTTGAAGACGCCCATCTGCCAAACTTTGTAATTCATCAGTTGTAAGGTCTTCACCTGAGTACAGGTCATATTCTGATACACCCAACACTGCCCCCAGATCGCTACCTGAAATATTGCCATTTTCTTCAAACCCGGGTTCAGCAGCGCTTGCAGTAGTTATTTCCTGAGTAGTATAATCCCAGGTTTTAGCTGTGAGGCTTTGATATTGATTACGCGCATCCAGATCAGCATCAAACTCCAGTATGGTTGCCCCAAATAAAGCGTCGAGTACTGTTGCCGAACTGAAATCAGGTTTCTTTACGGTTATTTTGCCGTTATCAACCGTACAAAGCTTTCCGTTAGTTTCCATACGCGATACCATAAAATCCCAGTCGGTACAGTCATACTGAACAAGGGCTTTTAGCGTAGTGCTGGTGTCCTCTATGTCGGTATCTAAGCCGTAGTTACCGATGATCTCCGTAATGGCGTCGCTGTCTTTAGTATCATAAAAATATTTGTTCTTGCGGGCCACGGTCATTTTTACTGCCTTGTCACGGCAGTCCAGTATTAACATGGGTGAGCCATTCCCCCTTATTTTTAAACTATGTCTTAAAATAATGCCGCTAAAAAGTGTCGCTTCGTCTGCATGATAACCGGCAGCTATCTCAATTTCAGCACCAGGAATCAGTGTTGGCTCATTACTTATTGCAAAATCCTGTGCCGAAGCGTCGCCATCATATATCAACAGCTTAGCCACCGGGATACGGTTTATTTCTTTACTAAAATTCATGGAAGCCACCTGATAAGATGCACCCAATACGGTTCCGTTTACCTTTATAGTGAAGGTAACCAGATCTGTATCTTGTGTTCCTGGTAATGTTTGGCTTAGTGACATGGTTTATTTTGCAATTGGTGGAAAAATAATTTTAGTTCCTGCGGTTAATTTTTTAAAATCGGTTAGGCCGTTGTATTGTGCTACCTGGTAGTAATATTTACTATCCCCATACTCCTTGTAGCACATTAAGGGGAGCGTATCACCCTTAATTACCGTTCGGATATGTGTTAGGTCAGGCGATTGGCGGTTTTCAATGGCCGCCAGTTTGGTTTCATCAATTACTCCCTGGAAGGTACAATCAGCTTCTGCCCGCAAAGGTGTGCCGTCGGGGTTGAACAGTTTAAAAGTCAACGTCATGCGGGTCATCTGGCAATTGTAAAGTAATGGCCCCCATTGTAACTGAACATAGCGCGGTTGATGGGTTGTACCATCGTAATCGTAAACCACGCTTTTAAACTTTTCAAAGTCCTGAACCACATCAGGTTTATCTGCCGGCAATCCCGGTACAGCTAAACCTGATAACAAGCCCCCACCTCCCCTTTTTATCACACCGGTACCATCAAACAAGAATTTGAAAGTGAGGGACTGTGCAGATCTTTTACTAAAAGAAGTAATACTTTCACTGGAGCCTTGGGCGCTTTTTTGATTCACCTCGGTTCCGTAAGTAAGCGCATATGATTCCGGATTGATCAATACATCGTAATCCAATCCGTCGGCTTTTGTGCTAAAACTGATGTCGGTATAGGCAACCAACTTCATCTTTTTTAATTCACCCAGGCTCATTAGCGGTCAGTTTTTTCTTTTAAAATTTCCAATACCTGTTCAACACACTTGGCAATAATATCCTCACCACCTGTAGCAGTAGCGGGTGCTGTTGACGATGTATTACCGCTCGCACTGCCACCCTCGGTTATGGTTGTGGTAATTTGCAATTCTCGTATTTCTACTGGCATTGGTTTATTATTAAACTGTTTGTAAAAACATGTTGATTACCCTACGGAAATACTCGCACTTGCACTGGCTCCACCAAACAGATCGGCCACGGCACCTACTGCTGCACCAACTGCTGCTGATAGATTTAGCGTTTTGTAGTACTCATAGCGAAGGGTCATTGATTCAATAACTATCGAGTTGGTTTCCGCGTTAAAAGACGAAAGACTGTATTTGATCGGTATAGCATTAGCTATGTACCATGACGATACCGGTAAATGATCTGCGTTTAAAAGCGATATCAACATATTAGTAGGCTGATAATTGAAATTCTCTATCGAATCAAGACACCAGGCTGTTACTCCTGATACCAGTGTCATCCCCCGTTTTAAAACGAGATCAGAATACGTATTACGCCCGGGCAACCGGTGAACAAAACGGTTCTCGCCACCCTCTTTGTAAGTATCCAGACCCACATCAACAGTTAAGCCTGTAACATCCTGAAAACGGAAATCATTTGGCACCTGCGGAAATATTTCAAATACTACCAGGAAATGGAAGCCGGTAAAAGGATAATCAAACATGGCTATTCGTTTTGCATGGTTAAGCCTTCATGTGCCAGTTCAAGTGTTTCGATAGCAACCTCATTACCATCGGCCTTTAAGTCGGTAGATGTAACTTTGGTTGGCCAGGCGTTTTTAACTTTCCATACCACTACAGGTGCTAATGTTTCGTCAAGCAGACTGATGGTGATGTCGCGGCGCTCAACTGTATTCATGTTGATAGAGTTGTGCCAGTTATAAAACTCATTGTCTGATTTAAACACACCACGTTTAAGGGTGATGTTGCTGAATTTGCGCTGTCCGGGCATCTTTATTTTATGATACTCAGGGCTTGCGCCGTCGCGATATTCAATTATATCGTTTGTTATATCAAGTCCGCTTACGTCAGTGAAGCCGATGCGTGTGCCGCCCCAGTCAACACTAAAATGGAATTTCGGAAGTGGGTAATTAGCCATAATATTTAAGTTTTAGATTGATTGATTGATAATTAATTTTTAATAAACTCTACTGTTAAGCTTGTTGCTGTATCTGTGAGAAACGCAAGATGATAAACTCAGCTGGGCGTACTGGAGCCATGCCTATTTCAATGATCATTTTTCCATTAAGGATGTCATCAAAAGTCATGGTTTGTCCCAGACCAACTTTTACATAAAATGCTTGCTCAGGTTTGGGCCCGGCCAAAGCGCCCAGACGCCATAGATTAGTGAGATAGTTTTCGATCATAGCGCGTACACGTACCCAGGTGTTGCCATCATTGGGTTCAAATACAAATTGCATGGCTGCTTTTTTAACTGATTCTTCAACCATGATATAAAAGCGGCGTACAGATATGTATCTGAAATCATTACTGTTACCATCCAGTGTACGGGCTCCCCAAACCAGGATACCTTTGCCTGTAAACGCACGCACAGCGTTAACTGATTTGCCAGAATCGGTATCAATGTTCAGGTCTTCCTGTGTATTATCATCGATATTCACCAATGGCTCTACTATAGTATTGACACTTACATTTGCCGGAGCTTTCCAAACGCCTCTTGTACCATCAACTGATGCATAAATACCTGCCAGGGCTCCGCTTGGTGGTACCACAATGCCTTGATTTTTAATGGCTACAGTAATGTTGTTGTATATTGAACTGGAGTCATTCAATTGAATTTCCAGATTTTGCAAACGCAGGTTCACCTCATTGATGAATGCCATCACAGAATTCACAACTGCTGAATACAGGTTGTTAACTCTTGATCTGATGTATTTTACAGCAGCAGCGGCATCGACAGGTGCAGGTGTGCCGTATATGGTTGGATCAGCTACTACGGTTGCGGCATTTGGAAATAACGGTGTCGTTGAGAAATTAGCAGGGAGCGCTGCACCAACAGCTCCACCCGGAAAACTTTCATCCAAAAGAAGAAGTTCACGGATCAGCTGATCCATCGGTGAAATATCAGCTGCGGTGGCTCCTGCCCGTGTATAGGTGGTGTGAATATCCTTGGTTGTACGGCCACCGTAAATGTGACTTGGATCAGCATCGGTTAAGGTGCTGTTTAATGCCACAAAACCTAATATGATATCCTTAATATAAGATAGTCGCAGCGTCATTTCTGGCTTGTCACTGGTTGCAGGTATTACGCCATAAGCATCAGTTATTGCACCGGTGTAAGGAGTCACATTGAACGGAGCGCCAAAGGCAGGTGTATTAACAAAAGTGTTGATGTGTGTATTCAGATCGGTTACGGCCCTGTCAATTTGTGTTACAAAAACATTATTTGTTATCACATTTTTTGTAAGCACGTTGGTACCGGCAGGTTTTTGCAGCTGAATATTTCGATAAGAAAAAGAGTATGATAAACTTGAACGCAGCCACGGATAATAAGCGGCGCCATAATTCAGATTAGCTGAACCTATTCCATTTCTGAAAACGGTTATAACATCTGAGTTATCGTAAGTCCTCTCCTTGTCGCCATTAAGTACATCCAGGATCGTAAATCTGTCCTGTAAATCGGCACAGGCTTTCAATGATGTTGTGGCCAGGTTGTTAAAGTCGCTGGCGCCAAATAAAATGGCATCAGGAACAACTATCAGCGTTGGTTCATCCTCTTTACGTAAAACTTCAAAAGCTCTGATCTTGCCAGCGTCAATAAAGTCGGTAATCAGAACAGAACCATCATTTTTGTATTTACCTACAGAAATGATGTAGCAGTTAACACCGCCATTACTGTAAAACATTCTTACAGCGTTATACAACTGATATCTTGGCGATATATTCACCGTATCTACGCTATTGTCTGGCTTAAGCGCTACATTAGCGGTTAGATTCGGAAAATCGGCACCAAAATACTGTACGTACTGAACAAGTGAGGAAATACGTACAGCCTGGTTAACTACACTCTTCCCATTTCTTGTTGCATCTTGCGAGTATCCGATAAATACCGGAACCGCGGTGGCCACCTGAGCAATAGATGGCGGAAAGGATGGAATTTCATTCACATAAACCCCTGGAGTTTTAATTGTGCTTTCGTTTATTTGTGACATATTTATCGGTTTTTATTAAAAGTTTAAAAAGATCTCTGAACATGGATAAGTATCGGTACCCTTTGTAATTGTGACGAGCCTCTGAGGATCTGCACAAGCAATTGGAGAATAATCATGATTATTTAATGTTAGTTTTAAATTGAGTGCCTTATTGCTTAATGGAATTGGTGTAAGTGAAGTAATGATACTTGCGGGATTAGCAAAGTGATATAAATTTGCTGTGTCATTAATATTTCCCTGCTGCTTGCTTGCCAGAATATATTTCCAAATAGTTGCACGGCTTAAGAAGTAAATACTATAATGAGGAGCAGGATTAAGAAGAGCTCCATTTGCATCAAGCAAACTACATGAAACAGGTGCTGCATCATGGAAAATATCAATTACCGCAAAGGTTTTACTATCGTTAAGTTCATCATTAATATAGATCCATTGCTGGGTTCCGTTAATCGTCAACGAATATTTACCTGGTTGCAAAAAACTGAGATCAAGTGTGAATGATGATGCCGGGTTTGCAAAAGCTATTGTTTTTGAAAATACGGATTGAGTGTAAGCAGTTGTAATGCTATTATACCCCAATACAGATATGTTGACCGATGGTTGTGCAGAACCCAATTGATACGCTGATATAGATGGCATCCATTTCAAAGCATCTGTTTCAGACAAATACTGATTTTTATCTATCGCCATCCAATGGTTGGTATCTGTAAGATTGAAACTATTTCCGGGTTTACTGCTGCCAATAGACCGGTATATTGTACCTGTACCATTTGAAGCCAGATCACCCGGAGCATAAGTACTGGCTGCATCATAAGCCGCTATTTTGCCCGACAGAAAAGTTTTTCCGTTACTGACGTTATTATTTCTATTAGTGAAATAGTAAATTTTACCAGGTGCAGCCGACGATAAATTGGTATAGTTAAAAAATACGGGATTATTAAGTTGCATGAAAAAAGTAAACTGCGTGCCTGTTTCAATTGCAGTAAATGGTTTGGGTGGGCTTACTTTGCCAGTACTGTTTACCCCGGTAATTAATTGGTTAAAATACTGCCGTGCAATTATTTGATGACCACTTAAAGTTCTTGCCGTTTGGTTTGAGGGTGAAATACTAAAGTCCGGACATAGTTGATCTTTATAGTAACTATGCAATAGTTCAATCGTGAACAGGCTTCCAAAATTGATATCTATCATAACGTTTGCAGCGTTTTGTCGTTAACAATAATTTCGTGTAACAATGGAGCATTCCCCTGAGTAAATTCTTCACTTATACTAATCATCCGCATTTTATACATTACAGATGGCAGGTATTTTGAACCCAGTATGCCCCATAAATTATTCATGTCCTGAAATGACAGCGTATTGAGATCCAGGATCAGTTTTTCGACACCAGCCGGTAAATCAGGTGAACTAAGCGGTGTAAATACATTTTGATATTGAAAAAACTGGATGATAAAAGAAAGTCGTTTTAACGACTCTGTATAAGATGACAGGTTAACTGCAAACAGTACATAGAGGTTGAGGTATATTTTAGGATTTCTATAGGTTGTTTCACTCCCCTGCCGAACATAATTTTCAGGTGATTTACTGATCCTGTCCTCTTCAATATTTACTAAGGTTATGAATGCATTTGCAGGACTGTTCGCTCCGTTAGACCCAGAGGTCTCACTATCATTCCAGGCAATATTGGCTACCTGGATAAAGGAGTTACTGTTGGATGGATCCAACTTTAACCGCAGGTATTGATCCAATCGCGTGTTCAAGAATGTTAAAACCTGATCTATCATCGTGAAATAAAGTTTATTCTGGTTAAAAATTCTGCTTTATAAAAGGGATGTATAAAACAGCGGTATAATAATTTCAGGGAGAATTATTATGATGTAAAAGTATAGGCTTAATTAATAATTAATACGCGTACTTTTACGAAAAATACTTTAAATACTTGCGTATTTTTACGTGACTTCATTGTGTCTTTATGACAAGTATTTGTTTCTGTAATTGAGGAAGTTAACTAATGTTAATAACCGGATTTGATATGATTCTTATTGTATTATTAAAATATCATATTAGTTATGAATTTATTTTCTTCTTGAGTAGAGGAAAGCTTGCCGGCATTGAAGGAATGGCTGGAAAAAAAGGACTTAGTTTGTATTATAAAAATGATTGATAACAAAAAAGGAGAACCTAAGGTTCTCCTTTTTTGTTATTGTATAAACAGATGCGTACCATTAATATCCCGGGTTTTGGTACATTTTAACCGGATTTAACTTGGTTTCGTTAAATGGTATTGGGAAATACCTGTCTTTAGTTGTGAAATTTGAAAGCAGTGCCGAACCAAAGTCAGCCTGTTTTTTGCTGTGGAAGTATGCTACCAGTTCATCAGTAGTAAAGCTTCTTAACAAGTCAAATAAACGGTGGTGCTCAAAAGCAAGCTCCACGCGGCGCTCATGTAATATAGCCAGTTTAAGTGTTGGATATTTAGCGTTATAGGTTGGGTCTTGTGAAGAAACCTCATAGGTAGGCATAGCAGCCCTGGCACGTACCATATCCAAATACTGAATAGCGGCTGTATTGTTACCAAGGTACATGTTTACTTCGGCAAGCATTAATATCACATCAGCGTAACGCATCAGAATCCAATCGTTACCTCCGTAACCGTTTTTACCTGCAGTGGTACTTACATCCCTGAATTTGGTTACAAACCAATCCTTAACAGTTTGGTCATTTGCAAATTTGATTGAGAATGTACCACGGAGGTCATTGGCTTCATAGTCATTCACCAGATCATGGGTAACATTATTGCCTACACCGCTTGATGTTTTCAGCGAATTAATAGTTTCGCCTTTAGCCTGGCTATTGGCTGCTATACTTGAACTATAAGTAGGGTCGCCCTGTATGTTCACTATTTGCCAGATAAGCTCGGGGCAAGTGCTTTTTTTGGTTACATCAAAAACATCGGTATAAGGGATATCTTTTAAATTACCAAAAGTTTTAGCGTTATACGCAGCTGTGAGACTTGCTAATGCATTGTTCAGATTTGTTGTTTTATTAGCGGCATCCTGTGTAGTAGCCATAGTTAAATAAACCTGGCCCGACAACGTATTTACTGCGGCAAGCGATATACGACCAATTGTACCTGTAGCCTGGGTGGCTGGCAATGGGCTGCCTTGGGCATCTTTTAAATCGGCAACTATTTGTGCATAAACTGCTGCCTGCGGGTTACGGGCTGTACTCGCTGTAACATCATCTGGGTTTGTAAACTGCTTGGTAACCAGCGGTACATCTCCCCATTCCCTAACCATGTGAAAATATATTAAGGCACGTATAAATTCAGCCTCGGCTTTATATTGTTGTTTGGTTTCGGGCTTTGCAAAAGTTACCTTATCAATATTTGATAATACAATATTGCAATTGGATATAACGGAGTACATCGCACTCCAATGTGTATTTAAATAGCTATTGGTAGGTATTAATGAAAAGTTATTGAATCCAAAAGGTTCGCCTGCATTTGATTGATTGTCGTTTGTCCCGGTGTCATCAGAACGCTGATCGGTCCACAGATCACTACCTTCGCCTATGGTATTACCACTCCTTAATTGCGCGTAACAACCGTTAACCGCTAATAATACATCATTTTCGGTTTTAAAAGATACAGCAAAGGCATCCGGGTTGCTTTGTTCTAAAAAGTCTTTTTTGCATGAACCCAGCGCAAATAACGCAACCAGGCAAAATAACTTTATATTTATATTCTTCATTTGCTTCAGAATTAGTTTTTTAATTAAAAAGTAGCTTTAACGCCTAAGTTATATGAACGCACCAACGGGTAAACACCATAATCAATACCTGGGGTAAGGTTTGTATTTGATGAACCGCTATACGTATAATTATAATTAACTTCAGGGTTATAGCCTTTATATTTAGTAATGGTAAAGCCATTGTTAACCGCGCCATATATTCTCAGCGAGCCTAAGCCCAGGTTGCGGCTTATATAATCTGATTTAAGTGTATAACCCAATGTCATATTGGTATTTCTTAAAAAAGAGCCGCTCTGTAAATAAAAGGTTGATAGCCTGGTGCTGTTACTTTGCGTACTACCACGAGATGCACGATAAACACTCCCCGCACCCGGATCGGCAGCATTGCGGTAACGATCGGCAACGTCTGCGTATTGGTTACCTGAACCTTCCATATTGTACAGGTAGTAATCTTGTCCGTCAACTATCTGGTTACCATAAGAACCGGCAAATGATGAGCTGAAATAGAAGTTTTTGAACGTTGCATTTATAGCGAAACCATAAGTAAACTTGGCATATGGAGTGCCAATAATGCCTGCATCTTTGGAGTTGATTACGCCATCGCCGTTAACATCCTTAAAATAAAGATCGCCTGCCTGTATCGGTGTACTTGAAAATGTAGAAATAGGCGGACCTTTAATTTTATAACCAGCCGGATAAGACTGTGTAGCCGGATTATAGTTGGCTTTATCTGCAGCGATATTAGCAAGATCGCCTTGACTAACTATCCCGGCAACTTTATAGCCGTAGAACATACCCACAGGTTGCCCTGTCTGTGTAATGTTGGTTAAATATGAACGCTCGGCGCCCGCGCTGATAATGGTATTGCTACTACCAAGATTCAATACTTTGTTGCGATTGATGGATATGTTACCACTTAAATTTAAGCTTAAATCTTTTTTGGCGATAACCTTACCGTCAACCTGGAAATCAAAACCCTTATTGCTTATTTTGGAGTCGGGTCCTAAATTTGTAGTAATAAAGTTGCTTCCTGAAATAGCAGATATTGGCGCATTAAATAACAAGTTATAAGAATGACTGAGATAATAATTGACGATAATGAAAAGGCGGCCTTTTAGTAAGCCTAAATCAGCGCCAAAGTTATATTGTGAGGTTGATTCCCAGGTTAAACCCTGATCAGCAATGTTACCGGCGGTAAGCGCTGGTGATGTAGCCCCGGTACCAAATACCGCGTTTGATGGCGGGTTAAATACCTGCTGTGCAGTATAATTACCAATATTGTTGTTGCCACTTAAGCCCCAGCTGGCGCGTAACTTAACGGTTGACTGGTCTCCAAGCCATCCATGATAAAAGGGCTCGTCAGACAAGTTCCAGCCTGCAGATACTGATGGGAAATTCGCATACCTGCTTTGAGTACCGAAACGGGAAGATCCATCTGTACGGAATGAAGCCGACAAGAAATATTTACTGTCATAATTATAATTTATCCTGCCCAGGTATGATAATAATGTATAGGTATCATCTCCTGTTGCCTGAACCCCTTCGGGCGGGCTAGATTTGATGATCGTTATTTGAGCAGGGTTGGCGCCAGTTATGTTTGGTATATTATCGTTCTGAAAACCTATACCTTGTACAGTAAGTACGTTGTTGGTGGTTTTCTGGGCTGTATAACCTACTAATCCGTCAAAATGACTTTTACCTAACTGTTTGGTATAATTCAGGGTAAACTCACCTAACTGGTCGCGATAATCAATTGTTTGGCGTATAGCTTTTGCTGCCTGTATGGATTGAGATGAACCTGGTGGGTTTGCACCATTACTAATATTGGTAGGTAAATAATAGTTATAGTTTTCGGCATAGGTTTGCATACCCAGGTTGGCATTAAACGAAAGGCCATCCAGAATGTTATAACTGGCATGCGCGTTATAAGTTGCCCGGTCACCTACGCGGTTTATTTTTATTAATGTTGCTGTTGCTATCGGGTTTTCGATTGACTGAAAAGCATAAGCTGTTGATTGTGCAGCAGCTACGTTTGTGGCAATGCTGCCATCAGGGTTGTAAGCCGGAAAGAACGGCATATATATCAATGCGCCAAATGCGGGGCTATGATCCCAGCGGCCGTCCTGGGTTTCCTGATTGGTAGTTTGAGTAAATGCTATGTTTGCTCCTACTTTTAGCCTTTTACCTATCTGGCCATCAATATTGGCACGCAAGTTGATTTTTTTCTGTCCTGTACCTAACATAATCCCGGGATCGTCCTGGTAGCCGGTACTGAAGTAATATCTTGTACCATTTGAATTACCCGAGAATGAGAGACTATGGCTTTGTGTTACCGGGTGGCGATACAATTCATCTTGCCAGTCGGTATTAACTGTTTGATGAATAAGTGATTGTGTTTGAAAGTTGTATAAATAAGGCGGAATACTTACAGAACCCGCGTTACCCACATTGGCAATACGTGTTGCATTCGGATCAGAATACATAGCATCGTTCCAGGTATGGCCGGTAGTTATCCAAAGGTCATGGTACGAGTTGTTACGACCGTCTATCACCAGTTGCCCAAACTGATCCGCATTTAAAAGATCAACCTTCTTTGCTAAGCCGTTAACACCAACCTGTACATCATATTCAAACTTGCCTTTGCTATTTTCTTTAGAACCATGCTTGGTTGTAATAAGTACTACACCACCTGCTGCCCTTGAACCATAAATAGCAGCCGATGCAGCATCTTTCAATACATCAATTGATTCGATATCATCGGGGTTGATAAATAAATCGTTACCAGCCGCGTATCCATCAATTACATAGAGCGGATCTGAACTTGCGAGGAATGAACCAACACCGCGTACATTGATTTTAGTGGTTGAGTAAGGTGAACCGCTAACCTGCGATACCTGTACACCGGCAACTTTACCCACCAGGGCCTGACCCACGGTTGGAGCAGTTAAGTTCAGCTCTTCTGATTTAACGCTGGCAATAGCGCCGGTAAAATCACTTTTACGTACAGTTTGGTAACCAATAGCTACAACTTCGTTCAGGATGTTTGTTGATGGTAATAACTTAACGGTTATTTCTGTATGATCACCAACAACGATCTCTTGATTGGTATAGCCTACAAATGAAAAAATCAGTGTGGTTCCTGGCTCAGCGGTAATAGAAAACTTACCGTTAATATCTGTAGCAGTTCCTTTGTGTGATTTTTTTTCATAAACACTTACACCGGGTAAGGGTAAGCCCTTTTCATCAACTACTGTACCTGATATTTTTACAGGCGATTCCATAACCCTGTTATGTAATATTCTTTCTTTGCTGTAGTTTGCATATACGGGTTGTAAAAATGCAAACACTATGAGTAAAACAGCGTTTATCTTTATAAGATTTCCTTTTAAAAGATTGGGTGTAATCTTTTTATACATATATTTAAATATTGATTGTTAATGGTAACTCCTGAAAGCATTGCAACCGCTTTTCCAGTTATTTGACAATTAATTCCGGACTGGTAGAATATGAGGGTATTCTCCGGTTCATCTTAGCCGGTTTCATTTTTTATAGAACAGTTTTTACATAGGCAATTTCTTGAATATTATTAATAAAACGATTTACTAAGTAATAATATTTATTATTTCATAATGAAATAATAATAAAATTGAAAATATGATAAGAGAAAGCCAAATCTAACGCTATAACCTTAAGTCAATGAGGTCTGTAGGTTAAGTTTATATTAACTATACAAAGTTTATCAACATTGTAAAAAAACGGCAAAGTTGAATAGACAGGAATCTACCAGGATGTATTGGTAAAGGTTACATTGTTTTTTCGGGAAGAGGATACGGCTATGCCCTTATCAGCATCTCCTAAAAATGAAAAACCTTCTAATTCATCTTGTTTTCCATCAATATTTATTTCCCTGATCACTTGTTGTGTACCGGTTTCAATTGATTTTTTAAGATCTATGTAAGTAAAGCGCCACATCCTACCCTCTTTTTGGTTTTGAATGAGGACAAGTATATTGTTTGAGGCTATCCAATGTAAATTTTGAACCCAGGCTGTGCAGGTGAACTTTTTATACAATACTCCTTTATCGCTTGTTTTAGAAGCCGTTCTTAGTGTTTCCGGATCATACAGCCTGACTTCGTTACTATTATTGCCATAATCGGCAGTAGCTACATACCATTTACTGTTGTATTTTACATATTCGGGTCTTGTACCTTGAATACAGGCATCATCATCAATTGTATTGATCAGGTTACCATCAAGGGTGCCGGTTTTCAGTAAGCCTTTCCAATCGATACAATAAATTACAGCTTTCCATTTTGTACCTTCCTTATTTAATCGGACAGAATTACCCATAAAAGTTGGCCCGGTTCCGTTATAGGCTACGCCGGTTGGATGGTTTATAACATCCTGTCCGTTTGTGGTTAGCTTATATTCTTTGTTAATATAGGTAAGGCTGTCCCCTATTAATTTAAATTCCCGTATCATTCCAACTTCACGGTCGCCATATAAAAATATCCTGCCGCTTTGATAAGAAATGCCTTGACAAGCACCTAATGAATCGATAGTTAAGGTACGGGTAACAGCCATGTCAACCGTTTTATTTAAAAAAGCGAAGAGCCCTAAACATAGTATAGCCGTAGAAGCAAAAAGTAATTTCTTCATGATGATCTTTTGATGTGTTTGAAACATAACGCGTCTGATAAACCGATCTGCTATGGATCAAGGGGTTCATCATTATCAATACGCAGGGATTCAATTGTTGGATAAAATTCCTGTTCGGTATCTGACAGGCGTTTACCCAGTTTGTAAGGCACATATCCCAGCTCTTTTTCACATCTGCTGGCCATATTGGCTATAAAATAGCTTTGTGATTTATCTGTTGAGGTGATACATGGTTTGCTGAATGGCATCCCGTAACGGAATATAATACGGGCACAATTACGCATATTGGTAGTAGTGTGCCGTGCATGCGGGTCAACAAATATGGCGTTTTCAGGTACATGCAGTTTTTCTACCATGTATTTCTTCATTTCATCAGATTCACAATATTTTGTTTTATATGGATGAACTTTGCCTCCTGATGTCATGATAAAAGGCGCTAATCCTTCAAAATACCTTAATGCGGCTATGCGGCAACGCAGCATCCCCTCGGCGCTTAAAACTACTCCGGCAATGTCTGGGCCAGCTCCGGGTATCAGGATCATGGTGTATTTATATTTAGCCCAATTGATAGTTTTTATCCGGTTATAAGCGTTTTTATTGATCCCTGAGATCATTGGCTCGTCATTGGCCGCATCGTCCCTTTCGTTTATTTCAAGACAATGTAAGGCGTAATTCATGGAAGGGGCAAAAAAAAGTTTTTCCTTTTTGCTTTCATCCCATATCGTCGCTGAAGCATCATAAACCAGGTTTAGATATCCCCTGCTTTTTACGTTGAAGCTGATAGAGTCAATGGCCGGATAGTTAGGTTTGCGGCCCTCAGCATAAACCTCAATAGCGTAGTTGACCGCTTTAGCATCCTGTTCCCATGCACTAATCAATATTTGAACAGGTGATGAACTATTAAATTGCTGATAAGTACCTGAAGGTATTAAATGTTGTTTTACCAAATTGTCTAAGGCATTACCTGTTTTATACAGAGTTGTAAGTCTGTCGCTAACTGCTTTGATCTCATCCGGACTAAATTTCAGGGTTTGAGTTAAACATAATGGATCTTTACAAGTTGTTAGAGACGATTTAATATTATCTAACCTGGTTTGCGTCAGTTTAGTCAGTTCCGGATCGTCACTTAACAGCTGTTTTGCCGCGGCATTATTTTGAAATAAAGTAAGCAGGTAGTAGTTTTTGGTTTGTATAAAATTGCTGCCTACCAGTTTGTAATTTTGATCAGCTGACTGGCCGTAAGTATAAAAAACGGTAAAGCTTAATAATAGGAATAAGTATTTCTTAAAACTCATGAGAAGAAATGTTGATGTTATTAATAAATGGTGGTTAATGTCAATTGATTAAATCAATCATCATCGTCTTTCTTTTTCTGCTCCAATAACACAAAAGCACTTCTTTTAGGTGCCGGCATTGTTGAATGTTCGCCTTTTACGGATTTCCAAACCACCTCGTTCAGATCAAGATCGGGCACGGCGTCTTCTTTTGCGAAGTTGAAGGATTCAGACCGCCGACTACTTTCGTTATTGGCAATATTTCGCCTTTCCAGATCAACCTCTGCCGGTTTTAGTTGATAAGGCGTTACATCAGCCTTACTGGTAAAACATTCATATAAGGGCATTGCTCCGGCATCATACTGACTCATTGGCGGTAAACCCAATATAAGCTCCATGGTTCGCAGAAAGCCCGAAGTTGAATACATCGTATGTACAACCGCGTTACGTTTTACATAAGGGCCTACTACGAATGCTGGTGACCTGTGGGCGTCGATATGATCAGGGCCGTTTTGAGCATCATCTTCCAGTATAAATACAACAGATTCTTTCCAGATAGAGCTTTGTGACAGATGTTCGATAAAACGGCCTATTGCCAGATCATTATCGGCAACAGCAGCAACGGGCGATATCTTACCTTTCTTTTGTCCGCTGGTATGGTCATTTGAAATACGGATGGTATTAAACTGAGGCACCGCGTTAATGGTAAGCAATGAATCAAAGTCATGTTGCCATGCATCAACCCTAACCTGGTCTTTTATATCCAGGTTAAAGCCGGGTGATTGCGGACAAATGTGCCCTTGCAGTGTTTTAATATTTGCCTTGCCATCATCACTGAATTCGCCATAACTACGATAAGTAATACCGGCTCGTTTGCAATAATCCCATATAAAGCCATCGCGCGGATAAGTAGCCGGCCGGCCACCTTCAAAGCTGGTGCTGCCACCGCGGCTGCCGTAGCTCGTTGGCCAGGTTTTTTCAATTACATCAGTAGCGTATGCAGCCATGCTCCAGTTATGCCCATCGGCACTAACTTCAGCATCAACATAAAAATTATCAAGCAAGACAAACTCGCTGGCTAAAGCGTGATGGTTAGGGGTTACGTGTTTCCCAAATAAGGTTAAAGAGGTGTCCCCGTTGCCGCCAGGCATATCTCCCAAAACCTGGTCATAAGTGCGATTTTCCTTAATGATATAAAAGATATGTTTTATGGGTGATTTTTCGCCCAGTTTACGGGGGATAGGGTTTCCTGTTTCACCATCAGCAGTTATGGTTCTTTTGTTTGTAAATGGCGTGTTGGCATAAACCTGGTGGGTATATTGTTTCAACTGCTCTGGTTTTGGCGCATCAATAAAAGATAATGAGCCTTTAAATAAACCTGCAATATATTGTAAGCGGTTGTTGGCGGTACTTCCTGTTTGGTAACCACTATTATCTACTTTTGAAATGGGTTGTGGACCTTGCGGATTAGCCATAGAACTTAGCCCCTTTCCGTTAGTCACCAATATTTTATTGCCCAATGTTTTTACATTGGTAGGATACCAGCCTACCGGGATAAAACCCTGGCTTTTACTATAACCGGGTTTGGATACGTCAAAAACAGCCAGGCAATTGTTATCGGCATTAGCAATGTATAATGTTTTTTCATTAGCACTTAATGCCAACCCATTGGTGGTGGAGCCGGTAAGCTTTGTTGGATATAATGTGGTAGCAACCGTTTCAATTACCTTATTACTAATGGTATTGATGATGGAAACCGTATTGTCATTAGCGTTTGCCACAAACAGGTAGTTGCCTTTTTTATTCAAAAGCAATTCATTAGGATGGTCGCCGGTTGGTATTTTGTTCTCAATTACTTGCGATACTGTATTTACCACCGCGACAGCCCGCCCGCCCCAAAGCGAAACGTATAGTTTTGTTTCATCTGGAGATAACACGCAACTGTAGGCTATAGCTGGCAGTTGAACTTTATGAAGGATCTGTTTTGCCTGCGGATCAATTATATACAGAGTGCTGTCTTCTTTAGTTACTGTGTATAATTTGGTATTGTTCTTATTTACAGCGATACCTGTAGGGCATATTTTACCTTTAGGCCAGGGCATACCCAACTTTATTGTATCTGCCTGGTTTAATTTATTGTCCTTTAAATGAAAATCCAGTATCCAGTTATCATTACCCCCAGACGCGTAAAGGTGTTTTTCGTCGCGGCTAAAGGCTAATCCGTACCATGATTTACCCAGTACCCGTTCGTCCAATAATTTTTCAGTTTTGGGATCTATAAGCTGTAAGGATTGTGTGCTCTGCCCGTTATTGGTTACTGCCAGTAATTTGCCGGATATACTTAGCTGCATATTTAAAGGCAGATCACCCAAGGTTAAAGATCGCCCGGCCGGACTTAATTTCCAACCATTGGGAAGTAATACCTGCCCTGTCTTTTTTACCTGACCAGGTATCTGCGCCATTGCTGATACATTAACCAATAAGCTTAAGGCTATAACATAACCTATGTTTTTAATTGAACCCATAATAGTTTGAGTAAATATTAATGTAAATTAAATGAGACCTGGGCTCTGATGGTGTATCCGTTTTGTGATAGTGTGGATAGGTCCCTTATCGCTTCTGATGGTACAACATTGCTACGAGTTGCATAAATAATTGGGCCGCCACAAATAGAAAACCCAAACCTTGAACCCGAAGGAACGTAATTGATTGACGGCCCAACTAATAGCTTAGCCCCTCCTTCTGCCTCATCTGCTTCCCAAAAACCTTCCAGATCTTCACCCACAGCCTCTACACCACCGAAAAAGTTGCCGGCAATACGATGATGAAAACCGAAACTGGTTACCAGATCAATGCCGTCCCGTGATTTATCAAAAGCTTTTTCAAAGCGCAGGTTCCCTGCAAATCGCCATGATGCAGCATCAAACGAAGCTGTAACACGGCTGAATATAGATTTAACATTTGTCCAGTCGCGACTACCACCTAAGCTAAGACCGATGCGTGGGCCAAATGGTTGTTTACCGCCAATAAAATCATGCATTAATTCTGCTTGTTGCGCACTGGTTGTGCCACCGTCACGTGCAAACCCTACAGCGGCATTAGCATATAATGTAAACCGGTTGCCCAGGTAACCCTTGACAGCTAATTGTTGATCAACCCCATCGTAACCAAATGGTGTTAGTGTACGTTCTCCATAGCTTCCGGAATAATTTAAACTCCAATATGGAGAACTTCCGGTTAACGTATTAACAGAAAACAGGAATGGTTGCGGAGCTGCAGTTATAAAATTCCCCGTAGGATTTATGGAATGATCATTTTGCGCCTTTCCAGCCAGGCTTAATGTCAATAAAAGCAGAATAAGGTAAAGCTCTCTTTTCATGGTGTGAAATAACCCCCTTTATATTAACCCATAATTAAATCAAAGTAAACATAGTGTTTAGCGGGCTTTTGACTATGACTTTGTTACAAATACTACCATAGAGAAAGTAATATGTTTTATTCCCTGGCTTTTTTTAAATATAATTAAAAATCCAATTGCTAACCCTATCGCCCGATATTGAATATTGCATAAACCCCTATTTAATGACATGGAATACTTTGTTTTATGGTTGTCATGTAAACCCACTTTATTATGGTAAAATACTTGTAATAATCTGATTTTCAATTTTATAAATAAATGTTAACCATAAAAAATGTAAACCATGTAAACCCACTTTTATAACAAAATGGCCCGCCTGTTTAGTGATTATGACATCTGCAATAAATTATGGTATCTTTTTCTACTGACAAACTGCTGTCATTCCTGATCATTAATTTTAACTTTATATATCAAGAATCACTATGAAGGATAACTATCTGGCTGTTCAGCGAATTTATAATCAGCATATTTATAAACCAAAGTTTAGTAAGCCTGAAGATGTTGTTAAACAAATGGTAGCTATGCAAGCCCAGGATTACGCAGGAGCTAAATGGGCGGTAGCTTTGCGGATGCCTGACACCAGCGAAGATGTAATAGAGCAAGCTATAACAGATGGCAAAATATTGCGTACGCATTTGCTGCGCCCCACCTGGCATTTTGTTTCGCCACAGGATATCCGCTGGTTATTAACGCTTACCGCGCCGCGTATTCACGCTATAAATGTGCCGTTTTACAGGAAATTTGGGTTTACCGATACTTCATTTAATAAAACCAATGAGCTGTTAGCCAAAGCCCTTCAGGGTAACAAGCAGTTGAGTCGTCCCGAAGTTTTAGACCTGCTTAAACAGGCAGGTATTGCGACCGATGATATCAGGTTTACCATAATACTGATGCGTGCCGAACTTGACCAGGTAATTTGCAGCGGAGCCAGGGTTGGCAAACAATTTACTTATGCCCTACTTGACGACCGGGCGCCCCTAACGCCAGTATTAACCCATGAAGAAGCGCTAACCAAACTGGCCCTCGGTTATTTCAACAGCCGGGGACCTGCTACCCTGCACGATTTTGCAAACTGGTCGGGTTTAACGGTAACTGATGCTGGTATAGGGCTTGAGCATGTCAAATCGCAATTGATTAGCGACGTGATTGATGGCCGCACTTATTGGATGCCGGATAATATAACAGATATACTATCGCCAAAAACAAAAGCCTATTTATTGCCGGCATTTGATGAATTTGCCATCGCCTATAAAGATCGCGACGCTTTGGTTAATCCAAAATATCTTAAACAGGCACGACACGTAATTTTTGACCCTGCGATAGTGGTCGACAATCAGGTGGTGGGTACCTGGAAACGAACCATCAAAACCAAATCCGTTGATATCAATTTAAACCTGTTTGGCCCATTAAATAAAACACAAGAAAAAGCTGTCGAAATAGCTAGTTCCAAATACAGAAAATTCCTTTTTTCATAAATAGAGGGTGTTACCTGGGAAAATTGTCCATGTACTAACGATATTCATCCATGTTACAGCGAAGCGCTTGTATGCAACTTTGTATTGTCAATAACGACAAACTAAAAAGACAAAACAATGGCACGTTTAACAGCAATAAATCCTGACGAAGCAACAGGCAAAACAAAAGAATTATTTAATGCAATACAAAGTAAATTAGGTGTTGTTCCTAATATGATGCGTACAATGGGTAACTCCCCTGCCTTATTAGAAGGTTACCTTAATTTAAGTGGTGCTTTGGCGCACGGGGCACTCGGCGCAAAAAACGGCGAACTACTGGCATTGGCTATATCAGAAAAAAACAGTTGTGATTATTGTGTATCTGCTCATAGTTACATCGGCGAAAAATTGGTACATATTGATGCCAATACCCTGGTAAATGCACGTCTTGGCAAATCTGCTGATATAAAGACCGAAGCAGCCCTGAATTTCGCTAATACCCTGGTCGCTAAAAATGGCCTGGTGAATGACAGCGATGTGGATACTGTAAAAGCCGCTGGTTTTACCGATGGTGAAATAGGCGAAATTGTTGGTCACGTTGCCCTGAATATATTAACCAACTATTTTAACAATACTGCCGATACCGTAATTGATTTCCCGGTTGCAAAAGCACTACAGGATATTGAAGCTTAATGATCATATTCAGTTAACAGTAAAAGTCAACAGCAAATGCTTTGGCTTTTGCTGTATTATTTAACTTTACTAAAACTAATGTTATGAATTATCCAAAAATGGCTTTTACCGATGCCGTAAAAGATTTTCAGGAGCGTTATGGTAGCCGTGCCAGTTATGGCCGGATGGAAGAACATCGTTACACTGATGGATTAACGGAAAGCGAAGAAGAATTTATCGCCCGGCAGGATAATTTTTATATGTCGACCATAAGTGAAAATGGTTATCCTTACATTCAGTTTCGTGGTGGGCCAAAAGGCTTTTTGAAAGTGGTTGATTCGGAAACGCTTGGCTTTATTGATTTTGGCGGTAACAAACAATATATTTCAACAGGCAATTTAGTCACCAATAACAAAGTAGCGTTATTCCTTCTTGACCAGGCAGCCAGGACAAGGTTGAAAATATTTGCCGAAGCCAGTGTACTCCCGATTGAAGATAACTTATATCTGTATGACAAACTTAATCTTGAAGATTATAAATTTAAAGCCGAAAGAATAATATTATTTAAAGTGAAAGCGTACGATTGGAACTGTCCGCAACATATAACGCCAAGATATACCCTGGAAGAGATTCAGGATGAATTCATGGCTCAGCACGAGTATATCAATAAGTTAAGAAAAGAAAATGCCGATTTGAAAGCACAATTAGCTACTACCAATAACAAATGAGCAATACGCAAAATACATTTACACTGATTGATGAACCGAAAGGGAACCTCGCCTTCAAATTATTTTGGTTTGATGATAATAGTCACTTTGATCATTTGCAGCGTCATAACTATTTCTCACTTATTTGGATTAAAGAAGGGTCAGGCATATTAAAATCAGATTTTTCTGAATACAGCTTTGAAGCCGGCCGGATGCTGGCCTTTTCGATCTACCAGCCATTCATGCTATTGGCACAAGAGCCTATCAAGGGTGTAGCCATACAGTTTCACCCAGATTTTTTTTGTATCCTTAAGCATCATAAAGAAGTATCATGCAGCGGTATTTTGTTTGATAATATATACAAGCCGCCTTATGTAATGGTTGATGCTGTAAACGAATCGCTCTTAAATTTACTGTTGGAGCAAATGAAAGTGGAAATGCTGAATAAAGCGCTGGCACAGTATGAAATACTGATATCATACCTCAAAATTTTCCTGATAACAGCATCCCGTTTAAAAACAGAACAACAGGAAATTTTACACGACCCCGATAAAGACGCCAGGGAACCTTATATATTACAGGATCTTAAGGATGCTATTGAAACTCATTTTAAAACCAAACATAGCGCCAGCCACTATGCCGATATGCTGAATATATCAGCCAAGGCTCTGGCCCGTATTACCAAAACGCACTTTAATAAAACCATCAGTAACCTGATTGCCGAGCGCATTATTATTGAAGCCAAACGTGAGTTGTATTTAACTAACAGACCTATAAAGGAAATAGCATACGAATTGGGTTATGAGGATGAATATTATTTCAGCCGTTTTTTTAAAACAAATGCTGATGTATCGCCGCAATTATACCGGGATACTGTTGGTTATGGTCGTGCAAGCGCTTAAACTAAAACTTATCCTGCTATATTTGGTTTCCATATTAAATACCTGTTATCATGCCTGAATTACCCGATCTGCAAGCCTTTAGCCATAACCTGGACAAAAAATTAGCCGGAAAAACGGTAAAACAAATTGCGGTTATCAATGCCAAAAAATTGAATGTGAGCCATCAGAAACTGCAGGATACGCTGGAGGGGCAAAAATTGGATAAGATATATCGCGAAGGCAAAGAGCTTTACCTTAGATTTTCCAAAGGTGATGTACTTGGCCTGCACCTGATGCTGCATGGCAAGCTATTCTTATTTGAGGGTAAAAACGAGAATAAATATCCCATCATTGAATTGCATTTTACTGACGGTAGTGGATTGGTGTTAACAGATTTCCAGGGGATAGCCAATCCTACTTTAAACCCGGAGGAAAAAGAATCCCCCGATGCTTTATCAAAAGATGGTGGCGTTGAATATTTGACCGCTCGCCTGCAAAAGACAAAAACCAATATCAAAACTGTACTGCTTGATCAAAAGATCATTCGGGGTATTGGTAATGCTTACGCCGACGAGATCTTGTGGCATGCAGGTATATCACCAATGTCCATAAGCAATAAAATTCCGGAAGACAAAATAAAGGAGTTGGTTAAATCTATTCACGATGTGCTTACAGAAGCTGAAAAAGCAATTCTTAAATCAAACCCGGATATCATTAACGGCGAAGTAAGGGACTTTATGCACATCCACAATTCAAAAAAGACCCATAGCCCCAAAGGCGAAAAGATCATCATAAAGGAAGGTACCAGGAAAACCTATTATACCGAAGAGCAGGAGTTGTATAGTTAGGTATCAAATAATACGTCATTGTGAGGTACGAAGCAATCTCTATACTTTACAGAGTGGCCCTACTTATTGGGGATTGCTTCGTACCTCGCAATGACGCGTGTTTTAATGTTTATTTCCTTCTACTTCAACTTCTTCACCTGCACATTAAAATCGGCACCAACAATAGGTATTTTTTTCCATTCGGTATCCTGGTTCTTTTTATAATAAGTACCTCCGTTGAGTAATCCGCATGAAAAGCCGAGGGATTTTCCGGTCATAGTATTTAAAAACTCAACAGAAACAAGGATATCGCCTTTAACATCAACTTTATAGGGTGCAAGATCAACACTGATCAACTGATTATTGATCAATGGCCCACCAGGATCTTTTTCCCTTACAATTGTTCCCTTTATTTCTTCTTTAACCAGGTTGTCACCCTCTGGCAATTTATCGCCCATCGCATACACGTTTACTTTAAAGGGAATAGTATCCTTGCCCAGGTTGTCGACATGAAAGCTCAATTTCAGTAATTCAACCAGTTTGTGGCCGGCATTCATCCTGATCCCTACCTGTGCGCCTTGTACTATACCAAAGCTATTATTGGTTGTTCCAGACCGGGCTTTATGGCCAATGGTTTTGGTTTTGTCCTGGGCCAGGCTATTGAAAGCGACAAAACAAATAAAACAGATAAATAGTAATTTAAATACTTTGGATAGCGGCAGGCAGTGATTGATCATAAAACAGTTTACAAAATGATGTTAATAAAAGCAAGACGAAACCAAATATGAATTGGTTGCAAGGTTGGGCTTTTATTTCCTGATCATTTTATAATGCCAGATGCCGGCTTCTTCAAACTCCGGACCTATTTTTTCAAAATTAAACCGCTCATATAATGATACGGCTTGTGTTTGCGCGTGCATGTAAACGTACGTGGCATCAGCCGGCAGATCGTCCAAAACTGTTTGCACCAGGGCCTGCCCTATTCCATGACCCCGGAATTTTTTTAATACAGCAAAGCGCTCCAGTTTATAACCTTTATCTGTTTTTCGCCAACGACAGGCACCGGCAGGTACTCCATCAACGGTTGCCAGGAAGTGGGTCGATTCGTCTTCAAACTCCCATTCTAATTCGGGAGGGCAGTTTTGTTCAACTACAAAAACTTCGCGCCTTACGGCAAAAACTTTATCAAGATCGGCTTGCTCAGTTACTTTTCTTACTTCTAAGCTTGAGTTTGTGGGCATTATAATGTGGTTTGGTTTTAAGTATAGTTAGTTTGGCATTGTGGTTCTCTTCGGCTGCATCGATAGAGTGTGTGCATGTAAGATCGTCTTCCTTTTCCGCAAGTATCGATAGTTGCACATAAAATTTATGCAGCTGATCAAGCTCTTTCTCATTCATATCCTCGATATCCACCATCCGGTTACTGGCACCCTGGTGCGAGGCCAGCAGCTCATTCAATTTTAAATGGATGGCTTTTGAATCCTTGTTTTGCGATTTCTGGATCAGGAAAACCATCAGGAAAGTAACAATGGTTGTACCCGTATTGATAATAAGCTGCCAGGTATCAGAATAATGAAATATCGGCCCGGTGATGCCCCACACAATGATGATGCTGATAGCCGTTAAAAAAGCTCCGGAACTGCCCGTAGCAATGGTTGCCCAATTAGCAAAACGTTCAAATAAATTCTTCTTTTTTTTAGCGATCTCTGCCATATATTTTTATTTATTGGGTTGGGGAAACGCTTATAACAACAAAGCGCCATTACAACAAATGTAACAGCGCTTTGTTAGTTTTTGATGAATATTATAACTTGCTGTTCACATCAACACAGTTAAGATCTTCAAAAGCCGCAGCTAACCTTTTAACAAAGGTTTCTTCGCCTTTACGCAACCAAACGCGCGGATCATAATATTTTTTGTTTGGAGAATCTTCACCTTCCGGATTACCAATCTGGTGTTGCAAGTAAGCTTCTTTTGATTTGTAATAATCTTTAATGCCTTCCCAGTAAGCCCATTGCATATCGGTATCAATGTTCATTTTGATAGCGCCATATGAAATAGCTTCGCGGATCTCTTCCTGGCTTGAACCAGAACCACCGTGGAATACAAAGTTGATCGGTTTTGCATCGGTTAAACCAAATTTTTGTTTTACATACTCTTGTGAATTATGTAAGATCACTGGCTGTAATTTCACATTACCTGGTTTGTAAACACCATGTACGTTACCAAAAGCTGCAGCCACTGTAAAACGAGGGCTAACCTTTGACAGGTGCTCGTAAGAGTAAGAAACTTCTTCTGGTTGGGTATATAAACGTGAGCTGTCAACATCAGAGTTGTCAACGCCATCTTCTTCACCACCGGTTACACCTAACTCAATTTCCAGTGTCATACCTAATTTAGCCATACGGGCCAGGTATTTTGCCGAAATTTCAATGTTTTCTTCAATAGGCTCTTCAGAAAGGTCAAGCATATGTGATGAGAAAAGTGGTTTACCTGTTTCGGCAAAGAATTTTTCACCATGATCAAGCAAGCCGTCAATCCATGGTAAAAACTTCATGGCTGCGTGATCGGTATGTAAAATTACGGCCACACCATAGTGCTCAGCCAATAAGTGCACATGCTTTGCAGCCGATACCGCACCTAATATGCATGCCTGAAGTTTTGAATTATCTAATGATTTACCAGCATAAAACTGTGCGCCACCATTTGACAGTTGAATAATTACCGGGGAGTTTACCAGCTTGGCTGTTTCCATAACCGCGTTAATGGTATTAGTACCTATAACGTTTACCGCAGGTAAAGCAAACTGATGCTTTTTAGCAACTTCAAATAGTTCCTGCACCTGATCGCCGTGCAGAACACCTTTATAATTTTTTAAATTCATGAGCTTTTATTTGGGCCTCGAAGTTATAAAATTTCTTGGTTTTAGGTATAAGTATCTGATTATTTGTTACGATTTAACCATTTAGTTACTCACATACTGTAATTTATACACTTTGTTGGATAAAAATAATTTTAACAAATAAAACTGAACATGGATTACTTACTACTTGTTATAATATTTTTCGTTTCTTTGTAGTCAATTGAAAGAGCTCGACATAGATATGGCATGGTTTAAACGAGAGTTGAAAGGGATAATTACGACTACTGAGGAAAAGAAAGAAACCCCCGATGGGATCTGGAATAAATGCCCGAATTGTAAGAAACCCCTGCATTATTCTGAGCAGGTTGAAAATCAATATGTTTGCCACTATTGTGGCTACCACCTGCGTATAGGTTCAAAAGAATATTTTGCAGTACTATTTGATAATAACGAATTTACTGAGTTATTCCCCGATTTGACATCAGGCGATCCCTTGCATTTTGAGGATACTAAAAAATATACTGACCGATTGACCGAAACCCAATTTAAAACCGGTTTAAAGGATGCTATACGTGCTGGAGCAGGCAAAATTGACGGACAGGATCTGGTTATAGCTTGTATGGATTTTAATTTCATCGGCGGTTCCATGGGATCAGTAGTTGGCGAGAAGATTGCCCGCTCAATTGATTACTGTATCGCTAATAAAGTTCCATTCCTGATGATATCCAAATCGGGTGGTGCAAGGATGATGGAAGCAGCCTTTTCATTAATGCAGATGGCTAAAACATCAGCTAAACTGGCTTTATTGTCACAGGCTAAAATTCCTTATATTTCTTTATTGACTGATCCTACTACTGGTGGTGTTACGGCATCGTATGCTATGCTGGGCGATATCAATATCGCTGAACCAGGCGCGTTGATAGGTTTTGCAGGCCCAAGGGTAATTAAAGAAACCATTAAAAAAGATCTGCCGAAAGGTTTCCAGACCGCGGAATTTGTTCAGGAGCACGGTTTCCTTGACTTTATTGTTGACCGCCGGGAAATGAAAGAAAAACTTGCCTCATTCCTCAAAATGATGGCTAATTAAAATATTGTTTTTTAAGCAAACAGAAAGGCTATCCATTTTGGATGGCCTTTTCTGTTTGTAAAGGAAATAAATAAGTTATTTGGTAGTTGCACCTGCATTTGCGCCTCCACCTTCCACATGTTGGTCGGGAAGGTCGGCGAAACTGCCATCACTGTGAAATACCTTGAAATTACCTCTATGAGGCCCATATTTTTCAATGTATCTTTCATTTTGAACGGCGCCTGAATAAGTGTTCAGGTAATTCGGTGCTGTTCCTTTGTTATTACCTTGATTGGTGCCAGGTTTTAAATAGCTGTTCATCTTCTCATCCTCCTATTCTATAAATAATCAAAGTACTTATTATATACTCTCGGTACCAGGTTCATGGCCGATCATTCTGCCGGTTGTACGTCCTTGTGGACGGCTTTCAAAATCGGTTTTGGCCAGGCCCTGTGATGGAAATTCTTTTTTATTTGGTGGCGTTACGTCGTTTTTCTCACTGTATGAGGTATCAGCGCCACGGGTAGGCTGGTCAACTTCCTGCTGGCTGTGGTAGCCGGAGCCTTCTTTTTTGGTTTGGCCCTCATCAGGTAGCTCGTTATCATCCTCTTCTCCAGGCACTTCAGCAGGACGATCATATTCTTCGTCCTCATCATTTAGGTCCTCTTGATTAAACGTGGGTTTCAGATCATTAGTATAAGCGCCTTCATCCTCTTTTAATTCGTCGTCATCCAATTCGTTGCTATTAAAGGCGTCTTCATTTTGACGAGAGGGAGAGTTATGGGTATTGTCGAAATCATTACGATTATTATCCCGGGAATCCCAGGCTTCTTCATTATTAGTTATCATAGGTTTTCAATTTGGTGGTAATTGATAAACCAACCGGGAGTTGATATTGTTTTTTTAAATTATCAAAGTAGGATAATTTATTTCCGTAAAGGAAAAAGTTAAATTAAAAATTTTACGGCCTCCCAAAAACTTTTTAAACCTCTAATTTTAACACTTTTCGGTGCAAAAACAGGCTAAAAACGGGTCGAAAATCATTCAAAACCATCGATTTTAACACTTTTTAACAAATTTTAACACGGTTTTGAGCAGTTTTTGAAACTTTAAAAAGTATTAATTGATTGATTGTCAAATAACTACTTGCAAAATGGTCGGTTTTTGGCTTGGTTTTACCCTTAACTAAACAGCCCGGTTACCTATGGAAGGGTAACCGGGCTGCGAGTTATATAAATATACTAAAATTATGGGAGATCTTAGTAAGATAGTTTCAGGAAATTAAGCGTTCACGGGGCAAAGTTCACGAACTTTGGCTACAACGTAATCAACTTCTTCTTTGGTGCTGTATTTGGAGAACGAGAACCTTACCGACGGTTTTGATGAGCTGGCTCCAATAGCGGTAAGCACATGCGAACCAATGTCGGTACCTGAGCTGCAGGCGCTGCCACCTGATGCCGAAATTCCCGCGATATCCAGGTTAAATAACAGCATATCCCCCATTTCCATTTCCGGGAAAGCCACGTTCAATACGGTGTACAAACTTTTCTCCGGATCTGTTTCGCCATTAAAGCTAATGCCTGGGATCTGGTCAGTCAGTTTGCCCATCATATAGGTTTTCAGGTCTTGTATATGGTTGCGGTGCTGCTCCATTTCGGCATAGGCCAGCTCAAGCGCTTTGGCCAGGCCTACTATACCGTAAATGTTTTCGGTACCACCACGCATATTACGCTCCTGTGCGCCGCCATAAATAAACGGTTTTATTTTAATACGATGGTTCACGTGTAAAAAGCCCACACCTTTTGGCCCGTGCAGTTTATGCCCGGCACATACCAAAAAATGCGCTTTTAACTTACTCAGGTCGTGTTGATAATGACCCATGGTTTGTACGGTATCGCAATGATAAATGGCGTTATATACCTCACAAAGATCACCGATACGGATCATATCAGACAGGGTGCCAATTTCGTTATTGGCATGCATGATAGATACAAAACTGCGCTCATTATTTTTCAATAATGTTTCCAGGTGATCATAATCAACATTACCCTTGCTATCTACATCAACAAAGCTCAGTTTAATTATGCCCGATTTCTCCATCGCCTCCAGCGTATGCAGCACCGCGTGATGCTCTATATGACTGGTAATAGCGTGGGTAATGTTATGATCAACAATACCGCAGCGAATGGCTGTATTATCGGCCTCGGTACCGCTTGAGGTAAAAAATATCTCGGCAGGTGAAGTGTGCAGCAAACCGGCTATGGTTTTGCGTGCCCGCTCGATCAGTGTGCGTGCTTCGCGACCGTGGGCATGAATAGATGAAGGGTTACCATAATGGTTCTCCATCACTTTGTACATTTCTTTTAAAACTTCCGGATCAAGCGGTGTGGTGGCCGCGTTATCAAAGTAAACACGCATCTCTCGTACAATTATTGATTTATTGAATTAGTGAATTAATGATTTTTGAATGAGTCTTTACTCCTTGTTCCAAAAATCCTTACTCCAGTAATGCAATAATTAGTTTAATATTTCTTTTATGTCGGCAATTATTTTGTTTGCCAGGCCGTTTGCTACCGTCTCCGAATTACCTTCAGAGTATATCCTGATGATGGGTTCGGTATTTGACCGGCGCAAATGTACCCATTCTTTGTCAAATTCTATCTTCAGGCCATCAATGGTACTATGCGGCTGTTTGCTGTATTTTTGTTCAACCTTAGTTAAAAGGGCATCTATATCCATTTCAGGCGTCAGGGTTATTTTGTTTTTAGAAATAAAATAACCGGGATATGACATACGAAGCTGAGAAATAGATTTACCATACTTAGCCAGATGGGTTAAAAACAAAGCGATACCCACTAAAGCGTCGCGGCCGTAATGCAGCTCTGGATATATTACTCCGCCATTGCCTTCGCCGCCAATAACAGCATTTACCTCTTTCATTTTGTTAACCACATTCACCTCGCCTACCGCTGCGGCGTGGTATTCGCCGCCTTCTTTTTCGGTAACATCGCGCAGCGCACGTGTTGATGACAGGTTTGATACGGTATTGCCTTTATTATTTTGCAGTACATAGTCGGCTACGGCTACCAGGGTATATTCTTCGCCAAACATATTGCCATCTTCGCAAACAAAGCAAAGGCGGTCAACATCCGGATCAACAGCTATACCTAAATGAGCCCTTTTAGCGGTTACTTCTTTGGATAAGGCCACCAGGTTTTCTGGCAGTGGCTCCGGGTTATGCGGAAAATTACCATCGGGTTCGCAATATAGTTCATGAACGGTGTCCACACCCAGTGCTTTAAGCAAGGCGGGTACGTAAATACCACCGGTAGAGTTCACACAGTCGATCACTACATTAAAATTGGCTTTTTTAATAGCGGCTACATCAACCAGCGGTAATGCCAGTATGAGGTCGATATGTTTTTGCATCCAGCTATCGTCCTGGGTAACTTTACCCAGGTCGTTCACGTCGGCATAATTAAAATCGCTGTTCTCAGCTATTTCCAGCACCTCTTTGCCATCAGCATCGCTTATAAATTCGCCTTTAGCGTTCAATAATTTAAGGGCGTTCCACTGTTTAGGATTATGGCTCGCGGTAAGGATAATCCCCCCCGCCGCCTGCTCGCCGGTAACGGCAACTTCAACCGTAGGTGTTGTAGACAAGCCCAGGTCGATCACATCGATACCAAGGCCCTGCAACGTACCAATAACCAGGTTGTTGACCATAGCGCCGGACAAGCGTGCGTCGCGACCGACAATGATTTTTTTGATGCCTGACTTTTTTACAGCCCATGCACCATAAGCCGAAGTGAATTTAACAATATCCAATGGTGTTAAACCGTCGCCAACAGCACCGCCTATGGTGCCGCGGATCCCTGAAATAGATTTTATGAGTGTCAAAATTATTTGGTTTTGAGAGGCAAAAGTATAAATATTTAAATGATAAGCGGTGTATAAACGGGTACAATTTGCGGGCTGAACCTGATTTACAAGCCACTTTTTTCACGCAAACGTTTGTGATAATCTGTTTTAAAAATGCAGCTACAAATGCAACAAAGCTACATTATGTACTTTGATTGTAAATTATCCGTTTATTTACCAGCATTAACCGTACCGCATCAATGTTGTTTTAAAGTAATTGATAACTTTGCCAACTAATTGCGGCTTCACCATATCGCGGCTTTTATCCATTACATACAAACGGCAATGCCTGAACATCTATTACAACTCGACCGGCATTTATTCTATTTTATAAATCACGATCTGTCGAACCCGTTTTTTGACTGGATCATGCCTTTGCTGCGCAATCCTAAATTCTGGATCCCGTTGTACCTGTTTATTATTGGCTTTTGTATCTATCGTTATAAAAAAACTGGCGCTATCATTATTTTATTGCTGGCTATCACAGCCGGTTTTGCCGATTTTACCAGTGCCAGTATCATTAAGTATAATGTAAAACGCCTGCGCCCCTGCCGCGACCCTATTGTTTCGCAAACCGATATTAGTCGTGTACCCTGCGGAACGGGTTACAGTTTCCCCTCTACCCATGCTACCGATCATTTTGCTATGGCCTTTTTCCTGAGCCTGGTATTTTTCAGAAAATGGCGTTGGATATGGCTCTGGGCTATACTGTGGGCCAGTATTATCAGTTTTGCACAGGTATATGTGGGCGTGCACTTCCCTATTGATATTACCTGTGGCGCTATTTATGGCGCATTGGTAGGTAGCTTATTCGCTTTACTGTTTAAAAAATTACAACCTGCTTTTTAATGGCTGTCTGGAAAATTTGTTTGTTATTCTTTTGTGCCTTCTTTGGCGGCACCTCTGTGTTTTTCTTTAAGGGCGATAACCACAAAACGCTTAAATTGGTATTATCATTCAGCGGGGCTTACCTGTTTGGTATTACGGTGCTGCATTTAATACCTGATGCTTACCATGGTAATGATAACTGGGTGGGTGTTTTTATACTGGCCGGTTTCCTCTTTCAGATCATATTGGAACAATTTTCTGATGGTATTGAACACGGTCACATGCATAAACCCAAGCATGACATGGCTATTTTCCCGGTGGGGATCATGATCAGTCTTTGTTTGCACGCTTTTTTGGAGGGTATGCCGCTGGCCCAGGGCAACCAGGATCAGTTGGTGTATGGTATCGCGCTACATCACATACCTGCCGCTTTTGCGTTGGGCACTGTTTTGTTAACCAATAAGCAGAGTAAACAGAATACTATTTTATTCGTGGCTTTGTTTGCGGTGATGGCGCCTGCGGGATATTTTTTCAGCACAGCGCTCAGCAATGGCAATATTGGCAATTTACAACACTACTTTAATCGTATTATGGGTGTGGTGATCGGTATATTTTTGCATATCTCCACCACCATCCTGTTCGAATCAAGCGCCGACCATCGCTTTAACCTGCGCAAAATGATAGCGGTGTTATTGGGTGTTGCTATTGCGCTAGGAGCATTTTTGGGAGAGATGTAGGCCTGTCTTTTCGTTAAGCGTCATTGCGAGGAGGAACGACGTGGCAATCCTCTATCTACAGAGCGTCTCTGCTCATTGGGGATTGCTTCGTGCCTCGCAATGACGGACTGGTATTATGCGTATATGGCGAATCATCCGCACATCGTTAATTAATGCTCTGCAGCATTTGAATATACAGATCGATACCTTCTCTGATCTCGTCTACATAAACAAACTCATCGGCTGTATGTGAACGCGCTGAATCGCCGGGGCCAACTTTGATAGATGGGATATCCAGCAGCGACTGATCTGACGTGGTTGGTGAGCCGTACGTAATACGACCTAAAGCAATACCTGCCTGAACGATCGGGTGTTCTTTGGGTATAGATGATGGTTTTAAGCGGATAGAACGTGGATTAACATCACAGTTGACATGCTGACGGATGATTTCCAATACTTCCTCATTGCGGTAAGCATCCGTCACCCTTACATCAACTGTAAAGGTACAGCTGGCGGGCACCACGTTATGCTGCGAGCCGGCATTGATAATGGTAACCGACATTTTTATAGGCCCAAATACTTCCGATTCTTTTGGGAATGTGAAACTGCGGAACCATTCAATATCCGTTAAAGCTTTATAAATGGCATTATCGCCTTCTTCACGGGCGGCATGACCAGCGCGACCGTGCGCTACGCAATCCAGCACCATTAAGCCACGTTCGGCAATGGCCAGCTGCATCAGGGTAGGCTCGCCTACTATGCCAAAATCCAGTTTGCCTAATTCAGGTATAATAAGCTCCAGGCCGTTTACACCAGAGATCTCTTCTTCGGCAGTAGTAGCCAGGCAAAAGTTATATTTTAGATTTTCCTGATCGTGAAAATAAAGAAACACCGCTATCAGCGATACCAGGCAGCCTCCGGCATCATTACTGCCCAGGCCATAAAGCTTGCCGTCTTCAATTTTAGCGTCGTATGGGTCGCGGGTATAGCCCGAGTTGGGCTTTACGGTATCATGGTGCGAGTTGAGCAAAATAGTAGGTTTGGCGGCATCAAAATGCTTGTTCCAGGCCCAGATGTTATTCATTTTGCGATGCGTTTGCACACCGCGTTGCTCTAAAAATTCGTTGATCAGATCGGCTGTGCGGTCTTCCTCTTTACTAAAGGATTGTATGGATATCAGTTGTTGCAGTAAAGACACTGCCTGTTGAAATAGATTATTGTTATCGGCCATATATGTAGGCATATCCTATGATGGTAAGCGGGCAAAATTAATATTTTTTAGCCAGTATCAAGTAGTTAGTATCAAGTATCAAGACACCTTTATTTGTGTTAAAAGGTTTTCAAAATCTTGATACTTGATACTAACTGCTTGATACTAAATTATTCATCTTCTATTTTAGAATGTTTGCGGGTATCATTCATGGTGGTGTATAAAATCAGTGACAGTGCGATGCAGACGGTAACATACCAGTAAAACCACTGTTGATGATGCTCGTTCTTGAACAGCAGGGCTATATACTCGGCTGTGCCGCCAAATAAGGATACGGCTATGGCGTACGGAAAACCTACTCCCAGGGCACGTACATTAGCCGGGAAAAGCTCGGCCTTCACTACTGCATTGATGGAAGTATAACCGCTAACGATGATCAGGGCAGCCAATATCAGCGCGAAAGCCACCCAAACATCTTTGGTTTCGCTCAAAAGGGTCATGATGGGTATGGTACAGAGCGTGCCTAATACCCCAAAGCCTATGAGTAAAGGTTTACGGCCTATCTTGTCAGACAACAGACCAAACACGGGCTGCAGCAGCATAAACACCGCCAGCGTAAGGGTTGATACCATGGTAGCGCTGCTTTTGCTGAAACCCGATGTATTCACCAGGAACTTTTGCATGTAAGTGGTAAAGGTATAGAAAGCGAGCGTGCCCCCTGCTGTTAAACCAATCACCGTAAATACCGCCTTGGGATGTTTAGCCAAAGCCTTTAAAGTGCCTTGTGCGGATTTTGACTTACCGCTTTCATTGGTAAATGAGGCTGATTCCTGTAGGCTGCGTCTCAAATACATAGTGATCACCGCCAAAAACGCGCCTATACCAAATGGGATGCGCCAGCCCCAGTCGTGCAGTTGTTGTTCGCTTAAAAAAACGCGTTGCAGTAAAACCAGCACACCTAAGGCCATCAATTGGCCCATAATCAACGTTACATACTGAAAGCTGGAGTAAAATCCCCGATGTTTTTTGCCTGCCATTTCGCTCAGGTAAGTAGCGCTGGTACCGTATTCGCCGCCTACGCTTATGCCTTGTATAATACGGGCAAGTACCAATAATAAGGGAGCAGCCACACCAATAGAGCGGAAACCCGGTGTTATAGTGATGATCAACGAGCCTACGCTCATCAATAATACTGATGAGGTTAACGCTTTTTTGCGACCATATTTATCGGCAAAAGTTCCCATGAGCCAGCCGCCTATGGGCCGCATCAAAAAGCCGATAGCAAAAATTCCGGCCGTATTTAAAAGCTGTACGGTTTGGTTATCTGAAGGGAAAAACGCGTCGGAAAAATAGAGTGAGAAAGCGGTATATACATACCAGTCGTACCATTCCACCAGGTTACCTAAGGAGCCCCCTACGATGGATTTGATACGCCCGGTTGTTGTTTTGGGGATGGGTTTGGTTTCATTTATCGATAAATTTTCCTTGGCTTCTTCTTTCATAGGTTGTGGTAAGTGTATCTGATTATAAATGTAAGAGAATTTGACCGATCTTATCCAAAATCGTAGTAATCCTTTAATCCCGTAACAAAATCCAAAAAATCATATCCAATCAACAGTCAAAATAATTACCTTGTTTGATGCTTTTTACCGAAGACTTTTTGCACTATGTATGGAAATTCAGGCTGTTTGACCGTATCGATCTGAAAACGGATGATGGTGAGGAGTTGGAGATTCTTTCGGCCGGCATGGCCAATACCGATTCAGGTCCCGATTTTCATAATGCCCGTGTGCGGATAGGCGAAACGGTTTGGGCCGGAAATGTGGAGGTGCATTTGTCCTCTTCCGACTGGCAAAAGCATGGTCATACTACCGATAATGCCTATGATAATGTGATACTGCATGTGGTTTACCGCAATGATGTCCCGCTTATTTTAGCCAACGGCCGTAAAGTACCCACCCTGCAACTCCAAAACCGCGTGCCCGACGAGCTGTACAACCGTTATCATCAAATGGTATTCGGCGATCAACGGATCATCCCCTGCGAAAAAAGCATAGCCGGCATTGACGGGCTCATCATGAGTAACTGGCTTACCCGTGTGTTGGTAGAACGGCTGGAGAAACGTTCCATAGCGGTAACGGATTCCTTAAATTTAAATCATAACGATTGGGAAGAGACTTTTTATCAGTTCCTGGCTGCCAATTTTGGTTTTAAAACCAATGCTCTACCTTTTGAATTGCTGGCCAAATCATTACCGCAGCTCACGCTGGCCAAGCATAAAAACAACCCCATGCAGATTGAAGCCCTGATATTTGGGCAGGCAGGGTTCCTGGAGACGGAGCTAAAAGATGAGTATCCATTGAAGCTAAAAAAGGAGTACGGTTTTCTGCGGAAAAAGTATAACCTGCAACCTATCGAAAATCATTTGTGGAAGTTCATGCGCTTGCGGCCGCAAAATTTCCCGACTATTCGATTGGCGCAGTTCGCGGCGCTGATTGTGCAGTCAAATCACCTGTTCTCTAAGATACTTGAGATAAAAGATATCAACGCGTTGCGGGCCTTGTTTACCGATATTAAAGTAAATGATTATTGGGAAGATCATTACCGGTTTGATGTAGTTTCAAAACCAATATCAAAAACTCTGGGTGCGGCCTCTATCGATATATTATTGATAAACACTTTGGCTTTGTTTTTGTTCAGCTATGGAAAACAGCACCAGCAGCAGTATTATATTAGCCGAAGTTTAAAGTTGTTGGAAAATTTACCGGCAGAACAGAACAATATTACAGAAGATTTTATTACCTTAGGGCTGAAAATTAACAATGCTTTTGAGTCGCAGGCGCTGCTGGAGTTGAAAAATAATTATTGTAATTATAAGAAATGCCTGCAATGTGGCGTTGGTAACAAAATATTAAAACTTGCCTGACATGATACAGAGAATCCTTACTTTTTTTGAACGATACTCCTTTGGTGTATGCACCTATCTTGGCGAAAAGTTTAACGTTTCTATCTCAAAGATTCGTTTGTTTTTTATTTACTCTTCTTTTTTAGCTGTGGGATTCCCGTTGATATTTTATTTCTTTGCAGGTATTGTACTGGACATTCGCAATTTTGTAAAACGTCGTCATACCGGGGTTACGGATCTGTGACCGTTGATTTTTTTGATTTCGTTGATACCGCTGATTTTTTTCTGAACCCTGATCTATAGGATTAAGGGATTCTCATGATTATGATTAATGCCATGATCTTAAAATCCGAAATCGAAAATCCGAATTCCGAAATTTTACACTAGTCTTCCTGTTTTTACGGCATCCTGTAGGTTACGTACCATAAATTTAGGTTTATAGCAGTATTGTGCCAACTGTTTGGCCCAGGTGCTGTTATAGCCAAACATGAGCTTAATCATGCGTACCCGGGTTGAGCCCTTGGGATAGCCATATTTGTACCAGGTAAATTTAGATTGGTCAACCTTAAACTGATCGGCAAAATCGGCCAGGAACAGATCTATTTCGATATCAAAAATATCCAGATCCAGATCAATGCTTGTATCCAGGTTCAGGCTGCCCGGATCAACATGATTCAGCTTATAGCGGTTGCAATAATCAACAATAAATTCTTTTAAGGGTGGCAGTAGTTCTTCCATTTTAATCGAATATAGTTTTGACCATGTGATGTATAGGACGTTGTTTTTAAAATTAGGTTGCATCTGTGGAGACATTATTTTCAAAAAAAGGTTACCATAAATCCGCAGGAAATAAAAGCCGTATGATTATTATTGCAGTCTTGTTAATAAAAGCAAATGAAACTAAAGGTTATAGCTTTTGACGCCGATGATACCCTTTGGGTAAACGAGCCCTATTTTTTAAAGACGGAAGAGAAATTTTGCAGTTTGCTGGAGAATTTTTTACCTCAGCATACCATATCAAGCGAGCTTTTTAAAATCGAGATAGCGAATTTGGCCTTGTATGGTTACGGTATAAAGGGATATATCCTGAGCATGATAGAGGCCGCGCTAAAAATATCCGACAAAAAGATAGGCCTGGATGCTATTGAGCTGATTATGCAATACGGCAAGGAAATGCTCAATGAACCTATTGAACTATTAGATGGTGTGGAAGATGTACTGGCAACTCTAAAAAAGCAATACAGATTGGTAGTGGCCACCAAAGGCGACCTACTTGACCAGGAACGCAAGCTCAAAAAATCGGGACTATCGCATTATTTTCACCATATCGAGATCATGTCCGATAAACAGGATGATGATTATATCAAATTGATTAAACACCTGGATATTAAGCCATCGGAGTTTATGATGGTGGGCAATTCCTTAAAATCTGATGTGATGCCGGTGCTTAATATTGGCGGTCATGCCATTCATGTGCCTTTTCATACTACCTGGGCTCATGAGCATGTAGAGACAAATTTAACCCACGAAAATTTTAAACAGGCTGATACACTTCGGGAAATTCTGCCATATATACTCGCATGAAGCATAAACTAAATATTGATACCTGGGCTCGCAAAGAACATTTTAACTTTTTTAAAACTTTTGAGGAGCCTTTCTATGGTGTTGTTGTCAATATCGACTGTACCAAGGCATACGCTTTTGCTAAAGATAATGGGGTGTCATTTTTTCTGTATTACCTACACAAATCATTAACTGCGGTTAATGAACTGGAGCCATTTAAATACCGTATTTATGGTGATGAGGTGTATGTTTATGATCGTATAAACGCTGGGCCAACTATTGGCCGGGCTAACGGCACTTTTGGTTTCGCGTATATGGATTTTCACCCTTCCCTGGATACATTTATAGTAGGCGCCAAAAAAGAGATTGAACGGGTGCAAAATACCACTACCCTTTTTGCGCCAAAGCTCGATGACGATATTGTACACTATTCGGCCATGCCCTGGATCAATTTTACCAGTTTATCGCATGCCCGCAGCTTTTCGTTTCCAGATAGCTGCCCCAAGATATCATTCGGAAAAATGACAGAAGATAATGGCAAAAAAAGCATGCCTGTTTCTCTTCACGTACACCATGCTTTGGTTGATGGCTTGCATGTGGGCCAATATTATGATCTTTTCCAGGAACTGATGAGCAGCAGCAATTAAATTATTGCCTTTTCCATTACGATAAGCTCTATCAATTGCTTAGGGTTGCCAAAGCGACCATGGGCATGGAAGGGTTGCATCTCGCCCGTAAATGCATAACCCCTGCGCTCGTACCAGCTAATGAGCTCTGCACGGGTGCTGATTACGGTCATGGTGATGGTGTTACAGTTAAACTGTTTGGCCAATTCCTCGGCTGCCTTCAACAGGCCCCGCCCCACTCCTTTGCCCTGCAAAACAGGCGATACGCTGAACATGCCCAGGTATAATTTCAATCCTTTAACTTCCAGGTAAACACAGCCAGTGATCTGACCCTTATCATCAGTATGTTTTAATATCGTAATAGCCTCATTCTCGAAATATGTCTTCAGCATATCCTCATCGATCCGGAGGCCGTCTAACATATCAGCTTCAGAGGTCCAGCCTTTTTTGGATTCTTCGCCACGATAGGCGTTGTTAACCAGTATATTTAATTCAGGAACATCAATCACTGATGCTTTAGTAATCGGCATATATTAAAAAGGTATTTCTAAAACTTAAAATCTTCGCGTACGGGATCAAATATATCAATCAGTTTACAATCGGTAATGGCCCGGCCTCCGTGTATTACATTTGGAGGGATAATAGCATAGGTGCCGGTATCCAGTATTTGCGATACGCCGTCGACCGTTAGTTCAAACTGGCCCTCGATAACAAAAGCACATTGGTGATTAATATGCTGATGCATCGGCGCTACGGCACCTGCTTTAACTTCTAAAAAATTGATGGTGTTGCCTGGGGTATGAATGATCTTAGAGAAATAGTCAGGTATCATTTCCCTGGTCTCGATGTCTGCAAACTGATTAAATACTTTGTTATCCATGATAGTGTTTTAAGCCTGTCTGGTGGCTCAGACGTAAAAATATAAAATTTACGCTTAACCGGATGTTCCCATTTTATTTACTTGCGATATCGATGTAGTTGGTTAGCGTAGGCACTTTGTTTTGATCAGGTAATGGTCAGAATAGCAGGTAAAAAATGCATGGTCTAAAACTAAGCCGTATATTTAAGGGTTAATTAAATTATACCACATTGTACGCTTGATATGGCTTTTATTGATTACTATAAAACACTGGGTCTTACTAAAACCGCTACGGATAAGGATATTAAAAATGCTTACCGCAAGCTGGCCCGTAAATATCACCCTGATCTTAATCCGAAAGACGCGGAAGCCCACAAAAAATTCCAGGAACTTAATGAAGCCAATGAAGTATTGAGCGACGCCGAAAAGCGTAAAAAGTATGATAAATACGGTGAGAACTGGCAGCATAGTGAAGCCTATGAACAACAGGCCAGGCAACAGCAAAGCCAGCAAGGTAGCTATGGCGGTGGTGGGTTTGGTGGGTTTACTGATGATGAAAGTTTTGGCGGAGGCGATTTTTCCGACTTTTTCAAATCCATGTTCGGCGGCGGCGGCAGCAGGCAAACCAAATATCGTGGGAAGGATTTTAACGCTGAACTACAACTAACCCTTCAGGATATTGCAGAGACGCATAAACGCACACTGACTGTTAATGGTAAAAATATACGCATTACCATACCTGCCGGTATCGAGAACGGACAAACCATTAAAATAGCCGGCCATGGCGGCGCGGGGGTAAATAACGGCCCTGCTGGTGATCTGTATATCAAATTTTCGATACCCGATGATGCCCGCTTTAAGCGTGACGGGCGAAATTTATACGCTACTGTAAAACTCGACCTTTATACAGCCGTGCTTGGCGGCGAAATTACAGCGGAGACACTAACCGGCAAAGTTAAGGTAAAAGTAAAACCAGAAACCCAAAATGGTACCAAAGTAAAACTAAAAGGCAAAGGTTTACCTGTTTACAAAAAAGAGAATGAGTTTGGCGACCTGTACCTTACTTATGATGTCCAGATACCGGTTAACCTTACCGAGCAGCAGAAACAATTATTTGAAGAGCTTTCAAGATCATGATATAAATTTAAAGAAGATGAAAACAGCAGATTTAATATCAGTAAATGATTTTTGTTTGTATCACAAAGTAGAGTATACCTTTATAGAATCGTTATATGAGGCTGATTTAGTTAAAGTTACCCTGATTAATGAAACTACTTATATACCTGGAGAGGAACTGAGAAAACTGGAAAAGTTGATCAACCTTTATCAACTGGATATTAATGTGGCGGGTATAGAAGCCATCAGTCATCTATTGCACCGTATGGAAAAAATACAGGATGAAATGCAAGGCCTCAAAAATAAACTGAGGTTGTATGAGGGTGAATGAAAAGTAAGCAGCGCTCTATTCTAAAGGTCTAAAAATATATTGTTGATTGTAATCTATTTCGAAGTGGTCAAGAAATAATTTGTATTCTTCCAGGAAAGATTTCTTTCGATGGTGTTCTTCTTGATTTTCTATATATTTTGCAACATCTTTTATGTGTGAGCGTGAATATGAAAAAGCTCCGTAACCTTCCTGCCAACGAAAAATTGATGGATTAAATTTTTCTCTATTTATCCATTCGGATGAATCGCCTTTAATCATTCGCATTAAATCTGAAAGAGATTGATTGGGTCTGAACCCAATGAAAAGATGTAAATGATCGGGCATACTGTTAATAGCTATCATTTTATGCCCGTTATTGCTGACGATTCCGGTGATGTATTGATGTAGTTTTTCTTTCCACGAAGGTTGGATAAGAGATTGTCGAAACTTTACAGCGATAACGCATTGAATATGTATTTGGGTATAGGTATTTGGCATAAGATTGTATGAGTTGCATACCCTACGGCATGCAAAAAGATTAAATTACTATTTCTACCGACATTTTGCTCCTATTGGAGCAGATTTATCTAAAAATTATCGTTATCAGGGAGATTTCATTTAATCTGGTATTCTATCAAGACAAGATATTAATAGAAATATAATTCAGGGTCGCCGTTGTTAAATCACCACTGACAATTGACGAAGTATAAAAGCGGGCAACGCTTAACGAAAATGCTCCGCTAGGAGCTTAATGTCGGTAGAACAACGATCGTTAATAAGAATTCGTGCCGTAGGTACGAAACCAAAGCAAGTATTTTACTCCATGTATTTCAGCATCATCCGTTCGCTTACAATATTAGCGTCTTCAATTACAGAATCCGGATATCCCATAGATTCTAATATGGCTATACCGTTGCGACTTTTAAGCAGGCCTTCTTTCAGCTTATAGTCAAACACCAGACTGCCCCCGGATTTGGAATCTTCAAAGGAATAAATAGCAAAATCCTCATCGAGTAATTCAGCCAACTCAAGATCATGGGTGGATACAAAAACAAAATTCTGATTGGCGGTGATATAGGATAATACCGATTTTGCGGCAGCAATACGCTCAATAGTATTGGTACCCCTGAATATCTCGTCAATAATAACCAGACTTTTTACCTGTTCTACCTCATTACTGCGGCTCATGATAGTTAATATCGACTGTGCCTGCGCCTGGAAATAGCTCTTTTGTTCTTCTATACTATCAGTAGTTTTAATACTGGTCTGTATCTTTAAAAAAGGCGCTTTATACTCCCTGGTACAGCTGGTGAACAGAGTTTGCGCTAACAGGGTATTAACAGCGATGGCCTTAATAAAAGTTGTTTTACCCGACATGTTTGAACCTGTTATCAAGGCACCTCTATCAGCACGGGTATACAGTGAATTGGTAACACATTTATCAATCAAAGGATGATAAAGATCGGTAATGTTCATTTGGGCATCGATGTCAATAAACTGGGGCTTATTGTAATAAGGTAAACCATCCCGTACCGATTGGATGGCTACCAGCATATCTATTTCGGCCACATATTGATATACCTGCTCAATATCTTCACGATAACGTTCAATGTGCTTTATAGAGCTGGCATAAATACGGGGCTCTAATAAAAACAATGTTTTAATAAGTTGAAAAACGGCGTAACTCAAATCGCCCGCCCCGTTGATCAGTTTGCTTTCTAAGTTGATAATGCTTAAAGATCGTTTTAGCCCTAACAGATTTTTTAAACTGCTTTTGATAGATTCATTATCCTCCAGGCCAGAATGTTTTACAAGCCATACAGCTACATTGTGCATGATAAGTAACTGTGGCAGCGAATTGGTATAGGCGCTTATTTTATTCTTGTTGGCATAATGCAAAACCACATTATAGCCTACAAAAAAGAATAACAATAAAATACTGATAGGATTAGGATAAACAACCAGCGATACGATCAAGGCAATGATCACCAGGGGTACAAACCTGATATAGAAATTCATGATCGGTACAAACAGCGATTCATGTGTTTTTAAAAACAGATCGGCTATATAATAAGCGTAAGTGTTGTTGAGTTTTGATAATTGTAGCTCTATCAATTCACGGTTGGGCTTATCCTTATTGATGATTTCAACCTTTGCATCAAGCTCTAATAGTTTTTCGAGATTTGTTTCGGGGAAATGCAGCTTTTTAAACAAGTACTGTTTACCGGGTTTTGAACTTGTTCTGTCGATATAATTAAAGATACTTTTCAGGTCGATATCTTCCGCGGTAACGTCAGGTAATCTATTCCAACTTTTATCGGCGTTTAAATAGGTTTTAATAAGGTCGAAATTACGTCGGGCATTCACGGGCTTACCCCATTTACTTTTTATTTTATCAAGCTTCTTTTCTTCGGCGCGTAATTTACCGTAGTACGAGCTTATCAGAGAGAACCCTAAAACGATGGCCAAAAACAGTAACGTAAATAAAAAGTAATACATGCCTTAAAAATAAAAAAAATATACTAAACCTCAAGTGATATTTATAGTCTATAAATATAAAACAACTACAGTGTTAACTTAATTTTTGATTTATGAAATTCGTCAAATTTTCAGTCATAGTTTTTGCGCTTCTATTTTCAGTTCAGTTTGTAAAAGCTCAAAGTATATCCATTGGAGCCTCATTTGGTGGTTATCCACGTTCAAGAGTGGTAGTTGCCGCTAACTATCCGGCATATGGTTATTATGAACGCCCTGTATATTATGGTTATGGACGCAGAGTTTATTATAATCGCCCATATTATTATCCTGGTCGTTATTATGGCCGCCCTGCTTATTACAGGGCACACCGCCATTACAGGTGCTGGTAATTATACAATAAATAAAAAGGGCCCGGTATTTACCGGGCCCTTTTTATTTAAAACTGGTTTGACTGATCCTGTTATCAGAAGGCATCTTGATCCATTTTAACAATATCCTATTTATCTGTTGCCACTTAAAAAGCGTTGCAATGCTTGTTGAGTAAATTCTGAAAGTACCAGCTCACCGCTAATGGCTGCGCGTTGCGTTAATAATTCGTCCCAATCTTCTGTACCTTCCCATAGGATCTGTTTTAAACCAGCAAGCGCATCAGGATGATAAGAGGCCAATTTTTCAGTAAGTTCATCTACGGCTAAGTCGAGCGAAGCGATATCTTCATATACTTCATTATAAAGACCATGATCAAGGGCCCATTGAGCAGTTTGAAAATCGGACGCCCTGATGGTTAGCTGTGAAAATGCCGGTAAGCCAACCTTACGGGTTACAGCCGGCGATATAACAAATGGCCCGATACCGATAGCCAGTTCACTTAGTTTGATAGATGCAAAGCCGGAGGCCAGGCAATAATCGGCAGCGGCAGCAAGGCCCACACCGCCACCAACCGCTTTTCCCTGGATGCGGGCAACAATTATTTTGGATGATTTACGGCAGGCATTAATGACTTTGGCAAAGCCCGAAAAAAACAGTGCGCCGGCTTCTTTGTCTTTTATTTGCACCAGTTCATCAAAACTGGCACCGGCACAAAAGGTACGATCACCGCCACTCTTTAAGATGATCACCCGGACGTCGGGGTCATTACCTGCTTGTATAATATATTCTGTAAGATCATTTAAAAGACCCGTTGGCAATGAATTTTGCGCGGGATGATAAAAACTAATGGTTGCAACACCATTTGAACTTTTTGTAAAAGACACATTGCCATTATCTGTATCGGGCATAATTTTGAGGTTTATTTTAAGAGAATGCAGTGATTTAATCACCGCGAATCAACCCAATATCAGAAGTATTTGGCTTACCTGCAATTTTGGTTTAAAATAGTTTTAAAAAGGCTTCATCACGCAATCAAAGGCAATTCAAAATAAAAGGTGGCCCCTTTGTCTAATTCGCTCTCTACCCCTATTTTGCCCTGGTGATTATTGATGATCTCTGCGCTGATGTATAGCCCCATCCCGAGGCCGCTTGTCATAAACTTTTTATCCTCCACTCTATAAAAACGTTCAAATATCCGCTCTATTTGTTCATCGGACAGGCCGATACCATAATCTGTTACCGATACGCGTACCACATCAGCTTTTATAGTGGTTTTCAGGATAATTTGTTTGTTAGCCAGTGAGTACTTTACAGAGTTATTTATAAAATTCATCAAAACCTGCTCCAGCCGTTCGGCATTACCCATAATGCGGATGCCTGGTTCCAGTTTACTATCAAATTCGTGTAAAGGGTAAATATGTCTTGAGTTTTCTGTAACCTGTACCATCAGATCAGATAAATTAACCTCGCCCATGGCATATTCAAGCCTGCCGGCCTGTATTTTGCTTACATCAAGCAAATCATTGATCAGGCGCTGCAATTTATTAATAGCCACGCTTGCTTTTTCGATATACTGCTTCACTACAGGCGGCACCTCTTCTTTTTTATACGAAGTAATGAGTTGCAGATATCCTTTTAAGCTGGTTAACGGTGTCCGGAGCTCATGGCTGGCAATACCAATAAATTCGTCCTTCCGATCCATTTCCCTCTTCTGATCTTCAATATCAGTAGCTGTACCTACCCAAAAAATAATCGAGCCCTTATCATCCCTTAAAGGAACGGCCCGGTTCAGATGCCAGCGATAAGTATTGTCCCAACGTTTATAACGGTTTTCAACCTCGAATATATTGCCTGTTTTCAAAGCCTCAATATATTTATCTAAGGTATTGGGCAGGTCATCAGGATGCACCACATGCTGCCATCCCCAACCCACGCTTTCACTATAGCGGCTACCGGTGTAATTGTACCATTGCTGGTTATAAAAATCAACCTCGCCACCAGGTAGGTTTGTCCAGGTCATCTGGGGTATGTTGTTTGCCAGCAGTTTAAAATGCTCCCGGCTTATCAGCAGGTCATTGGTACGCTCCCTAACGGTATCTTCCAATTCATTGTTGAGTTTTTCAGCAGCGTTTTGGGCTGCCAGTAACTGCTCGTTTTTTACTTTCAGTTCCCATTCTGTCTCTTTTTGACTGGTAAGGTCAGTTAAGATCAGGCTCAAAGCTATGCCCTCATCCAGGTCAAGGGTGGTGCAAGAAAGCAGGCAGGGTGTTAGCGTCCCTTGTTTATCGGCCAGTAATATTTCCCCCTTGCAATCTTCTTGCCAGCCTTTGTGCATCAGATCGTTGAATTTCTTAACCGATATTTCGGGGATAAAAGAAGTGAAGCTTAGCCCGATCACCTTTTCAAGCGGTAGGTTCATCATGGTTGCAAAGCGTGAATTACTGTATAAAATAGTACCTTCGCGGTTAAGGGTAACTGCCCCTTCGTTCATCTTTTCAATAAAAACACGGTAAGTTTGGTCGGCTGTTTTTAAGGTGTATAATTGATGACCTTCAGCGCCTTTTACAATAAGCGCGTCAATCTGACCGCTACGAATGGCGTCAATGGTATCATTAGCTTCCTCCAGCTGTATCCGAAGTTCTTCGTTTTGCTGCAGTAACTCTTCATATGTATATTTAGCCAGTTCCATTAATTTTCTGTTTGTAAACCAAGGCCTTTTAATACTTTACTTGTATTTGACATATCACCAATGAGCCGGCGCTCTATACCCGGCGCTTTTTTAATGAGCATGGGTAAAGCGATGATCTGTTCCCGCTCAACAATCAATGGCTGTTGGTAAACATCTACTATCTCCAGGTCATAATTACCTTTTAAGTGGGTTTCGCAAATATCTTTGAGATTGGTTATAGCTCGTGATGAATTTGGTGATGCCCCCGTTACAAACAGGCGCAACTGATAAACATGATGTTCCTGCTTATTTGAATAATTACCCTTAGATAAAGACGATTGATCCTTTTCGGTCATTTTTTACAGTTTAACGGGGACGTATATCTAAGCCCACCAATACTTTTTCTTCATTTGACAGATCACCGATTATTTTACGGATAGGCTCAGGTACTTTGCGCACCAATGTAGGTATGGCAAATATCTGATCACCTTCGGCCAATTGAGGTTTTACTAAAAGGTCAATCACTTCAATAGAATATTGGCCCTTTAAATGTTCTTCACAGTATTTTTTAAGATTAGCTAAGGCACTGACAGATTTTGCCGTATTGCCCGCAATATATAACCTTAATTCATAATTTATGACTTCTACTTCCATTACTTTTGCTTCTTTATAATCGGGCTTTCTTCTTTTATCCCTCTTCTCATTTTCGTTATCTCATCCCGGTTTTTGTCCATTATTTGTTGCTTTAACTCATCTTCATAATATATCCTGTTAAGCTCTTCTTCTACAGATTCAAACTCAGCCTGCAAGTTGGATATCTTGGCCTCCAGCATGGTACGTTTGCGTGTAATTTCCTTGTCTTTTCGCGATACGGCAAAATCGCGCAGCGCTACTCCGGTTCTTTCTTTAAGCTGTTGTGCTTCCCTTGCCGATCCTGTTAGTACGCCTTCAGGACCCAGGTAAACATCAACCAGGTCAAGACCCTTATCGGTGATAATAAATTCGCGTACCTGGTTGGAGTGTTTCATACCGCGCGATTTCATGATGTATAAGCCGCGGTTTCGTTCACCGTTGTGTTCAATATCCCGCACCAGCATCCAGGTATCAACAAGCGATGATACACCCTCGTCAGTTTGTTCGTTTACAACAGTATTGAGCGATAAAGCGGTAAACATCACCGTAATTTGCTCGTTTTGTAAAAAATCTATCAGGCGTACCAACATTGATTTTACTTCACTTACAGAGCCAACGGTGATCAGGTTGGTTATCGGATCCAATATTATCGTATCTGGTTTAAATTGCTTTATCAATTTGTAGATAGCCACCAGGTGCATCTCCAACCCATATAAGGTTGGCCGCGAAGCATGAAATTTTAATAATCCACTATTCACATAAGGTTGCAGATCGATACTGATCGATTTCATGTTGCGGATGATCTGGTTTGGCGATTCTTCAAAAGCAAAATAGAGGCATTTCTTTTTCTGTTTGCAGGTTTCTGCAGCGAAATAAGCCCCGATACTGGTTTTGCCGGTTCCGGCAGTTCCCGAAACCAAAATGCTGCTACCCTCAAAAAAGCCCCGGCCCCCAAGCATATAATCCAATGCAGGAATACCGGATGATACCCTTTTAGAAGAAACCGCTTTTTCGAGCCCTAAAGAAGTTACCGGCAGCACAGAAATGCCATCCTGATCAATTAAAAAGGGGTATTCGTTGGTTCCATGCTGTGATCCCCTGTATTTTACCACACGGAGCCTGCGGGTTGAAATCTGGTTAATAACCCGGTGATCAAGCAGGATAACGCAATCCGATACGTATTCTTCTAATCCTTGCCGTGTCAGTGCCCCTCCTTCTCCTTTTTCGCCGGTTATAATGGCGGTAACCCCTTTATTTTTCAGAAAGGCAAAAAGCCTGCGCAATTCGGCCCGCAAAATGGCCTGGTCGCTTAAACCTGAAAACAGATTTTCGATGGTGTCGAGTACTACTCTTTTCGCGCCAATACTATCAATAGCATGCCCTAACCTGATAAATAATCCTTCCAGGTCATACTCACCGGTCTCTTCTATTTCACTCCGGTCAATGCGTACATGGTCAAGTTTTACTTTTTTCTCATCCTGTAGTTCATATAAATTGAAACCAAGTGAAGCTACGTTCAAGGCCAACTCGTCGGTTTTTTCTTCAAAAGCCATAAAAACACCAGGTTCATTAAATACCAGTGCCCCGCGAACTATAAATTCAAGTGACATGAGAGTTTTACCAGACCCCGCTTCTCCGCAAATAAGCGTAGGCCGGCCTTGCGGCAATCCCCCATCAGTAATTTCATCAAGACCAGTGATGCCTGTTGGTGTTTTAGGCAACGATTTTATATTAGCCGGTTGTTGTTTTTTATGAGATTTAGTCATTGTAAACAATTGTTTTTGTCAATATCGGATCCTGTAAATCCAAGCATTGATGGTTATTTTCACGGTAAATGGTTAATAAATACTCATTAGGCTTAAATTGTTTTAACCCCGGTAATTTATCTGGCATCTTAACAGAAACTGATATTGTTGGTTTGGTGATGTATTAGAAAACCTTACTCCAAATTTGAATACTGATCAAATATGGTACTGTGCCTCAAGGGAATATTTGTTCTAATTAAAAAACATTAACTCATTTGTTATGTTTATTAGTTATAAGAAAATAATAAAATAGTCATGGGAGTTTTACAGCATATACAGCACCAGATATCGGCACTTAACGATCTGATCAAAATAAATAACGACCGTATTGCGGGTTATGAAAAGGCTAATGAGAATACCAATGAAACAGGTTTAAATTTGCTCTTTAAAGAGTATACGGATCAAAGTAAAAACAATGTTTCGGAGCTGAGGGAATACATTCGTGTATTGGGAGGCGATCCTACCGATGGAACTACCTTATCTGGGAAATTTAATAATACCTGGATAGATGTTAAAGCTGCTTTTATAAGCAAAGACAGGCATAGTATTTTAGCTGATTGTGAACATGCTGAGGATGTTGCCAAGAAAGCATATCGTACGGCATTGGATGATAAAGAGCTGATCTGGGAAGATCAGCAGGTTGTATTTATTCTTAAAAAGCACCTGGAAAGTTTAAGGGTTGCTCATGATACCATTAAAGCTTTACGCGATGCGGAGGTCAGTGCATAATACTAAATATGCACTGATACCCTTAAATGAATAAAGTACAATAGGTTATTGAGTAACCGGTTTTGCTGAAATAATACTATCCACCACAAATACACTTACCCCGCGCCATGGCAACGCGTGCAGATACTCTTTATAGTGTAATTCAAGAAATGAACCGGTGCTGCTGTTTAGTTTTTGCGCCACTTTCTCGTCGGTAACTGAAAACATGAACTCGTTTGATGAAATATTACCGCCACCTTGTGGTGTTTTTATACCACTTTGTATTAACCGCCCCTCATAGGTTTTAAACATATATCCTTTCTTTACGAAGTAGTTCATGGTACCCGCCTTTGCTCCTTCGCCAAAAACAAAGAAATAACGCTGATAGGTAAACCCGGCGATCAATACTAATATTACGATTAAAATAATTGCTTTGGTACGGCCTTTCATATAGATATATTTTTATCTAAACTACAAAAACTTCATAAGTAAACAATATCTAAGTGAAACTTGTGCGTGGTTGGGTATTAGTTACTGCCCACGGGAGTAAGCTTTACATTTTTATAAGATGAGAGCATGAAATTGATCATGTCGATAATATTTAAAGGTGGTTCGTTGGTGTTGATGCTCAGTTTCTTTTTACTGTCAACAAAATCAATAGCAAAGTAGTAGTTTGGCGCATCAACCACCTGGTTACCTTGCTGCCAATCGTTCATTTTCTTTAGCTCACTATGCTTTAACCAATAGTTTAGTGTATCCAACTGACTTTGACTTAATTTTCCGGTGTAATCGCCTTTATATGGAGCCGCGTGTTCACCGGCTTTTAAATGATAATCACCATTGGGCCATATTTCGATACCCAGCTGCGGGCAGTCACCAAAGCAGGTGGATGATAAAAAATAGAGCTTGGAGAATTTGATGTTTTTATCGTAGCTGTTTTTGAAGTTCAGGAACTCATAGGTAATAGTACCTGCTAGTTTTATCGCATTAGGTTCAACGGCTTTTAAATACATGCGATTATAGTCGGCATGTCTTATCAAAAACTTAAAATCGTCCCGGTGCTGTTTTTTAAAATTATCTGCACTGCTCCTGAAGATATCTGACAAGATCAGCGTATCGTTCACAATAGCATAGTGGTCTTTAACACCAGCGTTTCCTACAAAATTGTAGTATACTTTTTTATCGGCAAAGTAAAGGTGGCCCAGGTCTTTGGTTATCCAGCGTTCGGCATCCAATTGTACTTTTTGAGCGAATGAGAGGCCTGAGATCAGCAGAAATAACAGCAGGGAGAGTCCACGTTTTACCATTGGGGTTATGCTTTTAGGGGTAGATGAAATTTGGCTAACGTTTTAAAAACTCACAAACTCATATAATATTTTGTTAATGACCCAAAATCATCAAACTTCAATGCGTAATCGTCTGTTTTGCCAAAACCATAGGTCACAAATATAAAAGGTATCCCGGCCATACGTGTCTGTTCAGCGTCACCATTGGTATCACCAATATAAACCGGGTGCTTTAACTGGTGTTTATCAATCAGCAATTGCATGTTATGATGCTTGGGCATATTGTTTTGTCCGTAGGCCATCGAGTCGGTAATATCATCTTCAATTTTAGCCCAACTTATAAATAAAGGGATAATACCTATGGCACAATTACTGAGTATAAAGAGCTTGTATTTGGTTGCCAATTGTTTGATGCCCTCGGTTACCCCATCATACATTACGCCACCACTGGTAGGTAATATCTGCCGGCGGGTTTCATTTACATCCATATAAATACCCTGTGCCCTATCATCATCAAAGTCGGGCATGAGCACTTTGGTTAGTTTTTTACCCTCCATGCCCATCAGCTGCATCAGGTCATTACGACCGATGACACGTTGAATACTCATTTTTTCAAATACAAGGTTCCAGGAGTTAGCGTAGGTATCAACGGCATCCCAGAGGGTTCCGTCCATGTCAAATATCAGGCTGTCGGGTTTCTGCATACGAGCAATATTGTTTTTTGCTAAGATGTAAAATTTACACCAAGCATAAAACAGAAGTTCATGTTTTCTTCATTATTAAACTTCATCTTAGCAGTGTGATAAGGTTAATGTGGGCCAGCTTAGCAGGAGGTTGGTTCCATAGGGCCTCTACCGTAAAAGGTAGGGGCTTTTTTTATTTTACAACATTTTATTGAATGAACATATGGAACCGGAGCCCGTTTAGGACTTCGGTTTTTTGTTTAGAATAAAATAATTATAAGCTGATTATTAGATAGTTATACTATCTTCCACTTGATATACTTCATGGAATTTGATGCCCAGTTTATCGAAATGCTTTGCATAGGCCGCATAGCGTTTCTGAATAAAGAACGTTTTAGCGTATCCATCATGAACGGGCAATATCTGGCGTGGATTTAACCGATCGGCAAAGGCAGATATCATCACTTCGCTGGCAAATGGCGCCATGGTTATCATGATCAGTAATTCTATATCTTTGAATTTCAATAGTTTATCTTCCATTGAATCAACCGGGTGCAACACTTTATCGTTAATGATGAAGCCCGTCATTTGCGGTAAAGGGTTATCCATGATCAAAGCATGCTGTACCGGGAAGGCTTGTAGCTTAAATGGGCCAAAATGTTCGGTAGCATCTTCCAGAATGGAAAATTCAATTCCTGCCTTTTGCAATTGTTCGCCAACCTGGCGGTTTGTAAGCACCTGGGCACCGCTAACATCCATAATTTTTTGTAAAATATCTATTACAAAATGGTCTGGATGGATATGCGTGATCACAATAATATTGACATCGGCAAACATTTGGGGCGTTACCAGGCCCTCAATAAAAGAATAATCGCCCGGATCAAATAGAATTTTATAGCCATCGAGCTCAAATACAAGACATGAATGCAGATATTTTGAAATTTTCATAGATTTCAATTTAGTATCAAGTAGCTAGTATCAAGTATCAAGATTTTTGAATACCTCGTGAAGCAAATGTAGCTGTCGTGATACTAGCTACTTGATACTAATCATAACAATTCGTTTGCCAAATTGGCCAGTTCGCTCCGCTCCCCTTTTTGCAGGGTGATATGTGCGTATAGTGGATGCCCTTTGGCTTTATCTATCAGGTATGATAAACCATTACTTTCCGCATCCAGGTATGGTGTGTCTATCTGGTAAATATCTCCTGTGAAAACAAATTTGCTGTTTTCTCCGGCACGGGAGATGATGGTTTTTACCTCGTGCGGGGTAAGATTTTGGGCCTCGTCTACAATAAAAAATATTTTGCTCAGTGTACGTCCACGGATGAAAGCAAGTGGAGCGATCGATATTTTGTCGTTAGTGACCAGCTCATCAATTTTGGCCTGCATTTTTTCATCGTCCATGAATTGGTCTTTAATAAATTTCAGGTTATCCCATATCGGCGCCATGTACGGGTCGATCTTTGATTTGATATCGCCAGGCAAAAAACCAATATCCTTATTACTTAAAGGTACAATAGGGCGTGTAACAAAAATTTGACGATAATATTTACGTTGCTCCAGTGCGCTGGCCAAGGCAAGCAGGGTTTTACCTGTGCCGGCATTACCCTGTATGGTTACCAGTTTAATATCTGGATGTAATAAAGCGTGAATGGCAAACGCTTGTTCAATATTTTTGGGTAATATATTAAACACAGGCTGTTCAATAACTTTTTCAAGCTGCCGGGTTTGTGTATTGTAAAAGCCCGGAACATCACTGTTTTTACCTTTTAATATATAGAAGTGATTGTTGGTATATGAGGCAATATGTAAACTTTCTGCAGGTAGATTTTCATGTTTGTTGAGCTGGGTGATCAGCTTTTCAGTTACTTTGTTTACATCGGTTTGCCCGGTATACAATTCATCCAGGTTTTTGATCTTACCGGTTTCATAGTCTTCCGCATGCAGGTTAAGCGCTTTTGCTTTCAGCCGCAAACATATATCTTTTGATACCAGTACTACTTTTTTACCGGGGTTCTCTTCTTGTAAACCTAAGGCCGCGTTCAGGATACGATGATCTGTTTTGTCGGAGCCAAATACCTCCTCAGCGTCAATAGCGGTGGTTTTAACATCCATAGCTACCTTAAAGCTGCCCTTGCTTTTGCCGTTGAGCGGGATCCACTCATTCACCAGGCTATTGCGCGACAGGTCATCCATGAGCCGGATAAAACTGCGTGCTTCAAAATTGCGGGTGTCGTTACCATTTTTTTTATTATCCAGTTCTTCCAGCACCTGTATGGGGATGGCTACGTCATGTTCCTGGAAATTCTGAAATGCGTTGTGATCGTAAAGGATCACTGAGGTATCTAAAACAAATATTTTATTACTTACAATAGTCCCGTTCTTACCATCTTTATTCATATCCGACTAATTTAAGGAATCTGCTGTTAGTTTCAAGCACAAAGATCATCTTGGAGTTCGGAATTCGGACTTTCGATTTTTCGTGGTTGGCTATTTTAGCGGTACTCAAGAGGGCTTCGCCGTTTCGGATTTAGATCTTAGAGTTTAGATCTTAGGATTTAGAATTTACCTCCCTGTCGGTTTTGTTCTATTTTATTTTTTGATATCGTAGCAATTTTATCAAAAAATAAAACGCCATGAAATCATCAATTTTTAAGAACGGTATTAAAAGGCTGCAATGGCTCACTCCTTTTATGATCGTTGTTGCATTAGGTTATCATACTCCTGCAAGTGCGCAAAACCAGCCCTTAATCGGCAGGACCCTGTTTGAAAAGAAATGTGCCACCTGCCACGGTGAGGATGGCACGAGAGGCCGTTGGGGCGCCAAGAATTTACAAATAAGTAAATTAGATAATGATGAATTGCTTAACACCATCAGTAAGGGTCGCGGCATTATGCCCAACTGGGGCAAAAAGCTATCAGCCATCCAGATAAGCTCAGTAATTGAATACATTAAAACTTTAAGAAAATAAATCATGATCAAGATGAATATGACAACCCTGATTTTAATAATCACCGCTACAGCCACCGGCTTAATTGCCGGTCTGTTTTATGCCTACACCTGCTCCGTTAATTTAGGACTGGGTAAGTTGACCGACCGCGAATACATCGCCGCCATGAACTCTATTAACGTGCAAATATTAAACCCCCTGTTTTTTGCCAGCTTTATAGGGACACTATTATTGCTGCCAATAAGCGCTTACCTGAATTATAGCCCGGGAATGAATACGCGCTTTATACTATTAGTTAGCGCAACCCTGGTTTATGCCATAGGTGTATTTGGCGTAACCATGTTTGGGAATGTGCCTTTAAATGATGCTTTGGCCAGGCTCAATGCAGAAACCGCATCGGCAAAGGACCTTTCCGTATACCGGGCAATGTTTGAAGGGCCCTGGAATTTTTTGCACAACATCAGGACTTTGGCTAATGTGGTAAGTTTGGTATTGGTTATTGTGGCTTGCTGTTGCGAAAGTAAATAAGCAGAACAGGTTGCAAAACCTTATAAACGCGAAAACGGGAGTCTCTTCTTTCGAATTGAACTCCCGTTTCCTGACCACTGTTCTGCCATAGCTTCCCAGTAGCACCAAGTTTTGTGTATCATCACCGACATGATCTTGTCCGTCGTTCTTGCGAACTGTCGACTCCTTCAATGTCATTGGTTCAGTTGCGGTTCTCCGTGAAGTTCCTGCATTTCCCCAATACCTCTTTTAATCACAATCTTTTTTCAAAGACTTTCGTTTTCTCATTTTTTCATGTGACTCAGGCACTTCCCTTGTTCTTTAGCTTCCCCGAAGGTCCACCCGATTCAACTTCTGTAATCCTGAAAGGCTGTCAATGTACGTCGTTCTTGATGATTTCAATATCGGGACATCTTCGTGATTCTGCAAGGATTTTATTTATTTTTTATTAACACGTTATTAACATTTCAAATAGAGTTATAAACATCAGCTAAATACTGGCTGACAGGCTATTATTTATGGAGCGTTGAAAAATAGCGAAGGTTACAAACAATGCCTTTATTCACAATAATCAATAAAAATCAGGAATTGCGTTTTTTAGAAAATGCGTAAAATGGACGATCAGTGTTTTTTCTTGCTTTATAAGCGCCCAATATTTTGGATAAAATCAGCCCTATAACAGCCGATTTGCCGCTATTTTGTTTCATAAAAAAACCGCACCGCTTAAACACGGCGCGGTCGCGGTTATAGTTATTATAGAAATTATTGGTGGTCGATATCTGAGCCTGGTTGTTTTTGAATTACCGGCTTAAATTGTTGTTTTATAAAATCAGGGTTGGTAATACCCATAGTTGGGTTGCTGGAGAAGAAACCAAAAGGCATTAATGAAAACCCCATGTGATGCACCGGCATTACCGGCCATTCTTCTGGTCGTACTATATGGGTGATACCTGCTACATACCAAACTACAATATCATTATTATTGATTGCCCGGTTTTTGGCTGTCCACTCGGGCAGGCCGTCGTATACTTTATTACTGGCGGGGTATTTACCAGCCGGATAAACCTCATCTTCATGGTATTGTGTTACCCATATCTGATGATTCAGAAATCCCGCTTTTTTACGCAATAATGAACCTTCGGGTACCAATGTTTTGCCCTGCATTCCGGGCATCAGCATATAACCTACATGCTGACCCAGATCATTCATGCCGTTGTTATTCATGATATGCCAGTTGCGCGCGCTTTCATAATTGATATCCCGTTGTGCCTGTAACTCTGTTTTGAATTTGGTATGCTCTACATAGAATGCATTGGCATAAGGGTTTTGCGGACCGGGCGGAACCAGTTTGGTATTCATTTCCATAACCGCATTATTGTTTGCCCCGTCGATATCCATATCCAACCTAAATACAAAAAAATGCTGATGATTAATGGCCTCTACATGAGGATGTACCAAAGTGCCAAATGAATGACCATTATAGGAGTAATCATTTTTATCGGGCATATCCATTTCGCTGGTACGGTGAACGCCTTTCACTTCAACAATGCCGGTCAATTCTACATCAACATCAATAGTACCATCTTCTTTAAAGCGCCAGGTAAAACCATAATCATAATTCTCTATCATGGTATAATACTTTATGGCCAGGTTGGTTGCCCTGCGCGATACCGCCCCATGACGCCATAAGGTACCCCCATATTCTTCAAATATGGCCACTGCCCTATCCATTTGAAATGGTTCGCCATTTTCCCGGTGTAAAATGGCCGGCATATATTCGGCATTTTCCGGCGCGTCACCACCCGGATTTAATGACCGGGCCACACCCTGCCCTAAGCGATACTCGCCGGCATCAAAAAAGTTATAAGCCGCCTGAAACAGATCTGGCGAGCCGTAAGGCACCACCATTTCGGGCATCGAGCCGCGGTACATAATGGAACGTTCCTTGCCTTTATCTACAAAGCGAACGTCATAAATAACCAGACCTTCCCGGTTATCAACCCCATATCTTATTTTCCAGTTCTTCCAGCTGATCTCATGTCCCTTTATTTCAAAGGAGTGCCCTTCGGGTTGTGTAATGATGAGCGGCTTTAATCCGTTAAAAACTTCTTTCACTGAATCTTTATTAAAGTAATTCAGGTTAACCATGGCATCGAAGCTGCCGGGCTCGTCTACTATCTTTAATATTTTACCGGTGGTGAAATCGGTATAGGCCATTAAACCTTCAATATCAATATTGTTGTTTTTGCGGCGGGCAATCACCAATTGTTCGCGATGACCAACCGGGCCAATACCCATATCACCGGTAAAAACACTGCGGTGTGTTACTGAATCAATGGATATGCCACGCTTTTTTAAAGCAGCCACCCAAGCCTGATCCTTGCGTACAATACTATTGGCTACCGAATCGGCCTCCAGGCCCATGCCTATTACATTAGGTATATTTTTAATGGAGATGACTTTACCCGCATTCAGATCAACTACAGCTTCGGTTACGCCGTTTTTACTGTAATCGTAAAAGCTGGTGAATGCTTCGCGCCGGAAGGAGGCGCCAGGTTTATAAGCCAGTACCTCTGCTTTAGGAGGTTCTTTAAGGTTGATAATATTAAAGATATCTTTCCCGGTAGTTGTTTTGCTGTCCTTTAATATCTGGACAGTTTTTTTGATCTCGGCGGCAGTAAGCGGATCTAAAGGATAAGCGTTGGTGTTATTTTGCGCATAAACCGTGCTTGTGCTTAAAAAGAGAATCACAAGACTGTGGATAATGGTTGAGGGTTTTATCATATTTGTTGGGTTTTATTTAATAGAATATCCTATTATTAATTTGGCCCATCCAAATTGTAATACCTTTTAGTACTGTAACCCCATAATTTAGCGCTTGGTTATCCCAAATTTAACTTATGGATGTCCCGGTTTCAATTTCCTGTACCCTACATTAGCACTACGGGATATGCTTTTGCCATATTGATAATAAAAAAAGGCCGCCCCTTACGGAGCGACCTCTCTAAAAAACCAAACTACTACTTTATGAAAACAATCTTTAATTATTTGATAGCTATTTCTCTTGATTGAAATTTAGCTTCTTCTTTTTTGGTTACGGTAAGCTTCAATACTCCATCGGTATAATCAGCTTCAATTTTTGAATGATCGGCGCTTTCTGGTAAAGTGAATGATCTGTTGAAAGAATTGTAACTGTATTCGCGTTTGCTAAATTTTTTACCTTCTTCTACATTCTCAGTTTTCTTTTCCGCCGAGATGGTCAATACATTCTTATCCAAATTGATCTTAAAATCTTCTTTCTTTAAACCAGGCGCTGCCAGTTCAATCTGAAATTCGTTTTCAGTTTCTGCAATGTTTACCGCAGGCACTCGGGCAACTAATTTATTACCGATGTATGAATCGTTCAATAAAGAATCTAATACATCATTAAAGAAAGGGTTTACCGCGTTATTTTTTAATCCGTTGTTGAATTTTACAAGTGTCATTTTTAATGTCTCCTTTAAGTTTTTGTTTTTGTTAACTTCGTAAGCTATTAATCAAGTGTTGTACCAAGCTATAAAATCGATAAATAAATGACAGTTTGTCATTTATTATTGATTTCATACAGACAAAATGACCTAAATGAGCGAAAAACTTTCAGATTACAAGTATAAAACGGCCATCCCCATCCGTTTCTCAGATATAGATGCCTTCGGACATGTAAACAACGCGGTGTATTTAACCTATTTTGAAATAGCCAGAAGCAATTACTGGAAAGAGATCATCAACTGGGATTGGAGCCACGCGGGTATTATCCTGGGTAGGTCAGAGATCAATTACCTGAAACCCATTACCATTAACGATCAGATAGCCTGTTACGTACGCACCGTACGTATCGGTAACAGTAGTTTTGATGTAATGCATGTGCTGGTTAGGATAACCGAACATGGTGAAGAAATTGTAACTACTGGCAAAACTATTTGCATCAGCTATGATTACAGCGCTAATAAATCGGTAGCTATCCCCGCCAATGAGCGCCGCAGTATGATTGAGTATGATGAGCCGAGATTGATATTGAATACGAATTAGTATTAATAACTCAATTATTTGGAGTTTTGCCCGATATTCTTTGTTTCTTTATTTACTTAGGTAGATAAAGTTCTCGTACATTCTGCATTTTTAATAGGTGTAATCATTATTTTCACGTTTTAAATTTTAATACAGTATAAAATTTAAAATTAGCTAAACCCTATCATTTTATGGCCGTTGGATTTATACCTAAATATATTGAGGAATACCCTCTGAACGACTTATCCCCTGAGCAATTTCTTGTTATTGCCGATGAGACGATTAAAAAGTTTAGTTGGAAAATTAGCCATATAAGTAGCACCGGTATAATTGCTTATACAGGCGACGGCATTTTTTCAAGATGTCATGAGGTTAGAATAATAATAGAAGGTGAAACAGCTACTTTAAAAAGTTCGTCAATCGGAAGCGAAATGATAGATTGGGGCGGCAATAAAAGTACCATTAAAGATGTTGTTAATACGCTTGATGAATTAAGGCAAACCTTTACAGTTGAGGAGCTTGAGTCAAAGTACCAAACTCTCAAAGAAAATTTGGCATCAGAAGAAACTGATCTGTTAAAATTACCTCCTCCAGGCGTCTCAGAACAAGTAACCGGCTTTTTATTCTTTTTCAAGCCCACGAATGGCTATTTCATAACTCCCATATTAGTTGGTTTAAACATTCTCATTTTTATATTGATGGCTATAAAAGGCGTCAGCATAATAGAGCCAGATAGTGAAAGTCTATTAAACTGGGGTGCAAATTTCAGACCCCTGACATTGGAAGGGCAATGGTGGCGATTGATAACCTGTACTTTTTTACACATAGGCATTATGCACTTATTGCTAAATATGTATGCCCTGGTTTATATAGGCTTGCTTTTAGAACCGCATTTAGGTAAAATAAGATTTATATCAGCCTATTTACTCACAGGCTTAACAGCCAGTATTGCCAGTTTATGGTGGCACGATATAACCATCAGCGCGGGAGCGTCAGGAGCCATTTTTGGTATGTATGGTGTTTTTTTAGCTATGCTCACAACTGATCTGATTGAAAAAACAGCCAGAAGGGCCTTATTAACCAGTATCGGAATTTTTGTAGCATACAATTTAATTTACGGAGCTAAAGGAAACGTTGATAATGCTGCCCATATTGGTGGCCTGATCGGCGGCCTTATTATCGGCTATTGCTTTATACCCAGCCTGAAAAAACCTAATGATAAACCTTTAAATTATTCAATAATCGGTTTGCTGACAGTATTAACTATTATTGTTTGTTCTTTTGTTTACAGGAGCATCCCTAACGACCTGGGAAATTATGAAAAGAAAATGAAGCGATTTTCCGCTATGGAATCAATGGCATTAGAGGTTTATAGCTTACCGAAAAATACCCCTAAGAGTAAATTACTTTATGAAATTAAAGACCGGGGTATTTATTATTGGAATGAAGACCTTAAAATAATTGAGGAAGTTGAAAAATTGCAACTTCCCGAAGGGATGCATACCCAGGCAGATAAATTAAAGCAGTATTGTGAACTCCGTATAAAAAGTTATGAATTGCTTTATAAAACTGTAAATGAAGATTCAAATAAATACCAAAGCCAGATCGAAGATTACAATAAACAAATTCAGGACGTAATTGATGAACTCAAAAAAAGTAAATAAATAAACGTTTTCAGTGCTATAGCTTCATTTTCTGAGTGTCTTTTAAAATATCTTACCCGGATTCAATATCCCGTTAGGGTCAAATACTTTTTTAATACCTTTCCATAAGGCAAAATGCACGTCGGAGTATTTTATCGGCATAAATTCTTTTTGAACCAGGCCTATGCCGTGTTCGCCAGAGAGTGTACCGCCTAATGACACGGTTAGTTCAAAAATTTCGCGGATCCCGAATTTGAGTTTATTATTCCAGTCGCTATCACTCATCTTGGCTTTAATGATGTTTACGTGCAGATTGCCATCACCGGCGTGACCATAACAAACCGATTCAAAACCATATTTAGCGCCCACTTCTTTGATGCCTTTTATGAGTTGTGGCAATGCAGCACGGGGTACTACGGTATCTTCTTCCTTGTAAATAGAGTTTGATTTTACTGATACTGCCATGGTACGCCGCAAGCGCCAGATCTCTTCTTTTTGTGCCGATGAATCCGCAAATAACACATCGTTGCACTCGTAGTTCTCTAAAACGGCGTTGATCTTTTCGCAATCAGCAAATATCACATCCTGGTTGTTGCCGTCAACTTCTATCAGTAAAAAAGCCTGAACATCATCCTTCAGATCAAAAGCGATATCGTCATATTCTTTTACCCACTCCACTCCCCTACGTTCCATAAACTCCAGCGCCGATGGTACAATACCTGCCCTGAATATGGCCGATACCGCAGCACAGGCTGCTTCGTTAGTTGGAAACGAGGCCAACATCAAGGCATCAATTGTTGGTAAGGGAATCAGTTTAACCACAATTTTGGTGACGATACCCAAGGTGCCCTCGGAGCCTATCATCAGTTGGGTTAAATTATAGCCCGAGGCATATTTAAGCGTGTTTGCGCCCGTCCAGATGATCTCGCCCGAAGCCAGAACTACCTGTAAATTCAATACATATTCACGTATAGTACCGTATTTAACCACCCGCGGCCCACCCGAACCATGCGACACATTACCACCAATAAAACAACTCCCCTTACTGGCCGGATCAACCGGATAAAGCAAGCCTTTGGCAGCTGCCTGGTTCATAAATTCTTCGGTGATCACGCCTGGCTCCACAGTAGCCTGCAGGTTTTGCTCATCAATTTCCAACACTTTATTAAAGCGCTCCATGGCAATTAGCAAGCCTCCTTTAACAGGTAGAGCTCCACCACTTAGCCCTGTGCCGGCCCCGCGCGGTGTAACCGGTATGCGGTGCTTGCTGCATAGTTTCAGTAAGGCCGCAACTTCTTCCGGGGATTGGGGCTTGGCAACTACTTCTGGGTAGTAAACCAGGTCCTCGGTTTCATCGTGGCTATATTTTTCAAGGTCGTCATGCTGTACAATAACCGCGTCGGCACCAACTATAGCCGTAATAGCTTCAATTACAGGTGGTGTTATGATATTATAATTCATATTGCTGGTGGATAATTAATGGTAACGCTCGACTGGGCTACTCTCCCTGTCAACGGAGGATTTAATTTCTTGATCGTAACCTGGATGGTTTTCACAAAGGGGTACTTGCTTTGAATACGATTAGTAATGGCTTGCCCTACAGTTTCTATCAGTTTGCTCGGTATCTTCATCTCCTCGCAGGCCATAGCATAAACTTTTTCATAGTCAACCGTATTATGCAAACCGTCTTTCAGGTCGGTTACCGGTTCAAAACCTACCGCAATGTCTACCAGAAAGCGGCACCCTATTTTTTGTTCCTCCGGATAAAATCCGTGATAGGCAAAAAACTCTGCACCCTGCAAGGCTATGTTTATCATGCTCCAAAAGTAATTGATTTTTTGATTTAGATGCGCTGTTTGTGTCCCGTCAACGTTAAAATTTATCAGGAACGACCGCTTAATGAATTTTCTCAAAAAAATATAATTTGCAAAAAGCAGGTTTAAACAATCTAAACATAGTTTTTGGAATAAAGTGGCTTCTGGTATTCAAAAACAGCGATTTAGGCTTCATCAACTCCACCCTAAATCATCTATATTTGCCCACCAACTATAACATTATGGCTAAAACAGATCTATACGAATCGCCTGATTATTATCAATTAGATGAACTGCTAACCGAAGAACATAAGCTCATCCGTTCATCCGTGCGCGACTGGGTAAAAAAAGAATTAAGCCCGATAATTGAAGATTACGCCCAAAAGGCCGAGTTCCCCAGCCAACTCATAAAAGGCCTTGCCGAAATAGGCGCCTTTGGCCCAACCATTCCTGTTGAATACGGCGGCGCAGGGTTAGATTATATGGCTTATGGCATTATCATGCAGGAAATTGAGCGGGGGGATTCGGGTATCCGTTCTACATCATCTGTTCAGGGTTCCTTAGTGATGTATCCTATTTATGCCTATGGCTCTGAAGAACAACGTAAAAAATATCTGCCTAAACTGGCATCCGGTGAGATGATAGGCTGCTTCGGTCTTACCGAACCCGATCACGGCTCAAATCCGGGCGGTATGACCACCAATATAAAAGATGCAGGTGACCACTATATTTTAAATGGCGCCAAAATGTGGATCTCGAATGCTCCATTTGCCGATATAGCCGTTGTTTGGGCTAAAGACGAGAGCGGTAAGATCCGCGGATTGATCGTGGAACGCGGCATGGAAGGTTTCAGCACGCCTACTACGCATAATAAGTGGTCGTTAAGAGCATCAGCCACCGGCGAACTGGTTTTTGATCATGTGAAAATACCCAAAGAAAACCTGTTACCCAATGTGGCTGGCTTAAAAGGTCCGCTGGGTTGCCTAAACCAGGCGCGTTATGGAATTGCCTGGGGGGCGCTTGGGGCAGCCATGGATTGCTATGATACTGCCTTACGCTACTCCAAAGAACGTGTTCAGTTTGGCCGACCTATAGCAGGCTTTCAGCTGCAGCAAAAGAAACTGGCCGAAATGATCACCGAGATCACCAAGGCTCAACTTTTGGTTTGGCGTTTAGGTGTACTTAAAAATGAGAACCGCGCAACCGCCGCTCAAATATCTATGGCTAAACGTAATAGTGTAGAAACCGCTATTAACATAGCCCGTGAGGCACGCCAGATGTTGGGTGGCATGGGTATAACCGGCGAATACTCTATTATGAGGCACATGATGAACCTCGAGTCAGTAATCACCTATGAGGGCACACATGATATTCACCTGTTGATAACCGGGATGGATATCACCGGGGAAGACGCGTTTAAATAATATGCAGATGTGCGGATTATAGATGTGCAGATGAAAAATACTTTCATTTGCGCATCTATCTTTATCTTTCCGATAAAAACTCCCCATACCATTTCCCAGATTCTTTAACAATACGTTGTTGCGTAGCGTGATCAACATATATCAATCCAAATCTCGGATGGTACCCTTCTGCCCATTCAAAATTATCAGTCAACGTCCAGATAAAATAACCGTTTACTTTGCAGCCTTCTGTTTTTGCCTTTAAAACCTGGCTTATATAATTTTGAAGATATTTCAGGCGCTGCTGATCATCCACTTTACCCTCTTCAACCACATCCGGAAAAGCGGCCCCGTTTTCGGTAACGATAATACTTTTTATCTGCGGATAAGCGTCAAATTTCTTGATCATGTGATAGATAGATGGCGGATAAACCTCCCAGCGCATGGCCGTGAGCTCTTCTACTTTTCTGTCTTCGGCCTTTACCATTTTGGCGTTGATGTAAGGCGTAAAGAAGGAGTATTTGACAATTTCGCGAGTATAATTCTGGATCCCTATAAAGTCAAAATCAAAATGCATGTTATCTTCATCGCCCGGCAGTATATATTTTTGCATGGTTTTTAATATCGGCAATTCCTTTACAGGATAGCCCATACCTAAAATAGGCTCAATAAATAAGCGGTTGATCAGCGCATCAGCTCTTACAGCAGCGGCAACATCGCGTGGTTTATCGGTTGCGGGCTCAATTTGCGAACAGGAAAATGTGGTGCCTATCTGTGCATCAGGCAATAATTCCCGCAATATTTTAGCACCAGCGGTTATGCTGAGTACCACATGATGTATGGCGGGAATAAAATTCCGGATCCCGCTTCTGCCAGGGGCATGAATCCCAAAAAAGTAACCCGCGCCTGTAAAAACAACAGGTTCGTTCATCACCATCCAGTGTTTTACCCGGTCGCCAAAGCTTTGGGCGCACAGGGTCACAAATTCACTGAACCAGCTAATCACTTCCCGGTTTGTCCAGCCTCCTTTTTGTTCCAGAACCTGGGGCAAATCCCAGTGGTAAACGGTAACCCAGGGCTCCACCCCTTTTTCAATACAATAATTTATAACCCGGTTGTAATAATCAATACCGGCCTGGTTTACCTCACCTGTACCATTTGGTAAAAGGCGCGACCAGGATATGGAAAAGCGAAAATTGGGAATACGGAGTTGTTTAATAAGGTCGATGTCTTCCTCGTACCGGTTATAAAAATCACAGGCAGTACGGGCATGGTCGGCATTGAGTATTTTACCTTTTTTGGCTGTAAAAGCATCCCATACCGATTCGCTTTTGCCATCGGCATCATGTGAGCCTTCTATCTGAAATGCAGCGGTTGAAACGCCCCAAATAAAATCGGAGCCAAAAAGTTGTTGGCGGAGTGGTGTATCGAGATCAGTCAGTTCCATTAAATTGAGCTACGCAAAGCCCAAAATTGCGATTATATTTATGAAAGAAGAATTTAACGGACAACTTAATGTATGAAAGATGATCTCATACTTTTCAGGATCATCCATTCGCGAACACTGCTGATCAGTCTTGAAAAAATCGTGATGAATTTCATAACTATGTTTTTTAATATATAACTAAAGGTAAGATGCTGGTATAACCTTATTGTAACAGTTATATTATCATATTATTAAACCCTTGATATTGTACGGTTTAACTAACAAGTATGTTTTACTTAAAGTTAGTAATTTATTGTGAAACAAGCACTTATTAAAAAAAATAAGTTTTACCTGTTTTATGGACCGAAATAAGAAGATAAAAATGGGTCAGGTTCTGATTTTGAGTTTTGCAATTTAAGCCGGATACTTGTTTTATTAACATCTTTTACCTCATGAAAGCACACTTTATTAAACTGTTTAATTATAACCGTTTTGCCAATGATCTGATATTAAAAGCGGTGATAGATACCCATGTACCTCAAAAACCATTGCAGTTGTTTGCGCACCTGCTCACAGCCGAACAGGTTTGGTATGACCGCTGTCATGACTTGCCAAACAGGTTCACAAGTCCCTGGTTTGAGTATACCATTGAAGAATGTGTGCAGCTGGTTCCCGAAGGTCATGATCTATGGTTGAGCTATTTAAATGAACTAAGCGACGCTGATTTTGATAAAACAATTAAATATCAAAATTTCAGGGGCGACCATTTACAAGACACGCTGGCAGATATATTAACCCATGTAATTAACCATGGCACACATACCAGGGCGCAGATCGGTCAGCAGTTAAAGTTAAACGGTGCAGAAAGTTTACCAATTACTGACTATAGCTACTATTTAAGATTACTAAGAAGCGACGTTTAACCTGTTTATTTGCCATATTTGCCAGTACATACTTCTATTGAGAAAGAGACCTATGAAAAAATTTAGTTTAGCCATTTTAACGACCCTTGTTCTGTTTGGCTGTGGAGATAGTAAACAACAGGAAAAATTGCTTTTGGACAGTGTTATAGCCGTTCATGATAAGGTAATGGCCAGCGATGAGCAATTGATGAAGAATAAAATGATCCTGGATAGCCTGATCAAAAACGCAGGCGCCGCCGTAAACCAGGATTCGGCTAAAGTATATCTGAAAATAGTTGATGATGCCGATAACGCCATGAGCGACTGGATGCATAAGTTTGATGCCGAGAATAAAGGTAAATCGCACCAGGAGATTATCGATTACTTAACCGATCAGAAAAAGAAAATCGCGGTTATTGATTCGCAAATCAACAACGCAGTTACCGTTTCCAATAAATACCTCAACACAACCTCTAAAAAATGAAGAACATCATTTGTGCATTGATCATTATAGCACTTTACAGCGCCTGCAAGCCAGGTAGCAGTACAACTGCTGCACTCCCTATTTTGGGCAATCGTGAACCGGTTACCAAAACTGTTGATGGCAAACAAGTTACCGATACCGTTTATTCCACCATACCAGCATTTAAATTTGTAAACCAGTATGCCGATACCGTAAGCAATAAAAGTTTGGATGGTAAAATATATGTGGCCGATTTCTTTTTCACCACCTGCCCCTCCATCTGCCCGGTAATGCACCGCAATATGCTTAACGTGTATAAGGAATTTAAGGCTGATGATAATTTCAGGATCATATCTCATACCATCGACCCTAAATATGATACCGTTCCGGTATTGAAAAAATACGCCGACAAACTGGGCATCAGTGGTAATACCTGGTGGCTTTTACATGGTACCAAAGAAGAAACTTACCAGATAGCCAAAAACTACCTGGTATCTGTACAGGAAAAAAATCCACAGGGAGAGTATATACATGATGGTTACTTTATTTTGGTCGATAAACAAAAAAGGCTCCGTGGTACCTATGATGGTACTGATCCGGCGCAGGTAACCAAGCTAATTGCCGATATTAAAACTTTAAAAACTGAACCCGACCAGGTTAACGCTAAATGAAATTAGCTTTTATTACAGGTATAGGTTTACTGTTTATCATGACCGTTGCGGTTTCATGTCAGAGTGAGGATCAGGTAGAATTTAACCGTTATTATTCTGGCGGTAGCGTTTTATACCTGGCCCATTGCCAAAACTGTCATGGCGAAAAAGGTGAAGGCTTGCAAGCCCTGATTCCCCCACTTACAGATTCCGTTTTTCTGAAACAGAACCGGTCGTCACTGGCTTGTTATCTTAAAAACGGGCTAAAAGGGAAATTAAGCATAGCCGGTCGCGAGTTTGAGGGTGAAATGCCTGCCGCAGCTGATCTGTCGCCCATTGAGGTAGCTAAAGTATTGACCTATGTTACCAATTCCTTTGGGAACAAATCAGGTTTGATCAATCTGCAACAGGTACAGGCTGATTTGAAAAATTGCAAGTAAACAAAGATGTCCTTCTTTTTAGCTAAAGATATTAATATACCCACCTCTTTCGAAATGATTGAAAGACACCTGGCCGCGCAACCGGTCGGGTTTTCGATTGTTAAAATCAGCGACTATGAGTATAAGTTCCTGGCCGATTATTCATTTGGAACCCTGATTATGAAAGGTGCGCCATCTATGGTTGAAGGGATAAAAGTATTTGGAACCTTTAAACCGGGCGAAGGGACAACAGCATTAATGTTGGAAGCCAGACCAAGAATGGAGTTATTCATTATCATATTGCTCTGGTTAATTGTAGCATCCAAAGCATTACCAGGAAGCGACACTATGCCCTGGTGGGTAAATGTAGTTTTTCCTGTGTTTCTAATCTGGACCTGGTTCCTTTATCGGTTCCAGGAAAATAGGTTACGATCAAAAGTTGAGGCATATTTAAGAGCAATAAAATAATTGTCATTTCGAACGAGGTACGAGGAGAAGCTATCTCTTGAGCGTAGCGAAAAATCTTTTTCGCGCGATAAGTCGGGCGTAAAAGATTTCTCCTCACTCCCACCCTCAATCCCAGCGAGTGTTCGTTCGAAATGACATTCTTTTTATGATTACTGCGTTTTACTGATAAACTGCACATTAGTTCTACTGTCTGATCTCAGCACGCTTTGCTGTCTAAACCGGCGTATATACAGCTGGGCTATGCTATCCAGTGCCGCGTCACGCTGTTTGCTGGGCTTGCCAAAAAAGGTAGCTACTTTGGTCGGTTCCGTTATGGTTACTTTTGTTTTGGTGTCCTTCCAGCGCCCGTCGGCATTCCATTCGGTATAGCCTTCGGGGAAGAAATGACTGATCACGCTGTCACTAAAAGCTTTCCATTGTTGCTCGCTAACCTGTCCGCCATCCGGGATATCTCTTCCAAAAAAAAGATCGCTTCGCTGGTAAGTAGCACAGGAAGCCAAAGCAAGGCAAAATAATACGGGTAAAATTCGATAGATATTCTTTTTCATAGGTGTAAAAGGTTTTGGTATACATCAAAAATAATAAAATTTAACTATTGTTTATCCTGCTTAATTAAAGATTACAAAGAGCATAAGTATTCCATCATATAATATTCACGCGTCATTGCGAGGCACGAAGCAATCTCTATGCTATACAGAGAAATTCTGCTTTACGGATTTGCCTCAGTAGAGATTGCTTCGTACCTCGCAATGACGTATAGGGAGATTCTGATCTCCTTCCACAAAAAAATACCTACCTTTGTAGCTGCAAAACGTTCTATCGCTGCTGTCTTGTACAGCGGAGGAAAGTCCGGGCAACACAGAGCATCCTGCTTCCTAACGGGAAGGCGCCGGCAGCCGGCGACAGCAAGTGCAACAGAAAATAAACCGCCGCGTCCCGATAGCTATCGGGATTGGGTAAGGGTGAAACCGTGAGGTAAGAGCTCACGACGTTTCCGGGTGACCGGAAATGATGGTAAACCTCAGGAGTTGAAAAACCAAATAGGTCCCGGAAGTGGAGCTGCTCGCTTCCGCAATGCCTTCGGGCACTACTCCGGGATGGGTAGGTTGTTTAAACCTGTCAGCAATGGCAGGGCCAGATTAATGATAGAATCCCGATTTATCGGGAACAGAACCCGGCTTACAGATTTGCTGCTGAATTATATAACCCTTTCCTGCAAACAGGAAGGGGTTATTTTTGTTACAAGCTCGAGTGTTTGTTTTTCTATACAAAATCTTAATATATTAGCAAGCTAATGAAGTACTGAATCTTGAGTTCTAAGTATGAAATCTGTTCTGAAATAGTTTTCAATTGATAACTTAATGCTTAAGACTTCTGACTTTTAAAAAACTACCTGAATTACTTTAATAAAAAAACATGGCTAAAATTTTAATAATAGATGATGAGCGGGCGATCCGTAATACTTTGCGTGAAATATTGGAATATGAGGACTATGAGGTTGAAGATGTTGACAATGGGGTTGACGGGCTGCAACTGATAGAAAAAAATGATTACGACCTGGTACTGTGCGATATAAAAATGAACCGCATGGATGGCATGGAGGTACTTACCGAGGGTTTAGCCATAAAACCCGATCTGCCTTTTATCATGATATCTGGTCACGGTACAGTTGAAACTGCCATTGAAGCCAGTAAAAAAGGAGCTTTTGATTTTATATCAAAACCACCTGATCTTAACCGCCTGCTGATCACCGTACGTAACGCACTTGACCGCGGAAGCCTGGTTGTTGAAGCTAAAGTTTTAAAGCGGAGGGTTTCAAAAGTTCGCGAAATACTGGGTAACTCTCAAGCTATTGTTAAAATAAAGGAAACCATCGACCGGGTGGCCCCTACCGATGCCCGCGTTTTGATCACCGGGGCAAATGGTAGTGGTAAGGAATTAGTAGCCCGGTGGTTACATGAAAAATCCAATCGTTCATCCTCTCCTATTATTGAAGTTAACTGCGCGGCTATCCCGTCTGAATTAATTGAAAGCGAGCTTTTCGGACACGAAAAAGGCTCCTTTACATCGGCTATTAAACAACGTATAGGCAAGTTTGAATCTGCTACCGGGGGCACACTTTTCCTGGATGAGATCGGCGATATGAGCCAGTCGGCACAAGCCAAGGTTTTACGTGCCTTACAGGAAAACAAGATAACCCGCGTAGGCGGCGAAAAAGAAATAGATGTTGATGTACGTGTGGTTGCCGCTACCAACAAGGATCTGCTGAAAGAAATAGAAGCCGGTAATTTCAGGATGGACCTTTACCACCGCCTGAGTGTGATATTGATACACGTACCGCCACTGGTTGAGCGTAAGGACGATATCACCCTGCTTACACAAAGCTTCCTGGATGAGATCTGTAATGAGTATGGCATGCCGGTTAAAAAAATATCCGATGCTGCCCTGGAAGCCCTGAAAGCTTTACCATGGACGGGTAACATTCGCGAACTCAGGAACATGGTGGAACGCCTGATCATCCTGAGCGACAAAACCATTACCGATAGTGATGTGAAGGCATTTGCCAATCCTTCGGCACCGTCAGTAGCTGGTGGCGATGGCAACGGCATGGCACAGACTGATTTTGATCAGTTTAATAATTTCCAGGAGTACAAGGATTTTGCCGAGCGGGAGTACATCAAATTCAAACTGGAGAAAAACAACTGGAACGTATCAAAAACAGCCGATGATATCGATATACAACGTAGTCACCTGTATAGTAAGATAGAAAAGTTCGGTTTGAAAAGAGGCGAATAATAAACTTATACAAGAATTTTAAAAAGTGATTGAACTTAAGGCTCAATCACTTTTTTTATTGGGTTAAATTATTTACAATTGTAATAAACCCTAACACATTATGAAAGCCACATTTTTATTATCGTTTTGTATTCTCGCGGTAACATCCTGTACACAAAAGCCTGCTGATACTGAAAAATCTGCTCCACAGCCGCTTATTGGTACCTGGCATTTAATATCGAGCAAAAGCATCACCAAAGGCGATACCACGGTTACTACCCCTCCAAAAGATCAGGAGATGGTTAAAATATTTAACGGAAGTGATTTCGCCTTTTTTACCCACGACTTAAAAAAGGGAAAGGTAGACAAACCCGTTTTTAGCGCAGGCAGCGGTACGTATACCTTACAAGGCAACAACTATGCAGAGCACCTGGCCTACTGCAATGCCCGCGATTGGGAAGGCGGCGATTTTAAATTTACCGTGGAATTTAAACATGATACCCTGGTACAAAAAGGTATCGAAAAAATTGACAGTTTAAAAATTGATCACGAGATCATTGAAACCTATGTTAAGCTTCGTTAAGGCTTAGGATCTGTTTAAAAATTTTCGTATTTTTGTATATACAACAGCCCGGTTTTCTGATCAAAAAGGAAAATCGGGCTGTTTTAGTTAAGGGTAAATAAGGCCAAAAACAGACCGATTTTAGCTCAAATATTTGCATATCAATACATTAGTACTTTTTAAACCTTTCAAAACCCATCAAAAATTTGTTAAAAAGTGTTAAAATGGCGTTAAACCTCTGTTAAAATGAATAAAAACCTACTCTTTTTACCCTGTTTTTGACTAAAAAAGTGTTAAAATTTAAGGTTTAAAAAGTTTTTCCTGCAAAGTATCATCGGTACAGCATTAACTTATGCTGGTCGGTTTGGGAGGTGGCGAATTTGACAGGAAACTGATTATCTTTGCGGCGGCCCTATATGAAAGTACCATTCTCAAAAACAGCGAAAATGCTTATATCCTGTAAATTCACCGTTGTTTTATCCCTAAGTCTATTATTTTTTAATAACTGCCGGACAGAAAAGCTTAAACCTACCAATGACGGCTCGCAAACTCCTGATGGTACGGTTATTTCAAAAGATACCACAACCGATGGTTCGCTTATTCCGCATAGCGTAGCTTTAAAGAATATGTTCGGCATCAATGCCTACGAATGGAATTTTTTGCAGGATCCTGCCAACCCTAATTTGAAAAGCCATATTTATGAGGCTAATATGGCTATTATCAAGTCTTTTAGTGCGGTAAGGCATTACATTAACTGGAACAAACTGGAGAACACCAAAGGCGATTACACCTATAATCCAACCAATAACGGCAGTTGGGATTATGACCTGATATATACCCGTTGTAAACAAGAGGGAATTTTGGTTTTAGCCGATCTAAAAAACTGCCCAACCTGGCTGGAAAGCACCTATCCTGCTAATTTACAGGACAATGAAAATGTACCGGCCCCTTATGGCCTAAATAAAAGTGATCCCGCAACCTATGCCGATCAGGCACGTACTGCTTTTCAGTTTGCCGCCAGGTATGGCTATAACAGCAATGTAAACAGGGCATTGGTTAAGGTTGATAATCGCCCGCGATGGGCTAATGATCCGCCGAATGTAGTTAAGATCGGTATGGGGCTCATTAAATACATAGAATGTGATAACGAGCGCGACAAATGGTGGAAAAGTGCTGCCACTCAGCAAACTCCTGAAGAGTATGCTGCAAACATGTCGGCATTTTATGATGGCGACAAAGGGCGGTTAGGCAATAATGCCGGTGTAAAAACAGCTGATCCTAATATGCAGGTAGTGATTGGCGGTTTAGCCACTTGTGATGTAAACTGGGTAAAACGAATGGTAGAGTGGTGCCGGAAAAACAGGGGCTATAAAGCTGATGGTACCATCAATCTGTGCTTTGATGTGATCAATTTTCATTTTTATAATAATAATGGCAATATACTTACTCACGCCAGGGCTACAACGGGGGTAGCTCCGGAACTCTCGATGGCTGGCCAAATCGCCGATTCATTTGTAAAATATGCCAACACACTCCCTCAAAAACCCGAGGTTTGGGTAACAGAAACAGGTTACGATATTAACCAGGGCAGTTATCAGAAAGCTATCGCTATTGGCAATAAATCAGTTCTTTTAACCCAGGCCGACTGGGTACTGAGGACATCTCTTATGTATATCAGGCATGGTATCAAAAGAACGTTCTATTACCAATTGCTGGACGATACTCCTGATGTTGATGTTCAATACGCCACTTCCGGGCTAGCCACAGATGGTAAACCAAGACCAACGACAGATTATATACTGCAAACCAACACACTGATGGGGAATTATACCTATCAAAGTACCATAAACGCCGATCCGATAGTTGACAAATATGTTTCGGGTAGTAAAGTGATGTATGTTTTAATGATCCCCGATCAAAAAGGCCGCACCGCGAATTACACGCTAAACTTAGGTTTATTGACTCCTAAAGCCAATATTTATAGCTTAAAAGCAGGTGCAAATGCTGCGTTAAAAACCCAGGTTTCCACAACAGCGGGCAAGGTAACCGTGAATGTTTCGGAAACCCCAGTGTTTGTAGAAGCAGCTGCGAATTAACCACAATAAGGTGGTTTTGAAGTGTGTTTTTATTTAACTGGTGAAATCTTTAAAATAATTTCACCAGCTAAATCTTATAATTTATATTTAAGTACTTTTATTTTAACCTTATCAATCACTTGCATAATGGAAAACGTACTTCCTGCACCCCCAATTGAAAGATGCGCTCACTGCTTCGCCGAAGTAAAAAACGACGATGTTTATTGTACTAACTGCGGATATCCTTTAAAAGGTTCTGAGTTAGATCAGCGAAGTTTTATTGCCAATAATGAAATTGTTCATATTGACATCTCCGAATTTCACAAAAAAGTTAGATCAGCTGGGAATACATTATACTACCTGGCTGGCTTATTTGTAATTAGCGGGATCGTCAATTTCTTTATACTCAAAAACGATCCTAATGTACTTGCGGTAGTGATCCCCATTTTTATTTTAGCTATTTTATTCCTGGCTCTTGGTGGCTACAGCCGAAAACAGCCCTTGGCGTGCCTGGTATCCGGTCTCTGTTTATATATCATTGTACAAGTAATATTAGCCTTTGATAACCCGGTAAATTTGGCAAGCGGCATCATCATAAAAATAGTCATCATAGGTTACCTTATTAAAGGCATAAAATCGGCCATTGGTTTAGAGAAAATAAAAAAAGAAAATAACATAGCTTAATCCCTTGTCTGAAGCAGAAGATCTTGAAATTCCGGAACAAAAGCCCTGCGTTAGCTGTGGGGCTCCTATTGACCTGAACAATAAATTTTGTAAAAATTGCGGTACCCGGCAATCTGAGGAGGATATACACTGGCTCGAAAAAAAATGGACCTTGCTTAAACAAGCATCCCTTTTTTATTTGATATACATTGGCTTATGTACTTTATCCAAATTTACTGATGCTTTTAAGACTATTCCATGGTTTCTTTTTTTGGAAGTTGTACTGGCAGGTACCGCGGTTATCTTTTTTGCTCTTAACTGGGCCGAAAACAAACAGCTGCTGATATGGAGAAACTTTTCGTGGCAAAAGCTGGCAGCCTATGCGGCCATCGCCATAACAGGGGCATTCTTGGTTCATTATTCGGTAAACTGGTTAAATATTACCGTGTTTTCGCGGGATGACCACTATTATTCTATTTTCGCGGGAAGCAGAGGCGCATCATTTTTGATCATACTTTGTACCGCGGTAACCCCGGCTTTATTTGAAGAGCTTGGATTTAGAGGATATCTTTTACAAACCTTAATAAAAGTAACCGATAAAGAACAAGCTGTATACATCTCCGCTTTTTTGTTTGCCATCATTCATCTCAGTTTGGTTTCGCTTTTTTGGCTTATTCCATTCGCGTTATTTATAGGTTATGTGCGGATAAAAGAAAACACGCTTTGGTACGGTGTATTTTTTCATTTCGGCTTTAATTTAACGGCCTGTCTTTTTGAGCTGTTGTAAAGCGATTTACCATATAAAATAAGTAAATAGGATAAGCTCTTCTTTATCTCAGTACCTAATTAAAACAGAATATCAAAATCTCATCCTAAAAAGCTATTTTTGCGGTTCAATGGAGCACATTCGTAATTTTTGTATCATAGCACATATTGACCACGGTAAAAGCACACTTGCCGATAGGTTATTAGAATACACCAACACTATTACTCAGCGCGAATCGCAGGCACAATTGCTTGACGATATGGATCTGGAACGCGAACGGGGTATCACCATAAAAAGCCATGCCATCCAAATGGATTATGAGCTTGACGGGCAGAAATACGTTCTTAACCTGATAGATACACCGGGACACGTTGATTTTTCCTACGAAGTTTCCCGCTCTATAGCAGCATGCGAAGGTGCACTGCTTATAGTTGACGCGGCGCAAGGTATACAGGCACAAACCATATCCAATCTTTACCTGGCATTAGAAAACGATCTGGAGATCATCCCGGTTCTGAATAAAATGGATCTACCAGGCGCTATGCCCGAAGAGGTGAAAGATCAGATCGTAGAACTGATAGGTTGTAAACGTGAAGAAATATTAGCTGCATCGGGTAAAACCGGCATGGGTGTTCATGACATATTACGTGCCATTGTTGAGCGTGTACCGGCCCCGGTAGGTGACCCTGAAGCGCCTTTACAGGCATTGATATTTGATTCGGTTTATAACTCGTTTCGCGGTATTGTTGCTTACTTTAAGGTGGTTAATGGTGAGATCCGTAAAGGCGATAAAGTAAAGTTCTTTGCTACAGAAAAACAATATATTGCTGAGGAAGTTGGCACGCTAAAACTCAAACAACTACCCAAAGATGTCATTAAAACCGGTGATGTTGGTTATATCATATCGGGGATAAAAGAATCGCGGGAGGTAAAGGTCGGCGATACTATTACCACTATTACCCGTCCGTGCGAAAGCGGTATTCAAGGCTTTGAAGAAGTTAAACCAATGGTATTTGCGGGTATTTACCCGGTTGATACCGACGAGTATGAAGAGCTGCGCGAATCAATGGCCAAGCTGCAATTGAATGATGCTTCCCTGGTTTTTGAACCGGAATCATCAGCGGCATTAGGCTTTGGTTTCCGTTGCGGTTTCCTGGGGATGCTGCACATGGAGATCATCCAGGAACGTTTAGAGCGCGAGTTTGATATGACGGTTATTACAACCGTTCCCAACGTATCCTACATTGCGTACTCGACCAGAGGCGAAGAAATTGTTGTAAATAATCCGTCTGACCTTCCGGATCCAAGTAAAATTGATCACGTTGAAGAGCCGTATATAAAAGCGACCATCATTACTAAATCTGAATTTGTTGGGCCGGTAATGTCACTTTGTATCCAAAAAAGAGGATTTATAAAAAACCAATCCTACTTAACATCTGACCGGGTTGAGCTTGTGTTCGAAATGCCAATGGGCGAGATCGTTTTTGACTTTTACGATAAACTGAAAACCATATCTAAAGGCTATGCTTCATTTGATTACCACCAGATAGGTTATCGCCAGTCGGACCTGGTTCGTTTAGATATCCGTTTAAATGCAGAGCCGGTTGATGCATTATCATCATTGATATTCAGGGGTAACTCTTATGATTTTGGTAAAAAGATCTGCGAAAAACTAAAAGAGCTTATTCCGCGCCAACAATTTGAGATCATTATACAGGCCTCTATCGGCGCTAAGATCATTGCCCGCGAAACGGTGAAGGCTTTACGTAAAGATGTTACCGCTAAATGTTATGGTGGTGATATTTCCCGTAAACGTAAGTTATTGGAAAAACAGAAAAAAGGTAAAAAACGCATGCGTCAGGTAGGTAACGTAGAGATACCTCAATCGGCATTCATGGCGGTTTTGAAACTTGATTAATTATAGAATCAAGAGACAAGAATCAAGAGACAAGACAAAGAACTTACCTTGATTTACACCACTCTTGATTCCTGGCTCTTACTTCTTGACTCTTATCTATGCAACTGTTAGACGGAAAATACGTATCAGAAAAACTTAAGGTTGAAATAGCCGAAGAAGCGGCTAAAATATTACAAAGAACCGGCAGGCAACCGCATTTGGTGGCTGTATTGGTTGGTCATGATGGTGGCAGCGAAACCTATGTAGCCAGCAAAATGAAGAATTGCGAAAAGGTTGGTTTCAAATCGACCCTGGTACGTTATGAGGATAATGTGACCGAAGAGGAATTACTGAAAAAAGTAGAGGAATTGAATGCTGATGCAGATATTGATGGTATCATTGTACAGCTTCCCCTACCCAAACATATCGATCCGGAAAAAGTAACCGAACGTATTGACCACCGTAAAGATGTGGATGGTTTTCACCCGGTAAACCTGGGCCGTATGCAGCGTAATTTGCCTTCATTTATACCGGCTACCCCTTATGGCATCACCCTGATGCTTAAAGAATATGGTATCGACACCGTTGGTAAACATTGTGTGGTTGTTGGGCGCAGCAATATTGTTGGTTCTCCGATGAGCATTTTAATGGCTCGCAATACTACTCCGGGTAATTGTACGGTTACCATATGCCACAGTCGTACTCCCGATATTAAAAGCATTACTCTGCAAGCCGATATTTTGATCGTAGCTATAGGCAAAAAGAATTTCATCACTGCCGATATGGTGAAAGATGGTGTGGTTGTGGTTGATGTGGGCATGAACCGCGAAACCTCTGCCCTTACCAAATCAGGTTACAAATTGTATGGCGACGTTGATTTTGAAAACGTAGCTCCAAAATCATCATGGATAACCCCGGTACCGGGCGGTGTTGGTTTAATGACCATTATAGGCTTGCTTAAAAATACCCTGGCTTCGGCTAACAAAGAGGTTTATCAATAGGTTGATTGATTAAGTGAGGTTTTCTTTAAATCTCACTTAATCAACTTCTCTCTACTTGCCCAAAATCTTCATTTCGGCCAAATCAACTTGCAGGGCTTGTCTGCGGATGGCTTCGTCACTGAATGTTTTCTCTCTCCGGATGCGATATAGTTCTTTTCGTTGCAGCTGATAAATATCTTTCAGGGCTTTTCTGTAAACGTCCCTTTGCGTTTGGTGAGTATTTCCGTGTTCGAGTGATTCCAGGCGTGCTGTGGCATGTTCAACATTATATTGCAGTTCGTTTTTAAATGCCTGCAACAGGTGGTTGTTATCTATTTCGTCGAAATATTGCTCATTGAGCCTTTTTAGGGCCACCTCTGTTAGTCTGATCTTGATGGTCATTTCCTGCTGGTCTTCGGGTACAGCCGGGTCGATGTCTTTTATATTCATTAGTTTAACCAGTACCGGTAGGGTAAATCCCTGAAATACCAACGTCACCAATATCACCACGAAGGTGATAAAAATAATAAGGTTACGGTGCGGGAACGCCTGCCCGGTATGGGTTATCAGTGGCAGGGAAAGTGCTGCCGCCAATGAAACCACTCCGCGCATTCCCGCCCAGCCGACAATAAAAGGGTTCTTCCAGCCGGGACTGGGCTCCGTTGTGCGGATACTTTTAAAAAGCCAGCGAGGTACAAAAGTGCCCGGGTATATCCACACCAACCTGATCAGGATAACTATGGCGCTAATGATCAAACCATAGCTCCAGGCTTCTTTTAAAGAGTAGCCCTCCAGTCCTTTCATGATCACGGGCAGTTCTAAACCAATAAGCGTAAAAACAAGACCATTGAGCACAATAATTATCGTAGACCAAACATTGATGGTTTGCAAACGGCTTTGTCCATCAGTAAAAATTTCATGCGAACGGTAAGAGAGGAATAGACCGCCGCTAACTACGGCCATAACACCTGAGTAATGAAACTGCTCGGCTGCCAGATACATAAAATAAGGTGATATCAGCGTTAGCGCCGAATCAATATTTGCCGTGGTGGGTAAAAACCGGTGAATAACATACATCACATGGGCCACTGCTAAACCGATCACTATACCCATAACCGTCACCACAAAAAACTCGGTAGCGGCTTCATGCAAAGAAAATTGACCGGTAAGCACCGCAGCCAGCGCAAAACGCAGCACAATTAAACTGGAAGCATCGTTCACCAGGCTCTCACCCTCTAGAATTGTGGTTATCCTTTTAGGGATCTTAATGTTTTTTAAAACTGAAGTAGCAGCAACAGCATCCGGCGGAGATATAATGCCTCCTAATAAAAAACCCATAGGTAATGTAAACCCGGGTATTACGGCTGTTGCAAAAAAAGCGATGATGGTTGAAGTAAAAATAACCAGGCCAAATGCCAGCAGGCTTATCGGCCGCTTCCATTTCCAGAAATCGTTCCATGAGGTATACCAGGCAGCCTCATAGAGTAATGGCGGTAAAAATATCAGGAATATCAGATCGGGGTCAATGGCTATTAGCGGCATTCCTGGTATAAAACCGATAACCAGGCCGGCCAAAACTAAAAATATAGGATAGGCGATGTTCAGCTTTTTGGCCAGCATAATGAGCATGAAGGAAGCAAAAAGCAGGATCAGAAATTGCAGCAGGGAGTAATGCATGGCTAAAGATAAAAATCAATAATAGTTTATGAAAAGTTTAACCGCTTTCACTTCCGCTTAACCGTTCCCAAAAAGATTTTATGCCCACATAAATGGCATCATCCCGAATCTTAACCGGGTAAGTTTTTACAAAATCGTTCTGTCCCTCTCCTCCCTTGCCGGTTTCCAGATTGTAGGTATACCGGTGATATAGGCACACGATTTTTCCTTTTACACACAAACCTTCGCTCAAGTCTGCACCGGCATGCGGACAAATGGCAGAAAGCGCATAGATCTGTCCTTCAAAACCAACCAGGCAAATACTCTTGCCTCCAACCTTTATCTTGGAAATAAATGGTTCATGGATATTCTGGATTCCCGGTATCTTATACCACTTCATGAAGTACGTGATTTGACTTCCAAAAGTAATGATTGATCTTAAAAATCGATCTTTAAATTCATTACTGAGGGGTTCTTGATCACCTCATCCATACTGGTAACCAATGTTACGCTCCGCCTGTCGGCAGATAGCACAGCTTTGGAATTGTTTAATTTTTTAACTGGCTTGGCAAATTTCAGGATCACTTTATAGGGCATATCTATCAACATAGCTTTGGCCATCATAAAGGTTGATTGGGTTTTCTTTAAAAAGGCATTGAATTTAACCTTATCAATTATACGATAGAATCTGTGTGGGGTGATATCGTACGAATAGTAATCCTGACCGGCTACCATTTGACGGGCATCAAAACTTTTGCTGGCTTTATCGGCACTGGTGAATGCATTGATACGGCTATTAAGGGCTATTTTTGAAAGGTTTTGAAGGTAATATTGTAAATCAGCAGCATTTTTGGCCACATGCGTGATATTTACCTTCATGATGCTTTTCTTCAGGTTCATGTTAATGGAAAGATCACTGGTTTTAGCCATGTTGCTTTCCTCGATGCTCATTTTTTGCTGGGTGCTATCGGGCATCGCACTGTAAAAATTCAATGTAGTATCCTTAACCAGGCTAAACTGAGGCGTTTCCTTTACCGAATCAGACATCAGATTTACCAATACAGATACAGCTTTGCTCATATCAAAACCATAAACAACATTACAACTGCCGTCGGCTTTAAAGTCGTATTGTTCTTCAATATCTACGCATGAGCTTAAACATAAAATGGCCAGAAAAATTAGGGGTAGGTAGAATTTTTTCATCGGCTGATGGTTTTAGGTTTACAAGGCTTTCATATCAGTTAAGTTAAATCCGGGTTAATTTAACCCGGTTGTTAAAACTGAAGTAATAATAAATATTATTAACCATAATAAAAAGAACAAATCACGAAAACGTTTTACCTTGCGTTTACTATTCGCCTTTATGCTTTCAGCTTTAATAGGTAACTTTGCCAAAATTATGGCACACCAGATTCCAGACGATGGCACGCTGCTTCCTTTAATGGAGGAGTTTTATACGATACAGGGCGAAGGATACAATACAGGCAAAGCGGCTTATTTTATACGCCTCGGTGGCTGTGATGTGGGCTGTCATTGGTGTGATGTTAAGGAGAGCTGGGATGCAGAACTGCACCCGCTTACCGCCGCTGATCAAATAGTGACAAATGCATCCGTTCATCCTTCAAAGGCCGTTGTGGTTACCGGTGGCGAGCCATTAATTTACAATTTAGATTATTTGACCAGCCAGTTGCATGAAAAGGGTATTAAAACCTTTATTGAAACATCAGGCGCCTATCCCCTTTCGGGCGATTGGGACTGGATCTGCCTTTCGCCAAAAAAATTCAAAGCTCCGATGCCGCACGTGGCCGAAAATGCGCATGAATTAAAGGTGATCGTGTTTAACAAATCAGACTTTGAATGGGCCGAGTATCATGCCAAAATGGTATCGCCCGATTGTAAGTTATATCTGCAGCCCGAATGGTCAAAATCAAAAGAAATGACCCCGCTTATTGTTGATTACGTGATGAATAACCCGCAATGGGAAATATCATTGCAAACGCATAAATATTTGAATATCCCTTAATATTTGTAACTTACGATATCATTTATCGTATCAAAACAGATGAAGATTGTAATCATCCTGATTCTATCAATTTTTCTTCCTGTTATTGCTTTGGCACAGCAAAACCAATATACTACCACTAAAAAGGAGGCCATAAAGTATTTTGCTGAGGCGAATCAAAACCTCGATGATCATTTATATGATGAGGCTATTGCCAATCTTCAAAAGGCCGTTAATGAAGATCAGAAATTTGTAGAAGCTCATGCCCAGCTTGCTGATGTATTCCGATTACGCCATTTATACGGGCAAGCTATTGAATCGTATTTAAAGGTCATAGCGCTTAATCCTGATTTTAACCGCTCGGTGTATCTCAAAATTGGTGAAGCCGAAATAACAGAAGCCAAATACGCCCAGGCTCAGCAACATCTGGAAAAATATTTGACCTATCCCGACATTACCCCCGCTAATAAACTATACGCGCAAAAGCTCATCGCCGACGCTAAATTCAGCATTCAGGCCATACAGCATCCGGTAGCATATAAACCTGTGAATATGGGTTCTGAAATTAATACGGCCAATGACGAATATTTGCCGGTGGCTACAGCCGATGAAGCCTTATTGATATTTACCCGGAAGATCAATAATAATGAAGATTTTTATAAAAGTGCCAATATTAACGGTAAATGGCAAACAGCAACCTATCTGAGTGATCAGATCAACACGTCGCAATATAATGAAGGGGCTCAATCTATTTCACAGGATGGTAAGTATTTGTTTTTTACAGGCTGTAATCGCCCCGATGGTTTAGGCCGATGCGATATTTATATTGCTCAAAAAAAAGGTAACGATTGGGGCAAACCGGTTGATTTAAGTCCGCCGGTAAATACTTCCGGATGGGAATCGCAGCCATCCATCAGTGCCGATGGACGCACGCTTTATTTTGTAAGTAATCGGGCCGGGGGGTATGGTGGATATGACATATGGAAATCGACCCTGAATAATAAGGGTTGGGGCCCGGCAGAAAATCTTGGGCCTAATATTAATACGGCATACAATGAACAATCCCCTTATATTCATGCCGACGATAGTACGCTTTATTTTAGCTCCAATGGCTGGCCGGGTTTAGGCAATAAGGATCTTTTTGTAAGTCGTTTGGGTAAAGACGGGAAATGGCAAAAGCCCGAAAATTTAGGTTACCCAATCAACTCTAACGGCGACGAAAACGGATTAACCTTAACCGCCAATGGCAACATCGCTTTCTTTGCATCTGACAACCTCAACGGTTATGGTGGTTATGATATTTACACTTTTGAACTTCCCGTAAATGTAAGGCCACATGTGGTAACTTATGTAAAAGGAAATGTACACGATGCCAAAAGCAACCATCCACTGGAAGCAGCCATTGAGATCATAGATCTGCAAAGCAACCAAGCAGTTTACCAGGACTATAGCAGCGATGATGAAGGCAGCTTTTTGGCGACCCTTACTTCGGGTAAAAACTATGGTTTGAATATCTCCAAAAGTGGTTATATGTTTTACTCAGAAAACTTTTCGCTCATCGGGTATAAAGCTAAAAATCCATTCAATATTTCTGTTTCATTATCCCCTATTGATGTGGGCAGTAAAGTGATTTTGAAGAATATTTTTTTCGATACCAATAAATTCGAACTGGAATCGGAATCAAAAGCAGAGTTGATGAAACTGATTGAATTTTTAACGGTGAATCCGGCGGTACACATTGAAATATCTGGCCATACAGATGATGTTGGGCCTGACCAGATCAACCAAACCCTTTCCGAAAACCGGGCTAAATCTGTATATCAATATTTAATTACCAATAGCATTGCCGCCACACGCCTGGTTTATAAAGGCTATGGTAAAACACAACCGATAGCCCCAAATGATACCGACGAAAACAGGGCAAAAAATCGCCGCACCGAATTTAAGATCATTTCAAAATAACAAGACCTATCAATAATCTTCGTTTTTTGATTGTACATACGTTGATTCTGGTTTATCTATTTTTTTTAGTCTGATAAACCTACCATTAACGTGATCGATTTGCATCTCGTAGGTATCGGTATTGCTTTCTGAAGCCATGATAGCGAATAAAGAACCAACTGCGCCAAACATAAGCCCCACTTGCGATGGATCTCCAGGCATGGTGTTATTAATTTCGCCGGTGAAAATAAATTCGTCCTTTACCTTTTTTAACGCGCAATACGCATAACTGCCGGCAATATATGGCTGTCCCATAAAAACAAACCCATAAATTTTACGACGGCTCACGTCTTTAAGCTTTCCTTTTTCATCGGGTGCTTTTATATCGGCCAAATTGATATCATCAAAATTAAAATGCTGCACTACCACATTCTTATCAGGTACTTGCCTTTTGAATGAATTGTAGGTAAGATATAAGCCATCGGTATAGGTTGCTGTATTGTATAATTTAAGCTGCTTTTTTTCCAAGCTATCGAGTTTTTGTATAAGATCATCATAACTAAAACTTTCGGTGTTAGCTAATGGCTCGCAAACGGTACTCTGTGCAATAAAGTTGGTTAAAAGAGATGAACTTTGCTTAAGTAGTTTATCTGTAACATCCAATCCTGATCTTACCCCTATCAAGGTATCTATATCCCTGATTTTGCTGTACCTGTTGTTTTCCAGTTTGTACAAGCCGGCACGCAATATGCAATTCCCTATTATTGAACTGGCTTCCAGCACAAAAAACTGACGTAAATGCAATACCAATTTTCCAGGGCCAGTTTTTTGATCAACGTTAGCATTAAACCATTTGCTAAGCTGTACAGAGAGCGAAGTATCAGTAGTCAGCTTAGTTTTACGATCGAACGCTCCTACCCTAATCAGTCCCAGATTACTTTTATCTGTCCGGGAATCAATTACATGTAAGCTATTGTAACGGCTATCACTGATTTTAGTTTCGAAGGGTATTAATTTGAATTGTTTGTCATGCTGAGCATAGACAACCTGTTGGGTTAGTAACAACAGCAGAGCAGCGGAAAGGGAAAATCTGAACATGAAGTGTGATAAAGTAAACTGTTACGAAGATATTCTTTTTTATAAAAACACAAAAGGAGGATATTATGGTATCCTCCTTTTGATCAGAAATATGTTGGTTAAATTTAATTACCCATCTCTGAAATAAACTTGATGCGCATTAATTGCACCTCTTCGCGGGTATAATCATCGCCTCCAAGCTCGGCTAAAGCGTCATCAATAGAATCAACTTCAGCGGTACGGAAATAATCAAATACTTCTTCCTGTTTGTCCTCGTCTATTACCTCGTCAATATAGTAGTTCAGATTAAGTTTTGTGCCTGAGTTTACTATGGTTTCCACTTCTTTCAATATCTCTTCGTAAGTAAGTCCTTTAGAGGCCGCGATATCATCCAAATTTAAATGGCGATCAATATTTTGGATAATAAAAACCTTAAGCGCTGATTTATTAGCCGCGCTCTTGATCACCATATCAACCGGGCGGTCAATATCATTATCCTCCACGTATTTTTGTATCAGGTCTGTAAAAGGCTTACCAAATTTTAAAGCCTTGCCCGCTCCTACTCCAGAGATCTGCTTTAACTCCTCGGTCGTGATCGGGTAATGCGTGCACATTTCCTCTAACGATGGATCCTGGAATATTACAAACGGGGGTAAGCCCTTTTGTTTGGCCAGTTTTTTACGCAGCTCCTTAAGCATTTGCAATAATTGGGTATCCAATGCGCCACCACCTTGTTTAGGGCCGTCCGAGTCATCATCATCATCAGTAGCTTCCATTGGCTTGTTCAGGATAAAGCGGATGCTATGTGGGTTGTCAATAAAGCTATTACCTGTTTTGGTTAAGCGAAGCAAACCATACTGATCAATATCTTTAGAAAGATAGTTATTGAGCAATGCCTGCCTTAGTAACGAGTTCCACAGGTTTTCACCCTGTTCCTTGCCCGATCCATAATAATCAAGCGCGTCATGCTCATAATTTTTGATCTGGGCGTTCTCCACTCCCATCAATATACTGATGATATGCTGATCGTCAAACTTTTCACCAATATGCCTGATCAGGCTTAGGGCCTTGTGTAAATGCTCCTCGCCATCAAAGTGCTCTTTATGACCGCAGCAGTTATCGCACATGTTATTGCAGCCTGCCTCATTAAAGTTTTCACCAAAATAATGCAGCAATTGTTTACGGCGACATACAGAGGATTCGCAATAGTCAATTACTTCTTTCAATATCTGGGTACCGATCTCGCGTTCAGAAACCGGTTTATCCTTCATGAATTTCTGAAGTTTATCAATATCTTTTTCAGAATAAAAGGCAACACAAACCCCTTCACCTCCATCACGACCCGCTCTGCCGGTTTCCTGGTAATAACCTTCCATGCTCTTAGGCACATCATGGTGTATCACATACCGAACATCCGGTTTGTCAATACCCATACCGAAAGCGATGGTAGCCACAATAACCTCCACGTCCTCCATCAGGAATTTGTCCTGTGTATCGGCACGTACTTTTGGATCAAGGCCGGCATGATAGGGTAAAGCTCTAACTCCGTTGAGGTTAAGTGCTTCCGCAACCTCCTCAACCTTTTTGCGGCTAAGGCAATAAATGATGCCCGATTTACCCTGATTCTGCTTTACAAACTTTACGATCTCCTTGATCACATTGCGTTTGGCACGAACCTCATAAAACAGATTTGAACGGTTAAACGATGACTTATACACCGTGGAGTTGTTCATTTGCAGGTTTTTCTGTATATCCTGCTGAACTTTTGGCGTAGCCGTGGCTGTTAAAGCAATGATAGGTATGTTGTCGCCAATGTTGCTGATCACCTGGCGTATTTTACGATATTCAGGTCTGAAATCATGTCCCCACTCAGATATACAGTGCGCTTCGTCAACCGCTACAAATGATACATGATTAAGCTTTAAAAAATCGATATTCTCCTGTTTGGTCAGTGATTCAGGAGCAACGTATAAAAGTTTGGTTTTTCCGGCCAGGACGTCTTCCTTAACACGGCCTATATCTGATTTGGTAAGTGATGAGTTTAAAAAGTGGGCTATGCTGTCTGATCCTCCAAAGGCCCTTAACTGATCTACCTGATTTTTCATCAGGGCTATCAGTGGTGAAATTACTATTGCAGTGCCGTCGCTCATTAATGCCGGCAATTGATAACACATGGATTTGCCACCACCGGTAGGCATAATCACAAAGGTATCATTACCTGCCAGTATGTTAGTGATAATCGCTTCCTGCTCCCCTTTAAAGTTGTCGAATCCGAAAAAATTCTGGAGATTATCAAATAGCGACTTCTTAGTTTCTATCATTGTTTAACGTGATCTTGAATTGTATTTAAAAGTTTAAAGTAACAAAATTTAATGAATAAACGATGGATTTACTTTTAAATTTTATACAAATATGATTATTAAATGAAAAACAATTTGTTCATTTAGCGCATTTAAATTGGGGACAATTTAGCTATCTAATTATTTAGTTTTATTTCATACATATTTAACAGATTATTGTACACTTTTGCGCTGGCTACACCAAATAAAAACTCTTTTTACCAATGAATAAAAACAATTATGCGATCATCATGGCAGGCGGCATCGGGAGCCGGTTTTGGCCAATAAGCCGGTCATCGCATCCCAAACAATTTATAGATATCCTGGGTACAGGAAAAACCCTGATCCAAAACACGTATGAACGTTTTCTGAAAGTATGCCCCAAAGAAAACATCTACGTGGTGACCAACGAGAATTATACCAAACTGGTGAAACATCAATTACCGGACATGGCCGATGGCCAGATCCTGACCGAGCCGGTGATGCGTAATACTGCACCTTGTGTGGCCTATGGCTGCTTTAAGATCGAAAGCCTGAACCCGGAGGCGGTTATCGTGGTAGCCCCTTCAGATCAGCAGATCCTGGACGAGGATGCTTTTGTGAGTGCCATTGAAAAATCATTGCAAACCGCGGCATCAACCGACAGTTTGATCACTCTGGGTATCAAACCATCGCGTCCGGATACAGGTTATGGCTATATCCAGTATACCGATCAGGCCATCAACCAGGATTTTCATAAAGTAAAAACATTTACCGAGAAACCCACGCTGGAAATAGCCAAAACCTTTATCCAGAGCGGTGACTTTTTATGGAACGCGGGCATCTTTGTATGGTCGGCTAAGGCAATCGTAAAAGCTTTCGGTCGTCATTTGCCCGAGATGCATGAGATCTTTGCAGAAGCACGGCCGGTTTATAATACCGAAGAGGAAAAGAGTTATGTGCATAAAGCCTATCAGCAATGTATCAATATCTCGATCGATTACGGGATCATGGAAAAGGCGGACAATGTGTATGTACTGCCATCGGCTTTTGGCTGGAGCGACCTGGGCACCTGGGCTTCGATCTATGACCTGGGTGAAAAGGATTATGTAGGTAATGTAGTGATCCCCTCAGAAAAAGTGATCATGTATGATTCATCCAACTGTATGGTGAACGTACCGGGCGAGAAACTGGTGATACTGCAGGGACTGCATGACTTTATCGTGGTAGAATCCAACAACACCCTGCTGATCTGTCCGCGTGATCAGGAACAGAATGTAAAACAGGTGGTGGCTGATGTAAAAGCCAAATTTGGCACTAAGTATATTTAGGTTGGTGGTGAGTAGTTGATTAAGGAAAATATTAATCATCTGTTAAACTAAATTGAATGTGAAAGAAGAAGTCAAGGAATTCAAAATAATTCATTCTTATTTTTTGAATTCCTTGATTAGGCATTTGTTTTTCAGATTTGATTTTTTTCCAATTTAAAATATCCATATTATCAAATGGGGCCTCATATACAAATGTATTTATGCGTACATTATCCGAAGAATAAGATTTTATTGCTTCGTATTCTTTCGGTGTAAAATGATAATAAGAATATTCAATGTCGACAAGTCTATATTTGATGTTCCCATCTATAACAGTTGTCCATTTATCATCAAACCACATTTGAAGCCCAAGATTTTTTAATTCTAAAATAAACTCTTTTCCTGATAAAAGCTCTTTGTTGGTATTAGTTAGTGGGGTATGTCTATTTACCAATCCAAAATGATCAAATATATTATTTCCATTATCATACGAAAAACGGTCACTTTTTTCCATGGTATATGTTTTACCACCTTCGGCAGGAAATACTATAAATTTTTCGTGCTTAAATTTATATTTTGTTCTGAAAACTGGGATATCCAATAAGTATTCCCATCTTTTGTTCATTGCTGAATAAACCGACAAGGTCTCTATATTGCTATTTTTTGCGTATTCAATAGCTTTAGTTGTGAATCCTTGGTTGCAAATCAAAATTCCTTTATTGGCTCTAACATCTTTTATTACAGATTTAAATTCATCAATTACTTTGACATCGGCTTTTCTACTATAATCTTTTACTTGAATAATTATCAGATTTTTAACACCGGCATAAGTATAAGTTATCGAGACGTCGATTTCTCTTTTTCTGTTAGAATTGTAACCATGCAAATGATCATTCTGAACAACTTTGGCATCTGGTGACAGTCTTTTATAAATCTCAGCAACTAATGATTCATAGGCTTTTCCGTCATTCATATTTTGTGATTGATAAGATATTTTAAGAAAAATCAAGCTCAATAGGGCCAATCATATCCATGAAGGAGGCCTTTGTTTAGGTAGATAAATTTAGCAAACCTTAGGATATTAGCCCTCTCTGCCTTATCGCTTCATACAATATCACTCCGGTTGATACGGATACATTTAATGATTCGATCTCGCCAAACATAGGGATCTTGGCCAGGTGGTCTGATATACGGATGATCTCGTTGCGGATACCGTCCTCTTCTGATCCCATAATAATGGCTGTAGGTGCGGTATAGTCGGGTGCGTAGATATCTTCTTTGGTTTTTTCGGTACAACAAACCAGCTGTAAGCCCGATTCCTGTAAAAACTTTACCGTTTGCATGAAATTATCATGACGGCAAACGGGTATCTTATACAAAGCCCCTGCAGATGTTTTAATAGCATCAGGGTTTATTTGGGCCGAGCCTTTAGCTGGGATAACAATAGCGTGTACACCGGCGCATTCGGCGGTGCGGGCAATAGCACCCATATTGCGCACATCGGTAATAGAATCTAAAACAAGCACCAGTGGTACCTCTCCTTTTTCAAATACTTCAGGAATAATGTTTTCGATTTTTTGGTAAGTTATTGGCGAAATAAAGGCTACTGCGCCCTGGTGGTTTTTAGCGGTAAGGCGGTTAAGTTTTTCAACCGGTACCTGCTGCGCAGTAATGTTATATTCTGTAAGCAAAGTCTTTAGCTCGTGCGAAAGGCCGCCGGCAGCTCCTCTCTGAATGTATAATGCTTCGATTTCTTTACCCGAAGTGATCGCCTCCATGATCGCTCTGATACCAAAAACCATTTGGTTGCTTTCCCGCTGAGGTCTTGAATTAAATGCCATTTGTAATGATCTGTTTTTCTGCAAAAGTAGCTATATTAATTGATTAAGCACTTATTGAACTGATAACCCCTTTCGGTTTTTTCAAAACATGCGCCGATAATAGTTAACATTATAAAACTTTATTAACATAGGTTTAAATGTTTGTAAATCAGGGTAACTAACATTTTATTAATAAGTTATCAACATACGTGTGTTTATTAAAAAGCTTAAAATTATAACGCTGGATATGATTGTTTTAAAATCTCGATACACTATGTTGATTGAAATGTAGCTCTGCAAAAGTATTTTTTGTATATTTTTGTCGCCTTATGAATTTCGAGAACGATAACCTGCAGAATAAGCCGAACACCAATGACCGCCGGAGCCGAATCACTACCCCGACACCGTATAGCGGGCTGGGGAAACTTCCGCCCCAGGCAACCGACCTGGAAGAGGCTGTTTTAGGAGCACTGATGCTGGAAAAAGATGCCCTGTCATCGGTTATCGATATTTTAAACCCCGAAGTTTTTTACCGCGATAATCACCAGAAAATATTTTCGGCTATAAAACAGCTGTTTGAAAAATCTTCTCCGGTGGATATTCTTACCGTTACTGCCGAACTACGTAAACTGGGCGAACTGGAAATGATTGGTGGTGCTTATTATATCACCGAATTAACCAGTCGTGTAGCCTCAGCAGCAAATATTGAATTTCACGCCCGTATCATCATTCAAAAATATATCCAGCGTGAACTGATCCGTATATCAACTGATGTTATCCAAAGTGCCTATGAAGATACCTCTGATGTACTGGACCTGTTAGATAGGGCCGAAAAAAACCTTTTCGAAATTGCACAGAATAACCTGAGGCGTGATGCCCGAAAAATGGATGATCTGGTGCACGAGGCTTTGAAAGATATAGAAGCACTCAAAGACAAAAAAGATGGTTTAACCGGTGTAGCATCAGGCTTTACAGCGCTAGACCGGATGACCTCGGGCTGGCAAAAATCCGATCTTGTTATTATAGCTGCCCGTCCAGCGATGGGTAAAACAGCCTTCGTACTGAGTTGCGCCCGTAATGCCGCCGTTGATTTTGATAAACCGGTAGTGGTTTTCTCGCTCGAGATGTCCTCAGTTCAGTTAGTTAATCGTCTGATATCCGGGGAAACCGAAATTGAACAGGAAAAGATCCGTAAAGGAACTTTGGAAGAATGGGAATGGCAACAGATCCACTCCAAGATCGGTCGCCTGGAACAAGCTACGCTGATTATTGATGATACCCCGGCATTGAATATATTCGAGTTCAGGGCCAAATGCCGCCGTTTAAAATCGCAGCATGATATCCAGCTCATCATTATTGACTACTTACAGTTAATGCATGGTAAGGGCGAAGGTAAAGCAGGCGGCGGTAACCGTGAGCAGGAAATTGGTAGTATATCAAGGGCCTTAAAATCGGTAGCAAAAGAACTAAACGTACCGGTGATCGCCCTGTCGCAATTGAGTCGTGCGGTTGAAACCAGGCCGGGTAACTCCAAAAGGCCGATGCTTTCGGATTTGCGTGAATCGGGTTCTATTGAGCAGGATGCGGATATGGTACTATTCTTATACCGCCCAGAATACTATGGTTTAACAGAAGATGAAGATGGCAACCCAACCAATAATGTGGGTGAAGTAATTATAGCCAAACACCGTAACGGTGAAACCGGCACTGTACGCCTGAAATTTGTGGGTAAATACGTGAAATTTGCCAACCTGGAAGAAAGCATGGATGGCTTCCCTCCTGCTGCCGGTAGCGCATTCTCGGGTCTGGCACCATCACAGGATTTTGAAAAGCAAAGTAACTTTATTATCCGCCCATCACGGATGGATGATATTGATGACGAGCCACCATTTTAGCCCCTAACCCCCTGAAGGGGAGACTTTTTGATTTGCAAATTACAGATTTCAGATATTAAAATAACAAAGCCCGGTTCCTTTCAGAGCCGGGCTTTATTGTTATCCAAAATAAGATTTTCAAAGGTACCCCCTTCAGGGGGTTAGGGGCTAAAAAAATATTCCCAGCAACACCCCGATGATGATAATTACCGGGGTTTTTATTTTGGTGAAGTGCAGCAGTAAAAAAGTACCTGCCATTAGTCCGTAAGCTACCCAGTTACCGCCAAAGGGTCGCACCAATAAAATAAAGGCCGTGGCCATAAAACCTACTGCTACCGCGTTAATACCACTTAATGAGTTTTTGATACGGGTTATTTTTTTCAGGTCCTCCCAAAATGGCACAATGAATAATATGAGTATCAAGCCGGGTGTATTTACACCGATAACCGCTACAATACTGCCGATGATCTGTCCACCAATGCCATATCCTTTGTTACCTAAGGTGATACCTCCCAAAAATGAGGTAAAGGAGAACGTTGGCCCGGGGAGCGCTTGTTGCAGGGCATACCCAGAAAGAAACTCTGAATTGCTGAGATAATGCTTAACCTCTACAAATTCCGTATACATCAGGGGTACCATTACCTGTCCGCCACCAAATATTAGTATACCGTTACGATAAAAGTTCTCAAACAAACGGATAGGTAAACTAAATGGTGAAGTTTGATTGATGATAGCACCCAAAGCAGCAAAGAATAATAAGATACCTATAAAATAAGCTACTTTATTAGGGTTTACATTGGAGTATAGCTTAACACGCAATTCGTTTTCCTGAGGCTGTGTTTCCATAGCTGATGATATGATACCACCCAGCAAAACTAATAATGGAAATGCATAAGCATTTTGCAGAATAAGTGTGGCAATGAAAGATGCGATGGCCAGCATGGTACTTACCCGCGTTTTCAGGAACCGGTTCGCAAAACTGTAGGTGGCATAAGCCACAATACCTACAGCCATAGGTTGTATATATGTAATGATGTGGGCAAACTTGGCACGATTGGCGAACATTTTATAGCTGATAGCCGCCATAGCCATGATGGCTGCCGAAGGCAATATCCATATCAGGAACGTGATGAGTGCCAGCCTTAGCCCTCCAACCTTCCAGGCAATACCCACTAGGGTTTGGGTTGAGGATGGCCCGGGCAACACTTGCGACAGCGCATTAAGCTCCATCAGTTCGTCCTCGGTAATATAATGCCGCTTTTCAACAAACTCGCGCAGTAGCACTGCTATATGCGCTTGCGGGCCGCCAAAAGCCGTAAACGTATAGATCAATACATCGCGAAGAAATAGAAGGTGCCGTTTTTTCATTAATTAGTTCATAGTTGATGGTTCATTGTTCATAGCGATAAGTAAATGATATAATGCTAAAACCATGAACTATCAACTATGATCTATGAACTATTTAATAGTCATCATCGTCTTCTTCTATGCCTTTGGCCTGCCGGTAAACGGCTTGCAATTCCGAAAACGCGTGGTTATCGCGCTTCTGTTTGGCTATGGTCATTCCGCTTTCGTAGGTGGTTATGGCATCCGGTTTACGGTTCAATGCCTCATATAATTTACCTAAATGATAATAAGTGCCCACATAACCAGGATGATTTGTCACCAGGTCTTCATAATAAGTTAATGCCTTATCTGCCTGATTCAGACGTAGATATTCGGTAGCGAGGGCGTATTTTAAAAATTCGTCCTCTGGTTCATTCTTTATAAATTCTAATAGCTTATCCAATCTGCTCAACTCCATTTTAAACTCTATCTTTTTTAATTAAATTTGCAAAAACCTATTGATATGAAGATCTTGGTATGTGTAAGTAATGTTCCTGATACCACCACAAAAATAACCTTTACTGATAATAACACCCAATTTAATACAAATGGTGTTCAATTTATACTAAACCCTTATGATGAGATAGCGCTTTCACGTGCTATTGAGTTAACCGATGGCGGTAAAGGGTCTGTAACGGTTATCAATGTTGGTGAAGTAAATACAGAGGCTACAATCCGCAAAGCGCTGGCCATTGGCGCTACAGACGCGGTGCGTGTAAACGCCAAACCTCACGATGCCTGGTATGTGGCTTACCAGATAGCGGAGTATGTGAAAGCCAATCCATTCGACCTTATTTTAACCGGCCGCGAATCTATTGACTACAATGGATCAAAAGTAGCAGGTATGCTGGGCGAACTACTCGATCTACCCTCAGTATCCATTATTAAAAAGCTCGATGCTGCCGATAAAGAGGCTACCGTGGAGCGCGAGATTGAAGGCGGCAAAGAGATCCTGACCATTCCCTACCCTTTTGTGGCTGGTACTGCAGAAGGTGTGGCTGAGCCCAAAATACCTAATATGCGCGGTATTATGTCGGCCCGTACCAAACCATTGGCTGTTATTGAACCGGTTGAAGTAAAAACATATTCGGAAGTGCTTAGCTATGAAACTCCTGCCCCTCGCGGACAAGTGAAGCTGGTATCTGCTGATGAAACCGCCAAACTGGTGGAGCTTTTGCACACCGAAGCGCGTGTTATTTAATTAATTCAAAAAGAGAATCGAGAGGCGAGAATCAAGAATTAAGACCGGAAAAATGCAAAAGATGAGAAAGTTTAAAAATATAGTTAAACATAAACAGGTTTTTTTTCTTGATTCCTGGTTCTTGACTCCTGATTCTGATAACTCATAACCTATTTCAATATATGTCAGTTTTAATATATGCGGAAAATGCCGGCGGTAAATTCAAAAAGTCAATTTTTGAAGCGGTTACCTATGCCCGTGCCATTGCCGATCAAAATAACACCAACCTGGTTGCCATTTCCATCGGTGATGTATCTGCCGCTGAATTGGCCGCCCTGGGTAAATACGGCGCCGAAAAAGTGCTGAACGTATCTGGCGATAAACTCAAGAACTTTGTGAACCAGGCTTATGCCTCTATCATTGCCGAAGCCGCGAAAAAACAAGGTGCCGATATTGTGGTATTATCCAATACCTTTTCTGGTCGTGGTTTAGCGCCAAGATTGGGCGTAAAATTGCAGGCAGGCGTTGCAGATGGTGCAGTAGCACTGCCGGAGCAAAACGGCGGCAAATTCACCATCAAAAAAACGGCATTCTCAGGTAAGGCATTCGCCATTGTGGAGTTAACATCTGCCAACAAGGTTATCGCCCTGGTGCCCAACTCTTATAAAGTGGTGGAGACCGGAGGCACTGCCCAGGTAGAAGATTTTGCTGCTGAAACCAAAGATTCAGACTTTAAAGCGATGATCAAAGAGATCGTTCGTTCTACCGATAAAATATCCCTGCCCGATGCGGAAATTGTTGTTTCTGCCGGTCGTGGCCTCAAAAGTCCCGAAAATTGGGGCATGGTAGAAGAACTTGCTGAGTTGCTTGGAGCGGCCACAGCGTGCTCAAAACCAGTATCAGACGCCGGTTGGCGCCCGCATAGCGAACACGTTGGTCAGACAGGTATAGCTGTCAGTCCAAATTTGTATATTGCGATAGGAATTTCAGGTGCAATACAACACCTGGCAGGCATCAGTTCTTCAAAAGTTATTGTGGTCATCAACAAAGATCCGGAGGCTCCCTTTTTCAAAGTGGCAGACTACGGTATCGTTGGCGACGCGTTTGAAGTTGTGCCGCAATTAATAGCAGCCGTTAAGGAATATAAAGCTTCAGCATAAATTATAAGGTGCGATGGGTAATAACATGAAAAAAATTAAGCTGGATATTGTAGGGTTATCATATAGTCAGACACAATCGGGCGCTTATGCTTTAGTTTTAGGCGAGGTAAGCGGCCGACGACGGCTCCCTATCATTATCGGCAGTTTTGAAGCGCAGGCTATAGCTATCGAGATAGAGAAAATGACCCCAAGCCGCCCGCTTACGCATGATCTGTTTAAGAGCTTTGCTCAAGCATATCAGATCGAAGTGCAGGAGATCATCATTTATAACCTGGTCGACGGTATATTCTACTCCAAACTCATCTGCAATGATGGTAAACGTACTGTCGAGATCGATGCCCGCACATCTGACGCCATAGCGGTAGCTGTACGGTTTGATTGCCCTATTTTTACCTATGAGTTTATCCTATCCACCGCTGGTATCGTAATTGAAGGCAACGATTTTGTTTATCTCGAAAATATCAATGAAACCCAGGAAGAAAAATCCGTAGGTACAGCGGTAGGCAGCGGATTTGCATCATTAAGTATCGACGAGCTTAAAACCAAGCTACAGGAAGCGCTTGCGGAAGAATCATACGAAAAGGCTGCGAAAATCCGCGATGAATTAAACAAGCGTAAGGCATCTTAAGCATAAACACATAAATGCGATGTCAAAACTTATCTGGCAATCGTTTTGTTTTGAAAATCAATTATTAGACAAATGTAATTTTAGAAAAACCACGTTTTATAGTTTTTTGATTTACATTAATTTCACTACTTTCCGTTTTTTATTTAACACTGATTTTATTATTTAAACCAGGCACCGTATGAGTATTAAGTTTCGCTTAATAGTGATGAATTTTATGCAGTATTTTATATGGGGTTCATGGCTGCTTACTATCGGGGTATACTGGTTTCAAAACAAACACTGGTCTGGCGAACACTTCGGTGCCATTTTTTCAACCATGGGTATCTCGGCTATTTTTATGCCGGCCCTCACCGGTATTATTGCCGACCGCTTTGTAAATGCCGAAAAACTATACGGACTGATGCATATTTTAGGAGCCGTCACTTTATTCTGCCTCCCGCTTGTAAATAATCCATTCACTTTTTTCTGGGTAATGCTGCTTAATATGGTCTTTTATATGCCAACCTTATCATTATCCATAACTGTGGCTTTTTCAGCATTAAAAAACAGCGATACGGATATCGTAAAAGACTATCCCCCTATCCGTATCTGGGGTACCATCGGTTTTATTGCTGCACTTTGGACAGTGAGCCTCACCCATAACGAAGTCTCGGCCAATCAATTTTATATTGCTTCGGCCATGGCGCTTACCTTAGGTATATATTCATTTACGTTACCCAAGGCCCCTCCGCTTTTAGGCAAGGTTGCTAATAAATCGTTCGTGGAATCATTGGGTTTAAAAGCCTTCACTTTATTCAAAGTACCAAAGTTTACTATCTTTTTTGCTTTTTCCCTGCTATTAGGTGCGGCCTTACAGCTTACTAATGCCTACGGCGATACTTACATTCATGACTTTGCTGCCGTGCCGGCTTATAAAGACACCATCGCGGTAAAGTATCCGGCCATTATCATGTCGATCTCCCAGATCTCCGAAACATTGTTTATCCTGGCTATCCCATTCTTTCTGCGCAAATTCGGTATCAAGTATGTCATGTTATTCAGTATGCTGGCCTGGGTATTAAGATTTGGTCTTTTTGCCTTTGGTGATCCCGCCAATGGCTTATGGATGATCATCGGATCATGTATCGTTTACGGTATGGCCTTTGACTTCTTTAATATTTCAGGTTCCTTATTTGTCGAAACGCAGGCAGCTCCTGAAATACGAGCCAGCGCCCAGGGACTTTTTATGATGATGGTGAACGGTTTTGGCGCCTTTTTTGGGAGTATCGGAAGCGGATATATTATTGATAAATTTTTCACCCATGCCGATCATAGTAAAGATTGGCACGGCATCTGGCTCACCTTTGCTGCTTACGCCTTAGTTATAGCGGTTATCTTCCCATTCATATTCCGGTATAAACATAACGCGGCATTGAAACATGCCATTGCACACGCGTAAAACGATATTGTAATAAAACAGAAAAGCCGGCTTAAAACCGGCTTTTCTGTTTTATGCAAAGTACTATTTCTTCCCTATCGCGTATTGTATCCCGCCCAGCAAATGTTTCAGATATAAGGGATCAGCATATGATTCATCGGTATGCCCCAATTCGGTATAAAAGGCACGGCCACCATCAAAGCTGTGATACCAGGCCATGGGATGGTTGTCGCCATTTTCGCCGCCGGTATAGCTTTTCTCATCTATTTTGATCAGTACGTGCAGATCGTCAGCTATCCATTTATAGTTATACCATTCGTCCCAGCGTTTCCAGGTTTCGGGCAGATGTTTGGTCGCTATAAAACTACGGTCAACCACATTCAATGTAGCTTCCTGCTGTTTGGGATGACTTTTAAAATAAGCACCTACCAGTTTACCATACCAAGGCCAGTCGTATTCCGTATCCGTAGCCGCATGTACGCCTACAAAACCACCGCCTGCTTTAATATATTGCTCAAAGGCCGTTTGTTGGGTATCATCCAGCACATTCCCGGTAGTGCTTAAAAATATAACAGCGGCGTATTGCTTTAAATTAGCAGCGGTAAACTTTTTGGCATCAGTGGTACTGTCCACATCAAAATTATTCTCCTGCCCCAGTTTTATAATGGCGGGCACACCAACAGCTATCGAGTTATGATGAAAGCCCGCGGTTTTGCAGAAGATGAGCACTTTGGTTTTGGCCCAACCTTGTGCAAGCGCTGAGCCAATTAATAGGGCAATAATGATTAATTTTTTCATAGTTGATTATGTTTATATAGTAAATGTCATGCTGAACTTGTTTCAGCATCCCACAAACAAGTAGGATTTGCTCTGCTTATGGGATCCCGAAATAAATTCGGGATGACGAGTGGTGTTTGATTTGTTTTTATCCTTGTTCTTTGCTCCTTTTATCTATAAATTCTCCCTTAAATATTCCCCTTTTTCAGTTCGCCAACAGCAAAATCAGCTGCACGGGCTGTTAGCGCCATATAGGTTAATGATGGGTTTTGGCAGGCAGATGATGTCATAGCAGCACCGTCGGTACAGAACACATTTTTAGCATCCCAAACCTGGTTATGTGCATTTAAAACAGAGGTTTTAGGATCAAGCCCCATGCGGGCGGTACCCATTTCGTGGATCCCATCGCCTATGTTATGGCCCCTGTCATGCGTTTTTACATTTTTAACACCGGCGCTTTCCAGCATCTCTTTGGCTTCCTTTACAATGTCAACCCGCATTTTATGCTCGTTATCTCTTATAATGGCATCCATAGCTAAAATAGGCAGCCCCCATTTGTCCTTCCGGGTTTTATCCAGGGTGATCTTGTTATCATGATAAGGCAGTAATTCACCAAAACCACCAATGCCTATCTGCCAGTCTCCGGGTTCAGTTATTGCGTCTTTATATTTTGCGCCGATGTTTAGCTCCGCTATTTCCTGGCTCCAGCCCGAACGACTTGCTGCCCCCTGGTAGCCAAAGCCTCGTAGGTAGTCGCGCTTGTCTCCAAATAAATTGGCAAACCTTACCACGTAAATGCCATTGGCACGGCGACCGTAGTAATATTTATCTTCAAAACCTTCCACATGGCCAGATGCGCCCAGGTTATAATGATGATCCATAATATTATGCCCCAATTCGCCGCTGCTACTGCCCAGTCCATCGTGCCAAACATCTGTGGCCGAATTCATCAGTACCCAGGCACTGTTTAAAGCCGAGGCGTTCAGGAATACGATCTTGGCGTAATACTCATAGGTTTGGTTGGTTTCTGCATCAAGCACCTCAACACCGGTGGCCTTTTGGGTATCCTTATCGTACAATATTTTAGTTACTATGGAGTATGGTCTAACGGTTAAATTACCGGTGGCCAAAGCGGCAGGTAAGGTTGAGGATTGTGTACTAAAATATCCACCAAAAGGACATCCTTCCCAACAACGGTTCCGGAACTGACATTTGGTACGACCAGGTATAGCCGCTGTAAGATTAGCAACACGACCGATGATCATGTGCCTGTTACCATTATAATTCTTTTTAAGGCGAGCGGCTACGTCCTTTTCTACCCAGTTCATATCCATTGGCGGCAGATAATGTCCATCGGGTAATTGCTCCAAACCTTCTAATGAACCACTTATACCGGCAAATTTCTCTACATGATCATACCAGGGTGCCAGGTCTTTATAACGGATAGGCCAGTCAATTGCCCAGCCATCTTTGGCATTAGCTTCAAAATCATGATCACTCCAGCGGTAACTTTGCCTGCCCCATAAAATAGAGCGTCCTCCCAACTGGTATGACCGCCACCAGTTAAATGGTTTTACTTCAGTGTAAGGTGCATCCTGCTCATTGGCCCAATAATCCATGATGGGTTCATAAGCACCCCATCCGCGCGATATCACTGGTCTAACTTTACGTTGGGCCTGGGTGGGACTGCCACGATGTGGCATATCCCAGGGATCGTTGCTGGCGCTTTTATAATCCTTGATATGTTCAAAATTGCGACCGCGTTCCAGCATAATGGTTTTCAGGCCTTTTTCGGTTAATTCCTTAGCTGCCCAGCCGCCGCTTATACCCGAGCCAACAACTATAGCATCGTAGGTATGGTCGGCTTTAGCCTTGCCGCTTACATTGTTTAATGGCATGATTTCAGTAATATTAAAGGTTTGTTTTGCAATTGGATAAACAATAATATCAATTAAAATTTAACAAAGCAATGAAGTAGGCAATAAAAAACAATCGATTGTAATTATGTGGTTACAATGGCATTTAAATAAATGCTCAGCTATTATCATACAGATCACATATATTTTATATTCCGACGGGTTCAATCTATAAAACAGCGGCGGTTTTATTATTTTTACCATTCTTTACTCCCTGCCAATGCTTACTATAAGTGAACTATATATTTATCCCATCAAATCATTAGGAGGCATATCCTTATCTTCTGCCGAGGTTACCGATCGTGGTTTAAAATATGACAGGCGCTGGATGCTGGTTGATGAACAAAACCGTTTCCTTACCCAACGGGAATATCCGCAAATGGCTTTATTAAAGGTACAGGTTGAAAGTAATAATCTATTGGTTACTCATCATTTGAACGGATCGGTTGTAATACCATTTGAACAGTACGATCCGGGTAAGCAGGAAGTAGTTATCTGGGACGATACTTGTGCCGGTGTATTTGTTAACCGCGAACTCGATAATTGGTTTAGCGCGGCCCTTGGGATAAAATGCCGGTTGGTTCATATGCCCGATGAGACCCGCCGTGAGGTAGACCAGCGGTATGCCCGCGAAGGCATGATCACTTCTTTTGCTGACGCATACCCTTTTTTAATGATCGGTCAGGCTTCGCTTAATGACCTGAACAGCCGCCTCGCTGAACCTTTGCCGATGAACAGGTTCAGACCAAATATTGTTTTTACCGGTGGTGATGCTTTTGATGAGGACCTGATGAACCATATACAAATAGCCGGCATTGATTTCTATGGGGCAAAACTTTGCGCACGCTGCGTACTCACCACCATCGATCAGCAAACCGCGGTAAAAGCCAAAGAACCTTTAAAAACACTGGCCAAATACCGTTTGATGAACAATAAGATATTGTTTGGGCAAAATTTAGTTCATGAGGGTACAGGTATCATTACTGTTGGCGATACTTTAAACGTACTAAGTACCCATACCGAAGAGCGATTTATAGTACCTCAGAAATGAAAAGGCATATTGCACATATTGCTTTAATAGTGGCTGATTATGATGACGCCATCGCTTTTTATACCCAAAAGCTTGGTTTTATACTCATTGAAGATACTGTGTTAAGCGAAACTAAAAGATGGGTGCTAATAGCCCCCGCTAAAAATGCACAGTGTACTATTTTGCTGGCAAAGGCTGCCAATGATGAACAAAAGCAAGCCATTGGTAATCAATCTGGCAAACGGGTATTCCTATTTTTATATACTGACGATTTCTGGCGGGATCATGAGGCGATGATAGCCAAGGGAGTCAACTTTGTACGGCCCCCGGTTAAAGAAGAATATGGTACGGTTGCCGTTTTTGAGGATCTTTATGGTAATTTGTGGGATCTGATACAATCATCTGAACAAAAAACAACATGAAACCAACCATCACCATTGAATATTGCCCCAAATGTAATTGGATGATGCGCGCCGCTTATATGGCCCAGGAACTGCTCACTACTTTTACCGATGATGTTTATGGCGTAACCCTGTGCCCAAGCGAAACAAGCGGTAAGTACACTATTAGTGTTAATGACACAGTATTGTTCGACAGAAAAGATCAGGGGCGCTTCCCGGAGATCAAGGAATTAAAGCAACTGGTACGCGATAAAGTGAACCCGGATAAAAGTTTGGGGCACTCAGATAAAAGATAAATATGATAGTGTACTTGTATCCTATAGTATTACTCGATATTTTTATTTATAATTAACAAAATTGTTATTTACCTTTGTTAGTTTTATTTTAGAAAATGCTATCCAAAAAAACAAAATACGCAATTAAAGCATTGGTGATCCTGGGCAAGAACATGGATCAGCCGCCAATGCAAATTTCAAAGATCGCTGAGGCCGAACGTATCCCCAAGAAATTCCTGGAGCAAATACTGCTGGATCTGCGTAATGCCGGTTTCCTGTACAGTAAAAAAGGTGCAGGTGGCGGCTACAGCTTGAACCGCGACCCAAAAGATATCTACCTGGTGAGCATTATGCGTATCACCGATGGCCCTATTGCCATGGTACCCTGCGCCAGTCTTAACTTTTACCACAAATGCGACGAGTGTCACCAGGAAACTACCTGCGGCATCCGTGATGTGTTTGTTGACGTGCGCGATGCTACCTTAAAAATTCTGAGCGAGACCAGTATAGCCGATATCATCTCCCGCGAACAGACGCTTATCCATACTTAAAAAATCTCACCAAACTGTAAAAAGGTAACTTTTTTCAATTAAATTCTACCATTTCCCTATAGTATGTATATATTTGGGGAATGAATACCCTCAACAGGACTATTTACTACAAAAATCTGATGTGTTATTGCGTGAGAGACAATAAGGCCAGGCTATAATTTTTGTATTAACCATATACGCCTCTTTAGCCTAAGCCAAAGAGGCTTTTTTATAATTGATAAAACGATAAGATATGCAAAGCTTCAGAACGGAACTGGAGAACCCGATAGTTGAGAAAGATATTATTGATCTTGAAAAAAAGATCAGGGCTTTTCGTGAAGGCAAGATCCACGACGAAAAGTTCAGAAGCTTACGCCTGGCCCGTGGTATTTATGGCCAAAGGCAGCCGGGTGTTCAAATGGTGCGTATTAAACTACCGTTTGGTAAAGTTACTTTTAAACAATTGCTGCGTATTGCCGAAATATCTGACGAATACGGAAGCCGTAACCTGCACCTGACCACCCGTCAGGATATCCAGATCCATTATGTGAGCCTGGAACGTACGCCTGAGCTTTGGGCCAAGCTTGAACAGGATGATATTACCCTGCGCGAAGCCTGTGGCAATACCGTTAGAAACGTAACCGCTTCCCCTGCTTCGGGTATCGATCCGCAGGAGCCATTTGATGTTTCGCCGTATGCGCATGCTACATTTGAGTACTTCCTGCGTAACCCGGTATGTCAGGAAATGGGTCGTAAGTTCAAGATCTCTTTTTCATCGAGTGATGCTGATACTGCGTTTTCTTACATCCACGATATTGGCGTTATCCCGAAGCTGAAAAGCAACGGCGAGCGCGGCTTTAAGGTGCTTTTAGGCGGTGGCTTAGGCGCGCAACCCATATTGGCTAATATCGTAGAAGAGTTTTTACCTGAAGATCAACTGATCCCTTATATCGAGGCTGTTATCCGTGTGTTCGACCGTTATGGCGAACGCAATAACCGTAACAAGGCGCGTATGAAATACCTGATCCAGAAAATCGGATTGGAAGAAGTTTTACGCCTGGCAGAGATCGAAAGAACAGCCATCAAAGTAAAAAGCTATAAAATTGACCGTGATGCGGTTCCTCAACCGGCCCTTCCGGAAGAAACTGCTTTTGCCGAAGTAAGCATCAGCAATCCATTCCGGTATGAACAATGGTTGGCTACCAACGTATTTGAACAGAAGCAAAAAGGTTTTTATGGTGTATACATCAAAGTTCCCGTTGGTGATATCTCCTCAGATACCGCCCGCGAACTGGTGAAAGTTTTACAACCATTGGTTGCCGATGAGATCCGTGTTACACAGAACCAGGGCTTATTGTTGAAATTTGCCCGCAAAGAAGCATTACCTGCTTTATATGAAGGTTTGGCTAAATTGGAACTGGCCGCTCCGGGTTTTGATAGCGTGGCCGATGTTACCACCTGCCCTGGTACTGATACCTGTAACCTGGGTATCTCTAACAGCATGACCATGGCCCGCGTACTGGAAGACCTGATCTACAACGAATACGAAGATTTTATTTATAACCGCGATATCAAGATAAAAATAAGTGGTTGCATGAACTCCTGCGGTCAGCATGGGTTGGCGCATATTGGTTTTCATGGCAGCTCATTAAAGGCAGGTACCAAAGTATTGCCATCTGTACAGGTAATGCTGGGCGGTGGTACTGTTGGTGATGGCGTTGGCCGGGCTGCCGACAGGGTGATCAAGGTACCCTCAAAAAGGGCTACAGATGTTTTAAGAACCCTGCTTGATGATTATAAAACACTTTCGACAGAAGGTGAACTTTACAACGATTATTACGACAGACAAGGCAAAGACTATTTTTATCGCCTGCTAAAACCCCTTGCTGATTTGACCACCTTGACCGATGATGAGTTTGTTGACTGGGGACACCAGGAAACGTTTGTTACCGCTATTGGCGTTGGCGAATGCGCTGGTGTGATCATCGACCTGGTAGCTACCTTACTGTATGAGTCAGAAGAGAAACTGGGCTGGGCCAATCAATCGTTTCAGGCTGGTGCATGGTCTGATGCTATCTATCATTCCTATAATACATTGTTAAGCTCTGCAAAAGCATTATTGCTTGATAAAAGTGTGAACACCAGCACCCAGGCCGCGGTTATTCGCGAGTTTGATGCCAATTATGTAGAAAAAGGTGAATTTGATATAGAAGGCAGCTTTAACGACCTGGTTTTACAGATTAATCAGCATGAGCCTTCAGAAGAGTTTGCTACTGCTTACTTAGCTCAGGCCACTGCCTTTTTAGAAAAAAGTAAAGCAAAAAGAGAGGCTTTGGTACAATAATGAAAGTCGTTCAAATTATAGTAAACCATGACATTATTGCCCAAGGATAGCAGCATAGCTAAGGTTCAGAACCAGGATACCGGGGGCAATCAATTGTTTCCTGTATTTTTAAAGCTGAACGACTTGCATACCGTATTGGTAGGCGGAGGCAATGTGGGTTTGGAAAAACTAACCGCTATTTTAAACAATAGTCCACTGGCAAAAGTTACCGTAATATCCCGCGATTTTTTACCGGAGGTACACGAATTAGCTTCACAATATGAAGGTTTAACCGTTGTTCAAAAATCATTTGCTGACGAAGACCTGAATGATGCCGAAGTAGTGATCGCTGCCACTAACGACAGCGACCTGAACAAATATATCCGTCAGGCGGCCCATGATCGCAAACTGCTGATCAACGTGGCTGATAAACCCGAGCTTTGTGATTTTTACCTGGCATCCATTGTACAAAAAGGCGACCTGAAACTGGCGATATCCACCAACGGCAAGTCGCCAACCATAGCCAAACGCTTAAAGGAAGTGCTCAATGAAAGTATCCCCGACGAATTGGATACCACGCTGCAGCAAATGAGCGAACTCCGCAACACCCTCACCGGTGATTTTGCTGACAAGGTGAAAACCTTAAATAAAGTAACCTCGGTACTGGTAGAGCCTAAAATAACCGTTAATAAGAATTTTATCTGGCTGATATGGTCAACCATTATCATTTCCATAGCAGTTGTCATCTCTGCTTTATATTACCGGGAGCCACAGTTTAAGTTATTCGTAGAAGGTGTACCTCCGCAGTTCTATTACTTTTTAGGGGCAGGTTTCCTATTTGCCTTAATCGATGGGGCTATAGGCATGTCTTATGGTGTTACCTCTACTACGTTTTCATTGTCCATGGGTATCCCGCCGGCTTCGGCCAGTATGGGTGTCCACTTGTCAGAAATTATGAGTTGCGGTATTGCCGGCTGGATGCACTACCGCATGGGTAACATCAACTGGAAGCTATTTAAGCTCCTGGTGATACCCGGTATCATAGGTGCTGTTACAGGGGCTTATTTACTATCGTCATTAGAGCATTACAGCCAGTATACCAAGCCTGTAGTGTCTTTATATACATTGATACTTGGACTGGTGATCCTGTCAAAAGCATTCAATGTTAAGCGTAAAAAATCGGCCGATAAAGTAAAGCGTATTTCGCTGTTAGGCTTAGGTGGTGGTTTTATTGATGCGGTTGGCGGCGGCGGCTGGGGGTCTATCGTATTATCAACCTTGATAGCTGGCGGTCGTAGTCCGCGTTTTTCATTAGGTACTGTAAAATTATCCAGGTTCTTTGTAGCCATCATGGGCTCGTTAACCTTCATCAGCATGGTGAACAGCGATCATTGGCCAGCGGTAGCCGGTTTAATATTGGGCAGCGCACTGGCATCACCTATCGCCGCCCGCATCTCTAATAAAATATCAACAAAAACCATCATGGTTTCTGTGGGCATCATCGTGATACTGGTGAGTATCAAATCGATAGTTGCCTTTATTACAAAGGTTTTGTAACATGAGCAAAGTAGTTCAACATATTAAGGATATTACCGCGGGTTTGGCGCCTGCGGAAGCCCTGGCTAGGCTGGCAGAGCTGTTTCCAGGTGAAATTGTATTTTCCACCAGCTTTGGTTGGGAAGATCAGGCCATCAGCCACATGATATTTGCCAATAACTTGCCCATCAAAGTTTTTACTTTGGAGACTGGCCGCCTTTTCCGTGAAACTTACTCAGTATGGAGCAGTACTATGGACAGGTATAAACAACCTATCCACGCCTATTACCCCGATCGCGACCTGCTGGAAGAAATGGTGAACAAAAAAGGCCCTAACAGCTTTTATGAGTCGGTAGAGAACCGTAAGGAATGCTGCGGCATCCGTAAAATAGAACCATTGAAACGCGCGCTCAAAGGCAATAAACTTTGGATCACCGGTATCCGTGCCGATCAATCTGCCAATCGCCATGATATGGAAAACGTAGAATGGGACGAGCAAAACCTATTGGCCAAGTTCCACCCTATTTTTGACTGGACACTGGACGACGTAAAAGCCTACATCAAACAATACAACATCCCGTATAACTCCCTGCACGATAAAGGTTTCCCGAGCATTGGCTGCATGCCCTGCACACGTGCCGTTGCCGAAGGTGAAGATTTCCGCGCCGGTCGCTGGTGGTGGGAAGATCAATCCAAAAAAGAATGCGGATTGCATGAAGTAAAACAGCATTAATAAAAAAGCTAACCATTTCCGGTTAGCTTTTTTACTTAATGCTCCTCCCACGCGTCATTGCGAGGCACGAAGCAATCTCTACATAAGCAGAACAACGGATGCAAACCGACTCTGTATAGCATAGAGATTGCTTCGTTCCTCGCAATGACGTGATTTTCTTGTCATTTCGAACGAGGAACGAGGAGAAATATTCTTCGCCATGCAATTGAGCTTTGTAAGCAGCAGAAGATTTCTCACTATGGCTCGAAATGACAACAGGTGGGAATCTATACCCCACAAAAAAAGCGGATGAACATTGCTGCCCACCCGCCTTAAAAACTATATAAAACGTATTAAAAAATTGCTTATTTAGGTTGCTGACCGCTTAGCAAACCATCCAGGGTAACGGATACATAGTACAGGCCGCCAATGGTTGGGCCACCTGCATACTGGATGTAGCGTTTGTTAAAAATATCGGTCGCACCCAATTTAAAGGTAGCATAGTATACCGGTAGGCGGTAAGTAACCTGCGCATCGAAAGTACCGATAGCAGGCACAGTTCCGGTAACCAGCGGACTCTCCCACAGGAATGATTCCTGCCATTTGTAAACTACGTTGAAACCGAAGTTTTTAACCACCTCACGGTTACCGAATGATACGTTGCCCGACCATTCTGGTGTATTAAAGCCGGTTACAAAAATATCAGAGGCCGATTGGGCTTTCAGCTTGTTAAAGCTTACGTTACCCGATATAGTGTATCTTTTATAAAAGTTGTAAGTGATGCCTGCTGATGAGCCATAGTTGTTGTAGATGTTCTTGGCGTTGGTGTACACGCGGTATCTGCTCTGGCCCTGGCTGGCCGCATTGGTTGCAGTTGCGGTAGTTGGATCGCGGTTAATGTCCAGCATAGACAATACGGCTGCGTCTGTGCCCACTGTGGTTCCATTGGGTACAAACACCTGCACCTGACCCAAAAAGCCGTTATAGCGATTGGTATAGGCATCTATGTCGATAAATACTTTGTTATCCGCAACAATACCTTTGTAACCAACTTCGTACGACGTGATCTGCTCGGGACGGGCAGGTGGCAGATCGGCCACTTTCAACAGGTTCTTGTTGGCCAAAGCGTTGGCATCCGTGCTACCGCCCGGTGCCGCGTTTACAGCTGCATTAAAGTTCGTAACCGATGACTGGGTATAGCTGTTACCTAAGTAACCTAAACCATCATTAATAAAAGGTAAGCTGCCTACACGTTTCACACGACCATTGTTTACATAAGACAATGCCTCAAACAATGACGGGAAACGATAACCGTTCTGGAACGTGAACCTGAAGTTATGGTTCTCATTCACCGTATAAACCGCGGCTAAACGAGGGGTAAATTTCGGATCGAAATAAGGATTGTAATCCCAACGGATAGATCCGAATAATTTCAGCTTTTCGTCGAAAAAGGTTTTGGTTATCTGGGTAAAGGCGCCATATTTTTTGTAGATCACGTTTTTACCAAATGAACCATCGGCCAAAGGTGTGTTACGATCGGCAATAGAGCGACTAAAATCAACAAAGTTATTTCCATCAGGAATGATAGAATATACACGTACATCAGCGCCAACCAACAGGTCAACCACTTTTACATGGTTAGTGAGGTCCCATTGTGCCTCGGCATTATACATATGGCTTTTTTGTACCAATGCGGCACCACCTGTTGCAGGTGCATTCGGGATCAGGCTCGATTTGATATCCCAATTATTGATACCGATAATGGTTTTACGCAGATCATTAAAGGCTTGCGTGCCGGGCTCTACCCTGCCCTTATCGGCAGCAGCTCTTGCAAACTGCTCTGCAGCGGCCAGGTTAGCCGATGTTAAAGCACCGCCGGCGTATGATTTAAGGGCGTTTCCGTATAAAGTGGCCCATGCCGAGTTACTGGCGTGGTTCAGATCCAGGTTATCAGCCAGAGGTTTTACGTTGAATGAATTACCGGTATTCTCAATCGATTCATAAGCACGAACTAAGAATTCCTTGCCTTTTAACTCCACTTTATGGTTCTGTACGGTAGCGCCATCCAACGAGATCTTGTTACCGCGTTGAAAAACGCCATCCATACGACCATAGCGGTAAGTATATGACAATATAGTATTCGGTGTTATTTTGTAGGATAAAGTACCATCCAGTTTCAGGTTGGTTACATGCGGATCAACCAGGTCAACCTCATTATAACCGGTACGGGCCACGGTAAGGTTCGGACGGGCAACACCATTAACCGAGATGCCTTTTATTACTACAGTATTACTACCGGCAAGCGCGTCATCGCCATATTTGTTCCAGCCGTCATAAGCCGCGTTGCTGATGCCTGTCAGTTCGGGATAAGCCGGATTGGCTGTTTTCAGGTTGCCAGGGTTTTGATCTTTTTGGGTGTTTGACTGCCAGTCGATACCCTGCAAATAACTAAAGTTTACTTTGAAAGCGAATTTGTCGTTAAACGCTTTAGCATATCTGAAAGCATCTTCGGTCAATGAACTCGCGCCCAAAGCATCGTTACCTACGTGATTTAAAGCCTGGCGATGGTAGAAACTCAAGCCCTGATATTTGAATGGATCTTTAGTAAAGAGGTTGGATAAACCGTTGATAGCGTTAGTGCCATACAAAGCGGCAGCCGCACCAGGCGTGATCTCAATGCTGGCGATATCCAGCTCGGTTGGGCCAATAGCATTACCCAGCGGTACACCTAAAGTGGCCGATTGCATGTCAACCCCATCAACCAGTTGCATAAACCTGAAGTTATTCGGGCTGTTGAAACCACGGGTATTAGGCACTTTAAGGGTGATACTGGTGGTGGTCATCTGTACGCCTTTAACATTCTCCAGCGCGTCATAAAAACTGGGGCCAGGCGATTGTTTCAGCGCGTTGATACTCAGTTTCTCGATAGCAACCGGAGATCGCAACAGTTTCTCTTCCTTACGGGAAGCGGTAACCACTACCTCGTTGATCAGTAATGATTGCGAAGTAAGCTGAATGTTTAAAGCGCTGTTGGCGTTTTTAATATAAAACTCCTGTGGCTGAAAACCTACCGCAGTAAAGATCAGCGTATAAGGTAATTTAGCACTGGTGGTTAAGGAAAATTTACCGGTACTATCTGTAGCCGTTTTATTAGTAGTACCTTTTATGCTAACGGTGGTGCCCACTAAGGGCTGGCCATGCTCGTCGCCAACTTGTCCGCTTAAAATATAGGAACCGTTCAATTGTGCATAACTGATGGCCGGTGCAAGCAAAAGAAAAAGTACAATAAGTTTTAAAGAATTTGTAAAAATTTTCATGTAGTAAGGTTGGTGGTGGAATTTGAACTTGGGTTGATTAATGTTTTGATAGATGTAGGGGGCAAAAGCATCAACAACATGCAGCGGAGCACTGCATTTTTATTAGGGGCATTATAGTAATTTTATAATAATGATACATTGTCTATAGAATTAGTCGACAAAAATATAAAAAAAAAGTGTTTACCAAATTTTTTTTGATTTTAATTTTTTGGGCCGCTTTATCGGGTCTCCTGATTATTTATTTATTAATACTTTTTAAACCTTTTAAAACCCTTCAGAAATTTGTTAAAAAGTGTTAAAATGGCTTTAAAATTTAGTTAAAGCGCATCGCTAATGAGTGTTTTGCCGCTGTTTTTTGTTAAAAAGTGTTAAAATTTAGGGTTTAAAAAGTTTTCTTCCAACGGTTTGTTAAGTCATTCGATCAGCAACAGGGCTAATATCCCTCCTATCCTTTTGGCAATATTCATCTGGATACGTAGTGAATAAAAAAAGTATATAAATAATAATTTTAGTAAGTTTTTTTGATTAAAACAATTAAATTTAAATTAAAAAAGGTTACTTATTTAAATATTCATGCACAAAGCAATATCAATAACCTGATTATTGTCACTTTTTGAGTAAAGTGTACGTTTTTTGATTTATTTATGTCTATTTTAACTTAAAAATATACTTAAATCAATCAAAATTAACTATTTTTGGATCAAAATATCAACAGCAGGAAATGGCCTTCAACTATCAGCGCATCATTATCAAAATAGGCTCTAACGTTTTTACCCAGGAAAATGGTTTACCCAACCTGCAACGGATAGAACACCTGGTTGAGCAGATAGCGGCGATCAAAAAACAGGGCAAGGAAGTGATCCTGGTATCATCGGGGGCGGTAGCTTCCGGTCGTAGCCTCATTACCATTTCCGAAAAATACGATGCCATTGCAGCAAGGCAGTTATTGGCTTCTATAGGGCAGGTAAAGCTGATCAATACTTATTCCAGTCTTTTTGAGCGTTTTGATATCCTTTGCTCGCAGGTACTGGTCACCAAAGAAGATTTCAGAGACAGGATGCACTACCTGAACATGAAAAACTGCCTGGAACTGTTATTACAGCACCAGGTGATACCCGTTGTGAATGAAAATGACGTGGTATCAGTAACCGAGCTCATGTTTACGGACAATGACGAGCTTGCCGGCCTCATCGCTTCTATGCTGAATGCTGAGGCGCTTATCGTACTAACCAATGTTGATGGTATATATAATGGCAATCCAAGCGCACCGGGATCGGCTGTAATTGAAGAAGTTAATGGTTCTGTGGTTGATTTCGCCGAGTTTGTTACCTCGGGCCGGTCGCAATTTGGCCGTGGTGGCATGATCACTAAATCAACCATGTCGCAAAAAACTGCCCAATTAGGCATAGCCGTACATATAGCTAATGGGACACGGGAAAATATATTGACCGATGTGCTGGAAAACAAAGTGATACATACCCGTTTTATCCCTACTAAAAAAGCATCCGGCAAAAAGAAATGGATAGCCCATTCAGAAAAATCGGCTACTGGTGTTGTACAGGTTAATGAGGGCGCCAGGACTGCTTTAGTATCCAGTAAAGCTACCAGTTTATTGCCGGTAGGTATTGTTAAAGTAGTAAGCGACTTTAAAAAGGGCGATATTATAAAACTGATTGACGAAAAAAATAAACAAGTGGGCTTAGGTATAGCAGAATATGGGGCAGATAAAGCCAGGGAGCGTGTTGGACAGAAAAACCAAAAGCCACTGGTGCATTATGATTATCTTTATTTACAGGGTTAACAGCAATGGAATACGATAACTACTTTAAAAACGCGCTTATTGCCGGCAGAAAACCTACGCTTGCCCCTGCCCTCATCAACCAGGTATTGCAGGATGTAGCAGCCGAAGCCATTGCTCAAACCGCTTATCTGCTGGCCGAGAATCAGAAAGATCTTGACCGTATGGATAGCACCGACCCCAAATATGACAGGCTGAAACTTACCGCCGCCCGTATTGAAGCCATAGCTGGTGATATGGTGAATGTGGCCCTTTTAGATAGTCCGCTGGGTAAACAGCTTTCCAAAACCAATATGCCCAATGGCTTATCCATTACAAAGGTCAGAGTTCCCCTGGGGGTTGTAGGGGTTATTTATGAAGCCAGACCCAATGTTACGTTTGATGTATTTGCCCTTTGTTTTAAAACCGGCAATATCAGCATTTTAAAGGGTGGCAGCGATGCTGATTTCTCTAACCGGGCCATTATCTCGGTTATTCATAAAATATTGCGCAAACACCAGTTAGATACCGATATTGTGACTTTACTGCCTGCTGATCGTGAAGCCACCGCGGCCTTGTTAAATGCCGTTGGCTTTGTAGATGTGCTGATACCAAGAGGGAGCCAGTCGTTGATCAATTTTGTTAGGGACAACAGCAAAGTACCTGTAATTGAAACCGGGGCTGGTATTGTTCATACTTATTTTGATGAGTCGGGCGACCTGGAAAAAGGCGCGCAAATTATAGCTAATGCCAAAACACGCCGGGTAAGCGTATGTAACGCGCTCGATTGTTTAATTATCCACTCATCGCGCATTCCTGATCTGCCGAGGCTTACCCATATACTCAAGCAAAAACAGGTAGAGTTATTTGCAGATGAAACCGCTTATGTAGCGTTAAAGGGCAATTACCCCGACGATCTGCTGCATAAGGCAACACCAGAGCACTTCGGTACCGAATTTTTATCCATGAAAATGGCCATTAAAACGGTGGATGATTTTAAGCAGGCGCTTGAACATATTGCCGTGAATGGTTCAAAGCACAGTGAGGCCATTATTAGTGAAGATGCAGAACATATAGCTACATTTTTAAATGATGTAGATGCAGCCGCGGTTTATGCCAATGTTTCAACCGCATTTACCGATGGCGCCCAATTTGGTCTTGGTGCCGAAATAGGTATCAGCACACAAAAACTCCACGCCCGTGGCCCTATGGGGCTTGAAGAATTAACCAGTTATAAATGGTTGGTCAAAGGCGATGGTCAAACCCGCAATCCATAATTATAAACCTAAACCCTATACCTTGTTGCAAAAAAAAGGTGCTTGAAAAAGCACCTTAAATTTTTCCTCACTGTTCGGTCTGTGTAGTTATTTAATCAGGTAATTTGCTATGGCAACAAAACAAATAATCACTAAAATCACTCCTTGCAGTTTTTGCTCTAATGTTAACTGGCTTATCATTTTAAATTAATTAGGGTATAGCAAATTTAAAATGTAAACTCGATGTCACAAGAGCACTATGCACTTTTGCATTTTTTTTAACAAAAAACTTACATACTTTTTACAATGGTCAGCTGTACATTTATTCGTTAAAATAATCGCAAAAAAATGCTCGCCCTGTTATAATTTGTGTAGAGACTACACACCACTAAAGTGTTAAATTTTATGCTTTATGATTAATTAAAATGCGTTTTTTTAGATTGTTTTTCGAATTGTGCATTTTTTTGCTTTTAAAACTTATAGGAATATGTACAGTAAGTTATCAATCATTAAGCTGCAATATTCTGTGTATTACACCTGATCAATGCTATATATATAATGTATAAAAACTTTATATAATACACTTAATATATTGATTATCAATTTATATTAACTAATAATTAACCCAGATGTGTTTTTTAAATTTCTCCATTTTACCCTCGGCTGACCCAATAATGTACCAACATCAGGATCAAAAAGGTATCTTTGCAAAATTATGAGTAAGCATGGCAGGATCTTAGTGGCAATGAGTGGTGGGGTTGATAGTTCGGTAGCAGCAGTAATGTTGCATGAGCAGGGCTATGAAGTTATAGGGCTTACGATGAAAACCTGGGACTATGCCGCATCGGGAGGTAGTTCAAAAGAAACAGGTTGCTGCAGTCTGGATAGTATCAATGACGCCCGTGCTTTAGCGGTAGGTTATGGTTTCCCTCATTATATATTAGATATCAGGAGTGAGTTTGGTGATTTTGTGATCGATAATTTTGTTGATGAGTATCTGGCCGGCCGTACCCCTAACCCATGTGTGTTATGCAACACCCATATTAAATGGGATGCCCTTTTAAAACGTGCAGATAAACTCGATTGCGAATTTATTGCTACAGGACATTATGCCAATATTCGTTTACAGGATAATGGTCGTTATGTAATATCAAAAGGAAAAGACGAGAACAAAGATCAGTCGTATGTACTGTGGGGGGTATCTCAACAGAACCTTGCACGTACAAAATTCCCCTTAGGTAGTTTCTCTAAACCCGAAATCAGGCAAATGGCTATGGATATGGGTCAGATGGAACTTGCCGGTAAAAGCGAAAGCTATGAGATCTGTTTTGTTCCTGATAACGACTATAGAGCCTTTTTAAGGCACAAAGTTGAAGATCTGGATGACCGTATAGGTCCGGGTAACTTTACGCTTACCAACGGCACCGTAGTGGGCAAACACCAGGGATATCCATTTTATACCATAGGTCAGCGTAAGGGTTTAGGTATAGCATTGGGCCACCCTATGTTTGTTACAGCTATAGATCCGCAAACCAATACCGTTGTTTTAGGTACTGCAGATGAACTGGAACGCAAACAAGCCTGGGTTAAAAACCTTAACCTGGTTAAATATGCCAATATTAACGAGCCTTTAGAAGCTATTACTAAAATACGCTACAAAGATGCCGGTACACAAAGCAGCATTGTGCAAATGGGCGAACACATGAAAGTTGATTTCCATCATAATGTATCGGGCATTGCCCCAGGCCAGTCTGCTGTATTTTATGAAGGTAATGACCTTCTGGGTGGCGGTTTCCTGATGTAGGCATCCCCTACTGCGTGCTAAAGCCAGGCTGTTGGCCTGCAATTTTATTTATCAAAACGTCGTAAAACCCCGCTTTAATAATAATCCCGCATTCCAACTATTTACCTGTTTAGCCGTAAAAGCTTCCATGCTTTTCCGAAAACAAATTTGCGTTTCACTTTCTTTATGTTTTATTTGCAAAAAAATAACTGCTTAAATGGCCAAAAACCTACTCATAGTTGAATCTCCGGCGAAAGCCAAAACCATCGAAGGATATCTTGGGAAAGACTTTACGGTTAAATCAAGTTACGGCCATATCCGTGACCTGGTAAAATCTGAAGATGCGATTGACATAGCTAATAATTTCACCCAGAAATATGAAGTACCGGCCGATAAAAAGCAAGTTGTCAGTGAATTAAAGAAATTAGCTAAAGAAGCCGAAATGGTTTGGCTCGCATCGGACGAGGACCGCGAGGGAGAAGCCATATCCTGGCATTTATTTGAAACACTGGGTTTAAAAGATGCCACCACCAAGCGCATTGTTTTTCATGAAATAACCAAACCCGCCATTTTAAAGGCGATTGATACACCGCGTAAAATTGACTATAACCTGGTTAATGCCCAACAAGCCCGCCGTGTATTGGACAGATTAGTAGGTTTTGAGCTCTCTCCTGTTTTATGGAAAAAGGTAAAGCCATCTTTATCTGCCGGCCGCGTACAATCAGTAGCCGTAAGGCTCATCGTTGATCGTGAGCGGGAGATCAATAAGTTTAAATCAGAAGCTGCTTTTAAGATAGTAGCCATATTTGGCAAGGGTAAAGAAGCGTTCAAAGCGGAGCTTCCTGAGCGTTTTAGCCAACAGGAAGACGCAGAAAAGTTCCTAACCGATTGTATGGGTGCCGATTTCGATATCCGTTCATTGGAAACAAAACCGGCAAAACGTTCACCCGCGGCGCCGTTTACAACATCTACGCTACAACAGGAAGCCAGCAGGAAACTAGGTTACTCTGTGGCCCGTACTATGCAGGTTGCGCAGAAGCTATACGAATCGGGTAATATTACCTATATGCGTACCGACTCGGTTAACTTGTCAGAAACCGCTTTGAATGCCGCACAACAAGAGATCATATCAGCCTACGGCGAAAAATATCATCATCACCGTAAATACAAGACCAAAAATGCCAGCGCGCAGGAAGCGCATGAGGCAATAAGGCCAACTTATTTTAATAACCATACCATTGATGGCGATTCGTCAGAAAAACGTCTGTATGAGTTGATCTGGAAACGCGCTATCGCTTCACAGATGAGTGAAGCGCAGTTTGAAAAAACAACCGCCAAGATCAGCATCTCCAGCCGTAAAGAAGAACTGACAGCCAATGGTGAAGTAATGAAGTTTGACGGTTTCCTGAAAGTTTACCTGGAATCGGCCGATGATGATGAAGAAGATACACAACAGGATGGCGAAAATACTATGCTGCCTCCTTTAACTAAGGGTCAGCGCCTGGCTTTACAGGAAATGTCGGCAACCGAACGTTTCTCTCGTCCGCCTGCACGTTATACGGAGGCCAGTTTGGTTAAAAAACTGGAAGAGTTAGGCATCGGCCGTCCTTCAACCTACGCCCCTACCATTTCAACCATCCAAAACCGGGGTTATGTGGTGAAGGAAGAGCGTGAAGGAAAAATACGAAATTTCAGAGTATTGACCCTAAAAGCTGATGCTATTGTTAAGGAAAACAAAACCGAAAACACTGGCGCTGAACGGGGTAAACTATTCCCTACGGATATTGGCGCGGTAGTTAACGATTTCCTGGTACAGTATTTTAATGATATTGTTGATTTTAACTTTACCGCAAGCGTTGAAAAGCAATTTGACGAAATAGCACAAGGCTTAAAAGAATGGACAGCCATGCTCCATGATTTTTACAACCCTTTTCATAAAGAAGTTCAAAGCACCATTGAGACTGCCGATAAAGCCACCGGTGAACGCGAATTAGGCGTACATCCGGAAAATGGCAAAAAAATATCGGTACGTATTGGCCGTTATGGCCCATTTGTGCAGGTTGGTGACAGCGCTACGGAAGAAAACGAAGAAAAACCGCTTTACGCGAGTTTAAGAAATGGCCAGAGTATAGAAACTATCAGCATTGAAGAAGCTTTGGAGTTATTTAAATTACCCAAAGTTGTTGGTGAGTACGAAGGTAAAGTTATGAAGGTGGCTATTGGCCGTTTCGGACCTTATATCAGTCATAACAGCGCGTTTGTTTCCTTGCCTAAGGAAATTGATCCGCTGGATGTTACCGAAGAACAGGCGATCGAGCTGATCAATGCTAAACGTAAAAAAGATGCTGAAAAGCTGATCAAATCATTTGATGAAGATCCTGACGTTAAAGTGCTCAATGGTCGTTGGGGAGCTTATATTGAATTTGGTAAGCTAAATGTGAAGATCCCTAAGGATAAAGACCCGTTGACGCTTACTTATGAAGAATGCAAGGCCCTGGCTGACGCTATGCCAAAAGATGCTAAAAAAGGACGGTTTGGTAAAGCAGCCTCGGCAAAACCGGCGGCTAAAGCGCCGGCAAAGAAAAAAGCTGCGGTAAAAAAGAAATAATTTAGTGGTGCGTGGTAAGTTTTGAGTGAAATACGACCCAAAACTTATCATGCAAAACCCCGACTACTATGATAAAAGACCTTCCCGAAAATAACGTACAGGATATTGCAGTAGCAGTTGCATTGGAAAGTGAGAATATCGAAAGCAAAGTATGGTATGTATATCTCATCAACCTCAAGAATCAACCTATTGAAAATGTGTTGGTCACATCCAAAGGTTATGGTGAAAAAGACGGTGTACAGGTAAAAACATCAACTCTGCGCCATATGTTTCCGGAAGTACCCGGGCAGGCATTTAAGCTTATTGAACCTATTGATGAGCAAACATTCGGTCTTAATAACGAATATTGGCTCAGCTACTATATAGGCAAGAACATCTACGATAAAAAATTCATTTTTTTACCCGAAAGCATCGTTGAAATGAATTTTATCAAGCTTCCCGTTTTAAATAAACCCGGGGTTATGATATTATAATCCCCATAAAATAAGTTTTCCGTTTAATTATTTATTCTCATAAATTTTATAATTTACATGACCATAAATAAACCTATTCCATGGAGAACGGATATACCAGATTCCGCAGGCGTAAAAGCATCATTACTATAGGTGCATCACTTGCCCTCATCTTATTAGTTGTTTACATTATTGCCAACGGCCGTAAAAAAACGGCAGTCGACCCGGCATTTAGCAAGTATATTGAATCATATACCACCGGGGTCATCTCAAAAGAAAGTACTATCAGGATACGTCTCGCCGGTCAGGTACAGGTTACCCACCAGCAAAATGAACAGCTGAGCGATGATCTCTTCGACCTCTCCCCATCAGTAAAAGGTAAAGCTTATTGGGTGGATGCCCGGACTATTGAATTTAAACCAGCGGGAAAACTTGATCCCGAAAAAAACTATACGGTAGATTTTGAACTGGGTAAATTGATAGAGGTACCTCATAAGTTTGATCATTTTAAGTTCGGCTTCCAGGTAGTAAAGCCCGACTTTAACGTAAGCTTTAATGGCTTAACAACCGCCACAAATACATCTATTGATGAAATGAAGCTGGACGGCATTATCCAAACCGCCGATACAGAAGACCCAACCCTGGTTGAGAAGCTATTGACCGTTAATTATGACTTTCCTGTAAAAATAAGCTGGGAGCATAATACAGGTACCAAGGCACATCATTTTAAAATAACCGGCTTAAAGAGACAATCGAACAAAGTTACCCCGGTCACTATTAACTGGGATGGCAGCAGTCTGAATGTCGACAAAAAAGGCAACCAGCATTTTGATGTACCCGCTATAGGCGATTTTAGAGTACTGGATATACGGGCCGTGCAGGATAATGACCAATATGTATTGGTGCAATTTTCTGATAATATACTGGTTGGGCAGGAATTGAATGGCCTTATAAGCATCAATAACATTACCGACCCTGCTTATACCATTGACGGGAGCACGGTAAAATTATATTCTCCTGAGAATCTTGAGGGCAATTACAGTATTGTTGTAAATGAAGGCGTTGAAAACATATCGCACAAAAAAATCACCAAAACGTATACCGCCAGCGTGTTTTTTGAAAACCGGCTACCGGCTGTAACTATACCGGGCAAAGGCGTTATTCTCCCCGATTCCGGTAAATTGATGATGCCTTTTGAGGCGGTGAATTTGAATGCCGTTGATGTAAGCATCATTAAAATATATGAAAGTAATGTACCGCAGTATTTCCAGAGCAATGGTTTTGATGGCGCTCAGGAACTACGCCAGGTAGGTAAACCCGTGGTTCAAAAAACCATCAGGCTTGATAATGATAAAGGCCTGAACCTGAATAAAAAGAATCGGTTTATGCTGGATCTTGACCAGATGATCCGTACAGAACCGGGGGCTATCTACCGGGTGGTGATCGGTTTCAGGAAGGAATACTCCCTGTATAATTGCAGTATCGCCGGAGCAGGTACAAAAAGCAGCAATGGCGATGATGATGTATATAATGAAGGGGAATATTATAATGATAACAGTAAGGTAAATGACGAAGACGATGACTTTTGGTCACGTTATGATAATTTTTACCCTGACGGTTATAGCTGGCAGGACAGAAACAATGCCTGTACCCCATCCTACTTCACCAAAGAGCGTTGGGCTACACGCAATATCATAGCTTCAAATATTGGTCTTATTGCCAAACGGGGCACTAACAATAGCATGCTGGTAGCTGTAACCGATATTTTAAGCGCTCAGCCTATGAGTGGTGTGGATCTGGAACTATTGGATTACCAGAAGCAGGTGATCTACAAAACCACATCAGGCGGAGATGGTATCGTGAAGTTTGATCTTAAACGCAAACCTTATCTGCTGGTTGCTAAAAAAGGCGCTCAGCGTGGGTATCTGAAACTGGATGATGGCAGTTCCCTGCCCCTCACCCGCTTTAATGTAGGCGGCGAAGAAGTACAGAGCGGTCTTAAAGGCTTTATTTATGGTGACCGCGGCGTTTGGCGTCCGGGTGATTCCATTTACACATCCTTTATACTGGAGGATAAATTAAAAACATTGCCACCAGATCATCCGGTTCAGTTTGAGTTATATGATCCGAATGGTAAGTTATACCGGCGCATCAGCAAAACAACGGCTTTAGATGGCTTTTATAGCTTCCATACCGCTACAGAAACCTCATCGCCTACCGGTAACTGGACTGCTAAGGTAAAAGTTGGCGGGGCCTTGTTTGAAAAGAAGATCAAGGTAGAAACCATTATGCCTAACCGCATGAAACTTAGCCTTTCGTTTGGTGGCGCGGCCGAATTAACCAAGGGCAATAATGCCAATGGCAAACTGAGCGCGCAATGGTTATTTGGCGGGGCCGCGCAAAATCTAAAAGCTAAGGTCGACGCCTTTTTAACACCCCAAACCACAAGCTTCAAAAAATATGAGGATTATGTTTTTGACGACCCAACGCTGGCCTTCAATACACAAACCCAAACCGTATTTGATGGTAAGCTCAGTGCAGATGGTGTAGCGGATGTAGATGCCAACATCAATGTAGAAAAACAGGCCCCGGGACAGCTAAGGGCCAATTTCCTGGTTAAAGTATTTGAACCGGGTGGTAATTTCAGTATTCAACAAACTACGCTGCCTTATAACGTATATCCGGGCTATGTGGGCATTAAAACACCGCAAGGAAGCGAGCTTTCGGGCATGTTGGTTACGGATAAAGATCATCAGGTTGATATAGCCGATGTAGATGTGCATGGTAACGCGCTGACCGGTACCCGTACCGTGCAGCTGGAATTGTACAAAGTACAATGGCGCTGGTGGTGGGATCAAACCGGCAACGAAACAAGCAATTTTACGCAGGATAAATATAACAAGCTTATTAAAGCGGCCACAGTTCAGGTTACTAACGGGCACGGTAAATGGACATTACGTGTACCTAAAGCTGATTGGGGCCGTTACCTGATCAAGGTGAAAGACGAGCAAACCGGACACTCTACCGGGAAATTCATTTATGTAGATTGGCCAAACTGGTCGGAAAGGTTACAGCAAACCAACCCTACCGAAGCGGCGATGCTGTCATTCACTTCCGATAAAACCAGCTATAAAGTGGGTGAACAGGCAACATTAACCATACCGACTGCTGCTGATGGCCGCGCGCTGATCAGCTTTGAAAATGGTAGCAAAGTTTTAAGAACCACCTGGATAGATACCAGGAAAGGGCAAACCCAATACCGATTTACAGTTGATGAAACCATGGCACCTAACGTGTTTGTGAACGTTACCTTATTGCAAAGGCATTCGCAAACGGTTAACGATCTGCCCATCCGTATGTATGGAGCTATCCCCTTACAAGTAGATAATCCGGAAACCATCCTGAAACCGGTGATCAGTATGCCGGATAAGATTCGACCCGAAACACAATCGGCTATCACCGTATCCGAAGCATCGGGCAAGGAAATGACCTATACCATTGCCATTGTTGACGAAGGCTTGCTGGATATCACCAATTATAAAACACCAAACCCGCATGAGGCTTTTTACGCCAGAGAAGCATTGGGTGTAAAAACCTGGGATTTGTTTGATTATGTGATAGGCGCTTTTGGCGGTGGTTTGGAACGCATTTTAAGTATTGGAGGAGACGGTAACCTGGGCACTAACAAAAACGTGTCTGTAAACCGTTTTAAGCCTGTTGTTAAATTCCTTGGGCCGTTTCACCTTAACAAGGGCGAAAAGCAAACCACGCCCTTTAAACTGCCTCAATACGTAGGTTCTGTTAAGGCTATGGTAATTGCCGGGCACGATGGCAGCTATGGTTTTGCTGATAAAGCCGTCGCCGTTAAAAAGCCATTGATGATATTGGCTACGTTACCCCGTGTACTTGGCCCGACAGAAAAAGTACAATTGCCGGTTACCGTATTCGCTATGGAGCCTAATATTAAAACGGTTACTGTATCCGTACAATCAAACGCGTTCAGTAACCTGGCGGGTAATAATTCAAAAACCATAACCTTCGCTAAAACAGGCGATCAGCTGGTTACGTTTGATCTGGATGTTAAGGATTTTGTAGGTGTGGGCAACGTAAAGATCATAGCCAAAAGTGGTTCAGAAACTGCTGCTTATGATGTAGAGCTAAATGTACGCAATCCTAACCCACCAGTAACCCGTGTATTGGAAAAAGAGCTTAAACCGGGAGAGATCTGGAATACAGCATATCAGGCTGTAGGTATTAGCGGCACCAATAAAAATACGCTTGAAATTGCCTCTATACCTCCTTTGAACCTGAGTAAGCGATTGGATTACCTGATAGCCTATCCACATGGTTGTGTAGAGCAAACCACATCTTCGGCATTCCCGCAATTGTATCTGGGGCAACTGCTCGACCTTTCACCTATTCAGAGGGCTGAGGCAGAGCGAAATATTAAAGCAACCATCAATAGGCTCAATGGCTTCCAGGTACAGGGCGGTGGCTTGAGCTACTGGCCCGGTTATGGCGATGCGGATGAATGGGGAACCAATTATGCCGGACATTTTATGCTGGCAGCCCAGGCCAAAGGTTACAGCTTGCCTATTGGTTTTATTGAGCAATGGAAAAAATATCAAAAACAAAAAGCGCAAACATGGGCACCGGATCCGCATAAGTTTTATGGTGACGATCTGAACCAGGCCTATCGCCTGTATCTACTGGCTTTAGCCGGCGCACCAGAATTGGGAGCAATGAACCGACTTAAGGAGTTTAAATACTTAAGCATCGAAGCTAAATGGCGCTTGGCAGCTGCTTATAAACTTGCCGGGCAACCAGAGGCTGGCTTAAGAATGATAACCAACTTGCCAACTACCATAAAGCCATATTACACCATGTACGGCACTTATGGATCTGATCTGCGGGATGAAGCGATGATCCTCGAAACATTGACCCTGCTCGGGCAGCAGCAAAAAGCAGCCGGATTATTACGCACCGTAGCCGCAAGGTTATCACAGGACGACTGGTACAGTACCCAAACCACGGCTTACTCCCTTATTGCCATAGCGCAATATTGCGGACAAAACAAGGCCTCTGGTAAGCTTACCTTTAGCTATGATGGCGGTGTTTCAAAGGGAAATATCAATTCGGCCTCTTATATGTGGCAGGCGGGTTTGGCTGCAAACGGCGGGAAAGTGATGGTTAAGAACAACGGCACCAACAAACTATACATAAGACTGATACAAAAAGGTCAGCCATCATCCGGGCTTGATGTGAAAACCTTTATTGATCCGCAGGTGATGGAAATGAGGGTTGGTTATTTTACGATGGGCGGCAAACCCGTTGATCCAACAACATTAAAACAAGGTACCGATTTTGTTGCCCAGGTAAATATCAAAAATCCGGGCAGGCGTGGCAGATATGATAACCTGGCGCTAACACAGATATTCCCATCGGGCTGGGAAATACTGAACAGCCGGATGCTGAACAATGATGAGGTATTTAAATCGTCACCGTCCGACTACAGAGATGTACGGGACGACCGGGTGAACACTTATTTTAGTTTAGTTGAAGGTAAAGAGGTTACTTACTATGTGATGCTGAATGCCGCCTATGCTGGCCATTATTACTTACCGGCAGTGTATTGTGAGGCTATGTATAATAACTCCATCAACAGCCTGATTAAAGGACAATGGGTTGATGTGGTAAAGTAAGGAAGATCAATAATATCGAATGCTGAATAATGAATTTCCAACATCGAAATCATTATTCAACATTCGGTACCTGGGATTTAATGCATCGAATACATTGCTCCAGAGATGGTTAACACATTACAAGATAGTTAAATAGTTAAATAATTGATATTGAGGAATATGCATCAATGTTAACCTTAAAAAGTGTAAACCATGTAAACCCACTTTTTATAACAAAATGGCCCGCCTGTTTGGGGATTATGCTTAGTCCTTGAACAAAGGAAATTATATTGGACCTAAAGTATTTACACAAAAAAAGACCCGCTAAAATAGCGGGTCTTTTAATATAAGTGTCGTTTCCTTATAACGAGAATAACTTATAAGCCAACGCAAGGCTAAAAACATTTACACGCGTATGTGAATTTCCATCACCATAGGCAATCTTGTTTAAGCCGCCTTCATAACGTAAGTCAACAGAAAAACTGCTAATATCAACACCGGCACCTATCTGGAAGCCGTAGTTGGCACTTTTGTAATTTAAGTGAGTAGCTTCACCAGCAGATTCCGCAAAACTTTGATTTTTATCTACAGCAAACGAAAGTACAGGTCCTCCGTAAAAGCGACCGCCCAAACCAAATGCACCTATTTTACCACCTAATAACAGTGGTACATCAATACTGGTAAATTTAGCCTTGTTCTCTGGTTCATTAGGGGCATTTACATTAATATTTTTGCTGGTAAGATAAAGCTCGGGTTGGAAATTAAAACCTAAACCACCTACTCTGGCCCAAAAACCTGCCAGATAACCAGCACGGTTACTATTATTAAATACTCCGTTTGAAGGAAAAGAGGCATAGTTTAAACCACCTTTTACACCAAATGAAAAGTTGGGTATTATCTGGGCAGAAGCAATACCAATAGTGAATAAGCAAATGCTTAAAGTTAAAATAATTGTTTTTTTCATGTTTAGAGTTGTTTTTAAGGTGATTGATGTAAATACATTAAGACTGTTTTAAATTCTGACAGTTGTATAATTAGCAATATCCGGCTCATAATGTTTTATAATTTATACAAAACGTTATGAGCCGGATATCAGGATTTAAAATCTGGGAATAAAAGTATAAAATTTTTACAGAATCAAAGGAATTCTATTTTTACCAGGATAGCCGCCCCATATAGTAATCAAGCACTTTGTTATAAATATAGCAATCGTACCTGGCGTTAATGAGATTGATATTGGCCTTGTCAAAGTTATTTTTGGCTACTACAAAATCAACTGAAGTAAGTACCCCGGCATTGAAACGAATCTCGGCAGTTCTGAACGATTCTTTATATGCTTTAACCTGCTCCACCAATACATTATACCTGTTGTAAGCCAGGGTCATGTTCACATAAGCCTGTTCTACACTCTGGCGTAAAACATTCTTGGTATTTTCTTCTACATATTTTGATTCCTGATAATCAAGTTTAGCCAGCTTTACCTTATTATGATTTTGGAAATAATTTAAAATCGGCACTTTTAAACTAACCCCAAACTGCGTACTATAGTTGTTTTTAAACTGATCATAATAACCTATATTTTTGTAGGTATTATCATACTGGGTTGTATAAACGGTGCTCTTGCCTGTAGGCGTATTTACAAACTGCTTAGTCGGCACAATAGATGAATCGCTAACCGTTGAGTTTTGTGCAGCACTCGAATAATTTGTGGTTACTCCCCCAAATAAGGAGATACTGGGTGATAAAGCACCTTTAGCAACCTTTACACCTTTTTCGGCGCTTTGACGCCTTAGTTCAGCTGCTTTTATATAGGCCAATTGCTTTAATGCGGTATCAAATACCTGGTCGGCATTCTCTCCGGTTTGTTTAGCAACATCCTGTACACTTATAGGTTCCAGTTTAAGGTTTCTGTTGTAGGGAATATTCAGAATCTGCACCAGGCTTAATTTCGATGCTTCCAGGTTATTCTTGGTAGTAACCAAATTAAGCTCATTATCACCATATGTACCTTTTAAGTCATACAGATCAGAGGGCAGTTTATTAGCACCATCTTTTTCCAATATCTCCAGCCTTTCAACTTGCTTTTTGGATACATCAAGCTGATTATAAGCTTGAGCTAATAGTTCTGTATTATCTAAAACTAAAAGATAGGCGGTTATCACATTAATAGTTACCTGATCTTTTGCTTGTTGAAAATCCATCTTACCGGCCTGATAAGCCAATGATGTTTGTTTAATAGCGTTTAAGTTTTGCAGGCCGCTAAACAGGGTTAAATTGGCATTTAAGCTGTAGTTACCAGATGTATATGACTGCGTTACATAACTGTTTGTAAAAGGGTTAATACTACGTCCGCTGTTAAGGCTATGATCCACCTGCCCGTTTAATGATGGTAACAGGTTATCTTTAGCCTGCTTATAGTTCACCCCCAGGCGCTGCATATCCAGTTCACTTTTCCTAACATCAAGGTTGTTTTTTATAGCAATATCTATACACTGCCTTATGGTTGTTAAAGTATCTGTTTGTGCTTGCGTTTTGATGGCCGATAATACCATCAAACCAAAAAATATAAATTTAAAATATCGCATTACTATAATATGATCAGAGTTGTTTTGAAGATTCGATTTTACCATCTAAAAGATTAATGATACGCGAACCGTATTCGGCATTTTTTTCGGAGTGCGTTACCTGAATAATGGTAACCCCATCTTCTTTATTCAGCTTGCGGAACAGTTCCATGATCTCCTCCCCTTGTTTGGAGTTCAGGTTACCGGTAGGCTCATCGGCCAGCAATAATTTTGGTTTGGCTATCAATGCACGGGCTATTCCCACTAACTGTTGTTGTCCACCCGATAATTGCGCGGGGAAAAGGTCTTTTTTACCTACAATATTAAAACGGTCTAAAATATCAGCCACCATGGCTTTGCGCTCAGAACCTTTAAAATCCTGATAAATTAATGGTGTTTCGATATTCTCATAAACGGTTAGCTCGTCAATTAAATGGTATGCCTGAAACACAAAGCCAACATATTGCTTATATAATGCAGAGCGCTGTTTTTCTTTAAGCTGGTGTACTGCCTGACCGGCAAAGTAATGATACCCTTCGGATGGCTCATCAAGCATACCGATGATGTTAAGTAATGATGATTTACCCGAGCCAGAAGGCCCCATGATAGACACAAACTCGCCTTCATCAATTTCAAGGCTAAGATCATTAAGAACAAAATTTTTAAGTCCGCTTACCTGGTAATATTTCGAAATATGTTGGAGTGATAACATTTTAAATGATTGTTTTGGTTGGTACGTATAAGTTTTTGTTTAAAAATATCAATTCATTTGATTCAATCAAGTATCAATAATATACCAAACTTTTAACATATTAAAAATCAATACATTACAGCAATCAATCACATAGATACTGTTCGCTTATGTAACAGGGAGCGTACGGTTATGATACAATAGAAAAGCCGAAAGCTTAAGGCGGAAAGCTAAAAGCCTCCTTGCCTTAAGCTTTCGGCTTTACATTATTCGCTTCTTAAACTTTTAACTGGATTAGCTACCGCTGCCTTAATAGCCTGGAAACTTATTGTTAAAAGAGTGATCAGTACTGCGGCTATTGCCGAAACAAGAAAAACTCCGGGCCCAATACTTATGCGGTAGTCATATTTTTGCAACCAATTTTGTAAAAAATATAAAGCCAGTGGCGATGCAATTACACAGCTAATGATAACCAACAATACGAAATCTTTGGAGAGCAGGAACCACAATTGACTTACTGTAGCGCCTAAAACTTTGCGTACACCTATTTCCTTGGTACGCTGTTCTGCTATATAGGCAGCCAAGCCAAACAAGCCAAGGCATGATATGAAAATGGCCAAACCGGCAAATATGCCTGATAATTTCCCGACCAACATTTCCTGACTGAACTTGCGGTTATAGTCATCGTCAACAAATCGATAAGTGAAAGGGTATGCTGGGTTATATTTAGAGAATATTCGGCCAATCTTTTCAATTGCATCGTGAGGGTTTACATCTTTGGTCAAACGGTAAATTAAATTGGACGATGGATCACTGTGATAAACAAACATGGTTGGATCTGCTTTGGCAAATGGCGAGATCATCAATGCATCCTTTACAACTCCAATTATCCTTATCCTGCTACCGCTATGAGTAATAATTTGATTAATAGGATCTTTTAATCGCAAACGCTTGATTGCTGCCTCATTAAAGATCACATTTAAGGTATCAGATGCCACATAATTATAATCCCGGCCTGCTGACATGCGCATACCCAATGTTTTAAAATAGTCGGCAGTTATATCAATAACTCCCATTTCAACGGTTTCGCCTGCCTGTTTTCCTGGCCATTGATCAAGGTCGTTGTGCATCCCCACATCAGTAGCTGGGCTCGAAGCAGTGGCAATACTTTCAACCACCCCGGTTTGTAACAGATCGTTTTTAAGAGCAAGGTAGTTTTTACCTAAATCGTCATTGGAGTTGGTGGTTAACAAGTGGTTGATATTATAACCCGTTGGTCTGTTTTTGGCATATTGTATTTGCCTGTAAATAACTACCGTGCTTATAATAAGCGCAATAGAGCAGCTGAATTGCATCACCACTAATATCTTTCGGGATAATGAGGCTGAGCGCCCAACTTGTATAGTTCCCTTTAATACCTTAACCGGATTGAATGAGGATAAATAAAAGGCTGGCCTGCTGCCTGCAATAAGTGCCGTGAACAATACGCAAGCCATCATAACGAACCAAAACGTAATGCTACTAAATGGAATATAAATCACCGTACCGGTAAGCGCATTAAACGGCGCCAATGCTATTTGTACAAAAAGGATAGCACATAAAAAGGATATAAAAGTAGTTAATGCTGACTCCGTTAAGAATTGGAAAATGAGGTGTTTGCGCTGCGAACCTATTGCCTTACGAATACCTACCTCACGGGCTCGTTTTTCCGACCTGGCGGTGGTTAAATTGATAAAATTGACACACGCTATCAATAAAACCAGGATTCCGATAATGCTAAAAATGCGGATATACTCAATAAACCCACCACTGGCTATACCATTTTTATACGCGGAGTATAAGTGCCAGTCGGGCATAGGTTGCATGATAACATCAGAGTTTTTAGCATTGACATTATTCTCTCCTTTCTCTATGTTTTTAATTTTAGGAGCAACTTGCGTATATGCAATACCTGGTTTAAGTTTAACATAGATGGAAAATGCGTTGGCTCCAAAACTACCACGGGCGCCCTTTATCCACGGCTGAGTTTGCTCTGCAAAACTAAAAGGTATAATATACTTTATAAATTGCATTACCGAATTAGAAGGTACATCTTTTATAACCCCTGTTACTTTTAAATTATATGCATTATCAATTTTAACTACTCTATTGATCACTTTATCGGTGCCAAATAGAGCTATAGCAGTGGCTTGGGTGAGTACTATAGAATAAGGATCTTTTAAAGACTCGTTAGCACTACCATATAACATGGGGTATCGAAACATCTTCAAAAAGTCACTTCCCGATAGTATCCCATCCATATAGAACTTTTTATCACCAACCATTAAACCATGCGAGCTGCCACCGTCAGATTCAGCCACATATTCAATTTCCGGAATATTACTCCGGAGGGTATAAGCTAATTTGAGTGATGTTGTACTAAATGTAAGCGTTTCACCATTACTATTAAAGTTACGCCTAACCTGATATAATCTATCCGAATCAGGTAAAAATTTATCGTACGAGTACTCGTTCTTTACCCATAAGGCTATGAGTAATGCTACCGCCATCCCGGCAGCCAGCCCGAGTATATTTATAGTACTGTAAGCTTTATTGCCCACCAAGTTGCGCCAGGCTATTTTTAAATAGTTTTTGATCATATTTTTGAAAATTCGAAACCCTTCGTGCTAAATTATAAGAACCTTTTATTCTCTATTATTCACTCCGCAAACTCTTTACCGGGTTAGCAGTCGCCGCCATAACTGAGCGATAACCTACGGTGATAGAAGCAATAATGAATGTAGACAGAATAGATGCCAGGAAAATACCGGGGCCAATGGTTATACGATATTTAAAGTCCTGCAGGTAATTGTGCATGACCCACCAGGCCAGCGGTGCGGCAATTACAAAAGCTATAAGTAATAAGTAAGTAAACTCCTTGCCAAACAACCATAAAATATGTTGCGTATCTGCCCCTAATACTTTACGTACCCCTATTTCTTTGGTTTTTCGCACTGCCATAAACGATACCAGGCCATATAAACCCAAACAACCTATAAGGATAGCTATACCTGCAAATGCTTCAACTAATTTTAATTGTATATTATCCATTTCATAAAACTTTCCAACGCTATCGTCAAGAAACTGGTACGAATAAAGCTCTTCCGGAAAGGTTTCATTCCATATTTTTTCAAACGCGGCCAATGAGGTTTTGGCATTACGCATATTTATCTTGACAGCTAATGTAGAGTATGACCGGTAATCGGGCATGATACAAACAGCTGATATTTCGGTATGGAACGAGTAATTGTAAAAATCCTTTACTACACCTACAATAGGTGCTGTGGTTGATCTTCCATTCACGGACAGCATTTTACCGATCACATCCTGAGGTTTAAGGTTAAGCTTTTTTACAAAGGTTTCATTTACCAAAAACTCACGGGTAGTATCGGCAGGAAAAAAGTTTCGCCCCGCAACCAACTTTATCCCAAATGTCGAAAGAAAGTTTTCGTCTCCTGGTTTAGTGTTGATACCCCAATGTTCATCTTCGGCCCGGTTATTGAAGCGAACGTCTGTACTGTTATTGGATTGAGAAGCGGGAGGTCTGTAACAGTAAGATGATTTTTCAACACCCTGCACTTCATTAATACGGTTATGCAGCGTACTCAGTTTAACTTTATCATTTTGTGGTATGGGTAATAACACAACGGCATCTTTGTTAAAGCCCAGGTCGGCGGTTTGAGAATAATGTAATTGCGATACAATAATTATTGCTCCAATAATCAGCACTTGAGAAATGGAAAACTGGGTAACAACAAGTATACGGCGTAGTGAAAATCCGCCAACATGTTTTTGTGAAAGCTTGCTTTTAAGCGCCAATATAGGTTGAAAACGGGCTAGTACCAAGCCTGGATATGATCCGGATAAAAATACAACCAATATACTTATCAGTACAATAAACACTACAAGCTGAGAAAGCTCAAATGCCATTTGCGAGTGAAATAAATTATTGATCACAGGTAGAGCCATAAATGACAAGGCAATAGCCACAATAACAGCCACCAGAGTAATTAAAGCGGTTTCTGCTATAAACTGCCAAAATAATTGATGTGGCAGGCTACCTAAAACCTTTCGTACCCCTATCTCTTTGGCCCGGTTCAGTGCCTGGGCCGTAGCCAGGTTAACAAAGTTTACGCAAGCGGTAATGATCAGGAACAAGCCAATGAAGAATAAGGCCCATAGGTATTTTTTATCCGCATATCCATCAAGGTCAGAATTGAAGTGAATATCTGAAAGTGGTTGTAACTTAAACTTCCATACTTTCAAATCTCGGCCTGTATAGTGTTTTTTAACAATAAGTGCCATGGCTTCATTGGCACTGGCCAACGTGGTAGATGGTTTTAATAGCGTAAATACTTCGCTCCCACTAAAAACACCGCCCCAATTGTCTTCGCGCTCTTTATTAGTATATTCATTCATGTTACCATATGAAACATACACCTGTTGTTTACGATCGGTGTTAGCTGGCAGATCTTTTAACACGCCTGTAATAGTAAAATTCACTTTGTTATCCAGGCGGATGACTTTTCCTATCGGGTCAGCATCACCAAAATATTTTCGTGCAGTTTTTTCGGTTAATATAGCTTCGCCGGGCTTTACCAGTATCGTTTTTTTATCACCTTTTAATAGCGGAAAATTCAGGATATCAAAATACCCGACTTCAGTAAAAGCAACCCCATCCTCTTCATTAAACTTTTTAACCTGATTACCCTGGGTAATGGTGATCAGGTTATCGTGAAAGCTGATGACACGAGCCGTTTGTTCTGCCAGCGCAAAATCGTTGCGAAAGGTTTTTCCTAAAGGTTGAGGTACCCCCTGCGATCTGCCAACACTCTCGTCATGCCATTCTGTATATAGGCGGTAAACCCTATCCGGGTTTTTATGGAAATTATCAAAGCTGAGATGATACGTGATGAGTGTGAAGATCAAAATACCACAGGTAATCCCCAGGGCTAGTCCGACAACACTGATGAACGCGTACGCCTTATTACGTTTTAAATTACGCCAGGCTATTTTAATATAGTTTTTGATCATAATAGTTAAAATTCTAAACTCAAATTTTTAAATCGATATGTTTTTCACTCAATTATTCGCTACGCAAGCTTTTTACCGGATTAGTTAATGCTGCTTTTATGGCTTGAAAACTAATGGTTATTAATGTGATAGCAATGGCCGCGGTTGCCGACAATACGAATACCCCAGGACCTATAGTTATACGATAATCATACTTTTGCAGCCAATTTTGTAAAAAGTAAAATGCTACCGGTGATGCGATAATACAACTTATGCCTACCAATAAAATAAAGTCTTTTGACAGCAACAGCCACACCTGGGTCACAGATGCACCCAACACTTTGCGAATACCAATTTCCTTTGTTCGTTGTTCGGCAACGTAGGCGGCTAATCCAAACAAACCAAGGCATGATATTAAAATAGCCAAGCCTGCAAATATTCCGGACAGCTTACCTACCAGTATTTCCAGATTAAATTTATGATTGTATTCTTCATCAACAAACTGATATATATATGGGTAAGCCGGATTGTAAGAATCAAATATTTTAGTGAGCTTTTTGATTGCGTCCCGTGTATTCGCATTTGGCGCCAAACGGTACATAATGTTATTGGCTACATGGCCATGACTAAAAATAGCTGGTTGAACCGGTGTAAACGGCGATTCCATCAAGGCATCTTTTACCACACCAATAACACGTACCGGTACAGTGCTCCCATTCCAGGTTACTAACTGGTTTATGGGGTTTTTCAGGCCTATTCTTTTTACAGCGGCTTCATTAAGTATAACACTGGTAGAGTCAGCCGCCCAGCTGTGAGTAAAATCCCTGCCTTCTTTAAGGGTCATCCCCAGGGTTTTAAAATAATCATCAGATACAAAAACAGCCGCGATGTTCACTCCCTCATCGCTCGCGCTTTTACCCGGCCATTTATCAAGTGACATATGGCTGTATATATTGGTTACTGGACTCGAGGCTGCGGCAACGCTTTCAACATACCCGCTAGCCAGCAGATCGTTCTTTAAAGCATCATATTTCGTATTCAGATCACCGCTCATGTCAGTCATCATTAACCTGGCTGCATTGTAGCCTGTTGGCCTGTCCTTGGCATGTTGTATTTGCTGGTATACGATGATGGTGCTAATGATTAAAGCAATAGAACAACTAAACTGTGTTACAACCAATATTTTACGAGGTAAGGATGCCGATTTGCCCTCTTTGATAGCGCCTTTTAAAACTCTTACGGGGTTAAATGATGATAGATAAAATGCGGGTCTGCTTCCGGCCAGTAAACCCGTAAGCAATACATAAAATAACATGATACCCCAAAATATAGGATTGGCGTATGGTATACTGATAGCGCTATCAACGAGTGAATTAAAATATGGCAACGCAAGTTGTACAAACAGTATCGAAAATAAAAAGGCGATAAAAGTGATCATGACAGATTCGGCTAAAAATTGGATGATCAGATCGCGGCGCTGAGAGCCGATCGCTTTTCGTACCCCAACCTCTCTTGCTCTTCGTTCAGAACGGGCGGTTGAAAGGTTCATGAAATTGATACAGGCAATAAGCAACACCAGTATACCTATGATGCTGAACATCCGAACATAATCAATAAAACCACCAACGGCTTTGCCGTTCTTAAAATCAGAGTATAGATGCCAGTCTTTTAAAGGATGCAATATCACTTCTGGTTTTGCAGGCCTCATTTGCGGGCTATGCTCGTATACGAGGTTCTTGATTTTAGGTGCAATTTGTTCAATTGTTACGCCAGGTTCTAACTCCACAAAGGCATTGAATGAATTATTTGTCCATGTGGTACGGGCGGTACTCATCCAGCTTTCGGTTTTTTCCTTAAAACTAAAGGGAGTTAAGTAGCTGAACTGCTTGGTAGCGTTTTTAGGAATATCCTTTATTACACCTGTTACTTTTAGGTTCTGCTGATTATCAATCCGGATGAATTTATTTATAGGGTCGACATTACCAAATAAGGCTTTGGCGGTCGATTCGTTTAAAATAATGGAATAAGGATCGGTTAAAGCGTCTTTGGCATTACCTTTAACAAAAGGGTATTGAAATATCTTTAAGAAATCGGGGGCTGTGGCACCACCATTCAGGTAAAGTTTTTTGTCACCAACCAATAGCGAATGCCACTGCCATCCAACCCAATCTGTTTCGGCAGCATACTTTATTCCGGGTATATCTTTTCGCATGACATCAACCAGAGGAATGGCCATGGCAGTTTGCGTATGCTCACCATCGTGCTGCGTAGTGAAATTTAGCTCAACCTGATATAATTGCTTGTAATTGGGCAAAAACTTATCAAAAGAGTATTCATTAACTACCCACAATCCAATAATCAGGGCAACTGCCATACCGGCCGCTAATCCTAATATGTTAATGGCACTATAAACTTTATTGTTGACGATGTTACGCCATGCAATTTTCAAATAGTTCTTGATCATGATTTTTTTAAACTCTAAATACTAAATCGAACATTCGGAATCCGCTTATTCATTCCTCAAACTATTCACCGGATTTGACAAAGCAGCCTTAATAGCCTGGAAACTAACCGTTGCCAATGCTATCAACATAGCTAGTATGCCTGCAGCGGCAAACACCATCCAGTTCACCGTTATTCTATACTGGTAATTTTGTAGCCATTTAGATAAAGCCCACCAGGCTACCGGAAAAGCGATAAGACAAGAAATGCCTACCAGCTTTAAGAAATCCTTTGACAGCAAACCTGTTAAACCGGCAACAGAAGCTCCAAGCACCTTCCTTATACCGATTTCTTTGATCCTTCGTTCCGCTGTGTACGCTGCCAATCCAAACAAACCCAGGCAAGATATGAGGATAGCCAGCGATGCAAATACGCCTGCAAGCTTGCCTGTTAATGCTTCGGTTTTAAATAATTGATCAAAATCATCGTCCATAAATTTATACTCAAAAGGATAAGCTGGGTTATTAACCTTCATGACCGCTCCGATTTTCGCCAATGCTTCTGACAAACCTACATTAGTTTTAATGCGAATGCTTAATACATTGGTTCCGGCTATTTTGTTATATAGTACAAGCGGCGTACTCACAGCGTACATATCATTGTATAAAAAGTCCTTAACTATCCCGGCTATTTCATATTCCTTTTTGCCAACGTCTCTGAGAATCCCACCTACTCGGCCTTGTTTGCCCATTTGCTTTGCCAATGCCTCATTAATAATTACACTATTACTATCCAAAGATGAATTGGTATAAAAATCTCTGCCCGATACCAGTTTCATACCCATGGTTCGAACAAATTGCGGACTTACATCTTCAAATGATATCAATGGGTTTTGCGTAGGTGCCTTCCCATCCCACGAATAATTATCGGTATTTTTCCATACCTGTAACACTGGAAAATCACTTAACGAGGCATTCTCAACTACACCACTTTGTTTAAGTTGCTGATAAACACTTTCAAAATGATCAGTTAGTTTACCCTGTGTGGTCACATAAATCAGATTACTTTTATTGTAACCTAAGTCTCTGTTTTTTACGTGCTGTATTTGCTGGTAAATAATAATGGTACCGATAATGAGTATAATGGAAACAGAAAACTGTATGATCACCAGACTTTGTCTGATGAAACCGGCTCCGGCCGGTAATTTCATATTTTTCAGTACGGCAATAGGATTGAACGACGAAAGATAAAAAGCCGGATAACTACCCGCCAGCAGGCCTGTGACGAAGCCGATCAGCAATAAATAAATAAGATGAGCTGGTTCGAAAATATTAATAAACAGCTCTTTTTGAACCAGATTATTAAAGGAAGGCAATGCAATATATATAAGCCCAATAGCTATAAATACCGAGATAAAAGACATTACAATAGCTTCGCCGATGAACTGGGCTATCAACTTTCCTTTACCTGCTCCCATTACTTTACGTACACCTACCTCTTTTGCCCGTTTCTCTGACCGGGCGGTTGAAAGGTTCATAAAGTTAATGCAGGCTATAATTAAAACAATAAAACCGATGATAGAGAATAAACGGACATATTCAATACGTCCACCGTCCATTTTCCCGTTAGTAAAATTATTGTGCAGATTCCAGTCGTTCATTCCAAAAAGGAAACACTCCGTTTTTGTTCCACTATTTTTAGTGGTTAAATAATGTTGTAGCTTCTTGTTAACTCCTTTAACATCAGCCAATGGTGTTAGTTCGACATAAGTACGAGCCCAGTTTGCCCCCCACGCCTGCATCCATGGAAATTTATGGTCGATGTTGGCTATTGGGGCTAACCACTGAAACTGAAAAGTTGAATTTTTAGGCAGATCATTAAAAACGCCGGTTACGGTATACTCCTGCTCATTATTTATCTTCAATGTTTTGCCCACAGCATCGGCAGTACCAAAGAATTTTTTGGCCATTGTTTCATTAATAACAACCGAGTGCAATTCCTTAAATACATTGGAAATATCCCCGTTTACAAATGACAATTTCAACATGGAGAATATCTCAGGGTCTGCATAACTACCATCTTCGGTAATAGCTTTTTCACCCAATGAAAACAAAAGCTGGTCAGATCCGGCCGTCCGGGCAATAGCCTTTATTTCAGGAATTTCCATCTTCAGTGCTTTAGCCATTGGGCCGGGTGTTGCAATAAAAGTGGACATTTTACCATCATAAGTTTGGTTCTCATAAATGGTGTACAGGTTGTTTCGCTTTTCGAAATTATGGTTAAACGTTAACTCGTCCTGTACCCATAAAAATATGAGCGAAGCACAGGCTATCCCCGTAGCTAAACCTGCAATATTTAAAAAACTATAAGCCCGGTTTTTAAGCAGGCTACGCAGGGTGGTTTTAAAATAGTTACCTATCATTGCAATAGTTTTAAGTTTTATGATTATTCGTTTCTTAAACTTTTAACAGGATTTACCAGGGCGGCTTTTAACGCTTTGTACCCTACGGTGATCCAGGCAATCAAAACCGAAGATATCATAGCCAGTACAAACACCCAAACACTTAATGATATCCGGTAAGCGAAGTTTTGCAGCCAACCTGTCATCAGATACCAGGCGGTTGGCATAGCGATTACAAACGAAACAGCTATCAGCACCATAAATTCCTTAGAGAATAGATAAATGATGCTGCTTACCGATGCCCCTAACACCTTACGGATACCAACTTCTTTGGTACGCTGCACTGCCATAAATGATACCAGGCCATATAAACCCAGGCAGGATATAAAAATGGCTATACCGGCAAATACCTTGTAAACCAGGGCCATCTGATTTTCCTGCTGATAAAAATTGGCTATGTTTTGATCGAGAAAATATCCGTTATATGCATATTCAGGATAAGTTTTTTCCCACATTTTCTGGAGCTGCGTAACCGTTTTACTCAGATTTGCAGTTTTTATTTTAATAGCCACTTGTGATTCATAAGCGTTCTGAGCTGATATAACAATGGGCTTTACTGTTTCCCGAAGTGAATTGGTTTTAAAATCTTTAACTACACCGCTAATAGGTAAGGTAGGTCCTGTACCTAAACGGACAGTTTTACCTATAGCCTCCTGTGCATTTTGAATACCAAGTTTATGGATAAAGGTTTCGTTAACTACAACCTGCCGGGCGGTATCACTTACATCATATGCCTTGCCTGCTGTAAAACGCAATTCATAGGTTTTAAAATAGTCGGCATCACCAAATTTTAAAAAGGTGTTAAAGCCAGGGTCTTTAATGGAGTGATTAAAATAAAAATTCTGGCCAGAATTATTTTCTGAGGATGGCGCATCAGATGAAAAACTAACCGACTCTACCTGCGCATTTTGTAGTAACTGTTGCTTAAAGGAATCCATTTTACGCAGGCTCAGGCTATCTGTGTATCCAGGTATCACCAGTACCGCATTTTTATTAAAACCAAGATCGGCTTTGTTTACAAAATCCATTTGGCTTACGGCTACAATAGTACCAATAATGAGCAATTGCGATATGGCAAACTGAGCTACAACCAGAGCCCTCCGTAAAGGTATGCCCCCAATGGATGCAGCTGTGATCTTATTTTTCAAAGCCAATACCGGTTTAAAACCAGAAACGATCAAGGCCGGGTAGATACCTGATAGCAAGATCACAGAAAACATCACTACTACAGAAAATAATATATTATCAATGTTAAACAGCCCGATACTTTCCGGTACGCTGGCAATGTGTTTTAAATAAGGCATAGCTATTTTTGCTACAATGAGCGCTAATAAAACCGATCCAATAACAATTAAGGTGGTTTCACCGATGATTTGCATGATCAGTTGTTTCCTGGTGCTTCCTAATACTTTACGGATACCTACTTCTTTTGATCGGCCTACTGATTGTGCTGTTGATAGATTGATAAAGTTAATAGAAGCCATAATGATGATCAGCATGGCAATAAATGATAGCGTGCGCAAGGTGGCCTTGCTTATGATATGATCACCGAGCGTATTGCCAAAACGGGTATCAAAATGTAATGCTGACAATGGCTGAGCGAAAATAAGTTTGTGTTTGGTACCTTTTTCATAATGCTTCTTAGTGAAAGATATGAGCTGGTTATCTATGTTATTAAGGGAAGTGTTTGGAAATAACATGAACACCTGGTGACTACTACTGATAGCGCCCCAGTCATTTTCGTAGTAATATTCTTTGGGGTGTTGTTTCCAGGTAATATAAGATACCATTATTTTAAATGGGAAATCAGTATTCACTGGTGGCTCTTCAGTAATGCCTGCTACCTTAAGATTAATCAGGTTATCCATTTTCAGGGTTTTACCGATGACGTTAGTCCAGTTGCCAAAATATTTCACAGCAGTGCTTCTGCTGATAACTACCATATTGGGTTCGGCTAAAACAGAAGGAGTTCCTGCAAGCCATTTAAAACTAAAAATATCGAAAAACTGAGGCTCTATAAATACAACACCTATGTTTTCGGTAAACTTTTTATCGCCGGTGTTTTTACCCTCGCTTATATCCGGTACGGTAATCTGGCTACCATAACTGGAGTTTAATGCAGCTACCTTTGCCTGCGGAAAATCAACACGTAAAGCATCGGTAGCTGGGGCGGGCATTCCCGGAGTATATCTAAAACCATCATCGTGAATTTGTTTAATTACTATATGGTAAATGTTTTTAAAATTGGGCTGGCTGGTGTCAAAACTCATCTCATAGCGGATGATAACGAATATCAGCAAACATGCAGAAATTCCTAAAGTTAAACCGGCTATATTTATGGCAGAATACCCTTTATGACGAATTATATTTCTCCAGGCTATTTTAAAATAGTTTTTCAGCATTTTTCGTAGTTTAATCAGCATTAAAGATTAAAACATATACCAAAATATCAAATAGCTGTATATCAATAAATTATATAATTGTTTAAGAATAAAGTGTTCGTAAGTGTAACAACACATGTACGGTTATGATACAGTGAGTATGAGCGAATTAATTAGCTGCTGGGATTACTTTAGTAGGGACTTTACTTCTTTAGGATAACCGGTCAGGCATCAAAATAATACCCGGTAAATTAATATTACAAATTCAAAGGGCCTCATAGACTATTATAGTACTTTCTCTAAGACTAAATATTTACCCTTTGCGCCTACAGAAAAGAAACCTAACCTTTTACATAGGTTTAGTGCTTTTATATTGTCCCCTTTTACCTCAGTGCAACATTTCCTAAACCCCTTAAGGGTTAGGTCTTTCAAAGAAAACTCAACCAACCTTCTCCCATATCCCATTCTCCATACCGAAGGAGAAACGATGAGCATAGATATAAACCCAATCTTATTTACATGATCATTAGCATAATACGCTAAAAAGCCTTGTAGAACATCTTGCTCAACCACAATAATGATGCAGGCCTTTTCAATAAGTTTATTAAGATAAATGTTTAAGTCATCAAGTTCAAATACGCCGCTGCCATCATTGATTAATTGACTCATTAAATCAAGAATTTTTTGTTTCATAAGGATGTAGTTTATTCGCTGAAATTCAGTTGAATAATACAATCTATATGAATATTTCTTCAGAAACGAAAAGAAAGTAAACTATGTAAACTTAGTTTACAGTTGTTGTTTTAATTTTACATGATTTTCACACGTCACTCATCCCGTAAACTATTTATGGGATTTGCCATTGCCGCTTTTATTGATTGAAAACTTACTGTAATAAATGCTATAAATATGGTAAGTACGGCAGTAACCGCGAATACCCACCATTGTATGTCAATACGATAAGCAAAACTCTGCAGGTACTTGCTCATCATGAGCCAGGCTATAGGCGAGGCTATGATCACTGCAATAAACACCAATTTTAAAAAATCGAAAGAAAGTAAAGTTGTGATGTGTGCTACTGACGCACCAAGAACCTTACGGATACCGATTTCCTTAGTACGTTGCAAGGTTAAAAGAGAAATGAGCCCCAATAGCCCCAAGCAGCTTATAAAAATGGCGATGATCGCACTTGATTTGATCAGTTTATTGAGCAGATCTTCCTTTTTGTAAAAATCAGCTATCTGCTCATCCAGGAAATGATATTCAAAAACATGATCAGAATAAACTGCCTGCCACTCTTTTTTTATATGCGCTAATATTGCCGAAGGATCATTTGAACTGATTTTAACCCCTATGTTTTGGTAAGAATTTCTGAACGTAGTAATATATTCAGGTTCAACAGCTGTATACAAGGATCTGGAATTGAAATCCTTAACCACCCCTACTATGGTACCGGAGTTATCAGAAAGATCGCCGGCAGCAAGCTTATGCCCGATAACTTGCTGTGGATCTTTTATACCCAGTTTTTGAACAAGTTTTTCATTTACCAGGTATTCCTTAGCGGTATCCCCTTCGGCCAGGTTGCGTCCGGCAATTAATCGTAATCCAAATGTTTTTAAGTAGCCGGCGTCTCCCATAACTGTTCTGCCTACAAATTTTTCCCAGGGCCGACTATCATATCTTATACTACCGCCTTTATTAGCAGTTGATGCCGGTGCCTGATAACAAAATGCCACGTTAGTAATACCCGGGTAAGCTAACAACCGGTTACGCAAAAAATCGGTTTTACTTTTGGCATTATCGGGAACCGGTAACATGAGCACCGCGCTTTTGTTAAATCCAAGATCTGCGGTTTTCAGATATCTTACCTGCAAAGTGATCAGCATAGTACTAATGATAAGTACCTGTGCTATAACATTTTGCACCACGATCAAACTTTTACGTGCCAATCCGGCTGATTGACTATTTTGGCCAAGCTGATTTTTAAGGGCATTTACCGGTTTAAAACGGCTCAGTAACGTAGCCGGATAAAAGCCTGCTGCCGTAATAATAAATACCAATAAGCCAAACACAAAAAGTATCAGCTTAGGGTCGCTAATGAAATTAAGCGTTAAACTGGTTTGCAGCCAGTTATTAATTACGGGCAGTGTTAGCCATACCCACATTACAGACAATAAGGTCGCAAAGAAGGTAATACTGGCAGTTTCGGCCATAAACTGGAAAAATATGGCTGATGGAGTACTACCTAAAACTTTGCGTGTGCCTATTTCCTTTGCCCGTTTAAAACTTTGGGCGGTAGCCATATTTATAAAGTTAACACAGGCGATAAAGATCAACAACAAACCGATCAATCCAAGAGTAACTAATAATGATCGTTGGATAACTCCGCTGTAACGGCCATCAAAATGGACTTCGCTCAAGGGTTGTAATTTAAAATGGAAGGCATTGGCCCTGTCGCCCAGATCACTTACAGTCATTTTTCTGATCATAGTTTCCACACTTTGGGACGAAACATGATCAGGCAATAAGAAATATACAGCGGTAGTGGTATTAACCCATCCCCAATCGTTCTGCAATGGTTCTGCGACATCAGGGTAAATGTTTTTCAGGGTCGATAACGACAAAAACATATCAGCCTTAATATCGGTATTTGCCGGATGATCTTTTATGACACCGGTTACCTTAAAGTTATTTTTATTATCAATCCTGATAGTTTTCCCGATAACATCCTGACTGTTAAAATATTTTTGAGCCAGGGTATGGTTTAGTACAACAGAGTTGGGTTCATTGAGTGCGATGTTTTTATTACCCTGCTCCCATTCATAATCAAACAGATCAAAAAAATGATCATCTGTTATGGCAGTATTTTCATGCTCTGCAAATAATTTAGCATTAACATCCCCGGGTTGAGTAACAGAGATTGTTAAATCATGTATACGTAAAACCGCAGCGACTTCCTTAATTTGAGGGATGTTTGTTTTAGCCTTGAGCATAGCCAGGGGTGCCCCCTGTTCAAACAAAACACTACCATCGTCTAAATGAAGTTCTGTTACTACTTTATAAAGTTTTTTGGCATCGTGATGATAAGTATCAAAACTAAGATGGTACGTTATAAACTGAAGCAAAATAAGGCTGCAGCCAATTCCTAATGCCAGGCCGAAGATGTTGATCAGGGTATAAAATTTATGTTTCCGCAGACTACGCCAGGCAATTTTAAAGTAATTACGTATCATATCACATTGTTTATACGATGATAAATAAAATGCCTTAAATGAGTAGTTAAATAGTGTTAAAGTTTAAAACAATGCCACTCCGCAATTACTCAAACCATACTATTCGCTACGTAAACTTTTAACCGGGTTGGCAATAGCAGCCTTAACCGTTTGAAAGCTCAATGTGCACAAAGCTGCCAGCAACATTCCAGCACCACTCAAAACAAATATCCACCAGCTGATGGTTGTGCGGTCGGAAAAACTCTGTATCCATTTATGCATCGCGTACCAGGCCAGGGGCGTAACTAAAACAAAAGCCAGCACAATAAGCAACACCAACTCGGTTGACAATAAGGTAACTATTTGGGTAACAGATGCCCCCAGCACTTTCCTAACGCCTATTTCTTTGGTTCGCAGATTAGTTGTATACATAGCTAAACCCAGTAAACCCAGGCAGCTTATAAATACGGACAAGCCGGTAGCCCAGGTAAGCAATGTAGAAGTATGCTGCTCCGCATCATAGAATTTGGCAATATTTTCATCAAAAAAATGATATTCAAAATCATCTTCGGGATAAATTTCTTTCCATGCTGATTCCATTGCCGAAATGGCTTTTTTCCAATCGCTACCACCGGCGGATTGTGGTTTTAATGCTATATGAAATGTGCCGTTATTATTACGTTCTTTACTTGTTAAAATTGCCAGAGGCCTAATCGGCGAATGCAGGGATTCATGATAAAAATCTGCAACCACTCCAATTATTTCCATCCTGGTATCGCCATTGAAATTATTTATTAATTTACCTACAGCATCTTTAGGGTTTTTGAATCCAAATACCTTTGCACAGGTAGTGTTAATTAAAAATCCTTTTGTGCTATCACTCTGCTGTAAATTTCTACCGGCAAGCAATTTGATCTTATATACATCAATGTACTTTTCATCACCATATTTTTCTTCCAAATTTATTTTGATTTCCTTTTTTCCATCTTTATAGGTTGCCTCTGTTGAGTGACTTGAACTGGAAGATGGCGCATCCCTACCTACGGCTATCATCTCTATTTGAGGTATAGCTTTTAGTTTGTTCATAAATACCTGGTTACGACTGGCTGTACGATTTTTCCAGGGGGAGTTGATAACTATAATAGCATCCTTTTTAAAACCCAGATCCTTATGCAGCGCGTAATATATTTGCTTGCTGACCAATACTGTTGCCATTATAAAAAACTGGGCAATAACAAATTGTAAAACTGTTAATGATTTACGCAGCACCGCGTTACGTGTTTTATTGCTATTGGCGGCGGTTTGGTTTTTAAGCACCAATGCGGGTTTATATGACGATAATAAGACGGCCGGATAAAAGCCGGATAAAATGCTTACCACAATCGTCAATAGGCACAGAAAAACTATCAGATCAGGATGCCCCAAAATATCTACTTTAATACCCTGCGGAATAAAATCAGTAAACAATTTTAGTATAACAGGAGCCATAGCTACCGATACAATTACCGCAATTAAAGTTATCAAGAACGTCTCGCTCAGAAACTGAATAATGAGCTGCATACGACTACTACCCATTGTTTTGCGGATACCTATTTCTTTGGCCCTTTGGGTAGCCTGAGCGGTAGTTAAATTCACAAAGTTGATACAGCCTAATAATAATAGAAACAAAGCGATTATCAGCAAACCATACAAGGTTGTTTTATTGGCCGTACGGCTGGTACCTGTATCAAACGTTCCATAAGTTCCGTTAAAATGCAGATCATTTAATGGCTGCAACGTAAAATTCCTGGTATTACCCTTATCTGATGGTTTAGGTGGATTGTTTTTCTTTAACAGCTCATTTAACTGTTTCTCAATATGCGCAACAGTGGTATTGGGTGATAGCTTGATAAAAAGTTGAGAAGCCGATGTTGTACCACCCCATTGTGTCGGTCTTATTTCTTCCAGAAGTGCTTTATTTGAATTTATAGAAGCATAAGATATAAAATCATGAAAAGTAAAATCGTTATTACCTTTTAATGCCTCCACAATACCGCTAACAGTTGTGGTTAAAGTATCATAAGTAACCGTACGCCCCAGCATCTGGTTATAGGAAAGTGAGGGAAAGTATTTTTTAGCCTGATCTGTGGTCAATACAACCTGGTTAGGCGCATTTAATGCTGTTTTAGCAGAACCCGCTTTCCAATTGTAATTAAAAAGATCAAAATAATGACTATCAGCGATAATTACATTGTCCTGTATCTTGAATTTAACAGGAACGCCCGATTTTGAAGGAATGAGCACATTTGGCTGATCGAGCGTAAAAAACGGAACCGAAACAGCTACCCCACTTACGGATTTCATTGCCCCGGGCAAAGCTCCTGTAACTCCCCTGTTATTGGCCGCTTCACCAGAAAATGTGTAATTTGAAACTATTCGATATATCCTATCGCCATCTGTAAAGGATTGATTAAAAGTAAAATCAAAATGTACAATCAAGTAAATGACCAATGCAGAGCTTATACCAATGGATAAGCCGATGATGTTGATCATCGTAAACAATTTATGCTTACTAAAATTGCGCAAAGCAATCTTGAAATAATTTTTTATCATAATGGTATAACTCCTAATGCTAATTTTAAAACTTTAAATTGATATACTGATTTTACTTACAATTTACTACTATTCGCTGCGTAAACTTTTTACCGGGTTGGCCATTGCCGCTTTAATGGATTGAAAGCTAATGGTCACAAAAGCGATCACTACAGCAATAACACCTGCCATTAAAAACACCCACCATTGTATACTGATACGGAAGGCGAAATCGAGCAGCCATTTACTCATGGCATACCAGGCAATAGGCAAAGCGATCACCGAAGCAATGAGTACCAATTTTAAAAAGTCTTTGGATAATTCAGTTACAATCTGAGGGATACTTGCACCCAATACTTTGCGTACTCCTATCTCTTTAACTCGTTGGGTAATGGTAAAGGCTGATAAACCGAACAATCCCAAACAAGCTATAAATATAGCAATGAAAGAAAATATGGTGAACAAGCTACCCTGTTGTTGTTCGCTATTGTATAATTTTTGAAACCGTTCATCCAAAAACGTATACTCAAATGGGTTCTCGGGTTGTAGTTTCAACCAGGCTTCCTGAATAGTGTTGATGGAAGAATTGATATTATTACCAGTAATCTTAATCGATAATCTACCGTAATTATCATGAGCAGGCATGCGGAATAACAAAGGGATAATACTTTGATGCAGCGACTCAAAATGAAAATCATTCACCACACCGATCACCTTACCTCTTACTCCACCATACGCCAGATCTTTTCCTATGGCATTTTCCGGGGTTTTCCAACCCAATGCTTTTACGGAAGCCACATTGATCACATAATTATTGCTGTCGGTACCAAACTCTCGCGAAAAATTACGTCCGGCAGCTATTTTCATACCAAAGGTGGGTATAAAACCATAATCTGCATTTACATATTTAACATCCGCTTTAACAGGCTGCGATTTGGCTCCTTCAAAAACAGATATTCCCTGATCATCCAATAACCGGCCGGATGGGATCCGCGATGAGCGCCCTACCTCTTTAACACCAGCGTTTTTCATCACCTCGTTTTTAAAGGTCTCAAATTGACTGGTAGAAAATGGGTTACTCATGGTGATGATGTGTTCCTTATCAAAACCAAGCGATTTTTGCTGAATATAGCTTAACTGCTGAAATACGATAGTTGTTGCAACTATTAACACAATGGAAACAGAGAATTGTATCACCACTAAAACCTTACGGAATGATACACCACCTGAACTTACTTTTAAGATCCCCTTTAAAACCTTTACGGGTTTAAAGGATGACATGAATAATGCCGGATAAATTCCGCTGAGGATACCCACAAAAAATGGTAATATAAACAGGCATATTAATAGTTTAGGATCATACAAACTGGTAATGCTTAGTCCCAGATTCGATAAACCATTTATAAACGGTATCAGTAACCAGGTAAGTACTAATGCCAGGATCAGTGAAAATGAAGTGATCAATACCGATTCGCTTAAAAATTGGGTGATGATTTCTTTTCGTTGTGCACCTATCACTTTCCGGATACCAATTTCACGTGCCCTTAATGCCGACCTTGCCGTTGATAAATTCATGTAATTAATACAGGCTATCAGCAGAATAAACAAAGCAATGGCCGAAAATATGTAAACCCGTTTAATATCACCATTGGTCTCGATCTCTGCATCCAGGTGTGAATGCAGATGTATATCCAATAGCTTTTGAATATGTAATTTGCTGTTTTTTGACTCCTGGTAATTACCAGGCTGCCCAGGAAAATGAACGTATTTATCTAAAAAGGCCGGGAATAATGATTCCATACGCTCCACATTGTAATTTGGCGGCAAAAGCATATAGGTATAAAAATCATTATTACCCCAATTAGTGTGTAATTGTTTATCGCCATATAATGTACTATCCTTTAAAGTAATAAAAGATAAAAGCATTTCGGGATGCAAGTGTGAGTTAGCCGGAAACGGCTTATAAATGCCGGTAACTTTAAAATTAAATTGATTATCAAGCCTGATCTCCTTATTTATAGGATCTTCATTGCCAAAGTATTTACGGGCCATGTCTTCCGTCATCATTACCGTAAAAGGGTCAGAAAGGGCTGTCGCCGCATCACCTTTAATTGTTTTTACGGTAAATACATTGACAAAATTTTCATCAGCGAAATAGGAACCATTTTCATTAAGTAACTTATCCTTATAACGCATGCTTACGATACCATTTCCCCGTAGCTGAGTTACCTTTTTAATATCAGAAAATTCATTTTTCAACAACGGGCCAAATGGCGGTGCTATTGATCCGAGGATAAGCGTTTGCACGCCGTCTGCAGTATTAAAGCTCCTGGTTACCCGATAAACATTATCAGCGTTGGTGTTAAATTTATCGTAGCTCAATTCATTTATGATATATATCAGGATAAGCATACAGCACGTTAAGCCAATGGTTAAACCAAAAATATTGATGAACGAGATAAATTTATGTCTTGTGATATTGCGTATAGCGCTCCGTAAATAATTCTTTAACATGCCTGTAAATATTAAATTCTAAAACCTGATATCCCCATCCCAACTACTTCTGTTATTGAAGGTTAAAATACGTACCAATTATATAAAATATTAACAATCAGGTAATTATACGAAAATTAATATTTCAACTGTTCGCAGGCGTAACAGTTGGTGTCCGGTTATGATACAGTAAAAAACAAAGAAGCCTGTCAGATTAATTTCCGACAGGCTTTTTATATGATTAATAGTTAATTAGTTCACATTCAGATTAACCCGGCCGTTCCCTCTCACCTCAACCAACGAACCGCCGCCATTCAATTTGCCTTTTACTCTTTCTTTTTCTTTAGTCCCATTAAAATTTCCTGTAAAATTGGTTTCAACCTTTTCACCCCGGAGATCCAGATCAACGCCCTGTTTCGATGGCAGATCCAGGTCGATATGTCCGGAGCTTACATCTATCTTAACATACTTACCTACGCTGTTAAACTGCGCGTGAAAACTCCCAGAGCTGGTTGATGCATCAAGAGCGCATGATAATTGGGTCAAGTTAATACTACCGCCGCTTGTACTGGTTATCAGTTCACCATTAATGCTGTTGCCATGAATACTGCCACCGCTTGTAGTAGCATCGATGTTGCCTTGCAGCCCTTCCAGTTGTAATGAACCTCCGGATGTTTCCAACCTGATGTGTCCAATGCAATTAGCCGCGCTGATACTTCCGCCACTTGTCTGCAAATCAATATCCTGACCTGAATTACTAATGTGGATACTGCCACCTGATGTTCTGCCATGTATAGTACCGGTTAACCTGTCCATATGCAGGCTTCCTCCGCTGGTTTCAAAGGTTTGTTTACCGGTTAAATTATCCAAGCTAATACTGCCTCCGCTGGTATTCAGATCAGTAGTTACCTGTTTAGGCACAAAAACTCTGAATGATATGTTCAGGGAGTTATTCCAGTTAAAGAAACCTTTACTTTTGGCTTTTGCTATAGCTTGTACTTCGCCATTATTAACAGTTACCTCCAGTGTGTAATTCTCCAAACGCTTTTTTATTTCATCGTTCGAGATATCATTGTTACCATTATTACCGCTGATATAAACCTCAACCCGTGGCTCCCCGCCACCCGCACCGGTAACACCAATACTACCGCCTGATGTTTTGACCAAAACCGATCTGATAGCAGATCCTGTTAACGATTTGGTCATATAGGGGGCCTGCCCGTTACGCTGAGCAAAGGCTACAAGGCTTTGACCGGCGACAAATAACAACAGTAAATATTTTTTCATGATTTTTTGTTTAATTCAATCTATAAGACCCACTTCAATAGATCTTGGTTGCATTGTATTAAAAATATATCTGGATCCGACTGTAATACAATTCAAAATCTGTTTACCCCTATTCGCTTCTTAAACTTTTTACCGGGTTGGCCAAAGCAGCTTTTAAAGATTTAAAACTGATAGTGAACAGGGCGATCAAAAAGGTTAAAACCGCGGCTAAAACAAATATCCACCAGTGTAATGTAGTACGGTAAGCAAAATTTTGCAACCATTTATTCATACAGTAATACCCAATTGGCATGGCGATAACCGTAGCCAGCAAAACAGGTTTTAGCAGATCTTTTGATAACAGCAGCAAAATATTCTGCACGGATGAGCCAAGTACTTTGCGTACACCTATTTCCCTGGTGCGTTTGGCCGCAGTAAATGAAGCTAAACCAAATAAACCCAAACAGGCAATAAATATGGCCAGACCAGAAAATATGCTCAGCATAGTTTGCTGCCTGATATCATTTTTATAAGTGGTATTGAATTGCTGATCCAAGAAACTGTACTCAAAAGGATAAACCGGCGCTACTTTGGTATATATTTCTTTAATGTTAGCGAGTGCTGCCGGTATATTACCCGTCTTTAACTTGATCACCACCACCCTTCGATCATCGTTTGGCGCGATCACCAGGGCATCCATGTTTTCTTTAAGCGATAGAAAATTAAAATCTTCTACCACACCCACGATGGTACGTGGCTTATCATCGCGCCCGTTATTTTTTATCCATTTACCCAAAGCTTGCTGTGGTGTGTAACCCAATTCTTTGGCTGCTGTGCGGTTAATCAGCGCCGCGTTAGTGGTATCGGTAGCAAATTGTGCAGAAAAATCTCTTCCGGCTATGATTTTTAAGCCTAATGTTTTTACATATTCAAAATCAGCAAATTCAGTTCTTGATCTAAACACGTCATGCTGTCCTTCGGCCGTAAATGTATGGGTATCAAAAAAGCCTCCTGGTTGCCCCGACATGAGGGATACAGATGATACAACACCAGAATTTTGAAGCTCGTCTTTAAACTGGCGCCGGTGATCGTAAATATCATTGTTATCTATGCTTACAATTACGGTTTGTTCTTTATCATACCCCAGCGACTTACTTTTGATATAATGCATCTGGTTCATGATAACAATAGTACCGATGATCAGTAATACAGAGATACTGAACTGCAATACCACTAAGGATTGCCTGAACAAGGTACCGCCTTTGCCCAACCTTAATTTTCCTTTTAATGCCTGAATAGGCGAAAACGCGGAAAGGAAAAATGCAGGATAACTGCCGGCTAAAAAACCAACAACTAATATTACCCCCAGCAGGAAAAGATAAATAGGTAGTTGATTCCATGAAACAGATAGTTTGTAACCTAATAACTGGTTATACCATGGCATCAGCATGAGCAGTACACCAATGGAAATAGCACATGAAATTAACGCCAATAAAATTGATTCGCCAATAAATTGTATAATTAAATGGTTGCGTAAAGCACCCATTACTTTTCGCATACCAACTTCTTTTGACCGTTCAACCGCCCGTATGGTTGATAGGTTCATGAAATTAATACACGCAATGAGCATGATAAGTACGGCAATGGATATAAAAATGAAAACCACTGTTTTATTACCATGCTTCACATTATCAAATGATGAGGCATCTTCAAAATAAATACCTTTCAATGGAGTAAGTTTCAAGTCAAACTTAGCGCCAAAACGTTGCATATCCTTGCTCATGTACTTATCCATAAACTGGGTGAAACGGCTTTCGAGCGCGGTTTTTGTGCTGTGCTCGTTCATCAAAATGTAAACAAACAAGCCATTATTAATCCAGGTATTAAAGCCTGCATCTTTAGTATAATTAGTTATCGGAAAAACAATATCAAAATCAAGGTGTGAGTTTGAAGGCACATCTTTTGCAATACCGGTAACTTTTAGTTGCAGGTTTTTATCTACCTGAATCACCTTGCCCATAGCACTCTCCATGCTGCCAAAATATTTTTTGGCGGTTGTTTCGGTAAGTACTACACTATTAGGATTTATCAGCGCGGTAGCAGCATCACCCTTGATAAGTGGAAATGAGAATAGTTTAAAAAAACCTGGATCTGTAGCATATACTTTTTGTTCGTTAAATGCTTTTTCGCCGAATGAAACCAAGTTATTTTGTGGCCTTACACGTACAGCCATTTTGATATCCTGAGGATAATCATTGATCAAGGCCGGGGCATACGGTCCGGAAAGATAAGCGGTACGGGGTTTTGCCGGATCGAACCCACGCATCACCCTGTAAATATTTTTGCCCTGTTTATGAAAACTATCCACACTAAATTCATTGGTGATATACAGGAATATCATCAGGCAAACGGTAATGCCCATGGTTAGTCCCAAGATATGGATAAGCGAAAACGCTTTATTTTTATAAAGATTTCGCCAGGCTATTTTGATGTAGTTTTTTAACATGATATTTTAAATTATAAGGGCCAAATCCTAATTTTTTAAACACGAAATTGTTATTCCTAAACCCGCTACTCGCTTTTTAAGCTCTTCGCAGGGTTTGCAGTGGCCGCCTTTACAGATTGTGTACCTACTGTTATAAAAGCTATTAATATCGCAGCAGCACCAGCTATCGTGAAGATCCACCATTGTATATCAATACGGTAAGCAAAGCCTTGCAACCATTTGCTCATACCAAACCAGGCTAAAGGCGAGGCTATAAGTGTGGCTACCAGTACCAGTTTCATCAGATCTTTTGACAACAGGGCAACAATACTGGTTACACTGGCGCCCAAAACTTTTCTGATCCCTATTTCTTTTACCCGCTGTTCGGCTGTAAAAGTTACCAGGCCAAGTAAACCAAGACATGCGATAAATACAGTTAATGCAGTAAATATGAGGAGTATACTACCCTGCTTCTGTTCTGATTGATATTGTTTGGCAAAATTCTGATCCAGGAAACGGAATTCCGCTTTGTTCTCTATATCAAACCGGCTATATACTTTACTGATATAGTTAAGTGTGGCTGGTATATTATTTTTACTTACACGTACGTATAAATTATCTTGATCGTTGGCGTTAGCTGGCATTCGCAATACCATAGGATCTACTTTATGCTGTAACGAATAAGTATTAAAATCCTTTACTACACCTATTATTTTTTGTGTTATAACCCTTCCCTGAGGATCAACACCCGTGCGTACCATTCTGCCTACCGCATCTCTCCAGCCCAGCTCATTTATCAGTGTTTGGTTTACGATGATCGATTCCGTTTGATCAGTAGCCATTGTTGGCAAAAAATTGCGCCCCTTAGCTATCCTGATCTGCATGGTGGGTATAAAATCCTCATCAATGATCAATTCTTCCACAATCTTTGATTCCGGGTTTATCTTGCCATCAGGACCCAGGTTAAAATCGCCCGAACTTATATAATTATTGCCTATGGGATTACCAGCAATACCAACACTTTCAATGGCAGGATTTTGCAACAACTGACTTTTTATAGCCGCTATTTTTGTTCGTACTGATTTATCACTGATGTGGAAAGTAAGTACCTGAGCTTTATTAAAACCAAGGTCTTTATTCATCATATAACGTAATTGCTGATATATAATACACGATCCGGCTATCATTACAATGGTGGTTACAAACTGAAACACCACTAATGATTTTCTGAATATGATGGTGGATGCCAGGCTACCAGTCTGACCTTTCATAGCTAGAATAGTACGAAAACCAGAGAGCAGCAAAGCTGGATATAGTCCGTTTAATATCCCGGTAATTAATGAAAACAACAGGAATGCGACAGTTGTTTTGGCTAAACCAAATTGCAGCAGCACCAGGTTTTTACCTGATAACTGATTAAAATAAGGCAGTACAAACTGTATCAATACACCAGCTAAAAGAGTCGCGATCATGGTAAGCATTATTGATTCAGCAAAAAACATGATCATCAGTTGTTTTTTACTGGAACCAATCACTTTACGCACCCCTATTTCTTTAACCCTGACAGATGAGCGTGCCGTAGTTAAATTTACATAATTAATAACCGCTATGGCCAGTATCAATAAGGCTACCATGCCAAATACATACACATAAGTAATATTGCCATTAGCACCTAACTCATAATCTAAATTAGAGTGGAGATGGATAGAGGTGAGCGGCTGCAATTCTATCTGGTAATGCATGGGCCCCATATCGCCTAATAAATATTTTTTCAAAAACGCATCAGAGCCCGCTTCTATCTTCCTGAAATCATGATGATCTTTTAGCAGCAGGTAAGTGTATAAGTTTGAGTTACCCCATCTATCCGTATAATTTGCAGGGAAGGATCGCAGAGCGGTAAAAGTAAAGTGCGAGTTTGCAGGTACATCATTTATTACGCCGGTAATTGTAGTGGGATTATTTTCTATAAATATGACTTTATCCAGGGCGTTTGAGGCATCACCAAATAATTTTTCGGCTAAAGTTTTGGTTAATACTACCGACTGTGGTTTTGATAAAGCGGTATTAGGATCGCCATATAAAAAATGGTAGCTAAAAACATTAAATATGGCATTATCGGTAAAACACATGCCATTTTCGTTCATCTGTTTATTTGCATACGTTATTTTACCACCACCTTCTGCATCAATGCGAATAGCTTCTTCAACTTCAGGATAATCCTTTTTTAGTGTCGGTGCAAAAGGTGCCGAAGTTACCGCGGCATTCATTTTACCACCACCCCAGCTGCCATGCTGTACTACCCGAAATATCCTATCTGCTTTCTCATTGTAACGGTCATAACTCCATTCATCAGCAACATATAGGGTAATTAACCAAAAAGTAGCTACACCAATTGCCAGCCCGCAAACATTAATAAGCGAAAAAACTTTGTGCTTTATGAGGTTTCTCCAGGCAGTTTTAAAGTAGTTTCTGAGCATTGGATAAATGGTTTAGAATATAGCAGTAAAATGCATACCAGTTTATTAACTCACTAATAGGCAAATACTTATAAAAAAATAGCTTTAATCAAGCGTACGTAACTGTAACAACAGCTGTACGAATATGATACAGTTTTTTGAGCAATAAGAAAAACATTTTCAATGCACCTTCCCTACTCGTTCTTTAAACTTTTTATTGGGTTGGTAAGCGCAGCCTTTATAGATTGAAAACTAACTGTAGCTAAAGCAATGATCATGGTTAACAAACCTGCCGCTATAAATACCCAAACCTGAATATGGATACGGTACGTATAATTTTGCAACCAAACATGCATACCATACCAAGCTATTGGCGACGCTATCAAAAATGATATAAGCACCAGCATTAAAAAGTCTTTGGATAATAAAGTGGTCAGGTGGGAAACCGATGCCCCCAATACTTTGCGTACACTAATCTCTTTTTGACGATTTTGGGCCATATAAGCCGCTAAGCCAAATAAACCCAGGCATGATATAAATATGGTTAAGCCGGCAAACAAGCTTGCCAGTGTGCTGGTACGCCTTTCATCATTGAATTTCCGGGCGTATTCATCATCGGCAAAGTGATATTCAAAGGGATATTCCGAATTGTACTTTTTAAATACCCCTTCGGCCCGTTTCAGGTTCTCGGCGGTAGTATTAGTAGGGTTTAATTTATAATGTACTACGTTAAACCAGGATTTTGGGCCCTGTACAAGCATTGGTCGAACCGGCTCATAAGGTGATTCGATAATAAAATCCTTAATCACGCCTATAATATGCCAGGTATGGTTATCGCCAGTTTTTACGATCTGACCTATTGGATTTTTAAAGCCCATAACTTTGGCGGATGCTTCGTTCAGCAGCATAGCAGTTGAGTCGGTTGGATAAGTGGCAACATCGATATCCCGGCCGGCTACAACTTTCAATCCCATTGTTTTTACAAAATCCCCATCGGTATTGTAAACAATAAAATCAATTTTCTGACTTTGATCTTTCCCTTTCCAATCGAATCCCCAACTATCGCTCCACCGCTGGGTAATGGGCGAGCTGGTTTTGGTTACCGAAGTTGCTGCCCCGCTACTGATCAACTCGCTTCTGATCATTTTATAATTCTTCTCAATGCTGCCCATCATCATGGTATACACCAGGTTGTCTTTTTTGTAACCCAGCTCACGATCCTGCGCATACTGCATTTGGTTGCGGACAATAATGGTACAAATGATGAGTACAATGGCAAAAGTAAACTGTAGAACCACCAGTAACTTACGCGGAGTAACCAAAGCATTTGCCGCCTTGAACGTGCCCTTTAATACACTTACCGGCTTAAAGGATGATAAATAAAAAGCGGGATAACTGCCGGCTATAGAACCAGTTAACACTACAAACAACAGGAATACAAACCAAAACCCAACATCGCCAAACGGTATAAATAACTGCTTATCGGTTAATTGATTAAAGCCCGACAGACTAATTTGCACTATAATAAGCCCCACTACCCCGGCAATAAAAGCCAGCAATATGGATTCGCCGAGGAACTGACCTATAAGTGAGCCTTTTTGAGCGCCTACTACTTTGCGTATGCCTACCTCCCGGGCGCGGCGTTCACTACGTGCCGTACTCAGGTTCATGAAGTTGATACAGGCAATAAGCAAAATGAACATAGCAATTACCCCAAATAACTTTACTGTGTTGATACGGCCGCCCACTACTTTGCCGTTTTCAAACTCTGAGTATAGCCGCCATTTACTTGCGGGGTGCATAAATACATCATCGTCTTTTTGGTCGGAGTGTGATCTGGTTATATTTAACACCTGTTTATTTAAGGTTGTTTCAGAAACATTAGGTTTAGCCAGCACCCAGGTTTGTACAGAATTATTACCCCAGTTTTTCTCATCACCACCTTGTGTTTTTACAAAATAACTCCAGGGGATCAGGTATTCAAAATCGAACCGGGTATTGTTGGGCAATGCCTTTAATACCCCGGTAACAGTAAAATTGTCAACGCTATCAATCCGGACAACTTTGCCTATGGCATCATCGTTACCAAATAGTTTTTTGGAAAGCTTTTCGGTTATAACTATAGAATGAATGGTATTTAACGCCGTTTTAGCACTTCCTTTGATCAATGGAAAACTGAACATGGTCAGGAAACCCGGATCGGTAAAATAGCCGGGGATGTTCAAATGTTTGTCGGCGACAGTAAACAGAAAATTGGCCGATGTTGTACGTGCGGTTTCCTCTACGCCGGGATATTCTTGTTTTAAAGTTTGTCCCATTACGGTAGGCGTTGTTGACCAGCACCACAGTTTGCCATCAAAAACCGCCCGGTTATAAGCCAGGTACAGCCGCGATTTATTGGTATGGAACTGGTCGTAACTCACCTCGTTCTGGATCCAGAATAAAATAAGTGCGGCGCTCGCCATACCTATCGCCAAACCGGCAATGTTTATCAGCGAAAATGATTTGTGACGCAATAAATTCCGCCAGGCTATTTTTATAAAGTTTTTGATCATAATTGTTTTAAACTTAAATACTAATTAATCTTGTTATTCACTTCGCAAGCTTTTTACCGGATTTGCTATCGCGGCTTTAATAGCCTGGAAACTAACTGTCGCGAACGCGATGATAAGCGCAAGCACAGTGGCAATAACAAATACCCACCAACTGACACCAATGCGATAAGCAAAATCCTGTAGCCAAACATGCATGCACCACCAGGCTACCGGAAACGCAATAAATGATGATAGAAGCACAAGTTGTAAAAAATCTATTGATAACATATTTACGATACCAGATACTGAAGCACCTAATATTTTGCGGATCCCAATTTCCTGGGTACGCTGTAACGTACTGTATGATGCTAAGCCGAATAACCCCATACATGAAATACATATAGCCAACATAGCAAAATACAGAAAGAGATTACCGAAATTAACCTGCACTGCGTATTGTTTATTAAATGTATCATCAACAAACGCATAGTTAAAGGAGCGCTCAGGTACCAGTGTTTTCCATCTGTGTTGAATAGCAGCTATAGTTGCAGGAATATTGTTTGATTTAATTTTTAAAGTAAACGTGCTGGTGAGTCCCGGACTAATGCGCATGTTTAAAGGTTGTACAGATTCCTGTAACGATTGATAATGAAAATCTTTTACTACACCAATGATTTTACCTGTACGTTCGTCTTGCGAGAAATTCCGACCAATAGCTTCCGCAGGGCTGCGGTATCCAAGGATTTTAGCCGCTGTTTCATTAATTACTATAGACTGTGTGGCATCGGTACCAAACGCTTTTGAGAATATGCGCCCGGCAGCCAGCTTCATTTCAAATTGCGGAATGAAATCATAATCAACCTCGAACAAATTAATAACCATATGTTGCATAGCCCCTGCTTTATTCTCTATTTGGGAGTCACGGTTGCTATGACCATACCCAGGTATACCTCTGGATGCCGTGGCAGATTCCACATTAGGGATCTTTTTTAGTTCGCTCTTTATTAATTCCGAACGATTTTGCACTGCTGTATCCCGAGAAAAATCAATGGTAAGCATTTGATTTTTCTGAAAACCAAGTGGCTGGCTACGCATATAATTTAGCTGGTTATAAACTATTATGGTACCTATAATCAACACCATAGATATAGTAAACTGAGTAACTACTAAGCCCTTGCGTAATAAAATACCGCTGCTTGATTTGCTGAACTTCCCTTTTAAGGTAGTTATAGGTTTGAAACCAGAAAGCACTAATGCCGGATACAAACCCGCTATAACCCCAATACAACAGGATACTATAAAAAGTTGCAACAAATAACCATTTGAAAAAATACTAGTACTGATCTGTTTACCTGATAACTGATTAAAAAACGGCAATAATAAATAGCTGAATAAGACCGATAACAAAAAAGCGATCAAACATATAATAAACGACTCGCTTAAAAACTGGATGATCAATTGCTTCCTTGCTGCGCCAATTACTTTACGGATACCCACTTCTTTAGCTCTTTCTGTGGCTCTTGCAGTTGTTAAATTGATAAAGTTAATGCAGGCTATCAGCATGATAAATGCAGCGATAAGTGAAAATATTTTAACATTATGCAAATCGCCCGTTTCTGGCGCCCTCCTTTTTGCATCCATATAAACATCCTTTAAAGGCTGCATTGAAAAGTCATAACCGGCTCCCTCCTTTTTGTCAGACTGAGTATAGTGTCTGTTTGCAAAAGCGGGTAGCAAACCTTCTAATTGGTGATAATTGTACCCTTTGGGCAATACGATATAAGTAGAGCATCCCAGATCTGTCCAATTGTCCATACTTGGATACAGTACTTCGCGTGTTGCAAAGGAAATCGCCATATCAAATTGAAAATGTGAGTTTAAGGGTACATCTTTTATAACAGCGGTGACTAACGCAGGGACTTTACTATTAAGAAGTAATGATTTGCCGATGGGATTGATATCGCCAAAATACTTCCGAGCCATGGTTTGTGTTACTACTACTGTATACGGAGCTTTAAAACCATTTTTTACATCGCCTTTTACAACGGGCAAAGTAAAAACGGAAAACAAAGAAGGATCGGCATAGATCAGGTTATCTTCCTGAAATTTTGATTCTCTGTACTGCACCAAAAAATGTGCGCCAGAAATTCGCGTATTAGCTTTTACTTGCGGATAATCCTGTTGTAGTGCGGGGCCCATTTGAATAAATGAGCTCCCGGTATAAATTATGGAATTAGGATGTTTTATATCGGTTGAGACCCGATAGATCTGATCAGCTTTTTCATTAAAGCTATCATAACTCAGCTCGAACTTTACATTTATATAGATTAGGAAACAAGCTGTCAGACCCACTGCCAGGCCGATAATATTTATTATCGAAAACCCTTTATGTCTCCAAAGACTTCTAACCGCTATTTTGATGTAGTTTCTGAACATAGGTCTTAATTTAAGTCTATTATTCTACTCATTCTTTAAACTCTCAACCGGATTGGCAATTGCAGCCTTGATCGATTGAAAACTTATGGTGATAACAGCGATAAACAGAGCGGCCAAACCAGCCAGCACCAAAACCCACCACTGGATATTTATCCGGTAAGCAAAACCTTGTAACCATTTGTTCATCAGGTACCAGGCTATAGGCGAAGCTATTAAAAATGATACCAAAACTGGCCTTAAAAAATCTTTGGTTAATAACCTGGTAATTCCAGATACGCCTGCTCCAAGCACTTTGCGGATGCCGATCTCTTTTGTCCGTTGCTCTGCAATAAAGGCTGCTAATCCAAACAATCCAAGGCATGCTACCAATATCGCCAGCAATGAAAATACAGTTGCAGTTTGGGCCGTGTGCTGTTCAGAAGCGTATAAACTTTGAATATGGCTGTCCAGAAATTCGTAATCAAAGCTTGAGTTCGGCATATCAGTTTTAAAACTAACTTGTAACTGCTGCATAAAACGCGGCAGGTCTTTAGTATTATACCTGATAAGCAGAGTTGTTAACGATTCCGGGGCTTTATTCATTTCATAATATATATAGCCTCCTATCTCGGTCTTAAGCGATTTATAATTGAAATCCTTCACCACGCCGCTAACTATAGATTTGTCCAACATCTCCGTGCCGATCTGTTTTCCAACAGCGTCCTGAGGCGATTTGAAGCCAAGATATCTCATAACAGCCTCATTGATCAATACATAACAAGTGCTATCCCCCTCAGCCAGTTTTTGCGGGAGTGAATTGCCCGCAAGCAGTTTTAACTGCATGGTTTTCACAATCGAACCATCGGTATGGCAGGTTTTTACAGGCATACCCTCTTTGTCGGTGGCCAGTTTTCGAACACTTCTACCACTCTCTACATCACCAGGAATAGATTGCACTGCCGAAAAGCTTTCAACAGCAGCCATGGCTCGCAACCCATTCATGAATGCTGTCATCTGCTGTTTATTTTGCGCTGATTTTATATTAACCGCGACCACACCATTGGGATTATAACCAAGATCCCGGTTTCTGATATATCGGATCTGTTGAAGTATAACAATAACAGAGATGATGAGAATAATAGACGACGCGAACTGAAATATCACCAGAGCCCGACGGATGAGATCGGCAAAAGAGTGCTTTAATTTCAATTTATTCATTAACACCAACGGTGAAATGCGCGACATAGAAAATGCAGGATAACTGCCGGCAACCAATGTCACAAAAATCCAGGTTGAGAATAAACCCAGCAAAATCGGCGGCTCTAAAAATGCCGATGTACTCAACTCAATACCGGTAATATTTTGAAACATTGGTTTTACAGCGAAAGCAAACAAATAGCCTATAATAATAGCAATAAGTGAGAGCAAGGCAGTTTCAGTATAAAACAGCATCAACAAATTACTGTTATTGGCTCCTAAAACTTTATTAACGCCTATCCCCTTAGCGCGTTTTTGCGAGCGTGCAGTAGCCAGGTTCATGTAGTTGATACAAGCAATTATCAATACCAGCAGTGATAAAAACATCAACGCTTTTACCGTACTGATACTACCAATTCTGCCAGAGTAACCTTCACGTATATCAGCCGAATAAAGATGAATATCAGCCAGGGGCTGGAATATAAAATTGGTAAAATATTTATTATCCTTTGCTACATTCTTATCAATAAGTCCACTAGCAGATGCTTGTGCCTTCGCGACATCTACACCGGGCTGTAGCAGGCAATAGGTTTCGTAACTGGCGTTGCTCCAGTATACATTCTTCCCCATCCATGAATCCATAATATTATAGATCATATCACAGTCGATGGTACTGTTAACCGGTAAATCGGCGTAAACACCAGAAACATGCAGCGTATCGCGATTATTTACATAAATTATTTTTCCGAAAGCTGGCTCAGTTCCATATAACCTTTGTTTGGCCGATTGTGAAAGCACAATGGATTTTGGCTGGGAAAAAGCATTTTGTGCATTACCCTCAACAAACTTCATATCGAAAAGGTTAAAGACCGTCGAATCAGCCAGGTATAAGCCTTTTTCGGCAAAATTTTTATCTCCTGTTTTCAGTGATACCGACGCGCCAAAATCATGTTTGATAAGGCGGGTCATATTTTTAACCTGGGGAATACTTTGAACAATGGCCGGACCGACGGAATTAGGTATCTCTGCCCAAACTTTGTAGTTGTATTTGGCGGTCGTTTGCATATTCACCCGATAAATATTTTTAGAGTTTTTGTACATGCGATCAAAACTCAGTTCGGAGGAAATGCAAGCAAATAATGTAATACAAACGCACATACCTATTGCCAGCCCGACAATATTAAGTGAAGTGAAAAGTTTATTGGCAATAAGGTTTCGCCAGGCTATTTTTATAAAGTTTTTGATCATAATAATTGAAATTCTAATTTCTAAACTCTAAATCGCTTTCTGCTTTCAACTCCCTTACTCGTTCTTCAAACTCTCAACGGGATTAGCAATTGCAGCTTTGATCGATTGAAAACTTACCGTAACAACCGCTATAAACAGAGCCGCTATACCAGCCAGCACCAAAACCCACCACTGGATATTTATCCGGTAGGCAAAATCCTGTAGCCATTTATTCATCAGGTACCAGGCTATGGGCGAGGCAATCAAAATAGAAATGAATACCAGCTTAATAAAGTCTTTAGATAGCATGCCCGCAATAGCCGACACACTGGCACCCAATACCTTACGTATCCCTATCTCTTTGGTGCGTTGCTCGGCGGCGTAGGCAGCCAGACCAAATAAACCCAGGCAGGCAATGATAATGGCCAGCGAAGTAAATACAATAAATATCTGGCCTGTACGTCGTTCTGTGCCGTAAGAGGCATCAAACTCCTGATCCATAAACGAGTAATTGATCTGTACATTTGGTGATAATTCCTTCCACCTATCTTTTATTTGGGATAACAGGGCAGGCAGGTTTTTAGTATCAACCTTAATACTCAAAGCACCTGTATTTTCTGCCAGTGTCATCACCACCGGACCTATGCTTTCGCGCAGGGAATTAAAATTAAAGTCTTTTACAATCCCCACTACGTGGCATTTCTTTACATTATCCAGCGTATTTTTGCCTCCCTGGCTTTTATACAGGATTTTATTGACATCATTAAATCCCAGGAACTTAGCAGCCGACTCATTAAGTATAATGCCCGCGGAATCTGTAGGCATATCTTTGGAGAAGCTGCGCCCTGCCACTATCTTCATGTCAAGTGTTTTTACATAATCCTCATCAATTTCCCAGCTTTGCGGGAACAGGGATTTTTTTTGATCGAGGGTGGCGTCTTTATAGTAGATCGCCGTGCTTTTCCAGTTGGAAGTAGGCAGAAAACCCGTCATGGTGGCACTGATAACACCCGGAATTTCTTTAACTTCTTGCTTAAATATTTTAGCCTGTTTGTTAAGCTCAAAAACGTTTTGAATAATAAGTACCTGGTTACGGTTATAACCTAAATTTTTTGTCTGGATATAATTTAACTGGTTATATATCACCAGTGTACCAATGATCAGGAAAATAGATATGGAGAATTGAAAAACTACAAGGAAACTCCTGAGCCTGCTACCTTTAAACCCAGCGGCTAATTTGCCTTTTAAAACATCAACCGGTTGAAAAGCCGACAGGTAAAAAGCCGGATATGAACCCGCTATTGCCCCAACAAATAAGGATATGAATAATAATGCGGGAACTATCCATACCAACGACTCGCGGTTAATGACCAGTTCTTTACCGGATAGCTGGTTGAACAACGGTAATAAAAACAAAGCTACTATAAATGCCAGTAAGGTAGCTACAAACGTAACCAATACAGATTCAGTTAAGAATTGAGCGATCAGTTGCTTACGGTCGGAGCCTAAAACCTTACGTACCCCAACCTCACGGGCCCTGTTTGACGAGCGCGCTGTGGAAAGGTTCATGAAGTTTACACAGGCTATTAAAAGAATAAAAATGGCTATTGCCGAAAATATGTAAATATACTGCGTAGTGCCATTGGGGCCTAACTCACCGCTCAGGCTCGATTTTAAATGGATATCTGTTAGCGGAATGAGGTTCATCCTGAAGAAGCTGCCGCTTTTTTCAAAAGCATCAATGCTCATGTTTAGTTGTGCCTGCATTTGCGCACCGCTGAATTTCTTTAACAGTTCCGGAAAGCTGGCTTCCAGTTTTTTGGCGTCAGAGGGGGCTTTTAATAAAACATAGGTATTATAATCACTCCTTAACCATTCATTGGAACGGCTATCAGGCCAGGTAGGCATCGACAGGAAGAAATCAAAATTGAAATGTGATTGTTTAGGCACATCACGAATAACACCGGTTATTTTAAATGGCGTATTATCATTTAACACCAGTGTTTTACCAACAACATTAATGCTGTTGAAATATTTTTTGGCTGTAGTTTCGGTAATTACAACACTATTAGGTTCTGCAAGGGCCGATGCCGGGCTCCCGTTGATCATCGGTAAGGTAAAAACATCAAACAATGAAGGATCGGCATAAACCAGCCGGTTCTCCAGTATATTGGAATTGCCTTTTTTAACATGCCAGCTGCCGGCATTCTTTAAGCGGACAGCATTTTCAACGTAAGGATAATCTGCTTTTAAGGTTTTAGCCAACGGTGGCATACATACCGCATACTGTACGCTGTTATCGCCCAGTTTAAGGTCTTCATTAATCCGGTATATCCTATTGGCCTTGGTATTATATCTGTCGTAGCTTAATTCATCAATTACATACAGCACGATGAGCAGGCAGGTTGCCAGCCCTAAAGCCAGGCCCAGGATATTGATGGTGGTAAACCCTTTGTTTTTTTGAAGACCGCGGAAAGCTGTTTTTATATAATTCTTGATCATTTACGTAAGCGTTAAATATTAACTATTATAAAACACCATTTCCCCTTCTTTAAAACCGGCTGTTTATCCCACGTTTCTTTAAATTTAAAGGATATTGAACTATACCGCTGGCGGTAAGTAAAAAACTCAAGCTACCCCCTCCTAATCAGGAGAGGATAGCGAGGCACTTACTAACTTATATAAACTATTTTCTTTTTGGGAGATGTTTTGGTTTAAACCATGATATTCTCCATTACGCTCTGGCCATCCAACAAGCGGATGATACGGTGACTATAACGGGCATCATGCTCAGAGTGCGTAACCATAATAATGGTGGTTCCTTGTTCGTTCAGGTCGGTTAGCAGTTCCATAACATCATTACCGTTGCTGCTGTCCAGGTTACCGGTGGGCTCATCCGCCAGTATCAGTTTGGGTTTGTTAACTACCGCGCGGGCAATGGCCACACGCTGTTGCTGACCACCTGATAACTGTTGCGGGTAGTGGTTGCGGCGGTGCATGATCTGCATTTTATCCAATACCTCTTCTACCCTTTTTACCCTTTCGGCCGATGCTACACCGGTGTATATCAAAGGCAGTTCAACGTTTTCAAATACGGTAAGCTCATCGATCAGGTTAAAGCTCTGGAATACGAAGCCGATGTTATGCTTGCGCAGATCGGCACGTTTACGCTCGGTAAAATGGGCTACCTCAATATCGTTAAAAACATAGCTGCCTGCATCCGGATCATCCAGCATCCCCAGTATGTTAAGCAATGTTGATTTGCCACAACCAGAGGGGCCCATGATGGCCACAAATTCGCCGGTAGCAATTTCAATCGATAGCTTATTTAAAGCTATGGTCTCTACCTCTTCGGTACGGTAGAATTTTTCGAGATTAGTAATTTTTATCATTTGTGCCTCCTGGATCATCCCCGCCATGTGGCGGGTAGAATATTTTTTATGTTTCGTTAAGTTTATTTTTTTATATATGATGTTTTATAGCTGCTTTTCGTTGCAGTTTTGTCAATTTATTTTTTCAGTACCAGCTCCTGTATGTCGCCATAAGTTTCATAGCTTGAGGTAATTACCTTATCGCCTGGGTTTAGGCCGGTTACAACAAAGTAATCCGGGCTTGTCAGGCCAACTTGTATATCAACTTTATAAGCACGCTTACCATCTTCGCTTACTTTAAATATCCAGTTACCACCGGTTTGCTGGTAAAAACCGCCCTTAGGGAGTAATACGGCTATTCTCTCTTCACTCAATGCCAATCTTACCTGTAAGGTTTGCCCTTTCCGAATACCTTTTGGCACCTCACCAACAAACTGCATATCAACCTGGAACCTTCCGGCAGTTATCGTAGTAAAAACCTTTTTGATCACCAGATTATAAGTTTTATCAGCAAACTGAAAATCGCCTTTTAAACCGGTATATACACGTGAAAGATAATGTTCGTCAATATCAACCCTTGCCTTAAATCCCGACTGAACATCTATCTGTCCGAGGTGCTCACCTTGTTTCTTATTTTGTCCAACTTCTGCATCCATTGAGGTTAGCTGGCCATCAACAGGCGCTCTCAAAACCAAACTGGCCACTTTTTTACGCATCAGCTCCAATGTTGTTTTCATGTGCGCATATTGTTCCTGTGATTGCGAAGCCTGTTGCTTAACCAGTGCCGTATCCTGTACTAATATTTGTCTGGCTAATTTATAACGGTTAACCTGATAGTCGTACATATTTTTATCAGATTGATATTGTTGTAAACCAATGGCTTTTTGATCATAAAGATGCTTGTCGAGTTTATAAACCCTTTCGGCTTCTTTATAAGCGTTCTCTACATCGGCCATGGTATTTAATTTGGTGATGGTATTTTGCTGCGCGTTGTTATGCGATATCTGCATTTGGGTTTGCTCGGCATATACAGCAGTTTCCTGGTTGGCCAGGCTCAACTCCAGATCGGTATTGGACAGTTTTAAAATCGGATCGCCTTTTTTCAGGTTGGCGCCATCCTCAACAAATTTCTCTTCAACAACACCGCCCTCGGTAGCATCAAGATAAATAGTGGTCAGTGGCATTACCACACCATTAACCGGGATAAACTCCTGGAACGGGCCTTTGGTGATAGTGCTGATGGTTATGCGTTCGGTATCAACATCCAGTTTACTTTTACCCGATGTAAAATAAATACTGCCGCCAACTAATAAAATAATGCCTGTTATGCCCGCAATTGTTAGTATCCGTTTATTGTTCCAGGTCTTTTTTTCAATTTTTCTGTCCACTGTAGTTTATTATATTTTGATAAGTCATAACAAAAAGATATGCCACAAATTAAATTACTGTATTTCAACACATTAAACTACAAATAAGCAATTAAAGCGTACGCTTCTGTTACAGCAAGTGTCCGGTTATGATACAGTGATACAATTTTGCGGTATCCCTTCATTATTGATTTACAGTTTAATACTTGTATTATTATAACTGGTATGAAATTTAAGCATTCAATTACTAATTTGCACAAAGTTTCTATGGTTCATAGATCATAGTTGATGGTTCATAGCAACAAAATGCTATTTGGCTTCACCCAACCTCGCTTTTGGGTGGGATTTAGGCGGGGCTAAATATTTATAAAGACATTAATTATAAACTATCAACTACCAATTACTAACTATGATCCATGAACTATCAACTATGAACTATATAAAAATATGATATTAAAAAAAGCTACTATTTTAATTGTTGATGATGACCCGGATGTGCTGACCGCCGTTAAGCTTTTACTGAAAACAGAAGCCCAGGAAGTGATCACCGAGAAAAACCCGGAGAATTTGAATTGGTTGTTGCAGCGCAACGAGGTTGACCTGGTTTTGCTGGATATGAATTTTAATAGCGCTATTAATACTGGCAACGAGGGTTTATACTGGTTGCGTAAGGTTAAGGACTGGAAACCTAACGTATGCGTGATCATGATAACCGCTTATGGCGATATTGATCTGGCGGTACGTTCCTTAAAAGAAGGTGCTAATGACTTTATTGTAAAGCCATGGCATAACGAAAAACTGATAGCCACTATAAAAGAGCTGTTAGATAAAAAGGAAGGCGTAAAAACTACCAAAACCGCGGTGAAAAGCACGGCGGGTGACACTTCTATCCTGGGCGAATCGGAAGTGATGCAGGATATTTTTTACAAGGTAAATAAAATTGCCCCTACCGATGCTAATATCCTGCTCCTGGGCGAAAACGGCACAGGCAAGGATCTGATGGCCAAAGCTATACATGAACGTTCACTACGTGCAGATAAGCCATTTATTAAAGTGGATGTAGGCGCCCTTACCGATACTTTATTTGAGAGTGAGCTTTTTGGTCACAAAAAAGGCGCTTTTACCGATGCCCGCGAAGATCGTACCGGCAGGTTTGAAGACGCGCAGGGCGGTACCCTGTTCCTGGATGAAATTGGTAATATTACCCTGCAGCAACAGGCCAAATTATTAACCATACTGCAAAACCGGCAGGTAACCCGTTTGGGTACCAACAAAGCCGTTGATATCGATATCAGGTTGATTTGCGCTACCAACGTGCCTATGCATGAACTAGCCAATGAGAACCGCTTCCGTAAGGATTTAATATACCGGATCAATACCGTTGAGATCAATATGCCTCCTTTGCGCCGCCGCAATGAAGATATTTCCATACTGGCCAGGCACTTTGCCAAGTTGTATGCCAGCAAGTACCTTAAACCTTCGATGGATTTTGATGCCGCGGCTTTACAAAAATTAAAATCATACAATTACCCCGGCAACGTGCGCGAATTGCAGTATACGATTGAAAGAGCGGTGATTATGGCCGATGAAAACATACTGCGCCCGGATGACCTGATATTTTCGATCCTGGAAACAGCGCCCGAAACCATTGCCGATGATGATAACATCCAATTAAGCACTTTGGAAAAGAATGCTATACTAAGGGTTATTGAAAAACATAATGGTAATATAACACGGGCTGCTAAAGAATTGGGATTAACCCGCACAGCCCTATACCGCAGACTAAGCAAATATGATATTTAACCGATATGAATGGCGGCTCTTGCTGCGCGTGTTCCTGATGTTTCTGGCCTTGATTGCCGCCTCATTTGTTATTGTTAGCGGCAAACCACTGTACCTGGTTATTTTTATCCCGCTCATCGTGTACGCGGTTATTGAGATGATCCGCTTTCAGAAAAAAGCACAGGACGAGGTAAACCAGTTTGTGGAGTCGATACATTACCGCGATTTTTCGAGGCATTTTGATGTTCGCCGTGCACCTAATGAGCTAAAGCCATTACGTAAAGGTTTTAATGATATCAATACCACCTTTAAGCTCATCAGCCGTGAGCGCGAAACGCAGTACCATTACCTGCAAAAAATATTGGAACTGGTAGATACCGGCATCCTGTCGTTCGAGGAAGAAACCGGTAACATCAGCTGGATCAACGAGGCCTTTAAAAACCTCATCGGTATACCTTATCTCAAAACCGTTCATTCGCTCGAAAAACGCGACCCGGCCCTGTACCATGAATTAACCATCGTAAAACCCGGCGATAGTAAGATCATCACCATTACCCGCAACCAGCAATTGGTAAAAATGCTCATCACGGCCAGCGTTATGCGCAGCGATGATATCTTGTACAAACTGATAGCTTTCCAGAACGTAAGTGAAGCCCTGGATGAAACCGAATCGAAGGCATGGTCGAAATTACTCAACGTAATGACCCATGAGATCATGAACTCGGTGGCGCCTATATCATCATTAGCGGATACGTTGAAGAACCGGCTTCAAAGTCCCGAAATAACCGGTGCCATTCAAAGCAGCGAACTGGAAGACCTGGAACTGGGTATCGATACCATCAAAAGGCGTAGCGAAGGTTTACTCAAATTTACCGAAAGCTACCGTAGCCTCAACAAGATCACCAAGCTCGATCTGAACAAGATCCTGGTGCGCGACCTGTTTGAAAACCTGGCCAGCCTGATGCGGCCCACACTCGAGAAAAAGAACATCGAACTGGAAATTATCCTGCGTGACCCTACCCTGGCCATACAGGCCGATATTAACCTGATAGAGCAAGTGATGATTAACCTGCTGGTGAATGCCATAGAGGCCGTAAAAGACCGCGATGAACCGCGCCTGATACTATCAGGAGAATTACAGAATAACAGTAAAACCCTTGTAAAGGTGACCGATAATGGTTTAGGCATGCCACCCGAACTGCTTGATAAGATCTTTATCCCCTTCTTCAGTACCCGTAAAACCGGTAGCGGTATAGGGCTCAGCCTATGCAAGCAGATCATGCTGCTGCATAAAGGCAACATACAGGTTCAATCAACCGAGGGCAAGGGATCCTCGTTTATTTTGCAGTTTATACCGTAGAGCCCCCTAAAGAGGGAATTAAAACTTACTGGTTTTTAAATTTTAAATAAAAAGCGGTGTCATTTCGAACGATAGAGAGAAATGACATTTTTTTTAATGGATGAGTATGACACATAAAGTAATTCTAACAAATCAGGGAAAGAGAAGTCTCCTCGCCATTCCCGGCAGTCTGCGCTCCGGTTCATCTAACCACCATATCCTGAAATACCTGGCTACCCAGGCTCCTGCCGATATTAATTATACTATATACAACGAACTGGCCCTGATACCGCCTTTTGATCCTGGTTTAGATAACGATAACCCACCGGACGTTGTGGCGCGTTTACGCGGGCTTTTAGCCAATGCCGATGGCCTGATTATTTGCACGCCGGAATATGCCTTTGGCGTGCCCGGGCAGCTTAAAAACATGCTCGATTGGCTGGTATCGAGCAGTTCATTGGTCGAAAAGCCGGTGGCGCTCATTACAGCCTCCTTAGGTGGCGAACATGCCCATGCCTCGCTCCTGCTTACGCTGGGTGCGTTAAATAGTCGGGTTATTGATGGCGCTACACTGCTTATTCCCTTCATCCGCTCCAAAATAAACGCGGAAGGCACTATCACTCACCAGGATACCGAAGAAAACTTAAAAATATTGCTGCATAATTTTTTACCTTTAGTGACAGATTCACCTCAATAAATTTACCATGAAAAAGATCATTTTATTAATGTTTGTGATGGCGATTGGCCTTAGCAGTCGAGCGCAGACCACTAACCCATCGGCCGATGAGGTATTGAAACAGGCTTATACGCAGGCTGCCAAAGAACATAAAAAGGTAATGCTGATATTTCATGCTTCGTGGTGTGGCTGGTGCAAAAAAATGGAAGCTTCGTTGAACGATCCATCCTGTAAACAAATGATCGATAACAACTATGTGATAGCCACATTGGACGTGCTGGAGCAGCCTGCCAAAAAGAACCTGGAAAACCCGGGATCAACAGAAGCCCTGGCAAAATTTCATGGCGAAAAATCAGGACTGCCCTTTTGGTTGATCCTGGATGAAAAAGGAAAGATCTTAGGCGACAGCCAGGTAAGACCAAAAGGCGCTTCGTTGGATACCTATGGCGATAATGTAGGTTGCCCGGCCAGCGAAAGCGAAGTGGCCTATTTTGTTCAGCTGCTAAAATCAACCTCGAAACTAAGCGATGATGATCTGGTCGTTATTGGCAAACGTTTCGCGCTCAACCAACCCGCCCCGGCAGCAAAACCAGCAGGTACAAATTAAGCGAATAGCAGATACCTTAACCAGCATTTGATGATGCCCCGGAATTTTCGTATCTTTATATCAATAGCAGCCCGGCTCTCTTTTACACAGAGAGCCGGGCTGTTTAGTTAAGGATTAAATAGAACAAAAACAGACCATTTTGTATATAGAAATCTGATTATCAAATATTTAATACTTTTTAAAGTAAAAAAACGTGTTAAAATTTGTTAAAAAGTGTTAAAATCGATGGTTTTGACTCAATTTTGAGGCCTTTTTGAATGAAAAACGACCAGTTTTGGCCAAAAAAGTGTTAAAATTTAAGCTTTAAAAAGCCTCTTATCCAAAGTTTTAACATCTGCCCGGCAGCTGACCTCAAAAAATCTTTACTGCCAATTTGACAACATCACACCCTTTGGAACAGGCATTGATGGCTACAGATCGAAAATCATATTAAATCAATCATATAAAAATATTATGCAAGAAAAAGGCAGTATTTCGATTCACACCGAGAACATTTTTCCGATCATTAAAAAATTCCTGTACTCTGATAATGAGATATTTCTGCGCGAGTTGGTATCAAACGCCGTAGATGCTACCCAAAAGATCAAACGCCTGGCCTCCCTCGGTCAATACAACGGTGAATTGGGCGATCTGCGTGTTGAAGTAGCTTTTGATGCCGACAAAAAGACCATCACCATATCTGATAACGGTCTGGGTATGACCGCTGAAGAGATCAAAAAATACATTAACCAGATCGCGTTTTCGGGCGCTACTGAGTTTATGGAGAAATTCAAAGAAGCTAAAGACGCTAATGAGATCATCGGTCGTTTTGGTTTAGGTTTCTATTCGGCTTTCATGGTAGCTGATAAGGTTGAAATTCAGACACTTTCATACCAGGACGGCGCCGAACCTGCTTACTGGGTTTGCGATGGCAGTACCGAGTTTGAAATTGGCGAAGGCGTACTGGAAGAACGCGGTACCGAAATCACCCTGTTTATCAACAGCGAATCGGAAGAGTTTTTGAATGAGCACAAGCTTCAGGAGATACTGGACAAATACTGTAAATTTTTACCTGTACCTATTAAATTTGGTACTAAAACTGACAGTGAAGAAGATGGTGTAGATGAAGAAGGCAAACCAAAATACATTGATGTTCAACACGATAACATCATCAACGATACCAACCCTATCTGGACAAAAGCGCCATCAGAATTAAAAGATGAGGATTATCTTAACTTTTACAAAACGCTTTATCCTTTCAGCGAAGACCCCCTATTCTGGATCCATCTGAATGTAGATTATCCTTTCAATCTGACCGGTGTATTATACTTCCCTAAGCTGAAAAATGATTTTGAGGTACAAAAAAACAAGATCAAACTATTCAGTCGCCAGGTATTTATCACCGACGAGGTAAAAGACATTGTACCGGAGTTCCTGATGTTGTTACATGGTGTTATTGACTCACCAGATATCCCGCTTAACGTATCCCGCAGCTTTTTACAAGCCGATAGCAACGTTAAAAAGATCAACAGCTACATTACCAAAAAAGTAGCTGATAAATTGTCAGAGCTATTTAAAAGCGACCGTAAAGCCTACGAAGAAAAATGGACAGATATAGGTTTGTTCGTAAAATACGGTATGGTAAGCGAAGACAAGTTTTATGACAAGGCCAAAGACTTTGTTTTGGTGACCAATACCAAGAACGAGAACTTCACCCTGCCCGAATATAAAGACAAAGTAGAAGCCATACAAACCGATAAGGATGGTCAGCTGGTTTATATTTACACCAATGATCCGGCAAAACAGGATGCCTTTATCCAGTCGGCTGGTAAAAAAGGTTACGATGTACTGGTGATGAACTCTCCTATTGACAATCACTTCATCAGTCAGCTAGAGCAGAAACTGGAAAAAACATCGTTGAAACGTGTTGACGCTGATGTTGCCGATAAGCTGATCAAAAAAGATGATGCTCCGGAAACCATTTTGACCGAAGAGCAGTCAACCAAAGTGAAAGACATCTTTAACAAAGCTATTAACAAGCCGGCATACAACGTTCAAATAGAGAGCCTTAACCCGGATGAGCTACCTGTAACCGTTACTATGGACGAATTTATGCGCCGTATGAAAGATATGGCAGCTATGGGCGGCGGTATGAGTTTTTATGGCAATATGCCCAATAATTACAAGGTAATTGTGAATGGAAACCACAAGCTGATCAACCGTATATTACAGGAAGAAAATGAAAACACCCAGGCTCAATTATCAAAACAGGCATTTGATTTGGCCCTGCTTTCTCAAGGTTTATTGACAGGTGCCGAGCTTACAGAGTTCGTTAACCGTAGCGTTAATTTGATATAACTACCTGTATTTCAATAATTTGAAATAAAAAGCTATTATATTAAAACTAAGCCACTCGTATAAAACGGGTGGCTTTTTATTTTTATTATTTTAGATTTGTTGTAAACAGTTATAAATCAGACTATAAAACACGCTTAAAATGTCAAAATTTAATCCTCAATTTGATGAGTATATCGAAAAATCTGCAGATTTCGCAAAGCCGATCATGGAATATTTACGACAAATAATTCATGAAACATGCCCGGAAGTTGAAGAAATCATTAAATGGGGCAATCCGCATTTTGATTATAAAAGTGATATGATGTGTATCCTTGCGGGCTATAAAAACCATTGCTCATTTAGCCTTTACAAAGCGGAACTAATGAGTGATACAAAGATAATAGAGAGTGTAAAGGCAGGACAAAAGATGGGATATATGGACAAACTAAAATCGTTATCAGACCTGCCGGCGAAGGAAACATTGGTAGCTTATATCAAAGAAGCTATGGTTTTAAATGAAAATGGAGTAAAAAAAGCGAAGTCTGTATCTGAAAAACCAAAAGTAATTGAAGTGCCAGACTATTTTAGCGAAGCCCTGACAGCTAATCCAGTAGTAAAGGAAATTTTTGAAAGTAAATCCGCCTCTTTTCGTAAAGACTATTTAATTTGGATAACCGATGCAAAAACAGAAGCCACAAGGCAAAAAAGGATCGAACAATCTATGGAATGGATAGCTCAAGGAAAAGGCAGATTTTGGCAATACGAGAAATAAGCTAATTTGGCAAAAACTAAGTAAACTTATTCAATTTGTACCAGATCATCCGCAAAAACGGGTGATTTTGTTGTTTAAATAATGCTTAACTTTAATAGTAATTAAACCTCAGTATCACTTTATCGTCTAACCAACAAATACTTAATTATGAAATTGTTAAAGAATATATCAGTATTGCTTTTGTTGGCTTTTATCAGCATTAACATAGTTAATGCTCAAAGTACCAGCAAAGATAAAAAGGCTGCCCGCGCCCTGGCTATAAAAAATATGGTCGAGGCCCAAAACTATGTATTTAAAGCCAATTATGCTCTGCCTATGAGAGGTTCAAGCCGGTCGTTAACTTCGGATTATGATCTGACTGTATCCAAGGATACCGTTGCCGCGTTTTTACCCTATTTTGGCAGGGCCTATACCGCTCCTTACAATCCTACAGAGGGTGGTATTAAATTTACCAATACCCACTTTACTTATACTTCAAAAGCGGGTAAAAAGGGTGGCTGGAGTATTATTATAAAACCAACCGGCAAGGACAAAAACATCAGCGATTGGCGCGACGTGCAAACCTTAAGACTTGACATTTCTGCAGATGGTTATGCTTCACTTCAGGTAACCAGCAGTAACCGCGATCCGATCTCTTTTAACGGCACTATTGAAAAGCGGGGAAAATAAGCTTTTCCCGTCTCCTCAGGGTCTCCTGAAAGGGACCCTGAGCTGATATAAGGGTACTACTGCTCGATGAGCATAACCGTCCGAAGCCGGAGACATTCAGACAGCGCATAAAACTTTCGCTCAATTCTACAGGCAGCAGGTTAATGACATTGAATACTTTGCTCTAAGATGGTTAACACATTACATGATGTATAAATATTTAACTACTTGATTTTAAGTAGTATAAATAAATACTAACCATAAATTATGTAAACCATGTAAACCCACTTTTTAGTCTCCTCTTGGCTTTCTCAGCTTTCCAGCAATCCCGCATTGTCTTTAAGCATTACGCCAGACGATTTTCGCTTAAAAGCCTCACTGATGAGGTAGAATATTTTTTTTGCCGCTTTGGTATACGATAAACCACCAGGTCTGATATTGGATACGCAATTACGGGCTTCGTCTGTAAGGCCTGGTTTCGGGCCATAGGTAAGATAAACACCCAGGCTATCTGCCGAACTTAGTCCTGGCCGTTCGCCGATAAGTACCAAGGATAGCTTTGCGTTTAATCCGTGGCCAATGTCATCACCAATAGCCACACGTCCCTGTTCAACCAGGCTTATGGGTGCCAGCTTAAAACCGGCTGCTGTTAGTTGCGGGATGAGCGCCTGTAGTAATCCCAGGGAGTTTTTATTAACGGCAGTTGCCGACAAACCGTCGGCTATAATAATGGCAACATCTGTTTGGTTATGGTATTCCTCAAGCAACGCAATGGATCCTTCATTTAACCTGCGACCCATATCTGGTCTTTGCAGATATTGTTCACGGTAACCTACCCTGCTTTGTAGCTGTAAAACAGGCAAACTGAATAATTTAATTAAATCTGTTAAATTATTGATATCCAATTCAGAATATACCGCATCACGAGCGTGGGCATGAGCCAGTTTAAACTCCAGTACCTGTTTTAAGGGTATGCTGGTACCCACCCGCCCAATGGCTATCCGGGCCGGGGTAAACTCCTGTAGCGCCTTTAACGGCTGTATCTCCTGGGGGATATTCCTTTTCATGTTATTTGATCATGGCATCCAATAAACCGTGTGATTGGTTTACTGGTAACATATTTCCATTACCATCAACTATTCCCTGCTTGATGAGCCATTTATCAAACTCAGGAGCGGGCTTTAAGCCAAGTACTTTGCGTAAGTACAAAGCATCATGGAACGAGGTTGACTGGTAATTCAGCATAATATCATCGGCTCCGGGGATACCCATCACAAAATTACAGCCAGCCACCCCCAACAAAGTGAGCAAATTGTCCATATCGTCCTGATCAGCCTCGGTATGATTGGTATAGCAAACATCCACTCCCATAGGTAAACCAAGCAGCTTTCCACAGAAATGATCTTCCAAAGCGGCCCGGATAATTTGTTTGCCATCATATAAATATTCAGGTCCGATAAAACCAACTACGGTATTGACCAGCAATGGTTTAAACTTCCGGGCAACCGCATACGCCCGCACCTCACAGGTTTGCTGATCTACACCAAAATTGGCATTGGCCGATAGCGCGCTGCCCTGTCCAGTTTCAAAATACATCACATTATCGCCTATGGTTCCGCGATTTAAGGATAAGGTGGCTAAATAGGCCTCCTCAATTAAACTCAGGTTGACCCCAAAACTGGTATTGGCCTGCTCCGTTCCTGCTATGGATTGAAAACAGAGATCAACAGGGGCGCCTTGATTAATCAATTGCAAGGTGGTAGTAATATGGCTCAGTACACAGGTTTGAGTTGGTATATCAAACTGGTAACGAATGTTATCCATCAGGTGGAGCAGGTTATTTACCGCTGTAGGGCTATCCGTAGCTGGATTAATACCAATACAGGCATCTCCGCTGCAATTCAATAAGCCATCAATAATACTGGCCGCCACTCCTTTTGGATCATCAGTTGGATGATTAGGTTGCAATCGGGTACTGAAATGCCCTTTTAAACCGATAGTATTCCGAAAACGGGTGATCACCTCACATTTTTTTCCTACAGCTATCAGATTCTGGTTACCCATTAATTTGGATACCGCGGCCGCCATTTCAGGCGTAATGCCAGCGGCTATACTGGTTAAAGTTACAGAATCTGTTTCATCACTCAGCAGCCAGTCGCGCAACTCACCAACGGTTAAATGGCTTATCAAGCTAAAACCCGTAATGTCATGGCTATCAATGATCAACCGGGTTATTTCATCCTGCTCGTAAGGTATCACCACCTCGTTCAGGAAAGTTTTTAATGGTACATCAGCCAGAGTTATCTGGGCTGCCACGCGTTCTTCATAACTTTCAGCAACTACACCGGCAAGCTCATCGCCAGATCGGTACGGCGAAGCCTTGCCCAGCAAAGTTTTCAGATCAGAAAACTTATAAACCTTATTGCGTATGGTGTGCTTGTAGGACATTTATTTTCTTAATTATCATTAGGTCATTGTTTCACCAGCTAATTTGATGACTGAATGGCCAAATGCCTTAATGATTAAATTCCGGAGCCGTCATCATTTCGTCGGTCAACGCTATTTTATGCTTTCCCATTAATACAAAAATCGCGATCACCACAGCTAAACCTGCAAAAAATATACCGCTCACCTCCAAATTAAACCAGATGATAGCGAACAGGCATACCGTTGATATGATAAGGGCCGTGGCCGGGAACACTGGGTAAAAGGGCGAAGCAAATGGTCTTTCCAAGCGCGGTTCTTTTTTGCGGAGGATAAACAGGCTCAGCATGCTCATCAAATACATCACAATGGCCCCAAGTACCGATAGTACGATGATCTGTGCTGTAGTGCCACTATAAATAGCTATAAAGCTCACCACCCCGCCGGCAATAAGCGCCCAGTGCGGCGTTTTAAACCTGTGATTGATACCTGCCAATCCACGTGGCAAGTAGCCACTGCGTGCCATAGCAAATACCTGCCTGGACGAAGCCAATATAGTCCCATGCAAGGAAGCAATGAGCCCAAACAGGCCAATACTGGCGAATATTTTAGTAAGACCGCTTGCTTTGCCTAAAACAATTCCTATAGCTTCTGGTAGCGGATAATCCAGGTTGCTCAATTTGCGCCAATCGGTTATGCCACCAGTTAATATCATGACTCCCAGGGCCAATGCGACTAATGTAGCCAATGCTGATATATACCCTCTCGGGATGTTCTTTTTAGGTTCTTTAACCTCTTCGGCAACCATGGCCACACCCTCGATAGCCAGGTAAAACCAAACCGCGAATGGCAATGCCGCGAATACTCCGGCCCAACCAAAAGGCATCGGGTTACTCAGGTAATTATCCATTTTAAAATGGGGAGATACAATACCCATGTACAGCAATAGTTCGGCTACGGCCAGTATAGTAATAAATACCGAAAATGTGGCAGATTCCTTTACACCCGATATATTCAGTACGATGAAGGCCACGTTGAATACCATGGCTGATTGCATAATGGGGATAGCCGGGTATAAAAAATGCAGGTAGCTCCCCAACGAAATAGCTATTGCCGGTGATGCCAGTAAAAAATCGATCAGTGTAGCGTAACCGGCTACAAGACCTCCGATAGGCCCCATGGCACGGTAGGCATAAGCAAACGCGCCACCTGCATGCGGAATAGAGGTGGTAAGCTCCGTATAGCTAAAAATGAAGGTGATATACATTACGGTAACCACCAAAGTAGCTATCAAAAAACCAATGGTTCCGGATACCGCCCAACCCAGGTTCCAGCCAAAATATTCGCCGGATATAACCAGCCCCACAGCTATTGCCCACAGGTGAACAGGTTTTAATACTCGCTTTAACTGTTCTGCCGGGGGTGCTGCCATATTAGTTTGTTTTAATGCGGCTTTAAGATACTTAAAGCCGCTGTTAAATCAAAATGATGACATGTTATGGAATTGTTAACACCCCACCCAACCCTCCCCAAAGGGGAGGACTGACCTTCCTTCGAACACCTTTCCCAAGATACTTTTAAAGTCCTCCCCTTTGGGGAGGGTTGGGTGGGGTTACACCTTCAGCGTATTTTTCAAATACCCAATACTACTGGTTATGCTAGCCAGTGGATCTTTAGGCATGTCGTGTTCTACAAAGAAATGTTTCATTCCGGCGGATGATGCTGCGGCAAAAATGGGTTTAAAATCAATAGTGCCGCTGCCTACAGGCAATATAGTTTCACGCTTGGCATCCAGATCCTTAACGTGCCATAGCGGAAAACGGCCCGGATGTTGCTTAAACATTTCAACCGGATTTTTGCCGCCTTTTATAGCCCAGGCCAGGTCGAGTTCCATTTTTACGTTTTGGGCGTCGGTTTCGCTAAGTAACAGATCGTAGGGAACTTTGCCCTCAACCGGATGAAATTCCATATCATGGTTATGATACGCAAATTGTATCCCTACTTTTTTAGCGGCCTCCCCCGTTTTATTCAGAACTTCTATAGTTGATTTGATTTCCTCCAGTGTACCTGTAGGCGAATTGGCGCAAACAAGGTATTTGATCCCTCCTTCGGCAGCATCGTCAACTAATTGCTGCATATCATCGCGCAGGTTTTTCATGGGTGGTATCACCATAGGCTTACCATCGGCTCCTACGGGCATTTTTGCTCCCGGAGGCATTTTGAACGGCGCTCCAAGCACATGATGTGATGTCCAGGCCATGCCCATGTCATTCACCATAGCTTTGAACTCTTTTGGGCTCATACCATAGTAACCGCCTTTTTTGCTAAAGGCCGATTCCAGCTCCTTATAGCCCAAACCGGCTATTTTGGTTAGGGTTCCTTTTACATCTTCGTCAATAACTCCAAAAAATGTAAATAACTGTAAACCAACTGGGTGTCCGCCTTTTACATTATTGAACAACGTACCCGCTTTGCCGGATAGTGCCATGGTGCCAAGAGCCAGTGCCCCAGCGCTTTGGATAAACTTTCGCCTGTTGTAATTCATGCTGATAATTTTTAGTTTTTAATAAGTGGTACAGTAAAACTAAATAAATTTTATATCGAATTAAACTTTATTGTGTCTTTTTAACACAATAATTATTGACGATAATTTTTTTATCAGATATTTCAAATTGATTGTGGCAAAAAATGGGGCTATTTTTGATCCGTTAGCCCGGTCAAAAAACTTCTTAAACCTTAAATTTTAACAAATTTCTGCTCAAAAACGGGGTAAAAACGCTTGAAAATCACTTCAAAAACCCTCATTTTAACACTTTTTAACAAATTTTAACACGATTTTGATGAGTTTTGAAAGCTTTAAAAAGTATTAATTACCTGATTAACAAATAACTATATAAAAAACGGTCGTTTTTTGGCCTTGTTTTTCCCTTAACTAAACAGCCCGGTTCCTTTATAAAAAGAGAACCGGGCTGCTATTTATATAAATATACGAAAAATCCGCGGGATTACCGATACCAGCGTGCCCCTAAGTTTAAATATACAGGCAATTAGCGATCAGTCCTGTCCAGCCGGTTTGGTGGGATGCTCCTGCGCCCCGGCCATTGTCGCCATCAAAATATTCGTAAAAGAGAATGTAGTCTTTAAAGTTCGGATCGGTTTGCATTTTGTGATACTGGCCGAATACCGGGCGATTACCGTTCTCATCGCGTAAAAACAGTTTGGATACCCGACGATAAAGCTCATTGGCAACCTCTTTCAGGTTCACATAATTACCAGATCCTGTTGGGCACTCCACTTTAAAATCGTCGCCATAATACTCGTAAAAACGGTGCAGACTATCAATGATCAGGTAGTTGATCGGTATCCAGATGGGGCCACGCCAATTGCTGTTGCCGCCAAATAAACCACTGTCGCTTTCGGCAGGTGTATAGCCTATACCAAAATCGACACCATTTACGGCCACATGAAATGGTTTATCCAGGTGATATTTGGAAAGTGAGCGGATACCGAAATCGCTCAGGAATTCTTTTTCATCCAGCATGTATTTCAATATGGATTTCATCCTGAAGCCACGCAGCAAACTGATGAGGTGTTTACCATTGGCACTTTTCTCGTTCCAGCGCGAAACCAGCGAGGCCAGGTCGGGTCGATTCTCGGCAAACCATTTCATCCGGTCGCGAAATATAGGGCTGTCGGTAATATCGCTCTCGTTCAATACCTCGGTAGCAAACAGTGGGATAAGCCCTACTATACTACGTACCTTCATTTTGATGGAGCCGTCATCGGGAAAGCTGATCTGATCGTAAAAAAAGCCGTCCTCTTCATCCCAAAGCCCTTCATTGTTTTCGCCCAGGTTTGACATCGCCCCTACAATGTAGATAAAGTGCTCAAAAAACTTCGAGGCGATATCGGCATAAGCATTATCTCCCGCGGCAAGCTCAGTAGCTATACGCAACAAGTTAAGCGAGTACATCGCCATCCAGCTGGTACCATCGGCCTGTTCCAGGTGCTGGCCACTCGGTAGGTGCATGTTTCGGTCAAAAACACCAATATTATCCAAACCCAGGAAACCACCTTCAAATACATTATTGCCAGAAGCATCCTTACGATTTACCCACCATGTAAAATTGAGCATCAGCTTATGAAATATCCGCTCCAGGAAATAGGTATCTCCCTTGCCATTGTTGGCTTCTTTATCGGTTTTATAAATGCTCCAGGCTACCATAGCGTGCACCGGTGGATTACCATCGCCAAAATCCCACTCATAGGCCGGTAGCTGCCCGTTGGGGTGCATATACCAGTCGCGGGTAAGCAATATCAATTGATTTTTGGCAAATGCCATATCAATGCGAGCCAGCGCCAGGCAATGGAAAGCCAGATCCCAGGCGGCAAACCAGGGATATTCCCATTTATCGGGCATGGAGATCACATCGCGGGTATTCAGGTGCATCCATTTGCTGTTACGGGCATCTTTCCGCTGCGGGGGCGGTGCAGGTTGTGCCGGATCGCCCCGAAGCCAATGCCGTATATCGCAATAGTAAAATTGCTTGTTCCACATCATCCCGGCAAAAGCCTGGCGTTGTATCAGGCTGCGATCAATATCCTGCTTGTTGCTGTATATATCCTTATAAAACTGATCGGCCTCGGTAATGCGGGTTGTAAATATGTTGTCAAAATCTTCAAAACTGTAATTGGCATCGGGCGACAGGCGCAACCGTATCGTAACGCTTTGTTTGGCTGCCACCGTAATATCATAGTTAACAGCTGCCTTGGTACCCGTATTGCGGGGATTGACGGTATCAGCACCGTGTACAATATGGTCATTAATACCGTCTTTATGATATTTGATGCCGTTATCGTAATTATAAAGCCGGTTGGAATTGGTTTCGTTATCGCAAAACAGCAAGGCATTCGCGCCTTTGGTATGCAGCCAAAGTTGATCAAGGTCTTTATGCGATACTTCTATCCTGCCCTCTCCATTGGCTGTTAAATAAGGTTTATAATCATTATAACCCCAGCTCCAGGTATTGCGGAACCATAAGGTGGGCATTACATTTAACGCTGCATCTTCATTTCCACGGTTGTGGATGGTTATTTTAATCAGGATATCATCCTGCGCACTTTTGGCATATTCTGTAAATACATCAAAATAAGCGTCGTTGTCAAAGATCCCGGTATCTATCAATTCAAATTCAGGATCTTTACGGGTACGGCGTTTGTTTTCGGCCACCAGCCATTCGTATGGAAAAGTTTGCTGTGGGTATTTGTACAGCGCTTTCATGTACGAGTGTGTGGGGGTGCTATCCAGGTAATAATAGATCTCTTTTACATCTTCACCGTGGTTACCTTCGGGATTACTGAGGCCAAAGTAACGCTCCTTGATGATCGGGTCTTTTTTGTTCCACAAGGCTATGGCAAAGCAAAGGTTCTGTTGCCTGTCGCAAATGCCGGCTATGCCCTCTTCGCCCCAGCGATAAGTTTTGCTGCGGGCCATATCATGCGTGATATAATTCCAGGCGTCGCCATTGGCGCTATAATCTTCACGAACGGTACCCCATTGACGATCACTTACATAGGGGCCCCATTTTTTCCAGCTGGTATCTTTTAACCTTGATTGTTCTGCATTCATGATAGAAACTCCTCACCTGATAATGCTTTTTTGAAGCAAGTGTTTGCAAAGTAGGCTTATTTAAGGAAAGTTAATATAATTGAATGGTTTGTTTTACATGGGGATGAAGAAGCCCCCTCTAATATGATATGTCATTGCGAGCGAAGCGCGGCAATCTCCTCGCGTTTGTACCGAATATACTAACGAGGAGATTGCTTCGTCGTTCCTCCTCGCAATGACATATTCTTTATTTTTATCTATCCCCAGGCGTTCCTTAAAAACCGGAGCCAGTTGCCGTGCATCATGTTATCAATATCCTGATCGGTATAACCGCGTTTTTTGAGCAGGGCGGGTACTTTTTGCAGATCGGCGATGGTTTCCAGGTCGTACGGGCATTGCTCGCGACCGAAGGCGCCGTCTAGGTCAGATCCCATACCGATGTGCAGCGCGTTGCCTGCTATCTGACAGATATGATCGATATGATCAACCATTACTTCCAGGTTACAGTTCATGCCTTTTGGGGTTGATTCGCCCCTCACCCAGTTAGGTACCATCATCCAGGCATCCAACGCTGCGCCTATCACCGCACCGCGATCTATCAACGCTTTGATCATCTCATCGCTATACTGGCGGTTATGGTTCACCAGCGCACGGCAATTATTATGACTGGCCCAAACATGACCGTTAAAATGATCAAGAGCTTCCCAAAAACTATCATCGCACAAATGGGTAGCATCCAGGATGATGTTAAGGCGTTCCATTTCTTTCAGCAATTCGTGCCCTTTTGGCCCCATATAACCCGTAGCATCGGTGCCTTGCGCGTAACGCCCCGGCCCGTAATGCGCGGGTCCTACGGCACGCAGGCCATAATTATAGGCGCGTTCCAGGTATTGCACGGTAACGATAGAATCAGCACCTTCCAGACTTAAAATATAACCGATGGGTTTATTTTCTGTCGATTGCCCGTCGCTCCAAAGTTGCAGGTGTTTCTCCAGCGATGGCAGGTCATTTACCTGCACCATTTCGCCGGCATCTTCCATAGCTTTGTACCAGGCTACCTGTCCCTGAGTTTGCGCCCAGGCCTGCTCTGGTGAATGCCAGCCCGGTAAAGGATTATCCGGCGCTACATAACGGCCTATTTGTGTGCCCACCACCAGGCCGATGTTGCCTTTGCGTAGTTCGGGTAAAGTAACTACCGCTTTGGCACGGTCGGGTTTATCGGTGAGGCCTTCTTCGCGTTGATTAACTTCGGATAGCGGACGGGTAAGGTCGCGGTTCCATTCCAGCGCGTTCATGCTCAGGTCAAGATGGGCGTCGATTATAAACATATCAGATCGTTATTTTTCTGTCGCGAGCGGCGTTGAGCCACTCGCCATTAAGTACTTTATTTTCAACAGTATAAGCACGCTCATATAAAGCTACGGTTGGGCATATATGATGCGGTATACCGTACAATACATCGCCTATCTTGTAAGCATGACCTTCGCCAGCTTCTACCACCAAATGCTCTTCGCTCTGCCCAACAGGTACCAGTTCGGGAGCATTTAAAAAATAGATGCGTTTGCTCAGTTCATTCTCTGCCGATACGGATTTATGCCCAACATCCAGACAGAGCTTAGTAGCGCCGGGCAGGGATATTACTCTCGATATTACCAGCGCAGCGGGTAAAAAACTTTGTTCGGTCATACTCAGTTGATAGCCTTTATCCCAGTAAACAAAAGTGCCGGGGCTGCATTCCACGGCTTCTCTTTTAGCATGAATGGGAAATGTTGGCGATCCGCCTGCTATGATGATTGGCGCAGGATAATCGCGTTTTTTGATATCCTGCTGTAGTTTTAAAACCGGCTCAAAACTGGTATTGCAGCGTTCGGTACGGGTGGTCAGATCGATATCATGGATATGGCCGTCATAAGCATGTAGGCCTACAGGGTTCAATCCCGGTAATACGGCGCAATCCATATATAGCTGCAGGGCCTCAAAGCCGGCTTTTATACCCGTACGGTTCATCCCTACATTCATATCGAGGTAAACATCAACCTTCAGTTTGTATTTTTCAGCAACCTCAGATATTTCATTCGCGGCCGCGGTATTATCAACCAGGCAGGAGAATTTAGTGCCCGGATACGCGTGTATGAGTTTAATAAAGCGGTAAAGCTTTGGGCCCACCGGCTGATAGGCCAGCAACACATCGGGTGCTTTGCTTATGGCCAGGAGTTCGGCTTCGGCAATGGTAGCGCACTTGAATTTTCGGATACCAGCTTCCAACAACAAGCCGGTAACTTCTTTATTCTTGTACGTTTTTACATGCGGGCGCAAACGGGCCACATCATCAATCATGGTTTTAAGCAGCTCGATGTTGGCCTTTACCCTATCCGGATAAACCACCAGAGCGGGGGTATCCAGCTTTTCTATATCATCAATTGTGTACCAGTTCATGTTGAGTTTTGAGTGATGAGTTTTGAGTATTTTGTCTGAACCTTGATTCTTAGGATTTAGTGATGAGCAGGATGCCATGCGACTGATCACACCAAGCAAAACTCATCACTCAAAACTCCTAAAACTATTCAGCTAATTCAAACAGGGCCTCAATTTCAACCGGAATATTATCGGGTAAAGAGCCCATACCTACGGCGCTGCGTACACCGATACCATTTTCTTCGCCCCATACTTTGGCAAAAAGTTCACTGGCGCCGTTAATGATAAACGGGTGTTTCTCAAAATCAGGGGTACAATTTACCATACCCAACACTTTGATCACTCTTTTTACCTTATCAAGGCTGCCAATGTTGGCTTTAATGGTGGCCAGCATGGCTAAACCAACCTGGCGGGCTGCCAGTTTACCGTCTTCCTGTGAAATGGTATCACCGATACGCCCAATGATCAGCGTGCCGTCGTCCTGCACTGTGCCGTGGCCCGAGAGGTAAAGATATTTGCCATCAACTAAACATGGTTTATAAACGCCAAGCGGCTTTGGTGCGGGCGGCAGGTTTAAACCCAGCGCCGCGAAGTTTTCTTCGGGAGTGTTCATACCGGTAAAATTATAAAGTTTAGGCAATAATTAGCAACAAAAAAGCCGGGGATCTCACTCCCGGCTTCGAATTAATCAACTATAGGATATTCTATTTAAATTTAAAGGTAACGCCAACGTTTATGGCATAATCGGCAAAAGCGGCATCGCCCTGGGTATATACACCAGTTAGCTGTGTGCTGATCTTATCAGGTACGCTTTGTGTACGGTCGCGTTTGAGGGCTACCGGAACAAAGGCATATATGGAAAGCGCTTTGAGGCGATAAGTAACTCCCGGCTCGGCCGAAATGATATAACCAGGCCTTCTGAAGCCATTGCTACCGCCAACCAGGTCTTTTACTGGTAAACATTCGTAACGCACACCCGCCGAAAAGTCGAACTTACCAACGCCATAGCTGGCACCTCCCCTGACCATGACCTGATCTGGCACGCTCATCACATCGCTGCCATTTGCCACTGCTTTTGAGCTTGGTGTACTGCCACGAGCTGATGATGTCCCGTTTTGCTCACGCGGACTGATGAGGTAATAAAAACCACCATACAAACCAAACTGATGGGTGAAATTATAATAAGCGTTGATCTCTGTAGTGATGCCAGTTCCGCCATCACCCAATTGTATCGATTGATCAACAGGGCCTAGCGTACGGGCGTCATTAGCAGCGGTGTGGTAAAAATAATCCTGGTAATTGTAGTTACCGGTAGGTAGTTTAAGACCTAAACCTACCTGGATATTGCCTTTACGGGCCTTGGCAGGATTAAGCAGCCAGGCATAAGCTGTTAAGCGGATATCGCCCAAACCAAATGAATGGGTGCTCAGGCGCTCTTTGCCGCCATGCTCGTATAAAGACGACCGGCTGTTATCCAATATAGGTACATCAACCGCGAACGACCAGCGATTGTTAAAAATGCGGGTAAGCGTAAGATCCTGGGTATAGGAATGGTTTATTACATTGGTACCCTGGGCAATACGTTGTTTTTGCTCCTGTGTACCTACAAAGTGCTTGTATGAACGAAAGTAACGATTATTACTATTTAGCAACCAGCTGCCGCTGGTGTTGGAGCTGTCGGGATGTTCATCCATGGTACATAAACCACCGGTACTGCGAATGGCTACGCATCCCTGCGCGTTTGCCTGGGTATTAGTGAATAAGATGTAAAAAGCAATAGCAAAAAGTATTCGTAAAGTTAGTTTCATGTGTGTTTGGTTAATATAATAGGGTTATGGTAATCTGTTTAATAAAGCCAGGTTTCTCAGGCCTGGCTTTCACCTGCTCTCATACAGGATTTTTTATTAATCAACTAAATCTCAAATCTTTGGTGTTTTTCCAGGGGAACACGATAAACCCCGACGGCGCTTTCTTAACCGCGAACCATAAAGCCAGCAGCACGCCATAGCTGCCGCCACGTTCTATCCATTCAAACATTTCGTAATGCGGATAAAACAGTTCGCTTGTTATTTTCCAGATAATAAATACGAGCAATAAATTTTTAAAGGGACGGATCAATATGGAAGCAGCCGCTAAGATTTCAAAAATGCCAACTACCAGTGCGGTTCTAGCCGGATCATGAAAACCCAGTGATTGATACTGTTTCAGCAGTCCGTTTTTTTGTAGGATATTAAGCCAGCCGTGACCCAATAACAGTAAAAATGCTATTACTCTTAAGCTGCTTATCACCATTTTTAATACAGACGGCTCAATTACTACCTCGTCATTCATACGGGCGAACCATTGCTTCAGCGGTATTTTAATACCACCCTGTATCATCAACAGTACCAGCGGGGCGCCAAAATTACCTGCACGTTCAATAAACTCAGCAAAAGGTTCACCGGATAATGGGCGGAATGACGCGGTAATAATGCCCCATATCACCAGCCAGCCAGCAACGGCGCGTGTAGGGTAAACCAATATGGATATGCCCATCAAAATATCGATAGAACCCACAACCGGCATCAGGCGGTAGGCGTCATCATGCCCAATACCCATTACCGCGAAGTAGTTACACCAAATTTGTTTGGTGATGATGCCAAATGCTCCATGCCCAATAAAACACATGGCACAGGCCAGCCGTAACGTGAAATAAATTTTTTGATCGATAGTTAAACGTAACATTCTTTCTTATTTTGTTTTGGATCAAAGAACAAAGATTTTTGGATGAAAGACATAGTCTCAAAATCCTTGCTCCTTGTTCCAAAAATCTTTACTCTATTTATCTGCTCCGTCTGCTTTGCCTCTTTGTACAGCGTACTGGCCAACTTTGGCGCCTGTTTGCAAACCAACCTCGCAATCGCTGCGGTAATGTATGGCACCATATAAACGCGACATGGCAGCGTCATGCGCCAGATCGGTAAACTTGGTACCTCTGTCAGGTAGTAAATAGGTCAAAACTGCTGCTGCAGCGGCGCTAAAATTAGAGTGACCGGAAGTATATGCCGGGAAATTTGGCACCCCTGTCAACGTTTTAATATTAGGATTAGCTTGCGACGGGCGCTGGTTAAAATAAAAATATTTGGTATCCCAGCACACAATGGCGGCATCCATTTCGGCCATATTCAGCAGGGCAAAATTGCGTGCCCAGCGAATTTCACTGTATTTTTGCTTTACAAATTCATCGGCAGCAATGGCATTCCAGTGCCCTGTAGGGGTATACGTACCAACTCCATCAGCCCAGAAAGCAACCTGTTCTTCATGAGCACGTGAGTGATCATTACTAAAAGATAACACCTCTTCGGTTTCCTTTTTAAATTCTGGCGAATTGGTTAAATAAGGTGGCGCTGGTCTTATAGCAACCACAGTAAGCGTATCAAACAAAAACGGTAACACCTTTGAAAATAGGGGCAACATCGGGGGCCTTTTTGGCGTTTCCAAACTAACCCAGAATTGTTCGCCTTTAGCAGTGGCAGCGGTTTCAAAACCTTTCCAGATAGCCGGAGTACCAATAGCTTTACCGGCACGGTCATTACGAGCACGATTAGCAAATATAGCGGCAACTTGTTTGCCTAACGCCTCGCCAGCATTAAGTTCGCCGCGGGTGTTTGCACCGGCCATGATTCGGTACAGCTTTTCTTCGTCGGCCTTTTGCTGTATGTAGGCAATTTCCGTAGGGAATAACAATTTCATGATCTCAACAGTGGTGCCAGCCACAACAGCATCCTCGCTCGGGTACGATGGCAGATCGGAAGTTGGTACCAGTGGTGTAATCCCGGCATCATTTTTATATGGAGCAGTGCGCTTGTACAAATTTTTAAAATGCCAGGCCGCGATCAATGCATCATACTGGCTCGCGCTAACATAAGCGTAAGCCCTTGCTGCATACGGTGGGTTTGAAAACGGAAATTCCGGATAATTGAAAGGATTGGCTGAGTTTGGCGCAGGATATGTACCATCCGGGTTCTGATAAGGGGGCACATTGTGCTTGGCTACCAGATCACGTAATATCTCGTTCCATCTCAAAACCGAACCTGCACTCCAGTATTTTATGCTTGCTTTCTGATCATCAGTCAAGCTGCGCTGAAGCGCTTTGATCTCATTGATATCCGCAACGTAAGCCGGTGAGGTTACAGCGTCCGGAGCGGCTACGCTCAGCACGCTGAAATCAGTTACCAGTACTGGTTTCCAGGTATCTGCGTTCAGGTCGATATTGGCAGGTGCCAGTGCGGGGTACAAGGAAGTACGATCATTAATGTCCTTTTTACATGAGCTTAAAAAAGCTGTACCTAAAAATAGGATTGGGACTATATAGCGTAATGTTTTTTTCATCTTGATCATTATTAAGTATTAACCTGCTTATTTCTGTTTTTTAGTGCTAAAAACGTAATAAACACCACCGTAAAATGTCCGGGTTTGCCCCACATTACGGCCACTTAAAACATAATTACCACCGGCGGTAAACTCCAGTCCGCTGATGGATTGAAGGCTGTATTTTAATATTACCCCGGCCAGTGTCGAGTTCATTTTATTGCTGGGGAATGGCATATCGTTTTTACGGATATCAAACCCGCCAATGGTAGTTACTTTTGTTAATACAGCTTCGGCATTAAACTTTAAGCTTCTGTAACCCGTGCTCACCAAAAAGTTGGTCATATTGGGCATTTCTACCTCATTGGTATAATGCAATTCTGTAGTGTAATAAGAATTTCTGTCGATAGTAATATTGCTCCGGCGGATATACTGACCGGCACCAGCAACAAAGAACCTGCCTGTCTGGTAGTTTAACAAGGCTCGTAAAGCCACATTTTTACTGTGAAGCCCGATTGATAAGGGTAAATAGTCCGCTTCGTAATTGCTTAACGGTATTGATCCGGATAAAATGGCATGTAAGCTAAACAAGCCTTTGCCAATTTCTTCTTTTACAGCCATCCATTTGATAGATGCTGTAAGGTCCTGAAAATTGTGTTCGCCCCTTAATGTACCTGCTGTAGCGTTGGTGGTTACATAGGGTACCATGAATAATAAGTTAATACGGTTTGATAAACCATAGTTTCCGCCAAGGCTGTATACGCTGGAACTTACTGTACCCAGGTTAAGATTGTCGCGTTTAAAGGTACCTTCCCAGTAATGATCCCAGCTGCTGTGGGTATACATACCAGCGGCGCAAAAATAATTCTTGGGGATCATCAATGCGTCGGCATCTGTTTGCGCTCTGGCAAATGGCGATAAAATAAGGCAGAAGGCTATAACTAAAAAGCATCTGCAGAAAAGTTTTGATAAATTTTCTATCATATATAATTTAATTAGGGTGAGGCTAATAAATCTGTAACCGGGTTATAACCTGGTTAACAAATATTGATAAGCGGTTTTTACAACCAATCAGCAATACAAAAGACAATCAATCCATAAATTGTGCTTACAAATAACTCATGTATATTCTAAATACTACCCAAACAGTTGTTTTAGGCGCTAAATCAAATACACTTGCAGCTTTAAACAAAGCGTGCAAAGTCATTCTACATCATCATTTAGGGTTTATGATCAGGAAGTAAAATTTGGGGGCTTGCCCGGAGATTCAATGAAGGGTGAACTCAAATGGTATGATATAGGGTTCATTGCGGTTTTAAGCGTAGTTGAAAACGTTAAAAACCGGTAATGCATCATTTGACAACTATATTCGTTACTAAAACTTACTTTTTTAACGGGAGCTTCGTGCCCTTTCTTGCTCAGAGGTACATCGCAAAATTCTTTTGCGATGATTAAATTAGCGGATACCAGGCGGGTTTTTACACTATTTGCGATGCAAATGAACGACATGGTGTCGCGGGTTACCTTGTATCTTAAATAATTATAGTAAACTCCTTTTAGTTGTAGCTGGCCATGGTCAACCACATAATCATTCCAATCATGAATGCCCGGTAAATGAACTGGGAGCTTTATTTCGACAAGTTTGGTGGCATCTACCTTATTTTCGTAGATCTGCTTAACTATCTGAACTTCTGAGCGGTGAATTAAATACTTAAATACCAAATTATATCCGCCCAAATTGAACAGATGCACATTCAGTAAGAGTATGGCAATAAACTTTTTCACCAAAAGAGACAATTAATAGGATATAATCAATTGTAAATATATTGATACGATCGATAAAAACAAATAAATAATCAATAATTCATTAAGCAGTAGTGTATTGCTCACACAATAAATATCTTTACCATAATATAGTTATCAGGTATCATTATGGATATTTTAAAACAACCCTGGCCCTGGTATGTAGCCGGCCCTTTGATCGGGCTTGTGGTTCCCGCTCTTTTATTAGCAGGCAATAAAGCATTTGGTATATCATCATCGTTGAGGCATATCTGCGCGGCTTGTTTGCCGGCAAATATTTCTTTTTTTAAGTACGATTGGAAAAAGGAAAGCTGGAACCTGTTTTTTGTTGCCGGTATTGTGCTGGGTGGTTTTATAGCCACACAATATTTTTCGGGCAATCACCCGGTTCAGATCAACCCGCAAACCGCTACCCTGCTCAAACAACAGGGCATTACAGATTTTAGTGGCCTGCTGCCACATGATGTATTTAGCTTTAGTCAGTTATTAACTTTAAGAGGATTCATTTTCATAATTATCGGAGGTTTTATGGTGGGCTTTGGTACCCGGTATGCAGGTGGTTGTACATCAGGGCATGCTATCATGGGCATATCAACTTTACAATGGCCATCTGTAGTAGCTACCTGCTGCTTCATGGCAGGTGGTTTTGCCATGACCTGGTTTATTTTACCCTATCTTATCAGCTTATAAATGATGCGTAACATTAAATATCTCATCATCGGAATGCTTTTTGGCATTGTACTGGTTAAATCAGAAGTGGTGTCCTGGTTCAGGATACAGGAAATGTTCCGGTTACAATCGTTCCATATGTATGGCATCATTGGCAGCGCTATTGTAGTTGGCCTTATCTCTGTTTTGCTCATCAGGCATTTCCAGGCAAAAACCATATCTGGAGAAGTGATCGTTATCCCGGTTAAGAAATTCCATTGGGGCAATGTTTATGGCGGGTTGATATTTGGCTTGGGCTGGGCCATAACCGGTGCATGCCCGGGCCCACTGTTCGCCCAGATCGGCAGCGGTTTCGCGGTAATTATAGTTACCTTACTCAGCGCTATAGCAGGTACCTGGGTTTATGGACTGCTACGGGACAAACTTCCTCATTGATTTATTGTTGAGCAGATATGGCAGAGAAGAAAAAATTAACCCTTGGTAATGTGATCTATCTGCTATCGGCGGCCATTATCATTATTATGTTGGTTAACCCAACAGCCAAAAGTTTATTAATAAGAGGTTTGATAAGTATTGGCTTTTTTAAACCCGAGATCCCTGTTCAGGTGTCCAAAAAGGCTTTGGCCGATCCGTTTAACATTGCTTTCAGAGATAGCAGTGGAAGAATTTTAAATACCAGTGATTTAAGGGGTAAAGTGATTTTTGTAAACTTTTGGGCTACCTGGTGCCCACCCTGTATCGCGGAAATGCCTAATCTTAACGATTTTTATAAGCAGTATAAAAATTATCCCAATGCGGTTTTCATACTGGTTGATGTTGACAACAACTACATAAAAGCCAATGCCTTTATGAAAAAACATCAGTATACTTTGCCTGTTTATACATTAGCCAGCAATGTACCGGAAAACATTATGGACGGAACCATCCCTACTACACTGGTATTTAACAAAAAAGGTGAACTGGTATTTAAACACACCAATGCCGCCAATTACAACAGCGCCGGATTTGCAGATTATTTCACTAAGCTAACTAAGCAATAATTAACCGGGCCTATTAATTGTCATGTATACACAAAACAAAATCAAGCATTCTAACATAATTTTATTAAATTAATTGTTGTTATTTTAACACTTATTATTATTTTTTCTTTTCTTTACAATTCCAATATCAAAACCTAATTCAATGAAAAAGAAAACACTTACCCATTTATTTACCTGGTTACTATGTCTTGGTTCAGCTACTGCTTTTAGCCAAACCGGAACCATTACAATTAGTAATGATTCAAAAAACACCATTGATAAAAACATTTACGGACAATTTGCAGAGCACCTTGGTCACGGAATATATGGTGGTTTTTGGGTAGATAAAAGCCTACCGGTAAAAAAACAGAATCGCATCAGGCTTGATGTAGTTGAAGCTTTGAAAAAAATAAAGATCCCAAACCTGCGCTGGCCCGGTGGTTGCTTTGCCGACGAATATCACTGGCGCGATGGTATAGGTCCAGCAGCACAACGCCCGCGTATGGTGAATACCAACTGGGGGGGCACAACCGAGGATAACAGCTTTGGCACGCATGAATTTCTGGAACTTTGCAGTTTATTGAAATGTGAACCTTATGTAGCTGGCAATGTGGGCAGCGGCACGGTTGAAGAAATGTCAAAGTGGGTAGAGTACCTAAACTCCAACAGTACCAGTACGGTAGTACAGGAAAGAGCAAAAAATGGTCATCCCGAACCGTATAAAGTTACATTTTGGGGTGTTGGAAACGAGAGCTGGGGCTGCGGCGGAAATATGACGCCCGAGTTTTACGTAGATCAGTATAAGCGTTATGCTTCCTTTGCCAAAGATTATCCTGGTGCGGGGCTTAAAAAAATAGCCAGCGGTCCTAATGCCGATGATTATAACTGGACAGAAGTCTGTATGAAAAACATACCACAGCACATGATGTACGGGCTATCACTTCATTATTATACTATACCAACAGGCAATTGGGGTAAAAAAGGCTCTGCAACTTCATTTAGCGAAAGCGAGTATTTCAACACAATGGTAAACTGCCTGAAAATGGAAGAGCTGGTAACCAAACACTCGGCTATTATGGATAAATATGATCCTGGAAAAAAAGTGGCTTTAATAGTTGATGAATGGGGTGTTTGGACAGATGCTGAACCTGGTACCAATCCAGGCTTTTTATATCAGCAAAACAGTTTGCGTGACGCGCTAATAGCTGGTACTACCCTAAACATTTTTAATAACCACAGCGACCGTGTTAAAATGGCCGCGCTGGCGCAAACCATTAACGTTTTACAATCGCTTATTTTAACCGACAAAGAAAAAATAGTGCTTACCCCTACCTATCATGTGTTTGATATGTATAAAGTTCATCAGGATGCCAAATATCTGCCAATAAAGTTAGATGTACCCGATTATGAGGTTGATGGTAAAAAGATAGCGGCTGTAAATGCATCTGCATCACAGGATGCTGCGGGTAAGGTGCATATTTCACTGGTTAATCTGGATATTCATCATCCTATAACCATTACAACTGGCCTAAAGGATATCAAATGGTCGGCAGTAAGTGGTCAGATACTCACTTCGGCCAATGTAACCAATATTAACACCTTTGCCGATCCGAACAAAATACATCTGAGTAATTTTACAGGTGCCAAAAAAGATGGTGACAAACTGGTGGTTACGTTACCTGCCAAATCAATAGTGACTTTGGAATTGAATTAAGCATATTTTAAAATCTCGAATCCACGCGTCATTGCGAGGCACGAAGCAATCTCTACATAGGCAGGTCAACCTTAACAATTGCTCTGTAAAGTTTAGAGATTGCTTCGTGCCTCGCAATGACGCGTTTTGGACGTAAGAGCCCTTAAAACGACTTCACCTTAATCCCCCAAATATCACTCAATGCTTTTTTAGCGGCATGATAACCACACATACCATGAACCCCGCCCCCGGGAGGTGTAGAGGATGAACAAATGTAAAGCCCCTTAGCCGATGTTTTATAAGGCGACCAACGCAATGCCGGTCTTGTAAACAATTGCCCTATATCAATAACCCCACCATTGATGTCGCCACCTATATAATTAGGGTTATATTGTTCCATCTGGGTGGTATTGAAAGTATGTTTGGCTAGTATCGTATCCCTAAAACCCGGCGCAAAGCGTTCCACCTGCTGTTCAATAATGGTGGTCATGTCTTTTTCCGAGCCGTTAGGCACATGACAATAAGCCCAGGCCGTGTGCTTGCCTTCCGGCGCACGTGATCTGTCAAATTGACTTTGCTGTGCCAGCAACACAAATGGTTTTTCGGGATGTTCACCTTTCCAGATTCGTTGCTCCCCAATAGCTATTTCTTCAAATGTATTACCTATATGCACCGTGCCTGCCTGTTTAACCTGTTCTGCTTTAAAGGGGATCGGCGCATCCAGAGCCCAGTCTATTTTAAATACGCCCATCCCGTAGCGATAACGCTCCAATTGCCATTTATACAGGGATGAAAATCGGTGCCCAGCTATCTTTAAAAGCTGTTTAGGCGTAATGTCAAACAGCAAAGCATGGGCAGATGGAAGTTGATCTAACGATTCAATATAACGGTCGGTTTCTATTGTCCCCCCTATCGAAATAAAATAGGAAGCCAAGGCATTAGCTATTTGTTTTGATCCCCCCTTGGGTACCGGCCAGCCTTTTAAATGCCCCTGCGCCATTAGCACCAACCCAATGGCGGAAGTAGCTAAATTACTTAAAGGTTGTATGGAGTGCGCAGCCATGCCGGCAAATAAGCCCTTTGCGGCCTGTGTTTTAAAGCGTTTCTCTAAAAAGGTTGCAGCTGTTAAACCATCGAAGCCGAACTGGGCCATGGCCAAAGGGTGTTTGGGAAAATGCAGCGGACCTAAAGCATCCGGCGCGATGAGTGGCCAGTTTTTTACTACAGGTTTGATGAGTTTGAGATAAGTCTGTTCATCGTCCCCTAATAAGCTTGCCGTTTGCTCGATTGATTTGGTCAAAATAGCAGCCGTGCCATCATCAAACGGATGCGCGGCCGCTACTTCGGGATAAATATATTCAAGCCCGTGCTGTTCCAGCGGTAATGTTTCAAAATATGGGGAAGCTGCGGCCATCGGATGGATGGCCGAGCATATATCATGCAGATAACCGGGTAAAGTAAATTCTGCTGAACGAAGGCCTCCTCCTACCTCCTTTTTACCTTCAAGCAATAATACCGACAAGCCGTTTTGTTGTAATAATATAGCAGCTGCCAAACCATTGGGCCCTGAACCAACAATTACGGCGTCATAGTCGCGTTTTTCAAGCTTCATGTATACGGTAGATGTTTAAAAACATACTAAGGTATTTAAATAAACAGTTCGATACCCTAATGATTTTAAAAACCCGGTCGTACTTGGTGATCAATTTAAAACCTCGCCGGCATGGGTAGCTTCCGGTACCTCGATCAATTTGCCAGAACGTACATCATAAATGTAACCATATATAGGTATGTTCCCTGCCACCAGCGGATGCTGCCTGATGCGTTGAACATCTTCGATAACACTTGCTTCCAGGTTTTTAAAAGTCAGGAAAGCGATATGCCGTGCTTCGGTTGATCCGCCGCTTTCTTCGGTATTACGCCAGCCGTGTTCATCAACGGTAGCGGTTTTCAGGCTCTTGGCCAGCAGATCGCGGATAATATCATCAGTAAATAAAGCCATCCCGCAATCGGTATGATGAATTACGAACCATTCTTTAGTACCTAACAATTTATGCGATATCACCAGCGAACGGATGGCATCGTCGCTGGCACGGCCACCCGCATTGCGGATCACGTGCGCGTCACCTTCGGCCAAACCTGCATATTGGGCCGGATCAAGCCGGGCATCCATACAGGTTAAAATGGCAAATTGACGAGCCGGTGGTATGGTTAATTCTCCTTTGTTGCCAAAGTGCTTTACATATTCCTGATTGGCCGAAAGCACCTGTTGGTGAACTTTCGACCTGATTTTTTGCAATGGATCAATTACGTTTGACATGGTATCTTTTTTTAAGATGATGATCAGGCAGATTTTCTGCTGTGGTTGATCAATGCTGATTCATAGACCGAAGCAATAATATCATCGGCAGAAAATGTACCCAGGAAGTCGAAATCGATATGACTATAAATAACTTGTTTTGAAGGGTCAACAATATAAGTAGCCAAGAGCGGAGCATTTACATCAATACCCGAAAACCTGTTCCAAACCGGATCTTCATCAGAAAACACTCTGAACGCCTGCGCCAGTTCTTTTTCCTCATCATAGTAAAAATTAAGGGTAAAACTATGCTCCCAGGCTTTCTTTTCCAGCTCTTCGGTACGTTCATCACTGATGATCAACAGGTTTCCGCCGCTGGCTTTTATTTCATTGTGAATATTGTTGAGTTGTTTGAGCAATGTAAAACCATGATCGCGCCAATGATGCGAATAAAAAGCGATCACCAGCGGCTTATTCAAAAGATGTCTTAATGAAACAGGGCCATGCACTTCGGCTCCGTTAAAAAACTGTTGCCAGCGACTGTAAGTACTATAGAATTTAAGATCTGGCACATAGTTGCCGGCCTTAACAGGCTTTAATGGCTGGTATGGCTTAAACGGAAGATCGGCATCAGCAACGATTTCTGACAGATCAAAAAATGGATATTTGTTATTATTATTTGTAGTTAACATTTTTAATAGAATGAAGATTAAACGAATTGTAATTGATTGTTGGGATGATAGCTCAGGGTCAACAACTGCACAATCCGTAAACTACAGGGTAGTCAGCTAATAGCCTGGCGACTGTGGGCTTGTTTAATTGATTTACCAGATAAGCGTTCATAAAATATATGTTAAATAATGAGATCAGTAAAATATGAGAATAGATGGGATCGACAGAAGGCTTTGGATTCAACAACAGCAACACATGGCCCTTTTCATATCATCACGATATAAAAAGAAAGGTGTATTTAAGGTTACTTTACTGCCCGACATGATTTTGAATGTTTTGAAGTTCAAATATACTATAATGTCTATCTATTTAGTATATATTTTATAAATTATTTTTTTATTTTTTGTTTTCTATCTTTCAGACAAAAAATTAACTATGCTAGACAGGCGGATAAAACACTATACTTTGCTGATAATCATTGGTATTTCTATCTTGTTTAGCTGCAGTCAAAATCCAAAACACCGGGTATCCAAAGCCGATTCTATAAAAAAGAAGATCGTAAAAGAATGGAATAAAACCATCCCCGGCAGCTTCAGCGATCAAACAAAGGCCGTTTTCGACAGCTCACAAATAAATATTTTCCTTAAAAAGTATCCCGCCTTTGATCCATATGCTAAGGATATTAACTTGTTTTATAGTAAGCGTAAATTTGCTTATGCCTGGTACGCAAATGGCACATTAATAGAACAATCTGGTAACCTCGTAGATAGATTAAACAATTTACAAAACGAGGGCATTTATAGAGCTATCCCCTACCCAAAATCCTTAGATTCACTGGTGTTTGACGCGCATCCAAAAGCAACTACCGCAAAAGTTAAAACTAATATTACTACTGAGTTGATGCTTACCGCTCAGTATTTTGTTTTTTCAAAACTGGCTTTTCAGGGCATGAGCGACTCGGTTACCCGTGCGGTAAACTGGTATCTACCGCGTAAAAAGGTGTCATATAATGATTATCTGGATAGTTTATTGAAAAAGCCGGGTAAGTCAGGTGGCGTTTTATCTGAACCCGTTTATCGTCAGTATGATCTGTTAAAAAGCTTCCTGGCCAAATACCATCATTTAGATACGATAGATAAATGGCAGCCTATACTTCCCGGTAAGAAACTAAAACCTGGTGATTCCTCAACAGTAATCTCTTTGATCAAAAAACGACTTTACAAATTGGAAGATTTTAAAGGCGATACCTTAAGTAATATTTATGATGACGAACTGAAAGATGCTTTTAAGCAATTTCAGCTGAGACACGGCCTTACTGCGGATGGCATTGCTGGCGCAGGTACAATAGCGGAGTTAAATATCCCGTTAAAAACCCGGATGAGGCAGATCATGGTTAATATGGAACGCTGCAGATGGCTCCCAGTAAGCCTAAATACTGATTACCTGGCCGTGAATATACCGGAGTTTAAACTCCATGTTTATCATGCAGATAGCCTGTTATGGAGCTGCAATGTAGTTGTAGGGCAAAAAGTTCACCAAACGGTAATATTTTATGGCGAGATGCAGTATATAGTTTTTAGCCCATATTGGAACTTGCCCGAAAGCATCATCCGTAATGAGGTATTACCCGAGATAAGAAAGAACCCCAACTATGTGAACGAACATAATATGATCATTACCGGAAAAGAAAATGGTTTACCTGTTATCAAACAAAAACCAGGTCCTGCGAATTCCCTGGGATTGGTTAAATTCCTGTTTCCGAACAGTTATAGTATTTATTTACATGATACACCTTCCAAATCATTATTTGGCGAATCATCAAGAGCATTCAGTCATGGATGTATCCGCGTTGGCGAACCTGCTAAGCTTGCTTCTTTTCTATTAAAATACGATACTACCTGGACTGCCAACCGGATCAGCAAGGCTATGCACCTGGGTAAGGAGCAGCAAATAACCCTTAAACATAAAACACCTGTTTTTATAGCCTACTTTACTGCTTTTACCGATCGTAACAACAAACTCAATTTCCGTAAGGATATATATAACCGGGACGAGCAACTGGCATCAATGATTATATCAGGAAAAGGCAGTTATTAAAAAAATAACGACCGATTGCATATAAGGCCGTACTTTCTTTTTATTTGTCATTTTGACAATAAAATTTGCCATTATATCTTTTTGAGGTTTATAATACTGGTAAATTAAAAAAACAAAATATTTTTCGTGGGTTTGTAGGCAATAGTTAAAATTTAATTGTCCCCTCTTTAAATCACTTCATGCGCCTGGCACAGTTCCGGAGCGATTAAGTGTGAATTTAACACCAACATTGATTATTAAAACCCGGAAAAAATTAGGCCTATGTAAAAAACGCTTACTAACCCTACCCAAAGCACAATTACCCGGCGGGAAATTGCTGCTCTACAGAATGATTTTTGAATGTTTATAAATGCATGTGCAATCGACGGCGCTTGCTATTAACTCCCTTTAAATTCAGTAAAATATGAAATTTTTAAAACACCCAATGGGTGTACATAGGCCATGGATATCCAAATCTTTGCCCTTATGTAAATTAGCCCTTGCAGGTATAGTTCTCATAAATACGCAAACAGTGGCCCATGCCAGCCCTAAGTTAACCAACAACTTAAAATTTAATATCAATACCAACATTGCCAAAATAAGCGGTAAAGTAGTTGATGAAAAAGGCGAGCCACTTGTAGGTGTAAGTATCAGGGTAAAAGGTACTACAACAGGTACTCAAACAGATGTTAATGGTAACTTTACTTTGGATGCCGATAGTAAAACTGTTTTGATTGTAAGCTATATTGGATTTTCAACACAAGAGATTACTGTTGGGACAAGGACTTCATTAACTATAAGCATGAAAAGCAACGCCACTCTTAACGAGGTGGTAGTTACGGCACTTGGTATTAAAAAGGAATCAAAAAAACTTGGATATTCTGTTTCAACAGTTAACGGTAATGCTTTAGATAAAGCCAAGGAATCAAATGTTGCCTTATCATTAGAAGGACGAGTTGCCGGTTTAAGTATTAGTGGAGCTTCAGGTGGTGCAGGTTCATCAGCGCGTATATTATTACGTGGTGTAACCAGTACAAGTACTACCCAAGGGCCATTATTTGTAATCAATGGTGTACCGATGGATAATACCCAGAGAGGCCAATCAGGTGAATGGGGTGGCGCGGATTATGGTGACGGTATTTCCAATATCAATCCGGATGATATCGAATCTATGACCGTGCTAAAAGGCCAGTCAGCATCTGCCCTCTATGGCACCCGTGCTACCGGTGGTGTTATTTTGATCACCACTAAATCGGGCAAAAAGAACTCGGGCTTTGGTGTTGAATATAATACCAACTATCAAATGGATAAGGTTTATGATAATACCGATTTCCAAAAAGTATACGGACAAGGGGAAAACGGTTTAAAACCAGCCACTGTAGCCGGTGCTTTAAGTTCGGGCAACTTGGCATGGGGCGCAAAATTGGACGGCTCATCTGTAATTCAGTTTGATGGTCAGCAACATCCTTATTCTGCAACCACCGATGACTATACTAAATTTTACAAAACCGGTCATACATTTACCAATACAGTAGCCTTAACAGGTGGTGGCGAAAGCGGAGCTTTCCGTTTATCGTTATCTGACATGAATAACCACGCGATTACTCCTAATAGTGGTTTAAATAGAAAAACCTTTAACTTTAATGGTTCACAAACAGTAATCAAAAACCTGGATATTAACGTTATAGCAAACTATATCATTGATAACGAAAAAAACCGTTCGGGCTTAAGTGATGGACCTGGCAATCCAAATAACGTTCAGTTTTTGGCGCCAAACGAAGCGCAAAGTATTTTGGCTCCAGGTTATGATGGAACCGGCCATGAAACTTCATTCACCAATGATATTTATGTAACTAACCCCTATTTTGCAGCTTATAAATTTATCAACAATACCCACAGGGAGCGTCTAATATCATCATTGTCTGCTAAATACAGCTTTACTCCCTGGGCTTATTTCCAGGCCCGCGTAGGTTATGATAACATTCATGACTCACGTGTGAATATCGAACCAACAGGAACTGCTTATGTGAGTGGCAATGGTAACATGAATACCAGAACATCCCAGATTACGGAGTTTAATGCTGACGTATTAGCAGGAGCTAAACATGATTTGATCAAGGATTTCTTAAATCTTGATTTATCGGTTGGTGCTAACATTCGTAAAAACACACTGTCAGGTACCTTTATCAATGGTAGCAATTTTATTATTCCCTACTTCTATGATCTGTCAAACTTCCCGAGCAGAACAAGTGGCAATATAACCAGAGGTCCGGGTAATGATCTTCCAGGTGATCAAAAAACAAATTCGGCATACTATACCGCTGATTTTTCGATCAAAGAATTCCTGGTATTAAGCACCACTGGTCGTTATGACTCTTACAGCAGTATAGACCCAAGTTTGAGCAAGGGCATTTTTACACCTTCAGTTTCTGCCAGCTTTATTTTCTCTGATCTTACCCACATTAACGGGCTTGATTTCGGAAAACTTCGTTTATCATACGCTAAAACAAGTAACGGCGCAACGCCTTATGGTAACAGGGTATACTATAGTATAGCTAATACTATCAATGGTGTAAATGCAGCTACTTTTAGCTCAACTTTACCAAACCTATTCTTAAAACCATATACATTAGAAGAATATGAAGTTGGTACAGAATTAAAATTCCTGAACGATCGTCTTGGTCTGGATGTATCTTATTTCTCCAGAAAAACTAAAAATGAAATTATTTCAGCGACACTTGATAATTCAGCAGGCTATACCTCCTATTATGTTCCGACAGGAAGTATACAAAACAGGGGTTTAGAAGTTGAAATACATGGAACGCCATTCAAAACCAGCACTTTTTCATGGACGCCATCTTTTAACTTTACTTACATTAAGAACAAAACCATATCTACAGATGCTACGGGTGGCAACATTGGTTTAGGTACTTACCGCCCGTTAAACGCAACTACAGCGTTTGTAGTAGGCATGTCAGGTCCACAGATCATGGCGAATGATTACAAACGCGATGCGAAAGGTAATATCATATTTGATGCTACCGGTAATGCAGAAACAACTGGTCGTATCCCTGTTGGTAGTGTAACTCCTAAGTTTTATGGTGGTTTAAACAACGATTTTAACTATAAGAACTTCAACCTGGGCTTCCTGATCGATTATCGTTATGGTAATAAGATCTTATCAGCAACCAGCTATTATAGTATCTTCCGCGGTTTAAATAAAATGACCTTACCAGGTCGTGAAGGTGGTGTTGTTGGAGTTGGTGTAACCGAAGCAGGCACTCCTAATACAGTAAGCGTACCCGCAGAAACTTACTACCAGAATTTAGCTAAAAATGTATCAGCATTAAACGCATTGGATGGTAGCTTTATTAAGCTTCGCCAGGTTACCCTTGGATACACGATCCCTAAGAATATACTGGGTACTACTCCATTCAATTCTATAACTGTATCGTTGGTAGCCAGAAACTTATGGACTATTATGAAACGGTCAGATAATATAGATCCAGAATCTAACTTCGCTCCGGGCATCAATTATGCAGGGATTGAAGGTACCAGCGTACCTGCGGTTAGGACTTATGGGTTTAATGTAAACTTTAAACTTAAAAAATAAACTGATGAAAAGACGATTTATATATAGTTGCCTGGTTATAGGAGCCACTCTTATTACAGGTTGTACTAAAAACTTTGAAAAAATAAATACGGATCCTACTAAAGTTGGTTCGGATCTTATCGTTCCCGATTTTTTAATGGCACAGGCGCAAATCTCATTTTCAAATCTTGGTTATGGTCAGTTACTGTATCAAAGTATGTGGAGTCAGGCTTTAGCGTCTACCTATGATTATTATGGTAACGGTGATAAATATATTTACCGCGGAAGTTTTGATAGCTATAAAGCCAATTTATGGAATAACGGTTACAATGCATCAACATTGATTGATGAGATGAAAAACCTTATAAAAGGCAAAGCAGCATACAACAACTTGGACAACTGTGGTACCATTATGCGCATGATGATATTGGAGCGTATAACCGATACTCATGGCGATATCCCCTTCTCGCAAGAAGGCCAGGCAAAATCGGGTGTGTTCACGCCTGTTTTTGACACACAGCAAAGTATTTATACTTCTATCCTTGATCAGCTGGATAAAGCCACCGCAGCGCTTGATGCATCAAAAGCAGGCCCTACCAGCGATTTGTTTTATGCAGGCAACGTAGCGCAGTGGAAAAAGTTAGGCTTTTCATTAATGTTAAGAGCCGCTATGCGTTTAACCAAAGTTGATGCCGCTACAGCACAGAAGTACGCCGAAAAAGCTTATGCAGGTGGTACTATGGCTAGCATTGCTGATAATGCTAAGGTAAAAGCCGATTATACCAATGGAAATGGAAACGCTGATGCGGGCTCATTACTTGTAACAGACGACTTTAGAGAAGTACGTTGGGGTAAAACACTGATTGACTATATGAAAGCCAACAGTGACCCACGCATTAGCGCAGTAGCTGAGATATCTGCTGGTACTGGAAAAAAAGCCAATGAAAATGAAGTTGCTGGTATTTCAACCACTAATCTACAAATTGGTATGCCAAATGGTTATGATCTGGGCGGCGGTACAACTGATATTTCCAAAGCGCCAGGTTACCCAGGCACGAGTCCTGCCGATCCAGCGGTAGACAAAGACTCGCCTGCTCCTGTGGGTAAATACTCTCGTCCGAAATTTGCTGTATATGATGATCGTAACCGCTACAATTATCTGCTAACCTATGGCGAAACCGAGCTTTTATTAGCCGAAGCGTCTACAAGGGGTTGGAATACAGGTGTTGCAGCTACTCATTTTGCAAACGCATTGAATGCAGATATGTTAACGTTGGGCCAATTTGGTACAACTTCTGTTAGTGCAACGGATATAGCTACTTATGTTGGGGCACATCCGCTGAACCCAGCAACCGCTCTACAGCAGATCAATATGGAATATTATGTAGAAACAGCTACTGTATTTAACTTTATTGAAACATGGTGCAACTGGAGAAGGTCTGGTTACCCAGCTTTAACCGCAGTTACCTATCCAAATCAGTTTGCTACAAGCATACCAAGAAGGGTACCTTATCCGGTTACTTTACCATCAACCAACGGTGCCAACTATACCGCTGCTGTTGGTAGATTGACCGGTGGTGATACTTTTACCGCAAAGGTTTACTGGGATAAATAATACCTCTATATCGTAATTAAAAAACAAGGCTATGGGTTCATAGCCTTGTTTTTTAATTTTTACACAAAAAAGGGGTATTGATATTGGCTGCAATTGTATATCAAATGCTTATTTTTATAATGACCGTACACCAATAAAATCCGCTCATTAATGTATTGTTCCTTCCCTTTTACTTTCCTCTTGAATAGGCTGTTGTATAAGCCATGGGGTATTATACTCCTTTTGTGTTATAGCCCCACTGAACTTAAAGCTCAGCAGCCACTTTTTAAACTATTACCTCCTGAGCAAACCAACATCACGTTTAGAAATAACCTGGTTGAGGACGAGCACCTGAATGTTTTATCCTACGAGTATCTATATAATGGCGGCGGAGTAGCGGTAGGTGATATTAATAATGATGGGTTAGAGGATCTCTTTTTCACCAGCAATCTTGGCCCCAATAAGCTTTACCTAAACCTTGGCAATTTAAAATTTAAAGATATTACCAAAGAAGCAGGTGCGGGAATGGCCGGGCGTACAGGTGATTGGAAAACTGGCGTTACCATGGCCGATGTAAATGGTGATGGTCTGCTGGATATTTATGTATGCTACTCAGGTCTCGGCGATAACAGTAAACGCCGCAACCAATTATTTATCAATAAGGGTAATAATAAGTTTGTTGAACAAGCTAAAGAATATGATCTGGACGATCCCGGTTATAGTACTCAGGCTGTGTTTTTTGATTATAACAATGATGGTAAGCTGGATATGTTTCTGCTTAATCACAATGTAAAAAAAATAAGCAATCTGGAGTTTGCCCAGAACAAAAAGGAAACCGATGAATTGGCGAGCAATAAGCTTTTTGAAAACCAGGGAGGACATTTCGTAGATGTTTCAAAAAAAGCGGGTATCATACAAAACCCACTCACTTTTGGCTTGGGGGTAGCTATTGCTGATATCAATAAAGATGGCTTTCAGGATATTTACGTAACCAATGATTATAACGAGCCCGATTATATGTACATCAATAACAGGGACGGAACTTTTACCGATAAAAGCAAGCAAAGTTTAAGGCACTTATCTCAGTTCTCAATGGGTGTGGATATTGCCGATATGAACAATGATGGTCTTCCTGACATCATGACCCTGGATATGTTGCCCCCGGATAATCGCAGGCAAAAGCTTTTACAGCTTCAGGAAAACTATGAATCGTTTGAGTTGATGCTACAACAGGATCTGTATAAGCAATACATGCGTAATATGTTGCAGCTCAACAATGGCGATGGCACTTTTAGTGAGATTGGCCAGTTGGCAGGCATTTCCAATACCGATTGGAGCTGGTGCCCCCTCATGGCCGACTTTGACAACGATGGCTATAAAGATATTTTTATCTCTAACGGTTATTTCAGGGATTATACCAATAAAGATTTTTTACGGTACTGGGGTGATTATAAGCTTAAAAAAGCTATGGATCGTGAGCCTTACCTATTAATGGACCTTGTGAAAGCCATGCCATCTACTACTCTATCAAACTATATTTTCCAAAACAACCACGATCTTACTTTTACTGAAAAGAAACAGGATTGGGGTATCAATAAACCAGGCATTTCAAGTGGAGCAGTTTATGCCGATCTGGATAATGACGGCGACCTCGACCTTATTACTAACAATATCAACAGCGAAGCTTCCATCTATCAAAACATGACTATGGAAATTTCTAAAAAGAATTATGTGGCCGTTAACTTAAAACAAAGCGGCCCTAATGTAAATGCCATAGGAGCCAAAGTTTACGTTTACAATGATAAACAAACCCAATACCAGGAAGTTAATCCAAACAGGGGTTACCTATCATGCGTATCAACCGTTTTAAATTTTGGCCTGGGCGATCAAAATAAAGTTGATTCCATCCGAATAATATGGCCCGATCAAACCACGCAATTATTAACCTACATAAAGGCTGATCAACGTTTAAATATTGTTTATAAAACGGGCTTAGCCAATTACAAACCAGCAATTAAAAGCAATAAAACGCTGTTAAGTCTCACCAAGCCAATTATTGATTATAAACATACCGAAACTACCATAAACGACTTTAAACGTCAGCTGCTCATGCTTTTTATGAGCTCTAAAACAGGTCCGGTTATCGCTAAGGGCGATGTAAATAAAGATGGGCTTGAAGATCTGTTTGTCGGTGGTGATCAAAATACACCGGGCAAAATATATATCCAAAAACCTGGTGGTACATTTACAGCTAATGAGGTATCAGATCTGAATCATGAAAACACTTCAGCAGCTGTATTTTTTGATGCTAATGGCGATGGTTTTCCAGATCTGTATGTGGCAAAAGGTGGCTATTCGTTATTAGAACCCAACACACCCGACTTGCAGGATAAACTATATTTTAATGACCGCAAAGGCAATTTCACTTTGTCAACCACTTCCCTGCCCCAGCTTAATGCCGATAGTAAATCATGCATCCGCCCTTGTGATTATAATAACGATGGCAAGATCGACCTTTTTGTGGGTGCTAATATTATCCCGGGCCAGTACCCGGTAACTCCTAAAAGCTACCTCTTAACCAATGCTGGTGACGGACGCTTTACCATCACGGATGTCCCGTTTGCTGCTTGTGGCATGGTAAAAGATGCTCAATGGGTCGATTTAAACGGTGATGGCCGTAAAGACCTGATCATTTGTGGTGAGTTTATGCCTATCATGGTTTACACCAATACACCAAACGGTTTTGTGGATGAAACTACCAAATACTTCGATCATCAGGAAAATGGCTTTTGGAATACTTTGACCGTTACCGATATAGATGGTGATGGCAAACCAGATATTATAGCGGGAAACCTGGGCACCAATACACAAATACATGCCACAACTACCGAACCTGCCGAAATGTATTATGCCGATTTTGATGGTAACGGTTCTATTGATCCTTTCTTTAACTTTTATATTCAGGGAGTAAGTTATCCATTTGTAAGTCGCGATGAATTAAATGAGCAAATATACCCTATGCGTAAAAAATTCAACTCATACAAAGCTTACTGTGATGCCACGATGAAGGATGTTTTTAGCCTGGATGATCTGGCTAAAGCTACTAAACTCACTGCCAATGAGGTACAAACCAGCTGTTTTTTGAATAGGAATGGCAAATTCGTTAAAGTACCACTCCCGATGGAGGCGCAATTTTCTATGGTAACTCAAATAATCACTGCCGACTTTAATCACGATGGTAAAATCGATCTCCTATTGTTAGGCAATCATTCTGATAACCGCTTAAAACTGGGGAGTTTTGATGCCAGTTATGGCTACCTTTTAACCGGCGACGGCAAAGGGAGTTTCCAATATCAAACACAACTATCGTCAGGGTTATCGGTTACCGGGGACGTAAAATCAGCGGTAGAAACAAAAATAAATGACTCAAAATACATCTTGATAGGTGTATCTGGTCAACCATTACAATTTTATAAAGAAAACTAATGATCAAGAGTATATCCCATTTTTTACTGGTACTGTGCTGTTCAACTTTATCGTATGCACAAAAGAATAAAAAATCTTTGCCTGATTATTTACAACTGGATAATACCATCAAGGCCATATCGGCAGTAATGATACATGATGTAGTGAACCCACCCGCAGCCGCCCGTTATTATAATTACGTAATGCTGGGTGCTTATAATCTTACAGCTTTAAATAACAAAGAGATCATCCCGCTTACTGATTTTGTAAAAACCTATAAGGATGATAATCAGCTCAGCGTTGAAAAAGGCAAATACAATTACCAGATAGCAGCCATATACTGCATGCTCGAAACCGGTAAACAAATGCTCCCCTCGGGTTTTATGCTTCAGGATAATGAAGATAAATACATTAAACTGTTAAAAGACAATAAAATAGATGATGATATCATCAAACAATCCATCGTGGCAGCTACAGAGATGACCGCCAAGGTGATCAAATACTCTAAAGGTGATAATTATAATAAATTAAGTGGCAGGCTGAGGTACACCCCTATCAAAGGCGGCAAAAACTGGTACCCTACTCCACCAACTTATATGGAAGCCGTAGAGCCCAACTGGAAAACCATCAGGCCCATGCTTATCGACTCATCTAACGAGTTTGTACCGGTAAGGCCTACACCTTTCAGTACAGACAGTACGGGCGAATTTTATAAGCAGGCTTATGATGTTTACAAAGTTTCCAAAAATCCCCCGTTGGAGCAGGTCGCTATTGCTAATTTCTGGGATTGTAATCCTTTTGCCGTAACCACTTCTGGCCATATGATGATCGGGTTTAAGAAGATCAGTCCGGGGGGGCACTGGATGAACATCGCTGGTATTGTAACAAAAAAAGCGGGATTAAGCTTTGATCGTTCAGTAACTGTACTTACGCTTGAGGCGGTGACCCTCATGGATGCCTTTATTAGCTGCTGGGACGAGAAATACCGCAGCAATGGGATCAGACCAGAAACTTATATCAACAAGTATATCGACATCACCTGGACACCCTATTTGCAAACCCCACCTTTCCCCGAATACCCAAGTGGTCACGCGGTACTTTCCAACGCATCGGCAGGAATTTTAACTTATCTGTTAGGTGATAAATTTGCTTATACAGATGATTCTGAAGTCCCCTATGGTGTTGGCCCGCGCAGCTTTAAATCTTTCTATGAAGCCGCCGAAGAAGCCTCAATATCCCGGTTTTATGGGGGCATTCATTTTAAGGATGCTATAGTTTTTGGTAACAAACAAGGCCGGCTGGTTGCAGCCAAGGTTATTGAGAAAATAAAAGCTGCAAAAATTACCCGGCAAAATTAATTCATATGAATATAAGAGCGTTTATTTTAACCGGACTTTTTGTTTTAACTGCTCTTATTTGCCTCAATTCCTTTACTACTAAAAGAGATCTGCCACGTAATGATGATGGCAAAATGCTTTTTGAGAGATATTGTACCAACTGCCATATGGCTCCCGATCCGGCCAGTTTAACTAAGGAGATTTGGCAAAACCACGTACTGCCTATTATGGCCAGCCGCATGGGGATTATCTATCCAAACTATGACCCATTAAGAGGATTAAGTGATGAGGAACGGGAAATTGTAAAAAAGAACCATATCATTCCCGATGAACCTATTTTAACTAATGAGGAATTTAGTAAAATTATAAACTACATACTCATTAATGCCCCTGATAGTATATCACTGGATGAAAAAAGGCTAACACGAAACAGTCCGTTAAAGCAATTTGAACGTCAGGATATTCAAATATCAGAAAAGACACCCTCAATGATCACGGGATTGGAATACAACACATCAACCAATACCTTATGGATAAGCGATTTTTATCAAAAGGTATATAACTGGCAATATGGTAAGGGCGTGACCCGAGTTATCAACAGCAATAGTCCGGTAGTTGATTTTAACTTTTATAAAGGCGATACCTATTTTACAGAGATAGGCAAATTATACCCTACGGAGCTCAGCACAGGATCATATTCACAATTGAAGGATAGTATAAGCTCAACCATAATTACTGCCCTACATCGACCGGTTCATACCGAAATAGAAGATCTGGATAATGATGGGGTGCCTGAAATAGTAGTTTGTAATTTCGGCAATAAAGTCGGTTCACTTTCACTATTCAAAAAAGACAGATCAGGAAAATATGCGGAAGATGTATTAATGCCCTTGGCTGGTGCCATTAAATGCTACATCAAGGACATGGATGGTGATGGCAAAAAGGATATTGTAGTCCTATTTTCGCAGGGGGATGAAAGTGTATGGATCTTTTATCAAAAAGATAAATTGAAATTTAAGGCCAAGCGGGTTTTGCGTTTCCCACCTAACTATGGCACAACCGATATGGTTTTGGTTGATTATAATCACGATGGCCTTATTGATATTGTAACTGTTCATGGCGACAACGCTGATTACTCCAATATTCTGAAAGCCTATCACGGTATTCGCATCAATATCAATCAAGGAAACAGCGTATTTCAGGAGAAATTCTTTTACCCGATTTATGGTGTTACCAAAGTACTGGCCGAAGATTTTGACAAAGATGGTGATATTGATTTTGCCGCCACAGCATTCTTTCCAGAGTTTGGAAAACTGGTTGACGAATCATTTGTGTACCTGGAGAATACAGATCCGAATAAGTTCACCTTTAAATCATACACGCAAAAGAGCGAAGTACCTATTAAAACCTTAACGCTTGAAGCCGCGGATGTTGATGGCGATGGTGATCTGGATATCATCACTGGTAACTTTGCCCAAAGCCCCGGTCCTGCCCCTGCAGATCTTGATCAGAAATGGAAAGCCACAAAGTATGGATTGAGTATATTTTTCAACCAATTTTATCAGGCTAAAAAGTAATGTACCAATACCTGAAATAAAAAAATATGTCATTGCGAGCGACAGCGTGGCAATCTCCGTATGCAATTCTATAATGCAAAGTCTGCGAATTGTCCTAAAGAGATTGCATCGTCGTTCCTCCTCGCAATGACATTGTTGGGTTATATGTTTCTTATTTCAGCACCGATACCGCTTTATTAACATCACCTATGCCCCAAACAGTTCCTGGTTTATTGCCCATAGTAATTACCAGTTCACCGCCATTAATAATGTCCTTGTGTGCAAAATAAGTCTTGTTGTAAACCTTGCCATTTAACAGCATAGCATTGATATACTTGTTTTGCGGGCCGTTGTTTTTTACTACGATATGGAAAGTTTTGTTGCCTTGCAATTTCAGAGTAGCTTCATTAATAACAGGGCTACCGAAAACATACAGTCCGTTTGCTGGATTGGCTGAGTAAAAACCAAGCGCCGATAACACATACCAAGCCGACATCTGACCAACATCTTCATTACCAATAATGCCGTCAGGCTTATCAGTATAAAAATCATTCAGGATATACCTTACTTTTTCGGCAGTTTTCCAGGGTTGTCCGGAGTAATCATAAAAATAACTCATCGGGTGACTTGGCTCATTGCCATGGGCATATTGACCGATCAGACCAGATACATCGGGCGATTTAAATTTACCCATATCGCCCTTTGCTATAAACAACGAGTCGAGTTTGGTGTTGAATTTTGCTTCGCCGCCTAAAAGATTGATCAAGCCTTCTACGTCCTGAGGTACCAGGAAAGTATACTGCCATCCATTGCCTTCAGTAAAATCGCCATGTTCATGGATAGAAATGAATGGACTGTAGGGTGTACGCCATGAGTTTTCTGACAAACGGCCACGCATAAAGCCTGCCTTAGGATCATAATAGTTTTTATAATACTGACCGCGTTTGTTGAAATAATCATAATCTGCTTGTTTACCTAACTTTTTGGCTACCTGTGCAATACACCAATCGTCAATAGCATATTCCATACCCATTGAAACCGACTCTGCAGTACTATCGGCAGGGATATAACCCAGGCTTTTTACAAATTTGATACCACGGGCATCCTGCATGGCGGTCGTTTTCATAGCCTCGTACGCCAGGTTAGCGTCAAAACCCTTAAAACCTTTTAACAAAGCATCAGCCACAACGGGTACAGCGCTGTAACCTACCATACAATTGGTCTCGTTGGCCATTAAATGCCATACGGGTAAACTACCCTGCTGCTGGTAAATAGCCAGCATGGAGTTGATCATATCATTGGTATGCTTCGGATGTATAATAGTCGATAATGGGTTATTAGCCCTGTAAGTATCCCATAAAGAGAACGTGGTTACGTTATTGAATCCCTGATTTTTATGTACTTCTTTATCTGTTCCCCAATATTCGCCGTTCACATCATTAAATATGGATGGGGCTATCATGGTATGATAAAAAGCGGTATAGAATTTTTTAAGCTGTGATAATGAATCGGCTTTAATGGTGATCTTTTGAAGTTGGGTATTCCAAGCTTTATCAGCGTCGACAACTACCTTATTAAAATCCCAACCAGGTATTTCGGTTTTTATGTTCAGCATCGCGTTTTCGGCACTTACCGGCGATATACCTACTTTTGCGTAAACAACTTCGCCTTTAGTTGTGTTAAAGCTGATCACTCCCTTAACTTTAGTCCCTTTTAGTTCAGTCCCGGCAACGCTTGAGGTACTATCATATACCGCGAATGTTTGGATAGGTTTGGAGAATACAGCGGTAAAGTAAATGCGCTGATCAACAGCCCAACCTTTTGAAAAACGATAACCAACAATGGTATTTTTGTCAACCTGTTTAATATAAGTTTCCATCGGTCTGTCCCAACCAATGCCCTCTTTCAGATCGATCACAATATGTGCATCTTTTGTAGCCGGGAAGGTATATTTATGCATACCAACTCTGGTGCTTGCTGTGAGTTCTACACCTATACTATAACGTTTTAGCTTAACTTTATAATAACCTGGCTTTACTACCTCATCCTGATGACTAAACAATGAAGTATATCCACTCTGCAGATCTTTTATACTGCCTTTGGTTACTTTGATAGGCCCTGTAGTTGGCATAAAGGAAATATCGCCCAGATCGCCTATACCGGTACCACTCAAATGGGTGTGCTGAAAACCGATAATGGTTGAATCTGATATATGGTAGCCCGAGCACCAGTCCCAGCCTTCGGATATATTGGTTGGCCCTAACTGTACCGCACCAAAAGGGACACTGGCACCAACAAAAACGTGCCCGTGGAACCCCGTACCAATATATGGATCGACATATTGGGTTAAACTACCTGGTTTATTTGCTACAGCGGTTTTATGCGCCTGACTAAAAGCACTTGAACTAAACAATGCCAGCAACCCGGCCAAACAGATTTGTTTTTTCATTGAATGATTGTATAGAAATAGTATTATGGCTTATAATTCGATACAAACATAAACCCAATACTTAATTGTTTATTAATAAACGCTTAATTCGGCAATTGTAATACCATTTCCTGAAATTACATGCGATGCCTCAAATTTAAAATATCTGGCTTTAACCGGCTGTTTTAAAATAACCGGCTGCTCAATCAAACTTGCTTTAATATTAGAAAATTCGCCCTCAGCCACTTTTTGCCATTCCTTGCCATCGTTGCTAATATAGAATACATAGCTATCTACTATTCCATCAAATTGTTTATCCTGGCGTGGCAAATACCCAAAGGCCTTAATTTCTTTAACGCTGCCCAGATCAACACTTATCTGCTGAGGGAATGATGCGCTTTCCTGTTTTAAAGTGCTGTAAAGAGAATGGCTATTTTCGTCAATAGCATTTTCAGCATGATTGTTATTACTTGCATCAATCACCTTCCAGGTGGTTTTAGCATATCCTAATGAAACAAAAGCCGTTTCACTTTGCTGATCTTTTCCTTCAAAACTACGTGCTTTTATCACCGCATCATCAGTTGCAGTAAATGAACCTTTATATAATGGTGACTTTAAAGTCGGTTCCTGTCCGTTTAATGTATAGTGAATAGAATTTACAGGAGCTTCGGTAGTAATGCTTATCTCACCGCTTTTATTACGGCTGATCTTTGGAGCGGTTAAATGAACAGGCTCTTTATAAATACCAAAATCACTCAAAGCTACGGCAGCCTGTGAGCCGGTAATGCGTAACCTTAGTTTAGTTGCAGTAATGTTTTGAGTTAAGCGGATAAGGCGGTTACCCCCAATACTGGTCGCCGAAGCTATTTGCCGCCATTTTCCATTGGTATACGCGTCAACAGCGAGCGAATCGATGCGCTGCCCTAATTTGATATTTTCACGTAACCTGATCACATTAAATATTTTAGGAGTATGCAGATTAATAGTTAATTGAGGTGTACTTACTTTATCATCCGTAGCCCAATAGGTGTACCGGTCATTATCCAATAAAAACTGTGGACCGTATTTAATCTTATTTCCACCGCGTGTATTACTTGCTGTAAGCGTTGCTCCTTTTGCCAGGTTTACGGCAAAAGTTTGCTTTAACAATTGACCAAACTCTGTGAGCGATTTTACATCTATCTCATTAACAATCCCCCGCGGATCGGGCGATAAACCCAGATCAAGCGCGGCACCACGACCAACGCTTTTGTAATAGAGATCCAATAAAGTGTAAGGTGATTTCACTCCACCATCCTGTGTTTTGTGGTAAAACCATCCGGGTCTTAACGATACATCACATTCAGCGGGCATCCAGTATTTACCATCGCGGGTGCCTTCAGTACCTTCATAGTCTTTTACGTATCCATTACCTGGTTCTTTGCCTTCGTCCGGAGCATGTGGGGTGTAAGTGGCCCAGCAGGTTTCACCGGCATGGCCTTCTTCATTACCTACCCAGCGTACATCAGGGCCCACATCGCCGAATATCACAGCATTGGGTTGTAATTTACGGGTGATGCCCCAGGTGTTTTTCCAATCGTAATAAGTTGAGCGGTCGATCTTGCGGATCTCGCGTTTGCCGCCGTAATAGCCATCGCCACCATTGGCGCCGTCATGCCAGGAAATGAACAGTGGGCCATAATGTGTGTATAGTTCCCGTAATTGTTCCTGGTATATTTTTAAATATTCTGGTGTACCGTAGTTGGGGTTATTCCTGTCCCAAGGCGAACAATAAACACCTAATTTCATGCCCAATTTATCACAGGCCTCACGATATTCTTGCAGTATGTCACCTTTTCCATTTTTGTATGGGCTTTGTGAAATATTGTGTTCTGTTGTTTTGGTTGGCCAAAGGCAAAAACCATCATGGTGTTTTGCTACCACGACAACACCTTTAAATCCACCTGCTTTGGCCGCAGCAACTATCTGCATGGCACTAAACTGAGATGGATTAAGCAATTTAGGGTCTTCGTCACCGTAACCCCACTCCTTGTTGGTATAAGTATCCAAACCATAGTGAATGATACAATACATCCCCATTTCCTGCCAGTCGAGTTGCCCCTGGGTTGGTAAAGGTCCGAAAGGCTTTGGAGGTGCCTGACTAAAGCTACGGGTGCTAAAGACAAACAGTAATACGAACAGAATAATCTTTTTCATTGCTGATATTTAATTTTTAAACCATTCGGCAGGGATATCCTGCCGGGGCGAACCATTTACACTATATTGGAGTTTAAGGGTAAACCCACCTCCTCCTTCAATAAAATCAAGCGCAAACGGGTGTAAACCCATTTTTAAGGCTATCTGTCCGCTTCTTTCTTGTGCAGAGTGATTACCGTCGTTATCAACCACCATCGTTGGGCCAATTTTTAATACGGCACCATCATCGGCGGTTAAATAAAAACTATAAATACCATCGGCAGGTATATCTATGTATCCTTTATAAGCGATGCCAAATGATGGAGCCTTTACCGTTGAGGGCACCTCGATGGCAGTAGTTGTAAAAGTGCTATCCACCCTGGCTTTTTTCATCAGGGATGTTTGTTTGAAGTAAGCTTTGTAATATTTACAGTCTAAGCCAGGTTTTGTGCTCCTGACTTTTACAGGGCCAAGCATATACTGCTTGGTATAGTTTAAATTATAAACATCGCCGCGTGTGCCATTTGCTGTAAAAGCGGCAACTCTAACCAATTCGTTATTAGTTATACTTAATGCTGATGGCAATTCCCGCGATTTTATGTCAGGCAAAGAGCCATCAGTTGTATAACGGATAATCAAGGAAGGTAATGGTTTGTTGATGCTTAAGCTCCCTTCATCGGTAAATACATAATTGTTTAATAGTCCGGGAAGGTCGGGTAAGCGATAATTAATATTCATAGCATCCATACGGCTATACTGTTTCACCAGGCGTTTCAGATAAGAATCATATTTACCAGGTTGATTTGTCCAGAGCATTTCGGCAAGGGCAGTGAGGCGCGGCATATACATATAATCTGCCCTTTTTTCTGAGGGTATCATTTCTGTCCAGATATTAGCTTGCGCACCTATGATAGATTTGGCTTCCCCGGCATTTAAAACCTTAGGGATAGGGTTAAAATGGTATACCTTATCAATCGAATATTGATCGGGCTGATTGTCAAAATATAAAGGCTCCCCAGGGGTCATGATCACGGTGTTACCGTTTTTTACCGCTTTTACCGGAGCATCAGGCACCCAGGTGCGCCAGTACATAATGATAGCTGTTGGACTGATACCACCTTCGATAATCTCATCCCAGCCGATCAGCTTACGACCCTTGGAGTTAAAGAATTTCTCCATGCGATTGATAAAGTAGCTTTGCAAAGCAGGCAGATCTTTGATCCCCTCACGTTCCATTAAAGCTTTACAATCAGCAGATTTACCCCAATCGGTACGATCAACTTCGTCTCCACCAATATGGATATATTGTGACGGGAAAATATCCATGATCTCACTGAACACATTTTGAGCAAATTCATAAGTCGACTCTAATCCAGGGCAAATAGGTTTGGTAAACAATTTACCCCATGAATTTTCGCCATTACAGGTTAAAAAAGGATAGGAATTAATAGCGGCCATCATATGACCGGGCATATCAATTTCGGGGATGATGTCGATATGCCGGGCAGCAGCATAGGCCACTATACCCTTCATTTCCTGTTGGGTGTAAAAGCCACCATACATGGTTTTACCCTCACGTTGAACAATATGTTCTTTGTCTATAACAAAGTCAGGATTATCCTTAGCTTTTTTGATACAAGCCGAATCCTGGTTGTTAAAAGTACGCCAGGCGCCTTCTTCCGTTAGTTTTGGATATTTTTTTATTTCGATACGCCAGCCCTGATCATCAGTCAAATGCAGATGAAGTTTGTTCATTTTGTAAAGCGCCATCCTGTCGATAAACTTTTTTAAATAGGTTACCGAGAAAAAATGCCGGGAAACATCCAGATGCATTCCGCGCCAGGCATAAGCCGGCTCATCCTGAATAGTTGCGACCGGTAACAGTAAAGTTTTACTTACTTTGCCCTTTTCGAGAGAAACTGGTAACAACTGACGAATGGTCTCAATGCCATGAAATATACCAGCTGGGTCTTTTGCGGCAATGGTCACCTGTTGTTTATTGATGGTTAGTTTATAGGCTTCAGGCGCGGTTAACGAAGCATCATAAACTAAATTAATAGCACCAGATTTGTTGCCTTTTACTATCGGCAATTTTAGGCCTAAACCTTTTAGTAATAATTGATCAAGTTGATTAGCCTCATTAGTAAATTGTTTAGCGGCTACAATACTAGTTTTACTATTGATAACAAAAGCACCTTTACCGGCAACCAAATGCGTTGGGTAAGGTATCAACGGAAACCGGGCGGCTGTTTCCTGAGCGCTCACAGCAGCAGTACAAGTAAGCATTAACGCCGCTGCCGACAAATATTTTGAAATGGTTTTCATTTTTTCTTTTTGTTATTTGTCGATAGATATTGTTCGTTCAACTACATTCCATCCGCCTATAGTTACGGTAAGGTTCTTTTTGGCGGAATTTTTATAATCAATGATCACTTTCTTTTCCTCACTCGGTAGAACGGTAATATAATTGTCGCTGTAAAAAGCGGGCAATATCCGTTGTTTAGTATCCGCATCCGTTAATGATAATCTATTAAAAAATGCCAGCGGGCCATTACCTGTATTGGTTAAGGTTACTTGTATTTTATCCGTACTTAGGTATTTAGCTGAAGCATTTAAATTTCCTTTGGGCATGTTTTGTAACCCAGAGTAGTTTCCGTTTCCATCAGGCATCCAGTAAATATTTTCGCTGAGTATCTTTTTATCTTTATCTAATAACTGCAGGCAAAGGAAAGCTCCCTTATCTTTGGCTAATTTATTCATTTCTCCTTTTAGCGATAAATAACGTTTAACCGTGGTTGGTGTCACATCAGAAAAAACCTGGGTAAGCATCTTTTCTTTGCCAGCCATATCATAACTTTTAGCTACCAGCATCATATTGGTGTAGCTTTTAAAAGTATTGTTGGCCACCATCACCATACCATCAGTGGGGTCATACATAATGTGCAGGGGCTCACTTCCGTTGTGTAAGCCGTACAAACAAGCGTTGGGGTCAAGGTAATAATCGTACATCTGACCACGCATGGCTGTCCACGGATTTTGAGTTTTCCATATAATAGTACCAGTGTACCATTCCCACATGTGAGAACTGAAGCCTTCCATCAGACCACGATATTGATCATAATTGACTAATTGGGCTTTAGTAGCAAAGTCTTCTACATCTTTTGGTTTGCCATATTTATCAATAAAGCCGTCATAACCAATATATTTATGATAATCCCAAACAGAGTCGGTTTTAGTTTTCCCGGTAGCCTCATCATACTCTGGCAACACCATATTTTTAGCTGGAATAAATCGTTTGAGCGATTCATAATCACTTACACCCACCGAACCAACTTCGGAGTTAAAGGGGTAAGTTTTATGTGCCCAAAAAGTTGATAAGGGCTGAATACCGTAAGGTCCATCACCATTACCGCCCAGAACGTTGCGTGACATTTCTTCAGAATTGGAATAAGGGATAAACCAACGGGTGTTATCCAACTTTGGCATAATGCTATCCCGCAAAGCTATCAGCATATCCTCAGGTGGGGTTATCTCATTGCCCCCGCACCAAATAGCTAATGAAGGATAATTTCGCACCAACTTTACCTGATCTTCAATAGATTTAAGATACAAGCTGTGATCATCAGGGTATTTACGGCGTGTCCATTGATCATCTAGTTTCATTGGATCGGTCCAGCGACCATTGCAATCTCCCGATCCCCACATATCCTGAAAAACCAGCATACCATATCTGTCACAGGCTTCGTAAAATTCAGGACGTTCAATTAACGCACCGCCCCAAACCCTGATCAAGTTCAGGTTCATATCCCGGTGAAAGCGCACCTCAGCATCATAACGGGCATCCGAAAAACGTAGCATCTCATCAGATACAATCCAGTTACCGCCTTTAATAAATATTTTTTGGCCGTTGATATTAATCTGCCTGCTCTCGGTACGGGCATTCCATTCCGTGGTGATCTGTCGAACCCCTATCTTTATATTATCCTGGTCAGATACTTTATTGACCCCGGATATAAACTGCAGATTCAACGGATAAAGATGCTGCGCACCGTATCCGTTGGGCCACCAGAGTTTTGGATTTTTTAAAGAATAATCATTTAATTGTACCGTTTGTGTGGAATTGGCTTTGATGGTAACTTTTCTTGACACGACGTTACCATCCAAGGTATATTTTAGCTCGCCGATTACAGGCGTATTGCTGGCGTTTTGCAAATCTGCAGATACCTGAATAATAGCGGGTTGCTGCGGGCCTTCCGGCTGTCTTACTCCCGAAACCAAGGTTATAATGTGTGGATCTTTAATGCGTACTGCGCCTGTTTTTTCAATAGTTACCTTATCCCAGATACCGGTGTTACGATCTTTAACAGGCTGTATCCAATCCCAACCCGCGGTATATTGAATACCCACATTACGGGCGATAGTACCATCACCACCCTGACCTCCGTTAGGATTACCTACAACATCCGGAGGGTAAACAATAACGGCAATCCTGTTATTACCATCTTTAGCCATCCATTTGGTAATTTTGTACGACTGGCGTAAAAACATACCTGTATGTAGCTTATCATTTAATTTATGACCATTTAAAAACACATCACAGCTGTAATTTACTCCTCTGAAATTCAGGTAAACCTGATTGTTTCCAATAGCCTGCGCCTCCTTAAAATCTTTTACAAACCAATAAGTGTAATAACCACGACCTGTTCTGTAAATGTCAGGGATCTGCTCATTGTTCATACCATAAAACGGATCGGGCATTTTATGAGTGGCTATCAAGCCGGTTAATACTGTCCCAGGCACAACAGCAGGCATCCATGAACTTGTGTTATAGGTTGTGTGTGAAATATCTGTTCCTGCTTCTTTTACATTACTTATCGGGGCGCATTTCCAACCTTCATTTAGTTCATACTTACTTTGTGCATTTACTGTAATGCTTTGAAAAATAACATAGAATATGAACAATGTTACTATTGGGAATTTAAAAGATACAGATCTGATAGCCGGGCAATTTTTTTCCATTATTAGGTGGGGTGATGGTTTCAAAATTAAACACTGCAATGAACGCAGAATTATACTTGTTTGGTAATTTGATGTGGTTTTTTATCCTATTATTTAATATTCCAGCTTAAAACAGGCTGCCTCATTTAAACCACTGTTTTGTTGCAAACCCACAGGGATACTGATCACTACTTCGTCATTTTGTTGTTTCCATTTCAGATTCTGTTTACTTCCTAATAACATTACCTTCCTGGGCTTACTTGCTTTGATTGAAACAGTTGCAGGCAGTGTTATTTTCTCCTGATCAGATAACATAAAAGCATATATTGCTTTATCATTTTTTGCCTTTGTATAAAAAATATTACCCGTTGAATATGGTGCAACCGACTTAGAGTTATAGATACCTTCTCCATTTATTTTTATCCAGGCACTTATACCTTTTAGGCGTTCGTAAGCAACGGGATCCCAATCGCCGTCAGGGCCTGGACCGATGTTCATCAATAAGTTGCCTCCACGCGATACTATTTTAACTAATAGCTGTACAATTTGCTGTACCGATTTATAATGATCACCAGGAACGTAGCTCCAGGAATTACCCATGGTGATACAGCTTTCCCAAGGATGATCAAGCGGCACTTCAGGTACCTCCTGCTCTGGTGTTGTATAGTTTTCATATTGACCGGATACCGTACGGTCGACAACGATAAGACCTGGTTGTTTTTGTCTACCCATAGCGGCAATTTTGGGCATATCGATATCCTGGTCATATTGTATTCCCCGTTGCCATTCAACGGTGGTATCGATACTGCTTTTAGGACGAACCCATCCTCCATCGAGCCACAGAATATCCACTTTTCCATATCCGGTCATCAACTCACTGATCTGGTTATAAGTAAAGTCCTTAAATTTTTGCCAACGCTCTGGATGCTTTTTAGGGTCATAATTCACATTTCGATCTTTTGGTGGAAAATATGGCCACCAATAATTCTCCGTATGCCAGTCAGGCTTTGAAAAATAGGCCCCTATCATGAAATTTTCCTTGCGAAAGGCGTTGAATACTTCTTTAGTAACATTACTTCTCGGATTAGTTGAAAAAGGTGTTTTGGCGCTGGTAATTTTATAATCTGTTTCTTTAGTATCAAACATGCAAAAACCATCGTGGTGCTTTGTTGTAAATATCACGTATTTCATCCCGGCATCTTTTGCTGCCCGCACCCATTTTTCGGGATTAAACTTCACAGGGTTAAATGTGGTTTGCAGGTTTTCATAAGCAGTTTTATAACCGTTATATGTAGCTCCATATGGGCCACGACGTTGAGTCCATCCCTCGTCTTCGGGGCAAATACTCCAACTTTCAACCACGCCCCACTGGCTATAAGTTCCCCAGTGCATAAAAAGCCCGAATTTAAGATCCTGCCATTCAGTTAACTTCTGGTCAACCAATGGATCACCCGGAGCGACGTACTGTTTGGAAACATTATGTTTTTGCGCCATTACAAATGCGCTAAAAAAGCTTAAAACAAGAAACGTAAAGATTTTTTTCATGTTAAATGGAGTTTAATATAATCGACAACAATAATAGGTGTATTGCTTACACTTTTTAAATTTTTTTAATAAATATTAAAACTTTGCCAATAAAATTTCCATTTTAGCAATTAATGTTTTATTATTGTTATACCGATATTAAGATTTAAATTTAAGTGATTAATTAAAAACTCCCAGGTTTTGAAAGACAGAAAAGTTGATACACTGAACTTGTGGAAACTCATTTGCAACAATGATGATGAAAAGGCCTTTGAGCTTTTATTTCATTTGTTAAATAATTCACTTACTAAATTTTGTATTCTTTATGTTAATCAGCGGGAAATAGCGGAAGAAATTGTATCTGACGTATTTGTTAAATGCTGGTTAAACCGAAAAACCTTAACCGAAATATTAAACCCTGAAACCTACCTGTTTGTAGCCGTAAAAAACCAATCCTTAAATCACATTAAAAAGTACTCCAGCATCCACCTGGTACAGATCGAAGAAACCAACTCCGTTGAATTTGTAAATACTTACAACCCGCAAAGGGAAATTGAGAACAAGGAATTGATCTTTAGAATGGATAAAGCCATTACGGCCCTTCCTCAGCAATGCCGTATCGTGTTCAGGCTGATTAAAGAGGACGGAATGAAATACAAAGAAGTTGCCGAAATTTTAAATATATCACCGCGTACCGTACAAACACAGCTTTTTAGGGCTGTTAAAAAATTAAGTGTTGTTCTAAACAATTATAATAAATTGAACAACCCTAAAGTACATACAAGCAATATATTCAAGGCATTAAGTGTGATTATTGGTATTTTGCAACTATTTTTTATAAACTTGTAGGTATTTTATCAAAAATAGTTGTCCACCTATAAAAAGCACCGAAATATCAAAAATGGGCAATGATAGATTTATAGAGCTGGTTAGTAAAAAATTAACCAATGAAATCAGCTCTGAAGAAAGCGAAGAGCTTCAACATTGCTTAAACTCCGACGAGATAAATCGACGCGATTTCGAGTTCCTTAACATTTACTGGAATAGTAACGATACCGAATTTGCGGATAATGCTTTAGCGTTTCAAAAAATAAAATCAAAAATAAAAGATCAGGAACCGGAGCCTGCCGTAATTTCTATTTCAAAAAGATCTTATCTGTATGTTTGGCGTGCGGCTGCAGCTTTTATCTTACTTGCCGGTTGTTCCTGGCTTTTTTATTCCAGATTTGCTACTCAACACGATAACTCGCTCGCCGCTACCCGAAACGTATGGCAAAATAAAAATACCGTAAAGCGGGAGAAATCAACCATAGTACTTACCGATGGTACACGAATCACCTTGAATTCACAAAGTACACTTAAATATCCTGCTGTATTTACAGGTAAGACCCGGGAAGTTTATTTAAGTGGTGAGGCCTTTTTTGATGTGCATAAAGACCACGAACACCCGTTTATTATTCATACAGAAAAAATGAACATTAGGGTATTGGGTACTGCTTTCAATGTAAAATCCTACCCAAATGACCCACAAAGTGAGACTACGCTTATCAGGGGGACAATAGAAGTTACACTTGACGACAGGCCTTCTGACCGTATTATATTAAAACCAAGTGAAAAACTTATTGTAAAAAATGGTTTATTTAAAACCGTACGCCAAAACGCAACTAAACTTAGTCCGGCTGAAACCAATTCAGGCATGCAATATGTGCTTACTACATTTACCCGCCTGCAGCAGGATGATAGTACTGTTGTTGAAACTTCGTGGACGCAAAATAAATTCATTTTCCGGGATGAAAACTTTACTACTCTGGCAGATCGGATGGAAAGATGGTATGGCGTAGACATCAAATTCAAAAATGAGGCGTTAAAGCGATATCGCTTTAGCGGTGTATTTGAAAAAGAAAGTATAAACCAGGCCCTTGATGCACTACGGATGACCGAAGATTTTAATTATAAGATTAAAAACTCAACCATTTATATTTATTAAATTGCCTATGAAATTAAAGTTTACTTAATATTTAAAGAACTTAGCCCGATGTAACAAATTTCTGAAAAATGGACAATTGTTACATTTTTTTTATATAATTACCTCCACCTGTAAGAGGTCTGGCAGACCTCTATATTCCTTATTAAAATTTATGTAAATTTAAAACACGACGGCGGTGTAAAGGCAAATATTGACTATAAAGTCCTTATTGATAAATGAAATTAACTTGTACTTTAATAATATTCTTTAATTTTCTGATCTTAAGCTCTCATGCCCAAACACGCGTAACCATCAATCAGCAATCGGCGGATTTTCGGAAGGTTTTATCAATAATTGAACACCAGAGTAGTTATCACTTTGTTTATAGCGAACGTAAGGTACCGGTAATGAAAAAGGTAACCATAGATGTGCAGAATGAAGAGGTTATAAAAGTATTAGATAAAATTTTACTGAATTCTGGTTTTGCATATACCGAACTGGCCAACCACCTCGTAGTTATAGCCCCTACTACTGAAATCATTAATGTAATTAAGATAAGCGGTCATGTAACCGGTGAAAAAGGTGAACCTTTAACTGGCGCCACGGTCATGGTAAAAGGCTCAACCGCAGGCACCCCAACGGGAACAGATGGCTTTTTCTCATTTGAAGCTCCGGAAAATTCCATCTTAAGGATCAGTTATGTAGGTTATCAGACAAAAGAGGTAAAGGTATCAGGATCCGCCCCATGTGATATACAATTATCAGTTAGCAATGTACTTAATGAAGTGGTTGTAACCGCGCTTGGTATAAAAAAAGATGAAAAAAAGGTTGGCTATTCTGTGAGCACTATTAGTGGTGATCTGCTTGATAAAGCAAAAGAAACCAATATTGCCTATTCACTTGAAGGCCGGGTTGCAGGTTTAAGTATCAGTGGCGTAAATGGAGGACCGGGTTCATCCGCCCGGATATTATTAAGAGGGGTAACCAGTTTTGGTGCAGCCTCACCCCTGTTCATCATCAATGGTATACCTATTGATAATACACAAAGGGGTACTGCTAATGAATGGGGAGGTGCTGATTTTGGTGATGGCATTAGCAATATTAACCCCGACGATGTGGAAAGTTTGACTGTTTTAAAAGGACAATCCGCTTCAGCATTATATGGGGCCAGAGCTGCCAATGGAGTTATTTTGATCACTACAAAAAGCAGTAAAAAAAATTCCGGATTTGGAGTCGAAATAAACAGTAATTATCAAATAGATAAAGCAGTTAATACCTTAGATTATCAAACAGTTTATGGACAGGGCGAGAATGGCCTGCGACCACAAAATGTTAATGGTGCGATATCAACAGGTAATTTAGGATGGGGCGAAAAGCTGGATGGTAAACCAACTATTCAGTTTGATGGTAAATATTACCCTTACTCCGCCGTAAATGACAACATCAGTAAATTTTACCGTACCGGTTCGTCCAATACCAATACCATAGCATTTAGCGGAGGTGGCGAGAATGGAGGATTCAGGCTTTCGCTCTCAAATCTTAGTAACAACTCTATTGTTCGTAGTAGCGGTTTATCTCGTAAAACTGTAAATCTAACCGCTAACCAAAATGTATCTGCAAAACTCAGCTTTAATATTGTGGCCAATTATATTCAGGAATCATCAAATCTTAAACCAAACTTAAGCGATGGGCCGATGAATGCCAACAATATAGAATACCTTGCCGCTAATGAAAACCAGGCCGCGCTAGCCCCTGGAACAAATGCCGATGGTTCAGAACTACGTTGGAATAATGACTCTTTTGTAACTAATCCTTATTTCGCTGTAAATAAATTCGTTAATAATATCAGTCGTCAACGACTTATTGCTGCTATAGCAACAAAGTACAATTTTAATAACTGGCTTTATGTACAGGCAAGGCTAGGTAACGATGTTTTATATGATAAAAGATTATCGATCATACCTACTGGTACTGCTTTCAGCCCTGGGGGAGCCGGTGATATTGACGAACAATCAGAAACGCAACGATCTGAATTAAATACAGATATACTAATTGGTGCAAAACACGACATCGTCAAAAATCTGCTTAATTTTGATATATCAGGTGGGGCAAGCTTACGTAAAAATAGTTATGAATATACCAAGCTTTTTGGAGGCCCTTTTATTATTCCCTATTTTTATAGTTATGAGAATTTAACTGTAAAAAACAGTACTTACAGTTATAAGAGCAGTGAAACGCATTCGGCCTATTATACTGCTGATTTTTCGATCAAAAAATACCTGACCATTAACAATACCGGTAGGTTTGATGCTTACTCGACCCTACCTGCAGGGCATCGTGGTATATTTACTCCATCAGTATCAGCAAGTTTTATATTTTCAGAGCTTACACATATTCCTGCACTTGATTTTGGCAAACTCCGCGTTTCGTACGCCCAAACCAGCGGAGAACCTTCCGACACTTATATTACATCCCAATATTATACCATTAATAATTCTGTTAATGGTGTTCCTGCGGCTGGCTTTTCTAGTACTCTTCCTAATTTATTTTTAAAACCTTATACCTTAACCGAAACCGAAGTTGGTATCGATCTTAAATTTCTGAATGGCCGCTTAGGTTTAGACGCTGCTTTTTTTCATCGAAAAACAAGAAATGAAATAATTAAGGGTGATCTGGATATATCATCAGGCTTTGCAACGCGGTTTATTGGTACGGGTTCAACTCAAAATAGCGGTATTGAAATTGAATTAAACGGAACCCCATTTAAAACAATCAATTTTGTCTGGGCTCCCTCTTTTAATTTTACCTACGTACAAAATAAGATACTCCAAACCGATGGGACTACCCAATCCTCAAATATCAGCTTTGGAACTTACCGGCCTCTGAATGCAACCACAGCATTAGTTAAAGGTTTACCCGGGCCACAGATCATGGCGAATGATTATCTGCGTAATGCCAGCGGACAGATCGTATTTGATGCCAATGGTCTACCTTTAGCGGGGCCGCGTGTGCCGATGGGAAGCGCAGTGCCTAAAATTTATGGCGGCTTTAACAATAATTTTACGTACAAAAACCTAAACCTTTCTTTCCTGATCGATTACAGGTATGGAAATAAAATATTATCAGCCACTAACTACAACAGCATTTACAGGGGACTGAACAAACTAACGCTTATCGGTCGTGAAGATGGTGTTGTTGGTGATGGTGTAACGCTTTCAGGGGCTAAGAATACGGTATCTGTACCGGCTGAAAATTACTACCAGGCTTTGGCGCGAAATATATCGGCATTAAATGTTCTGGATGGTAGTTTTATTAAATTGCGACAGGTTACCCTTGGATACACTTTTTCAAAAGGTCTTTTAAGAAGTTCTCCTTTTGAAGGTATAACCGTATCTTTAGTGGGTCGTAATCTTTGGACAATTATGAAACATTCAGATAATATCGATCCTGAATCGGGCTTCTCGCCCGATATTAAATACGCAGGTATCGAAGGCGCAAGCTTACCTCCTACTCATACATATGGAATTAACCTTAATATTAAACTCAAAAAGTAATTGCAAAAAAATGGCTCCAACCATAAAAAATCTTACCAGATCGTCAGTCGTTATAATGGCTATATTGTTTATTAGTGTTGCTACCAAAGCGCAACAAAAACTTTTTTATAAAGACGCTTCGCAATCGATTGAGGTAAGAGTAAAAGATCTATTATCCAAACTCACACTGGAAGAAAAAATATCCCTTCTGGGTTATCGCAGCCAGGCAGTACCCCGCTTAGGTATACCAGCATATAACTGGTGGAATGAAGCCCTGCATGGGGTGGCCCGTGCCGGAGAAGCTACTATATTTCCACAGGCCATAGGCATGTCCGCAACGTTCAATGATGATCTTTTAAAACAGGTGTCGACGGCCATATCAACAGAAGCTCGTGCCAAATATAACCTGGCTATAGCTCAGGACAGGCATCTGCAATATATGGGGCTTACCTTCTGGACACCCAATATCAACATCTTCCGCGATCCACGCTGGGGCCGTGGGCAGGAAACTTATGGTGAGGATCCATTTTTAACCGGCCGTATGGGATCGGCATTTGTTAAGGGTTTACAGGGCGATGATCCACGCTACTTAAAAGCTTCCGCTACCGCCAAGCACTTCGCCGTTCATAGCGGCCCCGAAGCAGACCGTGATCGTTTTGACGCTAAGGTAGATGAAAAAGACCTGCGCGAAACCTATTTATATGCTTTCCACGAGCTGGTAGGTGCCGGAGTAGAATCGGTAATGAGCGCTTATAACAGGGTGAATGGTGTACCCAATTCTATCAACAAAGTATTACTTACCGATATTTTACGTAAGGAATGGGGCTTTAAAGGACATGTAGTTACCGATTGCGGTGCGCTTGATGATGTTTATCTGACCCATAAAACTTTACCAACAGCCGTTGAGGTTGCTGCGGCAGCTTTAAAAGCCGGTGTTAATCTGGATTGTTCATCCATCTTGCAGAACGACGGGCTGAAAGCCATTCAGCAAAAGCTACTGACCGAGAAAGATGTGGATGTGGCATTAGGTCCCATTTTAGGTACTGAATTTAAACTTGGCTTTTACGACGATCCGACACTCAATCCTTATCATGGTTATGGTGTAGATAGTATTCATAATACCCAGCATATAGCTCTTGCCCGTAAAGTAGCCCAGCAAAGTATGGTGTTACTTAAAAACGACAAGAATATTTTACCATTGAGCAAAGCCAATGTATCCAGTATTATGGTTGTGGGCCCCAACGCGGCATCTCTTGATGCTATGGTAGCTAATTATCATGGCACAAGCAGTAAGGTAATAAACTTTGTAGAAGGAATCACCGCTGCAGTCAGTAAATCAACCAGGGTTGAATATGACCTGGGGTGTGATTACAAGGATACCACTCATTTCGGCGGGACCTGGGCTGCCGGCAATGCCGATGTCACCATCGCGGTTATCGGGTTATCGCCGGTATTAGAAGGTGAAGCCGGTGACGCGTTTTTATCAAACAGCGGTGGCGACAAAAAAGATCTGAGTTTGCCTGCCAGCGAGATCGCATTTATAAAAGCGTTGAGAAAAGGTGTTAAAACCAAGCCGATTATTGCTGTGATTACAGCTGGTAGTGATGTAGATGTTTCTGCCATAGAACCTTATGTTGATGCGGTTATATTTGCCTGGTACCCTGGCGAACAAGGTGGTAATGCCCTGGCCGATCTGGTATTTGGCGATGTTTCCCCTTCGGGCCACCTACCGCTTACATTCTATAAGGATATGAGCAATCTGCCCGATTACCAGGATTACAATATGAAAGGCCGTACCTATAGGTATTACGACGGCCCGGTTCAGTATCCGTTCGGATTTGGCTTAAGCTATACATCATTTGCTTATACCTTGGATAGCAAACTAAAAAACTCCTACAAAAAGGCAGACACGCTATCCGTAACAGTTAATGTAAAAAATACCGGTAAAATGAATGGTGATGAGGTTGTTCAAGCTTACGTAGAATACCCTAAGCTTGAAAGGATGCCTATTAAGGAATTAAAAAGCTTTAAACGCATTAGCCTGGCAAAAGATAGTGAAGGATCGGTTACATTAAAAATACCTGTCCGGGATCTGCAAAAATGGGATCTGGCTACCCACCAATGGAAAATATATCCCGGCAAATACAAATTAGTGCTGGGCAGTAACTCTGCTGATGAAAAAGCAAGCATCGTTTTTAATGTAGCTAAGTAAAATATGATGAGGTATGATATCCTGAACGGTTCAGGATATCATACCTCATTTACTACAATATAAGTCAATGGATCTAATCCCTGAGCATGCTGGACATTTTGTTACAAAAGATGGTTTACATGGTTTACACTTTTCATGGTTAAAATTTATTTATATAATTGAAAATCAATAAATTATATAAATTTTACGTCATATTTTGGGTTTACACTGGTAACCATGATGCAACGCACCCCATGTCTTATTTAAGTTTACCAAAACAATTCCATACACCTTTTGTCTATAAACTTAAATCAACATATCATGATTACCAGCGGCGTTACAATCGGGATAAATAAGCAAGATGGCACTCCTATTAACATTGCCATTGATCCGGTAGATGCAAATAAGGCTCAATCGGAAACCGCAAATTCTGGTACTTATAAATTATACCGGGATACCGATAGCGCTAAGACATTTGATAAGGGCTATCTCGGCGCCATAACTCTGGATGGAACAGATAATAGCTACCAATACTCCGGTGGTACGGAACTCACCGACTTTGAGCTGAAACAGCTGGCAGATTTTATACGCGGTTATCACGCTACCGGGAAAGAATTTGATGACCATAATCGGTATATCACTACCAAGTGATATACTATCCACTTACAAAAGAACTTTATTAAACTCCCGGATATATTTATCAATATAATCTTGTTTTGTTCTTGCCTTGTATTGCATAATGTACCTTGGATGTTCCAACGCGATGATCTGTTTGAAAAACTGTTTCTCATCGTTTAGTTTTCGTAAAAAAGCTTCATTCTTCCCGGTTCCAAAGCAAAAACAAACATCCGTTTCAAAACCTATGGCTATTTGTTTCCGTATATTTTCTACTATAAAGGGGTATACCGCTTTTTGTAATGCCGGCGTGTCATAATAGTTGTAATTCGTTTCCTTTCCATTGCTGCCTCTAATGGTAAAACCCAGCGGACAAACAGAATGGATATAAAACTGCTCATAGAACTCCGATATGCCCCCAAATGCACCTATCATTTCGTAAACATATTCTGATGATGGCTCATGTGTCATTGGGCCTTCAAAAGGTATCTGGCATTGATTGATCATTCTTTTTGGATCCGTAAATGATACTCCTGTCATACCAGAGCCAAACCTGCCCGGGTTAATACCCAATATTAAATGCCGGGGATGGTCATCGCTGTAATACTTGCGGTAAAACTGGGTAGAAACCTGCATGGCTGGCCCGTTCTCTTTAAAGGGGTTCATAATGCTGATGCCAGATGGCAATACTCCAGCAAACTCAAGCTGCTGGTTAAAGGAAATTATTCTATCGGCAAAAGTGCTCATATTAAGCGCTAACTTATTTAAAAAGAACCGGTACAAAAAATAAAATCCCGGTTCCAATTGGTAACCGGGATCTATAAGCATCAGTTAGTCAATAATTACTTCATATATTCCTTATCCAGGAACAGGTAACGGGCCCGGTTTACTTCGGTTTTAAGCTGACTTACAACGTTAATAGTCATAAATTTCACATGATCATTATCCTTAATCGCTTCCCATTTAGGCTGACCATTCCCATTCGGGTTACCCGTTTTTATAAAATTGGCAAAGTAGTTTTCCATAGTAGCAGATACTTTGTAATCGTCAGGTGTCCAGGCATAAACCTTATTACTGGCCAGGTTACCCATCGCATATTCAATTTCCGAAGCATGCGGAGCGCCTACAACCACAGGTTTAGGAGCCGCTGCTTTAGAGGCATCCCCCTTTACTACACCACCGGCAAGGCCAGGTGTTGCATTACCCATTTGAGCCGTCATAGCCGGGCGTATGCGGGCAAACTCATAACGATACACTGGTTTGCCACCTGTTTTTACCTGCAGGTCAGCCCATTTCCAGGTGCTGTAAACTATAAAACGATCACTGGACAAAGCGGTTGCCGACCAGATCACCTCATCATTTGTTGATGCAGGATATAACTTTAAAGCCTCGTCGGCACGGTCGCCGTAAAGTTGTTTTAATACTTTGGTATAATTTTCAAGACTTGGCGTATCACCTCTGAACAGAAATTGATAAGGTACTTCCGCAGAGTTCCATCCCACCAAAAGAGGTACATGAGCCTGCTCGCCGGCTTCAAAAATTTCAGGTAAGGATTTTGGCAATAAGTAACCATCAATGGTAGCCGAGGTTGCTCCGGCCGAGAAAACAGAATCAAGTAATTGTTTTGCAGGCAAAGCTCTCAGTTCAGCTAAGGAATTAGCTTTCAGTCGTACTGCAAAATCTGCTCCCTTTTTCTCACCCTCAGCCAGCGGAATCGGGAAAAGGGTTGGATTGATGCCCGCCCCGCTTTCTCCAATGGCACCTGCTATCAAGTCTTTGGATAATGGAGAAGCCATTTGTACCGATACTGAAATTGAACCGGCCGATTCACCGGCAATGGTAACCCGTTTAGGGTCGCCGCCAAATGCAGCAATATTTTTTTGCACCCACAACAAAGCAGCATGCTGATCAAGATACCCATAATTCCCGGAGGAATGATTAGGTGATTCTTTGGTTAGCTCCGGGTGGGCAAAAAAACCAAATATCCCCAACCTGTAATTTACCGTAAGTGCCACAATACCTTTTTTAGCCATACTTTCCCCATCATAACGTGGCTCAGATCCATCACCTGCCGCTAATCCACCACCATAAAAATAAACCAATACCGGAAGCTTTTCCTTGCTGGTTTTAGCAGGCGTCCAAACATTCAGGTACAAACAATCTTCGCTCATGCCGGCCGAACGGAAACCCATATCACCAAATATGGGCTTCTGCATGGGGTTATGCCCAAAATGATCGGCTTTTAATACCCCCTGCCAATTTTGGGCAGGTTGCGGCTCTTTCCACCGCAGGTCACCTACGGGAGATTGTGCGTAAGGGATACCCTTAAATATCAAAATGGGCGATCCTGCTTCCCTTGTACCTTCCACTACCCCATTCTGCGTGGTTACCTGGGTGCTTGTTTGAGCATGCACTTTTACAGCAACAATTTGTGTAAGCAGCAATACTGCTAATAATGTTTTCTTCATATCGGTTATAATTGCTAATTGGCTTAAAATGAATAGATTTATATTATTGTATCATTTTGTTACAATAATAAATTAAATTTAATTAAGCATCAATTTTTTTGTTAATTGCCTCCTGATTTTTACAATAATAAATGGACAACGAGTTTATAAAGCAGGAAATGAACGTTACCGGCGAAGGCTTTTTACCAGGCCTGGCTATTGATACAGTTATTTTTGGTTTTCATGATGATGAACTCAAAGTTCTGCTCTTGAGTTATAAGCATACAGATTTATATGCACTCCCCGGTGGCTTTGTACATGTTGACGAAGATGTTAACGAAGCCGCCCGCCGCGTTTTGTTTAGCCGTACCGGGCTTATCAATATTTTTTTGGAGCAGTTTTATGTATTTGGCGATAAAAGCCGGCACGATGCTACACCCCTTAAAACCATTATGAAAGCCCGTGGCTTTACGCCCCCCGAAGACCATTGGTTGTTAAAGCGGTTTGTATCTGTAGGTTATTATGCTTTGGTTGATTTTACCAAAGCTATTCCTACACCCGATAGCATATCTGACAGTTGTGATTGGTTTGGTTTGGATAATTTGCCCACCTTAATGCAGGATCATCGACAAATCATTGATAAGGCTTTAAAAACCCTGCAAGCCAACCTTGATCATAAACTCATCGGCTTCAATCTCCTGTCAGAAAATTTTACCATGGGCGATCTGCAACGGCTTTATGAAACTGTTTTAAATAAAAAACTGATCCGTGCCGCATTTCAGCGTAAAATGCTGGGTTTAGGGATACTGGAACGGCTTGCCAAAAAATGGACTGGAGGGGCTCATAAAGCACCCTATTTGTACCGTTTTGTTGCCAGAGATTAGCATTATGTCATAATCAGCCCCTTAATTGTCGTATTCACCCCTTTCGCATCCTGTTTGATGAAGGTAAATTTGATCTGTCAGTAATTCATAAATAACAGACCAACAAATACTTAAATTAGACAGAAGATGATAACAATTAACCCCTATTTGAATTTCGCCGGTAATACAGAAGAAGCGTTTAACTTTTACAGATCAGTTTTTGGAGGAGAGTTTTTGGCCTTAATACGTTATAAAGATACTTTTGAAGCCGAACGCACACCCGATGCCGATAAGGATAAATTAATGCATGTAGCCTTACCCATGGGTAAGGGAAATGCGTTGATGGGTACTGATGTTTCAGGTCAAATGGCTAATGATCTGGTTCAAAGCAACAGTTTTTATATCTGCATGAACGGCGAGACACCTGAGGAAACAGAAAAATTATTTAACGCCCTTGCTGTTGGTGGCAAAGTTGTTTACCCATTTGATAAAGCGCCCTGGGGCGGTTATTTCGGTCAGCTGATAGATCAGTTTGGCATTCAATGGATGGCCGATTCGATGAATACCATCAACCCTTACCTTAATTTTGCAGGCAATACCGAAGATGCATTTAATTTCTACCGCTCTGTTTTTGGCGGTGATTTTTTCATGCTGATCCGTTTCAAGGATAGCCCTGAAGCCGATCACACCCCTAAAGAAGATTTAGATAAACTAATGCATATATCCTTACCCATTGGCGAAGTCGGAAAAGGGAATGTACTCATGGCTACCGATGCTACGGGTAAAATGGGAGAAGGTTTTGAACGCGGTAATAACTGTCACCTTACTATTAACGGGGGTACTGTAGAAGAAACGAGAATATTATTTAATGCGCTTGCAGCCGGTGGAGGAACGGTAGTTTGTCCATTTGATAAAGCGCCCTGGGGCGGCAGTTACTTTGGTATGGTAACCGATCAGTTTGGTGTTCAGTGGATGGCCGATTCTGTCGATGATCAACAATAATATATCTCAAACATCGACAGTTCCAACAATCAAACCAAAGGACAAAAATCAACTTCGACAAACAATAAATAAAAATTATGAGCAGAATTATCTTTGACAGCGGAATATCACTTGATGGCTTTTTCGCAGGCGATAACAGAAGTCCAAGCAACCCAATGGGCGGCGTTTCACAAAACATCCATATGTGGATGTTTAAACAAAAGGCATTTTGGAAACACATTAATATGGAAGGCGGTGAAGAATATGGTGCAGACAGTAAACTAATTGATGATATGCTTGCAAGAACAGGTTCATACATTATGGGAAAACGAATGTTTGAAGAAGGCGAAGTCCATTGGGAAGAAGATATATTTAAGGCAAATGTTTATGTTCTGACACACGAAGAACGCGAGCCCTGGGTTCAAAAAGGGACAACAACTTTTTATTTCATCAATGACGGAATACAAAGCGCATTAGAAAAAGCAAAACAATCAGCCAAAGGAAAGGACATAAGAATACAGGGTGGTGCCAATACTATTCAACAATATCTCAATGCAGGTCTTGTGGACGAATTTTTCATTCACATTGCTCCCGTTTTTTTAGGAAGTGGTATCCGGCTGTTTGACGGCATTGACAAAGACAAATATGATCTCCAGATTGTGGAGGTAATACCAGCAGACTTAACAACACACTTGAGATACAAACTGACGAAGAAATAATTGTTTAAGTTATATCACTAGTCCCTTGTGTTTATGCAAGGTTCCATTGAAGCAGGCAATAGCGTATTTAAGAAAGTCAATATGAATGTCGAAGTTTTTAAAACCAATGTAAGCACACGTCGGTATGCCAATAAACTGGTCAATCAGATCCACAAAACGTTTACACATTACAATGCAAATTTTGATCTGGACGACTGTGATAAGATATTACGTATTCAATGTACTAAAGGTGTTATTGGATCCAGGAAACTTATTATTTTTTTAAAAGATTATGGTTGCCTGGCGGAAGTTCTACCCGGTTAAAGTTTTAGGCCGTCAAACAAAAATCAATTAATTTACTTATTAATTAATAAAGCAAAAGGTCATGTTAGATTATAATAACGCATTTAGTAGTTTTTCAGTAGACGATTTAGCCCAGGCAAAAGAGTTTTATGGCAAAACCCTTGGTCTCCATATTAACGATGATAAAGAAATGCCTAACCTCTTGAACCTTCAACTAAACGACGATGACGTTATCCTGATTTATCCTAAGCCAAATCACCAGGCAGCCACCTTCACTATACTTAATTTCACTGTGAAAGACATTGAAAAAACGGTTGATGAGCTAACAAACCTCGGCGTAAAATTCATTATTTACGATGATGAAAATTTCAAAACCAATGAAAAAGGGATCTTAAAAGGCGACGAGCGCGGTCCAACCATAGCCTGGTTTAACGATCCTGCCGGCAATATTTTATCGCTTATTGAGAAGTCTTAAGTAATTACGCTATTTGCTTTTTAAAACAAAAGCGTAATTATTGCTTACATATCACATCAACTCATAGTAAATTTATTCCCTAACAGGGAATAAATTCCTCAATTATCCACTCCCGGGTAAAAGCGATATACGGTTTAAAAGATGGATCAACGCCCATATTGCTTTCTACAAGCATAATATGAGTGTGTTTACAAATAAAACGGCTTTCAAAACCGTAGCAGGCACTATTTGCACACTTTCGGTATAGTAATTGAATAGGTATCCCAAATTGAATGTTAGTGCTTAACTTTTACATTTCACCACTAAATAATCCTTTCGCAGGAATTTAATAAAGGTCACTGCACTGATCATTTACAATTAAAACATGTTTACAACTAAATTAATTCAGGTTTTATAAATCTTCAGGAATGAAAAAAACCCTACTTATTGTTGATGACGATTTAAGTATTTTAAAGTTACTCAACTTTATCCTTTCAAAGGATTATGATATAGTTGTTAAAAATAACGGGATCGACGCCTTTGGCTGGCTTGAGGATGGCAACATGCCCGAGTTAATAATTTCCGATCTTCAAATGCCTTATTTTGATGGTCAGTCATTTGTGAAAAATGTCAAGATCAGCGGTTTTTATCGTGACCTGCCCGTGATATTGCTTTCAGCTGCTCACGACCTTGATGAACAAGTAAGTAAAATGCCTTTTAAGGTTGATGCCTGCATTCACAAGCCATTTAAGCCCAGCGAGTTAAAAACAGCCATTAACCAACTTTTACAAGTTTATGAATCAACAAACATCTGATTGGAACGAAAATTCAGGTTCCCATGTCAGGATTGCTTACGCAGGCCAGGCATTAAAAGAGTTGGTTTTTGCTGGCCTTAATGAGAATTTCAAAGTAGCTTACAACGACTCCATTGGCCAGCTTGAAGAGTATTTAGGTAATCAATCCATTTTAACTGTTCCGGATATTATTTTAATGGAAGTTGATGCTAACGGTGAGTGTTTTAAAATGGTGGAGGAGATCAAAAAAAGCTTTTTATTGCATGGATCGATCATCGTTCTTTTATCATCAATTGATGATAAAAGCCTTAAATTAAAAGCCATGCAGTTAAAAGTGCACGATTTTTATAGTGTACCCTTCCTGATCGATAACCTGCGCGAGCGCCTTAACTTCCTGGTTACGTTTAAACTGATCAGACCAAGATTATTGGAGCTTTCTAAAGAAGTAGATACCACTTATAAGATGCCATTTGGTAAGCGTTTAATTGACTTACTTATATCTTGCAGTATGTTATTTGTGTTATCTCCGATATTCCTCATCATTGCTATACTAATTAAATTGGATTCAAAAGGTCCAGTGTTTTATAGAAGCAAACGGGTTGGTACTGGTTATAAAGTATTCGATTTTTATAAATTCAGATCGATGCGCACCGACGCTGACCAGTTACTGGCAAAATTATCAACAGAAAGCAATCAATATGCGTCTGAAACAGGAACCGATAAAGCCGCGTTTGTAAAGATCAAGAACGACCCACGTATTACCAAGCTCGGACAATTTTTACGCAATTCAAGTCTTGATGAATTACCTCAGTTGTTTAACATCCTGGTAGGTGATATGTCTGTAGTAGGCAACCGCCCATTACCAGTTTATGAAGCAGAAATGTTAACTTCAAACGAATGGTCAATGCGTTTCCTGGGTCCGGCAGGTTTAACCGGCCTTTGGCAGATCAGCAAAAGAGGAAAAGAAGACATGTCTGAGCGTGAAAGAAAAAAATTAGATAATTTTTATGCTCAGAAATATTCTATTTGGTTAGATTTAAGGATTATTATGGGAACTATACCTGCACTATTCCAAAAAGAAAAAGTATAAAACTAATGAACAAAAATATTATAAAGCTTTCCCTTTTATTAATCCTTATCGTTTTTACAAATAATATATATGCACAGGAATCTTTTATCAAAGATATCTCCTACCCATATCTCGAAAAACTGATAGCAACTGCAAAGAAAAACTACCCGGAAGTTAAGTTAAGACAAAGCCAGGTTAACGCAGCCAAAAGCAATTACAATGCTACCAAATTCGCATGGCTCGATGGTTTAACGGCATCTTATATCTATAGTCCACAAAATTCTATTAATCTTTCTACTCCTACTATTTTTAAAGGTTATCAATTAGCCGTATCCCTTAACATAGGTCAGCTACTAAAAAATCCGGCCACAACCAATGCGGCTAAAGAGACGTATAAAGTAGCAGAGTATCAGCAAAGCGAATATTTATTAAGCCTTGAGGCCCAGGTAAAACGCTTTTATTTTGCCTATCTGGAAGCTCAGGCCGAACTCAGGTTACGATCAAACGCGGTACTTGACGCTGAAGGTGCTGTTAAGCAATTAAAATACGCCTTTCAGAAAGGTGAAACTACTTTTCAGATCTATAACGAACAATTAAACAGCCTTTACAATCAAAACTCATTTAAAGTACAAGCTGAATTGGCCACATTTACAGCGAAAACCAATCTGGAAGAATTATTGGGTACTAAGTTAGAAGAGATTAAATAATAATGGAGATAGCTAAGTTTTTTAAACTTTTACATAAATATAGAAACACTCTTATTATCGTCCCGCTGGTAACGATAATTGGTTCATTTTTTCTGGTTAAAAATCTGCCTAACAATTACATTTCCCATGCCCAGATAGCAACTGGTATTGTTGATGCCTCGAGGCACTTGCTTGATAAAGATGACAATGTAAATGCCCAGGAGCAACAGGTTTTTCGTGAGTTTAGCAACCTGATTGCTATTATGAAACTCAAGAAACTGATCAATCAGGTTTCTTACCAGCTCATGATCCATGACCTGAGCAACCCTACCCCATTCCGTAAATTCAGTAAGGAATTAACCGGGCTACACTCTTATGAGCGTGATAGAGCCCTTGTAGTATTTAAAAGTAAATTCCAAAGCATGGAACCTTTATCGCTTTATGATAAAGAAGAGGATAAATTAAATGATATCCTCATATCCATGAAATATGATGAGCGTTCAATCATGAAAGAGCTTACCATATCACGTGATGAGGATAGCGATTTTATCTCGGTGAGTTTTGATTCAGAAAACCCACAATTATCCGCTTTCACAGTTAACACCCTATGTAATCAGTTCATAGCCTACTACACTCAAAATGTGAGGCAAAATGAAACAAATGCTGTAAATTTCTTAGCAAAACTCCTCGAAGAAAAAAAGAACGCTTTAAGCAAAAAAACAGAAGAACTACAGAAATATAAGATACAGAACGGCGTACTTAGTCTTGATGAGCAATCAAAAGCTATTTTTGGCCAGATCATGGTTTATAACGACAAAAAGTTACAAGCTGAAAAAGACATTATCTCTTACGATGGGGCCATTAATGCTATTAACAGCAAGTTTCAGCCTGGCGACAGAAAGTATGTTGAAGCCTCGGTAAGTAAATATAACCAGGCTATTACTGCGACCCAGGATCAGCTTCATATCCTGGAAGACAGGTATGTACGCAGCGGGTTTAATCCTCGTTATAAAAACACGATAGATTCTGTTCAAAATGTTCTTACTGCCCAGGTAAACCAATCGTCAGATAAGTATCTTACTAATCCTTTGGTAGCCAAGGATGATCTGATCCACCAAAAACTAACCCTCGAAATATCAAGAGACCTGGCCAAATACAGCGTAAAATCAATTGATAATGAGCTGGCCAGCCTTAATGCAAAATTCTCACGCCTGGTACCATTTGACGCTACAGTAAAAACCTATGATTTTGATATTGATATTGCCGGCAAGGAATATCTCGACGTTTTAAACAGGTATAACGAAACTAACCTAAAGTCTAACTTCTCAATCAATCTGAGACAGGTTGAAATTGCTACTCCCGATGTGGCACAACCATCAAAAAAAATATTCCTTATTGCTCTGAGTGTTATATTAAGTGTGTTTGCTTGTTTATTGGTACTATTTGTACTGTTTTATTTGGATAAAAGCATTCAGGATCCGTCAGATCTGGTTAATAAAACACAATTACCTTTATTGGGCTATCTGAACCGCATTAAAGGCGAAAATATCGACCTGAAAAAACTTTGGGATGTAGAACACCGGGATAAAATGAAGCAATTTAAAGAATTGATCAGATCGGTGCGGTTTGAAATTGACCAGGAGTTACAGGGAGACAAAGTTATTGCTATAACCAGTTTAAATGCAACAGAGGGTAAAACCTTATTGGCTATTAGTTTAGCTTACTCTTATTCCATGATCAATAAAAAGGTATTATTGATTGACGGGAATTTTGATAACTCTACCGTTAGTAAAACAGCCTTGCCTGGTGTATATGTTGAGGATTACTTTAAAAATAACCCGCTTAATGCACATGTAGTGAATAGCAGTACAGCTACTGTACTTGGAAATCATGGCGGAGATGTTACCTTATTTGAAATTGGAGATGAAACCTTTGTGAAAAATCGTTTTGATGATTTTAAGTCAAAGTATGATATTATCATTATTGATACTGCTCCATTAACCTCTTTAAATAAATCAAAGGAGTGGTTATTGTTCGCCAATAAAACCCTTGCAGTTTTCGAATCGGGTAAAAGCATCACTAACAGCCAAAAGCCGGATATAGCCTATCTGCGAGGCCTTAATCATAAATTCGCGGGGTGGGTACTTAACAAAACCGATTTCAATCAGAAAAAAGAATCAGCATCATAAACTAAAGCCTTTCGGTAGAGGTTAGTATTGATGTAAAACTACCATAGCTATGAGGTTGGAACCAAAGAAACAGGAACTTGACCCATTTGAGAATTTAAGTTCCCTGCAAAAAAAAACGCGTAAGGCTGCTATCGTTGTCGCTTTTATTGGATCATTTGCCTGGGTAATTAAAATTCTATTTTTTTAAAACCTATAATAACAGCAAATGCTGAATAGTATCAACAATAGTAATGAAACAAAGCCATCACTTTGGAAAAGCATGTTAATACAAAAGCTATCCAACAAAGTGGTGATATTGTTATTGCTGTTAGCTTCGCTGTTCTTTAGCTATATCGTATTTAAATTCGGGATAATTGGCGGCGGCATAGTTTTAATACTACTTGTTGGCATTCCCATATTATATGGCATTGTAGCCTATCCTAAATTCGGAATAGCGATCCTTATTTTCGTCTCATTTTTTATAAATTATGTTTCAGAGATAGTTCCGGAAACAGCTCCGATAGGCATACTGCTCGATGCAATAACGTATTTGTTGATCCTTGGATTTTTCATCAAACAAAAGAGAGAGCATGATTGGTCGCGCTTTAAGAATCCTATTAGTTATATTATTCTCATCTGGCTGGCATATAATTTTATTGAGGTAATAAACCCCTGGGCTACATCAAGGCTTGCCTGGGTATATACTGTACGTACTGTTGGTTTCATCATGATGATGTACTTTGTATTTGTTTATCACATCAGATCTGTTGATTTTATAAAGTTTTTGCTGAAACTATGGCTTGCTTTTTCCTGTATTGCTGCGATATCAGCATTTCAACAGGAAAACTTTGGCTTTTTTGGATTCGAAAAAAAATATTTGTACGCGGATCCTTTACGGGTGAGCCTGCTTTTTATCAACGGGCATATGCGTAAATTCGGTATTTTCGCAGATCCGGTTACTTTTTCATATAACATGGTTGTTGCCGCTTTGCTTTGCATCGCTTTAATTATGGGTAACCATAGTTTACGTAAAAAAATGGCACTGGGCTTTATGGCTGCGTTTTTTCTTTTTGTGATGCTTTATTCGGGCACCCGGGCCGCTTATGTGCTTGTACCAGCATCACTCCTCATGCTCGCCGTACTAAATTTCAATAAAAAGGTGATGTTATTTGCTGTTACAGCAGGTTTAATGCTTGGCTTTTTAATAGTAATGCCTACTTCAAACCCATTGATCAAACGATTCCAGACAGCATTTAACCCTTCTGACGATCCATCATACAATGTCAGGGCAGAGAACCAAAAACGGATAAAACCTTACATTTTGTCGCATCCTATTGGTGGTGGACTTGGTTCTGTTGGTGTTTGGGGGCGCCGGTTCTCACCAAATTCTGAATTATCAAAATTCCCTCCGGATAGTGGCTACGTACGTGTCGCAGTTGAGATGGGCTGGATCGGGTTGATTCTTTTTTGCACATTAATATTCATCGCCCTTTATAACGGCATTAACTACTATTACAAGATCAAAAACCCGGAGCTCAAAAACTACTGTATGGCCATGATATTGATCATTTTTGCTTTCAATATCGGTAATTTTCCACAGCAGGCATTGGTACAATATCCAAGTAACGTCCTGTTTTATTTGGCCATCGCTATCATAGTAGCGTGTATGCGTTTGGATAATGACGAACAGTCAAAAATTATAACCCGACCACCTCTGAATGAACACAAATTACAAAAATGGAGTTAAGTAAATGGCGTTAGTATCAACAATAAAGTCAAACCCTGGTTTAAAGCGCTTTGTGCACTGGTTAATTGTGCGCAGTGGCGAAGCTAAACCCAGGTTATGGGTGCGCTGGTTTGTTAATCCATTTTTTCATAAACGAGGCAAAAGATCGGTTGTAAGGTTTAAAGTCCGGTTGGACATATTTCCCTTCAACAACTTCTCCCTGGGTAACAACAGTATTATTGAAGATTTTGCCACTATCAACAATGGCGTTGGTGATGTTATTATAGGGGATAATTGTGGCATTGGCATCAGTAATGTATTGATAGGCCCGGTAAACCTGGGCAATTACGTGATGCTTGCCCAAAATATTGTGCTTTCCGGGCTTAACCATGGTTATGAAGATATCACTACGCCACCGCGCTTACAAAAAGTAACTACCAAACAGATCTCCATTGCTGATAATGTTTGGATAGGAGCCAATAGTGTGGTAACAGCTGGTGTTACCATTGGTAAGCATGCCATTATTGGCGCCGGCAGTGTGGTTACTAAGGATATACCCGAATATAGTGTAGCGGTTGGAAACCCGGCAAGGGTGATCAAGAGATACAACTTCACAACTAACAGCTGGGAAAAAGCGTAACAAATAATACATGGGCTTTCTTAAAAAGGTGATCAATAAACATACGCTCTCTTTAGCCAGCAACGCTATTATGCCCGTGTTGGGCATGGCCATACTATCGCTGATGGCCCGCTACCTTTCCAAAGCTGATTTTGGCGATTATATCTTTTTCCTGATCGTATTTACCCTGGCTGATACCTTTCGTACCGGGTTTATGCAAACATCGCTCATCAAATTTTACGCGGGCACCGATAAAATAAGAGCGGCTAACATAGCAGGTTCGGCCTGGTACCTCGGCTTTATGATCGTACTGGCATTTGGCATAGGAAATCTGTTGATGTACTTTTTCTACTTCGGTAATAATCCGAATATGTTCATGATCATCAAGTGGTTCAGTGCCATATTTCTTTGCACACTCCCTTCGGCTATAGCCATGTGGACATTACAGGCTGAGGAACGCTTTGATAAATTGTTTCTATTGCAACTGGTAAACCAGGGAGGCTTTTTTATACTGATACTGCTGCTCATCATTTTTCATCGGGCCAGTTTTCAAAATGCACTATATAGTTATCTTATTAACAACATTCTGAGCAGTGTGATCACCATAATTATAGGCTGGTCAAAGGTAAAAACCATCAGCAGCAAAAGCTGGGCATCGATCAAAGAGCTGACACACTTTGGTAAATTTAGCGTGGGTACTTCCATCAGTTCCTACCTGTTACGCAGTTCAGATACCTTCATCATTAAAATGATGTTTCCATCCGAATTGCTGGCTGTTTATTATATCCCCCAGCGCCTTATGGAGATATTTGAGATACCGCTAAGGGCCTTTATTGCTACAGCCTTGCCTGTGATGTCAGCAGCGGTTCACCGTGAAGATAAACAGTATGTATCCTACATCATGAAAAAGTATGCGGGTATGCTTACTATAGCACTGATACCTGTCGCTATAGTTTCGTTCATAGCTGCTGATCTGATCATTGGGCTACTTTTTGGTGGTAAATACCAACATTCGGATGCTGGTAACATCTTTCGCATATTCATGTGTTTTGTAATGCTGTTACCTATTGATAGATTTTTTGGGATAACACTTGATATCATTGGTAAACCGCAGTTAAACATGATCAAAGTATTTATTATGCTGGCTGTAAATGTTGCCGGGGATTTCGCGGGGATATTCATCTTTCATAGTCTTTATGGCGTGGCTATTGCTTCTATATTCACGTTTTTTTCTGGAGCGATATTTGGTTATTGGGCCCTTAAAAAACATTTGGAATTCAAGATCGGGGATATTTTTAAACTGGGGTACATTGAACTCATGGAATTGTTAGGCATATTGTATCAAAAACTGCGAAAAAAGGAGTTGAAGCAAGACTAATCATGGAGTTGAAAAACAGGCATATCATTATATTTTCGCAAATGCAGTTTGACGGCCGCCTGGAGTCGACTAATTATACCATGGCCAAACACCTGGCCAAAGACAATTATGTGTATTATGTAGACCGCCCTTTTACCTGGAAGGATTATATCAAGTTTAGAGACACCAAAGAGTATAAGATACGTAAACCACATTTTTTTTCATCAGCCAACAGTTATATTCAAACCGATATTCCGAACCTCAAAATCATTATTTCGCCCCCGGTACCTTCCATTAATATGTTGCCTGAAGGCGCTCTGTATCGTACAGCGGTCAAATTCAATGAGAGTATTGTGGCAAAAAGACTCAGGAAGGTGATTAAGAACCTGAATATTAAGGATTATATCTACATCAATTCTTATAACTATACCTATCCCACTTTTCATCAATTGATAAAGCCAGTATTAACCGTTTATCACTGCGTTGATCCTTTGGTTGAAGAATACCAGGTCAGGCATGGACTGATATCTGAGGATATGGTAGTAAAAAGTGTTGATCTGGTGATTTGTACCAGTAAACAATTAAGAGACAGCAAGAAAAAACTAAACGGTAACTCCTTTTTTATTCCCAACGCGGCAAACATAGCGCACAGCCAAAAAGCGCTTGATCCACAATTGCCCGTGGCTGATATTCTATCGGACATCAAAAAACCGGTGATCGGGTATTTTGGAAATATAGAACGACGTATTGATTACGATCTGCTTGCCGAAGTGCTACAGCAAAACCCAGATAAGAACTTTGTTTTTGTGGGCCCTGTTGATATCGACTATTTAAGCCATCCCATCTTCAAAGCACCTAACATATCTTTAAAGGGCGCGGTACCTTATGAGGAGATGCCAGCCGTTTTAAAAGGTTTTGATGTGGCTATTATTCCATTCAAAAAGGATGAAGTAAGTAATGCTATATTCCCACTAAAACTATTTGAGTATCTGGGCTCTGGACGGCCTGTAGTGTCAACCGATTTTAATATTGATCTGCGCGAGTTTACAAGCGACACTGTAACCTACTGCAGCAATGCTATTGAGTTTTCAGCCGCTTTGGATGCAGCCCTAAATGACACTCCCGACCTGCAGCAAAAAAGACTTGCGGTCGCTGCAGAAAACACCTGGGAGCACCGGATTTTGGAGATCAAAAACTTATTGGCATTAAATTTAGATAGAAAGCTTAATAGCTAACTTATATATAACGCCTCTTAGATAACAAACATGGATATTATAAAGCTAATAGCAACGATAATTATGGATGTGCTTTTTATATACCTGGGTGTATACAGCATTTATCTATTTATTTTCTCAGTTGCGGGGAAATTAATACCCATTAAGCAGCCACCAGTTGCTTCTTCGTTAAGTCGGTTTGTAATTTATATCTGTGCTTATAAAGAAGATGAGATTTTATTAAACTCTGCCGCAAGTGCCTTAACTATTGATTATCCCAAAGACCTGTTCCACGTTTGTATCATAGCCGACTCACTTCAACCAGAAACCATTGCAAAGTTAAAACAAATGCCTTTGCAGGTTTTAGAGGTTTTTTTTGAGAATAGCACAAAGTCGAAAGCATTGAATAAAGCTATTGAAAACACAGCCGAAGGTTTTGATGCAGCTATAGTTTTTGACATCGATAACGTTGCTGCACCTGACTATCTGCACCAGATCAATAACTGGTTACAAACCGGCGAACGAGTGATACAGGGGCATCGTATAGCCAAAAACACCAACACCCAGGTAGCTGTGCTGGATGCTATAAGCGAAGAGGTTAACAATCACATTTTCAGGAAGTCGCAGTGGGTATTTAAACTATCGGCAGCTATAATTGGTTCGGGAATGGCATTGGAATATCAGCTATTTAAAGAAACCATGGCTAAAATAGACGCTGTGGGAGGTTTTGACAAGGAGATGGGATTAATACTCACCCGGCAAAAAATAAGCGTGGCGTATGCCGAAAAAGCTTTGGTTTATGATGAAAAGGTGAGTAATCCTGAAGTATTTAAAAAGCAACGCAAAAGATGGTTATCTGCTCAGTTCAATCTGCTACGTAAATATGGCAGCAGTGGATTTGGTCAACTCTTTTTACACGGAAATTTCGATTATTTCAATGAGATATATCAAATGTCCATATTACCACGGGTATTGATGCTGGGACTGATGCCTTTTATGCTACTGATTTCCTTCCTGCTTACTGGCGTAGGTCCGCACTGGCAGCTATGGCTTATCGCAACACTTTGCTGCTATATTGGTATTGTTGTTGCTATACCCGGAGAGTTCTTTAACAGGAAACTTTTTAGCGCTGCATTAAAATTGCCGCTGATATTTTTTACCATGTTATTGTTACTATTTAAATTAAAAGGTGCCAATAAAAAATTTATACATACACCTCACGATCATACTGCCGCTTAATTACATATATAACACTTGATTTGATATTAACCGGGTAAATAATTAAAAGTCTCACAATGACCGCTCCAGTAAATACAGATGCTATAAACACACTAAACAATACCCAGGCTCATTATCCGAAAGATAAAGCGCTGCATCATCTTATTGCTGAGCGTGCTGCTCAAATACCTGATAGTGTAGCTGTGATATTTGAAAATCGTTCACTAACTTTTAAACAGGTAAACGAAGCAGCAAATAAACTGGCCGCCCACTTACTTACATTTAATATAAAAACCGGCGATATTATTGGTTTATCAATTGATCGCTCACCTGAAATGGTAATCGCCCTATTGGCCATTCTTAAAACGGGCGCCGCTTATGTACCGCTTGACCCTGAATATCCAAAAGACCGGGTTGAGTTCATGATGGATGATTCATCAGCCAAAATACTGCTCACTTCTAAAAAATTTAAAGGGCACTTTATTTCAGGTGCTCAGGAGGTTTTAATAGAGGACGCTATCGATAAATTTGACAACTACAGTATTAATGATCCTGAAACTCTAGTTACCGGAGACGATCTGGCCTATGTGTTGTTTACATCAGGCTCAACCGGTAAACCTAAAGGCGTGCAGATCAAACACCATAACCTGGTAAATTTTCTGCTCAGCATGCAAAAAGAACCGGGATTAAAAGCCAGTGATAATCTGCTTGCCGTTACGACGATTTCATTCGATATCGCCGGGCTCGAAATGTTTTTGCCATTGCTAACAGGTGCCAAACTTATTATCACCGATGCCATTACAGCAAAGGATGGTCGCGCGTTGATTGATCTGGTTTCTGACCATCAGATAACCGTAATGCAGGCCACCCCTTATACATGGCGTGTAATGTTAGAGGCCGGCTGGGAAACTAAGTTCCCGCTCAGGATACTCTGTGGAGGCGAAGCACTCCCGAAAGATCTGATCAATAAACTCATTGCCCGTTGTTCTGAACTTTGGAATATGTATGGTCCCACCGAAACCACGGTATGGTCAACGGTAAAGCACATCACTAATGATGAAGATATTTCTATAGGTAAGCCTATCGATAATACTCAGGTTTATATCCTTGATGAGAAGCTGAATAACTTTACAGATGGCACCATTGGCGAAATATACATCGGTGGTGATGGTGTTGCAAAGGGTTATTTAAATCGTCCGGAACTTACAGATGAGCGTTTTGTTGATGATATTTTCTCAGGTATTCCTGGTAGCAAAATGTACCGTACCGGGGATTTGGGTAAGATACGTGAAGACGGCGAGATAGTTTGTCTTGGTCGTATTGATCATCAGGTAAAAGTACGTGGTTACCGCATTGAGTTGGAAGAAATTGAACAAAACCTTTTAAAACAAGATAATGTAAAACAGGCGGTTGTTATCGCCCGTGAAGATACACCCGGTAACCCGCGATTAGTAGGTTATATGATCATCAATGAGCAAAAAAACGACAATGATCTGCGAGCTCAATTTGATATCTGGCAACGGGGCTTACTGGAAGTGTTACCCGAATATATGGTTCCGGATGATTTTGTGATCATGGAAACTATACCGATCACCCCCAATGGAAAGATCGACCGTAAGGCATTACCAAAACCCAACTATAGTAATATACAACGTACCGGCGAGATAGTAGCCCCACGCACAAGTAACGAAAAACTGGTAGCCGATATCTGGACAGAACTTATGGGATTGGAAACCATTAGTATTTTTGATAATTTTTTTGAACTGGGCGGTCGCTCTCTGGTGGCTGTCAAGATCATGGCACGCCTGGAACAGGAAACAGGTAAACGTTTACCGCTGGCTACCCTTTTTGAACATTCCACGGTAGAAAAACTGGCCTCCAGACTGGAGCTTGATGCTACTTCCATTACATGGGAATCATTAGTTCCGATAAAGCCCAATGGCTCAAAAATGCCACTTTACATAGTACATGGCGCCGGCTTGAATGTGCTGTTGTTTAATGCACTGGCTATGAATATGGACGCAGAGCAACCGGTTTACGGCCTTCAGGCTAAGGGACTTAACGGTATTGATGAGCCATTGGATGTAATGGAAGAGATTGCCGCTAATTACATTGCTGAGATCGTGGCCAAAAATCCGGATGGGCCCTACGCACTTGCAGGTTACTCTTTAGGCGGTATCATTGCTTATGAAATGGCTAAACAGCTCATGGCAGCGGGTAAAGAAGTTAAAATGCTGGCCATGTTTGATACTTATGCAGATCTGTCAACTATTAATGACCATTTATTGAAAAAAGCATTTAATAAAGCAACGTTAGTTTTAAAACAGATTGGCTACAGCCTGGTATTGCTTGCAGAAGACCCTAAACGTACCATTGAGTATAAGAGCCTGATCATTAAACGGAAATTCATTAAGCTTTTCTGGAAAATAGCTCCCGGTAAAGACGAGAAGAAAGAGGGCTTTTTTGCTTATGATAACGAGATAGATGAAGCCAGTGAAAAAGCCCTGCGTAATTATATTTTAACACCGCTACCTATAGCCATTGAATTATTCAGAGCCAAAAAACGCACTTTTTATATGGCTGATTTTAATTTCCTGGGTTGGCGGCCATTTGCACAAAAAGGCGTTCATGTACATGAAATACCCGGTGAACATAACACCATATTTGCCCCACCAAACGACAAGGAGTTTGCCGTGGTATTACAAAACTGCCTTGATCAGGTATCAAAAAACTAAAAATTAACTATACTATTAACTGATCTGTCCCCCAATAATATTAATTTATTATTGGGTGATTTTTTGAAATCGTTTTTTGATCTTCAAAAATGGTTTTTCGTATCCATAATAAGAAGCCGAAGCCAAAGCAATAGTCCCTCCTATTGTTGCTATATAGATCATTATATTTTCGATAAACATACCTTCAGCAGGCAAATACTTTTTAACCAGATACAACACCAGGAATAACACAAACTTGTGCAACAGATATATGCCGTATGAAATTTGGCCGATGTAATCCAAATAACGATGATTTAAGGAATAGACGCTTGTTTTAGGCTCGCAGAGGTTTACAATAAGCAATGCCGACATAAAGGCTATCAAAACATCTCCATGAGGGATATCATAGTTAATATACAATCCCAGATAAATAACGTAGGTTACCAGCAATAAAACCTGGAACCATTTTTTAAAGATCACATTAAACAATGCTTGAAATTTAAAATCAAATTCCGGGTGTTTCGTATTGTAATAAATAACGGCTATCACCGCCCCTATCATCATATTATCATACCTGGCATAGTACAAAACTGTGTGCAGGATTTGATAAACACGGTTTTCACCAGCCAATTTTCCAAACACCAATTGAATAGTTATTATAAGGATAATAAAAAGCAACAAAGCATAAAGAATATGCTTCAGCTTTTTGAACCTGAAAAAATGTGGATGAAAAATATAAAATTGTTCTTCAGTACCAATTGACCAAATTGGATCCATAATTGCGGGTAGCAGGTTCAAACAAAAAGCAAGATTAGGTAAAAACAATACCGAGAGCCATAATGCCTTGCTTGATCCACCCGGATAAATGAAAAAGCCAAATAAAACTACCAGGAAATACAAGGGCCATATTCGCAAAAGCCTTCGCATGTAGAAAGCTTTAAAGTTAACGGCCTTAAAGTTTTTCTTTTCTTCCAGTAACAGATAAGTTATCAAAAATCCGCTCAGTGAAAAAAAAACGGTCACCCCGATCTTTCCTAAATTAAGCACGTTAAAATGCGGAATACGGGATATGTTGAAATTAGCCTTGTGTAATTCAATATGCGCTATAACTACCATAAGGGCGGCCAAAGCCCTTATCCCATTTAAATTGGGGAAGTATAATTTGGGGCGGTTTTTACTCAATGAAACTTGTTTCGTTCCATCATCCATAGCTATTCTATATTACAGGTTTAACTTTTAGATAATCTTTTCCATTTAAGAAACAACATTATAAACACCTATGTATCAACGGTGATCATTACAAATACAGCCCCATATTGTAACACATTGAATAATGACAGCCATGATTCAGATTACGCGCTTAACACTGCTATGGCTTAACTTTTGCTAATATTTATTCGTAAACGTATCACAGTCGGCATTAATAATTATACATGAAAAAAGTTTCTATTGTTACTGTAAATTTTAATCAGTCGGCTGTTACTGAAGATTTGCTGGAATCAATAGAAAAATTGAACAGCTACAAAAACATCGAAATTATTGTAGTTGATAATGCAAGTATAGCAAATCCCTTACCAGAGTGGTCTTTAAAATATCCTCACGTAATTTTTATAAGTTCAGAAATTAACCTGGGTTTTGCAGGGGGGAATAACCTGGGTATTAAAGCAGCAACAGGCGATTACCTTTTTCTGGTCAATAACGATACTGAATTTACGCCCGGGTTAGTCGAAAAATTGGTTCATGTAATGGACGCTAACCCTGAAGTGGGTATGATATCGCCTATGATCAAATATTACAGCGATAAGCAATTGATACAATACGCAGGCTATACGCCTATGAACTATTATACCTGCCGTAATACTTGCATTGGGTTAAAACAAAAAGATACAGGTCAGTATGATCATATTACAGGGCCTACTGCCTACTGCCACGGTGCTGCTATGATGATCAGGAAAGAAGCTGCGGATAAAGCCGGATTAATGAGCGAGAATTTTTTTCTATACTACGAAGAAGTAGATTGGTGCGAGCATATCATCAAGGCCGGATATACGGCTTGGATTTGTACGGGTGCGCTCATCTATCATAAAGAATCGGTTTCTGTAGGTAAAAAAAGCAGGTTAAAGGAGTATTTTATGAACCGTAACCGGATACTTTTTATACGCCGGAATGCACCACTTAGTAAAACGATGATCTTTTATATTTACTTTTTACTTCTTGTAGTGCCACGCAATTTAATAGCTTACCTTAAATCCGGGAACCGCAATTTTATACCCATGCTTTTGAAAGCCATTTGGTGGAATTTTACCCATTCAAAAAACAGTGCTGATTTAGGTTATCCCATTAATACCATCAAATGAAAATCACATTAGCCCTAAGTCTGATCATTGTATTTTACACCTTTGCAGGTTATGGGATCCTTTTATATTCCATCATTCGTATTAAAAGGGTATTCAAGGGTGTTAAAACGGTAGCCGAAGATCTGGACAACCTGCCTACGTGTACATTGGTAGTTGCTGCTTATAACGAAGAGGGTTTTATAAAAGATAAAATAGCCAATACCCTTTTATTAAATTACCCGGCAGGAAAGCTAAACCTGCTTTTTATAACAGATGGTTCATCAGATGATACACCAAACATCATAGCGCAATATCCACAGATCCATTTACTGCATCAACCACAGCGAGCCGGTAAAATAGCCGCCATACACCGCGCAATAGAGTTTGTACATACCGATGCGGTGGTATTTACAGATGCAAATACTTTTTTAAATAAAGATGCTTTAATAAAAATATGCAGGCATTACGCGGATACCACAGTTGGGGCGGTAGCCGGGGAAAAACGTGTACACTTTGATGAAAATGCGGACGCCAGTGCTGCCGGTGAAGGTTTTTATTGGAAGTATGAATCAGCTTTAAAAAAGTGGGATTCTGAACTTTATTCAGTTGTTGGTGCAGCCGGTGAATTGTTTAGTGTAAGGCGCTCCCTTTACCAACCCGTTCCGGTTGATACCGTACTGGATGACTTTATGATATCTATGCTGATAGCCAAAAAAGGATATCGGATAGTATACGAACCCGAGGCATATGCCACCGAAACAGCATCAGAAAACGTATCTGAAGAGTTAAAAAGAAAGATCAGGATAGCTGCAGGAGGTATACAATCTATTTTGCGTTTAAAAAGTCTATTTAATCCTTTTCCCTACCCGGTACTTTCATTTCAATACATCAGTCATCGTGTTTTACGATGGACAATAACTCCTTTTTTACTGATATTATCATTTGCACTAAATATCATACTAGCGCTTGAACCCGGCGCAACCGGGTATCAATTGCTTTTACTGGCTCAAATATTGTTTTATGTACTTGCGCTGTTAGGCCTTATTATGGAAAAGAAACAGCTGCGTGTAAAAGTATTATTTATACCATATTATTTTTGCGTGATGAATTATGCGGTTCTGGCTGGTATTATCAGGTATTTTACCAGCAAACAAAGCGCAGTTTGGGAAAAGGTACAGCGTAAACAATAGTTAACATTTAAGTGTGGGTTTAATACTAACCATTAACCTGGTTAAATTATTATCACCATTAATTAAATGCACACTTAATTAATTTTATTTCTTTAAATTAAAATATATAGATATATAAAACTTATAAATCGCTATCTTGAACGGGTTTAAAGCTCCTGCAATTAACTTTAAAAACCAATTAATAAAATGGTCTGGCCAATACAGATAGCCATCCTTGTCAACTCATGAATATCAATAACGGCAACGCAGCGACAGAGGATACAGATCATATTTATATGATCCACCAGTTATTTGAGCGTCAGCTAAATAAAACACCTGATGCTATTGCTGTTATTTACAACGGCGAAAGTATTACCTATGCCCATTTAAATCAGGCATCAAACAACTTAGCAGCCGTAATTTTAGCTCAAACCCCGGCTTCTGCAATAATTGGCGTAAGCACCAATCGCTGTATAGAAACTATCATTAGTGTATTAGCTATACTCAAAACAGGTAAAGCATATTTGCCTCTCGACCCGGATTATCCCAAAGACAGGCTTGAACAAATCATAACAGACTCTGGCATCGATACCTGTATGACCACCAAAGCTCAGGAACATTTATTTGAGGAGTTGCCTGTTAATATCTTATTGAGTGATAAAACTTATCCTGAGGTAGATTCGTTACCCCACATTGAAAACCCAGCCGGAGCTTATGTATTATACACTTCTGGGTCGACTGGTAAACCAAAAGGTGTACTGATGGGGCATGCTGCTTTAGTAAATCTTTTATTATGGCAAAAAAGCAATTCCATATCGACAACAGGCAGCCGGACTCTGCAATTTGCTCCGCTTACTTTTGACGTATCTTTCCAGGAAATATTTGCCACATTAATCACTGGCGGTACATTGGTACTCATAAACGAGGAATTGCGGATCGATCCGGTTCAATTACTACAATATATTGAATCGCAATCCATAAACCGGATCTTTTTGCCTTTTGTGGTACTCCAGTATTTAACAGAAGCTGCTATTGCTAATAATCATATTCCCGCTTGTTTGCAAGAGGTCATGACTGCTGGTGAACAATTGAAAATAACTCCTCAGATCATTAACTTTTTCAAAGCCTTGCCAGGCTGCGTATTGTATAATCAATATGGCCCCACAGAGACCCATGTAGTAACACAATTAAAGTTAGATGGTGATACTTCGTTATGGCCGTTTTTGCCAACTATCGGAACCCCTATCAATAATACAGACATCATTATATTGGATGAAACATTACACAAACTTCCTGTAGAAGAAACCGGAGAACTTTGTGTTGCTGGTATAAGTTTGGCAGAAGGGTATTTAAATAAACCAGAGCTAACGACCGAAAAATTCATCAACTGGCAGGAAAAAGAACATCAAACCACCCGTATTTATCGCACCGGTGATCTGGCCCGTTACCTACCAAATGGTAATATTGAATATTTAGGCAGAAAAGACTCCCAGGTAAAGATCAGAGGGAATCGGGTAGAATTGGGCGAGATAGAGGTATTATTAAATCAACTTGAAAATATCAGGCAGGCAGTAGTGATTGCGCAGGAAGATCAGTCCGGACAAAAACGGTTATTGGCTTATCTCGTTGCATCAGGTGAGCAACAAAGCACAGATAAGGTACGTCAGCATCTGGAAAACCAACTCCCTGATTTTATGCTCCCCTCAGTTTATATCTGGTTAGATGAGTTACCCAAAACCACCAGCGGCAAAGTAGACCGCAAAGCATTGCCCAGCTCTAATTTGCAAAGACCTGAGCTTTCCACATTATATAAAGCGCCATCCACCCCCATCGAGAAAAATATCGCTTCGGTTTGGATGAATTTATTGCAATTGAATAAGATTGGTTTGGATGATAATTTTTTTCAGCTTGGGGGCAATTCCTTATTAGCCTTAAAAACAATAGCCGAATTAAAGCAACAACACAATTATTCAGTTGCGGTAACAAAACTTTACCAATACCCTACTGTGGCCGGTTTAGCAAGTTTGCTAACTGGTACAAATAAGACAACACTGCTCCCAATACGTAAGAAAAGCAAGGATAATAATACCAATCGAGATGTGGCGATCATAGGTATGGCCGGCAGATTCCCTGGGGCTAATACTATCGATGAGTTTTGGGAATTATTAGTCGAAGGTCGTGAAACAATCAACTTTTTCAGTGTTGATGAAATCGATAAAAGTATTCCATCTAATATTAAAAACAATCCTGCTTACGTAAAGGCCCGCGGCATTATTGATGGAGCCGATGAGTTTGACGCCGAATTTTTCGGTTTCAATCCCCGGTCAGCAGAGCTGATGGATCCTCAGCACCGCGTGTTTTTAGAAATAGCCTGGGAAGTATTGGAAAAAACCGGGCACCTACCTCAAAAATACGCTGGCACCGTTGGCGTTTTTGCGGGATGCGGATACAATACATATTATGATAACAATGTTTTAACCAATCCCGAGATTGTTGAAAAGACAGGCCATTTCCAGGTAAGATTACTAAACGAAAAAGACTATATAGCCACCCGCATCGCTTATCAATTAAACTTACAAGGCCCTGCGGTAGCTGTCTATGCGGCTTGTTCTACATCTTTATTAGCAGTAGCACAAGCGGTAAGTAGTATTCGCGATGGACAATGTTCTGTAGCTATTGCAGGGGCAGTATCTATCACTTCACCTATAAAAAGTGGACATCTTTACGAAGAAGGATCGATCATGAGCAGCGATGGTCATTGCCGTCCGTTTGATGCATTGGCAACTGGTACCGTTTTTAGCGATGGTGCTGGCGTTGTTTTATTAAAAAGCATGGAAGATGCCCTGCATGATGGCGATACGATTTACGGTGTTATAAAAGGCGTTGGTGTTAATAATGATGGTGCAGTAAAAAGCAGTTTTAGCGGCCCAAGCGCGCTAGGACAAGCCGGTGCTATAGCAATGGCTATAGACGATGCCAGAGTTGACGCTTCTTCCATTAGTTATATCGAAGCTCACGGAACGGCCACCCCTCTTGGCGATCCCATTGAAATAGAAGGTTTGAATCTTGCTTTTGGCAAACAGGATAAAAAGCAGTTTTGTGCTATTGGTTCTGTAAAAAGTAATATGGGGCACCTTACAGCAGCCTCTGGCGTAGCTGGTCTTATCAAAACGATATTGGCCCTTCGCAATAAGCAAATCCCTCCTTCCCTGTTTTATCAGCACACCAATCCAAACATCGATATTGACGATTCCCCCTTTTATGTAAATGCAAACCTAAAACCCTGGAATACGAACGATATCAGACGTACAGGTGTAAGCTCATTTGGAGTGGGTGGAACTAATGTTCATGTGGTTGTAGAGGAGTTTGAAAGCAAGGAGGTATCCGCGGGAACAGATAAACCATGGAAACTGATCAATTGGTCGGCAAAAACAGAAAACAGCCTTAATAATTATGCTCAAAAATTGGGTGGCTATATTTCACATCACAAAGAAGCTGATCTGAATGATGTTGCCTATACATTGCAAACTACAAGAGCCGCGTTTAATTTCCGCAGATTTACAATAGCTGCCAATAATGATGAGTTGTTGGCGAAATTAAATGCACCACAGCACGACTCTTCGTATTCCCAAAACTTAAAAACAGAGGTCAGCGGTGTTGTATTTATGTTTCCGGGACAAGGCTCTCAATATGCGGAAATGGGTATTGATCTTTATCGGAACGAGCCTGTTTTTGCTAAGGCGGTAAATGAATGTATAACCTTACTACAGGGAACAATCCATGAAAATCTGTTACAGATCATGTATCCTGCAGCACCAGATAGTCGATCGCACGAAAAAATAAAACAAACTTTAAACGCCCAGCCTGCCATATTCATCCTCGAGTATGCCATGGCCAAATTATGGATGAGCCAGGGCATACAGCCCGAAGTATTAATTGGCCATAGCATTGGCGAATTTGTGGCTGCCCATTTAGCTGGTGTATTTAGCCTTAAAGATGCGTTGATCATGGTATCTGAAAGGGCGAGATTGGTAAATGGCGTGTTGAAAGGAAGTATGTTATCCGTAAGATTAGCAACTGATAAATTGAGCGAACTATTACCCGAAGGTTTATCTATCGCTGCCATTAACAGCCATAAATTATCCGTTGTTGCAGGTCCGGATGAATTGATCAATACATTTGTCGGTGATCTGTCTGAAAAAGGTATTCCGAGCCGTTTGCTGGTAACCAGTCACGCTTTCCATTCATCCATGATGGACGGTGTTATTGCCCCATTTGAAGCAGTAGTAAGATCAATAAAACTAAATGCACCTGTAAAACCAATAGTATCAACTGTAACCGGTAACTGGATGAGCGCTGCAGAAGCTACCGATCCGAATTATTGGGCGCAACACCTGCGTAAAACTGTTCGCTTTGCCGATGGTTTGGATACTTTACTGAAAGATGAAAACAGGCTTTTCCTGGAAGTTGGCCCGGGAAATATATTAGCCACATTAACCCGTCAGCATACTGCAGGCAAAAATGTTGCTATCCTATCAGGATTTGAAAAAACAGAAACCCTAAACGAAGAGTATTCCGTGCTTAAGGCCCAGGGGCAGCTTTGGTTAAACGGAGTAGAACCTGGCTGGGATATTGTTTATCAGGGTCAAAACAGAAAAAAGATCGATTTGCCAACTTATGCCTTCGATCATAAACGATATTGGCTCGAGCCAGCAATTATTACCAATAAAGTTGAAACAGTAGCCAATGCTTCCGTACAGCAAACAGAAAACACTATCACGCAAACTACACCGATGAGAAAAGATATTTTAATTAATAAACTAAAAGAAATATTTGAAGATGCGGCCGGTATCGAAATTGACGCGGCCAACACTGGATTGAGTTTTATTGAAATAGGATTCGACTCTCTTTCGCTAACACAAATTGCCACAAACCTTAAAAAGACATTTAATATACCCATCACTTTCAGAAAGTTATTTGAAGAGTATAACAGCTTAAACCTGCTGGCATCTTATTTGGATACAAACCTGCCTGCTGATGTATTGAAACCAGAGGTTGTTGCGCCCGTAGCAGCATCGCAACAACAAACATTTACCCCACTGTCTGTAAATAACGGCACAGGAAATAATGATCTGATCATCAGTTTAATATCCCAACAGCTACAATTACTTACCAATCAGCTGGCATTAATACAAAACGGAGGAAGTATTCAACAATCCGCTTCAGTTCAAAACCATAGTACGCCTGCTATCACTTTTGCAAAACCGCAGCAAGTAACCTATGAACTTACGCCTGAAGAACAGGTAGAGCTAAAAAAACCTTTTGGTGCAACCGCCCGCATTGAAAAGCAAACGTTGGAATTGAATGATAAACAAGCGGCATTTTTAAAGGATCTGACCGCCCAATACAATGCCAAAACCGGTGCCAGCAAAGCGCAAACCCAAAAAGATCGCCCGTATATGGCCGACCCGAGAGTGGTTAGTGGTTTCAGGCCTTTAACCAAGGAAATTGTTTATCCCTTGGTGGTTAATCGCTCCAAAGGCAGCCATGTATGGGATATTGATGGCAACGAATATATCGACGCTTTGAATGGTTTTGGGTCAAACTTTTTAGGCTATCAAACAGATTATCTCAAGAAAGCGGTTCTGGAACAGGTTGAAAAAGGTTATGAAATAGGTCCGCAGCATGAACTTGCCGGCGAAGTTTGTAAGCTGATCACCGAGTTTACCAATTTTGACCGTGCCGCTCTTTGTAATACGGGCTCCGAGGCTGTTCTTGGTGCCATGCGCATAGCCCGTACCGTTACAGGCCGGTCGCTTATTGTAGCTTTCAGCGGATCTTATCATGGTATTAATGATGAGGTTATCGTTCGTGGAACCAAAAAATTAAAAACAGTACCAGCCGCGCCGGGTATAATGCCTGAAGTGGTACAAAACATGCTGATACTGGATTATGGTACCGAAGAATCCTTAAGAATAATAGCCGAACGGGCGCATGAACTGGCAGCCGTATTGGTGGAGCCTGTTCAAAGCAGAAGGCCTGAGTTTCAGCCGATAGCTTTCTTAAAGAAAGTAAGGGAGATAACCCAACAATCAGAAACCGTTTTAATATTTGATGAAGTGATAACGGGTTTCCGTATGCATCCGGGTGGTGCACAGGCCTTATTTGGCATCAAGGCAGATCTGGGGACTTACGGAAAAGTTATCGGTGGTGGAATGCCTATCGGAGCTATAGCAGGCATCAGCAAGTATATGGATGCTTTAGATGGCGGCAACTGGCAATATGGTGATGACTCAACACCGGAAGCCGGTGTTACTTACTTTGCGGGTACGTTCGTTCGTCATCCTTTAGCACTGGCGGCTGGCCGGGCTTCGTTACTATATATGAAAGAACAGGGTCCTGCACTTCAACAAGGACTAAACGCACACACTAAACGATTGGCTGACGCTTTAAACGCCATTTGCGAACAATATGGTATTCCACTATACATACCTTATTTCGGCTCATTATGGAAGATAAAATTCAAATATGAGTTAGCTTACGGCGAGTTGCTATTTACCCTTATGCGCTTAAAAGGCATCCATATCTGGGACCTTTTTCCTTGTTTTTTAACCGCAGCGCATACCGATGAAGAAGTAGACCAGATCATCAGTAAGTTTAACGAAAGTGTTGTTGAATTGATAGAAGCTGGATTTATGCCTTCAGAAAAGCCGCAACAAACCAGTACTTCATCAAATGGGCTACCAACTGTCCCTCCTGTTTCAGGCGCAAAGCTTGGGCGGGATAAAGATGGTAATCCAGGCTGGTTTATCAGTGACGAAGACAATCCTGGAAAGTATTTACAGGTAAAAATTAGCAACAACTGATTTGGACACTACCTATACATACGATACTATTCCGGTTGAATTTGATCCTTTTGCAGGGCCAGAGTTACTGGGGTTAGCACATTCTACGGAATCACAGCTGGAAATCTGGACTTCATGCCTTATTGGTGGCGATGAGGCCAACTGTGCTTACAATGAATCATTTTCATTATTATTTTCCGGTATATTTAATCAGGATGCCATGCTCCGGGCGCTTCAGGACCTTGCCAACCGGCATGAGGCGCTCAGGTCTTGCTTTAGTGCCGACGGTAAATACATCTGCATTTATAAAGAGTTAACGCTCGAGATCAATTACCAGGATCTTTCAAATCATTCGGCCAAAGAACAACAGCTATTTATCGATGATCAAAACAAGCAAAACGCTGTAACGCCTTTTAACCTGGTTACAGGCCCCTTATTTAAAACATCGCTGATCAAATTATCCGACGACAAATATCTTTTGACCTTTATTGCACATCATATAGTTTGTGATGGATGGTCGATAGGTATCATGATGCAGGATCTTGGAAAACTGTATAATGCTTGTATCAACAATGAGCTTCCCCAACTAACTTTAGCCCCACTTTTTAGTGATTACGCAGCTGAGCAATTAATATTTGAACAAACTTCGGAATATAAAAGCACCGAAGCTTACTGGCTGGAACAATTCAGCGGTAGCGGTCATACACTAAACATCCCTACCGATCTCCCACGCCCTACTCTGCGTACCTATAAAAGTCGTCGTGATGATTTTAATCTGGATATCGAATTGGCATCCTCGCTCAAAAAGCTGGCTAAAAACAATGGAAGCAGCTTTGTTACCACATTACTGGTAGCCTTTGAAATATTTTTGCAACGCCTAACCGGACAAGATGAGATCATTTTAGGCTTGCCAGCAGCAGGGCAATCAGCTACAGGCAATTACGGCTTAGTCGGGCACTGTGTTAACCTGCTTGCCCTAAGAAGCTATCCGAAAGGCGAACTTTTATTTAAAAGCTATTTAAAACAACGCACGTCGGCTATTTTAGATGCCTATGAACATCAGCAGTATACTTTTGGCAGCCTGCTCAAAAACTTAAATATAGCTCGTGATGCTTCCCGGATACCCCTGGTACCGGTAATGTTTAACATTGATATGGGGCTCGACGATGATGTAAAGTTTAATGGCCTGCAGCACCAGTTGATAAGCAATCCGCGTGAATACGAAAGCTTTGAGCTCTTTGTCAATATATCCGGGCGGGATGAATCACTTACATTGGAGTGGTCATATAATACTCAATTATTCAAATCATCAACTATTCGTAATATGATGGATGATTTTGAATTTTTGCTGGAGCAACTGGTAAACAATCCTGATATACTCATCGCCGATATTCCTCTTAAAAATTCGCAGGAGCTCATCAACCAGTTAAATACCTGGAATAATACATTTGCTGCTTATCCAAAAGATAAAGGTCTTCATCGTTTGATTAGCCAACGTTCACAAGAATCTGGTGATCAGATAGCTATAAGGTTTTCAGAGCAATCACTTACCTATAAACAGTTGAATGAAAAGGCCAACCAACTGGCAGCATTGCTGATTAATGAAGGGGTTAAGAAAGGAGATAAAATAGCATTTGTGCTTGATCGTTCGGCACAGTTGGTTGTGGTTATTTTGGGTATCATGAAAACCGGCGCCGTATACGTACCGGTTGATCCGCAGTTTCCTTTAAACCGTATTGATCACATGCTGACCGACTCCGGTGCTGTACTGCTCATTACATCCGAAGATTATAAAGAGCGCTATCAATCGGCAGCAAAAGAATTATTGATCGAAAGCATATGGCCTCAGCTTGATCAATACCCGGTTACCGATGTGGAAGTGAATGTAGATGGTAATGACCTGATTTATATATTATACACATCCGGCTCAACAGGATTACCCAAGGGCGTACAAATAGCCCATCACAACCTGGTTAACTTTTTGTATAGTATGCAAAAAGCTCCTGGTATAACAGCAGCAGATAAACTCCTGGCGGTGACCACAGTAAGTTTTGATATATCAGGCCTGGAATTATTTTTACCGTTGATCAGCGGCGCCCAGGTGGTCATAGCCAATAGTGCGGAGGCAAAGGATGGTCGTGCTTTGCTGGATATCATCAGGAAAGAAGGTATTACCATAATGCAGGCCACACCCTATACCTGGCGCATCATGATCGAGGCTGGCTGGGACTCATCTACCCCAATAAAAGTTATTTGTGGTGGCGAGGCATTGCCCAAAGAACTGGCCGAAAAAATAATCACCCGTGCAGAAAGCCTGTGGAATGTGTACGGGCCAACCGAAACTACGATATGGTCAACCATAAAACAAATAAAGGCTGATGATGGCATTATCACCATTGGCAGGCCCATTGATAATACAGCCATTTATATCTTAGATAAGTATCTGAATCCATTACCCGCCGGAACCACCGGCGAGATATACATTGGCGGTAACGGCGTTGCTAAAGGCTATCTCAATCAGCCTGTATTAACCGCCGAAAAATTCATTGCCGATCCATTTTCTAATACACCCGGTAATAAAATATACCGAACAGGTGATTTGGGTAAATTCCTGGAAAATGGCGAAATAGAATGTCTTGGCCGTATTGATTCACAGATAAAGATACGGGGCTACCGTATTGAAACCGGCGAGATTGAATATCACCTGGTTAATCAATATAACATCCAAGAAGCAGTAGTTTTAGCCCAGCCCGATAAAAATGAGATAGACAAACTGGTAGCTTACGTAGTTACCGGAGATAATTACAAGGCGGAGTCTGAAACAGATCAAATAAAAAACTGGAAAATGGCTTTAAAAACAGTGCTGCCAGATTACATGGTACCTGATAACCTGATCGTGATTCCGGCTATGCCTTTAACTCCTAATGGCAAAGTAGATAAAAAAGCGCTGAGCAGTAAGCACAACCAACTGGCCGAAAGCATTCACTTGTTTATAGCTCCCAGGACAGATGTGGAAAAATTGGTAGCTGATGTCTGGTCTGAATTCCTTGAAATCAAAAACATCGGTATTTACGATAACTTTTTTGAGTTAGGCGGGCACTCACTTATTGCAGTCCAAGTAATGACCCGCATAGAAAAACTAACCGGTAAACGCCTGCCCCTCGCTACCCTTTTTGAAAACTCTACGGTTGAAAAGCTGGCATTGATGTTAGAGATGGACGGCAAATCCATCGTATGGGATTCGTTGGTACCTATTAAACCTTCGGGCAACAAAATGCCCCTGTATATTGTTCATGGAGCAGGGCTCAATGTATTGCTATTCAATACGCTGGCATCGGGCATGGATGCCGACCAGCCAGTGTACGGCCTGCAAGCTAAGGGTCTTAACGGCATTGATGAGCCTTTAAGTAATATTGTCGATATCGCGGCGCATTATAACGCAGCTATCATGGCGCAAAACCCAACCGGCCCTTATGCACTCGCGGGTTATTCATTTGGGGGCATTATTGCTTTCGAAATGGCTAAGCAGCTTGAAGAACAAGGCAAACAGGTAAAAATGCTGGCCATGTTTGATACTTATGCCTACCGTTCCCCATACTTTGATCCATGGTTAAAAATGCAGGCAAAAAGAGGTAAATTTTTTGCACGCAAACTGTCTTACAATCTTACATTCCCAAATGGTTTTGTGAATACCATGGTGCATACCGGTAAAGTCGCCAAACGAGGATTGACCAAAATATTTTGGAAATTATTCAAAGACGAAAAGCAGGAAGGTTTTTTCGGTTATGCTAATAAAATTGATGAAATGAACGTACTTGCCGAAAAACATTATAAATTAGAGGCCCGGAATATTGCCATCGAATTATTCAGAGCTGAGGATCGTACATTTTATTTGGATGATTTTGAGTATCTTGGTTGGAAGCCGTATGCATTAAAAGGAGTTAACGTTCATAAAATACCTGGTGGGCATAATTCTATTTTTAAAGCACCTAATGATAAAATATTTGCAAGCATATTACAAAACTGCCTAAACAAAGTCGCTCAAAAATAACCATATCTACCTATGTGTTTAATTAAAGTTCATATAAAATACCAGGATGACATTAATTGGCAAAACGGAGCGAATTGTGATTACAAACTAAAAGATGGCCAGGTTGATGTATGGCGTATCAGGATCAGTTCAAATCTGGCATTTATAGATGATTTTTTTAAAGTATTACTGCCCGATGAAATAACAAGGGCTAATCGTTATGTACAAAAAAAAGACAAGCTCCGGTTTGTAGTAAGTCGTGGTGCATTACGTAGTTTATTAAGCAAATACACCAACCAGCCAGCTACTACCATTAAATTTGTCATCAGCGCTAACAAGAAACCATACATATACCAGCAAGGTTTAAAGTATAATGTATCACATGCCGGCGATTGGGTTTTAATAGCCATATCAAACACCGAAGTTGGTGTTGATACCGAAGAGATAGATCCTTCTTTTAGTTATAAAGAGATCCTTGCTGATTATTTCAGTAAAGATGAGATCAATTACATTGCTCACCAGGGCTCTATTAACAGCTTTTTTTTACTCTGGACACGTAAAGAAGCATTAACCAAAGCAACTGCCATTGGTTTAGATAATAACCTCAAACACATCCCGAGTTTAAACGGCGATCATGAATTAGATGGCGGCATACTTGCCTCACGCGGTAATTGGAAAATGAACAGTTTTAAACCCGACGAAAATAATATGGCAAGCCTGGCCACCGAAATAACAGCCGGGCATATTATGTATTGGGATGTTAACTTTGAAAAGTTTTTACCGGGCTTTAAACAACCCGTACTTTAAGATACAGAATATCGCTCTCACCCCATCTTTCCATCCTATTTTTTTTCCTTCCTCATATGTACGGCCATAATAGGATATACCAACTTCATAGATCCGGATCTTGGGGATCCGTGAAATTTTGATAGTAATCTCCGGCTCAAAGCCAAAACGTTTTTCGGTCAGTTGGATACCTTGTATCATTTGAGTATTAAACAATTTATAACAGGTTTCCATATCAGTAAGGTTGAGATTGGAAAACATGTTTGAGGCGAACGTGAGCCATCTGTTACCTATTGTATGCCAGAAAAATAATATCCGGTGAGGGTTGCTGCCCATAAACCTTGAACCGTAAACAACATCGGCAAAGCCGGCAACTATTGGTTTCAACAAATCATTATACTCTGCAGGATCATATTCAAGGTCAGCATCCTGAATAATAAGGTATTCTCCCGTTGCCTTTGATATCCCGGTATGTAATGCCGCCCCTTTGCCCTTGTTTACCTCGTGTTTAAAGTATTGTATATTAATATCGGGATTAGCTTGCTGATAGGTTGCTATCGCCAACTCCGTATTGTCCTTTGAACAATCATTCACAATAATGATCTCTTTCTGAATATCATTCGTAAGGTTTACTTCTTTAATTTTATCCAAAATCAAATGTATCGTGTTACCTTCGTTATAAGCGGGAATGATGATTGATAATTTTTGTATTGTCATTATTGTTTTTGTGGTCAAACTATGCTTTGTTATATATTTATACTTCGGTATAAGCTTATTATATCTTTATTCAAAATATTTTAATGCAAGCCGTACTAAAACACGTCAAAATTTATTTAAAAAAACCAAAAGTAATATTTATACTTATATTTCTGACTGTTTTAACCCTGTTGTTTTGGTTTTGTTTGCCCAATCCTCTATTTAAAAGTCCAACATCGTATGTTATTGATGATAGTAATGGACAGTTACTGGGCGCGTCTATTGCCACAGACGGTCAATGGCGTTTTCCATATAACGACAGTGTACCCTATAAATTTAAGCAATGTATCGTAGCTTTTGAAGATAAACGCTTTGAACATCACCCTGGTTTTGATCCATTGGCCTTTGGCCGGGCTATCAGGCAAAATATCATCTCAAAAAAGGTAACCAGCGGTGGCAGTACCATCACTATGCAGGTCATCAGGCTGGTAACCAGGCATAAGCGTAATATCTGGAATAAGCTTTTAGAAATATTCATGGCTTTGCGATTGGAGCTTACACACAGCAAAAGTGAAGTATTGGCCCTTTATACCAGTAATGCTCCTTTTGGTACGAATGTAATAGGTTTGGATGCAGCCTCTTGGCGGTATTTTGGCCGGGGACCGGATAAGTTATCATGGGGAGAAATGGCGGCGATGGCCGTTCTGCCCAACTCACCGTCGCTGGTGCATCCCGGCAGAAACAGGCTTATACTACTCAAAAAACGAAATTCACTCCTCCAACGCCTCTATAAACAAGGCATTATAGATAGCACCACAAGGGCATTAGCCGAGCTGGAGCCAGTACCTGATCGTCCGGTACCCTTACCACAACAGGCTCCACACTTGCTTCAACGTTTTAAAAACGATCATCAACATCATCCCGAAGGCGATACCCGGTTACAAACAAGTATAAACTCGGCGTTGCAAGAACAGGTTAATGATATTTTAGAGCAGCATCACCAGGTTTTAAAAGCTAATGACATTAACAATATTGCCGCTATTGTTTTGGATGTAGAAACAGGAGCTACACTGGCTTATGCCGGTAATATAGCGCACCGCGAAGATCCGCAGATGGAAAGTGATGTAGATGTAATTGACGCTCCTCGCAGCCCCGGCAGTACACTAAAACCCTTGTTATATGCCTCGATGCTACACAGTGGTTTGATATTACCCAATAGCCTCCTACCTGATGTACCTACGTTGATAGCAGGTTATCATCCGGAAAACTTTGATCTGGGGTACGATGGCGCTGTACCGGCATCGCGCGCGTTATCCCGATCTTTAAATGTACCGGCTGTAAAAATGCTGCAGCAATTCAAATACGAACGTTTTTATGACTTCCTACAAAAAGCAGGTATCACAACCCTAACAAAACCGGCAGATCATTATGGCCTGTCGCTGATATTGGGTGGAGGCGAAAATACCCTGTGGGAGTTAAGCGGGGCCTATGCTGATATGGCCAGGGTGCTTAATCATTATAACCGATATCATGGTCAATATAACCCGGCTGATTATCATAGTCCTGTTTATAGCATATCCCAAAAAGTTGTAAAACCAGATCTGGAAAAGCCTGGTTTGTTAGATGCGGCATCCATATACTATACTTTTCAAGCGATGGAAGAGGTAATGCGACCGGGCGAAGAAATGCTATGGCAACAGTTCAGTTCTACCCAGCGCGTGGCCTGGAAAACCGGTACCAGCTTTGGTTTTCGTGATGGATGGGCAATAGGCATTACTCCCCGGTATGTAGTTGGCGTATGGGTTGGTAATACAGATGGCGAAGGCAGGCCCGGATTAACCGGAATTAATACCGCTGCCCCCGCCCTGTTTGAGATCTTCAGATTATTACCCGTATCGCGCGATTGGTTTGAAATGCCGGCAAGCGAAATGGTGAAAATAAAAGTGTGCCATCAAAGCGGTTACCGTGCCGGGCAATATTGCGATAATACTGATGATATGCTGGTACCTAAAGCAGGACTTAAAGCACCGGTTTGCCCTTATCATAAACTCATACACCTATCTGCTGATGGCAGGTACCAGGTGAATGGCAACTGCGAATCGCCGGATAATATCGTCAACAAAAATTGGTTTGTACTACCGCCCTCTATGGAATATTATTACAAAGCAAGGGACTATCAATATCACGTGTTGCCACCGTTTCGTCCGGGTTGTTCCCAGGCAGAGAACGGTAATGCCATGGAAGTGATATATCCAAAAGATGACGCTAAAATATATGTACCCCTCGAAGCCGATGGCAGCCGCGGTCGAATGATCTGTAACGCAGCGCACCGTGTACCGGGCATAAAAATATTCTGGCATCTGGATGATCAATATGTTGGCGAAACACAAGATTTTCACCAAATGTCACTCAATCCGCCACCCGGCAAACATATACTTACCCTGGTTGATGGAAATGGGAACACCATAAACATAGGCTTCGAGATACTAAGCAAGGAGAAACAATAAACCTTGCTATCCTACCCAACGTTTTCAATAATTGTTTCGATGATGTATAAAAAAACCTTTTAAACAATTACGAAAATGAAAAGATTACTCTACACTATGACAACCTTAATGCTGGTTGCAATTATTATTTCGGCATGTAACAAAATTAACAACCCGGTCCTGATCGGAAAGTTGATAGCCAGCAAAGCCGAAGTAAAAATAAATGAACCAGACTCACTTACGTTGGTAGGTGCAACTTTAACAGATTCTGTTACCTGGAGCGTTGTACCAGCTGGCTTCAGTGCCCTGGCCCACCAGGGAGGCAAAGCACGCGTCGTTTTCACAAAGGCCGGCTATTACGTGGTAACAGCCAAAAAAACCGGCGGTATACCGGCTAATGTCAAGATCAAAGTACTGACTGATTCAGTTTCCAATCCTTCACATCCCACACATCCGGGTGATACCGTTACAAATCCTTCTGATACGATTAAATTAGTTCCGCTTACCGGCGATAAAATCACGTTGTCTCCTGGTTTTTCGCAAAATGCTGCCCGCGATAGCGTATCCATTAGCTTTAATGCCAAAACAACAAATCTGTATTGTTCAAACGGGATATTACAGTACCAGGCCATTGTTGACTATAACAAAAACTTCAGTATCGATTTTATAAATGTAAGGGAACCAAAAGTTTGCAGGGGAACAACAGATATACCCATGGCAGCAAGTCCCGTTGCTATGAGACATGTAAACCTGGCAAATGGCAGTTATTCACTTAAAGTAACCTTAAATGGGGTTATCTATAGCGGTACTATTGTAGTATCTGCAACAAATATAACTTTCAATTGGAATTATACTTCCGGTGTAGTCATATCACCAAAGATTTTAACCCGCTAATTTAAACCTAAAACAAGAGAGATCAATCCGTTTATGGCGGATGATCTCTCATTAAAAAATAGACATTTGAAAAAAATGAAAATTTATTTTCATTTTTACCCAACGTTTAAGCTACTACTTACGAAGAGCCTGTTAAAAGCACCTACTGTGTGAATTCCTTGAATGAATCTTTCTAAAAAGCAGGCTGAAAAGCTGGTAAAAGGCTGCATCAATAATAACCGCACGGCCCAGGAAGCTTTGTACAAGCTTTTTCATGCCGAAATGCTGCGTGTATGTTATAGCTATTTACCAGATAAAGAGCTTGCCAAAGAAGCTTTTAACACAGGATTTCTTAAAGTTTTCCAATCAATAAAAAACTTCGATATTAAAAAAGGTGAATTAGGTGGATGGATCAGAAAAATCATGATCTATACGGCCATTGATCTTTGCCGAAAAGAACTAAAATTTAATGTTACGAGTTTAAACGCGCAGGATACCGATGATTATTTCATCAGTCCATCTGTATTAGAGAAATTATATTTTGAAGATATTTTAAAAAATATCAGGACTCTCCCATTTGCTACTCAAACAGTTTTCAACTTATCCGTACTGGATGGTTTTACACACAAGGAAATAAGCGAACAATTAAATATAAGCGAAGGAACATCGCGCTGGCATTTAGCCGAAGCAAAACGAAAATTAAGAGAGATTCTGGAAGCATTGGCAACAGATAGCAATCAGCCAAAAGAAAGGAGTGAAAAAGCAAGATGAAAAATTCATTGAACTACCTTAACCTTTGGCAGAAAAAGAGAAATGAATTACCTGTTAGTGATGAACCAAAACAGGACTGGCTGGCTATGCAGGCACTTCTGGATACCCACTTGCCTAATCCTATCATCAAACATAATGTTGCGTCCAAAATAGTTAAAGCTATAAAAGCGGCCAAAACATGGTCGATCATATCTGTAGCACTACCTGCAGTAGTACTGGTGGGTGTTTTAGCTTATGTGTATATCATCAAACCCAAACATACGTCTCCGCCCAAAAAGCAAAAGAAAGAGAATATAGTAATTCGTAAAGACAGCTTACAGAACCTTAACCCCGACTCTTTAAATAAAACGGATACTGTACTATTTAAAAACGATAGTACATCAGCAATTAAAGAACCATCTGATACTGCTGATAATAAAAATGAATTAACAAATAATGGAAAGTCAGATCCACTTGATCCATCAAAAAGCAAGCCTTATATAGCATTTTCATCAAATACCCCTAAGAATAATCGTAATGCTAGCGCTGTTATGAATAACCAAAACAAGGGAGTTTTCTTTGTAAATGGCATCCATGCGGCTCCTGGCGGTACCAACAAACAAACGGCCAATCATAACCAGCCAAATAAAACGAATATGGGTACGGCAGTCAATCCCTTTTATACTCAGAATATTAATCCAACTGATGTAAACAACAATAAGACACTTGTGCTAGCTTCAAATAGCTATATAATGCAACATCTGATCAGTAACACTGATGGCAGCTTCAATGATCGCAATAGTTTTTTAGGGTCAAATTCTGCAAATTATTCATCGACAACAACCGGCAATAATGCGCAGTATAATACCATCGTAAATATGATCACGAAAGATCATACAAAATCAACATCTGTAGTTAAACAGGTAAAGAATAAAAGCCCAAAAACAAGATCTACCAAAAACAAAATCAACATTTCAATACCATCAAATATCGACTATGGGATCCTCGTCGGTGTAAATGCATCCAATAGTTTTACACCTAAAGCGCAGAATAATAATTTTTACGGAAGTTTGCCTGTTGATATACACGCAGGCTTATACAGCACTTTCAACTTCAACCCTAAACTGGCTATAAATATACAGGTAAAAGGCTTAAATCCCTTGCGTTTTAACGGATCATACACCCACCATAATGAAAGTAAAATAGATACCAATCAAACATTAAGCATAAACGATTCCCGAAAAGCCTATTTTGTAAATATACCACTGCATTTTGTTTACAAAATTACACCCAACATTCATATTAAAGGCGGCCCTGTTATTAATATCCCGGTAAAACAGGTTAATGGCAGCACCAATTATCAAACCTCGGGTACAAAAAAAGATACTCTGGGCTATTATAATACGGTTTCGAGCAAACTTAACGCGACAAGGTATGATCAGAAGCTTAATTTCGGATTCTCCGGGGGTATCGGATTGCAGTATCAACGGCTGTTATTGGAAGCTACCTACAATAAGAGTTTTAACAGTTACCAAGTGGCTTCGGAGTTGGGTACTTATAATTCAAACCCTGGTTCGGTGCAGATAACCATAGGCTTTCAACTGAACAAACCCAAAAAGTAAACAGAATAAAATTACGCTCATTTAACCGAAATCGTGCTGTATAAAAACCGTCGGTTGCAAACATTCATTATATTGGCATCATAAAATGTGATTGCAATGCTTGAACAGTATGATCTGCATAATTTAATGGTAATTGATATTGAAACAGTACCCCAGTACAGTGCGCATGATCAGGTACCGGAGCATTTGCAAAAACTTTGGGAGCGTAAGAGCCAAAACCTTCGCAAGGATGAAAGCGCAGAGGAGTTTTACAAAAGCGCTGGTATCTGGGCCGAGTTTGGCAAGATCATTTGTATATCAGTCGGAATATTTACGGGTGGTAAAGATGCTGGTTTAAGGGTAAAATCATTTGCCGGTGATGACGAAAAAGATCTACTCAGTCGCTTTTCGGCGTTGTTGTTCAGTCAGCCACCAAACCTGGTTTTATGTGCACATAATGGTAAGGAGTTTGATTTTCCCTATATCTGTCGCAGGTTGCTGATCAACGGCTTGCCGTTTCCGCCCCAATTGCAGATAGCCGGTAAAAAGCCATGGGAAGTTGTACATCTGGACACCATGGAACTTTGGAAATTTGGCGATTATAAAAGCTACACCTCGCTTAATTTGCTTACTGCCATCTTCGATATACCCACACCAAAAGATGATATTGATGGCAGTATGGTTGGCGACGTTTACTGGAATCTGAACCAGCTCGACCGTATATCTATCTATTGCCAAAAAGATGTAATAGCTACCGCACAACTGTTGAGGCGTTATCGTGGTGAAGAGTTGATAAAAGATGAACTGATTACCATAATAGGTCAATAAATGCTGCAGGTAAACAATCTTTCGGTCGATTTTAAAACAGCCAACGGCTTATTTAAAGCGGTAAAAAACATATCATTCAGCTTAAAAAAAGGCGAAACCATAGGTATAGTTGGAGAATCTGGTTCGGGAAAATCGGTAACTTCACTTGCGCTGATGCGTTTATTGAATACTGGTCAAACTGTAGTTAACGGGGAGGTATTATTAAACGATATCCGGCTATTCGATTTGCCAGAAGCTGATATGCGCCACATCCGGGGCAATCGTATGGCCATGATCTTCCAGGAGCCTATGACCTCGCTTAACCCCGTGCTCACCTGTGGCTTTCAACTTACCGAAGCTATAAAGCTTCATTTGGGCCTGAGCACTGCCGAGGCTAAACAGAAAACCATCGAGCTGTTTAACGAGGTGCAACTCCCGCGACCTGAGGCTATATTCGACAGCTATCCGCATCAAATATCCGGCGGACAAAAGCAAAGGGTCATGATAGCGATGGCGCTGTCATGCAATCCGGAAATATTGATTGCTGATGAACCAACCACAGCTTTGGATGTAACCGTTCAAAAAGCCATCATTGAGCTGTTGTTAAACCTCAAAAGTACCCGTTGCCGAAGCTTGATATTTATATCACACGACTTAGGCGTGATCAAAGAAATTGCCGACAGGGTTTTGGTCATGTACAAAGGACAGATTGTGGAAGAGGCTACTGTAACCGATCTGTTCAATAATCCGCAACACGCTTACACCAAGGGCTTATTGGCTTGCAGGCCATCCCCCGATCAGCATTTAAAAAAACTACCCGTTATTGCCGATTTTTTTGATGCTAACGGCGCCTCAGACACCCGATCGGCAACCATTGAAAGCATCCGCGCGAAATATAGCTATGCCGAAACAGAAATTGCTGATCGTAAGAAGAAGCTTTATCAACAACAGCCTTTATTAAAAATTGATAAACTATCTACCTGGTTCCCTATTAACCCAGGCTTATTGGGGCCATCCGGACAGGTGGTAAAAGCGGTAAATAACGTAAGTCTGGAGGTTTATCCCGGCGAAACATTGGGCCTGGTAGGCGAATCGGGATGTGGCAAAACCACCCTGGGTCGAACCATTTTGAGATTAATTGAACCAACGTCTGGTAACGTAAGTTTTGAAGGTACAGATCTGGGTAGTTTAAAAAAAGATGCTTTGCTTGAGATCCGCCGGGATATTCAAATCATTTTTCAGGATCCCTACTCCTCTTTAAATCCACGATTAACCGTCGGACAGTCATTAATGGAACCCTTACAAGTGCACCAGTTTTATGGCAACGATACCAAGCGTAAACAAAAGGTGCTGGAACTGTTGCAACGGGTAAATCTTTTACCGGAACATTTTAACCGCTATCCGCATGAGTTTTCTGGCGGACAAAGGCAGCGGATAGTTATCGCGCGTGCTTTGGCCTTGCAACCCAAATTTATCATCTGCGATGAGTCGGTATCCGCGCTGGATGTATCTGTACAGGCACAGGTGCTTAATCTGATCCGGGAGCTTCAGGAAGAATTTAAGCTTACCTACATCTTTATTTCGCATGATCTGGCTGTTATCAAACATATATCTGATCGTATGGTGGTGATGAACAAGGGTGAGATCGTTGAAACCGGTTACCCCGACGATATTTATTACCATCCGCAACAGGATTATACCAAACGCTTGATCGCGTCTATTCCGCAAAGTTGATTTTGGGGAGCAAGGATTTTGGAGCAAGAAACAAGGACAGAAAGAACAAAGAAAAAATCCTTACTCCGTACTCCCCAAATCTTTGTTCCCAGAAAACTCACCCATCTGCTAATGCCCAAATTCCGTATCTTTGACCAAATACTTATGTATGTCTAAAAAGAAAAATAATTCTTCCATAGTTCAGGTGCTCACTCAAATGGTGCTTGATATATTTGAACAAAACGGTAATACACCGTTAAACTATAAACAAGTTTCTGCTAAACTAAATGTTCGCGACCCGGAAGCCCGCGAAATCATATTTGAAATATTAAAAGACGAAGCCAAAAAATCGGTATTAAAGGAACTTTCACCAGGTAAATTTCAACTCCTGGAGTTAAAAACATTTATCGAGGGTAAAGTTGATCTCACCAACGATGGCTCGGCCTTTATTGTTACTGACGACGAATTTGAAAGCGATATTTTCATAGCCCCCCGTAAACTACGCAATGCTTTAAATGGCGACCGTGTTAAAGTATATGTTTACGCCAAAAGCAAAGGTAAACGTAAAGAAGGCGAAGTAATTGAGATCCTCCAAAGGGCTAAAATGGAGTTTACTGGTATTGTAAAACTATCGGAGCGCTTCGCGTTTTTTATCCCCGATGATCGTAAAATGATGCATGACATCTTTATCCCGATCAGCGAACTGAATGGTGCCAAGAATGGGATAAAAGCAGTCGCCGAAATCACCGACTGGCCCGTAGAAGCCAAGAACCCGATAGGTCGCATCAAACACGTACTAGGTGCCCAGGGCGAGAATGATACGGAAATGAATGCCATACTTGCAGAGTATGGGTTCCCGCTTTCCTTCCCTGCCGAAGTAGAGCACGAAGCAGAAGCTATCTCAGATGTTATCTCAGAGCATGAAATAGCCAAAAGACGCGATTTTAGAAATATCACCACTTTTACTATCGACCCTTTTGATGCCAAAGATTTTGATGATGCTTTGTCATTTAAACAATTAGATAATGGCAACTATGAAATAGGTGTTCACATTGCTGATGTATCTCATTATATAGCTCCTGATTCTGCCTTAGATAAAGAAGCGCTGGAACGTGCTACCTCGGTTTACCTAGTCGACCGTGTGATCCCTATGCTACCTGAACGCCTCTCAAACGGGCTTTGTTCTTTACGCCCCAAGGAAGAAAAACTTTGCTTTTCGGCCGTGTTTGAACTGGATGAAAATGCCTATATCATTAATGAGTGGTATGGTAAAACCATCATCTACTCAGACAGGCGTTTCACCTATGAGGAAGTACAGGAAGTGATCGAAAACAAAGCAGGCGATTTTGTAGAGGAGATATTAAAGCTTAACGCATTGGCTTACAAATTACGCGAGCGCAAATTCAAGAATGGGGCTATCAGCTTTGAAGCAACCGAAATTAAATTTAAGCTGGATGAACACGGTAAACCAACCGGAGTTTATGTAAAAGAACGTAAAGATGCCCACAAACTTATTGAAGACTTTATGCTCCTGGCTAACCGAAAAGTAGCCGAATATGTAAACAAACTGGGTAAAGGCAAGCATAAATACACCTTTGTATACCGTGCGCACGACTCTCCCAAACCAGACGCACTGGCCAATTTCGCACAGTTTGCCGCACGGTTTGGTTATAAAGTAAATACCAAATCAGACAAGGAAACGGCCAAATCGCTCAACTTTTTGATGGAAGATGTGGAAGGTAAAAAAGAGCAGAATGTACTTACCCAGCTGGCTATCAGGTCAATGGCTAAAGCTATTTATACCACCAAAACCAGCAGCCACTATGGGCTGGCCTTTGACCATTATACGCATTTCACCTCTCCTATCCGCCGCTACCCGGATGTTATGGTGCACCGGCTTTTGTTTCATTATTTGCACGGTGGCCAATCGGCCAATGCCGAGCATTATGAAAAACTATGTTCACATAGCTCACAAATGGAAAAGAAAGCCGCCGATGCCGAGCGTGCCTCGATAAAATACAAACAGGCAGAATATTTGAAAGACCAGGTTGGCAATATGTTTACCGGTATTATATCAGGTGTTACTGAATGGGGTATGTATGTCGAAATTATTGAGAATAAGTGCGAAGGTATGATCCGCTTACGCGATATATCTGATGATTTTTATACTTTAGACGAGAAAAATTACGCCATTATCGGTCAGCGCAAAAAGAAGATATACCAACTGGGTGATGAGGTACAGATCAGGGTGAAAAATGTTGACTTGACCAAAAAACAAATTGACTTTTCATTAGTACAGGATTAGTTCATTGGCTCATTAGTTCATTGGTGGTGTGTTCAATACCCATCCGCTGTAAATTACCAATGAACGAGTGAACAAATGAACGAATGAACTAAAAAATAAAATGAAGCAACTTACTGATTTGCAGGTATTGATAAACGAAGCCATTGATAAACTTGACTTCCCTCAACATCCTGCAGACTTATATGAACCTATAAGTTATATACTGGCACTGGGCGGCAAGCGCCTCAGGCCGGCGCTCTTACTCATGGCCTGTGACCTTTTTGACGGCGATGTAGAAAGCGCAGTTCAACCAGCACTGGCCATCGAGGTTTTCCATAATTTTACCCTGATGCATGACGACATCATGGATAATGCCCCCCTGCGCCGCGGCCGGGTTACGGTGCACGAAAAATGGAACGCCAACGTAGCTATTCTTTCAGGCGATGCCATGATGGTAGAATCAAACAAGCTGATGATGCATGTTCCCGACGCTATTTTACGCCGGGTGATGGGTGTTTTTAATGAAACTGCTACCGGTGTATGCGAGGGACAGCAGATTGATATGAGCTTTGAGCAGCGCGACAACGTGATCATTGACGAATATCTGAACATGATACGTCTTAAAACTGCAGTACTGTTAGGCGGCACACTTAAAATAGGTGCCATTATAGGCGGAGCTGCATTGGAAGATGCACAGTTACTATATGATTTTGGCGTGAACCTGGGCATAGCATTCCAATTGCAGGATGACATCCTTGATGTTTATGGCGACCCGGATAAATTTGGGAAACAAGTTGGTGGTGATATCATATCCAACAAAAAAACGTACTTGCTTATCAAAGCCCTTGAATTAGCCAAGGATCACCAGGCACATGAGCTGAACAATTGGTTAACTATGCAACTATTTGATGTACCAGAAAAGGTAACCGCCGTTACGGGCATCTACAATGAGCTGCAGATAAGAAAATACGCCGAAGAAGCCATGCACACCTATGCCGACAAAGCATTTAAGGCCCTGGACGACATTAATCTGCCCGAAGAACGTCGCCAGTACCTACGCCAATTTGCCGATAGTTTATTGGTAAGAGAGTATTAATTCAATCCTGTTACCACTTTGAATTATGCCGAATTTATTTCGGCATCCCATAATTAAAGGTGTATAGGAAGATGATTAAATATCATGTAGGATCCTGAAACAAGTTCAGGATGACAGGAGATTCATAACAAAAAAGCCCTGATCAAATTGATCAGGGCTTTTTTTATCAGGATTCCGGTACAGGATTCTTTGTTTTCATAGTAGCCCCTGCACTCGCAATAACGATCAGCGCTACTGCTATCCATTCATTCAAAGAGAGGTATTCATGAAGAAAAACAAGACCGGAAAGTGCCGCGACGGCGGGCTCCAGGCTCATTAAGATACTGAATGTTTTTGCAGGAATTCTTCGCAAAGCACTCATCTCCAGCGTAAAAGGTATTGCGCTCGAGAGTAAGGCTAAAAGAAAGCCAGACAGCAACATATGAGGTTTAAAATGAGTTAACAATCCATTGCCGATAGCCACCGGTAATACCACGACTGAAGCGAAAATCATACCGATACTCACAGCTTTGCCTCCGTCCATTATTTTTGAGATGCGTCCGCCCAAGACAATGTAACCCGCCCACAATGCACCGGCAAGTAAGGCAAGGAGAACACCGATAATATCTAAGCCGTTATTGCTCCACGGTGCAATAAGGGCTATTCCTACCGCCGCCAGAATTACCCATAAAAAATCTATGATCCGTTTAGAGCCGGTCATGGCAAGCACCAGCGGCCCAATAAACTCCAGGGCAACACCCAACGCAAGAGGTATCCGGGCAATAGCCATGTAAAAAATGATATTCATCGCTCCTAACGTTAAACCATACCAGACCACAGCTTTCCATTGGGTATTGGACAGACTTTTTAGGTTGGGACGGTTAAAAATAACCAGGATGATAGCAGAAAAAACAATTCTTAATGCAGAAGTTGAAGCAGCACCCAATACCGGAAAGATGCCTTTAGCAATTGCGGCACCGCCTTGAACACTTATAATAGATAATAATACAGCAGGTACCGCCGGGATTTCGAACCTCTTTTTATTCTTCATTTAAAAATGTTTAGTGATAAAAGTAAAGGATTTGACCCGCAACGATGTCAAGTTTGTGTAAGTTCAACAATTGAAATAATCTTAAAGTGGGTTACATCAGTAAACTAACGGGTAAAAGCACACGAGTAATCACGTGATAGCATAAAAAAAGCCCTGATCAAGTTGATCAGGGCTTTTTTATATCTGTTTAGCTTAGCTAATTACTCAGCTGCTGCTTCTTCAGTTGCTTCTGTATCAGCTTTTTTTGCTTTTGGAGCTGCTGCTTTTTTTGCTTTTGGAGCTGCTTCAGCAACTTCAACTTCGGCAACTGGTGCTTCAACTACTTTCTTTTCTGCTTTTGCTTTAGGTGCAGGAGCTACAACTTCAGCAACCGGTGCTGCTGCAACCGGAACTACAGAAACGTATGAACGGTTATCAGCTTTTTTTCTGAACACTACGTGTCCATCAGCTAATGCAAATAAAGTATGATCTTTACCGATACCTACGTTAACACCAGGATTGTGTTTGGTACCACGCTGACGTACGATGATGTTACCTGCAATTGCTGGCTGACCACCGAATATTTTGATACCTAAACGTTTGCTATGCGACTCACGGCCGTTTCTGGAACTACCGGCCCCTTTTTTGTGTGCCATTTCTAATATTTTTTATGGAATTGATGAACAACTCCAGGTTTAAACTTTAATTATAATGTAATACCAGTGATCTCGATCTTGGTAAATTGCTGACGGTGACCGTTTTTCTTTTTGTAACCTTTTCTTCTTTTCTTTTTGAAGATAATTACTTTATCACCTTTTAAATGAGACACGATCTTAGCTGATACTTTAGCACCTTTCAAATCAGAACCTAATTTGAATTTACCTTCGTTTTCTGCTAACAATACACTGTCAAATTCAATACTAGCGCCCTCATCGCCTTGTAGTCTGTGTACAAAGATCTGCTGGTCTTTTGCAACTTTGAATTGCTGTCCGGCTATACTTACTATTGCGTACATGTTTGTTAATTATTGTTTTAAAATTCGAGGTGCAAATATAGGGATTGATTATTAAATAAACAACACCATCTATTTTATTTTTTAAGTCTTTCCTCTGCGGTATATAAACTTTGCTGAATTTCTTTGATCAATGTTTTATTGGCATCAATCAATCTGATGTCGCCTACGAAGCCACTATCGTACACTACGCGCTTGCTTTTTTTCTTGTATTTAAATTCAATAATATAGCGTATCGATCTGTTTTTACCCTTAGTGCTATCTGCCAGTTCTTTTACTGGAAAATCCCAGAAACCTAGGTCGGCAGCCTTATGGTGCAAATAAAGCAGGTCATCGCTGGTTAAACGCAGGTGCATTTTCACTAAGGAGTCTTGTTTGTTTACATATTGATAATCGCCTGTTTTGGAATCATATTTATTGATCAGGCTATCTACAGGTCCAAATTGTATGGTCATGGAATCAAAATCAGAGAAACGATATGGCGCGTTTTTGATCATCATGCCATAATAATAAAAGCAGTATGCCAAAAATGGCACTATAATAGTAAGCGCGAAAAATATTTTTTTTGAACGATCAGACATTTTTAATTATTGAATTACTGAATTATTGAGTTATTGAATTATTTGGAATCTTTATTTTGATACTGTTTTTCTTGATGCGGATGCAATTTTAAGAATTTGATTTGCTTCTATTAATACTTCCATCCAAAAAACTGACTCATCTGCTTCTTCAACCACGATGGAAAGCTTTGAATGAAATTCAGCTTGTGACCTGGCTCTACATGCAGCCCGATAATTAGCGCCAACGGAGGACGAAGATCGTAATAATTGTCGTCCGATGATCTTAGCTTCTTCAGTTTTAGGTAATGTTTTAAAAAATTAATATTGTCTACCACGAATTTTCTGGTGCGACTCTTAAATACCTCCGCAAATTCAATCCTTTCGTTATTTGCCATGCGATACTTTTTAAAAATCAATAATTCGATAATTCAGTAATTCAATAATTCAATAATTAACTTAATTATCCAGTTCCCCTTCCCATTTACTTACTACGGCGGCAGCCATGGCATTACCTAACACGTTAGTTGCCGACCGGCCCATGTCTAACAGCGGGTCTATACCAATTAGTAAAAACAAACCAGCCTCAGGGATATTGAACATGGATAACGTTGCAGCAATAACCACCAATGATGCTCTTGGAACTCCCGCCACACCCTTGCTGGTCAACATAAGCACCAGCAGCATGGATAATTGATGACCGAAAGATAAATGAATATCGTATGATTGTGCCAGGAATAAGGAGGCGAAAGTCATGTACATCATGGAGCCATCCAGGTTAAATGAGTAGCCCAGCGGCAGCACAAAACTTACAATTTTGTTGCTGCAGCCAAAATTTTCCAGCTCAAGTAATACTTTAGGATAAGCAGCTTCACTTGTTGAAGTACTGAAAGCTATCAGCATAGCGTCCTTTATACGGCCAATTAATTTAAACACCGGTTTCTTCAATACGATGAAGCCAACCATAATAATGATCAGCCAAAGCATCACCAATGAAAAATAAAACTCACTTATAAAAATACCATAGGTAGATAATACACCTAAACCCTGCTTAGCAATAACAGCGGTAATAGCTCCAAAAACAGCCAACGGGGCCACTTTCATCACATAGCCTGTAATTTTTAATATTACATGGGCAATAGCATCCATGGCTTTAATCACGATTTTTCCCTGCTCGCCTATAGCAGCTGTAGCCACACCAAAAAACATGGCGAACACTACGATCTGTAAGATCTCATTATTGGCCATAGCCTCAAAAATGCTTCTGGGGAAAACGTGGCCTACAAAGTCAATAAACGACAAAGCCGTTTTCTTGATACCTGTGCTTAAATGACTATCGGGCAATGGCAGGTGCATGGCTTTGCCAGGTTGAAACAGGTTAACCAATAACATACCTAATAATAAAGACACTAATGTGGCGCTCACAAACCATAACATGGTTTTGCCCCCAATGCGTCCCACCGCTTTGATATCACCTACTTTGGCCACTCCTACAACCAGTGTGGTAAAAACCAGGGGAGCCACGATCATCTTGATGAGCCTTAAAAATATTTCACTTAAAATGGAAAAGCCTTCCAGTTTATCCTCGCGGATAGAATTGTTATCTTTACTGATCTTTAATTGTTGTACTTTTTGTGCCTGTAGAGCGATGTGCTCGGCAGCAGTCGTGTCGTTTAATAAAACCAATTTGGTGTTGATGGTTTTAATATTAGCATCAGCCGTATTAATTTTTACGTTGATGGCATTAATTACGCTTACATTATAAATGTAGCCGGTTATTACACCTAATACAAGGGCGATAAAGATGTAGAGTGTCAGGTTATTTTTTGGCATAAAACTTATTGCAGGGCGCTAAACTACAAAAATTAATAATTTTAATGGTATCACCTATCAAGATACAACACTTATATAAATCTTGACACTTGACACTAACTACTTGATACTAAATTGATACAAATTACTATGAGTATTACCACTTACGGTTTACAGCATATAAAAAAAGAAACTCAACACCTGTCGCAGGAGCAGTTATCGGAGTTATTGCTCCGCCTGGCACGTTATAAAAAGGAGAATAAAGAGTTACTGGCCTATTTACTATTTGAAGCCCATGACGAAGCTGCTTTTATTGAAAAAGTAAAGGGCGAAGCGGGTTTTATGTTCAGCCAGTTATCGGCCCTGAGCTACCATGCAGCAAAAGGCATGCGTAAAATTTTAAGGTTATTGAGCAAGTACACTAAATTTGCAGGCTCCAAAGAAGTGGAGATTGAATTACTATTGAATTTTTGTGTTAACTACCTGGAATATGCCGACAGGCGCACCACATATAAACCTATCAGACTAATATTAACGCGGCAGGTAGAAAAGATAAGGGGCCTGATAGGAAAACTGCATGAAGACCTGCAATTTGACTACCTGGAGAGTTATAATACCTTACTTGATGATGCCGAAAAAAAGCTGGTTTGGTTTAAAAAGAATGATTATGAGTTGTAACATATAGCCTTTACATTAATCTAACAATAAAAAATCTATTAACGCGTGGCCAACAAAGAAGCAGCATTCAAGCAAATATATGAAGCTAATTCTAAAAAGATATTCCATTTATGCTATGGTTATACCGGCGATGATGATGCTGCGAACGACCTGCTACAGGAAACTTTTTTAAAAGTTTGGCAAAATTTAGAGAAGTTTCGCAACCAGGCCATGATATCAACCTGGATATACCGCATTGCAGTAAATACTTGTTTAACCTACTTACGATCAGAAAAACGACAGGCTAAAGATGAGCTAACCCCTCAGATAGCCGAAACCAAAAGAGAAGAACTATCGGATAAAAACGAGCAGGTGGCTTTGCTGTACAAGTGTATCTCCAAGCTGGAAGAATCAGAAAGAATTATAATAACCATGGTGCTTGACGAAGTACCATACCCCGAAATAGCAGATATTTCGGGCATATCAGAAGGAAACCTGAGGGTGAAGATTTATCGTATAAAACAAAAATTAACAGAATTATTTAACCAGTATGAAAGACTTTGATCATTTGATGTCGGTTTGGCAGGGACAGCCAAAACCAGATCAGCTTTCAGTGGATGATGTGCTGAAACAGGTAAAGAAGGGGATCCGAAGCATAACTACCAAGTTATACTGGACAATTGTGGCCATGGTGGCCATAGCAGCGTTTGCATTTATTGTTACTTTTTTCCTGGCCTTTAAATCATGGATTACCACCGTTGGTATTTTAATAGTGCTGGTCACTATGCTCATGTACCTGTCGTTGGTAGTAAGGCACTACCATATTTTGAGTAAGCGCGATGCAACTCAAAATCCCTCGGAGTACCTTGACAGCCTGAAGGCCTACCAAAAAACAAGAACAAAAATTATCGGCTGGTTCTACTACATTTACATACTGCTTATCAGCGCCGGCCTGGCACTTTACTTTGCCGAAGTATTATCAACCTCCTCCCTCCTTTTTAAATTGATCACTTACGGTTCAATAATTATCTGGTTTTTATTCACCACCTTTTATTTAAAACCGCGTATGTTTAAAAATGAGGAAGAGAAACTTAACCTGATGATTGATCGCCTGGTACGTTTGAAGGAACAATTTGATTAAGCTGTTATTAATTTGATGTCAGACCAAAATATCATTATACAAAAAGCCACCATAGCAGATGCCGATACTTTGTTAGCCTTCGGCAGGAAAACTTTTTTTGATTTCTTTGCGCATTTGAACACGCCTGAAAACATGGAGGCTTATGCCTCGAATGCTTTTACCCTACCGCGTATACAGGCCGAACTGCGCACCCCCGGTTCTCACTTTTATTTTGCCATGCTTAATGATCAAATTACCGGGTATATCAAAATAAACCTTGATGCCGCGCAAACCGAGCTACAGGACGGCAATGCCCTTGAAGTAGAGCGCATTTATGTTTCGGCCGAATACCACGGTAAAAAGATCGGTCACGAATTATTAGACTTTGCTTTTCAAATGGCAAAGGATAAAGGCCTGCAATATGTTTGGCTGGGCGTTTGGGAGCATAATCAAAAAGCTTTAAGTTTTTATGAAAAACATGGCTTTAAAGTATTTGGCAGTCACCCCTTTATGTTAGGCAGTGATAAGCAAACCGACCTGTTAATGAAGAAGGAGCTATAACCTCATCTTTGATTAACCAACGAGAATACCACCTGCTCCCTTAACTGCCTGCTGATAGGTACTTGGTGGTGATTGATATGAAGCATATTACCCTCGATAGCCGTAATTTTTTGAGTAGCCACGATAAAGGATTTGTGGGTTTGTAAAAAGCCCTGTTGAGGTAGTTTCTCCATCAAGGCTTTTAATGTACTGTGAGTAATAATCCTTCGGCCGGAAAAATGTATTTCTACATAGTTCTCCATCCCTTTAATGTATAACACATCATTAAATACTACTTTTTCCAGTTTACCTTCGCTTTTTACAAATAGATAATCAGCCGCTTTTATATTATTGTTACGTAATTCAAAATAATCCTTAGCCTTAAAAGCGGCTTTCATAAACCGTTCAAATGGTATTGGCTTGAGCAAATAGTCCAGCACATCCAGATCAAAACCATCTGTAGCATACTCTTTAAAAGCTGTAGTGAAGATCACCTTTGGAGGATCGGGTAACGATTTGATAAAATCAACCCCGGTTAGGTGCGGCATCTGTATATCCAAAAATAAAAGATCCACCGATTGCTGGGCCAATATTGCCCCCAGCTCCATGGCATCCTCACATTGGGCTTTAAGGTCAAAAAAGCCTGTTTTTTTCACATAACCCTCCAGTCCTTTCCGGGCAAAGGGCTCATCATCGGTAATAATACAACTGATCTGGCTCATGTTCTAAAATTCTAACTCTAATTGTGCAATATAGCTATCTGCTCCCCCGCCGGCTATCAGGCGGTGTTTATCAGGATAAAGCAACTCTAAACGTCTTTTTAAATTTTCGTGCCCAATACCACTGTAGTTATCCGTTATCTTCATTATCGTCGGTACATCATTATATACTTTAAACAACAGACCTTTTTCATTAATACAGGCCGAGATATCAATTTTATAATCGCCGCCTACATACTTAAAAGCATTCTCAACCAAGGGAAGCAAAAGTAAAGGGTACACCTGCTGATCGGCAAGGCCCTCATCAAAAGCCACTGTCAAACGCATTTTTTGACTGGCTCTTATCTTTTGAAGCTGAATATAGTCTTGCAGGTATTCCAGCTCTTGCTTTATGGCAACCTGTTGTTGCTGGTCATAAAGCTGATACCGCAGTAGACTCGAAAGCAGCTCCGTACTCTTTTTAGCACCGTCCACATCCTCATCCATTTGAAAATAAATAGTATTCAGAGCGTTAAACAAAAAATGCGGATGGTACTGCGCCTTCAAAAACTTTAGCTCAGTTTCCAGGTGATCATTGGTTAGTTTTTCCAATTGCATTTTATTATTTACATAGGCCTTTAGCCAGGTTCTGCTGCGTGCAATGCCATAATAAACAATAGCGTACAAGGTGGGTATCATATTGATATCAGCTACATCCGCCCAGGGAATTAGCTCTATGCCCTGCTTTATGTGCAGGATTATAACCATTGGAACAAATACAACGTTTACCAATACCAGGTCTGCACATACTAATATGATGAGTTCCCGTACTACGCCCCGATAGGATAACTGCATTGGCCAGCGCCTGTCATAGTATCTGAAAAGCCATTCAAAAAGATTGATAGCCGAATAGCCTACCAATATCGAACAGACCATTTCAATGCCATTGATATAAAAATCCCTTTCCCAAAAACGCTGGCCAATATCGGTATCATGCAATAGCCTGACCGTAAAGTATACTAACAGACCATACAAAGCGGGGAAAATATATCTCCGGAAAAATTTCATATGGTTAAGTTATAAATTTCAGGCAGAAAGTGTTACAACAGGTCTTATTTCTTCCGTAGGCACTTCTGCTACCGGCTTTGGTTTATCCTTAGGTTTCATGCCAAACAAGAACCGGGTTAAAGCATAAGGACGTATCAGTAAATGATAGGTTAACACGGTTACAAAAAAGGTGATCCCAACGGTATAAATATATTTGGACAGGATACTTTCATTAGGCGTTTGTACTATATAATACACCACCAGCACGATCACCGTTTGGTGCAGTATATAAAATGGGTACACCGCTTGGTTCAGATAGTTTAACACCTTATGGCTGCGGTTAAAGTAATGTTTACCATAACCTACCAGGGCTAAAACCCATCCCCACGCTATGATAGGCCTCAACGCTGTAAAAGCATATGAAAATAGTATATGATGGAAGGGCCAATTTTCATGCTGCGGCTCTATTTTATTCCACCTCATAACTTCCCACATCATCAGGCTTAAAAAACCTATAGTTAAGGCAAACCGGCGGTTACGTTCAAGGCTATCCATCAATTTAGGCTGCGTAATACATATAAAACCCACTAAAACAAAAAACAGCCAGTAAACAAAGTAGCAACCATCGTGGATTAGGTCATTTGTTTCGGGCAATTGCCAGCTGGTAAAAGTAAACCAAATGATGCCAGGCAGCATTAACAGGTACACCCATTTTCCCTGAGCTAACGCAGCAAGTTTTTGTTTAAACACATTGCTTTTTGGCGATATCATCCAGGCAAACATGGGTGCAAATATCAGATCGTAAATAAACAGGTAGGCAATAAACCACAAGTGGTGCCAACTGAAACTACCGCCCTTTGGATATGGTACAAAATTAAACACACTCGGATACCAATCCCAAAAACTGCCTTTATAGCCATGTGCCAACCGTTCCATATAGATCTGCGGCGGAACGATAATGAACATGCCTACCAAAAGCGGGATAAACAAGCGGCGGAAACGCAAACCAATAAAACTTAAAGTTGATCGGCGTTGCATCATATAATAACTCACCGTGCCTGATATAAAAAAGAGCAGCGGCATCCGGAAAAGGTGTAAAAAATGGTTCGACTCCATCAGGAGGTTGCTGGTTTGGGCGTTTTTGATATGCCAGTCATCTTCGGCAACAAAAGGCATAGCTGAGTGAAAAAATAATACGCCTACAATTGACAGTATCCTTAACCAGTCCAGGTAGCTTTGACGTTGTGTGGTTTCCATTATAATTCTTTTTTATTCAAAAGAAGCCACCTCCTTCCATGTAATAAAATCAGTTTGACCAATGGTATTTGCCCTTTGACCAATGGTAAAAAAGACGAGAACACCTCACTTCTTTGACGTTGATACCGTACGTATTTCGGGTAAAACTACTTGCCATATCGCGTATAAATACTAACCTGATTCTTGTAGCGTGCACCTAATTTTACATCAGCCTAAGTGTATTAACATTTTATGAATAATAACACAACCGTGAGCGAATGCCGGCCCTAACAGCATCCCTGTCGCTTCAGTACCAATTAGTAATAAGCAGTGGAGTAAGCCGAAAATCCGAACCAAGAGTAAGCTCAATTAAAACCAATAGCTATGATAATTGCAATGCAAGGTAACTGGACAGTTACCGTAAAATCAAAGGGGGCCGCTTTTCCACAGCGTTTTGTGGTTCAGGGGGCTACATCAGCCAATGGCACTCATCCGGGCACACCTGGTACTTCTGTTTTTGTAACCGGGGCTCAATGGTCTATTACCATTCAAAACGATCCGGGCACGGGGTTCCAGGCATCAGAAACCAAGCTCACCTTTCCGCACCAGGTAGGAAGTAATTATGTTTTTGATATCCAATCAAACGATGCGGGCAATGACACCGATTTTGACGACCTGGTGCTCACCTGTTCTGCCCCCGTAAACATTAACGATTTTATTGTTTACGGTAATGTAACACTTTACAGCGGCTCGTGTATCTTTAACCCTTGCCGAAGGTTCCCATATGTGATCGATACCTATCCGGGACTGTTACAGGCATTAAAAAACCCGCTGCTCAAGGATTATATCAACAAGTATTATCCTGAGCGCATACCCGGCCCGGTTAACCCACCCGATCCGGCGCCTTATTTTAAACCGATAGTTTTTGACCTCACCAACGAAGCCACACAAGCTAATACTGCGTTACAGTATACCCGCAGTGCGCCTGTGGAAACAAAAAGGAATCTGAAAGCTGCAGACGAAACAGTTTCTGCATTTGCGGCCAGTAATTTTCAATTGGTATCCTCCACTCCTGCTGTAGCGTCAAAACAAATATTGGCCCAATCGGCAGAAAATATTTCACTGGCTAAAAATATCGGTGGTTTGTACAGGTATTGCTTAAGCGGACCTGGTTCCAATTTAACCCTCACCTTTGAGGAGTACGACCGTACCGGTTCCGAATTGCTCGGCGGTGCCTACACCGGTACCGGCGACAGGCGTTTACTTGGTGATACCATTACCGACATGAACGGAAATTATATTTTCCGCTTTAGTTTTGATATGACCTTCCCGGGTTTGGAAGATGCATCGGACGTTGGCCCGGGCGAAGATATCAACACCGTGTTATATCCGGATGTTATCGTAAAAATAACAGGGTATTCACCTTATCAGGTATTATTTGAAAGCGCACCTTATTATAACATTCAAAACCTGAGAAGAATTGACCTGTGTTTACCAGAATCTACCGTACATGTTTCATCAGCTTGTTTTAATGGCAACCTCATCGGCAGCCTGGGCAATGTTTTTCTTGGTGGTAACCAGAACACTTTAGCATCCACATCAGCTACCTCATTGCGTCGTTACGGCGATTCAAATTACCTGGAATCAAACGGCGTAATATCGGTTAACAGTTCACTTGCCGGCTTTCATGTAGAATGCGCCGCCTGGAACGGAACTATAGATATGCGGGGTTGTATGTATGATGCTTCCAAAACCGCTGTCAATAACAAGATCAGATGGTACACTATCCGTGTTAATCGTGCCGGAACATCAGGCTGGACTTATGTAAGTCAGAATTATAAGCACCCTAAATTCTCCAAACGCAACCTGCCTAATTATATCGGCGACGATGTAGGTCCGTTTTATCCGGCTGTGGGTGGTACTTTAAATGGCGTGGTTCCGGCTTATATGAACATCCAGCGCCAAATATTTGTAGACGGTGTTGATTGGGAGTTTTCTAACTTCGATCGTTATATGCAGTTGAACACCGCGCTTTATGATGTAATAGCGGGTATAACCACCCCAGGTACATTTTATGTACGGGTAGATGGCTATGATGCCGCCGGTGCTCACGTAAGCAACGCTACCGACCTTATCGCGCTGTATATCCATAACCGTGGACTTCAGTTCCAGATGACAGGTGCTATACTGAACGACCCTGCCATTGTAAGCGGTGGTTGTGGATTGTATCGCCTCACCGATGCACAGCTGAAAACGCCTATGGTATTTTCATTTGAAGCCAATGACCCTTATGGTTTTGTGGATACTTACAGCTTAGGCATGACAAGATGCCCGGGAACAGCTCTTGATCTGAATGCCAACATTGAGGGCGATTTTACCATTTCCGGATCGCACACGTTTCCTGGAGGATCAAATCCGTCAAATGTTCATGACGCCTGCCCTGGTTACAAAGGCACGCAGGACGATTACAGCAATCCTGGCCTCGTAAGCGCACAGGTACAACCACGACCTGTTGGTGATGGCTGGATCAAAACGGGCGAATACTTTACCATTTATTCCTTTGGTTTAACCGCCAGTCAACGGGTTACCAATGGATATAATACCGGTAATTCAGGCCCGTACAATGCCTATTCACAAATTATGATGGAGCGTCTTAATCCATGACAGATGTTAACATCACCGGTTTTATAATTTGCACGCTGGCCATTTGGCGCATCTCGCATTTATTTTCACAGGAAGATGGGCCATTTGATATCGTGATCAAATTCAGAAAGCTTTTCGGGCAGGGTTTCTTCGGAGACCTGCTCGACTGCTTTTATTGCCTCAGTATGTGGGTGGCCATACCTTTTGCCATTTTGCTTTGCAGTCAATGGGTACAGGGTATCATCACCTGGCTGGCACTCTCGGGAGCGGCCTGCCTCCTATTTAAATTAACCGACAAAAAAGAATAATGATATGAATTGCTGCGGAAAAAAAAGACAAGCCTGGCTGGCGGAAGAAAAAAACGTCAAAAGCCAACCAACTGTGGAAGTGCATGCACAAAAAGCACCTACAGACCAGCCCACCCGCTGGTTCGAATACAGGGGTAATAATCAATTGACCATAAAAGGTATTGGCACCGGGACACCATACCACTTCAAATTTAAAGGCGACAAACTACCTGTTGACTACCGCGATTCCTTCGCTTTTATGGCCGAAAGGGAATTGAAGTTAACAAACGGGTTTTAAGGATTTGGAGAACAAAGATCTTTAGAATAATGATAATGTGCGAAGTAGACTTGTGTAATGGGTAATTTTCTTCAAAAAAATCCTTGCTCCTTATTCCCAAAATCCTTGCTCAATCCCTCATAAACGGGTTAAAATTACGTGTGCCTATTTCCATACCGGCGGCGCGGCAAACTGTTTTATCGCCAAATTTAAAATTGATCTTATCCATAGCCTGATAAAGCCTGATCTGCTCTTCATTATCCTCAAATAAGTTGATCTGGTAACTGCCAGTACAAAGGTCACTCAGCCTTACGCCTATCAACCTGATGGGCCGGTACTGGTTCCAGGCTTTTTTAAGCAGGTTTTTAACCCCGGGGATCAGGATATGCTCGGCAGCAGTAAGCGGTATTTTTTGCTGCTGGGTATGGGTTTCAAAATTAGCATAACGGATCTTAATGGCCATACAGGAGGATAGTTTATTTTCCCGGCGTAGTTTGCCCGATAGTTCTTCGGTCATGGATACCAGGATAGTTTCCAGTGTACGCTGGTCGTTCACATTGCTGAAAAAAGTATGCTCGGTAGATATCGATTTACGGTCGCTGTGCGGCACGATCTCACTGTGGTCGATACCATGGGCCTTTTCCCATAAATATTTACCAGCCTTGCCAAAAACGGCCTCCAGGAAACGAATATTGGTTCGCTGCAGGTCGCCGATCTTTTCAATACCATACTGATACATTTTCTGACAGGTACTTTCGCCCAGGCCCGGTATTTTACTAATAGGCAATGGCGCTAAAAAAGCCATTTCCTCGCCATGTTTAATGTATAGCTGCCCGTTGGGTTTGGCCTGGTTGGTGGCCATTTTAGCTACGGTTTTGCCTGATGCCATACCAAAGGAAATAGGCAGGCCTGTTTCGCGGATCACTTTCTGACGCAGATTACTGGCTATCTGATAACAATCATGAAAGCGTTCCATACCCGTCAAATCGATATAAAACTCATCTACAGATGTTTTTTGATAAAGTGGCACCGAATCATGGATAATCTGGGTAACCTCGCGTGAGGCCTCGGAATAGCGACCATGGCTGCCATGAAGCACAATAGCATGCGGGCAAAGCTTTACCGCCTGCCGGGTGGGCATAGCCGAGTGTACGCCATACGCACGCGCCTCATAGCTGCAGGAAGATACCACTCCCCTGTCAACCGAGCCGCCAATGATCACCGCCTTGCCTATCAGACTGGGGTCAAACTTGCGCTCAACCGATACAAAGAAGGAATCAAGGTCGATATGTACAATATGCCGCTTAACATCCATGTGCAAAAATACTAATATTTTTAGTAATTTATAAAATTAAAAAAGGTGGTTCTGTATAAGAACCACCTTTTGGATTAACTACCAAACGAAAGTGTCGATACTAATAATATTTCACTAAAGATTAAAGAGACAGATAATAAAGATCTCCGCTCGTTACAATATTAGTGTTGCTGAATACGGTATATGGCATATAGAAAAAGCCCTTATTTCCCCAGCTGCTACCCCATGAATTTTGAACAAGGAATGCTTTTTTTGTATCATCATATCCAATAATCGGAACAGCATGACCTCCCATTACTTTAGCTCCGCTAACAATAGCACCGCCGCTGGTTAAAGGGTTATACGTATAACTTGAGGTATTTAGCGCCTCAAAATAAGGATAACCTGCCGATGCATTATCATACACGGTAAAACCCATCATTACAGGTATGTTGGCCCTTAAACAAGTTTTAACAGCGGCTGTATCACCCGGATTAATATAGGTGTAATTACTTATTTTATAATTCAGCGCGGTTGAAATTGCTGTTGAAGTTGGCTTGGTTTTGTAAGCTGCTGTTGTTGTTGCAGCCGGGTTTGGGTAAAGCATTAAAGCCTCGGTTGTTATTCCGTACTTTGTTAGCGCCTGGCCAATATTAACCATGTTAGCTCCGGGATCGGCATTTATTCTATAGCCTTCAATATTTACCCTTTCTTCATAATACAGAAAAGCAGGGCTCAGCAATGTAGGAAATGATCCATATTTATACTTATACGCAATTTCATAAGCTTCGGTCCCGCAAAAACCAGTACATGAACCTATTTGCCCCTGATCTCTGATGTCGGGGGTTGTTAAGGTAACTACTGGCGGTGCCGGGGTAGATAAAGCATTCAAATTAAATTTTGATCTGAATGCTTCCATCGAAAATTTAGGCACACTTTCATATTCTGCTTTTGATGTAGGCAATAACCCATATACATGTGAGCCTGGTTGTGTTGATGCATTTACATCCGGTTCCTGCGATTTTACCGGATTAATTTTTTCGGATTTAGAACATCCGTAAAGCATAAACATGGCTAGTAGGCCAATTAGAAGTGATTTTTCATTAAGGTTTGTTTTCATTTGTTTGGTTTTATTTTTCGTTAGTAGTTAATTTTAATTTACTGTCAAATTGACATGTAAAAATATATTGTGAACAATATATTAAAAAAATATCTTAAATAATAGCCCCATTAAAAAAATGTTTAGTATTTATATAATAATAAATTAAAATATACTTTAAGAAATATTTATTTAATTAATGGTTAACAATAAGGCTATTTATAATTTATATCGACTTATATCTTAATTAATAGGTATAGAATTGGCATATTTTATCTTACTTATGGATAAGCTCTATTTTATTACGCTTACCATTATCCATCACATTTTAATAATACGTCGACCGTTATGGAAACCAGGGTGTTTATAAACTTACCAAAACCCCCTCGCCATAACTTATCAGCCGCAAATAATTACTTCATAAAGCTTACTTAGGAAAAGCTCAGCTGAATACCGACTCCCCGGAATTAGTTTAATAAATTTACTATTCTACTAAAAATATTAGTATTTTTGATTTATCAAAACCCGGCCATTATGTATATGTACGAAGACTATTTATTTCTGCTTTCGCCTCCTGAAGGCATTAAGCTGGAAATTGCCCGTTATAAAAAGGCCTCGGCTAAATTAATTGGCAATTATAAAAGTGTGAATTCACCGGCACATATTTCTGTTCATCACCTGGAGCGGCAAAAGCCCTTTATGGAAGAAACCAACCTGAACCGGATAGAAAAAAGCCTGAATGAGCTGCCGCCGGCTTTATTACACGTGGATGGGTTTAAATACTTCCAGCATCTGCATAACCGGATGACCATTTATGCGCATATCAGGATCACACCTGCTGTAGATGAGTGGTTTACACAGCTTAAAAGGGTACTCAAAATCCGCAAAACCATCGTTCCGCATATTACCGTGACTCGTGACATTGCTGGACCCGATTTTGAACGCTTGTGGCCGAATTTCAGACATAAAAAACTGGTGGAACCCTTTTGGGTGAATGAGCTGATCATGCTTAAACGTGAAACATTTGCGCATGAACCGCAATGGCAACCTTTTAATGTTTTTGAATTTAAGAACAAAAAAGCGATGGCCAATACCGCAGAGGCTATTATGAGCAGGCAGGCTGCCGCCGATAACCATATCCAGGATCAGATAAACCTATTTTAAACAGAAATCATGAACAACAAAGATTATCTTACCGTTATTTCCGCGCCGGAGCACGTGGATAAAAAAGTTGGCTCGTTTAAACAGGAATGCGTAAAACGGATTGGTAAATTTCCGGGGATGTACGCGCAGGCGCATATTACTATTGAATCATTCAGGGATGAGGTGCATCAGCTTACACTAAAACCCTTGTTGCTTACCCCTTTTTATGAAATGGTGGGCTTCAAGATCAGAACCATACCACAGCATAAACTCAGGATCAATGGGTTCGACTTTTTTAAGCACGGCCCCAATTTCAGGACGATATATGCCCGCGTAGATCTGGATAAAACAACAGAAGACTGGTTTAACCAGGTTAAAGGCGCCTTAAGAATGAAAACCCGGAGAATTACACCGCACCTCACCATCGCCCGGAATATACCGGTAGCCTCATTTAACAAATTATGGCCTTATTTTCAGGAAATGGAGTACCGGGATGCGTTTTTGGCTGATTGCTTAACCATATTGGAAAAGGAAGTGGATAACAAAAACGACCGCTATAAAGTGCATAAAACGATCCCTTTTAGCAAAAAAACCTTGGCTGCCTAACCCCTGTTTATACCAATTGGCGACACAATAGAGGCTAATCACCTAAACGATAATCAATTATCTTTTTTAACAATTTATTAACCATAAGCAAACCTTTTTCTATATTTGCGCCGGGGTAAGTCTTTTACGGCCAGCTCCTCTTGAACTCCCCCAGGGTGGGAACACAGCAAGGGTAGAGAGTTGAGCGGCGCGATAAAAGTAGCTTACCCTTTTTTATGCCCTAAATTTTGGTCGAGCCACCTGCGCACCGTCGATTGACGAATATCGAACACCGGATGACCAATATCGAATAACGAAATTTACTTCGGCATCCACATCAACCACAAATAAACCGGCTGTCATCCTGAGCGTAGCGAAGGATCTTCTTCAATATGCCTGATGTACAACAGATGCTTCACTCCGTTCAGCATGACAAAAGATATTTAGCCAAACACAAAACTGTCATCTCGAACGAGGTATGAGGAGAGATCTTTTACGAGGGATATATCAATTGTATAAGATTCTTTGCCAGTAGCGCTGCGGTTATAACACCGACGACAACACGACACGTGTGCTCCAGTAAGTAGTTTCATATCTCTGGCCTCCCAATTGGGTTTGGAAACCCAGAGAAATAAACGCTATAATTATCAGAATCCCATGTGCCATTTAACATTTGAATAATAATATCGATAGTTGCAGTCAGACTGCTTATTTTAATAGGGAAAACCCACTTGTTAACAAAAGAATCATCTATTTTATTCTCTTCAAATTCATTTAACGTTGGAATACTAAGTTCAGGGCCTTTGGCTACAAGCAATGATTTTGTTTGCCCTAAAATATCAATAAATACACCTTTGTCAGCCTCGCTGCCAACTAAACCATCTAAAAATATATCTACCATGTTTGCGTACGCCCCTGATCGATTAGCATCACATTGTCCATACAGCTTCTGTAAATTCTGAGACAAACTATTGATACCTATATTCTCGAATGTTTCACAGATATATTGGCTTAATACTTCAATAAAAGACTCTGGTATCCAAAAGCCCTTGCCTCTGTAATTAATATTTGCTTCGTCAGGCATAGTTATTAATTTATTAGCCTATGGTCTGTGTTATAACCGCACCATACACCACGGTGTTTTAAAGCATTATAAAATAGTTTACGATGATAACATCGACCACTGGTAGAAATATTATTTAATTATTTACTCTTTTCAAGCATAGTAGCCGAAATAGCACCTTGTTCCCCCAGCCCAATACTTGTTGTGTCGCCATGCTGGTAAATATCTTTTAGAATATCCATTTCTGTTACTCCTACCTTACTTTCTTTTCTTAATACATATAGCATATTGCCTATTTTCAGCGCCTGATCATCGGTATTAGGCAGATTATACATTTTGATGACCGCTTCCATCATTGGTTTAATTTTATCTTCGTCGGGCATTCCTTCAAAAACGATGTGCATCTTGCTGTATGCGTCAGAGACCTCGGTTTGGGTTGCATCGGTCGAATACGATGAATTATTGTTTTGTCCGCAGGAGGACAGCAAAATTAAAGAAGCAAGAATAGTTTTTCTCATGTGATTAAGTTTGGAATTATAAACTTATGAAAAAGCATTAAGAAAGGGCAATTGCTTTTGGATAATCTGGATAAACATGCAATTAGCCCCTGGTCGGTGTTATCACCGCACCATGCACCGCCGACCATAGGCTGAATATTCACTTTATCATCTGTCATTCAAAATTCATTATTCGATATTACTTCCTCCAAAACCTTAAACTGCCTATCTTCGCAACATGCTCGATATACTCATTATAGGTGGTGGCCCCATTGGTTTAGCTTGCGGTTTGGCCGCTCAAAAAGCCGGTTTAAGTTTTGTTATTATTGAAAAAGGCTGCCTGGTTAATTCGTTGTATAATTACCCATCAACCATGACCTTTTTTTCTACTTCAGAAAAGTTGGAGATCGGTGGGGTACCTTTTGTAACTGTACACAACAAACCAACCCGTGCCGATGCTTTGGAGTATTACCGCCGGGTAGCACTTTCCAACCATTTACCTATCAACCTGTTTGAGGAAGTAACTAATGTTGCCCCACAAAACGGAGCATATACTATAACTACCAGCAAAGCTACTTATGAGGCTAAAAGGGTGATCCTTTCCACCGGCTTTTATGATATAGCGGTTAACCTGGATATTCCCGGCGAAGATCTGCCCAAAGTAAAACACTACTACCAGGATCCGCATTTTTATACCCTGCAAAAGGTAGTGGTGGTGGGCTCCAGCAACTCGGCTATCGATGTAGCGTTAGAAACCTACCGTAAAGGCGCCGAAGTTACTTTGGTGATCCGCGGCAGCGAAGTAAGCAACCGGGTAAAATACTGGGTACGGCCCGATATCATCAACCGTATTAAAGAAGGAAGCATCAAAGCCTATTTTAATTCCAACCTGCAGGCCATCCGCCAACATGAGGTAGATATCCAAACGCCTGATGGCCTGGTAACTATCCCCAATGATTATGTAATGGCTATGACGGGCTATAAACCCAATTTTGATTTCCTCAGGAGGCTGGGCATAGTATTGTCTGAAGATAAATTCATTCCGCAGTACAACCCCGAAACCATGGAGACTAACCTGCCAGGCCTGTACCTTGCCGGTGTAGTTTGTGGCGGTTTAGATACCCACCTATGGTTTATCGAAAACTCGCGTATCCACGCTGATATGATCATCAATGATATCGTAAGTAAGCGCTGATCAACCTTTTCTTATTCAAAAAATACACATCTGAATAAATTATATATTCATTATCAGATAGTTATAGTTTTTTATTTTATTAAATAGTACTATGCATTGCATATTACTATTTAAAACACTTATCTTTATGTAAGTTTTAAACCACATAAAGCAAAAACCATGAAATCAACCATTATTGCACTGCTCCTATTGTTGGCCGGCAGTACCGTGTGCCTGGCACAATGCGACAAAAAATTAAGCCTGGTAACCTCAAAAACAGAACACCTGGATGGTAGTAATAACCTGGAGCGGGCTGTCGATGAGCAAACCGTTATCGAGATAATCGACAAGAAAATTTCGGTTAATATTGAAAACGGAAAGCAAACCCTTACGGGAACCATCAAATCAAACACCTGCGATTGGAAAACCCCATTTAAGGAAGGAAAATCGGTGATCAATACCACCATTAGCGATGAAGACGGGGGTGGTGAAAAAGATTACCGCCTCACCATTGAAGGCAAGGACGGGAAAGTTACCCTGACCGCCGAAAGCGTACAAGACCCTGACAAGAAGCTGAGATTTGTTCTGGATAAGTTTGAAGAAAAGAAATAACCCTAATTTTAAAAGCTCTATTACCATCCCTACCTCCACAGGGAAGCAAGCTTTGAAAAGACAAAAAATTTGAGTATATTTATATCATTAAACAGCCCGGTTCTCTGGATAAAAGAGAACCGGGCTGTTTAGTTAAGGATAAAACAGCTCAAAAATAGATCATTTTTAATTTAGTTATTTGACAATCAGATATTTAATACTTTTTAAACCTTTCAAAACACATCAAAAATTTGTTAAAAAGTGTTAAAACAGCGTTAAAATTTAGTTAAATGGGGTAAAAGTCACACGTTTTTACCCTGTTTTTGACTAAAAAAGTGTTAAAATTAAAGGTTTAAAAAGTCCGCGGTTATGGTATCCGATCATCAGTATTTTATAACTCATAAAAAACGGAATATAATCTTATCGTTATTAAATCATTTTTTTCTTGCATAAGTAAAAATTTATGCAATAATTTGCACCCAAATTAAAAACACAGTAATACCACAAAAAAATGAATCTACAAAGCTTAAATAAGCCCGCAATAAGAGCAACATTTGCTCCGGCTGCCGCTGCTTTGGTTTCAACTGTTTTTTTATGCTGCCCTCCCCGACGAAGGCCCTATATGCCACGGGTTTGAATTAATTTCCTGTAACAAAACCCCTCGAAAGAAGAAAGTTTTTAAACTTATTCTTTTAAAAACCATCTAATTATTAAGGCCTTAAAAGCCAATTAATTTAACGGTAATATCTATTTTAATGACCATACAAGATTTTGATATTCAGGTTGCTACTGCACAACATGTGGACTATGCACCTCAAATATGTGTTGAAATGGCCGAATCGGCCAAAGCCCGGGGCACAGGTATAGCGCAGCGTTCCCCGGAGTACGTAGCCAATAAAATGCTGGAAGGGAAAGCGGTTATAGCCCTGCACAAGGATGGTACCTGGGCCGGTTTCTGCTATATTGAAACCTGGAGCCACGGCGATTTTGTGGCTAATTCTGGCCTTATAGTTAACCCCCAATTTCGTAAAGCTGGGCTGGCAAAAGCTATTAAACACCGTATTTTCCAGCTTTCCAGAACTAAATACCCCGAGGCCAAAATATTCGGCTTAACTACCGGTCTGGCCGTAATGAAGATCAATTCCGAATTGGGATACGAACCCGTTACCTACTCAGAGCTTACCCAGGATGAGAACTTTTGGGCCGGCTGCAAAAGCTGTGTCAACTATGATATTTTAATGAGCAAGGAACGTAAAAACTGCATGTGCACCGCCATGCTGTTTGATCCGGCCGAAAAACAAAAGCAGGACGAAGAAAAAATGAAAAGGATCACCCACAAAGCTACTCTGTTGGAGCGTATTGAAAATGCCATCAAGAAAAGAATAGGGCAAGATCACGATTAAAATAAATCTATAAAACAAATACATATAAATTGAAAAGAAAAAGCTTTAAGCCTTCCGCTTTTAGCTTTAAGCTCAAAAAAAGATGAAGAAAAAAGTAGTATTAGCATACAGCGGAGGTTTAGATACCTCATTTTGCTGTATTTATTTAACACAGGATCTTGGTTACGAAGTTCACTCCGTTATTGTAAACACCGGTGGCTTTAGCGACGAAGAATTAAAAGGAGTTGAAGAACGTGCTTACAAAATGGGCGTTACTTCGCACCACGTGGTTGATGAAACCAGGAACTTTTACAATACCTGCGTTCGCTTTTTGATTTATGGTAATGTTTTAAAAAATAATACTTATCCCCTTTCGGTAAGTGCAGAGCGCGTAAGCCAGGCAACAGCCATAGCCAACTATGCCAAAGAAATAGGCGCCGAATATGTAGCACATGGCAGTACCGGCGCCGGTAATGATCAGGTACGTTTTGATATGATCTTCAACATCCTGGTACCAGAAGTGCAGATCATCACCCCTATCCGCGACTTAAAATTGAGCCGTGAGGAAGAGATCGACTATCTGAAAAAACACGGTGTTGATATGAATTTCGAAAAAGCCAAATACTCTATCAACAAAGGTATCTGGGGAACATCTGTAGGTGGTAAAGAAACCCTTACCTCAAACTTAGGATTACCCGAAGAAGCATGGCCTACCCAGGTTACCGAATCGGAAGTGAAAAACCTGGAACTTGTTTTTGAAAAAGGTGAATTGGTGGGTATTGATAAGGAAAGATATGATCATCCAACAAAAGCTATCCAGGCTTTACAGGCTATTGCCCAGCCTTATGGCATTGGCAGGGATATTCACGTGGGCGATACCATCATCGGCATTAAAGGTCGTGTAGGTTTTGAAGCTGCGGCTCCAATGGTGATCATCAAGGCTCACCATACTTTAGAAAAACACGTATTAACCAAATGGCAGCTGACCTGGAAAGATCAATTATCTACTTTCTATGGCAACTGGCTGCATGAAGGACAGTTCCACGACCCTATTATGCGTAACATGGAGGCTTTTTTAAGCGACACCCAGCAAAACGTAAGCGGCAAGGTATTTGTACAACTGCACCCGTATCGCTTCCAGATCATAGGTATCGAGTCGGAGCACGACCTGATGTCGAACAAATTTGGCAGCTATGGCGAAATGAATAATTCATGGTCTGGCGAGGATGTAAAAGGGTTCTCTAAGATATTTGGCAATCAGGTCATGATCTATCACAAGGTTAATAATCAATCACAGAATGATTAATACAGCTTTTTCAAAGGGCGAATGTCTAAAGCATTATAATTGGGGCGATGACTGTCACGGCTGGACTTTTATTGATACGGAGGCATTGTCTGTTAAACAGGAATTAATGCCGCCAGATACAGCCGAGCAGTTACATTACCACGAAAAAGCCACACAGGTATTCTTTATTTTAAAAGGCAGGGCCACCTTCACCATCGACGGTAACGTGACTGAATTAAAGCCAGAACAAGGAATAGAAATATTGCCTGGTCAGAAGCATTTTATCAGTAATAACGACCGGAGCGACCTGGAATTTATTTTATATTCTTATCCATCAACAAACCATGACAGGATCAACATCAAATAAAGTACGTGCGGGAATTATAGGCGGCGCGGGATATACTGGTGGCGAAATGCTGCGTATACTGATCAATCACCCCGATGTGGAGATAGCGTTTGTACACAGCAACAGCAATACCGGCAATCACATTTACGAAGTTCATACCGATCTTTTTGGCGATACCAATCTTCGTTTTACCGGTGAATTGTCATTTGCCATCGATGTGCTTTTTCTGTGTGTTGGTCATGGTGACGCTAAGAAATTCCTGGAATCAACTGTTATTCCTGATCACATCAAGATAATCGATTTAAGCCAGGATTTTAGGCTGACTCAAAGCTCGAAATTCAAAAATAAAAGCTTTGTATACGGACTACCTGAGTTAAATCGCGAAGCCATCAAAACAGCCGATAATATTGCTAATCCGGGTTGTTTTGCTACTTGCCTGCAATTGGGCTTATTGCCCCTGGCTTCAAAAGGCATATTAAACAACGAGGTACATGTGGCAGCTACAACCGGTTCAACCGGTGCGGGCCAAAGCTTAGCCCCGACTTCTCACTTTACCTGGCGTAATGATAACCTATCTGTTTATAAGGCGTTTAATCATCAACACTTAAATGAGATAGGTCAGTCTTTAAAACAGTTACAAGGCGATTTCAATAAAGCCATCAACTTTATACCTTATCGCGGCGATTTTACCCGTGGTATCATAGCTTCGATGTATACAGAAAGCGACCTGAGTGAAGAGAAAGCTTTAGAGTTGTATAAAAGCTACTATGAAAGTCACCCTTTTACGCATGTAACCAATCGCAACATCGATCTGAAGCAAATTGTAAACACCAACAAATGCTTTATTCAGGTGAGCAAGCACGAGGGCAAACTATTAATCATCAGCATACTGGATAATTTACTTAAAGGGGCCTCAGGCCAGGCAGTACAAAACATGAATTTGTTATTTGGCTTAGATGAGCGCGCAGGGCTACGACTTAAGGCGACCGCATTTTAAGCTTTTCGCCACAATTGCAGCTTTATTAATTTAAGTTTTATCTATTATCTTTTTCAAATATGAATTTATTCGACGTATATCCTGTTAACCCCATAAATATAGTAAGAGGCCAGGGCAGTCTGGTTTATGACAATCACGATATCGAGTACCTGGATATGTATGGCGGTCATGCGGTAATATCCATTGGGCATACCAATCCGCATTATGTAAAACGGTTAGAAGACCAGTTACATCAGCTGGGTTTTTATTCCAATTCTATCGAGATCCCTATTCAAAAAGAGTTAGCAACTAAATTAGGTAAGGTGTCTGGTAAAGATGATTACCAGTTATTTATGTGTAACTCAGGTGCCGAAGCCAACGAGAATGCTTTGAAACTGGCATCGTTTTACAATGGCAAAAAGAAGGTGATCGCTTTTAAAAAGGCGTTTCACGGTCGTACCTCTTTGGCGGTTGCGGTTACAGATAATCCTAAGATCGTTGCTCCTATAAACGAGACAGACAATGTAATATTTTTGCCATGGGCGGATGAAGCCGCTTTAGCACAAGCCTTTGCCGATCAGGGGAACGAAATATCATCGGTAATTATCGAAGGTATACAGGGTGTTGGCGGCATACAGGTGGCTCCCGAAAGTTTCCTGCAAAAGATCCGTTCGTTATGTGATCAGCATAACGCCGTTTTCATTGCCGATTCTGTTCAATGCGGTTACGGACGTACCGGTAAATTCTTCTCACAAGATTTTGCCGGTGTTAATGCCGATATCTACAGCATGGCTAAAGGCATGGGTAATGGTTTCCCGGTTGGTGGCATAATTATCTCCCCTAAAATACAGCCTGCTTATGGTATGCTGGGTACTACTTTTGGTGGCAATCATTTGGCCTGTGCCGCAGGTTTAGCTGTATTGGAAGTGATGGAGCAGGATAACCTGATGCAAAACGCGGCAACCATTGGCGAATACCTGATCAAAGAGCTTAATAAGCTGGAACAGGTTAAAGAAGTACGTGGGCGGGGCTTGATGATTGGTATTGAATTGCCGGAGGAACTATCAAACGCACGTAAAGACCTTTTATTTAAACACCATATTTTTACAGGCGAAGCTAAACCAAATGTGGTAAGGTTGTTACCTGCTTTAAATTTGACCAAAGCACATGCCGACAGATTTTTAGAGGCTTTTGTAAATGTTTTAAACCAATAATTCGCTATTAAATATCCGGGCTAATGAAACTATTCTCTTCTGTAAATGATGTTGCTGATATCAATGCTCTTGTAAAGGAGGCCTTGAAGCTTAAACAAAATCCGTACGCCAACCAGGATCTGGGTAAAAATAAAACCTTGGCATTGATATTTTTAAACCCAAGTCTCCGCACCCGTATGAGCACCCAAAAGGCAGCCCTTAACCTTGGGATGAACGTGATGGTACTTAATATTGATAAGGAAGGATGGGCTTTAGAGCTCCGTGACGGCGTGATCATGGATGGCAGCACAGTAGAGCATATCCGCGAAGCCGCGGGTGTTATGGGGCAGTATGCAGACATTATTGGCGTACGCTCATTTCCGGGTTTAAGGAACCGCGAGGAAGATTATAGCGAGATGATATTCAACAAGTTCGTAGCTTTTTGTAAAGTACCTGTGGTAAGTCTGGAATCAGCCACACGTCACCCCCTGCAAAGCCTGGCTGATCTGATCACTATTGAAGAATTAAAAACAACGGCACGCCCCAAAGTGGTACTAACCTGGGCTCCGCATATTAAACCGCTTCCACAGGCAGTGCCCAACTCGTTCGCGGAATGGATGTGCAAAGCCGACGTTGATTTTACCATTGCACAACCCAAAGGTTATGAGCTTTGTGCCGATTTTACACAGGGAGCAAACATAATTTATGATCAGGACGAAGCACTAACCGGCGCTGATTTTATCTATGTAAAAAACTGGTCGGCCTACGAGCCCTACGGTAATATCCTGGGTAAAAACGAAGAGTGGATGCTGACGAACGAAAAATTAAAGATCACCAACGACGCCAAAGTAATGCATTGCTTACCTGTACGTCGTAACCTGGAGCTCTCAGATGAGATACTGGACGGGCCAAACTCGGTAGTGGTACACGAAGCCGGCAACCGGGTTTGGGCTGCCCAGGCAGTATTAAAACAAATGCTGGAAAGCTTGTAAGATGAGTTGGTTCAGATGTCTTGTATCTTGGATCCCATAATCTTGATTCTTTATTATGTACATCCCATCATTCAACAAATTCGAAAACGAGCAAGAAGCTATCAGCTTTATGCAACGTTACAGTTTTGCCACTATAATTACATCTGTTGATGATATACCGGTTGCTACTCACTTACCATTTATAATAGAACAACGCGATGATAAGCTGGTCTTATCATCGCATTTTGCTAAAGCCAATCCACAGGCTACAGAAATAGCAGGCAAAAATGCACTGGTGATATTTACCGAACCTCATGCCTACATATCTCCCGCTAACTACGAAAAGGAAGCCCATGTACCAACCTGGAACTATCTGGCAGTACATGCGTATGGCAAAGTAACTTTACTCAATGAAACTGCCGATCTGCTTGCCCGTACTATTGACAACTATGAACAGAATTACTTACAGCAGTGGAATAGCCTGCCTGATGACTATAAGCAAAAAATGATGAAAGGGATTGTAGGATTTGAAATTATAGTAGATGACCTGCAAGCCAAAAAGAAGCTAAGTCAAAACCGCAGTGAGCAGGAAAAAGAAAACATCATCAATACTTTAAGTAAAAGTACAAATACCACTGAAAATGAGATAGCTGAATACATGAAGCTCACTAAATCCAAACAGTAATTTTCTCCTGATAAGCAATCTTACTTTGGCTCCGGATCTATCGCCCGGGTCTTAATATCAAAGTAACGGATGATGAGGCGGTTATCACTGTTCTTGGTAAAGTAGGATATGGCCCAGCTAAAAAATATAGTTCCTTTATTGGTAAAACCAGCCAATGACATGATGTGTACTGCCCCCCATATCACCCAGGCTATAAATCCCTGCAGGTGAATTTTACCAAGATCGGCAACAGCTTTGTTTCGACCAATAGTCGCCAATGACCCTTTATCGTTATATTTAAAGGGCACAATGGCTTCGTTATTAATCAAACGAACCAGGTTATTTGCCAGGTGTCTCCCCTGTTGAATGGCCACCTGAGCCACACCGGGATGCCCATTTGGTGTATCAGTTGTAATTACTGCCGATACATCACCTATCGCAAAGATATTAGCATAGCCATTTACCCGGCCAATTCCATCCGTTTGGATACGATTGCCTTTGGTGATAGAAGTCTCGGGCATTCCTTCGGGAACCTCTCCTTTTACACCCGCGGCCCACAAAACGTTACGGGTTAATATCGTAGTACCATCGTCAATTTTCAGTTCGGTACCATTATAACTTTGCACATGCACGCTATTAAATATGGTTACGTCCATATCCAACAGGAATTTTTTAGCTTTTGCAGATGCACCTGGTGAAAACGAAGCAAGTAATTCGGCTTTACCTTCAACCAGGTAAACCTTCATACTATGTTTACGCAAACCATGATAATCTTTCATCAATATCAGCTGGCGCATTTCTGCCAAAGCACCGGAAAGTTCAACACCGGTAGGGCCACCTCCTACTACCACAAAGGTCATTAATGCCGCCTTCTCTTCCGGATCTTTAGCTATTAATGACATCTCCAGGTTTTGCAGTATCAGGCTGCGCAGGTTAAGCGCTTCAGGAATATTTTTCATAGGCATAGCAAAATGCTCTATTTCCTTATTACCAAAAAAGTTGGTGTTTGACCCTGTGGCAATGATCAGGTAATCATAGTAAATAGTACCTATATTAGTAGTGAGTGTATTATTTTCCGGATTTACGCGCTCCACTTCGGCCAGTGCAAACCTAAAGTTATCTTGTTTGGTAAATATCCTTCTGATAGGGAAACCGATCGAATCAGCAGCTATACCGCCGGCAGCCACCTGGTAAAGTAAAGGCTGAAAAGTGTGATAATTATGCTTATCCAGCAAAAGCACATCTACAGGCGCCTTTTTTAGATTTTTGGCTAATTCCAGGCCTCCAAATCCTCCTCCTACAATAACTACGCGGGGTTTAGTACTTTTCTTTTGATCCATAGGAAAACTTCATAGCAAGTTTAATGCCTTAAAATTTCAATATTACTAATTATTTCATAATCAAATTGTAAAGTTACATAGATAATACTTTAATCATTTTTTAACATTTTTTGAATAAAATACACTATAAATTCATATTTTTAGCAGATTCCTGTTTAATTTAATAGGAATTTAACATCAAGAGGGTTATATTACTATTAATAATGGGTAAAATTGATACGGTTTCAGTAAATTCTACACAGTTACAAGAAAATAAAAGCTTGTACATCATAAAAATAGGAGGAAACGTAATTGATAACTCCGAAAATCTGTATCATTTTCTAAAAGATTTTGAAGGATTGGATGGTTTTAAAATATTAGTGCACGGCGGAGGCAAGGTTGCCACTCAAATTGCCGAAGAATTAGGCATCGAAGCTAAGATGGTAGATGGCCGGCGTATTACCGATATTGAAACGCTGAGAGTAGTTACCATGGTATATGGAGGCCTGATCAATAAAAATATAGTGGCGCAGCTACAACGCTTCGGTAATAATGCTATTGGTCTTACCGGGGCCGATGGCAATTTTATACGGGCCAAAAAGCGCCCGGTAAAAACCATTGATTATGGTTTTGTAGGCGATATTGATGAAAATTCCATCAACCCTGAAAACATAAGTCGTTTGATGCAGGCAGGCTTCACCCCTGTTTTTTGCGCGTTGACGCATGATGGTGAGGGTCAGTTATTAAATACCAATGCCGATACTATTGCCTCGGCGCTGGCGGTATCGCTTTCATCATTATATGAAACTACGCTTATTTATTGCTTTGAGAAAAAAGGCGTGCTTCAGGATATTGATGATGAAGAATCACTGATCAGGGAGATCGATCCGGTACGTTATGAAGAACTAAAGATCCAGCGTATTATACACAGCGGTATGTTGCCCAAACTGGATAACGCTTTTACCGCCATTGCATGTGGCGTAAAGGCAGTGATCATAGGCAAATCTGACGACCTGGGACAATTAAAAGAAAATAAACCATTTGGAACACGTTTAAGTAAAAACGCATGAATTCATCACAGCATTTAGCCATTTTAGGCTCTGGTAACATCGGGCTGTCATTAGCCAAAGGGTTGGTAAAAGCAAATATTTGCAAGCCCCAGCAAATTTCCCTCACACGTCGGAATGTATCGGCGCTGGCAGAGTACACTCAATTGGGGTATCACACTACCGACAATAATACCAAAGCGGTAAAAAAAGCCGATATTATTGTTTTAGCGGTATTACCTCAACAGCTTAATAAACTGCTGGATGAAATAAGGCCAGCTATAAAAGCCGAAAAACAGTTGATCATTTCTGTGATATCCGGAGTTACCTGCAACGATATCCGCCAGCAGCTTGATTTGAATGTGCAGGTAATAAGAGCCATGCCTAATACGGCTATAGCTATTGGCCATTCTATGACCTGTATTGCTACAGATAACGGCACTAATAAAAATATAAACCTGGTAAAATCTATGTTTGATACCGTGGGTATGAGCATCCAGATCAATGAAGAGCTTATGACATCGGCAACAGCGCTTTGCGCCTGTGGTATAGCGTTTTTCCTTCGCTCTATACGTGCAGCCTCACAAGGTGGTACTGAGATAGGTTTCCATGCACACGACGCTTTAAAAATGGCCGCTCAGACTGCCAAAGGCGCTGCTGATCTGCTGCTGCAGCTATCGTCGCATCCGGAGCAGGAGATCGATAAGGTAACTTCACCAAGCGGATGTACCATTGCTGGTTTAAATGAAATGGAGCACAATGGTTTTAGTTCGGCCATGATCAAGGGCATTAAGCTTTCGGCCGAAAAGGCAGGCGACCTTTACAAGAAGGACGAATAAGTATATCGCAAACATTCTTTTATTTTGATAACCGGTGTATCAATATGATATACCGGCTTAAATAACACATATAATACAATAATCTAAAAACCAATCCCTTAAACGCGCCATATCAACTAAAAGGCCATTATTTTATGGATGGTACAGTTTTGGCACATATGCGCTAAAAGCGTTTATTCTTAAAAATGTTAACAGTCGAAAAAATCGGCGGCACTTCTATGACCGCCTTAAATGATGTCATCAAAAACATCATCCTATTTGAACGTTCCGGGCAACAATTGTACAATCGCATCTTTGTCGTATCGGCCTTTTCAGGGGTAACCAACCTCCTGCTCGAAAATAAAAAAACCGGTGCGCCGGGTGTTTATCACAAACTGGCTACTTATAAAGATTTTCACAAACCGCTTAAGGCGCTCATCGTAAAACTAAAACAGATCAATAAAAGTTACGAGAGCCTCGGATTGAACATCGCCGAGGCTGATAAATTTATTGAACAACGCCTTAAGGATGCCCAAACCTACCTGGAAAACATAGCTAATATCCTGGCTTCAGGTTATGTAAATAAAGACGATGTTTTGCTGGCTGCCCGCGAGATCCTGGCATCTATCGGCGAAAGCCATTCGGCTTTTAACTTTACCAATATCCTGCAAAACATGGGTATCAATGCCACGTTTGTTGACCTGAGCGGCTTTCATGACCACCGCTCTTTCACCATAGACCAACGCATTAAGAAAGACCTGCAACATATTGATTTTGGGAGTACGATCACTATTGTAACTGGCTATACCAAAGGTACTGAAGGTATCATGCGGGAATTTGACAGGGGCTATTCTGAGGTTACTTTTAGTAAAATAGCCGTGGCTGTTAAACCACAGGAAGCCATCATTCATAAAGAATATCACCTGTGTACCGCCGATCCTGAACTGGTTGGTGTGGAGAATTGCTTCCCTGTGGGTAATACCAATTATGATGTAGCCGACCAACTGGCAGATGTAGGCATGGAAGCGATACATCCCAAAGCATCAAAACCATTGGAGATACATGATATCGATCTTCGCATCAAAAACACCTTTCAGCCAGAGCATCCGGGCACACTGATAACCCGCGAATATATCTGCGATAAAAAACGGGTTGAAGTAATTACGGGCACAGAACGTGTGATGATGATCGACATTTACGACCCATCAATGGTAGGTAACGTTGGTACCGATTTCCATATCATGCAGCTGTTCTATAAATTCGGCGTGAGTTATACTTTTAAGGCCACCAGTGCCAATAGTATCTCGATAGTGATATGGGATAAGGATTTTAATAAAAAGCTGATACAGGAGCTTGAAAACGATTATGAGAAAGTAACCGTAGAAAAAATGGCTATGGTTTGTCTCATTGGTTCCAACATGGATCAACCCGGTTTGCTGGCTAAATCAGCAACAGCGCTGGCTCAAAAAGGCATCAATATAAAGAGTTGCGGTTTCGCCCTGCGCAAGGTCAACATCCAGTTCCTGATAGCCCGCGAAGATTTTAAAGAAGCTATCAAGGCTTTGAATAAGGCGATGATATAAACTTTTACAGTTCTCTCAGGATCTGTCGCAGATAACTCTGACACATAAAAGTGGGTTTACAGTGTAAACCCACTTTTATGATAAAAAAATAAACAATACACTTATAATCAATTAATTAAAAACAAATTAACCATAAAAAGTGTAAACCATGTAAACCCACTTTTGTCTACCCAGGGTCTGGCCCTATGCCCTATCGCTTTACGCTTTGGGCCTTCTGCTTTCAGCTTTATTGTAACTTTCCTGTAGCTAAACTTTTATAAATGCCGTGTTTTTAGCATATTTAACTCTTACTTAAGTTACTTATGCGTAAAACCCTACTCCTGCTATTTTCAGTTTTCATTTTTCTTAATGTATCCGCTCAAAAAATAGCCAAAAAGCCTTTAGATAACACCGTTTTTGATGGGTGGCAAAGCGTTAGTAACCAACACATCAGCAATAATGGTAAATGGATATTTTATGTAGTAAAACCACAGCAGGGAGATGCAGAGTTGGTGATCACCAATACTGCTAACACCACTAAAATAAAGGTCCCCCGCGCAGATACCGCCAGTTTCAGTAGCGACTCCAAATTTGTTACCTTCCTGATCCGGCCATTTTATAAAACCATTCGTGAAGCCAAAATTAAAAAGAAAAAACAGGCGGATTTTCCCAAAGATACGCTGGGTATCATTACGCTCGGCTCACAATCGATTAGCAAAGTGCCCGCTATCCGGTCGTTCAAACTCGCTACAAACGCGCCAGTTGTAGCCTATTTGGCCACTGCCGATACTATTAAAAAACCGTTACCCAACGATACCTCAAAAAAAGCTGTAAGCGCTACTATAGCCCCCTCAACACATGATGGCTCCGATTTAACCATAAACAAGTTAGGCACCAGTACAACCCGAACATTCAAATACGCAACCGATTACCAGGTAAGTAAGAACGGAAAACTATTGGCGTTTGCCGTTACAGCGCCCGCAAAACAGAAAGATGTTAAGTCGGGTATGTATGTATATGATATTGATAAAAACGTTCTCAAGACCATAAGCACAGGCCGTGGTAATTACCGCAATATCACTATCGATGATGAAGGTAAACAACTGGCTTTCACAGCCGAAAAGAATCCTGAAAAAGCACTGGTTAAGCCTTTTAAACTCTATTACTATACCAGTGGCCGCGACAGCGCGGTAATTATAGCAGAGGCCGGATCAAAAAGCCTTACACAGCAATGGGCCGTAAGTGGCGATGGGAAAGTTTACTTTAGTAAAAGCGGCAGCAACTTGTTTTTTGGAACCGCTCCTATCCCAAAACCTGCTGATACTACTATTGTAGATTTTGAAGTGGCCAAGCTGGACATCTGGAATTACAAAGATGATTACCTACAGCCACAGCAACTAAAAAACCTGCAAACAGAATTAAAACGCAGCTATCTGGCAGTTATAAAACTCAACGAAGCAGAACCGAAGCCATTGCAATTGGGCAGTAAGGCTATACAGGAAGTACTGGTTGCCGAAAATAAAGATGCCCGTTACGTTTTAGGAGTAACTGATACAGGTGCCCGCATCCAGGCCCAGTGGCAAGGCGGCACCAAACAACAAGCTATTCTGATCGACACCAAAAGCGGTAATAAGCGCCTTATCAATGCGAGCTCGAGGGCAAGATATCGGATCTCTCCCGACGGAAAATACGTGATCTGGTTTGATCTGGAGCAGCAAAACTGGTTCTGTTATACCATTGCCAATGGTCAAAAAAGCAATCTTACAGCTACCATTGGAACAAAAATGGGCGACGAGTTAAATGACGTCCCTGATTATGCCTCGGATTACGGTCTCGCGGGCTGGTTACAAGGCGACAAAGCAGTTCTGATATACGACCGCTATGATATCTGGAAAATTGACCCGGCTACAGGTGCTGTTACCAACTTTACCAATGGCATCGGTCGCAAAAATAAATTCATTATCAGATATGATGCTACCGACCCTGAGCAGAAGTTCATCCCGCTAAAGCAGCAAATGTGGTTGCAAACACAAAATGAGGTGAATAAACAGTGGGGATATTACACTAAGTATCCGGAAAGCAGCTCAGTTCCGGAAAAGGTAAACATGATACTAATGAGCTATGGCGATCTGTTAAAAGCGAAAAATGCCAACACCTACATTTATACTAAAGGCAGCTATGAACTGCCTCCTGATCTATATGTATCAACCGACCTAAAAAGAGAAATCAAACTAAGCGATATTAATCCGCAGCAAACCAACTACAACTGGGGAACAGCGTCCCTTGTGAAATGGACAACACCTAAAGGTTATCATTCGGAGGGTATTTTGTATAAGCCCGAAGATTTTGACCCGGCTAAAAAGTATCCGATGATCGTATATTTTTATGAAAAACTATCCGAAGGACTTTTTAGTTACGTAGCCCCCGCTCCTACTCCATCGCGCTTGCCGATATCTTTTTTTGTAAGTAATGGCTATTTGGTTTTTGCACCCGATATCAGTTATCAAACCGGGCATCCGGGTGCATCAGCGGTTGAATATATCAATTCAGGTGTAGAATCCCTTAAGAAGAACTCATGGGTTGATGCCGCTCACATCGGCATACAGGGACAAAGCTGGGGAGGTTATCAGGTGGCCTATCTCATCACCCAAACCAATATGTATGCTGCTGCCTGGGCGGGTGCGCCGGTAGCCAACATGACATCAGCTTATGGTGGTATACGTTGGGAATCGGGTGTAAACAGGCAATTTCAATATGAAAGAACACAAAGTCGTATTGGTGCAACTTTATGGGAAAAACCTGAGTTATATATAGAAAACTCACCGCTATTTCAGCTGCCTAAAGTACAAACACCAGTAATGATCATGAGCAATGATGCTGATGGCGCTGTACCATGGTACCAGGGAATAGAAATGTTTACTGCCCTGCGCCGCCTGGGTAAACCTGTTTGGCTTTTGCAATACAATGGCGAAGCACATAACCTGGTACTGAGACAAAATCGCAAGGACATCACTATACGTGAGCAACAGTTTTTTGATCATTTTTTAAAAGGTGCACCAATGCCGGTTTGGATGGCTAAAGGGGTGCCTGCCGTTGACAAAGGGAAAGACTGGGGCTTTGAATTAGTAAAGTAAATCCTCTTTCCCAACTTTAATTAATTATCAAATTATTATCGGCATACAGCTATAATTTGGTATAAATATTGAAGCAATGGTAGAAAACTGAATTTATGCTGGAACAAATGCTTCAATCTGGCGACTATGCCGCTGCCCTGGAATCAATAAAAAACGGTGAAAAACTCTCAAAAACGATCTTCGACTTTAATAAATCACAAATTTTTGACAAACTGCTAAGGGATAAACAGTTTCAAATACTGAACTATTTTGTAAAAGATAAAACCATAGAAACAGACATCTATGAGTACGATAGTTTTGACAAAAGCATCTTTGCAAGTATAATTCGGAATTTATCAGACGAAAGCGAATCCAATGATTTCTTCAGGGATTTTATCACCAAATTCGATAATATTAACGATGAAGTCGCGGCCAAAACGCTGCTGAGCTATTTTTTTGAAAATGCCGCAAAATTGGAGCACATCAAAATTTTAATTGAAGCAGGTTGTAGCATCAACTTCAAAAATAACGCGGAAGAAAATCTGCTCCATCAGGTTATTAACACCTATTCAAGGGAACCTGAATTTTCATTAGCTTATTTATCCTTGCTTATTGATGAAGGTCTGGATATCAATGAAGCTAATATTGTCAGAAAAACACCGTTGATTGCTGCCATTGAACGCAATAAAAAAGAATACATCGATCTGTTGCTGCAAAACGGTGCCGATCCGAATCATATAGATAAAGATGGCAATACCGCTTTTTTCTATGCCGTGGCCCATCAACTTAATCTAGACTTGTATAACAAATTGCGTGAATATGATAGCCCACAGTTTGACTTGTTAAACAAAAATCAGGTAAGCTTGCTATTTGAATATATGAGGATGATGAACAGTCCATCAGAAAGCATGCTTGAGTTATTATCCAAACTGATCAATGATGGAGCGGATCTGTATCATGAAAGCTTCTATTATCAAAGCCCCACCACTCCTATTAATCTGATTCCCGAAAAAGACCCTGCCGTTTTACAAACTATTATTGACACCGGGGCCTTAGACATTAACCGGCAAGATAATGAAGGCAATACCCTGCTACATAAGGTTTGTGCTTATAACGTTAACTATGAGGAACGAAAAGCAAAAGAAACTTATAGAAAGGTAAAATTGCTGCTTGAAAATGGTGCGGATGCCGATATCACCAATAATAAAGATCAAACCGCTTTAATGCTTGCATCAGATGATAACCTAAAGATCAAAACGGTTGAACTACTGATGAAAAACCAACAGAATGCTTAACCGCAAATAATCTTTGAACTATTAAATCTACCTAAATATGTCTATGTCCTTTATCATAGCCTGCGAAAGCGGGAAAAGAAAAATTGCCGAGCTTTTATTACAAAACAAAGAAGTTGATGTAAAATATACCGACGAAAAAGGCCGCACAGCCTTGCATTATGCAGCACATCAAGGTTTTCTGGATCTGGTTAAAATACTAATTGATGAAGGTGCAGTATTAGATTACGAAGACCACGCAGGAGAAACACCTTTTTATTTTGCCTTATTGCAGAAACAAAAACAAACAGCCCTTTATCTCCTGGATAAGGGCGCCAAAACATCAATTAAAGATTTTAAAGGAAACAGTTTATTACATTTAACCGCCATCAACGGGCAGATTGATGTTTTAGAGAGACTTGTAGAAGCGGATACGGACGTAGATATAGAAAATAACGCGACTGAAACTCCGCTATTGGTGGCCGCTGGATGGCGTAACAGGGAAATTGTAAAACTATTATTGATCAAGGGAGCCAACATAAATACTACTGATAAATTGGGCAATTCGCCATTGTTATATGCAGCAAAATCAAAAAACATACCTATGATTGAGCTTTTGCTTGATAATGGGGCTAATATTAATCACGTGAACCATGCCGGGGAATCGGCACTTTTAATTAGTTGTTATGATAGCAATCGCATGCTTACTAAATTATTGGTAGATAGAGGAGCGGATGTTTTTGTGTCCTCAAAAAATGGGCTATCGCCTATCTGGTATGCTTGTGGAAATAATCAAAAAGAGATTGTTGAACTGTTTTTGAATAATGGAGTTGATGTAAATTATGCCAAACCAGTAAATGATAGTACCGATTCCATGTACTCATACCTCGATTGGGTTGAATCTGCCAATAACCTGGCCTCGGATAGTAATTTTTCATTAAGCAATACCTACAATTACGGAGGTGAAGCCCTGTTGCATGTAGCTGCCAAAAGCGGTCATTTAAGTATGATCAAATTGTTGTTAGATAAAGGCGCTCAAATAAACGTGCAGGATGAAAGTGGTAACAGCGCCCTCCATTATGCTGCCGCCAATGGCAAAAAAGATATGGTAAAGCTATTGCTTGAAAACAACGCTGATGCTTCTATCGTAAATGCTAAAGAGCAAAAAGCAATTGATTATTCGAATATTAAAGGCTACAATGAAATTACAGAGCTTTTATTAAAGAGTAGTCCGGCCAATGGTACAAATCCAACCTTTGCTAAGTCACAAGAGCAGGCTGCTACAACTCCTCAAAATGATATGGCGGGCAAGAAACAAGCCCTTTTAGATTTAAAAGAGCTATTAGACGCAGGTATTCTTTCGCAGGAAGAATTTGACGGCGAGAAGGCTAAAATATTAAAGGGGTAATATCCTTATATTTAGATTTTCAACAAACAAAAAGCCGGGCAATACCCGGCTTTTCTGTTATCTATATAAGTTAAATTATATCGCTCTGTTCGAATCCCATTGCTCCAGGTAATCGGCAACTCGGCGCACAAATGATCCACCTAAAGCGCCATCAACCACACGGTGATCATATGATAACGAAAGAAACATCATGTGACGGATAGCGATCATGTCACCTTCTTTTGTTTCGATAACCGCAGGCTTTTTCCTGATAGCACCTACGGCCAATATAGCTACCTGTGGTTGATTAATAATAGGTGTACCCATTACGTTACCAAATGAGCCTACGTTTGTAATGGTAAATGTACCATCCTTTACATCATCGGGTTGTAATTTGCCAATACGGGCCCGGTTGGCCAGGTCATTCACCGCTTTGGTAATGCCCAGCAAATTTAGCTCGTCGGCTTTTTTAATTACAGGTACTATAAGGTTGCCGCTTGGCAAAGCAGTAGCCATACTAATGTTAATAGCCGCCTTTTTAATGATCTGGGTACCATTTACAGTAATATTGATCATTGGGTAATCTTTGATAGCTTTTACAACAGCCTCGATAAAAATAGGTGTAAAAGTTATTTTTTCGCCTTCGCGTTTTTCAAAGCTACTCTTAACCTTCTCACGCCATAATACCAGATTGGTTACATCGGCCTCAACAAATGAAGTAACGTGCGGTGAAGTTTGCTTGCTCATGACCATATGATCGGCAATTAAACGGCGCATCCTGTCCATTTCAATAACTTCATCTGCACCAGATACTGAAGTAGCAGACTTTTGCGGCTCTTCTGCTTTAGCTGGTTCAGCAGTTGGTGCCACAACTGGTGGAGGCGTATAAGCACTTGTAGAAGCTGCTACAGGAGCATTAAATGATATCGGAGCTTGTTGTTGTATCGGCTCTTCTACTTTTTGAGCAGTAGATGGCTTCTGTTTATGTTGCAGATAGCTTAAAAGGTCATCTTTGGTTAAGCGTCCGTCAGAACCACTTCCAGGTATCTTGTCCAGTTCGTCGGTACTGATACCTTCCTGGCTGGCTATATTTCGTACTAATGGAGAGTAAAAACGCCCTTCACTTTTAAATGCAGGGGCCTCGGCAGAAATATTCTTTTTCTCCAGTTGATCCAAACCTGGTATGGCTATGGATTCAGGCGAAACAAGTGACTCTTCATTTTGTACTGTTTCTGCAACAGGATCTGGTGTTGGTATATGAGCCGGTTCTTCAGCTGCTTTTTGTTCTTCTACAGGTTGTACAGCTGCTGGCGTTTCGGCTTCGTTTGAATCAGGCTCACCGGTTTCAATAATAGCGATAACCGATCCTACCTGAACAACATCGTTCTCTTTGTAAAGCTGTTCTACAAGTTTACCAGCCACGGGAGACGGAACATCAGAATCAACTTTATCTGTTGCTATCTCCATTACTGCTTCATCTGCGTCTATATGATCTCCTGGATTTTTTGTCCATTTAATTATAGTTGCTTCAGCAACACTTTCACCCATTTTTGGCAATAATAGTTGGTATTTGGCCATTCTAAAATTATAGTTTCTCTCCCAAAATTAGGAATTTCGATCAGTACTTTACAATTTATGTGAGTAAAGTATTCAACATTGATAACGCAGTTACCGCACTCCTTTCAATGTTTTGACGACGTTTATTACCGAATGTGTATTTCTTTATTAACATTTTTTGATTGCCGGCAACCGCAATCCACACAGTACCAACAGGTTTGGTTTCAGTACCGCCATCGGGGCCGGCAATACCTGTGATGGCGATAGCAAAATCCGATTTGAAATTTTTCAAAGCGCCCTCCACCATTTCTTTTACGGTTTGCTCACTTACAGCGCCAAAATTCACCAGAGTTTCATGTTTTACCCCCAAAACACTCTCTTTTAGCTCATATGCATAAGTCACCCCGCCACCTAAGAACACCAGGGAAGAACCGGGATGCTGGGTAAACAAATGTGACAGATAACCACCGGTACAGCTTTCGGCAACCGATAAGGTAAATCCTTGAGCCTGCATTTTATCCAGTATGGCTTTTTCAAGCGCTATATCTTCATCTATTACAAAAGCTGCACCTATACGTTCAATGATCCTTTTGGCAAATTGGTCTACCTGTTCCTGTAAACCTGTTTCATGTTCGCCAAATACGCTCAAACGTAACCGTACCATACCTAATTTAGGTAGATACGCTAATTTGATATGCGCTGGCAGGTCATTCTCAATATCAGCTATCTGTTCGGCCAAAAAGGATTCTCCAACACCAACGGTTAAAATAGTTTTGTGGATAATAACAGGTAACTGAAACAGCTCTTTTATCTGAGGCAACACCCGTTCTGTCATCATATACATCATCTCGAAAGGCACTCCCGGCATAGAGATATAGGTAACTTTATTTTCATAAAACCACATGCCAGGCGCCGTGCCGTTTTGATTAAAGATTACCTTGCAATTCGCAGGTACATAAGCCTGTAAGCGATTCACCTCAATCAAGGGCCGATTAAACCGGGCAAAAATACCCTTTACATGCTCCAATGTTTCCGGATCCTCAACCAGTTCAACATTAAAATATTCTGCTAATGTTTTTTTAGTGATATCATCTTTGGTTGGCCCCAGGCCTCCAGTTATAAAAACAATATCTACCCGATTGGCAGCCTCGGCCAAAGCTTTCAGGATGTGTTCACGATCATCAGATACCGAAGATATTTGTTTTACGCGTATGCCAATTTGGTTTAGTTCGGTGGCCATCCAGGCCGAGTTTGTATCTACAATTTGACCTATAAGTATTTCGTCACCTATAGTAATAATTTCTGCCAGCATTTCAATTAATAAAAAGTTCCACTGTTGGTGTAATCATTTCGCTTACTCAGTTTCAGATCCTGCAATATAGTTGATTTTACCTTCAACGTAACATTATATGACTTCAAATAACCAAAAGGAATCCATTGAACAGAAAGGTCCCAGCAGTGCAGGTCGCGGTAAATGGAAAACGATGTAGCGCTTCCCAATTTTCCAGCTTTAATGTCATAATTGGTTGAATATTGCACCTTCCATTTAGGCGAAACATTCACATCACCACTTATCTGAACCGTATTACTCGTTGTAACCGTGTTTAATGAATTGGTGTAACTGTAACTATAGTTAAAGTTAATGTTCCATGGTACATTAAAATCAACATAAGCATTCGGATCGCTGTTTACCAAAGCCAAACGCTGGGATTGGGTTGGTGTAAGATTAGCCAAACCGTTTACCGCGCCCGGGGTACCGCGCGCCGCGGCTTTTGTTGAATTTAAACTGCCGCTCATGGATATACCTACGTTTGCCAATTGCGGAAACTTACCGTCTTGCCAGGTATAACGGTTGATAAGCTGGCTATATCTTACAATGTTATTATTCTGAATGGAGTCGCGAACTACCGTCACATACGGATTAAAGGTGCCCTGAAAACTAATGCTCAATTTTTGATTAAAAATTGCAGTATGCCCTGAAAACGTTATGGGCGAAAGCTTCATAGTATCCGCTGCAAAATTGTAAAAGGTTGAGAACGATAAGCCCTGTAGAATAGTTATTTTACGATCTGTACCTGATGTATCTGTGCTTTTCGCCTTCACCTTGGCTTCAATAGTATTATCTAAGCTAAAGTTAAGTCCGGCTTGCTTACCCGGCGAAGGTCCGCCATAAACAGCTCCATCAAAAATCGAATATTTTTGTGAAGCATAAGGATAAGGTATGGTAGCACTACTTACCGCGGTTTTATAATATCCAAAACTTGGATCAGAAAAATCCGGGCGGTAACCAAAACTGATGGAGGGCGTCATTACGTGCCTGATAGCCTTCAAGTTTCCATGCTTAAAATTGATCTGCCCGTACAATTTGGTAGATAATCCGGTGCTGACACTATATTCGCCAGCCCGTTTAAAGCCAGGTACGGTATCGGTGATCAGTTGGTCGGAATTGCTGATACTTCCGCGTTCAAACCTTTTGGTTATACTTTGAAAATACCAACGCTCGGTATAGTTAATACTGCTATTAAACTGAAAGTATTTTAACACGTTAAGGCCCAAGCTCACCGGTATTTGGTGTTGGAAACCATTTTGTAAGCGTTTTGAAAGGGTTTCGCTTTTAAAGAGCTCAGCCTCCGGGATGTTATTTACCTTATTAGTGGCCGTCATGTTATAGCTTACGGTAATTTTCTGATACCATTTTTGCTCGCCAACCCTATCTTTAGAATCAAATGGGTTTATGGACGACATACCGAAGGCTACGGTTGGTAATTCTATAGTGATGGTTTTATTCACGATATCCTGGCTATGGGACAAACCTACACTTAAATTGAACGGTGTACCAGCCCAGGTTTTGCCATAGGATATACTTGAACGTAAGCTACTTGTAGCAATGGTATTTACATTGGTTGTTCCTCTTGTATTCCTGAAAAACCCGGAGGTACCCGCATTTACCGACGCACTAAAAGTAGAGCCAGGGTTAGCGTTGGGATCCTGAGAGTGTGTCCAGTCAATATGCACGTCTTTTGTGGATGGATCGCCTGGTAAGCCGTAGTTATGCGATCCAAAACTTAAGGCAAGATTACCGGTATATTTATATCGTTTTAAATAACGCATAACGCTATTTAACTCATATGATCCTTTAGAATATACAGTAGCTGTGGTGGTTAGATCTATATAATCATTAAAGCCTAAATAATATCCAAAGTTGGAGAGTTTAAATCCCAGCTGCTGATCCTCACCAAAAGTGGGTAGTATAACGCCGGATGTTCGTTGGTTGGGTTTCGGGAAAAAACCAAACGGAATAGCCAATGGTAAAGGTATCCCCTCGATCTCAAGATATGCCGGACCGGAAATGATCCTGTTTTTTTCGCCAATACCGCGGGTTATCACAATACCAAAGTGGGTTTCGGGGTATGGTAGATCGCAGGTACTGAATATGACATTACGATAGGCTACTTCAGTTTCATTCAGTTTTTTTGCCTGACCGCCGGATATAAAATTACCATCCTGCTCCGATGCAGGGTTATACAGCTTTCCCTTCTTTGTTTCATAGTTAAATAAGAGCGAGTCTGAAGATACCGGTTTTTCGCTTTTTTGTTTAGATATAGGTCGGCCTATATAGCGGTGCGTTCGTGGATCAATGCTTCCTCGGGCAAATATGACGTGATTTTTTTGGTCAACCCGGATAAAATCGGCATCAAGTTCAAAATCTTCATAAGTAACCCGGGCACGGCCATATAAATATAAAATATCGTGTTCGTTATCTACATGGGTAGAATCTTCCGCAACAGCCTTTACTTCAGATTGTATATCACCTTTCTTTTGAGTGGTATCCGTTTTGGCAGCAGTGTTTTTGGCTGATGAGCTACGTGTGTTTTTTTTACCTTTAAGCAGTTTCCTGTCTTTAATGGTATCCAGTTTTATAATAGTATCTCTAACAGGTTTGCTGCTATAGCCTTTATATGTATTTTTGCTTTCGGCAGAAAACACTTTCACCGTTAAAATAATTGCAAACAGAAAAAAGAAGGTTGTGGATTTCAAAATTGATTATGAATAGTATTTTTGCAGATAAAGTTAACAGCGTTCAAAAATAATGAAAAATAGGGCATTGAAAAGATTGATTTATAGTTTCTCGGTATTACTGGCACTCCTTTCATATTTTCCGGTCACATCTTATGGTTTCATAAAAAAAGATACGGTTATAAATAACACTGGTTTCAAGATCAAAACTATTATTATTGATGCCGGCCACGGAGGTAAACCTTCCAGTAATGTAGGTCATTTTTCACACGGCGCATCAGGCGAATATTCTACTGAAAGGAATGTAACGCTTGCAATTGCGTTAAAATTGCAAAAAGCTGTAGAAAAAGATATGGGAGGCGTAAAAGCAGTGCTTACACGTAGTAATGAAGATGATGTTTCCTTTGAAAGACGTGCTGAAATAGCCAATGAAAATAAAGGGGATGTTTTTATTTCGATACATTGTAATTCTTTATCGGATAGACGCGTAAGCAGAAGAGTAGGTACTAAACATCATAAACCGGTTTATAAAACAAGTTTGGTTCCGGATCGTTCAGGTAAAGGTGTGTTGTTATTGGTTTATGCATTAAAACGTACAAGAGAGGCAGAAAATGAGATCAAAAGGAACCAGGTTGAGGGTGAGGCGGAACTTGATGGAGGAGCTTTAGATCCTAACGACCCAATAACTATTATTTTAACAAACGAGTATAAAAGAAAATTCAGGCAGCAAAGTATAAATCTGGCCACATTGCTTAACAAAGAGTTTGTTGAAACAGACGGCAGGCCAAGTGAAGGTATAAGAGACCAGAGTATTTATGTATTATGTCATAGTTCTATGCCATCTGTTTTGGTAGAAACCGGGTACATTAATAATCCTGATGACGAGGCTTATTTAAATTCAGAGGATGGACAAAATACAATCGTCAACTCTATTGTACGGGCTTTAACCAATTTTAAAAATGAGGTGGAGCAGGTTTCAAAGTAATATAAATAGCTTTACCTGTTCTATAAATCAAATAAAAGTAACATCAACAAATCAAAATAGAAAAACAATTTTAACCCGAAAACCACTACTGAATGAAAATCTCAAACGAAACAAAAATAGGGGCCCTTACAGCTATAGCTATTACTATATTGATATTAGGATATAGTTTTTTGCGCGGTAATGATGTTTTTTCGGGTTCAAACAAATATTACGCGGTTTACAGAAGTGTGGAAGGCCTTGCTTTAGCAAAGCCGGTATTGGTTAACGGCTTCCAGATAGGACGCGTATCCAGCATGAAATTGCAACCTGATGGGCATACTATTGTAGAGTTTAAGATCGACCCCGATTATGTTATACCTAATAACACCCTGGCTAAATTATCAAGCACCGATCTTTTGGGCAGCAAGGCCATTGTTTTTGAACTGGGCAACAGTAAAGTAGCTGCGGAAGATAAAGATACCTTAAAAGCCGATATACAGGGAAGCCTGGCCGAAAGCCTGCAACCTATACAGAAAAAAGCAGAAATGCTGATATCAAAAATGGATTCGTCACTGGCGGCTATCAACAAAATATTGAACCCTAACTTCCAAAAGAATGTCGATCGCAGTTTTATGAGTATTGCCAATTCATTGCAAACGCTGGAGGGTACTACTAAAAAAATTGATAACCTGGTAGCTTCACAATCAGGCCATATCAATGGAATATTAACCAATGCAGAAGTGGTGTCAGGCAGCTTAAAAACCAGCACTACCCATTTAAACGGTATGACTGCCAACTTTGAAAAGGTGAGTAATGATATCGCATCCGCGAATATTAAACAGACTTTAGACAATGCCAATAAAGCCATGGCTGACCTGCAGGCTACCATTGCCAAGATCAACAATGGCCAGGGTTCCTTAGGTTTATTGATGAATGACGACAAGATGTACAAGAACCTTACTGATGCATCTAATAACCTGAATAACCTGTTCATTGACCTGAAAGCACATCCAAAACGCTATGTAAGCTTCTCGGTTTTTGGTGGTAAGAAAGACTAAGCTAAGAATCAAGAGATTAGAGTCAGGAATCAAGACTGCGAATGCTCACCAAAAAGTGGGTTTACATGGTTTACACTTTTTATGGTTTACATTTATTTATATAATTGATAATCAATGTTTTAAATAAAAAAATCACAAAAAAATGGGTTTACAGTGTAAACCATCCCAACAAAAAAAGCAAACGATGTTCGTTTGCTTTTTTTGTTATATCCGGTCTTGATTCCTGACGCTAATCTCTTGCCTCTATTCTATCGCGAATGTCTTCCCTTCAATGGCCAATTCTGTTTCGGGGAAAACACTTCTGGCCTCGTCAAGTAATTCATTCAGGGTTTTATACCGGGCAGAAAAGTGTCCGATCAGTAGTTTTTTGGCGTGAGTTTTTAAGGCAATCTCTGCTGCCTGCAAAGCTGTGGTATGATGTGTTTCCTTTGCCCTATCAAGCATATCATTTAAAAATGTAGACTCGTGATAAAGCAGCGTAGCGTTACTGATCTGTTCAAAATACTGCTCATTATAAAGCGTATCTGAGCAATAGGCATATGATTTGGGAGCCTGAGAATCGGTAGTTAAAGTATCATTCTTATACACCACGCCACTTGCCGAAGTATAATCATTTCCCCTTTTTAAAGCAGTATAATACTCTACCGGAACATTCAGATCTTCCAGCTTTTCTTTTATCAGCTTGCGCAAACGCTTCTTTTCTTTAAAAAGGAAGCCGGTACAGGCAATACGGTGATCAAGTGGAATGGTTTCTACAATAACATCACTATTGTTGATGATCACTTCAGCTTTCTGCGCATCAATAGCCGTAAACTCCAGCGGAAATTGCAGTGTTGTTTCTGAATATTTAAACTGCAGGTCTATAATTTCTTTCAGATGGGCCGGGCCAAAAAGGTAAAGGGCTTTTTTACGTCCGTTTAGGTGCATAGAAGATAATAACCCTACCAATCCAAGATAATGATCGCCATGAAGATGACTAATGAATATATGATCAATGCGGCTGGCCTTAATATCAAAACGCAGCATTTGTTGTTGGGTACCTTCGCCGCAATCAATTAAATATAGGCGCTCATTGATATTAAGCGCCTGTGATGTGGGATTTCTGTTAAAAATGGGTGTCGCGGAGCTGCTCCCCAATATTGTTACCTCAAATTTCATACAGGGTAAACAATCATAAGGCTTATCTTGCTTCTTTTTTCAGCTCTTTTTCAATCTCTTCCATAAAAATAAGATCGATACCTTCTTCGGCTGTAGGTACAATGTTTAGTACATTATCCAATTGCGATATGGTTACCAGACGGGCTACCGCGTCATTTAAACCTGCCAGGATAAATAAGCCTGTAGCATTTTTACATAAGCGGTGACCTACTAATAAGCTACTTAAACCAGAAGAATCTGCAAATTTTACCTGTGAAAGATCAAGAATTATATTTCGCTGACCTTCAGTATTGATCAATATCAACTCGGATTTTAATTGAGGTGTAACCAATGAGTTCAATTTTGACTCATTAAGCTTCACTAAAATATATTTCTCGTGCTTATCGACAGTAAATTTCATTCCTATTAATAATTAGAAAGCTAAGATATGAATAATTTTACGGGGAATTAAAAAACTACAAATTTGTTAGCCCTGTTTTGATGCCTGTTTCCACGCGGTTAAGCACACTTTCGTTATCAGGTTTTACAAAGGGTTCGCCAATAATTTGTTCGTATAACTCAATGTAACGTTCGGAGATGGATTGCACAATTTCGGGTGTCATAACCGGTACAACCTGACCATCTTTACCCTGGAAGCCGTTTTCAATTAACCATTTCCTCACAAACTCTTTAGAAAGCTGTTTTTGAGCCTCCCCTTTTTGCTGACGCTCTTCATAACCCTCTTTATAAAAGTATCTTGATGAATCGGGTGTGTGTATCTCGTCAATCAGGTATATCTGGCCGTCAATCTTACCAAATTCATACTTGGTATCAACCAGTATCAGCCCCTGTTTAGCGGCTATTTCGGTCCCGCGTTTAAACAGGGCCTTGGTATAAGCTTCCAGCTGAGCGTAATCATCGGCCGAAACAATGTTTTGTTTCAATATCTCTGCTTTGGATATATCTTCATCGTGCCCAACAGATGCCTTGGTGGTAGGTGTTATAATGGGCTCAGGAAGGATATCATTTTCCTTTAAACCTTCGGGCAGGCTTTCACCACAAACTTGTCTTTTACCCGCACTATATTCGCGCCAGGCATGACCTGCTAAATAACCACGGATCACCATCTCCACCTTAAAAGGTTCACAAATACGGCCAATAGTAACACTTGGATCGGGTATTGATATCACCCAGTTGGGTACAATATCAGCAGTAGCCTCTAAAAAACGGGCCGCTATTTGGTTAAGCACTTGTCCTTTATATGGAATTGGTTCTGGCAGCACCACATCAAAAGCCGAGATGCGGTCGGTAACTACCATGGCCAGGTATTTATTATCGATAGTATAAACATCACGTACCTTGCCTTTGTAGTAATTAGTTTGGCCTGGTAAGTTAAAATGTGTTTCTTTTATTGCGTTCATTCTTTTTAGTTCATGGTTGATAGTTCATAGTTCATGGATGATTTGCAAAAATACTATGAACCATCAACCATGAACTATGAACCTTTCCCTATTGTATATCCCCGTAGGCTTCCAGTATTTTACGTACCAGTTTGTGCCTTACCACGTCTTCGCCGCTCAGGTAAACAATTTCAATTCCTTTTATATCAGTTAATATGCGCAGAGCAGTATGCAAACCCGATTGCTGTTTTTTTGGTAAATCGATCTGGGTAACATCACCAGTAACAATAAATTTGGCCGATGGCCCCATACGGGTCAAAAACATTTTAAGCTGCATATCGGTAGCATTTTGAGCCTCGTCCAATATCACAAAACAATTGTCCAGCGTACGACCACGCATAAATGCCAGCGGAGCTATCTCAATGGTACGGTTCTCCAGGTAAAACTTTAGTTTTTCTGCCGGGATCATATCATCAAGCGCGTCATACAAAGGTCGCAGGTAAGGATCTATCTTTTCTTTCAGGTCGCCAGGTAAAAAGCCAAGGTTCTCCCCTGCTTCAACCGCCGGTCTGGTTAAAATGATCCTTTTGATCTCCTTGTTTTTGAGCGCTCTTACCGCCAAGGCTACAGCTGTATAGGTTTTACCGGTACCCGCAGGCCCAATGGCAAAAAGTATATCGCTTTGGTTTATGCAATCAACCATTTTGCGTTGGTTGGCTGTACGCGCCTTAACCATTACGCCGTTTGGCCCAAAAACAATCACTTCACCACTGGCAAATTTATCAGTTGTTGTCTGATCTGTTGATGGTGCGTTTGTGTTTTTTGAGCCCAGGATACGCTCCAGGTCGGTAATATTCAGGTTTTCGAACTTCTCTACGTGTTGTAGCAGGTGATCGAATTTTTCCTGAAAGATATTCAGTTCGTGATCATCACCCAGAATTTTAACTTCGCTGCCACGCGCAACTATTTTAAGCTTAGGATATTGTTTCTTAATGATCTCAAAATGATCATTATTTGGCCCCCACAATACTGCCGGATTTACATTTTCAATTGATAGCTTTAGCTCGTTCAATACTAATTTGATTTTTAGTTACGGATTTTTATGAATTAAAAATTGAATATTTGTAGCTTCAAATGCTACTACAAGATTAGCAATAAATATTATAAAATTAATGGCAATAATAACATTAACTACTGATTTGGGCGATAAAGATATTTACCAGGCTGCATTGAAAGGCAGCATCTACAAATTGTTGCCCACAGTGAATATTGTTGACATTACCAATAACGTTGCCGCCTTTGATGTACAGCAGGCGGCCTTTATACTAAAAAACAGTTTTTACTACTTCCCTGACGGCACCGTACACCTCATTGGTATTGATACAGTTTATAACGATCATACCAAATTTCTGGCTGTAAGATATAAAAATCATTATTTTGTTGGTGCCGATAATGGTATTTTTTCGCTGATGTTTAAAGAAACACCAGAGGAGATCGTTGAAATAAACATTATGCAGGATCTTAAATTTTTACATTTCCCATTGGCGGATATTTTTGTAAAAGCGGCATGCCACCTGGCTAAAGGCGGTAAGCTTAATGAGATAGGCATCCCGGTGCAGGACATTGAAAATAAGATGAACCTGCAACCTGTTATCGAAAAAAACCTGATCAAGGGTGTGGTTATCTATATCGATTCGTTTCAAAATGTGATCACCAACATCACCAAGGAATTTTTCAATAGCGTACAGCAGGGGCGTAAATTCGTGTTGAACTTTAAACGGAACGAAACCATCAACCACCTGAGCTGGCATTATAACGAAGTACCCGTTGGTGAAAAATTATGCCTTTTTGGTATAAGCGATCACCTGGAGATAGCCATTAATAAAGGTAACGCCAGTGGCTTACTAGGTTTAAATTTGAATGATAAAGTAATCATTGAGTTTCAGTAGTATTATCATTATGAAAAAATTCTTATTGATCGGCATCATCCTTTTTTTGTTTACTGATTTACAAGCGCAAACAAACGCGCAGGTAAGTGCCGATTCCATCGCTTATCAGTTGCAGCGAAAAAAAATAAACAGTATGCTGGATATGCGCAAAGTACGTTTTGGCCAGTACAGCCAGAGTCTGAATGAACATACCGGGATATTCGGCCTGCAAACAAAAAGCGATATCCGCCGGTCGAACGATATTTTGATGGATATTGTTAAAACTGACGATAACATTTATAAAGAGCTCAAGATCCTGCTGGAATACCGTGCCTTTCAGCAAAGGCAGATCCAAAGTCACTCCAAAGAGGCAGAAACCATCAATCAGAATTATATCAACCTGATCAGCAAGTTAAGGCAGCAAAACGCTGTTTTAAAAGCCAGCGCTCAAAAGGCCGATACCATGCAGTACGTCTATATTTTGATCATTGTTCTCATGATTGCGTCAATTTTATTTCTGATAAGCAAAAAAAGTAAAGTTAAGGTGTAATTTTGCGATCTTAACTATAAATGTATACATGGCAAGAGGACGACTGAATAGTGGCGCTAAAGCAGAAGCAGAATTACCAAAAGCAAAAATAAACCGGCAGAGCATACAGAACATCCGTAAGCTGCTCAACTACATTAAACCTTACCGGGGCAAATTTATAGCCGGACTGATATTTTTGTTTGTATCCAGTCTTGTAGGACTTGCTTTTCCTAAAATCTTAGGTGCTTTGATCGATGCCGCGCAAGGCAAATATCCTAACAGCTATTTACCGCACAGCCTTAATGCTATAGCTCTTGCCGGCTTTCTGTTATTGTTTGGACAGGCCTTTGTTTCCTTTTTCCGGGTGGTTTGGTTTGTTCAAGTGGCTGAAAAGTCATTGGCTGATATCCGTCGCGATACTTATTTTAAGCTGATCACCCTGCCAATGAACTTTTTCGCCAACCGCCGTGTTGGTGAACTGAACAGCCGCATATCAGCTGATCTTTCACAGATACAGGATACTTTAACCACTACTTTTGCCGAGATCATCAGGCAATTGGTGATCATGGTAGGCAGCGTTATTTTGCTGGCCGTAGTATCTATTAAGTTAACCCTGGCTTTACTGGCCATCCTTCCCTTTCTTGTCGGCTTCGCTGTATTTTTTGGAAGATATATCCGCAAACTATCACGTCAGGCACAGGACAGGCTGGCCGAATCAAATACCATTGTTGAGGAAACCCTGCAGGGTATTGCCAACGTTAAAGCTTTTGTGAACGAAGCTTACGAGGCTACCCGCTATGATAAAATTTTACGCATGGTAGTGAACATAGCCGTAAAAGGTGCCAAATTCCGCGGCATATTCGCGTCGTTCATTGTATTTTGCTTGTTTGGCACCTTTGTGGGTGTCATATGGTATGGCTCGGTACTGGTGAGCCACCACGAGATCCTGGTAGGCGACCTGACCACTTTTATCATGTACTCCATATTTGTAGGAGCCGCTATGGGTACCTTCCCTGATCTGTATGCCAACTTGCAAAAAGCTGTCGGCGCGAGTGAACGTGTACTGGAAATACTAGCCGAAAAAGGCGAAGACATCCACATGGTTGAAAACAATAACCAGGTAGATCAAAAAATTAAAGGCAACTTGGCATTTGAAAATGTGGTATTCGCCTATCCTTCCCGTTCGGAATTGACAGTTTTAAAGGGCATTTCGTTTGATGCAGCTGCCGGACAAAAGGTGGCTATTGTTGGGCCAAGTGGCTCCGGTAAATCAACTATGGCATCGCTTATCCTGCAATTTTATCATCCTCAAAGTGGTAACATTTTATTCGATGGTCGTGCTGCTTCAGATTTTTCCATTACCGATATCCGCAACCAGGTAGCCATTGTACCCCAGGATGTCATGCTTTTTGGCGGAACCATATCCGAGAACATAGCCTATGGTCGGCTCAGCGCATCGAAAGAAGATATTATACAAGCTGCTAAACGTGCCAACGCTCACCAGTTCATTACTTCCTTCCCTGAAGGTTATGAGACCGTTGTGGGCGAACGTGGTGTTAAACTATCCGGCGGGCAGCGTCAGCGTATCGCTATAGCCCGGGCATTGCTTAAAAACCCTTCTATCCTGATACTGGACGAAGCTACTTCATCCCTGGATTCTGAATCAGAACGCCTGGTGCAGGAAGCCCTGGAAGAATTGATGAGGGATCGTACATCCATTATCATAGCACACCGCCTGTCAACCATTCGCGAAGCTGATAAGATCATCGTACTGGAAAAAGGCGAGATCATTGAATGTGGTAATCACCTGGAGTTGATTAGCAACGAGCAAGGTCTTTATCGCTATCTGAACCAGTTACAGTTTGATGCGCAGAATGGCTAACTTTCGCTTATTTTATCGAAGATGTTTTACGTTGTGCTTTTTACGTAATACGTAAAAAGCAAAAAAAACAGATTTACAAATTATTATATTACACCACAAACGTAATAGCTATAACATATAAACTAACGTACCACGTATAACGTTATACAACAACCTCAAAAACGTAATACGTATAACGTAACACGTACAACCTAAAAAGTGTACCACGTATAAAAATGAAATTAACCATACACGGGGCAGCCCGGCAGGTAACCGGCAGCATGCATTTGCTGGAGGTTGACCGATATAAGATTTTAGTGGATTGCGGATTAGATTACGAGAAAGACCGCAGCATACAGGATAACGAGAACTTCCCTTTTCGCCCCGAAGAGATCGACGTAGTGATATTAACACACGCGCATATTGATCATTCGGGCAATTTGCCAACACTCATCAGGCTCGGTTTTAACGGCCAGATCCTGTGCACCCCACCTACTGCCGACTTAACCGAGCTATTACTGCTTGACTCAGTTAGCATTTTCATGAATAAGGCTAGTAAAGGCCATAGGAAACGCGGTAAAGGCAAATTCAATACCGGCGGAGGTCCTCAGCCCCTTTACCTGCAAAAACATGTGATGGATGCAGTTGATCGCTTTGTGACCATTGGTTTTAACCGGCCTTTCCGCATCAACGGCAATATTGAGCTCACTTTTATACCGGTTGGGCATTTATTGGGCGCAGCATCGGCAGTGCTACGTATTATCGAAAACGGGGAGGAAAAGTCTATTGCCTTTACCGGTGATATCGGCCGGAAAAACTATCCGGTATTAAATGATCCGCAGGAATTACCTCCTGTTGATTTCCTGGTTTCTGAATCAACTTATGGCGGGCGCTACCACACTAAAGACAAGTCTGTTGAACAAACCCTGATTGAGGTTATTGATAAAGCATGTGTCAAAGAACAGGGGCGGTTAATTATACCCGCATTTAGTATCGGTCGTACGCAATCACTGGTTTACTCTCTTAACAAGATCTTCAGCGAGGGTTTGCTGCCACCGGTTAAGGTGTTTGTAGATAGCCCTATGGCGACCATAGCGACGGGTATTTTCCGGAAATACCATAGTCTGGTAAACCAGGATGCCCAGGATTTCTACAAAGACAAAGGCGACGAGTTTGAGTTCGAAAACCTCACCTATATAGAAAATTTAAAGGATAGCCGCCAGATCTCCAATTATTACGAGCCCTGTATCATCATCTCATCCGCAGGGATGCTGGAGGGTGGCCGCATCCAGGATCACCTGTTTTATAATATCCAGAACTATTACTGTACCATACTTTTTATAGGCTATTGCGCCAAAGGTACTTTAGGTCACCGTTTGTTGCGTGGCGACTCCATAGTACACATCAAAGACCGCGAACTGGCCGTGTATGCAACCATCAAACAAACTGACGTACTGAGTGCCCACGGCGATCATAATGACCTGCTGGAGAACGTAAAACAGCAGGACAAATCAAAGCTTAAAAACGTTTTCCTGGTACATGGCGAAACCGAAAGCATGCAACTACTGGCTAACGACCTGGAACAGAATGGCTATACCGTTACTATACCTGAGAAAGATGTAGTTTACATGCTTTAATTAATATTTAATTATCTTTATAGCTAAACGCTGATCATTAATACTATGGCTATATTGATGGATCCTATAACTCGCAAGCATGTTAGTCGGGCACTTTTTTGTTTTGGTTTTATTGCAGTTTCCTATGGCCTATTACGAAGAGAAAAAGCAATGAAACATACAGTGGTTGTTATTGCCAAAGTTACAGGGTTTCAACACCCTAAAATTGATAGAACTGAAGTAGATATACAATACAATTATGATGGGAAGATGGTAAACAGCGATTTTTCTCTACGTCATCCAGATAGTTTAAAAGTAAATACTAAAATAAGGCTGCTCATTTCAAGTGTATATCCAACTGAATCTCAGTATATAAAATATATTGGAGTTGAAAATCAGTAATTTTTTGCCTTTTCTACTTACCCCAATATTATATCAATTATTTTCAAGTACATAATGGTAAAATGACCGGTGACCGCTATGTTCTGTTTGGGTAAGTGTAAAACCCAACTTCTCAATAACATGAACAGAAGCATCATTCCCTACCTCTATCATGGTAACAATGCGTTTGAGGTGATGGTCATTAAACCCAAAGCTGATCAGGGCGTGGCCTGCCTCGGTAGCAAAGCCATTTCTCCAGTATGGATAGGCAATATAAAGCCCCATGGAGGCATCCCCTGCTATGATCTCGCCATTATGGCCATAGTGAGGATATAAGCCGCATCTGCCAACGTATTGATCACCTACCTTCAATATGGTAGCCCACATGGCCCAGAAACCTTCATGGGGCTGCATGGGGCCATTAATAAACCTGTCTTCGGCCTCTGCCCGGGTGCGGGGCTTACCGCCTACATACCGCCGTACTTCGGGATCCTGCTCCATGGCACAAAAATCGTCCATGTCATCAAGGGTATGCAGCCGGAAGAGCAGCCTTTCCGATTCCAGAATTATTTTTTGTTGGTTTGGTTCCATGTCGTGATCATGGTGAAAACCCTAAGATACAAATCCTGCCCTAAAACTTTTTAAACCTTTAATTTTAACACTTTTCTGCCCGAAATTGGATGAAAATCGCTCTAAAACTGCTTCAAAAACCCTCATTTTAACACTTTTTAACAAATTTTAACGCAGTTTTAAGCAGTTTTGAAAACTTTAAAAAGTATTAAATAATTGATTATCAAATAACTAAATACCAAATGGTCGTTTTTTGGCCTTGTTTTATCCTTAACTAAACAGCCCGGATCTCTTCAAAAAGAGACCCGGGCTGCTATTATTATAAATATACGAAAAATTAAGGAGAATATGAAGTGCGTCGAGGCGTAGCCAGACTTACGAAGTTTTAAAAACTTCGTAAGTCTTTAAGCAACAAAGAAAATAATACTTGTAAACTAAATCATTTAGTCTTATTTTTAACTGTTACCTATTCCTGTTTACTACTGACAGTCAATTTGTTAATTGGCTAATCTGGGCAAGACCACTAAAAAGCCAAACCTGATAAAATCACATTTATGAAACGCAACTCATTCCTCAAATCATGCTTTACTTTGGGTGCAATTGCAGCAAGCCCAATCCCCCTCCTTGCTAAAACTATTTCCAAATTAAGGGTAAATAGCGGGTTTATGGTAGAAGCAGGTAAAAGCCGGACCGAAAAGGGTATTTCGCTTTTAGAAGGAGATACCTTTTATTCCAAAGTGTCAACAAAAGATACCGATGGTGACATTTATGTTTTTGAGTCTACGCGGATTAAGGAAGGCGGCCCCTCACATCATTATCATTTTACGCAGGATGAATGGTGGTACGTATTACAGGGTGAATTTTTGATCAGAATTGGAAATACCACCTACCATGCCAAGACAGGCGACAGCGTTTTTGGCCCCAGGATGGTACCTCATAGCTTTGCCAAAATTGGCGATACAGAAGGCAGACTGCTGCAGTTTTTTCAGCCGGCAGGCAAAATGGAAGAATTTTTTACCAAATTAAGCGAAGGAACAGCCAAAAACATGACTGAGGAACAACAAGACCGATTTCGCGAAGAACATGGCTTTAAACGCGTTGGCCCGCCTATCAAAAACTTTAAAAAATGGTAACCGTATCCCTATAAGTACAAAAATTATGGAAAATATAAAAAACTTGTCGAGATGTAGTCAACCTTACGAAGTTTTAAAAACTTCGTAAGGCTTTAAATAACGCAGGCTTTTATAAACAGCAACTCTTTCGGCATCCCATAAACCAGGGTATACAGCATGAAGGTTAACCTGTCCTGTGGGGTCCTGAAACAAGTTCCTATTCCATAAACCCCTTCCTCCCCTTCCCGAGGGAAGGAATCGCACGGCCCCGGGCTTTTTGGCGATGGCTGTCATGCTGAACTCCGTCGAAGCATAGTGGTGTGGCCTTTGCACTCTACCCTTCGACGGAGCTCAGGGTGACAGCCCAATCTTTTCAGAGGTCACTACTCAAACCAACCAAAAACAAAATAGCCAGGATCATTTACTGATCCCGGCTATTTGCGTTAATTGTAAACCTCGTATTTACTTTTACTTTTTGAAATGGTCAATGATCAGATTGGCCAATTCAACACCTATACGTTCCTGGGCCTCGTTGGTGGCAGCGCCAATGTGCGGGGTAAGGGAAATTTTAGGGTGTTTTAATATTTCTTCGCGCGGAGTTGGTTCATTGTCAAATACGTCAAGAGCCGCAAATGAAACCTGTCCGCTGTTTAAAGCGTCTATCAGAGCCAGCTCGTCAATTAAGCCGCCACGTGAAATGTTCACCAAACCAACACCTTTTTTGGTTTGGGCCAGTTCTTCGGCGCCTAAAAGGGCTTTGTCAATGAATGGTGTATGCAGCGTAATAAAGTCGGCTGTTTTGATCACCTCGTCAAGCGTAGCTTTTTTAACAGCTACTTTTACCGTAGTGCCACCGCCTAAAACGATGTCAAGCTCGGGGTTAAAATCAAAAAGGTCATAAGCTAATACATCCATACCAACACCGATAGCGATTTTTGCTACCTCCCTGCCAATACGGCCAAAACCTACAATACCTAATGTTTTACCGCGCAGCTCGATACCTTTAGCATAAGCTTTTTTCAGATCGTTGAATTTGGCACCGCCTTCAACCGGCATTTTGCGGTTGCTGTCATGTAAAAAGCGTACAGCGCCAAATAAGCTGGCAAACACCAGTTCGGCTACTGATAAGGAAGAAGAAGCAGGCGTGTTATAAACGCTCAAACCTTTTTCCCTGGCGTATTCTACGTCGATATTATCCATACCAACACCACCACGACCAATTACTTTCAGGTTAGGTGTAGCGTCAATTAAAGCCTTGCGAACTTTGGTTGCGCTGCGCACGGTGATGGCATCGTACTCTTTTAATTTTTCAGGCAATTCATCCTGAGGTATATTGTTGGTATCAACAAAAAATCCGGCATCTTCCAACAATTTCTTACCAATTGGATCTATACCATCGTTAGCTAATATTTTGATCATCTTAATTAGGGTCATTGAGTCATTTGTCATTAGGTCATTGCCATTATTAAAATGACTTAATGACCCAATGACCAATGACGGTAAAATTATTTATTGTTCTCTGCAAACTCGTTCATTACATCAATCAGCACTAAAATGCTGCTTAATGGTAACGCGTTATAAATTGAGGCACGGAAACCACCTACGCTGCGGTGACCTTTTATACCTATTATGCCTCTTTCGTCGCATAGTTTTAGGAAAGGTTTTTCCAGCTCAGGGTTTTCCATTACAAAGCATACGTTCATGTTTGAGCGATCTTCAGGAGCAGCTACCGCCTTGAATAACGGATTAGCATCGATAGCATCATATAATACGCGCGCTTTGGTAATGTTTTCCTGCTCAATAGCAGCCACACCACCTTTTGCTTTTAACCATCTAAGCGTTAACATAGATACGTAAATAGCGAAACATGGAGGGGTATTGTACATGGAACCACCTTCAATTTGTGTCTGGTAGTTAAACATTGACGGGATCTTACGGTCAACTTTGCCTAAAATATCATCCTTAACAATAACCAGGGTTACACCGGCAGGACCCATATTTTTCTGAGCGCCGGCGTAGATCAAACCAAAATCGGCCACGTTAACTTTACGGCTGAAAATATCTGAGGACATATCACAAACCACCGGGATAGGCGATTTAGGGAATTCCTGTAATTGCGTACCGTAAATAGTATTGTTGGATGTGATGTGGAAATAAGCGGCATCCGCAGGGATAGTATAATCCTTAGGGATGTAAGTAAAATTGCTCTCTTTTGAAGTAGCCACAATTTCAACCTCGCCAAAGTATTTAGCTTCTTTTAAAGCTTTGTTGGCCCATACGCCTGTTTCCAGGTACGCGGCTTTACCGTTTGATGGCAACAGGTTATAAGGAGCCAAAGCAAACTGTGTGCTGGCGCCGCCTTGTAAAAACAGTACCGAATAACCCTCAGGAACGCTGAATAATTCCTTCACCAAACTAACAGCTTCATCTAAAACTGCCTCAAATTCTTTTGAACGGTGTGAGATCTCCAATAATGACAATCCTATACCATTCAAATCAATTACCGCCTCAGCAGCTTGTTTTAAAACTTCCTGAGGTAAAATGCCTGGTCCGGCACCAAAATTATGTTTCATATAGTTAACAAATTGTAGGTTCTGAATACACGATTAGGAACTTCGTATTTAGTTGGGCCGAAGTTAATTAATTTGACAAAATTTATAGAGATTATTTGCATTTTTTGAAAAAATATACAATTAATCAACAAAAGGCCCTTTGATTGCAAATTTGTAATTTATCCTACTGACTTCGTAGAATTTATTACAATTGTAATAACTTTTCGGGGTATTTAAGGTGAGATATAGCGGCCGAGGGACTGGCCGACGAAAACACAGAACTGCCTGCAACCAACACATTGGCACCGGCATCAACCAGTTTTTGGATGTTATGCTGATCAACACCGCCATCAACCTCAATAAAAAGGTTTGGATTTTTATCGCGGCTCAGTTCTTTCAGGTCCTGTAGTTTTTTGTAGGTGTTTTCAATAAACTTTTGCCCGCCAAAACCAGGATTTACAGACATGATCAAAACCAGGTCCAGATCGGCAATGATATCCTGCAGCAAAGTAACCGGTGTATGCGGGTTCAAGGCCACTCCTGCCCTGCAACCCAGCTCTTTAATAGCCTGTATGGTGCGGTGCAAATGCGGACAGGCCTCATAATGAACTGTAATACCATCAGCACCGGCATCTTTAAATGCTTTCAGATAGCGGTCGGGCTCCACAATCATCAAGTGAACATCAAGCGGTTTGGTGGCGTGTTTTTTGGTAGCACTAACCACCGGGAACCCAAACGATATATTAGGCACAAACATGCCATCCATAATATCAACATGAACCCAATCGGCATCGCTGCTATTGATCATTTCCAGATCGCGTTGCAGGTTTGCAAAATCGGCAGCTAAAATTGATGGTGCTATCAGATGGTTCATATGCAAATATATAAAACCCTCCGGGGCTCTGAAGGCTGAGTTATAAAATTTATGTAAAGTTTTTTTGGGGTTATGACTAAATTAAATCCCATATGTCATTGCGAGGAGGAACGACGAAGCAATCTCCTCGTATGTATAAACGCGAGGAGATTGCCACGCTATCGCTCGCAATGACATAGTTGGGTTTAATATATAAGAGACAAGAAAATTTCAAAGGATAATTCAAAAACTCCCCCTTCAGGGTGCCGGGGGGCTTAATCGCAGTTAAGCAACAGGTCGTAGTATTTTTTCATGAGCACGGTATCGTAGTTTACCAGGGAGCTGTAAGCTTCGGATACCAGTTCGTTCAGGATAGATGAGCCTAATTGTCCGCCTCCATTGGGGATAGAGTCGTAATACACAATGAGATCTTTGACCCTAATGATCTCATATAACAACAGCTGGACAAGGTCGGTTTGCGCGCCCGACTGTATTCCATGCGGATTGTTATTTAGAAAATCTAAAGGATCATTAGTAGAAGAAGTCATGTTTTCTCTCAAGCAGGATCAGACTATGTGGTTTTATCAACTATCTCTCAATTTTACTAAAGTTCAAATAAGCCTGTTTTGTTTTAATTTTTTTTCAAAAAAAACGCTAACAAAACAGACTAAATAACAAAACCCTCGTAACGAGGGTTTTGTATGAAAAAATTCAAATAATTAATTCGCTTTTGGCGCTTCTGGCTTCGGTAATAACACTTTTCTTGAAAGTTTTAGTTTTCCTTGCTTATCAACATCAAGCAATTTAACCCTTACCTCGTCACCAATCTGGAATATACCATCCATCGTTTCGATACGACGGTGATCAATTTCAGAAATGTGCAGTAAGCCATCTTTACCAGGCATAATTTCAACAAATGCACCAAATGGCATAATTGATTTTACTTTACCTTCATATATCTCGCCAACTTCTGGTTTAGAAGCGATATTGCGGATACGAGTTAAAGCTGCATCGATAGAAGCCTTGTTATCGGCAAATACCTGAACAATACCCTGGTTGTCTTTTTCTTCGATAGAGATGGTAGCACCTGTTTCGCGCTGCATTTCCTGGATGATTTTACCACCGGGCCCGATAACAGCTCCAATAAATTCTTTGTCGATTTTAATGGTAACAATACGCGGAGCGTGTGGTTTGTAATCTTCACGTGGCTGGGTAATGGTTTTAGCCATTTCGCCAAGGATATGTAAACGACCATCTTTAGCCTGGTTCAAAGCATTGGTTAACACTTCGTATGAAAGGCCATTGATCTTTAAGTCCATTTGTACAGCAACAATACCATTTTCGGTACCGGTTACTTTAAAGTCCATATCACCTAAATGATCTTCATCACCCAGGATGTCAGAAAGGATAGCATATTTAGTACCCATTTCGTTGGTGATCAATCCCATCGCGATACCAGATACCGGCGATTTGATTTTCACACCAGCATCCATCAGCGCCAATGTACCGGCACAAACTGTTGCCATTGACGATGAACCGTTTGACTCCAGGATATCAGAAACGATACGGATAGTGTACGGATTTTCGTCTTCAGACGGCAATACTTGTTTCAATGAACGCATAGCCAGGTTACCGTGACCAATTTCGCGGCGACCAGCACCACGGTTAGGACGAACCTCGCCGGTTGAGAAACCAGGGAAATTGTAGTGTAAAAGGAATTTCTGGTAACCGTTGATGAAAGCACCATCGATCATTTGCTCATCGTCCTTAGCACCTAAGGTAACGGTGGTTAATGATTGGGTTTCGCCACGGGTGAATACCGCAGAACCGTGAGCAGATGGTAAATAACCAACTTCGCTCCATATCGGGCGGATCTGGGTAGTTGTACGACCGTCTAAACGTTTACCTTCGTCTAATACCAGGTTACGGATAGCGTCATATTCTACATCGTGGTAATATTTTTTGGCCAGGAATTTGGTCACATCATCTATCTCACCTAAAGTTTCGATATATGCGTCACGAACTTCTTTAAATTTAGCACTGCGCTCGTCTTTTGCAGATGCAGAAGAAGCGATAGCGTAAACCTGATCATAAGTAGCAGCGTAGATGGCTTTTTTCAACTCTTCGTTGCTGTTTTCATGGCTGTAAACGCGTTTTTGAGTTTTACCAACTTCAACAGTTAACTCTTTTTGAGCTAAACACTGTAATTTAATAGCAGTGTGCGCGAATTTGATAGCTTCAACCAATTCAGCTTCCTGAATTTCTTTTGATTCACCTTCAACCATGTTGATGTCATGCTCGCTACCTGCAACAATAAATTCTAAAGTTGCATTTTCAAGCTGGCTCAGGGTTGGGTTAATAACTAACTGACCATCAACTTTAGCTACACGAACTTCAGAGATCGGGCCGTTAAAAGGGATATCAGAAACCGACAGGGCTGCTGATGCTGCCAAACCGGCAAGGCAATCAGGCATAATATCTTTGTCGGCAGATATTAAAGAGATCATCACTTGTGTATCAGCGTGATAATCTTCAGGGAACATTGGGCGTAAAGCACGGTCAACCAAACGCGAGATCAATACCTCATAGTCTGATAAACGAGCCTCGCGGCGTAAAAAACCACCTGGTATACGACCAGTGGCTGCGTATTTTTCCTGGTAGTCAACAGAAAGGGGTAAAAAATCAACTCCCTCTTTCGCGTCCGGTGATGATACTACAGTAGCTAATAACATGGTATCACCCATTTTAATTACTACAGAGCCATCGGCTTGTTTGGCCAGTTTACCAGTTTCGATCTCAATGGTGCGGCCGTCACCTAAATCAATAACCTTTTTAATTACGTTTAAACTCATCTTGTTTTTGTTGTGATGCGCTTTTCATCTTTCGGAGCGCACCGGTTTTTTATGTGTGTATAATATTTGTTCAAAAGTAAAAAAGCCATCCTCTAAATCAGGATGGCTTTTAAATAAAAACGGAGATAATTACTTAATGATATCCCTTAGCTGTAAAGCTTTGATGATAGCACGGTATCTTTCAATGTCTTTTTTGAATAAGTATGCCAGTAATGCACGGCGTTTACCTACTAATTTTTGAAGTGATAACTGGGTTGAAAAATCGTGTTTGTTTTTTTTCAGGTGACCAGTTAAGTGTGCAATACGGGTGGTGAATAATGCTACTTGTCCTTCTGCAGAACCTGTGTCTGTAGCACCTTTACCGTGTTTTGCAAAGATCTCTGCCTTTGCTTCTTTACCTAAATACATTACTTGAATAATATTAAAGCGTGAATGATTAATTAATTGTGGGTGCAAAGATAGGTATAAGCTTACATATTTGCAAGGGGTTTAATAAGTAGACTTAATGAGAAAACCAGGTTATTTTTATAGAAGCGTAGCTATAGATATCATTGGGGCGTTGCCTGTGGCCCGGGCTTTCCGCTCATACGGCTGCGGGCCTTAGGCTCAAGGGCCGGTATCCGCTGCAATCCCTAACGCGTGAAGGCGGTAATTAAGCGCACCTGCAATTCAACTCAATCAACCTAATCAACTATATTTGCCTAATGAATACTCCTGCCCAATACAGCACCTTTGAAACCGAACTCCGTGTACGCCCTGATGATATCGACATGTTTCAGCATGTGCATAACAGCAAATATTTTGATTATGTGCTGGCTGCGCGGTATGATCAGATGGAACGCTGCTACGGCATGGCCATGGAAAAATTCATGGAGCGTGGCTTTGGCTGGGTAATACGTATTGCCCATGTAGATTATAAGCGCCCCCTGGCCATGGGCGATTACTTTATTGTAAAAACAGGTATCGAAACCATTAACGAAAAAGGTTGCCGGGTACAATTCAGCATTACCAATAAAGCTACCGGTAAAATAAGCTGCGATGGCTATTTTGATTACGTGATGATTGATATGGCTACTGGTCGCGGTGCTAAGGTCCCGCAAGATGTGATTGAGCATTACCTGATATAGTGATGGCAGAAGCTTGGAGCGTTTCTTTTTACTATCGTAATTAAGTTTTCAACAATGCGCTTTGTATAATATTGATTTAATAGATTAGACAAACTATGGGAACATTATTTAATCAACCAGTTAGAAAATGGTTTGAGTATGATGACAAAGACATTATCAACTTAATCGAAGAAATTAAAAAAATTTCAACTAAAACTAAATTACCAATAGACCAGGTGCTAAAAGTTTATGAAATCAAAGAGTTGGAAAGAAAAAATAATTTATTGAAAGCCAATGGAGACATTTACGATGAACAACAGATGGGTTTTGGTGAATTATTAGAAAAATTAATTTCGAGTATTGATGGATTATCAGAGGGTTTGGAAAGATAAATTAAATAGATAATTCAAGCCTACTCCTTACCCACCACTCCCTCATACCTATAATAGTTATTGAAGAAGAACAGATAGGCAATAACCAGATTCAGTGGAATCAGCGCCCATAGCAGGCGGAACATGATCACCCAAAACAGCACGATGAACAGCCCGAGAATCCATTGCAAGTATTTATCCATATTAAGGCCAAACCAGTAAAGCAGACTGTGGAACAGCAGGGCTATGCTTAAACCAGCCAGCAATAGCTCAACAGCCATTAGCGGATGGAACCTGCTGAAAAGCCACACGCCTTCGGGCAACAACAAAAAGAAATAAACCCCGGCAAAGTTTAAAAACAACCTGAACCTGCTGATAGGTAAATTACGGGCAAAGCTTAGTTTGGTTTCTTCAAAACGACGCTCTTCAAATATCAATATTACATGAGCGGTGATCACCGCCAGTATGGCTATGCCCGCCAAACGGGTATCCGTACTTACATCGGCAAACAAATAAAACACCCCGCTAATGATAAGCCAGGATAGCCCTTTAGTGATAAAGTAAGGTACTTTTTTATCGTCAAAAATATGATAGATATACAGGCTGAAATAAGGCTTGCCCCATTTGCTGCTCCATCTAAGCAATAGTGATTGTTTACTACCATCGATCAGGCCATCCATCACGCGTATATATAGCACGGCGCTGCACCAGATCATTACGCTTAAAAACAGGATGATCACCGCAGGTAGAATATAAAAATGATGTGCAAGCCCTACCCCAACAGCCAGTAACGCATAAATAATGACAGGGGCTAAAATGGCAGCTTGTGTATAACACCAACTTTTACGTTGTTCTGATCTACTCAATGATGTGCTGCTATAAAATAGGAATTGCTTGTCAGGTGCAAAAAGCTGGGTGCTTACATAATGCCAACTTTTGAATATATATATAAGCCAAACCGCCAATACCAATAACAACATTATAGGACTACCGGTCATAGCCAGCATTAACGATTTATGGTAGGTGATGAGTATATTGCCTGGCACGGTACCCACCATTATAAAAAACACAACAAACAATATCCCGGCATGCACCTGGTAAAAGCCACCGGCAAATACTTTAAGCAATACTTTGGTGAGTGGTTGCTGCATCAGGCAATAAATTTGAGGGTTTGATCTTCCACCAGTAATTCGCGGGCTATGGGTAGTTCTGCGTGTTCCAATGCCTGGTGCGATGACAGCAGGAAACTGGTGCCCTCCTGATTATACCGTTCAGCTATCCAGCTATTCAATATTTTTAAAGAAGCGGTATCAATAGTGATCAAAGGCTCATCCAGCAGGATCAGCTTGGGCTTACCCATAAAAGCCAGTACCAGCGATAGCTTTTTAAGCATCCCGCTGGAGTAGGTACCAACCGGTCGGTTTACATAAGCCTGCATCTGCATGGTATCAATATAATGCAGCTCCTGCCCTGCCGGCGCGTCTTTGGCCTGTGCAAATAGCGCTATCAATTCCTTACCCGTTAAAAATTCAGGGAATATGGGTTCTGCCTCGGCAAAGTTCACCAGTTTTCTGTATTCAACCGGTTGCTTTTTGATGCTGATGTTATTATCCAGCAAGATATCGCCCTCAAAAGATAATATGCCTGCGATGGATTTGAGCAGGGTGCTTTTCCCGGAACCATTTACACCTTTTATCCAGTAGATACCCGGATCGATGGAGAGTTCATCAACCTTCAGTGCTGGAAAACCGCCGTATAGTTTTTTGAATTTTTGAAACTTTAACATTGGTAGTTTGATAATGAACTGATAATCTTTGTTACAAAAAAGAGACGCAAATATGCGTCTCTACAATAATTCATTAATTCCGAAATCCTCAGATCGCTCCTTCTATCAGCGTGCTGTAAAACTCACCAAGATCTATACCTGCTGCTCTTACCTGTTGTGGTATTAGGCTGGCGGCCGATTGCCCTGGGGTAGTATTTACTTCAATAAAATAAAAATCGTTTGACCCTTCCAACAGAATAAAATCTATCCTCACCATGCCTTTGCAATTCAGGCGGTTGTATACTTCGGTTACAATACCGGCTATCCGTTCGTTTTGCTCTGCGCTGAGGTCGGCAGGTGTTATTTCTTCCGTTACGCCCGAGGTATATTTGGCCTCATAGTCAAAAAAGTCTTTAGAGGTAATGATCTCCGTTGCGGGTAAAACTGTTATTTTGCCATGCAGGCGGGCTATGCCGATGCTAAACTCCCGGCCTTTGATAAACTCTTCCACCAATATCTGCTGATCTTCATGAAAGGCTTTTTTTAAGGCATCGGGCAAACCAGCTACATTATAAACCTTGCTCATGCCCACGCTACTGCCACCATTATTAGGTTTGATGAATAGCGGAAATTTCAAAGTAGCGGCAATAATGGCCACATCATGCATATCCTTTTCAAACAATCGCATGGAATGAGCGGTGTGCAGGCCATGTATGCCATTTACCAGGGTTTTGGTGTAGGCCTTATTCATGGTGATAGCCGATGTGGTGGCATCGCAGGTATTATAAGGGATGCGCAGCATATCCAAATAGCCTTGTACCTTACCATCTTCGCCAGGGGTGCCATGTATGGTAATAAACGCGAAATCAAATTTTATCTTTTCACCGTTCAGTGTGATGGTAAAATCATTCTTATCCACATCAACCGGACCGTTCTCCGATTCATAAAACCACCTGTCGCGATTAATCAATAAGGTATAAATTTGATATTTTTCGGCTGGCAAAGTATTCGCTATGTTCCTGGCGCTGTTGATAGATACTTCATATTCACCGGTAAAACCACCGGCCAAAAGGGCTATGTTTTTTTTCATTTCGGATATCGGATGTTCGATTTGGGATTTAGTATTTCTGTTTTTATCGCAATTAGATGCTTTCTGTTTTTCGATTTCGAAATTAAGGATAAAAGTGATTAATATACCAGTCACATCAGCAAAAATCCGAAATTGAAATTCCGAAATCCGAAATTATGAGTATGTTTGATACTTAATTTGAAGCAAATACCAATGAGCAAATTTGGGGCTTACTTAAAAACAAAGTCATTTCGCAATAACATCATCATGGCTATTATTTCGGTAATAGTTATCGTTTTAATAGCTTTTTACAGCCTCGGATATTATACCCACCACGGAGCCGGCATACCTGTACCTAAACTCAAAGGACAGCTGATAGACAGGGCTACCGCGATGTTAAAAGAACAAGGCTTTGATTATAAGATCGACTCGGTTTATGTACAGGATGTAGCTCCGGGAACCGTTGTGGAGCAAGATCCAGACCCAGGCACCAACGTAAAGGAAGGCCGTGTTATTTACCTCACGATGGTTACCCTGCAAGCCCCTAATATTTCGCTACCGGATCTGGAACAAAGCAGTTATCGGGAAGCCACAGCAACGCTGTCAAACTATGGTTTAAAAATTGGCGACACTACTTATCGCTCTGATATCGCGCGTGATCGTATCCTGGAAGTTCGTTTTGGCGGCCAGGTGATCAAAGCGGGTACCAAAATACCAAAAGGCTCACGTATTGACCTGGTTTTGGGCGATGGCGAAGGTGCCAGTGAAGTGGAGATCCCGGAACTGGTTAAACTTGATCTGGACGCCGCTCGTTTTGCCATTAAGGGAGCAGGTCTTACTATCGGTACTATTACTTACCAGGGAACTATTACCGACTCTACCAACGTAGTTGTAGTATCGCAATACCCTATGAAAACCGATTCGGCCAGTAAAGCCAGTATTGGTACGCGTATCAACTTAACCGTAACTCAAGGTACCAAAACGCCCGATGCCCCAACAAATTAATGCTGCCGAGTTGTTGGCCCGCCTGAACAATGGTGAGCACCTGAACCTGGTAGATGTGCGCGGGACAATAGAATACCATACCTATAATATAGGTGGGCTCAATATTCCTTTACCACAACTGGAAGAAGTGATTAGTGACTGGGCCTACAACAAAACAGACGAGATCATCGTTATCTGCAAAGTTGGTTTGCGCAGCAAAACAGCTCAAACTATATTGCAGCAAAATGGTTATCTTGATGTTAAAAATTTAAGCGGCGGATTGATAGCCCTCCAAAAATTAAAATAATTGAAAATAAGAATCAAGATATAAGAGTCAAGAATTAAGAAAAACAATAATAGTCTGTTAATTTTGTCTGGGTTTAATATTGATTCAAATCATGCGGATTTTATAATTAACAAAGTTTTGTCCCGTCTTGATTCCTGACTCTTATATCTTGATTCTATAAAATAAATATCTATTTATCATGACTGAACAGAAAGCGCCGTCAAAGGGTATACTCAAAAAATTCATCATAGCCCTGGTGCTCGTTATTATTGTGCTGCTGGGCTTTACCGGTTTCAATTACTACTTAAAATATTTTGGCCCCAACGTTACGGGCAAACAAGAATACCTGTATATACATACCGGCTCCACATATGATCAGGTATTGAAAACCATACAAGAGCAGGATCTGGTGAAAGATACAGCCTCATTTAACTGGGCCGCTGTAAATATGAACTACCCTAAACGGGTAAAACCGGGCCGATACCACCTGCGCCAGGGTATGGGCAACCGCAAGCTGATCAATATGCTGGCATCGGGCACACAAGAACCCGTTCAACTGGAGTTTCATGGTTTAAGGCAAAAAGAACAGTTTGCCGGTTTTATATCCAAAAAGATCGAGCCCGATTCAACCGCTATCATCAATTTATTGGATTCTGCCAGCTATGTGTCTAAATATGGTTTTACTACCGATGATGTGTATACCATGTTCATGCCTAACTCCTACCAATTGTACTGGAATACATCTCCAGAGAAATTCTTTGAAAAGATGTATGCCAATTATCAAAAATTCTGGACACCGGAACGTAAACAACAGGCAGCCGCCCTTAATTTAACCTTGCCGCAGGTATCTATTTTAGCCTCTATTGTTGACGCTGAAGCGTTGCATGATGACGAAATGCCAACTGTAGCTGGTTTGTACCTCAACAGGCTTAAAAAAGGCATGACACTGGACGCAGATCCCACTGTAATCTTTGCCCTGAATGATTTTACTATTAAGCGCGTATTAACCCGTTATCTGTCATATAATTCACCATACAATACTTACTTGCATAAAGGCTTACCTCCAGGACCTATCATGATGCCATCGGTTAATGCGGTAAAAGCGGTATTGAACTATCAGAAGAACGACTACCTTTATATGTGCGCCAAGGCCGATTTTTCGGGCTATCATGCCTTTGCCACCAACGTGGCCGATCATTTGGTGAACGCGCATAAATTTCAACAGGCGCTTAACGAGCGAAAGATCATGCGCTAATGTTTGAGCATACTACTAAAATACGTGTCAGGTACGGCGAAACCGACCAGATGGGCTATATGTATTATGGCAACTATGCCGAGTTTTACGAGGTTGGCCGTGTAGAAATGCTGCGCAGCCTGGGTTTAACCTACAGCGGCATGGAGCAATCGGGCATTATGATGCCCGTGCTGGAGCTCAAATGCAAGTACCTGAAACCTGCACTGTATGATGAAGAGATCAGCATAAAAGTGATCATGGACAAAATGCCCGGCATCCGTATCCATTTCCGGTACGAACTGAATAATCCTAAAGGTGAACTGATCAACCATGGCGAAACCCTGCTGGTATTCATCAACATGAAAACAAACCGCCCATGCCTGCCGCCACAGGATTTCATTGATAAATTAGTACCGTTTTTTAAGTAGATTTGGTTTAATGAGATGGCTGCACCATTTTTTGCTCCGGTTTGGTTTTTACAGATACTTTGTTGACTGGACAAAAGTTATCATTCTGCCGGGCTTTCGTCCTTTGCCCCTATACACGGTTATTGTTTTTTTTTACAAGGAGATCGCCAATAGTTCACTGGTTAACCGTGCATCTTCATTAGCCTACAGCTTTATGCTGGCCATATTCCCGGCAACTATATTTTTGTGTACGCTGATACCTTATATCCCTATAGATCACTTCCAGGTTGAATTATTGCGGATATTATCGACCATTTTGCCTACAAACGCATATCTGGCATTCAGGGACACCCTCATTGATATCATCAAGAATCAAAATGGCAAATTATTATCCTTAGGCTTTTTATCTACACTATATTTTGCCACCAATGGGGTAACCAACCTCATGAAGGCTTTTAATAAATCGTCGCTGCTCAAAGACAGGCGCAGCTGGATAAAAAGACGAGGCGTGGCGCTTATGCTTACTATTGCCATCAGTTTTGCGCTTGTTATAGCCATAGGTATACTTGTAGCCGGGCAAACAGCTATAAAATTCATCAAACGACATTTGATCAGCAAGAGCATTATCTGGCTGTACTCCTTACTCGGTTTGGTGTTGAGCTGGATAGTGATCATCATCATATTTTTTGTAACTGTATCCATTTTATATCGTTATGGGCCGGCTCATAAAAAAAGATGGAAGTTCATTAACCCGGGCTCTGTTCTGGCAACCGGTTTAGCTGTATTAACATCAATAGGATTCTCCTATTATATTAACCATTTTTCATCATACAATAAAGTATATGGCTCCATCGGAACCATCATCGTAGTGATGATCTGGATGTATCTCAATTCGCTAATTTTGCTCATTGGTTTTGAATTAAACGCCAGTATTGAGCTTTCAAAACGCAACATTCGCATCGTAAAACCCCTTCACAACACCTTTCGGAGCAAAAAAACAGACGTTCCAAAAAATTAACCAACTGAGCATCAAATGCTTATTTGCCAATATTAAATAATTGAAAAAAAACGGTAAACAGATTTGTCAATTCGGTTCAGATTTGTACTTTTGTCGCCGGAGAGCTGGCAGAGTGGTCGATTGCGGCAGTCTTGAAAACTGTTGAACTGTGAAAGGTTCCTGGGGTTCGAATCCCTAGCTCTCCGCTCCTTACATCATCAAAAATGAGCAAAACCCTGTAAACCAATAGTTTACAGGGTTTTTTATTTGGCTCAACTGCCCAAAAAACACCAAAAATGCTCAAAAGTTCGTGGCAAAATCGTGGCAATTTTTATTTTGAAGAAAATTGCCACGAATAACCACTTAACTTGCTGACTATCAAGCTGTTCACGAGGTGAACATCTTGATTCCCAACCGCTGTATTTCGACATTTATTCACTCTTAATTGTAGCAATTATGTTGGAAAAAAGCTTTGGCTTACTGTTCTTCCTGAAACAGTCAGGAAACGAGCCTAAAAAGTACATTTATTTACGCATTACCGTAGATGGACACCCGGTGGAACGATCCACCAAAATGCAATGGTGGGAAAACCGCTGGGACCAGGAAAAAGGCCGGGCCACCGGCGTCAAGCAGGATGCCCAGGACTTAAATTTCTACCTGGATACCTTGGCAAACAAAGTATTTAAGGCACGGAAACAACTTATAGAGGATGAGGAAATCATCACCGCAGAGTTGCTTCGCGACATGCTGATTGGCAAGTACCAGCGAAAAACGATCATGGAAGTGTTTGCAGATCATAACAAGCAAATGGAGGCGCTTGTTGGTGTGGACTTCGCTAAGGGTACTTTAGAACGCTATGAGACCTCTTTTGATCATACCAGGGCATTTATGCATTGGCAGTATCAGGTGGAAGACCTAAGTATTCGCAAACTCGATTATTTCTTTATTGAACAATATGCATTCTGGCTGAAAACCGTTCGTAAATGCAATCATAACACTACGGTTAAATACCTCGCTAACTTCAAAAAAATCGTACTGATCTGTGTGAAGAACAAATGGCTGCCTGGTGATCCTTTTGCAAATTTTAAACTGACCAAAAAACCGGTCTTCCGTGAACCGCTTACCGAATGGGAACTAGAGACAATTATTAGAAAGGACTTTGAAAATGAACGCCTGAATAATGTTAAGGACATTTTTTTATTCGCTTGTTATACCGGATTAGCTTACGCGGATGTAAAAAAACTGAAGCGCTCAGAGATTATGAAAGGCGTTGACGGTGAGCAGTGGATATTCACACCACGTCAGAAAACCGAAACGCCCTGTCCCATTCCATTATTACCTGTAGCATTACAAATACTGGATAAATATGCCAGTCATCCAAAATGCGTTAACCAGGACCAGGCTTTACCAACGCTTTCTAATCAAAAAATGAACGCCTACCTGAAGGAGATCGGTGATATCTGCGGTATCCGGTTGGTGCTTACCTTTCACCGGGCACGTCACACTTTTGCAACAACTATCACCTTAAGCAATGGTGTGCCGATAGAAACCGTAGCCAAAATGCTTGGACATACCACACTGGCGCAGACTCAACACTATGCCAAAGTCATGCACGCGAAGATCGCCATGGATATGGCAGCGTTGCGCGAAAAATATGCGGTAACCGCTCCGGATGCGGAATTGGAGGATGTGACGGTGATATTGGAACCGGTTAAACAAATAAAGACGTTACCAAAATACAATTATGTGCTGGTGGCATCGTAGTCGATGAAATTTTATGGTCACATTTTGTGATCTTAAAATGAACCTTAAACAATAAAACTTGAGGTCGCAAAATGCGACCCCAAAGCTAAGGAACGTACCATTTTTAAGGTCGCAAAATGCGACCTTAAAAATGGAGATAATAGTTATTAATCGAATAAACAAACAATTACAATGAAAGATCAAATCTTGCCAGATGAGGCAATCACAAATAAAATTTACTTAATACGGGGACAAAAGGTTATGCTGGATAGCGACCTTGCAGAATTGTATAACACGGAGACAAGAACATTAAAACAGCAAGTGAAAAGAAATATCAATAGGTTTCCTGGCCATTATATGTTTGAACTAACTAAAGCAGAAAACGAAATCTTAAGATCACAAAATGTGATCTTAAGACACGGTGAGCACTCGAAATACCTCCCCTTTGCATTTACTGAACATGGTATTTTAATGTTATCCAGTGTATTGAAAAGTGAACGGGCGGTTCAAATCAGCATCAGAATAATTGACATCTTTGTTAGATTAAGAGAGATCTATGCTGACCAAACGGAAATATGGTTAGCCATAGAAAAAATCAAAGGAAAATTGGATAATCACGATAAAAGCATGGACATCATCTTTAGGTATCTTGATGAATTATCTGATCGGATACCACAGATACCTGAAACTGGGCAAAGAAAAAGAATGGGTTATAAACCATGAGAGGATTGATAAATTGGAAGTCATCATTTGTGACCTCCAATTTACTTTGATCTTAGAAAACCAAATCAGGCTTATCTGATAGCTGGCAGGCAGGCTTTTCGTTAAATCTTTTATTGTTCGTTCTCCACTTGACACAATCATATTGTTACAATTGTTAAGGGCTATGTTTTATAACTTGTACCGGTAAATCCATCCCTATATGTCATTTATGATCAAGGTATTTTGCACCAGCGTTCTGTTATCGCTATATGCGCTGCTTTCAGCGGCACAGCAAGTAGATTATCCTTCCACTGATCAGGTGGCGGCAGATTTTAAAAAGTTACTGGAGAGGCCCCGTGTTCCGCTGAATCCTGCTTTCGAGGTAACCAAAACCGATTCGGTTATCATCGAACATGGTTTTATTTACAGCGAAAAGAGCGAACGGGTGCCTATCCTGATCTATAAACCAACGACGGGAGCCAAATCATACCCGGCTGTTATTTTTTTGCACGGCACTGGTGGAAAAAAAGAGGATAATCAAAAATTCTTATACCAGCTGGTTAAAAGGGGTATTATAGGCGTTTCTATTGATGCGCGCTTTCATGGCGAACGCATTGCCGGGGGCGCACATGGCTCAAAAGAATATGTGGCCGCGGCTACCGCTGCCTGGGAAAATAAAGACAAAGCCCATCAAACCCATCCATTTTTGTTCGACACCGCGTATGACCTATGGCGGGTCACCGATTATCTGATCAGTCGACCGGATGTCGATTCCAATCGACTGGGTATGGGCGGTATCTCTATGGGCGGTATCGAAACATGGCTTGCCGCATCGGCAGATCAGCGGATCAAAGTAATTGTACTGGATATTTCGGTGCAAAGTTTTAGATGGTCTTTAGATAACGATAAATGGCAGGGACGTGCCGGTACGATCCAGGGTGCTCATCTGCAGGCTGCTAATGACCTGGGCGATTCGACATTAAACAAACGGAACGTGAAGGCGGTATGGGATAAATTGCTGCCCCATATTACCGATGAATTCGACTGCCCTTCATTACTACGGCTGATGGCACCACGGCCCCTCCTCGTTGTCGGTACTGAAAACGATCCTAATTGTCCGCTGCCAGGCGCGAATATCGCTTATGGATCAGCCTTACAGGCATATGCCTCTAAGAACGCGACTGACAAAATTAGCCGTGATGTAACCCCAAAACTATTCCACACGTCGACACCCGATCATTTTAAAATGACTCTGGATTGGTTTAGCAAATGGCTGTAGACATCACCTTAAAATATGTCAACATAATTATTGCGGTATTCGCTTGTTATTTAACCTATAATAGTGAGATTTGTCGTTAATTAAATACCTCACCTAATATTAGTATTCCAGAATCCCAATGACTGACATAACTTTACTCCCATTCCAACAATGTTATGATCCATTAGGCTATTTCTACAATCTTTCGTAAGGTGATGAAGTTTGCTGCGAAAACAGACAGGGAGTTGGTCGTGAATATTTTATCAGCATCTTTCGACAAAAATAGAAGTTTCAATACGATCATTAAACAAGACCGAAAAAGAGTAATTCGTATCAAAAAAGTCTTTGAATACTTTTTTGACACCTGGATTGAGCAAGGCGCTATTTATTTATCAGATAATTCAAGGGCATGCGCACTCATTACATTTCCGCACTTGAAGAAAACAACGTTTCGATCTCTGCTGATGGACTTAAAATTGTTATTCCTTATCGGAATTCCAAGCGCAATGAGAGGGTTTGCCAGAGAGGACAAAATTAAAACTAAACACCCTAAAACTCCTTTTTATTATTTGCTATTCATCGGAGTTTTGCCCGAATATCAGGGTAAAGGTATCGGTTCCACCTTACTGAGCGATCTGGTTGAGGATAGTAAAAGGAGGCAACTTCCGATTTATTTAGAGACTTATTTACCTCAAAATATAACCTTATATCAAAAATTCGGTTTTAATATTTTTGATGAACTTGATTTTGGATTTCCAGTGTACTGCATGAAGTTTGACTATAAATAAAGCACACAATTTATACATTATCAAATAATTAACAAGTAACATGATCAGCGCACCACTACACCCACGAGCTTACTTCACAGACCTTTCGTGCTTGTTTTTTGGCACGAGCAGACTTACATAGCTCCCGATAAAAGGGTTATAGGACGGGTTATAAATAATGTATCCGAATTCACGCAGCTGCCGGATAATCTTGTGGTACGTCACAATACTTCCGATATGCGTTTGCCCCATGATCTCGCTGCGTGAAATGGAAACAGGGTTTATTTGACCATTCAACAGCCACTTATGGAACAGGCTCATATATACGCTGAAATGCCAGACATTGATTCTTTGGTCAGCAGCCATTACCCTGAATACCTCATTAAATATGGACTGACTAATCATAGATATTTCCAGCATCAGCCAGCATTTTTTGTATATCCTTGTCACAATAGTAGTAAGTACCTCCAATTTTAGAAAAACGCAGTTCCCTTTTCGCACGCATCCGCAATAGTGTACCTGCGGAAATATTCAGCAGCTTTTTCACTTCTTTGGCTTTCAACCAAACCTTAATATCCTGCTTATCTTTTATCAGCAGGTTTCTAATGTCTTCCAGCAAGTCTCTCCGAAAAACCTGCAGGTCTTCTCTTGTTATGATCTCTACACTCATCTCTCCTCACTTATCTTTATTTGAGAATAAAAGTATACCTACTCAAAGAGCAGGTATACTTTACTGGGGCTGTTCCGTTTAAAGGACGGTTCGTAACGGATATAGCCGAAAGCATTTAAATCTTTCACCGTTTTATGATAGGTTGCATGAGCCGAAATTTTCGCGATCCGCATGACTTCGTGGCTATAAGCACAAAGCGGGTTCAAACACTCATGTTCCTGCCAATACTGCAGCAATGCGGCATAAATCCCGATATGGGTGATACTGACCCGGCCATCTTTTTCAATTGCGGCAAAAAAGTCAGCTAGCGGCTTTATTTTTTCCATATACGTCACCTATTGAATAAATTTCTTTTAAGAAACCTTCATTCGCTGCCTCCTTTTTTCCGTATTATCCTGTTTATTGTCACCAGCCACTTGCTTTTTATCGTCCTTTTGAACTGACTGCTTAACGGAATTTTCCACAGTGTCCTTGAGGTCAGAACTGACTTCCTGTTTTTGCACCTGTACCTGTTTAACCGAAATACGTTGCATATCGGCGTCGTAAAAATCAAAAGTTTTATTCAGCGGATTGGCAGTTATTGACACCTTAACGTCTTGTCCGTCCTGAACGATGGTTGCTTTTTGTGCGTTGCCCTTTTCCAGCGAACCAATCAGCCTGCTCTTCTCATAACTGTCTTCCAATTCTTTCACGGGAAATTTTGAAAGCGCTTTTTCGTGATCCCAAAACAACTTTCGCATCAGGAAATTACCCTGCGCATCCGTTTCTTTAAAATTGAGTGTCGCCCAGGATTTATAGCTTTCATCGGTCGCCTTAAACCTGGCCTCTTCTCCTTCTCCCACCTTTTCCAGCTTTTTAAACTCTTTAAATACTGATCTGTTATTCAACATATTATAACGTTCTTTTAAAGTGAGATTATTCTCCTTACCAATAAAGTAGGTTTGCTTTAGAATATCTTCAGATTGGAGTTGTTTGATCGACAAATCGTAACTGTTAAAAAAGTACAGCTCACCGGTTTTCGATTTTTCGAAATTGAGCGTAGAATTAACCTCGTCCTGACCAAATTTGGTCTGATGCGATAGTTGAAATGCGGGTAGCCCTTGTTCCAGTTTATCTTTTAATTCCTGATCTAATGTTTCGCCGAACCCGGTAAACTTTACCTGATTTTTCAGGTAATCATAATTCTTCATGTTGATTTCCATAATAATTGATTTATTAACTGTTAATTGTTCGTAATTAAAATATGCGGGATAAGTAGTTATCTGCGGTAGATCCAGGCTAGTTTCTTTTAGTCGGTCATCAAATAACACCAACTTGCCCTCGGTCTTCTGATATCTGGCGAATAAAAAATGTTTAAGTTTTATCGGATTTTTCAAATTATTGACCTCCGACACCTGCCATGATTTTATTTTTAGGTCCGTATCATACTGGTAGAAGGCAGTTTTAAGAGTAATCCCGCAGCTGTTGTCCGGCCAACCTTCCGGGTCTATCTGTAATGCCTGATTCTTGTATTGCCCTACAATCAGGTAGTCATGTTGTTCCTGGTTCCCGGGATGTTTTTCAAGCTGGTTTTGCAAAAATGTCTCCGCCTCTTGTATAGAAAAAAACGGCCCATATTGTACTGTGGAATGCCCGATCTCATACACTTGATGCCCGGGGTGATGGTGCCAGATGACATGAAAACGGTCAACATTGACTGACGGATCAAACTGTTTTTCCCATTGTACCGGAACGAATTGTCCTCTTTCTATTGAAGGAGACATATTCTCCGCCGGTTGCCCGTGTAAAAACTCAAGACCGAGATCACTCATTTGTGAACGGATCGAGTTCCATTGTATGTCCCCGATGTTCGGTACCTCATCCCCATCAAATGCTGCCGCTAAGGTTTGCACTGGTAGAAAACGATAATCTGCATTTTCCCAATCCTGAGCCGAAAAATTAAAATTCGTATTGCTGTTATTGCAAAATTCCACTGCTTCCACGACTGAATCAAATCCATGGAAAACATAAAAATCCTTGTCTGCTGCCCAATCGAAGGCAACCCAGTTATACCCCGATTCCTTTGCCTCAGCCAAAAAATCAACGATATTTCGTCGGTTCGATTCTTCTATTTCCATTTTATATAATTAATAGCCTTATTATTATAAATTAATTTTATCTAAACAATTTTATCTGCTGGCTTTGGCTTAGCTTACCTATTTTTGTAAATCCCTGATTCTTTTATTGTCCCGAAGCAATAACCGGTAGCCGTCGTGAAGCTTGGCTTTGATCCGTTTTACTTTCCTGGTGAAAAGACCTTTTGCAGCATTTATTCCTGCTCCGGCTAACTGCGTTCCGACAGAGGGATCAAAACTCATCAGCTCCAGTCCCTGTACACCGTTAGAGGCCCCATCCCTGACGGCATCCCCGGTGATGGCCTCGGGAACACAGATACCTTCCAACCCATCATTCATGTCAAACACGGTTAGATCCACTGGCAAAATACTGTTACCCATTCGAATCAATTTAATCGCCATAGTCAGCCTTTGGTTATACAATTGACCACTTCCATAGATCAATTGTCCTTTGGGGATCAATTGCCCGTTTATCGTTACAGTATCTAATAATTTGATACGAACAACGGTGCCCTCAGTAATCTTTTGTTTGCCTTCTATGACGGCGGGAATAGCTTTGAAGCGGTCATTATTTATGGGTACAGCCTGAGCATTGATCTTTTGGATAACTCTGTCCGGATGCTGGATGTCCAATATTTTTTCAAGTAGGCCACCCATCTGCGCCAGTTCCGGATCTTCATTATTAACCGGCGTATTTTTCGGTGATTTATCTACCTGCGTTTTTCCACCAGGTGTAGCATCTATACTATATTTCGGGGCTTGGGGACGTCTACTGATCACTGTTTGCAGTTGTGCGAGCCGCTGATAGGCCTCATTTACCTTTGCATCGGGGTTACCCTGATAAACCTGTCGGGATGCGTAGTCATTGCGCACTCCCCTACTTGTTGACGCCGGAAAATGTTCCGGGAAACGCAGGCTATCTTCGTTGACTTGATGATAATAGGGATCCGTCCTTTTTTGCTCTTTGATTTTCACAGAATCAGCCGCGGCCTGTTCGTAATAACTCATTTTATTGAATCCCCGGTCATCTTTTAACCTGGCGTTAGGAAGTTGATTGTTTAATCCTTTACGGACATTGGCCTCGGCATTCGATCCTTCCACACCCCCACCACCGAGAATAACAAATAGTAGCGTGGCAAATGGCAGGATAACAGCGGGTAACATTAAAAAGAATTTACGCTGACGGCGCTCTTTGAGCGATAATACTTTTGTTTCCATGATCTTAATTTTTAGGGTAATACCTCAGTCTTGGTTTTAATGGTTGATAATTTTTAAATCTTTGTTTTCCAACGTAATCCATCGCTGGATCAGAAAGCCATGCGGATTATTATCACTGCGCGAAACATTGCGCAATTCTCCTTCCGTGACCAGGCTACGGGTGACGGTACTGGTCGTCCGGATGATCGTTTGTTTCCCGAAAAACCGAAAATGGTAGGGAGCACTCCGTAGGTCAACGAATACGCTATCTGCCTGGACTTGCTGACTGACATTCCCGGCGATGATATTGGCGTAGTAGCCATTTTCAGTCAGGTTATCATATTCCTTTTTGGCGGATTCATCCGCCAGGTAGAGCGCTTTGGTCAGGTTTCCCTGTATAACTTTATCATCAGGAGCAAGCGTAAAGAAGTATTGGTGGAAGGTTTTCACATGGTCCCTGGCTTCTACGCCCAGGTTATCCTTCCGATCTGTTGCCGTTGCTTCCAGTACTTTTCCGTTATATAGTATATAAAGCCTGTTTTGAATGGTGGTGATTAATGACCTGGTCTGATATACGATAAAACCTATCGTAATAAAATAACCGATTGTCAATATGATTGTGAAACCGCGTACATGCTGAAAAGCGGTTTCGATATTGCGCATTTTTCTAAACATAATTCCTCCTGTTATCATCCACTCCTGCGAATATTTTTGATTTTTTTTTCAACTTTTACCTTGATCAGTTTACGATGATCCATTTCCCGCAAGCTTGTCACGGTTGCCCGAATTGCTGCCAGATCCTGAATTAGCTGACTGGCCTGACTGACTTGAGCGAGTACCTTTAAAATAACTTTTCAATAAGGCGCTTCCGGCATAGGTAACCGCCATAGAGGTCAGCGCACTGGCCTTATTAAATAGCGCGTGGCCACCTACATTCATGATATAATTGGCAACACTGGGCACCGTGAAATACCCCACAATTCCAATGAGCAAAAAGATCAGGTAAGCCGTATTCGTACTGTTAAAATCAAGTCCGCTCTGGTTACGCTCCAGGATCATATTTTCCTGGATTTTAGCGATGATCGCCCCAAAAATATTGGCAATGGGCAGCCACATAAAAACATTGACGTACCGGGCAATCCATTGCTTCAGGGTATGCTGAAAACCGTCGAAAACGCTCAATCCAAAACAGAGTGGCCCAAGAATGGCCAGCACAATTAATTTAAATGTCCGGATGGTATCCAGGCAAAGCGCTGCCGCCTGAAACAGCACATTCAATACCTCCGCGATAAACTTCCTGATCCAATTATTGATACTAAAACTTGAATAGGCATCCGAAATGGGATTATTGCTCGTTCCGTTTGCTGTGCTTTGATCAGGATGGCTATATTGATACCATTTATCCGGATCAGCTGTTGTGGACGATGGTTCCTGCCCCTGTGTTCCATCTAATGGCTTGTCTTTCAGCATTCGGGCAATAGCCAGGTTGGATTGAATAACCATGCCCTCGGTTGCCGTAACTACAGGCTGCAGGATTCCGTTGATGAGTGTCAGCACACTTTGGAAAAAAACGATACAAAAACCGAGTATAAATGGCCGCAATAGTGGCAGGACATCGACAGGTTCTGCCGCACTGATGTGTTTCCATATTCTTGAAGCGATGTACCATAGTGCCGCAAATCCGGCAATTCCCCTCGCGATGCCGATCATTCCACGACATAAGGGTAACATTTGGTCGTAAAGCTTTTGCAAGACGCCCTGGAGGCTGTGTAAATCGTCCCCAACACCTGCAGCGCGGGAAATTAAAGGCAAAAACGTTGCCGAGGTTGCCAGTAGAACAACCTTGATTATTTTCTTTTTCATCGTTAAATTACTTGATGCCGTATAAAATTTCTAGGGTTTGGGAATCGTTTGCATTACGGGCCCTTTGCAGCGCTGTTTTATACGCCCGATCGTTAAAACGCCGCAGAAACCCCAGCTGATCATGGCTATCCTGATATAGCTGATCGATGGTCTTTAACCTTTCTGCATCATTCATACGGAGTTTACTATCCGTGATTGCCATCGAAAGATCGTCCAGCGTCTTCAGGCTTTTCCCCACAAGGCGATTGTAAACTTGCGCCATATAACTGATCTCGTCCGGTTTAAAATGGGGATCATGCCGAAACGCGCTCGCGGCTGTTTTGTATTCACTAATAAGCGAGACCTGGTCGTTCATGATGTCCGCGACCCTGGGGTAATTCCGTATAGCCGGACTTACCACCATGAGCCCATCCAGAAATGCTTCATGCAGGTTAAAATTCCCCTGTGATACATCTTTTACCGCAGAATAGCCTTTGTTTAATACTGCATAGCCTTTATACATCTGCTGTAAAATACTTTTAAGACCCGCCAGCTTTTGATAATCCAGCGTGAGTTGCTCCAGGCACTGTGCCACCGACTGTGCCCGGCTGACATTCGCTGTAATACTTAATGACAAAAGCACCATCCATCCAATTTTAAATAACCTGTTCATCTTCCTCTCCTTTCTCTTGTGTTCAATTGATATCGTATACCTCCCGTATCCGCCGTTTTTCCTCTTGGGTCTGTTGCCTTTGCAAGGCCAGGTTATGGCATTCGGTCGTAAAATGCCCGGCAAACGAGCGCCTGTTTTTCATCCGGAGATATAACTGCCTCAACCTTTCGATTCTTTGCTGGTCACTAAACTGTAACTTACCAGGTGTTAACATCTGTATGACGGCATCCAAATCTTCCTGGCTTTCATCCAACAAGTTGGTGTAAACGCTTTGTAAATGGGTATACTCTTCCCGGGTTAACAACTTTTTCTCCTGTTGCCAGGCTATTTCCCTGCTAAACATGTCCACTATCTGCTCCTGTAAATCGTAGACCGCTTTTCCTGTGGGATCAGCCGCTATAACAGGATTAACTTCCTTTAGGGAATGGAAATAGGCAGTATGCAGACCATATGAACCATTCTTTAGCTCATGCGCGGTTTGCAACCCTTTTCCGGCGATTTGATACCCGGATTTGAGTATATGTAAATAGATCTCCAGATCAGCGATCTGTTCCATCATTAGTTTTGTTTTTTTACCTTGCTGGCCAAAAAGCTGGGCATTCGCTTGAGCGATGGTCAGGCTGGTGAAAAGAAAAGTAATTAGCATCGTTTTCATAGGCGTTTCCTTTCGTTTGTTTAATCATAGTTTAGGGCAGACCATATAGCTGCCTTACCGAAAGCCGGTCTTGTTCATCAGTGGCCCTCACCAGACTGATCGTGGCATTTTGCTGATTGAACTGCCGAAGGTGATCGAGGTTTGTTTGCATCGCCTGCGATGCCTGACGAACCTGTTGCATACGCTCGGCATCATCCATTTGCGTGCCCAGGTTGCTTGCCGCCAGGAGTACCTCATCCAGGTTGCGGATACTTTCCTGCACAATTCCATCATAGATATTTTCCATATAAGCGATTTCATCCGGGGAGAAATGTTTGTCCTGCCGAAAAAGCGAATAGGCATGTTGATATTCTACCAGTAATTGTTTTTGTCGGCTAATGATATTCTTCACTTCCGCAAAATCAGCGACGATGCTTTTTACCTGCACCAGTTCCTGGTAGTAGGATCGGTATAAATTTTTCTCTTTATCCAACCAGCCGGATATGTCCTGAAGTTTACCCAGGGAAAGGTTGTTCTCCAATTGTCGCGCTGCATTTTGCAAGGCAATGGTCTGGTTCTGTAACTTTTGAACTTTCAGGTCTATGGCAGTAATAATCTTCTTGATCGCGGAACCAAATAACCCCACAATGGGAATTTGTGCCTGAGCAGGTCTGACCTGTATCAAAAGGCAACATACCAGCAGACTAGTTATCATCCATCTTTTTTTCATGGTCCTATTTATTTTGATAATAGATACTCATCGTCTTTTCGTCGTCGATCCATTCCTCCAGGTACAGTAATTTTTCAGTGGGATCAAAAATCAAGTATCGACTACTTCCAATAGCCATCAGGTGACCGTTGGAATGCCAGCCATAAGTGGCAATCCAATTATTTTGATCCCTAAGCCACCCATTGACATAGAATTGCTGGGTAACCTGGTACATATTCCCTTGCTTTTTAATAGTGATTTTAGTAAGAAAATGGTCCCCCAGCTTTTCGTCGTGCCGCTCGTTAGCATATTCCTTTTTCATCGCTTTTTGACTGGATGCATGTGCCTCACAATATGCTAATGCCATTTTTAACGCCTGCCTGAACCGACAGATCAAGTTTTTCTTGCTCATGATATTATTTCTCAATATTTAACCTCTGTTTTTTGTTGCAGCGACCATTGCTTCAATCCCCCTTTGTACACTGCCATGTTTGGCGGCGAGCTCCAGTATTTCGACCCGTTCCCTGCCCTCGGTGGTGTAAGCATAATATTCTTCCGGACACAACTCGTTTTTGTATACTTTGATGACTTGCCCCCCGATGTCAATAAAGATCTCCCGGTTATCCTTGTTCACCGATAGCAAAATGGTTTTGCCCTTTTCAGACATACCCAGTACATCCTGTAGCTTTTCTATCTTACCCTGGAACTTGCGCATATCCATTAATATTTTGATATCTGCGTTGTTGATGATGGCGTCTTTGATCACCGGTGAGTTGATCAGATCATCGAGCTCTTGTGTACTCACGATGGGGATGCCGTTGAATTTTCGGATCGTTTTAAATGCATAGCGCAGGAACTCAGCCATACCGCTTTTGGCTATGGCCTTCCAGGCTTCATCTATTGTCAACACTTTGCGTACTCCTGGTAACTTGCGCATCTTAGAAATGAACAGCTCGGTTATGATGAGCGTGCATACCGGGAAAAGAATGGGATGGTCCTTAATCTGGTCCAGCTCAAAGACTACAAAGGGCTGACTGAGCAGTTCAAGGTTTTCAGTTGCGTTCAGCAGAAAATCAAATTCACCACCTTTATAGTACGGCCTCAGCACATACAGGAAGTTATCCATATCAAAGTCCCGTTCCTTGACCTGATGGCTTTCCAGCACTTTCCGGTATTCGGTTTCCAGGTAATCGTAAAACGAATTGAAGCCGGGGAATAAGCGGTTATTCCGCGCCAATTGTTCGTAATAGCCCTGCACGGCATTGGATAGCGCCACATATTCAGCCCTGTTAAACGTTTCGTTTTCTCCTTTCCATAAGGAAACCAGTAACGCTTTTAAACTTTCCTTTTTTTCAGTGTCGAGTACATCACCTTTGCCCAGGTAGAACGGGTTAAATTGAATTGGATTAGTTTCTTCATAGGTGAAGTAATAGCCGCCGACAAGCCCGCATAGTCCTTTATAGCTGCCACCAATATCGACGGTGACGCAATGCGCCCCCTGATCATACAGAGAACGAAGAATATGGTTGATCGTCATCGATTTACCGCCACCGGAAGTTCCGCAGCAAAGCACCCCCATATTGGAAGAGATCCCTTCCTTCCGTGGCCCGTCAAAAAGATCCACATATACCGGTTTTCCGGAACGGTCACAAAAACGGATGCCCTCGTTGGGTGCGACGCTTTTATAATTACTCTCCAGGTTCAGGAAGCAACAGGCTTGTTCGGCGAAAGTATCAAAGCTGTCATTTGCCGGAAAATCGCCGCCGTTTCCCGGGATACCGGCCCACCAGATCTGCGGGGCACCCACTGTTTCCCGTTTAGCAGCTGCATCCATAGAAGCCATAGCAGACGCCACCTGGTTTTTCATACCTTTTAGCTCTTCCTGATGATCCGACCAGATCATTACGTTAAAATGCGCTTTGACCGGAAGTCGCTGCTGGCTGATCGCCTCATTTAAAAAATTATTGGTGGCTTCCAGTGAAATCGCATTCTCACGAGAGTAAGCCGAAAGCGATTGCAGCCTGAGCCGCTTTTTTTCCAGCTGCTTAAGCATGGCCTGCCCGTCACCAATAAAAATGTACTGGTTGTAAATATGATTACAGGGTAAGAGTAGCCCCAATCCCGCTGCAAAACTGACCGGAAATTTGGTCTTGTCAGTCGAATACTGGTCATAATTGATCCTCGATCCACATAAGGACGGTAGATCTTCAGCGTCTCCCAATGTGTAAATGGCCACATGTTGATCTCCAATACGGATATCGGGTATGAACTGAATGTCATTATAAGCAACCTGCGACTCCTTTTCTGGAAGAAAGCAATAGCGTTCTATCAATCCTGGCTTTCCGGGATGGCTTTGCAAATCGCTGTTTTTCAATTGGGTCAGTTTGATCAGCCGGCTATCTTCCAGCAATCGTTTAAACTGTCCTGCCAAATCGAGGAAATCTCGTAGGGCAGCGGGTTTTAGGGTTTCCTCCGGTACCAGCGATGGTCGCAGCAAATTCGAAAAAACGGAACTACCAGACCGTCTGCCTGCCGGTTTTTTTATCAGCTGGATATAACATTCATGTTGCAGGAATGGCCTTCCGGTAAAATACCGTTCGCTGCTTTCCGTTAAAAACCCTTTATTTTCAGTATTGGCCTCAACACTATATTGCTTTTTCAGGAACCAGTCCTGCTTGTGTAATACACTGTCTTTGGGTAATACCTTAATGGCTTTTACCCAGGCCTGGTGCAATTGTTCATAATCATCATCTGATAAGGTAAATACCTCGGGCAGCTCCGCCTTATAAACCAAAGTAATTTCGCCCAATTTGGACAAGATACAATCATGTTCGACACCCATAATCGGTAGTAAATCCTTCAACTCCTTTTCCATTTTCACTTATCCTTCTTCAATCATATTACATCCTACCTCAACTCTTCTCATAACCTCTCTCTCCCGATAGCTATTGAGATGGAAAGGTCCAGGATGAGGTCTAAAAATGCGGCCGCTGTCTTGGCCGTATTCGCCTCGCGTTTTCTTCATGCTCCAGCTGTAACTTTTTGCGGTTCTGCTGGATAAGCCTCGGAACGTTTGTTTCACTGAGAGGAATAATTTCCGCTTTAAGATTTGGCTGAATTGGGTACCGGCGCAATAAGGCTTGTTCCTCGATACCATAAATTCGCGCGGTTCCTACCGGGTCAAGGCCTATCTCGTTGGGCAACTGAATCTTGACCACGCTGTCCGGAAATTCTGTCAAACCGGGATCAATGTCTACTACCTGCCTTAAAACGGGATGGTAATAGGCTTCATATTTCCATCCGTCGTGTGTTAAATCAAATGATCTCAGGCTGATAACCGGATGAAAATTATGAGCATGACGCAGCTCTTGCAAACGCAGATCGATGACAAATAACTCCCCGGCAATATTGATCATGGGTAGTGCACCGGCCATTCGCCGGTCCAGAGCTTCCTGATTTACGATAACTTCGAAATCTGTTTTCCCTTTGATTTGTTCTATGGTAAATCCGTATTTAGCGGCCATACCTTCTGGGTCAAGCTCAACCATCTGTGGAATTTTGATCCAGTTCCCGGAGACTGCATTTTCCTGAAGGTGGCTTACCTTGTCATGGGCCAGTTCATAATGGGTTCTCATATCCTTCATATCATCCAAAAAGGATATCTCTGTATTCAGATCGTTCGTTTGCCGCAATACCTGCTGTTCAATATCAACCAGAAAACTGGTCCCTTCAATGGTATAAATGGGCACCTGTCTCAAATTTTTCATCTGCTTTCTCTCCTTATCTACCTATATGTTGAAATATTTTCCGACTAAACGATTTCAATACGAGTGGTATTTGCCGCCTCGCTATCGCCTTCATTAAGCCATGTTCCCCAAATCTCCGGCTCATCGCAAAAATTTTTATGCTGATCAAAACACCGCCTGGGCCTATGATGGTCATTCCTATGATAGCCCCAACACCCAATATATACAGCAGTGCAAAAACAATCATCAACAGGATCACCATTCCGCCGAAATACCATATATATTGCGCTTTCAATCCACGGAACTCGATACTCCTATTAATTCCTTTGTTAATGGTGTAAATGCTGTATTTCATTGCCTGTTATTTTCGTATTCATAATAAACCGTATTGCTCTCTATATACTTAACCCCTTACTCTTCTTTAATTCGACACGTTCACGTGCCTCCGCGGGTTCCCTATCCATACCGTTAACAACTTTTACTGACCTGGTATCAACCGCGGTCTCCGGCGCATTCATTTGGACAATGACCGCATCTAACGACGATGCCTCGGATGGGTTATTCATATCCCGGCTCGCCCGCAATTGTTCATCTTGTAGTTCCTGCTTTTTCTGAATGCTGATAGCAATCTCCCTTTCGAGGCTGCTCAGTGAACCTTTCATTTGCTGTAATTCCGGTTCTTTTTCAAAAGGTTTAGCAATTAATGTTTCGAGTTTGGGGATAAGCTCATCTGCTTCCTGTATTTGTTTTTGATATTTTTCAACCAATCCATCTACCTTATCAATCGCATGCAGGAAATACCGGGCCGCCAACTTTTCACTATCGATATTGGGAATTCCTGAGGCATAGTCATATTTGATACCTGTTTCAGACCTTTCCGCAAAAAGCGAGTTATGATACACAGCAATGATTTTACCTTTGTGCTCAACCATTTCCTTTTCACGCCGGATAAAAAGGTCAAATCCATACTGGGTCCCAATTTTAGTTTTCCCGGTATGCCCGTCAGTTGGTTTCCAGGTTTTATACAACCTGATCAGGTGCGCGCCGATCTCGTCTGTTTTACCAGTTTTCAAACCGCCCAGGTCAATAATATTCAGTTTATTGCCATTTTTATCGAACTTCAGGTGACGTCGGTACACAGCGTGGTCGTTCATTAACCTGTCCCGCATTTGAGCCGAACGTTCCTTCCCGTCATGTAAATTTTTCAACTCGTTACGGGACCGGGCGATCTCCCTGAAATGGGCGGCCTTTAAACTTTCCATAACCGCAATCTTTTTCTCCAGCTTGGTCTTTTCCAGTAAGGAGGTATCCCCGGAAAGAATGGCAATGTATTCTGAGAAGTTCATACCGCTTTTTTCATCCATGGACCCTTCGTCAATGGAGCGTACATGTAAAGCGCAGTTCTTCATTTGGCTGATAAAGGTTTGTTTGTTCTTAAGCAGATTGAACTTGTAATTATCCAGCGATTGTTCAACTGCATAAATAAAGTTCTGTACTTTATTGCCGTAGTCGGATTTGGCCAGTTTATTTCCCTGGCGTGCTCCCCTACCGTTTCTTTGTTCGAGCTCGCTGGGCTTCCAAGGAATATCCAAATGGTGCATGGCGATCACTTTTTCCTGCACATTCAGTCCTGTCCCCGCTTTTTCTGTGCTGCCAATGAGTATTCGAATTTCGCCACGGTTCATTTTCCTGAACAACTCCGGCTTTTGCTTATCGGTCCAGTCATGGATAAAAGTGATGTGACCCGCCGGAATGTTCATGTCCTCTATTAATTTATCCTTCAGCGCGTCATAGATATTAAATACACCAGGCTTCGGTGTTCCGATATCACAAAAAACAATCTGTGTCCCGCGATGAATCTGGCTGTCCCGGTATAATTCGGCAAGTTTCCTGGCGCAAACATTCACTTTAAAGTCAGGGTGGTCTTCATATTTTGCACTATCGATCAGGCGCATATCAGCCGCCATCTTTTTGGCGTAGTTCGTCGCGATCAGCATCCTCCCCTTGTCTTCATCGCCCGTCAGTGGTGCCCGGCCAATCAAGGTAGCATCTCCGTTTTTAGCGAACGTCATCAGGTTCCTGATAAATTCACTTTGTTCCGGCGTAGGCCTGATATTGACCAGTTGCTCTTCCAATTCCGGTTTATCCAGGTTGATATGTCTGGCCGTCTTGTAGTCCGTGATCTCGTTATAAAAAAGCGCCAGTTCCGGAACTTTAATAAAATGGCGAAACCGCTCTTTGGCAATGATCTCATTGGTGACCGAGAATTCGAAATCTGTTGTCTTTTTCGCGAACACAGCCGCCCAACCGTCGAAATTCGAAACTGCTTGGCGTTCCATTTCTTTGGGCCGCAGGTATTTGAAAATAAGATACATTTCTGTGAGGCTATTGGAAATGGGTGTACCGCTCAGGAAGGTGACACAAAGGTCACTGTCAAATCTTTCCTGTAAGGTGCGGACAGCAAACAGCATATTCAACGCCTTTTGACTGCCTTCCATATTTCCCAAGCCCGCTACCCGGTCATGGCGTGTTGTAAAAGTCAGGTTCTTGAATTTATGCGATTCATCCACGAACAGGTGATCGACATCCATTTCCTTGAAATTAATACCCTTGTCCTGCTTGTGTTCTATTTCATACAACAGGCTTTTCAATTTCCCTTGTAAATTGGTTTTGCGGATCTCCAGGCCTTTCAGCATGCGCCGGGAGATCTCCCCTCCTTCTGCTTTTAGTGTTTGCAGATCAAGTTCCGTGTTGTCCAGTTCAGTTTGGAATATCTGTCGTTGGATTTCCGGTGATTGCGGGATCTTGCCAAACTGGTCATGGGTGAGGATGATACAGTCCCAGTTGTTGTTTTTGATCTCATGAAACAACCGGAGCCTTTTAGCGGGCACGAAATCATCTTCGGCCGGGGCCAGGATACGCGCGTTCGGATACGCTTTTCGGTAGGTTTCGGCGATCTGGTTTACATTCGCCTTTAAGGCCAAAATCATCGGTTTATGAACGATGCCCAGTCGTTTCATTTCCTGTGCCGCCACGATCATTGTCAGGGTTTTCCCCAGACCCACCTCGTGATCGATCAACGCTCCCCGGTTCTGCATGATACGCCAGGCGGCGTTCTTTTGGGAGATATACAGATCTTCTATACCTAAAGCCTGTTTATCCAAACCTGGAAAGGTCAGGTGATCGCCGTTGTATTCCCGCAACACGTAACAGTTGAAAGTTTGATTATACAGTTTTTCCAGGAATTTCCTTTCGGTGTCTGGCAGCTCATTTAGCCAGTTTACAAATCCGTTGCGGATACTTTCTATCTTTTGATGAGCCAGCTGTATAGCTTCATTGTCCGGGTAACGTTTAGTTTGCCCGGCACCGAGCGATACCTCATAGCTAAAATAAGGTGTGGTGTTCACCAGCGCATGTTCCAGCAAGGTGTAGGCATAGGTGGTATGGCTCCCTTTCGGACTGACGGCGTACTCCTTGACCACCTTCAGGTTACTTCCCTTCATGCCTACCTTAAAGCTGTCGCTCGATTTCATATAAGTGATCTGAACCGGTAGTTCAAAAAAATCTGTGGCAAAACGTTCATAGTAAGCCATCGGGAACCAACGTTCACCCAGATTAAAATCCAACAGTTCAAATGGAATGACCTCAGGCTGCACTTCGCGGATTGCATCCAAACTGCGTTGTATTTGCAAATCATCCGGCAAGGCAGCAGCTTGTCGTTCTGCCATAGTCAGCTTTTCAACTACGTTCCCGGACAAATAATTATCCACGGTCTCCCAAATGCGGTTTTCCGGGTTAAGATAAATATGCTTTCGCAGGCTAATGATCACTTCATCCGATGTCAGCCCAGTTGCAGAGGCGATAAATGCCAGGTCAACTTTGCCGGTATCATTCAGTCCCCTTGCCAATGCAGATACCGGGTCATCGGTCCTGTATTTTTCCTGTTGCGGAAAGACCGGTCCGTTCAAAATATCGGCAGGCAGATAGGTGTTGCCTTCTTTTCTTTCCAGGGAGGACAATACTTTAAAGCCGTCCAGATGGTCTGCCAGGATCAGTTTTCTGTTGAGCGGGCGGTTGAGTTCTCCGTATTGCAGAACAAATCTTCCATACGCTTGATTCAGCGCTTCCCGGATTGTCGGAAATGCAATTTGCTGACCCGTCTCTTTTTCATGGAGTTCGAGATAGCGATCTCGGATAACCAGGTATTGTTCATAAAAAGCTGGGTTCGTCTGGTCTTCCTGCGCTTGGAATGCCGCACGCACGTGGCTGAGGTCCGGCGCGGAGATCGTCCCGATCGTTCCCTGAAGGCTGACCAGGCTTCCCTCCCGGTGGAATACTTTTAAATCGCGATAATATTGAACCGGGTTTTGCAATAGGGCGAATGCGTTTTTAAGACTTTCGTCCCCGAAATAGAGATAGTCCTGATCATATTCTTTTAGCTGCTCCGATAATATCTTCAAACGGCCGCTTAATTGCGTCCCGGTAATCCAGAATGGAAATGCCGCGATCTCCTGGACGTTACTGATCAGTTTATATAGGTAGCGGCTTTGGGATTCATTTTGCGCGGCCAGCAAAATAATACTTTCATGCTCAGGTCGCTCTGTTGTACTGACCCTGCTGATAATCCGCGCAGTTTGCCTTTTGATCACCCGGTCATCGTGTTCCCGGAGATAGGCCAACGCACGGTTACCCTTATCGGCAGGAGTATTATCGAACAAGCCCAATTGTACAGTCTGTACCACCTCAGGCGATTCCGGCAAGTCTTGATAAGTAAATGTCTTTCGGTGAACGGCGGCCGAATTGATCAACTTCAATTGGCCTTGTTGAAAGGCTAACCGATTCCCCCGCATGGTAAGTGCAAATTTCAGAATCTCGGTCAGTTTGGTTTTGATACCGTCGATTTCATCGTTTTGCCATACCATTTCATGGGCCTGGCCATATTGATTTTTACCTGGTTTGATCTCATCTCCGCAGATTAATTCGGGATGTTTATCCAAATAGGCATTATAGCTGTAAGTACCGAATTCATTCCGGCGCTCAATAGTTTCAATCAGTTGTTCTTCCTCATGTGACAAACGTTCTTTGCCGGTGTCTTTTTGGACAAGCAGTAAATGGCTTGGTGCTTCTGTATTTCCAGTATCCTTCATAAGGTTATCGGGCATCACTACCACACTGATCAGGTTGGCATGATAAAAAAGGTACTCCCTGGCCAGCCGGTTTTCACCACTGTTAAGAAACGCCTGGGTAGTGATGTAAGCCATCAATCCTCCCTCGGCCAGTTTATCTAAACCTTTGGCAAAAAAGTAATTGTGGATCCTACCGCTAATTAATTTACTTGGAAATTCAGGGTCAAAGACCTGAAAATCACCAAAGGGCATATTGCTGACCAATAAATCTGATTGTCCGTTCTCTGATGATGACGTTTCCTCCAAACCACGGATCTGAACCTGCACGGGGATCGGAAGCGTAGCTCCCAGGGCCGTCAGCACCATTCCGGTTAATTTATCTTTTTCTATGGCGGTAACCTGTTGAAGTTCGGGAAAAACTGAAACGGCTTCCGTAACAAATATTCCCGCACCGCTGCTGGGCTCGTACACCCGTTGGGGATGGTATCCACATTCAATTAAAACGCTGTATATTGTCTGTGGAATGATTGCTGGTGTATAATAAGCGGTTAGAATGCTGTTTTTTAATAAATCCAACGTTTCTTTATATTCCAACGCTGTTAATTGATCCCGAAGCAATTCGTGAAGCTCCATGATCGATGGATATAAACGCAGGTCTGCCTGGGACGCATGCATTTCTATCCATTGCTGCTGATCACCGGCCGGGAATAATATGGCTTTAATGCCACCGAAACCAGCGTATTGCGCAAGTACGGCCTGGTCGCCTTCCTGAAGCGGTTCCCCGTTCCGGTAGGCTATCGCCACCTTGATCGCCGCGATATTATTCCTTAATTTTTCAAACTGATGGTAAGCCATTGTTCCGCACTAATCTTTCTACACTTATTTACTTATCGACTCAAGTACTCTTCGATCATGCCCATGATCGCATACTTTAATTCCCGGCTATCTTCGCTCTCCTCGCCAAACTGAAATACTTCGAAAATGGGTTCACAAGCACCGATCAGGTTGATGATCTCATAGGTGAGTATACCCTGATCACTCATGCGCCGAAATTCAGCTTCAAATTCTTCTTCCAGTAGGGCCCGCATATATTCGAAGCGCGATGGCCGCAGGTCCCTTGTCAGTTCCTCCATACACAGTGCCTCGATGACATAGACAGGCCGGTTCTCAGCGAGGAGGCCTTCATACAATTCGGTCACTGAACCAACCTTGTATTCGAGGTAATGATTCAGCCGGTGATCTTCCTGTAAGGAAATCAACAGGTCCAGATGATTTTGAACCAGGTAGCTGTACAGCTTATTGATCAATTGCTCTTTCATATTATAACCCAAAAAATGATTTAATAATAGTGGCCACCACGACCAGAAAAATACAGGAGCCAAACCAGGCGGCAGCAACTTTGGAAGTATCCTGGTCACCCGCATTCCACTTGGAATACACCTTAACGGCACCGATCAGGGCGAGTAAAGCACCGATTGCATACATCAGACTGGTGCCGGATTGAAAATAGCTACGTACCTGCGTGTTGGCTTCGTTAATACCGGCGTTCCCGTCCTGAGCATAAACCGCGAAGTTTATGATTATATAAAATAGGTTCATGATCACCAGCATCGGGATATACTTCTCTCCCAGCCAGGCCTTCCTTTTAAATTTCCCTTTCCACTTTTCCATCTTCACTGATCTTTTCTTTATATTTTATGAATGCTCTCCAAAAGCTTTCTTCTTTTGGTTAAAAATTGAGCAATAGTTTTCCAGCCCATGCCAGGCAACAGCCTTAACATGGTCACATCACCAGGTATTCGTTTTTCAATTACCGGTGTACCGTTATTAAATAATCGCGTGTTTAGCTAAACTCCCGGGTGGTGGTTCCCACCAAAGCGGCGGGAACCGGACCGGGAATCGCAAGCCATGCTAACTGCTCCACCACTGATCTACCTCTTCTTCCGTCAGCACGGCAGTGCCGGTAAGTTCACATTCCGAGACCACCATCTCCACGATTGCAGGACGATGCGGCGAGTTTTTGATCGAATGATGCGTTTGAAAAAGTGCCTTAATTTGTGTTTTTAAAGCATCCGGATAATAGGCTTTGCCAGATGCATCCGAAATACAATTTTTTAAACCGGCGATCAGCTGGTCTGCTTCGCGCATATCCTCGGGATAGTGATTATCGGGAAACTCGGCACTAAGGGTGGCTGGCCCTGTATCTGCAATTCCTGCATCGTATAAAAGCGGGTTTGCGGGTTTTGGAAACATGCCTGTTTGCGTTAAAAAACGATTCCACAATTGCAGGACGTCTATAGCATAAAAGCGTATGCCGATATAGACATAGTAGATAATTAATATGATGATAACGGCCTCCCAATAGCTGGCCCAGGATAGTTGTTTTAACATGATGCTTTTATTTTTAATACATTAATCTGTTTTTATATTCCTTCTTGATGTCTAGCGTGTTTGACGATACAAAGGAACCTAGAACTGCATCACTGTACAAGTCCAACTTTGGATTGTATCCATTTTGTATCCTTGTATCCAATTGATAATCAACTACAAAAAATCAATAATTTTCTTATATCAAGATTTCAATACCGGCGAATCATTTTTGCGGGATGTTGTAGCAAGAGAGTATTCAATCGTCAAGGCAACGAATGGGCAAAAAACAACCTCTGCTTCGAGAGGCCGGTAAAAAGTATCGGAGGGAAATGATAACAATACTTTGACTTAATGTCCGAAAGAGAAGCCCAAAAAGTAACCCATGAGCAGCGCCAGGATAATCAACGCCAACCAGATATATTGACGCTTGAGCAAATTGTTCACCTTTTGTTGAAGATTACTGATATCAGTCTCATGAGCCAGTTTTAGATTTTGCAAACGCATATTCTGTTGTTGCAATTTGGCGAGTGTCCCTCCGACAACGATCGGTCTCTGTTGCTCTGTCTGATAGCGCCTGGTGAAGCCGCCTTCCCTCAGAAACTTTTCACCTTTGAGTTTTAATATAAGTTTCTCGGGTAACTCAAAATCACCATGCTTTCCAGATTCGGCCACTAATCCTTCTCGGGTTAAGGCCTGCACCATGGCAAAAGCCGTAGACTCATCCTGATCGAAAAGTTCAAGCAATTGCAGACGCGTCAGGCTGTCCGGAATACCAAAGGCTTCCAGCATGGTGTCAAGCATCTCGCATTCGTATTCATTCAGGTCTGTCATGATCACAAAAATAACAATATCTTTTGTGTTGATTTAACCTGGGTATCAACTACGATCAGGCAGGTATTCGGGGTACTGACAATGTTAAGCAGTATTGCAAACGGGCTTGAACTGACGGAAATATCAGTAATTAAATGGTATGGTCAGCCCCCCAGTCCCTACCTATCGCCAGAGGTATATGGTACCGGCGGTTTATTTTTAGATCGCAATTGCTATTGGGGAATCATTTGTAGCCCCTGATCTTACTAATCAATTTCTCCAGGGCCTCGATCGCTATTTGTTTATCGTTTTCCTCCGGATGATAGGAATTGCTGCGCATGCTGTCCCATGAAATGTCTTTTTTGTTTTCCGTGGATAAATAAGGAACGACCGTTTTAAAGATCATACTGATAGATTTGGCTACGATAACTTTGGTGTCATCCGCTGCCCGCAAGATAATACCCAATTGATCGACAGTTAACCGGCAAAGCATTTTAAATATTGGTGGGGATGTAATACCTGGTAGGCCTGTATTTTCCGATTTAGACAACAAGGTTCCATATCGCTTTTGAATCTGCTCCTTCAATTCTTCCAGGCATACGATAATCTCCCGGATAATTGGCCGATAAGGGTTATTTATAGCGTAACCTGCTTCATTGATATGCGCCTGGTCAAGCAACAGCTGGACGGCGTGTAGATACCGGTCAGCGACGATCCGAACTTTCCGTTTCGAAAACAATCCAAATGTCGAACTTTTTAACGTTGCAAAGATTCGCCTGGTTTCCAATCGGAATTGTACAGAAAGATCTTGCTGCGGATAATTAATTGATTGTTCACTGACCGCACCTGGTTGAAGTGTAATTTCCACCACCTCATCCATCCATGAAAATGGATATCCTTTTTCATCCCTCATATGTTCCCGTCTCATTTAGGCCGTAGGGGTTCGACCCTGTTAATATTCCTTTTTTACATATTGCACCGGAAAAGATTAACAATCAATAAACAGCCTTGCAAAAACTTAAAAGTTTCAGGTGCTTTTGACATCTTCTCACGTATAATTGGTTGCTGGCACTAACAGCTTGATTTCGGATAATCCGGTGCTGTCATGTCCATCTTATTTATTTAAAAAAGTATTATTCGGAGGCACTGACAAGGATTCACCACATTCTTTTGGTGAGAATGCAGTAAATATCCTTCGCCTTAATCGAATACGGAGCCTGTTATCTATTCGCTGAATCATCATACTTAGGTTTAATGCCCTGCCTCTTCTTGTTGATAACTTCATTTATTGTCGTGGCTATAAGCTTAATATTATATTTATTAATTAATAGTTAACCACAAGGCAAAATTGCAGCTACCACACTGCTTAAACAATACGTATTTTGTCCTATTTAAATACGTCTTTAGGCATATTTTCCATAAATAAATAGGATTTTTTAAGATTCCGGTGCGAAAATCAGCTTGTGGATCAGTTCAACCCGGGAGCTGGCATGGGTTTTATGAAATAGATTTTCGACGTGCTTTTTAACGGTACCTGCCGAAATATTCAGGTTATCTGCGATCGCTTTATTCTTTAATCCTTTATGTATGAATTGCACAATTTCTATTTCTCTTTTGGTCAATCCGTAAGCAATACAATTCGCCTCAAAAAAAGTAGAGCGCTCCTGGCCGTACGATCTCAATGTCACTAAATCTGCGTATTCTTCTCTTGTTCTCCTGATTGCATTCAGGATATATATGATCGTGATCACGATGAATCCAAAATTAGTACATAAGACCTCCGTTAATTGGCTGACCTGGAACCAGGAAAAAACGGTCATAGCCGCCCAGGGTGAAACCGCACCGTAAACTGCGATCTCCTCGATTAAAGTTTTCCGGTCACTGCTTATTTTATAATGTTCATGTATCGCCCTTAATATGACCCACAATAAAATCATGGAATAAAGGAAAGGTACCACCACCCCTAATTTAATATCTACATTAAGATTTTTATTTAATGCGTAGATAATGACGAAAAATAACAGGTAGGGTAACATCAGGAACAAGGGCACACCGTATAGGGCATGCCATCGAAGAGAACGAAGGTTAAATGCTTTATAAAAATAAAACGGAAAATAAGATGCCATCAGAAAGCCGCTGCCATACGCGATAATATTCTGGGTAGTGATGGCCATATCAATTTTCGGATCGGGAAATAATCCGCCGGTAATATTATAGAATAAAAGCAGGGATAATAATATAAAATACCATAAACGAATTTTATCCTCCGGGCGGAATAAATAATAAAAAAACTGGAAGATGAACATCCCCGTTTCCAGTAATATAAATATAAAAGTGACGATGTGGATCTGCGTTCCGAATACCAGCATAATGTTTACTTTAATTCGGTGGATGTTTTAGAAAAAACAGCGTATAGTCCAGTTGGAGCTCACTGTAAATCACAAAACCATGTCTTTCATACCAGGGTATATTCTGTTGCGTCGAAGTCTCCAGGTATACGGGCAGGTTTTTCCCGCCGGCTTCCGCCTGGATCTCTTTCAAAAGTTCAGTACCGGTGCCCTGATGCTGGTGCTCCGGGTCAACTCCGATAAACCAAAGATAAGCCATAGGTATCTTAGGTTGAATGGCTTTGATTTTAGCTTCCCGGGATAATGCATTTGATATGCCCCTTAGGCCGATTGCCTGTACAATGAGTTTAATATCTAAAAAGATTGATTTTAAAGTGGTACGCTTAAGGTGAGGAAAGAGAATTAACGCGCAAGCTTTACGATTGTCCGCTATCCACACTTCACCATAACGAAGGCATACTTCAAAAGAATAATCCATTAGGGCATATATGCCTCTTTCTGGTATCCTGCTATATCTGACAATATAGTTTACACTTTTGTTTTTTTGAAATGACCGTGTTAACAGGTCAATTATTAAAGGCTTGTCTAGGGCAACAGCTTTAATCATTGTGTTAAGATTTGGGGTTGTAAAATAGTAGGAACGTAATATTATTCAATAATGATACACTGATATAAATATTAATTTACATTAAATTAATATTTATAAAATTTAACTGACAAGATAAAAACCATCGAAAACATTGGATTAATCTTTTACCATCAGCAAATGCTGTCGTACTGGTCGACGATAAAACAGCAGTTAATGCCCGGAATCGAATACAAAAGGATAGAACAAGTGGAGTATTAATAGGGATCCAATAAAGAAGTTACCGAAATAGCTAAGGATTTGGACAATGCAAACATCGTTCTGAGGGTTGGATTACCGGTCCCTCTTTCTATTCTACCGACCTGCGATGGTGGGATATTTGCCAGAATGGCTAATTCTAATTGTGTTAGTTTTTTTAAAGTGCGTTGTTGCCTCAGCCTTTCTCCAAAGACTTTACTAACGGCCGCACTTTCGATTTCTATCACAATATCGAAAATGAGGCATATATGTAATATTTAACGACGCATATATGCGCTATTTTCAGATTTTTATTATCTTTATATAGCGACTTTTAAAGACCAGTTATCGAAATTATTTCAGCTATGGACGTACAGATCTTACTCAACCAACCGATTCATGAGCTCGGATTAAGCGAGGAATTTTCGAAGAAATCGGGTAAAATGGGATACCAGACCATGCAGGATGTCATTAACGCCAGGCCCGAAGATCTGTTCAGTAAAGATGATTTTAGTTATACCTGGTTGGGTGAATTAACCAAGTTCCTGATTAAACACCAGATATTACACTTGCTACAACCAGCAGGGGGAAGAAGATACGTTTGAGGATAGTGATTAATCGTTGAAATAGAAGGATCATTTTTCCGCCGGTTACCTGCGTGGTACTATAATATTCCTTGGTGAGGCCTCCCATCGAGATCACTGCCTGTTTTTTAGAGCTGATGTGTTGGGTCACAAATTTGAAGACATCATGTAATGAAGTGCTTCCGAAACATTCGGCTTCATATAAAACCCGTAGCAGGCAGGCAATCTGCGCGACGGAAAGGTTGAGTGTCAATTTAAAAGGGGTAGTGTTTGTTCCTTTTTCGGGTTCGAAACGATGTTGCTCTTCCACATAAATAATCTGCTCACATAACCATTTATCAAGCATAACTACGATGGAGGGAAACTGGGTATGACATAAGGAATTTTCGTAGCCGGTAATAAGTTTCAGTTGATTCCGCTCATCTAACAACAACCGGATTTTATCCTGCGAAGTATCCAGAAAATGCAATTGGTTTCGGATCTGATCAAAACGGTAATCAATATATGGCAGATGATTGAAATTTAAATTGGTTAAAAATTGATTTAGCCGGCATTCATCATAGGCTTCCCTTTCCAGGAACTCAACCAGCTTCCTGACTAGTCGTCCGTAGTAATCTAAGGCGTGAAACGAATAACATCCCTCAAGGCCTGCGGTCCTCATTTCCTGCAAATAAGAATTGATCGATGAACTTTGTTCAACCGGCAAAACAGCATTGCCTATTCTTTCAATTAATAAACCTGTCACGACGGCGTTTTCTTTTAGCTCCTTTCTCCACCAAATTATAGGCGCATATTGTTGCATATTAAAAAAACGGCCATGATTCTCTTTTAAATGGGTGATCAGGCCCAACAACTGATCATTGATTTCCACCAAGATCTCCTGATCCAGATGAAAATGCTCATCATGTTGGGTTGATTGAAAAAGGGTATCAGAAAGTTGACTGATACCCTCTAAATGGAAATAAAAATAACGTTGCAGACTGTGATCGGGAGATTCTGAAAAGTAGGCATTTAACCAAGCCTCCTTCACCTGTTCACATACTTTGCAGATGGCCTGTAGTATCATTGGCCTATCAACTAAGGTAAACGTGTTTCGTTCCGGCTCAGTTAACGTCAAATCATTGACCAGGCTTTTTATCCTCTTCAACTCGTCTCGCAACATAATTTTTATTTTAAAAGAAGTGCGTTGATGCCACAGATTATTTTTTCAATAGATGTGATGTGGTAATCGTCGTAATGGTCGTTGGTTCAGTTGGCGTATCCACTAGCGTACTTGAAATTCCAATAAAATGTACGATTGATTTCGTTTTTTCTTTTGTTGGTTTGTTGCTTTTGATAATCATAATGTTTATTTTTTAATTAAATTAATGTTAAAGAGCTATTTGAAATTATTTTTTATTTAAACGACCGAATTAGCTATTTCAACGACCATTGAGCTATGAAAATTCAAATCCGGAAAATATATAATCCATCTACGAGAACAATTTTTGTCCATATTATTTGCTGGCTGGTATTCATTTTTTATGAACTAAGTTTTCTTTATTTTTCGGGCACTGTATTAGAATCACCCATGGTTTATGTTTTTTATTATTCCATTAACATCTTATTTTTTTACTTTTTTATCGGGGTTCTAAATACCATTTTTAGTGGTAAGAAATACGCAAAAGGCATTTTATTCCTGGCGTTGCTTTTTATCGGCATATTAAGCGTTAAGTTTTTGTTTTCTACTGCTTATTATCATTTACATTTTAATTTTACGGATCAATTTAAAGAACTACAAAAGTTCCTGATTTCTACATTTTACAGAACAGGATATTATGCAACTCTGGCGTCATTCTATTGGGTCGCGGGCCATATCGCTTTTTATAGGAAGCAGTTGTTGGAATCAGAAAAACAGGAGTTAATCGCCAAACAGGAAAAATCTACTGCTGAGATCCGTCTATCAGAAACTCGAAACGCTTACCTTCAGCAACAAATTAACCCACACATGCTGTTTAACGCTTTGAACTTCATTTACAACAGTGTGTATAAACATTCACCAGATGCCTCGCGCAGTGTTTTATTATTATCGGATATGATGCGATATAGTTTGGAGGCCGCTGGCCCGGACAATAAAACATTACTGGAGAATGAAGTAGAACAAATACAAAACCTGATTGAACTTAACCGTCAACGATATGATGAGCCGCTGTTTTTAAAAACGGAGATATCCGATGACCTGCAAAATTACCGGATCTTACCATTAATCCTGTTTACGCTTACCGAAAATCTGTTCAAACACGGCAATCTAAAGGTAGAACAGAGTCCTGCATTACTCCGGATACAGGTTAATGAACAAGGCGAGCTTTCTTATTATATCCGTAATCTTAAAAAATCAGTAAGCGAATTTCAACGTAATAGCCAAATCGGGATACAAAATATCAGAACTCGGATGGATTTTACGTATCCTAACCGTTATTCCTTGACTTTGCTTGACCAGGATGACTTTTTCGAAACAACTTTAAATGTTATTTTATGAATCTGACCTGCTATATATGTGACGATGAATTCCATGCCATTGAAATTTTAAGTGATTTTATTTCCAAAACTAACGGGTTGGAGTTGATGGGATCATCAACAAATCCGTTAAAAGCATTGGAAGAAATTTCATCAGGTATCCCGCCAAACATCACCTTTCTTGACGTGGATATGCCGGAACTCTCCGGACTTGAATTTGCCGGTTTGATCAATAACTACACCGCTGTTATTTTCACGACTTCCTATCGGGAATACGCGGTCGATGCCTTCGAAAAACAGGCGACTGACTATTTATTAAAACCTATTAGTTATGAGCGTTTTCTAAAAGCTATTCAAAAAGTCAGGAATCATTTGCCTGTACCCATTAGCACATCTATACCCGAGGAACCATTCTTATTTGTCAAAGGAGGGATCAAAAACAAGTTTATCCGTATCCAAATTCCGGAGATCAAATATGTCGTTGCTTCACAAAACTATATTGATATTTATGTCAAAGAACAAAAGATTACGACATACATGGGATTGAGCGAAATTTTGAATAAGCTTCCCATTTCATCCTTTCTAAGGATTCATAAATCCTATATCGTTAATCATCATTTTATACATACCGTAGAATATGGTCAGGTAAATATGTCTGATCAAGCCAAATTGCCTATAGGGCGCGTATACCGTAAGGACTTTCATCAAAAAATGAACACCTCTTTTTCTGGTAGCCGTTATGATCAATCCGAATAAATTTACCGACCGGACCTGGCTATCTTTGAACCGATATATTTATGTAAACAATAATATATTAACAACTCTTGTTGCCGCTGATTCGATTTAAAGTTGCGATTCAAATGCATATGGATCAGGTCAGCGATTAACTTGCTCTTTTCTTCATCGGTTTTAGCGATCATCGCCTTTGCGATAATTTTAGTCTGATCAACCAGGTTTTTAAATGCCTTTTCAAGCTCCCTGGTAAGCGTTTGTGCTAATGGGCGTTCCACCAAATCCGTCAGCCCGCCTTTTATTTCCCTGTATTTGCTATCCATATCCTTTCGCAACGTTTTATCTGTTTTATATCCGGATAGAAAGCTTTCCGCCATGTTACCCGTAAATATCCTGGTGTCCACCTGCTCCGCCAGGAAACAATTGATCAAATTAAATGCAGTAAAAAAACCAGCCTCAAACTCTGTTAAATAAAACTCCTCTTTTCCCCTTTCATGCAGCATCTTCAAAACAAAATTGCTGCTCGCTTCAAAATACTGTTCAACTGGCATCATCATGTCGGTTCCATATCGTTCTAACTCCCGCCGATAAGTGTCCCCCTGCAATTCCTTGATCAGCCGCTTTTGCCCGGTAGCATCCAGCTGTTTTCTAAGACCGGTAAGTAAGGTTCCGAGATGACCTCCCTCGGTATTTAACCGAACCCTCAGGTGATAGCCATGCTCATTATAGCGGATAAAGAACCATTTTTTAAGCTGTTTTTGATTTTTGATCAGAAATGGGCGAAGGGTATTAACCAGGATCTGATCGGCGGATTCGGGTGTGCAATAGATCTTAAGGTAAACCCATTCCGATCCCAATGGAAAGTCACGGGTGGCCTGACGATGGTCATTAAAATTACTGTTGGCAGGCATGGCAAAAACACGTTGTCCATGTTTCATAAAGGCCACATACTGCCCAGCCATAGGCCTGCTCCCTACTTTTACCGTCCGATCTGCCAGAAAATATTCCTGTATCATCACCTGTTTTAATCCGCTGATACACGTTAAAAAAAATCCGGCCTCGTCCCGGTTGCCCAGGTCAAATACCAATTGCTGATCGCCATGACCGATACTGATCCGTTGAGGCAATTGGTAACGTGTTCGGAATTCCCGGACCTGTCTGAAAGGATCAGGTTCATGACCTTCCTGCAAGGTCGCTAACTGGCTCATCGAAAATTTCCATTTGGCACAGCACAGGATGACATGCCCGATACAAACCCGGGGATAAAAGTCTAAATCCGGGAAAAACTGTTCGAGATCCAGAGAAAGGCTACTTTTCAATCCCTGGTACTGCAAGTCACCCAGCAAACGGAAAATAGCTAAGGCATTAAGGTGATAATTATACATCGTCGCTAATCTTGGTATCACCCGCTTATTTAAGCGTTTCGATTCCAAAATCAATTCACCACCCCGAACCGATAGGTACAAATCTTCAGGCCTGATCTGCGCCTCGTAGGCTAACGAGGAATAAACATTAATGGGGATTTCATAAGGATAGATCTGTTTTCGCCGGTTGATATTATCTACATGCTGATCCGTTAGTTGAGCGATATCCGCGAAAACAACTCCCGCATTCGACAAAGCTTCCTCATTGGCGATTCGCTGGCTAAGTTCATGGGTTTGCGTACTAAAAATGGAAAAGCGCCCGATTAAAGCTGTCGCTGTAATCCCACCAGCATGTTCAATCACTAATCCATTTTCGGTTTTTCGATACATGACCGTTATCGTAGGGGAATTTGAATTATGGTCTGTTTTATCCAGTTCTGCCAGTTCACTTTCTTTCAGGTTTAATGGAGTGTAATAATCGCGATCGCTGCTCATCCAGATTTTAAACAAGGCCCGGTGTAGCGTAGTCCACTCGTGAGTTGTGAGCAAACTCTCCTCCGCGGGAAACCGGATGTCGTTAAGCAATTCGTTATTTTCGGAGCCCGCCATGAGGTTACTGTAATTAATGCCTGTGTCGGGATCCAATGCCCTCAGTAAAGGCACTTTCTCCAAATCGAACTTGGCGGAAAACTGGGTTATAAATTGCTTCAGGGTAGTTGACTTTCCCGGTACTGATAAAAGTTGCAGTGCTCTTATACCCAATTTTATATCTTCCTGATCATCCAAACCCGGCCCCCCGGATTGATACGGTCTTTCGAGCGCGGCGTAAAATAATTGTTCTGATGCATCTGCACCATCCGTCAAATGTAGTTTTATCGTATCCGAAAGCTTGGAAAGCAGTCCAACCGACTTGACCGGATTTTGTCTTGCTTTCTCCCACCATGCTTCCAAACCAAGGGTATGTGCGCCTATTTCTTTTTTTTCACCAGGGTAAATGATTTTTCCCGTCTCTGGTTTAAAAAGGATCTGCTCTGTTACCAGGTATATTACATACTCCTCTGCTTCATCGGTGGTCCCGCTCAGAAGATGCTGGATCGACTCGCGGAGCCGTCCCATTGGAAAATACCCGTCTTTATTAAACAGGCTTATAACCTTTTGGTAAAAAGGTTCCGCCTTCAGCGCATTAACCGTAAAGTGATATTTTCCTTTTGGATCAGGAATGGACTTGATAAATCGGAATTCATTACCAAAACGATACAAGGTTGGGTTCCTTGTCAGGAGTACGTTATCCCCGTCGTCCTTTACATCGGCATTCAATCGGGCAATTAAGCCCTGGTCCGGATGCAGATGCAAAAACACCTGTTCATCATTTTCCAGATGCACGGTTGCCCCGCTCCCCCATTTCAGGTTAGTGAACGAAGCAAAACTCCCAAATGGAGTCGGCCGGAAACACATGCGGTTATAATATTTATACAGTGTGTTTTTCTCTTTTGCCAACAAACCATTAAAATCAAAATCCTTCCGCTCTAATTGCCTGTAGAAGCCGGGGCTGGCTAACCAAATTGCATTCCTAAATACCTGATCATCAATAATTTCAGACAACCTTTCCATATCATACCTCGCAAAGCTATAATAGGGCGTTCTTAGAAAAAGTTCCGGTAAAAATTCGTATTCCGCATCCATCATTTCAATCCTTAAAAAGGGTATAGTACCTAATTCATACTGTTTTGGCATTTGTCAGGCGCTTTACTTTGTGTCAATCAATTGCCAAAACATGAAAACAATTATCAAATCCATTTTATGTGCCCTGCTGGTCCTTCTATATATCTACGCAGCGACCAGCAAGCTGCTCGATTTTTCGAAATTCCGGCTACAATTGCATAACCAAACCTTTCCGGGCTGGCTTGACGAACCATTGTTATACGGTCTCCCTGCTATTGAAATCTTAACCAGCATATTGCTCTTTTTTCGACGTACTCTATTGATCGGACTTTATTTATCCCTAGGTCTTCTGGTTGCATTCACCGCCTACATTTCTTTGGTCATGCTCCATTTCTGGGAACGGGTACCCTGCTCCTGCGGTGGTATCCTCAGCCATATGTCCTGGCCATCACACCTGGCATTCAACTGGGTATTTATTATCATTAACGTGACCGCTATTTTGATCCATCAGCAAAAAACACCTTCGGTCCACACTCCAGGGACCGGACTGAAATATTACACAGGGGAAGCCGAAAACCTGCGAACAGAGTAGGCTCATTTTATTACCTAAAGTTTTTCGTTCGTTTTTTAGCAAAAAAGCGTTCTGCATCATGAATAATCTAAAAGTAAAACTGTCCCTTTTCGCCATGGTATTGGGTTTGGGTTCTGCGTTCGCTACTGCTAACCTGCACCAACAATTGAACCGGACCTGGGGTAAAGAGGCAGACGGCTCGTACACCGAAGTGACCGGCCAATCCTATCTTTGTACAGAGGATCCAAAAACTTGTACAGCGCAATTCCCGGCAGATGTCAATCCTAATGACCAGGCGCACGATGCGCATCCAGGTACTGTTCCTGAAAGCAATATCGAATTGGGTATCTTCAGCAACTAAACACTTGTTCGGGTTAATACAGCCGGTCTCACCAGACCGGCTGTTTTTGTTTGTGAAATTGTTACCGTTCATTTTGCTTCCAATTGTTGAATTTAAGTTCATCCTGTGCGATCGGATAGGTATAGCGCTTACTACCAGGTTCCAGTGTATAAGTCTGCCCATTGATACTCCTTGTTAAGGTTATCGCGAAACGGGGATCTAGATTGAGACGCCGCAAGTCGTACCACCGCAAGGTCCTTCCCGTTAGTTCCTTACGCCGTTCTGTGATGATCATCCGTAAGGCTGATTCTGCATCACCGGCTACAAATGGCTGAAAAGTTCCCCTTTTCCATCGCTTACTCAGCAACGTATTCAGATCTGCCATCGCTCCTGTGGTATTACCGGCCCTGGCACGGCATTCGGCCCTGATCAGATACAGTTCATCGCTAGCCGGACCTGCAAAGAAGTACAAGGAGCCGGCATAATTCCCCTTAAACCGGTAAGATCCGTCGGGCTGAATCCGGAAGAAGATTACTTTTCGAAGATCGTTTGCCGCATAGGAACGATAAAGCAGGGTATCGGACATCGATACGGCGGCCGATATGCTGTAGGAATAGGGAATTGGTGCCGAATAGAAGATCATTTCCGCGTTTCCTGCGGACAACGCCGCAGGAAACGGTCGTGTTGCTGTGGTGCTCAGCGAATTATAATCAATTAACCCGGGATGCAATTGCAGGCAGGAATCCGCGTAAAGTGCTGCCTGGTTATAATTTCCCATCGACAGATATACCCGCGCTAACAAAGCATATGCAGATGCGACATCCGGTCTGGTCAGATATGTAGTATGCTCAGGTAGCAGTAATCTGGCTCGCTTGAGATCTGCTATCAGCTGATCGTAACTTTCCTGAAGGTTTTTCCGGGAAACCTTTTGAGTGACATCCGAACTGAGCCGGATAGGTATCCCCTCTTTCACTGCGGCGGTACCCGCCTGATAGGGATCCGCAAATAATTGAACCAGGTTAAAGAAGGCATAACCCCGGTGAAAAAAAGCTGTTCCTTCTACCGTGTTTCGTTCTGCCGGACTATCTTTGGAACTGTTAAGGTCCCTTAAGCCGTCCAACACGATATTCGCATAAAATACCTGTTGAAACGGTGTATTCCAATCCGCATTAGTCGCATTTCCAAAAATATCTGCGGCCCAAATATAGCTGTTACGTTCCCCATCCGTATTAAAAGCTTTCCAGCCCGCTTCGGTCGTATAGGTATCACCATCAGCGATGCCGGCCAATCCCGGAGACAGATTAAAAACTTTATTGTTATCCAGTAGTGCCCGGAAATCATCCAGCGTAGTGGGTACCAGCAGTGCCTTATCCGGCTTTTTGTCGAGAAAATCCTTTTTACAGGTGACAAGCAATAGCACAGTAAGTGAAATGATTAGACATGTTGTTATTTTTTTCATCCTGGTCATGGTTAATAGGTTAAACGAATGCCTCCTGCAACGCTCCGTGGAATGGGATAACTGGTTGCGAAATCGGGATCCAGGTGAGCGTGATTAGCCCGCCAAATGATACCGAGATTCGCTGCATACAGGTAAATCTGAAGACTACCTTTTTGCAGAAAGCTAAGGCTGCCTTTTGGAAAAGTATAAGTTGCGGTAACATCTTGTAGCCGCACGTGGTCTCCTTTTTCTACCAGCAGTGCCGAATAGGTATAAAAATCATCCCGCTGCACACTGGATATTGCCGGTAACGAAGGGATTGAGGTATGCTGCTCATCTCCCGGATGCTGCCAGCGCAAAGCATAATCACCGCTTTGTTGGCTTAAGCCGTTATCATTGCCATACCTGACGGAGGGTTTTCGAAAATAATAGCCCAGCTTATAACTGATATTGGCGGAAAAGCTCAGTTGTTTATAGGAAAAAGTATTCCGGAACGCGCCAAACACCACCGGTCGGGAAGGCCCATTATAAATGATATTCTGAGGAGTTGCCGAAGCAAGGATCTTAGTATAATCCTTACTGACTGCGTTATTCAGATATCCCTGGGGATCTCCTGTCTTAGGATCGAGCCCTGCCCATGGGTAACTGTAAATGGCGAAGAGCGGTCGGTCTTGCAACGGGTAAAAACCAAAATTTCCATAGGTGAGATAGCTGACGGCGTTGGAGGCCAGGTTATACTGTGTCACATTGTCAGTAATGTAACTGAACAGGAAATTCGTCGTCCAGTTAAAACTCCCGGTAATGTTCCTGCTTTCCAGGCTAAGATCCAGGCCATGTCCAAGGCTGCCTGCGGTATTACCTGTGAAGGTATTTACCCCGGTGGAAGGTGCGTATGACGTACTCCCAATCAGGTCAATCCCCTTTTTGAAGAAATACTCAAGGCTTCCTGAAAAGAGGTGATCTTGGGTGGCGAAATCAAGGCCCAGGTTGATATTGCGGATACGCTCCCAGCGCAGCTCAGGGTTAGGTGGATTGATGATCTGCGCATATGGAAGCCGGGTTGGTGAATTGCCGCCATCATTGTAGTTAGCTGTGGTATAGGCGGAAAGGCTTTTATTGATATTTCCGTTATACCCGAATGTCGCCCTCAATTTCAGGTAAGGCAGCCAACCAACCTGATAAAATCGTTCCCGGGAAATATCCCAGGCAGCGCCTGCTGACCACAACGGCACACCTTTCTGATTGGTCTTTACCCCGAACAGGTTAGACTGATCCATCCTTGCGCTGCCCGAAAGGGTTAGCCGGCCGTCGTAGGTGTAGGCTGCATTGGCATAATAGGAACGGGAATGATCGGTAGCATCGGCCTCCGAAATATTCATCGGGATCGGCTGCCCGTCATTCGGGTTATCATAATAACTATAAAGTGTTACGCCGTCAACCGCCTTACCCGTGGCATGTTCCGCATCATAACCGTATAGACGGTAAGTATCCCCCAGTACGTGCAGAGACTGGATCTCGTAACCAGCAATAGCGGATAGTTCGTGTTTATTTCCTAACCGATAGTCATAATTCAATTGTCCACGCAGATCGTGGTTTACGGAAGTGTTATTATCCAGGTCAAGTATCCCGCCCAAAGGAACTGCCCGGCTGAGGTTTCCCGCTTCATCCACCTGTGTATATTTATTGATCAGGTTACGGGCTATATATGTGTCCCCCCCCTGTAAATTGCGTCCGGAATTATCGCCCCGGTCATATTGGTAAAGAACTTGTACTTTAAACCCTACGGGCAACCGGTAGCTGATACTCGTATTTATCCGATAATCCCGAAGTGTATTGCGATTATTCCCGTCCAGAAGCTCATCAAGTGGGCGATATTCCCAGTCGACCAGGCCTTTATCTTTGGATTCCTGTAAAAATGACTCCCGGTAATCATGGGTAACTGCTAATGCATTTCCTTGCCCATCAGCAAGTGCTGCGTAAGGGTAAATAGGCGCGCCCCGGTTCCAGGTCAGTGCGTCTGGACTATTGCGGTCCGTTGCTGTCTGGATAAGGTTGATTCCCGTGCTTAGTTCCAAACGGTCATGCAGCATTTTCCAGGTATTAGATGCATTCAGGGTCAACCGATCAAGGCCGTTCCCGACCCGGTAGTCCAGGTTCTTATCCCATCCCGCCGAGAAAAAGTAGCGTTGCCCGGCAGTTCCGCCATTCAGGCTCAGGGCATACTGCTGGTTGACGCTCCGGCGATAAAAGTACCTGGAGAAATCCTTTCGGACATCGTGTTGCGCCAGAAGACCGATCTGCCTGTCGGCATCAGCGGCACTCAGCTTTCCGTCCCGTGCCGCAATCAGGAGTTCTGTTACGGGAGACAATGGCGGATGGCCATCTGCCTCTTCCAGTCCAATGAAATACCCCTGGCTGAACAGGTTCCTTTCTATGCTGATATAATCAGCGGAATTCATTTTAGATCCGTAAGTCAGGTCAGGCCGGGCACCAATAGTGACATTCGCATTCAGGGATATCTGCAAGTCCCGGTTATAGGCTCCTTTTTTGGTCGTGATGACAATTACACCGTTACCGGCCCTGGAACCCCAAATTGACGCGGCGGCGGCATCTTTCAAAACGCTGACACTCTCTACATCATTGGGGTTCAAGTTCCCTATGGGTTCATTATAAGGAAAACCATCTACGACGATCAGCGGATCGGCGTTTGAAAACAAGGTACTTTGCCCCCGGATGCTGATCTGTGTGCCTACGGCATTAAAACTCAGACCAGGAACAACATCTCGGAGACGGGAAAGGACGTCCGTACTCACACTCCGGTTCAGCAACGTGTTATCTACCTTGGCGAAAGACCCGGTTGCCCGTTCCTTTGGCAGGTCCTGATATCCGGTTGAGATAATAACTTCCCGGAGTTCTGCGGTACCACTTATAAGGATAACCAACACTGAATCTTTCATGGGCAACCGAAGTGATAACTCTTTAGTTTGATATCCCACAAAAGACACGGACATCGTATAGGACCCTGAAGGTATGTAGAGATCAAATCGACCGAAGACATCTGCCGAAGCCCGGAATGGCGCATGATGCAGCGCGATTGTCGCTCCTGCTAAGGCTTTGCCATCAGCCGTTAAAACTTTGCCCCGTAAATGGCTGCGCTCCTGTGCTTCGACTCCGGAAAATCCTAAACAAATAGTCCAACACAAAAAATATAAATACTTCATCATCAATAGTTAAAGGTTTAGGCATTAAAGTTTCTGTTCAGCAGTTACAGCATCACGAATCACCAACATCTGTATCTTGCTCGGCCGGGTAACCAACTCAAGGTCAAAGGCTTTTAAGGCGGCATTAATGGATTGTACGTTGGACAGGTTCGCCTTGAACGGCAGATCTATCCGTCCGGAATATCCAGTGAGGTCGACAACAGGAATGGGCGAATTTTGAAGGTATATTTGATCCAGCCGCATCATCAATTGTTTAAGCGTCGCATTTTGCAGCTCGCATGAAAACGGACCAATGTCTACCCGGTATTCTCCACCTTTAGTGCGTAACTTATCCAGCGTGGAAGTTCGCACCAGGGCTAGGCAGGGTGTTTCTAATTCCTCGACGCTGACATGATATTGCGGGAATTGTCGACCAAGTTCATCCCGCATGAAAGCAAAAGCTTTTCCGGTCATAGCAGGTGGCGCCAGCAGTTCATAACACCAGCCATTCCCCGCTTTCAGCCAATCAATATACCCCAGCCCGTTACGATGATAGTCCACCCGTAAAGAATCCTTCGTCAGCAATTTGATCCGCGAGTCGGAGTACCAGGTGGTTCCATCGCCATACGCCAAACGGTATAACCAAACCAGGGGTGAATTACGTACACTGAAAAGCTGGCCCTTAATCGGATCATAGGCCGAAACGCTCGTTCCGCCATGCAGGCCTGGGATATATCCCGTTAATAGCGAATGATATTTTAAAGAGGCCCCGTCTCCCCCATTGCTATTAGCCAGCAACGGCCTGGTATGATCATAGGGTATAGAAAAATCTATTTTCTCTTTCAGCAGTGTTTTTTCACTTTGGAGCATTGCCGAGATATTTCGCTCATTCACCTCCTTAAATTCAGTAAATGCACGGACCCGACCATCTGAGCCGATCCACACATAATGGGGTAATTCCCGGTGCGGGAACAATTTGGCCAATAAACGATCGCCGGTTATTTCTGGGAACATCGGGTCGCCAGGACGACGCAAGGCAGCCAATACCGGTTCCGAAACTACGGCGCTCTCGTAGGTCACCGGCAGGAACTGTACTTTGTCCCCGAACTGGCGTTGCAGGGAATTCATGACTGGCACCATCGTACGGCAAGGCGCACACCAGGTTGCCCAAAAGTCAAGTATCAATAGTTTACCCCGGAAGTCTGATAAATGAGCCTCGGTGGTTTTATAGTTTGCTATTCCAGCTATTCTTACGTCAGGAACCATATCCCCGACTTTTAAAGCATCTGCACCACTTTTGTCTAAATCAGCAGCGTTATTATAAATAGTATTTCCCTTCGCTATCACCCCAAAAAAAGCACATAGTATCCCCAGGAAGCATATTTTCAGCTTCATTTTTTTAAGTTTAATCGTAAAATAATTAGGTTAACCGTTCAACCAGGTTAGCACTAACAAATCAGTAAAAGCATTTAATGGGGAATTAGGCCTCCCCGGATGGAATGGAATCAGCTTTCGCGCAAAAGAAACATGTTTCTGTTTTCGTGTTTTGTAATGTTTGAATAGCGCCGACCAGATCAATCAGTTGATCCAATAAAAGGGCGACTTCCTCTTCTTGAACAGTTAGGTTCAATGGGCCCTTTTCGTCATTAGCGGCAAATCCCCTGAATACTTCCCATAACTTTGCACGGACGGACTCCTGATCATAGAGTTTATAGAAAACTCTGATAATCTGATCTGGTGTACGTGTAGCAAAGTCCCACAAATTAAAAACCGATCCCATTTATAATGACAATTCCTGAATTGTTATTGATGATATATCCAGTTGAACAAAAAAGAAAACGCGCGCGGCCACACAGTTTAACTATTAACTGATATGTGCGGGCGGGCGCGTGAGCAATTATGTGGGCGACTTGATTACGTTCTTAATAGGGTTTTGCAAGGCATAATGATTAACTACCCCTATTTTATCGCAAGAAAACAATAGGTATAAAACTACAACCTCTTTTTTTAAAAAAGTTCTGTAATTAATTCGCTCATTTATACTTGAAGTTATTCTCATCATCATTTATAATGAGTCTGTGATGAGAGATCCCATAGTGAAATAGCCGCGGAACCCTACCAACCAAATCTACAGGCTCTGACACCTTCTGAATTGGTACGATAGAGCCCACGGCTATAACTATGCTAATATAGCACAAAAATAACTATGGGCATTAAGCCTATCGTCTCGTTCAGAATTGAAATTGTCAGAGTTGTAGATCGAGACTCTTGATTACTGTAAATGTATTAGACTGATTTTTTAATCAAATTTCATTATACAATAATAATAAAAATATTCAAACATTCCAAATTTTGGATACACAAACCCCAAATATCGGTATTTATATAGGCTTAAATTTTCAATTTACTTCTTCAATTTTGGATAATGGATAATTTCACTGAAATAGGGAGGTACATTCAAAAACGATTAAGAGAAAAGAAAATCTCCGATGATGACGTAGCCCAAGCTCTCAACATATCTCCTAAGACAGTCCAAAAGATTTATCCATCTAAAGAAATTCCCTCAGAAAGATTATCAATTTTTTGTATTCTACTTAATGAAAACATTTTTTCTAATTTCTATGGACAAAGCGAACCCTTGAGATCAGTTTTAAATGCAGAAATTGATGAGTTGAAAAAAGAAATAGATTTATTGAAAGTACTCAATGACAAAAATGAAGAGATTATTAGTCTTCAGAGAAAAGTCATTGCGCAAAACGAATAGTATTCTAACACAAAATTACTTGACGCTGGTTTTAATCAAGAGGATTCTTTTCAAGAAACGATCTCTTGAAAGTGAACATCTGAGATTTTACAATTTTGATATTGACAATGAAACCTAAATTGTAAAATCTCGCAACTGAACGCTTGTTTTTACAGTGAAATTCAATGGTGTTTCTTTATTTCTAAGGCGGTTGATGCTACTTGATATCTCATCATGTAATTTATTATACTGATCATTAAAAGGCTAATGCTCATCAATCATTAACACGATACGATCATTCACGACCGAGATATTCTGGTTATTATCAGGTAATTCCTGTTTTAAATAAATAAGGACTTTATTTAAATATACTATTCTTTCCATTCTTTATACTATTGGTGAGTATTTCTGATTTCCCTTCTTATTGATACTAATATTATTAGCAATATATATTAAGTTTTAATTAACTTTGTATATCAGGTAATAAATAATGGCAGATAACACTACACTTATTGAAGTTAGTGCATTCTCTGGAATGGTGGGTGCATTACAGACGCAAATGATGACTGGAATTTTCGCTTACTTTAATGATAAACGAAAATATAATCATGAAGTGAGAAATCTTTACCGGGCCAAGAAAACGGAAATCGGAGAGAATTTCTATTATATGACCGGTGAGATGATGGCGGTCATTAAAAAGAACATCGGTTACTGGAAAAACTGGAACAATTCAAGAAGCGAGTACAGCCTGGAATTCTTAAACAAAGAAATGGTGAAGTTAAACACGTACATGGATAAGTTGAAAGCCGAAAACTGGAAGTTTAATCTGATCAACCTGTATTTTAGGGTGTCCATGTCCAATTCTGAAGTCATCGAATCCAACGCCAGGTCCCAGCAGCTTTATTTAAAAGTCAAAGATATCATGGACAAGATCCGGAAATCACGGTCCGGAGATCAGGACGCCCTATATCGGGAATATGCATTAGCTGTCTTTGATATGTGTTCTCAGTATGAGGATCTCTACTCAAAAATGGAACATGACGCCAATATGGTCAGGAAAGAAATACTGCAGGATTTTTCTATCAAATAACATTTAGCCCACATTTATTCCTGAATCATCTTATATTACCACGCTTAAAATATACCCGTTTGTATTAATTTAACTATGAATAAACCACTAAAACAACTATCCTTAATTTTCGTCGCTATTCTTTCTATTACCCTGATTTCATGGGGCGTTAAAGGTCACCGCACCATCGCAATTATCGCCGAAAAACATTTGAACACGCATACGGCAAACGTAGTGTTTGCCCATTTAAAAGGGGAAAACATGATCGATGCCAGTACCTGGGCAGATGAGATCAAAAACCAACCGCAATTTAAAAACACCACATCCTGGCATTTCCTAAACCTGCCTTTAGGGTTAACACACGAGCAATTCGTTGATGCTGTAGGGAAACAACCTGGAGACAATGTGTATACTGCCATTTTAAAGGCGGAAGACAATCTGAAGGATCAGACGTTAAGCATGGAACAAAAAAAAGATGCCTTAAAATTCCTGATTCATTTAATCGGAGACGCACACCAGCCAATGCATATCAGCCGGAAAGAAGATAAAGGCGGCAACACCATCCAGGTTCGCTTCGATGACAAGGGCACTAACCTGCATAGTCTTTGGGATGGAAAACTGATCGATCATGAAGGCCTGAGCGATACCGAAATGGCGAAGCAATACGACAACGCCACTCCTATCCAGGTACAGCAATGGCAAAATGATAGTCCCATGCAATGGCTTTGGGAAAGTTATCAGCTCAGCAGCCAGCTTTACGCCGACGTTGATAAGAGCAAAAACATTGACGAGGTCTATTACAAACATTACATACCGGTAATTCACCAGCGTATCGAACAGGCTGGTATCCGCCTGGCTGGTGTATTGAATAAAGTGTTTAAAGATACCCCGGTTAGTACGGGAGTTTCCGCCACTCCAGCAGCACCAGCCATAGATAAAGTAATAGCAATTACACTGGAGCAGGCTAAAAATTCGGTGGGTAAGCTGGTCATCGTACAAGGCAAAGTATTTACCAGCAAGGACATTGGTAGTATGGTATTGGTCAACCTTGGTGCGGCTTATCCAAACCAGTTACTGATCGTTGCATTCAAAGGAAAGGCAAAGCCCCTGGCCAGTCAGATAAATGATAAAACAATCAGTGTGGAGGGGACCATAGTCGAATACAAAGGAAAGCCGGAATTGATTATTACTGATCCTGAAAAATGTAAAACCAAATAGCATTGTAATATGCAAATATGTGTGATATACTACCTGCATATTTATAATCTTCTATACTTAAAAAAGCCTCTCCGGAGGCTTTTTTAATTGGAATAAACCCATAAGAAAAACTTAAATATTCCTACAATAATTAACAAAAAGCCAATCAGCTTTGCTACTCTTTCGGCAAATCGGGTAGCCGTCGCCTTTCCATATGAACTGAACACTTCAACACCTGCGGCATTTCGCCGATAGAATGCCCGGCGGTTGATCCACTGCCGGATAAACACTCCGGCGATAATCATGATAAGCCAGAGGTATTTAACAACAAAATGTGTCATAAGCCAAAGATTTTGAATGCAATATTCTTTTTAACCTTAAAAATAACGTCAGGATATAACAGGTATTACAGGATTAAGTTTGCATCGTTCCAGGAATATGAAAAGGTGGGTAAGATCGCATAGGAAAATCATGCTCGTTAAATGTTAAATATTTCAATTACAACCATTTCCAATAAACATTGTTAAACATTCATAGAACCAGAGGAAGAATTGCATAGTTTCCCTTACAGCGAAACTGTCGCAGGTGTCGAACATCACTATCGCATCACGGAAAACGGGGACAAATTTGGTATAGAAAAAGACGGTGTCGTGATCGCTGAAGTAGCACACGGTGACCATTGGAAACAGATTTACGGCAAGCCTTTAAGTAAGGAGGTGTTGGAAAGTATCTGTGATCATATTGAATCTTATTATAGTTAAAACCTAAAAACGATTATGAATAAATTTTTCCGAGCCATTATCGCTGCCTGGGGTGCAAAAAAGTTAGGTGGCGGCTGTTTGTCAACCATCGTCATCTTCGTCATTATTTATGTAGCTTTAGGTAAATGCAATAACAACAGTCACGCTGCGCCGGTTAAAAGCAAACAGCCCGTCGCGGTATGTGTGAAATCAAAATAGCTCGAATCGAATACCAGGAATGTTAAGCACATCTTATTATTTATTAGCAGATCAGGATCATGATATCATCATACATGAGGAAACTAGTCTTCGGGTTCATGTATTTAACCTCGAAAATGAAGGTTTTGCACCAACCGTTGGGGAACTACATCTCTTTGGAGATGACCATGGAACGTGGCTGGCCTTTGAAACCGAAGAATGGGCAACGGAAACATTAGCTATTTTTAGCAATGCAGTGCTTTGGTATGCTGTGGTTTTAGATTATCCTGAAATGCAAATTGCAACCGTAGACCCTCGCCCACCCTTGAAATTAAGACTAGTATAGCTGGCGAACAACGTCTTAAATAGTTGGTTCAATAATTCTTAAGGTTTTTAGATCGGCAGTCAGATTATGCAAAGGGCAAACCAATAAACCATCCTTTTCGAGCATCTCTGTGCCAAAATGCGGGCATTTACGGCCAGCGCATACTTTTCCGATATATTCCCGATACCATAGGTTGTACTGTTCGACTTGGGATAGCTGGGCAAAAGTAGGATATTTTGGTACTGCAAGTCCGGTATCCAGCCGTACGCACTTTAGTTCTTTAAACTCAATTCTTTGAAATCTATAGGGAGCGCCGCTTTCGGGGACGATCACTGCGGCGGTATACCCGCCTGAAACACTAAATTCATGAGCCATCCGCGGATGCATCTCAAACCGTCCGTCAATATGAAAATGCTTGGAAGGAAAACCAAACTGGGGATCAGCATGTAAATGGTCAAATACAGGGACATAAAAGGTTAGGCCGTCACTATTCATAGTGACCTCCGCACAAGGAATACGGTAGTATTGTCCGACTATTAGATCCATTATCAATCAAATTTAAAAATTAGTAACTTTAAATAATGAGGGAAATTGAACCGCCTTTTGAAATTGAATATGAGGGCAAAATCGCCAAGGTAAAAGAGGCAGAGATCAAGGAAAGGCGGGTATTTTATATCCAGTTTTCAGATAATCGGAAACCGCTGACCATTACCATTGGCGAGGACAGGAAAGAAGTCAAATTCTGGACTTCCATCCCGGAGGGAAGGCAACCCGAAGCAGAACAGATTGGCAAATTGATTGCCGGTTACATCAGAAGCAAAAAGAAATAGCTATGTGTTATTACAACGGTCAAAAAGTGACAAAAGCAGAGTTCATCCAGTTGAAACAACTCGAAAAAGCAATCCGAAATTATGATTTCCTGGACAAAGGGGTAATTTCGGGATTTAGCGATGTGCCGATAGCCGTATTGCTACCCAACGAGGAACAGAACAATTTTGACATCGTACAAATGGAATGGGGATTTCTGCCCGGATATATCAAAAATCGGGAAGCGGTGCAAAAATTCCGTACTGGGTATAAAGATACCCTGGGTAAATGGCATACGGGGTATACAACACAAAATGCAAAGGCTGAAAATCTTTTTATGAATGAGGCCGGAACCAAGGAGTCCATTTTTGCCGACGCTGCCCGCAAACGCAGGTGCCTGGTATTATCGACCGGTTTTTTTGAGTGGCGACATGTTACCCGCCTGAATAAGAAAACGGGCTTGCCACTCAAAGTTGCGGATAAGTACCCCTATTATATTCATGTCAAGGAGCAGGATTATTTTTATATGGCCGGGATCTGGCAGCCGTGGACCGACAAAGAAACCGGTGAACACGTGAATACGTTGGCCATTGTGACCACAGCGGCTAATAAATTGATGCAACAGGTCCACAATTCTAAAATGCGAATGCCAACAATTTTGAGTGACGAACTTGCCTGGGAATGGATGATGGGGGATCTTTCAGATGAGAGGATACAGGAAATTGCGACAACGCAATTCGAAACAGAAAAAATGGACGCTTTTACGATTACCAAGGAATTCCAGGCTTTGCTTGATCCTACTGAAAAATTTGAATATGCTGATCTGCCTTCGCTTGAATTGGCAATATAAACAGGAATTCTCTATTGTTAGACTGGTAAAAAGTCAAAGCGATTCAATTTCAAAAAGTGTTTGATATAGTCTCGTTGCTATATGTTTTGGCCAGAATAATTATAATACCATTATACGTTTAGCTGATTAGCCAGGATGATTTTTCTGTTTTATTTCCAATAGATTTCATATCAAATTCTACACTTTAAATCAGAAATTCAATTATTAGATAAGTTTCTGTAATTTGCTCGATCACAATTAAACTTTATCCAATTTCTTTACTACAACCTAAGCTATAATGAATAATAAAGGATCTGAATGGGCCAAATGGGATTTACATTTCCACACTCCTTCTTCTTACGACTACAGCAATAAAAGTATTACCAATCAACAAATAATAGATGGCCTAAGTCAACATCATATCTCAGTTGTTGCAATTACTGACCATCATGTAATCGATGTGGTGCGCATTACAGAGCTACAACAACTAGGAGTCGCTAAAGGGATCACTGTTTTACCGGGCATTGAATTCTTGGCCGAGTTACGTGGAACTGATCCAGTTCATTTTATAGCCATATTCCCTGAAAATGCAAATCTAGGGTATATATGGAAGCAAATCGAAAGTAAAACGGACATTCACCGCATGGAAAGTCAAGGCAAAAAAGTCAATGAAGTATATTGTGATCTTTTAGAAACGGTTAAGCTGATTAAGGAATTGGGCGGGATCGTTACTATCCATGCAGGCAGTAAAAATAATTCTATAGATAATATTACGAACTCATTACCGCATGGTATAGCCCAAAAAGAGGACATTGCTTCAGTTGTGGATATATTTGAGCTGGGCAAAGAAGCTGATTGTATTGGTTATAACGAGCATGTTGTTCCTTTTCTTAAAAAGAAAATCGACAGGCATTTACCGTTAATTATTTGCTCAGACAATCACTACATTGAACAATATTCGGTCAAACAAAACCTTTGGATAAAATCTGCTCCAACATTCGAAGGGTTGAAGCAAATTTTATACGAACCAGACCATCGGGTAAAGATTCAGAGTGATCAGCCCGATTTTAAAGAAGAAAAACTACTCATAAATCATATTCGGTTTATTTGTGCAGATAATAAATTTCCGACAGATCCAATTTTTCTGAATGACAATTTAAATGTAATTATCGGTGGAAAATCGTCTGGTAAGTCCATTCTGTTGTATAACATTGCTAAAACTTTGTTAGCCGACAGCGAATTCTTCAAGAAGGAGAATATTAATAATAAGTATGATTTTAGGACTGATGATCCATCATTTAATTTCGAAATCAGCACGCGTGGAGGCTTTTCACAGCTTATGTATCGGGATGCCACCGAAAACAGCATCATTCCGGAGATTAAATATATACCTCAGAATTATCTGGTCAAACTGGCGGAACCGGAGGAAAATAAAACTGGTAACGTGCTAAACAAGATTATCCGGGACCTGATCAATGAGGACAGGGACTCGCAGGCGATATATGACGAATTTCTATCCCGAGTGAGGGCAAATGATCGTAACCGGGAAGCAATGATTGACAATTTCTTTGAGATCAAAGAGCGTATTAACCAGCTTGAAGCGCAACTCAAGTTGAAGACCAACCGAGAAATCTTAGAAAAAAACATATTGGCCAATATTTCCAAGATCGAAGAAGTCAATAAAAGCATTGGTATGACACCAGAGCAAATCATCCAGTACAATGATTTGCAGACCAAATTAGAATTGAACAAATTATCCAGAACAGCGGCTAATAATGATTTTAAAAAGATTACCGACTTTAATCAGGATGCACTGAATACGACAAATAGCTTAAAAAACAAAAAACAATTATTGAGCAATTCATTGGAAAATCTCGATTTGAAAGCTTACTTCGATACTAAATATCAAGCTATTGATACGCTGGTTAAAGAAATTGAAGCAATCATGACCGACTTTGAACTGGTCAAAGACGAGAATGGTCAGAATCGCTTTAAAATATCTGGCCTCATTTCAGGAACTTTTTCAGCTATTGATACTGCCCGAACTACACTTGAGCAGGAGCTGGAGCCCTTTTTGAAAAATGAGGAGATCAAAAAACAGGTTGACGTACTGTTAAAATCAGTTGGCGACGATAAAGAATCGATGCAATCCATTAACCAGTTGAATAAGGAAATCGTTGAAAATCAAAAAGCGCTTGCTGAGGAGAAGGAAAAAATATTCCAGCTATACGAGCAGAATTATCAAAGTTATGTTGCGGTTATAGATAAGTTAAAACTGCGTACTGTCGACCTCGAAAAAGATGGCTTAAAAATAACCGGTTTTGCTGCATTTAATTTCCCTAAGTTTCGCAAAAATGTATTGGCTTTCAGTGATGGCAGAACCGCTAGTTATAATGCTTATAAAAATTGTGATAGTAAGCTAGATTCTCTGACCCCATACGTTTTGAACGATCTTTTAACAGAACTAAAAACAATGTTTGAGGGTATTGCGGAAACATCGGATTATACACTAGTTAGTAAAATGCATCCTAAAGTTGCTGCTAAAACACTGCTGGAAGACTATCTTTTTGATTACTGGCAAATCGAATATAAAAAGGATAAACTAGGTAAAATGTCCACAGGTAAAGCGAGCTTCGTCATTTTAATGCTGATCGTCGGGTTAAGCAAGTCTAAGGCACCGATCTTAATTGATCAGCCTGAAGATAACCTTGATAACCGATCTATTACCACTGACCTGGTTGAATACCTAAAAAATAAGAAATTGGAAAGGCAAATCATCCTGGTTACGCATAATGCCAATATCGTGGTAAACGCGGATGCTGAAAATGTCATCATTGCACATCAGCAAGGTCAGGGTGATGTGGAAACAGAAAGCTCATATCAGTTTGATTATATCAACGGGCCACTTGAAAATACGTTTCCGCTGATCAAAGAACAAAAAAATCTGTTAAAATCAATGGGGATCCGGGAACATATTGCGGATATAGTTGAGGGCGGAAAAGCTGCTTTCAAAAAAAGGGAAGAAAAATACGGCTTTAAGCTATTTAAATAGGATTTTCAGAAATGGTAAAATATGATCTGCATTTATTAGGGTGGCATGCTTTCCAGCAACTTTGCCTAAATATCTGTCGGGAGATACTGGGACAAACTGTAATTTCTTTTTTAGATACTAACGATGCGGGTAAGGATGGCGCATTTTCGGGTGTTTGGCAACAAAATGGTGGAGAGGATCTCAAGGGAAATTTCATAATCCAGTGTAAGTTCACCAATAGGGCCGATCACAACTTGTCATTAAGTGATCTCATAGAGGAATTTGAAAAAATACAACGGTTGGTCGAAGAAGGCGAGTGTGATTGTTATGTATTAATGACCAACGCAGGCGTTTCCGGCAGGTTCGAGTCTTCATTTAAAAAAAAGTTGACAGAACTTGGAGTAAAACAAAGCCTGCTCTTAGGCAGCACGTGGATATTTTCCCAAATTACTGAAAGCAAACGGCTACGAATGTTCGTACCAAGAGTATATGGGCTAGGTGACTTGAGCCAGATCTTAGATGAACGCGCATATGCGCAATCCAAGCAATTATTAGCCTCGATGCGTGATGATCTATCTAAAATCGTTATGACCTCCGCCTATAATAAAGCGGCTAAAGCATTAAGTGATCATGGCTTTGTGCTGATAATCGGTGAAGCTGCATCAGGGAAAACTACGATTGCCTCCATGCTAGCCATGGCCGCGCTTGATCAATGGGGATTGTCAACGATTAAACTAGATAGTCCAGAACAGATTCGCGAGAATTGGAATCCAGAAGATGCGACACAATTTTATTGGATTGATGATGCATTTGGCATGACTCAATATGAATCAAACCTTGTGACAGCTTGGAACCGTAAATTATTACAGATAAAGGCCATGCTTAAACAGGGCATAAAGATCGTGATGACCTCACGGGATTATATTTATCGGCATGCCCGTGCAGATTTGAAAGATGGGGCTTTTCCTTTATTTAATGAAAGTCAGGTGGTCATCGATGTACACAAATTGAAGAAGGAGGAAAAAGAGCAGATATTGTACAATCATTTAAAACTTGGTCAACAACCTTTGTCCTTTATTCAAGAGATCAAACCTTTTTTACCGGCCATGGCAGCGCATCATAGGTTTATTCCTGAAATGGCTAGACGCTTAGCAATGCCAGTTTTTACCCAAAATCTGCTTCTTTGTGAGTCGACTTTATTAGAATTCGTAGATAAGCAGGAAGGTCATCTGAAAGATGTGATTAAAAATTTGGATAAACATAGCAAAGCCGCACTTGCGCTGATATACATGAATAAGGGACTACTAATCAGCCCCATAGAGCTTGCAGCGGAAGAGGAAGAAGCCTTAAATCGCCTCGGTAGTGATTTGGGAAATTGCATCGTAGCCCTGGATGCGATGAAGGATAGCTTAGTACAGTTTACTTTTATTGAGGATAATTCAATATGGCGATTTAAGCACCCGACTATCAGCGACGCCTACTCCAGCATAGTGGCAAAAAGTCCAGAACAATTAGAGATATATTTACAGGGAACTGATATTGAAAAGATAATGGATCAGATAACCTGCGGCAACGTAGGAATGGAAAAAGCGATAATCGTCCCCAAAAGCATGTTCCAACTAGTGCTCGATCGTATCGCCTCATTTAAAAAATCAGAAGCCTATAAGAGCAGCCTTCTTTCGCTTTGGGGTGCCAAGCGAAAGGTTATTATTTTTTTATCAAGACGATCATCGACGGAATTTATCCGACAATACATTGAATGTAACCCAGAAATATTTGATTTGATACTCAAGCCCGCAATGAGTTTTTATTACTCATCAGAAATTGATTTAGTGATCAAATTGCACCAGGAACATTTGCTACCAGAGGAACACCGAAAAACCTTTGTTGACTATATCAGTCATTTCACAATCAATGGTGATGACCTTTATCTCTTAAAAAATGAGGAACTGCAATCGGTATTTATGAATGAGGAATTGTCTTTTGTAAAAGAAAAGGTAAAACTGCAGCTTTTATCAAATATCGATGATTTGAGAAAAAAAACCGAAAATGAATTTAGAACTTATAACAATGACAGTTCAGAAGATCACATGGAAGATTTTTTTGATAAAATGAACATTCTGCTAAACGAATTTAAAAGCGATGCGTCGATCATTAAAACGGTGGAAGACGAAATTAGCAAAGCCAAAGCCTGGGTTGAGGAAAATCATTTTAATGATGATGAAACACGGCCCGAAAGGATACTGGATTCTTCGGAAGCTCCAGTTACCGCTACTACTACCAGGAGTATATTTGACGATATTGACCAAATTCAAGCCGGATGACTTTATGCTCTCTTTTGTATATCTTATCTAAAATCATAATAATAGCTTCAATATCCTCATGAATTCAAATAACCACCCTGAAGGTAAGATTCACCCTGGCTTTCATTGGCTTGATGGATTTGGCGATCCGGTGCTCCCAGTTTTCCTGTAGCCCTCCCTTCATAAGCAGGAACGAACCGTGTTCTAGCCGCACGGAGTAGTGCTCACGGTGATCCACTTTATTCCGAATATCAAAGCTACGCACCTGCCCAAAACTCACCGAGGCGATTATGGGATTTTTACCCAACACGCTTTCCCGATCACTGTGCCAGGCTACAGAATCGTTCCCATCCCGGTAATAATTCAGCAGGACACTATTAAAGATAACACCAGCTAATGGCTCCACCAGCGATTTAATATACAAAAGTTCCTTAGTCCATGGGTTTGGGTTAGAGACCTTCCCCGACACTGAATAATCCGTACCTACATCCCCATGCCAGGAAGTTAATCTAGGCGTCAGGTATTCCTTATCCCACATTTTCTGTGTGCTTTGCTTCCAGGGTGTAGTCGTGATAAACCGCTGCAACAACAAGTCACTTTGTGTTTGGTCAATAAATCCAGCCGTGTATTCCAGCAGCTCCTGCGGCAGTCCCCTGCTCTGGCCTGCTTCTCCAAAAAAGCTTAATTGTTCCATTGAAAAAAATATTTTACAAAGTTAATGAAATACTAATATTTTTAGCATTAGTTTTGTAGTCTGTTTTTTGTCAGGCCGGGGACGTTTAAAATCAATCCCGAACCGGACCACAAAAGCTCCCCTAACAGACCATCAGGCAGGGCAGCAAGTATTGCTGTAGGCAAGATGTTTTTTGATTAACACCAACAACAATGATGAATAAATAAAACATAAGGCTATGGACAACGCGAAAAAGGATAGAATCAGTCAACTGCAAAAAGACATCCTTTTATGGGAGGGCTTTAAGCCAGGCCTGTCAGGTCAAAAGGATTTGATTGGACTGGGGCCGGTGGAAGCCGCTTTTCCCAATGGTGTATTCCCGAAAGGCGTGATTCATGAATTTATCAATACCATACCCGAACATGCAGCAGCCTGCGGCGGTTTTTTAGGTGGTCTGTTGGGGTCCCTGATGCAGGAGGGCGGCATTTGTGTGTGGATCAGTGTATCACGCCGGCTGTTCCCTGGTTCATTACAAGCTTTTGGCGTCGAGCCTGACCGCATTATCTTTTTTGACCTGAGCAACGAAAAGGAAGTTTTGTGGGTAATGGAGGAAGCACTTAAATGCGAGGGATTGGCCGCTGTGGTGGGTGAATTGAATGAAATTAGTTTCACCCAATCGCGCCGTTTGCAACTGGCGGTGGAACTCAGCCGGGTAACCGGTTTTATATTGAGAGGAGACGAACGAAAACTGAATACCACGGCCTGTGTCGCCCGTTGGAAAATTGCACCTATACCCAGTGAAACAGAAGATCAAATGCCGGGGATTGGTTTCCCGCGCTGGAAAGTAGAATTGTTAAAAGTACGAAATGGCGATCCGGGTACTTATGAGGTGGAATGGGCCGAAGACCGGTTCACACCTCTTGTTAAGAAGAATACGGCAATTGATTTACCAAAACACTTACGTCAGGTTGGATAAGCATCATGGCCGCACGTTTTATTTCAATATGGTTTCGTCATTTGACGACTGACTGGCTGACTTTGCGAAGGCCGGAATTAAAGCACCTGCCTTTTGTTTTTGTCATACCTGATCATGGCCGTCTGATCATCACAGCGGTTAGCAGTGAGGCGGAAAAGCAGGGCATCGAAACCGGGATGCGGGCCGCCGATGCCAAAGCCATTGTTCCCGGTCTGGAGGTTATCGATGACAAACCGGGGCGTAATGAAAAACTATTGAAAGCTTTGGGAGAATGGTGCATCCGGTATTCCCCGGTTGTTGCTATAGATGGTTCCGACGGGCTGGTGATGAATATCAGCGGCTGCGTTCATCTCTGGGGTGGGGAGCGGGAATATTTAAAAGAAATTGTTTCCCGTTTCAAAAGCAAAGGTTATATGGTACGGTGCGCAATCGCAGATACCGTTGGAGCCGCCTGGGCGATCTCCCGTTATGGGCAAATTACACCGATCATTCCGGAAGGTGAACAGGCTAATGCTTTATTATCCCTGCCGCCAGCCTCATTACGGCTGGAAGAAAACATATTACAGCGGCTGAGGAAACTGGGATTTTACCAAATCAAAAGCTTCATCGGTATGCCCCGGTCGGTTTTACGTCGCAGGTTTGGTGAGGCCTTGTTACTCCGGTTAGGCCAGGCGCTGGGCAGCGAAGATGAAGTGATCCTTATGCTGCAAAACCCGGTTATCTATGAAGAGCGGTTGCCATGTCTGGAACCCATCAAAACGAAAACAGGCATTGAGATCGCCATCCAGCGACTGCTTGAACAACTTTGTTTCCATTTGCGGCAGGACGGTAAAGGTTTGCGCACCGCGATATTACGGGGATACCGTATCGACGGTAAGCTGGAGCAGGTCGAGATCGGGACCAATCGTCCGACACACAGTGTAGGACACCTGTTCAAACTATTGGAACTTAAAATCGCCTCCATCACACCGGCGTTGGGTATTGAACTTTTTACATTGGAAGCGGCGAAGGTTGAAGACGTGCCGCTGACCCAGGATGCCCTATGGGCAGGTAAGCCCGGACTAGACAATCAAAGTATTGCGGAGTTCCTGGACCGCGCAGCCGGAAAGGTGGGATCCGGTAAGATTCATCGTTATCTCCCCCAACAGCATTACTGGCCGGAACGCTCCATTAAAAATGCGGCGATACAGGAAAAGCGGTTAAACAACTGGCAGATGGACAAACCCCGCCCTACCCAATTACTACCACAGCCGGAATTGATTGAAGTGTCTGCACCCGTTCCCGATTACCCACCGATGTTATTCCGGTATAAAGGCACGGTACATCATATTGAGAAAGCGGACGGCCCCGAACGTATCGAACGGGAATGGTGGCTGGACGAGGGTGAACACCGGGACTATTACCAGGTGGAAGATGAGAAAGGTCAGCGCTACTGGCTTTTCCGTTCGGGCCATTATGTGGGCAACAAACCCTATCAATGGTTTATACATGGTTTTTTTGCGTGAAGGAGGAGTGCGATGGGATATACGGAATTACAGGTAACCAGCAATTTTAGTTTTTTACGGGGTGCCTCACACCCCAATGAGCTGGCCGAACAGGCCGCGGCTTTAGGCTATACTGCGATTGCTATTACCGACAGGAATACGATGGCGGGCATCGTACGTGCGCATGTCGCTGCCAAAGCGAATAACATCCGGCTTCTTCCCGGTTGCAGGCTTGACCTGCTTGACGGCCCAAGTCTCCTGGCATTTCCAACTAATGCCGCTGCTTATGGCAGACTTTCGGCATTGTTATCTATGGGTAACCTCCGCGCGGAGAAGGGAAAATGTTTTCTTTATAAAGCCGACGTGTATGCCAATACGGAAGGAATCAAATTCGTAGTTATTCCACCGGACATGCTCAACAGGCGTTTTGATTTTGATAAAAGTTTTAAGAATTTGTTAGCGGAATACCGGAAGGAACTGGGAACCGAGCTATACATTGCTGCCAGCAGGACTTACCAGGGAGATGATCAAAAGAAACTGTTCCGAATCGCCCAGCTTGCTGAAAAGCTGTATATACCTATGGTGGCGACAAACGACGTACACTACCACGAACCCGGTCGGCGCGAGTTGCAGGATGTACTCACCTGTGTGCGTGAAAAATGCACAATACAGGAGGCCGGATTTCGCTTGCATATGAATGCAGAGCGTTATTTAAAACCCATAGAGGAAATGGAACGTATTTTCCGCCCCTACCCGGAAGCCATAGAAAACACCCGGGAGATTGCCGATGCCTGCACTTTTTCTTTGGATGAATTGAAATACGTTTACCCTGAAGAGATCAACCGGAGCGGGCGGACACCATTGGAAGAAATCACACACTTGACCTGGGAGGGTGCCCGCAACATATACGGGGAGATCATTCCAGAAAAGATCGTCAACAGCATCAACCACGAGCTCCGCTTTGTTAAAGAAATGGACTATGCGAATTATTTCCTCTTTGTAGAAGATATCGTGAGAGAAGCCCGGTCCCGTGGTATCCTTTGCCAGGGACGTGGCTCAGCCGCCAACTCGGCAGTGTGTTTTTGTTTGGGCATAACATCCGTTGACCCCACTAAATTTGATCTTTTATTCGAACGTTTTATATCCTCCGCCAGGAATGAACCGCCTGATATCGATGTGGATTTTGAGCACGAGCGCCGCGAAGAAATCATACAATACATCTATGATAAATACGGCCGTGACCGAGCGGCCATCGTAGCGACAGTTACCCAGCAACATCAGAAAGGCGCTATCCGTGATGTCGGGAAAGTGATGGGCCTATCCGTAGATACCATCAATCGCCTATCGAATTCTATTTGGGAACATACAGACGAATGGTTCGAAGGTAAATTATTGAAAGCTCAGGGCTTAAATCCGGATGATGTTAATCTCAAAAAGACATTAGAACTGACCGCGCAAATGATGGGCTTTCCCCGTCAGCTCGGCCAACATACCGGCGGTTTCGTGGTCACCCAGGGCAAACTCACCGACCTCTGCCCTATCTTGAACGCTCGCATGGAGAATCGGACCAATATCGAATGGAATAAAGATGATATCGATGCGCTCGGCTTCTTAAAGGTAGATGTTTTGGCCTTGGGTATGCTGACCTGTATCCGCAAGGCATTTGATCTTTGCAAACAACATTATGGACTAAATCTGACATTAGCCAACGTCCCGCAGGATGATCCGGTTGTATATCAAATGATCCAACTGGCTGATACACTAGGTGTTTTTCAAATCGAGAGTCGCGCACAAATGTCCATGCTGCCCCGCTTAAAACCGGTATGTTTTTACGACCTGGTGATCGAGGTCGCCATCGTACGCCCGGGTCCTATACAGGGAAATATGGTTCATCCCTACCTACGAAGACGCAATAAGGAAGAACCAATCGATTATCCATCCAAAGAACTGGAAGACATCCTGGGCAGAACCTTAGGTGTTCCTTTATTCCAGGAGCAGGCCATGAAAATCGCTATTGTCGCCGCAGGCTTTACACCAGCCGAAGCAGATGGCTTGCGTCGGAGTATGGCCACCTTTAAATTTAAGGGGCTGGTCAATCAGTATGAAAAGAAGCTTATTGACGGCATGATGGCCAAAGGTTATACAGAAGCTTTTGCCCGTCGCATTTTTAAACAGCTCGAAGGCTTCGGCAGTTACGGCTTCCCGGAAAGTCATGCTGCCAGCTTCGCGTTGTTAGTATATGTTTCCTGCTGGCTGAAATGCTATTATCCGGATGTCTTTGCCACAGCGCTACTCAATAGCATGCCTATGGGCTTTTATCAGCCGGCACAGATCGTAATTGATGCAGAAAAACATACGGTTGAGGTGCGCCCTCCAGATGTGAACTACTCTCAATGGGATAATTTCCTGGAGGAAAAATCAGGAAAATACTATGCGATCCGCCTGGGCTTCCGGCAGATTAAAGGCATACGCGAAGAGGAGATCACCAGTTTACTGAGCAACCGGAAATCCGGTTATACCAGTATTAGTCAGTTAAGTGATGCCGGTGTTTCCCAGGCTACGATCGAAAGGCTAACAGATGCCGACGCGTTCAGGTCATTGAGTCTTGATCGCAGGGAGGCTTTATGGGAAGTGCCCGCATTGAATGACAAACCTATTGCCTTGTTTGAGGGGCAGCCCTCTGAAAGCACGAAAGAACCACAAATTAAATTGCCGTTTATGAGTTTAAGTGAACACGTTGTACAGGATTATGCTTCCATCGGTTTATCAACAAAAGCGCATCCGGTCAGCTTTATACGGGATAAGTTGAATATGCTTCATATTCTACAGACGAAGACGGTCAACACTGACGTACAGATGGGACAATTGATCAAAGTAGCGGGCTTGGTATTGGTCAGGCAAAGACCGGGAACAGCTGGCGGTGTTTGTTTCATTACCATAGAAGATGAAACCGGCTTTACGAACCTGGTTGTTTTTGAAAAACTATTTGACACCTACCGTAAGGAAATATTACAGGCCAGACTCCTGATGGTGGAAGGCAGGCTCCAGCGTGAGGGTATTGTCGTTCACGTGATTGTTACACGTTGTTTCGATCTTTCTAAACTATTGCATGAGTTGGTATTGCAGAAACAGGACGACCTACCCCTGCTGACGCTGTCACGGGCAGATGAAAAAAGCGCCCCATATCCTGCGGCAAATAAGAAAAGTCAGGTGCTGGAGACTTCAGCCAATGAGGTATTTCCCAAAGGAAGGAATTTCAAGTAATCGCTTTTCAAGGATCAGATAAACAGGAAACTTAAAGATAAGGAGCTAACAGACTAATGGAGCTAAACGCATGAAACCTTGTAATTTTATTTTCAACAGGATCATAAAATACCTTTATGTAAACGTTTACATAAAAGTGTTTATGTAAAGCCTCACATTATGTAAAGGAATGAGCTTTAAACCACTTGTCAAAGCCCATTCGTGTGATTATAACTTTACATAACTTTTCAATATTTAGCCATCGTTTTATTTGCTATATAATTCAATAAGTAATATTTTTAGCTTTGAGATAAACAATGCGACGATGTTGGCAAGCCAGTTATTCAAGTTAGTTACCCAAGAGGATCTTCAGCAGCTAAGGGCTGTACTTGAGGCTGATCCAGATATTGCCAATACCGGCGTTCCATGTAGCGACGCTCAGCCGGAGATGAAAGGGCATCCCCTTCATCGGATATGCGACGTAGTATTTGCCGGAGCGATCACTGATGAAAAAGCAATTGAGATCGCAAAAGTGTTGTTGGAGTTTGGGGCAGATATCAATGGTTACAAATCATCCGGTGACCAAAACACACCACTCATAGCGGCCGCCAGTCTTCATGCTGAAAAGCTGGGAATATTCTATATTGAACAGGGAGCCGATATCTTTTATGCAGACCATGATGGAGCTACCGCGCTGCATTGGGCTGCTTTCTGCGGCCGTGATCAGCTGGTCGCTGCTCTAATCGCGAAAGGCGCAAACATCAACCAACAGGATACAACTTTCAATTCTACACCAATAGGCTGGGCAGTGCATACTTTAACTTCCGGCGACAGTGGTAACCAGCATAATCAAATAGCCTGTATTCACTTGCTTTTGAACGCCGGGGCGGATAAGGCAGTTTTGGATGCCGACACGCTCGCATACGTCAAGACATTAACGGCTTAGCAAACCATGATAGACTTCAAACAAAGCATCCCGGCTTTACCGGTCGTAAACATTGCCAAGGCAGTAGCATTTTATGAAAGTAAAATGGGTTTTAAAGCGCGTTACCAGGAGGGCGCCTTTGCCATCTTAGTTCGGAATAGCGTAGATATCCACCTTTGGGCAGCTTGTAACCAATCCTGGCGCTACAAGTTCTGGCTCGTTTTCCGGCCAATCACCTGTGGTGCGGAAAGTTTCTTAGCGGGAACCGCCAGTTGCCGCATACAGGTGACCGGGATAGATGAGCTTTATAAGGAAATGAAAGCAACGGGCGTGATCTACAATGCCGAGACCGTAGTGGAAGATCAGATTTGGGGACACCGGGATTTCCCCACACTTGACCTGCACGGCAACCTGATCACTTTTTACGAGATCGTAACTTAGTTTAGCCGCAGCAAGAAGTACCTTGCTGTATCGGCGGGCATTTCACTGTACCGTAACTGCAAAAAACACAGCAATCACCAGCCAGCGGCTTTAAGTTCGTTTTACAGGCCTCGCATTCATAGAAGTACTGGCAGGCATTCGTAGGCATTTCTTCCTCTTTCTGAAAGCCACAGTTAGGACAGGTAATTACCGAATTAAGTTGGATGGTCGCAGCCATGTTAGTTTTGTTTAATGAGGGTTGGCTGATAGCCTATTTCTTTGATCTTATGGTTAATACTGTCCGCATTGGTTTTATCAGGATCATATTGAACGATGGTTTGTGCCTTTTCAAATGAGGTGTTGGAGGAAGTTACACCGTTAAGGCTCATCAGCGAGCCGTCAATATGTTTGGTGCAATCCGCACAGCCCATGCCTTTTATATTCAGCCTGATCGACTTAAAGTTGCTTTGCAAAGCAACAGCAGTTGTTTTTGGAGGAGCCTTGTAGAATAGCGCAGAATAATAAGGAAGGGCGGTCAGTACAGCTGCAAACACAGTCACGATCAGCAGGAACTTTTTGGATTGCCAAAAGGAACGACTGGCAGGAACACAGCAATCTTTTTCTTTTTTCGGCGTAACTACCAATTGCTGGTACCAGGCAAAAGCAAATACCAGTACCGTGATACCGATCAGGTAAGGCCGGTAAGGCGCTATCCAGTTAAAATAAGTAGCGGCGCCGCTTAATCCGCCAAAGATGGCCAACAAGGGTGCGATACAGCAAAGGGAGGCGGCTATTGCGGCGATTATTCCACCGATCCAGCCCTTTTGAGTTGCTTCTTTCATGCTTTTGCTTCGGTTAATGGTTCCTGTATGATCTGGAAGAATGGTTGCAACAAGGGGATTTGCGCAGGGTTAATCGAATAGAAAACTGTTTGCCCGACTTTGCGCGAACGGATAACGCCGCCATCCTTTAGTTTACGCAGGTGCTGCGATACGGCCGGAATCGTCATGGTAAGGATATCACTTAAATCGCAGGGACACAGTTCCTGCTCCTGTCCCAACAGGAATAATATCTTTAAACGAACTTCATTGCCTGCTAAGGCCACGACCTGTGCAAGATCAGTAAAAGCCTGCTGATGTGTTTTCACGGCCTCCCGGCAGTTATTGATCTGCCCGCTGTCCGCAAATATTCGTGTGCAACTATCCATGGCAGCAAATATAAGCATTTAAGCAATTGCTTAAATACAAATATCTGTGTTCGTTGATCGATATACCATAAGAAACGTAGAAAGTATTGTAAACCAATAATCTACATTCATTATGGAAGTAAACACAGATCTACCGGCATTGATAGCCGGCACAAGCAGACTGCTTAAACGAAAGAAGTTTCGTCCGACAACCTTAGAAAGTTATCACCTGACGTGGCGGCGCATTCAGGATTACATGACCGCGCAAAACATTACGGCATTCACCAAAGATGTTGGCGAAGCCTTCATCAAAAACTGGTTTGGCGATCGTCCTTATGATGATCTGAAAATGCACGAAAAGAATTACATCTACTACACCACAGTCTTATGGTACTACCAATTAAATCACACATTGCCACCGAACATCCAAAAGAAACCCGACTTTACATTCACCGGTAAACTGGGTGCGTTGTTTAACGAGTTCCTGGTGTACAAAACCGAAACCTGTGCGCCACCAACACTGCGCTTGTACCGGTACCGCTTATACCCGCTTTATGATGACCTGCTGAGATCCAAACAAGAGATCACCACCATTGACGGGCCATATCTTGTGCGATACTTGTCAAGGCTGGATATGACACAAAAGATCAAAGAAAAGAACCGGGTGATCGAGCAGACCGGCATGTTTCTAACTTTCCTATGCGGTAAAAACATACTCACAAATAATAAACCGCTATACTGGACATCGATACTAAAGCCAAGAACCATCAAGCAGCCGAAAATGCCATCGGTTTATTCACGCGAAGAGGTGGAACGGCTCATCAATGCTATTGACAGAAGTAATGCGCCAGGCAAACGTGACTTTGCCATTGTGCTGTTGGCAGCTCGTTACGGTCTGCGCGGTTCAGATATCATGGGGCTACGGCACTGTAACCTGAACTGGCCCAGCAACAGGATAAGCATAGTACAACGGAAAACAACTAAAAAAGTGGAACTGCCGCTATCCGAAGAAGTAGGCAATGCGATCATCGATTACTTAAAGTTTGGTCGGCCGGAGGTTAATGAGCCTTATATATTCCTGGCGGCAAGACCTCCTTTTGGTAAGTTGGTCACCATTCATAAAGTGATCACCAAGCATATGCGTAAAGCTGATATAGCTTACGAAGAACGCAAACACGGCCCGCATGCTTTGCGGCACAGCCTGGCCAGTAACCTGCTCGGACTGCATGAACCTATGCCGGTTATCTCTTCCATACTCGGTCATTCCAGCACTGCATCAACCATGCCTTATCTCCGGGTAGACTTTGAACAATTGAAGCAATGTGCGTTAGAAGTTCCCTGTGTTCCATCATCTTTTTACACCAACCTTTATGAACAAGCGATATAGTTATGGCATCTATACTGAACTCATCGAACAGTATGTGGCCTACAAACAAACCCTGGGCTTTAAAATGAAAGACGTAGCAGGCAGGTTAAATGTGATACACCGCTTGCACTCGTTACCCGAAGACACTTCACAGGGGGTGCCAAAAGAGGTGTTTGATGAATGGAGTTTACCGCAGACGGAAGAATCGGATAATAACCGTTACGGAAGAATACACCTGCTGCGCCAGTTTTCTTATTACTTGCAGATTATGGGTTATAACTCCTACACGCCAAAGCTGCCTCCCCGCAAATGCAAGTTCATCCCGCATATCTTTACCAGCGACGAGATCAACCGGATCTTTGAGGCCAGCAATAAACTCATGCTAAAATCGAGAAACAAACTGGCGCAGGTTTGGGTAATGCCCGCCCTGCTCCGGATGCTCTACAGCACCGGCATTCGTATTGGCGAAGCTTTAAATCTCAAACATCGTGATGTCAACCTGGGTAAAGGCTTTCTAATGCTTCGTAACTGTAAGAACGGGCAGGATCGGATGGTACCCATGTCGGCAACACTCGTGGAAGTCTGCAAAGACCACTTCCTTTTTAAGCAAACACAATTGATGAATACAGATTCGGATGCCTACTTTTTCACTGCTTTAGGCGGCAGCCAATGTCAGCGCTGCACGATCTACGAGCACTTCCGGACGATCATGTATAAAGCTGGTATCCCGTACCGGGGACGTAAAGAAGGCCCCCGGCTGCACGATCTGCGACACACATTCTGCGTTAAGTCCCTGCTTAAAATGTCAGAAGCAGGCATAGATCTTTATTGCTCGATGCCCGTATTATCTACTTACATGGGGCATCAGCACATTAAAGCTACCAACGGATATGTTCGTTTGACCAATGAAATGTTTCCCGGCATCCTGCATAAAATCGACGCGGCTTACCGCCATGTGTTCCCGGAAACCATAACAGAATAAAAACCCATTAAAACAATCAATATGAAACCAACAGACTTTTCTAAATACCTGACCGACTATCTTACCCAATACCTGCCGCTTGAATGCGGCGTATCGCCCAACACGATCCAAACTTACAGTGTAAGCTTCATGCTACTGCTTAAATACCTTAAAGCCGAAGAAGGCATTAGCCCTGACAGATTGTATTTGAAGGATATTACTAAAGAACGGATCATTAACTTTCTCAAATGGCTGGAAAAGGAACGAAGCTGCACAGTATCAACACGAAATGCCAGACTGGCCACGCTGCATTCATTCTTTAAGTATATGCAGTACCGGGATGTTGCCGGCATGAGCGTATGGCAGGATATTCTGGCCATTCCTTTTAAAAGAACTTCTGCACCGGACATGGCTTACCTGTCTATTGATGGAATAAGGCTGCTGCTAAAACAACCGGATATGGTCACCAGGATCGGCATGCGCGACCTGGCGCTGCTGGGCTTAATGTACGACAGCGCGGCACGGGTACAGGAGATCGCTGATCTTACACCTGCCGACTTTCGCTTTGAAGGTACGGTAACAGTCAAGCTAAGCGGCAAGGGCAGCAAATCGCGTATCGTTCCGCTGTCCGAAAACCAAACAAGAAACCTGACCCGTTACATGAACGAATGTGAGCTGTTTGAGCCACATAAAAGTGTCTATCCTTTATTCAGTAACCCGCAGAACGGCAAACTATCCAGGGCGGCGTTATTAATGATCGTCAAAAAATACACGAATATGGCCCGGTTGAAAAATGCCGCCATAGTTCCGGACGGCATCGGTTGCCATTCCCTCCGGCACTCCAAAGCCATTCACATGCTGGAGGCAGGTATCAACCTTATCTATATTAGAGACTTTCTTGGTCATTCTTCGGTTACCACGACCGAGGTTTATGCTAAAGTGAGTACTCAAATGAAAGAGGACGCCTTGAAAAAAATGAATCCAACCATTGTTACTGAACGAAAATCGTCGTGGCAGAAAAACGGTGAACTGCTTGGCTGGCTAAAAGAATTGCAGCATAAATATTGAAAAGTTATGTAAAGTTCAATAGTAGAGGATGGGCTTTGAAAAGGAGTTTAAAGCTCATTCCTTTACATAATGTGTAGCTTTACATAAACACCTCTACATAAAAATGCTCCAGACTGTACAGCTGAATTTTAAGGGCGTCATGTTCTCTATCGGCCAGAAATGTTCCGCTCCATACCGCCTCGGCTTTGGCGTTTTCATCCAGGGCATTAAATACGGATAGTGTGATCATTTATCTATAGCCTATATTGTAATGGCAGGACATCTTGCAAGATATTCTTACGCTATTAACGGCTGGGGATCTCTGGCCCATCATACGGATGCTTCAACGCATTGATGATTTGTAATAGCCGATGCCTTGCGCCACCGTCCTTAGGATTACTCAACATCAGTTTTATATTACTGGGCACATATATTTTAACTTCATGTTGGGTACACGCCCTATCCAACCGGAGCGTATTCGGTAATACCGCTGTCTTAAAATATTCGATAATCTCCTCATCCGTCATGCGGCAAAGATAGCAAAGCCTGCCAAAAAACATTCCTACAGAAAGACAATTATACTTTTCCTTTGCCGAATACCGTCACCCCAATAGCATTCCTTTTAAAGGCAACTGTAATTCAGGAGAAATCATCATTTTGTTTTGAGGCACGGAGTTTGGCAACGCAGAAACAAATAAGTTTTTAGGCAGTCTGCTTCTGCGTTGTTTTGTTTTACTTGGAATGCAAGTCTTTAATTTTTGTACTTAGTTCCGTAAGACCCGCCCGCTTCAGGCATTCCTCTGAAAACTCTTTCAATTCCTCTACGGTTTCTTTGGGGATCAATTCCAGCAAGCCCTGGGTTTGCTCCTCATCTTTGGCGGTTAATCCGCGTTCAATCACACTATGTAATAATAAAACCGTCTTTCGGTTGATCTTGACATCGATCTTCACCGCTTCATTCATGCCGGGAATACACAGCAGTGTATCATAAACCCGGGCCACATCCTTCGTTGTCAGCATAAGTTTCATTTAAATTGATAATCGGTAAAGTTAGTTGCTTGCATCCTTTTGATCCTCATCGAAATATAGCGGGGATAGAGTAGCATTAATCATTACTGCAAAGTTCGGCAGCGTGCCTCGGGGCGGACAAAAAATTCCGCCATAAACACAGGCTTTTCCCCTTCTACCCCACATTTATTGCGTTGCTTTTTGCCCTTGCTCTGCACCTGCCGGTATCCCCTGCCAAATAATTTAATGCTTACCATTAAAATCAAAGATCATGGAAAATGTATGGAATTCATCAGCGTTGTCAAGAGTAGCAGAAGTGGAACTGGTTTATCGCAATTTTATCAAACCCTCAGACCGTCCACTGGTACAGGAATCCAAGACAGCTTATCAGTACTTCCTGGAATCATGGAGTGAGAACAAGATTGAATTTGTAGAACAATTCAAGATTATGCTGCTGAGCCGGGCCTGCCGGATACTGGGCATTTTAGAGATCTCTACAGGCGGTGTATCGGGTACTATAGCTGACGTCAAGTTAATCTATACCGCAGCGCTGAAAGGTAATGCATCCGGTCTGATCCTCGCCCATAACCATCCCTCCGGTAGCCTGAAACCCAGTGATGCAGATATCGCGCTGACACGCAAGATCTGCGAAGCCGGAAAGGTGTTGGATATCAAAATTGAGGACCACCTGATTATCACCACAGAAGGTTATTATTCATTTGCAGAAGAAGGGCTGTTATAACAGCTCTTCTTTTTTGCTTATTCATATTACCGGATTCACCCATCCCCGCTATAATATAGCGAGGATGGGTGAATCCGGATCTTAGCCTGTATTTTCGTTTAGAATTTCGGGAACAGTGGATTAGATAAGTGAAGAGATGGATTTCAGACAACAACAATATAATCGGAAACAAGTCAGGGATATGGACATGGTCGACTTCCTTGCGTCTTTGGGATATCAGCCCGAATACATCAAAAAGGGGATCGATCATTGGTATCTTTCGCCTTTGCGGAATGAAGGCGAAGCCAGTTTTAAAATCAACCGGAGAATGAATCGCTGGTATGATCACGGCATGGGCAAAGGCGGTAATCTTATCGACTTTGGTATCCTTTATTTTAAATGCTCGGAGGAAGAATTACTGGAGAAATTCAACAGTGACCTCTCGCTTCAGCAGCTTCCAAATCATGATGGTACAGTATGGCAGGGTAAGGAAACTCAGGAACCCAAAATCAAGATCATTGCTGAACGTGAGTTGTATGCCTATCCGCTCATTCGTTACCTGCAGGAACGGCATATAGCGCTATCCATTGCCGCCCAATTTTGTAAAGAAGTCACCTATGATTTGGATGGGCATTCCTATTACGGAATCGGATTCAAAAACAATGCTGGCGGCTTTGAGATCCGAAATCCTTATTATAAATGCAGCAGCTCACCAAAGGACATAACGACCATTGAAAACGGATCGAAAGAAGTTCATATTTTCGAAGGGTTCATGGACTTTCTATCTTTCAAAACGCTGCATCAACATGATGCTTTGAGTTCTGCTGATTGTGTCATATTAAACGGTGCAGCCATGTTTGAAAGAGCCCGTGCCGTACTATCTGCATACCCGGTTAAAATGCTCTGGCTTGACCGGGATACCACAGGTATAGCCTACACCAAGTATGCTTTGTCTTTAAAGGAAAACTACCAGGACAAAAGTAAGCTATACGTGAATTATAAGGATCTGAATGATTGGCTGAAACAAAAAGAGTTATTACCTAAAAAACAATTAAAGCCCAAAATCAGGTAAATCAGCCGATATCAGGAGAATGTCTTTTGCAACTAAATAGCTGGAGGGAGATTGCCCGTTTTGCAATTGGCAAGATGTACAATTGTTTAACAACAATTGAAATCTTGCCGCCCCCCTCCGAAGTCGGGGGCGGTTAGGAATCTGGTTTTGGATGTATGCTGCTTAGTGTGAGCTGTTGATTTTTGTGATTTTGGATTTTGTGCGGAGGATGGATAATGGGTGAGAAAGATACAGGCAGGAAGCGGATTATCGGTTTGCGCCTAACGGCTGATGAATACGGTGAATTGGAAAAGAACTGGAAGCGGTCGACAGTACGCAAGCTGAGCGAGTATGTCCGGCGGTTGTTATTCGGGAAGTCTTTTACCGTGTTTACCCGTGATCAATCCAAAGATGAACTGCTGGAAGAAATGGCTTTGCTTCGGCGTGAATTGAATGCTATCGGGGTGAACTTTAACCAGGCCGTGCACCGCTTAAATATGCTTGATCATTCACCGCAGATGCAGGAGTGGCTGCGCCGTTTTGAACGCGATAAGGAACGCTTTTTTGCAGCAGTTGAAAGCATCCAGAGCCGTTTAAAATTATTGTCTTCAGCATGGTTGCAGTGATCCACCAATCGACCAGTCTGCGCAATGTTTTAAACTACAATGAGCAGAAGGTAAAGGCAGGTTTAGCCGTCTGTTTAGAGGCGGGGTTTTACCCCGTGGATGCCGCTGATTTAAACTTTCACCAGAAGCAGCGGCGGCTGGAAATGCTGACGGAATTGAACCAGCGGACGAAGTATAACAGTGTCCATATTTCGCTCAATTTCGACCCGTCAGAAAAGCTGCCGGATGATTTATTAAAAGTTATTGCGGAGGAGTATCTGGATAAGCTTGGTTTCGCGGGTCAGCCTTATTTATTGTACCGGCATGAGGATGCGGGGCACCCGCATTTACACATCGTAACAACGAATATCCAACAGGATGGCAAAGCCATACACCTGCATAATTTAGGGAAGCGTAAATCGGAACCGGCGCGGAAAGAAATCGAAATTAAATATGGTTTAATTAAGGCCGAAGAAAGCAAGTTGCAGCGGGCTTATAAGCTGAAACCGGTCAATGCGGCACGCGTGCTTTATGGAAAATCAGAGACCAAACGCGCCATCGGTAATGTATTGCAAACAGTCCTGCCTTTATACAAATATGCTTCATTGGCGGAATTAAATGCAGTGTTACGGCAATACAATATCCTAGCAGACCGTGGCGAAGAAAACTCGCGTATTTTCCGGCACAGCGGTTTGGTTTACCGGGTGCTGGACGAAAAGGGTAACAAGGTCGGGGTGCCGATTAAGGCGAGCTTGTTTTTTAAAGATACGACACTGAAGTTTTTAGAGGGGAAGTTTGAAGCGAACAAGCTGGCAAAGGACGACCCAAAAGCAAAGCTTCGCTTAAAAAATGCGATAGACCTGTATTTGTTCGGGCGTGATAAAATCTTTGAAGGTTTGGTTGCCGCTTTGAAAAAGCAAGGAATCGATACGGTGCTTCGAAGAAATGAAGAGGGCTTGATTTATGGTGTCACCTACGTAGACCACTGGAGTAAATGTGTTTTTAACGGCAGTAATTTAGGCAAAGCTTACAGCGCCAACGCAATCCGGGAACGCTGCCTGAATACGGGGGCAGGTGAGGGGAAAAAACAAAACGGCGAATCGGAAAAAATGGGTCAGGCCGGCTACGCAAACGGGGTTAAAGGGCGTGATTTTTCGCATGATTTTGCAGGTACTGAAACCGGGAATGTGAGTGGATTAGGCTTGGCGGAGGTGCTGCTGGATGCGGGTAACGGCCAGCAGTCGATGGACTGGGAGTTGAAGCGAAAACGAAAGAAGAAAAAACGGTTGCGGATCTCGCCGGGCTAAGTTTTCTAATAATTTATGGAAGGTTTTTGTTGCCCATTTTCTCCGCGCGGAGAGGGTGGTTAGCTATTGCTGTGCCTGAATTTTGGGGTTTGGTCTGGTTGGATGATATATGATTGCAGGTGATGAATGATGTGAGGATGATTAGAAAACTCCTTGCCGAATGGCGGGATTGGGGGGATGGATTTATGCAGACGGGAGAAAACGATCAGGCGATGCGCAAGATCCTCGATATGACGAGGCTGATCAGTATAGCAGTATTGCTGCTACATTTATATGAAACATGTTACAGGGCGTTCGTCCATTGGCATTGGGTTTCGGCGTTGACCGACCGCCTGCTGGCCAACATTGTCCGGACAGGGTTATTCAGCCCCTTTCTGAAACCAAAGCTGATCGTGCTGGCTTTTATGGCCGTTGCGCTGATCGGGGTGCAAGGCAAAAAGGATGAAAAGCAGACCTCAAAATCGGCTTTTCTATACTTAATTGTGGGCCTCTTTTTTTTCCTCGTCAGCTACTTCTTTCTGTTGCTGCCGGTGAAAATGGAATGGGTGGCGCTCCTGTATATGGGCGTGACCGCTTTGGGCTACCTGCTGATGATGAGCGGCGGTACCATGCTTTCCCGCATCATCCGGGATAAGCTTACCGGCGACATCTTTAACCGCGACCAGGAGACTTTCCCACAGGAGGAACGCCTGCTGGAAAACGAGTTCTCCGTGAACCTTCCGGTAAAGTATATCCTGAAAGGTAAGGTGCGCCATGGCTGGATCAACTTTATCAATTTGTTCCGCGCACTGCTGGTGTTGGGCAGCCCGGGATCTGGAAAATCGTACTTCATTATCCGGCATGTGATCACCCAGCATATCCGCAAGGGTTTTGCCATGTTCGTTTACGATTTCAAGATGCCGGATCTGGCCGTCATCGCTTATAATACCTGGCTGAAGTATAAGCACCTCTACAAGGTCAGCCCGAAATTCTTCTCTATCAACTTTGATGATCTTTCGCGCAGTAACCGTTGTAACCCGCTTGACCCCTCGGCCATGCTTGACCTGACCGATGCTGTGGAATCGGCGCGCACGATCCTGCTGGGTTTGAACCGCGAGTGGATCAAAAAACAGGGTGACTTTTTCGTGGAATCCCCGATCAACTTCCTGACCGCGATCATCTGGTACCTGCGAAAATATAACGACGGTGAATTCTGTACGCTGCCGCATGTCATCGAGCTGATGCAGGCGGATTATGACAGCCTGTTCACCCTGCTGAGCACACAAAAAGAAATTGATGTGCTGATCAACCCCTTCATCAGCGCCTACAAGCGTGACGCCGTTGAACAGCTGGAGGGACAGATCGCCTCAGCCAAGATCACCATGGCGCGTATCGCTTCGCCCCAATTGTACTACGTTTTATCGGGTAATGAGTTCACGCTGGACATCAATAACCCAAAGGAACCGAAGATCGTCTGCATGGGCAATAATCCGCAGAAAATACAGATCTACGGCGCGGTATTATCGCTGTTCACTAACCGATTGTTGAAGATTATCAATCAAAAAGACAAGGTGAAATGTAGTTTGATTTTTGACGAATTTCCTACCCTGACGACGGATATCATACCCACAATTTCAACCGGCAGATCCAATTTAATTTCTACTTGCCTGGGCATTCAGGATGCCAGCCAGCTGCGCAAGGATTACGGCCGCGAGCAGGCAGATGTGATCATGAATATTACGGGTAACATGGCGGTCGGGCAGGTGTCCGGCGATACAGCCAAGTCCGTATCGGAAAAGATCGGCCGGATTATGCAGGACAGGGAAAGCCTTTCCATCAACCGCAGTGATACTTCCATCAGCCGCTCGAAGCAGCTGGAAGCTGCCGTTCCGCCCTCACGTATTTCCGCTTTAAGTTCGGGCGAATTCGTCGGTATGGTAGCTGATAACCCGGACTGTAAGATCGAATTAAAAGCTTTTCATTGTGAGATCGTGAATAATCATGCGGCGCTGAAAAAAGAGATTGATGCTTATGTGCATTTACCCGAGGTGAGGAAGATCAATGGTGCTATTGTTGAGCGGAATTATTTGCAGATCAAACAGGATATCCGGGATATTATTGAGCTGGAAATGGAGCGGTTGCTGAGTGACCCTGCGCTGGCGCATCTTGTTATTAGAAAAACTTGAATAATTGGAGTTTTTTAATCATTTATTTAATGATCTCGCAACCAACCATTTATACATAGTGATAAAAAGCTACATTTGATTGATAAACCAATCACACTCATGCAGATAAGGAAACTTACTATTGAAAACTTCCGCGGTATTAAAAATGCAGAAATATTATTTGACGGACATACCGTTTTAATTGGCGATAATAACGCCGGTAAATCAACGATCCTCGAAGCGATCGATTTAGTATTAGGTCCAGATCGATTAAACCGGCTTCCCATCATCGACGAACACGACTTTTACAATGGCATATACATTGATGAATTTAACGACCCTGTTGTCATCGAAGTCGAGCTAATCGTTGGTGATCTTTCAGATGAGCAACGTAGGAAATTTAGTAACAACTTGGAATTCTGGCATAAGAAAAATCAGACATTGATCGAGGAGCCGCCCGTTGAACAAATTAATAATAAAAAGGTCGAAGAAATTATCCGGGTCGGCTTTAACGGCTCATACGATAAAGAGGATGATGACTTTACAGGAGAGACTTTTTTTTGCTCACCTGTTGATGTAAAATCAAAGTTTGGGAAGTTTGATAAAAGAGACTGTGGATTTCTTTATTTGCGGGCATTACGCACCGGCTCACGTGCATTAAGCCTGGAAAGAGGGTCACTACTTGATATCATCCTCCGCATCCAGAAACTTAGGCCGCAGATGTGGGAAAACATACTTAACCAACTCAGAAAAACAGAAGTAAAGTCAGGAGAAGACGATGAGGTGAACACGATATTGTCCAACGTTCAAAAGGCGCTTAAAGAATTCGTACCTACCGACTGGGGGTCAGAGCCGCATCTGAAAGTGTCCAACCTGACACGAGAGCATCTGCGAAAAACATTGGTGGTATTTATGTCAACAGGTTCAGATGGGCATTTTGTTCCTTTCAATCATCAGGGAACAGGGACAATTAATACGATGGTATTAGCATTATTGTCTATGATCGCCGAATTAAAGCAGAGTGTGATTTTTGCTATGGAAGAACCTGAGATCGCCATACCGCCATACACGCAAAAGCGGATTATTAATAGCATCCGTGGTAAATCTGCACAAGCGATTTTCACCTCGCACTCGCCTTTCGTACTGGAGGAATTTGAGCCGAAACACATTACTTTGATTGACCGGGATCAGGGAGAAATGACAGGAACCCCGATAGAGTTTCCATCATCCATTAAACCGAAAGCGTATAGCAAAGAGTTTAGGATGCGATTTGCAGAGGCATTACTTGCTAAACGCATCTTGATAACTGAGGGTAGTACAGAAGCATCAGCTTATTCAGCGGCGGCGCGACACCTTTCTACGTTAGATCCGGACACCTACCAGTCGCTTGAAGCGATGGGGGTGGCCATTTTTAATGCGGAATCCGAAAACAACATCCCGATTTTTGGAGAGTTCTTCCGTAGCCTTGGCAAAGAAACCTTTGCAGTATAATGACAAACAAAGCAAGGCTGCCAACCGTACGGCAATTGAGGAAAACGTTGACAATTGTTTTGAATCTAAACATAAAGGCTTTGAAGGCTTGATTATAGCAGAAACTGATCGTGAAGTTCTCCTGGATTATGTTCAAGATCTCTATGACAACGGCGATTGGCCAACGCATATCGAGGTGGAGGAAGACGTACGCGAAATGGACGATGATGATTTTGACGATGCACTTTTGAATTACCTGACGTGGCAAAAGGCTTCTGGCAGCTGCTCAGAAATCATATCCCTTTGCGATATTGACGAGGTACCCAAAACCTTGAAAGAACAGATAGCAGAAATTACAGAGCTTATTGAATCATAATGGAACTTTGTGATAAAAGGAAAGCGCTACTTAAAGCTGATGGCCCTATGCTCGTCATGGGTGGCCCCGGCGCGGGCAAAACCACGATATCTTTGTTGAAAGCAAATTGGCTGATTGAAAACGCTAAATTGTTGCCTGGGCAAAAAGTACTTTTTCTTTCGTTCGCAAGATCGACAATCACCAATATTCAGAAAACTACCAAGGCCCTTATACCTGACAAAAACCGCAAACTTATTGAGATTAATACTTATCACGGATTCATCTGGCGTTTGCTGCAAAACTACTCTTATCTGATCAACGGCCAGCGACGGATTTCGCTACTGACACCGCATATTGCCGGGGCGCACCTCGCGGAATTAGATGGGCCTGAAATGCGTGGCCAAAAACTCGAAGAATTATATGCGGACAGTGGATTGCTGTCTTTTGACCTGTTTGCCAAGTATGCTGCGGAATTGTTCAATAGATCGGATCGAATACTACGGATTATAACAGATACCTACCCTGTTATCATAGTCGATGAATTTCAGGATACCGATAGCAATGAGTGGGAATTTATTAAAGCACTCGGCAAGCGCAGCATAATAATTGCACTAGCCGATCCGGAACAAAGGATTTATGATTTTCGTGGCGCTAGCGTTAAACGAATAGCAGAATACATTGAGCAATTTACGCCAACTGTTTTTGATTTTGAACAGGAAAATAACCGTAGTAGCGGAAAAGATATTACCACTTTCGGAAATGATTTGCTGTTGGGTAAGAATAAAGGCAAAGTTTACAAGGACGTTGTAGTTAATAAATACGCATTCAACCGTGACGAGCCTAACAAAATGTTAAAACTAAATATTTTTACTGCTATCAAACGGTTGAAATCTGGAGTAGGTAACGACTGGTCTATAGTAGTGTTGGTGCGGTCAAAACGGATGATGTTTTCGGTATCTGGATACTTGTCGAGCCAAACCAGTCTACCCCCAATATTTCATGAAGTTGCTATCGATCCGAATGGGCCTTCGTTGGCGGGGGTTATAATTGCAGGCTTACTCGAACCGGTGCAGTTCAATCAACTGCCCATTACTGCAAATGATGTGATTAATCATATCCGGGGGCGTTCCGGCGAAAAAGTAGCGGCAGCTTCTATCCAGTTTGTCAATGCCATTAGCAATTACCTAAAGACCGGAAAGGTCACTGGTAGTAAAAGGGTACTGTTTTTAAAAGAATTGGCTCAAATAATCGAACAACGAAAAGCTTTGAAATTTAGTGGCGTTCCCGAAGCGGATTGGTTGGCGGTACGAAAACTCTTTCAAGATTGTGAAAGTGAATTTCTTAAACATATTTATGATGACGCAAAATACTTACGTTTGTTGAACAAAGGAGCATTACTCAGCGAAAGACTTTCGGAAAAATGGCGCACGTCGCAGAGTTATGATGGAGCAAAGTCAACCATCGAAGATGCGTTATTGCAGGAACATTTTATAGCAGCGCAAACATCATATAAAGGTGTTCATATCATGACGCTGCACAAGTCAAAGGGCAAAGAGTTTGATGAAGTCTTAATTTGGGAGGACTATCATAATCCGTTGGTGCATCCGGATTCTACAGCGAAGCAGTTAGACGAATCGCGTTATCTATTAAGAGTCGGTGCTACCAGGGCAAGGGAGAAAACCACTTTTTTAACGGTTGCTTCCCAACCATGTATACTGCTTTAACCATTATAACCACCGGATGTGCATGAACAGATGATGATTCAGCAGGCGCGAAATGTGCGAACAACGCGATTCCTGTAAATCCCAAAAGCAGGCCAGTGATGATCCATTTGCTGGAAAAGTAAGCCCGCCAGCGCTGGCGGTCGAGCAGTACGAAGAACAAAGGCTCGGTTGCCACCACCACTGCAGCAAAGCCAGAGTTGATATATTGCTCCCCAACCACCACGAGACCCGAACCGCCGCTTAGCATTAAAATGCCGCTGATGATCAATACTTTCAGGTCACCCTTTTCCGGCCATGCCAGCTTCTTAAATCCTATCCAGCCAACGAGGATCAAACCTGCAGTCAGGTATCTTAAAGCCGAAATAGTAAAAGGCTTAAATCCCTTTAAAGCATATGCAATGGCCAGGTAGGTGGTGCCCCAGATAAAGTATACCGCTGTAAAGGCAAGTAGCAGCAACAACATAGAAGGCTTTTTAGAACTTTTCATTTTCATCGTTACCGTTAAAACTAATTTTGATGGCATTAATATATAAAACATCGACATCTTTTATAGAAGTTGACGCCGAATTAGAATAGTATTTTAGAACTTACAACCTATGCTTGTGTTCGATAACATAACTATACGCGATGAAGTTTTAAGCGTATCAATATCACTGCAACACTTGATTCGGGATAGTGCAGGATGCTGTACATGAATTTAATTAATAATATAGCTTTAATTATAAAATCCGTTATTTAGTCTTCGGGAACAGCGTGTAAATGTATTAAGCATCTAAAATGTCACGTCTTGTGAGTTAAGCCAAATAGTGACGAAATAGATGGCGATAAATAACTTTAAAAAACTGCAATCACATACAGAATGATAAAGATAAATGATGTCAATTTTGCAAAAATTGGATTACTAGCCTCTCAGATCTTTTTAAGCATAATTTGTGTAGTTCATTTGTTGGTTACGGTCACCTACCTTTTACATGGCGCACTCTCCGCATATTTGTTTCCGGTGTCAGTCCTGACTGCGATTGGTTTGAACTTTTTGTTCGCCAACCGACTTAAAATAGAAAAAAGATTATTAGGGATCGCAACATTGCTCTGCCTTCTGTTATTTACAGGTGCGCTAATGATAGCTGGATTTTATTTTGATCTTTCTTGGGACGGTCAGTGGTATCAGCAGGCCGCTGTTTACAATCTTGCTGATACCTGGAACCCGTTATTCAAACCATTGGAGACGCCTGATGCAATGAACAATTCGTCTGTTTTACATTTCCCTAAAAATACATGGTATTTCGCTGCTGCTGTCATGCGTTCATTTGGAACAGTAGAGATGGGCAAAGCTTATAATGTAATAGCGCTTTTTGCAGCATTTGGAGTTGTTTATTCTTTTTGCCGTAATTTTAGTATACCGGTATGGCGATCTGTATTTTTTACTATCTTGGTTTTACTGAATCCGGTTGTTTGGAGCGAATTGACCAGTTATCTTAACGACGGCGATCTGTATTTATTCCTGGTGATCTACCTGAGCGCGGTGATTTCCTGGCTGCATGACCCGAAATCTATCTATGCCTTAGTTGCTGTGATGGCGGTCTGTTGCCTGTTAAATATCAAGTTTACCGGACTCGTCTTTTTTTTGATTTCGTCTTTTTTTGTCTTTATCTATATCCTTATTCGAAAACGACATTTGGTTAAGCCGTTCCTGCTATCTCATTTAATATCCGGTTTAACGGCAGTATGCATATTTGGTTTCAACCCCTACATTACCAACATGATTAACCGGGGTCATCCTCTATACCCATTGATGGGTTCGAAACAGTTCCCCGGTGTATTTGATAAAGGAGGCGATGATAATGAAGCTTATGAGACGCCGTTAAACATGAAAGGTAAAAGCCTTCCCATAAGGTTAATCTATGCCAACTTCGGCAATCCAGGCAATGCGCCATATAATGACGAGGATAGTGCCCGGTTAATCAATCCGCTTAGATCGAGCCTTAAATCGTGGAGTGCCTATCAATTTCATGAAACAAGAGTAAGTGGGTTTGGACCTTATTTTGGTGTACTCCTGGTATTAATAGCTATTACTCTTCCTGTACTTTTAATTGGGCTGAAAGGGTTTCGATTGGCTGTTTTAGTTTTTTTCGTCGGTCTTTGCAGTTGTCTGTCGCTCAGTAAGCATTTTTGGTGGCCTCGTTTCTTCCCAATGCTTTGGCTGGCACCTTTACTGCCATTATTTTTGTTGTGGACAAGTCATGCTGGCCGTCTAATAAACAATGGCAATTGGCAAGGCATAATCATAAAGAGCTATACCTGGTTATTAGCGGCATTAATTGCGATCAATGGCCTCATTGTTGCCGTTGTTCATATGCAATGGGAAACAACCTCGTCTATTATGTTAAGAAGCGAACTGCAACATATCCGTGACATGAAGCGGCCAATTGAAGTGGATTACGGTTGGTTTAAACGCTCTATGGAAGAGAAATTGAATCACTGGAATATTAGATATATTCCAGCTTCACTGGGTGCAGACAAGGGCGCCAGCAAATTGACAAGCGTTGTAAAAGGTTACCCCAACCAAGTCTTGTACAGATTGAAATAAGTCATCAGAAATAAAACTTAGGTTAGCGTTCAGGTCGGCAAACACCTATTTGGTTAACTGATATCGGGCCGAGAAATCCACACCCTCGCGTTTGGTTTTACCACCCGGTGCAATGTCACCATCATCAGTATAAATAAACTCCTGCTGTAGATACAGGTACCATAAGGCCGCATTGATATATAAATGCGGTATTGGTTTCTAGTTTAACCCCAAATCAGCTCCATACGCGGCGGGCAATGTTTGCAATCCGTTATTTCATAGCGATTGAGGCCGTCAGTTGTACCAAACCAGATAAAGCCGTTATTGTCCTGGAAGATGGTTTCCGTGCTGCTTTGCGATAATCCCTGCTCACTATTTATACGCTTAAACTTAGTTACTGAAGTTTGCGCAATAGCCGTTGCCTGTAACAAAAGCTATAATAAAAACAGCCTCAATGTCCGGGTAAACACGATTTTAAGTTTAATTCAATAGTCTGACCATCGATCTGACGATCTATATTAAGTTTAAATTTAGGATTAATTACTTTGCATAAAGATGAAATAATTATAAAAACAAATAGAAATACGGAACATCCACAACTTAACACGTACCATAATTTCATTTTGCTGATTTACTTTCAATCCACTATCGCTCCAAGCTAATCATGATATTACTCCTAACTGGTTAAGTTAAATGTATCAACTCTAAAATGATTAACCTTGTTGATGGCGTCTGGTCATGCTTTGATGTAAAATGGGAATTGCTACCATTCTTCTGCAGGTGGGTATTCAAACATCAATGCGTTAGCCTCTGTTTTCAAAAGGCGCGGTTGGTCTTAATTATTTTTAGCTCCCATTGAGCTATCCATAGCTTGCTGAAACGTCATAACCTCTACTTCATCCCGGTGTTGCTGTAAATAATTGAGTAGTTGTTGGTGCGCCAATGCTGGTGTAGTTAAATAGTCACCGCCTACACCATGAAACATGAAAATTCCCAAGCCACCTTTTTGCTGTGCCTTTTTAACAAAAGCAATGAGGTCGTCGCCGGTAATCGAATCTGCTGGTATTCCCCATGATGGCACCTGTAATGGGTCAAGGTTTTTAAAATCAGTTATCACAGCATCTGGGCCTCCACCTATCCGTGCATATTTTACCAATCCCGATTTTCGTAACGAATCCACATAATTTACACCACCTACCGCAATTTCGGTACAAGGGTAAGCATAGGTATGAATCATTACCCCGTCAACCGCGTAAAGCAGGTTGTTCATCTCGGCAATTTCGCGCAGCATGGTATATACTGAATAATTAGCCGAATTATTAGCCGGGTTGCCTTTTACGGACGACATAAGACAAGGATGATAAAGCGTATGGTTGGCCAGTTCATGTCCATTTTTGCTTACTGTCCGCCACCTCGGTATGGTTATCTGATTGATATTGCCCATTAAAAAGAAAGTGCCTTTAAGGTGTGCTGCATCCAACTGAGGGATAGCTATATCCAACTGGGAGGCCAGGGCATCATCATAGGTAAGTACAATAATAGCTTTTTTACTTTTACTCTGCTGCCCATAAGCGGTAAAGTTTAACATTAAAAAAAGCAGAACAAGTTTTTTCATACACAGCTTATTAATATAACCCAAACCTAGCATTTCAAATAGTTTTACACAATATTTTTTGCAGACCTATCTGGTCCATATCAGATCAATCCACGTTAACATTCAAACACCATCGCTTTTTCTCAAACAATTCGAGGCTGCTGCGGTTACCACAACATAAATAAGTTTTTTTCTTACCATTTGTTAAGTGGTGCACTGAAAGTGGACATTCCGAGGCCATTGATCACTACGTTCCGGAATTGCGATCCGTTAGTCCTGCAACACTTTGAACATATCAATTCATTGATTAATAATTGCCATTTTTTAAATTGATAACACAATTCGGTGCGCCAAATAGCACGGAATCCCCTGGTCACACCTTAAGGAATATCCAAAGAATGTGATATTCCAGATAACGCAGCCAAAGTATGGTTATCTATACTCGAAAGTAGTTATATTATATTTTTCCTGCAGCCCTATCATCAAACCTTCAATAGGCGTATGATCAAAAACCCTAAATTATATTTTATGATACCGGACTATTGAATCATTTGTTAGGAATAAGAACTGCTGAAGAACTGGAGGAGAACAGATTGAAGGGCACATATTTGAATATGATACTCGCTGAATATCCAAAAAAAATCATCACTTATACCTGAAGTATTTCTGCTATAAAGAAATTCCGTAGGACGCACAGCCGGGTGGGGCCGTCTAAATCATCATCGCGCTGTTAGCAGAAGCCTTTGTTGATAGCATGCAGGTAGGCTTCATGATTCGATCGCTTAAAGATGATATCCCGGCACTGGTTGAATTGCACAAAAGTTTTCAGCACTTCTATCAGTTTTTCGATGATGATTTCGTTAAGTTCAACCAGTTCGAAATGCAGGTTATGGACAATCAATAGTTTTTGTTTACGATCTGCTTTGGCATCCATGCGAGCAACAAAGATATCACCTATCAATATTGGCAAAGAAAAGTATCCATACTTTCGCTTGGCTGCTGGTACAAAACATTCGATCTGATAGTCGAAATTAAAGAAATCTCTTAACCGATGCCGAAAGACATTCAGGATATCGAAGGGTGAAAGGATGAAAGCCTCGCCCGACAGCTCAATTTCTGTTTTTTGTTCAGGTAACATGTAAAGGACAGCACTTTTCAGTCCTTCCACAATAACCGTTTTTATTTCACCAGCTTCAACCATCTTTTGCAATTCTTTTTTGACCAAATTACCCTTTACATAACGGGCGCGCCAGGCTATTTCTTTCGAATAAGCGATTCCCAGCGCACCTAAGGTGCGCTGGATCACATAGCGCGCGAACTCCTCTGGAGTAGGCATCGTTTGGTTTATATCCACGGGAACGAGGTTGAAAGGTAGATCATAGATTTTATGAAATGTTTTAGTGCGGCTGATCATCAGTTGTCCGCTCAGGTACAGCTGTTCGAGCGCTACTTTAGCAGGGCGCCAATCCCACCAGCCTGAACTTGCCTCCAAGCGGTCATTCTCAAAATCCCCGACCATCAGCGGGCCTTCGCGCTCCACACGGTTCAGTACCTGTTTCATCAAGTCGAGCTCCGGCTTGGTCGGCAGTTTCCGCTGCCTTGCAAAAGCCTCCTTGATGGGCAACGAAAAACGAAAGTCGTGCATGGGTAGATAGCCAGCATCAGAGGTGAAGTATTCAAAAATGCGCCCCTCTTCGGTTAATTCCGCCAGCCATTCAGGCTCGTAGTCAGGCACGCGTGTAGCCATGACGTGGTGATGGGCCCGCTCTACCACATAATTGGTATCCAACTGCACAAAACCAAGATGGTCGATCAACCGGTAAACAGCCTCTACGCCCGTCCCAAACTGCGCCTGCCTGGCCAGACCGGCCGCCTCCAGAATGATATGCCGGGCCTGAGATTTGGAAAGAGCTATTGGTTCCATCAAGCCCAAATAAATAAATATTTTTTCATTAGTGTGCAGCCACAATTTATTGTTAACATGTTATTCATGCATGGTGTACTTGCAATATTTTGCTAGTGGTATGTCAACCACAAGTTAATGTATAGTCTTAAGTTGGGTTGACTCAATTGACAAAAAGATGGGTGTATATGGTTTACACCTTTCATGATTAAAATGCATTTAAATTATTGATAATCAATTAATTGAATTTTATTTTCAAAAAAAAGTGTAAACCATGTTTTTTGTATAAATATTATTGGCTAAACGTCAATTCACAAATGATACGACACTATTCTTTATTGGGTTTATGCTCAAATAATGAACCAACGATTTCATAAGGTCCTTTAACTTCCCCCCAGCCCCAGGCCGGGATATGATGATTTTGATTAACAGGATTGTCGGCTAGTTGTGAATTGATCACAGCAACCCTGCTACCCCATTCAATATGCCCAACAAAAGTTGACCGAAATTCCGGATCGTCCGGCATTCCGATTTCGTCAGCACTCGCCAGTAAAAGATCCGCCCATCGTTTGCGTTGCTGCTCCGTTAAATGCTTTCCGATATGCTTACCTACCATGTGACTCAAGGCGTCCTCTCCATATTGCGCACTATACAACTTCGGCCCTTTCAATACTTCAACTAAAAAATGTGCCACATGCCGGGAATGCTCAGGTGACATATGTCTGAAGACCGGTTCCAAAAGATCGTCTTTCAAAACCTTTCCATAAAATACATCAGTAAGTTTTTCAAAAACATCTACACCTCCTGCCCATGCGGAAGGACTGGGGATTTCCTTTTTATTTTTCATTTGTACTGATTTTATTTTAGCTTAATTTACCTTTATTTTCACACTTTTTAATTCTGCTATACAGAAAGATTCAGAGAAAATAGTTCGGAAAAGTTCCCTATGTGATGTTGTGCAATATGTGCCTTGGTTATTCCACTTCTTAGGATTTGGACGGTGGTCATTTTTAACTCATTACCAGCAGCTATTTCATTATCCGCGCTGTCACCAACTATCATAACTTCATCACTTTTGAGCATATATTTATACTGTATATATTGAAAAATCCGAAGCTTGCCTTTAAATCCAGATTCATCATCGTCATGAATAAAAATTTCATTAAAATCATTCGCTATCCGCAGGTTATTGATCTTAGACATCTGGAAATTAGAATCACCTGATGTTACCAAAAACCGCATTCCTTCCATTTCTTTTAAATAACCATAGTCATCATAAGTAGTCAGCTGATCATTTATTTCAATAGCGGACAATGCAGAGAGAGCTGCATTGATCATCAATTTAGAAAAGTTGTATTTCCTTGCGACTTCCCTTATTGAAAGTCTATAACAATCAGTTAGCGCATTTGTCAGTTGTTCATCAGATAATTTATGATCATTTGCATCTTTAATGGCCTGCAAAACAGGACTAACTATTTCCATTTTTATTAAATGAGTTGGAAAAATTGTATTATCCAGATCATAAATTATTGCTTTAAACTTACTCATAGAACGATGAAATAAAATATCAGAGAAACAAAATGAACATTATTTTTTTGTCAATCAATAAAACCTAATAAATAGACTGATCAAAACGTACATTAATGTAAATCTCATACCTTACAATTGCATAAGGAAACATAAACCTCCATATATTTCCCTCTATATCTTTTTATCTGACTCGGTTAAATAAGGTAGGTAAAAAATATTCTTAGAGCCATAAGTCGATACCGTTAGGGATTCTATGGATAGCCCAGGCCGAAGGCAACGGCCGAATAAACAATTGCGCATACGATAAGTGTATTGGTTCTATTTTATCCTGTTCAACGATCTGCAGATCCATATAATTGTTTATTTACTAACTAATTCGAAAGATTAAATAAACTTCAATGCAAAAACCTCCAGAAATCAATCCAGAAGCTTTTAGAAGACTGCGTTTAGGTATAGTATATTGAGCTGAAATACTAAAGCTTGCACAGCCAAAGTCTTTCCCGAAGCCGTCTGTATTTGTTATTTCCCATCCGAACTGTATATACTGAAGAAAGAGGTTACTATACCATCCTTTACTTTGTATCCAAAATAAAATAGCTTTGATATCAATAGTACCCGAACTGGTAGTGCTTGTCCGTACGAAGGAAAACACACGACTATTGTTGCTTCCCGGCCCTTTGTACACATTCCAGGTATGGCCGCCATTAGCACAAACAAGAGGAAATACCTCCAGTCTCTTTAAAATGTCCTATCAAAAAAAGCTCTTGCCCGGTGGCGAGCAAGAGCTTTGATTTCATCAACAGTTATGGCCTTTGCGGCCGTTTATATTAACAATAGTTAATTAAGCTGAGTTAGCGTAAATTGTTGGTTAGCAGAAGTTAAACTACAGCCGTACTGTACAACAGGTGTACCATCGGCAGTCGACGCACCCTGAACATCAAGGCATTTGCCGCTGAGTGCCGATTTGATATTATAGTTACTTCCGTTAGCCACGATCTGCCATTTTTGATTGGTGCCGCCGCCGTATACCCATTGAATAATGGACGCGTTGTCAGCGGTAGAAGCACCACTAACATCAAATCCCTTGCTCGAAGCACTAACCGGTGAAATACGGTAATATCCGCTACCCACATCAGTAATGATGAATTGTTGATTAGTTCCGCCGGAGTATGTCCATTGTTGTACAAGGGCACCATCCGCAGTGGAAGCAGCGGTAATATCAAGCGATTTGCCGCTGTGAACCGGTGTGATGCGATATGTTTTACCGGAAACAATACTACCGCTAGTGCTGGAGCCGGCATATCCAATTAATTTATTACGTATATAGTTACCAGTTTCGCTTAACTGCGATGTGGTCCAGCCGCCACTTGTCGACGCACCGGGTAATAACATGGAACACAGTTCCCCTGCTTTGTCGGTTACCGACCAGTTGACCCAGCTTATCCTGTTGCTTTCCAAAAAGCTTAACCAGGCCTCCCATTCCGTATAATTGATAGAGCCGCTACCCGATGCCTCGGTGCCGCTGCTTTCTGTTACGAATATCGGGATATTCTTGCCGATGGCATAGGAGCAATCGTCCCTTAGCCATTGGCCGTGGCTGGCCGCGTAATAATGTACCGAGTACATGATGTTTGAATAGCCGGTTATTGGTGAATCGGCGACATCACGTATATCCTGATCCCAGCTGGGGCATCCTACAATAATAATATTGTCGGGATCATATTGCCGTATGGCAGCAATAACAGCCTGCGCGTAAGATTTTACCTGCGGCCATGTTACGGTGTTGTCGGGCTCATTAATGATTTCGTACAATACATGTGGATTACTGCCAAACTGCTGCGCCATCGATGTGAAGAATGTTACAGCCTGGCTTTGCAACAAGGGTGAGGCATGCCAGTCAATGATAACGTAAGTGCCCTTGGCAATGGCTGCGTTCACAACTGTTGTGAGCAGTGTTAGCTGGGTAGGATCATTAAGGTATCCTGGGGTCACATCCACACTCATGGATGCCCTGACCACATCTATCTTAAAATCATCGGTAAGCCAGTTTACTATATTGGCGTTCCAAAATTGCGGCCACCAGCCGCTCCAGCCCTCACTGAGTCCGCGCAAGCTAATGGTCGCGTTGCCTTGGCTTTTCAGATACCGGCCCGATACGGAGAGTTGTCCGTACTTTGCCACAGCCGATCCAGCCGGGGCAGCCATTGTGCTTAGTTTTGTTGATGCGTTGTTTTCATTTGACTGGATCATGTTTGCCGATTTTTTACAGGCAAAAATGAGCATGCAGAAGAAAACTGCAGTTAATAATAATGTGATTTTTTTCATAATTAGTTTGTTTTTAATGGTTAATTGGTTGATGAAATTATATTAAAGCAGCCAGGCGGCTGATGGTTGGTGCATAGCAGAATTGTTGATGCAGGAGGGTGTTTTTTTCATAAATGTTTTATATAGGTAAGGGATGACAGAATTGATTTTTGGCTACAAAATCAGCTTAAACAAAGTCATTTAACCTGATTTTGATTTGACTTATTCAATAATGTGAATAGTCGCCGTCTGCTTGATATCTTTGGATGAGGAGGCGACCAGGATCTTATATTCACCAGGTTCTACCACCCATTTATGTAATTGATCATCAAAATAAGCAAGGGCATTTACGTTGATATTCAATGAAACCACCGCCGTATTTGTTGGCTTAATCATGATCTTTTTAAATGCCTTGAGCTCTTTTTCAGGTCTTGACACTTTGGAGTTTATTTTGCTGATGTAGAATTGGGCAACTTCCTTTCCCGGAAGATGGCCCGTATTTTTTATTTTAACTGATAAGGTTATCGTTTCACCCGGTTTATAATTCTTTTTACCGGTAACGAGATTGGCATAAGCAAAGTCGGTGTATGATAATCCATACCCAAAACTATAAAGCGGGTCGATCTTTTTGGTATCATACCAGCGGTAACCTACCAATATCCCTTCCTTGTAATGGGCAGTCGTATCTGCACCCGGATAGGTATCCAGCGCAAATGCCGGCGAGTTATGCAGGGAAACCGGGAAGGTAAAAGGTAATTTACCCGAGGGGTTAATGATGCCTTTTAATACGTCAGCCAGTGCAGCCCCGGCTTCTGATCCATTAAACCATGACCAAACGATGGTATGGTTTGACTTTTTTATTTTATTTAAGTCGTATGGGGCTCCGGCCATGAGTACAAGGATCGTTTTGGCATTAGCAGCAGTCACAGCATCTATCAACGTTTGTTCTCCGAATGGCAGTTCCAGGGTTTTACGATCATGGCCTTCGCTTTCATATTCCCGGTTTGAGCCAATACACAAAATAGCGACATCGCTTGTTTTCGCAAGGGCCACCGCCTCATTGATTAAAGCCTGATCGGGTTTATCGTAACCGGCGTTCTGGGCATCAGTCCTGCTGGCCAGAAAGTTCGCCTTATAGCCTTGCACGAATTTAATGTCAGCAGTTTTACCGAATCGTGATTTGATGCCTTCCAATGCGGTAAGCTCCTGTTTAGCCTTCACCCCTGCCCCAAAACCTCCGGAAGCAAAAGTGCGCATGGCATTATCCCCGATTACGGCAATACTTTTAATTTTGTTGGTTTGCAAGGGCAGTACATGAGCGTCATTTTTTAACAGAACAATAGACTCCGACGCGATGTCATACGCAGCTTGGTTATGTGCAGTTGTACCGATAGATCCTTTGGGGTGATTTGTACTCAGGGAGGTATGGTACATCAGCCATAAAATCCGCCTCACTTTATCATTAATCGTCCCCTCCGAAACTTTACCCGCTTTAACCGCAGCAAGCAGCGGTTTGGCAAAATACCATTGATCATATGGACCGGCAGATCCCATTTCAATGTCAAGCCCATGATTTGCCGCGGCAACGGTATGATGAACACCAGCCCAGTCTGATATAACTACTCCTTTAAAACCCCACTCTTTTTTTAATACCTTGTTAAGTAAGAAATCATTTTCGGAACACCAGTAACCGTTTACCTTATTATAAGCCGACATGACGGTATAGGCGTTGCCCTGCTCCACAGCTGCCTTAAATGCCGGCAAATAAATTTCCCGCAGAGCCCTTTCGTCGATTACCGCGTTTACATTATCCCGGTTAACTTCCTGATTATTTGCAGCAAAATGCTTGATACATGCCGCCACGTTCTGGCTTTGGATCCCCTTTACCGCCTGGACAGCCAACTGGCCATTTAAATACGGATCTTCGGAATAATACTCATAAGTACGGCCACATAGCGGCATTCTGCAAATATTAAACGCAGGTGCAAGCATGACATTTTTTTTCCGGGCATTAGCCTCTTCGCCAATGACCACACCATATTTATGAGCCATTGCCGGGTTCCAGGTAGCCGCTATAGCCGAGCCACTGGGTAAAAATGTGGCAGAATCCGTTGTCCAGTTGGCCGAATTCCAATCAAAGCGTTTTATTTCTTCGCGAACCCCCAATGGGCCATCATCACATGTCAGTTCCGGAATCCCTAAACGCTTTACCCCTCCGGAGGAAAATAAGGCATTGCCATGCAGCATCTCAATTTTCTCTTCCAGCGTCATTTTCCTGATGATGCCATTGATCTTTGCATTAAGGGATGCGTTACCTTTGTTTTGTGCCGAAACTCCGTTGAACAGAAAAAGTGCAATAAGACAGTTTATTATATATTTCATAAATGTTGATTTAATTTTACATGTGACTTATATGGCATCCGTTATCCGCAGCTGTAATTTCAAACGTTTGTTCTTTTAACCCGGGCGACGCTGCTTTTAAAATTATCTTCCCGGGCTGCCCGGTTGACTGAACAATAACCTGGGCATACCCATTAAATAGTTTTCGTTTATGGGGGGATGGAGGATAAACTAACTCGATCAAACCCGGATCGGTATTAACACCGACCCAGATATTCGCTTTACGCAATGGCGTAGCTACTATGGCTATGATATTTTTTCCTGGGTGCAGCAACCCGGCTTTCAGTTTAAATTCATACTTTTCCTTATGCTCCTCAATCTGGTGCGCTATTTCTTTGCCATTAAGATTGCCCATACATCATTGTTTTTAATGTTAAGAGCAACAGGACACACAAAACTCTTTTTATTGCTGGCTTATTTTTCATTGTCGATTAAGATGTATTGAACAGCATATGCCGGTGAATGAATGCTTATGCCACTTTTGATTGCTGCCGAAAATGGTTTTATGGATTCAATATCAGGAGGTCCACCGGCGGCATATCTTCCCCCTTTGCTGTTTACAAAGACTTTTTGGGAAAATTCGCCGTTATCATCCCCACCGGTAAGCGTATATAAGTAGAACTGTTTGCCGGACCTGTAGCCCTCTAACTTTATATTGATGACCTGGCTATCTATCCCTTTATTTACTACAACCAACCCCACCTGCCCGGAACTAAATTTTGAAGCATAGACTAAAACGTCCTTGCTCCCGGTAACGCGGGCATCTATCACATAGTCACCAAAAAACTTTTGGAAATAATACATATAATAATACGCTGGCCGGGGATTCCATAGCGGTATGCCAGGCTCATCGCCCTTACTAAACATACCATGATCATTGCCCTCACTATAGCCGTTCGCCAGATCCCACCTGCTGGCCATTCCATAATTATTCTTAGCCAGTTCCCCAAGCACGATCGCTGCATGTATACCATTGATATAGGAACAGGCCTGCTTGGACCCCGACGCGAAAATATTCCATTCCGTTAAGGCAACCGGTTTTAGATCCACATGGCAATCAATGGCCAACTGATGCATGTAAGCCATTATTTTAGTGGTTTCGGTCGTTGCCGTATTTAGTATCACCGGGGCAGATGAATTTTGGTTATAAGGTGTGTAATAGCTGTGTACAATAAAGAAGTCAGCGGCATTACGGGCCATTTTAAAAAAGCCCATATTCCAGTTTTTCTCTATCTCCCCCTCCCATGATTTTTCCTTCGGGGTTTCGATAATAACAGCGCCGATATATATGGTTGCGCCTATCTGCTTAGCAGCGGCTTTCATGGAATCAACAAACACCTTAAAGTGTGCCCCATATAATTGCCCCGTGATATACCGGGGCTGGTGATCTTTATTTTTAGTAGTATCAATCTGGAAACCGGCCTGCCAGGTGCCATAATTTTCATTCCCCACCTCCCAGAATTGGGTTCTCCCCTGATCATGTCGCACCCATTCCGCAGCTAAATGGGCCGCCTTCTGAACCGGGTTGGGGTCTGTACTATAACGGGCATAACCGTAATTCACGCAAATGATACCAGTGCTATTGGTCTGCGTTAAAGTGGCATAATAATTATTCAGCGACAAGGTGTTTACCTTTTCATCCCTGCCATACCAAAACTGCTCTCGTTTTTTCTCCCGGTTATCTCCGTATAGAATAGTATCGGGTACATCGGACGGTTTCTCACCGGGAGCGGCATTCCAGAAAAACACGTTGCTCAGGTTGCCTCCCGGGTACCGTAATACCTGCGGTTTCAGCGTTTTGATACCATTCAAAAGAGCAGGCTGACCAATAATGTTGGTCATATAAGGATTCGTATTGTTCCCATAAATATACTTTGATACCTTACCCCTCTCTTTGCCCACATCAACGCTGATCACTATGCTTGCGGCAGCCGTTGGCTGATTGTATTTGATATAATCCTTAGGAATATCAGCTATTTTGGTTTGACCATTATAAAGAAAAAAGCCTTGTGTATCTTGTGCATAAGACTGATTTACAATGAATAATATCATTATATTAAATAATTTTATTTTTATATTCATATCCTAATTTTTGCCTTATTATTATTTTCCATCAGCCACTAAAAATATAACAGAACGGGGCGGTGCCGAAACTTTTATCCCTCCACTAAGTGTTGATGATACAGCCGTAAGCGTTTGATAACCCGAAGGGCCGCCAACTGTGCTAATATCCGGGCCATTTCCATTTACATAAACCTTTTGCGAAAATTCTCCATTATCGGTACCGCCAACCAGTGTGTAATAATAATATCGCGTTCCCGGGACAAAATTTGTGATGTTAACCTTTACGATTTGGCTGGCGGTGCCTTTATTTACAATAACTACACCAGCTTCGCCCGAGGTAAACGACGACGCATAGCTTGCAACATCAACACTGTTTTGTACTGAAGAACTAATCATCCTGTCGCCAAAATATTTTTGGAAATAATACATGTAATAAAATGCAGGTCGCGGTGTAAAATCAGTTACACTGGGTTCTCCTATACTAAACATGCCCTGATCATCACCGCCGTTCCATGCATTTGAAAGATCCCAACGGCTTGCCATACCGAATTGATTTTTAAGCAATTCGCCTAACACCATCGTAGCATGCATCCCTGCTATAAACGATACCATTTGTTTCTGCCCTACCGCAAAAATATTCCATTCGGTTAACGCAATAGGTTTTAAAGAAACGCCGCCCTGCGTTGTGGTGGTATTCATCCAATCCATAATCGCCTTTGGCTCGGTAATTGCCGTATTAAGGATAACAGCCGCGGTTTCATTGTCCTGCCCGGTAAAATAATCGTGTACAATATAAAAATCGGGAGAATCGCCCGCCGAGGCAAACAAGCCGCTATTCCATGTTTTGTCGGAAGCGACCCAAGCATTTACCGGGTTCGTACCTATCAACTGGGCACCGATTTTTATTTGTGAGCCAACCTCTGTAGCCGCTTTACGCATCGAATCGGCAAATACTTTAAAGTGAGTTCCATATAACGCTCCTGAAATGATCTGCGGCTGGCCGTCCTTATTTTTTGTTAAATCTATTTTATAGCTTGCCTCCCAGGGGCCGCCGCTTTCGTTGCCAATCTCCCAATATTTGGTACGCCCTTTATCGTATCGTACCCAATTAGCAGCAAGGTGGGCCGCTACTTGATCGGGATGGGCACTTGTACCATAACGCGCATAAGCATAATTAATGGTTATTATACCTGTGCTGTTGGTTTGTTGTAAAGCTGCATAATAGTTGTCTAATGATAGTGTCCAGTCAGCGGGATTGTTGCCTACCCAATAGTTGGTCGCAACTTTGTTTCCGTTCGTATCATATAAACTATCAGGGATATCGGCCGGAACCTGCCCGTTCCAAAAGTACACATCTGAAATACTGCCCCCGGGAGCACGGAGAATATTAGGCGATAAATTTTTTATATTTTTTATTAAACCCGGAGCGGAAACCAATTGCCCCGTGTACGGGTTGGTATTATTGCCAAAAAGATATTTTGGCAACTTTGTAATTACAGTACTATAATCAACATTTATAGTTACAGTGGCATCGCCAGAAGGTGCAGCAACCGTTGAATAAAGCGGAGCCACAAAAGTTTTAGGGGCCCAGTCATTGAGGAAGAAGCCTTCGGACTTAGCTATTGCCGGGTCTTTTTGGGAGATAACCGAAACCGTGGTATCAGCGTTAACAGGCATCGTTTTAGGGCTGTCTTTCTTGCTACAAGCCGCCAGGGCAAGCAAAGAGATAGAACAATACTTAATAGGCGTCGATAATTTCATGTATTTAATTTTTGAGAAGAATTTTAAATTGAAAAATATTGGATTGAAATTGCAGTTAAGTTACTTTTTGTTTTTTGCCGTCAGCCACCAGGAAAATAACAGATCTGGGAGGTGCTGAAACTTTTATCCCTTCAGCTAAGGTCGATGACACGGCAGTAAGTGTTTGGTAATGCGACGGGCCTCCTATGGTGCTCATATCTGGCCCGTTTCCGTTGATGTAAACCTTTTCGGAAAACTCTCCGTTGTCAGTACCGCCAACCAGGGTGTAATAGTAATATCGGGTACCCGGAACAAAATTGGCGATATTGACGCTTACAATTTGGCTTGCGGTGCCTTTATTTACAATAACCACACCAGCTTCGCCCGAAGTAAACGTAGAAGCGTAAGCTACTATGTCACCAACGTTTTGAGCCAATACCGTGCTGCTGTTTTGAACAGTAGCACTAACCATCCGGTCACCGAAATATTTCTGAAAGTAATACATGTGGTAAAAAGCGGGGTGGGGAGTATTGTCGGGAACACCAGGCTCACCCGTACTAAATATGCCCTGATCATCTCCGGTTGTGCCCCATCCGTTTGCCAGGTCCCAGCGGCAGGCCATCCCAAACTGGTTTTTAAGTAATTCGCCTAAAACCAAATCGGCGTGCAAGCCTGCAACATTCGATACCATCTGCCGACTACCCATTGCAGCAATATTCCACTCGGTTAGCGCGATAGGTTTCAAGGAAACTGATCCTCTGGTAGTGGTAGTATTCATCCAATCCATAACAGTCTTTGTTTCAGTGGCAGCAGTGTTAAGTATAATGGCTGCTGTTTCATTATCCTGTCTGGTAAAGTAATCGTGTACGATATAAAAATCGGGGTAATCGCCAGCCGAGGCAAACAAACCTTTGTTCCATGTTCTGTCGGGAAAGTTCCATGAGTTTACCGGGTTTGTTCCTATAACCTGGGCCCCTATTTTTATTTGTGAACCCACTTCTGTAGCGGCTTTGCGCATCGAGTCAGCAAATACTTTAAAATGCTGTCCATATAATGCGCCCGATATGATCATCGGCTGGCCGTCTTTATTTTGGCTTACATCTATGTTAAAACCTGCCTGCCATGGGCCGCCACTTTCGTTCCCTATTTCCCAGAACTTGGTGCGCCCGTTATCGTGCCGTACCCAATTTGCTGCCAGATGTGCCGCTACCTGATCCGGATGGGCACTCGTGCCGTACCGGGCATAGCCATAATTTATAGTTATGATGCCAGCGCTATTTGTTTGCTGCAATAATGTATAATAATTAGCCAACGAAAACTGTCTACCTGGTACGTTGTTCCCAAGCCAATATTCTGCTGCAACTGTATTGCCGTTCGAGTCATATAAATTAGCGGGGATGTCGGCTGGCAGTACGTCATCCCAAAAATAAACGCTCGAAATATTGCCCCCAGGAAACCGGAGTACATTAGGCGATAAATTTTTTATATTGTTTATTAATCCGGGTGCGGTACGCAGTTGCCCTACATAGGCTGCGGCATTATTACCAAACAGATATTTTGGCACTTTGGTAATTACTGTACTATAGTCAATATTGATGGTTACAGTCGTATTACCCGAAGGTTCGGCAACCACTGAATAAAGTGGGGCCACAAAAGTTTTAGCGACCCAATCATCCAGGAAGAAACCTTCAGATTTTGCAATTGCTGGATCTTTTACAGGTGTCACACCGTTTTTACTACTATTTTTACATGCAACCAGAATAGTAACGCAAATCAAGCCATAAAGATATTTGCTGGTAATGTTCATATATAAACTAGGTATTTAGCAAAAATGTCCGCCTGTTAAAAGGGTAAGTCATTTATCTGTATTGATAAATTTTCAAACTCTAAATAATGCCGGGACCTAAATTCAAGGCCCAGACATTAACTTAATCAACAGTAATTATCTTTTATTTAATTTTTACTACCCGAATGTTATCAATAGCTGCTTTAAAGGCTGTAACGGTGGTCAAACCATCATTAATATACCAAACATTCATACCAGTCTTGCCAGTTGTACCAACTAAATCTGATATAGATGCAACTGGAGTGCCGGTGCCGTTATTGGTTAAAAAGCTTGACAACGGAATAGTCACAGTTATCCAACCGGTTGTAATAAAAGGTGTTATTTTACCTGCGCTGTTTATCCAGGGCCTGTACCGTGCTATATAATCAAAGCTCCCATTTGCCGCTACGAAAATCGAGCCGGCAGTCCAGGGAGTAGATTTGGGAACAGATAATTCAAACTTTACAGCATAACTGGATAAACTGCTGTCAATATTTGCAACCGGAACCCATTGGGCTGCATTCATGTTAACTCCCCGTCCACCATTGTACCAGGCATAGTCATTTGCAGTAAGGTTACTTGCAGTCAAGACATTATAGTAGCCGATATTACCGGGAAAATCAGCAGAACTATTTTCTGTATCTGAACCCCATGGATATCCATTTATGGAGTCCCAGTTTTGAAATACGCCATCAACGAAGTCATGAACGTTATAAACGGTAGAAGCTGAACCAGACTTTGTTGTAACATTTACAATACCGCCGGTTTGCGTAACGCTGGCAGGTACTGCCAGGCTAATAGAGGTTCCATCGCTTGAGGGCGTGTAATTAGTAATTGCAATACCCGCATAGGATACACTTTTTACAAAGAAAAAGTTAAATCCATTAATTTTAACTGAATCGCCCGGACTTGCATCTTCATTAGAGACCCCGGAAATTGTTGGCGCAGGGGCCACAATTGAAAAGGAAAACGTTGTTTGGCCGTGCGTGGTTACATAGGTTATCGTATTAAGTTGTTTTGCTGGTATGATAGGAAAAGCGATAACCTCGGGAATTAAGGCAATCGCGCTGGTATCGGAAAACCAGGCATCATTAAAGGAACCAGCCACCCCATCAAAATTAATTTGCAGGGCTCCTTTTAAATTGCGACCGGAAATAACGACCCATTGCCCTGTTCCGACTTTGCTTAAAAGTGAATCTCCGGGACTGGCAACGTAGTTACGGATACGGGTAATAACGGGAGCGCCTGTACCATATGTTTGATCTTTTTTACAGCCGGACTGCGTAGTATATATTATCGCGATGAGTACAAGCAATAAATAGTTATTGACCTTATAAAGTAGCTTTTTCATGATTTATCTTTAAGAATTATTAAATGATTCTAAATGTCTGCTAATAATAAGCTACTGGTTCCTCCAATAACTTGGGATCCGCTGTCTGGTCATTGGCCGGTATAGGCAAGGTGAATGTCGCTTTGGTCGCCGGTGTAATAATCAAACCATTGGTTACCAGCGTTTTTGTACCTGTACCGGGATCATAGGTAAATTGTTGCCTGACTTGCTTATTGAGTGCGTCTATTGCCCCCTGAGGGTTATAGTAGGAAAGCCGCACCAGATCAAACCAATACTGGCCTTCAAATGCCAGTTCAACTCTTCGCTCATTCCAAAGGCTTGAAGTGGTAATGCTGGTTACCGGATCAACCCCCGCCCTTGTTCTTATAGCATTAAAATACTTTAAAGCCTCACCGTTCGAAGTTGAAGCATTATTACCCAATAATGCCTCTACGTATATCAGGTATACATCCCCTAATCGCAATACCGCATTATGCTCAATAGAGGACCAAAGGTCCATGGTTGGCGAATTGTTATCAGCAGCAGTACCAACAACGTGCTTTTTAACATTTACCCCTGTAGCCGTATAACCGCCACCTGCGGCATTCAGCTCGGGATAATGTTCGCCGGTGAGCATATAAGTGGCCTTACGCCGGACGGAATCCTGTGGCGTGTATAAGTTAGCCAAATCAATAGTCGGGCCGATTGCTCCTCCCCATCCGCCACCTCCGGTAATTATGCTGCTACTGGGCGCAAATTGAGCCTGTATACCATTTCCACCACCATAACCTACGCCGGGTGCCCATTGAAATGCGAACAGCGACTCGGGATTGTCGTTATATTGTGTTCTGAAAAGATTATAGTAACTGGGCAAAAGGGCCAATCCACTGGTATTACAAACACTGCCCGCATAATATGCAGCACTATCCAAATCGGTCTGGTTACGGGATCCGCTTTGTCCCAAACCTGCCCGGGTTAAATATACTTTGGCCAGCAAGCCCTGGGCTGACCAGGTGGTTACACGCCCAGGTTGATCTGATTTAGGAAGATTGGCAGCTGCGTACCTTAGATCATTGATGATGAACTTATAAACATCAGTCAGCTTATTGCGCGGCACTAAAGGGTTAGCTATCAGTTTGTCATTATCTTCAATAATAGGTACTGCCCCCCATAACTGGGCTATATAGAAATAAGATGTGGCCCGTATAAACCTGAGTTCCCCAAGCGCCCCGGTTTTACTTTTGACAGATACACTATCGGAAAGTTTGGTATTAATGGCCTTAATATTGATGTTGCAATGGGCCACAATATCATAAAAGGATTGCCATGAAGTTGTGATATAAGAATTTTGGCTGGTGATCGAAAATGTAGTGAATTGAACCAGATCAGCATTATAAGGCTGCAGCATATTACCGCTCATAATGTCGCCAATGCCCAATAAGGGAAAATTGTTCCAGTTAAACCAGGGTTGAGCATACAGGGCAGCTGTAGCAAGCCTCAGATCAGAGCCGCTTTTATAAAAATTATCAGTAGTTAATCCGGTTAACGGAGGACGGCTCAGGAAATCCTTTTTGCAGCTGCTTATCACCATGAGGGTGACTAACAATAAGCATATATTTAATTTAATCAGTTTCATAATCTTGATTTTAATTATTTAGCGATACGTTAAGACCAACTGTATAAACACGCGGCTGCGCATAATAGCCGTTATCAATACCTGCGGCTAAAGGGTTCCATGAACCGATCTCAGGATCATAGCCTGTATACTTAGTTATGGTAAATACATTGGTGACATTGACGTAAACGCGTAACGATTTCAGGTGAATTCTATTTAAAAGGCTGTTCGAAAAGCTATAACCCAAGGCAATACTCTTGCACTTCAGAAAAGAGCCACTTTCAATATATCTATCAGAAAAACGCTGATTATCATTGCCACTGCTCTGACTTATCCGGGTAATATTGGTACCTGGATTAGTGATATATACATTGTTAATATCAGATGCAGAACCTGTGGGATCTATCAGCCCAATTTTGGCGTAATTAATCACATCCGCGAAGTAGCCAAAATTTTGGTTGGGGTTATTTCCGTTAACCTTTAACTGGTTATAAATTTTATTGCCATAATTACCAGCCATAAAAACATTCAGATCCAGGCTTTTATAAGAAAATGAGTTATTGATTCCATATTGAAATTTGGGCAAAGGTGACCCTAAAAAGGTTTGATCATTCGCGTCAATTTTGCCGTCCTTATTAATGTCCTTAAAAATAACATCACCTACCCAAACCCCTCCGGAACCTGGTGTAATAGGTATTGATCCATTCCCGTTTTGGGACAAGGCAGGATATTTGGTAAAATCAGCCGCGTTCTTATAAATACCCAATGCTTGGTAACCATAAAACTCGCCGATGGAGCGGCCCACAATAGTTTTGGTAACACTACCATAAATGGCCGGAGTACCATCGGCTAAGGCCAAAACTTTGTTTTTGTTTTGTGAGAACGTCAGGTTCGTCCTCCAGTTAAAATCTTTAGATCTGATGTTGACTGTTGACAAAGAAAACTCAATGCCTTTATTACTAACGGACCCAATATTAACATAAGGGGCCTGAACCGCTCCCGGCGAATATCCTCCGCTTGGAAACGTACCCGAATAAAAAGGTTCGGTAAGGCTTAATAACAAGTTAGATGTTTTACGGTAATAGGCATCAACGGTAAACGTTATTCTACTGTTTAAAATACTGGCATCCAAACCCACGTTATAAGATTTTGTAGTTTCCCATTTAATATCCGGGTTACCGGTTGTGGCCGTTAACTGCGAATTACCTGATAAACCGGTTGCTACCGTAGTTAAAGTTGAACCGTAAGCATACTCAGAGATATTCTGATTGTTTACCAAACCATAACCCAGCCTGAGTTTTAAATCGTTAATCGCTTTTACATCTTTCAAAAGCGCTTCATGATTAACTTTCCATGCCAGCGCGCCAGAATACGTGGTATTCCACCTGTTGGCTGGCGCAAATTTTGAAGATCCATCATGGCGCACTGTGGCTGTTAGCAGGTACTTATCATCATAAGTGAAGTTTACCCGGCCGAAATAAGCCTCCAGTGCCCCTTGCCCTTTAGTACCCGTATTGGTTGCAGTAGTTCCATCGCCACTGCTGATGGTTTGTACATTATTACTCGCGAAATTGGTTCTTGTAGCCGAAACGCTGTTGCTTTTTGTCAATTGAGCCTCGTGTCCTGCCGTTACATTAATGTAATATTTGCGGTTAAATGTGTGATTGTACGTTAAGTAATTGGTAATTGCATTATAAAAGTTTTGCGCGCTTGTAGACGTTCCTGAATTTGTTGTTTTAGTATACGCCCCCATAGTATAAGTAGGGTTAAAATAATCCTCCGTAGCAAAATCAAAATTTCCGGAAACCTCATTGCGTAAACTAAGATCCTTTGTAAATTGAATCTCGGCGTAAGCATTGCCGAATAGCTGATACCTGCTTTTAAAGTCTTTTACAATCGTAGCTATGGCAAACGGATTTGTTCCTATCGCTCCGTATATATTAGGATCATTACCGCCCCAGGTGCCATCAGGATTCACCACATTGACGTCGGGGGTCTGATTCAGGGCCTGCAGAATTACCCCGGTATTCGTTGTTGCCACATTTTCAGCGACGTGGGCCAATTGAATATTGGTACCTATTCTTAACCAATCAGTTGTTTTGTTATCAATATTTGCTTTGACAGAAGTTCGCTTGAAATCAGAACCTAAAGCGATACCTTCCTGTGAAAAATAAGTGCCTGATATATAATATTTAGTACGGGCATCACCGCCGCTAACGGCAACATTGTGATTTAGCATAGGAGCAGTCCGGTACAACGCTTTTTGCCAGTTAGTGCCTACACCCAGATACTGAGGGTTCGCAAATTGTGGCCTCAGATCATAGCCAATTATATTCCCCTTTTCATTCATAAATGTGGCATACTGCCGCAAATTCATCACATCATAATACTTGGGTAGTTTTTGCCAGCCTTCATATCCGTCATAGCTTACCAGGGGCGGCCCTGAAACTCCCTTTTTGGTGGTGATAATAACTACGCCGTTGGATGCCTGCGAGCCGTATATAGCCGTTGCGGATGCATCTTTCAATACGTCAATAGAAGCAATATCTGAAGGATTGATACTAGACAAGGGATTCGTGCCATTACCAGGGATGGGTGATTGAGCATTAGGCGGAATCTGTATCCCGTCAATGACGTAAAGCGGCGGCGAACCGGTAAAACCACCAAGTCCACGTATTTGTACATTCACATCGCCGCCGGGCTGACCGGAAACCTGTTGTACAACCACTCCTGCAACCCGTCCCTGTAAAGCCTGATCAATTGTTGTTGGTTGTGTTTTTACAATATCCGCCGCGGTTACAGAAGATACAGAACCGGTAAGGTCGCCCCGTTTTTTGGTACCATATCCAATAACCACTACCTCATTTAAATCACTGGTTGACGGTTTAAGCGCTACATTGATGGTGGTATTCTGTCCAATATATATTTGTTGCGTGCTATAACTTACAAAGCTAAAGATCAATACATCGCTGGGCTTTGCGCTGATGGTGTAACTACCATCTATTCCAGATACCGTACCTGTTGACGAATCCTTAATTCTAACATTTACTCCGGGTAGTGGCTTGGAATTATCAGCACTGGTTATTTTTCCGGTAATACTATGGGTTTGGGCATAGCAGGTAAAGGAAAGAAATATCAACGTAAAGAAAATCCAGCAACGCTTTCCGGTCACTTTTCTTTTTAATTTCTTCTTCATTTTTTAAATAGCTAAATTTTAGGGTTGGTAAATAATTGATTCATAAAAATTGGTCTTGTTTGATTAATTCGTTGATTGATACTTCCGGGTATCACTGCAGTGCCTGATGACCTGTACTTTAATGGAGAAAAAAACAGGCATATCTATCCCAGGAGTTATTGTATATCTTGTAAATCAGTATAAGATGGATATTCAAAAACCCTGTTAGTCATGCAGTAAAACCCACAGACGATATCAAGTCCCGGAAATAAGAATGGAGATAGTAATTATTGATTCATAATCATTTTAATAATTTCGTTAATTAATTGGTTGAGAAAAAATGCGTTGTGCACGCCGTATAATTGGTTGTTTATAATGGGAGGCAAGTTACTTATACACAGGAATAAATGATGGATAAATTGTTGCAGTTTGGGGGTAAATTAGTTACAGTCAAATATTTTCAAATACTTAATTATCAGATACTTAAAAACAATATACAAAAAAATAGCATTTTGAATCATTCATAAATCCCCTCTTTATTTGCGACGTTAATTTAATATAAAATTCACCATGTGCCGATCTGGATCCGTATAACTTAATCCGGTAAATTTGAAGACCTGTATAAGGAATGAGCGTAAATTTCAAATACGACGTGCGTAGGGCATCCTGGCCGATCTATTTATTCTTTTTTAACTCATTCAGGTAGTCAGAAGGCAGCATAGAAAACTCCGATTTAAAAGCCTTTGCAAAGTATTTAGGGTTATTATAACCCACCTGGTAGGCAACCTCAGCAATGGTGAATTGATTCATTTCCAATAACTGCATTGCTCTTTTAAGACGAATCGATTTTATAAATTCAATGGGGGCTTTTCCTAAAAGGTTAAAGACTTTTCTGTATAAGGCCACACGACTCATATTTACTTCCCGGCTTAACATTTCGACAGAAAAATCAGCATTAGCCATATTGGCCTCAATAACAGCCAAGGCCTTTTTCATAAATTTCATATCCGGGCCCTCAATAACCACTGCGGAGGGCTCGACCTCAATTTGTTTCTGATAAGTTTCTTTTGTTGACTGTTGATATTTAAGCAGATTTTTGATCTTAAAATGCAATACCTCGAAATTGAACGGTTTGATCATATAATCGTTAGCGCCGGTTTCCAGGCCAATCAGCTCCTGTTCTCCAGCGGTAAAAGCAGTGAGCAATATAAACGGAATATGTTCTGTACGTTTATCGCTGCGTATTTTTTTACAAAAATCAATGCCGTTAACTTCCGGCATATTAATATCACTCAATATTAAATTGGGATGCAGGGATAAGGCTTTTTGCCAGCCGTCCTTTCCGTTGGCCGCTTCCATCACATTATATCGGCGATTTAGAACTTCTTTGAGGTAATTTCTAAACTCAGGATTATCTTCCACAATTAAAATGGTTATCCTTTTATCCTTCTTCTCATAAGATATAGGCTCTGCCTTTATTAATTGAAAGGATTGTTGCGGGACACTGGCTTCATTACTATTTAATTCCCTGGAAAGTTTTAATGGCAATCGTACGATAAACAAGCTCCCTTTCTCGGGCTCGCTTTCTACCGAAATAACTCCGCCCATCAGATTCACAAACTCTTTCGTTATCGCCAAACCAATGCCACTACCCTGATTGATTATAGAAGCCGGCATGATGTTCTGAAAAAAGCGCTCGAATATCTTATCGTGCTTTTCTGCCGGGATGCCGATGCCGGTGTCTTTTACCTGTATCTCCAATAATGTCATATCCGAGATATTTGATTCAAGCAATTTAACGGTAACATTTACACATCCGGATTCATGCGTAAATTTCAACGCGTTAGAGACCAGGTTAAAGAGTATCCGCTCGATCTTATCTTCATCAAAAAACGCTATGCATGAATCTGTTTCACATTCAAAACTAAATCTGATCAGTTTTTTATCGGCGAGCGTACTAAACAGATCGCAGGTGTCCCTGATGTTTTTTATGATATCAGCTTCCTTTAAATCTATTTTAAATTTTTGCAGAGATAATTTACTAAAGTCAAGCAACTGATTAATCATATTTAGTAAACGCTTACTATTTTGATAGATCATTTGCAGTCTACGGTGATTACTTTTATCATCCCCCTCCTTCAGCATACATTCCACAGGCGCCAATATTAACGATATGGGTGTTCTGAACTCATGGCTTACATTCGTAAAAAATTCGATCTTCATTAAATCCAGTTCATGCATGCGGCGGGCTTCCTCCCGTTCACGTTCAAGTTCAAACTTCGCTTCTATCCTCTTTATTCCCCGCTGCCTGATGTACCACAAGGAGGTTAAACATGTTAATACATATAATAAATAAGCAAAACTTGTTTTCCAGAAAGGTGGCTGTATCCTGATGGGTAAAGTTATCGGCAGGCTCGTTATGCGACCATTGTTACTGACTGCCCTAACCTTAAATACATAGTTACCCGGATCGATGTTGGTATAGGTAGCTTTCCTGGTTTTATCATCATTTCTGATCCATGCCTTATCAAAACCATCTAATTTATATTCCAGTTTAATTTTCCCTGAATTAAAAAAATCAAGATCGGCAAAGCCTATTGAAAAAGAATTCTCATTATATCGGAGTGTCAGGTCGCTCGTTTCCGTTATTGATTTAGAGAGGACAACATGTCCGTTAACCAATTCTCCCGGATTAAGACTTTTATTAAACATCTGAAAGTCTACTAAAGCAGGTTTAGGTGCACTTTCAAGATAACCGATATTTTCAGGTAAAAACATATTAAATCCTTTCGCTCCGCCAAAAATCATTTCTCCTCTCTTTGTTTTTAATGCCGCGTTTACATTAAATTCTCTTCCCTGTAGACCATCAGTTTCATCAAAACTCTTAAATCGATACCTATAGCCTCCATTAAATGGGGTTAAAGTAATGTTGCATAAGCCCTTAGGTGTGCTTAACCACATGGTATGATTATTATCTTCAAGCGTATTCAGCACCATATTATCCGGAAGTCCGTTTTCTTTTGAAAGAACCGAGAATTTGTTCCTGGCCGGATCAAATATATTAAGCCCTTCCAGCGTACTGATCCACATTAAACCACGGCTATCCTGATTGATACTCGTCACATTATTCATGTTCAGGCTATTGGGATTTCTATCTTCATGGAGATAATGTATAAAACGTCCATTATTTTTTAGCAATACGTCAACGCCATAATAACTTCCAAACCAAATATTCCCGCCCCGATCTTCAAAGATGGATGAAATAAAAGCAGAGTGGACAGAGTTTGGCAGGAACGGTTTATAATGCTTAAATATAATTCTGCCCCGGTCCAGCATATTCAAACCCCCAGTGAAAGCTCCTATCCACAATCGATTATCGGAATCCTCCAGGATTGACCATACCCTGTCATCTGATATCGTAGTACTGTCCCGATCATTATGCCTGTAGTGTGTAAATGTTCTGCCATCAAAACAGTCAAGTCCGCCAAAATAAGTACCTATCCATAATTTTTTCTGGTGGTCAATACACAAGCTAATGATCACATCATTGCTTAAACTATTCGTATTTCCCGCTTCATGTTTGTATTGAGTATATCTACCCGTTTTCCGGTTGAAATAAGCTAATCCGCCGCCATTGGTGCCGATCCATAAATTACCCTTATCATCCTCCACAAATTTATTGACGTCCTCAAAGCTTAAACTATTAGGATCTGACGCAAAGTGCCGGTAAACGGGGAACTTAATGATGTTTTTATGATAATAACTGATACCCCGCTTATAAGTACCAAACCACATAATTCCCTTATTATCCTTATAGACTACTCCACTATTTTGCGCGATAGATTTGCTGTCATCTTCCCGGTTTAATAAATAACGTACACTGAAATCCTTTTTATCTACCAGGTTAATACCGCCATGATCCGTAGCTACCCAAATAATACCTTTATCGTCTTGTACTATGTTATTGATAATATTGGTATTTAGCCTTGTAGCAGGGGTTGTTTTATCCAAATGCACAAACTTATGTTTATCCGGGCTAAAATAATAAACCCCTAATGGACTGTTTTTTGCATATAGCCACAAATCATTATCCTGGTCAACCGTAAGTGAATAGTTGTAATCTGCAGCAACCGTGGCTTTGTTTAACAGATCGGTACGAAAGGTAACTTTTTGCTGCTTGGTGTTAAACTTTTCAAGGATCCCATCATGGTATATAAGCCACATATTACCTTGTTTATCTTCATCAATACCCATGACAATGTCACCATACAAGGACTTATTGAATGTATGCGAGAAGTGCTTGGTTTGGCGTCTGATCGGGTCATATTTATAAACACCATCATTGAAGTATAGAAACCAGTAATTGCCTTTGCTATCCTTTTTTACCAAACTCAACCCGTAATTGGGCAGGTGTAGGGATTGTTCTTCAGGTAGGAGATCATGTACAAACTTTTCGGTCAGGGGATCATAAATATTAAAACCGTTCCTGGTTTCAATCCATAGTTTATTCTCCGGGCCTTCACAAATATTAACGATACAATCATCATTAAGGGAATGAGGATTACCCGTATCGCGCTTAAATACCTTAAAGGAATAGCCATTATATTTATTAAGACCGGACATGGTACCAAACCACATAAATCCCCGCTTATCTTTATAGATACAGTTGACCTGATTGTTTGACAGTCCCTTATCAATATCAAGATTCAAGAACTGGTATTGACCATGCTGTGCAAAAAGACTTTTGCATGCAAAAACAATAATAACAGAAACTACAAATAGCTTTGAGTGCATATTTTAAGTGTAAATAAAACAGGTAATAATGGCAACGCTAATATACTCTTAATATCCTTAAAAATTTCGCATCTATTTCAACATCTATAAATTGTGGTTTATACACGTATTAATTCCATGATATCCATTATACGCTCAAAATTTAGACGTGGGTGGGTTGAAAGTTTCCATTTGTCAAAAAAAGAGAACCTCCATTTATTAAAATTTTAAAATTATTGATATTTTGAACTGTTCACTATATCACCAGCATTATTCGTAATCGGTTACTAAGGCCACTTATTAACAGACAGGTCTCTTTATTATTCCAATTCATTTATTTGCTTTTTAACCTCAGCAACTGAAGCGAACGTCGGGCACTAGTATTTTTTCTCCTTATTTAAAAGGATATACCCGGTTGGCGAAATTTTAAAGTAACGGCTAAAGGAAGATGAGAAATAAGCCCCGGAATTGAAACCTACGGCATAAGCGATCTCCGAAATATTGTAATCACTGATCATCAGTAGTTCGGCTGCTTTATTTAGCCGAGTAATCCGAATAAACTCTTTAACTGAAAAACCTGTTATAGCTTTTATTTTGCGGTAAGTTTGGGCTCTGCTCATACCCAAGGCCAAGGCAAAGTCTGTTGCTTCGAAAATCGAATTATTTAGGTTTAGATCAATAATTTCATAGGCTTTTTTTAAGAGCAGATCATCACTGTAGACAGATATAGGTTTGACCGTCACGCGATGTGGTTCATTTAAAAATTTATGCAACCATAACCGCCTTGTTTTAACCAAATTACCTACCCGCGCTCTTAAAATGCTAAAACTAAAAGGTTTAGTTACATAATCATCGGCACCATTTTCTAAGCCGTTAAGCAATCCATTTTCGTCGTTATAACCGGTAATCAGCACAATGGGTATGTGGCTGGTGCGCTCATCGTCTTTTAATAGTTTACACAGTTTTATACCATTAATACCTGGCATTTGTATATCACTTATAATAATATCAGGCAAAGCGGTGATGGTTTTTTCAAACCCAATCAAGCCATTTTCCGAATCAATAACACGATAATCATGCTCAAATACATCCTTGATTTCCATCCGCATATCATAATTATCTTCAATAACATGTACTAAAGGTTTTAACTCATTATGTGGTATTTTCAATAAAGAGTTATCCCGTAAAACGGAATTCATATTACTTTGATCGGTCATAGTTAGGTTTACAGGCAGAACGCCTGGTCGTTTATAAAGATAAAGATATTTTTAGGTGTATTAAATACAATTATATTGGAAAATAATTTTTAATTTTTCAATCCGGTTTCAATCATCGCAACGAAACAACCTAATTATCAGTTTTTATGAAAAAAATCATCGAGTTCAGCATACTATTATGCCTTATTTTTTGTGGCTGCAAAAAAGATCAGGTTCCAGCAGAGAATATACAACAGGAAATGCTCACTGCGGTTAATACGTTAAGAACCACCGGTTGCACCTGCGGTACTATGTACATGCCACCGGTACCAGTTGTTAAGTGGAACGTCAAGCTCCAGATCGCTGCCGCAGCACACGCGAAAGATATGACTGTTAATCATTACTTTGATCATATAGCCCCTAATGGCTCGTCTCCTATACAAAGAGCTCAGGAGGCCGGTTATACAGGCATGTACATCGGCGAAAATATTGGCAGCGGTTATAATAATGTTCAACAGGTCATGGATGCCTGGAGAAATAGTGAAGACCACTGCAAGGCTATGATGGATAGTTTATATGTAGAATTAGGGGCAGCCCGATATAATACGATTTGGGTTCAGGAATTCGGGAAATAAATGGAGGTAAATTATGCAGTAACTATCGAATATTAAAATCATCAACGTGGCATATATATTCTCACAATTAAATATTATTTTAAAATTATTTTGATATGAGATATTAGTATAAACAATTGAGCAATAAGTGAAAGCCCTTGGGATAATTATAGGTTTAATTTGGATAAACCAAATAAACAAAATCTAAAATTATGAAAAAAGTATTCTTATGCTCCATTTTAGCATTGGCGATGGCATCATGTCAAAAAGAAGCCAAAACCCCTGTTCCGGTTTCTGCTAATGCAGAAGTAAAGGCTAACTGGTCATCATCTGACCAATGGGCTACGTGGAATGCCGGCAGCGGTTACTATATTGAAAACGATATTTGGGGAAGCGGCCCTGGCCCGCAAACCATTTGGGCAAACACTTACAGCAACTGGGGCGTATGGGCCAACCATCCCAATACCAGTGGAGTAAAATCATACCCTAATGTAGATTACCCAGTTAACAGAACGTTTAGTACCTTGAATACAGTTACCAGCAGCTTTAATGTAACAGTGCCCAGCACTGGTGCATACGAAAGCACCTATGATATCTGGTGCAATAATTATGCTTATGAAATTATGATATGGGAAAACTGGAAGGGCGGTGTCAATCCAATTGCCGTCGGCTATAATGGCGATGGAAGTCCAATATCTACTTATACGAATGTAACACCGACTTCCGGGGGGCCAACATATACGGTCTATAGAGGCTCAAACGGATCAAATACAGTGTATTCCTTCTTAGATAATAGCCAAAAAACATCTGGAACCGTTAATATCAAGGATATCCTGAATTTTATACAGAGCAAAGGGGTAACCTTTACAACATTAGATAAGGTACAGTTCGGATTTGAGCTTACTTCATCATCCGGAGGACTTAATTTTTATTCAAACAGCTATTCGGCAACAGTTAACTAACCCTGAAAACTATTTTTAAAACAAAAATGACTGCCTCTAAAGCAGTCATTTTTGTTGGGTACTTTAATAGACATGGTCTAAGCTTTCAAGTACAATAGTTAAAAAATGGTCAATCTAAATAGTTAGCCGGGTACAATTTCTGACCATATTTTTCAGCAAGCCGCATAATCCTTTTTAGCTCTTCTTCATGCCAAACCGGTGGAGGTAAAAATGTGCCTGCTTCAACGGAGACACCTATCTCTTCAAAAAACTCATCAAGGCCCGCCGGTATCACCGTACATAACAGATGTGCCATTTTATCACTGTTATTCTTAAAGGAATGCACCTCACCGCCTTTGGGAATGTTTACAAAAGAACCTCGTTTTGCTGCGTATTTACCAGCTTCTGTTTTAAAATCGATATTGCCATCCACCACATAAAACATCTCCTCTATGTTGGCATGTGCATGCGGCCCCGGCCCACCTCCTGGTGGTACAAGCATATCAATAACAGCATAGGCTCCCTGGGTTTGTTTGCCCGAAATTATTACACGGTAAGTATCACCTACCACCGAGAGATGTTTACCTTCGCTCTCATTCACGGTTATTATATTGTCTGTCATAACAATTAGTTTTATAGTTAATTATTAAATATGTTTAAAATCGTTTATGGAAGCATAGGGTAATCAGTATAACCTTTTTCACCGGGTATATACAGCCTGGTAAAATCTATCTGATTTAATAACGTATTTTTTTCAATCCGGTTTACAAAATCAGGTGATGCTTGCCGGCAGTATGATAAAATGCCCCGTAAGCTGTGTTTCTTTTTCTACCTGTTCCTTAAACAATCTTGTAAATTCCTGTAAATATTTTTAATATCATCCATCAAACGACTAAACATACATTTGGACACTTCTCTATAGCTTTATATTAATTATTTTCCCTTCATATTGAACTAACTTATCGGCTTTTGCTGTAATTCCCACATTAGCACCTTGCTGCTCATTAACCAACACTACATTAAATGTATGTTTTTTTAGCATTCCAGGGAATTTACCATGGGTATCAGAAATAGTTAAATTGCGATTTTTATCATTCCATGATAAAATAAAAGTAGCATAGGCTCCTTTTTCATAGTCATAGTTATCATTTTCATCCTCATAAAACTTAAATCTCCCATCTGCCCCAGGATAAATACGAAGCTCAATTGGGCTACCGGATTTTTCCGTTGCATATTCAATATCGGGTCCCATTGGTATTATTGAACCTGCTTTTACGTATAATGGCATAGTATCAATAGGCGAAGCGGAATCTAATGTTTGCCCGCCATTATATTTTTTGCCAGTCCAGAAATCATACCATTGGGCAGATGCCGGTAAATATACGCTGCGGGTAGTTTTGCCGGCTGCAGCATTGGTGCCTGTATATAATTGTTCCGTAACGGGATTTACCAGGAATGCCGGCCCAAACATATATTGATCAGGAATACTGTAAACTTTTGGATCGTTCCTAAAGTCGAAGCTGAGTGCACGCATTATGGTATAATTATCTTTAGTTACCCTCCCAGCCAGCGAGTAAATATAGGGTAATAAGCGGTATCGCAATTTATCATAAGTTAACAGAATGGTTTTGGTTTTAGCATCCCAGTTATTAGAGAATAATGCTCTTTCTCCTTTGCCATGGATACGGAATATTGGGCAAAATGTACCAAACTGAAACCAGCGGGTAAATAGCTCCCGGTTTTCAGGCTTTGACCAATCAGCTGCTTGCCAGTTCAGATGATACCCACCAATATCAGATGTCCAGTAAGGCATACCGGAGGCACAGGCATTGATACCCTGAGGTACCTGTATTTTGAAAGATGCAAACGTACAACTAATATCAGATGACCATAAGGTTGTGGCATTGCGTTGCTGCCCGGCAAAAGCCTGCCTTACCAGGAAAAATGCACGCTTGCCGGGAATATCATTCCTCCATCCTTTATAAATGCCCTTGGTATGTTCTAAAGAAAAAGTGTTAAAATAATCTATTCCCCGGCCGCTGTAAAAGGTATCCTTACGGCGTTCATCAAGCAGGGTGCCATTATCCGGCTCGCACTGGTCAACCCACCAGGCATCCCAGCCATAACGTTTCACCAAACTATCACGGGCCTGTTCCCAGTATAAATCCCTGGCTTTGGGGTTATGGGCATCGTAGTAAGTATCAAATGTATGTGTAACCACATTATCCCAGGTAATATTGGTTAAATAGCCTTTACTTTTAAGTGCATCAAAATTATGGGTTCCTTTACCAAATACCGGCCATATAGAGATCATGGCATGTAAGTTTGCCTTATGCAGTTCATCAACTAATGATTTTGGATCAGGGTATCTTTCCGGGTTCATGATGTGGGAACCGATAGGCAAGGGGTCCCAATAGTACCAGTCTTGTACAATGGCATCAACCGGGATGTGGTTATAACGATAATTATCTTTCACTTTTAATATTTCCTGCTGGCTCATATACCTGTCCTGTGATTGAAAAAGGCCGAATGACCATTTAGGAAACATGGGAGCCTTACCGGTCGTTGTACGGTAAAGATCAATGATATGATCAAAATCAGGTCCGTAAAAAAAGTAGTAATCGACCTGTTTACCACTCTCCGATATATATTTGAATTTGGTGTTATCAGCTTCGGCTCCATAAAAGTTGGATGCCGAATAATTATCCCACAGTAAACCATAGCCTTTGGTTGATAATAAAACAGGGATAGCACCTGTCATGTACTTAATGGCCATGTCCTGGTTACGGCCCTTATAATTAATAGACAAAGAATCAACCGGATGGCAACCCAGGCCAAATAGAGCCTCATCCTGAGGCGAGTTAAATTGCGTGGTGCAGTTATAAGTATTTATGCCGGCAATAGTTGCTGCCAGCATGGTTTTATTATCAGTCTTATCTTCTGATGTAATTATTTTTCCGGCCATTGTGGTATAAGCAATGGCCTGGGTTATTCTATTAACCACAACTTTTAATATGCCGGTGTTAATCACTACATTTCCACCAGACTCTGTTACGGTAAAACCAACATGGGATGTCCACTTATTATTCACAACCAGCGAGGGCGATTGTGAAAACGATTTCAAAATAGTGTATTTCACTTCGATAATATCGTCACGGCATACTTTTATCTTCATTAGTCCCTTATCCAGTGAAAAACGAACCCCATCAGCTTCCTGTTTATAGGATATGATATTCGCGTTAACATTTTCAGCATTTAGCCAAAAACCGGCCAGTAGTATTAAAAACAGGATTAGTTTTTGTTTTAGCATAATTTGAGTTTGTATAATTTATATCAATTGGTGCGCATGGCATTTTATTTATTAAGTTCCACCGTAAACCCCACCGTACAATTTGGTATCGCCGGTGATAATACATAGCAGGTCCATCGTGCCCATCACTATCTTTCTAGCACTCTCGTTAATTATTATTACAGATGTGGAATTTGTTTATAAGGAGGCTAAACTATGCGGTTTTATTGGTTTGCGACTTCCTGTTATGTTTAAATATAGGTAGCGAAATGTTAACCTCAGCTGCGTAGCAGAGGCATTTTTATGTTTTCCAGTTTGTTTATATCGGGTTGCCCCGTTAAGGCTATAATTCTGTAATATCCTTATTTATCGCTAAAACCAAAACGCCTGATTATAAATCGTTTGCCTATCTACAGATAAAGATTTATTTGATATCCAGTTCATTTATCTCTTGCCTTTTCACATGATAAAAAGGAATAAATCTGCAACATATGAATACCTATTTATTAACAAAATATACCTATCACGCAAATCGCTTAAGATTATTTTTGATCGTCAAAATACTGATCCAATAGGCCAATAAATCAATTTACTCTTTTACAACGGACGAAAGGCGTTAGATTCCATTCTGCGATCGATTGTAATTCTTTATAGCTTTTTATTAGTGTTAATATAACAATTAATTACCCTCAAAATCAAATTAATAAACTTCAAACCATCAATTATGAGAATGAAAATTACTAACCTGACAAGGCTGTTAAGGCCAGCCAAATTACGGCACCTGCTTCTGCTACTGGTGTCTATGAGTACATTATCTAGTACGGCACAAACCACCGCTGTTAAAGGGGTAGTAACGTCGTCAGACGATGGTCGTCCCCTACCCGGTGTTACCGTAGTAGAAAAAGGAAAGCAAAATGGGATTATTACCCAGGGGGACGGCTCCTACTCCCTAAGCGTATCAGGAGATGCAACCCTCGTGTTTTCGTTTATCGGCTTTGGTAAACAGGAGATCAAAGTAAGCGGCCGCAGCCTGATTAACGTTAAACTACAATCGGATAACCAGGCGCTTAACGAGGTCGTGGTGATTGGTTATGGATCGGCAAGAAAAAAAGATCTGGTTGGTTCAGTGAATGTAGTAGCCGCAAAAGATGCCGGGGCCAATACCTCAACCAGTGCATCCCAATTATTGATCGGCAAAGCCCCGGGTGTACAGGTAGTCAATACCAATGGCCTGCCTGGCTCAAATGCCCAGATCATTGTGCGGGGTACCGGCTCCTTTACCAGTGTTGACCCCCTATACGTAATCGATGGTATACAGGGTGATGGAAACCTATTTAATACGATTAGCCCGAATGACATTGAAAATATCACCGTATTAAAAGATGCCGCCTCCATAGCCATCTATGGTGTTGCCGGGGCAAACGGAGTTGTCATTATCACTACCAAAAAAGGTAAAAAGGGTACGACACAGGTGTCCTTTAACTCGCAGGTGGGTTCTTCATCAGCCTGGAAACAGCTTGATCTGCTCAAAGCCAACGACTATGTTAACCTGATCAAAGATATTGTCGCAACGAACAAAGGCACTTTACCGGCAAAATTTAATACGCCGGATGTGCTTGTTGACCGTGTAGACTGGCAAAAAGCCATATTCAAGACAGCGCTGAGCACTCAAAATGATGTTAATGTGAGCGGCGGCAGTGACAAGGTTTTATACAATATGTCATTGGGCTATAATACGCAGGACGCTATTGTAAAAGACTATAACTTCAGAAGACTGAACAGCCGTTTTTCATTGGATGAAAAGCTTGGCCGATTTCATTTCGGGCAAAGCCTGAGTGTACGGTACACGACCACTAAAGGGCAGGCGGCAAGCATTGTAAATGCCATAACCTATGCTCCGTACAAGCCGATTTATGATCCGACTGTTTTGGGTGGGTATTCCATCGTTACCAACGTTGATGATAACAGCAACGTACCGAACCCGCTACAGAATTTAGGCGTTCAGACGCTAAGCAGTAATGACCTGGTACTATATCCACAGGTATTTGGAGAAGTAAATATCTTACCAGGATTAACGCTAAGATCACAGCTGGCGGCAGTATACGGCAATACCACCAATGACTCTTATCAGATACCTTTTGTGGGGTCAAACAACTTAGGTAATACCCGTCAGGCGGGCAGAATCTTCAACACTTACTCTAATTATACATTTGAAAACTACCTGTCCTTTAACCGCACCTTTGGCAAACACAATATATCAGCCACTGTGGGTACCAGCTATATTGACGCCGGAACAAGGAAAATTCTGAATGTGTTGGGCACGGGTATGTTAACCGATAATGTACAGGATATCGGGGTTGCACCCACTATTGCCAGCCAGGGTAATTCTAGCGACTATTATACGCAGTTTGGCCGTGCCATTTCTTACTATGGACGCGTGATATACACCTTTAATGATCGTTATATATTATCAGCCAGTATCCGCCGCGATGGCTCCTCTAATTTTGGCCCCCAAAACCGTTATGGTAATTTCCCGGGTGCAGGCTTTGCCTGGCGATTTATTGACGAGGATTTTATCAAATCAACATTCCCATTTCTTAGCGACGGTAAACTGCGTGTAGGATATGGTCGCAGCGGTAACAATAAATTTGGATTAACCAACACCCAGGTATTTGCTTTTGCGGGTAATCCGGCAGGTAACCTGGTATATTCATCAGGGCAAAATGAAACTTTTGTCACCGGAGCAACCGTCGCCTCTATCGCTAACCCATTGCTCAAATGGGAGCAAACCGCGCAAACCGATGCCGGTATTGATCTGGGTTTCCTGAACAACAGGTTAACAATCACAGCCGATTATTATAACCGAAAGAGTACTGGTTTGCTGGTCGCTATTCCAATACCAACCAGTTTGGGCATCGGGGGCTTAAGCGGGATCGGCAGCACTGAAGTAGTCAACGCAGCCAATGTACAGAACAGGGGTATTGAACTGCAGATAAGCTATCAGGCCAAAATTAATAATGACCTTGGTTTTAACATCAGTGCCAATGGCGCATATAATAAAAATAAGACACTATCACTTGGCGCACAGTCTCCAACACCCATTATATCAGGGGTATTTGACAATCTAAATGGTATTACCTTAACCAAACCGGGCATACCCGTTGGTGCTTTCTATGGCTACCGGGTTGATCACGTTGCTAAGGATCAGGCCGAAATAGACGCGTTAAACGCGGTCGCCAGTCAAAAATCCGGTGGAAAAACGACCGTTTATCAACCGGGTCTGCTACCGGGCGATTTTATATTTAAAGACCTGAACGGTGACGGTGTAGTTGATGATAAAGATCAACAGGTATTAGGCAGTTCTATGCCTAAATATATATTTGGTTTTAACGCAGGTGTTACCTATAAAAATTTCGATTTGAACATCGTTATTTCCGGTGTTGCTGGTGTACAATTGGTAAACTCGTTAAAATTCTTTACCGAAAATGCCTCAACCGGGCATAACGCGACTACCGCTATCCTTGGTCGTTGGGAAAAACCCGGTGATGTGGCAACATTGCCCAGGGCTGCACAAAGTGTGACCTCAACGGGTAATTTAAGGCCTTCTGATTTTTTTGTAGAAAACGGCTCCTACCTGCGTGCTCGCAACATAACACTGGGTTATACCTTCACTAAGACCGCCCTCAAATCCTTCTCCGGCAATGTATTAAGCAGGCTAAGGATCTATATAGCCGCGCAGAACCTCTTTACCATAACCGGTTATAAGGGATATGATCCGGAAGTGAGCGCTCAGGGTAGCAATGGCGATTACATATTTAACCGCGGTATTGATGACGGACAGATTCCACAACCGCGTACATTTCTGGCAGGAGTACAAGTTGGATTTTAACTACAGTAAAACATTAACGATACGAACATGAAAAAATATATAAAATATCTGATAGCCATAGGTATAACTATTATGGCAGGAGGATGTAAAAAAGACTTGAACCTGGTAAATAAAAGCGCTTATACCTATGATACCTTTTTTACCAGCGATGCGGCGATTAACCAGGGTGTAATAGCCAGTTATGCCACCTTTTTACATACAGGTTTGTGGGCCAGGGAGTGGTACTATATTTTTGATTTAATGGGTTATGATGCCAAAAATGACGCGGCACTACAGGGAGATTTACTGGGACTTGCACAGTACAATTTTTCTGCAAACCAGCCTCAGCTGGATGCGATGTGGGCATCGTTGTACCGGTTGATCCTGCGATCAAACGTGGTGATCAACCGTGCGCAGGCCTGGACTCCTGCCAATACTACCGAACAAGGCCATCAGAAGCAATATATCGCCGAAGCTAAGTTTTTGCGTGCTTACGCCTATTTTAACCTGGTTAATTTATATGGACGTGTACCGCTGCGTACGGATTATCAACCGCAACCTACTTCTGATCAAATTAATCTGCCACGTACCCCCGTTGCTGATATATGGGCATTTGTAGAAAAAGACCTGAAAGATGCCGAAACCGATCTTCCTCTCTCCTACGCAACTACCGATTATGGTCGGGCTACTAAAGGTGCCGCTACAGCATTGCTGGGTAAATCATATCTGTATGAGAAAAAATGGACCGATGCCGTTACGGAGCTGACTAAATTAACGCTGCCCCCTTTTACGTATGCATTAGCACCTCAGTATAGTGATCTGTTTGATGATCCTAACCAGGATGATCCAGGCAAAAACCCGGAAACAATCTTACAGGTAATGAACCAGGCATGGACTGACTGGGGCATTGGTAACCAATATTATCTATTTGGAGGACAGGAAGTATGGGGAGGAAAGGCAACACACTCTGCGCGCGCCCAGGAATATGGCTTTAATGACTGGAGCAATACATTTATTACGACAACTGCTGTAAAAGCATTCACTTATCCGAATCCGCAAACCAACGCCACTTATGTGGATCCGCGTGCTGCTTATACCTTTTACGGGGATGCCGCCAGTGGAGGGCAAACAGCCTATTGTCAGTCATGCGCTATCAGTTCAAGTATCCCCAAAGTACCCATTCCGTATCCTTATAAATATGATGCCAATGGCAATCTTATAACAGCGACCACCGGTTACCATTGGTTAAAATATGAATATTATAATAAAGTAGAATCCTTTGGAGGCCCGCAAAGTGGTATCAATGGCCAGGTAATACGCTATGCCGATGTATTATTAATGCTGGCCGAGGCGTACATCCAACAGGGGAATACGGGTGATCAGCCACTGGCATTGATTAACCAGGTGCGCAGCAGACCCAGTGTAAATGCCCCACTGTACCCTTCGTTAGGTGGTCAGTCGCAAGCCATGACCATATTGATGCGGGAAAGACAATTGGAATTGACTGGCGAACAATCCCGCTATTTCGATTTAATACGCTGGGGTATAGCCAAGCAGACCATTAATACAGAAAGACAGGCAGAAGATGGCACACAGCCATTTCAGGATAAAAATATTTTATTACCGATTCCTATATCTGAAAAAAATGCTAACCCAAATGTAGCCAAGGACGTTAGCAGCGACTGGAATTAGCACAGTAATATTCTTAATAAAAAGGCGGCGATCAAATGTGATTGCTGCCCCCTACATCTATTGAAAACAGCTGGTTTTTAACCCTGCATGATCTGATTAAATTGGATCATGCACGGGAAAAAACTATCCGGAAATTTGTTCATTCGATACCGAATGTCGAAGGATGTTCCTCCGGGCAATTTCTACAGACAGGACAAGCGTTCCTGAATACTTATTCTAATTAAAACTAATTAACGATCATGAGAATTTCGTTTTTTTTAACTCTTTTGCCCTGCACTGTATTATTGATATTATCGCTTCCCGGCGCCGGGCAGGAAAAAATTCCGCCGGTATCCGTGAAGGTGAATTTAATGCAAAGCCAGGAGACTCTAGCACCGGTATGGGAATTTTTTGGATATGATGAAGCCAATTATACCTATATGAAAGACGGACGTAAGTTATTGAGCGAACTTGCCGCATTGAGCCCGGTAAGGGTAAATATAAGGACTCACAATATGCTCACCTCAGGCAATGGAATCCCTGGTTTAAAATGGAGTTCAACTAACGCTTACACAGAAGATGAAAATGGAAAACCTGTTTATAACTGGAAAATCGTAGACAGTGTTTTTGATACCTATATTCAACGCGGCATGAAACCGCTTGTAGAAGTCGGATTTATGCCTGAAGCCTTGTCCACCACACCGGGTTCTGTTACCAAGCCCGCGACTACGGATAAGAGCAATAAACATTATTCCGGATGGGCTTATCCACCAGAAGATTATAAAAAATGGGCAGAGTTAGTTTATCAATGGGTAAGGCATTCTATCCAGCGATACGGTAAGACAGAGGTAGCAGGATGGTACTGGGAAGTATGGAACGAACCTGATTTAAGTTTTTATTGGAAAGGCACACCGGAGGAGTACAACAAATTGTATGATTACGCGGCTGATGCGATTAAACGAGCGCTACCTACGGCAAAAGTAGGTGGCCCTGAAACCACCAGTCCCGATGGCAAATCCGGAGGTGAGTATATACGCCAATTTTTAACCCATGTGGTTAGCGGTATTAACAATGCTACCGGCAAAAGAGGCGTGCCTCTTGATTTCATCTCCTTTCATGCCAAGGGCTCGCCCAAACTTGTCGATGGTGTGGTTTGGATGAATATGGGCAACCAACTAAGAAGCATTGACAAAGGATTTGAAATCGTTTCCTCCATCCCCACGCTAAAAAATGTACCGATCATCATAGGAGAATCAGATCCGGAAGGCTGTGCCGCATGCTCAGAAGACTTACATCCAGAGAATGCCTACCGCAACGGCACCATGTATGCTGTTTATACCGCTGCCTCCATGTCACGTACCTACGATCTCGCCAAAAAAAGAGGCGTTAATCTGGCGGGCGTTGTTACCTGGGGTTTCGAGTTTGAAGACCAGCCCTACTTTAAAGGATTTAGGGATCTGGCAACTAATGGAATTGACAAACCTGTATTAAATGTCTTCAGAATGCTGGGTATGATGCAGGGTAACCGGGTTGCGACAGAATCCACCTCTAGGCAAGACTATATCACCATCCGGGACTCCAGCGTCAGGGGTCAAGAACCCGATGTGAATACTTTAGCCACTAAAGGTCCCCATTCTGCGACGGTTATGGTATGGAACTATCATGACAAAAATGATATTAATGTCCGACCGACCCCCATCTCGGTTACGGTAAAAGGGCTTCCACAACAAAGCGTTTTATTGACCCGATATATTATTGACCAGGATAACAGTAATACATTCACGACATGGAAAAAAATGGGTTCTCCAAAGACTCCTACAGTGGAAGAGTATAAATTACTGGAAGCCGCAGGTCAGTTAAAAGAGGCTTATTCTCCGCAATATATCACTCCTGTCAACGGTGAAATGAAAGTTGATTTTGATCTGCAAAGACAAGGAATTACTTTATTAAAAATCGTTTGGTAAACTTATTTGAAAAATGAGATTAGTCGTCAGAAAATGAAAATATTTCACACAGCTATCCAAATCGTCCTTGCTTAACGAATAAATATAGGATATGCGCTTGATCTTAGGGTCAAAGTGCTTAATGCATCGAAAGGTTACAATAAGTAGGTGTATAAAAACATTTAGCGCTGATGATTTAGGGTAAATGGGATCAGAAACGGTGCGAAAATAGTATCCTGGGCATGTCGCATAGATTCCGGGGAATGTATTTTAGCGGCCAGGGTAACATGAGGACAATATATTGAGACAAGACAGTACAGGATGCGCTCCGAAAGTATTCTACTATTTTTGTTATAACCAATTTGACGTCAAAAACCATAGGGTTTTAGCCTGTCTTTCTTTTTAAGTTCAGTAAATATGTATCTAAAGTTTTTAAAGACAATTTCCTTTATGATCACTTTTTGCATATTCGAAATTGCGGGATTATCAGGGATGTTTTCACCATTAAGGATACAAGAAAAATGCATAGCAGCGTCATTTTTCATTCCACCTTTTGGTTTACTTTTTAAACAATAGTAAGACAAATTCTATATGATAACATCAATGTATAAACTAAAAAGTCGCATAACAATTTCTTAAATAATTCCATGAAAAGCGAAGGTGGTCATGCTGATTCAATTGTCATAATGAACTTGAAAAACAGTGATGGCATCGCCATGATCATGCTTTATGAACGATACTGGAAAAAGTTATACTTGTCTGCTTACAAAATATTGAAAGACGAAGAATCCTGCAAGGATATCGTACAGGATGTTTTAATAAAGATATGGAGTCACAGGGCGCAATTAAACATCACCACAAGTCTTTATAACTACATGGCGGCGGCAGTCCGCTACGAAGTATATCGCAGGATAAGAGATGGCAAACGCTATGAGCCGATTATGGACGAAATCTTTAACGCACTTCCCCTGTCAGCTGATGATAACTCGTTGGAACAAAAAGAATTGGAACATCAAATTGCGTCGTTCGTAAGTGCACTTCCTCCAAAGTGCAAAGAAATATACATCCTGAGCAGAAACGAGCTTTTGTCGCATAAAGAGATCGCCGAAAAGCTGGCAATTTCCACCAAAACGGTTCGAAATCATTTGACGCGGGCATTACACGAATTGCGCGTCAATATTCAACATTTATATTTTTTGATCTTCCTCCTGCTATTTAAATAAACAATAGGAAAAATAATTTTTTTCCAGGCTAGGACATACCCCTCCCTTTTTACTCTTTACAATATCCTAATAATAAAGAGCTAATTGTGATCAGAAAAGAATTCATAAAATTATTGGACAGGTATTTAGCAGGCAATGCTTCCGAGAAGGAAAAAGAACTGTTAACAAAAATATACCGGGAGTTGGAAGATAATCATGTTGTGGACGATGAACAATTGGCGCACATTGATTTACTTGAAACAGAAGTTCTCAATAAATTAAAGCGTTCGTTAAATGATCCCGAAGATTTTTCCGAAAAACAACATGTATATAGTCGTAATTCCATTCAGAAAAAAATATGGCCCTTGGTAGCGGCCAGCTTTCTTGTAGGAATTATAATTACATGTTCCTATTGGTTATACCAGCACAATCCAGATGATTTCATCAGCGAGGTCGCCAAAAGAGATCCCCAGAATTTTATCACCTATTTTAACCAAACAAAAGGCGACAAGAAAATTATTCTTTCCGATGGCAGCTATATTATTTTAAACAGCGGCGGAAAAGTTGGTTATGCCCGGAAGTTTTCTGCTAACAAGCGGGAAATATATTTAATAGGTTCCGGCTTCTTCCAGGTGACCAAGGATCACACAAAACCTTTCTTAGTTTATACCGAGCGATTGGTGACCAAAGTTTTGGGAACCAGCTTTCTTGTTAACAATGCCCATAACGATACCTCCGCAACCGTAACAGTCAAAACAGGAAAAGTATCTGTTTTCAAAAAATCCAATTTCGTTACTCAAAATGAGGCGCCCAATCTGAATGACGGCATCATTATTACGCCAAACCAGTTGGTTGCCTTAAATAAACAGCAGCAACTGGTTAAAAAAATCACTAAAAACCCGGATATTCTTCAAAAAAACAAAGCCAATTATTTTGATTTTGAAGCTACGCCGGCAGCCGTTGTTTTCAAAAAGCTGGAACAGGCGTACGGCATTAAGATTATCTATGACAGCGAAAAACTGCGGACGTGTTCGGTCACCGCTCAAATGGGGGATGAAACTTTCGACAAAAAACTCATGCTGATATGTAGCGCCATCGATGCTCATTACGAAGCCAGTAACGGTAATATCATTATTTCATCGGATGGCTGCAATTAACCAATTAAGAAATTAAAAGAAAGGGAGAAACATGAAAATAAAATGACGCTTATAAAAAAAGACAGCTAATGAACCAACATTAACTGCCTTAAGAAGAACCGCAATTCCGATCAAAAAAGTTGCGGATAGTTTAATCCAATTACGAACCGAATCAAACCAAGTAAAAATATGAAAAAAGGATTACCTTTTTCATTAGCTATTGCTATAATGAAAATTTCGATTATACCTGCTATTATTTTGATGTTTGCTCTTTGTGCCCATGCAGGGATCTCTGCCGGACAGGAAGTGCTTAATAGAAAAATAACCGTGGATATTAAAAACCGGGATGTAACCTATGCTTTTGATAAGTTATCCCACGAGGCTCATGTGAAATTTATTTACAGTCCCGAGGTTATTAAGGCCAGAAGAAAGTTAACGCTGAATGAAAACAACAAAGAATTGCACCTCATTTTAGATAAGTTATTCAAGTCCCTTGACCTGAAATATGAATATGTCAATGATTATATTTTAGTGACAAAGAGAAAGAATGAAACAGGTATTACCGCACAACCAGACTCTTCAATTCAGCCTGATCAGGAAACTAAATCCGTTAAGGGAACAGTAAAAGATGCAAAGGGCGAAGCATTGACTGGTGTGAGTGTTTTAGAAAAAGGCACACATAATGCAACAACTACAGATGCTGGCGGTAAATTTCAGATCAGCGTTACGGACGAGAAGGCGGTATTAATATTTACTTACATAGGCTTCACCGCTCAGGAGGTACCTGTTGGAAGTAACATCTTCCTCGATATTAAATTAGTTGAGGAGTCCAAGGCCCTGAATGAGGTGGTGGTCGTGGCTTACGGTACCAGTACCCGCAAAAACAACACTGGTGCTGTTCAAAGTTTGAATGCAAAGGAACTGCAGGACCAACCAGTTGCCCAGCTGACGCAGAAACTTCAGGGACAGTTATCTGGTGTGCAGATCTCCCAAACTACCGGAACACCGGGGGCGGGAATGTCGGTTCGGATCAGGGGCGCCGGCTCCATTTCAGCTGGCACCAATCCTTTATACGTTGTAGATGGTTTACCTATCGAAGGAGATATCAGTAATATCAACCCGGATGAAATTGAAAATATTTCTATTCTGAAAGATGCCGCGGCTACTGCTTTATATGGCTCACGGGCCACCAATGGCGTGGTATTACTAACGACAAAACATGCGAAAAAAGGACAGTCTACTGTCAGTCTGAATGCGTATGCCGGGGTACAGTCGCTTCCACAAAAAGGCAGGCCAGATATGATGAACGCAAGAGAGTTTGCCCAATATCAAAAAGAAATTGCAGAACAAAAAGGGCAGACAGTTGACCCAGCTTATGCCAATCCATCCCAATATGGAGAAGGCACAAATTGGTACGATATTTTATTCAGGACTGCGCAGATCCAGAATTACAGCGTTACGGTTGCCAGCAGTAAAGACAAAACAAATTCCAGCGTCACCGTAGGGTATTTTAACCAGGACGGCGTGCTACTCAATTCAAATTATAAAAGGTACTCAGTCCGGTCAAATACCGATTACCAGTTGAATGATTTCATCAAAATTGGCTTCAATGTGGCCCCTTCCGTATCTGTCTCACATTCTCCGCAGGCCGATGGTGTTTGGTATAATCAGCCGAGTATTATAGAGGGAGCTATATTAACCACACCTTTGGCACCATATAAAAATGCGGATGGCTCTATACCATTGACGGCAACAGGTCCCGGGCTTTTCCCTAATCCGAACTGGTATAATGTTTTAAATGTCGTAAAACGGGCCACTACAGTTAACCGGGTATTATCAAATGCTTACGTAGAAGTGACTCCAATAAAGGGCCTGACCTATAAATCATCGATCAACATTGATTTAAATCAAACACTTTTCAATAATTTCAACCCTTCTACTGCGGGTAAGCTATTTGCAGCTCCGCCACAACCGATCACAGCCGTCAACCAGAACCAGTTATATTACACCTGGTTAACAGAAAACATCCTGTCCTACAAGAAAGATCTGGGGCAGCATCACTTTGATGTCCTGGGTGGTTTTACAGCGCAGAAATACCGACTGCAATCAAGTTATACCAACGCTTCAGATTTTCCCGATGACCTGGTGCAAACTTTGAATGCCGCGAAAACCACCATAACAACTAGCGATGTTCAGGAATGGTCTTTGGTGTCGTATATCGGCAGGTTGAATTATGATTTTGCGGGCAAATACCTGGTATCCGGTTCGATCAGAAGGGATGGGTCCTCGCGATTTGGCTCAGACACCAAATACGGGAATTTTCCATCAGCATCAGCAGGCTGGATCGTCAGCAAAGAAAAGTTCATGGAAAAAATCCCGCTGGTCTCTTTTTTTAAACTCCGCGGAAGTTATGGAAGCACCGGTAACAATAACATCGGGAATTATACGCAATATGCCAATGTGAGTTCCACAAACTATGTGCTTGATGGTAGTGTGGTCAGCGGAAGAAGTGCCACAAGTTTGGCCAACAACCAGTTGGGCTGGGAAAAGTCGACGACAGTGGATATCGGAGCTGAGCTCGGCTTTCTGAATGATCGGATTTCTTTCACATACGACTATTATAACCGAAATACCAATAATTTGCTTTATTCCGTCGATGTCCCCAGTTCATCCGGTTTCAGTAGTCTGATCACCAATATCGGCAAGATCAATTTCTGGGGCCATGAATTTTCAGTAACCACCCAAAATATGGTGGATAAATTTAAATGGAGCACGAATTTTAATATTTCCTTTAACAGGAATAAGGTATTGCAATTGGGTACGGCCAATGCAGCTATATATGGAGACAATACCATTACAGAAGTTGGCAAGCCTATAGGTCAACTCTATGGTTTTGTATTCGAGGGACTAAACTATACGCAGACTGATCTCCAAAACAATCCACAATACATTGGAGCCGCTGTAGGAACAGCCAGGTTTAAAGATGTAAATGGCGACGGAACGGTCACCTTTGACGACAAAGACAAGACTATTATCGGGGACCCGACACCCAAATTTGTATACGGTATCACGAATAATTTCTCTTACAAAAATTTCGATCTCTCCATAGTGATGGCCGGGCAATACGGCGATCAAATTGCCAATCGGATGTTGGAATTCGCGGGTAACATCGACGGCGTGTTTAATGTTTACAAAGCGGTCGCAAGACGCTGGAAATCCCCGTCCGACCCAGGAGATGGCTTTTACGGCTCTGCGGGATCTGGCGTATCCGGTTTTGACCGGACGTTTAGCACGAGATATATCAATGGCGCCAGCTTTCTGACCGTGAAAAATGTAACATTCGGATACACCTTACCTTTAAAAGAGAATAAATACCTGCGTTCGATCCGGTTCTTTGCCAGTGGCCAACAGCTATTTGTATTTACTAAATATCCGGGGATCAATCCTGAAGTTGGCGGAACCAACAACGGCGATCAAGCATCAGTTTTGAACCTGGGGCTTGATTATGCCACCTATCCGGTTCCAAGAACCTTCACTTTTGGCGCGAACTTTAATTTTTAAGATTGATATTAATATAAAACCAATCATGAGAAAATATATCATCACAGCTTCGGTAGTATTATTAACCTTTACCGGTTGCAAGAAAGATTTCCTGAATTTAACTCCAATCAGCAATATAAGTGCTACCAACTTTTACAAAACGGAAAGCGATTTCACCCAAGCTAATATAGGGGCTTATGCTGCCTTAAGAGGCGTCTATGGCAACACGGACCGTCCGGGTTATGGTGCCTGGATCATGGGCGAAATGAGGTCCGATAATACAGTCTTTATCTTTAACACGAGAGACGGAGGGCAGCTTGGGCGTGCTGATGTTGATGAGTTTATAGATAACACCTCACAGATTGCAACGCAATCAAAGTATACCAATGATTATGTGATCATCGGACGGGCGAACCAGATACTAAAAAGTCTGGAAAGTGCAACGTTTACGGAAAGCTCCAGGAATATTTTTAAGGGAGAGGCTTTATTTTTAAGGGCCCTCGCCTATTTTGACCTTGTACAGTATTTCGGTGACGTACCTTTACAACTGACACCTGTAACAAGCTATGAAGAAACACTGACTCCCCGTACCGCCAAAGCCACCGTTTATAACCAGATCCTGGCTGATGCAACGACAGCAGCAACCTTATTGCCAGCCAAATCAGCTCAACAGGTCGGGAGAGCTACCTCAGGCGCTGCAAATATGTTGTTGGCTAACGTTTACATGGTCACCAAGGAGTGGGCCAAAGCAGAAACAATTCTGAAAACTATGATCAGTTCGGGCGCCTACAGCCTGGTAAGCGATTATGCACAGGTTTTTAGCCCGGCCAACAAAAACAATTCCGAATCCATATTTGAGATCCAATACAGCGATAATACTTCTGCGGGGGTTTATAGCGTTTTTGCCTATCTCTTTCTACCGACCCTGGATGATCCCGGCGTAATTCCAGGCTTCCCGAGTAGCGCAACGAATGGAGCCGGCGGTGGCTGGAACACGCCTACACCTGATTTGATTGCTGCCTATGAAACAGGCGATGCAAGAAAGGCGGCTACCATTGCAACGGTTACAATCGGCAGCGTTACCTATCCTTATTTAAAGAAATATGTACACGGAGCAGCAGTATTCCCGATAACCAACGATAACTGGCCGGTTTATCGTTACGCGGAAGTTTTATTATTTTTGGCGGAGGCGTTAAATGAACAGGGAAAGACGGGTGAAGCAATTCCGTATATCACCCAGGTGAGAGCAAGAGCCGGCTTAACGGCGATCACGGTTACAGATCAGGCTTCTGTAAGGTTAGCTGTAGAGCACGAACGCCAGGTAGAATTTGCCGGTGAAAACAAGCGTTGGCTCGATTTGGTACGGACAGACAGGGCAATTTCGGTCATGAATGCTCAAGGATTGAAGGTAAAAGCTAACCCTGCAGCCTATTACTATCCACAAGGTATAGTGCCGTCTCCTGTATCATACAATGTGCAGGCCTTCAGGTTGATCTTCCCAATACCGAACAGGGAAATAACCCTTAATCCCAAACTCATACAAAATCCGGGATATTAAAAAAGTAAGGGATAAGCTCCGAGAAAGTGAATGCTTACAAACCAAATAGATGGGATGATTTGGTTTTAAGCCAAATTAAATCTTGTCCTGATGAAAGAATGGTAAGTAAAGCGGTGTATCAAAGCTATCTGTACACCGCTTGCTTTATTCCCGATTTAGCAACCACCTGGATTTTAAACCCAAATCTAACGGCGACTTAGCCTTTTATTTTAAATAAGCTCATTCGCGCAAAAGATTAGTATGAACGAACAACACGGGCTTCTATAACGCTTAATTTAACTTAGACAAACCAACAATTAAATTTTTATGAAAACTTTATTCTGTGCAGGTGCTTTAGCACTTGCTTTAACTTGTGGGTGTACAAAAGAAAAATTCGCATCAATGGCAAAACCTGATTCGGCAAGCAATGATGCAAAAACGTTAAAAGTTGATGCAACGTCAACGTTTGCTTACGGAGCCGACGTTAGCTGGCTCCCCCAGATGGAGGCTAATGGTTATATCTTTAAAAACAGCAGTGGTGTGCAGGAAGATTGCCTGACAATATTAAAAGAGAAGGGTATTAATGCGGTAAGATTGCGTACCTGGGTCAATCCATCCTCTGATCCTGCAAATGGGCATTGCAGCGAAACCGAAACCGTTGCGATGGCGAAACGATGTAAAGCCGCGGGTTTAAGGGTTTTAATTGATTTTCATTTTGGTGATACCTGGAATAGTGTGGGCAGCCAGGTTCCGCCAGCTGCATGGGCGAGCATGACCTACACCCAAATGCAATCGGCTATGTATAATTATGTATATCATTTTATGAATGATTTGAAATACAATGGTGTTACACCAGACTGGGTGCAAATAGGCAATGAAGAAAACCTGGGTATTTGCGGTTATACTGGCAGCATTGCCCATAACCCAGTACAAATGACGGGTTTATTAAATGCAGCTTATGACATGGTAAAAGAAGTGTTCCCATCAACGCTCGTCATCATTCATCTGGCTCAACCACAAAATCTTACCAGCATTGAATCATGGTTCGATACCTATCAGGCCAATGGCGGCAAATGGGACATATGTGGTTTTTCATCATATGCAAGTAAAACTGATGCACCTAATATTGCGCCAAATTTTGCCACGATACAGGCCCGGTATGGTAAACCTGTAATGGTTGTAGAGGTCGGAGGAGCTGAAACAAAGGCCGCTGATACAAAATCGGTTATCACCACCTATATTAATTATCTGCAAAATAACCTGCCCAGCGGTACCGGGTTAGGTGTGTTTTATTGGGAACCCGAAGGTTATTCACCATTTACATCCTATACTTTGGGAGCCTGGGACCCAACAACAAAACAACCAACCGCCGCTTTAGATGCATTTATTCATTAAAACCGTTAGGTGTTCATTCAACAGGTTGGATATTTCGGGAGACTTAACCATGTAATTCCGTCCTCCGGGTTCATGTAATTGTTGGAGGTGTATCATTAAATTGGTTCTATGTGTAAGAATCAACCTGAATAAAAACACCAACTGGTTTCAAGCTAATCCGTTCGACCAACTACCAAAGACAGTGCATGATGCACGCTTAAAGCTTATTGTTTACATTTAAACTTCTACAACCGATCGTATAAACCAATATGAGAAAAAACATAATCGTCTTTATGCTGATCTTTTCTACAGGATCATCATTCGCACAGCTGCCCGACAGCGTCGCCGAAAATATAAGAGTGATTAAAAAATACGTATTTCAGGACTATAAACAAATGCTCAAACAACCAACCGGCGTCTTGCATTACCCTTTTATCACGCCAGGAAGCAAATCCTATGCGAGCGTCCTTTGGGATTGGGATTCCTGGTTAAGTGATATCGCCCTTCAACAGATATTGCAGGATGCAGGAACGGCAAGTGATAAGCGTGATGCTTTGCCTTATGAGCAGGGCTGCGTCCTCAATTATCTGGCATATACAGATTCTGACGGATACATGCCGATTGAAATCGATATGGATTCAGATCCGGCTAAAATCAAGCCTGCAGATATTTACAGCACGAACATGCATAAACCCGTAATCGCGCAACATGCCGCGTTTTTGACCAAACTCAATAATGGCGATGCGGAATGGTTACGTGAAAGATTTGGTTTTATGCAGGCCTTTATTAGAAATTACCAGACCCATCACCGAAATCAGGAAACGGGGCTTTTCTTTTGGCAGGATGATCTGGCAATCGGCGTAGACAATGATCCCTCCACCTTTTTTCGGCCAAAGCGCAGTTCGGCTTCCATTTTCCTGAATTGTTTGATGTATAAGGAATTGAAAGCGATGGCTTATTTGTCGGAGTGCCTGAAGCTGAAAGATGCCGGTACTCATTATGAACAGGATGCTGAAGCGCTAAAGGCTGCTATCCAGCATAACTGCTGGGATGAAAAAGATGGCTTTTATTATTCCGTTGACCTGAACCTGCGGCCCATTACCAATGAACCGTCAATTGTTTTCGGGCATCCATTTGTCCTGCATCAGGGGATGCCCCGCACCTACTCCGGTTTGATCCAACGCATAGGCGTATGGTCTGGCTTTATGGCCATGTGGGCAGGCGTAGCTACACCCGAACAGGCCAAAAGAATGGTTGCTGAGAACTATCTCGACAAACGTACGTTCAATGCTCAATATGGCATCCGCACCTTATCTAAACTAGAAAAAATGTATAGCCTCAAAGCCAGCAGTAACCCATCCAACTGGTGGGGTCCGATATGGGGTATATCCAATTATATGACCTACCGCGGTTTGCTAAAATACGGCTATAAAAAAGAGGCGACAGCATTAGCCTGCAAGACCATTATGTTGTTTGGCAACGATTTCAAAAAAGAAGGTGCTTTGCATGAATATTATGATCCCGATACCGGCGCACCTATCATGAATAAAGGCTTCCAAAACTGGAATTATTTGGTCCTGAATATGATCGATCAACTAACGGGCCAAAAAACCATTGGAGAGTTTTGATGATGGATATTACTAATTGGCCGAATAAGATAAAAGTCAATAAATCAGCTCTGTTGATCATTATAATGATATTTTGTGGCACAACGGCCATGTGCCAGCCAGAGTCAATAATCAATCCTGATCTGCTGAATAAAAGATGGGCGGCCCAATGGATAACCTGTCCCAATATCTCTTTACAGGATTATGTCGTCCTTAATTTTAGAAAAGCATTTAACCTGAATAAAAAGCCAGAAAGCTTTATTATTCACATTTCCGGTGATAATCGTTACAAGTTGTTTGTTAATGGCCATGAGGTATGCAACGGCCCGGCCAGAGGTGACCTTGCTCATTGGCGATATGAAACTATTGATATTGCTGACAAATTGGTCGGGGGCAAAAATGTCCTGGCAGCGGTAGTATGGAATTTGGGTGAATTTATACCAGCTGCCCAAATAACAAATAAAACGGCTTTTATTCTGCAGGGAGACGGTGCCGTTGAAAGTATCGTAAACACCGATGACAATTGGAAAGTATATAAAAATGAAGCTTATCAAGCACCAGAAAAGCGGGCACTCCAGACCGTCGTGGGACAGGGGGAACGGGTGTACGGGCCAAAATATCCTTATGGCTGGGAAAGCATAAGTTATGATGACACAGACTGGAAATCTCCCAGGATATTAAGTCATGGTTTCCCTTATGGGAAGTCTGAAGGTTGGGACTGGATGTTGGTTCCAAGAAATATTCCCTTTTTGGAGCACCGGTTTCAACGGGTAAATGCTATTGTACGGATGGAAAACATACAGATTGATCAAAAGTTCCTGGCAGGCAGAGCCCCGGTACATATCCCCGCTCACCAAAAAGCCACTATCCTGTTCGATCAGCAAAATCTTACCACAGCATATCCGGATCTGATCATCAGCGGAGGAAAAAATGCAGTAATCACGATAGGTTATGCAGAAGCACTGACTGATCATCACGGTGAAAAAGGTAACCGTAACGAAGCATTCGGAAGAACGCTACACAGTGACTTTTATGATACTTTCACAGCGGATGGCGGACAAAACAGGCACTTTGAAACTTTATGGTTCAGGACTTTTCGCTACCTGGAACTTACTGTTGCCACCAATGACGACCCGCTTACCATCCAGGATATTGGTTCCTATTTCACAGCCTATCCTTTTCATGAAAATGCTTATTTTAAAAGCAACGACACCACCCTGTCTAAGATCTGGGATATAGGCTGGCATACCGCCCGGCTTTGCGCGGGCGAAACTTATTATGATTGCCCATATTATGAACAATATCAATATATTGCCGACACACGTATCCAGGCACTTATTTCGCTGTCCATTTCCGGGGATGACAAGTTAATGCGCAATGCAATTGAGCAGTTCCAGCAATCCATATTACCCATGGGATTAACACAAAGCAGATACCCAAGTTCCCGGGCACAGATCATTCCGCCCTTTTCATTATTCTGGATTAGTATGGTTCATGATCACTGGATGTACAGGGATGATCCTAAATTCATCAAACAGCAGATAAATGGTGTTCTCAATGTCCTGGATTGGTACCAACAACATGTTTCGGCAAATGGAATGCTTGGGCCAATGGACTGGTGGAATTTTGTAGACTGGTCATTTGGGCCGTATAGTTTGGAAAAACCCGTGGGTGGCACGCCGAAAGGCGCTATTGATGGAAATTCGTCGATCCTGACCTTGCAATATGCCTATACCCTAGAACAGGCCGCTGACCTTTTGGAATCTACGGGAGGCCGAAACCAGGCAAAGTTATATCGTACGCACGCCGGGGCCTTGGTACAAAAAACAAAAGCGCTTTGCTGGAATAAACAAAAAGGGTTGATAGCCGATTCCCCGGAGCAGGATAGCTATAGCCAGCACGCAAACATTATGGCAATATTAGCTGGAATGTTTGATATAGCCGAAGAAAGGGAAATCATCAATAAGGTATTACATGAACCCAAACTTACCCAGGCCACATTATATTTTAAATTTTACCTGGCGCAGGCCATGAATAAAGCAGGTTTGGGAGATCAATACCTTGACCAATTACAACCCTGGAAGGATATGATCAGTTTGGGATTGACAACATTCGCAGAAACTCCTGAACCTACCCGCTCAGATTGCCATGCCTGGAGTGCGAGCCCTAATCATGACCTGCTGACAACGGTTTGCGGTATATCTCCCGGTAGCCCGGGTTTTAAAACCGTAAAAATAGCACCTCATTTAGGCAAACTGAAATTTATAAAGGCAAAAATGCCACACCCCTATGGGGATATATTAATCTCTCTGAAAAAAAAGAATGATGAGGAACTGGAAGGTGAGATTATTTTGCCGCAAAACCTTACCGGGGTATTCATTTGGAAAGGAACAAGGTTACCTCTTCATTCAGGCAAACAATTAATAAGATTGTAGCAAATTTAATTAAACAGAGTGAGAACGCTTAAATAAAGTAAACATGTCAATTATTAAACACAACCCAGCCGGGGTGTTCCCGCCTTACCGCAGTTATAGTCATGCTGTTGAGATTAAAGGCAATTCAAACCTATTGATCATAAGCGAACTCAACGGTTACCTAGCCGATGGACAAACCATGCCAGAAACATTTGAAGAACAGGGTGAAATAATATGGCAGCATATTGGCACCATTCTCCAGTCGGCTCAAATGGATTATCAAAACATAGTTTCTATTCGCACCTAGCTGGCCGACCCACCTTCAATTGCGCATCAGGTAAATGGGCAATAATCAGCCCGCCTCAACGGTAGTTTGCTGCCAGTTATTAGACCCTAAATGGAAATTGGAAGTTGAAGCGATGGTCGCGAAGTAAAATCGAATTTATTTATTTAAGTAATATTAGTATTATAGCCAAAGGAAGATCCTTGCGGAAATATGAGGGTTTCTAAAAAGATCAAACCATCTTCGTCAGACTCCCAAGTTGCTTTAATTTAACAGCCAAGATAATGATAATAAAGAAATTCGTGTTGACAGTTTTATTAGGATTTCCGTTAACCGCGGTTTGCCAGTGCGATCTGAAACTATGGAATCAGCAACCTGCTACTACCTGGACGGAAGCCTTGCCTTTAGGTAACGGGCGTTTAGGAGCCATGGTGTTTGGCGGCATTAAAATGGAATTACTCCAGTTAAATGAAAGGACTTTAGGGACAGGTGGCCCGGCCCGGGCAAATGTGAACCCCAATGCTTATTCCACCTGTTATTAACACGGGAAGCATTATTCAAAGAGGAAGACTATACCAAGGCTGAAAGCTATGTTAAAAAGATGCAGGGTTATTTTTCCGATTCCTATCTGCCATTGGGCGATCTGGTGCTTACGCAAGATTTCGCGGATACAACTACTACCACTTATTACCGTGACCTGGATATTAAGGATGCTATAACAACCACAGGTTTCACCATTGCCGGAACAGTATACACGAGGCAAATGTTCAGCTCTGCACCGGATCAGGTTATAGTGATGCATCTTACTTCCAATAAAGCAGGTCAATTAAACTTCAAAATAAGGTCTGCGTCGCAACTGCTTCATCGTGCGATAGTTGTCAGTAGTAATGAAATGGGGTTCAAAGGGAAAGCGCCATCACACATCGAGCCTGATTATATCCAATCAAATCATCCGATAACCCAAACGGATACCCTGGGATGCCGCGGCATGCGTTTTGAACTGTTGATCAAAGCAACAAGCCATGAGGGTGCAATCAGTTCGGATTCGAGCGGTATCACCGTAAAGAACGCGACCGAGGTTACCGACTATCTATTCGCAGCGACCAGCTTCAACGGTTTTGATAAATGTCCCGATTCGGAAGGAAAAGACGAGGACAAGCTGGCTAAGGAATATTTGAACGCAGCCACCAAAAAAAGTTGGCAAACCTTATTAGCCGCACACTTAGCCGATTATCATCGCTACTTTAATCGGGTTTCGTTTCACCTCGCGGCACCCGCTATCAATAATAACGCAACGCTACCTACGGATCAGCGCCTGCTAGGATATACCAAAGGCGTTAAAGACCCTGCATTGGAAATGTTGTATTTTCAGTATGGCCGCTACCTGTTGATTTCCAGTTCACGGCCGGGCGGCGTAAATGCCAATTTACAGGAAATCTGGCACAAAGAGATCAGGCCGCTCTGGAGCTCTAATTATACCTCTAATATCAACGCAGAAATGAATTACTGGCTCGCGGAGGGAACCAATCTTTCAGAAATGGCGTTGCCCTTTATCAATTTTATTAAAAATGTGGCGATCACCGGTAAAGTTACAGCTACACAGTTTTATCATGCGCGGGGCTGGGCGGTTCATCATAACAGCGACATATGGGCGTTGTCAAACCCAGTGGGTGACATGGGAAGCGGTACACCGGCAGCCGCAAACTGGGCTATGGGTTCGCCCTGGCTATCGCAACACCTCTGGTGGCATTACGAGTTTACAAAAGATAAAAAATACCTGCATGATACCGCTTATCCTTTGATGAAGAGCGCGGCACAGTTTTGTATGGACTGGCTGGTGAATTATAAGGGATACCTGGTCACCGCGCCATCGGTATCCCCCGAAAACATTTTTTTTGACGATAAACATCAGCGGAATAGCGTATCCATTGCTACCACAATGGATATGTCGATCATCCGGGATTTGTTTATCAATGTGATCACCGCGTCTGAGATTCATGGCGAAGATAAGGCTTTCCGCGATACCCTCATTGCCAAAATAGCCAAATTGTTTCCCCTCCAGATCGGCAAAAAAGGGAATATACAGGAATGGTATAAGGATTGGGAAGACCCCGACCCTGTGATACCAGTAGCCACACCAATAGGAGTGCCTTTTATGCCGACTGTAGCACCGATTATTGGCTCATCGTTCTTAATATCTACCACCTTGCCGATAATGGTTTACTGCGCATAACTCTGCGCAAATAGAAAGACGAGCAGGAAATTTACCGTAAAGAATTTCCATTTTTTGTAAAAGTCAAAATTTCTCATGTCGGTTAATTAGGTTTATATTGATGGTTAATTAATTGGTAAAAGAAGTGCCAACTAAATTATGAATTATGTCAAAAAAAACACAAGCTGTTGACTCTGCGGGTGCTTACTTGCACTGTTTTCTCTAATTTTATTCATTTGCATTGATAGCTGATTATGACCTGTTCCCAAGTACTAGAGATATCTTAGAAAGCAAGATTCTTTTAAACAGCTCACAAATATTCTTTCAGTATAGTTAAAATGGTCTAATGAAAACCAATCATTAGTTGTAAAATATCACTTAATGCTCTTGTATTATCCATGTGGTCCGGAACGTCCTTAATTGGTAGCGGCCATTACTATAACGTGTTCTTTGCATCTGCATATTAATGAACAGTAAGCATGCAGCCTACTAAGAAAGTATGCCTGGATACCTTTACTTAGAACCAGGGTTATCAGTAGACTTTGCAGGCGTTTGAATAAACTGGAGACCTTTTACATGTTCACCAACCCATATATTAGCCATATCACCTGTTTTATAAAAACCGGGCTTGCCAGACATATTATCTGCAATTACCTGCCCATTTATCCTAAGGTTTTCAAAAAGTACATTTTTGATGCCCCGCGTTTCGTCGTAACCTGAAATGACTGAAAGATTAGCTTTGATTCCATTATAGGTTATATCTTTAAAATATATATTTTCGATTCCGCTGCCAGGAGAGGTATTATACTTTTGATTGTACATGACTCGGATATTCACTAACTGCCCCTTTCGGATATCATCAATACGAATATTGTTGAAAGTAATATCCCTCAATAAATTACTGTCGCCTGCGTTTAAGGCCATACAACCCTGATAATCTATTTGATTTTCATGCTGCTCAAGTATATCGACATTTATAAATTTAATTTTCTCCAACGTGTCTGGATGTGGTGTATCACCATGAGTACCGATAAGTAAAGGGTGAGCGATATCTGCCCAAAGGATTGAGTTTTTAACCGTAATATTTTTTGTATTCCCGTAATACTCCCAACGGTGTCCATATATGGCCACACAATCATCAGAATTTCGCATGTAGACCTGGTTGATAAGAATATCTGAACTACAAAACACATCTATTCCATCGGCATTTCCTTCCGAACTAAATGATTTAATATTACTGATGCTTATACCGGTTGATTGTCCGATGAGTATGCTATATTTATGCGGCAGTACAACAGGCCCATTTACTTCTACGTTTTTGGCGTATTCTATAGTAATCTGATCATTACGTCCGCCCTGTTCTTGGTGTGCCACTGAATCAGCCTTATCTGCCTGGTTTATTAATGGTAACTGCGTTAATATACCATGACCCACGATATGAACATTTTTAACTCTGCTTACCAGTAATTGACCTTGAACAATAGCCCCTCCGTCAATGTAAACTGTTTTGTTGGATGGGATTTTTAATATACCTATTTGATGAAATCCGGGGCCGTAATAAATAACATCAGGATTGGCCTTTGATGGCTTTTTTGTTTCAATTGGATTGGCAAACAGTTGAAGATTATGAAAGATATCGTCATTAACCTCTATGGAAATATTACGGGGTTCTGTTAAAGAAAAAACAATAGTATTTCCCACAATCTTAGGAATAATTCCATAAGCAGATGGCCTTATTTTAACCTGTTGGATAGGGCCTTTTTGATAAGTAACCGTTACCTCAACCTTACCTGAAAAGTCGAAATATCCAAAGGCAGTATGTTGAACTGTATTTGTAGTGCCAACCACTTCAGTTACTGAAGCGGTATAGGCAGGTATCGGTAATTCCTGATGCCCGGATTCTTTTACCGTGATCTTAAAGTCCTTATTTAAAACAACACCTTCGGGTGCTTTGTAGGTAATCAGTTCTGCATTAGCATAAAGGCAGGTATTAAAGATCAGTAAAATAAACAGTAAGTTTTTTTTCATTAGTTTTAATTTTACACAAAAAATAGGCTTTGAAGATTCCTGGAAAAATTCAGTTCTCATAATTGCCTTAAAGGGTTTTTAACAGCTTATAATTGGTAATATATCTGTCTTCCAGAATATTTACAGTGCTAAATTGCTTTGAAAAAAAAACAATAATGGGTGGTAATTGGGTCAAAAAAAGGGGGTATATAGCGTAATCATGTCGGCAAAACACTAACGCTTATTTCTTGAATAGGAAATACTGGTGTTTAAATTGTCTTTGTTGATAAATGCCTTCCTGTATTTACGTATGAAATCCGACGGATTCATTTCAAAAAGCCTGTTAAACTGCTCACGGAAGTATCTGATATCCTGAAACCCAATCCTAAACGCGATCTCTTTGATTTGCAAATCGGTCTGGATCATTAATTCGGCACCCTTTCTCAACCTTATATACCTGATGAATTCTGTACTGGACAAGCCAGAAATTGATTTGATCTTCCTGAATAGTTTAGATCTACTCATGCCAATTTCATCGGTAAACGTTTTTAAAGAAAAGCTCTCATCTTCTAAATGGCTTTCAATAATCCGGATGCATTTAGCTAAAAACTCGCTGTATTCGGCAGGGATCTTCAAGCTATTATTCTTAAGCGTAATTTCGTTAAAGAAATAATTTTTAAGGGTGCTCCTGCCTTTCAACATGCTTTTTATGCGTGCAATCAGCAGATCACTTTCAAAAGGCTTAGTAATATAATCATCAGCCCCACATTCTATGCCCTTCAGTTTAATCTCAGGCGACGAGCTTCCGGTTAATAGTATAATAGGAATATGGCTAAATGAAGGTGATTCCTTCATCTTTGAGCAAAACTCAACACCATTTACACCATTCATGATAACATCACAAACTATAATATCCGGTTCACATTCCAAAACGGTTTTAAAACCCGCTTCTGTGTTCCCGGCTTCATGGATAATAAATTCATCCTGCAATAAGTGTTTCACGTAACGCCTTACTTCTACATCATCATCAATCAGCAAAATAATGGGTTTCTTATTGACCACATCATCCATGATTTCGTTAATATGTGTGGTAGACGTCATCAAGTAGCTTTCGGCAGTTTCAAGCGGCTCTGTAATAAGTTCCTGCAACAGCGGGTGGGTAAGTTTGCTTTGATTCTCCGGCTCCTCCAGAATATCGGTAAGCATGTGATCATTTATCTTGGGTAAGGATATTTTAAATGTGGTACCCTTTCCTAATACACTCGTATAGGATAATTTACCCTGATGCAGTTCCATATATGTTTTTGCCAGGAAAAGTCCGATCCCAAAACCACTTTCGTTTATTTTATCTGCATCCTGATTGAGCCGGTAAAATTTTTCGAATAATTTTTCTCCGGTATCCTCTGCAATCCCATAACCGCTATCTTTTACTAATACTTCAATAAACTCATCATCCTTCTCCATCCGGACACTGATGGAACCATGTTCAGGTGTATATTTTATAGCATTTGACAAGAGATTAAACAGCACGATTTCAAGTTTTTCCCTATCCGCATAAACCTTGATATTGCTGTCATGACAAAGGAACTGATAATCAATTTTCTTGGCTTTTACCTGATTATTAAAACAAAGGAAAACTTCATAACAAACATCCTTCAGGTTTAGTATGGATGCATTCAGATCAGCCACTTCATTTTCGGAGCTCCGGAATAATAACAACTGATCAACCAAACTTAGCAAACGGCGCGAATTGCGGTACACTGCACTAATATCTATCAAATCAATATTGGTTCCGTTGCTATGCAACAGATCTTTAATCGGGTTAACGATAAGGGTTAAAGGGGCTCTCAATTCATGTGATACATTTGTAAAAAAAGCGATCTTTTTTTCATTCAACTCCTTAGCAAATTTTACTTCATATTTTAATTGGGTTTGTTTTTTATGGTAAAAAAGGTAACCATAAATTGCTGCTACAATACAACTTAAGTATAAACAATAAGCCCACCACGTGCGGTACCATGGCGGCAGAACATGTATGGTCAATGAAATTTCTTCTGACATCCAGCGACCTTCGGCATTGGTGCACTTTACTCTGAATGTATAATTCCCCTCGTCCAGGTGGGTATAATTGGCAGAACGTGTATTTCCTGAATGAGTCCAGCCACGATCCCAGCCTTCCATATAATAGGCATACTTAATTTTATCAGGTGCAGTATACTCCAATGCGGTAAAATCAAAGGAAAATATTGCCTTATCATAAGGTATTTCTATTGTTTTGATATTATCCGCAAAAATTTTCCGGACCCAATCCGCATTTTTCTCTAAGGCCTGATTATTGACAGTTATTCCAGATAACACCAGTTTAGGAGTACTGTTAATGTCTGTGATTTTTTCAGGATAGAAAATATTAATACCTTCTATACCTCCAAACACCAGTTCACCTGTATTCAGAACAGCCTTAGAATTGTAGTGAAACTGGTTACTTTGCAGTCCATCACTTTTGTAATAATTTTTAAAGGTTTTGGTACGTGGATTAAACTTTGATAAGCCATTAAAGGTACTTAGCCACAGATCGCCCTCCTTATCTTCCAATATATTTAATATAGAATTATTACATAGCCCGTCTTCGGTAGTATACCGTGCAACAATAGCAGATTTGGCACGATCAAACAGCACCAATCCTCCTCCCTCTGTACCTATCCAGAAATTATGCCTGCGGTCTTCATATATGTTACGCAAATAATACCCCAATTCAAAAAATTGATGCTTTTTGCTTTTCCGATCTATCTGGACTAATTGGGTAAGTGTTCCTGCCCAACATCTTCCTTCAGTATCAAGGGTAAGGCTCCACAGATCCGAAAGATTAGTGTCAAATGCGATAAAACGGTTGCTTTTCTTATCAAAAGTATAAAGGGCACCATTTATACCATCCCCTTTCATTGTTCCCACCCAAATATGCCCGTCCTGGTCCCGGCACATGGTGGAAACAACCCTATTTTCCGTATTGGATAATGGATTTATGCATTTATACCGCTGGAATGTATGTGTTGCCCTGTTATACCTGTTTATACCATTAAAAAAGGTACCCGCCCAGATATTTTTCTCATCATCTCTGATGATATTGGTTACAAAGTTATCGCTAAGCGAATTGGTGTTTCCCGTTTCATTTTTAAGCTGACTGAAAGTATTTGTTTTCCGGTTCCATATCACAATGCCCGCACCTTCTGTACCTATCCACAGATCGTCATTAATATCCTGATAAAGCGCATACATTGCTCTTTTAGGTAAAGAACGCTGATCTGCCGGATCATGGCTAAGTGTTTTAAACCGCCCTTTTTGTGGGTCAATGATATTTACTCCTCCATTTAGAATACCGATCCAAAACCGGTTATCCTTATCTTTATATATTGTGTAGGCAGCATCATTTGAAAGTGGGCTGGCCCCGTTGTCGGTCCTCAGGTAACTAACCTTTTGTGTTAGCGTATTGTAAATATTTACCCCCCCGCCATTGATGGTCATCCATAGCTGTCCCTGCTTATCCAGTACCATGTCTGATACTTTACTAAAGGTCAGTTTCCCTTTAGCTTGATCAAGCACCTTGGTCATTACTCCTGCCTCATCCTGATAAAAAAACAAGCCCTCACCTGTTCCAATCCAGATATTACCGTTCTGATCGGGTTCAATGCAATAAGCATTTCTGACTACGGAACTAACGATACTTAATTTATGGCTATCGCTACTGAGCATACAAAGCCCAACTTGTGGTATAAATACCCATATCCGCCCCCTATTATCAGGTTTAATAGTCTGAACATCATAATCCCATAGTTGAGCCTTACCATTATTGATAGGGATTGGTACAGCCTGCTTTGTCGATTTGTCTTTAAAAAGCAAACCTTTACCCAACGTTCCCAGCAACATGTTACCTTTTTGGTCAGACTTGATGACCCGCACACCAACCGTTATTTCCTCACTTTGGCCACTTTCCCGGGATATATAATTGACCGTTGAAAACTTGCCCGAAAGATTATTGTATATACATGCTCCTCCATGAGTACCTATCCACATATTAGATTGCTCATCCTCGGTTATTGAAAATATGTAATTATTGATCAGCGAGCCGGGATCTTTGAATTTATTTCGGAAAATCTTAAAACTGTAACCGTCATACCTGTTGAGACCATCATATGTCCCGAACCATAAAAAACCTTTATGATCCTGATAAATACACCTCACGGAATTATTAGATAAACCCTGATCAATACCGATGTATGACAATGGCTGACACTCCGACATTTTCACATTGCATAAAATAAAGGAAAACAGTATGACAAGTTTGCTATACTTCATGTTTGCAAAAATTATTGTCCTAAGTACACTTAATTGGTTAACACAAATATGCGCGAATAATTTTAACATTTCCGTTAAATTATCAGGAACAATTATTCAATTTACTGGTATGATATAAAACTAATAAAACAGGATAAGATCATCGATAATCGTCGCCAATAAAAAACAACCATAAAGCATCAGAAAAAAAGCAATGCATCCTTAATAAATTCAAATAAAAGCTATAATAACCACCTAAAGGCAGCTATTATAGCTTTACCAGCTGTTACCAGCCGGGATTTTGGACAAGTTTAGGGTTTAAAGAAAGTTGTTGTGCCGGTATAGGATAAAGATAATTCTTCTCGCTAAACTGCCTTACCGTTTGATCGGTGATCAGGCAGCCATTAGCATCCTTTGGATTGGTAGGCACCGGGTTAAGAGGATCGGGGCCGAGTTGTGCCTGTGTACCTGTATATTTAGTACCAAGAGGCCAGGGGCTTACAAATTCAGCCAAATTCCCATAAGCTGTACCGCCCACATTGCTCACCAGGTCAATGGCGGCGCTATGCCATCGCTTGATATCATCAAACCTGAAATCTTCGTCAAACAGCTCAATAGCACGCTCCCGTCTGATCTCTGTTCTCATATCCAGACCGTTCATGCCTGCAAAGCTATTACTTAATGGAGGCATGGCTTTATTAACACGTAAACGTACCAGGTTTAATGATTTATTCAGATCAGCATCGCCAATGGAACCATTACGTTCATAAACCGCTTCAGCATAATTTAATAATACCTCTGCATACCTGATCACCGGGTAGTCTTCCGACTCAAATTTATCAGCTACCGGGCGCTCCGAAATCCATTTTTGACCCCCATAACCGGCAGGTCTTACTACCTGCTCGGCGGTTGCCCGGTCAGCAGCATCATTCGTCCAGTTAACCCTGCCATTAAGCAAACCAAACCAGTAGTATTGATAAGGCACTTTAATGGTATAGCCCATCCGGCTATCCCGGTTCTGATACTCTGAAGTATATGTTTGATATCCCTGGAATAATGGCGATTTTTCTACCGGCAGCCCATCAGTACATAAGAACATATTGGCAAATTTTCTGTTTACCCCGGTACCATTACGTGCGGAACGGCTGATGTTTACACCAGCTACTTTTATAACATCATCATATCTTACCGCCAATACATACTCATGATTAGCCGCTTTGGTAACACCAGCCGGGTTAGATTTTGGATTCTCTAAAATAAATAGATATTTCTGGGCCGAATCACCTAAGATGGTACTATTCCCTCCCAGCGCGTTGGATGCGGGTGTTCCAAACAGTGCATATTGATTACTGGCAATAGCAGCATTAGATGCGGCGACTGCTTTGTCAAGCAATCCATTATACCTTGTCGCATCCCCACTTCTGAACTTTTGCCAGGTACCTTCATAAAGGCATACTCTTGATAAAAAGGCCTGTGCCGCCATCTGTGAAACTCTGCCATAATCTCCGGAATTAGCAGAAATAGATACCGGTAAACCAGGTATAGCAGCCTGCAGATCGGCTATAATTAAATCAGCCACCGCGTCCCTGGTAGCTCTTGCTCCGTATAATTCAGGTGATGTGGGGTCAAGTAGGGTTGTTACAATGGGCACTCCCCCATATTGTTGCAACAGATCAAAATAAACATATGCCCTGAAAAACTTTGCCTCGGCCACAAACTGGGCAATACCAGCCTGATCTGTATATGATGCAGCTTTAGTGAGCAAATAATTAGTTGCTCTTATCCTGGCATAATCTGTTGTCCAATTACCGGCATTACCCTGGCCAGGTTCTGTAGTCGGTACGCTATTCGTGCCAGCGCCAAAGCTTCCGCCACCGCCGGTTAAATCAGACCGGCCATCGGAATGCGGGGCATCAGTAACTCCCAGCAATGTTGTAAAGTTTTTAAGGTAACCATAATACTGATTGGCAAAGGTTTTAAAATCAGCAGGGGTTTTAAAATAAGCCACATCAGAAAGCTGATCAAGCGGGGTTAGGTTCAGGGACTTATTACAGCCGTACTGGCTTATGGTAAATAGTATTGCTATCAATACCAATATATATTTTTTGCTATTCTTTTTCATTTTCGTTGATAATTAAAATTAGAAAGTAACATTAGCTCCAAGGGTTACATACCGGTAAAAGGGGAACCTTTCATTTCCGGCTACCGTTCTTGTTACTTCAGGATCCCATCCATCATGAATTTTTGTTAGCTCCCATAAATCACTTCCGGAAAAGTAAATGCGAAGGCCCTTGATAGCCCCGCTTTTTTCAAGCCATTTTTTCGGGAGTGTATATCCGACCACCAGGTTTTTTAAACGGATGTAAGCACCATTTTCAACAGACCAGGAAGATATCTGGTAGTTATAAGTATTAATACCATTGTTTTGTGCTGAGTGCAAATTAGGGAAATAAGCATCCGGGGTACTTGGCGACCATGTATTACCAACATAGGCATCACTTTGCCCCTGATAAATGGATTTATAAGGAACCCGCATATTGCCTGATCTGAAGATCGTTCTTTTAGCAACTCCCTGAAAAATGGTGTAAAAGTCAAATCCGTTCCATTGCAATCCCAGGTTTAAGCCAAAGCTATATCTTGGATCGTTGCTACCCAAATACACCAGGTCGCCAGGATTTGTGGTACTGGTGCCTATACTTAATTTACCATCACCGTTTACGTCTTTAAAGGTATTATCACCCGGGCGAAGACCGGAAACCTGACCAGCCGGATTAGCCAACGGGCTTGGAACCGGTAAGCCTATATTATTGGTACTGCCTGCAGGTGCATATTTGGCATTATAAGCATCAACCTGTGCCTGGGTTTGCAGGCGACCATCATATTTTAAACCAAAGTAAGAGTTTAAAGGATATCCCTCCACTGTTGGATTAAAGCCGGCACCCAAAACATTGGCCCCGCCATAATGAACCAGTTTATTCTGATTATCGGTTATTGTTCCGGTAATACTATAGGATACACTACCAACTTTTGACTTCCAGGTCAAACTACCTTCATAACCCCACGATTTCAGATCACCGATATTAGAAGCAGGGGCACCGGCTCCTAAAACACCCGGATAGGTTTGCCCCAACAACATGTTGACGTTTTCATTTCGATAGATGTCAAAACTACCGGTTAAGTGATTATTAAGGAACCCAAAATCCAGGCCTATATTTTTCTTTTTTACGGTTTCCCAGGTCCTGTTTAAGGATACCAAATTTCCTGCTGTGGTTACCGTAGTTGCCGTACCCGAACCAAGCAGAGCACCACCTGAGCTTACAGCTAACGACTGAATATAATCATACAACCCTATTCCACCCTGGTTACCCGTTGTTCCATAAGAAACCCGCAGTTTAAGTTCATCTACCACTTTTTGGCTCTTCATGAAGCTTTCGTCAATAATACGCCAGCCACCTTGTACACTACCGAAAAACTTCCACCTGTTGTCTGCGATGAATTTGGAAGACCCATCATATCGCCCTATAGCCTCTAATAAATACTTACCCTTGTAGGCATAGGTTGCCCTGCCAAAATATGAACCTAATGCATAATGGTTCTGAGTTTCTCCATTGGTTACATAACCGGCGATTCCATTATTTAAACCAAGCCCTAAGGATGGAATATTATCATTACTCAGGTTATATGTCCTGGTGAGAAAAGAGTTAAATTCATCTCTTTCATAAGAGCTACCGAGCATTACACCAACATCATGTACCTTATCAAAGGTATTATTATAAGCTACCCTGCCAATCAGGTTATAAAAAGGCTCTGTGGTATTCATCCTTTGGTACCAGGTATTGTTAACATTATCATTCCCTCCGGAGGATGGTAATGTTTGCACCAGGATATTACCAGCATAATTAAAATATTGAACCTGCTTTTGTTGTATCCGGCTATCCTGGAACCAGGTATTGTAGCCTGCTACACCGGTAAAAGTTAAGTGTTTAGCAAAATTATAAGTAAGTGTACTGTTAAGCAGGACCCTGGTATTAACCTCCAGGTTGGCACCACCATCCCTGGCTGCTCCTGCAGCACTGAAAACAGTTCCCCATGCATAAGGCTGGCCTTGTGAAGTGAAGGCCGGCATACCTGGTTGCGCATATTCACTAAGCGCACTATAACCGTTATAACTATACAGTGATGGTTGCTGTATACTGTTTCTTTCTAATGATATATTGGTTTCCAGTTTAACCTTCTCACTAAAAGTATAATCATTATTAAACCGCAAATTGTATCGCTGGTTTCCGTTGGTTCCCCATCGGAGTTGGCTCCCATCATTTAAGTAGCCTAATGACACCCGATAACCTTCTTTTTCTGTCCTGCCAGAAAAACTTAAGTTATGCTGGGTTGAAGTTGCATTTTGCCACAATATTTTTTGCTGGTTAGTATCAAAAAAGGTAAAATCCTTTACATCGCCAAAAGACGGCAATGGTACACCATTGTATAACACTCCATTAGCAGAACCGGTATAGCCGGGTAGTTTGGTAATATCAATATAACCTGAAGCTGGCGGATTAGTGGCCAGCGCAGCTAACTGGTACCATAAGTAACTGGTAGGCGCTACACCATAATTATCATTCGTTAATGCCTGCATTAACCCTTCGCCCCATTGCTTATCTTTAATAAGGGTTGGCTGCAAACCAAGTATCTTTCTGGATACAGAACCATCATATTGAACAACCATTTTACCTGCTTTTGCTTTTTTAGTAGTGATCAGTACGACACCAAAAGCCGCTCTTGCCCCATATATAGATGCAGAAGCATCTTTCAAAACTGAGATGTTATCTATATCATTCGGATTGATGGAATTTAATTCAGCGTTACTAGACAAAGCAACCCCATCTAATATAATCAGGGGATCCTGTCCATTGGTAGATGTCGCCCCCCTAATCTGGAAATTCCAGTTTTCTCTTCCCGGTTGTGCCGAAGTACGCGTTACCACTACTCCGGCTACTTGTCCCTGTAATGCAGCCAATGGATTATTAATTGGCCCCCTGTCTTCAAAAACCTTGGCTGATACGGTAGCTATGGCTCCTGTAAGTGTAGCTTTTCGCTGTGTACCATAACCCACCACAACTACCTCACTTAAATCACTGCTGTTAGAGGCTATGGTGATAGTCATTGAAGCATCCAGGTCAGCCACAACCTCCTTGCTTATATAGCCAATGTAACTGATCTGCAAAACAGCTCCAGGCGATGCTTTAAGTTTAAAAATACCAGAGACATCAGTTACTGCTCCGATTTGAGTACCCTTAATTTTTATAGTTGCTCCGATAATCGTTTCATGGGTTTTGGCGTCGATCAACTTCCCTGTTACCATCTTGTCCTGCGCCATGGAGTTCAGGCAGAACAACAAGGAAAGAAAAAGCGTAATTGTAGCCGCTTTGTACCTTGATAGCAAAGTAAAATTTTTCATCATAATTAGTTTAAATTAAAAATTGGTTACTAAATTGATTTATTGACCGATACATGAGGTACCTATATCAATAGTTGTTTATAATTTGGCTGCTAATGTATAGTGTAGAAAAAAAATAAAAAGGGGTGTATGGGGTCAAACAGCGGGGGTAAATCAATAAAAACACCCTCTTTTTCATCAAATGACCAGATAAAGGATATTTGCCTCTGCTTCATAGAAAAAATCAATTTGATGGGCATTTTATAAGGGAAAAAGAGGATATGGCTTTTTAATATTTGTTCGCTCAGAACTTATTTTTTATCAGTCTTTTAACCCAGGAATCGTTGTTTATCCTTGTTTGGGGTAAGGAAGAGTCCCTGATCATGAGGGAGGTAGGAATGACCACTGTTTTAACTGGCTTTTTGATCCTGGGACCGGAAATACTTTTTAACATCAAATGAATTACCTGCTCTGATATAGCCTTGATCGGTTGGGATATGGCAGTAATTGATGGTGTAAATAATTTAAAAAGAAAGTGGTCATCAAACACTATAATTCCTATATCTTCAGGAATACGGCGCTTTAAAAGTTTTAAAGTCTCCAATCCACTTTCGGCAAGGTAATTGGTGGCAAAAAACAATGCATCGATCTCTTGGTTGCCAATCAGGAAATCCTGAATCTCCTGGATACAGTTTTCCCTTTTATCATGATAAGCTATTTTTTTTAGCAAGTATGGCTTTTTAGCTTCATCTAAAGCCTTCATATAACCAGCTTTTCTGTCAAGCATTTGTGTTTGCTCAGAAAGTAGAGTGATCATTGCTATATTATTGTAACCGTTATCAATTAAATGTTTAACAGCATTATAACTACTCACCAGGTTGTCAACCACCACATTGCTAATTTCTAATCCGGGCAATACTCTGTCAAATAACAGCACAAAAAAACCATCATCCCGCAATTCCTTTAATTCCGGTTCAATACCGGGCGGTGGCGCTATGATATAACCATCTACATGCCTTATACGATACATCTCGATCAGATCTTTTGCTTTTTGCGTATCATTTTCAGTGCTGCTGTACAATATCTTGTACCCTTTTTTATAAGCAATTTCTTCCATCATACGGGCAATGGCCGAAAAAAAGGGATCTGAGATATCTTCCACCAGCATCCCTATCATTTTTGTTTTACCGGTACGTAAACCCTGGGCAAAATGGTTGGGGCGATAGCCAATCTCATCAATATAAGCCAATACCTTTTTCTCTAAGCTTGCACTAATATTTTTTTCGCGTGCCTTGCCATTGATCACAAAGGATACAGAGGTTTTAGAAATATTCAGTTCTTTGGCAATATCATTAATGGTGATTTTCCTTTTCATCATTATATTTGGATTTTAGATAATCCGGATAAGTAACCGGATTATATCATTTGGCCTAAATTAGACTTCACCTCACAGAAAAAAGAGGGAGAGTGGGGTCAAATAAAGGGGGATGAAAATTTCACATAATGAATTAGCTTACTGTTTTAAGGCTAATGACTATAAAATACCGTAAAAAAGATCAATAATTTACGACCTATTTACTTGTAATAGTAATAGATGTTATTGGAGATTCAGGCATATTGAACTCAACTTCGTGTTTTCCGGATATCGTTTTTCTGTTTCCATTGATAACCTGAACCACCCCGTCAATCTGCATTTTAAGTGATACTTTTTGAGTGGATAGATAAACATCCGGAATCTGGAGCTTTACTTTTTGATTCGATGTGAAAAATAATTGCCCTGACTGGATGGATAATATCGCTGAACAGGGTGAATTACCACCATCCAAACTATATCCTCCCTTCTGCAATTTATACCCATTCCCTAAAAACAAATAGTCAAAGTTTCCTTTATTTTCCCGCACTATTGCATATAAACCCTTAAATTTCAGATCATGGTATACAACTGTTTTATCCGCTTGATCACTCATAATATAATCGTTCAAACCATTTTTACTCTGTACTTGTATCCCAACAAATGTACTATCACTATCAATGGGTATAAAAGAGGTGATATTATTTACCGAACTCCCATTTACGCCGTTGGCTGGTTCATAAACAGCTGCGAATGGCCGGCTCCAGGCCTCGCCATCCTGACGTATAACAATGGTGAGTAATGGCATATTGGCTATACTGTCAGGTATCATTTCATTGCCACGCCAGGAACGTGATGGCGGTGCTTTTACACTGAATATTTCCCTGCCGGGATAACCCTTCATCCACATATTCATGGTAACTTCAGGTTTCCCGGGAATTTGAAGATCGAATCTGGCTTTAAAATCATTACCAGACCTGACAGACATTTTATCCCACCAGTAATCATAACCCATCAATTCCTCATTTGCAAAGGTAAGTTTGTCAGTAGGATTTAAGTTTAAAAGTTTGTTTGAAGCATCGGTAAGTGTTACCTGCTGGCCCAGGTTATGATAAATATAATCATGATGCTTATCTCCGCCGGTTTTCTTTTTCGAACGGAAAATATCTACATAATACCCCGAAGTATCACTGGTACGAATGATGCTCATCAAGCGGTTCTGGTCGGCATTAGTTTCGGGTTCCAGGAAATAAACATCAGAATAGGTAATACCCGGAAAGTAACCATCTATACGCCCTGATTGCGGATAACAGGCTTTTAATTGCAGCGGATGGTTGCTTTTCATCGTTGGATAAGATGAAATACCATCCACCACAACGGCATTGTGCGCCGGAAACTGGGAGTAGTACTCGGCATAATCGCTTTGAAAATAACTCCCTCCTATTCCACCTTCAGGTGCCAATATAACACCCTTACCATAAAGCTCCATGGCTATACCGTTGGCATGTGCATGATTGCCTGACGAACCTGCCTGAGAAACCATCAGCCCATTCTGTACATCTACCCCGTTACGCTGTACAAACCAGCTTACATTGGGCGACCAGAACGTGGCCGTTAAATAATCCGCCACTTTACCCGGTTTTATTGCTTCTGAAAGTTTTAAAGGAGGGTTACCAAATAACGAATTAAAACTTGTGGATTTCACCTCTTCCCGGTTCTTTTCGTGCCCAATACCCTGTATCGTTTTTAGCATCCGGGTAAACGTTTCTTCCTGTGCTGTTTTGTGATATAGCCGGGCATTACGGATCATGTCCTCTATGCCCCGCGTTGGTAGGCGTCCATAATGCGTATCGCCAAAACCAACGCTATAGCCGTTAGGGTAAAGGTATTGGGCCTGCGCTAATACCGCCTTAGGCAAAATAGGCATTTGCGGCAGGAAGTCGGTTTTCAGGGTCCTGTCAAACAAATTAACAAAACCGGTAAAATCACCCAAAACGTTCACCGAATACCCTGGGCATTCTGACCATATGGCTGTATTGGGGTCATACCCTTTTCGCAGCAAATCTGTTAGCGCCCATTGGCGGGTATAGGTTTTATTCAGTATCTGGTCAAGGTAATACTGGCAGCCGCGGCCATCCTTGTACAATTTATTGTCATCTAATACTAAGGCAATGTTTGATACAAAACGTGCTTCTATCAAATCCCAGTTGTTAAACGGAACGCCGTTTTTGATGATAATATCTGCCCATTTTTTAAAAGCATCAGTATAAATGGGTATCTTATTTTTATGATTCTTATCAATATATCCGTACAGAAAATCGTAACAGGCGGTAAGCGGTTCCAGCACATCTTCATGTATTACCTCAAATGCCGACAAGCCAACCAATGTTTGATCGTGCCCGTGATTCAGGTCAACCGGTTCATTCCGGTAATACACACCAGTCAGATAGGTATTGAAAAGATCATAAGCAAATTTGCCATACTTTTCATCGCCGGTATACCAATAGATCATGGCAGCGTCCCTTGCTTTATTGATGATGCCTATATTGATGGATTCGATGATGCGGCCGGTTTTTGATTGTTCCACCCATTCCCAGGGCGTACCGGGCGCTGTTTTGTTTTGCAGGTATATTTTACCTCCCTGATCCATATAGGGTTTAATATCTTCCAGCCTGGGTGTGAGATACGCCGTTGCTACATCTCTTGTTCCGGTAAAACGAACTGTTGGTACCGGGGCTTTGCCAGTTGCATAGGCATAAATGCCATTCTTGATATATACATCGGTAGAATGCTCCTTCCAGTACATCTGTAACCTCGACACGATCCATGTACTATCAGTTTGATGGCGAATGACATAAGGCGCTATATTCTTTTCAATAGTTTCATAGGTATTTTTTGCCCAGCTTTCATCATTAATCAATGCTTTTAAATCCTGTTTGCCGGTTTTGGCATTAGTCAATAAGCGGGGATGCGCTGGATCAATATAATCAGGAATTTTAATATCCTGTGCATTTGAAGCAGCAGCTAAAAAACTTAATGTAAGTACCAGCAATAATGTTTTTATGCTCATCAATTTTCAATATTATAATTTATTATAAGGTTCACGCTTACCGAGGCACCAAAGTTTACATGTTGTGTTATAAAAAAATTCATGCTCCTCATTTTAAGGTTTAGCCTGATGCTTTATACAGGGGTATGCGGCATCCAATGCATCCCTTACCAGCAAGGGTAATACCGGGCTTGCCAGAAACGGGTTAAAGCCATTTTTCATAGCTGCAACGCGGGCCAGAAAGAAGGCATAAACATGATATTTCTTATCTATCCAGGGGTATGCGCCCGCCCAACTTGGGCTGCTGATGAGCATTGGATTTCCCTTAGCATCCACTTCCTCGCGCCACTCGCCTAAACCATAAATATCTTTGCGAGATGTTGCGCGTGCCCTTTCAACAAACTCACCAGGGGGGATTTTTGCTTCACCAATTTGGTTGGCTTGCATTTCATGTATAGATTTTACAGATAATATACGTTTGCCCTCAAACATCCCATCATGGCTTATCATGCTCAGGAAATTAGCGTAGTCCTGTAAGCCTGTCCTGGCCCCGCCGCCAAGCATGGGGCTTTGTCCATCAACTTTGCTCACCGGTGTAAAATGGGTTAGGGTCATGTGCAAGGGGATGGCTATTTTTTCCTGGAACATTGTTTCCCAATCCTGCCCGGTTGCCAGTTCGGCCATACGCCCGGCTACCTGCATGGCCAGGCCTCCATATTTAAATTTTGTTCCCGGTAAAGTATCAGCAGGTAAATCAACAATGTGTGCAACTGATTCTTTTAATGTTTGATAATTATCTGGATGACTGCCCCGGAGCTGGTAATCCGGGAACCCGGCAGTATGTGAAAGCAATTGGCGCAACGTGGCATTGCCCTTGGTATCCTTAAATTCTGGCAGCCATTTGCTCACCTTATCATCCCATGAAAGCTTGCCTTCATCAACCACGGCGGCAATGGTTGCCGCTGCCAGCCACTTGCCGGCTGATGCAATGTAAGCAACTGACCCGGGTGCATAAGTTCCAAAATATTTCTGGTGTATAATCTGCTTGTTTTTAACAATAATAACGGATGCTCCTTTATAGTAGCCGCTATCTACCCAACCCGTAATTTTCTTGTCCAGGCGGGAAAAATCATATACTGGTTTAACAACTGCCTGTTGTGCCCGTGCAAACTGACTGCATGTAGCCATGCTTAAACTTAATATGTATAATTGGAAGCGCATTAGTGCTTTACCTTATAAAACTTAGCGCCAAACAAAAAGATCACTATATAACAAACTATTGGCAAGTAATAAGCTTTGGCTACATCATGGTTAGCGATCTGTCCCATCAGCAGCGGGAAGAATGCTCCACCAACCACTCCCATGGAAATAAAAGATGAGGCTTGCTGAGTGTGGCTGCCCAGGTTTTTTAAACCTAAACTGAATATGGTTGGGAACATGATACTGAAAAAGAAATTAACCATCATTAACGCGATATAGGATGGCCAGCCTAAACCTTGTGCCACAATAAGGCACATTAAAACATTCCCTAACGCGAAGGCGCCAAGTAATTTATTGGGAGCTATAAACCGCATCAGGTAAGTTCCAACAATACGACCGGCAGCCATCATGGCCATAAAAATGCTCATGTAATTTACCGCTGTTTGGCTACTTAACTTCATTACATCATGGCCATAATTAATAAAAAAGGCCCAGGTACCTCCTTGCGCGGCAACATTAAAAAACTGGGCAACTACTGCCCAAACAAAATGTTTATGCTGATATAGTTTTTTGGAGGGAGCGGTATCCACATTAACCGCGTCGGGATCTACTGCTGCAACTTCGGTATTAGGGTCTGTTAATGCCGGGATTTTTAAAAACAGGAAAGCAACCGCTATCAACAGGATCACGCAACCAATGCCTACATATAATGATTTTACGGAAGTAAGGTCAGTAGAGTGCTCAGAAGTAGTACGGAACAGAAAATACGAACCGATGGCAGGTCCTATAATGGTACCTACCGCGTTAAATGATTGGGAAAAGTTGAGCCGCTGATCACTGGTACGCTGATCTCCCAGAGCTGCTGCAAAGGGGTGCGCCACCGTTTCAAGCGTTGCCATACCGCAACCTAAAATAAACAGGGCGATCCTGAAAAAATTGAACGATGCCGCGTTTGCTGCTGGCACAAATAAAAAAGTCCCGGTAGCAAACAGGATCAGGCCTAAAATAACGCCGGGCTTGTATCCAAATTTCTTTAAAAAATAACCCGCCGGGATACTCATTATAAAGTAAGCGCCAAATACAGATAACTGGATTAATCCTGATTGCGACTTGGATAAATTTAAAACATTTTGAAAATGCTTGTTCAACACGTCGCTCATTGACAGTAACAATCCCCACATTAAAAAAAGGGAGGTGACGAAAACAAATGTCACGATAAATTTCTTCTCGGTAAAAGCTGGTTTATTGGTCATCGGATTTTATTTTGTTATAAAGGTATTCGTCGTGCATTAGAATTTGTGTGAAAAAGATCGGCAACTCCTATAAGAGCTGCATATTCACCTAATTGTCCAATTTTCAGCGTGGTCATGTTTAACCGCCCTGACACTATCCGCAGAAAAAACTTTGACGCTTTGGCAATATTACCACAAATAATCAGAACCTCAGGTTTGAAATGCAGAACAGGTTCCAGTAAAAAGTCGCCCATATTGGCAGCAAACTCATTAAATATTGCTTTGGCTATTGGATTATGATCTGCCATTAAAGCCAACTCCTTGACACCTGTAACGGAAAGACCTGTTAATTCATGATACCGTTTTAAAAACCATCGGGTAGACAAATGATCATCAGCAATGCTGTCCTTATAAGGTTCGCTGCCTAAATTTAAATCTTTGGTAATACCGTTCAAACTCCGGGCAGAGCCCAATCCGGTGCCCAATGTTATCCCAATAATACGAGCTGTCCCTTTGCCGGCGCCGGCTGCCACTTCCCCGGCTATAGCGGCTTCTGCGTCATTCCTGAATTTGAAGATCTCGATAGGCAACTGCAGCATTTCTGCAAGCTGTTGTTTGACATTCATTCCGTAGATCGACTCGTATTTACTAAGCCCGGTTATATAAGAAACACCTGTTTCATAGTCAAAAGGTCCGGGCATAGCTATGCCAACTCCCGAAATAACTACCTCAGTTTTCCTCTGCGTTTGAGACAAGGCTTCTGCCCATGAATTCAATATATCCCGTGCACTTCCTTTGCTGCTGAACCCAACGCGGGAAATACTGTCCTCCATAATACTGTTTTTTTCTCCGTCATATATGGCCGACGTAATATGCGTTCCACCGATGTCGGCCGTTAAAATAAATGAACCGGATAATTTATCAATTTGCATTTATACGCTTATATTATTTATGTTATCAGTTCTGTGCCTCATCCGTAATATAAATCGCCTGCCCCCCTGAAGCCTTCAAGTTAAAGTCCAGGATAGTTGACGCATCAACTTTTTGATGGGTTATTTTCACATGTGTGGCTGTCTTAACAGATGGATCATCCGAATAAATACTGGCCATATATTTTTTCCCTTTTGATAAAAATTTTAGTGGTAGATGTAATCTGCGGGCCTCATTATTAGTGATAGTTCCCACAAACCACTCCGTTCCTTTACGCCTGGCAGTAGTAATATACTGTCCGGGCATACCTTGAATCACCCTCGTTTCGTCCCAGGTAGCAGGAATTTTACTCCAGAACTCCAATTCAGGTTCCTGGTGATATTGTGATGGATTATCGTACCAGAATAAAGTTTGAATGGGGCTATAGTAAATGGCAGCTAATGCCAGCTGATGAGCATGGGTTGTTTTTATCCGGTTATCAAAATAACAGATCGTATAATCAGCGGGGCCTGCTATATACCTGGTAAAAGGTAAAATAGTATTGTGGGTGGCATCCGGCATTTCTTCGTTACCCCGTATACCTTCGGCCGTCATTAGATTTGGCCATGTGCGCTGTTCGCCAGTAAGGCGCCAGTCGTCATGAATATTGACCATCATCCGGCTGGCGGCAGCCTGCTGTATGGCCTTCTCCATCCAGGTGGTCCAGCGGTGCGATCCAACCTGCACAAAACCAAATTTAACGCCTTTTATTCCCCATTTACTATATACAGCAAACATGCTGTCGCTTTGTGCCAGCAGCGCTTGCTGGTTAACATAAAGCCAAACCCCTATTCCCTTATCCTTAGCATACTGAATAATACCCGGTAAATCAAAATCAGGTATAGCAACTTTTGTAGCATCAGAGTTAAAGCTGAAGGCTGGCCCGTACCATTTCCAGTCAAATAATATATACTGCAGGTTCTGTTGAGCCGCAAAATCAATATTGGCTTTTGCGTCTGCAGTGGTTTGCAACATCACCCGCATAATTTTGCCTGGTTTTATCCAATCAGTATTGCCGGTTATTTTGCTTTGCTCGTTTAGATTAAGTATTAAATAGTCATGCTCAATTAAATCGCCTGGTTTTTCTGCCACCATGATTACCCGCCAGGGAGTATACACGGGCGATATCAGTTGGGCCTCGCCAAACATTGACGTAATAATGGTATTGCACTTATTTGTGCTTAATTTAAATTTAGTGCGAGCATAATCTACCATTTGTGCTTCGGCAAGTGTTGCAAACAAGCCGTTTGGTAGCTCCAATGTTAAGGGGCGTTCGCTTTCTCCGGGCCAGTTAAATAGCGGTAGTTTATAATAAGGCGCTTGTGCCCAGTTTGCAAACCAGGCTTGTGAGCCTGCGGGTAAGCTAAATTCTGTATTTTCAGCTGTTACATTATAATAAGTTCCCTTTACATTCTCAGGGAAGAGGTAGCGTATAGCCACACCTTCATTATAAACCCTGAGTTGCACCTGCATTACATATATCGGGTTATCGTCTTTTACCAGTGTTACATCTGCTTCGTTATAATGATCCCTGATCTGGCTGCTTTCGCCATTTACCGGTTTCCAGGTGGTATCATGCGTTACTGTTTTAATATTCTTTATTTCCAGGTTTTCGCACCAGTCTTTATGTTGATCTATCTTTAGGGCCATCGCCTTTTCTGAAAGCTGGTTATCCATTTGTATATTCAGGGCCGATTCTTTTATCACCTCCTTACCCTTATAGCTCACTTCGTAATACATCATCCGTTTGTGATCACTAAGTGATTTTTGATGAAATTTCAGCATCAGGTTTCGATCTGGTGATTGTAGATTAATAGAAGAGCCTTTTACCGTGTTTTGTCCTTTAGCAGCTAAGGCGATAAATGAAACGATAAGCAATAGAAAATATCTCATTTAACGTGATTTATGAAGATTAGAAACTTTTATATGTTGTAATTTCTGTAGCCGAAGTAAAGCTTCCAGATAATAATAGTCAGCATAAATGATCGATGCATCTATCTCGGTCCCCGCAGGGTGATGCCCGGTAGAATGCAACAAAAAAGCATCATTTATACTACGGCTCTGGTATGTTGATGTGGAAAGTGTTTGCAGCATAGCCCCAGCCTTTTGGCGATAAATCCGGGCCCTGGATTTATCCCTTGTAAAGGTGGATAGTTCCAATAATGCTGAAGCAGTTACGCATGCGGCCGAAGCATCTTTAGCAGCATTTGGTATAGCCGGATCATCAAAATCCCAATAGGGTATCAGATCAACGGGTAAACGGCTCAAATATACATCGGCTACTTTTTGTGCAAAATCTAAAAACTCTGGTTTGCGGGTTTCGCGGTAGCACATGGTAAAACCATATATGGCCCATGATTGCCCCCTTGCCCACATACTGTTATCCGCATAACCCTGATGAGTTACCCCTTTTATTTTTTTTCCGGTAACCGTATCGTATACCACCACATGATAAGAAGTATAATCGGGTCTGAAATGATTATGCATGGTAGTTTCGGCGTGTTTAACCGCGATATCATATAAACCCCTGCTGCCGCCATTTTTTGAAGCCCAGAATAACAGTTCCAGGTTAATCATATTGTCAATAATGGTATTATGGGGCCAACCCATTTTTTTCACCATTCCAGGCCATGATAAAATAGTACCCACCTTGGGATTGAATAACGTAGCCAATGAATCTGCCGATCTTAATATCACCTGCTTATATTCCGGATTATTAGTTAGCCGGTATCCGTTGCCAAAGCTGTTAAATACCATAAAACCCAGATCATGATCAAACCCACTATGTTCAGAAAGTGGCTTTAACTCCTGTGCAAATTTATCCGCAGCTGTTTTCCATTTTTCATCATGGGTGCCTTCATATAAATACCATAAAATCCCGGGCCAGAAACCACTGCACCAATCCTGATAGTTTACATATCGCCAGTCTGTTTTACCTTTATCTATACTACGGGGCAGGTTATTACCGCTTACAGGAATAGCATTAAACGTTTTTTCGGCCTGTGCTGCACAATAATTTATATTCGGCAATACCTGTAAACTGCTTTGTGCATCTGCCTCAAACCCCACACTCAAGATGATCACAAAAATGAATGCTATGGCTGACTTTACGATATTAGAATGGGCTTTCAAATAATTGACTTTCATAATTTTACTATCATTTCTCCTTGCCTTGCCATGTTTCCTCACATACATCCCTGTTATTAATCTTATATAAAATGTTTACCTTATAACAGGGGTCAGATTAATAGTTACTAAAAGGATTTAATGATATATGCAAAAGCATTCCTGGAAAGATCGTTTATAATTGCGTTTCGAAAGTAGAGCAAAACGAAGATTCGCAAGGGGGTTTAATGGGTCAAATAAGGGGGATGGTTTAAATAAAAACGGCATGGACGTATAGCCATGCCGTTTTGTTTATTAAAAATAGGTTTTCTATTCTTTTTTACCGCAACAGGTATATCAGGGCGCAATGGTCCATTGCTGGTTGTTACTGCTGTTGCTTGGCCAGAATTGCATAGCAGATCCATCAGTAGTGCCACCTCCTGAATCCAGGCATTTGCCGCTGGTACGGTTAACAATCTTATAGTAGGAACCTACAGGAATGATTGTCCATTGCTGATTGGTGCTACTCCCGCTTGCCCATTGTGCAACTGTTGAGCCATCGGCAGTATGGTCATAACTATCCAGACATTTGCTGCCGGTTACACAGGCCAATTTGTAGAAACCGCCACTATAAGTTATTGCCCATTTCTGGTTATTGCTGCCGCTTGAAGCCCATTGCGCCACATTTGCGCCGTTGGTTGTTGAACCCAAATTATCCAGGTATTTTCCGCTGGCGCGATTGATCAATTTATACGTACCATTGGCTATTGGCTGTGCCCCTATGGAGTAGGTTAAGGTACCAAATCCCAACTGATCGTATCCGCCGCTATTTGGTCCATAATCGCCGCCACCACCTTCCGGTCGCACATTAGCAGCATACTGGCCGCTATAGGTTGTTCCGGTAATACCATGTGATTGCTGATAATTATAGATCAGCTCCCAGCTTGGGCGGATGTCCCCTCTTCCACCTTCCGCAATCACCGTTTGTGTTTGTGCTGCGCAATTTTGACCATTACCCCAGTTGTATGTGGTGAAAGGTACCGTGTTTCCAAGATTATAGCTGGCTGTATATTCGCAAACTGCCAATGCTTTATTATTTTCATAGGCAAATAGATCCTGACCCTGGTTATAAGCCATTTGGCAGAAAGCACCTAACAGCGCAATATCCAGGCACTGATGCCCCTGATCACGGCCCGACTCCTGCCCTTGTCCTAACAGACCTGAATTATACAAGAACGGCACTGCATGATCAATTGACCCATTCCCTGCACCGTTTTTGAAATAGGTTATTGCTTCATTAAACTTATTGGTGTCATCGCATAATATACCTATAGAAAGAATTGATGCCATACTGCATAGATCCCAGTTTGCCCAATAATTAGTAATACAGGCTCCATTATGGTTTACCAAAAAATCATGGTTCATGGGATAAAATACGGTAAGCATCATATTTTTAAAATTGGTAAAGTCTGTAGCCGACCAACCACTGTAGTCGCGCATAATCTCGGCAGCATTAGCAAACTCGTAGCCATAGATACCTGCAGCCAACCACCTGTCTGCAGATCCGCCGATGGATTTCAAAGAAGATGCCCAGGCTTTCATGATGGCCACCGCCTTATTTCCGCAGGCTACATCACCATTGATCTTCCAACGTAAAGCATTTTGATAGGCAGCGGCGATGTCATTATACAGTTTTGCATAGTTTTGTGGCCAACCAGAACCCCGGTAAACTGTATCAGCAGGCCCCTGCATAGAATAAGTTGATGCAGAGTGAGAGTTAGCTGTAAGTTTGTTCCATCCAGAAAGCCAGGGATCTGTACCTGCGCTAACCATGGTTTGCATCCTGATAAAATCTGCCTGGCTGTGCAGCATGCCGGGATGAATAAACCCTGCGGTTGCATTTACTGCCAATTTGGAGACCGGTGCAGGCGAACCATTCGCTGTTATAAGCGAAGACGACTTTTTACACCCCAACGTAAAGATTAGTGATAAACAACTAAGAAAAATTAGAATTTTTGGCTTCATTTCTTTAAAAATTTAGGTTAAAATATAAATTGGTTAATTGGTTACAGCATGTGATACTTATCAAAACACAAAACCAAATTCAATTACCTCACCAAGAATTAGTTAATAATTAAACAAAATGTAGCCAGGATAATAGATTAGATTTTCGTATTGACTATTAGGTAATAATTGTAAGTCAAACTTATGGTAAATAATAAATAGCCGTGAGGGGCTAATAGACCATTAAAGGGGGTATAATCAACTAAAAACAGATTTCACAAATGCTATCAGTCTTAGTTTTTTATTCGAGCAACTATAAAAAATCTCAGCGGAATATGCTATTACATCTTAATCTCATTACAAACCAGGTCGATAGTCTTAATGGGTTACTCCACGATCGGTGCTAGCTTTCATTCTGATAATGGTCAATGAATATGGAGTAATCTCATAAAAGAAAGATTTCCGGACTACAAAATCTGACGTTTCAGGAATAACATTAACAGGATCTGTAAAACTATTCTCAGCAACAGGCGCCCCTGTCAGAATAGTGCGACTTGCTTTTGGATCAATCTGATCAAAACCTGCAAGGTTTACTTTGACTTGTGTGGATGCAGGGCCGGCATTTACCAGTTTCAGGATAAGATCTCCTGTTTTACTATCTTTTACAAATGATGTAGCCAACGTAGAATCCCGGTTCACTTTCTGATCAGGAAACGAAACAATATCTGCATAATAACGATCACCCTGATTGGTAGAGAACAGCTGTTGTACATAATAATTAACAGTTGGGGCTACAGCTGTATTTGAAAAATAGATCAGATTTGGATTCCAGGAGGTATGGTTCTGGCGTGCAATAAGCGGTGCGTATGATTCCATTTTCACAACATCTCCATTACGTTCAAGAGCGGTCATATAAACCGCTTCGGCAAGCGCGTTAAATAATTTATTACCCTTAGAAGCGTACTCCCCTATGTAAACTTTTGATTTTGAACGATCATAAGTATCATACCGTAGATTATTCAGGTGCCCAACATTAATTACCGGGTTAACCCGGTAATTAATGTTGGGCGTATCTTTATATTTCCATACCTGACCATCCTTTGATTCTGCTATCCCGATTTTAGTACCATGCACCCATTCAACAGCGGTTGAATCATTTAACGTGGCGCGGCAATTGGTATAAAACATCCACCACATTTTTTGCTGTTTGTTGTAGATTAATACCGGATCAGCAGCTCCGTGCTCCACAGGATCATCAAACAAAGGCTTAGCTATTATTCTTGTCTAAGCTGACAACTTGGTGGATATGGTTGCGATCAACAATAAGCAGGTATATATAAATTTGTTCATAAAATTTATTGTTCTTCATTTATGCTAAAAAGGGGTTCAATTACACGTTCATTATTTTTTATTAATAACTTGATTTCATTTGATACTTCAGATTTATTAAATATCTGAAATATTAATTACAACAGCTTTGGATCAGATGCCCCCCTGCCAAAACGGTAACTCAGGGATATTTCATGAGTGGCGTTATTAAAGGTTCCTAAATTGGTTGATGATGTACCAAACTGATAACCATAGCCCACATGAAATGCATTAATGTTTAAAGTAAGTATCCCTGACATTTCTTTATCCGTACAATAATTTAAACCAAGTCCCAATACCCCTTTCATATAAAAAATACCGGATATGTCTGCAGTAAGTGGTACCCCGCTTGCATAGGAAACCAGCGTTGCCGGTTTAAATTTTATATCCTCATTTACGTTGGTTATCAGTGCCCCTGAAAAATAATAATGGTTCCTGAAATTGGTATTATCCTGTACAGATGCTGTCCCCAGGCTGGTTATGGTTAGTTCGGGTACTGATAGGCCAAGGTAATACCAGTCAGTGTAATACATTACGCCAAACCCCATATTAGGTTTAGTTCCCCTAACATCATTCCTGAAAGTTGGATCAGCGGCATCCAGAGAGGAGTAATTGGCGGTATAATTCCGCAAACCGGCATTTATTGATACTGCTAAAATACTTCTTGAATCTAACTGTATCCCTTTAGCAAAATAGACATTTGCTTCGGTCTGGCGTTCTATCGCGATCTGGTCATTAAATACAATGAGCCCTACCGAACCATTGATTGACTCGATGGGCAGGTTACCGGTGATCAGATAGGTTACCGGCGCTCCGTCTACACCTACCCATTGTCTGCGTACCAGGGTATTAATTGACCCGGCCTTATCCAGCAAAGAATAAGCCGGATTAAATGGTGTCAGATTATCCATATACTGCGTATAACTAAAGGCTTGCTGCTGGGCAACCGCGCTTGTTCCTGTTACCAGGAATAAAAGAAACAAGCTTAATACAACCATCAGCGATTTAAATTTCTTGATCATGCATCCACTTAAAATCATATGGCTCAATTAGTATTTTAGTATGATGTAACCTGTTTTATACTTATTCCCTTCTTCTGTCTGATATTCCAGTGAGTAAAAATAGGTGCCCGCTTGTTGCATGGCCCCGTTTATATTGGAATGCCCGTCAAATACTTTTGAGCCGTTGTCATACCCTTTTGTTTCAAATATTTTAACGCCGTTGCGGTTCATGACCGTTAATTTATTGTTGGGATATGCCGTTAATCCATCAATGATCAGGTAATCATTAATGCCATCCCCATTCGGTGAAAGCCCCTGGTGTACCACTATCCCGTCAATATTTACATTCGAGGGGGTAACAGCGGCTACCGCGGACTTCTTTAATGCCAATGTTCCTAACGAAGGTTCAGTACCATAAATTAGTTGCCCTTTGTAATAAACAGTAATGCGGTTATTCTCTTTCATCATATCTTTCGGCAGGTATGAATGATCATTCAATTCATTAAAGTTTGACCAATCTGATTTGGAAATACGATATTGAATATTACCCGATGTACTCAACGGATAAAGTGTCCCCGCTGAAGCATTTATCGCTACCTCAAAATAAGTATCGGCACCATTAAGTACAGGACTAACTTTTACAAAGTTGCCGCTTACCTTGGAATTGCCCTGTTTGGCAAAATCAATCCAGTAATTCAGACTTTGTGTCCCTTCTTCTGTAAACCAATATCGCGCGGTAATATCCCCAAAAGCCAAAGGGATATTACCTGTATTATTAATGGTTAGGTAAGTACTGATGGTATTGCTGTTGGTTTGCTGATTTTGGTTCTGGTAAGAAACATTCAGGCTGGTAAGGGCCGGCACAACAGTGGGTTCAGTTCCCCAAATCAGCACACCATTCCGGTAAAGTGTGATGTGGTTATTATTGACGTAACTGCTGGTATTGCTTTGATATGAATAATCATCTGCCTCGTTCAGAATTGCCCAGTCCTGATTGGCAAACCTGGTTTGTATTGGGCCGGTACTGCTGTTGCCTGCCAGATTACCTGCTGCGGAAAAACTGTATTCAATATACCCCAATGCACTATTTCGTGGCTGCACTAAGGGAACATATTTCAGGCTTACATTATTATTCCCTAACTGAGCATAATCAACCCAGGTGTTGATGCCTGCATAATTATCAGCAGTAAACCAGTAACGCATAGTTAATTCGTTGTAAGCTACTCCTGCAGAATCGGCATTCATAATGTTTACATAAGGACGAATGATATTGTTTGTCATTTGGCCATTATCGCCATCCTGGTATTTTATCTGCAGGTTCAATGGGGCAACCTTCAATGTCCGGCTTATGGGAGTTGCCGCTGTATACTGATCGTTACCCGTTTGAGATGCGATGACCGTACTTGTTCCGGTACCTTTAATATGTATTTTACCGTTAACTATTGTAGCCACTGTAGTATCTGAACTCATATAGCTTACTGGCAAATTGGAACTTGCGGTAGCATTAATAGCAAAATCCGGATCGCCCATTACTTTCTGAGCTATCGGATTAAAGGCTATCATTTGATCACCCAAAAGACCATCAGCAATTTCTGACGCGCTGAGAGCCCTGCTATAGATCTTAAATGCGTCAATTGAACCTTTAAACATTGGATCGGCAGAAAACTGCGATTTGCCTAAATAATTAAAGCTCGTAGCACCCAGCGCCGAAGGCATAATAGTGATACCTGTGGTAGACGCTACGGCGGCGCCATTAATATACATGGTACAGGTATTGCCTGATCTGGTTATTGCAAGGTTAGTCCAGGTGTTTAGCGGGAAGGTGTAATTAAAGTTAAGGTTCTGTTCTGCTTCCGCCCCATTTTTAATCGCATAACGTACAATGGATTTCCCGCTTGTTACACCTGCCTGAACCGATAAGAACATATACTGGGTAGTATTTGACCCCAAATTAAATACACGCATCCAGGTAGAAATAGCATCCATCCTGACCCAGGCAGAAATAGTAAAATCATTCAGCGTACTCATAATGCCCGATGGAAGCGAGGCATAAGCATTGGCTGTTCCATCCAACAGGAGTGATTGACCGTATTTACCGGTACCGCGGCTAGCTGTAGCCGCCAGCGTGGCATGATTTGCGCCCCAGGCGTCAATTCCCCTAGTTCCGCTCTGCTCATCAAATTTATAATAATCTTTCTGGCCAATATTTGGTTTTGCAAGTACTTCTGCACTATTTGGGCTTTCAACAGTACCGTCAAGGGAAGTAATCACATAAAAATAGGTGCTTCCGTTAGTCACGTTTACATCTGTGTATTGTGTAGTACTAACATTTCCAACAGTGATATAAGGCCCTCCGGAAGTAGTGGAGCGTTTAACGTTATAAGTAAAATTTGAGATCGGGGGCCATTCTATAACGTTTTTAGCATCTCCCGCCGCAACCAGTAACCCGCTAACAATATTGCTTTGAACAGTTAAAACCAGGGTTACTGTACTCGTGGTATTTCCGTTTGACGCGGTTAGGGTAACCGGGAAAACACCAGTTTGGGTTGGGGCGCCTGAAATAACTCCCGTACCTGTATTAACACTCAATCCATCCGGAAGCCCGCTTGCCGAAAAGTTATTGGGCGATTTGATTGCCCCAATGGTATAGGTGAAAGACTTTCCAACAACAACGGTATCAGCCAATGCACTGGTAATGGTGACAGGCAAAGTACGGTCGTCCAGCAGCTGAATATCATTACCCGTCCCGCCTTTGTAGGTTATGCGAAAACTGTAATCACCCACCGTAATTAAAGCCATTTCAGGCAGGTCTTTAAAGGTTCCGGCAATAGCCGCGCTGCCTGTATTATCAATAATGGTATAAGACGTACCGGATGGTAACGCGCCCGCAATGCCTGTTACCGATAATTTAGGATAATTAACCAGGCTCGCACTGGTAACCGTTGTTTTATCACCGGTGGCATTGCCCATGTCAATCTCAGCATTGTATGTAGCATCAGATTTTAAGGTTAAAGGTCCGGTTATCAAAGAGCCGATAGCCTGGTTACCAGGCTCAAGTATCGCGCCCGCGCCACTCCCGGTTCCAATGGTGACTGACATTGTACCTTTACCTGTTCCACCAAATGAGCCGGCCTCTACAGTAAGAGAGCTGTTAAAAACTCCCGATGCCGGATCATTATTTAACAGAAATTTTCCGCCCTTGATTGTGGTTGTGCCGCTATATGAGTTATTTCCAGTAAAAATAAGTACGCCGGTGCCCACTTTTTCTACATTCATAGAACCTGACATAATGCCGCCAAAGGTTGTACTAAGGTTTAATGCTCCAATGCTGATTATAGGACTGCCCCCGGCATCTGTCCGGATCGCCCCTCTCCCGGTAAGTGCCCCAAAACTGATGGTTCCCGTAGCGAAGAGTATGCCCTGGCAGTCATTTCCGTTGGCATCCAGGTTCCAGTAGGCCTTGGCACTGCCCGATTCGGGGACTTCAAAACGCACCCTGTTGTTACCGCTACGTAATTTGGATACAAAAGTGCCGGTAAAATTACTGTTATCGCCAAAAAGGTGTAAGCCCGCATAAACGTTTCCATCCTGTATAATGGTGCCGCTACCCAAAAGCTTGCCCCGCAGGTTTATTGCATTACTGGTTTGATAAAAATAACTGGTTTTACCGGCAGCTATCTCAAAATCATTATAAAAGGTTGCATCACCATTCGCAGAGAACAATGCCCCACCGTTCATAATGATCTTACCCGTACCAAGCGGGCCGGATGTTGGAACTGAAGGCGTCCCGGTACCAATGCCCGATACCTCCATGCCATATACAGGGGGCCAGCTTTGCCCGTTGCCGTTTAGTGTGGTGGTACCGGTGTAAGTATTGTTTCCTGATATGTATAGATATCCTACACCATTTTTAAGCAAACTTCCGTTTCCGCTTATCCCTCCGGTGAGCGATACTGTACCGCTGCTTACCGTGTTCACATTGAGCAAAGTATCCAGCACAACGGGCATGCTCAGGGTATGTAAGGTTGTGGCATTGTTTACCAGGTCATTCTTTAAATGAAGCGTATCGCCGGATATAGTATAACTGTTCGCGCCCGCGTTAAATTGCATCCGCGAAACCGCCAGCCCTTTAATATCATTAGTCAAAACAGTATCTGCCGATGCATTGAACGTAATAATGGCCGGGCTTGCCGGAATAGCATTTTCCAGCCAGTTGGAAGCCCATTTTAATGAATCCGTTTCGGTCGCCGGTTTCCAGGTATAAGAACCAGACCCGGGAACCCCGAATGCCTCGATCGAATTCGCGCTTTCTTTGGTTTGCCCCACTGACGAAACCACGTAATAATAAGGGCTTCCGTTGCTTACATTCACATCAGCGTAACTGGTACCCGGTACATTGGCTATGGTTGTATAAGGACCGCCACTAACGGTGCTTCTTTTTACATTGTATGTTGCTGCTCCCGAGGCAGTCTTCCAGCTTAAATCAATCTCTTTATTTTTATTGACAACCACCGGCTGATTTGGTGTCTCTGGCGGAACCCATGCAAAAACCACATTTGAGTTCCCGCTCTCTAACCTTCCGGCCAGAGCTGTAACAACATAATAATTGTTAACCTCGGGCACTGGCGATGCATCAATATAAGAGGTATTGGTTATGCTATCTTGAATGGTGTCAAAGGGGCCACTTGCCGAAAGTGAGCGCTTTACACTATAACCGCTTGTGTTTGCTATTACAGGCCATGCAATACTAATGTTTGAAACATTGATTACCGTTGCGGTAACACCCGCCGGTGCTGCCGGAGCCGTGTTACTGGTTACGTTAATAACCAGGTTAGCCGTTCCCGTACCATTAGCATTAGTAGCCTGTAAACCTACTACACTTTGCCCTATAGCTGTTGGGATGCCTGTAATAACACCCGCAAGCGTATCAATACTTAAACCGGCAGGTAAATCTGTAGCATTATATTTTGTGGCATTGCCGGTTACTACAATAGTATAATTGAATGTATTACCAACTGTTCCGCCTGCCGAGGTTGCACTGGTTATAAGAGGCGAACCTGTAGGAGATGTATTGCTAACAGATACATGGCTAAGCGTAGCTGTGTTTAAAGTCGAAGCGTTATTAGAAATGGTATAAAAACCAATGTAAGTGTTGGCTGGAAGCGTAATAATATACAATGCATTATTTGTCCAGTTGATACCGTCCTGCGAATGATAAGTAAATATCCGGCTACCCACCCGCTCAATTTTTAACCACCAGGGCGCTTTAGGCTGGGAATGTGCATAGGAAGTCCGGGCAGTTTCACCATTTGAGTATGGGTATACACCACCGCTTGAGCCGAGACCTAAAGCCACGTATTTAGCTGTAGTGGCGAGCGACTCCCGGATCATTACTCCAGTAGTGGCAGAGGCAAGTGCACTGCTTTCTACTTTTATAACGATGCCCGCATCCCCACTAATTTGCTTAAAAGCAAAATTATTAGCATTCGCTACCGAATTTCCTGCACCATTTATGGTCCAGATGCCATTATTAAAGGATGCACGCCCCGAAATGCCTGTATTCCCAATATCCAGATCGGTCAATTGACTCACTGGCTGTACAAGATCAGCTGGATAAATAATCGGCCTTAAAGATGTGGCATGCGAAGTGTCGGCGGACTTTAAATAGAGAAATGACGGGCTGCCTTCTCCCACCAGCATTCTGATCTTTTCAGTATAAGGAGTAGGAATCCCTTTGCGGAGCTCATAAGCTCCTTTTATAATATTGTTAAAAGGGCTCTGATGTGTATAGCCTGGTGGTAGTCCCCATGTAGTCCAGTATGCGGAGTATCCTCCAAAAGGAATAAAGCTAACCGTATTAGGAGCCTGGCTATACTGTCCATATAACTCCCCGATTGCCAGCAGGCGGTTATTAAACTCGGCAAACAAATCTATTCCTTGTTTCCAGGCTACTTCGGCACTCCATCCAAGCGCTGAAATCTCAACAAACCAATGGTCATCCCGCCCGGTATCGCCAACCTGTCCGTTGGGCAAACTGGACCTCAAACCACCACCTGCATCCATACGATACACCTCAATGGCTTGCTGCCACAACACAGGATCACTTAAGTAAGCGGCAATTCCTATTGCTATTTCCAATTGAAGGGCACCCTTGTTATTATCCCTCAAAGGGTTTGGAACATAAGAGGTGGGATACAGAACGTTCCTGAAATAATTATTGACATGTACGTCATTTGCAGCAGACCAGCCTGGAAAAGTACTCCTGAGAATATCAGCGCCTGATACAAAATAAGGTGCCCGGTCTCCTATATCAAGCATACTTTCTTCGCCCCCCCAGGTAGTATTCGTTACTGCCCAGGCGTCCAGCATATTAGTAGCTTTCCGGGCGAATGTCGAGTCGCCCGTAAAAACATACATGAAAGCCAGGTTATGAATAGCTATCATATCATCCAGCCATGCCGGGTTGTTTAAATTTGGGGCACGGGTTACCGTGGCGAAAGGTCCTTTCATTACGTAACCAAGTGATGAATGCGAATCACTTTTCAGCGCGTTATATCCGGTAAGCCAGGGTTCTTTGGTGATATTGGCCTTTAGCTGGTCCAGGTCTGCCCGTGTAAAAGGAACCCCTGGATGTACAAAGACCTGGGCATCTGCCTGATATATCCAGCCGGCATTAAAAAGAAATACAACGAGAATTGCTTCGAAAAAACGGGTAAATTTTCTTTTCATACTTTTATATTAGCGCCCATTAGGCATAGGTTAAATGATTCAGCATGAATACTTGTCAAAACATAAAAACGACTTCTATTACCTCGCAAGGAACCAGCAAGTGTTCAGACAAAATGTAGACAAGGTTGCAAAACTGATTTTGGCGTTGACTATTAGATTATAATTGTTAGCCAAACATATAAGAAATAACAAATAACGATAAGGGGCTATTAGACCATTTAAGGGGGGTAATCATTTACAATTCAGGCAACTTATAATTTGTGTAAGCACTTTTCTATTAGTTTCGTATATGACAACAAGGGATTCACCCTGCCAAAACTGTTAAAAAGTCCTTATAACTATTTCATCATTATTTTAGGATAGGAGAAATACTTAAACTGCTTTCGTTAATTTCCAATATTCAACAGACTTATTACCTTAACTCGGCTCCTTGATAATAAACAGCAGGGTGATTAATATCACTATAATTTATCTCTGCCCATTGTTATTGGATAAGAATATTTCCAGATTTCATTCGCAAAGGCAAATAGTCCCCCATATTTGGCACATTTGCCCCTTCTATATTGACTTATTAGGATTTACCTTCGACCAGAAATAAGATAAACCTTAATGGGATTCCTGGTGTAGCATCTTCTGGGACCGCGATCACCCTATCTGGCAAACCTGAGGATACTAACACCATTATCGAGCCCGAGAAAATCATACCCGTTACCACCGCCGTCAATGATATCAATACAAATTTTGATTATACATTTTCTGCTAACTCGATAACCGTTTTACGGTTAAATGTAAAAAATAAAAAATGAGGCCTTCTTGATATTCATAATCCGATAGCTGACGAATAGACCAAATGACCAGCTACTAGTTTAAGTATAACAAGAGACACCCTGAGGTATGCGTGGACCGATAAAAGTGAAGGTCCAATGTTTAATTTCAATATTAATTTACAACAGGTAAGATATTCATAAATGTATCTGGGATGAATTTATTCAGATTTAGGATCAAAAAAAATAGACAAGAAAGGTTGAATATCGATCTACCGCCTACATTGTTCTCATTACATAACACACTGAACTTTTTGCGTACACGGTGTCTTCCGCGGTTTCTGCTCTAAGGTTATAAAAATGGTGGATTAAATGATTGAGGCCTGTAAACAACCTATTAATTGTCTTTATGATGTCGTTCCGATGTTTTTGACATGCTGTCATTCCTTTTTGGATAGTTTCGCTTATATTTATCACTTTTAAACGTACCCATTGTTTAATGGTACCTGTTTTCCAGTTAAAGTCAAGAGATAATGTTTACTTGTAATATAAGGCTATGGTTGTTCCTGCTGCTATTGCCTGACCTGCTTCGTGCACAGATTCCCAATTTCAAATTCAAGCATATAACCAATGAGCAGGGCTTATCCCAAAGCACTACAGAAATCATTTTTCAGGATAGCAAGGGTTTTATGTGGTTTGGAACAACTGACGGCTTAAACCGGTATGACGGTCATCAAATTGTAGTTTATAAAAAATTACCGGGACAAAATACCAGTCTTAGTGACAATATCATTCATGCCATATATGAGGACTACCAGCACAACTTATGGATCGGAACATCCAACGGTCTAAATCGGTTTAACCCGGTTCTGAATAACTTTACCAGATTCAGTCATCATAATAAATACACTGATATCAATGGTGATCATATTACGGGAATTAAAGAGGATGACAAGCATAGGCTTTGGGTAAGTACAAATTGGGGTGGGTTAAGCCTGGTGGATCCCGCAACTAATCATTTTAAGGATTTCTACCCTGATGTTAAACAAGGTGCACCTGTTTTAGATCATAGTGTAAACTGTATATTCAATGGTCATGACGGTAAATTATGGATAGGTACCTGGAATGGATTGCAAATATTCGATCCCGAAAAAGAACGGTTTCTGCATCTGACACCATTTTATAGTCAGTTTACCCAGAACATCATTACTATTCAGGCAGACAAAACCGGCCATATTTGGTTGGGCACAGATCCGGCCGGATTAATGATGATTGACCAGAAGCAACTCAAGATAAAAGTTTTTAAACATGATGATAAGGTCGCTTCAAGTCTTGGGAGCAATAGAATAATCAGTATGCTGTCGACGAGAACCGGAAAATTGTATATCGGCACCGTCAATGGCGGATTAAATTTATTTGATCCAAAAGACCAGGCCTTTACACGTTATGTAAATGACCCCACGAATCCGTCCAGCTTATCTCAGATAACGATATCTGCCATCTATGAAGACAATCAGGAAAATCTCTGGATAGGAACTCATCGAGGTGGCATCAATCTGTATTCGCCCGGTGACCAGAAATTTAGTTTGTTTAGAAAGTCAAACGCTGAAAATAGTCTAAGCTATAATGATGTAAAATCCTTTTGCGAGGACAGTAATGGGAATATCTGGATAGGCACCGATGGCGGTGGATTGAATCATTTTGAACGCAACACAGGCTCTTTTAAACATTATCGGTTCAATGCTTATAATACAAAGAGCATAGGATCAGATGAAGTCATGAGCATTATGGAAGACCATGATGGAAAAATATGGATTGGAACCTTTGATGGCGGCCTTAATTTATTCAATCCGCAGCATGGCACGTTTAAACGATATTTAAATGATCCGTTAAATAACCACTCCATCTCCTCCAACCTCGTCATGCAGGTATTTGAAGACCATTTAAATAATTTATGGGTCTGCACCTATCTGGGAGGGCTCAATCTGTTTGATAGAAAAACACAAACGTTTAAAAGATTTGGACAAGGCAATACGCCCGAAACCCAGTTGCTGGGTAATAAAGTAATGTCCATGAGAGAAGATCAGGATGGCAATTTGTGGATCGCAACAGAGGATGCCGGGCTGAACTTTTACAATGGAAAAACCGGCAAATTCAAACATTATCTTAATAATGCCAGGAATACGGATTTAGTATTTACCTTTATTGATAGTTATAAACGAATATGGGTCGCCAAAAAAGGGCTCTACCTGTTTGACCCCAAAAGTCAAAACTTTAATTTGTATACGACCAAAGCCGGCCTTTCTACTGAATACATCAAAGGGATAACAGAAGGCAAACCGGGTGAGCTATGGATTTCCACTTCTAACGGGTTGACAAGATTCAACACCGTTGATCAGACCTTCAAAAAATTCAACTCCAATGACGGCCTTCAGGGACTGGAATTCGAGTCTAATGCGTATATGAAGTCTAAAAGCGGTGAGATGTATTTTGGCGGCGTAAATGGCTTCAACAAATTCTTCCCGGATTCCATCAGGTTAAATAAATTTATCCCTCCTGTTTATATCACAGGTTTTCAAATATTTAATAAACAAGTTGTTCCGGGCCGGCAATCACCGCTTAAAACAGATATTGTCATAACCCGGGATGTTGCTTTGAACTACAAGCAATCCAGTATTGCATTCGACTTTGCAGCCCTTAATTATAATTCGGCTGATAATAACTTGTATGCCTATAAATTAGAACCTTTTGATAAAGACTGGAACTATGTAAACACCGAGCATAAGGCCTCTTACACGAACCTTGATCCTGGGAAGTATATTTTTCATGTGAAGGCATCTAATAATGACGGGGTCTGGAATAATACAGGTGCCGTTTTAAATATCAGCATAAATCCGCCGTTCTGGGCGACATGGTGGTTCAGACTGCTGGCATTCTGCTTGTTTATCTTTGGAGTTTATTCGTTCTATGAATTTAGAAAAAAACGGGCAGTTAAAAATCTGGAAGAACAGAAACGCGAAGAATTGCATCAAATACAGCTCCAGTTCTTTACCAATATATCACATGAGTTCCGGACACCGCTCACACTGATTCTGGGCCCAGTTGAATCTTTAAAACAGGATGACACCCGGCCTGCTTACCTTCCTTATTATAACATCATTCAAAGAAATGCGTTAAGGCTCTTAGGACTGATTAACGAGCTGATGGATTTCAGGAAAGTCAATGCGGGCGTTTTAAAACTGAAGGTAAAACCCAATTATTCAACTGACTTTTTACGCGAAATTGGATCGGAATTCAGTAGTCTCGCCATTGAAAAACGCATCTCCTTCGAGATCCAAAGCGCGCCCGATCAACGGGAATTATGGTTTGATCGCAACATCATTGAAAAAATAGTTTTCAATTTACTGAACAACTCATTTAAATATACCATGGAAAGCGGGAGGATCACTCTAAGTATTTTTTATTCCATAATGGAATTCACGCCCTCTTTTGAAAATGAACTGGTAATCAAAAATAAGTTTTCCGCGACCGATCATTTTTTCATTCATGTTGCGGACAGCGGGATCGGAATATCTAAAGATACTATCAAACATCTTTTTGAACGTTATTACCGGATCAATGATGCCCATCTTGGGTCGGGCATTGGTTTGGCTTTTGTTAAAAGCTTGACAGATCTGCATAAAGGGGACATTTTTGTCTACAGTGAAAAACTAAAGGGAACGGAAATCATCATTGCGATACCGTTGAGTAAAAACAATTATCACAAAGACGAACTGTGGGATCAGGATGAACCAGGTACGGTGTTGCTCGAAAGTGTGCTCCATAAAAGCGATTTGATGAAGGGTACCGTACAGCCCAGCCTACTCAAGGATAATAACCCTGCCTTGCCCAAAACCCAGGAAGAACATATTTTAATTGTAGATGATAATGCTGAGCTGCGAAATTATCTTCATGCGGCATTGGATAAGCATTATGTCATTTCAGAGGCAGAAAATGGCCGTGATGGTGTGACCATGGCACGGGAGGTTTTCCCCGATCTCATCATAAGCGATGTATTAATGCCGGATATGAATGGTCTTGAATTTTGTACCATTATTAAAAATGATATTGACACCAGCCATATTCCGTTTATGATGCTTACAGCAAAAGATGCTATGGAGTCGAGGATAGAAGGTGTTAACTCCGGGGCAGATATTTACTTTTCCAAACCTTTCAGCCTCGAATTATTGTTATTAACGATCCGGAATGTTTTTGAACAGCAGCATAAGTTAAAGACTTATTATGCCAGGGACTATTATGCTGAGGCAAAAGAGCTCGTGCATTCCACCAAAGACCGGGAATTCATAGACAATCTGGTCACTATTCTGGAAAAACACCTGACAAACACAGATTTAGACATCGATCTTATTGCCCAGGAAATTGGTATGAGCCATTCAAAACTATATCAGAAGATCAGAAAGATCACAGGACAATCCATTATAGAATTTATCAGAAGTTTCAGGTTAAAAAAGGCGGTCCAAATACTAACCCATGAAGATGTTAATATAAACGAGGTCATGTACCGTATAGGGATACAGACACAATCCTATTTTACCAAATCCTTTAAAAAAGAATTTGGTAAAACGCCAACCCAGTTTTTGCAGGAAATCAAAAAATCAGGATAATTATTTATTGATAATTTCTCATGTGACCGTTCACCGACCATTTTTATTATTTTAATCACTTGCTAAAGCACAGGTGGCAATCCGGGATTTTCGCTATTTTCCCGGATCTTTTCCCGGGAGGACGCTCCTCCCTGCCCCTTTTAGGCCGTCTCCGGCATTATGTAATTATGGCCCATCATGTTAACGAAATAGGCCGCTGTTTCATAAGTGCATAAACCAAATATGTTAGGGTAGGAAAAATGTGAAATCGTACTATTCTTTTACGAAAAAGCACAAATAAAATTCTCGTTAATGTACCTTCTTTGTTTTTGTAAACCTGGCAAAACTATAATGAAATAACAGTTTTCAGATCGCTTTTTACTTTCTGCGCATTTATAATTTGCTTCGCACCTGCTGGTCCGAATGCTACAATAGATGTCGTCAGTTAGTGATAAAATTAATTATGGGGTTATTGCCTAAAGTTTTCGCCACATACAAATATTTATACCTGACCAAGCACGGGCCATCAGTCTGCCATGAGTAAGCTGCTGACTAAATGCAACTTTGATATGAAAAATATTTTTTTTAGCCTTCTTTTCTCCTTGTTAATTCTACAAAACAGTAAAGCGCAGCAGCGTTATCTGTTCAACGCCTCCGGCACAGATCTTGACATCCGAACCGGACAATTAAAAATGGGAAATGCAGGCCCGGCGGGAAAGGAGATCAGGATCAATAACTATTTCATGTCGTTAGGTGGAAAACCCATCATTCCTGTTATGGGAGAAATGCATTATTCCCGCATTCCCCGGGAACAATGGGAAGACGTAATACTTAAAATGAAAGCATGCGGTATAAATATTATCGCTTGTTATGTGATTTGGATACATCATGAAGAAGTAGAAGGCCGGTTTGAATGGAGTGGCGACAAGGATTTAAAAGCATTCATTGAACTATGTAAAAAGCACGATATGTGGGTTTATCCGAGGATCGGTCCCTGGTGTCATGCAGAGGTTAGAAACGGAGGAACACCGGATTGGCTATTGGGTAAAAAAGGTGTCCAGGAGCGCACCATCAATTCAGTATATCAGCACTATACCGACGAGTGGTATCGCCAGATCTCCTTACAACTGAAGGGCTTGTTTTACAAAGATGGCGGGCCTGTCATTGGGGTACAATTGGAAAATGAATATGGTTACGGAAAAGCCGGAGAGCCATACATCATGTGGCTCAAGCAAACCGCTTTAAAATATGGGATAGATGTTCCGATGTACACCGTAACGGGTTGGGGTAATGGTTCAGTACCTCCCTATGAAGTGATACCCTTATGGGGAGCATACCCGGATGAGCCCTGGGCTACCAGACTAACCAGCACCACAGATTGCCAGAATTTCAAGTTCACATCCTTTCGCGATAATGAAAAAATAGGGAACGACGTTCAAAAAAATAAAGGAGCATATATTGATTATAACGCTTACCCCTATTTTACCTGTGAAATGGGTGTCGGAATAGAAAACACGGACCATAGACGGCTGCTGATTAATAAAATCGATGGACTTGGACTTGTCCTGGCGAAACTCGGCTCAGGTAGTAATCTTCCGGGGTATTACATGTTCGCGGGAGGCTCAAATCCCCATGGTTTACTCACTTCAATGGAAGAAAATAAGGAAACAGGATCCTACAATACCAACCCGGTAATATCCTACGATTTCCAGGCTGCAGTCAGAGAAACAGGTGAGTTAAATGAATCCTATTTTGAAATTAAGAAGTTACATTACTTCTTGAATGAATTTGGTGACCGCCTGGCACTAATGAAACCGGTATTTCCCGTCAAAGCCGGCAATATGCAGGTAGCTGTGAGAGCGTCATCCAACTCAGCCTTTTTGTTTGGCATGAATTACTGTCGTCACGAGGCCGGGGTTTCACAACACGGTGTACAGTTTGAGGTCAGACTAAAAAAAGAAACAGTCGTTTTTCCTGAAAAACCAATGAATATGCCAGACAGTGCTATGTTCATCTGGCCTGTCAATTTCAATATGGACAACCTGCTTTTAAAGTATGGCACTGTCCAACCATTATGTCATATAAAAGATAAGGATCTTCATCAATGGTTTTTTATCCAGGATGCGTTACCTAACCCTGAAATGTGCTTTAGTGATCAAAACATTCAATCGCTGACAACAAGTGCAGGTAACATTAAGCATAGTAATGGACGTTATCTTATCGATGATCTAAAACCAGGAACGGCTTGTGTTATCGATATAAGAACTAACCAAAACATTCATCATCAAATTATTATCCTTTCTAAACAGGAAGCGAAACAGGTCTGGTTATTTAAAAACGAGCAACGTAAGTACCTTTATATCAGCAATGCAGGACTGTACGCATTTGGAGATAGCTTACATATTTTTGGATCAGAGAACCATTTTTCAATCAAAGTTTTAAGACCGTCAGCTGGTTTCAGAGGTCTGGAAGATACTGCCGGTCCCGAAAGTTTGTTTAGCATTTATGAGATGGATATCCCTAAAGAGATACCCGTTATTAATCTACAACCTGTGCCCCCGCTGGATAGCGCAGCCTGGCTTAAAACATCGGTCGCAATATTGAATGGTGAGTATAAATTAAATCATAAATTCTTTGCGAAGACATTTAATTTGGTTAATCCCTCCGCGATAAAATCCGCTGAATTGATATATTTTTCAGATAGCAAGCCCGAATTCCGTATAAATGGATTGACAGTCAACCAGAAAATCACTACCGGTAAATTAGCCCGGCTGGATCTGACCGGATATTTGAAGAATGGATCCAACACCCTAATGGTCTCCTTTGTCGACGAAGCCGGGGAAAAGGTTTTAGGGGCCAACCTTAAAGTTTTATATGAAAATTACGACAGGATCAACTTTCTCACTGATAGCTCCTGGCTAACCACTGAACGATATACTTTTCCCAAAGATACGGAGATTCCAGGCTCGTTTGAAAAACCTCAGATTGTTGCAGGACGAGAGTCACTAATTGCTCTTCAGGGAAGTCCAAATGAATACCGATTAGCTATTAGCAATTATAAGAGTGAAAACTTGAATGATGCCATTATAACTGTCGGTTACGCAGGAGATCAAGCAAGGCTTTACAAACAAGGTTTATTGTGTGCAGATGATTTTTATAATGGCAGTGAATGGAGAATAAGTTTAAATCGTATCCGGTCAGATGGTAAACAGGATTTAAACATCATCGTCTACCCTTTCGCACCTGATAAAAGGACGTTCTTTGATATCCCTGTTGTGAAGGAAGAAATACAAAAGGGACTCATTCAGGGTGTGAGAATTATTCCGCAATATAAAGCGACCCTTCAATTACTTCCGGAAAAAAACATACAGATGCAGCGTCCAAATTAATGAATTGTATGCGTCGGTGCATTAAGTTAACTATTAAGTCATTTACTCAGTCAAAATTTAAAAGATGAGAGACTTTAAAATGATGGTTAAGGCAGTTTTGCCTTGTGGTTATTTTATATTTTTACAATATGGTTTGGAAGCGTGTAAAAAGACGGCGATAGCAAACATGCTAACAATATCGACCATCCATACAGTAACCATCAATTACAGTTCACCCTTAAACAGCAATGGGAGCCCGCTGTTATTTGGTGGTTCAAATGAGCCCAGCCGGGTACACTACGAAAGTGTTTATCCCCAGTTAAAGGCAGCCGGGGTAAAATTTCAACGAGGGACTATTCATGTTGACCAATTGTTTGCTGCAAAATTTGCAAACATTACGCTGGCGGATTACCAAAACAACGTCAATGATGTCCGGAATCCGAATAACTGGGATTGGTCTGCCTTATCCTGGGCGGACAACGCAAAAGCTCAGGGATTTACCACTATGGCAAACCTATTTTCTGCACCGGCATGGTTGACTTACAATAAGAATGTTTCCGGTGTACCTAAGAACTGGGCTGTTTGGCAGGATATCGTTGGCAAAATCATTCAACGCTATGCTGCAAAACTCGATTATATCGAGATCTTAAACGAACCTGTTGCAGGAAACTTTATCACCCTGGGCAGCAGCCCTTACACAGACAAACCCGTGGCTGCCAAAGACATTTATTATTACACCGCCCTTGGGATCAGGAAAGTTAATAAAACCATAACTATAGGCGGAGACGCGGACGATAAACAGGGCGGAGATTTCGGAGCATTAGGCACTATTTTGCGGGATGCCAGACTTGCTCCAAATATGATTCAATTTGTATCCTACCATATCTATAACCCTAACCCTCCTGATGCCGATCAATATGGTGCAATGCTCAGTTTGCTGACTAATACCGGCCATCCTGGATTACCTGTTTTTATAACTGAATATAACCACAACTATGAGGCCGGGACGACAGATGCCCACGTTATTGGAAATACAGCGGTGACATTTATGGGAAATACCCTTTTGGGTTTCATGACGCAGCCGCAAATAAAGGGTGCCGCGATATACGCCCTTTTACCCAGCAATGCCATACTGGATTCCCAGGAAGATTGCGAAGGATGTACCCATATTGCACAAGGATTTTATAACTGGGATGGATCGTCCGCCACATTGGTTAAGCAGTCACGTGCAATCCGGTTATTAAGCTTAAGTATGGGATTGGGTGCTGGCCCCTATAAAACCTATGCTTCCGGTAATCCAGGAATTTCCCGTGCCCTGGGGGCTATTAATTCAAATCAACATGTGGTCGCGCTGTTAAACAATGAATCAGGTATCGCAAACACCGTTAATCTTATCTTAAATAATACTGGGGCTTCTGGCGATCATACGGTTAAAATTTATATAGCCGATACAGAGACGAATGATGGCGACACGCCAGTGGCCACTCTGATCAATCAGCCAATTACGGGTGGAACAATGATCTTGCCTCATATTACACTACCGGCAAATGCATTGGTTGGTGTTATTATTCTTTGAAAATAATTTTATTTGAACCCTGAAGCATTTATCAGGAATGTTTCGGTATTTTAACCATGTTTCGACATCTCAACCTTGATAACCAATGACTAAGCTAACTAAATCCTGTCTTTCTTTAATTATTTTGAGTTTTATTGGATTTCCCCTGAGCTATGCTCAATTGCGGGTAGAGACTATACTATGTGAAAATAAGCAACATCCCTTAGGCGTGTCAACAGCTAATTTTCATTTCGGCTGGGAACTAAGTGCTAAAGATCAGTCTGAAACTCAAAACGCATACCAGATAGGAATAGCTTCCTCTCAGGCAAAGCTAACAGTCAATGAGTTTGACGTATGGAACAGCGAGAAAATTTCAGAGAACAACAGCATCATGGTCCCCTATCGCGGAAATGAATTAAAACCAGCAACGGTATATTTCTGGAAAGTGAAGGTTTGGGATAAAAAAGGTCTGCCTTCAACCTGGAGTGAGGTTGGTTCTTTTTGCACCGGTTTGGAGAATGCGGATGACTGGCAAAATGCCAAATGGATAGGTTACGAAGATCTTCCAGATTCCATGCGGGTTGTACCGGGTATACATGCCCCTTATGCTAGCCAGATGAAGGATAAGGCACTGCAAAGACCTATAAGCCCATTACTTAGGAAAGATTTCAGAATTAGTAAAAAGATTGCCAGCGTTTTGGTTTTTATAAGTGGTCTTGGCCATTATGAATTGAGTGTTAACGGAGTAAAAGGGGGTAACGCGTTTTTAGCTCCTGGCTGGACTTATTATGATAAAACATGTCTTTATAACGTGCTCGATATAACATCCATGGTTAGGCAAGGCACAAATAGTATTGGTGTCATTCTGGGAAACGGTTTTTATAACATTAACCGGGAACGGTATTTTAAACTGGTGGATGCGTTTGGCATGCCTAAACTGTTATCCCGCATTAAAATAAGCTATGAGGACGGAACAACCGAAGACCTGATCAGCGATAACAGTTGGAAAACAACCCCCTCTCCTATAACTTTCAACAGCATTTATGCGGGAGAAGATTATGATGCTAGAATGGAGCTGGCCGGTTGGAATCAACCCAGCTTTAATGACAGGAACTGGAAAAATGCGGAATTAGTAAAAGCACCTTTGGGTAAACTGATTTCCGATCTGGATCATCCTGTAGCCATTATGGATTCTTTCAGTGTCGTAAAGATCCAGGAACCCAAACCCATGGTTTTCGTTTATGATTTTGGTCAAAATGCATCGGGCATACCAGAAATAAAAATAAAGGGACATCGCGGGCAAACAGTGAAATTGATACCGTCTGAAATATTGAATAAGGAAAATCTGGCCAATCAGGCCGCGACAGGGGAACCTTATTACCTGTCCTATACCTTAAAAGGTGATAGCATAGAAACCTGGCATCCGCGATTTACTTATTATGGATTACGTTATATGCAGGTAGAGGGGGCCAAACCTACTGGTTATGCCGGCGGACCTTTACCGGAAATCATTAGTCTGAAGTTTTTACACACGCGAAACTCCTCCCCTGCTAATGGAACTTTCGCCTGTTCCAACGAACTTTTTAACAGAATTTATACGCTCATCAACTGGGCTATAAAAAGTAACTTGCAAAGTGTGGCGACAGATTGTCCGCACCGGGAAAAACTCAGCTGGCTCGAACAAGATTACCTGATGGGTGCATCGATCCATTTCAATTTCGATAATTATGGTTTGTACCGTAAACTGGTAAACGACCTGATTGATGCGCAAACGCCGGAGGGCTTCATTCCGGATATTGCTCCTGAATTTGTAAAATTTCAAGATGGGTTTCTGGATTCACCGGAATGGGGAAGTACGGGCGTTATTATGCCTTGGTTACTATATTCCTGGTATCATGACACAGCTGTTGTTCAAAAAGCTTATCCGATGATGAAAAAATATGTACAGTACCTGCAAAGCCGGTCCGACCATCAAATTTTATCGTATGGCCTTGGCGACTGGTTTGACTATGGCCCAGGCAGGCCGGGAGAGGCACAACTCACGCCGAAAGCACTTACTGCCACAGCCATATATTATTATGATGTCGTTTTGCTGGGTAAGATGGCTGCTATTTTAAACCAGAAAGCAGATGTTGTTAAATACGGCCTTCAGGCAAAAGAAATTAAGGCAGCTTTTAACGCAAAATTCTTTGATAAAAACAATGCGGTTTACTCAACAGGCAGCCAGACAGCCATGGCCATGCCTTTAAGTGTTGGATTAGTTGATACACTATACAGAAGTGCTGTTTTGAAGAATCTTTGCGATTCGATTACATCTCATAATTATAAATTGACTGCAGGTGACATCGGGTTCCATTTCCTGGTGGATGCTTTGGATAAAGGGGGAAAATCTGAGATTATCTACAAGATGAATAACCGGGATGATGTTCCGGGTTACGGTTATCAATTAAAGAAAGGTGCAACTGCGTTGACAGAATCATGGCCGGCGCTCCAGGAAGTATCGAATAACCACCTGATGCTTGGACACGTTATGGAATGGTTTTACAGCGGCCTTGCGGGGATCGACCAGGAAAGTAGTTCAGTTGGTTTTAAAACGTTAAGGATCAGACCGCAGCCGGTCGGCGATATCAATTCAGCCAGCGGCAGTTTTCATTCCCCCTATGGCTGGATAAAAACCTCATGGCAAAAATCCGGCAGCAAATTTACATTGACCGTAACTATACCGGTCAATGTAAATGCGAATGTTTACTTGCCGGTTGTCAATAATTCAAAGGTATATGAAAATGAAAAACTAATAAAACCCGATCATATCAATGGGGCGGCGATGATCAAATGTGGTTCAGGCAATTACAGGTTTGAAGTAAAATGACGCTTTTAGCAAATAATTTTTTTTCAAATATTCGTTAACATTTGATGCCCTATTTTGAGTCAAATACACCTCTATTATTATAGTATCTATTCGTGTTGCTATCCCACCATGTAACGATATTTGAACACCAAAAATCAATTTGTTCATGAAAATCGAATTTACGTTTATTGCTACCTCTTTGTCGGTAATTCCGGGTGGCGTTTTTTATTCCTGTCGAAGCGACAAAAGCAGATCCGACTTGACGGGAATAAAGCCCCTGATCTACCAATCAGTAGAAAGTGTATGAAAATCTTAAACAATATTTAAAACCTTACCATCCCTGAGAAAGATGGTGAGCCAAGATCAAACATGAGGCTGATCTGGATTTAGTTGATGTTATTGATTTAATCGGTAACTGCGCGTTCCGGAGGTGAGATGCCGGAACGCTTTTTATTCTCTTAAAAGAGCACCGCCCAGCCAATACATCCTTGGATATAATATGAATGTAAAAGCGATAAAAACTGATTCTAATAGCGGGCGGCGCATCGTATGAGCTTGGTTAATTATCGAAAATTGGAATATTGAAAAAATAAAGCTCCGGGATAAATGGTATTTTTTATCGGCCAAACGGACCTATAAGTTTGTAAAACCTAACCATAAGCTTTGCTTAACACCACCTTTATAAATTATAACTAACACAAAACATGAATCTTATCTACAAATTTACAGGTTGCTTTATCCTGTTTTTTGCATTATCAAACCGACTTATCGCTCAGAACAAGGCAATTGATCTAACCTCTCCTAACGGCAAAATAAAAGTATCCGTTTCCCTGGGCGATAAAATATATTACTCGATATCGGATAACAAGCAAGATCTGTTAACAGGGAATCATTTGGCGCTGGTACTAAAAGATGATACGCTTGGCAAGAAGCCCGAATTGAGATCGGTAAAGGAAAGTGAAGGCGTAGAAATTATAAAGCCCTACGTATCCTTAAAGTTCTCATCTGTTAAAAGCAATTACAACGACCTGTTAATGACCTTCAAAGGAGATTACGCAGTAGAATTTCGCGCTTTTGATGATGGTATTGCCTATCGTTTTATTACCAGTAAAAAAGGCAATGTAGAAATAATGAACGAGGATTTCTCCATCAATTTCCCCTACGATTACCTGTTGCATTTACAACAGAATAATGGATTTAGAACCGCTTATGAAGAGCCTTACCAACAGATTGAATCTACCAACTGGAAGCCGGGTGATAAAATGGCAAACCTCCCTGCTTTAATTGATACCAAAAAGCAATACAAAATATTGGTCAGTGAATCTGATCTTTCTGATTACCCAGGCCTGTTTCTTAAAGGCACCGGAAATAACGGCGTAGAAGGTATTTTTCCAAAAGCGCCACTTGAGTTTGGGCCGGATGGCGACCGTAGCCAGAAAATCTTAAGATCGTCTGATTGCATCGCTAAAACAGCCGGCAGCCGGAATTTTCCATGGCGCTATTTTGTTATTACACAGGATGACAGGCAGCTCATCGAAAATACCATGACCTTAAAGCTGGCGGAAAAAAGTGCGATTGCTGATCCATCGTGGATCAAACCGGGCCAGGCCAGCTGGGAATGGTGGAATGACGCAGCACCTTACGGACCGGATGTAAATTTTGTGTCTGGCTATAACTTGGATACCTATAAATATTATATAGACTTTGCCTCAAAATATGGTATTAAATATATTGTTATGGACGAAGGCTGGGCAAAAAGTACAGCTGACCCCTATACACCAAATCCTAAGGTTGACGTAAAGGAACTGATCCGTTATGGTAAAGCCAAGAATGTGGATATCATACTTTGGCTAACCTGGCTGACGGTGCACGATAACATGGGCTTATTTAAGACTTTTCATGACTGGGGCGTTAAGGGGGTTAAGATTGATTTTATGGAGCGCTCTGATCAATGGATGGTTAACTATTATGAAGACGTTGTAAAAGAGGCTGCTAAATATCAAATACTGGTTGATTTCCACGGTGCTTTTAAGCCTGCCGGCTTGGAGTATAAATACCCAAACCTCATATCATACGAAGGGGTGCGGGGATTGGAGCAAATGGGCGGTTGTTATCCTGATAACAGCATCTACCTCCCGTTTATGCGTAATGCGGTTGGACCTATGGATTTTACCCCGGGTGCTATGATCAATATGCAGCCTGAAGTTTACAAAGCAGAACGGCCCAATGCAGCGGCTGTGGGTACCCGTGTTAACCAGCTTGCATTGTATGTAATATTCGAAAGCGGTGTACAAATGTTGGCTGATAACCCGAGCCTTTATTACCGTAACCCGGATTGCACCGAATTTATAACCAGTGTACCAACAACCTGGGATGAAACCAGAGCATTGGTAGCTAAAGTTGGCGAGATGGCTGTGGTAGCCAAACGCAAAGGTGAAAAATGGTTTATCGGTGGCATAACAAATGGCAAAGAAAAAACAAGGGAAATAGAACTGAACTTTGACTTTTTAGAGAAAGGCAAAACTTATCATATGACTTATTTTGAGGATGGTATAAACTCAGACCGACAAGCAATGGATTACCGGCGTAAAAACACGGAGGTTAAGGCTGGCGATAAAATAACCATTAAAATGGTCCGCAACGGAGGCTGGGCGGCAGTCCTTAAATAAAATACACAATCGACATAATGTCCCCAAGCAACTCGCTATCAATCAGAACAATATCCTTTCAATCAAAATAAACCAGGCAAACTAAAGAAGATCAATTAAATCCACTCACATTTATTACACTTATCATGAATAAGATAAAAAATATAACTATAACGGTCAGCTTAGTTTTGCTGGCATTTTTAGCTCATGCGCAATACCAGACAAAAAGCAACTCAAAAGGAAGTGCTTACTATTTAAACCCCATTTTTGCCGGTGACTATGCGGATCCCAGCATCATGCGTGATGGGGACGATTATTACATGGTACATTCATCCTTTGAATATTATCCAGGCCTGTTGATCTGGCATTCAAAGGACCTGATCAACTGGATGCCGGTTACCCATGCCCTGCATAAATATATAGGCTCGGTTTGGGCACCCAGTTTGGTCAAGTTTAAGAACAAATTCTACATCTATTTTCCAGCCGGCAATACTAATTATGTAGTTACTGCCGATTCTATCAACGGCCCATGGAGCGATCCGGTTGACTTGAAGATCGGCTTTATAGATCCTGGACACTTTACCGATGCGGCAGGTAAGCGCTATCTATATTTCAGTAATGGGGGTTATGCTCCTTTAGCGGATGACGGGCTTTCCATAACGGGAGATATTAAATCCGCTTACCAAGGCTGGAAAATTCCAAGAGAGTGGTCAATAGAGTGTTTTTGTATGGAGGGGCCAAAAATGGCAAAAAGGGGAGATTATTATTACCTCACGGTTGCAGAAGGCGGAACGGCCGGCCCAGCGACAAGTCATATGGTAATTTCTGCACGTTCTAAAACACCTTTTGGTCCCTGGGAAAATTCACCGTATAATCCTATCATCAGGACAAAGGAAAGTTCAGAGAAATGGTGGTCTAAAGGACACGGCACTCTATTGCAAGGCCCAAATGCCAAATGGTGGATGATCTTTCATGCTTATGAAAACGGCTATTATCATATGGGCCGCCAAACATTGCTGGAACCAGTGGAATGGACAAAAGAGGGCTGGTTTACCATACCTAAAGGCATCAAAACTGATGCACCGATCTTGAAGCCTAACAAGGGCGCTGCAGCAAATAACTTTTCATTAAATGATGATTTTAGCAGTCATGATTTAAAACTACAATGGCAATTCTTTGGAGAATACGACACTACGCGGTTTCGTCTATCTGATACCAGCTTGACAATAAAAGGGAAAGGGAGTTCAGTTGCTAATTGCTCACCTTTACTTTGTATTCCCTCAAACCACTCCTACACAGCACAAGTGGAATTAACAGTTGAAGGAAATGCAACCGGAGGATTGGTGCTTTTTTATAATAACAAGTATTATTCGGGTATTTTAGCAGATAAGCAAGATATTCTGACCAATCTCAGGGAGTGGCAGTTCCCTACCGAAAAAGGTGTAATAAAAAGCCATGTATTTTTGAAGATCAAGAACATCAAAAACACGGTTGATATGTATTATAGCACTAACGGACAAAAGTGGATTAAAATAGAAAACTCGGTCGAGGTCACCGGTTATAATCATAATGTATTGGGTGGCTTCCTGAGCTTACGTCTTGGATTATGTGCAGTAGGTGATGGAACAGTCAAATTCAAGAATTTTATTTACAAACCAATAAACTAAAGGGTAGTGAACAAATATAAGGACTGAAGTTCTTTACAAAAATGAGGCTGCCTCACTTTTGAGACAGCCTCATTTGATAACAAAAGAAGGATAAAAATCGAACCGCTTATAAATAATTTGTAATCGTTAGCGGATAACTCTAAATTCTATAATGCTTGATCATATGGTTCCTATTTTTTAATCAATAAGGTCCGGTTCCTTCAGTCGATAGTAGAAACCTGTTAAAAATGGAACGCCACTTTGGTAAATATCCGCATGCCGTTAAAGCCCATCTGTACGGCTTCAAACGGCCCTCCTGATTCGCTGTCACCAAAAGAACTGGTGCCTCTTGGATTAACCGATCCCGCTACAACATTTGTATCGGGATGTACATTAAACAGGTTGTCTACGCCGGCGGTCCAGGATACGGTACTGTTTATTTTGTAAGACACATATACGTCAGTAGTTACCTTAGGCTTAAAGTCAAATATTTCCTTTACCACTCCACTTCCATTATCTAAAGTTACATAAGGAAAATAGGGATCAGCAGCACCCGCTGGGGCATTTGCCTCACCAAAACCTAATTCCTTCACATCACCAAAATAGGTAAAGCGGGTACCTATAGCAAATTTGCTTACCCCGTACTCCGTATTCAGGGTAAACTTGGCTCTGGGGGCACTTGCTTTCAGGAAATATTGCTCCCTGTCTGAAAAGAAAGTGGCGCTATCTGAGGGAGAACCCTTAAAAGTAGAAGGGATATTAATTTTATTGATGGTTAAATTCTGAATGTTTCCTGCTAATAAGACCGAAAAATGGTTTTTACCCCAGCGTTTTTTATAATCTAACACCATATCAACACCAGTATTGGTGGTATTAACCGCGTTTGCAAAAAATTGCGCGGCGCTAATTCCATCCTTTAACAGTAAGTTATTTAAAAGCGGGCCTAATGTTGCATCGCCCTGGTAATACAGGCCGGAGATAACTATCCTGTTTCTTATTTTTATAGTATATCCATCCACAGTTACCGTAAAACCGCTCGCTGGTTGCCAGGCAAAACCTACACTATAATTATCAGAGGTTTCCTGCTTAAGCTTGGGAATACCTGCTGCTGTTGCAATATCTGAATAATTGGGAACAAGTTTGGTATATATCAGGTTACCACCAACAACGCTTGTATTGGTATTACTGAAGTTAATTTGTTGCAAGCTGGGTGCTCGGAACCCGGTACTCGCGGAGCCGCGGAGATTAAAATTATCGGTAATTTTATAACGCGTTGCAAACTTGTATGTACCCACAGAACCAAAATCTGAATAATGTTCAAAGCGGGCCGCTCCATCAATAAGCCATTTATCGGTTACATCAAGCGTTCCTTCAGCATAAGCAGCTTCATTAGATCGCTGGGCCTTTACCGCATCACTTGGCTGATAACCAGGATAGCCTTGTGATCCTGAAGCTTTTGATGTCCCGTCCGGTAATGTAGCTCCCCCGTTTATATAGGAATTGGGTTCACCCGCGTAAAGGTGATAGCGTTCATACCGGTACTCGGCACCAAAAGAAAGCTGCAAACCATGAGCAACCTTATCAAAGTGCTTGGTTATATCTGCATTGGCAGTGTTTTGAAGAAAGTTAAATCCTCCGTCATTAAAACGGGTTTGTATTGGCTGACCCGGCACATAAGGCAATGATGCATTGAAGGTTTTTTCGCCCCAGTAATGAAAATCATTTCTGCCCAGGTTATTGCTGATATCCCAATCCCAGTTGCCCGATGTGGTACCTCTGAGCCCAATAGCAGCGGAAAGATCCTGGATATAAACATCCTCTTCGGGATTGTAATAGACGTTGTTGGGCCCGATTGATCCGTCAGGGTAACCCAACACCTTCATGATACCCGGTACAAAGATCAGGTTACCGGCTGCATCTGTCGGGAATTTTGTGGGATTGGCACGAAGACCATCATCAAAGTTCCAGCTCCTGGTATAAGCGTAAACATTGGAGTGTTTGTAATTATACCCACCAAAGGAATAAAAGGTTGTTTGTGTACCCTTTAGAGGAATGTCCATGTTATACATCCCCCCGCCTGTTACAACAGATCCATCGCCAAAGGCCCTGCGCTCCCGGCTAACGGGTTGTGCATCGGGGTTTGTTCGCCAGTTGGTATCCGGTATAGCCCTGAAAGTTTTACCCTGGTTAAAATAGTTGGCTCCAAAATTTACAAAACCTCCGTTTTTACCGATCGGCAAACCATAATTTGCGCCAAGGGTAAATGTTTGCCCGTCAAATTGCTTCCCGGTATAATAAGCGGAGGGGTCTACACTATTCAAGGTATTGTATTTATGATCATTATACCCGCTAAACCCGCCGGTAACATTCAAATGGTTTACATCTTTTTTCAAAACAATATTGATCACCCCCGCAATGGCATCAGACCCGTATTGTGCCGAGGCACCGTCACGCAATATTTCAATGCGATCTATAGCTGCTTCAGGTATCGCGTTTAAGTCGGTACCGCTGTTGCCGCGCCCGCGGGTGCCCACCTCATTGACAAAGGCGGACAGGTGACGGCGTTTCCCGTTAATCAACACTAATGTCTGATCAAAACCCAGGCCGCGCAAACTGGCAAAGTCAATCGCATCAGATCCATCGCCACCACTTTGTTTATTGTAGTTAAAGGAAGGTACGGCCTGATTGAGCTGGCTCATCAGGTCCGGTTTTGCGGTTGTCGCATCAACCTGGTTCATCTTAATCACATCGACGGGCACTGCCGATTCAATTTTAGTACGGGCTGCACCACGGTTACCCACTACGATTACTTCTTTCAGCGCTTCGGAAGAAGGGCTCAGTTCCATGTCCAGTACCCTGCTTTCGCCGTCGGAAAGCTGTACAGTTTCGATCTTCGTTTCAAACCCCACAGCCGAAAAGCTTATTTTATAAGAACCTGTTTTTAAAGTAAGGCTGTATTTACCATCAACGTCGGTGATGGTACCCGTGCCAGATGGCGTTACCCGAACACTACCTGCGTGTATAGGTTTACCCGAACCGGACACCGTGCCTGTTAACTTTTGCGCAAAAACCGGGGAGCAGCACAACAGCAGTGCCCCCAGGATGAAAGAGTGTAGTTTTGAATTCATGTTTGTTTGATTGGTATGAAAAATTTATGTTGATTATCCTAAAATATAGTCATTTTATATCAAAATTTCCATATCATCATTAAAACATGATTCTATATACTGAATTATTAATATTTTTTACACTTTAATAAAATTTTATTAAAAAAATAAGTTAAAAATGTTAATTTCTATAATCAAATTAAAATTATTGTAAATATTACACAAAAAACTAAACCATTAAAACCTAAATAGTTAGATAAATTAATCTTAAAAAATATTTTTACATGTCACTTTGCGATTATTTAACCTTAAAGAAGAAATATTTTTATAAATATCAAAGCAATAACTAATAAATAGTGTACATGATACACTATTATGATCTGATCATAATTTTCAAGAATATATGAGGTTATTTAATAAAGATCAGGTAAGATTCGAAGAATAGTTAATTGTAGCGGCTCTAAGATCATTACGGTTTAAGGCATTGAAAATTTGGTCTTGATTCGTAGCTTTTATGGTTTATCTATTCTACAGATAATCTTATTCAGCATGTTAAAAACCGGGTTAGCATATAAAAGTAAAGCCCAACGCTGTCGTCGGACTTGTTATAGATTTATTACTTACTGCCTACATGTTACATGTGTGCGTCAGCAAAGGAGAATAAAATAGACCCGTTTCATTTTATCGGGGACTTGAACTTATTTATAGTAATTGGTTAGCTCCGGTAAACACCAAGAATTACGTTCAAATAATCGACACATCAATAACATAGCGATACCTCGCTTCTTTGTTTACTACTTTATCCCAGACAGCATTGATCTCCTTAGCGTCAACAATTTGTATTTGCGGATAAATTCCGTTCAATGCACAGAAATCCATCACTTCCTGCGTTTCCGGGATACCGCCAATCAATGAACCATTATAATTTACCCGGCTAAAAATAAAGTTACCGTTATTGATAGTTAATTTTCCTCCGATCGGTTGTCCCACTTGTGTAAAGCTTCCATATGGCTTTACACAGGATGCGTAATCGGAAACATTATAATCATAGGGAATAGTGGAGATCATATAGTCCAGTTTTCCAAAATAAGGCTGCAGCTTTTCCATTGAATCGACAATAATTACCTCCTTTGCGCCAAAAGACAAAATATCCTGACGCTTACTTTCACTGGTTGTAAAAGCATAAATTTCTGCGCCTTTAGCCACAGCGAGTTTTACCGCTAAGTGCCCTAATCCGCCGATGCCGGCAACACCGACCTTGTCTCCTTTTTTAAATTGGGCCCTTGTCAACGGAGAATAGGTTGTAATACCGGCGCAAAGCAGGGGTGCCGCTTGCTGAAGGCTGATGTTTTCAGGGATTTTAATGGCAAAGTGCTCTTTCACTATAATATTATTGGAATAACCTCCCTGGGTAATCCCAGTCGGGGAAGTCTTTTCAGTACTTCCATATGTAAACAGGGTGGCATGGTTGTCGCAATGATGTTCTTCACCGTTTTTACAGCTCGTACATACCATACAACTATCGACCATACAGCCCACCCCGGCTTTATCACCCACTTTGAATTTAGTCACGTTTTTACCGACCGCTGCGACAATGCCTGCGATCTCATGACCCGGAACCTGAGGGTAAGGCTGATCGCCCCAATGCCCCCTGATCTGATGAATATCAGAGTGGCAGATACCAGAGAATTTAATATCGATCAAAATATCGTTATCGCCTACTGGTCTGCGTTCAAAGTGCCATAAACTTAATTTTCCTGCCTTATTACGCCCGGCATAACCTTTGGATGAAATGTTTTTTGTCATGGTATTTTCTTCATGATTTTTTGCGAAAAGCGGCGTGCTTCCTCCCGGCAGTAGAAATCCAGCTCCTACCGTCGCTGATTGCTTAATGAATTTTCTTCTGGATGCACTATTATCTTTTGATTCCATTTGAATTGGTTTTTAAATAGTACAGTTTAACTATCCCTGGGTATGATCCTTATTGTAGCAGATTGTGCCCGGCTGCTGATCATATCAGCCAGATACGGACTGCCCCTGTATTTCTTTTTATAGGATTCATCTATGTAATGGTCAATATTGAGATCATAAACCGGTTCAAAGTTCACATCCTTCACCATACCCGCGGCTTTTATATGCCCGGCTTTCTGCTTCAGAGCTGCCTTGTGCCATCTTGATGCAATGCCGCTATAGGCACGCACATATAAATCACCACGTACAATTACTGCCCAGACCCATGTTGGTGTACCGTAGGTCTCACGATCTTCACGGAAGGGCGAGATATGCAGATCGTCCGCCTGATCTATTCGTGTTAATTCATCTGTTGTGAATTGTTTTTTTATTGTTACGTTCATCATCTACTATTTTCTATGGACTCTGATTTGAACTCCAGAGCAATCGGCTCTACCTCAATTAGTTCAAGTGACTTAATCATCTTCCATGTCCTATTCTTATATTTTAAAAAATGTGGCGTTTTTAAGTGTGTCTGATAAGCACTATCGCTGGCGTATACTTCAAATACGGTGACCTTTGTCGGATCTGCCCTATTATATACAGCTTGCAGGGCAAATACACCCGGTTCTACCCTTATCGCGGCCTTTATCTCTTCGGCCAATGCCGCCCTATACACTTCGAGACAGGCGGGATAAACCTCGATTTTGGCTATTCTCACTAACCGGTTATCTTGTTTTACATGGGCTGCCTTATAACTTAAAATGAGCATAATGAGGCAACAGACAGATATTATTATCAATGAGTGCTTCGCTCTCATTGAGATTTCTTTTTAAAATCAATCCAAACCAAATACAATCAGTTCAGGCGGCAGATTAGCCCCACCGGTCGCTACCGCAATATATTGCTTGCCATTGAGCATGTAAGTCATCGGAGCGGCTGTTGCATTTCGGGGCAAAGCAATCTCACCAATGTACTGGCCTGTTGCTTTATTGTAAGCAACTATTTTGGGGTCTACCACCTGAAATTTCAATCCGGATGTCGTCCCCATTTTTGTACCTGTTTCTATCCTACCAATTTCTTCTCGCTGCGTACTGCCTTCCTGTGCTACAAAAAAGAGTGTCTTAGTCAACAAGATATGGCTGCGGGCCGCGCGCCCAGTTGGCGGCAGATTTAGCTTTTTCAAGGCGGGAACGGTTAAAGCCAGATCTCCCATCGGTGCCACCCACTTATGCTCCCCTGTGTTCATATCTATAGCTGTTAGGCGTCCATATGGTGGTTTCCATAGCGGAATGCCATCCATCGTTTCCATCGCCACAGTTTTCCCCTGGTACCCAAGTGTTGCTATCGAGGCCTTTTCCAGCGTGACCACGTGAGGAATTGTATTAGATGGTACGTACAGTATAGCTGTTTCCGGGTCGAATGCCGCCCCCGCCCAGCTTGCCCCTCCGGCTATGCCAGGCATTAAAATCGTAGGTTTTTCCAAAGAAGGTGGTGTGAATAACGGGCCATAATTATACTTTTTCAGTATATCTACAGCGGATTCGTGCATAGCAGGTGTAAAGTCTACAAGTTCATTTTCCGTTATGCCCTGCCGGTCGACAGGAGCGGGTTTCGTAGGAAATGGCTGGGTGGGTGAAGATTTTTCACCCGGAACCGTTGATTGCGGTACCGATCGCTCTACAATATCCCAGACAGGTTTGCCTGTAATACGATCAAACACGTAAACAAAACCTTGCTTACTCGCCTGCGCCACCGCTTTGATCGGTTTTCCGTTTACCGTAATATCGATCAGATTAGGAGCGGCCGGCGGATCATAATCCCATAATCCGTGATGTACTAACTGGAAATGCCAGATACATTTTCCGCTGCGGGCATCGAGCGCCACTAGGCTCTCGCCAAAAAGCCCTGAACCATGTCTTCGTCCGCCATAACTATCATTGGAGGGCGTGCTGAATGGCAGGTAAACATATCCCAGTCCTTCATCGGCACTGATCGGTGCCCAAACGTTAGCGCTGCCTGTTGTCTGCCAGGAATCGTCCTCCCATGTGTCGTTTCCAAACTCCCCTTTTTGCGGAACAGCACTAAACAGCCACAATTGCTTACCAGTGCGTACGTCAAAACCGCGAACAGAGCCAGGCGGCATAGCGGTAACCAAAGGAACGTCGTGTACCTTGGTGCCCACGACCACAACGTCCTTACAAACAATGGGTGCCGAGGAAACACCATAAAGCTTTCTTTCAACAGCACGTCCTAATCCCTGGGTAAGATCAATGCGCCCCGCATTGCCAAAGGAGGATATGGGCTTGCCGGTAATGGCGTTCAACGCGATCAGGTAGCCATCCCCTGTCCCCAACAGGATACGTTTATCGGAGCCATTTTCCCAGTAAGCAACTCCCCGATGCACAAAGCCGTTATTAGAAGGCGTTCCATTCTTCCAGGTTTCCGGATCATAGACCCACTTTGTCTTGCCCGTTCCTGCATCCACAGCCGCTACCTGGGATAGCGAAGAGCTGATATACAGTATACCATTTATCATTAAGGGCGTACATTCCCAAACCCAGCTTTTGATATCCGGGTGGATACGGGTGATATCTTGTTCTACGGAACGCCAGGTCCAGGCGATATGAAGCTGATTGAAATTGGTTGAATCGATCTGGTTGAGTGGTGAATATTGTGTACTGGCTTTATCAGCCCCATAACTCGGCCATCCGGTATCAGCGCTGAGCATTTTTGTTACCTGGGTTTGGCCTGTCAACACGTGACCGATCATCATCGCCAAAAACAGGATTAGCCGGACTTGTTTATACATTGCTTCCATAGGTTAAATGATATTTTGCTATTTTTTGACAGTCAGCACTTTATCCAACACCGATCTCGCGATATCCCCTTTCTTGATATCCACGGCATCATGAATGATCTTAAAAACTTCTGACAACTGTACTGCGGTAAGTCCGGTATTCATCGCTATACTGATATGCGCCTGCAATTGGGATTCGACCCCGCTCATACTGGCCAAAGCAGAAACAGTGATTAGTTCGCGCTGCTGGTAAGTCAAGACATCACGACTAAATATATCAGCGAACAAATGTTCTTTCAAAAAGATATCGATGGCGGGCGCAAATGCGTTAGCTCCCACAGGAGTTTTTTCCTCTTTGCCGGTCAGCACTTGCAAAGTTTTTTTTCCAGTTTGATATTTATGCATGTCATTAACTGGCGAAGCATCTTTACCTTCTGTATCCTGTTTGCCTTTTGCCTTACGGTCCTCAAGGACCGACATGAAAGTAGTAATTCCGTTCAAACTTCTCGGGAAACCGCAATACGCATAAAGCTGTACCAATATTTCCTTGATCTCGTTGACAGTAAGTCCGGCATCCAGTCCGGCATTCAGCTGAATCTTTAGTTTCATCAAGTCTCCAGCAGCGGTCAATGCCGAAATGTTGACGATACTTTGCTGCTGTACAGTCAAAGATTGACCCAGATTTCTGTGATCTTGTGCATTCATCATATGTACGCCCATCATTAAAATGAAGATTAGCAGCCCTTTGACAAAATGGTTTCTGCTCATGTCTTTTGTCTTTATTGTTTATTCGCTTCCTGATATTCTGCCTCAGATACCGGCTTCAGCCATACTACATTTTCATCACCTTTATAGTTGGTAATGGCAATGTGAACAAATTTGCTGTGGGCATCAGCTCCATGCCAATGCTCTATATTCGCCGGAATATTGACCACATCCCCTTTTTTCAGGGCACGTGCAGGTTTGCCTTTTTCCTGATAAAATCCTTGACCTTCAGTGACGATCAATACCTGACCTTTGGGATGGGTGTGCCAGATGGTCCTTGCGCCTGGCTCAAACGTTACGCTCCCCAGCGCGAATTCATTGTTTTTATCTTTAGCGAGTAAAGGATGTATAAAGGCAGAGCCTGTAAAGTAATCAGCCGGCGCTTTGTCTCCTTTTGCAAAGAGTGTATCATTTTCAGTTGTTATCATCGTTTTTTGTTGTTGAGGTTTTGCTTTATTGTTAACGGGGGCGATCATGAAGATCATTCCGACCGACAGCAACAATAGCGTCAATTTGATCATTAATTTCATAGACTTCGTTTTACTGAATGCTATATCCACCATCAACCACTAAGGTATGGCCGACCACCATGCTGGCCGCATCGCTGCAAAGCCAAATGACAGCACTGGCTATTTCATCAGGACGACCTAAACGCCCCACAGGTACCTGTTGCAGCATCCCGTCGAGCGCTTCTTTTTGGCCAGCCGCAATCATTTTGTCAGACATAGCCGTCTGAAAAAGGCCCGGGCAAATGCTATTGATCCGGATGTCCTGTGAAGCATACTCCAAGGCGGCGCTTTTAGTTAAACCGATAACACCATGTTTGGCACCGTGATAGGTTCCCCGCTGCGCACCACCCAGGATCCCCCCGATTGAAGAGCAGTTTACTATAGCACCGTTACCCTGTTTACGCATTTGCTGTAACTCATATTTCATACAGCTCCAAACACCACGATAGTTAATACCGGTAACCCGGTCGAAGTCGTCTCTGGTTTGATCTGCAGCCCCTGTCAGCTCATTCTGGACACCTGCATTATTATAGGCAGCATCCAAACGGCCAAAAACAGCGACGGTTTTACTGATCATATCTTCAACCTGCCTGTCATCAGACACATCACACGTGATAGCCAGTGTCCTGTACCCTTCCATTGCCAATTTTTCTGCCGTCAATTGAACTGCTTTTTCATCCCAGTCCGCTAAGACAACTGCCGCGCCGGCTTCTGCAAATGCTCTCGCTGTTGCTAATCCCAATCCTGAAGCGGCTCCTGTAACCAGCGCTATTTTCCCTTCCATTATTTTCATCTTTTTAGTCTTTTTGATTGATAGTTTTGTTTCAAAACCTGAATGACGTTCAACATCCAAAAGTTTATACACAAAGGTCCGGCTGTATTGGTTAAAAATTCTTATACAGGTTACAGGTTTACCTACCATTTTTACAGGTTAAGTCTCTGAAATTTATTCGGTGCCGAATAACTGTTAAATTTGGATCAGTTTCAATGCAAAAATGTTATGGAAAAGATTTCGAAGATAGATACAGTAAGTGAGCATGATAAATTTTATCACCAGGAAAATTTGCATCCCTTAGTCAGTGTGATCGACTTTACCGGCACAACACCGGTAGAATATGCTTCCAAAATGAACTTTGGGTTCTATGCCATCTATTTAAAGGATGTGCAATGTGGCGACATCAAATATGGCCGCCACACTTATGATTATCAGGACCGAACCCTGGTCTTTGTCGCTCCCGGCCAGGTCATCAATGTGAATATCAATCAGGACTATAAGCCGCAAGGCTTTGCGCTCCTTTTTCATCCCGACCTGATCCACGGCACAGCCCTCGGAAGACATATGGATGATTATACCTTTTTCTCCTATGAAACAAGGGAGGCCCTTCATTTATCGGAGAAGGAAAGAAAAATTGTGTTGGATTGTTTTGCAAAGATCAAATACGAATTAGAGCAGGGAACTGATAAACATAGCAAGACATTAATCGCTTCAAACATTGAATTATTTCTTAATTACTGCGTTCGTTTTTACGACCGGCAGTTCATTACCAGAAACGATGCTAATAAAGGTAACCTGGAGAAGTTTGAGAACTTGTTAAATGATTATTTTCAATCAGAGAAACCACAGACGAAAGGGTTGCCGCCTGTTAGCTATTGTGCGGAGCAATTATACCTTTCTCCCAATTACTTCGGGGATATGGTAAAAAAAGAAACGGGAAAAACCGCGATGGAATATATCCAATTAAAAGTCATGGACATGGCCAAAGAAAGGATACTGGATGTGAATAAGTCCATAAGTGAAATTGCCTATGAGTTGGGCTTTAAATACCCTCAGCATTTTACGAGGGCATTCAAGAAAAATACGGGCTACACTCCTCTTGATTACCGAAAGCTCAATTAAGAGCGATATGCAAAGTGCTATCCCTCTTTAAAGAGACAATATTAGAGCTACTCAGGTTTCTTACTTTAACAAATCAGTATCCTTGCAGTAAGTAAGTACTTCATCCATATTATTGGCTTTGAATTTACGCAGAATATTTAACCGGTGAGCCTCTATGGTGCGTACACTAATATTTAAAGACTCAGCGACTTCTTTCGTGCTGAGGTTTTTATCGATCATTTTTAAAATCTGCTGTTCCCTGTTCGACAGGGATATTTCTGTATGAGAGGCAGCAATATGACCGGATGTTTTTTGAATTTCTATATATTTCTTTACCAGCACGTCAGTTACATCACCAATAAAGTAAAATTTGCCGTTAAATACCGTCCTGATGGCATTTAAGAATATTTTATTACTGGTGTCTTTTAAGATATATCCGCTGGCACCCATTTCCAATGCACTAACCACATAGTCAGGGTTATCATATAAACTAAAAAAAAGGATCCTGCTTTTTGGCTGTTGCTTTAATATAACCTGGCTGGTCTCGACGCCATTGATGCCGGGCATCCGTATATCCATGATAATAACATCCGGGGTGATTGACGCCAAGGCTTGTAAAGCTGTTTCTCCGTCCCCGGCTTCACCAACTACCTCCATGTCATCTTCGCCATTCACCAGCTGTCTTAAGCCATTTCTGAATATCTCATGGTCATCTACTAAAAAAACTTTAATGCTCGCGTTCATGTGCCAAAGGTATTTCTAATTGAATAATTGTGCCATGTCCGGGTTCGGTAACGATGTTAAAAGTACCGCTTAAAAGTTCTGTCCGCTCCTTCATGCCCCGTATGCCATTCATTTTTTTTGCCAAATTCTTTAAGTGTAACTGCCGGATATCAAAATGAAAACCCTTTCCATTGTCTTTGACCATTAAATTTAAGTAGTCGCCGGAGGTGTCGATATATATCTCCACTTTGGATGCCTCCGAATGTTTAATAACATTATTCAGACCTTCCTGTAATATCCGGTAAACACTTATTTTTAGCTCCCTCGGCAAGGGGGTTTGCTGTATGTTTTCGTCTAACAGGAATTCGAGTTTCTTATCGAAATCCTGGCAAGTTTTTACCAGATCCTCAACAGCCGAACGAAGCCCAAAATCTTCTAATACACTGGGCAAGAGATCTGAGCATATCCTGCGGGTTTCTGCGATCAGGTTGGCAAGCATGCCGTTTACCACGACAATTTCAGGATCGGTGGTATCTGTTCTGTCTTCAATCTGTTCCAGCTTCATTCGTACACTGGTCAGCATCATGCCTATTCCGTCATGTATTTCTGCGGCTATTCTTTTCCGTTCTTTTTCCTGACCGTTAATAATGGCGTATGATTTAATTTTTTGTTCAATACCATGTCTTACCAATTTCTCCTCGGTCAATTTTTTGTTCTCTTGCTCCGTATTTTTCCGGTTGGTAATATCATTGCCGATTACCAAATACTGGTAAAGACTCCCGGAATTATCAAACACGGGTATTAAAGTAACATCCAGCCAAAATCCGGTTCCATCCTTGGCATAGTCAAAAATTTCATCCTGCCATACTTCATGATTTTTTTGTACATCCCGAATGTGATCATAAATTACACTTTCCTTGCCGCCCATATTGTTATAGAAAACAGGTTTGTTCCGGAGTTCAGACATGGTGTATTTGGTTACGTGGCAATATTTATCATTGGCATAAATGATCTTGCCTTCAGGGTCTGTCTTAACCAGGTAAGTTGCTTTGTCAAGGGCAAAATTGATTTCCCGCAATTCATTATATGATTTTTCTTTACTTTCATTAGCCACCTGCAATTTATAGGTTAATTGCTTAGCTTCTTCCTCTGATGAAACCAAGCCGATAACTACTTTTTTGATGTGGATAGCTAAGGGATAAAAAATAAAACCCGCCTCCAATACCAGTGTTACCAATAGTATGGCAAGAACCAGGTAATCGATTTGTTTTAGCTGGTTGATCCTTTCCTTTGAAAAGTTATCGTATTCAAAAACGATCAGATCCATTCCCAATAAATAGGATTGTTCGTAATTAAGTATAGTTTTTACGTAGGGCCGGATCAGTTCGGGACGGAAATTTTTTGTAGTATCCAGGATAGTGGCAATATGTTCAGCCGCTGTGATGATCTCTTTTCTCGGGTGACTGATCAGATCAAACATCTGATTGATCTCTTCCATGTTCTCGGTGGGCAGGTTCAGAAATTTGCTGCCGGATTCGAGGCCTTCCTGTGCTTTTTCCCACTGTTTCAGCGTATTGACAAATTCTTTACGGCTGCTTTCGTAGGCATAACCATTTTCTAAAAGCAAGGCCGACTTGGTTACGATCTGGCTATACGTACGTAGTCTGGCGGCGAAATTGATCACATGGGAATCATCCATAGACCGGCTCAGGTGAAGTTGTACCCTGACCTGGCTTGCAATAGATAATAAGGCGATAAAAGTTAATGCAATGCCATAACGTATGGTGAAATGCTTGAATAATTTGCGGTCCTGGGATATGATGGCTAAATTATTATTCATTTCTTCAAAAAGGGGAGTTTAAGGCTAAAGTAAAGATTTTGGATGACAATCATTCGCTGTAATGAAGCGAGAAGCCCGCAATCCTGTCCGGAATGCGGGCGATCAAACTAAAACAAGCTATATAACTGGGCTAACGGCACTTTCCTAGCCGGATCACACGTTACCAGCACATCATCGGCGGTAACTTCATATGTTTTCGGATCAACTTTTATTTTCGGCTGGGCAGTGTTCAAAATCATATCCTGCTTGGTAATGTTCCGGGTATTTTTAACGGGAATGATCATTTTATTTAACCCATATTGCTGTACATTTTCTACAGACGCTTTGGATACCAATGCCAACGAGGTGGCACCCACCGCCTTACCAAGCGCACCGTACATAGGGCGGGAAATCGTGGGTTCCGGTGTGGAAATTGATCCGTTGGGGTCGCCCATTTGCGCCTGTACAATTACACCACCCTTAATAACCAATTCGGGTTTGCTTCCAAAAAACTTGGGGTTCCAGATCACCATATCCGCCAATTTTCCGGGCTCTAATGAACCTACTACATGGCTGCATCCATGTGTAATTGCCGGATTGATGGTGTATTTGGCAATGTATCTTTTCACCCGGTAGTTATCCGCTCCGGTGGCAGCATCCTCAGCTAATGCGCCACGCTGTTCCTTCATTTTATGCGCGATCTGCCAGGTACGGCAAACCACTTCGCCGATTCGCCCCATGGCCTGAGAATCTGATGAGAACATGGATATGGCACCCATATCATGCAATACATCTTCGGCGGCTATGGTTTGCTGCCGGATACGGCTTGACGCGAAAGCAACATCTTCTTCAATGCTCTTGTCCAGGTGATGGCATACCATGAGCATATCCAGATGCTCGTCAACCGTATTGATGGTATATGGGTTGGTTGGCGAGGTAGAAGAGGGAAGAACGTTGGCCTCACTGAGCATGGTGATGGTATCTGGTGCATGACCTCCGCCTGCGCCTTCAATATGATAACAATGTATCGTGCGGTTTTTAAATGCTTTGATGGAATCCTCTACATAGCAGCTTTCATTCAGTGAATCAGTATGGATACATACCTGCACATCATAATGGTCTGCAATGGTTAAGCAGTTGTCAATAGCCGAGGCAGATGATGCCCAGTCTTCGTGCAGTTTCAGCGTCATCACCCCAGCCATAATCTGTGCCTCCAGTTCTTTTGGCCCGGATGAGCTTCCTTTTCCCAGAAAACCGATGTTCAAAGGAACGGTATCTGTGGCCTGGAGCATCATTTTGATATAGGTGGCATTAGGTGTAATGGTTGTTGCCAATGTGCCTGTTGTGGGCCCTGTACCACCACCTATCAGGGTAGTAATACCCGAAGCCAGGGCCTCCTGTGATTGCTGCGGACAAATAAAGTGCACGTGCGAGTCAACACCACCAGCAGTAACGATCAGCCCTTCACCAGAGATCAGTTCGGTATTGGCACCAATCACCAGGTCAGGATCAACGCCATCCATGATATGCGGATTACCCCCTTTCCCAATGGCTTTGATGTAATTGTTTTTAATACCGATGTCTGCTTTATAAATGCCGCTGTGGTCAACGATCAAAACGTTTGTAATGATCAGGTCAAGCACTTCTTCCGGGGAAAATCCAACCGCCTGTCCCATCCCGTCCCGAACGGATTTTCCACCGCCGAAAATACATTCATCCCCGTAAGACGTTAAATCTTTTTCAACTTTAATGAGCAGGTTGGTATCGCCCAGGCGTATAATATCGCCGGTTGTAACGCCAAAATGCTTTGCATATTCTGTTTTTGATATATTGTAGGCCATTTTTTAGTGATTTAATGGTTCAGTAAATGTTTTAATAAAAGAGTTGTCCGGTTAATCGATAAAGCCCCGTTCTTTCAGGGTATTGGTAATTTCAGGTATGCGCCCTGCTATGGCGCCATTGATCAGCGCATTAGCTCCGTATACCTTTTTTTCGCCCGCGATCTCTACCAGGTTTACCGTGACTTTCTCCAGCGGTTTAATGCGGATGGCATTGCCTGAAGGAATATCCAGCCGGTAACCTATAGTGGGTATCCTGTCAAATTTTAATACTTTGTTGGTTTCTACAAAAGGATAGTGAGAGCCAATCTGCACAGAACGATCCCCCGTGTTTTCCACTTCAATCGTTAGCGTTTTCCTGCCGGCATTTAATTCAATATCTCCTGCTGCAATAAAGACTTCACCCGGTTTGGTCTCGCTGCCATTGTCTATCAATAGCTTATTGGTTAGCCTGGTTAAACCAGAACCATACAGTGCCAGGCCGTTATTGATCCCTGTTTCACAGATCGGTTGGTGAACACTCACCAGTTTGGTACCGTCAGGAAAGGTCCCTTCTACCTGAACCGTATCCAGTAATGCCGGCACGCCCTCCATCACATCATCATACCCCAGGATATGTTTGCCTTTTTCCATCAGACCGGCAACTGTGGCTCCCTCCCGTATAAACTCCAGCAACTGTGTGGCGATAAGCGCTATGGTTTCCGGGTAATTCAATAATATCCCCCTCGCGTAACGCTTCTGGGCTACAAAACCGGCATTATGCAACACCAGTTTTTCTATTTCTTTAGGTGATAGTTTCATTTTCTTCTTTTGTTGTTTTTATAAAGATTTATTAGATGGTTCATTTTATTATACCGCAATATGATCCTGTAATTCGTTGAAATCAAAAGATGCCGCGTCTCCTTCTTTGATCATTTTCCCCCTGTCCATGAAGTAGAAATAGTCTGTTACGTGTTTTGCAAAATCAATTTTTTGTTCAACGAGCAATACGGAGATCCCTTTTTCTTCTACCAGTTTTCGTAATATATTTCCTATTTCAATCGCAATAGAGGGTTGAATGCCCTCAGTAGGTTCATCCAGCAACAAAAGAGAAGGTCCACTGATCAGAGCGCGTCCTATGGCCAGTTGTTGTTGCTGCCCGCCACTCAGGTTACCTCCCAGACGTTTTCGGAATTCTTTCAAAACAGGAAACAGGATATATATATCCTCTTCTGAAATTTTGGCTTTATAATCAGGTGATGCTTCCAGTCCTAATTTCAGATTTTCATGCACGCTCAGTTTAGGAAGGATTTCCCGGCCTTGCGGAACATAACCTATACCGGCCCTGGCAATTTTATAAGAGGGCAGATTAGTGATGGATTGCTCCCCGAGCAAAATTTCGCCTTCCTTAACTTTTACCAGACCCATAATTGTTTTCAGCAGAGTGGTTTTCCCCACACCGTTCCGGCCCATAACCGTAGTTACAGTGCCTTTGGCTACAGATAGTTCAGTACCCCATAAAATGGTACTCTCGCCATAAGAGGCCTGCAATTTGTTGACGGATAAAATCACCTCGTTCTTCATACCGATAATATTTCCAATTGTGCATTAGCCCTGCCGAGATAACAGTCTATAACCCTTTGGTCATTTCTGACTTCCTCAAAAGCGCCTTCCATTAAAAGTTTGCCATTAACCAGTACACTGACCAGTTTATTGGCGATCTGTTTTACAAAGTGCATGTCGTGTTCTATGACGATCACGCCATGCTGTTTGGATAGTTCGAGAAGCAATTCACCGGTCTTTTCTGTTTCTTTGTCAGACATGCCCGCTGCCGGTTCATCGATCAATAACAGCCGGGGATCTTGTAATACTACGATGGCTATTTCCAGCCATTGTTTTTGTCCGTGCGATAGTGAACCGGCCAATTGATGCAATACGTTGGAAAGCCCCACTCTTTTTGCCATCGCATGAATTTTATCGGTAAAAGCTGGTGATACTTTGAAGAACAGGGAGGTAAATACTCCCTTTTTCATTTTGGCTGCAATGCTCATATTATCAAATACCGTTAGACTGGGAAATACAGAAGGCTTTTGGAATTTCCTGCCGATGCCCAGCTCCGCTATTTCTACCTCGGTAAGGCCGTTGGTGGGCTTTCCGTTAAATTTGATCTCTCCGGTATTGGGTTTGGTCTTGCCGCACAGAATATCCATAAAGGTTGATTTACCGGCCCCGTTAGGCCCGATGATCACCCGTAATTCTTTGTCTTCCAGGTTGAAATGCTTTAAATCAAGCGCCCGGACACCACCGAATGAAACCGCGAGGTTATTTACTTCAAGTAACATGATCGTTAAAATTTTATGCGTTATCAGATCGTTAAGACACAACTCTAAGCCCGGCCGGTTTCCTTTTCAGGATCGTACCTATTTTATCCCCAATGGTTTCAAATAATCCAAGAAAGCCTTTTTGAAAATATAATACCGTTAATACATACAGCAGCCCGAGTATAAACAACCATCCTTCCGGAAAAAGGCTGGTGCAAACGCTGTAAAGGCAGTTCACTAATAAGGTGCCTATAATGGCCCCTTTGAGTTTCCCCCTTCCGCCTAATGCCACCCACATCAGCATCTCTACAGAAGCGGTTACGCTCATCCGGCCTGGTGTAATGATCCCTGTCTGTGGAACATAGAGCATACCTGCCAGGCCACCCAGTAGAGCGGCTACCACAAAAACCATGAGTTTGTAATTTAAGACCCGATAGGAGGTATAACCAACCCTTGATTCGCTGTCGCGGATGGCCTGCAATATTTTGCCGAATTTGGACTGAACCATTTTCCGGCAACCGGCATAGGCAAGGCAAAGCATAGCTAAAGAAACCAGGTATAAGCCAAGCTTAACCGGGGAGGCATTTAAATCATACCCCAGTACTGTTTTAAAGTTGGTCAGTCCGTTTGTGCCGCCGAGTTTGGTTTCATTTCTAAGGAACAGCAAGTACATGCCAAGTGCAAGCGCCTGGGTAATAATAGCCATATACACGCCTTTGATCCGGCTTCTGAAAATAAAGAAACCGATGATCAAAGCAATCAGTGCGGGTATGACCAGGCAAAGCAGCAGTGTTGGCACAAAGCCATGAAAAGGTTCCCAGAACGCAGGTAAGGAAGTAATGTTATTCCAGGCCATAAAATCAGGAAGCTTTTGCCCCTGTAGGGCAGTTGCGGTTAACAATAAGTGCATCCCTATACAGTAACCGCCCAAGCAAAAAAACAAAGCCTGGCACATGGACATGATCCCGGTAAATCCCCAGATCAGGTCTATCCCCAATGCTGCAATAGCAAAGCAGAAATACCGTCCCCATAAGGAAACTGTATTGACAGAAACAAAACCCATGATATTACCCACAGGCAACGCTACTGCAAAAAACAGGATAAAAAGAAGGTTAACCAATTGTGGTGATTTAATTTGCATGATATGAAATTTTATAAATTAATCCTCTGCTGATCTGCCTTTGTCGGGGAAAAGCCCCTTGGGTTTAAACTGCATAAAAATCATAATGCCCAAGAGGATCAGGACCTTGCCGTACACCGCTTCAAAAAATGCTTCCAATACTTTTGAAAACACGCCTATCCCGAGGCCTGCAACTATGGTTCCCACCAATTTGCCGACTCCGCCTGTGACAACCACCAGGAAGGAATCAACGATATAGGTTTGTCCCATATCAGGAACCACGTTGCCGATCAGGGTCATGGCGCAGCCCGCTAAGCCGGCTAAGCCGGAGCCAATGAAAAAAGTAATAGCATCTACGCGCCGGGTATCAATACCCAAACAGGCGCTCATACTGCGGTTTTGTGTTACGGCTCTTATCTGCATACCGAGCCGGGTACGAAACAGCACCCAATAGATCACGCTTACAGCTGCGATGGTTAGCACGATAACGAACAGGCGGCTATAAGGTAAAACCAAATGGGGTGATATTTGCCAGCCACCGGACAATATGCCAGGGAGCTTGACCGCCGTAAGATCACCAAAAAGGGTGCGGGCCAGCTGGATCAGGATCAGACTGACTCCCCAGGTTGCCAGTAAACTTTCCAGCGGTTTGGCGTATAAACGACGGATAACCAGTCTCTCCAGCAACAGCCCTGCGGCACCCGCAACGATAAACGAAACAGGTAAGGCGGCCAGGTAAAACCAATCTGTGTTTTGGATATGCAGTACATTGTTAAATAACATTTCCACGCTGTAGGTTGCATAAGCGCCTATCATCAGGAACTCGCCATGCGCCATATTGATAATTCCTGCTAAGCCATAAACGATAGCTAAGCCGAGCGATATCAGGATTAAAATACTGCCCAGGCTTAAACCGCTGAACAAATTCTGCATCCGTTGTAGCAAGGCATAATGGTTGTCTAATTCGGCTGCTTTTTGCTTTGCATATAAACGCAATTGCTGCGGCCGCTCTTTTTGTTTGCCATAAGCTGCCAATACACCGGTCGCGTTATCTCCGTCGTTAGCACTTAGTGAATCCATCAATGATCGCGCTTTGGTGATATCGGCGGTATTGTTCAAAAGCATTGTATAATATGCTTCTTTACCTGCACGCAAAACATTGGGATTTGTTTCCGTTTTCAATGCACCTGAAAGTATGTTTAGCAGGGAAGAATCAGCCGTAATTTGCAATTGACCATAAGCCATCATCCGTTTCTGATCATCGGCGTTAAATATATTCAGCCAGTTGGCAACGGGTATCAACTGAAGGCGGTTAACCCGGCTTATGTCTACCTGTTTTAAACCTGATGAACTGAGCAGGACTGGTTTTCCCTCGGCATTCAGCAATATCCGGTGTATGGGATATAGCTCATACACCGGAAAGCTTTCTTCTTCAGATTTTCTGTTGCCTGTCGTAACCGCTTTCCCATCCAAAATATATAGCGCGCTATTGTTTATAGCTTCCAGGAACGGAAACGAGGACACTTGTTTTAAGGCCACGAGACGCTGGATAGCATGTGATCGCATTTCTTCCTGTTGCGGGTGCAGTACCTGTTGGATATAAACCCCTGTACTGTCCGTAGACGCATGGGCCGAAAAAAACACAGCGCAGCACAGTATCATACAACATATTATTCTTTTTCCGTTTCTCATTTCCGTGCTTTTTATTTTGTGATAGAAATTATACTTCAACAACATACAATCTTGAATAAAAACAATTATTTTTTAGCATTGTCCAGCTTGAAGAATGGCTGTGGGATGATCAGACCTTTTGATTTCCAGATCACGTTGAACTGTCCGTCGGGCTTGATTTCGCCGATCATCGCTGTTTTTTCCAGGTGATTGATCTGATCATCCATTTTTACCGGGCCCGCGGGTGAATCAAAGGTTAAACCATGCAAAGCTTCAACAACCTTGGCTACATCAAATGACTTTGCTTTTTCAGCCGCTTTTGCCCATAGGTAAACATCGGTGTATGCCCAGCAAATTGGATCGTCAGTAACTCTTTTTGAGCCACCTGGGAGGTTATGTTTTGCGCAATAAGCTTTGAAATTGGCTACGAATTTTTTATTCTCAGGCACATCGATGGACTGGTAATAATTCCATGCTGCTAAATGACCTACTAAAAATTCTGTATCCATTGCCCTTAATTCATCTTCGGCCACAGAGAAGGCCATAATAGGGCAGGTGGCAGCAGTTAATCCCTGGTTAGCAAATTCTTTGTAGAAAGGGATATTAGAATCACCATTGATAGTAGACAATACACAAGCTTTACCGACTACGGCAAACTTCTTTATTTTAGAAACAATAGTCTGGTAGTCCTGGTGATGGAAAGGGGTATATTCCTCTATGATGTTTTCTTTAGGAATGCCTTTAGAAAGTAAATAAGCTTTCAGGATCTTATTAGCTGTTCTGGGGAAAACATAATCAGTGCCCAATAAATAAAACCGTTTATAACCACCGCCCTCGGCACTCATTAAATAATCCGCGGCCGGGATCAGCTGCTGATTGGGTACCGCACCTGAATAAATGATGTTTTTAGAGCTTTCCTCACCTTCATATTGCACCGGGTAAAAAAGCAAGCCGTTGTTTTGTTCGAAAACAGGTAGAACAGATTTGCGGGAAACAGAAGTCCAGCAGCCAAATACGGCCGATACTTTTTTATCGATCAAAAGTTCTTTTGATTTCTCTGCGAACAGATCCCAATCAGAAGCCGGGTCAACGATCACCGGCTCAATTTTTTTACCAAGCACGCCACCCGCTGCATTGATCTCATCGACCGCCATTTGAACAGCATCTTTTAAAGATACTTCAGAAATAGCCATGGTGCCGCTTAGCGAATGCAGCACACCAATTTTAACCGTACTGCCAGAGGTATCTTTGCTGTTGGTGCCGGCACTTCCTTTTTTATTGTTTGAATTGCAGGCAGTGAGCAACAGTAGGGAAGCGCTAAGCAAAACCATTGCTTTTTTTAGGGGGAAAGAAAATCTTGTAGTCATTATTTCAATTTTATGAGTGAATAAACTGTTTAGAATGAGTTAAAAAATGAAGAACTGTAGTTGCAGCCAAACCTGGCCGTAAGATCTTTTATCAAAGTCGCCTGCAGGTATGGCTACATTATAAGCCCGTGAATTATAGGAAAGCTTCAGGTTGGTACCTAAATCATTAAAGAAATAATTGATCCCAACACCGTAAACCTTATTGGAGTTTAATTTATTAAACCGGTCAACAGCTACGGTTCCGGTCTGTTGAGCTTTTGCTGATACATCCTGGTTTTCAAATTTTACCCAGGGTTGCAGTTTCGCCGTTTTAAAGTAGTAACCCAATTCCAGGAATTGCACGGTTTGCGCGGGAATTAGCGTGGCGAATGAATATTTGTTACCGACATTGGTGCCTCCGGTCATATATTGAAAAGCGCCGTTTAATGTAATTGATCCGGTTTTAGAAACAGGCTCATCTAAAAACACATCAGTGCTAAAGTTATAATAGGAAGCTTGTGTATCAAATCCGGCTCCCCATGTCAGCGTTTTTCCTTTGCCTAAGTTGGTTCCGGCATAATAGTAGTCTTTTTCCGTGTCCAGGAAATTATAAGCAAAACGCCCAACATACCTGAGCGGTCCTTTGCCGTCAACATTTCGACCGGTAAATACACCGACACGATATTCAAACTTATTGTTGAATATAAAGCCACGGGCGTTAACACCGAGGTCTCTGCCAAAATTACCCTGAAGCGGGCTGTTAGCGAATAAATTATAGGGATATTGAAAATAAGAAAAATCATTGGCCATTAAAGCAGCCGCACCCTGTAAACCGTTTCTGTTGTCAGATACCAGTTGCTGCCCGGCTACCAGCTGAAAAGCGTCAGAGAAACTGTATTGATATTGCGCATCCAGTATAATAGGAGATACTTTTACATTTTTGGTGCCATCCGCATTGGGGCCGCCAATAGCAGATGGCAGATCGGTTTCCAGAAAGAAACTGCCTTTCCTGGAAAGCTGGCCGCCAACCAATACGCGGGCACGATAAAGTGTGAAGCCCCGGTTCCATGATTTTGGGGAAGCAGCGGTTTGAGGGTTGGAGTAACCATCCTGTTCACCGAAGGCAAACATATGCACGATCGATCCCACCTGGATCGTAGGTTTAAAAGGCAAACTGTCGTTTAATACCGTTTTTTTATTGATGCTCAATATAGAGTACTTACGTACCTTGGCGAAATTAGGGTATTCGAGCAAAAGATTATGATCTCCAGTCGCATCTTCTGTGCCTGCAGCACTAATAGCAGGGGTAGTTATAGAAGAATCCTTTTTAGCGACAGACAATGGGGTATTAACCCTTAAGGAGTGCTCTTGGGCTTGAACGAGTTTCGCAAAAAACAAAGCGGTGGAAAAAAGTAAAAATTTTAATTTCATAATCAATTGTTTAATTTATACCTACGTAATTTTATGTAATATTCAAAAATACGTAAGTAGTTGATAAATTGAAAGAAATTTCAAACTTTTACTAAATCCATTGAAATTAAATAGACAAATAGTGATAAAAAATGATTATTTTAAATAAAACACCTAAAAAATATTTTTATATCAATTAAATTTTAGTGTGAAATTTAAAATCAATGCTTATACACACATATTTAAGTATGTAAATAAAGAGTTTAACATCAAATTACCCGATCTGTGAAATAAAAAAGAAAAAAATCAATAAATGATATCAATTAATGAAAAATAAACATACTTAGCAAAACAAAATATTAAAAAAAAAGAACTTATAGACTTAATAGTCATTTTCGACGTCTTTGTTTAGTAGCTTGTTCCGGATAACGTTGACATTCCTTAGTATCAATAATTTGTGTTTAGGGCAGTTTTTAAAAATTCATTACTTCTTATTTTTCCAAGATGCCGCTCATTAATATACTATTGTAATTTTATTGGTTGATCGTCCGTTTTCATTAATAGACCGTATTTCGATTGGTTTTTTGAGGGATAGTAACAAGAAAGGCAGGATAAATGATATTTATCCTGCCTTTTAGCCAGCATTTCGTTAAAATGCGGTCAACGCCACGGTTGGCTTACCTGTGGGATCAAAAGCGCCCATTCCGTAACCCTGCCAATTATTATAGGCTTCCGGTTCCCAATAAAATACACCGAGCCCGTTTCCACCAGATACCGATTTTACTTTAGTAATCAAATCGCTCAAAAATGATTTACAAGTAGTGGCGGCTGATTCGCTCATTCCAGCTTCGCATATCATCACCTGTTTGCCATACCTGGAAACCATATCATTCATATTGGTAAGGCACTGGCTGTTGTAAGTTGACCAATTGCTGGTTGAAGGGTATAATGACATGCCGATAACATCCCAGCTCGCACCATTTGCTTTGAGGCCATCAAACAGCCATCTGTAGGTTGTGTTATCGTAGCCATTAGCCAAGTGTACAATAACTTTTGCTGATGGAAAAATCGCCTTAGTTGCATTATAACCACAATTAACCAGCCAGGCATAGTTTTTCATATTAGCCGAAGCCTGTCCATCCTGCCAAAGCATACCATTGTTTGTCTCATTGCCAACCTGTACCCATAAAGGTGTTATACCGTTTGATTTCAAAGTATTGAGTGTATTATAGGTATAGTTAAAAGTTGCATTCATTAAGTCCGTAAAATTCAAACTGGCCCAGGCCGAAGGCTTAGTTTGACTTCCTGGGTCAGCCCAGGTATCGCTATAGTGAAAGTCTATCATAATGCTCATACCAGCATTTCTGGCCCTAATAGCTTTTGCCACCACGTCGGCGGTATTATTCCATCCTGACGAGGGGTTGACCCAAGCCCGGAGCCGTATTGCATTGATGCCGTATCCGCTTAATATGGTGAACAGGTCTTGCTGGGTACCACCGCTGTTATAAAATTTAAGGCCCGATGCCTCCATCTGGGTTAACCAACTGACATCGGCACCGTTAGCAAATGATGTGCTCGCATTGGTTGAAATACGCGTTACTGAACTTGATAAATTGGCATTTACAGGTTTAACTGCACTTTCTTTGCAACCTAAATTTAGGCCAAGCAAGAGCATGGAAGAAAGAATAATGTTCTTTTTCATAATTTATAAATTGGTTTTTTAAATTGGTTTATTGTCTTTTTTGGAGATCTTCTTACTGACGTTTCATTAACTTATATAGTAATAAAAAATATAACACAATACTTTTCAAAAAATATCCAACGATATAGTAGGTTCATCTACGCCATTAAAAACCCAAAAATCATAGCATTGCCAATTATAAGCTTCCCCTCCTACTGAAACGCCGAATCCATTCCAAATCCGGAATTATAACATCGGTCTAAAGAGCGTTCCAAACACCTATTTATAATTGTGCAAGATTATCATCAGTTTAGCAAAAGATTTGAAGTCCAGTCATCAGGTTAAACCTGATGACTGGAATCATCACACATGTCGATATGGTAGAAAACGAATATCATTTTCAAACGGGCATTCGTCCTTACTGCTTTTACTAGTAAAACATTGGTATTACGCCGTATTAAATGAATAACCCAGGCATGTAAAGCGCTGGGTAAAACCCTTGCTTTTTATTAAAACAAAGAGATCTTTCTGATTATCATTTCTCTCATAAAATCACTTAAAAATGTTAATTATAACCTGGGTTCTGTGTAAGTCCTGGATTATTCTGAATTGCGCTGGTCGGGAAAGGATAAACTAAATATTTATCACTGGCTGTTGAGCCGATTACTTTTGATACCCATGGTAAAAAAGTTTTTGCTCTGATCATGTCGGTCCTGCCAAACCCTTCAACAAATAATTCCCATCTGCGTTCGGAAAAGATATGGTTTCGCACCGAACCTTGGGTTGATGATTCTTGGGCATTGAGCGGTCCGAGGCCTGCCCTTTGCCGAATTTGATTTATCAGTATAACAGCAGCAGATGTATTCCCCAATTCATTCTGCGCTTCAGCTTTCATCAGTAATATGTCGGCATAACGTATGATTGGCTGATCGTTTCCTCCAAAGGAACCGTTGGATTTTGGGTCCAGCGGATATTTGGTAACAATCGGTGTAGAATTTGTAGCGGTTCCCCCACTCTTTGTAGTATAACTATAAGATATTTGACTTCTTCTTTGATCATCCGACTCAAATGAATTGTAAAAGTCGTAGGTTACCGTCCAGTCACCCCAATTTACCTGCGCTGCATTGGGGAAAAACATATCTCCCGGCCTTGACCAATAGTCATTCAATATAAATACTGCGGTAGTCGTAGAGGCGTCGTGCCTGATACTGTATACCATTTCAGCATTATTTTTATTGTTTACATCGAAAATGCTGCTATAGGGAGTAACCAAACCTAACCCTGCCGCAGCGGCGCTGTTGATGACCAGATCACACGCATCGGAGGTTTTTTGCCAGCGCGCGGTGTTCGTATCCCAATTTAAATACAGCCTTGCGAGCAGACCTGCTGCAGCCTGTTTTGACGGGAGTGAATAATTCGAGGCAATGCTTGCATCATTCTTGTTTGGTAAAAGTTTTTCAGCATCCAATAAGTCCGACTCCACCTGGGCCCTGATTTGGTCCCTTGTACTTTGGGGAATTGATGTTCTGGTGTCCTGCGGAGACAATACAAGTGGCACACCACCAAATTCGTTTTGAAGAAAATAATAATTAAATGCTCTCAGAAATTTGGCCTGCCCTTCATATTGCGCCTGCTGAGCCGCAGTAAGGTTTATCCTCTTCATACGATCCAAAATAAGATTTGAAGTATAAATAGAATTCCAAACCTGAGGATAAACGCCCCAGGAAAAAAAGTCAGGATAATTGGTTTGCCATTGAGAGAAATTATTCATTTCACCTGCATTATTTGCGCCCCCGGACCAATAATCAGTAGATGCGTCTTCCATTTCCATAAAGAAAGTCGTGTAATATGAAAACGGTGCGTCAACGTAACTTAAACCGGCATTAAACGCCTGCGTTAAATCAGCCGCGCTGGTCCATAACAGCGGGTCATTCACCTGGCCATATTGCTTTTCTACTAAATCCTTTTTACAAGAGAATGTTATCGGGATCAGTAAAATCATTGATAATATGATTTTAAAATATTTCATCTGATTATTTTATTTCGTTAAAAATTAACATTTAGGTTAAACGTCAGCGTATGATTGTACGGATAAAGATTATACTGGGAATCAACTACTTGAACATCAGGATTTAAACCTTTAAACTTGGTTATTGTAAAAATATTGGTCATACCTAATCCAAGTTTGATGTCGTTTATTCCATGGATTATATTTTTAGGAAGGCTATAGGAAAGTATCACTTCCTTTAATCTTATATAAGATCCATTTTGAAGGTATTTATCGCTTGCCGCGAGTTGCTGACTTAAAGGCCGCAATTTCGAATCCTCGGTGGTAGATGGATTAGTGGGTGTCCACCGATTCAAGACGTCTGTTGATAGGTTATTGAAATAACCGGCACTTGGGTTATCAAGTACCAATTGGGTTTGGCTATAAACCTTGTTTCCATAAACGTCTTGTACAAAAACATTAAGCTGAAATTGCTTGTAATTAAATTTATTGGAAAAGCCAAAAGTAACGGAAGGGTCAGCATTCCCGGCATAATATCTATCTGCATCGGTCAGCTGCCCATCTCCATTTGCGTCTCGAAATTTAGGATCGCCGGGGATTGCACCATATTTCGCTGCTTCTGTTGCTTCATTTTGTTGCCAAACTCCTTCGTAATGAAATAAATTGAATGAATTATATTGGTGTCCGGCCTCCCTTTGTATGATATAAGGGTATTGCGTATTCCCAATATAAATATTATTGGTTTTCACCACGTCACCACCCAGGTTAACAATCATATTTTTGTTATATGCAAAATTGAAGGAAGGGCTGTACGAGATTCCTGAACCTAAAATATTGGGAACGTACAGGGATAATGTGGCTTCAACGCCCTTGTTTTGAACTTTACCCTGATTTACCAGAATGATATTATAACCCGTTTCTAAAGGCACGTTCTTTTGCAACAATAGCTGATCAGAATTCTTAATGTAATAATCGACTGTTAATGACACGTTTTTCACACCAAAATCAAGGCCGAAGTTTAATGTTTTCACACGTTCCCATTGCAAATCGGGATTTGGCACGTAATTTCCTACCCTGGACAAAGTTGTTCCACCAGCATAACTCCCATATTGGTAATTTAGATTGGTCAGGCCGCTTGGAATGTTATTATTACCAGCCACACCATAACCGGCTCGTAGCTTTAAGCTTTGTATAGCGGTCACATCCTTCATGAAATTTTCTTTATCAATTCTCCAGGCCACTGCTCCTGACGGGAAATAACCAATTTTATGATCAGGGCCAAACTGCGTTGCTCCATCAGCACGAAAGTTAATGGTTGCCAAATATTTACCGTCGTAACTGTAATTGAATCTTCCGAAGACTGATTGAGAACTGCTGGTATAATATGAGGTTGATGGTTGCGAAACGATTGATGATCCAAGCAATGAATAATAACCGATGTTTGGGTTCGCAAAATTAGTCCCCTGTCCGAAAATATCGCGGTAAAACCTGGATTGCAAGCTCGCTCCTATCAGTAAGGAGAAAGTGTTTTTTGTTGCCACCGTTTTGGTATAATTCGCAAACAATTCCGCAAGGTTATTTCCAAAACTTCTGTAACTCGCACTTGCACTATTTTGAGTAGGATCAGGAATACCGCTACTGGTCCATGTGGACATTTTGTTATAAAACTGCTGATAGTCATATTTTGTCACACCGAGGTTCGCATTCACTGATAAACCGGGCAAAATATTATATTTTCCGGCCACTCCGATGTAAGTTGTTCCCTGAATCCAAAAATTGCTTGTTGATATTGGCGCAAATAATGGATTAACTCTAAATTGTTGGTTTGGAAACGGATTAGCAGTAAAGGATCCGTCAGCATTATAAATAGCTTGAGCAGGATTAGATATGACCGCGCCGAAATAATCATTTGATCGTTGGTCGTCTTTTTCATGGGTGTAAGATAAAAATACGTCAAATGAAAATTTACTATCATCATAGCCCACCCTAGCCTTACCAAATTCCCTCGTGTATTGTACCGGGGCAATATTACCAAACTGATTAAAGTAGCTTCCTTCCAGCGAATAATTGATGAATCCGTTATGACCAGAGAGCGAAAGTTCGTGACCCTGGTTCAATGCAGATGTTTTTTTCATTACTTCTGATTGCCAGTTAGTCCCTACCCCTGTTTTTGAAATAGAATCAACCTGAGCCTGCGTGTAAGGAAAAGCTGGAGGGTTAAGTTTATTATTGGGATCATCCGCCAGTTGCCGATAGAAATTTAAATATTGACTGGGGTTCAAAACAGCAATCTGCTTAGCCCCAAAGGTTGTCCCGACTTTAACACTATAGTTAATGCTCATCTTACTCGACTTACCTTTTTTCGTTGTTACTAAAATAACGCCATTCGCTCCTCTTGTACCATAAATCGCGGTAGAGCTGGCATCTTTAAGTATCGTGATCGATTCGATTTCATCCGGTGGGATCGCATTCAGATCGCGCATTTTCGAAATGGGGAATCCATCTACCAATACCAATGGGTCAGCGCTGTTCCCGACCAATGGGTTATATAAAGGATTGGGATTATTTGCATCAGGCCGTGCGGTAGTAGCAATGTTTAAAGATCCGTTCCCCCTTATCAGTATCTTTGGATCTGATCCCGGGTCTCCGTCATGTTGATTGATAGTCAAACCCGCAACCCGACCGTCAAGCATTTGCGCAACATTTAGATTAGCGGAACCTTGATTTAGCTCTGAAGGTTTCACAACGGTTATCGCACCGGTCAAATCACTTTTTTTAGAAGTTCCATACCCTACTACAACTACCTCATTTAAGCTTCGCTGATCCGGATGTAAAATGACATTTAAGTTTTTTTGTCCATTGATCGCTTGGTCCTGGGTGACAAATCCCATAAATGAAAATCGAAGTATGCTGTTCGGACCAGATACCGATATTGAATAAACCCCTCTTTGATCGGTCACTGTTCTCGATGTCCCGTTTTTAATTTGAATAGATACCCCAGGCAGGGTCAGTCCTGTTGAATCTTTAACCATACCAGTAACGGTTGATTCTTGTGCAACGGCCCCAAATGAGCAAAAAAATAAAACAAAGAGCACAATGAATATTGTTTTCACGTTGGGTGTGACAATAGAATGGCGTACCATTTCTTGGTCCACAATTAATTTTTGTAGCGTTTTCCTCATACTCGCTGGGTTTAATAGATTTATAATTAAGTTTTATTGAGGTAATAGATCCCTCATATAATTGGATGGTACTAAATTACTTACAGGTTTAATTAAGCAATTATGGTTTTTGATATATTAAGTATGCTTTTTGATTTTAACAAATGCGCGTTCAATCTTTATATTATTGGTCAATTTAAAAGCATAATTACTTTGTCATTAACCTTCGGAACTCAATTGGTGAAAGACCGGTCTTTTCCTTGAATAGCGCTGAAAAATAATTACAGGATTCAAAGTTCATTTCGTAAGATATTTCTTTGATGGACTTTGTATTGATGACCAATAACTCCTTAGCCCATTCGATCTTCAATTGGATCTGGTATTGCACAGGTGCAATTCCGGTATATTCTTTAAATATTTTTCTAAATCTCGAATAACTTATTTTTAGCTCGTCTGCTATATACTGGGGGGATATGTCATTTTTAATATTTGACCTGATCATCATACAGGCATGATTTACGATACTTTGTTCATCCCCCGCGGCATATAAATTGTGTTTGGCATATGCATGAAGCTGCCCTAAAATATACATGGTAGCTCCGCATATCATGGGTTGATAGCCTGGGTCTTTATTTCTGGCAGCATCAATGATCTGCTTGTAAAGATTTAAAATGGTTTCATTATACCCTATTTTAATCACAGGATTGTCCGGGCTGAAAAAGTCCTTTGAAATAAGGTTATTAATTACCGAGCCGTTAAATCCTACCCAATACTCTTTCCAACCGGTTTTAATATCCGGGCGGAACCTGTGCGTTTCTCCCGGAAATATCAAAATCACCGAACCCGGTTGAATAATGAGGTTCCCGGTACGTTGAGAATTATAAACGCCATTACCACCAGATATATAATAGATCATTTGATAATCCTGTAAGACCCTACCCTTGTCCCAATTATAATAATGATGCGATGGATGGTTTTTGTCTGGATAACTAACGTTAGCCGCTGATTCATAATATCCCGCATTTAGGATTTGCAATCCACAGTCTATATCATCTGATGAACCCGGCAAATATTTATAGTAATTGTTCATGAATAAAACAGTCATTAATCGACACCTGTTGAGAAGTCAAATAATGGATTAATGCCTGAAATTAATTGGCACGTTTTCACAAAAAATTATGTCAAATTCACATATTTATGAGGTTTAGTAAGAAATATGAATGGTGATAGAAACTTTAGAAGAAATTCGATCTAAAAATCAGAAAAAACGGTGTGTACGTTTTTTCTGATTCCTTATTAAATATCTCAATTGCGTTGCGGCATCTTTTAAATCACGCTCTGCCAACTTCGAGCGTGCGTCGTAAATGCAAGAAAATGCGATTCCAACAGAAAGGGGGCTTTTGAGTATCGCCCTACATCCCAAATTTAAGACCAATAGAAAATTCTATGTATTTTACAGCAGACCATCCGCCGAAAAATCGGATCATACCGGTGTAGTAGCCGAAAACAAACTAACAGCCGGTTCAGCTACGGTTGACCCTAATAGTGGGCGCATCATATTGACTATTGAGGAACCGGAATCAAATCATAATGGCGGTTGTGTCAAATTTGGCCCTGATGGCTATTTATACGTCTCTATATCAATTGGATCGGAATTCTTGAAAGCGATCCCCCCTACCGATAGAGAATAATGTGTTTGATTGCCTATCTTTGCCTAGAAAGAGCAAAATATGCCTAAAAAATCCGGTAAAATCCCTGTTAATAGTTTCGGTAGCGAACCTGGTGAGGGTATTACTATTGACCGGGTTTCTTTTGAAACTTTGCCGCCTTTGGGTGATTGGGAACAGCCTGAACGGCACGACCGGCATTCTTTTTTTCTGCTGGAACTGGGGACAGTCAGGATGGAAATTGATTTTAAGGTATATGACATCCATTCTCCTGCGCTGATCTATATGCATCCCGACCAGGTACACCGGATCATTGATTACAACAGGGTCACCGTTTATGCCTGGGCTTTGGATAATGAGCACCTTGATCCTGATCTCTTAAAGCTGCTCGAAGAGATTGCCCCTGCCGTCCCTTTATCACTTGATGAAGAGCGGTTTAATTTGCTTTCGGAGACCGCTTCTTTATTGATGAAATTCTGGCAAAGAAAAAATGCGCCGCTGTATCATTCATTACTGAATGAGCAGGGAAATGCACTCGTTGCACTCGTGATCTCAATTTTCTACGAAAACACCGGCCCATCCGAACAACAGAGCAGGCAGGAACAGATCACCAGGACTTTCCGGCAGCACCTGGCGCTGAGTTTTGCCGAGAAAAAACGCCCGGCCGATTACGCGGAAGCCCTACATATCTCCATTCCCTATCTCAACGAATGCGTCAAAAACGCAACCGGGAAACCGGTATCATGGCACATCCAAGAACGGGTTATTTTGGAAGCCAAGCGCCAGCTTTACCATTCCAGGCAGTCGTTAAAAGTGATAGCCGCATCGTTGGGCTACGACGATTACCCTTATTTTTCCAGGTTGTTTACCAAGGTTGCCGGTATGTCACCTGTTACCTTCAGAAAGAGAAACCTCGATTAGTCCAAGTTTATCGCTGTATATGCCTATTTAGTGAATTTCCTTCACCGTTCCTTTGCATCAACAAAAATCTAATTGAAATGGGAACAGATTATAAAAACGTAATGATATCCGGTGCCAGCTTTGCCGGGCTTTCAACAGCGTACTGGATGAACAAGTTCGGTTACCAGGTAACTATCGTAGAAATTGCGCCGGCTTTAAAAAAAGGCGGCACCCCGGTGAATATATTAGGAAAGACCATCCACGTGCTGCATAACATGGGGCTGTTTGAAAAGATCTACACCAACAGACTCCGTATGGAAAAAGTGGAGTTCAAGAATTCAAAAGATGTTACCCAGCTTACAGAATTTCACGAGCACCGTGAACAGGAAGAATATGAGGTAGAAAGAGATTTCATACTTGAATTGATGCATGAATCGATCAGGGATAAGGTTGAGATCATTTATGGCGAGACCATCACCGGGTTAAGTGAAAATGATGGGCAAATGCAGGTCACCTTTAAAAAGAGTGCGACCAGGCCTTTTAATCTGGTGTTCGGTTGCGACGGTATCCATTCCGTTGTACGCAACCTGTGGTTTGGCCCGGAAAAGGAATTTTCCCTTTTTCTGCAGGCCTATTTTTCCATCACTATCGTCGATAAACTGCTCATTCCGGAAAATACCACCCAGCTATACAGCGAGGTCGGGAAGACGGTCATGCTGAACGCCTATAATGGGAAAACAGATATTTGCTTTGCTTATCATTCCGAAAATGAAGTACCGTACGATTACCGGAACGAAGCGCAGATGCGTAATATGATCACCGAACAATATAAAAATTCCGGTTGGCGCTGCCAGGAATTGCTGGAAGAGGTTAGCCGATCCAATTCCTTTTACTTTGATAAACTTTGCCAGATGAAAATGCCGTCCTGGACAACGGGCCGTGTTGCGCTGGTTGGTGACGCAGGTTACTGCCCTTCACCTGCCGCAGGCCGGGGCGGTTCATTAGCAATTGATGGTGCGGCCGCACTGGCTGATTCCTTCGGAAAGTATAACGGAAATTATGAGGTGGCTTTTCAGGATTACAACAGCAGCTTACGCCCTTTTATCGAGCAGATACAATCAGAGGTCGTAGATTTTGGCCTTGATGTACTTATCCCCAAAACTGAAGAAGCGGTTATTAAACGAAATAAAGAGGGTTATAACTTTTAAAGGAATCAAAGCCTGAAAAAGCAGATATTCATAAAATGGCCTTCCAGGTGCTTAAAATAAGTTTCAGGCAGATTCTCATGTTCTTCAATATCGCCATAACAGCCAATAAAAAACAATAAGAAAAATATCGAAATCTTCTTATCTTTATACTAAGAAAACGATTTACAGTTATAGGGGCTTGGGATTATTTAAACCAAAGCAGTTGATAGCTGATGATATAGATCGGAATAGCGGGTGATTTTGTTCGTTTTTGCTGTATTTTCAATATCGTGGCAAAATCGTGGCAATGGGATTTTTACAATTTATAACAAACTATTTAACAGATAGTTATATATAAAAGTTCCAAACCCTAGCTCTCCGCATCAAAATATAAAGCCTCGTAAATTAATTTACGAGGCTTTTTTATGATGGGGTATTCAATAGGTTATCATTAAATTGATACCCTGATAATATCAAAGCTGTTATTAATTCAAATTGTCATCACACCCTAAAATCACCGCACAGGCACAAAAAGCACCGCATCGGCCACAATTACGCCATCGGCATTTTTATTGGAGATCTCTACATAAGCTTTCTTTTCCTGCGATAAATTATATAGCCCTAATGAAAGCCATTCTCCTGATGTTTGTCCTTCTACCCTCAAATCAGCTTGATTAATTACCTTTTCTGTTGTCTTTTCTCCGTCGTGTATGGTGATATATGTTTTTGAGGAAGGATCCTTAACTTTAGGAAAATAGGCATAAACCTGGTATGCACCATTTTTTAAAATTTGCGGAATAAATTTGACTGATTTAGCTGTTTCTCCTTTGGAATCATCAATAAGATAGGTTGGGCCATAGCCTCCGGACTTTTCAATTTTCCAGTCACCTGTTATTTGACTATCCTCGTTATCAACCAACACCTCCGGAGTGCTTTCATCGGCAAGGGGATTATTCTTGAGTATACCCTGTATTTCCTTGACACTAACCTGTTGAACCGCTATTTTTTTATCAATTGCCTGGCAGGCGGCTACGGCCGAAGATTGGCCTAACACCATGAATACCGGCTCCATACGAATGGAACCGTACGCTATATGGGTTGCAGACAAACATACCGGCACAAACAAATTAGCGGCTTCTTTTTGTTTGGGGATTATAGCCCGGTATGAAACAGCATAAGGCGCAAACCCATGTACCTGAACATCACCTTCATTTTTCACCATCCCGTTCACTACCAATCTTTCGCAATTATGTGAATCCATGCCATATGCGGCCATCCCTACACCATCATCAACCACTTCTTTTCCCTGGCAGTGATGCTGGGTCATCACCAGTTCTCCGATCATTCTGCGGGCCTCCCTGATATAAAGCTGAGTTGTCCAGTTACCGCTATCCGTATATTCATCTTTGGGATAACCCCATTGCTTCATTTCGTTCCTGATGTTCTCGGGTATGCGGCTATCATTTCCAATAAAATAAAGGAAGCCTTTGGTATAATCTTCATGTTCCTTCCATATTTTGGCTCTTGTATTATAATCAGCCTCGGGATATTCCCAGTTCATCCCGATCATATCAGTCGAGAAACCTTCCCTGTTATTAATGTCCGTTTTACCGTTAGGCATCTTACTGATAATAAAAACATCAAAAATTGTTTTCCAGGGTTGTTTCTCTTTTAAACGGATAAGTAACTCATACTTCTGAGGATCATAATTTGCGGGCCTTGAAATTGGGATCCGGTTCTCTGGCACATTGGTTAACGTAATGCGAAAATTGTAAGCCTGTACTTTTTTATCCCCGGCACCATTTGCTTGTAATACTTCCTTACTTATACCCCACAACAAACCACTTTTAGGGTCGCCCGGTACTTTATAGGGATCAACACCATCCAGAAACTGGTGTTGATCCAACAATTCAACCCCGTTTATAGTTTCATCATACTGACTGTTAGCCTCCCGCCCTACCGCATAAGAAACACCCGAACAAGCCATCAGATCCCCCTCATAAGTACAATCAATAAATACTTTAGCACGGATGGTTTTATTGGTAGCAACCGATGGCCTATAGCTATTCTCCAAGGTAATTTCTTTGAGCTGATTCCCATCTTTTTTTACTTTGATAAGCCTGTTCCCAAACAAAACAGAAAAGTGGGCTCGTTTTACATAGTCATTAAAAATATCTTCAGCTACCTTGGGCTCAAATATCCATTGTTCAAATTTTCCATAATGCGTGCCTATACGGCGGTAAAAATCTCTCGCTAAACCGGTCACTACATATTTATTCCCAATATCTGTATAACCAAGGCCTCCCGAGCTCATGCCTCCCAAATGTTTTCCCGGTTCAATCAAGATCACTGTTTTTCCCATTTTTTTTGCCGTGTAAGCAGCAATTACACCTGCGGAAGTTCCTCCATATACACAAATATCAGCACTGATTACTTTGCTGTTTTGTGCATTAGCAGGTAATACAGCAACAAAACGGACTATTAATATTGCCAGGATGATCGCTTTAATGTTTTTCATAATTGTTTATTTAAACGTTTCAATTTCAGAAAAAGACCTGCCGCCAGTAGAAGCAGGTCTTAGGTGACAGTAATTTAGGTTTAGTAATTTTTCAATAATGTCCTATATCTAATAACCCGGGTTTTGAACAATTGCGGGGTCAGTTACCGTTTCAATATTAGGGATTGGCCAAAGGTAATCCCTATTAGCATTAAAATTCCTGACCTCAACCACCCGCATATCTGCCTTATTGGGCACATTACTATAATTTGCAATTCCGTTAGCATCAATTGAAGGGGCATTGGCTAACAGCCCTCGCGGTATCCTTCCATAAAGAGGGCCCTTCATTACCTGGTCTGCAATTTTCCATCGCCGTATATCAAAAAGCCGGAAGCCTTCTGTTGCAAATTCATACAAACGTTCTTTGCGAACAACGGAACGAAGTTGGGCCTGGGATTGGCCAGGTTGAATTGCCGGCATATTTACACCTGAACGCTGCCTGATGCTGTTGATAGCATCATAAACAGACTGATCAATTTCTCCTTTTTCTATTTTGGCCTCGGCATATATCAGCAGCACCTCAGCATATCGTACCAGTATGACATTTAATTCTGAATTTGCTGGATCGGCTTTGTCTGTTAAATCTACGTACTTACGCCAGCAATACCCCGTTGCAGTAGCAAAAGCATTTATAGCTTCCTGGTTGGGCACTCTTGTTGCCGGCGATGTATTATAATTCCAGCATTGAAGGCTGTCTTTATGTGTCTCAAATTGATAATTGTAAAAAACAGACCCGGGTAAGGCAATGGTAAAGCCAAGCCTGGGGTCGCGGTTAGCAAAAGGTTTAGCAGGGTTATAAAGCGGCGACTTATCAATAGTTAGGCCATCGGTACATTCAAAAGCATCTACTAAAGATTGTGATGGTAGCTTATTGGAGTAACCCAAGCCGTTTCGCGATAAGTAGCTTTTAGCGGTAGATTGCGTTATCGCGGCAGATTTCAGGTATTGTAAAGCAAGGATGATCTCCTTTGAAGTTTGACCGTTATAAGTAAATAAATCGGCAAAATTATTATGGAGGCTATAAGTGTTCAGATCCATTACAGCCTTGGCTGCCATTATAGCAACATCCCATTGGCCATTATATAATGCCGCTCTGGCCTTTATGGCCAAGGCCGCACCTTTTGTTGCACGCCCTGCATCACTTGCACCGTAACTTACCGGAAGATCATTAGCTGCAGCATCCAACTCGTTGAGCACAAATGTTAATACATCCGCTTTTGAACTTCTGGGAAGCTGTGCATTGTTTATAGACAACATGGTTGTAACCAATGGCACCCCGCCAAAAAGTTCTATTAAATTCTGATAAGCATAGGCTCGTACAAAACGTGCCTCGGCAATTGACCTGGTATATATAGCCGGTGTGGTTTTATCCTTTACCTTAGCAACATTGTCTAATATAAAATTACATCTTCCTATGGAGGTATAGAACTGGGTCCATATTGTTTGTGTGTAGGCGTTATTGCTATCCTGATTTCCCTGGCCTAATGATTGCAGGCCATCCACATTCCGGTTCCAACCAATATCGGTAGCCTCGTCAAGCGAGGTAACAATAGGCATATTAACATCGAAATTGATCTTTAAAGTTGGGTAAATTCCGTTTACAGCTAAAATCAGTTCATCCTGATTGGTAAAAAAGTTTTGATCAGATGGCCCTGACAATGGAGATTTATCTAAATAACCTTTGCTGCATGCCGAAGTAATGAGGATGAGGCAAATTACCAGTATCCTCAGTTTTATATTCTTTTTCATCTTTTAAGTCTTAAAAATTAACATTTAAACCAAAGCTGTAAACTTTTACCTGAGGATATGAATTAACCGTACCAACAGGCGATTCCACATCGTAACCCTTCCAGAAATTATCCGAAGTAAAAAGATTAGAACCATTGACAAACATGCGCATGCTCCTGACACCTATTTTACTGGTTAAGGATACTGGAAAAGTATAACCTACCTGCAGATTTTTTAATCGCAGATAAGAGGCATCTTTCATCCAAAAGCTTGAGTTTTGTTCATTGTTCGATCCGCCGAAAGCAAGACGCGGAAATTTAGCATTGGGATTATCCGGGGTCCAGCGGTCTTTATTTTGTTCAAGGATAGTTCCACCAAACTGCCCCGTGCTAAACGGCATTATACCAGGCCCATATAAGTATCCGTTAGCCTTCCCTACACCTTGCAAAAAGATACTGATATCAAACCCCTTAAATGAACCAGTAATGTTTGATGCATAAGTGTACCGGGGAATGGTACTTCCCAGCACAACTTTATCTTTTTCGTTTATTATTCCGTCGTTGTTTTGATCCTTGTATTTGATATCCCCGGCTGCAACCGTACCAAACTGCGTGGCATGACCTGCAACGTCTGCGGCATCCTTAAAATAGCCCTCTGCCTGATATCCGTAAATAGAATTAACAGCATAACCTTCCCTGTTTACAGTAAGGCCAGGTAAACTTATCCCATGCATATCGATCACCTTATTTTGAACATCAGAAAGGTTTAAATTAACACTGTATTTAAAAGCGTTTATATTCCCTTTATACCCAATACCTAACTCCCATCCTTTATTCTTAACTACTCCCGCATTTTGAAACGGAGCATTTAATCCTATAATTAATGGAATATCCAAAAGGAGTAAAATATTGCTTGTTTTTCTGGTGTAATAGTCAGCAGTTATCGTTAAATGGGAGAACAAAGTCATATCAATACCAATGTCAGACATTTCTGTGCTTTCCCAAGTGATATCGCTATTGGCTAAACTATTAAGGGAAGCCGTATTTACAACTTGTTTCCCAAAAACAGATGTTCCTAAAACAACAGCTGTTACAGAGGGATAAGTTCCGATATTCTGATTTCCTAAGCGGCCCCAGGAAAGCCTGAGCTTCAGTTCATCAATTGTATTTTTTAGGGGCTCCATAAAACTCTCCTGTGATATGCGCCAGCCAGCAGAAACCGAAGGAAAGAAAGCATACTTATGGCCTTTAGCAAAGCGGGAAGACCCGTCATAACGACCATTTACCTCAATTAAATACTTTTGCTTATAATCATAGTTTATCCTTCCGAAGTAAGAACGTAAGGCCCATGCCTCGGATGTACCTGCTGTTTGCTGATTTGCAGTAGAACCCGCATTGATAACCGGGTAATCGGGCAATATATAAGTATCGCGATAGGCGCTTGTATAATCATTATGATAATCTTCTTGCGAGGCGCCTAAAAGCATCTTCAGATCATGTGCTCCGAATGTTTTATTGAAGGTAAGCATAGCCCTCAGCGTATTATAAAAAGACCGGCTGCTACTTTCAGTAAGCGTTGTTAAAGCCGGGGTTTTAAAACTGGGTGTACCATCCGGAAGGTAGGTTTGAATAGCTTTATTAAAGTTCTTTCCGATAGATTCTGCATATTTGGGGCCAACATTAACTTCGGCTTTTAGCCATTCAACCGGGCTGTAAAGAAGGGTTGCATTTAAAGTGGCAAAGGGGGCTGTGGTCTTATTTGTACCACCATCCTTAGTTTGGGCAATAGGATTAAGGCCATTCCAGCCTACGCCCCAACTACCATTTGAATTAACACCTAATTGGTTGGCCGGAATACCATTTATATAGTTAAAGATGTTTCCAGAACCAACTCCAGGTTCCTTAGTTACAGCGTTAATTATTTGAAGATCGAATTTTGCGCTAAATTTCTTTGAAAAAGTAACATCAGTATTATTACGTATGGTATAACGTTTAAAATCAGAGTTCTCAATAATTCCTTTTTGATTAAAGTAGCCTACTGAAGTAAGCAAGCGAACTTTTTCTGAACCCCCGTTTACGGTTAAAAATTGGCTTTGCTGGAAACCGGAACCAATTAACACTTCTTTTTGCCAATCTGTATTTGGATATTGATCGGTACTTCCACCATTCTGAGCCCGATATTGTTGAATCAAATCATCAGAATAAAGTTGAGTTCTCCCTACATTAACATAAGCTTCATTCAGCAGCAGCATGTGATCCAGCGCATTTACAGTCTTTGGCATATTGGTTGGTTTTTGCCAGCCAGCATAACTATTATAGCTTATACCTATTTGTTTCCCGCCACGTTTGGTTGTTACCAAAATAACACCGTTTGCCGCTCTGGAACCGTAAATAGATGCCGAAGCTGCATCTTTTAATATAGATACTGATTCAATCAAATTGGGGTCAATGTTATTCATCGAACCCTCTATCCCATCAATTAAGACTAAAGGATCAGCAGTTTTTCCAGTTGTTTCTATTGTTCCAACGCCCCTGATCCGGATCGTGCCGGCATCCCCTCCGGGTCTTCCTGAACTTTGGGTTACAGTAACTCCTGGCGCCACACCCTGTAAGGATGCGGAGGTTTGCCCTACCGGCCTTATTTTAAGATCATCTCCTGAAACAGACGAAACAGCACCTGTAAGGTTCACTTTCTTTTGCGTTCCATAGCCCACTACCACTACTTCATTCAATCCCTTTGATTCGGGTTTTAGTTGAACATCAATCGTAGTTTGTCCGTTAACAGCAACTTCCTGCATTATATAACCAATACTGGTAAAAACAAGCGTTCCATTGTTGTCAGAAAGGGTTAGCGAATACTTACCTGTTACATCGGTAACAGTGCCAATAGTGGAGCCTTTCAATTTGACACTTACTCCCGGTAGTCCTCCCTTTTCATCAGTTACGGTACCGCTTATCTTAATTGCAGGAGCCGGAAGCGGGGCTTGATTTTCTTCAGCATTCTTTCGTTTTAAAACAATGGTTTGCCTGATGATCTTATAGGTGAGGGGTTGATCTTTAAAACATTGCTTTAAAACTTCCTCAATAGATGCATTGGTTACCACTACACTAATTCTTTCATTTTGAGGAATATCCTTACTGTTGTATAAAAAATAATACCCGCTTTGGTTTTCTATTAACTGTAAAACTTTTTCAATAGAAACTTTATTTTCCCGAAGCGTTATGGTTTGACTAAAACTGGATGCACTTACCTGAGTAAGTACGGTAAACATAATAATGGCAATTAACTTCATAGCCAATATAGTTTTGGCAAGTTGCGGCCGGGCCGGCAACAATGCCTTATTAATAAATTTCATACCTTTGAAATGTTGGGTTTAAGGGTTAGCTATCAATTTTCACGATTGGTTTATAATTGTAAACTCAGCACCAACCGGGAATGTGGGCAAACGCTTCCCGGTTTCTTTATTTACAAGAATTTACATACTTTGAATACATTACCTTGGTAATGTTTGGGGTGGGTTAGTATATCTTCTTCATAGTTGGTTAATTTAAGTGAATAAATGGTTGAAAATTTTTGGTATTAGTATCATGCCACCATCCCATCTGGTTGATCATATTACTGTGTTATAATGATATTTTTCTCTTCTATTTTAAAATGTATGCCGGTATAGCTTAGCATACTTAAAATTTCGGAGGCATTTACATTTCGTGATATTTTACCTGTGATCTGCACATGAGGCATTTTTCCCTCATATTTTACATCTACATCATACCATCTTGAAATTTGTCGCATTACCGCTTCAATTTCCGTGTTTTTAAAGAGAAACACGCCGCTTTTCCAGGCGGTTACTGCATTAACATCAACATTATCGGCAATCTTTATATCACCAGCATCTGCTAACTGTGCCTGCTGGCCTGGTTTTAATATATTATTCGCATGTCCGCTAAGTACTTTTACCGATCCCTCCAGCAAGGTTACTTCGTTAGCAGCTTCATTATGGTAAGCCATAATGTTAAAATGGGTTCCCAGAACCTGAACAAGCCCCTTGTCATATTTAACTATAAAAGGGATATGCATTTTAGAAACCTCAAAATAAACCTCACCTGAAATATCCACCTCTCTCTTATTTGGACTAAATGCCACCGGAAAACTAATAGAAGAAGAAGCATTTAACCAGGCCTTGCTCCCATCGGGTAATACGACCTGATATTGCCCACCCCGCGGTGTTGTGATTTTATTTATTTCAGTATCAGCTCTGTCAGGATTGTCAGATTTTGCAGAGTAGATGATTTGACCAGCCTTTGTTTTATGAACTACCATATCACCCTGGTTAGCTAAAACACCATCGTTGGCGGTATCCAATATGATAGTGGAACCATTACCTAAGGTAAGTACCGCCTTGTTTGTACCCGGACGAACATCTGCCGGCACCGTATTTTTAGCTGTTTGAGGAACGGTTCTTACGCTTTTATTTAAATAGAAATAGATTCCAAAGCTTAAAAACAATATAAAAGAGGCGGCAATGGCAATTTTACTCCATAAATATATGACGCCCCCCGCGGGTGATTTACTCTTCAGGATCTTATTTAACTCTTCATTAGCCTTGATATCATCTGGAACAAGGGCATCCTTATCCAATTTGTTAAAAGCCTGAGCCATTAACTCCGACAACTCTTCGTCACTGAATTTATTCAGCAACAGGAACAGTTCTTTCTTTTCATTATCAGTAATCGTTTTTTCATAAAAACGATTAAACAAATAAGAAACTCTTTCTTTGTTGGCTTTCATTATGATTCAAAAAATAAAGAAGAAGTCAGGTATATGTTAATTGGTTTTTAACTTTCTTATATACAAGACGCAGACCGGCGAGCAAAAGGGGGTACTGAAATTATTTTTTTATTAAAAAAAGCAGGAGCACAATAAAATTGACCTTTTTTTTAACATATAAGGTTATGGCAGCTGTGGCCAACTGCAAATATGTTTTAACTGTTTCTCTTGAAATTCCCAGCTGACCGGCTATTTCCACATATTTCAAATGTTCATGGCGGCTAAGGAGATAAACTTTTTTCTGCTGGGGAGGAAGTTGATCAATGGCTTCGTCTAACAATCCATAATAATTATTAACACTACCATCTAAATCCTCTTCCTTGAATGTTTGGCCCTCTTCGCTCTCCCACTTTTGATGTAATATGGTCTGCCTGATATGTTTTCGTAAAAAATCAATGGTATAGTTTTTTGAAAGTATAAAAAGATACCCTTTGAAATTATTTATCCCTGCTAAAATTTCACGGTTATTCCATATTTTTAAAAATACATCCTGTACAATTTCATCGGCCAATTCACTCGATTCTGTTAAACGGTAAACATGGGTACGCAATAATTGATGATAAGTAATATATAAATGCCTGAAAGCGCGCTCATTCCCTGTCGATACAAGTTTAACCAATTCTATTTCACTAAGGGAGTCGGGCATTAATGGATTAATTTATTACTAAATTAAAGTTATCATATTTTTCATTAAATTAATTACCTGTACGGATATAACTGGAGGCTATGCAAAGTCCAGGAACTTTCTTTTCATTAGGCAGCTCACAACCAGTTTAATCCAAAATGCAAACTTATGTACTTTGCTATATAATTAATCTACATAGAAGCAGCTGATGGGCATATTTTTACTTCAGAAGAGTGTCCTTCTGTATTATCACTTAACTGCTTTAATCCCTTCACTGGTCATGATTACCCTTTTAATACTACCATCGGTGTTGTAATATAAATAGTCAATGCAAACCGATCGGTGGAAACTGCCTGCATCGGCAGCTAAAGCGCCATTATGATATATAAAATAGGTTTTGCCCTTAAAATCAATAATAGCCTGGTGATTGGTGTTGGAGTTGCCGGCCAATTCATTGATAATCCCTTTATAAATCCATGGGCCATTAATGCTCCTGCTCATGGCATAGGCTATTTTCTCGGGGAACTCATAGGCATATGACAAGTAGTACCAACCATTACGCTGGTGTACCCACGGAGCTTCGGTATAATGCGGTAAAGTAATGGTGCTTATAGGGCCATCAAGCTCAGTCATATTGCTTTTGAGCTTGGCATAATAGCAAATACCGTTGCCCCAAAACAGGTAGGCTTGCCCGTCTTTATCAATAATAACCGTTGGGTCAATATCATCCCATGAATGTTTTATGGCTTTAGTCATATCATTGGTGACTAATGCAGATCCACGGGCATCCTTAAATGGCCCGGTTGGGCTGTCAGCTACGGCTACTCCTATGGCTTTGCCCGGAATAGTTGCATGTTCAACAGCTACATACCAATAAAATTTACCATTACGCTCAATCACTTGCGAAGCCCAGGCATCGGCCTTGGCCCAGGCAAAATATTTAACATTTAACGGCGACGGGTGTTCTGTCCAGTTCACCATATCTGTTGACGAAAAGCAGGTCCAGTTATGCATCACATATCCGTTTTTACCGGTTGGGGCTTCATCATGTCCGGTGTACAGGTAAACCTTATCCTTATAGACCATAGCAGCCGGATCAGCAGTAAACTTATGCCTGATTATTGGGTTTCCGGTAGAGTGGATAAGCGTATCTGGCTTTATAAAGGCTGCTTTGGCAGGCGTTATAAAACTCCCGGCTAATAAAGCAAACAATACACCTGTTACTTTTACTTTTTTCATCTGATTTTTATTTACTGGGAACTAATGCCACAACAGGCCATCCGTTTTCCCATTTCAGTTTTTCAATTCTTAATTTTGATATACCCCTATCGGCGGCATCATAACCGTGGAAGATGATATAATCCCCACCATCAAAGGTGCTCACTCCATTATGCCCTACGCCGTACCAATTTTTATCTCCTGCCAACAAGACAGAGCCGCCACCTTTATTCATGTCTAACCCATCCCCATCCAGGTATGGCCCCCTTAAACTTTTGGAGCGACCGACGATCATTTTATAGGTACTTTTTGGTCCCTTGCAACAATAGTCGATCGAGGCAAACATGTAAAAGTATTTATCATGTTTAAAAATAAAGGGGGCTTCGATAGCATTGCCCCCTGCATCAGCTGGATTACCATCAACCGGGGGTAGACTTTCTGACACATGCTTCCGGCGGGTAGCGATAGTAGGTATATGGCTGATATCTTCTGCAATACTTAATCTGTCTCTATTTAGCTTAACCAGCTTCAACCCATCCCAAAATGAGCCGAATACCATGTAAGGCGTACCATCCTTATCTGTAATTAAATTAGGATCAATAGCATTCCAGTTGGTTTTGCCGGGGATAGATTGGATGATCTTGCCGTGATCAACCCATTTATACGATGGATCATCAGTATGCAAAGTGGTATTGGTTGTTAGCCCAATGGCCGAGGTATTTTTACCAAAAGCCGATACCGAATAAAACAGATAATACAGCCCATTATAATAAGAAATATCAGGTGCCCAGATATGGTTTTTAAAACCCGGAATAGTATCAATCGCCCATTGGGGTGCGTTTTCAAAAATTGGTTTTTCGGCTTTCCAATGCATCCTGTCTGCAGACGACCACATGGCTATGCCCCTCCCGGTACAAAAAATATAATACAGGCTATCCTGCTTTATCATTACTGGATCATGTACTGATATACCAGTCATTAATTCCTGAGCCTGCAAATGAAGACTCAGGAATAATAAAGCGGCGGCTATGAAAATATTTTTCAATGCACTGCTGCTATTTATTTTTCAATCTTACTATATTAAAGGAATAAGGCTCTGCATTCAACTTAAGCACCTTCCCATCAACCTTAACGATACCTTGAACAGGACTTATTGCCTGCGGATTTGTCAATGAATTTTCCGCATCTTTTTTATCGCTCCTTAAGGTGATTAACTTAGCCTCCTTTTGATATCCTTTTGCCCCATTAATAGAAAAGCTTACATTTTGGGCTGTAGCGCCGCTGTTAACAAACTTAATGATCAGTTCGTTGGTGTTTTTGTCAAGACCCGCGGTTGCATAACAACCATCCTGCCCGGCTACTGCCTCATTATTTAGCAAAAGCGGTACAACATCCGTTCCTTTATTTAGGGAGAATAGCTGCTGCACATAATAGTTAGGTGTTCCGTACGAATTCAGGTTATCAAACCAAATAAGGTCTGGTGTCCACTGCCAGCCCTCCACATGGGCAAATAAAGGGGCATAAGAAGCCATGTTAACCACATCGGCATTACGCTCCAGACCGGTCATGAAAGCCGCCTCGGCCAGTGCACATTCCCAGGTATTTTTGTTCTCCGGACTACCTGTTCTTACACTCTGGGCAGCATATTCACCAGCGAATATCTTCGGTCCTTTTCGGTCATAATTATCATAGCGTTTGGCATTATCCAGGAACCATTTGGGCGATGCGTAATAATGCTCATCTAAAATATCAGCATTTAAACTACGAAAGGTTTTATTTAAAAGGTCAAACTCCGGCCCTTTGGGGAAAGGCCCCAGGGCTGATATAATTTTTATATCAGGATATTTGGCTTTAATAACTTTGGTGAAAACTTTCCAACGTTCAATATATTGTTCGCCCCATTGCTCGTTGCCTACACCCAGCATTTTAAGATTAAAAGGCGCGGGATGACCAAGATCAGTACGCAATTTACCCCATTTGGTACTGGCATCGCCATTGGCAAACTCAATCAGATCCAATGCATCCTGCAGATATGGATCAAGATCTTTCACCGCAACCATTTCGGCAGTATTAAACTGGCAGGCCATACCACAATTTAATATAGGTAATGGCGAAGCGCCAATATCTTCGGCTGTTAAAAAATATTCCATAAAGCCCAGGCCAAAGGTTTGGTAATAATCAGGCGTTAGGCGGTGCTTAAATTCAGTGTTCCAGCGATTAATGATAGTTTCGCGTTTATCAATATCGCCAATACTTTTTTTCCATTGATAACGGTTGTTCAACTCCCGGCCTTCCACAATACAGCCGCCGGGGAAACGTAAAAATCCTGGTTTCAGATCGGCCAGTTTTTGTACCAGGTCGGCACGTAAACCACCGGGACGGTTTTTCCAGGTATGCTCAGGGAACAAGGATATCATATCCATATCTATAATTCCCTTGCCACTCAGCCACACATATAACTGTGCTTTTTGTACAGTGGCCGTAGCTTTAAATTTCACACTGTACCGTTTCCATTCCTTGTCGGTTGGTACCAGTTCGGCATTGCCAATAATTGCTCCATCAGTACCATGCAGTTCGATGGATAGTTTTACGTCGTTTTCAGATTCCTGTTTTGCGTATAATGAAAAACTATATTCTTCACCCTTCTTAATACCCATCCCTCGGAAACCTTCGTTTGATAAGCCATAGTAACCTACCTCTGATTTCATATTTACCTTGATAATATGCGAATTCTCGGGTCTTTCGGTACTCCGGTTAATTACTTCAATAGTACCCTCACCTCCATCTTTTTTCTGCTCCGTCCACGCGGCCAAGGGTTCGGCAAATTCAAACGAACGGTTTTTTACCAGTTCAGCATATACCCCGCCATCCGCAGCCATGTTGATATCCTCAAAGAATATTCCGTACATGGTTGGCTGTATTTTAGCCTTTACTTGGTTGGCGGCTATTGTATAATTTGTATTTTTTGATTGACCATGTGCAACAGTAAAAATTCCTGTAACAGCACAGATCATTAAAAAAGCATTTTTAATTTTCATCGGTTTACTTTATAGTTCTTATAAAATACCTGTACATCATTATTTATTGGAGAATTTATAGGTGGTGATGGTATGATATGTTTCACCTGGCTTTAAAACAGTTGATGCAAAAGCAGGCTGATTTGGCGCATCCGGAAAATGCTGGGTTTCCATACAAAAAGCTGAACGGGGACCATACGCCTTGCCACCTTTTCCGTCATTGGTTGCACCAGTTAAAAAGTTGCCCGAGTAAAATTGCAGCCCTGGCTCCTCGGTAAAAACCTCCATCATAATCCCGGTTGCAGCACTGCTAACAATGGCTACCGGTGTATTGATATCATGATGGTTCAATACAAAATTATGATCATACCCCTTGCCATTTTTCAATTGCTCATCAGTTGCTTCAATATCTGTACCTATAGCTTTAAATTTGGTAAAATCAAATGGTGTCCCTTTAACCGATTGTAATTTACCAGTAGGGATCAGTGTGGTATCAACAGGCAAAAACGCATCAGCATTGATCTGAACCTGGTTATCTAAAATGGTTTTGCTGCCAGCCCCGTTTAAGTTAAAGTAAGCGTGATTGGTTAAATTAACGATGGTTTTTTTATCTGTAGTAGCTTTGTATTCAATTTTAAGTGCGTTGTCATCACTCAGGGTATACAATACCGTAACCGACAGGTTGCCTGGGTAACCGCCTTCGCCATCTTTGGATTGGTAGGTAAGTTCTAGTTCCTGTGCGTTTGGCTGTTTAGCCGAAAACACTTTAGAATAAAATCCATTAAAACCGCCATGCAAGGTATTTACACCGTCGTTGATATCCAACTGATAGGTTTTACCATCCAAACTGAATTTACCTTTAGCAATACGGTTGCCGTAACGGCCAATAATGGCCCCAAAAAATGGCTCTTTTGGTTTCTGATAACCCTTTAAAGAGTCGTACCCTAAAATTACATCAGTAGGTTTACCGCTTTTGTCCGATACAACAAGGCTAACCAGCCTGCCGCCATAGTTGGTGATCAAAACGGTGGTATTGTTTTTATTTGTTAGAGTGAACAGGCCCACTTTTTTCCCCTGGACATCAGCATTAAAACTGGTAGAATCTGGCAATTTTTGTTCTGCTGATGTAGTTGTATCTTGTGCAGCTGTATTGTTTGCAGTTGGTTTACTCTTACATGCATTAAACAGCACCATAGTGCAGCTTATCATTAATAAAAAATTCTGGTTTCTTTTCATAATCTGGTTGCTTGCTTAAAATTGGTTTAACTGATTATCAATATCTTTTAATGCGCATTTACTCCTATTGCCAGAATTTCGGTTAAAGCACGACAATCAGTAGTAGTGTTACTATAATAAAATAAAGGCCAAGGTTGATGGTTCAATCTTAAACATGATTTTATCAAGCACAAAAGGCATTCATAATAACGAAACGAGCAGAATCTGATTCATAATCTATACCGATCATTAAATTGTTTTTTGCTCATAAATTACAATTGATTGTTAAAAGAACACTTATTTTTTTATAAAAAGAAATTTTTACTCTTTTTTTATAATTTGTTCTAAAATATATCAATTTAATTCTTTTAAAAAATGCATATCAGGTAACGGTGATAATCTACCCAACCCCTATGCAAACTCAATAAAATTAGTGTAATTTGAACATTTATTTAATATCTGGTTGGGAACCTAATCACCCCTTCTCTAAAAAAGAAGAGCTTAAATAAAGGCCCAGGTATCAAATGATAAAGGGCCTTATAAAAATATGACATGTATAGCTAATTAAAGTTGTCATAAAACATTACGACTGCTTTTAAGCCTTTTTATATTACTTTTTAAACGCATCCAGACTCCAGCTATCTACCCAGTTTATCTCTATATCATCACCTTTAAAACTGATGGGCAGCCACAAATACCGGCCATCAATAGCATCTTTCGGTGTCCATTTATCAGCCATAAAAATGAAAGCATCTTTTTTGCCGGCAACGGGTACAACATGCGTGCTTTGACCGCCATAAGTAATATCACTGTTAGCGCCCTTACAGGGATTACCATGATACGTCCATGGGCCCCATATATTGGGAGCCGAAAACCACCGTGCCGCATTTGGGTCCCAACCGGTACAGCCTGAACCGATCATATAATATATACCGTTACGTTTAAATAAAGCTGGGGCCTCTGTTTGCTGCCCTATATATACCCTGATAAATTTGCCTGTATGACCTGTATAATCGTCAGTCAACTCAGCCAGATCCAATGTAAAATTCTCTTCGGACGAAAAAACATGGTAAGCTTTGCCATTATCATCAACAAAAACGGTCATATCGCGTGCCATTTGCCCGCCTGGCAGGTCGCGGCAAAAAAAACCGTCGCTTTTATTAGTCGGGCTGGCACAATTCACCTTCTCGCTTTCTAATGCAGTAGCCGGGTAAAAAGGCATCTGTGCGGGATTTGGGCGGTAGCTTTTAATAAATTGGTAAGGGCCCGTTACTTTATCGCTTATGGCAACACCGGCACGTGCAGCACTGTAGCCTTTGCCCAACAATTCCAGATGAAACCACATCACATATTTTTTGGTGAGTTTATTATAAACCACCTTAGGGCGCTCCAAAATACAGCCTTTGGCAATATCGTTTTGAGGATCATCAGAAACACGCAATGCAATACCCTCATCTTTCCAGTTGTAAAGATCTTTTGAAGAATAACAATGTACGCCCACCATAGCCCGATTACCTGCACCACCAGCAATTTTGTGCTCCCCAAACCAATAATAAGTACCTTTTTGGTAAAGTATCCCACCGCCATGCGCGTTAATATGTACGCCCTTATTATCAGGCCATAACTGCCCGGGGTGAAATTCTTTTTGCTGGGCCCTGCTATATTGACCAATACCTATCATTACCACCACCAGTAAGAGGGCTAACCATTTTCGTTTTTTATAAAAAGCTATTATCATACTCTAAAGTTTACTTTATTCTTTTATCCGTTTTGGTGGGCTTCCATTCCAATACCTGTACTGGTTGGGGCGGAATATTGGCCCGGCCTTCGCCATCAATCTGTACTACTTTTTGTACAAACAGATCAAGTACTTTTTTATCCTGCCATAGCTCTGTATCGTATGTTGGTTCCCAAGCCCCTACATTTACTGCTAACAGATCACTCACCTGCCATTTATTACTATTCAGATCATTGGTTATAGCTACAGAGACCTTGTCGCCACGCTCCGCGTCACGAAAGATCAAGGCTGCTGACATGCGTTTCCCCTGGTTCCAGGCAATGATCTGCGGGCGCGATATAGGGATGTTTTTTGTTCCTCCTCCACCAAGACTAAAAGCAGTTTTACGAAAACCCAGGTTACTTACCTGCCATTTACCGGCGTTATTATAAATCAAATGGTATTGCGGTACGGTTTGCCCCTCTTCGCGCCAGTAAGTGGCAATAAAAGGATGGCCCTCATCATCAGCAAACATGGATGTTTGGTTAATCAGTTCGCTTTTTTGAGGTATTTTACAAGCGTACTCAGCCGAAGCCGCTGTTATGGGTAAAACATATTTCTCGCTGCTCGACCTTTCCCAGGTAAGTCCACCATCTGTTGAGCGGGCGTAGCACATATCATGATTGCTGGCTACATCGGGGCTTTCGCGCCACACCCATGACAGGTGTATAATACCACGTTTATCAATGACCATTTGCCAGTAGGCATTACGGCTACCCTCACCATCAATTAAACCATCCTGTACTCTGCTCCATTTTTTAGTTGTTGTATAGTAGCGGTTCAGCATCAGGTTACCATTGCCCGAAGCACCATCACGGTACAGGAATAACAGATCGCCGCCGGGTAGTTTATAAAATTCCGGGTAGGATACCTTGTTTTCTTTATAGCCGGTCATTGATTGCTTTGCTGACAGTTCAAGACTGCCCGGCGATATACCTACGGCATAGTTTAAGGGTTGGTTATGGTGTCCCCATGTTACATGCAGATAACCTGCCCCATCAACCATAATACAAATGGCTTTATGTGCGTCGGTGACGTCGCCTTGATAAGGCGTGCGCAGAATCTGCCACTGATTAAACCCATTCGGTCTTTTGGCCAGTACCACAAACTGATCATTATCATAATAGGCCGCATACTGTTCGCCTTTATAAGTTATCAGCGAATTTTTACGAAAAATAACCGTATTGACCGAGTTATTTGCCCAACCCATGCCAATGGTTGTAGTTTTAACCGGAATAAGCTGTGCATAACCTGGCAGTATATGGTAAAAAATAACAAAAAGAAGCAAACAGCATTTACGTATAGTCATCAAAAGCCCCATCGATAAAAATGTATTACACCGGTATAAAGTAGTAAATAAGGGCTTACATTCAAGCCCTTATTTATTAAAAAAACCTAATATCCAGGATTTTGCTCTAAAACAGCATCCTTATTTAATTGAATTTCAGATAGTGGGATAGGCAAGAGTAAGTTTTTAGCTGCCAAACCGGTTGTTGGATGCTGTACATCATTTGAATTAAGGCGCAAGGAGCGTTCAACCAAAGTACCTGTACGCATTAATGTCATCCGGCGATTTTCTTCGCCAATCAGCTCTCGGGCACGCTCATCCAAAACAAAATTAAGGGTCATTTGATCAAATGTAACCAGTGCGGCATTTGCCCTTGTTCTGAGTACATTTATCGATGTTGCAGCGTCGGCGGTTTTGCCTTGCTTTACCTGTGCTTCGGCCAGTAACAGGTAGGTTTCTCCTAAACGCATCATCATAAAATCCTTGATCATGGCATATCCAAAAACATCATTTGGATCATAAGCGCCCCATTTGGTTGTGCTAGGGCATATTTTATACAAGGTATCCGGACCCGTAAATGGCACTTGTTGGCCAAAAGTAGCGGGTTTAGTAACATCATTATAATAATACCGGCGACGTATACTGTACTGCGAGTTCCGCATATCACCCGTTGGATAAAGGCCATACAACACCCAGTTACTTAACCTAAGCCTACCAATACTACGGCCACCCAAACTGTCGCAAATCACCAGGCCACTAATGTTATAATAAGCAGCCCCCCATACCCGGCGCTGTTGCGCAGCATCAGTATTACCACCTACTACCGAGCTTGGATTTTCCTGCTCAAGCACCCATATAGCTTCGGAATTTCCCTGGGCGCGTCTTTCGTTCCCGTAAACAAACATATCAGAATAATAATCGCCTGCTCCGCCTGCCCTTACACCATACCGGGCTTTAATCAGGCTAAATTTACCGCTGTTAATAACGGCCTGGGCCTGCTGTTCGGCCAGATCATTTTTACCCATGCGTAAATAAACCTCGGCTAATAGTTGCATAGCCATATACTTGTTGGCACGGCCAACAGGTTTACCCTGTGAATTTAGTTTGCCTGTACCCGCTGTAAGATCAGCCAGGTTGCTGATGGCAAACGTAAGATCGCTTACGATTTGTGCATTTACAGCATCAAGAGATGCACGTACAAAATCTGTTTTGGGCGCGGTAAGTGTATGTACAACCAAGGGCACCTTGCCAAAAAGCGTAACCAGGTTATTGTAAGCATATGCTCTGAAAAACTTTGCTTCGGCATCAGCTGCATTTTTCCCTACAGCGCCAATTTTTGCTGAGGGACTTTCTACACCGTCAATAATGATATTGGCATTGTTTATCATTGAATAATATTTGCCCCATATATATGATGCGGCCCCATCAGTTGAGGTTAGTTGGGCATAATTGTAATAAGGCACTTCAATACCCTGTTGATTGGCGGTGGCATTGGCTACATCTGTACCAACCTGCCATACACTTGGCCAGCCCTGGGCACTGGAATAAGTGAGGATAGTGCTTTCATAATTGTATAAACCTACCAATGCGGCTTCAAACCCTAAGGAGTCTGTAAGTGTTAATGGAGTATAAGTTGAATATGGCTTTTCATCAAGATAGCTTTTTTTGCATGACGCAAAAGCAATTACCACTGATACAGCAAATAATATAATTGAATACTTTTTCATGTCTTTTGATTTAGCTTTACTTTAATGAAATGTTTGCACCCAAAACAAATGTGCGGGTTACCGGATAGTTATTTGTCCAATCGGCGGTAAATGCTGACTGGTTAGCTCCGGAATTTGATGTTCCCCTGGTATAAAAAGTTTGCTCCGGATCCCAGCCTATCCATTTGGTAAAGGTGTGCAGGTTACGGCCGCTTACATAAAAAGTTAAACTGGCTACATTTATTTTATCAAGCAGACTTTGCGGTACTACATAGCTAAAGGTAACATCCTTAATACGGGTAAAGCTGGCATCACGCGGATAGCCATAGCCCCTGGTATTGGTATACGATAACGATTGGAATGAATTGGTGGGATTTGTTGCCGACCAGTACCCGATAGCTGCGGGTGTATTTCTGCGGCCCGATTCATCCGCGTAGTTTAAATCAGCATTATTCTTAAGCATGCCCTGCGCCGTTTGTATAAACACACTCAGGTTGAAGTTTTTGTAGTGAAATGTATTGGTTATCCCCCCGGTCCACTTGGGTGAAGTTTGGCCTTGTATTACCCTGTCATCAGCAGTAATTTTACCATCACCGTTAGTATCAGCAAATTTAAGGTCGCCAGGTTTTGCGCCGGGGTCTTGTTTTGAGGCATCTTCGCCCGTTTGCCAAACGCCGGTCATTTTATAATCATAAATAACTCCGATAGGTTTTCCGATGAACCACCTGTTTCCCAGATCATCTTTTCCGTCGCCATACAATTCAACAATTTTATTCTTGTTAGTGGCGTAAACAAAGGTGCTTTCCCATCTAAAATTCTTACCGTCAAGATTGCGGGTGTTCAGCGTAACCTCAATGCCTTTATTGGCGGTTTTACCAATATTATCCAGTACTGATGAGTACCCGGTAATAGAGGGTAAGCTTCTGTTTAACAATAAGCCAAAAGTATGAGTCGAATAGGCATCCACAGCGCCATTTATCCGGTTCTTTAACAGCGAGAAATCAACACCAATATTTGCACCCTGGGTAGTTTCCCAATGCAGGTTGGTATTACCCAGGTTACTGGCCAACACGCCAATAGTACTAACACCATTAAAAGGTGAACGTACGGTGCCATCGGTTGTGATGGTTCTGTAAACAGACACAGCCTCATTACCTGACCGTCCGTATGACCCTCTTAATTTTAAGCTATTTACAATAGTTGAGTTTTTAAGGAATGACTCATTGCTGATGTTCCATCCAACTGCAGCAGAAGGGAACCAGCCATATTTAGTGGTGCTGGCACCAAACACCGACGAGCCATCGCGGCGGGCAGTAAGCGTGAACAGATAGCGGCTATCATAAGAATAATTGATACGTCCCATTTGCGAATTAAGCGCATACCTATCTGAATATGATGACGAAGTTTGCGTAGCTCCAGCACCTAGGTTATTGTATGACAATTCATCATTCACGAAACCGGTGGCTGTACCTGTAGTGGTGAAGTACCTGCGGCGCTGTGCACTGTATAAACCTGTAAAGTCAAAATGGTGTTTGTTAATATCCTTAGTATAGGTTAAAATATTCTCTATCGTGTAGCTGTTAGTTTCGGAACTTGATGCGCTGGCAGCCCCAAGCGGTGTATTGGCTAAACGACCGCTATAGCTGGCATTACGTGTTGGGAGATAGGTGTAACCAGTGTTTAAACGATATTTTAATCCTTTTAACACACCGCCAAATTTCAATTCGGCATAGCCATTACCATTAAGATTTACACTGCGGTTAAGCTGATCTGTAACCAGGCCCAGTAAAGGGTTGGTATATAACAGCTCAGGGTTCATAGGGTAAATTGTATAAGTACCATCGGCATTGTACTCATTACCATAAGGACTCATGGCGGTAGCGAACAACAAATTAGCACGACCTCCATCGTAGTTGTTATTGGCATAGTACAAGGATGTTCCTATGGTAAGATAGTCTGTTACATTAACGTCAAGATTTGAACGTATGCTTATCCTGTTATACTGATAGCCTTTTACCACCCCTTTTTGTTTCAGGTAATCGCCCGATATATAGTATTTAACATCCGGGCTGCCACCTGAAATGCTTACATTATGATCCTGCATAACGCCTTGTTGGGTGGCTTCTTTTACCCAATCAATTGTTTTGCCGGCATTATAGTTAGGTAGCTCAGACGCGTTAGGTACAGGACTGGTTTGTGTTTGACCGGTTTGTTTTAAATAATCAGCATACTTTTGGATATAAGAAGTTGGGTCCCGGGGCTCCAGTATGTGGGCCAGATCCTCAGTACCTGCATAGCCGTTATACCTGATAACAGGTTTGCCGCCACTGCCCCGTTTGGTGGTGATCAGGATTACCCCGTTTGAACCGTTGGTACCATAAATGGCCACCGCCGAAGCATCCTTCAATATTTCCATGGAGGCAATATCATTAGGGTTGATATCATTTAATGAACCACCCGTTTTGGAGAGCGGGATACCATCAACAACTACATATGGCCCTGAGCCTGCGGTAATGGAGTTTTGCCCTCTGACAAGCGCTGCTGGCTGGCTGCCGGGTACAGAGGATGTTGTGGTAATATTAACCCCTGCTACTGCCCCTTCAAGAGCCTGCAGCACATTGGTTACCGGCAATTGCGACAAACGCGCTTTTGGTACTGATGCTACCGAACCGGTTACGTCTGACCGTTTTTGGGTACCATAACCTACCACCACAACTTCATTAAGCTGCTTACCATTTTCCTTGAGCACAACTTCAACAACAGTATTGCTTTTGCTAACCTGTATGGTTTTGGTCGTCATACTTACAAATGATATGTTTAGTGTGGCACCATCATTTACTTCGATCTTAAAAACACCATTTACATCGGTAACGGTAGCCTGGCTGGTACCTGCTACCTTAATGGTAGCACCCGGTAACACATTGCCGGAGGCATCTTTTACAAGGCCTTTAATATTAATTTTTGTTTGCGCATAGGTTAACTGACTTATGCTTGTGAGCATTATCATCAATAACCACATGGTGTAACGAGTTAAATAAGTAAATTTTATTTTCATAATTTTTAGGGTTAAATAAGTTTAATAATGATTTGGATAATAGATAAGTGTTAACCTGACAGGTTTAATATCCAGCGAGACAAAATCCCGCTATTGGTTTTTGAACATTTCATACTGATGGCTTAGTTTATAATTGTTTTAGAAGAATAGTAAAAGCTGATACTATTGCTAACCGGTTGAAACTAAATAAGCGTTATTTACCGTTGTGCGAGGGGGGTAAAACTATAAATTGTGGGGGTTAAAATACCTATTTTAAGCATTTTTAGCATTTTTGGTAAGAATTCAAGAAAAATAAGTGTTAAAAGAACCTTTATTTTTTTATTGTCATAGTTTCTGCTATCCTTCAAAATCAATAAACATTAGGCAGCAGAATAAGCCATTAATTATTTGACCGGGTTTTCCTTAACAAATTCACTCATCCGGTAAGAGGTTTGAAAATTTGCCCGGTGCTTTTTTATAAACTCGGAGGGGTTTACACAAAACTGTTTGTTAAACTGTTCGCGAAAATATTTCATATCGCTAAACCCAACCTGAAAGGCGGCTTCGTTAACGTTACAATTGGTATGGATCAAAAGCTCAGCGGCTTTACGCAGGCGCACAAACCTGATAAAATTATTAACAGATTGTCCGGTAATGCCTTTAATTCTTTTAAAAAGTGTTGAATAACTTATACTCATCTCATTTGCTAATACATCAACATCAAAAACCTCATCGGTAAAATTCTGTTCAATAACTGCGATGCAATTGTTTAAGAAATCCTTATGCTCCTGAGATATCTGGCGTGTTGCATTTTTTTGGGTAATTTCTTTATAAAAATATTTTTGCAGTTCGGTTTTGCTTCGTAAAACACTTTTAACACGGGCTATAAGTAACTCTTTTTCAAATGGTTTTCGCAAAAAGTCAATTGCGCCTTCCTCTATACTTTTTACCATAATATCAGGGGTAGCATCACCGGTTAGCAGAATAACAGGAATATGGTTAATGGCCGGATCCTCCTTTACCATCTTACATAATTCCAACCCATCGATGCCATCCATCACAATATCGCTAATGACCACATCCGGCACGTGCTTTTTTATCAGATCAAAACCAACTGTACCATTATCAGCTTCAAAAACAGTGTAATCAGGCGTAAATATCTTCCTGATATAGCTTCTCATCTGATCATTATCATCAATGATGATAACAGAATGCTTGTCTGAAATGAATAACTCAAGCTTATTAATCCCCTCCTCCTGAACAATGGCATCTTTGTTATCATGATCTATAAATTCATTAACATAAGTATAATCAGGTGTAATATCTTCCACCAACTGCTCATTAGCAAAGTGATTTTTTCCTTTTGGTAAACTCAGTACAAAAGTGGTTCCGCCGTTTACATTGTTTGAATAACTGATATTGCCTTGATGTATTTCAATAAAAACCTTTACCAGGTATAAACCTATGCCGAAGCCTGTTCTGAAGTAGTTTTTATCTTTGATCTGATAAAATTTATCAAATAATTTATCGCCTATATCTGTATTTATACCAATGCCATTATCGGTGATTTTAAAATACACCAGCTCTTCATCTTCCTGAATTATAATATTGATGATTCCATGGTCGGGCGTAAACTTAATAGCATTAGATATTAGGTTAAACAGGGCAATTTCTATTTTTTCAAGATCGGCGTATACATCTATCTGGTCACAGGAGCTGTGAACAGTATAATTTATCTTTTTAACCCGGGCCTGATGAATAAAGCAGGCAAATACCTCATTACATAAACTTACAAAGTTTAATTTACTTACTTTTAGCTGTGTGTTTTCACTCTCTGTTTTCCTGAAAAGCAGCAGGTGATCAACCAAACCCAGCAGGCGGCGGGCATTGCGGTAAATAATATTCAACTCATCGACATTGCCTTTATTTTGATTGAGCAGATCTTTAATGGGACTAATAATTAAAGTTAGCGGTGTTCTGAACTCATGCGAAACGTTTGTAAAAAATGATAGTTTCTTTTCATTAAGCTCTTTTTCTTTTTCTACCTTAAGGTTGGCAATCTCAATTTCAAATTGAAGCTTTGCCTGCCTTACGCGGTATGTCCAGAAGGCATATACAATTGCCGAAATAATAAGTGCATACAATATATAGGCCCACCATGTACGGGACCATGGCGGCATAATAGTTACCTTAATTACGATCTGTTCGGTCGTCCAATTCCCTTTTGTATCAGTTGCTTTAATTCTAAGTGTATAATCTCCTTCATTTAAACGGGTATAATATGCCGTTTTCATTTTGCCTACATAATTCCAACCGTGATCCCATCCTTCCAGATAATAAGCATAATCAATTTTATCAGGAAAAGAGTATTCAAGCGCTGTATAATCAATGGTTAAAGTTGCCTGGTCATAAGGTAATGTAATTTTTTTGAGGTTAACTATGGGTTGATATCCTGTATGTGAACTATTGCCCTCAATATCAATGTTATTTATTTTCAATCCGGTTAAACGAAGACCGGGCTGATGGTTTCTGATCTTAATGCTATCCGGATTAAAAAGATTAAAACCATTAATACCGCCAAAAAGCATTTTGCCCGATTGAAGTTTTAGAGCCGCATTATAATTAAACTGGTGACTCTGCAAGCCGTCTGATACATTAAAGTTGGTAAACCTGTCATTCAGGGGCGAGTATTGTGTTAACCCGTTATAGGTACTACACCACAAATCGTTGTTATCATCAACCAGGATGTTAAGTACGGAATTGCTGGGCAGGCCATTAATTTGCGTATATCTTTTGTAGGTATTGTGATCAGGGTTATATAACAAAAGTCCGCCGCCCTCTGTTCCAACCCATAACCGATGTAGTTTGTCTCCTATGATAGATCGTATGGCGTATCCAATAGTAAAATATTGATGCCTTTTATTCAGGGTGTCAATTTTAATTAAATGAGTGTAATCACCAGCCCAAAGCCTTCCCTCCTGATCTTCATATAATGAATGTATATCAACCAGGTTTTTATCAAACAGTTCAAACCTATCGGCTTTCCGGTTGTATAGATACAAAGCCCCTCCCCGTGTGGTTCCGGCCCACAAACGGTGGTGTGAATCTTCATATAACTTCCATAAATTTTTATCGGCTGTTTTAGTGTAAGTATTATAACAGGTATAGTGCTTAAAACGCCTGGTTGATTTGTTAAATGCATCAATGCCACCGCTAAATGTGGCTACCCATATATTATCATCATAGGTTTTAATAATGCTGACAATAAAATTGCTGCTCAATGAACCCTGTTCCTGATTGTGTATATAGTGGCTATATACATTATTTTTAGTGTTCCAATAGCTTAACCCTCCCCCATCTGTTCCGATCCAGATATTATGCAGCTCATCCTCGCAAAAAGAAAGTATAAAATTATTGATGACGGTATTTTTGTTAAAAGGGTCATGGCTATACTGATCAAAAGGTTTGTTTTCAGTATCTACTATATTAACCCCTCCACGTAATGTGGCTATCCACTTTCTTGATTCTTTATCCTGATAAACTGCGTTTACGGCGCCACTACGTAAAGATCCTTTTTCTTCGCCGGTTACTATATAGCTTAGTTTATTGGTGTTGATATTTAAAATATTCAACCCTCCTCCATTGGTGGCTATCCATAAATTTGCTTTTTCATCGAGGCTTAAATTAAAGATGTTATCACTGGTAAGTTTACGATAAGGCGGATTAAACCTGTTAATTTCCCGGGTATTGATATTACAGATATATAACCCGTTTTCAGTTCCTATCCAAATATGATCATGCCCGTCATCGATTAGGCAACTGGCAAATTGGAGTTGCCCGTTGAATTCGGTAATGCTGTTTTTTTGTATATCATACAGACATAACCCAACATCCTTTACAAACACCCATAGACCTTTATTGGCTATCGCAAGAGCTTGTATATTATAATTATACTTTTTATTCAAAGCAACCTGCTTGTATAAATTTAGCTTTTTATTATAAACCAACAGCCCCATTTCGTCAGCGGCAACATAAACATGACCAGCATTATCGGCAATAACTGCATTTACATTAGCTGTTATTTTTATTTTTTGAATACGCTGCCCTGGCTGATAATATTCGGGATAGAAGTAAGCATCGGCATAATTATAATATACCAGGCCCTTCTGTGTCCCAACCAATATTTTATTACCGGTACCTCCTATAGCTGTAATGTGATTATTGGCTAATGACCTTGAATTTCCCCATATATTTCTGAAAATCTTAAACTGATCACCGTCATACCGGTTCAATCCGTCATAAGTCCCCATCCACATAAACCCATATTGATCCTGGTAAATACAGGTAACTGCATTGTTCGATAAGCCATTCTCGATACCCAAATACCTAATGGGTTGATTAATCAATACCGCTTGGGCCGAATAGTATAACAAAATAAAACAGGCACAAATGAATGTTCTGCTTTTCAATATAAATTTTGCCCAATAAAACATTTCATCTTAGTAAATAATTAGTCTATCAAATTTATCAAATGTTTGGTGGACTATATTACTATATATTACCCCTATCAAAATTTACTCTCTGGTTTCGAAAACTCAAAACCTCCATAAACAGCCCCCTATAAAAGGCTGATTTGCCCCCTACTAAGCCGTTTTTTTTACCCTTCATTTGTCTTACCAATTAATAAGGAATACCAGGGAAGCAAACCAATTACCTTACAAGAAATCTTATTATGAAAAAATTAATTCACATGCTCACAGCTCTGTTCTTGTTTGCCATGTTTTTGGCATGCAAAAAAGAAGCTACACATCAGATTGCAAATGCTGATCAATCTTCATCAACCACTTTAAAGACGAATGCCGTTTCGTGGGTAAATGTTATTCCGGCTAATTCATTTAACTCCTTTAGTACCTATTGGAACAATTTGTATCCATGGGGATCAGATCATAATGGATCAGCCCGCATGCGTGCCGAAAATATCTCGGTATCAGGAGGCGTACTTACTTTAACCAGCGCTCCAAGCGGCAGCGTTGGTAACAGTTCATCATCCCCTTACCTCGCCATTCATTATTATTCGGGCACTATTTATGCAAAAACAGTACCTGTTGTTGACGATTCATGGCCTAAATGGCATTTTAAGGGAGAGTTCCAATGCCCTTCACAAACGGGTACCTGGCCCGCGTTTTGGGTGACTGGAGCTACCAGTTGGCCACCCGAAAGCGATTTTATGGAATTTAAGGGAAGTACAACATGCTGGACAAATACCTACAAAAATGCCAGCGGCGGGTGGTCAAGTGTGGGTACAACAATCTCCAGCCCGGCCAACTGGCATACTTACTCAGTGTATATGACAAAAACCAATGCAACAGATGTTTCGATAGAATACTGGATTGATGGTTCATTAAAAAGTACGCAAACCGGGGCCAACTTTGTAGGTAAGGGTTTGAATATTATTATTGACTATCAAATGGAGGGCTCATCAGGCACACCTGGCCCAACAGGAACTACTTCTATGTCGGCAAGAAACGTTATTGTTGAAAAGAGCGCCACATTATAACAACCATATTAATTCACTTTGCTTCCCCTGTATTCCTTACAAACTATACAAATGGCTCTTATATCAACTTCATAAAAACAACTGAAAAACAAAAGCGACCCTAACAGTATTATTAGGGTCGCTTTTATTCCAGAGGCTGAGTTTAGACCTAGGTGTCTCTGACTAACGGTTGCAAATGAACTGCCGGGTTTGGATAGAAAATTATAATTACTTCAGTCAAAAGGCTGGTACTTTAATCTTTTATGATTGGACATGTATAGGAACCAATTTCTTCAGATCATCTATAAGGGCGTTCGAAAACTGTAGCCTTTAGTCACTTAAAAGGTATCCGGATCAGAATATTTCCTTCTGCTAAACAGGAAACAGTAGCATAATCATTGTTTTAAATCCACAAGATCAAAACTAACAGTAGTAGATATGGTCGCCAAACCGGATGAAGCGGCTAAGCCGACTAATACCTGATTTTTCAGCGAACAGGTAATAGAACCTATTTTTGTCCACTTTCTACCGTCAACGGAAGAATAAGCGGAGAATTCATCTCCCCTCCTCAGTAAACGAAGCCAGCAGTACCCTGTTAGGCGGCCAAATGTCACCATAGGTGCCAAAAGTTCAGGGCCTGTTACCATAGTTTTTCCTTGATTATCAGTCGCTACCCTGGATAGCAATGTGGTATACCAATGTGGGGCTTCTACTTGCCCGGATGATACTGGTTTAATAATACATGCTACCTCTGGTACATTATCCGCCAATCCTTCGCGTATAACCAGTCCAAAACTGGTAAATTGTGAGCTGAGCTGTGGAACATACCGAGCTGTAATCACCCCGTTGCCATTCAAAGTTGTATATACAAATTTAAACTGATCGCGGACACTGTCTAACCCCAGCCCTCCAGCCATTATAGTAAATTGCTGGCCATTAAAGCTTGCCCTGCCCTTTCGCCCTCCTTCATTTCCAATATCTGCCTGTTGCCAATTAGCCGGAAGACCCGTTGTAATGCTAACCGGATAAGCATTTGTACTTTCACCCGATTTATTGAATGCAGAAACAGTATAATAATAGGTCCGGTTATTCACTACTTTATGATCACGATATATGGCATTGTTCAGCTTACTGGCTACAATTGTATAAGGTCCATTTTTCCTTTCAGATCTTTTTATGGTATAATAATCCGTTCCGGTTGCGACTACCCAGGTTATGGTATTACCATCTTTTAATGATGTTTGGGCTAATAAACCAGCTGGAGCAGTGGGGATGGCATTAGTATCGTTTCCAGTATCTGTTGCTGTTACTCTGGAGTAAAGCAGTGTACCAAATCCTACATGATCCGCACCGGGAAGTCCCTGCTGTTCCGGCCTCATCTTTTCTGCTGCCTGCTGGGTATAGGGTGCGGCTAAACCCATACGATTTACGTAGTGATTATATATCTGTTCATATATAGCCCTAAGTCGTCCCCTACCTTCGGCTGACAATTGTTGATGCAAATATTTGCCTGTCTTGTCCATTTCCGGTAAATAAGGAACATCTTGCCCCAGGTTATATTTCGCGGTAAATTCAAATCCTTTTAATAAACGGTTATCAGCATAGGCATACAGGTTTAGTCCCTGGTGCCATGCAATTTCAGCGCAATCGCCCAAATGGGCTATACCCAGTTGGGTATGGCTTTGATCCCGTCCGCTTTCCTGGCATTGCCCAGCTTCATTAATAATATAATTAACCAAGCTACCATCGCCTGCGCCATTAATATAATAGTGTAGAGCCCGCTCGAATATGGGGCGGTCATTGCAAAAAACACCGATAGCCATCATGGTTTTCATGGCGGCAGCATCCCAGTTACCATTGGCAAAAGGTGCAAAATCTTTTATAATCGGATAAATAACTTCCCGAAAATGTTTCTCTGTATTTCCAATATCAGCCGTGGACCAACCTGAATGTGTATAACGCAGTATCTCGGCAGCATTCACCATTTTAAACGGGCCGAGCCCTGCCATCAAGACCGCATCTCGCCCTGTGATTGATTTTAATCTGGATGACCATGCATTAACAATTTCAATTGCTTTGTCTGCATACTCTTGTTGGCCTGTGAGCGCCCACATCAATGCATTCTGATAAGCAGCATTAGCATCCGCATCGTAAGCGCCCTGTCCGACAGTTGGGTTTCTGCCAATCATTTCCATAGGTTCTTGAATAGAATAGGAACTTTGTGACTGTGGATGTGCCTGAAAAACCAAGAAGCCGCTATATATAGGTTCCTGTTTTTCTTTTATTGCCGTTTTCATCCGCTCTATATCACGCCTGCTTTGGAGTAATCCCGGATGTATGAACGACTGCGCTTTTACTTCCTGGTAGATGAATAAAAAGACACATAGAAATAAACATACTCCTTTTGTATAATTCATATTTTTTTGAAGCTATTGTGTTTTATAAAACATTGATCATTAAAACCATTTTGCTTTCCGATAAAATGCCTATAAGTATTTACCATTACCTGATGATATAAAAAGTTTGCTCTACGGGCTCTGCAGATTGGCACAAAGGTTCTCTTATCCTCCCCCACTGGTAGGCGACAACCTTAACCTTTACAGGATATTTACTGTTAACTGGTATAGTCGTAAATTTAATGATACCATTTTCTACATATGCAGGCCCCGAGATAATATAGTAATCCACCGGTAATCCCGAATCTGACGTCGCCTGTAAAGCCAGCTTTTTTATATTATATTTCACATCCCGTAGCTGAGGAAATGTTATTTTCTGGGGCTTACCAACAGTTAATCTGGAAGGTATGATCATTTTACCGGGCTGTACTGCATGGCGGTATTCCGCATCGCCGGCATTTTCTTCTTGTATCCAAAGTTCACTATCCATTCCCCCGCGATCAAATTGCAATTTGAAGGAAGATGGGCTGGTTTGTACGGCGGGGCCAGCAATCACCCTAAAATTAATCGGACCTGGTGCATGCCCGAGCTTTTGACCTGCACCTATAAGTTCAGGGGGCTTTTCAGGTAAAAAGCCTCCTTTTAGCCGAAATGAAACACCGTCGTCTTCCGGTTCAAACTTTAAAGCAGCATAGCCTAGTTTGGCCACGGGTAATAACTGACCGTCCTGTATAAACGTCAGCATCTGCCTTTTCCGTTTTACACGATCACCTTCAAACTTTATTGCGACCACAGCTGTTTCCTGATCAAAAAACCAGTAACCACCGGCGCTTCCACCCATAAATAATTTATAGGGGGCGGTCTTAAATTCGTCCTTTTCCATACCACCTGTACCTGTTAACCAACCGGATGATTTATCAACCGATTTCAAAGCGGTTTCGCCCGGCCCTGGCAGGCGGTACCGGCATGCCTTGCGGATATACAGTGCAATAAATTTTGCCAGATGTGCTGACCAGTCAAAATGACCACCACCCGGATCAATCACAACCCCAACCAGGTTATCGTCATTGTGTGCCCGCAAGACTAAGGCAGATTGCTTTATCACCGGCCAATAAAAATCGCGGTCACTCGGTTTGGTTGCCGGATCAGGTACTCGGTATTGCGGCCACTCTGTGGTTTCTCCTACAACATAACAAAGCGGAATATCTTTAAACCTCAAGGAGTCGGGTAACGGTATCGTTTTAATAGGAATGGAGGCAATAGTACGTTCAGGCAGTACGTTGGCAAAGGTCCATGCAAAATGCCCGTTAGCAGAATGCCCCATGGGTATAACCGGAGCATTTTCCAGTTCCGGATAGCCAGACTCCCGGGCCAGATCATTCATCATTTGCTGAAAGACTTTTTCCATGCCCGGTTTCATATCGGCTGTAAAGGATTGATCACCTCTTTGAGCAGGCCCAACCCAGATGATACCCAAACCGGTTTCTGTAGCTGTTTGACGTATTAGCGGGTCCTCCAACCAACTACGTTCCAACAAATTAGCCAGCGATACGATCACTCCTTTTACTTGTTTACAATCCGGCGGGATCCATAGATAAGCACTGCGGGTGCCCACCTTTACACTATACTGGTAAACATGATTTTCGGGATTATCCTGGGCTTTGCAAATAACCGTAACAAAAACAGCCAGTAAAAGCAAGATAAGCTGACGGGGCTTGGAATGGATCAATGTTATCATTTGTTAATCCAAAATACGCGCTCAACCGGATCTGCGGTTTGCAGCTTGGGTTCATTACTATTACCATATTGCCAGGCTATTACCGTTACTTTTACCGGAAACCTGCTACGTGGTGGTATCGTGGTGAGGTTCAAACTATCGCCTATGATTTCTGCAGGTCCATCCTGCACATAAAAGCCCACAGGAACATTTGCATCTGATACTGCATTCAGTTTTATCCCCTTTTTATTGGGGCGCTGATTTGGTATTTCCGAAAAGATAATATGTTGTTCTTTACCCTGCGTATTTCTGGGCGGAATGGCCATTAAAGCCTGCTGCACTGCGGGTTTATATTCGTCATCGCCCGGATGGCTGGCCGAAAACCATAATTCATAACTATGAGGAGATTCATAGAATCCCTTTTGAGGGTAAACCCGGAATGTGGAATCATTGATTTTAACAAAGGGCCCGGTAATACGATCAACCGTAATAGGAAAACTGCTTTTCGTATGACCGATAGACGATCCAGCTGGCATTCGTGTCCAAGCTGCTGGTCTTGGACTACCACCAGGAACCGTATCATAGAAAGTGGTGTGCAGTTTAAAAGTGATACCATCAGCCTCCGGTTCAAACTTAAGATTAAACTGCTGATGAACATTATGCTGCTCCAGCAGTCTACCATGCTGTGTATAACCGATCAATTGTGGCTTTTTGTTACGGTAGCGGGCGTGGTAAGCTACAGTTGCAGAAGCCAGTTCCTGATCAAAGTACCAGAAAGCCTGTGCCCGGTCTCCCTGATATTGATCAACTGGTGCCGGGGCTACTACAGGTGCCTGGTCAAAGCGCCATTTATCAACCAACCAGCCGGTTTTTATAGGGTTAATTGGCGTTAGTTTGGGTGCTTTTCCTTCAGCGGTATTTTGGGGCATCCGGTATTGCAGAACTTTTTTTAAATAAAGTGCAATATAAGTCGCTTTAGTATCAGAACTTGCAAAATGAAATTCTGCAGGGCAGGCTAACATACTCAGCGGCATTAAAGGATGAGCCTGTCTTTCCTTTAATCCTTCTGCTGACCAGGTATCTGCTGCTTCATATTCACCCATTGTTTCCAGACAAGGGATATAATCAATATTTCTGTCGCCCCAAATATCAGGAACAAAGGAAATGTGCCTAAAATACGGCCATTGCCCGCTTACCGAGATCGCGGCCAAGGCTCTTTCCGGATTCCACACGGCCATGTAATAGGGGTTGCTTGCTGCGGCCGAATGCCCCATGCCAACAAAAGGTATATAGTTTAGTTCTGAATATCCTGATATCTGAGCCAGATCATGCATGATATGATTGAGCGTTTCGCCAGCACCCTGATCAAAATGGAATAAAAGATCATATGCCGGGCTTACCCAAACTTCGGCCAAACCAAGTTTTCCCATTTCCTTTCTGAAACCTGGGTTTTCCAATATGGACTGTTCTTCCATATTATTTTGTGCGAAGAGGAATGCCTTTACTTTTTTGCAATCCGGAGGGATCCACAAAAATGCCCTTGCCTTACCATCGTTTTCTTTGGCATCTTTTATGGGCACAGACCATTGCCATACCGCATTCTGTGCAAGAACGGTCGTATCCGATAATAAACAAATATGCAGTATGCTTAGGAAAACATACACTTGATACTTTTTCATTTTGAACCGGGACTATCAGTGGGATTCACAGGCGTTTGAATGAACCGGAGGTCTTCCACATGTTCACCGACTAATATATTAGCCATATCTCCTGTTTTATAAAAACCGGGCTTACCCGGCATATTATCCGCAATTATCTTTCCATTGATCCGGAGGTTCTCAAAAAGTACATTTTTGATTTTTCTTGTTTCGTCATAACCCGAAATAACAGATAGATTGGCCCTATTCCCATTATAGGTTATGTTTTTTAAATATATATTTTCAATTCCTTTACCCGGAGAGGTGTTGTAATAGTGATTATACATGACACGCATATTCACCAATTGCCCTTTCCGGATATCATCAACACGAATATTGTCGAAGGTAATATCTCTCAATAAATTACTATCCCCGGCATCTAAGGCCATACAACCCTGGTAGTCGATTTGGTTTTCATGCTGGTCAAGAATATCCACATTGATAAATTTGATTTTTTCTAACGTGTCGGGGTGTGACGTGTCTCCGTGGGTACCGATAAGTATAGGATGGGCAACATCCGCCCAAAGGGTTGAGTTTTGAACGGTAATATTTCTTGTGTTTCCATAATAATCCCAACGATGTCCATATATCGCCACACAATCATCAGAATTTCTCATATAAACCTGATTGATAAGAATATCAGAACTGCAGAAAACATCTATCCCATCAGCGTTCCCTTCTGAACTAAACGATTTGATATTACTAATGTTCACACCTGTTGATTGCCCAATGAGTATGCTATATTTATGCGGCAGTACAACAAGCCCATCTACTCTCACATTTTTAGCGTACTCAATAGTGATTTGGTCATTACGCCCTAGCTGTTCCTTTTTAGGCCCATTTGGAGCAGTCTTGTCTGCCCAATTTATTAATGGCATCTGCGTTAATATACCACGGCCCATGATGTGTACATTCTCAACCCTGCTTACCAGTAATTGTCCCTGAACAATAGCTCCGCCGTCAATGTAAACTGTTTTGTTGGAGGGAATTTTTAATATACCGATTTGATGAAATCCGGGGCCATAATAAATAACATCCGGATTGGCCTTTGATGGCTTTTCTGTTTCGATTGGATTGGCAAACAACTGGAGATTATGAAAGATGTTATCATTAACTTCTATTGAAATATTACGGGGTTCTGTTAAAGAAAAAACAATGGTATTTCCTACGATCTTAGGAGTAATTCCATAAACAGATGGCCTTATCTTAACACTTTGGATAGGCCCTTTTGGATAAGTAACAGTTACCTCTACCTTACCTGAAAAATCAAAATATCCAAAAGAGGATTGCTGTACTATATTATTAGCGTCACTTACTTCTTTCACTGACGCAGTATAAACTGGCACAACCTGTTCTTGATGGCCAACCTCTTTTACCATGATCTTAAAATCCTTGCCTAAAATAGTCCCCTCGGGAGCTTTGTAGGTGATCAATCCCGCGTTAACATAAAAACAGACATTTAAAATAATTAAAACAAGCAGAAATATTTTCTTCATTGGTTGGTGATATAAATCTTAATAATCCAGACAAGCTGTTATTTGCCTTCCCCTAGACCCAATTAATGGGTCGTAAGAATATCCCCTTTTTCGGGATATCCACACCGCTAAATTGCTTTGAAAAAAAAACAATAGAGGGTGGTTATTGGGTCAAATGAAGGGGGAATATTGTATTGAACAATTCTATTGTCATAAACTCTTTGGTTGATGTAAAATACAAACATAAAAATCAGATGCCAGCAAATCACTTTACGTCAGGTTAATGATCTGTTGACGGAGAAGTACTATGTTTATTCCTTGAATAGGGAATACTGGTGTTTAAATTGTCTTTATTGATAAATGTCTTTCTGTATTTTCGGATGAAATCTGATGGGTTCATTTCAAATAGTCTGTTAAACTGCTCCCGGAAGTATTTGATGTCCTGGAATCCAATCCGGAATGCAATCTCTTTGATCTGTAAATCGGTCTGGATCATTAATTCTGCAGCCTTCCTCAATCTGATATACCTGATGAATTCTGTACTGGATAAACCTGAGATCGATTTGATCTTCCTAAATAGTTTGGATCTGCTCATCCCAATTTCATCTGTAAATGTCTTTAAAGAAAAACTTTCATCTTCTAAATGGCTTTCAATGATGCGAATACACTTAGCCAAAAACTCACTGTATTCAGCGGGGATTTTTAAACTGTTATTTTTGAGCGTGATCTCATTAAAGAAATAATTTTTAAGTGTGCTTCGCCCTTTTAACATACTTTTAATACGTGCTATTAGCAGATCACTTTCAAATGGCTTGGTAATATAATCATCGGCCCCGCATTCTATGCCTTTAAGTTTAATCTCTGGCGACGAACTTCCGGTCAGTAATATAATTGGAATATGACTAAATGAAGGAGATTCCTTCATCTTTGAGCAAAACTCAACACCGTTAACACCATTCATGATCACGTCACAAACGATAATATCCGGTTCACAGTCCAACACGTTTTTAAAACCAGCTTCTGTATTCCCTGCCTCATGAATAATAAATTCATCCTGCAATAATTGTCGGATGTAACGTCTGACTTCCGCGTCATCATCGATCAACAAGATTACCGGTTTTTTATTGACCACATCATTCATGATTCCATCTATATGTGCAGTAGACGCCATCAGATAGCTATCGCTTATTTCAACAGGCTCTGTAATCAATTCCTGTATCAGCGGATAGGTTATTTTACTTTGATCCTCCTGTCCTTTCTGCGTATCATTAAACAAACGTGCACTTATTTTAGGTAAGCATATTTTGAATGTAGTACCCTTTCCTAATACACTGGTGTAGGATAATTTACCCTGATGCAATTCCAAATATGTTTTCGCCAGGAAAAGACCGATCCCAAATCCGCTTTCTTTTATCTTATCTGTGTCCTGGTTTAACCGGTAAAACTTTTCAAATAACTTTTCGCCCATATCTTCAGCAATTCCATAACCGCTGTCTTTTACCAATATTTCAATAAATTCCTCCCCCTTGTCTACCCGAATATTGATGGAACCACATTCTGGTGTATATTTTATAGCATTCGATAAAAGATTAAACAACACAATTTCGAGCTTTTCTCTATCCGCGTATACCTTGATGTTATTATCATGGCAAATGAACTGATAATCAATTTTTTTGGCTTTCACCTGGTTGTTAAAACAAAGGAAAACTTCATAACAAACATCTTTCAGATTGAGTACAGAGGGATTCAGATCAGCCACCTCTTTTTCAGAGCTCCTGAATAGTAACAACTGATCCACCAAACTCAGCAAACGTCGTGAATTACGGTATACTGCGCTGATATCTATTAAATCGATGTTGGCCCCATTGCTATGCAGCAGGTCTTTGATGGGGTTAACAATAAGTGTAAGAGGGGTTCTCAATTCATGTGATATATTTGTAAAAAAGGCAATTTTCTTTTCATTCATTTCTTTTACAAACTTCACTTCATACTGCAATTGGGTTTGCTTTTTATGATAAAAAAGATAGGCGTAAATACCAGCCATTATGCAGCCTAAATACAGGCAATAGGCCCACCAGGTCCTGTACCAGGGTGGTAGTACATGTATCTTCAACGAGATTTGCCCTGGCATCCAACGGCCTTCAGCGTTGGTACACTTTACCCTGAATGTATAGTTCCCTTCATCAAGATGGGTATAATTAGCAGAACGTACATGCTCGGAATAAGTCCAGCCACGATCCCAGCCTTCCATATAATAAGCGTATTTAATCTTGTCAGGCGCAGTGTATTCTAATGCTGTAAAATCAAAAGCGAAAACAGCTTTATCATAAGGTATGGTTATTTTTTTAATGACGTCAACAGAAACTTCCTGAACCCAATCTGCATTTTTCTCTAATGCCTGGTTATTGACAGTTATTCCCGATAATACAAGTTTGGGATTGCTGTTAATATCGGTGACATTTTCGGGATGGAAAATATTAATACCCTCTATGCCTCCGAATACCAATTCTCCTGTGTTCAGAATGGCCTTCGAATTATAATGAAACTGGTTACTTTGCAATCCATCGCTTTTATAGTAATTTTTAAAGGTTTTAGTGTTCGGATTAAATTTAGATAATCCATTAAAAGTACTTAGCCACAGATCCCCATTATTATCTTCCAATATATTCAATACAGCATTATTACATAAACCATCCTCAGTAGTATACCTTGCAACAATAACAGATTTGGCGCGATCAAATAATACCAATCCCCCACCTTCAGTTCCGATCCAAAAATTATGTTTACGATCCTCATAAATGTTGCGTAAATAATACCCCAGTTCAAAAAAACGATGCCTTTTATTTTTTCTGTCTATTTGGACCAGTTGCGTAAGTGTACCGGCCCAAAGTCTTCCCTCATGATCAGGGGTAAGACTCCATAGATCCGAAAGATTAGTGTCAAATGCCATAAAACGATTACCCTTTTTATCAAAGGTATAGAGGGCGCCATTGATCCCGTCACCTTTTAGGGTCCCAACCCAAATATGGCCATCCTGATCCTGGCACATGGTGGAAACCACCTTGTTTTCAGTATTAGACAAAGGGTTGATACATTTAAATCGTTCGAAAGTATGTGTTGACCTGTTATACCTGTTTACCCCGTTAAAAAAGGTACCTGCCCAGATATTTTTCTCGTCATCTCTGATGATATTGGTTACAAAATTATCGCTAAGCGAACTCACGTTTCCGGTTTCATTTTTAAGCTGACTGAAAACATTCGCTTTCCGGTTCCATACCGCAATACCTGCACCCTCTGTACCTATCCACAGATCGTCATTAATATCCTCGTAAAGCGCGTACATTGCTCTTTTAGGTAAGGAACGTTGATCTGCAGGGTCATGGCTAAGGGTTTTAAAGCGTCCTTTCTGTGGATCGATGACGTTAACACCTCCATTAAGAATGCCGATCCAGAACCGGTTGTCCTTATCCTGATATATCGTATAGGCAGCATCGTTAGAAAGTGGGCTGATCCCATTATCCGTCTTTAAATAACTTACCTTCTGCGTTAGCGTATTGTAAATATTTACCCCCCCGCCATTAATGGCCATCCATAACTGCCCTTGCTTATCCAGTACCATGTCTGATACTTTACTAAAAATCAGTTTTCCTTTACCCTGGTCAAGCACCTTGGTCATTACTCCAGCTTTATCCTGATAAAAAAACAAGCCCTCGCCTGTTCCTATCCAAATATTACCGTCCGGATCAGGTTCAATAGAATAAGCATTTCTGACTGCAGAACTAACAATATTTAATTTATGGCTGTCACTGCTGAGCATACAAAGCCCAACTTGCGGTATAAATACCCATATCCGTCCCTTATTGTCAGGTTTAATAGCCTGAACATCATAATCCCATAACTGGGTCTTTCCCTTACCAATAGGGACCGTCACAGCCTGCTGTGCAGATTTGTCTTTAAAAAGCAGCCCTTTACCCAATGTCCCCAGCAGCATGTTGCCTTTTTGATCTGACTTGATAACCCGCACCCCAACCGTTATTTCCTTGCTCTGCCCCCCTTGCCGGGATATGTAATTAAGCGTTGAAAATTTGCCCGAAAGATTATTGTATATACATGCTCCTCCATGAGTACCTATCCACATATTGGATTGCTCATCCTCGGTTATTGAAAATATGTAATTATTAATGAGCGAACCGGGATCTTTGAATTTATTCCGGAAAATCTTAAAGCTGTAACCATCATATCTATTGAGGCCATCATATGTTCCGAACCATAAAAACCCTTTTTTATCCTGATAAATACACCTAACGGAATTATTAGATAAGCCCTGGTCAATACCGATGTATGACAATGGCTGGCACTCCGCCATCTTCACATTGCATAAAATAAAAGAAAACAGTATTAAAAGTTTGTTATACTTCATGTTCGCGAAAATTATTGTTCTTAATACACTTAATTGGCTAACACAAATATCCATGAATAATTTTAACATTTCAGTTAAATTAATCTGGAGCAATTATGAAATTACAGGTGTAGTATAAAGATAATCAAACCAGATAAGCATCAATAACCATCGCTAATAAAAGGTAACCATAAATTAGCAGAAATAGCTATAAAACTAATCACATGTCCAATTTAAAAGCTATAATAACCACCTAAAGACAGTTATTATAGCTTTTTCAGCTATTACCAGCCAGGATTTTGGACAAGTTTTGGGTTTAACGAAAGTTGTTGTGCCGGTATAGGATAAAGATAATTCTTCTCACTAAACTGTCTTGCTGTTTGATCAGTGATCAAACAACCATTTGCATCTTTTGGATTAGTTGGTATAGGGTTTATAGGATCTGGTCCGAGTTGTGCCTGTGTACCCGTATATTTAGTACCAAGGGGCCATGGGCTAACAAACTGGGCCAAATTCCCATAAGCTGTACCACCTATATTACTCACCAGATCAATAGCGGCACTATGCCAGCGTTTGATATCATCAAACCTGAAATCCTCGTCAAACAACTCAATGGCACGCTCACGTCTGATCTCAGTCCTCATATCGAGGCCGTTCATGCCTACAAAGCTATTACTTAAAGGCGGCATAGCGCTATTGACACGCAAACGCACCAGGTTCAATGATTTATTCAGATCGGCATCACCAATGGAGCCGTTGCGTTCATAAACTGCTTCTGCATAATTCAACAATACCTCAGCATATCTGATCACAGGGTAATCTTCTGATTCAAATTTATCAGCTACCGGGCGTTCCGAGATCCATTTTTGACCTCCATAACCAGCCGGCCTCACCACTTGCTCTGCGGTTGCCCTGTCAGCTGCGTCATTCGTCCAGTTAACCCTGCCATTAAGCAGACCAAACCAATAGTATTGATAAGGCACTTTAATTGTATAGCGCATCCGGCTATCCCGATTCTGATACTCTGAAGTATATGTTTGATACCCCTGAAACAATGGCGACTTTTCTATAGGCAGGCCATCGGTACATAAGAACATGTTGGCAAATTTTCTGTTTACCCCGCTACCGTTACGTGCAGAACGACTAATGTTTACTCCCGCTACTTTTATAACGTCATCATACCTGACCGCCAATACATATTCATGGTTAGCTGCTTTGGTGACCCCAGCCGGATTTGATTTAGGATTTTCTAAAATAAACAGGTATTTCTGGGCTGAATCGCCTAAGATAGTACTGTTGCCGCCCAATGCATTGGATGCTGGTGTTCCAAACAATGCATACTGATTACTGGCAATAACAGCATTTGATGCAACGATAGCTTTGTCCAATAATCCATTATACCTTGTCGCATCCCCACTCCTGAATTTTTGCCAGGTACCTTCATAAAGGCATACCCTCGATAAAAAAGCCTGTGCCGCCATCTGCGTAACCCTGCCATAATCGGCAGAATTTGCAGCGATAGACGCTGGCAAACTGGGTATAGCAGCTTGAAGATCGGCAATAATTAAATCAGCTACCGCATCTCTGGTTGCCCTTGCTCCATATAATTCAGGTGATGTGGGGTCAAGTAAAGTAGTTACAATCGGAACTCCGCCATATTGTTGCAACAGATCAAAATAAACGTATGCCCTGAAAAACTTTGCCTCGGCCACAAACTGTGCAATACCAGCCTGGTCTGCATATGAGGCGGCTTTAGTGAGCAGGTAATTAGTTGCCCGGATCCTGGTATAATCTGTTGTCCAATTACCGGCATTACCCTGGCCGGGTTCAGTTGTCGGTACGCTATTCGTGCCTGCGCCAAAGCTTCCGCCACCGCCTGTTAAATCAGATCGGCCATCAGAGTGTGGGGCGTCAGTAACCCCCAGCAATGTGGTAAAGTTTTTCAGGTAACCATAATACTGATTGGCAAAGGTTTTAAAATCAGCAGGTGTTTTAAAAAATGCCGGATCATTAAGTTGATCAAGGGGTTTTAAGTTCAGGGACTTATTACAGCCATACTGGGTTATGGTAAATAGCGACACTATCAATACCAATATATATTTTTTACTATTCTTTTTCATTTTCGTTGATTATTAAAATTAGAAAGTAACATTAGCACCAAGTGTTACATACCTAAAGAATGGATACCTTTCGTTTCCACTAACGGTTCTTGTTACTTCAGGATCCCATCCATCATGAATTTTTGTTAGCTCCCATAAATCACTTCCGGAAAAGTAAACTCGAAGTCCCTTGATAGCTCCGCTTTTCTCAAGCCATTTTTTGGGAAGCGTATATCCGACCACCAGGTTTTTTAGACGTATATAAGCACCATTTTCAACAGACCAGGAAGATACCTGGTAGTTATAAGTATTAATACCATTGTTCTGTGCTGAGTGCAAATTAGGAAAATAAGCATCTGGGGTGCTTGGCGACCATGTATTGCCAACATAGGCATCACTTTGTCCCTGGTAAATTGATTTATAAGGAACCCGCATATTGCCTGACCTGAAGATCGTTCTTTTGGCAACTCCCTGAAAAATGGAGTAAAAGTCAAACCCCTTCCACTGTAATCCCAAATTTAAGCCAAAACTATACCTCGGATCGTTGCTGCCCAGATACACCAGATCGCCAGGATTAGTAGTACTTGTTCCTATGCTTAATTTACCATCACCATTTACATCTTTGAAAGTATTATCTCCCGGACGAAGACCAGAAACTTGCCCAGCCGGATTGGCTAAAGGGCTTGGAACAGGTAAACTTATATTATTAGTACTACCCACAGGTGCGTATTTGGCGTTATAAGCATCAACCTGTGCCTGGTTTTGCAAGCGGCCATCATATTTCAAACCAAAATAAGAGTTTAAGGGATATCCCTCCACTGTTGGATTAAAGCCAGCGCCCAATACATTGGCCCCGCCATAATGGACCAGCTTATTTTGGTTATCGGTTATTGTCCCGGTAACACTATAGGAAACACTACCTATTTTCGATTTCCAGGTCAAGCTGCCTTCATAACCCCATGATTTCAGATCACCGATATTAGAAGCAGGAGCGCCGGCTCCTAAAACACCGGGATAGGTTTGCCCCAACAACATATTGGTATTTTCATTGCGATAGATATCAAAACTACCCGTTAAGTGATTATGCAGAAAGCCAAAATCAAGACCAATATTTTTCTTTTTTACGGTTTCCCAGGTTCTGTTTAAGGATACCAGGTTTCCTGATGTTGTTACTGTAGTTGCTGTACCCGAACCGAGCAGAGCACCTCCTGAACTTACAACTAATGACTGAATATAGTCATACAACCCTATGCCACCCTGGTTACCCGTTGTTCCATAAGAAACCCGCAGTTTAAGTTCATCAACCACCTTTTGATTTTTCATGAAATTTTCGTCAATGATCCGCCAGCCGCCTTGTATGCTACCGAAAAACTTCCATCTATTGTCTGCAATGAATTTGGAAGACCCATCATACCGTCCTATGGCCTCCAATAAATATTTACCTTTATAGGCGTAAGTTGCCCTGCCAAAATATGAACCCAACGCATAATGGTTCTGAGTTTCCCCATTGGTTACGTAACCGGCGGTTCCATTACTTAGACCAAGCCCCAATGAAGGAATAGCATCATTACTCAAGTTATATGTCCTGGTTACAAAAGAATTAAATTCATCCCTTTCATAAGAGCTACCGATCATTAAACCGACATCATGTATCTTATTAAAGGTATTATTATAAGCTACCCTTCCAATTAGGTTATAAAAAGGCTCTGTTGTATTCATCCTTTGATACCAGGTGTTGTTAACATTATCATTCCCTCCTGAGGATGGTAAGGTTTGCACCAAGATATTACCGGCATAATTATAATATTGAACCTGCTTTTGTTGTATCCTACTATCCTGGAACCAGGTATTATAACCTGCCACACCAGTAAAGGTTAAGTGTTTGGCAAAATTATAGGTAAGTGTACTATTAAGCAGCGCCCTGGTATTCACTTCCAAATTAGCCCCTCCATCCCTGTCTGCGGCAGCCGCGCTGAAAACTGTTCCCCAGGCGTAGGGCTGACCTTGTGAAGTAAAGGCAGGCATACCTGGTTGCGCATACTCACTAAGCGAGCTATAACCATTATAGCTATACAGAGATGGTTGCTGTATGTTGTTTCTTTCCAATGATATATTGGTTTCCAGCTTAACCTTATCACTAAAGGTATAATCATTATTAAAGCGCAAATTGTATCGCTGGTTTCCGTTGGTTCCCCATCGTAGTTGGCTCCCATCATTTAAGTAGCCTAATGATACCCGGTAGCCTTCTTTTTCGGTTCTGCCAGAAAAGCTTAAGTTATGCTGTGTTGAAGTCGCATTCTGCCATAAGATCTTTTGCTGGTTAGTATCAAAAAAGGTAAAATCCTTAACATCTCCAAATGACGGGAGCGGTACCCCATTGTATAATACACCGTTAGCAGAACCGGTATAACCAGGCAGTTTAGTAATATCAATATAACCTGAAGCAGGTGGATTGGCAGCCAGAGCAGCTAATTGATACCACAGATAACTGGTTGGCGCTATACCATAATTATCGTTCGTCAATGCCTGCATTAGTCCTTCGCCCCATTGTTTGTCATTGATAAGGGTCGGCTGCAAACCCAGGATCTTTCTGGAAACAGAGCCATCATATTGAATTACCATTTTACCAGCCTTCGCTTTTTTAGTGGTAATCAGTACGACACCAAAAGCAGCCCTTGCCCCATATATAGATGCGGAAGCGTCTTTCAAAACAGATATATTGTCAATATCATTCGGATTGATGGAATTCAATTCGGCATTGCTGGACAAAGCAACCCCATCTAATATAATCAGGGGGTCCTGTCCATTAGTAGATGTTGCTCCCCTGATCTGAAAATTCCAATTTTCTCTTCCCGGCTGTGCCGAAGTGCGAGTTACCACAACTCCCGGCACTTGGCCCTGTAAAGCCGACAATGGATTGTTGATTGGCCCCCTGTCTTCAAAAACTTTGGATGATACCGTGGCTACCGCTCCTGTAAGCGTAGCTTTTCTCTGTGTACCATAACCAACCACCACCACTTCACTTAAGTCACTGTTATTAGCGGTTAAGGTAATGGTCATGAGTTTGGGTTTGTCCTCGTCAACTACCACTTCCTTACTCAAATAACCGATATAGCTGATTTGCAAAACTGCTCCGGGTGCAGCTTTGATCTTAAAAGCACCCGTTACATCGGTTATTGTTCCTTTTTGACTGCCTTTGATTTTTATAGTTGCCCCGATGATGGTTTCACGGGTTTTAGCATCGATCAGCTTCCCCGTTACCATCTTATCCTGCGCCATGGAGTTCAGGCAAAACAACAAGGAAAGAAAAAGCGTAATTGTAGCAGCTTTGTACCTTGATAGCAAAGTAAAATTTTTCATCATAAATTAGTTTAAATTAAAAATTGGTTACTAAATTGATTTATTGACCAATCCAAGTGGTACCGGTATCAATAGTTGTTTATAATTGGCTGCTAATGTATAGCGTAGAAAAAAAATAAAAAGGGGTGTAGGGGGTCAAACAGCGGGGGGTAAATCAATAAAAACACCCTCTTTTCCACCAAATGATCAGGTAACTGGTATTTGCCCCTTCTTATTAAAAAAAATCAATTTGAAAGGGCTTTTACAAGGGAAAAAGAAGAGTAATTTTTTAATATTTATTAGCTCAGAACTTATTTCTGACAAGTCTTTTGACCCAGGAATCGTTGTTTATTTTTGTTTGTGGTAACGAAGAATCCCTGATCATGAGCGATGTGGGAATAACCACCGTTTTAATCGTTTTTTTTATCTTGGGCCCTCCAGAAATGCTTTTCAACATCAAATGAATTACTTGTTCTGATATCTCCTTGATCGGCTGGGCTATGGCAGTAATGGATGGCGTAAATAGTTTAAAAAGATAATGATCATCAAACACTACAATTGCTATATCTTCAGGAATACGACGCTTTAAAAGCTTTAACGTTTCCAATCCACTTTCAGCAAGGTAATTGGTAGCAAAAAACAGCGCGTCGATCTCCTGATTACCTATCAAGAAATCCTGGATTTCCTTAATACAATTTTCTCTTTTATCATGATAAGCTATTTGTTTTAATAAATAAGGCTTTTTCACTTCATCTAATGCTTTCATATAACCTGATCGCCTGTCAAGCATTTGTGTTTGATCAGAGAATAAGGTGATCATTGCTATATTATTGTAGCCGTTATCGATTAAATGTTTAACGGCTTTATAACTGCTTTCCAGGTTATCTACTACCACATTGGTAATTTCCAGCCCGGCCAGGGTTCTGTCAAATAGCAATACAAAAAATCCATCTTCCCTCAACTCCTTTAATTCCGATTCAATACCTGGCGGAGGTGCAATAATATAACCATCTACATGTCTGATACGATACATCTCAATCAAATCCTTTGCTTTTTGCGTATCATTTTCGGTGCTGCTGTAAAGGATCTTGTACCCTTTTTTATAAGCAATTTCTTCCATCATGCGGGCAATGGCAGAAAAAAAGGGATCTGATATATCTTCCACCAGCATCCCGATCATTTTTGTTTTACCAGTACGTAAACCCTGGGCAAAATGATTGGGGCGATAGCCGATCTCCTCAATGTAGGCTAATATCTTTTTCTCTAAACCCGTACTGATGTTTTTTTCACGCGCTTTGCCATTGATAACAAAGGATACCGAGGTTTTAGATATCTGTAGTTCTCTGGCAATGTCATTGATGGTGATGTTTCTCTTGATCATTATGCCGTTAAAATAAATGAACCAGATAATTTATCAATTTGCATTTATGTTATGTTTTGTGTGTTATCTGTTCTGCGTTTCATCGGTAATATAAATCGCCTGGCCCCCTGAGCCCTTTAAATTAATATTCAATACCGTTGAGGCATCTACTTTTTGATGGGTTATTTTCACATGTGCGGCTGTCTTAACATATTGATCATCTGAATAAATACTGGCTATATATTTCTTCCCTTTTGATAAAAAATTTAGCGGTAGTTGTAATGTGCGGGCCTCATTATTTGTGATGGTTCCCACAAACCACTTTGTCCCTTTGCGACGGGCGGTGCTAATGTATTGACCGGGCACACCTTGTATCACCCTTGTTTCATCCCAGGTGGTAGGTATTTTGCTCCAGAACTCCAGTTCAGGCTCCTGGTGATATTGCGATGGATTATCGTACCAAAATAAAGTTTGAATGGGGCTATAATAAATGGCAGCCAAAGCCAACTGGTGAGCATGAGTGGTTTTTATCCGGCTATCAAAATAACAGATCGTATAATCAGCCGGACCTGCTATATACCGGGTAAAAGGCAAAATAGTATTGTGGGTGGCATCTGGCATTTCTTCGTTACCCCTTATACCTTCGGCTGTCATCAGGTTTGGCCATGTGCGCTGTTCGCCAGTAAGACGCCAGTCATCATGAATATTAACCATCATCTTGTTGGCTGCTGCCTGCTGTATAGCCTTCTCTACCCAGGTGGTCCAGCGGTGTGATCCCACCTGCACAAAACCAAATTTGATGCCTTTTACCCCCCATTTGCTATATACTGCAAACAGGCTGTCGCTTTGAGCCAGCAGTGCCTGCTGGTTAACATAAAGCCAAACCCCTATTCCTTTATTTTTACCATACTGAATAATTCCGAGTAAATCAAAATCAGGTATGGCAACCTTTGTGGCATCGGAATCAAAGCTGAAAGCCGGTCCGTACCATTTCCAGTCAAATAATATATATTGCAGGTTCTGTTGGGCAGCAAAATCAATATTGGCTTTTGCATCTGCCGTAGTTTGTGTCATCACCCGCATAATTTTACCGGGTTTTATCCAATCGGTATTGCCGGTTATTTTGCTTTGCTCATTCAAATTAAGTATCAAATAGTTGTGCTCAATTAAATCACCCGGTTTTTCTGCCACCATGATTACCCGCCAGGGAGTATACACAGGTGATATCAGTTGAGCTTCGCCAAACATTGATGTAATAATAGTATTGGGCTTATTGGTGCTTAACTTAAATTTGGTACGTGCATAATCTACCATCTGTGCTTCGGTAAGTGTTGCAAATAAGCCATTTGGCAGCTCAAGGGTTAAAGGACGCTCGCTTTCACCGGGCCAGCTTAATAACGGTAATTTGTAATAAGGTGCCTGTGCCCAGTTAGCAAACCAGGCTTGTGTACCTGAGGGTAAGCTAAATTCTGTATTTTCCACAGTCACGTTATAATAGGTTCCCTTTACATTCTCGGGGAAGAAATAGCGTATAGCTACACCTTCATTATAAACCCGAAGCTGCACCTGCACCACATATATCGGGTTATCGTCTTTTACCAGTGTGACATCTACTTCATTGTAATGATCCCTTATCTGACTACTTTCACCATTTACCGGTTTCCAGGTGGTATCATGAGTTAATGTTTTGATATCTTTTATTTCCAGATTTTCGCACCAATCTTTATGCTGATCTATCTTTAAGGCCATCGCCTTTTCCGAGAGCTGGTTATCCATTTGTATATCCAGGGCTGATTCTTTTATTACCTCCTTACCCTTATAACTCACTTCGTAATACATCTTTCGTTTGTGATCACTCAATGATTTTTGATGAAATTTCAGCGTCAGGTTTTGATCCGGTGATTGTAGATTAACAGGAGAGCCTTTTACCGTGTTTTGTCCTTTAGCGGCTAAGGCGATAAATGAAACCATAACCAATAGAAAATATCTCATTTATCGTGATTTATGATGATTATTATAATTTTTTGCATGTTGTAATTTCTGTAGCCCCAGTAAGGTTTCCGGGTGATATCTGGAAAAATCGTTTATAATTGCGTTTCGAAAGTAGAGCAAAACAAAGATCCACAAGGGGGCTTAATGGGTCAAACAAGGGGGATGGTTTAAACAAAAATGGCATGAGCTATATGCCAATACCATTTTTGTTTAATTAAATATAAGTTTTCTGTTCTTCTTTAACCAACAGGTATATCATGGTGCAATGGTCCATTGCTGATTGTTACTACTGCTGCTTGGCCAGAATTGCATAGCTGATCCGTCGGTAGTTCCACCTCCAGAATCCAGGCATTTGCCATTGGTGCGATTAACGATTTTGAAATAAGAACCTACAGGAATGATTGTCCATTGCTGATTGGTACTACTACCGCTTGCCCACTGTGCAACGGCTGAGCCATCTGCTGTATGATCATAGCTATCCAAGCACTTGCTGCCGGTTACACAAGCCAGTTTGTAGTAACCACCACTATAAGTTATTACCCACTTCTGATTATTGCTGCCGCTCGAAGCCCATTGCGCCACATTTGTCCCGTTCGTTGTTGAACCCAAATTGTCCAGGTATTTTCCACTGGCGCGATTGATTAATTTATATGTGCCATTGGTTACCGGCTGTGCCCCTATAGAATGGGTTAAGGTACCAAATCCTAACTGATCGTATCCACCACTGTTTGGGCCGTAATCGCCACCACCGCCTTCCGGTCTTACATTAGCGGCATACTGGCCGCTGTAGGTTGTTCCGGTAATGCCGTGTGACTGCTGATAATTATAGATGAGCTCCCAGCTTGGGCGGATGTCCCCTCTTCCGCCTTCTGCAATCACCGTTTGTGTTTGTGCTGCACAGTTTTGACCATTGCCCCAATTGTAAGTAGTGAAAGGCACCGCGTTTCCAAGATTATAGCTGGCTGTGTATTCGCAAACTGCCAATGCTTTATTATTTTCATAAGCAAATAGGTCCTGTCCCTGGTTATAAGCCATTTGGCAGAAAGCGCCCAGCAGGGAAATATCCAAACATTGATGTCCCTGATCCCGGCCCGATTCCTGTCCCTGGCCTAATTGACCTGAGTTGTATAAGAATGGTACTGCATGATCAATTGAACCATTGCCTGCACCGGTTTTGAAATAGGTTATCGCTTCATTAAATTTATTGGTATCATCACATAGTATACCTATCGACAGGATTGATGCCATACTGCACAGATCCCAGTTTGCCCAATAATTGGTGATACAGGCACCGTTATGATTTACCAAAAAATCATGGTTCATAGGATAAAATACATTGAGCATCATATTTTTAAAATTGGTAAAGTCTGTAGCCGACCAGCCACTGTAGTCGCGCATGATCTCGGCTGCATTGGCAAACTCGTAACCATATATACCGGCGGCAAGCCATCTGTCCGCAGAGCCGTTGATAGATTTCAGCCTGGACGACCAGGCGTTCATTATAGCAACTGCCTTATTTCCGCAGGCAACATCGCCCTTAATTTTCCAGCGCAAAGCATTTTGATAGGCGGCGGCGATATCGTTATACAGCTTTGAATAGTTCTGCGGCGAACCAGAACCTCTGTAAACGGTATCTGCAGGCCCCTGCATGGAATAGGTTGATGCTGAATGTGAGTTGGCCGTCAGTTTGTTCCATCCGGAAAGCCAGGGCTCTGCCTGTGCGTTAACCATGGTCTGCATCCTGATAAAATCTGCCTGGCTGTGCAGCATACCGGGATGGATAAATCCTGAAGTTGCATTTACCGCCAATTTGGAAGCGGATGTTAGCGAATCATTTGCTGTTACCAGTGAAGACGATTTTTTACACCCCAATATAAAGATTAGTGATAAACAACTCAAAAAAATTAGAATTTTTAGCTTCATTTCTTTAAAAATTTAGGTTAAAATATAAATTGGTTACAGCATGAAATACTTATCAAAACGCAAAACCAAATTCAATTACCTCGTAAAGGTTAATTAATAATTAAACAAAATGTAGCCAAGATAACAGAGGTGGTTTTCGTGTTGACATTCGGTAATAATTGTAAGTCAAACATATAGTAAATCATAAATAGCCGGGAGGGGCTAACAGACCATTTAAGGGGGTAATAATTAATAATATTTAATTATTTTATAAATATTATCATCAGATATGGGTTTACCAGTTTAATTTAATTAGCGATACAGCCTGCCTTGGCAATGAAATATTTATTACCAGGCTACCATTGTCACTAAATGACTTTACAGTTTTATCCAAAGTTTGTAACTGTCCGGCTTTTTCTAATTCGGCTATCTGAGTTGCGGTAGGCTGCTGCGGAGATCCCATTTTTTTCCATAGTTCATAGGAATTACTATGTTCGTTATCAATACGATAATGTGTTACAGTTACACTCTTTGCCTGAAGATGGTTAATGGATAATTTTATTAATTCCGGCGCTCCCTGTTCATCATCATCATGATAATTCCAGATCATTACAGATGCAGACCTTGAATCGCGCGAGGCCAATACCCCAATATCTGTTTTACCCCTGATACTGGAATCCAAAACAGTTTTCAGGGAGTACATCCGATCGCTTGTGGAATATATCCGCTGCCCGGTCATCTTGCCAAACATTCTAAATACATTAAGCACTGGTTTATCCACACCATTTGTAGCTAAATCACGAAACCCATAAAACCACGGCTGATTCTCAAATTCAAACGACCAGGAAACAGCACCCATTAAATTAATCCCTAAAAAATCGCTCAGCAAGTATTTACGAGCAAAGGAGGCTGCTGTATAGCTGGAGTACATAGTACCATTTCGGTACGCATTGGATGGATTGGTAGCCATACCACAAGCAGCACAGCCTTCAGGATCCGATTCGCCGATAACTATCGGTATATTTTTCGTTTTGGGGTATGACGCCACAATTTTAAATCCTTCGGCAATATCACGTAGTTGCGGAGCCATATTCATCTGCACATGTCCGTTAATTATTGTTGGCTGGCCTTTGGCATGAAATGATATCACTTCCAGCGGCGACCCAATCTTACCAGTTGCGTAATTGGTATCAGCTATACAGTGTTCAATAAATGCTTTTAAAAACCTCATTCCGCTTGGGCTGGAACCGCCGGCTATTTCCGGACCGCCGATCCTGGCAGTTGGCAACGCTCTTTTCAGACCATGGGCAGCATAGTCGTACATTTTAAAAAATTCGGACATGGTGCCTTTCCAGTAGCTTATATTGGGTTCATTCCATACTTCCCAATACCAGCTTTCAACCTCTTTTTTTCCATATCTTTCAACAGAATGTTTTACCCATTGGTATACCAATTCTTCCCATTTATTATAGTCTTTGGGCGGATAGGCCCAGCCTGTATAAATATCATTATAATTGTCGCCGGGTTTCCAATAGTGCCGGTAAGGTTGCGGATGTGTAGACAGGGCCTCGGGCATAAAACCAATTTGAGCATATGGTTTAATCCCCAGTTTAATATAAGTATCAAATATGCTGTCTACCAGGCGCCAGTTATAAACAGGGTTCCCGGTTGCATCTTCGGTATAGGCATTGGTTGATCCCCATTTCAACGCCGCACTGCCATCGCCTGTAGTAAGCAGGTTGTGTACACGCATATGAATGGGTACAGGGCTTAAAGAGGCCAGCTCGGCAAGCAGTTTCCTGCCATCCTTCATGTAAGTATAGTTGGGTTCATCATGACCAAACCAGGCCCACATTGGGTTCATCGGCGCTATCGGTTTCGACAGATCTACCGATACTTGCACCGATTTATTTGAAATATGCTGAGCAGTAGCATAATTACACAAAAACCCTGCGATAAATAAAATTTTCCAACTGTTACTGAATAACTTCCTCATATTTAATTAACTACATCGAAAACTTAGGTTAATAGCTTACTTAATAAGACACTTCATGGTCACTTCGATTTTATTCTGATTATAGTGAGTGAATATGGCTGAGCATCGTAGAGAAAAGACCGCTCTACCTCAAAACCGGATGTCTCCGGAACAACATTACCCGGATTTTCGAAAGTATCTTCTGCCCCGGGTGCACCCGTCAGAATAGTACGGCTTGCTTTAGGGTTAATCGGCCCTAAACCATTTAGATTTATCTTTGCCCGTGTAATTGCCGAACTTGCATTTACCAGTTTCAGAATAAAATCGCCTGTTTTGCTATCTTTCACGAAGGATACCGCCTGTGTTGAATCCCGACTCCCCTTTTGATCAGGAAACGAAACAATATTTGAGTAATAACGATCTCCCTGATTGGTTGAAAATAACTGCTGCACATAATAATTAACAGTTGGGGCTACAGCCGTGTTAGAAAAATAGATCAGATTAGGATTCCAGGATGTATGGTTCCGGCTTGCAATAAGCGGAGCATAGGAGGCCATTTTCACTACATCCCCATTACGCTCGAGGGCAGTCATATAAACCGCTTCGGCAAGCGCATTAAATAATTTATTACCCCAAGAGGCATACTCCCCTAAATAAATGTTTGATTTTGAACGATCATAAGTATCATAGCGAATGTTATTTTGCAGAAACCATTCGGGTTTTTCATAATAATGCTCATCAACTACGGGTATAGCCAACTGATCAGCAAATTTCCAACCTTGTTCATAATCATCGCCTGAAGGGGCGGGGCCAACGGTACCAATCAATGTTATTTTAGGATATTTGGTTCTCATGGCATCATAGATCATCTTAAACCGCTCCCTGAATTCAGGTGTGATCTTATCTTCATTTCCTACACCCAGATACTCCAGGTTAAATGGTTTTGGATGTCCAGCCTCGGCCCTTTTAGCTCCCCATGTTGAAGTAACAGGCCCATTTGCGTATTCAACCAAATCTAAAACATCCTGAATATACCCTTTCATCTCATCCATAGGCAATCCTTTTTGCCCGGTTCCGCGTGTTCTACCCGAGTTTTGGCAACTAACAGCTGCAGCTAAAACAGGTACGGGTTTAGCTCCAATATCTTCACAAAACTGGAAATATTCATAATAACCCAGGCCTACACTCTGATGGTAATTCCATATATTCCGTTGTTCAATACGTTGCTCAACAGGTCCTATAGTGCTTTTCCAGCGATATATATTTCCAAGTCCATCACCATGAACCAGGCAGCCTCCTGGAAAACGCATAAATTTTGGTTTCAAACCAGCAATGGCCTGCGCAATATCTGGCCTAAGCCCGTTAGTTCTGTTCTTGAAAGTTTTTTGAGGAAAAAGCGATACCATATCCAGAGCCAGTTTCCCTTTAGCTTTGGCAACAATCACCAGGCGAGCGCTGTCATCACTTTGATTAACGGTAATCGTCGCGGTATATTTTTTCCAATCTCTGGTCTGGGTAGCAAAGTTAGCCTCGCCATATACAAGCCCTTTTTTACCTTGAAGCTTAATCAGAACCGGGAGTGATTTGTCAGAAAGCTGTTTTAAAAACACCGAGAAATCATATTTTTCACCAGCTTTCACTACAATACCATCAAAACCAGAATTGATTAAACCTACCCCTTCTTTACCTTCTTCTTCCACATTCAACACCACATAATGCGGATTATTTACAGATATCGGAGCTGCTGTTTCTACAGAGATCGTTCCGTAGCCATAACCCTGAGTAGTATACTCCCACGCGGTAAGCGGATTCCAGTTTTTCTTATCAGCCGGACTATATTCAAACGATCGATTCTGTATTAACTCGGCATAAAGACCACCATCTGCAGCATAACTCAGATCTTCAAAAAACACCCCGAACAAGTCCTGACTAATGGCTTTACCCGCTAAAGTTTTCTTACCAGAAGATGAATCTCCCGCAAATACGAGCGTTTTTTTTTGATTGTTGCCGCTACCTGAAGTCCAGCTTAATGCCAGCGAGGCATAAAGTATTACACCAAAGGAATGAATAATTTGTTTTCTCATTTTTTAAAAGCGTTCTTTTTTAAGCGCGCTATTGTCTTATCCGGCTTAATAGTTTCGGCTCCAGCACCATCATTTATATAATCAAGTATCGTGTTAAAAGCTCCGCTATCAATAGGTCGAAGAGCATTTTTTCACTTCTGATTTGTTTTAACAACGCGCAAGCGATAATTGCATTAAGCCTATCTTGGTTTATATTATAAATGTAATAATAACAATTATATTTTACCAAAACATTAAAAAATACAACAACTTTTATGCGCAAAAAATACCATTACCTTAAAAAGGTAAAAGTTTTTAATAATTGTTAAATAAACAATTATTAAAATTAAGGTAACAAATCAACACCATAGCTTTAAGCACCTCAACTCCTTCAATTTAAAGCCGAACAATTTATTTATTCACTAAATTAATTGTACTTAATTCATCACGGTCGCAGGATATTACCCCATCATGATAATGTAACTCGGCCAACTGGATCACACTACGTTTGCTTTGGAAGGAACCTTTTACCGCAGATTTATCTATCGTCCTGCCCGGATGGGTAAAATAAAACACATAGGCCCTGTTGTTATTTACTACAACATCACAGTGACCGCCAATAGCCTGATCGTCGGTACCTTTACCTGGTTTTTCTAAGATCCGTTCATCTTGTTTAGTCCATGTCAGTAAATCATTGGAACTATATACCTGCATCCCCTTCCATACATCTACGATCATGAAATACTTATTTTGCCACCTGAAAATCTTGGGACCTTCACCATTTGCCGGTATAGCAGTGCCTTTGTCCACCCAGTTGTACAGATCAGTACTTTCCGCATATGATATCGCTTTACCTTTTTTTTCATCATTATACCACAATCTCCATAAGCCTTCGGAAACTTTAATAATGGAAGCATCAATCACATGGAGCGTACCCAATGGCAAAATGCCTTCAAATTTCCAGTTCAACAAATCGGCACTGGTGAGATGAATAATTTCCCGTGGATGCTGCCAGTCTTTAAATATTCCCGGCACATAGGTAAGATACATATGATACAAACCCTTGTCTTCGATAACATCAGGAGCCCAAAATGTGTAACCGGGATCAACCCGGTAATTAATATTGGCAGTATCCTTATATTTCCATACCCTACCATCTGTTGATTCGGCTATCCCAATTTTAGTACCATGCACCCACTGAACTCCAGTTGAATCATTTAACGTAGCCCGGCGATTGGTATAAAACATCCACCACATCTTTTGCTGTTTGTTGTAGATCACTACCGGATCAGCAGCACCGTGCTCTACAGGATCATCAAACAAGGGTTTAGTTACTGCTTTTGTTTGAGCGGACAGCTCAATGGATATGCCGACAGCTAACAGCAACAAACAAGCAACTTTATTCATAAAATTCATTTTCATATATCTATACTAAGAAGGTCCGATTACCTGTTCAACCCACCTTTTTTCACAAAAACGCTTTTGCTAGGATACTTTGAATTTGTTAAATATCAGCAATTTTGATCACAATAGCTTTGGATCAGATGCCCCTCTGCCAAAACGATAATTCAGCGATATTTCATGAGTAGCGTTATTAAATCCCCCTAAATTGGTTGATGATGTACCGAACTGGTAGCCATAGCCAACATGAAATGCATTAATGTTCAAAGTAAGTATTCCCGACATTTCTTTATTGGTGCCATAGTTTAAACCAAGCCCTAACGTTCCTTTCATATAAAATATACCAGATATATCAGCAGTAAGCGGCACCCCGTTTGCGTAGGAAACCAACGTCGCCGGTTTGAATTTTATATCTTCATTTATATTGGTTATCAATGCTCCTGCAAAATAATAATGGTTCCGGAAATTGGTATTATTTTGTACAGATGCAGTGCCCAGGCTGGTTATGGTTAACTCGGGTACTGATAGGCCAAGGTAATACCAGTCGGTATAATACATTACGCCGAACCCCATATTGGGTTTAGTTCCCCGGATATCATTCCTGAAGGTTGGGTCGGTGGCATCCAGAGAGGAGTAATTGGCTGTATAGTTTCGTAAACCGGCATTTATTGATACCGCTAAAATACTTCTTGAATCTAATTGTATCCCTTTAGCGAAATAAACATTGGCTTCGGTTTGGCGCTCTATGGCAATCTGGTCATTAAATACAATGAGCCCAACCGAACCATTAACCGATTCGATGGGCAGGTTACCGGTGATCAGATAAGTTACCGGCGCCCCGTCTACTCCTACCCATTGCCTGCGTACCAGGGTATTAATTGATCCGGCCTTATCCAACAGGGAATAGGCCGGGTTAAACGGTGTCAAGTTATCCATATACTGCGTATAACTAAAAGCTTGCTGCTGGGCTACAGCGCTTGTTCCTGTTACCAGAAGTAACAGAAACAAGCTTAATACAACCATCAGAGATTTAAATTTCTTCATCATACATCCACTTGGAGTCATATCGTTCAATTAGTATTTTAGTATGATGTAACCTGTTTTATACTTATTCCCTCCTTCTGTCTGATACTCCAGTGAATAAAAATAGGTGCCTGCTTGCTGCATGGTGCCATTGATATTGGAATGCCCGTCAAACACTTTCGAGCTGTTGTCATATCCTTTTGTTTCAAATATTTTAATGCCGTTACGGTTCATAATTGTTAGTTTATTATTGGGATATGCCGCTAATCCATCAATGATCAGGTAATCATTGATACCATCTCCATTCGGTGAAAGCCCCTGCTGCACCACTATCCCGTCATTATTTACATTCGAAGGAGTAACAGCGGCTACCGCCGACTTCTTTAATGCTGTTGTTCCTAATGAAGGTTCAGTTCCATAAACTAGTTGCCCTTTATAATAAACGGTAACATGGTTATTCTCCTTCATCATATCTTTTGGCAGATATGAATAATCATTCAATTCATTAAAGTTTGACCAATCTGATTTGGAAATACGATATTGAATATAACCCGATGTACTCAACGGGTAAAGCGTTCCTGCTGAAGCATTTATTGCTACCTCGAAGTAAGTATCGGCACCATTAAGTACAGGGCTAACTTTTACAAAGTTGCCACTTACATTGGTATTACCTTGTTTGGCAAAATCTATCCAGTAATTCAGGTTTTGTGTTCCGTCCTCAGTAAACCAATAACGCGCAGTAATGTCACCAAAAGCTACCGGTACATTCCCGGTATTATTTATAGATAGGTAGGTACTGATAGTATTACTACTGGTGTTCTGATTTTGATTCTGGTAAGAAACATTCAGGCTGGTAAGGGCTTGCGCAACCATGGGTTCAACTCCCCAAACCAGCACACCATTCCTGTAAAGCGTGATGTGGTTATTGTTGATGTAATTGCTGGTATTACTTTGATATGAATAATCATCTGCTTCGTTCAGATCTGCCCAGTCCTGATTGGCAAACCTGGTTTGTATTTGGCCGGTATTGCTGTTACCTGCCAGATTACCTACTGCAGAAAAACTGTATTCAATATAGCCCAATGCTCCATTCCGGGGCTGTACCAAGGGAACATATTTCAGGGTTACATTATTATTCCCCAATTGAGCATAATCAACCCAGGTGTTGATACCCGCATAGTTTTCGGCAGTGAGCCAGTAACGCATGGTTAATTCGCTGTAAGCCACCCCTACAGAATCGGCATTCATGATCTTTACGTACGGGCGGATGATGTTATTGGTCAATTGCCCGGCATCGCCATCCTGGTATTGTAGCTGCAGGTTCAATGGTACAACCTTCAGTGTCCGGCTTATAGGGGTTGCCGCTGTATACTGCTCGTTACCGGTTTGAGATGCTATAACCGTACTTATTCCGGCGCCTTTAATATGTATCTTACCATTAATTATCGTGGCCACTGTAGTATCCGAACTCGTGTAACTTACCGGTAAATTGGAATTTGCCATAGCATTAATGGCAAAATCCGGATCGCCTATTACTTTCTGAGTTATTGGACTAAAGGCAATCATTTGCTCACCCAAAAGGCCATCAGCAATTTCTGATGCACTGAGTGCACGACTATAGATCTTAAATTCGTCAATTGAACCTTTGAACATAGGATCAGCAGAAAATTGCGATTTGCCTAAATAATTAAGACTTGTAGCACCCAACGCCGAAGGCTTAATGGTGATACCTGTGGTAGACGCTACAGCGGTACCGTTAATATACATGGTGCAAGTGCTGCCCGATCTGGTTATTGCCAGATTAGTCCAGGTATTAAGCGGAAAAGTATAATTAAAGTTAAAATTTTGCTCAGCTGCCGACCCGTTTTTTATAGCATAACGCACAATCGATTTCCCACTTGTTACACCTGCCTGAACCGATAAGAACATATATTGCGTAGTACTTAACCCAAAATCAAATACACGCATCCAGGTAGTAATAGCATCCATTCTTACCCACGTAGAAATAGTGAAATCATTCAGCGTACTAATAATGCCCGATGGAAGCGTTGTATAAGCATTGGCTGTTCCATCCAACAGGAGCGATTGACCGTACTTGCCGGTACCGCGGCTGGCTGTAGCCGCCAGTGTAGCATGGTTTGCGCCCCAGGCGTCAATTCCCCTGATTCCGCTCTGCTCATCAAATTTATAATAGTTTTTCTGGCCAATATTAGGTTTTGCAAGTACTTCTGCGCTATTGGAGCTTTCAACAGTACCGTCAACTGAAGTAACAATATAAAAATAGGTACTTCCGTTAGTCACGTTTACATCTGTGTACTGTGTAGTACTAACATTTCCAACAGTGCTATAAGGCCCTCCGGAAGTAGTAGAACGTTTAATTTTATAGCTAAAATTTGATATCGGCCCCCACTCTATTATATTTTTAGCATCTCCCGCTGCAACCAGTAATCCGCTAACAATATTGCTTTGAACAGTTAAAACCAGGATTACCGTGCTCGTGGTACTGCCATTTGATGCAGTTAGGGTAACTGGAAAAACACCGGTTTGGGTTGGAGTACCTGTAATAACTCCCGTACCTGTATTAACATTCAACCCATCAGGAAGCCCGGTTGCCGAAAAACTATTAGGCGATTTGATTGCACCGATAGTATAGGTAAAAGGTTTTCCAACAACAACGGTATCGGCCAATGCACTAGTAATGGTGACAGGTAAAGTACGATCATCTAGCAACTGAACATCATTACCTGTTCCGCCTTTATAGGTTATACGAAAATTGTAGTCGCCCACCGTAATTAACCCCATCTCAGGCAGATCTTTAAAGATTCCGGCAATAGCAGTACTGCCTGTATTATCAATAATAGTATAAGAAGTACCAGATGGTAACGTGCCTGCAATGCCTGTTACCGATAATTTAGGATAATTAACCAGGCTTACACTGGCAACCGTTATTTTATCGCCAGTTGCACTGCCCATATCAATCTCAGCATTGTAAATAGCGTCAGATTTTAAGCTTAAAGAACCAGCTATCAAAGAGCCAATGGTCTGATTCCCTGGCTCAATAATTGCACCTGTTCCACTTCCGGTTCCAATGGTAACCGCCATTGTACCCTTACCTGTTCCGCCAAACGAACCAGCCTCTACCGTAAGAGGGCTGTTAAAAACCCCTGATGCCGGATCATTATTTAACAGAAGTTTTCCGCCTTTGATAGTTGTTGTACCGTTGTATGAGTTATTTCCAGTAAAAATAAGCACGCCGGTACCTACTTTTTCTACATTCATAGTACCTGACATGATCCCGCCGAAGGTTGTACTAAGGTTTAATGCCCCAATGCTGATTGTAGGACTGCCCCCGGCATCTGTCCGGATCGCCCCTCTCCCAGTAAGCGCACCAAAACTGATAGTGCCTGTTGAAAACAGAATGCCCTGGCAGTCATTCCCGTTGGCATCCAGGTTCCAGTAGGCCTTGGCACTACCTGATTCGGGGACTTCAAAACGCACCCGGTTGTTACCGCTACGTAATTTAGAAACGAATGTGCCGGTAAAATTGCTGTTATCACCAAAAAGGTGTAAACCCGCATAAACGTTTCCATCCTGTATAATGGTGCCGCTACCTAAAAGTTTGCCCCGCAAGTTTATTGCATTACTGGTTTGATAAAAATAGCTGGTTTTACCGGCGGCTATTTCAAAGTCATTATAAAAGGTTGCATCGCCATTTACAGAGAACAATGCCCCACCGTTCATAATGATCTTACCTGTGCCCAGCGGGCCTGACGTTGGGGCTGAAGGTGTTCCGGTACCAATGCCCGACACCTCCATGCCATATACAGGAGGCCAGCTTTGCCCATTGCCATTTAGGGTAGTTGTACCAGTATAAGTATTGTTTCCTGATATATAAAGATACCCTATACCATTTTTAAGCAAACTTCCATTTCCGCTTATGCCTCCGGTGAGGGATACCGTACCACTGGTTATCGTGTTTACGTTGAGCAAAGTATCCAACACAACAGGCATGCTCAGGGTATGTGAGGTTGTGGCATTGTTAACCAGATCATTCCTTAAATGGACGGTATCGCCGGATATGGCATAACTGTTCGTACCTGCGTTAAATTGCATCCGCGAAACCGCCAGCCCTTTAATGTCATTAGTCAAAATAGTATCGGCCGATGCATTGAACGTTATAATGGCCGGGCTAGCCGGAATAGCATTTTCCAGCCAATTGGCAGCCCATTTTAATGAATCGGTTTCCGTCGCCGTTTTCCAAGTATATGAACCAGAGCCAGGAACTCCAAATGCCTCTACTGAATTCGCACTTTCTTTGGTTTGCCCAACTGACGAAATCACGTAATAATAAGGACTTCCGTTGTTTACATTTACATCTGCGTAACTGGTACCCGACACATTAGCTACAGTTGTATAAGGGCCACCACTAACGGTGCTTCTTTTTACATTATAGGTTGCGGCCCCCGAGGCGGTGGTCCAGCTTAAATCAATTTCTTTGCTTTTATTAACAACCGAGGGCTGATTTGGCGCCGCAGGCGGAACTGATGCAAAAACCACATTTGAGTTTCCGCTTTCCAGCGTTCCTGCCAATGCAGTAACAACATAATAATTGTTAACCTCGGGTACAGGCGATGCATCAATATAAGAGGTACTGATTATACTATCTTGAACGATAGTAAAAGGACCACTTGCCGAGAGCGAACGCTTTACACTATAGCTGCTTGCATTTGCTATTGCAGGCCACGCAATGCTGATGTTTGAAACATTGGTTACCGCAGCGGTAACGCCCGCCGGTGCTGCCGGGACCGTGTTACTAGTTACATTAATAACCAGGTTAGCCGTTCCTGTACCATTAGTATTGATAGCCTGTAAACTTACTACACTTTGTCCTATAGCCGTCGGGGTGCCTGTAATGACACCCCTAAGTGTGTCAATGTTTAAACCTGCAGGTAAACCTGTAGCATTGTATTTTGTTGCATTACTGCTTGCGGTGATAGTATAATTAAATACGGTACCAACTACCCCGTTTGCTGAGGTTGCACTGGTTATAAGGGGCGAACCTGTAGGGGATGTACTGTTAACAGATACATGGGTTAGTATGGCTGTGTTTAAAGCCGAAGTATTATTGGAAATGGTATAAAAACCAATATAGGTGTTGGCCGGAAGCGCAATAACATACATTGCATGGTTTGTCCAGTTAATGCCATCTTGAGAATGGTAAGCAAATACCCTGCTACCTACACGTTCTATTTTTAGCCACCAGGGCGCTTTCGGCTGATAATGGGAATAGGACGTTTGCGCGCTGGAGCCATTTACAGTCGCCCAAACACTGCCGTTTCCGCCCAGATCTACAGCTACATAATTGGCTGTGGGTGATAGTGATGAGCGGATCATTAAACCAGTAATAGCTGTATTCATTGAATTACTTTCAACCTTCATAATCATACCAACATCGCCCTTAGCCTGTTGAAAAGTAAAATTGCACGCATTGTATTCCGATTTCCCTGCTGCCTTCACCGTCCAGGTACCATTATTATAAGCCGCGGAACCCGTTAAACCAGTACTGCCAATATCAATATTACTGAGACTACTAACCGGTTGGGCAAGATCCGCTGGATAAACAACAGGTGTTAATGGGGTGGCATGCGAGATGTCTGCCGACTTTAAATACAAAAAGGAGAAGCCATCTTCGCCTGCCAACGTCCGTATTTGTTCTGTATATGGGGTTGGGATGCCTTTACGCAGCGCATACGCTCCCTTAATAATATTGTTAAACGGATGCCTGTGTACATATCCGGGAGGGATTCCCCAATTGGTCCAATAACTGGCATAAGCCCCGTACGGTATGAAAGATAAAGTTCCCGTAGGCGATTGGCTATACTGGCTATATAATTCGCCGATTTTAAGTAAACGATTATCAAATTCTGAAAACAAGTCAACACCTTGCTTCCATGCTACTTCCGCGCTCCATCCAAGTGCTTGAATTTGTTCAAACCAATGATCATCACGTCCCGAATCGCCGACCTCGCCATTAGGTAAACTATTGCGTAATCCTCCGCCTGCATCCATACGATATACTTCAATAGCCTGCTGCCACAGTGTCTGATCGCCCAGATAAGCGGCAATACCCACTGCTATCCCCAATTGCAGGGCTCCTTTATTTGCATCCCTTAAGGGGTTAGGCACCCATGAAGTCGGGTATAAAACATTTCTGAAATAATTATTTACATGCGTATCATTAGCGGTTGTCCATCCAGAGAAGGTACTTCTCAAGACATCAGCTCCGGCAACGAAGTAAGCTACCCGGTCGCCGATATCGAGCATATTTTCACCACCACCCCAGGAAGTATTAGTAACCGCCCAAGCATCCAGCATATTAGTGGCTTTTCGGGCGTAGGTGGAGTCGCCTGTAAAAACGTACATAAACGCTAGGTTATGAATAGCGATCATATCATCCAGCCATGCAGGATTGTTTAAATTGGGGGCACGGGTCACCGTGGCAAAAGGTCCTTTCATTGCATAACCGAGTTGTGAATGCGAGTCGCTTTTCAGTGCGTTATACCCGGTAAGCCATGGTTCTTTAGTAATATTGGTCTTAAGTTGGTCCAGGTCTGACTGGGTAAACGGAACTCCGGGATGCACAAAGGTTTGGGCCAATACCCTGTACACCAGGCTCGTATTTGCAAGTAGTATAACAAGAATTGTAACAAAAAACTGGATAGATTTTTTTCTCATGTTTTTATATTAATGCTGGTTTAGGCATCGGTTATTTGCATTAGGCTGAACATATGCTCTTGGTTCTGCCCTAATAAATGTGACAGTGGTTGAGTATCAAAGTAATCAACCCCTCTTTATGGTTTCTCTCGCTTGTTCGTAAAAATTACAGTTGTTATTTATCCACTAATTCAGGTACACCGTAAGGTTTATTGGTTTTTGATTTATAGACCAAGAACCAAATATCGCCTCAAAAATGGAAACTCAAGGGGGGATCAGGGAGCAATCATAGGGGGTAAAAACAAAGATTCTGAATTTGGATTGGCTGAATTTTATTAACTTATACGGTTTGAGGCTATTTTTACCGATAAGTGCAAATCCCTAGCTCTCCGCTCAAAATAAAAGCCCTATAAATATTATTTACAGGGCTTTTATTTACCTCAACTGCAAAAAAGCACTAAAAATGCTTTTGGCATTTTTTATCTTGAAAAAAATTGCCATGAATACCCACATAACCTATTGACTATGTATTTCTGTCAAACGTTTAAGAATACAAGCCCTTATCATTGTTTTACAATAACTGACAACTTGCTACATTTTTTTCTATTAAAAATAAGCTTTTCCGATAGCTACTTCGACAATCTTAGAAAGGCGAATAAATGGTCACAAGATGATCTTGCAAATTAGGAGCATTTAAGGTGTCTATATACTATCTCTATCTGCCTGGCGAATGATTAGATACATTTATGGTAGAAAGACGATTTGGTGTGGTTTATCCTCCTTACTTGCCAAACAGTTTTAGCTTTAATCCTAATTCAAACGCACCAGCAGTATAGCTATTAAGCTGTCCATTTTCCAGGTTATATGTAAAATTAAAAGCAAATGCTTTTTGATCAAACACTAAACCAAGGCCTGTACTTTGATTGCTATGATATATGGCTTGTAACGATATAAAGTAATTGCTCATGGTGAAGTTAAAGCCAGCATCAACAATATCCTTGGCACCTTTAATTTTGCGATAAGCGGTAATTGGTTCTATCAGCAAATCGGTATAACCGCTACTTACATATATTTTGTAACTGGCGGCCGCAAAAAGCTCAACCCTGTCCACATCTATGCGTTCGATAGAGTTTCTGAAAAAAGTAGCTTTTAAGTTGGGTAGGGCTCCCTCTAAAAATAAATTATCGCTGGTATAAGCTATGCCAAAATCACCATCCACATAGGGCTTTGCCTGGTTGTACCGGGCTATCTGCTCATCCGTTTCATCCCCAACAATCTTGTCTAGATCAATACGGCCATCATTAACACCAAATGAAAGACCAAAATTCAATTTTTGGTTTCTCTCGCCAAGTGGAAGATGGTAGGCATAGGTACCCATAGCACGGGTTTGCCGAAGCAAACCCGATTGATCGTCAGTTACATTCAAACCCAAACCTACCCGGTCTGTTGCTTTGTAATCGGCTGTAAGTGTTTGCGATTTTGGAGAACCAGGAAACGTAGTCCATTGCTGACGATAGCCTAAATTAATGTTCAGCCCCTGGTCTAAGCCTGCCATAGCAGGATTGATCAGGTACCTGTTCTGAAAATACATGGATTGAAAAGGGTTTAACTGTGCTCTGCTGTACAATGAAAAGCATATAAGAAGCGCCATTAACAGCAAAGGCTTTTTAAAACTTATATTATTATGTTGTTGAAGGTTTTTCATTTTATTTATAATTTCTTTTGATCTGCGGTTTTTCCTGTTTTTCTGATTATGACTGTCTTACCTGTTGTGAACAATGGTGATAAATCCTTTGAACTGACGCTTTTGCGGCCCCAGATCAATAACATAATAGTAAGTTCCTTCGGTGAGCGGAGCACCGCCAAAGGTTCCGTTCCAATCATTAGTATAGCCATGCTTGTTGTAAACCGTGCGTCCACCCTTGTCAAAAACGGTTACCGTATTATTGGGATAGAGCTGAATATCCGCTATAACCCAGGTATCATTCTTACCATCGCCATTAGGGGTAAGTATATTGCTGGCCACAATATTCTTCTGATCCTCGCCCCTGTAAATAACCAGGGTGTAGGTATTGGTAGTAACATGATCCTGGGCGGTTATTACTATGGTAATGGTGTTGTTACCAATATCAAGCGGAATATTGAATGATTGCCTGTTATTCGGTGCCGAAGATCCATTGATACGAGCCGTAGCTGTAGGATCAAAAGTAAGTGTAAGGTGTACGCCGCTTATCTCATTATCAACCTCCGCCCGGTAACTGAAATTATCTGAATTAAATGAAGGCGTTAACGTACCGGATGTTGGTACCAGATTGATCAGTTTGGCATTGCTGAGCGCTATAACTGTTAGTTTGCCTAGTACATAATTAAACGTATAGTTGGCCGATGTTGCGCCGCTTGCCGTAATAGGATACAGGCCCGGCAGCGAACTGGAATTAGCCACGGTGACCAGTACCGGCAACTTAGTTAAAGCTGTCTGACTATCACCGTTCACAAAACCACTGTAAACCGCGGTGAGCACTGGGTTGGCCACACCATACAGGCGGCTCTTATCTTCGGCCGTAATGGTTAGCGTAGCTTTATTAACGGTTAATGTACCTGCTACGTAAACAATTTGATAATTGGCAATAGCTGCCCCGCTTGCCGTTATTGGATAAGTTCCGACTGCGGATGCCTGGGTTGCCGTTGTAACGATAACCGGCTTGGTGATTAAAGTATTGCTATTTTCGCCGTTCACAAAGCCGCTATAGGTTACACCCAGGGCCGGATTTGCCGAGCCATAAATTTTACCAGAGTTATTGGCTGTAATCGTTAATGTTCTTTGTGTGATGGTCAGTTTAGCGCCAACATAAGTTAAGGTATAGTTATTATTGAGCGCCAGGCTGCCTTGTTGAATAACATATATACCCACATTTTCGCCTGCAACGCGGGTAAGCGCCCCGATAAATTTCTCTGTACCCACCAACGCTCCGCTGGTGATCTTATAGGTCAATGCCGGATCAGCATCACCATAAGCTTTGGTTTGTGCGTCGGCTGTAACAGTGATGGCGGCTTTGCCGATGCTAAGGTTTGCACCTATGTAGGTGAGCGTATAGTTGCTGTTGAGCACCAGGCTCCCCTGCTGTATGGCATAGGTTCCTACCGTTTCGCCGGCAACACGGGTAAGCGCGCCGGTAAATTTATCCGTACCCACTAAAACCCCGCTGGTGACAACGTAGGTTAAGGCCGGATCGGCGGTACCGTAAACCTTATTTTGTGCATTAGCGGTAGCTGTAATAGCGGCTTTGCCGATGCTAAGGTTAGCACCAATATAGGTAAGTGTATAATTACTGCTGAGCGCCAGGGTACCTTGTTGGATAGGATAATCACCCACATTTTCACCGGCTGCACGGCTTAATGCACCGGTAAGTTTATCAGCACCTACTAACGCACCAGTGGTGACAACATAGGTTAAGGCCGGATCAGCAGCACCATATACTTTGTTTTGTGCATTGGCCGTAACTGTGATAGCTGCTTTGCTGATGCTAAGGTTAGCGCCAGCATAAGTAAGCGTATAATTGCCGTTGAGCGCCAGGGTACCTTGCTGGATGGCATAAGTACCCACGTTTTCGCCAGCTGCACGGGTTAGCGCGCCAGTAAATTTATCTGTGCCCACCAATGCTCCATTCGTGATCTTGTAAGTCAATACAGGATCAGCTGCACCGTAAATCTTGGTTTGGGCATCGGCAGTTACGGTAATCGCTGTTTTGCCGATGGTCAGGTTAGCGCCTACATAGGTCAGCACATAATTGCTGCTGAGCGCCAGGCCGCCCTGTTGAATAGCATAAGTACCCACGTTTTCACCTGCAACACGGGTAAGCGCACCGGTAAAGGTATCCGCAAACTTTAACGTTCCGCTGGTGATCTTGTACGTTAATGCCGGATCAGCGGTGCCGTAAGCTTTCGTTTGCGCATCAGCTGTTACCGTGATAGCCGCTTTGCCAATTGTGAGATTAGCGCCAACATAAATAAGGGTATAATTACTGCTGAGTCCCAGCGTTCCCTGTTGAATTGCGTAGGTACCCGCGTTTTCGCCGGCAGTGCGTGTCACCGCACCGGTCAGCCTATCGGCACCTACCAAAGCACCGTTTGTGATCTTGTAGGTCAGCGCCGGATCAGCGTCGCCGTAAGCTTTAGTTTGCGCATCGGCTGTTACCGTGATGGCTGTTTTACCTATTGTGAGGTTAGCATCAACATAGGTTAATGTATAATTGCTGCTGAGCGCCAGGCTGCCTTGTTGAATGGCATAGGCCCCTGCGTTTTCGCCGGCAACACGGGTAAGCGCACCGGTAAAGGTATCCGCAAATTTTAACGCCCCGCTGGTGATCTTATAGGTCAGCGCCGGATCTGCTCCGCCGTAGGCCTTGATTTGGGCATCGGCGGTTACCGTGATGGCAGCCTTACCGATAGTTAGGTTAGAACCTGCATACGTTAGTGTATAATTACTGCTGATTGCCAAAGTACCTTGTTGTATGGCATAAGTGCCTGCGTTTTCGCCCGCAACACGGGTAAGCGCACCGGTAAAGGTATCCGCAAATTTTAACGCCCCGCTGGTGATCTTATAGGTCGGTGCCGGGTCAGCTCCACCGTAGGCCTTGGTTTGTGCATCGGCAGTTACAGTGATATCAGCTTTACCAATGGTTAGGTTTGCACCAACAAAATTCAGCGTATAACTGCTGCCGAGCGTCAGGCTACCTTGCTGAATGGCATAAGTGCCCGCGTTTTCACCTGGAGCACGGGTAAGCGTGCCGGTAAATTTATCCCCGGGAGTCAATACTCCGCTGGTGATCTTATAGGTTAATACAGGATCAACATCGCCATAAGTTTTGGTTTGCACATCAGCGGTTACGGTAATAGTTGTTTTGCCAATGCTGAGGTTAGCACCCACATAAGTGAGGTTATAATTACTGCTGAGGGCCAGGGTGCCTTGCTGGATAGCATAAGTGCCTGCGTTTTCGCCCGGGGCACGGGTAAGCGCACCGGTAAATGTATCCGCAAATTTTAACGCCCCGCTGGTGATCTTAAACGTCAGCGGCGGATCAGCGTCGCCGTAGGCCTTGGTTTGCGCATTGGCAGTTACGGTGATGGCGGCTTTACCAATGGTGAGATTTGCACCAACAAAATTCAGCGTATAACCGCTGCCGAGTGTCAGGCTACCTTGCTGAATAGCATAAGTGCCCGCGTTTTCGCCGGCTACACGGGTAAGCGTGCCGGTAAATTTATCCCCGGGAGTCAATACGCCGCTGGTGATCTTATAAGTTAATACCGGATCAGCATCGCCATAAGTTTTGGTTTGCACATCAGCGGTTACGGTAATAGTCGTTTTGCCAATGCTGAGGTTAGCGCCTATATAAATGAGGTTATAATTGCTGCTGAGGGCCAGGGTGCCTTGCTGAATAGCGTAAGTACCTGTATTTTCGCCCGCAACACGGGTAAGCGCACCGGTAAAGGTATCCGCAAATTTTAAGCCCCCGCTGGTGATCTTAAACGTCAGCGGCGGATCAGCAGCACCAAAAGCTTTGCTTTTCGCATCGGCTGTTACTGTGATGTCGGCCTTATTAATGGTTAAGTTAGCACCAACATAAGTGAGGGTGTAATTACTGCTGATTGCCAGGGTGCCCCGCTGAATAGCATAGGTGCCCGCGTTTTCGCCCGGAACACGGGTCAGGTTACCGGTAAAGGTATCCGCAAATTTTAATGCTCCGTTGGTGATCTTGAAGGTTAAGGCCGGATCGACCGAGCCGTAAGGTTTGATTTGCGGATCGGCAGTTACGGTGACAGCGGCTTTATTAATGGTGAAGTTAGCGCCTGCATAAGTTAGCGTATAATTGTTATTGAGCGCCAGGGTACCCCGCAAAATAGCATAGGTTCCGGCGTTTTCGCCCGGTGCACGGGTAAGCACCCCGGTAAATGTATCCGTACCTACCAATGCCCCGGTAGTGACGGCATAGGTTAAAGCAGGATCGACGTCGCCATAAAATTTATTTTGCACATTGGCGGTTACGGTGATCGGAGCTTTACCTATGGTAATGTCGCCGGCAGCATAGCTGATATTATAATTCGTTGCGTTGAAAGTACCGCCTGTGGCAGACCCCGGCACAATGGCGCCTGTATAAGTACTTACCGGCGCCCCTGCGGCCGCACCTGTTCCGTAAGTGATGGTGACGCTGCCGATAGTTTCGGTGCCAACCAACCCGGTTGATGTAAACGCGGTAGAACCTGCGCCGCCGGTTAGGTTTTGTCCGTATACTTTATTCCGGTTGCTGGCAGTAACCGTTAACGGAGCCGGTGTTACGATTAGTGTGCCCGGCTGATAAACAATGGTATAGTTTGATGATACCGCGCCGCTCGCGTTAATAGCATAAGTACCTACCGGTGAATTTGCTGTGGCTGCAGTACTGATAGTAGGCTGTACAGTTAAACTTGATGCATCATCGCCACCGGTAAACCCGCTATAGCTTACGCTCAATGCAGGGATTGCCGCACCATAAACTTTGGTGGCATTATTAACTGTTATGGTTAAAATGGCCTGCCCAACTGTGAGTGTACCGGCGGTATAGGTAATAGCATAGTTTGATGCTTTAAATGTGCCGCCCGTAGCCGCGCTTGGCACTATCGAACCGGCGTATGTTCCCGCAACAGCATTGGCTGCCGCACCCGCGCCATAGGTAATGGTCACGCTACCTATGGTTTCGGCGTTAACCAAACCGGTAGGGGTAAAATCAACAGAACCCGGACCGCCGGTAAGGGCTGTCCCAAATGCTTTGCCTTTATTATTAGCCGCAATGGTTAACGTGGCTTTGGTTACGTTTAAAATACCAGGCTTATAAATAAAGGTATAATTTGATGATACCGCACCACTGGCCGTAATAGGATATGTACCTACCAGCGAACCATTTACAGCTGTAGTATTTATCGTAGGCGCAACGGTTAAGCTGGCTGCATTATCCGCACCCACAAAGCCGGCATAAGTTACGGCCAGGGCCGGATTTGCCGAACCATAAGTTTTTGTGGCGTCGCTGGCTGTAATAGTTAATGTTGCCGGTGTTACCGTAAGTGTTCCCGGCTTATAAATAAAGGTATAGTTTGATGATACCGCACCGCTTACGGTTATTGGATAAGTGTTCACCGGCGAATTGGTTACTGCCGGCGTTGTTAAAGTGGGCGCCGTAGTTAAACTTGATGCATTATCTGTACCCACAAAGCCGCTGTAGCTTACTCCCAATAGCGGAACATTCGCGCCGTAGATTTTGGTGGCATTATTGGCCGTAACGGTTAATGGCGCCGGTGTTACCGTTAGCGTGCCTGGCTGATAAACAATAGTATAGTTTGATGATACCGCACCGCTCACTGTTATTGGATAAGTGTTCACCGGCGCATTGGCAACCGCCGTAGTACTGATAGTGGGCTGTGTAGTTAAGCTTGATGGATCATCGGTACCGATAAAACCACTATAGCTTACCGTTAGGGTTGGCACGGGCGAACCATATGTTTTGATGGTGCTGTTGGCTGTTATCGTTAAAATAGCCTGCCCAACCGAGAGTGTACCGGCTGTATAAGTAATATTATAATTAGCCGCGTTGAATGTACCGCCTGTTGCCGCGCTCGGCACTATCGATCCGGCGTAGGATCCTGTAGGGGAACCGGCTGCAGCACCCGCACCATAAGTAATGGTTACGCTGCCTATGGTTTCGGTATTAGCCAAACCTGTAGATGTAAAATCAACAGAACCCGGACCGCCGGTCAGGGCCTGGCCAAATGCCTTGCCTTTATTATTGGCCGTAATGGTTAATGCGGCTTTGTTTACCACAATGTTACCGGCTATGTAGTTAATAGTATAATTGGCCAGGTTAAATGTGCCGCCGTTGGCGGCGCTGGCTGTTACCGTACCGGTGTAGGTATTAACCGCGGCATTGCTGGCAGCACCTGTTCCGTAAGCAAGGGTAACATTACCAACGGTTTCTGTGCCAACCAATCCGGCAGCGGTAAACTCCGTAGTTGTGGCTCCGCCGGTAAGGGCCTGGCCGTAAGTTTTGGTTATATTTTTTGCAGTGATGGTCAGGGCTTTTGGACTAACTGTACTGGCAACTGTTGGTACATTTATACCTCCTGCACCGGCACTGCTCAGCGCTACAAAGCCCGAGTAAGTGCCCGCGTTATTGCCGGCCGCCAATCTGACCTGCACCGGTGTTGAAGCAATATTACCTCCCGAGCCGATAGTAACTGTATGGGTAAATGTTACGTTATCGATACTCACCTCAAAACCAGCCGGCGCTGTAACCAATATACCGGCGGTAAGGTTCGTGCCCGATACGTTGAAGGTGCCGGAGGCCGACGCCGTGCCGTATGTGGTGTTGAGTGCTGGTAATGTGCCGCCGGCACTGATGGATGGCAGGACAATGCTTACCGTTTTAGTGACCGTTTTGCTGTTCGAATGACCATCACTTACCAAAAAGCTGATGGTTCTGTTGTTTACGGTTGGAGCTCCCTGCGCATTCCTGTAAACAATTCGGCGCAGCGCGGCCTGCCACTGTGCAACAGTAGCCGTACCACTTGGCGTTCCCAGGGCGAGAAAACCACTCCCCCCGTTATAAAAGCCGACAATATCACCCGTGGATGCATCAGGTATCAATGCCAACTGGTCCTCTGGAGAGTGAAAACCACCGCTAATGGATACTACACCAGAAGCTAAAGTGCTGCCATCATCAGTCACCGTAATTCCGGGATCAATAAAAGCATCCGCACCTGAAAATACAGTTGCGCCTGCAGATGCCGTTAATACCGGGGCGGTATTACCCGGCGCCAATACATGGAAAACCACCGTTCCCGAAGCGCATAAAGAAGGGATTCCATTATCACATACCTGGTAATTAAAAGTATCATCGCCTATAGTGCTACTTGGTGTGTAGGTAAAACTGCCATTGGGATTTAAAACCAGCGTGCCATGGGCAGGCGAAGAGTTCGCTGAGATGACCAGTTGATCTCCATCAGGATCAGTATCATTTGTTAACACGTTCCCGCTAAATGGTGTGTTTGTGGTTACTGTATAAGTATCGTTAACGGCTACCGGGGAGGAGTTGCCACGTATAAGCGTCACCGCAACCGTATTACCATCAAGATTGCCATTATTAACCTTATAGGTGAACTGGTCGTTAGTTCCACCGGTTGAAGTATAGGTAAAACTACCATCGGGATTTAAAACCAGCGTGCCGTGAGTTGGCCCGGTTACCAATACGGCGCTGAGCGGATCCGCACCGGTATTCGTATCGTTACCTAAAACTCCGGGAGCCGCAATAGTTAAAGCTGTGCCTGATTGATAGCTATAGTTATCGGCCACGGCTACCGGCAGGGCAATCTTTACCGTTTTCCTTACAGTATTGCTGTTCAAAGCACCATCATTTACAAAAAAGGTGATGGTTCTGTCATTTGTTGCTGGGGACCCTTGTCCATTCCTGTAAACTATTGCACGCAGCGCGGCCTGCCACTGTGCAACAGTGGCCACACCACTTGGCGATTGCAAGTTGAGTATACCAAACACTGTATTATAAGAGCCGGTAATGTCACCTGTATTTCCGTTGGGGATAAATTCCAACAGGTCCTCGGCAAGCTGCAGGCCCCCGCTAATGGTTACTACACCAAAATTTAAAGTTCCACTGTCATCACTCACCGTAATTCCCGGATCGATAACAGCATTCGCACCTGAAAATACAGTTGCGCCCGCAGTTCCTGTCACTACGGGGGCAGCGTTAACATGCGTGAGCGTTACCGCAACCGTGTTACCATCAATATAGCCATTGTTAACCTTGTAGGTAAACTGGTCGTTAGCTGTACCGGTTGAAGTATAGGTAAAACTACCGTTGGGATTTAAAACCAGTGTGCCGTTAGCCGGGCCACTTACCAATACGGCTGTAAGCGGACTCCCATCGGGACTCGTATCGTTAGCTAAAACTCCTGGAGCGGCAATAGTTAAAGCTGTGCCTGTTGAAAAGTTATAGTTATCGGCCACGGCAACCGGCGGGGCAATGCTTACCGCTTTAGTGATCGTATTGCTGTTCAAACTACCATCACTTACCAAAAAGCTGATGGTTCTGGTGTTTACGGTTGGAGATGGCTGCCCGTTCCTGTAAACAATTCGGCGCAGCGTGGCCTGCCATTGTGCGATAGTAGCCGTACCACTTGGCGATTGCAAGAGGAGAATACCAGTGCCACCGTCATAAAAGCCGACAATATCACCCATGGATACGTCACGCATCAATGCCAACTCGTCCTCTGGAGAGTGAAAACCACCGATAATGGATACTGTACCAGAAGCTACAATGTTGCCATCATCAGTTACCGTAATTCCGGGATCAATAAGAGCATCCGGACCTGAAAATAAAGTGGTGCCTGCAGTTCCCGTTAATACCGGGGCCTGATTAGGAGCAAGTGTAATGAAAGTTTTATCGGTACCGTAAGCCGTACCAATGGTATTGGTAGCATAAGCGCGCACGTGATAAGTGGTGCTGCCTGCCAGCCCCCCGGCATTTACCGAAATGGCTCCTGTGCCGGCACCGTTGGCTATTTTGCTATCGGCAATGGTAGGGTTGGTTGTAAGCCCATAAACTATACCTTTTTCTGTTACCGAAGCTCCCCCGTCAGATGATACATTGCCGGTTAATGTGGCCGAGTGAGCGGCAATAGCTGCTGGATTGCCGGTGGTCAATGTTGGTAAAACCGCGCCCTGGGTAATAACTATATCATCAATACCTACACCAAATGCGGCACTTTTATCAGATGTTAGCCTTACTTCATCAATATTAGCAAAGGCGCCTAATTGCGACTCCGGAATATTTACCAGCGTTATGGTACTGAGGGCTGCCGTCGACACAGATCCTAACTCATGCCCACCTTTGTAAGCATGTAGCGTGATCACCTGATCGCCTCCGGCGGCGGCACCTACCGAGGTCGGCGTAACCGATATGCTCTTCAAGGTAAATAAAGCGCCGGATGCCGTCAGGAAACGGGCAAAGCTAAATGTCGCAGCCGTGCCTACCTTTTGCATCCTTATATAGGGGTTTCCACCTATTGCCGAGGAGAGAATGCGCTGTTCGCCGGTTCCCTGGCACTGTAGTACCCAGCCATTAGCCACGCTGCAATTTGCCGTGGTCAGGTTAAGGTTCGCAATGTTGTTATTATCGGCCAGTATAGTACCCGAAGTTGGGAAACATGCCCAGTCGAAAGTTTGGGCCGAGGTCCGCAAACTGGTCATGATACTTAAAAGGGCTATACAAAAAACGAGTAGATGTTTTTTCATTTTAATAAGGTTGTTTGGTAGAGCTGGTGCCTTGTGATCACCGGCCTTAAATAATTTTATGTTAGGTTTTAGTTTGTTTCTGCTGTTATTGGGGTTAAGTGCGGCACACTGCTTACAAAGCTTTGCCCGCTTTTAAAACCATAGGCACCGGTAAATCTGGCCGGCACATAATTATTGCCCATTTTAAAAAAGTTAATATTTAACAACCGCTCACCTTTGCACACTACCGCAAACGTGTGTTCATTAATAATGATAGCACCCGGTGGATAGGAATATTGATTAACTAAGCCAACGGAGGCATCCATTATTTTCAGTTCCTGTCCGTTAATAAGGGAAATAGCGCCTATATTCCAGGGGCTGCAGGCTTTAATGGTATCCATAACCTCTGCTGCATTCATCTCTTGCCAATTGATAAAAACATCTTTTAATTCAGGCCGCGGATAATACGCCGCCAGGCTTTCATTCTGTTCGGTAAGGGGCAATTTGTTGCCGCTGTCAATTCCATTCAATATGGCCAGTACACCTTGTACCTGCAGCTGGCCAAACAGCTGGTAAATATTGTCGTAATTATAATGAGGTAGATTGGGGATATTTTGCTGCCAGATGATCGGCCCGCTGTCTAACCGGTCTGTAAGCACATGAATGGCCAACCCTATTTCAGGTCCACCCTTGCGTAATTGCCAGAAAACCGGGGATGGTCCACGAAACTGCGGCAGGGTACCAAAATGAATATTATAGACACCGTATGTTATATGTTTTAGGTATTGTATTTTGACGATATGGCTATAACCCGAAAAAAAAACGATATCGTGCTGCTGTAGCCAGTCATAAAGATCGGCTTTATCGTGCTCAAACGTAAGCCCGATACCTGTAGCATTGCAATAGTTGATCGTTTCAGGAGCACTCTCATGAGGCGCTGTTGAACTACCTACGTAAAGCATGAGCCCTGCTTTCGCCTTATAGTTAGATAAGACCGAAAGCAGGGGCATATACAGCGCTGCTGAATTGGATACAATACCTATTTTCATCAGTTATTGTGCCGTATTCTGTTAATTACGGGCCGGGAATATCCCTTCCAGCGCGATAATAAAAGTTACCGCCAGATATGGTTGCATATTATCATGCGGCTGGGTTCCACCAGCAGGGCCAATTGCGTTAGGAGCCATTGCAGTGTTTACACTTGCTCCAGATACAAAATTTAATGGGGCACCACCAACATCAGGATCTGACGAAACAGCCAGTACATTGATTGTGGGTGAGGGGTTATCTCCCGTGTTTGTACTTGCGTTAAGTGCATGGTTGTGCGTGGGCATTTGGCCAATCATCAATGTCACGTTCTCCTCCCCCGCACTTTCGCCCCAAGTTCTGTTGGTTAAGCCGGGGCCCTGACCCTGGTGTATGGGTGCACGCCCGCGCAGATCAGGTAAGGCAAAGGTTCTGACGCCGTCGCCACCATAAGCTGTGCCCAGGAGAGAGAAAAGTGCCTGATAAGTTGAAATAGCTAAAAGCTGGCCGTTACAAAGTGCCCAGCCGCGCGGTGCAAAACTGCCGGCAAATAATGAAATAGTGCCTAAAAATGGAGTTTCCATAATTTTAAAGGTGATTGGTTTGGTTATTGGATTAGGTTATATGATATAAAAAAAGACATAGCATGTCCCAGCATGCTTAACAAAGCATGAAGCAGTACATCAAAATGATTCTAAAATAGCAAGGGGGTGCTTTGAGTGATTTTCATAATTAAATAGGGTTAAGGTTATTATTGATAAGTAAATGTAATTATATTTAATATTATTATTTCCAGTTCTTTTTATTCACTTTTCCATTTTCAACCATCCCTTATTCAACGCTTAAGCAACAAAAAGCGCTTCGCTGGATCACATATCAAAGGGCGGGTCAACTGAAGATGGGTTAAACGTCAGCTACAATAAAATAAACAATCAACGATTGGATGACCTGAAAAGCCTTAAATTTTGATCAATTCATGCTTTATAGCAAAAAGAATTAACCCTGTCCTGGACTTGATGTCAAATCTTTGAATTAAGGCCTCTCTGTAATTATCAATTGTATGCGGGCTTAAATTCATTTTGTCGGCAATTTCTTTATAAGTCAGTTCCAAACAACAAAGCTCCGTATCTGCCGTTCTTTTTGGTTATTGCATAATAGCGCAGCAATAAGTACACAGTTTTTTTAACTACCAGGCGAAAAGTAAAGCGAACAAATGATTCCGGAGAATTAAAATGATATCCTTCAGGCAGGTCTTCATCCGTTTGTTGTGGATCCAATGATAAATTCCGGATATGATCCGTAACATTTTTTCCTGCTGAAAATACAATACCGGTTTGTATGGGAATTTTAATTAAAAAAGGCTGTATCATAAATCATGATCAGCCTCTTTTTCTTTGATTTATTCGGATACTTAATGTTATGTTAATCACGAATTGATGTATAGTCTTGTGTTGACTCAATTAAAGAAAAGTGGGTTTACATGGTTTACACTTTTATGGTTAACATTGGTTTAATTAATTGCGTATTTCAAAAAAATCATGTAAACCCACTTTTGTATAAATATCCTGTAAAGAACTATTTCCTGTTTAATAGTCCCTTCATAGGCGAGCTTTTTAAGCTCTGTATTGATGGTATCTTCCGTAAATGAGATAACCATATCGTACTGGTTAAAAATTAAGGTATTTTCCATTTTGATTTGTTTAGGTTGTTTCTGAATATGTATTTATAATTGATTTAGCTAAAAAATAAAGGAGAGAAGGGATATTCAGGTTACTGATCTGTCTGCCTGAAAACTCATTTGCCGATAGTCAAAGCTATATGGAAGGGCTATTTTTAAACAGGGTGATAACAGCCTTTATCCGGGGGTGCTAAAGGGGTAATAATTGGGGGAGAACCAAAAGTATATTCAAGGAATAGTTTGTTTGTGCATCAATGGCGCATATCCATGCCGCAAACTTTTAAAAACATGCTCCGAAAAGTTTCGGCAGCCAGTTATAAGCATTATGCGTTTTTCGGTTGAAGGTTAATATAAGGGCTATGGCATATTCGGCTTTAGGCGGGTGCGCAAGCGTTTTTAAAACTGTTTTATTTTTACTTGCAAAGGCGTTAAACCAGTGTAAGATTTAAACTCTTTAATAAAGTGTGCCTGATCATAATAACCGCATTCAAAAGCTACTGTAGTAAGCGGTGCGCGGGATGAGCGTAACAATTCAAGGCTCTTGTTAAACCGTTGAACAGAAAAAAACTTTTGAGGCGTTATACCAACCCAATCCATAAAAAGTTTCTGAATATAACGATCTGAAAATCCATAATGTGTTGACAAATTTTGTATACTAAATTTATCTTCGGTAGAAACGTATTTACATAAATGCTCAACTAATTTCAATTGACGATTACTCTTTTTATTCATGACCAGTCGTTGAATTAAGAATGCTTCCAAAACTTCCACCTTCTGTTCTATAGAACGTTGTTCCATTAAGCGATTATAAAAATCGTCCGACTCTCTGTTGAAAATATCACAGAGATCAATCGATTCATTGGTAAAATCGGAAACCGGGTTTGGAAAGAAAAGTGAACTGGCATGCGAATGGAATCGCGTTATCAGGCAGGTATTACCCTTCGTGAGAGCGGCCGTAGTCGGAATCGTCCAATGGCCCAACACCTCCAAACTAGGCACCTTCATGGAATTATTTCCCCGGTGCCTTACAGTATCATTAGTGGAGATATCTATACAGAGTTCTACACACCCGCTGGGATACATAACTTCCAGGACATCTGTATCATGGCGACATGTCCAGTAGTTTTTCACAAAGGGTTTTAAAATATCTGATGGAAAGAATACCCGATCTCTCATAAATAAAGATAATAATATTACGAAAAATATCATTTTCAATTCAAAGGATAATATCGTATCTGTTCGTTCTTTTACAATTTTTCTTGTAGATCTGATTTTACTTTTGTTAAAAACAAATCAAAATTTATCAAGATGAAAAATTGCAAAAAATTTTTACTGGTTCTCGCCCTGGTATTCGTGTGTTTTATAGCAAACGCCCAATCGGATAAGGGAAATGCTTTAAAGGAGGCGACAAAAGAAATTGCCGCAAGCAATGCTACTTATTTTATCGCAATTGCCAAAAATGACGGATCCATTCTTAATCATTATGCAGATGATGCTTGTTTGCTACCACCAAACTCTCCCATCCTGTGCGGCCATACCGAACTATCAAAGTTTTTTAAGGATGGATACGAAAAGTATGGCCTCAGGGGAGGTAAATTCATCACCAAAAATATTTACGGAGATGGCCGGGATTATGTTACCGAAGAGGGGCTTTGGCAGTCTTTTGATGCTCAAGGAAAAGTATTTGACGATGGTAAATTTTTAGTTCTTTGGAAGAAGACCAAAAATGGCTGGAAAATGTTCCGGGATTCATTCAGTAGTAATCGCACTCAAAAATAGAATAGAAAGCCCTTAATTTATGCAGGCATAAATTAAAAAATCCCGGCTGTATCACACAACCGGGATTGAACCAAGAAACACAACCAGACTTTGGATGAACAATCTTTAAATTAGCCTATGGCCTTTGTTAAAAAACGTAGAATATACTGGCTTGGATATTAGTGTTTTTAAAATCGTTATTGATAGTAGTACTGGTAAAATTACCCACTTTTGAAATACCGTAAACGTACCGGGCACCGATACCCAAACCAATTTTTGACTGGTATCCTATCCCACCTACAGCTGCTCCATCTATTTTTTTAGCAAAATCGGTACCGCTGTACCCTGCTACTTCTTCTTTGAGCTTTATACCCACCTGGGCGCCTCCCTCAACATAGAAACCAGAGTTGGTGCGGTATTTAAGCAAGAATGGCACGGTCATGTAAGATAGCTTAAGGTTTTGGGCGCCAAGCGCGCCGTCAGTAATTTTAGCTCCTTGCTGAGAGTATAAAAATTCTTCCTGGATCAAAAAGTTATTGGTGATCTTGAAAGCCACTGTAGCACCGGCATGAAAACCAGCCAGATAATCGGTACCAAAATTGGCCTTGTCAAAATTACTGTAATTACCACCGGCCTTAATACCGAACTCTAATTTTGAGGTTATTTTTTGGAAGAAGGTCTGACTGAAGCCTTTCGTGGACACCAGAACAAAACAAATTAACATTAAGATTAGCTTTTTCATAAATTTCATTTAAAAGTTTGAGATACTATTTGCAACACGGGGCCGCACTTATTTTTTTATTTAGGCCAAAGGTGGGTCTTTATAGGTAGGTGTAGAAGGAAAAGGTAACCGAAGCGGGCAAAGTTGACCCGGAAGAGGCGTAAAGGCATTTGAATAAAATCAACAAATAGCTATTTCGGAAGAGCCGTATCTACAAAACAGTAAAAGCCTGACATGCTACCAGTTAACACATCAGGCTTTTTATCGATGAAAGGAAAATATCGGGATAGTAGCTCAAGCTTTAGCTAACCAGTTGAGAAACTGGGACGCCTTTCCTTTGCTGACCACAACCCGTTCGCCAAAAGCTATATTAAGGTTAAGTGATAATTTCCTGGAAAAAAAACTGGACACGTCAATGATAGCTTTACGGCTAACCAAAAACTGCCGGTTTGCCCTGAAAAAATAATTCCCGCTTAATTTTTCCAATTCATCCAGGTTTTTATTGGGATAAAAGGTTTTGCCCGAAAAGGTCAATAAATTGGTCACCTCGTTCGCCAGATAAAACAGGGCTATGTCTTCCAGCTTTATTGGAATGATCTTATCCTGATGATATACTAGTACGGAAGATGACTTTTGTGTACCCCTATCGGCCAGCATTTCCAACAAGGCGTTATATTGAGGCCCCTGATCAGCCGAAAATAGTTTTTTAAGCTCCTCGTATCGTTGCAAAGCCCGCTCCAGCGTTTGTGTTGTAAAAGGCTTCAGGATGTAATCTATCCCGTTAGCCTTAAAGGCATCCAGGGCATACTCATCATAAGCAGTACAAAAAATTACCGGAGCCGAAACGGTTACCTCGATAAATATCTCAAAACTTAAACCATCTCCTAATTGAATATCGCTAAAGATGAGGTCGGGAGATGGATTACTCTTGAGGTAAACAACAGCCTCTTTGACGGAATGAAGCTGCACTATACTTACCGGGCCATTTATTAATTGGTTAATACTAAACTCAAGATCGTCGGCAACTACCCGTTCATCCTCTATGATCACTATATTCATTGGTCAATAATTTTATACTTACAGAAAATGTGCTTTTATCTTCTTTGATCAGGATCTCATCGCCCGATAATAGACTGTATCGCTCGGCAAGGTTAGCAAGACCGTGAAAGGTAGAGGAAACATTAACCGATTTTTTCTGCAGGTTATTATATACGACTATTCGCTCCTCCAGGCAAAAAATGTGCACGATCAATGGTGCCTCCTGGGTAAGATCGTTATGCTTGATCGCGTTCTCCAACAGCGGCTGCAATGAAAAAGATGGCAAATAGTGATCTTTCCGTATTTTGTCCGGTACATCAATGGTACAATCCAATGCGGTACCAAACCTGATCTTCTGCATTTCCAGGTAATCACTAAGAAGAGCCAGTTCATCGTTCAGACTGGATACCTTGGCGGCATGATTATAGACAGAGGCTCTTAAAAAATTGGCTAAATGCACTATATAAATATCACCAGCACATGGATCTTTCCGGTAGAGGGCCTTAAGAGTATTTAACGCGTTGAACAAAAAGTGGGGATGTATCTGTTGTTTTAAAAGCAGGTTGGCGGCTTCTGCATTCGCAGTTTTTAGTTTTGACAGTTCTAGCCCCGCACGTGCTTTATCATAATGCAGGATGATAAAATCATGGAAAATAACAATAACGGTATTAACAACCACGCTGGAAACAACAAATATGGAAGGAAATACAAGGAAAGGATAAGAGTCGCTTTTTTTAGAGATGTGATCGAATACTGGTGACAGCGCAATATAAATTACCGCACTGGCCGCATAAGTGTATAAAAGACGGTACGCCTTGAATCGTTTGGTTTCAGTGTTATACCTCCGCTCCAAAAAAATTAAAATACTCACATTGGCAAAGCCAACCAGGCCGATACCCACCCCCGTCATCACTGTATAAAATATCTTGTGCATAGGTATGTCTTCCAGCAAAAAAACAAAATACACCGATGAGATGGCCGTAAAAGCCGCCACCAGTAACCAATTAAGACGAACAAGGTTTTTGATTGGTAACGTTGAATCCATAGACACAAATGTAAGTAATCGTAATAATGAAGTAAGTAATTCTGTACCGAAGCGGGCAAAAACAACATCGAACATCACTTTTAGCCATTTAAAAAGTTGTGAGCGTTAAATCTTCTTCACTCCTATTCCCCCATCGGCATTCGCTACCGCGTTTCTACTCCCGGCCAGCCCTGATTTTATTAAAACCGTTTATTGAAACATTCAGTTGGCATTTTGCCCGCTTCCATGTGTTTTTAATAGAACACGATGTTTAATGCCAATACCTTCGCTTTCAAATGAATGTTAAATTTTAAAAAATCAACAAAATGAAAAAGACAACTGCATTCGGTATTACCCTGTTTATCTGTCTGCTGTTCATCCTCTTTGCTTCTTACACAAAAGCGCAGGAAACACAAATAAAAGTTACAGATATCCGGTCGGGAAAGGGAAAGATCATCCTTAACGTATTTAAAGACAATGATTCATACGACAAGAATCAGCCGTACAAAAAACTCACGTTTGACAAAAAGACTTTGGTCAACGGGACATTGAATGTGCATTTTGGTTTAGAACCCGGTGTGTATGGAATAACCCTTGTTGATGACGAAAATGAAGATGGTAAGATCAATAAGAATTTCGTGGGAATACCTAAAGAAGGGTTTGGGTTTTCAAACTTCTTTATGACTAAAATGAAAAAGCCATCATTCGACGACTTTAAAGTTGATTTAAAATCTCCCGAACACCAGATTGAGATCAAAGTAAAATACATGTAAATCGAGTATCACGGCAAAGCTGGTATAAGATTGAATACCATGTCGTGTATTCATTAATTTCTGAGTTAACACAAAATAATTAAACAAGTACTATCATGAAAAAAAATAAAATTCATTACAACATATTGATTGGAGCAGCGCTATTGGTAACCGTTATATCCTTTTCTTCCTGCAAGAAAAATGATGTTAATCCATCAGAGACCTTTGATATCAAGGTAGTCAATGCATCAGAAACTTCTGGTGCGCAGAGTTTTACCCTGGCAGATAAAGTATTGGTTAACGGGGGCCTTGATTTTACGGATGCTTCTGATTATATCAGTACAAACTCCGGTACCCGGCTGGTTGAGCAGTTCAAAAATACAGCTTCGGGTACTGTCACGGCAACAGGCGAGATCTGGACAGACAACGGCAAAAGATTTACTGTATACCTGGTTGGTGAAGGATCAAAATCCCGGGTTAAAGAGTTTGAGGATAAGCTGACGATACCGCCCAGCGGCATGGCAAGGGTAAAATTCCTGCATTTGAGTGATGGTGCACCATCTGTGATCAATATCAAAGATGCCAATGGCGACAACCTCGTGACCACCCTCGCCGAAAATACCGACAGCGGTTACTCTAACGTTGCTCCCGGTACACTTTCCATTAAAATTTATGGGGTGGCCTCCAGAAATAACATCGGTAATTTTGATGTAACCGATCTTCAGGCCGGGAAAATTTACTCCATTTATCTTACTGGTTCTACAGACGCTAATCTTAGCGTACATAAGGTATTACATAATTAAAAGCGATTAAAACCATATAGCCCCATTCCCGGATCATTGACAGATTCTGGAATGGGTGTATGAATCCGGTTACAAAAGAGTAGACAATGAGTAATTTTCCTGAAAACATAATTTCTGTTGTAGCAGGTAGCGGAACTACCTGCTACAACATTATAACAGCATTATTAAGTAACAATGCTACAGTAATTGTTCCCATTAAAAGTTATGATGAGATACAATCTCTTCAAGAAATCACTGCCAGTGTTACATTGGGCGAGTTAGTTCCTGTATTAGCAGATATTCCTGATCATCATAGAGCCAACCATTTTTTTGAAGACATTGAAGGGCGGTTTGGGCAAATAAACTTAACGATAATAGTGTTTGATAATGATTATTCCGATAGTCGGCTTACAGAAACTACCTATGAAGAATGGGAAAGAATGCAGCGAAATAGCATATCAGCCTGTTTCATAGTTGGTAAAGTTATACTTGAGTTTATGAAACGAAACGCTCAGGGTATTTATCGAAATGCACATGGTATTTACATAGCTGTTAGTCATACATCTTCACCTGATCATGTAAAAATCTCCCCACTTAATGTTATCGCGGCACATATGCAGGCAGAACTATCTAAAATATTTGCAGAAGAAATTAAGTACACCGGCATCAAATATTATCATGTTTTTGCCGATGATTTTAATACAGGGGCAGATGATTATGATATTGCCACATACATTATTGATCTGTGCGCAACATAACTGAACACTTTATAACTAATTTATAAATAGCCTCTTACGAATAATGAGATCCGGACCGTATTTATTGCTTTTGAGCTTTTTAATAATGGGTAAGGCATTTGGCCAGACCAAGGTTGATACTGCCTACATAGAAACGTATGCAGAAAAAATGTCCGTAACCGGATTTGTTTCCACAAATTCCTTAGAAATAAAACAGGATCATGCTTATTATAAACCCAATTATCCGATCAATGTTGGGTTGGATTTCGCAATAAAAAATACCGTCATTGACCTGGAATTGGCTTATGGTATTGCCCCTCTCCGGAAAAAAGAATTTGGAAAAACACGGTCGTTTGATTTTCAGCTCCATCGTTATGGGCGACATTTCGTATTAGATCTGTTTTACCAAAACTATAAAGGCTTTTACCAGGAAAATACAGAGATAAAGCTTTACCCGAATATGTTGGTGAGGCAAATTGGTGCCGAGGGTACTTATATTTTTAATGGCAACAAATTTTCGGCCAGGGCGGCTTTTGAACAAAGCGAAAAACAGTTGAAAGCCGCCGGCAGTTTTGTACTCGGTGGGGCAATTTATCTGGATAAGATAGCCTTTGAAAAAGATCTGCCGGTTACGGATCAAAACCATATCCAGAACCTTCAATTAGGAGGTAGCATGGGTTATGCTTATTCCTGGCCCATCAATGATCGTTGGCTGATGTCTGGTATAGCAACCGGGGGAATCAATGTAGGGAATGAAACAGAATTACTTCAAAAAGTAAAAATAAGAGCATATCCTACAGCCTTCGCACGTGGATCGGCCGGGTACCATAAATCCGATTGGGCTGCTGCTTTTTCCTTTTTGATCAATAGTAAATCATTGTCTGGTTTGCAAAATAACAGTCTCAACCTCACATCTATCAGTATGCAGCTTTCCTATGTAAAACATTTTAACAGTCTTTCCCGAAAAAAAAAGTTATAGGCATTCTGTAAAAGTCCACAGTAATTACTTTTTAAACAGACCTACGCCTGATGGTTTAATTTTAAGTATATCGCCCTTTTTGTCAAAGTTTAAACTATCCAAACATAATTCCCGCAGTACATATTGCTCTTTTTGCGGATGGATGTGATGGTATAAAATATAATACTGCCCTTGCTCTTTAAAAACAGTGTGATGCCCCGGACCCAGGGTTGTGCTATCGGGAGTAGTTGAAAGTATAGGATCATTAGGACCTTCTGTCCACGGGCCAAATGGTGTTTTACCTGTGGAATACCGAACCTGGTAAGTGCCGTCAATAGCTTTCCCGTACGAATACATTAAATAGTATAAACCATTACGCTTTACCATATGTGGCGCTTCAAAATAGTGCGGTGGAGTGATCTCTTGTGGAATGCCGTCAAAGGTTACCATGTCTTTTTTCAGTTTAACAGCCATGCAATGACCATTCACCCAGTTAAAGCCCGAACCCCAATATAAATAAGCGTCGCCATTGTCGTCAATAAAACAATCCGCATCAATATTATGCACTTTCGGAAAATCTGTTTTGCTTACCAGCGGCGAATTATCCGCCTTCGCGTTTTTCCAGGGGCCAAGAGGACGGTCGCTAACGCCAACCCATATTTCACTACCTACGGCCACATACATATAAAACTTATCCCTGAATTTTCGGACTGATGGCGCCCAAACCATAGCATCTCCAGAAGTTGGACTTGTACATGCTTTTTTGGTGGGCCAGTTGATATGCCTGCTTACAAATGTTTTAAAATCCTTTGTTTCTAAAACCCCCAGCTCGTTACTTCCCCAGGGATCGATGGTTGCATAAATATAGTATACACCTTTATCCTTAATCACCGTTGGGTCGGCATAATAACCTTTTATAATGGGATTTTCAATACGTTTTTCCTGCGCCAAACAGTTAAGCGCGGTAATAAACAATAGTAAAAGTAATGCAGGTGATGTTAGGGTGCAGTTCTTTGTCATGTGTAAATAAAATGTTCAATTTACAGTTTTTTAGTTCTTCGGCAATAATTCTTTAATTGATCACCTGTTCTAAAAGCGAAGCTCCACTCTACTGAAGTTTTCTTATTTTTTAAGAGATATAGCTTATTTTATTCTTGTTTATAGCTTTTTAATGTACCATCGGTATTAAACCCGATTGAGTACATACTGCGGTCGCCTGTAATATAGTTTGGGAACCAATTTATTTGATTATTTCGTATGGTAATAAAAACTAAGGATAAAGGGGCGGCCCCCTCTACTTTTAGCGCTTTTCCCTTATAGATCCGGGCAACCTTGGCCACATTGCTAAAGCTGAAAGTATTGAGCGAGATTAGCTGGGATTGTATATTATTATTTACCGATTGTGGTTCTGGCGTAGGGCCAGACCAGGTGCCAATATACCTGTAAGCATCTACATATTTAGGATTTTGCGGATTCTGGAGCTTGGCAAGGATGAGGCCATTGTCAAAAAAATGAACCGTAGCGTAAAGAAAAATTTCTTTCCCAGCATATTGAGGGAGTTTCCGTAACGCCATCTCTGCCTGTTCTAATTTTTTAGCGTCGGTTAAAAAACCTGTACTTAATAGTTGCTGATAAGTATGAAATATGGTATCTATCTGGGTAGTACTGGTAGTATTACTACTACTTGTTGTTTTAGTGATACTGGTATACTCGCCTGATGTTCCCGGTTCGTTATCCTTAGTCCGTTTGTTAATTACAGAATCATTAGGGTTAATGGTTTCTTTAACACTTTGTGATATTTGCTTACAGCTTAAAATAAAAGCAACGCAAATGATGACGAATATTGATTGCTTCATTTTCATTAGCTGATTTCATCTAAGTCGCTTGCAAAGGCAATACGAGTGGCATCCTCCCTGAGATAAAAAATATCGATAGTCTTCTGCCTGGTAATATCCAGATCCAGCAAATCAATAATCTTTTTTATGTGGGCCTTATGTATTTGTTGTTGTTCGTCAGTATATTCCAGGTTAAATTCAATCTGCGGTTGTTCATTCACATACAAACCAGTTTGGCTCGCGCCGATGAGCCTGGCGGTGGTTCTTATCCCTTTAAATTTAATGAGTGGGGCATCTTTTGAGCTTCCACCGAATTTACCCATGAGTGTTTCCAGAAAGCCATAAAACAAGATCACAGCAGGGCAAATCAGGAGCGGGTGCCAAAAGGCCATAAAACGCCAGCCTGCGCCATAGTTTTCTAAGTGATAAGAAAAGATATAATAACCCGCGATGAGCGCCAAAAGCGCTAACCAGCCTAATGTTATCAGCGCAATAATGGTTTTGTTTATGGTAACATCTGAGTTTGCAAAAATAAAATAAGGAATACGCTTCATGTCCTTATCAATAAGGATGGCTGTCTTTTTACCAACTTCAAACCGGTGCTCATGCGGTTTACCATCGTTTACGGCGGCTTTTTGTACAATCGGTGTACCTACTAAATTCTTAAATGACAAAGCGAGCTCGTAACTATCACAGTCATTATCCCGAATGGGGATTTTGACTGAAGATAAAATGTCAGCCTCTCTATGTACCCCTTCTGTTTTTAGTTGTTCTATATTTTGTTTGGCAACAAAGGGATAAACTATCCATTTACGAAAATAACGGGTCAAAAGGATGCTCCAAAGCACCATGGATACCGCCAAAAGAGCAAAGGCCAGCCAGGGATCTTTATCCTTAAGTTCCATGATATCCGACTCGCTTTTAATGTTGTAATACAAAAGCATAGGAAAAGGAACCGCAAAGAAAAATGCATAAAGCATATGGAATATAGAAAAAGCACGTCCCATTTTTTGAGTGTTAGGTATATAATATCTCTTCTATCGCACCCAGTATCTCTATCTCATAGCGCTTCTGCTCCTCTTTTCCTTTCCGGGTCTCCAGGAAAAAATCACTGATGGCATAATTTTTTCCGTACCTGTCTTTTTTGTTCGACATCACATAGTGCAATTCGCAGTTAACCGTTTCGGGCAGCAGATGCACATCTTCAAATGACATGAGTTTTCTAGAATACAGACCCGGTATTTTCAAGTATACCTCCCTGTTCAAAGGGTCAAAAACATAGGTAAGATTTACTTTAAATAAAAGATCGTACAAGGCACAAATGGTAAAAAGAATACCGAAACATTGTATAAGTCTGCGTAATTCATAATTTAACACCCACACTTCTGGTAGCGCAAAGGCTATCAGCGCCAGCAGCACACAAATAACAATTTTGTTCCGGTATCTTCGGTTAGGTTGAAAGTTCAGTGTACCATTTATATATTTCAGGTTGTACGATATCATTATTTATGCTTCAGGCGTAAGCTATTATTATCTATCCCCATAATTTGCGCAGCTTCGTCTATAACCCTCTGCAAGGGTTTGGTAAAAAACATGGTTTGATGCAGGAGTAAGTTTCGCTGCTTACCATTTTTTTCTATGATCATCGCCGCCGTTGCATTAATGGTGATCAACAGGGTTTGTTTGGTGATCAGGAAATTCTGAAAATCCTCAAAGCGAAAAACATTAGGCGATGTAAAGAAAAAGGATTGCGCTGTGATAGTACGGGCAACTACATCAAACCGGGTAACGGCACTGGCTCGTAACAAGATAATGAGCCCAAGTATGGCGAATAAAGCACACACAACCTTATTACCATTGGTTTTGTTGCCATACAGGTAAGCAATTATTGCAATTGCAAACAAAAATACGGCAACAGCATAGTACAACCCCTTTTGCGGTGTTTTGATATAAACATTCCCTTCCTGGTTAAAATATTTAAATGATTGCATAATGCAGGTTTAAAATGCCTGAATAAGGTATTAATTTCAAGTATAGATGCTTTATTAGCCTATGAATGAAAAACTTTTCTCGAATGCTTTACCAAAAACAGGTATTGGTTTTTGTGCGCTATTAGCAGCATTAATTATCCCTAGTACCCAAAATATAAAAATCACCCAGCCAACCATACCTAAGAAAGATAAAGCAGGCACCATAGACCCTATAAAACTCAAAACCACATTAAGGATAATACTCACGATGGCCAACCCTAAAGATTGTTTCAAATGATATTTAAGCAAGCTGTCTGCTTTATCTTTTCCCGAAAAATAAGCGATCAGCCATCCTATCAATGTGATGTAGGAAACGATAGATAATGTTTTGTTGTTCATGGTTTTCGTATTTGATTTTTAGCCGGCGATATTGCCACAACAAAATTGATGACTGTTGGCCGTCGATTCCAAACTTTAGCATCCTACAAAGTGTCTACCTCCATTAGAAAATCATCTACAATACGTCTACAATATTTATAACATACTCATTATAAGATAATTATAAATAGTAAAATATATAAACCAAAGGTATTTTCTGCATAATTCTTATCAATTTATAGTAATTTGGCTCGATGAAGTATCCCGTATATGGTCTGTTGGTAGGTATTTGCATGCTGATGTCGTTAAGCAGCTTTGGTCAAAATAGATTATCAGATAGTTTGCGATCGGCTATTGATAATCCTGCATTGGACGAAAAAGAAAAGCCTGCTTTACTCCTTCAACTTGCCGAAATATACCGGGGCAGTAAAAATTATGCCTTGGCAGAGACCAAAACCAGGCAGGGGGCTGCTATAGCATTAAAATATAAAAACTATACGGAGGTTACCAAAGCTTATACGTTGCTGGTAACTATTGTGAGTAGTTTGCAGCAATTAAAACATTTAAAATCACTAACAGACTCAACCCAGGTATTTGCAGCAAAAGCTAATGATCCGCTTGCAATGGCTTATGGTTATTACGCGCGGGTGCAGTTATATAAAACCCTGGGTGACCCAGAAGCTATCGTAAAGTTTTGCAATCTGGGACTGAAACAACTGACCAGTAAACCTGATCCGTACATAGCTGCTAAAATATATTATAGGCTTTACGTAGTATATTCAAACTGGAATAACGAAGCCAAAGTAAACACTTATGCACGCGAGGCCACTAAAAATGCGTTGCAAGTAAAAGATTATAACCTTTTAAGTAATTGCTATACGGCATTATCAGTGGCCCATGAGTATAACTATCATACCACTAAAAAAAAGGCGGAACTCGATAGTACCTTATTTTACCTGCATCAGTCAGAGATATTATACCGTAAATACCCGGGACAAGTGGCTGATTACACCTATGCCATCGCCTGCATTAATATTGCCGATTATTATTTTAAATATTTTCCTGAGCCTGATAAGGAAGCCAAAACTCATGCCATACGTTATGCCAATATCGCCAGGGACGTTTTGAAAAACACGAATAACAATCAGGAAGTTATAGCCAGTAGCCTGGGCATACTCAGCGAATATGCTAAGCGGGACGGTAACAGTCCTTTATCAGAAAATTACCTGCTGGAGGCCTACAATGTAATGAAAACAGAACAGCCCCCCTACTACTATACCATGATCAACGTGGTACAGGCCTTATCTAACATTTATGAACAAAAAGGCGACTATAAAAAAGCCATCGGTTTTCAAAAAGAAGTAACGCAGTATAATAACGAAAATTTCAATCAACAGCAGGCATTCAATACCCAGAAACTGGAAATACAGTATGAAACAGAAAAGAAAGACAGTGAAATGCGCATCCTGAAAGAACGGGAACAGAGTCGCAGAATGCAAAATTATCTGTATGGCTGTATCGCCATAGCCTCATTACTGGGATTGCTATTTATGTTCAGGGCTTATCATTTTAAATTACGCTATTCATTACAGCGCGAAAAACAGTTACAATTGGAAAAACAGGATTCTGAGCTCCAGGTAAAATTAGAAAAAGAAGAACAGGCCAGGCTAAAGGTCGAACAGCAATTGCTCGAAACACAGCAACAACAGTTAAAAACAGAGGTTATGGCCAATGTGCTGCAATTGGAACATAAAAATCAGATGCTGCTTAATATCCGGGATAAGTTAACTGATGGTGACCCGGTGAATATGCATAAAATATTAAGAGAAGAAATGGTACTCGACAGCGATTTTGAACAGGCAAAATTACAGATCCAACAGGTTCACCCGGATTTCTTTAACCTGATCAATGATAAAGCGCAAAAGAAACTTACCTTGCTCGACTTAAAGCTATGCGCCTACCTGTATCTTAAAATGGATACCCGGCAGATTTCCCAATTGATGCATATCGAGGCTAAAAGTGTACGCATGAGCAGGTACAGGCTTAAACAAAAGCTGGGATTGGAAAAAGAAGAAGATCTCCATATTTTTCTGCAAGGATTGACAGGTTGATCATATCCATAATGACGCTATCGTAAACAGAAGCGCTACGGTCATGATCAAAAACCCAAGTTTCAGGAAAGCCCAGGCGCTAACACTTTGTCCCTCGCGGCGCAGGGCTACCAGCCATAAGATCGTTGCGAGGGAACCCGTTATCGATAAATTAGGCCCAAGGTCAACGCCAATTAAAACGGAGCTTTTTACAATTTCTGGTACATGCCCCCCTTGCATGACATTACCCACTATCAGTCCTACGGGTAAATTGTTCATTAGGTTACAGGCAAAGGCAATGATAATACCACTTCCCCAGGCAGTCTGATTAACAGCTTCTTGTGCGCTTTGATGCAAGAGGACATTTAGCATTTGGGTTATACCTGTTTTACTGAGCGCTTCAACCAAAACAAAAAGCCCTCCTACCAATGGGAGTACACTCCAGGATACATCTTTTATAACCACCCAGGGGTTCTTCCTGGCCCGGATAATCACTATAGCCGAGGTTAGTATTCCTGTAATTGCCGTAGGAAGACCAAGCTGAATATCCAGGGCTGAAGCGACAAGTAGAATGATAGCCGTAATAGCAATTCCAAAAATCGCTGTCTTACCACCTTGTGAAAGTATAGGTACAGGTATATTGGTTTCGATCTTTTGCTTTAGTGTTTTGCGTTGTGTTAAATAAAGCATCACATATGTTATCCCTATAGCCACTACTGAAGGTATAATATACTGCGACAACCATTGTAATAATGACGGCATATGAGTACCGTAAATAACCAGATTTGCCGGATTGGATATGGGAAGTACGAAAGAAGCTGCATTGGCAATGAACGCGCAAATTAAAAGATAAGGAAGCGGCTTTTCTACCTTAGCCGCCTTTACCGCAGCAGCTACCGCAGGTGTTAGTACAACGGCTGTAGCATCGTTTGATAAAAATGTAGTAACTACAACACCAACCAGGTAAATTAAAAGAAATAGATTGGTTGATGATCCTTTGGCCATTTTGGTTGCATGAGCTGCCAGCCAATCAAAAAGTTTTTCTTCCCGTGCGGTTTCAGCCAATAACATCATACCCGTTAAAAACAGATAAACATCGGTGCCTTTGGCTATTCCAGAAAGTGCTTCCTCAGGCGATATAAGCTGCAGCACAACCAATGCAACAGCTCCGGATACCGCCCAGATGGCTTCAGGTATTTTAAATGGACGGATGATAACCCCGGCTATAGCTAAAAAAGTAATGATCCAGGTAAAATAATGAGTCATATCATGGTGCATGTTTCTTTGTCAGGCATAAACATGCCTTTTAATTTATATCTGGCAAAGCGTTCTTAAATGCACGTGAATTGAGATGATTAAAATTTAACCAGTAGCTTTTCCGAAATAAGCTTACCATCTTTATAGTATTCGTAGAACCAGCCGTTGTTCTTTTTCAGAACTATGCCGTTAGAAGCGCCGTTGCTGGCTATATAGTAATCCTGTACTGAGGTTTTAAGAAGGGTTAAAACTATTTTTGGTGTGGTATCAATTAATTGATATCCGTTGGCTATTGCCTGGGCATATAAAGTTCCAGCCGGCTGATTCGTTTCCGCCTGTACAGGTTTCGCTGGAGTAGTTGAAATTGCTGGAGTACTTACAACTGTTACCGGAGGCGTAACAGTTGGGGCCGGGGTGGTTGTATTTACAGTTGCAACCGGAGCGACAATTGCGCTTGTGGCAACCGTTGGCTTTACCGGTTGTTCATTAGTTGTTCCATTATAGGTATACGGCACCGCATCTAATGATGTAAAAGCCTCTCTCAGCGCCAGATTATAAGAAACACGGTATTCTTTCTCCCTGCTTTTACCCTCTTTGCTTTTAAAAACTATATTGCCCTGGCAATCTTTTAATAAAAGCGTAAGGGTTGTGGTAAACATGCCGCTTTTTTCTAATACATCCGCGTTCAGCGCCTGGCATTTATTGTTAGCCACCTCACTTGGCAATTCAGTATTATCAAAATAAACTGTAAAGCCTTTTTCCGCCAAAAGGGATTTAGTCAGATTGTTTAGTCCGTACTGATCATTTTGCTTCAGGAAACTGAATTTTTCGGGCACTACAACGTATTTATAGTTATTGATCGTATTTTGGGCATATACCGAAAAAGAGACAAACACCAGAAGTAATAAAACGTATCTTTTCATATAAAACAAGTATGATATAACCTAAGTTTAACCTTTGATTTAGTTTAGAAAACACCTACCCTCAGAAACTTTACAGGTTATAATGAATGGCACTAAAATTAACAATATTTTCTAATAAGTTCGGGGCATTTTATATGTTCAGATACTTTTTTAATGTACCTACTGTTATAGGTTAGCAAAATCTTCAACCGCCAATAATTTGGTTTAACATTATTTAACTAATATTTATTTGGTGTTCTGAATTTGCTTTCTTTATTTTATAACATAATGCTGGCATTCTTATACTCACTTAAAATTCGGAAGTTAACGTTTATCACCCTGTTTGTTTTTCTTGTACCTGCACCGCTCTTTGCACAAAATCTTTTTTTGGAAAAAATAGATGTGTGTAATACGGCCAGTTTTTGCCTCGACTGTGGCGACCCTAAAGCAATTTGCGATCAATTTACACTCGATTATATCAGTGACCAGATCAATCGTAAGTATATCCTGAAAGATGCTTATGGGTCTTTATCCTTCCAGGTATTGGTTGAGCCCTCGGGTTTTAGCTGTGTGCTTAGTCATACTGATGTTACTAACGGGCCTTTAACGGCAGAGCTGATCAGGTATTTGAATGGTAATATATGGAGAGCGGCCAAAGTAAATGGCAAGCCTGTTTCTGCATCTGTTAATGTGGTCTTTCGTTTTGCGAATGGAAAAATATCAGGTCAAATGCAAAGAATGGATCTAACCGAATTAAAACCACCCGGTGATCCCGCTATTTATAACAAAACAACTGCTTACACTAATCCATCTTTGAATTCTTATGAATTCACCACCTGGACTAAGTATAACTCTCCCCTTCAGGATAATATCAGTAAATCTTGCATTGTAGACAAATCTGATGTGCTATGGTATACTACCATCAAAGGATTAACGCGGTTTGATGGTCAAAACTTTAATCCAATCAACGAATTTAATTCCCCATTCACCGCCGAAACAGCTGTGATGGATATTAATGTAGATAAGGATAATAATAAATGGGTGTACGTTGATGATAAAATGTACAAGTACAGTGATGCAGGTTGGCAAATATTTGATTTTAAAAAATTTGTAGCGCCAGGGGCCATCCGGATTTTAAACAACCAGCATGGTGACCTTCTTTTTACTACTAAAGCAGGCCTGGTGGTTTTAAGAAAGGATAAAGTTGTTGTACTCAATAAAAAGACCATCCCGTTGCTGCCTTCAAACAATGTTAATTACGTTTATGAGGATAGCCGGAAGCGTTTGTGGATAGGCACATCAAAAGGTTGTATCATGATTGACCATAATGTGCCAACTACATTTAATAAATCAAATACTCCTTTGAAAGATACCTATATTTCTAATGCCACAGAAGATGAGGCAGGTAATCTGTATTTCTCCTTAACTGCTTGCAATGCAACTCCAGGTGATAATGATAAAGAAGGTTTAGCGGTATTGAAAACCAATGGAACGTGGCTGCACTATACCGATAAAAATTCGGGAATGCCATCAAACCATATTAACGACATGCTGTACGATAAATATGAGCATGTTTTGTGGATGGGTACGCAAGAGTCGGGACTGGTAAGATTTAATCTGAAAGATAGCTGGGAAAATTATCATAATAATAACGCCCCTATGCCTGGTTATACCATAAATAAGTTGGCGCAGGATTCCAAAGGCGTTATTTATGCCGCCACAACTAATGGTTTATTAAGGATCAAAAAGAGGAGATAAAAGTATGCCGGGTATTATTGAACAGGTGCTAACTTTTTTATAACTGCATCCTTTTCCATTATCGAAGAGGCGAAGTCGCCGGTTCTTGAAAACTCAAGCCCTTTTGATTGTGCCCATTCAATAAAATTTTTTATCCGGGATATAAACGGCTCTCCTGAATTTCTGGCTATATAACCTGGGAGGCCATATTTCTCTTTATCATGCAGATCGGTAAACTCCCAGGGATGGAAATAAAGGTTCAGATATCCGTCTTTGCGATGAGCAGCCAAGCTGATCCATTTAATCAGTGATAGGGATAAGTTGTGAAAACTTAACCAAAAAAGCGGGAAACGAACTAATGGTGATACCGAAGCGGGGATTTGTAAAACACCATCTTCATAAAACCAGATGCGGGGTTTATTAAAATTATTATAACGGCCCGGCAGCCAAGTTGGATTAATAGATGAATTGTAAGCATATCCGGCTTTCTTAATTTCGATCTCATCCACAGGCATCATCCTCGCCATCCGAAAACCGGTCACCTCCGTACCCGAAATATCCTCCAACACCTCTTTTGATTGCTTTAGGTGCTCTGGTTTAAAATCAGAATGATAGTAACCATGTGATGCTATTTCATGCCCCTCATTCACAATTTTGGAGATCATATCAGGTTTGTGAAGTGCATAGTTAGCTGTACAGAAAAAAGTGGCTTTTATATTTGTCGATCTCAGCAATTCCAAAATTGAATTTGTGCCATTTGTTGAGATCGACAATTGTTCATCAAAAGATATTGACCGGCCATATTCCAATGGCAAATCAAATTCCTCCACATCAAACCCCAATAAAATCATTATTAATGTTTTTTATAGTCAGAAGATTTGTGGAACGAATGATATAATTAGGACGATGTTTTGACTGCATAAATATTTTACCTACATATACGCCTATTATACCCAGTACCAACAATTGCAAACCGCCAAAAAAAGCTATTGTAGCTAATACCGAAGCCCATCCAGAAACAGCATATCCGGCAAAGTAACTAAACAATACATAAGGAATGTATAATATAGCCATCACCGAAAAAAACAAACCAATACCGGTAACTAAATATAAAGGACGGGCACTAAAAGCCATAATACTACCAACTGCAAGCTTAACCAGTTTAAAGAATGAATAACTGGCTTCGCCGGTATGTCTTTTAGATGGTGTATAAGGGATGCCTATTTGCTTATAGCCGGCCCATTTGACTATCCCTCTGAAAAATATCTCATATTCATCAATAAGCTTTAGCTGTTTTACAACTTTTTCATCCATCAACCTGAAATCGGCGGTGCCATTTTCCAGTTTAATATCTGAGAGCATATTTATGCCTTTATAAAAAAGTTTTGATGTTGCTTTCTGATAACCTTTCGCGTGTGGATTACTGTTTTGCCGATAGGTGTAAATAATGTCATACCCGTTTTCCCAATATTTCAACATTTTCAATATTAAATGCGGGGGATGCTGCATATCGGCATCCATAGTTATCACGGCATCGCCCTGGGCCATAGCAATACCTGCTTTAAGAGCATGATCTTTCCCAAAGTTTTTTGAAAGTTCTATGTAAAAAACATTGGCATGCAGTTGTGTATTAAATTTTATTTCATTTAAAGTATTGTCACTGCTGCCGTCGTCAACAAAAATCAATTCATAATCATAATTGGTATGACTCAGTGTCTCGTTGACCTGTTCGATTAAAAAACTTATATTTTTTTCTTCATTATAGGATGGTATAATTACCGATATTTTCTTTTTTATAACGAATGTCATGTTATTCCTAATAGGGGATTTAAATTGTGATAGGTAACTAAATATTATATTGGTCAGGTTTATTTTTATAACTTTTCAATCTATCCTTATGTAACAAACATGATACGAAGAATTAAACTACAACGTTACAACCTCATCGTAATAAAAATTTTTACACACTTATAAAAAGGAAATACTTCTCAGTTAATGTAACTTTAGTGTTACAAAAATAAATAATTAATGATGATTTAATTATAAAATAATTTAGAATTAGCCATAGAATTGTAAACATATTAACATTCCCGGTGTGCGGATATGTCATAACGCCAATAGCTTATATAGCTTTAAGCTGTTCTTGCTTAGAAAAATCTCGGGTTAAGGTTTCGTAGATAATCTTTAGCCAGATCAGAAAGCATGGCAGAGCTTTAAGTTTATAAGGTACAATATACTCCATCCTGATATATCGTGGAAACAGATCGGATGGGGAAAGACTGGTTATAACAAGGGCAAAAATCAATAAAAACACTTCGTACCTGGTAACTGGCCTGTTTAAATTCATATACCAGATGGCTACTCCGGTAAAAGCAATAATATAAGTTGATGATTCCGATGAACTGCTGAAAATCACGGCAAAGATCAAAGCAGAGGACAGGATAAGTAGTTGATACTGCACCGCTTTAAAGTTTTTTAACCTTAAATAAGAAAGTGCGAAGAGCACTATGGCCGGCGCTATAACATATATGTTTTTTAATCCGGGATAATTAAGTATTTTCCTGATCAAGCCCATTACACATATTTCCTGTAACAAAGAACTCTGATTACTGAGATTTTTGGCTACAAGATCATCGTACCAATCATGATAAGTTTGAATAATGAAGGCTGGTGATGAAATAAACATGGGTAGTATAAATAATATCACAGACCAGAAAAGAAGACTTCCAATAAACTTTAATTTATTTTCGGAAAAGAAAAAGAATGCAAGTCCAACTATTCCGTAAAGTTTTACAAACGTTCCGAGGGCTATCATTAAAGCAGCCCAAAAATCTTGTTTCTTTTTGATAAAACTAAAACTCAAAATAATCAATCCGGCTATCATGGGATTACTTTGAACATTGGCCGAAGCCGTCATTAACTCATGTGCACAAATCAACAAAATAACAACATACTGATTTTCTTTAATCGGTAGTAATTGTATGGCTTTAAATAGTATAAAAGCATTAAACATTACCCACATTAAAACACCAATACTATCGGGCATTAATGCAAACGGTGCAATGATTATTGAAAATACCGGGCCATAATGATTCAAATCGTTAAAATGCTCTGGCTGATAGGTGTAAAGATGATGTTGGTGGATGGTATTGATAAAATTATATTTAAAAACCAGATAGTTATTAAATATTTGATGAGTGAGGATTCCTTTAAGAACGATGAGGAAACTTAAACCAAACCATAAAGAAAATACAAGGGGCTTATTATAAATAAGCCTGGTTATTTTATACATGTAATAGGGGTATTTAAAAGCGAATATACAAAACAAGCCCTTTGGTAGTATTTTATCTTTAGGTTGGTATAGGTTAAAGGTTGATTACCAATTTGAAAATTACAAGCCCATAAAAAAAGCCACTCGTAATGAGTGGCTTTTTTTTATATTCAGTAAGTATCAGGATCCTGGAGTTCCGGAGTCAAGTTTAACTTCCAGTGCCGCCCGTACATTGGCAGGTAGGCTTGACAATAAGGTATAACCCGTTGCCAGCTCTATATCTTTCACGGTTACAATGTATTTTGTCCAATCGCTATTGGTGGTGTTAATATTAGGTGTATTTACAGCAATAACCCTTGTTGAGCTGGTTACACGGCCAAGGTCATTATCACCAACAGGTATAATAACCGCCACTTTCCATACATTACTTGGTACATTAACATGACCATTATTTACGGTAGTTGCCGATCCGTTTGAGCCTGTACCGCCTGTACCATAACTACCCATAATAATGTATACTTCGTTACCTAAAACTACCTGCTCGCGCAGATAATTTTCCAGATTGGCCCAGGTTTTCTGATTATTCTGCGGTGCCTGCGGTATCATATTGGTCATCAGGAATGTAGCAGAGTTAGCATTAGCCGAACTTGTACGATCAGCCGAAGGGCAATTATGTCCTCTGTCAAACCCACTTCCGGAATAGGCATTATCATTAACCACGTACCAGTTTGCCGGTAAACTTGCCCATGCTGCAAAATTATTTAAACGGTCTGAAGCTCCAGTGATATTAGTAGCATCCAAATGCCAGCTAACCCAATTCGGTTCACCTTTGGTAGCGTTGTATGATTCTGTGTAATATTTCTGATCGACAAGATAGTTATCCATTGAGGAGGTACTGCTTTGCGCGTTTGAAGGATTACCAAAAAGCAGATCGCTGTTGTCGCCAGTTGTTGGCGGAGCGTCTGTACCTGCCGTTACATCTCTTGGTGTAGATGCAGGTGCTGTTGGCGAACCACCACCGTCATCGCCACCATCATCGGGTGTACCTACAACAATGCCAGGATCGCCCTTTCCTTTAAAGGTAATATCGTCAATGTTAACACGGTTGGTACCTGTGCCGCTCCTTTTAATTTCAAAACGTACTTTACCTGTTACGCTTACTTTAAAAGAATCGGTAACCAGTGTAGTATTGTTCTCATTGATATCGGTGCCTACCTGGGTATAGGTTTTACCTCCATCGGTAGACATTAACAGTTGCCAGACAGAAGCCGGATCTGAACCATATTTAGCATGTTTAATATACAAGGTATTAAGACCACTGATATCAAAATTCATGGCAATATCACCCGCACGCAGGCGCACAGCCCAGAGGCCGTCTTTTACATCAGCAGCCAGGGTGCCTAAAACAGCATCGTTAAAATTCCAGCTGCCGGTAAGTAAAGTTACATCGGCCGCGGCATAGGCGGCTTTCTTTCCTTGCTCAAAAGTTTCGGTAATACTGTAAGACGGAACTACAGGAGGTGGTTTAACTACCGTTGTATCCCCCGGGTTGGTGGGCGGCGTGTCTGTTGATTTTTTTGAACAACTTGCCATGGTCAACACCAAAGCAAAACCGAGCAGTAAGTTTTGAATTTTCATCATAATTTGTTTTTTGTGATAGATAAATAGCAATGCATAGCGATGACCAACAGGCCTACGCGAGTATTCTTAAAGTGATAAAGTTTAATGAGAAAAGAATCGGGAGCCATGCCCCAGCAAGGCTCCCGATTTAACTAAAAAGATTTATTGAGTAGAGATCGAAAAGTTAGATCCATCGTATACAAAAGTTTTGGACACATTTGAAGTTTTTCCAAAGCTGTACACGGTATACGTAATATTATATTTTTGACCTGCACTAGCGGTTGCTTTAAATTTATTTACTAAAACCGCTGTCAATGCCGCATTGAGGTCACTATCGCTCCAGTAAGTGGCATCTGTTGGTGCGCTGATATTAAAATCAGGATATTGTGCAACGTTAGCTCTTGCAGCATCACTGCCCGCCTTTGTTTGCGTACCTATGTAAGTGTAATCGTCTTTTACAAGGGTGTAATTTATGTCACTATTAACAACCCATTTACCACCGGTTCTGGCAAACGATAACGATTCATTTGTGGATTTGGTAATCCAATTTGTTCCATCAAATGCAAGTGGCAAAACTCTTTGATAAGTCGACTTACTGCTGCTAACATAATAGTTAAAGCTTACATATTTAACATCTCCAACTTTAGCCACAGCCGCAACTGCAAGGTCGGCTTTCAATATCACATTGATATATGAGGTTATACTGGCATCGTCGGCCGAGGTAAACTGATTATAGCTTCCATGACCAACTGAGGCATACTGAGCGGGGGTAAACATATATATTTGTTGCCAGGCGCCATTTAAATATAAATATGAAAATGTTTGTACAGTTGTGGTACCAGCATAGTAGTTGAAGGTCAATACTGCTAATTGATTAGCCGCCGGACTTGGGTATTTGTAAGGTAGCCAGGAAAGGATCTGTGCTGCACTAAAATCGGTATATTTATTACCCGGCAACAACAAATAATCGGCATTGGTAAGTGTATATGCTACGTTTTTATAAGTACTATCAACTAACTTAATTGTAGGCGTTCCTATTGCAAAAGTCACTACTGCTTTTGATTTATCATCTACCAGCGGATATTTGGCAGCTAATATTATTGGAATATTCAATTTTGCATCAGCATCTGACAAAAAAGCGCTTGACTTATATGCATATGCGGATGTATCATTCAAGAGCTTATAATCTGCATTAGTTAAAGTAAGTGTTAGCGAAGGGGTATGTTGCAGATTGGCATTGGGTATAATGGGCTGCTTTTGACAAGCTGATAATACTACAGCAATAAAAGCAACTAAACTATATATCTTTTTCATGAAGTTTCTTTTTAAAATTTAACTTTTATACCGGTAGTAAATGTTCTGAGCAGACCGTAGTATACACTCAAATTTGCAGGCACACCTGTGGCGGCGGCATCGTACGCATCTGATATATATTTGGTATTTAACAGGTTGTTTACGTTACCATTCAATGTGGCATCTAAGCCGGCGATCTTAAATTTAAAAGAAGCGTTAAGATCCCATAAAGAATAATTTGGCAATTTGTATGGCTGTACCCCTTCTTTAGTAATATTAACAAAGTTGAAACTCGAGTAATAATTACCATAGAAGTAATAATTTGTTCCTAGTTTTAATTCAGGTAAAACTTTAATATCCAAACCAAATGCAGCTGTAGTTTGTGCCGCATCCCCTACTTTAATTCCTTTGATGAATACCTCTTTTACAGAAGGAAGAGCTACATTTTGGCTATTAAATACAGTTGCCGGACCTGCGTTTTTGGTATAATACCAATCTCCATAAGAGAACATGCCATGCAATATGATCGCTTTAATAGGCTGGTAGCTTAACTCCAGTTCGGCCCCCTGGTGCATTTCGTTTACACCAGCAACGTTCGCGGTATAAATTTGATTAGTTAGTGGATCTGGGATAGGAACACTGAATGACTCATCTTTATACAAACTGCGGTAAAGGTTAACCTTGGCCACAAAACCAGATGTTTTAAACTGATAACCTAATTCATAACTGAATAATTTTTCATCAACAGAGTTTGGGTTAATAGAGTTGGTGAATTTTTGGAATACGTTATCAAAATATGGTGGCTTAGTGATGTAACCAATATTGGCAAACACATTCATCTGATCATTCAGGTTGTAGTTTGCCCCAGCTTTGGCCTGATAACTTAAAAAGTTCACATAACGGCTTGATTGTGCCGGGTCGCTGTTCAGATAGTTGTATAAGTCAACCCTCTTATCACCGGTTCCAGAACCAGACAGGGTTACAAATGCCGAGAAATCGTTTTTAATATACTCTGCCTGGGCATACGCACCGCCAGACATTACATAATCCTTATTATAGTAAGCTATTTTATCACCAACTACCGCACGATGATTGGGGTTATTGATATCGCCCGTACTGCCACCGGGTTGGGTGCCAGCAACATAAGGGTTATACACATAATCAGCACCTAACAGATCTTTAACTTCTTCGTAGTGGGTACCTTTGTAATATCTTAAATCAAGACCAGCAGAAAGGTTTAAATATTGCCCTAATGTAGTAGTATAAGTACTTCTTAAACCATACCAGGCATGATCATTATGTGAAGCATATAAATAGGTTGCTGCGGAGCCATCTACACTGGCTGCATTTGTTTTTTGTACTGCATCCAAATCAAAGGGTGAATATAAGTTACCCACTCTTGGTGGAACAGTATTTGTCCCCCCTATTGCGCCACCACCTCCTGTACCATAAGTAGCATACAATACAGTGGACAGGCTTGATTTTTCATTGATAGACCAGTTATGGTTTAATGAAAATACAGGCTTGCTGAAAAAGTTATTATATGGATTTACTTGTTTACCATCTTTAACGCTCAGATCATAGTTCCATTTGACTCCCTGTGGCGCTTGAGTATAATTACCAAGGCTTGTGGAGTAAAGCGGACTTTCGGGTCTTTGGCCGTGGGTTTGAGTTGCACCCATTGCCGTAAACGATAAGGTTTGGCTTGGACTTAATACTTTTGATAGGTTAAAGAAATAGTTATAACCTAAAAAGTTCAATCCATCAGCATAGCCATCACCTTTAGTTCTGCTGCCCTGAAAAGTAGCAGCCCAGCCATTAGCATTTAAACCGGTTGATACCAGTACTGCTGTTTTTTCGTAATTGTTGGTACCTATAGTCTGCGAAATATATCCGCCCTTTTCGGCATCGGTTGTACGAGTGGTGATATTAATGGTACCACCAAATGACGGAACAATAATTTTTGAAGCACCTAAGCCACGCTGTACCTGTACAGAGTTAGTTACATCAGTAAGCCCCGACCAGTTTGACCAAAAGATAGAACCGTTTTCCATATCATTAACAGGGATACCATTAATGGTTAGTGCTACGTTACCTTTTTTTGAACCGCTTGAAAAACCACGTATGCTGATACGTGAGTCGCCATAACCACCGCCCTGGGCAGTAGCCATTACACCCGGCGTACTTTGCAACAGCTGTGGAATATCACGACCACCTAATTTTTCTTCAATAAACTGCTGATTGATGGTTGATACGGCTATTGGCGTTTTGCGGTCGATGGCAAGATCGCCTGTTACCACAACTTCTTTCATGGCATTGGCGCTGGATTTCAGCAAAATTACACCCAGGTCATTTTTGCCGTTAAGCTCAACTTCTTGCGTAACGTATCCAATATAGGATATCACCAATGTTTTGACATCATCATCACCTAATTTCAACTTAAAATCGCCATTAAGCCCGGTTGAGGTGGCTTTGCCTCCGCCTTTTACACCAACAGAGGCACCGATAAGTGGCTCTTTAGTATCGGCATCAACTACCTTACCGCTATACACTGATGCTAACATAGCCTGATCAGCTGCAGATACCGGTTTGCCTGAAGTTTTGGCTTTAACCACAATGGTATGACCAACGATGGCATAAGTAATAGGCTGGCCTTTAAATACCTTTTCAAGCACCTTTGCTAAAGGCTGAGCCTTCATATCTATAGACACCTTATTACTGCCGGCAAGCAGTTCAGTCTGCATAAAAATATCATAGCCGCTTTGCTGCTCTATTTTATTTAAAACGCTTTCGAGGCTTGCATTTTTCTCGGTAAGCGTAATGCTTTGACTAAAGCTTGCAGCGCTCAAATGAAGGCATACGGCAAAAAGTAAAGCTGTGATAAGTTTGATCCGCATAATAAATTTCCTTTTTGTGGCCGGATCTATCCGGGAAAAACAATTGGTAATCTTATTAATTTTATTTACCCGCGTGCCTTCACATACGGGCGCAGGAAATGTAGAAAAATCCATACTTTTGTTTGGGTTGTTTAGTAAAAATGTATTAGTCAATATGATTTTAAATTGTCAGCCCGATACCTGGCCGGAGGTGCTCGCAACACTTTCCGGCTTTTTTATGGGCCAAACCCGGTTAACCGACCTTGCCGGCTACCGTTATCAGGCTTTATGATCTTACTATAATCTTCCTCCCGTCAATTGTGAAGTTTATGCCGCTTGTTTTTAGTATCTGAAATATCTCTGAAACCGGAACGTTCCGTGAAATACGGCCCCGATAATGCTTTTGTGCCACATTACCCTGATATTCTACATCTACATCATACCACCTTGATAACTGGCGCATAATGGTATGCAGATCGGTATTGCGGAAAAGAAACTTGCCGTTTTTCCAGGCCACAGCTTCGTCTATATCTGCATTTTCTTTTACATCAATCGTGGTTATAGTGTTTACAGCCTGCTCCCCTGGTTTAAGTTTAGCGGTGGCTCCATTGGTGTTACCGGTAATCCTTACGCTGCCTTCAAGCAGTGTTGTTTTGGCAGCAATCTCATCGGCATAGCTGTTGATATTGAAATGCGTACCCAAAACCGTAACAGTTTGAGTCGCGGTTTTTACATAAAAAGGTTTGCTGGGGTCTTTGCTAACTTCAAAATAAGCTTCTCCGTTTAACTCAACCCTACGCTCATTACCAGCGAATGTTGTAGGATATTTTAAAGACGAGGCTGAGTTTAACCAAACCCGGGTACCATCGGGTAAAACAATTTGGTACTGCCCGCCACGTGGCGTGGCCAACGTGTTCATTACATTTTTTTCAACAGGCGGCAAGTCCTCAGTTTGACTAGTTTCGGCAGCCTGGTAAACCACCTCCCCACTTTGATCTTTTGTAATAACAACATTTTGCTGGCTGGCTATTTTCCCGCGTTTGGCATCATCCAGGATAACCTTTGATCCATCAGCCAGCGTCAAAATGGCTTTATTACTTCCTGGCAAGAGATCTCTCTGCGATTTAGCAGTCATCTTTTGTTCGCCGGAAGTATTACGGTACCTGGTTAACGTAACACCCAAGGCTATCAATATAACTATAGCCGCGGCATACGCAGGCCATGGTTTACTGGCAGCACTTTTACGGGTGGTGCTTTTAAACCCCGTTTTCTTTACAATATTTTTCCAGGCTTTATCTTTATTGTTGGTTTCAAAAGTCTCAAGTTCTGAATCAATTATAGTTTGATCAGTTAATTTTTTGAATAATTCCTGGTTGCGCGTATCTGCTTGAAGCCATTGCTCCAGTTGGTCTTGTTCTTGTTCGGTAAGCTCTTTTCGCAGGTATTTCGCTATCAGCTTGCCCAAATCAAAATAGGGTTGGTAATTATTCATATTTCCTTTTCGTATATAAAGACACCTTCGTTTTCAAAAAGGATAAAGGAGATATAAAAAAAATTACTTTTTTTCTTCAAGCTGTCCAATTCATCCTATCTCACTTGATATGAGGGTGTAATTCATATATTTATTAACAATTAAAATTTGAAATAATGGACGAGTTCATTTTAATTTTCAGGCATGAGGATGGTACTAAAGTAGCTTCACCTGAGCAGATCGAAGTCTGGATGAAACAAACTATGGATTGGATAGGTGGCATCGCGGCACAAAATAAATTTAGCAGCGGCACCGGTTTACCTTTTGATGACGCCAAAGTAGTTTGGCACAACAATGTAGTTACTAATGGCCCTTTTGGCGAGATCAAGGAAACCATTGGAGGATATATTATTGTAAAAGCCGATTCTGTTGAAGAAGCCGTTGGGTTTGCCAAAGGCTGCCCCGTATTAATGGGTGAGGGCAACAGTGTTGAGGTGCGCAAAATTGCCCGGCGCGACGGTGTACATTAAGTTATCCCCCTGTATTAACTACAGGGGGGATTTTTACCATGGAAAAACAGGATCTCATACCCCATCTGTTCAGAACTGAATACCGGAAAATAGTATCCGTGCTTTGTCGTCGTTTTGGATTCGACCAAATGGAAACAGCCGAAGATATTACCAGCGACACTTTTCTAGCTGCGGCACAAACCTGGAGTTTTAATGGCGTTCCGCCCAACCCTACCGCCTGGCTTTACAATGTGGCTAAAAACAAAGCCAAAAATCACCTGCAGCGGAATACCGTTTTTGAAAGCAAGGTATCGCCCGAGGTAAAAACCAGCTCTTCCGAATTTCAGGAGCTGGACATCGACCTCTCGCCCCAAAACATCAACGATAGTCAATTGCAAATGATGTTTGCTATTTGCCATCCTGCTATATCGCCAGAGGCGCAAATTGGCCTGTCACTCCGTATCCTTTGCGGTTTTGGGATTGATGAAATTGCCGAGGCTTTTTTGACTAACAAAGAAACCATTAACAAGCGCCTATTCAGGGCTAAAGAAAAGATCAGGAACGAAAAACTAAAAATTGAGCTCCCCAGTCCCGCTGAAATTGACGAGCGGCTAGAGAATGTATTAACAACCATATACCTGTTATTTAGCGAAGGTTATTATTCCGTTAGCCAGAACCAAACCTTACGTAAAGACCTGTGCTTTGAAGCGATGCGTTTATGCCATATGCTGATAGAAAACAACAGCACCAACAAACCACCGGTAAACGCCCTGCTATCACTCATGTGTTTTCATGCTTCCCGTTTTGAGGCCCGCCTGAGTAAGAATGGCGAGCATATTTTGTATGACGACCAAGACGTTAGTCTTTGGAATGCAGACCTGATCAGTAAGGGTGCCTATTTTTTAAAATGCGCTACAACCGGGAATGTTCTTTCCAAATACCACATCGAAGCTAGTATAGCTTATTGGAGCACTCAAAAGACCGATACAAAAGAAAAGTGGGAAAATGTACTGCAATTATACAATCGTTTACTACAGATAGCTTATTCACCCATTGCAGCGCTGAACCGTACATTCGCCTTGTCAAAAGCTAACGGCAAAGCCGAAGCGATTGTAGAAGCCGAAAAACTAAAGTTACCCGATAACCAATTTTATTTTACCCTACTGGGTGAACTTTATACCGGCATTGATAACGATAAGGCACAAAGTAATTTTAAAACAGCTTTGTACATAGCCCGTACACCAGCCGATAAGCAGGTAATCCAAAAGAAGCTTGATCAGCTACGGCAATAATATTTATTTCTTGAAGGTAAGCACGGCTAATGCAAACCAGGTAAATAATTCGGGCGAGAGTTTTACCCGGAGCAGTTCCAAAGCTCTTTGCTTTTGTTTTTTTACAGTATTGATAGACATATTTAGTTCATCGGCAATTTCCTGGTTCTTTTTACCATCAAAATAACCCATGATAGATATGGATCTGTAACTATCCGGCAGTGCATGAACAGCGGCATGGATCTCGGCCATCGCCTCGGCCGTGATCATGGCCTCAATTACAGGTGGTTCTTCCGGTTCGGCATTTCCATAGTATTGTATATAACCCTCTACTACTTTATGATGCCTGATGCTGTTAAGGCTTGCATTACGCACAGTACTGTATAGAAAGTTCTTGATAGCTATTCCGTCCTGCATTACCGTTTCACGGTGATTCCAATATTTTATAAAGGCATCCTGAACAAGGTCTTCAGCCTGATCTTTATCCTTAACCAACTGAAAAGAAAAATATACCAGCCTGTCGTAATGCTCTTTAAAAAGAACATCCAGGTCTATTTGTTCAATTGACCTGTCCGACTCACTTTTGTGCGTAAATATTCCTTTTACAATGCTCATCTATCCGTTTCAGAAATAAGTTTGAGCATTACACACGTCATTTCCAACGCGTCATAAATACCCGGTTCAAAGTTGAACTTTACGTGTTCAATTTAAGTTAAATCCGGGTTAATAAATAGTGTTATTACCGTAACTTTTCAGTTGCAAATCCAAGAGAAAATTTAATAATCAGAGATCCACACTCGTCATTACAATTAATAAATTCCAACGATATCTGTGTATTTCGGCGAATCCTGTTAAAATCACCCCAAATAGTCCAATAGTTCCCGACCATCATCTATTTTTTCATGCAGACTTTTGCTGTTGTTTTGCATCATTAAAACAGCAAATAAATGAAAGATCATAAAAAGCTAATAAGAGAGTTATTTCAAAACATTTTTGAAAACCCAGGCTATGATGAAGCCATCATAAAGCGTTATTTCAGTACAGATTATGTACAACAGGTAGATGGTAAAACACTGCACTTCAGCGAATTTATCAAACACATCAAAGTAGTTAAGGAAGCTATAACATCCATGTCTGTAACTTTTGATACCATAGCCCAGGATAATGATATTGTTTTCACCAATCACCGGGTGAGGGTGACTACTAAAGAAGGTAGCACGGGTGAAGTTCACGTGATAGCTGAATTTCACATTCAGAATGGGCAGATAAACTATTGTAACGAACTAACCCGTCAGATCAGCGGCGATCCCAAGGATGGCGACCTGGGCTCACGTCATTGATCATCAACGTTAAGCTATAAAATCCACCCGAAGCAATCAGGTGGATTTTTTTATGAATAACTGATCTACCTATAAAAGCTCGCAATAATACCCGTTATTATTCATCAATTTGATGACCCTAGGCACGGGGATATGCTCTCCCTCAATCCGTAAAACACAATCACAATCTTCCAGATCAAAATTTATCAAGACACCGGGAATGTGTTGACTTAGCTTACGGATAAGCTTAACTGACTGATTTGCGTTTTGAACATTTGTTTTAAAAACCTCTACCATGGTATCTGTCATCGTTGGTGCATATGTCTGTTTAACCATCATTACTTTGTTTTTAGGAGAATAAATTGTACGGTACGAAAGGATTATTTTAAAACCTGTAGTTAATCCCGGTTGAAACGGCCACGCCTGTTTTCTTTAATTCTGTTAAAGGAGCCCCCCGTTTATCCAGGTTGTTAAACGGCACCCAGTTAACTTTTTGATCTTTATCATACAGATCAAGCTTTTGGACGACATTATATCCCGCGCTTACTTCTACTGAGAAGTTCTTGGCCAGCATATAATTGTAGTATAAAGAGGCTTTAAATTGTTGCGCCTGGAAATAATCTGAGTTCATCTTTTTTGATAAACGATAAGTGCCACCACCGATGCCAAAATCGCCGCTGAAGCCAAGGTTGCTTTTTGGGGATAATTTATAATTCAATTTTTCAGAAACCGGTAGTGTTCCTGATAAGCTTAGTTTGTCGGAAATATTCCAGTCGATACCAAATACCGGGACAAGTACCGAACCAAAGAACTGTTTAGAATAGACTACGCCCAATGAATAGGTGAATTTAGCTGATGATCTGATCTTTAACATAGCCACGCCGGTATACTGCATATCATCGCCTGAGATGTCTTTGAGATCAGAAGATAATGTTGGCACAGCCGAAATGAGCAAGGCATATTTGGGCGAAAATGCTTTTTGAAAAGTAAGGGGAACTGAAAATGAGTGAAAGTTATTGGCACCAAATTGATTGCCCATACCAGACAGGAACAAACCACTGTACCCTACTCCTGCCAGGAAAAAATCAACTTTTCCGTTTTGCATTTTGCTGTATATGGGTAAGGTCAGGTTTCCGTTCACTTGCTGTATATTCATATCCTTACCGTCGATTTTAAAGGGAGAATAAGTATAATCGGCTTGAAATGAACCTAAATTCGGGACCGACTTTATTGGTGCTGCTACACCTTCTTCTACCGGTGTACTTTGCTGTGCCTGTGCTGATAGCGCGAATGAAACTGAAACTATCGCAATTAAAGACAAGATCTTTGTTTTCATGAGTTGTTGTGTGGGGTTATTTTTTTGATAATTTGATAATTTGTTTGCCAACTGGCTACCAGGTGGATCCTCCCTTGTATACAGCTTAGCATTATTGTTTTTATTAATATTTCTCTTGAAACACGCTCAGGCTCATTTACCCTTACTCGTTATGAAAATTATTCTGAGATACAGTCAGGCTAAATCTGCTTTACCCTTAGCCTGTATTTAAATTATTTTCGGCAAATGACATTTTGATGATTAAAGCAGCTATCAGAAAACCATGAAACTACATTCATAAATTTTCTGACAGTAGTTTGTTCTTTTGTATTTCATTAGATAAGCGATGAAAAAGCATAGATTTTTAATACTACTACCATTGCTGTTCGCGGCCTGTACACAGACCCCCACTGTGCCTAATCATACGGGGGAGGACAGGAATAAACAGATTATCCAGACTTATTTTAACGAGGCCTGGAATAAAGGCCATTTGGATGTACTGGACAGCATTTTAAGCGAAAATTATATCAATCACACCCCGTCGACCTCTAATCCGCCAAAAGGTCCTGCCGGGTTAAAACCTATAATTATGGCCATACGTACCGGATTTCCCGATCTGCATTATGAAATAAAGGACATCATCGTAACTCAGGACAGGGCGGTTACACGTGTAATCATGACCGGCACCCAAACAGGCACCTTGTTCGGCATAGCCCCTACCGGAAAGCATATTGAGGTTAACCAGATCAACATTGAAAAAATTGAAAATGGAAAGATCACAGAACACTGGAGAGTGACAGACGAGCTGACCATGATGAAGCAGTTGGGTGTAGTCAGATAATACAGGGCTATCATTTTAACATTTCCCCTTTCAAAAACTTTTTAAACCTTAAATTTTAACACTTTTCTGCTCAAAAACGGGGTAAAAAGGGCTTAAAATTCATTTAAAACCATCGATTTTAACACTTTTTAACAAATTTTAACACGATTTTGAGCAGTTTTGAAAGGTTTAAAAAGTATTAAATAATTGACAATCAAATATTTCAATACAAAACAATCGATTTTTGGGTTGTATTTTCCTTTAACAAAACGGCCCGGTTCTCTTTTTTATCAGAAAACCAGGCCGTTACTTATGGTAAAAATACGAAAATTCAGGGACAAAACCAAGACAGGCAGCCCCTATTTTATCTCATCTTTACTGGCCGACAGTAAGGCCAATACATCATTCTTCAAATGATCGGGTATCAAAATAATGCTTTGGGAAACCTGCCCAATATCCTTGATCCGGACCGGTGTTTCAGGTACAGGACTACGGTAGCCTTTCAGAATAAAACAACCTTTTTCGTTTTCATATTGTACGGTTATTCTTAATTCGGTAAGCAATTGGATGTCACGATATAGCGTACGGGTACTGATATGGAATTTTTCTTTCAAATAATCAACCGTTACAACCTTTTGGGTTTGTAAAACGGCCAGCACCTCCAATAGCCTGTCTGTCCTGTTCATTTCGTTTTGTGTTTCTATACAAAACTGGTACAGTGTCGTGACAGCAGTATGTCAGTAGGACTTTAGGACTTTAGGACTTTAGGACTTTAGGACTTTAGGAACAAGGATTTCTTATCACTTATGTTTTACTTTTTGTTCCTTACTTCAAAAGTCCTTGCTCTTTGCTCTCCCAGTCCTTGCTCTAAAAGTCCAACAGTCCTAAAGTCCCAAAATCCAATATTAATCTTTCCTCAGCCTGTCTCTTTCGTCACCGGTAGTCTGTTTAGCCTGGCCGCTTGCACGGGTGCTGCCGAATGATTTGGAATAGGTTAGTTTGATGATAGGGAACTTGCTTGATTCTGTGCGCACATCTACATAACTCTTAATATTAAAAGGTTCCTGCGTTAATGTGCCATAATAAACATGCACCCGTATGCTCCTTAAAATATCGGCTACAGAAAGCTGGAAACTCCCGCCATTATTATTTAACTCCTTTTTTATACCCGCGTTCAGGGAGCCCAGACCGTTTATCCTTGTTGTACCGTTGTACCATTGCGAATTGTACCAGCCCGAAAGCTCCAATGAATACTTTTTGGGTAATTTAAATGATTCATTAAAGTTGAACGTATAAATAAAATAACTTTTCTGGAACGGAAATGCCGAATAGCCGCTTCCTTTAAACCGGCTCAATCCGCCTGTAAAACTGTAGGTCATGTCCCACCAGTTACTTACCTTAAAGGGCAGGTTTGCCTGAAAAGTGAAGTTGTTTTGATAACTCAGATTTTGGGGTGATATGTAGAGCAGGTCTTTTGACGGACCTGTACTGAGCTGGTATCGTGCTATGGGGTTATCGTCGCGACTGTAGAGCAGGGAGAACGAATAATCACGGTAATTATAGCCCAGTTTAATATTATTGGTGATGGTTGGTTTTAGGAAAGGATTGCCGGTATACACCGCTGTAGGGTCGCTGTAGCCAACGTACGATGCCAGGTCGTTATAAGTAGGCCGACTGATCCGTTTGCTATAGGACAATTGCAGTTCGGCGTTCTCATTTAGTTTTTTCGAAAATAATATAGTGGGGAACAGTACGCCCAGTTTGCGGTTAACCAGGCTTTTACCCGTGTTAGGATCGGTCATATCCGTGTAGGAATACTCGTACCTTGCCCCTACGGTCAAACTCATAGAGGGCGTTATCTGTGAGTTGAACGATGCATAGGCCGCCCCGATCCCCTCTTTCATATAGATCTCATTGGCCGATTCTGTTCTTTTAACCCAGGTATTATCCAGCAGGCTTTCCAGGCCCGATGAACTGGAGCTGGTGGTATAAGTTCCCTTAATACCTGTTTCCAGTTTCAGCTTAGGATTCAGCTGCTTGGTGTAATCTACCTTGGCTACCCCTACTTTGATAGTTGTAGCAGCAAAACCTCGTTGCTGCGGTGAGTTTAAACTATCGTTAGTCCCCGCCACCTCACCATGCTTATTAACAAAGGAGGTTTGCACCTGCGATGGGTTATCATTATGATAATAAATATAATCCGCAGCAAAGCTGATCTTATCGTTGGTGTTTATTTGCCTGTCGATACTGATCGAGCTCACCAGGTTGTTCCAGCGGTTTTGCGAAGTGTTCAAGCCATCATAAGTCAGTAAAGAATCGGGCAATACATTATAGCCTGCGTGATTTGTAGTTATAAGGGCTGCACTGCTGGTATTATAGGTGAGGTTACCGCTCAGGGTGGTTTTTGTATTGAGTTTTATATCGGCCCCTATATTGGCATTATGATCGTTCTGCACACGTTTGGCGTGGCTATCAAAAATAACTGCAACGTCGCCACCCAAAAAAGGCATATTCTGACTGCTGGTGATAAACAGGTCGGTATAGGTTCTGTCGTGCGAAAAGGTGTACGCGCCGTATAAATTTACAGTTTTTGTATTGTGTGCCAGGTTCAGACTGGCCATGCCCTTTTCGCCCCAGCCATAACCGCCTGTTGCAGAAAATGAGCCATTGGTACCCTGTTTCTTATTCTTTTTGGTTACGATGTTAATGATCCCGGCGCTGCCTTCGGCATCGTAACCGGCCGGCGGGGTACTGAGCAATTCTATTTTTTCGATATTGGCAGCGCTCATTCCGCTGAGCATATTCACCACCTGATCCATCGGCATACGCACCAGTTTACCATCCATCATCACCATTACCCCGCCTTTACCATTTAAATTGATGCTGTTGTTGCGATGATCGATAACCACCCCTAGCGATCGCTCCAAAACCTGCAGGGCGCTGCTTCCTTTGGTCATTAAACTGCTTTCTACATTCACCACCATGCCATCCGGACGCTGCTGGTACAGCGGTTTACTGGCCCTTACCACTACCTCTCCTAATTGCCGGGTACTTTCCTGCATCACGGTAGTACCGAGATCTTTATTGGCAGAGCGAGAGTTGATCTCAAAAACAGGAGAATCCCAGGTTTGGTAACCAACGCTGCTGAGCCGGAGTTTATAAGTCCCTGCTGCAATATTTTCTATGCGATAAATCCCCCTGGCATTGGTCTGCGCATTTTTTACTACGGACGTACCCGCGGCTTTAAGTAGCGATACATTGGCAAACACGAGCGGCTTGCCATCGGCTGCAACAAGCTTGCCGCTTATCTGCCCAAAAGCGTTTTGCAACAGAAGAAGGGCTAATATATTTAAACAGAGGGTTTTCGTTTTCATGACCAGTTTATTTATCCGGTTCAAAGGAATGGCCGTGACAGGTAAGAGAAAAACGAGAATGACCAGCAGCCATTTATAATTGATGAACTACACAAAACCGGATAAAAGCGATAAAAATCATGATTATGGTGCCTGATTTACCGCTTATACATTATGTGACGTAGGTGGTCAATTAATTGATGGCGTTCATGTATCAAGGCTGCATATAATAATAACAATTGCGTAGCTTTAAGACATTTAGCGATTTGCCTCTCGGAAGACTTAAAAAGCAAATGTCATTTCGAACGAGGAACGAGGAGAAATCTTCTACAACTATACAAGACGAACACTGCACGCAGCAGAAGATTTCTCACTATCGTTCGAAATGACAGGGTTGAGTTTTGGTCACTAATACTTTAGATATAATCCGACAATAAGTCTATAAATGAGCACATTAACAACCAATAAATTAAGCCAGAACTGGTTGTTTAAATACAAGCTGTACCACATTCCTTTTTGGTGCGTATATAATTATTTTTGGTATACGATTGCCGTTGGCGATGCTTTGGCAGCCGCTCACTCCATGTTTTTTTCGGCTTATACCGTCAAGATCTTTTCCTATGTAATCTTTCAGGCGCTCGCAGTATATTTTAACCTGTATTTCCTGATACCCCGTTACCTGGAAAAAAATAAGCTTACCGAGTACATCATTTACCTGATTATAACGATTGCCTGTGCTTCGTCGCTGATCAATACAGGCTATTATTTAAGCGCCCTTCTGGCTCATTGTACCATACAAAAGATGTTTGGGCCCGAAGCCGGCAGCTTTTTCCATTTTTATAACACCTCGCTCCCATCTACTTTGGCCAGTATGACGCTGGCCATGAGCATCAAGCTCACCAAAAACTGGATCCAGGCCCAGCGGAAACAACAGATCATGGAAAAGGAAAAGCTGGAAACGGAGCTCAAATTTTTAAAATATCAGTTTAATCCGCACTTCCTGTTCAACAGCATCAATTCCATCTTTTTCCTCATCCACAAAAACCCGGATATGGCTTCCGATTCGCTGGCTAAATTTTCGGGCCTGCTACGGTACCAGCTTTATGAGTGTAACGATCAGCAGATCTCACTCGACAAGGAGATCACCTACCTGAAAAATTTTATCGAGCTGGAAAAACTCCGCCAGAATAACAATGTGGAGGTGATATTTGAAGTTGAACAACCCTGTACCGAATATTTGGGCATAGCGCCTTTTATACTCATGACCTTTGTGGAGAATGCTTTTAAACATGTATCCAAACATAGTGATAGCCCCAATTGGATCAGTATAAAACTGAGCACCAACGAAGGGCAACTGGACCTGCTGATCACCAACAGCACATCGCCCGACGAAGCAAACGAAGCGGTGACTTATGGCGGCATTGGTTTAAAAAATGTACAGCGCCGGCTCGACCTGGTTTACCCCGGCCAGCACGAACTGAATATACAGCATAGCAACAATTGTTTTGAGGTTAAACTACGCTTAAAACTGAGTGAACTGGGATTTGAGAACAAGGACTTTTGGAGCAAAGAACAAGGGTTATTGGAACAAAGATAGAAAGAACAAAGAGCAAGGACTTTTGGAACAAGGATAGGTAGAGCAAGGAATAAGGACTGATAGAGCAAGAATAAAAGGAACAAAGAGCAAGGACAGATAGAGGAAGGATAAGAAGAGCAAGGATTTTTGAAGCAAAGAATAAAAAGTAAAATCATGAATGACAAGTATCCTTGCTCCTTGTTCCAAAAATCCTTAATCCAAAAAATCAAAGATGATCAACTGTGTAATTATTGACGATGAACCACTGGCACGGGAAGGCCTGGCTAATTATGTAAGGGAGGTTGATTTTTTGCAGTTGACAGGAACCTGCGAAAACCCGATCGCACTGATGAAACTGCTGGATGAGTACCCGGTGGACCTGATATTCCTGGATATACAGATGCCCAAAATGAATGGCATCGATTTTTTAAAGATCGTGCAGAATCCGCCCATGGTTATCATTACCACGGCCTACCCCAGTTACGCGTTGGAAGGGTTTCAGCTTAATGTGCTTGATTATTTATTGAAACCGGTTACGTTTGATCGTTTCTTTAAATCAGCCAATAAAGCTAAGGATTATCACCGGCTGCTAGCCCAATCGGCCCAAAGTGGTATTCAAAAAGAGGAACCTGATGCCGACTATTTCTTCATCAAATGCGGTAATAAATACGAAAAGATCTATTTCGACGATATCCTGTATGTAGAGGGCATGCAAAACTACGTGAGCATTTACACGGTAAAAGGCAAATATATGACACTGCTGAACCTCAAAAACCTGGAGCAGAATCTGGATAGCCGCGCATTTATCCGCGTGCATAAATCATACATCGTGTCCATCAGTAAAATAGAGGGATTGGAAGGCAACGAGATCTTTATCCAAACCCACCGCATCCCCATCAGCCGCAATTACCGCGAGCAGGTAATAGCCCAGGTGGTGGAGTGTAAGCTGTGGGATAAAATCAAACTGTCTTGAGGATATTAAATTGGCCTGTCACCCTGAGCTTGTCGAAGAGTCGTGTGCAGAGTCCCTACCTGGACAGCGCAGTCGCTCGGCTCCAGCCGAGTGACCGTTATTACCCGGCCTCCGGCCGCTGTAAAAAGCAAGATTATATTTGTTTCGCAGGCCAGAGGCCTGTAAATAATCGTCACTCGGCTGGAGCCGAGCGACTGCATGAGGGGCTGTCACCCTGAGACCGTCGAAGGGTCGCGCGCAGAGGCCTGCCCACCATGCTTCGACGGGCTCAGCTGACACCCCTTTGTTAGCATCAACCACACCTACCCATATATCTCCTTACTCAAAAAATCATTCCTGAACTTTCCTTTCGGATCATACTCAGCAACCAGCTTTTTAAAATCGTTCAGTTTTTCATAGCGCGATTCCAGTACTTTGGGCGCCATGGTAAATATTTTGCCCCAATGCGGGCGCGCGTTAAATAGCGAAAGTTCTTTTTCAATCAGCGGCAATAGTTTTAATACGGCAGCTGTTTCCTGTTTCCAGGTAAAGTGAATGGTAACCGAGGTTTGATTATGGCATGGGCTCATCCATAATTGATCGGCGGCAATGGTACGGATCTCGGTGATGAACAAATGCGGCCCTATTTGTTTACCCAAACGCGCTATGGCGGTTATGGCTTCTACAGCGTGATGGATCGGCACAAAATACTCCGATTGCAGCTCTTTACCGCTGCTGGGTGTAAAACCCATCTTAAAGTGCGGCAGACGCTCATACCAGGGTCCGGGTACCCCCATTTGTTCGGTACAGTTTTCGGCAGAAAGCGCGATGATGGGGTGTACATTTTTTGTAGCGGCTTTAGCGCCATAAAACTCGGGGCCGTTATGATCTTTATCGGTACCGATGCGGCTTTTTATCCAGACCTCGTTGATGCTGTCATGCTGCCAGTCGGTAAATAAACTAACGCTGTAGCCGGCAGACACTATTTTTTCAAAGTTTTGCTTTACCTGTGCCATAGGCATTTGGGTAAATACCCGCTGCTGCATCATAAAGGTTGGTTCCACCTGCAAGGTTACTTTGGTAATGACGCCCAGAGCACCCAGGCCAACCACAGCCGCGTTCAGTTTTTCGGCATCCACGGCTTTGGACAGATGAACGATGCTGCCATCAGCCTTTACAATTTCCAGGGCGGTAACCGCGCTGGAAAGATTGCCATTTTTAACACCGGAGCCATGCGTGGCCGTGGTGATAGATCCCGCTACCGAAATATGTGGTAAGGAGGCCAGGTTATTGAGGGCGAAACCTTCTTTATGCAGGTATGGGGCCAGTTCGCCGTATTTGATACCGCCTTCAACCGTAACGGTATGGGCTTTTTTATCGAGACTGATAACCTTGTTCAGCTCTTTGGTGGAGAGCAGGTTGTCTTTACTATCGGCAATGGTATTAAAACAATGTCTTGTGCCCAAGACCTTAAGTTTGGTATGCGTTTTAACCAGTTGCTGAACCTCCTGAACCGATTTGGGGTAGAACACATGATCGGTGCTGAAGGTAAGGTTACCGGCCCAGTTTTTTAATCGTGGGGCCTGGGCCCAACCCTCTAACGATGACAATAACGGTGTAGCCATTAAGGTGGTGCTTAATTGAATAAATGTTTTTCTTTTCATAATGCAATAGGTTATTACAATGTAACACTAAAAATTAAGAATCAATAAAATTTCAATCCGGGGTGTTTTTTTAACCTCTTGAGAATCCATGATATTTATTCATTATTAAAAACATTTTGCAGGTATAATGCTTTAATAAATAATCAATTAAACCAAACAATTAATACCGTTATGAAACACGCATTTATTTTTGGCACCAGCATATTTTTAAGCCGCCAAAATACCCTGACTTACACAGACGGTGATAAAAACACCGAATTTTTAAAGGTACTTTCATTTTATAACCATCAACGGGGCTCGGAAGACCGTTCGCTCGTTATTGATGCCAACATTACTTCTTTATCCGGCGAGGTCATCAAAATAAGTGGTAACCGGCTGGAGAGCGGGCCTTCATCTGTTCACGTTGAAAGTGAGGTTAATCGGGTTTGGGTGTTTCAAACCGGTCATCATGAACCTGTTTTAGATGTTTACCAGCTAAATGAACACGAATTTCATGGTTTAGGCAGTCATATTGTTAACGAGATAGGCGTACAACACCCAGATGCGGTATTAACCATTAAAGGTAATTTTAAGGTTGATGGAGCCCACTTTATGATCGAGAATGAAAAGATGTTCATCAATCAAAACGGTTTTGCCAATGGCGTGGAGAATGCGCATGAAGGCATCCTGTTATCTGCCGGTGAGCCAACTCATTAAGTTATAATTAAATATTACCTATTTTTAAAAGGCCCTTGGATTGTTTTCTGAGGGCTTTTTATTTGTTTGAACATTTTTTTACGCGTTTAACCGCCAAAGCCTTAGGGTTAATTAACTTTTGAATAACTTTGACTTTATTTTACCATATTCAATTTAAACTGGACTGTGTATGTTGAATAGGCTGTTATGAAAGTATAACCAAAATGGGGCCCTATAACGATAAGCTGATTACTATAGATGATTCTGAACTTTGGGATCTGTTTAGGGATGGCGATGAAGTGGCCTATACCCAGCTTATACAAAAATACTCCAAACCACTTTTTAACTACGGCTATCGCATTTACCAGGATAAGGATTTTTTGAAAGATTGCATTCAGGATGTGTTCCTGGAGCTATGGAACAGAAGGCTGCGGATTAGTCCGACCCCGGCCGTGAAATGGTATCTGTTTAAAGCCGTGCGCCTGCGGATATTCCGCGAACAATCTAAATGGAACCGAAGTGAGGCACTTGATGATAGTTATGAGTTCCTGGTTGAATTCAATATCGAATCAAAAATGATAACCGACCTGGAAACAAAAACCTTAAGCTCCAGGATACAACAGATATTAAACACCCTGCCTACCCGTCAGCGCGAGATCATGTACCTCCGTTTTTACGAGAACCTTGATTTTGATAACATTTCGCAGATCATGGAGATCAGTAAACAATCGGTTCATAACCTGCTGCAAAAGGCTTATAAAAACTTCAGAGCGGAGTGGGTTATCCTGATGATCGCTTTTTCGAGCCTCAATTTGTAAAAATTATACAACTGTTTATCAGACGGTTATAATCAATCTACCAAAAACTTCCATTTTTTTACCCGTCAGGAGGGTAATATTCGGCGCATTCGGAATATATATGGTAATAACCAATTGAAATCAGTTCCAGGTGACCAACTATACGAATTACGAAGTCGAAGACTTTTTGCATGACGATTTTTTTATTGACTGGGTTTTAAAAAACCAGTCGGCACACCAGGTATTCTGGGAGCAATGGCTTATGGAAAACCCCGGCCGGAAAAAGATCGTTGACCAGGCGCGCGCTATCATATTATCTATCCGGGTTAACCCGCTGAAAGATGAATTGACAGATGCCGAGATAAACTCCATGATAAGCCATATCCGGCAACAAGCTCTTGAGCTGGATGAATCAGACGTAATCAGACCACGGTTTTATCAAACTGGTTGGTTCCGCGTTGCGGCTACGGTTGTATTGGTTGCCAGTGCAGGCTTCCTCTTTTTTAAGAATAATACCCGTCAGGCTCGTCCCTCCCAGTCCGATCCTTTTTTACAAGTGATTAATCATACTCCGAACTCAAAACTGGTGCAAATGAGCGATGGTAGTCTTGCGGTTTTAAAACCCGGTTCGGGACTAAGGTACTTGCGATCATTTCATGATAAAAGGGAGGTTTTCTTAGATGGTGAAGCCTTTTTTGAGGTGCATAAAAACCCTCAAATGCCTTTCCTGGTACATAGCCATGATATGGTAGTGCGGGTATTAGGCACTAGCTTTACGGTAAAAAGCATGCATAACAACCAGGATTTTAAGGTAGTGGTAAACACCGGCAGAGTATTGGTGTACAATCAAAAAGCCACAACAAAAGCAGGTAAGCATCAATATGAGGTTATCTTAACCCCTAATGAGCAAGTAACTTACGCCGAAAAACAACTAAGCTTTAAGAAAGAAACACTCACAGTGCCATTAAGCCTCTCAAAAGAGATAGCACAAAAAGAATTCACATTTGACAATGCCCCCCTATCCGCGGTTATTGACCGGATAAATAAGGATTACGATGTAAATATTGAATATGATAAGGCTAAACTGGGAAACATCAGCCTTACTGTATCTATTTCAGACAGACCACTGGACGAAAAAGTTAAACTCATATGCAAGGCTATTAATGCCAACTGCGAATTCACCGATGGCCGTATAATTATCATCGGTCAAAACCCAAACCCTATACCAACCAATTAACCTATTATTAAACCTATTTAATATGATGAGAGAAAAAAGTACTTAACTCCACCCAAAAAACAAACCGGCAATATTTGCGGTATTGCCGGTCCAAATGTTTAGCCCCACAAATGATCGAAACTCATTTACTGTAACCTTTAACAAGGTTGAGCGGGGCTTTTTTGTCAAGTTATTAACGAATCATTAACTCTAACCAAATTTATGAAATATAAACCTATACTCGTAAAAATAATGAAGATCACATTTTTACAGTTAACATTAAGTCTCTCATTATTAGGAAGCGCAATTGCAAAAGATGGTAAAGCGCAGGCTATTTTAGATACGAAGATCACTGTAAGCGAAAGTAATACCGCGCTAAAAACGGTAATAAAAAAGCTGGAGCAGAAATACCACGTTAACTTTGTGTTTAGTCCGGCCCTGATCAATGATAACCAAAAGGTTAATGCCTCATTTACAGATAAAACTTTAGGAACCGTATTGACCGAGCTGTTTACGCCGCTTAACCTGGCTTATGAAGTTTCGGGCGATGTGATCGTGATCAGGAATAACCCCTCACAGGTAATTACCAGAAGAGCCGATCTGGACATGACCCAGGCCCCTATCACAGGTACTGTTAAAGATGATAAAGGGTTGACGGTTCCTGGTGTTACGGTAACCATTAAGGGCACTAAAACCGGAACTGTTACAGATATCAATGGTAATTTTTCGCTCAATGTAAGTCCGGGTACTGTGTTAGTCTTTACTGCCATAGGCTTTGAGCCAAAGGAAGTGCTTGCCACTGCCGAGCCTCTTAAAATCACCCTGACAACATCAAACAATAATCTTGCAGAGATCGTAGTGGTAGGCACCACCTTCAAAAAAGGCGATCTTACCGGTTCTGTAAGTAACGTAGATGCCAAAACATTGGAGGAACGCCCGGTAACCAACGTTAATAATGCTTTACAAGGTCGTGTGGCAGGTGTATTTATTGGCGGTGGTTCTAAACCAAGTGATGATGCCGTTATCAAAATTCGCGGTACCAATACCATCAACTCGGGCTCAACCCCTATTTATGTAGTGGATGGTTTGATCATGGAAAACAACCTGGGCGGCTTTAATTCCATCAACATGAATGATGTGGCCTCGGTATCCATATTAAAAGATGCTTCTGCTACCGCCCTTTACGGTTCGCGTGGAGCCAATGGTGTAGTGGTTATCACTACCAAAAAAGGCAAGAAATCAGCCGGCGATGGTACCATCAGTTACGATGGATGGGCTGGTTTCTCCAACTTCGCCAAAATGCCTGAAACTATGACTGCACAGCAGCTGTTTGATTTACGGGTGGATGCTTACGCCAACGGTTACATCAAAGATAACCCTACAGCCAACAGGCAGGATTACATTAATAACACCTTGCTCAAAACCAATGTGGCTTTCTCGCAGCAAGAGTTTGATACCAATAACAGCGGTAAAAGCTATAACTGGCTTAAAGCTATTTCACAAACCGGTTATCAGCAAAACCATGCTTTAAGCTTTGCAGGTGGTACAGACAGAAGTACATTTTACCTGAGTTTGGGCTATGCCGGCACAAAAGGGCTTATCCAGACGGTAAATCAAAATAAATATACCGGCCGTTTTAATGCCGACTATTTGGTTAAAAAATGGTTAAAGGTTGGCACCAATACCGGTTATACCCGTACCGATGATGCCCTGGCCGATGACGATTCCTATAACCAGGCGCTTAATGCCAATCCGCTTTTAAATTATGACCCATACCGGGCAGCGGCTACCAGGTATACTCCTAATTACCTCACTATATATTACCGTGCGCTTGGCCAAAACAGCAACAATAATTTTAATCCGTTCAACGCGCTTGATATTACCCGCAGGCAAAATCGTAACCGCCTGTCAACATCAAATTTTATCAATGTAAACCCGATACCGGGTCTGGATATACGCTCGACTTTTTCTGTTGATTACGGCCAGCAAAGCTACTCTACTTTTACCCCTAATAACATACAGGAAGCTATCCGGAATTACAATGGCGACGCGCGCGCAAAGGCCGAACGCTGGAACGATTTGTATTGGCAATGGGATAATACTGCTACATACAGTAAAACCTTCAACTCCAAGCATCGTATCACTGCTTTATTGGGTACCAGTGCCAGCAAACGTACCTCTGATTATACTTTGGCACAGGGCGACCGCTTTGCAAGCAACGATCTTTTATATTACAACCTAGGAGGCGCAGCGGCACAGGATAAAACTACTATTAACTCCGACTTCTATGCCTATTCTATTTTTTCGGTAATCGCTCGTTTTACTTATAGTTACGATGATAAATATTTCCTGACCGCTACTGCCCGCGATGACGGCTCTTCCCGGTTTGCTCCAGGACATCAATATGGTATTTTTCCATCAGCTTCGGTAAGATGGGATATCCACAAAGAGGATTTTATGAAGCAGCAGAAGATATTTAACCAGTTAAGCCTGCGTGTAGGTTACGGCGTTGTGGGTAACCAGGATATTGCCAATTATGCTTTCCAAACGTTATATGGTTCAAAGGTATCTAACAATAATGCTTTGATAGCCAATGATGGTCGTCAGGGCAATCCTGATCTTACCTGGGAAAGACAAAAACAAGCTAATGTTGGTCTTGATATGGCATTCTTCAATTCGCGCCTTAACGTTACTGCCGACGCGTTTTATATCAAAAACGATAACCTCTTGCTTGATCGCGCGCTGCCAACTACGTCCGGATACAGCATCCAGGTTCAAAACGTTGGCCGGGTAGGTAACAAAGGTGTTGACCTTTCATTAAGCGGCCAGGTGATCAAAAGTACCGACTGGAACTGGTCAATATCGGGCAATATTTCTTTTGCCAAAAACAAGGTGGAGCAATTGTTTGGCAATAATGTCCAATACATCTATAGCACTTCAGGCGATAGTCGCGAAAACAATTTATTTATTGGTCAGCCGCTGCACGGCATCTACACCCTTCGTTCGGGCGGTATAGCACAGGAATCAAACCGTGCCGAGTGGCAGGGGCTCAATTATAACGGCAAAACAGTAGGTCTGGGTGACTTGTTCGCGCTGGATGTTTCGGGCCCTAACGGGGTTAAAGATGGTATTGTTAACCAATACGACAGACAGATTGTTGGCAATGAAGATCCGAAATACTATGGTGGCTTTTCAACAGACCTTTCCTATAAAGGGATAGTCCTGAACGCGGTGTTTGTTTACTCGCACGGCGCCAAAAAGATCAGCAGCTATTACGAAGGCTTGATTAACAGTGTTGGCTCAAGCATGGCTTCAACCGATCTGTTAAACCGTTGGACACCAACCAACACCAATACCAATATCCCCCGTGTAATTGATAATACCAGCTATAACCGGTACAACCCGTCTGATCTGGATTATGCTATTCAGGATGCCTCATATCTTCGTTTATCGGCATTGACTTTAGGATATAACCTGCCTCAAAAATTGCTGAATAGCTGGCATGCCAACCGTGTACGGATATACGCTACAGGTTCAAACCTGTTCTGTATCACCAAATACAAAGGGCTTGATCCGGAAACAGGTGATTATGGTTATCCGCCGGTAAGGACATTTGTTCTTGGGGTAAATTTTGGATTTTAAACTTCAATGCAAAAGATCATGAAAAAAACCATTATAAATATATTCATTGCCGGAACTGTAATATTTTCAGTTTCCTGCAAAAAATCCCTGGATCAGACGAGTTTAACAAAACTGGATGAAAGCCAGGTGTTTTCTGATATCAATCTGGTACAAACAAGTTTAAAAGGTATATACGCCAACTGGCTAAATTTTAGGGCAGACGAGCAGGGCACCGTTTTAATGATGGGCACCGACGAAACTCAACAGGGCGCCTACCAGATGAAAAGTGATGCCTCTAAAGGCGGACTTGACAGGTTTGATGGCAACCTTAATGCACTACAGGGTCAGGTAACCACCCAATGGAACCTTCGCTGGCCCCTGGTAAACGAAGCGGCCAAAATCATCAACGGTGTTGACAAACCTACGCTAAAGGCAGGTTCGGTAGAGGCTGGTATTGTGGGCGAAGCCTCTTTTTTAAGAGGATTTTTCGACTTTGAACTGGCCATGTACTGGGGCGAAATACCCATCAGAGATTTGAGCCGCGAATCGCAATTGGGCCTTAAACGGCAGCCGCTTAAAGATGTGTGGGCGTTTATTATCGCAGATCTGACCAAGGCAGCTGCTTTTTGCCCAGACAAGAATGATCCGGGCAGAGCCACAAGCGGCGCGGCTCTGGCCATGCTGGGTAAGGCTTATATGTCGGCCCCGGTATCAACCGGTCTGCGTGATTTTGACAAAGCCCGCGATTGTTTTGAAAAAATGATGGGTAGATATACCCTGGTACCCTATAAGGATCTTTGGGATTATAACAAACCCAACACCGCCGAAGCCATCCTGGAGTTCCAGTATAGCCCTGTTTCGCCAAATAATAATAAAGTACAGTTTCAGATAGGATCACGCGCGGTACAAAATACATTTGGCGACGGTTGTTATTTTTCTGGGTATGACAAGATCGTTCCAACGATACATGCTTATGAAACCGTAGCCAACGGTGGTATATGGGAAGATGGCGACGTTCGTCGTAACGAAAATATCCGTTATGATTTTTCTTACTATGGTGTTACACCAACGCTTGATATTATCTCCTGGGAAGGCCTGGGTGCTGACTTTGATGAGTTAAAACCCCACGTAAAAAAGTATGAGGATTTCCGTACCGATACACATAGCGGCCTTGGTTACAACAATATGTATAACTCAGGAAAAGATATGCCTGTACTGCGTTTAGGCGATATTAAACTATGTTACGCAGAGTGTTTAAATGAGTTGAACAGAACAGGCGAAGCCATAACCGCGGTTAACCAGGTAAGGGCCCGTGCATGGGGTGGTACATTACCCAATGATAAAATGTGGACCGCGATGTCACAAAGTGATTTCCGCACCAATATCATGGATGAACGCACCCGGGAGCTTTTTGCAGAGGGTTGGCGCCGTATCGATTTGATCAGGACCGGACTATTTGTTGATCGTGTTAAAAAGTATAACAAATGGACCGCCCAATCCGGAACGATCCAGGCATTTAACACGCTTTATCCAATACCAAATACCGAATTGCAACTAAATCCTGATTTGACACCACAAGATCAAAACCCGGGTTATCATTAATCCCGGATCGATAGATCAAAGCAAAAGAGGCTGTTCTCAAAAGTATGAGAACAGCCTCTTTTTTGTTATGACTGATCATCGAATCAGTTCACTATGTTATCGTGCTTAAAGCTAAAGTATTCGATAAACTTCTTAAATCTTTTTTCTGATCTGGTGAATTGCTCCAACAGCGCTAACTGGTTTTGCGCCCTCACCAGGTTTTGTAAGGGATAAGTAGTGTGGTAATAAATATCATCATTTAAAAAATCGGTTAAAAACCGGAGCACCTGCATATAGATCATGTATTTACCAGAATAAGTAAAGTATTCCTTCTCCGCTGGCGTCAGGGCTGTACCCATAGCCGAAATGTATCCTTTATAAATGGAATAAAAACACTCTTCGTTGATTTGGATCTTTGAAAAATCACGTTCCTCTTCATTTGCCGGCGAAAGATAAGTGCGCAGCATATCCCCTACATCGCTCAAAAAATAACCAGGCATCACCGTGTCCAGATCGATGACGCATAATCCATTATGATCCTGATCAAACAACACATTACTGATCTTGGTATCATGGTGTATAACGCGTAATGGCAGCTGTTGACGATCAATCAGTTGTATATAGGTAAATAGTATTCCCTGGTATTTATAAATATCATCGATAGCAGCCGCGGCTGTGGCCAGCTTATCAGCTCCGGCGGTTGAACAAGCTTCTTTAAACTGATCGAACCGCAGTTTAAGATCATGAAATTGAGGTAAAGTGTGATGTAGTTTATGCAGATCAAAACCACTCAGTAAATAAGTAAACTTTCCAAATTGCCGGGCTGCCTCAAAAGCTTCCTGCTGATTTTTAATTTCGGTAATGGTTACCGAATTATCAATAAAAGGGAAAAGCCGGTAATACTCTTTATTATTTATTTTAGCCATGTGCTCACCCAATAATGTACGTATAGGTGCCACAAAAAGATAATCGGGCGAGGTTTGCTTAAGATAGTCTGCCAGTAGCGCCATATTTTCAGCAATAGCCTCCGGGTTTTTAAAAACATAGGGATTAATACGCTGAAGAATATAGTTTTCGGGCCCGCTAACTTTCCAGGTATGATTAATCAATCCCGTACCAAAACTTTTAATAGTATAGTTATTGGTGTTAAGTCCGTACAGTTCCAGGATCTGGTCAAGCATCATTTAAGGCAAATTTTAGCCAAACGTAATTAATTACTTATGAAAAAGCACGCGCAAACGTTTGTGTATTTTTTATTACGCATAAGCTAATTATCTTACTAAAAGACAATTATAAACACCAATAATATTTATAACGTCAATATTATAAAATATTACCTGATAACACACTTCAGAAGATTTAATAAATGAAGATGGGGCCTCCATTTCATCTGATTCTTCACCATATTTAAAATCGATACAAATGGTCACGATCAAGTGTGCATATTGCAAACGTTTGCGTGATATTTTGTGTAATTATTCGGGCCGCCTTATCAATGAAAACACTAATTTCCATTATTCTATTTAAAGTATACATCACATGAAATACAATATCAGCCAAAATAATTGGGGCGAGTTTAACGGTCACCAGATCTTTCTTTACGAACTAAGCAATGACAATGGTGTAAAAGTATCTGTTACCAATTTTGGCGCTGCTATTCAATCAGTATCAGTGCCCGATCATCAGGGTAATATGACCGATGTTGTACTGGGCTACGATGATTTACAGGGCTATGTTGAAGATCAGTTTTATATTGGTACCATAGTTGGTCGATTTGCTAACCGGATAGCCGGTGGTAAGGTAATTATCAACGGCACACCACATCAGCTTACGGTTAAAGATGGTGGTTTTCATCATCATGGCGGCAAGGTTGGCTTTAATAAAAAAGTATGGCAATCAAAGTCATTCAACAATGAGCACGGAGTTGGTGTGATATTAGAGTATCTGAGCAAAGATGGTGAAGAAGGTTTCCCGGGTAACCTGACCACCACAGTTACTTACACCCTCAATAATCAGAACCAGCTAATAGTTGATTTTGATGCGGTAACAGATAAACCAACACTGATCAATTTAACGCAGCACGCTTATTTTAACCTGGCAGGACATAACGGCGGATCAATTTTAGATCATCAACTCCTGCTACCCTTGGCAGAGTATCTGCCTGTAAATGCTATGCAGGTACCTGAAGGTACCCTTACCCCGGTGAGCGGCACCCCTTTCGATTTTACAGAACCTGTAGCAATTGGCAAACGTATCAATGAGGATAATGCTCAATTGGTATTAAGCCGTGGGTATGATCATTCCTGGGTAGTGAAAAAGCAGGACTCTGAGGAGCTGAAACTGGCAGCTAAAGTTTTTGAACCGATCAGTAAAAGGGTATTAAATGTTTTTACCACCGAACCTGCCATACATATTTATACCGGTAATTTTTTAGACGAAACCTGTATCGGTAAACAAAATAGTAACTACCCTTTCAGAAGTGGATTGTGCCTGGAAACACAGCATTATCCTGACGCGCCTAATAAACCTCATTTCCCTAGTACGTTGTTAAATCCGGGCGAGCGGTTTAAGAGCCGTACTATTTTTGAATTTGGAGTAAATGACTAACGGTATCAAACGTTTGCGGCGTATTTGAGGTGGTTGATCTGTTGATTTTATAAATATGATCAATAACTTCAATCCCGAAACATAGTTGTAAACCATCAATTCAAACTAATAAATCATTATCAAACAATAACATAAATGGACAGAAGAACATTTGTAAAAAGCAGCGCCATTGCTGCTGCAGGGTTTACCATACTGCCAACAGGCAGCTTATTTGCCAAAGATACCGGCAAAGTACGGCTTGGTTATATTGGCGTAGGTGCTCGCGGCATGAGCCATATATCTGAAGGTGCCCTGCGCGACGACGTAGAGATTGTTGCTATATGCGATACCCAGGAACACTCTTTAAACATCTGCCGGGAATATTTAGCCAAAAAAGGCCGGCCAGCAGCCAAAGAGTACACTGGAGGAATTGATGCTTACAAAAAGTTACTGGAAAGAAATGATATTGACGCCGTAATTATTGCTACGCCATGGCAGTTTCACCATCAGCAATCTATTGATGCCATGAAAGCTGGTAAATATGTGGGCTGTGAGGTAATTGCAGGTCTTACCGTTGATGAGCACTGGGATATTGTTAAAACATCTGAGAAAACAGGCGTCCCTTATATGACCCTTGAAAACGTTTGTTACCGCCGTGATGTAATGGCGGCATTAAACATGGTTAGGCAAGGCTTGTTTGGTGAATTGATACACCTGGAAGGTGGTTATCAGCATAACCTTCGGGATGTGTTGTTTAATGATGGCAAAGGTAGATACGGTGGTAAAGGAGTTGAATATGGCGCAAAAGCATTGAGCGAGGCCCAGTGGCGCACTCAGTTTAACATCGACCGTGATGGCGACCTATATCCTACCCACGGCGCCGGTCCGGTGATGAATTATATTGATATTACCCGTGGTAACAGGTTTACCAGCCTGGTTTCCTTTAGTTCAAAAGCACGAGGTTTAGCTGCATATGTAGAAGAACTTTCACCGGGACATCCTAATGCCAAGCTCAATTACAAAAATGGCGATGTAACCACCACCATGATCAACTGTGCCAATGGCGAAACCGTTTTGCTATCGCATGATACCCATTTGCCACGTCCATATTCGTTGGGATTCCGGGTTCAGGGTACCAAAGGTATCTGGATGGATGTAAACCAATCCATTTATATCGATCACAAATCAAAGGAGGACGATAGCTGGGATCCGGCAAAAGAATGGTTTGCCAAATATGATCACCCGCTTTGGAAAAAACACGATGCCGAAGCCGCAGGTGCCGGGCATGGCGGAATGGACTGGTTTGTATTTAACGCGTTCGTCGAATCGGTAAAACACAAGCGCCAAACTCCTATCGATGTGTATGATTCGGTTACCATGAGCGTGATAGCGCCATTATCAACCCAATCAGTAAAAGAAGGCAAGACACTGGAATTCCCTGACTTTACAAAAGGTAAATGGAAAGAACGTAAAAACACGTTCGCGTTAGACGATAGCGGCTTTTAAGCTTGCTTTTATAAAATTTTCAGTAATTTGAGCTGTGTTTGATCAGCTAAAAAAATTATTACCACAACTTCAAGGCTCATGGGAAAAGTACGCCAGTCTTTACCATCGCCTTGAAGTTCCTGCAAAAACCATCCTTTTGCACGAGGGCGATGTATCCAAAAAAGCATATTACATTGAAAAAGGCTGCCTGCGGGTTTGGTTCAACAATAAAGGCAAGGATGTAACCTTCCAGTTCTTTTTTGAACAGGAAGCTGTATCATCCATCGAAAGTTTCCGAAAAGGTACGCCAAGCCTGGTTACGCTGGAAACCATTGAGCCCTGCGTACTCTACTGGATCCACAAAAAGGATTATACCGCAATGATGAACGAACTTAATACCATTCCAGAGGTGCGGGAACAATTGGCCGATGTTATGCTCGACAGGCAAATTAATTACATGACGCATTTTATGTCGTTCATCAAATACACACCAAAGGAACGCTACCTAACCTTGCTGAAAGAAAAACCTCACATTATTAAGCGTATACCGCAGCATTATATCGCCTCCTATCTGGGGATTACCTCGGTTTCGCTAAGCCGCATCCGTAACGCGGTCACCAAGTAATTATTGAATTAGTGATTTACTGAATAAAGAAGCGCCTTTCATTTATTAACATTTGTTATCGCAGGCCGGCTACCAACTGCCGAAATTTGTTTAACAAATAACAAATCAAATGAAAGCAGCAGTATTATATAAAGCAGGTGAAACCCCTAAATATGCAGATTTTGCAGAACCCATTCCATCTGAACAGGAACAAGTTATTGAAGTTAAAGCAGCCAGCATCAAAAACCTCGATAAGGGAAGAGCTAAGGGTACCCATTACGATAAGCATAAAAACTATCCCGCGGTTGTAGGTGTTGATGGCGTGGGCGTATTAGCCGATGGCACCCGGGTGTATGCCGGATCAGCCTCTGGAATGATGGGCCAAAAGGCCCTTATCAACAAAAACTGGTACGTACCCATACCTGATGGATTGGATGATGTCACCGCGGCAGCGTTACCCAACCCTGCTATATCGGCGTGGCTATCATTAGCATACAAAGGTAAATTAAAGAAAGGCAATACCATATTGATATTAGGAGCAACAGGTATTACCGGAAAACTGGCCGTACAGATAGCCCGCCACCTGGGTGCCGGTAAGATCGTCGCCATGGGTCGCAACCAGGAAGCCTTGAACAACCTTGGTGCTGATGTGACCATATCTTTGAACCAATCTGACGATGACATTAAACAAGCCATTAAAGCCGAAGCAGCAAAAAATCCGTTGGATGTAGTAATTGATTATTTATGGGGAAAACCCGCCGAACTGCTATTGGGTACTTTGGCCGGGCACGATCTTAATGCTACGGCTGATCATATAACCCGTTATGTACAGGTTGGCGAAATGGCCGGCTCAGCTATTAATCTGCCTGCTGCTATCCTCCGCAGTACCGCCATTGAGCTTACCGGCGCAGGCGGCGGAAGTATCTCCAAAGAAGAGACCGCTAAAATTAAAACAGAGATACTCCCCGAGGTATTTAAACTGGCAGCGGAGGGCAAGCTATCTATCGATACGCTGGCAATCCCCTTAAAAGATATAGCTGAAGCCTGGCAACAGGATGCACAAGGTAAACGGATAGTGATTACGATGTGATACTGCTTTCACATGCCTATATTATAATCGACTCGCTTTGCACACTTCAACATACAAGCGTCATTGCGAGCGCAGCGTGGCAATCCCCAATGAGCAGAGCCGCTCTGTAGAGTTAGGGATTGCCACGCTGCGCTCGCAATGACGTGATGGATAGAAAAGAGATATCTACTTGCGCTCGTTTGTAACGAGTGCTTATTGTGGAGCAGCGATTGCATCGCTCTTGCGTTTTTTAAACGCAAACCCAGGTTAAGCACTCGTTGCAAACGAGCGCAAGATGCATAGAAAAGGGATACTAATTAAGCGGCAACCCTTCCTCAAAGCCAAACTGCTCACCGCTCTTACTTTTAGTCGTATCGATATTCCAGGCCGAGGTTAGGAAATAAGGCGTTGTACCCGCTGCATCTTTATTGCTATAGGTACATTTGATTACCCTTGTTTCGCCCGGTGCCAATGAAATGTAATTGTCGCTGAATATCACCGGCAGGATATCATCACCATCCTTACCTTTTAATGCCCGCAGATGTACAAAAAAAGCTACTGATTTCCCGGTATTGGTAATGGTTACAGCATGTGTGGTGCTATCGCCCTTAGTAGCTTCCTGAACATGGCTCAGTTTAAGCGCTGTTTTGGGGATCTGCTGTAAAGCCGTATAATCAGCATAAGCCGATTCGGGTGTGGTGTACCAGTTTGACTTTTTCCAATTCAGCACTTCTGCTTTTTGCGACAACCAGTACCAGTTGATACTCTCTACCTTGCCGCGACTATCAGTCAATTGCAAACGCACAAAATAAGCCGGCGACAGTCCTGCAATGGCCGGTAATGCGAATACCACTTTGGAAGCATCCGCTTCAATGCTTACCGGGGCTGTTTTAGTGTATTTTACCGTACCATCAATATTATAAACAGTAGCCTTTACCTGCAAACCGCTAAATTTTTTAAGATAGGAGTTTATAATCCCCACCTCGTTTGATTTGTAGGAATACATCACATGCAAAGGCTCCATCGATTTTTTCATACCGAAGTAAGTTCCCGCCGGATATAGGTAATAATCATAGGTATGCCATATCAATCCGGGCCATGGGTTGGCCAGCATCCATTGTACTACTCCCGTTGCTGTATTGTATTTTTTAAAGCCGTAAGCCTCCATCATGGCACGGTGTGCCTCATAGTTTTGCGCTTGTGCCTTGGCTATATAATTTTTAATAGATGGTGATTCCCCATAACGGTTTGAAAGCGCCTTATCAAACACTTTTGTAGTCCCGAATGATCCTGTACCACAATGATACAGCCATGCCGGTGAACTGGTGGACAGGGAATCTTTGGGTATAAACTTGATCAGGCTCTCGTATGGAGGTATAGATGGGCCTGGCGATATTTCTGTAGCAAAACTCCAGGTACCACCAAATTTGTGCGTGGCATCTGTTTCCCAATATATAGGCGGCACCCATTCATAAGGGCCGGCCATTTTTACACCACTAAAGCCCGATACTTTCGACTTGGTTTCATTAGCCGTTGACAGTGTAGGATTTGGCCACTTCAGAGCTTTCTCGATCTTCAAATAATCACGCTCAACCGAAGTATCAGTTGGGGGCATATCGCTGCCATTGAGCCATACCATGAGGCTGGCTTTATTGCGCAACCAATACATCACACTACTATCAGATGCCATGGCTACTTTGCGCTCAGCAGCATCCCAGTGTTCGGGATGTTGCCATACACCGCAGCACATCCAGCCGGTCATCACCAGCATACCGTACTGATCGCACAGATCATAAAAATTATCATCCTCCATTTTACCTTCGGAGCGAATGATATTCATGTTCATATCGCGTACCAGCTTCACTTCCTGCTCCTGACGTTCGGGCGACCGACGCTGGAAAATATCCGGCGACCATGCAGCTCCGCGGATCAGGATAGGTTTACCGTTTACGATAAACTCGCGCGATTCATTGTCGATCAGCTTCGAATCCATCTGGCGGATACCAAATTTCTCCCAAAGCGTATTACTCACTTTTCCTGCTACTACCGCCGACAGCTCGACCCGGTTCAGCTCGGCCTTACCATACTGCCAAGGCCACCAGATGCGCGGATTTTTAATATTGAGCTGTTTATAAATCTCCGGACTAAAATCTACATTCTTTGATTCGTGGGGCAGCAAATGCACTTTTTGATCAAAGCTCAAATCACTATTGATCTGCCCTTTGATCACGGCATCCTGTGCGGTATTGGTATAATTGGTCACCTGCGCATCAACATATAAATGCGCTACGGCCAGTGATGGCAGATCAAAACGGGTAGTTACCAGCGGATACTGCACCCCTACTTTATCATAAGTTTTGATCTCCACATTGTTTACGATACCGCCATTGTAATCAGGCGGATAAGGTATCCAGTCGGCATAATCAATAGCCAGATCGCCTTTGGCTTTGTTGGGCGTAAAGGGTCGTGTTATTTGAAGAGCCAGCACATTGTTACCGGTATAATTGATGTGTTTGGTAACATCCAGCTGAATGATCCGGAAAGGCCCTTTGGTTTGGGTCGAATCGGCTATTTTCACGCCATTAAGCCATATGTTTGCCTTATAGTTGATGCCATGTAAACGCAGGATGACATTTTTACCATTCTCGGCCGCAGGCAGTGTAAACTCCCGCCTGAACCACCAGGGTTTATCCAGCTTAGGATCACTTAGTTTTTTTAAGTTGCGGCCCATGAAAGGGTCAAAATCATAAACCTTATTCGCCAGTAACCCGGCTATGATGGTAGTGGGTACGCTTACTTTGTACCAACTTTGTGTATTGTAATTCTCATTTGAGATTTTATCGGCCGGTGCAGCATCGGTTACTGCCGATTGCATTTTCCAGTCATCCTTCAAGATGAGCTGGAAACTTTCCTGCCTGGACTGGCTAAATGCCTGTTGCAAACACAAAGGCAAGATCAGCGTGAGTACGAGTTTTTTCATGATAAGAAGTATAGTTTATTGTTGATTATCGTAGTACAAAGCGGCAGCGCCTATGATGCCACTATTTTCCAGTTCCGACACCTCTACCCTGATCCGCTCGGCAGTTTTGGTATAGGCGAATGTTTTGATCTCCTGCCACATCGTTTGCTGAAAAAACGCATAGGCATGCCGTACAGAACCACCCAGTACGATCAGTTGCGGATCATAAGCATACATCACCTGTTTTATGGCATGGCCAATATGGGCACCCAACTCAGCGTACAGTTTTAATGCCTGCTCGTCTCCCTTTTTGGCATCTTCAAATACCTGTACACCATCTAAACCATACACGTTGCTAAAGAAAGATCCGCTGCTGTAAAACTCCAATATGTTATCCAGATATGGAAAGAAACCAAATTCACCAGCTCCGCAGTTAAAGCCAGGGTACAATCGTTTGTTGATCATGATACCGGCTCCTAAACCCGTACCCAACGTTAAACCGATCATCGAATCTACGTTGCCCCCTTTACCAAAGTAATATTCGCCCACAGCAAAGCAATTGGCATCGTTATTCACATAAACAGGTATGCCATAACGCGTTTCCATCAGCTGCTTTAAATGCACTTCTTTCCAGGAAGGAATGTATTGCACATCATATACAATACCTTCGGCAACATCAACCACACTGGGTACACCTATGCCAATGGCGGCCACCTGGTCATTTTTTAACAGGGCGTCAACTACCTGGTATATATCATTCATCACATCCTCAACAGATCCATCACTTTTTATTTTTTGCGATACGATAGCCGACAAGGAGTTATCATTTACAATTGCACCACGTATATTGGTAGCACCCAGATCTATCCCTATAACTTTGATATTATTCATGAGTAGCTTTCTTTTTAATGTCGATAGTTTTGTTGGTGATGAGTGGTTTTGCCCAGAAGCCTACACTTAATATATAACCCAGGGTGATGTACAAAAAGAACATCCCTGCACGCAAACCAAAGGCATCGCCCAGCAAACCGATGACAGGAGGTATAACGGCACCACCGATAATGGCCGTAACCAGCAGTCCGGCGAAAGAACCATGATCTTTATTGATCGAATTAAGTGCCAACGAGAAAATAATAGGATACATCACCGAAGCAAAGAAACCTACGAGCGGAAACGCGATCAAAGCCACGCTGGTTGACCCAAACAAAGCTGCTGTTAAGCAAACCAAAGCCAATACGGTAAAACTGATGAGCACTTTACGGCTATCCATAATTTTCAACAGAAACAAACCCAGGATGCCGCCAGCGGTCATCAATCCCCAGAAATAAGCTACGGTGTCCGCTCCTTTTGTTTGAGGGTCGAGACCATGATAAGTTTTCAAAAATTGAGAGATCCAGTTGGCGATACCTTGCTCGGTACCTACATAACAAAACATGGCTACCAGAAACAGGATAACAATGGGTTGTTTAAACAAAGCGAAATGGGTTTGTAAAGAGCCCACTTGTTCGTCTTCTTTCAGTTCAACCTTGGGGAATTTGGTAAATACCAGTAACAGAACCATTGCCAGGCAAATCACTGCGAAGAGCCAATACAGCGAGATCCAGGGTAAATTGGCAGGCACCAATGAATGCAATAAACCTATGATACCGCCACTATTATTCTCTTTTAAAGCTTTAACCATATAAGAGTAAACCAGCGGACTTAGGAAAGATGCCAGTCCGAATATCAATTGCGCCAATACCGAGGTAAAAGCATAATTCTCTTCGCCACCAGATGTACGTAATAGCGGATTAATGACCACCTGCAGCATAGCCATTCCACAACCTATCAGGAACAGTGAAATGATAGCGCTCAAATAATTAGGCTCCATAGCCAGCAACAACGAACCAAAAAAAGCGACAATAAACGCCGCTACCATGATCTTTTTCTCTTTAAATGTTTCCAGCATAATAGCCGATGGTACCGACATTACACCATAGGCAATAAAAAAAGCCAATGGAAGTACGCCTGCCAATGTGTAACTTAAATTGAATACTTTTATGATATCCGGTATCAGCGGACCGATCACGTTGGTTAGAAAAGAGATCACGAAAAAGATCAGCATGATCAGGGCTACAATGTAGTAGTTACGTTTCATTGGCTAGGGTTAAAGGTTTATAAGATTTAATACTGCAAACAATGTTATTGATATTCTTTTATAATAACAGTTCCGTTTTATTCGTAACGGCACATGAAGGACAATTGTAGAGGCAAATACCCTCAAAGACAGAATAAATATTTAATCAACAATCGTTAAATTGAGCATAGAACAAATTATCAATCAAATTTATCCCATACCCGAAGCCTCCGGGCAGAAGCTGCAGCAGGTAATTGAGGAGATCACTTTGCCCAAAGGACATATTTTGTTTGAGGCTGGTAAAATAGCCCGAAGCGTTTATTTTATAAAAAAAGGCATCGTAAGGGCTTATTTATACCAACATGATACCGAAGTTACCTTTTGGTTTGGCCGGGAAGGCGATACCGTTATCTCCATGAAAAACTACGTAGAGAACAAGCCCGGCTATGAGAATATTGAACTTTTAGAAGATTGCGTACTGTACCGCATTAAAAACAGCGAGCTCCAAAAACTTTTTGCCGAAGATATACATATTGCCAACTGGGGCCGCCGCTTTGCCGAAACCGAACTGATTAAGGTGGAGGAAAGATTGATCTCCTGCCAATTCAGCATGGCGGCCGACAGATATCAGGATATTTTAACCAATAGTCCCGACCTTATTCAAAGGGTGCAATTATGCCATATAGCTTCTTACCTGGGCATTACGCAGGTGAGTTTAAGCCGCATAAGATCGAAAATAAGGTAGCTGCATTATTTATCCTATGTTAATTTTTAGGCTGTTTATACTCCGGAACTTTACAGTCGAAATAATATAAGATAAAATGAATTGGATCATATTAATCATCGCAGGTCTTTGCGAAGTGGGTTTTGCCTCCTGCCTGGGCAAAGCCAAACAAACAACAGGTACCGAAATGTACCTTTGGTATACCGGATTCTTCATCACCATGACCCTGAGCATGGTACTGTTGATAAAAGCCATCCAAACCCTGCCCATAGGCACAGCATATGCCGTTTGGACAGGCATCGGCGCCGTAGGCACCGTGCTGGTAGGTATCCTGGTATTTAAAGACCCAACCAACTTTTGGCGCTTGTTTTTCATGAGCACCCTCATCATCTCGGTGATCGGGCTTAAGTTTGTTGCTGAATAAGCATAAAACAAAACCGGCGATCTGATATGGTCGCCGGTTTTGTTTATTAGGCTTTGTAAAAAGCCCTCCCTCCTGATAGCTATCGGGACGGGGAGGGTTTGGGTGGGGTTTATTGATTTATCCGGAACTGCTCTGTTGCGGTTATAGTTGTTCGGGTGCAAGTCATGGCCACAGTACCTCCTTCGCTTGAAATATAAGCGCCGTTGTTCCCTCTTAAAGAGATGGTACCATTTGAGTTGAAAACCCAGTCGAACTGCTCCCAGGGGCCAATAGCGGTGCGGTTGCAATTAATAGCCTGGGTGCCGTTTTCAGAGGATACATATTTGCTGGAATTTAACAAGGAAACCTTTCCGTTACCTGCATTAACAACGGTAAACTGCTCCCAGCCCTGTGCGGTTGCACGGTTACAGTTCATGGCTTGTGTACCGTTCTCAGAACTCACATATAGGTTATTGGAACCTTTTATGGTTACTACCTGGCCGAAGGGCACCGTGCCAGTACTGCCTCCCACTACTGGCTGTGTTGGTCTTGTAGCTGTTAATGAAATTTGTCCTTTCAACATCCTGCCGCCGTCGCCGGTTAATCTTAGGTAGTAATCTGCAGAGCATACGGTACCGTCTTCATCCAATGATAAAAAGTTGGAACCAGCCGGAACAAATGATGAATTTTCGGTCGTTTTGGCGATCTGGTTACCTTCATTATACTCATCAAACATAGATATATATATACCTTGTGCTCCGCCCCTGATCAGGTTATAAAACTGTGTCCACATCAGGTCGCCATGCGCACGTTGGTGTAATTGCAGGTCGCCAGGTAATACGCAAGGTTGGTAATCAATACCATTGGCATTACAATAGGTCTGATCGCCCGTTTGATGATCGTTATAGAAGTTATTAGCCTCAGTTACGTTACTTATTTTACCAATCATCCATGGCGATATCATATTCAGCGCAGTAGCGGTTGGTAAAAAGTTAGGCTGTATATCGGTAGCATTGGTATCGCGCCATGAGGCTGGCACCCCTCCTATAATATAAACCCCCTGGCCTTTAAACCAATTGATCACATCCAAACAAACAGCTGAAGAAAATGGGTGATTAGCATCATTAAAGCCCAATCCCCAGATACATACTACCGGTTTTCCGTTTTGTTTGGCATAAGCAGATGATGAAGTATATGCCGACATTTTATTCGTCCAGTCGGTTTTAATCTCCGATTGCATATTTGTCCACCCGGTTATATCATACATAATATAAAACTTGCGACCGGTAGCCTCTGCTGCGGTTTTTACCTTGGCGGTTATCGCATCACGCACCGGGCCTTCACCACCCGTAGGATTAAAACGTTGCAGGGCAGCACAATCAATATTATTCTGCTGCATCCACTGGAATTGTACATTTACGGTTTGATCATTAAAAGATGAGAATAATTTAGCCGGGGTACCATTATTCAAATTGGCAAAACCGGTTTGATACGAACTGGTATACTCGCGCATATCGGGCCATGATTTGATGCCGATATTATTTGTTGATGGTGCCTGGCCCGCATTTGGTGCCCAATGCCACCAGATATTAATGGGCGAACCATCGCCAATGGCGGCAAACCATCCCTGGTAACCAACGGTGATCTTCCCAACAACATCGCCAACAGGTGATGCGGATGTTTTTTTATTTTTTCCGGCCAAAGCACCAGCGGTGTTATTGTCTAAGCCCTTTTTACAGCTGCTTAAGCTTATTATGCCAAACACGGCTAATAAAAATATAGCTTTAATACTTTTTAGTTTCATAATTTATTGTTTAATAATTGGTTTGATATTAGTTAATAGTTACAATTGGGCATAGTAACCCCCTAAGGGGGCATGGAAACATGTTTTTTCATAGATATTAAGGTTTTAATAAACCGAAAACTTTAAGAAAAAGCTTACCGGCATAAATTGGTTATCGACATAAAATAAGCTGATGGATATTAAAAAAAGCTTAATAAATACTTAATTTTTAAACTATTATGAGATTATTAATTAAGCGAAAAGAATTTTATATAGCTTATTAAGAAATTCACGAACAATATATATGATCAATAAAACTTAATAAGTATCTGATAATTATCCATAAAAAAGCCTGAATGCATGCATTCAGGCTTTTTTATGCTTTATAGAAAATAGCTTAAGTCTATCGCCATCCACCGCCCAGCGCGCGGTATAAATTCACAATGGCTTGTAATTCCTGCAATTTGTCGCTTATACCGCTTAATTGGGCGGCTAATAAATTTTGTTCTGAAGTTAGTACATCGGTATAGTTTGTTGCAGAACTGTAGCGTAGCAATTCCTGCGTATAATCAACTGATTTTTGCAGGGCAATGATCTGCTTACTGCGCGAATCCTGTTTTTCAACCGCGGTTTCGTGCGCATACAAGGCATTGGAAACTTCCTGTCCGGCTACCAGTAGTGTTTTCTGAAAGCTGTTCAGGGCTTCCTGTTGCTGTGCCTGCGCGGTACGCAATCTGGCCTTATTAATACCCTGATTAAAAATGGGCTGGGTTAAACCCGCCGCAGCGTTGTAGAATATCGATTTGGTAAAAAAGTCTTTTAAAGTTAAGCTCGATAAACCTCCGGAAGCGGTTATGGTAAATGATGGGTAAAAATAAGTTCGGGCCAGGTTGGTATTCTCAAACGCTGCTCTAAACGCATATTCGCTTTGCTGCACATCCGGGCGATTGGTCAACAGCTGGGTCGGAACGCCTGTTTGCAGTTCGGTGGTCACTTTTTGATCGGCCAGTGTACTACGATTAATAGGCCCGGGTGGCCTCGAAAGCAGGATGTCTAATGCATTTTCTGTTTCCCGGATACTGCGTTTAATGTCAGGAATGGATACCTCCGCTGCATAGCGATTTGCCTCGCTTTGTACAACGGCAGCACCGTTAACCACAGCTCCTTTTTTAAGCTCCTTCATGGTCTCCACATCCTTTATCCGGTTTTGAAGCGTTTGCTGGGTAATTTCCAACTGCTTGTCCAATGCCAGCAGGCTGAAATAATTATTGGCAATATCCGCTATCAGTTGGGTTTGTACAGCTCTTTTAGCGGCATCACTTTGTAAAAAACTGGCCAGGGCAGCCCTTTTGGTGCTGCTTAGTTTACCCCAAACATCGGCCTCCCATGAGGTACTTAAACCAGCCTGGTAAGTAGTGGTAAGTGTATTGATATCGATACCTTCGGGAAAATTTAAACCTGCCTGTGACTGTTTTGATCGTGTAACGGAGGCATTACCGCTTAAACTCGGTAGAAAAGCTGCCTTGCTTTGTCTTAATGTGGCTTGTGCTTCCAGGATCTTTTGCACCGCAGTTTTCAGATCAAGGTTATTATTTAAACCCTCCTGTATCAATGATCTCAATACGGTATCTGCAAACAAGCTTTGCCAGGGCATAGAAGCGATGGTAGTAGTATCAGTCGACTGGCTACCGCGATAAAGACCCTCGGTATTTACATCGGGCTGTTTATAGCTTTTGGTTATCCGGCAGGATAACAAGACTCCCGAAAGCGAGGCGAATAGTAATATATATTTTAAACAATTTCTGTTCATGGCGATGTTTTTAATTGATGGATCAATGAGCGGGTTTGATTTCTACCGCGTCATCCTCATCGTCGTCATTATCTTCTTTCGGCGGACCGCTTACCTTTTCCTGCAAATGCTGGAAGATGATAAACAATACCGGGATCACAAATACACCGAATATGGTTCCGACAAACATACCTCCTACTGCACCCGTACCTATAGATTTGTTGCCATTGGCACCTGCTCCTGTCGAAAACATCAAGGGCATAATACCAAATATAAAAGCGAAGGAGGTCATCAGGATCGGGCGTAAACGGGCTTCGGCACCGGCAATAGCAGCGGGTATCAGTTCCATACCTGCCCGGCGTCTTTCCAAAGCAAATTCTACGATCAGGATGGCATTTTTGGCCAGCAGTCCTATCAGCATGATCAGCGAGATCTGCAGGTAAATATTACTTTCGATACCGAAGATCTTGGCAAACAGGTAAGTCCCTGATAAACCTACAGGCAGGGAGAGCAATACCGCGAAAGGCAGAATATAGCTTTCATACTGGGCGCTTAATAAAAAGTAAACAAACACCAGGCAAAGCATAAATATATAAGCCGACTGTGTTCCTGCGGTTAATTCCTCGCGTGTTAAGCCAGAAAACTCATAGCCATAACCCGCGGGCAGGCTCTCTATAGCAACTTCTTTGATGGCTTTAATGGCGTCACCTGTACTAAAACCTGGTTTCGGCTGTCCCGAAACTGATATGGCCGTAAACAAGTTGAATCGGGAAATGGACTCCGGCCCAAACACCCTCTTTAACGATATAAAGGAGGTTATTGGCGCCATAGTACCTGCGCTGTTACGTACAAATATTTTGCTTAAGCCCGTTTCCGTGGCCCGGTAATCGTAATCGGCCTGAACCATTACACGGTATTGTTTACCAAACTGATTAAAGTTGGAGGCATATAAACCGCCATAATAACCCTGCAGCGTATTCAATACCGAATTTACTGTTACACCAGCCTCTTTACATTTGGCTACATTAACATCAACCTGATACTGCGGGAAATTGGGATTGAACGAGGAATTAAGACTCTGTATTTCGCGGCGTTTGCCAAGGGCCACTATAAAGTCATTACTCACTTTAAACAGTTCATTCACGGTATGACCGCCTTTGTCCTGCAATTGAAACTCAAAACCATCGCTGTTACCAAAGCCATTTAAAGTAGGTGGTGAAAAATAAAACACATTGGCCTCCCGCATCCCACTGGTTTTGCCATAAAGCTGACCAATAATACCCTCCTGGCTATCGCTTTTTGATTTACGCTGATCCCAGGTTTTCAGTTTCAGGATCACCATAGCATAAGCGCTGCCATTACCTGCTATAAAGTTAAACCCAACCAGCTTTAAAGAACTCACTACGGCCGGAAAGGTATGCCCGATACTGTCGATCTTACTGGCAACCGCGTCTGTACGTTCCATTGACGATGCCGGGGGCAGACTAATGGCAGCAAATACAACACCCTGATCTTCATTGGGTACAAAACTGGAAGGGGTAGTTTTTACCAGATAAATAAGAACCGTAGCAAATATGGCTATAGCAGCAATTGCGATCCACTTTTTATGCGCCAGGAAACCTACCGACTTTTTATATTTACCGCTTACCGCATCAAAGGCCGTGTTGAATATCACATAAAAATGGTTGATAAAACCATGCTTTTTAGTCCCCTTTTCATGTGGTTTTAAGAACAAGGCGCACAAAGCCGGGCTAAGCGTTAACGCGTTTATGGCCGAAAGCAAGATGGCCACAGCCAGGGTAATACCAAACTGTTTATAAAACACACCCGTTGAGCCCGATATGAAAGTTACCGGTAAAAACACGGCCGACATGACCAACGTAATGGAAACTATGGCGCCTGATATTTCACTCATGGCATCAATAGATGCCTTGCGGGCCGATTTATAGCCTATATCCAGTTTGGCGTGTACCGCTTCTACCACCACAATGGCGTCATCCACCACAATACCAATGGCCAGTACCAACGCGAATAAGGTAAGCAGGTTAATGGTAAAGCCAAACAGGTTCAGGAAAAAGAATGTACCCACAATAGCCACCGGAACCGCGATGGCCGGGATCAGGGTTGACCGAAAATCTTGTAGAAACACAAACACCACGATAAACACCAGTATAAAGGCTTCTATGAGCGTGCTGATCACTTTTTCTATCGAGGCATCCAAAACTTCGTTGGCATCAACCAGGTAGGCGATCTTCATCCCTTTAGGAAAAGTTTCTGCAGCGGCATCCAGAATTTTTTTTGATTCGTTGATCACATCGCGTGCATTTGATCCTGCCGTTTGACTAATAGCCACACCTACCGAAGGCTTACCATCGGTGATAATATGGAATGAATAATCCAGCGAGCCCAACTCCACGCGGGCCACGTCATTTAAACGCAGCAGCTGCCCGTTGCCTACTGATTTAATGATCATGTTGCCAAATTCAGCAGCGGTTTGCAATCGCCCCTTATATCTGATCACATATTGAAAAGACTGATTACTGTTTTCGCCAAACTTACCCGGTGCAGCTTCAATGTTTTGTTCGTTAAGCACATCGGTAATATCATCGGGCACCAAGCCATAGCGCGACATCACATCTGGCTTAAGCCAGATACGCATGGAATAATCCCTGGAACCAAAAACCTCGGCCGTACCTACACCGGTTACCCGCTGTATTTGTGGCACCAGGTTTATCTTGGCATAATTTTGCAAAAAGGTTTCGTCGTAGGTCTTATTGTCACTGTATAAGGAAAAGATAACCAGGTTACTGCTTTGGCTTTTAGCCACAGTAACACCCGATTGTGTAACCACCAACGGCAATAGACTGGTTGCTCGCGATACCCTGTTCTGCACATTTACCGCCGCCAGATCGGGATTAGTACCTACTTTAAAATATACCGTGATTGATGCAGAACCGTCATTACTAGCGCTGGAGGTCATGTATGTCATGTTCTCCACCCCGTTGATCTGCTCCTCCATTGGGATGATCACACTTTTAAGCACCACATCGGCATTGGCGCCATTATAAAAGGCGGATACATTTACCGTTGGCGGCGCTATATCAGGGTATTGAGATATGGGTAGATTAATAAGTCCGAGTATACCCAGTATCAGCAGTAAAACTGATATAACAGTTGATAATACCGGGCGTTCTATGAATTTTTTAAGCATACAATTGCTTTAACAGGATTGATAAATTAAACTCCACTATTTAAGGTTGCCATAAACCGATGCCGCGCTAACCGGGTTGGACTTTATGGTAGTACCATCAGGTAAATTATTGGCGCTTTGCAGTACTATCTTATCGCCGGCATGTAAACCATCGGTAACCACGTAAAACTGGCCGGCGGTATTATCCATTACTTGTATAGCTACGTTTTTGATCTTGTTCTGTTTATCAACCAGATAAACAAAGCGTTTATCCTGTAATTCATAAGTAGCGCTTTGCGGCACCAATAAGCCCGATTTGATGGTGTTTGGTATTCTTACGGTTGCGCTGCTTCCGCTTCGGATCAATCCACGGGGATTAATAAATCCTGCCCTTACGTTAGCTGCGCCAGTGGCGGTGTTGATCAATCCGTTTACCGTTTCCACACGGCCGATATGTTCATAAATAGTACCATCAGGGAGTATGAGCGATACGTTAGGTAGTTTACTCAATTTTGATTTGAAAGAAGTTGTACCGGTACTATCCTTGCTAAAATCAAGCAGTTGTTTCTCGTTCAGCGCAAAGTAGGCGTAAATATTAGAGGTGTTATAAACCGTTGTTAAAGGGTCGGTTGTAGTGCCGGTTACCAGGCTGCCCAATTTATAGGGTAATGAACCAATAACACCATTTACCGGACTGGTAATAGTAGTGTAACCCAGGTTAACCTGCGCATTTACTAATGAGGCTTTTGCCTGTGCCAGAGCAGCCGCTTTTGATTGCTGTGTATACTCTGCCGATTCCAGTTCGTAATGACTGATGATATCTTTGTCAACCAGGGGTTTTACTTTATTCACCTGCATTTTGGCCAGGCTCAGGTCGGCCTCTGCTGTTTTGATACCAGCCTGGGCGGTACGTACATCCTGCTCATACTGTGGTGCATTGATCTTAAAAAGCAATTGGCCCTTTTTCACTATAGAGCCTTCATCTACATATATTTTTTCTACGTAGCCATCAACTTTAGGTCGTATCTCAATATTTTGCTGGCCCTGTATACTTGCCGGATAATCCACATTTAAAGTAGCGGGGCGAGGTTGCAAAGTAAGTACCTTATAATCCAACACCTGCTCTCCTCCTTGTCCTTCGGCTGCTTGTTTATTTTTACTGCCACAGGAACTCAATATAGCTGTTGATAAAACAATCGTAAAAAATGCAGCCCAATTTTGAGGCGAAAGTACATGGTAAGTTTTGCAGGACGATTTTAAAAGTATCATAAGGTAAAATATCGTGAAAATATAGGGCGTAGGGGTTTACGCCGCTAAATACGGCATTAATTAGGTATTTTGATTGTTAAATATAGTTAATGTTACAGCTTATTTTAAAATCGGAAGTGCTGTTAGTTAAACATCAATTAAAATAGCCTTTATTTTTTGATCAAGATCCTGCGCGTCAAAAGGCTTTGCTACAAAGTCATTCATACCATGATCCATGCATTTTTCCATTACCTCCTGGGTGGCGTGGGCTGTTATTGCGATGATCGGGATAGCATTATTAGCATTGTCCTCACTTCTGATAGCTATGGTGGCTTCGTACCCGTCTAATTCGGGCATATCCAGATCCATTAATATAATATCATAGTGATTTATTTTAAATTTCTCCAATGCCTGCTTTCCGTTATCAACCGCATCAACACAGTAACCGCGCTTTTCCAATACTTTAATGATCAGTAACTGATTCAAATGGTTATCATCAGCAACCAATACACGTGTGGCTTTTATTTCATTCTGAGGGATACAGGTATCCAATATATTTTCCATTACGGATGATTCTGCTGATACTGTGTGTTTATAAAAGGGAAGCAAAAATCTAAAATCAGAACCCTCTGGTGTGCTTGTTTTTATAAATATATCCCCGCCGTGCAGGTCAACCAGGTGTTTAGCCATACTAAGTCCCAGGCCAATTCCTCCTAATCCTTTATTTTGCCTGAACTGATCGAGGCTTTCGAATATTTTATCCTGTTTTTCTGCGGGGATACCGATACCTGTGTCCTGAACACTGAAACCAACCCAAACCACATCCTCTGTATCATCAATAACATATGCCTCCACAAAAACATGGCCTTTAGGAGTAAATTTTACCGCATTGGAAAGCAGGTTTAGTAATATGTGGCTTAAGCGCATCTCATCGCCCATAACCCATTCCTGGACATCGGCATCAACATGGTAACTTATAGTCAGCGACTTTTTACTTATTTCCGGCTTTAACATAGATACGGTATTGTGCACCACATCATGGATATTTATAGGTTGTTTTTCCAATTGTACGTTACCAGACTCTATCTTTGACAGGTCAAGGATATTGTTGAGCAAGCCTTTCAAAAACTCGCCAGATTTCATAATAGCATGGATATATTCCTTTTGCTCCCTACTCATCTCTGATTCCCCGAGCAAACCGGCAAAACCCAGAATGGCATTCATAGGTGTTAAAATCTCATGGTTCATGTTGGCGATGAACACCTGCTTAATTTTTTCAGAAGCCTCTGCCCTTTCCAATTGCCGGAGTTCTTTGACCTTAGCGTTTTTTAATTCGGATATCGTATGCTCCAGTTTATCTGTCATTTGGTTAAAGGCTGCTGCCAAAACACCGATCTCATCCCTTGAATATACCTTTACCCGGGTATCAAATGACTCTTCAGATACTTTTTTAGCCCCGGAAATAATTTCCTTTATGCCTTTTTGCATGCCCTTGCTAATTGATATGGCTATCAGGATCCCAGTTAGTTCAACGGTAAATGCTAAACCAATTAAAATTTTAAGAACAAGGCTTTCAAACCATCGCGAACCTTCGCCCAGGCTGTATGAAAAGCCATCTTCCATAGGCGTAAATTCGGCATCTATTGCAGAAATATATTTTAAGATATGCTGTGTTTCTGCTGGAGTTATAGTTCCTGACGCTACCTTATCATGCAGTTGTTTGCTGACGGGAATCAGTTTGATCAATATCTGTTCGGCTTTTTTCCAATAAAAAATGGTTTGCTTTAAATATTTTACCTGGTTAAACCGCAGCATTAGTTTGATCATGCCATCAATATCATCGGGATGGTTACGCCCCACCAGGAAGCCCAAACGGGCCGCTTCGTAATCGGGAGGTGTTTTTTCAAGGGCGGTACGGGCTGCACCATCACCCAGCGGTACCTTTAAAAATTGCTGAAATGCATGGTAATCCTGTTCATTATGTGAATAGGCGTAAACTTTTAAATGCGATAATGCATCTTTTTGTGCCTTTGACCAAAGGCCTTCGCCGCCAACATATGACCGTACGGCTGAGAGTGTTTTTATGGCAAAACTAAGTGTAAATAACTCTATTACAATCAGAAAAGCCATTATGCCAATAGTAAAATATAACTTTTTCGCAATCGGAATATCCCTAAACCATTTTACTAAAAAGAATGACTGCATGCCGTGATAAGAGTTTCGCGTTTTAACCTCTAAAAGTACTTTAAACAAAAATGTTATTTCCGTTCATTAATAACAGAGTGGTTCATTTTATTCAGAGTTTATATTTCTTTTAATTTAGTCGGGCGAATCTATGAACAATAAAACTAAAGAAGGCCACCTTTCGGCGGCCTTCTTATTAATCCAGGTTATAACTGTTTAACTATATTAATGAAACACCAGGGTAGCCGGGAAATAATAGCCTGTATAAGAAATATCTTTACTTTGAGCACCACTTGACGCATCATAAAAATACAGATCGTTTACGCTATAATTTATGCCGTATCCAGACTTTACAGTGGTAACTACCAATTGATTAAGTTTAGCATTATAACCTAATCCTGCACCATATAATTCTTTACCGGCTGGTATAGTGATAAATGGTGTTGTGAATGAAGCATTATTCGCGGCAGTATATTTATAAATTTCGGTACCACCACTATAAGGACCGTTTTTGGCGAGGAAAATCGCATTCTCGGTAGTTGAAGCAGTAATGGAGCCCGGATGCCAGGCACCCCACGAGCCATTAATAGTAAATGGTACTGTAATGTTTTGTACGGTCAGCGTAGCTGGATCGATACGCACCAGTTGTGTACCGCCGGCAGCCCATATAGCGCCATCTTTACTACGGGCAAATGCTACTTCCAACCCTGGAATAGTTTTAACAACAGCGTAAGTAGATGCATTTAACACCACTACGCCATCTGATTGCGATAACGCAAATATGTAATTACCGGCTTTGATCAGATCGCCTACCTCACCGCTTACACCACTGATTTTAGTACTAAGTGTAACAGTTTGCAAATTAAGCGGATAGATACCATCACCTGTACTAACCAAACCTGTGTTATTACCAATACCGACAAATGCCCTCCAGTCGTTACCACCAGCAGCAGCTATACGACCAGTCTCTTTAAGCGACAGATCATCAGTTACTACTAATGGACCTCCAGCTTTTGACAACAGGTAAAGTTTATGATTGTAAACCGTACCAAACTCTAATGACGAGGTAGCCGGCTCAAGGGTTTTACCTGGGTTTTCTTTAGTGAATATACTATCGGTTAAAGTACCCTTGGTGTAATCAAAAAAGCTTACTGTACCTGTACCGTGTCCAAACCAGCCTTCGTTTACTACAAAAAAGCCGTTTTCATACTTACCCGGCTCGGCTATTTTAACATCGTGATCCTTTTTACAGGATGCGATCATCATTGTCAACAATACCGGGATAAGGTATGCCGACAGCCTTAAAGTGAATTTATTTTTCATGCTTGTTATTTTTGATATCTAAAGAATTAATGAAATACGGCGATAGAAGGGAAATAATACCCGGTATAAGCAATGTCATTAATCAATGAGCCGGTTGAAGCGTTATAAAAACACAAATCATTAAAACTAAAATTGGTGGTAAAGCCAGAGTGTACTGTATTAACAATAACCTGGTTATGAGCAGGGTCATAAGCCACGCCTGCACCATACAGTTCCCTGCCTGTTGGCACTGTTATAAATGGCGTAGTAAATGAAGCACTGTTGGTGGCTGTATACTTATAGATCTGTGTTCCACCCGAAAATGTAGCGTTTTTGGCTATGAAGATGGCATTTTCTGTAGTAGAAGCCGTGATGGATCCAGGATGCCATGCCGCCCATGAACCATATATGGCAAAAGGTACAGTTATGGTTTGCACCGCCAAAGTAGACGGATCAATACGTATCAGTTGAGTACCTCCAGCGGCCCAAACAGCACCATCGGGGGTTTTAGCAAATGCGCATAACATGCCGGCAATAGTGGTAACAACCGCATTGGTAGAAGCGTTCAATACCACTACCCCACTTGATGCCGAAAGCACGAAAATATAATTACCCACTTTGATCATATCGCCGACCTGGCCGGTTACACCACTAAGTTTGGTACCCAGCGCCAGTGTTTGCAGATTGACTGGGTAAATGCCCGAACCTGTGCTTACCAGACCATTGTTAGCATCAATACCAACAAAGGCTCTAAAATCATTGGTGCTTTTTGCGGCAATACGGTTTATTTCCAGCAAGCTGTGTGAATCGGCAACTACCAGGGGGCCGCCAACTTTGCTTACCAAATATAGCCTGTCGTTAAAAATAGTACCATACTGTAAAGTACTGCTTGTCGGGTTCAGGTTTTTACCCGGGTTTTCTTTAGTAAATAAGCTATCGCTGATCAAGCCTGTGCCAAAGTTGTAAAAACTTACCGTTCCGGTGCCGTGACCATACCAGCCTTCGTTTATCAGGAAAAAGCCGTTGTCATATTTACCTGTGCCATGCACCTGGAGTTTCCCGCTTGCCTGATTGGCATTCAGCGTATTGTTGGCAGCATCTTTTTTACAGGAGCTTACCATTCCCATTAGTAATAGCGGGAAAATGTAGGGTAATAGTTTTACAAGGGTAGATTTTTTTGTGTTCATTTTTTTAGGTTTTATGGTTTCGATAAGTAGAATTATTTATTGGGTTTTAGTTTTTAAGCATGCTCAGATCGGCCGCGCCGCCAAACTCGGTTGATTGTTCGCCCAACCAGCCCATATTGTAAAGTATACCGGTTTGTACTTTGATAAAATCTATACCTTTCAGGCTTATTTTGTTTCCTTTGGCGTCAATGGCGTTATCAATGTCTACTTTGTCGCCACCGGCTGTATTATCACCATAGCCATAATCAAAAGCAGCACTGGTGATGTATGACGGATCGTCGTCATTAATATTTGATGATGGCAGCAGTGTTCCACTCAATGTATAACTATCACCTTTAAGCCCTATCGGGAAATAAGGCTGCGTATGGAATATATTGGTTTGAACAACCCCTGTTTTACCTTTATTATCTTTCCAAGGCACACTACAGGTATCGCATTTAGGCCGGGTGTAGGTCACCGAATAATTGCGGGTGTAACCATCTTTATATTGGGCGCTTCCGGTTAATTCATACCAGGTATCATCAGGTTTACCATTGTTATTGGTATCCTGCATCACCCATATTACGCCAGGTTCAGCAAAGCTGGAAAATGCGTTTCCGTAAACAATAAAATCCTCTTTATAGGGCACATTTAAAACCGTGTGGTCAAAGCCCACTACGATATAGCCACCCCAGGCACCCAAACTCACCAGGCCCTGATCGTTGTTTAAGGTGCTTTTGGCCGCTACGGTATCGCCAATTCCCGTATTGTCAAACTGACCAGGGGCCGGATTAAAATCAAATAATTGATTTACATACGCCTTGCTTTGTGCTGTTATCGGACGTATAGATGCTTCTGGCGTTGTATCGGTTGATTTATCCTTTTTACAGGACGATAATAACGCGACACCAAGCAAAAGCGCGAAGGACAGGTTTTTCATGTGGTTTAAGTTGATCTTTATCATTTTTATTGGTTCAATTTTAATATTCTGTTTAATAAGCAAATGCAAAATGCGCAGGTATATCCCCCGCTACTACCGACCATTTTTTCTTGCCTGAAGGATCAAAGCAATACAGCGTTCCTGGAGTAACGTAATCTTTGGCATCGGTAACCAATACCTCTTTGGTTATGGGATTTACCGCTATACCATAGGGAACTTTGATCTGGCTTTCGGAGCCATCTGTAATGAACTTGCTGGCCAGTACGGTTTCGTCCTTTACGTTAAGCATAGCATAGGTTGTGGTATTTTTACCCGTGATGTAGCTAAACTCATAGCTATACATATAGGCAATGTCATCATCGATCCAAAGATTGCTCACCCCAAAATCAAATTCCTTTTTCACCTGGTCGGTTTTGGTATCTATCACGAATAGTTTTGAAGGGATGTTATAGTAATCGCCCCGGGAGGTAACGTAGATATCGCCATATCTATCGGCCTTTACCCTATCCAGGTTAATGGCCACATCGATGCGTTTCAATTCGGTAAATGAAGCCAGATCGATCACCGAAACCGTGCGCTCATAATTTGGCGGACTATATCCTCCTGAATTAGCCACATACAGCTTTTCGCCCACTATGGCCATTTCTTCGGGCTGGCGACCAACGGTTACCTTACGGGTGATCTGCAGGGTAGCAGTATCAATCTCATTAACGGCGCCATTTGGTGCTTTGGGATCACCAACTTTACCCAGATAGGCACTTACATAGGCTTTACCATTATGAAAGGTTACGTAGCGACAGTTATCTATATTAATAAGTGATATCCGCTTACCGGTTTTAGCATTCAAAACCTCCACCTTGTTGGATACATTGACCACTACATATACTTTTGAGCCATAAATACCGATGTCGTTACCCACATCGCCCAGGCCCTTGGTCACATCGGGGTTGGTTTGATTATATATGTTACGGCGATATTGCCCGGTGGTATAATCCAGGTAATCAAGGGACGCCTTGTTCATATTCATATTGCCCTCGTTGAGCAAATAGAAACCCTTAACCACAGCGGTAGGATCAGGCGGCAACAGGGGTTTATCCTGCTCCGGAATAGGTTGGGCATCCTTTCTACAGGCGCTGTAGCCCAGAATGATACATCCAAGCAGCAGATATTTGAAGAGTTGTATATTTTTCATAGCAGATACTTAAAATGTTGAACTTATGGTGAAGCGATAATTGCGCCCCGGCAAAGGGAAATTGTATATCACGTCGTAATATTGATTAAGCAGGTTATTGACCTCAGCTGTAAGCCTGATCTTATGCTTGTTGAACCGGGTGGCATAGGTAAAGCCTATGTCGTGCGTATACCATGGCGGCATATAATTGGCCGCTTCATGATATTTTTGATTATACCTTTCGCCGGTATAGATATAGCTGTAGGTGAAGGCCAGTTTATGCCACTCCGCACCTATCAATACCGAACCGCTGTTTACGGGAGTATAGGGTATTTGCTGGTTATAATTAATATCGGTTTTATCGGTTACATCAACCGATTGCTGGTAGGTGTAGGATATACCGGCATTTAGTACCGCATCATGCCATAACTGCCATGTAGCCTGTGCGTTTACCTCAGCTCCTTTAATATGTACTTTACCCAAGTTAATGATCGACCAGCGACCAAGATCAGCCCCGGGTACGGCTACTATTTTATCCTTTACCTGGTTGTAATAAGCATCGGCCTGTACCGCGAAATAGATCAACGTTTGCTGATGCAGGGTTCTGTTATAGGTAAAACCTACATCATACTGCTTGTTAAATTCGGGCTTTACAGCAGCGTAACCAACAAAAGTGTAGTACAGGTCATTAAAAGTAGGCAACCGAAAAATGCTCTTATAAAAGCCTCGCAGTCTGAAATCAGGATTTTCCGTCGGCTGCCAGGATACCAGCACAGCAGGCGTATACTCGTTGCGATTATCTGCATTAGCCAGGATCGGTACTTTGTCTCGAACGAAGGTACCCAGCACATTAGCCTGCAAATTAAAGCGCGCAAAATGCAATTCGGTAGCCAGAGCTGTTAACAATTGATTACGGATCGGCGGTACAAAAGCGTATTTGGCCGAGTCGTTCTCCGTAATATGTAAAGTGCTCCACTCGTAATCGGCAGAGAGGGCTACATCCCAGAACTTACTGACTTTGTATTTATTAGCTACCGAAAAGTAAAGCTCATTTTCATAATAGCGGTCGTTCAGCAACCCTGTAGTTGTTGTGATATCTGGATTAGTATAATGACTGTAGGTATTGGCATATTTGGCGATAAGCATCAGACTGTACCGGTTGCCAAAGTTTTTGTTATAGGTAGATTGGACGAAAATATCCCTGTCCCACAGACGTTCATGCGAATCAAACTTGTTGGATACGATAGCGGCTGGTAAACCCCTTGCGGAGTTGTACAGATATCCTTTTACCGCCCATTTACTGCTATCCTGGAGTTTACCGTTTAAGCCCAGCTCCACGCGCTCCGAGGCGATATCGCTATTTTGCCGTACCGCAGTAGTATCATAAACCCCATTGGTATACCGGAATTTATAGCGCCCATTGGCATGCACAAACTCAGTACTGATGGTACTATAGGTATTGTTACTCAGCTTGTATTGCCAAAAGAACGATGGATCAACTAAACCCGACGACCCGGTTTTAAAACTCACCTTACCGGTTGAGCGGCTGCTATCCTCAAAATGTGGCTGGCGCGAAGCAAGGTAAATAGCGCTCCCCGAAGCAAAACCCTTGGCAGGCTGAAATATGGTACCTTTCTGGGCGTTGTACAGAGCTATTTCCTGAATATTGTCCAGGGAGAATTTACCCAGATCAACCTGGCCATTTTGCGAATTGCCAAACTCCACTCCATCATAAAAAACACCTACGTGGTTACTTCCCAGGCTGCGTACATTAATGGTTTTCAGACCGCCTACTCCGCCATAATCCTTGAGTTGCACGCCCGAAAAATAGCGAATGGCGTCGGCTACCGAAAAGCTATTCAGCTTTTCAAGCTCTGCTCCTTTTAGTATTTGCAGTGGTGTGGCCGAGGTATTTCGCGATGAGATCCTGCCTGCCCGAACGGAAACTTCTTTCAGATGGTGGCTTTTGACGGTATCCGCAGTCAATTTCTGGCGACTGGTATCTGCTACCTGCGCCCGGGCGTTACCACAAAATAGGCCCTGTATCGCCGTAAGGCAAATAAAAAGCGTCAGGAAGCACAAATACTTGTACAGGTGTTGCAATACGTTCTGTTCGTAAAAAAATTAAACAAACAGCAAACAGGGTACAATAAATGGAAATACACACTACGTGAGGTATCTTCATTCCAGCTTCAATCCCCGAAAGCTATGAATACATATAATGCAATGGCAGGTCTTCTGACTTACTCCCCGTCTACCCGGCCTTCCCGTCGCGATCATATCGAAACAGTGGCTAAAGAATGGATAGCGGTTAACAGAGCTTACAGCTGCGGGACAGTTCCGGAATTACACCGGATTCCCTTTTAATCCGGAAACCTTAAAGGCTTCGGGAACCAAAAGCGACGCAAATATAGAAATAAAAAATGCAAGGAATTTTATTTTAGTATCCCTCCGGGAGGTGATGGAAAAGTCGGTGATCTATTTCAGAAAAACTTTTTAAACCTTAAATTTTAACACTTTTCTGATCAAAAGCAGGGTAAAAACGCTTAAAAATTGATTCAAAAACATCGATTTTAACACTTTTTAACAAATTTTAACACGATTTTGATGAGTTTTTAAAACTTTAAAAAGTATTAATTTATTGATTATCAAATAACTAAATAAAAAACGATTGGTTTTGGTCTTGTTTTATCCTTAACCAAACAGCCCGGATGTCTGCTAAAAGACATCCGGGCTGCTGTTGATATAAATATACGAAAATTCGGGCAGATATACCTTATCATTTTTCAATTCCCTCGTAGAAACCCCTCCCGTGGGAGGGAATCGCACCAGGCCAAAGCTTTTAAATTTATAATGTCTTTTCAATACTCCACTGTCGCTGGAGCAGGGCGGATCAAAAGACGAATAATTCTTTCCATAATGTAACCTGGATCGTTTTTTAGTGGTCGTAGGTGACAAATAACTTAAAAATGCTGATCCGACTGCCACACCCGAAGTTTTTAAAAGCTCTTTTCTTATTCCTTATTGTTTGTAGCGGTGGTTTTGCTCAAAACATCACTCAGGCCCAATTCAACGCCATAGATTCCATCATGAAGTCTTATTACAGGCCGGCAGAACCTGGTGCATCCATTGTGGTGGCAAAAGATGGCAAAATTGTGTTCAGTAAGGGTTATGGCATGGCAAACATCGAACAACATACCCCTATTTCAACCGCGAGTGTTTTCAGAATGGGATCAATGACTAAACAGTTTACAGCTATCGCGATCTTAATGCTTGTACAAAAAGGGCAATTGAGTTTAGACGACCGCCTCAGTAAATTTTATCCAGAGCAGTTTAAAAACGATCACGGCATCACCATCAGGCATTTGCTTGGCCATACCTCAGGCATCAAAGATTACATCACCATTCCCGAGGTAAGAGCTTATGCCACCCGCAAAATAAAGCCGCAGGACATTATCGCCATTATAGCTCAATCTCCGCTTGATTTTGAGCCCGGAACCGATTATACCTACAGTAATTCCGGGTATTTTATATTGGGCGGGATCTTAGAACAAATAACAGGCATACCCTACCCCGAATTTATCACCAAAAACATCCTGGAGCCATTGAAAATGCAACATACTTCATACGAAGACCCTGCGCAGATCATAGCGGACAGAGCATCGGGGTATTACCGCAGAGCTGAGGGATTTATTAATGCACCCTATATAGACATGTCGGTTATCTTTTCTGCCGGTGCTTTGCTCACCAGTCCGGAGGATATGGTTAAGTGGGACGAATCGCTTTACCTCCATTCCTTGGTCAATGCTCAGTATATAAAAATGGCTCTGGAACCTCAGCAGCTCCATAACGGAGATCATACCGACTATGGCTTCGGATTCCGGATGGCCGCCGTAAACGGCATCAGCTCTATCGAACATGGCGGCGGCATCTTCGGCTTTCAATGCTATGGGATCAGGGTAGCATCTGCCCACGTTTATGTTTTGGTCATGACCAATTTTGAAGGGAAGAACAAATACGATGTGGCTTGCGCCCAGGTAGCAGCCATTGCCATTGGTAAACCCTATAGTCAGAATAAATACATCACCATGTCAAAAGCAGAGCTTGCCGAATTCACCGGGAAATTTACAGGAAAAGATAAGCTGATCAGGAGCATTTTTGTAAAGAACGACAGTCTGTTTTATCAGGATGATAAGGTAATAACCCCACTAATTCCGATAACGCGAGATACTTTTAAAATGGATGGAACCTTTGACGACCGGATCACTTTCCTCAGAGAGAACAATAAAATAACCGCTCTTTATGTGAAACCCAGAAGGCAAATGGGCATCATGATGTCTATTGTCAAAGATTGACCACGAGGTCTAAGGGTGTCATGCTGAGCACCGTCGAAGCATGGTGGGTAGGCCTCTGCGCTCGACCCTTCGACGGGGCTCAGGGTGACACCCGTGTTTTTCCGTTGCAAGAGCTTAAACGTCAGCCGTAACCGCTTTCATTTTACGCAACGCCGTTTGGGCTACCCGCAGGGCGTCCTGCGCATAATAGCTTTTGTTGAATACCTCGCAGGATATGATGAGCGGCTTTTCCGGATGTTTTACCAGTTGCAGAATCCGTTTTAGCGGCGCTACGCCATCGCCGGGATATACGCGGTCGGGTTCTGATATAACATCAGGCTTTATTCCTGATGGATAATCATTTACATGAAATATCTCCAGCGCAGGTTTACCCACCAACTGCAGACTTTCAACCGCCGATTGCCCTTTGTATATATGGAACACATCCAGCAATACCCGGGCATCGGGATGCCCGCTTTGCAGGGCCACATATAACACCTGGCTGATGTGTTTCAGGTTTACAGATCCACCCCACATTTCCAGCTGCGGGACAACGCCGATATCCTTGCCCATGGCCAGGATAGTGTTATAGCGTTCTGTAACGACATCGAGGTTGATGATATCACCTTTAGTTGCGCCAGCCGGTGGGGCGGCAATACGCTTGCAACCTAATTTGGCCAGCAAGTCCATTTCACCCTGTAGCTGGGTCAAGGCATGTTTACGGATAGCCTCATCATCCACTATCCATTGGGCAAAGCCAATGGCATTTTGAATGGTGATGCCCAGGCCATCGACAATCTTTTTGGCTTCGGTTACCGAGCCCCCGGTTTTCAAATAAGCTTGCAAAGTATCCAGCCAGATCTCCACCGAAGTAAAGCCGGCTTTGGCAGCTGTTTCCAGCTCTTTTATAAAACCCAGATTTTGCCCACGGATGGTACTCATGTTTAAAGAGTACTCAAAGCCGCGTCCGTTTTTATCAACCTTAATAGCTGCCTCCGCACTGTTCCCGACAACCGCAGCCCCTGCTGCTATACTTAAAGTTTTCAATGCGGTTCTCCTGGTTAAATATTTGAAATTCATTTACTTATTTTAATTTTTTAAACTTTTGATATAAGCTATGGTAACCGGCAATTGCTTGCTATATGACGGACTTTCATCTTCGATAAAATAATGTTTGATGCCTGCCTTTTTCGCCGCCTTCAGCACTTCGGGGATATTGATTTGCCCGGTTCCCAGGGCTACATCGTTCCGGGTATCGGTACCACCGGTGAGGTCGTTGGCCACTCCTTTGCGGATATCTTTCAGGTGCATCAGTTTCATACGCGAGGGGTATTTGTTGATGAGTTGCGCCGGATCCTGCCCGCCATGAAACGACCACAGGATATCGATCTCAAACGATACATATCGTGGGTCGGTATTTTTGGCGATATAATCAAACAGCGTCCCATCCCCGTATTTACCAAACTCATAGCCATGGTTATGGTAACAAAAGGTCAGTCCGTTATTCTTGAGGATTTTGCCTACCCGGTTAAAATCGGCAGCAGCTTTTTTGGCATCTTCCAGCGTAAACTCTTTTTTATGCGGTATCCAGGCTACCATTACATAGCTTGCACCCAGGGTTTTAGCCAGTTTAACTACAGCCAGCGGATCTTTAACAATATCGTCATAACCTGCCCCAACGGATGGGATCTTGATGCCGCGCTCGTCACAAAGCTTTTTAAATTCTTCCTTGGGCATATCTTTTGGCCCCTCACCTTCCAGCTCGGTTATACCCAGGGCTTTAATGGTGTCCAACACCGCAACGGTAGTTTTGGGCATACTGCTGCGAAAGGTATAGGCCTGCACGCCTATCGCATTGGTAAAAAGTGGCTTACCACTTTGGGCAAAAGCCGAAGATGTGAGTGCCAGGCAGGCGGTTAAAATGATGGTATATTTTTTCATAATTCTATTGCTGTTATAGTTTTCCCTATGTCATTGCGAGGAGGTACGACGAAGCAATCTCGTAGCTATTCATATTCATGAGAACGCGAGGAGATTGCCGCGCTGCGCTCGCAATGACATGTTTTTTATTTGTTATTACTCCTTAGCCCTCTCCTTTGGAGAGGGTTGGGTGAGGTTACTCAAACTGTATATCCTTAATACTCAAAATACTCTCGCTTGGTTTGGTTCGTTTAATGGCAAAAAAGTAAATATCATGTTTGCCGCTTACCGGTTTCTGTATATCGCCGGTTACGGAGGCTTGTTTCTTCCAGTCGCCGGTTTGGGTGTAGGCTGTGGAACTGATCACCGGACCGGCCTGTGAATCAATACGTACTTCTATCTCGCCTGCCGTTTCTTTGGAGGCGTACTGGTAAACGAACTTTTTAATATTCGACAGGTCGACATTCCTGAACATCACATAAGATTTATGGTTCCCGGCCGACAGATCGTTCTTAAAGCGATTAAAACCTTTCAATTCATCAGCATACACCGCCTTTACATCCGCATTGCGCAGCGTAACCACATCAGTACCGGTCAACGGGCCAACTACTTTACCTCCTTTATCGGTGTAAGACGCCAGTAGGGTGTACTGGCCACGCGGTTCGGCATCATTGAATTTCAAATTCAGGCTACCATGCAATGGCAGTGGCAAAACCTTGTTCTTTTTATCTGTGAGCGAAAAAATATAACGTACGATCTCTTTGGTATCCGGGGTTGATAATTGTGGGTGCGCGCTCATCAGATGCTCCGTTCCCCAGCTGCCCGCGCCGCCGTTGATGATCTTTTTGGCCAATTTATCAGTCGCGCCCTTTTGTGTTTTATAACGGTTGGCGATGGCTGTAAAACTTGGCCCTACGGCGGTTTTATTAACAGTATGGCACGATTTACAGTCGCTGGCGGCCATCAGTGCTTTACCAGGGTAACTGACTTCGGCAGCCGATAAGGCCGCCAGGCTTTTAACTGTTTTACCATCTGTAGATGGTTGCGGGTTATAAACGTAAAACAGCTTTACCCGTTTTGGATCGATCACTTTATCTTCCTTATCCTTCACCACTACATTGTACTTAAAGGGCATGCCCTTCCAGATGAAGGATTTGTTATCGGCACTAGCAATGCTTACCGACGGTGCAGTATTACCCACTTTCACTACTATGGTATCGCGGCCTACCGCGCCAGCCTTATCCGTTACTTTAAGTATGGCTTTATAAACACCTGGTTTGGTGTAGGTATGCGTTGCCGAAATGGTGGTAGCGCCAACTGTTTTACCATCGAAAAGCCATTGATAACTGATCTTATCGTCATCGTCCAGATCACGACTACCCTGTCCGTTAACGGTTAGGGTAAGTGGCGCTTGTCCGGCTATTTCTTTTTTAACCGGGATGGTTTTTAACTCAGCGGTGAGATATTTGGTATGCTGATACAAGTTGATCATCGCAGTATCAGTAATGCCTGCTTTGGCTATCGGCGCACGGTTACCGGTATTGTATTCAATTTTCACCAGGCGGGCATCCTCATTTTGCGCGCCATAAACCGAACCGTACTCCAGCATATAAAATACACCATCGGGCCCAAATTGCATATCAATAGGTCGCCTGAAATCACCGGTTGAGGGCATAAACGCTTCATTGCGTACATAATTTTCGTTCTGATCAAACCTCAGGTCGATAACCCAGTTGCGCATCCAGTCGGCCACAAACAAGGCACCGTCATAATACGCAGGGAATTTGCTTGGATTAGGATTATTGGCATTATACTCGTAAAAATCACCACCGATAGCACACCTGCCGCCCAAACCCAGCTCCGGAAACTCGTCCGAAGCAGCATAAGGATACCAAATCATAGCGGGCGTGGCCGGGGGCAATACCTTTAAACCTGTATTATTGGGCGAATTGTTTACCGGCGCTTTAGGATCAAATAAAGGGCCGGGCTTGCCGGTCACAAAATCCCAGTGCGAGTACGCAAAGTTATTACCCACAAAATAAGGCCAGCCAAAGTTACCCGCTTTTTTGGCCTGGTTAAACTCATCATAACCTCGTGGTCCGCGCGGTGAATCATGCCCCGCATCAGGCCCTATCTCACCCCAGTACAGTACGGAGGTTTTAGGATTAACTGCTATACGGTAAGGGTTACGGCAACCCATCACATAAATTTCGGGGCGGGTTTTGGCCGTGCCTTTCGGGAACAGGTTACCCTCGGGAATAGTATAGGTACCATCGGGCTCAGGGTGGATCCTTAGGATCTTTCCTTTCAGATCATTGGTATTGCCGGCGCTGCGCTGCGCATCCAGACTATAATGTTCCTGACCGGGGCGTTCATCCAGCGGAGCATAACCATCTGATGGAAAAGGACTGGAGCTATCGCCGACAGAAAGATATAGATTGCCGTTCTTGTCCCAGGCCAGAGAACCACCGTGATGCGCGCCGCTCACCTTTTGAACAGGAACTTTAAATAAGATCTTTTCTGATTTGAGGTCGAGCACGTTCTGCTGACTTATAGTGAACCTCGACAGCTGAAAATTCAATGGTTCTATAGTTTGCCCGGCAGGCATGTAATAGATGTAAACATAGCCGTTGCTTTCAAACTTAGGGTCGATAGTGAGGCCGATAACACCCGTGCCGCCATCATCAGTAATCGGGAATTTATGGATCACCTTATACTGCCTGGTATGGGTATTATACACCGAAAAATTCCCGTACAACTGCGTAAAAAACACCCGGCCATCCTTGGCAACAGCCAGCTCCATGGGCGAGGCGATATTGTTCACCAGTACCGTTTTTACAAATCTGCCCTGATCGGGCGCTACTTTGGAGTAGGCTTTACTATAATCCAGGGCTTTACCATTGCCCATAGCATATTTGATACCGCCTAATAACTGACCTAAGAATAAAGGATCGCTGTAGCTTTCGTCGGTATGGCCGCAGCCGGTATAAAAAGAACGGCCACCATCAAACTCATGGTACCAGGTAATGGGGTGATCGGCGCCGTTGGTACCGCCATCGTAAGTATTTTCGTCCAGGCTAGCCAATACATGAATGCCGCTGAAGATGGATTTGTAGTTATACCATTCGTCGGTACGTTCCCAGCGGGCGGGCAAATTAGCCGTGATGGGATTGGTTCTGTCGGTAACATCGATAGTAGCCTTGCGGATATTGGAGTTATTCGGGTGACTGGAAAAATATGCCCCTACCAACTTACCATACCAGGGCCAGTCGTACTCGGTGTCCGCAGCGGAATGTACACCCGCAAAACCACCACCGGCCTGTATATAACGCTCAAAAGCTGCCTGTTGCTCGGCGTTAAGCACATTACCGGTGGTACAGTTAAATATGACGGCCTGGTATTTCTTCAGGTTGCTGTCGGTAAACTCATCGGCATTGGTGGTGGTGTCCACCTCAAAACCGTTTTCCTTACCCAGCTTCTGAATAGCAGCTATACCAAAAGGGATACAGGAATGGTGCCAGCCCAATGTTTTTGAAAAAACCAGGACACGCGGTCCGGGGGCCGGCTTTTTAAACGAATACAGCAAAAAGCTAAGCCCAAGCCATAAAATGCAGATGAGTTTGAATTTCAGAGACATGATGTGAGATTTAGTTGATATTTTTTATTCCATCAACCGGCAAAATCCATCGTCATGAAGCATAATTATCTTGCACTGAGCGTACAATGATAAATTAGTACTATGTAATGATAAAATACTACCGGTTAAGTAATTGGTTATTACAATATTAACATTTATTGTGTATTTACTACACTTATATTTTATTCATTAAATATTGTAAGTAAATTGTTACCCAACGTAATTCTTATCAACGCATTTACCCACCCTGTTACAGGCTATATCGGTTTAGTAAATTTTTATCTCAATGCTTATTCAGTTTTTTTTCAATACGTTCCTGCATCTGTTTTTTTATACTTTTCATCCAGCTTCAGTTCGGTAATCTTTGGCGGATGAAAAAGCTCTCGCACCATCCGGTTAATCAGCGCGCTTTGCTGTTCAAACACCCGGCAAACCGAGCAGCCGGCCAGATGGATCTTCAGTTCCAGTTTTTCACGGAGCGTTAAATGGTCAATCAGCTTCTTCTCAATTAAATGAGTGGCTTTGCGACAGTTGTAGGCTATTTTTGTTAATTCATCCATATTCCTCCTCTTTTAAAGAGTTAGTCGTGCGAAATGGCACTCCCTTACAGTTTTTTTGGAGCAAAGATGTTTGGAACTTTTGGAGCAAGGACTCCTGGAGTAAAGATTTAAGAACAAGAAGCGCAAGATCGAAAATCTTTGTTCCTTGCTCCTTCTATCCTTACTCCTTACAAATCCTCCAAATACCTACCTTTGCAGGCAATGGATTATTTCAAAAAACTCCTCGACCTGCTGAATAAAGAAAAAGAGGAGGATCGTAACGCTTATCTTAAACTAACGGAAAATACATCAGCTGCTGACCGCAGGGCGCAAGGTCTTAGCTGGTACCCTATCGCTATAAGAGGTACCGAGCCTGGCCGGGGCGATTATATCAGCGTGGAAGTTGAACGCACCACGCATAAAGACCTATCGCACCAGTTGCGTTTTGGCGTACCTGCTGCCCTGTTCTCCAATCATGATCCAAAGACCGACCGCGTGGAAGGCACCATCACCTACCAGGGCGGCGACCGCCTAAAGATCACGCTATACACCGATGAACTACCCGATTGGAGCCGCGATGGTAAACTCGGCATCGACCTGCTTTTTGATAACAACAGCTATGACGAGATGCAAAACGCCATTAAACAGGCTTCGGCATTGGCAGCAAAACCGCAGGAAGGGCGATTGATCCATATCCTTACGGGGGATAAAGTGCCAGCGTTTAATACTATTGCGCCTGTTTCCGTTCCACGCTTAAATGTTTCACAGACAGAGGCGGTTCAAAAAATAGTTTCGGCGCAGGATCTGGCTATTGTTCACGGGCCTCCGGGTACGGGTAAAACCACTACGTTGATACAAGCTATTAAGGCGCTCATCCAGCAAAACAGGAAACAAATACTGGTGGTTGCCCCCAGTAATACAGCGGTGGATCTGCTCAGCGAAAAACTGACCGACGAAGGTCTCAATGTATTGCGTATTGGCAACCCGGCCCGAATATCTGAAAAACTATTCTCCTTAACGCTCGACAGTAAAATTGCCGAACATAGCGATAACAAAGAGATCAAAAAACTCAAAAAACAGGCCAGTGCTTATAAAGACATGGCCCATAAATACAAACGCAGCTTTGGTAAAGCGGAGCGCGACCAACGCAAAGCCCTGTTTAACGAAGCACATAAGATCATGAAAGATGTGGCCGCCACCGAGCAGCACATAGTTGATGACCTCGTCGGCAAAGCCCAGGTGATCACGGCTACACTGGTTGGCGCCAATCATTACACCATACGCGATGTGAAATTTGATACCGTAGTTATTGATGAAGCCGGCCAGGCGCTGGAGCCCGCCTGCTGGATCCCTATACTAAAAGCACAAAAAGTAATACTGGCAGGTGATCATTGTCAGCTTCCTCCTACCATTAAATCGGCAGAGGCGGCAAGGAACGGTTTGAACACTACCCTACTCGAAAAATGCGCGGCCCTGCATCCAGAAGCCGTTGTACTGCTGGAAGAACAATACCGTATGCACGAAGCCATCATGGGCTTTTCGTCGGCGGAGTTTTACGGGGGTAAACTGAAAGCGCATGCCTCTGTAGCGCAGCGTTTATTATTTCCCGGCGATATGCCTGTTTCTTTTGTAGATACCGCAGGTTGTGGCTTCGACGAACAACAACAAGGCACCAGCGTAGCCAATCCAGAAGAGGCCGCGTTTTTATTAAAGCACCTGAATAAGTTAGTCAGCAATTTAACTGATACCACTAATTTCCCTTCCATTGCTATTATCGCGCCTTATAAAGAACAGATCAGGACGTTGAATGAATTACTGGCCGCCCACCCCGAATTGCTTCCACACAGCAATCATATTTCGGTAAACACGGTTGATAGTTTCCAGGGGCAGGAACGCGACGTAGTTTATATCAGCATGACGCGCAGCAATCCGGAGGGTGAGATCGGTTTCCTTTCAGACATTCGCCGGATGAACGTAGCCCTGACCCGTGCCCGGAAGAAACTGGTGGTTATCGGCGACAGCTCCACCCTCACCCGACTGCCTTTTTATGCCGACCTGATTGACTACACCGAACGCCTGAATGCCTACGAAAGTGCCTGGACATATGCTGGTGAGTAACACACCATGCTAACACCTTTTAGTAGCCATTTTTACACTATCAAATCGGGTTACGCAATCGTTATCGACGATAAATATTGCCAAATTGTTTCATTTTAGGCTTTTTTATAATTATCTTGTCAGCAAACCAAGGACAAATTAATACGTAAAAAACACACTAAGCCTATGGCACAAGCAAAAACATTAGGACAATTTATCATTGAAAAACAAGCCGATTTTCCTTACGCCAAAGGTGAGCTTTCGCGCCTGCTGCGTGATATAGGCATAGCTGCCAAAATTGTTAACCGCGAGGTGAACAAAGCAGGCTTGATGGATATGCAGGGAGAAGCCGGCAGCACCAATATTCAGGGTGAAAGCCAGCAAAAACTGGATATTTATGCCAATGAGCAGTTTATAACAGCCCTTAAAAGCGGCGGGGAATGCTGTATCGTTGCATCCGAAGAGAATGAAGAGATCGTGATGCTGGATACCGATGTGTCCCTGGATGCTAAATATATTGTAGCTATTGACCCGCTGGATGGATCATCCAATATTGATGTGAATGTATCGGTAGGTACTATATTTTCTATATACCGCAGGCAAAGCACTTCGGGCCGCGCAACCCTAACCGATGTTTTACAAAAAGGCGTGAACCAGGTTGCCGCCGGTTACGTGATCTACGGAACATCAACCATGCTGGTTTATACTACCGGCAAGGGAGTTAACGGCTTTACGCTGGATCCGTCTATAGGTGAGTTCTGCCTGTCGCACCCGGATATGAAAATACCTAAAACAGGGATTATCTATTCTATCAACGAAGGTTACTATGTACATTTCCCGCAAGGGGTAAAATCATATATCAAATATTGCCAGGTGGAGGATGAGGCTACTCATCGCCCTTACAGCTCGCGTTACGTAGGATCTATGATAGCCGACCTGCACCGCAGCATGATCAAGGGTGGTATATTCATTTACCCGGTTACCGCGGCCACCCCTGGTGGTAAATTACGACTGGTTTATGAATGCAACCCCATGTCCTTTGTTATTGAACAGGCTGGCGGTCGTGCCACAGACGGTAAAAACCGCATTATGGAACTGGATGTTAATTCCCTGCATCAACGTACCCCTATTTTTATTGGCTCCGAACAAATGGTGCTTAAAGCCGAAGAGTTTATGGCCGAAGCTGTGGAAGAGGAAATGAGCATGGGTTTGGCGGGGTAAAAAACAGTAAACAGATTATGTCATTGCGAGCGATAGCGTGGCAATCTCTTCGCGTTTATGTACGCGAGGAGATTGCTTCGTCGTTCCTCCTCGCAATGACATATTTTTTATTTTTCTATAAAAATAAGAAAGCCCCGGCAAATTGCCCGGGGCTTTCTTATTTGAAAAACGAACACAATTATTATCTAATATCCCGCCGTTACAACAGTTGGACCAACAGAACATAACATTCCGTCAGAAAAACCTTTGTATTGGCTGCAGTTCTTGCGAAAAAGACTCGCCAGGTGATTGGCCGTTTCTTCGTAATTGTAGGAATTGGTCCAGGTATTGGCCGGGTTCAGCAATTCTGATGGCACCCCAGGGCAGCTTTCCGGTATCATCAGATCAAAAATAGGTAGCTTTTGGTAAGGCACATCATTCAGCTGCCCTTTTAGTGCAGCCTTGATCATGGCGCGGGTATAACTCAACTTGATACGTTCGCCCGTTCCATATGATCCTCCTGTCCAGCCGGTATTCACCAGCCATACATTAAGTGGGTACTTATCCAGTTTTTCGCCCAGCATTTCGGCATATTTGGTCGGATGCAGGGGTAAAAACGCCCTACCGAAGCAAGCCGAGAAAGTAGCTTCGGGCTCGTTAATACCATATTCCGTTCCGGCTATTTTTGCCGTATACCCCGAAAGAAAATAGTACATAGCCTGCGACTTATTCAGCTTAGAAATAGGCGGCAGCACACCAAAGGCATCAGCTGTAAGAAAAAATATATTCTTCGGAACATCGCCAATTGCTGGCTCTATCGCATTGCTGATAAAATGCATTGGGTACGATAAGCGGATATTTTCGGTTTTAGACAAGTTATCAAAATCGACCGTTTTTGACCAGGGCTTAAAACAAATATTTTCCAGAAGAGCTCCCGGCTGCATGGCATGGTATATCTGCGGTTCTTTTTCGGCTGTGAGTCCGGCTATTTTAGCATAACATCCACCTTCAAAGTTAAACACTGAATTTTCGCCCCAGCCATGCTCGTCATCTCCAATCAGTTGTCGGTCCGGATCGGCAGAGAGCGTGGTTTTACCAGTGCCTGATAAGCCAAAAAAGATGGCCGTATCTCCGTCAACGCCTTTATTGGCAGCACAGTGCATGGGCAGGATATCCTGGCGTGGCAAAAGAAAATTCAATACGGTAAATACCGCTTTTTTGATCTCGCCGGTATAGCCTGTCCCTCCTATCAAAATCACCTTACGGGTAAAGTTAATGATCGAAAAATTATGCTGACGAGTACCATCAACTGTGGGATCGGCTTTAAAGCCGGGTGCGGATATAATCGTCCATTCCGGATCGATAATCCCATCGGGACGCAGGAACAGGTTATAGGCAAACAGATTCTGGCTGGCGGTTTCGGTGATCACACGCAGCGTGAGACGACTGCTTTTGTCGGCGCATACCATGGCATCACGTATAAAAATAGACTTACCGTACAGGTAAGCCATCACCTTAGTGTACAGACTATCAAACACTTCCGCATCCACAGGAATATTAATATCACTCCACCAAACAGTATCTTTTGTCACACTATCTAACACAATAAAGCGATCTTTTGGTGAGCGGCCGGTAAACTCGCCGGTGTCGATAGTTAATACATCATGATCTGTTAAATAGCCTTCTTTAAGCTCCAGAGCGGCTTTTATCAGCTCCTCCGGTGTTAATTGATAGTGAATTTCCTGGGCTTTATTGAGTTCAGGAAACTCCGTTTGTAAGCTTGTTTTTTTATTAGTGACTTGTCCCATATCACATTAGTTTTGTTATTGGTTTGGGGCAAAACTAAGACTACAAAAACGCAATTCAAAATATATATCATCTGATAATCAACAACTTGTATTCGATACACTAAGTCAGTTAATCCTACTAATCAGGGGGTTATGATCGAATTTAGCATGGAATTGTTTTTGAAATATTTATAGCTGTAATATTGACGGAAATAAGCTAAAAACGGCCATTTTGGGGTATTTTCATGTATTTTTCATAATTGAATACCCTCCTATTGTCATCTCGAATGATAGTGAGAGATCTTTTGCGTGAGATAAGTCCAGCGCAAAAGATCTCTCCTCGTACCTCGTTCGAGATGACATTTCTGAAAGCTCCGTTTATTGCTTGATGGGTACACTGATAAAACTATCATTATACCATTTAATACGCAGCGGAATTTTCCCGTCGCTTATATTTTCGGTGCTAACATCCTTACCCGTTCCGTAGTTAACCTGGGCGAATGAGTTTTTATTAATATCCAATATTACCAGCAAACGGCTGCCTTTGCTCAATTGACGGCTGACCATGCGACTACGATAAAACGGGATGGTTTCTATTTTACCCGGCTGCAATAAATGCCGGACACTCATATCCCCCGCATAACTGACACGCCCCAAAAAGTACGACAGATCAAAAAGATCGCCATTGGGCATCACCTCATACAAAGCAACCCCGATGTCCATATCCTTTTTATTGATCATAGCCTTCAAATTGCCTCCAAACATCCCGTTTACCTCAACAGGTTTATCAAAAGGCTGGCTCATAAAAAACAAACCGGTACTATGGTCGAGCTCTTTTTTGATGATAGGATAAGGATAGTAATTATTATTGTTTGAAGTTTGATGATCAGCCAGGTTTACTTCCTGGTTAAGCGCAGCCAGTGTGCCGGGCTTTTTATCAGAAAGAAGGTAGTGATCGCCCTCCTTTTTATCAGTGAGGTATAAGTTAAGTGTTGTATTGGCCATTTTGGAGATGGAGGCCGCATGCTCCCATTTGTTGGCACCCATTACCTCAAAATTCACCTTATCCTGTAATATAGCCGGCTTTTTGTCACCTTTTAATATATGATCAAGCCATTGAAAAGTGATATCCCGGGTGTTGATCAAGGCTACAGAATCAACAGCGTAATCGCGCAATATGGGATACCCGCCCCGCTGTGCCCCAAAATGGTCATAAGGGCCAATGATCAGGTAATGCTCGGCCCTGGGATTATATTTTAAATGCTCTTGCAAGTAATGTATAGCCGATATCTGTCCATCGTCATAATAACCGGTAACGGTAAGTATGGGGATGTTGATATTAGCAAAATCTTTTTGATAAGGTATCTGCTCCTGCCAATACCAGTCAAAGCCGGGATGTTTGAGCCAGCGCTGCAATAAAGGATTTGTCGTTCCGTCGACGCTGTCGAGTTTGTTATAAGCCAAGCCACTGTTATACCACCTATCATTCATCGATCGCCAGCGTTGCGGGTTGTAGTAAACCTCATTATCCAGGTATTTATTACTGGTGACATACAGGAACCAGCCATAATTAGCATTGATAAACACATTGTTTTCCATCGGCAGGCCTAAACCCGACATAGCCGCCACATAAGGCACGATGGTTTTGAGCGCCGGGTGATGGTATTTGGCTGCAGCCCATTGGGTAAAACCATTATAGCTGCCGCCGTACATACCTATTTTGCCATTGCACCAGCTTTGTTTGCTGATCCAGTCGATTACCTCATTGGCATCTTTACCATCATACTCATAAGGAATAATCTGATCCGGACTGAAACCTTTACCACGGGTATAGGCCATCACACCGGTATAGCCATGAAGAGCAGGCTCCAATATAGCTGACCATGCCGTACTATCAGCATAAATAGTATACTGCAAAACCACCGGCTGCGGATCTGTAACACCTTTTAAGCGAACAACAACAGCCGCAATGGATGCGCCATCCTTTGTTTTAATGAGTTCATTACGGATGATATATCGCTTGTTAAATTCCTCATTTAATAACTTTTTGGATATAGCCTCAACCTGTTGATAAAAACTAAGCAAGTAGTAATTTTTGCAAAGCGCTACTGCATCTTTTATATCCATGCTATCGTTTTTACCAGCATTGGTAAGTTCCTCCACAAAATCCTTTTTCACTTCACTTATCCCACTGCGGGTAATGAATGCGAGCGAAAAATGCACAGCATCCTTATTATTCAAGCCTGAAAACATATCACGGAACAGTGGTTTATATACTTCGCTAAACGAAAGACCAGCCGATTCTTGTTTGAGCTTTGTCCGCGCAAATAGTTCGTGTTGTTTATATAATAGCTGATCGGCGTTTTTTGCCATCCCACGCAAGGCGGCAATACTTTTCAAAGCATCCGCGTTCCTGCCGGCTAATATCTGCAGCCTGAATACATCATCAAGATAGTTTTTCTGATTGCCGGTATCCTGATATTTTGCCAGCACTTCATTAGCCAGCACGGGTATTTGCCGGGTGATTGCTGCACTATCTGTTTCATTTAGTTTTTGAAAATGAATACGTTGCGCGTGGCAACAAAAGCTTATTAAAAGGCATAGCAATGCCATACAGTGTTTTCTGTTCATGATTTTAATGTTTATTGTTTTTTTACCCCTTCTCCTTTGGAGAAGTTTGGGATGAGGTTTATATACGGCCCATGCTTTTCAACTTTACAGACTGCCGGTCGGAGGCTTCGAGCACCTCTCCTGTTTTCAGACTGATCTGCAGGCGGCCATTCGGAACGATTTGAATGCTTTGAATAAATTGCAGGTTAATGATCTGCGAGCGGTTGATCCTGAAAAAAGTTCCTGCGTCCAATTTCTCCTCTAACTGATTGAGGGAGCTTTTCAGGAATACATTTTTTTCCTCAAAATACAGCCGGGCGTAATTATCCATGGATTCTATCAAATGCACCTTGCTCCATTTGATAAAATGATACTGCTGCCTGTCCTTCACAAATATTTGTGGCTCGATGGTTTGCAATGCCAGTTTTTGTCTCACTTTTTCCATAGCCCGGGCAAAGCGTTCTTCACGGATGGGTTTTGTTAAGTAATCCAGCGCGTTTACCTCAAAGGCTTTCACAGCGTACTCATCAAAAGCCGTGGTAAATATCACTTCCGGTACGTCGTTCAATGATTCCAGCAGATCAAACCCCGAACGTTCGGGCATTTGCACATCCAGAAAAAGCAGGTCGGGATGTTTTTCTGTTATCTGTATCACAGCCTCATCAGCATTTCTGGCCTCTCCTACAATCTCCATATCGGGATAGAGTACCAACAGGCGTTTCACCTCCTGCCGGGCCATACGTTCATCGTCAACTATCAGTACACGCAGTTTTTTCATGAGTTAGGGATCATTATAGTGGCTAAAACAATGCCCGGCATTCGTCCGGTGATGGTAAAAGTGGCTTTACCTTTATACTGTAACTCCAGGCGTTCCTGTAAATTTTTGAGACCAACACCATTGGCAGACTCCTCCATATCCAGATGTCCCGGGTTCTGGACGCTGATATGAATATGTTCCGGAAATTTTTCGACCCGGATGCTGACAAGCCCTCCATCTTTTTGCTTCGAGATGCCATGTTTAATGGCATTTTCAACGAGGGTTTGCACGCTTAGTCGCAGGATAGCTATTTTCAGAAGTTCGTCATCAACCTTAATAGCAAACTGCAATCGCTCCTCAAAGCGCAGTTTTTCCAGTTCGAGGTAATCTTTAACCAGTTCAATTTCATTGTTTATGGATGTCAGCATCATATCGCCACTGTACAGGCTGGTACGCAGAATATCCGACAACAGATCTATACCCCGGCGTGCCGATTCGGGGTTTTCGATCACCAGGGCTTTAATATTATTGAGCGAATTGAACAAAAAATGCGGGTTCAGCTGAGCCGACAGGTTATTCAGCTGCGCCTCACGGGTAATGATGGCTAACCGGGCGTTCTCTTTAGTGACACGGATCTCCCGCTGCTCATATTGATATAAATGATAAGCTAATAACCAGATGGACATGAGCCGCACCCCTGCTACAAAGATCCCCTGCATATTCAGATGCGTAAATTCCTGAAGAGGCTGATGAAACGATGGGATAAACCCATATTTTAAAAGGTATATCTTAAACAGGGTAACAGCGGTATAAATTAAACCTAATATGAAAGCCGCAGGTATAATTCTTTGAAGCAATTGGTCAAGCCCAAGCAATTGCCATTGGTGGCGCAGTGCAAAATTGCGGTATAAATGCGTAATGAGGATATAAAAACCAACATCGGTTATAAACTGCGCCAAACCCAGTAATGGATCAAAACCATCTCCCGTAATGCCCGTGTACCCCCAATACAGCGCGGCCACCGACCAGCCGATGAGTTGACATTTCCAGTAAAGAGAGAGAGATAGCTTCTTTTTCAATTTGGCTTCTTATTTATTACCCAAAGCAACAAAATCTATCCGCAACAAAAAAATAAAGTACAGGAACGGGGTATTTCGGGGATAAACGGCGATAAAACATTCATAACAATCAAGAGATGAAGCAAAATTCAAATACACCTTATTTTATCTTCCATATCCATACTACTTAGTAATAATTATTACAAATACTACCAATAAATTTGATTTATAATGAATTAAGCGCAATGTAAATGTATTTTTTTTGATACAAATCACTATATTAAACCCAAATCTTATTAACTATGAAAATTCTGTACATTAAAACTTCGTTATTATTAGTGTTTATGGCCAGCGCTAATATATTATTTGGGCAGGGAATAAAAGGCAAAATAACGGATGCCGCAAACGGCTCAACCATGCCTGGTGTAAGTGTTTCGGTTGTGGGCACTTCGCAAGGGGCCTCATCAAACGAAAAAGGCGAGTATTCGTTAAAACTATCGCAGGGCAGTTATCAGCTTAAAGTTTCCTTCATTGGCTACGAGACCCAAACCACCAGTGTAACCGTAACCAGCGGCACCCAAACACTTGATTTTAGCTTAAAACCTTTGAGCAACGCGCTTAATGAGGTGGCGGTGATCGGTTCCCGTTCCAAACCACGCACCAATATCGAATCGCCGGTACCGGTTGATGTGATCTCGGCTAAAGAGATGCGCAGTTTTCCGCAAACGGACATTACACAGGTATTAAATTATATAGCCCCCTCCTTCAGTTCCAACCGGCAAACGGTAGCCGATGGTACCGACCACATCGACCCGGCATCATTAAGAGGCCTTGGACCCGACCAGGTATTAGTACTGGTAAATGGCAAACGACGCCATACCACGGCTTTGGTTAATATTAATGGCACCTTTGGTCGTGGTACGGTTGGTACGGATATGAACTCTATACCACTCGCCGCTATTGACCATATCGAGGTGTTACGCGATGGTGCGGCAGCCCAATACGGTTCAGACGCCATTGCCGGGGTGATCAATATTGTATTGAAGAAAGTTACCCCGTTGGTCATATCTAACAGTTACGGGCAATCTGCCACATCAACAAACGGAAATACTTATACCGATGGTAAAACCTACCAGATAGACGGCAGCAAGGGCTGGGACCTGAACGGAAAAGGCTTTGTAAACATCGCGGCCCAGTATTTGGATCGCGGCGCAACCAACCGCGGCGGTTTGGATACCCACCCGCTGATCTATTCGGCATTGCCTACTAAGGGAGCCAATGAATCAGAAGCCGATTTTGAGACCCGTTTTGCCGGCATCAAAGCCGCAGATGACGCCAAAGCAAAAGCCGATGGTTTCAAGCGTGATAATATGATGGTTGGTAACTCCCACTCCAAGAATTTCGGAAGTTTTGGTAATGCCCAGTACAGTGTGGCTGATTGGGCTACCGTTTATCTGGCAACCGGCTATACACATAAAACCGGCTCGGCCGCAGGATTTATTCGGCTGCCTAACCAGTTTACCCAGATCGACGCCACTATTTATCCTGATGGTTTCTTACCTTTTATCAATACTTCTATCAATGATATCTCCGCAAGTGGTGGTGTTAAAGGAAAAATCAGCGACTGGACCTACGACCTGAGCAATACCTTTGGCGAAAATAACCTGAGCTACACCATTGATCATACCCTGAATGCATCGTTGCCGATAGGTACAAGTCCGACCTCTTTTAAGGCCGGCGAGCTCATCTTTAAGCAAAACACGGTTAATCTTGATGTTTCGCGCAAGTATGATTTTACGGGTTTCCTTACTTCGTTGAACATGGCGTATGGTGCTGAATACCGCATTGATAACTACGAAATAAAACCCGGCGAAGAGCTTTCCTATTCTTATGGTCAGCCCTCACAAAATATCCCTGGTAGAGTAGTAGGCACCACACCTGCCGCGGCAGGCTCGCAGGTATTTCCTGGTTTTAAACCCAGCAATGCTATTGATAAATCAAGAAATAACCAGAGTTTATATGCCGATTACGAGGCTGAATTTGGCCCGCGCGTATTGTTAGAAGCTGCTGGTCGTTATGAGCATTTCAGCGATTTTGGGTCAAACTTCTCCTATAAATTTACGGGTAAAGTAAAAGTGATTGATCAACTGGCTATCCGCGGGGCGATCGCGACAGGTTTCAGGGCGCCATCATTAGCTCAACGGTATTTTAACAATGAGAGCACGCAGTTTGTAAGCGGCAACCCTACCCAGGTATTAACCGTTAATAACGATAACCCCATTGTGAGGAAGTTTGGTGTAGGATCATTAAAGCCGGAGAAATCAAAATCATATAGCTTGGGCCTGGCCGGTAAGATTGCATCCTCATTTACATTTACCATAGATGCTTACCAGATAGATATCAAAGACCGTATCGTGTTTTCGAGCCAGTTTACCCGGGCTATTCCCGCAGTGGCCGACATATTGAATACGGTTGATCCCAACGGCCAGATCAACAGCGTACAGTTTTTCACCAATGCCATCTCTACCCGTACCAAAGGGCTGGACATTGTATTGGCCGACAGGATCAGTATCAATTCTGCAAGTAGTTTAACGCTTTCCGCAGCGGCTAATTTTAACCAGACTAAGGTACGCTCGATACAGGGATCCGACATTATAGAAGGCAGCGCTGCATTAAAAGCCAAACTGTTCGACCGTACAGAACGTTCACGTTTTGAATCATCAGTACCGGCCAGCAAGATCAATCTGAGCGCCTTGTACAACATCAAAAAGTTCGACTTTTCGCTAAGGTCGGTTTATTTTGGCAAGGTGACCTACCTCAACCCGGTTGATCCTACTATTCCGGCCAACAACCTGCCGCTGGAGCTCGATCAAACTTACTCAGGCAAATGGGTAACCGATCTGGCAATAAGTTATAAGGTGATCAAGCAATTGGGCGTTACCATCAGTGCCAGCAACCTGTTCGATGTATACCCGGATAAAAACTACATGGATCCACGCAACAATGTAAATAACCTGAGCGGCAACCCAGCTAACAACTACACCACCAACCGCGATAATACTTCAAACGGTCACTTTGTGTATAGCCGTGCGGTGTCGCAATTTGGGTTTAACGGAAGATTCTTATCAGGAAAGATTGTTTATACTTTTTAAGGATTAAAGACACATAAGAGAGACGCAAATATGCGTCTCTACAAGAAAGAAAAAGAGGCTGTATCATAAATCATGATCAGCCTCTTTTTTCTTTGATCTATCCGGATACTCCATTACGAATTGATGTATAGTCCTGGGTTGGATTGACTCAATTAACAAAAAAGTGGGTTTACATGGTTTACACTTTTTATGGTTTACATTGATTTATATATTTGATAATCAATTAATTATTTATTTTTTTTCAAAAAAAGTGTAAACCCACTTTTGTACACATATTATCTACCTCCCTCTGCCGGTTAAGTTTTTGATCAACTCAGTTTCTTCAGTTTTGTAAGGCGAGCCATCCTTGCGGAAAATATCATGAAACCACAGTTTCGGTTCGCTGCCATCAGGTACAGGGGTGTCCCAGGCATAAATGGTATTAGTTTTACCCGATACAAAACCCCAGTTAATAGCGCCTACGTTCTCTTTCTTTAGCATCGGCAATACCGTGCTGAACAAACTATTGCGCGGGCGTGCCATGTATTCGGTACAGATCAAGGGGCGCCCGATCATTTTCAGGAACTGAACCGTTTTTAAATGATCACCCTCGGGTGAATAATCATGATAAGTGATTACATCTGAATTGGCTATCTGGTACTGGTTCAGGGTTTCTAAATTCCAACTCCATACCCCGGCACTTACCGGCTGACTTGGGTTTACTGCCCTTGCCCATCTAAAAACTGATTTTAACAAGGGTAAGGACTTATCGCCTTTACCCGAGTTACCGGGCTCGTTATACAGATCCCACAGCAATATGCGTTTATCAGTGGCAAAGCGCTTCAGTACATCTTTAACATATTTTTCGAGCTCAGGAAAATTGGCGGCATTTTCAGAAGCCGGCTGACCAGGATCCTGCATCCAGCCCGAATTATGGATACCCGGTTTGGGCTCGGGTTGCTTCCCTGTTTTGGGTTCCTTGTTCCAGCAATCATCAAAAAACACAAACATGGTTTGGATGCCGTGTTTACTGGATATAGCCAGGTATTGATCAACCCGTTTTTTAAACCCTTCGGGATCCTGCTGCCAGGCCAGGTGGTGCAAAAACACACGCATTACATTCATGCCTATACCCTGCGCATAACCCAACTCTTTATCTATCGTATTAGGATCGAAGGTATCGGCCTGCCACATCTCTAATTGGTTGATAGCCGTGCTGGGTATAAAATCGCTACCCACCAACCATTGATGTTTGGCATACCACATTTTTGCCTTTTGCGCCGACCATACGGGTGCTTGCGCTTTTTGTTGTGCCGATGCCATCGCACTAAACAGGACGAGGAATGCGATGACCAGTAATTTTAGTTTATTTTGCATATGTAATATGGTTATTTAATAAGTTATTTTTTATTGACTAAATGTCCCTTTATCATCCAGATGGCTGTATAACTGTTATAAGCATCGGTTGAGCTGAGGGCTATGATGGTACCATCTTGAAGTACGCACAATGAATTCCACAAGCCGTGTTTATTTAGCGGAACATTAAAAGGTGTGGCCGTATTTACAAAGTCCTCGCCCTTACTATTACCTACCGCTACCTGCATGCAGGCCAACTCCCAGTTGCCGCTCCTGCCAAAGGTGCTTTGATACGATAATATGGTTTGTCCGCCTGGCAATTGACGTAAGTATGGCGCGCCGGCATAAACAGTATCCGGGAGTTTAGGTGTTAGTGCATAAGTGCGTTCAGGATCATTGGCGCCCACCGTTTTTTGCCAGTTTTGGCTAAAACTATTACGAATGATAGACGGCTTAAACTGCCCGCCGGCATTGTCTTCAATGGAAAACAAGATCTCCTTTGTTCCTTTTAGGATAATGGGTATGGGCATGCCATCGCGATGACCCGGTGTAAAAGAAACTATTTCGGGCTTTGTAGTCCATGTTAACCCATCATCATACGATCTAAAAATGGATATATTTTGCTCGTTGGAGTGGGTATAAACCCCTTCGTTAGAGAAGTATAACTGTATTTCGCCGTTGGGTAGCTGTATTTGTGATGGTTCCCAGCAGCCATCTTCAAACTGATAGCTTGCTTCATATATCAACCGTTCATCGCGCCATGTTTTGCCCTGGTCATAGCTCTTTTTGGTTCTGATGGCAAAATGATTAGTGGTATCCCAACTGCTATTTATTTTATGAGGCCGGGGATTATAGGATACCAGCAGGGAACGATCCCTCAGCTCCAGGATGTCGGGCACAGCCATATTTATGCCAGCAACTGCAGAAGCTATAATCACAGGTTTAAGCCAGGTTTTGCCCAGATCATGGCTTTGGGTACACTCGATACCGCCTCCGCTTTCATACACGCATAACAGACTGCCATTATGTAGCTGCATCATACGGGCATAGTTAGCATCTCTGTTTCCGGATAGTGGCGCGATCTGTTTTAGTGATGATTGATCCCACACGATGGCTGCCTGCCCCATCGACATCAACGGTACAAACAGAAGAATAAACCAGGTAAACGTTTGTTTCATGATCATTATTTAATATCGTCAAGCCAAAAGTTAAATGGTTTATCTCTGTCGCAAACAAGTGTACCGTTACTAAATTCCAGCTCGGCGGCATGTATAGAAGTTCGCTTGGTAGAATAGGAATATGCGCCATCCTTATCTAAACCGCCATCATCCTGATGCGTTTTGCGACCTGGGTGAGTAAAGTAAATAATATAGGCATGATCATTAGATATAACCACATCGGCATGGGCTCCTGTGGGAGTATCCTCCTTGCGATGACCTGGCGTGTCCAGTACCAGTCCCTGACGCTCCCAGGTTTTGGCGTCATTAGAACGATAAACCCGCTGACCGTGCCATTCATCAGTGATCATCCAGTAATAATTTCTGAACCTGAATATTTTTGGACCTTCATGCGCCTTACCATCAATGGCCGGCTTATCAGCAACTTTCCAGTTGATCAGGTCGTTACTTTCGGCAGTCATGGTGATGCTACCCAGTTTCTGATCCTTGTACCACATGTGCCATTTGCCATCGGGCAGTTTGATGAGTGTTGGGTCGATGATGTTATGATCGGGTAGATTTAATGGCCCTACATATTTCCAGTCCCACAGGTTTTTGCTGGTATAATGTACCAGGTGCGAATCGCCGCCCCATTGACTGTAAACCCCGCGGATGTAAACCACAAACATGTGATAAATACCCTTTTCATAAATAATATCAGGTGCCCAAAAGGTATTCTGCCCCTGTTCAAATTCAAGCTTCAGCGCGCCTTTGTAAACCCAGGTATGACCGTGATCTTTAGAAGTGGCAACCCCTATTGCGGAGCCATAACAATATGCCACACCCTGCGACTGAACATTGGCCCTGCGCTGAGTATACATCATTGTCCATTCTTTTTCGGCATGGTTATAAGCCAGTACCGGATCAGCCGCACCGTCATAGATCGGGTCACGATAAAGCGGCGATGGCGGCTGATGTGTTATAGATACTGAATTTTGAGCCTTAAGTTGTGCTACAGACAGCAAAACCAGGGCTAATAATGTTATAAAACCTTTCAATTTCATTAATCTATATTCAATTAATTACTCCACAACCGGGAATGAGGAAATCCTTAACCTTGCCCCTCCCATGGGTACCAATGTAAGCTCCGACACCGGCTTATCCGTTTTTACAGGGCTTTGGGGCAATACACCACAAAGGCCATATTGATCGATAGTCCAGCCGGGAATTTGTTTGCCTTTTGCTTTGAGTTCAATTGGTGTGTTGGTATTGGTAAAAGGGTTATCGTCCTTTGGCCAGCTGCGGTGGATGATCTCGATAGATTTTTCCGGATGCTGCTCGTCTATCACTAAGCCATAGTTCCAGGCAGATGCCGGGTGAATTTCATACGAGGGCCATTTCTGCGGATCGGCAGTAGCTTGCCAGTGCGAATCGCCTTGGGTTGATTTACGACCGTCTTGCTTGGTGTATTGTTCTTCAATTTTTAGCGAAAAAGTAAGCGGACCGTAATTTACGCTCACACTATTCTTATTGGCTGCCCACTGACGCACTTTCAATTGCATGGGTAAATGCAGGGTTATTTTATCACCATTTTTCCAGGTTTTGGCCAGCTTTATATAATCGCCTGTACTGGTATTTACGGGTACAGCGACACCATTTACTTTTACAGTTGCTCCCCTACACCATTCGGGAATGCGCAGATAAAGTGGAAAGTTTACAGATTTTGCTGTATTCACAGTAAAGTTTACATGGTCTTCAAAAGGATATTTAGTAGTCTCTGTGAGATTGACCTGTGTACCAGTACCTACTTTGACATTTACCTGTCCTTGTGTGTACAACTGTACGGCCAGGCCATTATCCGGTGTAGCCATCCAGCTGTTCTCCGCATAGTAAACCCAACCGGCGGCGTGGTTATGCTGGCAGCAGCGGCTACTGAAGGGGTTCATCATTAAAAACGGGCCTTCGTTGGAGATACCAGGGTGATGGTCTTTACTGTCACTTACCACCATATTGGGAGCGGTTAGGTAACGCAGCGAACGGTAGTCGGGCATAAAAGCAGCGGAGAAAGTATTGAAAGCTACATCTTCACAGTTCTCGGCCCAAAAAGTATCGCCGGTTGAGCCCAGCAGCATTTGGTCTGATGTCATTTGCTCCACCATACCGCAGGTTTCAACAGCCTGGCGTGGATCGTCATAGCCTTTACGGGCATTTTCATCAGCGCCAAACATGCCGCCCGGTACCTGTCCGTAGATGGTGCGGATGAGTTTAAAATCGTTGTAAGTAGCAGCCAGGTCTTTTGGATCGTGGCTTTGCAGGTAATAGGTAGCCGGTTCGCGGAAACACTGGGCCACATTTACATTATGCCAGTTGGGTAGGTTGTTGACCTGGCGCCAGTTGGCGGTATTCCTGTCAAGTTTGGTTGCCAAGTCAAGTAAGAACTTATCTCCGGTACGGTTATACAGCCAGTACACACTGAGCATATTATCACCTCCGCGGCTATTTTCCCAATAATCCTCTAAAAAATGATCATCGGGTATAGATAACTCGTATTTAAAATATTTGGTCATGAATGGGATAACCCGTGGATCTTTACTGTATTCATAATACGATTGCAGGCACCACAGCATCGGCATGTTCGTCCACAGATCACGATTGCCCTTGTTCATCCGGGCCGGACCGAAATCACCGTTATCCCGCTGATTATTCAGTACCGCATCTATCCAGAACTTAGCCTCGGTAATCATTTTCTGATCCTTCAGCATATAGCCGATATCGGCATAGCCTTTCAACCAGTACGGCAATTCCTCCCAACCGTATTCGCCTTTACCCTCTTTGTTCAGCCAGGCATTGTTGGTTTTGGAGAGCCAGATGCTGATCTCGCCCAGGTTGCCGGTCAAACCATCACGCTGCAGTTCCAACGCCTTCTTAAGCCAGCCCCCCGCTTTGATACTACCCACAGGCAACTTGGTAAAATATTGCTTTTGTAATGGCGCGCGGTTATTAATATAAAAAGCATTGGCCTGCCCGTTATCAACCTTGCTTACGGTCGTAGCTTTCATGCCTGTTTGGGCAGTTGCCGCGACACCCGAACATACCAGAATTGTGCTGAGATAAAGTCCTTTTTTAACAGCGGTTATTTTGTCTTTAAAGTGCATAATCAGCATTGTTTATTTTACTAAAGATGGATCGTATAGTTTACTATTTACCTTTTGTAGCGATTCAACCGGCATTTTGATCACCTTACGATCGTAGGTCATAAAGCCGTTCACTTCACCTTCCACGTCGGTGGTTTGGGTGTATACAGCCGCCGAAAGACCTAATTTGATCAACTCCTGTAGCTTATCGGTAAACGTGGCATATCTTTTAAACAGGTCGTCGCCATTTTTAAAGTTTTGATAGCCCCAGTTTTTGTTAGCCTGCCAGGTATGGCCTTCTACCGGCCAGCCTAAACCACCAAATTCGCCCAATACTACAGCCTGCGTTTTGCCAAATATCTCGGCGCGTGGCATAGCCGGGTGAGGATAGTTATGCAGATCGACAATATTTCCGGTGGCATAAAAATTACCACCACTGGCGCTATTAACCAGGCGCGATGGATCTTTTTTCATTGTCCACTCGGTGATCTCTACAGTTTTGAACTGGCCCCAGGCCTCGTTAAAGGGCGTCCAAACTACAATGCACGGGTAGTTGTATAAGGCGTTGATGATGGCATTCCATTCCTTACGATAATAACCTTCAGATTCGGGTGTGCGCTGCTGATCTGTTGCCCTGTCATAAACACCCGGGCGGTTTTCCCAATGATTACCTAAGTCGCCGCTGGGCATATCCTGCCAAAGCAGCATCCCGGTTTTATCACAATAAGCGTAGTAACGGGCGGGTTCAACTTTGATGTGCTTGCGGATCATGTTAAAGCCCATGGCTTTCAGCTTGTCAATATCAAAACTCATGGCCTCGTAAGTTGGCGGGGTGTACAAACCGTCGGGCCACCAGCCCTGGTCAAGCGGGCCGTATTCAAATACAAACTTGTTATTCAATAGCATACGCTGTACACCATTGGCATCGGCACCTAATGAGATTTTACGCATAGCGAAATAGCTTTTCACTTCATCAACCGGTTTATTGTTCCTGATAACCGCTACACGCAGATCATACAGGAAAGGATTTGTTGTCGACCATAGCTTTTCATTCTTAATATCCAGCACAGCGGTTGCACCGGCATCAACAATCTTTTCATCAACCTGTGTCTGGCCGTCCCATGCGCTGATCTTCAATTGATCACCGGGCTGGCTATTGGTAACTTCTGCGGAAACCGAGAGTGTATGATCGTCAATATTTGGTGTTTGTTTGGTAGCCTCAATATGCGTTTTGGCTACACCTTCCAACCAAACGGTTTGCCATATGCCGGTAACAGGTGTATACCAGATCCCCTCTGGCTTTTTAACCTGTTTGCCGCGCGGCTGCGGACCATCATCCGTTGGATCCCAAACGCTTACTTTAATTTCCTGCTTTGAGCCTCCTTTTAAATAAGGAGTAATATTGAAGGTAAAGGGGTCGTAACCACCTTCATGAATACCTGCACTTTTACCGTTCACAAATACTTCCGTGCGCCAGTCGACAGCGCCAAAGTGCAGTAAAATATCCTTTCCTTTAACGGCTTTATTGAGCGTGATACTTGTTTTATACCACAACATGCTATCCTTGCCTACTGTTTTTCCTACTCCCGATAATGCCGATTCAACAGCAAAAGGCACCAATATCTTTCCTTCATATCTTGCGGGGCCTGTTGTTGCTTTAGGTACTATAGCATAGTCCCACAGGCCATTCAGGTTTTGCCAGTTGGGGCGTACCAATTGTGGCCTTGGGTATTCCGGCAGGGGCGCTTTGGGGTCAACCTTTTCGGCCCAGGGCGTGGTGATTCGGTCTTTGATCAAATGCCAGTCGCTTTGCTGAGCGCTGGCCGATAGGGAAGCAGAAATTAAAAGAGATAAGCAAAAATTCAGTTTTTTCATCAGGGATGATGTGTAATGGTATATGGAATTAAGATTTATTTGATAAAGATAAGGGGCCATCACTATGTATGGCCCCTTTAAATTGTAATTAATAAGATACTTTAACTACCGGCGAAAATATCATATCCTCAACCCCTGCTATCCGGATACCTACACGGGCATAAACATAGTTTTGCGTTACCGGAAACGAAGGGATAGCCACATTTAAGGACACATTTGCCGGATCGGTAATGGCTCCACCATCCAGATCGGCTTCGGCAGCGTGGTCACCTGGCGATACAAACTGGGTTTTGTTCACAAATAAACTTACCGTTTGTATGTTTTTTGCAGAAGCATCTGTGATCACTTTTTCAATGCCAAAATTGGCCGTGATCTTACCACTGGCAGCCGCTATTTGCGCGTTCCTGATCATATAATAAGGAGTCACTTCGATGCTTACAGTTTGATCACCGTTAAGGGCGATGTTTAGTGTATCTCTTCCACCTGAGGCAAGCTCTTTCCATTGAAAAGGCCCCTGCCCGCCTGGGATAGTGAATTTGTAATTACCGTTGAAGGTTAATACGGAGTAGGTACCATCCTGATCAAATGTACCGCTGATCGGCGTGTTGCCTTTATAACCTGTTTGATAAAGCTGAAAAGGAACCTGGTTATACTCCACCCCAATGGGCGAACCCTTGTACATTAACTGCCCACTCAGTTTTACTGAAGGCGGTTTAACATTATCCAGCTTACAGCCCGCGGCCGAAAGCATGAGGATAAATAGGACTATGTGATGAAATTTGATTTTCATGATCTTTGAATTATAATAATTGACTTATTGATTTGGTTGTCTCTTAATTTTTGGATTGGCAGATATGATACCATCGTTAATTTGTGAATAGTAGTTACCCAGCCTGAAATTAAGAACACCCGTTACCGGTGATGGTAAAACCTCCCTGAATACCCATTTGCCATCATTTGGGCTACCCGGGCTATAATATTTATAAGGATATAGTCCCCATGGCTGCGTATTTCTTTTTGTTGCCGAGCTGATATTGCTGGTTAAGTCGGTTAAACTTTCCGGATTGCCGTCCCAAACTTTGGTGGCTATTCTCCAGCGTTTCATATCAAACAACACGTGCCCTTCAAATGAAAGCTCTGCACGGCGTTCGTGTACTATACGATCAAAGGTGATATCACCGGCCATAAGTGGTGTGGTTAAACCTGCACGGGCCCTTACCTGGTTCATATAAAGCGCGGCATCACTGGTTTGCCCTAATTCGAAGGCAGCTTCCGCAGCATTTAATAGAACCTCGGCATAACGGTAACGGATAAAGTTAACATCGCTCTGACGCCCCCTGCGACCTGATCCAGTTGCCGGATCCAGATACTTACGAACATAAAAGCCGGTTTGAGTACGGAGCGGCTCTCCAGTTGGTGTAGGACCATCTTTACCTACAACCTGTACCTGCGCAGAGCTACCTGGCAGCGCGGCATAGTGTGTAGCATCGTCGCTGCTGATGATGTTACCGTTAGATAACAAATAACCACCCCATATATCGATGTAAGCGGTTTTCCAGAAAAAGTGCGGTAGCATTACTGTACCTGCCAAACGGGCATCTCTGCCAGCGAACGGATCCTGCTGATCTGCATAATAGATCGGGTTTCCTGCCCCGTCTTTAGTAGCTATCGGTGCAAAGGTGTTATCCAGTTTTTCAAATGACTGTACCAGGTTTAAAGAAGGATCTAAACGGCCAGCATCTGAAGCCTCGTCTGATACAGAATAAGGCTGATCATTAGTAGTAAATGAATGTACTTTACCTGCAAGCGCCTTGAAATCTTCCACCCAAATTGATTCCTGGTTTACACTGCTTTTATCTAAAAATATAGCCGCAAAATTGTCGGACAGATTAGGCAGTACCTGGTATAATTTATATGACCCGGCAGAGCCGCTGATGATCTCTTTTGCCGCGGCCAGGGCTTTGGTATAGTAGCCTGAAGCCATGCTTGATGGTATACTTACCTCACCACCCGACAAAGAAACCTGCGGTGTTGTAGCGCCATATTTTGCTATAGATCCAGCATATAAGGCAGCTCTTGCTTCCATAGCCAGGGCAGCTGCTTTGGTTGCTCTTGATTTTTCGGTTGGATCAGAAGGTAACATCCCTTTGATCGCTTCGGCTTCGCTGATCACAAAATCATAGATATCAGATTCTTTGGAGCGTGGAAATTGTAAGCCAATTACATTACCGCTATTATCATAGGTAAGTGTTTGAGTGATCAATGGCACACCGCCCATTCTTTTAACCATTTCAAAGTAGTAACTGGCGCGTAAAAAACGTCCTTCGGCCAGGAAACGGCTTTTATCAGCGGCTAACAGCTTGGTGGAAGCGGTTACATTATCAATAAACAAGTTAAGATCGCGTACATACCCGTAGTCCCAGGTACCCCAGGTACCGTAGTCCCATGATCTGTTTTGAACAAAGCCATATTGTCCATTGTCTGAAGGGAATGATTCTCCAAAATCGGCAAAGGTTGTCCAACCGTTATCCAGACTCGAAAAGTCGAGCACCCGGTTATACAGATCGCCCAATACGGATAATACCAGCGCCGGATCTGAAAAAACCACATCGGTAGTAACCACCGATTTTGGCGGCACATTTAAAAAATCGCTATCTTTTTTGCATGATTCCGCGCTTATCAGTACCGAAATCATTGCTATTGTGAATATCTTTTTCATTGAATATTTTACTTAATGTTTTAATTAAAAGGTTAGGTTAACACCAAAGTTGTAAACCCTGCTTTGCGGCGTTTGCAAACCGTTATCGTCATTAACCTCCGGGTCAACTCCATATTGACGCAGGTTATCTATAGAAAACAGGTTGTATACGTTGGCGTAGAATCTCGCCCTTTTAATTTTCACCTTCGCTAACAGGTCTTTGGGTAATGAGTAACCTATTTCAATTGTCCTTGCCCGTAAATATTTCACATTATGTAACCAGAAAGTAGAGTTTGCAGAGTAGTCATAATGATTAGTGCCCACATTGTTCCGGTTCACCGGGTATTTACCAGACACCCAGGTACTGTTCACATCATTAGGGTTGCTCAGGTGCCAGCTATCCAGGAAAATGGTATTTAAGTTGCCATTATTCTGGAAAGCCCATCTTGATTCCCAGTTTTGGTTCCATGAATAACCGGAACCACCAGAAAAGTCGGCGTGAAAATCAAAACCTTTATAAGCCAAACCCAATGAAAAACCAAAATTCATGTTAGGTTGCGCACCCAGACCATAACCAATGGGGCGGGTATCGTTACCGTCAATTTTACCATCGCCATTTTGATCTTTATAGATCAAATCGCCGGGTAATACGGTGCTGTTACCTTTTCCGTCTTCATTTACTTTATAGGCATTGATCTGGTCGGCTGAGGTAAATTGCCCTATAACCTGGTATCCCCAGAAAATATTAGCGGTACGGTTATTTTGTGAGCGGAAATACTCATCCAAAGAGTTGCTAAAAGGAGTATCAGCAAAAATCCCTGTTTTTTTGCGGCTATAAGAGAAATTTCCGCCAATGTTGTAGCTTACTTCGCCAATTCTGTTGTTATAAGCCAGGGATATTTCAGCGCCGCGTTGCGAGTCGGTATTCTCATTGATGCCGGGTAAACCAAAGCCTACTTCTTGCGGCAGCACTACGCTATAATTGTTTCCAACAATGCCGGTACGTGATCTTTTAAAATACTCAATAGCACCGGTTAACCTGTTATTCAACATACTGAAATCGGCACCTACGTTAAATATTTTACTTTTCATCCAGGATACGTTAGTAACCGGGATACCTTTATTAATAGATGTAGAAACCGGGTTGCCATCCAATATAGCTACGTTGCCGGCAGCACCATTTGCGTAATTATAGCCGGACAGATAAGCATATGGAGTTACAATAGGTGTGTTTCCGCTCGCGTCATAAGGACTCCTGTCATCACCCAATACACCGTATGATGCTCTGAATTTTAAATCATTCAGGAAACTGTTATCACCCAGCAGTTTTTTCATAAAACCTTCATTGGTAATCCTCCATCCTACGGATACACCTGGGAAATAACCTACCCGGTGAGCCGGGTCAAACAGATAGGATGCATCCCGTCTGCCCAATGCTTCTAAATAATACCGGTTATCATAGTTATAATTTAAGCGGGCTACATAACCTATACGAGCCTCTGAATCGTCACTATCCTGATACTGATCCATGGTTGGGAAATAGATCAGGGGCAGATTGTTTGATATGGGGTTAGCATGCAGCCAGTTCCTCAAGTGCTCCTTGTGGATGCGTTCGTTAACCAACGTAGCGCCGATGGTGCTTTTACCAAACGTGTTATTATAGCTTAACTGAAGCTGGGTTGTGGTGCTAAGCTCTTTTCGTTGTTCACGCTCCCGCCATGGGTTGGTAACAGAATGGGTTATATCATAATTACCGGTTTGCTGATTGTAGGTATAGGCGTTGTAAGTATACTCGTGGTTGTTTAGTAACTCATCAGCATAGTAATACGAATAGTCATACTTTGCTGTAAGGCCCTTTATTCCAGGAATAATATACTCGGCCTCAAAATTGGTTTGCAATACCCGCCAGTCCTGGTGCCAAACGCCCGAAAGCTTATCATTTAAAAACGCATAGTTTGCTTCGGTATGCGGACCATTATCCCGCAAATAAGCCGGGTTGTCATTAGCGTAAGGCCTGTCTAAAGGGGTGTTTTCCAATATCCCCAGTTTTGCTAAAAAGTAGTCGTCACCGCCGGGAACACCTGGATTTTCACGTGTTTCTATCCTGCCGTTAATATTCATGCTCACCGAAAGACCGGCTGCTACCCTTGCCTTTACGTTTGATTGAATATTGGTACGCCTGAAAAGGTATTCAGCTCCAGCCGGTGAGTTTTGATATAAACTGGTTCCTGCCACATAGTAGGTCACCCGATCGTTTCCCCCGGTAAAATCGGCATGGAACGAATTTAGCGGCGCTCCGGAATTTGCCAAAACAAATGGTTTCCAGTTAAAGCTTTGGTATCCGGGATCGGTACCTGCTTTATACTTCGCCAGTTCGGCATCGGTTATAGATGTACTACCGTTGGTAATTACCTGTGCGGCGGCCAGGGCTTTCATATAATCATAGGAATTGGTCAATACGTTCGGAAACCTGTCCCATGATTGGAATCCCAGGTAAGAGTCGACATTGATACGACCTTCACCAGAACCTCTTTTTGTAGTTACCACTACAACGCCATTACCGGCACGTACACCATAAATAGCCGCCGATGCATCTTTCAATACAGAAATACTTTCCACATCATTGGGGGCCAGATTATTAAACTGCCCTTCATCCTGTTGGATCCCGTCAATTACATACAGTGGCGTACCCATATTACGGATCTGGACGCTGGCGCTGGCACCTGGTCGCCCTTCTGATTGTCTGAAGGTTACTCCAGGTATTTTGCCTGCTAAACCCGTACTAACGGTAGAACCGCCATGCACGCGTTCAATATCCTTACTGGTTATGCTGGATATAGCACCCGTTATAGAGGCTCTTTTTTGCGTGCCGTAGCCCGTTACTACCACTTCCTGAAGCGATGAATTATTTGATTTAAGACGGATAGCAATAACCGACCTGCCATTGATCGGGATCTCGGCGGATACAAAGCCAATATAACTCACAACCAAAATACTGTTAGCATCGGGAACATTGAGGGTAAATTTCCCTTTAATGTCGGTTGTTGTACCGGCCTGGGTTCCCTGCACGCGGATAGCAACACCAGTAAGCACTTCGCCCGTGGTATCCGCTACCGTACCGCTTACCCTGAACTTATTTTGCGCGGATGCGGAGAACGGGCTAAGCAGGTAAAACATAAAGAAAAAAGCAACTAATGCTAATTTGAGGCCCCATTTACTGGGCGGCCATTGCAAGCGGAAATACCCTACTTGTTTGAGTAGTAAAAATTTTCTCATAAATGATTTATTTAATTGGTTAAGTATTTGATTTAAAAATGTAGGTTTGACAGATTTAAATCATACTGTAAAGAAAAAGCATTTTAGCCCCCACCTATTAACCAAATCATATCAATTATTAGTCAAAACGTATCATTTTTTACCGCAACGAAAACGCTTGCCGAGAATGGTTATATTTGCTTATTGAACGATTTTGAAACCTGTATTTTTAGCTTCTTTATTATTACTCCTGTCATTTAATATCTGCTGTGCACAATCGTACTATTTCAGGCATTACCAGGTAGAACAGGGGTTGTCAAACAATACCGTTTACTGCATTGCGCAGGACAAGCGCGGCTTCCTATGGCTTGGAACCAAGGACGGCCTCAACCGCTTTGACGGCTACACTTTTAAAACTTTCAGACACGAGGCAAAGGATCTAAAAAGCATTTCGGGCAATATGGTGCATACCCTTTGCCTGGATAAAGATGGCAGCTTTTGGGTAGGTACCGACCACGGACTTGACAAATACAACCCTCAAACAGAAAGCTTTATACATCTTACCTCAAACAATAACGCCATCAGGTACATGGTCAGCGATCAGTTTTATAACTGTTGGTTTGTTTCCCGGTCAGCATTGATGAAGTATGATAAAAGGACCGGAAAGATAATCGATTACAAACCATTTCAACATTTTGACGCTACCTCTGTGGCCATAAATGAGTCTGGCGATGTTTGGGTATCATCCACATCTGGCAGCTTAGAGAAACTGGATACCGTAAAATACTCCTTCAGCAGTTATAGCGTATTTAAAAACTCCAAACCCGTCGCTTCAAAATTTATTGAAAAAATATATAGCTCAGATAACAAAATATTCATCGGCACCACCAACCAGGGTATTAAAGAGTTTGATTCTTCTAACGGCACATACCGCGATCTGCTGACCTATAACCCGAATAATACCGAAATATATGTACGCGATTTTGTAAAATATAACGACCATGAATTCTGGATAGCTACCGAATCGGGCATATTCATTTATGACGTACAAAAGGGCACATTCACTAACCTGAAAAAACAGTTTAATGACCCCTACTCCATATCTGATAATGCTGTTTACACGGTTTACAAAGATTCTGAAGGTGGCCTTTGGGCCGGAACCTATTTTGGCGGTGTAAATTATTATCCAAAGCAGTACTCCGCATTTAATAAATTCTATCCGGGATCCGACGAAACCGGTTTGCAGGGCAATGTAGTACGCGAGATATGTAAAGACCAATATGGCAACCTGTGGATGGGCACCGAAGATAATGGACTGAACAAACTCGGCCCGGATAAACATACCTGGACACATTACTATCCCGGTGGTAAAAACACCATTTCAAACACCAATATACACGGCTTAATGGCTAATGGTAATGAATTGTTCATTGGTACATTGGAGCGCGGATTAAATATCCTGGATATTCCCAGCGGTAAAGTGGTTAGATATTACCTGGCAGGCAACGCTAAAAACATGTTGAAAAGTAATTTCATCATTACTTTTTGTAAAACACGTTCGGGACTTATCCTGGTGGGCACAACACAGGGACTTTACAGATACAACACTACGACCAAAGATTTTACGCAGATCACCGGTGTACCAACACATGACTTTATTTATAGCATTACCGAAGATCACAACGGAAAGATCTGGGTAGGTACGGTACATGACGGTGTCTATTTTTACGATCCTGACAAAAATTCGGGTTACAAGTTAAAAGACACACATGGCATAACCAATGCCCTGGATAACAGTACGGTCAACGGCATTTTTGAAGACAGCGATCATCAGCTTTGGTTCGCGACAGAAGGCCTGGGTTTGTGGAACTATAACCTTGAGCAAAAAACCTTTCAATTTTACGATCTCAGCAACGGCTTCCCAAGTAATTATGTCTTCCGGATATTGGAAGATGATCATAAAAACCTGTGGGTAAGCACCACCCGCGGATTGGTATGTTTAAATATTCCCACTAAAAGTATCAAGATATATACCAAAGCCAGCGGTTTGTTGAGCGATCAGTTTAACTATAACTCTGCCTTTAAAGATGCCGATGGTACCATGTATTTTGGCTGCGTAAAGGGTATGGTTAGTTTTAATCCGTCGCAATTTAAAAAGAACGATTTTGTTGCGCCGGTTTATATCACCGGGATACAGGTACATAACCAGGAGATCTCTGTTAATGGCAGCGATTCCTTGCTCCACCGGTCAATCATCTGCACCAAACAGCTCAGCCTGAACCATAACCAATCGTCATTCAGTATTGATTTCGCGGCATTGAGTTATCCCTCGCCCGAGATGACCCAGTATAAATACATAATGAAGGGTCTTGATAAGGGCTGGACTTTCTTAAAAACCAACCGCAAAGTATATTTTACCCAATTACAGCCTGGTCATTACACCTTTATTGTTAAAGCAGCCAATAATAACGGTCAATGGTTATCCAAAGAAACAAGGCTCGATATCACCATAACCCCTCCTTTCTGGGAAAGTATCTGGGCTTATATCGCTTATATGTTATTGATACTGCTTGCCATGTATTATATACTAAGACAATACCATATTAAGACCCGCGACAAGAATAAACGGCTTATCGAGATCCTGGAAAACGATAAAGAAAAGCAGATCTATAATGCCAAAATAGAGTTTTTCACCAATGTGGCCCATGAGATACGTACTCCGCTTACCTTGATAAAAGGTCCGATGGAAAAGGTGATCAAAAAAGCGGGCAGCGTTCCGGAGATACAGCACAACCTGCAGATCATGGAAAAAAACACCAATCGCTTGTTGGAATTAACTAATCAACTGCTTGATTTCAGGAAAACCGAAACCAATGGTTTTAGTCTCAGCTTTGTTAAAACGGATATCACCGAATTGCTTGCCGATACCTTTTTAAGGTTCAAACCCATGGCCGAACAGAAAAATATTCATTACGAATTTAAGCATCCACCCAAAAACTTGTACGCATATGTGGATATTGAGGCTTTCACCAAAATTATCAGCAACCTCATCAACAATGCTATCAAGTATGGCCGCTCGGTGGTTGAGGTAGAATTGCTGGAGCTTCAACCTGATGAGGGTACCTTTTCTATTGAGATCAGGAATAACGGGCACATCGTTCCTTACGAAATGCGCGAGAAAATATTTGAACCTTTCTTCCGTCTCAAAGAGTCTGAAAAACAGATTGGTACCGGCATCGGGCTCTCCCTTTCACGCTCCCTCACCGGGCTGCATAAAGGAGTATTGGTGCTTAGCAAACCTATTGATGATCTGAATACCTTTCTGTTAACCCTACCGGTACACCAGGACGAGGAATTTGATCTGTACAATATACCCGACGATTATGAACTGACTGATAAAACCAAAGAGGAGGATCTTGACTTTATGAAACCAATTATACTTTTAGTGGATGACAACCCCGAAATACTCGATTTTATTTCGGATGACCTGAGCGAAAAATATTCGGTCATTAAAGCCTTGAACGGTCAGGAAGCGCTGGATATGATCGACATTGAGAACATACAGCTCATCATCAGCGATGTGATGATGCCGGTAATGGATGGCTTTGAGCTGTGCAAAAAAATCAAGACCAACTTTGACCATAGCCATATCCCCATTATACTGCTTACGGCCAAAAACACCCTGCAAAGCAAGATAGAAGGACTTGAAGTAGGTGCTGATGCCTATATCGAAAAGCCCTTTTCGCCTGAGCATTTGCAGGTGCAGATAGCCAACCTGTTGATTAACCGTAACAAGATAAGGGAGCACTTTGCCAGTTCGCCATTGGCCGGTATCAATACTATGGCTTACTCTAAACCTGATGAAAGCTTCCTGGATAGGCTAAACGCAGCCATCATCAAAAACATCCAAAATCCCGAGCTTGATGTAGAACAAATTGCCAGCTTAATGAACATGAGCAAACCTACCCTATATCGTAAAGTAAAAGCCATATCCAACCTTACCATTAACGAGTTGATCAACATTACCCGGCTAAAAGCTGCCGCCAAACTACTGGAAGACGGCGATTATAAGATCTATGAAGTGGCAGCCATGGTGGGTTACAGTTCACAGTCGCATCTGGGACGTAACTTCCTGAAACAGTTTGGCACTACCCCTACCGAGTATCAGCAAAACAAAAAAAACCTCAAAACCCGACCGGTTAATTAAACATCCCATACCTCTATAGATGAAAAACTTATCCCTTACTTTTTGCCTTTTCATACTCAGCACCATTGCCTGCATGGCTCAGCGCACTTTTACCAATCCATTGCTGCCATCAGGTGCCGATCCATGGGTTATTTACCACAATGGTTATTATTACTATACCAACTCAACCGGTAGCAACCTGGTGATCTGGAAAACTAAACGGATAACCGATTTGAACAAAGCGGAGAAAAAAGTGATCTGGACACCGCCCGTGAGTACAACACATTCCAAAGAACTATGGGCTCCCGAACTCCATTTTTTGCAGGGTAAATGGTACATGTATTTCGCTGCCGATGACGGCGATAACAACAACCACCGTTTATATGTACTCGAAAATGCCTCTGCCGACCCGCTACAGGGTGAATGGACATTTAAAGGGCAAGTTGGCGACAGCACCAACAAGTGGGCCATTGATGTTTCCGTATTTGAGAACAAGGGCCAGCTTTACCTGATATGGGCCGGCTGGGAAGGTGATACAAACGGTCAACAGAACATTTATATCGCCAAAATGAAAGATCCCTGCACTATAAGCAGTCAACGGGTTAAGATATCAAGCCCCGAGTATCCGTGGGAAAAATATGGCGACCTGCACGACGACAAAAACCCGGCCCATGTCAACGTGAATGAGGGCCCCGAGATACTGAAACATGGTAACAAACTGTTCCTGATATACTCGGCAAGCGGTTGCTGGACAGATTATTATGCTTTGGGAATGCTCAGCTCCACTACCAGCAGCAATTTGCTCGATGCAGCCTCCTGGAAGAAATCGCCAGAACCGATTTTTAAACAATCGCCGGAGAATGGGGTTTATGCGCCAGGGCACAATTCATTTTTTAAATCACCAAATGGTAAGGAAGACTGGATCCTGTACCATGCCAATTCCAAACCGGGCCAGGGTTGCGGACACGACCGCTCGCCACGGGCGCAAAAATTCACCTGGAATAAAGATGGTTCGCCAAATTTTGGTGTGCCCCTGAAAGCGGGAGAACCCCTACCGGTACCGGCAGAGTAAAACTTTTTAAACCTTGAATTTTAACAAATTTCGACCCGAAAATGGCATAAAAATAGGCAAAAACTCATTCAAAAACATCGATTTTAACACTTTTTAACAAATTTCAACGCGATTTTGATGCGTTTTTGAAACTTTAAAAAGTATTAATTTATTGATTATCAAATAACTAAATACAAAAAAGTCTTTTTTTGACCTCATTTTGTCTTAACCAAACAGCCCGGTTCTCTAAATAAAAGAGAACCGGGCTGTTGTTTTATACAATATACGAAAATTATTGGACAGATATGGTGATCCTGTTAAAAGTGCTATCATCCTTCGCTATGCTAACCATGACGTGTACCCTGCATGTCATTGCAAGGAGATTGCCACGCTGCGCTCGCAATGACATATTTTTAAACAGAAGAATTATTAAATCTTCCTCTTCGCTCTTCCTATCGTTATTGAAGTTCCAGAATGCTTTTTTGACACGCACATCATTTTTCTATAAAATTTTATCCTTAAACTGCGGTGCTTTATATTTAAACCGAAACCGTCAATTCCTAAAAACAAACACTCTCCATATGAAAATAATTATTGTTGGTGCCAGTGGCACTATAGGTAAAAAAGTAACCGAGGCTCTTCGAGGCGAAAATGAGATCATTACCGCCGGTTCCAAAAGTGGCGATATACAAGTAGATATCACCAGTACCAAATCTATCGAAGCATTTTATAAACAAACAGGCGGTTTCGACGCCCTGGTGAGCGTTACCGGCAGCGCGCATTTTGGCCCGCTCAACACCATGACCGCCAAAGATTTTAATATCGGCCTGCAAAACAAATTGTTGGGGCAGGTAAACCTGGTACTCATCGGTCAGCATTATATCAACCCCAAAGGGTCGTTCACCCTCACATCAGGTATCCTGTCCGACGACCCTATTGTGCTGGGCTCCAACCTCAGCACCGTGAACGGAGGAATCAACGCGTTTGCCAAAGCTGCTGCTATTGAGTTGGAAAACGGAGTACGTATCAACGCCATCAGCGCGGGTGTAGTAGAAGATGCTCCGGGCTATTTCCCCTACTTCCCGGGTCATATCCCCGTAACTATGGATAAAGTAGCCAATGCTTATTACAAAAGCGTATTTGGCGCTTTAACCGGGCAGGTGATACAGGTTTGGTAAAATAAAAACATGTCATTGCGAGGAGGAACGACGCGGCAATCTCGTAGCTATGCTCTTTGATGAGCTCCCGTTGGTCGGTTGTCCACGCTATCGCTCGCAATGACATATTGAATATAAGAACAGGCTATCCTACCTACCAGCGCTGTTCGAAGTCTCTGACTTCGAACCACTATGCCTGTAGTTTGCAACTACAGGCCATTTAGGTAGTCTAAAGACTACAAGCATAGTCGTCTGAAGTCAGAGACTTCAGACAGCGCACATGTAGCTGCCTGATCCATCACATCAGCACCCTCTACCCTAAACTGGGGATATATACCATTTCATTTTAGTTTTAGGTTTAAAAAACATAAGTTTGATGTCTGTAAATCCTTTTTAATTTAATGAACCAGTTAATTGAATCTTCAACTGTTCCCGGCTTTATACGTAACGTTGTAGCCAATATCCATCCCGATAGTCATACTTTTTTAATGCACAAGGTAAAAGATACCTGGGTTGAAATCACCTATAAACAGGCATTAGAAAAAATTGACGCGATATCGGCCTGGTTCCTGCGCATGGGTGTACAAAAAGGCGACCGTCTTTCGCTCATTATCGAGAACGGTCCGGATTATGTTTACTACGATCAGGCCCTGCAGCAGATCGGCGCCATCAACACTTCCATCTACCCTACGCTTAGCGAAAGTGAGATCGAATATATCCTGAACGATTCGGGCGCTAAAGCCATTTTGGTGGGCAACCCTTTTCTGTTTAGGAAAGTTTTAAAAATTGCCAATAGCTGCGAGTCGCTGATCCGTATTATACCGGCTTTTGACGACTTTGAAAAATATAGCGACAAAGTAAGCCTGAATGCCGGTGTGGTTGGCTTTGACCAGGTGATACAGGAAGGCCTTGCCCTGGTTGAGCAGTATAAACATGCTATTGCCGCCGCCCGCGAAGCTATTTTAACTACCGATATTTCCTGCCTCATTTATACATCAGGTACTACAGGTATCCCGAAGGGGGTTATGCTGACGCATCATAACCTTACCCAAAACGTGATCAATAGTTTGATCCAGATCCCGTATATTGAGAAAACAGATCTGTTCCTGTCGTTCCTGCCGCTGTCGCACGTGTTTGAGCGTACGGCCACGTATCATATTTGCCTGTCGAAGGGTTGTACCATAGCCTTTGCACAAAGCCTGGAGCTATTGGCCAAAAACATGGCCGAGGTTAAACCAACCGTATTGTGCTGCGTACCGCGATTACTGGAACGTATCCACGATAAGGCTATCAAAAACGGAACATCTGCCGGAGGCGTAAAATCAAAAATATTCCTTTGGGCCCTGGAGATTGGTAAAAAATACCGTCTGGTTCAGGAAGCCGGTAAAAAACCAGGCATCATCTTAAAAAATCAGCATAAAATTGCCGAGAAACTGGTATTCAGCAAGATCAAGGAGAAAACCGGCGGTCGCTTAAAGTTCATGGTATCGGGCGGCGGCGCTTTGCCACGCAACATTGGCGAGTTTTTTGGCGATCTGGGTATTGTGATCCTGGAAGGCTTCGGCTTAACAGAAACATCGCCGGTTATGGCCGTTACCGAATATCACCGGGTAATTTATGGCACTGTTGGCCGTATTATTCCGGGTATTGAGGTGGCTATCCAAAATGTGGAAACACAGCATATTTATACCATACAAACGCACGATAACTTTAAGGAAGACCTGCAATCGGAAGAAGGCGAGATCATTGTGCGCGGACATTGCGTAATGAAAGGCTACTGGAACAAACCCGAAGAAACCGCTACTGTGATCGATAAAGATGGTTGGTTCCACACCGGCGATATCGGCAGGTTTTACCGCGGTAACCTGCAAATAACCGACAGGTTGAAGAACATGCTGGTAAATGCCTACGGTAAAAACATATATCCTACCCCGGTAGAGAACACCTATCTTAAAAGCCCTAAAATTGAACAGATATTTTTAGTGGGTGATAAACGCGAATACATTACGGCCATCATCGTACCATCGCGCGAAACCATGCAGGAAACTTTTGGACTTAAAGACGCGTTTTTTGAACAGCCTGATGTATTTATTGAAGATAAAGAACTGGTTGACTGGGTTGGCCAGGATCTGCGCAAACTAAGCCACGAACTGGCCAAATTTGAGCGTATCAAAGCCTTCAAGGTAAAACGCAACCCCTTCAGTATGGACGATGGCGAGATAACCCCTACCATGAAAGCCAAACGCAAAGTGATCGAAAAGAAATACGCTGCCGATATTGACGAAATGTATCTGCAGGAGACGGAGGCTGACTAGACCGTTGATTTTTCTTTTGATTACATTGATTTCGTTGATAGATTTAACTATCTATTTAACCATCACGTCATTGCGAGGTACGAAGCAATCTCTACATAGGCAGGTCAACCATAAAAGTTCACTCTGTATAGTATAGAGATTGCTTCGTACCTCGCAATGACGTGCGGAGAAGAAAAGGCTCAGAAAAATCAACGCAATCAGCGTAATCAAAAAAATCAACGGTCTTTTTTGCTAACTTTGTTAGTATGAAACGATCCGGGAGTGCCGATATGCCCTTACATTATGGTTATGTGCCGCAATGGCTTGCCGAGCGTATGGCTAAGCTGGGCCTGGCCGTGGTGGAGAACATTGTGATAGATTACGGCAAGGATGAAGTACTGCGCCGCCTGAGCGATCCTTTCTGGTTTCAGAGCCTGGGCGCAGTGATGGGGATGGACTGGCATTCGTCGGGTATTACCACTTCGGTGATGGGTGCGCTTAAACGGGCCATTAATCCACATAGCCGCGAGCTGGGGATCTATATCTGCGGCGGCAAAGGCAAATATTCCAAACAAACCCCGGCCGAATTGATGAAGATCAGCGAAACTATAGGGCTCGACGGTAATCACCTGGTTAAATGCAGTAAGTTGAGCGCCAAGGTGGATAATACCGCTATACAGGATGGTTTCCAGCTGTACCTGCATAATTTTATTCTGAGCGATACCGGTAAATGGGCCGTGGTACAGCAAGGCATGAGCGACGCCAGCAGCACGGCACGCAGGTATCACTGGCATTCGGAACAATTAACCTCTTTTGTTAACGATCCGCATACGTTTATTTACGGGCAAAATCATGGCCTTATCCTCAACATGACCGACAAGCAGGCCGATAGTTCCCGTAACGGCGTAATGCAGATAGCCTCCGAAAATCCAGAGCAGATGCTACGGGAAATTAATAAACTGGTGATGCCCAATAATCATCACGTTACGGCGAAGGATGTGGACCTGAAGCGACTGGGCGCTGTACTTTGGCTGGCCCACGAAAAGCAGCCTGCCGATTTTGAAGAGTTGTTATTATTGCAGGGATTAGGACCCCGGACATTGCAGTCGCTGGCGCTGGTAAGCGAAGTGATCCACGGAACACCATCGCGTTTTAAAGACCCGGCCAGGTTTTCGTTCGCACATGGCGGTAAGGATGGTCACCCCTTCCCCGTACCAACCAAAGTTTATGACGAAACTATCAGCACTTTGCAAAACGCCGTTTATAAAGCTAAAATAGGCCAATCGGAAAAGAACGAGGCCATCAAACGCCTGTCGAAAATAGCCGAGAGCGCCGAAAAAGATTTTACACCCAACGCCAATTTTGAGCAGGTGATAGCCCGTGAGCGCGAAGATTCCTGGAAATATGGTGGTCGCACCGTAATGGGCCGGGCCAAACCGCCGGTACAACAACAATTAAAGCTATTTTAATTCAGTCGCAATGGCCTTTGCCGAATCTAATTGTGCCTGCAAAACCGGCAGCTTTTGTTTGGCAAAATCAGCTACATTGGCGTTTGGGTAGCGGCTGGCAAAAGTGTATCGCTTGATCTCCGGTTCGTACGCATCAATTATTTCCTGTAAATAGGCCTTATCAAACTGCTTTGCCTGTTTTTTTCCAAGATCAGTAATTAATTGTTGGTGAGCGGTATTCAGGGAATCTTCTGATGTTACAAAATTATCGGTCGCAAGCTTTTTTAAATCGGCACCAAGCTGGGTGTGCTTATCCATCATCACTTTTGCAAACCGGACAACCTGTCGATCTTTTGAATTAGACATAGCCAGATCCGAAATTTTAACAACAGCCTGACTGGCCTCCGTAGCGTCTTTCAAAAAAGCTTCTTCCCTTGCATTAACGGTAGGTTCGTTGTTATAATTACTGGGGCGTTTATTATCCGTACACCCCTGTATCAAAATCAGGGTAATCAACCCTAATAATATTCCTGGTATCTGCTTCATTTAAAATTTGCATGTATTTTACATAAAGTTTAACAAAAATTAATCCTTTAGGTTTAGTAAAGCATCCGTTTATCAGGTTATCCATCCCAATTGTTACTTATTTAGTTTTTTCATTTTTCTTTTGTGTAACCAAAAGGTTTCATTTATATTTGTAACCTAACGGTTTCAAATTACTATTAACTATGCTTCAAAGAGACGTTTTTAAGGCCATTGCTGATCCTACCCGGCGCGAGATCATCAATTTGATTGCCCACAACAATATGAATTTAAACGCCCTGGCCGATAATTTTGACATCAGTCGCCCCGCGGTATCAAAACATATCAAAATATTAACCGAATGCGGTTTGCTGGTGATTAAACAACAGGGCCGGGAACGTTTTTGCCAGGCCGATCTGCGCCAGCTACAGGAAGTAACCGACTGGGCCGAACAATACCGCCAGTTCTGGATGCAAAAACTGGATGCCCTTGGCAATTTCCTGGATAAAGAAGGAAGCTAAAAGCAGAAGGCATAAAGCTGAAAGCTAAAACACCGCTTTTCAAACTGAGAACATAATTATAAACCTAAAAATGAGAATATATGAGCGCACAACCATTTGTGATCGACCGAATTTATAACGCCCCTGTCGAGCGTGTTTGGCAGGCTATTACCGACAACAACCAAATGAAGGAATGGTATTTTGACATACCTGACTTTAAACCAGAAGTAGGTTTTGAATTTACTTTCAACGGCGGAAGCGAAGATAAAATATACGTTCACCTGTGCCGCGTAATTGAAGTTATTGAAGGCAAAAAACTATCACATACCTGGCGATATAAGGCTTACGAAGGTGATTCGGTAGTTACCTGGGAATTATTCCCCGAAGGTGATAAAACCAGGCTTGTGTTGACCCATACAGGTCTGGAAACCTTCCCGCCGCTAAAAGATTTCGCCAAAGAAAGCTTTACCGCCGGATGGACCGAGATTGTTGGTCGTATGCTGAAGGAATATGTAGAAAAGGCGTAGTATAAAGTAACCTCTGAATATCGGGAGACGCAATTATGCGTCTCTACAAAAAATAAAACGTAGAGACGCATAATTGCGTCTCCCGTACAGGGTGAAGTAATTCTTATTATATTCGGGTTGTAAATTATGCTGAGCAACCTCATCAACCATATCAAAAAATTCGTAGATCTTAGCGAAGCTGATATAGAACTGATTGGCAAGGCTGTAACGGTAAAATCTGTTAAAAAGAAAACTTTCCTGCTGGAGTCAGAACATATTTGTCGCGAGCTGTATTTTGTGAGCAAAGGCTGTTTGCGGACGTATTTCATCAATAAAAAGCTTAACGAACAAATAACCCAGTTTGCTATTGAAAACTGGTGGATGAGCGATCATGGAAGTCTTGAGAGCGGCAAACCATCAAGCTATTATATCCAGGCAGTCCAAAATTCTGAGGTCATCAGCATCAGCAAACTCAAGTTGGAAGAGCTTTTTGAAAAAGTTCCCCGATTGGAGCGTTACTTCCGCATAGTGCAGCAGCGGGCATTTACCGCTTCTCAAAAGCGCATCGAATACATTTACAGCATGAGCGATGAAGAGCGCTATCGTCATTTCAGCAGTCTTTTTCCCGATTTTATACAGCGCATACCACAATATATGCTGGCCTCCTACCTGGGCTTTACACCACAGTTCATGAGTAAAATACGGGCAAAAAAAGTTTAACCAGCCCTGTATTTCTTAATCTTGATTCATTTTTCGGGGCTTGTTTTGTCCGCAACTTTGGATATCACAAAAACACAAAGAAAATGAAAGCAAGAATTTCAATCCCCAAAGCAGATCCTGAAGCATACAAGGCATTAGCTGTTTTAAGCAATTATATTGAACACAGCAGCTTAACCAAAACACATAGAGAATTGATCAAAATACGTGCTTCGCAAATAAACGGCTGTGCTTATTGTATCGACATGCACACCAAAGATGCCCGCAAAGCCGGCGAAACGGAACAACGCATTTATGCCCTGAACGCCTGGCGCGAAACCCCCTTCTTTACCGAAGAAGAGCGTGCTATACTGGCCTTAACCGAAGAAGTTACCCTGATACAAAACCATGTATCTGACAAAACCTATGAAGAAGCCGCCCGCGTTTTGGACGAACACTACCTGGCCCAGGTTATTATGGCCGTCGTGAACATCAGCGCCTGGAACCGGATAGGTATTGCTACTGGTATGCAGCCAGGTTTGTAAGTCTCCAAAAATATTCTTAAACCATTTCAGAGAGTTAATTTTTTTCAGGACATGTGCTCGAAAAAATTAACTCTCTGTTTATTTACAGCAAATAATATCTGTTATATTAGTAGGCCGCTATTTAAAGCGGTTTTTACAATAGTTTATGACCCAACCTTATCTTGCAAAGCTCCTGAAGCCCTTACGTGGCGGGCACTCTTTTCCGGGCATCCTGAAACGATGCGCTATGTTCCTGTTCTTCCTGTTTATTTCCCTGTCAACCGTTATGGCCCAGCAAAAAAACGGCTATACCTTGCTTTGGCGTATCAGTGGGAAAGGTTTAACCAAGCCCTCCTACCTGTTTGGCACTATGCACGTGAAAGATAAACGGGCCTTTGGCTTTAGCGACTCCGTGATGCTGGCTATCCAAAATTCGCAGGCTTTCGCGCTTGAGGTTCACCCGGATACGCTGATCGGTAAAATGTTTGAAACCCTACGTGAAAAAGACAGTACGCGCAGCATCCGTAAACTGCTTAACAAAGATGATTATGCCCGGCTGGCCAAACGTTTCCAGGAAAAGAACGGATATCCTATGGGCAACCTCGACCCCTTGCAGCTGGAATCAATGATGAAACCCGAAAAGAAAAAAGCCGATGACAAAAAAACCTTTGTCGACGCTTATTTATACGGCGTAGCCCGTGGTATGGGCAAAAGCATTTATGGAGTTGAGAACGCCGCCCAACAATTCGACGAACATTTTGGCTCAAAAGCCGATCTGAAATCAAAACTGGAAGATCTGCTTGATGAGGATGAAGATCAAGATCTTGAAAATACCGAACGGATGACCAAAGTATACAGCACCGGCAACCTGGAAAGTATTTTAGCATTCATGGACGAAAACAACATCAGTAATGATGAAATTATTGCCCGTAACAAAGTAATGGCAAACGGCATGATGCTGCATATGAAAGATCAATCGCTGTTTACAGCCGTCGGCGTAGCGCATTTGCCAGGTGAGCATGGTATTATTGCCTTACTCAAAAAAGCAGGTTATACGCTAACACCGGTTAACGCGAGTTTTACAGGTGTGGCCAACAACTATAATACCGATTACTCCAGACTCCCATGGCAAACTTATACGGAAGAAAATAATGGCTATTCTATAGATCTGCCTTTTAAACCCATCAAAACCAATATGCTTTTGGGCGTAAACACAACCCTTTATGCTGATATCGCAAATGATACTTTTTTTGGCGCCTTTGCTCTAAAAAAAGGTTCTGATCAAAAACCTGCAAACCAGGCAGAAGTTATGCAAAGCATGATCAACAGGTTTAAAGCAGATAAGAAAAATCATATCCTGAGTGAAAAACCTGTGGCGGTAAACGGGTTAAAAGGTACCGATATAGTTATGAGATCGAATAATAATGTTTTAAAATACAGGCTTTTATTTGATAACAACTACCTGTATTGCCTGTATGGCGGTAATGATGAGGCAACGGTTAACTCGGCTTATGCCAATCGTTTTTTTAATTCATTTAAAAGCTTTAAGCCGCTTGCTAAGCCTAATCCAGGTTGGATAACTGTAAAAAATGATACCGGTGCATTTACGCTGCATTTGCCCGGACAGTTAAAACTGATCGAAAAAGAAACACCAGACCCCAGTGATATTCACGGCGATCCTTTCCGGATGAAGATCTATTATGTAACCGACACCGTTAACTTAGAGAACTATATTATACGCTATAATGATTACCCTGCGCAAAAGTACCTGGCTTACCAGGGCAAGCTTTTTGACGTACTGGTAAACGAAATAAAAGCAAAAGGGACACCAATCGGCAAGATCAAGCAAATATCTAAAGACGGATATGAAGGCCGAGAGTTTAATTTTATGCTTTCTGATAAATACAACTGCAAGGCACAAATATTTGTGAGGGGAAACCGGATCTATCTTTTAATGAAGCAAAACCTGCAGGAAGGATCAAAGGAGCAGCCGAGTGACGACTTTTTTGAGTCGTTTAAATTTACACCTTATGCAAAACAAACGTTAACGCCATTTAAAATTGACGACGGTACATTTTCGGCAGCGGGCTTTTCAAAAATAAAAACAGCCTTTGATACTGCTCATAGTCATACCTCGTTTTTGAAGGCAGTATCCGACTCTTACTCAACCAACCCTGCATCGGGGGGCTTATATACTTTGGAGCATGATGTCATCAGCAAATACTACAGAATAAAAAATATCGATTCGCTATTCAGTTATCTGATCCCTAAGCTTGTTCATTATACCGATTCTCTTGTTAAAACAGATACGATATTAGTAAACGGGCTTAAAGGCCGTGAATTTGTATCCCAGAAAAAGGGATCCAAAGAAAAATGGCGGTACCGGGTATTTATTGATAATGCCGACCTTTTTTATTTTTTTGGTCGTATGGCCAATGAAGAGCTGTTTGATGAAAACAATAATGCTTTTTACAACTCCTTAATTAAAACGGGCACTACCCCGGCAATTGACTTAAATACTTCAAAAGCCGAATTAATAACTAACGACCTGCTTGCAACCGATACGGGTACCTATAAAGCAGCACTCGGGGCCTTGTCATACTATAAATTTGATAAGGATGAGCTTCCCTTTGTTTATAAGGCACTTGATAAAAAATACGCCGATGATACCAGCGGTAAAGGAGCACGTACAAAATTGATCAAGGCACTGGCTGAAGTAAACGACAGCAAAACCATCGACAAATTAACTTCGCTTTTCAAAAGCCCGGATACGGACGATCAGCTTAAGGTGAACATTCTGGCTACTATCCCCGAGGTAGATAAAAAACAGGGCTATGATATTTACCTCGATCTGTTAACCAATTCGCCTGAGTTAAAAACTGATAATGTTTACCCGGCTTTCAGACCGCTGAGTGATTCTGTTGAATACACGGCTGTTAATTTTAAACGTCTGCTGCCTTTATTAAAATACCCGGATTATCGTAAAAAACTGCTTTCCATTACGCAACAGATGCAGTATACCGACGTTAAGGAGAAATATTTACCATTATTAAAAACCCATTTTACCAACCTAACGCAATATGCCGAGGCAGATCTGGATGCCTATCTTTCAAAAACAGATACGGTTAATAATAAATGGTTCTCCTCAGGCTATTATTATCTCCATCTGATGCAATCCATCAAAAATCAGCCCGTAACAGAACGATTTACAGCAAAGCTTATCCGTGATGACCATGCCGGAAATCAATTGTACGAAGCTGTGACCACTCGTATAGTGAATCATTTGGTTACCGATCAAAAATTGGTAAATCAGCTTTTGGATAGTATAGAGAACCGTTATACTTTAATGGAAACGTTGAGTAATGAAAAACAACTATCGCGGGTACCGCTTAAATACAAAAGCCAGGTTGAATTTGCCAAACTCAGCCTCTACCAGTCCCTGGTTAATACCGAAGATGAAAATGTACCCAAAAACATGAGCCTGCTGGGTACCTTACCGGATAAAGGGGGTATTTACTATGTATTTAAATACAACCTGCCCTACTATGACGAAAACGCGTTATACATCGGTATATGCGGCCCTTACACCCCGGGATCAACCAAATTGGATTTCAGCAGCTATCATGCTTATTTTGATGGTTCGCCCAAGAAAACCAACTGGCAGCAACAGGCCAAAGGCTTGATGTTGAAACTTAAGCAGCAAAATAAAGAGGAGCTTACCAAAGCCGGTAAGTGATCCTCTTAACTACAACAAAAAAGCCGGGTCTTTTTCAAGAACCCGGCTTTTGGATTTGGATTTATAATTCAAATTAGAACACGCTAATTAAAATACTTGGTCAAATTGGTTAACAGCGTCTTTGCTTTCGAGCACGGAGTGCCCCATCAAAAACTCATCAACCTTGCGGGCTGTTTCGCGGCCCTCAGATATGGCCCATACCACCAGCGATTGACCACGGCGCATGTCGCCAGCGGTAAATACTTTGCTTACATTGGTACGGTAAACACCTTCTTTTGCTTTTACGTTTTTACGCTCGTCCAGTTCAATAGCTAATTGTTGGATCATACCCACATGCTGCGGATGTAAAAAGCCCATCGCCAGGAATACACGCTGGCAAGGTATTTCGCGCTCAGAACCCTCTATTATATTGAATTTTACCGGGCGACCCAGGAAATCCTGCTCCCACTCCACATCAACTACTTTAAGCGCTCTCAGGTTACCTTCTTCGTCGCCTAAAAACTCCAGGGTATTTACACCCCAGAAACGCTCGGCGCCTTCTTCGTGTGAGCTGGTGGTTTTCATCACCATAGGGTAAGTTGGCCATGGCATGTGCTTAGTGCGTTGCTCGGGCGGTTGAAACATCACCTCAAACTGTTTAATAGAGCTTGCACCCTGGCGGTTTGATGTACCCACGCAATCAGAACCGGTGTCGCCACCGCCAATCACTACTACATCTTTACCGTTAACCAGGATATCTTCACCCTGAACCTGAATATCGCTTACCCGTTTATTTTGCTGTTTCAAAAAGTCCATCGCGAAGTGGATGCCTTTAAACTCACGGCCCGGGATGTTCAGGTTACGCGGTATGGTTGAACCGCCTGCCAATACTACGGCATCGTTATTCCGCACCAGTTCGTCAGCAGCTACGTTAACACCAACCTCGCTATTGCATTTAAATACAACACCATCTTTCTCCATCACCTCAATACGGCGCTCTACAACCCATTTTTCCAGTTTAAAATCGGGGATGCCATAACGTAACAGGCCTCCTGGTTTATCGTCGCGCTCGTAAACGGTAACCGCGTGCCCTGCTTTGGTCAGCTGGGCTGCTGCTGCCAGTCCTGCCGGACCTGAACCTACTACAGCTACCTTTTTACCGGTTTTAACCAGCGGCGCGGTTTGCTTTACCAGGTTTTTCTGGTAAGCAATCTCGATAATATGTTTCTCAATTTCCTCAATAGCTACAGCGGGTTTGTTAATACCCAGCACACATGCCGACTCACATGGAGCAGGGCATATACGACCTGTAAACTCAGGGAAGTTATTGGTTGACGATAAAATATGGTACGCTTCTTCCCAGTTTTTACGATACACCGCATCGTTAAACTCTGGAATAATGTTTCCCAGCGGGCATCCCGAATGGCAAAACGGAATACCGCAATTCATACACCTGGCCGATTGCTGGTTCAGCTTTTCGTCTGTATATAAATTAACAAACTCTTTATAGTTCTTTACGCGTTCAGCAGCAGGAACCTTGGTTGGTAATTCCCTGTTAAACTCCTGAAATCCTGTTGGTTTTCCCATTGAAATTTAGCCTATTGTTTGATATTGTAATTTCTCTATTGCTTTTTTATACTCTTTCGGATACACTTTTACAAACTGTGTAGATGCTTGCGCCCAGTTGCCCAGGATCTGCTGTGCCAGCTTACTGCCGGTTAGGCTGATGTGCTTGCGTAACAGTGTTTGTATCTGCTCAGCGTCCTGTAACGATAGCGGATCAAGATCAACCATCTCTGTGTTACAGTTCTCGGCAAATGTACCTTCAGGATTATACACCCATGCTATACCACCGCTCATACCAGCTGCGAAGTTGCGACCTGTTTTGCCCAGTATCAGCGCGCGGCCACCAGTCATGTATTCGCAACCGTGATCGCCTATACCTTCCACAACCGTGGTAGCACCTGAGTTACGTACCGCGAAACGCTCACCTGCCATACCGCCGATAAACAACTCGCCGGATGTAGCGCCGTACAGGGCCACGTTACCGATGATGATATTATCCTGTGGTACAAAGGTGGCATTACCCGCCGGGTAAATAGCCAGTTGTGCCCCTGATAAGCCTTTGCCTACATAGTCATTCGCTTCGCCTTCCAACTCAAAGGATAAACCTTTGGTGGCAAACGCGCCGAAACTTTGACCGGCGGAGCCTTTGAATTTATAGTTGATGGTATTATCAGGCAATCCTGCCGATCCGTATTTTTTAGACACCTCGTTTGATAACAAAGTACCAATGGTACGGTTAACGTTGATTACATCAAATGACGCGAATACCGGGGTTTTATCTTCTAAAGCAACTTTTGCACTTTCAACCAGTTTCCAGTCAAGTATATCAGCCATGCCGTGATCCTGGCTTTCGCTGTTATACAGGGTCATGCCTTTGGTATTGGTTACCGGGTGCAGAATGCCGGACAGATCGATCTTTTTAGCTTTCCAGTTATCCAGATGGTCTTTTACTTTCAGGAACTGAACGCGGCCCACCATCTCCAGAATGGTACGGAAACCCAGTTCGGCCATGATCTCACGCAATTCCTCAGCCATAAAGCGGAACAGGTTAACCACATGCTCAGGTTTGCCTGAGAACAGTTTACGCAGTTCAGGATCTTGTGTGGCCACACCTACCGGACAGGTGTTCAGGTGGCATTTGCGCATCATGATACAGCCGCCGGCGACAAGGGCAGCCGTAGCAACACCCCATTCTTCGGCACCCATCAGGGCGGCAATAGCCAAATCACGGCCGGTTTTTAACTGACCATCTGTTTGCAATACCACACGGCTGCGTAGTTTGTTGCGTACCAATGTTTGATGAGCCTCTGTTAAGCCAAGCTCCCATGGTAAGCCCGCATGTTTTACAGAACTTATTGGCGATGCGCCAGTACCGCCATCATATCCGGCAATCAGGATCACATCGGCGTGTGCTTTGGCAACACCCGCGGCAATAGTACCAACACCGGCTTTTGAAACCAGTTTTACGTTGATACGCGCGGCACGGTTAGCATTCTTTAAGTCGAATATCAATTGGGCCAAATCCTCGATAGAATAAATATCGTGGTGCGGCGGCGGAGATATCAAACCTACACCCGGTGTAGAGTGACGGGTTTTAGCGATCCAGTCATCCACTTTATGACCAGGTAATTGTCCGCCCTCGCCCGGTTTTGCACCCTGGGCCATTTTTATCTGTAGCTCATCGGCGTTGGTCAAATAGTTGGAAGTTACTCCAAAACGTGCCGAAGCGATCTGTTTGATAGCCGAACGCATAGAATCGCCATTTGGCAATACTTCGTAGCGCATTTCGTCCTCACCACCTTCGCCGGTATTACTTTTACCGCCTATACGGTTCATGGCGATGGCCATGGTGCTGTGCGCCTCATGCGAGATAGAACCGAATGACATGGCGCCTGTAGCAAAGCGTTTCATGATGTTTTCGGCCGGTTCAACCTCATCAATGCTGATGGCTTCACGGTGGTGGGCAAAATCAAGCAAACCACGGATGGTGAAATGCTTTTCGGTTTGCTCGTTGATTTCCTTAGCGTACTTTTTATATACCTCGTAATCATTGCTACGGGTAGCATGCTGTAATAAGTGTACGGTAGTTGGGTTAAACAAATGAGCCTCGCCCCTGCGTTTCCACTGATAGATACCACCTTCGGGCAGTAAATTATCCGCAGCTTTAGCGCTAAAGCCGATGCGGTGTTTGCAAAGTGCCTCGCGTGCAATTTCATCCAGTCCTAAACCACCGATACGGGTAACGGCGCCAGAGAAATAACGATCGACTACTGATTGGTTTAAACCTAATATTTCAAACACCTGCGAACCGTGGTATGACTGTAATGTAGAGATCCCCATTTTTGAGAAAATCTTCAACAAACCATCATTAACCGATTTCACATAGTTTTTAAGCAGGTATTTGATATCCAGGCTAGTTTCCAGACTGCCATTATTTTTAACCGTTTCAATGGTTGATAGGGCCAGGTAAGGATTAATAGCGGTAGCACCAAAGGCCAGCAAACAAGCGAAGTGGTGTACTTCCCAGGCATCGCCGGTTTCTACAACCAAACCTACGGCGCCACGGCGACCTTTTTTGATGAGGTGGTGATGCACAGCAGATACCGCCAGTAACGATGGTATAGGCGCGTGCTCAGAATCAATAGCACGATCTGACAGGATCAATACCTCAAAACCGTCATCAACGGCATCTTCGGCATAGCGACAAAGCCTGGCTATACCTTTTTCCAGCGAACCCGGCATGCCATCGGCATTAAAGTAAGTTTGCAGGGTTTTGGCATGGAACAGGCCGGTATCAATACTGCGCAGTTTCTCTAACTGGTGATTTTTTAATATTGGGTGTTTCAGCACTACGCAATGGCAGTGCATTTTATCTTCATCCAACAGGTTGCCGTTGTTACCGATGAAAGTAGCCAGGCTCATCACCAAACGCTCGCGAATAGGGTCTATCGGCGGGTTGGTAACCTGGGCAAAAAATTGTTTAAAATAGCTCGACAGGTGTTGAGGTTTATCTGACAGGATAGCCAAAGGCACATCGGTACCCATAGAACCCACTGGTTCTTTACCATCAAGAGCCATCGGTTTAATGATGGTATCAAGGTCCTCACGGCTGTAACCAAACACCTGTTGGTAGCGGAACACAGCCGGCTCAGACAATGGCGCAAATGCCAAACGCGGTTCGGCCAGTTCGCTCAGGTTTATTTTATAATTCTCCAACCAACGGCCATAAGGCTGCTGTGAGGCAATCTGTTGTTTAATTTCTTCGTCGGTAATAATGCGTGCCTGCTCAGTATCGATCAGCAGCATTTTGCCTGGCTGTAAACGGCCTTTACGTAATACAGTGCTTTCGTCAATAGCCAAAGTACCTGCTTCGGAAGCGGCAATTACACGACCATCAGTGGTGATCACATAACGCAGCGGACGCAGACCATTACGGTCAAGCACAGCGCCTACCAGTTTGCCATCGGTAAAGCTGATGGCCGCAGGACCATCCCAAGGCTCCATTAAAGTAGCGTGGTATTCGTAGAAGGCTTTTTTAACCGGATCCATCTGCTCGTTGCCGTCCCATGCTTCAGGGATCAGCATCATCATTACATGTGGTAATGAACGACCAGAGTGTAGCAAGATCTCGATGATGTTATCCAGGCAGGCAGAGTCTGACTGGTTATTATCGATCACCGGCATGATCATTTCCATCTCTTCGGCACTAAAATAGGTCGAAGCATAGGATTTTAAGCCGGAGTAGAACCAGTTTAAGTTACCGGTAAGGGTATTGATCTCGCCGTTATGGGCAATCAGGCGGAATGGTTGCGCCAGTTTCCATGACGGGAAAGTATTGGTTGAGAAACGCGAATGGATCATGGCAAAGCCAGATGCGATACGCGGATCGTTCAGGTCTGAATAGTATTTACGCAGTTGATAGGTGGTAACCTGTCCTTTGTAAACAATGGTTTTACATGATAACGATGTAAAATAAAAATGCTCACCAGCGCCGGGAATAGTTTCAACGATGGTTTTGTTAATATATCTTCTTAGTATAAACAGTTTACGTTCAAAATCATCGGCATTGGTAATACTGCCCGGTCTGGCAATAAATATTTGCTCAACATCCGGTTCGGCCTGGCGGGCGGTTTCGCCAACAGCCATAGAATCAACAGTAAGCTTACGGTAACCTAGTTTGATCAAACCCAACTTTTCAATAGCATTGGTGATCACATTACGGCAGGATTTCTTTTGTGCCGAATCCTTCGGAAAAAATATCATCCCCACACCATACTCACCGGGTTCAGGCAGGCTGATCTCCAGGTTTGAGCATTCTTCCATCAAAAATTCATGTGGTAATTGTATCAGTATACCCGCGCCGTCGCCGGTTTCAGGGTCGCATCCGCAGGCGCCGCGGTGTTCCATATTTTCCAACATGGTTAGCGCGTCGTCAATTATCTGGTAAGATTTATGACCATTAATATTGGTTATAAACCCAGTTCCGCAGGAGTCGTGTTCAAATTCTGGCCGGTAAAGGCCCTGGTGGCTCTCAGTTTGATTCATCGTAAAATTTAAACCAGTTTTATAAAAAGGGTGTAACTACGAAATTACTAAATCCAACATAAATTATAAAATTATCGGTTATTTTTTAAAATATCTAAAAAATCCATTACCGAAGTAATGTTTATTTAACAAATCCATAACAAAAAATACAGAATATTATGATTAAGAAAATGAAACACTAAATTTTCTTATTTAGAATCGATATAAAGTTGCACAAACAAAGCAATATTCAATTATAGCAGCGGTAATTTTTGTTATAACAGAATTAAATTTTGTGCGATTTATCTATGTATTCTATAGGATAACACTCCATTTAAATTAATGTACTATTTACATTAAGGCATAATTCAACCTAAATTTTAGAATTGTTAACTTCGCACAAAATTTAAAACTGATGCCAGCAAAAAATAAAGCCGTTTTTTTAGATCGTGATGGGGTACTTAACCAGGAAATGGGCGACTACGTGCGCCGCCTGGAAGATTTTCATATACTGGACAATTTTGAAGCCCTGAAAACCCTTCAAGATCGCGGTTACCTGTTACTGGTAGCCACCAACCAGGGCGGCCTGGCTAAAGGCTGGTATACCGAAGGGGAGTTGGCCAAAATGCATGCTCTCCTGAAACAAACCTACCACGAACATGGTGTGGAGATAACCGACTTTTTTTATTGCCCGCATCACCCGCTGTATACCGGCGATTGTGATTGCCGCAAACCCAAACCGGGTTTATTACTACAAGGCATTGCCAAATATGATATCGATCCGACAAAATCATACTTTATCGGTGACCGTGAGCGTGACGTAGAAGCCGGAACCGCCGCCGGTGTTAAAGGTATATTAATAGACAGCGACCAGCCTATAAGTACGGTGCTGGATCAAATAAAATAAGAGTCCAATTATATATAAAACCACGTCATTGCGAGCGTAGCGTGGCAATCCCCGATTAGCAGGGCAAATATGCAAAGTTGCTCTGTAGAGTTAGGGATTGCCACGCTACGCTCGCAATGACGTGTTTATGAAATACATATTTTTAAAACATTTTCCCTTCATACAACTTTTATCCCTATTAACCAGTAAAACATCACATGCAACTAAACCGCTATTTAAAAAATTACGACACTTTTATAGCCGCGCTGCTTGGTTTTTTTGCCGTGCGTATATTTTGTAGTTATAGCGGAATAGGTATCTCGCCCGATTCTATCATGTATGTGAGCGCCGCCCGGAGCTTAAATACCAACGGCACGCTGCAAACCTTTAATCATATCCCCATCGTTGATTTCCCGGTGTTCTACCCTATTTTCCTGGGCTGTATCAAATTCATTACCCGTATTGATCCGGTCATTTACGGATCGGTGTTGAATGGTTTGATGTTTGCCGGTTTAATATATACCAGCGGATGGATCATGCACCGCTTTGTACCCACATCACGCATTTATAAATGGTTGATGCTGGTGGCCATCGTGCTAAGTCCGGCGCTGCTACAGGTGTACTCTTATTTATGGTCTGAGACCTTATTCATTTTCGAAACGCTTTTGTTCCTGGTCGCTTTCAGGCAATATCTTTTAAAACATACCCTTAAACCGCTGTTAGTAGCTGCCATTATAGCGGCTATAGGCTGTGTTACCCGGTATGCTGCGGTTACTATTGTGGGTACCGGCGGCTTGCTGCTTCTGCTGGATAGGGTATTGCCACTTAAAAAGAAGATCGTACATATTATTATATACGGCTTTGTTTGTATATCGCTGTTGGTGAGCAACCTCCTGTTCAATGCGTTCATGTCAGGTACTACCACCGGCCCCCGCGAGCCTTCTATTACCTCCTTCGGGAAAAACCTGTACTATTTCGGTACCGTAATGTGCGACTGGATGGGTTTTACTCCCAACCAATACTACCTGGCCACACCAATTGCTACCATCATGTTATTGGGTTTTATAGCGGCGCTGGCTTACAATTACTATCGCCGCAGGCTGGATAGTTTTGAGAATCTGGCTATTACATTTGCTTTGGTATATGGCTTGTTCATTCTCGTTTCCTCCACCTTTTCGCGTTACGAACGGATCAATCACCGTTTGCTGGCGCCTATTTTTATTCCGGCGCTTTGGGGCTATACCAGCTGGGGTTTGCTGATACTGAAGAAGATCAGCAACATAACCACCCGCCGCATTGTAGCCGCCGTATTTATAGTGATGATGCTGGGCTTTGTAACCAAGGAGTTTTTTATAGATAAACAGCGCTATAGCGAGCAGATAGCTGATAGTTACGGTGTCCCCGGCTATACTTCTGACGATTGGCTGGAGTCGCCCTTTGCGGCTTATTTAAAACATATTGATAAAAGCATGTTTAAGCCCAAGGTGACCATTTATACCGATGCACACGAGGCCGTTTATTTCTTCTCGGGCATGTCGTCATACCTGGTACCGCACCGCTTCTTCAAAAAAGATATTGCCAGTTTCTATAAGAAGAAACACTTTTACCTCATCTGGTTCAACGTATTGGAAAACCCAGAACTGATCAACCTAAAAGATATCCAAAAAGTAAAATCACTGAAGCTGATCAAAGATTTTGGTGAAGAAGGTGGTATTTATGAATGCGAGGAGCAGTAGAACGGATTATAATTTTGAAATGGTCAACCGTACGGAATTTACAGAATTGTAAAATAGCTAAAGTTTGAGGTCAATTATTTTGAAAATCCTAAAATTCGGTAAATTCTGATTCAAACATTTTGATTTAAAAAACATCTGTCTATATTTGCGACAGCTAATCCATAGTTTTACTATATAAAAATGAACGGTATCGCACTACATCATCTTCATCTGCATCACCACCATGTGGTGATCAGCTAATATGTATGTTTCTACGCGAAATAACAACCTCCGTTTATACTCTTTTTTATCATAGTTTCTTAAATTCAATCTTTTGAAAACACTTAAAATAGCGATCCAGAAATCTGGTCGTCTCAACGAAAAATCCGTTGAATTACTAAAAAATTGCGGCTTAAATTTCGAAAATTACAAAAGCTCGCTTATCTCCCCAGTTTCCAACTTCCCTTTAGAGATCCTTTTTTTGCGCGATGATGACATCCCCGAATACGTTCAGGATGGCATTGCCGATCTGGGTATTGTAGGTGAAAATGTGATACAGGAAACCGAAGTGGAGGTGAGCTACCTGCAACGCCTTGGTTTTGGCAAATGCTCGCTGAAAATAGCCGTGCCCAACAACAACGATATTCAAAACCTCAGCGACCTGAACGGTAAAGCCATCGCCACCACCTACCCGGTTATTTTAGGTAAATTCCTCAAACAACAAGGGATCCAGTCAGATATCCGTACTATTTCGGGTTCCGTGGAAATTTCTCCGGGCCTCGGCCTGAGCGATGCTATCTGCGATTTGGTTTCAACAGGCGGTACCCTCAAAAGTAACGGATTGAAGCCATTTGCCGATGTCATGTCGTCAGAAGCCGTGCTTATCGGTTGCAAAACTATCGAAGACAATCACCTGGTACAGGAGCTGATTCAGCGTATCCAGTCTGTTTTACGTGCCAAAGAAACTAAGTACGTGGTACTTAACGTTCATGTAGGTAACCTTGAAGCAGTAACCGCTTTATTACCAGGCGTAAAAAGTCCGTCGGTAGTGCCATTGGCCGAGCCTGAGTGGGTTGCAGTACACACCGTGATCCCTGAGCGTGATTTCTGGGACAGGATAAGTCAGCTGAAACAAGCCGGCGCACAAGGCATTGTGGTAATGCCTATTGAGAAGATAATTTTATAGTTAGTGTGCAGTTGGCGGTTTGCAGTTAGCATTTTGAAACTGTAAATAAAGCAAACTGCCAACTCAAAACTGAAAAATGAAGACATACAATTATTCAGATTTAAGTAGCACCGATATCCAGAAACTGGTTCAGCGTAATGTTGATCCGGCTAATGAGATCCGCACCATTGTTGAAGAAGTTATTGATAACGTGCAGCAACATGGCGACAGTGCCCTGTACGAATATGCCAGGAAATTTGACAAGGTTGAATTAAGTAACCTGTACCTGGACAAAACCGATCTGGAAGAACTGGCCGAATCGGTATCTGCAGAACAAAAAGCCGCGTTGGAAACCGCCTATAATAATATCTATAAATTTCACCGGGCACAGGTAAAACCCGAGGATAAAGTGGAAACCATGCCCGGCGTTACCTGCTGGCGCGAGTTAAGACCGATTGAAAAAGTGGGTCTATACATACCCGGCGGAACGGCCGTTTTGCCAAGCACTTTTTTGATGCTGGGTATCCCGGCCCGTATAGCGGGTTGCCGTGAAATTGTGGTGTGTTCGCCGCCGCAAAAAAACGGTAAGGTGAATACATTTATAGCCTATGTGGCGCTGCTATTGGGTATCGATAAAATATACCTGGTTGGTGGTTCACAGGCTATTGCGGCCATGGCTTATGGTACCGAAAGCATCACTAAAGTTGATAAGATATTTGGCCCTGGTAATCAATTTGTTACCAAAGCAAAAACCATCATCCAATCAACTACAACAACGGCTATTGATATGCCCGCGGGCCCGTCAGAAGTATTGGTAATTGCCGATGAAACCGCTACCCCGGCCTACATCGCTGCCGACCTGCTGGCACAGGCCGAACATGGTATCGACAGTCAGTCGGTACTGGTTTGTACCTCTGCTAAAATAGCAAAGGAAGCATTGGCCGAAGTGGAGAAACAATTACCAACCTTGCCCCGTGCCGAGATAGCTAAACTGGCTATTGATAACTCTTATATCGTAGTTACTTCCAATCTGGAGGAAGCTATGGATTTCAGCAATCAGTACGCGCCGGAACATTTGATACTGGCTACCGAAAGGTGGAAGGAGATCACCGGTTATATCATCAACGCAGGCTCGGTATTCCTGGGTAATTTAACCCCGGAAAGTGCCGGCGATTATGCCTCAGGAACCAACCATACCCTGCCAACCAGCAGCTATGCCCGGGCTTATTCGGGTGTATCGGTTGATTCATTTGTCAAGAAGATTACCTTTCAGCATATCACCCGTGAGGGCATTAACAATATTGGCCCCACAGTGCAAACGCTGGCCGAATTAGAGGGCTTACATGCACATGCTAATGCGGTATCAATAAGGAATAAAAATTAAAATATAATTAAAGAACAACGTTTCTCTATCAAATATGTCATTGCGAGGAGGAACGACGAAGCAATCTCGTAGCTATTCTTACCAGCTCTATATGCAACGAGATTGCCACGCTACGCTCGCAATGACATGATTAATATTACAATGTATAATATCAACAATATACTCAGAGAAAACATCAAAAACCTGACCCCCTACTCTTCCGCACGTGATGAGTACCAGGGTGAGGCCAGTGTTTTTCTGGATGCTAATGAAAACGCGTTCGGGTCGCCGTTGAACCAGCAGTTTAACCGCTACCCCGACCCTTTACAGTACCAGTTAAAAAAACGCATCACCGAAATTAAGGGCGTACCACCCCGCAATATTTTCATAGGCAACGGTAGCGACGAAGCTATCGACATCCTTTTTCGCAGTTTTTGCAATCCAGGTGTTGATAATGTGATCATCGTGCCCCCGACTTACGGCATGTACCAGGTATCGGCCAATATTAATGATGTGGAGGCCCGCAAGGTTTTGCTTACCCAAGATTACCAGCTTAACCTGGAAGGCATAGCTGAAGCTATCGACGAGCACACCAAACTGATATTCATCTGTTCACCCAACAACCCTACCGGCAACTCCATTAACCGCGAGGATGTGGAAACCCTGCTGGCTAATTTTAACGGTTTGGTGATTGTTGACGAAGCTTATATCAATTTTAGTCGCCAAAAAACTTTCATACAGGAGTTAACCGAATATGCCAACCTGGTGGTTTTACAAACCTTATCCAAAGCCTGGGGTTTGGCCGGTTTACGCGTAGGTATGGCCTTTGCCAGCGAGGAGATCATAGAGGTGATGAACAAGGTTAAACCGCCCTATAACGTGAACGAGGCCTCGCAACAGCTGGCTTTGGAGGCCCTGGCTAATATCGACCAGGTAAACGGCTGGATCAAAGAAACTTTGTTACAGCGCGACAGGCTAGTGCTTGAACTCAAGAATTTTGATTTTGTGCTGGATATTTACCCATCGGATGCTAACTTTATCCTCGTGAAAACAACCGATGCCAACAAGATCTACGACTATCTGGTGAACAAAGGCATTATTATACGCAACCGCTCCAAAGTGGAGCTTTGCGAAGGCTGTCTCCGCATTACCGTTGGCACGCCCGATGAAAACACCACTTTACTCCAAACTCTACAAAACTTCAAATGAGTAATTTAAAAAAAATATTGTTTGTTGACCGCGACGGCACCCTGATCAAAGAACCTGCCGATGAGCAGATAGATTCTTTTGAGAAGCTGGAGTTTTATCCGGGCGCGCTAACCTATTTGCCTAAAATTGCCAAAGAGCTTGATTTTGAATTGGTAATGATCACCAACCAGGATGGTTTGGGTACGGCATCTTATCCGGAAGATACTTTTTGGCCGGTGCAGAATTTTGTGCTAAAAACATTTGAGGCAGAAGGCGTAAAGTTTGATAACATTGTGATCGACCGTACCTTTCCTGCCGAAAAAGCGCCAACCCGCAAACCGGGTACTGCACTGCTTACCCAATACTTCGATACCGAAAAGTATGATCTGCAGGGTTCTTTTACTATTGGCGATCGTAAAAACGATGTGCTGTTGGCCCGCAACCTGAACGCGAAAGCCATCTGGCTTAACAATAATTCGGGATTGGGTGGTGCTGAATTTACCGAGGCCGATCATATCGGCGATACCATCGCCCTGGAAACTACCGACTGGCAAAAGATCTATGAGTTCCTGAAACTGGGCCAGCGTGTGGTTGAACACCGCCGCGCTACTAAAGAAACCGACATCTACATCAAAATAAACCTGGATGGTACCGGCGAAGCCAAAGTATCAACCGGTCTGCATTTTTTTGATCACATGTTGGATCAGATAGCCCGTCACGGCAGTATCGACCTGGAAGTAATTGCCAAAGGCGATCTTCATATCGACGAGCACCACACCATTGAAGACACCGGCATAGCTTTAGGCGAGGTTTTTGCAGAAGCTTTAGGTAATAAAAAAGGCATTGAACGATACGGCTTTTGTCTGCCCATGGACGACTGTCTGGCGCAAGCAGCTATTGATTTCGGCGGACGCAACTGGATAGTTTGGGAAGCTGAATTTAACCGCGAAAAAGTAGGCGATGTACCGACAGAGATGTTTTATCATTTCTTTAAATCATTCTCAGACGCGGCCAAATGCAACCTGAACATCAAAGCTGAAGGACAAAATGAGCATCATAAAATTGAGGCTATATTTAAAGTCTTTGCCAAGGCAATAAAAATGGCCGTAAAACGTGATGTAGATAAGATGGTTTTACCAAGTACTAAAGGGGTACTATAAGAGAGGCAAGAGATTAGAATCAAGAGACAAGATTTTTTTTCTTTCCTGATTCTTGACTCTTATATCTTGACTCTAAATAAAAAAATGACAGGCATTATTCTATACGGCGCAGGTAATATATTTTCTTTAACGGCTGCTTTGGAGCGGCTGGGCATCCCTTATGGCTTTATTAATAGCCAGGAGGATTTTGAAAAGTTCGACCGTTATATTATTCCCGGGGTTGGGCACGCCGGCGCGGCTATGCACAAGCTGGAGAAAACTGGACTAGTACCTGCTATTAAGGCGCTTAAAAAGCCTACATTAGGTATTTGCGTGGGTATGCAGTTGCTTACCTCCTACTCTGAAGAAGGCGATTCTGATCTGTTAAATATCTTCCCGATCAAAACATTAAGGTTTCAGGATAGTTCTGAATATAAAGTGCCTCATACTGGCTGGAACCAGGTGTATCCTGAAAAAGACAACCCTCTATTTAAAAATATACCGTCAGGTTCACATTTTTACTTTGTACATTCATACTTTATTGAGTATGATAAAGCATACACTTTACTATCAGCCAATTACAGTACCGAATTTTCGGCATCAATTTGGCATGATAACTTTTATGGCGTACAATTTCACCCCGAAAAATCAGGGGTATACGGCGAAACTCTATTAACTAACTTTTCAAAATTATAAAAGACATGTACATTATCCCTGCTATTGACATATTGAACAAAAAGGTGGTGCGTTTGCGTGAAGGCGATTACGGTCAGGTAACAGAATATGATGTTACATTGGAAGAAATGATTGAGCGCTACCAAAGTAATGGTACCCATTTCATCCACATCATTGATCTTAATGGAGCTAAAAACGACTTCAGCAACCAGCAATACCTGTTTGATGTGATCCGTAAAACCGATATGAAGGTGCAATACGGTGGAGGGATCCGCAGCATTGATAAAGTGAAAGAACTGATAGATGCCGGTGTTCACCGCGTTATTGTGGGTACACAAGCCCTTACCAATCCCAGCTTTTTACCCGAACTGGGTTCTTCTATTTGCGGTCGCGATAAATGTTCAGACCAGGTGGTTATTGCCATTGATGTGTTAGACGAGGTGATCAAATACTCGGGCTGGATGGAAAGCTCGCCCATTAAACTGATGGATTACGTTGATAAATGTCTGGCACTGGGCTTTTTCCGCTTTCTGTGTACCGATATTAATAAAGACGGTAAACTAGGCGGTGCTGGTATTGAGCTGTATGAAAAACTGCTTGACCATTCACCTTTTATCAAGCTTATTGCTTCGGGTGGTGTAAGTTCTATGAAAGATATTGAACAGCTTAACCGTCTTAAAGTAGAATCATGTGTAGTTGGCAAAGCCATTTACGAAGGTCACATCACTATCGAAGACGTTAAAAACTGGAATTTGGAATCTTTAATATCGATATAAGAAGCCCCCTAGCCCCCTAAAGGGGGAACTATTTGCATATGAAAAAGCGGATGTTTTTAGGTGCTGATCCATTGATATTTATAAATGCAGAGGCACTCCGTTATAGAATGACCGCAGCTGAAGATTTATTATGGGATTATTTAAAGGGTAAGCAGCTAGGTGCAAAGTTTAGAAGACAACATCCCCTGGGAATTTACATAGCTGATTTTTATTGTCATCAACATAAATTGATTATTGAATTGGATGGCAGCATCCATAATTTACCTAATATAATCCAAAATGATATTGAACGCCAAGCCAATTTAGAATTGGATGGACTAAAAGTATTGCGATTCACCAATGATCAAATATTCAACAACTTAAATAAAGTATTGGAAGAGATAAATACGCAAATCAAAAGCACCCCCTTTAGGGGGCGGGGGGGGCTCTCTAAACGCATCATCCCCTGTCTTGACGTTAAAGACGGTCGTACGGTAAAAGGTGTAAACTTTGTTGACCTGCGCGATGCCGGCGACCCAGTTGAACTGGCCTGGAACTACTCGCGCCAGGGTGCCGACGAACTGGTTTTCCTGGATATTACCGCGACCGTGGAGCGCCGTAAAACCATGGTAGAACTGGTAAAATCCGTTGCCCGGCAGATCAATATACCCTTTACCATAGGCGGTGGCATCAACGAAATTGCCGATGCCGACGCCCTGTTAAATGCCGGTGCCGACAAAATATCCATCAACTCGGCCGCGGTACGTAACCCTGCCCTCATTGATGAACTGGCCAAAGCATTTGGCGTTCAGTTTGTGGTGATAGCTGTGGATACCCGTAGTATTGATGATAAAAATATAGTGCATTTGAATGGCGGCCGACTGCCAACAGAACGCCAAACGCTAGAATGGATAAAAGAAGCCGAAAGCCGTGGTGCAGGCGAAATACTGCTCACGTCCATGGATCATGACGGCACCAAGAACGGTTTCGACAACGGATTACTAAAAATAGTTAATGATGCCGTGCATATCCCGGTCATAGCCTCTGGCGGTGCAGGCTCGGTGCAGCATTTTGTTGATGTTTTTGAAAAAACAAATGTCGACGCGGCACTGGCGGCATCCGTATTTCACTATGGCGAAATATTGATACCTGATTTGAAAGCGGTATTAAAAAGTAATAATATTGAGGTAAGGATATAAACTATAAAAGCACGGGAACGCGCGATTCCCCTCTTGAGAGGGGTGTAGGGGTGTGTTTTTACTGATGAACACACCCCTGCCAACACACAGCCCATAGCTCCCCCTCTCAAGAGGGGAATTAAAAATTGAAAATGAATATAGATTTCAACAAAACCGACGGACTGGTTCCGGTGATCATACAGGATGAGCAAACGCTTGAAGTGCTGATGCTGGGTTATATGAACCAGGAAGCCTATGATAAAACCGTACAGGAAAACATAGTAACCTTCTTTTCCCGCTCCAAACAACGCTTGTGGACAAAAGGCGAAACCAGCAGCAACTTTCTGCATGTAAAAAACATCAGCATCGATTGTGATAATGATACCATCCTGATCAAAGTTAAAGCCGACGGCCCAACCTGTCATACAGGTTCGCGCAGTTGCTTTAAAACCGAGTTTAACCAAAACTTTATCCTGGAGTTGGAGAATATCATTGCCGACAGGTACGAAAACCCGGTTGAAGGCTCATACGTCAATAAACTACGCAACAAGGGCCTCAACAAAATAGCTCAGAAAGTAGGCGAAGAAGGCGTGGAAACCGTAATAGCAGCCCTGGCCGAAACCGAAACAGACCTGATCAATGAGTCATCCGATCTGGTATTTCATTTATTGGTGCTACTACGCGAAAAAGGCCTCGACCTGAAAACAATAGCTAAGAATTTAGAAGGAAGACATAAATAGTTGGCAGTTGACGGTTAGCAGTTTGCAGTTGATAATTAAATTTATCTGCAAATTGATGGCTGCAAACTGCAAACAGAGAACTGCAAACTAAAAAAATGACCGTAGATAAAATAGCAGAGCTAACCGGACATGGCAATCCCATTTTTACGCTGGAACTTTCGCAAAAACCGGGTATTTTATTTACCGGCGGCAACGATAAGGGCCTGGTGGAATGGAGCTTGCTTGACCACGCTTTTATAAAAGTAATGTTCCCGGTGAGGGCCTCTATTTATGCTATACATGGCCCAGCAGGCTATCCTTTGTTGTTTACCGGTTTACGCAGCGGCGAGGTTTTGGTATTTGATTTTATACAGCAAAAGATCATTAAATCGCTACAACATCATCAGAAACCTGTCTTTGATATCAAGTCCGTCGCTCATAAAAAAGAGCTGCTGGTGGCCTCGGAAGATGGTACAGTTTCGGTATGGAGCCTGGATACGTTGGAGATGGTACATAGCATCAAAGCATCAGCCGATACTATCCGGCATATAGCCGTTGCTCCCGATGAAAAACAGGTAGCTTTTGCCTGCCGCGACAATACCATCAAAATTTATGATCTGGAAGATTATGCCCTGCTAAAATCATTACACGGTCATACCATGTCGGTTTTTACGCTTGCTTACAGTCCCGATGGTACCTACCTGGCATCAGGCGGCCGCGACGCGCAGATCAAGATCTGGGACAGCGTTACTTATCAACCTATCAAAAATATCCCCGCACATTTATTTGCCATAAACCATATCCTGTTTCACCCCAGCAAGCCCTATTTTGCCACAGCCAGTATGGATAAAGGCATCAAGATCTGGGGAGCCGACGATTTCAAGCTATACAAGGTCATCAGTCGCGAAAAAGGGCACCCGGGTCATGTATTATCAGTTAACAAACTGGCCTGGAACGGTGATCAGCTGATTTCTGTTAGTGACGATAAAAAGGTGGTAGTATGGGATATTAAATTTGATTGAGCAACTCCTATACATCATGTCATTGCGAGGAGGAACGACGAAGCAATCTCCTCGCATGTATTTACGCGTGATGAGATTGCCACGCTATCGCTCGCAAAGACATAGTTTTTCTTCACATAAACCTCTTAATACTATGCAGCTTATGCGTATAGCGTTTCTGCTCCTGGGAATAGATACCTTCTTTATCTATCGTGTCAATTTTAACTTTTCCCGAAGCATGGATAATGTATTCATTGTTCAGCATAATACCCACGTGGGTTACTTTACCGGCTTCATTGTTAAAAAAGGCCAGATCGCCTAAACGGGCCTGCTCCATACCGTCAACCAGGATGCCTTCCTGCACCTGCTGACTGGCATCGCGTTTGATCTTTATATTGTTCAGGTTAAATACTACCTGTGTAAATCCGGAACAATCAATACCAAAATGGGTACGGCCGCCCCACAGATATGGCGAGTTTAAAAATGATTTGGCCGTAGTGGCAATATCTTCCCGCTCACCAATTTCACCTATGATCTCAAAACGTTCGGTTCCTATACGGCAGGTGGTGCCTTCCAAAAAGGCTAAAGAACTACCCGCAGGCAAATAAACAACGCTGTTGTCGGCAATTTTCCAGGCTTGTGTTACAGCCCGATAGGTTAACGGTGGTTTTATATGCTTAAAGCTTTTGTAAGCAATATGACCGAGCATAACAAATTGCAGGCGACCTATCCAGCCTTCATAGCCATCACTTTCGGTGATGATCCTCACCCAGCGTTCGCTCCATTCCATGATCTCAAATGCTTCGCCAAACAATACCTGCGAAACCTGTTCGCTTCGATCATTGGGCTCAGCACGCAGCGGGATAACCGCCAGATTACAAATACCGTATTCCATTTATAATAGTGAAAAACAAATATAGAAATAAAAACAATTTATATATTTGTAAGTACTTACGTAACCATTATGAGTTTAATAGATGAATTAGAAGAACTGGCTGTTGGAGCAAGGCTCAAACGCTTGTATGAATACTTTGCAAAGGATGTTGTTTTGATATATAAAGATGAACAACTGAATTTTGAACCTAAATATTTTACCCTTTACTACCTGATCAGCAAACAGGGCGAGGCTGGTGTAACCGAAATTGCCGAAGAATTGGGCTGCACCCATCCGGGTGTTATTCACCTGGCAAAAGAGCTGGAAGAGCTGGGCTTTATTGAATCGGTAAAATCTGCCTCAGATAGCCGTAAGCGTATGTTGCGCCTATCAGAAAAGGGCAAAGCCTCCCTACCCAAATTTGAACGGGTATGGGCCAAGATCCTGGCCCTCAATAAATCTTTATTTAATAGTCAACAGAATAATTTACTAAGCGCCATTATGGAAACAGAAGCACAACTCAACGAAAAACCGTACTACCAGCGTTTTCAGGAAATGTTTAATCCACAGGGTAATAACCCGGTAACAGTTACTACCTATGAGCCCCAATATGCCCGCCATTTTAAAAACCTCAATATAGAATGGATCAACACCTATTTCACGGTAGAGGAGCACGACCTGGAGCAATTAAACCACCCCGAAGATCATATATTGGCCGATGGTGGCGAGATCCTTTTCGCGCACATTGATGACGATGTTGTTGGTACTTGCGCGGTCATCAAAACCAGCCCTACAGAATACGAGTTGGCCAAAATGGCTGTAAGTCCTAAATACCAGGGCCGTAAAATTGGCAACGCTCTGATGGATGCGGCTATAGCCAAAATCAAAGAATTGGGTGGTACCCGCATCTGGCTGGGTTCAAACACCAAACTTACGCCTGCCATTACCTTATATAAAAAATACGGCTTTAAGGAGTTCCAGGCGGCGGCATCACCCTATACCCGTGCCAATATCCATATGGAAATGGATCTGTAATAGATGCGAGGCTTGGCTCACCTCGTAGCTATTTCTATCCGTTAGAACGCGAGGAGATTGCCACGCTATCGCTCGCAATGACATGGGTGAAGTTATAAAGCACAAAAAAAGAGATAGCAAGCTATCTCCTTTTTAATATCATTAAAAATTAATACTATTCATTAATGTGCAGCCAGTCTTTTTTGGCTAACAATTCTTCTTTGCTTTCGCGGATATCCTCATCATCCACACAACAATCTACAGGGCATACTGCAGCACATTGTGGTTCGTCATGAAAACCAACACATTCGGTACATTTATCAGGTACAATGTAATATATATCATCAGACAGGGCAGCCTGTGATTCTTCGGCATTTAATGTATTACCATCGCCAAAATCAATAACTCCTTTAAGTCCCGTACCGTCGCTAAAGCGCCATGCCGCGCCGGCATCATAAATGGCATTATTGGGGCACTCCGGTTCGCAGGCTCCGCAGTTTATGCATTCATCGGTGATTTTAATCGCCATATTTCTAAATATCTAATATTCTCAATTAACTTTGCCTGAAATTACCAAGCGCACAAATATAACAAAAAAAGGGTTTCGGGGTTTAAAACCTTACCATATATATGTCAAAAATTAATATAAAAAACGCAATAAATTCATTTTCAGCCTTAGGAAAGCAGTTAGCTGAGCCAGATGAGCAGTTAATGGCCATTATCAACGACGAACAGTACCACAATGCCTGGTTTACACCCGAAAGTGTTTTACGCGCCGTTACCGCCATTGGCAAAATGCTTAATGAGGCCGATTTAACTACCTGGCTCTCCAAATATGACCTCTCCGGCGAGGCCCAACCCAAAAAAGTGGGACTCATACTGGCGGGCAACATCCCACTGGTGGGTTTTCATGATGTACTTTGCGTGCTGGTCACAGGCAATCACGCGCTCATCAAAACATCATCGCAGGATGCCTATCTGATCAAGCATGTACTGCACCGATTGGTTGATATCGATGGCAGCTTTGCCGATCAATTCAGCTTTATAGAGCGATTGACCGATTTTGATGCCATTATAGCTACAGGCAGTAATAACAGCTCGCGGTATTTCGATTATTATTTTGGCAAAGTACCCAACATTATCCGTAAAAATCGCAACAGCATAGCCTTGCTTACCGGCAACGAAACTGCTGAAGACCTGTTCGATCTGGGTCATGATATATTTGATTATTATGGTTTAGGCTGCCGCAATGTGTCAAAGTTACTGGTACCCGAGGGGTATATTTTCAATTTCTTTTTTGAATCGATAGAGGAATTTAAAACCATCATTCATCACCACAAATACAGCAACAATTACGATTACAACAAATCCATTTACCTGGTAAACAGCGACAAGCATTTTGACAACGGCTTTTTGATGGCTAAGGAAGACGAGCGCATAGCATCGCCCCTGGCCGTGGTATATTACAGCCATTATACCGATCTGCAAGCGGCCCAGCAATTGCTGACAGATCAAAGCGAAAACCTGCAATGTATAGTTACCAAAGCGCCTATTGACGTACAAAGCCAGGTGGTAGGTTTTGGCCAGAGCCAACAACCCGCTTTATGGGATTATGCCGACGGGATTGATACAATGGATTTCTTGGCAAATCTTTAAAATAACAATACCTTTGGGGGAAGCTGAAAGCTTAAGGCTAAAAGCTGAAAGCACAGAGCTCTTTTAAATAAGAATGATTGCTTTAGGCTTTTTGTTTTTAGCACTAAGCCCCAAAAGTTGCTTTTAGCTTTGTGCTTTAAGCCTTAAGCTTAAAAAATGTATATTATAAAAGTAAAAGGCGTTGCCAAAATACCCGATTATGTACAGCTGCGTGATGATAAGTTTACGCTGCTGGCTTATTTTAGGGTCGACAGGCCTGATAAATCACTGGATAAGGTTGGGCTGGCTGATAAGGCCGAATATATTATGAATATAATCAAGGATCTGCCTTTTGGACAGATCTTAAAATTAGAGCTATAAAAAAAGATGATCGGAAATTCTATTATTAAGCTAAACAATGTTGATATTTTTCAGCAGTCGCACCTGGTACTGTCAAACGTTAACCTGCATATTGATAAAGGCGATTTTGTATGGCTCATAGGCCAAACCGGATCGGGCAAGAGCAGTTTGCTTAAAGTAATTTATGGCGATCTGATCCCTAAGGTTGGTACCGGTCATGCCTGCGGCTACGAGCTGAGCAAATTGCCAAGTCGGGAAGTTCCCTATCTGCGTCGTAAGCTGGGCATTGTTTTCCAGGATTTCCAGTTGCTTACCGATCGCTCCATCGAACAAAACCTGTTATTTGTAATGCGCGCCACCGGCTGGACGGATAAAAAACTGATTGCCGACCGTACCCTGGATGTATTGGAAAAAGTAGGCTTGCGTTCCAAATTAAAGAAAATGCCGCATGAACTATCAGGCGGTGAGCAGCAACGCGTGGTAATTGCCCGCGCCCTGTTGAATGATCCAGAAATTATACTGGCCGATGAGCCAACCGGTAACCTTGACCCCGAAACATCCGAAGAAATTGTGCTGCTGTTAAAACAGATCAGCCAGTCGGGCACCGCGGTATTGGTGGCTACGCACGATTATCATATCATCCGTGCTTTCCCATCGCGCATTATCAAATGCGAAAACGGTAAAGTTCTGGAAGACGCGGAAATATAACCGCTGATTTTTGATGATTGCGTTGATGACGCTGATTTTTTTTTGTAGAGACACATACTTGTGTCTCTTTACGGTTATGGCTGGAGACACATGTGATGTGCCTACAACAGAAAAGCGATCAACGAAATCTGCGTAATCAAAAAAATCAACAGTCAACCTGTCACCCCTGCACAAAACGTGTCACTCCTTCCTGATATTAAAACATACCACTGACAGCTTGTCGGCTTTATGCTAATGGCAGGATACTTGATTGGCACTATCAGCTATGAAATTTAACGATATGTTGAAGAAAAAGAAGAAAGAAAATACGGACACCCCAGATATGAATACGGCAGACCAGGAAAACTTACAAGAGAACGGGCAGGAACAAGCCCAGACCGAAACTACTGAAGCAACAACAGCAGAAGTTGTATCTGCCGAAGACAAATTGAAAGAAGAATTGGCACAGGCAAACGACAAGTACCTGCGCTTATACGCCGAATTTGATAACTTCAGAAGACGTACCATCAAAGAGCGCGCAGAAGCCCGTGAAACAGAAGGTAAAGAGCTGCTAGTGGCTTTGCTGCCTGTTCTGGACGATTTTGAGCGCGCACAACGTTCTATGGAAAACGCTGTTGATGTTGCCCCTGTTAAAGAGGGCGTTACGCTGATACAGAACAAATTAAAAAACATATTGGCTCAAAAAGGCCTGAAGGAAATGACAGCAATTGGCGAGCCTTTTGATGCCGACCTGCATGAGGCCATTACCAATATACCCGCCCCTACCGATGATTTGAAAGGTAAAGTGATGGATGAAATGGAAAAAGGTTATTACCTGAAAGACAGAGTAATACGTTTTGCCAAAGTAATTGTAGGAGCGTAATAATTATTGATTTATTGAGGGATTGAATTATTGAATTTTTCTTTCCTTTTTGATAATCAAATAATTATGAAAGTTCACAAGTAATATTAAAATTGAATTATCGGGTTATGTATTCCTTTTAAAATCAATAATTCAATAACTCAATAATTCAACATTAAAAATATATGGCTAAAAGAGATTATTACGATATCCTGGGAATTGCCAAAGGTGCCGATGCCGACGAGATAAAAAAGGCATATCGTAAAATGGCTATTAAATATCACCCGGATAAAAACCAGGGCGATAAAGAGGCTGAAGAAAAATTCAAGGAAGCTGCTGAAGCCTATGAAGTATTGAGCAGTCCTGAAAAGCGCCAGCGTTATGATCAGTTTGGTCATGCGGCCAATGCCTCATCGCCAAATGGCGGTGGTTATGGCGGTCAGGGCATGAATATGGACGACATATTTAGCCAGTTTGGTGATATTTTTGGCGGTGGCAGTCCGTTTGAAGGATTTTTTGGCGGAGGCCGTCAAGGTGGCGGTGCTGGCAGACGTGTAGCACGTGGCAGCAACCTGCGCATTAAAGTGCGTTTAACTCTTGAAGAAATAGCTAATGGCGCCGAAAAGAAGATCAAAGTTAACAAACAGATAGTTTGTAAAACCTGCGATGGTTCGGGCGCTAAGGATAAATCATCATTCCAAACCTGTAAAACATGTGGTGGCTCTGGCGCGGTGCGCAGGGTAACCAATACTATACTGGGCCAGATGCAAACTACCAGCACCTGCCCTACCTGTAACGGCGAAGGCTCAACCATACTGTCAAAATGTACCGTTTGTCATGGCGATGGCGTAGTTCGCGGCGAAGAGCTGATCACTATTAACGTACCTGCCGGTGTAAGCGAAGGCATGCAGCTGAGCATGAGCGGCAAAGGTAACGCTGCCCCACGCGGCGGTGTACCGGGCGATCTGATCATCCTGATCGAGGAAGTTCCGCACGAAACACTGAAACGCGATGGCAACAATGTAATATATGACCTGCACGTAAACTTTGTTGATGCCACCTTAGGTACCACTGTTGAAGTGCCTACCATTGACGGCAAAGCCAAGATTAAAATTGATCCGGGAACCCAGGGTGGTAAAATCCTGCGCCTGAAAGGTAAAGGTGTGCCTGAGGTAAACTCTTATCACCGAGGCGACCAGCTGGTTCACATCAACATCTGGACACCAAAGGCCCTGAGCCGTGAAGAACGTGAACTGTTAGAAAAATTACAATCGTCACCAAACTTTAAACCCAACCCCGGCAAAAACGAAAAAAGCTTCTTCGACCGGATGAAGGAATATTTTGAATAAAAGCTAAAAGCAGAAGGCTTAAAGCCGAAAGCGTATATTTAAAAGCCTGGAGTTTATACTTCGGGCTTTTTTGTTTGTGCCGATTTACTCTTAAATTTAATGCGGATCATAAACACATGAAAGTAAATCAAAAGACTACCAACTACGTTATTACTGTAGCACTTATTCATTTAATACTAATTGCTTTTGTAGGCCTTTTTAAGATATCAAAGCCATTCCAAATACCCCTTACAGTCAGTTACATTTTGAATATCTTGATAGAAAGTACTTATCTTATTGTAATAATTTATTTGAGTTACGTTTTAAAGTACTTAAACGAAAAAAGATCCATCACAATAGCTTTCCACGTCTATATAGGATTTGATCTATTTGCATTTTTTTTCAGGTTATTTTTAGGACCATCGCTTAGTGGATCTTATTTTCTAATAAGTACTATTACATTTGCTGTAGCTATATATCTTATCATGCAACTATTCAGGATTAAAAACCCTGTATTAGTTCCATATTTTAAATTATTAGCTGTAATAATGCTATTTTCAAAGCTATTTATATCAATAGGTACAATTTTTATGATCCAACATTACGTTGGACGTAGTATAATCCCTTACATTGTATTTTTAGAACTGCTCCCTCCTGCCATTATAGTTCTAATCCTATACAAAACATCAATATATCTTGGCGATCAACAAATCCTATTTAAACAAACAAATATCAATGAATCCAACTGATTTATTTAACATCAAAAAATGTCTTTAAAGTCTTTCACCTTATTTTTTCTTTCGATTTTCTATTGCAGCTTTTGCTGTGCCCAAACCCCATCCATCCGCAATAACTACCAAACCGAAGCCGGTGTGCCCCGTTTAAAAATTGAGCGGAGCATGATCTACTCGCCCGATAAGGAATGGCTGTATAACCACCACCCTTCTATTATTCATTTTAAGGATCAGTTTATAGCGGTATGGAGCAATGGGCTCATCGATGAAGATTCACCGGGCCAGCGCGTGGTTTATGCTACTTCTACCGATTTTGTGCACTGGTCGAAACCCGAAGTACTGGCATCCCCGGTAAAAGTAAATGACACTTTAACCGTACTTACCGCCGCGGGATTATATCAATACAAAGGGGCTTTAGTTGCCTATTATGGCGAATACACCAAACACCGCCAAAACACGCATCTGTGGGCTAAAACCAGTACCGATGGCATCCATTGGAGCAATGCCATAGATATGCATGTGCCGCTGATCCCCAATCATGGCCCCGAGGCTACCAAAAGCGGACGGCTCATTATCAGCGGTAATTTTATGTTTCCTTATACCGATGATCCTAAGGGTATTTCGGGTTGGAAACTAAGCAGCTTTTACCCCGACTCGTTATATACCCAGGATAACTCTGCCGCCTTTTACGCTCCTGCAGCCAAACTGGGCCTTCCTCCGTTATGTGAGGGCTCATTTTTTGAAACGGACGACCACATACTGCACATGCTGCTACGCGTTACCGGCAAGGGCTGGAAAGGCCGCTTATGGCTTACCGAAAGCAGGGATAATGGCCAAAGCTGGTCGCGCCCAGTGGAAACTGCCTTTTCTGATAACGACAGCAAATTTCATTTCGGTCGCGTACCCGATAAACGCTTTTATTATGCAGGCATCCCGGATACGCTGCATCATTATGACCGTAACCCATTAGTACTATCACTCTCCAAAAACGGCGAAGCATTCGACAAAAATTACATTATTGCCGATGAGCTGTATCACCTGAAAAAAGAAGGTTTATGGAAAGGCGGCCAATATGGTTACCCGCACACCATCATTTATAAAGGCTATATGTATGTGATCATCTCCCGGCAAAAAGAGGCTATTGAAACATTGCGGTTTAGTTTAAATCAGCTACACTAATAGTACAGTATGAAGCACAGGATCGTTATTGGCTTTTTGTTCGCATGCATTTAGTTTATAAATTGCCATTAAAACCATAACCTGATGATAAACCTTAAATCAGTCCGCTTTATTACTTTAATTGTTTTTTTTAAGATTATTTTGTCAATACTTTGCCTCTATTTAGATGTAAATGATAAGATAACTGGAAGTGCACGATATTTTTTAAGCGGTTTATCCCTGGCTACTTACATAGCTGTTATAGTTTACCTGCTTGGTATTCTGAAATTTCTGAGAGAAAACAATTCCATAATTATTGCATTTAAGGTTTTTATTGGTTTTGAGCTGGGCTATATTGTATTATCCTGGGTATTGGGTTTCTTACTTAAATCCTATTACTCCAGTTTCTATCATTATTACCTTTACTGTTCCTTGATCTTGGGTACGGCCCACTTTTTTGTGTTATTATATTTAGCTATCCAATTAACTACAATACAAGATCCCATCCTTAAGTCTTCATTTGCATTTTTTGGTATTGCATCGCTCACAATCTGGATGCTCACAGCCGTTACACCATTTTATGTTGGATATGCAGTAAAATCCATGATTGTTAAACCGCCTGAGCGTACTATACATCATATATACACCTATGTAGGCATGACTGATATACTTGTATTTATAGCAGTAATTATCATCTTAAATCAAGTGCGGGAACGGCTAAACTATGCAGCAAGAATAGCTAACAAAGATTCTTTTTAACTGAATACGAAGACAACTCAGAGGAGAAATAGGCCTTTCAGCACTTATGAGGTATAAGTTTCTAATACTCTGCATTCCTGTAACATTTTGAAATTACCCGTATCTAAAGCGTACTATTAACATCATAAACCAATTAAATGTTAAGCATACGCCATATTGTTAAGCAGTACGCCGGCCACCGGGCCCTGGACGATGTAAGTCTGGAAGTGGAAAGCGGGCAAATCTTCGGGCTTTTAGGGCCGAATGGTGCGGGTAAAACTTCCCTCATCCGCATTGTGAACCAGATCACGGCACCCGATTCGGGCGAAATTTATTTCGACGGTCAAAAGCTCAATCAATCGCATATCGAGCGCATCGGTTACCTGCCCGAAGAACGCGGCTTGTACAAAAAAATGGAGATCGGCGAGCAAATGATCTACCTGGCCCGGTTGAAAGGCCTGAGCCGCGATGAAGCCAATAAACGCCTCAAATTCTGGTTCAAAAAACTGGATATGGAGAGCTGGTGGAAAAAGAAAATAGAGGAGCTATCCAAAGGGATGCAGCAAAAAGCCCAGTTTGTGGCCACTGTACTGCATGAGCCGGACCTGATCATCCTGGATGAACCATTCAGCGGGTTCGACCCTGTGAATGCCGAAGTGATCAAGGATGAGATCCTGGAGCTTAATCGTAAGGGCGCTACCATCCTGTTCTCTACCCACCGCATGGAATCGGTCGAGGAGCTTTGCGATTCGATAGCGCTTATCCATAAATCGCACAAAATACTGGATGGCAAGGTTAAACACATCCGCAACTCCTACCGCAATGATGTTTACCTTGTTGAATATTCGGGTGATCAGTTAAACTTTGAAGGCACACAACCCTTTGATCAGATCGGCGAAACCATCAGTGATGACGACAGGCATACCATCAGGATTAAACTCCATGATGGCCGTACTTCCAATGATGTGCTGCAATACCTCATCCCTCAAACCCGCATCAACATGTTGCAGGAGGTAATACCCAGCATGAACGAGATATTTATTGAAAAAGTAAACTTAATACCTTAACCATGAATAAAGTTTTGCTCATTATACAACGAGAGTACCTGACCAGGGTAAGGAAGAAGTCGTTTATCATCATGATATTCGTGGTGCCTCTGCTCATCCTGGTAATGGGTGCCGTTATTGCCATGATAGCCAAAAGCAGCGATCAGTTAACCAATCTGCAAGTGGTTAACGTGGTTGACAATACCGGCGTTTTCGCGAAAAAGCTGCATGATGTTCCCAATATAAAATTCACCATCACCAATCAGGATATTAATACGGCCAAGGCCTTGTCAAAGAAAGATGAGAATATCTCTACTTTATACATCCCTGCTGGTTATCCTCAAAAAGGGGGCATCCAAATATTTGCCAAAAAGAAATCGCCGCTACAGCTTACGGATGAGATCCAGAAGCAGATGAACGATATCGATTTCAACAACAGGATGATCCAGCATCATATTGATACCGCGGCGATCCATTCTATCAAAAAAGCCGACATCTCTGTAAATGCTGTTGAAATTACCGACAAAGGCGATAAGGATGCCAACATAGGCCCCAACATAGCCGTAAGTATTGCCTGTGCCATATTTATTTACCTGGCGCTTTTCATTTACGGCGGACAGGTAATGCGTGGTGTTATTGAAGAAAAAACCAGTCGCATTATCGAAGTGGTGATATCTTCAGTGAAGCCATTTCAATTAATGCTGGGTAAAATTATCGGTGTGGGACTGGTGGGCTTAACGCAATTTAGCGCCTGGATCATTTTATCTATTATATCATCAAAAATAGCCGGGCACGTTTTTAATACGCCGCAAAGCCCTATGGTGAGTGCCATGGCCGTAATTCAAATCATCCCTTTTGGGTATATACTGGGTTGCTTCCTGTTCTACTTTTTAACCGGATATTTGCTGTACAGCGCCTTATTTGCCGCAGTAGGTTCGGCGGTGGACAGCGAAACAGAAACACAGCAGTTCATGTTCCCGATCACTATGCCGCTATTATTCACCTATATTTTATCGGTATCGGTGTTATTCAGGGCTCCTGATAGCGCGCTGGCAGTTTGGCTCTCCATTATACCATTCACCGCCCCTGTGGCCATGATGGTACGGTTACCTTTTGATCCGCCGGTATGGCAATTAGCTTTATCTATGTGTTTAATGGTGGTTGGTTTCATGTTCACCACCTACGTAGCTGCCCGCATATACCGCGTTGGTATTTTGATGTACGGCAAAAAAGTAAGCTTTAAAGAACTGGGCAAATGGTTTTTTTATAAAGAGTAAATACTTTCAACCTTCACTTATATGTAATAAATCCCCGGAATGGCTAAACAATTTCGGGGATTATTTATTTTAGCTTCATGAGTAAACGCGTTGCCGTAATGGATTTAGGTACCAATACCTTTCACCTGTTAATTGCCGAAGGCACAGTAAATAATTACCACGAGATTGCACATGACCAGGAGCCCGTAAAACTGGGCGAAGGCGGTATCAACAAAGGTTATATTTTACCCGAGGCATTTGCCCGCGGCATAAAAACCATGCAGCAATTTCAGCAGCAGATCAGTGCTAACGGAGTACAGCAGGTACGGGCTCTGGCTACATCGGCACTGCGCAGTGCGTCAAACGGTAAAGATTTTATTAACGAAGTAAAAGCAAAAACAGGCATCAGCATCGAGATCATTAACGGCGAACAGGAAGCCGGCTTTATTTATGATGGCGTAAAGATCAGCGGTTGCTTATCCACCCAAAACTCCCTCATTATGGATATCGGTGGTGGCAGCGTGGAATTTATCCTGGGCAATGCCGATCATATTATCTGGAAACAAAGTTTTGAAATTGGCGCGGCGCGACTGATGGATCTTTTCCACCGTACCGACCCTATCCCGCCCGCATCTATCGAGGCGCTGGATGTTTACCTGCAGGATAATCTCAGCGATCTGTTTGCAGCAGTCGACGGTCATGAACTGGATACCCTGATCGGTTCATCGGGTGTATTTGAATCATTCGCCGCAATCATCGAAACAGAAAAAGGCCATTCCTTTGATCTCAAAACCACCCCAACCTACAACTTTGATCATGAAGAACTCCTGATCGAAACCAATAAAATTGTGCAATCAACTCACCTGCAAAGGGCAGCTAATAAAAACATTATCCCCGTACGGGTAGACATGATCGTGGTGGCATCGCTTATTACCCGGTTCATTATACACAAACTGGCTATTCAAAAAGTATTGATGTGCACCAACTCCCTGAAAGAGGGCGTTTTGGCCGGGATGCTGGATTAAAAAATGTGTTTTATTTTATTCCAGGTTCTTTTGGTGAACGATGGGCGTTTAAATACAACCACATCCCCCAACAGGTATTGTCGCATCATAATATCACAGGTTTGAGTTGTAGACGTATTAACTGCTATTTCTTGCGTGCTATAGCCAACAAAACTAATATTTAATAGATCACCCAACTTGGCTCCATTTAAAGTAAACTGGCCATCGGCATTGGTTACTGTACTTATGTTTGCCCCCTTAATCTTCACCATTACAGCAGGCATAGGCTGATGATTTTCATCTGTAATTTGTCCGCTCACCTTTACATGCTTAGTGGTATCTGGTGGTGCGGCTACTTTGCCCAATAATATCTTGTTATGAGGCACTGGCTTAGTCTGTTGGGTAACCACCTCTGAGGGTTTGGTTTGTGCCACGGCTTTATAAAACATGGTTTGGCTTAATAAGCCAATGACCATTACCCATCTTCGCCAGCTGTTCGGCTGCAGATTTTCTATATCAAGCCGATTGTTAAGGCTACTCAGTTGCTCCCGATCAAACCTGCCACAAACATCGTGAGTTGTTGCCAGGTAATTAGTGATCTCCTGATTGGTCATTACCGTAAAATCGGTAACGGTTTTACAACATTGCTGGCAGTGCCTGCCCTGATCAACCGGGGTCATTTGCTGCCATGATTCGTGGCAGGCTTCGGGTATGCTGATACTTTGAATTGGTGTCATAGCATTTATTTTATACTATGATGCATTCATCAGCCGGTTTCCATAAAACAGATTAAATTATAATAAAACGCGAAATCTATAGGGTATTTTTGGCAGGGATGTTGGATTAATGAGTATTAGTAAAAACAATCCAACAAGACGAAAAGCCGATGAGCAGCACCAGTCCGGCGCTTAATAAAAACTCTTTGCGGTAAACAAAAATGGCCAGTATAAGGCATAGTACTACCTGTAACCCAATAAAAACGGCCTCTCCCAATATGATCAGTTCCTCATAAGCGAATACTCTGAAATAGATGGTGTACGCCACAAGCACCGCGAGGTTAATACCCACAACAATCATTTTACGATTAGGAGCTATGTCCTTTTCCTTTAATTCCTCCATATCATTAATGCATCTACCCTATACTCCCCAGAAGCCCCACACAGGTTGAAAAACCAATAACCAGCACCAATATACCTGACAGCAGCCATACCCAGCTCCTACTGCCAACAGCCATAATGATACAAACAAACACATGTATGGCTATGATAAATGCGTCGAAAAGACCGCCACCGTCAGTAGCTGTAAACCTGCTTAACAGCGTATATATGATCAAGGCCAGTATATTGTAGCCAACTATTTTCATACCGGCATTCTGGCGTTTAGGTTGATCTGGAGGTGGATTACTCCCCCCTGCTGCAGAATCTTTATCTATATTTTCTTCTTCTGTCATATTGCCATTTCATTTCTTAATTGTTCCAGGTACTCCCGTTTATCGTCCCGGTAAAAAATGTTCATGGTTTCAAAGGGGATGATCTGCATGTCCTTATTCACAATGTGTACGCATGATTTTTTGATGGCGCGCACATCAAAGTTCTGCGCGTCGATAAACTGCATAATAATCACCCTGAACAAATTATCATAGCTCAAACTTGGTGCGTCAATCTCCGGCAGGCAGCACAGCAGCGAATGTAAATGCTCCTTAGCCTTATCTACCGAGTTACCGGTACTGAACATATTGAGCAAATGCCCCTTCAAACGTTCGTCCTGTTCGTAAACGATGGTATTTTTGGAGTTATCCAGCAGATCGTCCGGGTTGATCATCCTGGTGAGCGGTATTACTTCGCCGCCGAGTTTCAGTGCGTAGCCCATCACCAGCGCATCTGGGTTGCAGGGTACTGGGATCAGATCGTTATGGTTAAATACCTTGGTTTGCTCCAATATGGCGCTGCGTACTTCGGTCAGGGTATAACGGTCGGTTTTTTCATTAAAGTTCTCCAGGCGGCCTGCCTGCTGTGTTGGCTGAAAGGTTACACCGCGTACGCAAGGTTGTTGCAGGGCGTATTCTATAATTTTACCTATCTCATCGGTATTCAATCCTTTTTGCAGGGTTACTACCAGGGTGGTCGATAGGTTATATTTGTTCAGGTGTTCAAGCGCTTTGAGCCTTACCTCGCGCAGGTCTTCACCACGGAGTTGCTCCAGCGCTTCTTTTTTGAACGAATCAAATTGCAGGTAAATTTCAAAATCGGGCATGTATGTTGCCAGGCGTTTTACAAATTGTTCGTCCTTAGCTATGCGGATGCCATTGGTATTCACCATCAGGTGTTTGATGGGTTTGGTTTTGGCAATATCCAATATCTCGAAAAACTGCGGGTGCACGGTAGGCTCGCCCCCGCTTATCTGCACCACATCGGGATTACCCTCATTAGCCACCACCACATCCAGCATCTGCTCAATCTCTTCCAATGTACGGTGCCGGCCATAACTTGGCGAGGACATGGCATAGCAGGTTGGGCAACTTAAATTACAACGGTCGGTAACTTCTATCACTGTAAGGCAGGAATGCTGCTCATGATCCTGGCAAAGGCCACAATCGTACGGACAACCATAATGGGTTTTGGTATTAAACTTCAGCGGCATTTCGCTGCGTTTGGCATAATTGCGGCAGTTTTTATAATAAGCTATATCTGTGGCTATCAATACCTTTTCAAAACCATGCTGACGGCAGTTTTTAAGCATGTACACCTTGTCGTCCTCAAAAACTATCTTGGCATCAACCCTGCGCAAACAGGTGGAGCAAATGCTCAGCGTAAAATCATAATAAATATACGGGCGTTCAGGCATGGTTTTTCAGGAGTTTGGTTGGATATAGAAATACTTTATAATAATACAAAATCCCGCCGATACAAACTAACTGAATTACCGATAAACCAAAGCTAAAGAAGTAGTCGGGTTTAATAAACTCCACCAGCAGCCTGAACAGCAGATAGCTTACCATAAATAATTTAAAACGGGCACCATCGGCAAAGGGGTATTTTTTTTCAACCAGCTGCAGTACGATCCAAAGCAGCAGCCAAAAAATGATCTCGTATAAATTGGTAGGGTGTCTGCGGATGCCGTCGCCAAAATTAATGGCCCAGGGCAGGTTGGAGGCAATGCCATAGGTACCATCCTCCAGTCCGGCCAGGAAACAGCCGGTACGTCCGATGACCATGGCCAGTATAAGCGGATACACCATCATATCGCCGGAGGATACGGTTACCCCTATTTGTTTTTTGGTAAGCTCCACGCCTATCAATCCGCCCAGCATACCGCCAACAATGGTTTTATTACCCATAAAATAAATCAACCCAAAGTGCGACAGTAACGTAGGGTTCTCCAATACACCCACCACATGCGAACCGATAAAAGCCCCGAATGCAGCGCCTATAAATATCAGTAGCCGGTTATGGTCGCTGATCTGGTCGACCGTGTGGCGGCGCAGATACACATAATACCGGTAACCCACAAAATAGCTCAGGGTTTCGCACACAAAATGTACGGGGATGGACGATGAATGACCTATGGGAATGTTGACAGGGAAGTGCAAGATGTGTAAATGTTATAGCAAGAGCAATGTACCAATTCGTGGTATCATTTTAAAACGCTCTTATGATTTTATTGTATTGAAACGACTCAGCCCGGCATCACGCTTAAACTTATCCCATCATGTCATTGCGAGCGCAGCGTGGCAATCTCATCATTAGTAGAGGAGCGCGAGGAGATTGCTTCGTCGTTCCTCCTCGCAATGACATGGAGAGGAAACATGCAGATCGGGTGAGTCTTCGGCACCTTTTTAAAACTCCCTCAAAAAATACCCCTATCCTTTGTATATTGTGGCCTTAAAATCCCTACATGAAATTAAAATTTACCGGCTTTGCCTTATTGGCCCTGCTTGCTGTTTCGGCACAGGCCCAGCAAAGAAAGATCAACCCTAACGATACCACTTCCAACTATAACCCTGCCGACGCATTTTCGCCGCAGTTTTATACCGATAAGGGTAATGACTTTCATTCGGCCAATGGTAATCCGGGGCCACGATACTGGCAAAACCGGGCTAATTATACACTGAACGTTAAACTGGATACCGCTGCCAAAACCATCGGCGGTACCGAAACTATCGATTATATCAACAACAGTCCAGATGCTTTGCCATTTCTATGGTTGCAACTGGATCAAAACACTTATAAAAAAGACGCCCGCTCTAACTTCGTGACCGGCTTTGCACCCAAACCGGCCGACCATACCGATGGCTACCAGATTGAATCTGTTGCCGTAGAAGAAGCCGGTGTAAGCAAAGAAGTAAAATACGTGATCACCGACACGCGTATGCAGATCCGCCTGCCTAAAGCCGTATTGCCTAATAAAGGCAGTATCCGCATCAAGATCAAATACCATTATACCATTCCTGGCGCTTTTGGCGGTCGTACCGATTATACCGATACCAAAAACGGCAAGATCTTTGAAATTGCCCAGTGGTTCCCGCGCATGTGCGTGTACGATGATAGCCGCGGCTGGGATACCCTGCCATTTTTGGGCAGCGGCGAATTTTACCTGGATTATGGCGATATCGACTACAGCGTAAACGTGCCCTGGGACATGATCGTGGCCGGCTCGGGCGAACTACAGAACCCCAAAGAAGTATTGACCGCCAAACAAATAGCGCGACTGGAAACCGCCCGTAACAGCGACAAAACCATCATGATCCGTGATCTGGCCGAGGTGAACGATCCGGCAAGTCGCCCGGTGCAAAAGGGTACACTTACCTGGCACTTTAAAATGCTCAATACCCGCGATGTGGCCTTTGGCGCATCCAAAGCTTTCATTTGGGATGCCGCAAGAGTGAACCTGCCCGAAGGCAAAAAATCCCTGGCCATGAGCGTTTACCCTGCCGAAAGCTATGGTAACGATGCCTGGGGTCGCGCTACTGAATACCTTAAAAAATCAATAGAATATTTTTCGGAGAAATGGTTTGTGTACCCATACCCTGTAGCTGTTAACGAAGCCGGTATTGCTGGCGGCATGGAATACCCGGGTATTGTGTTTGATGGTATTACCGATAAAGGATCGGTATTGTATTGGGTAACTGCACACGAGATCGGCCATAACTGGTTCCCGATGATCGTAGGATCTGACGAGCGCCGTTTTGGCTGGATGGATGAAGGTCTGAACACCTTCATTGACATCTACGCTTCTGACGCCTTTAACAAGGGCGAATTTGCCCCTAAGCGCGACAGTGAGTATGCCGAAAAAGGCGGTAACCCTGCCGATGAGATCATTCCCTTTATCACCGCTCCCGGATCGCCCAGTATCATGACCGCGGCCGATGGTCTTGCCGAAAAATACCGTCACCCCCTCACCTATTTTAAACCGGCATTTGGCCTGGTGTTGCTGCGCGAGCAGATCCTGGGGAAAGATAAGTTTGATTACGCTTTCCGCAATTACATCCATCAGTGGGCCTACAAACACCCGCAACCCGATGATTTTTTCCGCTCCATCGAAAATGGTGCAGGCGAAGATTTGAGCTGGTTTTGGAAAGGTTGGTTCTATAACAACTGGACGCTCGATCTGGCCCTGATTGATGCCAAACAGGTAAATAACAAAGGCGTCAACATCACCGTAGTGAACAAAGAAAAACTGCCGATGCCATTCACTATCGAAGTAAAATATAAAGATGGCAGCAAAAAACGCACCTACCTGCCGGTTGAAACCTGGCTGCAAAACAAACAGATCACCCTTACCCTACCCGGCACCCAGGAAGCCGAAAGCGTAACCCTTGATCCGGATAACGCCCTGCCCGATTTGAACAGGAATAATAATACTTTGAAAGTGAAATAGTGAGTAGTCAGTTTTGAGTGGTGAGTTTTAAATTTTAATGTCATCTCGAACGAGGTACGAGGAGAGATCTTATACATGAGATAAACTAACAGCTTAAAGACCTACTTGCGCTCGTTTGCAACGAGTGCTTATTGTGGAGCGGCGATTGCATCGCCCTTGCGTTTTAAACGCAAACTCATGTTAAGCACTCGTTGCAAACGAGCGCAGGGGGTGGGACAAACAAGCAGACCAGCCATAAAATCATGAGAATTCTTCTAACAAATTGGATTAATGTTTTAGGCGTATTTTTGGTCGTATTTGCATTATCTTTTGTATTGACTTTAACTGATACGAACCTACCTTATAATATATTTCAGTCAATAATTGCAGCCTTGTTCTTAGTTTGTGGATTTGGGATGATGTTTTGGGCGCTGTTTATAGTTTCGTTAGTTGTTTTAGACCTACTAATCATAATTCCAAACAGAAACAATCTTAAAAAGAGGTTACTAATAGAATGGCTTATTATAAGTAGCCCATTCACTTATTGGGCAATTAAATATCAGGAATGGATATTTATAATTGCTATAATAGCTTTTTTTATAACACAGCTATTGCGCGAAAAACGCATAAAAAAATTAAGTAAATAACGTGCGCAGTATAAAGAATGAAAATAATCTCCTCTACTTGCGCTCGTTTGCAACGAGCGCTTATTGTGGCTAGGCGATTGCATCGCCCTTGCGTTTTAAACGCAAACCCATTTTAAGCACTCGTTACAAACGAGCGCAAGGTTGACAGAAAGAGGGGATTTTTAGTTCCCTCCCCACGGGAGGGGTGCGGCTGCCAGAGCGATAGCAGGGAGGGGTTTATCTAACTGTTGTTTTCCTAGTACTTATTATAGAATGATAAAGAGAAGTGTATTCTGTTTCATTATATTTCTTACCTCATGCAGGTTTGCAGAGAAAGAAAAATATTTAATTTCTGCCAATTACACTGGTAACAAATACATCTTTAGCAATCTAAAAAACGGAACGCCCAGGCAATATGATGAAAAGGGCTACAGAATTTATTCGATCCCGGAATCTGGTATATTGATCACACAGTTTAAAGAAACATACGGTATAATCAACAAGGTATTCTTCTATAAGGCTAAGGATGGAAAGCAGATTGAATTGAAAGGCATTTACTTTCAGGATGATAAAACATCCTTAGATCACAATATGATCTATGCGTTTTATGGAAACGACATGACCATCAACTTCCCGAAATCCAAAGATGCTATCGGTATACAGATCATTACCATTTGTAAACCCCAGGATTTTAATAGTCTGAATGAAGAACCATTTATGAAAGAAATAATAGCCACTCATATCACGGCCGAAGACTTTACTTATCAAAAATTGATTAACATGCGGGCTAAGTGTAATATAAATCAGCGGGTAAAATAAGGCCCCCGCCGGTTCAAGCGTCCACGCTTGAACCCATGCTTAAGTAAGCGTCCACGCTTACAGTTATCAATAGTAAGCGTGGACGCTTACCTAAAACAATATCCAGGCGTGGACGCCTGGATAGGCGGAGGTTACAAACGAGCGCAAGGTTGGTTTACCTTCGTCGAAAAGCGGGGATTCTTTAGTTCCCTTCCAACGAGAGGGGTGCGGCTGCCGGAGCAGTAGCAGGGAGGGGTTTATCGAACTGTTGTTTTCCTAATACCCATTATAGAATGCTAAAGAGAAGTGTATTCTGTTTCATTGTATTTCTTACCTCATGCCAATTTGCAGAGAAAGAAAAATATTTAATTTCTGCCAATTACCCTGGTAACAAATACATCTTTAGCAATCTAAAAAATGGAACGCCCAGGCAATACGATGAAAAGGGCTACAGAATTTATTCGATCCCGGAATCTGGTATATTGATCACGAAGTTTAAGGAAACATATGGTATAATCAACAAAACATTCTTCTATAAGGCTAAAAATGGGAAACTAATTGAAATTACAGGCATCCCCTTTCAGGATGATAAAACATCCTTAGATCACAATATGATCTATGCGTTTTATGGAAACGGCATGACCATCAACTTCCCGAAATCCAAAGATACTATAGGTATACAGATCATTACCATTTGTAAACCCCAGGATTTTAATAGTCTAAATGAAGAACCATTTATGAAAGAAATAATAGCCACTCATATCACGGCCGAAGACTTTACTTATCAAAAATTGATTAACATGCGGGCTAAGTGTAATATAAATCAGCGAGTAAAATAAGCAACGATTGCAAAAGCCAACTCACCCGACCATCACTGCGCTTGGTCACCCTCTCTTTTCCTTCGGCGGAAAGAGGGGATTTTTTAGTTCCCTCCCCCACGGGAGGGGTGCGGCTGTAAGAGTGGTGGCAGGGAGGAGGTTATTGAACTGTTGTTTCCTGCTGCAAAGATTTCGCACCTATATCACCAAATCTTCCTCAAAATTTTCGTATATTGTATAAAATAACAGCCCGATTCTCCAATCCAAGAGAACCGGGCTGTTTAGTTAAGGATAAAAAGGCAACAAAAATAGGCCATTTTACATTCAGTTATTTGACAATCAATCATTTAATACTTTTTAAAGTTTCAAAAACACATCAAAACCGTGTTAAAATTTGTTAAAAAGTGTTAAAATCGATGGTTTTGAATGAATTTTGAGCCGTTTTCAGGTTGTTTTTGAGTCGAAAAGTGTTAAAATTAGAGGTTTAAAAAGGTTTCTTTTGAGTAAATTTATTTAAGAGGTTAAGGATCTTAAAAATTCTTTTCAAAAACAGCAAACTCATTAATTTGTCAATCTTACAATCCACATGAAACTATTCATCATCTAAAACTTTATCTTTGTTAAATGAACACAGCCGATCTGTTGCAACGCGCTTTGCGGTTTGAATTTTTAACCCAGGACGAAGGGGTTTACCTGTATAACAATGCCTCTACCGCCGATTTGATGTACACCGCCAACGAACTGCGTAAAAAACAGGTTCCGCATGGTAAGGTTACCTGGCAGATTGACCGTAATGTGAACACGACCAATGTTTGTATAGCCAATTGTAAGTTCTGTAACTTTTTCCGCAGGCCTGGCCATGAGGATAGTTACATCACTGATATTGAGACTTATAAAAAGAAGATCGAGGAAACTTTCCGCTATGGCGGCGATCAATTGTTGCTGCAGGGCGGTCATCACCCCGATCTGGGTCTTCAATTTTATACCGACTTATTCAGGGAATTGAAACAGCTGTATCCTAAGCTAAAACTGCATTCCTTAGGTCCGCCGGAGATCGCTCACGTAGCCAAACTGGAAGGTATGGCTCATATTGATGTACTGAGAGCCATGAAGGAAGCCGGCCTGGATTCATTGCCTGGAGCCGGTGCCGAGATACTGAACGATCGGGTTCGCCGCCTGATATCTAAAGGCAAATGCGGCGGTAAGGAGTGGCTGGATGTAATGCGTGCGGCCCATCAGCTTAACCTACCTACATCAGCTACCATGATGTTTGGGCACATTGAAACTATCGAAGAGCGTTTTGAACACCTGGTTTGGATCCGCGAGGTACAAGCCGAAAAACCAGAAGGTGCCCATGGTTTTGTGGCCTTTATCCCCTGGCCTTTCCAGGATGATGGCACATTATTACGTAAAGTACGTGGCATCACCAATAACGTAACCGGCGACGAATATATCCGCATGATAGCGCTGAGCCGTATTATGCTGCCTAATATCAAGAATATACAGGCCTCATGGCTTACCGTAGGTAAACAGGTGGCGCAGATCTGTTTACATGCCGGCGCCAACGACTTTGGATCTATCATGATCGAAGAAAATGTGGTATCTGCTGCGGGTGCGCCACACCGGTTTACAGCCAAAGGCATCCAGGATTCGATCAAAGAAGCTGGTTTTGAGCCACAACTGCGTACACAAAAATACGATTGGCGCGACGTTCCCGCCGAAATTGAAGAACAGGTTATAAATTATTAGTAGGCGGTTGGCAGTATTCAGTTTGCAGTTAGCAATTATAGTATATATCCCGCAAATTGATCACTGCAAACCGCAAACTGAATACTGCTAACTGCAAAACTGAACACTGCAAACTGAACAAATGGAGCATCATATAGAGGCATTAATTTTCGCGTCGGAACAGGGTATTCGTATGGAGGAGATCATGTACTGCCTTCAGGCTGCGTTTGAGCGCGATTTTACTACCGATGAAGTCAATGAAAGTTTAACCGCTATCAAAAACAAATACAGTGCTGATAGTCTGGCTATTGAGTTGGTCAAAATTAACAATGGGTACCAGTTTCTGACCAAAAAGCAATATCACCCGGTTATTAATTTGCTACAGTTACAGCGTTCCAAAAAAAGATTAAGTCAGGCCGCTTTAGAAACACTGGCCATTATTGCCTACAAGCAGCCGGTAACCAAAACTGATGTTGAACAGATACGCGGTGTAAATTGCGATTACTCGATTCAAAAATTGCTGGAAAAAGAACTGATTGCCATCATTGGGAAGTCAGAAGGCGTTGGAAAACCGATTTTATATGGCACCAGCAACATGTTTATGGACTATTTTGGCATAAATAGCATTGATGAATTACCTCAAATTAAGGATTTTACGACTAATACCGCAACCATAGGCGAACAAACAGAATAATTTTAAAAGATATTTTTAATAAAAATGATTTTAATTATTTTTACTACTGAATTAGCCGCCAGAAGTAAAAAAGTAACCTAAGGCCAATTTAAATTATATTGATAAAGTTTTACTAAAAAAATCCGTTACAATGGGAACGCCAAAAAAACCGAGCACTAAAAAGATCGACAACTCAGAAGACGAAAATGATGACGATGATGATCAATCGCTTACCCCGAAAAAGAAAAAGGTGATTGACGAGGATGAGGACGATTATGACCAACCCCTAGATGATGATTTGGGCAGAGGAGGGTACGAATCTTTTGACGACGACGACGACGACGACTTTTAATTTTTAAGATACAAATTTTAAAAAAGCATTCAGAGGCATGCCCTGGATGCTTTTTTTTATATTTGGCCGTCAGCAACATCCCTATGACTATTACAGAAGTAAAAGACACAAGCACAAAAAAAGCATTCTTAAACGTAGCCCGCATTATTTATAAAGATGATAAAACCTGGGTTTGTCCACTTGATAATGATATAGAGGCCGTATTTGATCCGGCAAAAAACAATTTTCATCAGGATGGAAAATGTACCCGCTGGATACTTACCGATGATAATAACCAGTTAATTGGTCGCGTTGCGGCATTTATCAATAACAAAAAAGCTTATCATTATGAACAGCCGACAGGCGGCATGGGCTTTTTTGAATGTATTGATAACCAGGATGCTGCCTTTTTACTATTTGATACCGCTAAAAAATGGCTACAGGATAACGGTATGCAAGCCATGGACGGCCCTATTAATTTTGGAGAGAACGATAATTTCTGGGGTTTACTGGTTGAGGGTTTTACCCATCCTTCATATGGGATGAATTATAATCCCCCCTACTATAAGGCTTTTTTTGAATCATATGGTTTTAAAACACTCTATGAGCAGATCACCAATCATTTAGATGTACACAAACCATTTTCAGAAAGATTTACCAAAATTGCCAATTGGGTGATCAAAAAAACAGGTTATGATTTCAGGCATTTCAAGGTAAAGGAAATGGAGAAATTTGCCGCCGATTTTATAGAGATATATAACGATGCTTGGCGTGATTTTGAAAATTTTGTTCCTATAACACACGCTACCATAGCCGAAAGTTTTGAGAAAATGAAACCCTTGATGGACGAAAAACTGATATGGTTTGCTTACATCGATGATGAACCAGCATCATTTATCATCATTTTGCCAGACGCTAATCAGATGCTCAAACCACTTAACGGAAAGTTAAATTTTATAGGCAAACTCAAATTTTTGTATTACCGGTGGAAGGGTGTATCCCGCATGCGAGCCATCGTAATGGGCACCAAACAAAAATTTCAGAAGCATGGTTTGGAGTCGGCCATATTTATCAAATTAAAGGAATATGTTTTACCCTTAAAGCAATATGACGAACTGGAATTATCCTGGGTTGGAGATTTTAATGAGAAAATGATTGCCATACACAGTGCAGTTGGGGCTACATTTGGCAAAAAGCATTTAACAATGCGTTACATTTTTTAACTAAGCCCGGCATTACACCGGGCCTTAAATTATGCAGTAGCTTTTGAATGTCTTAGTTCTTCAAATAGTTCAATCACCTTTTTTTGCAGATCGATAACTTCTGTTTCCCGATCCATCAACCGTTTATTAACGGTTTCAAGTTCATTAACAAATTTTTGATCCTGCTCGGCATCATTAAATGTAAGAAGCTGTACTACAGACATTTCGAATAAAGTTGCAATTTGTTCAAGCCTCGATAAATTGATGTCAGTTATTCCGGTTTCAATCTTCGAAAAGGCCGGAATAGAGATATCCAATCGTTTTGCAACATCTTCCTGGCTCCACCCTTTTTGATGACGTAACAGTCTGATTTTTTTCCCAAGTGTTTTCATGTGAGTTTAATAATAGTAATAGTTAGGTTTCGTGAAAGTTAATTACTTTGCAATAGTATTTATTATTACGCTAATTATCAACTAATTTGCATTTTTTTTTATTTATAAGTGAAACTTTTTCAAACAGTATTCGTTTAAGGCCATTTCGTCTCACAAAAGTGCATTCTTAACAATCATCAAATCAGCACATTAATTCTTAATTAAGTTATTATTTATCAGCACAACGTAATTTAACGTTAATATAATCAAAAATCCTTATCAATTAAAATATAAGTTCTACATTTGTACTGTAATATTTTTAATTACAGATGAACGGACAATTTCAGATAGCCATCCACATTCTCACCCTGCTTGATCACGCCAATGGTGAGCTTTTATCGTCTGAATATATCGCTGGCAGTATCAACATTAATCCGGCATTGGTACGTAAAGAGATACGTAACCTGCGCAATTACGGCTTGATTAACAGTAAAGAAGGAAAAACTGGTGGCTACAGCCTAGGGAAAGCTCCGCATAACATTGCCTTGGCTGATGTATATAAGGCTGTAAAAAGCCATCCGGCATTGGGCCACGCTAAAAACCTCCCCAACCCTGCTTGCGCTGTTGGCCGACAGATCAATCAGCACCTGGATGCTTTAGCGGCTGAAGTAGATACGGCCATCATCAGTAAATTAACAAAAATTACCCTGGCTGATTTCAGTCAAAAATTTAAATAATTTTTTTTAAACAAAACTGTAACAAATTTAATTACATATAAAAACAAAACCATTATGAAATTAGCACTGATAGGCGCCACCGGTAACGTAGGCAAAACCATTTTAAACGAGGCGTTATTACGCGGCTATGAAGTAACCGCTATTGCCCGCGATCCGCAAAAACTGGATATAACCAATGATAAACTAACACTAAAGGCCGTTGATATATTCAATATTGATGCCCTGGCAGAAGTACTTAAAGGTCATGACGCGGTAGTAAGCGCCTACAACTCCGGTTGGGCAAACCCCAACATTTATGATGATTTTATTGCTGGTTCTAAGGCTATTCAACAGGCGGTAAAACAATCAGGCGTTAAACGTTTGTTGGTTATCGGTGGAGCCGGAAGCCTGGAAATCACTCCCGGTGTTCAATTGGTTGATTCTCCAAACTTTCCTGCAGCCTACAAACCCGGCGCATCGGCAGCCCGTGATTATCTGAACATCATCCGTAAAGAAGAAGATCTGGACTGGACATTTTTAAGTCCGGCAATAAATATGCATCCCGATGCACATGGCGAACCCACCCGGAAATTCCGTTTAGGTACCGATCAGCCTGTTTTTAATGAAAAGGGAGAAAATAATATTCTTATTGAAGACCTTGCAGTAGCTGTTATTAACGAACTGGAAAACAATCAGTTTATAAAACGCAGGTTTACTTTAGGTTACTAATAATTCTTTTTTATCTGTCATCCTGGGTGCAACGAGGTATCAGCCGGTTCGCTAATAGATCCTTTACTACGTTCAGGATGACAAATTAAAAAGAATAAAAATCTATTTTACAAACTTGGCGGCTACCCAATCATTTGTTTTTTTATGGGTGATATATTTTAAGCCATGTTTCCGTGCCTCGTCGGTAATGATCTCCAAATCCGGCGATTCATAAAAACCGCTGAAATAAATTTCGCCTCCCGGCTTTAATACCTGGGCGTAGCGCTCCATTTGATCAAGCAGGATATTACGGTTTATATTGGCCAGGATAGTATCATACTGTTCATTGGGGATAGCTTCTTTTGAGCCACACAATGGGATGATATTGCTTACATGGTTAAGGGCCGAGTTTTCAATAGTGCTATCGTAGCATACCGGGTCATAATCAATAGCCGTAATTTCGGCAGCATTCAGTTTCGCGGCCATTATAGCGAGGATACCTGTACCACAACCCATATCCAGCACTTTTTTACCTGCAAAATCATTTTCCAATATCAACTCCAGCATCATAGATGTGGTTTGATGATGCCCTGTTCCAAAAGCCATCTTCGGATCGATCACGATCTCATAAGGAAACTCAGGCCTTGCCGGGTGAAAAGTAGCGCGTACATATATCTTATCCCCTATCTCTATCGGCTCAAAATTACTTTCCCATACTTCATTCCAGTTTTTTTGCGGAATCAGGGTTATTTCATAGCTAAAAGTGAACATTTCCTGATAGGGCAACAAGTGCTCCTTCAGTTGTTGTTCATCAAAATCGTCAGTAGGAATATATGCCTTGAAACCAAATTCCAGCTCTTCAAAAGTATCAAAACCAATCTCGCCCAAAGCGTTGATCAGCAGATCCTGCTGATAATCTTCGGTAGTGATGGTCGTAAAAAGTAATTCGTAATAGTTCATGATAGTTAATTGGATAAATGGTTATCCTGATGGGTCTTTATGCAGGACTTTCAATTTCTGCTGGTGTTACTGTTTTAACAAACTTACGCCGGTCGATCAAAAACAGGATCACAAAGGTAAAAACCCAGTAAAAAAGCTGGATCTCTGAAAGATACCACCAAAAGCTATAAAAAGGCGCTGTTCCTTCGGCCTGATCCCATATAATATAGCTGATGGAACCCGCGAAAGCAATGCAAACCACTGAGATACATATCCCGATTATTAAGCGCGCTTTAAAGCTTTTTACAGCATGGTTATCCCATAAGGGCACAACGATCAGGTATTGGGTTAAAACACCAACAGCCAGCAACAAAGGCCAGAAAAGATGAAAGTAAGCCATTAAGCTGTATAAATTACCGTCTCCAATCTCGATCAGTTTCATGGGATGAGTGGGCATATTATACTCCATTATCGCCCAGAAAATTCCGAAATCAATTAAAACCGGTAATAAAACTTTTAATAGCTTTCTCATTTAGATTTAAGTATGGAGATATGAGATTGAGATATCAAATTTCCTATTTTGATCTAACATTACATATTTATTTATGTTTGAGATCAAGACATTCGATTTCACGCTCCATACCCATATCTCACCCCCCTTTATCTAAATATTAATTGAATACTTTTACAATATCCACAAAATCACGCGATTTAAGAGAAGCGCCGCCTATCAAACCACCATCAATATCTGGTTGAGCAAACAATTCCGGCGCGTTTTTAGGGTTACAGCTACCGCCGTACAAAATAGTGGTATTATCAGCTACTTCCTGGTTGTATTGAGCAGCGATCTCCTTGCGGATAAAAGCATGAATTTCCTGCGCTTGTTCTGATGATGCTGTTACACCTGTACCGATAGCCCAAACAGGTTCGTAGGCAATAACCAATTTTGAAAATTGTGCGGCATCCAAATGAAATACACCTTCAACAAGTTGGCTTTTAATGATATCAAAATACTGATTGGCTTCGCGCTCTTGAAGGGTTTCACCAATACAAAATATCGGGCGCAGATCATTTGCTAATACGGTATCTGTTTTTTTAGCAAGCAATTCATTGTTTTCGCCAAAATACTGGCGGCGTTCTGAGTGACCAAGAATCACATAAGCTGCACCTATTGATTTGATCATTTTGGCAGATATTTCGCCGGTATAAGCTCCAGACTCGGCCTGATGAGCATTTTGAGCGCCTAAAGAAACTTTGTTATACCCTTTTGCCAATTGTACCAGGCTATGTAAGTGGATAAAAGGACTACAGATAACCGCTTCCTGTGTACCGGTTACTTCATCTTTTACCATGTTGATGATCTCAGAAAATACGCCTAAACCTTCGTTGTAGTCAAGATTCATTTTCCAGTTACCGGCAACAATTTTTTTTCTCATGATGGTGTTTTTTTGATTGTTTTATTGAGTTGAGTTGGAGAGTTTAAATTAAAAGACGCAAATATGCATCTTTACAAATATATCCTCTTAAAATATTCTGTATTCTTCGGTTAATTCAAATATTCGCTTCAATAGGTCTTGTTCAGTTTGATCAAACGTGCGGTGCTCACGGCGTTCAAAAACTTTCTGAGCGGTTTCGAGCATTTTATGGAGCATATAAACCTCAAAACCCGCTGCTCCCCCCCATGAAAAATCGGCTATGAAATTGTGCGGAAAACCCGCGCCAAAAACATTAGCCCCCACACCTACTACGCTACCCGTATTAAACATGGTATTGATACCGCATTTGGCATGGTCGGCCATGATTAAGCCGCAAAACTGTAACCCGGTTTTACGGAAACGTTGTGTGCTATAATCCCAGAGCTTAACCTCCGCATAGTTGTTTTTTAAATTGGAATTATTGGAATCGGCTCCAATATTGCACCACTCACCCAGTACTGAATTGCCCAGGTACCCCTCATGCCCTTTGGACGAATAACCCCAGATCACCGCATTGTTAATCTCGCCTCCTACACGCGAATATGGCCCTACCGTTGTGGCGCCGTAGATCTTTGTGCCCATTTTTATCTGTGAGTGTTCGCAAATGGCAAAAGCGCCGCGAATGTGAGTACCTTCCCAAACTTCAGTATCGTTTGATAAGTATATGGGTCCGTTGGTGGTATTAAATGTAGAACATTCGGCAACTGCACCTTCTTCAGCAAAAAAATCGTTACCAATAATGACGTTTGTGGCACTTATGGTAGCGCTTGTGCGACCTTTGGTAAGCAATTGAAAATCCTTTCGCAGTTCAATATCATTTTTCCGGAAAATATCTTCAGGATAACGGATAGCGACAAAAAGATTTGGGTAGTTGACAATATTGTCAAATTTGGCTTCCGGGTTGAAGTTAATCGCATCGGTTTGGTTTAACCTTACCGCCAGCAATTGCTCGTTATATTGAAGTACCTGGCCTGTTTGCAGCTTATCAACAGCCTCCAGCAGGTTTTCATCCGGACAAACAGCACCGTTTATAAATAAATTATCAGCTTCGATCTTAACAGGATACTTGGCCTGTAAATAATCAGCGGTATGAAAAGAATGATCTGTATTTAAATGCTTTGCCCATTTTTCGGCTATGGTTAATATACCTATCCGCAGATCGGCCACAGGCCGGGTATAAGTAAGGGGCAGTAGCGTTTGGCGTGCGTTATCGTCAAAAAAGATAATAGACATGGCACAAAAATAAAAAAGTCGCCCGATACATCGGGCGACTTGAAAATATTTAATTCAACAAGTAATTATTTCTTGTTGTAACGTGTGCGGAATTTATCAATACGACCTGCAGTATCAACCAGTTTCATTTTACCGGTGTAGAAAGGGTGCGAAGTGTGAGAAATTTCTAATTTCACTAATGGATACTCGTTACCGTCTTCCCATTTTACGGATTCACGGGTATCGATGCAAGATTTAGTTATGAAAGAATAGTCATTTGACATGTCTTTGAATACAACTAATCTATAGTTTGATGGATGCAGATCTTTTTTCATTATATATAAACTTATACCTTCTGTACTTTTTAAAAGAGGCGCAAATGTAATTTTTTTTTCGGAATTAACAAAATGGTATTTAAAATAGTGAGCCAGTTTGCAGTGAGCGGTTTGCATTTAAAAAAAGCTCCGTTCATATCTGCTTTAAAACTTATTGAAAGTGAGCATTTTACATTAGCACTTAAACTGCAAACTGATAACAGCCCAAGCTACTAAATACTTTGGCACAATTCAATCAATACCCCTCCTGCGCTTTTTGGATGCACAAAGCATACCAGTTTATTATCAGCACCCGGTTTTGGTTTATCGCTTAACAGTATAAAACCTTCATTTTTTAAACGCAGCATTTCGGCTTCAATATCATCCACCTCAAACGCAATATGGTGTATCCCTTCTCCTTTTTTTGCTATAAATTTAGCTATCGGGCTATCAGCATGTGTAGCCTGCAACAGCTCTATCTTATTGGGGCCGATTTTCAGAAAAGCGGTCTCTACACCCTCCTGTTCCACCAGTTCTGTTTTATAAACGCCTGTATTTAGTAGCTTTTCATATATATTCCCTGCTATTTTAATATCATTTACCGCAATACCTATATGCTCCACTTTGTTCATGTCCAAATATTGTAAATTAATGGTCAGGATTAATAATTTGCCGTTTATTTTGAATGAATTTAACTAAAAACTTGCGTATCTTTGTTCTTGTTAATATACTTAAGATATGAATATCCCAATTTATTTAGATAATAATGCAACAACTCCGATGGATCCTCGGGTCCTGGAAGCTATGTTACCTTATTTTAACGAAAAATTCGGTAATGCAGCAAGCCGTAACCATGCCTTTGGCTGGGTGGCTGAAGAGGGTGTTGATTATGCACGTGAGCAGGTGGCCAAATTAATTGGCGCATCAGACAAGGAGATTATTTTTACATCGGGCGCTACTGAATCAGATAACCTTGCTATTAAAGGTGTATTTGAAATGTATAAAGATAAAGGTAACCACATTATCACTACTGTTACAGAACATAAAGCTGTGCTTGATGCCTGCAAACACGTAGAAAAATTGGGAGGAAAGGTTACTTATCTTCCGGTAAAAGAAGACGGGTTAATTGATCTGGCAGAGTTGGAAAGTAACATGACCCCCGAAACCATCCTGGTATCGATCATGTATGGTAATAATGAGATCGGCGTAATACAGCCGGTTAAAGAAATTGCTGCTATTGCCCACAAACACGGTGCTTTGTTCATGACAGATGCTACCCAGGCTGTTGGTAAAATACCGGTTGATGTTAATGCTGATGGTATTGACCTGCTGGCTTTATCGGCACATAAAATATACGGCCCTAAAGGTGTTGGCGCTTTATACGTACGCCGTAAAGGCCCGCGTGTTAAAGTAACCGCTCAAATGGACGGTGGTGGCCACGAACGCGGTATGCGTTCAGGTACCTTGAACGTTCCCGGTATTGTTGGTTTAGGTAAAGCTTGTGAGCTTTGCGGTTTAGAAATGGAAAGCGAAGCAAAACGCCTTTCAGCTTTACGCGATAAATTGCAAAAAGAATTAACCGTGCTGGAAGAAAGCTATGTAAACGGTAACGTTGAACACCGCTTGCCACATGTAGCTAACATATCATTTAAATATGTAGAAGGTGAAGGTTTAATGATGGCTATGAAAGATCTTGCCGTATCATCAGGATCTGCCTGTACATCAGCATCACTGGAGCCATCATACGTACTGAAAAGCTTAGGCTTATCAGATGACCTGGCGCACTCGTCTATCCGTTTCGGTTTAGGCAGGTTTACAACCGAAGAAGAAGTTGATTACGCTATTGAAGTAACCAAAAAAGCGGTTACCCACCTGCGTGAACTATCACCACTTTGGGAAATGTTTAAAGAAGGTATCGACCTTAACTCTATTGAGTGGGCAGAACACTAATAAAAAGTTATACGTATTACGTTTAACGTGATACGTTTTGAAAATAAAATTAAACGTTAAAAACAACGTAGTACGTAAAACGTATTACGTATAACAACATAAAGAAATGGCATATTCAGATAAAGTAATCGATCACTATACTAACCCCCGCAATGTGGGCACTTTGGATAAAAGCAGTCACAAAGTAGGTACCGGTTTAGTAGGTGCACCTGAGTGCGGCGACGTAATGCGTTTGCAAATACAGGTTGATGATAACAATGTTATCACCGATGCAAAATTTAAAACTTTCGGATGCGGTTCGGCTATCGCTTCTTCATCATTAGCTACAGAGTGGCTAAAAGGCAAAAGCATTGACGATGCCATGAAGATCGATAACATGGATATCGTTGAAGAATTGGCATTGCCGCCGGTAAAAATTCACTGCTCAGTTTTGGCAGAGGATGCTATCAAAGCGGCAATCAATGATTTCCGCGTAAAAAACGGCTTAGCGCCAATTGCAAGCGAAAAAGTACATCATTAATTGGTAGCAAGTAGTTAGTATCAGGTATCACGATTTTTGGTATTGACTGACTAACTACTTGAAATAAAAAATGGTAAGGTATTTGCAGGACATCTGTCTTGATACACGATACTACTTACTTGATACTAAAAAGAATAAAATGGTAACAATAACTGAAAAAGCAAAAAGCAAAATAGATCACCTGATGCAGGATGGAGGACTTGATGCCTCTTACTTTCTGCGTGTTTCTGTTCAGGGTGGTGGCTGTTCAGGTTTATCTTATAATCTTGATTTTGATAATGAAGAGAAAAAAGGCGACCAGTTTTTTGAAGACCAGGGTATCCGTTTTGCGCTTGACATGAAATCATTCCTTTACCTTGCCGGTACAGAACTTGATTTTTCTGACGGACTTAACGGAAAAGGCTTTGCATTCAATAACCCTAACGCCAGTCGTACCTGCGGTTGCGGCGAAAGCTTCTCTGTATAATTTTAATATCCCACAATATTAAAAGAGGCCCCAAATGGGGCCTCTTTTGTTTTTACAGTCTTGTGCTTCGTTTTATATTCTTGATTAATATGTCATTGAGATCCGCCGAATGGCGGAGTGGCAATCGCATATTTTACAGAGAAGCATCCATTATTCGCGATTGCTTCGTCGTTCCTCCTCGCAATGACATGTTTCTGGGTTTAGCCGCCCATCAAAACATCGCGGCAGGCTCCACCTCATCCGGAATAGCTTGCTCCACGCTCCAGTGCTCTACTATTTTACTATGCTCAACCCTGAGTATTTCATAAAGGGCAAATGACTTATCCCCTCTTTTAAATTCTGATTGAACGGCTACAAAATCTCCTTCAGCAATAATGCGGTGTACTTTGATTTCCCGGTTGATATCTTCCCTTAAATAAGCATCAAGACTTTTGCCGCTATGAATTACCGCGGGATCATGCTCTATATAGTCCGATTTTATAACATCAGTAGTAGATACTTTTTGAATAACAGCCTTATAAAATTGCTCAACTATTTGTTTATTTTTAATAGCAGATGCGTTTTCGTCAATTTCAAAAGTGCCATTGGTGGCCGTGATGGCCATACCGGTTTGATCGGGCATCTGCTGTAACACATCCCAGTGTTCGGCCAGCATACCATCCTTTAGTTTAAACAGGTCGATAACCACCATACGTTTGCCCATAAACTCAATATCCAAATGTGTAACCACCAGGTCACCTTCCTGAATGGCCCTGATGATGGGTGATTTTACACCTACTGGTGGCGGAGGCAAGGTTTTCAGATAATTGATCACGTCTGTGATACCCGCTCTTCCCTGTTTAACTGTGGGATTATGCTGAATATAATCTTCACGTACAAATTCAGGGATCAATTCGGCCCGGCGCTGGCCAACAATTAATTTATAAAATGACAGTACTCTTTGTTTATTGGTTATAGAATCCATAATTGTATTTGCTTTGCCAGGCAAGCTCGTGCACATTAAAATGCAGAATATAGCCAATGCCTGTAGTTTGGTAATTTTCATTACTTGTAATAAAAAAATGATGTAAAATTAGTTCGTGCGAAACACTGACGTTAAAAGCTCAGCGTTTTTGATAACCTGTTTAGCAGGCCGGATTTTTGGCAATCCTGATTTGATATGTGGTAAAAGTAATTATGAACTAAAGGTAGGAATATTTTCTATATAGAGATAAAATGGGTGCAATTCAAATATGAGCAATTCCTTTGCTTTAAGTCGGTTAACATAAATCCATAATATTATGACAATTACAACATTCAACTACTTGATTATGAAATAATTAAACTAATGTTAACCATAAAATGTGTAAACCATGTAAACCCACTTTTTAACAGGCAAATCGCAGATTGGGCAAGTCTAAATATCCTGTGGGATGCCGAAATAAATTCGGCATGACATGCTGCATTTTTTTAACGGGATTTCCCTGCTTATTCCTCTGCCGGGGCGGCATAAAACCGGCCATCAAAATTAACCAGGAAAAGCTCGGTAGTAGCACGAGTCACGGCAGTATAAAACCAGCGCAGAAAATCCATATTGATCATTTCGTCGGTCACGTAACCCTGGTCAACAAATACTGCATCCCACTGCCCGCCCTGGGCCTTGTGGCAGGTAATGGCATAGGCAAATTTGATCTGTAGCGCATTATAGTAGGGGTTTTGCTTTAATTCATTATGCATGGCGCGTTTGTTGGCCATACCCTCATAATCCTTCATCACCTCCTCGTAAAACCGTTTCTGATCCGCCTGTGATAAAGCCGGGGAATCAGCATATAAGGTATCCAACAATACTTTACAATCCAGCACCGGGTCTTCGGCGTAATCAATGAACTCTATTTGCACATCAGCAAACCTGAAACCGTACATATCTTCTATCCTGCGCACCTTTCTGATGCGGGCAATATCACCATTGGCAATGAAATTGGTACTGCTTTCGTCCTGTTCCTGCAGCCAGAAGTAATTATTTTTCACCACCATGATCTGGTCGCCGCCGGTAAGCTCTTCCTCGCGGTATAATATCCGGTTCCTGATCTGCCCATTGTACAGATTGGCGTTTTTATTAGATCGGCAGATGATCAGCGTACGATCATAACCATATTTCCGGTAAGCGTACTCTAGCCCCTCAGAAAGTCGCTCACCCGTCATCCTGAACACATCTTTATATCCTTTGGTAATAACCTTTGGCGTGCTGATTTCTTTTACCCTGATAATATCACGTATGCGGGTGGCATTGTACAATATCCCGGAATTTTTCCCCTGGCGCAATACGTCGGTCAGTTCATAGCTAAACACGGTTAGCCCAAACTTATCTTTCATAAAGCCCGCATCGAGCGCAGGGCTGTTTTCAGAGCCTACAGGAGGCAATTGGGCCGTATCGCCCACTAATACCAACTTACAGTTTTTGGTGTTGTATACGTACTTTAACAGGTCGTACAGCAACGATGCGCGGTTGAAGCCTCCCGGCTCGTCAGATATCATAGATGCCTCGTCCACTATAAAAAGTGTATCGCTGGCCAGATTATCAGCTATAGCAAAGCCATCATCCAGATTCAAAGCAGATTTTTTTCGGTAGATGCGTTTATGTATGGTAAACGCCTTACGACCGGAATAATTCGTGATCACTTTGGCGGCACGCCCCGTTGGCGCCAGCAAAACGGCTTTATACTTATACTCGCGCAATGCTTTTACCAAAGCACCTAATACCGTGGTTTTACCTGTACCAGCATAACCTTTTAATATAAAACACTCATCGCCATCATCGCTCAACAAGAACTCATGTAAACGATTGAACAACTCCAACTGCTGCCCTGTGGGTTGATGTGGAAAGGCCTTGCGTATATGATCAATTTCAGTCACTTTACAAAAATGATGATAAGTTAATTACTTAACATCATTTTTATAAATTTGACCATGGAATTTGATGAAAATAAAGACGACGAAATAGAAGACAAATATTCCGAAGATGATTATGTAGATATATACTCTAAAAGGGCCATATTCTGGTTTGCTGTATTCAGCCCATTGTATGCGGGTATACTGCTCATCATCAATTTATGGGTAGCCGGATACAAGTGGGTAGTAAGCCAGGTGATCCTGTTTTTATTGCTTGGCTATTATCTTCCTTTGTCTTTTACCGCCAGGGCGCTAAATATTAAACCTGATCTGGAAGCACTCCGTAAACTTGCATCCGGCAGCACCCAGCTATCGTCCTTTAGCCAGATAATGCCTTTCTTTCAATTATTCTGTTTAACCCTGTTTTTCAACATTTTAGCGGGCATTGTTTTGACAAGATACTTTTTTAAGAAATATTTCCCTGATAACGATTACTATCCCAAATCTGTTTTATGGCCGGTTCTGATCTACATCTTGCTGGCACTGTTTTTGGGAGGCACTGGCTTTTAACTCAACCCTGCATTTATAATTACGGCATCTATAGTATTAGTATCTGCCAAAAAATACTACTTTTGTTAAACTGGCATGAGCGAATACAATTATAACTACCATGATGATAACTTTAGCCTTGATGAGGCCGAACGTTATAATTTATTGATACAGATTGATAAAGCTACATTTTCGTACGCGATCACCGATCAGGACAAACTGGTTGCCTGTGCAGATATGCATCCGCTGGATGAGTTAACTAATCCGCAGGAATTACTCGACCTTTTATCGGCCAAATACAAACAGGTAGTGGTAGGTTTGCCCGCTAATGGCTTTACCCTGGTTCCGCAAAGTTTGTTTAGCCCTGATCACGTTACCGATTTTGCCCGCTTTTTGGATGTCCAATCAGGCGAAAAAGTATCCGCTCAATCATTAGATAGCAGCAATACCATCATTTACAAAACCGACAACGCGATCATTAACGCGGCTGAAGAATTTGGCCTGCGGAACAGCGTGTTTTCATCAAAGGGCTGGATAACTGCCATTGCCCAAAGTAACCCTCCTGATCATGATCTGTACCTGAATTTAAATGGTTCACATGTCGAGATCGTAACCTTTAAAGGTGGGGCTTTACGTTTCTATAACCGCTTTGAATTTCAAAATAACGACGAGCTTATCTACTTTATAGCCCTCACAACCAATGAACTGGGCTTGCAACCTGCTGATGTGCATGTTTACATAAATGGTGATATTGACGCCGGCGATAAAAGCATCAGCCATTTAGCCGACTTTTTTGGCCAGGTACAGCTTAATCAACTGCAGATAGTACAGGTTCCGGCCGAAATACCTGCACACCAAATATTGTCACTCGCTGCTTTATCGTTATGCGCATCATCGGAGGCAGTTTAAAGGGGCTGCGACTTAACCCACCCAAAAATCTTCCGGTACGCCCTACAACTGATCTGGCTAAGGAAGCCTTGTTCAATATCCTGCAAAATCAAATCGAATTTGAGGACATCAAAGTGCTCGATCTGTTTAGCGGTACGGGTAACATCTCCATGGAATTTGCCTCCAGGGGCGCCACGCAGGTGATCTCTGTTGACCGCAGCATCCATTGCATAAACTATTTGAAAGACATTTCCCGCCAGCACAAGCTGGGGCAGATAAAGGCCTATAAAGAGGATGTTTTCAAGTACCTCCAAATGGAAACAGAGCAGTACGACCTCATTTTTGCCGACCCACCTTACGACCTTAACAGGATCCCCGAAATTTCAAAAATAGTTTTTGAACGCAACATCCTGGCACCTGATGGACTGCTGATCGTGGAGCACCAATCCATGCAAAATTTGAACAATCATCCTACTTTTGTGGAGCAACGAAAGTATGGTCATTCCTCCTTTTCATTTTTCAGACATCCTGCTGAGTAATGCCTCTAAAAACTTTTTAAACCTTTAATTTTAACACTTTTCTGTCCGAAAATGGGTTAAAAACAGTCAAAATTTCATTCAAAACCATCGATTTTAACAAATTTTAACAAATTTTAACGCAGTTTTGAGCAGTTTTTAAAACTTTAAAAAGTATTAATTTATTGACTATCAAATAACTACATAAAAAACGGTCGATTTTTGCCCCTTTTTATCCCTTAACAAAACAGCCCGGTTCTCTGTTAAAAAGAGAATCGGGCTGCTATTGATATAAATATACGAAAATCAGGTGAGATTCCGTAATGCAATTTAGATTTATCTGATGATCTCTTTCACACTTTGGATGAAAACATCTATTTCTTCTATCGTGTTATAATAATGCGGTGATGCTCTTAAAGCCCATTCTACACCCTTTTCATCAAAATCAATTATACCAAATGCCCGGTAACTGGGTACTACGTTAATTTTTCTTTTCAGTAATTCATCTGTAATATACTTTGAATTGGAGCCCTGTACATGAAAAGTAACCAAACCGCATACCTCGGGTCCTTGGTCTAGCACCCTAACTTTATCTATTTGCGCAAGTTGATTTCTCATCATACCGGATAATAATTCAACCTGCCGCCATATTTTATCTTCACCAATGTTGAGACAATATTCAATAGCCTCCGCCGTACCCAATACGGTTGAATATGCAAACTCCCAATCTTCAAACCGTATAGCCGTTGCTTGTTGTTGATACTCATCTTTCTGTTTCCATTCTGCACCCCTCATATCAATAAACAGGGGTTCTAATCCTGCTTCCAGTGCCTTATCCGAGATGTATAAGGCACCAGTACCACGCGGGCCCCTTAAAAACTTACGACAAGTAATGCTCAAAAAATCGCAATGCAAATCTGCTACATCCAGTTTCATCTGTCCGGCCGACTGGCAAGCATCCAAAATATACCAGGTTTTGCCGGCGTGTTGTTTGATATAGCTCTGATAAATTTTTCCAATTTCCAGCACCGGTTGTACCAGGCCCGAGTTGGTTGGAATATGGGTAATTGCTAAAAGCCGGGGCTGGTATTTTTTGAGTTTTGCATCCAGGTCGTTTAAATCAACACCACCAATTGCATCATTATTGACCCTGACTATTTTTATTCCGAATCTTTTCTGGAGTGATAGAAATTGTATTTGATTGGAAACAAAATCATCATTATCAGTTAAAATAATATCATCCTTTTTAAAGGGAATAGAAGATAGGGCCCTGGTATAAGCATCGGTGGCGCTGGCAGCAAAAGCAATATTTGAAGGCTTGCAATTAAACAGTTTCGCGGCTTGTACATAAAAATTTTGAATAGCCGATGCGCTCATAGCTGCTGCCTCATAACCCCCAATTTGTGATTCAAGTTTAATGTGGTTGATCTGGGCCTGGGTTACAACATTGGGCATTAAGCCCGCTCCTGCATTATTTAAGTGAATTACATTTTTGCAACCATCTGTTTCATTTCTAAATTCAAGCACTTCCTCGACGCTAAAAACACTATTTAATGGTGCTTTTGCAGATTTGATAAATTCCATTTTTTTTCTTTAATGTTACAATGTAAAGTTATGGTCAGCCTAATGCTTAATTTGTGCAAATACAGGTAACTGATGCCTATCCTGACTAATTTTGGGCGCTTAAACGGGTAAAATATGCAAGAGCTTGATGAGTATGATAAAAAGCTGCTTCGGCAGCTGCAACAAAACAATAAAATAACTGCAGAAGAGCTTGGCTTATTGGTGAGCCTGAGTACAAGCGCTGTACAGCGAAGACTTAAAAGGCTTCGGGACGATAAAATGATAGAAGCAGACGTTTCTATCATCTCTCCCAAGGCGGCGGGTATCGGTATTACCTGTGTGGTAGATGTAATTTTGGAAGTAGGTAATTCAAAAGCTATTGACAACTTTAAAACGGCCATGCAAGCCTGTACCGAGGTAATGCAATGCTATTATGTAACCGGTACCTATGATTTTGTTTTGATTGTAAATACTGTAGATATGCAGCACTACGATGATTTTTCCAAAAAACAGATTATGGATAATCCCAACGTTAAGCACTTTTATACCCATGTAGTGATGGATAAAGTAAAAGTGGGTTATGGTATTAATATATAGTTGCTTGTATGAAGCCTTTACAACCTACTAAAGCTACCGATGCCCGCTAAATTACCGCACCATGGATCCAGCCGCTGTCCGTTTCCCCGGAGAAATAACAGGTACATTCATCGTTATCTTTTTTTTATTAATATCCTATTTCTGCCTGGTGATTAAATATCTTTGATAAATGAGAATAAAACTAACCTTAACCTATTGTCTCTTTCTAAGTGCATTTTTGGGTACCGGCTGTAACATGGGCACATCCGGCACCTGGAAGGATGAAAACATCAATAAAGATTTCCGGAATCAGATCTCTACGCTTAATCATGAGTTGTTTAATAGCATCATGACTAAAAATATACCTGAAGTTAAAAAGCTATTGTCACCTGTCCTGATCAGTGCGGCAGGCAATTCAACAGACTCATTAATTAATAAAGTAGCTGGGGTTTTAAGCCCGGCGGGGTATAGCATTGTTAATGAATTTTACGTAAAAAACACAGCGATCGATATTCCAAACACCGTATTTTCAGGGCTTGGCAGCGACAGAAATGATTATGCCATTACCTACAAAGCTTTAAATAAAGAAATGTATGTATCGGTTATAAAGACAAAGACAAGCCCCGCAAGTATTTTGATATTAGCCATATATGGAAGATACGGCAATGATTGGAAGATAAATATTTTACGCATAGGCGAATATTCCATGCTGGGGAAAACAGCGCCGGATTATTACGAAGAAGCTGTTAAACTCAATAACAGCGGAGATATTCTTGATGCTGCTAACAAAATGCTCCTGGTAGACCAACTGGGGGCACCAGGTGGCGATCAGATGAAATACCAAAATAGTGATAAAATGAAAGATTTTTATTCAAAGGTATTGAAAACAGCAAATACAAACTACAAGTTTCCTTTAACCGTTAGCCAGGTAAAAACTCATCCACAGATCTTTTTTGTTTATCCTCAATATATAGGCGAGCCAGGCCATGAAGGAATATACCCGGCGCTCCGATACAAATCAACCATTAAACTCGGGGATACAGTAGCATTAAAAGCTGAAAATGATGCCCTGCAAAAAAACATCGGTCAGGTTTTTAAGGGGATTGATCAAAATAACAATGCCATTTTATATCAGGCGTATAACGAATTTCCAAACAATGCCAATATGAGAACCATTCATCACTATGGTTTTATACAAAAAATAAAGTAAAGATCATTTTCATGAGCGCCTCATGGAAATCGCATTTGAGAAAACGCACCGTGTCATGCCGAATTTATTTCGGCATCCCACAGGATATTCACGCCTACCAGATCTGTGATTTGCCTGTTGCAGATACGTCCTGAGTTTACCTGCAGGTGGGATGCCGAAATAAATTCGGCATGACTCCCGCTTTTTAAATTCTTCTTCCTTTGGCAATGGAAAAACATGATGATTTTCAGACGCGATTTTCCCGATGAGAGACTACTTCACCTGCAAAATGGTAAGCGCCGTATCCTTAAAGCCTGCCAGCTTTTGGTTATCCGCATTGGTTATGATGGCTTCCACCTGGTTGATGTCAGCAAATTTCAGGTAGGTCTCCTTCCCTACTTTGCTATCGTCACATAACACATAGGTGTAGGCGCTTTGATGGATATACATCGATGTAATTTCGGCCTCCAGTTCGCTGTTGGCAAACAAACCATTGGCTGATATACCATCCACGCCTAAAAAAGCTTTACCGGCGCGGTACCTGGCTATATGCTCATTGGCTATTTTACCATGCGTGGCCTGCCGCTCGTTATTAAACTCGCCGCCAATGATATTGATGGATACCGAACAATTTTGCAGTTCATAAATAACCGGCAGGGAGTTGGTGATCACTTTGATCTTTTTATGCTTAATAAACTGGCAAAGCCTGAAAACCGTGCTGCCGCAATCCATAAAAATAATATCTCCATCGTTAACATGCTCGGCCGCTTTGCGGCAGATATGGTCTTTTACATCAGCGTTTTGCGCAGCCTTATTGGCAAAATCCTTCGGTTTGGCTAATGGATCAACTTTCATAGCGCCGCCGTGGGTACGATAAAGCAGGCCGTCATTAGCCAGTTGGTTCAGATCGCGCCGGGCGGTGATCTCCGAAATATCCAAGCCGGCAGCCAGCTCTTTGATGTCAACCTCACCGGTACGGTCCAGCTGCTCCATTATTTTTTGCTTTCTTTTTTGAAAGTTCATTTAAATAGTTTTATATTCGATCAAAAATAATCATAATCGATCATTTTTAATCAATTTATATATGACTGATATCAGAATACTAAAAACAGAGGTACTATCAGACAATTGGTACATCCTCCGGAAAATAATTTTTGAAGCTACAAAAAAAGATGGTTCTGTACACCGGCTCACCCGCGAAGCGTACGATCGGGGCAATGGCGCTACGATACTTTTATATAACCGCGACACTAAAACGGTGATACTGACCAAACAATTCCGGGTGGCTACTTACATCAATGGTAACAACGATGGGATGCTGATAGAATGCTGTGCCGGTTTGCTGGATCAAAACAATGCCGAAGATTGCATCAGGCGGGAAACCGAAGAGGAAACTGGTTACCAGATCAGGAATGTAAAAAAGGTGTTCGAAGCGTATATGTCGCCGGGCTCGGTAACGGAGATCTTATATTTTTTTGTGGCGGAATATACCAAAGACATGAAGATAAGCGATGGCGGCGGCCTGGAAGAAGAACACGAAAATATTGAAGTGCTGGAATTGCCATTTGCTACGGCCCTGCAAATGGTACAAACCGGTGAAATAAAAGATGGTAAAACCATTATGCTTTTACAATACGCAAAACTTAATCAGTTAATATCATGAAGAACACACCCTTGGTAATTTTAATTGCAGGCCCATACCGCTCGGGCACCAACGATGATCCAAACCTGATGGCTCAAAACCTAAAGAAACTGGAAGAAATGGCGCTGCCGATATTCAGGGCCGGGCATATCCCGGTAATTGGCGAATGGTTTGCTTTACCCCTGCTGGAGCAAGCAGGTTCAAAACGCCCGGGCGATGCCGCTTATGAGGAGATCCTGTACCCCGTGGCCCAGCGCCTGCTCACCAAATGCGACGCCGTTTTAAGGATCCCCGGCGCCTCAAAAGGAGCGGATGAAGATGTACGGATAGCGCAGGAACGTGGCTTGAAGGTTTATTACCGGCTGGAAGATATTATTGGTGGGTAAAGAACGCCGGTCGACTCACCCCGGCATCGTTGCACTCGCCGACCCTCTCTTCAGCTTCGCTGGAAAGAGGGTTTGAAAAACACTTCCTCCACGCGTCATTGCGAGCGTAGCGTGGACAACCGACCAAAGGGAGCTCATTAATACCGATAAAAAACAATCAAAAGATTAATAATCCCCTACTTACAGAGCGGAACCTGTTTATCGGAGATTGCATCATGCCTCGCAATGACGTTCTCTCTTAATATTCCCTACATCAGCTAACACCCCACATCCTTATATCATTTCTGTATCATCCTTTGCTTTTTAATAGGAGATGTTGTAAAAATTCGCTTAGTATTACCATTAGTTACTATCACACAACAACCTTCAAAAGCATGAACACGATACCTGAAATTGCCAATCGCTTAGCTTCATTATGTAATGAGCTTAAATTTGTAGAGGCTTATACCGAGTTATACGCTGATAATGCAGTAAGCATTGATCCTAATAATAACAATGAGCCGATAACCGGCCTTCATAACCTGCTTGAGCGCGAAAAACAATTTTTAGCCATAGTAGAGATCTATGACGTTAAAGTGTCCGAGGCAACTTTTGCCGGGAGTTACTTCAGTGTAATTCTTTCCATGCATTTCACCATTAAGGGCCAGGGCGCTAAAATGCTTGAAGAGATCTGCGTTTATAAAGTTGAAAACGGAAAAATTGTTAGTCAGCAGTTTTTTATAGGTTGATGGAGGGTGGAAAAAACTCTCCTGCGTCATTGCGAGGAGGAACGACGAAGCAATCTCTACATAGGCAGGTCAGCCATAAAAGTTCACTCTGTATAGCATAGAGATTGCTTCGTTCCTCGCAATGACGTTACGTTTCGATATCATTAATTAGTTAAAAAAAGCGACAGATTTTCCTATCCTGATTCCTGGCTCTTAATTCTTGATTCTTCCTTCTAAAAAACCTACTTTTGGTGAAAGCATTAACATCAGCCTAAAATGAAGATCGCTCTTTTCCCTGGTTCTTTTGATCCGGTTACCAAAGCCCACGTTGATATTGTAAAACGTTCCGTTGGTTTGTTTGACAAGGTTTATATTGGCATAGGCGCCAACAGTAGCAAACAGGGCTTGCTCAGTATCGAAACACGCGAGCAGATGCTCCGGGCAGTTTTTAAACATGACGAGCGGATACATATTGTGGCCTATGAAGGATTGACGGTAAACTTTTGCAAAAGTATTGGCGCAACCTATATGATCAGGGGCATACGTACCGTATCCGACTTTGAATACGAAAAAGCTATAGCCCAGATGAACCACGCCCTGGTGCCCGATATTGAAAGCATCTTTATTGTAAGCAAACCAGGTTATTCGTCCATCAGCTCAACCATTGTGCGCGAAATTATGCGTCACCATGGCGATGTGGCACAGTTTATCCCCGCAGAGGCATTAGCTTATTTGTAACCAGCTTTTCTTTATGCAATACATCCATAATGGATGGAAAGGTATTTTCAACAATAGGCTCAATATGCTCTTTTTTAAACCAGCGCACATCGGTAATGCCTTCTTCTTTTTGCGGCTTTAGCTTGTCTTTACCCTTGCTATCCATGGCAAACCAGTGTGTTTTTTTAAGCACCACCTCGCCCCTGCTAATGTAAACATGATAGGTTTTGCATATTTTTTCGTTCAGCTTGCTCACTTTTATACCACATTCTTCTTCCACTTCGCGCACGGCAGCTTCTTTTACCTTCTCGTCTTTTTCTATTTTACCTTTGGGCAGATCCCATTTATCGTTACGATAAATAAACAGATAATCGCCAGCCGTATTCATCACCAAGCCGCCGGCAGCCTCAATAAGTGTTATGTTTTTAATAACCGATTTTAAGAAAAGCTTGGCATTGCCGCAGGGCACATAGAACAACTTTTTAGGGTTTGCCAGTATCCAGGTGTAAATTATTCTGAGGTCAAATGTCTCTGCGTCAATCCTTTCGTAACTTTCTACGTGCGATGGTTCCGATTCAGTTAGCAGGATAACCTTTTCGTTGATATAAATTCTGTATTTTTGAGCCATGTTTAATAATAATGAGATCGAGCAGCAAGTTGCTGAATTTCTGCTGCAAATTAAAGCAATTAAATTACAACCTAACAATCCTTTTACATGGGCGTCGGGATGGAAATCGCCAATTTATTGTGATAACCGAGTAACACTTTCTCATCCATCTATCCGTACTTATATCCGTCAGCAATTGACCGTTGCTATACAGGAAAAATTTGGCAGCGTGGGTTGCATAGCCGGTGTAGCAACCGCCGGTATACCGCAAGGAGCCCTGGTAGCCCAGGAATTGGGATTGCCTTTTATTTACGTACGTTCCAAACCGAAAGATCATGGAACCGGCAGCCTTATTGAAGGTGATGCCTCCACAACTACCGGCAAACGCGTAGTAGTTATTGAAGATCTGATATCAACCGGCAAAAGCAGCTTGCAAGCTGTTGAAGCTTTACGCGCCGCCGGTTTCGAAGTAGCGGGTCTTGCAGCCATATTCAGCTATGGCTTTGATATAGCCACCGAAAACTTTAAACAAGCCGGTTGCCCCTTTGTTACCCTATCAAACTATAACGCTTTGATAAAATATGCCGAAGAGCATCAATATATTATTGATAAAGATGTGGCTATTTTAAAACAATGGCGCGAAAATCCGGCCGCCTGGGGACAGATAGCTTCCAGTTAGTTGCCAGTCTTTAGCCTTAAGTTCGAAGTCTTAAGTTAAAGACCACCTTCCAGATTCTTGACCCAGGACTTCAGACTCCAAACTTAAGACTAAAGACTAAAACATGAGCACATTCACCAGCAATATCAGCATTAATAAACCCATCAGCGAGGTTTACGCTTTTTTGGCCGATTTTAACAATCACCAGAAACTAATGCCGGAAAACATACAGGAATGGGTTTCAACCGCCGACGAAGCTCATTTCAGCATCCAGAATATGGCCAAGCTTTCCTTAAAGATAGAAAGCCGTATACCTGACCAGGAAATTATCATTGTGCCGGCAGCTAAGCCGCCGTTTGATCTGAAATTAAAATGGTCGTTATCTTTCGATAACGACCATACAGATGTTATTTTTACTATTGATGCAGATCTGAACATGATGATGAAGATGCTTGCCTCAGGTCCGCTGCAAAAACTGGCGGATCATGAAACAAATAGCTTAACCGAAATATTGAGTTAAGCTCATCGTCTGCCTATCAATATACTTTTCTTTTCTGTGTATTGTTAATGGCTATTATGATATTGATAATAACCAATGTGATGATTAATGCTCCCATGACCGGTAATTTTTAATAATGTATAAACTTGTTGAGTCAAAGGTTGTTCCATTTTTTGTAATTGGTTAATTTATAACTATATAACGCTCAAATGAGCTCTTAGTTTTAAAGTTACCCATAATATGGGCAAATATGTACACGGCAATGTCAATTAATTGTGACGGTATAGCCATTAAAATCCACAAAACTCCCCATTTAATATCCGCCTGCATACCAAAAAAATGAACTATTTACCGTATTTTTGCGCCAAATTACAGGTGCAGCATGATCACGGTATCCAATCTATCATTACGTTACGGAAAACGGACTTTATTTGAAGACGTTAACCTTAAATTTTCACAGGGCAATTGTTATGGCATTATAGGTGCCAATGGTGCCGGTAAATCAACATTTTTAAAGATCCTTTCGGGCGATATTGATCCTACAAGCGGTTCAGTAAGCTTTACACCTGGCGAGCGTATGGCTGTTTTAAGCCAAAACCACTACGCCTTTGATGAGTTTACAGTTATCGAAACCGTGATGATGGGCTACAAAGAGATGTATGCCGTGATGAAGGAAAAGGATGCCATTTACCTGAAAGAGGATTTTACAGATGCCGATGGTGAACGTGCAGGTGAACTGGAAAACCTATTTGCCGAAATGGATGGCTGGAATGCCGAAAGCAATGCCGCTACCCTATTGAGTAACCTGGGTATTAAAGAAGAATTTCATTACAACCTGGTAAAAGACCTGGACAATACCCAAAAAGTACGTGTGTTATTAGCGCAGGCCCTTTTTGGTAAACCTGATATTTTATTACTGGATGAGCCTACCAATGATCTGGACATCCATACCGTAAGCTGGCTGGAAGACTTTTTAGCATCATATGAAGCTATCGTTTTAGTTGTATCGCACGACAGGCACTTCCTGGATACGGTTTGTACCCACGTGGTGGATATCGACTTCTCCAAAATGACCATCTATACAGGTAACTACACTTTCTGGTATGAGTCAAGTCAGTTGGCTCTGAAACAACGCTCTGATCAGAATAAAAAGACAGAAGATCGTGTTAAGGAATTACAGGAGTTTATCCGTCGTTTCAGCGCTAATGCATCCAAATCAAAACAAGCTACCAGTCGTAAAAAAGCACTGGATAAGATCAATATCGACGAGATACAGCCCTCAAACCGTAAATACCCCGGAATTATATTCAATAACCTGGGCCGTGAAGCAGGCGACCAGATATTACAGATTGAAAATTTAAGCAAAACACTTAACGGCGAGCTTTTATTTAACAACATCAGTCTTACGGTAAACAAAGGCGATAAAATTGCTGTACTGTCACAAAACAGTTTAGCTACTACCGCGTTTTATAATATTTTAACCGGCAGGGATACCGACTTTAAGGGCTCATTTAAATGGGGTGTTACCATTAACCCGGCCGATATTCCTATCGATAATGCCGAATATTTTAAAGGTAAGGATGATAACCTGATAGACTGGCTGCGCGAATACTCACCGGGCGAAAAGGACGATCAGTTTATCCGCGGCTTTTTGGGCAGGATGCTGTTCTCTGGCGAAGAGGTATTGAAAAAAAGCAATGTACTGTCTGGTGGTGAAAAAATGCGCTGCATGTTTAGCCGCATGATGCTGCAACAAGCCAATTTGCTGATGTTTGACGAACCTACCAACCACCTCGACCTGGAATCGATCACAGCGCTTAATAATGGCATGAAAGACTTCAGGGGGACTATCTTGTTCACCTCACGAGATCATGAGTTGGTTGAAACCGTGGCCAACCGCATATTTGAACTAACACCAGGTGGCTACATCGATAAGCTGATGACCTACGACGAATACATCAACAGCGATGTTGTAGAAAAGCAACGGAGCGATCTGTACGCTTTGGCGTAACTAATTGGCAGGTAAATAGTCATACAGGCATGAAAAATTTAGTGCTTTTTACCCTATTCAGCATTTGGGTTCTATTTGCTCATGCCCAGGTAGTTGATGGTGTGGTTAAAGATGCCAAAACCAATTTGCCCTTACCCTATGTAAATGTAGGTATTATTGATAAAGGTGTAGGCACAGTTACAGATAATGCCGGCCGCTTCAAGCTTAATTTAACCGGCCACGATACCGATAGCCTGAAACTATCCATGATAGGCTACCAATCGCTCACCTACCGGGTGGCTGGTTTTATTAAGGATACAGAAGCTCATAAAATACTGCTTTTACAGCCAACTGTTACCCAGCTAAAAGAAGTAAAGGTTAACAACCATAAATGGAAACAGGTAGTATTAGGAAACACCTCACAATCTAAATCCACCAACGCGGGTTTCACCGACAACAAACTTGGATATGAGATAGGCGCCATTATCAAGATCAAAAAATCGCCTACTTTTATAAAGCAGTTTAACGCCAATATAGCAACCGAAGTAACGGATTCCGTAAAACTTCGCCTTAATTTTTACAGCGTTAAAGACGGCATGCCCGACCAGCTTTTGCAAAATGAAAATATATTTGTGACCGTTAAAAAAGGCCAGCAAAGGATAAATGTAAGCCTGGAACCCTACAATATTGTTGCCGACGACAAATTTTATGTTAGTCTGGAGTGGATACAAAATACAGAAGGCCATGGCGTAATGTTTTCTGCAAGTTTCTTAGGTGGCTCCATCATCTCGCGCGAAACCAGCCAGGCAAAATGGGAAAAAGTAGGTATAGCAGGTATTGGCTTCAATGTACTGGCCGAATATTAATTTTTTACCTAACACCTCAATGTTAAGAAGAACGGCCTTAGGGTTTTAATCAAAAAAATATCCAAAATCAAATATCCTGAACCTAAAATCAAAAATAAATCAGCATATTTGCAACCCCAATAAAAAATGACTTGGTAGCTCAGCCGGTAGAGCAACTGACTCTTAATCAGTGGGTCGAGAGTTCGATCCTCTCCCAGGTCACAAAAGCACAGTAGTACTCAATATTACTGTGCTTTTTGTTTATCTACATAATAACAACAGTTTTAATTCAGATAGAATTAGTTTTTTGATATTCATTCAAGTTAGCTTTTATCAAGTCTTCAAGATCATCAAAATTGAATTTTATAGAATTTGATATAATAGATAAGGGAGTACCATACATTTTCATATTGGCATACAAAAGCTTTCGTTTCAATCCTTTTGCGCGGTTTAGGTAATTTTCAGGATTTTTAATAAAAATGAGCAAAAACCTTGTAGACATAACGTTTTGGGTTTCGATTGACAAAATATCTGCCCAGTTTATTAAGCCAATACTTGAAGCATTTGTATTATCGATGATACCCTCTCTGTCAATTATCAAACCATATTTCTTGTCGAAAATTTTGATCATTCCATAAATAGCACATGCACCAAAAAACACAACACTTAACATTCCCACTAATCTTATTAAAGCTATATTTTGATGAAACTGCGAAGTGAAATTTTCCGGCCTGACAACAAACAAAACTCCCAGTACAACGAATATTGCCGCTCCCAGCAGCATTAACAAATTTTTTTTCTTGCTTAATGGAATTTTAATCTCAGTCATTCGAGTTTTTTATAATTGCTTTAACTTCTTAAAGCTACAATTTTCTTACAATCCTCAATAAAAGAGTTCGACATCCGTACTTTTTCGACTAAAGGAAACATTCCGTTATGGACGTTTCCTTTTTTTATGCCCATACGAAAATGATAGCCAGACCGTTAGGCCGCCACAAAAAAGAGTTCGAAATTTCCCGGTAAGACTTTATACTATTTTTAGATTCGGTCTATCTTTATTCAAATTATTGAGCAATGACGTTTTTTTTGAAGTTCGATTTCCTGTTCAGGTTATTTAACTCGGAGGCTACTTTGTGCAACTGAGTAGATTTCGCAATAACGTACCTATCAATTAATTGAATTCCGGTATTCATTGGGTGAATGCCCAACATGCTGTTTAAAGAAACGGGTAAAATGCGAGGGGTACTTGAAGCCAAGCTTATAAGCAACCTCGCTTACCGACTTTCTTATATCAAGTATCTGTTCTTTTGCGGCATCAATCAGTTTTAGCTGAATGTACTCCTGCGCTGATTTTCCAGTTTCTTTTTTCACTAGGTCTCCAAAATATTTTGGAGACAGGTTGAGTTGTGCTGCACAATAAGAAACTGAAGGCAATCCCAGGTTTTGCAGTTTTTCCGATTGAAAGTAATCGTTCAGTAATCCCTCAAATCCAGTCAATACATCCTTATGGATATGTTCTCTTGTGAGAAACTGCCGGTCATAAAACCGAACGGAATAATTAAGGAACATTTCGATGTTACTTACGATCAATGTCCTGCTGTGTTTATCAATTGGGTGAGCTAATTCATATCGGATCTTATTAAAACACTCCAGCACTATTTCTCTTTCCGCATCCGAAACGTGAAGCGCTTCATTGACATCGTAAGAGAAAAAGCTGTATTCGTTGATGCATTTACCAAGATGGGTCCCACGGATCAAATCGGGATGAAAGAATAATCCCCAGCCTGTCGGCTGTATCGTGTTTTCACTTTCGTCAAAACCAAATACCTGCCCTGGTGCAATAAAAAGCAGTGTTCCCTCTTCGTAATCATAATGACTGCGGCCATATTTTACCTCCCCGCACTTCTCGTCTTTTAAAAAGATCATATATACGTCCGAAATATAACGTGCCTCTTTTACGGGCTTCGACAGTGACTGGTCAAGAACACTAACTAATGGATGCAGGGTCTTCTGCCCCCGGTCGTTATTGATCTGGGTCACACTTTCAATTCTGAGGGGATTTCCCATGACTTCGGTTATTTGAAGTGAAATTAGATTAAGTATTGCAAACAATCTAACAGAAATACTCCTGACCAGAAATAATGGTAAGAGAAACAGGAATCTGTATAACTATCTGATGCAAAAGTATAAAGAACTTCGCCCCTTAGAATGATCTATTGAATCATTTGATATAGTTCTGCAAATAACTGTAAAAACGACAAATATTAGTACAATTTAACCCATTATTACCCCTTATATGGGAGAGGCGGAACTACAACAACTTATTGCGGGCTGTTTGCAGCAAAACCGAAAGGATCAGAAAGTGCTTTATAGGGTGTTTTATGGTTTCGCTATGAGCATATGTCTGCGATATGCAGGTAACCGCTATGAGGCATCTGAGATTATGAATCAGGGGTTTTTAAAAGTATTCACTAATTTGCATACATATGATACGGGTCGTCCGTTCATTGCCTGGATTGGCCGTATTATGATGAATACCTCGGTTGACTATTACAGGAACAACCTGAAACTACCCCTTAATGATGATCTGGATGACGCCGAAGATATAGGCCATGATGAACTAACCAACCAGAAATTAAATTATGATGACCTGCTGAGCATGATCCAGCAGTTGCCAAATGCCTATCGTACCGTGTTTAACTTATTTGCTATTGAAGGTTTCTCGTACGAAGAAATAGCTGCCCAGTTGGGTATCAGTACCCGTACGTCAAAATCAAATTTATTTAAGGCGAGAGAAAAACTAAAAACGATGGTGCTTAACTCCGGCCCTTTGCCGGACGATGGTTCTGAGGATATCAGGCACAAAATTATTGCCATAGGTGCAATCAGCATTGGAATATCACACTTGATTGAATTAATAATGCGATGAAAGGGAAAAACGAAAATAAAGTCACTTCGCAAAATGTTGTTTAGTCTTGTTCGAATTACCTGATACGTTAATCTATCCTGAATTTATTTGACTGGACGGATAGAGCGGTAGATCACAATTTTGTACTAATTTTGGATCTAAACAGTATGAGATGCTTTTGGATGGATGATGTACACAGCCATCCTCTTGCCAAAGTTGATAAACGTCAACGACGGCCATACAAAACAGAACTTCGTCAGATCTGAGTTTATTATCATTTTTTATGTTAAATTGCTGTAGAAAAATGCTGGTGCATCAACCCTATCCTATTGCAATAGCTATTTTACAACCGTTTTATTTTATTTTGCGTATTGCTATTTTCAATTAAAATGAACACTGATATACTTTATACGCATATCTGCTCTTACGTTCAAATATCCAGAGATGAGTTTGAGCTCTTTTTTAACTTGTTTAAACCGGTTTATTTAAAAAAGGGTGAGTTCCATTACGTAGCCGGTAAAGTTCCCAAGTATTGGTCGTTTACTTTAAAAGGCTGCTTGCGTGAATATTGGATCGATACTGAGGGTAACGAGAAAGTTTCCCAATTTTATGAAGAAAATGCATGGGTTGGTCAGATCCAAAGTATGATAACGCAAAAGCCCACGGACATGAACCTGCAGGCATTGGAGGATTGCGAGTTATTGTGTATAACAGGCGATGATATGTGTAACGCTGTAAAAACACCATGGATTCAGAACTTTACAATGCATAAGAGTTTTTCTGATAACGCCTCCATAATGGAAAACTCAAACCGAATTAAATCGGCCTCACCTGAAGAGCTGTATTTGGAAATCCTTAAGGAAAGACCATCCTTATTGCTACGTGTTCCACAGCACTATATTGCAAACTTTCTTGGCATTCGGAAAGAAACCCTAAGCAGGGTTAGAAGAAGAGTTGCCCACCTATGATTTGTTGATCCAAGTCAACGACATTCAATTTCCGTTCCGGTAATTTTACAGCGAAAAACGATCACCTCCATGTTATCGAAGTTTTTGCGCTTTATAAGTGCGGCCTCATAAAGCATTGAGTGACTGACCATTTTTTCGAACAACAAATTTTTAAGAAAGAATTAAATCAATGAAAAAAATAATCTATGACCAATACGGCAGTGTCGACGTTTTACATTCTGTGGAGGTAAATAAGCCAATTCCCAATACGCAACAAATTTTGGTTAAGGTAAAGGCAGTTTCTATTAATCCTATTGACTGGAAGATTTTAATGGGTGAGGTCAAACTGATGTCAGGCAAGAAATTCCCAAAATCTGTTGGCTGCGACTTCTCCGGAACAATAGAAAGCACAGGTACGGGTATCCAAAAATTTAAAGCCGGGGATGACGTGTTTGGCGTAACAAATCCTTTTAAAGAGGGAGTCCTTGGAGAATACATCCTGGTGAATGAAAAAGAAATTGCTAAGAAGCCTGCGGATCTGACATTTGAGCAGGCTGCTGCAATACCAACGGTCGGCCAGTCAGCTTTACAGATGCTTACTAAAAACCTTAATAACATCAAAGGGAAGGAAATTTTGATAAATGGTGCGTCTGCCGGAGTAGGTATGCTTGCTATTCAGATCGCTAAAAGCCACGGAGCGATTGTAACCGCTGTTTCAAGTGCAAAAGGACATCATTTGTTAAAAAAATGGGGTAGTGATTATGTGATTGACTACAACAAAGAAAAATTGACGGATTTAAGGAAGAAGTTTGATGTTATCATTGAACTCTCTGCAAAATTATCTTTCAGCCAGGCTAAAAAGTTGATGAAGCCTGAATCAACATATTTTACCGTAACCCCTTCGCTATGGAATTTTGTGCACTCTTTTTTAAATAACATGGTATCTAAAAAGAAATATGAAGTTCTTTTAATGAAATCAGATACAGAAAGTTTAAATCGATTGGCAAACTATACGCTAAAAGGTTTTGATATCCACATTAGCAAGACCTATCCCATGTCAGATTATAAGGAAGCTTATAAAACTATAATCAAAGAAGGAGCTTTAGGCAAAGTCGTTTTTAATATCCCATCTTAAAATGCCCGTTCATTTGTTAAAAATTAGCAGCTAATTTTTGACACGCACAGGCCTTATGAAACAATGTCATAAGGCCTTTTTTATTGGGTCAAACGTGTTGCAAAAAATCGCAGAGAAATACTCCTGAACAGAAATAATGGTAAGAGAAACAGGAATCTGTATAACGATCTGATGCAAAAGTATAAAGAACTTCGCTCCGTCCAATGATCTATTGAATCACTCGACACCGTTCTGTAAAAACATAAAAAGTAAGAGAGAAAATGAAAAAATTACCATTAATAGCGTTAGGTACATGGTCCTGGGGAACAGGCTTTGCAGGAGGCGACCAGGTTTTCGGAAACAACCTTAGCGCCGACGATTTAAAGCAGGTGTTTGATACGGCTATGAAAGCAGGGTTTAACCTGTGGGATACTGCAGCAGCTTATGGTATGGGCTCATCTGAATCTATCTTAGGTGAATTTGTTAAACAATACCCCCGCGAAGACATTATATTATCTACCAAGTTCACACCGCAAATGGCGGGTTCTTCTGACAACCCAGTTGAGGAAATGCTGAATAGCAGTTTGGAGCGTTTGGGAACGGACTATATAGATATTTACTGGATTCATAACCCTACCGACGTTAATAAATGGACACCTGAACTGATACCGCTGCTTAAAAACGGAAAAGTAAAAAGTGTGGGGGTATCTAACCATAACCTGGAAGAAATTAAACTGGCAAACAGTATCCTCTCAAAAGCAGGCTTTAGTATTTCGGCTGTTCAAAACCATTACAGTCTTTTATACCGTTCATCCGAAGATGCAGGGATAATAGACTATTGCAAAACACACGACATCACTTTCTTTGCTTATATGGTGTTGGAACAAGGTACATTGTCTGGCAAGTACAACACCCGGAACCCGCTTCCTGAAGGTAGCGGCAGAGCAAATACCTACAATAAAGTACTTCCGAAAGTAGAGGAATTAACCGATGTAATGAAAGAAATTGGCGACAGCAAAAATGCTTCTGTTGCCCAGGTTGCCATTGCGTGGGCCATTGCTAAACACACCTTACCCATTATCGGAGTAACCAAAACTTCCCAAATTGAAGACGCTTTAAATGCAACTAAAATTATTTTAACCGATCAGGAAATAAAAAAAATAGAGGCATTGGCAACAAAAGCGGGCGTTGACACTCAGGGTGCCTGGGAAAAATCAATGATATAATTACGCGAGGTGCAGGAATAGGCTCACCGCTGAATTGCCTGGCAGACATGTAGCATCCTTCACAACCAATTTATTCTTAAAAAAACAAACTGTTAAAATTTACCCAAGTGAAAAAAGCAGCAACTTTTAAAAACAAAGATCTGAAGATGGCAGCGGAAATACATCTGCCGGAGGATTTTACTGAAACAAAAAAATATGCCGCCATTGTATGTATACATCCTGCCGGTGGTGTTAAAGAGCAGACTATCGGTATGTATGCTTCACGACTGGCAGAATATGGATTTGTCGTATTGACGTTTGATGCTTCATACCAGGGAGCAAGCGAAGGTGAGCCTCGTTACCTGGAAGACCCTACGGCCAGAGTGGAAGATGCCCGTGCCGGTGCTGACTATTTATCAACGCTGCCATACATTGATACTGACCGTATGGGTGTATTCGGAATTTGTGCCGGTGGTGGTTATGCCATCAGTGTGGCACAAACAGATCATCGCTTTAAAGCAGTAGCCACAGTGAGCGCTGCGCCTATGGGCGAAGGATTCCGGAATTTTCTTGGAAACGAAACACCCGCCTCGGTTTTGTTGAATATACTAAAAAATGTGGGGGAACAGCGAATCGTAGAAGCAAATGGCGGAGAATTGCTTTATGTACACTGGGTACCTGATACAAAAGAAGAGATTAATAAAAATACACCTGATCTATGGAGAGAAGGTTATGACTATTATAAAACATCGAGAGGGCAGCACCCCAATTCAGTGAATAAATACTTGTTTACCGGTACAGACAGAATGATGGCCTTCTCTGCCTTTGACCAGATAAGCACATTGCTTACGCAACCCATTCTTTTGATTGCAGGAAGTAAAGCAGATACCAGATTTTTCAGTGAGCAGGCCTACAACCTTGCAAAAGGCAAAAAAGACTTATTCATCGTAGAAGCAGCAACTCACATTGCGCTTTATGACATACCTGAATATGTAAATCAGATTGTACCAAAGCTGGTTGATTTTTTTCAGGCACTATAATAATTATATAAACAAATACCCTTAAGAAAAACGAAATGAACAAAGAAAAAGGTTCAAAAAAAGTCTTGTTCGTAGTAACAAGCTGTAATGTAAAAGGAGCTACAGGTATTCCAACAGGATTTAACCTGAGCGAAGTTACACATCCATTGGAAAAATTGGAAGCAAGCGGCGTTGTTGTTGATATTGCGTCTATAAAAGGCGGCGAAGCCCCATTAGATGGCTTAGAGGATTTCAATGATCCGGTTAATGCCCAATATTGGGCAGATGCTGATTTTCGTAAAGCTCTCGCGAATACCCTGAAATTAGATGATGTAAAAGCTTCAGACTATGACGCCATATTCTTTGCAGGCGGTCACGGAACTATGTGGGATTTCGCTGATAGCCCCGCAATCTTAAAGTTAGTACCGGAATTTTATGAGTCCGGAAAAATTATTTCGGCAGTGTGTCACGGCCCCGCGGCTTTGGTAAATGTAAAACTAAGTGATGGCTCCTATTTGATCTCAGGTAAAAATGTGGCTGGCTTTACTAATGGTGAGGAGGAAGAAGTGCAATCAACCAACGTAGTTCCATTCCTGTTACAGGATGCTTTAATTAACCACGGCGCTGTTTACAAGCATGCCCCTAACTGGAACAATAACATCGCTATTGATGGCAGGTTGATCACGGGTCAAAATCCGCAATCTGCCGCAAGTGTAGGTGAAGCCATTGTAAAAGCGCTTAAAATTAACGCTACCGGCGCATCAGCACCTAAACCTGCATTTTCAAATGCTGATGTAAGTAGTGTTTCTCCTGCGTTAGGCCAATATATTGCTGAAAAATTAGTCGGCGAAGTTTGGGAGCGTCCGGGGTTGTCAAAGCACGACCGTTGCATAGTTACTTTATCATGCCTGATAGCAAGAAACCAAAGCAATGCAATGCCTCATTACTTTATTAAAGCGCTGAACAATGGAATTGCACCAGGTGAGCTTTCAGAAATTATTACACATCTTGCTTTCTATTCAGGGGTGCCTAATGCCATGTCGGCTGTGGTTGTTGCAAAAGATGTGTTTGCAAACTATGGAATTTCACAAGCAGAATTACCTTCATTCGACCCATTGATGCTTGATAAAAATGAAGCTTTACCGGGTGATGAAAACAGGGTAGCTTTTATTCAGCAAAACATCGCTCCAATAGCAGAAGGCTTTGCTAAATATACTAATGAATTGTTATACGGTGAAGTTTGGCTGCGTGCGGGTTTAACATCAAGAAGCAGAAGCTTGGCAACAGTATGCGCAATGATCGCAGCCGGGGATATCCAATTTCTGGGAATGTACATGGGCAGGGCTGTTGAGCACGGCATTACCAGGCAGGAGATGGGTGAAGCATTGACTCAACTGGCATTTTATGCAGGTTGGCCTAAACTTATTTCTGCGTCAGAAATTGTAAAAGAGGTATATGACGGTGCAGGTAAATAATTTCTTTCATTAAAGTTAATCCCTACAAAAGAGTTTTGGGAGTAAAATCCCGGACTCCTTATTTTAAAACCGGATTCCATGACGATGAATCTGGTTTAAATCATCACTAAAATTAACATGAAGCCATTAAATAAAATAATTACCATTGAGGAGCATTTTATCCTGAAAGGCATCTCGCAAAAAGTAGCAGCATTCAACGTCAAAGAAAATGGAGGGATAGCGCCCAACGATGCAGTGCAAAAGGAATTAATGAAAATTGGGCCACCCAGCGAAGATATGGAAGATGTCGGGGAGCGGCGGATAAAATTTATGGATGAAAGCGGCATTGACATGCAAGTGCTCTCGTATGGTGCCGGAAGTCCGCAAAATATAACAGACAAAACCTTAGCTATTGAACTTTGCCAGGAAGCCAATGATGAATTAGCTAATTTGATAAAACGACACCCAACAAGGTTTGCCGGCTTTGCCAATTTGCCCGTTGCTGACCCAACTGCAGCCGGAGAAGAGTTGAACCGGACTATGAAAGAATTAGGTTTTAAAGGCGCCATGCTTTCAGGAACTTTCAATGGTCGTTTTTTTGATGAACCTGAATTTTTACCTATTTTTTCCAAAGCCCAGGAATTAAATGTACCTGTGTATATGCACCCTGGTTTCATCCCCCCAAATATTGCAGCGCACTATTATCAGAGTAATAGCTGGCCTGCCGTTGCGGGGGCTATGTTTGCATCCGCAGGATATGGCTGGCATTTAGATTCAGGAATCGCAATTGTCCGGTTAATTGCTTCGGGCATTTTTGACAAACTACTCGATCTGAAACTAATTTCGGGGCATTGGGGCGAACTGGTTCCTTTTTTCCTGAATCGCTTAGACGATCAATTAAGCAAGACTTTAAAATTAGATCGTAAAATCTCCGATTATTATAAAAGTAATATCTATATCACACCCAGCGGGCTCTTTTCTAACGCTCAGCTTAAATATGTGATTGAAGAACTGGGAGCCGACAAAATTATTTACTCAGGTGATTACCCTTATTTAATAGACAAAAACACCAGGCAATTTCTTGAAACGGCGCCTATTTCACAAGAGGCCAAAGAAAAAATCGGTTATCAGAATGCCGAAAAATTGTTGGGCTTATAGTTGTTCCTCATTAGGAGTAATCATTTATTGCAGCTGTTAAAGCTTATTGAAGTAAAGTAAAAGTGTTTATAAACATAGAATAACAACAAAAAACAATGAAATTATCAAATAACAAAATATTAATCACCGGCGGAGCTACCGGCATAGGTCTGGGATTGACTGAAAGATTTATTCAGGAAAATAACCAGGTTATTATTTGTGGCAGAAGGAAAGAAGCACTGCAAGAAGTGTCTGACAAATTCCCGGCAGTAATAACTAAGGTTTGCGACTTATCGGAGGAATCCGGGAGGACAGAACTTTATCACTGGATTACTGAACATCACAGTGATTTGAACGTATTGGTAAACAATGCAGGCATTCAAAACTGGATGGATATTTCAGATAAAAACTTTTATGGTAAAGCAAAAAATGAAATTCAAATAAATGTTTTAGCCCCGTTACATTTGACTTCGCTCTTTACCGAACTCAAATCACTGGATACTGTCATCAATGTAACTTCCGCGCTGGCATTTACGCCGCTTACAAAAGTGCCTGTTTATTGCGCCACAAAAGCTTTTTTTCATTCGTTTACCATTTCATTGAGGCATTTGCTAAAATCAAAAAATATAGAGACCATCGAATTGATTCCACCAGCCCTCAATACAGACCTGGGCGGCAAAGGGTTGCACAGCGAACACCCTTCTGTTGGTGATTTTATTAACGCAATATTTCAACAACTGGAAGAGGGCAAAGATGAATTGACTTTTGGCTATAGCGAAATGCTATCGAAAGCAACACCAGTTGAAATACAGGGAATGTTTAAAAGAATGAACCCATAAGAAAGAATCATCGATATTCTGAAGTGAGTGCGTTGGAAATGAATCCTATCAGATTTTTTCATAATCCCGAAGCCAATATTATAAAATATGGGCAGCATTTCAATAATTGAAACTGGGTATAAAAAGGCACTGCGAGACATCCCAAGTTGTTTCGCAGTGCCTGGTAAGCGTTTCATAAATCAGTAGGACCCTCGGGGCATTTTTCGAACCACATTATTCAAGATTTACAGAAAATAGCAAAGCTAACTTAATCGGTTCGAGGCCAGTTTAGGAAAAACGCGACAAGCATTTATGGCCCAATATACTTAAACTGATAAAAGCCGGAGCTCTCACTCCCGGCTTTATTAATCAGCTTAAATACTAAAAGGCCTCATCCCATGTAAGACCTGGGGCCGAGATTCTAACAGCATCTTGTTGTTTCTCTTTTACACTTTTTCAAAGTTGCATCCCGATTAAAGACGCTTTAGTTTCAATTTTCTAAAAATGGATAATCGATATAGCCTTTTTCTCCTCCACCATACATGGTAGCTTGTTCTATGGTATTGAACGCTGCATCCAGTTCGAACCGCTTTGGCAGATCAGGGTTAGCCAGAAATAAGCTGCCGTAAGCGATTATTTTAGCGATACCCTTTTCCAGTTCTGCCTCCCCGCTATCTTTATTGAACCCGCCATTGGCGATGACCAGGTGTTTACTTATACTACCGAATGTTTCTACAGCATTCTTAGGATAGTGAGGGTAATTATCCAAAGGGAACAAGCCATTCATCAGATGAATATAGGCCAGTGGCAATTCATTCAATGCTTCGATCAAAGGTTTGAATTGAGCAACAGGGTCACTGTTTTCTATATTGTTATAATAGACAGTTGGCGATAGCTTAATACCAACTTTGTCGCTTCCCGACGCATTAACCAGTTCCTGCATAACTTCAAGCACGAAGCGGTTCCTGTTCTCAATGCTACCGCCATACTCATCTGTCCGGAGGTTTGCACTTTCCGATAAAAATTGGTTAGGTAAATATCCGAATGCTGCATGTAATTCAACACCATCGAAACCGGCATTGATAGCATTTTTGGCAGCCTGACCGTAATCCTTTACAATCTGCTTGATCTCTGCGATAGTTAATTCCTGAGGCGTTTCGTAATCTTTCATTCCCTGGGAGGTGAAATGCTGCTGCCCTTTTATTCCAATTGCCGATGGCGCAACCGGAAGTTTTCCTTTTCTATCTACTGAATGCCCAACACGGCCGGTATGCCAAAGCTGTGCGTAGATCAGGCCTCCTTTGTCATGAACGGACTTAGTCACTTTCTTCCAGGCCTCAATTTGCTCCGGGCTGTACAGGCCGGGTGTCAGGGGGCTACCCAACGCCTGTTCCGAGATATTGATGGCCTCCGTAAGGAGTAGTCCGGCACTGGCACGCTGTGTGTAATATAATACGGTCGGATCTGATACGACACCTTCGCCGTTAGCCCGGCTACGCGTCATTGGTGCCATCGCGATGGAGTTCTGTAATATTTCTTTTCCTAATGTTATCTTTTCTAGTAATTTCATGGTCTCTTTTTTTATTATCTTATTGATATCTGTAAATTGTACTGTTTGATTTGGAAGATGTTTTCTTACATCAGCCAACTGATCGACGCTGTTATTGAAGAACTACAAGAACAACTTTACCGTTAACTCCCCCAGCCGACACAAAATCCTGAGCTTGAGCAGCTTCGTCTAATGGGAAAGTTTTTGCAACGATGGGACGGAGTTTTCCTTCATTGACCAAAGCCAAACCAGCGGCCAAACTACCCGCTGAGATATTTGAACTGATAAACCGTGCGTTAACCTGGTACTTTTCCGCTAATGCTGAGGAAGGCGGGGTTACTATACTGAATAATTTACCTCCGGGCTTTAACACTTCGAAAAGTTTATGCTGTGATTCGCCACCAGCGCAATCCACCACCAGGTCTATATTGTTAATTAACAAACTAACGTCTTGCGATTTATAATCTATCACCTCGTCTGCACCAAGGCTTTTTACTAATGCGATACCTTGTCCGGATGCTGTTGCGATAACATAGGCTCCAGCGTTTTTTGCCATCTGCACCATAGTTGCGCCTGTTGCCCCCGCAGCCCCCTGAATTAAAACTTTCTGATCTTTCGCTAATTTTCCCTCGTTAAATAATACCGATTGAGCGGTGCCGATATTAACCACCAGGCAGGTGGCTTCTTCAAAGGAGGTATTGGCGGGTTTTATGGCAACATGGCTCTCGTTTACTAGTGCGTACTCCGCATACCCGCCTTCTCTGGTCACAGCGATCACCTGGTCACCTGCTTTAAATTGGGTTACCTTTTCTCCGGTGGCAACAACGATCCCTGCTACATCTGCACCTGGTACAAAAGGCAAACTAACAGGACGGATCTGTTGCATAATGCCGCTGCGTAATTTGATATCTAAAGGGTTTACGCTGGCTGCCTTAATTTTAATTAAAACTTGATTTTCATTGCTGATTTCAGGCTGAGGGACCTCTGCTACCTCTATCACATTGGAATTGCCAAATGCTTTATATTGTATTGCTTTCATTATTTTTTACTTGATCATATTTAACTATATGACAAAAGTAGAAGTAAAAAAATGGGCAAAATAACCGAAAAGGACACAAGAATAGTCCTATCCGATAAATGATAGTTGATTAGATAAACGAAGTTCTATGAAGAGGTGGAAAATTTTTTCGGGGTAATGCCGTACTGCTTCTCGAATAACCTGCTAAAGTGGCTAAGGTTTGAAAACCCCAACTCGTAGCCAACCTCAGAAACGGAATGTTTAGCCTGTTTCAACAGAAAAGCGGCTTCTTCCATTCTGGCTTTTTGGTAATAATTATATATCGTATCACCAAATGTTTGCTTAAAAAGCGGCCTAAGTTTCGTTTCGCTCATCGAAGCGATCAGCGCTAATTCACTTAAAACCGGCGGGGTACTCAAATCACTCAATATCTCGTTGCGAATGACCAGAAGTTTTTCTGCATCGTTACTGTTTATATTTTTAAAAGTCGTGTTCTCCCTGAGCGACAACTTGCTAAAAAGCAGGTACATTAATTCCTGTACCTTAATTTGCACATAAAAATTGTTCATCGAGTTATTCATGTCGACTGATACGATATTTTTAAGCAGCAATTGCATTTCAGCATCCAAACTTTCGAAAAACAGAAAGGAAGCGTTTTCCGCTGTAATGGTTTGTATGGTCGTATTAGGCTTTTCAATGGATAGAACTGAGCGCAATCTGTTAGCAGTGATCCCAACTACTACATATTGAATATTGCTCCTGGCAGGAAAACGAATTTCCGTGCGCAAATCATTTGAGGATAGGAGTATGGAAGAGTCATTTTTTTGTGAGCATGGTATGTTTGCATCATTATGATATTTAACTTCAAGATCTTCCCTGTCATTATAAAAGAAAATGGTACGAACATCATTTGCTATTTCAGCCGGATTGCGTTTAACAATCAGATCTTCATTCAATACATAACGATGGATCGTTAATTTGAAATCATCCCCAAACCCAACTTTACGTACATAACCTTCTCCCAATGTCTTCGGGATTTCCAATACATTGTCCCTTACGGGCGCATTGATCTCTTTTGAAAACAGTGTTATAAAGTCAAAACCCGGGGCAGTTGTAAATTCCAAAATCATTGCAGGAAGTAACTAGTTAGCATGTCTAAGGTTATGTAAATTTCTCCAAAAAAAATCACTTTCTTTCAATACATTTCCATTGATGATGAGTATTTGATATATAAATGGAAGATAATCAGATTCTGCAGTGTTATTTACAACATTCATTTTTTACTCAAGGTTGCTATAAAACGCAATAGATTGACCTAACTATTTTGGAGCCAACCTGGCTTGCTGCCTATTTCCTTAACGTTATTTGTCGTTTGATGTCAAATTTATTTCTTTAATTCATAAAACCAGGCTTATCAGCTTCGGTTCCGGCTTTTTCCATACCGAGGCTTTCATTAACATGAAGCTTAGGATCTTCTATAAGTTTTACCACCAGGTCAGCAACACTTTTTCGGGATATTTCGGTTCCGGTAACCAGATGGCCTTTTTGGGTGATTGTATAATCAACTTCATCTTTGTTCGTATACCATGTCGGACGAAGAATCGTATATACCAGGCCAGATGTCTCTATGAGGCTTGCGGCTTTTTGATAGCGTTCCAGTATAGGCCCGATCATCTGTTTGTTCCACTGGCCAAAAGCACCGGGAACTTCATCGTAAATCCCAATGGCTGCAATGAACACAATACGCTTCACACCTGCTGTCTGCATGGCTTTTACCGTCTGTTCGGCGATCACATCTTCCTGACCGTTTATATTAACATAGACCATATCCTGTCCCCGCATAGCATTTTTAAGTTTTTCGCCATCCAGTATATCGCCTTCGATCAGCTTAATCTGCTCGCCTTCCAAATGTTGCAAGAGTGAGGTATTACGCAGATACAAAGTAAGATAGATGGAATTATTTTGTGATAACTTTTCGATCACATGCCGGGCAACTTGTCCGCCGGCTCCAAGTATTAATACCTTTGTCATATTCAGTTTCTATAGTTAATATAATGTTTATAGCCCAGGCTGCTTCGCACTCCCGATGAGGTTAACGTCTACCAGTTCTAATTTCTTTACCATATGCTCTACGGTAGCCTTGTACTTTTTAAAATGAGGCGTTGCAATATGTTTTAGATAGGCGGCACTGTCGGCGTAGATCTCCAGGATAGTTATCCGCGAAGGGTCTTTTTTGTCGGCAACTGCATAATAGGTCAATACACCAGGTTCCAGCCGGACAGCTGTTTGCATCTGCTCTTTCAGTGCTGCATTATATTGCTTGAGTTGCGTCGAATCAACTTCAATTTGAGCTATACGGATCATGCGCTTATCTGTTTGTGCTTTCGCATGTAAAATAGAAAGGATTAACATTCCGCAACAGCCGAGTATCCTAAGTAATGCCCGAACTGTCGTTCTGTAAAAATGATTGCTGATTTTCATAGATCTTTATTTAGTGGCCTTGAGCTTAGTTAGTACTGTACGGGCAGCATCTGCTTGCTGTTTCCCGATGCTGCTTTCCAATAAGGCAAAAACTTGTTCCAGCTGCCCTTCCGTTAGCCCGACATTCATCCCCATGCCCAAGTGCGCTTGTAATTGTGCTTCCAGTCCGGGCAAGCTCGCAAGTACGGTGATCGTTGCCAGTTCACGCTCGGGATAAGTCAGTACCCCCCGTCCGAAGATGTCGGCAAACAAGTGCTCTTTCAAAAAAGCATCAATGCCTGACGCAAAAGCATTGGCACCAGTGAGCGGGCCGTTCTGTGGCTTACCTGTTAAAGTCTCCAGCGTTTTCCTTCCCGCCTCGTATTTGCTTTTATTATCGCCGTTTACAGTCATTGGGGCCTGTCCCTCCACGTCCTGTATACCCTTGGATTTCCGTTGCTCCAGCAAGGACATGAAAGTGGTAATGCCGTTGAGGCTACGCGGAAAACCGCAGTAGGCATATAACTGCACCAGTTCTTCCCTGATCTGGTTGACGGTCAATCCGGCATCAAGGCCTTCATTCAGGGCCCTTTTCAATTGCGTCAGGTCACCCGTCGCAGTAAAGGCGGCAATTAGTATGATATGTTTTTCGGTTGGATTTAATTCGCGGCTTTGCTGTGCATTCATAGTAAGACTTGTAATTGTTATCAGAAGTATTAGAAATGTGCGGATCATCATTTGATTGTGACGCAAAATTCGTGCGAAAATATCAGTCCGTGGTTATACAGACTCCTGAAATACTTACCATTATTCCTGATTGTGAGACAAAGGCAGCTTGTGTAGTTTTGTATTAGAATGTGTTAATGGCCGTTATTGTGAGTTTTTAGCGCTACAATCTTCTTACAATCCTCAATAAAAGTGTTCGACATGGGTACTTTGGGCACTGAAGGAAACATTCTGTTATGGGTGCCTCTTTTTTTTATGCCAATAAAAATCTGTTAATCAAATAATTACAATAAGGACTTTTGTAGTTCTCTTTAGCAGAGAAATTCCTGAACTGTTAAAGGGTAACGGTTTAAAAAGTGTACCAGAAATGCAATTAACCTATTTTTTTGTAGTTCGATTTCTCGTTAAGGTTTACCATCTTTGCACATAATTCAATATTCCCATACTGTGATAAATGTAAATAACATTTCCGTTTCATTTGGCGGAACCACGCTCTTTAGTGATGTAACCTTCTCTATAAACGAGAACGACAAAATAGCCCTGATGGGCAAGAATGGTGCCGGTAAATCGACCATCCTCAAGATAATTGCCGATGTAGCCAAGCCAACTACCGGTAACGTAACCGGTCCTAAGGACGCGGTAATAGCCTATTTGCCACAGCATTTACTCACCCAGGATAAGGTTACCGTTTTTGAAGAAACGATGAAAGCATTTGAAGAAGCGAACCAAATGCAAAAGGAGCTTGATGAGCTAAATGAACAGCTCAACATTCGTACCGATTACGAAACTGATGATTACATGAAGCTGATCGAGCGGGTATCAGAACTGAGCGAGAAAGTTTATACGGTAGAAGTCACCAACTATGATGCTGAAGTAGAAAAAGTCCTAAAAGGGCTGGGTTTTGATCGTAAAGACTTTGGCCGGCAAACTTCTGAATTTTCGGGTGGTTGGCGTATGCGTATTGAGCTGGCCAAAATTTTGTTAAAAAAGCCAGATCTTATTTTACTTGATGAGCCCACCAATCACATGGATATCGAGAGTATACAGTGGTTAGAAGACTTTCTGATCAACTCAGCAAAGGCTGTGATGGTAATCTCGCACGATCGTGCTTTTGTAGATAACATCACCAATCGTACCATAGAAGTTACCATGGGCAGGATATACGATTATAAAGCCAAATACACTCATTATCTCCAGTTGCGTGCCGACCGCCGCGTGCATCAATTGAAAGCTTACGAGGAGCAACAACGATTTATTGCAGATAATCAGGAGTTTATAGACCGTTTCAGGGGAACTTACTCCAAAACATTGCAGGTACAATCGCGCGTAAAAATGTTGGAGAAGCTTGAAGTTATCGAGATAGATGAAGTGGATACTTCGGCATTACGGTTAAAATTCCCACCTTCACCACGTTCGGGTCAATATCCGGTAATGGTAGAAGACCTGACCAAAACATACGGCGATCACGTCGTATTCAAAAACGCATCTATGGTGATCGAACGGGGAGAAAAGGTAGCTTTTGTGGGTAAAAATGGTGAAGGTAAGTCTACCATGATCAAAGCCATTATGAACGAGATCGGTTTTGAAGGGAGTTTGAAAGTAGGTCACAATTCCAAGATCGGGTATTTTGCCCAGAACCAGGCCGCATTGCTGGATGGGAATTTAACCGTATTTGAAACCATTGACCAGATTCCGTTAAGTGATGGCACGGTTAAGATCAAGGATCTTTTAGGTGCGTTTATGTTCAGCGGTGATGATACCACAAAAAAGGTAAAGGTACTTTCTGGAGGAGAGAAAACCCGTTTAGCCATGATCAAGTTGTTGTTAGAACCCGTGAACTTGTTAATACTGGATGAGCCCACCAACCACTTGGACATGAAGACCAAAGACATTATCAAAGATGCGCTTAGGGATTTTGATGGCACTTTGATCCTGGTATCTCATGATAGGGATTTCCTGGACGGACTGGTGAAAAAAGTATTTGAGTTTGGTAATAAACGGGTACGCGAGCACTTTGAGGATATCAAAGGATTTTTAGCCTACAAAAAGATGGACAGTTTAAAAGAGATCGAACAAAGTTAATCATTGGTTCTAAATAAGATTTGATTCTTTTGGTACGTTATTACACATTAATCCGATCTTCAAATTATTGAGGCCAATTTCTTTAAATCTTCCATAAAAAAGTTCGAAAATTCCGACCGCAAGGTCACTTAAAATCAAACACTTAGCCTCATCAAATTAGATGAGACTTTTTTTCACATTTTGCAGGTAATAGCATAATTTTTCAACGGCAAACCAATTTCAGTACAATATGCCCAATGACGTTTGCTATTTGGCATTTATTTGTTACATTGTAGTGTCGGAACATAAAAAGTTGGCCTGTAAGCTATCTTTCTCATGAAGTTATGAGAAGTTTATCTCCCATTCTCGCTTAGAGTATTTTTGACGTTATTTTACGCTTTGATATATACTCATGCCAACTTCTCAACCCCACTATATTATTGCAATTGGCGCATCAGCGGGCAGTACTGAAGAAATTAACGCCTTTTTCGATCACACACCCTTAGATGATGTTTCGTATATAATTGTGCAACATTTATCAGTTGACTTTAAAAGCAGAATGGTTGAATTACTCGCCAGGCATAGTAAACTTAAAGTAGAAGAGGCTGCGCATAATATGGAAGTTAAAAGGAATCAGGTTTACCTGATCCCTAACGATAAATTCATGACCATCAGTAACAACAGGCTTCAATTAACAGAGAAAAAAACTGCAAAAGGTCCGCATTTAACTATCAATACCTTATTCACTTCACTTGCCGCAGATGCCGGCCCAAAGGCCATCGGGATCATTTTATCCGGCTTAGGCTCTGATGGAACCGAGGGTGTCAGTTCCATAAAAGCAGCTGGCGGGATGGTGTTAGTCCGTAACCCGGAAACAACCGAATACAGCAGCATGCCTTCTCATGCTATAGCCACGGGAATGGTAGATTTCATTTTAGAACCAGAATTCATGCCGGGAGTTATTGAAGATTATGTAAAACATCAAGGTGATATAAAACATAAAGGAGAATTAATAGCCGATGTTAACAGCGATGAAAAATATATCACAGCCATCATTGCACTGATAAAAGAAAAGTCGCCGCTTGATTTTTCCGATTATAAACAAACCACTATACTCAGAAGAACTAAAAGAAGGGCAGCTTACAAAAACTTCACCAAACTGTCAGATTATCTGGAATTCTTGAAATCGACACCCGAAGAAGTTGAGGTCCTGGCAAGAAATTTTCTGATAAGTGTTACAGCTTTTTTCAGGGATAAAGAGGCATTTGATGTTATTAAGAATACCGTATTTCCTGATCTGTTATCCAGGATCACTCCTGACGAAGAACTGAAAATATGGGTAGCTGGATGCGCAACAGGCGAAGAAGTATACTCTTTGGCTATATTAATTACTGAACAGCTCAATGCTAATTCACAAAATAACGCAGTTAAAATTTTTGCTACTGATATTGATAGCGCGGCACTCACATACGCAGGCAAAGGTATATATCCTAAAGCGGCCATTAAAAATATACCCCGGGAACAGGTTAATAATTTTTTTATCAAAGAAGGGAATAATTACAGGGTAAAACCAGAAATACGCAAAATGGTAATTTTTGCGCAGCATGATCTTGTTAAAAACCCACCTTATTGTAATATGCATTTTATCAGCTGCCGAAACCTGCTGATCTATATGACACCTATCCTGCAGAAAAAAATATTTACCCTCCTTCTGTTCGGGCTTAAAATGGATGGATACTTGTTTTTGGGTACCAGTGAAAGCCCTATGCCTATTATGAATAACCTGGAAGTAGTGGATAAAAAATGGAAGATCTATAAAAACATTAAAACGAAACAAGCGGTAACTTTTGATGCATTTTCGATGCCTGATCTGCAGGGCGTTAGACATGCCGCTCCGCTCTCATCCCTTGATGAATCGTCAAAAAACACCAATTATACTGTGGCAGATGCCATGCTTGCAAATCTGGCAAATGAATCGGACCATCTTGCCGTTTGTATAGATGAACACAACCAGGTTATAAAGTCATATGGCGATCCGGCAAAATATCTTCTTCAAAAATATTTCACATCAAATCTTCCGGATCTGTTACCCAAACCACTTGCTGTAGCCTTTAATATATTAAGTAACAATACATTGAAGACCAATAAAGAAGGGCACATCAACGGTATAAAAATAAAAGATGGCACACATGCCATTAAAGTAAAAATATCAGTAAGCCCTTTAGAACAAAAAAAAAGTGAGAAGAAATTGTTAATGGTAACTTTCAGGGAGGATAAATTAACTGCTGATAAGCGATTGCCGGAGGATACCTTATTTGATGAACAACTGTCTCTTAATCAATATTCCATAAACCTGGAAGAAGAGGTAAAGGAGTTAAAAGATAAGCTGCAATTATCTTACGAAAGCCTTAAGGCATCCAATGAAAATATGCAATCCTTTAACGAAGAGTTGATCTCTGCAAATGAAGAAATGCAAAGCACCAACGAGGAAATGCAATCAGTAAATGAAGAGCTTCATACGATTAATGCCGACTATCAACTTAAAAACAAAGAACTTGTTGAAATCAACGATGATCTTAATAATTATTTCCGCAGTAATATTAATGGGCAATTGTTTATCAACAACGATCTGGTTTTAATGAAGTTTTCGCCAGGTGCTGTGAAACAAATTAACTTGCTGGAAACCGATATTGGCAGGCCATTAAGTAATATTTCTACCAACATTAAATTTGATACCATCATTAATGATATTAAACAGGTACTTGCAACCGGTACAACACTTACAAAGGAGGTAGAAACTAACAATAATCACTGGTATCAAATGATGATTATGCCTTACATACGGGCAAATCACAAAAATAATGGCGCAGTTATCACGTTCAACGACATCACAGAGCTAAAAAACACGCAGAATGCGCTTGATAAAAAGAATAAAAGTTTATTGCGGATAAATGCTGATCTGGATCATTTTGTTCACGCTACATCACATGATCTTTTAGCCCCCTTAGGTAATATCGAAGCGAGCATCAATGAATTGAATAATTTGACCTTGTCAGAATCTGAAGTGATCGACTTTTTAAATATCATTAATTTATCTATTAAACAATTTAGGGAGCTAATTACAGAAATAGCCACAATTGCTAAAATAGAAAGTGATATGTTGGTGTTAGAACTTGTTGATTTAGATGAGATCATTAACAGTGTCACCTGGAGTCTGCAAAATCAAATCAAAACAACTGGAGCAATTATTAATCGGGATATTAAAGAAAAAAAGATCCTGTTCTCAAAGAAGAATTTGAGAAGCGTTATTTACAACCTGATTTCCAATGCTATCAAATACAAACGCGATTTATCGCCGGTGATCAATATTGATACTGTAAGAGATGGGGATAATGTGATTATTGCCGTACAGGATAACGGGACCGGTATAGCCAAAGAAAAACTTCAGAAAGTTTTTGAGATGTATACCCGGTTTAGCCAAGATACCGAGGGGAATGGTATCGGTTTATATCTCGCCAAAAAAATTGTGGATGGCGTAGGAGGTAATATCATTGTAGAAAGCGAACTGGGCGTTGGCAGCAAATTTATAATACACTTAATGGCCAAACCATCGGGTGTTTAGCATTGGCAAATAACCAGGCCTTTGAAGTTTTAAACCGATAGTTATTTCTCAGTTTTTAATTCTTTCCAGGCGATTGGGTTCCAGGATAGTAATATGCCCTGATTTTTTTTCAATCAACCCTTCTTCTATAAAATCCGTTAATGTCCGGCTTACCGTTTCCATAGCCATACCAGCCATACCGGCTAATTCCTCCCGGGATATTTTCAGCAGCAAGAAATCATCTGATTTTTTGTTGAGCCTTAATAAGGTTTGGGCTAATCGTTTTCTGACAGAGTTATAAGCAAGTTCCAGCATCTGGTCTTCTTTCTCAGATATATCTGTTGAAAGTAATCTTAAAAACTGCTGACTGATGGATGGGTAACGGGCTAACAATGATAAAACAGTATCTTTAGGCAGCAGGCACACGGTAGCATCTTCAACGGCTACCGCACTTTCTTTATATACTTCATTCAACAACAAAGCATTTACACCTAAATAGTTATCGGCCTTATATAAGCCTGTCATGAATTCCCTTCCGTCGTCTGATAGTTTTGTGGTTTTTATGCATCCTTCCAATACGAGGTATATGCCGGTTGGTTGATCACCATCGTAGTATAAAATCTGTTTCTTTTTAACCTGGCGTATCTTTCTGCTGGCAATTAAAGCCTTTAATTCTATTTCCTCGTCCTTAGGATTATTTGTCAGTATATCCATACTTCTCATCGTCCGGTTAAATGACATCTTTCGTGTTTCATTTTTATTTAACCGGCATACCACTGAACTAATTAATTCTGTACTGTTAACCGGCTTAATAATATAATCGTCGGCTCCTAGTTGCATCCCTTTTCTAAAATCCAGGGGATCATTTTTAGATGTTAAAAAAATAAATGGGATACTGGCCGTTTCCTGATTTTTACTAAGTATTTGTAAAACATCATAGCCATCCAATTCGGGCATCATAACATCGCACAATATTAGGTCGGGTTTCATTTGTGACACTAATCCAACACCGGTTTTGCCATTGCTGGCTTGCACTATGTTATACCCAGCTTGTGTTAATACCTTTGTCGTGACCGTCCTCATCAGGTCATCGTCGTCGATAATAAGTATACGTTCATTCATAATCAATAAGGTTAAAGTTATTAGGGATAACTTATATTTAACTCATTACAGGCAGATCAGAATTTTTTCAACTTAACAATTAAAAAACAGCATTCTAAAACATCCGGAGTTTATCTGTCTCGATTATGATTCGAAAAGATGCGCACTCGGTTTAGGTTGTAGATAAAAATTTTTTAGTTATAAAATTGGCAGATAATATAGGTTTGATAGACTCAGTTACTTTATAGGGATAAACAAATTTACAATTAATATTTGTAAATTAAACTCGTAAAAGGCCAATATATACCTATAGAGGGCCATTTTAGTGTTTAAACATTATTTTTAATTGTTTTTATCACACTATTAATTTCGAAATATCCTGAAATATCCCTGCTATTTTTTGACAGACTCCCTCTCTAAATTCCGAATAACTTATTACCCTTATCCGTTTCGGATTTCCCGTCCATGTAGTTATGTCGGCCTCTATATCAAATGTTAGGCCTTTTGTTAGCGACTGCTTATAAACTTGTTTGATCAAGTTTCGATCGTTTCCTTTCTTAAACAACTCCATAATAATACCAAAATCAACCTCAACGCCTATGGGTATCTCTAATATATCCATGGCAACTTTACTCCAGGAGGTTTTGTTATTTTTGAGATCACACTGCCACGTCCCAATCCGGGCTATTTCGTTGGCTTTACCCAAAATTTCAGACACATCATCGTTTTCGTTATCCCGCGTTTTTAAAACAGAAATATCTTCTGTACTTATTAATAACCCACCTATTGCATTTTTATCGTTGTACCAGGGTCTTACCTCCCATTTTATCCACGCTTTTGTTCCATCATTTTTTTCGATCAATTCCCCGTCACATTTATTAATCTTTCCTTGCATTGATGTTTTATAAATTTCCTTAAACCTTAACGTTTCGCCCAATAAACCCGGGTCATAAACCGTGCCGGTTAAGTTGCCATTGGCGTAGTTATGATCCTTTAGCCATTTATTTGAAAATGCCAGGTAGTGCATGTTTTTATCAAGCATGGCCAGAGCTATTGGAGCCTGAGAAACAAATATTTCATATCGATCAGGGGTAATCTTATATGTTCTTTCAAATGAAATATCTTCATTTTTATCATGAAGATATTTTTTATAGCAGGCAATGAAGTTTGAGGGATTAGAGAAGTTAAATATAACTGCCAATTGCTTTTTACTGTATCGATCCTCTTCCAGGTATTTTTCAGCTAACTCCATTTGCAGGTTTCTGTAATAGGTAAAAACGCTCATGTTGAATTTGGCTTTAAAATCCCGTTTCAATTTTGACTCCGATATAAAATGGAGTTTTGAAAGTTTCGAAATTCCCGGGAACCCTGTAAACAAACATGATTTCAATGTAACGTCAACATCGTTGAATACACTTTCGGCCAAATGATTAAAACTTTTTAAATCATCATATTTACCTGGTACGTTTGGTAAATTTTTATTTTCATCATTAGCTATATCTTTTATATGGACAAAAAAACCGTCTATTTTCCCATTTTCAGAATCAGGGCTATAAGTAACAGCGCTTTTCTTTATTTCGCCAGCGGGCGTCTTTATTTCGCATTCAAAGCGTTGCACCTTCCCTTCAAGTACATTGGTCATATAAGGTAAGCTTCCCTGAAAAGAATCGCCCAATAACTCCTTTATTTCTATTGTATTAATCATAGTATCGAGCTGCCTGCCAAACCACAGGGCAAAGGCTTCGGTCGCATATCGGCATATCAGGTTCCGATCCCAATAAGCAACCATCGCAATCGATTGGTCAATCATTTCAACTTCTGGTATACTATGTGTTTTGTTAACCATATTACTCATAAGGCTTAGTATATTTTTTGTGAATTACCACACTTAAAAAGTGAAATTATCAACTATAAAATAGCAACGATGTCTATTTGATTTGAGACGCATCATCAGCTTATTTATGATTTTCCCGCATTAAAGCTTCTGAACAAGCCAATGTAAAAGACCTTGTCCTGAGTTTAAACAGAGATGATAAATTAGGTAGTATGGGTACGGAATATATTGGTTATGGCGAATCTATCATTAAATTTAGTGTTTTTAATAATGATTTCACCATTATCTTTTCCTAACTTAATTAAAATGAGTAGTATGTAACCATCCTTTTCTTGTTTGATACAGATCAAATCTCCAGGCTAAAAACAAACAAAGCCATTGACCAAATAGTCAACAGCTTCGTTTATTATCAAATTTATAGGGTATATAAACAGGTTGCTGATTATCTGTTCCAATCATTATCTGAGTGCGGGTCATGGTCTTTTATTTCGTGACTTAATGTTTCGTTAAACTTCTCCAATAACTTTATATATCTGTCCATCCAATAGTAAATAGCAGTTGAAGGTTGTTCGACTCCGTTTGGTATTTCGGTAAAAGGCTCTTCTACTGCGTTATTGCTTTTTTTGGCAAAGTCATCAGGAAATTCGTTAGAAAAGTCGTGTCCGATCACGAAACCAATTTTACAGATAATATCAAAGCTCAGTTTCTCCATTTCAAACCAATTGTAAATAGTACGTCGGCTCACATTTAGCCGCCTGGCGAGTTCGCTAATACCCATAGGATCTCTTCGAACCACCCGCTCTACTACCTGGCCATAATTCACATCAGAATAATTAGAAGCCTTCATAAGATTGTTATCATAACTCATAACCGGATAATCGATTTTATTATACATACCTTGATTTTTTAATATATCTTCAATGTTATTAAAAGCTCTTACTGGTCGAAAATGAACCTAATGTAATAGTAACCAATCGTCTCTTCTTAAATTTTAAGATACGTCTGCTATTTCCAATCCGTTCAATTATTCACCTCGTTGCTATTATGTATGATAAAAATAAATCAATGAAAATACTAAAAAGTGACTTGCATCACATTTACCTGTGATTTTGAACAATATGATTTTCAAGGTAGTTTGGGAAGTATTTTATTATTTAGTCTATATTATTTCGGTATTAACCAGCATCATATCCAGCTTTTCATACTGTGAGTTATTACTGATATAATCTGGCAGGATACTTTTCATTTTCAGCACCATTTGATCTGTATTATTAAGCATGCTCAATTCCAACAGTTCCTTGATTACTTTATTAACTTCTATATAGCAATTAGGTATAGTTTTAGAAATCATTATATTTTTATTGTGAGTGGGAATAATATGTTCGTCTATATTTAGCATTTCTTCGTAAAGCTTTTCACCAGGCCTAAGTCCGGTATAAACAATTTTAATATCCTCATCAGGTCTGAGACCGGCCAGCTTAATCATATTAGCTGCAAGATCTGCTATCCTAACAGGTTCGCCCATATCAAACAGGAATATTTCGGAACCTTTACCCATCACTGCTGCTTCCAGAACCAGTTGCACCGCTTCTGGAATGGTCATAAAATAGCGGGTAATATCAGGATGAGTTACTGTTACCGGTCCCCCCTTTTCAATTTGTGCTTTAAATCTTGGAATAACGGAACCGTTTGAGCCTAAAACATTACCAAAACGGGTTGTAATAAACTTGGTATGATGTGTTACGTTAGTATCATTCACTAAATAAAGAGATTTATTATCCCCGAGTTCGGTCCCTAACGACTGTATGTACATTTCTGCAATTCGCTTGGATGCTCCCATAATATTTGTAGGTCGCACGGCTTTGTCGGTTGAAATCATTACGAATTTTTCCACCCCAAATTCCAACGAGATATCTGCCATGTTTTTGGTACCCCAAACGTTGGTTAATACAGCCTCAACAGGGTTATTTTCCATCATAGGTACATGTTTATAGGCAGCGGCGTGAAAAACGATCTGTGGCTTGTATAAGTTAAATAGCGATTTAATCCGATTTGTGTTTTGGATGTCAGCAACAAATATCTTTGTTTTACAGGTGCTTTTTCCATCTTCAATTTCAAGCTGTATATCATGTAGTGGAGTCTCGGCCTGATCACATAATATGATGTACTCTGGATTATAGCCCATTACCTGCCGTACAATTTCAGAGCCGATAGAACCGGCCGCTCCGGTAACCAGGATTCTTTTGCCACGGATTTCACTAAAAATATGATCCTTACACAATTCAATAGGTGCACGTTCCAGCAAATCTTCAATTTTCAAATCCTTAAATTGATTTAAATTGGGTTTTCCGTTGAGCCATTGATCGGAAGGTGGCACGGTAATGACTTTGATGCCCAATTCAATACATTTTTCTATGGCTCTTTTTTTACCGTCAACATTCAGATCTTCGGAAGTCACTAACATGGTTTTAATGGTAAACTTCTGTTGTAAGCCCTCAAGCGCTCTTATCGGATAAACCTGCTTTTGTTCAAGGCATTTATTGATTTTATCAGATCCAACGTCTATAAAGCCTTGAACCTGTATCATGAGTCCTTTTTGTGATTCAATAGCCTTCTTGATTAAAATAGAGGAGGTACCTGAACCATATATCAATATATTATCCTTCTTTACTGTAACCAAGGGGCCATCAAGGTATATAAACAGATCTTTTATGATAATACGCATACCCATCAGCAATGATGATGATATGAAAAAATTGATGAGCAGAATGTCACCTAATCCACTTAGACTAAACTGAAAGTAAGGTGCAAAAAGAATATTGCAAAGCAACATGAATGCTGCATTACTTACCAATACCGCCATAAAAACACGCAGCATATCCTTGGTGTTTGAATACCTGATAATACGGGTATGAATGCGCATGATCAGGAATATTAAAATGGCATTACTACAGTAAAAAATCATGTAGTAAATATTATCTTGTTTCAGATCAAGTTTATCTTTTAAGGAAATTGAAAGACAAAGAGAAATAAAAACGATCACCAGATCGATTAATAGAACTAACCACCTGGAATGAATTTTATCCTGAAATAGTAAATTTCTGATAAGTAACATAATAAATAAGATTAAGGTTATTTATAAATTCAGGCGTACCTGTAGAGCGGAAAGAAGTCGATATCTGAGGTTTTATCGATATTTTTTTTATCAAGAAGCTGCTGATAAGCGCAGGGGTTGGCTATATAACGCCAGCTTTTATACGGCAGACACAGATCGGTAAAACCTAATTTCCATTTAAAAAGTGCATCCTCTTTAAAACCCAGCCCACCACCAAGGTTATAGTAATGCATCCCCATTGACCTACCTATTACAGAAATCTCATCCGCCAGAAATTTTGACGGGCTATGATGCAGGTATTCTGCGCGCGTACCTAATAAATGTGCCTGGATAATGCCTTTTGTTAATGTAACTATGGTGCTGCAAATGGCTTTATCGTCATCATATACTGTTAAAAGCCGGGCGTCATATTCATTAGTATTCAGTATTCTGTCAAAATAGTCTTCATTAAACAAATAATAATCAGAAGCTCCTACCCTTTTCATGGTTTCATGATAAATATCTACAAACAGCGCAATGGCCTCCGGATCTTTCCCATCTTTAACCACAAAACCTTTTTTCCTGGCGTGTTTCACAGCATCCATGGTTGATTGCCTGTACTTTTCACGTTGTGCTTCTATACTTACAGACAGATCGATAACTACGGTAAGACCATTGTCGTGTATCCCTCCAAATTCTTCGAGTAATAATTGTTGTTCGAAAAAAGGATGCATCCTGATAAACACAGACACATATTTTTCATTTGATAAAAATTGGAGAAAAGCATTTTTGAAATTCTCCTTCATGGAGTCACCCAACTTTTCCATTTTTTTATTGGAGAATGGCCCTGTGTAACCATATACGCAACTGAGGTCAAAAAATTCAGATCCAGGAATTGCTCTTCGCAATAATGGGATTGCTATAAAATCATCATGTTCCTGGTAAACCGCTAAAATCGGCGTGCCGCCGGTTTCCAACGTATGGTAATGCCAGGTATGATAAAAGTCAGATTCTGCAGCCTTTTGAACATAGGAAATCCATTCCAGCTTATTGTGGATGGTAAATATTTTAATCATAAGGTTATTGGTTTAGATAATGGTCATTTTTCAAGGCGTTCAAGTGCAAGGAATTTCTTTTTAGAAATACTCATTGCAACAAGGCCATCTTTTTCACCAGTAATTTCAAATCCTGCTTTTTCGTAAATTGCAAGAGCGGGAATATTAGCCGGGTGGACTCTTAGGTATAAACTTTCCAATTCACGATAAAAAAAGGCATATCTGAGTATGAGTATAGTAGCTTGATAGCCTATGCCTTTACCCCAAAAAAGTTTATTACCAATAAACAGATGCAATTCTGCACGCTGAAGGTGAATATCAAGCAGTTGAATATTGCCGATATAGGTATCGAGCTCCTTCAAACATATAGCAAAACGAATTTGATCTGGCTTACGCAGGTTATCCTGTAGCCAAGCGGCTTCCATTTTGGATGTGATACGCTTTGTGGCTTTGAATTTTGTAAACGTCCATATTTGCGGGTCATTTCTCCATAAATAGGAAGTTTGGGCATCTTCCAATACCAGGGGCCGTATATATATGGAAATTGTCATAAAAACTGTTGTAAAGTATTTAACATAAAAAATATATCCTGAAGGTTATACCGGTGATCTATCGGTAATGGCACCAGATACCGGGCAAGATGATTTTCGAACATTTTTTTATTCGTCCACTTAAAAACATTGGGCCAATAGGTTGCAACGTATATTTTTTTCTGTATCAGATGTAGCTTCAGATCCCTGTCAGCACTTAAAAATGGATAAACCATTGGAGAGGAACTCTCTGAAATATCGAACTTTAACAGGTTATGGGCCTGCAGATGCTTATGCAAAAAGTTAAAATTCCGCTTTCTTATCTTGGCACATTCTTCATAATCAATTCCCGAGAGGATTTTCTGTGTTAAGTGCGACATACTCTTAATTTCGTTGTTTTCCAAAACCTCATTATTGGCCTTATAATCACTATAACCCGCTTCAATACCTAATTCGATCCTTTTCAGAAGATGTGAAAACCGGCTAATAGATAAGTCGACTGGTAATTTCTTACTGAGTTTCTTTTTAATTTGCAGATACGCTCCGTCAGAAACGCCAAAAAACTTCCGGCAAGAGTAAAATGTATCAATACCAGGCAATGGCTCCGAAAAAAAAGCTTGTGAATTATCAACAATCAGGTGTTTGATGTGCTTGCTTAACTCTTTAACAGCGTCCTGCTTGATGCCAAAATAATTAGTGTATAAAAGGCAAGAATGCGGCTCAATCTCAAAATCGATAATTGGCTCAAGCTGCTCATTTATCGAATAAAACTGATAAGTTATATTCAGTTTATTTATAGGTTCAAGTATAACTTCACAAGTAAAATAAGGGATGTAAATTTTGGTATAGGCTTTTTGCCTTAAAATGTACTCCAGGGCGTTCCGGCCTGTATTTAAGCGTACTAAATTGGGGTAGTAATCAACGCCGGGAGTAAGTTGCAGCTCAAAATATCCTCCCATAGGTTTTGGGTAAGGTTTGCTTTTTTGCATTGTTAAAGGATTGAAAGTGTAAGATTCTAATTATACTCAGCCTTGATCGCGCTGGTACATCCTTAAATGCGGAGGCTGATAATATTCATCCAGGTTTTCTGGAACACGTGCATTATAGCCAATAACCTGGCGCAATTCAGGGCTTAGCTCTGCAACAAAATCGTATCCTAAAAACCGCGGGTAATCCATTTGCTGCTTAAAAAATGGCCTGGTAAAACCCAGTGTCAGGGCCCTTCTCAAATTGGCTGTGCTATTTTCGCCGGCAGCATGCCAAATATTTGAATTAAAGAGGATAATACTACCCTTAGGTACAATTGCCCGGGCAGCGTGCTTATAGAAATAAGTTTCATCCGGGCGAAGGTCTGTTTTATGCGAACCTGAAAGAAAATAAGTTGCGCCATTCTGTAAAGTAAAATCATCCAGCGTAACAATCATTTGTACCAGTAATTTGGTATCTTTCATAAAGGTTCTCACGTCACGATGCATGTTACTGAGATAAGGGTGCTCCTGCCTGGCATGCATAACCGCGTTGATACCATTAAGAATATAATTGCCTTTTAAAAAATAGCTGATCTCATCATTACAAAACATTTTTTCGAGAAATCGGAGTCCGAAATTATCGCGCTCCAACAAATGATGCAGGGTGCCATCCATATTTGCACTAATACCATTTTTTTCCTGAATTTTTCTTCTATACTCATATGCTGTTACCAAATCATCATTGATTGTTTTAATAAAATCAGGGTTTAACGCATCAGTGTATACAATCCATCCATAGTTATCCATTGCCTCCTCAAAATCCCCCATCGTTCTTTGTGCGTAATTAAATTTATTTTCCATTATATAAAGTTTAGTTGGTTGTTTATTAAGATCTACACTATTCCCTATCCAGCTGCATAATCTTCAGCATCTCGGCATTAATCTGATGCACATCAAATTTTTCCCGGGCAAAAGCAAGTCCGTTTACACCATAGCTGTATATTGCTTCTGTATTGTTGATGAAAAACTCCATTCGTGTTACGAGTTCAGGAACATTTTTGACTGGGACCAACAGACCGTTTATGGCCCCTTCGCAATTAATGGTTTCTCGGCAACCAATAGAATCACAAGTAATGATAGCCCGCCCCATGGCCATACCTTCCAGCAAACTCCGGGGCATGCCTTCTCTGTAAGAAGGTAAAACTATTACAGATGCTTTTTGGATATGCGGACGCACATCATCAACCTCGCCGCAATAATTAACCACATCACCATTACATATTTTAACGTACAGTTCGTCGTCTATGACGTCAACATTCTCGCCGTAAGCACCTATCAGATTAAAAGTGACCTCCGGAAAACGTAGGCGGATATTTTTTGCAGCTTCGTAATATTCACGTATGCCTTTTGCGTTTATTAAGCGGGCTATCATCAAAAAGCTGATATTTTTTGCGTTTGGCTCGCAATAGGTGTAGTAATCAAGATCAACTCCTGAGCCGTTTACTATAACAGCCTGATGCTTTTCTGTTAATATATTGTATTGCAAAAGCGTTTGATAATCATCATTGTTATGGAAGATGATTTTAAGCCCTTTGCTTTTCGTCAGGCTAAACTTTAACAGCCATCGTGTAATATGGCTTACCAGTTTATTTTTTGAGGTTGATGTAAAATTATAACCCAAGCCGGTAAGCATTGGTGTTATACTTTTAATACGGCATATTTTTGCCAGCAATGTTCCATAAATAACAGGTTTTAATGTATAAGGAAAAAAAACGTCTGGCATGATATTTTTCATGAGCTTATAAAGCTGTATCATGTAGGTGAGGTCTGAAAAAACAGATACAACACCACCGCTAAGTTCAATTTCATGAACCTCAACCTGCATAAGTTTTAGTTTCTCCCGAAAACCCGGCTGCATTATACCGGGAGTGTATACATGCACTTTATGTTGCTGAGCTATTAACTCAACCAGGTTGCCCCTAAAATCCATCAATGATTTTGACGAATCGCAGGCGATCAGAACCGTTTGTGCCATTTGATTCACGTTGTTATTAAAACACCAACCTTGTATAGGGCGGTTGTACTGGGTACAAGAAGATATTGGAAATTATTTGCTAAAGAATGCAGGTAAATACTGTTGTTCAGCTTGACTTACTAAAAAACAGCCAGGTTTATAAGTGAAATGGAGTTGTACTGGGCGTACAGTTAAAGGCTTGGTTGATAATATTAAATTTTAACAGCCCAATTGTATGAAACAATTGGGCTGTTAAAGGGGTATTAAGTTTTATAAAAAAATTAATGAATTGCTCTTGGCCCTGTGCCTTGTACCACAAGCGCAGGTACATCGGCAGCTGCATTCAGATATTGTTTATAGGTATACTCTGGCACCCATGTTGATACCGGGGTAGTTATATCATTAGCACCGCAGTTAACAAAGATATCCGTATTTGCACCACTGATATAACCTGGAGGGTCGCCATCCAAATTAGTAGTAATAGGTTTGTGACCGTTTGCAAAATAATCATTGTCGGTTCTGACAATACCACCAGCCCTTGCGGATATAGAATAACTTGCGTTATTCAAATGATAGTTATTGAAAAGATGTACCCGACCATAGTTCATTGTTGGCTCTCTTTCACTAACGTTATACCAGTAATTGTGATGCATAGTGATGTGGAGTTTTCCTTGATCAGATTCATGCCCCACTATGCCCCCGCTAATAAGTACTGATAAGTTATTGTCATGAAATTTACACCATGATACTGTTATAAAGTCAGACTCCCTTGTAATGGCAATATCCTTGCCCCAGTAACCCCATTTTGAACGGTCGCACGAAAATTCGCAATGATCTACCCAAATATGATGAGATGAGTATTTGATTTGAACACCAGCATCGTAAACGTAATTCTTAAGGCGTAAATCCTGAACAATAATATTGCTAACTGTTTCCATAAAAAGTGTAAGTCCCTCTACAGAAGCGCTTGGTTTACCAATTATCGATGTATTGGAACCTACATAAACCAAGTCATCACCGGTACTCTTAATTGCTCCGCTGATGTAAACAATTTTGGGAGCATTACCTTTTACAGCACTTCTTAAAGCCGCAAGTGTACTTACTGTGACCGATGTGCCACCTGCACCACCGGTTGTTGTTCCGTTATACATGGCGTACCCCATAAGCCCGGTTGTAGTTATAGATGAGGTTGACGAAGAAGCAGTAGACGTTCCCGTTGTTACAGTACCTGTAGATCCATCCAGCGTGTACGTATACTTTCGGCCATTAGTCGCGGGATTGGTATTGTCAGAAGCCGAAAACATCAGTTCTGTACCCCAGTGACTAAAACGCCCTTTACCATAATCGCGAATGTCCTGATGGACAGAATGCGGAGGCTTCAATTCGACTCCGTTCTCGAAAAGACGCATGGTTGATGCTGTAGGTTGCGTATTAGAGTCTCCGGATTTACTAAGCGGGTAGCCTATCTTGTAGGAATAACCTCCATCTGATTTTAATCCCGTTAAATCTACAGCCAAACTGGTGCTTGTACCTACCGCACTTGTAGTAGCCGTTGTCTCTGAAGTCGTTGTTAGTGCGGCATTGTTAGATGCAAGTCCGGTATCCCCGTTTTTTTGGCAACTACCCAACAGGATAATTGTACTAAGCATCAAACTGGCCGCTACCACTTTTTTAAAAGGTGTTGTTTTTCTTTCCATATGTGTTTTTTTTATTAGGCCATCAAACGGGGGTGTGTTTGAAAAATTGCCAATAAAAATCACATGGAATATAGACTTAAATCAAAATGGGTTCAAAAAAGGCCCCATTACAGCTATAACATTAATAATGTGTATAATATAATTGTAAACCTGCTGTATAAAATTGCACGTTTCATGACATTAAAATGACATTACAGCGTATCTATTGTTGCAGAAACGGGTTCTAAATTCTGTTTATCCGGTTTATAAAAGGCCTTGTACCAGGCAATAAATCTGGAAATCCCAACATGCACAGTGGTTAAGGGTTTGTAGTTTAAAACCCCTTTTAAACTTGATACATCAGCGCATGTTTCGGCCACATCCCCCTCCTGCATTGGTAAAAATATCTTTTTCGCAATACGGTGAATTTGTTTTTCTATTTCGTTTACAAAATCAAGCAAGCTAACGGGGGCACCGCCACCAATATTAAAGATTCGGTAAGGAGCTTTTGAAGTGGCCGGATCTGGTTTTTGGGCATCCCAATTGGGATTGCTTTCAGCGGGTGCATCAATCACATGTACAATGCCATCAACAATATCATCAATATAGGTAAAATCACGTTTCATATCACCATTATTGAAAACCTCGATAGGTTTGCCTTCTAACATGGCTTTTGTAAAAATAAACAGTGCCATATCTGGCCGACCCCATGGCCCATAAACAGTAAAAAAACGGAGCCCTGTAGTACGTAAATTAAACAGATGGCTATAAGTATGAGCCATCATTTCATTGGCTTTTTTTGAAGCAGCGTACAACGAAACAGGATGATCAGCTATATCATGTTCATTAAAGGGCATTTTCTTGTTCAGCCCGTAAACGCTGGAAGAACTGGCATAAGCCAAATGCCCTACCTTAAAATGCCGGCAGCACTCTAAAATATTCAAAAATCCTTTGATATTAGAATCTATATAAACTTCGGGATTTGTTAAGCTATAGCGTACACCCGCCTGTGCTGCCAGGTTACATACCGCATCAAATTGATAGGTTTGAAAACAGGCTTCCAGTTGCTCTTTATCTAACAGATCAAGTTTTATAAACGTATAGTTAGGATAATTCACACTACAAACAGGTTTTGCATATTCCAATCCGGATATACTAATACCGGTTTCTTTAAGCCGCGCATATTTTAAGTTGACATCATAATAATCATTTAAATTATCGATACCAACCACCGTATCGCCCCTATCTAACAGACGTTTAGCCAAATGATAGCCAATGAAACCGGCAGTACCGGTAACTAAAATTTTCATAAGATTTTAAGTTTTAAAGATGAACTAATAGCCCTTTTAGAATAAAGGGGGAACAGGGAAGTTTATATTAAACAAGTATGAGCACTTGTAAAGCATATTAGTAGGTGGTAATCGTAGTAGTATAGTCGTCGAAGCTTTTGTTCCTTAGAAAACTTGACAAAATAATGGGTTTACATTATTTTGCAGCAAATCAATATAATTAACTGATTATCAATTAAATAATCCAATATTAACCATAAATTGTGTAAACCATGTAAACCCACTTAGAGAATAATGAGCAGGTATAGTATTAATTTTTTGCTGCAGGGTATCCTGAACCATCTAAAGTATAAGCATATTCGCGGCCATTAGCAACCGGGTCTGTATTATCAGTGGTAGAAAAATAGAGTGTTGAACCCCAGTGGCTAAAACGCCCTTTTCCTAAATCACGGATATCCTGATGTGGGGAATGAGGTGGATGTAACTCTACACCATTTTCAAAAATCCGGAGAAGTGAGGTTGATGGCTTCTCGTTTGAATCTCCCCCATCAATTACATACCCTATTTTAAAGGCATACCCTCCATCAGACCTTAAACCGTCAAAATCGATGGCAAATAAACCCGCTCTTATCTCGACAGGTGTTTTTACTTTAGCAGGTACCGGATTTTCCAATCCTTTTTTACAACCATTAAAAAAGACAAATACGCCTATTAATATAATTAAAGGCACTATTTTTTCAAGAAACTTTTGTTTGCGTCTCATGTGATTTAAATTTAAAGTGTAACAATATCCTTTTAATTTAAAGGCCGTTTACAGTGGACAGGCTTTTTAATAAGGAGTTAATAAATATTTCAGGTGTCCTGTTATGCAGATATTGCTTAATTATTGGGCTTGAGCTTCCAATATTTTTATCAAGTGCTTTTCCAATACCGATCACCAGTTCATTAATGCTATCTGGTTTTACTTTCAAAACTCCGGGGATCGCTTCTATTCCTCCGGCGCAGAGGGTGGCAACTACTGATGGATTTACAGACATCATTTCCAGTAGTACGTTCGGAAAACCTTCCCTAATGGATGATAATACACATACTCTCGCCCGCTTAAAATAAGGGATAGGATTGTCAACCCTGCCTTTTAGCATAACGCGGTCTGTAAGTTCCAGGGTTTCGATTAACCTCAATAGCTCGGCTCTTTTACCCCCCTCACCCAATATCAGCAACTTTAAAGTTGGATATTGCTTTTCGATACAGCTAAAGGCGTGTATTAAAACCGAAAATCCTTTTTCGTGGATCAGCCGCCCGGCAGCGCAGATAAAGTCTCCGGTTGTATCCGGATCATTTAGAAGCAATTTTGCCTTAGTATTAATTAGCTTTAGGTTTATAGGGTTCCCTTGTACTATTACCCTTTGGGTTGGTATAAAATTTATATGCTGTAGGAATTGAGAGCGCATCAAACTGGTCTGACAAACAACAAGATCTACAGCCGGATACCCTAAATAATAAGCCAGCTTATAACTCAACTTTTTTAATCCGGTAAACCTGGTAAAGACAGAGGTACACTCGCGTACAACAAGCTGAGATTTTACATAACCAACCCTTTTTAAAAACCCCAAATAAGCGTTTAAGTAAGGGTGAGTGCTGATCAAAATGAAATCTTTTCGGTAGGGTTTGAGTAACTTTATAAGTTTAAAAAAACCCACAAACATGCTATTGCTGCTTGCGTAACACGACGATTGCCCGCTCGGGATATCTAAGCCACCAGAGTTTACTTTTTTTGCAAACATCATCGGTGCCCCTATAGCGCTTGCGGCCATAAACAACACATTTTCGGCCCCGTTGGCCGCGTTGGTCATGGAAACAAAAAGTACATTTTTATCGGTTGTAGGCATTTTGCCAAGATTAGGCATGACTTCTGATCTTTTTAACGATTTTTTTTATTGGGGTAAACACGCTAAACTTATTGCGTTTACCATCAACAACAAGCAAACCTTTGGCAAAATTTATAGTATGCAAGCCGATGTTGTAAGGGGGTTGTGGCAATAGTTCAAAAACTGTCTGATATTGAAATTCAGCTTCATTAATATGAGTAATTTCGTTGATCATAATTGAACCGCCATAACACTTTCCGGGATTCTGACTTGGCATATATAATTTTTGATCAACAACAAATAACCCTCCAGCTGACCGGCTAACGTGATTTTCAACTACAATTGGGTTTAAGCTATGTGCCTTAAATGTACCGAGAAGAGTATCTGAATAATATATATACAATACACCTGGTTTTCCGGATACACTGGTAAACAACCAATACTTATTATTATACTGTATAATAGAACTATCTACGAAATCATCTCCTTCTAAAAGGGTCCGTACTTTTTTAAATTTCTGTAAATTATCAGTATCAATCTGATATAATACTACCTGTTTAATTGCAGATGTTTCAGGAATACAGTAAAGTTTATCTTTTTCACTAAACAGATAAGGATAAGAGAGATGTATAGATTGGTTGGTTATCATTTTAACCTTCTTTTTGTCTTTAAAGCTTAATCCATTGGTAACCATTATTTCGCCTTTACCCCTCAAGAAATTTAACTCTTCATAAAAAATATGATAATTCCCATTTATATGGACAACAAAGGGATCGGCTGCATAATCAACGCTGTCTTCGTGAAGCCAGTTTATTTTGCCATTTAATTTTTGGGAACTAATCAGACTTTCAGGGCTTTGATTAATATATCCGATATTCCACTTATCACTCATAAATAGCTTATCAAAAACCATTTGAAGTTTTATGGCCAAACTCATGATCTAAACATTTTATTGAAAAAAGATAAAATCAATGTGGGTAAGGGCAAATAATCACTTTCCTGTATCAACTCTCCTCCAAAACTGTCTTTAAACTGATTTATTCTTTGAAGTGCTGCGTTATTCGTATTCGCCGCGTAACCTCCTAAATCATAAACTTCAAATCCGCGTTCCTTAAAAAAGCACATATCTTTAAAGTGTAATAAGCGATTTGCTCTGCCTATAGTCGCTTTAAGCTGGGGCGCTTCCTCATTCCTAAAAAGCGAGGCCGAATACAACAACCTCACCCTTTTCTGCTCACCATCAACAACATAAGCATGCATAACAATATCTTGTTGATTGTAAACAGCTTTGGTAATAACGGTATGAGATTTGTAATTACTAAAATTCGTCTTGAGTTTTGGCAAACCTTTGGTTTGGGAAAATAAATTATAAAAATTAATAAATCGGGTAAAATCCGTTTCAGTTGTTGTTGTTACACCATCTTTAATAGCCCGCCTGATCTCATAAATGGTTTTTTGATCAAAGGCTGATTCAAAAGCGGTTACCGGAGTGCTTATATCGATGGTTTTGGTATAAAATGGTTCCTGGCAATATCCTGAAACCGTTTTGTTATAGGAACTTTGTTTGTAATAGCTAAAAAGGCATCTCCATATTTGGGGTCTGCCTGCAAACCAAATTACACGAACAGGCATCAGGCGAAAAGCCTGGGTTTTGATCTCGATCATAAAATTTTTAGCATTAACAGTGCTTAAACTGTTTGATATACTGGCAAAGTGTTTATTTTTTGATTTTCTAACCACTGTTTGAGTACCAGCAGCTTCCAAATTTGAGGTGCACGGTTCCATTTACCGGTCATATGATCATTAATCATGTCTGATGCCGTTTTAGCCTCAATACCTGGTATATTTTTAAGGTCGCGCAATGATAGCTGGTCAAGTACATAATCCTTAAGCTGATGCCTGAACCAATAACTAAAAGGCATGGTAAAACCCGACTTAGGCCTGTCAAATAAATGAGCGGGTACATATTGATATAAAATATCTTTTAATATTCGTTTCTGTATTCCACCGCCATATTTATAATTATCGGGGAGTTGTTGCGCAAATGTTACTACCCGGTGATCCATTAATGGCGCCCGCGCTTCTACTGCAAAGGCCATCGAAGCGCGGTCTACCTTCGTATTGATATCACCATTTAAATAAGTTTTAATATCAAAAGCCGACATTTTCTGTAAAAAACTTCCTGATTCTGTAGATAATATATCCATAAAAGGTACATTTAAGCCAGCCTGGGGTTGTTGAAGCCATGAATACTCTAACCCACCAAGCATGAGCGCATATAGCAAATCAATTGTTGCTGTACTAATCCCCATTGCAATAAGTTTATGCCGATAGTCAGGTGATAACTTTACCAGCCCCCCCATGATCTTGCGCAATACCAGCGGACAATTAAAAAACTGATTAGCCATATTTAACCATTTATACCGGGAGTAACCCATAAAACTTTCGTCACCTCCATCGCCACTCAGTGCTACCGTTACATGCTTTTTGGTGTATTTACTGAGCAACAAAGTTGGAATTGCACTTGAATCAGCAAATGGTTCATCATAATAAGTTCCAAATTCTCCAATTAGCGCGATACCTTCTTCTTCGTCACATTCGATCTCATAATGATCCGTTTTGAGATATTTGGCAATATTCCCGGCAAAAACACTTTCATCAAATCCTTTTTCATTAAACCTGACGCAAAATGTCTTGATCTGTTTTGTATTTTCAGCAGCAAGCGCAGCCACCAACGATGAGTCGACTCCTCCGGAAAGAAAAACACCAAGGTTTACGTCAGCATGCATCCGTATGCTAACCGCATCTTTCAATAGCTTTTTTAGTTCGGATTTAGCTTGAGCATAGCTTCCTTTATAGATGCTTAAACCCACGGGATCAAGATCCCAGTATTTTTTTGTTTTAAATTGACCCGAGGTAAGTTCAAAAATGAAAATGTTTCCCGCCTCAAGTTTCTTAATTCCCTGCCAGGCTGTGCGGGGCTCTGGTATATATCCCCATATAAAATATTCGTTAATGGCCTGCAAATCCAGATCTGCCTGCCTTGCAATAGTAATTTGTGCCGCTTGGCTGGCAAATTCAAAGTCCAAGCCCTTATGCGCATAATAAAAAGGTTTTTTCCCAAGCCGGTCTCTCGCTCCAAAAAGCAGCTGTTGTTTAGTATCGTAAATTACAAAAGCAAACATCCCATTAAAATGATCCACACAATGTATGCCGTACTCAAGGTATGCAGCTGCAAGTACCTCTGTATCTGAATCTGTTTTAAACCGATGTCCTTGTGATTTTAATTCAGATCGTAATTGTTTATAGTTATATAACTCACCATTAAAAACAACCTTCAAATGCTCATAAGTAAATGGTTGGTTTGAGCGCGGGTCCAGGTCTACAATTGCCAGCCTGTTATGTCCTAATATTACGGATTCTACACGCTCAAAACCAGAATAATCGGGCCCACGAAACTGCACTCGTGCCAACTTTGCCCGAATGATCTCATCATTATAGTAAACAGTAGAGCCGTATATTCCACACATATCAATTGATTTTAATATTAATTTTGCAAGAGGCTTTCATAAGCCTGTCCTATTTTATCAAGGGAGAATTTGCAATAAGTATCCGCTTTGATTTTTTCATGCGACCATGACTGAGAACATGCTTTTATGATCAGCTCTTTTAATTGCATTAAATTGGCTTGCTCGGCAACAAAACCGTTAAAGCCTTCGCAAATCATCTCATCAATTCCGCCTACTCTGAAAGTCACCACCGGAACTCCGGAGGCCAGAGCCTCCAGAATAACATTAGGAAACCCTTCCGTAAATGAGCACAACACAAAAAGATCATGAACTGAAATTAAAGTTGAAACTTCTTTAACTTCTCCTAAAAAAGTAACCCGGTTATCCAGTTTTCGTAAACGAACGCGGTCTTTCAGGTCTCCCATTAAAGGTCCGTCTCCCGCAATGGTTAAAACATAGTTTTCAGGTAACTCTTCCATCACCTCGAGCAGCCGAAATAAACCTTTCTCCCTGTTTAAACGAGCCACTATTATTAATTTTTTTTCTACAGCGTTGTGTGATTGCTTTTTTATTGCAGATGTATACAAAACCGGGTTGGAAATAACCTTTAACTTATTCAAGCTAATACCATATAATTTGGAGATCGACTGCTGCATTTCAACCGACTGGCAAACAATAAAATTAAACCGGAAGGATAAAAACCGGGTAAATAAATTATAAAATCGAGCTTTAAAACCATAAAATTGTTTCATCTGCTGCGGGTTGTTTGACGCCCGGGCTATCAGGTTTGGCACTTTCAAAAAACAGGCTACCATGGCAGTTAAAATGTTAATATGATCATTAGTAGAAAAAACAGCAAAAGGCTTGGCATCTTTTAAAAGCTTGTACAGTTTAAAGAATGATCTGGAAGCTTTTACCGTTTTAAGATCGATAAATTCAATACCCTCAATATTGGTCGGAAAACATTGCTCCCTGGCATTTAAAAACACAACAGATACGGAATATACTTCCTTATTAAAATATTGAGAAAGCAACCAGTAAACCCTTTCGGACCCGCCGGCACCAAGCGATCCAACGATCAGGAATATCTTTTTCTTCATTATAAAACAAGTGTTTGCAACTGGTCTTGTGCTGCCGAATTTTCCGAGGATTCCAGCATCTCTGATGATTCCGTACTACTTTGTTGCTGCGCGTAAATTTTTGCTCCCTGCATTACACCGAAATACAAAAACAGGGTTGGGCCGTCAGCACTCATCAACCACCCATTATGAGAAAGTGCATTCAGCGATACCGCGATAAAAGAAAAACATAAGGCTGGCATTAAAACATTGGACCTTAATTTTACATGTTGCATAATTTCTCGGGACAGTCGTGTAATCCTATAATAAATAGCCCCTAACAATCCCAAACCTAAAAAAGGACCTAAATAAGTTATAAACATGAGATAAGCGTTATGTGAGGTCAGGCCAAAAGTGAATAAGGGGTTACGGTATGTTACATCTTCCCAGGTTTTACCATAGAATATGAGGCCAAAGGGATAATCAGCACAGATCTTCAAATTTTCTTCAGCCATGTTTGCCCGGTTAAAATCATTGGCTCCTTTAGCTTCATTTTTTGAAAGAATATTGTTTTTACTATCCAGAGTATCTTTTAACAAATAAGTATAACTCAGGAAACAAATGATGGCGGCTGCTGCCAGCAATAACACAGCCTTAAACTTGTAATAAATGAATATAAATATCACAACAGCGACGGCAAAGCTGATAAATGCCGACCGGTTCATCCCCAGATAAAGGCATACTATACACGCAAAAAAAACAATAACCTTAATTATCGCGTGCAGCCTGAACGTGAACGTAGCTACAAAAGCAAAAGCTGTAAAGGCTGCTATTTGATAGCCAAAGGTAAATTGGGTTGCGGCAATGCCCGAAGGGCTTTGTTTAACCGGTTCACCAAGCATGGTTGACCTTAAGGGATCAATGATGCCTTGCTGTGTATGGTCAAGGATCATCAAGAGCATAGATAGCGATAGTAAAAGGAATACGATGACCACCGATATATTAAAACGTCGTTTATTTAAACCCACAAAATGATTAAAGTAAAACGCACAGGTTAAGATGGTTATAACATTGGCAAAAAATGCCTTATAATCTGCCATGCCAACTATATAGTATAAAAACAACGCTATAATAATAAATAGGCATTCTTTATAATAGGCAAAATGCTGAACTGGCGCTTTTATAAAAGGTAACAGCAGTATCCCCAACACAATCGGGGCGGGTATCCTGAAAATACCTGTCATAAAAATGCCAAAGACAAGTGTATACAGATAGGTTAGCACCACGCTAAAAATAATGAACCTTTTAACTAACATATACGGTGTTATTTATTGGCAACCTTTTTTAAGGTTTGCCAAATAATTTTGATATCGAGCCACAAATTGTGTTTATCAATATAATCCAGATTGTATTGGATCTTTGATGGTATGATCTCGTTAATGTAGAATTGTTCGGGCTCATAGGCTGCTGCCAAAAGCTCATTTTCATTAAAGTACATAATGGAGGCCTTATCTGTTATGCCTGGTTTTACGCTCAATACTCTCTGCTGTTTTAGAGAGTATATTTCTACGTATTTCCTTACCTCTGGACGCGGCCCCACAAAGCTCATATCTCCAATGAGAACGTTGAATAACTGCGGCAATTCGTCAAGCTTGTACCTGCGTAACCAATAACCGGCTGTCGTAATGCGATAATCATGATGTCCAATAGTTAAAAGTCCAGCTTTATCCGCATTGACATACATAGTTCTGAATTTTAACAGCTTAAAATCAACTCCATTCCTTCCAACCCGATGTTGAATATAAAATACGCCGCCATTTGAGTTAATACTGATGGAGATTGCTATGATGACGAATAAGGGCAATAAAATAACAACCCCTATTAGGGCAAAAAATACATCAAACACCCTTTTCAAAACCATGGTTTTAAACTTACAATTACACGTTTACAACAGTATTACTTGTGCTTGATTCTGCAACAACATGAAGTTGTTTTTCTACGGCGTTAATAACTGAAGATATAACATAGATTATTTCTTCGGCTGTTAACTGAGGGTATATAGGCAGTGAAATTTCACAGGCATATTGATGGTAAGCAATCGGATAATCGGTCATCTGATAACCCAGGCTCTTAAAATAAGTAAGCATAGGCATAGGTATAAAATGCACGTTTACAGAAACTCCTGTAATTGCAATATCATCTATGATCAGGTCGCGTTGTGCTTCCGTTATATTTTTGATCCGCAAAGGGTACAAATGATAACTTGATTCACGTTTTTCATCCATTAAAGGAGGTAGAATAGCCCAATCATGTTGCTTAAACCTTTCACTGTATTGTAAAGCGATTTGTTTACGTAATGGCAATAATTCGGTTTCGTACTTCCTGATCTGAGCTAATCCTACTGCAGCACAAATATCAGGCATATTAATTTTAAGCCCCTGAAAAAGAATATCATATCGCCATCCGCCACCCTGTGCTTTGGAAAAAGCATCCTTTGTCTGTCCATTTAACGTGTACATTTTAAGATACCTGGATTCTGCAGTGATATCAAACTGTTCAGGCAGGTTCAAACATATGCATCCCCCTTCAGCTGTGGTAATGTTTTTAACCGCATGAAATGAGAATATGGTTACATCGCTCTTTTTTGCAGCAGCCTCACCATCATATCTGGATCCGAGTGAGTGTGCAGCGTCGCTGATCATTAAAATCCGGTTCAATAAGCTTTGTTTAACAGATGTCGCGCTGAACAAGGCGGCAATTTCGGGCTCATTGATCAGGGTATTAAGCACATCGTAATCGCATGGCCAGCCGGCAATATCCACAGCTATAATAGCTTTTGTTTTTGAAGTAATGGCTTTACGAACCGCATTAACAGATATACAAAAATCTTCATCGACATCAACCATCACTGGAGTTGCACCGCAATGTAAGACACAAAGTGCTGTTGCACTGTAAGTATATGCCGGTACAATAACTTCATCTCCTTCTTTAATGCTGAACCATTTTAACATCAGTATAGCGCCTGATGTCCAGGAGTTAACACAAATGGCCGATGCACATGAGGTTAGTTTGATAATCTCCTGCTCTAAAGCTGCCACTTTGGGGCCAGTAGTGATCCATTTTGAATAGAGTGTATGTAAAACCTCTTCAACTACTTCATCGTCAATAAAAGGCGGGGAAAACGGTATGATCATGTTCATATGTATAATGATTATGCTTATTAGGATCTTGCTGGCTTTGCATATCGAAAACGGTAAACCTGCTTTTTTAAAAAGTCAAGTATCACCCTTTGATAAATAAGGTAATATTCTTTAATACAATCTTTCCAGGAGTAATCCCTGAAGGTCAATTGCGATAAGGATACGAAGTGCTGATAATTTTCGGCAATAAACCTTTCGAGTCTTTCAAAAGCCTCATCAGTACATGTTTCCGGATGATAGTTAAATGTCCAGGTGTTCTTTGTTTTTAGGCAGACTTCTGAGAGCTGCACCGGTACCCAACCAAAGCCTAACCTAATATAGGGCGACTGTAATAAGCCATCGCTGATGATCAGTACTTCGGAGTATTTGCTAAGTGCTTTGAGTGTATTACGGTCAAACGTATGCGCTGGAGCTATAAAAAGCGGAGTATGAACCCCTTCGCGGTTAAATATTGCAACTGCAGCTTTTACCTTTTGTTCCTGAATATATAGAGGTAAACCTGCAAATTCTGAACGGCCATTGATCCGGAACAAACCCGAATTATTGTTTTGATAAAGATGTTCAAAACCATGCATTCCGATAACATAGCCTTTTTTTTGAAGGTGACGAACAAGTGGCCAGTAATATGGGTTAAACTCGCCGCATACACTTAGCTTGGGGTCATGATTATTAGGTATAACCGCAATGATGGGTTTTATATCGTAAAGGTCAAAAAGATTAAAGAACCTTTCCCACTTTTTCAGGTTATTAGTTGGACACAAGTCATCCAACCGTATTAAGTATTGTACCATAAAGTCTTGGTTATCTACTCGAACTACTTATTTTATTAAACACGGGTTAACAGCAAGCTCTCCCATTGTTTAAAAATTTTATCAGCGTTATTGGTATTATTAATATTCAAGGCTTGTACACCCAGATCATCCTTTAGCTGCGGATTATTTATTAACTGATTGATGGCATTTGCGAGATCAGCAGTATTGGCTGCCGGAACCAAAAGGCCATTTTGCCCATTATCGATAATTTCTGAGGGACCGAATTCGCAATCCATGGCAATACAGGGACATCCAAAACTCATAGCCTCGATCAATGCGTTTGGGTAGCCTTCGTTTCTGGAGGGTAGCACAAACAATTTCGCCTGACTATAATAGTCCTGAAGATTAGTTTTAGAACCAACAAGGAAAACTCTGTCTTTTAATCCTAAATCATTAATCTGATTCATTAAATTGCCCTTCTCCTGACCGTCACCCACTATAACAAGATCAATATCACTTATCTGGGCATTGCTAAAAGCGGTTATAAGCATGTCGAAACCTTTTACGTACTCCAGGCGCCCCACTCCCAATATAAACTGGCGATGATGTACTGTTTGGCCAGATATCGCATTAAAGATTGGTACAGCATTGGTTATTTTGTAAACATTGCGGAGGCTTTTGAACGCTTTGTTTTCTCGAAGGCTATCTTCAACACCCTGGGCCCCCACCACAATCCCCTTTGATTTTTTGTATAATAAAGCAACGAATAGTTTAACCCCGTTCCTAAATTGATTGATACTGCGTTTAGGCGCTGTACGTTCTGAAACAATGAAAGGGATACGTAAAACACTACAAGTAACGCCTGTCCAGATATTCGCCGAGGTGATAAAAGACAAAACACAATTTGGTTTTTCTTCCCTCAAAAGCTTTAAGAGTTTATAAAGCATAAGCCACATATAACTCAATCTGAACCAGAGTTTATTACTTTTCCGATCAAGCAGGTAAATAACCTTAACCCCTTCGTTGATGCTATAAGCAGGTTCACCCTGATTCAACGCGACTATTACTGAGGTGCAGTTTTTTTGATCAAAATAATTGGCTAAAGCAATGAGTACCCGTTCGGCTCCACCGCTCATTAAAGAAGGTATCACAAAAAATAACCGTTGTTTTTGTGGCAATACAGATGGTGTTTCCATGAAAATAAAAGCGGGTTGATTTAAAGCAAAAACTTCACGGTGTTATAGGCTTTTCGAACTTTAAACTGCCCTAACTCAAATAACAAATACCGCTGAATATATAACCATAAAAGTTTCTTTTTTTGTAGGGCCGGGTAGCTAAAGTGGGTAATGATCAGGTTAAAATCACTGATCATCCTTTCCATTCGATCGCTCGCCTTGATCATGCTCCATACACCACCGATATGATTACGATAGCAGCTCATTACCTCGGGCATTACATAAATTTTGCGCCCGGTATAATGAGTAGCAAAAAGTTTAAACATTTTATCGCCGGCATAACATTTAAAAAACCAGGGCCTGTTGAATAATTGATGCACCTCAGCCACATTACGGTACAACACTGTAGCAGTTTTGGTTTCCTCCTGCTTCCCTGCAAGTAAGTCATGATAACTGTGTATCAGAGGCACTGGTTTAGGATTAACATATAAAGTGTTGTTGCTTTCGTCAATTACACGAGTATAATGGCAGCAGATAATATACTCTGCATTCTTCTCCAGAAAATCGACCTGTTTTTGTAATTTATAAGAGTCGGTCCAATAATCATCACCCTCACAAAGAGCAATATATTTTCCCTGACATGCTTTAAGGGTATTGATGAGGTTGTGGTGAGCGCCTACATTTTTTTTTGTAGAAACCAGCTTGATCTTAACCGGATATTTATTCAGAAATGATTCTACAACCTTTGCAGTTCCATCGGTAGAACAATCATTACCTACTACTATCTCAAATTCAAAATTAGCTTGCTGCATTATAAAACTTTCTATAGCATGGGCGATAAATTTTTCATGATTATAGGTAATGCAGCAAATGCTTACCATTGGATTCTGCTTGTTCATCATGCCCCATTTTCTTTAACCGTTTGGATATTGATTTCAGATTCGATCTGATCAGCAATCAGGGCTCCGAAGTTTTTCGATACCGCTTCACTGCTTTCATTGTTCTGGATTCTTAACAACAAGCGGCAAATAAGATCTAAATCAGATAAGGTTAAAGTATGATACATAGGCAGGCACATGATCCTGCTGGCAATAGAGTCGCAAACCGGCATTTCCACATTTTCAACATAAGGTAATGCGGATAAGGAGGGGTAAAAATAGCGCCGGCAATATACTTGTGCCAGCTCCAACTTAGCCTTACATTCCTTCATTAAATCCTCGCTCTTGAAAAGTAGAGGGAAATAAGCATAGTTATAATCCTCTGCATTATCCAATTGTTGAAACTGTGCGTCAAGTCTGTTTAAACGAAGTTTATAATGCGTGGACAAGTACTTCCTTTTTTTAAGTATCTCATCAATATGCGGCAAATTACATAAGCCCATTGCTGCATGAAACTCACAGTTTTTAGCATTGATACCCAGTTCAGCAAATTCGTCTACTCCAGAATATCCAAAATTGCGCATGAGTGCCATCTTTTTTAACAGATCGGGCTGTCGGGTAAATACGGCCCCTCCTTCAATGGTATGGAATAACTTGGTAGAATGAAAGCTTGTTGTGCTTATGTCACCATATTCAAATATTGACCTGTTTTTGTATCGGGTACCAAAACAATGTGCCGCATCATAAATTACTTTCAATCCGTGTCTATCCGCAATTTGTTGTATAGCGTCTATATCGCAAGGGTTGCCGTAAACATGTGTAGCCAATATAGCTGAGGTGTTTGGCGTTATAGCGGCCTCAATCTTAGCTGGATCAATATTAAACGTATGTGCATCAATGTCTACAAATACAGGTTTACATCCCTGCCATACTATCGTGCTGGTTGTGGCTACAAAAGAAAAAGGTGTTGTAATGATCTCACCTGTTAAGTTAAGTGCTTTTATGGCAAGTTGCAATGCCATAGTGCCGTTTGATACATAAAGCATGTGATCTAACCCCAGATACTCTTTCAGCTTTAGTTCCAGCGTATTTACAAGCGGGCCGTTATTGGTAAGCCATTGCCGCTCCCAAATACTTTTCACGTAAACTTTAAATTCTTTCTCGGGGGGCAAAAAAGGTTTGGTTACAGGTATCATTTTTTCAGGATTAATTGTTTAAAATCTTTCATGGCCGATATTTTGATGAGCAGGCTAAAGCCATAGTAAAAAAGGGTATAGCCTATACCAATTATTGCAATGCGCACCAGGTCTGCGGCAAATAGGCGAACGAGTAACATATCTAAAAAGTAGCAAGCGACTCCAATACTACCGGCCAGTATCAGAATGGGCAGAATATCTTCAATTTGCTCCTTAACCGGGTAGTGGATCAATTTGCCACTATATATAGAGTTAATGTAATAGGCTACAAAGTTGAAAAACAGCTGAAAGTAGAGCAATCCATAGATACCGAAAGAGATGAACGATAAAATGCCGATGACACTGAGTACTTTTTTAACTATCTCCAGCTTCAGAAACAGGGCGCTTTTACCCATCACTTTTAAAACATTCAGATTGTAAGCATGCAAAGGGTACATGATACCACTGATACAAAGAATCTGAAAATAGGGCACAGAAGGCAGCCATTTATCAGTTAACAAAAACCGGAATAGAGGCTCGGCAACAACACATAAAAAGATAAGTACCGGCGCATTCCAGAAAAGCACCTGCTGCATAAGCCTTTTATATACATTTTTTAGCTGTACAACATCATTAGATATTTCCGCAAACATTGGATAAGCCACCTTATTAACTGCTGCCGATATATTGCCGATTGGTAACTGACTGATGGATTCGGCGCGGGAGTAAAATCCTAACTGGCCTGCCGAGAAATACCTTCCGATAATGATCAGGTATATATTTTGATAAATCGTATCTAATATTCCTGAGAGGGTCATTTTGTAACCAAAATTGAAATGCTTTTTGAAACACTCTTTATCAAATAAAAGTGCCGGTCGCCATTTCGAATAGATCCAATGCATAGCCGTTGATAAAAACGAAGTACACAAACCCATCCAAACCAAACTCCAAACTCCATAACCCATTTTAGCTAACACTATACCCAGTACGCCACCACCAATAGCTGCGGGCACCTGAATGTTGGTTTGTTTCCTAAATTTCAACTCTTTAATCAGCAGCGTACTTTGTACCCCAAAAAAAGCATTGAGGATTAGGATCAACCCGTATACACGAACAATGGATATTAAAAGCTGCTGTTTATAAAATAATGCAATAAGTGGCGCTCCTAAGAAAAGTATGCCATATAGAATAATACTTCCAGCCAGGTTAAAATAAAATATGGTCGACAGGTCCCGTTGATCCGCGTCAGTTGTTCTGATGAGGGAAGCGGTCAAACCGCCGTCTAACAAAGTATTTCCGACGGCTATAAAAAGGGATAACATGGCAATCAACCCAAACTGTGCGGGATCAAGTATCCGTGCAAGGAAAATAGAAATGCAAAAACCTACCAATTTACCGCTTACCTGCTGCCATAAAGACCATAGCACACCGGAAACGGCCTTTTCTTTAAAACTCATGCGTGGTAGGCTAAAGACGGGCGTTAACTACGCTATCGGGTAAAAACGCTTTCAGATCATACATAACGGCATCCGGCTTGCAAAGTGCCTTGATGTCCATCGCCTTAAACTCTTCGTGGGCAACCGCCAGCAAAACACCGTCGTATTTACGTTTTTTTGACTCGCCATTTTCACATAGAATACCGTAGGCGCGTTTTGCCTGATCGGCATTAGCCCAGGGATCATGAATATGCACCTTAACCTTATACTCTTCCAGCCGCCGTACAATATCAATTACACGGGTGTTACGAACATCGGGGCAATTTTCTTTAAAGGTAAAGCCCAGCACAAGCACCCGTGCGGTGGTAAGCGATGTGCCTTTACAGATCATTTTTTTTATGAACTGATCAGCAACATAAGCCCCCATCGAATCGTTTATGCGGCGGCCAGCCAGTATTATTTCGGGATGATAACCCACTTCCTGGGCTTTTTGCGCCAGGTAATAAGGATCAACCCCTATGCAGTGTCCTCCAACTAACCCGGGACGAAAATTCAGAAAATTCCATTTGGTACCGGCTGCTTCAAGTACTTTGTGTGTGTCAATTCCCAGTTTGTTAAAGATCATAGCCAGCTCGTTTACAAAGGCAATATTGATGTCCCGTTGTGCATTTTCAATAACCTTTGCAGCTTCCGCTACTTTGATAGAATCGGCTTTAAACGTACCTGCAGAAATAACAGAACTATAAAGTGCATCTACAATTTCTGCGGTTTTAGCATTGGAGCCTGAAGTAATTTTACGAATATTAGCCACCGTATGAAGTTTATCTCCTGGGTTAATCCGCTCGGGCGAGTAGCCGGCAAAAAAGTCAATATTATAACGGAGTTTTGAAGTTTTTTCAAGTACCGGTACACATTCGTCTTCTGTAACACCCGGATAAACTGTTGACTCATAAATAACAATATCACCTTTCTTAAGTATTTTACCAATTAACAAACTAGCATTGATCAGCGGACTCAGGTCAGGTCTGTTATTTTTATCAACCGGAGTAGGCACGGTTACAATATAAATAGAGCAAGCTCTCAGCTTTTCAATTTCACTGGTGCAATACAAACCTTTGGGGGTTGTACATTCCAGCGTAATTACAGCATTTAATTTTTTTTCGCTAATCTCCAGGGTATGATCCAACCCTTCTTTAAGCTGATCGATTCGCCGGGAATTAATATCATAACCAAACACCTTGTATTGTTTAGCAAACTCCACTGCTAAAGGAAGGCCAACGTATCCAAGGCCTATAATTCCTATTTTACTATTTCGTAGCATTGTTTTTATTCTGGTTTAAGTTTTGTATAGCGATATGCTGGAAGGATATGCGGGTTACCAATGCGCAATGGATGTTGTCAAAAACCATAAGCACATTTTTGCCTTGTATCTGAACAACCTGGCCAGGTTGGTTAGCGAACGCGCCTTGTTTTACCAACACACGATCGCCTATGGATATGCTTTGAAGGTTAATAACCTCAACATCTTTATAAATAGCTAAGTTTCTTTTGATCTCCTCAATTACCGTATCACTCACAACCGCGGGATGCTGCATATAATAAACATATCCCATAACACCTAAGCAGTAAAGTACCAACCCTTCTTCACGAAGATTAACCCTTACAAAAACATAGGAGCTAAACAATGGCAAACTCACCTCCTTTTTGCGGTCAGCCCATTGATTTTGAACTTGTTTCAAGGGGCAATAGGATTCTATGCCTTGTCGCTGTAGTAACATGTCGACCTTTTTTTCCCATCGTGGCCGGGTATAAATAACCAGCCATTTTTTTTCATTTAACTGTTTCGGATTCATATATCTGATTTGAAAATAACCGGGGTTTCGGGAGGTGCAATAGCTTCGCCATATCACTTACATGATACCATTAGTAAAACTGATTGTAATGCATTCAGGTTATCGGCCAAAGCCAATCACGGCAAAGCGTTTTCTGACATCAGGCGGGTTAAGGAATGTAATCTCTATTTCACCCAATCATATGGCAGCAATACCTGCTTGGTATAGCTTCGCCATACCACTTACATAGCGCTTCTTTTATAATATTAAATTTGAATTATATACTACCGCCCGAAGGCTACTGTAATAATTGTTTACTTACTACCTTTTTCAGCGGCATAACCGTAAGCATAAGCCTGGCGGTTCTCCTTTTTAGCATCATTAAAAACCACCATCAGGTTTTTAAATTTTTCATTATCATAAACATCCCTCAGAATATCTAACTGATGCGTGTTTGTATAGTTATAACGAACCAGGTAAACACTCAGATCGGCATATTGCGCTAAACTAAAAGCATCTGCAACAGCACCAACCGGCGATGTATCTATAATTAAATAATCAAATCTTTCTTTTGCCCAATCAAAAAGCATATCCATACGGTCGCTCATGAGCAATTCTGCAGGGTCCTGCGGTAAAGAACCACAGCCCATTACATATAAATTTTCTGCATTAGGGTACTGCTGGATACAATCATGCAGATTGTTGGTATCTCCCTGCAGATAATCTGTAATCCCTTTTTGCTGAAGCATGTTCATTTTTTGCAACAGATCAGGCTTGCGTAAATCAAATTCAAGCATCAATACCCGTTTACTGAGTAGCGCGAGCGTTAACCCCAGGTTAATACTAAAAAATGTTTTACCCTCCCCTTTCATGGAGGAAGTCACCAGCATAACCTGATTAGGCACATCTGGATTTAATACACCCAGATTTGTACGTATATACCTGAACAATTCAGAAATAGTAGAATGTTCCCCTTTTTGTATGACTATTTGATTTTCAACTTCATGATGATTTAATTCTCCCAAAACCCGAACACCCGATATATAACTTAAACTTGAGGGGTCTTTAACCTTTATATTCAACAGTTGCTGTGCGTAAATAAGCAGAGCGGGTAACAGTAATCCAACAATCCCTCCGCATAGGTACAGTAAAGAGGATTTAGGATACTCAGGAACAGAGTCATACGCCGGTTTATCAATAACCTGTGAGGTTGGAATAGTTGCCGATAAGGACAAAGCTGTTTCTTCGCGTTTCTGCAATAGATACTGATACAAGGTTGTTTTAACACTTTGCTCACGGCTGCGCTGTAGAAGGCCGCGCTCCAACGCCGGTACTGAACGAACCCTGGAATCGTAGTGAGCTGAATTCACTTTCAAATGATCATGTTCAATAATAAATCCTTGTTTAATATTTATAAGGTTTTCTTTGATCTTTAACCGAAGGTCGGTTATCTGGTCACTCAAGTTTTCAACAAGGGGGTTACTTAAATTAGCACTACTCAGCATCCTGTTTCGTTCTAGTTGCAAGTCGTTAAATCGGCTGATTAAAGTATTAAGCACAGGATCCTTTAATCCCATAGTGCTTGGAACGACATTAAATTGATTAGCTGATTTATCTAAATATCTTTCAATAGACCGAACTATACCAAGCTGCACATCTGATACCTCGAGTAATTGGTTATATTCTGCGGATTTTGTTAAGTTGAGCTGAGCGCCGGTACTTGCATCAGCCGCCTCATTTTGTTGTTTATAGACCTCTATTCCTCCTTCTGCATTAGAAAGATCCTGTTCCATATCCTTAAGCCGTTTATCAATAAATAAAATGGTATTTACGGCTATTACATTTTTTTTCTCAACGTTTTCGGTGTTATAGGTATTAATAAGCTTGGTGAGTATATCTACCCCCCTGGAAGGTACCGGATCAGTAAGGCTTAAAATAACCGTATTTGATTCCTTGACTACCGGATTTACGTTTAATTTTCCCGCGCTATAAGTGGCGGCCAGTTTATATAAATCCTTAAACTGTATTTGTACTGGCCCATATGTGCTTAAAAACGCCGGACCTTTATCTACTTTAAATACAAAATCGGAATGTTGTATCTGTTGACCATAACGATATACCCACCCTACAATACCTTCCTGTAACAGGAAAGTATGATCTGATAAACCTTTTATTTGGAGTTTTTTTAGGTAAGCGCCCTTGTTTAGCTTTTTAACAGAAATTTTAAACGGTAATTCATCTGCATAAAGTTCACGGGTTTTGAAACCCTCTGAATAAAAATAAGATATATCCAGATTAAGGTCTTTTAATGCTTTATAGATCAAATCCTTGGATCTTAAAATCTCCATCTCATTATCTACTGTTTTGGGTTCCTGAAACATATTAAGATCGCTAAAGGCTGTAGCTTTTAGGATACCGTCTCCTTTCTTATCATCAGGTATTAATAAGGTACTGCTTATTTTATACAAAGGCGTTGCATAGTCAAGATAAAACCACACCACTGCCATACTTATACTCAAGGTGATCAAAAATAAATACCATCGTTTTGAATATGGCATAAGCTTTTCCCTGAAATTATCGGGACGTACAGCTGATTTTGAATTAAGATTTGAAGCCATAATCTAAGATTTTTAATATGGGCAATAGTTATAATGATTTTACCTCTTTAGCAATACAGCAACCAAAACAGCAGCAGCTGATATAGAAGCTATGATCATCGGCATTATCCGGGTATTGGTACTAAATTCAACCGCTTTTGACCGATCGGGCTCAACATATACAATATCGTTCTGCCTGAGATTGAAGTATGGTGAATTCATGGTTTCCTGCTGATTCAGGTTAAGCCTTTTCATGACCTTATGGCCATCTTCATTACGAATGATCAATACATTTTCCCGTTTACCATACACAGTCATATCTCCCGCCATTCCGAGTGCCTCCAGGAGGTTAACTTTTTCATCAGTTATGGTAAATGTGGAGGGTTTATTTACTTCACCTATTACAGTAATTTTGAAATTAGTGATCTGAACCTCTATCTCCGGATTTTTCACATACTTAACTAATGCAGAGGCGATTCCTTTTTCTGCTTCTTCAACAGTTAGTCCTTCTATTTTATAGTCACCTATTAATGGTAAATGTATCGTGCCACTTTTACTTACCCTGTAGCCTTTTAATGACGCATTTGAAGGGTCGTTTTTATTGCCGGCAAAAAGTGTGTTAGATTCGGGATTTGAGCTGTTCATCGTAACACTAACAATGTCATTAAGACGGATAATAATATCATTGTTTTGTTCATCTTTCGTAATTGTGGCATTGGCCATGTTACTAAAATAAACCAGGTCTCTTCGGGGTGCACAGGCGCTTATTATAAAAACTGACAAGACGCATATCCGTGATAGTATTTTTATAGTCATGAGTGATAAGTATGAGCGTTTGTTTATCTTGGTTTGATTTACATATCAAATGTATCTATTTGAAAAACAATATAGTGCATGATTTTTATGATTGAATTTCAATTGTAAACAAAGGGTATATTTTCACACAAAATGTAAAAATATACTTGATAAAGTTTACAGAACATGTAAAACTGTTGTAAAAGAACTACAGCAGGATCTGAATAATTTATGGCGATTATTTTTATAAATCCAGGTTTTTGACAAAGGTTTTTTACTTGTTAAAAAATAGTTAAATAATCCATCCGACTAGAGTCGAGTCATTTTAAAATAACGGCAAACTAAATTGGTGAATTGGCAACTGCACAATGAGTTATATATTCAAATGAATGGCACAGAAAACCTTATTTTAAAGATTGTGCCATGCGCATTTTTGGAAAGGGAATAGTTGTTAAAAAAAATGCTAAGAATAAATATATTCATAGCATTTAACGTGGTATTTGTGAGATTAGTTGATAAACTATAGGCGCGGTGCTTTTAACTAATTTATTAGACGATGTAACTCATTCCACCGTAACTGATTTAGCCAGATTACGAGGCTGATCTACATTGCAGCCCCTCAGTACCGCAACATGATAAGCAAGTAACTGTAATGGAATAATAGCCAGAAGAGGTAAAAAAGCTTCATCTGCGTCAGGTATTTCAATACAGTAATCAACCATTTTTTCAATTTCTTTATCCCCGGTTGTTACGATAGCAATAACGATCCCTTTACGCGCTTTAACTTCTTGTATATTGCTAATCACTTTCTCATAGGATGAGTTTTTAGTCGCAATAACAACAACAGGCATCTCTTTATCAATTAATGCAATCGGTCCGTGTTTCATTTCAGCGGCCGGATAGCCTTCCGCATGAATGTAGGAGATCTCTTTTAATTTTAAAGCACCCTCCAAAGCAACAGGAAAACCACTACCTCTTCCCAGGAACAGGCAATTTCTTGAGTCTTTAATTTTAGCAGCTATATTTTTAATCAAATTATTAGTAGCCAAAACCGTTTGTATTTTGTCTGGAATGCTATCCAGTTCTGTTAAAAGACTGGTTAGTTTTGATACCGTTAGCGTACCCTTCTGTTGTGCAATATAAAAGGCCAGTAAAGTTAAAACCGTTACCTGTGCAGTAAAGGCCTTTGTTGAGGCTACTCCTATTTCAGGGCCGGCATGCGTATAAACACCAGCATGCGTGATGCGTGGTATAGACGAGCCTACTACATTACAAATTCCAAAAATTGTCGCTCCTTTTTCTTTTGCTATTTCGATAGCAGCCATGGTATCGGCAGTCTCACCTGATTGTGATATCGCTATTACAATATCTTTTTCAGTAATAATAGGATTACGGTATCTAAATTCAGAAGCATACTCTACCTCAACTGGTATACGGGCATATTCCTCTATCAAATATTCGCCGGTTAAACCTGCATGCCAGGATGTACCGCACGCTATGATGATGATGCGTTCAATATTTTTTAACTTATCTGCATATTCTTTAATACCACCCAATTCTATTTTACCTTCCTCGGCATTGATACGACCACGCATACAATCTCTTATAGATCGTGGCTGTTCGTATATTTCCTTTAACATAAAATGATCGAAGCCGCCCTTTTCAAGCTCCTCGAGCTTTAACTCCAACTCCTGGATTAATGGAGTCTGAATTACATTGTCCAGGCGCTTAACTAATAAAGCATCCCGTTTTATCAATGCTATTTCATTATCCTTTAAATAAATAACATTCTTAATGTATTCTACAATAGGAGTTGCATCTGATGCAATAAAGTATTCTCCCTCACCTATACCGATAACCAGGGGACTACCTTTTCTGGCTGCAATTAACTGATCCGGATTTTCCCGATCCATAATAACAATAGCATATGCACCTATTACAGTATTCAAAGCCAGGCGAACAGCTTCCAGCAGATCTATTTGTTCGATTCCTTGTATTTCCTCTATCAAGTGGATTAACACTTCGGTATCTGTATCACTTTCGAACTGATGACCACGATTAAGCAGTTCCTCTTTAAGCGTAGCATAATTTTCAATTATGCCGTTGTGAATAATATATAAACGTTTGTCATTAGAACTATGTGGATGTGAATTAATGTCCGAAGGTTCTCCATGTGTTGCCCATCGGGTATGTCCCATGGCTACCCTTCCGCTTCTATCCTGGTTTCTTGTAAAATCCTCCAAAAAAGCCACTTTCCCTGCTTTCTTGTAAATACTAAATCCATTATCATTTATAATGGCAACACCTGCGCTATCATAACCGCGGTATTCTAATCTTTTTAAACCTTTAATTACAATGGGCCATGCTTCACGGAACCCGATATAACCTACAATTCCACACATAAGGGTTGGTTGTTTTTATTGTTAAAAAAAACTAAATATCCCTACCTTTTATGAGCTTTGTCGTGATCTTTATCACTATTAATAATGAGATTGATCACACTACTTTTAATCTTGTATTAGACACTTCTTAAATCTTTTGGAAAAATGCAAGATGTACAAAAGTCCAAAATCGAGTTTAGGCTCCAGGATTCTCCTGAAGCGGTACACAATTACGTCTTTGCGTTTATGCACGCGATTGACGATGAGTTAGTCAAACGTTAGGCTGTCCCGGTTTAAAGAATACAACTCTAGATGACCTCAATTAAAGCAAATACTTGTTATGAGTTACATCATTTATGATTTCTTAGCTAACAGTTTGTTATTTGATGCGCATGCACTAGCGAACAGCTTTAAAACAATGCGTGGTTATATCGTTGTTGGATAGAAGATTACCAAACCCTTCTCTTTCAAACTTCCGCAAAACGAAGCCTTCATCCATCTTTTTGATGATACTATTAGCCTTAGCGACTATCCCTTTTAACTCGATCTTAGTTTCTTTTAATCCTTTCTTAGCTTTAATGATAAAGAAAGTCCAATAAGGTGATAAGCGTTCCAGCATTCCGACTTGCGAAAATACACTCAGGCCTAATTATAATCACCTACCTGCATCACAACACTTCACACATTGTGCAATCTGCACTAAACACCTGTAAATAAGATACAAACACCTTAATTATTTTTCATTTTCCTAAAACGTATAGGTATATTACAGGCACTTAAATCTTTCATCATGAAATATCAACTAACAATTGCGCAGCATGGCCTTTGGCCTATCGTTAAACGCAGCAAAATCCCCATTGCAGCGCTTAAAAGAACCTTGTCCTTATTGATACACTATGTTTTTCTCACTGCGGCCAAAAATTTACTCAAAAGGCTTTGGGGTTACCAACAGCCTTCATTGCCGACAGTCATGACCTGGATATTCATACCGTAAAAATACGGTGTGAATTTGGGTCAAAAAACGGTTCTCCAAAGCCAGATTTAACCGGAACTTGCACCTATAAAGGCAAGAAAACTAATCAATATTCAATAATTTAAAAATTTTAAGACCATGCCAATACCATTAGATTATCAGCCCGAAGGCAGAAAAGGCGATGCGCCAATCATCAAAACAGAGATCCTGACTATGATGAAAAGATACGAGGACAGAACTATTACATGCGATACCGTTTCCGCCTGGGTCAGTGTCTCAGAAATCCTGAAACTTATCGCTGACAACAATGCTAATGGTATCCGCATTTATTACGGGCGCCATAGCGAAACGGACAAGCCCGAATTCGCTAACCGTCATAACGTCATCCTGGTGGCCACAAGGGATGCGACCAATCCTGCGAACCCTACGACAACACACAGCGACGACCTGTTGAACGATGAGCCGCTAAAAGGGGCTATAAATAGCGTTTCGGGTACTTTTGCAAACGTTGGGGATGACACAATTCCGCTGTGCAGGCCAAATTGCGGTGGTAAAATACTTGCACCATAACAGGAATTTATGTCTGAAATGATCATTGGTTCGATCCCACTGTTAATGGCATTTACTGCCGCGGTGATCGGCAGGAAAAAGCAGGGCACATACTGGCTTCTGCTTTTTCCGTGGTTTTTGTTATACACTTTTGTAAACCAGTGGATCGGATTTTTCATGTGGCCGCTTTTTCATGTAGAAAACCAGCTTTTATTCAACGTGTTCATGTTGATTGAAAAAGGGTTTTATTTCTATGTATTCTATTCGATACTAAGAAAACACGTATTCAAAAAAATAGCCGTTGGCGCAGGAGCCGCTTTTTTGCTTTGTTATATATATGATGTCGTCATCATCAACAAACTTTTTACTTATGGGTATTATGCCGCAAATGCGGGAAACCTTGCACTGGTAATTTGCGGATTGCTTTTTTTTATGGAAATTTTAATGTCAGAAGATTACGTCGACATTTTTTCGCTTCCGATGTTTTGGATTGCAACCGGTATTATCGTTTTCGCCGTTGGTGTTTTGTTTTATCTCTGTTTTTTTAGTTACATCATAAACGATGTTGATAAAGACGGAAAGATTTGGCGGATACTTGCAACAATACTGAGTGTAATTGAATATAGTTTTTTTACAGTAGGCTTTACATTGAAACACAAATGGGTCCACAGCAAATGATCTACGCTATTTGCCTGGTAACATTTGTGTTGCTGGTATTAACGACATTCATGGTCTTTATGCTGCTTTGGCAACGCAGACGAAGCAATAGCTTTATCCTTGAAAGGGAAATAATGAAAGCCTTATACAAAGAACAGCTTTTAAAAACCCAGCTGGAGATCCAGGAGCAGAGCTTTAATGCCATAAGCATGGAAATCCACGATAATGTAGGCCAGACACTGAGCTTATTAAAGGTACAGCTTAATATTATTGACCAGCAAGAAACGCTCGACAAGTTATTATTAGCGGCTGCAAAAGAAAATGTCGGGAAAGCGATGACCGATCTTCGGGATATCGCCAAGAGTCTAAACAGTGAACGTGTTCAACAAGCCAGTTTAAAGGATATGGTAGAGCATGAATTGGGCAGAATCAGTAAAACCGGAATTATTCAGGGCCTGATCCAACAGGAAGGTAATGAGCAAAATCTTACCAGTGAAAAGAAACTGATTTTGTTCAGGAGTATCCAGGAAAGCTTTCAGAACATAATCAAACACTCCGACGCCAGCGAAGTTAACGTTCACTTTTTTTACCAGTCCGACCAGTTGACCATAGTTATCAGCGATGACGGCAAAGGGTTTGAACCAGAACATGTTACAGAAAAAAAGCAGGGACTTGGCCTTACCAATATGATTACCCGGGCTTCAATGGTTGGTGGTCAGGCGATAGTTTCCAGTATAAAAGACAAAGGAACAACGGTAACGATAACTATACCTTATGAATGAGAAATTAAAAATTGCAATAGTCGACGATCATGCCCTTTTCCGGAAAAGCTTAGCGGTCCTGATCAATATGTTTCCACAATACGAAGTGATCATCGATGCCGCAAACGGGCAAGATATGATTTCGCTGTTAAAACTACAGTTGCCAGATATAGTTCTGATGGATATCAATATGCCGGTAATGGACGGCTATGCTGCGACTGCATGGCTCCGGCTCAATCACCCTACAGTAAAGGTTTTAGCATTAAGTACGATGGATGCAGAAACAGCCATCATTAAAATGATTAAAAGCGGCGCTAAGGGATACGTTTTAAAGGATGCGGAACCTCAGGAGCTGCGGCAGGCGTTCGACGACCTGATGTCCAGGGGATATTATTATAATGAACTTGTCACGAGAAAAGTCATGAATTCCATCGGCCAGCTCACAGAAAGTCAGAGTACGCTGGGAGTTTTCGCAAAGTTATCAGAGCGTGAAACGGAATTCCTGAAGCTGACCTGCACCGAACTGACCTATAAAGAAATCGCGGATAAGCTATGTATCAGCGTCCGTACCGTCGAAGGCTACCGTGATACCTTATGTGAAAAACTTAACCTGAAGACGAGGGTCGGACTGGCGATGTATGCCCTGAAAAATCAAATCGCAGACTTATAAAGCATCCGCCCTGCGGCGGATGTCCTGTCTTTTTTTGCCTAAAACCAACATCATGAAAAATATTACAGCCAAAACCGAGCTCAATCCTACCCGGGATACCCCGCGGAGGATTTTTGACATACAGTTTAAACCGGACACTGAAACTGCCGAAACAACCGCTGATCAATTTCTCTCGGCGATTAAAAGCGATCTAAAAATCGATAACAACTATTCAACGCTTAAAGCAGCGCCCACCAAAACAAGCAACATGGGCAGCCACCTGCTATATCAGCAACAATTTCGTAAACTACCTGTAACAGGTGCATGGCTACGGATGGACCAGGATCAACAGGGGCAAATTTACCAGGTGTTGAACGAACTTGTACCTGAGGGACAGTTGGCAACTGCCGAACAGATCGCGGCAGCACATGATCAAGCTGTAAATGACGGAACCGCACATAGGTATACAGAGGATGAGATCACGGTTCAGCTTGCACTCAGTAAGCTTGACATGCCTATGGACCGGTCTGTTAAATATTTTCTTAAAGAACAGGTATACTTCCAATTGAACGGCATACCCGTGCTTGCCTGGAAAATTGTCATCGGTTTATCCCAACCCTTTGTCGAATGGAAATTATACATTGACGCATATACGGGAAATGTCCTTGACAAATATATCATCACGAAATACTGTAGCGGCAAAGGAATAGTGTTTGATCCTAACCCGGTCGCCGTACTAAATGACACCAGCTTAAGGGACCACTCGCACATCCCCGACAATGCCTATACCGAGGTTGTCCTGCAGGAACTTGATGGAACAGGTATGCTCACTGGGACATATATAACGACAAGCTCGACGACTACTGCTAACAGGATAACCCAACCCGACCTGTTATTCTTTTTTAAAAGAGGGATGAAGGGTTTTACCGAAGTAATGGCCTACTTCCATATAGACAGCGCGCAACGATATATCCAGAGCCTGGGAATCATGAATATTTTATCGACAAAAGCAATACCAGTCAACGTTGATGGAGGACCCGGTATCTCGTCCTATTACAGCCCCCACTTAAAGGAAATTACATTTGTAACCGGCTCTATAGATGATGCAGAAGACGCGGAATTGATTTTACATGAATATGGCCATGCTATACAAGACTACCTGGTTTGCGGGTTTGGAACCACCCCAGAAGCAAAGGCCATGGGCGAAGGTTTTGGTGACTATTTCGCGGCCAGTTTCTTTTCAGATAAAAAACCGGCGTCAATGAAAACTACTTTCGCTAATTGGAAAGGCGTTACCTTGATTGGCCCAGAGCCGCCATGCATGCGGGTGCTAAACAGCAATAAATTATACAGTGACCGTGGAGGCAATATCTATAAAGATGCAGAGATCTGGTCTGCCTGTCTCTGGGAGATCCGGCAGGGTATGGGGCGAATGAATGCAGACAGAATCATCATACTGCACCATTCGTACCTTACACCCTGGGCTACTTTTGTCGACGGCGCCAAGGCCATCATTACTACGGATCAAATCATTAATGGCGGAAGAAATGAGGAGCTATTAGCCGGGATATTTATTAAAAGAGGAATTTTACCAAATCCAGCCAGACAAAACTTACTTGCAGGGGCCGTGCCCGATTTGATGTAGCTGCCGATTATATTAATTTAGTCAACTGGTTTTCCCGGAAAACAGGGCAAAAAAAACGGCCGCTAACACGGCCGTTTTTTTTTCGGTGATTTTCATTTTCCGGCGGGTGTTGCCTTAGGAATATTCAATTCCTTTGTCACTACATGCAAATTCCTGGAGTCTGTTCCTTCTTCCCAGATGGCAGAAACTTGATACCTGCCTTCAGCGACTGGTGCAGGTATCGTGTATTCGAACCGGTTATTCTTATAAACTATACTGTTTTGAGATAAGACACTCACGAACTTTTTATTATCAAACCGTTCCAGCTTAACAGTTACCACCGTTTTATCTGGTATATCACCAATCAACAGCAATTCATGCTGGGCCTGCAGGTAATTGATTGTGATTTTTTTATCCAGGGTCACCTTATCATGTGTAAAATTGGCCAGGGTTAATGCAACTGCCAGCATAATACCAGACACAGCGGTCACGATCATTGACCACCAGAGCCTCCTTTTTTTAAACCTGATGTTACTATTATAAAAAGACTCGATATCTAAGGGAACCCGTGGATCTACACCGGTTGAGCCAAACCTTGGCATCTGGGCCCAAACCGCAAATATATAAGCCAGGATCAGGGATGGAATAGGCATGACCAGCAGCACCATAATATACCAGGGTTCATCAAGCTTTTTCAGCGATGTGCCAATCACAAAAACCGCAATGTACATCCCCCAAAAGGTCGCTGCCAGCGTCCCTATTTTGGCCGCAGCTTCCGTCAGTTTTGTACCCGAGTCGTCTACTGCTTTCTTGGCGTAACCAAGCCAGTATTCATCATTTACAATTTCCATTTTTTAAGTTTTTATTTGGTTGGGATTTGGTAACTGTGGGTATGCGATGGGGAATTATCACAGTTTAAAAAGATCGCCTTTGTTTCGTTGTAATCATTATTTTTTGCGTTTACGATGTTGGTTACAGCCTTGTCGAAACGTGAACGTTCCATTCCCAGTTTATTTTCCCCTTTTAGTTCCACACTAAAAGCGGTGCTTAGATCAATTTCACGAGGGATATAAGTAACGTTCGCAGTACATCCGGGTTCTTTACATTTAAATCTCATAATCTTTCTATTTTTAAGGTAAATCAACTTTTTCTGTACCAAAGCCCCAATTGATGCCGAAGGCGGAAATTAGCTTATTGGGACCGGCAAAATCCTTTCCGAAGGCTCCATTGATATACAGGTTTTCGGCAAGTTTAACGTTGATAATGCCAATAGTACGTACCGAACCGCCGCTGATACCTTTTGTATGCCTGTATAGCGACTCTACCCCTATTGACAGTTGACTGAAAGAAAAACCGGCTTTACCACCAATATCCGTATTGTCGACATGCACAATTTGATCCAGATCATTTTTTTGAAAATGATCTGACAGGTATCTGGCAGATGCGCTGATCTCAAAATAATTCTTGTTATCTATCTGCGTTGATAATGGGATATAAGAGGATAATGTTGTCCATGCACCGACGCGTCCCGTCCTCGCCTCCTGATCGGTGACGCCATAGGCTGAATAAGCCCCTGCAATATCCAGATTAAATAATGGTTTTCGGGCGATCAAATTATTGATGTTTTCTAATATTCCCGGGGTGTTCTTCTGTGAAAATTTTGCAATGATTTTTTTCCTTTCGACAGAATCTTTAGGATCACTTCCTAATTTCGCCAACTCAATCAGCATTTTTTCGCTACTATCAATTTCCTCCTGGGCAGCACGATGCCAAGCTGCTATACTTCCTCCCAGCTCCTGTGCATAACCTTTGGCATGAATTTTTAACAAAGTAGTATGGATTCCAATTGCAAACACTTTTTGTGTTGTTTTTGCAGTATCCGGAATCATGTCTTTATTTACAAAGGCTGTAGAGATACTCGTGTATTTTAAACCAGCCGTCGGATCTGTTACCCATTTGGTACTATCCCTTTTAGATCTATGTATTCCCTGCGCATTATAAACGCTACGGGAATGCAATTTCAGCCACCAATAGGGCGTAAATTCGGCCGAATAATTATTGGGGAAACCTGTGCCTGACTGTTGATAGGATTGGGCTACGCCTAATACAAAAGCTTTTGGCGTTGCGGGATTTTGAACCAGCGTGGGTGTAATATCTGTTATTACAAACGCCGGGGATGATGGAACTGCTAAATCCTTAAGGTTCACCGTTGGAGTCTGAACTTGTGCACCGGCCCTGCCGGCAGCACATAACAGGATGAAAATAATATACTTTTTCATATCAGATCAACTAAAAATTGCAGGAATACATTGGGATCCACATAATCTTTTGTGGAATGTGCATAGGTTTTCAATCCATCGCGCCCACCGTCCAGCGTATAGGTGCCGCTTAATTGTGCAGCTTCCGCAGCTCTTAGAGCTGCATCAGATCCGGTAAGCGCAATTTTTGTAAAAACCTGGAGTCTGCTGCCTTTTAAATCATTGCTGTTGCCTATCCCTTGGTTTGCAATATCACCCGTTGCATCGACAGAATGGGCTACTGCCGTAGCACTTCCGTCTTTATAAATAGTTGCGCGGCTGGCGGCCAGACCGATCGTGTCAATATCAGCACTCAGGCTGATAGTGGAAACACTGTTTCCGAGGTTGTAGGTTTTTTCCATGATATTTAATTTTTAATACAGATCAAAATTACCATGACCTAACTCCCTAACCTACCGTATTTTAACGGTTTTAATTCCCGGAAAATACCCGAATTAGGATAAGGATTAATCAAATCAGGAAATTCAAGGGTTAAAAATCAGCTCTGTTCCGTTCAGGCTATCACTATGGATATTGCAGTGCAAAAAACGGAGAACACGCAGCTCTTTGAAGATTCAGTCAAATTAATTAGTGAACAATTAATTTTGATATTAGCACTATACAGTGCAACTTTTTGATTTAAAATGCACCGAATGATCGGTTTCTAATTATTTCAATCATACAATCACCACTACAGACTTTTATAATAACACTTTACCATATTAGGCAGAAGCAGTGATTTTATAGACAAGTTAACAACCATAATTTAGGCAGTAATACCTGATACTTTCAACTCCGATACGCTGTATAAAAGTTAATTTCTTCAAATCTGCTATAAACGTGTTCAAAAACTATAGTATAGCGATCACTGCAGCAAAAAATAAGATGTGGTTAAAAAAAGCGCTCCGTATCTCACCCCGGAGCGCCATTCAATGTTCCTACAAACATCGATCAACTAAACTCAGATCTCTACAATCTAAGGTTTTTACCATTTTATAAAGTCATCGTCTTAAATACAAACTCTTTGTTTTCATAACTTTAACTATGGCTTTTATAAGTTTTATTCTTAATTATTATATATCATTTATCCATTCAATAGATCAAAAAACGCACAATTATGCATAATTAATATTACATAATATAATATTAATTATAAAATACATTACATATCTATGCCGTAATATTTCTGAATACAGACAATAAAATAATTTTCTGCTAATTCAAGCATCGTTGAACTGGATGCTTTACTTAAACCAAAACAATCATATCAATCAAATAAAAGAAATTGCAGAAATTACCCGATTAGCAATTAAACCTGGGCGGTTGTTTAGGCATAGTTACATGATGCCATGTTTCGGGTTGAAAGTATAGGGTATTAGCCGGCGTAATTAGAGTGACCGGCGGTTCAAAAGTTGTATTTAAAAAGACAAAAGACGAAAATACATCCACCAGTTGCATACTCACAAAAGGCACATGGTCTTTTTGTTTAACAGGCACATCCTTAGTTGATTGTGCATGAATTACGTTATGCGTATTAAGACGGGTAGAGCGATAGTTAGGCACACACTTCAGAAATAAAGTATGCTGAGTTATCTTCATTTTAACATAATTATAGGCTTGGTCGCCAAAGCGTATCTGGCCGCTAATGCTCTCGTATCTTGTCCAATTGGTGATGCCAGGCATATTTACTGGTACCTCAATATCCACCAAATCCCTGGTATTATAAAGCCCCTTAGCCGCCTGTGCTTCATAAAATTTATCGACGCGGTATGACATGTATTGATGCAATATCAAATAACCACCTAAACTATACAGGTGAACGCTCAATAACAATATAGCAGAAAATTTTTTCAAAGGTTAAAATTGGTGCACTTTGTTTATTATTAGTAAATATAGCATAATTCTATATAAATGAAAAGAAAGTGAAAACTATTTCATCATTTTTTGAACATATTTATTCATAAAGTATCAACATTAAACATATTATAATTCGTTATTTACGTTTGGCTTGATGGCTGATGTTTTTAAGTATAATAAAAGGTGTAAAGGCATCCCAGTCGGGTTTAAGATCGGGTTGGTTAACAAAGCCAAAAGAATAGTTTCCCAGTATAATATCAGGCTTTCCATCGGCATCATAATCGGCAACATCCATACATATCCATCTGCCCTGTTTGGCTATAGGTAAATTATGAGGGATAAAATGCAGCGGCTTGTCCTGCTCAAAATAAGTAAACCCTTCCTCCGGATTGTTTTTCAGATCAGAAAAAAAAGCGATGAGTGCGATATCTATTTTCCCATCGCCATTAAAATCAGCGGCAACAGCTTTTGTGGCTCCATTAACCGGGTAAAAATAGGCTTGCTTATATTTAAAATTGCCCTGATTAAGAAAAATGTAAACCCCATGATAAGGTTTTAATATTCTGGAATAGTCACTGTTATCGCCACTGGTGTATAAAATATCGAGCCGGCCGTCGTGGTTAAAATCAACCAACTGAAAACTGCTGGAGCCATAAACCGGAGGGAACCTCAATAAATTGTGTGTAGTAAAACCGCCTTTATGATTATTTAAAAAAAGCCATACCCCTTCTTCAGCCTGTGCAAACAGGCACATGATATCCGGCCATCCATCGTGATTATAATCACCTATCTCCACATACTCCGCTCCGGGCATAGTGCTGATGATGTGTTTTTCATATTGCTTTCCCGGTTGTTGTTTGTACCAGTACAGGCCGCCGGCATTGTGGCCGAACCCGCATATAACAAGATCCTTAAGCCCATCCTTATCCATATCTTCCTCGCGTGCTTTTACCGGGCGGGGCAGCTTATCAGCCAGTGGTTTATTAGTATTCCCGGTCTGGCCATTAACTGGTAAATTCGTCACAAAACCATTGGACACATCAATAGCATCCATAGAACCAATAAAAGTGAACAGGCCCTGCTCAACCCCTGAAGCATCTTTGTCAAAACTGACGTCAACTGCTGGTGAACTGTATTTTTGTGATGACAACAATTTTAACCTGGGCGACCATTGGCTAATGCTACGGGTCATTCCATCGCTGGTAAAAATGTGGTGACTTATAGAGTCAAAGGCAACCAGGCTGGTGGTAGCAATGGTTTGGCCCGGAAGCGGTTTGAGTAATGAAAACACCCCCATGTCTTTAACCGGAGCCACCGGTGCTCTCGCAGGTTTCAGTTTTTTGGGGGCGGCTGTTTTATAATAGTTTACAAGTTTTAACCAATCCTCATAACCCAATGCTGATTTTGCCTGGGGATCATTCACGTACTGGTCTTCGGCATAAACGGCTATACCTAAGCGGCGGGCCATGGCGGGCAATACGTGCTTACCCCATGTTTCCTGATCAAGCAAGCTGGCATCGGGATATTGGTGACAGCTTTGGCAATATTTTTTTGAGAGTGCTTTACCATCAAGAGCAACAACAGCTATTGGTTGAGCATTATTGCAACCTAAAGCCAGCGAACAAATACCAACGGCAAATAAAACAATAGAAGTAAGTATAATATGATGGTTTCTAAATGCCATTGAGCGATGGATGTTGATAAACTTAAAGGTATAATTTAGTAACAATAAAAAGCGACAGCAATGCTGTCGCTTTTTATTGTTATATAAGATGATAAGGTATTTATTAATAACCCGGATTTTGTTTTAAAGCGGACGTTGTTCCGTTAGATTCCAGGTCAATTTGAGCTTGAGGAAGTGGATAATATTCATTTTTATTTGGAGTAAAACTTGCACCGCTAACATCGGTTATTGTCTTACCATCAAAATTAAAATAGGTAGCCAAAGCTTGTTGCGCAATACCCCAGCGTGATATGTCAAAGAAACGGTGGCCTTCCATCGCCAACTCCAGTTTGCGTTCAAAATAAATAGCCTTTAAAGCCAGAGTCTTGCTTGAAAAATAACCGCCAGGATACTGTTTTACTACATAATTTGCAGCGGGTGTTGCAGTGTACCCCCCTGTTGGATTAGCGGGATCTTTATAAGTATATACAAAGCCTGTTGGGTTTGCAGCCCTTGCCCGTACACGGTTAACATACACCAGGCCCATATCACCGGTACCCAATTGCGCTTTAGCTTCTGCTGCCAATAGTAAAACATCAGCAAAACGGATCACGTTAACCTGATTGGCATTACCCGGCGCCCAGGTATGGCTATCGCCATAAGTTCCCTTAGTTGCCTGAAAGTAAACATTCTTTTTAGCTGAATACGGGCCGGCTGAACTTTGCTCACGGATCCAGTTTTGACCAGGATGATTACCCCAATCCAGAAAAGGGATTCCGCGACGACCAACTGTCCAATCCAAACGTGGATCAATATTGCCTGCATCAAGTGTAAAGGCTGCTGTTGAAGCAATGCCCTGATCTTGAGCTATAGGATGTGTGTTATAATCATCAAGATAAGGCAAACCGGTAGCATCGGTGCGGAAAGAGTTGGCCAGATCCAATGTTGGTTGATAAAAACCGCAGCAGCCAAACGGACTGTTATACGGATAGTTCAACATATCGCCGTTGTTAGCCTCGCTGATAGTATTGGTACCATCATTAGCCGCCTGTTGAATAGCAAATACGGTTTCCTTGTTGTTTTTTGTTGCCGCATTAAAGTTGTCAAAATAATTGGCAACCAGGTCATATGCAACACCAGCAGAGTTTGTACCGCTTGCTATAACAGTGGTAAATATGGCGTCGGCCTCAGTCCATTTCTTTTCAAATACATAGGTTTTGCCCAAATAAGCACCTGCTGCCCATTTGTTCACCCGTCCTACCTGGGCTTGGGTTGCTGGTAAATTATCGTATGCAAACTTAAAGTCAGCTTCAATTTTCGGCCATATATCTGCCACATTTGGCTGCACAAAGTTTGTAGTGGTTTCATCAATGTAAGGCACCATATTAAACATTTTTTTCAAATCAAAATAATAGTGTCCGCGTAAAAACCTTGCCTGTCCAATAATATTGGCTTTGGCAGCATCTGTTAAACCAGATACTGCGGCAACTGCTTTTAATACGTTGTTTGCCCTGGTTATGCCTTCATAATCAGCCTTCCATTTACTGTTCAGAAATCCATTACTTGCGTCAACTGTAAACCTTGCAATAGAGTTAATAGCTGGCTGATCCGTTCCGGAACTGCCTTTATGCGCATCACCACCGGCTACGCTGCCATAGATCCAGTTATCTGGTGATGACTCCCATGGACCGCCACCACCATAAGCTGCGTTGGCACCTTGTTGACCATCAAGAGCAGAATAAGCACCTATCAATAACCCGTCAACCCCTGCCGCCGTGGTAATTGTTGTTGAACTTAGCGCGCCAATTGCAGGTTGCTGCAAATAGGCCTTTTTACATGAACCCTGTATCATACCAGCTGCAATCAATGCAAATACTGATAAACGTTGTATATTTTTCATAATTTCTTTAATTATTAAAATTTAACTTGTACACCTAACAAATAAGTACGAACCGGTGAATAGTTACCCCGATCAACACCAAAATTGGTAGTACTGGCAGTATTACTGTTCTGACCACCACCTACAATTTCCGGATCAACACCAGAGTATTTAGTTATGGTAATCAGGTTAGCTCCTGATAAATAGATCTTAAGCCTATCAATACCAACAGATTTTAATATTTGAGGATCAATAGTGTAACCTATCTGCATATTGCGTAAACGCAGGTAAGACCCATTTTCTACATAATAAGAGTTAGGCACGGTACTGGTGCTGAATGAACCATCAATTTCCTGAATAGGCGCTTTAGCATTCTGATGAGTAGGAGTCCATGAATCATATAAAGCAGTTTTGCTTTTTGCACCAAGGAAGTTGGTATAAAAGTCAGTCCACCATCTCACGTCATTCCAGATCTTGTTACCATATGAGCCATACCAGAACATATTCAACTCAAATCTTTTGTATGAAAAATCAAGATTAAGGCCACCTGTAAATTTAGGATTAGGGTTACCTAGCAATGTACGATCGGCGGCGGTAATTTTACCATCACCATTCACATCAGCATATTTGAAACGACCTGGGGCCGCATCATTTTGAAACGCTCCTCCGGCTTTTGCATTAGCTGCATCAATTTCGGCTTGTGAATTCCAGAAACCATTGGTTTGATAGCCAAAGAAACCACCAACAGGACCACCTACGCTGTTACGTATGATACTACTACCATTGAAACGACCTCCGTTTACTTCAAAATAAGGCTGTCCAAGGGTCACTTTCTTAATTACGTTATGATAAGTTGTAAACGTTAGTGTTGCGTTCATTTTCAAATCATGTGTAATGTTGGTATGCGTAGTAATAGCAAGATCTAAACCGGTATTATTCATTGCACCAACGTTACTATATGGTTGAGTAGCAGAACCTGCAGTACCCGGAAGATTTGGGTTATACAACAAATCAGTGATTATCTTTTTGTAGTAGTCGGCAGAGATCTCTAACTTCTGATTGAAGAATGTACCATCAAAACCGACGTTAAAGTTTTTATCAGATTCCCATTTAGCACCCGGGTTACCAATCCTTGTTTGTGTAAAACCGGCAACTGTACTGGTTGATGTACCACCAATATCATAATAAGAGTTGTTTTTATTTGCACCAAATGTGGTAAAGGCGTTAGCAGGGTCAACATTTAACTGGTTACCCATAATACCGTAGCCACCACGGATCTTCAAATCGTTTATCCAGCTTACTCCTTTTAAAAAGCTTTCCTGCGACACACGCCAGCCGGCACTTACAGCCGGAAACCAACCATATACGTCATTTACAAACCGGGTTGAACCGTCACGACGGATAGTTGCATTCAAAAGATACTTATCATTAAAAGTATAATCTAAACGGGCAATCAATGATGCTATCCTGTCTTTTTGTAACGTACTGGTAGCTGTAGGAGTTCCTGTACCTGTACTGATCGTAGTATAGTTCGGATCAAACGAAAAATAACCTGTATTTGTGGCTCCTAATGTTTGATAGCGATTTTTGTAGTTTTCAGTACCAACCAATAATTTGATATCGTGTTTACCAAGGATCTGATGATAGGTTAAAGTATTAGACCAGGTATAATTAAACCCGTTATATGAATTCTCTGAATAAGTATTGGTTACGTTATTTTCAGAGTTTTCGTATTCCGGAAACGCAAATGTGTGGTTATAGTTTGAATAATACTCACCACCAAACTGGGTACGTATCGTAAAGTATCTCAGGAAATCAACCTCAGCAAACATATTACCAAATAATCTGTTGGTAACACCATAGTTATTCATGGTGCGCGTTGCTATAGCTACAGGGTTCCGGGCGTTACCCAGATTAGCTGTGTTTGAGCCCGCAAAATTTCCTTTTATATCGTATACCGGGATAATAGGTTGCTCCCTGAATGACATACCGATAGCGGTTCCTTCGTCGTTTTCATTAATCAGTGGATTTTCAGTTAGCGAGTAGGATAAGTTTTCACCAACCCTGATATGTTTAGAAACATTGAAGGTTGTATTTGCCCTTACTGTGTAACGTTTCAGGTACGTATTTAACAAAGTACCTTGTTGATTAAAATAGTTTGCAGAAAACAAATAACTGGCCAGATCTGAGCTGCCATTTAAGTTCACATTATGGCTTTGAATAGGTGCTGTGCTGAAAATTTCATGATACCAGTCAGTTCCCCCTTTATTAGCCCTGGTGATCCGATAGAAACCGGAAGGATCGCCTGAGGTATAAAATGGATTTACATTGTATTTGGATGGATTAACAGCTGGATCGCCGTCATGAACACCATATGGCCCCACACCACCCGCACTGATATAATCAGGCAATACGTTACCGTTAGGACCATAAAGGTTGCTGCTCAAATCCACCGGAATATTCTTTAACCTTGCAGTGTTTTGGATAGCCAGGGTTCTTAAACTCATCATCTCTGTAGGATTCAGCAAGTCATATACGTTACCACCTTTGGGAACCTGAGTACCATAATAGGCATCGTAAGAAACGCTTGTTTTACCCTTACCCTTTTTAGTTGTTACAACAATAACCCCGTTTGATGCGCGTGCACCATAAATTGAAGCAGATCCTGCATCTTTCAGCACCTGCATGCTTTCGATATCATTAGGGTTGATATCCGTTACATTTGTTGTAGGTACCCCATCAACTACGTATAATGGCTGATTGTTTCCAAAAGTGTTGGCCCCGCGAATTTTAACCGCTGGCGCTTCACCTGGTTGCCCGGATGCAATTACAGTAACACCCGCTGCCTGACCTTGCAACTGGTTCTCTATAGATCCGGTTGGTTGCCTGTTTAAAGCAGCCACATTCACTACAGCAACCGCACCGACAAGGTCTTTTTTACGTTGTGAGCCGTAACCCGTAACTACAACTTCATTTAAGGAGTTGTTACCGGCTTTAAGCGTAATACTCAGGTTAGTATCTGAGCCTACCGTAACATCCGACGTTATATAACCGATGTATGAAATGGTAATTACATCGCCCGCTTTGAGTGTAAGCGTAAAACTACCATTCACATCTGTTACAGCCCCCGTAGTAGTCCCTTTGACGCGTACGGAAGCTCCGACTACGGGCAGTTTGTCATCGCTACCGATAACCTTGCCCTTGTACTTTGTTTGGGCCGTAGCCACTAATGAGGATATGAGGAAACATAATAGCACCCCCATAAATCTCCCTTTGAGAAGTAAACTTTTAAGCATGATTTTAATTAATTTAGTTAATATATTGGATTAAGAACTTGTTTAAGGCACTGAAAATCAGGACCTATAAAAGCAATGGTAGAGACATTGCTGCCATATTTTAATTATTATTCTTTTTGGCTTAAAAGCAATGGTAGAGACATTGCCGGCTAATAATGCTTTTTACAAGCAATAACCAGTAATAAGTATTATAGGGTTAATGTGTAGGCAATAACCAAATAATGGCCAAAAAATATGAAATACCAATATTGTGTAGGCAATAATGGTTGATTTATCTATCTCTGGTTTAATTGTGAGATAAGCCTTGCGGCAATAACCAGAAACAACATAAATACATTGGTACTTTATGTATGATTAATTACTTGTGAAGCCTTGACGATTTATCGGATTGATTGTGAGATAAGCCTTGCGGCAATAACCCGATAAAACAGATATATGATATGTATTAACGTGTAAATAACATCCTATATCTTAAGCCTTCATGTTCATCATCATTAAGTTTTGCAATGTGTGTTATAATAGTATAATGTATGTTATAATAATATTAGGTGTCTATTTTGCTGTATAGATGGTATTGGTTTGCAACTAAAGTAGCAATAGTGTATCGTTTACACAAGGCATTTTTTTAGAATTACGAATTAATCACTTTAACGTGCTTGATAATATTTAATATTCGCAAAAAAATGATCAATAGTTAATAATTAAGCAATAATTAAAGAGTAGTGATTCAATTTTTATAATCAATCATTTGTAAATAAAACTTAGTTATATAGATATTATACACTTTTACTTGATTAAACAACAGTTTTATTTGCCACTTATTTAGTTTCTTCTACTGAAAAACAGGCTATAAACATGTATTGGAATTAAAAAGGCGTGGGACAGGCAATTATGGAATTCTTCCTATCAATTCGCAGCTGAGAAAATTCCGCAAAGGTAGGTGTTCGAGAATTTTGGTCTATCGGTCACCTTAGGCTGAAAATCAGATTTTAATACCTGTTTCTGCAGTCTTTTTTTGATCAAAAACGGCCTTTAAGCTATCAAAAACGTGAATGGCTTCATTTACGAAAAGAGTTCGATGTTGTTCCCTGTCAAAGGTTAATTTTGGGAAAACATCGAACTCATTATATACCTTTTCTTCTCAGAGTCAGCAATTTGCCTTAAGCCCTTACACAATTCTATTAATGCAGTATTTGTATGGCATCTATCTTAGTGGTAACGCTACCTGTTTTGCTGTGATAGATACGGAACCAGTTGATGGCATTCAAATTTGGCATACCGCCCGTCGTACCTGCACTGGCGAATGTTTTGGTGATCAGGTTCCAGCCATTGCTAAGCGGCCCCATATCCCAATTATATTCACTAACATCATTGGCACCGCCGCTGCCCAACTCAACCTGGTTGTTGGGGCCAAGCAGGCTTACATCAGACACATAATACCAAAACCTGACAGATCCATTAATTGCAGTAGCACCGGTATTTAATGGGATAAATACTTTTTGAAAATCAAGCATGCTGCTCCCTGCTGACTGCAGTGAACCACTACCTTCTTTTTTATCCGAAGTATTTAAACTCAAAGTATTTGCCGATACCCAACCGCTGGCGATGTCACAATGATCAAGGTATGCTACAGTGGGTGGCGTACCGCCTGTTAAATAAGGCGCAATAAAAGGCTTTAACAGGTTGGCTACCTTGATATGGCCGCTTACGCTTGGATGCACGCCGGAATTTCCGGTATAGTCGGCACTATTGGGGGTTAGCCAGCCGTTGGTATCAATGTAATGCAGCCTAGTATCGCCGGCTGCTATCCGCGCGTTTACAGCGGCCAGAGTTGGCGTTACCTTAAGCCCCATCAGGGTACGCATTACAAAAATTTCGGCGTTGGGAAATTTTGACCGTACATTGGTCAAAAAAGATATATAATCGGTTTGAAAGGTATCGTCGGGTACGCTGGTACTGTTATCATTCTGTCCCAGATTAATTACAATTATCTTTGGTGTATAAACGCTAAAATCCCATACTGGTGAACCGGGGTTAGCCAATGAACGTGCCTTAAAATACTGTAGGTCCATACCTGTTTTATCCGTATTGAGACCAAAGCCATTCACCAAAGCAATACCCGGATAGGCTATCTGCGTATGCTCCACACCCAGAGCCTCGGCACAAACCCAGGCATAATCTGATACATTAGCCTGTGGATCTGTATAGCCTGCAGTAATAGAATCACCAATATATTCTATCAGATCGGTACCGGTTGATGGCGCGCCGGTAACTGCCCCCGCGTCCAATAGTAAGCCCTGAAAGTTGAATACATAGCTATAGTCTTTACCTTGCGCCACGCTCAATGTGTGGGTACCTGCTGTCAACGGCGTTGGTGTTAAGTTAACGATTCCGCTGGCTCCGATATAGCTAATCCAAGGACCGTTATCAATCCGGGCATAATAATTGGTTGTATTACCCACTTTGATCTTTACCGTGGTACCTGTAAAGTTTACTTTGATATAAGCACCTCCCCAGTAGCTTATATACTGCATGGTATTGCTAAAATCCCAGCGACCAAAATATTTAATATTGCTATCTCCCAATGATCCGTTACCGGCCACTGCATTAACGGCTATATTTTTTGTTGCTGATGCATTAGACGTTAAAGCTAGTTCTTTTTTGGCGCAGCTCATGCACAGGTAACCAATTACCACCAAGAGGCCAAGTGTTATTTTTTTCATTGTTGAATAGGTTTCATCAACAGGAAGAACCGGGAGCGATTCTTCCTGGGTTAGATTTTTATATTAGTAAGCTATTTAATGTATAACTGTTATGGCATCAACCTGGGTAGTAATGCTGGCTGTTTTTGCATGATAAATACGAAACCAGTTGATAGCGCTCAAATTAGGTGTCCCCCCTGTGACTGTTGCTGTATTGAACGACTTGGTGATCAAATTCCAGCCGTTTACCAACGTACCGATGTTCCAGCTGTATTCATTTACATCGGCCGCACCGCCACTACCCAACTCTACCTGATTATTGGTACCAAATTGGCTGGCATCAGAAACGTAGTACCAAAACTGAATAGAACCATTAGCTGCTGTTGCGCCTGTATTAACTGCTGTAAAATTTTTCTTAAACTCATCTATACCGCTACCAACTGATTGTAATGCCCCGGTTCCCTCCTGCTTATCTGTAGTGTTTACAGAAAGTGTGTTACTGGAAGTCCAGCCGGTAGCAGCATCGCAATGATCAAGAAATACGGTAACAGGTGCACTGCCTACAATAAACGGTGTAGGATGCGAGAAAGTAAGCGGTATTTGCCCCTTAATCATCTTGCCGCCATCATTGGTAAGTCGCAGATAATAATCGGATGATACGTGTACCCCGTCGGCATCAAGCGTTAAAAAATATTGGTTAGTTGGTTTCATCGAGGCATCCTCGGCGGCTTTGGCTATGGCTGTCGCCTCGTCATATTCATCAAACATACCTACATACACATTGCCTATACCCTGGTTGCGGATGTTGGCGAATTGCTCCCACATCAGGTCACCGTGCAAACGGGGGATCTGGTTTTGTGCACCGCCATTCCAGTTTGACCACGAAAATCCCGGGAATACTTCTGCCTGATAATCTATACCATGCGAGTTGCAATAGGCAAAATCTGCACTCAGTGTTGGTACATAAGAATCGGCCCCGGCAACATTGCCAAAAGTACCGGTAGCCCATGGCATGATCATATTGGCGAGGTTAAAAGCAGGCAGGTTGGCTGTTTGTGATCGCCAGTCGCGCGGGCCACCGATAATGACATAGCAACCCAGGTTTTTAAAGTAGTTGATCACATCCGTATAAGAATTCACATCGCCCGGTCTGCCGGATACGCCAAAACCCCATATACAAATTACAGGTTTACCATTTTGCATGGCATAGGCAGAGGATGAAGTGAGATGCAGCGCACCCACAATATCATTAGCCCAGTCGGTTTTTATTTCGGACTGAAAATTAGTCCAGCCAGAAATATCATACATCACGTAAAACTTGCGCCCATAAGTTTGGGCAGCATTCATTACCCGTGTAGCAATACCATCCAATTGCGTGTTGCCCTTACCAAAGCGTTGCAGGGCGGCGCAGTCAATACCATATTGCTGCATCCACGAAAAATGTGTATTTACTGTTTGTACATCCCAGGGCGAAAACAGCTTGGCCGGTTGCCCGTTGCCCAAATTCGCGTACCCTGTTTGATAGGAATTGGTATACTCCCGCATATCTGGCCAAAGCTCAAAAGTCTGGTGCCCGGGCGAAGGTGCAGCCCCACCGGCATTACCAGCCCAGTGTACCCAACGGTTATTGGGCGATCCATCCCCCGTGGCCGAAAACCAGCCCTGGTAGCCAACCACCAGCTTACCCACTACATCGCCTGGAGGCGAAGCCTGGGTATTTAGTTTACCTCCGCCATTCAGTGCATCGGCAGGCATGTTTTTTTTAGTACAGCCAAGGGACAGCCCCATGATGGCTGCCAGACATAAAATGTTCATTTTTCTCATTTGGTTTGTATTTATAGGTTAGTAAATGCAATAGGTTATCAATTGATAATGAAAGCCACAGCACAGCCCAAGCGGTACACGTAAAACCGGTTAAGCACATAGCAAACCACCATCCTCACGACGGGGAGTAGAACAAACACGATTAATTAAAGGTTATCACATACCGCTACTTGTATTAAAACAGGTGCGATAATAATTGGTTATAAACACTAATTTCTTTAAAAACATTAATCAATACTTAAAAAAAGCTTAATGGATCATATATTTTGATAAATATTAAAATATTGATATAACTTATTTCAAAACTCACATAAGCAATCCTCCAAACAACCACTATCCATTTTAATGGGTTAAATCAAGCAGCATGTTAACTAATAACTTACCAGCGACAGGGTCGGTGACGGCTTTATCAAGCCTGATCCCGGACAATATCAGAGCTCCATGGTCGTCGTTGATCTTAACAATTGGGAAACCTTTGATCTTATCAAGCGTATTCATCCGTTGGTTAACATTACCTGAGAGATAACCGTGTATTTTGATGAATGATGCCAGTGCTTCCACATGTGTATTACGGTTGATGCGAAAAGCGCCTGATGTTACTGATGGGCTTTCACGCAGGTTATTGTTGAGGTATCGGATTTCCAAAGGCTCAATACCATTAAATACCGGGGATTCCGGGATATCGATATTGGCAATCTCACCCTTTTCTTTAAGTATACTTCTGATATACTCAGGATATAAAGTGTGCGCCACATCGCCAGAGCCAGAGAGCAAAACCCTGCCCCCATCATGAACCAAATTCCTGATCTGTTTGAGATTATCAGCAGTAGTGTTTAATGAATCAAGTCCCGAAAGCACGTAAACATCTGCCTTTTGTTTTAGTGCATCTGTAAGTGTAGTTGATGTGGTGTGGCGAATACCTAAGTAATTCAATGCTCCGGTTATTTGATTACCGGCATCAAACACAGCTATTTTTTTACCTGCCAGCTTATCTGCTTGCAGGCTTGGCTTAGCGGCCAGTAATACTTCATAACTGTTTACCGATACAGTTTTACCATTGACCATCAATTGTAACTGTAACCGGGCATTTTGTTTTTGCTGTGGCAAGTTCTCAGGAATACTGATCTGCGGTTCTATCCAGTGGCGGGTGTAGTGATCAACTTGTGGTACAGTAATATTTCCGCTCGCCAATACAACATCTTTATCATCCGTGAGCTTCCATTGCAGCGTTGATGTCGGTAATGCAGTGCCATTTTCCTGGTCATTAATGACACAGAAACGCGCAGGCAGTTTAGTACCGGTATAAAAGTGGCGCCCCCAAAGTTCGGCAGATACCAGCACAGGCTGCAGGGCTTTTTGCATATCGTAATATACCGGGAAGGGTTTAATATGATCATGCTGATAAACATTGGTAAACCAGGTAATCAATGCAAAATGTAATATTCCGGCCGACCGGTCATCACTGCGGCGCAAGGCTTCGGCCAGTTCTTTGGTGATAAAGGCCTGGGGTTTCATGAAATAGGCAGGATCACTATATTCATAGGTAAACTTGCCGGCCAGCGACTCGGGGTTTTGGTGAACATAATTATAGAAACGGGTGGCATGGCCTGTTTCATCGGTATAGCCGGTTGACATTTCCTGGCTGATGAGCGGGCGGCCGTTATTCTTATACTTTTGCTGCCACTCGCCTTTAAAGTAATCGAATATAGAGTAGTCGTACCAATTGAGGTAGGCATGCTGATCGTCGATATCACCATCATCAATATCTTTATAAAAATCGTCACCAAAACGCTTGGTATTACGGCGATAGTTGGAATCGAACACAATAGGACGTGTAGGGTCGATCTGCCGCATATGCTTAACCACATCAGAGATGATCTTCATTTTTACCTTGGCACGTTCCGTATCCGGGTCGTTATCATAAAACTTCATCTCATTATTTACAGTCCAGATCCATAATGAGGGATGATTCCGATACTTTTTTAACAGATCATAAAATTCCTGTTTCCAAAGATCGATGAGATTTTGCGAAGGCATACTGCTGCTCAGAAACAACCACGACCAGGTGCCTTCATAACTTACGCCGATGCCGTTTTTATCAAATGCATCCATCCAGGTTTCGGTACCCGGTACGGTATGTGTACGGGTAACCATCATATTACCCTTATTCATCAATTTAGTAAAGGTGTCTGCCAGCAGGGTGTCGTTAGGTGCCAGTCCCAGCGGTGTTTGGTTGGCGCCCCGCAGCCAGTATCGTTTGCCATTCAAGTACAGATAATCCCCTTCGGCCTTAAATGTCCGGAAGCCTGAGCGGATAACCTTTGCATCAGTTTCATGCCTATCTGCCGTTGTCAGTTTAAAATTGAAATCATAAAGATCGGGATGTTCCGGCGACCAGATCCTTGGCTGTAGACCTGTTATGGCCGCTGTAAAAGTCCGTTCTTCGCCGGATTTAAGCTGTTGCTGATTGAGTATTGTTTTGTTGTATAATTCATCTTTGGGTTGTACTCCGTTGATATCTGCGGCGATTGAAAACGGTACCGTCTTATCGCTATAATTTTTTACCGTAATATCTATGTCAGCACCGGTAAGGCTGGGTTTAATAAACACATCCTGTATCCGAACGGCATCTGTAATAATAAGTGATACCGGCTGCCAGATACCCGCCGGATCGTCGCCAAAAAAGCCATGCGCCAGATCCTTCATCATTTTCTGGGTAACGGGTACAGTAACTGCAACATCCATCACCTTATCAGCATCTTTGATATCTTTTATATAATCCTTTACTACTTTTACCGCAACCAGGTTTTTTCCAGGTTTAAACAGACCTGTACCATCTACCTCAAAATTGCCAAACATACCGATGTGGCTCCCAGCCTTATGCCCATTTATATATACCTCGGCCACTTTGGATACCGCATCAAATGAAAGCTGCAGGTTTTTGGCACCAATACCGTTTGGCAGATCGATCCACTGGCGATACCAACCTACATTGGTCTTTTTATAATCGAAGGTATAAGCCTCGCAACGTGCGGTTTCTTTCTGGTAGTAATTATCGGCTACGCCCTTGCTATCGTTATTATATTTTTCGCCGTGCAACCAAACACGGGTGGGATTCCAGAAGTTGGGGACGGTTAAAACATGCCAGTTCTTGTCGCTCTCTTCGGGCATTATGGCGTTAACCTGCTCGGTAATTTCATATCCCGGCGAAAACAACCATTGGCCATTAAGTGAAATAACCGTACGGCCAGTTGCGATCTGCGCAACAGAAACCGGTTTATAAGTGCTCCGTTGCTGCCTGCGCAAAGCTTCTTTATCTTTTGTGGCTACGGTATATCCCTGTACGCGAATGTTTTTCAATTGACCTTCACTTAGTGGTTTAATAACCAGGTCATCAAACTGGTTAGTGATCCAGCTACCGCCTAAAGTTACCTGGCCCTGCGGCGATAAATAGCTTAGGGAGTCGGTAATATCAATACGCGGCAAACTTTCATTATTTAAGAACACCCTGATCCGTTTGCCGCTTGCCTGCACCCTGAAATTATACCATTTACCCGGTTCGGGGTGAAAATCTAAACGGCGCAGGGCCAGGAAGTCATCACTGCCCATATAGCCCAGCCGGGCCAGGTAAATATCCTGTTGGATGCCTCCTTTAAGCATTAAAATATAACGGTCATCATGGTTACCAGCCCTGAAACCGGCGCATATCTGCACCTGTTTAGCTGTATCTGGCACCCTTGCCTTGAAACTGATCTCGTAGTCCTTCCAACCCGCATCGCCAAAACTCAGGTATGCATCTTTAGTAGTTAATACCCCGCCGGTGATGTTGCACTCGCCACGACCTGTTTTTTGATAGTGTTGGCTGGGGTTTTCAAAATTTTCAATTAGGGTATTATCCTGTGCGTATAAACTGCTGCCGGTAAAACCTGACAGTATCAGTATGCTTAAAACTTTTGTAAGTACGTTCATTAGGTAGAAATATCAATGTTATTGCATCACTCCGGATGCTGTGAACAAAGAGCAGACAGGACAATAGCCCATCTGCTCCTGTTTTATTTAATTCAATTTAAAGGCTTGCCGGGTAATGTCCAGGTAAGTATTGCCATAAGCCTGTGTTGGCTCAATTTGTGAATCGACCGAGAAATTATTGAAAGAGTCGACAAAGATGAGCCTGCTTTTGGAGGCATTCCGTTTGGCCACATTGGTAAACGTTTTATACCAGCTGCCATCAGCAGTACGTTTAACGCTGAGCTGATTGGTTGTTGGGTTATTGATCTGGTAATTATAACCAGCCATTACACAGGGGACAAACTCCATGTTCCAGGCTTCTATAGTCTTTTTCCAATAGGCCCAATTCTGGTCAGTATATTGCGGAAAGTTCCAGTAACGGTCGTTATCTCCGGCTACATCACCCATATTGGCTTCATACATGGCATCGGTACAGTTTTGAAAGCGATAATAATAACGCTCTGGCGGCGACCACCGGTTTTGCATCCCCACGATATACAGATCAAAACCCAGGGCCAATAAATTAGCACGCAGCTGTTTGTACAAGGCCACATTATCTTTTGAATTCAGATCCTGGGCGTTGTTAATGATCAGTAGATATTTACCGTTAACCTTCTGATAATTGGCTTTACCCAGGAAAAAAGCCAGCCTTTTAAAATCGTTATAAAATGCTGCCAGTTTTACCGGGTCGGTTTCAATAGTTACACCACTACCTGTAGTACCGCCCGAATTGGTAATACCCAGCAAACCTGTATTGAGGTTATAGGAAAGCGCAAATTTTACGCCGGCGCTGTTTGGCGCATTCAAAAACGAATTCACCGTAGTTGAATCGACCAGGTAATTTTTATTGTCCAACGTGGGTGAGCGTATGGAAAATATAAAATAATCAATTTTAGCTATACCCGCATCTGCAATGTGCTGTTGCATTACCCCATCGGGTGGCAAGCCATTGGTATAGCCATATTTGCCAATCGTTGGTATCTGTGTAACGTTGGCATTAAGCGTAATAAAAGTGTAATAAAATACCCCTACCGTATAGTTGGAGGTTACAGGAACATCAGGGATCTGATAATTCAGGAAATTATCTTTTACGCTGGGCTCACTTTTTTTACAGGATAAAAGCCCTGCCGACATTAATAATACCAACAGGCTGTAGCGATATATGTGTTTCTTTTTCATGTGGCTGTTATTAATTAGTAAGTAGATAGTACGGTGTATTTTATACCCGCCGCGGTAAGGTCTTCAATGTTGTTACCATACCACTTTTGCACAAAGCTTATGTCAACAAAAGCATGAGCCTTTGTCCAGTCAGTTGGTGTATACTGTGGTTCTATCTTTAAAGGGGTAAATACATAATCGCCGATACCGCCCAGTAGTTTTACGCCATTAGCATAACCTATTGGGTTGTTCTGCACTTCATTTTTTATAGGATATGGCCAGCGGTCGTTAAGATTGGAGTAGGTAGTGATCACATTAACGCTACCCGGGTTTGTATGTGGCGGCAGCACCAGATTGCGTGTGCGGCGTTGTAGCACCCAGGCCTCAAAAGCTTCGTCATCAAAAAAGTTTATCCACTCCTGGATCCATATTTTGGTCAGGTTATCAGCCGGGATGCTGGTATTGATAAAGCCCAGGTCATAATTAAAGCCTTTACCTGCGGTGCCCCATTTAATGCCATCTTGTGCCTGGTAGGCAAGAGCCTGGGTCGGTGTTAATCCCCAAAAGGCAAAATTGGCGTTGATACCTGCATAATAATATTGCTCGGCTGTTTGCGAACCTCCGTAACCACGCTGGGCTGCTTCGGCCTTCATAAAACAAACTTCGGCGTAGGTCATCATATAAAACGGACGGGTGGCAGCTGTTAACGCTGCTGGCAGCGTACTAAAATTAACCGGCACCGTAGCTCCAGCGAAAGGTGGATTTTGAAGACCCCATTGACTTAAAAGCGCAGGTGATTTGGGTTGTCCCAGGTGCGGTATGGGATAAATAACGATATAATGCAGGTTATCATTTTTACTTGTCAGCGTATCCTGGATATTAAAGGGCGTAGCTGCCTTGTTAAAGTAGGTATCCAGACGCGGATCATGATAAGAACGAAAATAAGTGAACACATAATCACTCATGACCGGCGTGGCCGTCCCCTGATACGATGTACCCTGCACCAACATCACATTATAAGGCGATTGGCTACCCGTGGCTGTACCATAAGTGAGTTTAGGATCATCTGCATCTGAACCGATCAAGGTACTTTCATTACCCATCAGCTCTCGGATATTGGTGCCAGCCAAATCAGGCAGATTATTTTGTACGGTTAAGGCTATCCGCAGCCGCAGGGTGTTGGCAAATTTTATCCATTTGGCCATATCACCATTGTATATCACATCGGGGCTAAACTTATCCCCTGAGGTACTGATGGCTGCGGCATCGGCCTTAAGACGGGCAAGCAACGAGGTATAAATGCTGTTCTCATCGTTATACTCCACATCGGTGTTATCTGTTTTGCCGGCATTGTCATAGGGCACCGGACCGTAGCAACCTACCAGGTAAGTATATACATAACATTCCCATATATCGGTAATGGCCATACGGTTGGTATAGGCCGGATTTCCCTGGTATAGTTTTCTAAGTTGACGAGTAGATCCCAATACGTTGGCGTAAAACAAGGTCCATGTAGCACCACCACCATCGTCACCGCCTATATAGCGACCAACGGGATCGATTAAATGCGAGTATTCCCACAGGTAAACCACGTTATTGGACTCCAACTTATTGATAGTATTTACAAAGGCACCGGTCAATACAGCTTCGGGCGCTGCCGATGTAAAGCTGGCCGGATTGGTATTGATCTTGGTAAAATCCTTGGTACAGGATACGGTAAAGGCAATAAGCAGTACCGCTAAATATATAATGATCTTTTTCATGATTTTATAGCGAGAATTTTAAGTCGACACCATAGGTTGCATAAGGAAGCGATCCGCCCACTTCAAGCCCCTGGGCATTGCCCGAATAGGCCGCAGACTCGGGATCGATACCCCGCGGCGTTTTCTGGAAGATCGTCCACAGGTTGCGCCCCACCAATGATAGCGAAGCCAACCTGAATGGTGTGCCTCTCAGGAATCTTGATGGTAATGAGTAACCTATAATTACCTGGGACAATTTCACATAAGAGGCATCATAGGTGTATAGATGCGATATGTGGTTAGTCTGCTGCCAGTATGTTTGCGGCGAAATGTATTTGGTATTTGGCGCCGATAGATTGGCCACATAATTACCGTTAGCATCCACAATAGGCTGTCCATTGCTGCCCAATACGGGATAGTAACCCGGATAAATAGAACCTTTTACGCGGTCAGATCCCGGGTATGGCAGGTTATATATGCTCGTTATGCCGGTCTGCTCATTAGCGTTTTCACCCAGCACACCATCGCTAAACAACCAGGCATCCCTGCCACCCAGTGTTTGCGAGGCCACACCCGATATAAAGTAGCGATATCCCGTTCCGGAAAATAGCGAACCACCGATACGGCTTGATACCAGGAAGTTGAACGAAAAATTCTTATACCGAAAGTTCGACCCAAATGACATCAACGCACGCGGACTTGCATAACCCACAATAGGGTTTACGGTAGTAAAATAAGGTATCCCGCTAGTTGGGTTAATAATAGCATGACCATCAGACGAGTAAGCCTGATCCTGCGCCCGGATAACACCTATGGGCTTACCCACTTCGGCGTAAACACCGGCGGTAACAGCGCCACCCAAAAATACGGATGGTATACCCGGAGTTAACGATTTAACCAGATTGCGATTGAGCGAGAAGTTGTAGGTAGCATCCCAACTAAAGTTTTTGGTACGAATGGGGGTGCCGATGACCGTAACTTCCAAACCTTTGTTCTGAATTTCACCGGCATTTAATATTTGAGTTGTAAAGCCAAACTCTGGCGGCGTATTACCGGTAAGCAACTGGTTTACGGTTTTTGATTTGTAAACATCGGCATCAATGCTGAGTCGGTTATTCATAAAATGTAGCTCCAGGCCCAGTTCGGTTGAGGTGGTGAGCTCTGGCTTCAGGTTTTTGTTTTTTAACTGCGACTCGAACGTCATATAGTTAATTCCGTTAAAGTTGCCTGAGTTTATAAAAGCGTTGTACAGGTTATAAGGACTTGTGTCGTTACCCACACGGGCTATGGAAGCCCTGATCTTACCAAAATTCAGAAAGTTGGGCGATATGGTTTTCCAAAGCTCTGTAAATACAAAGCTGGCACTTGCAGATGGATAAAAGAAGGATGCATTTTCGGGAGGCAGGGTCGACGACCAATCATTTCTGCCCGTCAGGTCAAGATAAAGGAAATCCTTATACCCAAAATTGGCGGTACCGTATACCGAATTTACCTGCGATTTTAAAAAGGACTCATTGGCCGTAATGATACTGGTAGTATTAGCCAGGCTGCGAACATCATGAACCGCCAGCGATGATGTGCCCGCACTGGTATTGTAATAATCTGTTTTACGCAGGTTACCGCCCACATTGGCCACAATAGAGAAATCAGAGATGCGTTTATTATACATCAGCAGGCCTTCAGTATTCCATACCTTATTATTTTGCTGAAATTCATTGTAGGACCCGTTGATGTTGGACAGGGAGCCTTTCTGGATAAAAGTGTACCGGTTGCCCCACAATAAATTACCCGATTCCTGTGCGCGAAACTGCAGATCTTTAAAAATCTTAACAGTAGCAGTTACCCCGCCAATGATGGTATTGTGAACATCCTGGTTTCCATTTTCGTTAATATCCCAATAAGGATTTTCGATACTGCCGTTACCGCCCCCGTTAAAGGCATTTCCATTGGCATCTTTCCATGGGATCAAGCTGCTCAACGGTATACTGGTTACCGCATTGATCAAATAGTTAAGCGGGTTTGCGGGATCTTCATTGCGGTAAGTGCGGTTGGTCACCCTTTCCTGTATATATTGTAAACGCGTTTCAATCTTAATAAAGGATGTAAAATCCTTGCTGGTATTTAATTGAAAATTGTTTTTAGCCACCTGATTTTGTTTTTGCACCACATCATTGGCATCATACCGGGTATAGGAAAAACGGATAGCCGAATTATCAGTTGCATTGCTGAAAGCCACGTTTTGTGACGATGCCCCTCCTACCTTATACAACCCGGTAACCGTTTCGGGATTAGGCGAGTAAGTAGTTTGTTTACCATCAAAGGTTAAATATGGTTGCCCCAGCATAGGTACACCCCAGTTACGACCGCCACCGGTACCAGCCTGTATCACACCAGAGCCTAAAGGCCCCACCAGGGTGCCAGACAGCCTGCCATTCCCGCCTTCTCCATAAACATTTTGAAATTCCGGAAACTGCAATACCCTTGATGCCATGTAGTTGCTATTTACCGAAATACCCATACCCGCATTTTTTTTACCTTTTTTTGTGGTGATCAAAATAGCGCCGTTGGCCGCTTTTGAGCCGTACAGGGCCGCAGCATTGGGGCCCTTCAGCACCTCGATACCTTCAATGTCATCGGGGTTTAGGTCGGCGGCATTATTACCATAGTCGAGGTTACCTACCTGGCCGTTGGAGTCGTTATTGTCAATGGGCACGCCGTCAACCACCCACAACGGCTGGTTATTACCGGTAATAGAATTAGCACCGCGAATCTGTACCCTGGTTGAGCCTGTCGGCTGGCCGCTGGTTGATATCTGTAAACCGGAAACCTTACCATCAAGCAGATCGGTAATGTTGCCCGCGCGGGCTTCCGTCATCTCGTTAACATTTACACTTTGCTGTGCCACGCCCAATGATTTTTTTGCACGTGGAATGTTAAGCGCGCTGATCACCACCTCGCTGAGATCTTTTGAATCAGGCAACAACTTAATGTCAATTACAGTTTTACCAGTAACATTCACTTCCTGAGTCTGGTAACCCACAAATGAAAACACCAGCACATTACTGCTAAGGCTTCCCAGGTCGAGGGAATAAATGCCGTCTTTATCGGATACCGTCCGGCGCTGGGTTTGCTTGAGGGTGACTGTAACACCGGGCAACGGAGCCCCAGTTTCATCAATCACCTTTCCTTTGATAACATGGCTTTGCGCAAAACTGCTTAACGCCATCCATGTTAAACACAGAATACATAAAAGTTTCTTCATGCTTAAGATTTAATTGGTTTAAAATTGGACTAATTGGTATCGCTAAATAAGCCGCAATCCTTAATGAAACCTTAAACATTCCTTAACCAGCAGAAAAAACTCAACAATATTAAATAAACATAAATTAAAGAAAACCAATAAGTTACGAGTACTAACAAAGATTTAGAACCATAACAAGCATAAATATGACGCAATAATTTACCATTAATGAGATCTGGTTAGTGTACCACTTGTAATGTCATTATGGTAAATATGTTACTTGCGTTGTGATTGTGAGTTTATACTTTTAATTTTGAATAGTTATAAATCCTGTAATATCCAAATCAGGGACCCGGTCATTTTATTTGAAAATTTAATAAACCAATTAAAATTGTTAATATAGTTATTAATGAAACTGTCCACTTATTGCTATAAGTTTATCCCTCTTTGTTTCTTAATAATTATACTTTGCGATTTAAAAAGTTGGGGGCAACAATCCTATGGTTTAGGCTTTTATAGCCATGAGGTAGTAGCTGATCAACGTACCAGTCTTGATCTTTTCCCGGGGCAGGGATTTTCCCCGGCGCAAAATTTCCGGATGTCATTTGAGATTTCTTTTTTGCCTGATCAGATAGATTATTTCGGCTATATCTTTCGTATTATTGAAAATGGCAACCGTAACATTGATCTCATTTACAACAAAAGGGATATGGTAATCGATGGCCCGGACGTAGACCATGATCACTTTAAATTAGTAGTAGACGGCCGTTTTACCAAAATTGGATTTGATATATCACAAAAACAACTGCTTAGTAAATGGAATAAAGTAATGCTGGAATTTGACGTTGACCAAAATCAGCTGCTGCTTTATGTTAATGGACACAAATACATCGAGCCTAACACCCGACTCAGTAAAAATGCCGTTTATAAACTATGCTTCGGTATTAATAACTATCCTAATTTTAAAACCAACGATACTCCCCCATTCAAGCTCAGAGATATTAAAATTGATGTTGGCAACCAACCTCGCTTTTACTGGCCCTTAAATGAGGCTAAAGGCTATGTAGCACATGATATATTGAGCAAACAACAGGGTGTTATAAATCATCCGCTTTGGGTGAGGGCACTACACCAAAACTGGGCGCAGATAAAAACGGTGAGAGCACAGGGTATGGCCAGCATGGCGTTTAACCCGTTAACCGCCGAAGTATATGTAATAGGCAGCGATTCATTGTGGAGCATATCGGTTAAAAATGGCAAACAAACTGCAACAGCTTACAGCAATGGTCGTTTTAACCTCAAGCCCAGTAATGAGTCGATATATAACGTGTATGACCATAGGTTATATAATTACTATATCGATCACAAAAACGCCACTGTGGCAACTTATAATTTCAATAACCACACTTGGAGCAGGGACGAACCCTATTTTCCCATCATTGATTACTGGCACTCCAATAATTTTTTCTGCGCAGCGGATACCTCCTTATATGTGGTTGCTGGTTATGGACAGCTTACCTATAAAAACAATGTACACCGTTACAATATCCCCACTGGGAAATGGACTGAGGTAAATACCCGGGGAGATAGCTTTTGCCCACGCTACCTGGCCGCCTGTGGTGTTACCGACAGTGGCCGCTATGCTTATTTTTTAGGTGGATATGGCAGTTTAAGCGGTCAGCAAATGTTGAATCCCAGGAATATTTATGACCTGGTTAAATATGATGTAAAAAACAAAACGTTTAAAAGGTTATATAACCTGAAAATTCCCGACGAAGACTTTGCCCTGGCCAACTCCATGATCATTGACGAAAAAGCGCAAACCTTTACTGCATTGGCATTTTCAAATCATAAATATAACGCTTATCTGCAACTGATGATCGGTTCATTAAACCATCCTTCCTACCATACTATCGGCAGTAAGATACCGTTCAGTTTTTTTGATACGCATGCTTTTGCCAATTTATATTATAGCAATGTAACTCAACAATTTGTTGCCGTGACATTGTCCCGATCGGCCGATAATATATCAACCGTAAATGTTTTTACGCTATCAAGCCCTCCGGATGCTCAACCGCCAGCCATGGCTCTGCCAGCAAATAAATCAGGTGTCAAATATTATATAATAGCATTATTATTGGCCCTTATCGCAGCAGCAGGCTTTGTTTATTACAAACGACGCAGATCTGTAATACAAACAGATGTTTCGAAAACAACCGGAAACATTTATTCAAAAGAACCTCTATTACCCACGGAACAGGGACAAGAAGTTATAGCAACAGCAAATACTACCCCACCCCGGCAAAGAACCATTTTACTGTTTGGCGACCTAAAACTTTATACGCTTAAAGGTGATGACATTACGGGGCAGTTCACTTCTCTGATCAAAGAGCTTTTTTTGATTATTTTGATTTATAGCTTAAGATCCGGACGGGGTATAAGCCCTGAGAAACTGATCGAGCTTCTTTGGTTTGATAAGTCAGAAACAAGTGCTAAAAATAATCGCTCAGCTAATTTATCCAAGCTCCGTAGCCTGCTGAACCAAATGGAGCATGTACATCTGTCAAAAGAAACCGGCAATTGGAAAATAGAAATTGATTTTAAAGAAGTTTATGTAGATTATCATAACTACTTGCAGTTAATGGTTAATCATAAACCGATAGATCAGGAAAAAATAGCAGCCCTGACAGAAATTACACGACGCGGCAGCTTTTTGCCCAGCGCTGACTATCCATGGCTTGACCAGATCAAATCTGACATATCTAACGAAATCATCGATATCCTGCTGCAATATGCCAGCCAGATCAACCTGGAAGAGGACCCAGAAGTGCTAATCAAACTGGCTAACTGCATATTTAACTTTGACCTGGTGAATGAAGAAGCGATGACCATGAAGTGCAAGGCCTTATCATTTCTGGGTAAACATTCATTGGCTAAATCTACCTTCCAAACTTTTAATAAGGAATACTTAGCGCTATATGGAGAAGAGTTTAAGAAGGATTTTCATTCAGTTGTGACGTAGCAAAAATCCAGAGCAATTTCGCCTGGATGAACAACAAGTTACGCAGGTCCCGAAACTTGTCAATCGTTTTTTGGTCTGTACTGATGCTAGCCAATGTTCAGAAAAAGATTTATTTTCCTTTCAGATCCTCATCAATAACACAGTCCTGTTTGATACCTCTTCTAGCTTATCAAACAGGACTGTAATTATTCTCGCGGGTAGAAACCCATCAATTAACCAGCTACCATCCCGGGTTTTGTTTTATATTAGGATTCAATGAGATTTCCTGTGTTGGAATTGGCAGTAAATACATTTTATCGTTCCAGGTACGATTGGTTATACTTGGATAAAGCCTGATGTAATTATTGGCATCTACCACAATATTACTTACCTGCTGAGCCGGATATTGTGCCCGCAAAGCCGCAGTTAATTTCATGCCCAAAATGGTATTAGGGTTGTTGATCAGCGTACCAGCGTGCCACCTTTTGATATCATCAAAACGAAAGCCTTCCGAACCTAATTCAATACGACGTTCCCTGCGGATCTCGTCTATCAACACAGGCAGCCCCGGAAAATTTGATTTAGGGTCTTTAACCAGGCTGGCTATAATCATGTGCGGCATACCTACCCTATCCCGCAATTTATTGATAGTGTTATCAATAACGGTTTGTGTAGCCTGCCCCAATTCAGCTTTAGCCTCAGCCTCTATCAACAGCACTTCGGCATAACGAAAAATAAAGAAGTCATAGGTAGATGCGTTAGCGTTCCAGGCTGCCAGACTGTTTGAGCGGCCTTTAATGGGCTGATAGCCCGTTGAAGTAACCGTTGTACCGATGCGTGGCAGGGTAATTAGGTCACCAGCTAAAAAATCAAAGCCACGTGTAGCTATCTGCTGTTTGTAACGAGGATCCCGATTGGTAGCTTCATCATCGGGGGTGTCATCACCTTTATACAACGGGCTTAAAGAAGTAGGCAAACCATCGGAACATAAAATAGAGTTCACAAAATCCTTACTATAACCATCCCCAGCTTCACCCAATGATCTGTCAATGCCATTCATTAAAACGCTCGACAAATATCGCATCGGTAATATAGCTTCGGAATTACCTTTTAGTTCATCCTGAATAAACAGGTTATAGTAATCAGACTGTGGATTACCTGTAGTATATAGTTTGTACAAGCCAGAGTTCATGATCTGCTCTGCAGCGTCGCTGGCCGCCTGCAGGTAAGTAGTTTCATCTCCCACACCAAAATATTTCCTGTAGGTGCCTTCCCATAAGCAAACGCGAGCTTTGAGGGCCAGGGCCGCATATTTACCCAACCGACCATCGGCAGGGCTTACCGGCAGGTTGTTCACCGCGAAGTTAATATCCTTCAGTACAGAGTCCATCACCTGCTTATGCGGCATTCTTGGGCCATACAGTACCGATTTTGAAGAATCCACAATATAGTGGTTCACATAGGACACATCACCAAAAGCTTTCACTTTTTTCCAGAAATCATTGGCCCTGAAAAACAAGGTTTCACCCACATAGATATTTTTGGTAGCATCGGGAATATTAGCTTTTTGATAATTGGCCAGGAAAAAGTTACAAGCCCTGATAAGCGCAAAATCCCAGTCGGTACCTGATTGATTGACATTTACAGTACTGCTATTGATTACTGTACCTGGCGTATTTGAATTAAAATCTAAAGTAGTACCATTCGAATAATTATGAGTAGCCGCACTGGGAACAGTATAACTACCCGCTAAAAACTGATTGATAGTGGCATTAGCCTTATCATCAGAATTGTCATCAGCCTTCAAAAAGTTTTGCAAAGTTAATGCCGAATAATACTGATTGCAATACAGTTGCAGGTCGGTTTCATTTTTAAAGAAATTAGCCGGGACGATATCGCTTAAAGGTGTCCTGTTCAGGAAGCTTTCCCTTTTGCATGATGCAACGATAGTTAATGTTGCACAGGCTATATATAGGATATATTTATTTTTCATTGTTGTAATTTTTAACATCGGTTAAATACCCATTTAATTGATATGCTTTTGATTAAAACGTGGCTTGCACTCCAAATGACAATGATTTGTTAAGCGGATAGGTGCCAAAATTTGCAGCCGTCTCTGGATCATAGCTTTTGTTAAGAGATGTAATGGTGAATAAATTGGCACCCGTTACATACACTCTTAATTTTTGCAGTTTGATGTTTTTTACTACCGATGAAGGCAGACTATATCCTAATGTTAGCTGTTTAACCCTCGCATAACCTGCATTCAATATATACTTATCCTGAGCCTGTTCATTACCACCACCTGCAAACCGGATACGCGGATAATAAGCGTTGGTGTTGGTTGGTGTCCAGTAGTTAGTAGTCATTTGCGATGGAATGCTGTACTCATCGTCCCTGAACGCGTAAAACACATATTCATTAGGGTAAAAATCTTGTTTTAATACTCCTTGTATAAAGGTGGCAAAATCAAAGTTTTTGTATGACAGGTTTAAGTTGAAACCGAATTTGTAATGAGGTGTTGTATTACCGATCAGCTTTTTATCGCCCATGTTACCAAGAGTGTTATCACCATAATTGATCTTACCGTCGCCGTTCAGGTCTTTATATTTGATATCACCGGCAAGCCATTTATAACCAGCCAGAGCTGAGTTATCAACCGCAGCGGCTTCGGCGTCGGTTTTATAAAAACCCTCGTTAACATATCCATAAATATTACCCAGGTCTTGACCTTGTATAAAGTCATTGATGCTGTTGGTTGGGTTACCGCTATACTTAGTTACACGGGTATTGGATGTATTTGACAACCCCAGGGTAATGCTGTATTTTAATTCATTGATGCGGTCATTCCAGTTTAAGCTGAACTCCCAGCCATGAGAAGCCACATTAGCCGAGTTGCTTGGCGGTACAGGTGCACCTAATGTTGACGGCAGTTGCTGACCCGGTACCAGAATATCCTTAATATTGGTAATAAAATAATCAAACGAGCCGTTTAGTTTGCTGTTGAACAAGGCATAATCCAAGCCTATATTTTTGGTTTGAACTTTTTCCCAGGTAAATGATGAGCTTACCAGGCCTGGCGAAGCTACCATGATACCCTGCTGACCATTTAATAGGTAATTTACCAAGCCTGTTTGCTGCACCGCAATGTAAGGGTATTGATAGGCCGATGAAGCTACAGAACTGGCCAGCATGTTTAACATTTGACCAGTTGAACCTGTTCCAGGCACCAACTGGTTAGGCAGCTGACCATAAGAGGCTCTTATTTTTAACTGGTTAAGCGTACCCTTGATGCCTTCCATAAATGATTCTTCTGCTACGTTCCAGCCTACTGATGCTGATGGTGAGAAAGAATAACGGCTGTTGGGCTGAAAGCGCGAAGTACCGTCATAGCGGGCGTTGATCTCTACCAGGTATTTATTGTCATAAATATAGTTCAACCTTGAAAAGGTACCTACCAGGGCGTATTCGGTTTCAACACTGCCCACCTGTGGTTGGGCGTCATTATTAATGCCTGATGCCGGCAAATTAGGGTCTATCAGGTTTTTAACCAGTGTACTGCCCAGCATATAGTGCTGATATTCCTGGTTATAACCTACCAGTGCTTTAAAGTAATGTTTGCCAAAAGTATTCTCATATGTGGCAAAGGCATTTAAAGCATTGTAGTTGTTGTTTGTTTTATTTTCAATTACCTGCGATGGGTTTGTCCATGGGTATATATCCAGGAATGCGCCATTCACACCGTACTCATTAAATGGTATCAGGTTAGCCTTGCGGTTATCATTCAGCGCGTTCCAGGTGTAATCAACATTTACAGATACATGATCTATCGGTCTGATCACCACACGACCCGTTGTCCAGAAATCATTTTGCGAATCAATATCTCTTCCTGAAAGCGCGTTAACGGCCAGTGGGTTGGTATAATTACCCTGACCGGCAAAATTGCCATCGGGATTGTAAACCGGCATTACCGGCGGTATATTAGAATATAACCATGCACCTCCCTGATTGATGCGTGTTGCAGCTGGCTGGTTGTTATCGGTATGCGTCATGCTCATGTTTAAACCCAGCGTTAACCACTTGGCCACATCTGAGTTCACCTTTAAGGTGGGTGTATAACGCTCGTAAACCTGGTTGGCTGATTTTTCCAAACCATCCTGACGGAAATAACCTAAACTCGTTAAGAAAGTAGTTTTGCCTTCGCCACCAGAAACAGAAACGTTATGCTGCTGCTGCGGGGCCCAACCCGGATATAATACCTTTGTCCAGTCGGTATTGCCTACATAGCGATATCTTTTAGGATTTGCCGGATCCGGATAACCGGTGGGGTTATTAGCCGGATCATTAAAATAAGCCGCAGCCATAGTAGAGTCTTGTTCAGAAAAAGGGGTGGTTGAATATCCTCCACTTTTTAACCCTGTCCTGTTGGCCTCGTTAAACATCTTGATATAATCCATGGAGTTTACCTGCTGCACCAATCGTGTAGGTCTTGAAATAGTGTATGAGCCTGAGTAACTAACCCGGGTTGGCCCTGCTTTGCCTGTTTTGGTGGTAATTAAAATAACACCATTAGCCGCCCTACCACCATAAATGGCCGCGGACGCGGCATCTTTTAATACGGTTACGCTGGCCACATCATTCGGATCAATCAGGTTAGGATCACGGGCCACACCATCAACCAACACTAAAGGGGTTGTACTTACGGGCTGTGATGATAAATCAAGTGTAGTACCGCCGCGTACATTAAAGGTAGCCGCTGTACCGGGTTGACCGCCACCCAAACTTACGTTTAGGTTGGGGATAAGGCCCTGTAATCCGTCGCCCAGATTTACTATTGGGCGATTCTCTAATTTATCACTATTAACCGTAGCGATAGAGCCGGTTAGGTTCACTTTCTTTTGAGTACCATAACCAACCACGACCACTTCGCTAAGTTTGCCAAGGTCGGTCTGCACATGTACTACCATCTGTCCGGAACTTACCGGCAGCTCTACAGTGGTAAACCCGATATAAGAAAACACAAGGATCGCTTTGTTATCAGGCACATCGAGTTTAAATTTACCGTCAACGTCTGTAATAACTGCGCCGTTTCCCCCTTTTATCTTTATAGTTACGCCAGGTAAAGGATTGTTCTTTTCGTCAAAAACCTGACCGCTTACCGGGACTGGGGCAACAGCTGCTGCCTGAGCAGTTGCCTGTACCGCGTCTTTTTCCTGCAAAAGAATGGTATTGTTAACCAGTTTATAAGTTAACTGCAAGTTTTTCAGGCAGGTGTTTAACACATCCTCTAATGAAGCATCTTTCACAGTAATGGATACATTTTTATTACGAACGTCTTTAGAGTCGTAAAAGAAAACATAACCCGTTTGTTGATTAATGCTTTTCAATACCTTTTTTAAGGGGGTATTGATCTCATTAAGACTTATCTTTTGACTAAATGCACTGGCGCTGCATTGCAAAAGTCCTAAGAACATAATTACGGTGGTCAATTTCATAACCAGGAGAGTTTTTTTTAGCAGCCGCTGTCTGTAAGCGGCTATAGAAAAAGCATTTAAATTCATACTTTTGATGAGTTTGGGTTAATACTGATTAAGCTTCGCAAAGTTTTTTATCCCTAACGGGGATGGGTTAGCTCAAATGTCTTTCGTACCCCGATTGCAGTCGGGGTACGTTTTTTTGAACACCCTTGATTTGAGGTGAGTCTGTTAAGACTGAGGTAGTATTTTTCTTTCCATTTTTAATTAATTAGGTGATTATTTAGTGTGTTGGTATTATGGTGTTATCACTATGGTTTTCCCATCAATCCGATAGTGTATTTTCTTAAAGCTCAAAATGTCCAGGATCTGCCTGGCGGTAACGTTTCTTGAAATTTCTCCGGTAAACTGTCTTTGTGGAATTTCGCCTTCGTATTTTACCTCCATATCGTACCATCTGGTAAGCTGCCGCATCACATTATCGATATCGGCATCTTTAAAATTAAAAAAACCATTTTTCCAGGCCACAGCTTCATCTGTATCAACATTCTCAATGGTTATTTTACCGCTTTTTAGTTGGGCCTGCTCTCCTGGTTTAATCATTTTACTATTAATACCGGTCACTATACGCACACTACCCTGGAGCAAGGTTGTTTTTACAACCTGTTCATTATCATAAGAGTTGATATTGAAATGTGTACCCAACACTTCAACAACCTGCCCATTGGAAACTACTTTAAATGGCCGGTTCTGATCATGAACCACCTCAAAATAAGCCTCACCAGTTAGTTCAACCTTGCGTTCCTTATCGGCAAATTCAACCGGGTATTTAACAGACGACGCCGCATTAAGCCAGACCTTTGTTCCATCAGACAGCACCAACTGGTACTGCCCTCCCCGAGGTGTGGTAGCTGTATTAAACAGGTTCTGGTTCTTCTGATGATCTGTAGCTGAGGGCGCTACGTAACTGATCTGTCCATCGGCCGTTTTATCTATAGAGGTGCCGCTTTCATCAGCCAGTTTACCTTTTTTGGCATCCGTAAGCTCAACCCTACTCCCGTTTGATAAGGTCAGGATCGCTTTATTGCCACCCGGGGCAAAATCATGAACCGCAGGGCGGTTAACAGCTATAGATTGTTGAGGTTTTTGATAGTTTTTTAATGCATATATACCGGCTAAAACTACTACAATAAGAGCAGCCGCAGCTGTAAGCCGTACCCATAACCGTACAGAACGAGGATGGCCTATCTGATGCACCAAAGCATCCAGGCTTTCCCGCTGATCATGTTCCAAAACATCATCGGGCAAGTCATCGGCTGTTGTATGGGGTTCCATGTTCAGGTACCAGGTTTCTACCCAGGCCTTTTCTTCTTCAGAAACGTTTCCGGTATTATATCGGCGTAATAAGTCTTCAGCGTCTTTTTTATGCATAATCAAATAAAGGGTAGCAGCCCTGATTATGTTATAGACAACTGATATGCGTTGAGGGAGTAGATGAAACTAAAAAAAAATTGTGAAAAAATTGGCACCTAACTTAACCCTCAAAATTTTGAGAGAATTATTAACCTGTTTTTTTACAGTGAGTGCACTAATATGTAGCTCATCCGCTATTTCCTGATGGGATAAATGTGCGTTTCTGCTCATTTCAAAAATGAGTCGCATTTGAGAAGGTAATTTAGCTACCTCCGCTTCTATGAGTTCAATCAATTGTTTTAACCGGATACTCTCGTCGGGTTCTGGTACATGCTCATGGTCAATAAATTTTTGAAGCGAAGTGATGTAATCCGATTTAATTTTATGATGCTTATGAACATTTAATACTCTGTTTCTTACGGCGGTATAAAGGTATGCCGGTAAATTGGTATTTAAGCTCAAATCATTCTTACTGTTCCAAACAGACGAAAAAAGCTCCTGTAAAATATCTTTAACCTCTTCGCGGTCTGGCAATCGGTTGTAAGCGTGTCTGTATAATATACCGTAATATCGCTTATGTATCTCAGAAAAGGCAGTCACATCCCCCTTCTTTAGCAAGTGGATCAATTCTGTATCAGAAAAAAACTCGTAAGAACTCATTGGACTACCTAAACACAATTGGTGTTAAATAAACAATAATAAGTATTTTTTTTCTATACATTATCAAATTGTAAATTCTTATCAATGAAATTTAAGCAATTTGTATCAATTGCTTATCAACCAATAGTCTTACTATCTGTCACTTACCCAGCTATAGATACAGATAGACCTCAGTTACTTCCGGTTAAGAAATCCATCGGAATCCATTAACGGAAATATCCGCAAACGTAAATTGTAAAATAATTTCATCATAAGATTTGATTTATAAATTCTTTTCTTACATTTGACTGTACTACTTAACTAATACACTAAAACAATGATTCAAATAAACAATTTGAATTTCAGTTATGACCGCAAACGCCCTTTGTTTAAGGACCTTAGCCTTAACCTTAGTGCCGGTCATATTTATGGACTGCTCGGAAAAAACGGGGCAGGTAAATCAACCTTACTAAAAAACATTGCAGGATTGGCATTTCCCGCGTCGGGCAAATGCATGATCAATGGTGTGGAAAGTGCAAAAAGATCTGTGTCTGTTTTACAGGAGCTTTATTTTATTGCTGAAGAGGTTCATGTACCTGTGCTAACACCTGCGCAATTCCTTAAGCGTACAGCCGGCTTTTATCCCAAATTCAGCACCATTGATTTTTATGGTTATCTGAAAACTTTGGATATTGACGATGCTTTACCGATGAGCAAAATGTCATACGGGCAACAAAAGAAAACAGTTATAGCTTTCGGACTGGCCACCAATACAGGTGCACTTATCATGGATGAACCCACCAACGGCCTCGATATCCCGTCGAAAGTGCAATTCAGAAAACTGATAGCATCTGTATTGAATGATGACAGATGTATTGTAATATCAACCCACCAGGTACGCGATCTGGACAGCCTTATTGATACCGTATTGATACTGGACGATCACCGGATAGTGATTGAACAATCAGTTGATGAGCTTACCGAAAAATTAGTTTTTGGTGTGTTTAACGATACTGATGGTTTGCCTGTATTGTATGAAGAAGACTCATTTAAAGGCAAATATGCCATATTAGAAAACACCGCCGGTAAGTTCAGCAAAATGGATCTTGAGCTGCTTTTTAATGCTGCTACAAGCGGTAATACTAAATTATTAAATACCCTAAAGCCGTCTGCATATCATGAATAATTTTTTCAGCTTTAATCGTTTTTTGCGACTACTCATTAAACACAGCGCCGAGCATTATCGAACTTATTTAATGTCAATTGGTGTTTTGGCCGGTGTAATGGTATTAGGCGGCTCATTTATATTTTACATGATTCCCGGACCTATGGATGCCGGCTTTCAAACCGCGTTGTTTGCTATACTGATGCTCATTGCCGGCAGTGTTTTCACCAGTACTATTTTTGCCGATATGGGCGATAAAAGAAAAGCCATACCCGCTTTAAGTCTGCCTGCGTCTACATTTGAAAAATACCTGGTAGGCTGGTTTTACTCCTACCCCTTGTTCATGATCGTATATACAGCTGTATTTTATATTGTTCTGCTTGGCCTCATCAGCATAAAACACTGGCCCGGGCATAACAGCGAGGTATTCAGCATTTTTCAGGACAGATTTTCGATATTAATTATTCTTTTTTCGCTGCTGCACGCTATTAGCATGTATGGCGCAATCGTTTTTGAAAAACTGCATTTTATTAAAATTGCCTTTTGCTTTTTTGTAAGCTATGCCTTTCTTATCATCTGTAATACGTTCTTTTTGCGATCCATTATGGGGCGTAATATATTCCCGGCTACACCGTTCGGCTTCCTGAATTTTACGGAGGGCCATAACTTTTACTCTCTTAGCGTCGGTTACGAACAAACGCTTTGGATTTTTGCATCCTTATCGATAGTGATATTGCTATTCTGGATAGCTACTTATTTCAGGCTTAAGGAAAAACAGGTTTAAAGGAACACGAAATGGAATTTAAGGATAACGAAGCGATATACCTCCAGATAGCTGCTTTTGTGTGCGATCAGATCTTGATGGGCAAATGGCCCGCCGATCAGAAAATACCATCGGTGCGCGATATGGCTGTTGAACTGGAAGTAAACCCTAACACGGTTATGCGTTCATACGAGTTTTTGCAGGGCCTGGAAATAGTTTACAATAAACGCGGACTTGGTTTGTTTGTTGCCACCGATGGCTTTGTTAAAGTTAAAGCGTATCGTAAAGAGAGTTTTGTACGCCAGAACCTGCCGGAGCTATTTAAGAACATGTACCTGCTTGATATTTCAATAAGAGAGATTAGCGAGCAATACACACAATTTCAAAACAACCAGGCCGCCATAACACCTAAACATAATCAGGATGAAAACAAGTAATAAATTTTTAACAGCCGCCATAATCCTGCTCCTGCTATCTGTTGTCTTATACGATTTTCAGCTCAGGGCCGAATATAAAAAGGGAGATTTCAGAAATCCATATGGCAACTTTATCAAGTTAAATTTAAGTGGCTTTAAGGTGATCAACCTTAAATCATCTACCGCTATAAACATGATAGTTGTGAAAGGACCTTTTAAGGTACTTGCCGATCCGGATGCTATTGAATATGCTAAAATAAACCAGCATGGGGATACCCTAAATGTGGAAGCCCGTTTCAAATCCAACTATCACAATGTACGCTCCTCGTATATTATGCATGTTTCATGTCCTGAGCTCCATGCATTTATTGCGGATGCCCGTTATACAGCAGGCGAAAACCAGGTGATAGATACACTTGCTGCTGAGGATTTTAAATGGCGTTCAACTATTATAAGCGGGTTTACGAGCAACCATTTAAAAATAACGCAGGATCATGCCAGTAACATCCTACTCCAAAATAATAGCATAGGTACCCTAGATGCCGTAACGGGTATAACTAATGGCAGTGCATCAAATCTTACCCTCGGTAAGGGTAATCATATCGGCAAGGCTCAGCTTGATATCAGGAACAAGAGTCGTTTATGGATCAGGGAGGCTGGCGATACGCAATTCAATTACCATATAGCCGATAGTGCCAAACTTATTGTAAATGGCGCATCGCAAAATATTTTAAAACTTAAACAGCCATGAAATTAATTATCGATTCTCTTTCAAAAACCTATGCCAATGGTGTGCACGCGTTAAAAAACGTATCGCTCACATTATCAAATGGCATGTTTGGTTTGCTTGGGCCTAACGGAGCAGGTAAATCATCACTGATGCGTACCATAGCAACTTTACAGGAGGCTGATTCAGGAAGTGTGTTTCTTGACGACCTCAATGTATTGAAAAACAAAACGCAGGTGCGGCAGTTGCTGGGGTATTTACCACAGGAGTTTGGCGTTTATCCAAAAATATCGGCCGAGCGTATGCTAGATCATATAGCTCAGCTAAAGGGTGTGGGCAATCATGCCGAACGAAAAGACCTGGTACAGGGCTTGCTTGAAAAAGTTAACCTGTTCAAAGATCGTAAAAAACACCTCGGCACATATTCCGGCGGGATGAAGCAGCGCTTTGGCATAGCGCAGGCACTTATTGGCGATCCCAAACTTATTATCGTCGATGAACCCACAGCAGGGCTTGACCCGGCCGAACGTAATCGCTTTTACAACTTATTGAGCCAACTGGGCGAAAATACCATCGTTATCCTATCAACCCATATTGTGGAGGATGTAAGCACACTTTGCGCCAACTTTGCCATTATTTGCCAGGGTGAAGTACTTTACGCCGGCGACCCTGAAACTGCGGTAAATGAATTGAACGGAAAGATCTATTCCAAAGCGATCGATCGCTCGGAGATCAAATATTACCGTGATGTTTATAATGTGATATCTACCCAACTTAAAACGGGCAAGCTCCATATCAGGATATTACAGGAAACCGGACTACAGGATGGCTTTGTTCCCGCCACCCCCAATCTCGAAGATGTGTACTTCAGCAACATCGCCAAACGGGTTGATGTAAATACCATGTAAACACTAAAAAAACAACAACTTATGTTCTTGAAAATATTTCTGTTCGAGATCCAGAATAGGGTCCGCAGGCCAGCCTTTTACCTGTATTTTTCCGCAGTATTGCTTTTTACCGTGTTCGCATTTTCTACAGGCGCTTTGCCGGTAGCCGAAAAGGAGCACATCAATTCGCCTTTTTTAATAACGTTTTGGTGCGCGGGTATCACCATGATGATGATGCTTATCAGCTCGTCGGTTATGGGTTCGGCAATTTACCGCGATATTGAATATCAAACCAAAGATTATTACCTCACCTACCCTATTACCAAGCCTGGCTATTTCTGGGGCAGATACCTGGGTTCGTTTGTTTTTATGCTCGTTATAGCGCTGGCTATTTTACTCGGCATATATCTCGGCACCATGATAGGCCCACTTATTGGTAAAACAGATCGCGCTCAATATGGGCCAAACCACCTGTTATATTACTTATATCCATTTTTCACCATCGCGTTACCAAACCTGTTCTTTACCTCATCTTTGTTCTTCGGCCTGGTAGCCATAACCCGTAATGTGAAGGTGATCTATTTTGGCGGTATCCTTTTGTTCCTGTTTTATTTTATCGCCCTATTCTTCCTCAACCATACAAACAATACAACGGTTATCGGCATATCTGATCCATTTGGAATGAACGGCATTCGGTATCAAATGAACAATGCTACAGCCACCGAACAAAACAATAACCTGATCCTGATCAGCGGTCCTATGGCCATTAACAGGATCATTTGGCCGGGGCTTGGACTTGTCATCCTGCTGTTTACCTACGTCCGCTTTAATTTTGAAAAATTCTTTAGCGGCAAGCGCGATAAGGCAACCATAGATGATATAAATGCAAAGGCAACCAATAAGGCTATTAAAATACCTGCGGTGAGTTTCACGGGCAAATATGAACGGCGGGTTTTATCAAACCTTGTAAAGCTGGAGCTGTTAAACATCATCCGCGATAATTACTTCTGGATCATTGTAGGTAGCGGCAGTATCTTTCTGGGCTTTGTATTTTGGCTGGGCGAAAGAAATTATGGCATACCCGATCTGCCGCGAACCGTAATGCTCTTAAGTATCTTTAATGATGCTTTCCCGTTCTTCATCTTCTTTATTATCATGTTTTACACCGGCGAAACGCTGCAGCGTGACCGGCTTACCCGTTATGCCTTTATCAACGATTCGTTACCACCACCAAACTGGGTATTAAACGGTTCAAAACTGATCCCTTTACTCGTTATTGGCGCCGGTCTATCGTTTATCCCCTTAGTTATCGGCGTAATTGTACAGCTTACCAAAGGGTATACGGCGCTGCATTTAGGTATATATTTTAGTTATATTTTCATTATCCTGTTACCAAAGCTACTACTGATCGTTGTATTTTGTTACCTGGTACATGTAATCATCAACAATAAATTTGCTGCTTACGCGGTAGGCGTCACTTTATGGATAGGTTTTTTCTTTCTGGAACTTACCGGCATGTTCAATTACCATTTATTGCTGTACTCCTACACACCAAACACAGGCATTTCGGATATGGACGGTATAGGCCACATGGTTGGGCCGATAAGCTGGTTTAACCTATACTGGCTTTTAGGGGGTGGGATACTCATCATTGTGGCTGCATTGTTTTATTACCGTGGTGTAAGCTCATCATTTAAAGAACGCTTGCAGTTGATACCTGAACGGTTCGATAAAAAAACGAAGCTATTTGCAGCGGTACTCATTCCCTTGTTTTTAATTGCAGGCGCATATATCTATTATAATGTGAGCTACCTTAATAATTATTTAAGCAAAGACGAGCAGGAAGATCGTGCTATTATTTATGAAAAAGCCTTAAAAAAATATCAGTCACTGCCATTGCCCAAAGTAACCCGCATAAAAATGAAAGTTGATATTTTCCCGGATAAACAGCAGGAATTTGTAAACGCCCAGGTCACTATAACAAACAAAACAGATAAGTCCATTTCAAAAATGCTGCTTGATGCCGATGGCCTGAATTATTCCCTAGCTGTTAATGGAAAACCAATTCCGTTCACTAATCCGCTATTTTATTCGCGGGGATTTTTTAATTTATTCAGGGCAAAGCAGGATACAGCCGATTTTAGATTATACCAATTGAGGCAGCCGCTTGCACCTGGGGATTCGGCCGTTTTGGAGGTTAATTCATCGGTAACCCATACCGGCTTCACCAACGGACTCTATTCAGTTAACCTGTTGCATAATGGCACCTTCTTTACAGGCGGCCTGCCTGGTTTGGGCTATGACGACGATGATGAGGTTGGTAGCCCATACGTTCGTAAAAAAGCAGGTTTACCACCCAAAACAGCAGAAAGCGAAATACCTCAAAACGATCCAATTGGTATTAAAACCCTGAAAGCCGGAAAATCTGCTGACCTGCTAAGTCTTGATGTTACGGTAAGCACTTCTGATGACCAATCTGTTGTAACTCACGGCCAGCTGGTAAAACAATGGAAACAGAACGGTCGCAACTATTTTCATTACATCCAGGACAAGCCGGGTATGTACGTGCCTTTCGGTATTATTTCGGCCCGGTTTGCCGATACCCGTGATAGTATCATGCTCGACCATAAAATATATATTGACGTTTATCATCACCCGGAACATAATGAAAATACCGCCCGCTTTATAGACGCTTATAAAGAAGGGCTTAAATATTATAGTTCCGTTTATGGGCCATATCCATTCAAAAACATCAGGCTTGCGGAAACCTCTACTTATGGTCCGCGTGAATCTTCAACTACCACACTTGATACCTATGCCGAGTATAATAGCTGGAACGCGCATTTCACTAATCCAAATGAGTTTGATTACCTGCACTTTACCACTACTCGTAATCTTGCCCAACAGTGGTGGCGTTTCCAGGTAGCCCCAAACAACACAGTAGGCTCATTAGTGATACCCGAAGGCCTTGCCAATTACGATGCATTGGTAATGGCTGAGAAAAAATATGGAAAAGCCAACATGCGGGCCATAGTGCTCGACCAGTTATGGTATTACCTCTTTGTAAGGCGCCGGCTGGAAGAACGGGAGCACCCGCTGATTAGGGCCAATCAATGGTTTGAATGGAGCGGCAAGGCAAGTGTGGCCATGTACGGCTTATGCAATCTCATTGGCGAAGACAGCCTGAATAATGCCCTCCGTGAGTTTAAAAACGCTTATGCATTTAAAAGTCAGCCGCCTTTTGCAGGCGCGAATAACCTTTACCATTACCTGCAAAAACATGTTCCGGATTCTTTGCAGTATTACATGGCCGATACCTGGCAAAAGGTGACGCTTTATGACAGCAAGGTTAACACCGTAACAGCTACAAAAATAGCTGGTAAAAACGAGTATAAAGTAACCCTGAAAGTAAATATCAACAAAGTTTGGATAGATAGCAAAGGTAACGACGTGCCTGCATTAAAGATGAATGATTACATCGATATTGGGATCTTCGCCGCAGATACAAAGGATAAAAACGGACGGAATCGCGCCAACCTGCTCTATCTCCAGAAATATAAATTAACCCGGGGCGAGCACCAATTGACCATTATAATTAAAGGCAAGCCAAACGCCGTTGGAGTTGACCCATTTGGTACGCTGATAGACAGAAACCCAAATGATAATATGAAGACAATTGACCAAGTTAACTAACGTGATTGCCAGGTGAAGGCATGTAATTGTGTTCTTCCCTGGCACTTTTGAGTTCGGTCCTCGCTTGTATGCCTGAACACGGCACAAAAATGCGTTCCGTATCTCACCCCGGAACGCACCACATTAATGTGTGTCAACTAAACCTCAGATCTCATGTTTGTGGACCTAAGTTCTTTACTGCAAAAGCAGTTTTATGTCATTCACTTCTCAGGCTTTTCACCGGGTTTGCCTGGGCTGCTTTTACCGCCTGGAAACTTATAGTTGCCAGGGCAATAATTGTTGCAGCAAGTCCGCCTATAGCAAATAACCACCAACTGATGTTGATGCGATAGGCATAATCCTGTAGCCATTGGTGCATGTAATACCAAGCAATGGGTGTAGCAATCGCGAAGGCGATCGCGATGAGTATGATAAATTCTTTTGTAAACAAATAAACGATACTGCCTGCAGTAGCGCCAAGCACTTTACGGATACCAACTTCTTTTATTCGCTGCACTGCCATGAACGAGGCTAAACCATACAAACCCAAACAGCTAAGGAATATGGCGATAGCTGCAAAAATTTTATACAAAGCGGATAACTGATTTTCCTGTTTGTAAAAGCTGTCAATTTTATCATCCAAAAATTTGTATTCATAAACAAAGTCAGGAAGTGTTTGCTCAAATACGTTTTTAACAGCTTCTATTGTCGAAGGAAGGTTTGTGGTTGTCAGTTTTATTCCAACCTGGTTGTACATCGCTTTATCTGTAGTAATCAACAATGGTGCAAGACCATTGCGAAAAGATCTGTCATTAAAGTCTTTCAATACACCAACAACCGGACATTTTATTTGACCGTTCCAGATACTTATTTCTTTATTCAATATTTCATCAGGATTTTTTATTCCTAAACTTTTCATCAGCGACTCATTCACCAAAAATTCTCTTGTGGTATCAGAAGGTTGTATATTTCTTCCGGCTATTAAAGTCAATTTGTAAGCAGGCGCGTATTCGTTGTCGGCGAATTTGGTAATAGCTTTAAAATCTGTTTCTTTTGCGGCATGGTTAAATCTGAGCGTGCTCCACATATCATTAGCATCTTCAACCGGAGTGTTGGAACTGTAGCTTACTGTTTGCACGCCATTAATCGTCAATAACTGTTTCTTTAAATAATCCAGTCTGCTCAAACGAAGACTATCTACGCGGAAAGGAACATTTACGATGGCCTCTTTATCAAAGCCTAAGGGTTGATCCATAAAATAATTCATTTGCCTTACAATGACGAGCGTTCCGATAATGAGTGCCTGTGCTATGATGAATTGAAACACCACCAATCCTCTTCGCAGTGAAATGCCCTGTGAATTGTTTGATGTGAGCTTACGCTGCAAAGCATTAACAGGATTGAAACGTGACAAAACAATAGCAGGATAAAAGCCGGCGAGTGCGGTTACCATAATAGTTACAATCAACAGAAACAGGATAATTGCAGGGTTGCTGAATATGTTGAATGAAAGTGAAAGCTCTAAAAGCCGGTTTATATAAGGCAATGCCAAAATTGTAATACCCGCTGCCAATATTACGGCGCTTGTAACTATCAAAAATGTTTCAATGATGAATTGGATCTGTAATTGAGATTTACTACTCCCCAAAACTTTTCTTACGCCAACCTCCTTTGCACGATTAACAGCTTGTGCGGTAGAGAGGTTGATAAAGTTTACGCAGGCAATTAACAGGATGAATGCCGCGATGAGCCACAATACATTGAGCAGTTTATGACTGATTATTTTGTTGCTGTAGTTACCGGCTTCTGCATCATAATGCACCGCGCTTAATGATTGTATAATATGACTATCCTTATTGTCGGGAGATTCCACTTTTCGGGAGTACGCTCTTAATTGTTGATTAAAATTGTCAGCAGAAATATTCGGCGGCAGCAAAATGTAGCAGCCAAAATCAGCTACCGTTTGAGCCCAATCGGTAGATTTTTGCAGGTAACTTCCCGTAAAACTTGTTCCAAAGGCCACAACCAGTTTTAGCTGAAAGTCGGTATTGGCCGGTATGGTGGCCAGGATACCCGAAACTTTCAATACATCAGTACCGTGCTCGAATATGTAGCCGCCTACTTGCAGTTTAATGGTTTTGCCTATTGCTGTTTTCCAGTCGCCGAAATATTTCTCAGCGATCTCTTTGGTAAGCAATACATTGTTTGGATCTTTTAATGAGGCATATGAACCGGCAAGCAGGGGGTAATCAAATATTTTAAAGAATGAAGGCCCCGCAAAAAATACACCGCGCTGCTCTTTGAAATTTTTTACAGTGGTTCCGTTAACATCAAGTATCTGTAACTGATCATCGTGGCTTGCAAAAACCGGGGCTACCTGTTCTACCTGGGGAAAAGCAGTTTTCAGTCCCAGCGGCATTGGAAAAGGGAGGTCTTTCCCATAAGAAATATTTGCCGATTCGGCGTGGTGATATTCGGTTAACACACGATAGATGCGATCCTTCTTTGTGTGAAAACCATCGAAACTTGTTTGATATTGTATAATGATAAAGATCACCATACAAACGGCAATACCAACAGCCAAACCGGTAACATTAATAGCGGTATAGCTTTTATTGCGCAGCAGGCTGCGCCGTGCTATTTTTAAATAATTCCTAAACATATAATTGCCGTTTAATTTTTCATGAGACCACTTTAACAGGGTTTCACGATGCAATATTACCGGCACAGATTGGGATTGACTTCCCAACTTATAAGATGGGTGCTCTTTTTTTAGCTCATTTTTATATTCCAGCGGGCTTTTCCCGGTCATTTGCTTGAAAATGCGGTTAAAGGTGCTTTGGGAATTGAATCCCGATTCATAAGCAATACCCAGGAGGGTGATGTGATCAAAAGCGGGATCCTGCATTTTCCGGGCCACCGCCTGTACACGATAATCATTAATGAAATCATTGAAGCTTTTTTTAAGCGCTGTATTGATGATCTTGGATAATTCATGGGTAGTCAATTCCAACTTTTCGGCCAGTGAGCTTAAGCTTAGTTCCGGGTCCTGGTAATATAGGTTGGCTTGTACAGCTTTCTTTAGCCAAATACCCATTTGCTTCATTTCCATAGGAAGCGCCGGCTTTAAAAACGGTGGTGGGGCGACTAGCATGCCGGTCTCCTGCCTTAAAAAAGCTACTGCTGCGATCCAGATAGTCATTACCACTAAAAGGAGATATAAAGGATAATAAGCATGTGCGCTTAATTGGTAATGATAATAAAAATAGTTTGCGGCTGTAAAAGGTATCCACAATAGCCATAACAGGCCAAAGCCTATCAATAAATGATGCAGCCACCGCAATTCGTAACGGTACCTATCGCCACCGCTAAATTTCAGGCCCTGGTAAAAGCGTTCTATCTGCCTGTGAGATGCATACAGGTAGGTGCTGACCGAAATAAACGTCAGCAATAGTAATATAGGGTTCAGCTGATGAAAGGTCGGCGTTTCATCAATAGCTGCGCCGGTTTTTATACTATCCATAACCTCCAATGCATGGGCAGTCAATTGCAGCAGCAAGGGACTAAAATGCAGCAGGTCATTTGACCGGAATTTATATTCGGGCCGGGCTATTTTAAGCACATAAAAGAAAACAAAGGGGCCAAGCGCAAGCGAAAATTGCAGTGGCAGCCAGCTCCAATGAGAAAAATAAGTTTCAAGACCTATATCCCTGCCCAGTTCCCAAAGCAGCCACAGTACCATCGCAGCCAGGGCCAAACTCAAAAAGCGGTTTGCAGACCGGTTGACCCTTTTGGTGAACCACAACTGCAGCGCAAAAGAGAGCCCAATAAATATCGATCCCAGGAAAGCCAGGTCATATAAATTGATATGGATTGTGTATGGATTCAAGTGAACTAAATGCATCAATCGCTGTTCCAAATTATTAACTTACTGATATAAAGCAAATAACGCTTTATTTATATCAATTGGTGTAGCGAAACCGAACATTAGGCCGTTCGGTTTTGAGTATTTAGTCTATTACCTGGTATGATCATTAGGCAAATAGATAGTATTAAAATGCAGAACATTGAATAATAGGGAACCATCTCCTCTTTCTAATTTAAAAAGAGCTCATCTGTAAAAACCCAAGCTGGCTTTCCCTTTGCAGGATGCCAGTCCGGCACCTTCTGAAGCGGTTTAATTGCCAGTTTGATACAGGATATGTTCCCGGCTGTTTTTATTTTACATTCCAGATTAATGGCAGCAACAGGATCTTTTTTCTGTGGGGTGGCTGTTTTCAGGCTTGTCAATAGTTTTAAATGGTGTTCATCGGCCCCGCCCCAAACTTCAACCTCAGCCGGCAAAAATATCTGGCTGCCTATATTGCGTATGGTATTCAACGTGAGCGAATGCAATGCGATCGGTTTTTTGAAAAGCATCAGCATAACCATGTCTTTTTGCGAGCCCAGCCATTTCATATTGCCAAAGTTGGTACCACCCAGTTCTTTGTCAATGATGGTCTTAGCTCCATCGGCGGTATATTTTCCGTCGGCGGGTGCTAAAAAGCTAATGCTATCTGGGGTGTAAGTATTCTTGTAAAAATTAAATTGCACGGTATCGCTCCCCAGCCAGCCAGCTTTAAATGCCCGGGCACGCAAAACGGTGTTCTGTGTAAACAGGAGACCTGGTTTGTAAATGGCCGATTTTAAACTATCCGGGGCGCTACCATCCGTAGTATAACGCATATCTACCCCTTTGATAGGATTGCTCAATTGCAACTGAAATGATTGCTGGAATATCTGGCTCGTGTTTTTAAGCTGTGGATTGGTCAGCTTTAAGGGTTTACCGTCATCTTTGTAGCCACTCAACAGTCTGATCTTTTTATGGGCAGCCTGTAGTTGCTGTATATCAGCGGGTTTTAATCCTGTATCCCAAATAGCCAGTTCCGTTAGGCTTTTGATCGCCATAATTTGTCCAATCGTGTTTGGGTTAAGTTTAGTTCCGGCCAATGATAAGGTTTTAAGATATTTGAGCGATGCCAGATCTTTTAAACCACTGCCATTAATGTCAGAAAAGTTAAGATTAAGCTGACGCAGATTTTCAAAACGGCTAATCGTTTTCAGATCTCCGTCCTTTACCGGCATTTTATTAAGATCAAGTATAACGATCTGTTTTTTGATGGGCTCAAGCTCATCTAAAACTTTCACGGAATAAGTGCTTTTGTTATAGATATTAACGGCCAATGCCGGTGATGCGTTGGCCAGGGCATATATTACCCGATAATTATTGTTGAGCTTTTTGATATCCTTATCATCAGCAGCCGAAAAATCATAAATCTCCTCGGTACTTTCTACAGGTTTTAACCGGGTTGCCGCTAACATTCTTAGGGAGTCAGTTGCCGGCAGTTCGATCACTTTTTTCTTAAAATCGGGATTATTCTTTATCCAAAGGTACAGCAACAATTTATCCTGATCTGTTAACTGCGGTTTGCCGATGGGCGGCATGTGCTTTTTTTCATCTTCGGGCAGGTGTACACGCTGTAATAATAAGCTGATGCCCGGTTGCCCGGCAACAAACAACTTACCTGTTTTGCCGCCTTTAAGTATGGCGTTAGCAGTGGTTAACATCAGGCCGCCTTTCATTTTATCGGCGTTATGGCAACTCTGGCATTTCGTTTCAAAAATAGGGGCGATCACATCCCGGTACACCAGCGCCTGTTCTATGGGTACTTTGCGGTTTTCTTTTTGCAGGATGGGGGCCAATATAAAATCTTCGCCGTGGGTAAGATCGGCTCCAAAATGCCCGGCAAGTGTAAGGCAGATTACGATGATAATGGCACCTGTTTTTGCTATGGTTGCTGTATAGACCGATGTATTGCGCCACAAATAAATGCCATAACCTACAAACGCTACGCTTACGCCAAACCATTTATGCCATTGTAAAGTGCCCCCTTCGTAACCAGATTCCCTCGATAGGAATAAACCCATAATTACCGTGAGTGAAGACAAGAGGGCACCCAATACCAGCAAATAGGTAGTAAAACGCTGGTATAATTTTTCATCCACAAACTCGGGTCTAAAACGGAAGAACTCCATCACCATTGCCAGCAGGAGTATGACTATTGGAAAATGCAGTATAAGTGGATGCAGGCGACCAACAGGTTGCAGCCATTGAGGTATAGCCAGGCTATCACCAGCCCATAATAAAACAACAATGAAAATATTTAGCGCAAATAATAATCCCTCGGCAAAACCTTTGTGGCTGGTCCTCATTCAAATAACCGGTATAAAAGCAGTAAAGCTTTAGTTTAAACTCTTGTAAATTTATAAGGGTACACCTTACCCGATGCCCACTGGGCTACATAAAGGTTTTCATCATTATCCACACATACATCATGCGGATTTAAAAATATCTTTTCGGCCTGCGCCATAGGCTGCAAAACGCCATCCTGATAAACCGGTTCGGTACCGCCTATATTGGATACTACTTTGTTGTTTTTATCCAATATGGTCGTAAATCCGGTATTTTCATGCCCCAGATCCGGCGACCGCAATACGGCGGCATACAAATAATCGCCTTTGATGACCGGACGGCATACACACGCGCCAGGCAGTTTGATCACTTCCAGCAATTTACCATCTAAGCTAAAGCGTTTAAAGCAATTGCGGGTACGGTCGGTTATCAATAAGGTAGGGGTGCTTTGACGCCTGTCTATCACAATGCCATGGGCATTATCCAAATGTTCGTCCCCCTCCCCTTTGCCTCCAAAAAAACCTTTCAATTTGCCCTCTTTATCATAGTGCGTAATATACTGTGCACCATAACCATCAGCAATAAAAAAATCGCCATTGGTATCAACCGCGGTTTCAGTAGGTACAAACTCTTCAGCTTTATGATAAACTCCTGTTTCCAGGGGCACGTCAATGGTCATTAATATGCGACCATCCAATGTAGTTTTATATACCTGGTGTTTTACCGTATCGGTGATGAATAAAAACTCGGTGCCGTTCTCGTTCGTTAACGTTAAACCATGAGCTCCCGGAAAGGTATGTCCCCAGGTATCCAGTAGTTTGCCCGATTTATTATAGATGAGTACGTTATTTTTGGTTTCGTTAGTCAGCAATAATATCCGGCCCCGGGCATCCTGCACCATCTCGTGGCAATCATTCACCGGGTTCTTTTGCGAATCGGCCTTGCTCCAATTTTTATCCATGCGATACCGCATATGACCATGGCCATAAATAGGTCCGCTGTTTTGGGCAAGCAAATCTTTAGCTATAAAAAATCCGGCCGATAAAGCAGTGGTATGTTTAATAAAATCTCTTCGTTCCATTTATAATTGGTATTCCTTATGCAATTATTCCTTTGATCACATTACCGGCCACGTCTGTTAACCTGTAACGCCTGCCCAAACTTTTAAAAGTTAGCTTTTTATGGTCGATGCCTAACTGGTTAAGGATGGTAGCATGAAAATCATGTACATGCACCGGATCTTTTACAATGTTATAACCAAATTCATCCGATTCACCATATACCAAACCTGGTTTGATACCGCCGCCAGCCATCCATATACTAAAACAACGGGGATGATGGTCGCGGCCATAATTGGCTTTTTCCAGTTTACCCTGGCTGTAATTGGTACGGCCGAACTCACCACCCCATATCACCAGCGTTTCGTCGAGCAAGCCGCGTTGTTTCAAGTCTGTAACCAATGCTGCTGAGGCCTGGTCAACATCTTTAGCCTGGCCGGCCATTTCCTGCGGTAAATTGGAATGCTGATCCCAACCCTGATGATATAATTGCACAAAACGCACGCCGTTTTCTGATAGTTTGCGTGCCAACAAGCAGTTAGCCGCATAAGTACCGGGAATCAAACAATCGGGTCCATACATCTTTACTATATCGTCCGATTCTTTGGATACATCCATAATTTCGGGAACGGCGGTTTGCATACGGTAGGCCATTTCGTATTGCTGCACTTTAGCGTTTATTTCAGGATCGCCAAATGCCTTGTAATTGATATCATTGAGGGCGGCCAGGTTATCCAGCATTTTTCTGCGTTCATGCCGGTTTAAGCCATCGGGATCATTTAAATAAAGTATAGGATTTTCGCCGCTGCTAAACTGCACCCCCTGGTGAATAGAATCTAAAAAACCGTTGCTCCATAACTTGGAGTACACACCCTGGCCATTCCCCTTGCCTTTTGACAACAATACGGTAAAGGCTGGCAGGTTTTTATTTTCGCTGCCCAGGCCATAGCTTACCCATGAGCCCATACTTGGCCGGTTACCCTGTTGCGCACCGGTTTGAAAAAAGGTAAGCGCCGGATCGTGATTAATGGCATCCGTATTCATGGAGCGGATAATGCAAATATCGTCGGCTATTTTACCAATATGCGGGAACAAATCGCTTACATAGGCACCCGATTCACCATATTGTTTAAAATCATAAAAGGAACCTACCAGCGGAAAGGAAGCCTGTTTGGCGGTCATTCCCGTAAGGATCTGATTACCGCGAACCGATGCAGGCAGCTCCTGCCCCATCATTTCCCTTAATTTTGGTTTATAATCAAAAGATTCCAATTGTGAAGGTGCACCATCCTGGAAAAGATAGATCACCCTTTTGGCTTTTGGGGCAAAATTAGGGATGCCCGGAATAAAATCGGCCTCGCTTTCGGCCCCGGCACCACTAAACAAATCAGGAATAAGCAAAGAGCCCAATGCCACGCTGCCTATACCTAAACTAAGTCTGGACAGAAACCTGCGCCTGTTAATATTGAGTCTGCTCTCTAAAAAATCTTTTTCCATATCGCTCAGGTTTTGGTTATCGCTTCTTCTAAATTATAAATGGTGTCAACCACCTTCATCATCGCGGCCAGCGTTATCTTATCGGCATCAACAGGAAGCGGGTATTCCCCAACACTCAGCAATTTTTCTGCATCTGCTTTTCTCATAGTCTTTAACTCATCTGTATAATAAGCAGTTAATATGGTCAACTCTTTTTCTTGCGGATGGCGACACATGATCAACCTGAATGCTTTGGTAACTTTGGCAGAAGCTGAGCTGTTATCCTGTAATAACCTGGCTGCTAATACCCTCGATGCCTCCAATACGGTTGGATCGTTCAACATAACCAATGCCTGGAGCGGCGTATTGGTACGCAAGCGTTTTACTTCGCATTGATCGCGGTTGCTGGCATCAAAAATACCCAATGAGGCTGGTGGTACAGTGCGTTTAATCAATGTATACATCCCTCTTCTATAGAGATTGGGACCATGAACCTGTTTGTAATTGGCCAGTATGCCACGGCCAGATGTAGCGTTTTCCCAAAGACCGGGTGGCTGGTAAGGGTTAACGCTTGGCCCCCCGATGGTACGCGTTAATAGTCCACTGCTGGCCAGTACCAGATCGCGGACAAACTCTGCGGGCAGGCGGTAACGAGGCCCGCGCGACAGGTAAGTATTTTCCGGATCTGTTTTTGCTTTTTCGGGCGTAAGCGCGGCTGATTGCCTGTAAGTGGCTGATAATACGATCTGTTTGACGAGCCGTTTGATATCCCAGCCATGTTCCCTGAAATCGACGGACATCCAGTCCAGCAGTTCCGGATGTGAGGGCAAATCGCCCTGCATTCCGAAATCACCTGAGCTTTTAACAATACCTTTACCAAAAAATTCCTGCCAGATCTGGTTAACAAATACCCGGGCAGCCAATGGATTGTTTTTATTGAACACCCACTCCGCAAGTCCAAGCCTATTTTTAGGATAGCTGCCGGTAAAAGGCAAAATGGATTTTGGAGTTCCCGGTTCAACTTCATCACCGTGCGCATCGTAGTTACCGCGTTTCAGGATGTAGGTTGGTCGCACCTTGTCACTATCGCCCATTACTGATACGATGAGTTTTGCCGTATCCTGCTTGTTTATAAAGTTCAATACCTTTTTTACATCTTCATTACTGATCTGCATCATCGGGCGTTTGGCATAAGTTTCGGGCCCTCCTACTGTCGACTGGATGCCTACCTCTTTCACATTATTGAAAAAGGAATATACCTGGTAATACTCTTTCTGCGAAAACGGATCATATTTATGATCATGGCAATGGGCACATTCCAGGGTGATCCCTAATAAAGCTTTACCAAATGTATTGGTACGGTCGGTTACATAACTTACCCGGTATTCTTCATCAATTACGCCGCCCTCTTCTGTTATTTTATGATTACGGTTAAAACCGGTGGCGAGCAATTGTTCCTGCGTAGAATTGGGTAGCAGATCTCCCGCCAGCTGCCAGGTAATAAATTTATCGTAAGGTAGATTCTCATTAAAAGCGTGGATCACCCAATCGCGCCAGGGCCATTGGGTACGGTAATTATCATCCTGGTAACCGTGCGAATCGGCATAACGGGCAACATCTAACCAATGCAGGGCCATTTTTTCGCCGTACTGTGGACTTTGCATCAATTGGTCGACCATCTTTTGGTAAGCATTTGCACTTTTATCCGCCAAAAACGCATCCATCATGGGCAAACTGGGTGGCAAACCTGTGAGGTCAAGCGATAACCTTTTAAGCAAGCGTTCCTTGTCGGCTTCGGGATTAGGATCGATACCTTTTTGCTCCAGTTTTTGCAGTATAAAATTATCTATCTGATTTTTGGGCCAGGCTGTGTTTTTTACTTGTGGTACTGCAGGCAATTGAGGTGGTACAAAAGCCCAGTGCTTTTCATATTTGGCACCTTGTTTTATCCATTTTTTGATCAGATCAACTTCATAAGCTGACAATCTTTTCAAATTCGACGCAGGTGGCGGCATCAACTCTGTTGTATCCTGGGTTGAAATGCGCCGGTAAACCTCCGACAGACCTGGCTCGCCGGGTACCAGCGCATGAGCTTTGGGGTTATCTTTTAAAGCATGATAGGCGCTTTCCGGCATATCAAGCCGAAGACCGGCTTCCCGTTTACTGGCATCAGGCCCATGGCATTTATAACATTTATCAGAAAGAATAGGTCTGATGTTAAAATTATAGCTTATAACGTCCGGAACTTGTTCCTCGGTACCCTGGTCTGATCCTGAATGCTTACAAGCAGAAAACAGGCATAACATGCAGCCCGCACACCAGACCCAAAAAAAATACACCTTCCAATTCATCATCAATTTGGCAGTAAGGGTGGTTTAAATAATAATTACTATCAGATGTTTTCTCATTTAATCAGCTCTGATAAACTAAACAGGTTCATCCGCTCCAATTTCAAATTGGTTTAAGGAAAACACATGATTAAAGGTTTATAATTGGTTCTTTAATCAGCTATTTATTGGCATTTATAAATAAAGGCCTTTGTATTTACACAATAAATATATGATTAAAATGATTTTGTTTATATGTACAAACAAATTAAATATCTGCTAAAATTATTGCCCCACCATGAGTTTGACAATGGACTAACGTGCTATTTTAATGCACTATCCTACTATCCTGGTTACGAAGATTTATCAAGAGCTGATTTATCAGATGAACGATGACTTACTGAGTGGTGATCATGAATGCTTACTTTTTTATAAACCAGCCTGTAATTGTCATAGACGGATGTTTGTGGTTATATATATTACAGCGATATTTATAACATGGATGCAAAATTATTTTCTTACAAAGCTGATGGCATTGTACTCAAGCCTTTAAATGACCATTTGAAAACCAGCCCGGTTTTTGACAGGAAAGAACTGATAGAAAAACTAAAGGAAATTTTAAAAGATGATAATTTTACGCTTGATGAACGATCAATCGAATACAAAATTGAAGACGGTCAGCTTTATCTTCAAGGATTGGCTGTAAAACAGGAGGAAGCAAAATCCATTGGGTTTATGATGAATAGTAAATGATCACGTCGTCACCTGTCCAGGCTTTTTAAAAAGAATGTGATTTTAGAGCCGTTCTTTTCCATTTTCATGGTACTCCATACTCATACTGCCTTTGGTTTTTACCGGTAATGCAAAAGAAAAAGTTGACCCTACCCAGGGTTCACTCTCCACCCAGATACGGCCCCCATGCCGCTCAATGATCTCCTTGGTAATATACAAGCCCAAACCCAGGCCTGTAATACTCCTGTTAATGCCTTTGGCACGATAAAACTGACTAAATATGTGGTTTATATTTTCTTTATTGATACCCATGCCGTAATCTCTAACAGATACGATAACTTCTGCCCCGGCCTTTTGTACCGATATCTCAATTTTATCAGACTCTGGTGAATATTTTACCGCATTGGTGATCAGGTTAATTAATACCTGCTCCAACCTCATTTTATCCCCCTCTAAAAACATTTCTAAAGTTTCATCAAAGTAGATATTATGCGATGAATGAGCCTCCCCAATAGCTTCAAGGGTTTCTTTGATAAGCACGGTAAGATCAAATTCTTCAAAATAAAACTGCAACTTTCCCGATTGTATTTTTGAAATATCGAACAGGTCGTTGATCAAGGTATTCAGTTTTTTTACCTGGTTCAATGCCTTTTCAACAAAAGGCTTGTTTGCATCAATTACTCTTCGATCCAGCAGCTGCAGAAAGCCACTCATAGAGGTCAGTGGTGTTTTTAATTCATGGGAAGCCAATGCAATAAATTCATCTTTTTTCTGGCTCAGTTCCTTTACTTCTGTAAAAAGCCTGGAATTGTCAAGCGCGACCGCTGTCTGAGAGGCCAGACTAACCACCAGGTCCTCATGCTCTTGCTGGAACACACCGGCTTCCGGATGACCAAAAAACAAACCGCCAATAACGTCGCCGGAACTACTTATAACCGGAACTGCGAGATAGCTGACCACTGGCAGATGCTCCTTTGGCATTCCTAAATGGGGAGCATTTTGTCCATATCTTGGGTCCTTGGTAATATCATCTACTCTCAGCACACCTTCACCGCTAAATGTGGAATGAAAAACGGCTGTATTCCTGAGCATCCCGAAACCTTCAAACGCCTCCCTCGGTGCACCCGATAAGGTGTATAGCTTAAAAGCCTCGTCGTCATTGGTTATGGTATTATAAAAAAATGCACCAAAGGCCGCGCCGGTGATCTGGGTAGTGGCATCGGTTACTTTTTGCAGGATAGACTCTGTATCGAGTTTCTCCGAAATGACTTTTCCGATGGTATTCAGGATCTGTAGCTTTTCTGCCTGATGACGGATGGCCATTTCGGCTTTTTTTGCGGCTGTAATATCCCTGGCCACCTTGGATGCCCCAATGATTTTTCCGTATTGATCCTTTACCGGCGAAACAGTAAGGGAAATGTCAATGGCACTTCCATCTTTATGTAATCTGATGGTTTGAAAATGATCAACTTTATTGCCGCTTTTGATGTTTTCAATAATGATATTTTCCTCATTCAATCTATCCTGTGGGATAAGAATAGATATATGCCGGCCAATGATCTCGTTTTCCTGGTAACCAAATATCTTTTCAGCGCCACCGTTCCAGGTGGTAATGATCCCATTAAGTGTTTTACTGATAATGGCATCATCAGAATTCTCCACAATAGCAGCCAGCATACCCCGTTTTTCAGCGATCTCTCCCTCACTCGTAATATTACGCATGATATGAGATGCCCCAATAACTAAGCCTTGATCATCTCTTATTGGAGAAATTGTGAGTGATACCGGGAAGTTCTTATTTTCTTTGTTGAGACGAATGGAATGCAAATGAGCAAGTTTTTCACCTGCCATTACTCTTTTAAAAACAGCTTGCTGTTCCTGCTGAAGATATTCAGGGATTATGGTAAAAATATTCTTGCCTAAGAGTTCCGAAGCTGCATAACCGAAAATTTTCTCGGCCGCCGGATTACAATTTAAAATAATATGGTCCAGATCGTGGCTCAATACCCCATCTTCCATTCCTTCAAATATGGCCGCTAATGTAAAGAGGTCTGGTAAAATGTCATTTTTCATGGAAAGCCTACTTCTTTTTTTGATCCCGTCAATAAACGCCTGGTTTTATTTAGATGTGGTTATTTTTCTAAATTTTTATTGAAAACATAACAAGCTATTTCAGGTACAGATGTAACATGTATCAGAACAAAAGGTTTTAAGTCCCTTACCTTACTTGAATTATATATTATTCTATTTCTCAAGCATTTAACGACCATCCTTCCCCGGCAAGAAGAATTGGCATGGTTTTTTCTAAAGTTTAAATACATCAAACTATAAAAACTATGAGATCATTATTGTATTTGATCGCAGTCATCCTGATCATAGGATGGGCGATTGGCGTGTTTGCTTACTCAGCAACCGGTTTAATTCATACATTGCTCGTTATCGCTATAATTGCACTTTTGCTCGGTATCATCAGGAGATCTTCCGCGACGATATAGGCACAACAGATTCAAGTAAAAAAGTAAAAACGCGGGTTAACAGCCCGCGTTTTTACTTTTTTACCCCCTGTCTGAATAAATTAAATAAAAAATGCACCTACCATTAAATGAAACACATAAATTTATCCGTTTAAATAACACTTATTATTTCCTAAAATTTTTAACCTTATGCTAAAACTGTCTTTCACCCTGTTTTTTGTCGTCGTTTTTTTCGGTACGCTTAGATATTTCACAGGCGCTTTTTTTCAAGAAGATCAACCTCAAATTAAGCATGCTTTGCTCAATCAAAGCCATGTATCAAATATCGGGCAAAGAGATACCTCACGTGGGCCGGATGGGTTAACCATTACCAGGTTTGCAGGTCCCGAGCTTACACCAAGTCCCGCTTGTATTGCAACAGCGCCAACAGGTGAGGTATTTGTGGGTGTAGATATGATAGGCTCCCTGGGTAAAACTCCCGGAAAAGGAAAAATTATCAGGCTTGTAGACAGCGACAATGACGGTAAGATAGACAAGCATACAGAATTTGCCGAAGTTGATGATCCCCGCGGAATCCTGGTGATGGGCAACCAGGTTTTTGTGATGCACACTGTATTTTCAAAAGAAACAGGTAAAGCTACCGGAATGAACCTGGAAGTTTTTACTGATAAGGACCAGGACGGCATTGCCGATGGGCCACCAAAGCCACTTATTGAACATATAAGCAACGCCCATATGCTGGCCGAACGGGGTACAGATCACGCTACCAATGGCATACGGATGGGGATTGATGGCTGGATATATATAGCTGTTGGCGACTTTGGCTTTCACGATGCTATAGACCGCAGTGGCAAGAAACTAACCATGCTGGGTGGCGGCATAGTAAGGGTAAGGCCGGATGGAACCGAGATGGAGATTTACACCCACGGCACCCGGAATATTTATGATGTAGCCATTGATCCTTACATGAATGTTTTCACCAGGGACAATACCAATGATGGCGGTGGATGGAATATCCGTTTTTCTCATCACATACAATCGGGCGAATATGGATATCCCGTATTATTCCAGCATTTTACGGACGAGATCTTGCCAGCCCTGGTTGATTTAGGAGGCGGATCGGGTACAGGATCTTTGTTTATGGACGAGCCTACCTGGCCAGAAAAGTATAACCATGTACCCATGACGGCTGACTGGGGAAGAAGCGAATTGTATATTAATCGTTTAAAACCAGATGGCGCCAGCTTTCAGCAAAAAGAAGAAGAATTTATTCAATTACCGCAAATTACGGATCTGGATGTAGATGGATCAGGAAGGCTTTATCTTTCTGCATGGGATGGTGCCGGTTATTCCGGCGATGCGGCTAAAGGCTATGTTGTAAGAGCGGTACCCAAAGACTGGACTTACAAAGCTTTCCCCGATCTTAAAGCCGCCTCAGCAAGCGATTTGGCAAACCTGCTTAAATCAGCAAGCGCTGTAGCCCGGTTAAGCGCATCCCAGGAACTCCTTACGCATCATGCCGACGAGGCCGGAAAACTGTCGCTTGCAATTGCAAATGATGCAAGCCTCCCATTATATGCCCGGGTAGCGGGTGTTTATACCTATGCCCAGGCAGCCCGTGAAAATGGGATACCCGCATTAGTACAGCTTACAAAGGATAAAGACTTAAGAGAATTTGCCTTAAGAGCACTGGCCGACAGAAAGGCTGGTATTCAAAATGTTCCCACTGAACCGTTTTTAGCTGCTTTAAAAGATCCTTCTGAACGTGTTCAGGCAGCAGCTATTGTTGGTTTGAACCGCCTGGACAGGATAACGTCAGCACAGGCATTATTAGCAACACCGGTTCCGGCTACTTTTGTGGCGCCAAACAAAAATGAAGAAGGCCCGCATGCCAAACCTAATGCGGCCATTATATTACCACACCTTGCAGTAAGGGCATTGGTGAGCATGAATGCTGTTGATGATTGCGTTAATGCTATCGGCACACCGAATTCAACTCTGGCCTTATGGGCTTTAAGGTATATGTATGATACCAAAGCTGTTGATGGTCTAATTAAATCCTACGCCAGAGTTAAAGATGATAAAACTAAAAAGCAAATACTGGTAACGCTATCACGCCTTTATAAAAAAGAAGCTGATTATGATGCTTCCTGGTGGTGGGGTACCAGACCAGATTCGCACGGGCCAATTTACAAAGGCGTTACCTGGGCAGGTTCAGCACGGATCGAGCAATTTTTAAAAACTCAATGGACCAAATCAAGCCCTACCGGAAAACAGTTCTTTGCCAATTTAAATGCACGCCATCAAATGGGTATTACAGCATTTGGCGGTGAAGACAAAGGTGTTGCCCAGAAAGAGGTTAAGATCGATTTGGCCAAGATCACGAATAAGAAAGGTCAGATTGGGAAATCTTCTATCGAGGATGTGATGCTGATGATCGCTAAAATAAAAGGAGATCCCTTAAAAGGAAAAGCTCTTTTTGCCCGCCAGGGTTGTATAGCTTGCCATAGCCTAACCAGGGGCGAAAAGCTGAAAGGGCCGTTTATGGGGCAAATCGGTTCCATCATGACGCGGCAGCAAATTGCGGAGTCGGTTCTAAAACCAAGCGCGTCAATTTCGCAGGGCTTTGCTACCGTTGTAATATCTGCAAAAGGAAACAAAAGCTATATGGGTTTCATCACCGAAGAATCGGCCCAAAAAATAGTGATGCGGGATATAACAGGCAATGTTTTTACAGTAAAAGCTGCTGACATCATCAGTCGCAAGGAATTGAAAACATCTATGATGCCTACCGGTCTTGCCAACGCGTTATCATACGAGGAATTTGCTTCGCTTATCACTTTCCTTTCACAGCAAAAGAACTAATTATTATTTGTTAAATCTGCTGATTTCCATCATCATAAAAAAGCTTCTGTGATATCACAGAAGCTTTTTTTATATCAACAGGATAAGAAAAATGTTAAATTAACAAGCGGATAACCTGTACAAAGCGGCGTTTATACCTTTCATCCATATTGGATATGGTAACGCCATGTTCTTTACCGGAGGTGGAGTGGATAAATTTAAACTCATCGCTCGAATTGCAATATACGATACCCACATGGCCAATTCTGCGGGTATGTTTTTTAGTGCCTGTAAATAGGATGATATCACCAGGCCGGGCATCCTCTAATCTGATTTTTGTACCTACACTGATAAACTCGCAGGAGGAACGGGGTACATTAAAATTAAATTTCTTGAAAACATAACTTACAAATCCCGAGCAATCGAAACCCGCTGATGGATCAGAACACCTGGAACGATACCGCGTACCTAAAAGGGATTGGGCAAAATGAAGGAGCGTATCTGCCGAAACACTATCTGTTGATAGACTGGCGTTTACGTGTTTTATTTTATGAGTTAATTTAAATCTGCGTACATGCGTTTTTGAAAACAGCGATGTGGTAAGGCCTATAAAAAGAAAGAGGATTAAATATTTACTCATATTGCACCGGCAATTTATAAAATTAAGCTAATAAGCAATTGAAATAATAAGCAATTTTTTTTACACAATTTCTTAACATCATTTTATGTCTTTGCAGGGCTCTTAGAAAGAGTAATCGCCAATCATTGGCGGCTATCTAAAAAGGGTGTCATGCTGAGCTCCGTCGAAGTATGGTGGGCAGGCCTCTGCCCTCTACCCTTCGACGGAGCTCAGGGTGACAGCCACCCTTTTTTTGAACATTTTCATCCTTTTTGTCATATGATGGGCTAATACCCTCCCAAGGGAGGGAATCGCACATATCCCATGCTTTTAAATTTAATCAGCCTAGCTCATGAACCATTCCCTCCCTCAGAAAGATAATTTAACATCTTCTACATTTCCCTCAACGTCTCCCGCAGAGGCCCTCAAACATGGTTTACAGTGTAAACCCAAAAAACGACATAAATAATAATTAATTATCTGATTATCAATTATATAAACTAACAAAACCTTTAAAAAGTGTAAACTATGTAAACCCACTTTTTATACCCAAAAAAGCAATTATAGCTTTAAGCCGTATTTGTCGCTAAATTTTTTGTAAAGCTGCTTGTGCAGGTTATCCAGGTTGATATTGCGGCCTTGTATAAAAGCGGTTTCCACATCAAGGCCTATCATATCCAGGGCATCGCCTTTAGATATAAAAAGGTTTGCATCCTTTCCGGTTTCTAACGTACCTGTGGTTTTATCAATACCTAATATTTTGGCATTGTTCAGGGTGATCATGGATAAAGCCTGTTCTTTGGTTAAGCCATATCCTACTGCCTGCCCGGCTTCAAAAGGCAAATTGCGCTGACGCCAGAAACCTGTACCGGTTAAGCCGTAAAGTACGCCCCCATCCTGTAACAACTTAGGCAATTTGTACGGCAGGTAAACATCATCTTCATCCCTATCGGGTAAGGCCTGGGTTTCGCGGAGAATTACCGGCACATTATTTTCCCGTAACAGGTCGGTAACCAGGTATGATTCTTTCCCCCCAACAATGACCGCCGAAATACCAAAGCGTTTGGAAAATGTTACTGCCTGCCCTATTTCTTTAGCATTATCAGCAATGATAAACAGTTTTTTTGTACCGTTAAACAAACCCTTCATAGCCTCAAAACGGATATTGGTTACTGACGGCTTAGTTATTTCCGCATATGATTTAGCTTGCTCAAACAAACTGGTGATCTCATCTATCTTTTTCTGGGCACGCTGGGCCGGTGTTTCCTGCACAACTCCAGGTACCGGCACCGCCCCTCTTCTTTCGCGGCCACCTACAGCAGCTGTAGGCCAGTTTAAATGGATGGCGATATCTTTTTTATAAGCCGCATCCTCCCAGTTCCAGGCATCCAACTGTACCACTGAGGATTCCCCGGAGATCACGCCTCCATTTGGAGTGGGCTGAGCCAATAGAATGCCATTGGAACGTACTGTAGGAATAACTTTGGAATCGGTATTGTAAGCCACCAACGAGCGTACATGCGGGTTGAGATCACCGGTTTCTGTATCGTCAACTGTACCGCGGGCTCCCTCTTCTACTTCAACTAAGCCTAATGTGGTCATTGGGGCTATAAACCCGGGGTATACTTGTTTACCGGTGGCATCAATCACTTCTGCATCGGCAACGCTTGGTGCAGCGCCTTCACCAACACCCGTGATTTTACCTTTTACAAAAGTGATGTAACCGTTGTTAATTACCTGTCCGTTCCCGACGTGTATCGTTGCGCCTGTAATTACAACAGGTTTTGCTTGTGGTTTGGCCGGCGAAATATTGGCCTGCCCATAAGAGAAGGAAATGCCAAGCAATAATCCTCCTAAACTTAATATATTTTTTTTCATGTTGATTTTAAACTAAGAGCCAAGATATTAGAATCAAGAATTAAGACAGAAGGTTAATTTCTCTCTTGATTCCTGACTCTTGATTCTTGATTCATATAAATTATTGCTCGTTACGATCTCTTGCCTGGCGTGCTGCTTCTTTGGCCCGCTCCATTTCTGTATAATCGTCGGCTACTACAAAATTGTCTTCCTCAACACTTTCACACTCATAAAGACGACGGCGGGTTGCAGTTGGTCTTTGCGTAGCCGCGCCTTTGCTTTTAGCTTCCAGCATCTTTTGTATGATACGTCCTTCATCCGCGGCCAGGGCCTTTTGCTTTTCGGCATCCTTTTCAATATCCCAGTAAAGCACCCCATCAACAAAAGTTTTTTCGGCAACGGCATAAACAGACAACGGGTCTGCCGACCATAAAACAATGTCGGCATCTTTACCTGGTTTAATACTGCCTATCCGGTTATCTACATGCATCATTTTTGCAGGGTTCAGGGTTACCAGCTTTAAGGCGTCTTCCTCGCTCATGTGTCCGTAGGTTACCGCTTTCCCGGCTTCCTGATTCAGGCGACGGGCCATTTCAGCATCATCTGAATTAAAGCCTGTCACCAAGCCCACCTCATGCATCAGCTTGCCATTATACGGAATAGCCTCGGCCACCTCACTTTTGTATGCCCACCAGTCCGAAAATGTAGAACCGGCAATATTGTGCGCTTTCATTTTATCGGCCACTTTATAACCTTCCAATATATGAGTGAAGGTATTGATGCGGAAACCCATGGAGTCGGCTACATGCATCAGCATATTGATCTCCGATTGTACATAGGAGTGGCAAGTGATAAAGCGTTTGTTATCCAATATTTCTACCAGGGCATCCAGCTCCAGATCTCTCCGGGTGGTGCTTCCTTTTGCGGCACGGGCGGCTTTGTACTCTTTAGCTCGTGTAAAGGCATCTATATATACTTCTTCAACCCCCATACGTGTTTGCGGAAAGCGCAAGGCTGCGTTATTAGCAGGCGCCCCATTATTACTTCCTTTTACGTTTTCACCTAGGGCAAACTTGATAAAGCCATCACTACCCGCAAATTTGATCTCTTCGGGCAGCATACCCCAGCGGTGTTTAATTAATTGTGTTTGACCGCCAATGGCATTAGCCGAACCATGCAATATATGCGATGTGGTTACCCCACCAGCCAATTGTCTATACAGGTTGATATCCTCTGCGTCAATAACATCCGCAATGCGCACTTCGGAGGTAACCGACTGCGTACCTTCGTTAATACCTCCTGTTGCCGCGATATGCGAGTGTTCATCAACAATGCCGGCAGATATATGCTTGCCTGTTGCATCAATTACTTTTGCTCCTGCTGATGACAGGTTTTTACCTACTGCCTTTATTTTACCGTTTTCAATTAATACATCGGTATTTTTTAATACGCCATCTTTTTCATTTGTCCAAACAGTACCGTTTTTTAGTAATACAGTCTCCGCTTTGGGTATCTCGGCATTACCAAACGCCGCAAACGGATAAATGACCGGCCCCACGCTTGCATTAGGTTTGGGGGTATCCTGCGGAGATCTGGATGGCGGTGCAGCACTCGTGAATGTTGCAGCCCATTTACTCAATGATCCATCCGGAAATACGGCATCGCCTTTCAATGTTATCGGGGAAACCGAAGATATGTACCCCGATAAACGGATAATGCCTTCCGGATTTTTCTTGTAATCAAAATAGATGCTTACCCGGTCGCCGGCCCTGGTAATGGTGCCCCGGGTGCGGGTACTATCCACGCCAGAGCGTTTAACACTCACTTCATATACGCCTGGCGTACCGCTAATAATTAAAGTGGTATTGGCAAAACCTGTTCCGTTAACCTGATAGTTGCCCCGTAAGTCGGCAACGTTCATTTTACTTACCACATATTGGCGGCCTTCTGTCCAATTCTCATAAATAATGTTATCTGGTTTGAATAGATCGCCTGAAGTAATAATAAAGCTGGCCAGTTTACCTTTGGTCAATGTACCTACTTTATCAGCAACACCAAGCATTTCTGCCGGGATGGTTGTTAATGAGTTCAGCGCCTGTTTTTCACTAAGGCCGGAGGTGATGGCGCTTCTGATGTTTGTCCAAAAATCACGGGCATTGGTTAAACCAAAGGAGGTTATGGCAAATTTCACACCTGCTTTTTCCAAAGCTCCTGGATTGGTTGGAGCCAGTTCCCAGTTTTTTAATTGCTCATATTTAATGCTCCGGGCATCCATAGGATCCTCCACATCATAAGGCTCAGGGAAATTTATGGGGATGATAAACTCACTACCAGTAGCCTTTATAGCAGCAATGCGCTGATATTCCTGACCATCCGTTTTGTATATATAATGCCGGCCAAACTCCCTGGCTATTTTGTCTGCGCGTAAAATGCTTTGCGGGTCAGTCACCTCGAAAATCTGGGGCAGATTTTGTGTCCGGTTAAACTCATCAAGGGAAATATTGTATTCTCCTTTTTGTGTTTTATACCATTGCGCATCATAGTAAGTTTGACGCAGCAACGCTATACTGCCCATTAATGATGATGGATAATTGGTAGCAGCAGTACCTTTGCTGAAGGAATAATGTGCCGCTGCCTGGTCGTTCAGCATCACTAAATTGTCGCGTTCATCGCCTAAGCTCACCACAACCGAAGTTCCGCGGGCAATTCCATCATGTATGAGCGATTGCACGGTACTAAAGCCATTCTTTTTTAAATCTTCACTCTTTACAGCATCTCCATGAAATACTGTTTTGGCATTCATTTCGGGTTTTATGGATTCGTTCCAACCATAAGCTCCGGGTTTTGTTGATACGGGAACAATAGTTCGTCCACCAAAACCTCCGGCTCCAAACGCCTGTCTAGGTTGTTCAGGCATACCATAAGTGGAATAAGCATCAATCAACCCGGGGTAAATAAATTTCCCTTCCAGGTTAACTACGGTATATCCTTTGGGGATGGGGATATCTTTACCAACGGCTTCGATTATCCTGTCTTTAACCAATAAAGTCCCCCCGCTTATCGTTTGATCGGCGCTGGTAACTATGGTGCCATTTGTAAAAGCGTATTGCCCCGGGCGGATATCCCACGCACCGTTAACCGGGAACGTTTCCTGCGCGTCGCAGATTTTAAGAGCAAAAAAGAGAAAGCAAAAAAGTATTGTTTTTTTCATATGTATTGACTTACTTCTAAATTTATTAATTAAGCTCAGAAAAAAAACAAATATTTTAATTATCATAGGTTTGTTACATCCAGGCAGCCATATTAAACCTTATGAATACCATTTTTAATAAGTTTTGGGTGATAGTAACAAGGTATTATGACCGCTGAGGTTTAAGTGTTAATCCACCAGATTAAAAGACGAAGGCTTTGCTGTTAATAACAGCAAAGCCTTCTGAGCAGATTACTTTTTAAGAATAAACTTTCTGCTTTTTAATTATAGCCCGGGTTTTGGATCAGCTTAAGGTTTTTATTTACCTCTGTTAAGCTGATGGGTAAAAAGTACATCTTATCAAGCCATTGCCTGTTTTCGATCCCGTTATCAATTGCAGGCGTGTAAGTATAGTTATAAATAGTTTCGTCATGCTTGTAAGGCGACGGAGCTGTTTTGCCTGGCTTTAGGGTGCCTGTTACGGTTATGAAGATCAGTTTTTGACCCAGGGTAGCAGGCGCTATCATCCAGCGACGTGCATCATGGAATCGCTGTTCTTCATAAACCATTTCTACCCTCCGTTCATTCCGGTAACGTTGCCTCAGCGCATCGCCCGATTCTGTAAGGGCTGGCATCCCCGCACGGAAACGGATCTTATTGAGCCAGGTGCGGGCTTCGGCGTCCTGCCCTAATTCGATACAGGCTTCGGCATAATTAAATACCGCTTCGGTGTACCTGAAAAACGGCCATGGAATAAACTGTTTAGTGTTATTATCCACAACGTTCGGGTCGATATCAATAAATTTACGCACATAGTAGCCAGTCCAGCTGCCGTTCCAGTTTTCGATGCTGCTTTGGCGGGTATCCAAACCAGCCAATGTTCCCGAGCCTACCTGGTAGCTTCCGGTTTGAATTTGATTGGCCGGATCAACATTACCTGATATTTTGTCGCGGGGTTTCCATCCTGCACCATCAAATAAGATAGAAGCATACAACCGCGGGTCCCTGTTCTTATAAGGCGCGGCTTTATTGGCCGGGTTATTCCAGTCGAATTTAGTACCATCGCTATTTTCATAATCGCTTACTAAATTTTCAACCGGCGTATTACCTGCCCAGTTATGATAACCATTGGGGCCATTATTTAAACCTACATTTTCGCCGCCTTCGTCTTTACCAGCAACAAAATACCTGGCAAAAATAAGTTCGCTCGAAGCTGCGACATCAACAAAGGTGGCTTTACTGCCGCCGCCCATCGCAATAGAGATATAATTAGTCTTAGCATCGTCAAATGAGGCCGGGGAAGCTAAATTGAGTTTATAACCAGTGCCAGCAGCATCTATAACAGCTTTGGCCGCGTCTTTTGCTGCCTGCCAGCGGGCAGTCCTGTCGCCACTTATATAACCCAAAAGCTCGGGATGAGCATAAGCGCTGATCACAGCAGATTTAGCTTTGGCTGTGGGGATATCATGCAGATCGCTTGCTGCATATAACAACACCCTTGACTTTAAAGCCAAAGCGGCTGGCACTGATGTGCGGCCTTTATCCATAGTTTTACCGGTTAAAAGGGTAATCGCACTATCACAATCAGCAGTGATAAATTTAACACAATCATCATAGCTGTTTCTGGCCGCTGAGTAATCGGCCTCACCAAGCTGGTATACTTTGGTAATGAGCGGTACCCCTCCATAATAACGCACTAATTGTTGATAATAATAAGCCCGTAAAAAATGAGACTCCCCCTGCAAGCGTTCTTTGAGTGATTGATCTATCGGGGCCTTAGCCAGGTTTTGTAACGCCACATTACATGTCCTGATACGGTTATACATGCTTCCCCACTCATAGGTATTGTTTGTCCAGCCGATATTGGTTGGGCCAACCGTACCTTCATTAATAACATTTATGCTTCTGCCAGGATGGGTAAATACGGCTTCGTCTGATAGGGAGGCCAGCTCCTGCTCATCAAAACCTCCATTGCCTAAGCCGTTATAAATTTCGTTTACAAAAGCGGCAGAAAGGGCGCCATCTTTCCAGGTATCTTCAGAAGGCACTTCTGTTAGGGGCTTGGTATTTAAAAAGTCTTTCTTACATGAGGTAAGTAACGCGCCCGAAACAATTAATACAGTTAAAATATGTTTGATTAAATTTTTCATGGTTTTCGTTATTAAAAGGTTACTCTGATACCGGTGTTTAAAATTCTTGACTGCGGATAATACTGTCCGTTGCCTGAAAGTGATTCCGGATCCCATATTTTCAATTGATCCCAGGTGAGCAGGTTAAGACCGCTTACATACACCCTTAAATTGCTCATTCCTATTTTTTGAGCTATCTGGCCGGGCAGGTTATAACCCAATTCCACATTTTTTAAGCGGAGATAATTGGTGCTTCTGTAGAAATAAGTACTGGGATTGTTATTAACCGAATACCAGGTATCGCCCCGGTTAGCTATCCTTGGATCAACACTGCTTGGCTTATCCACAGACCAGCGGTGGTCATAAGTATATTGGAGGTAATTCCCAATATCACCCGATTCAGTATTGATAGGCAGATAACCACCTGTAGCACCCTGAAATAATATTGACAAGTCGAAACTTTTATATTGCAGATTGAGTGATAACCCGCCTGTAAATGTTGGTGTAATACCCCTATTAAGCCGTTCGCGGTCGTCACCGTTAATTTTACCATCGCCGTTAACATCCTTGAATTTCAGGTCACCAGGTCTAAGCTGAGGGGTTAGCCCGCTGTAATCTAACTTATTGGCATTAATTTCGGCCTGATCTTTAAACACACCGTCGGAAATGTATAAAAGCGGAGCCCCGATAGGATGTCCTGTAGCAAACTGATATGGCGGTGCACCAGGAGCTTCGTCCTGGAATATAATTTTGTTTTGGGCATATCCACCGTTGATGCTTACATTATATTTGAGTTCACCTATCTTCCCTTTATAACCTATCTTAAACTCATAACCTTTATTGTTAACCTTGCCTATATTTTCAGGAGGTAAAAGATTGCTTATGCCTGTACTTGCCGGTGTAGATCCCTGGCGCTCCCAAAGTATATTGGTTCGTTTATTATAGAAGTAATCAAATTCAAAATTAATGCGGCCTTCAAGCAACTCACCCTCCAAACCTATATCGTAATTATTGGCTACTTCCCAGGTAAAATTTGGGTTAGGTACCCGAAGCTCATATAAGGATTTGGTTACCTGATTATTAAATATATAACTCCCAAAACCATAGGTTGACAGATATTGATTTTCCTGTAACGTGTTATTGAAATACGGCTCAGCTCCCATTTGTCCGTATGAGGCACGGATCTTTAGGTAATTGATGGCCTTAAAGTTATTTTTCCAGAAATCTTCCTGTGATATATTATAACCTAACAATAAGCCCGGGAAAAATCCAAAACGATGTGCTGCCGGGAAAATATATGATCCGTCATAACGCCATAAAAACTCCGCCAGGTATTTTTGCTTATAGTTATAGGCTGCCCTGCCAAAGTAACTTAACCGGGCCCGCTCATAAGCACCGCCTGAATTATCTTTTTCCGCGTCGCCACCGGCAAATAACTGATCAACATCGGGAGAAAGAAAATAACGGCGATAGGCACTAAAATAATCATCGCTTATGGTTTCGCGGGTTACGGCAGCCATCAGGTTAATGGTATGGTCGCCAAAAGTGCGGTCGTAGTTGACAAAACCGCCGAGTAAAACATTCAACTTATTTTCATCACTTTGTGACAACCGCGGATCAGTAAAGGTAGAACGTACACTGGGTGTAAGTACAGGGGTTTTGCCATCTGCCTCATAGGATTTATGATCCCAGTAATACAATGTCCATGGTGTTGACCATACCTTGTTACGCTGTATAAACTTATCGATAGAAGCCGTACCCGTCAATTTTAAACCCTCTACTCCGGGAATCAATAACTCTACCTTTCCATTGGTCTGAAAATAGTCTCTCCTGTCCCTGTTATAACCTGTTTGGTTAGTTGTAATCACAATAGGGTTTTGTCCGTTCTCGATATCCGGTCCGGGTAAGCCATTGGGCCAAACTTCCTGCTCAGTTGGCTTGCCTCGCATCAGCATCCTGAATATATCTGCCGCGCTTTGTGTTGGAAAATTCCTTGCTTCCTCACGTGCCGTTACACCAATACTGGTATTGATATACTTATTTACCTTGGCATCCAGATTTACGCGGAAGTCATACTGCTTGTAACCAGTTGCGGAATTTTTGTAGTAGCCATCCTGGTTGGTGTAGCCAAGTGAGGTTAAAAATTTCACATTGTCTGAACCACCATTTAACTGAAGATTGTGGCGGCTCTGAGGCGACCATGTTTTTAAAGTAGTGCCAAACCAATCGGTATTTGGATGACCGAGAGGATCTGAACCATCGCGGTATTTTTGTATATCGGCAGGTTGAAAAGCCGCGTTAATTACTTTTCCACTCTGTTGCTTGTAACTACCGGCTGTGTTAAAAGCCGACCACGCAGCACCCCATTCAGATACAGGTGTATCGCTATTATATAAAGTAATTTCATTATTCAGCGTGGCGTACTCCGCGGCGCTGGACATTTTGGGTATTACCGTTGCCTGCGCAAAGCCCTGGTTAAAATCATACGACAATTGTGTTTTTCCTGATTTGCCGTGTTTGGTCGTGATCAAAATTACACCATTTGCTGCCCTTGAACCATAAATCGCGGCGGATGCGTCCTTCAAAACCGATATGCTTTCTACATCAGCCGAGTTTAAACGCTCCAAACCTCCGGCCCTGTCTGGTACACCATCAATAACCACAAGGGCATCACTGTTACCCAAGCTGTTTGTTCCGCGGATGTGGATAGCAGAGCCATCATAGCCAGGTTCGCCGCTGGATTGTACGGCTGTAACTCCGGGTAAACGCCCGGCCAGCGTATTTGATAAATTTACCGTAGGCGACTTTTCCAGATCGGCCCCTTTTACAGATGCCACAGCACCGGTAACAGTTACCTTTTTTTGTACACCATAACCTACAACTATAACCTCGGTGAGGCCTTTTGAGGAGGCTTGCAATTTAATACTGAGGGCATTTTTCCCATTAACAGGAATCTCTAAGGTATTGTAACCAATGTAGGTTATCACCAAAACGCCATCATCAGGAGCGGTGATTGTAAAGTTTCCCTTAACATCGGTTACAGTGCCGTTATTGCTACCCTTAACCATGACCGATACACCGATCAATTTCTCACCGGTAGCCTGATCGCTTACATTACCAGACACTTTTATAGGGGTATTTATGTTATTTTTTCTTCCCAATATGGTTTTTGGCGATATTTTCCGGGTATTAGTAACACCCGCATAGGATAGCGGTGCAAATATCAGAACTATTAATATTTGGTACAGAACAGTTTTACAAACTTTTAGCAGGGGGTTATTCCTATCCAAATTGTGTTTCATAGCTTTTTAAATTAGTTAATACTTAATTTGTGTAATAAGATGTGTAGATTCTTTCAGGAGGAAATCAACATGTAATGGCCTCCCTGACATTACATAATCGTTTTAGCTTATTTTCCCATAGGCAATTGTTTTAGTTTATTTTTTACTAATTGGTTAATTCAATAAAAAGGCTGATATAAGGCGATATCCGATATCCGGGTGCCTGGGCAAGAGCAAATAATATCACGTCCTGATACTCTGGGGTTTGAGTAAGAGGGGGCTGTGTATTAATGCTGTTTCTGATAAAAAGTTGATAAGTGCACTTTATCAACCAGGGAATTATCAGGTAAATGTTTAATTATCAATAGGTTCTAAGGAACAATAATTGTCCTAATAACACTTCTTTAATTGGCAGAGCTAATATAATAATATTTAAATAAGTTGTACCCCGGATAAGAATATTAATAAACTATAGAAAATATTTCCGCTAAGGAACGCCTAATAGATATCCTTATTAAAAGCAGATTAATGACAAAACAGCATGTTTTTTAATGGATTTACACAGAATGCGGAAATTATTACAGCCTTTTTCAATGGGTTCATTTATTGATGGCTAATGTTTGAAAGGATTTATATGGATCAGTATTCTTCGACCATTATTAATGCCGTAGAGAAAGTTAAAACGGCAGTGGTCAAAATCGAACTTTTTAAACAACAGAAAGACAAAGAACAGCCGGTTGGCTCTGGCTCAGGTTTCTTATTTTCTTCGGATGGGTACCTTTTCACCAACAGCCATGTGGTGCAACAGGCAGAGATAATTAAAGTTAAAATGCATGATGGCACTACGCATATGGCTGCCCTGGTAGGTCAGGATCAGGATACAGATCTGGCTATACTAAAAATATCGGCCTCTGATTTTATACCGGTTCATATGGGCGATTCCGAATCCCTTGCAATAGGCCAATTGGTTATAGCCATTGGAAACCCATTAGGTTTTCAGCATACCGTAACAGCGGGGGTTGTAAGCGCCCTTGGCCGAACACTTCAAGGTCAAAACGGGCGATTGATGGACAGCATGATCCAGACAGACGCGGCTTTAAATCCTGGAAATTCGGGTGGCCCGTTGATCAATACAGACGGAGAGGTAATTGGAGTGAACACGGCCACCATAAGTGGTGCCCAAGGCTTATGTTTTGCTATCAGTATCAATACAGCAAAAGATATAGCCAGTCAGCTGATTCGTTTTGGAAAGGTTAAAAGGGCTTATCTGGGTTTGGTACTACAGCAAATAGATATTGTACCCAAATTAAGGACAATAGCCGAAGTATCGAATAAACAGGCTTTGTTTATTTCTGATGTTGCGAAGGGAAGCCCTGCAGACAAAGCCGGCATTCAAAGCGGGGATATATTATTTTCATTTAATGATGTGGCCATTGAAAGTTCAGATACGCTTTTTAAGTTGTTATCTGAAGAAAAAATAGGGCAATTTCAGTTTATAGGGATCTTAAGAAACAATTATAAGACTGAGTTTCGTGTAACGCCTATTCAAAAAAATTAATTAGTGAGTATCCCCATGCTCAAATCGACTATCCAGATAGTTTTCCGGGTAGTCGGTTAGGGTATTTATACATCAGATCTTCAGGAAAATTTTATTCCGGTATAAAATATACAGGAGTGTAAGCTGTATAATAACTATCGAAACAGCATTCCAGAAAGTTTGCCAGTTTTGGGACAGGTGATGAATAAGTCCGCCAAAAAAGAAATTGGCCGTATGCTGAAAATCAACCATCCCCTCAGCTGCTAAATATATAACGATAGAATTTACCCCGATAAGCACAAAAGGGAAAGCCCACTTGCGGTAACCGGCTACATCGATGATCAGATAAAAAACTGAAAGAAAGACCAAACTCCATCCCCCAACAAATAAAACAAAAGAGCTTGTCCATAAACGTTTGTTGATCGGGAAAATCATATCCCACAATATACCCAGGGAAATTAATACCAGACCTGCCAGAAAAAGCCCAAGCCCCTTTTTCCACATGGGCCATTTTGTTGATTCATATTTTAAAAATTGCCCGGTAAATATGCCCAGCATAGCCGTACCAATTGCCGGAATGGTGGATAATATCCCTTCGGGATCATGCACTTTATCATGTAACCTGCCGGGTAGTAGTAAACGGTCGATGTATGATTCCAGGCTTCCGTTCATGGTTAAAACACCGGCCCCATAACCCGGAACCGGGATCAGCTCCATTGCCGCCCAATAACCCAGTAATAATATACCGAACCATAGTATTTGCCCCCGTAAACCAAAGTTTAGATAGATGAGACCTGCAAAAAACCAGGCCAGGCCAATGCGTCCGAGCACGCTGGCAAAGCGGGTATTTTCATAACCATTAAACTTAAACAGCCCGTTAACTACCATGCCTAAAAAAAGCAGGATCAAGGTTCGCCTGATCATTGATTTATAGATTTCTTTTTTTGCGGCGGAGGGCAATAAATCAGGATAAGCAACCTCATATTTGCTGATCTTATTACTCATGGAGTATGGCATGGAAACCCCGGCGATAAACAAAAACAGCGGGAAGATCATGTCATAAAAGGTGATCCCATTCCAATCGGTATGGTGCAGCTGGCCCGACATCCATAAAAATAGTGGCCAGCCCGTAGCTTTAGCCAAGGCGTGGATAACGCCCTCCCCACTCATGATCCAGAACATATCAAAACCCCGCAGGGCATCAAGTGATAGCAGGCGTGCTGGTTTTGTGGGAATTTTAACGTCGCTCTTTCCCATCTTATTTAAGGTCTTCTCCCATCACATTTCTGTACTTTTTATATAGTTGCTCAGCAATAACCACACTGTTTCCCGAAGGTGATACGGGATAACTTTTCCTGGTATTAACCCACTGCCATTCCCATGCGCTGATCGATTTATCAAAAGCTTTAAGATCCGGCGTTTTATCAGTTTTCAATGATTCACCCAGCAGATCAAAAAATTGTTGCCAGCGTACTTTATAAAAATCGTTCAACAAGCCGCTCCACTGCCTGCACGAATATTCATGCAGCGGACTATTTTCGTCTCCCCAAAGGGTAATCAGGTTACGGGCATTCCGCTCGTATAGATTTTTTTCTTCTTCATTGCTTCCCCAGTTGCGGGCACCAGCTACCCAGGGACCTAATAAAAAATCTTTCCGGGTAGCCAGCAGCTTATCCATATCCGCAATAAGCTCCAGGTATTCGCCGGTGTATTGATCAAATGCCTTGCGGTCTTTATCATTATAGGCCTTTAGCCATTTTAACTGCAATGGCCTGGCGTAATTGGCCAGTGCCTGGCGGGAGACATCAACCAGATCATAATTAAAACCGTCGCTTTTCTGGCAGGCTGGAATAGCCTCTATCATTTTATCCCATGCGGGTAACAAATCCTTACGTTTATAATTCAGCCTGGTACGTGTCCAAACAGCTGCGGAATCAAGCGTGGGCCTGCCGGTGATGATGGATTCGGCGCCATCACGGATATCTTTTCCGTTAAAAACAGTATTTCGCAGTGTTTGCCAAGCCCCTAATGCGGCAGTGCTTTTTACACCATAGCGGTTCAGGATATATTCTGGCAACCACTTATCCAGGTCGATTGGTTCCTTTTGCCAGGTATTTTGGGTCATTAGCTCATACAATACCGGTGTTTGTTCAATAGCTTCCATGGTTAAGCCAATACCTACCATGCGGCCCGAGGCTGGGTTATGAAGAGCTGCGGCGGGTTCTTTTGCCACGGCATCCATCCTGCCAAATAAACTGATATTGCCACCGTAATTATGCAGCATGTTCCAGATCCAGGGTTTTCCGTAAAACGCGTTGGTACGCTTCCAGATAGGTTCAAAATCTGTATTCAGATCCAAAACGATCATGTGTTCATTGGGGACGGCATTCAATAAAGCTTTAATTTGCTGATCGTGCCAAAACTCGCGATCGCTGTAAAACAACCAGCCCTGCATAACCCAAACCGCTTTGGGATCAGCGCCTTTCATTCCATCGTACACACGGGCACTCAATTCGGCTAAAAATTGGGGATCATTGGATGGCGGCTCGTTTTCATTAAAGGTATCTGCCGAATACAAATGATCCGTTCCGTAGATCCTGGTTTGTTCCTGGATAAATTTCTTGCCAATCTCTGCAAATAAAGGATCCTCTGAATCCAGGATATAAGTATCGGCAAACCCGTTTTTCCAGTTGGTTTGCTTGAGCTTGGCCTTTGGAAAATGTGCTTTAAACGAAGCGGGCACATGCCCGGTAAAGGCTGGCAGCACGGGTTTTAAGCCCAGCTCCCGCTCTCTTTTCAATATTTTTAATTGCAGGTCTTTGTGATTGTTTATCCAGCTTTCGGGTAAAGGGCCGTCCCACTTATCCATATTGCCCATATAAAACCATCCGAAGTAAGCCGGACCGGTAAAAAAGTCCTGCATATCGGCTTTGTTAAATCCCATATCGCTGTATACCTTGTTCCACACATATTCCTGTCCGGAAATGGCCAGGGGCATATTAATACCATGCAGCGCCATCCAGTCAATCTCCTTTTCCCAACGTTTCCAATCCCACCAGCTCATGCTGTAACTGTAGGTGCAATAGTTTAAATAGTAGCGATAATCATAAGGTGTATTTTTCCTGACTTTTTTAGCGGGGACTGGTAATTTGGCGGGTAAATTCAGATTTGTACCGTTCCAGGTTATTTGACAATGCGTGTACTCCGTTAGATAATAATACAGCGCCGAAGCCACCGCAATGCCATTATTACCCCGCAGAATGATCATACCATTAGCGCCATCAACCTCAAAAACATCTTTGGAAGTATGGCTTTGCAATGCCTGAACTTTAAATTTTTGTGCATAACCCGGTATTACTCTTTTGATGAGCGCGTAGGAAGCCGATAGATTTAATTGCGCGTGGGCATTGGTAAAAACGCCACAAATAAAGCATACCAATAAATATTTGAGGCGGTCTTTATTACCTATCATCATTTTTAATTCTTTTGACACTTTTTTACCCCAAATCATCAGCAATAAACTATTGTATTTTAATAAATTTCTTATCGTCTCCCGGAAGCTGGATATCTTGCAATAAGGGCTCCTTTACATTATTCAAGATCATAATGGGCAATACATCAGTACGGACAACGCTTACCTTTTCCAGTGTCAGCTTGTTTACATCATCAAAAATAAATGGGGTACGAAAATCTTTACCGGCATAAGTTACACGGATATTTTTCATTTTTATACCTGTGGCGTGCCTTACATAAAATCCGGAAGCCGGTAATTCCCCAAACATGGAGAACTCGGGGTAGTTGGTTATTTTTTCAGGGATCCTGGTTAAAGAATCCGGGTTAAAATAAGCCACCTGTTTTTTGGCGATACCAGCATAACTGATGTCAATATTTTCGAGGGTGATATTATTGGGAACAAAACCGGGGATACCAGTAATAGAAGAAGGGAAAACATTATGGGCAAATTGCTCGGGAGGTCCATCCATGTGATAACCCTTGTCTGGCTTACCTGCAGGTATCTCACACTTAACATTCCCGATGTAAACGTTATTAATTGACCCTGGCGCGCTTTTTTTATTGCGTTTTCCCAGGCGGATAAAAATCGCGTTACCTGTATTTTTTGCAACGATGTCCCTGATATCAATGTCGCTTATCACAGCGCCATCTACCGATTCAATAGCTATGGCTGAGCGGTAAGTATCGTACACATAAATATTCCGAACCGTTATTTTTTTAAATCCACCCCAGGATGCCGTTCCCATTTTAAAGGCGCTGGCGCTTGAACGTATCCGGCAGTTAGCGATATATATATTTTCGCAGGCCCCTTGTGGGTCAGATGATTTCAGGCAGATGCCGTCATCGGCCACATTAAAAAAGCTATTTGTCAGTTTTACATTTTTACAGTCGACCAGATCGATCCCATCATTGTTTAAAAATGTATTGCTGATCACTTTGATGCTGTCAATAACCATATTGGTACAACTTCTGTAATCCTGGATCCAGCATAAGCCGTTTTTAATAGTGATGTTTTTAAGGGTCACCTTATCGCATTTTTCAAAAACAATGAGTTTGGGCCTGTTATCTTCTTCCGGGCGTAATTGGTGCCAGTCGTTATAGGTTTTCCATTCCGCATCTTTCAGCGTGCCATCGTTCAGCATCCGGTAAATATCTTTTAACAAAGCTTCACCCTGCCCGTTTATAGTGCCTTTTCCGGTGATGGAAATATTTTGTTGTCCTTCTGCCCTGATCAGCGGAGACGCTTTTCCAGGGCCATAGGTAATGCGTTTGACAGATGCACATAACTCAGCACCCGCAGCAAGATGCAATTCGACATTTGACCGTACATGGATAACGCTGGTCACAAATTTACCAGCCGGAAACCAAACAGTCCCCCCTCCTGCTTCAAAAGCCTGGTCGATAGCCTTTTGAATAATGAGGGTATTATCGGTTTTGCCATCAGCTATCGCTCCAAGGGTTTTGATATTATATACTTTTTTTTGAGCAAGGGCCGCATTACAAAGGACTAATGAAAATATGAATAATAGGGTTGATCTCATACTATTTTAAATGATTTAAAACCATTATTTGGTTTTAATCTATCTGCTTATGATCAAAATTATAACAATCGGTTTTATTGAAGAAAGATAGAAATAAATCCCCGGCCGTAAATGGCCGGGGATTTTAAATAAGAACTATCAATAACCCGGGTTTTGTGTTAATTTAGGATTTAACTGCATTTCTGGTCTGGGAATAGGGAAAATGCGTTTATTGGGATTAGCGTCAGTTTTTATACCCCATGCTTTTTCAAATTGCCCAAACCTGATCATGTCGTTTCTTCTCCAGCATTCCATAGCCAACTCTCTTCCCCGTTCGTCCAATATATCCTGCAATGCTACAGAAGCAAGGCCGGTAGCTTTGGCACGTGTACGTACCTGGTTAACCAATGATAATGCAGTTTGGCCGTTGGTAGCAGTTGCTCCTCTTAATATGGCTTCAGCTTTTTCTAATAAAACATCGGCATACCTAAACATAGGCACATCGTTACTTTGGTTGCGGGTGGTACTCAGGCTATCCGGATAAAATTTATTATTTCTGTAGCCTTCTTCGTTAGCCAATTCATCATTACCAATATCAAAAGTTGCGTTGTTTTTCCATACAATATCCGGCGTAAACTCCAACTGGTGTACAACAACTCCGGTAGGGTTAGGGCCGCTGTAACTGGCATCAAGGCCTATATTAGTTGTGGTAATGTTAATAGGTGTTCCGTCGTTATTATATTGTTTGCCGGCAAGGTATTGTTTTTTGCGAACGTCGTTCGCATCGTTAAACAGGGCGTAATATTGTTTATAGGTATATACAGGCCCATCGGGCGTGTAAGGCATTTTATACTTAGCAGCTAAATTGGGATTGATTGTCCACCGTGCGTAATACATGCCTTGCGCCAGTAAAGCGTCATAGGGTATGGCAAAAATAAAATCTTTTACCGCCGGTCCGTTACTTGGTTTAAACATGCCTAAATAATCACTATCTAAACTGTACTGGCCTCCTTGTATAATGTTATCGCACATGGTAACCGCATCCTGGTATCTTGCTGTTCCTATATAGTATTCTGCATTCAGATACATTTTAGCCAAAATGGCGTAGGCCAGGTATTTTGTAGGCCTGCCATAAGTTGCGGCCCCTACGGTTGTGCTCAAATTAGGAATTTGCGCCAGTAACTCACTTTCAATAAAAGCAAATACAGTGGCCCTTGGTTGTGTGCCTAAATTGGTGGTATCGCCAAAGGTTTTAGATATGGGCACATTGCCAAACAGGTCCATCATATAAAAATATGATAAGGCACGCATGGTTTTTATTTCGGCAATAGTTTGTTGTTTGGCTGTACTTTCAGGTGCTGAAGCAAATACCGACAGTACCTTGTTACAGTTACTGATGGTCGTGTAACCCCATGACCAGCATGATTCTATCATACCGTTATCCGGTGTTACGGTATGTAAATTAACCGTGGAGTATGTACCACCATCTAACCAGTTACCGCCACGGGCCACCAGTACACTTTCATCTGTACTAAGGTTTTGTAACAGCCAGTACTCGCGGCCTGGTGAGGTGCGGAATGAGGTATAAATAGGACCTGTTGCTGCCACAAATTGTGCAGCTGTTGTTGGGAAATTGCTTGGTGTAAGCGCAGACTTCGCGGCGACATCCAATTTTGTACAGCCCGACAGGTAAACTGCTGCTCCAGCAAGCAAAGCTACGATGCTGAGTTTCTTATATATATTATTGATGTGGTTCATGTCAATTAAGTTTTAGGTATTATAAATCTACTTGTACGCCAGCCAGGAAGCTCCTTGTTTTAGGATAAAAGTTATTACTATCTACTCCTATAAACTGGCCGCTGGCCTGATTATTCAGACTCAGGTTCAACTCTGGGTCAACACCTTTATACTTTGTAATGATAAATAAGTTGGTACCGGTAACATATAAACGTAACCCATGTATGTAGTTGCCTTGGATCTTAGTTTTGTAAGACAAGGTTGCATTACTTAACCGCACAAAAGTGCCGCTTTCAAGGTATCTGGTTGAGTATAAATTCGCATTTACGTCATTAGCCGGCTCGCTTAATGTTAGCACTGGTACGCCATGCGCCGAGGCTTGTGTGGGCTGATTAAAGCTTGCCAGTGATGCATTCATGATTTTATTACCACCCTGACCACGGAAAAAGAAATTCAGGCTGAATTTTTTATAAGTAAAATCGTTACCCCAGCCAAATGTATAAGTTGGCTGCGCGTTACCGGCATAAGTTTGATCGGCACTTGTTGGCGTGGTAGTGGGCTGCCCGTTGGCGCCCAGAAAGGTTGATACGCCATTAGTACGACCGAGATATTTTAAAGTATAAAACTCACCAAGCGGATATCCTGATTCAATAATAGACGTTTTGATACCACTTTGCCCTGGCCCTTCGGGATCGCCTACATAAATTTTGGAAAGGTTGGCCCCCATTGAGGTGATCCTGTTTTTATTAAAAGCAATATTTCCATAACTGCTCCAGGTGAAATCCTTTGATTTTACAGGGGTTCCGTTTAAAGATACCTCAACGCCTTTATTGCTCATACTGCCTACGTTGGCTGTAGTAGTACCCACAAAATTATTGATCAGCGCAACCGGAATATCAAAGATCATGTTGGTTGTTTTTTTACTGTAAACATCAACTGATCCACCTAATCGTCCTTTAAGTATTGAAAAATCAATACCACCGTTTAAGGTAGCTGTTGTTTCCCACTTTAAATCTGGATTAGGATTTTGAGTTATACCAACAGCATTGGTATAAGCCCCATTATAATAAAAGTAGCCGGTTGTGCCGTATAAGGTTTGCGGTGTATACGGATTGAATCCTACTGCATTACCCGTTTGCCCATAACCTACACGAAGTTTCAGATCATCAAACAAAGTTTGTGATTTCATAAACGATTCGTCACTAACCCGCCATGCCGCTGACGCAGCCGGAAAATATCCCCAGCGGTTATTGGTACCGAACGCATTTGAACCATCACGACGTATAGAAGCCTGGAAAATATACTTGCCCAGATAGCTGTAATTCAAGCGCGAGTAAAACGATATTAAGCGTAACGTATTAAATGATGTGGTTGTATTTGCAAGATCAGAGTTAAGACCGGTCTGGCTACCTAAACCCTGGTTATAATAACTGGTCACATCGGATGGAAAGCCCTGAGCTACTGACTGAAAGCCATTGCCTACCGTAGTTTCATCATACGAGTAACCAAACAAAGCCTTAAAATCATGCTTATCGTTCCAGTTATGGGCATAGGACAAATAGTTTTCAAATACCTTTTTGGTATCCTCATAGGTTGAGCGTATAGCTTTTCCACCCAGGTTAGGCGCCAATTCCGAAGCCGAATCATAATAAGTGTTATTATTGGTGGTCCTGCTCTGATAGGCTAAGTTCAAGTTATATAATAAACCAAATGGTAATTGCAGTTCGGCTTTGGTATTGGCCAATAAAAGATTGATTTTTTGTTGATAGGTATCATTGGTGATCAACCCTACCGGGTTATAACCCAATTTTAAAGTAGGGTCATTATATAATGTACCATCGGCATTATAAATTGTGCGGGTTGGTAAATACTGTACTATTGATTTAAATAAACCCGGGCTTTGACCATTTGCTGTGTATAACGGGATATCGTTCACCAGTAAACCTGAATTGGTTACTGAATTACTGACGGAAAAGTCAAGTTTCAATTTATCATTCAATGTTTTTTGGGATACGTTAAGCCTGCCGATAACACGCTTTAAATTACTGGTTTTCACAATACCCTGGTTATCCAGGAAATTTATACTTCCGCCGTAAAGTGTTTTATCTGTACCGCCGCCAAATGAAAGGTTATGATTCTGAGAAAAACCACTGCTGCGTTCCACTGCTTTTTGCCAGTCGGTATTACCTCCGTTATCATTAGCGGGTGTAAAACTTTGTCCGTTGGCTTTAACATAAGCCCTTAGCTGATCGGCACTGGCTACTTTAAACGAGTTAGATATCTTATCCATCGATGCATAAGCATCATAGCTCATCCTTAATTGCCCTGGTTTGGCTTTTTTAGTGGTAACAATAATTACCCCATTAGTGGCCCTGGTACCATAAATAGCAGCAGCAGAGGCATCTTTCAATACATCAATTGAGGCGATATCTGCCGGTGCAAGTAATTTAAAATCGGCATCAGGCACGCCATCAATTACATAAAAGGCTGATGAACCTGCAGGACGTACGGTTGAGGGGCCACGGAGTGTAACTGTTGCGGCTCCGTTAGGGTTACCATCATTGGTAATATTTAAACCGGCTACCTTACCTTCTAACAGATCGGCAGGTGTTGATACCACGCCCGCGTTAAATTGCTCAGCCTTAACAGTCGAAATGGCGCTGGTTAGCTGCCTTTTGGTACTGGTACCATAACCTACCACCACCACTTCATTCAGCCCCTTCTGATCCTCATTAAGTATAACATTAAGTACTGTTTGGTTTTCGATCAGCACCTCTTTCATCTCAAACCCTATGAAGCGGAATTGAATAACACTCCCCTTCTCGGCATTTATAGTAAATGTTCCATCAACAGAAGTTGAGGTAACTGTAGATGTACCTTTAACTTGTACAGTTACTCCAGGAATGGATACACCTTTTTTATCTACCACCTTGCCGGTAATGCGTATCGGAGCCTGCTTCTCCGTTTGATCTGCAGATGGCTGACCCGGTTCTTTGATGATGATGGTATTTTCATCCAATTCATAGGTTAATGGCTGATCTTTAAATATTTTCATCAGCACCTCGCTAAGCTCCGTGTTGGTAACGTGTATGGTTATAGGCCGGGCTTTTTTGATAACCTGGTTATTATACATAAACAAATACCCGGTTTGTTTTCGTAATTCTCTCAAAACCGATCTGAGGTCGCCGTTTTCTTTGGAAAGGCTAACTTTTTGCGCCATGGTTGATGCGCTCAGGTGCATGGTCAGTACAAATAAAAGGACGCCCGTTAGTTTCATTATCCGTAATACCTGTTTAAAATAGCTATCGCGTAGGTTTGTGTCATTAAGCCCCCCGCCATAAGGCATAGGGGCTTTAGAATGTAGAAGTTGTTTCATACATTTGAATGTTTGGGTTAAGTTTAAAATCAATGGTTACAATTGTAATTTGGGTTGATCCAAGCATTTAGCCTCCCTGGCCGGAATCCGGGGGGGCTTGCTTTTGGAGACCCTTTTTGTGGGGCTTATGTCTTGCGTTTTCTCATCTTATAGGGGTTTTATTGGTTTTTGATTAATTGGTTAATATTCTTCTATATTATTTCTTTTCGACCGTTACAATGTTTCCGTTAATCGTAAACTTTGCCCCACCAGTCGATTCCAGGATCTTAAATACCCTGGAAAGATTACTATCTTTTCTGATCTCTCCTGTAAAATTCAGGGTTGGCTTAGGTCCTTTGTAAAACACATCAATGTTATACCATCTGGCCAGTTGAAGCATTACATTATCGATCTCGGTATTATCAAACAGGAACAAGCCATTTTTCCAGGCCAAAATATCATCGGTATCCACTGTTTTCACGTTGAACTTATGGCTACCCGGTTCATAAACCGCTTGCTGACCCGGCACTAATAATTGATTTTCCGGCCCCTGTGAAATTTTCACTGAACCTTCCAAAAGCGTTGTTTTAAAAGCTGGCTGATCTTTATAAGCAGAAATATTAAAATGGGTTCCTAATACCTCCACCGTTTGATCGCCAAAATGTACCCTGAAAGGCATATTTTTATTCTTAGCCACTTCAAAATAAGCTTCACCGGATATCGTCACCATTCTTTCTTTACCTGTAAATGCTATGGGATAAGTAATGGATGATTCTGCGTTGAGCATAACCGTGGTACCATCGGGTAATTGTAGTTTATATTGCCCGCCCCTTGGAGTCGACATGGTATTATAAACAGGCGCTTCATCAGAAGATACGCCTTGTTTGTAGGCCAATTCGCCGTTGGCCAGCTTTACAACAGAGGCATTCCCCTGTTGAGCCAGCGTTCCGTCCTTCGCATCATTCAATACGATCTTTGCCCCGTTTGAAAGCGTCAGGATGGCTTTATTTCCACCGGGCTTTACATCATTACGAGATTTAGTTAGGTCAAGCTGTTCCGAAGAGTTCCGGCTTACATAAACATACAAACCGGCAGATAAACATAAGAATATAGCGATGGCCGCTGCATACTTTACCCATAAAAACCTGTTCCTGGTTATGGGCACAACCCTATCCGTAAAACTGTCTGTTGAATTTTCGCCTAAAACGGCATTCAATATTTTTTCGCGCTTACCTTCAGCAAAAGGATCTTGCACTGTCGGCTTACCCGACATATACATTTCCTCCATCAGCGAAGTAACCACAGCCTCAGAACCAGGATCATTAATGAGATGCATCAATTCATCCCGTTCCTCAACGGTTGCTGTTTTATCAAAATATCGACGGAATAAATAGGTTAATCTTTCAGACATGCTTTTCAGTCTTATACCACTAAAGACCCAAAAGGATTAGAAAAGGGGTAATGCCAAAAAAAATATTTTTAAATAAAAATCAACGGGGTTAATAAAATCAGGAGGATGACATCATTATTTTCCAGACTGATGCTGTTTTTAATGGCACGCAGGGCCAATTTCATGTGTTTTTTAACGGTTTCGGCAGAGATATTTAAAACCGTGGCGATCTCCTCATACTTTAAACGTTCGTTACGACTCAGGAGATAAACTTTTTGCTGTTGCGGCGGCAATTTGTTGATCGCTTTGTCAATCTGGATGCGATAAGACTCTTCCGTACTTACCTGATCCAGTTCATAGATCTCCTCTTCAAATTGTTTTTCCCAGGCTAATTGCCGTACCCGTTCACTTGCTTTTTTCCGCAGGAAATTGTAGGTCTGATTCCTACTGATAATGAAAAGGTAATAACTAAAGTTATCTATTTCGGTGAGGCATTCTCTTTTAGTCCAGATCTTTATAAAAACATCCTGTACAATTTCTTCGGCCAATTCTACAGACTCTGTTAGTCTTACCACATAATCACCCAGCTGCTTATAATAAGCATCAAAAAGTTTTGTAAAAGCGCGCTCGTTGCCGCAGGCTACCTGCTTTATCAACTCACTTTCATTGGATAGGGGTTTTATGGCCAACTTTTGCTTCTGTTAATTCCGTTTTAAATTTATGTAAAATTCGCTCCGGTCAAACTAATTTAACATAAAAAAGAAGGTACGATTTTTCAGCCTTTTGCACAATAAACCGCAATAGAATTTTGTACGATAGCAATTGCACGGAAAGACCGCAATATAGAAGCATGAAGAAGCTGAATGTTTATTTTCCCTTTATTAATTTAAGCGCTTCCTTTAAATTTCCGGGAGTAGCTGTTAAATTTTCCCAGGGATCCTGTATTTTCTTTACCCTTTCTGGCATGTTATAAATTGTATAATCAGATAGTTTAAGCTGATCATTCACTTCATGCCAATGTAAAGGAGCCGAAACCGTTGCACCGGGCTTCGGCCTGACAGCGTAAGGACAGGCCACTGTTTGCCCACGCCTGTTTTGTAAAAAATCAATGTAGATCTTGTTTTTTCTCTTAGCCGGGCTTCTTTCTACACTGGTTGTGCCTGGCAGCTCCTGATGGATCAGGTTGGCTGTGTACTCAGCAAACATTTTAACAAAATCGTAATCATATTTTGCGCCCAGGTAGCAATAAATATGCAGGCCTTTTGAACCTGATGTTTTAATAAAAGCATCAAGGTGCATGCGGTCAAAGATCTCTTTTGTTTTTAATGCCGCCTCTACCGCCTCGGTAAACGGTACATCATGAGGGTCAAGATCGATCACTACAAACTCCGGATTATCGGGTTTCTTATAGGAGCTTAGCCATGGATTAATTTCAATACAGCCCAGGTTTACCATATACAGTAAAGTCGCGGCATCTTTCCCGATGATGTAGTTGATATCTTTATCATTACTTTCCGAGTGCAGGGGCTCTGTTTTTATCCAGGCAGGTAAATGTGTGATATCAACATCCTTCTGAAAAAACCCACCGTCTTCGATGCCATTAGGTTGGCGGCGCATGGAGATAGGCTTATCTTTTAAATAAGGTACAATCCAATCCGCCATATGCTGATAATAGCTAATTAATTCGCCTTTGGTTATCCCCTCCTGCTTCCAGAAAACTTTATTCAGGTGAGTTACTTTCAACTTTGTACGACCAAATTCAATCGTTTCTTCATCGGCCATTTGTTTCTCAGGTGTTTCCATAATTACATCCTCCGTGTCCTTATCTATTCGCAATCCTTTAAAAACGGGCTGCCTTAAATGGCCATCCGCCGTCCACTCCGCATACCAGACCTCACAAACCAGTTCTGGCCGCAGCCAGGTTACTTTAGTGGCTTGATGGGGCTTTTCTTTGAAGGGCTTTTTATCTGTTTCTAACAGGTGCAATTTTTCATACAGTTCTTTTAAGCCGGTTTCATTAAAACCTGTTCCGCAATTACCAATGTACCGGATACTTTCGCCTTCATGAATACCTAATACCAGGGCCCCGAAATATTTTCTTGATCCGCCGGGTGCCGTATAACCACAAATAATAGCCTCCTGCGAGTTTCGTAATTTAAATTTCAACCACCTGTCTGATCGCTTTCCGCTGTGGTAAGTACTTTCTTCATCTTTACCGATGATCCCCTCCCATCCTAAGGATTGTGCTTTTTTAAATAGATCAATCCCGTTGCTCTCGATATGCGCATTGTAAATGATAGTCCCGCTATTCAATGGTTCTATCAATGCTTGCAATAATTTTTTGCGTTTCACTAATTCCAGGTTGCGCAAATCGTGTCCTTTAAGGTTCAGCAGATCAAAAACATAATACTTAAGGATCAAATTAGCATTGTCGCCTTCATAGTGCTGAATATCCTGGAAACGACTTTTACCACTTTTACCTTCAATAACTAACTCCCCATCCAATACGGCATCCTGATCAATCTGTTTTAGCGCATCTATTACCTTATCATACCTCTCGCTAAAATCTATCCCATTACGCGAGATCAGTTTCGTGTTTTTACCTGTGTATCCAATGGCGCGATAACCATCCAATTTACGTTCATATACCCACCCTTTCCGATCAGAAACATTGGTTTCCAACTTAGCCATCATGGGTGTATAAGCTTTTTCGGCTATACGTTTTTCACTCTTTTCAGGTCCGGGCTTTTTTTTTTGACCTCGATTTCTTTATGATCTGGTAATGAGGTTGCTTCCCCGTTTTTGTTATTCCGCATTTTTTTAATGTCGGCAGGCACCAGGTCTTCGCTACTATATTTTCTTTTTACAGCAAAATCATCCGAATGTTTGATCAGCAACCAGGCATTATTTTCGGCATTATGCAATTTTACCAGGGCAAATTCGCCTTTTAGCTTTTCGCCGTTTAGTTTAAACTTCAGGTTACCGCTTTTTAAACCGGCTCTTAAGGTTTTTACATCATCGGCCCGGGATTCAGCAAGTGATTCATAAGTACCATGATCCCAGATCAATACAACCCCAGCCCCATAATTACCATTCGGAATGATCCCTTCAAAAAATTGATAATCAATGGGATGATCTTCTACCATCATGGCCAGGCGTTTATCGCCAGGGTTCATAGACGGGCCCTTAGGCACAGCCCAACTTTTTAAGGTACCATCCAACTCCAATCTGAAATCATAATGCAAATTGGTGGCATGGTGCCGTTGCACTACAAAAGACAGTGTTTTACCAGTGCTTTTTCCAGTTTTAGGTTCAGAAGTTTGTTTAAAATCGCGCTTTTTGATATAATCCGTTAAGCCCATTTTTATGCTCCTTTCTTGGTCTGCAAACTTTCCATCAATTGTTCATACAGATCATCGCTTGTGGTTTTATGCGGTTTCAGCTTTTTGATGGTTGGTCGTTTTCCTTTTGCTTTGGCTTTAATAATGTTTAGCAGTTCATTACTGTACTCATCTTTAAACTTCGAGATATCAAAATGCTCGGTATATTGTTTGATCAGCGCCAAACCAACATCCAGTTCCTTTTTGGTGATCCCAACATTGTCGGCAATATTTAACTCATCCGTTGGTCTGATTTCCTGGGCAAAACGAATACGGGTTACTACCAGCACATTGTCTGATGGGTGAACAATACATAAACTCTCGGTATTACGTAATACAAAGCGAGCCAAACCAACTTTTCCGGATTTCACCATGGCCTTTAATAAAAGCGCGTAAGCTTTGTTGGTGGGAATATCAGGTTCGATGTAATAGGATGTTTCATAATACATAAGGTCAATATCGGCGATGTCGACAAAATTCTCAATCTCGATCACTTTGCTTTTTTCGGGGGCCGCGTCTGCAAAGTCACCTTCCTCTACTATTACATATTCATCCTTAAGCTTATAACCTTTAACAATCTTATCGTACGGTACCTCTTTATGCGTTTGTTCGTTAACCCGTTGGTAACGGATCCGGGAATGATCCCTGCCATCCAGCATATCCAGATCAAGGGAACTTGTTTGCACAGCCGAATACAACTTAATTGGGATGCTAACCAGTCCAAACCCGATCGACCCTCTCCATATTGCTCTCATACTAAAATATTTAAGAATACTTATAGTATAACCCAATAGGCCTGGCCTGGTTTGCTTTAAAATAAAATCATCCAACAAAAGAGGCTGTGCTATAAATCAAATTGATCATTCTTGGTGTTGTGTTACCGATGAATTGAAATTTAGCCGATAATATTTATGCAAAATTGGGTTTACATGTTTTTTGAATAAAAATACACAATTAATTGATTATCAATTATATAAATCAATGTTAACCATAAAAAGTGTAAACCATGTAAACCCACTTTTTGTTAATCGAGCCAATCCAACCCAAGGCTATACATCGCTTAAGTATCTGAATAAATCAAAAAAAAGAGGCTGATCATGATTTATGATACAGCCTCTTTACTATAGAAAACAGTAAAAAAGAGGCGCCCACTATGGTGAGCAACCCCTTAATCAACTATTGTATTACTTTACATCCCAGAATATTTTTGCATTACGCTTATCCTTAGCCTGTACATCACTGTAGTGGCTGTTAAAGCCGGTTTCGATACTTGGATATACCAACCTTGTTGGCGGAGTAGTATAATTAGCCAATTTACCTGCGCTTGGGAAGGTTAGTACAGGATATTTAGTTCTCCTGTATTCGCTCCAAGCCTGTGTACCTTGCATAAATCCAAAATGAGCCCATTTTTGAATCCATATTTTCGCCAGCTTATCTGTTTGCGAACCTGTGTAAGCAACAGTAGCAGAGGCAAGGAAAGTTGGAATATCAGCAGCGTTCAACGTCGGTTTAACACCTGTGCCTAAGCTATTCAGGTAAAAATAGAAGTAAACTGACTGACTAATCGCTGTTTCATAAGCAGCTTTAGCATCACCGCCACCCCAACGCTCAAAAGCCTCGGCTTTCAGGAAATTAACCTCGGGCGCGGTAATTACAATACCCGGAAGTTTATTATTCGTTAAGAAAGTAGTTGAATCAACCACTGAGTATTTAAGAGCCTCTGCCGATGCCTGATCACTTGTAAACGTTACCGGCATCGCTCTGTAAACAGGGTTACCTGGATTACCGGTCACCAATGCGTTGCTGCCTTTGTCAAATAACACCGGGATCCTTGGGTCATTAGCCGGCAACATTACTGTATTTAACAGATAGTCAGGAGCGTAATTACTACCACCTTCGGTAAGAGCGCTTTGTAACGACCCCGTGTAGGTAGTTAATGGCACCAATAAAGCATCGGTAGTTGCAGGATTATATGCAGCCACATTTCCGCCATCCATCAATGGGTATGATGTTGGATCGGACAGCATTTTGGTAACTTCGGTTTTTGATCCCGCTTCGTCATAAAAAGACATACGCATCAGCAGGCGCAAACGGATAGAGTTAGCATAACGTCTCCATTTATCTACACTACCACCTAATAAAATATCCTGAGTGGTAAATGCCTTACTTGCCTGACCCGATAAAGTAGCCGTTTTAAAATAAGTAGAAGCGGCATCCAAACCGGCAATAAAAGTTTTGTAAAGCGCTATCTGATCGTCAAATTTAGGGTTCTTAACCGTAGCACTTGTTTCCAAACTACCGGCCTCACTAAATGGGATATCGCCCCAGCAATCAACCATTTGCGCTGCCTGATCATAAAGAGCTACCCGGGCAGCATTCATGATCACATCATTGTTTGCCTTATCCGTAGCCGACATTTGGTTGTAAGTAACTTCCATGGTGCGGTACAAAGCCATCACACCATTGGCAGAACCATTTGGATGATAAAAATCCTCCCAACGGCCACCCATATAGCCATCATTTGGTTGATATACCGTATTGGTATTAGGCAGAAAAGAGGTTTGTGAAAAATCAGCTGTTGCTGTTAATATAAACGTTCTGTAGTGCCAGTATTCGGCTCTTACCCTGGTATTGTTCAACATACCTGTAAACATATATGGAATAGTTACTACAGCTGTTTTTTCAGGGTTATTAAATTTTTCGTCGATGCTTTTTTTGCAGCTTCCTAATGATAAAGCCAGCAAAAACGCGTATCCTATATTTTTAAAATTCTTTTTCATAATTAATGACTTGTGCTATTAAAAATTCGCGTTTAGTGAAAATCCAAAACTCCTGGTTGCCGGTGATGAACCTTCGTCAACACCTTGTCTGTACCATTTGTCGCCAATTGGGGCTTCCGGATCCAGGTTTTTAAGTGTGCGGTAGATGTACAGTAAGTTTCTGCCTACTAAGGAGAACCTTAAGTTATTTACGTGCAACGCTTTGCTTACACTGGCAGGCAATTTATACCCAAACACAACTTCGCGCAATTTGATGTAGTTGTTTTTAAATACCGCGTTTTCATTCACCGAGTTCTCGCCCCAGTCATAAGTATTTAAGTAATAGGTAGCCGCATCAACAATAGTGCTGTTTGCTTGTCCGTTGTCATTTACACCTTGTAGTATTACACCATCATGGTATGTTTTGCTACCGCTTGGTGCAGCTCCTAAGTGTTTGCCGCCACTACCATCAATATAATAAGCTAAACCACCGTGTGATTCATCACGATATTGTAAAGTACTTTCGTACATACCGGCAGCAGTACCATATTTTAATGGGTTTGATACCATTTTACCACCAAAGCGATAATCAACTAATACATCAAGTGAAAAACCTTTGTAGTTGAATGTATTGGCAATACCACCTGCAATTTTAGGCTGTATATTACCTACGTTTACATATTTTGATTTATCAATAGTATATAAACCATCGCTGTTCACAATCTTATTGCCATTAGCATCTTTTGCTATTGGGTAAACTAATATGTTACCAATAGGCTGGTTTGGCTGAGCTACTACCAATAACGCAGACTGGTCGCCAGTGTAGAATGTCAGCCTGTCAAAACCAGGGGCCAGGTTATTTACCTTAGAATGGTTAATCGCAAAGTTTAAACGGGCATCCCAGCTGAATTTACCGGTGATCGGTTTACCGCTGAAACCAACTTCCAAACCATCACTGTGCAAAGTAGCAGCATTGGCCAGTAAGCTCGAAGCTCCGGTTGTAGGTGCCACGTTCAATGCCATAATTACGTTTTTAACCTGGTTAGTATAGTAAGTGAAATCCAAACCTAAGCGGTCTTTCAGGAAACGTGCCTCCAAACCATACTCCTGCTCATATTTCATTTCAGGTTTCAGCTGTAGGTTACCATAAGTAGCATCATAGGTAAGCTGTGTAACAGAGCCGTTTTGTGTTTGTAATGACGATTGGTTGTACAACACGTTCGGAACATACCTTGGCGCTTTATTACCAACTACACCATATGAAGCTCTTAATTTTCCGTAGCTGATAAATTCAGGCATTTTAAACGCGTCTGTAAATACAAAACCTCCATTTACCGATGGATAGAAGTAAGTGTTGTTTTGTGTAGGAAGCGTTGAAGCGGACTCATTACGCGCTGTACCTTCTAAGAAAAGGTAATTTTTATAGTTAAAGTTCAATATTCCAAATACAGCCTGGCTTTTCTGATAACCCCTGGTAGCACTTGTATTTGGCACCCCGTAAGAGTTTGAGATAGAAAAGAAGTTTTCGGTTACTAAACCACCATTGGTACCTGACGATTGATCACGATAGGTTTCGCTACGTGAAGTATAGCCACCACTAACAGACATGTTAAGGTCTTTAGTCAATTTTGGTGAATAGGTTAACAATAAATCGCCGTAAGTGGTAGAATATTGCCCTTTGCTAACACCGTAATAACCAGTACTTGATGAACCGTTAAAAGCTGCAGGGTACTCATTATATTGTTGTGATTCGGTGTTACGACCGGTATAATCACTACCGATACGACCTCTGAATTTTATGTTTTTAAACACATCCCAATTTAAAGTAGCACTGGTGATCAACCTGTTTTCGGTTTCATCCTCGCTGTTCTTTAATTGTGTCCAGAAAAAGTCCATAATATCAGCACCGCTCATATTGTATTTAAAAGCCTCAGCTGGGTTTCTGGACGCATTAGCCAGCGTTACATATTTGTAACCATCTGATGTCTGATAGTTATCCAACAATACGTCCGCTTTTTCTGAACGGTTTAGGAAGCCACCAAAGTTGGCTAAAACACGACCTAACTGGTATGGACGATTGTGGGTTAATGTATTAACATAACTCGCAACGATGTCTGTGCTTATTTTGTCGCTTAACTTAACCGTAGTGTTTAAGTTAAAGGAATTTTTTTGTTGTTTTTGACCGCGTTGTATACCAGTATAATCCAAACGGGTTGCCGACAAACGGTAGTTAACCTTATCTGTTTGATTGGAGATAGCGATATTGGCGTTTGAGCTATAACCTGTTTGAAACAGATCTTTGTAGTTATTAGGCTGTGGGGTATAATCCCTGATCTGGCCGTCCCACCACCTGATCTTCTGACCTTCCATTTTAGGGCCGAACTGGGCATATGAGCTAAAACGCGGCCTGTAACCTGATGGTGAAGCAGGATCAGCTAACCAGCCATCTTCGGTAAAACCACCGGCAAGGTTGGTTGCACGGTCATAACCAGGGCCGTAAACATTTTGGAATTTTGGTGTAAAAGCAACTTGTTCAGCAGTACCTACGTAGTTGAAATCAACACCAAGACCTCTTGATTTGGAGCCTTTTTTGGTAGTGATAACAATAGCGCCACTCATGGCGTCTGAGCCATAAAGCGCTGTCGCGCTCGCGCCCTTTAATACGGTAAGGCTTTCGATATCCTGTGGGTTGATGTCCAGGATACCATTACCCCTGATACGCTGATCAGACCAGTATCCGTCGTTATTTGAACCACCCGCGCCAGCTTCGCTATTGTTACGGATAATAACACCATCCACAACGTACAGTGGCTGCGTGTTGTAATTAAGCGAGTTGATACCACGTATCTGCACGTTAACCGCGCTGCTTGAACCACCCGGAGCTGTAGTGATCTTAACACCCGGAGCTTTACCATACAATGCCGAAGCAAAGTTGGTATTACCAGCCTCTGTCAGTTGTTTGGCAGTAACCGTAGTGGTAGCATAACCCAGTGAACGCTCCTGGCGTTTAATACCAAATGAAGTAACAACCACTTCATTTAGTTCGCCCTTGCCAAGAGCCAGCGTTACGTTGATCACGGCATCATCGCCAACAGTAACCTCTTTTGCTGCATAGCCTACAGACGTAAATTTAAGTACTGCGCCTTTGGCTACTTTAATGCTGTACGCGCCGCTTGAGTTGGTTTGCGTACCCGTTGTTGTGCCCTTAATAACCACACTAACACCAGGTAAGGGGCCGCTATCATCGCGCACCACTCCCGTAACATTTGTTTGGGCAAATACATTTGCCGAGATAAAAAGAGGCAGTAGCAGGACCACCCACTTTTTTAAGTTTAGATAAAATTGTTGCATGAAAATTAATTAATTAAGTTAAAAAAAGAAGATCTTGGGTATGTTTAAGCAGGCTCGGAAATATTGGCCTGCGGACTAAGTTTATACAGATTTTCAATCACGGTGGTCACTCCTCCTAATAGTTGCGCGTTATTGCCCAGGTTCGAGACCGCCAATTGCGTATAAGTAGTTAAATGGGGGATGCAATGTTCATTCATTGCCTGCTGAATGGGACTAAGCCATAATTTGCCGATGACGCTCCCTTTCCCGCTTAAAATAATACCTTCGGGATTCATCAGATGTACCAGGATAGCCAGGCCCTGACCAATGAAATAGGCTGCTTCAGCAATTATTTTTACGGCGAAAGCATCGCCTTTAAGTGCTTCGGCGATGATATTATCTGCCGATACGGTATCGTATTTTACAAGACTGCTTACCTGCCCTTGCTTTAAGCCTTCAATAGCTTTGGCTTCAATAGCCAGTAAAGAGGCCTCTGTTTCCAAACAGCCTTGCTTTCCGCAAGAGCATAGCTTTCCGTTTTTATGAAGTGGTAAATGGCTAAACTCTCCTGCAAAACCACTGTGCCCCTTAAATATTTCTTTGTTGATGATCATTCCCAAACCAACTCCCCAACCCAGGTTAATGATCATGGAATTATTACGCGCTATAGGGAGACCAAATTTTTGCTCGGCAAGGGCTATAGCCGTCGAATCGTTTTCTATAAAAACCGGCAATTCAACCTGCTTGCTTATATAGTTTACCAATGTTCCTTCTGGGGTTTTCAGAAAGCTCAGGTTATTACCCAAAAAAGCGTCGATAAAACCCGGCATGGTAATGCCTATAGCCAGGAACTTATCTTTAGGCAGCCCCGAATTAATAACGGCAGCTTTAATATGGGTTATTAATGTATGGACGGCATCATTGTTATCACTAAGCTTTAGCTCAAATTCCTGAGTATCACCCACAAACTCATTACCCATATCGGTAATAGCTATACGGGTCATAAACTGGTTCATCGCAACCGAAATAATAAAACCGGTATCAGCTATCAGCGAGTAGGTTGCCGGTTTACGGCCCCCGCTTGATGTTCTTATACCAATTTCCTTTACGATATTTAGCTTGATTAAGTCGGCTATCCCCTTGGTTACGTAGGGGATGCTTCTGCCAGTGTCGACGCTGAGGTCGTTTAGCGAAGCTGTTTTACTGTAATACAGCCCTTTAATGATATCAATGTGTTTAAAAAACATATAGCAGGAGGTTATATCTGCATATATAAAAAAATTAATTTAATAAAAAAAGAAATCTTTTTAATTTTTTTAAAAAGTATATATAAACATTTATAATCTGATTAATTACTTTTGAAAATGCTTAAAAAATTATCACACACTTTTATAGTATTGTTTACCCTGCTATGTACAAGCAATATACAGGCACAACACCATGTAAATCCTGATGAGATCAAAGAAAAAATGCAATGGTTTGCCGATGCCAAACTGGGCATATTTATTCACTACGGCATCTACTCTGTAAAAGGGATAGATGAAAGCTGGAGCTTTCACAACAAAAAGATCAGCTATCCTGATTATATGAGCCAGTTAAAAGGCTTTTCGGCAAGCCAGTATAAACCCAATGAACTGGCCGACCTGATTAAGGAAAGCGGTGCCCGTTACGCTGTAATGACCACTAAACACCATGATGGTGTGGCTTTATGGAACAGCAAATACGGTCCGCTAAACGTGGTGCAGAAAACTCCTGCTAAAAGAGACCTGTTAAAACCACTTTATGACGCTTTACGCCAGCGTGGGGTAAAAGCTGGCGCTTATTTTTCGCTGATTGACTGGAGCCATGCCAATTATCCCGGTTTTTTAAAGGATAGCAGCAGGTACCAGGTAAAAGATCAGCCTGCTAAATGGACTAAATATTTAACTTTTATGAACGGGCAACTGGATGAGCTTGCCAAACAATATAACCCCGACCTTTGGTGGTTTGATGGTGATTGGGAACACAGCGCCGAAGAATGGAACGCTTCTGGGGTCAGACAAAAATTGTTAAGTTACAATCCTAATACCATCATCAACGGCCGCTTACAGGGCTATGGAGATTATGATACGCCCGAACAAAATTTCCCGGTATCAAGACCCGGCTATAAATGGTGGGAGCTTTGTATGACCACTAATGATAACTGGGGTTTTCAGCCGCAGGACAAGAATTTCAAAACACCTTATGAGATCATTAGCATTTTTACCGATGCCGTAAGCTATGGCGGCAATTTACTGTTGGATATTGGCCCCAAAGGCGATGGTAGCATCCCGGCAGAAGAAGTAAACCTGCTTAAAGAACTGGGTGCCTGGAACAAAAAGAACGGCGAAGGCGTTTTTAATACCATTGCCGGTATGCCGCAAGGCCATTATTACGGTGCAAGTACTTTATCAAAAGACTCCACTACGGTATACTTGTTTGTACCTGCTAAAACAAGCGCGCCTGTGTTAGTAAAAGGATTAAAAAGCAGCATCAAAAAAGTAAGCGTTCTGGGCAGCGATACTCCACTGACCTATAAAATTGTGGGTAAGATATCCTGGAGCCCAGTACCAGGTTTAACGTACATAAGCATCCCCGAAAACTTGCAGGACAAATACATGTCTGTCATAAAAATTGAATTGAATGGCAAACTCGACCTTTATCGTGGTAAAGGCGGTTTCCTGACTAATGAATAGAACGTTGGCTAAATCCATCCCAACATCGCTATTCTTTTCTATATGTCATTGCGAGGAGGTACGACGAAGCAATCTCGTAGCTGTTCATTCCAACAAGAATGCGAGGAGATTGCCACGCTTCGCTCGCAATGACATGCTTTTTTATTATCAGCACCCAAAACTAAAAACTGATAGCAACCTTTGACCCGGTTTTTACCGCCTGGTAAATAGCGTCAATAATTTTCAGGTCTTTTACCGCTTCTTCTCCATTTACCGGCACTACAGGCTGTTTATTATCAAAAATAATTGCCGACATTTCTTCCATTTGTACCGTTTGGTGTGTAGTAACCGGCTGGGTGAGTTCGCCTTTGTGGGTACGTCCCTGTATTGGGCCATAACCTGTAGATGGCTGCATCTCTGCAAAACCCTTTTCACCGTCCAGGAAAAAGCGGTCGAGGTTATTCATATTATAGGTTGATAAGCAGGATGCCACGGCTCCGCTGGGAAAGCCAAACTGAAACTGGATGGTTTCGTCCACCCCTTCTTTAAATTTCACAGGGTCGGTTTTGGTTTCCTGGGCAGTAACCCAAACAGGCTCTTCTCCGGTCATATAACGCGAGCCGTTGATAGCGTAAATGCCAATATCCATCATAGAGCCACCGCCGGCCAGTTGTTTATTTAGTCGCCATTGTGTAGGGTCGCCAATTTTAAAACCACACTGACCCTGAAAAAACAAGATCTTCCCAAACTCGCCGCTATTCCGCATCCGGATCACTTCGAGCGTTTTGGGCTCAAAATGCATGCGGTAACCTACCAGCAATTTCACATTAGCTTTTTTACAGGCATCTACCATCTCCTGCCCTTCTTTGGCGTTTATGGCCATGGGCTTTTCGCAAATGGCATGTTTGCCTGCTTTAGCCACCCGTATTACCATATCATGATGCAACCCGTTCGGTGTGATCACATAAACGGCATCGATATCGGGGTTATTTTTGATGTTATCGAAATTCTCATAATTGTAGCAATTCTTTGCCGGGATACCGTACTTGCCTTGCCAGTCCTTAACTTTTGAGGGCGTACCGCTGATTACGCCAACCAGCTTAGCTTTTACGCATGATTGCATGGACTCAGCAACGCGCGTCCCATAGCTTCCGAGTCCCATAATAGCTACACGGAGCACACGACCTTCATAGGCAGCTTCGTTATTATTCTTCATGTCGGCCCATCCCGAAAGCGGGGCCAGATGTAAGGCTAAGGCAGAGATCCCTAACTTCTGTAAAAAGTCGCGGCGTGAATTCATAGGTATTGGTTTTAAGGTTCGTAATCGATTACAATTTAGGCTTTTTTACAAAACCCTTAAGCATTAGAAATGTTTTTTTTATCCACTTTTGCCGGAAACAGAGGTCTGAAATAAGATAGGTAGCATTCCCTTTTATTTTAGTATATTTGTATACAACGGCCCGGTTTTCTCCCAAACAGAGAGATTCGGGCCGTTTGCATAAAGACCCAAACAGGCTAAAAAACGACTGATTTTAAGTTAGTTATTTGAATATCAAACATTTAATACTTTTTAAACCTTTCAAAACCCATCAAAAATTTGTTAAAAAGTGTTAAAATGGCATTAAAAAAGTGTTAAACAGGACAAAAGATACCCGGTTTTACCCTGTTTTCGACTAAAAAAGTGTTAAAATTTAAGGTTTAAAAAGTTTTTTCCGGCTATCAATTTTCATCATAGTCACATATTCCAAAATCGTCTTTTTATTGCCCCTGATGGTTTAGTATATTTACAACAAAGCAACGCTTCCCAGCGTTTACTTTACATACCTCATACCCCATGAATAAACAAACTTTAAAAAATACCGCTCAGCAACTAATGGCGGGCGACAAGGGCCTTTTGGCTATGGACGAAAGTGTGGCCACCTGCAATAAACGCTTTGCAGAAGCAGGCATACCACAAACGGAAGAATACCGCAGAAAATACCGCGAACTGATTGTAACAACACCCAAATTGGGCGAATGTATAAGCGGCGCCATCCTGTTTGACGAAACTACCAAACAGGCGGCTGCAGATGGTACACCATTCATTGATCTGCTGGTTAAAGCCGGGGTGATCCCGGGCATTAAACTGGATGAAGGCGCCAAAGATATGCCCGCTTTCCCGGGTGAAAAAATAACCGAAGGTCTTGACGGACTGCGGGAAAGATTGAAAAACTATGCTGCAGCCGGTCTCAGGTTTGCCAAATGGCGTGCTGTGATCGTTATTTCGGGCGATACACCAACAGATGGTAGTATTTATGCTAACGCCCATGCCCTGGCCCGTTACGCGGCTCTTTGCCAGGAAGCGAATGTGGTACCCATAGTGGAGCCCGAAGTGCTAATGGATGGCAACCACACCATTGAACGCTGTTTTGAAGTAACCCAACGGGTATTGCATATTGTATTTGAAGTGCTGATACAACAACGTATTTACCTGGAAGGCATGATATTAAAGCCCAACATGGTGGTATCTGGCGTTGGCGCTTCTGAACAAGCCACCATTGAACAGGTTGCCGACCTAACCGTTCAGTGTTTACTGCGTTGCGTTCCTGCAGCGGTACCGGGTGTGGCCTTTCTGTCGGGTGGACAACCGGCCCCTGATGCAAGCGCGCATTTAAGTGCTATGCATGTAAAATATAAAGGCAAATTACCCTGGGCACTCACTTTTTCGTTCGCCAGGGCGGTTCAGCAACCGGCTATGGAATATTGGCAGGGAAAAGATGAGAACGTAACCGTTGCCCAGCAACTATTTTATAAACGCCTGAGCATTAATAATGCGGCACGGCGCGGTGAATACACACCGGCACTTGAAGCTTAATTTACCTAAACACCACAGCAAGTCGCTGAAATAGACCACTTGCTGTGGTGCTTATACCTGATCTCAGAAAATAGGATAGCTCGCCGGCTCCACATCCATCTGTTGAGTGACCAATGCCCTTATCTCGGGGATAACGGATAGTTCAACCTCACCATAAAGTTTTTTCATCTGATCAAGCGTGCCCGACCGCTGTTTTAGCCAATCGGCCGATGGTTTTTCTTTATTTTGTAATAGTTTGATGGCATCCAGCCCGATCACTGCCGCAGCGTATAGTTTTTTTGAATTTTCATTAATGTTGTTGTCTATTAATCCCCTATCTATCAGGAGTTCTAATGCGGCACGATGATCACGCCATTTTTCAAGCTGCAAGGTGATGGCTGTTGCATCTGTATCATTATGTTTATCCAAATAGCTCTTTACAGCCACTCGAAATTGCCTTTTTACTTCCGAATCAACAAAAACAATATCGGACACGGCTGTCAGTGGCATGGTTTGATAGCTCATACTTTTGGGGGCAGTCATTCTTGCAAACAGTTTTTTATAGCCTTTTAGCGGGGTTAAAACATCCGTTAGTGTTTTTAAAGGTGCAATATCAGCACCACCGGTAAAGCGCCGTAAAGCACGTTCATAACTACCGATATGCTGCACACCAATTTCATCCAGCTGATGGCTGATCACAAACAGGCGGCGGTACATATCATCTGCATCATTTACTTTATAGGGCGACCATAGCCTTTCGGCAACGGCAGCGGCCCGCGGCCATATCCGGGTTTCGATATTATCTTGATCAACCGCCTCGGCCCATTGCGCGGCCTCGCCACCTAAAACTTTTGACGCTACACTATCAGGGATATTAGTCGCGAGCAGATCATTCTGATAATGTATATATGCCGGCATAAACAAGTCCAAATAAAAACCTTTGGATATAATAACCGGGTGCCCCAGCTTAGCGGCCTCGTTCATTTTGGCACCGTCAGTCCATACTTGTACGGCTACATCCTTTGGGAGATCTTTGGATAACAGCTCTTCCCAGCCCAGGGTGTACCGGTGATGTTTGGTTAATATCTGTTGTACGCGCTTTACAAAATAAGCTTGCAGAGCATGGGTATCGGCCAGGTTGTTCTTTTGCATAAATGCTACTATATCCGGGTTATTGCGCCAGGACACACCGTTATTTTCATCAGCGCCGATGTGGATATAAGGCGAAGGGAAGAGCGCCGCCATTTCGCCCAGGAATTTATCAATGAAGGTATAGGTTGATTCTTTTGAAGGGTCAAATGAGGGCGTTGGATAGGTATTGATCATTTTCATGATATCCATCAGGCCCATAGGCTTGTCGCCCAAATCAAATCGTGGGCCTGGTTGATAGGTCTGTCCCGGGGTGCTTGATAAATTAGGATATCCGGCTAAAAAACCGGTGGTATGCCCGGGCATATCAAATTCGGGCACAATGATTATGCCCCGTTGTTTGGCGTAAATGATCAATTGTTTTATTTGTGCCTGTGTAAAATATTCGCCGTAGGAGCCCTTCTTCTGCAATTCAGGGAATACCTTTGATTCCACCCGGAAACCTTCATCGTCAGACAGGTGTAGGTGTAAAACATTCATTTTTACAGCCGCCATGGCATCTATATTTCTTTCGATCACCTCAACCGGGATAAAGTGCCGGGCCACATCAATCATCAATCCTCTCCATACAAAGCGGGGAGCATCCTGTATACTAAGCGCAGGCAAAAAAAAGCCTTCCTTATCGTGCTGTACCAGCTGTAGAAAAGTTTCAAGGCCATGTAAGGCGCCCGCTGTGGTTGGTGCCGCCAAATGTATATTTTGGGGTGTAACGGTTAACGTATAGGATTCATCACTACCCGGGATCGCTTCCTTGATCTGTTTAACTTGGATGATCAATGAACTCGTATCACTGGCATCCTTAGCGGTTATCCGTTGCTGCCTGAAATAAAGGGCGGTGCGCCGGTTAAGCGTTTGAAAAGCCCTGTTAACAGCAAAATATAGAGTACTATCTCTCGGGTCAGCTTTTACCGCGATGGTAAAATTGACGTTCAGTTGAAAACGCCCGCTACCAAGTGATACATGCTGGGGTACAGGCAAAAGCGAGCTATTTTGTGCGTTAGCTGTAAATACAGCATAAAACAAAAAACTGATCAGGAGCATTTTTTTCATGGTGATAAGTATTTAAGGTTATCCAATATTTTTATTCCTTTGGGCGTACAAATTCCTCGCAGATATACTACCAGCGTATTTGAGGCGAGTTCAAAAGGACTCAGGTTAAATTTTCGATATTCCCCGGTACGGGTAAGCGATCTGTACAGCAGGTACAAAGCGGTTAACACTACGGAGGTATTAAGCTCTGGCCTGAAAAAACCTTGCTCTATACCATTTTTGACGACATCATTAACATATTGACTATTGTTTTCAAAATACCTGGCAATCACTTTATCCTGCATTTCGGGATAGTAATAGTTCAGGTCGTGGTAAAACACCGGTGCTACTTTAAAATCCTCCTCCAGGCTCATAAAAAATAACCGGAACAGCTTCTCTGCCGGATTGTCGCTACTTGCCATCAGCTTTTTAAAATCCAGGCTCATTTTTTCGTAATGAACTAAGAGGCAAGCTTCGAGCAATTCCTCTTTGCTGCTGAAATATTTATACACCGTTTTGGTCGAAATACCTAATGGGGCCACGATCTGCTGAACGGTCATTTTCCGGATGCCATTGAACAAAAACTGCTTAAGCGAATTTTGGATAATATCTTCTTTAGTCATAAATGGAAAATAAAATTAAAAAAATATTTTCCATTTACAAATAAATCTCTTGCTTAATCAGCTATTATAAAGCATGTTTAAACATAATTAATAATCTGAATATGAGTATTCTAACCTATTTGTTTATTGATTTTTTCTTTATCTTATGCCACATTCAAAAAACCTAAATAATGAATAACAACCTTTACCTTAGTGCCGGAAAACTTTTCCTGGTGATCAGTATTATCGCCATAGGCGCAATTCACATCATATCTGGTCATTTCCCAGTCGGATTATTGCCCGTCGCGGCCTCATTGCCAGCAAAACAGGCATTGGCCTATTTAACGGGTTCGCTCATGATAGTGGCAGGCATACTTGTCCTGGTCAAAAAATACACGGCGTACGGCGCATTATTAGCAGCACTGTTGTATTTATTAGCCTTGCTCCTGATCCACGTACCAAAAGTATTGGCCGAACCCAACAATCCATCAGAATGGACGAGCACCTTTGAAGTTATCTGTATTATGTCCGGCGCCCTTATCCTGTTAGGTAATATCAGCAAAGACGGTGGTTCTAAGCTAATAAAAACCGGCACTTATCTTTTTTCAATTGGCCTGCTGGTATTTGGTGTACAACATTACATGTATGCCCAGTTTGTAGCCAACCTGATACCTGCCTGGATACCCGCTCGTTTGTTTTGGGACTACCTGGTGATGGCTGCCTTTTTCGCTTCCGGAATAAGTTTTATTATCAACAAACTAACCAGATTGGCCGGTGGGCTTTTAGGCCTCATGTTTTTGATATGGGTGCTGATACTCCATTTACCGCGTGTTATAGCCAATGTACACACCGAACCCGAATGGACAAGCCTGTTTGTAGCCCTGGCATTTAGCGGTATATCTTTTTTAATAGCCGGTTTAGCTACTGCATCAAAGAATTAAAATTACCTGAAAAGCCTGCAGACCGAATGGTCTGCAGGCTTTTATTTTTTTTAGTTATCCCTTTTATCAGGACGTTTTATTTATCAATGATCCTCTGGTATCCGTAAATAACGCTGTAACGTTGTATAATTCAAAGTACCAGGAATACTAACTCCGCCCGGTATAATTACAAAACGAAACTGGTGAGCATTAGAAATGTTGGTATAAGCGTTCAGGCTGCTTATTAATTTAACCCTTACTTTGCCCAGCGAAACAACATCAGACCAGGTATCTAAATTAGGAGTTGTGCCTTGCAGGTAAGTAATAATGATAGGCAACTGCCCTACCTGGTCTGTAGGCCAGATAACCGGATTATAACCATTTAACTTGCCAAAAGCTATTACAGTACCTTTATCAAGCACATTTTGCGTAATAGCCGGAATACTGATATCATGGTAAAATCCCAATGATCCAAAAACAGTTTCCTGTACATAGGTAGTTGGAGTAAACCAGCCGGTGTACATCACGTTGGCAGTACCCGGAGGGCCCTGTGCCCCTTTGAATGATACCGGTGCTCCCCATCCTCCGTCGGTTTTAGGACCGTACAATAAATAATTTACCACATCAAGATAATAATCGCCATTATTACCTAATGAACTGGCAGGAACTCCTGTTCCGTTAAGGATCTTATTACCAGGTGCGCCAGCGGCACCGGCGGGTCCTTTAAGTGCGAAACCCGTGCCCCAGCCTGCAGCAGTTTTAGGTCCGTATAGCAAGCTGGTAGATATGTTCAAATAAAAATCACCAACCGCGCCTGTAGTTGTGGCCGGAACTGTTGTGCCACTGAAGATAACGCTTCCGTTTTGCCCGTTAGCTCCCGGAGGGCCTGCGGGGCCAACTGCGCCCTGTGCACCTGTAGTTCCTTGTGAGCCTGCAGGGCCAACAGCCCCATCTTTTCCACACGATGCTGTTATCAACATTACCAACGCTGACAACACAAATAAGTAATTAAGTTTTTTCATGAAATTTGATTGTTAAAGAGTTATAGAATTTATCGGTACAGATAATACTGCGGCTCAAAGTTGAGCACTGCAACATCAAAAACACACCGTATAACTACCTTAAAATCAGCGTATTTACACTCAATTCACCAACTTAAAAACGCGTATTTATACCTATAGAAAACAGGTTAATTATGACGACGATTCTTTTCTCGACCTGGCGATCCCCTATAATATATGAAGATGTCTAACTGATTTGAATTATTTAATGCTCTTTTTCATCTGGCAATAATTATTGCCCCAATCACACAGCGCATCCATAATGGGGATGAGCGTTTTACCCAGCTCGGTAAGCTTATACTCTACCCGCGGAGGAGATTCGGCATAAGCTGTTCTTAAAAGGATGCCGTCGCGTTCCAGTTCTTTAAGCTGGGCGGTCAGCGTGGCCTGGGTGATATATTGCATCTTTTTCCGGAGCACGCCAAAGCGCATAGGGCACTCCTCCCTAATCTTGTTGAGCAGCATCAGCTTCCATTTTCCGCCAATAATGTCCAGTGCATTTGTCATCGGACAGTTATCTTCCAAAAATTCTTCATTTTCGGTTTTTATAACCAGCTGATCGTCATTATTAGTATCATTTTTCATACTTAGTATCCTCCTTCAAACTACTTGTGAGCTTTTTCCGCCGCACCCATCTTTGAACCGTAAAGTTAACAAAATCAGGCTTAAGGCCGGTTAAATTCATTTATCTGCAAATTATGAACAAGCAAATTTCAAGGTGGTTTCTGCTGGTTATCTTGTCGTCGGCAGTGTTTTTATCAGTGATCGATATATTCATCGTTAATGTAGCTATCCCCTCCATAAAAAGAGGCATACACGGGTCCGACAGTGATATCCAGCTGGTTATTGTACTATACCTGCTGGGCTACGCCGCCTTCCTGATCACGGGTGGCCGGGCCGGCGATCATTATGGCAAAAAGAACGTTTTTATAATTTCTATGCTGCTGTTTATTGTTACCTCCTGCCTGTGTGGCTTTTCGCAAACCGCCTGGCAGATCAACACTTCGCGTTTTTTGCAGGGTATCAGTGCCGCTTTTATGATCCCGCAGAGCATTACCTACATCCAGGTACTTTTTCCACTACACCACGACCGCATCCGGGCCCTGGGTATTTATGGCAGTATAGCTGGTACGGCATCGGTTATAGGGCAGTTTTTAGGTGGACTGCTGCCCGATATCCATTTTTTGATGGACGGCTGGCGACTCATTTTCCTTATCAATCTGCCCATAGGTTTGGTTGCGGTGATATTGGCTGTCATATTTCTGAAGGATACCAAAACCTCCAAAAAATCACGGTTTGACCATTCTGGTGTTAGCTTATTGACAGTAGCCCTGATAACCCTCATTTATCCGCTGGTACGTGGCCCTGAGCTTCATTGGCCCTGGTGGAGCATGGCATCTATCGCGCTCTCACTCTTGTTGTTATACCTGTTTGTGCTCGACCAGCGCCGGAAACTGCATAACGGCCAGGAGCCTCTGGTTGATGTCCGCCTGTTTGGGTTTAAGGACTTTAATATTGGCCTTTGCGCTGTACTGTTCTACTTTATGGTACAGGATACCTATTTTGTGATCAATGTGATCCTGTTCCAGAATGGCTTTGGCATCAGCTCGTCCGAAACCGGGGTGTTCTTTGTGTTCCAGGGTGTTGGGTATGTGGTGGCCTCGCTGTTGTCCCTTCGCCTGGTACCACGTTATGGCAAACGGGTGCTGCAGGTTGGTGTTTTGATCATGGTTACTTCGCTCCTGTTTCATTTACTGTTTTTCAATTCAGCGACAGTCAGCAGGTATTTACTATTACCTGTGCTTTTTATTTATGGTACCGGCTGCGGATCAGTGCTGCCATCGTTGTTGACTATGGCCCTCAAAAGCATCCCAACCCGTTTTGCAGGGGCCGCTTCCGGAACTTTCTCCACCTTTCAGCAAACCGCTATTGCTTTGGGGATAGGTATTGTAGGTGGTGTATTTTTTTACCGGCTGGCCGGCGATACCAGTTTGGCCGGATACATATCGGCTTACCGGCTGGCTACCGGGATCAATATTTTTTTGCTAATTATTGTGAGCCTGTTTCTTTTTTTGCTGCCAGATAAACCGCAGACAAAAACTTTTTAAACCTTAAATTTTAACAATTTTTTAGTTAAAAACAGGGTAAAAACGCATCAATTTGCCCATTTTAACAAAGTTTTAACGCCATTTTAACACTTTTTAACAAATTTTTGATGGGTTTTGAAAGGTTTAAAAAGTATTAAATAATTGATTATCAAATAACTAGATAAAAAACAATCGTTTTTTTAGCCTCTTTTGACCCTTATGCAAACGGCCCGGTTCGCTCTTTTGGGAGAAAACCGGGCCGTTGTATATACAAATATACGATTTTTTTGGGTGGGATAAAAGCTTTATCAGTGGCTCTCTCAGTATCCTTTCAGAAAGCCCAGAGCGGCCTGAAGACAAAATAATTTCAAATCAACTACAATCAGCTACTCTTTTTTCAAATAAACATAGCCAAATCACGTAAAATATCAAAATTTTAGCCACACTACCTATTTAATTTACATCTATTCAATAAATCAAATTAAAAAAATCACAAAAACACTTAATAATCAGTAGTTTTTTTTAGATCGATATTTTATTTTATAAAAGTAATTTATAATAAGCTATATATTTATAAATAACATTTTTACAATTACAATAATCATAAAAATTACAAAAATAAAGTAAAATATCAATAAAATATTAAATTTAAGTCAAACTTTAAACTCAATTAAATGAAAAATCTCAAAAACCACACATTTATTGTATTTATTTTTGCCACAAGTTTAATAGCTTGCAAAAAAGATCTCAAACCCATTACCCCTATTACTAAAACAAGGGGCAAAACCCAGGACGCGCTTAACTACTCCTTTAATTGGGAAACGGCAACAAGCATGCCGGTTAACCCAAGTTCTCCAACAAGTGTATCTCTTCCATGGCAAAGTCAGTCGGGCACCCCTATTGATGCTTACCTTGTTAGTGATTATAAAAGCGCAGACGGCTGGAAATTGGTTTACAATACGTTTAATACTACTGTTTACCCAACTGCCAGTCAGCAGCCGGCTGGTGGCTTGTATTTTGCCTTATATAATGTTTACAGGGGCTTGTTAAGGTTCTATTTATATATACCTCCATCGTATATTAATAATAATGTAGATATTGAGCATGGATTAAGCCTTTATACAAACAATAGTACAACCTCCAAAATGCTGAATTTTGAAGGCGGGGATATTGTTGATGTCACTGCTAATACAAGTGTTTTTACCAAAACCAATAATAGCGGTGTTTCTTATGGCGGTGGATGGTATGCCATGCAATATCAAATTGCTTATGACCCTAATTTTGCAGCAACCACCTACCCTAACCTGGGCTTTACATGGAATTCAAGAACAGTAAGTATTAGTCAAATAAATTTGAATGGTACCTCAACAGGGGGGATAACCGGTAACATAACCCAAAAATCCAGTGGTTTTAATTGGGCAGGAGCTTTAATTAATGCCGGATTATCCGCTGTAGAAATATACGGAACTGCAGGTTTTGCTGCCGGGACAAATATTGCCGGCGCTGCTTCCGGTGGTTTAGCAGGCAATATAACCGGATTTTTAGATGCTATTTTTGGAGGGAGCAGCGGCAATACCCAGGAAGTTGACTTAAAAATGAATTCAACCATTACCATGAATGGAACCTTGACAGCCAGCCAGCCCCTTGTACCTAACAGTCTTGTGGTACCAGGTCAAACTGTTGGCAATTCGGTAGGCGCCCCTCCTCCGTTATATACTTCGCCCTTAGGTGTATTTAATTTTCCTAATAAACCAACTGTACATATTACCAGTACAAAAACCACAGCCCCTTCCAGCTGGGACGGCCCGGCCAATGCTTATTATGTAAACACCTTTACTTTAGATCCTTCTTTTGTTACCTCTATACAAAAAAACACCGCTGTTACAGGTTCCGCAACCGTAACTGTACAAAATGCCCAGGTATTGTTAGAAAACCTGGATGCGTCAAGTTCATTTTATAATTACTCGGCAGCCACAGAAACCATTGGAAATATTGCAGTTATTGATAATACTACCATTGATGGAAGAAAGCTTACCCCAACTACTGAAACTGCTTTAGTAAGGGTAACCGTTTTGGTAACCCCGAGCAATGGAACAACTCCCCCCATAAGAATTGTTAAAACTTTTTTAGGGACTTTGGTAACGCCATAGTTCATTATATTTTGCTTGTGGTACGGTGATAACACCGGCCACAAGCAAAAATGACACTGTCTGCGCTTCACTGCACGCCCCTACTTACCTGCTTTGGCAAAATTGGCCAGCTGGTCGGCAGCGTTTTTATTATTGGGGTTTAATTCCAGTGAGCGTTTGTAATTTTTGATAGCCGAAGCCCTGTCGCCGTTGGCTTCGTAGGCATCAGCAACGCTGTCATACACGTTGGCGCTTGCAGGATAAAGATTTACGTTAAGGTTTAATATGTCCAGACCCTCCTTTTTCTTACCTTGCCACAGAAGAAAGTAGCCCCAGCCATTTAGCTGATTTTCTGTTAATTGAAATGCCGGGTCTTTCTTTTTCAAATCATGAGCCACTTTGATGGCCTTATCAAAACCTTGTTTCAGTAGTACCGTACGCAGTTTTTTAACCGAAGGCGGCAAGCCAAAACCGTTCGCCGCTTTCATATCCGGTATGTAAAACCCGGCCATTTCATCAATAAATTGCTCGGGGTTGGTACCCTGCAAATTGGATAAAACGATGATAGATAGATCGTCCTTAGGATAAACAAACAGCGCGGAGCGGAAACCGCCAACAGGCGCGGCTGCAGGGTGTTCATCCCTTACCGCCATAGGCCAGCCCAAGGCATATCCGTTCAGCAGATCGTCAAAACCACCTGTTTTACCATTGTTGAGTATAGCGGGTGTCCATAGGGTGGTTAAGCTTGCTTTATCTTTCAGCAATTTGCCTTGTTGCAAGGCCAGTACCCAATTGGCCATTTCTTTAGCGGTTGATAATATGCTTGCCGCCGTCCTGAAAAATACGGGAAACTCCGCGAAGGCGTTTTTCAATTGGTCGCCCTTATTCCACTGTCCGTTTACATTGGTCAGGAAAGTATAACCTCCGGCATAATGCGGTATAATATCTGCGCCATCGCCAAAGCGGGTTTGGGTCATGCCTACAACCTTAAACTGGTTATCTTCAATAAATTTAGTAAAATGCTCGCCACTTAGTTTGGTAATGATCTTGCCCAGGATCACGTAACCGGTTTGATTGTACTGAAACCTGTCGCCCGGTTTAAATGCCATAGGCAGGGTTTTAACCTGGGCCCAGGCGGCATCCTCTACCCCATTTGCCAATACATGTTCATACTCATCAATAATATTTGGCAACCCCGAACTATTGGTGAGTACCTGTTTTAGTGTGATAGGCTGCCACGCGGCTGGCAGACTGTCCAGGTATTTCGATATCGGGTCGTTAATATTCAGCTTACCCTGTTCGGCCAGTTGCATAATCGCTACACCTGTAAACGCCTTGGTCATGGAGTTGATAGAGAATACGCTTTGATCAGTGGTAGGTATATTGTTCTCCAGGTTGGCCAAACCATAAGCGCCAAGCTTTACAATTTTGCCGTGCTGTATAATGGCCACCTGCAGCCCGGGGGTCTGCAAAGCTTTCATTTTATCCTTAAGGAACAGCTCGACACTGTCTGATACCGATTGTGCAAATACAGCGGTATTGATAAGAGTAACAAAAGCTAGCAGGGCGAATTTGATGATGCCTTGTTTTGTAGGGTAGTGCATATTTTTAAGTTGATGTATGGTGCTAAGACGCCAGGGGGAATTAAAACGTCACTGGGAAAGTGAAATTTTAATTTGGGGAAGGATGCGGGTAATGAACGCAGGTTACGACTCACCCGGTCTGCGCTTGGCTGGACGACCCTCTCTCCGGCTTCGTCGCAAAGAGGGTTGGGAAAATAAAAAATGTCATTGCGAGGAGGAACGACGAAGCAATCTCCTCGCGTTTATATACGAGGAGATTGCCGCGCTATCGCTCGCAATGACATAGCTTGCAATGATTTTTAAAGCCCTCTCCTTTGAAGAGGGTCGGGTGAGGTTTTACTTCACTTCATCCAGTTCCAGCACTACACTGGTTCTGTTTTTATCTACGTGTGGGTTTACACCTACGTTCATTAAAAAGTCGCCGGTTAATACCAGGTCTTTTTCTATGGACGAATTAGCACCCGGGTAAAGGTTGATCTCTTTTACTGCATATTTTTTCTGCGGATCAAGGCCTTTCAAACGGATAGGCACCGGGGTACCTGTACCGTAACGGTTATTCACCAGGTAGTTAAACATCACCGCTTTTGCTTTGGCATTATCTACATACATGATCGAAGCTGCGTCGTTATCCCAGGGGCTTTGTAAACGGTACTGATCGCCATGCCAGATAGCATCCTTCAGGTTATCATAGCTCTTCAAGGCACCGTGTACATAGCCCAGGTCCTGCTCGCCCAATTTGCTGATCACAATATCAAAGCCCAGTTTACCCATCATGGCCACATCTGTACGGAACTTGAGCGGTTGTTTGCCCCAGTCGGTAACGTGGTTTGAGCTGGTGATGGCTGGGTAGAAATAAGAGTACTCCCACTGGATAAATACGCGCTCCAGCGGATCGGTGTTATCACTTGGCCAAAACTCAGTGAAGTATTTCAGCGCGCCATAATCCACACGACCGCCGCCGCCTGAACACAGCATCAATGGCACTTTTGGATATTTAGCCCGTACACGTTCCAGCACTTTGTATAAGCCACGCACATAATCGGTATACAAATGCGACTGATCTTTTTTCAGATAAGCCGAATACGCGTTATAGATCACCGCGTTACAATCCCATTTGATATAAGCCAGATCGGGATTTTTGGTGAACAGGTTATCTACTACGCCAAATACAAAATCCTGCACCTTTGGATTAGTCAGATCCAGCACCAGTTGGTTACGGAAATATTTTTCGGGACGATTTGGTTGTTTGATTACCCAATCCGGATGTTTCTCGTACAGCTCGCTTTTAGGATTAACCATTTCGGGCTCAATCCAGATACCAAATTTCACACCATTGTTTTGCGCTTCTTTTACTAACCAACTGATGCCGTCGGGCAGTTTTTGTTTGTTCTCCTGCCAGTCGCCCAGACCTGCATGGTCGCCGTTACGCGGATATTTATTGGCAAACCAGCCATCGTCCAGCAAAAACAGGTCGACACCCAGTTTCTTGGTATCTTTTAATAGTTCGGCCAGTTTGGTTTCATTGAAATCAAAATAGGTCGATTCCCAGTTGTTCAGCAGGGTAAGCCTTGAACCTTCGCCATCCACAATTTTGTATTTGCGGGCCCAGCGCTGTAATTTTCTGCTGGCATCGCCTTTACCCTGATCTGAGTAAGTATATACCAAGGCCGGTGTAGCAAACTCTTCGTTCGGTTTTAAGTGATATTCAGCCGCGGCATTGTTGATTCCGGCAATCAGTCGCAGGTTATCAGCAACATCCAACTCAAAGTCGATCTTGAAATTGCCAGACCATTCCAGCGCACCCAACAAAACCTTGCCTTCATCTTCGGTAGCCGGTTTATCTACAGATACTGCGAACATGGATGGCTCGTACAAATTAGTACGGGTACCCAGTTTACTGTCGATAGTTTTGATGCCGTGCGTTAGTTTAGCTTCTTCGGGACGCATTTCTTCTGCCCAGTTGCCATGATATTGTTTCAGCCAAAAGCCACTGCCTTTTAAATTCAGATTAGCCGACGCGAACTTATTTAATACCACCTCGCCTTTTTCATGATGTTTTATCACCGACCATTGTTCGGTCACATCCTCTTTAAAATAGGTTTTATAAAACAGTTTCACCTCAAAATCATAAACAGGATCTTTCAGCGTAATCGTTAATAACGAAATATCATCCGCAACCTTAGTAACCTCATGGCTCACATAAGCCAGGCTGAGGGATTTGTCGCCATTGGCATGGGTTACGGTGATGGCAGGCTCGGCCAGATTTGCGGAGCCTGATGGCGTATAAGCCGAGTTGAGGATGCCGGAGTCATCCTTTTGATTATACATTTTTTGGATACGAGCGTACTCGCCTGTATTGCTCAGTTTGGCGCCAAAGTAAACCATCTTCAGGTTTTTGTCGGCATCGGTTTGCAGCACAAGGGCATTGTGCTGTGTTTCGACCGGGATAGTCACTACCTGGGCAAAACTGCTGCCTGCTGTAAACAGACCACCCACCAGGCATAAGGGCAGTAAATGATTTCGGAACATATTTCTCAATTTATAAGGTTATTTTCAGTGTTATGTGTTTAGTAATTTTATTTGTAGAGACGCATATTTGCGTCTCTCGTATAAAAGACAGCTTTGCATGGTCTGAGACGCAAATATGCGTCTCTACGTAAAAGATCTTGTTGTTTATTTCTTTTCATCAATATCCAATTTATACAAAGCCGCGTCACCGCCATTCAGTTTAAAGCTCAATGTTTCGCCCAGAACGTTGCCCTGCAACAATTCATTTAACTTGTACTCTGCTTTATCGTCCAAGCCCAGGCGTTTGCCATCCATAGCAAAAGTTTTGGGCTCGCTGCCGTAATTGAAAATGGCAATATAGATACTATTTCCAATTTTCTGAGTAAACATTTCGGAGGCATTTTCGCCGGTATTGCCTTCAACGGGTTTAAACGTTTTGCCGTTTTCAATCAGTTTGATCACCTCTGGGTTTTGATACCAGGCTTTGGCCCTGTCGCTCCATTGTCCGTGTACCGAAAAGTCGTCGCCGGTAATTACTGTACCGGTGATCACAGCTGATAAAAATCGGGCACGATTTGCCCCTTCGCTTTCGGTTGACAATACCACGTGATCAGCATCAACATAGTTATATAAAAAGGTTTGCCACCAGCCGTAGCTTACGCTATTGAGCGTGTACTGGGTATCTTTTATGGTTTTAAAAGCATCGCAGGCTATGCGGCGGGTGTGTACATAACGGCCTGTAGCCAGGCTAGGCGAAATAGCGGCATAAATAAGCATCTGGTCGCCTAGTTTATCGGTCAGGTATTCCATGCCTTTGCGGTAAGCCTGCATGCCTGTGGTTACTGTGGGATCATAAAAATGAGTCGACTCGGCTGTGGCATGACCTAAAAAATCGATCTTGATCATTTTAAAACCGCAAGCTTTCAATTTACCTATGGTGAGGTCAATACGTTCGCGGGTGCCGGGATGTGTTGGGTCGATAGCGCGGGCGCCGTCGATATCGTGATAGCCGCTACCTACTTTTGTCCAAATATCACCGAAGGTATAATTGCTGCCGGGAACTTTACGGTTAGGGCCGTCTTTCCAGCCCCAGTCGGTAAAGGGCGCCCAGTATACGCCGGGTTCCAGACCTTTACTTTTGCAGTAATCGGCAAATTCTTTAAGCTTGCTGTAATCACCTTCGGCGCCGCCTTTCACCATAAAATCCCAGTAAGAATCCAGGTCGATAAAAGCGGTTTTACCCGTGCGGAAGCCTGCCAGGCTATCGGCGAAGAAATCGGCTACTTTGGTAGCTTTCTCATAGGTGAGTTTATCCTGCATCACACCCCAGCTGTTCCAGCCTACGGGTGTTGGTTTTGTCCAGTTAAACACATAAGGAGGCTCGGCAATGCGGTTGGCTTTGGCATACTCTTCCATGCCGGTGCGCCAGTCGTCAAAGTAGCCTACCAATATTTTTGGAGATTTAACCACATCCCCGCTGATAGCTCCGTGGGCGATGTTATCACGGGTAACACTGTTTTCGGTATATCCGGCCCAAACCTGGATGGCATTCCCGCTGTCTTTTTTAGCGGTACTGCGGATACCTGTTTTCCATACTTCGTGTTCAATAGAACCGACTACAAAACCAGTGCGACTATCGTTGTTGTATATAGCCCCTACCTCGGCGCTCATGTTTGTGAACGGAGCCACAAAAGGTTTGGCATTATAGCGGATGAAAGTATCGTTATCAAAAGGTACAAAAATGCTGCGTGCATCGCCGTCAACAGCGGCTATATTGCCCGAGAACGGGATGATAGAATTGGTTTGCAGCCCTTTGCCGGAAGCTTCTATCTGAGTGATAAAATACTCGTGATTGGGATAAGTATAAAACACCTGTTTGATAGAGTTAAGACCTTTGCCGCTTAATGTAATGGTGTATTTAAAGCCCTTGCCAAAACCATCGGTAATAGCTGTTTTGGTATAGGTGCGGGATGCATAATCTTTAGTGGAGATGATTTTACCATTAATTGAGATGGAGGCACCTACCTTACTGTATGCCAAATACTTACCCCTGGTTACCGAATACAGGCCGCTTTTCAGGTTATAGATGACAGCGTTACCATCACCATAAGGTATTACGACCTGGTCTGAGGCAGCTTGTTTGCGCACCTGCGCCGAGACTATGTTTACAAATGGCAAAGCCAGTAGTAGTGTTAACACTAAAACCGGCCGGGCTATTTTTGGGATGAATGGGTTTGTTACTATTGCAATAGGCTTCATGTATAGTTTAAATTGTTTAGCTTTTTTGGGCAGTAATATTTTTTATTACCCCGTTTACTTTAACCTTCACGCTGCGCGGATCAGGCGAAGTAATCTTGTAGGTGGTTACTACACCATCCTTCCAGGCAAAATCAACGGTAAAATTTCCGCGGGCTTTGAGGCCTTTAACCGAACCAGATGCTTTCCAGCTATCGGGTATGGCAGGCAGCAGATCGATATAACCAGCGTGGCTTTGGATCAGCATTTCGGCTATGCCTGCAGTAGTGCCAAAGTTACCGTCGATCTGGAACGGCGGACCGGCAGAAAGCAAGTTGGGATAAATCCCCCCGCCCGAGCCATAATTGATATCGGTACGCGTGGTAGGTTTCATGATCTCGGTGTACAGCTTGTAAGCGCGGTTACCATCATGCAGCCTGGCCCAGAACAATAGTTTATAAGCGATTGACCAGCTTGGGCCATCATCACCGCGAACGTTGAGTGTTTTTTTGGCTGCTTCGGCCAGTTCGGGTGTACCATCGGGCGTAATTTCGGAGGCAGGGTAGATACCATACAGATGCGAAATATGGCGATGCTGAGGTTCAGTCTCTTTATAATCTTCCATCCACTCCTGTATGCGGCCGTCTTTGCTGATCACACCTGGAGGCGGGATCTGTTTTAATCTTGCCTGCAGCGTATCGCGGAATGCTTTATCAATTCCCAGGGTCTTAGATGCCGTAATTACATTGGTAAACAACTCGCGCATGATCTGGTTATCAAAAGTAGCGCCGATGCAGATGCTGGCATGACTGCCATCGGGCAGGTAAAAAGCATTTTCGGGCGATGAAGACGGCGCTGTAACCAGGTAGCCGCTTTTAGGATCTTTGATCAGGATGCTGCTATAAAACTGCGCCGAGCCTTTTAAAATGGGATAAATCCTTTTTAAATAAGCTTTATCATTGCTGAAAGCGTAATGATCCCAGATGTTGCTGCACAACCAGCCCGATCCGCCTTTGGTTACACCCCAGGAGGCGCTTTCGCCGGGCTCTGTCCAGCCCCAAACGTTGGTGATCACATGGGCCACCCAGCCATCGGCATTATAGTAAGCTTTGGCTGTACGTTCGCCGGATTTTACCAGGCCGCGTACCAGTTCAACCAAGGGTAAGTTCAGTTCAGATAAATTGGATACCTCTACCGGGAAATGGTTCATCTGTACGTTCACATCCAGGTGGTAGTCGCCGTTCCATGGAGTATGCACCTGGTTGGCCCAAAGCCCCTGCAAGTTTGGTGGTAACAGGCCAACACGTGTACTGCTGATACTTAAATATCTGCCGAACTGGAAGAATAGCACCGGAAGATCTTTGTGTTTGCCTGGTTCTTTATGAAAACTGATCAACTGCTGATCGGTAGTTTCGGTACTTTCCGGCGATCCTAAATTGATATCAACCCGATTAAACAGTTTTTGATAGTTGACGATATGCTGTTGTTTCTGCGCGGCATAAGGCTTTTTTATAGCAGCCTCCAGATCACGTAGGATCCTTTGTTTAAAATCGGGTTTCCTGAAATCGGTAGCTGCTGAGATATAGATAATAACTTCGGTCGCATTTTTCACAACCAGGCTATTTGCAGTACTGCTCAGGGTTCCACCTGTTAATTTGGCTTTTACATTGGCCTGGTATTGCATGCCGTTGCCATCGGTACCATTATCCAAACGTCCTTGCAATTGCAATGTATTACCACTGGTACTTGTGGCCGAGCGTTCGGGACGGGATATATTGATACTGAAATTCAGCTTACCCGGCTTATCAGCCGTTAGCCTGATCATGTCGACATCATCGCCAAAACTGGTAAAGTATTCGCGTTTGTAGGTAACGCCATCAACCTGATAGCTGGTATTGGCTACTGCGGTGTTCAAGGATAATGCTCTTTGGTAATTGGTAACCTGTGCATCTGGTTTACCATAGTCAAACTTCAGGTCCAGATCACCCAAAACCTGGTAGCAGCCCCATCGCGTACCGCCTGAGCCCGGGCCTTTACACACAAAATCTTTATCAATCAGGGCCTGTGCCTCTACATTTTTACCGGCCAATAGTAATTCTTTTATTTGCGGCAATTTTTTATAGGCCTCGTAGTTATTGGCGTCCTGCGGCGAGCCCGACCATAGCGTAATATCATTCAATACGATCTTTTCATCGTTCACGCCACCATCGGGCATCATACCCAGGCGACCGTTGCCCAAAGGCAAAGTTTCTTCCCATACGGCTGCGGGTTTGTCGTAATGTAGTCTCAATGCCTGTTTTTGTGCAAAACTCAGCGTTGAGGTTAATAACAAAATACTTGTTATTGATGTGAGACGTTTGGATATCATTGGTTTTAAATAATTAGGCTTTTACGGGTATTACCGGGATGTCCTGCGCGCTTTTGTTAAGATCCAGAACAATCACTGAGCAATTTTCATCGGGCATAGTAGCTGGCAGATTAATCTGGTAGCTGTTTTTATCCGTTTTAATAATAACAGCATCTCCATTCATAAAATAGGATTTGGTGATCTTAACACCCGGAATGGCAGGAATAGTCAGCACTCCATCTTTACGCTGAAAAACATGCAGGTATATTTTATTGCCCTTACGGGTAGCAGCGTAAACAGCATTCGGGGCATAAGGTCCTCCCTGGGTACTGTAGATACTTTCACCGTATTGTTTTAACCAATCGCCCATTTCCTGCAGGCGTTTTACCTGCCGGGCTTCTATATGGCCATCCATAGCCGGGCCAACATTAAACAACAAGTTGCCATTGCCAGCTGCGGTTGTTACCAACGTCTGGATGCATTGTTTTAATGACTTCATCTGATCGTTCGGTTTCCAGGCCCATTGATTACAAATGGTGATGCAGCTTTCCCAGGGTTCATTCATGTTGATCTCCCCTACGCGCTGCTCCGGAGTCAGAAAGTCCCCTACCGATTCTTCATTCAGCTTTTCGCTGATCTTGCCCAGTCTGTTGTTGACGATCACATTGGCGTCAACGCTTTTGATAAACTGGTATATTTCTTTACCGTCTTCTTTTGTCCATGGTTTTTCCCAGTAGCCATCAAACCAAAGCATAAAGGGTTTGTATTTGGTGATCACTTCCTTCAGCTCATTTTTCATGCGGGTTTTAAAGGCGGTCATATCACCTTTAACATTTTTGGTAGAGTCATAAGGGTTGTGGATCGGATAATCAGGATCATCCCAGTCTAACACCGTAAAATAGATGCAAAAGGTTACGCCTTGTTTTTTACAGGCTTGGGCCAGCTCGCCCACGATATCTCTTTTAAATGGCGAATTGGATATGTTATAATCTGAATAAGCGGTTGGCCATAAACAAAAGCCATCATGATGTTTGGCGGTGATGGTGAGATATTTCATACCGGCATCTTTGGCGGTTTTTACCCAGGCATCAGCATTAAACAATTTCGGGTCGAACTCATGGTACAGGTTGTCATAATCAGCCTGCGCTACTTCTTTGTTGCGACTCCAGCCAATTTCGGTACCACGTTGGGTTACCGGGCCAAAATGAATGAACATACCAAAACGTTTGTCCATAAACTGATCCATAACCACTTTGGGTGTTTTAACCTCCTGGGCAAATACAGTGCAAATGCTTAATGCCAGGGCCAGTATCAACCCCCCTTTTTTCTTCATCATATCAAGTTTATTTGTTGTTTACCAAAAAATGAACGATCCGGCAAGCATGCCCTTTACTTGAACTGTTCTTTTTATCGCTGATCTTAATTTTAAGCACATGGTTACCATTGCTCAAATTATCGCCCAGTATATGATAAATGGGCAGGTGAAGCCAGCTGCTCCACTCTGTGAACAGATCCTTATCTTTATATGGGCTGTTGTCAACCGCGTAAGATATGGTACCTGCATCACCACCGGCTACAATGGCAATACCTACCGCGTTACCTTTAAATGGCAAGGAAAGCTCTGAACCAGGCTCATCGGCATTCAGTACCGGCACATGCACAAAACCATCACGGGTTGAAAGACCGTCCTTCGGACTCCAATCGGGTGTGATCTGCCATCCTTTACCCAGTTTGGCATTTGTCAGATCGTAATAGCTGCCGTTTTCATAGCGGGCCTTATCAATAACCGATGGCATAGTGATCTTAAACGGTGCTTTGTATTTATCCTCCACACATTCCTGTAATAGTGTTCTGATCGTGGCGAAGTAAAGTTCCTGCCCATAATGTGCCGGGTGGATATCTTTAAAATCATCCGCCCAGGTGAGTTCTTTATTTTTGATCTTGTCGTTCACTTCCAGCGCCAGGTTTACATAGGGCAGGTTATAGTGTTTAGCTATCAGTTCGTGGTTCAGCAGTTCGGGCGATACTTTGCCTTTAGCGTAGTTCTCCATTTTTTGAGGATCGACAAAAGCCATTAGGATCACATCAGCATACGGGTTGGCGTTGCGGGCGTGCCTCACAATACCTTCTAAAGCGCGTACCTGGGTGGTGCTGTCGGTACCACGATCATTCACGGCAGCTTCTAAAAACAGCAGATCGGTTTTGCCCGAATCCAGGATATCGCGCTGTACGCGGAAAGCATGCGGCAAACTGCCTAACGAAGGTATACCGGCGGCTATAAAATGAAAATCGGTTTCCGGATAGGTCTCTTTTAAATACCGGCAGATCTTATCGCGCCAGCCGGGGTTAAAGGTGATCGATCCGCCTAAAAACGAAACTGTGGCTTTCTTTTTAACCGTAACCGCGTAGTAAAAGTTATTGAGCTTGCTGGCCGGGTTCACATAATTGCTGTATGGCAGCGCATTTTTTACAGGGTATGAGTTGTTGTAGATAAAATCGGCATAATAATCGGGGCGGTCAATTTTAACATGGTGCCCTTGCAGTTCTACCGGTCCCTGGGTTATGGGTTGAATGCTCACCGGGCCACCCAAAGCCAGGTAGTTTTTGGCAAAGGGATAAGTATTTTCATCCGGTGGCACCAGTTTATCGTTCAGGCCGATTGTATGTAATACCGGCACCCGGAATGAGGCCAGTCCTTCCAGGTTGTCTATAGGATTATCTTTATAAGCCAGTGCTTGCTCTTCGGTAAAGTGGTAGACTTCTTTTAACTCTTTCCAGCTATTGGCATCACCCGGACCTTTACCCTTACCACCGGGCCAGCTCTTGAAATCGCAAACCGGGGTTTCGCCATAAATACAGCTTACCTTATCGGGATTGCGCTTGGCCCAGCCGTACACATAAAGACCGCCACGACTCACCGCTTCGAGCGCTACTTTGTGGGCAAATGATTGTTTTTCGGTTAAATAGGTATAGAATTTATCCCAAACCTGCAAGGCCTGCGGATTGCCGTATTGATTATCGACATTGACAAAGGCAACGTAAAAGCCCCTGGTAAGCAATATGCTGTCAATTTCGGTATGCCAGTCCGGGAAGGAGGCGCGCCATACCCAGGGATTACCGGGCAGTGGGTGCGCGGGTTTTACATAATAGGCGTCGTGCCCGTCAATTGTCACGGTTGTTTTTTCAAAACCCTTCCAAAGGGTATTTTTATCCTGGGCTTTTACCGGTAAGAAAGCGCCGAACGATATCGTTAAAATAAATAAGTATTTAAATTTTATCATGCCTTGTATCTCTGTTATAATGGTTTTGCCGGAAGGCTTCTTACTGGTTTGGTAAATGTATTGGCTAATTGTATCTCAAAAAATGGATAAATCTTTGAAATAGATGGACAATCCCCTCGAAATACCCTCCGCAGGCGACTCACCCCGTCTGCGCTTCTTTCCCACACGTCATTGCGAGGTACGAAGCAATCCCCGATAAGCAGGTTCGCTCTGTATAGCATAGAGATTGCTTCGTACCTCGCAATGACGTTGTTTTTTAGACTTATAGCTGTCAGTTCCCCTCAAAATCGTAAACCTTACCTACCAACGTCTTAAAGCTATATGCCATATCACTACCTGCCCCGCCATTTTTTGACACCTCTACGCTGGTTTTTAAAGCATTGGGGCTTTGCAGTTTACATTCACCACCTGCTAAGGATTTAATGCTGAGCTTAACAATTTTGCCGTCTTTCCATTCCATATTCACGATCTCAAAATCGCCGCGGGCACGCAGGCCTTGTACACTACCCGTTAGCCATCCTTTTGGCAATGCCGGTAATAATTGTAATTCGCCGGTTTGGCTTTGCAACAGCATTTCGGTTACCCCGGCTGTGTAGCCAAAGTTCCCATCGATCTGAAACGGCGGATGCGCGCAGAAAAGGTTGGAATATAAACCGCCGCCTTCGTTATAATTCACCCCGGAACCACCTACCAGCGTTATAAAATTATTCAGAATAGTATAGGCATGGTTGCCGTCCTGCAGGCGCGCCCAGAAATTGATTTTCCAGGCCATTGACCAGCCTGTAGATACATCGCCACGGGCCAATAAGCTTACTTTGGCAGCCTTGGCCAGTTCAGGTGTTTTCAGAGTGCTGATGCGGCTACCCGGATGCAGGCCGAACAGGTTTGAAGAATGGCGGTGCGTATCTTTCGGATCATCACGGTCGGTTTCCCATTCCTGCAGTTGACCCCATTTACCAATTTTGGGTTTCAGCAAATGCTCCCGCATATCGGCAACACGGTCGCGGTATGCTTTATCGATACCTAAAACATCAGCTGCTTGAATATAGTTCGTGAACAGGTCGTACACTATTTCCTGGTCGTAGGTTACACCATCTTCGGTAGGACCATGCTCTGGCGACCAGCCCAACGGCGATACCAGCGTTCCGTCGGGGCGGCGTTTCAGGTGATCGTCCCAAAATTCTACCACTTCTTTTAAAATAGGATAGCCAAAGTTTTTAAGATAGGCTTTGTCCTGCGTAAAAGCGTAATGCTCCCAAATGCCCTGCATATACCAGGCACTGCCGGGAGTGTTCCACAAAAAGCTGGAACCGCCATAAATATTATTCTCTGTTTTTACCGTCCAACCACGAACGCCGGGATATTCCTTGCGGGTGCTTTCTTTTTTCACCTCACGCATGCTGTTGATATAGTCAAGGTATGGGAAATGACATTCGGAAAGATTGGTAGGCTCGGCCAGCCAGTAATTCATCTGGATATTGATGTTGGAGTGATAATCGCTTCTCCATGGTGGGTTATTGCTTTCATTCCATAAGCCCTGTAAGTTAGCGGGTAACCCACCTTTACGTGATGAACTAATGAGCAAATACCTGCCGTACTGATATAATAAAGCTTCTAACTGCGGGTCGCCTTTGGTTTTATAAACCGCCAGACGCTTGTAAGTGGGTAAAGCAGCTTGCTCTGCCGGGGTATTCCCCAAATCAATAGCAACCCGGCCAAATAAAGCCTGGTAATCCTGAAGATGAGCCGCTAACAATTGAGTAAAGGTTTTACCCAGAGTAGCCGCAAGCGCTTGTTTTACTTTGATGCCTGGGGCTTCGCCGCGCCAGTGCTGGTCGCGCTGGTTGCTGTAATCGGTAGCCGCTGCCAGCAATACGGTAAAACCATCTGCTTTGCTGATCACCAATTGTGACCCGCCTTTACCATCCGGTTCGGCGTGGGTAGAACCGCCTTCTGTTTTAATGGTTACTTCGCCATCATAGGCTAGGCCATTATCTAACTTGCCGGTAATTTGTAATGTTGTACCATTAGCGGTAACCACTGAGTTATGAGCATCTTTTAATTTAATAGTGGCTGAATAGGCGCCTTTTTTATCAGCGCCAAAATGTAGCACCATCACCTTGCCAGGAAAGCTGCAAAAATACTCCCGTTTGTAAGCTACGCCAGCATCGGTATAGCTGATCTGCTGTACCGCCTTACTGATATCCAACTCACGGCGATAATTTGCGGGTATTTTTTGGGTAGAATCTTTACCCTTAAAATCGATGTACAGATCGCCAAAAGCCTGGTAAGCACCGGTTTCGTTTTCGTCGCCTGTCCATAAACTGATCTCGTTGAACTGGATATGTTCCTGGGCCAATCCGCCAAATACCATACCACCAATGCGGCCATTACCTATGGGATAGGCTTCGGTCATCCAGGTTTTAGCGGGTTTATCATCCCAAACCACCAAACTTTTTTGATGTAGGCCGGGGTTTACCTGTTGGGCACCTGCGGTAAATACCCATACGGTTTGCGTTAAAAAAAGCGAAAAACAAGCAATCTTTTTAATCATCAGAAACGAAAATTTATGTGTTTAATTGGTTTTTATTGCTTGCTCCGGTATTCATACCGTATTCTATCTCCAAAAGCACCCAGATGTAGCAATCGGGGCTAAAAATATAAATTAAATGTAATACTTACAGTTTTAATTTAAACACATATGATATTTGTTACATTTTACCGGATATCATGATCAATCGGTATGGAAAACCTCTTCCATATTTTGCCATATTTTTTGCTGGGCGGCCGCTTCGGGCAATGGATTTTGTGTGGGATTAGTTTCTTTCCACCAGCGTTGGGTGGTGGTATCGGCAGCCATCCGGGCCATATCTTTGTTGAAATCAGTCCCTGCATATTCAAAATAACTGAACAGAAAATATTTGCCCTCTATTTTTTGAATGTAGATAGAGTAGTTGCGGATATGGCACTCTTTAATCTTTTTTAATACCCCCGGCCAGGCTGCGGCATGCAGTTTTTTATAGTAAGCCAGCTTTTCGGGCTTTAGGCCGGTAACCATGCCAAAGCGCTTTACTTTGACGGTATCGACTGCTGATTGTTGTGCTTGCTGATGATTACACGCGGTGAAAGCCAGCAGACAGATGATTACTATACAGAACTTTTTCATATACATCAACGTTATCTAAAAATGTAAAAAAGCACCACCATAATGAGTACCAGCAATACCGAGAGCACTTTGTAATTCCCTAAACCGCTCCATGCCGGGCCGCGCAGAGGCTCCCAGGGCGATCGCCAGTAGAGCGTCGAACTTTCTTTGGTATGCTGTACCGGATAGGCATAGGATAGCGTTACCTGTATCAGCACACAGACCACAAAAAGGTAAAAAGCCATCATCATAAATGGTATCTGCCCTATCACCGTATCCGGAAATAACTTATTCATCGCGAATACGATCACCCCAATAGCCGAACCTATCCATAAAGTATATTTAGCTGATACCGCCGATGCCTTTTTCCAGAATACTCCCAGCAGGAACACGCAGGTTATGGGTGGCGCTATATGCGCAATGATATCATTCAAGCCGTCGAAAATACTACCATAGCGGTTAAGCAGGGGCAGCAATGCCAGCGATAAAACCAGCGATACTCCGGCAGCTATTTTACCCACTTTCACCAAACCTGCATCCTGGGCATCGGGCTTATAGCGTTTATAAATATCGTAGCTCACAATGGTGGAGATGGAGTTCAAGGCACCCGAGATCTGGCTCATTAAGCCGGACAATAAGGCAGCAACCAACACCCCTATCAATCCCTGCGGTATCAACTGCGTGATCATGAGGGTGTAGATCCCTTTGCTGTCCACTACTTCTTTCCCGCCAACAACCGATTTTAATGCCGAAATATCCAGGTGGCCGCTTTGGGCCAGGGTGTAAGCAAACAAGCCGGGCATTACAAAAATAAAAACGGGTAATATTTTAATAAAGCCGCAAAATAAAGGTCCTACTCGGGCATGGTTCTCGTCCTTGGCACCCAATACTCGTTGCACAATGGTTTGATCGGCGCACCAATACCAGATCCCTAATACCGGATAGCCTAAAAATACGGCGTACCAGGGCATCCCGCTTGGATCGCCATGAGGGCGAAGCATCGAGAGTTTGTTCAGTTCGCCGGTATGTTTTAATACATCAACCATGGGTTCCCAACCACCCATTTTATTGTACGCGGCCACACTCATGATAATAGCGCCGCCTAAAAGCACCAAAGTTTGGATAGATTCGGTTACCACTACGGCGGTTAAACCGCCAACAATCGTATAAATAGTGGTAATAATGGAGATAACAATAACGCTGGTATACATATCAACCCCAAAAAGCGTATGCAGCACCACCCCACCGGCCAGTAAGGAAAACGCAATATGAATAAGCACCGCGGATACCACCGATATAATTGCCAGCCAATCGCGACTGGCACGATCATATCTTTTCTCCAGGAAATCAGGCAGCGTAGCCACGCCAGATTTAATATAGAATGGTGCGAAGAACAAAGCCAGCAAAATGAGTGTAAAGGCCGCCATCCACTCAAAATCGCCATTAAGCAGCCCTTTATCAAAGCCGCTTTGGGCCAGGCTCACCAAATGCACGCATGATATATTGGTAGCGAACAGCGCCAAACCGATCATGGGCCAGCGTAGTTTTTTACCCGCCAGAAAGTACTCCCCCGCCTCGTTATTGTTATTCCGGGTTTTACGCTGATGACGGATGCCCGACCATAGCCCTATAATAAAAATAAAGGCGATGTATAAGGCACTGATAACTAAATCGGGGGTGTGGATCATGGTTTTTTGTTTAGAATCAAGAGTTAAGAATCAAGAGTTAAGACAAAATTTTGTTACTTTATCAATCCTCTTATGATTCTCATATCTTGATTTTACATTCTTGATTTTTCTTTTCTTGATTCTTGTCTCTTGATTCTTGATTCTATCCCAACGCTATCAGATCGCAACTACTGCCGGGCTCCTGCGGAGTGATGTATACACCGTTGCTGATATGCACCGGGTTTACAAAATGCTGCTGCAAATGCGGTATGTGTTCTAAAAACAAAGCCTCGTGCCCCATCGAAATATGGTTGAACAATACCAGGTGTTGATGCAGCTGCCCCATATCGCCTACGTGTGGCACTACCGGTACACCATACTTTTTACATAACAGGCTTACCGTAATAAATTCGCTTACCCCACCTACACGCACCGCATCAACCTGGATAAAGGAGGCGCAACCGGTTTGCAGGTAGTTTTTAAAGATGATCTTATTGGGCACATGCTCACCCAGGGCCAGTTTTACCGGGGCTACAGCATCGGCCAGGGTTTTATGGGCCAGTACATCATCCGGATGAGTTGGCTCCTCTACCCAGTAAGGGTTCATGCTTTTGAATTTATTACAGATAGATATAGCCTGCGGCAGATTCCATTGCTGGTTGGCATCCAACATTACTTTTACACTGTCACCCGCCACTTCGCGCACGATGTGTGCCCTGCGGATATCCCTTTCCGGATCAACAGAACCTACTTTAAGCTTCATGGCCGTAAAACCTTCTTCCAGCGCTTTTTTACAATTTTCACGCACTTTTTCGTCGGAATAATTGAACCAGCCAATAGAAGTATCATAGCCCGGATAGCCTGTTTGCAAAATATTTTCCCGTTGAACGCTGGTTGACCTTTGATCCGCCAGCATTTGGATGGCCTGCGCGTGGGTCAATTCATCTTCGAGGTACGAAAGATCAAGCGTGGCCACGATTTGTTCGGGTGAAAGATCAGTCAGTAATTTCCATAAGGGTACACCTCTCTTTTTGGCCCAAAGATCATAACAGGCATTGGTAACCGAAGCCAGAGCCAGGTGCACCACACCCTTATGCGGCCCCAGCCACCGGAATTGCTGATCATTAGACAATTGATTAAACAGGCGACCAAAATCGGCCATGGTTTCTTCAATATCTTTACCCACCAGTTTGCTGGCATAATAGTGGGCTGCTTTGCAAACCAGGTCGTTGCCTTCGCCAAGGGTAAAGGCAAAGCCGGTGCCTGTTAGTCCGCTATCATCAAACAAACGGGTTACCGCGTAGGAATAAACCGGATTGGTATGTATGGCATCACTTCCGGCGCTACCGTCAAGAGCATAGCGTACGTCGTCAACTTGGATATTCTTTATCATGTATTTCAGATCTGATTTAATGGGTTTGATGGATTAATAACACGACGATAGCCTAATTCGGCCCCACCGCTGACGGGTAAAATACAGCCTGTAATAAAACGGGCCTGTTCAGATACCAGGAACAAACAGGCATCGGCCACTACATCACCTTCTGGGCAATACCCTAAAGCGTGTATGCCATCCAGATAATTTTCAATAGTGAGCGGATCGGGTTGTTGCTGGCTCCAGCTGCGTAACATGGGCGTCCATACACCCGCCGGGGAAACCGCGTTCACCCGGATACCAAAAGGTGCATAATCAAGCGCCATTGATTTAGTAAGCGCGTTAACGGCTCCCTTGGTGGCGCTATAAGCTGCATGGATCTCCTGTCCTATCTCCCCAACAAGACTGCTGGTATTCAAAATATTTCCCTTAGTTTTTTTGAGCTCATCAATACCAAAGCGGGTGGTGTTATAAATACCTTTTACATTCACGTCAAATAGTCTATCCCACTCTTCGGCAGTAGTTTCATGTACGGCTTTGGAGGGATTCGATATACCGGCATTATTATGGATCACATCAATGTTACCAAAAACAGTTACTGTTTCGGCAATGGCTCTTTGCATGTCGCCGGCTATAGAAACATCTGCTTTTATAAACAATATCCCGCCTGCCGGCAATTTTGCCTTTGCTTCCAAAATACTGGTTTCATTATTGGAGATGATGCTCAACCGGGCTCCGGCAGCGCTGTATACTTTGGCGCATTCTAAACCAATACCCTCGGTACCACCGGTCAAAAAAATCACTTTGTTTTTGAGTAACATATATTTTTATAGTTAAAATCAAGGAATCGCATCAGCTACTTAGTGTGTAGCTTTCAATACGGCATCTCCTTAAAATTTATTTACAGTCCGGTTAAATTGGTGCTTACAGAACAATTCAAAAGTAAAGCCCTGCGCTATTGTTTATAATAGGTAAAACATTTTTTTTAATGGATTATTCAACTAAAAATGAGTTAATAAGTGTTGGATATTGGCAAAATGCTGTCACTAGTTTACAATATGCCTTAAATGATTGTATTTGCAGATTGTTTTATCTATAATAGCATCATATATTACAAGCAAATCCTTTAATGATGTAATATTCCATTATAAAACCAATTGTCACCTTCATGAACAGCAGCTTAAAAAGACGGGATGGCTTTATAGGAGAAAAGCTTTTGGCTATTCCGCAAAAAATACTGAGGCAGGCTAAAGATAAAAACCCCGAGCTTTTCCGTATTTATATTACCTATATGGGCTATTTTCCAAAAGCGGCCGCGCATTACCGCGAGCGCCGTAAGGGCTGTGAAGATAACATCCTCATTTATTGTCTGCAGGGAAAGGGTCACTATATATTGGACAATAAGCGCTATGAGGTAACATCAAACCAGTTCATCATTATACCTGCTACGGATAAGTACATCCGCTACTGGGCCGACAAGGACGATCCCTGGACAATTTATTGGGTACATTATACAGGTGATAACATCCACGCTCTTAATCAATCACTCAACCTGAATATCAACAAAGGACCAATACCCATACCTTTTAATGAAAAAGCCATAGAGATATGGCAAAACATTTATCAAACATTGGAAATGGGCTACAGCATAGAGAATCTGTGCAACGCCAGTTTTTGCCTGCATCATTTTATAGCTACATTTCTGTTTCCGCAGCGGCATATTCAACATGATAAAGAAGATGAGGGTGATATCATTACTAAAACCGTCAATAATATGCGTGGTAATATCAGTCAAAAACTCACTGTGGAAGATATGGCCACCCGGCATAGTTTATCCGTATCGCATTTCTCCAATATCTTCAGAAAAGCCACCGGTATGCCCCCTATTGACTATTTTATCCACTTAAAAATGCAAAAGGCCTGTCAGCTGCTTTATACTCATGATGATAAAATAAAAACCATAGCCACCACCCTTGGTTATGATGACCCTTATTACTTTTCGCGCATCTTTAAAAAGTACGTTGGCTCATCGCCGGAACAGTATAGGGTTACGGCGAAAAATACGGGGTGATACCTTAGCGATGAGCCCCCTTCATGTCATTGCGAGGAGGTACGACGAAGCAATCTCGTAGCTATTCTTATTCGTGAGAACGCGACGAGATTGCCACGCTACGCTCGCAATGAGATATTTTTTTATCCTTTTAAGGACGAAAAATGGGTCTTCAGTGAAGCGATGTCAGGGTAAATCTACTGCTAACCGCAAACTGCCCCCTCTACTTCCCCCAGGCTTTATTAGGCTTAGGTCCCATCACCAGCTCTAAAGTTGCGCCTGATGAAATAGCGGCATAATCCAAATAACAATGATGGTATGGCCTGCCGTTTAGCGTGGCACTTTGAATATACACGTTAGCTGCGGAATTATTTTTGGCTACAATAGTAAATGCTTTTCCTTTGGCATATTTAGGATCGAGATTGATCTTCACTTTGCTGAACACAGGACTGGTGATCTCATAGCGCATATCTCCCGGACAAACCTGCGCTATACCACTTGCGGCCAATACATACCAGGCCGACATTTGGCCAACATCTTCATTGCCAACCAATCCCTCAACTTTATTATGATATGCACGCTGACAAATGATCCTCGTCCATTTTTGGGTAAGCCATGGCGCGCCTAAGCGATTAAACAAAAATGGCACATGATGCACTGGTTCGTTGGCGTGGTTGTAATAATCGTTCCAAAGTAAATTGGCCGGGGCTTTTTCAAAAAAGTTGGTCAGATCGGCTATCGCCTTTTCATTACCACCCAACAGCTTGGCCAAACCCGGGACATCCTGCGGAACAAACCAGCCTTGCTGATACGGGTTGCTCTCCACCGTACCATAGCCTTGCTGCAATCTGCCGGCGACGGGCCATTCTTGCCATTCGCCATTATTGTTTTTCGGGCGGAACCAGCTTTTATCTTTATCCCATACATTTTTATAGGCCAGGGCTTTTTCGGCATACTTAGCGGCATCTTCTTTTTTACCAAGCGATTTGGCCAGTTGCGCTATACACCAATCAAAATAAGCATACTCCAGCGTGCCGGAAATGCTGTTACCACCTGTAGTAAAACCACGCTGCCCGTTACCGTCTTTGGTATTGGTATTTACACTGTACTCATAAGCTTTATTTACATCATAGCCGCGGATGCCTTTTTGGTAAGCATCGGCAATAACAGATATAGATGGGCTACCAATCATACAGCCGCTGTAAGCGTTCAATAATTCCCAGCGATCAAAAAAATGCGAACCGTTCTCAGTTGCCAGCGTTACCTGCGAATTGATCAAATCATTCACCAAGCCGGGATTGATAAGCGTTTGCAAAGGCATTTGGCTGCGGAACACATCCCAGCCGCTAAAAATGGTTCGTTTAGTAAAATGATCGGCAACATGAGGTTTCAGATCACCACCAGGATATTTTCCGTCCACATCCTGAAACGTGCGTGGATCTATCATGGTGTGATACATCGCCGTATAAAAACTATACTTTTCTTCGGTTGAACCGCCGCTTACCTGTATTTTTGATAAGGTCTTGTTCCACAAAGTGCGGGCCTGCTGATGGACTTTATCAAAATCAAAGTCTTTAATTTCGGTTTCCAGGTTATTTTTTGCGCCTTCAATACTGTTATAGGAGATACCTGCTTTTAATATTACCTGTTCATTAGCCTTGGTATCAAAATCGGTATAAAAGCCCAGGTGTTTGCCCAGTTTCTCTTTGGTTCCGGGCAATATAGTTGCGTGGGCTATCAAATCCTGATATCTGGCGCTTTCAATATCTTCCAATTTGCGGGTTTGGCCCTGCGGGATGTTGGCACTCCAGACACCATATTCTTTTAAGGGTTTATTGAATTGGGCATAAAAGTAAACGGTATAAAAAGCATGACCTGCCCCGTTACCCCAGCCACCGCCTTCGGGTGTACATTTTATCCAGCCCTGTATGGTATGGTCGTCAACCACTTTTACATATTGATTAACCGAGGTACCGCCAACGCGCCGGGCCAGGTCGATCTGGATCCGGGAGCCACTGCCTTGCGGAAATGTAAACCGCATGATCCCACAATGCGGTGTGGCCGTCAATTCTGATTTGATCTGATGATCGGTCAGCATCACTGAATAATAGCCGGCTGATGCTTTTTCGCTAGCTTTATCATAATAAGAACGATAACCATCGTGATGCCCTTCTTTACCGGCACTGGTTTTTAGCGTGCCTGCAGTAGGCATCACTAAAAAGTTACCAAGGTCACCATACCAGCCTATACCGCTCATTTGGGTTAAGGCAAAGCCTTCTATAGTTTTATGCTCGTAGCTATAACCAGGACCGTTATCTCCCCCGGTGATGGTATTAGGGCTTACCTGCACCATACCAAAGGGAACTGCAGCTCCCGGAAAGGTTTTGCCCAAGCCGGCCGGATTACCAGCCGACTGCATATTGGTGCTGGCACCAATAAGGGGGTTAACATAGTCGGCCAGTTGTTTTTGCTGGGCAAACAATGTAGTATGGAAAGATAGCGACAGACCGATGCCGATACATACAGTCTTGAGTGTACTATTATTTTTAAGCATCTTTTATTTACTAAGGTTTATTGATAACCCGACAACAAGGTATTACTGGTTTAACAAATAACGGATTGGTAAAAATATACCTGAACCCTTTTGCCTAACATAGATTAAAATACGATGTTGATGGATTATATATGGAAACGATAGCAAATTTATGATTTAGCCCGGTTTTATGAGATGCCGGGCTATTATTAACGCTATTTTTACAATCTACCCGGTTTATACACGAGTTAATTTTACCGGAGCGGTGTGGTAAGCATTCCACTGGCATACGTAAACGTTTTTATCTTCATCTACACAAACATCATGGCCATGCTGAAAAATTGGATTAACTGCCTGTAAGGTTTGCTGGAGTACACCATTCTTATAAACCGGAGCAGCGCCACCTGGATTTGATACTACTTTATCCTTCGCATCCAATACCGTTACAAAGCCCGAATAATCAAAACGTTTCCCGGTTGCATCTTTCGACCAACATACACCTGCATAAATATTTTGCTCGTTGATCACCGCCCGGCATACGTACATGCCAGGCATATCAATGCGTTTAATGAATTTACCGTCGAGCGTAAATACTTTAAAGCAGTTTTCTTCACGCGAGGTACATATCAGTGTTGGGTTATTTTTATCGCGGGTATCAACCGTTACACCATGCGCATTCACCAGGTTATGATCTTTATTGGTATTGTGATGACCACCAAAATGATTGATATATTGACCTTTGCTGTTGTAGTGAATAATATAATCAGAGCCATAACCATCGGCCACATAAATATCACCATTAGGCGCTACAGCTGTTTCGGTGGGTTTAAAGGGTTCATCATCCTTGTAAATACCAATGGTTCGGGGGTGCCCTATCGCAAATATCAGTTTACCATCAAGCGTGGTTTTCAACACCTGGCCAGATTGACCGTAGTTATTGCCAGTTCTGTCCGAAGCCCAGCCGCAATCGGTCAGTAATAAGAAATCTTCGCCACCTTCTTTACTGATACTTAAACCATGCCCGCCGGGTAATGAGGTACCCCAATAATCAAGCAGTTTGCCCGACTTATCAAATATCAGGATGTTGTTATGGGTGTGGTCGCCCAGCATAATCAAGCGGCCTTTACTGTCCTGTACCATTTCATGGCAATTGGCCAGCGGGTTGCTGTTCACACTGATCTTTGCCCAGTTTTTATCGGCTTTATAGGTAAATTCTCCCTGTCCGATGGTTTGGTCATTTGGTTTCATATCCTGATGTAATATAGCAAAACTTTTTGCGGGTGCAGTGGCAACCAGGGCGGATGCAATGGCTGAATTCTTTATAAAATTTCTTCTCGATTTCTCCATGGATTTACAATTGTTCTATTGTATGAACATAATGCTAAGGTAATATATTTTCTTGCAAATTTCCGATACCTTAAGGCTTGAAAAAGGAAATTATTTACTCTGCCCTATCCAACTGTTTTTTTATGAAACAGCTGCAGAAACGGGTTTTGAAAACTTGTCGTATTTTTCGCAGGTATTTTTAAATATAACCAGGCAAACATCAACTACGTATAAAGAAGCCACCTGCTGATGTAATAAAATGTAACATGAACAGGCTATACATTTAATATATTGAAATTAAATATTTAGTTTTAAAAACTGATCACTATTAACCATACCAGGACTAACTGAATTGAATTATGGCGGGATTTGCGGCGCTTATTACCTTTATCTTATGTACACAACTGCGTAAAAACCTAAAACGTGATGGTGTCAATTCGCCGTGGTCGCAGTATTTGCTATATGCCATGTGTACCGCTGTCGCACTCATGGCGACGAGCTTTAATTTTGATACTCGATGGATTTTTCAATTGCTTACTTTTGCCCTGGCGGCTGGGGTTGTAGCCCTGCCATATACGGTAGAAGAGCTAAAATCCAGTCGCTCTCTTGTTAACGCGGTGATCCCCATTGTGGCAGTTGGTTTTCTTACGTTTATTTGCGAACATTTATTCCCTAAATTATACGAGAGCCTTGATAATGTTATGGAAAGCGCCATATGGTTCGCGGTAATTTGGTTTTGTGCCATGTGGTTTATCAACCGCAGGCAAAGCAAAGCATTGGAGATTGAGCGTACCAAACGCCGTAATGAGGAAGAGCAGAACCGTATGATGGCCGCCATGAAGGTTAACCTGGAAAGCCAGGTAAAAGAGCGCACCGCCGAACTTACGCAGCAAAAAGAAGAGCTGCAACAGGCTCTTGCCGAACTAAAAAGCACGCAAGCACAACTGGTACAGCAGGAAAAAATGGCATCACTTGGTGAACTTACGGCTGGTATCGCGCATGAAATACAAAACCCTTTAAACTTCGTCAATAACTTTAGCGAAGTAAGTATCGAGTTACTGGATGAGCTTAAAGAGGACATTTTAAGCAAGCTACCTGATGAGACTAAAGAAGAGGCGGACGACATTATTAACGACCTCACCCAAAATCTTTCTAAAATAAACCAGCATGGTAAACGTGCCGATGCCATTGTAAAAGGCATGCTGCAGCATTCGCGTGCATCAACCAGTAAAAAAGAACCTACAGATATTAATGCCCTTGCCGATGAATATCTACGCTTAAGCTATCACGGCCTGCGCGCTAAGGACAAATCATTTAACGCAGGCATGAGAACCAGTTTTGATGAAACCATTGGCAATGTTGATGCGATGGCGCAGGACCTCGGACGCGTATTATTAAACCTGTACAACAACTCGTTTTATTCCGTAGCCGAAAAGAAAAAATTGAAAGGTGAAGGTTATGAGCCTATGGTTAATGTAGCTACCAAACACGTAACGCTTGCTAATGGTCATAATGCTGTTGAAATTACAGTAAGTGATAATGGTATGGGGATCCCGCAAAAAGTGCTGGATAAAATATATCAGCCATTTTTCACTACCAAACCTACCGGGCAGGGAACTGGTTTGGGCTTATCCATGAGTTATGATATTATTACCAAGGCGCATAATGGCGAATTGAAGGTAGATACCGCAGAAGGTGAATACGCAAAATTTACCATCACCATACCGACAAATGGTTAATTAAAAAAGACAAACTGTTATTATACTAATGAAAATACTTGTTGTTGATGATGAGGCCGATGTACAGCCATTATTTACCCAGCGTTTCCGCAAGGAGATCAAAAGCGGTGAAATGGTTTTTACATTCGCGTTATCAGGTGAAGAAGCCATGGGATACCTGGAGCAAAATCACTCAGAGGTGATCCTTATTTTATCGGACATTAATATGCCCGGCATGAGCGGACTGGAGCTGCTTAAAAATATCAGGAGCACTTACGAAAAACCACCGCCGGTAGTGATGATGATAACCGCTTATGGTGATGATGAAAACTATAGACAATCAATGGATTTGGGGGCCAATGATTTTTTAACCAAGCCCCTTGATTTTAATAGCCTTAAAGATAAACTAAAACACATAGAACAATAATGGCCAAGATACTGGTGGTTGATGATGAATCTGACCTGGAATTACTCATCAAACAGAAATTCAGGAAAAAGATAAGAGAAAAGGTATTTGATTTTGTATTTGCCCAGAATGGTTTTGACGCCCTTAAAAAATTAGCCGAACAGCCGGATATTGATGTGGTTTTAAGCGACATCAACATGCCCGAAATGGATGGCCTTACCCTGCTTACCAAACTGCCCGAGGCCAATCCTATCTTAAAGGCAGTCATGGTATCGGCCTACAGCGATATGGAAAATATCCGTACCGCCATGAATCGCGGCGCTTTTGATTTTGTATGCAAACCCGTTAATTTCGACGACCTGGATATCACCATCGAAAAAACGCTGCTGCACGTTATCGAGCTCAAAAAAACCTTACAGGCTATCAAGGAGAATAACATTTTGCGTATGTACGTTGACGAGAATGTTTTAAACTTTATGACCCACAAGGAGTTTGAAACCAGCCTGCTCTCCAACGAAAGTATCGACGCCACCGTTCTATTTATTGATATATGCGGCTTTACAGCCATTTCAGAGCATGTACCTGCCAACACCGTAGTAGGATTGATTAACAAGCTTTTTGATGCCATGGTAAAAGAGATCATCGCACAAAACGGGCATATCGATAAGTTCATGGGTGATGCGGTGATGGCCGTTTTCAGGGGCGAATATCATCTCGACCGCGCTATTGACGCCGCCCTTGCCGTACGGGAGAAAATGCACGCCGCCGAAGCCATAGTTTATGGCGACAGAACTTTTAAACCTGAGGTTTCTATAGGCATCAATTCGGGCGAAATGATCTCTGGTAACATCGGCTCGGCCTCTCTGAAACGGTTAGATTATACCGTAATAGGCGATGCGGTTAACCTGGCACAACGCTTACAGTCGGTAGCACAGGCCAATCAGATCATTGTAACCGACGAGGTTTACGAAAAGGCCAAAGAATCATTCGAGTTCAATAAAATTGGCGAAGTAAGTCTGAAAAACAAAGCCAAACCGGTAGAGATATACGAGGTGGTTTCTTAAGACGGTATCCAGTTTTAGTATCAAGTAGCTAGTATCAAGACAGGATTTTCAGGCGTCTAAAATATTCAAGAATCTTGATACTTGATACTAGCTACTTGATACCAATTAACAACTTGATACTTAAAAAATCAATGCTCCCTTACTCTTTTCTTCAATACACCACCTGCGGCTTCCTTGATGCTATTGGTAAATACGAAAGCTTTGGGATCGATACTGTGAACCAGGTTTTTTAACCGGCGTACTTCAAAGCGGGTTATTACGGTAAAGATGATATCAACCGGTTGGTGTACATTAAAACTTTCTTTCAGGAAACCACGCTCGCCTTTGTAAATGGTAATACCCCTGCCTAATTCCATCACCAGTTTTTCTTTGATGATCTCGCTTTGACCAGATATGATATTTACTGCCGTGTACTCTTCCAGGCCGTCAATCACAAAGCTGATGGTTCGTGAAGCGGTATAATAGGTTAAGATGGAATACAATGCAGTCGGCAACCCAAGTTTAAAGGCCGCTATTAAAAATATGATGATATTGATACCCAGGATGATCTCGCTGATGGTAAAACTGCTTCGCTTTAAGGTGTAAAGCGCCAGTATCTCGATACCATCCAACGCACAGCCACCACGGATGGACAGGCCTACGCCCAGCCCCATAAATACCCCGCCGAATATGGATACCAGCAGTTTATCAGACGTAATAACCGGGTATGGTACATAATGCAGACAAATACCCAATGCAACCACACAGGCAAAGGTTTTAAGCGCGAACGACTTGTTAACCTGGAACATCCCCATGATAATGAAGGGGATGTTGGCTACTACAATAACAAATGCTATGTTAACATGGTACAGTTCATGTATTAATAGCGATATACCGGTAACACCACCATCAAAAAAGCTATTGGGTACCAAAAAGCCTTTCAGGGCAAAACCGCAAAATAATATCCCGATGATAACCGTTACTACATCCTTAATTATTTCGGGTAAACTGTGTTCCGATTGGGTCATGAATTATACTTTTAAACTGTTCTTTTAATAATCTCATCCAGATGCAACTGCTTAACAGGGCCGCGCAACTGGATAGCCGTTTTTGTAAAGTAATGATGATTTTTAAGAAAAATGATCTGCTGTTTATCCCAGTCCTGTTCACTTTTTAAACCATCAGTTATTACAAGTTCCGAAAATAGCTTTTTACTGAGTACAAAAAAATCATTCCGGCCTAAATAATCCAAATCGGCATCACAAATAATTTCACCTAAATGATCATGCGGGCTTTGCGGCATTTTTGTGGCCATAATAATATCACAGATCCGCTCAATATTTTCGCCGGTGTAACCAAAGTTAGGTAAATATAAACGGGCATTATCACATGATTTGCTTTCATGATCTTTTTGACCCGATAAAAAGCCCGAATCGTGAAATAATGCCGCAGTGAGCAGTAATTGGGTCTCCTCCTCGCCTATCCCCTCACTTTGCGCCAGTTGCTTTGATGCCGTATACACATCCACAGCATGATCGGCGTTATGATAATGAAAACATTCAGGAAGCTCTTTTTTTAGTTTATCCAGTATAAATTCCCTGGCCTGTTCAATCTGCATCGGTGGTTAAAATTGATCGCTAATATAATAAATTGCCTTATTGGAGGAGACAAATATGTACCCGTACATTAAAACAAAAAAGGAGACACAAATATGTATCTCCACATCAAAACAAAACGTAGAGACACATATTTGTGTCTCCCGATAGATAGATAAAACAAAAAATCCTGCTGACTACACATGTAATCAGCAGGCCTTTTGATATTCAACAATTTAGAATTTCAGATTCAGACTTAAAGTAAAACGTGTGGGGTTTTGCGGTGCCAAACGGAACGACCAGTATTTTTCGTTAGTCAGGTTATCCACCTTTACACCGATGCGGTATCTGGGCTGATCATAAAAAGCTGTCGCATCAACCGTGGTATACGATGGTATGGTGAATTTAAATGTAGCCGTATTGGTTTGGTATGATGAGCTGCCATAATTGCCACCAACACCCAAACCTAAACCCTGCACTTTGCCATGGGTAATGCGATAGCTCATCCACAAATTGGCTAAGCGCGCAGGACCTGATGCTGCCGGGCGTAAACCCTGCAAGCCTGTTCCCGCTGCCGCGTTTGTTATTTTACTGTTGTTGTACGCGAAACCACCCACAATGTTGAACCCGGCAAAAGGGTTGGCAATCACTTCGGCCTCGATGCCTTTACTTAGCTGTGTACCGGCCTGGGTTGAAAATCCTGCGTGTGCGGGATCATCCATGGTTGTATTGGTTACCGAGATATCATAGTAGCTTACTGTGGAGCTTATTTTATGATCCCAGGCATCAATCTTTACACCTGCTTCCCATTGGTTGGCGTATTGGGGTTTAAAAGGGGTGTTATCAAAGCTGATTGCGGTAACATTGTTAAAACCATTCATGTAGTTACCAAACAATGATACCTGGTCTTTTACAACCTGGTAAACCAGGCCTAGCTTTGGCGACCATGCTGTTTGACTAAAATTACCTACAGTTTTGCCATCAGCCGGGGTGTAAGCGCCTTTGTTCACAAACCGGTCTATACGGATACTGGCCATGGCGTTCAACCTGTCGGTAATGTTAAACACGTCCGATACATAGGCCGCGTATGAGCTCTGGTTGTTTTGAACATAATTGCCCGCTATTGGTGCCTGGGCGGCAATGAGTGCAGAAACCTTTTCAGGGGTAAAATTATTGTAAGCAGCTCCCGGGGTTTTATAGTTGATGAGCGGCATATTTACCGAAACATTCGTATTGTTACTTTTTTGGTTGTAGTACTCTATACCGGCAACAATGCGGTTACGAAACTGCCCTATTTTAAAGTCGCCGATAAAATTTTGCTGTACATTGGTAACATAATATGGATAATCTTCTTTAATCGCCTGTCGTCTTATGGCAGTATCCGCTATGGTAAACGCTGTAACAAAGCCTTTTGTGGTGGAGAAGGTTTTGTTGAACATGGTTTGTGATTTCCAGTTATCAGATATCTTATAATTGATCAACCCATAAATATCAATTTGACGGCTCTGATAATCGAGGTTGTTATTAGCAAAGGAGCGTTTATAATCGATACCCAGATCCTGAATATTGTAAATTTTCGCTTTAGGATCCGGCGCGAGGCGATAAGCGGAGGTTGCATTTCCATTGCCTATTTCGGCATCAACATCAATCGATAAGCGATCGTTAACGATGTAGGTAATACTTGGTGCTATAAAAAAGCTGCGGTTAAAGCCCGCATCCTGAAAGCTATGCTCATTATGTAAAGCCGTATTCACCCGGAATAATACTGTTTTATCCTTATTTAAAGGCATGTTCACATCGGCTGTAAGACGATTAAGATCGAAACTGCCGGTTTGATAGGTAATTTCTGTACGCGTTCCGTCAAATGGCTGCTTGGTAACCCGGTTAAACAGACCACCAAATGAGGCCAGGCTGCTGTTGAATAAAGTGCCTGTAGGACCTTTGATCGCTTCTATCTTTTCGATATCCGCAGGGTCAATAGCGTTAAAGTTGTAGCCCGCAACGCTGTTACGGATAAAGTTACCGGTAGTAAATCCGCGGGATAAAAGGGTGGTACGCCCGTTATTGTATACTAATGGCACACCTGTTCCGGGAATGTTTTTAAAACCATCTACATAGCTGGTTACTACCTGCTCTTTCATCAATTCGCTGGTTACTACGCTATAAACCTGTGGGTTTTCGAGGTTTTTTATAGGTAAGCGGGCAACATCTTCTGTTTCTTTTTTCAAAAACTTGTTATGTTTTGCGCTTTGAACATAAACCTCCTGCAGCTCTTTACCGCCTTCGGCTAAAACAAAGTTTAAAGTGGCGGTTTCGCCGGCAACTACTACAACCTGTTTAGTTTGCGTTTGCAGACCTATAAAGCTGGCCGACACACTATAAGTGCCAGGCGCTACATTTTTAATAGTAAAGTGACCGTTTTGCCCTGAAGTAGCGCCCTGGTTTGTTGCCGTAATAACAACATTCACATATTCAGCGGCTTTGCCATCAGATGTTTTCACTGTTCCTTTAACAGTACCCAGCGTTGATTGAGACCATACCAAACTGGTATTCAGGCAAAGTGTTAAAAAGAAGATGAAGGCTATAAAATTGAATGAGGGTGGATGAATTTTTCGTAAAAAATGCGTCATTGCTTTGGAATTAATTGCATTAAGGGGATCAATAGTTATATATGTTTAAACCGATAGCGATTCAATGGCGCAAAGTTATTTTTATTTAGAATAAATCCAAATAAAAATACCAATACATTTTTAATTATAATCAGCTAAAAGTTTAGCTCGGGTTTTGACCCTAATACCCCTATGCCAGCTACTGTGTGGACACATCTCTTTGATAAACCCCAGAGGGGTTGAATGTCGGTAGAATAGGATCAAAAAAAATTCACGTGCCGTAGGTTACGTCAATCTCAACCTTTGGATCAAACAATTGTGCCATAAAAGTCAATCTCGATTAGTGTAGTACCTACGGCACTAAAAGAGGCGGGATTTTATTATTTCTACCGACATTTTGCTCCTCCGGAGCAGCTTTCCAAAATTATTAGTTCGTCAAAAAGATGTGTCCACACCATAGCCTATACCGAGGGATATTTCGCCATATAACAGTTATATTAGCCCAATGAATAACTGGTTTAAAAATTACAAGGGCATCATACTGCTCATGATCGGTATTATAGCAGGCAGTATAGCCGGATTATTTTTAGGCAAAAAAGTTGAGCTCATAAAACCTATCGGTGATATTTTCCTGAATTTGTTATTCACGGCCGTAGTGCCGCTCGTGTTTTTTGCCATAGCATCGGCCATTGCCGGGCTCGATGGATCAAACCGGCTTGGTCGGTTACTGGGAATTACCTCGCTGGTGTTTTTATCAACCGTACTTATAGCCGCTATCATCACTATTATTGCTACATGGATATTTCCTATCCACCAACATTTGGTGGCCAGCCCCATCACCGAAAGCATCGTCAAAAAACCATTTGGCGATCAGCTCACCCAGCTATTTACAACCAGCGAATTTTATGAGCTCCTATCCAGGAAAAGCATGCTGGCCGCTATTATATTTTCGATACTGATAGGCTTTGCTACCTTACGTTCGGGCGAAAAAGGGGCTTCTTTTGCCCGTTTTTTACATAGTGGTAACGAGGTATTTAAAAACATATTTATCCTGATCATGAAGCTCGGGCCCATTGGTTTGGGGGCGTATTTCGCTTACCAGGTTGGTGTGTTCGGTCCGCAATTATTTGGCGGGTATGCCCGTTCCATGGGTTTATATTATGGCGTTGGGGCTTTTTATTTTGTAGTGATATTCAGCTTATATGCTTTTATAGCCGGCGGTGTAAAGGGTATAAAAAAATACTGGCGCAACAACATTATCCCATCGGCAACAGCCGTAGGTACCTGCAGCAGCATAGCTACGATACCCGCCAATTTGGATGCCGCAAAAAAAATAGGCATCCCGGATGTTATAGCCAATGTAACCATCCCGCTGGGCGGCACACTGCATAAAGATGGTTCAAGCATATCTTCTATAGTAAAAATGGTGGTAGTGTTTGCCTTATTCGGCAAAAGTTTTAACAGTGCCGATACCATAGCCCTAGCCCTGGGCATGACCGTACTGGTAAGCCTGGTTGAAGGCGGGATACCCAACGGGGGATACATCGGCGAATTGCTATTTATATCCGCCTATGGCTTTCCGCCAGAGGCCCTCCCTCCAGCCATGATCATCGGCACCCTGGTTGATCCTATGGCTACCCTTTTAAACGCCACAGGCGACACGGTTGCCGCCATGCTGGTAACGCGCTTCAGCGAAGGTAAAAACTGGCTTAATAAGGCCGAATAGCCATTCTCCTGAGTAATAGTTCATAATAGATAAAGGGTTATTTGCAGTTTAAGTTCCCTCCCTCGGGAGGGGTGCGATGGGTTGCGCGGTAGCAGGGAGGGGTTTATTCTGGATGCAGGAAGTATATAACCCCTCCCTACCCTCCCAAGGGAGGGAATCGCACATATCCCATGCTTTCAAATTTAAGTCTGCCATCTCTTATGCTATTACGCGCTCAAGCGGAGAATTTAACATCCTCTCCCCCCTCGCAGAGGCCGAAAAGATGGTTTACACTGTAAACCCACAATACAGCAATAAAAAATATTAACTAATTAATTTTCAATACATTAAAAAAATGTAAACCATAAAAAGTGTAAACCATGTAAACCCAGTTTACCTGTCTGTTTAAACGTCGTTTATTTAGTAAATTCGCACTCAAAACCCCAGGATCATTATGCTGCATATATTATACATCATCGCCATTATTGCCGAAGCTATGACGGCCGCTTTATCAGCCGGAAGGCGTAATATGGATTGGGTGGGTGTTTGTATCATTGCCTGGGTTACCGCACTGGGCGGAGGTACCGTGCGCAATATCCTGTTTAACCATTACCCCATGAGCTGGGTTGAGCATCCCGAATACCTGCTCATCACTGCCGGGGCGGCCATATTAGCTGCCATCATTGCCTCCTTAATGACCAAACTCAAAAAGCTATTTTTATATCTTGACGCTTTGGGTTTGGTGGTATTTACCATTATAGGTTGCCAGATAGCGCAGGAAATAAACCTCCCGCCTATCATTGTGATGTTTAGCGGGATGATCACTGGCTGCGCGGGCGGTGTGCTTCGTGATGTTTTATGTAATGATATCCCCTTGCTGTTTCATAAAGAGATCTACGCCAGCGCCTCGATAGTTACCGGAGCAGCTTATTTAGGTATTGAGTATCTGGGCGGCAGTTCAGAGCTTGCCATCGTACTGGCATGCGTTATTGGTTTGGCATTACGCCTATTATCAATCCGTTATAACTGGCAGATGCCCAAATTTGTTTACAACGAAGAATGGCATTAAACAAAAAAGTCCCCGGTTAACCGGGGACTTTTTTCATTCTGGTTATTCATTACTACCAGCCTGTGTTTTGTGTTAATTTGCTATTGGTAGCAATTTCACGTTGTGGTATTGGCCACAGATAATACTGATCCTTCATCGTAACTCCCTGCTCATTTGCAGTAGAGGTTGCCGGACCAAACACATTATTCTTCACATCATATACCTGATGGGTGCGTTGGATATCGAAATAAGCCTTATTTTCATAAGCCAGTTCATGATAGCGTTCTTTCCAGATAGCAACACGGAACTGATCTTTTGTTAAACCACTCAATGGCGCCAATTTTGCACGGGTACGTATCTGATTAACCGCATCGTAAGCATCAGCAGTAGGACCATTTACCTCATTTGATGCTTCGGCATAAATCAGCATGGCTTCCGGCAAACGTAAAAGCGTCCAGTTTTCATCACATTTACCACTATTAGCCGTGCCTGATACTGAGCTTTCAACCTGGAAATATTTATACAGGCAGTGCTCTCCAAAAGTGATCGTATCAGCAAGATTATTGGCATCCGGATATTTAGAAAAATAGAATTGTTTTTCCTCTGTACGTTTATCCCCGGCCTCATAACTGGCAAAGAAAGCGTCTGTTGGGATCATTGCTCCCAGGTGATCTCCATAGGCACCAACCTGCAAGTTGAAGGGCACAGTTAATTGAGTTATGGAATTAGTGGCTACTCCTACCAGGTACTGGCTTTGAAATATCAGTTCACCCTGGTTTTTGTGAGGATTGTCATGCAAATAAGCATAATCTGTAAACAGCGTATACAAAGGCAATATCTGTTTAGCTTCATCAGCAGCTTTCTGATAGTTTTCTGTTTTTTGCAAGGGATAACCGGCCATGGTTAAATAAACACTTGAAAGCAAGGTGTGTACCGCGCCTAATGATACTTTACCTGTTTGATCGGTATTGGGTAAACCAGACTGTTCCGCAGCAAGCAGGTCACTAACAACCAGGTCATAAACCTGTGCCTGTGGTGTACGGGCCGGATACAAAAGCGGACTTGATAAATCAACTGGTTGGGTTATCAACGGAACATCGCCGTACAGTCTTACCAAGTGGTAATAGTAAAAGGCCCTCAAAAAGTAAACTTCTCCTAACAGCGACTTTTTAACGGTAGCATCCATACTGATAGCTGGAATGCGGGCAAGGGCAAGGTTGGCTTCTTCAATGGCCGTATAACAGCTTTTCCAAACGGTTTCAAAGCCCGGGTTGGTAGGGTCGGTATTCTCATTTATTACTTTTTTATTATTTACACTTTGCCCCAATGTTGTGGTATGTCCGGCAAAAAGTTCCAATGTAATAAACGGAGCCTCGCCATAAGCATCTCCATTTTGAAAAAAGTAAAGACCATAATTGATGTTATTAATATAACCTCCATAAATGCCGTTCACAAAAGTACGGGCCTGGTTGGCAGAGGTAAAATAATTATCTTGTGTAAAGTTGCTGCGGTTATCTTCATCAAGATATTTTTTGCAACCAGATACACTTGCTATAACGATCAGCGCTGAAAGACCGATCCTGTATTTTTTTAAATTAAATTTCATAATTATACGTATTGAGGTATTTAATTAAAAACTTGCATTTAAACCCAATAAGAAGGTTCTTGGCTTTGGATAATCATAAAATTGTATACCCTGGGTAAAGTTACTGCTGCCGTTATAGGTAGAAGTTTCAGGATCATACCCGGTGTACTTAGTGATCAGGAACAGGTTTTGTCCTTGTGCATACACTCTTAAACGGCTTAGTTTTATTTTCTTAACCAGATTATCCGGGAAATTATAGCCTAAGGTTACGTTACGGCCACGGATGAAGTTACCGCTCTCTACCTTGGTTGAGTAGATCTCTGTTTGATAATAAACATAAGCCGGACGATCCTGTGCAATACTGGTATTTTGGTTAGTAGGCGTCCATGCGTTTAACACAGTAGCATAGCTGTTTGCCTGACCGGTACGGTCCTGACCAGAGTGGCGGGTTAAGTTCATGATCTGGTTGCCATAGTTAAACTGCAACTCGATACCGAGGTCAAACGCTTTGTAACGGAAGGTGTTGCTAAACGTTCCATAACCGGATGGTGTTGATTTACCCAGGATCTGTTTATCAGCAACCGTGATCTTACCATCGCCGTTGGTATCCTGAATTTTCAAATCTCCTGGCAACAGGTTGTATTTGGCTGCTTCAGCAGCCTCTGCAGTACCCCAGGTACCTAACACTTTATAGCCATAAAAAACACTGGCCGGCTGACCAACACGTAGTAAGTTAAACTGTGAAAGGAATGTTGGATCAAGGAAAATATCATCATTTGCTTCCCCTAAATGCAATATCTTGTTTTTCAGGAAGGAGATATTAAATGTAGAATTCCAGCTAAAATTATCCGTTTTAATGTTAACTGTGTTTAACGTTAACTCAATACCTTCATTTTCAAGACTACCAATGTTTTTATATACACTATTAAATCCGCTGGTTTCAGGTAGTGGTGCATTTAACAACAATGCTTTGGTTTTTTTGTAATAAGCATCAGCGTCAAGGGTGATCCTGTTATTCAATACACCAAATGACAAACCGAAGTTATACTCCGACGTTTTTTCCCATTGCAAATCCGGGTTGCCAGGGCTGCCGATATCAATTACTGTTGCTGAGTTACGGTTACCACCAAACGGATAGCTGCCTATTGGTAATGACGCTTGTGATCTGTACTGACCAATTTCAGAGTTACCGGTTAATCCATAACTAAATCTAAGTTTCAGATCGGAAATGGTTTTGTTATCCTTCATGAAATCTTCCTGAGAAACACGCCAGGCCAATGCCGCTGATGGGAAGAAACCATATTTTTTACCTGTACCAAAACGTGACGAACCATCTTCACGACCGGTAACAGTTAACAAATACTTGTCTTTATAACCATAGTTCACTCTCGCGAAATATGATTGTATCTGCCATGAATAATATCCTGATGCGGGTGTACCCGGTACTGAGCCGGCACCGAGGTTGTTGAATTGGAAATAATTATCTGCTAAACCCGATGTTGATGAACCAACACTCAACTCATTAAAGTTTTGCCTTTCTGTACCTAAAACTACGTTTAATGAATGTATTTTATTAAACGTTTTGTTATAGGTAAAGTGGTTTTCCCACTGCCAGAAAGTATCATTATATTCATTTATAGAAGCCGAGCTATTGCTTTGATCTGCCGTTGCCCCGCCTACTAAACCACTCTGAAAATGTGGGTTGTAATTGGCCTGCGTAGTAACGCCTAATGTACTGCGAAACTCCAGGCCCGGTGCAAGGTTTAGGTTTACATAACCATTGCCGCTAAATACACGTTTTCTGTAAAGATTTTCTATCTCATTAGCCTGTGCAACCGGGTTGTCACCACCCTCCATGTTTGGATAATCGGTTCTTTTACCATAAGTGCCATCCGGGTACCTTATAGGCACAATCGGAATCATCTCAATCAGCATACGCGGAATATTATTACCACCTGTACCGTCATCCGCGGTGCGTTGCTCAGAGCTGTTATAGTTAATGGTAGCACCTACTTTTAACCATGGCTTTACCTGGTGATCAATTGTTAAGCGTGCATTGTAGCGTCTTTGATAACTATTCAATATAATACCCTCATCATCTGCGTAATTCAGGAACAAACCATAAGTAAGGTTGTCAGAACCACCGGTAAATGTAACGTTGTGATTTTGACTATAGGCTGTACGAGTGGTAGCTTTTTGCCAATCCACATCATACAGCGGATTCAGATTCTGATCAAACAATTTACCAATCAGCGCGGTACGGATCTTTTTAGGATCATCATCAACATATTTGCCCGCAGCCCAGCCGGTAGGGTCATATTTAGGAATGTTGGCATATGACTGGTCTTCAACTGATAAAAACTCTTTTGAATTTAATACGGGCAGTTCTTTGGCCATGTAGCTGATACTTCCATAAGCATCGTAGCTTACAGAACCACCTTTTTTACCGCGTTTGGTAGTTACTAAAATTACACCATTAGCACCACGGGTACCGTATATAGCTGTTGAGGAAGCGTCTTTCAGTACGTCGATAGTTTCGATATCATTAGGATTCAACGCCGCACCGCCAGCTGTCCATACCACCCCATCCACTACATATAAAGGATCTGTTGCCGCATTGATAGAGCTGTAACCACGTATACGGATCTTGGTTTCACCACCCGGAGCACCGGAGTTTGTTGATACGTTTACACCGGCAATTTTCCCAGCAAGCTCCTGCTCAACGTTAATAGCAGGGCGTTCCTGTAAACCTTTGGCACTTACACTACCCACTGAGCCGGTAAGATCGACCCTTTTCTGTGTACCGTAACCTACAACCACCACTTCGCTTAACGCTTTTGGGCTTTCAACAAGCTTTACATCAAGCTGGGCTTTATTCGCGATAGGCACTTCCTGGGTAACATAACCAACAAAACTAAACACCAGGGTACCATTAGCATCGGGTGCGTTTAAAGTATACTTACCGTTCACATCGGTAACTACCCCCACGTTTGAGCTCTTCACCCTGACACTTACGCCAGGCAGCGGCCCTTTATCGTCACTTACAGTTCCCTGCACCTTAAATGCCGCCGCGGGGGCAGCTGGAGCGTCTGCATCCTTCTTTTTAACTACAATGGTTTCTTCGAATATTTTGTAAGTTAAGGGCTGATCTTTAAAACACTGATCAAGCGCTTCTGCCAGTGAAGCATTCGATACTTCAACATTTATTCCACCGGTATTGGATACATCCTTTTTATCATATAAAAAATGATAACCGGTTTGTTTTTCAATTGATCTGAGTACTTTTTCAACAGTAGTGTTCTTCTGATGCAAGGTCACTACCTGACTATAACTTTTTGCGCTTACATTAGTAAGGGCTGCAATTATAATAATAGCCGTTAGCTTCATAGCCAGTATTATTTTGGATAATTGGGGCCATGCCAAAGGCGTGGCCTTAGAATTAAAATTCATAAGTTTGTAGAGTTTGGGTTAAACATTAAATTCAATTCGTCGATTGCATTTTTTTGGGACCCAGATAATTAGCCGGGAAAGTGCAGCGAACACTTCCCGGTTTTTTATATATCGTATACCTATGTACATACTGCTTTTGCATTACAAGATTGATGAGCAAAAAACGGCATATAAAAAGTTGAGGGTCCCCCTGCCGGGAGCTAACTTATTTTTGGTATTTCTTCCATCATAGGGTTGTTTAAGGTGAATAATTGATTAGTTATCTTCTTATCCTGATAAACAGGATCATTGCGTTATCGTAATGTGTTTATTTTCTATTTTGAAATTGACACCCGCATATTTAAGCATCCCCAAAAGCTCCGATGCTTTTACATTACGGGATATACGGCCGGTAAACTCCCTAACGGGTATCTGGCCTTCATAACTTACTTCCACATCATACCAGCGGGCAGCCTGCCTCATGATCGATTGAATACTGGCATCCGTAAACTGAAACAGTCCGTCTTTCCAGGCTACCGACTCATCAGCATCAGCATCATTAACCACCCTGATCTCGCCATTTTGGTTTAAAGATGCTTGCTGGCCCGGTTTTAAAACACTGGTATAATGATTGTTGCTTATTTTAACAGCTCCTTCAAGAAGGGTAGTTTTCATTACGGCCTCGTCATTATAAGCCATGGTATTAAAATGGGTGCCCAAAACCTCTATAACGGTATGGTTAGCTTTTACCCTGAAAGGCATTGCCGCGTTTTTGGCAACTTCAAAATAAGCTTCACCGGTAATTTCAACCTCGCGGGTTTTACCGGTAAATACGGCTGGAAAGCTTAGTGACGATGCAGAGTTTAACCAAACCTTGCTCCCATCGTTAAGTACTAATTGATATTGCCCGCCCCTCGGGGTAGTAATGGTATTCATCGGCACCGCTCCGTTTACTGCCCCGTCTTTGCCACCTTTATAGACCAATTGTCCATCGCGCGTTTTATTGATTTGGGTGCTTCCTTCCCTGGCCAGAACGCCGTTTTGAGCATTGTCAAGATAAATCGTTTTACCATTAGCAAGCGTCAATAAGGCCCTGTTGCCTCCAGGTAACGCGTCATGAGTGGGCTGTGTTTTGGCTATGCTCTTTTTGGGGTCAGATTGCTTTTTTTTGTTGATCAAAACGTAGGCTCCAAAACCTAAAAAAATCATCAATGCGGCAGCAGTACCTAATCGCAGCCATAATTTGTGATGATCAGGAGGCTTAATAATATGAATAGTGTCCTGGTTGCCATTTTTCAGGATATTGTTTAACATATCCATGCTTTTTGAGGGGTCAAAAAGCGGTTCATTTACGTCAAGATCATTCCATGCTTGCTGAATAAGTGCTGTTAATTCGGCATCATTGGTTGAGGCATTAATAATTTGAAACAGCTCATCCTGCTCCTGTTCGGTAGCCGTTTGATTATAATAACTGTTAAAAAGATAACGTAATCTTGCATTCAATGCACTCATACCGTGTAATTGTTTATCATAGTAAATAATTGGCAAATTAAGGGTCTTAGGAAAACCTCAACTACATGACAACAAGCAGGATAAAAAAGGGGGTATCAGCTTTTAAAAAAAATAAAAAAACTTTTTAAAGCGATCAGCAACAGAACTATAACTTCCAGGTGTTCATGCACATACTCTGTTATGGACACGGTAGCTATCTGCAAATATTTTTTCACGGTTTCGCGCGATAGCTCCAGTTGATCAGCTATTTCGGTGTATTTCAAACGGCCATGTCTGCTCAGTAAATACACTTTTTGCTGTTGAGGTGGTAGCTGATCAATAGCCTCATCCAATAAATTATAATACATATCCGTACCGGCCATTTCGGGGTTAAGACTACCGGCACCAACATCCTCCAGTTGTTTGATCATGGCACGCTCTTTAGCCAGTTTTTTTAAACAGTTTAAAGCGTGGTTCTTGGATATTACAAACAGATAGGCCTTAAAATTATCAACACGAACCAATGATTCACGGGTGAACCATATTTTCACGAATACATCCTGCACTACTTCTTCAGCCAGTTCAATGGAGTTTGTTATACGCAGCATATGCACCCCCAATTGCTGGTGATGCCTCGTAAACAACTGGCGAAAGGCATGTTCATTACCCGAAGCCACCTGCATCAACAGTTCCCTCTCATCAGCATGAGCAATTTCAAACATAGTTTAGTGTATAATAATGGCAATAATTAAACTTTAATAAAACCTTTAATGCGCTTGATTAATTCAAGAGCAATAACAGTACTGCGGTGATAAAGTTTATTCTTTTAGAAAATCACTATTGCAGGGCGATAATCTTTTACTCATTAGTAGGGGTATCTAAACCAATGGTTACTCTTTAGGTGCTTCTTGGGTTAATTTGTTTTCGATTCTTTTATCAGGAATGAACCAAACGGCGGCAACCACACCATATAAGACAAAGCTAATTGCAGGACTTAGCCATGAAATACCAATTGCCGCAGCATAAATAAATACAGAACTTTTTGCTTTCCAATCGCGCCCCAATACACTGGCTATGAGCGACTTTTTACCATTGTGCCTGATCAGCGTTTTTTCCAGGATAGTGTAAGCCAAACCATTCATGGCCAGTATAAATCCATAGCACGCCACAGGTAATTGTGTAAAATGGTTTTCGCCCATCCAGCCGGTTACAAAAGGTATCAGGGACAACCAAAAAAGCAGGTGAAGGTTGGCCCATAATACAGCTCCGTTTACCGATTTTACAATATGAAACATGTGGTGATGATTATTCCAGTATATGCCCACATAAATAAAACTCAGTATATAACTAAAAAAAACAGGCATGAGCGGTTTCAGCGATGTCCAGGTATCGCCGTGCGGCACTTTCATCTCTAACACCATAATAGTGATGATAATAGCGACAACGCCATCACTAAAAGCCTCTACTCTTGTTTTGCCAAACGCCATAGATCTTAATTATCGTTAATTTTTACTTTTCACGTTAAAAGCCTGGTATCTTTTCATTGCTTCAATAAAATAATAATCGGCATAGGTCAAGGGCACATCAACCTCGCTGTGTCCGGGTAAATGACCTACACTGTGCTCCAGTATAAATCCTCCGTTTGTTTGGGCGGCAGCTTTATAGGCTGGTGATGATAATGTTTTCAATATAGTTTCGGCGGTAGTAAAATATTCCTGCCCTTTGTTGTTATCAGCATAGCGGCAAAGTTCCAGCAAAGCCGAAGCCGCAACAGCAGCAGCCGAGGCGTCTTTCAGCGCATTAGGGATATTGGTAGCATTATAATCCCAATAAGGTATTTTATCGGCTGGGAGGTTAGGATTTGTCAGGATGAAGCGGGCTATGTTTTGTGCCTGTTCCAGATATTTTTTATCTTTTGTCTCGCGGTACATCACGGTATAACCATATAGGCCCCAGGCTTGTCCCCTGGCCCATGCCGACTCATTAGCAAAGCCCTGCGCGGTTTTCTTTTCTTTAACTGCTCCCGTTTGCGCGTCGTAATTAATCACGTGGTACGAGCTATAATCGGGCCTGAAATGGTTTTTCATGGTGGTATTGGCATGTGTAACCGCTATTTTGTAATAGCTGGAATCGCCGGTTTCATGGGTGGCCCAAAACAACAGTTCCAGGTTCATCATATTATCGATGATCACGAGGTAGTCCGACGGATTTTTAGAATCCCATGATTTGATGCAGCCTACCGTTGGGTTGAACCTGGTGGATAACGATTTAGCGCTATTGATCAAAATTTGTTTGTACTCCGGTTTGGGTTCGATCTTATTGGCATTACCAAAGCTGCAATACATCATAAAACCCAGATCGTGCGTGTGTGTATTGAATTGCTCTTTAGCCAGAACGCCTAGTATACGGTTAGCTTCGGTCTGTAATTGCTGATCATGATCCTGCTCATACAGGTACAGTAAACTGCCCGGGTAAAAACCACTGCACCACCAGCCCGAATTGCTGTTTTCCTGTTTTTTGGTATCCGGGTGATAGGTTTTAGGAAAATCCTCTGCGCCTATCTGTTTTGCCAAAAATTTATACTGATTATCAGCATCCTTAAAGTTTTTTTTGATGGCTGATAACAGTTCCTTTTGTGGCTTAAAACTATGCTGCGCAAACAGATTTAAGCTAAGTGCGGAAAATAAAAATACAAAACAAATAACAGGTAGAGTTCTGGACTTCATAAAAGGTAGTTATAAAAATTTGGCTGGGGGTAAAAATGCAAATTTTGATTGGAATTGCAAGCAATATAATTTAGCCGCTAAGCTTAATGTTAGGGAATAAAAGCATAACATCGGACTAATCATAAAAAAATCTCCAATCGTATGGCTGCGGGTGTACAAGTCTAAAAATACGCTTATCCCTATCGGATAAGCCTTGATAGTAATTAAAAAAATTATGCGCATAATCCTCGCCTGCCCCCATACGCCAAAACATATCCAGAGGATGTATACCAGGATAAGCTTTCCATGGGACCTGCATTGTATACACTAAACTTTCAAAATGTCCGTGTTCCTTCAAAAAGTCCCTAACTTCCATTAAAGCAAAACCTAACAAATTTAACCCTCTCCAATTATTAGGATCATTGATGTGTTCGTTATCCTGTGCTAAGCCGACTCCCCAGATGATATCGACAGGACTGGCTTCTACTAAGATCCTGTTACCTGTATTTATCAAATATTGAGCAAACTCAGGGTGTTGATTAAATTTATGAATATTGCCGTTGACCACTATTTGATACCTATAATCTTTCCAAATCAGCTCATCAAAATTCCAAACCATTCTGCCCAACTCTTTTACTTCACCGGGACGATTGGCCTTGACGATCTTATCATGGCTCTTTTGATCTCCAAATAATAGTGCTTTATTGGCCATCATCCAATGCTCCGCGGTTTTGTAAGTTATACCATCAACCGTAAACGGTAATTCAAACCATTGGCTAAAGCAAAATTTCCCTACCTGTTCCTGAGGCTTTTTATTATGCCCCCAGAAAAACAAAAATTTAATTGGCTCATCATTATAATACTTTTCAATAAGCCATTCTGTATGATAGTTTTGTTTCATTTTTCGATATATTAAAGAGCAAAGCAAACATACTCATCACCCGACTTACTGCCTATTTTGCCGCCGCCACAGGCTATTACTACATATTGTTTCCCATCGATGGAATATGTAGCAGGTGTGGCATAACCGGCCGCGGGTAGCTGGGCTTCCCATAATACTTTGCCTGTTTTATTATCAAAAGCGCGGATCTTTTCGTCCTTAGTGGCGGCTATAAACACCAGGCCGCCTTTGGTTACCAGCGGGCCTCCATAGTTTTCGGTACCGGTAATGGGGATACCTTTTTTGGTCAGTTCGGCATATTCGCCAAGCGGTACCTTCCATAATAGTTTACCTGAAGTCAGATCGATAGCATTTAATGTACCCCAGGGTGGTTTTATGCCCGGATAACCATCCTTATCCAAAAAGCGGTTGTAGCCCGTCATGGTATAAGGTACTTCATCTACCATTTTCTTTTCTATTTTAGTGCTGGCTGTATGGTTGGCCGCAGGTTCTTTCGCTATTATTTTAGCTGCCTTGGCGTCTGGTAGTTTCAGCAAAAAAGCCAACAACGCTTTTTTATCGGCCGGAGTTATCTGCTTAAATGATGGCATCATATTACGGCCGTTGGCAATGATCTGGCTGATCTGCTCCTCCTTATATTTTTTGCCGATGTTCACCAGTGACGGATATGATGTGCCATTGCCTTTTAGCTCCGGTCCATGGCAGCCGATGCAGTTTTTATTATAGATAACCTGCCCCATGCCTTTTAGCGACTGGTCATTGCCGCCCTTCGGCACATTGATCATGACCTGCGCCCAGGGCATTTCGGAGCAGTTGATATACATGATCTTTGATTCGGCATCAACCGCTGCGCCACCCCATTCGCCGCCGCCATCAAAACCCGGGAATATCCAGCCGCCCTGTTTGCTGGGTGGGGTAAACATCAGCCTGTTTTTAACCTGGTTATACTTCTGTAGCATATCCTGGTGTGTTTCGGGCGAAAGATCGGTCACATCCTCCGGGTTAAAGGTTTGCCTGGTAAAAGGCACTGGTAAGGTAGGGATAGGCTGTGTAGGCCAGGCTTGTTCGCCTGGCAATGCCATAGTGGGTACAGGCTTCTCCTCGATCGGGAATATCGGTTTGCCATTGGTTCTGTCGAACATAAAGATATAGCCATGCTTGGTGATCTGCGCCACAGCATCTATCTGTTTGCCATCATGGGTAATGGTCACCAGGTTGGGGTTGGCAGGCAAATCCCGATCCCACAGATCATGATGCACCACCTGGAAATGCCATTTCAGCTTCCCGGTAGCCGCATCCAATGCCAGCAGGGAATTGCCGAACAAATTTTGCCCTTTGCGGAAACCACCATAAAAATCGCCGCCGATAGAACCCGTCGGGATATACACAATACCGCGTTTTTCATCCAGTGACATGCCCGCCCAACTGTTGGCCCCGCCAAACTTTTTCCAGGCGGCGGTATCCTGCCAGGTTTCATATCCCTTTTCACCGGGTTGGGGTATGGTGTGGAAGATCCAGCGCATTTTGCCCGTACGGGCATCATAGGCCCGGATATGGCCAGGTGCAGCATCGGCAGATTCGGCCACACGCGTACCCACAATAAACAGGTCATGATAAACTACACCCGGAGTAGTACCCGCCACAAACGATTTGGTTTCGCGTCCCAGATCTTTGGTCAGGTCGATATATCCACCCAATCCAAATGATTTTACGGGAGTACCCGCATCGGCGTCAATGGCATAAGTTTTAGAACCTACGCTGTAAAAAATGCGTTTCTCAGCACCTTTACTGTTTTGCCAGTAGATCACTCCCCTACTTACTTTGTAATAAGCCATCGGATCATTTTTACCGCTGGTATCCACGCTTGCCGGATCAAATATCCAACGCTGGGCGCCCGTAGCCGCATCCAGGGCAAATAATTTTAGCTTAGGACTTGTACCATACAGCACACCATTAACCACAATGGGGTTACATTGATTCTGGCTGCGATTAGCGGTATCCCTGTCCTTTGTGCTGAATGTCCAGGCTACTTTCAGCTGTTTTACATTATCCAGGTTGATCTCGTCATTTGATGAATAACGGTTCCCCTCCTTAGTGCCTGCATAGGTTTGCCAACCGCTGTAGGCTGTGGCCGGCGCTGTTGGTTTCTTTTTGCAAGAACAATAGACCAGGGCAATCAGGCCTAATAAAGGGATAAGCTTTATTTTCATGACAATGATTTATTTTTTCACCAAACTCGCCGGTGCTACTTCATGGCTCAGTAGCTGACCAAACAGTTCCCAGCGTTTTTGGGGGTCTTTGGCTGTGCCGCCGTTGCGTTCAATATAATTTTTCACCAGGTCGAGTCCGTAATTATAATTGATCACATAGCTGCGATATTTTTTGATAAAGCTGAGTGATTTATCGGCGGTTTCATCATTCATGAGGCAGTATTTGGTCAGGTAATTCCGGGCCTTATCACGCGACATGGTATTATTTACCAGTCCCCTGGCAGCTTCGTTACGGGCATAGTTCAGGTTACCTTTGATAGCCAGAGCCTTGAAATACAGGTCGACACCGGCAGTATCTAAGCCCGCCAGCGGCAGCAGCACGCTTTTGGCAAATTTCACCTTTTCCTCACCCGGAAAAGCCATCTCGATACCGTAATTGGCACTTCCCTCGGCTATTAACGACTGCGGACTAAACAGCGGATACAGCGAGATCTCCACCCAGCCTTTATCATGGTATAAATTCTTCTCCAGCAGCATATTATATACATGATGTCCGGGATAACTCTCATGGCTTCCCACATCAATGGCCCTGTCGATAAAGATCTTCAGATCGGTATTGATCTGTACGGTGCTTTTGTAGTCGCCTTTGTACCAGTTATAGCCGCTCCAGGGTTTATTGGTCACATATTCCAAGGTAAAGGTCTCGCTGGCAGGCAATTTATAGTGAGCCAGTGTACGCTTGCGGGCTTCGGCTATGGCGGCTTTGATCACCGGATCGAGTTTATCTTTGGGGATGATGAATTTATTGGCCAGTTTCTGAAAGCGGTCGTTCACACGGCCTTTTCCGGGTAAGATACTGTCCAGCTGCGCTATCTGGGCCTTGAAATAGTCCTCGGTATAAACCGGGGCGGTTACGCCGAACAGTTCGCGGGACTCCTCATCGAAAGGGCGCTCCTCGCCAGAAAAAAGGCGGATCCGGCGACTAAAAGCCAGCAACTGATCAGACATCCATTCGGCACGCATTTTATTGGAATCAACTATAGCTGAGGTCTCTACCGACCTCAGTTCATTCATCAAAATATTGGCATCGGCCAGCAGGCTATCCTTCGGGAATTCCTTGGCAGGCTCCGTTTTTGGTTTTAGGGAATCGGGACCGTAGTAGGCATCCACAAAATCGGAATCATACTGACCTATGGTAAGGCCCAGTTTCACATATTTAACAGCCAGGCTGTTAAGTCTTTGATTTTCGCGGTCACGGGCAGGATCGACATTGCACGAGAGTATAAACAGTATAGGTGCAAAAAGCAGTAGTTTCTTCATGGTAGATTTTCGGGGTGATGTAAAAGTGGAACAAGATAATAATTCCATTGTTTATAAAATAAAAAACAAGGGATCGACCGCTTTGGAACTTTTTAAAGGTTGGATTTTAACACTTTTTTACACCAAAACAGGGCAAAAACCAATCAAAAAGCGCTCATTTTTCATTCAAAACACCCAATTTTAACACTTTTTAACAAATTTTTGATGGGTTTTGAAAGGTTTAAAAAGTATTAAATATTTGATATCCAAATAACTACATACCAAACGATCTGTTTTTCGGGCTATTTTTCCTTTAACAAAACAGCCCGGTTCTCTTGGGTTTAGAGGGCCGGGCTGTGGTTTGTATAAATATACGAAAAAATATTGGGATGCGTGATGGCATCGACTCACCCCGGCATCGCTTCACTTGCCACCCCTCTCTTCGCCTGCGGCGGAAAGAGAGGAATAAAAAACCACGTCATTGCGAGGAGGAACGACGTGGCAATCCCCAACACACAAAGCGTCTCTGTAAATCGGGGATTGCTTCGTTCCTCGCAATGACGCACGGAGAAAAGATACTCCCCCTCTTTGCGGCGAAGCCGAAGAGAAGGGGATCCAGCGTAGCGCAGATCGGGTGAGTCGGCTCTACGCCCAGTTAAAATCTACCTCCCGATTGTTCAGTTTCCATTTTTGGGGTTGCATGTCGTCCATCCAGTCTAAAGGTTCGCCGATAGGTTGTACTTTGGCGGCCTGGGCGAAGGCTTGTTTTATGGCAGCTTTTTGCTCGGTGCCGAGGGCTTCGGGTTGGGCTGATATAAAGAGCGGCGCACCACTTTCGGCCAGCAGCTGTAGCCATTGTTTGTTGCGGCTCCAGGCAATATCTGTGGTCAGGCCCACGCAATCGCCGTCGACAGCATAAAACTTATCGTGCTGCGGCAAACGGAAGGCCAATGTGTTCACGCCCATTTTACGGGTACGATCCCATTCGTGGCCACTTGTATCATCGCCAATGCGGCACATCTCAAACACTCCTGCTGATAAATGGCTCATGGTATTACAACCGATAACGTAAATACCATCGCCGGCAGCCTGGCGGATAGCGGCATACAGATCGTTAATGATCTCGGCGGTGGTTTTGCTGCGGTCGTTAAAGTTCCAGCCGGGCGCGGTGATGCTGTCCTTCATACTGCCTCCCCATCTGCCGGTAATATCATAGGTGCTAAAATCATGCTTTACCATGTCATAACCCCATTGTTTGTACACATCAAAATTATGTTTGATGCGGGCGATGTTCTCGGGGATGGTAGGATCAAGCACGGGATTTTTCGGATTGTCGCGACCAGGGATCTTTGGCGCCAGCAAACTGGCCTTTTCGTCATGACGGGCACAAAGCGGGCGCATCCACAAACCGGGGCGCATACCCAGCTGTTTGATCTCATTGGCCAGCAGATGCATGTCTTTAAACTTATCGTTAGGTTTGGAGAAATCATCGTTCCAGCCGCCATCGCCAGGCAAAAAAGGCGAATAAGTAGCCCAACCCGCATCCACTACAGAAAAGGGGCGATTACGGGTATCGGTCACCAGTTCGGCCATCATGGCGGTTGTTTTTTTGATCAGATCGAAGGAGTTATTGCCATAGGCAAAATACCAGTCGTTAATACCATAAGCAGGCTGTTTGGGCAGGCGTGGATTAGGGCACATCATACCGCAAAACCGGCGGTTAGTATAAAAAGTGTTTTCGCCCTGGCGGCCGTTAGTGGTAATAATATCAGCAGCATGCAACTGGCGACTGCCCAATAAAACACCGTTGCCGCCGGAGTGCGTATCTAAAGTAAGTTCCAGGCTATCATTCGTCAACCCCCACCAGCAAATACTTTTGCAACCGGTTTTTACGCCGAAGCAGGCGGTTTGTTTATCGTCATGAATAATCACATACCAGGGGTTTTTAACATGATCGGGATTGGTTTTCCATTGGAGGTCGCCATAGGAGCGTTCCCAATGATCACCCAGGAATTTGGAATTGGGCGACAGGTGATGTTTCCATTTCAGGCGCACCGCATTAAGCTGCTGCGTTGGCGAGCTAACCAATACGCTTTTAGCATTGCCAGTGCTTTTAAAACTAACGCTGATATCTTTATAGATAAACGAAGTACCGTTGCTACCCTTCAACTGAAACCATTCATCGCCAGATTGCGCCCAGACTTCGTCGGGAGTGTTGATAGCGGTAGTTTGGGTTGATGTAGCATGCGTGATCCTGCTAAAGAGTACAGCAGCGGTGGCCGCTGAAGAAAGTTTCAAAAAATGTCGCCTTTGCATAGTTGTGAATTGGTATTACAACGTTACTAAAAGGATTCAGCTAATAAAAATATTTTGGGCGGAAAATAAAAAAGGCTGTCATGCTGAGCACCGTCGAAGCATGGCGGGCAGGCCTCTGCGCTCTACCCTTCGACGGTGCTCAGGGTGACAACCCCACTGTTTTTTAGTTCCCTGGGGTGCGCTTGGATTGTGTTGTGGCAGGGAGGGGATATATGCATGATGTGAACTTATAAGGTATAGAAACCCCTTCCTCCCCTTCCCGAGGGAAGGAATCGCACAAGGCCCTGGCTTTTAATAAGGGGACAGGCCGGTGATTGGTAATTAACTATAATGTATCCTAAACTCCGTTTGCCTGTCAGCAACAGTTTTGAGGCTGAATTCGAAGCCATGGTTGATCAGAATCTCGCGCACCAGGGTGAGGCCTATACCCTGACCATCTTTTTTGGTGCTGAAAAACGGGGAGAACAGGTTGGTATGCTCACTGGCACTGATGCCTTTGCCGGTATCGGTGATCACCAGCAGGCGTTTGGCAGGGATGGCTGTAAATTTCACGGTACCTCCTCCTTCAATTGCTTCTACGGCGTTTTTTACAATATTGATAAATGCCTGCTCCAGTTGCTGTTCATCTGCCCGGATACGGATCTCGTCAGCCGGCAGTTCCATTTCAAATACCACGTTATTTTCGCGGGCTTTGGCGCTCATGAGCGTAGCTACCGAATTGATTATTTTTTGCAGTACAATGGGCTGTTTGTTGGCCGGTGGCAGTTTCACCAGGTCGGCAAAGTTGCGCATAAAATGGTTCAGGTTTTGGTTGCGGTCCATGGCTACCTGCAAGGCGTCTTTCAGCACATCAAATTCATGGCCTTCCCAAAGCTGATCGGTATGCATGGCCGATTGCATAATGGAATTTACCGGACCAATGGTATTATTCACTTCATGTGCCATCATCCTGATTACTTTGCCATAAACCTTTTTCTCGGCAGCCAGGATCTCGGCGGTCAGGTCTTCGATCATGATAAAATGCCGGGAGAATCCCCTATCTACAAAATGCGATTTTTGCAATTTGAACGAGCTGATGCCATCAACCCGGGCCACTACCGTTTCGCCCGACTGTAATTCCCTGATCTGTTGCATCAAGGGGTGCTCGAGTTCATAAATGGAGTACCCTTTCAGGCTTTCTTCGCTAACCGAAAGCAATTGCAGCGCTTTGGGGTTCACCTGCTGGATACGGTTATCATAATCCAGAATAATGATGCCCGTTGGCGAAGTGTATATCAGTTTCTCTAAAAAAAAATGCTGCTGCTCCTGCATGGTACGTTCCTTTCTTAACTCATCCATCATCCGGTTATACACCTCAATCAGTTCGTCGACCTCATGTTTACCCGTGGAGATTAGTTTTACGTTAAAATCTTTGTCCTTAATAGCATCTACGCCCTGCATCAATAGTTTGAGCGGTTGTATCAACTGGCGATAAAGCTGCCAGGCGATGATGGCCGAAATGATGACAACCACCTCCGAGGCGATGAAGAATATTTTATTATCGCTGAAAATAAAGTAAGTGAGCACCAGCGTTAACAGGTGCAGTATAAGTACGAATAAAATATATTTAGTCCTCAGCTTCATCGTAAGGGATCTGGTATTTATCTAAACGGCGGTACAGGGCGCTACGCGTGAGGCCCAGCGCGGCGGCGGCCCGGCTTATTTTGTTTTTATGGTGGTCCATGGCGCGTTTGATCATCTCTACCTCTACTTCTTCCAGTGTGAGCGTACCTACACCGGGCAGTTGCATATTACCTTTTTTTACCGGCGAAAGTTCCAGTTGTGAGCGGAAATCATCAATACCCAGTTCATCCTTTTTACTTACCAGAATGGAGCGTTCCACCAGGTTTTTAAGCTGCCTGATATTGCCGGGCAGCGGCAACTGCTGTAGCCACTTCATGGCGCCCGGCGCTACGGATAATTTTGGGCGGTTATAGATATCCTTTAAGTTATTGATAAAAAATTCCACCAGTAAAGGGATGTCCTTCGGCCTGTCGCGCAGGGCGGGCAGGTAAACCGTGATGAGGTTAATGCGGTAAAGCAGATCCTCGCGGAAGGTGCTTTTGCTCACCATTTCGTTCAAATTTTTGTTAGTGGCACAAACTATCCGCACATCAACCGTTTTGGTGCGACTGCTGCCCAGCACCTCGTAGGTACGATCCTGCAATACGCGCAGCAATTTTACCTGGCTGCTGGCATCCAGATCGCCTATCTCATCTAAAAATATGGTGCCTTTGTTAGCCATTTCAAACCGACCGATCCTGTCAAACCGCGCGTCAGTAAAAGCGCCGCGGATATGACCGAACATTTCGCTTTCAAACAAAGAAGTACTGATACCGCCCAGGTTTACCTTGATAAACGGTTTGTTTCTGCGCAGGCTGTTTTGGTGAATAGCTTCGGCGATCAATTCCTTACCCGTGCCGCTTTCGCCCATGATCAATACCGAGGCATCGGTTTGGGCAACGCGACCAATGGTTTCCAGTATATCCAGCATTTTAGGGTCCTCCCCTATAATGTGCTGAAAGTTATAGCTTTTATCGAGTTGTTTGCGGGTACGATGCTCGACCTTATTCCCTTGCAGATCGAGCAGGGTTTTAACCGATTGTACCAGGTGTTCGTTGCTCCAGGGCTTATTGATAAAGTCGCTGGCGCCTATTTTCATACCGGCTACGGCCAATTCAATACTACCCCAGCCGGTTATCAGTATCACCGGTATAGCGCTGTTGATCTGCTTTATTTTGGCCAGCAGATCAAGGCCTTCCTTACCCGAAGTATCTATCGAAAAATTAAGATCGAGCACGATCAACTCCGGGTTTTGCTTCCGGATAAACTTCAACGCCTCGGCAGGGGTTTCGGTACATTGCACATCGTACCCTTCGCCTTTCAGCAACAGCATCAGCGAGGTACGTACCGCTAAATCATCATCAATAACCAATATCATAACAGCAGGTTAATATCGTAATTATTCTTCATGTAAAGCCACTGCCGGGTAAATTGCCGCTGCCTGCCTGCCCGGATATAAGGAGCATACAAATACAAGTAGGTAAATGAATATGATAGCCAGCAACATAGCAGAAATATAAATACCTGCCGACAGGTCAAAAACATTGAGCAAAGGGAATTGCACTGCAAAAAATGATCCCACAATTAAGGATAAAGTAGCCAGGATCATCGATTCATAAATAAGCTGCGATGATACCGCATTGCCGCTGGCACCAACCGCCCGGCGCAAACCTATCTCGCCCCGGCGCTGGTTAATGTTATACCAAAGCACGCCAAAAAGCCCCAGCGCTACGTTAATAGCCAAAAAGCCCCCCACAATACTCAGCACGATCATAGGTACCAGGGTAAAGTAATTGATGCTGATGCGCTTATTGGTCAAATGCTCTATTTCTACATTGGAATTTTTCATGTAATTGGCCAGGGTTTTATATAAACGCCCTTCAAAAGCGGCGCCGGCACCTGGTACAACCTGCACCATGATCTTGCCCATCCAGCGTAATGAACCAGTGTCGGTCTTTTGATAGATCCCTAAACCGGTAGCTGCATAATCGCCTTTCATTTTAATACTTTGTACTACCCCTATCACCCTCATTTTTTCTTTTTCGTCATAGTTACTAACTAACTGACCTACCGCAACACCTTTGCCAAATAGTTTTTCTTTAATATCGCTATTAATCACAATAGGTTTATTTGTCGTAACAACATCCGTTTTATTAAACCAGCGCCCTTCCAATATCTGCATGTTCATAGTGACTGGGTAACGTTCATCAGCTGTATAAAAGTTTACATGGTCGAGCGGTTTTTTATGATAAGAGACACGGCCTTGCGACATATTGTTAGTGAACGGGGTATTAAAACTGCAAAAGCTGAGATCCCGTACCTCGGGCATGGCTTTAATGTTTTTACGTAAAATTTCATAATAGGTATTGAGCGAGTCGGCATTTTTGGTTTGGTAGGCGTTATTATAGCTTACCACCCATACATTTTGATACTCAAAACCCATCGGTTTTTTATAGTTATCGTAATAATACACCAGCAGTGTAAATACAGCAAACAGTACCAGGAACGAGAATAACATCTCGGTCATGAGCAAAAAGTTCTGTTTCTTTTTGTTCCAGATCAGTTTAAATAAATGCTTAAACATCATATCGTGATTTAAATGAGTTAATAATATTTATTGCGCCTTTAAAGCGGTTACTACATTGAGTTTTGACATGCGCCATGCCGGGTAAACGCCCGATAGCAGGCCAAAGAAAAAACAAACAAGCAGGCCAATACCCAACACCGTAAAATTGATAGACAGTACCAGGTTAGGGATCAAATGAAAGCTATTTATAACCTGGATAGCAATAAATGACAACACTACGCCAATAAGTCCGCCCAGCAACGTAAGGATAATATTCTCTACCAGAAACTGGTAAACCAGCGTACCGGATGATGCCCCAAACGCCTTACGCACCCCAATTTCTGATGAGCGCTCCATGATACGGGTAATGTTGATATTCACCAGGTTAAGCGTTGGCAGCACAGTCACCAGCAGAACAAATATGGTTATGGTGGTAAGCACAATGGTAACGCCAGACAAATTATCATTACCGGTATCAACATAACTCCTGATATATGACTCGGCATGGCTGTGCACTTGGTTGAATTGTACACTTTCCATAGGTATGCGGCGCATCATGGCATCATATTCATCGCGCATGCGTGGTACATCGGCAGCCGATTTAGCCAGCAGTACTGCGGTAGAGCCCCCAAGATATCCCTTACCCTTCGTAAGATCTGTTTTTGACACTGTGTAAGGCAGATATATATCGCTGTATAAAGTGTAACTGGTTATCGGCACGTTTTTCACTACACCTATTACCCGGTACTTTACATTATCGGCCTCTATATATTTACCAATTACAGATGGGATATCGCCAAAGTATTCACTTTTCATATCCTCAGATATCACGGCCACTTTATCGGCATTATCTATCTGCTGTTTACTGAATGCCTTGCCTTCGGTAAAATCATACTCCATAATGTCCCAGTAATCGGCATTGGTGTATTTGTAGTTTACAGCTAACTTTTTATTGTTAACATAAGTATTGGTGCCTTCGTAAATTGTTGATATACCCAGCTTAACCGGTGTTTTTAAACTCCCCACAAAGTGATTTAAAAAATAATAGGATAATGTGCTGGAGCTTTGTCCGTCTTTACCCGACTCGGAGAGGCGCGTAACATACAGCGAGCGGTCGCGTTTTCTGTCAGGGTAAGTATCGCCCACAACTTTGTCTAAAAACGCGGTGAGCACCAGCAATATAGTGAGCGTAAAACTGATACCGAACAGACTGATAAAGGTGAAGAATTTTCTGCGCCTTAATACCGCTATGGCTATTTTGAAGTAATTTTTAAGCATGATCTTAGTTTTTAAGCGGATGTATTACTGAACCTGCGAACCATCAAATAAGCGTACCAGCCGGTGGGTTTTATGGGCCATATTTTCATCGTGCGTTACCATTACAATGGTGGTACCCTCGTTTCGGTTCAGGTTGATGAGGATCTCCATGATCTCGTTACCCATAGCGCTGTCCAGGTTACCGGTAGGCTCATCGGCCAAAATAATCTCCGGCCGACCAACAATGGCACGGGCTATAGCCACACGCTGCCGCTGACCGCCTGAGAGCTGTGTAGGGAAATGTTTGATGCGGTTGGATAAGCCCACCTTTTCCAATGCCTCGGTGGCCAGCATTTTGCGTTCTTTGGCGGTTGTGTTACGATACAGCAGGGGCAGTTCTACATTGTCCAGCACCTGCAGATCGTTAATCAAATGATAGCTCTGGAAAATAAAACCCAGTTTCTGGTTCCTGAACTGTGCCAGTTGCTTGTCCGTCAAATGATCGGTCTTTTGATCACTTATCTTGATATCACCTTTTGATGGGGTATCCAGCAGTCCCATGATATTCAGCAGGGTACTTTTGCCGCAGCCTGAAGGGCCCATGATGGATAAAAATTCTCCTTTGGCTATATCAAGGCTGATGCTATTGAGAGCCAGTGTTTCTATAGTGTCTGTACGGTACACTTTTTCGATGTTTTGTAAACGGATCATATCTTTTTAATTTTGAGTTATTGATTTATTGAATTATTGATTTCTTTTTAAATTTTGACCTATGGAATGCTTTATTTTTTGACTTTTAACTTTTGAATTTTGACTTAAATCTACCGATAGCTTATCTTATGGTTGCTTTCAAAATCATATAATGACAGCTGGCGTAGCTGGTAATAGGCTCCCCAGAAATCGCGGAGCGAGGTGATATAATCGCGCTTGGCTGCGTCATTGTCGCGAAAGGCGATGCTCAGGTCGGTAATGCTCAGGTCGCCCAGTACATAACGTTCACGGGCTATTTTGTACTTTTCTGAGGCAATGCTGTCGGCCTCGGCGGTATACACCAATTGTTCCTTCATCATATTAAAAAGCGATACCTGCGTAAATATTCCCTGTTTAAAATTTTGCTTATCCTGCTCCACCGTGTATTCCATAAGTTGTTGGTTGGCCAATGCTGTTTGGGTACGTGATTTTGACCTGCCCCAATCCAATATAGGTACAGACAGGGTTAACTGTACTATCTGTTGGTTTTGCGGATTATTATATAACCCCGGGATACTGCTGGCCGTATTTGAAAAACCCAGGTTAGCGTTAAGTGTGGCTTTCAGGCCGGTTTCGCCTTTAGCTTTGGCCACATCCCTTTTGGCTTCGGCTATACGCCTTAAAAAGCCTATAGCGTCTGAGCGGTTGGCATAAGCCTCGGCCAAAACTTTGTCTGAGGTAACGTTCATCCGGCTGATATTTTCTGGTATCACCAACACAATTTTGCTATCATCCTCCTGCCCTATATAGCTGCGAAGATTAAGGGTAGTAGTTTCTATATCGCGTTTGGCGGTACCTACGGCTTTTTTGGCATTAATGAGTTCCAGCTGCAATTGTAATATTTCATTTTTTGACACCTTCCCTAACTCAAATTTGATATTGGTTATCGTCATTATTTTTTGAGTGTTGGTATAGTTGGTTTCGGCAATGTGCAAGTTAACTTGTGCCAGCAACAGATCAAAAAAATAACCCTCAACCGTAACAGCTATATTTTCCTGGTCTTCAATATACTTCTGTTTACTCTCGTTGTATTTTAGCGGCTCAATTTTTTTATCCCACTTGAGCTGGTTAAACTGAAAAAGCGGCTGTGTATAAGCAATACTATATGGAACACCATTATATAATGCATTGTGCCTGTCGAAATCAGTAAAACGCTGCAGTTGGGTTCTGCCGTAAATGGTACCACCGGTAGCGGTAATGCTCTGGCTAAAATCAAGCTGCAATTGTGAATTATCATTATGCACAGGCTGAAACAATATGGTACCATCGGGCTGAAACACCTGTGAAAAAGTTTTTTGGTAATCGGGCAAAGTACCGCTCAGGGCCAGCTGCGGCTGGTAGTTTGATTTATAGGTGCGATACTCCCAGTATTTGGTTTCGCGTAAGGTAGCGGCCTGTTTGGCGGCTATAGAGTTTGCCTTGGCCATTTCAACCACCTGCTGCAGGGTTAGCCGCAGCGTATCGCTGTTACTGCGGCCAAATGCCCCTGCGCTCATGGTCAACAAACTTATGATGTATAAAATTTTCATTCTGTTATTCTAAGCGTCGCTGCTTCGTGCCTCGCAATGACGTGTCTCTTTATCTTAATTATTTATCGTTATCTCCTGGGAGTTTTTATACTCGCTCATATCCGAAGTGATCACCACGTCGCCGGGTTTTACCCCATCTTTGATCTCCACGAAATCAAAATTGGTGAGACCGATGTGAACCGTCCTGCGCTCGGCCTTTGCACCATTGATCACAAAAATATCCTGGAGCGACGATCCCTTAAATGCCGGACCGTTAGCCACCTGCATCACTTTGCTATGCGTTGCGGTTACCAAAAAAACATCCACTTTCATGTTGGGCCGCAGCAGCTTGCTAGAGCGGTCGTCCAGCTGGATATCAAAAGAAATGATACTATTTTGGATGGATGGCGATACGTTGCTAACATGCCCGCGCAGTTGGTTATCATTAAACCGGATGATGACCGGGATACCCGCATGCAATTGATCAACCGAATTATCGGATATGCTGCCCTGTACCTTAAAACTTCCCAGATCGGCAATGCGGGCCAGCGTTTCGCCCTCATGTATATTGGCGCCTATGTTTTTGTTTACATAGGTAATAACGCCTTTGCGGGTGGCCACTATGTTGGCCAGCTGTAATTTGCGTTGCAGAGCCTTCAGATCGCTTTCCTGTATGGCGGCTGCAATCTCCGCCTCCTTGATCTCAATCCGCATGGTTTGCTGCTTGTTTTTGATCTCGTTCTCCAGTTGCTTTTTCTCCAGCTGGGCCACTTTCAGGTTAAGCTCGGCCTGTTCAATATTTTCGCGGGTACCGCCTCCTGCTTTGTACAGGCGTTTGGCATTTTCAACCGCATCGGCCAGGTTACTGATGTGCAGCTGTTTAATATCATTGTTCGATTGGATATCATAAAAACTTTTGCCCAGATCAAGCTTTAATTTGCTGATCTCGTTACGTTTCGACTCCAGCTGAAAGTTGAGCTTGTCGTATTCCGTTTGGGTAGCGGTTTTATCAAGGGTGATAACGGATTGGCCCACATTCACCTTATTGCCGGCATCCATCAGCGCGTTTTTGATGGAGGCATTGATAGGACTGGTGATGATCTCTTCAAATTCAGGCAAAACTTCGCCGGTAGCGTTGATGGTATTTTCGATATTACTAACCTGAACGGCGGATGCTGTAATTTGACTCCTGTTTATTGACGACTTGATGAATCCACGTAAAGCCCAGATCAGCAGCGCCATAACAGTTATAACTGCCAGACCTATGATCATACCCTTTCTACGTTTTTGTGTGGTTACTTCAAGGGCTATTTCCTTATCCATTGTTATACATTTTTGGATAAGGATTTGCAAGAGCTATACCAATATCAATATATTGATTATCAGTATATTATGAATTTTTAATTTTCAAAAAGTGATCGATTCCGGACATTTTTAATGATAATGGACAGATGGGGATTGGGTGGGGAGGGAGCTGGGAGATTATTCTTTTGTCATCCTGAGGGACGAAGGATCTTCTTCGACATGCCTGCTGAAGAAGATGCTTCACTACGTTCAGCATGACAAACTTATTGTTTTAGAGGGGAATCAAACAAACAAATGTCATCTCGAACGAGGTACGAGGAGAGATCTTTTGCGCGGGATATGCTAATCGCAAAAGATTTTTCGCTCCGCTCAAGAGATAGTTTCTCCTCGTACCTCGTTCGAAATGACAACAGTGATTTACAAAAATCAAAAATCCGAATAAGCCGCAGGATACAGGAAAATGATATCCGCGTGCGATACATTGTTCTGATATTCTGGTTTGGCGACGAGACTTTTCCAGTAGGCATCATTGCTAAAAGTTTCCCAGTGCTTGTCCCTGTCTTCTTTATTGTTAAAAGTAGTCATGTACATGAGGTTGGGCATACGACTGCCCGCGATCACCTCCGAATAGAATACGGCATTAAAGCCCAGGCGTTTAAATAACCCAACTTCATCGCCTACATTAAACATGCGCACTTTGTTAAAATTATATTTTTCGGTAGCGCTTTCGTAGCTGCGCAGCTCGTACACCCTATCGGCTTTGGCACCTGTTAAATTAGGTACAGCCGGTGCAGGCATACCAGGGAAAGCCTGTAATACGATGGTTTCTATACGGGTATACGGGGCATCTTTATATTCGGCATTAATATAGTCGTCACCATCCGTTAGGTATTCGGTATCGCCTTGTAGTTTTTTATCAATCCCCATCAATTTATCAAAAGTGGCAAATGGTGTAAAAACATAGATACGCATATCGGCGGTATCCTGCTTCACCGGTTTAAATACGCCTACGTTTTTTATACCCGCCCGGTGCATAGCCGGCACATAGGCATGCTCCAGGTAACGCTCAATCCTGCCCTCCTGTGCCGTGGTTTTATAATGATATACTTTAAACTGATAATAAAACCTTTTAGCTGCCATGGCCGAAGAAGCCGACAAGCCCAGCATAAAAAATAATATCAACGCAAACAGTGAATAGCGGGTTTGGTAAAATGATTTCATGAGTTTATTAAAATGGTAAAGATAGGTTCAAATCTGATAATTTTCTGTGTTTTTTCGATGGAGATTGTCACAATTTTGAGGGCATTTATACTCTGATACCGCAAGCACTATTTATTGACTTCCTTATCGGTTTCCTTGCGTTTTTTATAAAGTACACCTAATTGAATACAGAGGTAACCCAAAAACAAAACTGCAGCCATTTCAAAAAACCCTGCCGCTCCATAAGTTACAGTTGTTGAACCACCGTATTTACCATATAACGTTCCACCGATAGAGCTTCGGGTAAAAAGTGAATAAATTCCCATCCCAATCAGTAAGACCATCGTGAAAATAAATACAAATCGTAGTTGTCTTTCTATTATCAATGGTTTGCGCGCCTCTTTCATTATACCTAAGATAAGAGATTGATTTCGAATAGCTCTTGCAAAATCTATAGAAAATATGACAACAAAAAAGCCTGTAAGCTTTTCGCTTACAGACTTTAATATTTCAAATCAGGTAAGCGATATTACAACTCGCGCACCCAGATATTTCTGAAGCTAAGCGGCTCGCTTTTATCGCCATGTGCCTGTAATTTAATTGGTGCGGCACCGTGTTTTTTACCTTCGTAAGATGCCTTGCCGATGTACTGGGTTGGTCCCCACAGTTCAAAGTTATTTTCAACTAAAACACCGTTAAAGAACACGGTAGCTTTAGCAGCTGATTTTAAAGAACCATCCTCGTTAAATACAGGAGCGGTCCAAACTACATCATATACGTTCCACTCGCCTGGTTTACGGCCTGGGTTTGCCAATGGGATAGCCTGTTTGTACAAACTGCCTGCCATACCGTTAACATAAGTTTTGTTGTTGTATGAATCTAAAACCTGCAGTTCATAACCTGCATCACCTTTACCTAATGATGCCAGGAAGATACCGCTGTTACCGCGGGCTTGTCCTTCGCCGGTAATGCTGGCTGGTACGCGCCACTCAATATGCAACTGGTAGTTGGTAAATTTTCTTTTGGTTTCGATATTGCCTTTGGTTTTATCAACGGTTAAAATACCACCTTTAACCACCCATGTTGCAGGTGTTTGATCGGCTACAGAAACCCACTCGTCCTGATTTTTGCCATCAAATAAAACAATAGCGTCAGACGGAGCTTCGCCCAATACTTTACCCGGAACAACTACTTTGGGTATCGGTTCCCATGTTTCAGTATCTTCTGGTTTTGCCTGTTGCGCGTTGGCTACAAAAAAGCTTCCTGCTAAAAGCGCTGTTAATACAATTGGATATTTCATATCAGTATTATAATTGGTTTTTAATTTTAGAGAGTATCAAGTAGCTAGTATCAAGTATCAAGACATATTTCATCTTCGGTTCCTGTTCCTAATAAAAAAACAAAAATCTTGATACTTGATACTAGCTACTTGATACTACACGTGTAGTGTATTTTTTAAGTACGACGCACTTTTGGCAATACTTACATACGGATCAATATTGGTATAGTTTTCCTGCTCAACAATAAAGTGTTTAATGCCGGCAAGCTTGGCTTTGCTTAAAATGGTTTTAAAATCAATATCGCCGGTACCAATTTCGGTGTTCAGGTTGGCATTCGTTTTATCACGATCCTTAATGTGTACAAAGGTAAAGCGGCCCGGGTGTTTCTGGAATATAGCTATCGGATCCTGACCGGCACGAACTACCCAGTAAAGGTCCATTTCCATATTCACCAGCTTAGGGTCGGTATTGTTCAGTACTACATCATAAAAAGTAGTATCGCCAACCGGATGCCATTCAAAATTGTGATTGTGGTAACCCAGCTTTAAGCCTGATGCTTTGCAGATCTCGGCAATCTTATTCATCTTATCGGCAACAGCTTTGCAGTCGTCAACCGTTTTGATGAAATTATGGTTTAGCGAAGGGATAATGATATAAGTTTGACCGATAGTATTAGCCACTTCAATGTAAGCTTTCAGATCGTCGGTTTTACCTTCGCCAAAATACTGATCAAGTCCGTAGTGACCACTTGGCGTGCTCAGGCCGTTATCCTTTAACAGCTGACCAAAATCTTTACCTGGTAAACCCCAATAACCGGTTTGCTGATTAAAGCCAAAGGTTTCTACTTCTTTGTAACCGGCTTTGGCAACCTGAGCTATTACCCCTTTTACATCTTTTGGCAGCTGATCGCGCAGGCTATATAATTGCAGCCCGACACCATTAGTGCTTTTGGCCGATAGTAAGTTTGGTTTTATCATCACACCTGCCGCAACTAATCCGGCTTGTGCTAAGAATGTTCTTCTGGTTGTCATGTATAATTATTTGGTTAATGTATTGGTTAGAGCAGTTGCAAACCATAAGGTTTAAACATCACAGATATGTACCGCCTTACGTAAGGAAGCGATATGATCTGGCTGCTTTGGAATAAACTCCTGGGCTACAAAGCCTTTATGGCCTACGGCTACAATAGCTTTCATAATGGCAGGGTAATATAATTCCTGTGTATCATCAATCTCGTTACGACCAGGTACACCACCGGTATGATAATGCGCGATGTATTGATGATTGTCGCGGATGTTGCGGATCACGTCGCCTTCATCTATCTGCATGTGGTATATATCATACAGGAGCTTAAAGTTTTCGGAGCCTAATCTTTTGCACAATTCAGCGCCCCATGATACACGATCACACTGATAATCTTTATGATCAATCTTGCTGTTCAGCAGTTCCATCACCAATACTACGTTGTGTTTTTCGGCAAGGGCTACTAAAGGTTTCAACCCTTCCACACAATTGTTCCAGCCGGTTTCGTTATCCTTACCCCGGCGGCTTCCGCTAAAGCAGATCAGGTTTTTATATCCAGCCGCGGCCACCTTAGGTATCATTTCCGAGTAGTTTTTTTGCAACTGGGCATGAAACTGCTTATCGCCAAAACCATCGGTCAGGTTTATTTCGGCGCCATTACACATGGATGAGTACAGACCATACTTTTTAAGCGTAGGCCAATCGGAAGGGCCAACCAGGTCGATCCCTTTAATGCCGATATCTTTAGCAGCTGCACAAAGTTGCTCCACGGTTATATCACCATAACACCAGCGGCAAACCGCGTGGTTAATATTTCCTTTAAGCGTATCAGGTAACATTGGTTTATCTTGTTCGGTTGATGTAAATGAAGTAAGCACGCCCGACGCTGTAATAGCAGCCGTGCCTGCAAGCATGTTTTTGATAGCCGATCTCCGGTTTTGGTTTGATGCCATTGGTTTAGTTATTAGTTGCAGATTCGTTAATAGCTACGTTATCTTTTTGATCTTTAAAGAACAATACAAACAGGATAAATACTACTGCCGCAATACCAGCAGGTATCAGCCATATCATTTTCCAATCGTGCCCGGCAGGACTGTTATAACTGTCGGAAATTAATCCGGCAATATAAAACCCGATCAACATACCTACGCCATAAGTAGCCAGAGTTATCATACCCTGGGCAGCGCTTTTATATTGGATGCCGGCTTTTGAATCTGTATAGATCTGTCCGGAAACAAAGAAGAAATCATAACAAACGCCATGAAGCGCAATACCTATAATCAACAAGAAGCTTAATTCGCCGGCGTTACCGTAAGCGAACATCGCATACCGAACCGCCCATGCCAGCATACCTACCAGGATCGTTTTTTTAAACCCGAATTTCTTAAAGAAAATAGGCAAACAAAGCAAAAACAATACTTCCGAAGCCTGACCAATGGTCATTTTTCCGGTAGGGTTATCAACCTTAATGTCGGCTAAAAATGCGCCTGCATTCTGGTAATAAAACGCTAATGGGATACATATCAGGATAGAAGCCACAAAGAATATGGCAAAATTCTTATCCTTTAACAATTTCAAGGCATCAAAGCCTAATAACTGACCAACGCTTATTTTTTCGCCTTTGGCTACCTTAGGCGGAGTATTTGGTAACGTGAAACTGAATAAACCTAAAACCAGGGAGGCAATTCCTGCCATCAGGAAGGTATTTCTTAAAAAGCCCTGTGCAATACCATTTTGAGAATCCCAGTGGAACAAATAGCTGATCAATATACCCGCCAATATCCAACCTACGGTTCCCCAAACGCGGATAGAAGAAAACTCTTTCTCCGGATCGGTCATCTGGTTAAATGAAACTGAGTTTACCAGCGCCAGCGTTGGCATATACAGCACCATGTAACCCAATACGTACGGGTAAAAAGCAGCCACATCCGGGGCTTTGTACATCTGGTACATTAATACAGCACCGGCAATATGCAGTATGCCCAATATTTTTTCGGCGTTAAAATACCTGTCGGCAATTAACCCGATAACAAAGGGCGCTATAATAGCCCCCCATGATTGGGTTGAAAATACAGATCCGGCCTGAACGCCTGTGGCGTGCAGTGTTTTGTCTAAAAATGCGCCCAGTGTTACAAACCATGCTCCCCAAATAAAAAATTCGAGGAACATCATGGCAGAAAGTTTTACCCTGATTCCAGTGGTCATAGTTGTTTTTTAAGAAGATAAAATCAGGTTATTTTTTCAGAGACAAAACGTATTTCACCATTTCTTTAGCGTCATCTAAAGACAAAGCAGGGTGAGCTGTCATCGGGATATCGCCCCAGTTACCTTTACCACCGTCAATAACTTTTTTAGCCAGGGTTTCAATGTTGGTTTCGGTAGCCGGATATTTAGCAGCCACATCCTGAAACGCAGGACCTATAATTTTGGTATCCACTTTATGGCAGGTATTGCAATCAGCTGCCGCTATTAAACTTTCGCCTTTAGCTGAGCCTGCTGATCCGCCTGCCGCTTCTGTACCTGTTTTTGCAACAACTGTATCAGCATTAGCATCAGCAGCTTTTGCGGTTTGATTTGCCGCGCTGGTGCTGTCGCTGCCACCTTTAGTTGATGAATTACTGCCACAAGCTGTTACTACCGCGCTGATACAAAGAATAAAAAAAGCCTTTTTCATGAGTGTTTTTTTGTTTTTTAATAATAACCTGACAGGGGCATATCTGTTTTAGCTTATTACTCCTGCCGGTTTACTTCTGTTTTTTGGTTGTGATTAACGAGGGTGAAAAATACAATTTTTTATCATAATCAGTGTACTTTTTACACGGTAACTGTGCTTAATGGTTCACTTTTTTTCTTGCCACGCATGTAAAACACCAAACCGGCAAAAGCAACTATCAATGCTACCGGGATAATGAGGGTAGTATTTAGCACTTCGGGACCGGCTGCTGACCGGGCAGCATCAAAAGCTTTGGCCATGTCTGTACCTGCGGCTGCCGACCGATAGGCGTCCAAACTGGCACCTGCCGGAAGTTTCTGAGCCATGATAGTATCATAATGCCCACCCATAAATATCATATAAATAGATACGCCGAACATGCCTGCACCGCCCATCAGGTTTAAGCCAACAGCTCCGGTACGTGGCAGGTTCTCGGCTACAAAGCCTATCATACAAGGCCAGAAAAAGGCTACACCCAATCCAAAAACAACAGCGGCCAGGTAAATAGCGTCGCCGTGCAGGTTAATCATCAGAAAAATACCCAGAGCCGATAAAACCGCTGAAATAAGTAATACACCCTGCGGAGCCACACGATGTACAATTGGACCCGCAAATGCCCTGCCCAGTACCTGTACCGAGGCCACAAAAGTGAGTATCAGTATAGCATTATCCGTAACGGTTTTGAACAGTACGTCCGTCCACTGGTTGGTAAATAGCTCTGTAATAGCCGTACCGAACATGCAGATGATCATGAACACGAACAAAGGGTTGATGAGCGCCTTGTACATATCGCTTGTACTTACACCCGCCGATACCCTTTCGGTTACCGGGAACTCCAGCTTGGAGAACAGGAAACCATAAGCCAAGGTAGGGATGAGCATAATAGCAACTTCCAGCTGTGATATCCAGTAAGGTTTTGGTGATACGTCATGTGCCAAAGCTTTATCCAGCCCAAATACTATTAATGTACCGATAACGATACCCGCCGGAAACCACAAGTGAAAGTGGTTGAGCTTGGTAGTTTTATTATCGGTATATAAAGAAGCAACTAAAGGATTACAGGAAGCCTCGACAGTGCCGTTGGCAATACCGATCATCAGTGTCGACAGGAACAAGGTCCAATATCCATTGGCGAAAATAGTAAGCAAAATACCTATCAAATGGAAAACAAAAGCCGATACCAGCAATTTTTTCATGCCGATGATATCCACAATAAAGCCCCCTACAATGATAGCTAATGGAAAGCCCCAAAAAGCTGTTGCAGCAATGGTGCCCAATTCTGAGGCGTTCAAATGAAATCTGACACCCTGGTCGTTCAATATACCCGCGCGGATACCAAAGGATAGTGATGTTACCAACAGGGATAAACAACTGGCCCTGAAAAGCTGTGTACGGTTAATGGCTTGCATTTAAAGATATTTAGGTTAAATTAATTGGTTAATTGGTATCTCAAATATAATGCTTTTATCTTCTCACTTACATCAATATGTCATTGCGAGGAGGAACGATGAAGCAATCTCATCACAGGACTATCTGCCCTGTATAGCATGCGATTGCCACGCTTCGCTCGCAATGACATAGTTTATTATATTATATCCCCAGCGTTTTCCTGTTAAAAGCTTCATCAGAACCCGATGCGGCGAAATCGTCAAAGGCACGTTCGGTAACCCTGATGATATGATCCTTGATAAATGTGGCACCTTCTCTTGCCCCATCTTCCGGATGTTTAAGCGCGCATTCCCATTCTAATACGGCCCATCCTTTATAATCATACTGGGTTAATTTGCTGAAGATGCCTTTAAAATCAACCTGGCCATCGCCCAATGAGCGGAAGCGGCCTGCACGGTCGACCCAATTCTGGTAACCACCGTAAACACCCTGACGACCTGTTGGGTTAAATTCAGCATCCTTTACATGGAACATTTTGATGCGCTCATGATAGATGTCGATATATTCTAAATAATCCAGGCATTGCAATACAAAGTGCGATGGATCATACAGCAGGTTGGCGCGTTTATGGTTATTCACTTTTTCAAGGAACATTTCATAGGTGATACCATCATGCAGGTCTTCTCCCGGGTGAATTTCGTAGCAAAGGTCGATGCCATTGTCTTCGTATACATCCAGGATCGGTTTCCAGCGTTTGGCCAGTTCATCAAAACCTGTTTCTACAATACCTGCAGGGCGTTGAGGCCATGGGTACACCATTGGCCAAAGCAAGGCGCCACTAAAGGTAACAGAAGCGTTAAGTCCTAAATTTTTTGAGGCCTGTGCCGCGTATTTCACTTGCTGTACAGCCCATTTTTGCCTTTCAACCGGGTTGTTGCGAACAGCCTCTGGCGCGAAAGCGTCAAAAAGGGAATCATAAGCCGGGTTTACAGCTACCAGCTGACCTTGCAGGTGAGTTGATAGTTCGGTTATTTCTAATCCGGCAGCGTTCACAATACCTTTGATCTCATCGGCATAGGTTTTGCTTTCGGCAGCTTTTTGCAGATCGATAAAGCGGGCATCATTAGTTGGCAGCTGAACACCTTTGTAACCCAGGCCCGCGGCCCATTTACAAATAGATTCCAGGCTGTTAAATGGCGCGGTATCGCCTATAAACTGCGCTAAAAATATGGCTGGTCCTTTTATAGTTGTCATAATGTTTTAAATAGAAAATTCGGTCCACTTTTTATCTGATTTTCCCGAGGCGATCACATTTTCAATAAATGCCATGCCGCGAACGCCTTCTTTTACTCCCGGAAAATCCAGTTCTTCGGGGGTTGCTGTTCTGCCTTCAATACCAGCTTTTACCGTTAACGCAAAGTTGCGGTACAGGTTGGCAAAAGCTTCCAGGTAACCTTCGGGGTGACCGGCAGGTGTACGGGTATTATGCTGCGCGAACGAGCTGGTGTAACCACCGCCTGTGCGCCATACTTCCATAGGTTTATCGGTATACATCACCGTGAGGGAATTAGCATCGCTCTGGTGCCATTCCAATCCGCCTTTTTCTCCGTAAACGCGTATTTTAACATTATTTTCTTCGCCGGCGGCAATTTGAGTGGCGGTTAATACCCCGCTAGCGCCGTTGTTGAATTTAAGCAATGCCGCGCCGTCATCATCCAGCTTACGACCTTCAACCACGATGTTGATGTCGGCACAAATTTTGGTAACCTCCAGGCCTGTTACATATTCGGCCAGGTTAAAGGCATGGGTACCAATATCGCCCATAGCACCTGCAATACCGCTTTTACCCGGATCGGTGCGCCATGAGGCCTGTTTATTATCATCGCCTTCCAGAAAGCTGCTGAGCCATCCTTGCGGATACTCTACATATACTTTGCGGATTACGCCTAATTTTCCTGCTTTGATCAATTGCTTGGCCTCTTTTACCATAGGATAGCCGGTATAGGTATGCGTGAGGCAAAATAATTTGCCTGTAGCTTTTACTATTTTATCCAGCTCTTTGGCTTCGGCCAGGGAAAAGGTCATGGGTTTATCTAAAACAACATGAAAACCGTTTTCCAGCGCCAATTTTGTTGGAGCGAAGTGTACGTGGTTGGGTGTTACAATACTGATCACCTGTACACGCTCGTTCTCTGGCAGTTGTTTTTCTTTTTCGATGAGTTCGGTGTATGAATTGTAGATGCGGTTGGCGGGTAGTCCCAGTAACAAACCACTGGCTTGTGATTTTTCGGCATTGCTGCTAAAAGCACCGCAAACCAGTTCATATTCACCATCTATACGTGCGGCTATGCGGTGCACGGCGCCAATAAACGCGCCCTGACCGCCACCGATCATTCCTAATCTTAGTTTCATTCTTTTTAGTGAGTGGTTAATTCAATCGATTGGTGAGTGGTTGCATGAGTTTATAACCATTCTCCACTCACCTAATCAACTAATAACTAATTTTTTAAGTAGCCCAGGCTTTATCGCCTTTTTTGTAGGGCACGTTGCCGTCATAATGTCCGGGTACAGCAATGTAGCGCAGGGCTTTGGTTGCACCAACTTCTGAGGTGAAGAAACCCAGCAGGGTTAGCTCTTTCATCATCCTGAAGTAATGGTTCGGATCTTCTGGCTTTTTGTTTTTGGTATAGTTTTTTTGCTCGGCATCCAGTTCGGTAAGCAGTTCGGTGCGTTGTTTGGCATCGGCTTCCATAAACGATTTGCTGAATTTTTTCTTGCTGGCCTCATTCAGGTCAGCTATACCTTTTACAAATACTTTCTGATCTGCGGGTTTATAGCAATCCTGAACCATCATGGCCATAAAATTGCCTACAGCGGCGGCTTTGGCACCTGGTGTACTGGTAGCCGGTAAAATGGTTTCGCCAATTTCATCAAATAAAGCTACATTGTCCTGATCAAACAGTTCGTTCACTTTTTTGGAGCTTGGTTTACAACCCGAGATAAAGAACTCAGCGCCGATTATGGTACCTCCCAGTATCAATCCAACCCTGCCTAAAGCTTCTCTTCTATTCATGATTAATTATTGATTTAATGAATTATTGAGTTATTGAATCAAGTAAATATTGAGTTATCGAATATCGTTTTTTTCAAATCAATAATTCAATAACTCAATAATTCAATAACTAAATTTATGCTTTCAGTTTAAATCCATCAGGATAATCCCTTTGGATGTATTGGTTCACAGCGTCAAAGTTGGTCACTTTCATGGCTTGGTTATCCCATAACAATTTTACCTGACCACCTTTAAGGTCATGACCGCGTACGGCAAGGTTAGCCATTAACAAGGCTTCGGTAAGCGGACCAGCTTTATCAAATGATGAGCTCAGTTCTGTTTTACCGTATCCCGCCAAACAACCTTCAACCCATTGCGCATAGTGGCCTTCGGCACCACCCGGTACACGTTTCCATTTCTGAGGCGCATTAGCGCTTGCAGTTAATGATTTTGGTAACAAAGTTGCCGCGTCTGAATAAGTGCTGGCATACATTTTACCTTTTGTACCGATAAACAATGTACCATTACCTTCTTCGCCGCCAAATTTTTCATTAGCTTCTAATTCAACAGGTCTTTCTGGCATAATACCGCCATCCATCCAGTGCATGGTAACATCGCCTTTTGTTTTCTCGGTTTTAGGGAAAGTTAAGGTGATGTGGCTTGACGGAGGACAGCTTTCAGGGAAATGACCTTGTTTAAACTCATCAACATACACACTGCCTACACTGGCCTGTACGTCTTTTACATATTGTAAACCCAATACACGGAACGGAGCTTCAACCAGGTGACAGCCCATGTCGCCCAAAGCACCGGTTCCATAATCCCACCATCCGCGCCAGTTAAATGGCACCAGTTTATCTACGTAATCTTTTTTAGGCGCTGTACCCAACCACAGGTTCCAATCCAGTTCTTTTGGGATCTCTTTTGCAGGCTGAGGCCAGGCAATACCCTGAGGCCATACCGGACGGTTTGTCCAGCAGTAAATGGTGTGCACATCACCAATCAGATCGGCATCATACCATTCCGACATCAGGCGGGTACCATCATTTGATGATCCCTGGTTACCCATTTGCGTAACTACTTTATATTTTTTTGCCGCCTCGGTTAATAAACGGGCTTCCCAGATATCATGGGTTAATGGTTTTTGAACGTATACGTGTTTGCCCAGCTGCATAGCATGATAGGCAATTAAAGCATGGTTATGATCTGGCGTCGAAACTGATACCGCGTCAAAATGTTTTGACTCTTTATCATACATCTCGCGCCAGTCTTTATAATACTTGGCTTTAGGAAATTTAGCACGTGAATTTGCCGACCTTCTATCGTCTACATCGCATAGAAAAGCGATCTCGGCTTTTCCACTTTTGTAAAAGTTGGCAATATCGCTTTGGCCCTTACCGCCCGCGCCTACACCGGCAATAAGCAGTTTGTCGCTGGGTGCTATAAAGCCCTTACCGCCCAGCACAAAACGTGGAACGATCATAAAACTTGCCGCAGCTAATGTGCCCTTTTTAAGAAAATCCCGTCTGGAGGCGTCGGGAGTACTTTTGTCCTGTTCTTCAGTCATTGGTTTGTATATTTTGGATATCCGGTTAATTTAGATCTCGTTTTTCTTCAAGGCATCAACCGCGTAGTTAGCTGCACGGGCGGTCATGGCCATATAAGTAAGTGATGGATTTTGACAGGCTGCCGATGTCATGAAAGAGCCATCGGTAACAAATACGTTTTTGGCATCCCAAACCTGGTTCCACTTGTTCAATACGGATGTTTTTGGATCATGGCCCATACGAGCGGTGCCCATTTCGTGGATACCACGACCCAGATATGGGTTTTTGCTGCTCGTTTGTACATTTTTAATACCTGCGGCCTCCAGCATGGCTTTTCCTTCGCTTTCCATAGCGATACGCATCTTTTTCTCATTGTCTTTCAACTCTGCGTCAATAGCGATAACCGGAAGTCCCCATTTATCTTTCTTGGTTTTATCGATGAACACTTTATTGTCATGATAAGGCAGTGTTTCGCCAAAACCACCCATACCAACAGACCATGAACCTGGCTCGGTTAAGGCATCTTTAAAGGCCCCGCCTATGCTCAATTCGGCAATATCGCGGCTCCATCCTTCGCGGCTTGCACCACCCTGGTAACCAAATCCACGTATAAAATCGCGTTTATCGTTGCCCAGATTAGCAAAACGGGGAATGTAAAACCCATTTGCCCGGCGCCCGAAATAGTACTTATCCTCATAACCTTCTACATGACCCCATGCATTAACATTTAAGTGGTGATCCATCAGGTTATGACCCAACTCGCCGCTGCTGCTGCCTAAACCGCCTTCCCAAACATCATTTGCTGAATTCATCAGGATCCAGGCAGAATTGATAGTAGAAGCGTTCAGGAATACCACTTTGGCAAAGTATTCATAGGTTTGGTTAGTTTCGGCATCCAATACCTCTACACCTTTGGCTTTTTTGGTATCCTTATCGTACAAGATCTTGGTAACGATTGACCATGGGCGAACGGTTAAGTTACCGGTAGCCATAGCCGCAGGCAAAGTAGCCGATTGTGTGCTGAAATAAGCCCCGAACGGACAACCTAACCAGCATTTGTTACGATACTGGCAATTGGTGCGGTTATTATGCGGCACAGTGATATTGGCTGTACGGCCAATGATCATAGCCCTTTCTTCTTTATAGTATTCTTTTAATCTTTTGGCCACATCTTTTTCAACCACATTCAATTCCATGGGTGGCATAAAATCGCCATCGGGTAAAATGGCTAAACCATCCCTGTTACCAGATATGCCTGCAAATTTCTCAGCATAGCTGTACCATGGAGCGATATCCTTATAACGGATAGGCCAATCCACAGCAATGCCATCTTTCAGGTTGGCTTCAAAATCAGTATCGCCCCAGCGGTATGACTGCCTGCCCCACATCAGTGAGCGACCACCCACGTGATAACCGCGGAACCAGTCAAATCTTTTTACTTCCGTATAAGGACTGTCTTTATCACTTGCCCAATAATCCAGGTTAGTTTCGTTCAAGGGATAATCACGCTTCAGCACGGGATAATCCTCAATCATTTTTTCTGTACGCCCGCCACGATGCGGGAATTCCCACGGCGCTTTGTTAGCGTTCACATAATCCTTAATGTGCTCGATGTTACGACCACGCTCCAGCATAATGGTTTTTAAACCCTTTTCTGTTAGTTCCTTGGCAGCCCACCCGCCTGAAATTCCTGAGCCAATGACTATAGCGTCATAAGTGTTTGCAGACATATTTATTCGGTTAAAATGAATTTGTTTTGTACTTGGTTATCCTGCTAAATGTATGAATAAAAATTATTTTACAAATATTACATTGTGTTTTTTTTACACATTGAAATCTATAATCGGTTTATAACAATTAAGCAGTTTAGCTTTGGTATTTGGGATCTCATGCTCCCATTGCTCTAAGTAACTATCAGCTAATTGCATTACCTATTTATATACTAAAAATTTAAAATTAAAGTATCTCTAAAAAACACAAACTATTATATATCAATAAGTTTCAAAAAACATCAACCCAAAAAGTATAAATACAATTTAGGCCGTATCATATAACTATATATTCCCCTTTTTCATTTCATTAACTGCATAGTCTGCCGAGCGGGCGGTAAAGGCCATGTAAGTTAAGGATGGGTTTTGGCATGAGGTTGATGTCATGCTGGCTCCATCGGTTACAAACACATTATTAACCGCGTGCATCTGGTTCCATTTATTTAATACCGATGTTTTAGGATCGTTACCCATGCGTGCTCCACCCATTTCATGAATATCCAAACCAGGCGCACGATTGTCGCTTTCGGCTTTTATATTGGTAAAACCGGCGCTGGTGAACATTTCGGTTAGTTGCTCTATATAATCCTTCTTCATTTTGGCGTCGTTATCGTCATAATCCATGGATATTTTCAATAACGGTACACCCCATTCGTCTTTTAATTTATCATCCAGTTTCACATAGCTGGCTTCTTTGGGTATGGTTTCCCCCATCATGTGTGATCCTACATGCCATGGGCTCAATTCACCCTTAGCCAGGTTATCTTTAAAGTCGCTGCCTACACCATCCCAGTTTTGCTGCTTCCATCTATACGCGCTGAAACCCGAAGCATAGCCGCGTAAAAAGTCGGTTTCCTGCTTATGCAGGTTCCTAAACCTGGGGATATAACCGCCACCTGCCGGATTACGACCGTCGGTAGTCCACTCCAGCATGCCATCATATTGCGCGCTGATATGTGCCGAATAATTGTGGAAAGCCACATATTTACCCAATACACCACTATCATTACCCAAACCATTTGGGAAACGATGCGAGGTTGAGTTAAGCAACACCAGGTTGGTGTTCATAGCCGCCGCGTTCACAAATATGATCTTAGCGTAATATTCAATGGTTTCCTTGGTGTTGGCATCCACCACACGAACACCGGTAGCCTTACCTTTTTTATCATCATAAATGATAGATTCCACCACCGAATGAGGCCTTAAGGTTAAATTGCCCGATTTTAATGCCCAGGGTATGGTTGAGGCGTTAGCGCTGAAATATCCGCCAAAGGGGCAACCTCGCTGACACAGAATACGTTCCTGGCATTGTACCCGGCCCTGATCTAAATGGATCTGGTTGGGTTTTGACAAATGCGCGCAACGGGCGCTGATCACATGCCTGCCGTATTTACCTTTAACATGTTTACTAAAATACTGCTCCACGCTATTAAGTGGAAAAGCAGGTAAAAATTCACCGTCGGGCAGTTCGGGGAGACCATCTTTATTGCCGGATATACCCGCGAATTTCTCTACATAACTATACCACGGCGCGATATCCTGGTAACGGATGGGCCAGTCGACCGCGAAACCATCGCGGGCTGGGCCTTCAAAATCAAAATCGCTCCAGCGTTGGGTTTGGCGGGCCCAAAGTAATGACTTACCCCCCACCTGGTATCCACGGATCCAGTCGAAAGGTTTATCCTGTATATAAGGGTGTTCTTTATCTTTTACAAAAAAGTGGGCGGCGTCTTCATGAAAGGCATAACAACGGTTTACAATGGGGTTGGCTTCCTGAACGGCCATGGGCATTTCGCCGCGGTGTTCAAACTCCCAGGGATACATATTGGTTGTGGGGTAATCCTTAATGTGCTTTACATCACGGCCACGCTCCAGCATCAGGGTTTTAAGCCCTTTCCCGGTAAGCTCCTTAGCAGCCCAGCCCCCACTCATTCCCGAACCTATTACGATAGCATCAAAAGTGCGATCTTTTACGCTATCAACATTTAAATTGGCCATTGTTATACTGCTTGTTTTTTCTTAACGGGGTAAAACGCGTTGTACCTGCCGGGTACCAATTCATATACCACTTGTTTGGTCATAAAATATTTTGATGTGGTGTACCCATTAACCGTTTGCCCTTTTACCGCGCCATAAAAAGTTTTCAATTCGGCAGGATAAGTGGTGCTTTTAGGGTCTTTATCCTTTTCAATATCCAACAGTATCTGCTCGCGTTGCTTTACAGTACAATCGCTAAATGAGTTACTATAACGTTTTCGGACATAGTCATTAAATTGGCTCATACCCGTCATAAAAGCCTGCTGATCTTTTTTGGTGGCGCAATCATCAACCATTTTCAACACAAATAAATGCAGCTGCAGGTCTTTAGCTCCGGGCGTGCTGGTTTTGGGGATGATGGTTTCGGCCATATCACCTATCAGCTTTTCCTGGTCGGCGCTGATGTTCAAATTAGTCAGCTTGATTGATGCTTTACTATTTTCATGTACACATGACGGTAATAAAGCAGCGCCCCCAATAATTAAAGCTAAATTTTTTATAGCTATACGCCTGTGCATATGGTAAATGGTTTTAGCAGCTCTTAGTTAAGCTACCTGTACTTTAAAACGGGTACAGGCGTATGGGCTTAATAAATGAACTTTGGTTTATAAAACGATTTTCAAACTTAATAATTTTAACCACTAAAAAAAGAGTCGGTCTGGAAATTTATTGTATGGTGAAATTACCTTAATAATATTAATAACCCCATTTTTTCATGATTTGTAAATCAATTTTTACACAATCAACGGGATCTTTTCCCTGGTAGGCCTCTTGTTCAATGATAAACAAAACCGTGCCTCCTTTTTTGCTTGCCGCTTTTACAATTTCTTTAACCGGCAGTACACCCTGACCCAGTACAGTACTTTCGGTATCATCACCGTCACTTCTTGGAGCAACTTTGATCTCATCTTTTACATGTAATGATTCAAAACGCCCCGGATACTTGTTGATAAAATCAAGCGCTACGCCACCAGTGCTGAACATATTGCCAATATCCATTTGCTGGGCAACCAAATTAGGATCGGTATTTTGAATAATAAAATCATACAGGGTGATATCCCCTACTTTGGTACTGATCTCAAAATTGTGGTTATGGTACCCAAATTTCATGGATGATTTTTGGCACAGCTCGCCGCATTTGTTAAACTGCTCCATAAAGCGTTTTAACTTGTCGGTATCGTGGCGCAGGCTTTCATCCAACCATGGGCTGATCACATAACGCTGACCAACAGTAGCGGCATCCTCCACCGTATATTTCCAGGCATCGGTAAAATCGTTTTTCGCATCGTCCCAATGCTGAGCCGTCATTACAGTATGACCGCTTGGCATTTTTATTTCCAGGTCGGTTATTATCTTTTTAAACTCCTTAGCTGTAAAACCATAAAATTTACGGTCGACATAGTTGGCATGCTCTACATGGTGATAACCGGCATCGGCCAGTTTTTTTAGCGTTCCTTTCGGATCAACTTTCATGGCATCGCGTACGCTATACAATTGTACACCTACACGCTGCAGGCGTTTTTCTGATGCCAGTAAATGATCCGGTAATAAAGCCGCGCCCGCTAAGGCTACTGCGCTCGTTTTTAAAAATGATCTGCGGGAGGTTTGCATTGATATGATGTATTAAGGTTATAATTTGGAATCTTAGAATCAAGAGTTAAGAATCAAGAGACAAGATAGCTACATATTTGAAAAAAGAATCAAGATATTAGAATCAAGAGACAAGATAATTACATATTGGGTTATTTCGCTCCATTTAATTCAATTAATTATTTTTATTTCATAAAGGTGATTTTCGCACATTTTAAAATCTCCATTTTTGGCTTTTCCCTGATTCTTGACTCTTATCTCTTGCCTCTCTTTCAGTTCGAATTACTTACAAACGCGATGTGCTTACTATCCGGCGACCATGATGGGGTATTGATGGTACCCTGCCCGCCATACAAATAGGCCACCACTTTGGAAGGGCCGCCACCAACCGGCATTACCCGGATGAACACATGCTTATAAAAAGGGTGGTCGCCGGGCTCTACTTCGTTTTTAAGGAAGGTGATATAGCAGATCCATTTACCATCGGGCGATACGTGCGGAAACCAGTTATTGTAATCATCACTGGTGATCTGCGTTTGTTCGCTGCCATCGGCTTTCATGCGCCAAACCTGCATCAGTCCGCTGCGTACCGAATTAAAATAAATGTATTTTCCGTCGGGTGTGTACTCAGGACCATCATCCAAACCCGGACTGGTGGTCAGTCTTACCTCTTTGCCACCGCCCGAAGGGATGCGGTATACATCAAATTCCTTATTGCGTTCGCCGCAAAATACAATGTACTTACCATTGGGCGACCAGCCATGCATATAACTTGCGCCAACACCTACTGCGGATACCCTTTTAGCTTCGCCACCGGTAACCGGTACGGTGTAACCAATTGACGGACCGCCATCGTTGCTACTTATAGCCAGCATTTTGCCATCGAAAGACAGCACATGATCATTATTGTTATTTTTGGCCGGGGCCGTATTCAACACAGTCGGCTTCCCGGTTTTGAGATTGAATTTGTATAAAGATCCTTCGCTATTATAAATAAGCGATTGCCCATCGTGCATCCAATTGGGTGCCTGTAACGATTTTGGCGATTGATAAATAACGGTGCTGTTTTGCGTAGCCAGATCAAGCAATTCGATACTGCTGCCCAGGTATTGTTTATACGGCACCAGCGTTGGCGGGGCCGGTACTACAATGCGTACATTATTAAAGATGGCTTTTTCGGTTACATTGGCATTGTGCGAACAGATAAATATGCCTACATAAACTTCGTCGCCCAGGTCAAGATCGCTTACTTCTTCGGTCACAAACATATCGCCTTTGCGAGCTACCGACATGGTATAAGTATTACCTTTCCGCTCCAATTGGATCACATTGGCAGCGGTAAGGCTTGATTTTTTTTCTTCAGTAATACCGCCAACCGTTTTGCGGTACTGCAAGGATGTTAAACCATCGCCATGAACAACCGCGTTAATATGTTTGGAATTGGAATCGAGCGTGCTGCGGATCATTAAACCAACTTTACGATGCTCCTCTACCCCTTTACCTATAAAAGTTGCATTGGTGCGTAATATAAAATCGCCTTTCATACGCTTCCACACAAAATGAAAGGCATCGCTGGTGGCCCATATATTAGCTCCTGAGCCTTCCAGGTGATATTGCTGTAATTTAGGGTCATATTGTAAGCTGCCTTTATGCTTTACTGTGCCTACATCACTTTGATCATCAAATATCCCTGTGGACGAAGCCTGGGCAATTGCTTTTTGGTTAAGAAGAATAATAAAACAGAGCAGGCAAAAAAACAGAAATTGTATTTTACTACGCATGGGTTTGGGTGTTTATATTACACTATATAATTGGCCTCACTAAGTTATAAAATCCGTTTGTAAATAGTATAGTACTATTTTAACCGTATCATATATTTTACTTACCTGTCTTTATTTCTTTATGCGTGTGTTTTTAACAAAAAATGGAGTGATAGCTAAGCTATCACTCCATTTTAATTTTATTTAGTATAGGTTAATATTATTCGACCACGAGCAAAGTTTTAGCCGTTTGCGGGTATTGGGCAATTGGCCCAACAACCGGTTTCACGGTGCAGTACTCCAGCAGAAATTGTTTCTTAGAATCGCGGTAGGAACTCACTGCTCCTATCAAACTTAAAAATTTAATGTAACACCAGGCCAAATCAAGCTGATGTGATTTAAAACCAGAGCGGGCGCTGTTTGGGAACAGGTGATGATTATTGTGCCATTCGCCGGCAACGTAACCCGGCCACAGCTGATTGATGGACATATCCTCGCGGTTATAATCGGTTCCTTCACGACGTTTATCCTCGCCTTTACCATGACCTTCATAATTAAAGGTACGCACACCAACGGCCCAGATACCGGCCGAACCAAAAACGGCACAAGCCAATGGCATACCACCCATCAGGTAAAATGCAGCAAACCAGAAACCCCAGTTTAATATAATACCCACAACGGTGCGGTATGGGTTAGCAATGGTGCCCCATTTTTGATATTGTTTGTAGGTATTTGGTGTAACGCCTACATGATTCATGAGCTTAACACATTTTTTATAGCAGGCCTCGTCCATATTGCGGGCAATAGGCTGGTGATTTACATCAGCCAAAAAGCAATACATAAAACCACCTTGTGCATTGTATGGATCGCCGGGTTGGTCAGAAAGCGCGTGATGCACATGGTGCGATACCGCGTAGATCTCTTCAGGAATGATCTTCAGTGTAAGGTTCTGGGTAAAAAAGCGCCAGAATTTATTTGTGAAGGTATAAGCACTATGCGTACAATACCGGTGATGCCAGATAGTACCATGCGTACCCATGATGATCATGCTGTACACAAATGCCACTATTAAACCAACAATACTGAAATATTTAAATATAAACAGACCTAAAAAAGGCACTAAAGCCAGCACCAGAAACCAGCTTAAAAACGACAGCCAGTTCTTTTTGTCTTTAAATACATTGAGTCTTAAAAAAAATTCTTTTACAATTTTGCCGTTAGAGGGTTTCGAGAGATCTCCATTTTCATCCGTCCAGCCGTACGAAGGCGGTTCAAGTACCGTGTTTAAAAAAGCCATTAAGTTCGTGGGTTAATAGTAAATAGTTTAAAGGGGATAATTAGTCGGTCACAATGTAGCGATATAATATCACCGAATTGTCATCTTCTAAAGATATATTATGTTGTGCCCATTCCCTGCTAAAACTTAAACCCTTTTCGGAATATTCCTTTGAGTTGTAAGTGGGATAGACAATTGGTAGGAGTAGTATGGGTGTATATTGATTAGTGACGGTTAAGTCCTTCCATTTAATGCAGGTTAATTCGTGAAGAGCGAAAGGGTATTATACTTAATACCTATAGTTTAAACTCCGAATCGGATACTTTATTTCATCCAATGTCAAATAAATGTCAGAAAACTTACCGTTGATGCTTTTGATTACGTTGATCCCGCTGATTTTTTAACACGATTGAAGGATTCTCAGGATTTAATCCACTTAACATAATGCCCTTTTGACTTTTGACTTCCCCCTATTCCCCCGCTACCAAACAGCGCTCCCCCAGAAGCATGGCGATGCAATGTTCATAATTATCGGGCATCTGGATCTGCTCTACTTCCTGCATATAGCTTTGTTTGATCTCTTTACGCCTGCGCGATTCAATAAAACGTCTCACCTGTTCGCGGTTTTCCAGGATCAGGCCGGGTACTTTTACCGGCTTGTTGTTATCATCCTTGGCTACCATAGTAAAGTAACTGGTATTAGTGTGCATCACGGAGTTGTTCTTGATATTTTCTGATATCACCCGGATACCAACCACCAGCGATGTTTTACCCACATAGTTAACCGATGCCATGAGCGATACCAGTTCACCAACTTCTACCGGTTGCAAAAAATCAACCGTATCAATTGATGCCGTTACGCAATAATTACCGGCGTGTTTGGCCGCGCATACATAGGCCACCTTATCCATCAGCGACAGCAAAATGCCCCCGTGTATCTTCCCCCCGAAGTTGGAGTAGGAAGGTATCATCAGTTCGGTGATAGTAGTTTGCGAAAAGCTTACCGTTTTGTAATCGGCTTGATCGGTCAGAGCTGTCATGCGTTATCCGTTTTGTTATAAGTTCGTTACAAGTTTAAGCATCAAAATGCCAATTTCTGCAACAATAGTATTACACACGTTTAATATATTAAACTTAATTAAATCTTTATGGTCAATAAAGCAATTTTAAACCTGAACTATGGCCAAACACCTACTACTCATCCTCATTTGCTCTCTGTTTATAACACGAACCCTTGCACAGCAAAGCCGTAAGGTGAGCGGTACAGTTATAGACAGCGTTGGCGCAGTACCCGGTGTTAATGTAAAACTAATTTCAGATAAAGATAGTCTTACGGCTGCGACAGGCGTGGGCGGCACATTCAGCTTTCCGGCGGTTAATTCAAAAAACTTTAAAATAACGGTTAGCGGCATTGGCTATCAAACCCTCATACGCCGCTATGTGATGGATAATGATACCAAACCCATCAAACTCGATCCGATAAAAGTTCAGGTACAAACCAACTTCTTGAAAACGGTGCACGTGGTTGCCGAAGCTAATCCCATCACCATTAAAGAAGATACGGTAGAGTACAAGGCAAGCGCCTACAAAGTACGCGAGGGCTCACCGGTGGAGGATCTGCTTAAAAAACTGCCCGGTGTAAGTGTAGATAAGGATGGAAACGTTACGGCACACGGTAAACAGGTAAGCAAGGTGCGGGTTAATGGCAAGGATTATTTTACTGGGGATGTGCAAACCGCTACCCAAAACCTCCCTGCTGACATTGTGGAGAATATACAGGTAATTGATGATTATGGCGATCAGGCTAACCTCACCGGCATTAAAACCGGCGACCCCGACAAGATCCTGAACATTACCATACAGAAAGGTAAAAGCCGGGGCAACTTTGGCCAGGGCAGCGTTGGTGTGGGTAATGATGACCGGTACCAGGCGCGCCTATCGGCCAATACATTCTTGGATGCCCGGCAGATAGCTCTTATCGGCACGCTTAACAACACCAATACTAACTCGTTTAATATCGGTAGCGCAGGCGGAGGTGGCGGCAGGGCTGGTCGTGGTGGAGGTGGTGGCAGCGGCGGCTCGCAGATCAGTACGGCAAACGGCATTACTACGAACCGGTCGGTAGGTACCAATTACCGCGACGATTGGGGTAAAAAGATCACCGTTTACGGCAGTTATAGCTTTGCCGATAAAGACAAGGACCAGAATAGCACCACCGTACAGCAAAACCTCTTTCAATCAGGCACGCTCATTAATAATGATAACAGTGACGATAGAAATCACGGCATAAACCATCGTTTTGATTTTAATATGGAGTACAAGATCGATACTTCTAATTATCTCAAGGTAAATCCCAGTTTTTCATATGGCATCTCCAATACCATCAGTACCGACACTTTCAGCAATACACGTAACGGCACCCTGGTTACAGGTAACGAATTGGCTTTGACCGACGCTACCTCCAAGAGCGGGAGCATCAACGTATTATACAATCATAAATTTCATAAAAAGGGTCGTAATTTCAGCGTAAGTGCCGGCCTGAGCCTGTCGCAAAGCGATCAGAGTTTAAACGACCAGTATACTACCCGGCAGGATACGGTGGTGACGCCGCTTTTTCAGCAAATCAACAGCAACAACAACTCGCGGCGGGCAAACGTACATTTATCATACATTGAACCTATCGGCAAAACAACTTACCTGGAAGCTAATTATGGTTACAGTTATTCCAACACCGATAATAACCGGTATAACTACCGGGTTGATCCTATAACAGGAAGCCAAACCTTTGTCGATTCATTGAGCACCATTTACAATTACCAGTTTATCACCAATCGGTTCGGTTTAAATATCCGCGGGATCGGTGCCAAGTATAATTATACCATCGGCATGGCCGTACAGCCCTCAACGCTGGAGGGCGAATCACACAACTTCCGCACTACTACCAATACCTTTAATGTAATACCAACGGCCAGGTTCATCTATAATTTTTCGCGTAATCATTCCTTCACCATCAATTACAGTGGCTCTAATAGTCAGCCTTCGTTTACACAATTACAGATCCAGCCCGATTATTCAAACCCGCAGAACCGGGTGTATGGTAACCCCGATCTTAAACCATCATTTACCAATAGCTTAAACCTGCGTTATAATCAGTTTGATATCGCCAGCGGTAATTCGTTGTTCACCAACCTGTCGTTTTCAGAAACCCAGAATGCCATAGTAACCAACACCTCACCTGTTTCAACCGCAACAGGATCAACAGGTACCGACAGTCAACGCAACAACACCATACAGGAAACCCGTTATCTAAACACCAACGGTCTTTATAATGTTAACGGCAACTATTCCTTCTCCAAACCATTTGCCGAGCGCAAGTTTACCGTATCATTAAACGGCAGTGCGGGTTACAGCAACAATGTATCTTTCATCGAAGATCAGCGCAACCTGGGCAAAAACTGGGTATGGAACCAGGGCTTAAAACTTAGGGTGGATATAGATAGCATTATGGACAGCGAATTAAGTGCTAACTACAGCGTGAACACCACCCGCTACAGCCTGCCATCATCCCTAAACACCGATGCCAGCACCTGGACGTTGGGCCTTGACGGTCGCAACTATTTCTTTTACGCCTGGGTAGTAGGCTATAACCTAACACAAACCATCAACCATGGCTTCAGCAGTACGGTAAAAGCCAATCCTACCTTATTGAGTAGTTACATCGAATACCAGTTTCTGGCCAAACACATCGCATCGCTACGTTTCCAGGCCTTCGACTTGTTCGACGAAAACAAGGGCGTAAGCCGTACCGTATCCGGTAACCAGATCATCGATACCCGCACCAACCGGCTGGGCCGATATTTTATGCTTTCATTTACCCTGCGATTGCAAAAGTTCAAAGGCAGCCGTCCTTCGGGCGGTGGTGGAGGCGGTGGTCGCAGAAATGGCGGTGGCGGTGGTGGTGGCGGACGCAGAGGCGGCCGGGGCTAATTTAAGCAAGGGCGTTTTTGACATTACGTAAAACCTGTTTTATATTTACCGAAATTGAACTGCGTTGAAAATTATAACCTTATTTATCGCCCTGCTTTTTTATTTAAACACCGGTTTTGCACAGGAAACGGTGGTTCGCAAACATCGCCTTACCGATCAGATAACCGAACGGATATCGGTACTCAAGAGCGATAAAAGTACCCGGCAGGGCATTTATCAGGCCGTAACCGAAAAAAACATAGCCGTGGCAAGCGGAAGTTTTGATCAGGATAAGAAAACAGGTGTCTGGCATTTTTATGATCCGCAGGGCCGCTTGCTCCAAAATTACGACTACACCAAAAAGACTTTATTATTTGAAGCCCCCGAAGATACCACCTCAAATCTGCGGTATTTTGTAGATAAAGCATTAACCGATTCTGACCGTACCGCCAAACCCGTTAAAGCCGGTGGCCGGTATTTTGGTTATATCCCCTACCTCAAAGTATTTAAATTACCGGAGGCCCTGATGAGTATCAGTCGCACCGCATCCTATGCCGTTATTGAATTGTTGGTAAGCCCGGGTGGCCGCCTGGCCGATTTTAAGGTACATTTGTTTAGCGGACTGAATTATCACAAAGTATTCACCATGAGCACCGACATGCCCAACGAAGAAGATAAAATATTTATACCCGCCACGGTAAACGGTGATCCCATAGGCTGCCGCATCATGATCAGGTGCTGGATAGATAATGAGGGAGGGTTGGAACTGCCGTGATTCAATTAGTGAATTAGTGATTTTTCTCTACTCCGTTCGGAGTGCCTGATATCACCGCACCACAGACTAAAAAAGTTTGTCATCCTGAGGAACGAAGGATCTTCTTCGATAATACCAATCGCAAAATAGATGCTTCAACCGTTCAGCATGACAAAAGTAGTTGTGCAAAGGCTTTCTTCCCTCGTCAGCAGATAAGCTTCGGGCGAAAGCGGGCAGAACGATGCTGGCTTGTGCGGTTGCAAGGGCATAGCAAGTTTTTGCTGAAGCGCAGGGAGATGTGGGAACGAAGTAGGGCAAAATAATTGCAGCCCGTGGTTCTGTCCGGTTTGCCGGGCAAAGGCCTTGTGCGGCAAAGAAGCATTTCTGCTGACTTGATTTATTCGTTGTTGTTTGTTTTTTTATTGGTACTCATTATCTCGCTACGCTCGGTCTTGGTTACTTTTCATCAAGGAAAAGTAACTGGCCCTCCCGCGGCCAAGAGCGGGTATACGCCAGGTAAAGCGGCCCTGTATACTACGAGATTGCCACGCTACGCTCGCAATGACATATTTTAACAAAAAAAACGCCGGGCATAATGCCCGGCGTTTTTAATTTCTATTTTATATTAATAAAATTAGTGAGCGTGGTGACCATCCGGACCATGTGCATGGCCGTGTGATAATTCTTCCGGAGTAGCCGGACGTACATTCAGGATGCTGCCTTTAAAGTGCAGTTCCTGGCCAGCCATCGGGTGGTTCAGGTCGACAATAACAGCATCTTCTGCTACTGATACCACCTGCGCCTGGAAGCGATTGCCATTGTTATCCTGTAAAGGCAAAATGCTGCCGATCTCAGGAATTTCCTGACCCTGGAACATTTCTTTAGGCAAATTGGCAACGGCTTCTTCATCATATTCGCCGTAAGCATCCGCTGCGGTAAGCCTGAATTCATAAGTATCGCCGGTTGACAGCGTGCTTAAATTTTCTTCAAATTTGGGCAGCATCTGGCCGGCACCAAATAAAAAGGTTAATGGTTGTTCTTGTGTGGCGCTTTCGGTTAAAACTTCGGCTCCATCCTGGTCAACATACAAATCGTAAGTTAATGACACTACGTGCTGTGGTTCAATCTTCATTGTAAAGTATTTTTTAAATAAGCAATCAGGCCTCTAATTGTTTTAAAGCATCGGCCGTGTTATTAGCAGGTAATCCGCAGGTTTTATCTTTACAAATAAAAATTTGTGTTGATTGACCAAACTTATCCTGCAACAAAGGTAAACTTCCTTTTTTACCACCCAAGATTATTTTGTTGGGGATGTAATTATTTTCTATTTCCCTTCGCACAGTTTCGGTTTCGTTGCCTGTTATCGCTATCTCATAAATACCAAACACTTCGTCCAGTAATAATAAGGTCCAGTTAGAATAAGCTGTACCATATTTAGCCAATTGCGGCATAATATTGCGTAACAGCTGCGCCGAAACCGCTGCATAGCCTTCGTTATCAAAAAGCAAGCCTAACTTTTTCAGGTTAAGCGCCATGGCCGAATTACTGGCTGGCGTTACCCCATCCATGATCTCAGATTTGCGGGCTATCAGCTGTTCATCATCATCGGCAGTGTAAAAAAAGATGCCGTTTACTTCATCATAATAATGCTCGATAGCGACATCTGTTAGCTTTTTGGCCTGTTGCAGCCAGTCTTCATTAAAAGTAACTTCGTATAGGGCTATGAGGCCATCAATAATATTGGCATAATCATCTAAAAACGCCACCGAAGTTTCGTCTGTCTTATTGGCATTATAAACCCTTGAGATCCTGCTATTTTGACTTATCAAGTTAGCCGAAATAAACCCGGCATTCTGCAGCGCCAGTTCCAGGTATTTTGGATTGTTAAAGGCCCGGTAAGCCGTACACAGACCTTTTAACATCAGTCCGTTCCAGGAAGCGAGTATCTTGTTATCAAGCCCCGGCCTGATGCGGTGACGGCGGGCTTCAAATACGTTCTTCCTGGATGCCTTGATCTCCGATAGCAGATCGTCAACCCTTAAACCCAATTGTTCGGCCAGTTCCTCATCGCTTTCACGGCGGAATAATACGTTGGAATGCTCCTCTTCCCAGTTACCATCGTCGGTAATATGGTAGTAAATACAGAACAGTTCGGCAGCATCCACGCCCAAGATCTCTTCAATTTCTTTTTTGGTAAAAATATAGAACTTGCCCTCCACCCCTTCGCTGTCGGCATCCAATGCTGAATAAAAACCAAGTTCGGGCGAAGCCAGTTCCCGTGTCGAGAAGGTGATGATCTCCTCTACTACCTGTTCATAAAGCGGGTCAGGACTCCAGGTGTTAGCTTCCGAATATAGAGTGATGAGCTGGGCATTATCATACAGCATTTTTTCAAAATGGGGCACATGCCAGCGGCCATCAACCGAGTACCGGGCAAAACCGCCACCCACGTGATCATAAATACCACCGAAGGCCATTTTATGCAGCGTAAGTTTTACCTGTGCAGCTACCGCGTCATCCTTCATCAGGTGGGCATAGCGCATCAGCAGCAGCCAGTTGTTAGGCATCGGGAATTTGGGCGCATTGCCGGTGCCGCCTTCGTACTGATCAAAATAACGTTTCCAGTTATCCCCGATCACTTCCAGATCGGCTTTGGTATATTCGGGTTGCTCCTCAACAAACTGTACCGATTCATAATTTTGGATCCCTTCGGTAAGGCGTACAGCATATTCTTCAGCCTCTTCGGGTTTTTGTTTGTAAAAATCGGCCAGATTAAAAAGCAAAGAAGTCCAATCGTTCTTGCGGAAATAAGTACCTCCGTAAATAGGCCGCTGATCGGGCAGGCAGATACAATTCAGGGGCCAGCCTCCACGACCGCTCATCAATTGCACGGCACTCATATAGATCTGATCCACATCCGGGCGCTCCTCCCTGTCCACCTTAATACAAACAAAAAATTCGTTCATTACGGCAGCCACGGCTTCGTCCTCAAAACTTTCATGCTCCATCACATGGCACCAGTGGCAGGCGGAATAACCTATACTCACCAGGATCAGTTTGTTTTCGGCTTTGGCTTTATCCAGGGCCTCTTTTCCCCAGGGATACCAGTTAACCGGGTTGTTGGCGTGTTGCAATAAATAAGGCGATGATGAATTGGCCAGGCGATTCATAGTAGATGTGTTATTTGATAGCAAAGATGCGGATATTAAATGTACCTGTAAACCATCAATGGTAACTTCAAAGTATATATCCCGTATAAAAGGCCGATAATTATTTTTTTTATTACAAAAAACAGCTATTTCAAAACTATTGGAGACATTTTACTTTCAGCACATATTTTCACAAATCACTATCCTATAATAATTTATATTTGTTGATCCCTTTTAATAATTATTGACATAAATCAACAAAACAACACGTTTGTAATGGCTCCTAATACCCCTAACCTTAGTAACCATGCGGTTTGCAATTCAACAGCCTGCCCATCTGTTGTTGAAAAACCTCATCATTTAAATACCGGTACTTTTCAGCAAATCAAAGATTTTTTTAGCACAATACTCAATACCAATGATTGGCCCCCGCGCTGGCATTGCGGAAACTGGACTGATTTTCATGGCTGGTTGTACATCATATCTGATGCGAGTATCTGGGCAGCTTATTTTGCCATCCCCTTTTTATTGATCCGTCTTATTGTCAAAAGAAAGGACATCCCTTTTAATAAGGTATTCTGGCTATTCATAACATTTATACTCTTATGCGGTTTAACCCACTTAATAGATGTTATTATATTCTGGTGGCCAGCATACCGTTTAAGTGCTTTGATCCGGTTTATAACTGCTATTGTATCCATATTTACGGTATATGCCCTTTATAAGATCCTTCCGTTGGTGTTTACATTAAGAACTGTTACAGAACTGGAGGCCGAGATCAACAAAAGACGCGTTATAGAAGAAAAACTAGCAGCAAGCGAATTTCTATTATCGGAAGCAAGCAGAATAGGCCGGGTAGGCGGCTGGGAGCTGGATGTTATTCAGAATAAAATAACCTGGTCAAAAACGGCATTTGATATTTATGGCCTCCCCTATGACGTTGCCATAGATAAAAATGAGATGATGAATTATTTTCTGGAACCATACCGGCAGATGTTAGCAGATGCTTTGGCCAGGGCTCAGGCCAAAGGTTTAAAATGGGATGTAGAGCTATTGATGATAAACGCTAAAAAAAATACCATATGGGTAAGATCAATAGGCGAACCTTTGTATGACGAGAAAGGAGCATTAGTAAAGCTGAGAGGTGTTTTTATTGATATTGACCAGTATAAATCCACCGAAATGGCGCTTCATAAATCTATTGGATTAATTACCCAAAGCAATCAGCAACTTAAAAACTTCACACATATTTTATCGCATAACATCAGAAATCATGCAAATAACATATCCTTAGTGACATCCCTGGTTAACACAGAAACCATGGATCCAGAAAATGCTGAACTTTTCGAGAAATTAGATAACGTTTCAAAAGGATTAAACGCAACGCTGGATGATTTATCTGAAGCTATCAAAGTAAAAGAAAGCACGATCAAATCAGAAATTATCAATTTTAATACGCTCATCAAAAAAGTATTAGATGTTATTGCTTTAGAATTAACAACCAGCAATACTGAAGTTGAATTGCATTTAGAGGTTAGTCGTGTGAATTTTCCACCAATCTATCTGGAAAGCATTCTTTTAAACCTGATCTCCAATGCCATCAAATACAAAATGGCTAATAAACAGCCGCACATTATTTTAAAAACATATAAGAATGAGCAAAATGAAACGGTGTTGGAGTGCCGGGATAACGGCCAGGGAATAGATCTTGAGTTATATGGTGGGAAAATATTTGGTCTTTATAAAACCTTTCACCAACAAAAAGATGCTCATGGGGTTGGTTTATTCTTAGTCAAAACCCAAATAGAGTCGCAGGGAGGGAGGATCGAGGTGATGAGTTCTCCAGATAATGGCACTGTTTTTAAATTAATCTTTAATGAAACTTCAATAAACCTCAATTAATACAGTGGCTTTAGTGTAAAGTTTTTTCTCCGCGCGTCATTGCGAGGCACGAAGCAATCCCCGATTAGTAGATCACTCTGTATAGCATAGAGATTGCTTCGTACCTTGCAATGACGCGTTTTTTATTTGAATATCCCACTCTTTCCGCCGCAGGTGAAGAGAGCGATGACAGGGCATCTAATTAACTTTGCTCCACTTTTCGCTCGTTCTAAGTTCAGAAATTAAATAATACAACTGACTTAATCCACGGGTGCCGATCATGCCGTAATCTGTTATCTCTTTAACAGAACCATTTTTAAACCCTATTTTAAGTATCGCGGTAGCATCGTCTGTCCATGGTACGCGATAATTATCTTGTAGTTTTTTTATTTTAATATAATTAACAAGCGATTTGATCTCGTTTAATTTATCAACCGAGACGGAACCTTTAAAATTACCCTTTACCGGATTAAACTCATCCGCTTGGTATGTTGCCTTTCCATCAGCTGAAACACGAAGCGTATATATCGGGCATTCGCCATAACACCCTCTTGTTTCCACTGCAAAATAGCTGATCTGATATTGATCAGACTTGGGGTTATACTCCACAAAATCGCCGTACCTGAAAATTAGAGTATCAGTTCTTGGTTTGAGATCATAAATCCACTCTCTTTTACCTTTACTTACTCTGTACCTTTTTGAATAAAAAAGAAGCATCTGTTGTTTGTTGACCATGACAGGTTTTGCCATTTGACAATCATCTTGACCGTGGCCCTCAGATAAACCTAATATTTTAAAGGAATCCGTGCCTTTATCAATAACCGCGTACAAATAAAAGGCAGATCCCCACTTTACCATAACCAATAAGTCTGTTTTTCCATCCTGATTAAAATCTACCTTTTGCCAGGTTTTCACACCCCATCTGCGTGCCACATCATTACATGTTACTAATTTAAGCAGGGTATCGGTAGGGACTATGCTAATTTTAGAACTACCCTTATAAGCAAAATTGGTATCAACTTTAAGCATAAATTTCAAAACGTCGTTATCTGTTTTCAGGCTGTCAATGGCGTTAGCAGAAGCAGTTGCGACAGAGGAGAAACACAACAGAAATAGCAGTAAGTACTTCATAAGGTTAGGATGATTTATATACTTACATGAATGTCGTCCAATAAATTTATAAATCAAAGTGTTAATTATGCTTTGCTCAGTCATTATTACTTATCAGGTAACATTACCATTACTCATACGGTAAAATTCGCTTATACGCAATCGGTTAAGTATTCAAATTACCAATTTCACAAATTATTTCCCTTTATTTGCGCCTTTATTACTAAAAATTCAAATGCGCTATTTTAAACTGATCGACTTTTTATGCGCCATGGGCTTATTAGCCGGTGCAATACCCGTGGCAGCGCAAACTGCCGATACTTCTAAATATAATCACCAGGATGTATTTGGCCCTATTACCTGGCCGGTTACCAGCGGTGGCACCCGTTCTGCCAGTGGACAGCCAGCTGCTAATTACTGGCAAAACCGTGCCGATTACCAGATAAAAGCCACATTGAACGAAGGTCGCGATACTACCATTACCGGCGAAGTAACCATCACCTATACTAATAACAGCACAGATAAACTGGATTATCTGTGGCTGCAACTGGACCAAAACCTATTCCGCCCCGACTCACGCGGAGCGGCAACTACCCCGGTATCCGGTGATCGTTTTGATGTTCGCGGATTTAGCCGTGGTGGGTATCATATCGGTTCAGTTACCGTTACCTACAAAGGCGAAACCTATACCGTAACCCCGATCATCACCGATGCGCGCATGCAATTGCGTCTAAACACCCCATTGGATGGTAAAGGCGAAAAAATACAGGTAAAGATCAACTATGATTTTGCTATTCCTTTTTATGGCGCCGACCGTATGGGTCGTAAAAAATTCAAACAAGGTTATGTATATGAAATTGCACAATGGTACCCGCGTATGTGCGTATATGATGATGTAGAAGGCTGGAATACCCTACCCTACATGGGCCTGGGTGAGTTTTACTGCGAGTATGGTGACTTTGATTATTACATCACCGCCCCTGCCAACATGATCGTGGTGGGTTCCGGCGATCTGCAAAATCCGGAAGAAGTACTTAGTCCTGCCCAGCTTAGCCGACTGGCCAAAGCCAAAACCAGCGATAAAACAGAAATGATCATTAAAGCTGGCGAAGTTGGTAAAGCCTCTACCCGTCCGTTCAAAGGCAGTTTAACCTGGCACTATAAAATGGAAAACACCCGCGACATTGCCTGGGGCGCCTCCAATGCCTTTATATGGGATGCCGCGCAGGTTAATTTCCCTTCGGGTCGTAAAGGTATCGCCATGTCGGCTTACCCGGTTGAAAGTGCTGGCAACGATGCCTGGGGCCGTTCAACGGAATACCTGAAAAACAGCATGGAGATCTACTCCAAAGCTTATTTTGAATACCCATGGAACTCGGCCGTTAACGTATCGGGCGTGGCTTTGGGCATGGAGTACCCGGGCGCTATATTTTGCCTGAGCAACTTCAAAAAAGGTCAGCTTTGGGGCGATGTTACGCATGAGATAGGCCATAACTGGTTCCCGATGATCGTAGGTTCAAACGAGCGCAAATACATGTGGATGGACGAAGGTTTTAACACCTTTATTAATGAGTATGCCAGTCAGCAGTTTAACAATGGCGAGTATGCCGATCCATCAAAACAAGCACAGAACATACTGGCCTCCTATCGCAACAGCAAAGATCCTTTAATGACCGCACCGGAAGCCATTGGCTTAAATGATTATGGTCAGTACTACAATAAAACAGCTTTAGGTTTGGATGTGTTGCGCAATGTAGTGCTTGGCCCCGAGCGTTTTGATTATGCTTTCCGTGAGTATATCAAGCACTGGGCGTTCAAACATCCCCTGCCTTACGACCTTTTCCGGGCTATGAATGATGCCAGCGGCGAAGACCTGAATTGGTTCTGGAAACCCTGGTTCTTCACCACCTGGAAAGTTGACCAGGCCATTACTTCGGTTAAGTATGTGAAAGAGGATGCGGCCAACGGCGCCATGATCACGCTAACCAATAAAGAAAAAATGGCCATGCCGGTTGATCTGAAGATCACCCAGGCGAATGGTAAAATCGAAACGCTTCATCTGCCGGTAAACATCTGGCAGCGCGGCGGTGTGTGGACCTTTAAATATCCATCCACATCGGCCATTAAATCTATCGTGATCGACCCAGAGCGTGAATTGCCGGATGTTGACCTGAGGAATAACACGTACGACGGAAATTAAAATTATAGTTTTGAGTTAATAAAAAAGGCGATGAGTAAAACACTCATCGCCTTTTTTATATTCCCTAAGCTCCCAGCCAAACCCTTAATTAAAATCTACATGCCCAAAATTAGATTTGATGGTGATGGTTTTATCCGGGTTACCCTTACCTAACTGACCTGTGTAACTTTTTTGAGGTTCAGAACCCGGTGTTTTACCCGACATACTGGTGTGGGCTTTATCGTAATTAAATAAGCCATAATAGGTGGTGATATCAAAGTTGGCGTTTTCGTTGTTATCGATACCTACTTTTACCCCGGAGTAAGACGCCGTGATATCCAGCATTTTCAGGTTTTTATCCAAACCAGCTATCTGGAGTTTACCGCAATATTTAACCTTAATATTTGCGAAAGTGTGCAGGGTGCCTATTTTAACCGGACCATAGCTGATATCGGCATTCAATTTATCGCCTTCTGTTATATTAAGGCTGCCATAGGCTATTTGTAAATTACCGCCTGTAAGACTGCCGATAACAACATCTCCGGAGCGTACCTTAATTTCACTCAGCGGATTTGACAGGCTTTTTGCTTTCAAATTGCCATAAAAGCTGTTTATAGTTACCTTTCCCTGCAGATCTGGCAAAGTGGTGTTGCCATATTTATTATTGATGCTCAGCATATTTTTTGCCGGCATGTAAACCACATAATTGATCTCTATTTTTTTGATATGGGTGTTGCCCTCCCCTTTCCATAATTCGGGGCTCAGGCTGCCACTATCGCCAATGACCGTTTTAAACCATGCCAGTCCGGCTGTTTTGCTATCGTTTATTTGTATAACACCCAAAAATTTGTCGGCGTCGGCGTCAACATTGGCGTAAACTTTTATCTGTACTTCTACCTTAAATTCCTTGCGGTCCCAGGTGTTTACAGATACCTCGCCAAAGCTGTTCTCTATTTTTAACTCATCATTGCTGGCTGCCGGGTAAACTTTGCTATAGGTTTTAACTTTTTCTTTCACCTCGCCGTTCTCCACTTTATTTTTCAGATCGGTGTCGGAGTATTCAGCTTCAAACGGGCTCGGTACAGCTTTCGTAATTAGGGGAACAAAAGCCGTATCCACGCGGGTGTTGTCATTATCAGACGGTGCTTGCGCGTTTGCCGCATTTATTCCGAATACTACGGCAATGAGGCATAATAAAATGAGCTTAGGTTTCATGTTGTCGGTCATTTAATTTTTTTATAGTGATACTTTTCTGCTTTAAATGACAAACAATTTTCCGGCGCGTTGCACAACAAAAAATAATCATAAACGCTGCCACTATTTTTTCTATTTTTCTGCCCGATATGAAAAAACACCACCTGCTCCTGATATTGCCTGTTTTTCTGCTGATACTTTTTTGCTCCATCCCGGCACAAGCAGGGAAAAGTAAAACGATATATTACATTAACCCGCAAACCGGCAACGATCAAAATACAGGTAAAGACAGCCGCCATGCCTGGAAAACATTTGCCCCACTCAACCAGCTGACCCTTTTAGCCGGCGATAAGGTGAATATCATCACCCCTGGCGATTTCCATAACTCTTTAATATTAAATGCAAAAGGAAGTAGCGTGGCGCACGTTACTGTTAATTTCGCGCCGGGCACTTATAACTTTTATCCCGACGGTGCTTTAAAAAAACAATTACAGATCTCCAATACCAATGATGTACCCGATGGTATGAAAGCCATCGCTTTATATGTAAACAAATGCCGGTTTGTGGATATCAAAGCTCGGGGTGCTAAAATAGTACTGCGCGGTAAAATGATTGAAACCTGTATTGACCACAGCGAAAATATCAGCATCGACGGTATTACTTATGATTATTACCGCCCCACCGTATCGGAATTACAGGTTTTAAATACCAGTGATCATTTTGCCGATCTCCAGATCCACCCCGAATCAAAATACAGCATCACGGATAGCCTGCTTACCTGGCAGGGCGAAGGCTGGCAACACAAACCTTTTTGGCTTTGGCAAGTACTTGACCCTGCGACCGGCGATCTGCAGCGTACTGATATTGCTGTGGACAATATCCGATATGCAGAAACCGGCAACAACACGGTGCGCGCCTATTTCAAAAAGAACCCGGGCTTTAAAACCGGCTTGATATACCAGAACCGCGATGTAACCCGCGATTGCGCGGGCATATTTATGCAGCGCAGCAAAAACATCAGTCTCAAAAATATCCGCATCAATTTCATGCATGGCATGGGTGTGGTGAGCCAGTTTTGCCAGAACATCCGCATGGATAGGATCAGTGTTCGGCCGGACCCAGCCTCTGGTCGCACCTGCGCTGCCTGGGCAGATATCCTGCATTTTTCGGGTTGCCGGGGCAAGATCGAGATCAGTAATTCCTATTTATCAGGTGCTAATGACGATGCCATCAACATACACGGCACTTATTTACGGGTGATCAGCACCACAAAGCCACAACAGGTACTCGTGCGTTTTATGCATAACCAAACCTATGGTTTTGATGCTTTTACCCCAGGCGATAGTATAGCCTTTATCCATGCCGAAAGCCTGCGGGAATATAACAGTAATGTGGTAGTGCAAGTGCAAAAGATCAATGCTAAAGATTTCCTGCTCACGCTTAAAACCCCTGTTCCCGCGCATATCGACCCAACAGATGTCATTGAAAACACAACCTGGACGCCCCAAATTTGGATCCACCACGATACCGTAGCCCGCATACCTACACGGGGGATACTGGTCACCTCGCGCCGTAAAACAGTGATCGAAAACACCGTTTTTCTGCATCCGCACATGAGCGGTATATCCATTGCCAACGATGCCGCCAGCTGGTATGAATCGGGCATGGTTAAAAACGTAACTATCCGGCATAATCAATTTATACAATGCGGCGAGCCGGCTATCATCATCTGCCCTGAAAACAAACAATCAGACGGCCCTGTGCATCAAAACATAACTATTACAAATAACCAGTTCAACTTGCAAGGCTTGCACGTACTTTCTGCTAAAAGCACTTCGGGGATCATTTTTAACAACAACACCATCAAGGCAGAAAAGGCTTTTGATATTAAAAAAGGTTTGGAGCTGAAAGATTGTGTCGATGTTAAGGTATCTGGGAATATGATTGGGCAGTAGGTGTGTCTCCATTTCGCAGTCGCTCGGCTCCAGCCGAGTGACGACTATTTTCAGGCCTCTGGCCTACGAATTAAATAGGACCTTGTCCCATACAGCGGCCGGAGGCCGGGTAATAACGGTCACTCGGCTGGAGCCGAGCGACTGCAGGGGTGTGTTCCTTACAGGTAAAATAAAAAGGTTGTCATTTCGACCGTAGGGAGAAATCTTCTGCTGCATACAAAGTCCCTTGCATGGCGAAAAAGATTTCTCCTCGTACCTCGTTCGAAATGACAGCCTTTTTATTTTTTCTAAATACTTCTCTCAACCACCCACTTCTCCCCTTCCTTAAAAATTCAGCCTGTGGTCGGTGTTATCACCGTACCACTTCTAAGCCCCTTTCCCTCCTTCCTTAAAAATTTTAAACCATTTTTAGAAAAGTTTGCTTATATATGCCCCCGATATTGTTAAAATCAATTTTACATTATGATCATTGAACCCAGAATTCGCGGCTTTATTTGTTTAACTACACATCCAAAAGGCTGCGAGCAAAACGTAATAAACCAAATCAATTACGTTAAATCAAAAAACAACCCTGCGGGTACCAAAAAAGCGCTCATTATTGGCGCATCAACCGGTTTCGGTCTTTCTTCCAGAATCACCAGCGCATTTGGATCTGGTGCAGCCACCGTGGGCGTTTATTTTGAAAAACCACCGGCTCCGGGTAAACCGGCATCTGCGGGTTGGTATAATACCGCCGCTTTTGAAAAACAGGCCCATGCAGCCGGTTTATATGCCAAAAGCATCAATGGTGACGCTTTTTCTGACGAGATCAAACAAAAAACTATCGACCTGATCAAAGCGGACCTCGGACAGGTTGACCTGGTGATCTACAGCCTGGCTTCACCCCGTCGTACTAATCCAAAAACCGGTATAACCCATAACTCTGTATTAAAGCCTATTGGAGAATCTTTTACAAATAAAACCGTTGATTTTCATACCGGTGTGGTATCCGAAATTTCCATCAACTCCGCTACTGACGAAGAAATAGCCAATACCGTGGCCGTAATGGGTGGCGAAGACTGGCAATTCTGGATCAACGACCTGAAAGCTGCCGGTGTATTGGCTGATGGCGCTACCACTGTTGCTTACTCCTACATTGGTCCGGCAGTTACCGAAAAGGTTTACCGTAAAGGAACTATCGGCCGCGCTAAAGACCATTTAGAGGCCACTGCGAAACAGATCAGCGAGCAATTGAAAGATATCAATGGTAAAGCATTGGTATCGGTCAACAAAGCGCTGGTAACCCAGGCAAGTTCGGCTATACCGGTTATTCCGTTGTACATTTCGCTGCTGTATAAGATCATGAAAGCCGAAGGCACGCAGGAAGGTTGTATTGAACAGATACAACGCCTATTTGAGCAGCGTCTGTTCACCGGTGGTGTTATCCCTACCGATGCTGTGGGCAGGATCCGTGTGGATGATTGGGAAATGAACCCTGAGGTACAAGCCCAAATAGCCCAATTATGGCTGGAAGCGACCACTGAAACCCTACCCGACCTGGGCGACCTGAAAGGTTATAGAACCGATTTCCTGAACCTGTTTGGTTTTGACGTTCCCGGTGTAAACTACCAGGAAGATGTTGACGAAATGGTAGAGATACCGGGATTGGTGGGATAAAGCCTCACCCCAACCAACTAATCATGTCATTGCGAGGAGGAACGACGAAGCAATCTCCTCACTGTTCTTATCCGTGAGAACGCGAGGAGATTGCCACGCTATCGCTCGCAATGACATATTTAATTAATACCTAAGCTATATAGAAAAAAGCCTGTTAGTCTGAGCTTGTCGAAGACTCGAGCGCAGAGGCCTCCCCACCATGGTTCGACGAGCTCACCATGACACCCTGTATTTAAAATACCCTACTCCACATACTCCAATATATCGCCTGGCTGGCAGTTCAGGATCCGGCATATGGCATCCAGCGTTTCTAATCGTATGGCTTTGGCTTTTCCAGTTTTCAGGATAGACAGATTGGCCATGGTAATACCCATTTTTTCGCTCAGCTCGGTTAACGACATTTTTCGTTTGGCCATCATAACATCCAGATTTACAACTATGGGCATCGTTAAACGGTTAGATCCTGTTCGTCTTTTAATTTCTTCCCTTGACGAAAAGCTTTATACAGCAGTAAAAATATAATTCCAACAACTATAATTTTCCAGTCGTTACTCCATGCCCTGCTATTCAATACAACATCATCTGTAAAATAACTACTGAATACTGGATACATCAATAGGTTGAGTAAAAACGACACTATCGGGAACCCCAATAAACTCAGGGAAATAAGCTTTAAACGGAAAACGTTTTCACTGGTAAAGGAAAAGCCTTTGGATACATCAACAATGAATTTCAAAAATGCCGCTACCAGGTAAAATATGTAAACAACAACTAATATCACAACACCCAACAGAACAATATTTACTGTATTTCTTATCTGCTCACTTACGGGTATCATGATATGGTTCTGCAAGGTATTATATCTGAATTTCACCGGAATATCTGCCATGTGGATCTGGTAATTTTTCGATCCATCTTTTTGGGGTACTATTTTGTCAACAATAGCTTTCCGAATATAGGATTGTTTATGCTCCACATGAAATACAACAGAATCTAAATTATAATAGTCAAAGGTGGCATGCTTTACCTTCCAGCCGGGAAGTTCAATGTAGTATTGTTTTATACCCGGTATATTCCCTTTATTGAGATCTACGGTACAGGTATCGCAAAGCATTCCGCCACTCATGCCCATCAATCCGCCCATTTGAGCGCCACCCACATTAAAAAACTCGCCGTTTTTTAACAGGCGTGTGATTTCGATCTTCTTTTTCAGGGCCAGATATTGAGCATAAGGTAGTTCGGTAGAAACAGAAGGATCAATGTCGGGCAAATGATTATTCCAGCTATAGCTATCACCAGGCATCGTTTTGCCATGAATAATGGTATTACCGCTGGTAAAGAAAAAGCTGCCACCTATTATAATGATGTAAAAAACAATTACACCTATTATAAATAAGTTAACCACCAGGTTGGTATTGATTTTAATCTTCATGATTTCATCTACGGTTTAGTGATACAATAATAAACATACTTTATTGCAAAACAAATATATTTTATTGTTTTACAATAAATAATTATTGTTATTTAAAAACAGGTGAATAGTAGAGCTACTAACAACTATGTCATTGCGAGGAGGAACGACGAAGCAATCTCCTCACTATTCTTATCAATGAGAACGCGAAGAGATTGCCGCGCTACGCTCGCAATGACATATTCAATTAATTCCTCAGCCATATAGAAAAAACAGCCTGTCAGTCTGAGCTTGTCGAAGATCCGCGCGCAGAGGCCTACCCACTATGCTTCAACAGGCTCAGCATGACACCCTATATTCCCCCCTGTCCAAAGTCTCTGACTTCGGACAGCGCCATTTCATTGAAATTCCTTTTTACGAAAGATTCAGGGGATCGCCCATCAACGTCCGGGTCATTGCTTCGTGATTGTTCAAAAAGTATTGGGTGATCTGGAAGTGCTCGGTTTCTTCATACTTTACTTTATGCATCCCTTTCCCATCCAACTGATAAATAACTGCATTGGGATAAGCGAGTAAAATAGGCGAATGGGTAGCTATAATAAACTGCGAATTGGCTTGTACGAGCTCATGAATGGCCGAGAGGGCAGCCAATTGCCTTGCCGGCGATAAAGCCGCTTCGGGCTCATCAAAAATGTAAAGGCCATTGCCCGAAAGCCGGTGGGTTAGCGTGGCCATGAACGATTCGCCGTGCGAGCACTCATGGAGGGATTTGACCCCATAATTACTTTGCACATAACTTGTATTTCCTTCTTTGTCAAGTTCTTCCAGGTATGTGGCCACATTATAGTAACTCTCGGCCCGCAGAAAGAAATAATCAGAAGGTTTGCGATAACTTTTGGCACTGCTTAAGTAATCAAACAAACCCGAAGCATTCTGATGCGTTTTCGTCTGTACATTTTTACTGCCGCCTTCAATACCAAAGCCCAGGTGCAGGGCTATGGCTTCTATCAACGTTGATTTACCCGAGCCATTTTCGCCTATAATAAAAGTAACATCCCGGTGAAAAGCCATCGACGACAAATTCTTTACCGCGGGTATATGAAAAGGGTACGCATCAAATGACGGCACCGACTCGCGCTTAAGCGATATTTGCTGCAGATAGGGCTTTGCTTCCATGGCTTGGTAAATTTAAGGAAGAAAAGAAATAATATCGAATAATGAATTTTGAATATCGAACATCGAATCTTTTACTTCGTTATTCAACGTTCGATGTTCGATATTAAACCTGAAGGCCTTGCAGGTTCCGCACAATTTTCGTATCTTTAAGTATACCAAGGGCCAGCCCTGCTTACTTTGAAAATTGTAAGCAGGGCTGTTTGGTTAAAGGACAAAAACGTCCGAAAAACCGACCGTTTTGTATCTAGTTATTTGAATACCAATAAATTAATACTTTTTAAAGCTTTCAAAACCCATCAAAAATTTGTTAAAAAGTGTTAAAATCGATGGTTTTGATTGAGTTTCTGATCAATTTTTGAGCAATTTCACCCTCATTTTGGCTGAAAAAGTGTTAAAATAAAGGTTTAAAAAGTCACCCGGGTACAGGAGGCTGTTTGAATTTTATAAGTTTGGTTTTTTGCTGATAAAAAATGTGGACTGGAATCAGGGCGAAAGTTTTGGACACTCATTTTTCGCGCCTTTACTATTGTTGATATTTTTATCCCATCTGGTGTCAATCTTACTTTCCCCTTTCGGCTCAAAACCTTAATTTCGCTGATTCAAGAAAAGAGGAAAAGATTTTGGATTATCTACAGGGTTTAAACCCCGAACAAAGGGCAGCGGTTGAACAAACCGAAGGACCGGTAATGATTATTGCCGGCGCCGGATCTGGCAAAACACGGGTTATTACATACAGAGTGGCACACCTGGTACGCAAAGGTGTCGACTCCTTTAACATACTGGTATTAACATTTACCAACAAAGCCGCCCGCGAAATGCGCGAGCGTATTACCCATGTGGTGGGTCCCGAAGCCAAAAATATCTGGATGGGTACTTTCCACTCGGTATTTGCCAAGATACTGCGCGTGGAGGCCGATAAAATTGGCTACCCGAGCAATTTTACCATTTACGATACCGACGACAGCAAAAGCGTACTACGGGCTATTTTAAAGGAAATGAACCTGGATGATAAGCTGTACAATGTAAACTTTGTGCTCAACCGCATATCAGCTTCTAAAAACAACCTTATTTCGTGGCAGGAATATCAAAAGAACGAACAGATCCAGGCCGACGATTTTTCGAGCGGCCGCGGTCAGTTGGGGCTTATTTACCAAACCTATGCCACCCGCTGTTTCAGGGCCGGCGCTATGGATTTTGACGATTTGCTGTACAAAACCAATGAGTTGCTAAAGCTTCACCCCGATACGCTCAACAAGTATCAGCATAAGTTTAAATACCTCATGGTGGATGAGTATCAGGATACTAACTTTTCGCAATACCTGATTGTAAAAAAACTGGCTGCCGTAAATGAAAACCTGTGTGTGGTGGGTGATGATGCGCAAAGTATCTATGCCTTCCGTGGCGCCAATATTCAAAACATCCTCAATTTTGAAAAGGATTACCCTGATCTGAAAGTATTTAAACTGGAGCAAAATTACCGCTCTACCCAAAACATTGTAAATGTTGCCAACAGCATCATCAGCAATAATAAGGATCAGCTTAAAAAGAACGTTTTTTCAGAAAAGGAAAGCGGCGACAAAATAAAAGTAATGCGTGCCTTCAGCGATAACGAGGAAGGTAAAATGGTGGCCGAAACCATTATGCAGGACCGCAGTCTGAAAGGTCGTAAATGGCATGATTTTGCCATCCTGTACCGTACCAACGCGCAATCACGATCAATGGAGGAAGCCTTGCGCAAGCTCGGTATCCCCTATAAAATATATGGCGGACTGTCCTTTTATCAACGCAAGGAGATCAAGGATCTGATAGCTTATTTCCGGCTTACCTTTAATCCTAACGACGAGGAAGCTCTGAAACGGGTGATCAACTACCCTAAAAGGGGCATTGGCGATACCTCGGTTGATAAGATCATTGTAAGTGCCGATCAGCATGGCATCACTCCATGGGAAGTGATTGTGGAGCCGGGCAAATACCTGGAAGGAAAAATATCGGGCGCGGTAGGCACCTTTGCTACCATGATCCAGAGTTTCCAGGTGCTGGCCAAATCAAAATCGGCTTATGAATCGGCTTTGTATATCGCACAGCATTCCGGCTTATTGAAAGATCTGTATGAGGATAAATCGGTTGAGGGACTTAACCGGTACGAGAACATACAGGAGTTGATGAATGGTATCAAGGAATTTTCGGAACGGGAAGACATTGAGGAAAAGGGGCTCGACGTTTTTATGCAGGATGTAGCCCTGCTCACTAATGACGATAAGGACAAGAATAAAGATGCTGATACGGTGTCATTAATGACCATCCACTCCAGCAAAGGATTGGAGTTTCCGCAGGTATATGTGGTGGGTTTGGAAGAAAATCTGTTCCCTTCACAAATGTCGCTCAATTCACGGAGTGACCTGGAAGAGGAGCGCCGCCTGTTTTATGTAGCTGTTACCCGTGCTGAAACCAAGCTTACCATCAGTTATGCCACATCGAGGTTTAAGTTCGGTACGCTCATTAGCTGTGAGCCGAGCCGTTTCCTGGATGAGATAGATGCCAAATACCTGGAGCTTGACTACAGCGCCAAACCGGCAAGCAGTGGTGGTAACGCGTTCTTTGACGATGATCGTAAAGCCTGGAGCGGCGGCAAACAAGCTGATGCATTCTCCAAGCCCAAACCGGCAACATCCGCCCCGGTTAAAACAACATCCATATTGGCTAAGGCGCACGTGCCATCGCCCAATTTTAAACCGTCTGATACTTCAAACCTGCAGGTAGGTATGGAAGTGGAGCATGAACGTTTCGGTTTTGGAAAAGTATTGAGCCTGGAAGGCAATAAACCCGACATTAAAGCAACCATATTTTTTAAAGAAATAGGCCAGAAACAATTACTTCTTAAATTTGCCAAACTTTATATCGTTAATAATATCAACTGAAGGTTAAGCTTTGTTTTTGTGTAAATAATTCCCCACTTTTTTTGACATCCCGTTAAACGGTAAGGCATTCCCGATAGTTTTAACGGGAATGAATGATGGCATACCATTTGGATATGTTCCCTTAGTTAATTATGAGGAAACATTGATATGAACGACAGCACCAAAAAGAAAACGAACAAATCCGTTGGAAAAAACATCAGAACTTTACGTCACCAACGCGGATGGAGCCAGGAGGATGTAGCAAACCGGTTAGGTATTTCTATTCCGGCCTTTTCAAAGATCGAAACCGGTGTTACTGATATTAACCTGTCGAGATTGGAACAAATTGCCAATATATTTGAAATAACAGTTGCGCAAATATTAAGCGTTGAAGAAGGTGAAGTAGATCTTACGCCATCAAACCTGAGCATTGCCCAGAAAAAATTGGTAGATAGGGAATCGGAGATCGCGAGCCTGCAGCGCAAAGTGATTTTACTTTATGAAGAATTGCGAAACAAAAGCATTTTAGTCCTATAATTTAATAATGTGTTCTGTAAACCTTACAGTTACACCTTTTATGCTACATACCTTGATATAAATTATCGATTAATTTAGTCCAATTCAATTAAATATTGGTTAACAATATTTAATTTTAGTAAACTTTTCAAGAAAAAGGCAAATAAATTGACACAATTTCATTTTATATCCCATATAATTTAAAATTGGAGTAAAAATTGTGGCATAAACATTTTTTATCATAAAAAATGTTTATGTCAAATTATCTTATATCTATTTCAAAAAACCAGGCTTTGAAAGATGGGACCATTCATGACCCCAAAAGCAAACTTAAAGTTAAGGTATTTGATCTTTTACAATCAAGATTTAAACCCAGGAAGGGTGAAGTTAGATTTTTTGTTACCGCTGGTGATGAAACGTTGGCCTTTGAAACCGAGGGCTATGATAAACATCGCCAATTGCTTATCCTGCAAATGATATCCAGATACTGTATTTACCTGGGACTTATTGAGGCGCAAATACACTCTACATGGCCAAGCGCTTTTAATCTAGGCTGATCATTATAAAAAAGCAGAACTGTTTCAGGGGTTGCTATTATGCGAAGGACCGTGCAGCATATCGCTCATTTCAATTATTTTTTCGTCAATTTCCGAAACGCATTTGTCCATCATAGCGATACATTCTTCCTGATCAACCAGCCCTTCCTTTTCCAGGTTTATTAAACCACGCAAGGTAGCGATCGGCCCCCTGATCTGGTGCGAAAGATAAGAGGAATGTTCAGAAAGCTTTTTGTTTTTGATCTGCAGGTCTTTTGTTCTTTCATCGATGATCTCCTCCAGGTGATGGTTTATCCGGTCAAGATTATCCTTTTGTCTTAAAACCTCCCCGTTAAGCATAGTAAGCTGCGCATTGGTTTTTGCCTTCCGTTTCACATTACCAACTAATAAGCCAATTACAACCAGTAACAAACCGGCTACAGTGCTCACAGCCCAGAAACGGGAACGTTCATAAGCTTGTCTGTTGGCAATAAGTTCATTTTCTTTTGCCTGCTCTTCCTGCTTGCGTTTGGCCTCAATCAGGTTCATCTGTACAGATACATTCGTTTTATACGTTGCACTGTCCAGTTTATATATTTCTCTTAGCGATGATAAAGCGCTCTCAAAATTCTTTCGGTTAAGCTCCAGCTCATAAGTGGTGTACTTATAATCATATTCCAGTTTGGGATCTTTAACCAACTGGGTGTAGGCTGTACCCTCGCGTACCATTTTTTCGGCATCATCAAACTTACGCTGTGCCATATACAACGAAGCCAGTGTAAGGTTAATACTGGCTACGGATTCGTTCAGATCTCTTGCCTTGGCTCCTCTGTTAGCTTCCAGCAACAGACCAAGAGCTTTGTCATAATCCTTTAACTTATAGTATATCACCCCTCTGTTTAGCAGACACTGTATCAGATTTACAGAATCTTGTAATTTACTGAACAGTTGATAGCTTTTATCATAATAACCAAGGGCCTGATGCAGGTTATTTTTACGATTGTAGGTGTTTCCAATGTTCAGATATGAAGCGGCTATCAATTTATTATCACCAATTTTTTGGGCAATAGCAAGAGACTTGTTTAAATAAACCAGGGAACGATCATAGTCATGATCGCGAAATAACACCCCTATATTGTTATAAACTTTAGCTTCACCCCTAAGATTACTGCTCCTGGAAAAATAAGCCAGCGCGTTAAGGTAATTATCAATAGCTTTTTCGGGCTGGTCGAGGTAATACTTTCCAATACCTATAACACGATAAGATTCTGCAATACCGTCTAAATAACTGAGTTTAGTAGCCAGCGTTAAAGCTTTAGTTGCATCCTCAACTGTTTGTTTTGGATCGGTTAATCTATTTGCATAAGCCTGACTATTTAAATTTACTACCTCGTTTGTATCCTTAGCCACCACTTCATTAATATCCCTTGCATATACAGTAAGTGTTACAAAAAAAAATAATAAAAATGTACAGTTTTTTTTCATTAAAGCACTTTTACGGTCATTTAGCGTGAAAGTTATGAATTATGATGTAATATATCCAATAACTAGGATAAAAACGTTGTTGAAAACTTTTTTATTTTTTTTACTTAAAAAACAAAAAACATATTTATATTTGCGGTGTTAATTAATTGATATACAACACATTGCATAAGTATAATTTACTATATTATAATATTTACATAGCATAAAAATAGCACTTCACACTTCAATTTGAAGCATAAAAATACTTAAGAGGCTATATTTTAAACTATTATACTATCTGATTAATTAAAATAAATAAAAAAAACAATAAAAGTTTTACTAAGCATACAACTAACGCCTCTAAAACTACTGTTTTTTTTCAAGAAAATGATATGAATTATTATGCATAAGGTTAAAATAATTACTTCGTATAACATTGATTATCAAATTAAAATTTAAAACAATATAACAACCGTTTAAACATATGATAAACCGGTTGCAGACAAGTTAAACACACGTATTATTAAATATTAGTTACAGTATTATTTAACAATAGTTAATTAAATATAATATCAATATAAATATTAACCAGCATGAAAAGAACCATCCTATTGGCATTGCTTATAGTAAGCACAGGAGTTTTATCGTCATCATCGAAAAAGACAGCAGAATTACCAGTGGCAACTTTTAACAAAACAGCTACCGGGTTTAAAAGAGATTTAGGCAGCGCCGACTAAACTTTTAAATTTTACACTAAATATTAACTGAATCTGTACAGCATTAGATATATAAGTCATGAAAAAACTGATCATCATTACACTAGCTATTCTTTTTACCGGCATTGTTTCATCCTGCCAAAAAGTAAATGTACGCACCGAGCTCATTGGTACACACTCATTTACCAATGGCTTTAAAAGAGACTTGGGCAGCGCCGATTGATCTTTATTTAATCATGACTACAAACACGATTAAATCATTTGGCCAAATGAAAAAACTACCTGCAATAATATTTACAGACATGAGTACCAGCGTATTGTTGTCTCAAAAAGAAAACACAGTGCCGCATCGACCAAATGAACATTTAGCCTTCAACAGGATTTAAACAATGTTGATTAAACCTGCATACAAATACAACTTAGAAATAATTTAACAAAAACAAAAATATTCATCCCCCACAAACAAAATTTAAAAAAAACATTATGAAAAAGTCAACAATCATAACAGCTTTGGCATTAAGCGCTTTCCTAACCTCTTCAGTTTACAGCTCAAACCTTTCAACTCCTGATGGAGGCAAAACTGCCGCTGTATCTGGTCCTAAAAGAGACTTAGGTTCTGCTGACTTCGCCGCTGTATCCGGCCCGAAAAGAGATTTAGGTTCTGCTGACTTTGCCGCTGTGTCTGGTCCTAAAAGAGACTTAGGCTCGGCTGACTTCGCTGTTGTATCTGGTCCTAAAAGAGACTTAGGCTCGGCTGACTTCGCTGTTGTATCTGGTCCTAAAAGAGACTTAGGCTCGGCTGACTTCGCTGCTGTATCTGGCCCAAAAAGAGATTTAGGTTCTGCTGACTTTGCTGCTGTGTCTGGCCCTAAAAGAGACTTAGGTTCTGCTGATTTCGCTGCTGTGTCTGGTCCGAAAAGAGATTTAGGCTCCGCTGACTTTGCTGCTGTGTCTGGTCCTAAAAGAGATTTAGGCTCCGCTGACTTTGCTGCTGTATCTGGTCCTAAAAGAGATTTAGGTTCTGCTGATTTCGCCGCTGTGTCTGGTCCGAAAAGAGATTTAGGCTCTGCTGATTTCGCCGCTGTGTCTGGCCCTAAAAGAGACTTAGGCTCTGCTGATTTCGCTGCTGTGTCTGGCCCTAAAAGAGATTTAGGTTCTGCTGACTTTGCTGCCGTATCTGGTCCTAAAAGAGATTTAGGTTCTGCTGATTTCGCCGCTGTGTCTGGTCCTAAAAGAGATTTAGGTTCTGCTGACTTTGCTTTTGCATCTGGTCCGAAAAGAGATTTAGGCTCTGCTGACTTCGCTGCTGTGTCTGGTCCGAAAAGAGATTTAGGTTCTGCTGACTTTACCGCATAATTATTTATACAGATAAATCACCTTCCATATATACGCAACAGTTCATGCCATTAAACCGCATGAACTGTTGCTGTTTTAAGTCAATAAACATCAATATATTTGCTGCAAATTGATAACTATGCAGCATATAAAACAGTATGTAGACGAAAACAAACAACGTTTACTTGACGAATTGTTTGAGCTTTTACGTTTCCCTTCGGTTAGCGCCGATCCTAAATACAAACCCGACGTTTTAAAAACCGCCGATTATGTGGCACAAAAGCTACGCGACGCGGGCGCCGATAAAGTGGAGGTTTGCCAGACAGCTGGCTACCCCATTGTTTACGGCGAAAAAATAATCGATCCTTCAAAACCTACCGTATTGGTATACGGGCATTATGATGTGCAGCCGCCAGATCCGCTGGAGCTTTGGAAAACCCCACCATTTGAACCAACTGTACGCGATGGTAAAATATATGCCCGCGGTGCCTGTGACGATAAGGGCCAGTTTTACATGCATGTAAAAGCCTTTGAACTGATGATGCAAACCAACACGCTGCCTTGTAACATCAAATTCATGATAGAGGGCGAAGAAGAAGTTGGCTCATCAAACCTGGCTATTTTTGTAAAGGCCAACAAGGAACGACTGAAAGCCGATGTGGTATTGATATCAGACACCTCGATGATCAGCATGGAACATCCTTCATTGGAGACTGGCCTGCGTGGCTTATCTTACCTGGAAGTTGAAGTAACCGGCCCTAACCGTGATCTGCACTCTGGTGTTTATGGTGGCGCGGTAGCTAACCCGGCGACTATACTGGCCAAAATGATCGCATCTCTACATGACGAAAACAATCACATCGCTATTCCCGGTTTTTATAATGATGTAGTTGATCTTACTCCTGCAGAACGTACTGCGCTGAATAACGCACCTTATAATGAGGATGAATATAAAAAAGACCTGGATGTACAAGAGCTTTGGGGCGAAAAAGATTATACTACTTTTGAGCGTACCGGCACCCGTCCCACTTTAGAAGTAAACGGTATTTGGGGTGGTTACATTGGCGAAGGTGCCAAAACGGTATTACCTTCAAAAGCAAGTGCCAAAATATCTATGCGCCTGGTACCAAACCAAACCAGCGAAAAGATCACCGAGCTTTTCACCAAACACTTTTTAAGCATAGCCCCGGCAAGCGTTAAAGTAAAGGTGACCCCACATCATGGCGGCGAACCAGCTGTAACACCAACCGATAGCGTGGCCTATCGTGCGGCCCAGAAAGCCATAGCCGAGTCATTTGGTAAAGATCCGATACCTACGCGTGGTGGTGGCAGTATCCCTATTGTGGCACTGTTTGAAGCCGAACTTGGTCTTAAAACCGTACTGATGGGTTTTGGTCTCGATAGCGACGCATTACACTCTCCTAATGAAAAGTATGATATTTTCAATTACTATAAAGGCATTGAAACTATTCCATTGTTCCACAAATATTTTGCGGAGCTAAGCCATTTGGGATAAAAGATTCTTGGATTAAAGAACAAGGATTACAAGAAAGCCCGGCAGTTTAAAAACTGCCGGGCTTTCTTCATAAAAGGAAGTCATGCCAAACTTGTTTCGGCATCCCATAAGCTGCGTATACATCATGCAGACAGACCACCCTGTGAGATACCGAAACAAGTTCGGTATGACGGGCTCTTATCTTATAAAGACTACACGCCCTCCAACCCATACTGCTTTAATACATCGGCAGGTACTCCCTCCCATTTTCCAGGTGAATTTCCTTTGTAACCCAGATCGGCTATGCCAATTTTACTGGTGAAAAAACCGATGGCCGTCAGTTCACGCATTTTATTAAAAAAGGTAACGCCTGGCAACATATCGGGCTTGGCCAGTGCAGGGTAAGCAATCTGGCTGCACATAGCCTCCTGCTGCTGTGCTGTACAGCTTTTAAACTCGCTGCCATATACATTCAAACATTTTACATCCAGCCAGCGCAGACCGCCGCGCATAGGCAGGGCATGTTCGGGTTCGTCCTTAACAATAAACTCTATAAAATCGGCCACTTTAGCATCCGAGGCGCTGCCGCTATGCTCATCCCTCGGAATAATGATATCGGCCAGTACCGTTATAGTGGCCAGTTCATGATCGGTAAAATATTTTTTAGTCAGCAGGTGTTTTTCCCGTTCGGTTTCATAAGTCTGGCGACCAGGTTCGGCCGCCGTTTTACTGTCTTCCGTTTTAACATCAGTATTCGTTTTACAGGCATCCAGCAGCACTACTGTTGATACCGATAAACCTATGGCTTTTAAACTCTCTCTTCTGTTCATGGCTTACACGTTTAGTTTTCGTTTCTGATCTAAAATATATTCGGCTGTGCGCATCGAGAGCGCGAGGATAGTCCAGGTGGGGTTCTTTTCAGATTGTTGGGTAAACGCTGCGCCATCCACCACAAAAAGGTTTTTACAATCATGCGCCTGACACCATTTATTCAATGCCGACTTGCCTACCTTATCGCCCATGCGTACGGTGCCCACCTCATGGATACCTTTTCCCGGCTTATCCAACCCATACTTTTTATCGGGGCCCGCCGGTTGCCCCAGCGGAATACCGCCCATGGCTTTAATAATTTCCTGGGTGGTTTGCTGCATGTGCCGGGCCTGTTTTATTTCTTCGTCGCCCCATTTATAGTTAAACCGTAATACCGGGATACCGTATTTATCAACCACACTGTTATCTATCTCACAGTAATTATCTTCCTTGGCGATATCGGTGCCGTGACAGCCTACTCCGGCCATTGTACCGTAAAAACGACGGTAATCTTCTTTCAACGATTTGCCAAAGCCACCGCCCGGTTTCATCTTACCATCTGCCCCGGGCAAATACCCATTAATATAAGGCACCAGCGTACCCTCAAAACCCAAATATCCCCCGTACGATGGCATCATCATCCCGCCAAAGATCTCCAGGTGATACCCCCGGGCAAAATCGAGCTTTTTATGATCGCCCCACCAGGGTGCGTATAAGTGTAAACTGCCAACACCATCCTCATTAAATCGTTTGCGATTGAGCAGTTGAGGCATAATTGCAGCGCCGCCGGTTTGGGTAGAGTCATGCAGGTATTTCCCTACTACATTACTACTATTGGCCAAACCATTGGGATGTTGCGGAGATTTAGAGTTGAGCAATATACGCGCCGACTCACAGGTACCAGCCGCCAGGATCACTGTTTTTGCCTTTACCGAGTACTCCTGCATATCATTCTTATTGATATAAGATACACCGTTAGCAAGGCCGTCGAATCCGGTAAGTATCTCGCGCACCACCGCATTGGTAATCACAGTGAGATTGCCTGTTTTGATGGCCGGGATCACCAGGCAGGAGGAAGCCGAAAAGTCGGCATATATTTTACAGCTGCGGTTGCATTGCCCGCAAAAAAAGCAGGAACCCCTGTCCTTATTACCGGGCAGTGGCGCGGTAAGTACAGAACCTCTGCCGGCTATTACTTTAATACCCAGCCCGGTAGCTGCCTTTTTCACAAACAGCTCGTTAAGCCGTGGTTTGGGTGCCGGTAAAAAGATGCCGTCCGGATCATTCTCCATACCTTCCATAGAGCCATACACACCGATGAGCCTGTCCACCTTATCATAGTAGGGTTTAATGTCATCATAGGTGATGGGCCAATCGTCGCCCGCACCAAAGCTGCTGTAACATTTAAAATCTTTAGGGCCCATCCTTAAAGATATACGCGCCCAATGATTAGTACGCCCGCCCAGCATTTTGGCCCGGAACCATTTAAAATCAGTATCGCCTTTTTGCGTATAGGGTTCGCCATCGATGTCCCAGCCGCCGTATGCCGCATCAAAATCGCCCATGGGCCGTGTAGCATTACCACCACGACGAGGCGACTCATAAGGCCATTTCAATTGCAGCGAATCTTTAGCCGGGTCAAAAAAAGGTCCTGCTTCCAGCATCAGCACTTTTATTCCGGCATGTGCCAGCACATAACCGGCCATACCACCACCTGCGCCCGAGCCAATGATCACTATATCATATACCTCGGCCGACTTTTTGATCTGAATATCTTTCATATCAGGATGGGTTAAGCGGCTTTACCGGCTTTTTCAACTAATTTTTTTGTAGCGAGTACACCAGCGTCATCATCCAGGTAATTGCTTTGAGGGGCATACATTTTAAACAAACCGCCCTCATATTCAATACTCACCCAACCATTAAAACCCGACTTTTTAATAATACCGAACATTTTATAATGATCGGTCTCGGTATCATTACCTGCAGCATCAAACGTGTGGCTTTTGGCGTGAACCCCTTTGGCATAGGGTATCAGCTCGGTAATACCTTTGTACCGGTCGTACTCTTCCAGGCATTTGGTTTTCATGTAGGCATCCATGGTTTGCGCTTCGGGTTTAGTACGATTGATACAGAAATTACCAAAATCGGCCAGGGTGCCGCAATGTTTATTATTGACGTTTTTCATTACCCTGGCCAGCCAGGCGCCATTGCAGGAGATCCCTACGTGATTCTCAACAATAACATCTATTTTGCTTTTACTTCCATATGCTATGAGTTTAGCCAGACTGTCAGCAGCAGCTTTGGCCACTTCTTCGGGAGCTCCCTCTCCTTCTACGTTCACTCTGATCATGGGGCAACCCAATAAAGCAGCGGCATCTATCCATTTATAATGATTTTCGATAGCTTTTGTGCGTTCGGCAGTGTCGAGATGACCTAACACTCCTTCCCCATCAACCATAATACGCAGGTTGTAGCATCCATTATCTGCCGATCGTTTTTTCAATTCATTCAAAAACGTGGTATCCTTTGCTTTGTCGGCAAAAAACATGGAGCAGTAATCCAATCCTTCAATACCGAAGACTGTTTTTGTCTTCATCGGAAAATCAAGCGGATCGAGCTTTTTACTCCAGAACTGGCTCGCCAGCGAAAACTGCGATAAGGCAAGCTTAAAAAACAGTCCATCAGCTTTATGTTCTGTTTTTGCATACAAAAAATCCGGAATGCTGGCAGCTATACCAATCCCGGCCGCACCCATTGCGGCACGGGTAATAAAATCTCTTCTGTTTAATGTCATAACTGGTTAATGGTAAAAGGAGGTTTCTATTTGGTAAATTTTACACAATAAAGTTATGGCTTAATTTCTATTTTGCAAATTTTACCAAATAGAAATTTATTAGTTTAATTTGAGATATATTTGATGTACCCTAACTTATATGGAAACCACAAACGAACTACAAGATTTTATTATCAACGGGTATAAACATTATATACCACACATATCTATTGATGCCGCCATATTTGGCTATCATGATCACCAGTTAAAAATATTATTATCGGGTTTCAAATCATTAGGAGGTTATTGCCTTCCAGGCGGATACATTAAACGAACCGAAACACTGAATGAGGCCGCCAACCGCATTGTAGCTGAGCGAACTAGCCTGACAGACCTGTATCTGCAGCAATATAAAACCTTTGGCGATCCGGACCGCATTAAGTGGAATGAGTTAGATTTTGAAAAATTTTCGGAGAAGCTGGGCATACCTTATTTTAAAGATAGCTGGCTCATAGATCAAACCATTTCTGTGGGGTACTACGCTCTTACCGATTTTTCACTGGTTACACCGAAGGCAGGTCTAATGTCCGACTCTTGTGACTGGTTCAATATCGACGAGATTCCACCCCTGTTATATGATCACGACCAGATGGTTAAAGATGCACTCCACACCCTGCGCGTGCAGCTGTACTATTACCCTATAGCCGAGAAACTGCTGCCGGCCAAGTTCACTTTGACCGAGATACACGCGGTTTACGAAACCCTGTTAGGCAAAAAATTGGATATCCGGAATTTCCCCAAAAAGCTGGTGTTTTTAGGACTAATTAAAAAACTGAATGAGAAACGAAATATTGGGCCGCACCGGGCACCTTTTTTATACAAATTTGACCTGAAAAAATACACTAAGGCCCTGGAAACCGGCACAACTTTGACGTAGATATGACAACATTTTATTCACATTAAATAAATACAATAATATGACAGTTTTCGTTATATTTACTTGAAACAAAAGCACCTGATAGAAAGTATTATTCATATATATAAAACATACTATTATGGAAATCAAGGAAAAATCAAAAGGCGAAACTGTAAAGGAAGTAAGGGAGGTTAAAAACACTAAAGCCGAAAAGAACACGACGGCAAAAAGCGCCAACAGATTTAAGCGCAAGCCGCTATTATAAACCATACGATGGGGCCCCGGCAAACACCGCGGCCCCCATTGCCTAAATCTTAAAATGCTCACAATGGGCCAAAGATGCTTCGTTCGCATCAGCGCCTATCCCGGGTTCATCCCCGATGTTTAACTGATAACCTTCGTAAATGACACCACCAATGCAGGGATCTTCCAGATGCCCCAGCATACAGGTATCCATATCATAAAACCGGATATTAGGACAGGCATATACAAAATGCAGTTTAGCGCTCAGGCCAATGCGGCTCTCGAGCATCCCACCCATCATACAAGCAATCCCTTTGGAGGCGGCTTCATCATGGATCTGTTTAGCTTCCAGTATCCCGCCCGATTTTGACATTTTGATATTGATATAATGGCAGGAGCCACTGTTGATCTGTTTACGGGCATCATGATGGTTGTATACGCTTTCATCGGCCATGATCTTAACGGGCGATAACTGCATCAGCTGTGGTAAACGGTCATCGTACCAGGTACGCATAGGTTGTTCACAAAACTCAATATCGTATTGCCCCATGGCCTGCAGGGCAAAAACGGCATCGTCAAAACTCCAGCCCTGGTTAGCATCAATACGTATCTTAATTTCGCCGCCCACAGCTTCCCGGATCTGACGGATGCGTTCCACATCTTCCACGGCATTCTTGCCCAGCTTCACCTTCAGGATAGTAGCACCAGTCGCTTTAAAATCAAGTGCCTTAAGCGCCATCATGTGCGGTCCGGCAATACCTATGGTGATGTCTGATTCTATTTCGCGGCGTTCGCCTCCCAACAATTGATATAAGGGCACACCGGCGTTTTTGGCGGCAATATCAAACAGGGCGATATCAAAGGCGCTTTTAATGGTGGTATTGCCGGCTGTGAAATTGTGCAGCTGCTGCATGCGGGCAGGTATATCCAGGGCATCATGACCTTTCCAAAGCTTGGCGAATTCACGGGCCATTACCAGACAGGTATCCTGCGTTTCGCCCACAATCATGGGGAAAGCCGAGCATTCTCCCACACCATAAAAACCGGCATCGGTATGTACCCGGATAAAAACGTTCTGAGCATGATCCATAGTTCCCGTTGCAATGGTAAAAGGCTCCATGGGGATGCTGAAACGGTATATATCAATATGGGTAATGATTATTTTGTTTTTCACGATGTAAGGAGTATTAGAAATAGTAAATTTGATTTTATTATTATAAAAATTAAACCTATCAACTATTTATTGCAATGTCAAACGTACATCCCAATTATATTAAAAGCTCTAACATAGTCCTTTCAACCATTGTAATAGCTTGTATAATTTTATTTTTAAAAAGTACATCTTTTACAATTGCAAGAACTATAGGAGCTATGGTTTCCACATTTATAATAATAGGATCTTTAGCTTATTTAGTTAGAAAAGGTTATACATGGGTAAAATACCTGTTACTGGCTTTTTCTATAGTTGTAACTTTACCTGCACTAATTTTGGCATTATCAGAAAACACGATTGTTGGGATACTTAATATTGCTCAAATTATATTACAAACCTGGGCTGTGGTGTTACTTTTCAAAGTACCAAAGTCCGTTGACACCAGCACAGATACAACTGCCTAAATATTTGTAATCTTTACTCCTAAAGTAACATTTTAGCTCAATAATTTGCACATTGATACTATTACGTTATATTTGCGTTACTACAATATTAGTAACAATTCAATTTTAGCCTCATATCCCAAATTCACGGGCATTTGTCTGGCTAAATTTAAAACCTTCTTAATAATAACATTACAACAGCATAAACATGGCTCAACAAAACACGCCTGAATTTGACTATAATTCAACCAGGAACAAACTTATCCTGTCGGAATATGGCCGCAACGTACAAAACATGGTAAAATACATTGTTGCGTTGCCTACTAAAGAAGAACGTAACCGCTACGCGCAAGTAGTGATTGACCTGATGGGTTTTTTAAACCCGCACCTGCGCGATGTGGCCGATTTTAAACATAAGCTTTGGGATCACCTGCACATTATATCTGATTACCAGATTGATGTAGACTCACCATATCCAAAACCATCACCAGAGGCTATCCATATTAAACCGCAGCCTTTAAGATATCCGCACCAGCGCATTAAATACAAGCACTATGGCAAAACCATTGAGCTGATGATCGAAAAAGCCAAAAGTATTGATGATGCCGATCGTAAACGCCACATGGTACAGGCCATAGCCAATTTTATGAAAATGGCTTATGTGCAGTGGAACAAGGATTCGGTTGCCGATGAGAGTATCCTGGCCGATCTTTACGCATTATCAGGCGGCACGCTGAAACTGGAAGAAAACATCAACCTTAACCGTGTTGAATTTCGTCCTAACCAAAACAACAGCAATAACAACCAAAACAACCGCGGGCGCAGCAATCAGAACAATAATCAAAACAACCGCGGGCGCAGCAATCAGAACAATAATCAAAACAACCGCAGCAACAATAACAACCAAAACAACCGCAACCGTAATAACGGCGGCGCTAAGAAATATTAACAGTTTCTATACAAAACAACAAAGGGCGGTGCATACATGTACCGCCCTTTGTTGTTTATTGATTTATTTTACTGTGATCTGATTAGCAAATAGTGATATTTTGTCTACACCACGGTTGGCTGTAATTTCAAGTGTTGTAGTGCCATTTTCACTCGCGGTAAATTTCCAGGTATCGCTACCAAAATCCCCTATCTTATTTACATCGCCGCCTTGTTGTGTATGACTTACCAGTGTTAATACCGTGTTTTTATATTGGGGATCATTCAGCGTATAACCGCCATCGCCGGGATTACTTAGGGTTAAGGAGATGGTTTCACCCTTTGTAACTGACACCGTACTGCCTGCATCGGCCATGGTTAGCTGCTTATCTATTATTTCCACCTTTTTATCTTTATGGCATGCCGTTACGGCTAAAAACGCCACAATGCACATACCGCTGTAAAATAACTTCATGATTAGTGTTTGGTTTAGTGGGTTTATAAAAGCAAGCGCCATTTATTCAAATAACACCCTAATATACAATATAACGTTGCTTCAATCACAAACGCTACACCTTTTCTCGGGATTAATGATCTGAGGATAAAGAAACCCGTTATAAAACATAACCTATTTCAAAACAAAAAGCCCAATAAACAATTGAACTATTGAACTGGTGAAGGCTTAAGAATGTCCATTAATTTTATAATCTTTGCCCTGCAATACCACACTTGTTTTACTAAATGAAGTGTGTATAAAAATGAATCATGATCAATCAATTATAAACTCCTATGACTAACGCATTTGTGATAAACGGCGGGAAACCGCTAAAGGGCGAGATTACTCCGCAGGGAGCAAAAAATGAGGCTTTACAAGTAATTTCGGCGGTATTATTAACCGATCAGAAAGTTACCATCAGTAATATACCCGATATAAAGGATGTAAATAAACTGATAGAGCTACTGGGCGATATGGGCGTTATTGTGGAGAAAACCTCTGCCGATACCTATACCTTTATAGCTAAGGATATTGATCAGGATTTTTTCCAGTCAGAAACTTTTAAATCAAAAGGCGGTGGCCTTCGCGGATCGATCATGATCGTAGGTCCGCTGCTGGCCCGTTTTGGCAAAGCATCCATCCCCAAACCAGGTGGTGATAAAATTGGCCGTAGGCGTTTAGATACCCACTTCCTGGGTTTCGAGAAACTGGGCGCGCAATTTAACTACAACCCTGCCGATGGCTTTTTTAATGTTGACGCTTCAAACCTGAAAGGAACTTATATTCTGCTGGATGAGGCTTCAGTAACCGGTACTGCCAATATTGTAATGGCTGCTGTTTTGGCCAAAGGTGTTACTACCATTTATAATGCGGCCTGTGAGCCCTACCTGCAACAGCTTTGCAAAATGCTGAACCGCATGGGCGCCAAAATAAGCGGCATAGGTTCCAACCTGCTTACCATTGAGGGTGTTGACTATCTTGGCGGTACAGATCACCGTTTGTTACCCGATATGATCGAGATAGGTTCATTCATCGGCCTTGCCGCCATGACTGGTTCCGAGATCACTATTAAAGATGTAAAATACCCGGAATTGGGTATGATTCCCGACGTATTTAAACGCCTGGGTATTAAACTGGAGCTGCGTGGCGACGATATCTACATCCCGGCCCAGGATCATTACGAAATAGAAACTTTTATCGATGGATCTATCATGACTGTTGCCGACGCTCCATGGCCTGGCTTTACACCCGATCTGATCAGTATTGTATTGGTAGTAGCTATACAAGCTAAAGGATCGGTGCTGATTCACCAAAAAATGTTCGAGAGTCGTTTGTTCTTTGTGGATAAGCTGTTGGACATGGGCGCGCAGATCATCCTTTGCGATCCGCACCGTGCCACCGTTATCGGTTTAGACAAACAGGTACAGTTGCGCGGTATCTCCATGACCTCGCCCGATATCCGTGCCGGTGTAGCCTTGCTGATAGCCGCATTATCGGCGCAAGGCCAATCAACTATTTACAACATCGAGCAAATTGAACGCGGCTATCAACATATCGATGATCGCCTGAAAGCTCTTGGCGCTGATATAACCAGGATTTAAAAAAGCTCAAAGCGGAAAGCTTAAGGCCAAAAGCAGGATAAATAGCTTTCGGCTTTAGGCTTTTTGCCTTTAGCTTCCCTCCCCTAAATCGTTACATTTCATCTTTTTGTTTTTTAAGGATTGTTATGTTACTTTAGCTTTTGGCTTTGCCCCTGCTTTGAGCCATTATAAAACCTACCAGAACAATGCCATATAAAAACCGAAGGTCAACTTATGCATACTTCATACTGATTTTTGTATTTATAAAAGTTGTTCTTAATTTATTCGCTATAAGCCATTTTGGCTTTCACCGCGACGAATTACTGCACCTGGTTTTGGCTGATCATCTGGATTGGGGTTATAAGGAAGTCCCCCCGTTTATTGCCATCGTAGCCAAAGTTTCCAACATACTTTTTGGACATTCAATTTTTGCCGCACGTATTTTCCCGACCATTTGCAGCGGACTCATTGTTTGGTTTACCGGTTTGATTACGGTTGAATTTGGCGGGCGCAAGTTTGCCATTACCCTAACTTGCCTGGCGCTTATATTTTCGCCGGCATTTGTGGCAAGCGGCTATCTTTTTCAACCTGTAGTGTTCGATCAGTTCTGGTGGGTATTAACTGTTTGGCTATTGATCAAATACCTCAACACTACCGATGTTAAATACCTGTACTGGTTGGGCCTGGCGGTAGGCCTGGGTATGCTCACAAAATATACCATGGCCTTTTTCACGTTTGCCATGATCATTGGTATCCTTATCAGCAAACAGCGTAAACTATTATTCAACAAGCACATATTGGGTGCGGTTTTAGTGGCCTTTTTAGTTTGCCTGCCTAATCTTATCTGGCAAATTCAACATCACTGGCCACTCATCCATCATATGAAAGCCTTGCGCCAGGAGCAATTAAGCTATATTAAACCTGCCGAATTTATTGAACAACAGTTATTGGTACATGGTGTGGCTCTTTTTGTATGGTTCACCGGTTTGCTGTTTCTCATATTTTCTTTCAGGCTACGCAACTTTCAGTTTTTAGCCATCGCCTACGTGCTTATATTTATTTTTTTACTGGAGATGGATGGCAAAAACTATTACCTGTTTGGCGCCTACCCTATGTTGTTCGCGGCTGGTGGTTTTGGGTTTGAACGATGGCTAAAAACCAAAGGCTATGTGCTTCGCACCTTTACCATAGCGGTATTTGTGTTGCCCAATATGATCTTGCTGCCCATGTTGTTACCTCTATTTTCGATAGATAACACGCTGGCATTTTTCAGGTTTGCCCATAAAAATATACCTGCCACAGATTTTCTCATCACCTGGGAAGATCAAAAGCAACACCCCTTAACCCAGGATTATGCCGATATGTATGGCTGGGATGAGCTGGCCCAAAAAGTAGGTGAAGCTTATCATAAACTAACTCCGGAGCAACAAAAGCAAACCCTCATTTATGCCGATAATTATGGCGAAGCGGGCGCCCTGAACCAGTACAGTAAACAATTCAAGTTCCCAGGGGCAATATCCCTCAACAGCAGCTTTACGCTTTGGGCACCAGATAGCCTTAAGTGCAAATACCTGATTTATGTGGATGATAACGGCGGCGAGAACATCCGCCAGTTTGTAGCCGGTAAGATGATAGGCTCCTACGAAAAACTGGGCCAAATTGATCACTACCTGGCCCGCGAAAAAGGCACCAGCATCTACCTGATAATCGATATTAAAGCCCCCCTACAGGAACGGTATACCAAGGAACTGGCGAGGAAAAGGTTGGAGTAGAAATTCTTATTTCTCTGCAATCAATGAATATTTCTCCTTTGTACTTGCAGTCATAACTCCCGATGAATTGTAAGAAAGTAAACCGTCATAAGCTACCCATCTGCCTTTATCAACAGAAAACTTAGCTATGCCCTGGTAACTCATACTCATCACGGTTTTTACAGGTGTCTGTGCTCCCATTGGTGACGGAATGGTAAAATCACCTTTAATATATTCGTCAATATCGTATTTCAGGGTAAAAATTTGTTCCCCGTTTATAGTTTCTACTTTCACGGCTGTTACCATGTTTTTTCTATATGAACTGTCACATTTAAAATTTTGGTCGGCTGTAAGCAGGTTAACACTCAGTGGCCATGAATCGCCCTGTTTAATACTTTTCCCTGGCAATTCAAATAACAACGCTATAATATTCTTTTGCTCACCTTTGAGGTAAAAGCTTTCTATAGTTCCATCTTCATGTATTGCGCCACGCAACTGTACCCCTGCCGACATTTGTTTGAACATTTTTTCTACTTCGCTTAAAGTAGAATTTGCGGTATCCTGCTTATCATCATTTTTAGTTATTAGCTCAATATCAATGATTCCTTTACGTTTTTCGGCGAGTGTGGTAACTATACTACCGGGTTGTAAGGTTGCGTTAATCTTTTTAAGCATTTTCTGCGCGTCATCCCAATTCACAGCGTCGCCCGCCCCCATAGCTTTTGTAAGCCCGCTCATGTCAAACTTTTTATCAGCCGTATCCACGCCAACCATGATGGTTTTATAAGTAATTACTTCGTTAGGATCTAACTTCCACTTAAGAAATACAGTTCTATTATTTTGCGAAAATACTGATGTAGTGACCGTTATCATAACAGCCATGAAAAGAAATTTTATTTTGTGCATCGGTTAGTTTGTGCCTAAATATATAGATAAATAAATCACAAAAAAACAAAAGGTGCCATGCATAAGCACAACACCTTTTATCTTTTTGTCTTTTATCTCTTAAGCCGATATCGCGTTGATGATATCGTATTGGGTAATGATCTCAATTTTACCCTGGCCGTCTTCAACCAGCACGGCGATGTTGTCCTTATTGATCATAGCTGAGATCCTGTCGATAGAAGTATTCAGATCAACAAAAGGGAACGGCGTTGTAGTGATATTTTTGATCGGCTGAGATTTGATGGACGGGTTTTCGAGCAATGAATTCAGAATATCACTTTCGGTGATCTTGCCGATCACCATACCTTTTTGTGTAACCGGGATCTGTGATATATTGAGTGATTTGATGGTATTGATAGCCTCCAGCACACTTTTTTCGCAGTCGATAGTGATAATTTCCTGTACATCTTTTTTGCTGATGATATCAGCAGCGGTTAGTTTGCCATCCTTTAAAAATCCGCGGTCGCGAAGCCAATCGTCATTATACATTTTGCCCAGGTAACGTGTACCATGATCCGGGAAGATGATCACCACTACATCGCCTTCTTTAAATTTGTCTTTCATTTGTATAGCACCTGCCACAGCCGATCCGGTAGAGTTACCGGCAAAGATGCCTTCCTTACGGGCAATTTCGCGGGTCATGAGGGCGGCGTCTTTGTCGGTTACCTTTTCAAAATGATCAATCAGGCTAAAGTCGACGTTCTGCGGTAAAAAGTCTTCACCAATACCTTCGGTAATGTATGGATAGATCTCATTCTTATCCATAATACCGGTTTCTTTATACTTCTTAAATACAGAGCCATAAGTATCAATCCCCAACACCTGGATGTTTGGGTTCTTTTCTTTCAGGTAACGCGCCGTGCCCGATATGGTACCGCCCGTACCTACCCCTACTACCAGGTGCGTGATCTTGCCCTCGGTTTGCTCCCATATCTCCGGACCGGTTTGCTCATAATGCGCCTGGGAATTACTCAGGTTGTCATACTGATTTGGTTTCCATGAATTAGGCACTTCGCGCTCTAAACGAGAAGATACAGAGTAATATGAACGCGGATCTTCGGGTTCTACGTTGGTGGGGCAAACAATTACTTCGGCGCCAAAAGCGCGCAGGGCGTCAAACTTTTCTTTTGATTGTTTATCGGTACTGGTAAAAATACATTTATAGCCTTTTATTACCGCTGCTATAGCCAAACCCATCCCGGTATTGCCAGATGTACCTTCAATAATAGTACCGCCTGGTTTCAGTTTACCGCTTTTTTCGGCATCCTCTATCATTTTAAGAGCCATGCGATCTTTGATAGAGTTACCCGGATTGGTGGTTTCTATCTTAGCCAAAACCGTTGCCGGGATGTCTTTTGTTACCTTGTTTAACTTAACCAGCGGCGTGTGACCAATGGTTTCTAATATATTGTTATACCACATAATTTAAATATCTACTAACCCGGTATATTTAGCCGGATAACTCCCCAAAATTAGCTTTCTTAAATGATATTTCTTAAAAAAAGAAACAAGAGCCAAGAATCAAGATATAAGACCTTTGTTTCCAGGTAAAAAACGACAAGGGTAAAACTAAGATTTGTTACTCTTAATTCTTGACTCTTGTTTCCTGATTCTTTTTACCACAAATTATATATTTTTTTTATGGAATAGTTCACCAACCTGCATCCTTTAAGTATTACCCAAAAGCTTATATTTAAACCTATGGTATCTACAACCTACAACAACCTTTCCTTATCATTAAAATTAGCCATATTTATTTTAATACTGGTAGGCATTTGCGAAAGTCCAGCGTTTTCACAAAAGCTGCTGAGCCCAAGCCGGCAGAGCAGTTATTATACCTATATCTATAAATTATCGCCGACTGATGTGCTGAATTTTTATAAATACCCGGGTAAGGATCCTGATGAAAATATACTGCGCAATCCCCTTGATTCTTTTAAAACGGATAAATACTGGGAGAATAAATTACCAGCCGGTAACTACCTGAGGGTACATGCGTCAAAAAATAAACTCGTGTATGAGCTGATCGAAAACCGGTCGGCTTTTCTACAGTTGTTCAGGAATAATTACGATCTGCGCTTTATACTCACCGATAAGCAGGGTACTGTAATCAATAACGCTACGGTTCAGTTTGATCAAAAAACCATTCCTTTTAATACCCAAAGCGGCCTGTACTGGCTAAACGCTGCTAAAAAAGATACGATATTAAAAGCCGAGTTTGCCGGCGTTACCAATTACTACAAAATAAAACAGGAAAAACCTTATCGCTATAATAACCGGTATAATCATCAAAGCTGGTTCAAAAGGCTTTGGCTGTCGGTTAAAAACATATTTAGAAAACGCACTATCAATCAATGGCCGGGCAACAAGTACCAGGGCTTTATGGTATTTAACAAAGCGATGTACAAGCCCAATGATACCGTAAAGTTTAAAGCTTACATTTTAAATAAGGACTCAAAAAAACCCATCAATACCTCACACTTATTGGTGCGACTGAAAGAAGATTACAATGACGATGGTAAGATCATCGGCAAAGTGAACAGCTATCGTGCCGGTGGCTTTGAGTACAGTTTTGTACTGAGCGACAGTCTTGACCTCAGTCTGGATAATAACTACACCATCAGCCTAGAAGACCCGGATAAATACTTGCCCAAGCAAAAAGATGGGGATAAAGAGGACACCAAACACATAACTTACCTTACGGGTAATTTCAGATATGAGGAATACGAATTAAAGTCGCTCACTTTTAGCGCCCGTACCGATAAAAAAGAACATTGGCCGGGCAATCCGCTTGCCTTGTATTTAAAGGCGGTTGACGAAAATAACCTACCCTCGCCGGATGGACGGGTCACTATCACGTTAGTTACCAGCAACGCTAAAGAATTTAATACCTATCATGTATTTGTGCCCGACACCTTGTGGAAGCACCAGCAAGCCCTTGACCCGGTTGGCGAAACCAAAATACTCATCCCCGATTCTATTTTCCCCAAAGCTAATATTGATTACCGCATAGATGCGGAATTTTTAAACAGCAACAATGAAAGCCAATCGGCAGATGAATCAGTAAGTTTCAGGTATAAACGTTTCAATATAGCAGCCAGCTTAAGTGCCGATACCCTCATCAGCACGTACCAGGAACTCGGCAAGGATACTAAAGGCAAAGCTCTGATAGCCGCCCTGGATGCCAAGGACGATACCATTTCCAAACAAGAGGTTATCCTGCCCTCCAAGATCACCATCAACCCCAATGCAACAAGCTACAGCATCATCACGGATAGTACCAGTACCGAACTGGAATTAAAACAACAGCAAAGTGAGGTTTCTTTATCGGGTTACCGTACTGCCGATTCCCTATTTGTTAAGGTTGCCAATACCCGTAACCTACACTTTTGGTATAGCGTTTTTGCGGGCAACAAGCTCATCGATGCCGGGGAGTCCGTTCAGCTGTTTTACAAACGTGCTTATCAGGGGCAAAACAACGTTACCTTCCTCATCCATTATATCTGGGCTGGGCAAAGCCGTACCGATCAAAGTGTTATCCCGTATCAGGATAAGTTATTAACCATTAATGTAAAGCAGCCCGTATCAGTTTACCCCGGTCAACAGGTAAAAACAGATATTGTGGTTACCGACGTGGCTGGTAAGCCTGTGCCTAATACCGACCTTACCGCCTGGGCCATGACCAGCAAATTTCCCAATTACCAGGTGCCTTATGTGCCTTATCTGGGCAAGCTTTATCCCAACCGCAAATACAAAAATCCTTTTAATAATAAAGGCGTTGACGGCGATGGCTCTCTGAAACTGAACTGGAAACGATGGAGCCATGAAATGGGCCTGGATAGCATTACCTATTACCAGTTTACCCACCCAGCAAAAACCTACCGGGTTGAAGAGCCTACCAATGATACGCTGGCACAGGTAGCACCATTCATTGTAAAAGATGGAGATGTAGTCCCTGTGCATATCTTGTACATTGATAACCGGCCGGTATATTTTGATCAGGCACAACAATTACAGCGTTACAGTTTCCAGGTAAGCCCGGGGCTGCACTCGTTCCAGTTCAGGACAAGCAAACAGGTTATTAGTGTGGATAGTATACTGGTTAAAAAATCCAGAAAACTCATCCTGAGCATCAATGCCGATAATGCCAAAACTATTAAAGTTACCGATACCCTAACTGCTTACGAGGCCGATCTGCTCAATAAGTATATGGTTACGATGGTGAACAATTTTGAATCGCGGATGGCTACCCTGGAGCAGCAGGACAAGATCATGCTGCTTAACCCAAACCCGGGCTATCATAATGATATACTGACCGGCCCGCTGACCAATAATTACGCGCAGCTATCCGTTCGGGGCGAAAAACCGCGCTATTTTATGGCCGAACCCGGGTATAGCTTCCTGTTTGAGCCCGGTTTGATCAAACAAAAAAGTATTCCTTATAAATACCCCTTTAACAAAAAGCTGTCTGTCACCAATGGGACGGATGATTATACGCAATTGGTACTCACCAAAGCCCAGACAGATAGCCTGTGGCAGCAATACCTGGATCTGCGCGCCAATACACAAAGGCTATTCCGTAACGACGATAATAAAAGTACGCGTACTGGTCACCTGGTTATGGATATCAATCAGCCAAAAGGGAAAAAACTATTGATCAAAAATGTGATCATGTACAAGTATGATGATCTGGAATTTATCAGGATATACCCCGGCAACACCACCGACCTGTATGGCATCGAAGCGGGGAATTATCGTTTGTTGTTCCTGTTAAAGGGCGATGTATATGACCTAAAAGAAAATATCAGCATTAAACCTTATGGTACTAATTTTTATAAGTTGCACATCTTACCTACTCATCCAAAAGATTCGGTAAGCATCCGCATCAGCAATATCATCAACAACCGCAATAGCCAATACGATTATAAAGACAAGGATATTGAAAACGATGCCTTAAAGATCAAGGAAGCCTTTAATGAAAAATACCTGGACATGAGCGATTTTACCGGCCAGATGGGCGGCGTTGTTACTGACAATAGCGACAAGAAGCCAATGCCTGGCGTAACGGTGAAAGTAAAGGGCACCAGTAATGGAACTGTAACAGATATTTACGGCCGGTTTAAACTCAACGTCCCCTCGCACGGTAAACTGATCATCAGCTTTATTGGCTATGAAACCAAGGAGATCACGATAGAACCTGGCAGCTATCAAAAAATAGCGCTAAAGGAATCAAATAAAGCTTTGCAGGAAGTTGTGGTGGTGGGTTATGGTTCACAAAAGAATAGGGAAATAACCGGCTCCATTTCAACAGTATTGAATGGCCAGGTTGCCGGTGTATCCATATCCGGCCGACCAGGAGGGGCATATGATACTATTAGTATCCGCGGCCTGTCATCGGTACCGGGCAAAGCACCATTGTATGTGATAGATGGCGAAATAGTGACAAACATGAACGGAATAGATCCGGCCAGCATTGGTGAGATCAGCGTATTAAAAGATGCCGCCGCTACAGCCCTGTATGGCTCAAGGGCCGCTAATGGAGTGGTGATCATCAACACCAAAAAGAAACCAGGTGAAGCGCAGGCTTCGGAAGCCACACAACCAGGCAGCGAGGCTACCCTGCGCAAAAACTTTTCGGATTATGCCTACTGGCAACCCAAACTTACTACCGACGCACAGGGCAAGGCCAGCTTCACCACCACCTACCCCGATGATATTACCAGCTGGCGTACGTTTATTATCGGCATCAATGGGCAGCTAACCGGTTTTAAAGAGGCACAGGTAAAATCGTTTAAACCCTTGAGCGCGAATTTTACTTCGCCGCAATTTGCAGTGGCTGGCGATGAGCTGAGCGTTATTGGCAAAGTACTAAACTATAATTCGCAAAGCGCGGATGTTAACCGCAGTTTTAGTTATAACGGCAAACTATTGAAACAAGAAAACATCAGCGTAAAAAACTCCAAAATAGATACCCTGAATATTATTGCCGACGCGATTGACAGCCTGAGTTTTGAATATACCATTAAACGCGACAATGGCTATTTTGATGGCGAACGCCGCAAGATACCAGTCATCAAACAAGGTGTAAAAGAAACCAAAGGATTATTCGAAGTATTGAACGGCGATACTACCGCCCGCTTAAAATTCGACCCAGCATTAGGCCCCATCACCTTCCACGCCGAGAACTCGGTATTGCCCGCCCTGATGGAAGAAACCCAAAAGCTGCGCGATTATAAATATTTATGTAACGAGCAGCTGGCATCCAAACTAAAAGGCCTGCTCTCTGAAAGGCGCATCAAAAAGTTCCTGGGCGAGGAATTTAAATATGGCAAAAACATTACCGAGGTGATCAAAAAGCTACAGGAAAACCGCAAAAGCACCGGCACCTGGGGCTGGTGGAAAGATACCGACGAAGAGCTTTGGATAAGTCTGCATGCTGTTGAAGCTTTGATAGACGCGCAAAAAGAAGGTTACACCATACAACTGGATAAACAAAAATTGACCGATTACCTGGTTTATCAACTGGAAAGCTACCGCGGGCAGGATAAGCTGGTTTGTCTGCAATTGTTGCATCAACTGAGCGCCAAAGTGGACTATAAAAAGTATTTCGATGTAATAGCCAAAGAGAACGCTTCCATCAAACTCAAAACCGATATCAGCGTATCCACTTACGATAAATTCAGACTGATGCTGTTGAAACAGGAAGCCGGTGTTCCGGTGAAGCCGGATAGTTTACTCTCCACACAACGCCACACCCTTTTTGGTAACACTTACTGGGGCGAGAATAGTTATAGATTCTTTGACAACTCCACCCAACTCAGTATCCTGGCTTATAAGATCATTAAGAACGATGGTAAACATCCTGACCTGCTGAACAAGATAAGAGGTTACTTTTTAGAACAGCGTGGGCATGGCGACTGGCGCAACACCTATGAAGCTGCCCTGATACTGGAAACCATATTGCCCGATCTGTTGGTGGAAGGCAAACCGTTGAAACCGGCTACCTTAACGCTCAAGGGCTCCAAGACCGAAACCATCAGCCAGTTCCCGTACACCGCTACCATTGCAGATAATGACATCAGCATAAGCAAAACCGGTACATTACCTGTTTATATTACCGGCTACCAGCAATTCTGGAATCCTAAACCCGAAAAGGTAAATAAGGATTTTACGGTAGATACCTGGTTTGAGAAAAATGGCGAAAAAACCGGCAAATTAAAAGGCGGCGAAGCCATTGAATTAAAAGCCGAAATAACAGTCAAAGGCGATGCAGATTTTGTGATGATCGAGATACCTATACCTGCCGGCTGCTCCTACAACAGCAAAGAGCAGTCATGGGATAACAACGAGGTTCACCGGGAGTATTTTAAAGAGAAGGTGAGTATATTTTGCCGCAAACTGAAACAGGGCAAATATACTTACACCATTAACCTCATGCCGAGGTTCGACGGCAGGTATAACCTTAACCCGGCCAAAGCCGAGATGATGTATTTCCCGGTATTTTATGGCCGCGAAGGGATGAAAAAGGTGGTGATAGGGTCACACCCATAGTTTGTCATTCTGAGCATAGCGAAGAATCTATTCTTCAACATATCTATTGTTGAATAGATGCTTCACTTCGTTCAGCATGACAACTTTAATGATTAATTAAAACTTCAAATGCTTAACCGTTAAGCCATTATTAATTAACTGTTTTAATGATTCGATACCGATACGCAGGTGTGTTTCTACAAATTGCTCCGTTACGGTCGAGTCGCTTTCAGCGGTTTTTACACCTTCCGGAATCATCGGCTGATCTGATACTAACAACAATGCCCCTGTAGGGATCTTATTAGCGAAACCGGTGGTAAAAATGGTAGCGGTTTCCATATCAACAGCCATGGCGCGCAGATCTTTCAGGTATTTTTTAAATACTTTATCATGCTCCCAAACACGGCGATTGGTGGTGTAACAGGTACCAGTCCAGTAATCGCGTGAAAAATCACGAATGGTGGTTGATATTGCTTTTTGCAAGGCAAATGACGGCAAAGCTGGTACTTCTGGTGGTAAGTAATCATTTGATGTACCTTCGCCACGGATGGCAGCTATCGGCAGTATCAGATCGCCTACAGCATTCTTCTTCTTAAGACCACCGCATTTACCCAAAAATATAACCGCTTTAGGGTGTATGGCTGTAAGCAAGTCCATCACAGTAGCCGCTACCGAACTACCCATACCAAAATTAATAATAGTGATACCATTGGCGGTAACGCTTTGCATTGGTTTTTCCAGCCCCATGATCGGCGCATTATCATTCCACTGCGAAAACAGCTGAATATACTTCGAAAAGTTAGTCAGTATGATATAATCGCCAAAAGCTTCCAACGGGCGACCGGTATAACGCGGCAACCAGTTAACCACAATAGCATCCTTGGTTTTCAACCCTGATTTTACGGCTGAGTGCACTTCTTTTACTACCTGTGCATCGGTAGGATCCTTTTTTACATTCAATTGTTCATTCATATTTTTTTAGTTTACAGTTTGCAGTTGCCAGTTTGCAGTAAGCAGTGACATTTGGAGAAGAATTATCGACTGCTAACTGCCAACCGATAACTGCAAACTAAAGTATACAACAAACCCCGGCGTTTCACCAGGGTCTGTAATTATTATAATAAAGATAGCTACTTAATTGATATCAAATTGTTACGCTACTTTTAATTTTTTCAGATCCGATTTTTCAAACTTCTCGTGGGCATAGTCTAAAGTAACCTGCAGGCGTTTCACATCTTTTTTAGATGGGAACTCAAACATAGCATCTATCATGATCGCTTCGCAGATAGAGCGCAGGCCCCTTGCGCCAAGCTTAAACTCCATGGCCTTATCAACTATAAACTCTAGCACTTCATTATCAAAATCAAGCTTTACACCTTCATATTCAAACAGTTTTTTGTACTGTTTCAATAAGGAGTTTTTAGGCTCAGTTAATATGTTGCGCAGGGCATCCCTGTCAAGCGGGTTCAAATAAGTAAGTACCGGCAGGCGGCCTATCAGCTCGGGTATCAACCCAAATGATTTCAGGTCCTGCGGGGTAATATATTTGTACAGGTTTTTCAGGTCAACCTCGCTATCGTCACGTTTCAGTTTGTAGCCAACCGTTTGCGTACGCAGACGGTTAGCTATTTTACGATCGATACCGTCAAATGCCCCGCCGCATATAAATAATATGTTGCTGGTATTTACGGTGATCATTTTTTGATCGGGGTGCTTGCGGCCTCCCTGTGGTGGTACGTTAACCATGGTACCTTCCAATATCTTTAATAAAGCCTGCTGTACACCTTCGCCGGATACGTCGCGGGTGATAGAGGCGTTATCGCTTTTACGGGCTATTTTATCAACCTCATCAATGTAAACAATACCTTTTTCGGCAAGGGTTACATCATAATCTGCCGATTGCAGCAAACGGGTCAATATGCTTTCCACATCCTCCCCTACATAACCCGCTTCGGTGAGTACGGTAGCATCACAGATACAAAACGGAACGTTTAATATCTTGGCCATGGTTTTTGCCAGTAAGGTTTTACCCGTACCGGTTTCGCCCACCATAATGATGTTTGATTTTTCGATCTCTACCTCGTCCTTATCAATACGCTGATTTAAGCGTTTGTAATGGTTATATACGGCAACAGAAAGTATCTTTTTGGCATCATCCTGACCGATGACATACTGATCAAGGTGACCTTTAATTTCGGCAGGTTTTAATAAAGAAGGTGCCGAAGGCGAAGCTTTTACCTTGCGAACCTTTAACTCCTCAGCCAATATTTCATTAGCCTGGTTAACGCATTTATCACAAATGTGAGCGTCGAGGCCTGCAATTAACATCAGGGAATCCTGTTTACCTGCACCGCAAAATGAACACCTGATTTCCTTACTGTTCTTATTCATCTGATTCGTTTGTTATCCAAAATTAACTAATTAGTGGCAGAAAAAAAAGTTTTGGGTCTGAAAGTCGAGATGAAAGCCGAAAGCCGTTAAAGTCTGTATGCAAAAGCAGCTCTTTGAAACTCCCTCACTTCCAGACTTTAACACCTTTCAAACTCGTCGACTAACGACTTATTTATTCGTTTTACCGCTACCTTTTAAAATCTCGTCGACCATACCAAATTCTTTGGCTTCTTCGGCGATCATCCAGTAATCACGATCCGAAGCGTCCCAAACTTTCTGGAATGGCGCACCACTATGATCGGCAATGATCTGGTACAGCTCTTTTTTCAGCTTGGTGATCTCATGGTAAGAGATCTCGATATCTGATTGCTGACCTTGAGCACCGCCTGATGGCTGGTGGATCATTACCCTGGCATGTGGCAATATAGCCCTTTTACCTTCGGTACCGGCACATAATAATACCGCTGCCATTGATGCTGCCATACCTGTACAAATGGTGGCTACATCGTTTGATATAAATTGCATGGTGTCATAGATACCTAAACCCGCGTAAACAGAGCCACCAGGTGAATTGATATAGATCTGAATATCGCGTTTGCTATCGGCCGACTGCAGGAACAGCAATTGAGCCTGGATAATGTTTGCAATATTTTCATAAATGGCATCGCCCAGGAAAATAATACGGTCCATCATCAAACGTGAAAACACGTCCATCTGGGCCACATTTAACTGACGTTCCTCGATGATATACGGGGTCATGCCGGTTGGGGTATAAATACCGGATGGCATTCTGCTTCTGTCAACAGCAGAAATATATTTATCTACATGCAGGCTGTTTAAACGGTGATGCTTAACAGCGTAATTTCTGAATTCGTTCTTATCGATGTTACTACTCATGGTTTTTGTTATGTTATTTTTTAGAATGCAAGTGTTACTTGCGATAAATATAGTTTTTAGTTGAATATAATTTTAAACAGATAGTATGTATTAAGTAAAATATTTTGGTGGTGAAGGCATCTTCTACACGTCATTGCGAGGCACGAAGCAATCTCTATACTGTACAGAGCAGCTATACAAATCCGATCTGCCTGTGTAGAGATTGCTTCGTACCTCGCAATGACGACTTTTTGCTTTTATACACCAAAAGCAACCTTGTGAGTTGCTTTTGGTGTTTTGTACAGAAGTAAAAATGAGCTTATTGCTGCTCTTTTACCAGCTCGCTGAAATCTGTATAAAGGATATCTTTTTTATCTAAAGTGATCACGCTTTTGATATGATCAAATACCTTAAGCGCTTTTACTTCTTCAAATATCTTGTTAGCATTCTCTTTGTTTTGAAGATATTGTACAGTGTACTGACCTAACTGCTCGTCAGGAATAGGCTGTGGGCTGTACATCCTGAACTGCTGATCTAAACGAACTTTTGCCAAAGCAAAAACCTCGTCATATTTGATCTCGATCTGGTTGTCCTTAATGATCTTGTTTTCGATCAGGGTCCATTTCAGGTTGGTTGCAAAATCGTTATAACCGCCTGCTAATTCCTCGTCGGTCAGTTTTTCGTTAGTGGCTTTTAACCAGCGTTTCAAAAACTCATCCGGCAGGTTAAAATCAACCTTGGCCACACTCGCTTTGTAAATATCGTCCTGTAATTTACGCTCTGAATCCTGAACCATCATGGTTTCAATTTCTTCAGTAATTTTAGCTGTAAATTCCGCTTCGGTAGTTACTGTACCTTCACCAAATAATTTGTCAAAGAACTCCTGGTTCAAATCGCTTTCTTCTAAACGGTTTACATTTTTAACCGTTAACTGAAATTTCGATTTTAACTCAGCCGCTTCGTCTTCTTCAATTTTTAATAAACCGGCAACCTTTGGCGCTTCGTTATCAAAAGCTTTCTGAATATCAAGCGTTACTACATCACCTTTTTTAAGGCCGATCAATGATTTTTTTATCTTTTCATCTTTGATCTGGTCTAATCTAACCGATGCGGTATTGCTTATGCCTCCCTCAAAAACAGAACCATCCGGAGAAAGCTGGGCCAAATCCGCGTAAAGCACGTCATCATCTGCCGATACGTCAGGATTTGTCATTTTGCCATAGCTACGGCGAATATTTTTGATACGTGAAGCCAGCGTTTCGTCATCAACTTTGATCACGTACTGGGTTACTTTATCTTTTGATGAGAAATCAATATTGAACTGTGGCGCTAAACCCAGCTCGTAGTTGAATTCAAAATTATCGTTAAAATCCCAGTTGTATTCTTTCTCGTCATCAACCTTTGGTAATGGCTGACCCAATACTTCCAGTTTTTGCTCGTCGATGTATTTATTTAAAGTGTCTGATAACAAGTTGTTGATCTCATCAACCAAAATACTTTTACCGTACATTTTTTTGATATGTGCCGCAGGCACCATTCCGGGACGAAAGCCTGGCAGTTTAGCCTTTTTAGCGTTTTCTTTTATGGCTTTGTCAACACGTGGCTGGTAATCCTCAGGGTTAATGTTGATCTTAACAACTGCATTCAGGGCATCTACTTTTTCCTGTGTAATATTCATCTTTTTACCGGGTATTTTTAATTTAATCGTTTGAAACGTAGCCGTAAAACCAATTCAGGCTATACAAATTTCGAGGCGCAAAAGTATGAATTTTATTTTAATTTAATCACGCAATTCTGCCGGGGTAAATTTATCTACTTTGTTTTTTACGGGCTTTATGGTTTTGATATAGGCATATATGGCCTCCAGGTCGGTAACCTTCATGGTACCGTATTTATACCAGGGCATAATGGTTTGAAACTCATTTGGTTTTATAGGGGTCTGTTGACGGGTGCTATCGGCATATTGTGTAAAACGACTTAAAAACTGCGCTTTTGTCCAGTTGCCTATACCTGTTTCTTTATCAGCCGTAATATTAGAGGATCGAATGGTACCACCGTTGGGCGATGTATATTCATGCCCGCCGGCAAATTCCAGCCCTTCAATGATCTTACCTTTGTTGGCCTGGCTGTGGCAATCTTTACAGGCTCCTATCCGCACCAGGTAAGCGCCGTACGCCAATGTATCATGCTGATCGGGCACCGTACCCAGCGTGGCCTTTGCCGGCATGGTATGCACCAGTATGTTTAATGGAAAATCGAGTTTACGCTCGGGATAGTCGGTCGTTTGCGGCTTAAGCGTGCGCAGGTAGGCAATAATGGAATAAACATCTTCCCGGCTCATTTTGGAGTACGACTCCCAGGGCATGATCGGGAATATAGCCGAGCCATCTTTTTTAACCCCGGTGGTAATAGCCCTGAACAGTTCGCCGTCGGTCCAGTTTTTTAAATGGTACGGGGTAATATTGGGCACGTAAACAGAACCCGGAAAACCCACATTGGCATCAAACTTTTCGCCGCCAGCTCCTAATGTTTCTTCTTTTACCGGCCCGGCCAATATGTTCCATTCGCGTTTGGAGTGGCAATCAACACAAGCTGTTATATGATTGGCCAGGTATTTACCGCGTTCAATACGCTGCGGGGTGGCTTCTACCTTAATATTTTCCGGATCGCCTACATTGGGCAAGGCCAGGGTAATATAGCTTATACCAGCTACAACAATTAAAACAATGGCTATTACAATATAGCCTGCAAACTTTAAGATCTTTTTCATGAATAGGTAATAGGGACGCGGCAAAACTAATCAACTTTTTAAACTTATGATTAACCTTCTACACCGTATTTTCACCGAAAAATCACGCGTAGATTTACGTTGTTTCGACTCACCCCGGCATCACTACATCTCCGATAACCACACACGTCATTGCGAGGTACGAAGCAATCTCTACATAGGCAGGGTAACTATTAAGGGTTTAAACTGTTCAATTTGCTCTGTATAGCATAGAGATTGCTTCGTACCTCGCAATGACGTTTTTTTTTAGTTCCCACTCCTTCGGAGAGGCTTATTACATGAGGGCTTCGCCGTTTAGGTGAGGCTCCACCCCCAACAAAAAAAGCAGAGACCTTCGCCCCTGCTTTTTACAAAATAGTAATACCTATTTAGTCAACTTTTTCGATGCTTGATGCGCCCGACTTATCGTTATTCACAGTAGAAGGAGAACCTTTATACCTGATCTCCGAAGCGCCAGAAGAGTGAACATTCAGTGTTTTTAATACGTTGATCTTGCAATGACTTGCGCCTGATGAATTAATAGTGTATTCGCCAACCACAAAATCAAAAGCGTTGATCTTGCCTACGCCGCTAAATTCCACCTGGTGGCTTGCCGCCTGCCCGGTTAAGTTCAGTTCGCTTACACCACTGCCATGGCTGTTTACATTGGCCGCGTTCAAATCCAGATTAACTTTGGTAGCGCCTGATAAATGAATGTTCAGATCGCCGGTGGTGATTTTACCTGTTGATGAAACCTCCACTGCTCCTGATGATTTAAGCTCTTCCAATTTACGGATACCAATATTTACTACCAGGCTATCATCAAGGCATATAGTTTTTGTGGTTTTGATGATCAGTTTACCGCCATTAACAGAGGTAGAAACATATTTGAGCAGGTTATCATCCCCCGTAACCGAAATGGAGAGGGAACTATCCTGTTTTAAATGAATTTTATACGCGCCTGATATATCGATCCTGCTAAAATCGGTGGCTTTGCGTTCCTCGGTAATTATTTTTCCCGAGCCATGTACACAAACGAGCTTACATGATGATATGATACTTAATGATGCACATGCGATGATGGCAATGACTAAACCTGTTTTTCTCATAATATAGATTTGTTTAAGATAATGAAGCTACCATACGCTATAGCTCAGGATAGTTTCATGGTATTTTTTCTTTTTTGACGCTATTTACCGGATTGAAGTTACATAAAAAATAAAAAAAGCTGCCACAAATTGTGGCAGCTTCTCAGAATATATGATGAACTTTTGCAAAAGTTGGATTAAAGACCGGCAAACTCGTTTGCTATTTCTTTTTGAGGTACACCGTTTAATTTATCGGTGAAGCTTTCGGCAGCAAAGTTGTTGTTATTTACACTGGTAGTGTTGCTGTGGTTTAAAGTATAAACAGTAGCGTTACCACTCAGGTCAATTTTAGCGTGATCATTTACGTTAACGTTGGCAGTATAAGCATCTACATTTAAGGTAGCGGTAGCGTTGTTGTGCAGGTTAACTTCCAGTTCAAGGGCTGATAATTTACCAAATGATTTTACCTGGGCGTTGTCATAAGCGCTGATAGCACGCAAATCATTAGCAGTTACCCAAACAACCAGTTTTTCTGCTTTGTATGAAGTGATACGCAATACGCCGTTTTCGCTTTGAACAAGGGCGCTTTCGCCATAATAGCGGTTGTAAACTTTTACCTGGTCGGCTGAGCCGTCAGAAACAAACAGCTCCACATTACCACGGATCTCGATCTTGCTGATCTTGCTTACTTCTTTTACTACAGTGGCAGTGTTGCTGGTAGTGTTATTATTATTGGTAGTTGCATAAGTTGTGCTGGCGATACCACCTACTAAAACTAACATAGTTGCGATGGTGAATAATTTTGTTTTCATGATATTAATATTTTGATTGTCAATTAATTATATTGTCTTTATTTTTTAAATACATCTATATGACGCCTCCATTTTTAAAACGTTACAGCAGTTTGGGGCCAAATAGATGTACGGCCCTATTTTGTCGGCGAACGGAGGATTTACATCGGTGAACGGCGAAAATATTTTTAGGAGGAAAAGAGGGAAATGACCGATTAAGGTATGGGATGAGAAGAATAAGGGGCTAAGCAGTCGCCAGGCTAAGCAAAAATAGCCCATTATGTCATTGCGAGGAGGAACGACGAAGCAATCTCATCAGATACAAATCTATCGTACATGCGAGGAGATTGCCACGCTTCGCTCGCAATGACATACTTCCTATCTAATCGCTATAAAAAACAGTCTGTCATCCTGAGCTCCGTCGAAGGATAGCGCGTAAAGACCCGCCCACCATGCTTCGACGGCGCTCAGCATGACAGCCATAAACAATATAAGTTTTTTCTCAATTAACCATCAAACTTACCGGCCGGTAATAAACCTCACTGCGGCCATTCACTGTTTTAACTACAAAACCATGCTCAATAAGCCATTGCAGCACCAGGTAAATACTGCTGGTGCTCACTTTAACACCATTAATGCGGATATGCCTTGAAAGGGTATCTACATCGGCATCATCTGCCAGCTTTAAAACGTGTGCTATGATATGCTTTTTTTTAACCGACAGGTTATATTGATGCAAATGACAATATTGTACAAATTCATCAGGAAGGGCTGTTGCCGTTAGGTTAAAGTGTGTCATAAAGTGATTCAATTGAAATACCGTGTTTTATTTCAAAGAAAAAAATATATACACGTACAATTGTTGTACATAGGGGCGATATAATTGTAAATTTACGACATGAAGAAAAAGCAATTTGCGCCCCTGGTAATTTGCGATGTGGAAGGGGCCGGCATCATCCAATCCCGGCATAGCCACACCTACTATGAAATCATCTATGTACAAAAAGGTACAGGCACACATATCCTTAATCAGAACCGTATCCCCTACAAGGCGGGCGACCTGTTTTTAATATGTCCTGAAGATGAACACTGTTTCGACTATAAAAAGTATACCTGTGTCACGCTGATCAAGTTTACCGATGAGTTTTTTAGTTCGCAAAATCAATCCATCCCGCATGTAGGTATCGTATTCAGTCCGCAGGACCTGATGAGGCACAAATTATTAAAGGAGATAAAACTCACTTTCGACGAGCCTTTTAAAACCATTTTAAAGAGCACCGTCGACAATATTAAAGCTTACAATGGGTCGACAGATATAGCTACCTGTCCCTATATTTTTTACCAGATCCTGTCGCTCTTTGGTTTAATAACACAGGCATTGGGGCGTATCGACGCGCAATTGGTTAACTGCCCCCCGGGTAAACAGGAGCTGATATCTTATATCCATCAGCATATTTACGAACCCGAAAACATCCAGATCAAAAACGTAGCCGCGCATTTTAATATCGCTACCAGCTATTTTAGCGCCTGGTTTAAAAGAAATTTTGATATCAGCTATCGTGATTACATCAACGGGTACCGTGTTAAATTGATTGAGATCCGTATCAGCAATAAAACCTCCACCCTCAGCCAGATAGCGGAGGAGTTTGGGTTTACCGATGTGAGCCACCTGTCCAACTATTTTAAAAAGAAAACCAACACCAACGCGAGTCATTACGGCAGAACAGCGTAATACTACTATTATATAAGGTATGAAAATACACATCATGGGCGCATCCTGTGCCGGCTCAACCACTTTGGGCACCGCCTTAGCCCAACAATTGAACTATCCACTGTTTGACAGCGACAAATATTTCTGGGAAGCAACCGAGCAACCTTTTACCGTAAGGCGTGATCCGGAACTGCGAAACGCTATGATGATGCACGATGTTAACAGTAACCCCAATTGGATACTCACCGGATCGATGGTAAGTTGGGGGGCCGTATGGCTGAATATGTTTGACCTGGTAGTATTTCTGTACATTCCCCACCACATCCGGATGCAACGCCTGCATAACCGCGAACTGGAACGCTATGGTGATGCTATTTTTAACGATCCGGAACGCGCCGCCAATTACCAGGCATTTATTAAATGGGCAACAGGCTATGACGATAATACCACTAAAGGCCGTACCCTGCAGGTACATGAAAACTGGTTGAGCCAGGTAAGCTCCCCTATTTTAGAAATACGTGGCGATACTACCGTACAACAACGTGTGGATCTGGTTTTGGAGAAAATGAAGGAGTTGTAACGTAAAAACTGGGGATAGCGCGATTCCTTCCCTCGGGAAGGGCAGGAAGGGGTTTATACACTTTACCTGTTTATGTCGCCCGTATAAACCCCTCCCTGCAACTACACAACCTACCGCACCCCTCCCGTGGGGAGGGAACTGAAAAATATCATTACTAAATTTATGCAGAAGTCATCCTGAACTTGTTTCAGGATCCCTCAGGACATTTAACCAACATGTTGTACACCTTGCTTATGGGATGCCGAAACAAGTTCGGCATGACGTTGGCTATTCTCCTTAATTTTTCGTATATTTATATCAATAGCAGCCCGCTTGTCTTTTCAGGAGATAAGCGGGCTGTTTAGTTAAGGATAAAAGGGCTCCAAAATAGGCTATTTTTCATTTAGTTCATTGACAATCAATAATTTAATACTTTTTAAACTTATCAAAACCGTGTTAAAATTTGTTAAAAAGTGTTAAAATCGATGGTTTCGAAGCAATTTTCGATGGTTTTTGAGTGATTTTTGCCCCATTTTTAGTTAAAAAAGTGTTAAAATAAAGCTTTAAAAAGTTTTTGTGTTAAAAGAATGGCATCACCATTTATCCAAACCCAACAACTTTTTACCCAGGGGCGAAAGTTCCGCGACTGGATTTTTCTTCTCCCGTTCCAGCGGGTCGCCGGGGAAAGCGTAGCCTTGCATAGCCTCCCTGTTTTGCCAGCTGTTAATGCGCCATTGCCGCAGCTCCTCATGATGTTCCTGGGCGGGCATCATGGCCACATACTGGGCAATGCGTACTTTGTTACCACTGGTATTGGGCCTGATGCCATGCGGCTGTAAGCTATTGAATATGAGCAGATCGCCGGCTTCCAGTTTTACTTTAACAATATCTAAACCGGTAGTATCAGGTTTATAATGGTCGCGATCAGCGGGTTGGGTCAACTTCCAGGTATCATAGGTGCGATAAAGCTCTGGGATACATTGAAAACCACCCATGTTTTCGTCGGTTTGGTCGGCCAGGGCCAGTACACCCTGCACGTTCTGGGGCTTGGTTTCAGGATCATAATCCCAATGGATAAAACCCTTGTATTCAAAACCGGGCCGGAGCGGGAAATTCAGATTTGCCCGGTCGATATTGGCCCACAGTTTTTCGGTGCCCCAGATATCGGCAAAGGCCTGGTGCACCCGGGGATACTGGCGGTTATCCCACAAATACTGGTGGTTATAGATCTCTACCATACCAGTATTATTCAGTTCTTTCATTTGCATTTGGGCATTGGGTCTTTTATACCAGCTTTCTATATCGTTGGGGTCTTTGTCTTCATACTGCCATAGATAGTCGGCAGTCCGTTGGGCCATTTCTTTGGGTATAGCATTCTTCACAACCACGTAACCATTGTTGATCCAAAAGGCCCAGTCGGCTTCGCTCAGCACCCGTAAAGGTTCGCCATTGCTGCGGTCGTTCAGTTTTATCTGGCTCGATTTGGCCGCCGAAGGATTACCCGGGATATCTTTATGGGCCTCGTTAGGGTTCATTGTTGGGGTCATAGCGACCATTGTTTGATTTGTTGCTTCCATGATCTGTATTGGTTTAATAATTCAAAATTACAGGGATACAACAGGCAGTATATCCGTCACAATGATCAATATTTGCTCTACATTGATCTATTTAGTATATTTATAATAAAAAATAATACAATACAAGATGAACCAGATACAACTGGAGCGTGTAGAATTTGAACCAGGAAAATCATTCAAACTGTTTTCGCCCCGGTTACGCAACACTTTTCTATGGCATTATCACCCGGAGGTGGAGCTGGTGTATGTGGAGGCCGACGCGGGAATCCGCCATGTAGGCACCCATATTTCAGGCTACACACAAAGCGACCTCGTATTTATCGGGCCCAACCTCCCTCACCTCAACTTTGATTATCGCCTGCGCAGCGATTATCACCAGATAGTGGTGCAGTTACGAACCGATTTCATGGGCGATGCCATCAATTACGCGCCTGAATTTCAACTGGTTAATAAACTATTTAAAAACGCAGCATATGGCATTGCCTTTCATGGCGATACCCGGGCACTGGTGGCACAAAAACTAAAGGACTTCGGCAGTTTAAGCAATTTCGACCAGCTACTGGAGTTGATGAACATCTTTCGGATACTGGCTGATTCTAAGGAATATACCCTGCTCAATAATGACGAAAGCAGCAAGGATTTTATCCTGAAAGACAAGATCAGGATGGGCGCTATTTACGAATACATAGATGCCAGCTATGCTCAAAAACCCGACGTGAATATAGTAGCAGCAAAAGTAAACCTCACCACACCGGCCTTTTGCAGGTATTTTAAACGGCAAACCAATATCACCTTTACCGAGTTTGTGAACCAATACCGTATTGAACGCGCTAAAAATTTACTGATGCAGGATAAAAACATCACCGAAACTTGCTACGCTGTTGGCTTTGAAAGTTTGAGTTATTTTAATAAGCTGTTTAACAAGCTGGTAGGCCAAAATCCATCGGAGTTTAAAAAGAAATGGGTTGCTGATTCCAATCAGTTTTGATAAATATCTGAACCCATCATACCCTTGAAATGAAGAATCTATATCTTTAGCCCCATACTATAACACTATGAAAATAAACCTGTTAATCATTTCACTCACTTTACTTTCTGTCGTCTCTTCGGCTCAAACGCAGCTGGTCAAAAATCTGCAGGCAGGCAAACCACAAATCCTGGTTGTTTATGGTACCAGCTTAACCGCAGGCGCAGGCGGGCATGCCTGGGTAGATTCTGTAGCTACCGATCTGAACAACAAGTACCACAACAACTTAACCGTATATAACGCTGCCAAAAGCGCTATGTGGTCGACCTGGGGTGTGCAACATCTGGAAGACAGTGTGATCAGCAAAAAGCCCGACGCTGTTTTAATTGAATTTAGTATGAACGATGCTTTCCTGAACTACAAAACCAGCAGGGAGCTGGCCGAACTGAATCTGAACTATATGATCGATCGTATCAAACTGTTTAACCCAAATTGTGAGATCATCCTGCAAACCATGGACATAGCGCTCGACAAACATGCTACTGACAGGCCCGAGCTGAATACTTACTACGATCTTTACCGCGAGGTTGCCAAAAAACGAAAGCTTTTACTGATAGATCATTATCCGCATTGGAAAGCCATACTGGATAAAGGAAAAGAAGAATATTTGAAATATGTACCTGATGGTCTGCACCCAGATGCTGAGGGAGCCCGCAAAGTGATAGCGCCTTACGTAATACAAAAACTAACTGAAGGGAAATAATATAAAAAGACAAAGCCACCTGGCTTCAGGTGGCTTTGTTCGGTGATTAGCCTGCTGTGATGGTGATTATAAACCTGCATACTCATCAGCTTTAACTTTTACACCATTCAACACTTCGTTGGTGTGCTCTGCTATCAGGTTTGATCCATTTACGCTTGAGCCATAGCTGCGGTTTAAGCTATATTCATTAACAGTACCGCTTAAGTTGGCACAGGCTTTATCGTTCATAGTAACACGTGCACTGTAAGCATCTAATTTTAAAGTGGCTGATGCGTTGTTGTATAATTTCACATCCAGTTCAATGGCTGACAGGTTACCGAATGAGCTGATGTTAGCATTATCATAAGCAGTGATGCCTGAAAGTTCTTTGGCGGTAACCCAAACCACTAACTTTTCGGCTTTGTTATATGATGATATACGTAACACACCGTTCTTTGCTTGTACCAATGCGCTTTCGGCATAATAACGGTTGTAAACTTTTACTTCATCGGCCGGGCCGTTGGATACATATACCTGAACGTTACCATAAACTTCGATCTTATCGATCCTGGTGATGTCGGTTAAAACGATGCCTTTGTTGTTGTTTGTGTTAACAGTGGCTTGTGCTTGATTTCCAATTCCAAATACTATAGCTGCTACAGTAAAAAGGGTGATTGCTAAAGTTTTCATGATTTTAATATTTTGATTGTCAGTTGATTAATATTGTTATTTTAAATACACCAATATGACGATCTCACTAAAAAAACGTTACAGCAATATGGCCTGTAATAGTTGTACGCCGGGTTTTTGTCGGTAAATGAAAGAATGTTGTCGGTGAAAATGGTGAAGAAAAAGAGCCGATTTTGGAAGTCTATGGATTGATGAGGTAAATGCCGCCAGACCGAGGGCAAAACGAATCGCGCAAAACGCAAAACTCAGGACTTAAAACCTACTACTATTTAGGCCAGATAATACTTTTCGCCGTCGGTTTTTATTTTGCCGGCATCCAACAGCAGGCGGATGGTTTCCATTTTTTCTTTTTCGGTGCCAACATTGATGGTATTTACCAGTGTGCCGATATCCGGGGTGGATATGCCAAGCAGTTGCACAATTTCATGGGTGATATTGTCAAATATCTCGTCGGCATTTTTTTGGCGTTTCTCCTCCAGGCAAACGTCGCAAACGCCGCATTTACGGGCATTGGCTTCATCGAAATAGGCCAGCAACATTTGGCTGCGACATTTTTTGGCGGTCGCGTAAGCAAACACCGCTTCCATTTTCTGGCGATAGGTCTCCTTGCGTTCTTCTATGTACTTTTTGTTGATAAAGAGGCGGTCGGCCTGCTGGCGGGGCTTTAAATAAGTTACCTGGGGTTGATCTGTCTGCTGCAAATAGCTGATCAGCCCAAACTCCTGTAGCTGCATTAATCCATCTATCACCTGCTGAACGTTTAAGTTAGTGCGCCGCGACAGATCGTATTCTTTTAAGCGTACGTAATTTTCAAATGAACCGCCGTAGGAGCGCAGCAGGGTTTTAATAAAAGGATCCCACCCGGCATTCTGTATCTGGAAGTTATACAATACCTCATTTACCACCTCAAACCGGAAACGCGATGGTAAAAACACGCTTTCGTTGAAGGAGAGGTATTCGTCCTTTTCCAGAAATTTTAATGCGTTGAGCGTTTTAACGGCATCCAGCTTAAAGCGGCTGCAAAACTCGCCCAGGTCAAGGTCAAAACTCAGCCCCTCGCCTGCGCCATAGGCCAGCTGGTAGTAATTGGCCAAACAATGATACACATGTTTGATCTCCTCCACCGATGGAAAGTTCAGCACAAACATTTTTTCCTGCCTTAGTCTATCGGAATGTGTATATAGTAAAATAGCGTAGGCTTTTTGCTCATCGCGCCCGCCACGGCCACCTTCCTGGTAGTAGGCTTCCAGGCTTTCCGGCATATCCTTATGGATCACAAAACGTACGTCGGGTTTATCAATGCCCATTCCAAAAGCGTTGGTGGCTACAATAATGCGGGTACGGTTATTTTTCCAGCTTTCCTGTTTCTCGGCCCGCTGATCCATGGCTAAGCCGGCATGATAGTAATCGGCTTTTATACCGTTCTCATTATAATATTTGGCAATATCTGCAGCATCCCGGCGACTGCGTACATAAACAATGCCGCTGCCTTTAACACCACGGGCAATATCCAGCATCTTTTGCAGCTTATTTTCAGCATTTTGCACTACATAGCTTATATTTCGGCGTTCGAAGCTCTGCTGGTAAATAACCGCGTCCTTGAACAATAATTTCTGCTGGATGTCGAGTTTCACTTCGGCCGTAGCAGTGGCTGTAAGGGCTAATACGGGCACTGTGGGGTGCAATTCCCGCAGATCGGCAATGTGCAGATATGGCGGTCGGAAATCATAGCCCCATTGCGATATACAATGCGCCTCGTCAATAGCTATCAGGTTTACTTTCATATACCGGATCCGCTCGCGCACCAGTTCAGACAACAAACGCTCGGGCGACAAGTACAGGAACTTAACCGAACCATAAATGCAATTATCCAGCGCCAGATCTATCTCCCGCAAACCCATGCCCGATACAATGGATACCGCGTTGATCCCTTTTGCTTTCAGATTCTCCACCTGGTCTTTCATCAGCGCTATCAGTGGCGATACTACGATACAGATCCCCTCTTTAGCCAAAGCAGGCACCTGGAAACAAACAGATTTACCGCCACCGGTAGGTAATAAAGCCAAAGTATCGCGACCTAATAAAACAGATTTGATGATCTCGGCCTGCATAGGCCGGAAACTATCGTGGTTCCAGTACTGTTTTAATATTTCCTCTATGGTCATTGGTTCATGGTTGATGGTTCATAGTTCATAGTCTACGGCTATTAAAAAAATAGCGATGACCAAATCATCGCTATTTTTTTAAGTATGAATATGCCATGAACCATCAACTATGATCCATGAACCAAAAAAACTATCTCTTTTTTACATCAACATATTCCCTGTCAGTATCGCCGGTATAGATCTGACGTGGGCGACCGATAGGTTCCTTGTTTTCTTTCATTTCTTTCCATTGCGCTATCCATCCCGGCAAACGGCCCAGGGCAAACAGTACGGTGAACATTTCGGTTGGGAAACCTAATGCACGGTAAATGATACCTGAGTAAAAATCAACGTTAGGGTATAATTTACGCTCTACAAAGTATGGATCTTTCAGAGCTACTTCTTCCAGCTTTTTCGCTATTTCCAGTACTTCGTCATTGATGCCTAACTTCTCTAATATATCATCGCAAGCCTTTTTGATGATCTTGGCACGTGGGTCGAAGTTTTTGTACACACGGTGACCAAATCCCATCAGGCGGAACGGATCATTTTTATCTTTTGCTTTGGCAATCCATTTATCGGTATCGCCGCCATCGTTCTTGATCTTCTCCAACATCTCGATAACCGCTTGGTTAGCACCACCATGCAGCGGGCCCCATAATGCAGATATACCAGCAGAAATTGAAGCGTACAGGTTAGCATCGGACGAACCTACAATGCGTACTGTTGAAGTTGAGCAGTTTTGCTCGTGATCGGCATGCAGTATCAGTAATTTATTCATTACATCAACTACAACCCTATCCACCTTATAATCTTCTGTACGTTCCGCAAACGTCATGTACAGGAAGTTGGTTACATAGTCGAATTTATTTTGAGGATATACAACCGGATGGCCTAATGATTTTTTGTAAATCCAGGATACTACCGTGCTCATTTTAGCCAGCAGTTTTATAATCTCCAGGTTAACTTCCTCGGTCGAAAGACCTTGCTTTAATGATTCAGGATTGAAAGCAGCCAAAGCGCCAATCAGCGATGAAAGCTGACCCATTGGATGAGATTTTGACGGAAAACCATCAAAAAACTTCTTCATATCCTCATGAACCAACGTATGGCGGCTTATTTGGTATTGAAAATCGGTAAGCTGTTGTTCACTTGGCAATTCGCCGTAAATAAGCAGATAAGCTACTTCGATGAAGCTAGCATTCTCGGCCAGTTGCTCAATCGGGTAACCACGATATTTTAATATGCCTTTTTCTCCATCTAAAAAAGTGATGGCACTTTTGGTAGCACCTGTATTTTTATAGCCGATATCCAGCGTTACGTAACCGCTTTGATCCCGGAGTTTTGAAATATCAATAGCTTTTTCACCTTCTGTACCCTCAATCACCGGGAGGTCAAATGTTTTATCACCAATCTTTAGTTGTGCTGTATCCGACATAGAATATAATTGTTGTAACAAATGTAATTAAATCTGTGTATTATAACCCTCCAGATCATTTACTGTTTTGTAAATTTTATGTGCAAATCTATTAATTAAACCCAGTTTTGCTAATTACAAGACATCAATTATTCGTTAAAAAAACATTATTTACAAAGCGGGGACACATCAATAAAAAAACCTGCCGGCTTAATTGATCTGCTCTTTAACCTGTCCGCAGGTTTTCATGTGCTCGGGGAAGTATGGATTTTCGATGGCTTTATTTACCGATAGCCAATAGCCGCCTTTACCATTATCGGCCATGGGGCAAAAATCAACATATATTGGGGCTGATTTAAATTTAGCGCCTTTTATAAGACCGATGACATCTTTACTCAATATCAAAAACGCGTCGCGCTGCGCTTTGATATCATCACCTGTTGCTATTTGATGAGCAAGCATAGCGGTTTCAGTACAACCTTTAATACCGGCCAGTTTATCCTCCAACATAGCGGCAGTACTTTTAATGCCCTTTATGTTCGATTTCAGGAACTGATTTTTAAGACCTATATAATTATTAAATACATCGGCTGTATTGGAGGTATCAGCTACTTTGGCTACGATAGTTTTAGTACTATCTGATTTGATTGCTGTTACTTCTGCCGGTTTGTTGGTTTGTTTACATGCGGCTAAGGCAACAATGAGGCCTGCAAATAGGGCGCTATTAAAAAGATTGATCTTCATATGGGTATTAATTTGTGCGTATGGCTTCCACAGGATCAAGCCTCGAAGCGGAATACGCCGGAATAATACCCGAAATTACACCTATTCCCAAAGAAAAACCTAAGCCTTTTATAATATTATTGATATCAAGTACCACCTGCACATCAAACAGCGCCTTGACCCCGAAGGTTGAGAAATACACCAGTAAAAGCCCAACCAAACCACCCAACAAGCAAAGCACAATGGATTCGATCAAAAACTGAAGCAGTATGAAATAATTTTTAGCACCTAGTGATTTCTGGATACCTATAATATTGGTACGTTCTTTTACCGATACAAACATGATGTTAGCTATACCAAAACCACCCACCAGCATCGAGAACAAACCAATAATAAAGCCCCCTTTATTAACGATGCTGAAAAGATCGTCCAAAGCGTTAGTAAGCATCGTGGTGCGATTGAGTGAAAAGTTATCTTCCTGTCCGGGCCGCAAACTCATGATGGAACGCATCAAACCTCTCAGCTCACTCTCCACATCATCAACCGGGATACCCGTTTTACCCCTTACGATAATTTGCGGGTTATATTTTTCATTTTGTACATCAATCAAATTATGAGCAAAATTAAGGGGTAATAAAACCTCTTTATCTGTAGATATGCCCAGCATGTCTTTCCCTTGTTTTGAAAACACACCAACCACCGTTACATAACGGTTCAGTACTTTGATCTGCTTACCCACAGCATCGCCCGCCGGAAACAGGTTTTCGGCTATATCAAAACCTATATTAACTACAGGCGCTCCTGTTTTTGATTCCATTTCGGTAAAATACCTGCCGTTCGCAAAGTCAAAGTTCCAGGTTTTGTCATGATCTTTTGAGGCTGCATCTATCTGGGCGCCTTCAACCGTGTTGCTCTTATATTTAATGGTGCGGTTATCTATGGATATTTCGTATGATAAGGCTTCGGCGGTTTGGCTTCGGCGCTGCAACTCATCAAAATTGCGCAATTTAGGTACCGGGCGCTGTAAATATTTCCACCAGGGAAAATCGCTGCCCCCAACCCAAGGCCATTTTTGAACATAAATACTGTTATTACCCAACTTATCGACACTCTTTTGCAGGTTATTGCGCAAGGTATCAACAGCCGAAAAAACCGCGATGATCGTAAATATGCCTATTGTTACCCCAAGCAAGGAAAGCATAGTGCGCAGTTTATTTTGTCTTAGCGCATCATAAGCGAATAAAAAGCTTTCTCTGAAAAGTTTTAAAAATAGCATACAACTTATTTTGATCTCGATGGTTAATCATTCTACCACACAGGTTTACAAACTATGGCAGCAGAATATTTTTGTAAAATATACCAGTATGGAATATTTCGTTTTTTAGACGATATTACAGCTGTTAAGTTACATTCTTTTTATATATAAACTGAATAATATGCAAACCATGTTGTTCATAAAAAAATCGGTGACATTAACAAAAAAAATTCATACATTTGCGCCCTGAAAATTCATAAATACAAGCATGAAATTATCTCAATTCAAATTCAATTTACCCGAATCATTAGTAGCACACAACCCCTCTGCCACCCGCGACGAAGCCCGTTTAATGGTTTTACACAAAGATTCAGGAAAAATTGAGCATAAAATATTTAAAGATGTACTGGATTATTTTGATGATCAGGATGTCATGATCCTGAATAACACCAAAGTATTTCCTGCACGTTTGTATGGTAATAAAGAAAAAACAGGCGCTACAATTGAAGTGTTTTTATTACGCGAACTCAATAAAGAACTTCGTTTATGGGATGTGCTGGTTGATCCGGCCCGTAAAATACGCGTAGGTAACAAATTATACTTTGGTGATGACGACCTGTTGATTGCCGAAGTTGTAGATAACACCACTTCACGTGGCCGTACTATCCGTTTCTTATTTGATGGTACAGACGAGGAATTCCGCAGAAACGTGGAGATCCTGGGTGAAACACCACTGCCAAAATACATCAAACGTAAAGCTACCGCCGAAGATAAAGAGCGTTACCAAACCATTTTTGCCAAGCACGAAGGCGCTGTTGCCGCCCCTACTGCCGGCTTGCACTTTAGCCGTGAGTTAATGAAACGCCTGGAATTAAAAGGTGTTGATTTTGCCGAAGTTACCCTGCATGTGGGTTTAGGAACTTTCCGCCCGGTTGAGGTGGAGGACCTGACCAAGCACAAAATGGACTCAGAGCAATTTATCATTGAGCAAAAACAAGCTGATATCGTAAACCGCGGTATCGAGCGTAAAAAACGTATTTGCGCGGTAGGTACAACTTCTATGCGTGCCATTGAATCAGCAGTATCTGCTGGTAAAACATTGAAAGCCGCTAACGACTGGACAAGCAAATTCATTTTCCCGCCGTATGATTTCAGCATTGCCAACAGCATGATCACCAACTTCCACACACCAGAGTCGACCTTGTTGATGATGGTATCGGCATTTGGCGGCTATGAGCATGTAATGAACGCTTACGAAGTTGCCGTTAAAGAAAAATATCGTTTTTACAGCTATGGCGATGCCATGCTGATCATCTAAGCTTACACTTTAGATAGGATATTTGAGATACAAGACTTTCTTGTATCTCATTTTTTTTGCTTTAGATTTGGGTAATATTTTTTATGGACGATCAAAATCTTATAGCTCACATCTCATACCCCACATCTAAAAAATACTACGCCGTTATAGTGGCAGGTGGTACTGGTACCAGGATGCAATCAGTGGTTCCTAAGCAGTTTTTATCGCTTAATGGACTGCCTGTTCTGATGCATACTATACAGGCTTTCACCCAATCGGCCATAAAACCTGACATTATTTTAGTTCTACCAGCGGCCTATCATGATTATTGGAAAGAGCTTTGCCATACCCATCAATTTGATACACCCCACACTTTAGTAACAGGCGGCGAAACTCGTTTTCATTCTGTCAGGAACGGACTTGACCTGATATCGGCTGACGATAACACCCTGGTAGCCATTCATGATGCCGTACGACCGCTTACCAGCAATCATATTATCGAAACCTCATACCAATACGCCCAGAAACATGGCAATGCGGTAACGGCCGTTAAAAGCCGTGATTCGGTAAGGCAGCTGGTCAATAGCAGGTCTGTAAGCTTATTAAGAGATCAAATCTACCTGATACAAACCCCGCAAACTTTTAAAATAAGCTTATTAAAAAAAGCCTACCAACAACCCTATAGCGAACATTTCACCGACGATGCCAGCGTGGTTGAACAGGATGGGGTTGAAATACACCTTACCGAAGGCAGCCATCAAAACATCAAGATTACTTTTCCCGAAGACATAGCCATAGCCGAACTGCTTTTAAACAAAAAGCCAACGACCTGAGGTCATTGGCTTAAAATTTTTAATTGCATGAGCAGGTAATTGCTATGCCCTGCGGATAATTCCTAAAAGTACAGCGATAATAGCTATAACCAATAAAATGTGGATCAGTCCGGTAGCGTGACCAAAGAAAAATCCAAATATCCATCCTATTACCAGGATAACGGCGATAATGTACAATAAACCTCTCATTTTTGATATGTTTTAAGTGATAAATATGAAAGGCATATTACTAAAATCATTCCAAAAAGCAGAGTTCATAAAAAAACCCTCCATAAGAGGGCTTTTAATGCTGTTAATATTCGTCTTCGTTAAAAAAGAAATCGTCTTTTGTCGGGTAATCCGGCCATATTTCTTCGATATTTTCATACGGTTCACCATCGTCTTCCAGCGCCTGCAGGTTTTCAATAACCTCAACAGGAGCTCCTGAACGGATAGCATAATCAATTAATTCATCCTTTGTTGCGGGCCAGGGCGCATCTTCAAGGTGAGATGCTAGTTCAAGTGTCCAATACATGTTTCTCTATTTATATTTAATTCAGTAAATTAACTTTTTCGCAAAAGTATAATATTTTCAATTGGAAAATCAACATTTTTTTTCACATTTTTCATATGCGAGGTATCCATTGATTTTCAGGTATTTTATGCTCATTTGCAATCTTACGTGCTAAAGTGAACAGGTAATCGCTCAATCTGTTCAGATAAATGTTCACTTTTTCATCAACCGGGCTTTCTTCGGCTAAATGAACGGTTATCCTTTCGGCCCGTCGGCAAATACATCTTGCAATATGGCAAAACGAAATGGTATTATTTCCGCCCGGCAAAATAAAATGACGTAATTCAGGCAATTTTTCGTTCATAGCATCCATTTCCTGCTCCAGTAGCTCCACATCGGTCATATACAGGTCGGGTATTACCATTTTTGATCTTTCCGGATCAGCAGCTAATGAGGAGCCTATAGTAAACAATCTGTCCTGTATCTGCTTCAATATGTCCTTATCATGCTCAGTAATATCCTGATCGCGAATAAGACCAATATAGGAATTTAGCTCGTCAACCGTTCCATAGCTCTCAATCCGTATATGGTGTTTGGCTACCCGGGTTCCTCCTATTAATGATGTAAACCCCTTATCGCCTGTTTTAGTATATATCTTCATATTTTATCCGGCAGCATTTATCCTTTAAGTTCAATATACGTGTATATATTTTGTATTGATACCACTTGTAGTATAATTTTTGCTAATAAAGTGTAAATTTTTAAATGATAGGCTTAAACTTGCATTTAGTTGATGGTTCATAGATCATAGTTCATAGTTGAAAAGTCACTTTACGACGTTTTAAGAAATTCAGCTGTGAATCATGAACTATGATCCATGAACTATTATCCATGAACTATAAAACTACTAACTATGAGATCGATCATATCATCAAAATTCGTAATTATACCCTTTGCCGCATTAGTAGTATCAGCTTTTAGCTGTGGTAACAGTAATAGTTCCAAAGCACCGGCTACAGCAACAGCTCCCCAAAAAACGGCATCTATATCAACACTCATCAGCGAACAACAATTCAATGAGCTTTTTCCGCAACGCGATAAATTTTATAGTTATGCGGCTTTTATAAAAGCTGCTAACGAATTAGGCGAGATAAAAATAAAGGTTACCCGCAGGGCCACCTCCGTATATCAATACATACGTACCGATAAAAGTACCGGCAAGACGAGTACTGTAAGACAAGATGGCGACTGGAACGAGGAATGGGCCAAAAAGAAACCCGACAGCACTTTTACGGTAGATTACGGCAACTTCGGGACCCAATTTAGCGCTGAAGCCAATAAAAAAGAGCTGGCAGCATTCTTCGCGCATATAGCCCACGAAACCCGCCACGGTGTAAATGCTACTTATACCGACGGGCTGATGCTGATTCATGAAAGCAATACCTCTTTAAGTTACATAGCCGAGAGTGATGAATATCCACCGGTTGCAGGCAAAAAGTATTATGGCCGCGGTCCTATGCAGTTAAGCTATAATGGCAATTACGGTCTGGCCTCTACTTGTATATTTGGTGATGCCAAAATTTTATTGAACAACCCCGATATGGTGGAGACCGATCCGGTAGTGGCTTTTAAAGCAGCCATTTATTTCTGGATGACCCCCGAAACGCATAAACCATCGGCACATGATGTAATGACGGGCAAATGGCAACCCAATGCTACTGATAAAGCAAAAGGTCGCACACCCGGCTTTGGCATGACCATCAATATTGTGAACGGTGAAGTAGAATGCAACAAAGGCGAAAACATGTACAGCATGAATGATCGTATTGGCTTTTACCAGTTCTTTTTAAAGAAATTGGGTATCACCGATGCCAACTGCGCCTGCTCATGCGGTAAAATGGAACCTTATAAGTATTAAGCTTATATTTACACATGCGTTTTTTTCTTTCTATAATTACCTTGTTAAGCTTTAGCCTTACGACATGGGCTGCTGCTTTGCCTGATACGGTTAAAAAAGATAAACATATTCCGGGTCGACCGGCCTCGATAGGCATTATAGGCGATACCGCTAACGTAAATACCCCAGTTAAAGCCGGCCTGGTGATGATAGGTGGCGGCAGGGATGTTGACGAGGCTTTTAAATGGATGATAGACCGCAGCGGCGGTGGCGACGTGGTGATTATCCGGGCGTCGGGTAAAGATGGCTACAACCCCTATATTAATGGACTGGGTAAGGTAAATTCGGTGGAGACCCTTAAAATTGATTCAAGGGCTTTGGCCAATAATGATACGGTTGCCTATATCATCCGCAATGCCGAAATGCTTTTTATAGCCGGTGGCGACCAATCCAACTACATGAATTTTTGGCGGGGCACCAAAACTATGGATGCCATCAATTACCTGCTCAATGTAAAACATGCACCAGTTGGCGGCACCAGCGCAGGCTGTGCTATTATGGGTGGCATCTATTATAGCGGCGAAAATGCCAGCGTTACCGCCGAGCAGGCCCTGGCTAACCCCTACAATCCGTTGGTAAAATTATATCATGACGATTTGCTGCATGCCCCCTTCCTTCAATCGGTAATTACTGATCAACACTATATCACCCGCGACAGGCAGGGCCGCCATGTGGCCTTTTTAAGCCGTATTGTTAAAGACTGGCACTTATTTGCCAACGGCATAGCGGCTGATGAGCATACCGCGGTTTGCGTTGACGAAACTGGTCATGCGGTAGTTATGGGTACCAGTAAGGCCTATTTTTTACTTACAAATAACCAAAAATCACCCGAAACATGCGAGCCAGGCAAACCTTTAACCTGGAATAATAACCAACAGGCCATCCATGTTTATGAAATACAAGGGACAGCAACAGGCAGCGGAAGTTTTGATGTAAGTAGTTTTAACCCCACACAGGCATCGGGTGGTAAATGGTTCTGGTGGTGGGTTGATACGGGAAAATTAAGGCGACAGGAGGCTAAATAGGCCTACTTCAGGCTCGGAATAAGATGTCATTTCGAACGAGGTACGAGGAGAAATCTTATACAATTTGCTATAACGGACAGCATTGAGCAGAAGATTTCTCCTCACCCTCCCGTTTCGCCCATTACTGTTCGTTCGAAATGACATGGGGGCTTCTTAGCCCATTCAGGCGTTCACGCTTGAATGGGCATTGTAAAAGTGGGTTTACATGGTTTACACTTTTTACGGTTAACATTGAATTACCTAATTGATTATCAATTTATTATGATAAAATTCAATAAATTTATGTAAACCGACTTATTGGCTCATTTAAGCGTCCCTGCTTATGATTATTTGAAGTCTCACCGCTCCCGCGAGATTAGCGTGGCGTAGACGGAATAGCTACGAGATTATTAATGTTGTATTTGTTTTTAACGGTATTAATGAACTCCCTTTGGTCGGTTGTCTTCGTCGTGCCTCCTCGCAATGACATACTTTTTTGAGATATAATTTCTTACCCTCAATTCTGGCGTAACCTACTTTAACACCGCCGGTAAAATATACTGCTGCATCATTTTATCAACCTGTGGATGCGCGTAGGGCTTGTTATACGCGGTAGCGGTAACAATCACCACCAATGGCACATCGGTAAAAACAAATATTTTGTTGCCCCCGTTACCCGAGCAATAAAAAGTTTCGTATGATTTATTATTCACTGTGTAAGTCTTATTCCAGAACAGATAGCCGTAATACCCCTCGCCTACCACATCTTTTGGCAGGGTAAGATACTTGGTAAACGATTGTTTTACCCAGCTTTCAGGAATGATCTGTTTGCCATTCCATCTCCCATTGTTTTTGTATAGCTGCCCAAATTTGCCATAATCCAATGAACGCAGCTGCAATCCGCCTGCGGTACTGGGAATGTGTTGTGGGGAATACGGCCACTGATACTTTGTTATTCCCAGTGGTATAAATAACTTCTCATCCGCGTATTTTTCCAGTCCTCCTGGAGCAACTTTATTAATGATATCACCCAAAAGCATAGCACCTGCCGTAAAATAATTCCACTGCTTGCCTCCGGTTTTAGTACTATCTACCCAAAGATCAAGCGTAAATTTTGCCCAATCAGGCGTTGGGTACATATTTTCCTCGTTCCCCGGCGAATCGCTATCGTTATCATCCCCATCAAATATGGAGCTCATGGTGAGCAGGCTTTTCAGGGTAATGCCTTCTTTCCGGGGCGAGTAGTTGTTAAACTTTTTGAGGTCGTAAAAATCTTTTAGCGTTTGGTTTTCACTTTTAATAAATCCATCATGAATAGCAATCCCCATCATAGCCGAGGCGAAAGTTTTGCCAACCGAGCGTGGATCATGCAATGAATCGCGCGAGCTGCCATTAAAATATTCCTCAATCAGGAGCTTTCCATTTTTAATGACCACGATACTGGTAATATCTTTCAGCTTGTTTTGAGCTATTAAGCCATTCATTTCCATGATCTTGCTTTGATCAAAGGGTTCGCTGGAAACCTGCCAGCCGCTATTGGGTTTTATAGCCTGTACCTGGACGGCCTTTGTATCAGGCGGAGGAACGATAAACCGAAGCTCTCCACTGGCAATTATTTCGCCAACCTTTAAATCCGGGATATTGATATACGGCCGCACCTCTATTTTCAATAAATGCTCACCCGTTATCAACGCGTCATCGCCGCCCCTGGCTGTAAAGCGGTACCAAAGTCCCCTTCCCCAGGAATCTTCGCCACGGTTACTGATCAATGGGACACTTATAGTTGTTTTAGTATTTTTAGTGGCAGGTAAATTAGCCCCTTTGTTCAGATTTTCCTGGTATATCTGCCGACCATCTACATAAAAAGTAAACTGAAAGTTCCCTTTATTTGAATCCTCAACGCTTAAAGAGGAATTGAGTTGGTGTTGATAATTGGTTAAGGAATTGGCTATAAAAAACCTCATATACAGATTATTTTGAGGCTTTGCTTCAAATTGATTAAGCAGGTCGGTTTGTTTTAACCTTGTTAAATTGATGGTATCGGCCAGAAAAACAACTTTCCCCACATTGCCTTTGTAGACGGGCAAAGTGAGCAACTCGGGCTGGGTAATATTGCTGGTTTGCGCAAATGATGATGTGGTAACAGTAATGAAGGTTAGGATAAAAAGTATATAGCGTTTCATCTTTTTATGATATGATATATGCAAAGCTGCATGGATAAACTCACACAAAATAGAACAGAATTAACATGCCCGCGTAAGCAGTTTACGGTAGGCCGATGGATTGCCGTCGCTAAACTGCTTAAAGCTGCGTAAAAAATGGCTCTGGTCTGCAAAACCGCATCGAAAAGCAATATCGGTTAACGACAGATGATGATCATGCAACAAGGAGAACGATCTTTCGACCCTTAACTTCCTGATATACTCGCCCAGGTTACAGTTAAAATATTTTGAAAAGTCACGGGAAAGATGAACCGGGTGAATTTGCAATTGAGCCGACAGATGATCAAGTGTATGCTTTTGAGTAAACTCATCTGCCAGGATCTCCTTTAATTTTTTGGCCCAAAGCGGCACCTGCTGTGGCGGACTTAATTTGCCAACCTGCATTTTGACCAGTGTTTGCAACAACAGCGCTTCAACAGCAAGGGCGGTTACTTCATCGTCAATTTTTGATTCCTTAAAGAGCCGGTATAACAAGAATTTAACATCCGGATCATTGATCGTGAAACTGCCCTGAATTTTATCCTGCTGAAGGTCAAAGCCATCAAACCAGTTTTTTTGCAGCTCGATGTGGAAGCCGCGTGTAAAGCCTTTGGGTTTTATATTGTAATGCGGGTCCTGCCAATTATGAAACAGCAAGCTACCGGCCGAGCAATTGTAAATTTCTTTCTTGTTGCCTTCAATAACATTGCCGGCTAATATAAATGTGAAGTAGGCGTTTTCGTGATAATGCCAATCTACCTTATCATGCGTGTATTCCGTATCGGTTAAAGTAATCCCTTTCAAACGGATGGTTTGATTAGTTTGTCCGTAAAAGCTTCCTGTTTGTAAATGTTTCACGGATGATTGGATTTTCTTGATTCCTGTACCTAAAAGTCCTGTATCATTTCTACACCTCCTCTACCTTGCGGCTTACGGTTTGGATCTCGGTATTGGCATAATCATTTTCAATCAGGCCATCGCGCATACGCACAATACGGTGAGCGTGTTTGGCTATATCCTCTTCGTGGGTTACTAAGATGATGGTGTTGCCTTTGGCGTGGATGTCTTCTATCAGACCCATTATTTCAATGGATGTTTTAGTATCCAGGTTACCTGTAGGCTCATCGGCCAAAATAATAGATGGATTGTTGATCAAGGCACGAGCCACAGCTACACGCTGGCGCTGTCCGCCCGATAATTCATTGGGTTTATGATCAATACGATTGCCCAAGCCCACATTTTTAAGCGCGTTGGTAGCCCGCTCTGTGCGGTTTTCTTTATTAACGCCGGCATAAATTAATGGCAATGCCACATTATCAAGCGCGGTATTACGCGGTAGTAGGTTAAATGTCTGGAAAACGAAACCGATCTCGGAGTTACGCACTTCGGCCAGTTCATTATCGGTCATGTGGCTTACATTAATACCATTCAGGATATATTCGCCTTTTGACGGCGTATCCAGGCAACCCAGGATATTCATCAATGTTGATTTGCCAGAACCTGAGGGGCCCATCAATGCTACAAACTCACCTTTATTAATATTCAGGGTAACTGATTTAAGCGCGTGGATCACTTCGGAGCCGATCACGTACTTACGCCCGATATCTTTAATGATTATTAATGGTTTGTCAGTATTCAATGGCTCCATATATATTTTTCGTTTGGACTAAGGTAAGGTTATAATTGTTACAGCGGTTTTAGTTTTTAGTCTTAAGCTATGAGTAATAAGTCAGAAAATCTTTCTATCACAAACACTCAAAACTTATGACTCAAGACTTCCTAACTTATTTTTCAATCACTTTGGCAACCAGAAAGTAGTTTTCATCGTGTTTTGGGGCGTTTTGCAGCGCTTCCTCATGGGTTATCCTTTGTTTTACCACATCATCGCGCAAAACATTGGCATCGCCGGTCATGTAAACCAGGGGCTCAACACCGGTTGTATCCAGTTCATTCAGTTTCGCCATAAAGTCAAGGATCTTGCTCATATCCTTTATCATTTCCTGCTTTTCTGTTTCGTTAAGTTCTAAACGGGCCAGGTGGGCAACTTTTTCAACTGTTTCTTTATCAATGGTCATGCCTGTAGCAATTTTTGTTTAATAATAGCGTAAACCTCATCGCGCAACGCATCGGCATCATCTAAAGTTAAATGGGCCGTTTCAATGGGTTTATGTACAAATATATCACAAATTCCGGGTCTGCTGCCAAATTCCTTTCCGCTATTCCAAAGCACTTTCCAGGTATCCAGCGATGTAATAGGGATGATGGGTACCTTCATTTCAATAGCCAGCCTGAAAGGCCCATTCTTAAATGCGTGTAAAGCAGGCGGATAAGTATCAGGAATGGTACCTTCTGGAAATATCACTACACTCACGCCATTCTTTAACCTTTCGGCTGCCACTTTAAATGCTCTGAATGATGATATTTTGCTTTCGCGGTTAACCGTAATATCTATTGTTTTAAAAAAAAAGTTTAGCACAAAATAAGCTTTCAGTTCTTCTTTGGCCATAAAACAATGATTATTATGTAAATTGGTGCTGATAGCCAATACGTCAAGGTTTGAAGTATGGTTAGGGCATATTACATAAGTTTTGTTCCAGTCAATAGGCGCCTCATAGGTGGCCCGATAAAATATACCTGAGCATGCCGAGCTTATCAGGGCAATTATCTGCCTGAATTTATTGATGTATTTATAAAGCTTTGGTCTTTTACTAAGCAGGTACAGAATTGGGAAACAAAGGATAAAAAAGAATGTAACACTGGTCTTGTAAAACTGTGTATGTATTCTTTTTATTATTGATTTCATGGCGACCAAAATTAGAAAAAATACTCAATCACCACAGGCTAAACCATCACTAACTGTTGTTGCTCGTTAAGTTTCTGTTGCATCAGGTCATAAACCCTGTCGCGTAGCATGTCGGCATCGTCAACAGTTAGGTTGTTGGTATCAATGGGTTTATGCACATAAAAATCGCAAACACCTGGCTTACTGCCGTATTGCAGTCCGGTATCCCAGAGCATTTGCCAGGTATTGGATGAGCTTACCGGGATAATGGGTATTTTTAACTCAATGGCCAGCCGGAAAGGCCCATTTTTAAACTCCTGTAATTGTGGTGGGTAATCATCAGCTATTTTGCCTTCGGGAAAAATGATCATGGTTATACCGCTCTGTAATTTTTCGGCTGCCTTTTTGAAAGCCCGGAATGACGACATTTTACTTTCCCGGTTCACCGGGATATCAACCGAACGGAAGAACAGACCGGTCACCAGGCCATCTTCCAGCTCCTGTTTACCCATAAAGCTACAGTTATTATTTACCAATGAGCACATGGCTGCAATATCCAGGTTAGAGGTATGATTAGCGCATACAATATAGGTTTTGCTCCAGTCAACAGGTTCTTCAAATTCAAAACGGTAAAAGAAGCCTACCGCGGCCGAACTGACTAAGCCCCAGAACCTTCGTAAGCGGTTCAGGTTCCGGTAACGCTCGGGTTTTCGCGAGCAATAGTAAAAAAACGGCCAGAATATAAAATAAGATAATGCCACACTGAGCACATACAGGTAGATATGCACTTTTTTCAATATCATTTTCATCAGCATCAAAAATAGAAAAATTCCTTACTTTCGCAACCTATGGAAACTGTTGTTAGTGGCATCCGTTCAACCGGAAATCTGCACTTAGGAAATTACTACGGAGCGCTGCAAAATTTTATAAAAATGCAGTCGGAATATAACTGCTTTTTTTTTATCGCCGACCTCCACTCATTAACTACGCACCCTACCCCAGCCGATCTGCATACCAACGTAAAGCAGGTTTTGGTTGAATACCTGGCTGCCGGTATCGATCCGGATAAAGCAACTATCTACGTACAATCAGACGTACCGGAGATAGCCGAACTATACTTGTATCTCAATATGAACGCCTACCTCGGCGAGCTGGAACGTGCCACCTCTTTTAAAGATAAAGTCCGCGCCAATCCCGATAACGTAAATGCCGGTCTGCTTACCTATCCGGTATTGATGGCTGCCGATATCATCATTCATAAAGCCACTAAAGTACCTGTTGGTAAAGATCAGGAACAACACCTGGAAATGGCCCGCACTTTTGGCAACCGCTTTAACAGGTTGTACAATCACGATTATTTCCCCGAGCCTTACGCTTTTAATTACAGCGACAACCTGGTAAAAATTCCGGGACTTGACGGTAAAGGAAAAATGGGCAAATCAGAAGGCGAAGGCAATGCTATTTTCCTGGGTGATACCCCTGAAGCTATCCGCAAAAAAGTAATGCGCGCGGTAACTGATGGTGGCCCGACCACAGAAAATCAAACCAAACCCCAGGAGATCCAGAATTTGTTCGACCTGATGAAAGTTGTTTCATCGGCCGATACACTGACTCATTTCAATAACTTGTATAATACCTGCAGCATCCGTTACGGCGATCTGAAAAAGCAACTGGCCGAAGATATGATCATCGCCACAGCCCCTATCCGCGACCGTATCAATGCCATTGCCGGTGACGCCGCTTACCTGAGTAAAGTAGCCCAGCATGGTGCCGATAAAGCCCGGGAAAGCGCTTCAAAAACCATACGCGAGGTAAGAGAAATTATAGGTTTTAGGAAATTTTGAGTAGCCGATAGTTGATAGTTCATAGTTCATGATGTATATTAGGATCGGCTTATAGCTTGTAATTGGATTTTAAAAATTCAGAAAAAACCACCAATTGTGAGCTATGATCTATGAACTATCAACCATGAACAATTAATATATGCACATAGCTATTGTAGGAAACATAGGAGCGGGCAAAACTACCCTCACCGAAATGCTGGCCCGGAACTATGGATGGGAACCGCTGTTTGAAGCTGTTGATAACAATCCCTACCTCGAAGATTTTTACAGCGATATGAAACGCTGGAGCTTTAACCTCCAGATCTATTTCCTGAACAGCCGTTACCGCCAGATAGTGGACATACAAAAAAGCGGGCGCAACATTCTGCAGGATCGTACCATTTATGAGGATGCCTATATTTTTGCCGAAAACCTGCATGATATGGGCCTGATGACCACCCGCGACTACGAAAACTATCAGTCTATATTTGATAATATTACCGAGTTCATTAAACCACCTGATCTGCTGGTTTACCTCAAAGCATCTGTACCTACCCTGGTGAGTAATATACAACGCCGCGGTCGGGAATATGAAATAGGTATTCGCCTGGATTACCTCTCTAAACTGAACGAGAAGTATGAAAAATGGATCAGGAACTATAAGTTGGGCAAATTATTGATATTGGATAAAGACAACCTTGATTTTGCCAACAATACCGAAGACATGGCCACCATTGTTCAACTGATCGAGCGCGAAATTAACGGGCTGTTTTAGGACGTTGTACGTTTAATGCTATACGTTCAATATGAAAAAATTACTCGTTATTGCTTTATTGCCACTTTTGTTTGGGTGCAAGCCGAAAGTAAATAATGAGCCCAAGTTAAATGCAAATGGCTGGCAGGACCTTGACTTGGGGGCTTTCAAAATATCAATTCCTCCAAACTGGAAATACCAAAAACAACAAGGCAGGGATTCTTTCGTTGGTGAAATAAAAGGATCTGGCGTATCCCTATCTTTTGATTTTAGCAGCATGGGCTATGCCAATCGCCTCATATCAACAGAACAAGAGTATTTAAAGGGAAATGATTGGTTACGTCAATGTTACTTTTGCAAATCCGGTGTTACCTATGCAAACAATCAAATTCCTGACGGGAAGGCTCAAAAAAAAATCCATATTCCCACAGCGAAGCAAAAGGCCAAATATCCTAAAGCTGATTATATCGCTGATCTGACTTATAAAGACAGTACTATTTATATCCCTATTGAGCTCCCTGAGGAAATAAAAAGCGTTAATATTAAAGTAGATAGTACCAAAGAACATATCGTCAAAACAATCTGGTCAAAGATTCCGTCAAAAGGAATGACAGGCGTTTATTATCAAAGCAGATTATCAACGTTAAACTTTCAAATGTCGGCCAACAATCTTTCAAAACAAGATCAGTACCTTGCCTTACAAGCTTTTAAAACCATTGTAATTAAAAAATGAAAGTATTAGGTATCATCCCCGCCCGTTATGCATCTTCCCGTTTCCCGGGTAAGCCACTGATTGATATTGGTGGTAAAAGCATGATACAGCGGGTTTATGAGCAGGCCAAAAAATGTACCAGCTTAAGCGAGGTTGTTGTAGCTACTGATGACGACCGCATATTTAGTCATGTACAGGCTTTTGGCGGGGTAGCCGTGATGACCGGATCTGACCATCAAAGCGGAACCGACCGTTGTGCCGAAGTGGCCTTGCTGCACCCGGAATATGAAGTGATCATCAATATACAGGGCGATGAGCCATTTATCGATCCGGAGCAGATCACCAAACTAACCGCCTGCTTTACCGACAAAATCACGCAATTGGCTACACTGATCAAAAGGATCAAAACCGAAGAGGAGCTATTTAACAACAACTCGCCTAAAGTAGTAGTCAACAAACTATCTGAAGCGGTTTATTTTTCACGCTCGGCCCTGCCGCACATCCGCGGACAAGAACCCGAAAACTGGCTGGAATTTTATACTTTTTTTAAACACATCGGCATATACGGTTACCGCGCCGATATCTTACAGCAGATCACCGAATTGCCTGTATCTTCACTGGAAAAAGCCGAAAGCCTGGAGCAGCTACGCTGGATAGAGAACGGTTACCGCATTAAAGTTGCCGAAACCGAACTGGAAACTTACGCGGTTGATGTACCCGAGGATCTGTTGAAATTGAAGTTTGACCAGCAATAGCAGCGCTTTGCTTTTATTACCCCCTTGTTAAATCCCCCATCGATCCAGTTAAAAGATGGCATTCATATAACACTATGAGGTTAAACATGTAATAACTTTGTCTTTACATTAACCTCACAGTACTATGAAAACTCTTTTGAAAAAAGTAGCCATCTGCTTAGCGGCTACCTTATTTACATTAGGAGTAAAAGCGCAAAGCCAGGACTACGTGATTACCACCCAGGGCGATTCGATACCCTGTACCATCAAGATCCCCTTAATAACCTGTGGCGATGGCAATTATAAAACAAGTACCAATGGTCCGTCTGTAAAGATCAAGCCTGAAGAGATCAAGGAATATTATATCAGCAAAAAGGAAACACTATATAGAGCTGTTATCAAAGAAGGCAAAACCAAACCTGAATTCCTGCTTGTTTTGGAAACCGGAAAAATAAGCCTGTACGAAGAAGTTACCGAAGTTTATGTTAACAATACCGTTACCACCCTTACTAAGTGGTATGTTGCCAAAGGCTCCGATGTAGCCAGACCTTTAAAAACCGACGATGTATTCATGTCCAAATCCAAAAAACAGCGTAAGGGAGAATTTACCTCGCTGATCAGCGACAACAACGCGGTTTATGCGCAATACACCGCCGAAAATAAATTTAGCTTTAAGCGGATCAGGAACCTGGTTCAACAGTATAACAGCACTACAAGTATTTAAAAAGAAAAGGGGGGATTTACCCCCCCCTTTTCTTTTTATCTGTTAGCCAAAGCCTTATCCAGTTCCTGGGTGAGCACGTCACCTTGCGATGGCCTTGCGGCGTTATTGTTCACTATTTTACCATCGGTACCAATAGTGACATAATGCGGGATGCCTGTTATATTATATTTTTGACAAACCGGATTTCGTGTCCAGCCTTCGGCAATGAGGTTTGTGCCGCTTACTTTTAACGAGGTCAGGCTATTTTTCCCGGTTCTCTCGTCAGAGTCTACACAAACATTCAGGAATACCACATTTTTATCCTTATACTTTTCATGGAGGGGCTTGGTGGTGTTTTGTATTTCGTACACGCATGGGCCACAGCCTACTCCCCAAAAATCAATGTAAACAACCTTGCCCCGTAAACTTTTTAGGGATACCGTTTCGCCTTTATCATTCTTTAAACTAAAATCGGGCGCGGGGTTACCCGGTTTCAGCTGCTGTACTGTTTTATAAAATTGTTTCAAGGTATCCACATATCGCGGGGTTTTAACCTTGGTCATAAAATCCTTGTAAATATCACTTGCATCGTTAAATGGATAAAACTCAAATGCCAGTTCTATGTCCTTGGTAACAAACCAATCCCGAACCTCAGGCAAGCGAAAATTAGCCATACCCATATAATATTCATTCCATGCCGGTACAGAAGTCAACAGCTTTTTATCCCAATCTGTTCCCTGGATAGTTACACCATTTAATGCCTTATTAAAACGGATATAATTAAAAAGAAAGCTTTTATAGGCATTACTGTTCCTGTATGCATATTCCGATTCGGTGCGATAAGTTCCGGGAGCAAATTGTACGTTCATCACTTTACCTACAGCGCTGGTATCTTTAATTTTCAAATCAAACCTCGATAATAACCGCTGATCACTTAGCAGGCTGGCATATTTATAATATACATCGGTGATCAGTTTCTGGCTTTCAGGCTGGTCAAGATGTACAGCCGCTATCATCATCTCCTTGTTGTACAAATTATTTATTTTTTCATATTTCACTGAATCGGGAGCTTTATCGGTATACATAGATTGCATCAGATCCATCAACTCTTTACGGCAATGGTCATAAACAGACATCATGGTCTGTAACCTGGTATTAATGCGCGGTTGTGGCGATGAAACGCGGAACGTGTTCTTAAAATCCTTATTGTCCCAGTTTACCAGTATAGTATCATTTTTTTGGGCACATATGGTAATAGCGTCGTCATTAAGATACAGGTATATATCCTCGGTTTCACCGTCAATACTAATGCTTTTGCTAAAGTTACCGTCCTTATCAACAGGTATAGTTACGGAGTAATTGGTCAAATCGCCGGTTATAGCCAATTCCCAAAATTTATCGCCAAAATTTTTAACATTCCCTTTTATTGTGGCGGTGGCTTTGGGTGCAGGCGTGGCGGTTAATGGCGTAAAGATTAAATCTTTATGAACAATTTTCTTTTTTATTTGAGCACTTAGGTTCAGGGTCAAAAATAGCAAGGGTATAAACAGCAGGTTTTTCATGTGATGTAATAAGATTAGATTATTGTAAATATAGGACTAAAACAACTAAACTTAAGTTTGCATGATGTTTATTCAAGATATGTCATTGCGAGCGCAGCGTGGCAATCTCCTCAACAGCAGAGGCACGCGAGGAGATTGCTTCGTCGTTCCTCCTCGCAATGACATATTCTTGATAAGTAATTAAGTTCGTGCCTTGAACGTAACACATCATCTTATCTTCAGAGTTCCTGGATTTTAATTCTCAGGAGGCCCCCGTTTTTACTTATCTATTCCTGCCTGTTCAGCAAAGCCGCAAACTTATTTCCATAGTCGTCCAGTTGCGCCTGGTACTGTTGGTGCAGGGCTGTTTCCTTATAGTTTTTGGTGGTATCGGCCAGTCCGTTCAATACATATAGCTGAAACTGCACTTCGTTGGCATTCAGCGCTTCGGGTTTATTTTGTAGTAATGTATAATTATAAGCCAGCTGATCGGTCAGATAACTATCAATGCCTTTTACATAGCGATTGGCCAGTTCCTTATCATTCAGTTTATAGGCAACCTGGGCCAACATCAGTTTGCGATGGGCCGAGTCGATATTGGGGTTGATATCCGGCATCTCCTGGTCAAATTTATGTAGTACATTCAGCGCCAGGTCGTTCCGGCCATCCTTGATCAGTCCTTGTGCCAGGTCATGGAAGGTAGTTTCCATAAAAGGATAAAACTCAGTTTTGGCCACCGGATCAAGATACCGGGCATGCTTAAAATTGCCGAACTTAAATTTGTTCATCACATTATTGTAGGCTACCAAACTATTAACCTTGCTCAGCTGATCGTTCATCGAAGTATCCTTTTTAAAAGGTATCAGGTGATAAACAAAGCCTTCTTTATATAAATATGGCTGTAAACCGTTCATCCCAGACGGGGGTACCCCTATGGTAAAGCATACAGGCCTTTGCCAATTGTTATGAGCCAAAATATCCATGATGGCCAGGTTATCCTTAAAAATATAATTGGCCGGATATTTCCACTCCATCTCCGTAGTCAGTTTACCTTTTTGCTCCGCGGTGATTACCTCCTTCTTTACTATGTTATCCGGGTTAATGCTGAGTTTAAAGTTTTTTGTGGGCAGATAGTTCATGGTTTCGCCATTCTGATACTGTACTTTGGTTCGGCTATCGTCGGATGTAATAAAATCAAACACATCCTTTACATCTACATATCCGGGTATCTTGGCGTCGTTAAAGGCAATTACATCGCGTGTGCCCAATTTATATTTATCAAAAGGCATAGTAATAGGTAATGGTGCCGATTGGTTCATTGGCCGCTGCATTTGCCGTATCATCCAATCACTGCCAAATAAGCTGGTAATTACTATTCTTACATCAGGCCGAATGCCTTCCACCTCCTGGTCATACCAAAGGGAATAGGTATCATTATCGCCATTGGTAAACAGGATAGCATTTTTGGGGCAGGATATCAGGAAATTGTAGGCCATGTCATGCGGGATCATTTTGGTCGACCGGTCATGCCCTGCCCACTCCTGCCGGGCCAGCAATACGGGGGCAACCAACAGACAAGTTGCCACCGATGCCAGCGCCGCGCTGCGCGCGTTTATCTTGCGGCGTGCGGCATCATACAGAGCCAGCACACCCAGTCCTATCCAAATAGCAAAAGCGTAAAACGAACCTACGTACGAGTAATCGCGCTCGCGGGGTTGCAGGTTCACCTGGTTTACATACAACACAATGGCCAAACCGGTAAAAAACCAAAGCAAAGCTATAATGGAGGCGTCGCCTCTTCTTCGTCTAAAATGATAAACCATCCCTAATAAGCCAACCACCAATGGCAGGGCGTATAAAGGGGTATAAGTGTTTGAATTGGTAATGGATTTGGGCAGATGACGCGCACCATCAAATATGCCCGAGGTCCAGTTACCATCAGTTGATGCCGTGCTGGTTTGCCCGTCCAGATCATTATAGCGGCCAACAAAATTCCATAAAAAATAGCGCCAGTACATCTGGTACATCTGCCAGCTCAGCATCCATCGCATATTATCGGCAAAGGTTGGACTTTGGCCGTCGGGCAGGTTAAGCCATTGCTTGTAAAACTGCACATTCTGCGCAAAATCCTGATCGCTTTCGGTGCTGTGCATGCGGGGCATAATGGTATTATGATCAAACACATAATTCTGCTTTTTGCCCGATACTTCATAGCGATTGCGGCCCTTGCGGTACATGGTGCTGCCTTCGCTCTGGTCAATTACTTTGGCGTCGAATTGCGGGCCATATAGCAGGGGGTTATCACCATACTGCGTCCTGTTGAGGTAGCTATTCAGGGTAAAAGCGTTATCCGGGTGCGTGTTGTTCAAATTGGTATTGGCGGTAGCACGGATAGGGATATACATAAATGATCCATACCCAAAATAGATAAAGGCTACGCATACCAGCGCCAGGTTCAGTGCCATTTTTTGATGACGGATACTATATTTGATAGCAATAACCAATAAGGCGATGATGGCTACAAATACAAATGCCGCGCCGCTGCCAAAACCCAAACCCAGGGTGTTTACAAAAAACAGATCGGTGTAGGCGGCTATTTTGATGGTATATTCCCTGATGCCATATTGCACCAGGCCCAGGATCACGATGCTGATCAAGAACACCGCGATGCTGCTTTTTACAGTAGGATTTTTATACCTGCGGAAATAATAAACCATAGTAATAGCCGGGATGGTTAACAGATTAAGCAGATGTATACCTATGGAAAGACCCATAATATAGGCTATCAGCACAATCCATTTATCCGCGCCGGGTTCATCGGCGTGGGCTTCCCATTTCAGTATAGCCCAAAATACCACCGCGGTACATAATGACGACAGTGCGAACACAATAGTTTCTACTGCCGAAAACCAGAAGGTATCGGTATAAGCAAAAGCCAATGCCCCTACCAGGCCGGCGCCCATTACCGCTATCATTTGCGATGAGCTGATTTCCTGACCTTTAGCTACCAGCAATTTTTTAGCCAGCGCGGTTATCGTCCAGAATAAAAACATCACCGTTACCCCACTGGCCAATGCCGAACCCAAATTGGTGAAATAGGGTACTTTAGTGTTATCGCCGAAGGATAACAGGGAAAACAGTTTACCCAGCATGGCAAACATGGGGTAGCCCGGCTGGTGCGATACCTGCAGGCGGTAAGCGCAGGAAATAAACTCACCGCAATCCCAAAAGCTAACGGATGGCTCCAGGGTTAAAACGTAAGTGGTAAAAGCGATCAGGAGGCATAGCCAGCCTAACAGGTTATTTATCTTTTGGTAGCGTATCATAAATAAGGTTGTAAAGTTTAATCATATGTAATTGAGCACCAATTTCGTGGTAAAGGGTCAAAAGTCCATGGACATTAACATACCTTAACATCTTTTAACACATTTTAACATATTGATTTTAAGCTAATAGCGATAGATATTGATCTGCAGATATTGCCTGGGTAAATCATTATGCATAGAATGTATGATTCAATAAACAGAAAATACATCCTGTTAAATCACTAACTCACTAAATCAATAATTCAATAATTAGTAAGGCGAAACCCAAAAATTTTCATACTTTTGTATCCCGTACACAAACAATTGGTGCCGTGTAAAAAAGGCGCCACTTTACACAAAATCATGACTAAATATATTTTTGTTACGGGCGGCGTTACCTCGTCGTTAGGAAAAGGTATTATCTCAGCCTCTTTAGCCAAACTTCTTCAATCGCGCGGTTATCGCGTCACTATCCAAAAATTTGATCCCTATATCAATATCGATCCGGGAACATTGAACCCTTATGAACATGGAGAGTGCTATGTGACCGAAGATGGTGCCGAAACAGATCTTGACCTTGGCCATTACGAGCGTTTTTTAAATACCCCTACTTCCAAAGCAAACAACATTACTACAGGTCGTATTTACCAAAATGTGATCAATAAGGAACGTGAGGGTGCTTTTTTAGGTAAAACCGTACAGGTTGTACCGCACATTACCGATGAGATCAAAAGAAATTTCCGCATACTGGGCGAAAACGGCGAGTATGATATTGTGATCACCGAACTGGGTGGTACCGTAGGCGATATTGAGTCGTTACCTTACATTGAGGCCGTACGTCAGTTCAGGTGGGAAAATGGCTCAGGTAACTCCCTGGTTATCCATTTAACATTAGTGCCTTTCCTGGCTGCCGCTGGTGAATTAAAGACCAAACCAACCCAGCACTCTGTAAAAATGCTGCTGGAGTATGGTATACAGCCCGATATATTGGTTTGTCGCACCGAACACCCGCTTACCAATGATATCCGTAAAAAAATAGCCTTGTTCTGTAATGTGAACATTAACGCGGTAATCGAGTCAATAGATGCATCAACCATCTACGATGTGCCTTTGCTGATGCTGAAAGAGCAATTAGATAAAACCGTACTGACTAAGCTAAAATTACCTCATAAGAATGAGCCCGACCTGGAAAGCTGGAAAGATTTCCTGGGCCGTTTAAAAAACCCGACAGCCGATGTACGTATTGCCCTGGTAGGTAAATACGTAGAGCTTCCGGATGCTTATAAATCTATCAGCGAAGCGTTTATCCACGCCGGTGCTAAAATGGAGTGTAAAGTAAGGGTTGAATATATCCCATCGGAGCAATTAACACCCGAAAACGCCATCGAGAAACTAAAAGGCATGCACGGTGTACTGGTTGCCCCTGGTTTTGGCGAGCGTGGTTTTGAAGGAAAGATACAAGCTATACGCCATGTGCGCGAAAATAACATTCCGTTCTTTGGTATATGTTTAGGTATGCAATGTGCGGTTGTGGAATTTGGCCGCAATGTTTTAGGTCTGGATAATGCCAATAGTACCGAAATGAACCCTGAAACCCCATACCCGGTAATCGGCATGATGGAAGATCAGAAAAATATAACCAACAAGGGTGGCACCATGCGCCTGGGCGCTTATGCCTGCGAGCTAAAAAAGGGCAGCAAAGCCGCTGCTATATACGGGAAAAACCGCATTTCTGAGCGTCACAGACATCGTTATGAGTTTAATAACGAGTTCCTTAAACAATATGAAACAGCCGGTTTAACACCATCTGGTATCAATCCTGATAATGGTTTGGTAGAGGTTGTAGAGCTAAAAAATCACCCATTTTTCGTAGGCGCACAATTTCATCCCGAATTAAAATCAACAGTTGCTAATCCGCACCCACTTTTTATTAACTTTGTCGCCGCTTCACTGGCTTATGCCCGCAAGAAGTAAATACAGATATTTATAATGCCTGAACGTGTTCTGAATATACTATAATTGAGCTAAAGTATCGTAACATACCTACTGACGATAACTCTAAGCAATATATGGTGTACAAAGTGGCATCAATTTAAGCGACAAAGACGAAAATTTAACAGTGATGATCAATAACTGATAAAAACTGATCATTCGATACAATAGATAATGGATAAAAATACATTTACAGGATTATTCCTGATCATGGCAATTATAGCCGGCTCAATTTACTTTCTGAAGCCATCTGATGCCGAACTTAAAAAAGAACGCCTGGTACAGCAGCAGGACTCTATAAGAAAGGGCTTAACTAAAGCAAAAACCGCCGCTACAGCAGCAATCAAACCAGATACCAGCAAAGCCCAGGTAGTTGACTCAGCTCTGTTGAAAAGTCCTTTTGGAGCAGCCTCTGTAGGCAGCGAAAAAGTAATAATCTTAGAGAATAAGGACTTATTAGTAAAACTAAGCACACGCGGTGGTAAGGTTGCTTCTGTGGAACTTAAAAACTTTAAAACCTTTGATAAAAAACCACTTATACTTTTCAGTGGCGCTCAAAATCATTTCGGCTTAAATTTCACCGCCGGTAATACGCCTATAAATACCGACAATTATTACTTTACACCAAGCGCTCCTGAGCTTAAAGTTGCCGAAAAAGATTCGGCTTCGGTTACTCTGCGCTTAAGCTATAGCCCTACCCAGTATATTGACTATATATACAGCTTAAAAGGTACCGGCTATAAACTGGGCTTAACCATTAAACCAACCGGGCTTGACGGTGTCATCAACAACAGCGGTAACATTAACCTGAACTGGGCGGCCAGCCTGCACAAACAGGAAAAAGACATCAAGCAGGAGCGTCAGTATTCAACTGTGTATTATTACAACACCGAAGGACATGATGATTGGTTGAGCGAAACCAAGGATGACCAGAAAGATATCAGCGATAAAAAAATGGCTTGGGTTGCCTTTAAACAACACTTCTTTTCAAACGCGCTGGTGGTTAAAAATGGCATTAGCCGTTCAAATTTAGCAGTGTCAACCGATGTAGCTGATACTGCCGATGTTAAACAAATGAAGGCCGACCTGACCATTGCCCGTAGTGCAGATGGCAGTGTACCTATGGAGTTTTACTTTGGCCCTAATCGTTATTCTACATTAAAAGCACAGGGATCTGATCTGCAAAAGCTGGTTAACCTGGGCTGGGGACCTTTAAAATACATCAACCAATTTGCCGTATTACCAGTATTTAACTTCCTGAACCAGTTTAACTGGAGCTATGGATTGATCATCCTGGCTTTAACTATCCTGCTTAAATTGGTATTGTCGCCACTTACTTACAAATCATACCTGTCAATGGCTAAAATGCGTGTGCTGAAGCCGGAGATGGATGAGATCAAAACTAAAGTGGGCGAAGATAACCCAACCCTTTTACAACAAGAATATTTAAAGCTGTACAAAAAGGCCGGTGTAAATCCATTAGGTGGTTGTTTACCGTTATTGATCCAAATGCCGATAGTGATCGCCTTCTTCCGCTTTTTCCCAAGCTTATTTGAGCTGCGTGGCGAAAGCTTTTTGTGGATGCATGACCTATCGACCTATGACTCAGTGATCACTTTTGCTCCGATAGCTATATTGGGTGGTATAAGCCACATCAGCTTAATGTGTTTACTGATGACCATATCAACCCTGATCTATACTTATTTTAACAACCAGATATCAGGTGCTACCGGCCAGATGAAATACATCGGTTACATCACCCCTATCGTATTCCTGGTTACCCTGAACAGTTATCCTGCCGGTTTGAACTATTACTACTTCCTGGCCAACATGCTTACCTTTTTACAGCAATACCTGATCAAATTCATGGTTGATGATAAAAAGATACATGCCCAGATTCAGGAGAACAAAAAGAAGCCAGAAGAGAAGAAAAAGAAATCAGGCTTTGGAGCTCGCATGGAAGAAATGATGCGCCAGCAACAAGTACAGCCTAAGAAGAAATAGTTTTTTGGAATAAGGATCTTGGGATCAAAGAACAAGGACAAGGACTAATTATAAAAGGCTCGGGAAGATGATCTTCCCGAGCCTTTTTTTGAATCATATTATCACAGGGAATCCTTGCTCCTTATTCCCAAAATCTTTAATCCAAAAAACACTAAAATAATTAGCAAAATATATTACATTTGAAGCATGTATGCAATTGTCGATATCGAAACCACCGGAGGTCATGCCAGCGCTAATGGCATTACCGAAATTGCCATATGCATACATGATGGCAAAAAGGTGGTTAAGCGTTTCCAGTCGCTGGTAAACCCGCTTAGGGAAATACCAGTTTATATCAGTGCGCTAACCGGCATTACCAATGAGATGGTACAAAAGGCCCCTCCGTTTGAAGATGTGGCCGCTGATGTTTACCACCTTATCCACGGCAAAATATTTGTAGCTCATAACGTTAATTTCGACTATTCATTTGTACGTTATCATTTAGCAGCGGCCGGGTACGATCTACAATGTAATAAACTGTGTACCGTACGCCTGGGCCGTAAAATATTACCCGGACTACCCTCTTATAGTCTTGGGCGCTTATGCAAACACCTGGGTATTGATAACGAAAGCCGCCACCGCGCAGGTGGTGATGCTGAGGCTACAGCTGAATTGTTCACCCTGCTATTGAACAGCGATACAGAAGGACATATCAAAGGAGCATTGAAGCAGGGATCCAAGGAGCAATTGCTCCCTCCTAATCTTCCCAAAAAGGATCTTGACCAGTTACCTTATATGCCCGGTGTATATTACTTTCATGATCAAAAGGGTAAAGTGATCTATGTAGGTAAGGCCAAAAGCCTGAAGAAAAGGGTAAGCAGCCATTTCACCGGTAATAACCCAGGCTTGCAGCGACAGGAATTTTTACGCAACATCCACCAGGTAACTTACCAAGTTTGCGGTACCGAATTGATCGCTTTTGTATTGGAAGCCATTGAGATCAAACGTCTGTGGCCCAAATATAACCGTTCTCTGAAACGTTTTGAGAATGCTTATTGCTTATATGCTTTTGAAGATCAGCGTGGTTACCTGCGCCTGGCAGTAGATAATTACCGTAAATACAGCGACCCGATATACACCTGTAATTCCCTGCTCGATGGCTATAATTTGCTTAACAAGCTGATCGAAAATTTTGAGCTTTGCCCTAAATTGTGCTTTATCCAAAAGAACCAGGACCTGTGTACCAGCGTTGCTGGCAGCTCCTGTGCCTGCGAAGGTGTAGAGACAGTGGATGACTACAACCGCAAAGTAAATACCGCTATTGACCAATTAAAACAGGCCTTGCCTACCTATGCCATCCGTGATGAAGGCCGTACCGGTGATGAGCATAGCTGTATATTGGTGGAGAAAGGCCAGTTTTATGGGATGGGCTATATCTCCCATTATTTCGACGCTGATAATATCCAGCAACTCAAAAATTACCTCACCCCATACCCGGGTAATGACTATATCAAGAATATCGTATCCAATTACGCCAGCCGCTATCCAGATCGAATGGTGGTATTTGCTTCCTGAGTAAACAAAATTGTTGTCATGCTGAATTTATTTCAGCATCCCACAGGCGGATACCCTTTTTAGGGCTGATAGCTTTTCCTATGAGATACCGAAATAAATTCGGCATGACTCATATTTTATCTGCACATCTGAAATTTGCACATCCGCACACCTGCCTTAACTTTTTATCACCCGTTGTATTTCATCCAGCTTCATCAGAGCCTCAACTGGAGTAAGGGTATTTACGTCAAGGTTATTCAGGGTATCACGGATCTTGACCAATACCGGGTCATCTATAGAGAACATTTGCATTTGTACAGCTTGTTTTTGCACTTTGCGGATACTCTCCTTAATATGCTCGCCACCGGTACGCTCGTTTTCCAGTTTCTTCAAGATCTCGTTAGCACGGGTAAGCACTTTTGGTGGCATACCCGCCAGTTTAGCCACGTGAATACCAAAGCTATGCTCGCTGCCGCCCGGTACCAGCTTACGCAGGAAAATGATCTGGTGGCCAACCTCTTTTACCGATACATTAAAATTTTTGATGCGGTTAAAACTATTGCTTAGCTCGTTCAGCTCATGATAGTGGGTGGCAAACAACGTTTTGGCTTTGGCCGATGGATGATTATGCAGGTATTCGGCAATTGACCAGGCTATGGAAATACCATCGTACGTTGAAGTACCGCGACCGATCTCATCCAGCAGGATCAGGCTACGGTCTGACAGGTTGTTCAAAATACTGGCGGTCTCATTCATTTCCACCATAAAGGTTGATTCGCCGGATGAAAGATTGTCTGAAGCACCCACCCTGGTAAATATCTTATCTACCAACCCTATCGAAGCAGATTTGGCGGGTACAAAACAGCCCATTTGAGCCATCAGTACAATCAAACCGGTTTGCCTTAACAGGGCCGATTTACCTGCCATGTTGGGGCCGGTAATGATAATGATCTGTTGGGTTTCCGAATCCAAATAAACATCATTGGTGATATAAGATTCGCCCAGCGGCAGGTTCTTCTCGATCACCGGATGGCGGCCACCTTTAATATCCAGCTCCCGGCTTTCGCTCATTTCGGGCTTTACATAGTAGTTTTTGATAGATATGGTAGCAAAGTTAAGCAGCACATCCAAACGGGCTATCAATTGGGCATTAAGCTGTATCGGCTTAATATATTCGGCAAGGGCGTAGAGCAGGTCGTTATACAGGCGTGTTTCCAGTGCTAGTATCTTTTCCTCGGCGCCTAATATCTGCTCTTCGTATTCTTTTAATTCGGGGGTGATATAACGTTCGGCATTCACCAGTGTCTGCTTGCGGATCCATTCCGAAGGCACCTTATCACGATGACTGTGCGTAACTTCCAGGTAATAACCAAATACGTTATTAAAGGATACTTTGAGCGATGGGATGCCTGTGGCTTCAGCCTCACGCTTTTGAATCTCCAGCAGGTAGCCTTTACCGCCAAAGGCGATCTTACGTAACCTGTCCAGTTCTTCATTGATCCCCTCGTTCATCACTGATCCTTTTACGATCATTACCGGAGGCTCGGCGTGCAATTCCTTTTCTATCTTTTCGCAAATGAGCACACATGGGTTAAGCTGCTCGCCAATGGCCCTGAGCGGTTGGCTCTCTGATGTTTCGGCTATTTTTTTGATAGAGCCGATAGCTATCAATGCTTTTTTAAGCTGGCATACTTCACGCGGGTTGGCCCTTTGCAAGCCAATCTTTGAAATAAGCCTTTCCAGGTCACCTATCTGGCGGATGTATTGCTGTAGTTCTTCGCGGAGTTCTTCCTGGGCTATCAGGTATTCCACCACACCAAGCCGGTCATTGATCGGCTTTATTTCCTTTAGCGGCATCACTATCCAGCGGCGCAGCAAGCGTGCCCCCATGGGCGAACTGGTCTGATCAAGCACATCAACCAAAGTTTTGGCGTTTTCATTAGTCGAACCAATCAATTCCAGGTTGCGAATGCTGAACCTGTCCATCCACAGATACCTGTCTTCTTCAATACGACCTATTGAGGATATATGCTGCAGGTTGCGGTGTTCAGTCTCGTTCAGATAGTGTATAGCGACGCCCGCGGCAACAATGCCCAGGTTAAGCTTATCGATACCAAAGCCTTTGAGCGATTTCACCCCGAAATGCTTTAGCAGGGTTTCATTGGCATAATCGCCGCTGTAGGGCCATTCGTCAAGCGCATAGGTATAAAAGCGATCACCGTAGGTATCCTTAAAATCACGGGTACGGCCTTTAGGGTAGATCACCTCACTGGGCGAAAAGCTTTGCAACAGTTTATCAATATAATCGCTGTTACCTTGCGCGGTGATAAACTCACCTGTCGAAATATCAATGAGGGCAATACCGATACTATTTTTTTCAAAATGCAACGATGCCAGGTAATTATTGGTCTTCTGATGCAGTATGTTATCATTGGTAGCCACACCTGGGGTAACCAATTCGGTAACGCCGCGTTTAACAATGGTTTTAGTGGTTTTAGGATCTTCCAGCTGATCGCAGATAGCTACACGCTGCCCTGCCCTAACCAATTTGGGCAGATAAGTTTCCAGCGAATGATGCGGAAAACCGGCCAGTTCAATATGGGTACCAACACCATTACCACGGCGGGTAAGTACAATGCCTAATATGCCTGAGGCTTTAATGGCATCTTCGCCAAAGGTTTCGTAAAAATCGCCCACACGGAATAGCAGCAAGGCACCGGGATACTTAGCCTTTATGGCATTGTATTGCTGCATTAAGGGGGTTTCTTTGGTAGTGTCTTTAGCCAAGCGGTTACTCCTTTTGTTAATCGGGTAAAGTTAATGCATTGACTGCGCATTTACGGGATTGTGGAAAAGTTACAGCTTTGTGGAAATCAGCAAAACCGTGGGCTTTATATACGGAGAACTAATAACCTGAAAACAAAACTCAAAAGTCTTAAATAGCAGTTGATTGCAATTATCTGCTTAATCCACCAAAGGTTTTCTGATCAGAAAAAGGTGATGCTGGCCTAATTTTGGCCTTGATGTAGCGATCTATAATATCATTATAAATGTCCTTGTCGTTTCCCTCTATCAAATCGGTCGACACACAGATACAACTGTTCCTGATACCCTCTCCTTTTACAGTAAAAAAGATAGACAAGCCCTGTCCACGCATTTTCCCGCAGCTGATGTCTGTAACATCTTTCCAGTAAACAACCTTATTTTCAATATGATAGATCAGTTTTTCATGATCAATTTGCAGTGCGGCTTTATCTTTCAAATCGTAAGTAAAACATTGCCTGCAGTAATAAACCGCAACAGCACTAAGAATAGCTATTACCGGTAAAACACCCGGCCAGTTATGGGTATTCATGTCCGCAACACATATAAACGCTATAGCAAAAGGTATAATAATACCCACAAGCCACAAGGCTTTACTGCATTTATAAGTAATAACGTTCATTTTAGGTTTTACGGAAATACTAAAATAAAAAAAATAATTGGAATTAAAAAATATTTAATGTCAATATTACAGTTTTTTTATTTTTATTCTTACTAATTGGTTTACAAACAGATATACGATAGATATTGTTCCTGGGTTTGCTGGCGTAAAACATTTTTATAAAAACCCTTCAATATTTTTTGGCTGGAGTTGCGCCACCGGTCACAAACAACTTTTTCCAAATACTGTTTAAGCTAAAATTTACCTGATGAGCACCTTAAGACTACTAAGCGACGAACAAAGCAACCGGATCAAACTTTTTTATAAAACCGGTTTTCCCATCGGTATTATATTTATACTGGCTTTTGGCATCCCTTTGAGTGTTGTTGCATTAGCTTTTGCGGGTATAATGGCCTCCATAGCCATGCTTCTTTTAATTACCGGTGGCATTTATCTTATTGTCAAAAAACGAAATCAAAAAATAGCTCATGCTCTGGAAGTATATCAATACGGAACCGAAGAAGACATCTATTTCGACTCCATTGAACTAAATTATAACTACCAGGTAAATGGCCGGCCACAACAGATTATCCATATACGGCGCGGTAACGAACTGATACAGGTTAAAACATTCAGCAACAGGGTTTGCGATGCCTTTAGGCTGCCTTCGCAAAAGGCCTACTTTTATGAGCAGTATCCCGAGATTGTTTTACCCTCGTCTATATTTTATACCGCTATTGACGATAAACAAGATCCGCCTCAAAAAACCAGGAGCATTAATATTTAATCATCCTCTTTCGCTGCTCAAAAAACTTCTTAAACCCTAAATTTTAACACTTTTTTGCTCAAAAAGAGGGCTAAAATGGCTCAAAAACTGCCGAAAACTCGTTCAAAACCATCGATTTTAACACTTTTTAACAAATTTTTGATGGGTTTTGAAAGCTTTAAAAAGTATTAAATATTTGATTATCAAATAACTAACTTTAAAATAGTTTGTTTTTGGCTTGATTTTCTCCTTAATAAAACAGCCCGGATTTTCTTTTTGATCAGAAAAACCGGGCTGCCGTTCACTCAAATATACGAAAATTTGGGCGTAAATCCAACTCTTAATTTCCTGATATACGGCCTTGCTCCTGCCTTCATTTGGAAATATGAATTTTTATTAATTACTTTGAATTACAAAGTACTTTTAAATGATAAGATCATATCGATATTTCACCCCTGCCCTGCTGCTTTTTTTGCTGGAGGCTTTGATTGCCCGGTACGTGCATGATAGCATCATCCGCCCGTTTGGCGGCGATTTCCTGGCCGTATTATTTCTTTACTGCCTTATCAAAAGCTTTTTTTATATACCGGTATTCAAAGCCGCTTCATGGGCATTGCTGGTGGCCTATGCCATAGAGGTTTCGCAATATTTTCATTTAACCCGCTTACTGGGCCTGCAAAACTCCAAAACCATCACGTTAATATTAGGCAGTTTCTTTTCATGGACGGATATATTGTGCTACACCTGTGCTTTTGTGCTCATTATCATGACAGAACAATTCAGAGCCCGCCTCGCGGCAGGTAATCAAATAATCAGGAACCTGAAACAATAAATATGGAATATTTTGTAGATGAGCACTCTATAGTGCGAAAGATTTGGGGCAAGGCCGATACCATCCTGTTTATTTTTGCGGGGGCGGCTGCCGAGTTTGCCCTGAACAAAGCGGTTGACTGGCTATACTTTACCGGTAAGCTCCCCGCAGATCCGCTGGGCCGCTTATTCTCTACGGTGGCTTATTCCCGGCAGATCATTTTTTCGGAGCGTGAGGCGGCCCTAAAGGCTATTGACAGGATCACTGCCATTCATCAGGGTGTTGAAGCCAGCCGGGGCGCACAAATCCCCGATTGGGCCTATCGCGATGTGCTGTTCCTCCTTATCGATCTTTCTATCAGTTCCTACGAACTGTTGGAACGGCCCCTAACCCTGTTAGAAAAAGCCCAGACCTTTGCCGTATTCAAACGCGTAGGTACGCGCATGCAGCTTACTGGTTTGCCCGCCACCTATTCCGAATACCTGGACATGCGTCACCAACATCTGCAACAAAACCTGGTTCAGGGCGACTTAACCATCGACCTGTATCATCAATATCGCCTGCATTTGGGTGCCGCGCGCTACCAGGTATTAAAGCAGGCTCAGTTGCTGGTGGTGCCATCCCAGGTGCGTGATCGCCTCCGCCTAAACACGGTGTCGTGGTTGCGGCCCGTATTATGGGGATACAAACTTTTAAAACTGTTAAAACTGAGCGCGTTTTTACGCGACGCGCTGCTACCGGCAGCCTACAAATCGCAAATAAAAGATCTTGATAACGTATACCTCCAATCTTAAAAACGGTGAAGATAAGTCACTTTTTTACATTTGTTAAGCAAGAGGCCTTATCCTGCCTGTTCCCGGCATTGGTTTTTACAATGCTGGCTATATCGCATTTGTTTAAGGTGTTTATTCCCCGGTATGATTTTATGCTGATAGCCTGCCTGTTGATCCAGGCGGCCATGTACTACACCAAAATTGAGACCAAAGATGAAGTACTGGTGATCTGTGTATTCCACCTTTTGGGCCTCGGGATGGAGCTGTTTAAAGTGCATTACGGTTCCTGGGCCTATCCCGAGTTTGCTTATACCAAAGTTTTTGGCGTGCCTTTGTACAGCGGTTTTATGTATGCCAGCGTAGCTAGCTATCTGTGCCAGGCCTGGCGGCGGTTAAAGCTCCGGATCATCAACTGGCCGCATCACCGTACCGCACGTGTCATAGGCGCGCTTATTTATTTGAACTTTTTTACTAATAAGTTTTTCTATGATGTGCGATACCTTATCGGTTTACTGATCCTTTACTTTTTCTGGCAATCGGTAGTGATATTTGATTTGAAAGGCAAGTTGTACCGCATACCTACCATACTTTCGTTCCTGCTCATCGGCTTTTTTATCTGGCTGGCCGAAAACGTGGCTACCCTGCTTGGCGCCTGGAAATATGCTTACCAGCACCACGGCTGGGCCATGGTGAATTATCAAAAAATAAGCTCCTGGGGCTTCCTGGTGATCGTAAGCTTTATTATAGTTGCCGAATTAAAAATGCTGAAAAGTGGTGTAAAAAAGCCAGCTCCTTTAATTGCCGACACCGTGCATAATTAAGATAGGGTGTCATGAAGTCAGTCGAAGCATAATGGGCAGGCCTCCGCGCGGGTCTTCGACAAGTTCAGACTGACAGGTCATTTTATTTGCGGCTTCTGTCTACATGATTTATTTTTAAACAGAATGAAGACTTACAAAGTTTCGAAAACTTCGTAAGTTTCTAAATACCACCCGTTACCACAAGCGAGACGCTTGCGGTAGCGGGTGGTAACTTTTATTTTATTACGGGTTTAACAACAATGGGAGTAACTTGATACATGGCACCACAATGAATCGTGTGGAATATTTCTACATATTTTTCAGGCCCTTCTTCCACAATCCTATCCCTTTCGTCATAGATTGCATCAGCCATTCCGCTATGTGAACGCTTGGGATTATTTTTATTAATAGTTAAGTATCCATAAAATTTACCATTCTTATCCAAAACCTGGGGCGGATATTTTGCATTGATATTAAAAGGCGAATAATCACTCGTTTTACTGCCGTAAACACCGTATTCATTCCATATAGATTTGGCACCATGCGTAGCGCCATAATCACTGAACTGACTCCATATCGAGTTTAATTCATCGTTCTCGATATAAGTGAGATAGCCTAAAAATTGATCATGATTTTTACCGCCGTATAATTTTAGTTTGGGTTGAGCATTTGTATTAAATGATATAACAAACAATAATAAGATGATGGCGGCCAGTGATTTCATGAATTGATTCTTTTATTATATTACCCTCCAGTTGATACGCATGTGCCAGGAGCTAAACTTATTTAGTATGGAAATTCGATGAGAGACTCTCCGTATGGCTTTAATAGCAAGCAGTCAATGGCTTGCAAATCAGATTTATTAAAATTTAGCATTGCTAAAAGTGTTTCCCGCGTATTTTCTCTTTGGATAAATACTTTTAATACCTTTACTGTATAACTTCTGATCTCGTCATCTTTCATCTCTTTAAAATTTGGAGGTGGAAGATGGCATCCCACCCGATAATCATATACAAACGGCTGTATAACAGTTTTTTCAGATTGTTTTAAGGTTTTTATCAAAGCTTTATCGTACTGCAAAAATTGGATTGCTTTATATAGTTCACCCGTTACAACACTTGATGAATCATTGCTAAATGCAATATTTGTAACGATTCCTTGTTTGCTGACATTGAATTTCACGAAAACGCAGGCTTGCCTGCATAAATGTTGTAAATCTTTTACGTCTGGATGATAGTTTTCGCGGAGACAATTGGCAACGTGCTCTCCAACTTGAATATTGGTTAAAGTTTGGGCGGATAAGGTATTTATCGACAGATATATACCTATAATTGCAATAATTGTTTTTTTCATATGCTACTACTTGCAAATTGTTCTTTGGAGCCTCAGATAGCGCACGCATGTGCTTTTTTAAAAACATCCCCCTGCTACCGCAAGCGTCTCGCTTGTGGTCTCCATGATTATACTTCCAGCTATTCAATTATATATCAACACAAGCGAGACGCTTGCGGTAGCGAGAGCCTTGCTCAAATTAAATCCTGATCAGGATATTCACTGAGTAACATACGTAGGTTTCACTACTACTTTTCGTACAATAAATCTTTCGCCTTCTGGTTCTATCATGAAAAATGCAAATTTCATTTTATATCCACTTTCAATAAATAACTTTGATGAAGATATTAAATTAGGAAGATTAACCAACCTCAATGATTGTAATTCCTTCCGGGTAACAGTAATACTTTTTGTTTTCCGACTATCATAAATAAAAGAGGGTTTTCCATTTAATTTTATACAAACACAATTAATTATATAATACTTTAATGGGCCATCAGTCTCTAAATCAAGCATCCTTGCGTTGACAGGAATCTTTGCTGTATCGACCAAATAATAAACAGAATCAATTTTAGGCTCTTTTTGTGCAAATACGTCCAATGAGCAAAAAACCAAGAGTGCAAAAAGTAAATTTTTCATAATATATTTTATTAACATCCGCTTTTAGGCAGTTTATCCGTAGTTACAGTTGTATTCAATTGAGAGTTCCAAAAGGAATTCAGCTGTGTTGATGTAATGTTATACTTCGTCATTATACTATTAAATATCGTATTTAAAGACCCTTGCATTGGTAGTGAGTCTCCAGTATCCAAACCGTATAACATAGCCATTGCGTATTGTTGGTCGGTATGTGCTCCATTATCCCAACTCTTTAAAATTCCTACGGCTTTAGTAAAGTAATCATTTAACATTTCATTATGATCTCGATAGTTAGAGGGAAGCCCATTCATTAATCCCCAGTAATCTAATGAATATAGCCAAGGTTTTGAGGAACTATAATTTGGAGGCGTCTTAAAGCCATCTGTATACGATATTATATTATAGTTTATGTATGCATGCAGAGTTTCATGTATTGCCGCAGCCGCAATTAAGAGCTCAGAACTATTTTGAAGCATAGTTGTGTTTAATGTAATTGTAGCGCTCCGACCTATGGCTTGAGTGTTTCCTAACTCATAAACATTTGCGGAACCAGTAATTGGACTGGGGCTATTCCAAGCCAATGGAGAGTTTCCCCAATTTATATCCGGTTTTATATTAGTTGTAAATGGAGCAACAAAGGTATTATAACCTGGAATTCCCATAAGTTTATTAATTATCAATTTTACCGCACAAGGAAAATGTTTTGCCAGGCTATCAGTATTGATGGTTATAGGTGTTGTCCCACTACCCGGCGGCGGAACCACAACCACACATGGCCCGAGCGGTGCAGGAGACGGGAACCCTCCACCATCATCCGGAGGTGGCGGAGGCATATTGTTTACAGCTAAATGACCTGTAGATTGGCCACGTGCAGTACCAGGCGGGCAAGACGGCGGTGTATAACTACCGTTGTCTCCTCCTCCGCTTCCATCACCGGTAAAGCATTGAGTGTATTCGTACTCTACCTCTACAAGTTTTCCATTCACATATGTTAAATCGTAATAATCGAAACACTCTTCTCCTCCCGGCTCTACCATATTGTCTGGCTTTAATTTGGAGCTGCCGGTGCTTTGTACTTTGGTGCCCGGTGTAGCCGTCTGTGTTCCCGGCACAACAATATGCCCGTCCTTATATCGCCAGCCGCTCACATATTTACCATCAGGAGTATAATAGAGTACCAGTCCGCTAAAATCAGCCTCGCGTTTACTATAGGTGTTGCGGGTCAGTTTATCCAGGTCGTTTTTTAAATAGGCCGAATCGGCAATCAGTGTCATGACATATGCATCATAACTTGTTCCGTTGTTCAGTAAAATATACGAGCTTCGGCTATAGTTTTGGTTGGTGGTTTGGCCGGTGGTCATGTTTTTGATGGCCGAACCAAATTTAACAGATGGATCAACCGGCATTTCTATTACCTGTTGATTAAATCTCGAATAGCTGGCAGTATGCTGCCAATCGGGTTTTATCAACTGGCTCCAATCTTTATTCCCTGTTGTAGCCTGGGAACTTAGTTTGCTACCGGTTGGATAAGTACTCTCGTACCAGCTTTTAGCCTGGGCAATAGCTGGATCGGAAACTTTATTCTGCTGTTCGGTATGAACATCTTTTTTACAGCTGTTAATGATAACAGCGACTAAACAGGTAGCGGCAAATAATAGCAGGGGCAGTTTTTTGAACATGGGTTTAGGTATAGGAAAACAATAATTTATTTAAAATAATACCGGACAATATGTTGTTAATATTTTAGCGTGGCAATAGGTGTTTTCACGGTATTTAAAGAATGAGGAAATTAAAGATTATCATTTTTAATTCCCTCCCCACGGGAGGGGCGCGCTGGACAAGTGTAATGGCAGGGAGAGGTTTATACGCGCGATGATCATCCTGTTCCATAAACCCCTTCCTCCCCTTCCCGAGGGAAGGAATCACACTGGGCTTTGGCTTTTTTGGTCGGGTGGGCGAACCATGGTGGGCAGGCCTTTGCGCGAGGGTCTTCGACAAGCTCAGACTGACAGGCCATTTTTGAAGGTTATATAAAAATAAAGACCATCATTTTTTAGTTCCCTCTCCACGGGAGGGGCGCGCTGGACAAGTGTAATGGCAGGGAGGGGTTTATGCGCGCGATAATCATCCTGTTCCATAAACCCCTTCCTCCCCTTCCCGAGGGAAGGAATCGCACTGGGCTTTGGCTTTTTATTTACGACTTCTATAATACCCCCATCCATGGTCTATGAACTATCGACCATAAACCTATCTGTAACATTTTCGATGCTTTTTTGCCGGCGACAATAAGCCTACGCACCTCACCGTTCCTGCTTAAAACCCCTTTCGCTATACAACATGAATAAACAATTCAGCCAGGTTAAAATACGTTATAATACCGATAGCAATGGCCAGGATCAGTGCTGGCGACTCATCCTCGATGGCGATGAAGTATTGGTTGAATCGGTACAGGTTAACGCCCCGGTTTTTACCTCCCGGGATTGGATCGAATCCGTCGGCAAATTCAAACACCACATCTCGGTAAGCGATTGCCATGTCAGCATCGACGAAGAAGGTACTGCCCTGATAACGGCTAAAACCCCTTAAGGCTTTTTACTTAACCAGATCCTGTTCAATAATAATGCCTCGTGTTCTTTTGAATCTGCCTTTAAAGTGATCTTATAAAAGCCTTCTTTAGGGAAATTGAAAGTACCAGCCCGTTCGTTCACAAATTCATCGGTATAACTGTCATGTGGTTCTACAACCACTTTCCCTGTTGGTTTTAATGATTGCGACAGATTTTGATCACCGGCCGTAATTTTTATCGGCATGGCGGTTTTTGAATTGTTGTGGTAGGATATATCTGCATTATATGATCCTGCCGCAGGTACATACACCTTCCAGCTAAGCGAACCGTCTTTATCTATGATCAAATGAGACGGACGCAAACCATCAAATGATATCTTTTTGTATACTGATGTTTTTTCCGAAGCATTATTACCGGTTAGAGCTAATCCACCAAATGTCGATTCGGCTACTGCCTTTTCATCAAGTTCTACAGGTTGCGCATACTGTAGGGCGATCACGGATACAAAATGATCTCCGGCAACATCCGGCAATTGGATATGGGTATATGGGCCCGTTTTTGTAAAGTTTAAGGCAACCTTACCCGCATCAGTTATTAGCTCCGCTTTTTCGGGTTTCGACAGGATGCCGGTTAAACGTAGTATCCTATCCAATGGCCAGTTATACACCTGGAGGTAAACGATCTGCTTTTCACCTTGTTTCTTTGTTGTTATTCTTCCCCAATCATGCTGATCTGGTCGTAATTGAAGCCCTGTACAGCCATAAACAGATTCGCCGTTTTTGGATAGCCAGACACCCATGTCATTCAATCGTGTCTGATCTTCGTACGGAATAGCACCATCTGCCCGGGGACCGATGTTTAAGGTAAACCCGCCGTTGAGACTAACGTTGCCTATTAAAGATTGCAGTAACTGGCTGGTTGATTTATATTCATTCTCCAGCGCATTGTACCCCCATGAATTGGCAATTGTTCCGGATGTTTCCCAGGGATGATTGGTATAAGCGGCGCCCAACTGGTTATCGCCCATGGTTTCGAAATCAATACCTGGAGTATTCGCCGGCAAGCCCAGTCTTGAATTGATGAGGCAATTTGGCTGTAGCTCGTGTATCAGTTTGATAACCTGGTCAAGCTGTTCTTTTTTTACAATGGTTGTTTTATAATCTACCCACATATCAAACCAGATCATGGCAACGTCGCCATAATTAGTCAGCAGTTCGCGCAGTTGTGGCAAAACCTTGCCCTGCCAGTATTTATTGTATTGCTCATCGGTAATACGACCGGTTATTTCCTGGTTATGATCCCAGCCATCCGGATGTTCCCAATCTAACCAATGCGAATAATAAAAACCCAGCTTCATACCATGTTTTTTACAGGCAGCAGCCAGCTCTTTAAGCACATCCCTGTTGGTACCGCTGAGCTTACTTAAATTGTTATCACTTACTTTGGAGTTCCAGATAGCTATGCCATCATGATGTTTGGCGGTAATGAGGATGTATTTCATTCCTGCTTTTTTAGCCTGCAGTACCCATTGTTCGGGGTTTATTTTATCCCAATCAAAGCGTTTGGCCAACTGCACATATTCTGCTTCGGGTATACGGTTCCGGTAGCGGATCCATTCGGCATAGTTGTTTCCGTTTCTAAGTCGCTCACCCTCCCAGATCCCTTCGGCCGCGCTGTACAATCCCCAGTGAATGAACATACCGAAACGGGCATCGGTAAACCATTTAACTTTTTCACTATTAGTTGATGCCGGTTGAGCGTTAACAGCACCTATGAAAGAAAAGAATAACAATAAAGCAAGCAGTGTACGTTTCATCATTTTGTTGATGTGTAGGGATTTGACAATTAAGAACATTTATAATGGTTTATAAAAGTACTAATCGTTTATAGCTTAAAATTTCGCGAAGTTATCATATGACTAAGCGAAATTGGCACAAAATGGCACGTCATTTCGAGGAACGAAGCAACCTGAATGCTTATAGGGCTGCTTTACATGACGTATACCCGCTCTTGGCCGCGGGAGGGCCAGATACTTTTGTAGCCACAAAAGTATCCAAAAAGGCTTTCAGCAGAGAGGCTTCTTTGCGCACAAGGCTTTTGCCCCGCAAAGCTGACAGAACCACGGCTGCTAAACCTCACCTCCACTTCGTTCGCTCATTCCTCTACTTCGGCAAGGTTTGCTAATGCCTTTGCTACCGCACAGGCCATCATCGTTCTGCCTGCTTTCGTCCGAAGCTTATCTGCTGACGGGGAAGAAAAAAGCAGACTATCATCGGTTATCTGATTCCGGTGACCTTTGAAATTTTTAACTACTTACAACTCCCTGATCACCCGGCAGGGGTTACCTGCTGCTATAACGTTAGCGGGGATGTTTTTTGTAACCACACTGCCCGCGCCAATGGTGGTATTATCGCCAATGGTTACACCCGGGCACACAATTACCCCGCCGCCCAGCCACACATTATTCCCGATGGTGATAGGCGACGCGTACTCGGGGCCTTTGATGCGTTCGGCTGCAATAACGGGATGATAGGCGGTATAAAGCTGCACATTGGGCGCCATGGCCACGTTATGACCGATGGTTACACGGGCGCAATCCAATATGATACAATTAAAGTTCATGAACAGGTTTTCACCGGCGAAAATATTGGAACCATAGTCGCAATAGAATGGCGATTGAATATCGATCTGGTTTTCAAAACCACCCAGCAATTCTTTTAAAATGGCTGTTTTACCGGGCTTATCGTCATAACTTAAAGCGTTATACTGCATAAATAATTTCCGCGCCCTTGACCGGCCGGCTACCAATTCGGCATCACTGGCATCGTAAAGTTCCCCGGCAAGCATCTTTTGTAATTCGGTTTTCTCCATAAGTTGTATTGGTTATTACGCACCAAGTTCTGCTTTGTCATCATAACCCAGCTGCAGGTCATCTGCTATGAGGCTGGCAGTGGGCCTGCTCCGGAGTAAAATAAGCATTAACATTACAGATATCAACAGGTAAAACAAATTACCACTCAACATAAAGGCTACGATATTAAAAAGAGAAGCCCCTTCTAACAAAGCCGCTCTGGTGATAAAAGCAGCCTGGTAACCGGCAATTTTGCTTCGCAGATCAGTCTTTTCAGTAAGACGTCCCGTCAGTTGCTTAAATAAAAAGAAACCCGCAACAATGCTGCCGAAAGCCAGTATCGGGGCGACAAAGAAAAAGACGTCCTTGGTATCCCTGGCATTAAAATATACTGCTTTGATACCCGTTGCATAGGCAACACCTGCAAATAATACCTGCCCGGCCAGTAATGCGCCGTGTATAATTTTCATGGTTTTAACAGCAGCAGCCGGATTTTGCGGTACTAAAGGTGGGTTCATTTTGCGATTGATTTAGTAATGCATTATACAGATATTTTACGAGAATGCGGCCGTTTATTTTCAGGCATCAGTTTAAATATAGGCTTGTACATCGGGGCTTATTTTATCCAGGTAAATATCAGGCTGGATGATCACAAAATGAATGAGGCCATACTCATCCTTTACCGCATTGCGGATGCGCGAGATAGCTTCATTGATCTGCCCGGTATCCAGATTGGGTTTAAAAGCTATAATGAGCATGAGCAATATCTCGCTTGGCGATTGATAGGTTGACAGGATATGCATCAACTTTAACACATCGGCGTCATGCTCTACAATTTCGGCGATCCTGGTTTTGGTTTGCTGGCTTATCCCCTCGCCCATCAGTAAACTCCGGCTCTCCCTTGCCAATATAACAGATACCCCAACCAATAATAAACCCACCAGCAGGGAGGCCACACCATCCAGGTAATCCAGGTGATAGCGATGCCCGATGAACAAACAGATCATTACAATAAATAACCCGATAACCGCGGCGCCGTCTTCAAAAAGCACCAGGAAGGTTGATGGGTCTTTACTATTGGTGATGGCCTGCCACCAGGTTTGATCGCCCCGCAATTTGTTAAATTCCTTTGCCGATATGACAAACGAAGTGCCTTCAAATAAAATAGACGAACAGAGCACCACATAACTCCAGGTTGGATCACCCGGCACATCGGGCTTGATGATGTGGTTAACACCCTGGTAAATAGAAACACCACCACCCAAACCAAAAATAAGTATGGATACAATGAACGAATAAAAATACAATTCCTTACCATAGCCAAAGGGATGCCTTGCATCGGGCTTCTTTTTACTTTGGTGCAAGCCCAGCAAAAGCAGCAACTGATTTGCTGTATCAACAAGCGAATGCACACCTTCGGCAATCATAGCGGCGCTGTTACTTACCACACCTGCCACAAACTTGGTGACCGCTATCAACAAATTGGCCGCAAGCGCGCTGTAAATAGATTTTTTTGACGATGCCATACCATTAGCTTAATGCTTATACAAGGTATTTGTTTGGATTAAAAGAAACAGGTATTTTTTCAGAGAATCTGCTCCTGCAGATCAGTATTAAAAACACTCATTATCAACAGGATAAATTCAAAGTTTTCGATTTATTAAAACTATTCCCAGTCGCCCATGTTATCATATTAGTTAATTTTTTAAATTAAAAAAGAAACATTATGAAAAATTCAAGAATAACGGCTACGGCTATTGCACTCACATTTGTGGCTTCTGTAGTATTTGCCGGTAACCATAAAGCTGGCGACCAGCAAAAAGCGAATGGACTGAATATAAAGAGAACCGTTATGGTTACAGATACAGTTCCGGATAAAAAGAAGAAGAAAAAAGAGCCAAAAGCTCCAACTCCGGCGCCAAATCCTACACCGGCACCAACACCTACGGATCCAACTAATCCAAGTCCCACTCCTATGCCAACACCTGCGCCTACACCAAACCCTAATCCAACACCTACACCTACACCAAATCCTAGCCCAACACCTGCGCCGGTGCCAAGTCCAACACCTACGCCAAGTCCTTCACCAACCCCAAGTCCAAGCCCTTCACCAACGCCAACGCGCCCTGGTCAATAGTTTGGTTTAGGTTAATATTAATATAAAGCAAAAAGCCCACTGTGAAAATTCACAGCGGGCTTTTTAAATATGTTGGGACGCAATCAAGTAATTGTTGACGATCCCGGAATATGTGTTTCTGATTTAACTTAAATATGAGATAAAAAAACTCCTCTTAGTTACTTACAAAGGTATAAGGTAAATTGGTGAATGTACCTGATAATATTTGTTGTACGTTGATAGATATGATATTGCCACTATCGTCGTAATTAACTTGTTTGGCTGTAAATGAATAAGTACCTGTTATCACCTTTTTAACCGAATCAATAGCAGTTGTAATAACAGATCCCGATCCGGGTTCTACAACACCTATTTGGGTAAAATCTCCCCCGATGGCTGCCTGGGTGTAATAAGCCAGCTTAACATTGTTAGTTGCGTCAACTTTATAGGTAGCAAACGGAAAACCAGCGGTATTTGTGCCGTTGGGTACGGCTACGCTGATAGTTACTTTTTGCTGTAAAGCTATGCCAGTAACAGAAAAAGTCTTGGTTTTAGCAGCAGCATTATAGGTGATGGCAGCGCTTACCGTATCCGGATTCCAGGCGACACCGTTAATATTAGCAGATAGTATTTTGTCGGAAGTTGTAGAAGCAGAAGTAGTTACGTCCTTTTTACAGCTTTGAATACATATAGCTGATAAAAGTAACAGCATCAATAGTTGAATTTTCTTCATATATAAATTTTATGCAAATAACGCTTTTTACGAAGTAATAATTACAACCGAAGTTGCTTTTTTCACATATTTTAACATTCTACGTAAGTGCACCATGTAATTGAAGTTTGCAAATTATAAAACAATTGATTTTAATTAAGCATATTAGGCCCTAAATTTTTTAAGCATGATCAACGTAAACGAATATTTTGAAGGCGCCGTTAAGTCGCTGGCTTATACCACCGCACAGGGCCGCAGTACTATTGGTGTTATTGAAAAAGGCGAGTATGAATTTGGAACATCGAGCCATGAAACCATGACCGTTATTGAAGGCCGGCTGGAAGCTTTATTACCCGGCGAAACTAACTGGCAATCCTTTACAGCCGGACAAACATTTGAAGTAGATGCAAACGTGGTATTCAAAGTTAAAACCGAAGTACAGAGCTCATACCTGTGCACCTACCGGTAAATTATAATATTTAAAACATGCGCGAGCATCTGGTAAAATAAAAAGGAGGTTATTTGTAATTATATGGTTGGCGTTTTATCTAATTATAAAAACATACCAACCATTTAAATGGTTAACCTAACATCAATACCAATAATTAAAAACAAATGGATACTTCACTTATTACTACCAGTACCTCTTTAGAGGGTTATCGCGTCACCAAACATTTAGGTGTTGTTCGTGGTATTACCGTACGCAGCCGTAGCGCTCTTGGTAATATTGCCGGTGGCTTTCAATCACTTTTTGGCGGCAGACTCTCTATTTATGTGGAGCTGTGTGAAAATGCCCGCGAAGAAGCTTTCCAGCTTTTAATACAGCATGCACAAGCTTTGGGCGCCAATGGTATTATCAACATGCGTTATGATGCCAACGAAGTGATGCAGGGCATTACCGAAGTGCTGGCCTATGGAACTGCCGTTGTGGTTGAAAAAGTGTAAAACTGATATATGTTCTGTAAAAAAGAAGGAGCGGTACTGAGTATCGCTCCTTCTTTTTTAAACATCAAATTATGAGATCTGCGGTCATATCATAAAAAACGGCCATGTAACCGGTTTTTATAAAGACAATATCAAAACGCCTGTATTTAATTAAAATACGAAAGCGGGATGGTTTTCCACATACCATTGGCCAGGTGGCCGATCAGTAACTCATAAACCAGGTAAAGTGGCCAAAACAAATAGTGTATTAACAGCAATATCAGCGAATGATTATAATACCAGCTGATCATCAGCGTGTACAGGCCTAATACAAGGTATAGTATACTGGTTTCTCTTTTCTTCATTATTTATTTTAAGCTAATGTACTGATTCGGCTTAATTAGTGCAATTTTTCATGTTGTAAATTACGCTGTAATCTGCACCTGCGCTGGTTTGTTGCCTGCCCGTTTTAGCATCATAACTATACGGTTTTTGAGCAAGGGCATTCCCCCTTAATTGAAACTCTACGCTCATGGTATCTTTTGAGCCTTCCTGTGCAAATGTCCATACGGCTTTGATGGCATTACCACTAAGCGTTCCTGTGATGGTTCCTTTACGTGCGTCTTTCTCTTTAGGGAGCCAGCTCATTTTTCCGGTTACTTTATCGCCGTTGATCAGCATATTGACCATAGTGGTATCCCCGGCCTGTTTGCCATCGGTATGGTAAAAGCAATATTGCATATTTACCATGGGCGCGTCAGCCTGGTTGGCCAGTACTGTATCCTTTTTGCCGCCCGTACTTAGGGTATCAGTGGTATTACTATGGTTGCCTGAGCATGAGGCAGCCATCATACCTGCAACAAGCAGGCATAGTTTTATTTTTATGGCCATTTATAAATATCGTTATAAGTTATGACAAATTAAATGTTAAAAGGTTCAATGCCCCATTACGATATTTATAATCTGATTTACAATTATTTAATAAACCATAGTAATAAATAGTCTGGAAATTATACAACAGCGGAGCATGTAGACATAAATGCCGTAAAATTGTCGCAAATAAATTGATGGATAGCAGTAGCTTTAGCGCAAATGCCGTATAAATGCCGTAAGTCTGTCGCAAAGAAATGTAAATGGATAAAATACCTTTGCCCTACATCAAAAATAAAACAAATGAAAGAGACCGACCTATCCAAAAAAATTAAAGAATTACGCATTCGTTTAGGATTAAGCCAGGATGAATTAGCCACTACATCGCAACTAAACTTAAGAACAGTACAAAGGGTTGAAAATGGTGAAACTGAACCAAGGGGCGATACCCTAAAACGGTTAGCCAATGCGTTAAATGTGACGCCGAACGACCTGATAGAATGGACCGAGCAAGAAGACAGAGGCTTTTTGACGTTTTTAAACCTGTCGGCATTAGCCTTCCTGGCATTTCCGTTGTTGGGCATCATTATACCGCTTGCTTTGTATATGCTTAAAAAAGATAAAATAAAGCATATTGATTACACCGGAAAGAAAATACTTAATTTCCAGATATCCTGGTGTTTATTGATATTTCTGGGTTATATCATATTCATCGGCACAGCTATCATTCATTTCAATATCCATATTCCAGAAGTGTCTTTTGGAGGTCTTGGATCACTGGAACTTATTATGATATTTATTCCGCTACTTTTGTATTCGGTTAATATTCTTTTGATAGTGATCAATGCTTTCCGAAGCTATAAAGGCAGGGCAAGTGATTTACAAACCAGCTATACGGTTTTTAAGGTAAGGCGTTTATTGTGAGGGGATGTATACTGTATTGAAAACAGATACATTACAATGGTTATGCAGTGTAAACAATAGGTGTTACACTACATAAATTGTAAATTGAATTTATACTTTCTTTTCGGGCGGGGTCGATACGATCTCGCCAAATTCATTAACATAAGCCATCATGCTTTCCAGATCGCTGCCGCCGCTATTTTGCTGACGTTCCTGTTTACGCAGTTCTTTTTCTTCTTTCTTTTTTTGCCTGTTTTTTTCGAGCTGTTTTTTCATGAAGGTTGCTTGCGATTTAGCCATATTTATTAAAAATTTAGTTAAACAATGTGCTACTCCCGGTTAAAACCTATAAAACCCTATTACCTGAACAAAAAGTTCTACACTGAACATGCATGAAGAGGAGGATCATCAATTTAATTTCCGGGCAGCAACGGTATCAGCGGGGATAAAAATGAACCCTGGTCAACAAGGATTGATTTGCGGTGGCTATATGGGAAATAGCAATAATTTTCCGTTTGTGGTACAAATATACGATATTTTAAGAAAAATCACGAATATGCCAGCCCTAATAGTTTGATCTTTGGAGCTCAGCCTTCGTAATCATACCCGACATAATACACAAGGTGGGCGATAGCACCTCCAAACTCAAAATCACATCTTTTTTTTATATTGCTGCCTCAAATCCCAATTACCTATTATGAAACGCAGAAACTTTGTGCAAAACTCTGTATTGGCAGGTGCATCATTATTAACAACCGGGCTTTTAAAAGCAGATCCGGCGACAGCCGCAACCACAGCTCCCGATACAGGCAAACCCTTTCATTTAAACTATGGCATACATGATGGCATGTTTAAAAACCATGCCGGTGACGATTTTATTGATCAGATTAAGTTTGCTTATGACCAGGGCTTTCGCAGTATTGAAGATAATGGTATGGCCCGCCGACCAGTTGATCAGCAGAAAAAAATTGGTGATACGCTAGCCAAATTGGGTATGGCCATGGGCGTTTTTGTGCAACCTGGTTTAGGTAATGATACCAATCTGTTAGCATCGGGCAAAGCTGAGCATCTCGACAAGTTCATCGCCAGCTGTAAAGAAGCGGTTGAGGTGGCCAAACGGATCAATGGCAAGCTGGTTACCGTAGTTCCCGGCGATTTTGTGCGTAACCTGCCTATTGGTATACAAACGGGCAATGTAATTGAAGCCATCAAAAAGGGAACCGCTATTATCGAGCCTCATGGCCTGGTTATGGTGCTGGAACCACTCAGCGATAATCCCGACCTGTTTTTACGCACACCAGATCAGGCCTATGCTATCTGTAAAGCGGTGGGTAGCCCTTCCTGCAAAATTTTGTATGATATGTACCACGTACAGCGCAACCAGGGCAATATCATTCCTACCCTTAATTGGGTTTACGACGAAATAGGTTATTACCAGATTGGCGATAATCCAGGCCGTAAAGAGCCAGGCACAGGCGAGGTTAACTACAAAAACATATTCAAACACATTTATGATAAAGGATACAAAGGTGTGTTAGGTATGGAACATGGTACGGCGGGCGCCGGTAAAGAGGGCGAATTGGCCCTGATCAAAGCATACCGCGAGGCTGATAGTTTTATGTAAGCAACCGTTATCATAAATAATGAAATCAAAAACACCTCTGCGCCTATTTCTTACTGCAACCTGCCTACTGCTAACCGCCAACTGCACACTGGCACAGGACAGCCTGTTTGCCCGTAAAATGGTGGATACTTTAACTTCGCCTTACTTTTGGGGGCGTGGTTATACCAAAGACGGCGTACACAGGGCTGCCGGCTTTTTAGCCACGCAGTTTAAGGCTTATGGCGTAAAACCTATGGATGGTAAAAATTATATGCAGGAGTTTAGTTACCCGGTTAATACTTTTCCGGGTAAAATGAAGCTAGTGATCAATGATGTGGAGCTTAAACCCGGCGTTGATTATATTGTAAGTCCGGACAGTAAAGGTGTAACAGGAACAGGCAAGCTGGAACAAATTGATAGTACACACTTTGTCGACAAGCAAAACCGTGTGGTTTTATCGCTCGAAGATAAGCTTACCTGGTCTGTTGAGGGAAAAACGCTTGATTATACGCTGATACAAATGGATAAAAAATCGGTAAAACAAACACCCGCTACTATCCAGATCGATGTAGAAAATCAATTGATCCCTGATTTTAAAACAGCAAACATCTGTGGTATGGTGAAGGGGACTTCCAAGCCCGACTCGATATTGGTGGTTACCGCGCATTATGATCATTTGGGTGGTATGGGTAGCAACACCTACTTCCCGGGTGCTAATGACAATGCCAGCGGGGTTACACAGTTATTAAGTTTAGCTAAATACTACGGAGCCCATCCGCAGCGCTACAGCATGGCCTTTATTTGCTTTTCGGGTGAGGAAGCCGGGCTGCTGGGTTCTAAGTATTTTACCGATAATCCTTTGATCCCCTTAAAAAACATCCGCTTCCTGATCAATTTAGATCTTGACGGGACCGGAATTGATGGCATTACCGTAGTGAATGCCACCATTTACCCTAAAGAATTTGCCGCCTTAAAACAAATTAACAGCCAGGGCAATTACCTGGTAAAGGTAAACCCGCGCGGAAAAGCCGCCAACAGCGACCATTATTATTTTACAGAAAAAGGGGTTCCTGCATTTTTTATATACACATTGGGCGGTATCAAAGCCTATCATGATGTTTTTGATATCAGCAAAACTTTACCTCTTACAGAATACGCCGATCTGTTTAAGCTCATCCTGAAATTTAACAGCAGCCTGATGACCAAACAACGCACCATATTAACAGCAAATTAACCTATGCTCCAGCTTAATTTTGATCCGTTTCCTGTTCTCACTACCGAACGTTTGATATTACGACAGTTTACTTTTGCCGATGCTCCAAAGCTTTTTGAGATACGAAAAGACCCGGTTATTATGCAATATATATCCCGGCCACTGGCAAAAACGCTTGATGATGTTATTGATCTGATAAAAGTTATTAACGATTTGTTAAGCAGCAATAATGGCATTACCTGGTGCATTACGCTTAAAAACGAGCATGAGTTTATCGGCAGCATAGGGTTTTGGCGTATAGAAAAAGAAAATTACCGGGCCGAGATAGGATATCTGCTAAACCCGGCCTATCAGGGTATGGGTATTATGCAGGAAGCCATAGAAACCATTATTAATTATGGTTTTGGGCCGATGAACCTGCACTCGATACAAGCTATCGTGAGCCCGCACAATGCCGCCTCTATAAAACTACTCCAAAAAAACAAGTTTACACAGGAAGCCTATTTTAAGGAGAATTATTTTTATAATGGGGCATTTAAAGACACCGCTGTTTACACGTTATTAACAAAAACTTAAATGTGTTAACAAAATATTTACTTCAGGTATTTTGAATTAAAAATTTTTAATGCATGTTTACAGCATAAAAACCAATTATAACTAAGGCCGAAACAATTCGGCGAAAATGGGGTTAACAATTATTAAAAACAAAAGAACTTATCATGGCAACAGAAAAAGGAAGCGGCATTACCGCGTATTCAGTAAAAACCAAAACTAAAAATGTACCTATGATCGATCCTGTTATCGACATAAAATCAGGAAGGTACATTGCAACGGGAAAAGATAGCGCAGGTAACAAAATGGCCGCTATTATGGGAAAAGCAACTGCCGAAGAGCATATCAAAAACGGTAACGCCAAAAAAGGCACTGGCTGGTAAATAGCACAATAAAACCCCAGGTATCAATTGATACCTGGGGTTTTATTTTATATCATCTCTCCCCTCTTCTCTTAGTTTTCATTTTAGCCGGTCTTCTACCGGTATTATCACATATTCTTCAAGCTGAAATTTATTTGCCAGGCGCTGGTTAACCGTGTGGTTTTTACGCATTTCGGGTACTTTTACGCAAAAAAAATGGGTGAAAACACCTATTTTCCTTCAGTTTCATTTGTTTTATTTTTGTAACACCTGTTAATTAAAAACGAATGAGCCGATGTCTGTACGTATTCTTTGTATAAAAACCGATGCCAAGCTGCACAAAAACCCTTATGTAGCTATAGATTCATTAGAATGGGTAAATGAACGCATTAATGTAAAGGGGGTTACCGAGAGAGCAAAACTTTATGATTGGATAAAGGACGCCGACGGGGAAGCTTATGTTATTGACGAGTATGGCAATAAAACTACGCTGATCCCTGCACTTTGCCCGGATGGTAATAAATATGTAAAAACCGTGTCTGACGAGTCGAAGCCAGATTATTTATTGACATTACCTCAAACCGCATAAGTTTTATATTAAATACCTACACGTTCCACGTGTTAAACGGATTTACCGATAAAGCCGAATTGTAGTATTTTTTGTCGCCGGTAACCTCAATGGTGATCCATGGGGGTAACTTAAACGTTTCGGCCTCGTTTTCCAGTTCAATTTCTGCTACCAGCAAGCCTTGGTTATCGCCTAAAAACACATCTACCTCCCAAACTTTGCCCTCATAGTTAATACAATAACGGATCTTTTCGAGCTCCGATACAGCAAAATTGTTTAGTAGCTCTATGCCTTCGTTAACGGGGATGGCATATTCGTATTCCAACCGACTGATGCCTTTTGTTTTTCCTTTAATGGTTATATAACCATGTTCGTCCGTAACACGCACCCGAATTGTTTTGATATCGTCGCTCAAAATATATCCCTGACGGTAGTGTTTACCTTCGGGTTTATTCAAAAGCCGCCACTGTTCGTGATCAACCAGGAACTTGCGTTCAATTTCAATAGCCATAGTTGTATATACCTGTGTGGCAAAGATAGGAATGAAAGCAACAAAATTTTGGTCTTGTTACACCCGTTTCTTAACCGCTATCACTATCCCGGTAGCCCAACATTGTTTGGTGAGCACCAGGTCAGTCCGCTGTTCCAGTACCTCAATAAGGTTGATTGCTTTTTCATGATGACCATCGGGCCAGTTGGGCTGCGGTAGCATATCATCAATAATATATAAACCGCCTGGGTTAAGCATGGCTATAGCTTCATCAAGCAACAGGTACTTACCATGCCAGGTATCGGCAAAAACATAGTCGAACTTTAAATGCTTGTTTTGTTCAAACCAGTCGGCACCATCTATGCAAACCAGCTCCAGTCGGTCATCATTACCCAAAAACTGGTCGGCAATGGTCAAAAAGCGGGCATCATTATCAATAGAAATAAGAGAAGAAGAGGCATCCATTCCATCCAATATCCAGGAGGTTGACAGACCGGTACCTGTACCCAGCTCCAGGAATTTGCCGCCTGGCTTTGAAGCAGCAAGCGTTTTTAATAAAGAACAGGTTAAGGCATCAGAAGCCATAGTAAAACCCGACTCGATAGTGGCTTTATCAATATCGGTATACGATTTGGGATAGGGTTGTTTTATTTCCTGGTTCATGGGATATTGTTTTAGATCATGATTGTTTTATTTACAAGTATAGTTAACAAAATATCATTTTAAAACAACATAGACAATAATTTATACTAAAAACCAATTCGGTATTTAGATTAATCAATTATAAAAGCTTTCTTTATAATCAACCTGAAAGACTTTATTTTATTGGATAGGAATGCAAAGCCCCGTTAGCCAGGTTAAGGCAAAGCAGCTGTTGCATGGGATAATTGAACTTGCCTGCGGGTGTGCCCATTAAAAATAGCTTACCCCCATCAGGGTGTTTGTAAAGAAAACCGATATCGGCATAACCAGTGTTGGCCTGCCAGATAACCTTACCATCGGGCTGCAAGGCTGTAAGCAATACCGGCGCGGTATTCTCCATAGATGCTTTGTGCATCACAATCAACCCTCCATTATTTAAGCGGATGGGGGCATGTATATTGTTATAACTGTCGGCAAATAGCTGATAGGTTTCACTATTAGTAAGCGAATCAATAGGCCGCCGATAATTTTGATGCGGATCGGTTAAAAAACCGCCGTATATGTAGACAGCATCCTTTATCTTTTTCCAGTCGCCGCTAAGCTTATTGGCAGGATGGCTATATACAGATCTTCTCACCGATTTTTCTGAACTGCGGTGTTGTACTCCTTCCATTAAATTATTGGCCTGTAACAACTGCACTTCTTTCTCATCCAGCAAAGCCAGGCTTTGTTTACCATCATCATAGGCCTGTATCATCAAACTATTATAAGAAGGCTGATTTTTTGATTTAAAATACCGGTCGGGATTGTTCAAATTGATAACATCTGTTTTTAAGGTAAGACCATTAATGGCATAAAAAAGGCCATCCGTACCTTTAAACAAGATGGATTGTAAGGAGTCATTATAGGCATATTTGATATCGCTATCGTTGTATGATGACAGTTCTTCTTTACTCATTTTATCCTTAACTGTTTCAAAATGATCATTTTGCGCTATCACCTCCCCTGTTTGTTTATCGATCACGTACAACTCATTCCGCAGAAAAAATAAATATTTAGAAGACTGACCCAATAATGCCGCATGGCCAAAATCTTGGTCGCGGTTGTTTTTAGCATCAAGCTTTGCTCTCCATAATCTTTTGCCGCTTTCTACATCAATAGCTTCAGCATACCTGTTGTTGTCGATATAGGTTTCTGTCGTTCCTGATTCATGGGTTACTACGGTAGCCATAACCGTATGTCCATTGGCGTTATAAAATAAGGCATCTGGCTGGGCATAGGTGGCAGCACCACTACTTATGATGCTGATTATACCTAAAACAATAGCAATTACGATCAATACAGGTAACAGAAAAAGCAATACGAGTCGCCAGTAATTACGCTGAAATGGCAGCGCGCCAGGGAAATTGTGTTGTTGCATAAGGTAGTTTAACCAAAAACACGATGGCTTTCGATTTGTTTGACCTCTCAGCAGCACGGGTTAAAGCCGCATAACGTTATGTACGTTACGCGGCTCTTCATTTATTTTTTGTTAAATGAGGGCAAGATATATTTACTGATCAGCTCATCAGATGGCGATTTGGAGTTATAATTACCACCAGTTATGGCCACAACCAGATCCTGATCTGGGAAAACGTATATTTTTTGACCGCCATTGCCCTGTGCCGCTTTTCCATAATATCGCACACCACCATCGGCATCCAGGTACTTTAACCACCACAGGTAGCCATAATCAACCCCTTGCACTACGGAGTGTTTTTGGAACGAGGCTGTTACCCAATCGGCAGGGATGATCTGTTTATTATTCCAAACGCCTTTGTTGAGGTATAACAACCCAAACTTAGCCATATCACGCGGGTGCAGGTAGATCTGGCAATATTCGTTAATATTTGACCTGTCGGGTTTAAAATTCCATTTGTAGCCGGTAATACCCAGCGGGCCAAAAAGTTTTTTTTGACCAAAAGCCGGAAGCTCCATATGGGTAGCTTTTTCAATAATGCGACCGATGGTAATGGGGTTGCCAGAGCAATACCTTCCATCGTTACCTGGTTTATCGATCATCGGCAGGTCAAGGGTGAATTTAACCCAGTCGTCTGATGCATCCATACCTTCTTCACTGCCTACCGATTTGGGGTTGCTCACGTCGCAATCCAGACCGCTTTGATTGGCCAGCATGTTTTCAATGGTAATGGTTTTCTTGATATCGGTATTATTAGCCAGATTATATTCGGGAAAGTAGGAAACCACCCGCTCGTTTTTACTCTTGATAAACCCTTTATGGATAGCAATGCCGGTAAGCGCCGATACCATACTTTTAGTAGCCGAGCGCATTTCCTGCAGACTATCTTTGGTATACTCGTAAAAATACTCTTCAAATACCAGCTTGCCGCCTTTTATAATTAAAACACTATGCACATTGGGATATTTACCGCGTACAATCTTGTTCATCATTTTATCGAGCAAAGCTGTATCCAAGCCAACAGCAGTGGCGTTGCCAGGCTGTAAACCATCTTTAAATTTGGCAGGCATAGCATATTTATACTGATAGGTTTTAACGTCAGCCCCTAATTTAGGATACCACATTTTTGGTGAAAATGAAACACTTCTCGTAATGAGCTTATTGGTCTCATTACCTTTGGTATAGCCTATGATCTGGTTTGAAGCATTTCTCAAAAAACTGATCTTATTTTTGCCGACATCCAAAAAAACATCTTTACCGGAAGTTTTTAAAGGGTATACGCTTAGTTTAATAATGGCAACCAAACAGGTATCAACCGGCGAGGCTGCGATCTGTAATTTATCTTCTTTTCCATATTCATAAACACCTTCATATTCTTTTAATTGCTGATAGGTTATTTTATAAGGTTGTTGCGCAAACAAGCATTTGGCGGTTAATAACAACATCAATGCGAACAGCGTAGTCTTCAGGTTTTTCATTGTTTAGGATTTGTACTGATGACGCAATCTATATCATTTGCGTTACAATACATCGGGATAATAAAACTAATATGAGTAATATTTAACCTTATAACCAAACCACCTTTTGTTCGCTCTTGTGCTCTTTTCCAATAATATCCCGGTATAATTCGGGCCTTCTGGCCTTGATATAGCGGTAACCACCCGCCAGTGTTAATTTATCGGCATGGATATCGGCAATGGCAATTTCATTATCCAGCGAGGTGCACTCTGCTATAACATCACCGTAAGGGTCAACAACCATGGAACAACCATTTTTAAGCTGATCATCGTCCATACCTATCGGATTGGCAAAAACCGCGTATATCGCATTGTCATAAGCCCGGGCAGGTAACCATTTCATAAGCCAGGCCCTGCCTTTAAGTCCGTCGAACTCTTCGCGTAGCCGTTTGGCGTTGCCGGCTTTATCCTTCCACAATCCGGCATCAACAAAACCGGCACCTGGCCTGGTAGATGGCGTACACATGGTTACATGCGGCATAAAAATAATATCGGCACCCAATAATTTTGTTGCTCTTACATTTTCAATAACGTTATTATCATAACAGATTAGGATGCCGCATTTCCAGCCTAAAATTTCAAAAATGGTATAGCTGGTGCCTGGCTGTAAATGAGGGTTGATGAACGGATGTAGTTTGCGATGTTTGGCTACCAGGCCATTTTTATCTACGCATACATAGGGTTTAAATAAGTTACCTTCTTCATCCTTTTCAAACAACCCGGCCAGTATAATAATATCAAATTCCCGGGCATAAGCGGTAAGCGCCGAGATGCTTTCTCCCCCGGGAACCACTTCAGCCAGGTCAAGCATTTGCTGTTTATCCAGATGCCGGGCAAAAGTATAGCCGGTAATGGAGCATTCATGAAATGCTATGACATCAGCCCCCTGTTGAGCAGCCTTTTGTGTAAGTTGTTTGATCACAGATAAATTATAGGCTTTGTCGCCGCTTTTATGCTCAAATTGGGCTGTAGCTATTTTCAAATTTTCCATATGCTAAGTATTTAATATACAGCAAAGCTATGCCTCCTTGTAAACGCCTCCTTGTAAAAAACCGACAATTACAAAAGCAACTAAACCTGCATAAAATTGATAGCCAGCAGGTTGTTGGTTTTATAGGCAGATGGGGTTATACCAATGTTCTTTTTAAAATAGTTACTGAGGTGTGCCTGGTCATAATAACCGCTTTCATAAGCAGCATCGGCGATCTTTGTATCCGGCGAGTGGCTTTGTAGGTTCTTTAGAAAATATTGCAGTTTCACAATAGCTGTGAAACGCTTCGGGCTTATCCCGATATACTGGTTAAACCGGCGTTCGAGCTGCTTTTCGGTTATGGGTAAAACATTTAGCAAATGCGATACGGATATGTTTCCTTTATGGTTCTCTATCAGTTTTAAAGCTCCGGTAAGTATTTTATCAGGGTACAGAACATCAGCCAGCTTTTTGAATACAAAATTTTCGATATGTTCAATTTTGTTTTTGATATAAGTCTCATTTAAAACCCGGTCTTCCAGATCTTCGGCATCACTTTTAAAAAGTTCGTTTAGTTTGATCAGGCTGTCATTTAATTCAACAGAGGCTATGCCAGATAAGGCATACAGGGCATAAGGCTGAAATACAACTACCAATATATCTAGTTCCCCGGTTGATGCCAGGTCCTTGTATTGGGTTAACTGACCGTAAACAAAGCTGCGCGGGTGGACATAGGTTTTCGACTGATCCATCGCATATTCTACCAATGGTGCTTTAAAATAGAACACCATCCCCGGGTTACCGTCAGAAAACAAACGATAATTTAACTGCTTGCCGCAGTTATTTTCCAGTATTAAATAGTGCTTAATAATATGAGCAAGATGTGGCGATGGCGGTATTTGCATAATAAGCCTGATAACATAGTAAAGTTACTATTTTTAATATAATTGGGATCGTACAACCATACCAGTAACAATTATATAATATTCAAAATTCGCTCGAATTAAATATCTTAGGCATCATAAAATGTCAAATCCTGCTATACAACATCTTATGAAGATTAAACTTATCATTTTAGCGTTTGTGTTATTCAGCACACAGGCGTATTCCCAGTCAAAAAACAGTATATCCTTATTTTATGGTGTAGCCGCCAATAATGTGAACATCCACGGCGACATCGGCGATTATGGATACAAGTCAAAAAGCAGCACCATTATAGGTTTCGGTTACACCCATAATTTAACCAACTCTTTTGCGCTGGAAACCGGCCTGCAATACTCCAGCAATAAACTAATATTAAGCTATATTGTTCCTGACAGGGGCGAGATCCTGAGTCCTGGCAGAGCTAAACTAATCACGGTACCAATCTACGGTAAATACACTTTTTTAAAATATCTGTATGTTAATGCCGGCCTCTTCGTCGACTTTGATTTTGGTGCCGATAATGATACCGGGATAAACGACCAAAAAGGCATCGGCGCTGAGATTGGTGTTGGTGGTAAATATGATTTTGGCAAAGTAACTGTTTTTATCAACCCATTTTTACTGGAACATCGCTTAATTGGCTTTAAAAACTATGGCCGAACCAATAGTATAGAAAACGCGGGTGTAAAGTTTGGCGTTGGGTATAATTTTTAGCGCGGAGAAGTTGAGGAGACGCATGTGATGCGTCTCTACATTTATTTTTTGTAGCGGCACATTACATGTGTCTCATAGATATCCAATAAGTAACAATGATGTTATGATGCCCCCCTATGCAACATATTGGTTATAACTTTCCGTTCATACAGAAAAAGCTATAGTTTTGTGTGTTGACCGTGCTATAAATGGCTGAATTAGCATCATTCAAATTTACCCCGATTGTAAAAAAATGTTAAATGACAGGCCTGTCCGGCACGCTGCAACCCTAAATGTTTATATTAGCCCCTGTTAGCCGCTTTATATTATATTAATGATATCTAGAAAAATTTTACTCATAATTTCCCTGTTATTCTCTTTTGGTTTTGCCGCTTCGGCGCAACAGGATAGCATACCCTTAAGTACGCTTATTCAAAAGACTGCTAAATTTCAAAGCAGTTTCCCCATTGAAAAAGTTTACCTCCATTTAGATAAACCTTACTATGCCGTGGGCGATACCATTTGGTTTAAAGCCTATGTAACTGTCGAAAAACACCAGCCATCGGGCTTAAGCGGTGTGGTTTATGTTGATGTGATCAACAACCAGGATTCGGTTATGGAAAACCTGCGTTTGCCGGTTAAAAATGGCTTCGCTAATGGCAACATTACCCTTACCGGTGATACCTATAAACAAGGTCCTTACCGCATCAGGGCTTACACTAACTGGATGCGCAATTTTGACCCTGATTATTTTTACGATCATACCATTAATGTAGGTAACGCCATCGATAACCAGGTAAATACCTTTGTCAGCTACAAAAGCTCCGCAAAAAGAGGTACTGTAAAGGTCGACGCGGACATCCTTTATAAAGATCCTGCCAATACCCCCTATGCCAACAAAAGAGTAAGCTGGCAATTGATGCGAAACGGCGATGCGGTAACCAAAGGCAGCGGTCGTACCGACGATAAAGGTCATTTACTAGTTGACATACCCGAAAATGAGACCGCTACCATCACATCCAGTTCGTTGGTAACTGCCATTGATATGGGCGAACGTAAATCGGTTACCAATTCATTTTCGTTAAAAGCTGCGGTAACGGCTTATGATGTCCAGTTTTTTCCCGAAAGCGGGCAGCTTACCAATGGTATACGCTCAAAGATCGCCTTTAAAGCCATCAACTCCAAAGGTTTGGGAACTGATGTAAAAGGAACTATAACCGACGATCAGGGTACTGTTATGGCATCTTTTACCTCTGCGCATCTGGGCATGGGTGTATTTGCCATAACCCCGGAAAGCGGAAAGGTGTATACCGCCAATGTTACTTTCCCTAATGGTTCCACTGGTACCTATAAGCTTCCAAGGGTACAAGCCATGGGTATCAATCTGGCCGTATTTAACGCCGATGCCGATAACCTTACTGTTAAAATATCAGCCAATGAATTATTTTTACAGCGTAAACAAAATAAAAGTTTTTACCTGGTAGCGCAAAATGGTGGAGTTATTTACTATGCCGCCCAAACTGTATTACAAAACGCTGCCTACACAGCCAATATTCCAAAAAGCAAATTCCCCACAGGTATTGTACAATTCACCCTGTTCTCATCTGGCGGCTACGCTTTATGCGAGCGTGTTGTTTTTGTACAACATAACGATCTCCTAAATCTTACTTTAAGGCCCGATAAGCCTTCTTATACAACCCGGCAAAATGTAAGGATAGCGGTATCGGCAAAAAACAGCACTGCTCCTGTTGAAGGCAGCTTCTCTGTAGCCGTACTCGATGATACCAGCGTACCTACCAACGAAGATTCGGAATCAACCATATTAAGCAACCTGCTGCTCACATCAGACCTGAAAGGATATATCGAAAAACCCAATTACTATTTCAATAAACCCGACCAGGAAAAACAGGACAACCTGGATATCCTGATGTTGACGCAGGGTTACCGTCGTTTCTCGTATGAGGATATCCTGGCAGATAAAAACCCGCCGATCTTCATCGCGCCTGAACAGGGAATTGAAGTATCGGGTATATTAAGAACCAATACCGGCCTCCCGGTAGGTAAAGGGAGCATACGCCTGCTGATACCCGACCGTAACTTTTCGGCCGAAACGGTAACCGACCTGTCGGGTAATTTCAAGTTCAGTAACGTGGTGGTGATGGATACCTCTAAAATAACCCTGAGCGCCCGTAATAACGTAAATGGCAAAAACATGGTGATCAGCGTAAACGGCGAATTGTATCAGAAATTAAGTAAAAACCCTAACCAGCCCGACGAAATTGTAAATATCGACAGCGCGATGCGCCCCTACCTGGATAACAGCCGCAGACAATACCAAAACTCCCGCGTGCTGAAAGAGGTGGTAGTTAAATCAACCAAGTTCGAGAAAAAACCAAGTCATAATGACTTTGGCACATTTGCCGGTTTACCCGGACAGGCCGATCACGATATATCGGGCGATCAGTTGAAAGATTGCCCCCTGCTGATCAACTGTTTAAGCACCATGGCTTTTGGTTTAACATATGTAGACAATAACTTTTATGTCACCCGTGATTATAACGCCGGCAAAAAAGTGCCAGTACAGATATATGTGGGCAGTATGCCGGTTGATGTGAACTTTTTATCAACCATTACAGGTGCCGAAGTAGCATCTGTTGAGATATTTTTAAAGGACGGTGTAAGCGGTATCAATCGGATGAATCAAACAAACGGCGTTTTGATCATCAACAAAAAAGTGATCAAAAAGGAGAAAATAACACTGGCTCAGCTACAGGCGCTTATACCTAAACAAAACGTAGTTACTTTCGCCATACAGGGTTATGGTAAAGCCAAAGAGTTTTACATGCCTAAATATGAGGTTAACAAACAAAGCTCGCTCGGGGCCGATCTGCGTAACACCATTTACTGGAACCCGAAAGTGATAACCGATAAAAACGGTGTAGCCTCATTCAGCTTTTTTAACAGCGATGCCCGTGGATCATACCGTGTAATTATTGAAGGCCTGGATGCCGAAGGCGACCTGGGCCGCCAGGTGATGCATATCCAGGTGAAGTAATTTTGAGCAGATTTTGGGAGCAAGGAACAAAGGCTATAGGACAAAATGTCCTGTCAATCCATGCTCCCAAAATCCTTGTTCTTTGTTCTAAAAATCTTTGCTCCAAAAGTCCCCAAATCCTTGTTCCAAAAGTCCTTGCTCTTTACTCCAATAATGGTTAGATTTATGAAACACATAAACTTATCATTATGGATTTTTCACACATCAATTGGCTGGCCGTGGTAGCGGCCGGTGTTTCGGCATTTTTAGTTGGCGGTATCTGGTACTCCCCATTACTGTTCGCCAATCCCTGGATGGCTGATAACAAGCTTACTCCCGACGAATTAAAGACATCCAACAAAGCCCGTACCTTTGGCATTTCGGCTATATTTTCCATCATCATGGCCATTAACCTGGGTATGTTCCTGTCCGATGCTAAAACAGACGTATCCTGGGGTGCTACAGCGGGTTCCCTGGCCGGCGTGTGGACATTCAGCGCTATTGCCATACAAGGCTTGTTTGAGTTGAAAAGCTGGCGACTGATATTTATAAACGGAGGCTACAGCCTGGTATCTTTAACGCTGATGGGCACCATTATAGGCTGGTGGAGATAGGCTGAAAAATACTAAACTCTAACTATTAATCTACACCCGGTGATGATCAGCACGCCAGTTTTTGACGGCTCTTTTAATTTCAGTTGCCGATAGATTTTCGGCTAACACTCTTTCTATTAAGGGAACCAGTTCATCATCGGGGGCAAAACGCAGGGCAGCTATCTGGGCTATGGTAAGTCTATTGTCCAGCGGTTGGCGGGTGAGTATAAAATAACGCAGACCTTCTTCGGCCCGTATGGCTCTGTCTTGCGCCTTTAGCGGAAACATGCGTGCAAACAGGCCCATCAGCAAACTACAGCCAAAAAGCAGCATAATGAGCAAGGCGCTCAAAAAGCCCGTCGTCTGCCATTGCATCACCACATTCACCATAGAAACTATCAATCCTACAATAAGCATACCTCCCAACAAATAATGGAAGCCTGCAGCAGTGCGTTTATGGTTGGCGAAGTTTTGTGAGGTCATGGCTTGTTTTTTGGTGAAAGATACTACTAAATTGTTACCACTGGCACACGCCATTATTACAATCGGGTTATAATATTTTTAAACAATGCAAGCATATTTGAGTTGATTTTAATACTAACAATTGATACTATGGCAAACACATTTGAAAAAACGTTCACATTAGGTGGCGACTATACCATAAACCGCCTGGGCTACGGTGCCATGCGCATTACCGGCCAGGGCATCTGGGGGCCACCCAAAGACAAGGATGAATGCATCCGTGTACTTAAACGGGCTGTAGAACTGGGCGTAAACTTTATTGATACCGCCGATAGCTACGGCCCCAATATTTCAGAAGAACTAATAGCCGAAGCGCTTGCACCTTACCCTGCCGGTCTCATCATTGGCACCAAGGGCGGTTTCCTGCGTACAGGCCCTAACCAGTGGAATATCGACTCATCCCCGGCTCACCTCCAGGAAGCGTTGGAAGGTAGCTTAAAACGCCTGAAACAGGACCGTATCGACCTATATCAGCTGCACCGTATAGATCCAAACGTTCCTGCCGAAAAAAGCTTTGAGTTTTTACAAAAAGCACAGCAGCAGGGCAAGATCAAACACATTGGCCTATCCGAAGTTAGCGTAGACGAGATCAAACACGCGCAGCAATTTTTTGAAGTGGTATCGGTACAAAATATGTACAGCGTTGATAACCGCAAATGGGAAGCCGAACTACAGTATACCCGCGAACAAAATATTGCCTTTATACCCTGGTACCCACTGGGTGGTGGCAATGTAAAAGGCGAGCAGATTTTACAGGGTGTAGCCGATAAATATAGCGTTACCATTCACCAGGTAGCCTTAAGCTGGTTACTGCACCACTCGCCAAACATCCTGCTTATTCCGGGTACATCAAGCGTGGAGCACCTGGAAGAGAACATGAAAGCAGCCGATATCAAGTTGGACGAAGCCGATCTGCTGATCCTGGAAAGTTTGAAAGACATCAAATAAACAGCTCTGCCAAACGGGTAAAATAAAGGGATGCCATAATATACAGGCATCCTTTTATTTTTGTATCATCATCACATACATGAAAAGTAAAGAAGAGATCCTGAATAGCTATAATACCACCAGCAACGATGGTTTACCCGAAATATCCGCTCCCGACCTACTAAAGGCCATGGAGACTTACAAAGAACAATGGGCCGAAGCAGCTTTTAATGCAGCCCGACAGCTAAAGAATAGTGCATATGAGTTTGCCACCTATGCCGATTATGCAGCTCATACCCTGCAGGAGGCCAGCCAGCAGCAGAAGAACCGCGATGATTTTACCGAAGCCATTACCCTGGCCGCCAACAGCGTACTACCGCATTTTTTACCCCACGATCGTTCGGTGCAGGAATTTTCATTCAACTTTACTATGCGGGGAAAATCCTATACCGCCTTTTATAAAAAAGATGCGGAGGGTTACTGGCAACTGACCACCTGGACCGCCGCCATTTAATATCCCGACAGACCAAACGGTCGGTCATGGTTTTGCGCGTGCTGGCACTCCCCTTTTTTAGCTTAAAACTTTTTAAAGCTTAAATTTTAACACTTTTCTGCCCGAAAACGGGCTAAAAACGGGTCAAAAACCGTTGAAAAACCCTCATTTTAACACTTTTTAACAAATTTCAACACAGTTTTGAGCAGTTTTTAAAACTTTAAAAAGTATTAATTTATTGATTATCAAATAGCTAACAACAAAACACTCCATTTTTAGTCTTGTTTTGCCTTAACTAAAACAGCCCGCTGATCTCCTGAAAAGACAAGCGGGCTGCTGTTGATATAAATATACGAAAAATTATGGGTAGATGTGGTGGCGGAAAATGAATATCGTAGACTACTCACCCGTCTACACATTTCGTTTTTCTCCCCCCGTCATTGCGAGGTACGAAGCAATCTCTAAACTATACAGAGTGGCTCTGCAAATCGGGGATTGCTTCGTACCTCGCAATGACGCGTAGAGAGAGGAGTGTTTTCCAATCTAATATTCTCCTCCGTCAGCAGAACAGCTTCGGGTGAAAGCGGGCAGAACAATACTGGCCTGTGCGGTCGGAGGGGCATTAGCGAACCTTGCCGAAGCCCGGGATTGAGCGAACGAAGTAGAGGCAAGGTTTAGCAGCCCGTGGTTGTGCCTGATTTGCAGGGCAAGGCCCTGTGCGGCAAAGAAGCATTTCTGGTGACAGCCTTTTTGGTTACTTTTGTGGCGACAAAAGTAACTGGCCCTCCCGCGGCCAAGAGCGGGTATACGTCATACATTTACGCCCTGTATAGTATGCGATTATTAATGTTGTTAATTGTTTTTAAGGTATTAATGAGCTCCCTACGGTCGGTTGTCCACGCTTCGCTCGCAATGACATGCTTTTGATTATTCGTTTCCCTATCAAACCACCGCTACTTTAAACGGCTTCACATCAACCGATTCCCATACTTTTTGGGTAATGTAGGGTTCGTTCTGTTTCCAGGCGCCAAGGGCTTCCTCGGTTTCAAACTGCATGATCATGACGGAGCCTATCATGTTACCTTCGTCGTTCAATATAGCCCCTCCTTCCACGTAATTACCGTTTTCTTTCAGCACTCTTACACCATCTAAATGATGCGGGCGCACATCCATGCGGCGTTGCAATGCGCCGTCATCTGTATAATCATATCCCGTAACCAGGTATTGCTTCATAATTAGTGAGTTAATGATTTACTGAATTAGTGATTTTTTTGTTATTGTTTCTTATCGGGATCAAAGGTGATCTTCCAGCAGATCCCATATCTATCGGCCAGCATCCCGTAATGTGTGCTCCAAAAAGTTTCACCTATGGGCATGGTGGCCTGTCCTCCTTCGGATAGTTCATTATATATGCGATAAGCTTCGTTCTGGCTAACCGTGCTGAGATAGAGATAAAAATTATTGGCGATCCCGGGTGTTAATCCTTGGTGTGTTTCTATACTATCGCAGCCCATGATAACCGTATTCGGGGCAATTTGTAAAGAAGCATGCATGATCTTTTCATCTGCCGAAAGTGGAAATAATTTTTTATCCGCCTGCGGTACATCCTTATAACGCCCCATGAACAGGATCACACCACCAAAAACAACTTTATAAAAATTGAAAGCTTCTTCGCAATTATCTTTAAAAACAAGGTAAGGGTTTAGCGTTGTCATTGTTTTCTGATTAATTTAAGCGTACTGCTTCCAATTATTTTATCCAACAGGTAAGTTACTGTTCTGTTTGCCTTTGTTATCGTAAAACTATACATTTAAACCTCCTGCACGGCCACATCATTGTCCGAAAAAATTAAAAATTTCTATTTTAAATTTATTTTATAAATGTATATTTGACAATTTTTACAATATTTGTTATTCCAAAATAACTAACCTGAAATAATGAAGAATACTTTGCAGCAGGAATTTACTAAGCTTTATAATAAAGAGGCCGACGCTACCTATTTTTCTCCCGGTCGCGTAAACCTTATCGGCGAACATATTGACTACAACGGCGGACTGGTTATGCCATGCGCCATCACTTTCGGAACTTACCTGTTAATATCCCCTAATGAGGATGGCGTTTTTCGCTTCAGGAGTTTAAACTTTACCGACCAGGACGATATCCCTGTTCAGCAACGTTATGAAAAAACTGGCGACGAATGGTTTAACTTCCCTATCGGTGTCATAGATCATTTTGGTAAGGATGGCCATCAGCTAAAAGGCCTGGATATGCTTTTTTATGGCGATATCCCTATCGGCTCTGGTTTATCCTCATCAGCCTCTATTGAAGTAGTTACAGCTTATGCCCTGAATGATCTGTTTAACTGTGGTTACAGCAAGCTCGACCTGGTTAAACTGTCAAAATCTGTCGAGAATAATTTTATCGGCGTAAACAGTGGTATTATGGATCAGTTTGCCGTTGCCTTTGGCGAAAAGAACAAGGCCCTGATGCTGAACTGCGACACCCTGGATTACCAGGCGGTTGACAGTAACCTGGGCGATCATGTGCTGGCTATCATCAACACCAATAAACCCCGCAAACTGGCGGAATCGAAATATAACGAACGTGTACAGGAATGTCAGCAAGCGCTGAAAACCCTGCAACAGGAGCTGGAGATCAATCACCTGTGCGATATTGATGCCGATACATTCAAAAAATATCAACACCTGATCACCAACCCGGTAGTGCTGAACCGCGCCAAACATGTGATTGAAGAGAACGACCGTGTAAAACTGGCCGCAACAGCGCTGGCCGCTAATAACTTACAAGAATTTGGCCGGTTAATGTATGCTTCGCATGATTCATTGCGCGACTTATACGAAGTAAGCGGTGCCGAACTGGATGCCGTAGCCGAATACAGCAAAACCAATCCCAACGTGGCCGGTGCCCGCATGACCGGTGCAGGTTTTGGCGGTTGCGCTATAGCATTGGTTAAAGCCGATGCATTTGATAATTACAGCGCTGAAATAACCGAATATTACACCAAAAAAATTGGCTATGCGCCATCCGTTTACAACTCGCTGATCGGTAATGGCGTAGGATTGCTGAATTTACTGGTTAATTAATACTTTTGCGCATATTGGTTCATCGTTGATGGTTCATAGATCATAGTAAGTAAATGGTGAAGCCATCAACTATGAACCATCAACTATGAACCATCAACCACCAACTATGCGCAAATTAAAATTAGATGAGCTAAACCGGGCTTCGGTTGATGAATTTAAGGCACAGGATAAGCTGCCGGTTGCTGTTGTACTGGACAATGTGCGCAGCATGCACAACATAGGCTCTATTTTCCGTACTTCGGATGGCTTCGCGGTGGAGCAGATCTGTCTTTGCGGAATTACCGCCCAGCCCCCGCACCGCGAAATTGAAAAAACCGCCCTTGGCGCCACACAATCCGTTAACTGGACCTATTACGAAACCCCGCTGCAGGCTGTAGAGCAATTGCGCAAGGATGGTTACCGCATTATAGCCGTTGAACAAGCCGAAAACAGCACCATGCTCAATGAATTTACCCCGCTTGATAATGAAAAATACGCCCTCATCTTCGGCAACGAAGTAAACGGCGTAAGCGATGAGGTAATGCAAAATATCGATGCCTGTATCGAAATCCCTCAATTCGGTACCAAACATTCTTTTAACATCGTCGTATCGGCAGGGATAGTCCTTTGGGATTTCTTTGCCAAAATGGCGATATAAGGTAAATGCATTTAACTAAATCCATGTCATTGCGAGCGAAGCGTGGCAATCTCGTAGCTATTCTTATCCATGAGAACGCGAGGAGATTGCTTCGTCGTTCCTCCTCGCAATGACATAGTGGTAAAAGCCCCAACCCTTTAGACAAAGGCTGTCATGCTGAGCTCGTCGAATCATGGTGGGCAGGCCTCTACGCACGTCCTTCGACAGGCTCAGGGTGACAGACACGAGGCTTTAAAGACTTACGAAGTTTTTTAGCAAAATCAGTCACTTAAATAACCACCACCAAACGGTTACCGCTATCCACTTCCAGATCCCAAAGTTCGGCGATGTTCTCCAATTTTACGGTGATGGTTTCAACCTTGAGCTTACCCGCTGCTGCCAACGCAAACATCTCGGGTAAGATCTGACTAAAAAGCTGCCCAACCTGTGGTTTTGACCATGCGCCCAAACCCGAGCCTGTTAATTGCAGATCGACACTGCGCAGGTTTGCGGCCGATAGTTGGATCAGGTCGCCCGACATGCTGCCTACGGATACATACCTCACCCGGTTGGTAAATGAGCCCTTGCCCTTTATACAGGCGAGTATCATTTCGGCGGTATGTCCCCACAGGTAATCAATAATGATATCAATAGGCGTAGAAGAATGAATCACGGCCAATTGCGCTTTAAAACTTTCATCATCCTGCAATACCGAAACTATCTCGTCGGCACCAAGCGATAACAGGTCATCCAGCGAAGCCTGGTTCCTGCCCGTTGCGATCACTTTTTTGGCGCCGTAGTGTTTGGCTATCTGCACCGCTACGCGCCCGGTAAAACCGGTGGCCCCATTGATCAGTACTACATCGCCCGACTGGATATCTGCTTTGAATTTGAGACCCATGGCTGCACCGATCACCGCGTTGGGCAGGGCTGCCGCTGTAGCATCGTCCAAGCCATCCGGAATTTTCACAATGCGGTCTTTATCAATGGTCGCTCTCTCAGCCAGCATACCGCTTATACCCATGCCATATACGCGCATTCCATCTGCAAGCAGACAAACGCCGTCGCCCCCGATGACCTTTCCGTTTTCTTTTGGCGCATCGCTTGAATAGTGCTTGCCGCTGGCCTTGCTTTTATCCAAATGTTTGATGGCTACCGCCTTTACGGTTACCAGTACTTCATCCTCGTTTTGAGCTATCGGCTCCGGAAAATCTGTATATTGAGGTAAACCTCCTTGTTGATACATTACTGCTGCTTTCATTTTATTTGTTGTTTACACAAAAGTAGAGTGGCAAACAGCGTCGGACGATAACATTTGTTATCAAATGCAGGAATGTGCGTTGCCTATCATCCAGTCTGACTTATAAAGCATGTCATTGCGAGCGTAGCGCGGCAATCTCCTCACCGCACCTTCACACTACGCTTTCTTGAATTGAATGCGAAGAGATTGCCACGTCGTTCCTCCTCGCAATGACATAAAGGGAAAAGCACTTTAATACAAATTGTTATTAAATTAGCTATCCCATAGTTTTCAATAAACCAACCTCATGAACACCCTTGCCAAAAAATTGCAGATGAAACCCAACACACGCTGGTTATTGCATAAAGCGCCGGCTAACTACCTCGAAAGCCTGGAGCCTCTGCCCGATGATGTAGAGATAGTACACAATACCGCGGGTAGTTTTAACGGCGTACAGCTGTTTGTCACCAATAGTGTGGAACTGGCAGATGAACTGAAAGTGATCGTTCCACTGCTAAAGGATGATACCATATTCTGGATCATCTACCCTAAAAAGAATTCGGGCATCACAACCGACCTCGAGATGATGAGCAGCTGGGATGCACCAGCTCAATACGGTATCCGTCCGGTAGCCTCGGCAGCGGTTAATGAGGTATGGACGGCCCTGCGTTTTCGCCCGGTGGACAAGGTAAAAGTTTCGGCGGGCCGTAATGAGGCGGTGCGGAATAACGAGTACAGCGCCTATATTGATGTAGATAAAAAAACCGTGACCCTGCCCGATGATATCAAGGCATCACTGGAACAGCATCCCGATATACTGAACTGGTTTCAGCAGCTGGCCTACAGCCATAAAAAGGAATATGTACTATGGATACTCAGCGCCAAACAGGAAAAAACCCGCCAGGATCGCATGGCTAAAATGGTAGAGATGCTGATCAATAAAAAGAAAAATCCTTCGGATAAATAAGCGATTTCACTTGTCATATCGTCGGCCGGAGGCTGGGTAATAGTGGTCACTCGGCTGGAGCCGAGCGACGGCGGTGTGTATCAGAAAGATTTTTAATTCCCTCCCCACGGGAGGGGTGCGATGGATGAAGCGTAAAGGCAGGGAGGGGTTTAGCCAGCGTTGAAACCCCTTCCTCCCCTTCCCAAGGGAAGGAATCGCGCTGGGCCCAGGCTCCTAAATTGCTAACAAATGTCATCTCGAACGAGGTACGAGGAGAGATCTTTTGCGCCAGACTTATCGCGCGCAAAAGATTTCTCTCTTCGTTCGAAATGACAAACACGTATAAAACACCAGGCTCTTACGCCAAATTCCTACCGGCGTTCACGATGCCGTAAACGGTACGGATCACCAGCTTATCATATATATCAATCAGTTCGCTATCGTCGCTGCTATTGAGCTTCTGTAAGGCATAATGTTGTATGATCACGAGTGGTAATACTATTTTCTCGCGGATGGCGATAGAACGGCGCTCAACCGGGTATTCTTCCATCAGCACAGTGCTTCCGGTTAGGTCAAGCAACATTTCGCGGGTCAGTTCAAACTCGTCCTTCAGTAATTTCCAGAAAGCGCCAAATTTTTTGTCTTTTTCCAGGTAAGCTGTCACCCTGAAATCAGATTTCGACATGGACATGGCACAGTTATCCAGCATGGTTTTAAAGAAACCGGATGTCCGGTACAGTTCTTTTATTTCGAGCCAGTTGCCACTGTCTTTCATCTTTTTCAAAGCGGTACCTACCCCATAAAAACCAGGGATACTTTGTTTTAGCTGACTCCAGGAAGTTACAAAACTGATGGCACGCAGGTCTTCCAGTTTCAATGGTGCGCCGGCGTTCCGTTTGGTTGGGCGGCTGCTGATATTGATACGCGATAACAATTTAAGCGGACTGAATTTCTCCAGGTACTCCACAAATAAAGGGTGCGCGCGCAGGGCCATGAACAGCTCATAGCTTTCGCCTGCCATTTCCGATATCAGGGCTTTGTGCCTTTCATCCAGCAAGTCGTTATGATTTGGGTGCAGAGCCGATATGATACCCGCATTGATCAGCTGCTCCATATTAAAGCGGGCAGTTTCTACCGAGCCATATTGTGAGCTTACGGTTTGCCCCTGGATAGTTAGTTGGATATGATCGTTGGCGATCTCGTTACCCATGGAGGCATAAAAACGGTGTGTTTTGCCACCGCCACGTGCCGGTGGACCTCCCCTGCCGTCAAAAAACGCCAGGCTGATATCATATTTGCGGGCCATAGCGGTCAATTCCACTTTAGCTTTATATATCGACCAGTTGGCCATCAGGTAGCCGCCATCCTTGGTGCTGTCAGAAAAACCAAGCATAATGGTTTGCCTGTTACCGCGTTTTTTCAGGTGCTCGGCATAGTACGGATGCGTGTAGAGTTGCTCCATGATCTCGCCTGCACGGGAAAGATCGTTCACGGTTTCAAACAGTGGCATAAAGTCGACACTCAGGCTGTCTTTTTCCCATCCGCTCCATAAAAACAGGTCGATGAGCTGTAAAATATCAGATGCCTGCTGGCAGTTACTGATAATAAAACGCTGGCATGCCTTTTCGCCGTTAGTTTGCTGAATTTCCTGCATCAGGCGGATGGTATTCAGTGTATCCTGCGTCATGGCATCCGCGTCAGACGGGCAATGAAAATCGGCTTCGTTAAAACTGATCTGTTTTAGCTTTTCTTCTTCGTCCAGATCGGCATAGCCTTTAACAATACCTGTTTTAATATTTTTTACACCATAATCAAACACGCTGCGTAAAACGCGGCTATCCTGACGGATATCCAGCGTGGCAAAATAACAGCCAAACAAGCGTACCTTCTGGATCAGGTTCTCCACAATATCCACAAACAAACTGTCGTGATCAGTTATGATAGTTTGCTTGATAGATTGCAGCAGGCTCAGCAATTCGCCCTGCAGATTTTTAGAATCCGGATGTTCGTTGGCATTTTTGTACAGCAGTTTCTCCAGTTTGGCCATAGCCTTTTCAACCCCACGGAAAGTGATGCGACGTTTAAGCACCCTGAAATCGCGGTAGTAACAACGGAACAGGCGCTGCCTTAAAAAGCTGGCCACCTCTTTGGTAGTTTGTGTAGTTACGTTAGGGTTGCCGTCCCTATCGCCACCCGGCCAAAAACCAAGCTCCAACACACGGCTGCTGGCGGCGTCAATATCAAACTCCTCTTCGAGTTTTGATTGTATGCCCGATACGGCGTGGTAAAATATATTCTCCAGGAACCAGGACAGGCTGATGGCCTCGTCAACCGGTGTTGGTGATGTTTTGTTAAAGAAAGGGGTTTTGCCTAACTGTTGCAGCAGCACATCGATATTGTTGATATCGTTGTTTTTCACCGCTTCGATCAGGTCGGTCATGATGCCCAGTACCGTGCCCGGGTAAAACTGTGTTGGGTGCGCGGTCAGTACCAGTCGTAACGAGAAGTCTTTTAGTTTCTCGCTGATCTTAGCGCGGGTTTCCTCGCTGTTGGTGGCTTGTGCCAGTAAGCTTTGCAGATTACCTGAATCATCAAACTTACCCAGTTTATTAAAAGACGAATCTTCAATAGCATCAAATAAAACTACCTGACGCTCGATGTACTGGATAAAGCGGAACATGCGGTTGATCTGCTCGCGATGGTCAATATCCGGTACATACTTTTTAAAGAACGACTCAATGATATCCGTTGGTGAGGCCTGCTTAATGGCGCCCTTTTCGCAATGTGAACTAAAAAACGGCAATAAAATACCGGTATCCTTTACCTGATAAAATGGTAATGTTTGAAATAAACTGTTATATAACTCAAACCTGGTTACAACTTCGTTATTAAAAGCTGCTTCCCGCTGACTGAGTTTTAAAGTTAATGACATAGTTCAAAATATAATTGGGTTAAAATTGAGTGGTACCGGCTATTGCGCAAACCGGGGGTGAATTTAATTATCTAAAATTAAATTTCAACTAAAAGTAACAAATTTAATAATAGTATTATGAATTTGATATCAATTTTACTAAAACAAGGCAAAAAAATTTAATTATTGTAAATTTACAGCCTGATTTAGAATCAAAATGATATTAAAGAAATTATGCCGTTTAGCTGTAAGCAAAGATTTTTATAACTTGCCTGTGTATTGCCCGGCCACTGCCAAAAACAAACACTATTTTGATGAATATTAATACCAGGGAAATAAAAAGCTTTTTTTACAGCCAGTATTTTTCTGACGGTTTACGTATCACAGCGGGTATACTCCTGCCCTCGCTGGTGTTGCTGGAATTTAACCAGTTTGATCTGGGTCTTACCTTTAGTTTGGGAGCGCTTTGTATTTGTGTAATTGACAATCCCGGTCCGGTAACCCATAAGCGCAACTCTATGGCTATAGGCAATTTATGCCTTTTCCTGGTAGCGGCCATTACCGGTTTTGCCCGGCTTAATTTATATACGCTTGGGTTAGAGATCACTTTGTTCTCGTTCCTGTTCTCCATGTTTACGGTTTATGGTAACCGAGCCGCTTCTGTGGGCACCTGCTCCCTGCTCATCATGATATTTATGATGGATAAGGCCCAACCTGCTGGCAATGTACTGTGGTACAGCGCCACTATCCTGGTAGGTGGTTTATGGTACATGGCCTTCAGTTTGATATTCTTTGGCATCAGGCCTTACCGTGCGGCACAGCAAGCCTTGGGTGAGAACGTAGCCGACATTGCCAAGTTTTTAAGGATCAAAGCCGACTTTTATTTACCCGAGAAAGATATTGATGATAATTACCGTAAACTGGTATCGCAACAGATCCAGGTTAGTCAGCACCAGGACGCCGTACGCGAGCTGTTGTTTAAAAGCCGGGTGCTGGTTAAGGAATCAACCGGGGCCAGCAGGGTATTGGTATTAACTTTTGTTGACCTGGTAGATATGTTTGAACAGATCATGGCTACCCATTATGATTACAGTGAGATACGCGAACGGTTTAAAGATACCGGCATCCTGAACGAGATTGCCCGAATACTACAGCACATGGCCGATGAGCTGGACGAGATCGCTTATATTGTACTGTCAAATACCCGCAACCGTCATCTTACCGATTTTAACCTGGAGCTGGAAAAACTAAAGTTAAAGATTGATGATATAGGCAAAAACAACCAGGAGATCAGTAACCTGGTACTCAAAAAGATCCTGATCAACTTGCGCGACTTGAGCGAGAGCATCAACAATATATATAATTATTACCATTCCAAAACAGCCCCCAAATCAACCGAATTGCGCGGTGAAGTGGAGTACTCACAGTTTGTTACGCACCAGGATTACGCCCCACACATCTTCTTTGATAACTTCACTTTGGATTCGGGCGCATTTAAACATGCACTGCGGGTATCGCTGGTTTGCTTGATGGGTTTTATTACGGCCAAAACCGTGGCCCAGGGACATCATAGTTACTGGGTGTTACTCACTATCATTGTGATCCTGAAACCCGGTTTTAGCCTATCTAAACAACGAAATTACCAGCGCCTCATCGGCACTATCTGCGGGGGGGCTATCGGCATACTCATCTTAAGCTTTATACCTGATAACACTGTACAATTTATTTTTTTAATAGTGTTTATGATCGGCACCTATAGCTTTTCAAGATTAAATTATGTAGTATCGGTAATTTTTATGACGCCCTTTGTACTTATCCTGTTCAAGTTTTTAGGTGTAGGCTTATTGAATGTAGCGCAGGAACGTATACTGGACACCCTCATCGGTTCGTCCATCGCGTTTATTGCCAGTTACATGATATTCCCTACCTGGGAGTTTGACCAGATACAGGAAACCCTGCGTGATGTGATCGTGGCCAATATCAATTACCTGATAACCATTGCCGAAAGTTTATCGGGCAAAGTTACCGGCACCACCATGTACAAACTGGCCCGTAAGGATGTGTATGTAAAATCGGCCAACTTATCGGCTGCTTTTGAACGGATGACGTCGGAACCCAAAAGCAAACAACGTAAAGTAAAAGACGTACATAAGTTTGTGGTTTTAAACCATATTCTGTCGTCGTACATCGCCAATATCGCATCGGGGCTGGTAAAAACGGAATCGCAGTTACCACACACCGAAGCGCTTAAACTGGTTAAGAAAAGTATATCGGTATTAAATGAAAGCAACAAAAAGCTTCTGGGGGAGCCAATTGAATTCAATATAGGTAAAACAACAACCGTTAGCGACGCCGAAAAGATTGAATTATCCGCAGAGGATACCTTATTGAAAGAACAGTTAGGATTTATCAACAAGATCAGTTACGATATTGCCAAAATAACTGACAATATTTTGCAGTAAGATGAAACTAATGACGCTTGTTAATGATTGGTGTAATTAACTGGCCGCCTTTGCTTTTTTGGCATGATTGCAACTTTTTTTCACACAGTGCTTTACATAACTTTTTGTACACAGTTTGTTGCTTTTTACATGCTTGTTATCTAAACCAGGAGAGTTAAAAAACAAGCCGCCGGTAATTGCCAATAAGATTAAAGTTTTCATGTTTAGGAGTTTGGTGCTTATATGACGATAATAAATAGCAAAACGTTACAATCAATCGAAAAAAAAGTGATTTTGGCGCATCCATAAACAATTAATGTATTATTAATTAATCAGTTACAAGCTTGGTAGGCATAAATAAAAAAAAGTCAGTGACCTCGCGTTACTGACTTTTTTAATTAACTATTAACTGACCAAATATCTTAACGAAAACTACTTGGCTCCTACAAACATAGTGCGTAAATCAAAAATGGGATATGTGAAAATCACCCATAATGGTTATGTTTATAAGTAATATTTTGTTTAAAACAACAAAAGCCACTCTAAATGAGCGGCCTTTGTTGTAATTTTAATGTGATAGCAATTAATAACCAGGGTTTTGAACCAGGTTAGGGTTTTTATCCGTATCGTACTTAGGAATAGGCAGGATAACATAGTCAGAGCCATATGCCTGAGCGGTAATTACGCTGTGAGCCGGGATCCCTCTACCTGTACGCAGATAATCAAATTCGCCTTGTCCTTCAAAAGCTAATTCAATACGTCTTTCTGTTAAGATAGCATTTATCAAATCAGTTTTAGTTGCAGGAGCAATAGCGGCGGCATGTGAACGTGACCTAACCTGGTTAACTAAAGTCACCGCGTTAGCATCTACTGCGCCGGCTAAATTAGCGAGTGCTTCTGCTTTAATCAAAAGAATTTCAGAATACCTTAAAACAGGTACCCAATCTGCTACACCAACATATTTACCTGTCCAAAAAGCTCCACCTTGTTGAACGATCATGTTTTTATAGCGCAGATCATTGGTGGTATCCATTAAAGAAACATAATTTGTACTAACCTGAATATCACCTCTCTGATCAGGATTGTAGTGCTGACCAAGCGCATTATTTGTATTAGGGTTATCAGCACCATTCATAGCTACCGAGAAAATACTTTCTTTGGTAGTATATGTACGGAAAGGAGTAAGCGGGTCAGGATTTAAAATATAACCACCTCCTATAATCTTGTCTGCATAAGCACTTGCCTCAGTATATTTTTGTTCATATAAATATACACGGGCCAATAAAGCTTGTGCTGCACCTTTTGTAGCCCGGGCAACATTTGAAAATCCCGGATCACCATAATTAGCCGGAAGTTTAGCTTCAGCATCCAACAGATCTTTCTCAATTTGAGCATATACTGCCGCTACCGATGCGCGTGGTAATTGGTTTGATGAATCAAATGGAGCATCTGAACTGGTTAATACCAACGGTACACCTGGATGAGTGGCTCCGGCCGTAAATTTATAAGGTTGTGCCCACATATTTACCAGGTAAAAATAGTTCAACGCTCTGATAAATTCTGCTTCGCCATTATACTGGCCAATTTTAGCAGCACTTACACCACTGGCGCTTGCCAGGTTTTTTAAAAATAGGTTAACCTCACCTATTGATCTGTATGCACCTTGCCATGCACCAGCGGTATATCCTTCGCTTGAAGTTACCGTTACAAACTGCGGCAGGGGGTTAAAATAAGCCGGAGGGTTTACATCAGTACCCCTTACATCAACGTAAATTAATACACGTCCACCAAAAAAGTTAATATTCTGCAATTGATCATACATACCAATGGCTGCCTTTTCAATCCTGTCGGGGCTTGAGAAAACCGCATCCGGAGATAAACTGGTTTTGGGGTCCTGAAATAATTGTTTACGGCAAGAACTTGCAGTAACTGCAATCACAGCACTTAATGCAATAATGCCTGTTTTATATTTATTGAAATTTTTCATCATTTTCTCTATTACTGTTTAAAACTTAGAATGAAGCATTTAAACCTAATGTATAAGTTCTTGGATTTGGTATTGCACGGTTATCATAACCAGTGGCAATGTTAGTATTAACCCTGTTACTGTTAACCTCTGGGTCAACGCCGCTATAACCAGTTATAACAAAGGCATTATATACAGAAGCAGAAATACGCAGACTTTGTAAGCCTATGGCTGATAATGTACGGCCTTTTAAGCTATAGCCAATTGACGCTAATCTTAAACGGAGATAATCACCTTTTTCAAGGAACCTGGTTGAGGCCTGGTTTGCAGTATTATCTAAGCTTGATAAACGTGGGATATCAGTTTTCTGACCAGGAGCAGTCCAACGGCCCAGTATTCTGGCATCATTATTCTGGAAATAGTTGGTCATTAAGCCAGAATAAGTTGAGTTATACAGATAATTACCACCAGAATAAACAGCAGAAACGGTCAAATCAAAATTCTTATAAGTTAAAGTGTTATCAAAACCACCAAACCATGTTGGGTTACCGGTTTTACCTTCCTGGTATTGTGCATCGGCAGAAGTTATTGCTGTAGTAGCAGTACCATCTGGCCTGGTGTATTTTTGAGTTACCTGATTGTACATTTTTATACTACCATCAGCGGCATACCACATTGGATAACCGGTTGCAGGATCAACACCGGCCCATTTGATCAGCTTATAAGTTCCTAATGGACGGCCTACGCTGGCAACTGTAGCTGCAGATGTGATATCTGCATTATTGTTGGATTGTATCAGGCTTAAAACTTTATTAGCAACATGGGTATAGTTAATTGATGATGTCCAGCTAAAATCTTTTGATTTAATATTTACCGTATTAACAGTGATCTCGATACCACGGTTGCGCATATTACCAATATTGGTAGCAATAGTTGAGTTTGGTACACCCACAGTATATAATACAGGCGCATTTAATATTAAACCATTAGTAGAGTTATTGAAATAATCGGCATCTAAAGTAATGCGATTGTTCAATGCTGCTAAACTAAAGCCAACATCTGTTTTTAATGAAGTTTCCCAGTGTAAATTGGCATTACCTAATTGACTGCTTGAAAAACCACTTAATGCTGCATATAAACCACCACCATACAGTGTTCTGGAAGCATAAGGATCAAGACCACGTGAGTTACCTACTTTACCGTAGCTGCCTTTTATTTTCAAGTAACTTATATACTTATTGTCTTTAAAGAAATCTTCTTTTGACACAACCCAGCCTGCAGATACACTTGGAAATTTACCCCAGCGGAAATTGTTACCAAAACCAGAGAAAGCATCCTGGCGATAAGAACCTTCAACAAAGTATTTATCATCAAAGGTATAACCTAAACGCCCAAAGTATGATTCTAACCCTGTTGTATTGATGGTACCACCAGAAGCTAACAGAATGTCGCTGGTAGTTGATGGATCAATACCACTATAAGTATTATCAATAATATCCTGGAAGAATGGGTCAACAAAGTTATTTGCTGACGCAAATGTTTGTTGCTCTTTGGTAAACTGATACTCCATACCTGCTGTTGCAGTAATACGATGTTTTTCTGCAAAGGTATGATCATATGAAGCATAGTTTTGCCAAACCCAGCTATTGCGGGTTAAGTAATTATCCTGAACCAAACCTGCATAAGATGATCCTAAACCAGAAAGTACCGGGTTGCTATATTGATCTTCAAAAGATTTCTGAAGGTCAACACCATATTTGGAAGTTATTGATAAACCAGTAACTGGCTTTATTTCAACAAAAGCGTTGGCCAGAACCTGCTCTGGAGTAAGGTTGTTTCTTTGTAGGGCAACTACTGCTAAAGGGTTGCTTATACGATTTTGGATAAGATTGGTACCGTTAACTGATATAATGTTATTACCTAAACCAAGATAACCAAAACCTTCTTTAGCTCCAGATCCTGTTATATTATACCCCCCTTGTTGTATAGACCCGGCAGGGTTATAAGGAGAAACTGTTGGAAATGCGTTATAACCCGAAACGCTGGCACCTGCCAGGTATGCATCCGTTAACACGCCATTGTTCATTGATCTGGTATACTCTAATTGTACACCTGCGTGAACATATTTGTTAGGGGTCAGGTCAATATTTGTTCTAACCTGCGCTGTTCTTAAACGGTTACCAAATACAATACCTTTTGCATCAGAGTAACGAACAGATGAAAAGTATCTCGCCTTTTCAGAGCCACCTTCTAATGATAAGGAATTATCAGAAGTAAAACCGGTATTGAATATTTGTTTCATCCAATCGGTACGATCAGGCTGTCCATCACCATTAATATCACTGTTTACGGCAACTGTAGGCGCGCTTGCACCAAATCTGTTTTTAACTTTTTCGTTATTAATGATATTAAATTGATCGCCATTTAACAGCTTAGGTACTTTGCTGGGGCTTGACCAACTTTCTCTTGACTGAAAGCTTATTTTGGTAGTTCCGGCCTTACCTTTTTTAGTGGTTATAATAACTACTCCATTTGCGGCACGCGAACCATATATAGCGCCTGCACCTGCATCTTTCAACACATCGACAGACTCAATATCATTGGGATTGATTAATGCCAATGGGTTAAAACGAGTTCCGTTACCACCGTTAAACTGGCTTAAGTTATCTGATGAGTTCATCGGTATTCCGTCAATAACAAATAAAGGCTGTGAGCTTAATGAAATAGAGTTAACACCACGGATGCGGATACTATTTCCATCAGCTAATGTACCGCCAGCTTGAGAAACCTGAACACCCGCAGTTTTACCACTCAATGCCCTATCTAAACTTTCAACAGGCTGGCTTGATATTGCATTCCCGGTGATGTGGCCAATAGCGCCATTTTGCTCACGAACTTGCTTTGCGCCATAACCAACAACCACAACTTCAGTTAATTGGCTTTGAGCTGAGCTTAATGAAACTGTAATTGTAGTAGCTGTACCAATAGTTACTTTCTTAGTAGTATAACCTATAAAAGAGAAAGAAAGTGTACTACTACCACTCGGAACTGAAATTGTAAACTTCCCCTGAGCGTCAGTTTGGGTACCCGTTGCAGTTCCTGTTACGCCAACTGTTACACCGGGAAGCGGCAAACCTTCTTCCTGCGAAGTTACCGTACCCTTAATGGTTCTATTTTGCGCGTAGGCCATTGAAGCCGTGCAGAAAAAACAAACCATGAAAATTTTAAGTAATTTGTGCTTCATGCTTTTTTTAATTTATTATTAGTATATATATTTAAAAGATTTTGCGTTTATATAACCGGATAGATTGCGTGTTGGATTGCATTCAGTTCTTTCATACTTATCAATTTATTTATTATAAAAAATTAAAAATGATACCTGCAAATGAGCAAATACCTATTAATTTTTTAACATTTCTCAAGTATTAAAGAGCGAAAAGAAACCAACTTAACGTATAATAAATTATACCAGATCTTTATATAGTTAGATAATTACGCAGGTTAAAAGATCGATTGATGACTGTGATTCGGCTGCAGGTATTTTGGTGATACCCGTAAATAACCGTAAATGAAATAATTTAAGTAGGTGCTATTATCATAAGACATGTGGTTAATAGTTAATCATATATAAGCTAAGTCAACTTATATCATTAATATAAACACAATAATACTATATGAAAATATTGATGGATGTGCGATAATCACCATTTTGATCACTTTCGCACATCCATTTGTCGTTTAAATGTAAACTTAATATTATATTATTATTTAAGAGTGAAGCAAAACAACCATTAAGCAGTTTGCCTGTATTTTAATGGTGTAATTTTATAATGCGTTTTAAATAACCTGATAAAGGAGCTTGGGCATTCAAAGCCAATAAGGTTTACAACTTCGTTAATAGGATAAGCTGTGCTTTTTAGTAAAGCTTGTGCTCTTTTTAGGCGCAGTTGTATTAAAAACTGATGTGGGGTTAAATTAAATGCCTGTTTAAAAGTCCGTAACAAGTGGTTTACCGACAGGCATGAATGTTCTGCCAGATCTTCCAGACTTATATTTTGGTTATAGTTACTGTACAAGTATTCTTTAGCGCGGTTAAGCCTGCGTAATATCTCTATTTTGGTACTGGCATTTAAAAAATGAAGCTTATCTGCTTTTTTAAATATCTCTTCATTATAGATACTGAAATAGTTGATGAGGCAATGGTGCAGATATTCATTGATCAGCAATTCATCATGCAGACCCGTATCCAGGTATTTTTTGAGGTGATACACATTATGCATAATATCACCGGTAAATGGGTAAATAGTTTCATCAAACTCCTGGAATTGTTTTCCTTTATTTCCTCCCTTTCCAGATAGCCGATTATCGCCCAACAGCCAGCAGTCTTTAAAATTCTGCAAAAATTGCTGATCAAAGCTTATACTGAATGACTGTACCGGAATATCTGAGTCGGTATCCGTAGAATATTGTGTGCCCCTATTCAATATTAAAAAAGAATCGGGGTATATGGATAAATGCCGCTTACCTATATCGTAACGCTCATTTCCTGCAAAAACAAACCTCAGGCTAAAATCTGAGCTATATTGCTGATTTTGTTTCTGACTGCTGGTACGGCTATAAATTTTATTATTGTTCCGTAATGTTTTTGAATAATCCATCATATAAAAATTTATATTTCTGTATAATTTCTTTCCTCTAATAAAATAAACCGGTTGCCTGATGGGTCCAGAAACTCGGCCGCAAGGCCCGTTGGCAGGTAACGTGGGACTGTTGAAAAAAACACACCCGCGGTTTTGTACAAATGATAATCTTTCAAACAATCATCGGTATTTAAAATAACACAGCTCTTAAAGGCGCTGCCACCAACAACAAGAGCTACATCAAGATTGTCGGCTTGTAATACGGCATATTCTTCGCCTTCTGCAAACGACATATTACTGATCGGGTTGAAGCCTAACTTTTGCGTATAAAAACTTATCTGCGCGTCGGCGTCCTCTGCAAAAACAGGGATATATTTCAATTTCATGTTGCAATAGCTCTTATAAAAGATTTTTCCGGAAATCAACCCAATATCAATAACAAGTAGTTAGGGGTGATGATTTGGTGTGAGGTACAGTAGCCGATCAGTTAAAACTACTGCACATACCAAAGATAGGCTGGTAGCAAAGGCAACGTATCCCCCAAATAGGGGGATTTATTTATTATTAAACAATAATAAATACAATAAAAAATGCACGGGAAATTACTCATTTACAGAGTAAAGCATCGTTTTGATCAGATAAGTTTATTTTGCTTAGCCATTTTTATGGCATCTGCACGGGAGTTAACATCAAGCTTTACGTATATGTTTTTGATGTGGCTACGTACAGTTTCAAGGTCAATAAATAGTTCTTTGGCAATCTGGCTGCGACTTTTTCCATCGCCAATCAATTCCAGTATTTGAGTTTCGCGTTTGGATAAGGGCGACTCCTGATTTTTTTGGAATGAACGTATAACCAGTTTGGCAATATTAATGCTCATTGGGCCGCCACCATCCTTAACCTCTTTGATGGATTCAATTATTTTAGCGGATGGCGTATTTTTAGTAAGATATCCGGATGCCCCATTGGCTAAGGCGTTGAATATTAATTTCTCGGATTCATAAACCGTTAATATTAACACATAACATTGTGGCAACAGCTTCTTTAATTTAGGGATGGCGTCAACCCCATTGGTGCCAGGCAATTCAATATCCAGCAGTACAACATCAGGGCGGTCGATCGTTATTTTCTTGGCGGCTTCGTCATAGGAGCAATAGGTGCTCACTACTTCATATCCTTCGGTGGCGCCAATTAAGTAAGCATAACCATTTCTAATGGTTTCATCGTCCTCAATAATGGTTATTTTTATAGTGCGATTCATCTTCTTTTTCTAATAATTAAGCGACAACGTTTTTTCTGAACTTTAGCTCTACCGAGGTTCCCTTACCTTCTTCCGAAACAATAACCAGCTCGGCATTAATACGTTTTGCCCTTGCTTTTATGTTATGCATACCATGCCCCTTTGATAGGGTATTACTGCTAAAGCCTTTACCATTATCGGTAAGTCGCAAACTGACCTCGTCTTTATCAACATAAGCCCAGTGTAATATAACCTGCCCGGCATCAGCATGTTTAAGCGCGTTATTCAGCAGTTCTTTATATATCATGGTAATATTGCGGCTATACTCCATCGGTAGTTTAACTTGTTTCAGGTTATCATCAATTTTGTTAAACTCAAAATCAACCGGCATATCCTGAAACAGCTCAATGCCAATTTCTTTAATGTGTATCAAAGTTTCATATAAATTATCGCTTTTGGGGTCTAGGGCCCATAAAATATCTTTGGTACCATTATAAAGGGCAGCTGCATTTTGTTTGATCTGGTCAACAAGCCCATGCTGATCTGTTTTGCTTTGATCAATTTTGGCGTTTAAAATTTCTGAAAGTATAGAAATACGGGTAAGTTTATTCCCCAGGTCATCATGAAAATCTTCAGCTGTTTGCTGCCTGATCTTTATTTTTTCTTCCTGTTTAATGGCCTCAATGGCTTGTTGCCGTTGTATTTTGCTATGGTGCCAAATATTTTGTAAACCAAAACCTATTAATACAAAGAACAGTACCGCCGATATTTGAAAAGTAAGCGTTTTATAAAATGGTGGAATAATTTCAAAACTAAAATTAGCCGTATCCGGCGAAACTTTGCCATCAGGGCTTATGGCCTTTACCCTAAACGTATATTTACCAGGCGGCAACATGGGGTATTCAACAACATTGTTTTTTACGGGCGAACAAAAAGTGCTGTCTAAACCCACTAATTTATAACGATATGACACACCCGTAGGATTTTTTAAATAAATGCCTAAAAAGGAGATGGCCAGGTGGTTTTGATTATAAGTTAAAGTAGCCCCATTATTTAAATAAGTAAAAGCGGTATCCTTACTCCTGCTTATCTGCGGCATCAACTTTACATTTTCAATAATGATATGTGGGGGTGGTGAAGATCGCGTTTGTAAACGGGTATTGTAAACCATAACAGATTTGGTGGTTGCCACCCAAACCTGATGATCCTTATAAAGTATAGCGTTTTGATTGGTTTCAAAAATGGGCTCCTTTGAACCCGAATTATCGATAACTGCAAATTTATCCGCGGCCTGATCAAACTTCATTTGATTCACGCCTTTACCTGTACCTATCCAAACATTGTCTGTATCATCAGTTATCAAGCTGTATATTGTATTTGCTTTAAGACCATCATTTACGGTATAACTTTTTAACTGATTATTTTTCAGGTTCCAAACAAATAAACCCCTGTCATCGGTGCCTATTAAAATCAGGTTATGATATTTGATCATGGTGAGGATAGCGGAGTTTTTAAGAACGCTTTGATTATAGGTCTGCACTACTTTTTTATTTACCAGCAGTACAATACCATTTTGCGTGCCTATAAACACAGAATCGCGACCTGCCGCTACTAATGATGATGAGTATTCAGGCACGCCTTCCAACTGTTTAAGCACCCCCTTTTCATAATAATAGCAACCTAGTGATGTGGCCAGCCAGATAACCCCGCTATCATCAGCTATAATGGCGTGGTAAGCTATTTCATCACTTCCTTTTACCTGCCTGAAACCCTTTTGATCATACTGCCACAACCCAGCCTGGCTTGTACCTATCCAAACGGTTTTATTTTTATCGGTATATAAACATTGTATACCCGCTAAATACTTAGAACTGGCTGGTGTTGTTATACTGCTGAGTTTTTTACCATCATATCTTATCAACCCTCCCCCATCTGCCCCCAACACAATATGATCGTTCCAATCTTTGGTGATCCCCATAATTATTTTTGACTCAGGCAAACCCTGTGTGCCATCAAAAGTCACATATTTACTACCCTCGCAACGGTATAAACCATTACCCAGGCTCCCAAGCCAAAGATTATTGTCTGTATCAACATATATATCTGCAATAGAGATATCGGTAAGTCCATTTGAGGAGTCGTAATGAATAACATCACCATCCATTAAACAATAGGCGCCATTATCTGTACCTATCCAAAGGTTCTTGTACTCGTCCTGTTCAATGCAGAGCAGCTGCCCCTTTACGTTTGCCATTTGAGCTGAGGCATAGGGCATCACCTGGTTATCGCTTATATAAAATAGGCCTTTCCAGGTTAACAGGTAAGCCCTTTGTGTATCAAATTTGTCAAACAATATTTTTCTTACGGCAAGCTGCTCATATTTTCCACTAAAGCGGGTGGAATATGCCCATCCATTGCGGGTTAAAGAATATATACCTTTTCCATAAACGGCTGCATAAAGTCTGCCGGTTTTATCAACGGTTATAGTGGTCACTTTGCTGCTATCATCAAATGTCACAGGCTCCATCTTATTGCCGGTAATTTTAAATAAAGCATAGCCCATCACCGCCCAAATAGTACCACTTCCATCCTGGGCTATATCGGTTACAATATTGTGTTTCTGAGAGGCTACAGGTTTGTAATTTACTATTTTGCCATTGTGAAGCATAGCCAATCCATCAAGTGTACCAAACCATACACGCCCGGCACGATCAGAAAAAACGGTGCTTACGTAGTTATTAGGCAACCCATTCTGCCTGGAATATCCTAAAAACTCCTTTCCATTAAAACGGCAGGCTCCTCCAAAAGTGGCTATCCATAAACGATGGTCATTATCCATCGTGAACTTATTTACCTGCGATTGGATCAAACCGTCGTCGATATCATAATGCGCAAACGTATATTTTTGCCCCAACGCCGGAAATATCTGCATTAAACAAATAAATACAACACACCAAAACACCCGCACCAGATATAAAAAATACTTGTTCACTTACGTGTAAATTAATAGTTTGCAGTATTACCGCAATTAAATTCAAAATAAAGCTAAATAAAATAAAAAAAATCACCCTTTTGGGGTGATTCATTAATATAGGGTATATTGGTTAATTCCCCTATGAATTTTTATAATAAGATCAGTTAAATAAAACTCAACTTTTAGCAGTTATAGCTCCGTTACCACCTGCCGGGGTTTCCAGATCTTCAAACATTTTACAAACCTGGGTAATTTTCCATTCCTGGGCATCGTCCTTTTCTAATATTAGATAATTATGCTGTATACTATCATGATAGCTAAAATCAACCCTGGCTATTACCAGCGCATCGCTTTTAGCCAGCACTTCGTAGTTTGACTGGCAGTTTTGCTGAGTGCCTGCCTCTTTTTTCATGGCATCAACCAAACTTGCTTTACTTTGCTGAATCACTTTATTGCCGCGGGGAATTTTCAATGTATAGTTTTCATCTAATACTCGGCTAAGCTCTTTATAATTGCCATTCATATGGCTGTCAATAAAGTCGCGGATCACGGCGGCATAACCAGTTTCGCCAGTTTTTGGGCCTGTATAAGCGTAGATTGATGTGACTGATAATAAACTTATTAAGCAGGTCACTAAAAATTTATTTTTCATTGTGATATTTTTTTTATCAAATGTCACTACGGTTGTAAAATAAAAATGTGTGTATCGCACCCTAAAAATATGCGTATAACACCAATAAGCAGTGATTGGTCATGGATAAGTCATGGCAAAGTAAACTGTGGGCTTTTTAATTTATGGTACTATTCAATTATCATTGAATAGTACCATTTAAAATAAAAATAGTACCATTATAAAAGGTAAATTGGTGTGTAATTTTGTTTCCATGTTACAAAACATACCACTATATGATATCTGTTCGTTATCTGACATCAATCAGGATGACATACTCATAAGCCGTTTTGCACCATATCTGGATACGCATAAGAACCTGTTTGCCACCCATCGCCACACCTTTTATCATTTGGTACTATTTACAGCTGGATCAGGTACTCACACTATAGATTTTGAAAGTTTTGAGGTTAAACCCGGACAAATTTATTTTATGATACCCGGCCAGGTACATTCCTGGGGGTTTGAGGGTTTTACAGATGGTTATATCATCAACTTTTCGGCATCGTTCATACAATCATTTGTGTTGCAACATGGTTACCTGGATAATTTTTCCTTTTTCAGCGGTAACCTGGCCGATGCGGTGATCAATTTACCGGCCGAAACTTATACAGCTATCAAGCCACTTTTTGAAACTATATTAACCGAAGCTACCAATCCCGGCACCTCAGCTGCCGATATGATCAGGTTGCTGATGCTCCAGATATTTATCAGGGTTAACAGGGTAAAGACCATTGCAACGGTAAACAACAATTCATCATACAACCAAACCCTGCTTAAAAACTTTAAAAACTTAATTGAGCATCATTATACCGACATTAAGCTACCGAAGGATTATGCCGCTATGTTATATATTACCCCCAACCACCTTAACGCAGTTTGTAAGGACATTATGGGTATCCCGGCTGGCGAAATGATCCGTAACAGGGTAATGCTGGAGGCTAAACGTATGCTGACCAACCCACAGCTCAGTATCAGCGAAATATCACTGAAATTAAACTTTAGTGATAACTCCTACTTTACCAAGTTTTTTAAAAAACTGGAAGATACTACACCCGAAGAATTCAGAAAAAAATTACTATACGATCATGGAAAATAACAACTATAAATTAGCGGCATGGCCAGCTTTTGTACATGCCAAATGTCCGCGTTGCAGGCGTGGCGACATGTTTGCCACCAGCATGTATGGCTTTAAGGGTCAGGAAATGCACAAAACATGCCCTCACTGTGGTTTAACTTACGAAAGAGAGCCTGGCTATTTTTATGTGGCCATGTTTGTAAGCTATGCCTTTAATGTGGCCGAAATGGTAACAGCAGCCATAGCTATAAGTGTACTGACCGGAAGCCATAATCCATGGTTATATGTTACTATTATATTGGCTATTGCAGTTATACTTTCGCCATTTAACTTTAGATATTCAAGGGTTATGTTATTGTACTGGCTTACTCCTGGCCTGCATTATCATCCCGAAATGAGCCGCGACAAAATAAACTGATCTTTTGATGAATGATGATGATAAGCGTCGGTAGGTTTTTATCTGCCGGCGCTTTTTTATGCTCTAATAATTTTGTCGCTATTAAACTATGGAGCTTGATTTTGGTCATAATTGTATATAACATCTATATTTTTTGAACCATGAAATCGAAATTAAACATCATAAAAAAAGACCTATATAATGTATTTGTAATGGGTAACGCCGATGATCGGCAATTGGCAAGAATTTATTTTTTATTGGCCATCCCCTTCTTTATTTTACTCTTTACTTTTGGGCATTTCCCAATTTATAAGTGAGGTAAACTTGTATTGTTTAGTCCGGATTGCAGCAATATTACCTGCAACCGGGCAAAAAACAAAACAGCCACTACATTGCTGTAATGACTGTTTGCCAACTGTTTCCCTAATTAAAAAACTAAACTAAAAACGAAATTAATATTGCTGTGTGTACCGGCCTAAACGGTTAATGACCATTTGTACATTTTTAATGTAAAAAACACTGTTATAATCACATTGATTATCTGCCCACTTTTTTGTTTTTAAAAGGTTTTTGTAGTTAAAATCCGTGATCGTAAAAGCCCCTTCCTTAACATCAGCTGGTGCTGCACTATCGGGTTGATTATTAGACTCCTGTTTTATCTCGGATGGTTGATTATTAAATGATTTTATTTCACTATCTGAAGTAAATATTTTGGCACATGCTACGAGCATAAGGGATACAAAAACAAAAATTAAAAAGTGGTAAAAAAGTTTCATAGTAAATAGCTTTGTATATGTTTATTGAGTTGCCTGCCCAAACATGAATCCAAAATTAATCTTACCATAACACAAATAACAGGGTGATAATACGGTATCACCTGCGTATTTCTACGCATTTTTACACATCATGAACTAAACTCTTGATTTATTGACAATAACCCTGCGATAGACTGAAACAGCTATGAGTTGCTGTTGATTATTGCTTAATTGATAGTTAGTTACTGATCAATTTTATCTGTAGCCGGCGGCCTGCAAGTCGAATAATTCGGCGTAGCGGCCTCCTTTAAGCAATAATTCCTGGTGACTGCCTATTTCTATCAGTTCTCCTTTTTCCAGTACCAGTATCCGGTCGGCCATGCGAACAGTGCTAAAACGGTGTGAGATCAATACGGCCGACTTTCCTTTGGTTAATTCTGCAAAGCGCTCAAAAACATTGTATTCTGCCCGGGCATCAAGTGCAGATGTAGGTTCATCCAATATAAGCAACTGCGCGTCGCGCATGTAGGCCCGGGCCAGGGCCACCTTTTGCCATTCGCCTCCGGATAGTTCTACCCCATCGGCAAAGCGTTTGCCTAATTGCTGGTCATAATTACCAGGAAGTTTGGCTGCCAGTAGATCAGCCAGGCTTTGACGGGCCGAGTTTTCGATGAGCGGCCGGTTATCCTTCTCGCTTATTTTACCTACGGCTATATTTTGAGCAAAGCTCATCTGGTAGCGCAGATAATCCTGAAAAATAACACCCACGTTAAGCCGAAGGTCGGTCAGGTCATATTGTTTCAGATCGATGCCATCCAGTAATATCCGGCCTTCTGTGGGGTCGTACAAACGGGCAAGCAATTTCACCAGCGTGGTTTTACCCGCGCCGTTTTCACCTACCAGTGCCAGTTTTTCACCTGGATACAGCGTAAAATTCAAATGCCGATTGGCCCATCTGTCGGAATTAATATACCGGAAGCCCACATCCTCAAAAGTAAAACCCTGCTGTATGGTTTTAGGGAAGGGCAGCGCGTGCTCAGCCAGTTTGATCTTAGGTGCGATCTCAAAAAATTCAAAAAAATCGCGCAGGTAAATAGCCCCCTGCGATACTGCTGTAAAACGGGTTAAAATACCCTCAAGCAAGGCGCGAAGCTGCCGGAATGAACCAGCCAGGAATGCCAGTTCGCCAATAGTCACGCTTCCGTTAACTGTACGTACAATAATAACCAGGTAAGCCGCATAATAGCCCAAGCTACCCAGCATGGCAAAAAAAGTACCCCATAGCGAACGTTTTATAGCCAGCCGTCTATTATCGCCATAAAATTTACCAGACAGGAGCCTAAACCTGTCGATAATAAAACCCGAAAGGTCAAATATCTTTACTTCTTTGGCCGTTTCATCGCTGGCGCCCAGGTACCGGACATAATCCAGCTCGCGCCGCTCAGGCGTTTGCCCACGGGTAAGGGCATAACTTTGATCGTTAAAATATGATTCACCTAAAAAAGCAGGAATAATGGCAATAAGCAGCAGCACAATAAGCCATGGATTAAAAGCCATTAAACCCACGGCCAGGAAGCCCATGGTGATCAGGTCCTGCACCTGGCTCATTACCTGCGAGAGTAATATAGTGCGCCCCACGGTTTGCTGTCGGGCTCGTTCCAGCTTATCATAAAATACAGAATCTTCAAACTGATCCAAATCAAGCGTGGCAGCATGCTCCATGATCCTGACAGAAGTATAATTGCTAAAGAGGTCGCCCAACAGGCTATCCATCAACGTGATGGCCCGGCTAAGCGCATCGGTGAGGATCGCTAAGGCAAACTCCAATCCTACCAGTTGCCACAGATAGGTCATATCCTTCACATGCGCGTGGCTTACCATCACCACCTGATCAATGATCAGCTTGCCCACATATAACAGCCCCAGGGGCATGGCAGAGCGTATGATGCGCAGTAGGGCGTTTACCACTGTCATCCATCGGCTGGTTTGCCATACCAGTTTAAAAAACGCAGGTAAGTTGCGCAGTGCCTCAAAGCGTTCTTTTAAGGTAACTTTATGAGTGATAGTATTTTTGGGCGGGCGATCGGTCTTCAATAGTTATGCTCTTTCTTGTTGATGATAAGCGAATTTAACCAATTAGCCGTCTTGCTCTTTATAAGGAAGCATTATTTTACATTGGTTTGTTTTTTCATAAACTGCCTGTCAGAACTATAACCTGCTTTTTATTACTTTTGCCGGCATTATGGATACTTCACTACACAATCAATTTGACAGTATAATTTTTGACTTGGATGGCACTCTTTGGGACAGTACAGCCAACGTGGCCCTGGCATGGCAGGCAGCCCTTTCAAAAGTGGATTATATTGATGAGTTGATGACGGTAGAACGTGTTAAATCGATCACCGGCATGACCTATGATGCCATTTTTGATAAATTATTCCCCAACCTTGATACCGATCAACGCAAAGAAGTACAAGCCCTTTGCGCCATCAGTGAGCTTGAAATTTTACATACCAAAGGCGGTGAGCTATATCCGCAACTGGAAGAAACTTTAAAATACCTGGGCACAAAATACAAGCTGTATATTGTAAGCAATTGCCAGAGCGGTTATATTGAAGTATTCCTGGATCTGAATAACATGCACGCGCATTTTTTAGGTCACCAGTGCTTTGGTACCAAAGGCAACCCGAAAGCTGATAATATTAAGGATATTGTAAACGACCATCAGCTTAAAGCACCGGTGTATGTAGGTGACACCATGGGCGATTATACCGCAGCATACCAGGCTGGTGTACCCTTTATTTTTGCCAGCTATGGCTTTGGTCAGGTACCCGATGGCATGGTTGCTACTGTGGATAGTTTTAGTGAACTAACAGAACTACTATAATACCCCTGCTATTGCAAACGGGTACGGTTCTTTACCCAGTTACTTGTTTCTGCAGTTGTTACTGATGCGGTAACAGCTTTCTTTTGATTGAGCAATTGTTCCATAATTACGGCAGCAATCGCAATTTCGCCCGCATCTTCGGTGTTCAATACGTCGGGGGTAAAATACTTTTTCACAAAATGCGTATCGAAGTTGCCCGATGTAAAGGCCTCATGCTTCATAACAAACCGGCCGAAACCAAGTGTAGTGGTGATCCCTGTTATCTGGTATTCGTCAATAGCCCGTAACATCCTTTCAATAGCCTCGGTTCTGTCTTTACCGTAAGTTATCAGTTTAGCTATCATGGGGTCATAGTAAATAGGTATTTCCATGCCCTGCTCAAAACCATCGTCAACGCGTATCCCCGCTCCTTTGGGGGTAATATAAGTTTGGAGTGTACCGATATCGGGTAAAAAATTATTTGCCGGGTCTTCGGCATAAACCCTTAGTTCAATGGCGTGCCCGCGTATCTGCAGATCTTCCTGTTTAAAGCTGATCGCTTCACTCCGGGCTATACGGATCTGCTCTTTTACCAGGTCGATGCCGGTTATCAGCTCCGTTACTGGGTGTTCTACCTGCAGGCGGGTGTTCATCTCCAGGAAATAAAAGTTCAGCGCATCGTCCATAATAAACTCAACCGTACCTGCACCTGTATAATTTACTGATCGGGCCACATCAACCGCGCATTTACCCATCTGCTCCCTGATCTGCGGGGTAAGCACTTTTGAAGGCGCTTCCTCGATCACCTTTTGATGACGGCGTTGCACCGAGCAATCACGCTCAAAAAGATGTACGATGTTGCCGTGTGTATCGCCCAAAACCTGTATTTCGATATGCCTGGGAGATGATACATAGCGTTCAATAAACACAGATCCATCGCCAAATGCCGAAGTAGCCTCGGATACGGCAAGCTGCATCTGTTCTTCAAAATCGGCCTCGCCTTCTACTATGCGCATACCCTTGCCCCCACCACCTGCAGCGGCCTTGATCAGGATCGGGAAACCAACCTCTACAGCTCTTGCTTTTGCCTCGGCGATATCGGTTATAGCCTCTTCAGTTCCGGGCACCATGGGTATACTATACTTTAAAGCTGCTGCTTTGGCCGATAACTTGTTGCCCATAATCTCCATAGCCTCTGGCGAGGGGCCAATAAGCACCAGGCCGGCTTCTTTTACCTGCCGTGCAAAGGCCGCATTCTCGCTCAAAAAACCATAACCGGGATGGATGCCGGTGGCGCCTGTTTTATGGCAAGCCGCTATGATCTTTTCGCCGTTAAGGTATGATTGATTTGATGGGGCCGCGCCGATATAAACTGCTTCGTCGGCATAACGTACATGCAATGCATCACGGTCTGCGTCTGAATATACAGCAACGGTTTTAATACCCATTTCGCGCGCGGAGCGCATTACTCTTAAGGCTATTTCGCCACGGTTAGCGATCAGTATCTTTTGCATCTAACAAATGTAATGGATTTACACTTTGTAAAGCATTATTTTATTGATGGCAAAATGATACAGGAATATGGCAAACAGGTAGTAGTTTGATCAGGGTTTCCAACGGTATGATTTGCGATGGCAACGATAGCAAACGTATTTTTTAAGTGGAAGCCAGGACAAAAACATTTTTACAAATGGGCCCCGGGGTATGCGATTAATGTTGGGATTATTACAGCGTCTGCAATGAACACCGTGTGTATGGCTTATTCGCTTTGAGGAAGCAAGAGTGAGAACAGTTTTTTCTTCAATTTCAACAGTCATGGTCAGTCAATTAAGGGGTTTTTTACTGCCCGACTGAAATAAAACTATCAAAAGCGCATACTTATTCAATAAATTTGCATTTCAATCAGGGTGTGACTAAAGTTAACTGAAAAATAATAAAGTTTATAGTTTTTTTTGCTTTAAAATAAAATTTAATATTACTCATCAAGCAATAATTGCATAAAAAGTAGGTCGAGCCAACGGTTAAACTTAAAACCAACCTCTTTAAAGTGGGCAACCTGCCTAAAACCCAGTGATTGGTGCAAATGATAGCTGATTTGATTCTCGCTGTCGATACCCGCTATTATAGCATGAATGCCATTCTTTTGAGCTATTTCAATAAGCGGTCTGAGTAAAAGTTTGCTAATACCTTGTCCCTGAAATACAGGATCAACGTATACAGAATGTTCAACAGTATAACGATAACAAGGCCAGATCCGAAAATGTCCATAAGTGCAAAAACCGGCTATCTTTCCACCCGACTCCGCCACCAGTACCGGAAAGCCGTTACTTACCCTATCCTGGTACCATGCCTGGCGCATTTCAAGCGTGTGGGGTTGTTCGCTGTAAACAGATGTGGTATTTAATATGGCATCGTTATAGATGTGCAGAATGGCCAGCAGATCGTCCTCATTCGCATTTCTGACATTGATTACACTGTTCATATTCATAGTAAATTAAAACACCCCTTACTTTACGTAAGAGGTGCTTTGAATATTTTAAGGATCATCCTTTTTTATCAGGGCTACCAGCAGCTGGCTGGCCTCCTGGAGCTGGTTGACCGCCTGGAGGCATACCGCCAGGGGCGCCACCAGCAGGTATAACAACTTCGGGATGGGCTGTACCGCGATGACAGGTATTACAGTTGATACCAGATTGCATGATCATGCCTAATGAATCTTTTTTGGCGTGAAAATATTTCTGGTTTATTTTATTCATCATCTTGTACATATCACGGGCCATTTCCTTTTCGGGTTTGGCATCACTTGCCCAATCCATCTTTTTGGTTTCTTCATTACGTACATGGCAAAAGTTGCAATGCACCCCTAATGAATGCTCCCACTCTTCCATTACTTTATGAAGATTATCGCCCGAGATGCTTTTTGGTAATACCTTCAGGTTTTTAAACCCTTCATCCTGTGGCTTTTTGGGGGTCATGGATGTCATGGCACCTAATACCACAACAGATAACAATCCGAGGGTAGCAATTATTTTTTTATTAAAAGGCATGATTGTCATATTTAAGTCACCTAAAATAACTATTAACTTTTAATGTCACAACACCGGATTGTGTAAAAAAAGGTAATTTTTAAGATACAATTTATGGAATCGGGATTTCAAATGCCAGAGTCAAGAACAGAGAGTCAAGAATTAAGATAAAAATAATAAACGAAGAGCAAAACTCATCTTAATTCTTGACTCTCGTTTCTTGATTCTCACGGTCCTGCTTCCTATTCCGCATTGATAACTGGCCAGATCAAATAACGTGAAAGGAGTTTTTCGCTAATGGCCCAGAGCTTATTTCGGGATTCGGTGTCTGTTGCAATGGCCGAGGTATTTGCCTTTTTCTTCTTTTTAAAATAAGCCCCATTGTATTGGTCAAGTCGTGGAGCTGTTGCCAGGAATACCGAAGTTTCGGTAGCTTGTTTTACTGTTACCATAAATGGAGTAGCCAGCAAAAACAATACTTTACCCAAGCCTTTAATACCTGCCCCAAAGCCCGTTTTTACCGTACCTGGATGTAATGAAAAAGCAAGTATTCCCTTATCGCCATATTTCTCTGCCAGCGACTGGGCAAAATAAATATTAAACAATTTACTCATCCCGTAAGCTTTAAAGCCATTGTAAGTTTGTTGCCATTGCAAATCATCAAACCGTGGTTTACCCCATTTATGAGCTTCCGAACTTACATTGATGATGCGGGCCTGCCCTTTTTGTAATAAAGGCATCAAGCTATTTGTCAGTAAAAAATGCCCCAGGTGATTGGTAACAAAGGTCATTTCAAACCCATTCTTACTCACCTCCCGTTCTTGAAAAACGCCACCAGCATTGTTGATCAGGGTATTAATGGCGAAAAGTTTTTGATTGAGTTCATCCGCAGCTTCGCGTACACTTTGCAAATCGGCCAGGTCGCAACGTACCACATATATTTCTTTGTTACCTGTTTTCCCAATTATTTGGTTCTTGAGCCGCTCGCCTTTTGGCGTATTGCGTACCAGCAAATAAAGCGCGTGTCCTTGTGTTGCCAGCTCTAAAGCGGTTTCTTGTCCTATGCCCGATGTTGCACCGGTAATGATGGTTGTTTTTAAAGCCATGCCCTTTACCTTCTGAAAAGATAACTTTCAGACTTGCAAGATACTCGTTTTTTTAGCCCATAACCTCCCAAAGGCAGTTTTTTTTGATTAGCATCAATACTTTTACAATTCTATTAAAATACCTCAATTTTACTATTTAGATTGCTCCTCTGTTACTCGCTTCTTAAGCTCTTTACCGGGTTGGTTAATGCTGCTTTAATTGATTGAAAACTGATGGTGATAAAAGCTATCAGTATCGCCATTAATCCTGCTAATACAAATACATACCAGCCAATATTGATGCGGTAGGCAAAATCTTCCAGCCATCTATTCATCGTGAACCAGGCAGCCGGAATGGCTATAGCTATAGCAATCAGCACCAGTTTGATAAAGTCTTTTGCCAGCAAGCCAATAATTTCGCTTACACTGGCGCCTAATACTTTTCGAACACCAATTTCACGGGTACGCACTTGTGCTGTAAAGGCTGCTAAACCTAATAAACCTAAACACGAGATCATGATAGCTATACCTGCAAAATAATTAAACAAGGTTCCTTCCCGTTGTTCGCCTTTATAAAGGTTGTTAAAAATATCGTCCAGAAAGGTATAATCAAAAGGGTATTGCCCGTTGTATTGTTTAAATTGTTCTGCCGCAGCGTTAATCGCTTTTTGAGCGTTACGTCCATCTGTTTTGATGTACATTGAGTTTAAATCCGTCGTATAGTAAAAAATAGCAGGCGAGATCTTCTCCCTCATAGAAGCGAAGTGGAAATCTTTTACCACCCCAATAATGGTACCTTTAGTTTTCCACATCCTGAATCTTTTGCCTATCGGGTTTTGCAAACCAATCTCTTTAACTGCTGCTTCGTTTAAAATAAAATGGGTGGAATCGGCTACCGCACCTGTAAAGCCAGCTCCCTGCACTAATTTCATTTTAAAAAAGGACATAAAATCCTTATCAATGGCCATAGGGTGCACAATAAATGTTTGGTTAGCCGCCTTGCCATCCCAATCATTATCGCCACTTAAACCTCCAAGGCTTACAATGTTTGAGTTGGAGCGGGTAACCCCTAATACGCCAGGTTGCTTTAAAAGTTCGGCTTTTACGGCATCATAATGTTTTGCCATATCCCGCATCCACAAACCCAATACGTGGCTTTTATCATAACCCAATTGTTTTGAGCGGATAAAACTGAGCTGGTTGGTAATTACTATTGTTCCAATAATGAGTATCACTGAGAATGTAAACTGGGTGACCACCAGTATTTTGCGGAAAGTAACATCACCCATCCCTGCAGAAACTTTACCCTTTAAGGCTTTAAGCGGCTCAAATGATGAAAGCAGTAATGCCGGATAAATACTGGATACGATAAGCGTACCCGATATGGTTGCCAATATAACTATCCATATATGATAGTTATTAAGATTAAACACCAGTTGCTTGCCCGATAGCTGGTTAAATGCGGGCATCAGGGCATAAATAAGCAAAATGGCCAAACCAGCGGCTATCAAAAACAGCAAGGCCGTTTCTACAATAAACTGCAGGAATAAATGTGATTTTGCCGCTCCGATAATTTTACGCATGCTGATCTCTTTTGACCGCAGCATTGACCGTGCAGTTGAAAGGTTTACGTAATTGATACAGGCAATTACCAATATTAACAAAGCTATAACAACAAATATCCTTACTGTGCTTATACCACCGTCACTGCCGTCCAAGTGATATAAATGGGTTTTTGTTATGGGTAATAATAAATATTCAACATCGGTATCTTCCTTTTTATGGCTGATGTGGATGTTAAACAGCTTGGTTTTTAAACTTTCCGGGGCAATACCCGGATTAAGTAAAAGATAGGTTTCGTAATTAAAATTGCTGAAATTGCTATTCACATCTTCCTTATTATCAGCAAGTTTTTTATTGATATGGTAGCTCATCGGCATGATCAGTCCCATATTAAAGCTTGAATTATCCGGAAAATCATTGATAACGCCGCTCACAGTAAAGTTTGCCTTATCATCTGCTACGATTACTTTTCCTATAGGATTTTCATCACCAAAATATTTTTTAGCCGTTTTTTTTGTAATTACTACAGAATTATCATTTGCAAAAGGCTTTGCCGTATTGCCCTGCACCAGTGGAAAATCGAAAATGGAGAAAAATGATGGATCAGCAAAAACAACGTTCTCATTACCAAAAACTTTATCCTGGTATTTAAACATCGAAAAAAACTCATTCCCCGTTATACGCACCTGATCCTTTACTCCTGATAATTGCTGCTTAGCCAGCGGGCCCATCGGGGCTACATCCTGCGACCAAATTTGCCTGCTGGCGCCGGTGCCACCAAAAATGGCCATCCTGTAAATATTTGGCGCTTTTTTGTGAAAGCTGTCAAAGCTCAGCTCATCCTGCACCCATAATAATATCAGGATGCCGATAGCCAGGCCAGCAGTTAAACCAACAATATTAATAAGAGAGTAAAATTTGTTTTTTAACAAATTACGCCAGGCAGTTTTGATATAATTTTTCAGCATGAGTGGAGCATTTAGGCCAATATGCTTACCAAGATTATGCCATTCATATAAATTACTGATTATTAAATAATTAGAATAAATTATCCCATATAGTTCCGTACGGATATATTATAGTAATTGTCCGCATGCGGACAGTTTGAGCTGGGATTTTATAAAGGTGAGGCCAGCGTTTTATTTTTGCATCACCATTACGCCATTCATCAGCAGGGTGCTACCACCATCCGCTACAATGTTGTACACTTTTTGTAAACCGCCGCTATGTTCTGTCTTTTGTAACACCGTAAACGTTTCGTACTTGCCGGTTTGCTCATTCATGCATAGCACCTCCTGCCCTTCTGTTATCTGTCCCATTTTCAGATTGCCTTGTTTGGTGAGCATAGGGTGATTAGGGGTAGCCTGCAATATTTTGGTATTTAAGCTGATCTGCTGCCCGGCATCGCTATTTTTTACAATAGCCGATACCAGCACCAATTGGGTCAAGGCGTAGTTTTTAGCTTCATGTACAGTTAGTTCTTTCACTTTTACGGCTGAACTTATTTTAGTAGCCGGATCAATAGTGATCACCTTATCACCCGCTTTTACAGTTTTTAGCATTTTCTTTTCGCCGCTGGCCATCGTCACCAGTTCGTCCCCCGGGAAACAAATATCGTTACCATAAGTGGCGGCCTCTTCTTTCATATCCTTCCCCCCATTTAAAACTTTATACTGCTGAAAGCTTACCTCTTTTGACAGGATATAAGACAGCTTCAGGATAAAATTTGTTTCTTCTTTGTTGATGTTGTCAATATCCTGGAAATATTTTGCCCAAACTTTGGCATCAGCCGTAAAATCCGGAACAAGCGCCTTGTATAGCTTTCCTTTTTCGTTGGTATAAAATACCATCAGCCCTATTTCCTGCATTCCTTCTTTAGCGATGAGTTTGTACAGGTCAATACGTTTTTTCAGACCATCGGCTCCGGTAACAAAATAAGGCTTACGGCCCTCATACCTATCGAGCACATAAGTATTCTCAAATTTCACATAAGTGTCCTTATCCAGGTCGGCAATAGTAAAAGCTTGCGCCTTATCATATTCGGCCATGGTAAGCGGGCGTGGGTTTACAGTTTGCGCCCGGCACAAATAAATTGAAGCTGTTAAAAGCAGTGTTAATGTTAGTTTACGCATGTGTAAAAGAGTCAAGAGATAAGAGTCAAGAATCAAGAGTGGGAAAAGCTAAAATCAAGAAACAAAAGCTGATATTTTAGTCTTGTTTCTTGACTCTTATCCCTTGACTCTGTTAAGATTAAGATATTTGTTTAAATGCTTCGGCGAAGGCTTCCATTTCGTCCATACGGCCAATGCTTACCCGGCACCAGTCCTTGCCATTAAATTTCCAGTTACGGATGCCCACTCCCCGTTTCATCATTTCGCCTACAAATTTTTGTCCATCCATTTTAAGCGGGAACATCACAAAATTAGCCGATGATGGGATATACTCGTACCCCTCTTTTTTAAGTACGGAATACAAATACTCTTTTGATTCATTCGTTTTCTTTAAGGTATCGTTTAAAAAATCGGTTTCCCGGTAAGCGGCAATCGCGGCAGCCAGTGTTGGAGCCGAAATACTCCATGATTGGGTGGTATATTTTTTAAATGTTGCAATAGTATCCGGTTGTGATATAATATACCCCAAACGCATACCGGCAAAACCGTACAATTTAGAGAAAGTACGTGCCACGATCACATTATTACCCGCTTTAACGGCGCTGATCATGGTAGAAGCCTGCGGATCGGGCAGGTAATCTATATAGGCCTCATCAACAAACACCGTTGTTTTTTTGGATACCCGTTCGCAAAAAGCTTTCAGTTTTGCTGTATCTACAATAGTAGCGGTTGGATTATTGGGGTTACAGATGTAAACTAAGCCAGTGCTATCATCTACTTTGGCTTCCATAGCATCCAGATCAAGTTTATAATCGGCAGTAAGCGGTACTTTTACCCATTTTCCGTCCAATGCTTCAGCACGACCTGGCAGGTCATCATAAGAAGGGTCGCCGGTGATCACCGTTTTACCGCCTTTGGTATAGTACATAGCCGCGGCAAGCAATAGCGGCGTTGAGCCGGCATCCATCAGGATATTCGCGGGTTTTACACCCTCATAATCGGCTATTTTATTATAAAGCAGCGGCAGATCAAAAAATGGATATTGATAACTTTTTTCAATAGCATCCTGGATGGCCTTTTTTGCTTTGGCTGATGGGCCGAATGGATTTTCATTAGCCAACAGTCTCGCTTTCAACTCAAACCCAACATTGGCTATAACCTCCTGATCATTCAGGCTACGTGGCGATGGTTTAAACGAACGGACAACCGGCATTGCCGCCAGCTTACTGATGGTACCAGAAAAGAGGGCCAGTCCCCCGGCCATAAATGCGCTGGATTTGATCCAGTTTCTGCGGTTTAGTGAATTTGCCATGGTGGTTTGGTTTTAATTTAGTATCAAGTAGTGAGTATCAAGTATCAAGACAGCTTCATCTTTCTTTTAACTCTTTAAAAAATCTTGATACTTGATACTAACTACTTGATACTATTATTATACTACTTGATACTCTTATACTGTACTCGTTGTTCGCTCATTCTGGCATGCAGGGCAGCTACCGTGCTCCGGGCCGATTCAAATGCACCGGCCATCCAGGCATTTAAATAAGTTAAATGTTCGCCGGCAAAATAAACCTGCTTATCCGGTTTCAACAGCACAGGATACTGGGCTTTACGGGTTTCTGTGGTATAAACAGCCCATCCGCCTAAATTGTATTTTGTTTTGTGCCAGCTTACCGAAAATGAGCGTTCAAATTCTTTATCGTACTGCGGGTGTATGAGCCTGCCTTTCTCCAACGCGAATTTTTCGCGATCGGCATAGCTTAAAGCGCCTGTTTTCTGGGCCTTTTCGTTAAAGTTGTAATATCCTATTAAGATACCCTTTTTCCCCAGGTAATCATAGGATGGATAAAAGATCTGCGTCAGGTCGTTATTGGTGTGCGTAATACCCCCATAAATATGTTCATCCTCTTCCCAAAACCGGCGTTTAAACTGCAAGCCTATTTTACCGGTTGAGTTATACCCGATGTAATCAATAGCCCTGCTTACATCGCCCGAGAAATTATTACTGATATTACTTAAAACCGGGAGTGGAAGGGTGCAAATACACATATCGCCGGTAAGCACATGCTCGCCCTGCGCGTCCTTGTAGGTAATTTTTACGCCTTCTGCCAAATTATTGATGGCGGTAACTTCGGCTCCCATTTTTATAGCCGGCGCTACTTTTTTCTCCAGTGCTTTGGCTATCTGATCCATGCCTCCTACAGCCTGGAACATGGTCATCTGCAATTCGTAAGTATATTCGGCAACGTTATAAAAGTCGGGATCCATTAAGCCCGAATGCAGGATATCAGCCAGTTTATGCGCATCGGCGATTTTACCTGGCCTGTCACCAGCTCCCGGCGATTCGGCGTAACCCCTGCGTGCGGAGGCTTTATAGAGCTTATCAATATCCAAACCACCCTCTGCCCTTAAATATTCGATGATCTTTTCGCCATCCTCTTTGGTCAGGTTACTGTCGAGACTGCCATGATCAATGCTTTTGGCCAGCATCTCGGTCATGTATCCCCGGATATCGTTATGCACCTCCCTGACCCTTACTTTTTTGTTTGACAGCGGCCCCTTGCCCTCTGCAAAATAATAGGCGCCCTCGTTTACATTATTATAAACCTGTATAGGTACGCCCAATTCTTTACAATAATGCAGGGTAAGCTCATGATGATGTGGTATACGCGATGGCCCGGCGTTAAAATACAAACCATCATCAAAACGGGCAGTTACAGTGGGTTTATCAATCTCCTGCTGCGTACTACCGTTACGAATACTCCAGCAACGCCCACCGGCCCGCCAACGGGCCTCGAGTATGGTGCACTGATAACCTAATTTATTCAGTTCGTAAGCACAAGTCATACCGGCAAGCCCAGCCCCCAGTATAATGATGTGTTTGCCTTTGCCGTCACCCTGCAAGTTAAAGGCATGTACAGGCGCCGGGCGTAACAAACCCAGGGCCATCATAGCAGGATAAGCCCCACCGGCAAGCATAGCTCCTTTACCTAAAAAGTCTCTGCGGGTAATCGTTTTCAATAAGCGTTTTATGTTTTATACTATGTTGTGTGTTAAAGATAATTTTTTTTACGTTTTAATAAAAGACATAGCACAAATTTTTAAATATGATAATACCTACAGGCTTTGTATGAATTATTATCAACAAGGGCAAACACACCTCCGTCATCGCAAACCCCGGCATAGCTTATTTTAAAAAGACATCGCTCCCCTTTTTCAAAAAAAATAAAAATAAATTTGGATTACTACGAAACTTTCGTAGTTTTACGAAACAATCGTAAATACAATGGAGAAATTATCGCAACAAGAGGAAGAAGCCATGCAAGCGGTATGGCAGTGTGGCCCCGGTTTTATTAAAGATTTTCTGGACCAATTGCAGGAGCCCAAACCTCCTTATACCACCCTGGCATCCACCATTAAGAACCTGGAGCGCAAGGAATTTTTAAAAAGTGAAAAAATGGGCAATTCGCTCCGTTACATCCCCATCATTAAAGAGGAGGAATATAAAAAACGCTTTATGAGTGGTTTTGTGAGTGATTACTTCCAAAACTCTTACAAAGACCTGGTAACGTTTTTCGCCAACGAAAAAAAGATAAGTGCCAGCGACCTACAGGAGATCATTAAACTAATTGAAAAACAATAAACCTTAATACCATGCCAGCACTGTTTGTTTTTTTACTTAAAGTAAATATGGCCCTGTTATTGTTTTGCGCGGGTTATTACCTGGTGCTCAGGCCGCTTACTTTTTATACGCTTAACCGTATTTACCTGCTTGCAGCCATCGTATTTGCCAGTGTGTACCCCTGGTTAAACCTTTCGGCTTTTGTGCAGCGGCACGAGAAGTTGGTGAAACCGGTACAACAAGTAGTTATCAATTGGCAGGCACCGGTACAAAGCCTGGTAAAACCATTGAGCCAACCCGATTACTGGCGCTGGGCCGAAGTTATTTTCTGGCTGGGAGCCTACATATTGGCCATTAAACTGGTGGTGCAGCTATTCTCATTATACAGATTGTATAAAAGCTCCAAACCAGCTACCATCAACAATCACCAGGTACGGATTATGGATAGAGACGCGGCACCTTTCTCTTTCTGGCAAAGCATTTTTGTAAATCCGTCAAAACATGAACCCGCTGATCTGAAGGCCATATTATTGCATGAGCAGATCCACGTGAATGAGTGGCATACCGCCGATATATTGCTGGCCGAGGTAAGCAGTATTTTTTACTGGTTTAATCCAGGCATATGGCTAATGAAAAAGGCTATCCGCGAAAACGTGGAGTTTATCACCGACCGCAAGATACTGAACCATGGTATCGATAGTAAAACCTATCAGTACAGCCTGGTTTCGGTAAGTTTTAACAACCAACAGCCCGGTATAGTGAACCATTTTAATATATCAACCATCAAAAAACGCATTATCATGATGAACGCTAAAAGATCTTCGAAAATAAACCTTACCCGGTATGCCTTCCTGGTACCCGCGGTGATTACTTTACTGCTGATATTCAGCATATCAACGGCCGATTTTGCCAAACCGATCAGGATCAAGCTGGCTAATGCGGTTAAACCGCTAACAAGCATGGTAGCTGTAGAGGCTATTCCTAATCCCGCAGGTGGCAATGTTATTTTTACTAAGCCTAAAAAGGCCGCTCATAAGGTCACTAAAACAAGTACCGCTTTCAGGACTGATACAACCAAAAAAAAACTGGTTATTGTAAGTGATAATAACAAGAAGGACTCGATAGTTTGTTATATCAATGGAGTAAGAGGCAATCTAAAAAATATTGATCCTAATAATATAGCACAGGTTAATGTAATAAAAGGCGACCGCGTAAGTGACCTGCCTCCATTTATTAACCAGGATGATGTAAGAAATACTGGCGTAGTACTTGTTGTTACCAAAGATTCGCCAGAGGGAAAAGTAATAGAAAGATCTAAACAATCAAATGGTGTTACTGTAACTGGCTATAGAGCAAGCCCCAAGGTGAGTGTAACTGGCACTACAGTAAAAGCTTACCCCACAACAGCTGTTAGCACCAGCGCTACCGTAAATGTTGCCCCGTATGTAGTCACTGCTGATACTGCCATAAGGGTAAATGTAAAGAGCAATGCGAAGGCTCACATTATAAGGGTTTCATCCACGTCAAGCGTATCAGTTAATGGTAAAAGTACCGCTGCTCAGAACATCTCAGTAAACAATGATGAAGGCATGCATATTTCTTTTGATAAAGATAAAACCCCATTGATCCTGGTTGATGGAAAGGAAATACCCGCCGCTGATATCAATAAAATAAATCCTAAGGCGATTGAAAGTATGAATGTTATCAATGGCGAAGACACCGTAAAAAAATACGGCAATAAGGCAAAAGATGGGGTTATACAGATAACAACTAAGAAGAAGACTGATTAAGGATTGTCTGAAAGGCTGTCATGCTGAGCGCCGTCGAAGTATGGAGGGTAGGCCTCTGCGCTCTACCCTTCGACGAAGCTCAGGGTGACAGCCTTTTTAACCATATTACAGTCCCATCGGGTCTCTTGCAGAGGCCCCTGAAGCATAAAAGTGGGTTTACATTGTAAACCCACTTTATGATGAAAAAATAATATAATTATCTGATTTTAAATAAATTAAAATCACGTTAATCATAAAAAGTGTAAACCATGTAAACCCACTTTTTAGGTAATACAATGGCCCTACCGATCACAATTAATAACACCAACTAACTGGCTTCGGCCAGTTTTTCTGTTTCAAGGAGGGTAAGCAATGCTTTTTCGGCCTGGTTGAGTTCAGCTGCTTTTACATCTTTTTCTTCATCCAGCGCGCTGATATATTTAAACAGCGTACCTTCCTCATAACTTTTAATCACCGAGGGGTGTACATAATACTTTTTACAAACCGAACGGGTATTGCCCAAGCTAACAGCAACTTCGTCAATTACGCTGATGATTTTTTTACGGCACTCCGTTACATTGGCAAATTCACCAGCCGATTTAAACGCATATAAAGCGCTTACGCTGCCTGCCCAGGTACGGAAATCCTTCGCAGTAAAATCTTCGCCGGTGATCTCTTTCAGGTAATTATTAATGTCGCCAGAGTCAATGCTGTGGCGCTCACCGGCTTCGTCATAGTACTGAAAAAGCTCTTTTCCCGGGATGTCGCGACATTGCTTTACCAGTCGGGCCAGTTTTCTGCTTTGCAGGCTTACTTTATGTTGCACGCCTTTTTTCCCTTTAAATTCAAACCTGATGGTTGATCCTTCAATTTTAATATGCCGGTTTTGCAGGGTGGTTAGGCCAAAAGAGCCATACAGTTTTTGATATGATTCGTTCCCTACCCTGATGCTGGTCAATTCCATGAGGCGCACAGCAAGGGCAACCACCTTTTCATGGTCGGGATCAGGACGGGCCAGATCTTTATCTACCTGCTCGCGTATGGCCGGTAAATACGATGCAAAAGTTTGCAGACGATGATATTTGGATTGATTGCGGATCTGGTTCCAGCCAGTGTGATATCGGTATTGTTTTCGCCCGGCAGCATCAATACCTGTAAATTGCAAATGCCCGTTTTCATAGGGTGATATCCAAACATCCGTATAAGCAGGAGGGATCACCAGGTGGATAAATCTGGTTATCAATTCCTCATCTTTTACCAATAGACCGTCCGCATCGTAAAAGTTCCATCCTTTGCCCGATCTTTTACGGGTATATCCGGGCGTTGAATCTGATACATACCTCAAACCAACCGCCTTTGCAGTAACCTTGGGGTCGCGGCCAATTTTTTCCAGTTTTTGCAGCAATCGGTTCATGGGGATGGAACAGCAAAGTCCATACCACTAAGTTTTGCTGACCAGGGACTAGGACGGAAATACCCGAACCAACTTTTAATTAATAATGATGTTTATATTTTATAAACATAGGATTGTTAGCTAATTTCACATCAAACAAAAACCACTAATTGATGAAATACAATTTTTTAGGAAATACTGGCCTGCTGGTTTCCGAGCTTTGCTTTGGCACCATGACCTTTGGAGGCACCGGCTTATACGAAGCCATTGGTAAAGCCCAGCAAAAGGAGGTTAACGACATCATGAAAACAGTTGTTGACTCCGGTATCAATTTTATTGATACCGCCAATGTATATTCCTTCGGTGAATCTGAATCGCTGTTGGGCCAATCCATCAAAAATGTGGGACTCGACCGCAACCAACTGGTTATAGCCACTAAAGTGCGTGCTTTTTTAAACCAGGGACAAAACAGCGGCGGTTTATCCCGGTATCATATATTTCAATCAGTTGATGCCAGTTTAAAACGCCTACAGCTGGATCATACCGACATCTTATACGTACATGGTGTGGATTACCATACACCTGTAGAAGAGATCATGCGGTCATTAAACGATATTGTTTTAAGCGGCAAGGTGCGTTATGTGGCCGTATGTAACTGGCCCGGCTGGATGGTAATGAAAGCCATGGGCATTGCCGAAAAAAATGGCTGGCACAAATTTGTGGGTATGCAATGCTTTTACTCATTGGCAGGCAGAGATATTGAAAGGGAGATATTACCCGTAGCTATTGATCAAAATATGGCTATGATGCCCTGGAGTCCGTTGGCAGGTGGCTTTTTATCGGGTAAATTCACCCGTAACAACCAAAACGCCGAAGGATCGCGCAGATCGACTTTTGATTTCCCGCCGATAGATAAAGAAAAGGCTTATGATATAATCGATGTAATTGTGGAGATAGGCAAACAGCATAACGTATCGGCGGCACAAATCGCGCTGGCATGGGTACGCCTCCAAAAAGGAATTACGAGCACTATTATTGGCGCAAAAAATAACGATCAATTGTTGGATAATATCAAATCAACCGAAATAGAACTTTCGGCTGATGATCTTCAAAAGATCAATGAGGCAAGCGCGCTGCCCATTGAATATCCGGCCTGGATCATTGACTATCAGCATAGATTTAGATAGGCTAGAGAAGTTTTGAATAAACCTTTACTCCATAACAAACAAAAGGGAAGCCATGATAGCTTCCCTTTTGTTATATCAGATAGTAAAATTACAATCCAAATCCATAAGCTACACGTAGGGCAAATATACCCAAGTGATCTTCTTTGTGAGTAAGGTAGTCATAATGGATGCCAAAATCCCAGTGTTTGGTGGCATAACCCAGGTTAGGCGACAGATCTAAACGACGGGGGCCCCAATTAGGACCTTCCAGTTTTTCAAAGGCAACACCAATTTCACCACCTACATATATATTGGGCAGAAAAAACTCTTTAACACCGGCTTTTATAGGTAATTCCCCGTAGCTTTGATATCTTCTGTCTTGTCCTGGTATTTTTTTCGGGAAAAGGTGGTAACCGCCAGCGGTAAATGTGATCGCAAGATCATTAGTGACACCATACTGTAAGCGTGCGGTTCCACCTAAACTGAAATTTGTGCCATACTTGGCAATTCCAGTCGGAAGTCCCGATTCAATGCCTAAGCTTAAAACAAAAGCATTGGCTGGGGTAGTTTGTGCTTTTACGTCAGTTGCAAAAAACAAAATAGCTGCCAGAAAAGCTACACCTATTAGTTTTGATAGTTTTTTCATTTGTAATAATTTTTAGTAAACAATATTTATATACATTACTATCTCATTTACAAATAGGTTGCCTCATCCCCAATTTATTTTTTAAAATCGAGCAGAAAAAAATACCTGGTAACGGAAATTTTTACCACAGGCAACCTATTACTTAAAGCCATCGTATTTTTTGTAACGACCATCATTTAACCGGGGTTATATATATCAAACAAAAAAATATTCACATGAAAAAAACTATCTATCCAGCGCTGATCATATTATTCATCAGTTTTTCGGCCTTTATTGTAGCAACTACCTGGAAAGTAAAAGATCCTTATGAAATAAAATTTTCCAACGGAAAAATCCACGGGGAGTTTCAGGGTTTAAAAGCTAATATCCAGTTCGATAAAGCACATCCTGAAGATTCAAAAATCTCGGCTACTATTGATGCTACTACATTAAGCACCGGTTTTTTTATTAAAACCAGCCACTCTAAGGATGCTATTGATGTTGATCATTACCCCACCATTACCTTTACATCAACTGCTGTAAGCAAAACCAGTGCAGGTTACGATGCCAGCGGTAAGCTCACCTTAAAGGGTGTTACCAAGCCTATTACCATTCACTTTACGTTTGATGACAAGGGAAACGAAGGCATTTTCAAAGGCGATTTTAAAGTGATCACCAAGGATTTCGGCATCACCAAAAATGGTTCACCTGATTACCTGGACATCTCTTTAAATGTTCCGGTAACCAAATAAGTTATTTATGAATTTTGAGTTATGAGGGGGAAATAGTGTGTTTTATTTAATAACTCAAAAAAAGAAAGCCCGAAGCTTAAAAACTTCGGGCTTTTGATTTAATATTCTGTATCCTTTACTAAAAGCTTTTCAATACTTTCACAACGTGTTCTATTTGCTCCGGATGAACATCCAAGTGAGTTACAAAACGGATGCGGTGCTTGTCGGTATCCCCTGCTTTGATACCATGTATAGCCAGCTTGGCCAACACTTCAGTTGCTGGTTCAACCGTGTCAAAAAGCACGATGTTGGTTTCAACCGGTACTACATTGCTTACCCAGGATAATTTGCCCAGTTCCTCGCCTAAAATAACAGCATGAGCATGATCAATTTTAAGCCGCTCCACATGGTGATCAAGCGCATAGATACCCGCGGCAGCTAAAAAGCCTGCCTGCCGCCATCCACCACCCAAAACTTTACGGATACGACGGGCGTATTTGATCGTTTCGGCATCAGCCAGTAAAACCGAGCCAACGGGCGCACCCAGTCCTTTGGACAAACAAACGGATATCCCGTTAAAGTATTTACCATAGTCAATAGCCTTGTCGCCAGTATGGGTCAAAGCATTAAATATACGCGCGCCATCCAGGTGGAGCTTCAAACCTTTGGCCCGGCACAGTTCGGCAATAGGGGCAATATCGGCCAGTGTATAACAACTGCCGCCGCCCTTATTTACTGTATTTTCCAGCACCACCAAACTGGTATGTGGGTAATGAATATTTTCGGCATTAATCTCGGGCTCTATCATTTCGGCGGTGATAATGCCCCGGTAGCCGGTTAATAAACGGGTAGATACTCCTGAGTTAAAGGCAATCCCCCCACCCTCATACCGGTAAACATGCGCGGTTTGGTCGGCTATTAGCTCATCCAGGGGCTGTGTAAAGCATTTAATAGCTATTTGGTTAGTCATCGTACCGGATGGACAAAACAAGCCCGCCTCCATCCCAAAAATGGCTGCAGCTTTTTGCTCCAGTTCTTTAACGGTTTCGTCTTCACCAAAAACATCATCCCCTACTTTGGCGCTCCACATCGCTTCGAGCATGCCTGGTGTCGGTTTGGTAACCGTATCGCTGCGTAAATCAACAGTTAATTGCATGGTAATTTTTAATTCCTATTTTAGATGCTCAAATCTAAATGATATGCTTTCAATTTTACAATCATCCATGTATTTTATGCTTGTAACAAATATGTATCTGTCATATTAAAATGTTTTAAATTTACGTTCTCTGTTTTTTAACTCACTATGCGTACTACCATACTTCTTTCATTAATCATACTGAGCTTTACATCGGTACAGGCTCAAAAATGGCAGCCCGGTACTTTTACCGATGTAAAAGGCAACCGCGAAACCGGTTTTATCAGGCTTAACCCTCCGGGCAAAGGGCCTATAAAAGATGAAGGCTTTATTGAATTTAAAGAGACTGAAAAAAACAACCCATACAAATTAAGCGCCAGCGACCTGCGGTCGTTCATAGTAGCTAAAGACAGCTTTGTAGTGGCCCACGCCCCGCAAAACGGTGCATGGGGTAAAGAAGAAACCGATTTTGTAAAGGTGGTGTTGGATGAACCCACTAAGCTTTATGTAGCCGAAGGTGGCAAAGGCAGCGGCGGTGGAAGCGGCTTTGGTATTTCGCCGGGAGTAGGCATGGGGGTAGGTACCGGCGGATATGGCAGCGGCATAGGCGGCGGTATAGGCATATCCCTTGGTGGTGGCCGCGGCCGTAAAGGCGGCAAAACAGTTTATTATTACGGCACCAATACTGCCGAAATGAAACAGCTTACTGACGAGAATTTTGAAGACATTATGACCGATATTATGGGCGATGAACCCGATGTGGTCGAAAAAATACACGCGCACCAGTTTGGGCTAAAGAATATTGATAAGCTGGTAGCTTATTATAACGCGCAGGTGGCGGCGCATAAAAAGCAGTAAATCAAGAGAAGTCATGCCGAATTCATTTCGGCATCCCATATCCAAGGTTGCATATACGTATGATTTAACCTGCTAATGAGATGCTGAAATGAGTTCAGCATGACACCCTTATCTAATCGATCTTTATTCCTTTATAATACTCCGCATTCTGGTAATCTTTCCGGAGCGGAAAGCCTTCCCAATCGTCGGGTAATAGTATCCGGCGCAGATCCGGGTGACCTTCAAAAAATATACCCAGCAAGTCATAAGCTTCACGCTCATGCCAGTCGGCAGTACGGTATACGCTGGTTATGCTTTTAAATTCAGGCAATTCGGTACTTTCACGGTCATGCGGCTTGCTTATTTTTAACGTAAGCTGAGTTTTATAAGGTATGGATGCCAGGTGATAAACCACACCATAACGATTATCCTCATCATTGTAATGCACCCCACTTAGGCTCGACAGAAAGTCAAAATAGGTTTGAGGGTTATTACGCAGCTCCTGGCAAACCGATGTAATATCATCAGGATTGATCAACAGGGCGGGTTGAAGCCCGCCTGTTTCTTCGCCCGTGATTACGGTTTCGCCAAATTTTTGAATAAGCAATTGTTTGATATCGTTAAACATCATGGTGCTAAACGTACTTTTTTCCAGCTTTTTTTATCAACTTTTTTATACAGAATACGATCATGCAAACGGCTCGAACGGCCCTGCCAAAACTCAACCAATTGCGGGTTCAGGATATAACCTCCCCAAAATGATGGTTTGGGTACTTCCTTGCCTTCGTATTCAGCTTCCAGTTCGTTCCATTTTTTTTCTAATTCGTCACGACCTTCTATCTCCTGACTCTGCGGTGAAACTACAGCCCCTATCTGACTGCCTTTCGGCCGTGTGTGGAAATATCTTTCAGAGTCTTCCTTGCTCAATTTTTCTATCGTTCCTTCAATACGTACCTGGCGTTCCAGCTCAGCCCAAAAAAAAGTGATGGCACCCTGCGGGTTCTTAGTGATCTCCTTACCCTTACGACTTAAGTAATTGGTATAGAACATAAAACCATGCTGATTAAAGCCTTTTAACAACACGATACGTGCCGATGGTTTTCCGTTTGGGGTAGCTGTAGCCAGCGTCATGGCATTGGGCTCATGCAATTTTGCGGCTAAAGCTTCGTTAAACCATTGTTCGAACTGATTTATCGGGTCGCCCTTGGTATCATTTTCGGACAATGTAGCGGCAGTGTAATCCTGCCTTAAATTTTGTATTTCCTGCTGATTCATTGAATGCAAACTTACAAATTAGTATCAAGTAGTTAGTATCAAGTATCAGGACAGCTGCATTTTGTTTTATAAGGCGTTCAAAATCACGATACTTGATACTAAGTACTTGATACTAGAACATATTTTTGTTATGCTTGTTGTATTATTTAAAAACTGAACCTTATGCTAAGTCCAATTCCGGCTGCCGCGGGGCGTCTGCTCATTTCGGAACCCTTTATGATGGATCCGAATTTTAAAAGATCGGTTATCTTACTGACAGAATACTCTGCCGATGGCGCTATGGGGTTTATTTTAAACCATCATAGTGAATATATGCTGGGCGACGTATTACCCGACGTTTCTTACTCCGAAATGCCGGTTTATGACGGCGGACCTGTAGCCAAAAACACCCTGCATTTTATGCATTGCTGCCCCGAAAAAATAGAAGGTGGCATTGAAATAGCCGAAGGCGTATTTTGGGGCGGCGATTTTGAACAGGCAAAAGAACTGATATCAAACTACCAGCTAACCGAAAACGAGATCAAGTTTTTTGCCGGATACTCCGGCTGGACACCGCAACAACTTGACGAAGAAATACTACAGGATAGCTGGATAGTGGCCGAAAAATTTAAATCTGAAACGTTATTTTCCAATGATGAGCAAAACCTCTGGAAAGAAGTGGTTATAGGCCTTGGCCAACGCTATGCCCACATTGCCAATTTCCCAGAGAACCCGGCTTTGAATTAGTTAGCAGTTACCGGTGGGCAGTTTACACTGAACTAAGCCATATTTAAGATACCACAAAGAGCGATGATTACCCTCATCGCTCTTTGTGTTTGCTAACTGCAAACTGCCCACCGGTAACTGCCTACTACCCCTCCATTTCCTTTGCAGAGTCTTCTACTTTCTTCTTGAGGTCCTCTTTAAAGTCGATCAGATTTTTAACCAAATATTCATCGGCAGTCGATAGTATTTGCGCGGCCAGTATGCCCGCATTTTTTGCTGCATTAAGCGCTACGGTAGCTACAGGGATACCATTGGGCATTTGCAATATGGAAAGTATCGAATCCCAGCCATCAATAGAATTGCTTGATTTAACAGGCACACCAATTACAGGTAAGTGGGTTAAAGAGGCCACCATACCCGGCAAATGAGCGGCACCACCGGCACCGGCAATAATTACTTTAATACCCCTATCAGCAGCAGCACGGGCATAACTGAACATCCTGTCGGGCGTACGGTGTGCTGATACTACGGTGATCTCATACTCTACACCTAATTCTTTTAAAACATCGGCGGCATCCTGCATCACATTCAGATCGGATTTGCTACCCATAATGATGGCTACTTTTGGTTCTTTATTGTTCATAGTTGATGGTTCATAGTTCATGGTAAAAAATCGTCAAACCGAATTTCTCAGTGCTGTGATCATTTTTACCAATACCTCATATTCATTATACAGTATTTTAAAATTTTCTTCTTTCAGATACCCTCTTCTTCTTGCGATGAATAAACAACTCACAACTTCTATTGCGGATCTTAGTGAGCAACCTAAAAACACTTTAAAAACAGCTTTGCTTTGCCCCGTTGAGCCTTCGGCAATATTTAATACTACAGAATCTGCCGCTCTTTTTATCTGAGATATTAGGATATAAATTTCTTCTTTAGGAAAGGTTTTGGTCAACTGATTGATTTGTTCGTCTAAGTCCATGGCCTTTTGCCACACCTGAAGATCTTCAAACCTAAATGCCATTTGTCTCTATTTGATAAGTAAATAACCTGCCTTACTATGAACTATGATCCATGAACTATGAACCAAATTTAACTAATCACCTTCAACGTCTGCTGCACAAATCTTGCTTTTTCAATGGCTTTTTCCCGGTCAGAATCAACAATGGTTACATGCCCCATTTTGCGGAACGGTTTTGTTAAAGCTTTTCCGTACAAATGCACATATACACCAGGAATTTTTAATATTTTTTCGATGCCCTGATATATAGCCGGACCTTCATAACCCACCTCCCCTAAAATATTCACCATAATGGCATTGTTAAGACATGCTGTATCGCCCAGTGGCTGGTTAAATATAGCCCTTAAATGCTGTTCAAATTGCGAAACTACATTACCCTCAATAGTTTGGTGCCCGCTATTATGCGGACGTGGCGCCAATTCATTAACCAGTATTTTGCCGTGTTTGTCTAAAAACATTTCAACCGCCAGTATGCCTACAATTTTAAGGCTCTCGGCTATTTTTTTGGCAATTTGCTCGGCCCGTTCCAGTATCTCGAACGGTAAGGTTGATGGCGATATCAAAAACTCAACCAGGTTGGCCTGAGGGTTAAACTCCATCTCCACCAAGGGAAATGTACTTACCTCTCCATTCTCATTCCGGGCTACAATTACGGCTATTTCTTTTTCAAAATCGATCCATTTTTCGATCAGGCTGGGCTCTTTGAATGCACCGGGCAAATAGCTTTCATCAGCTACTTTATAAACGCCTTTGCCATCGTAACCATCCTTGCGCAGCTTTTGGATATATGGGAATGGTATAAAGCTTTGCTGTAATTGCTGCGGTGATGATATGATCTGAAAATCAGCTGTAGGAATGCCGTTCTCTTTAAAAAATTGCTTTTGCAAGCCCTTATCCTGTATCAGCCTGATGATGCGCGACTGCGGATAAACCATCACCCCTTCTCTCTCCAGTTGTTCAAGAGCGTCAACATTAACCTTTTCTATCTCGATAGTAATCATGTCTACATTTTTACCAAAATTGTAAACAGTCTCATAATCGCTCAGTGAACCTATGGTAAACTCATCGCAGAGTTTACGGCAGGGCGCTTCCCGATCAGGGTCAAGAATTTTTATGGTTACGTTATAATTTATGGCCTGTTGTATTAGCATACGACCAAGCTGGCCGCCGCCCAGGATACCTAATTTTAAATCTCCGTAGAATGCTTTCATGTTGAAGATGCAAGTTTACCTGAAATCTTTCAAAAAGCCATAAAGCAATTTAGTTTCCTATACTTCAACATCGTCAATGATCTTTTTGCGGCTGGGCTTACCAAAAAACAAATAAGATAAAACGATGAGAAACGCAATTACAGTTATGGCATAAAACTCTCGGTCTACCCCATCCATTCCCGAAAAGGCGACAACCCAAATCAGAATTATAGCCGGCACTATTGCAGAGGCAGCAAAAGCCCTTGACATCTCATCTGGTGATTGAAGGGATAATAACAGACCCGGGATACTCACCAGTACTAAAGGTATGTTCAAAAACAGGCTTCCCGAAATAAGCAGGTACAATCCGATATGCTTATCATCGCTCATAATGAATGAAAAATTAAAAGCGACCGATAAAACTATAGTTAACAGGAAAGAAAACAGATATAGTTTCAGGATACGTTTAAAAAGCATAAATAAGACTTAAGAGGCTCTATTACGCTAATATAACCAAATAACACACTCATTAAAAAGTGACCAAAATCTTATTACCGTTTTTTAACCAGCAAATAATAAAAAATGGCGTGTACAACCAGGAATATACCACCTGTCATCAGGTAAACCACTCTAACAGGAGGACTTATTTTCATGCTCAGGGCAGTAATGATAAACACAACCGATCCACCAAAATACAGCAGAAAACGCACAACGCGATTATTCCAATATTGCGGGTTAACCAGGAACATAGCAGGCAGGGTCATCACAAAAATAATGATATTTAAAAAGGTGACATTCTCCATGATCTTAGGTAATGTCTTGGTATAATCGTCGCTCTTTTGCGTTATATTGTAATAAACGCAGACGGCAGCTATAGACAGGATAACCGCGAATAAGAAGACCCTGAAAAGTTGTTTAGGAATTGTTTTCATCTTGAAATCAAATATAATAAATAAGCCCGACTGTGAGCCGGTATCATTGCCGCAAAGAAACGTATATGAGCTTGAAAAGCCTTAATCCTATTGTCACAAATTGGATTGCAACATGGCGCATCTCCCTTTAATACCCTAAAAACAGCTACCTTTGCCCCGTTTTTTACATAAATATAATTTTCAATGAGAACCAAAATAGCAGTAGCCAACGGTGATGGAATAGGTCCCGAGATAATGCAGGCCGTACTTAAAGTTTTTGAGGCCAATGATGTACAGCTTGAGTATGAATTTGTGGAGATGGGTAAGTCGTATTTCGACGCGGGGCACTCCACCGGTATGACGGCTAAAGCAAAGGAAACCATTGAAACCCTGGGTATACTGTTTAAAGGCCCTATGGAAACTCCAAAAGGTAAGGGCGTAAAAAGCATCAACGTAACTGCCCGTAAAGTTTGGAATACTTATGCCAACCAGCGTGACTTCAGGACTTTGAACGGTGTTGAGACTGTTTTTTCTAAAGCCGGTATCCCCATCAACCTCACCATCATCCGAGAAAACATCGAGGATACTTATGGTGGCATTGAACACCTGCTTACTTATGATGTTGCTGTAGGTCGCAGGATCATCACCCGTCCGGGTTCGGCACAGGTTATCCGTTATGCTTTTGAAATGGCTAAACGCAAAGGCTTAAAAAAATTAGCCTGCGGTCATAAAGCCAACATCATGAAATTGACCGATGGTCTTTTCCTGGAAACTTTCCAGGAAATAGCTAAAGAATATCCCGAAATTGAAGCATCAGACATTATTGTTGACGACCTGTGTATGAAACTGGTTACCCGTCCCGAAACGTTCGAAGCCATTGTTTTAACCAATTTGCAGGGCGATATCGTATCAGACCTTTGCGCCGGCCTGGTTGGCGGATTGGGTTTTGCTCCATCAGCCAACATTGGCGATAACATATCCATATTTGAGGCCGTGCATGGTACCGCTCCTGATATTGCGGGAAAAGGTATTGCCAACCCTACTGCGTTGTTACTTTCCGGTATTTCGATGTTGCGCTTTTTAGGTTTCTCCAAAAACGCGGCAGATATCGAAAATGCGCTACTGTATACTTTAGAACAAGGTGTGCACACCGGCGATTTTGGCAACAAATCTGTACCATCATCAAACACCAATAGCTTTGTGGATGCCATTATTGACAACTTAGGTAAAGTACCGGCCAACGGCGGTGTTTTTTCAAACCCCGATTTTGAAACCAGAGTGAGCCATCTGCAACCTATAAAAAACAAACTGACCGTTACCAAAAACATCAAAGAAGAGATGATTGGCGTCGATGTGTTTGTGGAAGCCAGGCTACAACCCAATGAACTGGCCGAAATGGCAAAAAAGGTATTAACCGATAACTTTGAACTGGTAATGATCTCTAACCGTGGTACGCAGGTATGGCCAACAGGTTCTATTTATACCGAACTGGTTAACGAGTACCGTGTACGCTTTGAAAAGAAAGCCGGTAAAAATATCACCCAGAAAGAGTTGCTGCACATTGCCGCTGATTTTTCTGAACTGGCTAAAGTTTGCTCAGTTGAGTTCCTGATGAATTTCGACGGTAAAATTGGCTATACATTGGCACAAGGTCAATAAGCATTTGTTTGCATCAATATCAGAAAGAGCCTGTGATTTATCACGGGCTTTTTTTATGCGATAATGTGAGTTGAGATAGTTCTACCGTTGAATATTTTATTAAAAAATGGGTTTACATGGTTTACACTTTTTATGGTTTACACTTATTTAATTAATTGATTATCAATTAATTAATTTTTATTTTGTCATAAAAAACGGTTTACAGTGTAAACCATGTTTTTGGGATAAAAAAGCGTCACTTTTAATTCCCTCCCCGTGGGAGGGTAATAGCCCATGGTTAGACATTTGTTCAAAAAGGGTGTCATGCTGAGCCCGTCGAAGCATGGTGGGCAGGCCTCTGCGCTCTCCCCTTCGACGGCGCTCAGGGTGACAGCCCCTATTTTTGGATATTATTTATTCGTTATGCTTAACCATGGGCTATTTACCCACGGGCGGGGTTTGTACGCGCGATGATGAGCCTATTCCATAAACCCCTTCCTCCCCTTCCCGAGGGAAGGAATCGCACAAGGCTTTGGCTTTTTGATCGGCTGTCACCCTTTTTTGAATACTATGATGGGCCCTAACTCATCCCATAAGACTTGATCAATTCGTGTAATTCGCGGCCAATAGTGTAATTCGTACAATTTTTACTTCCCTCTTTTTTAGCGGTTTAAGCACCTTTTTTAATTATTTAAAAACCTTTCATTGTAATTATAAGTTATAAACATACATTAATTACAATAAACTATTAATTTAAACGACAATTTATAAGGAAAACTGCTACTTATTTACATGCAAATTATGAACAAAATCAAAAGAAAGATGAACATGAAAAAGTCAGTTTTAATTGCCGTTGCATCACTAACTATCGGATTTTTATCAACCAGTGCAATTGCCCAAACACAACAACAAGACACTACTAAACGCGATACAAGCAATAAAGCCGCCTCTGCCTCAACCGCCGCTCCTTCAGCTGCCTCTGGCGATGTGGTTGGCGTACTTTCAAGTTCCACCAATTTTGCACCAATGGCGCTGGCCATCAAGAACGCTGATCTGGAAGCTACTCTAAAAGGCGCCGGACCGTTTACTGTTTTTGCGCCGAATGACGTAGCATTCAGCAAAGTGCCCAAACCTACTATGGACGATCTGATGAAGGATAAGGCCAAACTGGCCAGGGTTTTAAAATATCACGTGATAGCTGGTAAATACACTAAAACCGATATTATTAAAGCGCTGAATGCCGGCAAAGGGAAGGCTGTTTTAAAAACCATCGACGGTGATGCCTTAACCCTATCGGTTAACGACAAGAGTAACCTTCAACTCACCGATGCCAAAGGAAATAAAGCAGTTGTGGTATCATTTGATAGTATGGCCAGCAATGGTGTTATACATGGCCTTGATAGTGTGATAATCCCCCAATAGAACGATTTCGTTTGTTTAATTCTAAATCCAAAAAGGCCCAGGTATGCAAATACCGGGCTCTTTTTTATGTAGGTTGATGAAGCTGCCATATCTGGCGGCTTAGTTTATAAAACAAATGGCCATCAATAATTTCATCATAACTAAAATCATTCTTTTCCAATAATTTAACCGACCGACCATGAACTTCTAATGGGAAAGCGGTAATAACCTCCAGCCTCATATCATTAAAACCCCAGGCAATTACCGGCACTATGGCTTCTTGCATGATACCCTGTCCCTGCATATCAGGAAGCAGTTCATACCCTATCTCGGCGGTGTTATCGTTATCATTTAAATTCCAGTAACAAATAGTACCTATCAATTTACCGGTAGCTCTTGATTCAATAGCCCAGTACACACCCTTATTTTCAATTATATCCTGTATCCTATCCCTAATAAACCTGTCAGCGTCAGCAAGCGTTTGAGCCGCATCACGGCCAACAAAGCGGTTAACTTCCTCATTGCTACGCAGGGCGAATATAGCGTCCCTGTCAGCAACTGTTAATGCGCGCAGCAACAACCGCTGCGTTTGTAGTTCCGGAAAATGCTCTGGGAATTGCATGCTCATTATTTTTTTGATAAGATCTTAAATTTCCCCTGTTTCAGATGGCGGTCTGCAATCAACGCTACTGGCACTCCCAGGCAAATGATCAGGACAGCTATACCGGTTATAACAACAGGCAGTTTAACTACCGGGAACCCTTTTTGAGTGATGGGTATAACCACCAGGTTCATGATGATCCAGGCGGTAAAACCATACAACACCGCTATCAGATAAGCATTTTTAAGTCCTTTTTTAAAGAAAGGATACAACAGGTAAAACGCGCTGGTAAACAAAATAGCTATCAGATAGTGGAACACCACACCCGCCACAACCATTTCGGCACCGCCTTTAAAAGCCGCTTTGCCAAACGCTGCACTGGCTATAAATTTAAAAATGATGGCCGGTTTTATTTTATAGTTCCAGATCAGGGCGGCCAAACCGTCAAGCGTACCGGTTATTAGTCCAATACCCAGGATATTGAGCAGGACATTGCTTTTACGAGGTGTAGTATCTTTTTGCATCAGGAGATTTGAATGGCTAATTTATGCTTTTTATAAAATTGTGGTGTGGGCATTATTAATTTATTTTTTGCTTTTAAGTAAATTTTTGTAACAGATGCTTATTTTTATGGCAATGAATAAAGACACCTGCCTTATTGAGGTTCCGGCTTTGCTGAATAAGAAAACGAGTAAAATATTAACGTTTAAAACAGAAAGCCTGATCATCGAAAAACCCATGGGTTTAAAGTCGCCTGATTTTATACCTGCCGAAACTATTACCGGTTTCCGGTATGGTATTAGTTGGTTAAGAGGCTATGCTTTTACCATTGGCAGACAGTATTTTATCGAAATTCAAACCGATCAGCAAAAGGTGATCAGCGTTAAACTGGGTAGTTATTACGGCCTCCGCAAAAATCTGTATAACCAGCTCTGGTCAGAGATCATCCACCAGTTATGGCGCTATTACTTTGTAAATCAATACAATTACTATTATGATCTGTATAAGATCAACCAAACATTTGAGCTTTGCGGCATCTACTTTCACCCCAATGGTATTGGCTGGGACGCGCTCAACATTTTGCAATGGGGCGAAGTAGGTATCAGCAATTACTACAACTATTTCATGATCTACAACCGCAATAACAAGCGGCAGTACAAAAGCCGCAGTTTTGCCAAAGACTGGAACGCCGTGGTGCTGCAGGCTATTTTAAAAGAGATAGTCGACGAAAAAAAAGTACTTTACTAATAGTTAAATTTTAGCTACTCAAAACTTTTTAAAGCATAAATTTTAACATTTTTCGACTCCAGAATCGATCAAAAACAGTCTCAAAAATTCTCTAAATTCACTTCATAACCATCGTTTTAACAAATTTCTGACAGGATTTACGTGATTTAAAAAGATCCAGCTGATTGACCTTCAGATAACCACCTACCTGATCAATCGGAAAACTTGGGAGAAAGTCAATTAAGTATTTTCGCATTATGGTGATTATTTTTTTGCAAGTCGGATTTGTGTAAAAAAAGTCTTTTAAAACCAAGCAGGTGATGTTCATTTCGATAATTTGGCCGGCTGGTTCTGAAAAAAGAACATAGCTTAAAGGTCTGCCACAAATTTTAGTAGGATTTTTTTTTCACGAGTATTTGTTAGCTTGCCGGGAATTACTGAACCAGTACCTGAACTGAAATATGTTTTGTTACGTGGCGTCAAATTTTGATCTATGGGAGCAGCGGATCTCCATTTGCAGACCTGACGAGAACTAAAGTTTTTATATATTATCCTCAATAAAATTATTATATGACGCCAACAAGGTATTATAAACCCGAGTTAGATTTGCTACGGCTTTGTGCATTTTTATTTGTATTCTTCACACACCGAATGGACCTGGCACCAATTGACCCGGCACAATATTATTGGGGATACCATATTAGTTTGATTGGCGTTTTCGGAGTACCGCTTTTCTTTTTTCTCAGTGCTTTTTTAATAACAGAATTACTTACTAAAGAACAAGACCAATTCGGAAAAATCAATGTAAAGTCTTTTTATATCAGACGTATTCTTCGTATTTGGCCATTGTATTTTACCTTCTTTTTTGGGATGGTATTAGTTACACACCTTTCAGACAAATTTGGATACATATCATCCGGAACACAACTTGCATTCAGTTTATTTTCTGGCAACTGGTATATTACTTTTAATGATTGGCTTCCTTCTTACCCCATTAATCCTCTTTGGAGTATTTCTGTTGAAGAACAGCTTTACATTTTACTTCCGTTAGTCGTATTCTTTGGAGGCAAACGAGGACTGAAAGCTTTTTCATTCCTCGCACTTATAGGAGCTTACACGGCTGTTATTTACTATGCTCAAAAACCCACAAAAGGATTTAGCGGTGAATGGACAAACAGCTTTGTTCAATTTCAATTTTTTGCAGCAGGGATTCTTTTTTCCGTTTTTTTAAAGGGCTGGCAACCAAAATGGCAAATATTTCCAAGAATTATACTTTTTATATTTGGCCTGATATGCTGGTTGTTGGCTTCAATGGTCTGTGAAGTTCATGCAGATTCTCCACATCTTTCAACTATTCCGCAAGCTATTTGTGGTTGGGTTTTGATACTTGCGGGTGTTGCATCATTTTTTTTATCATTATATGGGATCAAATTAAAAAACAAGCTTTCTCCGTTTGTGTATCTGGGTCGAATATCCTATGGTATGTACGTATTCCACATCACAATTTTTTGGTTGGTTTATAATATATTTAAGGATGAATTAACTCTTTTTAGTAAAATGATAGGCTTGTTGGAATGGCAAAATGATATTGGCTTTGTGATAGCTTTCCTTGCTACGGTAATTGTATCGTTATTATCTTACAATTTTTTTGAAAAACCATTTCTAAAGCTGAAAAGAAAATTTACAATCATTCCTTCAAGAGATTAGTGAGACAAGGAATGGCATAATAACCCATACCGATAATGCATATTTATTAACTGCAAGAGTTGATAATAGAACGCGGCATTTTCATTCTAAGTTATAAGTACACTTTTTTGTTTTTTATTCCGGTTAGCTAAAATCTATGCTTAGAAATCTTACCAACGGTCGGTTTTTGTTTTCTTTTTCCGCTTAATAAAACAGCCCGGATACCTGTTAAAAGGCACCCGGGCTGTTGATATAAATGCATGAAATTTAACAGGGAAAAGTTTACCCTTCCAAAATTATAACTTCATCGGGGGTAATCGATTTGCCGCTTTCGACTTTCTTTTTAGTAAGATTATCAACCCTGCGCATTAAAAGGATGGCGATGATGGATATCCCTACAATTACATAGCCTACTATGTTATAATGCTGCAGCGGCGCGCCTTTGCCCGGCTGCGTTACAATCATGCCCGCAACTGCAGCGGCAACACCGCCTGCAATTTGCTGTAAAGAGGCGTTGATGCTCATGAAAGCCCCACGGTCGGCCATATCGGGTATGGCGCTGGTTAAGGCCGATGAAGGTATCATCCTGCTCATCACGCCCATCATCATTAATATATTGTAAAAAATAACCATTGGAAACGCAGTAACACCCAAATTGGTATACAACACGCACATAAACATCATCCATGTGGTGGCAATTGCAAATATTTTAAACTTGCTGATCTTATCGCTCAGTTTACCCACCAATGGCATAATTACCAATGCACTCAGGCCCGATACCATAAACAGTATAGGCAATTGCCCGTTGGTTAACCCCAGGTTATTGATAGCAAAAGCGCTGCCGAAAGGCATCATCATAAAACCACCTATTGAAAGCAACGCTGTAGCCGCGAAGCCTATGCGATAATTGCTTTTGGTAACCGTATGTAACAAATGTTTAAAAGCCGATTTTTCGGTCTTGATGAGTAAATGGGCTATCACGGGTTTCATTTTAATGGCTATTAAAGCTGCAATGCTGATGCTTAACAGTGCCACCATCCAGAATGGAGCTTTCCAACCCCAGGCATTGGCTAAATAAAGACCGATAGGGATCCCAAGAACCTGACTTGCGCCAAAGCCCATCTGTACAAAACCCATCACACGTCCGCGTTGCTGCAGGACAAACAAATCGGTAATGATAGCCATGGATATGGAACCGATAACCCCACCAAACAGGCCGGTAATGATACGCGCGGCAACCAGCATGGCATAAGATTGTGCCAAACCGCAAAAAACAGTACCGGCAATAAAGCCCAGGTAAAAGAATAGCAACAGCTTTTTACGATCAAACTTATCGGCAAAGCCGGCGGTTAACAAGCCCGATATACCCGCGCTAAACGCATAAGCCGATACGGCAATGCCAAAGGCCGAGGGTTTCAGGTTAAGCGATTTCATCAATATATCGCCCAGGGGCGACATCACCATAAAATCAAGTATCACGGTAAACTGGGTGATAGCCAGTAAAAATATAATGAGTTTTTGGTAACCTGTAAAAGCTACCGGTTGTTGATTGTCCATAGTTTAATTTTAAATTAGTTCACAGCACTGGTAGCCGTGATAGTTTATGATTTCAATAATTTGTGTATGCGACAGTGTTTCTGATATGATCCGCAATACATAGTCGCTATCCTCCATGTCTATATTCCAGCATTGTACCGAGGGATGCTTATCCAGTATAGTATGCAGCAGCTGTTTACCCTTATTGCTGCTGATGCTGGTTTTAAACAGCAGGATATGATCAAAATTTAAAGCCGTTTCCATCAGTTTTACTTTTTTAGAGATTTCACAACCAGGTCAAACGCCCTCCAGAGTATTTCGTCGGTCATTTTAAAGGGCTTACCACCCAGGCTTTTTCCCTCCATATCAAAGCGGATGAGGTTATATAAAGTACCATACGCGATTGACCAATACACCTCAAAAGGCATAGTTTCTATCTCGCCGCGCTCCGTAATATTGTTCATAAACCTTGTCATGGCACTGATAAAGCCGGTCATAAAGCCCGCAAGAAACTCTTCCTGGTAACTTGAACTGCGCAGCTGATCAAAAAACTGGTTCATCCCGGGGTTTTCCCTGGCGTAACGGTAACGGTTTTCCCATTGCTTACGCAAGCCTTGTTCAAATGGCTCTTCCGGATCAAAGTCTTTGATAAAAGCTTCTTCCATCACTCTCAGTTCCTCCATAGCCACTTTCATGATCAGGTCGTCACGGTCTTTATAATATATATAGGGCGTAGCTACCGAAATATTACAAGCCTTGGCCAGTTTATTCATACTAAAGCCTTCTAAACCATCTTTGATGATGAGCTCGATAGCTTTTTGCTTTACCAATTCTTCCTTATCTGTGTTTCTTGATCGCATAACGGCTCAAAGATAAATAAATATTCATTCATTTATGATGATGTTTTATTTATGTGACTATTTTGACAATGTGAAACAGACGTTTTCTGCAAGTTCTTAACCTTTGTCGAAAAACACCATGGTCAATTTACTATAAAGTAACATTACCGCTCTACCTTTAAAAGCAAGTAAATGAACCATCATTTTAAAACAAACACCATGAAAAATTTAAAATTGAAAGCTTTAGGGCTTGGTGCTACCGAAGCACTTACAAGGGCACAATTGAAAAGTGTAACCGGTGGCGCCAGCGGTCCTACCTGCAGTATTAACCAGGGTGGCTGCAATACCAGCATTACCTGTGTGGGAGGCGAGATATGCAGATGCTCTGAAAACCCATGCTGGTGCGGTTGCAGGGGTTAAGCTAAACTACAGCAGTAAATTTCTTCCCCTCAGGATCTCTTTCAAGTGAACCTTAGGGGACGAAATTTATACGCAGTCGCTCGGCTCCAGCCGAGTGACGATTATTTGCAGGCCTCTGGCCTGAGATTTAGATATAGCCTTGCTTTTTACAGCGGCCGGAGGCCGGGTAATAACGGTCACTCGGCTGGAGCCGAGCGACTGCGGGAAGCATCATTTAACAGATACGGCTAATACGGTTAAACCACCCACGCTTCCAAAATAGACCGCAATTAACACAAAATCTAAAAAAGTAATAGCCCTATTATCAAGCAGATCTATACCACCCCTTGTTGGTATCGCTAATTCCTGATGCTGAACTTTTAGGCTTATTATTCTTAATACCTGATATATCAGCAGTAAAATCACGGTGTTTAATAAAACTCCGCTTGTCCCGCCGTACACATCGTTATTTTTTATTAAAAGGTAAAAAACTATGTGTAGCGTACCAAACCCATACCAAATAAAAAACGATTTCAGATTTCGCAATGATCTGTAATTAAAGGCATAAATAAATATCTGTGAAGGAATAGTATAAAAGATCAGAAAATCTTTCTTGTATTCATTTGCTCCCAAATAGTTATATATGATAAACACAATGGAGGCTAAGCCATAAAGCCCAATAGCGCCCTTATCCCAGGAGTTCAGCTCCTCAAAATAAAACGGTGGCTTTTTTGTGGTTCTACGTTTAGGCATGAGTTCTTAGTATTACCCCCTCACCCAATGTTCCTGCTCAATTTTCTTTTGCAGTTCCAGGATCGAGCCGATGAGGGCTTCGGGGCGGGGCGGGCAGCCTTGTACGTATACATCCACAGGGATCACTCTGTCAACCCCTTTTACTACGTGGTAACCGTGCTGCCAGTACGGACCGCCGCAATTGGAGCAGGAGCCCATCGATATCACATATTTAGGCTCGGGCATTTGTTCGTACAGGCGTTTAATGCGTTCGGCCATTTTAAAGGTAACGGTACCTGCAATAATGATCACATCGGCCTGGCGGGCTGATGGGCGCGGGAAAACGCCAAAACGGTCCAGATCATAGGTAGATGCCATAGAACCCATCATCTCAATCGCGCAGCAGGCAATCCCAAAGCTTAAAGGCCACAGGGACGACAAACGTGCCCAGTTGAGCAGATCGTCCAGTTTGGTTACTACAACACCGCCGCTTTCACTCGTTATATCACTGCTCATTAGTTGGCTTTTTAAAGGTGGGTTTAAACATCGGTTTCCGGATAGGCGCGGCTTCGGCGGGAGCTTCTGCAACAGCTGTTTCGGCAATTACCGGCTCATTACCCATGCTAAAGGGTTTCACAACAAATTTTCCCTGCTCCATATTTAGCTGCTCGTACAGCGAAGCAGGAATGGTTACATCGGTAACTGGCACCACGGGCTTGGCTTTTATCCATTCCAGGTCGCCTTTGCGCCAAACGTAAACCAGGCCCAATATCAGGATGCTTAAAAAAATAAACATTTCGGTCAGCGAGAACCAACCCCAGCGGGCGTCCTGCGCTATAATTTCATGGCTGCCAAATACGGTTGCCCATGGGAAAATGAACACCATTTCCACATCAAACAGCAAGAATATCAGGGCTATAACATAAAACCGGGAATTGAAGGGCAGCCAGGCATTGCCGGTGGGTTCTTCGCCGCATTCGTACGAGGTTAATTTCTCGTAATTCGGATTTTTAGGAGCAAGCAGGCGGTTAATAAAAAATATTACACATACCATTATTATTCCGGTGATCAGAAAGATGAGTATCTTTCCAAATTCTGATATTTGCGAAACATCGGTCATGACTACAAATTTAACAAAACAAACCCATTTTGATGCAATAATTATTGGCGGCGGCGCCTGCGGGCTCATGTGTGCTGTGCAGGCGGGCTTTTTGGGTAAGCGTACGCTGATACTGGAAAAGGCCGACCGCGTGGGCGCCAAGATCCTCATCAGCGGGGGCGGTAGGTGCAATTACACCAATATGTACGCTACCGATCAGCAGTTTATATCGCAAAACCCGCATTTCTGCAAGTCAGCCTTTTCACAATGGACGGTGGAAGATACCATCATCTTTTTTGAAACGTATGGTATTGAAGGCAAGGAGAAAACGCTGGGTCAGCTTTTCCCGGTGAGTGATAAGGCTAAAGATGTGGTGCAGGTTTTTATTGATCTGTGCGCCGATATGGACCAGGAGATCTGGTGCGATGCCGAGGTTAAAATGGTGGAAAAAACCGACGATGGTTTTACCGTTAGGGCCGAAGTTAACGGCCGGCAGGAATATATCAGCGCACCCAGCGTGGTGATTGCCGCGGGCGGTTTGCCTATCCCCAAAATGGGTGCTACCGATTTTGGGTTGCGTACGGCGCGCCAGTTCGACCTTAAAATTGTGGATACAGCCCCTGCCCTGGTACCCCTTACCATTACCGGGAAAGATCAGCCCTGGTACGAGCAGCTGAGTGGCAACAGTATTTTTTGTAGGGTGTGGAACGACAGGATCAGCTTTGAAGAAAACATCCTGTTTACGCATTGGGGCCTGAGCGGTCCGGCCATCCTACAGATCTCCTCCTACTGGAAACCCGGCGAATACATCAATATCGATTTGCTCCCCAACCAAAATATAGCCGATCTGCTGCTGCAGGAAAAAGAAGTGAACGGCAAAAAGATGCTGCTTGCTTATTTGGCGGGCTTATACACCCGCAAATTTGCCGAAGCCTTGAGCGATAAACTACCGGTAGAGAAAAACCTGGCCTCGCTCACCAAAACCGATATCGAGAACATCAGCGAGCTGATCCACGAGTTTAAGGTAAAACCCGCCGGCGATAAAGGCTACGACAAAGCCGAAGTAATGCGCGGCGGCGTATCCACCGATGAACTATCCTCCAAAACACTGGAAGCCAAAAAAGTTCCAGGCCTGTTCTTCGGCGGCGAATGCGTGGATGTTACCGGCTGGCTGGGTGGCTACAATTTTCAATGGGCCTGGGCCAGTGGTTTTGTGATTGCGCAGAATATTTGAGTCGATACCATGTAGAGAAGGGGTGTCATGTTGAGCTCCGTCGAAGCATGGTGGATAGGCCTCTGCGCACGCCCTTCGACAAGCTCAGGGTGACAGCCCACTTTTTTATTCTATTTTACTTGCGCTCGCTCGTTATTTTAGTGTGATAAAGCAAGCACAGTAAGACCAAACCACGATGCCATGTAAATTATAAAAACTGTAAAATCTGCAAGGCTTACCTTTTTGTTTTCAATTAAATCAGGACCGCCCCCTTTTGCCGGTGCAACAAATTCGCGATGCTGTACTTTCCGGCTTATATATCTGAGTAATTGAAAAAGCAATAGTAATATAAGCGTATTCACTAATCCTGTGGATGGGTTTCCCTTTTGTGTATTTATCCCGGGAATCCATTTAAAAAATAAATAAAGAATCACATGCACTACGCCGAAACCACACCAAATTAAATATGACCTAAAATTCCTTAATGAGGTATATAAAAAAGAATACATCAGTAATTGTGTCAAAACAATATACATGATGATCGTTACCTCTTTAATTTCAGGATTACTTAAAATATACGTCAAAGCAACAAACAATGTAGCAACAGCATAAAACCATATGGAAACAACTTCCCAAGGTTTAAGATCTTCGTAATAAATAAATGGTTTTAGACTTTTTACTTTTTTCACTTAGCGATAGGCTGGCTAACAAAACTATTAATTTCTAATGAACGTTTTCATGATGATAGAAATTGCTCGAACATTTTTCAGTTCCCCTCTTGAGAGGGGGCGCGTTGGATGGTGTAGTAGCAGGGGTGTGTTCTTAATTACTTTATCAACCCAAACTGTTTTAAATGATGGGTAAAGTGCTTGCCGTGCCATATAACCCATTCGTGGTGGTTCATGGGGCCGAAGCCGCCGTGGATGGCGATGGCGCCGGGTTGTTCAAAATAACGGTCGAAGGCTTCCAGTTCCTGCATCAATTGGTTAACAGCGCTTGCTATATCGGGGAACTGGTAATGCTCAGGCGGTTCTTGAAAAACTACATTTCGCCCGATCTCCTTGTCGGAGTATACCATTAGCTGTTTCATTTGATAAGCCTTGTCGGCCGGCTGTTCACAAAAAGGTGTTTTTTTCCCGTTTGTCCATTCTACCTGGTCAACCAGGTGTTCTACCATTTGCTGAGCTCTCATTTTACCCCAAATGGGTGTGGTATCGGGTTTAAGCGACAATAATAACCGGCGTAGTTCTGCCCGGTTGTTGATATCAAAAAATTGCGCCATTTTACCGTTCTACTATTTCATAATTCCGGTACTCGCCAATACGCCAGCCGGTCAGCTGTTCCACCCTTTGCAGGAATTTACGACGGAAGGTCATGTTTTTGCGCAATGCCTTGGTACTGAAATCGATCTTCCAGTTGGTGGCGGCTATGCGTTTTTGTATGGGCGCCGGGTGTGTGCCCGTAAAGTGTACCAATTTATCGGCATTGCCATAGTCAAACTCGTAGGTTTCGGGCAGGTTTTGCTCCATCCAGGCATCGTCGTGGTAAAACTTATTGAAGTTGCGGATCTTGTTATTCAGTCCCTGCGGTGGTTTGGCCCAGCCGTAGTGGTAGATATAAGCATCGATGAGTTTTACCTTGATCTTACGGTCGTTAAGCCTGAAACCCTGCGCGTCGCGATAGGCCCGGATCCCTTTGATGTTCTTCAACAGGCGGATCTCGCGCCGGTACCAACGCCTGGAATCGCCATAATAATCATACGAGCCATAAAAGTGTAAGTATTTAAACAGCAGGCCCTCGATGTTGGGTTTGTTCAGCGCCTCCTCCATTTCTTTTTTGATGAGCGGGTGATATTTTTCGTGCACGGCTTCGTCACCCTGGATGTAGAAAGCCCAGTCAGTATCCGGCGATATGGCATCAAAGGCTTTGTCGGTCTCCACAGCAAACACACGTCCGCCATCTTTTAAAGTGTCATCCCAAACCGAATCAATGATCCTGATCTTTGGCGAACCGATGGCCTCGATCAATTCCCGGGTACCATCATCAGAGTTTCCGGACATCACAATAAACTCATCGCACAGCGGCAAAATGGAGCTGATAGCTTCAACAATGGGATAGTCGTTTTTAACCGCGTTTCTGATAAAGGTAAATCCGGATACTTTCATTAAGCCAAAGGTATTTAAACAGGGGATAATTTTGGTAAAAGTAAATGGATAATTATTACAGCCAAAAATTAGCTTGTGCATTTTGTTCACCCAATCTTCATGATATTTTACAACCTTCAACTCGTATTTTGCGTAACAGAGTTCAATCCCATCTACCTCCCAATTTTAAAGGAATCAATTAATTATTAGCTAAGAGCTTAAACTTTTACTAAACCTGTATCACCCTGCAATCAGTTTAAACATGGATATCATTAGAAGAGACAACATTACCTACGAGGAGTTTATGGAAGAGCATTATAAACCCGGCATACCGCTGGTGTTTACCAATGCTGCCAAAGTGTGGAAGGCTAACGGACTGTTTAGTCCGGATTGGTTCCGGGAAAATTACCCCGACCGTAAGACCGATTGCCGGGGCAATACTTATACCATGCAGCAGGTGATGGATATGGTGGAGGCCGCTACCGAGGATAAGCCTGCGCCCTACCCTATCATATTTGATATCCCCAGCACCCTGCCCGAAGTATTACCCCTGCTTGATCCGCTCGACCTGAACTATGCATCGCCCAACTGGCTGAAGAATAAAATGTTCAGCATTGGCAAATGGGGCGGCGCTACCGAAATGTTTGTGGGTGGCCCGGGCGGCAGGTTCCCGTACATGCATATAGATTATTACCACCTGAATGCCTGGATAACCCAGTTGTATGGCGAAAAGCGTTTCACCGTTTTCCCACGCGGACAGGAACATTTGCTTTACCCTCGTCCGGATGATCCCTGGCGCTCGGAACTCAATGTTTTTGAGCCGGATTATGAGAAATACCCGCTGTTTAAAGATGCTACACCCATTAATTTTGTGGTTGGCCCCGGCGAAACTTTGTTCATCCCTTTTGGTACCTGGCATACGGCTTACTCGCTTACACCTACCATCTCTGTTGCTTTTGATACCCTGAACAGCAAAAACCACAAGGAATTTATGAAAGATGTGTGGACCTTTAAAAAACGCGATAGTAAACTAAAGGCCGTTGCCATGTATGCCTACGCCGCGGTGGCTACACAAAGCTGTAAAATTGGCGAAGCTTTGAGGGGGAAATAAGTCGACTCACCCAGTCTGCGTTAATTTATTCCCTTACCCCACACGTCATTGCGAGGTACGAAGCAATCTCTACGTAAGCAGAGCACTCATGCAATTCTATTCACTCTGTATAGCATAGAGATTGCTTCGTACCTCGCAATGACGTGTGTTTCTAATTACCTGTTTCGGCATGTCTACCCGTAAAGACTACAATTTTTATAGATTTTTATCCCGATAAAACCAAAAAAATGTTGATTTTTGAAACCTACAAAACAGCATACAACATTGGTTATCACAAATCCCAAATACGAAGAAGCTTTAAATAACTACTATAAAAAAATAGCTGAAGCCAGCGTGGAAGATATGGTGCTTAATATGGGCCCGCAACATCCGTCTACTCATGGTGTTTTGCGTTTGGAGCTGATCACCGATGGCGAAATTGTAAAAGAGGTGATCCCGCACATCGGTTACCTGCACCGCTGTTTCGAGAAACATGCCGAGTCATTAACCTACCAGCAAACCATTCCCTTTACCGACAGGATGGACTACCTGGCATCCATGAACAACAGTCACGCTTTTGTGATGGGTGTGGAACGGATGATGGGTATTGATAAAGATATCCCTAAACGGGTAGAGTACATCCGGGTACTGGTTTGCGAGCTTAACCGCATTGCCTCGCACCTGATAGCTATTGGCACTTACGGTATTGATATAGGCGCTTTTACTCCCTTTTTATGGTGCTTTAGGGACCGCGAACATATTATGGGTATGCTGGAGTGGGTTTCGGGCTCGCGCATGCTATACAATTATATATGGGTTGGCGGCTTGTTTTACGATCTGCCGGTAGGTTTCGAGGAACGCTGCCGCGAGTTTGTGGAATACTTTAAACCCAAAATGGTGGAGCTTAACCAGCTGCTTACCGATAACCAGGTGTTTATATCGCGCACAGCCAATGTGGGTGTGTTGCCGCTTGATGTGGCCATTAACTACGGCTGCTCAGGTCCTATGCTAAGGGCATCGGGCTTGAAATGGGACTTGCGGCGCATTGATAATTACTCGGCTTATCCCGAGCTTGATTTTGAAATCCCGGTTGGTACTGGTCTTATGGGTACTGTAGGCGACTGCTGGGACCGCTACAAGGTGCGTGTGGATGAGATCGAGCAATCCCTACGGATAGTAGAACAATGCCTCGACCGCCTGCAAAACGAACTGAAACGCACACCCGATTTTGACCCCCGGGCTAAAATGCCGCGTAAAACTATTCCTAAAGCACAGGATTACTATGTACGCTGCGAGGGTGCCAAAGGCGAGCTGGGCTTTTACTTTATGGCCGACGGCAAATCCGAGATCCCTACCCGTGTAAAATCGCGCGGACCAAGTTTTAATAATCTTTCCGTACTGCCCGAAATATCCAAAGGCGTACTCATCGCCGATCTGATAGCCATTGTAGGTTCTATTGATTTTGTGTTGGGTGAGGTGGATAGGTAAACAAAATCCCAAACAAGTCATGCTGAACTTGTTTCAGCATCCCATAAGCAGGTACGAACATCTTGAGAGATCCTGAAACAAGTTCAGGATGACCCTTACTATATTTTATCCGAAACAAAAAAAGAGGCACCTTACGGTACCTCCTTTTCATTTTAATATATTAACTTTTATTGGATTGGGCTAATTATTGATTGTAAACCTTAACCATGAAAACATAGTTTTTAAGTTTCTTTAACTGCTGGGTACGACTTAAACCGGCCAGCGTGTTTTTGGTATTTAAGGTTAATGATTTGCTTAATGAATCAGATGGTATATTCTGGATAGCTTTTAACAGATACGCTGATTTTACCGCGAATGCTGCTCCTGCTACCTGTGTCTGTTTGGCGTTGATGATACCGATCACATTTCCCTTATCATCCAGTAAGGGACCACCGCTATTTCCTGGGTTAACCGGTATAGAAACCTGGTATTCGGTTGTATCGCCCTGATAACCGGTGGCTGATGTTAATGCACCCGGGCCAAAAACCACCGTACCACCCGGATAACCGAAGGTGAATACGTTTTCACCAAGATCTGTTGATGAACGTTTAAAGCTATATGGTATAGAGCCCAGTCCTTCAAAGGCATCATCATTTATCTGTAGTATAGCAATATCGTTACCTGGTTCGGTATAAATTACTTTGCTGTGGAATGATTCGCCGGCAGCATTTTGAACATATACAGAATCCGCGTCTTTAATAACATGGTAATTGGTAACAATATACCCGTTTGACGAAAGTGCGAAACCGGTACCTCTGAAATTGCCGGGGTTAATTGGTCTCTTACTTCCTTTTATATCATTTATGATGCTATTGGTACGGGTATTCAGTGTTGCCTGCGACTGTTTGATCTTACCGATCTCCTGGCTTAACTGCTCAAAGTTCGATTCGTGGTTATTCAGTTTACCGGTAAAGAACAGGGTACCCAAAATAGCGAAAATAGCTATGGATGCTGCTACCGATATTTTAGAATGATGGTGCCTCCACATGCGCACTACCCAGGTTGGATGGATGGTTACTTCTTCTTTCAAAGCATGTACATCAATCTCGTCATGAATAGCGTTCAAGCGTTTTTCAAGCTCCAGGCGTTCGCCATATTGTTTTAGTAAACCAATAAACTGCATATGCTCGGCAACCCGGCTTTCTACAGTCGCATCATTTTTGCGGAGCAATTCAAACTGGGTACGCTCTTCGGCGGTCATACTGCCGTCAAGGTACCTTTCAATTAATTCCGTAAGTTGGTGATCACTCATCTCTTTGCTTTCCTTCCTTATTTCTGCTGAAAAAATAACTTTTTCAGCCTTTGCAGGCATTTATATTTTTGTGTTTTGGCATTATCAGCATTGGTATAGCCAAAACGTTCGCAGATATCCTGCATTGATCTGTTATGTATATAAAAATCTTCCATAATGGTTTTGCAGGGTTCGCCCAGCAATTGCAGGGCACTTTCCATTTTACTGAACTGTATGTCCCGCTCATTATGATCATCAACCTCTTCATCAACAGGCAGGTACTCTTCAAAATCACGAATATCGCCTCCGTACCTGTTCATGTGGCTAAGCCTTTTGAGCCAAAGCCTGCGGCAAACCGAATAAATATAAGTTTTAAGCTTACTGCTTAGTTCGAATTTGCCCGATTTGATCTTATTGTAAAGAACGATGATCGCTTCCTGGTAAATATCTTTGGCATCATCCTCATCCCCGTTGTTATTGACAATTAACTGTAGTATCATCGGAAAATAGGTAGTGTATAACTTTTTTAACACTATTTCCGAGTTGTTAAGTATACCAAGAACTATCTCGCTATCTGTTGGTGCCGAAGCTTTTAACTCTTTATTCACTCTTAATACTATTTATACGAAATTGTAACCCATCATTATAAAAAATAATTTATCTAAAATAAATTATTAGCATTAACCCGGATATTTAGTGTTGTAACAATTATGCGCCCGAATGTTTCATCCGTTTTAATACAATAATTCAAACAAGGTAACCCAAGCCTATTTTAACCTGCTTTTTTATAAGATGGCAAATCTGCAATAAAAAAAACCGGCCTCAAAAACATTTCGTCAAACAGCTGCCAACCCTGGCATATGCAGCCTATTTTGCCCCAAAATCCAGGCAGGTTACCTTTTTGTTTTCATTGTATTAACATCAAAAAACAATTAAAATTTAAAACTTACCCAAAATGAAAAATTCAATTAAAACCGGCCTGGCCGCATTAGTAATCGCTGTTTCTTTCACTGCTTGTGATCCTCCTTCAAAAGCTCCAGCTAACTCAACTCCGGTTGATTCAGGCAAAGCAGTTGCTGTTGATTCGGCTAAAAAAGCCATTGCCGATTCGACAAAAGCTGCTCTTCCCGATTCAACTAAAAAATAATTAGCTAACTGTCCGGGATCAAACCGAAGCGTACAAAAATATACCTGGAATAAATCAGGACTTGTTGTTTGTACAGGGGTTTAGGTAGAGCCTAAAAAAGCCGCTCTGGGGAGCGGCTTTTGTCATTTAGTGAGTCTTTTTATTTGTCACTTGTTGTAAGGTTAACGCAATGTTCGCGGCAATTATTGCGCGAAAAAAAATATAGTGCAAAATGCTTTTTTAACAATTGGTTATCAGATACTTTTGAATATTCGGTGCTGTTTTTTATTAAAACATTCACCTCTCCAGGCGTACTAAAAGCAATTGTAAATCAAATAAAAAAACATGGCGAAAACTATCAGTAAAGGTTCATTTGTATTTAATTTTCAGGATGTCGACAAAACAAAACTCAACCTTGTTGGGGGTAAAGGTGCAAACCTGGGCGAGCTTTCCAGGATCGAAGGTATCAACGTACCACATGGCTTTTGTATTTCTACCGAGGCTTTTAAAAAGGTCATTAATGAAACACCGTCTATTAACGAGTTACTCGACCAATTATCACTTCTAAAGGTAGAAGACCAGGGTAAGATCGGTGAACTTGGTACTGAGATTCGCAAGACCATCGAAGGGATAACCATTCCTCAGGATATTAATGACGATATCACCCGCTTCCTCTCCGGGCTTGATGAAAAAAATGCCTACGCGGTACGATCAAGCGCAACTGCCGAAGATTTACCGACGGCATCCTTTGCGGGACAACAGGATACCTATTTGAATATTATCGGGAAAGAGGCTATCTTAAAACATATCAGTAAGTGCTGGGCATCGTTGTTTACCGATAGGGCAATAACTTATCGCATTCAAAACGGCTTTGATCATCGTAAAGTACACCTGTCGGTAGTTGTTCAGCAAATGGTTTTCCCCGAGGCGGCGGGAATTTTATTTACTGCCGATCCTGTTACCGGTAACCGGAAAGTATTATCTATTGATGCCAGTTTTGGGCTTGGTGAGGCCATGGTATCGGGCCTGGTGAATGCCGATTTGTATAAAGTGCGTAAGGGCCAGATCATCGATAAAAAGATATCCACCAAGAAACTGGCTATCTATGCCTTAAAAGATGGTGGTACCAAAGAACAGGAGATTGCACCAGGGCAACAGAATAAACAAGCGCTGACTGATGAACAGATCCTACAGCTGGAGAACATCGGCAGAAAGATCGAAGCACACTTCGGTCGCCCCCAGGATATTGAATGGTGTTTGGCCGGCGAAATATTTTATATTGTACAAAGCCGCCCCATCACTACTTTATACCCCATTCCGGAAGCTGATGATCAGGAAAATCACGTGTATGTATCTGTCGGTCATCAGCAAATGATGACTGACGCCATGAAACCATTGGGATTATCTTTTTTCCTGTTAACGACTGCTGCACACATGCGCACAGCCGGTGGAAGGTTGTTTGTTGATATTACACAAATGCTGGCTTCACCTGCCGGCAGACACACGCTGTTAAATGTTCTTGGGAAGTCCGATCCGCTCATCAAAGACGCCTTGACAAGCATCATTGAGCGGGGAGATTTTTTAAAACCATTGCCAGATGATAAAGAAGAACCAGGCCCCGCTAAAAATGTGCTGAATAGAGATTATCAGGCACTTAACGACTATGAGCCAACAATCGTTTCTGAACTGATCAAGAATAGTCAAACATGGATAGAATCATTGAAGCAAAACATCCGGCTGAAATCAGGGTCGGATGTGTTTGATTTTATCCTGGAAGATATCCAGCAACTCAAAAAAGCCTCAGCTAACTCACAAAGTTTTGAGGTGATCATGACCGGAATGAATGCTTTATTATGGATCAATGAAAAAATGAACGAATGGTTAGGTGAGAAAAATGCGGGAGATACGCTTGCTCAATCGGTGCCAAACAATATTACTTCGGAAATGGGCCTGGAGCTATTGCATGTTGCCGATGTGATTCGCCCTTACCCGGCAGTAATTGAATATTTGCAACAAGTAGAAGATGATAACTTTTTGGATGGACTGCTTCAATTTGATGGCGGGCAGGAAATCCGGGACACTATTGATGCTTATCTCAACAAATACGGCATGCGCTGTGCCGGGGAAATCGATATTACAAAAACCCGCTGGAGCGAAAAACCAATTACCATTGTCCCCACTATTCTCAATAACATTAAAAACTTTGAACCAGGGGCCGGCAACCGGAGATTTGAGCAAGGGCGGCAGGAAGCTTTGAAAAAAGAACAAGAATTATTAGCCAGGCTGGCGCCATTACCAGATGGCGAACAAAAAGCCAAAGAAACAAAACGAATGATCGACCTGATCCGGAATTTTGCAGGTTATCGTGAATATCCAAAATATGGGATAGTTAGCAGATACTTCGTTTATAAACAAGCTTTATGGAAAGAAGCCGAGCAACTGATACAAGCCAACGTTATTCATGCAAAAGAAGATATTTACTATCTCAGCTTTGAAGAACTCAGAGCAGCGGTGGAAACGCACCAGCTGGATTATCATCTTATCGATAAACGAAAAGACGAGTATAAATTATATGAAAAACTAAACCCGCCACGTATTATGACGTCTGACGGTGAAATCATTAGGGGTAAATATAAACACGATGATCTCCCGGCCGGGGCTATCGCGGGTCTGGCTGTTTCTTCCGGAGTTATAGAGGGACGGGCACGTGTCATTTTAAACATGGAAGATGCTGACCTGGAAGATGGAGATATATTAGTGACCTCTTTCACCGACCCCAGCTGGACACCATTGTTTGTATCCATCAAAGGGCTGGTTACCGAAGTTGGCGGATTGATGACCCATGGTGCAGTTATAGCACGTGAATATGGCCTACCAGCGGTTGTTGGATTGGATAATGCCACCAAACTGATCAAAGACGGGCAGCGGATCCGGGTGAATGGAACCGAGGGATATGTAGAAATACTATAAAGTGGATGTAGAAGGAATTACCGTATTTCTGGATGAAAGGCCTTAGCAAAGGAAAATACCATGTCATGCCGAATTTATTTCGGCATCCCACAGGATATGCACACCTGTGCGATCTGCGACTTACGTGTTGCAGCCGTACTCCGTGCTTACCTGCAAGTGAGATGCCGAAATAAATTCGGCATGACCTCTGCTTTTTAACTTTTATCTTCCTCAAGAACACGCTAAATTCTTAAAAGCGGTTTGCCTGAGGAAAATGGCAGCCATTTACCAACATCAAAAAATATTTTATTTTTTTTTAAAAACGTGGGTTACCTTTTCTCTTTACCCGTATTAACTCCTGAAAACGATCACAAAATATTTAAATTTTAAAACTAACAAAATGAAAAATTCTTTCAAATTAGGTTTCTTAGCATTAGCTATCGCTGTTTCTTTCGCAGCTTGTAAAGGTTCTGGTTCAGCTTCATCTGCTGATTCTGCTAAAGCTGATTCAGCTAAAGTTGATTCTGCAAAAACTGATTCAGCTACTAAAGTTGACTCTACTGCTAAAACTGGTGCTGCTGCTGTTGACTCAGTTAAAAAAGATACAACTAAGAAATAATTATACTGCAATATAAAAGGCGTTAGAAATATAAATTCTGATCCCTTTTTATTGATTTTTAGTTATTCGTTAATTTATAAAGGGTAACCTGTAATTTTTTTATTAAAAATTATGGGTTACCTTTTTTTGTTTACAGTATTAACAAGAAAACTATTAAATCACTTATTAAAAATTAAACATGAAAAATTCATTCAAATTAGGTTTCTTAGCATTAGCTATCGCTGTTTCTTTCGCAGCTTGTAAAGGTTCTGGTTCAGCAGGTTCTGCTGATTCAGCTAAAATGGACTCAGCTAAAATGGATTCTGCTAAAACTACTGCTGTTGATTCAGCTAAAGCGGATTCAGCTAAAACAGATACCGCTAAAAAAGACACTACTAAAAAATAATTTTTCATTTTTTAGAAAAAAAGAAACGCCCTGGTTTTACCGGGGCGTTTTTTTTGTGCCTTTCATCTTCAAAACAATTTGTGCGGATATTGCTTCATATGGTAAGTTGATACGATATGAAATATTCTGAATGGCAATTACTTAGTATGGACGAACGCAAAAACATAGGCTGGCACCGGCATCCGCACATTAAAACTGCCACACTTTTTAGCATTGCTTTAGTTATTGTTTTTATCGCGGTAGTTTTTGGCATTAGTAAAAACAGCACGGTACATCTCAACCGTAAACCTACGGGCCAGGAAGCTTTTCGTATGGCCCAGGGAATTGTGAAGGATCATTTAAAACAACCCACAACGGCCCAGTTTCCTGATCATGATTTTAAGCCCTTGATTGACACCGCAACCGATAGTTATCAGATCCGGTCGACCGTAAAGGCATTGAACATTGATGGCAAAACCATAAACTCAACATGGGTAGTGGATATGAATTACACAGGTGGCGATTGGTCTGAAAAAACAAGCTGGCAGGTTAAATCCGTAAGTATATCGCCAGAAAACTAAACAGCAAAACATATTGATATAAAAAAGACCGGCTATTGGCCGGTCTTTTTGTATAACAGGAGCATCATCTTTTTATTAAACCCGGTCGCGCAGCGCCTTTATTTCATCGTGAGCATCCAGCAGTTCATCCAATTGCGTATTCACTACCTCGCGTAAATGAGCTGATAAATGTTCCTCTTCAAGAGCTTCGCGGTAAGCTTTAACAATAGCATCTTCTCCAAATTCGCATTCTTCCAGTATATCATGGGTATCGTGAGCGGTAAACGCGGCTTTAACATCAAGCCATGTTCTGTGAATTTTACCGCTGGTGCTTGTTCCGGTATCGATATCCTGTCCTAATACCTCAATTTCGGTACCCAGTTCCAGCCTAAACCGGTGGCTATCGCCAATCAGTGTTGTAAAAAGTGCTTTAAGATCACTCTCGTTATCCTTCAAGTCTTTCAAAGCGCGTTGATATCCCTCAATGCGGTCGTTATTAATCTGTACCAGGTCATTTAATACCTCGGCTGTTGCTTGTGTGTTTTCCATAATTATAAGTTTTATACAAAAGCAACATCTAAATGAATTAAATTGTTTAATTTAAAATAAATAATTTATCTTATTTATAAATTATATCATTATGATTTGCCGCGGAACAATGAGATGATCCAGATTAATACCAGAATAACCACAACCACCGCTATAATGCCTACAATGGCGCCAGCTTTAAATATCCCTTCAATCACTGAACAGCCACTCATGGTGAACAGTAACAGGGCAATAAGTACCCAATGTGCGTTTTTCATCAGCATAAATTGTTTTTTTAAGGTGAAGCTATCATGAACCGTTTTATACATTCCGGTTTGTAAACCTTAGCTCATGATGGTTTCATATATTGATTTATTTGGTTAACAATAATATTAATACAGTAGCGCACAGCTATTTGTTTGCCATGTAATACGATAGCCACATCCTTTTCAAGCCTTATCCCAAAGTCAAAGTCTTCATATACGTTATGAAATACTTAAATAAAACGTATTGCCTTTTTAAGGCAGATAAGTACTTTTACAACCTACTTATACAGCCATGTTTAATACACTTTTCTCTATAAATAATGCTACCGTAAGATTTTTGACCAATACATTGTTCAGTGATCTTACTTTCAAGATAAATAAAGGTGAGCACTGGGCACTAATAGGCGAAAGCGGCTCAGGAAAAAGCGCCCTGTTACAAACTATAGCAGGGCGCTTTAATGTAACCGGGGGCACCATCAACTACTATTTTCAGGATGATGTTTTGGGTTTGCAGGTTGCCGAAAATGGTCAGAATTTACATAGCAAGCTGATATCGTTGGTTGAACCAAGGCATCATTTCCGGAACTTATCAAACACTAGCGATTTTTATTACCAGCAACGGTATAATTCGTCAGATTCGGAAGATGCCTTAACTGTTGATGATTATTTATCATCGGTTAAAAGTATCCCACGTCCTGGTATCAGCTGGACAGCCGACAAGATCCTTACCCTGTTAAACCTGCATGCTTTACGTGATAAGCAGCTCATCAAACTCTCCAACGGCGAAACCAAGCGTTTAATGCTGGCCGCCGCCCTGCTCAAAAACCCTGTATTACTCTTGCTCGATAACCCCTTAACCGGTTTGGATGTAAAAACCAGGCAGGAATTTAATGGCATTATTGAGCAGATCAGCGCATCTGGTATCAGCATCATTATTGCTACATCGGTACATGAAATACCCGAAGCCATTACCCATGTAGCGGTTTTAAAAAGCGGAGAAATTATTCACGAAAGCACCAGGGCTGCCTTCAATCCGGAGCTATTTGCAGGCGACACAGCAGACAGTATTGACAAGCAGGAACTTACTGCATTGTTAAATATTAATAAAAACCCGGTTGCCTTTAACCAGATAGTGACGATGGATAAGGTGCACATTCAATATGGCGACAAGGTAATATTGGATGATGTAAACTGGCAGATCGAAACGGGCGACAGGTGGGCACTGCTTGGCCCTAACGGAGCGGGTAAATCAACTTTGTTGAGCCTGATTAATGGGGATAACCCACAGGCTTATGCTAATAACATTATTTTGTTTGACAAAAAACGCGGCAGCGGCGAAAGTATCTGGGATATAAAAAAGAAGATCGGTTTTGTATCGCCCGAGCTGCACCAATATTTCCCTACCGATAATAGCTGCTTGCAGGTCATTGAATCAGGGTATTATGATACCTTGGGTTTATTCAGACCCAGTAATAAAGAACGGGCAGACATTGCCTTGAGGTGGATGAAGGCACTAGAGATTGACCGCTATGCCCGCACCCTGTTAAAAAACATCCCTGCAAGTGCCCAGCGTTTATGTTTACTGGCCCGCGCGCTGATCAAAAACCCGGCTTTGCTCATTTTTGATGAACCCTGCCAGGGTATGGACGATCATCAGCAGCTTCATTTTAAAAACCTGGTTGATACTATTTGCAGTTTGAGTAATGTTACCCTGATTTACGTAACGCACTACCAGCATGAGATCCCCAATAGCGTTGATAAAGTATTACAGCTCGACAAAGGAAAGGTGGCTAATTGATGGGTATTATGCGCTACCTACGCCCGTATCGGGTGCTTAACATTTCTTAATAGTTAAATTCGATTTTATTGATCTGTATCAGATTTTTCTTTTCAATACCATTTATTTATTCATTTTGTTCATTGCCTTAAACACTATATCCTTATAGTAAAACACACGTAATAACCTGTAAATTACTTATTAGTTGAATAGCCGATAAGAATTACTTGCGATTATAAACCTGTGTTTTATGAAGAGCCTTTTGCGTTATTTGATATTGCTGCTGGTAGTGTTTGGTTTACAGGCAAAAAATGATGTAAAAGCTGCTACGAAATCATGGGCAGGCGGAGCCGCGGGTGATGTGTCTAACTGGAATAACGGGGCTAATTGGTCGCCTGCAGGAGTACCGCTCGCTACTGATGACGTAAACATTGGTGCGTTGCTTTTTTTCACCAATCCTCCTATCGTAAATGCCGGGGATAATGTATCCTGTGCGTCTATTACGTTTGGTGTCATACTAAGTTTAACCACTGTACCTTTAACGGTGAACGGCACTTTAAATGTAACCAATTCCATTACCCAGCAACCAACTTTATTAATTTCTTATTCGGTTCCACTATCCGGTACCGGCACCCTTAACTGCGGCTCTATCCAAATTAACAATAATTCAAACCCCGGTAGTGCCCTATTAGGTATCTTCCCGAGTTTAAATTTTATAGTAACTCTTCAAAATTTAAATGTTAGTGGAAACGTAACTGTTAATTCAACTACTGTTGTAGCCCTTGTTATCCCATTGGGGGAAATTGACGGAAGGTTTTCATTAGTAAGCGGAACTACTACTATTGGCGGACAAATACTTACACAAAACACCCTGTTTCGCATACTTGGCCTCAGCAACAGTGTAGGAAATCCTGTATTTAGTATCGATCCTCCTACTGGTTCCACTGCTACATTAATACTCACCAATGCAAATCCTATCAATACAACACCTGTTTCCGGATCAACTTATGCAGGATCTATTGATTTTTACAACAGCACAGGAACCGGACAATCAACTGTTAATTACGCATATGCAGGTGCGGGTGTACAAACAGTATACGCAACAACTGGTATTAGTAATTTAGACATAAGCCCGGCCTTGTACCAAAATTTAACATTTACAAGCACAGGTAATAAACGTCCCAGTGTTTCATCCGGTTTGTTGACCGTTGCCGGTAATATTGATAACTCAGCCAGCTCGCCCATTGATTTTGTTACCAATACCAATACCGTTCGGTTAACTGGCACTACGCAAACCATCGCTGGAGGAGCATATGTCAATACAACCTTGCCTGCATCACCAATTGGTACAGTGTTCTATAACCTTACTTCGTGCGCCGCCACTACTACCTTAAGCGGTCGTAATGATATAGCCGCGCTGGGCACATTGGCCTTTTTAAAAACTGCCAATACCACCATGACTGTTGATGCTACAGCAACTAACAGTCTTACACTATTATCAAACAGTACCGGTGATGCCAGCATAGCCAGTTTAAGCGCCGATGCCAGCGCCGTCGCCATCACAGCCACGGTTGCCGGCACCATAAATGTACAACGCTACGTAAGAGGTTTGGGCGGATCAGTAGGGCCGCGCCGTTATATGCTTATTTCCTCGCCGGTTGCCAATGCATCGGCCAGTACGTATAACCTGCTGCCATTTTTTGCAACTACCTATATTAGTGGCCCGGGTGGTGCGGGCAATGGTTTTGATACCTCGCCTCAGAACAACCCGTCAGTTTTTATATATGACGAAAATGCGCCACTAACAAGCAACCCAAACCTGGTAACAGGCAATGAATTTAAAGGCTTTGCTACTATTAACGAAACCGTACCGATGGGCAATGGGTTAGAATATTATTTCAGGGGCAGCCGTACGGGGGTATCAAGTTCCACCGTATTTGTGAGTCCCTTCCCTGCTCCAGATAATGCCACTTTAAATTTTTCGGGCGCGGTATATAAAGGTGCGGGTGCCAGTGGTGCTTTCAACGTGAGTGTCATTAATTTCCCAGCCACACCGCCAACTTATTATAGTTCATCAGCAGTTACACTGTCAAACAATTTATCGTTTGCCAGCTCTGCTCCGACAAAAAAAGGACTTAACCTGGTAGGTAACCCTTACCCTTCGGTTATCGACCTGTCAAAGGTTTATTCTGTTAATGGTAACGCCTACAAGTTTTATTATATGCTGGTTAAAAATGTCACTACCGGTACCAACAGCTTCTCCACCACGTATGCCGTTTATGATGCTACGAATGCCGGTACCCCACCCGCCGGGGCCAGCAAGTTTGCCGTATCCGGGCAGGGCTTTTTTATAACTGCACCTAATGCAACTACAACGTTGATTTTTAACGAAACCATGAAAGTGCCTTATAGTTCGTATACATCACCTGCTTCTACCAAACCGGTGTTTAATGTGATACGCAACCCATCGGTAGTAGCCAAGCAACTGGCCGTTAGTCCCGATAAAAACAATGTACAGCAGGCAGCAGTTGCAGCGCCGTTATCTGTCGAAACCAATACCGACCCTATACCCAGGTTACGTTTGGAGCTGATGCGGGATACCAACATACTGAATACCGCCGACATTGCTTTTGATAAAAACTCCAAGGCTAAATTTGTACTAGGCGAAGATGCACAATACATAGCCGCATCGGGCCAGGGTGATTTCTTTTATTCGCAATCTGCCGATTCTGTTGGTTGTTTTGTTAATTATACTGGTAACCTGGAAAAACTAAAACGCATCAATTTATTTATAGCGTTTTCGAATTTCGGCCAGTACAAGATCACTTCGCCCATTAAATCAAACATCGACGAACGTTATACCATCTATTTAAAAGATAAGTACACCAACGACTCTTTAGATGTGGTGCATAACCCTGTTTATACTTTTAATGTCGATCAAAACGCCGCCAGTTATCCCCGCGATCGCTTTTACCTGAGCATTGGTATTGCTCCGGGGCATGAATATAAACTATTAGGCTTTAGCGGCAGTAAAGTAACCAGCGGTATCCAGCTGACCTGGAAAACCGACAATGAAAGCAATTTTACAGGTTTCGCGGTTGAAAAAAGCACTAACGGAGGCAAGTCATTTGTAGTGATCGACAGCCTGCAATCAACCGGCGCGGGTAGCTATACCTTTACCGATCCTGCACCAGGTACCGGGCAGATCACTTATCGCCTGGCTCAAAGCCTGGTAACCGGTGATACCCAGATGTCAAAAACGCTCGTATTTGATTACAATGGTGATCTGAATATTTTAAAATTCATGGTATACCCCTCCAGCACAGCTGGTGACATCCATATTAAACTAGGCAAAACTTACAGTAATAATATCAAAGTCAATATTATAAGCGCGACCGGCGGCCTGGTAAAAACCCTAACCACTGCTGATACCGATTCTGTACAGGAAAATGTGGGCAACCTTACCAAAGGGCTTTATATTGTAGAGGCTATTGATGTTGCCACAGGTAAACGCATCGGGAGCGCTAAATTCTTTAAGCAATAATATCTTATCCCCATAAATTCCGGTCATCAAAATATTCAAATCCTCTGTTATCAGTTAATCTCCGGAATAACGAAGCAAACTCCCATATGTTAAATTTTTTCACTAAAAAAGATACGTTTTGTTCATTTTATTCACTGATTAACATGTCTTTAGGGTGTAAAAATGAAACTTAAACGAAAATAAACCCGTATAAAGCCCCATAATTGTAAGCTTTAATACACAAAACATTGCCACTCCTAAATTTTCAAACACGTTTGCCCCAAACTCTCCTCTCCGTTATTTTTCTGATATTTATACAAAATCGCGCACTTGCCAATATAACTTTTGACTGGGATGGCAGTACATCTTCGGACTGGACAGTGAAAACCAACTGGACCATTACAGCCAACAGCGGTGAAAATTTATCAACAGTAAACTATCCCGGTGAGAGCGGTCGCATTACTGATGTGGTACGATTTGGTGTTGCTTTAGGAACCTATCTTAATCAACCTGTTCTGGCTACCAGTGCAACCGTATCATCTATTACCTTCGGCAGTAATCAATATGTTCCGCTTTATGTATTAACAGGCACAACAATAACCGGAACCATTTTAACTATTAACGGGGCAACGCTTACCGTATCAGGCGATATTACCCAAAATTACAACTCAAACAGCGTAGTCGGCAGCAGTATTTTTAATGACATAAGAGGAACCGGCACTTTAACCTGTAATAACCTGCAATTTGGTAATACATCCGGAACTGTAAGCAGTCAATCCTTTTTAATATCAGAAATAACAAACTTTAATATCAATACCAATATCAATATAAACCTGAACGCGAAGGTACAAAACGGTAGTGGCATACGGCTTGAGGGTGGCACGATGACACTAACGGGGCAAATAACGTTTACAAACCGTGGGGTTGTTTCATCAAACTCCGGTTATTTTACCGTTAACGCCCTTACATCTTATAAATCAACCAATACAGTTACCAATCCAACACTTATTCTGAAGAGCACTATCGCTATAGGCACTATGCCCACCCCTTATGCTTCTTGTAATTTTTATGGTGACCATGGTGGTAAAGCAACTATTATTTATCAGGGAGCTAATCCACTGATTTATACCTCTGCTTATCCAGGCTTTGGCTCGGGTGGTGGCAACCCTATTGGCGCGCCTGCTACCAGCCCTACTTATGATAACCTGGTAATACAGGGTACAGGCACCGCAGTTGTGGGTGGTGCAGGTGGCAGCAACCCGGCTTACTTAACTATTGATTCTACATTAACCACGGCCAGCAACACTACCTTTAATACGGTTAACACTACTACCATCATTGGCGTTGTAAACGGCGCTACCGGTGCCAAATGGACAAACAATACCGGCGTAACCGTTACAGGAGGCGCGGGTACTATTGATATCAATGGCTCACTAAGCAATGCCGGGACCATGAGTATGGGTACGGGTAACTTAACCATTGCTAAAGATTATACTAATTCAGGCGTATTTACACCCAATACTACAGCGCTTATCACCTTTGACGGTACAGCCACCCAAACTTTAATTGACAACACTACAGCAGGTACAAAATTCAATAATGTAACTTTTACTAACGGCACAACCGGAGCAACCAGCAAACGGATGAAATTAAATAGTCATTTTTTTGTGAACCCTACCTACACCATCAATGTGAACGGATCGGGGATACTGACGGTTGAGAATACGCCTTCCACCTATACATCGGCCTTGACCCTGCTGTCTAATTCAACCGGAGATGCCAGTATCGGTAACCTTACCGCCGGGGCCATTGCGGGTAAAATTGACGTACAGCGTTTTATAACGGGCGGGGCACGCAGGTATATGCTTATTTCATCGCCGGTTGCCGATACGACCAATACGACCATAAGCAGTGTCTCCAACAGTTATAGCCTGAAACCGATCATATTACCGGGCGCGGCAGGTACCAGTACTATCGTTACCGGATTAAATGGCTCTACTAATGGTTTTGACAGCGCCCCGGCTACCAATAATAGTCCGTCGGTTTTTGTTTACAATGAAAACGCCCCGGGGTCTACCAACCAAAACCAAGTGGCAGGCAATGAGTATAAAGGGCTTACGAATACCAGTGTATCTATACCTATAGGTAACGGCATATTACTTTATTACAGGGGAAGCCGGGCTTTGTTAAACTCAGCACCTTTTGTAAAACCCTTCCCTGCTGCCGATGATGGTACTTTAACATTTTTTGGATCGGTTATTAAAGGCACAACCGCCACCAACTCCCCTATGACGCCTAATATCATCAATTTACCTGCTACCACCTTAACGGATGCATCAACCTATCCCTTGACGGGTACAACCTACCCAACCACTTTATCGTTCAGTAGCACTGTCGCTACCAAAAAGGGATTTAACCTGGTAGGTAACCCTTACGCCTCTGTTATTGATCTGGTTAAAGTTGGCGCAGGTAACACGACTAAGTTTTTCTATTTACTCATTAAAAACGCATCAACCGGCCCAAATAGCTCGTCTACCCGGTTCGTAGTATGTAATACAACCACCCTTAACTCACCTGTTATAGGAACCGGGGGTAGTCAATATGTATTGTCGGGACAAGGCTTTTTTGTAGTTGCACCTGCTGCCAGTACAAAGATCACCTTTGACGAAAGCATGAAGGTATCCTATGCAACTTATACCGGCACCACTCCTCCTATTTTCAATGTAAAAAAAGGAGGTCCTGCAGTTGTAAAAACCCTGGCTGTTAACGGGGGGCAGGATAGTAAACAGGCAACAGCTTCATTAAGCACGGAAGCAACAACAGTCAATACCAGTACAACACCATGGTTAAGGCTGGATATGATGCAGGATTCCAGCACTTTTAGCTCTACCGATATCTATTTTGATAAAACCGCTCAAACTAAATTTGTTCCCGGTGAGGATGCCCCTTATTTAGCATCATCCGGACAAGGAAACTTCTTTTTTTCGCAGACTGCCGATTCGATAGGATGTTTTGCCAATTATACTACCGATCTGGAAAAACTGAAGCGGGTAAATCTTTTTATCGCCTATACCAATTATGGCACATTTAAGCTTACCGCACCCATTAAACAAAATATTGACGAACGTTATACCATCTTTTTAAAGGATAAATTCACCAATGATTCTTTGGATGTGATACATAATACCGAATATACTTTCAACGTAACCACCGCACCGGCCAGTTATGCGCGCGACCGATTTTACTTAAGTATTGGCATAGCCCCCGGGCACGAATATAAATTACGCGACTTTAATGGCGCTAAACAAGCAAGCGGGATAAAACTCACCTGGCAAACTGATAATGAAAGCAATTCAACCACCTTCGTTGTTGAAAAAAGCACTAATGGTGGCAATTCCTTTGCAGCTATCGATAGCTTACGGTCGACCGGTGCTGGTATCTATAGTTATACCGATATGACGCCTGGCAGCGGACAAGTATTTTATCGTTTAAAACAACAATTAGTAACAGATCGTGTAGATGTTTCAAAAAGTTTAGCCTTTAATTACCTCAACACAAATCCTTTAACATTTATTGTTTACCCCAGCACTGCTTCACAGAGTATAAATATTAACTTTGGTAAAACTTATAGCAATTCCATTAAAGTGAGTATTGCAACCGCTTCCGGAGGTCTTGTAAAAACCATAACAGTAAGTAATACCAATTATCTACAGCAAAATATTGGTAACCTGTTGAGCGGACTTTACGTAATAGAAGCAGTTGACGAGTCTACCGGAAAAAGGATTGGCAGCGCTAAGTTTTATAAACAATAACATCACCATGAAATTATCAGCCTTTGTAAAAACTATTTATAAATTTTTACCAGGGATATGTCTTTTATTGATCACCTCCAACAGTTTTGCCCAATCAAACCCGGGCGGTGGTCTTTGTGATGGGAATGACGGTGGACCAGACGGTTGTCCCCTGGATACCTGGGTAATTGTATTGGTAGTGATGGCCGTTATTTTTGCTGTTGCCCATCTATACCGCCAAAAAAAATCCCTTCAGGCTTAACACCTAAAGGGATCTTCATTATATTTTTTTGCAGGAATGAAATAAAGGTTTTGGCTTAGCCTCGTTGCATTTGCGATGGGCTGATCCGGTTTAGCTCTAATTGTTTCAACACACCATCAACTACTTTAGGTAGCTCATCAAGTGTCCGCTGAGGGTTATGCAATTCGCCAACACCAAAGCCTCTCCACACTATACGACCGGTATTACGGTCAATCAGATCAATGATAAGGGTACCTTCTTTGTAAGGAACACGGGCATAAGTGCCGCCGCCGTACCCATACGGGTAACCCCAGCCGCCCCAGCCACCGTAGTAGCCATAAAATCCGCGGGATCTCCAGCCCCAACCCCAGCCCCAGCCACCCCAGCCGCCCCAACCGAAGCCGCCATAGTAAGCCGGATAAAACTCAGTTTTAACACCTCTGCCTGTTATGGTAGAATAACTCACCAACAGATCGGGATTGTTTTGCTGTAATCTTAGGCCTTTAGTTTGTAATGCCGCGATAGTGGCATCTTTCACCCTTTCATCAGCGATCTCTTTTTTGATTACACCACCGGCCTTGTTGCTTGTTTCGGGCGCTACCCAGGCAAATGTACGGTAAGATGAAAGATCGGTTTTGTTGCGGGCTGCTGTGTAGTAATTGTAACTGCTGCAAGCAGACAGGGCCGAAACCAGCAATATTGCCAGCCCTGTGTACATAGTTCTTTTCATAGTTAATTCACTCCCTTATATTTATTCATTAGACTATTGAGTAAACAAAGGTTTAATTTAAATAATTATTTATTTAAATTGACTAACTGAGCATATAACTTTTCTGTAGGCAGGCCTACAACGTTGGTATAAGAGCCGTTAATGCGCTCAATACCTATTAAACCAATACGTTCCTGAATACCGTATGAGCCTGCTTTATCAAGCGGGTTATATTCAGCCACATAACTCTCGATCTCCTGGTTGCTTAGTTTACGAAAAAACACTTCGGATACATCAAAGAAGTTATTATAACGCCCCTTATACAGCAAACAAACCCCGGTAATAACCTGGTGCACTTTGCCCGATAATGTTTTGAGCATTTCAACGGCATGTTCCGGTGTTTCGGGCTTACCTAATATGAGGCCATCTATACTAACAATAGTGTCAGCAGTCAACACAACCTCATTGGTTATAGTACCATCAAACGCTTCGGCTTTTTTACGGGCGATGTAAACCGCTATCTCCTGTGGTGTTAAACCTTCTGGGTATGATTCGTCTACGTCCTTTAAAACAACCTCAAACTCCATGTCCATGAATTTGAGCAGATCCTGCCTGCGCGGTGATTTTGATGCCAGAATGATCTTGGGTATATTGTGCATTTGCTTATGTTTATCTTTAGTCCATGGACCATAGACAATAGACCATGAATATTTGTGAGTGCTATGGACTATGGTCTATCGACCATTGCCCCCCCCTACCAGCTATAAGCCTGTTCGCTCATCCACTTGTCCTGAACTTTAAGCACTTTTTCGATAATATCACGGGCGCAGCCTTTACCACCGCCATATGGCGATACATAAGTGCTTACGGCTTTTATTTCTTCAACCGCATCAGCAGGGCAAACCGGCAAACCGGCCAGTTTCATCACCTCCAGATCGGGGATATCATCACCCATGTATAAAACATTGGTAGCAATGATTGCTTTTTCTTCGAGGTATATTTTAAAGCGTTGTGATTTGGTATGCGTACCCATGTAAACATCCTGTATACCCAGGCTGTTCAAACGGTATATAGCACTTTTTGACCGGCTGCCCGATATGGCGCATACATTGTATCCGCATTTAACGGCCAGTTGCAGGGCATACCCATCTTTGATATTAAAGGCCCGGCTTTGCTCTCCGCTGTCTGTCACAAAAACAGAACCATCCGTAAGCACGCCATCCACATCAAAAATAAACGTGGTAATATCTTTTAATTTTTGTAGAAATGATTCCACCCGTAATTAATTATTGAATTAGTGAGTTAGTGAATTATTGAGTAAGTAAGTTTTACTGCTAACTAAAAACCGCCTACTGCCAACTGCAACACTATTGATTATCGCGCCATTCATAAACCCAGGCCGATTGAATCTGCTCCAGGTGCCCTTCGTTTGATTCGACTTTTGTACCGGCAAAGTTGGGTAATGATAAAACCCATTCCAGCAATTCGGTAAAACGGATGCGGTATATTTTTGATTCGTCAAAATCATCACCAAACTTTTCATAAAGTTCAATAGCGATGTCTTCGTAATCATTCCAGTGAATGGGTAAGGCAAATTTATTTTCGCTCATTTTTGGTTGTACTTATTTACGTTATACGTAATATGTTGTACGTTATACGTTCTGTTTTTCTATTTGATCTTTCTTACGTAAAACGTATAACGTTAAACGTAAAACCTTATATCTTCATCCGGTCCTTCTACGTAAAACGTATAACGTCAAACGTAAAACCCTCTCTTTAGTGCCCCAGGAATTGTGACTGATCTGGCAGGGTTACTTCTATATCACCGTCAACTATTACACACTGGCAACCCAGGCGCGAGTTGATACGCGGATTTACAGCCCTGTCAATAAAATCTTCCTCTTTATCAGATATCTCCTGAATGTTATCCATCCCTTTATTTACGTAAACGTGGCAGGTACTGCATCCGCAAACACCGCCGCAATTATGCTGTAGCTCTATGCCGTTCTCCAGGCAAACATCCAATACAGATTCTCCTTCGGCAATAGGCAGTTCAATTGGTTCGTGCCCTTTTTCCTCGAAATTTATCTTTACTTTAAAAACGTTCATTTAGGCAAAAGTAACAAAATTACTTGTCCCCATGCCCTCCATTATTGTTTTTGATAATACCCTGACTTAATAAGGTATAGATCTCCTGTAAATATGGCTCAGCCTTAAGCATTTGCAGGTGAGCATCCATTGTAACAACATCATTTCGTACAGCGGGTCCGGTTTGCACGCTTGCGGGTAGCTGTGTCTGCACTTTCTGGGCCGTTTCCAGTATCAGGGGCTTCAACATATCAAAGTTCATTTGATGCCCGGCCAGCAGCTGTTGCGCCACAGTATACAGGTAATTAGGGAAATTACAGGCAAATACTGCGGCCAGATGCAATATTTTACGATCGGCAGAGTTAACATGGTAGATATTATTACTGATAGTAGCGGCCAGTTGTTCCAGATTGCTTTTGATATGGTCATTAGCTGCTTCAATGCATAATGGTACGGTCCAAAAATCAACCTCTTTGATTTTGCTAAAGGTTTGCAGCGGATATAACACCCCCGCATTATCTGTAAAAACCAGCATATCATTTAAATTGGTTGAGCCGGATGTGTGTACAATGAGTTTTTGATACCCGGCCAGCGCCTTTACCATTTCTATAATGGCATCGTCCTTAACAGAAATGATAAACATATCGGTGTCCGGACTTATAACAGACAGGTTATCAATAGCCTCTGCCCCCACGTGATAGGCCAGCATGGCGGCATGCTGGGCATCACGGCTATAAACCTGTATGATGCGATGGCCCGCATTTTTTAGTGCGGCAGCCAGGTGTGTGGCTACGTTGCCCGATCCGATTAAGGTTATACGCATACTATTTTTGCAATTTAATATTCTGTAAACTATTGTAATTTAAATATTTCTGTATTTTAGCGATCATCATCTATATCTATCTATTCCCCTATGAAAATACTTAAGGTAAGTATAATCATTATCGTATTTCTGGCAGGAGCCTCTGCCTTGATATTATATGGTTTTTACGAATATAACAATAAGGAAAAAACGGTTTTAACCGCCGCTGATCGCAAAAACATCGACGGCAAATTTATTAAATTAAGCAAGGGCATCACACATTATCAGCTCGAAGGACCAGAAAATGGTGAAGTAGTGATATTAGTTCATGGTTTTAGCGTTCCGTATTATATCTGGGACGGCACCTATGAGTTCCTGGTGAAGAATGGCTACAGGGTACTGCGTTATGATATGTATGGCCGGGGCTATTCTGACAGGCCTTCCACCATATATGACAAGGCCCTGTATAACACCCAATTGCTGGACCTGATAAGCGCCCTGAAACTACAAGGCCATGTAAACCTGGCCGGCATATCATTTGGTGGCGAAATGGTAACCAATTTTGCCTGTGAACACCCGAACATCATCAATAAAGTGATCTTGATAGACCCTGCTTATGAAAGTCTTAAGCCCAGCGCTCCCCGTCATTTTACCCTGTATAACGAAGCCGTGAATTCCAACAAACGGGCTAAGGACCAACTGAATGATTTCCTATACCCCAAAGAACACCCCGGATGGGTAAAACGCTACCTGCCGCAGATGGAATATAAAGGCTTCAGGCATGCGCTGGTATCAACCATGTATGATTACGACCAGCACGGCCGGGAAAGCAACATATGCCTCAACAATGCCAATAAACCCGTATTACTGATCTGGGGCGAAAAGGACGGCACTGTACCCATCCGTTACAGCGATTCGATTCGCAGTGTGCTCAAGGTTGATTTTTTCCCGGTTGCCGGGGCAGCCCACTTGCCATCTGTTGAAAAACCCGATACCGTGAACAACAAAATATTATCATTCTTAAAACAGGGGTAAAATCACCGGTAAAACTTTTTAAAGCTTTAGTTTTAACACTTTTCTGCTCAAAACAGGGACAAAACGAGTCAAAAACTACTCAAGATTCATTCAAAAACATCGATTTTAACACTTTTTAACAAATTTTTGATGGGTTCTGAAAGGTTTAAAAAGTCTTAACATTTTGAGATTCAATTGACTATATATCAAACGATCGTTTTTTGCTCCCTTTTTCCGGTTAACCAAACGGCCCGGCTCTCTGAATAAAAGAGAACCGGGCCGTTTGTATATACAAATTTACGAAAATTTGGGCTGATCTGGAACATCCGGGTTTCAAAAAATAGTTGTAATATTAAGGTGATGAAACCTAAGCTACTATTCTGTTTGCTTTTGATGATCGCGCTCAATTGCTGGTCGGGTAGCAAGTGTTTTGCTTTTGCTGCGGATACACTTAAGCTCCATAAAGCAAAACACATTAAAAAGCAGCAATTCCATTTATATCATGATACCTATAGCCGTAAATCCGTTAAAGGTTATAAACCCTGGTATGACGACTGTGTTTTTACCGATCAATATACTATTGCACAACGCTTAAAAAAGTACCCTTTTTCAAAAGCAGTAAAAATATTGGCCATATCATTTAATGGGGATGGCGAACCAAATACTCCTATCGTTATTGGTGAGCCCAAACCAGATACCCGATCACATAAGGAAAAACAGTTACTTAAAGGATTAACCATCATTAATAATCGTTTAGATACCTCTACCTTATACGAGATTAAAACATTAAATCAGGATCAGATCAATCATCTTACCAATATTATTTACAATACAGCTTACAAGAAAATTCTACCTAATACCGGATCTTTAGGGCGTGCTTGTTATAGCCCCCGCAATGCGTTTGTATTTCTCAGCAAAGACGGCAAAGTAATAGATTATTTAGAAATATGTTTTGAGTGTAAGAAGTACGAATCAAAATATGGAAAATTAGATGTTGGTGATTATTGTACGCAAAAATTCGATATGCTCAGAAAATGTTTTGTTGACGCAGGAATAAAACATGGGACTGCCAAACGGCGGGACGAATAATATAGCAGCTTTATTTTCATGATGCAGAAACCCCTTCCTCCCCTTCCCGAGGGAAGGAATCGCGCAGGGCCGTAGCTTTTCTATTACTGTTTCATCCAGCTCCCCGTCAGCAGATAAGCTTCGGGCGAAAGCGGGCAGAACATGGTGGGCAGTGCGGTTGCTGAGGCATTAGCAAACCTTGCCGAAGTATGGAATTGAGCGAACAAAGTTGGGGTAAGGTTTAGCAGCCGTGGTTCTGGCTGATTTGCAGGGCAAAGGCTTTGTGTGGCAAAGAAGCATTTCTGGTGACTTGATTTTTGGTTACTTTTCATCAAGGAAAAGTAACTGGCCTCCCCGCGGCCAAGAGCGGGTCTACGATATATAGAACCGCTCTGTATTACAACGAGATTGCCACGCTATCACTCGCAACGATATATTGAAAAAACATCAATCTATACAACACTCATTCTTTCCGCCCAATCAATCCCCTCTGGTAATACAGCGCGACTAAATTCAATGTGCACCACCCTTCTTTTTTGATTATTAGTAGTTCGGTTGGAAGCATGCAGCAGCAAGGGGCGCATGATCATTACCCCGCCTGCAGCAACCGGGCAAAGCCTTTCTGTTTCTACCTGCCAGTTGATGGTTTCAGGGCGATAAACCGCTTTCAGGTGCGATCCTGGGATTACCTTGAGCGCGCCATTATCCGCGCCGGCATCGTCCAGGTGGATACGGATGGTAAAATTATCCTGTAATATATCCAATGGCGGCTGTACGCCAAACTGGTTATGTTTAACCGTCCAAGGACCGTAGCCTGGGATATCCCTTTTCTGATCAACCACAACGGTAAGATCCTGGTGCCAGGCTACAAACCAGTTGGAAAGCTCGGGCTTGTCGAAATAGATAGATTTCACGGCGAAATACCCATCGCCAAATAAGTTATTGATCAGCGCTTTTAAATTGCTGTTAAAAATTAAAGGGACTGTCGGTCGTATTTCCTTTAAAAATTGCCTGATAGCAAAAAGATCTTCCGTTTTACGAAAAGCCGGATTTGATGGGTCGACAGCTTCGATGATGGCGAGGATGGCTTCTACTTCTGCTGATGAATAAATGGCATCAATAATGGTAAATCCGTCATTGAGGATATTTTGACTATACGGAGCTAAATAAGTATCCATGCTTGCGGGCAAACTTACGAAGATTTTATATTTCCTTAATGAAGAATGAAGGGTGTCACCCTGAGCTCCGTCGAAGGGTTGAGCGCAGAGGCCTTACACACCATGCTTCGACGAGGCTCAGCATGACAGCCTTTTATTACGCGGTGACGAAACCCCTTCCCGAGGGAAGGAATCGCGCAGGCCTTGGTTTTGCATATTTTTTAGTTCCCTCCTCGCGGGAGGGATGCGACTGAATTGTGTTGTGGCAGGGAGGGGTTTATACGCCCAGTGTTAACTTGCTATCAATCTTGCGCTCGTTTGCAACGAGTGCTTAACATGAGTTTGCGTTTAAAACGCAAGGGCGATGCAATCGCCGCTCCACAATAAGCACTCGTTGCAAACGAGCGCAAGTAGAGACCAACATGAAGCTTTCAAAAGCCCTCTCCTTTAGAGAGGGGTGGGTGAGGCCTTAAACTACTTTCAATTCTTTTTTCCTGCGCAGTATCGACATAAAGAAACCGATCACCATAATGATAGTACCCGCCCAGAAGAAGTTGATGTATGGGAACTGGATGGCCTTCATCACAATAAATTTCTTTTTGCTTTCGGGTTGTTGGTACACCATGATCTCTACCTTCTTATTTTCGGGTATCACCTTGCTGAAACGCAATTTCAAGCCGGCATCATCAACCTTGCGGGCAAAATCAAACACGTTGCCGTTTTTGATCATATACACTGGCACCACATTGTAATGGTTACCGTGCGATACTACTTCCAGGTTGGCGCCGATAGCCACATCGCTGTCGCTCAGCGGGATGTTTTGTACTTTGGCTTCTTTGTTCAATCCTTTTACTAAAATATAGCCGTCGCGATATTTGATGGTATCGCCCGGGGCTACTGTGTGACTTACCGGCGTATCGTAGTTCTTATCATCATCGGCCTCGTCATGAGCACTTTCGGCACCGCCTTCGGTTGCACTGATAGCATTTGACATGGTGATGTGTGTGTACATGTCATGGAACAGGTAATGCTTGGTATCGGGCGATGAAGCCAGCTGACCTTTGTTCACCTGAACTTTTGGTTTCAGCACAAACTCATTGGTTACTTTGCCATTGGCATCAACCTCCTTATAATCAACTTTAAAGAAATGATTAGGAGCCGAGATCGAGTCGCCGGTATAGGTTACCAGGAAGTCGCCCATTTTTACCGGCTGATTACGGTAAACTATAATGTTTTCGCGTGGATTTTGCTCCTTGGCAAACTCAGGCGAAAAGCCTTCGCCGGTATTGTTGATAGATATCACATTGGTGGTACCCGCGGCAATTAGCGCGCCTACCAACAGCAAGCCAAAACCAATATGTGCTACGGCCGATCCGGCCAGTTTGAATTTACCTTTTAAGGCGTCGGCCAGTATTTTCGCATTCGCTACTACTGAATATACCGCCCCCCACATCACCAGGATAAACACCGCGTTTAATTTGTAAACGCCGGTGGCATACACTACCAACGCGGTTATTAATGCCGCGAAAAGCAGATACAGGCCCGTGGTGATAAAAAAGCGGGTAACATCAGTTTTCTTGTATTTTAAAAATTGGGTAAAACCAGTGAGTATGGTTACTACAAAAGCAAATGACGACTGGATAACGTTGTAATGTTTAATGATATCAGATGGTGGCGCTATTTTAGTACCGAACATGGCGTTCCATACCGGTACAGAGGTTACCACCAGCAAATGGAAGCATGACAGGCCCAAAAACACCGAGCCCACAAACATCCAGAACTCACGCGAGTAGGTGTCTTCGTCTTTTTTGGTGATGGGCAGTTGTTTCCACCGGGCCACCAGTAATACGACCGATAGCACCAGGAATATCAACACCCCGATAACCAGTTGCCAGAACATGCCATTATCAGTAAAGGAGTGTACCGAAGTATCGCCTAAAATACCGCTGCGCGACAGGAACGAGGAGTACCATACCAGCACAAAGCTGATCAATACCAAAAAGGTAGCGGTAAAGTAAGAGTGCCCTGTATTTTTAAATACGATAAGTACGTGCAAGGCTGCCACCATGGTGATCCAAGGGAAGATAGAAGCATTCTCTACCGGGTCCCAGGCCCAGAAACCGTCAAAATTCAGCGACTCATATGCCCAGAACGAGCCCATGATAACACCCGTACCCAATATCATACAGGCAAACAGGGTATATGGTATAGCGGGTGCAACCCACTCTTTATAACGTTTTTGCCAAAGACCGGCTACCGCGTAAGCAAAAGGTACAACCATAGATGCAAAACCCAGGAACAGTGTTGGCGGGTGAATGATCATCCAATAGTTTTGCAAGGACGGGTTCATGCCCTGTCCGTCTTTTATAAAGGAAAGATAATCGGGGCTTTGGAAGATAGGCGCTTCGAGCGCTTTACGTAACAGCAGGAATGGTGAGCTGCCGATGCGGGTACCTAATATCTCCACACCCAGTACCATAGTGGCTAAAACTATCTGTGAAAAGGCAATCACCGTCATCACGGGGCGTTCCCATGATTTGGCGCGCCAGATCAGGATATTACCTAAAACCGCCTGCCAGAAGGTCCACAGCAGGAAGCCCCCCTCCTGTCCGTTCCAAAAACCCGATACAATGTAGTAAACCGGTAGCGAGCGTGATGTATAAGCCCAGGCATAATGATACTCGAAATAGTGGTTATAAATAACATAGAACAGGCATACGCCCATGCCCAGTATAGAAATAGAATTGATATAAAAACCGATTCGGCCCAGACGCTGCCATGAGCTGTCATTTTTGCCTGCATCCTCGGTAGTGGCAAAATAATAGCTGATAAACGATAAAAGAGCCGCGCCAAAAGAAAGAACGATAAAAAACTGACCTATCTGGCCGGGTAAAAGGTGTTCACCTTTAAAAACTATATCCATAATTAGATTCAAGTGATTAGTATCAAGTAGTTAGTATCAAGTATCACGACTTCTTAAATGCGGTATTTAAAACCGGTAAAAAAATCTTGATACTTGATACTAACTACTTGATACCAATTATATACTGGCCTGCGTGGCCTTTACTTCTGTAATTTCTAACTTGTCCTGAGTGTATTTGGAAGGGCATTTCATCAGGATCTTGGAGGCGTGAAACTCCTGGCCAACCATGGTGCCGGTTAATACCAGCTGCTCGCTGCGCTCAAAGTCTTCGGGTTTGGTACCTGTAAAAACCACCTTACGCTCCTCGCCTTTATTATCTTTCATGTAAAATGAAAAGTAATTGGCATCCTTAGTGGCATCATAATACAACTTTTTTGTTGTGTTCAGGTGCCCTACAATATGCAGTTCGCTGGTAGTTTTTTGCGCGTCGCTAAAAGAACCATAAGTACTGGAGTTGGAGTAAACACTAATGATAACCGCTATAGCGATGGCTATAACTACAAGACCAAAAATTGCACTTTTCTTCATTCCGAGGCTTATATATTATAAAATAGTATGCAAAAATACAAAACATAGCGCTAATAAAGTTTTTTACAAGCCATATGTGCTATTTAGAATTATTCTTGATAGATAAAAGAATCAAGATGTAAGAGTCAGGAATCAAGATTTTTATGGAACACGGGGGTTGACTCACCCGACCATCGCTTCGCTTGGTCACCCTCTCTTCGCCTGCGGCGGAAAGAGGGACAGAAAAACGATTTGTCATGCTGAACGGTTGAAGCATCTATTTGACTACCTGCATATCGAAGAAGATCCTTCGCTACACTCAGGATGACAAGAAAAAAGCGGGTGTCATGCTGAGCTCCGTCGAAGCATGGTGGGTAAGGCCTATGCGCACGCCCTTCGACAAGCTCAGGGTGACAGTCCCTCATTTTTTAAACCAATTTGGTATATTTACGTAAAGCTAAAAATCATGAGTAACGAATGCAGGCTAAGATTGGAATGGGTGCCGGAGGCTTATAAAGAGGATGATAAGACTTCTCCCCAACCCGTTTCTTCGGCGCAGAAGTTAGTTAAACCATTGGTGAGAGAAGGTCAAAGCTTGAAAATAAGTAAAAGAAAATATAGAAGATAGATTGCATAGCTACGAGATTGCTTCGTCGTTCCTCATCGCAATGACATAGTGGAGGGTATAAAACAAAAGCGGCAGGTTTTTCAACCCGCCGCTTCAAGCTCTGCCTTATGACAAAGGAAATGTATTTACGGCCAAACACCAAGGTTTTGGTACGATACGGCTATCTTGTTGATAGCGCCTACCATGGCTGCACTGCGCAGGGTATCGATCTTAGGGTTATTTTTGTAAGTCTCCCTGATCTCGTGGTATGAGCGGATCATGGTATCTTCCAGTCCGGAATTTACCAGTTCCAGTTCAGACGCGCCTTTGATAATGGTTGAACGCTGCATTGGGGTTAATGATGTTCCGGTGATACCTTCTACCATGTTTACCAGGTTAAGGTTGGAGTTTTCTTCAAACCTGCGGTTCATACGGCCAAAAGCTACGTGGCTCAGGTTCTTTAACCACTCAAAGTAGGATACGGTTACACCGCCTGCATTGGCATACATATCTGGGATGATCAAGCCGCCATTAGCATAAAATATAGCTTCAGCCTCCGGTGATGTTGGACCGTTTGCACCTTCGGCGATGATTTTAGCCTGTATGTTGCGGATGTTATATTCAGTGATCTGGTTTTCCAACGCGGCAGGTACCAGGATATCGCATGGTTGCTCCAGGCCTTCCATGGTGTTGGTAAACTCGCGCAGGGCGCCGGCATAACCTAAAATAGAACCGGTTGCTTTACGGTGCTGAAAAACAGCTTCGATGTCCAGTCCGTCTTCGTTGTAGATAGCGCCTTCAAATTCGCAAAGACCTACAATGATGGCACCAAACTCAGCTAAAAACTTAGCCGAATAGTAACCCACATTACCAAGTCCCTGTACAATTACTCTTTTACCTGCTAAACCAGGCAACAAACCCAGTTTCTGCATATCCTCGCCAACGCTTACACACTCGCGGATGGCAATAGCCACACCACGACCGGTAGCTTCACGACGACCTGCGATACCATGCAGCGCGATAGGTTTACCGGTAACGGCACCCATAGCATCCAGCTGACCTGGGTTCATGGTAGCATAAGTATCAGCGATCCAGCTCATTTCACGCTCGCCCGATCCATAATCCGGGGCAGGTACGTCAATGCTGGGGCCAATAAAGTTTTTCTTGATCAATTCAACAGTATAGCGGCGGGTGATGTTTTCCAGCTCGCTTACATTGTAGTTTTTGGGATTTATTTTGATACCGCCTTTGGCGCCGCCAAACGGAACGTTTACAATGGCGCATTTGTAGGTCATTAAAGCGGCCAGTGCCATTACCTCATCCTCATTCACCATTTCGCTGTAACGGATACCGCCTTTGGTTGGCGATTGGTGGTGTGAGTGCTCAACTCTCCAAGCGTCGATCACCTCAAAACCATTACCCCTGCGGATAGGGAAACGGAAGCGGTAAACACTGTTACATGATTTGATCTGGTCTAATAAACCAGCATCGTGTTTAGTAAACTGCGCTGCGTAATCGAAGTTTTTACATACGTCGCCAAAGAAGTGGGTATCCTGATCAGCGACTAAAATATTCGTAGCCATAATTGTTATATAAATATTAAACTCTTAAAAAAGTGCACAAATTTGGTACAATTTTTATCAATATCGCAAATATTTTATTGTTAGTGTTTCAGATACACCTTATAACAACGGTACAAAAACCATGTTTAAACAAGATAGGCAAATTTTTTGAACTATTTTTCTTTTTCGATTTTTTTTAATCGACGGTCCATCGAGAACAAATAAAGGGCCAATCCGGCAAAAATAATGACTATGGTAAGTATTACAACGTATATTTTGCCCGAGCTGCGTAAGGCGTCGGCCATTTCAACTTGCTGCGCTTGTTGCGCCATGACAGCGGTACAACTCATCAGCAGCAATAACGAAAAGATCAATTTTTTCATATTATTAATTGTCATTCTTTTTATTCTCAACTAAACGGATACGATAACGAAGCGTAGCTATCCAAAGCGCTATAAAACTCCAGCCTAACAGGGCTGGGTAAAAGGCTATTTTCATGCCGTTATCCAGGTCATATTTTCCAAAGGCGGGGTTACCGCCGCTTCCGGGATGCAAGGAGTCCGTCATCCGGGGTAAAATAAATATCAGCACAATCATGATCGGGAAAGCGAAAATGTTGTAAATGGCCGATATTTTAGCGCGTTTCTGCTCCTCGTCTATCGAGTTACGTAACACGATATAAGCACAATACAACAGAAAGGCTATCGCGGCGCTGTTTTGTTTAGGGTCGCCGCTCCAAAACTCGCCCCAGGTATATTTTGCCCACAGCATGCCGGTTAACAGGCCAAGCGAGTAAAACAGCAGTCCTGTGTTTACACACTCTACAGCTGCCAGGTCATGCTCTTCTTTACCCGAGCTCAGGTATTTGATGCTGAAATATACCGATACCACAAACACTGTAAGCATCCCCATCCACATAGGTACGTGGAAATATAAATTACGTATGGTTTCGTGGATGATCTGCAGGCGGGGCACCTTAAATAATAAACCGGTTATAAAGGTGGATAACACCATTAAAACGGCTATCACTTTCCACCATGTTTGATAAATAAACTTCATATTGATTGATGGGCAAATGTAGTGAATTTGATTATCATTAGGTCATTTGTTTCACAGTCATTAAGTCATTGTGCTTTGTGTCATTAGATCATTGAATAGTGAAATCTTGCTTTTTAATCGTTCTTTAAAAATGACAACAAAGTAAATGACTCAATGATCTGATCAGTCCCCCGGCTCGTAATCCACGGGCAGCAGATCGGCCAGCTTGGCTTTGGACCAGGTACCTTCGTAAAGCGGGCTTGGGTTTGATACCACGATGCCGTTCATATCAAACAAAATATAACTAACACCGGTAAGGCTTACAATGCTGGTTTCATAGTTGCCCATATCCAGCGGACGGTAAACATCTCTAAACTCCGTAGTTTCTTCTTTTTTGGTGTACACTACGTATAACAGATGCGGAAAAACAACAGCGTATATACCTTTTTCCTGTGTTTTACGCAATATTTCGATAGATTGGTAAGGAACGCGAACCAGATTCTCCCGGTTCCATTTGGTGAGGTTATTGATCCTGTACCAATTGACCAGCGAGTCGCGGTTAGGGGCGATATCCCTGTATCTTTTGATCTTTTGCAGGATCAGAGCTTCGTCCGGGCGCTCCCGGTTTAGCATGCGTGTAAAGTCATGCGCTTCAAAGCCTTCTTCTTTCAGTTTATCTTTATATAACGACCGGTAAAAATGCTGTGCCGAACCATAATAAGCCAACTCACGTTTCTGTTTCCAGATCTTTTTTTGCTCTGCCGATCCGGGCAGCTCTTCAAAAAGGGCTTTGCCTGCGTATTGTATGGTATGTTCAATAGCATCGCTCAAAAAGTTTTTGAGCAGGAATTTGGTACGATATCCCAGCGCGTGGTTCTCTACCACCAGGAACTCATCGCCAGAGGCTTCCAACTGCTGCTTGTTACGATGATAAATGAGGTTGAGGATATGCGGATTAACCACCCGGCAAAGTTTGGAATTCTCGGTAGTGCCAATAAATTCACGCCTAAACTGTTCATAATTCTTTTTCCAGTCGGCCGCGCTGCTCACTACTACTTCGCGCAACATCAGTACCTTTTGGGCAAGTTCAATATTGAGTTTCAGCGGGGCGCCGCTCACCTGTATAGTTTGCGAATAGTCTTCATAGCCAACGGTAGTAACCACCAACTCGTACTGGCCGGGTTTAACACCACCAAGCGTAAATGAGCCATCGTCGGATGTTACCGTGCCATAGGTAGCGTTGCTTAAGAACACACTGGCCCTGGTTACCGAATTTTTGCCATTGGCATTAACAACCGTACCGGTAATAGTAGTATTTTGAGCTACTGCTATAAACGGGGATACTATAAAAAGAAGGATAATCCAATAAGGCCGCATTAACAAGGGATACAATTTTTTTCCAAGGTACTAAAAAACACTTTTTTTATGAACGCTTGATGAAATTGCAGGCATTTATTTATTGATACAAGAAAGTTACAATGGATGTTGATATGATAACAACTCTCACATCTGTTCCAATACTTGAAAAACATGTTATTGCGAGCGCAGCGTGGCAATCTCCTCATTGTACTTCCGCATCATGCTTACTTGAATTGAACATGATGAGATTGCTTCGTCGTTCCTCCTCGCAATGACATGGTTTTTAGTTCTTTTTAAACGGGAAAATATAATACACTCTCCTGTTTGCTCTATTTTCTCTTGATTCCTGATTCTTATCTCTCGACTCTATAAGCACTCAATCGCGCCACAAGTAAGGAAAAAGCAAAAGCGCGGTGGTGATCACGATGGCGTTGATGGCGAACAAAACGCCTATGTTGCCCAGGCTCAGGCTCCTGTCAATCCCATCCATTGCGTTTTTACTCAGGCGGATAAGCACCAGGATCACCGGTATGATAACCGGGAAGCTCAGGATAGCCATCAGTGTACCATTATTACCCGCTTTGGAGGCGATGGCCGATATCATGGTGAACACGGTTGAGAAACTTAGGCTACCCAGCAGCACCGTTAAAAAGTAAAACAGCGGATCGCCGAGGGTATTGGTAAAAAACACCATATATACCAATAAGGCGAGTATGCTTAGTAAAGACATCAGCATAACATTGTATATGGTCTTGGACAGGATAATGGCCTGTGGACTGGCTATGGAATAATAATAAAGCAATCGGCTCTTGCTCTCCTGCATAAAACTTTTGGCTATAGCATTAACCGAAGCAAACAGCATAATGATCCAGAACAGCACATTCCATACTACTTTGTAACCATTGCTGCCGCTAAAACCCGGGGTAAGGTTAAAGGAGATGTAGCAAATAAATACGGTTGATACCACGTATAACAAAACACCATTAAAAGCATATTTTGATCGCCATTCGAGCAAAATTTCTTTTTTTAACAGATGCCAGGTTTCGTTAACGAGTTTCATGGCGTCAAAGGTAATTATTTGGTTCATTTGTTCATTAGGTTTATTGGTTCAATGGTTTTGCCGGGTGGAGCGTGCTGCGTTTTTTCTCTTCATGTCATTGCGAGGAGGAACGACGAAGACAACCGACCAAAGGGAGCTCATTAATACCGTTAAAAACAAATACAACATTAATAATCTCGTAGCTATTCTAATCCATGAGAACGCGAGGAGATTGCCACGCTACGCTCGCAATGACATATAGGGAATACGAAGCGTATCTACAATCGCAATGACGTGATTTTTATGAGATCGTCTTGACGCATGCATTTGCTCAATTCCGTCGTTTGCATTAAATTTGAAGAATAAATCACATTGCCGCCGGCAGTCCATTATCAACCTGTAAAAATAAAATTCATGCCCGTTGCTTATTGTAATACCCCGCTTGGCATAACCCGTATTATTGAAGAAGATGGTTTTATCGCTTCCATATCGGCGCGGGATGAGGAGTATGAAATTACACCGGCACCTACCCCATTGCTGCAAATGGCCATCGATCAGTTAGATGAATATTTTAAAGGCGAGCGTAAGGAATTTGACCTGCCCTTGAAACAAGCGGGTACACCTTTTCAGCAACAGGTATGGGATGAGTTATTGCAAATAAAGTATGGGCGTACCATAAGCTATGCCCAGCAATCAAACCAGATGAATAGTCCGCTGGCTATAAGGGCCATAGCTTCGGCAAATGGCAAAAATGATCTGTGGATAGTAGTACCCTGCCACCGGGTTATCGGTTCAGATGGTAGCCTTACCGGTTATGCGGGCGGTCTTTGGCGCAAGAAATGGTTGCTGGAACACGAGGCTAAAGTGATGGGCATAGGTCAAACCAAGCTCGATTTTTAACGCTTATACCACGGTCTTTAGCAATTGGCTCATTTTTTCGTGTAGTTGATAGGGCTGAAATGGTTTTGCCAGTACATCATTCATACCAGAAGTAATCGCCTGTTCCTGCTCGTGCCCAAATGAAGATGCCGAAAGGGATATAATAGGTATGCTCCTTTTAGGTTCTTCAAAGTCGACCCGGATAGTGCGGGCTGTTTCATAGCCATTCATTTCGGGCATGTGGGTGTCCATCAAAACAAGGTCGTATTTTTTGGCTTTCAGTTTTTCGATCAGTTTGCGCCCGTTATCCACCATTTCAACATCTACATTCCAGTCTTTGAGCATTTTCGACAGCATAAACTGATTCACCATGTTATCTTCGGCCACCAACACGGTGATATTGTTAAAAGGGCTTAGGACCTTATCGGGTTTACTGCTCATTTTTTCAACGGGTTTTGCTGCTATAGTATGCCAGTTTATAAAATTAAAAGTACTTCCTTTTCCTAACTGACTGCTCACAGTAAGCTCCCCGCCTTTTAACTCGGCCAGTTTTTTTACAATAGTTAGCCCGAGCCCGGTACCGCCATATTTACTTACGGTATCTTCTTCGGCCTGTTCAAATGATTCAAAAATTTTGCTTAGCCGGTCGGCCGGAACCCCAATGCCCGAATCTTCCACGCTATATTTTAGTTTAACCTTATCGTTATGCTTTTGCAATACTGATACTTTCAGCTTAACATACCCTCTTTCGGTAAATTTGATAGCATTGCTCAACAGGTTCATCAGGATCTGGTTCAAACGCAGCGAATCAACCATGAGGTTTGGCGGCACGTTATCCTCTATCTCCAGTATAAATTCGATATTGCTTTCATCAGCTCTGAATTTAAGCAGGTCGAAAGCTGATTTGATGAGATCGCGTATATTATTAGGTGTACGTACAATGTTAAACTTGCCCGCTTCTATTTTGGATATGTCCAGCACATCGTTGATAACGCCCAGCAACGATTTTGATGAAGTCTCCAATAAATTAAGCATGTTCTTTTGCTGCTCATTTAATTCGGTACGCAACAGCAGATCGGTTATGCCAATAATACCGTTAACTGGTGTACGCAATTCATGGCTCATATTGGCCAAAAAAGTTTCTTTTACCTTTTTGCTGTACTCCGCATTTTCTTTCGACTTGATCAGCTGCTCCTGGTAACTTTTTTGCGGAGAGATATCGCTGATGTTTAAAAAGATGGTTTTATTATGATAGGATGCACGGCACTCCACCCATATCACCCGTTTATCAAAAGTTTCAAACTGCAGTTCAAAAACGGCAAAGTTCAGGTTGTCCTTTATGATCTCGCCCAGCTTTTTACGAAACAGAGTCTTCTGATTTTCAACCGCCAGATCGATGATACTTTTGCCAAGCAATTCGACCGATTTAAAACTCATAATGGTTTCAACCGCCGGATTAATGTTACTGATGCGGAGGTTTTGCGCATCAACTGAACAGATAATATCGGCAGAGTTTTTTACAACGATGGCAAAATTCTGTAATTCTTCGTTCTTTAACCTGATCTCGGCCTGGCTGCGTGCCAGGTGCACAAATGAATCAACCTTCGCCGATGTTATGTAGGGATCAAGGGGTTTATACAAGTAATCAATAGCGCCCGTGCCCAAGCCTTTTACCGCGTATTTAGCTTCTTTCGATATAGCGGTCACAAATATCACCATGATATCCCGGGTACGCGGATTTGATTTGAGCATTTCAACCAGCTCAAAACCATCCATCTCGGGCATCTGCACATCAATAAGGGCAATAGCAATATGCGTGTCCCAGGCAATTTTCAGGGCCTCATTTGGCGATGTTGTAGAGAATATACGAATATCATCGCGCTTCAATAATGCTTCGAGCGCAACAATATTTTCTTCTCTATCATCAACAATAAGAATATTAACGGGACTCATTTGATGCTAATGTAAGTGAATTACTGTGTATGTAAAAGTTTAAATATCTCATCTGTATGTAATATATACCCGGCTCCCCCATTGTTAATGGCAGCCCCCGGCATTTCATCCATTTCAGCATCTTCCGGATGCTGGGCTATGGTAACCGCCCCACTGTTTCTTAATTTAAGCATCCCATCGGCGCCATCCTGGTTTGCGCCCGATAATAAAATGGCCATGCAGCGCTCTTTATAAACATCAGCGGCACTTTCGAAAGTTACATCAATTGATGGCTTTGAATACCAGACCGCCTCTGATACATCCAAACTAAAATACCCGCCCTTTTCTATCAGGGTATGGTAATTGGCCGGCGCTATGTAAATAGTATTTTTTTCAAGAACGTCTTTATCTTCAATTTCGCGGAGTGACATGTGGCTGTTCTCGGCAAAAAGTTTCGCTATTTCGCTGAAAAAGTTCCGCTTGCGGTGAATAACAATGATCACTGTTTTACCCAGATCGGCCGGAAGCAACTTTACCATCTGGAACAAAAGTTTAAACGAGCCCGCAGAACCACCCAGTAACAATAATTCGGTAGTGCGCCAGCGTTCGAGTAAATTTTTATCAGGTCCCAATTTTTTGATAAATATTTTCCTTGTGATTAATCACCTTGAATTTTCGTTTAAAAGTATCAGACCGTATGGTTTCCTTACTGCCTAAACATAAATAACCCAACGGGCACAGGCTTTTATAAAACAATTCTAATATCCGTTCCTGCAGTTCCGTTTCAAAATAGATAAACACATTGCGACAGCTGATGAGTTGAAACTCGTTAAACACATCATCAGATACTAAATTATGTACCGAAAATAAGGTGTTCTGTTTTAACTCATTATGCACCGATGCCGCATCATACAAAATAGTAAAATTATCTGATATGGAGCCTGTTAAGCCCGTAAACTGATAATTTTCGGCATAGCTTTTTATGTTGCGTAAACTGTATATCCCCTTACGGGCTTCCCTCAATACTTCGGTATTGATATCGGTACCGTAAATGAATGATTTTTTGCTGAGCCCTGCCTCGCGCAGTAATATGGCCAGGGAATAAACCTCTTCGCCTGTGGAACAGCCGGCACACCATATTTTGGCATGCTGGTAAGTTGACAGGTAAGGCATTACCTGTAAATTGAGCGCTTTATAAAACGATGGGTCACGAAACATCTCGGTAACGTTCACCGTAATTTCCTCTAAAAAGTATTGAAAAAAATGCTGATCATTCACCAGGGTGTGTTTCAGATCATAAAACTCCATTTTTTTCAATTGCATTATCCTAACCACCCGCCTTTTTAACGAAGCTTTGGTATAACCAGAAAAATCAAACCCGTGCACCCTTCTTACCAGGTCAATCAATTCGGTTATTTGGGTGGATGTTATAACAATAGACGTATCACTCATACTAACTCTCTAACCACAACTGCATCAATGAAATAAGCCTGTCCATATCAACCGGTTTTGTAATATAATCATTAGCGCCGGCCGCTATGCACTTTTCCCGGTCATCCTTCATCGCTTTCGCGGTTAAAGCTATTACAGGCAACTTGGCCCATTTGTTTTGCTTGCGGATGTACCTGGTGGCCTCGTACCCATCCATCTTAGGCATCATGATATCCATCAGTACGATATTAATATTGGGCACCTCTTCCAGCTTGGCAATGGCCTCTTCGCCATCATTGGCTATCTCCACAATCAGGTCATAACTTTGCAGGGCGCTACTTAGTGCAAAAATATTACGCATATCGTCATCAACAATAAGCACTTTTTTCCCTTTCAGGGCACCCTTGCCTTTTGAGGGCAGTTTTACTTTGGTAAATGCCGGCATCTGCTCATACTGGGCGCTGTTTGATTCGCTGATCTTGTTCAGGAACAAGTTCACTTCATCAATCAACCTGTCGGCAGATTTGTTGGTTTTTACCACCATGGCGTTGGCATACTGCATCAAACGGTTAACCGATGCTTTGTCCAGCTCCATGGCTGTGTTCACAATTACCGGGAGCGACGCGAAACGTTCCACCTCCTTGATCTTATCCAGCAGGTCGAGCCCTGATATATCGGGCAGGTTCAGATCCAGTATCACGCACTGGTATTCGTTTTCATGCAGCATCCTAAAGGCCGATTCGCCATCAAAGGCCTGGTCAACCGTGATACCCTGGCCCTGCATCATATCTTTCAATGCCTGGCTCTGGGCCTTATGATCTTCAACCAATAATATCTGTTTAAATTTGGTACCGCTTTGCAGCATGATATCGGCAAAAAGCTTATCCAGCGTTTCGGTATTGATCGGTTTTTTCAGGAAGCTGATAGCGCCTTCTTTGCGTACCCGGTTTGCTGCCGCATCACCCGCCGACATTAAATGCACCGGTATGTGCATAGTTGCTTCATTATGTTTGAGCTCTTTCAGTATCTGCCATCCATCTTTACCCGGTAGCATAATATCCAGTATCACGGCATCGGGCATATTTTCCTTCACGGTTTCAACAGCGTTAGTTCCTTCATGAACCATCACCGATTTATAGCCATGATCGCGCGCGTAATCCTGCAATATGTGGGCAAAGTTCTTGTCATCTTCCACAATAACCACCAATGGTTCGCGGTTAGTGTCGATAGCAGGTTTGGCGGCCGGTGCTAAAACTGGGTTTTCGGCCCTGAAGGTTTGTGCGGTTGGTAGTATCTCCTCTTCATGAGGCGCTACCTGTATAGCTTTCAATGGTATGGTCAGCACAAATTCGCTACCCACGCCCTGTTCACTGCTCAGGCTGATGCTGCCGCCAAGCAGCATAGCCAGCTCCCGGCTTATAGAAAGACCTAAGCCCGTACCGCCATATTTGCGACTGGTTGATCCGTCGGCCTGTTGAAATGCTTCAAATATGATGCGTTGCTTTTCGGCCGGGATACCGATACCCGAATCTTTAATGGCGAAACTGATAGTCGCTTCTTTTTCACCAGGGCGGGCGGTGATGGATATAGAACCGTTTTCGGATGTAAATTTAAAGGCGTTGGAAAGCAGGTTTTTGATCACCTGTTCTACACGTACCTTATCGGTAAATATGATTCGCGGCAGGTTTTTACTAACACTGGTGGTATAATTGATCTTTTTGTTACTGGCCACCTCTGCAAAAAGCATTTCCATATCGCCCAAAATATCGGATACTTTAATATCCTCATTTTGCATATCCAGTTTGCCCGACTCAATTTTCGACAGGTCAAGGATATCATTGATCAGCGTAAGCAGGTCGTTACCGGCATTAAATATTACACTGGCATATTTCACCTGATCTTCAGACAGGTTTAGTGGCTTGTTATCTTTTAGTATACGGGCCAGTACCAGGATACTGTTGAGCGGTGTGCGCAGCTCATGGCTCATGTTAGCCAAAAACTCCGATTTGTATTTTCCGGTTACTTCCAGTTCATCAACTTTAAGATTGATGGCGGCACGGGCCTGTTCAATAGCTTCGTTCTTTTCTTCCAGCAGGCTTGCCTTTTCTTCCAGTTCGGCATTAATGGTGCGGAGCTCTTCCTGCTGCACGCGCAGTTCTTCTTCCGATGCCTGCAACATTTCTGTTTTGTTCACCAACTCTTCGTTGGTAACGCGCATTTCTTCCTGTTGTGCTTCCAGTTCTTCGGCTTGTTGCTGGGTTTCCTCAAACAGGTCGTGCATAATGGTACGCGCCTGGGCGGTATTTACGGCAATACCAATATCGTTGGCCACGGCCAGTATATAATCATTGCTGTGTGCAGGCAGTTGGCCCACGTATGCTACTTCCATTACCCCTTTTAACTTTTTATCAAAAAAGAAAGGAACAATAAAGTTTTCGGTTAAAGTTTCTTTGATCACCGACGATTCCAGGTCGAACTTCTCATTCAGTTTTCCTTTAACAACAGCTGCCTTTTGATCTTGTGCCACCTGCCCCAACCAACCTTCGGATAGCTGAACAGTTTTCTTGATCAGATCGGGATTATGAAAAGCGTACGAAGCATATAACTCCAAGCGTTGGTGCGTTTCATTGTACAAGTACAATGTGCCTGCAGATGCATTGGTGTGGGTACAAACTTCGGTAAGTATATTGCCGGATAGTTCCCTTTCGCTTTGCTGGCCCTGCATTTTTTCGTTCAATTGCCCAGTTCCGGTAAGCAGCCAGTTTTTGGCTTCGTTTTCGGCCAGTACTTTACCCAGTTCAATATTGGCTACTTTAATTTCGGCCTCAATTTTTTTCTGCTGATCAAAAGTGCGCTGTATGTAGAAGAATAATATCAGGATAATGATCAGAAATATCAACGAACCACCCACAATAACCCAGATAGCTGTAGTGGAAGCCGTTTCCGAACTATCTTTGCGGGCGGCAAGCAAACTATTTTCCGTATCGTTAATGTGGGTATTGAGCTGGCGTATCTCGTCCATGTTCGCTTTCCCGTTGGTAAACATCTGGTTTTGCACCATGTAATCAAGCCCCTTGCTTTCACGTGCTTCAATATTTTCTTTTAAAATACGCAGCTGGGCAGATACCGATGAAATTAAGGAGTCGACCCGCTTAACCTGAATTGGGTTATCTGCAATCATTCCCTTCAGCTCCTGCAAATCACTGTTTACCCTGGGCAATGCATCATTATATGGTTCGAGGAATTTTTTATTACCTGTGGAGCTATAACCACGCATACCGGTTTCGGCATCTATCATCAACTGTAACAGGTTTGTTGATGTGCGGATAACTTTCTGAGTATGGTCAACCCATTTATTATCCTCCTCAAACTGATGGATACTATTGTAGGATAATACCCCGACTACTAAAACCAAAATAATAGATACCACAAAGCCGGCTAAAACTTGCTGGCGGAAAGAAAACTTTAACATGCAGACCTTTTGTTTATAATACAAATATGTTTAAAAAAAACCTTTTAATTATTTAAAAGGCTAATAAACATTTAAGGAATAGTTAATTGAGAAAATTAGAATCAAGAGTTAAGAATCAAGAGTCAAGATTAAAAACGTCGGTTGCTTAAATACGTCTTCTCTAATTTAAATCAAAATCAGGACCAGGATTATTGCTTTTCTTGATTCTTGACTCTTGGTTCTTAATTCTAATTTATTACGATTCTTGACTCTAATTTCTTGACTCTAATTCCCCAGCATCTTTGGCGGCCGGCGCCGTCTTAATGTATGTTTTAGGTTTGCTGCTTAACGCACCTGCTATGGCCAATATTACTCCTGAGAATAGCACATACCAGCCCCATTTAAATCGTACATGCCTGGTTAAATAGGCATCGAGCTTTTTAAAGGGGATAAAACTAAAGGCCGTTTCCACTTTGAATATAGAAGCTAATAACAGCAGTATCACCAGGGCAAGGGCCATCCAGGAAGCTGCCTTTATGATTTTTGGTTGGTTTAAAAACGATGCCGCCACGCCAACCACCGCCACCAGCGCCAATACCAAACCGTAGGGCTGATTAAGCTGATAAACATTCCAGTTAAATAAGCCAAGCGGCCGCAGCAAAGGACAGTAAGTACCGGCAAAAAGCAGCACAAAGCCCAAAAATGATAAAATAGAACTGATACGCATAAGGTGAGGTTTTTTTTAGTATCAAGTAGCTAGTATCAAGTATCACGACAGCTTTTCAAAGCTAAGCCAAAACAAGTCTTGATACTAGCTACTTGATACCCTATACTACTAAAGTTAAACTTATTGTTTTATTTCCATTTTATCGGCAAAGTGGGCGCAATAGTCGCGCAGGTCTTCTACAATGTTGGTTTCGCCGGTGGCGCGTAAAAAGCTGTCGCCCATGGTTTGCAGGGTTTCGTAAAAAAAGCGTTTCATTTCATCTACAGGCATATCTTTTGTCCAAAGGTCAATGCGCAGCGTATTTTTGTAGCTTTGATCCCACAGGGCCAGCATCATTGACTTTACAGGCAGGGCCTCTTTGTTTTGCGAATCTGTCGATTCCCACAGGATGCTTTCCGGTACATTGTTATCATCAAGGCTGATGGTCAGCTTTATTTCAGCAGTTTTCATTAGAGTAATTTTCTTTTTATCAATAATTATTTTGAGGCCGCAAGTATCCTAATTTTTAAACAAGGGGCATATAATGCTTTTGTAATTATTTAACCAATAAAAATATAACGGTTACCAGGGCTATAAAACACAGCTCTACTATCCATAGCTTTTTAAGTTCGGCAAAAAAGTTACGGAATATCAGATCCAGAAAAAACACTACCGCCGCAAACAGCAAAAATATCCAGCCAATGGTAGTGCTCCAGGTTTCCAGTGGCCTACCCGCTATGTGGGCGCCATAGATCCAGATATAAACCGCCGCCACAATAAAAAAAGTAGTAGCGAAATTTAAAGGGGTAATACGAAGTTTCAATTTAGTTATTGAATTAGTGAATTATTAGTTTTCATTCCCGGTTGGTAAAAAGTCCTTGTTCCTTTATCCAAAAATCCTTCCATCCAATTACCGTTTTTTCCTGGATGATTTACTGTTCGGATTTTTTTTGCCTACTTTACCATAACGTGCCTTATCCCGGGTGGCATCAAATTTTTTGCGCTGGTTAAGGGTTTTCTTTTCGTGAAAGGCCCCTTTAAAGTCGGGATCGTCCTTACGCTTTTGCAGATCGATCTCCTTGTTCTGCTCCTGCCTTTCGTCGTAACCGGTTTCCTCCATAAATACATCATCAGGAATGGCCGATACGGGTATGCTTTGTTTGATCAGTTTTTCGATCTTTTTGAGATAATATTCCTCAGCCGGACCACAGAACGTAATGGCTTCGCCCGATTGCAGGGCCCTGCCTGTACGCCCAATGCGGTGTACATAATCTTCTATCACTACCGGTACATCAAAGTTGATCACATGGCTCACATCACTTACATCAATACCGCGCGATGCCACATCGGTTGCCACCAGGATCTTCACTTCATCGTTCTTGAACGAATTGATGGAGTTGATGCGGGTATTTTGCCCTTTGTTGGCATGCAGCACCCGTACACCATTTTCGCCATATTTACGCAGCAAAAACTTATACACATCTTCGGCAGCGATACGGGTTTTGCAGAATATAATGAGCTTGGTGATGTCGCCTTCCAGGTCAAGTAGCTTTTTGAGCAGGTTGATCTTGGTTTTGTTATTGGGCACATGGTACAAATGCTGATTTACCGTTTGCGCCGGTGTAGCCTGCGGGGTTACCTCAATAATGGTGGGGTACTCCAGGAAGTTGTTCGACAGCTCATGGATCTTATCGCTCATGGTAGCCGAAAAAAGCAGGTTTTGCCTTTTTACCGGCACCACTTCCAGTATGCGGTTTATCTGGGGCATAAAGCCCATGTCCATCATTTTGTCGGCCTCATCCAACACCAGCACCTGTAAGGTTTTGGTTACAATATGCCCGGCCAGGTAAATATCCATAAAGCGACCTGGTGTAGCCACAATAATATCAACCCCTTTATTGATCTGCTCAATTTGTGTTTTGGGACCCAATCCGCCGTAAAGTACCACCACACGCAAATCGGTATTGGCGGCAAATGTTTTTACGTTCTCCTCGATCTGCATGGCCAGTTCGCGTGTTGGCGAAATGATCAGCGCCCGCGGATTTTCGCCCTGGGCATATTTTAGTTTCATCAGGATGGGCAACACATAGGCCGCCGTTTTACCGGTGCCGGTTTGCGCAATACCCATCACATCCTGCCCGTTCAGTATCGGGGGGATGGCCTTTTGCTGTATGGGCGTAGCTTCGGTATAACCGGCATCAGCTATCGCGTTCAATATTTGCCGGTTAAAATTAAATTCTTCAAAAGTTACAGCCATGCCGCAAAGATAAGCTTTTGAGGAAAGAGTCAAGAATTAAGAATCAAGAGGCGGGGATAAGAGTCAAGAATCAAGAGTTAAGAGGCGAGACACGGGCGTTAAAATTGGTTTGGCGAGCCGACCCACCTCGTCGGCGCTTTGATTCCTTCTCCACACACGTCATTGCGAGCGTAGCGTGGCAATCCCCGATATACAGAGAAGCCCTGCATATCGGGGATTATTAATGCATTAATTGTTTTTAAAGGTATTAATGAGCTCCCTCCGGTCGGTTGTCTACGTCGTTCCTCCTCGCAATGACGTTCTTTATTAAGCTCCCTTTTTGTCTCTTACATCTTGTTTACTGTCTCAAACCCCAAAATCCTATATTTGCCTTAATTTAATCCGAATTCGAACATCCCAAATCCGAAATCAATATATGTCAACAATCCTCATCAAATCAGCAACAGTAGTAAACGAAGGCCGGCAATATGTAACTGATATCCTGGTAAAAGATGGTTTTATTGAACGGATAGATTCAAGCATTGATACCCCAGCCGATGAGGTGATCAACGCTGAGGGCCTACACCTACTACCCGGTTGTATTGACGACCAGGTGCACTTTCGCGAGCCGGGTTTAACCCACAAGGCCAATATTCATTCCGAATCGCGCGCTGCCGTGGCCGGTGGTATTACTTCGTTCATGGAAATGCCTAACACCGTGCCTAACACTTTAACGCAGCAGTTACTGGAAGATAAATATGAAATAGCCTCGCGCAACTCGCTGGCTAACTACTCCTTTTTCATGGGTGCATCAAATGATAATCTTGACGAAGTACTGCGCACCGATGCCGCCAATGTGTGCGGTGTTAAAGTGTTCATGGGCTCATCAACCGGGAATATGCTGGTGGATAATCCGCGTACGCTGGATAATCTGTTTGCGCAATCGCCCATGCTGATAGCCGTGCATTGTGAAGATGAGGCCACCATCAAAAGTAACCTGAACCATTACAAACAGTTGTTGGGCGAAAACCTGCCGGTGAGGCTGCACCCCAAGATCAGGAGCGCTGAAGCCTGTTACCTGTCGTCGTCGTTGGCGGTAGAGCTGGCCAAAAAGCATAATACCAGGTTGCATATCCTGCACATATCCACCGCGCTGGAAACACATCTTTTTACGAATAAGATCCCGTTGCAGGATAAGCGTATTACTGCAGAGGCCTGCGTGCACCACCTGTGGTTCAGCGATGCGGATTATGAAACCAAAGGAAACTTCATTAAATGGAACCCCGCGGTAAAAACCGCCCAGGATCGTGACGCTGTTTTACAGGCTGTGTTGGATGGCCGTATAGATGTGATCGCGACGGACCATGCCCCGCATACTTTAGAAGAAAAGGAGCAACCCTACCTACAGGCGCCATCGGGCGGTCCGCTGGTTCAACATGCCTTACCGGCCATGCTAGAACTGTATCATCACGGCAAGATAAGCCTTGAACAAATAGTCGAAAAAATGGCGCACAACGTGGCCATCCTTTTCCGGATAGATAAGCGCGGCTTCATCCGCGAAGGCTACTGGGCCGACCTGGTGCTGGTGAATTTGAATAAACCCTGGAACGTGAACAAGAGCAATATTTTATACCATTGCGGCTGGAGTCCTTTTGAAGGCACCACTTTCCGCTCGCAAATTGCCTATACTTTGGTATCGGGTAATATAGCTTACGCCAATGGAAGTTTAACTGAAGGTAAAGCTGGCAAGCGTTTGAATTTTAATCATTAATAAAATTTACATTTTCAAATTACAGAATTTTCTGTAGAGGAAAACACATAAAAAGCACGTCATATAACCTATGTCATTGCGAGCGAAGCGCGGCAATCTCGTAGCTATTCTTATCCGATGAGAACGCGAGGAGATTGCCGCGCTTCGCTCGCAATGACATGATGAGTTTATCTTTTGCCAACCTACTCCACCGCTACATAAATCTCAACCCGGGCATCATCCGAATTGCAGCCACTGCAGCCATACACATCAAAATCGGCGGTGTATTTGCGGTTAAGACTACTGTTCCAGATGTATTGCCAGGTTTCGGCCACACGATCAGGCATCCAGCTTTTAGCTGTGAATTTTACATAAGTACCTGGCGCAACCGCCAAACTCACCAATCCTTCCGGAATGTTATCCAGCGAATTCACTTTACAACCCAGCACAGCGGTATAAGGCCCTGTATGATCTGTTTCATATTCGGTATAAACGCAATGTACCTCATCGCTTACCCTATCTTCAATTTGCAGTAAAATATTATCGTCCATAAATCGACACCACAGGTCGCCAATGTCCTGGGCTGCCTGTCCATTCTGGTTGGTGGTGCGTGTGGAGATCCCCAGCAAAAAGAAGCCTATTACATCTATCTTATCCATAATTGAAGTTATCACTATTTGTTATATTGATACATAATTTATTTTATATCAATTTTTTATAACGTTTATATAAATTATTTATTTAATAAGAAAATTACTCGATCATTTTTCGCAATCCATCAAAAACGCCGCGCCAGTTTTGCTCAGAATGTTCCTTGGCTGCCTCGTCTTTGATATTATCCTGGGTAATGGCCAGGGTGGTTACCCCATCTTTTTCAGTCAGGCTGTAAGTGATATCGGCATAGTTTTCGGGCTTATCTTCGGTGCCGGCCATGCTGCTCCAGTAATTATACTTTACATATTTGCCTGGGTCGATCTCCAGTATGGTACCATGATCGTGATAAGCTTTGCCATCCCATTCGCCGCTGAAAGAAATAGGCTCCCCTACCCTCCATGTCGACTCCAATTTAGTACCAAAAAAGTAGGCTTTTACCATTTCCGGATCAGTAAGTCCCTGCCAAACTTTGGTTATCGGGGCTTTAAATGTTAGATTAATGCTTAATGTTTGATTTTTCATTTGAGTAATTTGTTTTTTAAAGGTAATGAAGCTATCATGAGCCTATTTACTCATTCAGGTTGCTGAACTTTAGCTCATGATGGTTTCATAATGTGGTTTATTTATGGTTTATAATTGCCTCGCCTAAATCCACTCCAAAGGAGAGCGCAGGGTGAGGCTCTTCTGTTATCATTTGCTTTTTGATCAGTTCAAAATCCTTTTCACCTATCTCCAGGAAACCAAAGCGGAAAGGGTAACCCCATGATTTTTTGTTGATGATAAAATCGAGCTCATCAATCAGGGGAATGATAGGCGCTTCGTTACTTTCGTAAAATTGGACGTTGCGGCGCCAGGGTATAAAATCCTCAGACATTTTATGCTGGTAGATCTCGTCGCCAACAGCCTGTCCAATGGCCGTAAAAGCCTTGCAAGGTTCAGTACCGTTCATACTTTGTTTTGGCGAATAAAAAAGCACCCAATCACCGGCATGTACCTTTTTTAAGGCGGCCTGTTTACCATGATTGGCCTGCATAAAGCCGCCGGCTATGCCACGGGCTATATGATCTTTAGAAGCTACGGTTATCCAGTATTTCATAATACAGTTATTGAATTATTGATTTAGTGAATTAGTGATTTCATGTAACAAGCCACAAAAACACGACCATAAAAACACGTGTATAAAGTACTGAAGCCACAAGTCTGATTTGTTCCTTTTTAACTCAGAACTTAAAACTTTCGACTAAAGACTTTAACACACTGTTTGTAATGGTTAAGCAAAGTAAACACCGGCTAATGACAACCCTATGTCAGCAGGGAAAAAGGAAGGATTATTTATTTTTTTGAACGATGGCTGCAGCTATAGTTTTAACCTGATCGATGAGCTCCTGGGGTTTCACAATTTCGGCACAATCGCCATACATCATAAACCAGCGGGCAAAGCCTTCAATAGAGCGGGTTAAAAAGGTCATTTCGATCTTATTACCCACCGCTTTGTCGGATACAAACCCACTGTAATATTTTTGATAATCTAAATGACGGGCTATCTCTTTATCTACCCTGATCAACACCGTTTCCAGCTGTTTCTCTTTGGCGGTTTGTTCAATATAGGCCTTCAAGGTAGGGTGCTTGCTATGGTTATAAGAAGCATCGGCTATTACCGCCTTGCGCATCCTGTCCACCCTAAAATCACGATAATCGTTACGTAAACGACAAAAGGCAATTAAATGCCAAAAACTATCCGCGTAAAAAATGCCAACCGGTTCTACATCTCTTTTGGTAGCCTCCTGGCTGTGGGCTGCAAAATAGTCAAGCGTTAAAAGCTTTTTTTGCGCTATGCTATCCAGTATGGTCTGGATGTGATCGGTATTGGCTGCCGGTTTATGGTACCTGTTTTTCAACACCTCAATGCTCCCGTCAAGGTTTTCCAGTATATCCTTTTCAGCCGTTTTGAGGATGGCCCGCACCTTGTACATCGCCGATTGATGGTGCTTCATGGTACTGGTATCCGTCATCTTCTCCACAAACTTTTCGGCGGTTAAAAAGGCCGTGGCTTCCTCGCGGGTAAACATTACCGGGGGCAAACGATAGCCGTCCATAATCGAATAACCCACACCGGCCTCACCCATGAGGGGGATGCCCGCCTCTTCCAGCGTTTTTACATCGCGGTAAACCGTACGCAAACTGATATTAAAACGCTCTGCAATATCCGAAGCTTTTACTACCCTGCGCGATTGTAGCTGTATCAAAATTGCCGAAATACGGTCGATGCGGTTCATAAATCAAATTAAGCAAAAAACAAGCTATCTTTGATGGAATAATTCATTAAAAAGAGTCAAGAGTTAAGAATCAAGAACCAAGACCGCTTCAAAGGGAGTATGCATCCTTAGCTTTGTCTTGATTCTTGACTCTTGGTTCTTACATCTAATTACGCTATGTCCAACCCTGCTGAAGATAAGATCATAACCCTCGAGACCTATTACGATGTAATGCTGGCACACATTATGCGCACCAAGCTGGAAGATAACGGCATACCCTGCTTTATTGCTGACGAAAGCTTAAATGCCCTTGGCCCATTATACAACCAGGCCGTTGGCGGTATAAAGCTTAAAGTTTTTGAACGCGATCTGGAGCGCAGCCGCGAAATACTGGCTACCGAGGGCGATCTGCACGAGCAGGACCATATAGAAATTGATGAGGAAACCAATAATGCGATCATCTGTCCTTTTTGCGCTTCAACCAATATCGGTCCGGCAGATCCGGGTAAGTTTTCCGTTTTCCTTTCGACTGTTTTCCCGTTTTACAATACCAAAGCCTGGCATTGTTTTAACTGTTTGCAGGATTTTGAGTAAAGTTCTTTCCCTTTATGTCATTGCGAGGAGGAACGACGAAGCAATCTCCTCGCCTGTACAAACGCGAGGAGATTGCCGCGCTACGCTCGCAATGACATGATTTTGATTTAATATTATTCCCCGCACTCTTTGCGGCAAAGCCGAAGAGGGTCGTCCAACGATGTGCAGACGGGGCGAGTCTACTGCCGTTTAGGTGAGGTCATTTTATTTGCTGTTTTTTATATATTAGCAGCATGTATAACCGCCGTAAGTTCATCAAAATATCAGCCGCGGGCGCTTCGCTTGCCGCATTATCCAACTCTGCTGTAGCCAAAGCCATTTCGTCAACCACCGACGCCACTTTACCCATCGTCATATCCACCTGGGATTTTGGAATCATCGCCAATAAAGGTGCCTGGAAGGTACTGTCAACCGGTGGTCGCGCGCTGGATGCCATTGAGGCCGGTGCACGCATACCCGAAGAACAGGATATCAGCAGTCATACGGTTGGCCGTACCGGTTTACCCGATCGCGATGGTCACGTTACGCTCGACTCCTGCATTATGGATGAGAATGGTAACTGCGGCTCGGTAGCTGCTATGGAAAACATAGCCCACCCTATATCCGTAGCCCGTTTGGTGATGGAAAAAACCCCGCATGTGATGCTCGTGGGCGAAGGCGCCACCCAGTTTGCGGTAGAACAGGGCATGAAAAAAGAAAAACTGTTGACCCCGGAGTCTGAAAAGCTCTGGAAAGAATGGCTTAAAACAGCCAAATATGCCCCGGTAATGAATATTGAAAACGGTCAGAAACCAGGTAATAAATATAACCATGATACCATCGGCATGCTGGCTATCGATGCCAAAGGCAATATATCCGGTGGTTGTACCACCAGCGGCATGGCCTTTAAGCTGCATGGCCGCGTTGGCGACAGCCCCATCATTGGTGCCGGTTTATATGTGGATAACGAAGTAGGCGGCGCCACATCAACCGGTGTGGGCGAAGAAGTGATCCGTAACGTGGGCAGCTTTTTGGTGGTGGAACTGATGCGCCAGGGTTATTCGCCCGAGGATGCCTGTAAGGAAGCTGTTCGTCGTATCATCAAAAAGAAACCCGAAACCGCCAAACAGATCCAGGTAGGCTTTTTGGCCATTAACAAAAAAGGCGAATACGGTGCTTACGCCATACAAAGCGGCTTTTCCTTTGCGGTTTGCAACGCGCAGCAGCAAGACCTTTTGATTAAGGGAAAGAGCTTTTATTGATTTGATAGTTCATGGTTCATAGTTGATGGTTCATGGTAGGAAATTTATCCGTAGTTCATGGGATCATAGTAAATTTAAGCCGGTCAGGAATACTCCAAGTACTATGATCTATGAACTCAAAAAACTATGAACCATCAACTATGATCCATGAACTAAACAACTAACGACTAACGATAATCTTAACCAACTATGATTAAACCCGTTAATCTTGAAGTTTGCGCTAATTCGGTTACATCCGCACTGGCAGCCCAGGAGGGCGGCGCCGTACGGGTGGAACTGTGCGAAAATTTAAAAGAAGGTGGCACTACTCCCTCACATGGGCAAATATTAATGGCCCGCAGCTTACTGCATATTAAATTGTATGTACTCATCCGTCCGCGGGGTGGCGATTTTTTATATTCCGATCTGGAGTATCAGATCATGATGGCCGATATCCGGTATTGTATCGAGGCTGGTTGCGATGGCGTGGTGATAGGCATGCTGAATCCCGATGGCTCTATTGATACCGAACGTTGCCTGGAAATGGCAAGGCTGGCCCGCCAATGGGGACTGGGTGTTACCTTTCACCGGGCGTTTGATATGTGTGCCAACCAGGACAAGGCCCTCGAAGAAATTATTGAAATGGGTTGCGAGCGTATCCTTACCTCGGGTGGTAAAAGCACCGCTATGGAGGGCGCTACCGTGATCAATCATCTGGTTCAAAAAGCGAAGGGCCGCATCAGCATTATGCCGGGCAGCGGTGTTAGCGAAGCCAACGTGGCCGACCTGGTACATTTTACCGGCGTAACCGAAGTACATTCCTCAGCCCGCACCAGCGTGCAAAGCAAAATGCAATACAAAAACGACCATATCCTGATGAGCAACGAACCCGGCGATGAATACAGCATCGACCTCACCAGCGTTGACCGGGTCAGGAAACTGGTAGAGTTGGCTAATAGCTGAGATCGCTTCGTACCTCGCAATGACGTGTGTGGAGAAGCAAAACATCCCGCCTTCCCTTACTGTTTGTTTTCCAGTTCCCTCCCCACGGGAGGGGTGCGGCTGGCACGAGCGTAAAGGCAGGGAGGGGTTTAGCCAGCTGATGAAACCCCTTCCTCCCCTTCCCGAGGGAAGGAATCGCACAAGGCCTGGGCATTTTCTCCTCAATCACTAATTCACCCAATCACTAAATCATTCAACCTTGCGCTCGTTTGTAACGAGTGCTTATTGCGGTCAGGCGATTGCATCGCCATTGCGTTTTAAACGCAAACCCATGTTAAGCACTCGTTACAAACGAGCGCAAGCAGATAAAGTCTCCCCTTCGGGGAGATAAGGGAGGGCTTCGCCGTTTAGAGGGGTAATTAAAAAAACGTCACTGGCAATACCAGTTCTATCCTATTCCGGCCTGTGCCGCCAAAAAAGTCCTCGTCCAATAACCTACTATATCTGATGCCGAACGAAATGCTGTTCTGGTTAAAGAATTTGGTATCAAAAAACACAGCCGCTCCTGTCGAGCGGAAGTTTTGTTTAAAACCGGCACCGTTTGTAAAAAAATTATCGGAAGTGGCGCGGGTATAATCAAAAAACAGCTGTCCCCTTAAACGCAGCAGGTATACGATGTTCCCAAAACCGGCATCGGGATAGGCAAAGGGAAAATGATAGTTAAGGCCTACCTTATTCATATCGTCCAGACTTTCGGCAGTATAGCCCTTACTAAAGGGAAAATCATTAGAGAAACCGATCACATTATTCTTGCCTTTTTGCTGATGGGCCACATTGATCACCAGGCTGTGATTGGTTGCCAGTCCGGGGAAATAGAAAGTACCTTGTGCCAGCAATTGGGTGGCAGCCCCGCCAGATACACCGGCTTTATAATTCAGACTGATGCTTTGCGCCAGCATGGGGTATATATTCTGTTTAGCCACCAAACCCTGGTTGCTGAAGGATATATAATTATTGAGATAGGCATAGTTGCGGTCTTTAAACTGTTGGACATTGCCCTGCTGAAAGTGCGTTTGGTTAAAATACAGGTCGCTGCCAAAGGTAAGCCAGGTGGAGTGTTTGCCCGCGCTGAAGTTAAGCGGCACTTCGAGGCCGCCATGTACCGATGTTTCGTTCCAGTATACGTAGCTGCCTTTATAAAACTGACGGCGATCGAGCGTATAATCAACCCCGGCAGATATATAAGGATACAAAGCGCCGTAAATAGCATCAAAGCCAAACTGTTTATAACCTTCGTTACGGTTATAATCAAAGGATATCTGCGACTGAAAAGTATTCAGCACGTTTTCGCCGGTAATGGCAAAAGAGTAGTTCGGATCGCTGATATTCGGGATGATGCTATGAAAATTGAACAAGCCATGCCCTTTGGAATATGGCGTAACCGGCAGGGGTTTATCCACCACTTCGGTTAGCATATCGGCCGATGAATCACGTCCCAGCGCGCTGATACCCATGTTTGGCAAATGCCGTACATACTGTGGACCGGCATCAATCCATTTCAGGTCCTTTTTGTTTACCTCGTTAATCTGGTAGCCAAAAGCGGTAAACCCAACCCAGGCCAGTTTATTATCGGCTACAGCGGGCTGATAATGGCCTACACCTGTGTCATGACTGGTAGGCAACAGTTCAAAGCATTGATTATCTTTCAGTTTCAGTACAAACAGGCGGTCGTTTACATCTTCGGTTTGGGTAAAGTATACGTCGTTGTTTTTAACCGTGGTAAAGCCAATTGGTCTATAACTAAAAGGGACCAGGTATTTAGCGCTGCCGCTGGCAATATCGATCAGCGCCAGTGTCATTTTACCTTCGGGATTACGAACCGCGACCACCAGCTGGTCATCGCCATAAAATTGCGGATAGGTATAAAATAGTTTCTGCGGATTGGGCAATGCTTTGATCAGCTGACCATCGGTGTTCAGCAAATGCAGCTCACTTGCCCCCGAAGTAGCCACCCGCGACACCACGATACGTTTACCATCGGGACTAAAGGCAGGCGAAAAATATTTTGTTTTCCGGGTGATGCGATGCTCCTTGCCGCTGGCTATATCCAGTATCATCAGTTCGCTGTAATTGCGGTAGCCCCAGCGCGGGTCGGGGCGATAGCTGGCATAAACCACTTTACCATCATGATAATTAAAATAATTATCCAACGACGACGAACGCGTGCTGATCTTGCGTTCCCGGTTACCGGTCCGGATCACAAAAGCCGGGATATGATCATACGGACTCTTCATATAAATGAGCGTACTGTCGTTAATATAGGCGGGATACTCCCTGTCGGCATCAAAATGTTTGGCTTTGGCCGCGGGCGTTTTTTCATCATCCTTAAACACCTCTTTAAAATGACTGAGCCCGTTATTGGTAAAAGTCTTAAAATCGACGCCCGTGTATTTATTGATAGCCCGCTGAAAGGGATAAAAACCGCCCCTGAAAGCCGCGGCATCATGCGTTACGTTTTTCCAGAGGTTATCGCCATATTTTTCGCGCCCGTAGGAAACCAGCATATAACCCAGTGGGTAATGATCAGGGGTGAAATCAAGGTATGATCCATTGCGCAGCTTCATATAGCTGTAATCGCGATCGGCCGCCCACAGGGCACGGTAGCCATTAAAAAACCAGGGAAGCCGCCCACGGCCCTGCCCGCTTACATGGGTTTCGTTAAATACGGCATCGCCCTCAAAAAACCAGTTAGGGACCGATAGATCATTACCCAGGGCCTGCCCACCTTCACCAAAAAGGATATGCAGCAGGTGCGAAACACCCACATTAAAGTTATTGTACTGCTGCACGTGCCTAAATTCGTGAATGGCCAGTTGCTGCGGCCAGGGCAAACTGCCTATGTCAAAGCTATTTTGCTCGGGCGTTAAAAAAAACTCACTGCGGAAAGGGGCCAAACCCACATAGCCATTGGCAATAGTAGTTTGGTTTTGCAGCACAATGCTCACCTGCTTTTGCTTAAGCCCAATAGAGGGTTTGATGAGCCCGTTCATTTGCTGCACAATATTGGCCACCCTCAACCCTGCCGAATCCATCCCCGCCGGGAAAATGATCCGGGCTGCCGGTGTATTTACCTGCTTCCATTTTATCGAAGGTGGATTACCACCAAACTCCTGCGACCGGGCAACAGTAGCGGCAAATAATAAGGCAGGCAACAGCAGTTTTTGTAAGGTTTTTTTAACGGCGGGGTAATTTTTCATAGAGTGCTCAAAGTAAGCACAATTTGTAATTTAAACAACAGCCTCACCCCAACCCTCTCCAGAGGAGAGGGAGCTAAAATCTGCATATCCATTTGTCATCCTGAGCGCAGCGAAGGATCTATTCTTGATTGTGTAGGGCGCAGAACAGATACTTCAATCTAAGGGCGTTACCTTCGGCCCGCGCTATCCGCTCATACGCCACAAGGCATTAGCCACGGGCCGGTATCCGCTGCTATCGCTAACGCGGAATTGTCTGAACCTTGATTTTCCGGATTTTAGGATTACCTGGATTCTTTAATCGTGATAAAACAAACCTTCTTCCCGTCAGCAGATAAGCTTCAGGCGAAAGCGGGCAGAACGATGGTGGCTCTGTGCGGCTGCAAGGGCATAGCGAACCTTACCCGAAGCATGAGATAAAGAGCGAACGAAGTGGAGGTAAGGTTTAGCAGCCGCGGTTCTGTCCGATTTGCGGGGTAAAGGCCCGTGCGGCAAAGAAGCATTTCTGGTGACTTGATCTTTTGGTTACTTTTGTATCAAGACAAAAGTAACAGCCTTAGCGGCAATTGAGCGCTCTACGACTTGCATTATTCGCCCTGCATAAAGGGGATTGCTACGCTCGCAATAACGTACGAGAAATAACCCCATAAAGAGCTTTGTTATCCTTCTGAATTTTCGTTATATTTGTATATACTACAGCCCGGTTTTCGATCAAAAAGGAAAACCGGGCTGTTTTGTTAAGACGAAATACAAGCCAAAAACCACCCATTTTACAATCAAATAATTGACAATCAGTAATTTAATACTTTTTAAAGTTTCAAAAACTCATCAAAATCGTGTTAAAATTTGTTAAAAAGTGTTAAAATGAGGATTTTTCGATCAATTTTTGGCCCTTTTTACCCTGTTTTCGACCAGAAATTTGTTAAAATTTAAGGTTTAAAAAGTTTTCCAGCAGTGCACTTCATTTTTCTTTAAAATAATTTAAAATGTTTTTGGTGGTCAATCGTCTTTATCTTTATAAGGAGTAAAAAATTGATAACCGCCATAATGCCCGACGATAAGAACAGCCAAATTATACATACTATAAAAGCGTATGGTAAAAGCCTGTTGGGTTTTATTCGCCGGAGGGTAAAAAACGATGCCGATGCCGAAGACATTCTGCAGGATGTCTGGTACCAGTTTAGTTCGGTGCTCAATTCAGAACCTATTGAACAAACCAGCGCCTGGCTTTACCGGGTAGCCCGCAATAAAATAACCGACAAGCATAAAAAAAAGACGGAAACCCTATTGGACGATATGCTTACCGGTGAGGATGAGGAGGACGATACAGCCGATTTTAAGGCTATTTTATTCACCGAAACCAGCACCCCCGAAACTGAATACCTGCGCAACCTGTTTTGGGACCAGCTATTTATTGCACTGGACGAGCTACCCAATGAGCAAAAGGACGTGTTTGTATGGCATGAACTGGATGACATGTCATTCCAGGAAATTGCCGACATCACAGGCGAAAAAATGCAAACCCTGGTATCGCGCAAAAGATACGCGGTGCTGCATTTGCGTAAACGCTTACAACAATTGTATAAAGAAATAACAGAATATTAAAAAATGACCGGCACAAAGCCGGTCGCACAAAAAATTAAAGATTAAGAAAATGAGAAAGATATTTTTTAGAGGGCGTTTTATATTTATCCCGCTGGCAGTCGCCGCCTTCCTGTCGCTCATCAGCTTTGTAGTGATGCAGTTGTGGAACAATTTATTACCTGATATTTTGCACCTGGGTACTATTACCTTCTGGCAAGCCATGGGCATATTCATCTTATGCAAAATACTGTTTGGCTTTGGTAAAGGCGGTGGACGCCCTGGTTGGGGCGGCGGCGGATTTATGCGAGCCCGCATGGCCGAACGCTTTAAAAATATGAGTCCAGAGCAACAGGAAAATTTTAAAGCCAAAATGCGCGACCGTATGTGCAACTGGAAAGATCGCGGCGGCCCAGGCTTTAGCAGGTTCGGCCCAGAATGGAACGATTTTAAAACCGAAGAGGAAACTAAAGCGAGCGGAGAGTAATAGTGAGGGGCGAATAGTGAGCGATCTCAAATTGACAGAAAACAATTTACATCCATTCACTACTCACCACTCGATAATTCACTAAATCAATAATTCACTAATTATTTAAAGATGGATGTGCTGGTATTTTCAACAAGCGTTAAAGAACGGCGCCAGGTGAGCAGGGTAACTACCTTGCTTACCAAATTTCCGGCTATTATGCAATGGAACTTTGACCTGGAAGATTGCGATAATATATTGCGTATAGAGGCTGAAGGCGTATGCCCACGCAAGATCGAAACGCTTTTACAAAAAGCAGGCATCCAATGCCAGGAACTGGAGTATTAATAAGAATCAAGAAATTAGAGCCAAGTATCAAGACAGGAAAATAATAGGTCTGTGTTTTGTCCTGGCTCTTGACTCTTGATTCTAACAATCTATTTCCCCTTAGCCGGGCTATTGATCTCGATCCAGTATCCGTCGGGGTCCTGAAAATACAGTTGTAGCACACCATCGGGTCTTAAAGTGGGTTCCTTACTGTCACCTTTCCAGTTACCATAAGGAATATGCAATTCATCAAGCCTTTTGGCAAATTCTTTTACCGAACCTACGGCAAAACAAAGATGCTCGGTAATATCGTGCTTATAGCTGCAATTGCCCTGTATGGCATGTAGCTTTACATGATTCCCCAAACTATACCACTGGTGCAAGGTGTCGGCAAAGGGATTGGGCACTTTTTGCAGATGCATCACTTCGGTATAAAAGGCGGTACTTTTTTTAAGATCGCGCACACAAATGGCAATATGATCAACTATCGGTGCGGCATCAGTTGCGGTTTGGGCCTGGCAAAAGCCGGGTAAAATAAATGCCGCCAACAAGATCGCCCATTTTAGCCTGCCAGCCTTATGCGTACTTAAATTCAAGAAAATGTTCATGTTAAGTTTTGGTTTTAAAGCCTAAAGATATAGGTTTAAACGAAGTGGCGATCAAAGTCAGTGAATTGTTACTTAGCAGGACACCTGCGGGTTAAAATCGCGACAGGGCACATAAAACACAGAATTGTGGCGGTTCCAGTCGTCTATATCTATTAATCCGGACCGGGTTTGATAATGCCTGTCATCAGTGGGGCACTTAACCACATACAAACCTGCCTCACTTGCTTTGATCACCGGACGTGCCCCACAAGTTTTGCAAAGTTTGCAGTAAATAGATTTAGGTATGGTCAAATAGCCATTCATAACATTTTTTACGGGTAATATCCTGATGTTGTTACCTGTGTACTCTAATTTACAGCATAAAAGTGGATTATAATGGAAAGCATTTTATTCATTTAATTAAGTGTTGCTATTAGTCTTTATTGAAATGTGTTTGAGCATCGGTTTCTTTTATTATATTTAAAATCATTTAAACTTTATGCAACCAACCTTAGAACAATTAAGCATTACCTATAAAAACCTGCCTGATGATAAACTAACACGACTGGCGGTTACTGATGCAGCAAGCTTACGACCAGAAGCCCTTGAACTGCTAAAAGCCGAAATAAAAAGTCGTGGATTGGATGAGGGAATTACACGGGGTATAAATGTGCAGTTAAATAACATAGACGACACCCAACTCCATAACTACCTCTCCCTCATACGCAGCCAGGCCTGTCCCATTTGCGGTGGTACATCTCAACAGCTTAATGCGGCTTTGAGTGGTACCGTTATTAGTATTATTATATTCACACATTACAAAAAAGCGTTTTCCATCGGCTGCCCCGCCTGTTTAAAAAAGGTAAATCAAACGGCCAATTTAAAAACCGCGTTATTAGGTTGGTGGGGACTTCCATGGGGACTTATACGTACGCCTGAAGCATTAATAAAGAATATCAGAACCAGCAAACGTTTAAATACAAACGAACCCTCCGATATTTTAGTAGATTTTGTAAGAAACAACGCAGGTATTATTGAGAGCATTAAAAACAACGATCAGTCATTACAGGTTATGCTAACTAACGTGAACAACAAGCAGCATTACAATAAGTAAGCTGATCTCTAAACATGGAACACAGCCTATCTCCGTACAAACCCAGTAAAGCTGCAGCTATTTACAGCGCAGCAGTCGGGCTGGTAGTATGGTTTGCTTTGATATTGCAGATAAGCATCTCGATACCGGCTTATATGAAAGCAGATCATAGTTTGTTAGGCGCCATTATCCAATTACTGAGTTTTTTCACTATTCAAAGCAATATAATGGTTGGCGTTTGTTTGTGGGCCTTATCACTAAAACCATCAAACGTTCTTTACAGATTTTTTTCAAGAGGATATGTACTTGGGGGAATCTGCCTATACATTATAGTAGTTGGACTGGTTTATAATATTATACTGCGTAACCTATGGCATCCAACCGGCATGTTTAAATTAGCCGATGAGTTACTGCATTCTGTAAACCCTCTACTATTTGTGATTTACTGGCTGATCTTTATGCGGCAGGAGAAATTAAAATGGAGGCAGGCATTAAACTGGCTTTGGTTCCCGTTCCTGTATCTGGTATACACGCTTATCCGTGGAGCTATAACCCAGCTTTACCCCTATCCTTTTATTGATGCGGTTAAATTGGGATACGGTCAAATATGCATTAACTCACTCGTGTTATTGTTGGTCTTTTTAGTGCTTGGGCTATTACTCATCCTTATAACCCGCGTACTTAAACGCAACACCTGAATCAATACTCAGCAAAGTAACATCGGCGTGACTAATCATTGATATTCAAACTTTTATGCGATAAAAGTGTTGTACTTATAACGTTATTAAAACAAAAATATCATGAAAATTCAATTATCACGCCTCATAGCATTGCTTATATTGGCAGCTATGGGCTTTACAAGTTGTTCTGCTTCTTATCGCGAAAACAGAAGACACCGCCATGACGACCATGGGCACGAACATAATCAATACAGAAACTAAACAGCACATCCATAAAATAGGAAAGCCCTGCTGTTAAGCAGGGCTTTCCTATTTTATGGTGTATTAACTTTAAAAATTTATATTAAATATCGACGCTTAATCGTTCCACAAATAATTTTTATGTACCGATTTGGCGAGTTTATTTTGAATAAAGAAATCTTCTTTTTGTAAACACTCATTGGTGTGTATGTCTTCGTCAGCATTAATTTTTATTACGCTGCCGGCTACTTGTTCAACTATACTTGATAAAGTATGAACTTCGTTGTCTGGGATCTGAATTGTTAATATGGCCATAATAGTAGATGTTTGATGTTAATGATCGATATTCAAAAATATGCAATTGCTATTTAGGCAATGTTTAAAAAAAGTAAAATTAGAGCCATAATTTGATGACAATTTTACATTTTTTGCATTTTATAAACAAACGCACTATCAAAGGCATGTATTATGTCTGCCATGGCTTTGTTACGCTTCTTTAACAAATTTTAACAACAATACTACTCTTTACTCCTGGTAACCAACACCCAATCAACATAAACCTTAGCTTCGCCGGCCTTTATCTTATTAACGGTGTTTTCCGGGATCCCAAAATAGGGTTTGGCAACCTTGTTGTATCCTGCCGGGTATCCCCCACCCAGAGCGAAATTAAGGATGATGAATTTTTTATTATCATAAGCCCAACGCCCATATTTTTCGACCATAGGTTTGGTTACAGTATAAGTTACTTTACCATCAACTTTAAATATCAGGCTAGCTGGACTCCAGTCAACCGAGTAAACATGCCATTGGGTAACATCTGTGCCTGATTCAAAATGTGCCCGGTAAGCCAGTGGTGTATTACCAAAATAATTTGGTCCATGCAGGGCGTGGCTCACCCAGCTGGAATCGCCTATGGTTTCCATCATATCTATTTCACCGCAATCGGGCCATTTGCCATTTCCCAGAGCCCAGAATGCAGGCCATAACCCGGCGCCAGCGGTCATTTTCATCCGCGCTGAAGCGGTGCCATAGGTGAATTCCATTTTGCGCTGCGTATTGATACGGCCAGATATAAAATCATACTTTTTTTGCTCTTTGCTGGTAAAGCCGGGTTTATATATGGCTTTCAGCACCAAAGCACCGTTTACCGCACCCTCCGCATCCTTACCTTTTACCATATATATAGTGGCGGCAGAATCAACATAAGCCTGTTGCTCATCATTCACGGTATGGCCGGTAACTTCCACATTCCATTTGCTCCTGTCGAGGCTTTGTTCATTAAAATCCTCAAAAAATACGGTGTCAGTTTTGGGCTGTTGCGCATTGGTATGTAAGGCCATTAACAAACCTGCGGATAATAAATAATATAATTTCATTGTTACGTTTAATTGAGGCTAAGATAAGAATCAAGAGCCAAGAGTCAAGAAGCAAGACTTGGCCTAAAATAGTCAGTTAAAACCAAGGGTTAAGAGCCAGGAAAACACCCTTTGGTTTTGTCAATGTCATAATCCTAACCCTGATGTCCTGGTTCTTGACTCTTGTCTCTTGATTCTAATAACGATTCTTTTTTTAAATTGCACGCTAATACCCATTTATATGCACGGTAGCGGTTTTTTAAAAGTATTTCTTATTATTTCGGCCATCAGTTTATTGTTCGACTGGTATATTTTTTCCGGACTTAAAACATTAAGCGCCGATTGGTCATCGCAGCTGTGGCGTAACATTATGCTGTTTGGCTATCTGTTTATTTCTGTTGGGGTGGTTGCTTTGTTCCTGATCGGTTTTGGCAGTTTTAGCACGGCCAATGGTATGCGTCCCTTTCATGAGTGGATACTGAGTCTGTTCATTACGTTTTTCTTAACCAAACTTGTATTTGTTATTATTTTATCACTGGGAGATCTGGGCCGGTTTATTGTTGGCTTGTTTAACCTCGCCAGCCGCTCTGGTAACGAACCGGTATTCCCTGCCCGTCGCAAATTTATCAGCGAAGTAGCTGTATTAGTTGCCGCTATTCCCTTTACCTCCATGTTTTATGCCATGTTCAAGGGTAAATACGATTATAAACTACACCGCACTACCCTTTATTTTGATGATCTGCCGGATGCTTTTAATGGCTTTACAATAACTCAACTATCAGACATCCACTCAGGCAGTTTTGATAATACCGATGCTATGCAACGGGGAATTGATATGGCCAAGGCTCAAAAAAGCGACCTGTTTGTTTTTACCGGCGACCTGGTTAATAACGCCGCATTTGAAATTGAACCTTATATTGACCGCTTTAGCCAGATCAAAGCGCCTTATGGTCAATTCTCGATATTGGGCAACCACGATTATGGCGACTACATCCACTGGAACAGCGAACAGGAAAAGGCTGCTAATCTGGATAAATTAAAGCAACATCACCAAACATTAGGTTATCGCCTATTACAGGACGAAAATGTGACCATTGAAAAAGATGGTCAAAAAATATCGCTCATTGGCATACAAAACTGGGGGCGTGGTTTTATACAGATAGGCGATCTGAACAAAGCGCTGCAAGGTGTACCTAAAAACGCCTTTAAAATATTATTATCTCACGACCCAACCCACTGGGAAGAACAGGTACGTTACAACGAAACCAATATTCACTTAACGCTTTCAGGTCATACTCACGGTGCGCAATTTGGTGTTGAAATCCCGGGTTTTAGGTGGAGCCCTGTAAAATACCGTTACCTTGACTGGGCCGGCCTGGCGAATGAAAAAAAACGGTATCTGTACGTGAATCGAGGTTTTGGCTTCCTGGCATTTTCTGGTCGGCTGGGCATATGGCCGGAAATTACCGTTATTGAATTACGGAAAAAAGCATAAACAAGTTATTCAGGAAACTGTATTTTTTAACTCAGTTACAATGATCTCGTTGCCGTACAAATCATAACAATGAAAAAAACAATAAGCATCGGTATAAACCGGTTCAAGCTTTATTTTAACTTCATTTTTTAAAAGTTTTTGATATAAAGCATCTAACGCATTAGTGTACATTACAAAAGTTGGTTCACCGGCGGTTTGATTACCAACTCTTTGATGATTGTTACCCTCATTTTTCAAAAACCATATTCCTATGGCATCTGCAGTATCAAAACCAATATGCAAAAAACGTTGCCCTTCGGTTGTGGTATAATCAACCAGTACTTGGGCGTTAAAATTGTTTTGATAAAAGTTTAGCGCATCGTCAAAGTCGTTAACAAGAATAATAAGTCGTCCTATGTGATTCTTTATCTCCATCTGTTTACCGGTTTAGGTAATCAAATATATGTTAATTTAAAGCATAGTATACCATGTGGGATCATGATAGGGCATAATAAAACACCCCGTGAAAACACCGTGTTTCAACACGTAAAAATACGGTGTTTTCACGGATTGACCCATTGCTATAAATTTCGGAGTTTTAAAGCATTCAAACCCTGATATTATTTAACGATGCCCTTACAAATAACCGGAGTAAACAGCACGATTGGTGAGTATGATAATCCTTACCTGGCTATTAACTCATTAGTGTGGATCGACGACTACACACAAAATCGCGGAATTACTACAAGAGATGTGCTTTTTGACTGGATCAATGACAATGGTACAGCCTATGTTTTAGACGAAGAAGGGAATAAAGCCAAATTACTTACAGCAACTACTAAAAGTGGTTATAAGTATGTAAAAACGGCTTTTGACGAAACTAAACCCGACAAGTTGCTAAAACTATTGGCTACGAAATAGTAAATACCTTAACCTTATCGTACTTGCACCTGTCATAAAACAATGACGGGTGTTTGTTTTTTATAGGTGTATTGAAGTCAAAATCAATAGCCTATTTTCCCACTAAATTATCGCGATACAATACAGCAAGTTTCGGGTTTAAACGCTGCAGCCAACAACGTAGTTTTGGATAAATAAACAAACATTAATAGCCTGTTAAATTAATGTTTATCCAAATAAAAAGTCAGGTGTATTAAGCTTTTCGCTCCTTCCGGATTTAATAGTAGGTAAACGTTTAGCAGATTTTTCTCTGCATCATTATTGCTTCACAGGACATCATTCAGGCTTTGATGGTTAAAATATACGTTTAAACACCAAAAGTAGACTTTTGTCGAATTAAATTCATATTTTACTATTTTAATTGAATTTAATTCATTAATTATATAATATTACAGAATGATTAGCGAAACAGAAATCAACTTAGATAAAACCGACCTGCATATTTTACGACTGATGCAGGAAAACGCCCGAATATCAAACGCCGACATGGCCCGTGAACTGGGTATGGCGCCGTCGGGCGTGTTGGAGCGTGTAAAAAAGTTGGAGCAAAAAAATGTGATACAGCAGTATACTACCCGCATTAATCCGGTTGCACTGCAGCAAAAACTACTGGCCTTTATATTTATGAAGGCTGCTGACGGACCAGGTTACAGCACCGCAACGCTGGAGCTTGCCAAAATCCCCGAAGTACAGGAAGTGCACCACGTAGCCGGCGAAGATTGTTACCTGGTAAAAGTACGCACCTATGACTCAGCCTCATTGATGAGTATTATGCGTAACCAGTTTAGTAAAATACCCAACATCATTAGTACCCGTACTACTATAGTGCTGGAAACGGTTAAAGAAGAACAACAATTAGTTATACCCGAAAAATAAATATCATCATGGCCTTAACACCTCAAAAATCCGCATCACCATTAATGGTTATCATCGCCTTCGCAACAGTTTATATTGTTTGGGGATCGACGTACTTTTTTATAAAAATGGCTGTCGATGGGTTCCCACCAATGCTGTTGGGCGCCCTTCGTTTTCTTACTGCCGGTATTTTGTTATTAACCTGGTGTAAAATTAAAGGAGAGCAGATCTTTATAAAACGCAATATTATTCATGCCGCTGTTACCGGCTTTTTACTACTGGTGATAGGTAACGGTGCCGTAATTTGGGTTGAGCAAACACTTCCCAGCGCTATGGTGGCCATCATGGTATCATCGGCCCCTATTTGGTTTGTATTATTTGATAAACAAAACTGGCGTGTAAATTTCAAAAGCACATCTACCATTGTTGGCTTAGTTATAGGCTTTGCCGGTGTTGTGTTGCTGTTTAGCGAACAAATACGAGGCTTATTTGATTCGTCGGTGGGCCTTTCAAAACTGCCGGGGATGTTGCTGTTACTCATCGGAGCAATGTCATGGGCATCAGGATCTTTATACTCTAAATACAATAACACGCAGGGCTCTGCCTCAGTAAATACAGCCTGGCAGATGCTGGCCGCAGGCTTTATATTTTTACCATCGAGCTTTTTTAACCACGAAGTGCAAAACCTGCAATGGCAAAACATCCCAACCCATAGCTGGTTAGCCTTACTTTACCTGATAATTTTTGGCTCCATAGCTGCATTTAGCGCTTATGTGTGGCTTTTACAGGTTCGTCCGGCAACACAGGTGAGTACCTATGCCTATGTAAACCCGGTTATAGCGGTTATACTGGGCGTGCTGTTTGCGCATGAAAGCATTACGCTTTTACAAGTGGGTGGCCTGGTGATCATTTTAGGCAGTGTACTGCTCATTAACTTAAGCAAATACCGCAAAGAGAAACATGCTAAAATGGAACTTGCATAAGCCGAGAGTCAAGAACCGAGAGTCAAGAATCAAGAAAAAACATTTGGGTAATATAAGTAAAGTACCTAATCTTGATTCTTGACTCTAAGAATCTTGCTTCTATCTTACCCCTCCCATTTTCCAAACTCAAAGTATTTATTGATGTTGATACTGATTTTAGTACCCTTGGGATATTTACCCCTGTCATGATTGGTTACACGAAGAATAACTTCTTCGCGTTCAATGATCAGCTCTTCATAAAAGCCTTTGAACAATACCTGCGTTACCAGCCACTTATTGCCTAAAACACCAATTTTGATATGTTCGGCATATATAACCACTACGCCGCGCCTGCTTTTAATACCACAAACTTTAGCCTGGGTAGATGTAAGCTGACTACAGCTGGCCAGTATTTGCGAAGTATATAACAGCTTAGGCGAATGATATAATTGCTCCGGGCTTCCGTTTTCAACGATCTCCCCCTCTTTCAGTACTATCAATTCATCAGCCATCGACAGGATCTCTGCGGGGTCATGTGATACCAACACTACGGTAACTCCCCATGCCTGTACAATATAACGGATATCATGCTGCAGACCCTCACGATAGGTAGCGTCAACCTGGTTAAAGGGCTCATCCAACAACAATACTTCCGGGCGACTGATGAGGGCTTTGGCAATGGTTACCCGTTGTTTTTCGCCGCCGCTTAATTTACCAAAAGGCTGTTCCTTCAACTGATAAATATGCAGCATATTCAAGGCCTCGGTTACTTTTTGTATGGTAAGGCTTTTATCTTCCTCCTGAAGCCCGGCACCTACCGTATCCCAAACAGATAATTGCGTATCCATATCGCTTCCGTTTTGGGTAACCAGGCGCATTACTTTATGAGCGTGCTGCAATCCATTATCCCGGCTTAAAACCTGCTCCTCCTTAAAAAACACCTCACCATGATCGGGCTGCAGATGACCATATAACAAATTGAGCAGTGTAGTTTTACCACTCCCGCTTTCGCCTACAATGGCGGTAATTTTACCCTTAGGTATAAATATGGTTATATTGTTAACACCGGAAGATTTATCGCCAAAAAAGTTTTTGGTTACCGATATGGTTTCCAGTATCAGGTCGTCGTTCATTTTACAGGGGCATTTTAATTAGTTAATCAACTCTTATACAGACAAATATATCACCATGAATAAAGTACCTAATCTATAAAAAAGTTCAGGATCAAAAAATGCAGATATGGGTATATTTTAAAATGAATAGCAAACAAATACAGATTGTATTTTATTGTTATGATATATTCATTTAACTATCAGTTATGAACAAAATTATTGGAGTAGTGCTCATTGTTGTGGGCATCATTATGCTCGTTTGGACAGGTTTTACCTATACCAAAAAAGAAAAGATCATTGACGCGGGCCCGGTACAAATATCGGCCGACAGGCAAAAAACTGTAAACTGGCCGCCTTATCTGGGTGGCATATTACTCATTGGAGGTATAGTGATCGTAGCTACATCAAAAAATAAATGATCAATTGTCATTAGCTTTTAATACGCTGACATCTTTTTTAGCCAACAATTGTTGATAGTTGATGAGCCTGAACTTTTTACCGATCATAGCTTTAAATTCCGGTGATAGCAAAGCGTTCAATTCGGTTTGGCGATGCAGGCTGGTTAATGGTTTACCTTCTTTGCTGTTCATCATATTACTATTCATATCTACCAGCACATCCATCTCGGGGCTCGGTGTAGCCGTGTGCAATACCATGAGGTTAGGTCGATTGGGATCAAGCTGGGTATCAAGATAATTCAAAAATGCAGACTTTTTAGTAGCGATCGGTTCGCCCCACATTTCTTTGTAGGTTTCGCCAAAATAATTCACCTTACTAAGTATGGATATGCCCAATTTATATTTACGGGCCAGCTTCTCGGTCAATGCGCGCAACTCAGGTGTTGAAAGCGCTATGCCCATATGCGGATCGATATAACTTATTTTTAAGCCAGACGACAAAGCCCGCTCAATTTGAGCTGAAAGTTCCTGTTCTATCTCACTTATTTTATAACCGCTTTTAGCAAATGCACGGGTTGATTGTGGAAAGTAACCATTGCTATCGACCAAGCTGGGTACTGCTGTACGGCCCAGCACAGGTCCCCAGCGATAATTTTTCCACTCGGATGTTAGGGTTAGGTGCACACCAACACTTACATTGGGATATTTTTTAAGGATCGCCACCGCCTCCTGATACCAGGGACAGGCAAATTGCAACGAAACCGAAACCGGCATTCCTGTTTTAGCTACTGCTTCGGCAGCCATATTTACAGAATGGTTCATACCGATATCATCTAAACGGATGAGCAGCTCGGGAAGTTTACCAGATGTTTGTTGTGCCCGGACCATGGAGGCCCCTAAAAACAGCACGAAACAAAGAGTGGTTATCTTTTTCATATAAGCAGATTGAATGATAGTGGATCAGCAGATGTTAAGATAGAAATTTAATAACAAAAAGGGCCGGCTATTAAACAACCGTCCCCCTGTTTATCAAATTTTTACGTGATGTATTCTTATTCCAGCAACAACGCGTCCTCATCATCGGTTAAGCTCAGTTGTATAGAATCGCTGCCCGCTATACCTTCTACACTACCCTTGATATGCGCGGCATTCAGCAATACTTTATCCAGTTGTTTCTCGCGCGATTTCCACATCTTTTCCATGGCATCACGTTCCTTTTGTATGGACAGGCGCATGCTCATATATCCTTCGCGGATGGCTTTCCATTGTTCAGAAAATTCGCTGCTGGTTAAATAGTCATACAACAAATGCATTTTATCGCCTTTGTTGTCCTGCGACCGGGCCTGGTTTGATAGTTTGATCACCCCATCGCGCAGGATGTAGGATACCGCTTTTACTTCATCAAAGCTACAGATCCAAACTCCATCCTTTTCGCCAAAGCAATCCATTCCTTTCGGATAACATTGCGTAACAATAACGGCTACATCTACGCCTACACTGCGCATATCTTTCTTTAACTTTTCGATCCAATCGGTGCCGAAGGTAGCTGTACGCTTACTTTCATAAATGATCTTCCCGCACTCCTGTCCAAACTGGTTGCGTACGGTTTGGATACAATCCGCCCCACGCACACCTTTGCCTACCTCGCTGATCAAATCGAAAGGGAAATAATTACGCAGCAATTCTTCCAATATCAGTTCCTGGGCCTCACCCTGTAATTGCATGGAGCCTTGCTCGGCTTTGCGTTTCATCTCTTCGGCCAGCTTTTTCTGATCGTCAAGCTGTTTTTCAAGCTCCTTTACTTTGAGCTGGTATTCGGTATCTTTTATACTATGGCGTTCGCTTTCCTGCTTCCTGATCTGCTCGCTCAACTCGTTACGCTGCTCCTGCAATTTGCGTTGCAGCGCCAGTTCCATTTCTTCTTCTTTTTGTTGCAGTTGTTTTTCGCGCTGCAAAAACTCCAATTCTTTCTGGCGGGATAGTTTTAGCTTTTCTTCGGCTTCCAGCGCTGATGTTTTGAGCATTGTCACCTCGTTCTCATAATCCTGGCTGATGGATTTACGCAAATTTTGCTCCATAGCCAATTGCAATTGTTTTTTTTCGTCGGTAAGCCGTTGTTCAAAAACCTCCTTTTGCTGGCGCTCTTTGGTTAAAAAATCCTCATCCTTTTTACGGTACTCCTCTTCTTTTTGGCGGGTATAATCCTGCATTTTAAGCCGAAGCTCCTTCTTATACTCCTCTGCCATCACTTCCTCTATCGGGAAACCAAAACCACAACTGGGGCACTTAACTTCTGTAGCCATATGATAAATACTGCGAAAAATAGTTCTGCAGATCAAAGATAATGATTTTACTTAGGCATGAGATAACACAAAACAGTGCGGTTGCAGTTATCAATTATATTGTCGAAATTTAAACGATGCAAATTTTACAAATAGGTAAGGCGATGTGGAGCTATGATCATGAAATTGCAGCATGCACATTAATTGACGCGGCTGGAGGGCTTTTTTCGCTTACTCCGCCCCCTCATCATCGCGAAGGGGAAATTATATTAACCTCCGGCACCCTGGTGATTGATGGTTATAACTATTTAAATATCCCTTTAAACCAATTGGAACAGGTTTACCTGGGGTTTGACGAAGTATACAAACGTTCGCTCATCAAAAATAATGGTACGTTTTGGCAGCCTCTAAGGCTCCGCTACAAAGTTGCCGATGGGCACAATACGATATACCTCATGATCGACAACGGCTTTTTCGGCACCAAAAACCAGCTTTGGTTTGATACCCTGAAACAACTCCTAGCCGACGATTAAGACAATTATTAGTAAAAACAAACGGCGTACCCACTTATATGAGCACGCCGTTGCGTTAATATCTGTTGATTAAGATTATTTAGCTTTAGCGAATTCGCCGTTAGCTTTAATAGTTACTTCGTCGCTTAACATAGCCGCGCCAAATTTACTACCAAAATTAAAATCAGAACGTTTGATAACACCGGTTAACTGGAAACCTGCATCATCAGCCTTGCTCATTGGGTTGGTAATAGTACCACGGTACCATAAATCAAATGTAACCGGTTTAGTAACACCTACTAAAGTAAGGTTGCCCTTTACCGCATAATGTTTATCAGATGTTTTGGTGATACCTGTACTGGTGAAAGTAATGGTTGGTTTATTGGCAACGTCAAAAAAATCGGCACTTGAAAGGTGCTTATCGCGATTCTCATTTTCGGTACTTAAAGAAGCTGTTTGTACAGAAAAGGTAACTTTAGCATCGCTAAAATCCGGTTTTGCTGCGATTATAGCTGCATCAAAGTTTTTAAAAGTACCGTCAACGTCATTTACCAATAAGTGAGTTACTGTAAACTTAACGTTTGAGTGGTTTTTGTCAGCAGTCCAGGTTGTTTGTGCCGATGCAGCCGTATACAAAAATGCTGAGGCTAACAGGATAAAGATCTTTTTCATTGTGTTAATTTTTTTTAATTTCTTTTGTTTATGCGCCAAAAGTATATATTTGAAATCGATCTTTTTTAAAATAAATGTTTAAACATCTTTTTATTGAAATTTAATGACAAATCTCTACTATTTTAGTGGGCTTTATGTCGGTACATATCAATAACAAAGATACTTACCCCGATTGAGATACCTCTATTGCTCGTCGGGTAAATGGTCATCAATGGCCATTCCAATCTGCTCAAGCGGTATAATCGCCGATAGTGGTTCATGCTTGATATAAACCCAATTACCGGCATCTGTTTTGCCGATGGTATAATTAATGTTTTTATTATAAACATCGAATAACCTGGGGAATGCCGAATGAAGGCTCACCTGATAATCTACATTATTGATGGTTATTACAAAAGATTCCAAGCTATTTGAACTTGACGTTATGCTAAGTTAACATTTTAAAAAGCTTTGGTAAAAATTAATCTAGGTGATTAATGCACAGATCAAAACGCATCACCATGTGCATAAAACGATAATAAAATTTGCCCTTTGTGAAAACTTTTTAAAACCAACAATGTTACGTTTTCAATAATTAATTAAAAAACGCAAAATTTGTAAACTTAAAGAGTTACTATGAACATTAAGAGTTATTATACAAAAGCAGCCATGCTGGTTGTTTCATTAGGATTGATCACAGCTATACAATCATGTACTAAAAAGAGCGAACTTCCTGATGCCACAGAAGATGTAAACCTGCATGGTGCATGGAAAAGGGTCATACACCGTGCCCCACTGGGTGATAGTGTTCAAACAATTGCTTTTTATGAAGGTCAGTTTTCAACTTTGCAAACCGATGTTTATGCAACTCTTGTAGCAACAAGTCCAACCAGCACGTTTTATAGAGCAACGTATAATACCGATGGCACTTTAATCTATGTTAACTTAACCCAAAAATCAAATTCAGCAGATCCCAATAGCAGCGGTACTCCTATAAGCCAGCTCTTGTTTGATAAGGTACCGTACAAAATAAACAGTACCTTGGATACGCTTACAGTTACTTCCGGAGGTACCTTGAAGTATGTCAAACTTAAACAGTAAATTAAATCTTTAACAAGAAAGCCGGGCCTTTATGGCCCGGCTTTCTTGTTAAAGTAATAATTAAATACAACTATCTTCCTTCCAGATTATCACGATATTGTTTCAGGGCCCTTAAAATCGATCGGGCTATTTCATTTTGACCAGTATTGGAATTAAGGTATTCCTCATCGGCAGTATTATTAATAAAACCGGTTTCCACTAATACCGCGGGCATGCCACTTTGTGCTAATACCAATACCCCCTGTTCCTTTACGCCATGAGTGTGCCGGCCATCTGTTTTTTTAAATTCCCGATCAACCAGGTCGCCAAATTGAATACTTTGCTTGCGATACTTTTGCTGAAAAGCATTCAATACAATTGTATTTACAACCGCATCACTGCCATAGCCATTATACTTATCCTTATAATCCTTCTCAATATAAATAGAGGCATTTTCGCGCAAGGCCTCCCGTTGTTCTTGACTCCGGTGAAAACCATAAACCAGCAACAAGGGCCCCCGCTCTGTACTATGCTTTTGAGGCGACGAGTTACAATGTATAGATATAAACAGGTTACCATGATTATCATTAGCTATATCCGCACGCTTATGCAACTCAATAAAAACATCAGTACTTCGGGTCATGACCACCTTAACGCCGCTCATTTCGTCATTAATAAGGTCACGCAGTTTCTTAGCAATACTAAGAGCTATGCTTTTTTCTTTTGAATAAGAGCCATGTGCTCCCGGATCTTTACCACCATGGCCAGCATCAACAATTACGGTTTTAAATTTAAAAGTGCTTCTGCTAGTAACATCTTGCTGCGCAAAAGAGGCGCTGACGGTAAGTAAGCCAGGTATAAAAAAAAGAAGAAAAGCTATATAATTACTTTTTAGGCAAATGGCAGGCATGAAATATATTGGTATAGGTGGTAAAACATTTCTATCTAATTACATTTAGTAGGATATTGTTTTACGCGTATAGTTTAAAAGTATTTAAATTAATATTGCAAAGGTAATATTACTTAACGTGTTAGCACAGTTTTTTATATTTTCAGCAATTATATATTCAAAGTAATTATACATTTATACCGTCGGCACACCCAATTTATCTGCAGACTACATCCTTGATTGTTAACCTTTATGAAAATTCAAAAATCACTTTATCTATTATTTGCCGGCTTATTATGGATATTTTCCGAATGTAGCGCTCAAGTAAAAACGCCATATGGTGATAATGCTGCTGTGGGTAAATACTATAATGTACGGGGCATAAAGCTGTACACCGAAGTTTATGGCGCCGGCAAACCATTACTTTTGATACATGGCAACGGAGGCAGTATGGGCAATTTTGCTAATACTATCCCTTACTTTGCGAAGAAATATAAAGTTATTGCTGTTGACAGTCGGGCACATGGTAAATCAAAAGATGATCGCGATTCTTTGAGTTTTGAAATGATGGCTGATGACTTTGCCGGTTTACTTGACGCTATGCATATCGATTCGGCCTACGTGATTGGTTGGAGCGATGGCGGTATTAATGCGCTTGAACTGGCCATGCGCCATCCGGATAAAGTGATCAAGTTGGCATCAACGGGCGCCAATTTATGGCCCGATTCAACAGGGCTTATCCCCTCCTACTGGAAACAGGAACAAAAGGATTATGAAGCCAAAAAGAATACGGTATTTAAAACAGCAAAAGAAAAAAACGACTGGAAGATATTTCTGCTCGATTGGTTTCAGCCCAATATCAAGCTTTCGGCCTTAAAAACCATCAAATGTCCTTCATTGATTATAGGTGGCGATCATGACCTGATCCCTACGCAGCACACGGTGCTTATTTCGCAAAACATCCCCAATGCTTATTTATGGATAGTGCCTAACTCCGGCCATGGCACACTGATTGAGCACAGAGACGAGTTCAACAAAAAAGTTGACGAGTTTTTTACAGCCCCTTTTAATAAACGATGAGCCTTCAATTTTACATTTAGAATTTGTAGGTAAGTGAAGCCAACCCGGTTACTGAGGTATAAAATGTTCCTCCGTTGTCGTTTGATTTTTTTAGTGGCGCATAAAAGTTATAGGTCGACTCTATACTTACGCCGATGCGGTCACTAAGCGTAAAAATCAACCCTAAACGGGGAGCCATGTAAAAACACTTACGCACAGGCGTAACTATTGTTTCCCCCTGATCGCTATTGGGATCAAAAATCAGATAGGAATAATCTGTATAATAACCACCAAGATTAGCGCCTCCGTAAAGCCTTGCCCCATCTGACACATTAATATTATAAACGATGCTGGCGTAACCTGAAAACACTCTATAGGGTGAAAAAACGGCTATTGGCCCTTGCTCCAGAGTGCCATTACCTTGCTCGTTCCCAATTTCGATGGCTACCTTCTCTGAGTTAAAAGCATCTTTCGGCTGATATTCATGAAAACCCACGTTAAGGCTTATGGTAAACTTATCCATAAAACGCGCCACGCCTAAATTAAACGCGGCAGCAGGTTTATAAATATCCTTGAAATAATTCTGTGGGGCATCAATACCGACACCAAATGTGATACCATAACCAGAATCAAAAAAATCACCGCCGCTCCCACCGCTTCCGCCACCGCCCCAGGTCAACGCTTCGTGCGATCGGTGCTGCCCCATGGCTGTACCCAAAAAGCATGTAAACATTAAAATTAAAACTGCTTTTAAACAGCGGGTGGCTTTAAACGGATACGCGTTAAAGTGCATAAAACCAGGGTTGCAAGGGTTAAATTGATCAAGGTTCATTTACAGTAAAAATATGAAAAAACCTCAATTCATCACTACAAGTAAAAATATTACATCATTTAACCGTAGCAACAAAAAATAAAGCCCGGCTTAAATATGCCGGGCATAAGGGTATTAAATAGGATAGGTTTATAATTGGCTTATATTATATATCTCAAAACATAGTTAACCTGTTTTATGCTAAAAACAGTGATCAGGCACCCGCTGTTACCTGCATACCACTATTTCGTTCCTGCTTTTGGTGATACCAGATACCAATGGTACAAATGAGAATGGTTAACAATAAAAAACCCTCTACATACAGGTGTGTTACAGAGATTTGCTTCACCGGGAATATAAATAGTGATGAAAGATCAGGAATCAGTAATCCCAATAAGGGGAAGCTTGAGAATATTCTAAAAATCGCTATTTCTTCCATAACTAACAATTTGATATCCCTAATTTACACCTTTTAGGAATACGATGCAAGTTATTTTGCTTAAAAAGTAAAATAATATTTCAAGTAGGTTAATTTTAATAAATCTTGTCGAAATATTTTCAATATTTACGAATAAAACTTGCATAAATATTTTCATTTTGGCATTATTATTAAGCATAAACACTCCAAATATTCGTTATTTTGAATATAAATCGATTTATTTAAAATATCATTAAAAAAGATACGGCTTACTCAGGATCAAAAAGGCATGGCCCGTACTAATTCAAACAAATTATTACGCACAGCCGGGTCATTATCTATAATTTGCTCCAGCTCCGTATCAGACGATACATATACGATAATAAAATTACGGGCCTGATTCCAAAAATTACCGCTTAACAGTACCTTACCCATTTTTTTAAGGTTTTCGTAATAACTAATACGCTCATTAATACATTTATGCTGTGCATTTGTTATTTCTTTCTCTTCAAAAAACAGCATTACGTGATGGGGTTCTTTATAAGCTGATGCCTCTGTCATAAGATGAAATAATTTAAATTTTGATTTAACTTTCGATTAATTGTTACACCTGGCAGGTAATTTCTGTAAGCAGGTTTCCTGGGGCGTTAAAGTAAAAGCCATAACTGCCACGCAAATTACCCGGAGGATGTTCGGTGGCGTATCCTCCTTCAAGCAACCGGTTATATATATCTGTAACCTGTTCGCGGCTTTCAACAAAAAATCCGATATGGAACGCGTCGGGATATGTTGTGTTGCCATTCCGGTTAAAACTATCAGCCATCAATACCAGAGTAAAGCCATCTGAGCCTTGCAAAACAGCCAGCAGATTATCGCCTTTTATTTCTGTACATTTAAAATTAAAGTATTGTTCAAAAAAGCTGATACTGGCAGCTACATCGGTTACTGGCAGATTAATATGATTAAGTTTCATTGTTTATTTTTTTTATAAGTGAATGTTCGTTTATTTAAATAGATAAATTTTTTAAGGTTTAAGCGCTTTTAATACCAGGTTCAAAGTTTGCATCATTAACTCTTCGGTCAATTTAAATTTGTTATTTACATAACTATTACCCTGGTGATGGTATTTTATTAATTGATACAAAGGAGCGAAAGCAATTGACCAGTAAACCTCAAATGGAAGTGGTATCAATTGCTTTTTTTGAATTGAATTTTCTATAAATGGTCCCAACACCGATCCAAAGTTGATAGTAAGTGCTTTACTTACCTCTTCATAATAATGAGTATACCGCATAATTTCAATGAATTCCATTTCGGTTGGAAAACTGCTGAAATATTTCATCCGGTTTACCCATTGTACTTTAAGTCCGGCAGCAAAATCCATTTCCGGCGAAAAATCTTTAAAGCTAAAGTCCATCATTTTGCCCGCTACCTCAACGCACAACCGGGTAATCAGATCGTCCTTATCCTTGTAATAAATATAAATAGTAGCCGGTGATACTGCTGCAGCCTTTGCCAGTTTACTTACACTAAAACCGTCAAGGCCATTATCAACTATTAGTTCAATGGCTTTTTGGCGTATCAGTTGCTCTTTATTTTCGTCTCGTGGTCTCATATATCGTTACAAATATAAGTGAACGTTCATTCATTTAAAAATTTATTTCTCTTTTTTCCTTGCTCTATAAGTAAATATGGCATCCTCCCTGGGCCGAGAAATTATTAAAAAAAAGCAAAAACATTTTCACTTCTCAATTGTAGTACGAGTGATTTGTTTTTTTATTCAAATAGTAATCAAATAATGTTTATCTTAGCATTATCATACTAAATGTTAATAATTATGGAAAAATTAATAATATTGAGAATGTTCTTTTGTTTTCCACTATTTGGATTACTTCTGCCCGATGCCGGTATTTTAATCTCCAATAGCCCGGGACATATTCCATTGACTCATGTCATTATTGAAACATCAGCAATTTTCTGTATCCTGATTTGCACCGCGTTTATTTTCTATAATAAAAAAAGAGAGCAAAACCAGGCCAACAAAACAAACGAGGCATCGTATTTCTAATACTTAATATTTAGCATCTATAAGTTAATATCTACAGGACCACATTATTTGATCAAAAAATTGATTATGGGGTTTTTATACCCCATTTTTTTTGCCCCGCTTTAGTAAATCATTATTCAGTGTAAATTTAAGGCGCTTTTATTTTCGGTATGGCCTTTGTTATATTTCTATTGGTTTTACTGAAACTCGCAAACCAGTATTCATAAATGAAAAAATTCTTACTCCTTATCCTATTTCCATTAAGCACATTTGCCCAAACGGCAAGTACTTATATACAAAATGGAAATGCCAGGGCTAATACAAAAGATTATAATGCCGCTATACAGGAATTTACCAAGGCCATCCAACTTAATGATAGTAACAGTGAGGCTTATTTTTATCGTGCAAATGCTTATGGTAATCTTAAAAATGATGAAGCTGCAATTGCCGATTATGCTAAAACTATAAATCTGCGGCCAAATTTCGCGACAGCTTATTATTATAAGGCTAATTCAGAAAGCAGTATTGGCAATTACCACAATGCCATTGATGACTTTAATAAAGCCATTGCCCTTGAACCGCAGAATGCGAAAATGTACCAATATCGCGGCAGTGCCAAATCAAATCTCCAGGATTATGCCGGTGCCATTTCAGATTTCTCCTTTGCATTAAAACTTAGCCCAAACAACGCCGAATTATATGAATACAGAGGTCTGGCTAAAAACAACAAGGGCGATTTTACCGGAGCTATTAATGATTATAATACAGCTATAAAATTTAATCCTCAAAAAGGTGACTTATACAGATACCGTGCGGACTCTAAAGCGAGTATTAATGATTATAGCGGGGCCGTGGCCGATTATACCACAACGTTAACCTTTAGCCCTCAAAATGCCGAGGCATATTTGTACCGTGCAAACACCAAAGGGAACCTGGGCGATTATAAAGGCGCGGTTGACGACTATAAAAAAGCAGCAGCTCTTAATCCTAATCTCAAAAACCTGTTTTTTTACCTTGCCAATGCCGAAAATAACATGGGCGATAGCAAAGGAGCCCTTGATTATTTTAATAAAGCCGTTAGCCAATACCCAAACAGGGCCGATGTATATTTATACCGGGGGCTCGTAAGGAGCAATCTGAAAGATTATAAGGGTGCTATGAACGATCTTGACCATTCTATAGCACTTGACCCTAAAAATCCGGATGCTTACCAAAACCGTTCTTCTGTTAAGCTAGAACTCAATGATGGTGAGGGAGCTAAATCAGATGCCGACAGCGCGATTATATTAAACCCCCAAAGTTTAAAAGCATATATAAGTCGCAGCAAGGCAAAAATGGCTTTAAAAGATACCTCAGGAGTAATAGCCGATCTTACCCAAGCCATCAATATCAATAATAAAAGCGATGAGGCCTATTTGGTGCGTGGCGATGCTTACCGTAACCTGGGTAACAGGCAAGCGGCTATTCGTGATTATACTACAGCCATACAGGTAAACCCTAATTATACATACGCTTATTTAAACCGTGGCATCGAAAAGGATAAGATCAATGATCAGGCCGGGGCTGTGAAAGATTTTGAAAAACTCTTAGCAATTTCGCCACAGCGCCAGGATGTTTACACACGCTTGGGCCGCGTAACTGATTTTTTCAAATACACTACTAAAGGTGTATCGCTATTTACAACTGCCATTAGCTTAAACCCGGCAAACTCAAACTTTTACCTGTTCAGGGGAGAAGCAAAAGCCGCTACCGGCGATATACGGGGTGCCATGGCCGATTATGATGCAGGTATTGTTAAAAATCCTAAAAACATTACCATTTTGCTAAAACGCGGTCTTAATCGTGCCGACTTTCAGGATAACAGTGGGGCACTGGCCGACTTTAGCGCGGCTATAAAAGTTGATTCAACCTCTGATTCATCTGCAGTGGTATATCAAAACCGCGGTCATATTCAGGCCAGGTTAAAAAACTATAAGGCAGCCATGGCCGATCTGGATAAAGCGGTATCTATTTATTCAAATGACGAAACCTTTGTGTTCAGAGGTGATGTTAAATTAGCCATAAAAGACTATGCCGGAGCTGCAGACGACTTTCATAATGCCACTTATATCAATCCCAGGAATGCGAAAGCTTATGCTCATAGCAGCGTCGCCAAAAATAAACTGGGTGATGAACAGGGTTCAACGGAGGATTTTGACAATGCTTTAAAGTTTGGTGATGGCGCATATGTTTACACCGATTTGGCTGAGTTAAAGCTTAGTCTTAATGATGCAGCAGGCGCGCTCGCCGATTGCGTTACAGCTATTACACTAAACCCTAAATATGCAGAGGCCTATTTACAAAGGGCACTTATAAAAACCGCGCTCAACCAAAAACCAGAAGCCTGTACCGATTTCAACAAAGCTATTGAACTGGGTTTAAAAAAAGTTTCGATAATAGCAAGTCGTTATTGCCGGTAAAAATTTAAAGAATATACAAAAAGGCCATCCTGTACTGGGGTGGCCTTTTATTATTTCAAGTTTCTTGATGTTAAACTATCCGGCTTTTTTATCAATACGCAACTGATCACGCAGTTCTTTGATCTCCAATTCATAAGCACGCATACGCGCATGCAAAATATCAACCTCGGTACGCATCATTTGGATCTCGGTAATCAGTTTGGCTGATTCGGGTTTATCTATTTTTTTTTCGCCGGTACCCAAAATAAGCCACTCCGGCGAGTATTTAAGTTGAAAGCAAAGCTTGCGGATCAAATAATAACTGATATCCTGTTTTTGATTGATCACTTTACTGATAAAACCTTGGTCAACCCCTATTGCACCTGCAAGGCCTAGTTGCCCGCCGTGCTCCTTTACAATTACTTTTAACCGCTTTATTATTGCTTCGTCAGACATATACAACTGCAATAATAAACAATTTGTTCATTTGGCAAATATTTATTTACGCTTTGCCATCACTACTCATATTCAATACATAACAGCATCATAAATCATCATCCTCCTACCCTTTGCAGTAATTCATTAAGCTGGTTATTATACGCTTGAATACTGATTCGGCCGCAGTTGTAATCGGTACTTATTTTTTTAAGCTGATCACCAATTTCACTTTCGGTGGAATTTTGAACTAATACCTTATTTAACCGGTTAAGCTTTTGCCCTAAACTTTGCATCAGTAATAATGGCTGAACATCATTTGTTTGCTTTAAAAGCGCCCTTTGCTTACGACGTTGTTGTTTATCAAATCTCAAAATAAGATAAACTGCTGCCGAACCTATAATCAGAAAAAAATAAAAAAAGCTCATTGCCTCCAAACATTTATATTATAATATGTTATTACGACATTTTTACCGAATAGGTTACTTATGGCTCATAAATTCGATAAATACAAAGTTTATGACATACAACTCTACCCAATAACCGGAGAATTATTGGCGATGTTTTTTCAATTCCGATTTAAAAAGCGGTACTTTGTAGTGTATAATGGCTGTGGATACAATAAAGCTCAGCTCAAATAGTATATATATCATGAAACCAGGAGACAAGGTAATTTGCATAAATGACAGGATCGATCCTGAAAAAAGCGAAGAAATAAGAAGGGATTTTGAGATCTGGATAACCAAGGATAAGGAATATACCATCCGCGAAATATTGGATAATAATGGCATAGTAACCGGTGTGCTATTGGATGAGGTTCACAATTTTCCAAAATTCTTTAAGCTGATCAATCGTTTCCAGGAGCCTGCTTTTGCCCAATGGCGCTTCCGTAAACTGAACTACGCCAGTCAACCAGCCGAGGCGATCAGCGAGGTGGAGGAATTAGTAGAAGCAGAACAACCAGAAAAACAGCAGGTCAGAGTGAAGTAATAGATCCCTGTTTGGATCTATATTATTGCCAGGCATAATTCATATCTATTTAAGTCAAAAGCATCTAAGGCAGGGATAATAACTCTGTCTTAGATGCTCTTGTTAATTATGAACATAATTCCATTTGGCATAATAAAATGCACAAAATTAATCTTAGTCATAAATGCGGGCAGCCTCGGTTTCAACAAGTTGAGTTAGCATGGTTTTTAAAACAGCTTCACGTGCCCACTGCTGTTCAATTATAGCGGCATCATTCTGATACCATTTCAATGGAGTATTTATTTCAATACGTGCATTGTATACAAAGTTTTTGGTTGGGTGCATCTTACTCCCTTCATAGCTATTTAAACCTTCCGCTTTTATTATTTTAGCAAACTCACGAGCCTTTATATCTACCTGCAGGCATTCGTCCAAGGAATTTTTGTAATCCTGTTTATCTTCCAGCCAAAGTGTAAGCGTGTCGTCGTTTAAGTCGTGGTCTGCTATGGCGATCCGGCTATAATCGTAATCTACAGATATAATAAGCCACCATAGTTGGTCTTTTAATTTTTGTGCGATTTTTATCATTGTATTGTTTTTTAATTACTGAATAAGGTGTTTTTGGCAGACGAGGTACTATCGGAAGGTCGGAGTCCAACCGGGTATATATTGCTGTATAGCTGCTATTTCTTTACTATACTTTGCACACGTTTCTATATATGCCTGGTATCGTATAAACTGTTCGTGATTCGGAGAAACTGTAGAATTTTGCTGGTCATGGTCGTTTTGCTTTTGAATGGCGGAGTAGGCTATATACATGGTAAAAATTTGTTTACGGTTTGGGTATTCTTGAAAGTTGATCCCTATAGCTAAAATTTTCTGTAATAAACATTCTTTAATTTCTGTATTAAATATATTTGCTATTGAAAAAAATTGTAGTACTTTAGTAAAACCAACAAGACAAATATACAGAATAATCTTTATTTTTATCAAGAATAATCTTTAAAAAGTTATCAACATGGATGATACCCCAAAAGCCAACAAGATCAAGACAATTCGCCCGGAAACATTAGAGTTTATTATACTCTACAATCAACTTAAAGGAAAAGCGTTCATGGGAAACGCTCAGCTATCCGAGGCGCTTGGTTTTAACTCACCAAGCTCTATCACTGAAATAATAAAGAGCAGGCAAAACATAGATCCAGAAAAACTCAGAATATTTAAAGAAAAATATACAGAGTTTATTTCAGAGGCAAAAACAGATGTAATTCAAGAAAAAAATACAGAAAAAAGAACAGAAGAAGGCATCCCGATGTATGAAATATCAGCTACCGCCTCGGGGGTTGAAGTTTACAATGACATTAATGATTCCATGCCGGTTGGCCGCATGAACTTCCCAGGCATTGAAGACTGTGACTTCGCACTGCCAGTTTGGGGACACTCCATGTACCCATACCTGGAAAATGGCTGTTGGGTAGCCTTAAAGGTAATACATGATAAAAAAATACTACCAGGCGAGGTATATTACATTGAATGGGGTGAGTATCGTATGTATAAAAGGTTATTAGTTGGCGATAGCCCAGAAGAAGTAGTTGCTCATTCAGATAATACTACAGAGATGATAGGAAACCGGCTTAAGTATGCCCCCTTTATCATTAAAATAGCCGATATTAAAAAACTGTGCCTGGTAAAAGACATTCATAAAAAGCACAATCACTGATGTGTACAAGATAAACCCACCGTTGACTGGTGAGGTTATCATAGTTTATGCCATGCCTTTAAATAAGTGGTTTGCTCCCTTGCTCAATCCGAAAGATCATGCAATCTAAATCTGTTTTTAGGCTCTCGAGGATCTCTCCTAAATCACTTTTAGACAGATCATTCCTGAATTCATCTCTTTGAGTATTGGCGATATATTGCAGGTATGTTGTGATCATAAGGGCGTGTTTCTTATCTAAACGCGCACCATCATACGCTACTATTTTAAATAACTGTTCTAAATGAGCAAAATAATTACGTGCATTCAATTTTTCGATATCCTCAGACTCTCGTTTAAGCCATTTTAAAAATTCCACGAGGGTCATAGTTAATATATTTAAAGTAATTATTTGCCGTTTAATAGTAAATATATGAACAATGCAATGATAATCATGCACTCAACAACCTTAGACTTGCTGCATCATATTGATCCCGGCATAAAAGCTTGTACATTAAAATATAATTTCACTATTTTTGATATCATAAACCACTGTAAAACAGACCAATAAAACCTATTAATTTCAACTCAACACAATTGACATGCTGGCTAAAGCCCTACATTTCATTGGTTGCCTTCTTAGTGTTGGCAATAAGTTACAGAATATGGTCTTTTATACCATGCTACTGTTTATGATATGGATTGTTATCATACAGCTAAAAACCAAACAACACAAACCTTATTGATGGTTAAACGGATTAAACCCATCTTCGGGATTAGGCATAGCATCCACCTTATTACAACAAGCTGAACACGAAGCTCTAAGTCGGAATATAAAAATATTACTATTGACACAAATACCAATAACCAGGCTACTCAAAAATTATTTCCTAAACTGGGTTATACATATACCGGCGAGACCGGTCTGGGCATTAGACCTGGGCTGAGATTTTACTGTTATGAAAAGCGACTTTAAATGTGCTTATAATTATATAACCCAGGCATCCTATTCCCCAATCGTAAGTTAACCTCACCTGTATAAAGCACCTCATCATATAAATAAATGTTTGTTTTTTTTAACCAAAAGGCAAAAATTAAATACTTATCAACATTTGTTCGATTTATCAACATTGCAGTAATAAGTAAGATATAATACTCATATATTTATTTAATAAATTGCTGATAGCATCCCGCTACAGTCACCTAAATTATAAAACTAAGAAGATGGAACCTGTAATGATGTTTGTAATTACCGCTATTATTGCTGCGATACTTTTAGTTGCATTTAATAAGCAACAGGAAAGTAAGATAAGCAATCACCTGTACACCAGCGATGTACAACAAATCTACCTACTTACTGCTGCTGAATACAAAATTAATGTGTTAGAGAATCAGCAACAGCTAAACAATACGACTGCTGACTTTGGTATCGAAAAGCCCAATATCTCCGCAGAATTAGATTTGCTTACTACCGCATTTGAAAGTGGCCAAATACCGCTTAACGAGTTAAATTTAAGGCTTGACTATTTATTGGACACCCTCAATATCAGTAGTTCATCAATGATTCAGGCATATTAATATCAAGAATAGTATAAATAATAAAATCGGAGGGGCATAAAAAAAGCCGGAACATTCCGGCTTATATCAAAAAAAGAATATTCTTACTTCTGGCTTAATTACGTTTAAAGCTGCCTTTTCCTGCAGTGCTATTACCACCGCCATTAAAGCCAGGTCCTTTGTCTTCAGCAATATTAACGGTAATACGGCGACCATAATAACTTGCACCATTCATGCACCTTATGGCTTCTTTCGCCTCATTATCATTAACCATTTCTACAAAGCCAAATCCCCTACTCTCTTTTGTTTCGCGATCCTTAATGATCCTGAGCGATTTAACCGGCCCAAAATCACCAAAAACAGCTGTTAATTCGGCTTCATCTACTTCTAGAGGAAGCCCTGCTATAAATACTTTCATTAATCTCCTTAAAATTTCCGTAAAGGTACAAAAAAAGAGCCACATTTTGGGCATGCACGTAAAGCAGAAGTGGATATGTTAGTCTTTTTTACCTTTAAATTACGCAAAGGAAATTTTTAAAAGATTATACTAAAAATCTAGGGAAACAGTTATGAGGAGTTAAATTATTTAAGTTGAAGTTCAAAACTACCCTCCACCCTGTAAAAAGGCGAATTAGCTTTATCGTCCTTGGCTAAAAAGGTAAAGAAAGTTCCCTTAGCTATCAGATTATCATTATTGTACTTTTCAATACTGATCTTTCCGGAATCATCTTTGCCTCCGTATTTAGTTAAAGTATATTGCAATACAGGGTTTTTCTCATCTAATTTGAAAAGAAACTGACTACCAGCTACTTTATTATCAATATTAGCCGCAGCAAAACCGGCAGAACTGATGCCGAAACTCATGGTATGAGCCTTGTTTATAGCCGTAATGCCAAAATATTTACTATCACCACTATTCACATTAATAAATGCTACGGAGTCTGTAGCTGCGTCAAAAGTATAAGTGGAATCTTCAATGGTGATCTTTAGCGTTCCTTTACCAGCTAAAAAGTTACCAGGGCCATTAGTAATGCTCATGGTGGAAGCGCTATCGGCAGCGGCGATTGACTTAGTGGAATCCATACTCTTTACATTCTCATCTTTCTGGCATGACGAAATAGTCACCAAGATGAGCAAAAGGGCAGAAAATAACCATTTAGTAAACCGAATACTGTTCATAGGCTAATATGATGGCTAAATTTAATAATAAATAGTTTTAATTTTATCAATTTAATAGCGTTAAACAAAAATTTAACATTTTTTTACAATTAATAGCCATTATTATTAACCTCGCAAAAAATATTGTATTTGCGGTTCTATAAAAAAGATAATCGTAAAATAATATCTCTAAAATACTTCGCCGACATTGATGAACAAGCCCCTGGAGCCCTCGCGACCGAAACCATAATCAATAGCGATGTTGGTTTTGGATACTTTATTGAGCTTGATTCGCAAACCTGGGCCAAAACCGGGCTGAATACTTTGCAAGCCGGAGCCCGGAGCAGCCGAGAATGACTGCGCGTTGATGAAAGCTACGCCACCTAATAACCCGTTGCGGGTGATCCTAAAACGGTATTCGCTTTCCAGGTAAACCATTTGCGCGCCCCTGAATCTTCCCTGGATATATCCCCGGCCCGTTGTGTTACTGGGATCGTAGCCGGTAGCCGGCAAGTCGAGGTAAGCGGGACGCCCGTTGATGACCAGCCAATCGTATGACCAAAAGGCCAATACATTATCAGACTCCGCCGGGAGTTTATAATACTTACGTATGTCGATAATTAAGGAGCGCCAGGGAGATGTACTACCCAAAAAGGAATAATTATCACGGTATTGCATCGACGCATAGAAACCCCGGGAAGGATTTATAGAATTATCCCGGCTGTCAAACAGGGCATTAAATGTAACACCAGTTGAAATGGAGCGGGCAATAGGCCCGTATCTTTTATAATCAGATACACCGCCGTTAAATTGCCCTTTCTCAGACATGTTCCAGCGATCATCAAAAATATAGCCCAAGCCAGCGTAAAAATTGCCGGATATTTGTTTCAATACCGTTTCCGAAAATCGAAAGAAGGAATAATCAAGCGGGTTTTCATCGGCCAGATTGGAATGGCTTCCCAGGCCATAAGTGCTTTGTGGATATTTGTAAAACCTGAAATCGCCAATGAAATCATACTTGTTGTTTTTTGTCCATATGTTCGACAACAAGGGTATGATCACCTGCTTTTTTTGAGTATATGCCGGGTTGATAGTAATGGTAGAGATACGGGTATTTGGGGCCGTTCTAAAAACCACATTGCCCGATAAGGTACCCGCCAGATCTGTTTGCAAGGTGTAACCTATCGCGGGCACAATGGAGAACACCGGTTTTGTGGTCACCGAGTCGGCCTTGCTTTCTTTGTAGTTTTTATCAAATATTGATTTGATAACATCAAAAATATCTTTTTCAAAAGTGGTATCCGGATGGGCCACTATCAGGGTATCTTTAAATTTGGGATGCCCCAGAGGAATATACCGCTTATCCTGCGCATATACTTTTTCATTACCGAAAAAGAAGACTGCCAAAGTAAAAATCAGAACGAGTATTTTTTGTAGGCGCATTACGATAGTACCAGGGTAGATAAATGGTTATCAGCTGCAATAATAAAAATAATAAGCCAAATGGTTGGTTTAATAAACTAATTTGACAGGTATCAAACAAAGATTACAGCTAAATTTTGCGTTAGAAGTCCTTATTTTCCAAAATATAAAGCACATTGGCTAGCTTACATTTTATGGGCATTCGTCATACATCGGCGCAGATGAGGTCTTCAAAAAATTAGCAGTCTTCTTATCAGTCTTTTACAATAAATTACCAAAAAAATTAGCATTTTATAAATTTATTCCCGACATTTGCTTGTGATTATTCCAATCGGAATTAATATCATATTCTTTAGCGTAAAGATTTTTGGAGCAAAGACTAAATGGTGAAACCTGTTTGCACGATTCAGGAATCCTTGCTCTTTGTTCCAAAAATCCTTACTCTAAAAATCTTTGCTCACCAATTCAAACATTAATTTATGAAAATTCATGCCTATTATTCAAAATCGGCGGCGGTATTAGCCAACCGTATTGATCAATATTTTAAACACATTGAGGGTACATCCCATATCGAACAAAAACCAGTCAAGGGAAAAGATCCTACCCTAACAGCACAAAAAGTTTGGGATCGTGAGCCAATAGCCGCCACCATTGCGGGTATGGCACTGTTCCTGGGTTTTAGCAGTAAGCAGGAGTTTGAAGCTTATGAGGTTAGCGGCAAACATGCCCATGTATTAAAACGCGGACGCCTGCGCTTAGAAGCCGCTTATGAATCACGCTTATACCAAACACCCACCGGGGTTATATTCGCGCTTAAAACCCTGGGCTGGAATGATAAACCTGAAGTACAAAAGCCTGTCAAAACCGATAATAACCTCAAAGTGGAAATCCTAAACACCGGTCCCCTACCTGTGGGCAGTGAAAAGGAAGTGATTCTTTAATTGGAGCAAGGATTTTTGGAGCAAAGAGTAAGGACTCTTGGAGCAAAGATTTTGGGAACAAGGAGCCAAGATATTGCTATATGGATTGGAGATTTTCATTTCTCGTTATCCTTAATTTTCCTATCCTTGCTCCTTGTTCCCAAAATCCTTGCTCCGAAATCTCAAATACATTTTGATTTGACTAATTTTATTAGTATATTTGAATTCATTTATGCCAAATGGCATTATTAACATAATAAACCCTTTGTCACCTCTGGCGATGGGTTTTACTAAAAAACTTCTTAACGCTATACATCATGATGAATGACATCAATGCTCCTCCGTTTAACGGTTTTGGAGGGTCGGTCCTTTTTGGGCAAAACTATTTCTCCAATGCCCAGGTGATCGTGAACCAGGGCGGTACCAGTTCGGGCAAGACTTACGCCATTGAACAGGTTCTGTTTTGCCTGGCATGCCAGACCTCCAAATTAGTGATAACCGTAGTGGCCCAGGATATACCAAATCTGAAAGCCGGGGCCCTGCGCGATGCTTTAAACATCTACCAGGAATCTACAGCCTTACAAAGCGCGGTAAAAAATTTCAATAAAACCGACAGGGTATTTGAGTTTAATAATGGCTCCATTATCGAGTTCAAGAGCTACGATAACCAACAGGACGCCAAGTCTGGAAAACGTGACTATCTATTTGTGAACGAGGCTAATGGCATAACCTGGGATGTTTACCATGAGCTGGCACTGCGTACCAAACGGCGCGTTTTTATTGATTACAATCCCAATACAGGCTTTTGGGTACATGAAAAGCTGATAGGACAACCCAATGTACAGTTGATCATTTCTGATCACCGGCATAACCCCTATCTTGATCAATCCATGCGGGATAAGATCGAATCATTAAAGAAAGATGATATAGAATTGTGGAAAGTATATGCCCGTGGCATTACCGGCAAGATCACCGGCCTAATATTTAACAACTGGTACCTTTGCAGCCAGATTCCCGATGATGCCCGTTTAATTGCTGCGGGCCTCGATTTTGGCTTTACCAACGATCAAACCGGTTGCCTGCTAGTGTACCGGCAAAATGGTGAACTCTGGGTTAACGAACTGTTTTATGAAACCGGCTTAACCAATACCGATATTGCTGAAAGACTTAAAGCATGCGGTGTAAATAAAAGAACGGAGATCATTGCCGATAGCGCCGAACCCAAATCAATAGAAGATCTTAAACGCATGGGGTGGTATGTCAGCGGCGCTAAAAAAGGTGCCGATAGTATTAAAAACTCTATCGACATACTTAAACGTTACAAAATAAATGTAACCCGCAACAGCGTCAACTTACGCAATGAGCTTAACCGCTATAAATGGCGTGTAGATCAATCGGGCAAAACCATTAACCAACCTGTTGATAAATGGAACCACCTGATAGATCCCCTGCGTTATGTGGCCTTAAATAAACTGAAGATCAGCAGCGAAGGCAGGCTGAAATCACGTTTGCCTTTTGCGCCCAGGCTTCATTCCGCAGCTGGAATTTTTGAACAACTGATTGGTTGGTAGTTCATAGTTGATGGTTCATAGTTCATGGATTATCAACTATAAAAACCATGAACCATCAACTATGAACCATTAACCATAAAAACCTATGATCGAAAAGACACTCAAAACAACCACCGGTAAATTATCGGTAAAAATTCCCACGGAGCTAAACGAGATAATACTCGGGCAAATAATGGCCATGCAGCAAAAGCCGGATCTGAATGATATAGAAGCTATCAGTATACTTTCGGGTATTGCTGTCGATGAATTATACAACGTAAAGAGCATTGGCGATTTCCAGGTATTTACCGAGACGATATTAGCCCTGTCGCAGCAGATCAAACACCTGTACAACAGCGAAGTAATACCCAAAGAGGTCGTTTTTATTTTACATGATGCACAAGCCAAGCAGGTGCGGAAAAATGTAAAAGTAAGCCATGACCTTTCGGTTGAACCAGCCGGGGCATTTATGGCAGCCAGGGACATTATTGCCGAGGAAATTAACAACCACATTAAACAGCATGGCGACGAAGACTGGCAGGAACGTTTTAACCCGTCGTTAAGCGCCTGTTGCCAGGTGCTGGCCCATTACTTTTTTTGCCGGGCCACCGGGCAAAAGTACAATGAATACCAGGCCGAGGAATTTTGCAACGAAATAAAAAAAATGCGGGTAACGGAGGCACTGCCCATCGCGCGGCATTTTTTTTCCTGTTATCCCAGCTTATCGAGATTGAAAACGAGTTGCTGGCATCGGCTCCTACAGCGCTGGAAAAACGGGCGGGCATCCAGTCGTTCGAGAAATTCAAGTACATCAATACCATCAACTCACTGGCCGGCGGCGATATAACCAAATGGGATATCATCATGAACATGCCTTATGAACGCGTGCTCACCAAACTCCTGCTCAATAAAACCGAAGCGGAATATCAACGGAAGTATAGTGAGGTAGTGAGTGGTTGATTGAGTTGAATAAGTGAGTGGTTCTGAACAATGACAATCGATGCACCCAAAAAACTCATCATACACTAAACCAACCACTTAACTCAATTAACCATTCACTAATTCAATAAATCACTAATTCAATAATTAAACCTTATGCGCAATCAGATAGAAGCTATAGTACAAACCCTTACAGGCAGCCCAACGTTTGCCTATGGTACACAAACAGAACTTAACACTCTTGCCGATGATGTAGCGGTATTTCCTTGTGTATTTATGTATCCCTTGCAGCCCATTGATGTATCGCCGCAGGTTAATGGTTCTGTCGATAATGTTTTTACCGCCTATATCGAATTCCTTTACCAGACTGAATTTGGGCAGTACACGGCAGAAAACGAAACTTTTGTAAACCAGGCTTTGCGCCTGGCCAATGAGTTTATTGTGAAAGCCGCCAAATACCGCGATGGCGACGGCCGGTACTTCCGCATCAAGGCGGGCAGCAAGGCTAAATGCCAGCCGGTTTATAATAAATTCGACGCTAATACTACTGGTATCGGTTTAACTATTTCTCTGTCAACCATGTACTTTGATACTTTTTAATTATTGAATTAATGAGTTATTGAATTAGTGATTTTTTTGTCTCAACTATGACCCACCGGATTTAAAAATACCTGGGGACTAAATTTTCGTCATTTCTTCAACATCGCAACTCATTACTTCCTAATTCAATAATTCACTAATTCAATAACTCAATAATTAACCACCAAGATGGGCATTTTAGCTATAATAGAAGAAACTAACTGGGTAAGTACTTACCCTGATCAAAACGGAGGCGAGATTGATACTGCCGATGTATTGATATCCATTATTGATACCACGACGGGGCAATATACCAATGGCAATAATTGCGTGGTAACCTACCAGATTAACACAGATGGCTATTCCAGTACCGAAACCGTTACTGTACCCGGTCAGTCCGTAAAAATATATAGCGGGGTGCTGCGCGAAAGCCATTATAGTCCGCAAGGTGATCCCATTTCCAGTACTTATACCACTTTTTCGATAGTTTCATTACAACCGGGAGATGGGCCTCCACCAACGAATCCGGCGGTGTGCGATCTGAAGATCAATTATGTTAACGTTGATAAATCGGAATCGGCCGTGGGTGCTGCCGACGCGCAGATCAAGATTAATGCGTCATCAAGCTATGCTCCTATACAGTACAGTAATAATTCAGGTGCTTCCTGGCAGTTATCGCCTACTTTTACAGGCCTAAGCGGAGGCTTGGTACAACCCATGGTAAAAGACAGTAACCCACTGAGCTGCACAGCCCAGGCTTTTACTACTATACCAACCACATCAGGTTTATTGATCGATGATCCCTCGGTAAACCTGGGCGGAGGCAATATATCCCGTTGGAACGCGGCTTTCAATCCAATTGTATTTACCTATCAGCGTAAAGATTTTGGCATCATCAGCATCACACAAGACAACGAAAAGGGGTACGCCAAAATAGCTGTAAATACTGCCTTGCTTGATTCTAAAACGGGCAAATACAAAGTTGTTACCGGCGACAAGGTATATGTGAATGCCGGCATATATCAAGGTGTATATGTAGTTGATAAAGCCGGTAACAATAACGAAATTACTATTACCACCCCATTTAATGGCAATGCGGCCGGGTATATCAACATTAACAGCATGCGACCGTATTACAACGTCATTACGCGCATTACCTATCAGGATAAGCTTACCGGCCGCCAAAACACTATCACCGCCACCAACAGACCAAACAATGAAGGGATTATTAAAGCCGACCTGTCGAATTTTTTGCAGAGCTTACTGCGCCCGGTTGATAACAGCGATTTTACGCTGACCAATTTCAGGGACGACAATCTGAGCGCCAGCTATCAAATTGAATACGCCGAGCATTATGATGACGGAACAGTGGAGGGTTTTACATCGGCATTTATACCCTTACCCTACCCTTTTTATGTAATGTATACGGCCAAACAATTGGGCGAGCGTTATGGTGGTAACCTGGCAGCTTATGTACCATTTAAAACAATGAGCAACCCTGCGCTCCTGGCCCGATGGGTAACTGACTTTGCAGAACCGGCCTATTCCATCGGCTATCCCTTTGATATCGGATTTATTTACAGTGAAGATCTGCTGGGGCTACAGCTATACGCGGAGCTCACCTTACTGGATATTAACCGTAACCCACTTGCCGGCGGGCAACAGACCAGCTACCTGCTTAACGAGGATGGTTCCTGGTTATTGAATGAAGATGGCAGTTCATTTATCATTGCCGATCAGACTCAGGTAAACACGCCTTTAGCCGCTCAGCTGGGGCTTAACCGCCTGCGCATTAGCGGCAGCTTCCCGCGGGAGGCTTTCTATATGAACCTTGTCCTCAAATATAAGGACGATCAGGACATTACCCATACCGTTACCCAAACCCAAACCATCAGGATTGACGATGCGGTTGACGATAATTCCGTTTACCTGCGCTGGATAGGATTAAGCGGAGCCTGGGAATACTATCGTTTTGTTTTTAATCAGGAATTAAGTTTGGACGTACAGAACGCCGTAATCATTAAAAACTTTGTAAGCGATTGGGAAAACCAGGAAGGTATTGAACAGGTGATCAGCAAAACAGCCGGACAAAAAATGAAGGTAATGGCCGAGGATCTTTCGGTTAATGATATCAAGGGCCTGCAATCCATCAAGTACTCGCCCAAGGTGCAGATGCTGCTGAACAAAAATCCGGTAAAATGGCAAACCATCGTGATCAATACCGCAACCTACAGCGAGTACGAAACCCGTAATGGCCAGGCGCCATTCAGCGTAACCTTCAATATGCCATCTATTAATATTCAAACGCAGTAGTGTAAGTCTTTAGTCGTAAGTCATGAGTTCTGAGACTTGATTTTATGATAACGACTTCGTACTTAAGACTCCCGACTTTATACTTAACATGAACCAGATACAACTATACCTCAATAATCAACTGGTCGACCTTAGTGACGACAGCCCCATTGCGCTCACCTTCCAGATCAATAACCTGGCGGAGGTGAAGAACCAGCAGGGTAATACCAGCAACCAGTTTAAGCTGCCTTTAACACAGCGCAACCGGCAGATCCTGGGTTTTCCGGATGATGTAACGTTTACCACTAATCTACCCTATGATAATTACGATGCCCGGATCATACAGGACGGACTGGAGATTATTCCTTCGGCTATCGCTCAGCTTAATCTGATTGAACAGGATACGGCCAGTATCACGGTTCTCAGCGGCAATGTTGATTTCTTCGACGCGCTGGATGTGAATATCTATGACATGGGCGATACCACTACCGATATAGGCAAGCAAAGCGCCTTTTTACCGTATCAGCATATATGGGATTTGAATACGGTGGCCCATTCGCAAAACAACACCAGCGGCTATATATGGCCAGTGGTTGATTACGGAAGAATAGCTACCGATTTTTTAAATAATCCTCAAGTTGATGTTCGCTACCAGCGACCAGGCTTTTTCCTGAAAACAGCTATCGAACTATTCGCACAAACAGCAGGTTACAAGATTGATCAAAGCTCGTTTCTATTGAGGCAACCCATGTATGATAAACTTATCGTACAGTTTGCCAATGATAATTTTGAGCACGGTACCGATTATCAAAACTCAACAACCCTTGGCGTAAATGCGTCATTGGGTGATGATTTGAATGTATCACATCCCGGGGTACAGAACAATATCGGGACGGTTGTTTTTAAAAACGTAATCAACAGCGATCAAAATTACCAGGCATCGGCGGGCAGGTATATCGCAAAGGCGGTTACTAAAGTTACTATTACGGTAAAAATACCTTCCTTTTATTTCTATGGTAAGTTTGTTGGCGATTATGCCTCAAACCTGGATATCAATATCATTTACACCGATCCTGCAAATGGCGAGGTAACTCTGGCTACCCAGAATTTTGATCTGAAAAATGATATTGTTATCGATAAGCAATCGGGCTTTTTTAATCTTTTCGCTCATAAAAACACTACGGAACCAACAACCCTCTCAGCCGATGCGGAGTTACCTATAGGAGGGCAGCTGCATGTAGGGTATGAATTTAAAGGTTATACAGGTTCCCGGTTTACCATGCCAGCGACTACGGAGTTAACCATTAAGGCTGATAATCAGGACGTATTATTCGGGCAGGATGTCCAGTGCGAGCGCATTTTCCCGGATATTACCCAGAAGGATCTGCTGAAAGATACCCTGCAGCGTTTTGGTATTATTTGCCAAACCAACAACACCACGCGTATGGTTACTTTTTCGTCCTTCCGCGATATTGTGAATAATATACCTGTAGCCGCAAACTGGACAAGTAAATGTGTTGACCAGGGTAAAACCGTTTCCTTTCAGCTGGGTAATTACGCCCAGGTAAACACCATTACCTATAAGGAGGATGACGCCATTTTACCCAAAAACTTCGGCAACTCGCAGATCAATGTGGCCGATAAAACCCTGCCATTAACTACTACCCTGTTCGAGAGCCAGTTTGCCCCTACCCTCAACCGATCCTACATTGGCGGTAACATGGCGCAGATATTAAAGATAGATACCTCGCAGGATGCCGATGCCGTTGATTTCAGCATCAGCACACAGCCGCGTTTATTGATAGATCAGAAAATCGACCTGCGCAAGCAAAACGGCGCCCCATCAGTTACCTTTACCGATGGTAGTAACCACATTACGGTGAACGATATCATATCTGTACCCTATTTTTATAAACCCGGCGGCGAGCACAGCCTACTGTGGGAAGATCTGCGGATAGCCTATTACCCCGAACTGGAAAAAATACTGCAGCAAACCAAAAAAGTGGTGCGCTACTTCCTACTGACTCCGCGCGATATCCTGGAGCTCAATCTCCTCATCCCCGTTTACCTGGAGCAGGATGGCTGCTATTACTACATCAACAAAATTGACAGCTGGCGCAGCGGGCAGCCAACCAAAGTAGAATTGGTGAAACTGGGTTAAGAAAATATACCGTGTGTTATTTCCTCCACGGAGTCATCTCCGTAAAAAAACATAGTGAACATGCCCAGATGATCCTGGGTAATAACCAATATATCCTCGCGTTTGGTGTGATTTTCATTTATAAAGCGGGTAAGGCGCTCATGGCTACTAAAGTAATCGGATTTTAAGACGATCATACAGGTGATTTTTCAATAGGATGATGAAGCTGATATTTTGTTACAGGTTTTGGCCTGGGCTACGATACTATTATCCACAACTTTAATTATTATTTGCAATTAATTATTCTATTGCTTATTTTTACTAAAATAATTAGCAAACAAATTAATAAAACCTAAGCCGTTTTAAAGCATGAAAATTTCTAACCTACTTCTACTTTCACTTATTATTGCGGGATGTAATTCGGCACCAGAAAATAAAATAACGGATAACCGACCGGCTACGCAACTGGCATTAATTAAAAAGTTCAATACGGCTGATTCTCTTTATTTTTATGAGTCAAACGATATAAAAAAGACCGAGGCGCTTGAAAACGGAAAAACTGAATTAATAAAATTCATTACGGATAGTCTGCATGATGATATTAAGCAATGGCCTGCCGTTGTTCATGAAATTTCTGTTGACAAATTGCTCGATTATATTGATGTTACTTTAAATATTTCAAAAAAGATGGGCAAATATGAAGATCCATCTGAATACAAAATTATCATATTACATTCAAAAGTTTCATTAAGCGACACTACTGTTAAAAATCAACTGAAAGAGTTGTTAGCTGGCGATTCGGTTTTTGTAAACGGTTCATTCGAAAAAGATGAAATAGGCAAGATTAACTTTCACGGCAATAATTACGATGAAAGAAATATATTTTCTTCACCTGAACTTAATTTTCAGATCAAAAGTATAACTAAACAAACGAAGTAATAAATCGAAGATTTATAATACAACTCAATACATTAGAATGATTTTTCACAAATACGAATATGCCAAATAGCATTTTTTACATAATAGAATAAAGTGGCCCCCTGCTGGCGCACGCCTGTCGTGAGTGTATCTAATGAATAGATTTAGCCTGGATATTGAAAACACATGCGACATATCTGCGTCAGCTAAGGTTGTTTCTTGTAAGTCAGCTACCTGTGACTATTAGACAACACGAGTCCACTTAGTCCGCTTTATATACCTCGTGTCATTGTGCATTTTACATTATGCTGATAGGCACATGTTCAATATTATATTGATACTCGTTGCAAATACGCTTTACACTTCAGTTACTTTTCAGCATAATAAAACAAGAAGAATCCATATTCTTTCATCGTTATAATTAAAATGTCTTCCTTTTTAATTTCTTGCTCGTTTACAAAAACTGCTAAGCTCTCATGTTCTCTAAAACTCTTTGATTTCAAAATTTTCATATCCAATTAATTATTTACTAAACCTATAAAAATGGCAGATGATAACAAAATATCCATTGAAGTTACTGTAAGTGACAATGACAAAAACAAATTGATAACTATGTCAAATCATTCGATAGTTTGCGTAATTCCATTAGCAATTTGAATATGCCCTTAAATGATGTTCTATACTTCGACAGGTACTCTTAATGTTCTTACTTCTAAATGCCCGATAATTATTAACACTATTTGATTTGTTCAAACTATTATTTTTATTTACCAATAAAATTAGCAAATTTCAAATCACTGCTTTACCTAACCTTCAATGTCAAACAAAAAGAAATATATCATACTTAGTGTCGTAGGAGTTTTAATATTACTATCTACTTTAGCGTTATTTAATCTTCAACTAATTAAAGCCCATTATTACAGACTAAAACATCATCGCTTTAACAAAGGTGATAAGGTTTATGCTTACAAGTATTTTGTGAGTGATGTTTCTGTATCAAAATTAGAATTATTGAGGTTAATAAAATCAACGACCTCGTCTGAATTTAGACTTATTTCTTCTGGAAAGACAATTGTAGATGATAGTCTGGAAAAATCTAAATCCTCTTATATCGGGACATATATAGATTATAAGTTTTTACCTTATATCTATAAAAACAAGGAAACTATACAATACATTTATTCCATAGAGCCCAACTGGAAAGTTGTAAATAAAAATGATACAATTCCTGACAAATTGCCGCAGAATTTTGAGTTTGTAGATAATAATTTCTATTTAAGCTGGAAAATAATTGTAGAGAAAGATTTAAATAAATTCCAATAATTAATTCATACTAATCATATACAATGAATAAATGTTCGTTGTAAAATATGCCAATTGGCATCTAAAACATTATATTTATTATGGCCAATCCACACAACAATACCGGTATTACCGACGATGACATTACCAGAGCGAATAAGTACAAAGATGCTTTAGACTCGTTAAAAAATTCTATAAATGGAGTAAATAGTAAGTTGCCTGAATTTGCCGACGGCTTGCAGGCAGGGCTAAAGGCCATTGGCGAAAAACTACCTGAGGTAGTTGACGCGATGGTAAAATTGAATGCTCAAAACAGGGAGCTTGCCGCATCTGGCCAGCAGCCCAAAAGCGTTCTTAAAGAATTAGCTTCCCTCAGCTGAAGCACTCTATACACATGCACCGGTTGAGAGGTAAACTAATTTGAATAATGCATAGCATTCGATATTAACTATACCATGTTACTTATTCCTCATCATAGTACCATAGAACAATCCAATATTCGGTTTGCGTAATTACTACTATATCATCCTTTGTAAGTCTGAGATCATTAGCAAACGATGTTAGTTTGTCAAAGTCCTTAAACGCTTTTGATTTTAATATTTTCATAACAATTAATTATTTACTAAACCTATAAAAATGGCAGATGATAACAAAATATCCATTGAAGTTACTGTAAGTGACGATGGACAAAAACAAATAGATAACTATGTCAAATCGTTTGATAGTTTGCGTAATTCAATAAATAGCCTTTCACAGCCATTTAATTCGTTTTCAAACAATCTAAATAACTTAGATAGAAATTTGTCTAAGTACACCGAATCGCTAACTAAACTTAATACCCAAAATCAGGAATTTATATCCACCGGAGATAAGGTTGATGAAAAAGTTTCAAAAGCCTCTAATTCTTTCGCATCGTGGCTAAGTGTAATTAATCTTTTTGTAGATGTAATTAAAGGATGGCAGGTTGCTTTAACTGGTGGCTTGTCCATCGTAGTTGCTTTCCTTCCCGAAATTATAAATTTTGCAAAAGCATTATTTATGGGAAAAGACGCCACGAATGCAATGGCTCTAAACTTTAAAAACCTAAACGATGTAATGAAGGATTCCAACAAAGAGGCATCCTCAGAAATTACCAGGTTACAAATTTTATATAAATCAGCTACAGATGTAAATAACGGCTATAGTGATAGAATTAAAAGCGTAAAAGAGCTCAAAAAAGAATTTCCTGAACATCTTAAAGCTATAAGTGATGAAAGTATTTTGAACGGTAATGCTAAAAAAAGTTATGATGAACTTACTAAATCAATATTTGAAAATGCAAGAGCAAGAGCCGCCGAAGCTAAAATAGAGAAGCTTAGCGCACAAATATTAGACCTTGATTTAAAAAAAGAAAAGATAAATAATGCAAAAGCTCATGAATTAGCAAACACAGGCACAGTATCCGATAATTTTTCGGCACAAGGTGGCGGCAGAGGTGCAACATTTGGTTCACTTAGAAAAGCTATAAAAGATAGAGCAAATCTTGCACAGGCCCAAGCAGACCAAGATAAGAAAATACTAAAAGATCAAATTGATTTCCTTGTGAAATTTGCTGGAGGCAATAACAAAATTGCAAAAATGATGGCTCAGGATAATAATACGGAAATAGCAACTCCTACGAAACTTAAAAAAGCCAGCGTTAAAAAACCTACCCAAACCCATAGCGCCGATTTACTCGAAGCTAAATCCATCACTTTTACCAAACAAATTGAACTGGATAAGCAGTATTACGATACCGAACTGGCTTTGTTAAATGATCAGTTGAGTAAAAAATTGATCAGCCAGGACGATTATAATAAACAGGCCGAGCAACTGCAAGACAAGTTCCACCTGGCCATTGGCGATAAGGTACAGTTTTTTAATAAAAATGATTTTGACGAAGCCAAAAAGCACATGCAGGACATGTTTAATGAGGCCGAGCAACAAAGATTGACTATAGAAAACGACCAAAAGAACGTTGATAAAGCCATCTTCCCCGGTCAAAAACTGGATGCCGAAAAGCAACTGATCACCGATAAGTATAACTATGAAATAACCCTGGCTGCCGGCAATGCCGATAAGATCAAAGAGCTGGAAACAAAAAAACAACAGGAAATTACCCAGCTTACCCAGCAATACGAGCAGCAGCGCCAGGATTTTGCCATGCAAAGCACCCAACAGGTAGCCAACGCGGCATTTTCCATCCTCCAAAACAATATCAAAAGTCAAAGTGACGCCAAAATAAAGGGGCTAGAAAAAGACAAGGCTACCGAACTGAGCAACAAAAGCCTCACCGGCACCCAACGCCAGGCCATCGAAGCCAAATACCAAAAGCAGGAAGCTGCCGAAAAGGTAAAAGCCTTTAAATCCGAACAAAAGGCATCCATACTGCAGGCCGTTATCAATGGTGCATTGGCGGTTACCAAAGCTACTTCGCAAGCGGGTATCCTGGCTTCTTTTGTTATCCCGGGCATTATCGCTTCCACAGCTATACAGGTAGCCACCATTGCGGCCCAAAAACCGCCTCAATATGCCCAGGGAGGTCTGCATTACCAGTCGGACGGGCGCGGTGCCCTGCTGCCCGGTTATAGCCGTACTGATAATACCAACGCCTACCTGCGTTCGGGCGAAGCTATTGTGGTATCCGAAGCCATGCGCAATCCCTGGGCACGTAACCTGGTGAGTGCCATCAACGTGGCACACGGCGGCAGGGATTTCTCGATGCCCAATACCAGTCGGGGTTATGCCATAGGCGGCATATTTACCGACGGCGGCAATGCCAACCGCTATTACAACCAGCCGGTTAACGATGTAAAAGAGCTGGCCAACACCCTGGCCTACCAGATGATTAACAACTTCCCATCCGTTTATGTAGATGTTAAAGACATCAACAACCAGCAAAACATTCTGGCCCAAACGGTTAACAGAGTAAACCTTTGATTAAGTAGCAAGTAGTTAGTAGCAAGTAGCAAGACTCTCATTGCACATACTCCACTAATTCCTAAAATACTTGCTACTTGATACTAACTACTTGATACTAAAAACATGAACATCCAACTTGCCAACACGCTGTTTGATGAAGGCGTATTTTCGGCCATGTACAAGGCCGGTTTCATCACTACCAAAATATTTACCTATCGCGAAATTTACCTGTGGGTTGATGCCCAGATGCAAACACGCGGCATCAGCAAAAACCAGGCGGTACTGGAGGCCGAAGTCAAGTTCAGTAAAGACGAGCGTACCATTTGGCGGGCGCTGAATTGCTTTTCGGAATAGTGTATCTGAATTTTGTCTGAACCACGATCTTTAGGATTTTTGGATTGCCACGATTCTCGCAATCCTGATAAAATCCAAAATCTAACGAATCCAATAAATCCTGGTTCAGACAACCACTGACAAACTACTGTCACCACGCTGATAAATAATTGTCCCGATATTTGAATATCAATTAGTCTGAACCACCATTCAGACAAAATCACCCACTGACAAAACACTGTCACCACCAAAATAAAAACTAACTACGATCTTTGATTTATGCCAATCAGCATATTAAACACATTAGCAAACCTGCTTCACCTTTAATACCGGCACACCTCCAAAGACTACTGTCTGAATCAGAATTTACTGAATTAAAGAATTTTCAAAATTATTCTGTTCATTCTAAAATCCTGAGAATTCTGATTCAGACAATCTCAATACTCAATACTCACATCTAATATCCCAACAAATGAGTTACAAAATTTATTTACATGATACCGAAACCGACTGCATAGGTTCGGGCACCTTATCATCAGCCTATATCCAGCAACAACTGGAGGCCGCCGCTGGTGCAGATGTGGAAGTACACATCAGCTCGGTAGGCGGCAGCGCGTTTGATGCCATCGCCATTTATGACTTGCTTAAAAAATATCCTGGCAGAGTAATTACTTACATAGATGCGCTGGCCGCCTCAGCAGCTTCGGTTGTAGCCATGGGCGGCCAGCAGGTGGTGATGAGCAAATATGCCCTGCTCATGATCCACAAACCCATGGTAGGCTCCGGTGGTAATGCCGATGAGCTTTTAAAAGATGTGCAGATGCTCAATGTAGTACAATCGCGCCTGGCACAGATCTACATGGATAAATCGGGGTTGGATGGGCTTACCGTTAACAGCCTCATTAATTCTGTTACCTGGATGACTGCCGACCAAGCCCTTGATCTGGGCTTTATTGACCGCATTGATGATTACAACTCGCCCATTACCAACAGTGCTCTCATCCAAAAATACACCGATACCGCCCCCGCGGTTTACCAGCGATGCATTAACAAAATCTTAAACAATAAAAACAACATGAACATCGAAAACAAAGAACTTATCGAGAAAACCACGTCGGTTTTAGATAAGATTATGAACTTCTTCAAAAAAGTGGTAAACAAGCAAACCATTACCGACAAAGGCACGTTGCATCACGCCGGCGACATTGGCGAGGGCACCGAAGTGTACCAGGACGAAGACCTGACCACCCCTGCCCCCGCCGACACCTACACCACTGCCGACGGCAAAAAAATAGCCGTACAAAAAGGTCAGGTTCAAAAGGTAAGTCCGTGTGAAACCGATGCCAGCGACGGAGAGGATGATGAAGACCTGCCCGACGACAAGTTTAAATCATCAAAAAAACCTGTCGATATGGAGAATCGCGTACAACAACTAAAAGCCAGGCTGCACGCTCAGAACGCATTACTGAGCGAAGCCAAAGCAGCCCTGGAAACCGCCAACAATAGCCTGCAAAAAACACGCGTAGAAGTTAAAAACGAGATCAAATCGACCTTTACCCCCGAGGGCTCCAAACGCAGCAACAAAGCAAAAGCCGAGGCAACCCCATTCTTCGCCCCACAAAGCGAAATAGCTAAAAACGCGGTTAAAAAAGCAATTTCAAAATAGTTGGCAGTTAACGGTTTGCAGTTAGCTCATCAAATCCTAACCCCTTCATAACTGCATACTGCCTACGGCAAACTGCATACTAACAATCAAACAATATTCTAAAAAAACAAATGGCTCAATTTACATTCACTAACAACACCTATGCCGGCGAAGCGCTGGCCGGGTTCATGGCAAGCACGCTGCTGGAAGCTGATTCCGTAAAGCGTGGCCTGCTCACCGTAATTAACGACGTAAAATCGCGCAAGGTTATACTTGATGTTGATGACGACGTTGTACTACAAAACCCATCCGGTCTGTTCACCGATCAGGGTACCACCGCTCAGCAAACTGAAAGCTACCTTGATCCCGTAGTGTACGAATTCATGAAGCAGGAACAATGGGACAAGCTGGCTCAATCATGGGAAGCCCAAGCCTTGAAACCGGGCGCTTTTATGGACTATGAAGGCATTGTTGACCTGTCTGACTTTATGGTGCAACGTTATTTAACCAAAATACAAATAGCTAACGAGCGCCTGTATTGGTTAGGCAAAAGTGCCACCAAAGAAGCTGCCTTTACTGCCGATTTCGCAGGTTTATTACCAACCATAGCTGCCGCATCCGGAGTTTACAAAGTTGATCTGGGCAAATCAGCCACATCCATGGCGGCAACCGCTATTGATGCATCAGGTATAGTAACCGTAGCCAGCACAGCCTCTTTACGTGATGGCGACGTGGTTACTATTACTGGTGTAACCGGCAGCAGCAAGGATACTACCAACGGAGTTACTGGTATCAACGTACAGGGACAATCGTACTTCATTAAAGTAGTAAGCGCTACAAGCTTCAAGTTGGTACGTAACTTTAACGAGGTAAACACCCGTAAACCGGCTACTTTCACCGGTACATCAACCGCGGCAACTGTTAGCTACATCAATGCCAGCAACGTATTAGGCGTACTCGCCGGCATCTATGCACAATTGGATCCAGCCGATCGTAGCCAATCTGATTTTAACCTACAGATCCCATTACACGTAGGTTACGCCTATGCACAGGCACAGGCTGATAAAGCGGTTAATGTGCTTAACGCTTTCACCGATCCTAAAAAGATGGACTACTTGGGTTTACCATTACAATTGATGAACCACTGGCAAGCCAATACCATCCTCGGTGCACGCTCGTCAAACTTGTTCTTAGGAGTGGATCTATTGGGTGATGCTTCGGAACTATCAACCGTTTACATGAAACCCTACACTAATGACAACGTAGTGCGCATGAAGGCCCGCATGAAAGCCGCCGTAAACTACAAATTCGCCAACGAGCTATTCTACCTGAGCGCGTAAGCGGCTGCGCAATTACTGAATTATTGATTTAGTGAATTAGTGAATGAAAAAACTCTCTATATCAATTCACCACTTCAATAATTAAAAACCTAAACCCAATCAATAATTCAATAATGAGCTCCCATCACTAATTCACTAAATCAATAATTCAACAATTAAAATACATGTCAATTTATAATAAAATAAATGCGGGGTTTAAGCTGGGTACGGCTGACCCAATTACAGCGGGTATTGAGGATGTAGTTTACATCTTTAACCAGGATGATATCGCGCTCACCTATGATATCACCAATCCGCTTATCGTTACCGGTTTAACGGCGGTTAGCGCAGCCAAAGTTTACAAGTTTGAAGGAACCAACAACAGTTTTGGTACCACCTCAAAACTGGCCAAAACACAGGTTGGTCCGCGCTATACAGAAGAGATTGATTTTAATATCGCCGGGCTGTCTGTTGATATCAAAACACAGTTAACCGCCATGGGTTACGGCAGGGTTTGCGCCATCACGGTTAACAACTACAAATCAAGCGATTCGGCCATCGAACTTTTTGGAGCCGTAAATGGATTGATCCTGACCGACGCGGAACGCAATGCAGCCGATGAAACATTGGACGGGGGTTACAAGTTAAAACTTACCAACCCTGATAAGCTGAAAGAACCCTATCCTCCACGCGCGGTATCTATTGCGCCGCAAAGTGGCATAGCAACTTACGCCAGCACCATTGCCGCATTAGAGGCTCTGGTAGCCGCATAATCATTGCGTCATTCGGTCATTAGTCATTATAAAATGGCTAATGACCATAAAATTCATCAACATCAACTAATGACCTAATGACTAATGATCCTATGACAAAAAAATATATCCTAAAGCCCGGCAAGCATCAGTTCGCCCCGGGCTCCGCGGCAGTGCATGATAATGACTCTCTTACAGATGCTGAATTGGAATGGTACATGGAAAGATATCCGCATATAATAAGTTTGTTTGCCCCCCAGGCTCCTGAAGGGGGAGTCGAAAAGGACGAACAAGAAATAGAAAAACCAAATAACAAAAAAATAAAAGGAGTTGGCTCGCTAACTTCTCCTTCAGGGGGTGAGGGAGGCTTATGAAAACATATCTCCCTCAGATTGAGCGAAGAATATTGGTACGACCCAACCAGACGTATGGCATTCTAAACTATGACCTGGATAATGCCTATCCGCAGCGAATGCTGGAACTGGTTGCCGCCTCACCAACAGCAAAAGATTGCTGGAACAAAAGAGCAAAATTCATAACCGGAAATGGTTTTGAAGTAAAAACCCTGAGCAAACAAGTTGTGAATGAAAAGGGGCTGACATTGGCTAAATTATTAAAAGCCTTAGCCACTGATAAAGCCCTGTTCAGTGGCTTTGGTATCCACATAAACTACAATGCAAACTTTAAAATATCATCAATAAACTACGTAAAGTTTGAAGATATACGCATAGGTGACACGGATTGCCCGGATACTGCCGATAAATACGCTCTTTATTCAGACTGGGGGCGCAAGACCTGGAAAAACATCATGCGCAGCAAGATCATCTTCCTGGATAAATACAACCCAGATCCAGCAGTAATCGCACAACAGGTTGCCGATGCAGGTGGCTGGGAGCATTATAAAGGACAGCTTTTATATTTTAATCCCGAGGTAGATGATTACCCTTTAATTGAAGCCGATTCTGTTTGGGAAGATTTTGAGACCGAAGCCGGTATCAAGATCTTTAATAACCGCGAAGTTACCACGGGCTTTTTGCCTTCAACCATGCTATTTATGCAAGCCCGGCGTGAAGAAGCCGATAATAGCCGTCCAGACGCAGATGAGTATGGTGGGATAAACACTCCATCGCAACTGGAAAAAGATCTTGGAGCTTTTCAGGGGACAAAAAGTGCTCAAAAAATAATTGTTATTGAGTACGAGGATGAAAGCACAAAACCGGAATTTAAAGCTTACCCCATTCAAAATAATGATAAACTGTTTGAGACTACCGAAAGGTCGGTTGAGGCACGTATCATTAAAGGCTTTTCGGTACCAAAGGAACTCATCAATTCCGAGAAATCTTCGGGACTGAGTAATGGCAGTGAGAAAAAAGAGGCGATCATCGAATTTAATGATAATACCTCGCCTGATAGGCTGGAGCTTTCCGAAACTTTTTCTGAGTTATTCAGTCATTTCCATATCAATATTAATCCGACCGATAACTGGAATATTATACCTGTACCAACCATCATTGCTGATGACAATATTGGGGTTAAAGCAGGGAGCAGTATCAATGACCTTTTGTTATCAAATATCCCATCAAAAAACAAAATAGCGACACTGGTGCATGCATTTGGGTTTAAACAGGCAGAAGCCGAAGCCATGTGCCCTTAATCCTTTCCAAGGGGGATTATAGTTACACTTTAACAATATTAATATGAACAAATACTTTAAAATATCCCCTTTAAGGGGTTGGAGGGCCATGCTATGACTTATCTCATCAATAAAACCACTTTTCAGCAATACGAGGATATCACTGTAAATATAAAACCCGAACGTCTTAACGTGTTCATCAAAAAAGCACAAGACCTGGATCTGAAACCATTTTTGGGGCATGCGTTCTACTATGATTTTTTAACCTACTTTAATGAAGATGGCAGTCTGAAAGATGAAACTCCGCAACATTACAAAGACCTGTTAAACGGCACCGAATATCTTGATCAATACGGGCATATCATATTGTACGAGGGATTGATCCCAACGCTTGTTTATTTCACCTTTGCACGCTTCATTGAAAACGACGCGATACATTATACGCCTACTGGCCCGGTGATCAAACATCATGAAAATGGAGATCCATTATCGGCATCTGCTATAATAAAATTGGTACAGCAGCAACGCAGCACGGCAAATGCCCATGCCAATGAAGTTGAAAAGTTTTTGTGGGAAAACAAAGAAAATTTCCCCCTTTGGCGACATAATGCAAAGAACAACAGCGCCAGGCAAGCCGGGCCCCGCATCAGAGGTATCGACAAAACAGATTTCAACTATCCCGGCACCTACAACAACTATAATTTATCTATAACTGAATTTTTAAACTGATGGCAACCGATAAAAAAATAAGCGATTTACCCATAGCGTCGACCATTAACGCAAACGACAATTCAGTTTTAATAAAAAATGGCACAGATTATCAATTTGCATTCGATACGCTGCTTCAATTTATCAGCTCGGAGTTAGCCGTTGGGGCCAATATCACTTTTGGGAGTACGCTCCCGCCAAATAATACAGGCAAGAGTGGTGATGTGTTCATAAATACCAACACGGGATCTTTTGCTCAAAAACTCACCAACACCTGGACTGTCGTTTACACCCTGCCACAAGGGAATAATGCTGTAGACGGCACCGTTCTATATGGCAATATTAATCCTGGAGCTTCAACAGGCAACAATAACGATACCTACATCAATACGGCAAGTGGTATTTTCTTTAAGAAATCGGCAGGTGTGTGGAACCAGGCATTTTCCATGCAAACTGGTCCGGCTGGTCCGCGTGGCAATAGCGTACTTAATGGAACGATAGACCCAACGGCATCAATCGGCCAAAACGGCGACTTTTATTACAATACAGTCACTCAATATATATTCGGTCCAAAGTCGGCCGGTGCGTGGCCAGCGGGCATCCGCTTAAAAGGAGCAAACGGTAATACTATATTGCACGGTACAACTACCCCCTCAAACCTTACCGACGGGGTTGATGGCGATTTTTATATCAATGTTAGCACTTATGATATGTTCGGGCCTAAAGCCGGTGGCGTATGGCCTGCGCCCTTTCCTTTGATATATGATCTGGGATATACGCCAGAAAACTCCGCAAATAAAAATCAGCCCAATGGTTATGCAGGATTAGATGGCACAGGAAAGGTTGCCGCATCCTTGTTACCCAGTTATGTAGATGATGTAGTAGAGGCAAATAGCTTTGCAACGCTACCGAATCCGGGCGAAACCGGCAAAATTTACATTACTCTGGATGCTAACGCCGAATATCGATGGAGTGGATCAGCTTATGTGCAAATTGTTGCCTCACCTGGCTCAACTGATGCCGTACCCGAAGGTAGTGTAAATAAATATTTTACTAGTTCCAGGGTATTAAATACCCTTTTAACTGGGATAGGCTTTTTGACCAAAACAGCTGTATTGGCTACCGATACCATACTGCAGGCCATAGGCAAATTGCAAACGCAGTTTAATGCATTATTTAAAATACCTACAGGTGGAACAACAGGTCAGGTTTTAGCAAAAACAAGCAATACTGATGGTGATACCCATTGGATTGACATGTCTGGCGGCGGTGGTACAATTGACCCTTACCTGGCTTTACCTACAAATGCAGGTAAAGATGTAGAAATATTCGGAACAAGTATTTCGGCAGGCTATGGTATTAATTTCCCCGATTTTCCCTTTGGGGTTCTGTTCGCCCAAATAACTGGCATGCAAAACTATAATAACAGGGCGCAATCAGCAACAAACTGCTTTGCTGCTTTAATGCAACACTATGCATATATGCCGGTGATATCAAATAGGACTGTCATCAGCCTGATTGAGATGGGTTTTAATGATTTCAAAAGTACCGATAACGCTAAAAATTGCTCAAAGATATTCGGGTGTTTAAGCTCTGCTTTAGTGAGTAATTTTACCGAAGTGATTTATGCCGGAAATTTCACTTTCATGCAAAAAACGGGAACATGGGCTGATTACGACACCAGTGTACACGGAGGTAAAGCGGCTTATATTGAAGCTAATCAAGGTCCGGCTTCAAAAGGTATATCTTCCAATGTTGCTGGTTCTACCTACGCATTTGGCAGCACAGGAGCACCTTTAGTTATTGGAACTTATGCTGACGATGGATCTGGGACTAATTCATTGGGTGGTTTTACGGTATCTATAAATGGAAAAGTTATATATACCTATTCTCCAACTGGTAAAACAAACGGCATTACCGACAATAACAATTATGATAACAGTATAACACCTTACCCCGTATTGATTAAGAGCCAATATCCAGGTACTTTAATTACAATTACTACGCTTGATAACCTGCCGACCATCATTGATTATATAGCCTTTTTGGGTGATTGTAATATATATTCACCTGCTTTTGTAGCATTAGTACCGGAAAAATCAGATGCGGAATACGCCGCCACTGCCGGGCTTTCAAGCAAAGCAAAAACAGCCGAAGCCAATACAGCTATAAAAAATGCGGTCGGCCAATTTGCGGGATATCCGGTAACTATATATGATCCCAATAGCAACGGTTACGACCCGAACAACACGGATCATAGCGCAGATGGTATACACCCGACAGCATTGGGCCATAGATTATTTTTAAAAAGCCAGTTAAATAAAACATTACCTATTGTTGGTTACCCTATGCCAAGCTTACCTCCTGGTTCTACAGAAAAAGTAGTAAGTGTAGTATCCACCGGGCCAGTATTAAACTATGATGTTGTAAACATTTTTGTTGCACCCAATAATTTAACCACTGCAGATTGGTCAACCGGTGTGGCGGCAGTTACGGGTATAATAGGTCAGGAAAGTGCAGATAGTACCTACCGGTATAAGTGTATAGGAGTTAATCAATGGGTAAGATCATTAAACATGCCCCCCACAGTTTTGGATTATTATATAGGAACTATTGACGACACCGGCGGCGATAAAACAAGCGCAAACCTCCAAACAGCTTTCTCTTCGGCATTAATTGGGCAGCATGTGAGAGGGGTAAACAAGATGTATGAAAAAATTAACAGTACGGACTGGATTAAAACAGCAATAGCGATAGCATAGATATGGGAACAATGTTTAAAACAGGCAGCCAGTTATTAGGTATAAATGGCTCTATTTATAAATTTAGTACCTCGACGGCAAGTATTATTAAACCGCTTACCCCGCAGCCAACAAGCAGTATAGATGATATGTGTATAGACGACCTGAATAACAGGCTGTTTGTAACCGCGCGAGGTACAGGAGAGGTATGGGTGTATGATACGATTACCTTAATCAGAATAGCTACTATTCCTGGTTTTTCATCTTTCCTTTTTATAAGAAAAGATCCCAATCCAACTAATAATAGAATAACCGTTTATGATTATTATAATTCTCAATTTAGGTTTATTGATCTCACCTCATTGGAGCTTAGTAGTACAATAATTTCAAACAGTTATGGAAGTGGTAAATTTGAATATGATCAAGATGTCGGGCGAAATCAAATACTAGCGTGCATTAATACATCAAGCATAGCTATTTTAGATGCGACTACCTTCACCCTTATACAACAAATTAACGATCCTCTATTTAATTACGTTAACGCAGCAAGGCGGAATGCTCATAACCTAGATGAAATATATGTATTTAGCGGTGGATATAGTGATGTAATAGCGGTAAACATGGTTGATTTGTCTTATAAAATTAAATCATTTTCAGCAGGCGCAAGCGACGCAGACGCCGACCCCAACTTACCCAACAATAGAATATATGCAGTATATGGTGGAACCAATATATATACCGCATCTGATTTGGGATTCATAAAGAATTTAAATTTTCCGGCTGCTTTTACAGTGGTTGCTGATCCAATCGTAGCTAATCACAGATTATTTCTAGGAGGTAATTCGATATTGTTTACTGCCACACTGGGTTAAGTCTAATAGCTGGGTTGATGTTGAAGGTTGCTTATTAGATATTTGAATAACGTCATAATAAAAAACTAAGCCAACTACATTTATACATGAAATTTTATCTTGTTATTAGCCAATCTCCTTGATTATTTAACAACAGATAGGCAACTATCTAAGTCCCTACTTTTAAAATAAAGCAATCTCATCAACTCCCCAAGACTCATTTTGGGCAATAACTGATTCTCATTCCACACCAAACCCAATCACCATGAAACGATATATAATTTTTATCAGGGGCTTCGCCATGCTCACCGGATGTGTAACACAGCATCAACATAAACTGGAGCGTCGCGCTCTTGATAGTGTGATCATGCTTAACACAATCGGCGCTACAACTGATAGTATTTACTCCTTAAAAAACAAACCATGCAAAAAATAACTTCAAACTTTTTAAGTCTAAACACTCAGGACTTTATTAAGGGTTTCATCATCACCATAACCAGCGCGGTGTTCACCCTGGTTGCAGAATCTGTTCAACAAGGGCAGTTTACATTTGATTTCACTACCATATGGCATACGGCAGTAGCCGCAGGTATAGCTTATCTGGGCAAAAATCTGTTTACTCCGGCAAAAACCATAATACCCGTTCAATGATGATGAAGATCAGTAAAAATGGCCTTGCCCTCATCAAAAGCTTTGAGGGACTGGTACTCCATGCTTATAAAGATATTGCCGGTGTATGGACTATCGGTTACGGTTCCACAAGATATGAAAATTGCAAAGAGATAAAACCAGGTGATAAGCTGGGTAATGAAGAGCAAGCTAATCTATTATTACACAATACGCTTAGTAAATACGAGGCTGCGGTAAATAGCTATGTACTTGTGCCTCTAACTCAAAATCAATACGATGCGCTTGTGTCTTTCACTTACAATTTAGGTACAAACGCACTGTTACATTCTACTTTATTAAAAAAGCTGAACGAAAAAGATTATGCAGAAGCTGCCAATTGGTTTGCCCCATGGAATAAAATTACCGACCCGCAAACCGGCAAAAAGATAGTAAGCGACACATTAACAAAACGACGCGCTAAAGAAAGCGCTTTATTCAAACAACCATGACAACTATAGAACATCGCGAAATTAAAGGCATTACCCTTAAAAATATCCTGGTGACTGTACTCAGCACAATCAGTATAGTGATGTCCGTAATGACAACCTACTTTCAATTAAAGAGCGATATTAAAGATGTTCGTTCAACACAAGAAATACAATCACGCGTCAATGAAATAAGATTGAAAGTTTTAGAAGGCCAGGTGGCCATATTACAACAAGACGTAAACAAACTTAAAGACAGTAAAAAACGATGAGCCTAAACACTTTTTTAAAAAAGATCTGGAACCAGATTGAAGTACTTTTTGGTGGACTTCCATCAGAGATTAAAACAGCATTGCAGATTGGGATCACCATAACTGAGAATATTAAAAATTTTGTCGACTCCCCCATTGCAGATATTTTCACTTTGATTATTCCAGGAAATATTGATAATATGATTAAAGATAGGCTCAGACTATCTCTCCCCATTTTCTTAACCGAGTTAAAACTGGTTGAAAGTTCTTTAAACTTAACTCAGCCAGATCTCATTGTAAAAGCTGCAACCGAGGTTATAAAAGCTATGGATAAAAATATTAAGCCAGGAATTCTTCATCAGCTATCTATACTGATTGCACAAATTGCCGCAGATGGAAAGCTAAGCTGGAGTGATGGCGTACTTTTATCGCAGTGGTATTATGAACATAAGTTCAAAACGATAGATCAATAAATATTTATATTGCTATTTAAGGTGTGCCCAGGAGCGGATTCGAACCGCCACATCCTTACGAATGCCACCCCCTCAAGATGGTGCGTCTACCAATTTCGCCACCTGGGCTTTTCATTAAAAAAATAGTAGCCTTAAATAATAATTACTTAAGGCTACTCAATTAAATCAGGCGTGCCCGAAGAGAGACTCGAACTCTCAAGAGACAATTCTCAACGGCTTCTGAGACCGCAACGTTTACCAATTTCGCCATCCGGGCCTATTGCTCTGATGTTTCAGGATCGCAATGAAGCGACTTTCCACATCAATTAATTAACAAGCGTGCAAATATAATCGTTTCAATCAAATTGCAATCTAAATAATATAAAAATTGATAAGTAATTGCCATTTGCATCCTTTTCAATTAATTTCGGATAAAACTGTATTCTTTATCCGATTCCATGAAAGCAAAATATCACCTCATTACCAGCATTTTATTTCCGCTTCTGTTTTTGTCATCAATTACGAGGTCACAAAGCATCGTGCTTTTACAGCAAGATAAACCTACAAGTATTAGAGGTTTATCTGTTGTAGATGATAAAACGGCATGGATCAGTGGCAGTAAAGGATACATTGCAATAACCAACGACGGAGGAAAAACATGGGATTGGCAGCAGATAAAAGGTTATGAAAAATCTGAATTCCGGGATATTGAAGCATTTTCAGACAAAGAAGCAGTGATCATGAGCTCAGGTACACCATCCTTAGTACTAAAAACCATCGATGGCGGTAAAAGCTGGCAGGAGAAATACCGAAAAACCGATACTACTTATTTTTTTGATGCTATGGATTTTGCGGATGAGCGACATGGGTACATCCTTGGAGATCCCATTAAAGATAAATTTTTACTAATGGAGACTAATGATGGCGGTGAAACATGGACTAATATGGCCAACCCTCCCACTGCGTTGCCGGGCGAGGCTGCTTTTGCGGCCAGTGGTACTTGCTTCCGGGTATATAACAGAAATTTGTTTATTGTATCCGGAGGTAAAAATAGCAGAATGATCACTACTATAAAAAATGGCAACGATGGATATAACTATGTCAATCTCCCCATCGCTCATTCAAAATCAAGCCAGGGCGCATTCTCTTTAGCATCCGGAAAAAATGAGATCATAATAGTTGGCGGTGATTATGAAAATGATAAAAGAACAGATTCTGTAGCCACGATTTTCAAACTCCACCCTCCTGCTTTTAATAATCCAGTTCAAGGGCCTTGGGGCTTTCAATCATGTGTAGAATATATTAAAGGTGATATATTTCTCTCCACCGGCACTTCCGGAAGTAACATCACCACTGATGGCGGTCATACCTGGAGGAAGATAGACAACACAAATTTTAATGTTTGCAGGAAATCAAAGCACGGAAAAATGGTTTTACTTGCCGGAAATAACGGCAAAATAGCAATTTTTAAAATGTAGTTTATTGGCAATGAATGCCTTAAAAAATACTTGTGAATTAATTCAAAAAAAGGCTTGCACCATATATCAAATACTCCTATATTTGCACCACTTTAAACGGAAACGGTAACACAATCGAAGAAGTTAAAAGGAAGATTCCGTAGCTCAGCTGGTAGAGCATAACACTTTTAATGTTGGGGTCCTGGGTTCGAATCCCAGCGGGATCACAAAAAGCCTCACAATGTGAGGCTTTTTGCATTTAAACCATCTTTACAACCGCTTTCTCCCAATCTTCCTTTCAGGTTTTTAAAATACAGCTTACTATAACTCCAATAATTGCTGCTGATGAAAAGCTGATCAACGTACCAACTAAAATATACTCCGTCTTTTTTTGCTCCCGGTCATCTTTATCACCAAAACGAAGTATAGATTTAGCGGCCATTAAAAAACCTAAAGCTGTGTATTGATTACTTATAATAAACGTTAATATCAAAACCCGCTCACATCGACCAATCCACATACCGGCCTTACTCAAGCCTCCTGCATCCATACCTGCCTCTTTTTGCCATTTTTCTGTTGCTTTGCCAATAGCAATCCCTAACGGACCAATTACCAAATAATAAGACAAGATCAATACCCAAAAATGGGTTGAACTTAAGTATTCAATTGCCCATGCCGTTATCAAATGACAGTTAAAATAAACAGCTATCCAAATCAGGAGAATAACAGCCAAATGCAATAACTGATCAAATAAAAAATAGATAAAATTATTGGAACGGTGGCTTTTCCAGATGTCTACTGCCAGGTGAGTTACCATCACAATCAGCGGGATATACCATTTGCTCCAATCCCACAAAAACATATAGGTTAATACCGTTACCACCAATACGTGGTAATACATTTGAGGCGCTTTCTCCTTTTTTCTTTCTTTAGCTTTTACCCAACTCTGGGGCTGAAACAGAAAATCACCCAACAGGTGCGCCATCAGTAACCGTAATAAAATACTAAGTTCCATTATTTAAAATATTGCTTTTTTAGATCCGTATTTATATAACTAATACCTTTTTCAACTTCTTTCCACTTAGCCGCTCTTAAACTCTTAGCGATAGCCGGCTGACTCATTTTTAGTTCCTTTGCTATTTTATCCTGCGTACTATCTTCTATACTTAATAACTGATATATAGTTTCTGCCTGGTTTATCGTCCAGCCCCTTACAATCATGTTAATATACATCAGTATCACCTGATATGTGCCGGTTTTAGCCTCATCAAAGATAGTGAGCCTAATGATCTCCTCTTTATCCATTTTATCGAAGTTTCTTCCCGAAAGATGAAACGCTTCTCCGTCAGAATCCAGAACATTTTTACCAAGATACGCTATTTCACCAATTCCAATCGAAAGCCTGGTACCCAAGCGGGCAAGACTATGTTTATCAGAATTCATCTTAAACCAGCATATCAACCGTATGCATTTGTTTAAAACCTCACCTATGTCATTTATTATAAATTGATAGCTATCCCCCCTAAATATTGCCGCATCCAGAGGTTGTTTAACCATTGATCTTAATAACTGCTCGGTATCACCAACTAACTTACCCCGTTTTTGATCTGATAACTTGGTAAAGTTTTTAATATCCCCGGTAACAACTGCATATATCTTCATAACATCTATATTAACATATACTAAGTTATAACTAATTTTAGTTATATTAAAATAAAACAACCAATTTTAGTTATATTAATAAAATATAACCAATCTAAGTTATAATATAAAAATATAACCATTTTTAAACGTGTTCCATCACACAATGGACATCAGCCAAACCACGCTTGACTGCTTTGTGCATATTAATAACTTTGTAGCATGTCAGCTTCTCAGAACATTAAAGTAGCCGTTGATGCGGTTGTATTTGGATATACTTCAAAAGAAGGCTTATCAGTACTATTGATCAAGCGAAATATTAAACCTTATAAAGATAGCTGGGCCTTACCCGGTGGATTAGTTGGCGACGATGAATCACTCGAGGATGCTATACAAAGGGAATTAAAGGAAGAAACCGGCATCAGCATTAACTATCTGGAACAACTATACAGCTTTGGCAAACCAGGGCGCGATCCACGCAACCGGGTAATATCCATTACCTATTATGGCCTGGTAAAACCCGACGCCTTTGAAATTAAAGCCGACACTGATGCCAGCGACGTTGCCTGGTTTAACATCAAAAACCTCCCTCCTTTGGCTTTTGATCATGATCAGATCGTTAATGTGGCGCATGATCGCCTTAAAAGCAAAATGCTTTACCAACCGGTTGGCTTTGAATTACTGGAAGAAAAATTCCCTTTCTCTGAACTCGAAAAACTATATATGGCCGTTCTTGACCGCCCTATCGACCGCCGTAATTTCAAAAAGAAGGTGGTTAAATTTGGTTTCCTGGAAGATACCAATGAGAAACAAGCGCTTGACGGTGCCGGCAGACCAGGAAACCTTTTCCGTTTTAATGAGGAAAAATACTACCTACTGCAAAAACAAGGCATCAGCTTTGAAGTTTAAATCATCAAAATCAATAAAAAAGCAAAAATAATTTGCGTATTATAAACACATATTTATATTTGCGTATAACTAACGCAATTAGTCATGAAAACAGGAGTAATAATAGCACGTTTCCAAACACCATACCTGCATGAAGGGCATCGTCAGTTAATAAAACAGGTAAGCGGTAGTCATAATAAACTGATCATCCTGCTGGGTGTTAGTCCGATAATCGGCAGCCGAAAAAACCCTTATGATTATCATACCCGCGAAAAAATGATCAAAAAAGATTATCCGGAGATCATTGTATTACCGGTAAGCGATCATCCAAGCGACCGGGTATGGTCCGAGACATTAGATAATTTACTAAAAAGCGTTTTCCCGTCAGAACATTTTTGTTTGTATGGCAGCAGGGATAGCTTTATCCCCTACTACTCAGGCAAATTTGAAACGGTAGAGTTACCCGAGCATGGCGACTACAATGCCACTGAGCTTCGTAAACAATATGCCGATAAGGTATTCGATTCCAATGATTTCAGGGCGGGCATCTTATATGCTTACTATAACCAGTATACTAAGGTTTACCCTACTGTTGATATAGCCTTGTTTCGCAATAACAGAACCGAAATACTCCTCGGCAAAAAAGCGGTTAATAACAAATGGCGTTTCATCGGTGGTTTCTCTGATCCTGAGGACGCCGATTATGAAAGCGCCGCCAAACGGGAACTGATGGAGGAATGCGGTGAACTGGAGATCACTGAAATGACCTATGAAACCTCTCGCAAAATAAACGACTGGCGCTACCGTAATGAAGCCGACAAGATCATAACCCTGCTATTTAGTTGTGATTACATAGCGGGTTCTCCTACAGCACAGGATGATATTATCGACCTTAACTGGTTTCAATTATCTGATCTGCCGCAAATGCTCACCGATGGTTTCATCAGCGATGAACACCACGAGTTGTTTGATTTTATGATTAACAAATACCTAAAAAAATAAGGCCATGAAACGCGAAAATCTGATCCTTTTGGCTGACGCATATAAATACGCCCACCATAAATTTTACTACCCCGGCACCACCCAAATATATAGCTACCTGGAAAGTCGCGGCGGCTGGTTTGACGAAACCATATTTTTTGGTTTACAATATTTCTTAAAGGAATACATTCAAGGACAAGCATTTACACAACAAGATATTGACGAAGCCGAGGGCTTTCTACAGCAGGTTTTTGGCCGGGATGATGTATTTAACCGTGCAAAATTTCAATACATCCTGGATAAATATAATGGCCATTTGCCCATAAAAATAAAAGCAGTTACCGAAGGTACCGCCGTGCCAACCGGCAACGTGTTAATGACCATAGAGAACACCGACCCGGAGTGTTATTGGCTTACCAACTTTTTGGAAACCCTATTGATGCAGGTATGGTACCCATGCACTGTGGCTACGCTTAGTAATCAGATCAGGAAGGTGATCACTCAGTACTACCAGGAAACCGCTACCGATGGTGCCGAAGCAGGAATTGATTTTGTACTGAACGATTTTGGTTTCCGTGGGGTAAGCAGCGTAGAGAGTGCTAAACTGGGCGGTGCCGCACATCTCATTAACTTCAGCGGTAGTGATAACCTGGCTGGTAGCAGCATGGCCATCAATTATTATGATGCTCAGAAAGTTTATGGACTCAGTATACCGGCAACCGAACACAGCATTTGCACCCTGCTGGGTAAAGAGGGTGAACTGGAAGTCTTCAGGCACGTATTGAAAAGCTTCCCAACCGGCACTATCGCCTGCGTATCTGACAGCTACAATATCTTCAGGGCATGCGAAGAGTACTGGGGTACCGAACTACGCGATGAGATCCTGAACCGCAAAGGCACCCTGGTTATCCGTCCGGACAGCGGCGACCCCATCAGGACCCTGCTGGAGATATTTGAGATCCTGTTCAGCAAATTTGGCTACACCGTTAACACCAAAGGCTACAAAGTTTTACCACCGCAATTGCGGGTGATACAGGGTGATGGGGTTAATTATACCGAGATCAAAAACATTTACAAAACACTAAAAGAAAACGGCATCAGCGCCGAAAACCTGGTATTGGGCATGGGTGGAGCCTTACTGCAAAAAGTGGATCGCGATACCCAAAAATTCGCACTTAAATGCAGCAGCGCTGTGATTAATGGTAAAGAAGTAGCCGTTGAAAAAAGCCCAACCGAAATGGATGCACAGGGCAACATTACTGAAAGTTTCAAAAAAAGCAAAGGCGGGCGGTTGAAACTGGTAAAAATAAACGGCATCTTTAAAACTGTCAAAGAACAAGACTACACAGAACTGGGCGACCATTTGCAAACCGTGTTTGAGAACGGTAAGCTGGTAAATACCATCAGTTTTGAACAGGTAAGGGCAAATGCCAATTAATATAAATATGAAGAAGTTACTATTTAATATAACCGACTATGAATACCTGGCCGAAAGAGTATTAGCTTCCGGCTTGTTTGAAAAAGGCGAACTGGAAGTAAGCCACTTTACCGATGGCGAACGCTATCAGCGCATCATCTGCAATGTCGAAGACCGCGATGTAGTACTACTCGGCGGTACCGTATCCGACCAGGCTACGCTGGAATTGTACGACCTCGCTTCATCACTAGTGAGCTATGGCGCTAACTCGCTAACGTTGGTTATACCCTACTTTGGCTACTCTACCATGGAACGTGCGGTATTAAGCGGAGAAATTGTGACTGCCAAAACACGGGCAAGGCTTTTATCCTGTATTCCCCGCTCTAACCGGGGTAACAAGGTTTTATTGTTCGATCTTCATTCCGAAGGTATTCAATACTATTTTGAACATGGGCTGTATCCTGTACACGTTTATTGCAAGGATATTGTGATAGCTGCTGCCCGCGAATATGGGGGCAATAATTTTGTAATGGCCAGCACCGATGCAGGCAGGGCCAAATGGGTAGAATCCTTAGCCAATGATATGGGTGTAAACGCGGCCTTTATTCTCAAACGCCGCCTTAAAGGTGACCATACGGAGGTAAGCGCCATCAACGCCGATGTGGCGGGCAAAACAGTAATTATTTACGACGATATGATCCGTTCGGGCGGTAGTATCATCAACGCCGCGCAAACCTATAAAAATGCCGGTGCGGGCGATATCTATGTGATCACCACACACGGACTTTTTGTAAATGATGGCATCAATAAATTAAAGAACTCCGGATTGATCAAAAAGCTCATCTGCACCGACTCGCATGTCAATACCCAATATATAGCGGATGATTTTACCGAGATACGAAGTTTGGCCGGGCTCATCAGCAGCAATCTTTAAAACTATATCTGTAATTATTTCAAGCCTTGCATGATGATCATTTTCACCATGCAAGGTCTCTAAATGATTACTTATCATTTTCTGGCGCTGAGGTTTTTCTCATCTTCTCCAGGTAAAACAAGCCGGCCAGCATGATCACCAATACCAATAGAGGTTCTAAAGATGCCGGTATGGAATAACCACTGTTCAATTTGGCAATAAAAGCCGAAATAAGGTTAATTACAAAACCAACATATATCCACTCTCTTACCCGTTGACTCACTTGTGGTATAAGCAGTAAAAAAACACCAATTATTTTGATCACAATAAGCTCTATTCTGAAATAGTTGGGAAAACCCAGATGTTTAAATTCTACTGCATTAATGCCTGCATAATAAGCGCTAAACAGCATAAAGAAGATAATACCGCCAGTTACGCTCCAATAAACTACTTTTTGTTTTTTCATCTTTTTAAGGTTATTGCTTGCTAATAGCCTATTTCTACCGTGGTTTTGATGATTGCCGGATTATTGATGTTGTGAATAATAAAATGCGCCACATCAGCACGCGAGATCTTAAGACAATCCTTTAGCCAATTATTAATAGCTGTACGATAATGTCCGGTAACAGGCTGGTCGGTAAGTTGAGGAGGTCTAATGATCGTCCATTTGGCATCGCTCGCCTTGATAATGGACTCCATCCGGCGCAGATCGGCGTACATATGTTTTAAGAGCTTCTGGATAACATATTTGGCGAGGAATTGAACAAAGCGGGGTATCACCGGGCTTATTTCAATAGCCGAGGCAGATATGAAGAATGCCCGTTTAACTCCTACAATTTCCATAGCCTGTAAAAGGTTCGCGTTCCCCTCCGAGTACAAAGTAGTAGGTTTATCACCAAACATCCCTCCCTTAACACCAATTGCTGATATAATAGCATCTTTACCTACCAGGTATTTTTCCAGTGTAGCGGGCTTGAGCAGATCGCCCTGAACTACTTCAAGATTTTGATGAATTAATGGCAGATTGGCCGGGTTACGCACCAGGGCGGTAACCCGATGACCTGCATTCAGAGCCAGCTCTACACACTGCCTGCCTATACCGCCATTCGCGCCAATGATCAGTAATTGATATGTTTGATTTTCCATTCAGATATTTATTAATACTTTGATGATCAGTTGAATTTAAATACACTCAAAAAAACGATCACGAAGAAAATGATCAGTTGCACCAGGTAAAACCGGCTGAGACGAGCCCTTATCACAAAGGCTTCGGCGGCCAGTGTGGTGCCTGAGCTTTCAATAACAGTTTTTAATTTAAGGGCCTGCCGTCTGCCGGCAAGTATACCATTGAGGATCAAAATAATCACTAGTCCAAATTTTATCCTAAACCATAACTGCTCGCCAAAAGCGCCATGGGTTATGGCCATCATGCCTATACCGGTTAGTACAAGCAAGGCCGCCCCAATGCCAATAAGCCTCGAAAATTTCGAAGTTGCCTCCATTAACCCGGCAGAACTAGGTTCGCCCCGATCAATTTGTTTCCAAAAGGTTTTAAATACTGAATAATCAACAATGGTGGTACCGGCCATAATCACCAGACCGGAAAGATGCAGAACAAGCAAAGTTTGAAGAAGGATCTGTAAGTTCATAAAAAATGAGATAAGCTTGAATAATTTGATTAGCAAACAAATACGATCAGTTGAATAGAGCCCTGGATTATAAATACTTCCTTTTGGTTGTATTTATAATCCAAATCTATACCTTTTGGTATCAACAATGATAAGATATTATGCCATTTTTATGTAAATTTGCTACCAAAAGGAAGTAATTTGAATAAGACAGTAGAACTGGTTAAGCTATGGGGAGCCTATGAGGAGCAAAACCCGAATGCTACATTAGATAATTTTTTCAGGTATCAACTATCCCTGATCCCAAAAACACCCGAAAAAGTCGATCAGCAGGAAAAACTGATACCCGATATCAACGGTCGCCTGATGATCCTGTTAAGGAGGGTCGCTAAATACCATATTATTTACTCCAATAAGGCCCTGGAAGGCACCGGGTTTGACCAGATAGAGGAATTTGGACTCCTGGTTACTATTTTTAACGAGGGAAACCCTATCAAGTCCGAAGCTATTTACAATAATATCATTGAGCTGTCAAGCGGTACCAATATGCTCAACCGGCTCAAAAAAAGGGGCCTGGTAAGCGAGTATGCCGATACAGGAGACAAACGTGTAAAAAGACTCCAGGTAACCGCAAAAGGCAAAGAAGCCCTCATGATCGCCAAAGATAAGGTGCAGCGAGTAGCCAGGATGATGTCATATGTTTTATCTGATGAAGACAAACAGTTATGCATCCAACTGCTTAGCCCTGTTAACAGCCGGTTTAACGGTATGTTCCAGAAACAAAAGAACAAGTCATTTGACGAAATATTCCGGGAGATGACCTCCTGATATTTCCGGTGCAGCATCGTAGTTTAATCCATATTGTTATTTTGTTTAACTTTATGGCAGTACCACTTAAACCTGAACACCTATGCCCGCCACCACTATTAATGAGGTTATAGACGCCTTACAAACCATTATTACCGAAAGCATTGCCAGCAACAACCGTGTAGGGTATTTTGCCGCTCTGTATTATAAGGTTACCGCCGCCGTTCGCGATGGTATTGTTAAAGGCCAGTTTGAAAATGGTCCCCGGATGGAAAAATTCGACGTTATTTTTGCCAACCGGTACCTGGATGCCTTAACCGCCTGGAAAAACAAGCAGCCCCTGAGTGACTCCTGGCGCGTGGCCTTTGAAACCGCCGAAAGATCATCACCCCTGGTATTACAGCAATTGCTGTTAGGCATGAATGCCCATATCAACCTCGATCTGGGTATCGCCGCCGTTGAAGTATCCAATGGCAATATGGATGGCGTACAAAAAGATTTTGATGCCATCAACACCATCATTTCGGCATTAACTTATGAGGTGATCAGCGAGATCAACCGGATATCGCCACTGTTTTCCTTACTGGGCCTACACTCCTCCAATTACTCTATCATCATTCAGTTTAGTATTGGCAATGCCCGCGATGGCGCCTGGTGCTTTGCAGAAGACCTGCTGACCAAACAGGATGCAGCCTATACCGATTGCATCAACGCCCGTGATAAAACCATTGCCCAATTGGCTGGTGGCCTGGCCCATGCCACCGGCCTGATGCGGATTACTCTTTGGCTCATTCATGTTTTTGAATGGAAAAGCCCTTCAAAAATTATCAAGGAACTGCATGATTATCAAAAGGAAAAAATAACCATCAACCCTATTGCAACAGCTCCGGCCGCGTAAACCATCTTGTTTTCATTGCAGCAATTCCGTAGTTTCATTTATCCAATTATAGTATTATTCAGATTAGTATACTGCTTTGTCGCAAAGCGCCCTTTAATTGTCGGATATGCCCATTTAGCAATTGAATGAGCGCCCGTACATTTGGATATAAAATTTACCGTTATGAAGAACACGATCAGTAATAAATTCACCCACATCCCATTAATCATTATGGCTATGATGACAGCCGGCAGCGCAACACAAGCCCAAACAACAGAACAAGGCAAATATGCCAACGTGAACGGCATCAAAATGTACTATGAAATTCATGGTACAGGTAAACCACTGGTATTGATACATGGTGGTGGTTCAACCCTCGCCACTTCTTTTGCCCGTATCATCCCCATATTGTCCAAAACCCACCAGGTAATTGCCGTTGAACTACAGGCTCACGGCCATACCGGCGACCGCGACGCACCCGAAACTTTTACGCAGGATGCTGATGACGTTGCCGAACTGTTACGCCAGCTTAATATCACCAAAACCGATGTTTTAGGTTTTAGCAATGGCGGCCAAACAACGCTTGAATTAGCCCTGAGACACCCCAAACTGGTAGACAAGCTCATCATCGCTTCGGCATTTTATAGCCGCGATGCCGTACCTGCAGGTTTCTGGGAAGGCTTTAAAAACCCCAAATACAGCGATATGCCACAGATTTACAAGGACGAGTACCTAAAAATAGGTGATCAGACAGGGCTCACGAACATGTTTAATAAAGACGTTCAGCGCATGAGCGTGTTTAAAGGCTGGACCAAAGAACAGATAGCCTCTATACAGGCTCCTACCCTGGTGGTCATTGGCGATCATGACCTGGCAACCCCGGAACATGCCGCCGAAATGTCGCGCTTATTACCTCACGGTCAGCTGGCTATATTGCCCGGTCACCATGGTGAGTACTTTGGCGAGGCCTTTTTCCCGAACGCCAGCAGCAGAAAGGTTGAAAGTTTTAGCCTAATCGTAGAGGATTTCCTGGCAAGCTCAATTAATCAGTAATCAGTATTGTAAAATTATAAGAACATGTCATTCCAAGCATACCTTACCACCATCAAAACCAAAACCGGCAAAGATGCCGCCGACTTCAGAAAACTGGCCGAAGAGAAAGGCTTCACCCAAAACGGCGAGCTGACCGCCACTACCAAAGCCGGCGATATTGTAAACTGGCTTAAAAGCGATTTTGAGCTCGGCCACGGTCATGCTATGGCTATCTACGCACTACTCAAAGGTATCAAGAACGAAAGCAGCCAGTAAAACGGCGATCATCATATATACATCCTACCACCATGCCCGTTTTTCCGCGGGCATTTTTTGCTGATGATAATACTTTTTAAACCCCCAATTTTAACACTTTCCTGGCCAAAAACAGGGTAAAAAAGGGTCAAAACTCGTTCAAAACCATCGATTTTAACACTTTTTAACAAATTTTAACGCGATTTTGAGTAGTTTTTAAAACTTTAAAAAGTATTAATTTACTGATTATCAAACAACTACATATAAAATAACTGATTTTGGGGCTCAATTTCCCTTAACCAAACAGCCCGGTTTTCTCTTTTTTGGAGAAAAAACCGGGCTGGTGCATGTATATAAAGATACCGAAAATTTGGGAGAATAGCAAGGAGTTTTCTCCAGGCTCCCCTCCCCGCGCGTCATTGCGAACGCAGTGTGGCAATCCCCTACTTACAGAGCGGACCTGCTTATTGGGGATTGCTTCGTTCCTCGCAATGACATGTTTTGATATTCTTTTCCCGTCAGCAGATAAGCTTCGGGTGAAAGCGGGCAGAACAATGATGGGCTGTGCGGCTGTAAGGGCATAGCAAGTTTTTGCTGAAGCGCATGATAAGTGCGAACGAAGTGGGGCAAAATAATTGCAGCCCGTGGTTCTGTCTGATTTGCAGGGCAAAGGCCTGGTGCGACAAAGAAGCATTTCTGATGACTTGATTTTTGGTTACTTTTCATCAAGGAAAAGTAACTGGCCCTCCCGCGGCCAAGAGCGGGTATACGCCATGCAAAGTGGCTCTGTATAGCATAGAGATTGCTTCGTGCCTCGCAATGACGTATTCTTTTACTGACCTCCTTTGGAGAGGGCTGGACTGACTCCCCCTTTTTTCCACATCCATTGTAGCAACCGCTTGGTTTATCTAACTTTCACCCCTCAAATTAATTTTGAGTGCCACCCTGTACATGAAAGTTATTATTGCCGAAAAACCATCCGTAGCCCGCGAAATTGCCAAAGTATTTGGCGCTACCACCAAAAAGGATGGTTATATGGAAGGCAAAGGATATACGTTTACCTGGGCTTTTGGTCACCTTTTACAGCTGGCGCCACCGCAGGAGTATGGCTTTTACGGCTGGAGCATTCAAAACCTGCCTATGCTGCCGCCCAAGTTTAAGCTCAGCATCCGCAAGGTAAAAACCAAGGATGGTATAGTGGATGATCCCTCCGTTAAAAAACAGCTGAACACCATCAAGGCCTTGTTTGACGAAGCTACCGAGATCATCGTAGCAACGGATGCCGGGCGCGAAGGTGAGCTCATCTTCCGGTACATCTATTATTATCTCAAATGCAAAAAGCCCTTTAAAAGGCTCTGGATCTCATCACAAACCGACGAAGCCATCAAAGAAGGTTTCCGTAACCTGAAACCGGGCTCCGATTATGATACGCTGTTCAATTCGGCGCATTGTCGGTCACAGTCGGATTGGCTGGTGGGTATGAACGCCACGCAGGCGCTCAGCATTTCGGCAGGTACCCGGTCGGTGCTTTCGCTGGGCAGGGTGCAAACCCCTACCCTGGCCATGATCTGCTCGCGTTACCTCGAAAACAAGAACTTTGTGCCGCAGCTGTATTACCAGGTCAGCATCCAGGTGGATAAGGACGGGCAGGTTTTCCGGGCCATCTCCACCGAAAGCTTTAAAACCACCGAAGAGGCACAAGCCATAATAGATAAGGTAGAGGACGTACCTTCGGGCTTCCCTAATGGCGGCCATATAGTAAGCGTAGAGGCCAAACCCCGCAAGGAACCGCCGCCGCTATTACATGATCTGAGCAGCTTACAACAGGAGGCCAACAAACGCAAAGGCTTTACGGCAGATCAAACCCTTGGTCTGCTGCAAACCCTGTATGAAGGCAAGCTGGTTACCTATCCGCGTACCGGCAGCCGCTATATTGGCGACGACGTATTTGCCACCGTACCGGGATTGATAGAAAAATTTAATGAGCACCCGGAGTTTGGCAAGCAAGCCGCCTTTTTAGCTACTGTAAAGCTCAATAAACGCAGCGTGAACGCTAAAAAAGTAACGGATCACCACGCGATACTCCCCACCGGCGAAAAACCCTATCAGCTATCCGGCGATCTGCAGGCCATTTACGACCTGGTAGCCGCACGGATGTTGGAGGCCTTTCATCAGGAATGTATTAAGGAGATCACCAAGATCACCGTACAATCGGGCTCCCTGTTTACCGCCAGTGGAACGGTGATCAGTTCGGCCGGCTGGCGTTCGGTATTAAATGATCCCGACGAGGAAAAGAAGGACGAAGAAAACGCGAGTCTGCCCAAGGTGCAGCAGGACGAGCGCCTGCCTATCCCAGAAAAGGCACTGCTCGAGAAACAAACCAAGCCCAAGCCACTCTACAACGAAGCCTCACTGCTAAAAGCGCTGGAAACCGCGGGCAAGGAAATTGAGGACGAAGAACTACGCTACGCCATGAAGGATAGCGGATTGGGCACACCCGCCACCCGTGCATCCATTATTGAAACATTGATTAAACGGGATTACATCATCCGCGAAAAAAAGAACCTGGTACCCACCCCAACCGGGCTCAGCGTATACACCGTAGTAAAAGATCAGAAAATAGCCCAGGCCGAGTTGACCGGTAACTGGGAAAAACGACTGGAAGAGATCCGTTCGGGTGCTTCTGTTGATGATTTTCAGCAAGAGATCAAAACCTATACCCGCAATATTACCCAGGAGTTGCTGCAAGCCGGCAAAAGCCTGATGGCTCAACGCAAGGAGGCCTCAGCCCAACCCGCTCCAAAGGAGAGTGCGTAGAAAATCTTACCGCCATGTTGTTATTTAACCTTGCGCTCGTTTGCAACGAGTGCTTATCGTGGAGCGGCGATTGCATCGCCCGGGCGTTTAAAACGCAAAACCATATTAAACGCTCGTTGCAAACGAGCTCAAGTAGGATTTTTAGTTCCCTCCCCACGGGAGGGGTGCGGTTGGTTGTGCGGTGGCAGGGAGGGGTTTATGCTGGTGACAGGATTATCAAGCGATGAAACCCCTTCCTCCCCTTCCCAAGGGAAGGAATCGCACATACCCCCGGCTTTTTTATTTTTCAATTCCATCCCCACGGAGGGGATGCGGCTGACCGTGAAATGGCAGGGAGAGGTTTATCCAAGCTACAGAATTACCAATCGATGAGACCACCTCCTTCGCTAAGGAAGGAATCACACACAATCCTGCTTTTAAAAACTGCAAGAATGCTCAAGACAACAAAACTCCCCCCCGATAACTAAAAACTTTATTAAAGAACCAATTACCCTTAATTTTAATTTTCTTTGTCTAACTGGTTTTGTATCATCCGCCGTGAGCTATATTGATCAATAATAAAACTCGTCCGTTATAAAGTAATCTAAAATGGTAACAACTAAACCAATTCGCATTAACAGTACCTTTAAAGATAAAAAATGGATTGGCGCTGTTTTTTTTACCATAGTTATTCTTTTACTTTTACCCAATCTCTTTACTCCTTTAAGGTTAAATACCGATGGCATTCGATATTTGAAAATCATGGAATACCTTGCCGGTAACCTCGACCAAAATAGCGATGCAGCGCATGATTTTTTCCCGCATGGTTACCCCCGTTTTTTGTTGGCACTAAGCAGGCTACAACTATTAAACCCATTAACCATCACTTTTATAAACATACTATCCATAGTATTGGCTTCTTATCTGCTGGTTGTTTTTTTAAAAATAAAAAACAGCTTATTTTTTATGGGGTTAACCATGATTTCGGCCATCAATGTAAAGCAATTTACATTACCTATAGCCGATCAGTTTTTCACTTTGCTTTTTTTAACAGGCATTTACCTGTGGACACTGTTTTTTAAAAGGCGGTGGTTATATGTAATTCCTGCGTTAGCAGTAACCATCATCAATTTATATTTACGCACCGCGGGTATAGCACTTATTGCTGGAGTATTATTGTATGTAGTTTATTTAAATAAGCACATATTCCTTAAGCACAAAAAATTACTACTTACAACTTTAGTGTGCCTTATAATTGGTTTTGCCGCCTTTATTTTTAAACTCCCGCAGATCGAAAAACGGGTTACCTACATTAGCCAGTTAAACCTCGGACTAATGATACATCAACCGGCCTCGATACCGGAACGACTTGCCATACATCTTAAAGAACTTGGTGAAATACTGATCAATATACCTTACAGTAAGTTATCAACAGTGATCTCTCCAACCATTACCGGCTATTTATTGATTGCGGCAGGCTTAATCATGTGTTTTATTCTTTGCAAGGTAGTTATCAAGCAACAATTATTTCATATGCCCATGTTTTGGATGTTTGCGGCCTACATGATCATGATTTTTTTATGGCCTTTTTATGATACACGCTTTTTAACTCCTTTGGTGCCATTATTGGTTTATTCGTTATTTTATTATTTCGGTACAATGCTTAAACCGGTATACATCAGATATACCTATGGATTTATATTTATGTCATTAGGAATCTTTGCTGTTTTGTACTCTGATGCGCTATCAATAAGCAACAACTTCTTTTTAAAACATTATGGCTTTGACCCTGCCTTAACCGAAAAATACCGGATACACTTTAGCAACCAGGAAAAAAACATATCCAACCTGCCGCGATATGATATCCATACAGATGAAGTTCTGTTTCTATTAGAAAAATATGATCGCAAGCCCTTGATCTCCAAAATCAGTATAAATTAAAAAACAAAAATTCAAGCCTTATAGCGGGAGTTATCCATATATGGCCAAATAAACGTTTGAAAGAACAAGGGTAATGAGCAGGAACGCATTAACTATTTTGCCCGGGGATGAAACCCCTTCCTCCCCTTCCCGAGGGAAGGAATCGCACACACCCTGGCTTTTAAAACTTGTTCAAACGTTCATTGTTGTCATGCCGAACGAGGCAAGACCATCTTACTTCATTTTAACAACAACTTTTCCTTTAGCCCTTCCGCTTTCAACATAAGCCATTGCATCTTTGATCGATTCAAATGGGAAAACTTTGTCCACAACCGGTATTATAGTACCAGAGTTTATAAGCGAAGTGATCTCTTTTAACTGCGCTCCATTTGCCTTCATAAATAGAAATGAAAAACCCACATGAAGCCGCTTTGCTTTCTTCCTTACTCCAAAGCTTAATAGGCGCATGATTAATTTCACGAACCAGGGGACTCCGATTTCTTCCGCAAAGTCCGGATCAGGCGGACCAGAGATCGAGATGAGTTTTCCACCCGGTTTTAGCACACGCAGCGATTTTTCGAGTGTCTTTGGGTCCTGACTATTCAAAACCAGATCGTAACCGTTAAGAATTTTCTCAAAGTCATCTTTTTTGTAGTCAATAACAACATCTGCACCAAGGCTTTTCACTAACTCTATATTGGCTGCACTGGTTGTTGTAGCCACGGTAGCACCCAGATACCTGGCCAGTTGGATGGCAAATGTGCCTACACCACCAGAACCAGCCTGGATGAAAACTTTTTCACCTTTCTTCAGGTTACCTTTTTCGATCAGTGCCTGCCAGGCGGTCAGGCCCACCAGTGGGATGGATGCGGCTTGTTCCATGCTCAGTTTTTTCGGTTTAATGGCCACATCAGCCTCCTTTATCGCAATGAAATCAGCAAAGGTTCCAATCCGGTGATCAGCGGGCCGTGCATAAACTTCGTCTCCAACTTTAAATTGCTGCACACGGGCACCGACCTTAGTCACAATACCCGCTACGTCATGGCCCAAAACGAATGGCGTCTTATACGGTAAAATGAGTTTGAACTCCCCGTTTCTGATTTTGGAATCAAGGAGATTAATACCGGCAGCGTGTACTTCTACCAGTACTTCGTCTGCCTGCGGTTCCGGAACAGGTATTTGCCCAATGCGGCCGCCATCCTTGCTTTTATATTTGTCTATAATGAATGCTTTCATTTTTCTATGGTTATAATGGTTTTACGAGGCTATTACTTTGTAACTTTTCTTAGGATTTGCCAAATCAAAAGTCATTTTCGGAAAAAGCCGGTTTAGTATATACACTACTTTGGTATCGCCTATACGGATAGTGAGCTGATCCTTTTGAAGGCCTGCAATAAAGGCTTTCACCATATCTGCCGTGGTCATTTTTTTGCCGTTCATATCAGTTGTCATTTCTGTGGCAACAAGCGGCGGTAAAAGTTCAAAAACCATTACGCTGCTGTTCAAAATTTGCAGGTGCTTTCTAAGCGATTTGGTGTAAAACTGCAATGCTACTTTAGAAGCTGAATAAGTGGCTTCCAGCAATGACGGAACATAACTGAGTAATGAAGTAGTGTTGATAATCGCGCTTTCTTTCCTCGATTTAAGCATATCGATAAAGAGATTATTAAGCCGGATCACCCCCAGGTAATTAACGTTCATTTCGTAAGCAGCGTCCTCAAAATGCTGACCGTTTGCTGTTCCAAGGTTGATCGGGTCAGTTAACACCCCTGCGTTATTATATAAAATATCTATACCGCCCAATTGCTGCACCTGGTTGAAAAGTTTTTGTGCATCACCGGCATCTGATACATCACTTTTAATGGCCGTAATTGCCGGATATAGCTTCCTGGCTTCATTTAATTTTTCCTGGTTTCTGCCGGTGATGATCACACTGGCGCCATTGGCTAAAAATTGTTTTGCTGCTTCCAGCCCGATACCTGATGCACCACCTGTGATCAATACCGTTTTTCCTTTTAATTGCATGATTTTAATTTCTTATTGTTAATTCTATTTTGAAGCGTTAATCGATTTCAGAATGGATTTCTCGAAAAACTTATAGGCGAAATGTTGAAGCAGTAGTACGATTGATGATCCTTTTCCGACGGGGTAACCAAACGTTGGATTTTTTTCCTTCACTGTCCGCAATAAAGTAGCGATAACCGGCGCAGGATCGGGTGCCTTATCAAATGCCATTTTGGTATACGCGATGACCTTTTGCCGGAACTGATCATAGTCTGCGATCGTTCCTTTTGCTACAGTTGCACTTTCGCCGATATTGGTTTTGAAACTGATCGGCTCAACCATAACCACCTTGATGTTAAACTGGTTCAATTCAAACCGAAGTGCCTTAAAATAGCCTTCGAGGGCATGTTTGGAAGCCGAATAGTAGGAAGTATTTGGAAGACTCACTAAACCCAGCAGGGAACCAAGCGTAATTATTTTTCCGTGCTTTTGCTTCCTGAAGTAGGGTAGCAACTCGTTAGTTAATTTGATCGTCCCCCAAAAGTTGGTCTCAAACTGCTGTTTGCCTAACGCAATAGGGGTTTCCTCGGCAAGTCCGTTTACTAAGAAACCCGCGTTATTGATCAGCACATCTAAAGTTTTGATCTGACTGAACAGTTGCTCTCCAAAAGATGCTATAGAATGGTCATCATTCAGGTCCAATGGCAGTAGCTTAAATGGTAATTTTGCCTGGTGTTTTTCCGGGTTCCGGCTTGTGCCGATTACCTGGTAGCCATTTTCGTGGAGCTTGCTGGCCACAAGCAGCCCGATGCCCGATGAGGCACCTGTGACTAATACTGTTTTTCCTTTTAATTCCATGATTTTTTTAGACTTTTTGGTATATTTTACAACACTTTTGTGTTTTTATTTACTTAATTAATATGATGTGTTTATGCTTTGTTCTTAGTTATGTTTATCAAAAAAAAGACTTTTTAGTATATTTTATATCAAAAAAATTATATCGCATAACTTTCTAACTCCGCTTTCAGGCTCCTGAGTAAACCAGCCATTGGCTTTGCAGTATTCATTGCCCTGCACATCACAACTGCACCTTCAACTGCAGACACCGCTTTGAACGCATAAACGGCCGGATCAAGCTGATCAGAAAATTCACCGCCGGCAATGCCTTGATTTAAAATATTAACAAACAATTCCTGTCCATGTCGAAGGACACCTCCTATTTTTTCCTTAATGGCCGGAAAGTTATCATCAGATTCCACAGCCATATTAAATACAGGGCAACCGCCCTTAAGGTAAGTATTCAAAGGATCTCTATAAAAATCGAGAAAGGCAAATACCTTAGCTTTGGCTGTTTTACCCTGGCTAATGGTCAGTAACATTTTCTCGCCATTATTATTCAGCATAAAATCAACAACCTGCAAGGCAAGGTCTTCCTTGCCTTCAAAATGACCGTAAAGGCATCCTTTAGTCAATTTTGTGGCAGCAAGCACGTCGTCTATATTAGCGCCAGATATCCCTTTTTGATTAAAAATAGGGGCCGCTGTTTCTATGATAAATTGCTTTGTTCTTTCGGCTTTAGTAAGCATATTAATAAATTTTACGATACAAAAATATACTAAAAAGTTTATTTTAAGATAAAATTTCAAACTTCTCATTGTTTATGACCCGAGGATGATATTCGGCATGTCCAATCCGAATCTCTTTCAGGAGCCCTTGAGAGAACAAAGTTTCCAGGCGATGAAACCCCTTCCTCCCCTTCCCGAGGGAAGGAATCGCACCAGGCCCTGGCTTTTTAAAAATCCAACGCAGATTCAGTCATTTTTTAGTTCCCTCCCCACGGGAGGGGTGCGGCTGACCGAGAAGTGGCAGGGAGGGGTTTATACAAGCGACAGGATTGCCAAGGGACGAAACCCCTTCTCCCCTTTCCGAGGGAAGGAATCGCGCCGCCCCATGCTTTTAAAATTATTCAGTACCTAGATGACAGCATTGCCTACTTCGGCGCTTTGATGAGTAAATACCCGCCTATAACACTAAACAAAATATTGGGTATCATCACGGCAACAAGAGGCGGCACGCCCCCGTTTACCGAGAAAACGATGGCGAACCGCTCGATGATCACATAGGTAAAACAGAGTATAATACCTATCCCTAAAGGCAAACCCACGCCTCCGCGTACCTTGCGTGACGACAGGGCCACACCCAGCACGGTTAACACATAAGCCGATAAGGGATAAACAAACCTGTGCAGTTTTTCATAGTATAATTTATTGAGTACCTCGGGCCGGCGCAGTTTTTCTGTGCTGATGTTTTTATTGAGATCATTTAATGACATGGCCGAGTATTCGTTATCATAAACAATAAAATCCGTTGGGCGCATGTCTAAAACGGTATCTTTTTTAGTCCCGCTGCGGATAAACTGTTCGCGAAGGCCATTGACATACTTTACGGTATAATCCTTTAATGACCATATCCGTTTTACCGAATCATAAGTTACCTGGCTGGCGATGAGCTTTTCGCGAAGGGTATCCTCATCAAACTTCTCCATAATAAATTGATAGCCGGTGTGCTTTCCCGGGTTATACTGATCCAGGTAAACATAGGTGTGTTTATCTATCTGCATGTGCACCTGGCTTTTGTTAGGGTCGTTATCCGTGATCCCGTTGGCATTCTCGAACCTGTTTTTCAGGTGATTGGTATAAGGGATGAGGTATACATTGGCAAAAAAAGATACGATGAATATAAGGGTGGCTGCTATAAAATATGGCCGCAGAAAACGGTTAAAACTAACCTTCCCACTCAGGATGGGCACTATTTCTGTTTGATTGGCTGTTTTCGCGGTAAAAAATATCACCGCCAGGAAGTTGATGAGCGGCGAAAGCAGGTTGAGATAATATGGGATAAACCCTGCATAATAGCCAAATACAATATCATGCAGTTTGGCGTGATGATCAGTAAAGTTTTCTAACTTTTGTGAGATATCAAACACCACCGATATCACCAGGAAAATGGCCATGGTGAATACAAACGTACCCAGGTATTTTTTGATGATGAACCGGTCGATAATCAACAGGTACCGGTGTATAAAAGCCCTCATCGGTTGATCATCATTTTTTAGCGTTTAATTTAGCTTAGCAACGCTAAATGCCTGGCATTTATTTTTGTATAGCCTATAATTAAACCGATCCTTATAAAACCGGACATCAACTGTATCAGAAGCGAACGCTTTTACAAGGCATTTAAAACACAAAAATCACATTATCAATTACTTAATAATATGGTATTTATTTAGCGGTAGAACACCGACCATACCGAAATTGTCTCTTAAATTAATAAGCCATGCTAAAAAACTACATTAAAACAGCCATCAGAAACCTTGGCAGACATAAAAGTAATGCCGTGATCAATATCGCGGGCCTTACAGTGGGTTTTGCCGCTTTCCTTTTAATATTCCTGGTGGTTCAGTACCAACAAAGCTTTGACGAGTTTCATACAAAAAAAGACAAGATATACCGGGTGGTACGGATCGGACGAAACCCTGTTAACCGCGAATACCGAACAGGCGTGCCTGTACCGGTAACATCAACTATACGTACAGAGTTACCGGAAGTTGCTAACGCAGCCGCCATTGTTAACACCGGCGACCTACAGGTGATTGTAACACCCAGGAATGAATCGGCACAGAAAAAATTCAAAGAGGCAAGCGGGTTCTTTTTCGCGGAACCCCAGTTTTTCCAAATATTTGATTTCCCCTTAGCCGAAGGTGATATAAAAACAGCGCTTGCAGAACCCAACACGATACTGCTTACCAAAGCCAGCGCTTCAAAATACTTTGGCAGCTGGCAAGGAATTATAGGCAAAACACTGAAAATGAGCGGAATAATTATAAAAGTAACAGGCATTCTTGAGAATCCACCTGCCAATACCGATTTCCCTATTAAAGGTGTATTATCCTATATTACTTTATTTAAGCCTGACAATAAAAACTGGGGAGGTATTAATGATGGTAATTATTGCTTTGTTCAATTGGCCCAAAACCACACCGTAAACCAGCTTAGCCGGGCGCTTAGCGGCTTTACCGACAGGCACATTAAACCCATAAACTCGGGCTACAATCTTTCGCCCCAGGCGCTGAATGAGTTGCATTATGATGAACGGTACGGAAATTTTACCGGTCGCACTTTTAGCAAGGATCTGATATTGGCGCTTAGCCTTATTGGCCTGTTCCTGCTTATTGTAGCCTGCGTAAACTTTATAAACCTTACCGTAGCCCAGGCTGTTAACCGTGCCCGCGAAGTAGGTGTAAGAAAAGTTCTGGGCGGCAGCCGCACACAATTGATATCACAGTTCCTGGGCGAAACCGGTATCACCAGTCTGCTGGCCATGCTCATTTCGCTCATTATTGTTGTTGTCGCTATCCCTGCCGTTAATAACCTGTTGGAGATCAATCTTACTGCATCAACCTTATATAGCCCCCGATTGGTTGTATTTTTGTTTGGTGCCCTATTACTGGTATCGTTCCTGTCTGGATTTTACCCGGCGCTGGTACTTTCGGGTTTTAAACCGGCAAGTGTTTTAAAAGGCGCCTCGGGTGCCGATCAAAAACAGGGGGTTATGTTCAGACGGGGGCTGGTTGTTTTTCAGTTTGTGATTGCGCAAACTCTCATCATCGGTACGCTGGTGGTGGCTTCGCAAATGGATTATTTCCGCACTGCAAACATGGGCTTCAGAAAAGACGCTGTTATTTACGCGAGCTTCCCTGGCGATAGCCTCAGCCGCACCAAGGTCGATTATCTTCGCGATCAGTTAGCCAAAATCCCGGGTGTTGAAAAAGTTGGCTTCAGTATGTTTTCACCGGTATCAGATGGCGGCGGCTGGGCTACCGACCTCAATAAGGAGGGCCATAAAGGTGTTAATCCGGATATGATCGTGAACATGAAAATAGCCGATCCGGGTTTCTTCGGCGTGTATAATTTACAGCTTGTGGCGGGCCGGATATACTTCGCAGCGGATACCATGCGCGAGTTTGTGGTAAATGAAACCGTAGTCAGAAAATTAGGCATCCAAAATCCCAAGGATGCTATTGGCATACCCATCAATGTAAGCGGAAGAACCTTACCTATAGTAGGTGTGGTGAAGGATTTTCATGCCAATTCGCTCCGCGACCCTATTGATCCGATTGTATTGAGTACCCAAAAAAACGGATATGGACTGGCCAATTTGAAAATAGATCTGAGTAAAGCAAAATCGATCACCACGGCAATGGAAAGCTTATGGAACAAGAATTTTCCGGAGTTTACGCTCGAGTATAAGTTCATGGATCAAACCATAGCCAACTACTATAAACAGGAAAACCAGCTTTCAGCTTTGTATACCATATTTTCGGGCATCGCCATTTTCATTTCCTGCCTGGGCTTGTACGGGTTGATATCGTTTATGGCCATACAACGCAAAAAGGAGATCGGTATACGCAAAGTATTGGGTGCACCTATAAAGGATATCGTGATCCTGTTATCCAAAGAGTTTACCATGCTGGTGATCATTGCGTTTTTGATTGCTTCGCCCCTGGCCTGGTATTTTATGCATCAATGGCTGCAAGGCTATAGTTATCACATCATTATAGGCGTCTGGTTTTTTGCGGCCACTATTTTGGCTTCGGTATGTATTGCCTGGTTAACCGTAGGCTACACGGCTATTAAGGCCGCGCTGGCCAACCCGGTAAATAGTTTAAGAACCGAATAAAAACAAGATCAGTAAAAGCAATTATTTTAATATCAGATCATGATAAAAAGTTATTTAAAAGTAGCCTGGAGAAACTTAATGAAAAATAAGCTTTACTCCCTTGTAAATATCATTGGCTTAACTATTGGCATTGTTAGCTGCCTGTTGATAGGAATATACATCAAACATGAATTAGGCTACGATCATTTTAATAAAAATGCAGACAATATTGTACGCGTTAGCATGGAATATAATCATGGCGGCGCTTCGCAGAAAATGGCGGTTACAGGTACCAGGGTTGGTCCGCAGTTTAAAAGGATGTTCCCCGAAATAAGTGATTATGTAAGGCTGTACAAAAACTCCCAGATAGTTGGCTATCGCGACCTCTTGTTTAAAGAAGATAATTTCATATACGCAGAACCTTCACTTTTTAAAATATTTTCGTACAAACTGATCAAAGGTGATGTTAACGAAGCTTTAAACGCACCGGATAAGATCATCATCACACAATCTGCCGCTAAGAAATACTTTCATGACGAAGATCCTATGGGCAAGGTCCTGAAATCAGAAAATAAAAATTATATCGTGTCGGCAGTAGCGGCCGATGTGCCCTCCAATTCACAGATCAAATTTGATTTTATAATACCCTTCAACACCCTGAGGCAGGCAAAAAAGGAACAATATTATGGCGCTAACTACATCACTTACCTGTTGCTGAAAAATAAGGATCAAATGCGCTCCTTGCAGGAAAAGATAACTGCCTACATGAAAATTGTTGACAAAACCGAGTTGAATTTAACAGGGAGCCAGTTTGTAACTTTTTACCTGGAGCCTTTAACAAAGGTTCACTTATACTCCAACCTGCCCGGCGATCTGGCACCTGCAGGCAGCATTGTTTATATTTATATACTGATCATTGTAGCGGTGCTCATATTGGTTATAGCCTGTGTTAATTATGTAAACCTGGCCATTGCCCAATCGGCAGGGCGCGGTGCCGAAATCAGTATCCGCAAAGTGATGGGGGCTGGTAAACCACAGTTATTTACCCAATTTATAGGAGAAGCGTTACTGGTTACCCTTATAGGCATCTTACTGGCTATCGGTATTGCCTACATCGCTTTGCCTTATTTTAACCAGGTTGCGGGCATCCAGTTTAAATACTCCGTATTTTTTGACCCTATCATTATTTCCAGCCTCATCCTTTTAGCGCTGACCATTGGTTTAGCCGCTGGGGCATATCCTGCGCTGTTATTATCAAACATTAAGTTGTCAAAAATATTAAAGACCGGCTTTTCATTTACTTCGGGCAAAAGTATACGTAAACCGCTTATTGTTTTTCAGTTTGTTATCTCCATATTTCTGATCATCACCACCGTAATTATTTTACAGCAGCTTTCATACATCCGCAATAAGGATATCGGTTATAACAAAAGCAATATAGTGGTTTTGCCTACCGGCTATAATATGCAGCATATTGACGAACTTAAAAAAGAGATGAACAATATTCCTGGCGTCGAAAGTGTAGCCTCGGCCAATAACGAACCGGTAAATGTAATGTGGGGTGATGCCATACAAACCCCAGATGGTAAAAGCCTTACCGTAAATGCCCTGCCGATGGATGAGGATTTTATAAAAACCCTACAGCTTAAAATAATTGCCGGCAGCGGTTTTACTCAAACCGATGTTTTACAGATTGATACCACCAACAATTATAAGAATTTCCAATACGCGTTTATACTCAATGAATCGGCAGTAAAAGCTTTGGGATGGACACCCCAGCAGGCTATAGGAAAGCATATTGCGAAAGGAGAAGCAGGTGTTATCAAAGGTGTGGTAAAGGACTTTAATTTCAAATCGTTCCATACCCCTATCAGTCCTTTGATCTTATTTTTGGATCATTTTCAAACAGAGGCTTTATTTGCCCGGATAACCGGAAACAATACTTCCAATACCATTAAGGCCATACAAACATTGTGGAAACAACGCGTGCCTGACCGTCCGTTTGAATACAAATTTTTAGACGATGATTTTGATGCTTTATATCGAACAGAACAACAAACGGCAAAAGTATTTACCACTTTTTCTTTTTTAGCTATTTTACTTGCCTGCCTGGGACTGTTTGCTATTACCGCTTATTCGGTTGTTCAGCGTACTAAAGAGATCGGCATCAGAAAAGTACTGGGCGCCAATGTATCATCCATCATTCTACTCATTTCAAAAGACTTTTTACTCATGGTGATCATGGCCATGATCATTGCTTCGCCTATAGCCTGGTATATGTCATATAAATGGCTGCAGGATTTTGCCTATCGCATTAGTATTCATTGGTGGATATTTATTGCAGCCGGCGCCGCTTCATTAATAGTAGCAGCTATAACCGTAAGCGTACAGGCAGCTAAGGCCGCCATGGCCAATCCGGTAGATAGTTTGAAAAATGAATAAAAATTGGGGAGGCTTTAGCTTACTAAATCGTTATAGTCAGTAATTTTTTTGTTAAAAGGATAATTTCCGCCTATTGTGCTATGAAAATTTTTTTTATACTTGCGCCATCTATAAGGTAAGCATCCTGCTTACTTATTGTGATAAGGTTTAGGTTGAAAGTCCCCGGCGGCGAGCGCTTTGGGGACTTTCGTTTTTAAACACTTTTTCAAAGGTATTGCATACTTGCATTGCCAATATTATCTCAATATTAAGTTTTAAGTTATTTTAATTAACAAACCCAAGCATTAATAATGCCTTAAAGTGCCTACATTTGAATAAGCATCTTATATATTTACTGTTATACTAAACCTGCAATACCTATGAAGCTGGTCCAAAAAACATATCTTTTTTGCCTCCTTTTATTATTCATCCTGTTATTTAATTTACCGTCACAGGCACAATCGGGTCTTCAGCAGTTAGACGATCGTATCATGATCGATCTGCAAAATCAACGCACACCCGAGCAAACTGGCGTATTCATGTTTCTGTCCCGCACACATTTATACGGCGATATTGGCGTTCCGGTAGGCTTACTGGCAGCAGGCGTGATCAGTAACGACAAGCAAATGCGGCAAAACTCTTTATACGTAGCCAGCAGTACCCTATTATCAACTGGGCTCACCTATTTGATCAAACATATTGTTAAGCGGCCACGCCCATTTGTTCAGAATATTAATATTGTACCGATTTACCGGGCTGGTAGCACCTCCTTCCCATCGGGACACACCTCCAGCAGTTTTGCCACCGCCACGGCCTTATCCAGGGCTTATCCTAAATGGTATGTGATAGCTCCCGCGTTTTTGTGGGCAGGCTCGGTGAGCTATTCGCGCATGTACCTGGGAGTGCATTACCCCACCGACGTTGCGGCGGGTGCTGCCCTGGGCGTGGGATCAACTTTTATATTGCAATCATTAAAAAAATAATGTTTCGCCATAAGTTGTTTAACCATAAAGCAACAACCCAATCACCAGCTGCGTAGAAATACGGTATAAAAAAATCAGGTACTTATACGCTTACCCACTTCAGTGCCATCCTGTACATTTGTTATATAAAACTAAACACTACTATGGACGAGATTCAAACACTAAAATTTTTCTGGTTAAAATACGAGATCAGCGCCATCCGGAATATGATCAATAATTCTCCTGGCATTGATAGTTTTGTGTTCTCCTATTTTTTCGCCAGCACTACTGATGATAGTAAGCCACTGCAATTGATAGCATACGGACACATGTCGCCGGCTAATCAATACAGCAGTTATTACGATACGCTGGAGGACTATAACAATAACGCATTGGAGTTAAGTGGTCCGCTTATTATGAGCAACAACGTAATATCACTTGCCGATATGTTATTGCTTATTGATACTCCTGATCCAGATGGTGATAAACCAGATTACCTGGTGTTTATACCGGATGTTAACGATACTCGTCATGTGTATTATGATGTTGATCGTTATAAAAGGGCTGGCTCGGGTGATGTGATATTGCCGGGTGATCCGATAACCGATCCGATTAACACCAATCCATCCCCACCCGCAACTATTAATTAAACAACTGACCATATTCCCGAATGTTAAAAATATTTCAGATCGTTATTGATTGGTCAGAAGTTTGGGCGTTATTAATACCTATATCCTTATTACTAATTAGAAAACAGCCGGCTGTACTTAAGCCGGTTGTTTTTTACGTTTGGATAGCGCTGGTTATTAACCTGGCCATCGATATGACCTGGAAGTTCCGGACCATCTTACCTGCTGCGTACAACTCCAATAATTATCTGTATAACCTGCATTCGATCATACGTTTCTTTTTATTCAGCACATTTTTTATACGGCTGAAACAACCATTTTTAACAACTATAAAAAAAATCATTCCGTTTTGCTTTCTGGCTTTCGTGATCATCAATTTTTGTTTTTACGAAAACTTTTTTGATTACTGGAAATTGAGCAGTCGCCTGCTATCGGTAGAGGCCATTTTGCTTTTGTTTTACACGTTACAGTATTATTTATTTAAGATCAATGACAGCCCGGAGGTTAATGTTTTTAACTCCGATTTCTGGATAGTGACCGGTTTAGGTATTTATGTTACTATTAATTTCTTTATATTTCTTTTATACAACGAGTTAACTATACGCATGCAGCATTTCGCCATAAGCTTATGGAATGCTCATAATATTTCGTACATAATTTTCAACTTGTTTATAGCCAAAGGTTTTTATGAATCAAGGGAGCACTGATATTCGTTTGTTACTGGTAGTTGGGATTGCCGCCATGTTGATGCTTTTTATAAGCCTGCTACTCATTTTTATATTTACGCAACGCAAAAAACTGCAGTACCAAAATGAGCTGCAAGCCATGCAAAACGCACAGAAAAATCAGTTGATAGAGGCCGCCGTACGAAGTGAGGAGATTGAACGCCATCGTATTGCCGAAGAACTGCATGATGAGGTTGGTGCCATACTGGGTGCATCAAGCCTGCATTTTAACAGTGTTAGGATAGAAGACCCCGATGAAAGCAATCAAAGCCTCTATCAAAAAGGCAAGGATCTGCTTGATGAAGGGATCAACAAAATCAGGGGCCTTTCGCACAGCCTGCATTCCAGCATATTACAGGAGTTTGGTTTAAATGAGGCCATCAGTCACTTTTGCAGCAATATATCGCATGAATCGGTAATGGATGTCAGCGTAACCCTTGATAATAGCTACCCTACCCAGGTAGGGCGAAACGACATCAGTATTTATCGTATTGTACAGGAGTTTATTCATAATATAACCAAACATGCCAAGGCCACAAAAATATTTGTACGGTCCATCTATCTCAATAAAACATTGATGCTTACCATCACCCATAATGGTAAAGGCCTTACACAAACCCATTTTGAGGAATTACGGTTTAAAAAAGACGGACTTGGTTTAAAAAACATACAAAACCGGGTAATTTTACTAAAAGCCGATCTTAAATTTTCGCACCATGCCGGTGGATACGCCATTGACATCTCTGTTCCTATTGATTAATAATAAACCAATAGTTAATTATTAAATTAAATCTTTTTTTATAATTTATGAAAAAGGGGTATTCATACTATTCATTTTTTAATTCAAAAGCATAAACTATAGTATATACATAGCACATATAGCTTTTGGGAATATTTATTATTTTTTTTCATAAAAGTTTAATTATTTTTATGGCTCCAACCTAAATAATAATGCAAAAAATAAAAGTAGCTATAGCCGATGATTATGCCATATTTAGAGATGGGTTAAAAGTAGGGCTTAACCGGGATAAAAATCTGGAAGTAGTACTTGAAGCAGATAATGGCGAGGAATTATTACAACAGATAGAACTTATACAACCCGATGTTATTTTAATGGATCTGAAGATGCCCATTATGGATGGTATGGAGGCCACCAAACACATCCGGAAAAAATATGATAACATTAAAATATTAATAGTGACCATGTATGATGAGGCCAAATTCATTATACACCTGATGGAGAATGGCGCTAACGGCTACCTACTCAAAAACGCCGACCCCAAGGAGATCCGCAAAGCCATTTACTCGGTTCATGAGGATGGATATTACTTTAACGATATTGTAAACAAGGCCCTGTTAAAAAAGCTGGTTATCAAAGGCAATGTTAAACCATCATTTAACCAGGACATTGAATTTTCTGAACGTGAACTGGATGTTTTGAAAATGATATGTAACGAAAAAACCGCCACCGAAATTGGCTCCGAACTCTTTTTAAGTCCCCGCTCTGTAGAAGGCATCAGGCAGCGCATTATTGAAAAGGTGGGTGTACGCAACACTGCCGGCCTGGTGATGTTTGCCGTTAAAAACGGGGTGATATAAGCCCCCTCCTCATTCCACAATTTTTATAATAAAATACATTTAAGCGGTTATGATCCTTTAACCGACCTAATCTATCTGCATTTTTTGTCTTCATTTCCCCTCTTTTATACTACTTATTCTATAGTTATTAAGGAACATTTTTCATTCAAAAAAGCCTCCCGGCGCAAAATAAACAACTAACTGCAATACAAGCAATTGCGTACAATTCCTGATACTACGTGAAAATACCCGATATCAGGAATAGGTATTTATACTGTGGCAAAGCGCGCAACCTCTCCCGTACTTTATGTTGTGCAATGAAGCTTCAATGAAGGCACAAAAACAAAAATTTATTTACATCTAATCAAAAAAAACAAGAGAATGGCAAAGTTAAGTTTAACCCATGCAGAATTAGCTGCATTAGACGCGCTGATCGCTGAATTAAAAGGCGATAACAAAACTGTAGAAGCAGAAGTTGATTCAGCTGCATTTATCACTGCTATAGCTAAAACAGCTATTGCAGTTACTAAAGTAACTCTTAAAGCAACCCCGGTTGTTACTGATCTTACTGATGTAGCTGTCGCTGCTCTTTTAGGCAAAGAAGCCCATGACGAAACCAGCAAAGCGCTTCGCGCTCATGCAAAAGAAGGCGTGTCGCTGGAGCAGCTGATCGAGCTTCGTAAAAAATTCAATTAATTAAAAACCTATCAGGGAGAGCATCGGCCAATGCTCTCCTTGCTTTAATAACCAAAAAATTAAAATTATGATGGCAAAATTAGATGCAACTGTTGCTTATGAGATCATAGTAACAGTTTTCCTGGCCTTTTGGTTTTTGATAACCATCGTTTGCCAGTTCAGAAATACCCTGTTATCCAACTTTTTTAAACACAAGGTAGATATATTCGGTCTGATCCCCTTGTGGACATTTTTTGCACCTCATCCTGGCAAAAGAGATTACCATCTTTTGTATCGCGATAAAATAACCGAAGATGATTTTAGCGACTGGCATGAGTTGGATATTACCGAGGAACGCACCTTCTGGTCCTGGTTATGGAACCCCGAAAAGCGTGACAAAAAAATATTATCAGATGTAGTGCAAAGCCTGGTAACCATGATCCCGGCTTATCGCAAAGAGGAATTAAGCATGAACCTGCTCATGTTCTCGATGCCCTATATCATCGTACTGCACGCTGTTAGTCAGTGCAAAAAAGAATCTGAGGATGTTTATCGCCAGTTTATGCTGGCCGAAACATCGGGCTATCAAAAAACAGCCGAACCTGCATTGGTATTACTATCCACCTTTCATCAAATATAAACAGCCATGATATCATTTAACAATACTACACAGCTTATACTCCTTATCCTGAGCGTTGGCATATTTATATCGGCCATGGAGTATATCAAAAAGATCCAAGTGTTTTCATCCAGTGGCCTGCTTTCCTGGAACGTAATGCAGCTTAGATGGAACAACCAGGATAAAAAACCATTATTAAAACCGCTTTCTAAATTATTTAATGAACGCGGCCTGGCTACCTTATTTATCATCCGTTGCGCGCTCATTATTTCACTATTATTTTTCCCGTTGCAATCTACAATGGGTTGGGTATTGGTAAGCCTGTTAGGCATTAGCCTGTTAACCAGCTCGCTGGTTACCCATTATGGCAGCGACGGATCTGACCAGATGACCATGCTTATTATCATTACCCTGGTTATCTGCTATCTGCCAGGCCTGGTAAGTCCTAAACTGGCCGAAATCGGCCTGTGGTTTATCGGCCTGCAAGCCTGCCTGTCATACGCTGTGGCCGGTATAGCCAAACTGGTATCGTCTGAGTGGCGTGGGGGAACTGCTGTTAAGGATGTATTTTCCACTAAAACTTACGGATCGAAAAAGGCAACCCTATTTCTTCAAAAATATCCTGCCGCCAATGGTTTTCTGTGCTGGAATGTGATGATCATGGAAACCCTGTTTCCGTTATGTTTGTTTTTACCCTGGCCCTACGCTATGATCTTCCTGATCTGGGGTTTTACATTTCATTTTTTAACGGCGCTTATCATGGGTCTGAATTCCTTTTTCTGGGCGTTCATGGCTACTTATCCGGCGCTTTACTTTATCAATCATCAAATGCCATGGCACCTGTTTTAGATTACAGCAAGGACATTATCCTGTTTGATGGGGTGTGCAATTTCTGCAACCGCTATATCAACTATGTGATAGAACATGACAAGGCCGATAGGTTTGCTTTTGCTCCGCTGCAAAGCCATACTGCTACACGTATGGAAGCCCGGTTCCAAACAGATTTTAAAGAGCTGAACAGCGTGGTAGTTATCCATGGCGATGAAGTATACACCCACTCTAGCGCTGTAATTCATATAGTAAAAAACCTGTCTACCGTTTGGTTACCGCTGGCTTATTTAGCCTATCTCGTACCGCCTTTTATCCGGAACAGGCTCTACACCGCCTTCGCCCATAAACGGTATACATTGTTCGGCCAATCGGAAACTTGCATGGTACCTTCTGTACAAGTCAGAAACAAATTTCTAAGCTAATCCACTATTCAAAATAAAATCTATCAAAACCATTTTTAATCATGAAAAATCAAAAACTTAGCGCTACGATACCACCAAGCGCACTTCAGTATGGGCTTTTTGTACAAGCAGCAATTGACGTTTATACGCTTTATCCAACGGAACTGAGCCCTACCCAGGATCAATACCCAAGCTTTCCAAGCGGGTATACCTTATTGGCCAACATCCAGATGAACGATTTTTTTGGAACCGATAAAACCACTGCTTATTTTGGTTTTATAGCCGTTGATAATGCTAACCCCACAAGCATTGTTGTTGCTATCCGCGGAACTAAAAGCATCATGGAATGGTGGGACGATTTCCAGGTTTCTTCTACACCCTGCCCATTTGCACCAAACTCGGGTAAAGTAGAAAGCGGCTTTTTAGAACTGTATAACAGTCTCCACATTTCGAACCCCGGAAGTACCGGCAACACCATTGCCCTTAGAGAAACCGTATTCACAGGTTTAAAAAGCGAATTTGACCTGGGTCAATACAAACAGGTAACCATGGTTGGCCACAGCCTGGGATCGAGCCTGGTAACTTTATATGGCCTGGACATGGCGGCCCAAAACAGCAGCAAGGAAGTAATTATTTATACCCTCGCCTCGCCATGCACCGGTGATCAGGATTTTGTTAATTATTACAATACCATTATCCATGAAAGCTACCGCATTTACAACGAACCTGATATCGTTCCTAAATCGCTTTTATTACTGGGTTACAGCCACGTTCCGGTAGGCATTGAGGTGAACTCTCTGTTAGATCCATGGATAAAGCAAACCATAGGATGCTTTCATTCACTGGGCACCTATTTATACCTGTTGGGTGGTCAGTCAAGCCTTGTTGGTTCTCTCTGCACGGTTACTACACCGAAATAACTATACTAATAACGTAATAGCACAAAATTCCAACCATGAAAAATCAAAAATTTGGTGTTATGCCCCCATCCGCGTTGGATTATGGGTATTTTGTAAAAGCGGCTTACGACGTTTATAATGCGTTACCCGATGTATTGAGTCCTACACAGGATCAATACCCGGAATTTCCAAGCGGCTATCGTTTGCTTTTCAACATTCAGATGAGCAATTTCTTTGGACCGATCTTAAAACCGGTTTATTTCGGATTTGCAGCTATTGACCTGTCGAACCCTTCCAGTATCGTTATCGCCATCCGCGGCACCGTAGGCTGGATGGAGTGGTGGGATAACCTGCATGCCTATCCGGTGCCATGTCCGTTTGCACCTAACTCAGGTAATGTTGTAGCAGGCTTTTTAGATCTGTATAACAGCCTTAAGATCCTGGCACCCGGAGTATCGTCGTTCGATAATGCTATTGCCCTGAGCGAAACCGTAGTTCCGGGTTTGAAAAGCGTATTTAACCTGGATAATTATACCCAGGTAACCGTAGCCGGACATAGTTTGGGAGCAAGCCTGACAACTTTATATGGTTTGCATATGGCGGCCACCAACAGCAAACGGTCGGTTGTTATTTATACCTACGCTTCACCATGTACCGGCAATGCCGATTTTGTTAATTATTACAATACCGTTATTTCCGAGAGTTACCGCATCTATAACGAACCCGACGTAGTGCCTAAAATTTTGTTATGGCTGGGATATAGCGCGGTACCCGTGGGTTTTGAACTTAACTCCCTGCTTGACCCTAACGTAAAACAATCCATAGGGTGCTACCATTACCTCACCACTTACCTGTACTTATTAGGTGCGCCGGCCAGCATTCTGGGTACCTGCGCAACAACCTAAGCCCTTAATTTCTATTATATATACCTACCCGTGAAAAGCAAAAGCCCGTAAATGGAAACATTTAGGGGCTTTGTTATTAACACACAATTCATGATGGCTTAAACGTGAGTTTGCAGTATAATGCTATTATTAGATCAAAAAAATGCGTATCTCTTTTCCTAAAAAAATGTTCCAGCATTTTTATACCTGTCCGCTTGAGCAACTGGAAGAAGAGCTATCCCGCTCATCTATCCGGATGAAGTTACAGGACAGCCCCAAAACCGACGAAGACCGTGCTCTGTATCAAAATGAGCTGGACCGCCTGAGCGTACTAAAATACATCAACCAGTTGCGTAAGGGTAAATTAAGTCGGGAAGATTTTGGACTGAAGGTAGAACTGGCCGATACCCCGGCATAAAAAATTTAAAACACTTCCGTTTTGTACAATTTCGTAAGCTCCATTCTTCATTTATTTGTACTGCTTATTTAAAAGTTAACTGAATGTAATAAGGTATGTATTTAACTGTCAAAAAGTTATTTTTCTTAACTTTATGTAGATAAATCATACTTCGGGATACGTTGCAATAGAACAACAGATGATATTTAAAGAATTTGCACCGAGCGAGCGGCTTAAGCCTTATATCAAATGCTTGTATTTTTACGAGTCGGGCTCGGCTGTGAACTATGATGATATTGTATTCCCCAGTGGCAATACAGAAATAATTTTTAACCTGGGACAAGGCCATTGGCAGGCTAAAAAGGATGGCGCTTTTTATACCACCCCTCTTATCGAGCTCTGGGGGCAGATCACCAAACCACTATCCATTAAATCAATAGGCGAAAACACGATGATGGGCGTACGGTTCTACCCACATTCGGCAGCTTATTTTTTTAATGAAAGCTTGACTGAATTTAACAACGAGGTTGTTGATGCCGCCGATCTGATGGGCGCATCGTTAAAAACCTTGCATGCCCGCTTGCTGGATATCAACGATCTGGACAAAAGAATAGCCTTGATTGAAGATTATCTATGGAGCAGATTAGTACTATTTGAGAAAAATCACCGCAAGATCAACTTCATTGGTCAGATTGTACACAGTTTATATAACAACAACTCAGGCAACGAAAAAATAGAAGCTATCTCAATTCGTAACAATATATCGGCACGTTATCTCAATATGTTGTTTTCGCAATATACCGGACTACCACCTAAATTATTCTGTAAAATAAACCGCTTTCAGCACAGCCTGAACCTGGTAAATACCAACGGACAGAACCTTACCAACATCGCGTATGAGTCTGGTTATTTTGACCAGTCGCATTTTATCAGGGAGTTTAAGTCGTTTACGGGCATAACACCCAATTCTTTTAATACCCAGGCATCTCCCATAAACCAGGTGCTGGCCGGCAATTAATCTTCTATTATTTGCTATTCTGCTAACTTGTTCAATTATCGAAATTGAGCTCACTTTACCTACATTTTCAAATTGCTGATCAATAAAATTAATCATTGCCGATTTGTACAATTTCCTGAAATCCGGGTGGTATAATTTTGTATCAACAAATAAAAATCAGCAAAAATGAAATCAGCAAAAACACCTGAAGAGGTACACACAGCATTGGCAAATGCATTTAACACCGGAGATGTAAACACCGTATTGAGTATGTATGATGTTACCGGTATTATTGTTCCTGAACCCGGTAAACCCGTTTCCGGAAAGGAAAACTTTGAAGAAGCCATCAAAGGCATATTATCTATCAAAGGCAAAATGGATATTAAAACCGTTTACTGTATTCAGACAGGCGATATGGCTTTAGGTCGGTCTGAATGGAGCATTACCGACAATGGCGAAGTTAAAATAAGCGCCAAAGGAATTGAGGTAATGAAACAACAGGCCGATGGCAGCTGGAAGGTTTTGTTCGACCACGCGTTTGGCGCAGAGGCAGATCTTGTCGCCTAATATCAGCAACAACACAAAGGGCCGGCGAATTTGCCGGCCCTTTGTGTTTAAAAAATTGGGGACTTCCGTTTTGTACAATTTCTGGATAGCTCGCTAACCTAACTTTGTATCAACAATAAAAAATAAGATCATGAACAATAAATTTGAAGCGTTCTTAGCACTACATCAGCAAGCAGAACCATTACTCATAGGCAATGCCTGGAATGTGCAGAGTGCCAAAGTATTCGAGCAGAAAAATTTTAAAGCCATAGCCACATCCAGTCTTTCCGTAGCGGAAACTTTGGGCTATGAGGACGGGCAGGATATGATCCTGGAGGATTACCTGTTTGTAGTTAAACGTATCGCGGCATCGGTATCCATCCCTTTCTCAGTCGACCTGGAAGGTGGTTATGGCGATACTCCTGAGCAAATAGCCGATAACATTATTCAGTTATACCATTTGGGCGTATCGGGTATCAACATAGAGGATTCGGTTGTAGCTAAGGGACAACGGAGTATTGAGAGCGCCGAGATCTTTGCAGAAAAACTTCGCCGGATATGTCAACTCTTAGATGCAGAAAACATAAAGATATTCATCAATGTGCGGTCCGATTCCTTCTTGCTTGGTTTACCCAATGCATTGGAAGATGCGCTTAGCCGGATAAGTCTCTATCAACATACAGGCGTGCATGGTTTATTTTTCCCCTGCGTGAGCGAAGTATCCGATATGCAAAAGCTTACCCAAAGCTCAAAATTGCCCATCAATGTGATGTGCGTACCCGGCTTACCCAATTTTAAGGAATTACAAAACGCCGGTATAAAAAGAATCAGCATAGGTCCTTTTTTGAACAAAGCTATTTACCAGAAAATGGGGGCTTCTATAGATCAAATGAATGAGGAAGGCAGCTTTGACAGTCTTTTTTAAACTATGCTTAAAAGATGGATTGAAGCATAATCCTTGAACAGGCGGACCATTTTGTTAAAAAGTGGGTTTACATGGTTTACACTTTTTATGGTTAACATCAACTTATTTAATTGATAATCAAGTAAATATAATAAAAAACAGTAAATTTATGTAAACCGACTTATCCGCTCATTTAAACGCCTGGTGCAAAAATATTACTCAGGGCAAACGTATCTCCATGGAGATACGTTTGCCCTGAGACAGTAAAGGATAAGCCCTAATTCATGTAATATAAGGACAAAGACAGCAGCACAAAGTAACCCACATCTGATTGTGCAAACTGACCTTTCAGGTTTTTGAGGGCGGCAACCAGGTGGTTTTTTACCGTGTTCCTGGAAATCTTTAAGCGTTCTGCTATCTGTTCATAGGAAAGGCCCTCTTCCCTACTCAGTCGAAAAACCAATTGTTGTTGCGGAGGCAGATTGTTCAATGCCGATGCCGCAAATTCCTGCAAACTATTTAAAATAACCTGTTCCTCGGCCTCATTGTGTAATTCGGTTATCGATGCCCACAAACGTTCCAGGCCCTCTTTTGAAGCCGCTGTTTTTTTCATGGAGTTAAGCGTTAACCGCCTGCCAATGGTAAACAGGTATGGCCCTATCGGGTACTCTTCTTTTAGCTTTTCGCGATTTATCCAAAGATTTAAAAACGACTCCTGTACCATCTCTTCACTTTGTTCCTTACTCTTTAAAAAACGGTAGGTAAAATTATAAAGCCGTTTACCGTATATATCATACAATTCGCGAAAAGCGGCCTGATCTGAATTTTTCAGACGGATTACATAGTTCGCGGCAGGGGTCTCGAGTAGCTTCACAAAATGGGGTTGATGGGTCTACAATAGATCAAATCTAAAAAATATTAACAATAAACAATATATAATAAAAACGGCTTTTTTACCTAATGTAAAACGTTTTTCCTTTACGCTATAGATTTGGGCATAACAACAATAAATAAAAAAATATTTTTTTGAAACTGCACTAGCCCTAAAGCAGATTCGGGTTGTATTACGCAATATATTACCTCTCTGATATCAACCATTCATATGACTAAGGATAGCATCAATAACCTGCTTAAACAATATCTCGATAACACCATCACTAAAAATGATCTGGAGCAGTTGATGCATTATATTTCCCGGGCTTCGGCTGATGAAGAGCTGCATCAGTTAATGAAAGCGCAATGGGAGTTGGAGGAAAGTGGTCATTCATTTGATGACCTGCAAAGCGAGCTGCTGTATCAAAAAATAATAACTGATCCAAGATTTGGCGACAGCGAAACCACAGCTCCTAAACCTGTTTTTCCGTTCAGGCGGTTTATTTCTATTGCCGCCGGTTTATTACTTTTTTTAGGGATAGGCTTTATTGCCTACCGGTATTTAAAAACACCCGCTCCCCCACCAGAGATCGTTTACGAGGAAAAAACAGTCCCCTTCGGTCAAAAGATACAGATGCAATTGACTGACGGCACCGTTGTCTGGATCAACTCCGGTAGCAAATTGAAATTTCCAACAAAATTCAGCGGGGCAAAAAGAGAACTGTACCTGGAAGGCGAAGCTTATTTTGATGTAGCCCATGACGCTTCAAGGCCATTCATTATACATACCGGTAAAGTGGCTACTCAGGTATTGGGAACCGCATTTGATATTAAAGCTTACGGCCCCAGCGAGTTTGATGTAACCGTAACCCGGGGAAAGGTAAGCGTTGGATTGATAGATCAGCAACTGGGTGTATTAACATCTGAGCAGGGCTTAAGCTATAACAGCATCAGTAAGCTATCAAAGAGATACCCGGTAACGCTCGCAAAATTAAGATGGATGTATGGCGATCTCATTTTTGATAATATGAAGATGGCAGACGCGGCAGAAACACTGGAAAGATGGTACGATGTTAAAATAACCATCACCGACCCACAGATCTGGTCGCGCCGGTTCAGTGCTTCATTTTTAAAGCACGAACATATTGGCCAGGTATTAAATGTGCTGAGCGAGATAGCGCATTTTAGCTATAAGCAACAAGGCAAAAGCTTTACTATTCAAAAGCATTAATAATCAACAATTAAATAATAACCCATTAACCTAAATAGCAGAAAAACATGAAAAAAACCTAACTCTCCCCAAAGCTGTCGGTTACCGATGGCACCCCTTCATTAAAAAACCGCTGTGGCGCCAACCACAACGGCTTTGTTTGATAGCAGAGCTGATATCTCTGCTTATCTGATTGAGTTTAAACAAGTTTGTGAACCGCTTAAATCAAAGTAAAATTATGAAATTTTTACTGTTAAAATTCTTTTCTCCTCCCAAGGGGGATTCTTTACCAATTTCAATTCTCCTAAGTGTCATGAGGTATACCACCGTAACCTTAACCGTTTTAACTATTTGCTGCAGTACACTGCTGGCCAGCGAAATAAAAGGGCAAACCATCAGGGATGTTAACGTTAACCTTGGCGTTAACAATAACAACCTGGAGTACGCGGTAAAGCAAATTGAAAAACAAACAGATTTTCGGTTTGCCTTTAAACGCAGCGAAATGAAAGATTATAAGCACATCATGCTGCCTAAGGCTACCCGCACGGTAGAAGAAACGCTTTTGCTGTTGCTTAACCGTACCGACCTGATGTACAAGCAATGGAATAACTATATCTTATTGGTTCCTAAACCGGCACCGGTCAGTAAACTACCAGGAGCCAAGGCTCCGGTAGTGGCCGATGATATTACCGTAAAAGGAAAAATAACCGACAAAACTACCGGTGAACCGCTGGTAGGTGTATCTATACGGGTAAAAGGCAGCAATTTAGGCGTAGTGACCGATGCCGGTGGCTCCTACACTATTTTGGCTCCGGATAACGGTATACTGATAGCATCATACATTGGCTATCAAACCGCGGAAGTTCATATCAATAAAAATCGCCAGCTCAATATATCGTTACAACCGGCGGCCAACAATCTGAATGAGATCGTAGTAGTAGGTTATGGCTCGCAAAAGAAAGGCGAGATCACATCGGCTACAGCCCATACAGACAGTGCCGATTTCAGGCAAAGCGGCTCACGTAACGCGCTCGACCTGATACAGGGTAAAGTGGCAGGCCTGCAGATCACCCGTACCGGTGGCTCAAACCCAAACTCGGGTGTTGCTATACAATTGCGCGGCGTGATAACGGTATCTGGTGATGCCAGTCCATTGATTGTAATTGACGGGATCCCGGGTGGTAACCTCGATCTTTTGCAGCAGGACGATATTGAATCGATAGACGTATTAAAAGATGGATCTGGTGCGGCGATTTATGGTACCAGCGCCAATGCCGGTGTAATTTTGGTAACTACCAAAAAAGGTAAACCCGGCCCGCCACAGTACGCCTATTCAAACTACTTTCGGAGGGAATATCTTTCTAAAAGGCCAGACTTTTTAACCGCGTCGGAATTTAGAGATAAGATCAAATCGGGTCAGTTGGATGCTACTGACTATGGTCATACATCCGACTTTTTTAACGACCTGGTACACAAAAACAACTTGTCGCAAAACCACAACTTTTCATTAATGGGTGGAACCGACAAGACTAGCTACCGTGCCAGTATCAATTATCGTAACCTGGAGGGTTTTGCCCTACAAAATGACCGCCGGGAATACACCCTTCGCTTAAACATTAACCAGAAAGGTTTAAAAGACCGTTTAACATCACAAATAAACCTGGTGACCAACTTTAACAATGCCAATTTATTAGGCGGTGGCGGTTGGGAAGATCAGCTAAGTAAAAACCCTACACTATCTAACTACAATCCCGACGGCAGCTTTTATTTTGAAAACACCAGTACCAACCAGCTTGCCCGTTTAATGCAGGAAACCAATAAACGTAAACAACAAACCACTGCCGCCGACGCCAAGGTTGATCTGCAGATCATTGATGGTTTAAAGGCATCAATTTTTGGTTCGGTACAACGCGACAGCTATATTGATGGTGCTTACCGCGACCTGAAAAGTGAGTTTTCTATTGAAAATGATGTTTATAAGAACGGAGGTTACGCATCAAGAGCAACTGCTTTAAGTCAGAATTTTGCCATTGAGCCTACTATTCAGTATAACCGTACGTTTGCGCAGAAGCATACCATTACCGCGATATTTGGTTATAGCTACCGCTATAATGTTTACGAAGGCTTTAGCGCCAATAACTATGGCTTTGTAAACGACATTTTTGAAGAAAACAACCTTGGCGCCGGTAACCAGTTATCTGCCGGTAAAGCAGGCATGGGAAGCTATAAAAACGATAACAAGCTGATAGCTTTTTTTGGCAGGGTGAACTACTCTTTTGATGACAAATACCTGGCCCAGTTTATACTGCGTAAGGAAGGCTCATCCAGATTTGGTGCCAACCATAAATGGGGATATTTTCCGGCGGCTTCTGCGGGCTGGGCAGTTACCCGCGAGGATTTCATGAAGAATGTGAACTTCATTAATTACCTTAAGCTAAGAGTTGGTTACGGTATCACCGGTAACTCGGGCTTTAGTAACTATGCCTCGCTGGTTACATTGGGTACGGGTGGTATCTATCGTTTCCCTGATGGCGAATACCGCCAGACTTACGGGCCCGACCGTAACCCCAACCCTGACCTTCGCTACGAGAAAAAGAAAGAGCTGAACATTGGTGCCGACTTTACCATTTTTAATAACCGCATAACAGGCGCTATTGATGTGTATAACCGCAAAACGCAGGATCTGTTAGATACTTATGTAACACCGCAGCCACCATTCATCCGTTCCAGTATCTATGCTAATGTGGGTACCATCTCGGCAAAAGGTATTGAGTTGTCATTAAGTTTTTCCGCTATAAAAAACAAAAACTTTAAGTGGAACATGGATGTAACCGGTAGTACCACCAAAAACACGCTGGATACCTACTCTAATTCCATTTATAAACAAGAGTATAAAACCTTTGGCGGGATAGGCGGCTTCGGCGCCCTTGGTGATGCTATCCGTACTTATGAAGGGGGTAAGCTGGGTGAGTTCTGGGGTAAACGCTTCGCGGGTTTTGATGCCGATGGTAAATGGTTATTCTACAAACGCGATGGCTCAAAAGTTCATAATGACGAGATCAATAACTCTTTTGACCGCAATGTTACCGACTACGCACCCATTGGTAATGCTATACCAAAGTATTACGCGTCATGGACCAACACCTTCAACTACAAAGGTTTTGATCTGAGGGTGTTTTTAAGGGGTAAATTTGATTACGACATCCTGAATACTACTGCCATATCATATGGTAATAAAGTGAGTAAAACCAACCTGTTGAGAAGTGCCTTTACCAAATACGCGCAGATCAATGATACTTACATGTATTCTGATTACTACCTGGAAAGCGGGTCATTTGTAAAGCTTGACGAGGTAACGTTTGGCTATACCTTTAAGCTAAAAACCAGTTATATCCGTAACCTGAGGATTTATGCATCCGGGCAAAATCTGGCCACCATGACCAAATACAAAGGTAACGACCCTGATTTTATTGCTGATACCGGCTTAGGTCCTGGTATTGACGGCCGTGGCCCGTACCCAAGCACCCGTACTTTTTTACTTGGATTAAATGTTGGTTTCTAATCTGTTTAACATGAAAAAATTAAATCATCTGATAAAATACAGCTTATTAATAACTGTATTGATATGCGGGAATGCTTGCACCAAGCTTGATGAAAAAGCTTATGACACCCTGCTCACAAGCAATTTCTACAATAATAAAAACGAAGTACTTTCGGCCGTTTTGCGTCCATATACTCATGCCAACGCCTGGGTTACACCATCCGGACAGGATGGCTGGTGGCGCCCGAGTGAACTCTCTGGCGATCAGCTGGCATGGCCTACCAAAGGTCGCCACGGTGAAGACGGTGGTAAATGGAAAAGGCTGCATTACCATACCTGGACCAATGACGAAGGCGGGATTAATAATGCCTGGTCATTAATGTACTGGGGCATGGGTTTATGTAATGACCCTATTGAGAACATTACTAAGCTTGATCTTGTCAGATTAGGCATTACGCAGACAGAAAAAGACGCTTATATCGCCGAATTGAAACTGTTGCGGGCATTCCATTACTTGAAACTGATGGATCTGTTTGGCAACATACCTATCGTAACGCAGGTAGGTATACCTGCAAAACCTCCTACTGTGGCGCGCAAAGATGTTTTTGCCTTTATTGAAAAGGAGATTAAAGACAATATTGACAAAGCGCCTAAGCTTTCGCGGGATATGCTTGGCCGGATGACGCAGGCCGGTGGCTACGCTATGCTGGTAGAATTATATCTTAATGCCGAAAAATGGTCGGGCACACCCCGGTGGGACGATTGTATTGCGGCGGCCAACAAACTCATTAACGGTGAAGCCGGCGGACAGAATGGTGTCATGGCTCTTGATCCGAACATCAATGATCAGTTTAAACCTACTAACGACCAATCAAAAGAGGTTATATTTTCCATTAGTTACGAATTTCAGAAGGCTAATTTTCAACCATCCTGGACTGGTGAGTTTTATCACTTCCAGCAACAGTTTATTTATGGTGGCAGCCGTAATGGTAACGACGGCGTTGTTTTAATACCGGGTGTATATACCACTTTTGATGATAAAGATCTGAGAAAAGCTGGTTGGTTACTGCAAGGCCCTATGATCCGTTTTGATAATCATCAACCGGTTATAGCCACAGGAGGCAATGAATATGACGGGCAGCAACTGGTATTTGTCGATAACATCCGCAAAAACAAAGTTGCCGCGCAAAACGGTACCGATCCTAACGCCCTGCCCTCTACCATGAGCGAGGGTGAGGAAAACAGTGGTGTGCGTTTTAATAAATATAAATTAGGTAACCAGGTAGCCGGTTTTGGCGGTATAGCGCCTGACCTTAACTATAATAACACCGACTGGAACATTTACCGCTTAACCTGGATATATTTTGCCAAAGCCGAAGCCATTATGCGCAAAAATGGTGGCACCACTACAGCCGAAGCCGTACAATTGATCAACGATTGTAAAAAGCGGGCGTATAACGATGCCGACTGGGCAGCCATTGCTTACACTCCTGCTACTTTAACACTGAACGAACTACTGGCAGAAAGAGGTCGTGAGTTTATTTTTGAAGGTTTCCGCCGTGATGACCTCATCCGTTTTGGCAAGTTTGGTACCGGAAGCTGGTGGGATCATCAGCCAAGTAATCAAAACAAGGAGCTGTTCCCGATACCACAACAACAAAGGGCACTCAATTCGGCTCTGACCCAAAACCCGGGTTATTAATCGGTCACCCATAACATAAAAAAAAGCGCGGTCTGTAACAGACCGCGCTTTTTATTTATTCGAATATTTAGTCTTTACTTAAAACTTATAGGCAAAGCTTAAAGCAAAGCTTCTTTGCGCTTGCGGGTTTATTGACCAATAGCTGGTATAATATTGTTTATTGGTGATGTTATTCAAGTTAAATGTGATCCTGTAGCTATCAGCATTATAAAACAAGCTCGAGTTGATCAGCACATAACTTGGCAAATAAAATACGCCGGTTACGCTATTGTCAATTGCCTTTTGCTGGCTGGCATAATTACCACCAACTCCAAAACCAAAGTTCTTTAAATTGCCTTTCATAAATTTATAAGTAGCCCAGAAATTGGCCAGATCTGGTGCGCCTTGCCCGCCGGGAGTTCTGCCTGGTTCATTATAAAAATCATCGCTATTACCTTTTAATATTTTGATGGAGTTATGGCTGTAACCGGCAAGCAGGTTTAATCCAGGCGCCGGGTTGGCATTCAGATCTATTTCAAAACCCTTACTTCCAACTGTACCACCTTGAAGGTACCCATTTATATTAGCCGGGTCTGTATACACCCTGTCGCTTACTCTGATATCATAGTACGAGGCAGTGATATTCAATTTATCCGACAATAGATTGGTCTTTACACCCACTTCCCATTGGTTAGCATGTTCTGGCTTAAATGATTGCGTGCCCGGGTTATTACCATCGGCATCAGCTATTGAACGCGGATCGACGTTGATGAAAGCGTTCATGTAGTTAGCAAAAAGTGAAACCTTATCCAAAACAGGTTGGTAAACCAATCCAAATTTGGGCGAAAAAAATGTTTGGTTATAGTTACTGGTCGGGTCGCCTTTAAGGCCTTTAGATACGTAATGATCAACCCTTAAACTGGCCATGGCAGCCAATGCCGGTGTAAAATTAACTACATCCGAAACGTAGGCGCTGTAGGCGCTATTGGTAACATTAGTTCTGTTTCCGGTTTTAGTTGCTAAAATATTATCAACCAGGGGCTGAGATAAATATACCGGCGGTATAGTATCATGGGTACCCGGAACCGGATATGCAACTTCACCGCTTTGTGGGGTTACATGTCTTACTACAGCATAACCCGATCCGTTATTGATCACATTACGGCTAAAATAATCTAACCCGATCAGCAACCGGTTCCGCACATTCCCTATCTTGAAATCACCATTAAAGTTCTGTTGAACATCAGTTGTACTGGTTGTGTAATTAGCTTTATTAAAGCTTTGCTCAAAATATTGATCTGTTGCTACGGCATCATCATAAATATAGGTATAGTAACCATCCGATTTTACCGTTGTACGTGAAAGCACCGTTTGTGAGGTCCACTGGCTGGATATTTTATACAGCATTTGCGCCTGCAAATTAAACCTCGGGTTTTTCATGGTCAGATCATTGCTCGTGAATGACTCGTTGTAATTCAGGTTTAGGTCTTTCACATTTTTAAAAGGCAATGGACTATACCTGTCGGATTGGAAAAATATTGGTGCTATTGCCCTTTCTTCCTGCAATATCTCGGTCAGGAAATGAAATGAAAGCTTGTCATTCACTTCATAGGTTAAAGCAGGCGCTATAAAAAAGGATTTTTGAAAGCCAGCGTTTTGAAAACTATTTTGATTAGTGTATGACGTGTTTACCCGCAACGCTACTTTTTCTGTTTTGCTCAATGGTGTATTAACATCGGCTGTAACCCGGTTTAGTCCAAAGCTTCCTACGTTATAAGTTATCTCTCCGCCTGTTTTAAAATAGGGTTTCTTAGTGATGGTATTGATCATACCACCATAGCTTAAAAAGGCTCCACCAAACAACGTCCCCGATGGCCCTTTGATCACTTGTATCTCTTCTACATCAGCCAGGTCAAGATCTCCACTGGTTAAGCCAGGTAAACCGTTTATAAGAACAGGCTGAGCTTCAAAACCACGTATTGCGAAATACGTGCCACCATCACTCGCTCTGCCGGTTGATCCCCACGTTTTGGTAATTCCGGGCACATTACGCAAAGCATCGTCATATACGGTAATTCCCTGTTGTCTTATTATTTCGGACGAAACAGCATTGTAAACCTGTGGGTTCTCCAGATTTTTCAAGGGCATTTTAGCCACAATCGCGTTTACCTTATTTGATTTTTTTGTTGAAACTACAACCTCTTGTAACTGGGTAGAGTTTTCTTTCAATATAAAATTAACAATTAGCGTTTCACCTGACCGTGTCACAACTGTTTGTTCCTTTTTCTCGAGCCCGACAAACGACGCGATCAAAGTATGAGATCCAGGTGTTACCCGTTTGATCTGGTAATTTCCATTTTCATCGGTCAAAGCTACTTTATTGGTGCCTTTAATGGCTACACTCACCAGATCGGCGGGTTTCCCGTCAACTGTTTTTACAGAGCCGGTAATAGTTGCTGTTTGTGCTAATAAGGTTAAGGAGGGTAGCAGGAACAGGATTAAGCAGTAGGTAATCTTTTTTATCATAGTTGGTGTATTTGATATGCCGCAAAAGTATCGTTTAAATTGTTTTTAAACAATATTATTTAAAACCATTCTAAACAAGAATTTATTCACGTCTTTTTTCGCGGGTATCAAGAATATGAACATCTGTTATACAGATATATAATGGCTGATATTTTTAATAAATGTGATGGTATTGAATGTTAGTTTGTAATTTAGAATTATGAAAAACTTACCAATTACAAGCTACAAGGGTATTTCCGGTTTTATCCGGGCGCAAATCATTTTGTCATTGTTCCTTTTTTCAGCGGTCAGTGCATCAGCTGTTTCATTTAAAAAAGCAGCTGATCCTGCTGTCATCGGGCGATGGGACATCACGATAGACAAGGCGGGCAAAAGTTTGCCATCATGGTTGGAGGTGCAAAAATCAGGCACCCACATCCTCATTGGTCGTTTTACTTACGCTTTTGGAAGCGCGCGACCAATTTCTGAAATTAAACCTCATGATGGTAAATACAGCTTTTCCATCCCTCCTCAGTGGGAAGAAGGAAACCGAAATATGGATTTTGAATTTGAGCTTAAGGGTGAGGAATTAGTAGGCACCATGGTGTATACTGATGGGGTTACCTATCATTTTACAGGAGTAAGGGCACCATCGCTGATAAGGGCCAAAGACCCTGTTTGGGGCACACCTGTTAAATTATTCAACGGGAAAGACACCAAAGGCTGGCATACCGATGGCAAAAACCAATGGACCGTGGAGTCGGGCATATTGAGAAGCCTGCACTCCGGCGCCAACCTGATCACTGACAAAACCTTTAATGATTTTAAATTACATATTGAATTTCGTTATCAAAAAGGCAGTAATAGTGGGGTTTACCTGCGAGGCCGGTATGAAGTACAGGTTATGGATGTTAAAAGCGGCGAACCTGAACCTATCAATAACCAGTTCAGTGCCATTTATGGTTTCCTGCCCCCGAACAAAATGATGGCGAAGGACGCGGGAGAATGGCAATCATATGATATTACACTGATCGGCAGGTTGGTTACCATAGTAGCCAATGGCACTACGGTCATCAGCAGGCAGGTGATACCGGGAATTACAGGCGGAGCTATCAACAGTAAAGAAGGCGAACCAGGACCTATTCTGATCCAGGGCGACCATGGGCCGATAGATTACAGGAATATCGTGATCACACCTGCCAAATAACGCTGAAGCCTTATTTTAAATAAAACAAAATGCCTGAGCAAATACTCAGGCATTTTGTTTTGAAGGGCTATCCCGGATAGTAAGTCCTTAGACGAAGATCGCTTAATTCTGTATCTGATTAAACGCCTTGAAGTATGTATCAGCGTATACCTTTCTGAACATGATATAAGTTACGGTTACCATGATAAATGCGATAACGGCATCCATAGTGCTTGCCAGCCCTAACACATTCAACTTGGAAGCAAAGGCAAAAATAATATCGAAGAAAATACCTGCAAATACCCACTCTTTTAATCGGAGCAATTTACCTGGGATTAAAAGAACGATAATACCCAATACTTTGGCAATACCCAATGTGTAAATAAAGTGAGGCGGGTAACCCAACTTCAAGGTGATGTCCCAAACGAGTTTGTTGGTGGTCAATTCACAAAACCCGCTTGTACCAAACCATAAAGAGGTAAGTGCGGTGCCTATCCAATAGATTGTTTTTGTTGTTTTTGGTGTCATGATTTCTTGTTTTTAATTCTTTTGTTGCTTCAAAAATGGCCCTTACTCTTCAGATCACAGAGCAGTTTTAAAGCGAACCGGACAAAATGCATGACGGAAAAGACATTTTTGATTATTAAATAGTATCAAGCTAAAAAATAAAACCCCGTACCAATAGCTGGTACAGGGCTTTGTCTTTTGTAGAGATGAGAGTTAGTGCTTTATTTAATAAACCCCGTAAGGGTGATAATGGAACGTGATGGAATAATTGTTCTTGAACCATCTATTTTGCTGGCCTTAAGCTCATCGCTATGCGACGTTAAGTACGAGCTAGTAAACTGGACTTTGGCATTGCCTGTATTAAACGCTGCAACTACCTCATCAGCATTAGGATTGATGATAACCATAACTATATTTTTCCCGTTTTTAAAGGCCGAAACAAGCAGCGGTTTACTTGATGAAGATGAAACTTGTACGTTAACTCTTACAGCACCTGGTTTGATGAACCTGCTATAGTTACCCATAGCCCAAAGCATTTTGCTGGTGTAAAAATTGCCGTCGGTTTTATTTTTATCGATGTAAATAAGACCGTCCTTATAATCATAGGCCGAAATGGCTGTCCACCATTGCCATGCCGAAGCATTAGCCACCGTAAGATCAGTATGGATCACCGAGGCTAAATATAGCGCTGCGTCAATACCCAGGTCGCGTTTGTTACCGTCCATCTCCCCTGCGTTATCGCCTAAAATACAATACTCGGATTGCCAGTAATCAAGACCCTTTATAGCAGTTATGTTATCTGCCAGCGCCTTACGTGCCTTGATTGCTGTTGGCATTGGCGATGTGGTAAAGTAACTATGCGCTGCTATGGTTTTACTTACACCCGGCAGATCGCCAATGTAATTTGCCGATCCGGGCTTAAAAAAATCATTTATTTGATTGCCCTTTCCCGGTTTATCAACCGTGGTAAATAGATAATTAATGCTTCCGGCTTCACCAACAAGAATTTCTGAACCGATCTTTTTAGCCACAAACGCTTTACTGATGGATCTCATGATGCCGGCAATCTCCGTGTTGTTATACGGGCATCCCTCCTGCCCGCCATCGCTCCAATCCCACTGAGGTTCATTTATAGGACTTATATAGTCAAACTTAACTTTACTTACCTGTTCAACACCCTTTACAACTTTTGCCAGGTATGCAGCAAAGTCATCATATTTATCTGCCGCGATATTTACTTTACCACCGCTCGCATAAGCCTTTTTATTGATGGTGAACTGCACCGGCGGACTATTCGTAAAACCCAAAAACTGCTTTACGCCACGTTTTTTTGCCGCTTTTAAAAACCAAACCTGTCCGGCCTGATTTTGCCAATTATAATCACCATTGCTGGTTAAAAATGATTCGGCACGACGCCACTCATCTTTAATACCGCTTTGATCTGCCTGTTGAGAGCTACCAGCTCCAATGTTAAACCGCCATAGCGACAAGCCTATCCCCTTGGACGAGCCATCGGCATAAGTATCACTGCTAAAAAGCAGATCGGCAATTTTATTTCGCTTATCATCGGGCCAGTTGCCTACAAATTGGCATGACCACGCATCAGACGCGCCAAAATTGCTGATGGTTTGATATGTTTTCGAAAAATCAACGCTGATTGTCGCTTCCTTATTCTGCCCATTGACCAAGGAAACATTAAATGCTAAAGCAATGCCTGTTAAAAGGATTTTTTTTGTTGTAGATAATATCATCATATTCAGATCAACAATAAAGCAGGACCATCCGATCCTGCTTTATTGCAATTTATTGTTGTACGATTTGCCATTGCTGGTTGTTGCCACCACCCCATGTCCATTGTATAATGCCCGCTCCATTAACGGTTGAGGCACCATTAACATCAAGCGCCAGGCCGCTGTTACGGTTGATAGCCTTGTATATGCCATCACTGGTGGCGGTAAGCTGCCATTGCTGGTTATTACCACCGTTCCATGGCCATTGTATAATACCCGCGCCAGTGGCTGTTGAACCACTATTAACATCAAGTGCCAGGCTGCTATTACGGTTAGTTATTTTATAATATCCACCGCCGTTATCAGTAATTTGCCATTGCTGATTGTTACCTCCATTTTGAGGCCATTGTATGATGCCTGCACCATTGGCAGTTGAGCCACCGTTAACATCAAGCGCCTGCCCGCTGTTGAGGTTCAGGAACCTGTAATAAGCCCCGGTATAAAACGTATCTGTACCACCCGCACCAACACCCCAGGCATACTTTAAACGGCTTAAACCCGACGCGTTTGTGGTGGATACGGTTAAGCTTGTACCGGTACCATTAATTTCCTGGATCCTGTAACTATCGCCTGTACGGATACCCGGCCAGTAAACTGCGCCCATACCAAATGCACGCACCTGGTTGGTAAGGCCCTGCAGGTAGGCTATCTCCACATCGCCGCCAATAGCGCCGGTGTAATTTTTACCACCTGTCATCGGGATACCAAACTCCGTTAATACCGCACGGCTGCTATAGCTACCAATGTTACCCTTCAACCTGTTTTCCCATTGCAACGCGGTTGTATTGGTACCATTGCTAAAGAAAGTATAATCGTGAATAGATAACAGACAACCTGAAAAGCGGCTATCGGCACCTACACCTGTAATATCCTGTGAGTAAGAGGTCCCGCTGATGAGGATCCGGCCCTGGGGTATGGATGGATAATTGCTTAACCATTGCGCACAGATGGTTGTCCAGTCGGTTAAGGAATAACCATGCGGTTCGTTAAAGATCTCGAAGTATACATGTGAGTTACTGCCGTATTTGGTAACAATAGTTTGCCACATAGACCAAAACTCCGTAGTGTTATCGATCTTACCATCTTCGGATGACTTGGCTTCCCAGTAGCCCAGTATCACGTTCATTCCTTTGCTTAACGCCTTATCAATAACGCCGGTATAAGAGTTCCACCAGGTTTGTGATACGGTGGAGTAATTTACAGGTAAGCGAACGGTATTTGCCCCTGTATTGGTTTGGATACCCGTTAACACGGCGTCAGCTTTTGCAGATACGGTAGCGTAAGTATCAGACGATGTTAAACCGCTCAGCACCAGTATGCCATCGCTGAAATTGTCACCATCGGCGGCCCAGTTAACGCCTTTGAGTGCACTTGCAGGTGTAGCATTAACTTTGATAGTTTTTGTTTTCACTTCGTCGGGGGATGATGATCCCTTGACCGCGGTAATATCCTTTTTACACCCTGCCATTAAACAACATCCCGCTAATAATAAAATGCTTAGGTTTTTCATAATTTGGTATAGGTTAGTATGAGGTAAAAAAAGGGGGACGAAAACATATCCCTCCCCCTGTATAATGATGATCAATAGCTGGCATTCCGCTGTAAGTAAGCACCGAAAGCACAAGGCCTGCTATTAATACTATTAATTAGTAATACCCACTGTAAGGGTGTTTTGTGCGTTTATAGAATAAACAGCCCCGTGACCATTCGCATTATTGATGAATGTTGGTGTGCTCCCGCCACCATTTAAACTATAATTGTAAGTACCAGGACCGGTAGTGTAAATACCTACAGTATATTGGCCAGGAGTTATAGGGCCATAACTACCAGAGGTCCCAGGCGCAACAGTAATAGTATGGGTGGTAGGTCCACTCAATTCTATGGTACAAGTGTAGGACGTTGTATTATAGTAATTGACACCAATAGTGAACGGGCGGCCTGTGGCATGCTTTTCAATCGTCATGGACTGAGAAAAGAAAAACGAAGAAAAGCATAGGAAGAGAACGAGCATTTTTGTTTTCATAATTGTATGGTTTTTAAGTTAGTATTTGGTTTAAAAGAAGGCCCCGCAGAGCCTTCTTGATTGATATAGATATTTCGGATTTTCTAATTAGTATAATCAGGATTTTGCTTTAACTGCCCGTTTGAAGCTTGTATCTCGGTCAATGGTATTGGCAACCAATAATGTTGTGAGTGAAAAGCCCGGCCGGTTAGCGCTACCTTTTGTGCATAACTGTAGCCAGAAGGGTTGGCAGCATTTATACTTACTGCAACACCATAAGCCGGAACATTTTCAGTTTGCTCGGCAATTTTCCATCTGCGTACATCATAAAAACGGTGTTCCTCAAAAGCAAGCTCAATCCGCCTTTCATTTCTAATGGCGGTACGCATATCATCTTGCGATAAGCCTGACAGGGCTGGCATATTTACAGATGAACGTTGCCTGATCGAGTTAATGGCCTGGTAAACACTCGCATCTGGCCCTACTGCTTCATTTTGTGCTTCGGCATAGTTAAGCAGAATCTCGGCATACCTGAAATAAATCCATGGCTGTGCACCCGCCTCGCTTGAATTGGTGATGGAATAAGCGTCATTCGCAAATTTTCTCAGATAATAACCGGTTTTACTCGCGTTTTGAGGGTTAGGCCCCTGGTTGCTGTCTTTACCACCAGGCAAAAATACCTGGACAACATTGTCTCTGTATGGCGCCCCATTGTAAAGAATAGTTGCATAAAATCTAGGATCTCGATTGACGTATGGGTTTTGTGAATCATAACCCGACGCCGGATCGGTAATGGGTTTGCCATTACTCATTGGATAGGCATCCACCATATTTTGCAGGGGAACATTACCGCCGTAGCCACCATAGCTGTTAGGGCCGTTATCCAGCTCTATTGGAAGGTGGGCAGCAGTAACCGGGTAAAATAACCTTTCAAATATAATTTCGTTACTATTGGGCGTTAAAAATAACTGGCCATAACCACCCTGGAATAAACTGTATTTGCCCAGATCCATAACCGCCTTGGCAGCCGCGGCAGCTGCAGGCCAGGTCCCCGCATTGTACAATGGGCTGGCAGCATATAGCAATAATCTTGATTTTAATGCCAGCGCAGCTCCTTTTGTTGCCCTGCCTAAGGCCCATGATGAGCTATTATCCACCGGGAGCTTTGAGGCAGCGTCATCCAATTGAGAACTGGCATAAGCAATAGACTCTGTAATAGAAGCGCGATTGAAAAGACTTGGATCCTGTAGGTTATCGGTTAGTTCAGTCACCTTATCACCCATTAATACTACGCCGGCATAATTACGAATGAGATCCTGATACCTGAACGCCCTGATAAATTCGAGTTCGCCAATTAGTTTGTTTTTATGTCCTGCGCTTAATGGTAAGCCACCTATTACACTTAATGCATAATTACACTCCCGGATGCTGCGGTAACTGCGTGCCCAAATGGTGCCCGCATCGCCCAGATTGTTAGGAGCCAACTGCCCTTGCTGGATCACCCAGGTGTTATCATTGTTGTTGTATATTGATTCGTCTGTCAATGAACTCCAGAGTGCCCATTGAAAGCCTCTGCCAAAACCAGTGTCGTCATCTTCTTTATCTTGTAATTTAACACCGATATATCTGTTGATAACATAAGCTTCAAAAAGTGAGGTATCGGATAAAATAGAGGCATTACTTATTCTATCAGTAGGCGGTGTAGACAGGAAATCTTTTTTACAGGATGTCATGAATGCAACGCAAAGTACCAGGCAGCCTGTTATATATTTTATAGTTTTCATAATGTAGCGTATTAAAATTTAATGTTTGCGCCCAGGTTAATTATTTTTTGTTGCGGATAGAACTGGCCACTGCCATACTGGGCGCCACCGAATTGGCCACTGCCATTGGTTCCCTCAGGATCGTAATCCTTTACCTTAGTGAACGTAAGCAGGTTAAAGGCACTTACGAAAACCCTAACTCCCTTAATATGAAGCTTTGACAATGCTTGTGACGATAGTGAATAACCCAATTGAACATTTTTCAATCTCAAAAATGAAGCATCGTTAAGCCAGAAGGTATTGTTGTAGGAGCCGCCACTTACCGCGTTTGAAGCCCGGTCTGATACTTTTGGATATGATCCGTTTGGATTGCTTGGGCTCCAGGCATTGTCTGCCCATGAGCTGTAAAAATTACCGATGACTCCGGATTCAGGCAATACATACTGGCTCACCTGGGCCTGACCCGCAAATAAGATCGACAAGTCGAAATTTTTGTAGCCGGCAGTAAGGTTTAAACCATACACTATTTGTGGGATATTGCCATATTTTGACCGTTCCTGATCAGCCGCGGTTATTTGCCCATCATGGTTAACATCGGCATAAATAAGGTCCCCCACTTGCGCACCGGCCACATGTGGTGTATTATCCAATTGCGCCTGATTTCTGAAAATACCTGTAGCCTGATATAACAAATAGGTATTTAAAGGATTACCTGTTTGGCGCTGGTAGGATAATATACCGGCAGCTTCATCAATATAAACGATTTTACTTTTGGCATAGGTAAAGTTGCCTGATACGCCCCAGGAAAATGTACCGGGATGGTTATAACCCAATGTTGCCTCGAAACCCGCACTGTTAACCTTGCCAATATTTTCTGCAGGTACTAACGGATTACCATCAGATGGGTTCACTATTCCGGAGGTACCAGGCAGAGAGCCGTTACGGTACGCCAGGATATCTGACCGCACCTGGCGGAAATAGATGGCTTCTAACGTAAAATTCTTTAAGAATACTGCATTGATACCTATGTCCGTCTTTTTGGCCTTTTCCCAGGTAATATTGGGATTTGCAAGCTTGGTTTGATCGATACCAGGTTGAGGTGAGGCCCCTGAACCATTATCCAGCACTACCGAATTATTAAAAGCGTAATTATCAATGTACTGGTAAGGAGCGATATTATCATCTCCCAGGATACCGTATGAGGCCCTGATCTTCAGGTCGTCAATAAATTTAAATTTGTTCTGAAACCAGTTCTCTTTAGATATGCGATAACCTGCGGATATGGAGGGGAAATATCCCCACTGATGGCCGGGAGCAAAAAGGGAGGATCCATCCGCGCGAAACTGTGCTTCTAATAAATATTTTTCGTCATAATTATAGGCCAGCCTGCTGATCACACTACGGCGGTTATAGTTGTAGTTGCCATTGTTATCACTGCTGCTGCCGCCATTAGTAGCATCGCTGGGAGCACTACCACCCTGCGAAAGTTCTGGCGTAGTAGCTGTTGGGAAATTATTTCGTTGGGCCCAGAAGTAATTATAGGTATTTTGACTTTGTTCGTACGCTACGAAAGCATTGATATTGTTTTTACCTAATTGCCTTACAAAGTTCAGTTTAATGTTGGACGTAATGAGCGATTGATTAAGCTGTGACTCATTCAAATAAGGACGCCCGTTGGAGCCGCCCTGTGTACTTGGTGTGTAAATATTGGTAGCACTGTTATAGGTATAAACCGTGTAAGGCGTATTAAATGTTTTGGAAAATACACCTGTTTTATCCGCCGAAAAGAAACCATCAAGCGAAAGACCTTGTACACCCGGAATATCATAGCTTGCTCTGAGTATACCGTTAAAGGTTTGTGTTGGATTGTTGTTGGTACCACCAATACTTGTTGGTGTAAGAGCCGGGTTTGTATTATCGAAGCCAGAAGTAGGCAGGCCATTGGGGTAAAAAGCAGCCGTGGTTGGGTATCCCCTGTAAATACCACGAAAATTATTAGCGGCCGAAGTAGTTGGGAATTTCCGGTCTTCCTCCCTGCCCTGTAATGATAGCCCTACTTTAAATCCTTTGGCAACTGTGGCGTCAATATTCGCCCTGAAGTTATACTGATTGTATTTTGTAGCGCCATTTTTATAAAGACCATCCTGGGAGGTAATACCAACCGAAGTGTAATATTTAACATCGTCTGAACCACCTGCAACCGTTACGTTCTGTTGGTTCTGCAACGCGTAATTCTTTAAAGTTATTTTCTCCCAGTTAGTGTTTGGATAATTAAGCGGGTCAGAGCCGTCCCTGAATTTTTGTATCTGATCATTGCTATAAACCTGGTTAAAGCCGCCCGTTGGATTATCATAATAGCTGATATCATTCATTATCTGCGCATAGGTTGGCGCATCAGCCAATTTAGGTAAACGTGTTGGTGAGCTAAACCCTTCATTAAAATTATAAGAAATGGCAGCCTTACCTGTTTTCCCATGTTTGGTAGTGATTAAAATAACACCGTTTGCCGCACGATTTCCATAAACCGCCGCGGACGCGTCCTTTAATACCGAAACACTCTCGATATCATTAGGATCAAGGCGTTCCAAACCACCGATCTGGCCGGGGATACCATCAACAACAATCAGCACCGAATTGCTGCCGGTTGTTGCCAAACCCCTGATCGAAATGTTTGAACCATCATAACCTGGTTCGCCAGATCCGTTGCTGGCAATAAGGCCGGGTACACGACCCGCGAATGAACTTGAAACGTTAGGCTGAGGGCTTTTAGCTAAATCGCCGCCCTTCACTACGGAGATGGAACCGGTGAGGGTGGCTTTTTTCTGCGTGCCATAACCTACAACCACTACCTCATTCAATGATTTTGAATCGGCTTGCAATTGTACGTTAATGGTGGTTTGTCCCTTTAAGGGAACTTCCTGAGTAGCATAACCGATGTAGGTGAACACCAGAGTTCCTGATGAAGCATCGGGAACATTAAACGAAAATTTACCGTTAATATCAGTAACAACTCCCGTTGACGTTCCTTTTAATGTAACACTTACGCCGGGTAGTGTTTCGCCTTTTTCGTCGGTAACTTTACCGCTTATTTTTACGTCCTGCGCGCCCAGCACTTTACTACCATTGGCAAAAGCGACCGATGGCATCTGGCAGGTGATAAAGCAGGCAATTGCCATACTTGCTATCAACAGGAAAAAACGGGGTGATCTTTTCCAATGAGGAGAATCCTTTACATGTAAATTTAATTCCATATATTTTTTTAGTTGGGGTTTAATTGGTTTAAACCTTAGTCCGTAAAAAGCACAGCTATCGGCAAACGGTTAAGGCAGGTTAATTGCCTTCCGTGTTACCTCGTGTCAGATCAATGCCAGATACAGAAGTTTGGTTTAAACCATGGTTATTGGTGAGACTAAAATGAGGCTAAATTCCAGGATCAAGTGAGGGGTAAATTCGGATTTAAAACGGGATAAAATCATCAAAAAGGGCCATTACAACGTCTTTAGGGCTTTTTACTGAGGGGGTAAACTCATATCACCAATTATTTGTGGTCATATTTTCAATCTCCGCAGGGACTAAAAAAGTGGGTTTACATGGTTTACACTTTTTATGGTTTACATCTATTTAATTACTTGATAATCAATTAATTACTTTTTACTTTACCATAAAAAACGGTTTACAGTGTAAACCATGATTTTAACTAAAGCCCCATATCATTTCGACGAATAGCGCGGGCAATGTCTTTCTCTCGAGCGTCATTGCGAGGTACGAAGACAACCGACCAAAGGGAGCTCATTAATTCCGGTTAAAATAAACACAGCATTAATAATCTCTACGATAGCAGGTCAGCTATTCATGTTTGCTCTGTACAGTTTTTAGAGATTGCTTCGTACCTCGCAATGACGTGTTTTGAAGTTAGGTCCTCTCAGGGTCTCCTGGAAGGGACCCTGAGAGGACAGGAAAAGTCTGTCACCCCGTCGAAGGGGCGTGCGCAGAGGCCTGCATACCATGATTCGACGGGCATGACACCCGTTTTAAGTCAGGGGGTAATGATCAATTATCCTTAACCATATCACGGTTAACATTATAGTTATTATGGAAAGGCTTGCGATATTTTTTCACGTAGTCTGAAGGATTGATGCCGAAAAGCTTATTGAACTGCTCCCTGAAGTATTTAAGATCGTTTATACCAACCATAGAAGCGGTTTCGTATACGGTGTTATCGGTAGTTAACAGGATCTCCGCTGCTTTTCTTAACCTGATAAAACGGATAAAACCATTAGCCGATTGGCCTGAAATGGATTTGATACGTTTATACAAATTAGAATGACTCATGCCAATTTCTGAAGCCAGGGTTTTTATGCTAAACTCAGGATCGGTTAAATGCTGTTCTACAATTTTGAGGCATTTCTCCAGAAACTCCTTGTACTCCGGAGATATCTTTAAATCATTTGATTTGTTAAGTGTGATCTCATTATAAAAATACTTTTGCAGGTTGTTCCTGCTTTTCAGGATGCCATTAACACGTGCTATCAGTATTTCTTTTTCAAAAGGCTTGCTGATATAATCGTCGGCCCCTCCTTCAATGCCTTTGAGTTTAATTTCGGGCGATGAACTGGCTGTTAGTAATATTACCGGGATATGGTTTAAAAGCGGATCTTCCTTAATACGGCTGCACAACTCAATACCACTTAAGCCCTGCATCATTACATCGCTTATCACAATATCAGGCACCAGGTGGTAAACCAATTCAAGTCCATCGGTACCATTATCAGCCTCAAAAATCTCAAACTCACCGGCAAATATCCGTTTAAGGTAAACGCGGATCTGCTCGTTATCATCTATAAGCAGCATTGTTTTGGTATCCGAGCTCAAAGCTTCCGTACTTTTAGCTGTTGTTGAACTTTCGGTCTCATCTGTTTCCAGTTCCCCTTTATTCTCTATCAATTCGTCTAAAAACACAGAGGTTTCGGCAACATCCTCAAAAACAAACTGCTGGCCAAAATGCTCCCGTCCTTTTAGTAACAAAACGTTGAACAGTGTGCCTTCCCCTTGCTTACTTGTGTAGCTGATATTGCCTTTATGATTCTCAATAAATGCCTTAACCAGGTAAAGCCCAATGCCAAAGCCTCCGGTTAAAGGCATTGCATTTTGCAATTGATAAAACTTGTTGAACAATTGATCGCCAATTCCTTCGGCTATACCGCAGCCGCTATCTTTTATTTCGATACTAACTTTATCATCATTATCAGTTATAGTGCAACTTACCAGCCCATGCTCTGGCGTGAATTTTAACGCGTTTGATATCAGGTTAAATAAGGCTATCTCCATTTTTTCCCTGTCGGCAAATATTTCAATAGCTTCTTTTTCAGTCGAAAAATCAAACTGTATATGTTTGGTACGAGCCTGGTGATTAAAGCATAAGAACACCTCACGGCAAAGAACCACTATATTCAATTTTACTATTTTAAGTTTATCCGTATCACTTTCAGCTTTCCTAAAAAGCAATAGCTGATCAACCAAACTCAATAAGCGGCGCGCGTTACGATAAATAATATGCAAATTACCAGGATCACTCTCCTGCCCCCCCTTGCCAAACAACATATCCTTAACCGGGTTAATGATCAGCGTTAGCGGTGTACGAAACTCATGCGAAATATTAGTAAAAAAAGAAAGTTTGCGCTCATTCAGCTCCTTATCCTTTTCTGCGGATAGCTGGGCAACTTTTATTTCATATTTAAGTTTAGTTTGATTGGCTTTGTACAATAAATAGTAATAAATAGCCAAACCGGTTACAGCCATATAGATCAAATAGGCCCACCATGTTTTGTACCAGGGCGGCATGATCTTTATTTGAATGGTAGCATAATTTTCAAACCATAAACCATCCTGGTTAGAGGCTTTTACCTTAAATGTATAATCGCCAGGTTCAAGATAACGGTAGGTCGCCAGTCTTTGATTACCCACATAGTTCCATGATTTATCAAGGCCTTCCAGTTTATAGGCGAAATTGCCTTTTTGCGGATAGGTATAATTTAATGAAGCATACTGGATAGAAAATACAGACTGATCTGGCTGTAAAGTAATCTGCCTGGTTTCACTGATCGCTTCGGGTAATACGGCATGGTTCCCATCCAAAGCACCAACCTCTACCTGCTTACCGAAAATTTGCAGCCCCGTGATGATAACCTTTGGTTGATAATTGCTTTGGGTTACTTTTTCGGGATCAAAAAAATTGAGGCCTTCCGTACCTCCAAAATACAGGAGTCCATTAGAGGAATCAAACAAAACAGATCCGGCATTAAATTGCCCAGCCTGCAAACCATCCGACTGATCATAGTTTAATATTTTATCAGTAAGGATATTAATGTTTGATAAGCCCTTATTGGTGCTTAACCATAAAGAGCCATTACCCGATTCTTTGATGGCTGATACCGTATTGTTAGCTAAACCATTGGTTTCATTAAATTTCTTAAAAAACCTCTTTTTTAGATCGTACGAGATCAGGCCATCACCTTCAGTTCCTAACCACAAGCGATGTTGCTTATCGGGATAAATTGAAAAAATTACCTGACTGGGTAAATTATTCTTTTCGTCGGCCGGTTTAAAATATCTACTAAATTTATTTTGTTTAAAATCATAAAAATCAAGCCCCCCTCCGTAAGTACCTATCCACAGGTTTCCATTTTCATCTTCGGCAATAGAGCGTACATCATTAGAAGTAAGGCCGCTATTAGCCGGTGTATAATTTGTAAATGTTTTTGCAGCTGCATTAAACAAACTCAAGCCCCCGCCATTAGTCCCCACCCATAAATTTTGATGACTGTCCTGAAAAATCACCCTTACATCATTCGCCCCTAAGCTTTTACTATCACTTGGGTTATTGGCGTAGTTGATAAATGAATCTGTTTTTTTATCATAAAGAAAAAGCCCCTTTGCATAGGTACCAAACCAGACATTGCCATTTTTATCATTATAACCGTATAAAATAGCATTATCCTTAATACTTCCAGGCTTTCCATCGGCTTTATATTGCTTCACCAGATTGCCGTTATGACTGGTTTTAAATATGCCCTCGCCATCGGTACCCAACCATAAAAACCCGTCCTTATCCTGGCACATTCCATAAAACCTCACCAAACTTTCTCCACTGGGTTCAATGCGTTTCCTGGTGATCTTGGAAAACTTTTCCTTGATGCTGCTGATCATATAAATACCATCGCCATAGGTGCCTACCCAAATATTCTTGTCTTTATCTATAAAAAGAGCTTGAACGGAGCGTTGCGTAAGGTAATAGCCATCGTCACCGGTTACCGGTTGCAGTACAAAACTTTCCGTATTGTAATTAGGGCTGGCTCCCAGGTTAATTTTATATAATCCGCCATCCTGCAAACCAACAAGTAGTTGTTTGTTACTATCCTCAATAACCGAAATATATCTTTTACTTTTAATATCGGGCTGGCTGCTTTGCAATAAAGTAAATTTATTTGATTGCCGGTGATAATATAAAAGTCCGTTTTCAGTTGCTATCCAAATGTTATGAAAGTGATCTTCAAAAATATCATTGATCCGTGCTGCAGGAAGATTTTTTATTGGGGGTATCAGGTTCTTTTGATTAGTTATTATACCTCTTTTATGGTCAAATACGTTGATACCTGTTTCTTGTGTGCCAACCCATAGCAGGCCCTTTGAATCCTCAAACAAACTTATAACCCGGTTACTTGATAGTTGGGGTAAATTGGCTTGAGTATAATTAGTGAACTTTGCCGACTTTATATCAAAATAGGAGAAACCTAAGCCATAAGAGGTTATCCATAAATTACCATCGCGGCTTTGTATAATATTCCCGACATCATTTTTAACTGTATGGTTGGAGGATAGTTTATAGTGGATGAATTTCTCTGTACGGGTGTCCAGCTTACTGAGCCCATTTCGTGATGACACCCAAATGTTTCCATGTGCATCGCAAAAAGTCTTCTGAACATAATTACTGGCCAGGCTTGCAGCATCGCCCTGCCTGGATTTAAAAACCTTAAAGTTTGTTCCATCAAAACGATTCAGTCCATCATTTGTGGCAAACCACATAAACCCTTTATCATCCTGGGTAATGCTGTTTACAATACCAAAAGAAAGACCATTTTTTAAAGAGTAGTTCAGTATTTTATTCTTTATCGGAGATTGGGCATAGCTCGAAGAAACGATCAACAAAAGAAAAAAATAAAGGGGGTATCTTTTTTTCATTAAAATAATTTCAGGTTGTCAATTACACGATAATTGGGGATTAAAACTACTTATTAATTGTTTAAAATACAATAATTATTACCTCCATTTGTAATTATACTTTTACAAACACTCGTATAAATTACGTTTCCCTCCTTTGTCATCATCGGTTTTTTGACATCTAAAAAGCTTGCTAAAACATTTTATTTTACGATGCTGGACACTATCAGACCCGCAAATCCCTAAATCATCACGCCCTGCCATTAGTGAAGATCAGGAGCTTTTCTATTTCAAAAACTCAAAGAGAATTTTGCCGGGACACCAGTTCATGGCGGTTAAAATCCATTAGCAGCATCTGTTCATCGATAAGATGAATGTGTTAATCGACACTTAACACTTCTTAACATGCGCTTCTTTCATATTTGATCATTGTTTCACTAACTAATAAAAACCCCATATGATATCACTTTGACTATTTCTTAATTAATCTAAAGTCAAATGAAATCATCAATTAAATTAACAGGGTTGCTGTTGTTAGTACTCAGTTCCTGCCAGCAAAGTTTATATAACACCCCTAAAACCCGTGCTATTGCCGCAAGCCGGATATCTCCGCCAGAGGGGATGGTTTATATTCCTTCGGGTACTTTCTTATACAAAATGCTTAGTGACGACCAAACTGAGCAAAGGAAGGTTAGTGTCAGTGCCTTTTTTATCGACAAAACTGAAGTTAACAATAAACAGTACCAGGCATTTGTAAACTGGGTAACCGATTCGGTTGCTATAACTGATTACCTGCATGATGATGCGTTTTATTTGCCCCGCACTGGTGAAACGGTAGGCGCCAATAGTAAGGAAGTACGGTTGATCGACTGGAATAAAGTAAACAAAATATCCCCGCTCTGGAAGAAGGCTCCCCCCGAAACCAAAGAAAAACTTGCCGGAATGATGACGATGATCAATGGTGCCCGGGTACCTAATCCTGCACTGATCCGCTATAGGTTTTACTATGTACGTATGGATGGTGAAAAAAATAACACCTATGTAATGGATACGGTTGGTGTGTTTCCCAATGAGCGCGTATGGTCAACTGATTTTCCAAATGCCCAAATGATGGTTATGGATGCCAATTATTTCAGCAATAAGATCTATCAGTATAACCCGGTGGTTGGTGTAACCTGGAAACAGGCACGGGCTTATGCCGACTGGCGGAGCACCCAACTTAATTTGATGATCAAAAAGAACCCGAATCTTAAAAACTTCAAATTAAGCTTTTCTCTCCCAACCGAAGCGCAATGGCAATACGCTGCAGAAGCCAAACAGGATCCATCAGATACTACTGACCGAACGGTAAAAACCTTTGTGGATGAAGCTTCGGGCAAAGAGAAGCTTTCCCTGAATTTTAAACAAGGCGAAGGCGCTTATTCCAGCGACGGATCAACATTTACCCTTCCGGTTACTTCCTACTCGCCTAACGCGTTTGGTATTTACAATATGGCCGGTAACGTAGCCGAATGGACCATGGATGCCTTTAGCCCATCAGCCTCCCAATTGGTGAACGACCTTAACCCGGCATTGCTTTATGATGCCAGCTCTAAAGACTCCCCCCTGATGAAACGTAAAGTGGTAAGAGGTGGCTCATGGAAAGACAATGGACAGATGCTCAATAGTGATACACGAAGTTTTGAAGATCAGGATGCCGCACATTCCTACATCGGGTTCCGTTGCGTAATGGCAGCTTTCGAACTGCCAGGTGATCAGGTTAAAACCAGGAAATACGCTAAAAAATAAGGAGACAGAAAAGATGAAAAAATTATTGATCGCTGCCCTTTTCATAATCGGGCTCAGTATTAAAGCTGGTTTTGCCCAGTCGGTTTTAAGCGATAGTACGCTAACAGACACGCTTCCAGCATATGATAAAAACTTGCAACCGGCAGATCTAAGCTCGGCAAAGCCATTTCCTTACCCTAAATCTAACCCGGCAAATATCAGGCTTTATGTAAGGGTATGGCGCGAAATCAACCTGGAAGATAGCACCAATGCCATCTTGACTATCCCCGGTCATTCATTAATGGAAACCATTATGAAGGGAATAGAGAAAGGTAAGCTTACGCCTTATGAAAAGGATGATTTTAAAACTAAACTCACGGCCAAGCAGGGCGAAATGCGTTTCGCGGATTCGGTACTGGTACCAAAGTTTGACAAAGATGGGAATCAGATCTCCTCAAAAATGGTACTGAATGAGTTTAATCCGGATAAGATCACAAAGTTCAGGGTTGAAGAAGATGTTTTCTTTGATAAACAACGCGGAAGAGTGGATACGCGAATAGTGGGCATTGCCCCTATGATGAATATCAGCACATCGGCAGATCTTCCGGCAAATATCACGTCAGTCCCCGCGTTCTGGCTGTATTTCCCCCAGCTGCGTTACGCGCTTGTAAAAGAAGATGTAAGCGACCCCGCTAAGAACATTTTTGATGTGACTTTGGACGATGTATTTATTCAGCATAAGTTTTCTGCCTCCCTGGTCAAAGAGTTCTCTCCGGGAGGACAGCAAACAGGTTTGTTGGAACCGGGAAGCCCGGAAGTACACCAGTTAGAACAAAAGATCGCCGAACTGAAAAAAAGTATCTGGCAAAATCCCAAAGGGGTAAATGCTAAGAACCTGACCAAACAGACAGCTAATAAAAAGGAGGATAAGTTATGACAACGCAGGTAAAATTAATGAGAGAGTTTTTATGGATGATGTTGATATCCATATTACTACTATGCTGTGGCAAAGCCAGTGCACAGGTATTGCCAGAATACAGCGCCTTTCCGGAATCATCAGTTGGTGTGCAGGTAGGAACGCAGGGTGCAGGCATACAGGCATCAAAAAGCTTCGCCAAAACATTTAACATCAGGGCAGGCTTCAATACCGTGCCGGGCATAACTGTGCAGTATAATAACCGGGATCTTAAACTCGACCGTACCAGCATATATGCCATTGCTGATTGGCAACCGCTATACGGCAATAATGAATGGCTGGCCCGCAAATGGTTCATTTCGGCCGGAGCCGCGTATTATTTCAGTAATACTTTGTACAGGGAGGCTAACCCTGATTATAGTATAGCCTTATCCAAATTCAGGCCATATATAGGTACCGGACTGGGAAATATACGTGTACGCAATAATATAGGTATGCGGCTCGACTTCGGCTTTTATATCCCTACCAAGTCACCGGTTTCTACCTATGAAAACAAAGCCGAAACAATAACCAATGGCCTTAAAGGGCTTTTACCCGGACTGAATACCGGGGTAACATTTTACATCAAATTCTGATTTACTAACCATTAAATATTAAAAAGATGAAAAAGACTAAAAAATTCAACTGGCTGCATGTAGCTATCTCCTGGGGAGCCAGTATCGTGATATTGGGCGCTATGTTTAAGATCAATCACTGGGGCGGACAATTGGGAACCTATATGATAGGACTTGGCCTTTCTGTAGAAGCATTACTGTTTTTTACTTTGGGATTTTTCCCGCCGGCCGAAGAGCCTGAATGGGAAAAAGTATACCCCGAACTGGCCCTTGATTACCAGGGCGAACCAAGGTCAACTATGAAAGCCGTGTTTCCGGATACCGTTAATGCACTTGATAAACTATTGGTGCAGGCAGATCTTAGTCCGGAAAATATTGGCAACCTGGGCGAGGGTTTAAAGCAGTTCAGTCATAAAATAGAACGCATTAACACCATTGCCGATGCCTCATTAGCTACGGATGAGTTTTCAGAGAAATTGAAGCAGGCTGCATCAAAATTCGATCTTTTTGGCTTAGCCTTTGAAAAAGCGGCGGCGGATTTGTCAACAGTAGCAAACACCAAAACAGATGCAGAGGCTTATCAGCACCAGGTGTCCAGGCTTACCCATAACCTATCACGCTTAAATTCATTATATGAAACAGAGCTAAAAGGAGCCGATACTAACCTTCAGCAGATCAATCATTTTTACGAAGGTTTAAGTACAACCTTGTCGAACCTGAATGAATCTGCAGATGACAGCAGGCTGTTTAAGGAGGAAGTAAATAAGCTGGCAAAAAATATTTCAGGGTTGAATGTATTTTATGCCAATATGCTTTCTGCCATGAACCAGCCGAAGTTTTAGATCCGGGCTGAATTGTAAGAGAATAATCATTAAAATTTAAAACTATAATACAATGGCTGCAGGAAAAGAAACCACCAGGCAAAAAATGATCAATATCATGTACCTGGTTTTATTAGCAATGCTGGCCCTGAATATATCGGAAACAATTCTGGACGCGTTTAAAACCATAGATGACAGTCTTACTGCTTCGGCAGATAATGTTGGAAATTCGGTACAGCAATTATTTACCACCTTTGAGCAAACCAGGCTCAGGGAATCTCCGGAGCGGGCAAAACCTGTTTACGAAAAGGCAAAACAGGCACAGCAAGCAACCCGGGAGTTGGATAATTATATCAGGGATGTAAAAAAAGAACTGACAGAACAAGGCGGCGGATATGACGAACAAACCGGCGATCTGAAACAACGGGATAATCTTGATATTGGTTATAACGTGATGATCAATCAAAGGAAAGCATCCGTACTTAAACAAAAGATAAATGATACCCGCGAAAAACTGCGATCTCTATTGGACAGGGAAGACAATAAGCAGGTGTCATTTAACTTGAATGCCACAGATCCGGTACATCACCGGGGCAATATACGCAGATGGGAAGATCTCAATTTTGGGGAAGGCGTACCTTTAACCGCTACGTTTACCATTCTGTCGCGCATACAGGCTGATAATAAAAATGCCGAATCGGAAGTAGTGAAAAAGATCCTTGGAAAAATGGATCAGGCGGTGGTTAATCTCGACAAGTTTGAAGCCGTTGCTGTGACCCCTACATCCTACCTCATTCAGGGGCAGCCTTACCAGGCACAGGTTTTTTTAACTGCTTATGATTCAAGATCAACCCCTTCAATGGAGGTAGGTGGACGTGTGATAGATGTAAAAGATGGCCGTGGCCAATACACTGTATCAACCTCCAGAGAAGGGGTCTTTAACTGGAAGGGAACGGTAAGGGTTAAACAAACCGATGGAACCGTTAAAACTTATACCACGCCCGAACAGCAATACATGGTGGCACGCCCCTCTGCTGTTGTATCGCCCGATAAAATGAATGTTTTCTATATCGGGGTTGATAATCCGGTGTCTGTTTCTGTTCCGGGTATCCCATCAAGCAGTGTGCGGATAAGCATGTCGGCAGGTTCACTCACCGGCTCTTCGGGAAAATATGTTGCCCATGTCAATACCCCGGGGACAGTAACCGTATCCGTTTCAGCAGCAATTGGCGGCAGATCCATGGTTTTAAGTCAAACCAAGTTCAGGGCAAAACGGATCCCTGACCCGGTTGCCCGGTTCTCAGGAAAATCAGGTGGTAATGTGCCAACGGTCGCCCTAAAGGCGCAAGACGCGCTTTATGCCAATCTGGATAATTTTGATTTTGACGCGAAATTCAGGATCACGAAGTTTAACCTGATCATAGCCAATCCGCGGGAGAGCGCTTCCATACAGTCGGCAAGCGGTAATACATTGAATGATGCCATGCGATCGGCATTAAATATGATAAAACCCGGTTCGCGTGTAATTTTTGATAACATTATAGCGGTTGGACCGGATGGCTCAGCCCGGCAACTATCCCCGGTTGCACTAACAGCAAATTAAGTAAACAAAGAGGTTGTATTAAATCATGATCAACCTCTTTTTCTTTGATCTATCCGGATACTCAATCACAAATTGATGTATAGTCTTGGATCAACTCCGTTAACAAAAATTGGGTTTACAGTGTAAACCATAAATTATGTAAATCCAATTTGTATAAATATGACCAGCTTAATTTCAATTCATAGCTGGCACAACACCAAGGGTAGTCAATTTGATTTATACAGCCTCTTAACCAGTGAACAGTACATAAAATGATGAATAAAAAACCCGGCTCCTTTTTAAAGAAGACCGGGTATTAATTAGGGGTTATGAAGAAATTTTAATGAACGGCAAAGGCCTTTACAAGAACACCGCTGGCATCAAATACTATGGCATACTTTGTACTGTTTGATGTGATTAATACAACGTATACCTTGATGGCTCCACCCACGCTTAATGAGTAAGCTTTATCAAATACATAACCCGGATAAGTTGTTGTTAAATAAGTAGTGATGCTTGCCAACAGGTTAGCTTCTGTTACCCCGGTAAGTTTATTACCTATATGTTTGTCAATCTGCATACGTTTAATAAAAGTGCCGTTGGCTTTAATGGCGGTTGCAAACAATCCGTTATTCTTACTGATCAGAATGTAGGTACTATCCAATGCAATTGAAGCATGCAAAAGTGTATCCGTTGGATAGTTGGTTGAAAAATAGCTTTTTACGGCTGTAGGCAAGGCCGATAAAGCGATAGTGTCCCGGTGTTTACCATCCCTGTTATCAAACGGGCCGCCTAAATGCCAGCCTTTGCCTACCAAATCAGGACCGGTTCTTTGTTCCAGTACGCTTACAAACGTTCCTGTCGCGGTAAATTTGAGGCCTATATAATTACTATCGTATTTTATGGTCACGATGTAGTTGATCACCTTTTTAAGGCTATCGGTAATTGAATAAGCCTTTTTGAAGGTATAACCGCTGTAATTAGCCGTAAGATATGTACCGATGGCTGTTGGCAACGCGCTAAAGGCAACAGTATCTTTCTTGTCGTGATGGCCGTAACAGCCAACCATGTACAGACTATCAGTAGTACCTGTGGCTAAACTAACGGCAATAGCCCCGGTTGACGCGGCTGTAGTGGATGTTGACGAAGTGCTTGTAGCGTCTGTTGATTTAGAGTCGCTGCTTTTTTTACATGATGACAGACAGCCTGCCGTGCCTAACATGAATAACATAAAGTAAATGGGTTTCATGGTTTTTTGAATTAATTTCACAATCAGTTAATGCAGGAATGTAAGCGATTTTGGTTGCGTGAAATTAACGGCGGCATACAGTGCATCCAACAGTGTATCGATGAATGTGGGGTAAAAATCGATAAATGAAAAACCAGCAAGGGAATTTATGGGCAAGCCCCGATCAAGGGCAATTTTAATCGATAATTGAGTTGAATTATGCAGTTAATTACAGCGGCTCAAGCCATCAGAACTGGAGGCATCGGCAGGTTTAATGATTAAGGCTTTTTCAAAAAGGGCACGGGCTTCGGCTTTTTTACCGGCCATCAGGTTTGCCCAGCCCAACATATGATTGCCATCATAATCAAAGGGATATAGCGTAGCCACCACTTTAAAGCACCTTATGGCAGGTTCATACTGTTTGCGGTTATAGTAAATAACACCTGCCCAATAATTGGCCTGTGTATTTTGGGGATCAATTTTTAGTATGGCCAGGTATTGTTCAAGCACTTTGTCCCAGCTTTGCAGGAACGACAGGGGCTTTACGTAACCAAATTTGGCTTCGATAGCGCCAGGTTTCAAATTAACAGCTTTTTGGTAATACGATTGCGAAGCTGTATAATTTTTGTTAAGGTAGTGCAGCCAGCCCAGGCGTATATTCACCTCGTAACTATTGTCGGTATAATATGGATAAATATCATTAATAGCGGCTACATAATTCTTGTTCAGTTCATCAGTATAACTGTTATGAAAAGCTTTTTGCAGTACGGCATTAGTTTGCGCCTGTAGTTGTAGTACAAATAATATTAAAAATGCTGCTATAAACGTCTTCTTTAAAATTTCCATGAGATACCAAACGTAACAGAACTTTGATTATAATTTACAGAACGGTAAATGTCTGTTTTCTTTTCATAAATATAATTTAATTCCAGTAATGCGTGAGCAGTTGCCTGGTAAAAAATAGTTTCGCCACACTTAAATTTTGTAGGATCGATGGAATTATATACATAGAGCCCGTCAGCATCCTGGTAATCATCCTGGTTTCCAAAAGTAGCTGAAGATTCGAGCCAGGTTTTTTTTGCCAGTTTAAAACCGATGGCCTGGCTATATATCAAATGATTCTTATTACTAAAATTTAAGACAGATCCCCTGCTTGTACTGTATAGATTAAGATTACCTAATGGATAAAAATCCAATTTTGTATTATACTGCCTCAAAGTTTTATTAATAAGCAGTCCAAAATTAACATCTCCCTGCATATCTAAATAACGGCTTACATATTTTACACCCAATAAGCCTAAATTACTGTTATACGTGTTACTTCGATAATTGGTATATAAATAATGGTATGATCCCAGAAAACTGATGTTTTTATTCAGCGCGAACGTTGCCTTTACAAAGTATTCAAACTGGTTGTCAGTTGTGCCTTTTTGATTGGGATAGTCTATATATGCTGAGCGAAATATATTCTGCTTAAAAAATATAGCCGATTGCTCCAATTGCAGGCGCCATGATAAACGGTTACTCAGGCCAATACGTTCATAAAAACCATTATCGCGCTCCGCATTATCTGGTAATTTAATACTGGTTTCAAACCCGGCATCAATCAGGCCGAATGGCGTAAGTTTTAGGTTGCCCAACATTTCCTTATCCAGGAATGATGCGTGGTATGAGGCCCCAATATAATTATTAAGGTAGGTATTGCAGTAATACGCATAAAGCCGCGCCGTTGAATTGTACGAATCATTACTTAATACTTTGTTAAATTGTGTAATGGCTGCTTTATAATTACCGGTAATAAAATAGGCATAACCCATTTTAAAGCGCAAGCCAGGAAAATCGAGGCTATCGGTTATTGCCTGGTTACCATAAGTGATGAGCTGTTGCCAATTGCCGTTGTTGTATAAATTCTCAGCAGTACTATCGGCCACAGCAAATTTATTTTCCTGTGTGTGGGCAGCAAGAAAAGCAAAAATTAAAACAGAAAGAGTTATATATTTTCTGTAGTCCATCGTGCTTTAATATTACTTCCATTTATAGTTATACTAAACGCCTGCAAACTGTCCTGGTCAATATGTACAACAGCGTCCATGACCGGTGTCTTTTTTCCGGCAATCTCCTGGTATTGTTTTGCCTCGATACTTAAACTATTTTTTTGAAGCCGGCACCTGCTTTGATAGTTAATATTGATGAACCGGTAAAAAGGAGCCATGAGATCCTGCAGCCAAAGCAATGGTTTGCTCGCTGTAAGCTGTAAAGGAAGATGATCATTGGCCACTATGCTTTCGGCATCGCTGAAGATAACTTTTTGGGCTGCCAGGTAAAAATAATAGAGCAGGGAATGTTTATCGCCATAGTAGCTGGTAAAATAAAACAAGGTACCGTTGTTAATAAAATAGGCTGCGTCGCCGGTATTTTTGCTGTACAGATATAATTGACCTAAGGCATCTTTAAAAACCTCCCAGTTTTCTACCCTCCCTTTTTCATCACTTAATTGAGCGGTATAGCCGGGTTGCAGGTCAAATGCTTTTTTAACGGATTGGTTGATCTCCGGGTTACTTAATAAAATTCCTTCTGCCGGGATCTCATAACTCACCAAACCGTTTTTGTTATCACGGCGACTAAAGTAATAAGCAAATGGGTAAGCCAGTGTTTTTGAATCAATATAAGGTGTAGTTTGCAATTGGAAATGCAGGTGTGGCTCCGGTGAACGACCCGAATTACCGCAAAGTCCCAGCAGATCGCCCTGTTTCACGATATCACCGGGTTTAACTTTTATCGTATTTTTTTTCAGGTGCGATACTTTTGAATATAACCCTATGGCGTGCCATATCACTACGGTATTACCCCAGTTTTCTTTAAGGTTTGTATGACCAATGGCATTCTCTTCAATGTGATTCACTACCAATTCTACAACCCCATCGCCGCAAGCCAGCACCGGTTTGTTGTAACAGTAAAAATGCTCTGGTAATGTGCCGGAATACTGGTAGGTATTTTGTTCCTCATCACTGATCACAAAATCCAATGCCTGCCCCCACTCTCCTTTATGGGTTATTTCCCCATCATAACCCTGCGAAACGGTCCAGAATCCCATAAAAGGCAAATTCAGTTTAAAATATTTCAGATCGTTTAACCGGCTCTGATGATTTAAAAACTGGTAAAGGTTTCTTTCGGGAGAATAATGCTGCACCATTACCAGCTGAAGTTTTCCGGGATTTTTACGGAGCATTAAAAAATATAACAGGCTTATATTAATAACGCAAAATGGCAGTGAAAAAACCGGCAGCAGATGAACGGACATAAAAGCGGCAAATGCATTAATCAATATAAACACTACCGGAACGCACAATACTGCCAATAAATAAGAGCGTAGAGATGGGATGGTGAAAAAACTTCCAATGGCTACGGAGGTCATCATCATATTTGCGCCCAAATGATAATAACTAATACCCTCGGGATAGGTATTGGTGAAATGATTAAATCCGCAGGCAGCTATAAAACCAATAATGAGCAAACTAAAAGAAATGCGTGAGTGGATAAGTAAGCCAAAGGCTATTAACATACCCGCGATAATGTTATGCTGAAATAAGACCGCGCTTAACGCACGGAAAAATAAACCAAGCAATTTAGGCAGATGAGTGGCAAAATATCCCTCCAAACCAGCAAGATTTCCGGAACCGTTGTAGATCTCCTCCAGCAAATAGCTGTCTTTTTGTTGTAGACCGGTATTAAAAATACTGTGTGTGGCCAGCAATACCAGCCAAAACACCAGGATAAAAGGCAGTGAAAGCATTGGAAGGCCTAATTTCCCAAGACGCTGTGAAAGTATGATGGCTGCAATAACAACCATGATACAAACAATCACCAACCATATTACAAACATGCCGTTTATATGGTAAAATGAACCGAAAGCTATACCAAGCAGTAAACTGTTAAAGCTGTAAATTCCCATCTGCAGGTTATCGTCAGAAAATTTTAACAGACTCGCGATTGATAAAGAAAGAATGACGCAAGCCAGGCCCGCAAGGCCGGAAACCGGGTTGAAAAATGAAACCAGCAACAAGATGATCCCCAATATCCGGTTCTGTGAAAAAAACAGAACCGAATATGAATTGATAACCGATCTTATAAATACTGAAATTTGTTGTTTCACTTACTATAATTTAAATGTGCCGGTATAATTTCCGGTTCTTCGGTATAATGAAGCGTTTCATTGGTGCGTATCAGATGCGTACGTTGCTGCTCGTCAATCAATACTACAGCAGGCCGCAGGGTGATGAACTGCATCCACTGAGTCATGTTATATGCCCCAACCTTATGAACAACAACCTGGTCACCAGGACTTAATAAAGGCAAGTTAATGCTTTCCCTTATCACATCTATATTCATACACAGCGGGCCGTAAATGATGGTATTTTCACTATGCGGGTTAAAATCCTGTGCCGGACTTATTTGATGCTCATACCAAAATGAGGTAAACAAAATATTTACGCCAAAATCCATAATGGTAGCCCTTTTACCATTGCCTAAACGCTTATTGGCTATAACTGTACCTAACAGGTAGCCGGCATCGTCAATAAGTACTCTCCCACTTTCCAGGATAAGCGTGGGCAAGTCTTCCTGTGCAAAGCCAAAGTTTAGTATTGTTGAAGTTATGGTTTCGGCAAAGTCATCAACCGTTGGTACTGTATCAGCTCCCGGGAGATAAGCCCCTTTTAGCGTATTGGTTGACGGAAAGCCGCCGCCCATATCTATATATTCAATTTTTTGATTCAGCTGGGTATTACAACGCATGGCCAGATCACATAGTTTATTTGCGGCTACTCCATATGCAGCCGTCGAAAGCATATACGTGCCTATGTGACAGTGCAAACCAACTAATTGTAATTTACCCGAGTCAACTATTTTCTCCAGCGCTGTCCATGCTTCATTATTCTCATAATTAAAGCCAAAACGGTCCCAGGATGGATATACTCCTGTATCCATATTGACACGGATGGCCACGCTCGGCTTGTTTACCAGGTCCTTACTTAAGGTAAGCAGCTGGTTTAATTCTTCAAAATGATCAATATGGATAAGTGAATTATTGTCAATTGCCGTTTGAAGATCATCAATTGATTTGCCTGGACCATTAAAAATAATCTTGTTTCCGGGCACACCGTTCCCCAACGCCTTATGGTATTCAAAACCAGATACTACTTCGGCCCAGCTACCCTCCTGGTGAAATATTCTGCAAACAGCATTCAGGTAGTTGGTTTTGTAGCTCCATGCAAACTGCACCTTAGGGTAACGGGTACTGAATGCCCTGTAAGCCGACCGGTAATTTTTACGGATCTGCTTTTCGGACAAAACAAAGATCGGAGATCCATAACTTTCGATCAGGCTTTTAACTGAAACCCCATCTATTTGTTTAAGGGGTTGAACACCGGTACGCGTACCAAATTTATTCATTACTCCCGCATGAAGTTTTTTAATATATGGTTTTTCGTAAGTCAGCTTTTCCATAATAATAAGATTAAAACTCTCCAAATACCGAGATCTGTTGAAAGTCTTTAATATCGGCAATGTGATCCCATGAGTACCTGATAAATAATTTACCGGCTTCGTAATCATCATAAGGTATAACCTCTTCCCCAAGTGCCATTTTAACCAATGCAACAGGCTGGTTGTGCCCTGCCGCTACCGTCAGGTATATCCATGCCGGAAAGCGGGGATTGATCTCCAGGATATACAAATCCCCTTCCTCGTTCTTCATGATCTCCAGTTCATAACCACCTTTCCAGTTAGTAACGCGGGCAAAACTATTTGCCAGTTCAATAAATTCAGGGTCTTTGATAGTTACTCCTGCCCATGCTTTACCTTTATCAGTAATGTATAGTTTGCGCATGGCAACTACACTGATATTATTGCCTTTGCCATCGCCCATGGCCGCAATGTTGATCTCGGTACCTTTAATATATTGCTGGGCTATTACCGGCCCTCCCCAGGAGGCATTAAGCTGATTGAACGATTTAAGCGCCTGATCCATCGTGTAAACCACATAAGCCTCATAAAATTTCCCCTTGATAACCATCGGGAAGTTGAATTCATCAGCCGCTTTTTTCACATCGTCGGCAGTAAATAATTTATGATCGGCTGGTACATAAAAGCCATTTTTTGATCCAAATTCTTTCAGATGCACCTTATCACGCAATGTAAGCTGATGGTGAGAAGGCAGAAAGCTTGATATCCCCATCTCTTGCAATTGCGGAGCTATTTTTATAAAATTAAACAGTTCCGAGTCAAAATTAGGGATAATGATATCCAGGTTTTCTTGTTGATGGATGTAGCTCAAACGATCAAGCAGCGCCTTAGTCCCCTCTGTTGGATAAGGCAACTGATAGGTTTTTTTGACGTGATCGTGCATATAAATACCTGGCTCGAGTGATTCATACGCTAAGCCAATTATTTTGATCCCATCTCCAAACCCGGCTTTTAATGAACGTATCACAGCCATACCCGGCCCCGGGTTGTCATTGGCATTAAGCCCGGTAACCGCAATACATAGACCGGAGTACTTATCTGGCGCCATAAGCCTAAATTTCAAGCAGGTTAGCTTCTTTTAACTGCACTATCCAATCATCCCAGTCGCGTTCCAGTTGCTCAGCGCTCACATCATACTTTTCCAGAATATCTTTTTTGATATCTTCTTCGGGTTTCCCATTTTTCATAGCCAATAATAATTCTGCTGCCACGGCATTACCCGAAAAAGAATCACCGGTGGCAGGGTTAAAAATAAACCCATTTTCACTGGTTGCGATATTACTTTTGATTTTCATTTAACAGTATCGGTTTTTTATAATATTACAAGGTTAAACTTAGCAGGTTCAAATGAGTTTTACAAAAAACTATCTGTTACCCAAGTATAATATATTTATTGGCCCTCAACATGTTTTGATTGGTTCTTTTTTAACAAACTGTTATTTATGAAGCTATTAAATATTCCATACGTGAGGCCAGCAGCTCCATATCAAGGGGCTTTATAAAAAGAGCATCGCAGTTATAAGTGGTTTCCTGAGCTTTTTTAGTTTTGAATGTGGTTAAAATAATAATCGGAATACCTTTCAATCGGTCATCATCCTTAAAATCCTGACAAATCAAAGCACAGTCATTATCAGGGATCAAATAATCTAATATGATCAGATCTGGGTTTAGCGCTTTTGCTTTATCGTATATAGCATTAGGATCATAGATTAAATGGACGTCAAAATTACCAAAATACGTAATGGCATCAAGTGCTGATAACATCCTACCGTTTTTATCCAGGATCAATATCTTTTTTTTGTTGCTGGTGGTTTCCATGATGCTTAGGTTTTATTTCAACGATTATTTTATAGCATAAAATTGAAGCTATTTCCACCAGCATAAAAAGATGTGTCGCTCAATAACATAAATGTATCGACGAACGCATGGAGAATCAGCTATTTAGCCCAGTCTTTAATAAACTCTGTGTAGTTAGTTCCAACAGGGAGTTCGATCTTACTTAGCTTGATCTTCCTGTTATAAATAGACCTGATCTGGACACGAGCCACCACATAACTTCGATGAATTCTAACAAATTGGTTGGCAGGTAGCTTTTCAATAACGCTTTTTAAAGGCATCAGGGTTAATACAGGCTTTTCGGTATTTATTAAATAGATCTTGATATAATCCTGCATACTTTCAATATATTCAATGTCTCTTATACTGATCTTAATCACCCGGTATTCTGAATGAACGAACAAAAAGTCCTCTGCTTCGGTATGACTGGTATTCTTAAATTGGTAATAGTCAATAGCTTTTTGTATCGCCGCATTGAAGCGGGAATTGTTAATGGGCTTCAATAAATAATCAACAGCCTCGAGCTCAAAACCTTCAAAAGCGAAATTTTTATACGCGGTGGTAAATATGATCATCGGTTTTTCCTGCAGCGAACGAACCAGGTCGACACCGGTAATATCCGGCATATCAATGTCGATAAAAAGTATATCAATTTTATTTCTTTTTAAATATTCAGCACCTGAAACAGCATCATCAAAGGTGTTTACCAATTTTAATGAGGGGTAATCTGATACATATTTTTTGATGATCTCCAGCGCCAGCGGCTCGTCATCAATAGCTACACATTTCAACTGCATATAAGGATTTATTAAGTGTCAATTTCTAGTTCAACCCGGTAAAGTGCATCTACAGAACTGATGTTTAAGCGATGTTTCCCGGGATAAATATGCTGCAAGCGCTGCCGGGTATTGGCTATGCCTATACCTTTCCTGCTGGCAGCTGGCCGGTTCTCAAACATGGTATTTTCGCATTCAAACAAAATTTTGCCGGGTATTACATTCAGGTTAATCCGGATGATGGAGGGCTCATGTTTACTTACGCCGTATTTAAATACGTTTTCAATAAAAGTCATTAATACCAGCGGAGGGATCTTCTGCTGATCTGTTTCGCCAGAAAAATTAAAGCTCAAAGCCGTTTTCTTACTCAGCCGGAGTTTTTGCAGGTCGATATAATCATTGATACAGTCTATCTCGTTTTTCAATAAAACAAAATCCTCAGTCACCTCATCGGTAACGTACCGCATGATGTTAGATAATTTCATGATACTCTCTGAAGTGTGCTTACTATCGGTAACTGATAAGGCATAAATATTATTGAGGGTATTGAAGAGAAAATGCGGGTTGATCTGCGCTTTAAGGAATGAAAGCTCAGCGTGGGCCTTTTCGGCTTCGGCTCTGATCACCATTTGCTCGGTGAGCTGCCATTTTTGTACAGTACTTACGGCAATACCTAATCCCATCACAATGATGAAAATAAAGAGTGCAACCATATCAATATTGCCCGACTGATGGATAAAGATAATACGGTTGGAGGGCTTTAAACTTGGGTCCTGCATCCGCAGATCTTCGTGCGGAAGCGGGCCAAAGGGCATATTCTGCTGATTGGGGGCTGTACTGTCACCGGCGGCAGGAATAATCTGAGGGCCAATATTAGGTTGTCCGGCTATAGCGTTTCCGTTTTGCTTATTGCTTTTAAGCAAATTATGCCCAAGCAAGTTATCAAATGGCTGTAAAAAATATACACAGCCCGAAAGTAATAAAACGATGAGCCCGTACCAGATATATTTTTTATGAAATACAAACCGGGGTACCAGGTACCAGGCGTTAAAGTAAAACATAAAAATATACGTAAGACAAAACAGCCAGTAATAAGGCGAAAGAACTACAGTAAAAGTAAAAGTGCTGTTTTGCTGTGTACGGTTCATGAATAACAGCGGGAAACCTAAAAATACCAACCAGCCGGCGGCATGAATAAAAAAGGTAGTGGCTTTTGAACGGATCATATAGCTACTAATTTAATAAAAAAGCACACCAGAAGCCACAACGCTGACATTTGTAACCATTCCTGGCCTCGACAGCAAAAAATGAATATTGAAAGATCTGTTTTATTTATATGAAGCGCCGCCTTGAAAATATACATCGCAATGATTCTAAAAATCATAAAAAGCGCCTGCGCTTTGCGCAGGCACTCAACCTAATGAAAACTGAACATAATAGTTCATGGATCCTGCCATCCTGAATTATTAATTAAAAGTGGCAAATCATTAAAAGACAACCAATGATCTATCGGTGAATAGCTATTTTGTATAGATGAATCAGGATAGAAACCTGCGGCTTGCTTAAATATTGGGGATCAATAGTGGTATACGTTATGATTTCAAACTCCTGCCAACCTTAATGAATAGCGCTGCTGCTTTGATTAAAATTAAAGAAACGTTAATGTGCTGTTAGTTATCTTTTTTTGGGAAGCAAGCGAACAGCAAGCAGACATATTAAACAGCTCAATGCCAATACAACTATTACAATGGATACAATCATTTAGATATTTATACAGTATTGGTTTTGATTAGAATGCATTATCCTGTTTATAATAAAGCCCCCTGGCTATTACAGCCTGGAGGCTTTAAACCTAAACCTTATCACCAAATCAAGTATAACTTGAGTTTGATAGGGATAAATGTACCAGTTCATGAATGAATAAATAAAAAGGACTCGATGAATAGCATAAATGTATAGACGAATAGGCTAAAATACTTATTTAAGAAAATAACTAAGATGCAGCAAAGCAGCGAACTTAGTACCGGCGGTAAAAGCAATCCCATCCACAGGGGACTGGCCTTTTAACCGTGTAATGGTTTCAAACTGCGTTTCCTTCCACCGCACATTGAACAAGTTATTTATCGTTAAGCCAATTTCGTATTTGGGCCGGGTATAATTCAATACCATGTCATTAATAAAATAACCCTTAGCAATCAAACTATAGTCGGCATTCGCTGCGCGGTCGCCAAGATAGCGGTAACGTAAACTGCCATTGAAACCATCCTTTAAAATGTAGGTTATGCCACCTGTGCTGCTCCAAACTGGCGCTAAAGGAATATAGTTTGCGCCGGACGGCCCGTCCAGCGACCGGCCATGGGCGTAATTTACATCCGCATTAAAATATAAGGATTTGAGCGGCTGGTAACGGCCGGACAAGTCAAATCCAATCCGACGCGTGCGACCACTGAATTCTACCGAACCTCCATCGCCTGCATATACATATTCTTTTTGCAGGTAACTATACCATAGGGCAGCATTAAACAGTAGGTTTTTGACCGGCTTAAACACAGTGCCCAGATCGGCGCCATATGCTGCGGGCAGCGTTTGCAAACCTCCCTGCGCCACTACCACCCGCGTATCATTGGAATGAAAACCTTTCCCCGTTAATAAATAGAATTGCGTCTTATCATCAGCATTATAATAAAAATTCAGTTTGGGACTGACTATATTATTCCTGGCGGAATAAACGCCAATACCATTAAGCGTACTATCGGTGGCCAGTTTATTGTTATACCTGTAATAAAACTGATCAAACCTTAACCCGGCATTCATCGAGAATTTTGAACTGAACTGAAATGTTTCACTCAGGTAGGCTCCGGTATTCAGTTCGGTAATGTCACCCAATTTAATGGGATCGATGACCGTGAAGTTATTCACGGTATGCGACAATTCCGAACCTTTGGTCATATCCAGCCGGGCATTGATCCCTGCTTCCGTTATCAGTTTAGTATTACCCATGTAGCCTTCATACTGATAACTGCCGTTATAGCCATACAAATTACGGGCTTCCCGTTGCCGTATCTCGTCACCATTAACTGTGTCTACCAGGTAAAACGTAAAATTCGTGTGCAGATCAAATTTATAGCGCGAATAGTAGAGTTGGTTTTTGATAATGTCATGATTTGAAAGCGTAGTTAAAAGCTGTGCGCTTACATTGGCACGCGATGTTATCCCTCCCTCATTGGGGTCCAGTGCACCGTAAAATCCAACCGCACCGTCATTTACCGCGCTTTCCGGGATCTGTCCCGATGCTTTCCAGGTACTGTACAAAGCGGATGCGCTAAGGGTTAGCCAGTTATTGGCATTTAGCCGGCCATGATATTTGGTAAAAAAGTTAAAACGTTTAAAATGCTGAGGGTTATCAAAATAACTATCACTATACCGGTATTCCGAAGCAGCATACCAGGATTGATTATTTGCTTTAGCTTTTTCACCAAGCAGGTTAACCATACCGAATACCCGGTAAGTATTAAACTGCCCGCTTTCTATTTTGATCTGATCAGCGCTGATCGCGTTGGCTGTGTTAAAATTTACAAAGCCGGTTACTGCCAGGTCGCCTTTCTCCGCATTATACATGCCTTTTTGGTACTCGGTGCTTTCAATTGTTTCCGGGATGATAAAATGGCTGTCTGCATAACCCTGGCCATGCGCCTGCGAAACCATATTTATCGGCATGCCATCAATGCTCATATTGATATCGGTGCCATGGTCATTATCAAAACCACGCAGGAAGATCTGTTCTGCTTTACCACCACCCTGATGTTGGCCGATGAACAAACCAGGCACTATCCGCAATACTTCCTGCGAATTGGACACGCCGCGGAGCTTGATATCGGTTTCGCTGATCGCCCTATATGGGTTTGGATTATTAGCGGTAATGATCACGTCGGTTAACTGGGTTTGCTGTGGGCTCAGGCAGATGGTTGGGTTTCGCTGCAAATCTGTTATTAAAACGGTCGTCTTACCATAGCCAACGGCAGTAACTGTAACAGATCGCGCCGCAGACCCTGCATCCCTGTAGGAGAAATGCCCTGTCTCACCGGTGATTTCTGTTTTGTTTACCGGGTTTAAAATTATGGTAACACCGTTAACCGGCACCCGGGTAGCACTGTCGATAACCGTTCCTGAAATAGTTTTTTGCTGTGCATATAGCCCGCTGCTGCTCAATAGTAAAATGCTTAATAGGGGTATTGTAAGTTTCATGTCATCAATCAGTGTAAACGTAGCGGCAAACTTTAATTTAAAACGGGGTGTATAGATGAATGACCTTTTTTTAGTGATGAATACTCAAAATAGCTGAAATTTCTAAAGCTCTGATGTTAGTGGCAACCAGGATTTACCCGCCGTGTAAATTGTATATTTGTCATTTCATCCATACATTTAAGTCAATCATCGATACTTTTATTTCCTGCATAACCAATTGTGTTACTTTATCGCATGTCACGAATTAAAGCTATTTCAATCATCCTGCATTTCGCCGGTTGGGTAGTACTTATGGCCATCCCACTCATCTTTCTGCATCGCGGCGGCAGCTTTGACGGTGATATTGTCCTTTTGCAAAGCCCCGACTATTGGTTATTCGGACTTACTTTTATGGTCGTTTTTTACATCAACGCCTACCTTTTTGTTCCGCGGCTGCTGCTCCGTAAAAAACATATTTTTTATGGAATTGCTGTTTTTTTCCTGTTCTTCGGTGTTTATTGCATCCGGCCATTTGACCGCTTGCTACATATCAGGGAAAAAGAGGACGATAGCCGGCGACCTGGGAACCGGTCACCTTTCGATGGGCCCGGCGCCGAAAATTATCAGCCCGTAGGGCCTTCGGAGCAAGGCGCCAATTTGCCATCCTATCGCAATAGGTCTTTAAGCAGATCGCCATTTGGACAACCGATGGATATCACCAGTTTTTTTATCTTTTTTACGCTTGTTGCTTTCAGTGCCGCCATAAAAACCATACGGGAATGGCTGCTGACGGAACAAAGGGCGGCCCGGGCAGAAGCGGACAAAGCAACTGCAGAGCTCTCTTTTTTGAAAGCGCAGATCAATCCGCACTTTTTGTTCAATACCATGAACAATATCTATACGTTGGTTTTAACTAAGGATGATCATGCAGCTGACAGCGTTATGCGGCTTTCAAAAATTATGCGCTATGTTACAGAAGACATAACCGGAAATTTTGCACCATTGCAGCGGGAGATTGATTGCATTACAAGTTATATCGAACTGCAGCGTTTACGCACAGGCAACCTTACCATTATTAATTTTAAGGTAGATGGTGATATAGATGAAAAACAAATAGCGCCCTTGCTACTGATGACCTTTATTGAAAATGTATTCAAATATGGCGTTAGTAAACATGAGGCATCTACTATCGAAATCAAATTGATCGTCCGGGAAACGAGCCTGTCTTTTTATTGTAAAAACCGGATATTTGGTTTAAATAACAGCGAACACCACGGCACCGGGATAGGGATCAAAAATACCCGTAAACGCTTAGCGCATTTATATACCGGCAAGCATTTATTAAATATCAGCAACGATAACCAGGAGTATATTGTTCAGCTAACCTTACAAACTCAGCCATGACCCTCAAATGTATAGCCATTGATGATGAGCCTTTAGCGTTACGACTTATCGGCGAATATGTATCCCGGTTTCCCTCGCTGCAACTCATCAGAACATTCGAAGACGCCATTTCAGGAGCCGAATTTTTAAAAAGCACAACGATTGACCTGATCTTTTTGGATATCAATATGCCTGATATCTCCGGAATTGATCTGGTAAGGTCGCTGGCCGTAAAACCTATGGTTATTTTCACTACCTCCTACCGGAACTATGCCTATGAGGGCTTTGAATTAGAGGCATTGGATTTTGTTGAAAAACCAATAGAATTTGAACGCTTTACAAAGGCGGTAGAAAAAGCGGTTGCCCTTTATCAATATAGGAACCGGGCAAATGAGCAATTAACTCCTACAGACGAAAGCCTGTATGTGCATTCTGAATACCGGCTTGTAAAGATCGCCCTGGACACCATCGAGTATATCGAAAGCATGGAAAACTATATACGGATCCACTTAACTCATGATAAACCTGTTCTTACGTTAATGCCCTTAAAAGAGGTATTGAAAAAGCTACCTTGTGCTAAATTTCATCGTATTCACCGCAGCTATATTGTTCCGGTAAATAAAATAAGATCCCTTCAAAATCGTAAAGTGCAATTGACAAACATTGAATTACCGGTGGGCAATGCTTATTACGAAGCTATCCGTAGCTTAGTTAATTAGCCGTTCATGTGTGCTAACATACTCATGCTACATTTTCCAAACCAGTTTGTTGCTGAAACGGCTATAGCTATATAGCGTTAATAGAGCCCCCTTATTCTACATTTTTTATAAAATATTGCCGGTTACCCTCTTTTCATCACCACATCCGCCCTGTTCATCGATAATATTTATCATCTGAAAAGATTGGGCGATACTTTCGGATAAGTAAACTAAAAAAATATTAAAAAATGAAAAAGTTAATACTTTTATCCGGCGTAGGCTTACTCATAGCGGTCTGCATCCTGGTGGCTTGTAAAAAGAGCAGCGACACAACAACAACTACTACAACCGCTTCAGTTTCGGCTTTAACTTGCGGTTCGGCCGTAGTGTCATCAACAGCAACTATTAATACAGTATTTAGCGGCAGCGCTACCATACCGTATACAGGTGGTAACGGTGCTACTTATACCGCAGGTACCGCTATTTCTTCAACCGGGGTTACCGGATTAACGGCAACTTTAGCCGCGGGTACATTGGCCAGCGGTGCGGGTAACCTTACCTATGCAATTGCCGGTACACCAACATCAGCAGGTACCGCCTCTTTTGCAATTACCTTCGGCGGGCAAAGCTGCAGTTTTTCAGTCACTGTAGATGATGCCAGTACAACAACAGGCTGTTCTACCTCAACAACTGTTGCATCAAAAGTAGTATGCTTAGCCAATACTTTTTTAGCAACGCTTACTACCACACAACAAGCATCTGTTGTACTTACATTAAATCTTACCAATGCTAAAAGATGGTCAAATTTACCATGCGGAGTTTCGTGCAGAAACGGGTTGGCATTTAGCAGTTTAACCAGCACACAGTTAGCCGCTGCAAAAGCTGTTGCACAAGCTGCTTTTGGAACAACAACCGGGGAAGGTTATGATGAATTTACACAGATTATGGCTGCCGATGATTACCTGGGGCAAACTGCTTCCGGCTATTCTTCAGGCAATTATGTTATCGCTTTTTTGGGTACACCAAGTACAACAGGAAAATGGATGCTGCAGATCGGCGGGCACCATTACGCGCAAAATATCACTTATGACGCCGGCAGCGTTACCAGTATCACCCCTTTGCACCAGGGAGTAGAGCCCAAAGGTTCATTTACTTTAAGCGGAACTACTTACAGCGGCCCAATGGAATCTGAACATACGGCTATGCAGAATATGCTGGGTTCTTTCACAAGTACCGAATTAGCCTCGGCAAAAATATCCAGCACTTTTTCAGACTGCCTGATGATTCCGGGCTCTACCACCAATACATTCCCAACCACCAAACAGGGAATCCAGGTAAGTACATTAAGCAGTGCCGCACAGGCAAAAGTGCTGGCAGCCATGATGCCATGGATTAATGATCTGGATGCCACCTCCGCGGCTGCTTTCACTACCATTTATCAAAATGAACTTGCAAATACCTATGTATGTTATGCCAGCAATACATCTGGTGTTGCCGGTACCGCCAGTTCATTTTTAACAACTAATACCGATTATGTAAGGATTGATGGACCAAGTGTTTGGATAGAGTTTATTTGCCAAACAGGTGTGGTTCTATCAGGAATCCACTACCATAGCGTTATGAGAGATCATAGCCGTGATTATATAGGTTTATAAAAAGATAAATAGAAACTATGGACAACATTTTTTCGATAAACAGTCGCCATAAAAACAGTTGGCGGCTGTTTATTTTTGTAGCTTTTTTTGCTGTTACAGCATTAAAACCAACGATTTCCAGCGCACATCAAACACCAAATACGCTTGTTTTTTTAGATGCAAGTCCGAACAGGGTTGCATTGGAACTCCAAATGCCGCTATCAGAACTGGAGCTTGCTTTTGGCAACAATATATCTAAAAACCCGGAAACACTTATTGAAAAGTTCGGACCGCAGTTAAAAGAATACCTTAAAGCGCACATACACGCGTATTCGAAAAAGACCGCCCCATGGGATGTTGAAATAGAAGCTTTGAGGATGGACAAAGGAAAATATATCGAGAATGGTATGGACTATTGGGAAGTAGTTGCCAATGTTGTTATCATACCGCAGCCGGGCGAAAGTACCCGGAAGTTCATGCTCGATTATGATGTAATTATGCACCAGGTTATTAACCATGCGGCCCTTGTTTCCATCCGCAGCGACTGGGAGGCCGGAAATTTAAATACATCTTCGGCAGACGCAATGGTCATCAGCTGGAATACCAAAGATAATGTGATATATCCTTTGGAAATAAATTTGCAGCAAGGGAGCTGGTTTAAAGGTTTCAAAAGTATGCTTGCTTTAGGCATGCAGCATATCAAAGAAGGTACTGACCATTTACTGTTTTTAATTGTGCTGCTATTACCCGCCGCGCTTTTGACAAATGGCAGGCAATGGGGAAAATTTGGCGGCACAAAATATAGTATCCTGAGATTATTGAAAATTATTACTTCGTTTACAATTGGGCATTCCATTACCCTGCTGATTGGTGCTTTAGGCTGGTTAAGATTGCCTGCACAACCGGTAGAAATATTGATCGCATTTTCCATTTTAGTTTCTGCAATTCATGCCATAAAGCCAATTTTTCCAGGGAAAGAGATGTATGTAGCGGCTGGCTTTGGCTTAATACATGGCCTGGCATTTGCATCCATATTAGCTAACCTTAAATTGAGTGCAGGTACTATGGCGCTAAGTATTTTAGGCTTTAATTTAGGGATCGAGATCATGCAGCTTTTTGTTGTATTAATTACTATTCCCTGGTTAATTTTACTGAGCCAAACACCAGTCTACAAGTATGTCCGCGTTGGTGGCGCCGCTATCTCCGGTATAATTGCCATCGCCTGGATCCTGGAACGTGCTACTCAAACACCTAATTTTGTTTCTGCTTTTGTAAATAAGGCGGCAGAGCAAGCCCGGTGGGCGATCCTGATATTGGCAGTTTTGGCGTTGGTGAGTGTACTATTAAAAAGGCGCGTTCCTCGTCTACAATGAAATACCTGTTGTAGAATTTTCATGCTTCATAACCAAAACGCCGGCAGATGACTATTGCCTAAATTTTTATTACAATCTTCTTTCTATATAAAATATACATTATAAGCCAGATCAGGATCACGAATATACAGGCTGAAAATAAGGATGCATTCTCCGGCGAAAAAATTGGTAGAAATACAATCTTATAAAAATATTTCATACCACTTATCGAATGCCCGTTATATGGTATCCGCAAAAAGTTAATAAGTCCCGGCATAATCTCCGATAAAACATACGCAGTTATGGCATTTATCCCAAAAACCGAGCAAATCCAGGCGTACTTTTGATACCCCTTAACATCTATGATCCAAAATGCCAATGTAAGTCCGAGCGTACATATCCCTCCTGAATACAACACATAAGAGCTTGTCCATAATGATTTATTGATGGGGAAAAACGAGTCTGTGATCAGTCCCAATACGATAGCAGCGATCCCTATTAAAAACAAGCGGATACACTTTTTTTTAACATCCTGTCCCGTCTTTTTTAATATGGCTCCTACCCTGATTCCCAAAAGCGTTGTTCCGATAGCCGGCCAGGTGCTCAGGAGACCAACAGGGTCCCACTGTTTGGTAAATCTATACATATGGTTAGTAGAAAACACAGCCCGATCTACCCAGGCAGCCAGATTAAATTCAGGAATCAGATTGGGTGGATGTCCGTCTGGAACAGGTATATAGTTCAACACAAGATAATAACTCACTAAAATTACAGCCAGAAGCCAGTCGCGGGTACGTTCATTTGTTTTTAGATATAATAAGGTTGATAAAAAATAAACAACACCTATGCGTTGCAATACCCCTGGAAAACGCAGGTGCGCAAAATCGGGACGGTAGAATAGAAATATCGAAAGACCAATCCCTATTAGAATCAGCATCCGCCTGAGTGCATTAAAAATTATCGTTCTGTGATTTTCACGATCGGCCTTTTTACTTTCCAGGGCGTAAACTATTGATACGCCCACCATAAATAAAAAGAAAGGAAAAACCAGGTCGGTAGGCGTACAGCCATTCCACTTAGAGTGCTCCAGCGGAGCATAAACGTGATCACCGTCGCCCGGCGTGTTCACCAGGATCATGGCTGTAATTGTCAGTCCCCTGAAAAAATCAAGCGACAAAAGCCGTTTTTTTTCCGCAACAATATCCTGTCCCGGATCAGCAGTCCCAGAGTGCATTTTTTCCATTTGTATTTTTTATAACTATCTAATAAACAATGCAATTAATAAACAATCATATTTAAATTCTATTGCAAAATAGGAATAATAATTATATATTCGTGTACGTACACGTTAATTATTTTTATTTCTTAATCTTATCCTTCTGCTAACCATTTTTTAAACAACAACTTATTGAAATCATGAAAAAAATAATCTATCTTTTGCTGTTCGCGCTATCATTCGTAGCGTGTAAAAAATCTGACGGAAAACTGTCAGATACAACTAAAACAACAACCGGCAGCGATGCTGTTAGTAAACTCAAAACAGCTTCAACCCTTTCGTTTGCGGGGTATACCTGGGAGGTAACAACTAACCCGAGTGGCCAGGGACCAGGACCAAATGTTTTCTCTGCCGGGAGCGCCTATGTAGACGCCAGTGGTTTTCTGCATTTAAAAATAAAGAAAAACACTACTACAGGTAAATGGGAATGCGGTGAGGTTACCATGCTTTCGAGCCTTGGCTATGGCACTTATCAATGGAAGGTAGAGGGCCCCATCAGCACCCTTGACAAAAACGTTGTTTTTGGTCTGTTTAACTACTCTGGAAATGAGAACTTTGATGAAATGGATATAGAGTATTCAAAATGGGGAGTTGCATCAAATAACCGGGTGCTCAATTATACCTTATATCCAGAAACCGGAAGCACCCTTGATACTGTTGAAGTTACCTACCCTGTTACTTTGAGCGGCACTTACACAACCCAAAGATTTAAAAGATCAAGCAGTGCTGTAACTTTCAAAAGTTTAGCTGGTTTTTATGATAATGATACAAACTTATATGCCAGCAAAACCTGGACCAGCCCGCCACAATCAATCAGCACACTATCAATGCCTGTAATGATGAACTTATGGCTATTTCATGGCGTTGCGCCATCAAACGGACAAAATGTAGAGATCATCATCCACGATTTTAAATTCACTCCGTTATAAATTTTAAAACCTAATGATAAGATAAGCAATTTATATAGTTAATATTCAACGTAGTATGGTGAAGGACAAAATCCTTCACCATATTTTTTTGCCAACTATTTTAAACCATTTCAGCAGTTTTTAAACGTCTTATCAATGTTACATTAATGAACTTTTGCCATTTAAAAATGGTTATTAAAATGTATTATATTTGGTTCGTATATACATGAAGAAGACAGAAACTGAGTTAACAGGCGTTAAAGAAATAGCCCGTAGGGCAAACGTATCCATCGGTACCGTTGACCGGGTAATTCATAATCGAAAAGGGGTCTCTGAAAATACCAAGCAGAAAATAAATGCCATTATTGAGGAACTAAATTTTCAGCCAAACAAGATGGCCAGCCTGCTGGCCTCCAGAAAAATATTAACCTTTGCCATTTTAATACCCGCGGTTTCCAACGAAACTGATTATTGGAGCTACCCTTTGAACGGAATAAAACAGGCAGCAGCCGAAATAAAGCAATTTGGCGTAAGCGTTAAATATTATTTTTATGATCTCGACTCAAAAAACAGCTTCAACACAGCGGCCGATGAGCTATTAAATAGCGAACCACACGCCATCTTGTTAGCGCCATCTTTTGTGGAAGAGTCGATAATATTGGTGAAAAAAATCCAGGAGCTTGGCTTGCCCCTCGCGTTTATAAACTCTGATTTGCCCAATCAGGATAACCTGACCTATATTGGCCCCGAGCTTTATCAAAGCGGCAAACTTGCCGCTCAGCTTATCAGTTTCGCCATTCAAAAATCGGACAAAGTATTGACCGTTAACATATCCACAGATCTGGAAAATGATCACCATTTATTGCGGAAAGAACAAGGTTTTAAGAAGTTTTTTGATGACGCCGGCAAAACGAACGAGTTATTAACACTTAATATTAATGAAACTAAGCTTGTAGCAGTAGAGAAATCATTGTTAGGCGCTTTATCCACCAACACCGCCATCAAAGCAATTTTTGTTACCAACTCCAGGGTAAATATTGTGGCCAAGATATTAGAGAAGCATAACAAAAAGGATATTTTGCTGATTGGTTATGACTTTTTAAAGAAAAACATCAATTACCTTTTAAGCGAACAAATTACCTTCCTGATCTGCCAACGTCCTAAAGAACAGGGATATTTGGGCATCATGGCACTCTACAAATATCTTTTTAAGATCAGCGAAGTCGAAAAATCCGTTTATATGCCCATCGATATCATCACTAAGGAAAACTATCAATTTTATAATAGTTGATCAAGCCTTAATCCTGTATTTCCTGTTTTGCTTTTTTATCAACCGGTTCTTTATGATAACCCGGGTTAAAAGGGTCATAATAATATATACCTGCCTTTATATAATAATTAAGATGCATCCGAAGCCTTTCGTTAAATAAGCGATCATCTTTCATTGATATATTAGTCCAGCCTGATTCAGCCAGTGCTGCTAAACGAGGGAACAATAAATAATCCAGTCTTTTCTCTGAGACAACAGTCTCTGTCCATAAGTTAGCCTGTACCCCAATGATGTTCCCGTGGCTATAAATTGTATCCGAAAGCGAGTTTTCGGGAAAATGATAAACATTTGTATAGGAGTTGTAAAGCTTAGCCCATTTTCTGCCAGACCTATGCGTACTATCCTGAACAAAATCAAAATACATGGGTAATCTTGGGCAAAGGATCACTTTATACCCATCACGAAGTGCTTCAGTAAGAACAGCCGGCTTATCCTGGCGCCACCAATTGATCACAACACGGTTAGTTGGTAAACCAGCAGCCACAGCTTCATCCCAGCACATCACTGTACAATTAAGTTTTTGGACGGTATCGGCTATCCTTTTTAGAAAATAAAATTCCGCTTGTTTATAATCGGTAAACCCCTTTCCATTCATCAGCTTTTTAACATCCGGGTTATTCTCCCAAGCCTTTATACCAAGCGTAACCTCGTCGCCACCTATATGGATCATATTTCCGGGGAAGACTTCTTTAACTTCTTTTAGAATATTGCTAATGAAACTATAGGTGATCTCTTTGCCCGGATTAAACGTAAAGTTTTCAAATCCGGGCGTTGTACCTCCGGAATATATAGGATAAGCATGGTTTGCGGCGGTTGCATGGCCGGGCATATCAATTTCAGGTACAATTTCGATGTTACGCTGTTTAGCAAAATTGACAATTTCCTTTATATCATCTTGTGTATAATACTTTGTGGATGCCAGCGAGTCGGTAAAATTGCCAATTCCTCCAGTTGTAGTGAGTAAAGGATATTTTTTTACTTCAAGTCTCCAGCCCTGCGCATCTGTCAAATGCCAGTGAAAACGGTTCAGCTTATAAAAAGCCATCCACTTTAATATTTTCTTTACAACCTCTTTCCCGAAAAAATGTCTTGATTCATCAAGCATAAATCCCCTCCATTGATACCGGGGCTGATCGGTGATCGTAACGCCCTGTAAAATTATTTTCGCCCTCTCAGTTTTTGCAGATCTGCACAATTGCAGCAAAGTAACTATCCCATTAAATACACCAGCGCTGTCTGGCGCCTTAATACTTATTACACCGCCGGAAATACTTAATGTGTAAGCGCCGGAAATTCCACGGGTTGTATCCCTGTTAATGAGTATTTTCTGTAAAGGCCCCTTCGCCCGTTTATCCTGAAAAGCCAGCTCCTCGTTTAAATAATCTACCGCATAATTGAACCGGCCATTATTGGTGTAAAACCGGCAGTGTTTTGCCAAAGGCAAGTTATATTTGAGCAATTTTACTTGTTGGGGATAGGGTATCAGGTTTAAATCCTGCGCATATAAAAAAACAGGTAAGGTTATTATGAGGAAGATCAAAAAGGCTCTTTTCATACTAGGCAAGTGTTAAAATAGGTTTTGGTTCGAATTTCACCCTGCCAAAAGCTGCGGGCTGATGAAAATCGGGTTTCTCGGAAACAATTTCAACCCAGCTTAAAAAATGTGGCTGGGGCAGACTATCACCACATTTCGCGAAATTGACAGAACAGGCTTCTCCGCTTAATGATACTTTATCGTGATAACAAAATACCGCTACAGGCAATATGATAGAGATATCCCATTTGATTGATCTATCTTTTGAAATATTATCCATGGAGATACAGATACTATCCTCCACCGTTTTTAGAAGCTGCGATGGTAAAAATTTACGATGTACCCTGCTTTTTCCGTAAGCTCCCTTAACCGAGCCTAAACAGTTAAATTCAAAATTATAGTAACTGGTATCATGCTCAAAAGCTATAAAAAATTCCACGCAATTATCCCTGTGTACTTCCCCATTGAGCTTCCGTGTTCTTACCCGGAGAAACTGTTCTGTTACAGAAAATTTCAAGTGGATACCATCATCAAAATGTGAGATAGAAAAGGCAGCAGTGCAGGATATGGTTTTCTCTGCGTTCCATGGTTCGTAGTCAATCGTATGCAGTGTTGATTTTTCATGGGCATGCACCTCCTGCGAAACGAAAGGTATATTTAAAAATTTCATTTTTGTTTTGCTAAACGATCATATAAAACATGGATCTTCTGATTTCTTAAAAGGTTTTCTTCGTCTATAGCCGATTGATAAAGAAAATCCTTGTTAAGCGCAGTAAATTCATCGTTAAGCCTTTGCTCGTTAGATAAAAGTTTTTTGAGTTGAAGAATATACAACGGTATTTTATCACCCGAAAAATCCGTGGAGTTTATTTCAGCTTCGACCTTCATATAGGTAAGATAATATACCCTTATATCAGCCATTAAAAGATAGTGCCTGAATTCTTGCACACCTTTTACAGGCTGAAGTGATTTGAGCGCTCTCAGAACTTCGGTGGCGCTATCTAACAATTGTCCAACTGTAATTTCTTTAAAGGCTATCACCTTCCCATGAACAACATTGAATGGAGCAGAAAAAAGAGCTTTTGTAAACAGTTTTGATTTCGGGGAATCAAAGCCATAATGGCTGTTACAATAGCTTTCGATAAACTGATCATTACTCCGTTTTCCATTATCATTTAATGTCTTCAAATAGTAATCAACCAGTATATTAAAACCGCTTAGGGGGTATACATGCCGAATGGCGTACAAATCGATAAGTTCATCCTCAGATTCAAACAAGGAAGAGTAAACACCGGAGGTTGACCATGAGGTCATCACGATACCTTTGTACCCCAACTTTCTTGATAAGGGAATAAAATCCCTGATGTTATTAAAATGCTTTTGCCAATCAGTCAAAAAATAATTATCCGGATAGCTCCTTATTGCCGGCGATCCCCATATTTCATACCCGGATTTTAACAATTTGGAATGATCGCCGAAGCGGTTTACATCCCAGCCATAATTCCAATCAATAAAAATGGTTTCTTTGGGAAGTAAGTTGATATAGTCGGGGTATTTCAAAGCAATGTCGGCCCACACTATTGGCCTTTTGCCCAAGCCAACCACAATATCACATAACATTTTAATGTGATCGAAATATAATCTGGACAGTCCTATCTCAGCAGCCCTTTTCTTACACTTTTCGCAATGCCCTAATAAATAAGTTTCGTCACCGCCAATGTGTATATAGGGCGAATTATGGGTTGAAACAAGATCGGTATAAAGTGCTGTAAACAATTTTTTATTTAACTCGGGCTCGCTCGGGCAAACCTGGCTAAAATCTTTCTGGTCTTCCCTCAAAGCGGCGTATTTATAGTTTCTTAAAATATACTCCACATGGCCAAAGCTTTGTTGCAGTGGAATAACCTGTATATGAAGTGATTTACAATAGCCAATAAATTCAGCTACCTCCTGCCTGGAATAAGCATACCTGTTTGCGATCAACGGTTCCTTTACAAATGGGTAGCTACCCTCCCATTCCATGATAATGGTATTGATCCCTTTTGTGCTTAAATTAAGAACAAACTTTTTTAAAGCTGGCAGCTTCATCACCTGTATCCGCATATCCAGGTGAAAACCTTTTATAGCAATTGAATCAGCTGGCTGTGAGTTTACTGCCGATGCAGACAGGCTTAGTCCTATAAGCAATAGCATTAGCCATAATCTATTTTGTAAATAAGCTTTCATAAACTTTTAAGATATTTTGCTTACTATATTATTGTCATTCGTGTACGCACACGAATGACAATAATAAGCATTTATTTGCAGTTTGTTTTACCTAAACGGCGTTCGATAAAAAATTTAACCTTTACAGATCATATTGTAATTCCGATAAATTAATAGCCGGGGTTTTGCTCTAATTTAGCGTCTTTGTTCAGATCAATTTCAGACTGAGGAATAGGCAAAAGCAGGTTTCTTGATGAAATCCCGGTGATCTTTAGTCCCCTGCCTGTAACCCTTTGCAGCAATGTACCGGTGCGCATTAAGGTCATCCGACGATTTTCTTCGGCGATCAGCTCTCTCGCCCTTTCATCCAGGATAAAATCCATCGTTATCATCCCTGCATTTACGGTAGCAGCCTTTGCCCTTGCCCTCAATACATTAATAGTTTCTGCAGCGCCACCTTTATTGCCTTGTTTAAACTGGGCCTCGGCTTTTAGTAAATAGGTTTCACCTAAGCGCATAATGATAAAATCCTTGATCATACTGCTACCGAAGGTATCATTCGGGTCAAACTGATCCCATTTATTGGTTTTGGGAACAATATTCCTGTTGGTATCAATTCCCGGCCCGGTTACAAGCTGACCATAATTGGGCGAAGAGGGGTCATTGTAATAATATTTTCTGCGCAGGTTATATTTTGAATTACGCATATCATTTGCTCCGTACAGGTTTAAAACAAAATAGGTTAAGGCCATTCTACTGATACCTCTTCCTCCTAAGGTATCGCATAAAAGCATGCCCGGTGTATTGTAATACCTGCTGCCCCAAACCCTGCGATGCTGGGATCCCAAAAACCGGTAACCGGGGAATTTAGACTGTAGATCCGGCCCAGCTCCATTTGGTACCGATGCCGGGTTTTCTGTCTCCTCCACCCAGATGGCCTCTTTATTACCCTGACTTCTTCTTTGATTGCCGTATATGAACATATCTGCAAAAGAATCTCCTGGCTGGGATGCCTTAACGCCGTAACGCTCGGTTATCAGGCTAAAATCGCCACTGTTAATAATGGTATTACATTCTGCCTCTGCTTCAGCATCTTTACCGCCAATTCTTAAATATGCCTCAGCGAGTAACTGGGAGGCCATGGACTTGTTAGGCAGCGATTGTGCTACCAACTGGTCGATAGCAGGTGCATTTACTTTGGCAAAAGTAAGATCAGCTACAATCAAATCATTAATGTCCTTTATCGGTGCGCGAACAAAATCAGTTTTAGGTGCGGTTAAAGGCTTGGTAATTAAGGGCACGCCCCCATATAATGTAACCAGGTAATTATAAGCCAATGCTCTGTAAAACATGGACTGTGCTTTGATCTTGTTTCTGAAGTTTGCGCCCAGTTTTACGGCAGGATTATCAATATTAGCAATAACCACGTTGGAATTATTGATGATATTATAGGCCCATTTCCAGACAAATGCGGCAGCACCGTTAGCCGAATTTAACTTTTCGTAATTTGTATAAGGAATTGATACGGGGTCCAGGTCGTCAGGGGCCTTATTATAGGCAACATCGGTCCCCATTTGCCATACGCATAAAAATCCCTGGTTACCATTATTATCCTCATTCATGGTATTCCAGAGCGAGTACTGGCTTTGTAAACCTACAATACCAGCTTCAAATGCAAGAGAATCGTTTAAAGCCTCGGGAGTGAACTTTGAGTAGACATTCTCTTTGAGAAAATCTTTTTTGCATGCCGTCAGCATACAAATTGTTGCTGCGACAATTGCTAATAATATTTTATGATTTTTCATTTGATCTTAATTAACGGAGTGTGATGTTAGCGCCTAAAATAAATGTACGAACCAATGGATAGTTACCTTCCGTATTACCGGTAATGCCATAGCCCACTTCAGGATCCCAGCCATACCATTTGGTAAATGTTGCCAGGTTTCTTCCACTCAGGTAAACCGTAAGGCCGCCAAGTTTCAATTTGTCGAGCAATGCTTTGGGCATACTGTAACTTAAGGTCACATCTTTTATCCGGGTATAACTTGCATCTTCGGGATAACCGTAATTCAAATAGTTAACATAAGTAAGCTTAGGCCTGGTATCGCTTTGATTTGTGGCAGTCCAGTAACCTAAGCCACTGGGTAGATTTTGCCTTCCGCCAAAATCCTTAAAATTGATCGCATCATTGTTTTTTGTAACCCCCTGAACCGTTTGGATAAAGATATTGAGGTGGAAGTTTTTATAATGAAAGGTATTGGTTATCCCACCGGTCCATTTTGGAATTTCCTGCCCGATGATGGTCTGATCTTTACCATCCGAGGTAATCGTTTTACTTCCATCAAGGTCGGCAAATTTCAGGTCGCCGGGCGTAGCGTTCGGGTCCTGGTTTGCCGGATTTTCCCCAACCTTCCATACCCCTTGCAATTTATAGTCATAAACAATATTAACCGGGTGCCCTATAAAAAAACGGTTCCCTATATCGTCTTTCTTATCGCCATACAGATCAACTATCTTATTGCTATTGGTAGAAAAATTCAAATTGGTTTCCCATTTTAAATTATTACCAATAATATTCTGCGTTCTAAGCGATATTTCCAGTCCCTGATTGGAGACCTTACCAACGTTAGTAACTACCTGCGAGTAACCAGTTGCAGAGGGTAAGGCCCGATATAAGACCAGATTTTTGGTCCGGGTATTGTAAGTTTCAATTGTACCGGTAATCCTGTTATTCAGAATGGTGAAGTCGATACCTATATTGCTGCCGTAGGTACTTTCCCACTTCAGATCTTTATTGCCCAGGATGTCGGCAATTACACCAGTTGTTGGATGGCCATTAGACGGAATGGAAATGGTTGTGAATGTGGAGATGGTAGATGTAGGGTCGACTGCCGACTGATTGCCGGATAAGCCGTAAGAACCACGTAGTTTCAGGTTATTGATAAAACTTACGTTTTTCATAAAGCTTTCATTACTGATATTCCAGCCAAGAGCAACCGATGGGAACAAACCATATTTGCTGGTGTTAGCGCCAAATGCGGAATAGCCATCCCGTCTTGCTGTAGCGGTAAATAAGTACTTGCTATCGTAATTATAATTAACCCGCAACATTTGCGAAACCATTTGAGTGGTAATAGCTTCTGACGATGCCGATATGGTATTAGCCCCTTGCAGATTATTAAACTGTAACGCGTCATTAATAAAACCCGAAGCGTTTATTGTAGATGAGTACAATTTATTTTCCTGGGCACTGTATAATCCTGTAAAATCGATGTGATTTTTATTCCAGTTTTTCTCGTATGACAATATATTTTCAACTATCCATTTTTTGCTTTCGCTGTTCACTACTGCTGCGGTACCTCCTGCAATATCACCGGCAAGCCTTCCTTGGTAATTCTGAAACAGCGTGGGTGTATAGGTGTAACCAGCGTTAACACGATATTTGAAATCTTTAAACGGCTTTAATTCAACGTAAACATTGGTTATAACATTCTGGCGCCTGTCATTCCTGTTGTTAAGCGTGCCTAACATAGGGCTCTGAATGGCTTGCTCTCCCTGCATGGGAAAAATAGCATAAGTACCATCCGGGTTTTTAAATCTTCCGTAAGGGCTTACATCAGATGCCAGTGTTAAGCTGGCCCTTCCTCCGTCAGAGTTATTGCTAACCAGGTTAAGGTTTACACCAGCGCTTAAATAACTGGTTATTTTGGCATCAATATTTGACCGGATACTGGCCCGCTTATTCTGATAGCCTAATAGCACCCCCTTCTCGCTAAAATAATCTCCGGAAACGTAATATTTAACATCTTCGTTACCGCCCGATATACTCAGGGTATGATCCTGGATAAATCCCTGCTGCTGGATCTCTTTCAACCAATCGGTGGTTATACCTGCCGCATAATTCTGTTGCTCATACAGGTTGGGCACAACAAAATCATTAGTTACGCCGGCTTGTTCTTTCCAGTCGGCATACTTTTTAACGTACTCCGCTGGCCCCATTGGTTTTAAGGTATGTGCAAAGTTTTCAAAGCCTGCATAGGTATTAAAATTGATAGCGGCCTTACCCGTCTTGCCACGCTTGGTAGTGATCAATATAACACCATTTGCACCCCTGGTACCATAAATTGCGGTAGCCGATACATCTTTTAAAACATCTACAGAAGCAACATCAGAGGTACTGATATCGCTCAGTGAACCATTTTCAAAGGGGATGCCATCAATCACGATCAGGGGTGCTGTTTGTCCGTTGATGGTATTAACCCCACGAACCAGTACCGAAGGTGACTCACCAGGAACAGCGGTACCTGTGGATATATTTACACCGGCAACGGCCCCTTGCATGGCTTGCAATACATCACCAACAGGGAGTTGCGATAATCTGTCTTTGGGGAGTGATGAAACTGAACCTGTTACATCAGACCGTTTGGCGGTACCATAACCAACAACTACAACCTCGCTGAGGGCTCTATTAACCGAAGTCATGCTGATCTGCATCATCTGGTCAAAATTGGCCCTTACTTCTACGGGCTTGTATCCAATACTGCTAATCTCAAGAATAGCGTCATTGGAGACATCGATCTTGAACATACCCTGCGCATCAGAAATTGTACCGGTCGAAGCATTTTTTACTTTTACCGAAGCACCAACCACCGCCTCTTTAGTCACATTATCGGTTAGCTTTCCTGTGAGCGTTTTGTGCTGCGCGAAAGCCTGGGAGCTTATAAAAACGGTCAGCATTAGAATCAGGGTTTTGAGTACCCCTCTGAAGGAAAATCCATAACAACAAAAAGTAGTTGTTGTTGGCTTTACTGGTTTAGGCAGTCGCTTAAACTCAATTAAAGAAAAAGTACTGGGAGGTCGTTGTTTGATCATAGCTTAATTGATTAGGTTAATTTATTAGGATATTAATTTTCCTTTACATGCTGATTAAAACCTGCAGTCTCATCCGTTGATCACGTTCCCTTATTTTCTTGTAAAGGATCGCCTTAGTTAAAGGCGATCCTGCTTAATCAGAAAAAATAGCATATCGTTAACGTACACATTAATATCGTTAACGTACACGTTAAAACAAATATATACACTTATGTTAATTATCAAAATTTCTTTTTTGCTTTTTTTTACAATATTTTGAGATGTCCGTCCTGGATTGGCAATGGATAGATTTAGTGCCTTTCAAGTACCCTGGATGGTTATGAATTTTTAAAATACCAAGGGAAATATTGATAAACCTGATTAAACCAAAAAAGAGAAGGTATACCTTCTCTTTTTTGGTTTAATCAACAAATCCTTATAATCTACGGCTATGGCAGAGGATTATTTAAAGCAGGCTGTAACTATCGTTATCAACAAAGAGGATAGCATTATCATGTGTTTTCAATATCGTTGAAGGAAAAATTTCAGATACGGGCTGCATTAGCGTATATTGTATTGCTGTCGCTTTATTAACTCCCGGAACCATGCAAAACAAGTAAGTTCCTTTCATTAAAGCAGGTATAGTCAACGTCACTGCGTATTCTGGCACGTGAGCCAGAGTATCAAAGCAACCGTCATTAACTTGCTGTTGCCTGCAGGCCAGATCAAGTTGAACTATTTTTACCAATTCCGGATCATTAAAATTTGCCACATGTGGATCATTAAAAGCGATGTGGGTATTCTCCCCTATTCCCATGCACACAATATCAGTTGGGTTATTGACCAGCAAACGAGAATATCGCTCGCATTCGGTTTTAACATGAAGTAAATCTCCATTAATATAATTTACCGATGCGAAAGGAACGCGATCAAAAAGCTTTTCCTTAAGAAAACTGCTAAACAACTCCGGAGCACCCGTTGGCAAGCCTACGTATTCATCCATATGAAACGCATTTATTTTCACCCATTCAATACTTTTATCGCTGGCCAAAGCATTTAAAAATTCATTTTGTGAAGGAGCGGCAGCAAAAACTATGTTGATAACCGGCTTATCAATCAGTAATTGTTTAATCTTTTTGCTTACCATTTTGGCCGCTGTTTCGCCAAGGGATGTCCTGTTTTCAAAAACCAGCACTTCGAGTTTTTCTTTTTTTATAATTTGCTGCATTTGTATTGCTTATTTCAGGATAGGTTTAATATCTATTTTATATTGCTGGTATAAACTACTTTGCCTCCAATAATGGTTTTACAGAGGTTGATCTGCTCATCAAAGAGCACCAGGTCGGCATCTTTTCCAAGCTCAATAGATCCTTTTCGGTCATTTGCCCCCATTATTTTAGCAGGCGTAGCGGTCATCATAGTTATGGCATCAATCAAAGGCACATCGGCAAGTCTGACCATGTTTTTTACCAATTGGATAGTTGTGGCTACACTTCCGGCAAATGCGCTTCTGTCAGGTAATTTCGCTACATTATCTTCTACAATCACTTTCAAGCCATTTTTGAGATCACCAAGAATACTTTCTCCTGGCGGCATGCCGGCGGCCCTCATCGCGTCGGTTATCAGGGCTATTTTATCAGGGCCTTTGATCTTATAAACCAACTTGAGCAAAGCCGGGGGCAAGTGTACCCCATCAGCAATTATCTCCACGGTCATGTTATCCAGCAGGTAACCAGCCTCTATAACACCAGCATACCTGAAAGCATTACGCCTGGATACGCCCGACATACAAGAGTAGAAGTGCGTAATATGGGTGTAACCATTCTCATAAGCTTCTAAAGCCTCTTCATATATGGCATCGGTATGCGCAATAGATGGTAATATTCCCTTTGATCTAAGGTATCTGCCAAACTCCAGAGCACCTTTTAATTCGGGGGCGGCGCTCCATCGCTTTACAATGGATGATCGTTGTAAGACCTCTTTATATTCATCAGGGTCAGGCAATCGTATAAACCTGGGGTCTTGAGCACCGCGCTGATCCATTGCAAAGTACGGCCCCTCAATATGCATACCTAAATAGCTTGCTCCCAAAACGTTTAATTTTTCCGACTCTTCATACAAGCTCAATGTTTTAAACAATGCCTCCGGTTCGCAGCTTAGCGTGGTTGGCGTAAATGATGTTGTTCCGTGGCTTGCGTGTAATTTGGCAATCTCTAAATAAGCAGTAACCGTATTATCCATAAAGTCGTGACCGCCACCGCCGTGTACATGAATATCAATAAACCCGGGAGAAAGGTATTTGCCGGCAGCGTCAATCACCGTATCGCTTTCCGTATCTATATTATTTTCAGCAATAGCGGTTATCTTGCCATGATTAACCAATAAGCTTCCGTTTTTAAAAATCCGGCGGGGTGTTATAATTTTTGCATTAATGATTTTCAAACTTGAAGAATTCATTTTTTGAGTTATTTATATTAAAAAGTCCATTTCATAATCCTATGGCCATAAAACGCGTAAAAAACCAGGTAGCAATAACAAGGTAATAATACCAGGTAGGCTTGTTGTAAATTAAAACGATCTGCAAAATAACCGTAAAAAAGCGGCAGGATCGCATTACCACACAATCCCATAATTAACAATGAAGCACCAATTTTTAAGTATTTGCCCAGGTTATTGAGCGCCAACGGCCAGATGCCCGCCCAGATCATGGAATTTGCAAAGCCTAAAAGCACAATAAACCATAAAGATATAGCAGAATGATGGCCAAGGAGATCAACCTGCCCCCAGCTGGTAACCACAAAGATCGAGAAAACAGATCCAAGTACCGTACAAACACGAAGTGCGTTTTTTTGAGATATCGCCCATGGAATTAAGCAGATCCCCATCAGGTAACCGCATATGGTTGCAAATAGCGTGTAAGAAGGAAATACCTTAGCCTCTGCTAATGGCATTCCCATGCTTTGCGCGTACGGTATGATAGTATCTATGGCAATAACCTGCGAGCCAACATGAAAAAAGATCGCTACTGCACCAAGTACCAGGTGAGGAAAATGGTAGATCTTTGTTTTGCCAAATTCGTCCGGGAGCTCTTCATTATCCCCCACTTTATCAATTTCGGGCAGCGGTGAATACCTGGTCAATAGGCCAAGCAAAGCGAGTATACTGCCCACAAAAGCGTAAGGCGGTATAACACGCTTAATGAGTATATCCAATGCCAGTTTTTTATGAACCTCATCCATCAATTGAATATCTTTGAATAATTGACTATCACCTGGTTTGATGATTACAGCAGCCAATAGTAATGGCGCAATTATGCCTGCCGTTTTATTACAGATCCCCATCATACTGATTCTTTGGGCTGCCCGATCTTTTGCTCCCAATATGGTAACGTAAGGGTTAGCGGCGGTTTGCAATATGGCCAATCCAATGCCGATAATAAAAAGACCTGTAAGAAACAGATAATATGACCTGATCATAGCTGCAGGAATAAAAATGAATGCCCCTATAGCCATAATCCAAAATCCAACCATCATACCATTTTTGAACCCGATCTTCTTTAGCAGATACGAAGATGGAACTGAAATTACGAGGTAAGAAATATAGAACGCAAATGTGACCAGATACGACTGAAAATTTGTAAGCTGGCAGGCAATTTTGAAATATGGGATGAGTATGGCATTGATCCATGTTGCAAAGCCAAACACAAAAAACACAACACAAATGATCAGCAAGGGTATGATGTTTTTAGATGCCGGGCCTTTCATAAAATAAGCAGTTCTAATTAATATATCTTCGTGTACGTACACGAAGATATATTAATTATATCCATCTGTCAATTTTTTTCGAACTAATTTTCAGCTACGCCCGTCGTAACAGTAGCGCGGTCGACTATTTATAAAGTTATTTATTTACCGATACAGAAAGTACTTATATACTGGTAATTAAGTAGTTGTGGATTTTGAGTAACAAATCAGGAACAAAAATTTCAACCTGTTTTTAGTGTGGTTTTCACAGGAGGTGATGTGGAAAACTCAATGCTAATTAAAGTAAATTCCAGATCAATTCCAAGTCAAAACATAGGTTCTCTTTTCTCTCCGTTTCTCAGCGCGATGAACCGCCCTCAAAAGAGAGGAAAAAAGATTTAATATCCTGTACTGTTAAATTAGATATTTCCTGTTCAATAAGCAATATGATTAATACTCAATATTACCGGTACTCTTTGCTGCCCAATAAACAAGTGCTGGCTGTAACAATAGGCGTACAAACCTTTTATTATCAGAATTTAAGCCGAACGCACTTCTCTTATAAATGAATTGAGAAATATTGCCCGGGAAAACAGCAACGAAAAAAGCAGCAGTTATCTTTCCTATGGTCCTTTTATATTTTTCAGGGGTAAACACCAGCGCACTCCCTAAGGCTATTTCAACTATTCCCGAATAAAGAACAGTATCGTCTTTTTTTAGAGGAACCCAATCTGGCACCTGCGCCTGAAAGTCTTTCCTTGCAAAGGTAAGATGACCGATCCCTGCAAATACCAAACTTATGCCTAACAGCATCCTTCCAATTCCCTTTACATTTTCTTCTTTTATCTTCTTCTGCATTGCAACTATTGTTTACAAATACCATTCCATCTATTTTAACGGTCTGACAAAACAGCGGTTTGAGTACCGTTGGGTAAACAGCAAAAAAAGGCGCTCCAGATTACACCCTCCTTAACAGCGGCGTCATGTTAGCGACAAGATATTTAATTACAACATGTTTTTCACAGTTCAGAGTACCCTTAAATTCTAGTCATTCCCTTGATTTGGCAGTCAGATATAATTCCCGATTATCTGACTTGTATACTAAAGCGCAGGTTATCTGGTGGTAAACATTTTTCATCATTACAAACCATAAAACTCAGCGTCCCCTTTATCGTAGCTGCGGCAGGTTTAAGCCTGATCTTTTGCTGAAAGATCACTGAATGTTCAAAGAAACTCACATTCATGCTAAATGATTCCTCAAAACGGGTTATTGGCTCCGGTTCGATGGTTGCGCCTATAAGTACATAATTTATCGAAGGAGTAAACACAAAACTGGTTCTTACAGGGCCGCCATTATCCACTTTTTTTTGCGAATAAATATGCCAGCCATCATCTATAGTAGCTTTAAGAAACAATACAGCTTCGGTTTTACTTATTTTTTTCGCTGCATAACTCCAGTGCACGGGATTTTCGATCTGCGCTTTAACATAGGTTGTAATCAGTAATAATATTCCAATGACCAGTAGCTTCTTCATTTTATTTTTTAATTCCACAGCATCTCCTGTTTTTAATATTTTGTTGTAATAGAAATGAGGTAATGCTATTATTAATGATAGCGTTACCTCATCTCGTTAATTAGGCCTGGCTTCCAAGCAACAGATCTATCATAAGTTTCAGATCATCCTCGTTATCTTCACCTATCCGGAAGTTTGAAAAGATAAGGCGCCCGTTTTGATCGATAATGAAATTCATGGGGGCCGCATTTCTATTATCCAGATTACCCTTTACCCTGCCTTTAACATCTTCCAACGGGGTAAAGCTATAACCACTTGTTTTCATAAATGGAATAACATAGTCATTTTGGTCAGAAACTATATTGATGCCAACATATTCCAATGGTTTGTTCTTATATTGTTTCACCACATCTTCAAAATGCGGAAACTCACCGCGGCATGGCCCACAACCAGGAAACCAATAAGTCAGCAAAATAACTTTCCCTTTATAATCAGACAGCGAGGTACTCCCTTCTCCAAAATATTTTTTTAGCGTAAATGATGTGGCTGGCACGGCTTTAACATCCAGGTTCTTTAAAATATCATCCTTTACCTGACTGACATTCTTACCTAGTTTTGTTCCATAGGTATATAGCGCTTTTTGAAACATGGTTGTTGGCGCTTTAACAAACGCATTCATCAAACTGTCATAAGCTGCTTTAGTATTTCCGGTTTTATCAGTTGCCTGAGCTTTGAGCAATACCAGATTTTTGTTAAAGCTGTCATACTTAGAAAGTTTTACTTTACTAAGCGTGATTAGGGCTTCATCCGCTTTATTTTGCTCCATTAGCTTTTTTGCAGCTGCAATGTATTGAGCTTGTGTACCCAAGCCAGTCCAGTTTTTTGCTTCCTTCTCATCCTTCGCGTTCTTTTCCATATCAGCAGCAAAAGCCACGGCCTTTTCTGGATCGGTTTTTAACAAAACAGAAAGATAAGCACTCATACCCGATGCTGACCAGTTAAATTTTGCCGGCGAATAGTTGCTACGCAGCATTTCTAAATATTTGAGCTTATCCTGATCATTGGTTGACCTTACACCAAGCCAATACAGTGCCTGCGCGCCACGCTCGCTGTCAGGGAATTTTTTAGCAACGGCCAGACTCAACTCCCTGTATTTGCCCTGGTCAATTGCGCTAAACGATGCCGCATAATAAAATGCATAATTGGCGTTAGATGGATCAGCCGTGGCAGCCTTAGCCAAGTATTCCCTACCTGCTTTAAAGTCGCCCCAGCGTTCGGCATCTGTTGATAAACCACTCCAGGCTTCACCATACTTAGGATCAATAGCTACCGTTTTTAATAAATATGGTTTTGCTTTAGGACTCTCTATATCTAAATAGGCTTTACTAAGCGCATATGGAACTACGGCAGATTTTGGAAATTTTTTCATCCATACATCATACTGCTTTACCAGCTCAGGATTTTCCAATCCTACAGCATTGATATAAGCTGCGTGTTTGCTCAGGCTATCGGGACTGGCTTCTACTGCCAGTTTTAATTTGTCCAGTTCGGCTTTATCGGTTACAATAACCGGCTTAGTCCGTTGCGCAAAAATTTGAGTTGTCTGAGTGCTGATCAATGCTCCGATCAATACAGCTCTGAAAATTTTTAGTTTAATTGACATTTTGTTTTAGTTTATAATGTTCAACAATAAGATCCTTAATAAGTATTCTGTTCAATTTGTCCCTGGCTGGCATTTATTTCCACACCGTTAATAGGCACCATGTACCTGTTGCTTTTTACTGGTAATGTATAGGTTTGCGGTGTATTCACATCTACAGTACCCACCCCTACTTTAAAAAAATTGCGGGTTACTACCACATCGTCAGAGGCATCATCATTTACGCTGAAACGGCGGATATCCCACCAACGGAATGAAAACGGAAGCTCTCTTCTGCGTTCCTGTAAAATTTGGGTCAAGGCATCAGCTTTATCCGTTGAAGTTAGGGCCACGTATGTTTTTAAACGTTTTGCCCGGAGTAGGTTCACCGCCTCCATCGCGGTAGCTACATCGCCTTTACGGGCAGAGGCTTCTGCTTTATTTAATAATACTTCTGCAACGGTTGGCCCGGTAGGCAGAAAACAGCCATCATAAAAAAAGGTATAACGGAATGTAGCTGGAGTAACAACACCAAAGCGCCTTCCGCCATTCGGGATCATAAAAAGTTGATATCGAAGATCATTGGTAGTATCGTACAGAGAAAGCAGGTTGGAACTTGGAAGAAACCACTGCCTGGAGGTATAAGTGACACGCGTATAAAAGAACTCATCCCAGTTTAAAATCTGAACGATATTCCGGTTGTTTAGAATTGAGTAATTTAGCGTAGCCGCGGGGTTGGCATACGATTCCGGAATGCCGGCACCAATGGTTTTATAATCAACCAGTTTGGCCACGGCAGATGTTAAAGCGCTGTTGGCATTTTGCAAACTTTTGTCATAATCGCCTGTAAACAAGTAATAACGGCTTAAAAAAGCATCAATCGCGCGTTTACTGATGCGCCACCTCAAAGATGCCTGCACATCAGCGGATGCCACCAGGTTTTGGGCCTGTGATAAATCAGCAAGAATAAAATCGTAGGTTTCCTGCAAAGTGGCTCTTTTCAGGGATTCGGTGTAACTGGTGGTTTTTTTTAAAGGTAAACCTTTGCTTTGCATATTGCCTGCGGCATATGGCTGGCAGTAGTAGTTTACCAGGTTCCAGTAACAATATGCCCTGATAAAATAAGCATCGGCTTTGATCCTGTTTTTTTGAGCCTGATCGCCGGTTACCTTATCCACGTTTTCCAGGATCACATTGATCGTAAATATCTTTTTGTACTCCCCATTCCAAAGGGCATCCGACGTTGCGCCGATAACCTGGTTAATGTCAAAAATGTAATAATTAAGCAGATCGACGGTAAATGCAGTAGGATTATTTTTATATAGATCTGTTGTGATCTCTGTATCATCGGTTGAATAAGCCGCTGTAGAATTAGTCCCGTCACAGGGAAAGTTACTACTGCTTAGTGAACTGGTACCCGAGGCATTATTGAGCAAAGCTTCCAATTGATCAGCAGTTTGGATATCCGTTTGTACCTTGGGCTCTTTTTCCAGGTATTTTTTACAGGATGACAGCGGGATAAACGCCAGCATCAGCATATATATTTTTAATTTTTTCATCATTTTTATATTGAATATTTTGAATCCGGTTAGCTTATTGATGTTAAATGCTGTTTTTAAACGCTGATGTTTTTAAAAATTGAGGTTTACACCAAACGTATAAGTAGTCATCGGGCGATCCGTTCCAGGGAGCCAATCCGGATCATAGCCATGCTTATTGGCCGCCCAAACTATTCCTAAATCCCTTACCTGGGCAAAAATTTTAATATTCCGGAATTTGGTCTTACTTATCAATGATTTGGGTAAACTGTAATCCAGCATCATTTCCTTGCATTCTATATAGGAGGAACTTTCCACCAAACCGCTTAAATAAGGTACATACCTGTCCCATAAATATTCCTGGGTTTCGTTGGCATTGGGAAAAGGTGGAATATCAGTTCGCCCGGCAAATACATCTGCTACGTATTTGTTGGCAACAGTTTTACCAGATCCAACATAAGAAGAAGAGTAATTAAAGGTATTATCACGATAAACACCACCCAATTTGCCAATAAATAACACCGAAAAGCTGACGTCCCGGTACCTGAAACTGTTATACCAACCAAGCGTATGTGGCGGCGTCGCGGTGCCTTCATAATTTAAAAACTGCTTGCCCTGACCAGAATTGTAAAGCGCCGCGCTGTTCATGGTCGTGGGCACGCCATTAGGGCCGGCTACCTGCGGCACACCATTAATGGTACCCAGGTAAGTAAAGGAATATACCGGATTAACGGGTTTGCCCTCGACATAAGCATTTGGTATATCCAGCATATTGCTGGCGTAAATGGCAGGATTATACAGGCTGGTCACCTTATTTTTGTTATAGGCATAGTTAATGGAGGTATTATAAAATACAGGGACCCCTGGTATTTTAAGATTTGTGCCCAGTTCAACTTCTATACCTTTATTGGTAATACCTGCATTATTAAACTTCTGGCTGGTTGTCCCGGTTGCTGCGGCCAGTGCAACTGCACCTGTTATATCCGTTCCAACTTTGTTGTAAACATCAATTTTACCCGAGAGTTTACCTTTAAAGAGTATAAAATCTGCCCCTATGTTGGTGGTGGTTGTTTTTTCCCAGCGAAGCGTTGGGTTACCATTGTCTGAGATGGTTGCCGTTATGGTACCGGTATTTACATTTGGTGAAGTGGATACGGATAAAAGGGTATTTGTCGAAGTACTCCTTTCCACATTACCATTCCGGCCATAAGTAACTCTCAAATTCAACCGGTCAATAAAGCGGATATCACTGGCAAAACTCTCTTCTTTAATATTCCATAAACCACCAACAGACCATAAAGGCTCCCATCTTAATGACGGGATACTGGTAATAAAGTTTGACGCGTCACTTCGGATACTCCCTGATACAGTATACTTACGATCGTAGGTATAGGATGCATTGCCATAATAAGACACATAACGGTTGAGGTTATACCCCAATGTTGTTGCACCTCCGTTTAAGGTGGCGGTTGCCCCGGTTACCGTTTTAAACTGATCAACCGAACTGCCATAACCATATATGGGCACTGTTGATTGCAGCTTATCCGGATAATATCCATAAAGCCATGGATTAGATCTTGTATCCGTGCGGTACTGAGATATCTCCATACCCGCGATCGCGTTAATACTGTGTTTTGTTCCGAAATCCCGGGTAAAATTCAACTGGTTCCGGAATACATAGCTTGCCGTGTTAACCGCGTTGACCATCGCTGTGGAGTTAGTAGGGTCCACCTGTGCCTGGCCCTGGTCAATGCCCCCCTTTGGTAGAAATACCCGGCCCACTGCTTTGGTGGTATTATTGTATTCCAGGTTGGTATTAACCATATTACGTACATAATAGGTATCATCACTATAATAATTATCATAATCTGTTTTCCCGCGCTCATACTGCAGTTTGGTATCAAAGCTTAACCCGGGTGCCAGCTTTATATTGAAGCCCGTTTGTATCCTGGCATTATAATCCTGGCTGGTCAGATTCCGCCCTCTTACTTCCCGTAATAAATTATAACTCCAGTCTGAATAAGGAAAACTGCTTAAGGGCAATGAGGATAGTATCGCCCGGTTTTTACCGTTCAGGTTCACAGAATAATTGCCGTTAGGGTCCTGCAAGGTTTCATAAGGCGACAGCTGCTGCAATTCAGCAAGCGTAGCGCCGCTGGTTTCCTGCTTTTTATATTGAAGGTAAAGTCCGAAGTTGAAGGTTAAAAACTTAGCTATTTTGTATTCATTGCTGAAATTCATGGCGTACTTATTGTATCCAGAACCCTGATAGCGCGTTTTATTATCTTCAAACATCAATGAAGCGTATGATTTTGACCGATCCGTGCTCGCGGCAAAGCTCACGTTGTACTGGCTGAGCACGGCGCGCCTGAGCAGCAGGTCGCTGATCTGTTGGTGATTATTGATCCTACTTAGACTGTCCAGACCAGAATTCATCACGGCAGTACTGATCTTGCCGTTTTTATTGGCATAAAGCAATTCCTGGGCTAAGGTCAATGAATTGCTTAAATCAGTAGGAAAAGCACCGGTGTACTGATTCCCGCCGAATAACCAATTATTGTTAAAGGCCAGCTTCTCGTATTTTACCTGGTCGGCGGAACTGGCTGTCGGCAGTAACTGATTAAGATCTGTTAGTGCCGAAACCCTGGTGAATACATTGGCATCAATTGTAAGCCCCGTTCCCGTCTTCGCTTTTTTGGTTGCAATAACTACCACTCCATTTGCTGACCGGGCGCCCCAGATTGATGCCGCGGCAGCGTCTTTCAGCACGGTAACCGATTCAATATCATTCGGGTTGATGGTCGAAAAGTCACTGGTAGCAAGCGGGAAGCCATCTACAACCACCAGGGGATTCCGGTCCGCATATAAGGAGGTATTGCCCCGGATCAGGAAACTGACGCTCCCGTCGGCATTTTCTTTACCCTGCATACCTGCTACCATCCCCTGCAAAGCGGTTGACAGATTCGATACCGGCCGTTTTGATAATACGTCCTGCCCCACCTGATCAAAGGAACCAGGCGCCCTTTCTTTTAAAAGGCTTTGATAACCGGTGCTTACCGTTACTTCTTTTAATGATTCGTTTGCTACTACCAGGGCGATGTTCCCCAGGTTGGCCTGCACCGCTATTTTCCGAATTCGGTATCCCAAAAAGCTAATGATCAGGGTATCCCTTTCATCAACATTATTTAAAGAGAATTCGCCATTAATGTTGGTCACCGTTACCTGGTTCCCCATTTGAAGTTTAACAGTCGCACCAACCAAACCCTGGCCTGCATCATCCACCACCCTTCCCTTTACGTCGATTTGCCGGAAATAATCGATAAGCTTATCAAAAATCGATTTTTCTTTTGCTGAGATCAGGATCGTTTTCTTTTCAATAGTGTAAGTCAGGGATTTATTCTCCAGGACATTATCCAGTACGTCTTTTAAAGGGGTATTTTTAAAATCTGCATTGATCAAACCTTTGTTCGCCAGGTTATCCGTCGACAACAAAAAATTATAACCGGTTTGCTTTTTGATCTCTTTAAATAATTGTTCAAGAGACATGTTATTTCTTTTCAAGGTGATCTCCTGGGCAAAACCAGTCGCACTAACCCGCGTTATAATAAATAGTAATAAAATACTGGTTAGTTTTAAATTCATGATCAACCGTTTTTTGAATAACCTGTCAATCCCCATGGAGTGCGAAGGATTGGTTTTGGTTATTTTTCGCCAATAGTAATTAGGCCCACTTAAACATTGGGTAAAAGTTTCATACATTTGATTCTCTGATTTTAGTGAATAAATTGTTGTTTCCGCAAGAATTTCCGGCGCGATCAGATTTTGGATCAGGGGTGTTACAAGCGCTCCTGATTTCTTTTTTCTAATGGCCAGTTGTCAATGGATAGTTAGGGTTCTCTCATATGTTCCTGGTTTAAATGATTAGGGATTATTGTTTTTTCTTTACTACAATTAGTGATCCTTTCACTTCAAAATGAATTTTTCCGGTTTGTTCGAGCATATCCATCACTTCCGAAGCATTTTTAAACCTGGACAAGCTGCCTAAAAAGACCTCATTTTTTACGGATGGATCCTGGTATTCTATTTTAACATTATACCACCTGGAAACTTTACGCATGATGCTTTCCAGGTTCTCATTATTGAAGAGAAACAACCCGTTTTTCCAGGCTATCGCCTCTTCCCGGTCGACCGCCGAGACCCCAATTGAAGCAGTGCTGCTGTTATTATCAATAAGCGCCTGCTGACCGGGCTTTAAGATAACTTTTTGATTATTGCTTTTCACACTGACACTGCCCTCCAGTAAAGTAGTCTTTTCTGCAGGCTCATCGCTATAAGTGTTAATATTAAAATGGGTGCCAATATCCTCTATTATCCCATGCGGGGTTACTACCCTGAATGGGGCAGAAGCGCTATGGATAACTTCAAAATAAGCTTCCCCACTGATCAGTTCAATTTTTCTCTCCCGTGAATCAAACATTTCCGGAAACCGGATAGAGGTTGATGAGTTTAACCATATTTTACTCCCGTCAGCCAATTCTATGTTATAAATTCCTCCGGCCGGCGTCGTTAAAGTATCATAAACAATGTGAGCGATATGGCCGTGTTTTGTCGCTTCATACTTCAATTGGCCATCGCTATTTTTGTTGATTTGTATGTTACGTTGTGCAGCCAGGATGCCGCGTTTCGCATCTGATAAAACTATTTTCTGACCGTTGGATAAAGTTAAAATAGCGTTATTGCCTCCTGGTGATATGTCCTGATCGATCTGAGCAAGGGAGTGCTTGCCAGTAGGTTTATTGGTATTGAATAAAAAATATCCGGTAATGGAAAGACATATTAAAACCAATGCGGCAATGCCAGCAATACGCGACCATAAAATAAACCTGCGGGGTTGAGTTTTTTGCATCCCCACCTGTACCCGGTTCCAAAGCTCCAGCCGAACTTGTTCCTGATCATCCAGTCCAAGCTGATCCCAATCGGCACTGCCGGGGGCAATTCGGTTCATATAAGCATTGTATAAACCCAGCTCTTCTGCTGTTGCTGAGCCTTTGTTTATGCTTTCAATTAAATCCTGTAACGATATTTTGTCCATGCTGCATCCGCTGTTATAAGTAAGGCACACAAAACCAGCATAACACCTGCCCGGATATAAAAAAAAGTTTAAAAAATCATTACCATATTGTAAACGACTAAAATTATATCAAAAGGCATTAAAAAGAAAGGAAGATAGTGGCCATCCTGCTCAGTGGAGTACGCAGCTTTTTTAAGGCCCGGGTAATATGATCATCAACGGTTTTTTCTGAAATACCTAAACGTTCCGATATCTGCCGGTGACTGAGGTGTTCATCACGACTTAACATAAAGACCTCCCGACATTTTTCCGGTAATTCTTCGATGAGTTGTGTAATGAAGTTTTTAAGCTCTTTAATTTCAAGTGCCTTAATTTCTTCAGCAACAAGGTCGGCAACAAGTATATTTTCCAATAAGGTTTCCCGTATTTTCCCCTGGCGTATGAGATTGGCGATTTTGTATTTAACGGCGGTATAGAGGTAGCCTTGCAAGCTCGTTTTCACATTGATCTGCAGCCGGTTTTCCCAAATCCAAAGGAAAACAGTTTGGCATATATCCATACTATCCGCCTGATGACGCAGGGCATTGTAAGCAGCGGTAAAAAGGAATTTCCAATGACGGTTATAAATTTCAGTAAAAGCAATTTCGTCGCCTGCCTTTAATAAGGCTAATAATTCCTGCTCGCTATATTTACCGTAAGTTGACATTGATCGCTATACCAATTGCAATTTCGCATTATTTCTTAATAAAAATTAAGAATCGTGAATAAATAATATGGTTTTAATCCTAATTTGTTATTTTTTATCTATCTCAATAAAATTCGATTTTTAAAAACCGGTGTTTTTGAAATATTTCTGGAGGATCCAGACCATGCGACCGGAGCGGCGGATATTTTGAAGTATAAAGAAACGTATGATGAGGAAAAATGATTTACAAACTCCCGGATATTACGAGGAATGACGCAATCCTCAATAAGCAGAGTCGCTCTGTATATCGGGGATTGCGTCGAACCTTATTGCGGTCACGGTTTGATAAATTTCAGCAGTTACACAACCTACCGAATAACTATTATCAACTAAGCGCCATTCCGCCATCAATTACGATCTCAGCCCCGGTAATATAAGCCGAACTATCTTCACATAAGTGAACCACCGTTTTAGCTATCTCTTCGGGTTCACCTTTCCTTCCTAAAGGGCTTTTGGTCATAATGCTCTGGTAAATTTTGCGTTGCAGTTCAGGATCAATATCAACCCGGCTCATCAGGTTGGTATTGGTTGGGCCAGGGCTTACAATATTTACCCTGATCTTTCTGGCAGCCAGCTCTAATGCCGCAGTTTTAGCGATAGCGTTCAACGCCGCCTTACTTGCCGCATACACCGAGAACAGAGGTGTACTTACATTTGCCGCTATTGACGACAGGATTACTACTGATGCACCATCATTTAACAGGGGTATAAATTTGCTCAGCGTAAAATAAAAACCTCTGACATTAACATTCATTACCTCCTCAAAATTAGCTATCGTGCCATGTTCTATCGGAAATACTCCCCCGCTCATCCCGGCATTGATAAAAAGAAAATCCACCTTTTTATATTGGGCTTTAACCGTTGCTGCCAGTTGATCAATATCAGCAAGACTGCTTTGATCGGCCAAAACACTGTGCACCCCTAATTCTACCGCGGCCTTATCCAACGCATCTTTACGGCGGCCTGTTATAATAACGGTGGCTCCGCGTTCTTTAAACTCTTTCGCAGCAGCATAACCTATACCACTATTTCCGCCGGTTATTACGGCTGTTTTATTTTTAAAACTGTTTGACATGATTAAGTAATTTAATTAAACACTACACAAAGCTATTTTGCAAATGCCATAACTTTACAAATCAGTATACTCGAGTATACCTTATAACATACTGATTATGTGTGATTAACTTAGATTTTTGCAGAGCAGGCATAAAAGAATATGTTTGATAATGATAACCATATGAAAATAATAGAAAACAGGACAGCCACCTGCAACCAGAACGATCTTGCCCTACAGGATACCATTTATATCATTAGCAGTAAATGGAAAATACGTATTATTAAATCTATATGCATGGGTCATATCCGTTTTACTGAAATTGAGAAAAGTTTAACAGGCATAACTAAAAGAACGCTTTCCAAAGAATTAAAAGAATTGGAGATCAATCAGCTTGTAACCAGAAAAACATACCCCGATCAACCTTCAAAGGCCGAGTACAAACTTGCCAGTTATGCCAGAACAATGGTTCCGCTGATTAATGAAATGATACGCTGGGGTACTGAGCACCGACAGATGATCATTAAAAGGCAAAAGACGGCGTAAGGATTGAAAAAACATCTGTTTAAGTATTGCCGACCAAAATTACTTTGAAAACAAGAAAATGAAAAAAGCAGATCTCGAAAACACAATTCATAAATTCATTGAAGCAGCAAATGCATTTGACACCCAAAAAGTTCTGGATCTATTCGCTGCAGATGCGGTGATCGACGATGTTTCCGTCGGTGAAAAATTTGAGCATACTGCAGGAATAAAAAGATACTTTCTGAACTTTTTTATAGGATATCATACTTTAACCAAGCTGATATCATTTGAGCACATCAATGCCAAAAGGATCATTGTCTGGGTAGATTTTACAGGCGATTTTGGTCATGAGACTGGTAGCCTGGATGTCGGTGTCAATGATAAAGGGCTAATCACACATATCGACGCCAACCTTGATTAGCTATCTGTCATCCTGCAAAGTGAGGGGCAGCCTGTAGATTTCAGGAATATATAGATCAAACAACTGCTGGATACTAACCGATACAAAAAGCAATTACCAATTGATAATCAGAAAGTTATAGGCTTTTAGTTACAAATAAGTAACAACTATATAATATAGTAAAAAATGTTAATAACTCACAATTTTTATTCTCAAGTATCTGAAGAATAAATTCATAATTAACTGAAAATAAATTAGTTACGAAGACTACTTGCCCGTATCGGCTAATCTGCGTTCCTGTTGTACAATAAACTGTTCTTTCAGTTTCTTTTTGGTCGGCCCGGCTTCTGGCTTCGCTTCTTCTCCTTTCTTTACTTCCCCGGCTTTCAGTACCTCAGCAAGGTTAGCGGATTGGTTATCCGCTGTCAAGCATATTTACGTATGTATCATCCGCAACCTATAATTCTTTTCATTTTAAAACCATTATAAAATACTTTAACTAATCAGCTGATCTTCCTGATAAAGGCCCGAAACTGCAATGGTTATTTTTGAAATAAGATCTGTCAGACTACTTATTACCCATAATTCGTCTACCGAAATTGTAATTCCCCATCGCTCTTCTATGATGTCACTAAGCACCATAACTGAAATTGATTCCATCCCATAGTCAGTTATTGATTGGGATAAATCAATTGCCGACTCTTGAATGTTCAGAAGAGCTGCTAACTCTCTGATCAAATCTACTTTTATCGTGCTTATATCAGATAGAGTTTTGTTTACCGAGGTATTATTCTGTAATAAATGCTGATAGTTGACAAACAGCTTATTGCCAGATAATGATGAAGTTAAAAACTTTGACCATTCCGTAAACTGCACAACTATTTGTGGCTGGTTTAAATAAAAGACTGATTCAAGAAAGCCTATCCCTTGTTCTGCCGTTAAGGTATTGATGCCCATTAATGAAAACATCTTTTCAAAGTCGGCTTTTTGAACCATTCCAATTGACCAGGGGCTCCAGTTAATACTTAAGGCGGGTAAACCCAGAAATCTTCTTTTTTGTGCAAGCGCATCCAGCATAGCATTAGCCGCAGAATAGCTGCCCAAACCACGGTTAGGTAATAAACTACCAACAGATGAAAATAAAATAAAATGTTCAAGTGGCTCACCTAAAAGTATTTCATGCAAACAATAAGCACCCCGAACTTTAGCTCCCAAAACTTTTCTCAGTGTTTTATTATCTATGTTTTCCAGTAATTGATCTTCACTAACTCCGGCACAGTAAATAACTCCCCTTATTTTTCGGTTAACTATCTCATTTTTAAATCTCATAGTTGACTCCTTATCTGTAAAATCAACTTTAAGAACTTCTATTTTAGCACCCTGTTCACGAATGGATTGTAACCACAATAAATCAGGGTTTTTATTTTGTTTGATGATATTCCTGCTTGTAGTCACCAATAAATTACGTACACCGGCGCGCAACATCCATTGTATTACTTCCTTACCTATAGCCCCAAATGCTCCTGTTACAAGATAGATAGCCTGGGGATCAAACGATACAGAAAACCGTTCGTGGATTACCTCCTGATAGGGATTTAACCGCTTACAAAATAAACGTCCGTTCCTTATAGCGATCTGATTTTCCTCAACAGATTCAGCGCTTAAAACACTGGCTAACAAATCAATATCATCCATACCACTTATATCAACCACGCCTTTGTAATTATCTTTAAACTCCTGATGACCAAACACATTGGTTATGCCCCAAAGTGCAGCCTGAAAAATATTAACATCATGCGTAAAATCCTGCACCTGCTGTGCTAACTGTGATACAGACCATAACCTACCTGCAAAACCAGTAGCCTTAATAACTCTTGCCAGATAGATGAATGGCTTAATTACGTACATAATGCTCTTATCAAATTCTACGGCACTCAACGGAAGGCAATTAATTATTTCTGCTTGTTTGCTTACACCACTTAATAAATTGGCAAGCTCATTAACCACAATATCTTCGTCATCAATTTGAAAAAACGCTGAGTTTACAGATATTACATTATGGCCTTGTTTATGCAACAAAAAAGCTAATCTTTCAGCAATTGGTTGCTTATCTGAAAAGATGATAAATTGTTTCTTTCCCGTATTTAATGTGGCTACATCTTCCAGATTAAACTCCTCCCATGAAGGTACAGCAAGTGCACGTTGGGCTTGCATTGCAACAGAATTTCTTTTATTTCCGGCGTCTAAGTTATTGGTTCTAAATCCTGATATTATCCCAATTGGTTCGCCCGCAGCATCATATAAATACAGGTCTGTTTTGCTGGTATGCTCCAATTTTTCAGTTAGTTTTGCATACACAAACATCTTTGTTACCGGCTGTTTAAATATTCTTATCTCATCAATTCCTTCCGGTATCTCAAGAGCAAAACTATTTTCGCCCTCTTTATATTTTAACGATAGCGCTGCGTGAAAAACAATATCCAGTGCCACCGGATGAAACTCATAGGAACCTGTACAATACAGATCAGGAATTGTTATTTCACAAAAAGCTTCATTTTCATTTCTATACACTTTTTCCAGGCCCTGAAATGAAGTACCGTATTTGTAATAAATGCTATTAAAAAATTGATACATATCGGCCCCGGCAACAACCTGTTCATATGCCTGCATATGTTGCTCAGGATTAATATTGGCTATGTTTCCCGGAGGCAGCTGACGAAACCGTCCTTTGGCAACGTCTTCAAAATCCATTGGCCAAAGTGATTTGGTTGCTGCAATACGAAAGCTACGGCTTTGCTCATCTAATGTAAAACGAATAAAAAAGGCCGATTTTTTCTGTATCCTTACTGCTTTAATAAAGCAAAGGTCCTCGATAACAAAAGCTTTGTCATTGCCTCTCTGTGTCAAAGCTGCTAATGCCATATCAATATAGGTAGCACCTGGCAAAAGATAATCCCCCATAATATTATGCTCAAGCAACCAGGGCATTTTTTCTGTTGAAAAAATTGTTTGCCACTGGGTATCCTGACCATCGGTCAGTGCACCAAGCATGGTATGTTTTGCTAATTTCAGTCTCCGTCTTCTGCTTTTTTCAGGTTCTTGCCAGAACCTTTCATTTTGCCATGAATATGACGGCAAATCAATCCAATTACCTTTGGAATAAACTGCTGTCCAATCAATGTCATATCCTGCTTCAAATATTTTAGCCAGCGATTGCCGGTCTTCAGGGATACCCGGCAAAACAAACAATGGGTTTAGTATGTTTGTTTTTTGAATACCCTTAACTGCACACAAATAAGGTATAAGCATGGGCCTTCCTGATAATTCCAGGAAATGACATGGGCCGGATTCTGATATCTTTTCAATTACCTGCCTGAAATAAACCGGTTCGCTTATATTTTTAGCCCAATGATCTGCCGAAAATGTTTCCTGCGTTATAAGCGAGGCCGTTGTTGCTGAATACAGCAGCGTATGAGGTTTAGCTGGCTGTGGATCATAGCTGGGATCGTTATATTTATCATACGAAAGTACTTTTGAATGATGATAGCCAACTTGCTCAGATAACACACTATATGAAATATTTTCTGCCTTCATATCATTAACTATGCCCGATATAGCTGCCTTACTGCCGGCTAAAGTAAGATGAACAGGGCTATTAAACGCAGCAATAACTACGTCGCCGGCATAGGGTTTTAGTAATGGTGCTATTGTTGCTTCACCAACATTAACAGCTACCATGGCACCAGTGCCCTCCAATTTCATCAAAAGCTTTGTACGCCTATATATAAGCTCAAGACACTCCTGAAGTGTAAATACACCTGCTTCATAAAAGGCAGCAAACTCACCGGCGCTATATCCAACAATAGTATGTGGTCCCCCTCCCCTGGTCCGCCATAGCGCTGCCATGCTAACCTGATGAAAAAACTGTGCGGGATGTGATATGGTTGGGTTAGTTATTATTTCTTCCGTGGGGGTGTTAAGCATAATTTCTGAAAGAGAGAAACCGCTTAATGCCGCATATAGCTGATCGCAGCGATCATACATTTCTCGAAAAACGGGTTCGCTTTTTAACAGCTCATTGCTCATGCCGTAGAAAAGCCTGCCAAGCCCGGAAAATACCCATACAAGCTTTTTGCTACCTAATTGCAAGGGCAACGCTACATCCTGATCATCTGCAAAATGCTGCAATTGCATTATTAAATCATCTTTACTTTTTGCGATAAACACCTTACGCTTGGAGAGTTGTGATCGCCTGGTTGCAGCATTATAACACCAGTCGGCTATGGAACAGTCAGACTGCCGCAGCGATTCTGCATAACACAGTGCAAGTGCTTTAAGTGCTTTTTCAGACTGAGCAGACAAAGGCAGGGAAAAAGAACCCGGATTTTCCAATTGATCTTTTTTGTTTTTTACGGCTTGATATTCCCTGACCAGCACATGAGCATTTGAACCACCAAATCCAAACGAATTAACACCAGCTATTAAAGGTTTATCTCCTGAATCAAGGCTTTGCGGTATCAGGGGAACTTGAAGCCGTAAATGATCAAAGGGTATGGCTGGATTTAAACGCTCAATATGAAGATTAGGGGGTATCTGTTTATGTTGAACGCACAAAATTGTTTTAATCAGTCCCGCTATTCCCGAAGCTGATTCCGTATGTCCTATATTACTTTTACAAGAGCCAATCCATAGTGATTCCTTACGATCGGGCTCCAGGCAAAATACAGTCCCAATGGACCTTGCCTCAATGGGATCGCCGGAAAAGGTTCCGGTTCCGTGGGCTTCAATATAATTTACATCGGCCGGGTTTATCCCTGCATATTTACATGCACTACGCATAACTGCCATTTGCGATTCGGCACTGGGTAATGTAATACCATTGGTACGGCCATCCTGATTTACTGAACTTCCGATAATAGTACCCAATATATGATCTCCTGCGGCTAAAGCATCATCCATTCGTTTTAAAACAACCACACCAACACCCTCACTGCGTACATAACCGTTTGCAGTTGCCGAAAATGATTTACAACGGGCATCTTTTGATAATACGCCGGTTTTAGTTTCGGCTATGTGGTAATCAGGGATAAGCATTATCATTGAACCACCGGCCAGGGCCATATCCGAGTCGCCGCATTGCAAACTACGACAAGCCTGGTGGACTGCTGTTAATGAAGCCGAACAGGCTGTATCCATAGATATAGAGGGGCCCTTAAAATCAAAAGCATATGATATTCTATTTGACAGCATATTGTTCATGATCCCGGTAGAGGCGAAAGCACCAATTTCTAACGGATCAAGAAACTGCATCACATGATAATCCATGGTAAAACAGCCCATAAATACCCCTACCTGCTTGCCAGCCCATTTATTACAGGGAATGCTTCCCTGCTCCATCGCCTCCCATGATACCTGTAACAACAATCGTTGCTGCGGATCCATATTTGCGGCCTCTAAATTTGAAAAGCCAAAAAAGCTATTATCAAACCCGGCAATATCATTAATAAAACCACCCTGCGGAGCTATAAGACTACCAGGTTGCGCCCTCTCATCAGAATAAAAGTATTCCTGATTCCAACGATCTTTAGGAACATCCTGAATAGCATCTATTCCGCTCATCAATAATTTCCAATATTGTTCTGGCGTATTCACATTCCCGGGGAACCGGCAGCCCATACCAACAACAGCAATGGGACTGTATCCATTTTCCTGTATCATAAAACAGATTTTTATAACTGGTAAGTATTCTTTTAATTAGTTAGTAGCAGGTATTATTAACTCCAGCAATTAAGACAGGTTGGTGGTTTTGGCGGCAGCGCCGGCGTCATAAGCTCCTCATAACTCATATAATCAGAAAGATAATACAGCTTCATACCTGACGGGCATGTAGTAACAGCATTCATTTGATCCTGGGTAAGTCCTGATGGACCAAAGGGTAATTCGCGTTGAACTTGTCCGCCATCTCCAGTGGCATTCAAAACGAGTATCGGGGATGCACCGTACACCTGTATAAATAGCGTCCCGTTATCCTGGTCAACCAATTCAAGAGAGAAATTGGCATACCCCGTTTGTGAAGCATTTGAAGTATTCCTATTGCCAATGCTCCAGCTTGTGCCTTTGCTATTGACTTGAATATAAGCAGTAGCCACAAGCGGGTATGCCGCACCGCTAAATGCCGACTTTAAATCCTTGGATACTACCCCACTGTCAAGTGTTGCAACAAAGTAGGCTAAGATGGTAAACAACGGAACTCCGTTATCCAATGATATAGCAGCGTTGGTAAGATTAGCGCTAAACAGATTAGATGAACCGTTAAAAGTTGTACTCTGCATAGATGAGAATGCAAACGAAGTTGGCTTCAGGTTATCTGTAGGACTCAGGTTAGCGCCATCAAAAACAGTACCGATAAGTACAGCATAATCTAATGATACTCCCTGCATTAATGATTGTGTAAAGTTCATACTGGCAAGATAGGAGTTGGATAAATTTGCCATACCAAGATCAGCACCAAGCGCGCTGGCAGCAGAGCCATACCAATGTACTCCCGACATTTCTACTGCATACAGGTTAGCCTGCTGTAAATTGGTTTGATACATATAGGCGTTTGAAAGTATAGCAGCATTTGTTGTCGCATCTTTAGTTTGCACCAATAAACTGACGCTGGTATTGTTTACTTGGTATACCATTGAATTATCAGTTACCTCCCATATTAAGCCAGCCTGTATAGTGCTTACTGTAGCTTTATCTGATAACTTTAAATCAGCTTTTAAATCAGCCGGGATCTGTGAACTGTCAAGTATAGCGCTGTCTGATAAAGGCAGTCGGTATAAAATCAGTTTTGCGCCTAATTGGGCTCCCGGAAGTTGTGCACTCTCAAGGTTGGCATTTGACAGGTTAGCCCCGATCATGGATACCGCGCCTGTAATACTTGCTAATAAAAGGTTAGCAAATGCCATCTGAGCACCATCTAGTACGGTTAAATCTAGTTTAATCCTTTGCATACAGGCCCGGACAAATACCATATTGGCAAGATTTTGCCCGGTAAAGTTGCAGTCACTAAGAGAGGCGTTCATGAAATTGGTATATTGATCTAATGCCACCGCCGTGAGGTCTTGCCCGGTTAGGTTTGCTGCAATAAGGATAGCTCCTTCAAAACTAATTATTGATTCTACCCCCAATGCTTTGCTTAAATCTGCATTGGTTAATATGGCATTTTTAAACGTAGCCCCATTTACCTTGGCATTAGAAAAGCTGGATTTTACCAGCGCGGCACCTGTAAAGTCACTGCTCTGCAAAATTGCATTTTGAAAATTCACTTGGTTTAAGGTGCAACCTACCAGTTTTGCAGATGACATTTTCACATTGTCCATATTAGCATTAACAAACGAACAATTACTAAATGCCAAGCCGTTAGCTACCCAATTTCTCATATCTGCTCTGTCAAATATGGTATAACTGGCAGTTGCGCCATTAAAATTGGAGGTGTTATTTAACTTGGTATCAGAAAAGTTGGCATAAGAAACATCCGTTCCCATAAAGGCAATATTTGTCAGGTCTAAGCCGGCAAGGTAAACCCCCGTTAGCGGATTGGCCATTGTACTCCTTTGCTTGCGTATGTCTGCAATGCCATCCGTTACCTTGTTTGGAATAAAAAGGGCGTTGGTTGGTGGGTCGCCATTCACTTCCGCGCGGTTAAGATTGTTGGAGCTATCAACCACAACATAATAATTTACACCTCCGGATGTTTCAATTATGCAAATTGCATTACTGCCACTGGCTTGTATAGAGAATACAGAACAAGCTGCATCGCCGCGGTCCATTTCTGCAAGGTATCCGTTATTAAACCAAACATACTTCCAATTAGGAGCCTGCATTACAAAGGCGGTTTGCATATCACCATACATATTGAACAATTGGTTTGCAGCGGGATTATTATAATCGCCCGTCGCTACACTAAGCAAAGTACCTGGTACATCGCTGGAAAGGGTTATCAATAGGCTGGTATTACCAGATGTTGAAAATGACCATTTACCTGTAAAATCTGCTGAACTTGAATCAAATGTTGACATAATGTTGTTTGTTAATTTTTTGAAACATGTACATTACTACTTCCCTGGCCGCCTGTACCGGCAGTACCTGGGCTACCATTACTTCCTGGACTTCCGAACGGCTGAAAGGTTCCGTTGCCGTTACGGCCGCCATTACCTCCGTTACCGGCACTACCACCACTGCCTGGTGAACCACCCGCACCACCGATTGAACGGGGTGATACCGGATTTGCTATGTTAGCAATTTGATAAGTTACATTGATAGAGCCCCCGCTACCGCCATTCCCGGCCGCCCCGCCGTTGCCCCCGCTGCTGCCATTACCGCCAAGCCCGCCAGAAACAGGATCCGATTTATGTCCGGATTCATTAATACCTGCATTGCCGCCTATACCACCAGCGCCGCCGGTACCACCAGCACCACCGGCACCGCCGGTACCGCCTATACTTTGTACAGACAGTTGGCTTGACAGGCTAAAGCTGGTTACATTGAGCACAAAGCTGCCCGCATCGTCACCAATAGTTCCCAGCCCCCCGAGGGTCCCATTTACCAGTGCACTTACGCCAGGAACTCCATTAGTTGCGGGGATATATTGAAACCAATTGTGGTATCCATTGGCTCCGTTTGCACTTACCGCTGGTACCGCGTTTGGCCCGGCAGTTCCGTCTGTTCCTTTAGTTCCGGGGCTGCCAGTAATTATAATATCAGGTTGTGTTGCCATGATCGTTTACTTTTTGTTGAATGAAAAATATTTAACAATTCACTACAGGTTTTACTTTAGTGAATGATGAATAATACCAGGCCGGCAAAATCAATTACCGGCCTGGTACCGTTTAATTAGATCCGATGATACCACTAATAAAAACCTCGCCAGGCTGACCGCCTGCACCTCCGGCTCCCGCGGTACCGGCATTACCAGGTGCTCCGTTTGGGGATCCTGTACCACCAGCACCGGCATTTCCGGCATTTCCACCGGCACCACCATTAGCTGTCAGGTTTGAAATGCTAAGATTGGGCGTTCCGTTGATATAGTTAATGTATACTTTTGATCCATTGCCGCCGGCACCACCAGTACCACCGTTACCACCATCGCCACCCGGGCCACCCTGGCCCTGCGGGCCGGTACCACAATCTCTACAACTTGAGCCACCAGGACCACCAGGGCCACCAGTACCACCAGAGCCGGCAAGACCACCAGCACCACCACTTCCTCCAATGCTGCCAACACTATATGTCCCGTTTAAAGTATTTACTGAGTAATTAATTTCACCTGCCGGAGCTCCAGTACCACCTGGTCCTCCGGGAGAACCAGGGCTTCCAACTATACCAACTCCACCTGGTCCGGCAGCATTACATCCACTTTTTCCACTTTCGGTAGCATTTGATCCTGCCGCTCCTGCTGAACCAGTAGCGCCGTCACCACCGGCCCCACCGTCACCACCGTTGCCGCCTACTGATAATAAGCTAGGAGAATTACTATCAAGAGCCACACTCTGATCCCCCCCGTTCATCACATCAACGATTACCTTGCCCGGCCCCTCTGTAATTACCTGACCTCCGGGTTCAATAGTAAGAGAATCACAAAGCAGGGAGATAGGATTTTGATCGGTACCTTGAAGTATAAGCGGGCTACCAGGTTGCACAATTATGGAATTACCAGTAAATACGGTTATCTTCATCGGGAAACGCAATTTATTGATCGTATCCTTCCATGATGCAACCTGCCGGCTGTCGCCATACACATAAGCATAAAGAGCATCACAAACGTATGGGTGCTGCGGATTGGTAATAGCCTCACTTATTTCATTCCGTACGGGAGGAATGCTACGCGTGTCTTTAAGCGTTCCCTGGCTATACAAACTATTATGAATGCCACAGATATCCTTCAGGGTATCAACATCACCTACCGTAATAAAATTTGGTGGGATATGCGACTTTTTAGGATCGGCAGATAATATAAGCCCACCCGGAGTATCTCCAGTGTTGTATGATCCGGTGCGCTTTGCGGCACTTTTTACGCCCATAGCTACGAGTACTTCAACGTCTTTTTGAAAATTAACTAAGCTTGCCATAAATTTATTTTTTAAGTTTTTAATAATTAACTGGTTATTGCTTTATAAAAGTTGTCACGTTCATAATTACACTGGTAAGGCATTCTACCTGTCCTCCCGGCTCCATGGTAAGGGTGCCAATATTAACAACCACCGGATCGGTACCTGAAGGGTTTATTATCAGGGGGTTCTGCGCGGTTACCACTACATCATTGGCGCTAAAGGTTGTTACCTCCATGGGGAAATTATCATTGCTGTAATTGGCAAAAGACAAAAAGCTATCCCGTTGGGCAATGTTGTCAAACTTTACCTTAACCGGTCTGATAATAGAAGTATCCGAATCGTCAGTAACCAATTTTGTAAAAGCTGAGGTTTGCAGCCTGCCCGTGTTAATTTTATCCGGTGATATGCCCAGCAGGTCAACCGCCTGTTGAAAACGACCTGTACTCAGGTTGTTTCCTGTATTATTTTTTTCCATGATATTTAATTTGATAAGTGAACAATCCGGGTTTACACCAGCGCGTTATAGATCTCTATTTTCGCTATGCAGGTGACTGCGTCATAATTTTTCAATACACCCGGATCATTTATTCTCCAATGCTCACCTGTCTGCAACACCTTACAAGTAGCGGATGATGATAAGGTGATACCCGCATCAGCAAATACTTGCGTTATCTGAGTCATGTCAGAGTTATCAAACATGGCCACATTGGCACTGCTTGCATCAATATCAAAAAGCGGGGGTGTTGGTGTCCACTGGCTAACAGACGGTTCTGTACGCCCTGACGGGCCTGATAATTTTTCATAGTTGAGTGAAAAAAGATTACGCCATAAATCAACTGTTATCCTTCCTGCAGCAATATATTCCATATCAGCGGCCGGGGTAAGGCTTGAATCGGGAGTTCTGAATAAATGCTCGCCTTGAGGGGTATACACATCCAGTACATAAGCCGTGTTGGGTACGGTACCTATTTTTGGATCGCCTGTGTATGCCAATACATATACATAGCCCTTGCTCTCGATGGCCAGATCACAATAATTAAGTTGCTCATTCTTTGGATTTACAGGGAAGTATGACAAATATTGGGCAACATCTATGGTATCACCATCCAGTGTCAATAAATATGAATTACCGCCAGCCAGATCCTTTAACTGCCATGACACGCCCTGCTGCAGAATAATGATCTCGGTAGAGGTAAACTGATCCTGAACAAGTATACCCTGGCCAGTTAAGGTAAGCACATATACATAGTTACGGCTCGGATCGGTAATAGTCCAATTACTGCCTGCATTAATTACTGTGATGTAAGAGGTCTGTTTTGGATCAGGTAAAATTACCCCGTTTTCATTCACGTAGGCCAGGTAAACCATGTTATCAGAAAACGCATCGATTATATTCATTGTCATGATGCCTTTATTAAGCTCATCAGTTAATGTTGGATCGATGTCGAATAAATCAGTTACCTTATCATTCAGGAATGCATTAATCAGCTCATCAGGAACAATTTTTTGATCTAATTGGGGCGCTAATGTTGCACCATCCGGTACTGTAAACAAATCGGCCCCCGTAAAGCTTGGCGCTGGATTACCCATAATATCGAAGGCTTGCACACGGTTGTTCAGCGATTCAAGAACATAAATTTTTCCATCCGGGGAGATAGCCAGTGCTATAGGGCCCATTAATAACCCCTGCTCAACCCCCTTACCTGCAACCAGCGCTGCTGCCGGGGCCGAAGCATCAAGAACGGCTTCTTCAGGCAAACGAAGAATCTGCATGCGGCTGCTTGCCCAGTTTGCAGCTATAATATAACCGTTAGGGTGCACTGCTACAGCATCAATATCGCCAAGCGTAAATGTTCCGTAACTCAGGCCACTATCCAGGTTAAAGGTAGATGAGCCGTCCATGAGGTCAACCAACCGCAAATATCCTGTTGACGCGTTCCGGGTATCGATGGCAAAATTCAGCGGTCCAACAGATGTAGAGTTGCCGCCATATATGTCATATGCCAACCCTGGTTTGGTTTTAAATCCAAATTTGGGAAACTTATACCTGCTTTGCGGATCGCTAAGTACCGAAAGATTCTGGAATACAAACATTTGTCCCGAGTCGGGAGTACCTCCTGATTCCAGTGGGATGTTTTCTCCGGAAGCCTGCCAGGTATAACCAATAATAAAGGCACTTTCGTTAATAGTTATTCCTGAAAGCTGGGCAAGGTTATTACCTACGTTACCAGGATTCAAACTACTTACCGTTTCGATTGGTGCGGTTGCCCCGTCAGTTTTGCCCCACCAGTAATGATTTTGTGTGTCATTGTAGGCAATTTTTTGCATAAAATTATATTGCGTATCTATGGTGAGCGGTACCAGTACCTCTGTAATATTACCACTTACGGTTTTGCCTGATTGTCCGGTATCCGGCACGGCATCCAACCAATCGCTTTGATATTTGCCGCACAACCAGCCACTTTGAGAGTATACAGCTGCTATGATCTGCATATTTCCGCCCCATGGCACGGTAAAGTCAACAGTAATGGGTGTGTTGGAAGATCCGCCTGACGGGGTTAAAGGAACTTGCCCTTTTGCTTCAAAACCAGTGCCGTTTTTATAGTTCACCATAATACGGTAATGATCAGCAACCGCAGGCCATATGGCTGTTTCCGGGTGTCCGGCTTCACCATGCGCAGGATCTGGATGCAGGGTAAAGGATAATCCCATTTGCCGTTTAATATCAACGTTTATTACAGCCGGTGATGACAGTACTTCCCCTAATGAAACGGCCATTTCGGCAACATTAAGCGCTACGCTTAAAGCCCGTAGTGCCCAGCCAACAAACGGTGCTGCCTCTGCTATTTGCGAAGCTTCTATAATAGCCATCAGTCTTTTGGTAACGGCTGCCATGCCCTTTTGTACCAAAATACCCGCTATCATATCTCCAAACGTAAATAATGAAGCTTTAAGCCCCTGTATTTCAGATATGTCAACAGCTAATGCGGCACCGCCAACGCCTGAGCCTACACCCACTGCAGCCATGATATTATCAGTATCATTCACAAACTCCTTATACCAGGATGTATCGGTAATTGCCGATGTGGCAACCATCATAAAAAAAGGTATACCAAATGAAAATATCCCCGTTTCAATAAAGCCCGGCCATACAATGTGTTTATTATAATTCCAGGTACCCGCCCCGGCAAACATCAGCCTGGCGGCCTGTGCCTCACCGGGCCATTTTACCTGTAAATTAGTTGGATCAGTAGGCATTGGTATACCCATAATGGTATTAACACTGCTGATCATTGATATGTACGTTTTAGTTTCTGTTTGAAACTGGTCCAACATATCAGGATTCATCGGGTTGTAAAGCGGCGGCTTACTCATTTCTGCATCCGGAAAAAACTCAACATATGCGCCTACTATCCGCATAAAATTATTATAGGCATCAACAGAAAATGTGTTATATGTAGGATCAAATTTGATAGAGCCCTGATCAACCGTTACTCCATGCGTTGATGTGTTGGGCGATACCGCCCACTGCGATGACGAAGTACTTGTCTTTGTTCTTGAAAATGAAAATTTACTGACCTGCTGGGAAACATTTTGATTGGCTACATCAGATGATGCCTCTCCCTGATTTACTGACCAGGTTTGGTTTTGGAACTGACTATCGTTTCTGGATGTTTGTACAGGCAATGCAACTGCCGGAGCCATGGCACTGTTGGTAATATCTGTAAGATCATATATTAAAACCTTATCTCCTGCACTACGTGGTCCAACAGGAAATTCATAATACAAGGGATTGTTATTTCCATCAACAGATTCTTTTACTACGGCGAAGCCCGAAGTTGGAGTTGGCTTTCCCTGGCCCTTTATCGCCTGCGCAAGATCATCTACATTGATACATTGCCTAGCGCTATCAGGGGTATTAATATTTACCGGATAGATATGCTCATTTTGCATAACCAAATGAGTTTGCGGTTTATTACTCATCACCATGGGATGTTGTCCCGCAATATATATGGCAATGTCCTGAGGGCCTACCAGCGAGTGTTCGTCGACTAGAATGTCCCATGGATCGTTGTTAGCTGTAGCTGTAAGTTTGTATGAATGATAAAGTCTTGGTTTTACAGAACCAATTTTCTTTTTTAGTTTAATAAAGTATTTCTTGTAGTCATCAATATGAGTCATATAAGATATATGATAAAGCGCCCCCAGGTAATTATTAGGATCACTTTCGTCTGCATCTCCCACTACGAATATCCTCGTGAGGCTATTTTTTTGAATAAGCTCCTGGGGCACATCAACAAAATGGGTTAAAGCCTTGGGGTGATGATTTAATAAAACTGCTGCAGCCTTGTTTGTTTGCCGGGCAGTTTTCAAGGTTTCTGGCGTGTGCGCGTTAAGAGGAATCTTTTGCCCCCTTACTTTTAAAAATAAGACGTGAGTAGCCGGATCTTCTAAGTGGCTAAAATCAAAATGAAGTTGTTGATACATGGCGTTGTTTTTTTATAGGTTATTAAAAAAGATATCTATCATTTGATGTTGCTATGATATTATTCATATCAGCAGATTACCGGTCAACAGGGATATTATTATCAGTTTCTCACAGCATTTAGTATCTGTTATTACACTCAAAATAAGGGGATTACGCAAGGTATGGGAAGAGTATAAATACTTATTATAAAATATGCGTACTTATACTTATAATTAAAATTTGAGCGTTGGATGGAGATTAACTGCCTTTTACTTTGACTTATTAAAAGGGTAAAAGACAAAAAATCTTAATTACGGGTAAGGCAATAGTCAAAGCCCCGGTACACAGCTTGCAACAAAATCGAGTTACAGTAGTTTTGGCATCGAATGTTTGTTTACAATGCACACATTTTCATTGGATCGTGAAATTTGAACTCATATATTAATTTTCAAAATCTAATCAGAATTGAACATTTAACATATGAAAATTATGTGTTGGACATCCGTTGTTATTTCCCCTATATTTTGTGGTGTTTTGTGTTCTTTAGTGCTGTTTAGTATTAAATAGTCACCAATAGTTACAATGATTTTACTGGGATTAAAAGACGAGAAACAATCTGTACTTTGAGTAACAAATAAGTACCCAAATAAAATGCTATTGGTAACAAAATATAAAAATATACCAATTGGTCTTATTTACAACTGTCTGAAAATATGCTATTTATAAAATAGAAAATAAGATTTTGACTTTCTGTAACACTTTTATAAGTATCTGAAAATCAATTATTTAACTTAACTACTTACCAATACAGAACTTGCTGAATATATTTTCCAGCAGATCGTCTGTAGTAACGGCCCCGGTTATTTCGCCGAGGTAGTGCAGGGCCTGTTTAATATCCATCGACAGGAAATCTGAGGTGATGCTGCCATCAATTCCGCCTAATACCCTGACCAGGGCTTCTTCGGTTTTTTGCAGGGCCTCCAGGTGGCGTATGTTGGTTACCAATGTTTCATCGCCGCTGAGCTGATCTTTAATGGCTGTGCCGTAGATCTTATTTTTCAGGTCGTCTATATGCAGTTTTTCTTTGGCCGAGATAAAAATGGTCTGCAGATCCGGAAGACCGGAGGTACGGAAAAACTCCTGGATGCTTTCCCGTTTTTTGTCCTGTTGTAGCAGGTCCATCTTATTGGCCACCAGCAACATGGCTATACCAGGGGATTGCAGGCTTTCCAGATCGCTTTTTAGCTCTTCCGGGCTTATCTGCTCCGAGTCAAAAACATAAATGAGCAGGGCGCTCTGGCTTATCTTTTCCATGGTGCGCTGTACCCCTATTTGCTCAATAGCATCCGTAGCTTCGCGTATCCCGGCGGTATCTATCAGCCTAAAATTGATGCCCTGTATATTCAATACCTCTTCAATGGTATCGCGGGTGGTGCCTGGTATGTGGCTCACAATGGCTCTTTCCTCATTTAGCAAGGCATTGAGCAGGGTTGATTTACCTGCGTTGGGCCGACCGGCTATCACGGTGTTAACTCCCTGTTTTATCGCATTTCCCAACTCAAACGACTGTATCAGCCGGCCTATAATACGGGTAATATCAACAATCAGTTGTTTAAGCTGGTCGCGGTTAGCAAACTCTACGTCCTCTTCGGCAAAATCCAGTTCCAACTCAATGAGCGAGGCAAAGTTTACCAGTTGCTCACGCAGGGTTTGCAGTTGGTTGCTAAAACCGCCCCGCAATTGCTGTAAGGCTACCTGTTGCGAGGCCTTGGAATTGGAGGCGATCAGATCGGCTACGGCCTCGGCTTGCGACAGGTCCAATTGGCCATTCAGGAATGCCCTTAGCGTAAATTCGCCGGGTTTGGCGCTTCGCGCGCCCTTTTTGATGAATAGTTTAATGATACTCTCAATAATATATCCCGAAGCATGGCAGCTTATTTCCACCACGTTTTCGCGGGTGTAGGATCTGGGGGCTACGAACAGGGATACCAGCACCTCGTCCAGCATCAGGTCGCCATCCATAATATGGCCGAAATGGATAGTGTGTGAAGCTTGTTTGGTCAGATCCTTACCTTTCCATACGCTGTTGGCTATGTTGATAGCGTCCAGACCCGAAAGGCGGATCACCGCGATCGCTCCTATCCCATTTGGTGTAGCCAGGGCTACTATGGTTTCCTGTTGCGCGTGTTGTAAGTTGTCCATGGTCAATAGTCGATGGTCCATAGCGGTCATGTTTTGAGGTCTATGGACTCAAGGCACAAAAGTAATACAAATTACTTTCCTCCTCCTTGTTAGCTGGATTGTTAGCCCGAGCTTTTACTTTTGGATGGCTCTAAAACTTTTTAAACCTTAAATTTTAACACTTTTCTGCTCAAAAACGAGGCAAAAACGACTCAAAATCACTCCAAAAACATCGATTTTAACACTTTTTAACAAATTTCATCATGGTTTTAACGTGTTTTTAAAACTTTAAAAAGTATTAATTTATTGATAATCAAATAACTAACTAAAAAACAGCCGTTTTTTGGCTTGCTTTTATCCTTAATAAAACAGCCCGGATGTCTAATAAAAGACACCCGGGCTGTTGTTGATATAAAGGTACGAAAATTCGGGCAAAGGAGCAAATGAGAAGGGTTGAAGAAGTCCATAGTCGATGGTGGGACGGTCTATGGTCCATAGCTATTTCTGGCATATTTTTTACCATGGTCTATGGACCATCGACTATGGACTATAACACAAAAGCCCTACCTTCGCAGCCATTATGGTAACTTTTTTTGAAGCTTCGCTCGATACTATTTCGGTTCATCATGTAGGCAACCAGTCGCAGGAAGAAATGTACGCCCTGTCTGACCAACCCCTGGAACTGAAGGACGATATTATCCCCAACCTGCTGATGCAGTATTTTTTAAAGCCATTTGAAAAAGCTAACGAGGTATATCACCTCATGCACAGCAGCGGCAACCTGGCTTTGAACGAGATCCATCACTTTGCCACACAGGCATTTGAGGATAAAGAGAAATTTCACGAAGCATCGGAACAAATAGCCAAGCACCTGTACAAAACTACCACGCATCCCAACATTAAAGGCGGCGAACTGTATGTGGTGTACTTTAACGATGTACAAATTGAGGGCAATCCGCTGGATGCCATCGGCATTTTTAAATCGGAAAACAAGGAAACCTATTTAAAAGTTTACCCGGATAAAGGTGGTTTCCAGGTTGATTATGAACAGGACGCCATCAACATCAATAAACTGGATAAAGGTGTGCTCATCTTTAATATCGAAAAGGAGAACGGTTACAAAGTGGTGGTAATAGATAAAACCAATAACGGACAGGAAACCGCTGTGTACTGGAAAGACAATTTTCTACAGCTCCGCATCCGTAACGACAGCTTTAACCAAACCAATAATACCCTGGGTATTTACAAAAACTTCGTAACCGAAAAGCTCGACGATCAGTTTGAAATGAGCAAGGCCGACAAGATCGATCTGCTGAACCGCTCCATGAAGTATTTTAAGGAGAAGGATGAGTTTAATATGGATGAATTCTCGAACGAAGTGATCGGCAACCCGGAGGCCATTGAATCGTTCAAGAACTTCAAAAACCAGTACGAGCAGGAGTTCGACAGCCCCATTGCCGATAACTTTGTGATATCAGACAATGCCGTAAAAAAACAGGCCCGGGTTTATAAAAGCGTACTCAAGCTTGATAAAAACTTCCACATCTACATTCACGGCGACAAAGAGCTCATTGAAAAAGGCTTTGACGATGGTAGAGCTATGAACTATTACAAGGTGTATTTTAAGGAGGAGGCATAGATTAATTATTGATTTATTTTTTTAAACGCACTCAACCGCAAACACCTCACTTGCGGCTGTACATTAGTGGCGAAGGAGGCCTACGGTCAATTTTATTCTTTTTCCATTGAAATTTTGGGTATAATTACGATATCTATAAACCTTAATACACATGAAAGTTAATCTTGATGCCTTAATTCAAAGAGAAGATTTTGAAGTAATAAAAGACAGTCAAATTTCTGCTCCTACCTTAAACACTATTGCAATATCAGAGCTGGAGCAGGGCAAGTTTTTTCTTACACTTTTGAGAAAACCTGATTTTCAAAGAGAAACAAATGAATGGACACCTGACAAAATATGTGATTTCATTTTAAGTTTTCTGGATGATAATTTAATACCATCTATTATTTTGTGGAACTCAGGAAGTAAAAATTTTGTGATCGATGGTGCACACAGATTAAGTGCTTTAATATCATGGGTTTTAGATGACTACGGAGATGGAATAATTTCACGCGCCTTTTTTGGTCACAATGTATCACTCGGCCAAAATATAATTGCTGACAAAACCAGAAAATTAGTCAAAAAGAAAGTTGGTTCTTATAAAGATTATCAATATGCGGTTACCCATCCAGATTCCTCAGATTCTATAATGTTAGCAAGGGCGCAAAGGCTTGCTTTTTTATCATTACAACTACAATGGGTAAGAGGGAATGCATTGCAAGCTGAAAGTTCATTTTTTAAAATAAATGAAGCAGCGGCCCCTATAAACGACACCGAAAGGACACTATTAAAATCGAGAAATAAGCCAAATGCAATTGCTGCAAGAGCAATTGTTAGATCAGGAACAGGTCATAAGTATTGGTCTAAATTCGAAGAGACCCAAAAAAACTCTATTGAAGAATTATCTAAAGAACTAAACATTCTATTATTCACGCCAAATTTGGAGACTCCGATTAAGACACTAGATATCCCGTTAGCAGGAAAGGGATACTCCGCAGAAACATTATCATTGATATTTGATGTGGTTAATTTAGCTAATTACATAGAAAATAAGAATCGAACTAAAGCACAGGACCCAATATTCGTGAAGAAAGAAAACGGAGCAGAAACCGAAATTATAGATGATATCGACGGTGAAAAAACAATTGAACTGTTAAAGAGAACACGAAAAATGATGTTTCGTATATCAAGTAGTCATGCGTCTTCATTAGGTTTACATCCTGCAGTATATTTTTACAGCAATACGGGACGCTATCAAATCACATCTTTCTTAGCAATAATAGAGATGATGAAAGACTTTGACAAAGAGAATTTTTTTAATAATTTCATCAAGATAAGAGCTTCTTTTGAAGCTTTTTTAATTAAGTATAAGATTTTTATAAATCAAACTACAATTAAATATGGAAGCGCTTTAAAAGGTTATAGACAATTAAAACAGCTTTTTCGACTTATAATTGACTTATTAATCGGTGGTTTTGATCCAGAACAAATTATAGAAAAGCTAAATGAATCAAAGGAATATGCGTATTTAAATGCTAAGGAAATTGAATTAGAATACGAAAACAGGAAGGAGTTTTCTACAGATAGTAAATCAGGTGTATTTTTAAAAGAAGCTTTTGAGCATCCGATTAGATGCAAAATCTGCAAGGGTTTTATTCATCAAAATTCAACATCAATTGATCATATTGATAGAAAACAGGATGGAGGAAAAGGTACTATAGATAATGGCCAGTTAACACATCCTTATTGTAATACTACTTTTAAAAATTAACTTGATTAGACAAAATGGCTGCTTAAAATTCCTCCTATCACTCAACCCCTTTCTCGCGCTATCACAAGTCTCCCACCCGATGGAAATTCTATAATTTAAAAGTGCATATTACCACAAGGGGCGATCATAACAAAAATCAGCCAATGGAAAACCCTTTCTTCCCCTTCCCGAGGGAAGGAATCGCACAATCCCCGGCTTTTACCTTTTAGTATGATAATTAAGCCATCCTGTCCTACTACATTTCAGGTTTATATTTGCTCATTTCTGCTTAAATTCTTTGTAAAAACCATCTGGTTTAAGAAAAATTTCGATATTTTTATGTCTGAACATTACGTATGATTTAAGGTATTTAATTGATTAACGATTACGATTAATTAAATACAATAACTCCCTTATTATTTTTTGAATTTTTTCTTTTCCTGCACTCCTGTTATTTATCATCCTGATCAAAAAAACTTTGGCCATAAGTAAAGGAGCATGCACTTTGGTAATACATGCCGCCGTTCAGGGCGTTTTCTGGGTTTTATTAAAAAAGGTACTAAATGGAAAATTCTAAAAAACTAAGCAGAGAGGAAATGAAAGAAATTGTTGGTGGTAAGTGGCCAATAATCACTTACACATGCAATGATGGCACCACCTATCAAAGCGGCGGAGTTTGTGACCCGGCTTCGAACATTTGCTATTCAGATGGAGGTGTTGCCTTTTGCAATAGCTAATTAAAAAGAATGGGGGCGGGCAATCGCCCCCACTCTTTTTATCTCCGCTACCACGAGCGGGCCGCTTGCTGCAACGGATGGTGAGCCTTCTCCCTCAAGTCATGCCGAATTTATTTCGGCATCCCACGGGCAAGGTGTACAACATGATGATTAACCCGTCCTGAGAGATCCTGAAACAAGTTCAGGATGACAGCTTCCATACCACTCCCGTCATGCCGAACTTATTTCGGCATCCTATAAGCAAGATGCGTATCAGTTCACTTCCAGAACACCATTACCATAGGTAACGGGTTCGATCCTTTTAAGGTGTACGTTACTTACAGGTTTTACAACCAGCGGTATTTTTTCTATACGGGTTTCGCTGGTATCCAGGCCGAAAGCTTTGGCTTCTGACTGGGCCAGTTTTTTAATGGCGAAATAACTATTGAGGATAAACGCTTCCGACGTGTTGAACAGGTTATTGTACGACAGGAATTTCTCCATGATCACAAACCTGAAATCGGCGGCTATTTTGTACCTGTTCAATGATTCGTACTGGCTGGTGATGTCAATTTCCTTGCGTTTCACCATATCCTCCACCACATTCCTGAACAATACATTTACCCTCGGCTGGATCCGGAAACCTAAGCGGAACTCGATACGGATCACCTTACCTGGCTCTATCTGGTCAACGCTGTATTCCATGGTATAAGGCTCGTCGGTACGTTCAATATGTACAAACCAGTAGGTATCGGCACGTTTAGGCCGGCGACTCATGATGGAGTAAATGATCTTTTCCTCTATCTGTTTGCCGTTGTTGGCTTTTGTCAAATAAATGAGGTGAGTGGCGTATTTGTTTACCGTAGTATCGGCGCTCAGGGCGTTCAGTAATGGCAATTGCTCCTTGATGTCGATAAAGTTCAGGAAACGGTTATTGATCTTACGGGCCTTAAACCAAATGTACATGGTAAATATCAAACCAATTTCAAAGCCTACAAAAAACAACCGGTGTATAATTTTCACCGCGTTGGCTACAAAAAACGAAAACTCTACCGTTAAAAACACGCATAAGATCATCGTAACTATCCATACCGGCCAGTGTTTTACATAGCGCATAAAGTAATACATTAAAATGGTGGTACTGAGCATGGCTATGGTGATACTGAAACCATAGGCGGCTGTCATGGCGGCTGATGTTTTAAAGTACAGCGACACCAGGATACAACCAACGCACAGGATCCAGTTGATGCTGGGAATATAGATCTGTCCGCGTATGTTGGATGGGTATTTAATGGTGATACGGGGCCAGAAATTCATGCTTACCGCCTCGCTGATCAAGGTGAACGATCCGCTGATGAGGGCCTGACTGGCAATAATGGTAGCCATGGTAGCCAGCGCTACGCCGGGGATCAAAAACTGGTGTGGTACGATCTCAAAGAAAGGGTTAACACCGGTAAAATCTTTAGTTGGCGCTTGTGCCAACACCCAGGCGCCTTGCCCCAGATAGTTTAAAACCAGGGTGGTTTTTACAAAAATCCAGCTTACCTGTATGTTTTTGCGGCCGCAATGGCCCAGGTCGGAGTATAAGGCTTCGGCACCGGTGGTACACAAAAATACCGCACCTAACAGCCAGAAACCTTTGGGATGATCCATCAGTAAGCGTGCGCCGTAATAGGGGTTTAAAGCTTTAAATATAGATGGATGGTGGATTACCTGCATGGTACCCAAAATACCCAGCATCACAAACCACAACAGCATAATGGGGCCAAATGCCGAACCCACCACCTTGGTACCAAACTGTTGAAAAAAGAACAGCAGAATGATGATACTGATGACGATGATGAGGATAAGATTATTACCCGGTACAATAACGCTGGAAAACGCGGGTACCAGGTTAAGGCCTTCAATGGCTGATGTTACCGAAATGGGCGGGGTAATGATACCGTCGGCCAGCAAAGTACCTGCGCCTACAATGGCCGGGATAGCCAGCCATTTGCCATAGCGCCTTACCAGGGCATACAGGGAAAATATACCGCCCTCGCCTTTGTTATCGGCCTGCAGGGTGATCACGATATATTTAAAAGTGGTTTGCAGGGTGAGTGTCCAGAAGATACAGGATATGGAGCCTAGTACCAGCGCCATGTCCACCTTGCCGCCCTCCACCAGTAAGGTTTGAAAAACATACAGCGGCGAGGTACCGATATCGCCAAAAATGATACCGAGGGTAACTATCAGACCCGCGAAAGAGAGTTGCTTAACGTGCGAATTCATTTAATGAGATAAAAAATAGGGGTTGGTACGATGGAAAAAAGACTGCCCGGGAGATTTTTGCCATTTGTTTTATTTTTTGGCTGGCAGCTACAGAAAACAATACCATCATACATTAATTTGATTGATGTTTTCCCATAGCCAAAATGCGTGCCGGGAGGTATTATACTTAGATAAAACTGTATATTACAGATATATAACTAAACAATCATCATTTTCATAGTGGTTTATAAACCTATCATTTTGATAGGTTTTATCATTTTGATAGGATGTTCTAAGAAGGAAATTTTTGAAAAATCGGGGTCGACTCACCCGGTCCGCGTTATGCTGGACCACCCTCTCTTCGCCTGCGGCGGAAAGAGGAAATTCTTTTCTCTACGCGTCATTGCGAGGAGGAACGACGTGGCAATCCCCGATTAGCATAGCGGCTCTGTACAGTTAGGGATTGCCACGCTACGCTCGCAATGACGCGCGTTTGGGCACACTCTTAACGACAAAGCCAAAGAGAAGAAATTTGAAAAAGTTCAAGAGTCGACTCACCCGACCGTCGCTACGCTTGGTCACCCTCTCTTCGGCTTCGCCGGAAAGAGGGAGGGAAAAAGTTCAGATGTGATGGAATAAAAAAACAAATTCTTCACCCTCTTTCCGGCGAAGCCGAAGAGAGGGTCGGCGAGCGCAGCGACGCCGGGGTGAGTCTGCGCCGGCATGCTGTCTTGTGGGATCCTGAAACAAGTTCAGGATGACTTAGGTTGGGTGAGGTTAAAACTGCACACCCCAACGTTCTTCGATCCCTAATCCGAAGAGAGCGAAATCATATTTCACGGGGTCTGATGGGTCAAACTCGCGCAGGCGGGCGGTGAGTTCGAGGGCGGTTTGCCAGTCGGTTTGTTTACGGGTGATGAGGAGCAGTTTACGCGCCACCCTGTCCACGTGCAGATCAAGCGGACAGATCAGATCAGCAGGGCTAATCCGGTTCCAGATACCAAAATCAACTCCGCAATTGTCCTGACGCACCATCCAGCGTAAAAACATGTTCAACCGCTTGCAGGTAGATTTTTGGGAAGGCGATGATACATGCTTTTTGGTACGGTGCGGATAATCGGGCGGCGAGAAGAAATAGGAGCGAAAATAATTAAGCGCAGCCTCAACACCGAGGCTTTCTGGTGAGCCAGCCGTTTGATTAGTTTGTTCCCACTTAAGGGAACTGGGTGGTATAAACGCATCTTCCAGTGATTCAAACCGCTCATAATGCTGCCTGAAAAAGGCAATAAAATATAAGGTATCAATATCGTTAAACGTACGATGCTTAAAGCTGAGCAGTTTTTTCAGGTCAACTTCTTCATGGTTCATGATAAAATCATACGGAGCGCCATCCATGAGGGTGATGAGCTCCTTGCATTTTTTGATGATGGTAACACGCTGCCCCCAGGATAAAGTAGCGGCCCAAAAGCCCATGATCTCGATGTCCTGCTTACGGGTAAACATATGCGGGATGGAAATCGGATCGTTCACAATAAAACCGGGCTGGTTATACTGGGCTACTTTAGCGTCGAGGAAGGCTTTTACGTTTTCGATCATTGATTATGATAGAGTCAAGAGACAAGAATCAAGAGTCAAGAAAAACGTTGCAGCTAAATCTTAATTCTTGATTCTTATCTCTTGATTCTCTTCTAAGAAAGTGCTTGTTTCAGATCCTCCAGCAGGTCTTCAATATCCTCTACTCCTACGCTCAGGCGCAGCAGGTTGTCAACTACACCGGCTTTTTCGCGCTCGGTTTTGGGGATCGATCCGTGGGTCATGCTTACGGGGTGATTGATCAGTGATTCTACACCTCCCAACGATTCGGCCAGCGAAAACACTTTAAATGAAGATGCTATGCGGAAAGTTTCCTGCAGATCGGCACCTTTCAATACGATACTGATCATACCGCCAAAATCAAGCATTTGCTTTTTAGCGATTTGGTGATTAGGATGATCGGTAAAGCCTGGCCAATAGATCTTCTCAACCTTGGGATGCGTTTTCAGGAATTCCGCTATCTGGCGGCCATTCTCGCAATGAGCTTTCATGCGCAGGTGCAACGTTTTGATACCACGCAGCACCAGGAAGCTATCCATCGGGCCCGGGGTAGCGCCACAGGCGTTATAAATGAACCACAGTCTTTTGTACAGGTCCTCGTCGTTCAGCATCAGGGCGCCCATTACCACATCAGAGTGACCGCCGATGTATTTGGTTACCGAGTGCATCACCACATCGGCGCCCAGATCAATAGGGTTTTGCAGATATGGCGAGGCAAAAGTATTATCCACCACAAAAAGCAGACTTTTCTCTTTAGCTATTTTGCCTATCGCCTCAATATCCACAATTTGCATGGTGGGATTGGTAGGCGTTTCTATCCAGATGAGCTTGGTTTTATCGTTGGTATACTCGCGGATGATTTCGGGGTTCGACAAATCCAGAAAATGGAACTTGATGCCGTAGTTAGCGTATATCTTGGTAAATATCCGGTATGAGCCACCATAAAGATCGTTCCCGGTGATCACTTCATCACCAGGTGCCAATAGTTTCATCACCGCATCGGTAGCGCCCATACCGCTTGAAAATGCGAGGCCGAATTTGGCGTTCTCCAATGCTGCCAGACAATCCTCCAGGGCCTTACGGGTTGGGTTGGTACCACGCGAGTACTCGTAACCCTTATTATCACCAGGCGATTTTTGCCAGTAGGTTGATGTCTGGTATATCGGCGTCATGATAGCGCCGGTTGTTGGATCGGGCTCCTGCCCTGCGTGTATAGCTTTTGTTGCGAATTTCATAGGCCCCCTAACCCCCTAAAGGGGGAATTTTTGATTAGCCTCCTTCCCTAAAAGGAAGCCTGTTTGTGTTATTATCCTTTAGGGAAGGATTATTTCATTTTCTATAATTGAAATATTATTCAACAGAAGATCAAGACCATTTTGCATCACCTTATTTAATATATCAATTTCAGCGTCGTCAAAAACTGGATTGGGTTCATTTGCCCAATAACCATTACTTGCGTTAAATAACTTGTCATACACCGAGTCACGAATATCATCCTTTACATCGCCCATAAATGGAAGTTTTGTTGATTCTGAGATATCCGTAAACAGGTTCCATAAATTCAAAAACTCATTATAGTCAAATTGAGGATAAGGATTAATTATCCATTGCTGTATTTTGTATATATTGTAATCAGTTACTTCTGTATTTGATCCTTTTATATGGTCGTTCCAATATTGCAATAAGCCGGCTTCTCTTTTAAATGCAATTATTTTAAGATCATCATCAACTAAAACCCCATCTACCTCATTACCAATCCATATAATATATAACTGATAAAATTTAAAATCGAGCCGAATTATATAATAATTATGTCCTTCAAAATGCATCTAAGTCAATCCTAATAAGCGCGAGCAAATAATACTCTTTGTTTAGAAGGGGCTCCTGTAAAAATACATTTACCTTCTTCCTGTTTGTTATCCAAAGGTATGCAACGGATTGTCGCCTTAGTTTCCTCTTTTATCTTTTGTTCGGTTTCTGGTGTACCATCCCAGTGCGCGCTCAGGAAACCTGGCTCTTCATCCAGCATACGTTTAAACTCGTCGTAGGTATCAACCTCGGTGGTGTTTTCGGCACGAAAATCGAAGGCTTTTTTGTAGATGTTATTTTGGATCTCTTCCAGCAAACCTTCAATATGCTGTGCCAGGCCTTCCTGGTTCACGGTTTCCTTGGTTTTGGTATCACGACGAGCCAGTTCCACAGTGCCGTTTGTCATATCGCGGCTGCCGATGGCTACGCGCAATGGCACACCTTTCAGTTCGTACTCGGCAAATTTGGCTCCAGGGCGGTGGGTATCGCGTTTATCAAATTTTACAGAGATTCCTTTTGCTTTCAGCTCTTTGGTTAATCCGGCTACGTAAGCGGCAATATTGTCCAGCTCTTCGTCGTGTTTGTAAATAGGTACAACTACTACCTGGATTGGGGCCAGTTTTGGTGGCAATACCAGTCCTGCATCATCGGAGTGGGCCATGATCAGCGCGCCGATCAAACGGGTTGACACACCCCATGAGGTTGCCCAAACAAAATCCTGAACGTTCTCTTTATTCGTAAATTTCACATCAAAAGCCTTGGCAAAATTTTGGCCCAGAAAGTGTGATGTACCTGCCTGCAGTGCTTTACCGTCCTGCATCAAAGCCTCAATGCAATAGGTATCCAAGGCACCGGCAAAACGCTCGTTGGCTGTTTTACGGCCTTTTACTACCGGCAAAGCCATCCAGTTTTCGGCAAAATCGGCATATATGTTCAGCATTTGCTCGGTTTCGGCTACCGCTTCTTCTGATGTGGCATGGGCGGTGTGGCCCTCCTGCCATAAAAACTCGCTGGTACGCAGAAACAAACGGGTCCGCATTTCCCAGCGCATTACGTTGGCCCATTGGTTTACCAGGATAGGCAGGTCGCGGTATGATTGGATCCAGCCTTTATACGTATTCCATATAATGGTTTCTGATGTAGGGCGAATAATGAGTTCTTCTTCCAGCTTAGCATCTTCATCAACTATAATATTGCCATCGCCATCGTTTTTTAAACGATAGTGAGTCACCACAGCACATTCCTTGGCAAAACCTTCCACGTGGCTGGCTTCTTTTGAAAAGAAGGATTTGGGTATCAGCAGCGGGAAATAGGCATTACTATGCCCGGTATCTTTAAACATCTGATCCAGTACGGCTTGTATTTTTTCCCATATCGAGTACCCGTACGGCTTAATGATCATGCAACCTCTAACCGGCGAATATTCGGCCATGTCAGATTTTATTACCAGGTCATTAAACCATTGCGAATAATCTTCGTCTTTACTAATAACACCTTTACTCATATTGATTGGAATATATAATTTGACTTGTGCGAATATTGTATATTGCGCCAAATTTATAAATTTAAAAGTTATTTGAACTCGAACTTTTCACATACCTGCATATGAAACGGAACATTGCTATAGGAATTTTTCTGATCGGCGCCATGGCGTTGAGTTCCTGCTCCACAACCAAGCTTGCCAATACAGATACCAGCGATGACGTTTACTTTTCAAAAGCAAAGGCCGGCGACGAACCAACTTACGCCGCGGCCGACAATTATAACCCAAACGCGACACAAGGTCAGGCTTATGTTGACGATGATGACGATTATTTTTATTACGATGATTACGCATCACGCATCAACCGTTTCAGCTATTTCTCTCCCTTTAGTTTTTACGACAATTTGTACTACGGCTATAGCGATCCATATTACAACAATGGCTTTAGCTTAGGCTTTAATTATGGCCCATGGGGCTATGGCTACTCTCCTTACGGCTACGGTTATGGTGGCTGGGGATTGGGCTACGGCGGCTGGGGCTTAGGATATGGCTGGGGCGGCGGATACGGCGGTTATTATGGCGGTGGATATTGGGGTGGTGGCTACGGTGGCGGTTATCCCGGAGGATATTGGGGCAGCAATTACTTTACCTCTGGCAGGCCTCGTCCAAACAGGGGCCCAGGCATTCCATTTGGCAGCGGTGGCAGTCGTGGCCCAATCAATGTACCCGGCAACGGAACACCAGGCCGTACACAAGGTGGCATAGGTTATATACCAGGCGGCCGGGGTACCAACAACAATTATTCGCGACCGGCCCGTACCGATGCGCGTCCATCACGACCAGGTTCTCAACAAACAAACGCTGATAACTCCAGACCGGTTACGCAACAGCAACCACAGTATCAACCCCAGGTTGATCGTACCTCTACAGCGCCTTCCAATAATTCTTCGGGAGGAGCCTCCAGAAGTTCGGGTGGCGGCGGTGGTGGTGGCGGTGGCAGACCAACCAGACCATAAATTTTATTATCCTGAAATACCATGAAACCATCATGAGTAACCACTTATAAAAAAATGAACAATTGCTCATGATCGCTCCATCATCCAAAAAAAACCGATCACATCGATGAAAATAAAATATTTACTTAGTGTAATCGCTATAGTAGCTATTACCAAAGATAGTTTTGCGCAATACTCACAGGATGTAGTCCGCTTTTCGACCTTTCAAAATGGCTCTACATCACGTATCAAAGCCATTGGAAACGCGGGCACCGCTATCGGCGGCGATCTGAGCTCCATCAGTGGTAACCCGGCTGGCCTGGGCTTTTTCACCCACTCCGAATTCAGCATAACACCTGAATATAATGGGTCAAAAGTAAACTCTACTTATTTTGGGCAAACCGGCAACGCCAGTAAAAACAGCGGTAATTTAAGCAATGCCGCCATTGTATTTTACCAGCGCCTCAATACCCCAAAAGGAAGCGATAAAACCAAAGGATGGCTAAGTATCAATTATGGTGCAGGCTACAGTCGCACCAATAATTTTTATGAGAATATAGCATATAGCGGCAAAAACGCATCAAACTCCATATCTGATTATTACGCTGGCACCGCCAATAACCACCCCGATGACGCGCTTGCTCAATGGGCTTATAGCGATAAACTGATTGATAATTTTGGCACAACTCAACGACCTGATTTTGCAAGTACGGTATCCGTTCCGGTAAACCAAACCGGAGTAATTTCGCGTATAGGTGGTCAGTCGGAATTTGATTTTGCCTTTGGCGCCAACTATAGCAATAAGCTGTACCTGGGCCTGGGTGTTGCCATAACCGATCTACGGTATGATTATTCCCGCCAGTTTATCGAAGATGGCACAGCCTCTATCACTAACGGCGGTACAGTCGGCACCCCTACTCCTTTTAGTTCCAACTATGCCCAAAACCAATCTACCAGGGGCTCGGGCGCTAATGTTAAGCTGGGGGTTATTTATAAGCCTGTTGAAGCTGTTCGTTTAGGATTTACTTTCACCTCTCCTACATTTTACAGCATCAATGATATATATGCCGAAGGACTGGCTACCTCCATCAATGGCAAAACTAATCAACCAAACTCATCTGGCGATTACGGGCTAAACTACAACATGCGTACCCCGCTTAAACTGGCTGGCGGCGCCGCGGTATTTATTGGCAAATATGGTTTTATATCAGGCGATGTGGAATATATCGACTATTCAACAACCCATATCAGCAGTAATGACAGTTATGATAATACCGGCGATATCGATGCCATTAAAGCCAACTACAAATCGGCTATCAACCTACATGTAGGTGCGGAAGCACGCGTAACCAATATGTTTTATTTACGCGGTGGTTACAGCCAGCAAGGCAGTCCGTTTAAAAATAATACAGGCGCCACAGATGTAAGCAGCGATGTCAAAACCGTTAGCGGAGGTATAGGTTTAAGGTTTGGTCAATATTATGTGGATGCTACCTATGCGCATGTTACAGGTTCCGAATCGTTTTCGCCTTACTTGATCAACAACGGAAACCCGACAGCCAACTTCAAAAAGACAAATGATAACGCCTTTTTGACTTTGGGTTACCGGTTTTAGAGAAAGAATAAACAGTTTGTCATTTCGAACGAGGTACGAGGAGAAATCTTTTACAGCATGATAAGACATGTCGCAAAAGATTTCTCTCTCCGTTCGAAATGACATTTTTTTTGTGGTTTATTCAAACCAATACCTTCCCACCGTCCGTGTCCTCACATGCGTTTTTTCTACCGTCTTTCATTTCCTTTATTGCTATCCCTTGCCCAACTCTTAACTGGCGCAAGTATGAAGGGCAGGCAACGGGGGATAATGGCTGCTTTAACCCTTTCTTTAACAAGTAAGAGATGTTTGTAATGTCAGGGCCTTGCGCCTGAGCTTTTATTTTGGTAATTCATTTTTGGATTTAATTAAGATTCTGTTCGCTAACTTTATTATAATCCTATTCGTATAATAAATTGTACGAAACTGTACGCGTAACCTTAACCAATTATGAAAAAGCAATTACTTACACTAAATGGCCGGCTCCTGCTTGCCGGTCTGATTAGCTTTTTATCTTTTAGCGCAAATGCGCAGCACAACAACAGTAGTAACAAGAAACCTGCTAACATAACCGGAACGCCGCAGAACCGAGCGGACATATACCTGGCCGGATATTCATATCCAGATGGAAAAACAGCAGTTGCAACCTATCTTAAAAACGGTGTAGCGGTATTGCTGGCCAATATGCAAAGCGAATCGGAAATTACATCGCTGGTTGTAGTTGGTAATGATGTTTATGCGGCAGGCTCACACAACGGCCAGGCGGTGTATTGGAAAAACAACGCAGAAGTACAGCTTACCAGTGGGAGCAGTAGGGGGAGTGCTGAAGACATGGCTGTAGACAACAGGAACGGCGATGTTTATGTAGTTGGTTATGAGCGGGGTGTCTACGGCGCACCTGGTGACCTGGCCAGGTGTTGGAAAAATGGAAAGTCGGTACCGCTCACTGTTATTAACCGATCATATGCTACATCCGTTGCCATTGATTACAAAACGGGAGATGTTTACATTGCCGGTGGAGATCATGACCCCCAGGCTAAAAGCTACATTAAGTATTGGAAAAATGGAGAGCCCGTAAAAATAATTAACGATCCTTTCCCCGTACAACCGGCATCTATCCGTATAGTGAACAATAATATTTATATCCCTGGCAGGTACTACGGACCTGGAGGGCATCGCGTTGCTTATTGGTGTGGCGATAAAGGCACCGTTTTCTTAACCGACCCAAGTTTGAATGAAGCCACCATGGCCGTTGCCATTGCTGTTTCAGGTAAGAACGTGTGTGTGGTCGGATGGGAAAATGGGTTTATCAAATATTGGAAAAATGGCGTGCCTACAGTGCTTACCAGAGGAGGATTTTTTTCGGATTCTTATAATATAGCCGTAGACGGTGACGATGTATACGTAACCGGTTTGGGAGAACTTGATGGCAGTATGGGGATGCGCTACTGGAAGAACGGTCAGTTAGCGGGAACGTTTGCTGTTAATATACACGATATTGTTGTTGTAAGGCAAGGGGATAACTTAGTTAAAAATATAAAATCTACACCCGCCGTTAAAGATAAGCAACCTGTCATTTCTGAACCTCCTCCTGCACCCGCAGCCTTAACTCCTAAAGAGGAAGCCGAGAAGTTTTTAGCCGAAAACAAAAAGAAACCAGGTGTTATTACCACAGCCAGTGGTTTGCAGTATGAAATAATAAGCCAGAGAACAGGGCCAAAGCCTTTAGCAACAGATAACGTGAAATTCAATTCCCAAAGGACCTTTATGGTGGGTAGAGAATCTAAAGAAACAAACAATAGTCATTCGCCGGTCAACCAAATAATTCGTGATTTACTTCCAGGCTTGGCAGAGGGCATACAATTGATGAGCGTAGGCAGCAAATACAGATTATTTCTCCCTCCTAAGCTCGGATACAACAGACCTACACCCGATTATCCTGCAGGAGCGGTTATACTTATTTGGGAGGTTGAATTGCTGGAGATACTAAAATAATCCACCCTATCATCGAGGCAAAAAATATTGTTTCCAAGAAGAGGGGTTCAAATTGTGTAGGGGGTAATATTTAGCCTGTGGTCGGGTTATCACTGCACCACTGCCTACACTCATTTTCAGCTATAATAAATAGCTTATCAATGATGCGGTGATAACACCGACCATAAGCTGAAATAAACAGTTTGTCATTTCGAACGGAGAGAGAAATCTTTTACAGCATGATAAAACATAGTGCAGAAGATCTCTCCTCGTACCTCGTTCGAGATGACATACTTTTTTAGTGTCTTATGCAAATAGCCATTTATATCCCTGATACATCAGCTATCTGCTCTGTTTTTACCAGGTTGCGTACATCAAAGCCTTTATCAGCGGCACGTACCACCAGTTCATTATAGGTTTGTTCATCCAGCGTTGGCCTGCGGCTCAGGATCCATAAATGGTTACGGTCAGGATGACCAACTACGGCGTAACTATAATCTTTGGCCAGGTCAATGATCCAGTACTTACTCCTGAACGGCCAAAAGAATTCTACATTAAGTTTTGCGTTGGTATGATCGGTCACAAAAGCCCGTCCTTCCTTCACTTTTAGACTACCGTCTTTAATGCAACGGTTCTTGACGATCAGCGAACCATCCTCGGCCAATCCATAAGTTGCCGATGTACAGCTGCAGTCCTTTTCAAAAACCTGCGGGAAGGCCGCTATCTCAAACCAGGTACCTAAATATTTTTTTAATTCTACGTATTTAACAGTTTCTAAGGGTTTACACCTGGCTTGCAGAGCCAAAGCAGCTAAACCTAAAACGACAGATGTTGCTAAAATCTCCTTTTTCATACAACAACAACGATTATAGCCGGCAAAAAGTTTAGATGATAAATGCACATTCTGCGCATTTATCTGCCTTAAATATTTAATTACCTTTGCGCCAATCCATTAAAATGGGCTCAAAACAGACCATGTCACAGAAAACGAACATCAGTATTTTAGGTTGCGGCTGGTACGGCCAGCCATTGGCAAAGGCCCTGATCAGTGCAGGTCATGCGATAAAAGGCTCCACCACATCGCCACAAAAACTGGATGCACTAGCCGCGGAAGGTATTGACCCGTACCTGGTGAGTTTTTTACCTGGCGACGAACAGTATGACGATGCGTTTTTTACCTGCGATGTGCTTTTTATCTGCATCCCTCCCAAAAGCAGGGGTGGCGAAGGGCCTGAGTTTATTTACAAGATACAGGGCATCATCAAAGCCATCAAAAAACATGGCGTACAAAATGTGGTCTTTATCAGTTCTACAGGTGTTTATGCCGATGTAAACGCGGAAGTTAATGAACTAAGTGATCCACAACCCAATACCGAGGCAGGAATGATACTATTAGCAGAAGACCTGTTCAGAGCGGAAACTAAATTCAAAACCACTATTATCCGCTTCGCGGGATTGATTGGTCCAGGGCGTGATCCGGGCAGATTTTTTGCCGGCAAAAAGGATATCGCCAACGGCAATGCCCCGGTTAATCTTATTCATTTGGATGATTGTATTGGTTTGAGCATGGCTATCCTTGACCGGCAGGCATTTGGCTATTTATTCAATGGCAGCTCTCCTGACCATCCAAGTCGATCGGTATTTTATACTCAGGCGGCTCTTAATTCGGGGTTAGAAGCTCCGGAGTTTGTTGATGAATTGAAGGAGTGGAAAGTTGTGAAGAGTGTGAATGTGGAAGCGATTTTAGGGTATCGGTATAAAGTAAAGATTGAATGATAGTAAGAGGGTGTCATGCTGAGCCCCGTCGAAGCATGGTGGGCAGGCCTATGCGCTCGCCCTTCGACAAGCTCAGGGTGACAGCCCTTTTCCAAGAGGGGAATCGCACATATCCACGCTTTTTAATTTTTTACATCCTCGGTTTACCCCCCATCACAAAAACCAACCGCCCTCCTTTTAAAATATCAGCATGACTGATATAACCTTTCAGATAAGGCTTTCCATTCAGACTGATACTTTGTACATATTTATTGGCCTCCGATAAACCTTTGGCTTCGATCATAAAACTTTTACCACCAGGCAGGGTTATGCTTATCTTATTCAATTGCGGAGCGCCGAAAACGTACCGGCCGTCGGCGGGGTTAACGGGATAAAAACCCATGGCAGTAAAAATATACCAGGCCGACATTTGTCCGCAGTCGTCATTACCCGACAGGCCATCCGGTTTGTTCTGGTAAAACTGATCGGTAATTTGGCGTACCAGGCGCTGGGTTTTGTAGGGTTCACCGGCCAACGTATACAAATATGCTACATGATGATTGGGCTCGTTGCCATGCGCGTACTGGCCTATCAACCCGGTAACATCCAGGGTAGAACCTTTACCAAACACTTTGGAGCTCATGCTGAACAAGGAATCGAGCTTGGCGGTAAAAGGTTTCCTGCCGCCCATGAGTTTGATCAACCCGGGAATATCCTGCTGCACCGACCATACATATTGCCAGGCATTGCCTTCGGTATAATCGCCTCCGATAGCCAGTTGACCGCTATCCAGATTGGCAAAGGGGCGTACCCAATCACCATTGGCTAAACGGCCCCGCATCAGGTTGGTTGACTTATCAAACAGGTTATTATAGAATTGAGCCCGCTTACTGAAATAGTTGTAGTCAGCTGTTTTATGCAGTGATCTGGCTAATTGCGCGGCACACCAATCATCATAAGCAGCTTCCAGCGTGCGGGAAACAGCCTCGCGTTTTACAGAGTCTGATGGCAAGTAGCCATAACGCATGTAGGTATCCCAGTTGTACTTGGGGTTTTTATTATTGGTGAGCGAAGCTTTAACGGCAGCAAATGCCTGCTCCCGGTCAAAGCCTTTAATTCCTTTTAATGCGGCATCCGTTATAGCAGGCACCGCATGGTTACCGATCATGGCGTAACTTTCCTTGCCCCATAAAGTCCATACGGGTAATAGTTTGGCTGTGTTAAAATGCTGCAGCATGGTCTCTACGATCTGACCGTCTTTATCAGGGCACATCAGCGTATAAAATGGCTGAGCGGCACGGTAGGTATCCCATAGCGAGAGGGTGGAGTAATACACTTTATTTGCTGATTGGTGCACTTCCCCATCGGCGCCACGATATAGCCCATCCACATCGGCTATGTTATTGGGTTGTATCAGGGCGTGGTAAATACTGGTGTAAAAAGCAGTTTTTTGAGCTATGGTACCTTCGGCCTTCATCCGGCTGAAATAGCTTTCCCATATTTTAGCGGCCTCGGCTTTAACCTGGTCGAAGGTTTTGTTCAGCGATTCGGCAGCCAGGTTTTTGCGGGCACCATCAATGCTTACGCCGGATATGGCTACTTTGGCTTCGATAGTTTCGCCGGGCTGGGTATCAAAATCAACTATCAAACGGCGATGATCTTCGTCAATAAAATGAGAACCGGTAAATGCCTTGCTGAATTGCGCGCTGAAGTAAACCTTTTTCTCGACCCACTGGCTGGAAAAAGCATAACCGCTGATATCCGTTTTTGAATTGATGGTGATGCTCCCCTCGGATACATGCTCTTTCAATTCGTTTGCATTCTCTACCAGTCCGCTTTGCATATCAATAAGCAGGTGCGATTGCCCAGCTTTGTTAAAGGTATAACGGTGCAGTCCGGTATGCGCGGATGCGGTAAGTTGTACTTTGATGTCATGATCGTCCAGCACTACTTCATAATAACCAGGCGAAGCTTTTTCCTTACGATGCGAAAATCTGCTGATGAGCTGGTGCGGATCTTTACCCTGAAAGGGGAAGAAGAGCACATCACCGAGGTCGACCCCACCGGTGCCGCTCAAATGGGTATGGGCAAAGCCGGTGATGGTGCTATCCTCATAACGGTAACCCGACGAATAATGCCAGCCAAAATTACCCGTTTCCGGACTTAGCTGTACCATACCAAAGGGCACCGTAGCACCCGGAAAAGTATGCCCCGTAGCGGAAGTGCCAATAAATGGATCAACGTATTTGCTGTAGCCCTGCGCATAAACGCCGAAGCATCCTGCAAAACAAAGCATTCCGATCAACAGGCATTTCCGCATAGCTTATTCTTTATATTCCAATGTTTTAGTGAATACTACATCCGTTGCCGAGCGGGCTATCATCACATCAAATGTGCCGGGTTCGGTCACCTGTTTCATATCTATGTTCCAAATGGCGATATCTTCGGATGTGATGCTGAACTTTACCGTTTTGGTTTCGCCGGGTTTAAGGGCTATCTTCTCAAAACCTTTCAAGGCCATTACCGGGGTGGTTACCGAATTAATTTTATTACCCAGGTACATTTGCACTACTTCTTTACCTCCCACACTGCCGCTGTTGGTCACATCAACAGAAACCTGCACCTGTCCGTTTTTACCAAATGACGACGCCGATACCTGCATATTGCTGTACTTAAACGAGGTATAACTCAAGCCAAAACCAAAAGAAAAAAGCGGATCGGCAGATGAAAAAACATAATCCTGCCCCGGTTTATCCGCTGAGCCTGGGTTATGATAAAAGCCCCTGCCCGAACTCACATGATTATAAAACACCGGGATATGCCCCGTAGACTGCGGTATGGACACGTTTAACCTGCCCGACGGATTCACCTTACCAAACAGGATATTGGCCAGTGCCGCGCCACCCTTTTCGCCGGGGTACCAGGCTTCGAGTATAGCCGGGATATGTTCTTTTTCCCAAGTAATGCTCCAGGGTCGGCCATGCACCAGCACCAATATCACGGGCTTCCCAGTTTTATAAATAGCCTGCAATAACTGCCGCTGCACGCCTTCGGGGTTAATATCGGTCACGTCATAACCTTCGCCGCAGGTAAAAGGATCTTTGGGTTCGCTTTCGGGGGCGTGGCCATTCCAACCTATACCCGAGAATACTACGCTGGTGGTACCTAAAACTACTACCACGGCATCGCTGTTTTTGGCAGCGGTAACAGCTTCCGCAAAACCGCTTGTATCCTGACCAGACAGCGTGCTGCCTTTGGCATAATTGATCTTTATTTTATTGCCTGCTAATTGTTTAATCCCATCCAATACCGTAGTACCGGAACGATTATCGCGGGTGGAGCTGTAGTCGCCGTATTGTACCTGATTGGCGTTGGGGCCAATTACGGCCAGCGATCTCAGTTTATTGATATTTAGCGGCAGCAATTGCTGATCGTTTTTAAGCAGGATAATAGACTCCTCGGCTATTTGCTGCGACAGGGCCACATGCGCCGGGGTATGCACGCGTTTTTTAAGCTGCAGGGTATCCACCAATGGTTTCTCGAACAAACCAGCCTTAAACTTGGCGGTGAGGATACGGGCCACCGCGGTGTCAATCTGTGCTTCTTTTACTTTGCCGGCTCTTACCAGTTCTATGAGTTTACTGTATACATCCGGACTTGGTGCCTCCAGATCGACACCCGCGTTGAGGGCCATCGGTGCAGCAGCCTCCGCGTCTTTAGCCGTACGCTGAAAACCATATAACATTTTCAAACCCTCATAATCGGAGAATACATAACCTTTAAAACCCCACTCCTTACGCAATACCTGATCCAGCAAAAACCGGTTGGCATGGGCGGGTACACCGTCCATTTCGTTATAGGATGGCATTACGGAGTATATATTAGCCTTTTGCACCGCATCACGGAAAGGCGGCAGGAATATCGATCTAAGTTCCCGCTCACCGATAGATGCAGGTCCTAAATTGATACCGGCAACCGGGATACTGTAGGCGGCAAAATGTTTGGCGGTACACATCACTTTATCTTTTCCTATACCTATCAGGCTTTGCGCAGCATCGCCCTGCATACCGGTTACAAAGGCGGTTCCCAGTTGGCCTACCAGGTAAGGGTCTTCGGAGTAACACTCTTCAACCCGGCCAAAACGGGGGTCTCGGATCAGATCGAACAAGGGCGACAACGCCTGGTCAACTCCTGATGAGGATGCTTCATAGGCGATAACCGAGCCCATTTGTTTAATAAGCGCCGGATTCCAGCTGCTGCCCTGCGCTATAGCCTGCGGAAATATAGTAGCTCCAGCCGCCAGCTGCCCGTGCAGGCATTCGCCTATTTGTATGGGCGGAATGCCCAGGCGTGTTTTTTCGCGGGCATATTTTTTGGCTTTGATGGATAAGGCTGCTATCTCATTGATGGTAACAAAAGGGCTTTCGCATACGCCATAGGCGATGGGGTTATCTAACGAACCTTTTAAGGAGTTCATGCTCATTTGCCCCACTTTTTCTTCCAGCGTCATCCGGCCAAGCAGGTCTTTGACACGGGCGGCCACGGGAGCTTTCGGGTCTTTATAAACCTGGGCATGGGCGGCGAATATGATCAAAAATGCCGCTATCGTTAAACTCCATTTTTTCCGCATCATACTGATATGATCTATAAATGAAACAGGTATGTTATCGGATCAAGCAACTTGCCGCTGGCATCCTTTAATGCAAACAATATCTGCTTACTGTTAGCCTCATTGGCCATGTAATCACCGTTAAACTCATAAAAGCCTTTTTTAAGGTACAGCACTGCCTTTTGGGGCTCTACATAAGTATTCTTTTCACCTTTGATGAGCAATTCATTGTCCAGATATAAAGTGGGGCTCACTTCAAAACCCGAGGTCAGTTCATAATTACCATCCGCCTCAATTTTAATCAGGCCGCTGAATTTAACCAGGGTCAGGTCGCCATCGGCTACCGGCATCACCATAGGATTTGCTGTTGTTATTACGGTTACCAAAACAGGCGTAACAGCTTCCAGCTTGGCATAATTATTTTCTTTGGTTTTGAAGATCTTATAACCTAAACCCGGTTTAAGTTCGGCTATACTTACCGTTTTGGGCTTAACCCTAACATGTTTTATGGTAGCGCTTTGAAATATGTGCTGCGCGTTCAGGTTCCAGGTAGTATAAGTTTTCAGCTGCAGACTATCCTTCAGCGGAACATCGATATTTATGGGGAATGCTACCGCTTTGGCCGTACTATCGGGCATTTTGCCGTTGAGTGAATAACGCACCTGCGCGCCCAATAAAGGATATTGCAGCGTTTGTTTAAACCGGTCGGCATTGGTGGCGATATGATCAAGGCCTACAATATCGGGCAGGCGCGCATTCAGGTTCCAGAGTTTAAAATAAGGATATTGTTGCTTCATTTTGTATTCAAAACGGTCGATATTCTTATTTTCTTTGCTGCTCCAGGCCAGTTCGGCAACTGCCAGCGCACGCGGGAAAACCATATATTCCAGGTGCGGGGCATTGGGGATCTTTTCTGTCCAGATGTTGCCTTGTGCACCTAAAATATAGGCAGCCTCGGCAGGTGTCAACTGGCTCGACTGCGGCTCATAGTTATATACCATTTGCCAGGTAACGGGTGGGTTCCAGCCGATAGGTTCCAACTGTTCATTGGCCTGCGGCGCGTCAAAGTACATATAAGGCAGCGGTGTCATCACTACGTGATGATGCATGCGGGCCGCTTCAATGCCGCCAGCCTCGCCTTGCCAACTCATGACGGTTGCCGATTCGGCCAAACCGCCCTGCAGTATCTCGTCCCAACCCACCAGTCTTTTGTTTTTGGAGATCAGAAATTTCTCGATGCGTTTAATGAAATAGCTTTGTACTTCCTTTTCGTTCTTCAAACCTTCCTTTCTCATTAGCGCAACAGCTGTGGGACTCTTGAGCCAGTCGACCATCTCGGCTTCATCACCACCGATGTGTACATATTGATTCGGGAACAGGGCGATGACCTCGGTCAGCACATCTTCCAAAAACTTAAAGGTATATTCGCTGGGATCGAGCATGCGCACCCGGTGTTTGGCTCCTGTAGAGTCCTTGCAGCCCAATTCGGGATAGGCGAATATGGCGGCCTCGCTGTGGCCCGGCATTTCAATTTCGGGTAGTATAGTTACAAACCTATCCTGCGCGTATTTGATCACATCACGGATCTCGGCTTTGGTATAAAAGCCATCGTTACCGCCATCTACCAGGTTATCCAGCTTCCGGAACTTTCCTTCCTTAGCGTAGTAGGCTATTTTAGAACCTACTTCGGTCAGCTTTGGATATTTATCAATCTGGATGCGCCAGCCTTCGTCATCAGTCAAATGCCAATGCAATACATTCAGTTTATAATGTGCCATTACATCGATGTATTTCTTCACCTCATCCACCGTAAAAAAATGGCGGCATACATCCAGGCTCAAACCCCGCCACTGAAAACGGGGCTCGTCGCTAATAGCACAGATGGGTAGCTGTAAAGGCTTCGCAGTAACCGAAGGCAACAATTGGATAAGCGATTGTACGCCGTAAAATATCCCGCCCCCTTTACCGGATATAGTTATTTTGCCGGCAGTAATACTCAGGGCATAAGCACCGTTTGCGCCTGCAAGGTTACTGCTGATTAATCTGATTGCTGTTGATGGCGGAATCTGAGTATAAACTTTCAGGTTTAACTGCAATTTATAATACTGTGCCAGGTAGCCCTGTAAGTATTTACCCACCGCGGCGCTTTCTTTATCAACCCCGATAACGGCTTTACTGTTCAATATAAAATTGCCTTTTTGTATTGTTAAATGCAGTGGCTGCGGGATGATGCGCATTTGAGCGGCCGACTTTTTTACACCTAAGCCCAAGCAGGTTATTATTAAAAGCAGATATATTTTGCTGAAACGAATCATAAAAGGAATAAAGGTTTAAATTTTAACCGTGATGTTTTTCTTATACAATATCCAAACCGGTATAAAGATGATGATGACGGTAAAGATAGCCGATATAAGCGAGGCATTCTCGGGCGAAAAATTTGGCGTGAGCAGGTGAAAGTACATGTACGACCAGATATTGGTCTTGTGCCCGTTATCCGTAACCGGGATAATGGATATGATAGCGGGGATGACATCAGCCAATACATAGGCGGCTATAGCATTACGCCCAAAAGCCAGGAAGGGTGGTAATAATTTCTTGTAGCCCTTTACATCGATGAGCCAATAGGATACTGCAAGGATGATGATGGCCAACCCCGCAGTGAACAATACAAAGGAGCTTGTCCATAAAGATTTATTGATGGGGAAAAACGTATTCCAAATGAGTCCGGCTACAGCCAGCAGGGCACCGACATTGGTCATCCGGAGTATCTGGCTGCCGGTTTTTAGTTTATCACTTTTGAGCCAGGTACCGGTAAGCACACCGATCAAGCAGGTACCGATAGCAGGGATGGTACCCAGTAAACCTTCCGGATCCCAGGTTTTGGATGCGCCCCAAAGGTGGTCGGGCGTAAATACCAGCCTGTCGACCCAGGCACCCAGGTTAGTTTCGGGATTGAGATTAGCGGGCCCGAAACCAGGTACAGGTACCTGTGTCATGAGCAAATAATAGTCAAATAAACAAAGCGCGGCGATAGCTATCTGTATGCGGGTATTGGTTTTAATGTACAATATCGCGGTAATGCCAAAAACAATACCAATGCGCTGCAGGACGCCGGGGAAACGTAAATGGCTGAACTGAAAATCGCCGATGAGCGGCAAACAGATCCCCAACAGCACAATAATGATGGTACGGCGAAGGATGGACAACATCAGTTTAGGATGACCTACAGGGTCAGCCTTTTTGGCCTGCATGGCATAAACTATAGATACGCCTACCATAAATAAAAAGAAAGGAAAAACAAGATCTGTCGGCGTACAGCCGTTCCATTTGGAATGTTCCAGCGGCCAATAAATATGGCCCCAGTCGCCGGGATCGTTCACCAGGATCATGGCTGCTACCGTAAATCCGCGAAAAAAATCTAGCGAAAGCAAGCGTGGGCGACTGATACTGGTGGCTTTATCGCCAACGATGGTGTTTGCCATATATATTTTTATTCTCTGTTGATCAAAGCTTCTTAGTTAACGTGTTTGCCAAACGTTTTTAGTGTATACACAAAATGGTATGTCCCCGAGCCGACATTTAAATGCTCATCGTTACCTATTTTTTGGATACCTGTAATTTCCTTTTCGGTATTGATATCGAGGCCGCTTTCGGTGATCTGATCGGTTACCGATGGCAGTACGATCTCGGCGGTGGCATTGGGCGGCACAATAACATCCAATGTAAATATACCACTATCAATACTCCATGCCGATTTCACTTTACCATATAAAGTTTCCAGTTCGGCCTGGGCGCTGGTCAGTTTGCCACCCGGGTGCGGCGAAATAATGATCCTATGAAAGCCTGGTAAGGTTTCGTCGGTATTGATGCCTGCTATCACCCGGTACATCCAATCGCCAATGGCACCATAGGCATAATGGTTGAAGGAGTTCATTTCGGGGTCTTCAAAACTACCATCGGGTTTGATGCCGTCCCAGCGTTCCCAAATAGTGGTAGCACCGTGTTTTACCGGGTACAACCACGATGGGTACGATTCTTTCATCAGCAGGTCATAAGCAATATCGGTATGCCCAAAACGGCTCAATACATGGCAAATATAAGGTGTACCCAAAAAGCCGGTAGTGATATGCTCGTCGTAATCCTGGATATTATTCACCAGCCTTTTTGCAGCCGATTCCCGCAAATTTTCGGGTAGCAGATCAAAATTGAGCGCCAACACATAAGAGGTTTGGGTACCCGATATCATGCGCCCATTAGGCGTTACATACTCGCTCTGGAAGGCTTTTTTGATATTGTATAACAGCTGCGTGTATTTCTGTACATCATCGCCCCTGTGCAATATCTTGGCGGCGTTGACAAGTAATTGGGTAGAATACGCGTAAAATGCCTGGGCTATCAGGTTTTTATCTGTAAGGGCGGCACCATCTTCATAATTGGTTCCGGCATAAAACAGCCAGTCGCCAAAGTGGTTACCGGTATCCCAAAGGTAATTGCGGCTGTGGAGCTGAATATAACCCACCCAGGCCTTCATACTTTCGTATTGCTGCTGCAGCACCTGTTTATCGCCATAGGCCAGGTAAATAGTCCAGGGCGCTATAGTGGCCACGTCGCTCCAGCCCGAGGCAGCCGATGAGACACTATCCAACACGTTAGGTACCACATACGGCACCGCCCCATCCTTATGCTGATCAGCCGAAAGATCTTTTAACCATTTGGTAAAAAAGCCGGCCACATCCATGTTAAAGGTGGCGGTACGGACAAAGGCCTGCGCGTCGCCAGTCCAGCCCATCCGTTCATCCCGTTGCGGGCAATCGGTAGGCACATCCACAAAATTACCTTTTTGCCCCCACTGTATATTATGCTGTAGTTGATTGATCAATGGATTGGAAGTAGAGAACTTGCCGGTCTGCGCCATATCTGAATATAAGGCATAGGCGGCCACGTTGGTAGAGTCGAGCGGCCCGGTATAGCCTACTACTTTCATATAACGGAAACCCTGGAAGGTAAAATGCGGTTCATAGCTTTCCGCGCTGTCGCTTTTAAATACGTAAGTGATCTCCTGTTTGGCAGTGCGCAGATTTTTGGTGTAAAAATTACCTTTCTGGTCAAGCACTTCGGCGTGGAAAAGGTGGATGGTGTCGCCAGCCTTTGCTTTCAGCTTAAATTGTACCCAGCCCACCAGGTTTTGCCCAAAGTCGATCACCTTTTCGCCGGCTGGTGTGGTAAATACTTTTAGCGGTAAAAATTTCTCGTGTTTTTTTACCGTAGGACCAACAGTGGTGATCAGGTTGCTTTTGATGCTTTCGTCTGTTTTTACGGTATCCCAGGTAGCATCCTTGTAAAGGGGATCTGTCCATCCGTTCTTTTCCTTACGGGCATCATACACCTCACCATCAAAAAATGATGATGAGCGGATAGGGCCATAAGCTACCTTCCAGCTTTTGTCTGAGGTGATCACCTCGCGTTTGCCATTGGTATAAACTATCTCGAGCTGATAAAGCAGAGCAAGCTTTTTACCATAGACATTCTTTTTACGATTGTAGGTATAACCCCTGTACCAGCCATCGCCGATGGTTACGCCGGTGGCATTATCGCCCCTTTTGAGTAGCGAGGTAACATCATATACCTGGTATTGCAGGCGTTTGTTATAACTTGTCCAGCCGGGCGTAAAGTAATCGTTGCCAACCCTTTTGCCGTTGATCTGTGCTTCAAATACGCCATGGGCGGTGATATATAAATGGGCCGCTCGTATTTTATGATCGAGTTTAAATGCTTTGCGGAACATAGGGCTCGGGCCGCCGGTGGTATCAGACACGTAATTATCCTGGATCCACTTGGCCGACCAGTCCTCCTGTTTCAGCAAGCCCATTTTCCAGAAGTTAACCATACTCCAGGGTGTTACCTGGTTTTTATTATTCCAAACCCGCACCTGCCAGTAACATTTTTCGCGCGAGGTAAGCATCGGCCCGCCGTAATATACATGTGCCGACTCATCAGATGGAATCTTGCCCGAGGTCCAGATCAAGTCTTGTCCCTTGGTTAACGATACCGCGTTGGTACCCACCCGTATTTCGTAATATGTTTGTTGTATGTTGCGATCCTGGGTTATCAGCTTCCAGCTCAGGCGCGGGTTGGCCGCGTCAACAGCTATAGGGTTAATTTTATACTCACATATCAAATTATCAACCCTAAAATTAACAGGCACATTTTGAGCCTGTGCAAAGCCCTGGCGGCAAATAAAAAGTAATATTACGATACTCAGGCACATCTTTTTGAGCGTGCCTGTTTGGGCTATATAATTCATGCTATTAAATATAGCTTAAGAACGGTTTTTGTTTGTATAAATAACATATTTTTTAGCCGCAAAAGTAAATATGATGGCATTGTTACAAATTTAAGAGTCAAGAATCAAGAGACAAGAACCAAGAAAGAAAAACAAATAATAACTTGGGTTTCGCCTTTGTCTTGATTCTTGTCTCTTGTCTCCTGATTCTCCTTCCCTTAATCAATGTTCCAGTTGCCCTTCACCTAACGGATATTGGAAAAGCAGGCGGATGTTGGTATATGCGGCCGAGTTCACAGTCCAATATGGCTTTTTGATGGCTTTTTCCCTGGCGCCGTGGGCTGTCATTACGGCCACTGCTTTTCCGGTACGCAGGAGGTCAAACCAGCGGTGATTTTCGAAGCATAGTTCAATTTGTCTTTCATGCGCCACAGCCGTACGGAAATCTTCCTGGCTAGCCACATTCAGCGCAGGATCGGCATTGCCGGCGCTTTTATCAGGTAAGCCGGCACGTTCCCTCACCAGGTTTAAATATCTAAAGGCATCACCCCCACCTGCAAAACCTTGCTCATTCAAACATTCGGCCAGCATCAGGTAAACATCGGAGTAGCGATACACCGGGAAGTTATTACCGGTGATGCCTTGAACAGCGCCTATGCTTTGGTACTTTTTGATAAAAGGCATAGTGATACCGTATTCGTCTGATGTAAAGGTCTCATCAACCGAAGCTTCCCTTCTGTTATCATCGGGTTCATAGGCATCCAGCAGGTCCTGGGTTGGTATGTTCCAGCCGTTTTGGGCGCCGTTAGCTATTTCATAACCGGTTACCGAATCATCATAAACATCCCAGGGCACAAACGTATCTATAAAGTCGCTGCCCAGGCCATTGGGGCCTTCGATGTACTGAATCTCAAATATCGACTCGGGGCCGTTTTCTTTTGTGAGATCAAAATTATCGGCGTAATTGGCATTCAGGTGGTAAACGTTAGAGGCGATAATACTACGCAGCAGCGGTACGGCCAGGTCGAATTTTTTCTGGGTCATATACACTTCGGCGAGCAGTGTTTCGGCAGTACCTTTAGTAACCCGGCCTTTGTTACCCGCACCAGAATACTGAGTCGGTAATTTGGCTATGGCAGCAGTAGCATCGGCAATTATTTGTGTATACACATCGGCAACATGAGCTTTAGTAGCTACTTTAAAAGCTTCACTTACCGATTGTACTTCGGTGAGTACCAAAGGCACATCGCCAAACATACGCACCACGTTAAAATAGTTAAAAGCACGTAAAAAACTGGCCTGACCGCCAATAGTATCAGCAACAGCAGCAGGCAGGTTAGCTGCCGGTAAACGCGCTAAAATAACATTGCACCTGCCAATAGCAGTAAAACTGGCATTGAAGAAGGCGCCAACCATATCGTTATTGTTCAGTTCCCTGAATTCGTCTATCTCCTCCTTATTGGTACCGGAACGGTCATTAGGATTAAACTCATACGATGTATTGTCTGATCTCATTTCGCCCATGGCCCAAAAAGATCCCGTATATAAACCCTGCAAGGGGGCATAGGCGCCATTAATTGCCTGGGTAAACTGGGCCGGTGTTTTAAAGAAATTGGCCTTATTTTCGGTATCTGTAGGTTGAAGGGCGAGGTAATCCTTTTTACAGCCGGCAATACCAGCGGTGGTAAGGATCAAAAATAGATATATGTATTTTTTCATGTCTTCAGTTGTTAGTTTATTGGTTCATTGTTCCAAAAATCCTTGCTCCAAAATCTCCTAAAAGGTTACATTGCAACCCACAGTATAAACAGCAGAAACAGGATAACCGGTAAAATTCACATTTGGCGAAAGCGATCTGTTACCGTCCTGCCCGTCGATACCCACTTCTGGGTTACCGCCTTTATAGCCGGTTATGAGGATAGCATTCTGCGCACTGAAATAAACCCTGATATTTTTGCTGAATTTGGTTTTGAAGTTGTACCCCAGGTCGATATTCTTGACCATGAGGTAGGAGTTACTTTCTACCCAATATGAGGGATAATAATCGCGGGCCAGGTTGGTATTGGATACCGTTGTAGGCAAAAGCCCCGCACCTGGCTGACTGGCAGAACGCCAGCGCTGAATCACGGATTGCTCTACATTAAATACCCCATCCAGATTGGTGGTAAACTGCTTATACATATCAAACACATGACCACCAACAGAACCAGCCGAAATAATGTTCATATCAAAGTTTTTGTATGACAGGTGATTGTTAAAACCAAAAGTGAATTTTGGCCAGGGGTTGCCAATAGGCACCTGGTCGCCGCCATCAATCACCCCATCACCATTAACATCCTTATACCTGATGTTACCTACCTGTTCGCCATCAAAATGCGGATACTTGTCAAGCTCTGCCTGGTTTTGAAAAATACCTTCGAATATATATCCGTAAAACTGCCCAAGAGGTAAGCCCACATTGGTAATGCTGGTTGGATTGTCATTGGCAGGCGCATCATATATTTGTTGGGTAGATCCCAGGTCGAGCACCTTATTGCGGTTGAAAGATATATTCATATCCGTACTCCAGTTAAAGCCGCTGCCCACAATATTTTTGGTGGTTAAAGTAAATTCCCATCCGCGGTTACGTACATTGCCCACATTGGTATAGGAATAATCATACCCTGAAGCAATAGGTAGAGCGATACCCTGCAACATGCGTTGTGTATAACGATTATAATATTCAGCAATCAGGTAAATGCGCCCCTTGATCAGCGAAATATCCATACCAATATCCGTTTGCTTGGTAGTTTCCCATCCGAGCAATTGGTTTCCCAGAACGGTTAAAGACTTGCCTGGTACCAACACACCGCCAAACGTATAATTGGTTTGATCAACCGAAGGTATAGATGGGTAGTTAGGTATATTATTATTGCCGGCAAGGCCGTAGCTGGCTGTAAATTTCACCTGATCAATAAATGAGGTTTTTGGAAAAAATGATTCATCAGAGATACGCCATCCGCCGGATACTGAAGGGAAGGTACCCCATTGGTGCCCTACCGCAAACCTGGATGAACCATCCCGGCGGACAGAGGCACTTAACAGGTATTTATCTTTATAAGCGTAATTTACCCTGCCTATTAATGAAAGTAGTCGCCATTCTTCATCACCCGCACTTGCCGTAACAATAGTTGCGGCATCAACCGACCGTATGACATCATCAGGAAAGCCAGACCCGAAAGTTAAACGGTTATGCGTATTTTCCTGTTGTATCGAGTAATCAGCCAAAGCGGTTAACGTATGGTTTCCCCATGTTTTTTTGTAGTTAAGGGAGTTTTCATTGAGCCAGTTAAGTGAACTTGCCGAAGTAAAAGAACCTATAGCCTTTACCTGTGTACCATCACGGTTTGGCGCATTAAATCCTCCAAGGAACGATGGCCGGAAATAGTCCTGTGATTTGGTTTGATAATCAACTCCAAATGTTGATCTCGCGGTTAAGCCGGGGATGATCCGCCATTCCACATAGGTGTTGGCCAATGCACGGAACTCGTTACGGTTATTGGTAATATTAACCAGTTCGCTTACCGGATTAGCGTTTTGGAACGTACCAGGTGAGCCTACCACATTGGTATAGGAGCCATCGGGCTGTTTTACTGGGACTAATGGACTTTCCAGATAAGCCTGGCTCAATACTGCCGACAAAAAATGGCCATCTGTTTCCTGTAAATTCCTGATACTGTAGGTAGGCGCAATGCTGAGGCCAATTGTTACGTTTTTTGCCACATCGGCATCCATATTACCCTTTAAGGAGTACCTTTTAAAACCCGTATTCAGCACCGTACCCTGCTGATTGAAAAAGCCCATCGAAAACAACGATCTTACCTTCTCGGTACCATTGGCAACCGTAACATCATAGTTTTGCATCGGGGCTACCCGGGTAACCGCATCAAACCAGTCGGTACCTTTACCCAGTGATGCCGGGTTTTTATAAGCATCCGGTATAGGATTATCAGTTCCATTAGCCTTGTTGGCATCTTCAATAGCCTCCGTACGCCATTGCGCAAATTGAGAAGCCGTCATCATTTTAAGCTTGCTTTGCGGCAATATGGTTTGGATACCTGTTGATGTATTTACGGTAACTGTCGATTCACCTTTTTTTGCTCTTTTCGTCGTGATCAATATAACACCATTTGCACCCCGCGAACCGTATATGGCTGTAGAAGCAGCATCTTTTAACACACTAATATTTTCGATATCATCGGGGTTAATAGTGCTCAGCGGATTGGAATACTGATCAAAGCCCGGAGAGATGGGAAATCCATCTATCACATACAGCGGATCGTCACCGGCCCCTACCGAACCCGCACCCCTGATATTGATAGACACACCACCACCCGGAGTACCGGTTACCTGGTTCACCGTTACACCGGCTAATTGCCCTGCCAGTTTCAGATCAACGCTGGCCGCCTTAATCTCCTTGATGTTAGACATTTTAACCGTCCCTACGGCTCCTGTTACATCCTTTCGTTCCTGGTTACCATAGCCTACCACCACTACTTCATTCAACTGGGTCTTATCCTCTTCCAACACGATATCGATGGAGGTTCGTTTATTTACTGGTTCTTCTTTAGTTTTGAAACCCACAAAAGTGAATACCAATACGGCGTTATCCTCAGCCTGTAAACTAAATTTGCCATCAACACCTGTGGTTGCCCCGATGTTTGTTCCTTTTATTTTCACATTAACACCCGGCAGCGGTTGATTTTGGGAATCTTTTACCTGACCCGTTATGGTTATAGGCGCCTGCACTGGACTAGCCATAACACTTGCATCTTTTTTATTGACGATGATGGTTTTATTGTCAATAGTATAGGTAAAAGGCTCGTTTTTAAAGCACTCCTGCAAAGTCTCTTCCAACGAAGCATCTTTTAGGGATAAAGTAACCGGCTTAGCTCCTTTAATATCGTTGTACTTGTAAAAGAAATAATACCCGCTTTGCTTTTCAATAGCCTTAAATACTTTTTCAATAGCCGTGTTGCTGGTGCTTAACGTAATGGTTTGCGAGAAACTTTTAGCGCTAAGCTGTAAGCAACCGATAATAACTAATAAGACCGTTAACTTCATAGTTAAAAACAGTTTTGAGGTTGATGTACGGGGTACGTAAAATACTTTACCCCTAAAGTTTAATTGCATAACTTCGTCGTGTTTGGGTTAATGTGTCTGTTAATGTAACTCAGTAAAATTGATCCAATCATTTACGCCGGGAGTGTTGCCGCACTTCCGGTTTTTTTATGAATGGTCAAGACGGGGGGAGACTGCTATTGACTGGGCTGGTATTTGATCATCATGTTATTTGTTGGTGTTTAAAACTTGTTAATTATGGGGTTACTGTTATTTTTTTATTCTCGACCTTAAAATGCACCCGGTTAAGCTCCAGTATATGCAGCACCTGCGACAACTTTACATTGCGCTCAATTTTACCTACAAACTCATCATCAGGTAACTTGCCATCGTATATTACTTCAATATCATACCAGCGACTTATCTGCTTCATAATATCATAGATGCTTGCCCGGTTAAATTCAAAAAAGCCATTTTTCCAGGCAATGGTCTGCTCCGCATCAACTTCTGCAACCCGAATGTTACCTCCTTTTGCCACGCCCTGCTGCCCGGGTTTCAGAAAACTACCCGAGCTGCCATCATTGAGCTGAACAGATCCCTCCAACAACGTAGTTTTTATGGCCGGCTCATCCTGATAGGCCATAATGTTAAAATGAGTTCCGAAAACTTTAACCTGCATATGATCAACCTTTACAGTAAAGGGCTGAGCTGCATTTTTTACAACTTCAAAATAAGCCTCACCTGTGAGCTCCACATCGCGGGTATTGCCCGTAAAAGCGGTAGGAAATTTTAAGGACGATGCCGCATTCAACCACACTTTGGTACCATCGGGTAATATCACCTGGTATTGTCCGCCACGCGGGGTGCTGATGGTATTCCAGGTAATGGGTTCATTTTGTGTTTTGCCGTCAACCGTGTACATAAGTTGGCCGTCTTGAGTTTTTTGGATACTGATATGGCCTTTTTTGGCCAGGAGGCCAATTTTAGCAGAGTCGAGCACCAGTTTAGTTCCATTCCCGAGTGTAAGTATGGCCTTGTTATTACCGGGCTCAGCATCGTGTTTAACCAGTTGGGAATGATTTGCCTTAAGTGCTTGTTTATGCGAATAATAATATGCCCCGACACCAATAGAAATTAATATGATCGCCGCAGCAGCTATCTGACGAAATGTAAAAAGTTGTTGAACTTTTGATTCCTGCTGTTCATGTACGGCCTGTTGCAAACGGTTCAGCATTTTATTTTCGAGCTGATCTTTAAGGCCTAATATCGACTCGTCCCAATGATCCTGATCAGGTTGAAAGCGTTCGAAAATATCCAGCAGCAGTTGTTCTTCTTCGGCAGAGGCTTGTCCGTTCAGGTATTTATCAATCAGTTGTAGTAATTCCTGTTGCTGCACGTGGGTTTGGTTTTTTATGGGAGAGTATAAAAAACCGCGTATCCCCTACGTGATATGTATTTTTTTCGGACTATTTTTTTATAAAGAGGTACAGGGTGTGCAGCAGTAAAGTACAGCCAATAGAAGTGCGCAGGTAGCGCAAGGCTTTGGTGAGGTGATTTTCGACGGTTTTAGTGGATATGTTGAGTTGCGATGCTATTTCTTTATGGCTTAAACAATCCTCCCGGCTTAGCTTATATACTTCACGGCATTTTTCTGGAAGGGTATTTACAATAGAACTTACCCGGGTACTCAACTCCTTATACTCCATACTGTCATAGGCATCCGGACTGTGGATATGATTTAGGGCCTCATCAAAAATATCTGCCCTTACCGGCCCCTTCCGTATCTGCCGGTAAACCTCGTAACGGATGCTGGCATACAGGTAAGCCCGAAGTGAAAATGTGATCTGTAATTGATACCGGTTATTCCAGAGTTTAATAAACAGTTCCTGGATGATGTCCTCGCAGGCATGACCGTCTTTTAAAACATGGTAAGCAGAAGTGTATAATAGTGCCCAATATTTTTTATAAATAGCCGCTAACGCAGTTTCGTCATCCAGTTTCAGACGATCTATCAGCTCTATATCACTTAAAACTATTTTGGCAGGCATATTTATGACAAGGGCTAAATGTTAAACCATAAGCTAAATTGAGTTTATATTAACTGAATATGCGTTTCAATACCTCTACAATCCAATACAACTGTAGCACAATCAATTACATGCTTAACAAATTTTACACGGATTGGTTGTGTTAAATTAAAATGAATTTAAAATTTAGTTAAGTATGATATATAAAACAAAAGGGGCAGCTTTTCAGCTGCCCCTTTTGTTACTTATTGAAGATATATTTATAATAAAATACTGTTAGCTAAAGCCAGCTCTTCGGCTGTCACCGTATGCTGACGTCCCTTATATATTTTCAGGGTAACGTTGGCGTTGAGTTTTTTGAGCAGGCTCACGGTTTCGTTCACCCGGCTTACAGGCACATGCGGATCAGGATCGCCGGTGGTAACAAGTATGGGTGTTTGACCAAAATCGCCCTGATAGTTTTCGCTGATCAGTTTTTCACCTATCAATCCACCTGTAAAAGCTATCACACCGCCATATTTACCGGCATTGCGGGTTACATACTCCAGCGTTAAACATGCCCCCTGCGAAAAACCAAGGAAATAAATATTCTCTTGTGCTATGCCTTGTTCTTTAATATCCTCCACCAAACTGCCAATCACCTCCAGTGCCGAATCGAGGGCAGGTTGGTTATTACTAACCGGAGCCATAAAGCTATATGGGTACCAGCTATGTTCGGTAGCCTGTGGTGCAACAATAGCATAACCATCCAGTTGCAGGTGATCTTTCAATGTAAGGATACTTACTGCCGATGCCCCGCGCCCATGCAGCATGATCATGGCTTTTTTGGCCTGATCGGCGGGTGTCCCCGCTGTAACTATCTGTTTACGATGCGTGTACATGATTTTATATTAATGAAGGTAACGATTTTTCCAGATCCTCGCGTATATTCTCATATTGTGCAGGCAGTTTCAAACCGTTGCCCAATTGATCAACTGGTTCATCAACCGAAAAACCCGGATTATCGGTAGCCAGTTCAAATAATACACCACCTGGTTCACGGAAATACAGCGAGTAAAAGTAATTCCTGTCGATCTTATCAGTGATATGTAAACCTAATGTTGCTATCTTTTCGCGGTATTGCATCAATATTTCCTCGTTTTTAACCCGGAACGCTACGTGGTGCACCGAGCCGCCAGCCACATGCCCGGCAATCTCACCGGCTACTTCAACCAGATCTACGATGGCCGCATTATCTACCGCATCGGTCACAAAACGGAAACGGTTTACATGCTGCTCCAATAATTTGTAACCAAACACATCGGTTAATATTTTAGCGGTAGCATCCATTTTGTTGGTAGTGATAGTAATGTTGTGGAAACCGCGGGTAGCATTTTCAGCCTTCACCTCTGCTGTTTCCCAGGGCAGCCTGCTATCGGCTGTTTTAGGTACGATCAGTTCCAGCTTTAAGCCATCCGGATCCAATAAGGTAAGGTATTGCTCACCGAATTTTTCGGCAGGCTTGTTATACAGTACATTGTTGGCCTCCAATCTTTTTAACCAGAAATCCAAACTGCCTTCGGGTACGCTGTAACCAATTTCAGTAGCCTGACGAGCCCCTCTCCTGCCGGCGGTAATACCTTCCCATGGAAAAAAGGTTAGAATAGTGCCGGGGGTACCGAATTTATCACCATAGTACAGGTGATATGTTTGTGGGTCATCAAAGTTTACTGTTTTTTTAACCAGTCTTAAACCCAAAACACGGGTATAAAAATCATAGTTCTTTTTGGCGTTACCAGCAATAGCAGTAATGTGGTGTATGCCGTTTATTGTATTTTCCATTGTTGTCCTTTCGTGATCAAAAATTAATAATTGTTTTAATTGATGATTCAAAGTTACCCCACAAAACACGGTTTACACTTGATGTAGGATAAGAAATAAAAGAGACTTTTGGAGCAAGTTTTTTGGGAATAAGGACTACTCCACACGTCATTGCGAGCGCAACGTGGCAATCCCCGATAAGCAGAGCCGCCCTGTATTTTAGGGATTGCCACGCTGCGCTCGCAATGACGCGTGAAGAGTAAACTTATAATTACCCCTCCGCCTTAGTACTAAACAAAAATACCGCCGATTCACCCAGGATCACCTGGTCTCCTTCGCTCATAGGGTGACCTATCTGCGTGGAGTTCAGCTTGATCATTTTGCCATCGGCAGCAATATGAATCTTGGTTTTGTTGCCCGGAGGCACGCCACCTTCATCGGCAAATATCATAAAACACTCCGAGTCCTTATTCCATTCAATATGGGCGTGCTGGCGACTGATGAATTTATTACTCTCATCCTTACTATCGGCCGGAAAAACCAATTTGTTCAGCCGGTATGACCCGTTATCGGTAACCGCTTTTTTATCGCGACCGATGTTTATTTTATCGTCGGTGGCTTTGATCACGTACTCTTCCTGTTCCGCCTCTCCGTTCAAGATCCTGATATAGGCCACAGCCGATGAAGCGTTATGCATTACCTGCCTGCGGGTGTGCATCAGGAAAGCGGCATCCAGATCAGGGATCGGGGCTGCTTCCTGGGGTAACTCATCAACAAATTCCACCTCAATTGTCCAGTCGGATGGTAAGTCAAGCGCATAATCGTCGGCTATTTTTTGTACCTCATTCCTGAATTTTTCTTTGTCGTGCACATAAACCGCTCCCTCATACAGATGTTTATCCTCGGGATTGGCAGCTATATAAAGCAGCAATTCTTTGATATGACCACCTTCACCGCCTTCTATTTTTTGTAATGCTTCTTTGATAAAACGCAAAAGGGCATCGCGCAGACTTTTTACATCCCATTCGCGTTTCTCGCCTTTATTTCCAAATAATTTAAATGCCATATTTCTGTTTTTTTGAGCAAGGATTGGGAGATCAAGGAACAAAGATTTTTGAACGATACAAAATACTTTTAAAGTTCTGTCCTTACTCCTTTATCTAAAAATCCTTGCTCTATAAATCCTTGTTCCAAAAATCCCTATTGCGTGGTATCCGTAGGAAAATTTATTTCCTCAGGTGCTTCCGCTTTTTCATGAACTATCACTTTTTCGGGATCGAAGCTTTTCATATAACCCTTTTTCAATAAAAGTGGGATTATATGATTCCCGGCCAGATGTACCGCATCCGACGAGCCCCGTGTTGATTCGATACGGATACACACCACCATATTGCCGGTGCCTTTAGCCTCTGGCGCAAAAAACACATACCAGCCGTCATTCACACTTTTATTTTTTACAATACGCTCGGGCGTACCGCTTTTACCGGCTACTGCTATATGCAATATAGGCACTTTCGGTGCACTTTGCGCTATCATGTATTGCTTCAGTAAGGCAGCGTACTCCGGTTTTTCGGCCAGTTTAAAGGCCGGTTTTACCGCTATTGCCGTATCGTTGATCTTGAGTACAAAGCGATTAGGGTGCAACATCCCATCATTAGCCACACCCGATATAAGCCTGGCTACAGACGCAGGGGTCGCGATCAGCTCACCTTGTCCCCAGGCCATGCCCGATATACCTTTGGCCCTTGTTTTATGGATATTGTTAGGGTCATAGCGCGGCTTGGTATTAAATTCGGTTTTACGCCACAGGGTACGCCATTTCTCTTCCTGCGCATCATTTTCTGGTGGTTTGTTATAATAGTAGCCGCCTACACCATGCAAAAACATCCCAGTTTTCAGGTACAGGTTACCCATATACTCTTCCAGGTGCTGCTGATTAGCCAGTTTGATAAAATATACGTTGTTTGATTTGGCAATGGCCCTTTCCATGGTGATCATCCCGGTTTCATCGGGCTCGATACCTTTTGTCCGGATGCGTTCTTCGGTACTTACATGATACACCACATCGGCAGCGCCCATGCCCAACTTATTAAATGCCGACATGGCTGTGAGCACCTTGGCCGTTGATCCCGGTTGCGAAGCATAGGTAAAACCCAGATCGGTAGTGGTCATCCAGGTAGCCAGTTTGTTCTGATCAGCCTGTGCCATGGTCAATTGATCCCAGTTATGCACGGGAGGTAAGGGGTACACCGCCGAAGCCAGTACATCCCCGGTATTCGCTTCCATCACTACTACCGAAACCCGGTTATCCTGCAGCGAGGTATCGGCAGCAATAGCCTGTTGTATACCGGTTTGCAGCTCGGCATCTACCGTAAGCTGTACATCGCGGTTCTTATTTTTAAAAGCGGCTATTTCAGGGCCATTAATGTCGGCTAATAACAACGGTGCCAATGCGCTGTAATCGCGCTTGCTCACCGTCATCTCTTTCATACCACGGGGTAAAAAGCGGTCTTCCTGGTAGCGGGAAGCTTTCACGTTGTAGCTGGTAATAGGCATTTTAAATCCACGCAGCTCGGCGGCATGTTCGTACTCGGCGAAGTAACCATTGGTGCTGCCATTAAATACGCCGGTATTTTCGTCGCCCGTCCAAAAGAACATATTTTCTTCAAAAGGGTAATATCTTTCAAGCCGTTTGTGCATAGCCGAATCCAGATCATAGTGCATGATACCGGTAGCGGCTAGTTTTTCTTTTTGTTTTTCTATCAGTTCTGGCTTGCTCGTAGCCAGGATCAATCCGTTACGATCCAACAATGAGCCCGCCTGCAATTTATTCATCAATATGGCGATACGTGGATTATAGCTAAACATGCGCAGACCGCTTTTATCAGCCACCAAAGCCGGTTTTACCACCCAATGCTTATTGTCGGCGCTATAACGCGAAACATTTACTGTAAGCAAAATCACCGCGGCCAAAGCAGCAGCGAGAGCGGGCACCAGGTTTTTATCCTGTTGCTTGGTGATAAAGCTCATTTGTACCTGCGTCCCTTTTACAGAAGACACAGATAGCAGAAAACCTGCCGCCACCATATTGATCACCAATGACGAACCGCCATAGCTTTCAAATGGCAAGGACACACCGGATAAGGGCAAAGCTCCTATTGACCCACCAGCTATCAGGATGAACTGCACAAAACTACAAACACCAATACCTGCGCTGAGATAAAACAACAGCGGCGTACCCGTTTGCCGACCTATGATGATGGAGCGATGTAAATAAAGTAAGAACAGTATAAATATAGCCGCCATGCCTGCCCAGCCAAACTCCTCGCCGATGGATGGCAATATCATATCGGTATGCGCCTCGGGAATAGTTTTGGCAAAACCCTGACCTACGCCCGTGCCACTTAAGCCTCCGCTAGCCATGGCCCAGAGTCCGTTAGCTACCTGATCGCCTCCATACACTTCATTGTTCCAGGGATCCTGCCAGATGGCTTTACGTTCTGTTAATCGTTCAACAGGGCCGGGAATGATCTTGTCCAGACCGGGTATTTTATCGATGGTTAAAAAGGCGGTGATCACGATTAAAGCCATAAACGACGATTCGCTCAGCAAGCGGGGTTTTAAGAAACCTACAATACCCCATACGCCAAAGGTGATGGCCGCGCTGATCCAGACATTCTCAAAAAACCAGGTGGCGAGTACAAACAGGATCACGTAAGCGGCCATATGCATAAAATCGCCGCGCGAAAAGGAGAACAGGATAATAAACGTAAAACAGATCACCATCGCGGGGCCCAGATCGCCCAGGACCAAAAACAGCAGCAAAGTGATAACCGTAGCAATAAGCGCAAAGGAGAAAAACGACCAGCGCTTACCCCAACTGGCATACTGACTGATAAATTTTTCGTTAGCGGCAAAAAAGCCGGCCAGGAATATCATGATCAGGTATTTCACGATCTCACTGGGCTGTACACCCAGCAGATTTACCTTTACCCCGCTGCCTTCGGGCCCGGTACCAAATAAAATAGTACCAAATAATAGAGCCATGGCCACCAAAGCCCAGGGCCAGCCATTGGCCGCGCTGCGAGCTCCTTTAAAAAACAGCAGGCGATATAAGGTAGAATCGGCGTTAAAGCGGCGCAGGTTAAAGAATTGCATGATACAGATTCCACCTACACCAATGCCTAAATATGTTAACGTATCCTTAGCTAAAAAACGGTCGCGCAAAGGATCTTGTAAACTCAGCAGGGTGAGTATAGAAATACCGGTGAGCAGCATGACCAGGGGTAATATCAACTGATCGGCCTGCGGGTAACGACTGCTGAGCAGCAGGTGTATGATCACAAATCCGGCAAAAAAGCTTCCTACAATGATCCAGTACCAATCATTAAACTCCTCGTGCGTACGTACAATGAAAGCTCCCTCCTTTTTCAGGATATTAAAATCGCGGGTGGATAATAGCTTTATAGTATGGGGCGACTGGATGAAATTGAGCGTTTTATCTTTATTCAGTTCCGTTACACCCTGCGAACGACCAAATTCAAAGCCGGGCTGTAGTGGCAGTACCTCAAAAGCTTTACCCGTAGGCAGGTTTTTAAATGCGTAATGGCCCTCAGCATCTGTACGGGTAAAGGCGGTTAATGATTGCAGCTGACGTTTTTTATCAGCATTAACCACATAAGTCTTTTTGTATGCGGCTGATGCTTGCGTGGTAGCTCCTCTTGATGTGGTTTCTTCATCGCTATAGATACTATCCTGCGGCAGTATCATGTTCAGTCGTACTAATACACCGCCAATAGCTTGCTCTTTATGATGAATGGTTCCCGATATGCTGTATTCACCCAGGCCCAGATCAGTTTGTGCAGGTAATTGCGGGGGATGAACACGTTCCTGTGTAAACCGGATAGAATCATCGCCGGTATAGCCCAATAGAGAACGGGAAACCAGCACCCTTTTTTTAAACGACTCCCCGCCATTGGCGAAAGCATCATCGGCATTTACATAGTAACGGCGTTTGTTCAACTCACCCGCGTTATCGATCTCTTCACCAATATTTACTTTTGAAGCTATAGTAGACTTGATATAGTCAACATCCTTAGGGTCATCAAAATAATAACCTTTTTGTAACAGGGAGGCCACATTACGAGCGGTATTAGGCGTATTGAGATTAACAATGGTACCGTCCTGAAGTCGCTTATCTACATCAACAAACTTCTGTTGCAGCACAAAATAAAGCTTGCCAAAAAGCATCAGCAGTATAATACCTGTCAGCAATAAAAATAGCCGCTCCATTCCCCTGCCCGGTGACTTCGGTGTACCCTTATCCATTTTGAGAATTAAAGAGAGAATCAAGAGTCAAGAACCAGGATTCAAGAGCTAATATTTTGGAATTAGGGAAATATCTCATCACATCATTATTTTTTCTTGATTCCTGATTCTTGCATCTTAGCTCCTGGTAAGGTATCAATTTTGAAGATGCCGCCAAATAACCTGCCCGACACTTGTTTGTTAGCCGGAAAGCTATACGATGTTTGCACCGGCACCAGGCAATCATTAAATACCACATGCTTTAATACCAGGGCATCATTATGCGTAGTAATAGCTACTTTAAAACCTTCAAAAGCTACGCTGTCCAGCACGATGAATTTGCAGGTAGCCGCTAATGTAAGTGCAGGTCCGTGGTATAATGAGTCGCGCTTAAACAGGATGTTTCCTTTTGCTTTGATATACAGGCTGTCACCATCAATATGCAGGCTATCGGTTAAAACAATAGGCTGCGGATAATCAGCAGCAGATAATATGAGCGTTTTTCCTTTTAGTTTGTTGATCGTATCCTGTAGTTTGATTTCCTGGGCATTTTTTACTTTAACTTTAGTAACCGGCACTTTTACCGCGGTTTGTTTAAGCTGATAATTGAGCCAGTACTGCCACAGGAAACCTGCCACTGCCAGGGCCAGCAATATAAAAAGCATGATCATACTGCCCCGATTGCTTTTTTTTCTGACTGGTATAGTTTCAGGCCCCTCTGGCAATTTAGGCTGTGCCAGCGGATCAACGATCTCATCCGTAACTTTGGCTGCTGGCGCTGCCGGACGGGTAGCGCTATGCTGCCGAGGGGCTTTATCATTGTGAACCAGCACTACGGTAACATTATCTTTTCCGCCTTTGCTATTGGCCGCGTCTATTAGTTTTTTGCCTTTCTCTTCTATCGGATTATTATCGGTCAGTATACCGGTAATGAGGTTTTTGTCGACCAGATCGGTCAAACCATCGCTGCAAACCAGCAGCGTATCGCCCGGAAGAAAAGGTGAATGCCCGGTCTCTACAAAATCAGGATCTTTTGATATTTCAGGGTTAAAACCAAGAGCCTTATTGATCTCGTTCCGTTTAGGGTGATCCATGGCAGCCTCTTCGGTTAACCGCCCGGAATCTTCCAGGAAGCCAACGAAAGAATGATCTTTGGAGATCTTGATGAGGGTGTAATCGCGCAGCAGGTACAAGCGGGTATCACCTACGTGGGCGTAATAAAACTGGTTATTTTGAATGTCGATCACGGCCAGGGTAAGCACACAGGCCATGTTTTCCAGTTGCTTGTCTGTCTTTTTTTTATCGTATATTTTTTGGTTGGCTATAATTATACTATTTACCAGCAGCGGCACCACATCACCGGCAATATAAGAGAGCTGCTCAAGGATACAGTCGCGCGCTATATCGGCAGCCACTTCACCACCTACATAACCACCTACGCCGTCAATTACGCAGGCAATAATAAAATTGCCGTCACCGGATTTTTGGGCAATAAAGGTATCCTCATTATTATCCCGCTGCCGGCCAATATCTGTTATTCCGAAAAAATTATTTGTCATGGTTTTTACTGGAATTTTTGATGTCGATAAAATGGGCCATTAATAATAAAACGCCTATTGCCAACAGCCCGAATGATAATATTTGTGACATTATGCTTCGGGTTTAAATATGTTGATGCCAATGATGCCGTTCAGTAATATTTTGGAGTTGAAGGGAAGGTCTACCCACTGCGGCGCGTTTACATCGCTGCGTACAACCTCCTGCTCGTTGATCAGTGTGCGTTCGCCAAAAGATGCCAGGTAAAATTTACCATCGGCCTTATTAAGGCGAATACGCAGGTGCGGGGTGTTCACCCAATCGCTGGGCACTTTGAATACGGCACGCTCTTCCCGGGTTTCCTCGTTGCCTGATACCACAATATCATCATCCATTACCAGGAACTCCACTTTACGGCCCACAAACTGCTTGTCTGGCATAATGGTATCCAGGCGGGCGAGTATCTTATCGCCTGGCCGGTCAATTTCTTTTTCTTTATGGTTCAGATCATAAGCATATGGCAGTTCATAATAACCTTCGCTGTAATAAGTAAAGCCCTTCAGGATATCGTTGCTGATATCGAGAGTCTGAGCTACACCTGTATGACGAGGGATAAAAGTTACCCGCAAATTTTCTTCTTTTTTATCACTACCCGGCAACAGCTTGCCGATGAAACCCTTATCACCTTTGGCATAATCGGGGTGTGAAACCAGCCGGAACACCCATTTGGAGCTGGAAGGTTCAACTTTTTTACCTACTTCCTGATACTCACGCAGCAGTTCGTAAAACTTCTTTACCGATTCATTAACGATGATACCAAAAAGCCCCGAACGGTTATTGATAAATTCCTGGTAGTCTTCCTCGTTAAAGCTGATGATGAACTCGTGGTAAAATACCACGCGATCAGCAAATGAAAGCTGACCGATAGATTCTTTAAATTTTTCGATGATGTATAAATAAACATCATCGGGGGTAAGCGCTTTTATACTTGCGGCCGCGGCATTGGCTGGTTTCCCGTTTGGCAAAAACCAATCCTGCAGCCCTATTTTTTGCCAGAATGTAGATTTTGGTTCCATTCTTTTTGTTTACGGTTAACTAATTAAAAATTCAAATTGGAAGTATCCTTTGTTTTGGCGCTATCGCGATAAAACTGAGGCTCCTGTGCTCCCGATTTTTTATATTTCATGCCTTTCAATATCGAATCGGCTTGCGAATCAACTTCTGGTGGTATACCCGATTCATCATTAGTCGGGGTAGTATCCTGCTGTTGTTTCTCGGGTTCTTTTTTTTGTTGCGGGAGTATAACGTTCTTTGTGGAATCAGCCGGCTTTTTCGACTTAAAAAGCCGATTATAAACACCATGATATATCCTGTCGCCATACTTGCTCAACACCACGGCCGAAAACACAGTAAATCCGCAAAGCATCAACATAAAAAATATAAAAATTGGCTTCGACATGCGTACCTGCTTTCCGTTATCTACAGCTATCTCAGCCCCTTCGGTAATTACCGGCTGAACCATTTTACTATTTTCGGCTTCCTGGTAATATAAAAGCAGGCCCTGCAAACGCTCGTTTTCTTTAAGTAATACCGATGAGTTCCAGGTATCATCTACCTGGTTATTGCTTACTGCCGATATGCTACTATGCATCAGGGTTTCCTGCAGCTCAATACCATCAGCAAAGCGATCGTCCGGATCTTTTTTAAGGCATTTGGCCACTATTTGCAGCAGCCAGGCTGGCACCAGCATTTCGTGCTCTTTTTTCTTATCGGCCCAGCTTTCTGGCAGGTTATTTTTACGCAGCTCCATCACATCGGGCACCGGGGCTTCCATGTGGGCCAACATCACCGCATTGCGCGCGGTTTCGCCGTTATCACGCAGCGGGAAGGGCACCTGCCCTGCTATCAGCTCATACAAAATAACACCATAGCTATACACATCGGTCTGAAAGTACATCAGTCCTTCGTTTTGCTCCGGCGCCATAAATTCTATAGCCCCGGCGTGACGGATACTGGTGCGGCGCTGATCATCAGACATAGCCGAAAGGCCAAAATCCAACAATACATAATTACCGGTATGGATATTGAATTTGACGTTATTGCTCTTGATATCGCCATGTTTTACGGAGACTTTGTGACAGTGCGACAGCGCATTGGCCAGCTGATCGGCCAGTTTTATGATCTCTTTAATCGTGAAGATGGGCTCGTGCGGTGGTTTCAATAGGTCCTCCAAGTCGGGGCCATCAATAAATTCCATTTCGATAAATGGGAACGAACCGCTTTCTGTAATGCCCGAATTTAATATCTTAACTACATTAGGATTAGGTTCTTCGTTTACCTTTTTTAACTTTTCAACCTCGTTTTGAAAATTACGAAAATTCTTATCGTCGGTGCTTTCGGTATGGATGGGGGTCGGTAATAATTTTACCGCGGTAATGATGGGGCCGTAACGTCTGCCTTTGTAAACTGAGCCCTGGCCGCCCGTTCGTAAAGCGCCCATATTCTCCAAACCCTCGGTTATTGTAAATACTTTGCTCATGGAGTAATTGTCCTCGCGGTGCTTTCTGTGTAAAATAACTTCATATTAAACATTATATTATTTCAACATAACGCACGCATTAGTGTTTGGTATAAAATTAGGAAAAAAAATATGGATGAGGTGTAGATGTGCAGATTGTCTGAATCAGAATTCTCAGAATTAATGAATTAACAAAATTTAATACATATTCTGAAAATTAAAATTCTGTACATTCTGATTCAGACATTAATTTACTAATATTTCGTCAACCATCAGCCATGCTTTAGCCCCAGCAATATATTCGCCGGGAGGAATGATGCCTTTGTTGGTTCCTTTTACCCTGATGTACCTGGCTTGCACAGGTTTTATACTCGCCCTTACCGCATTGATCCCATTATCGTTAAAAGTAGTCTGGCGATAAACCTCGGTATAGTTTTTACCATCAGCCGATGTTTCAAAGGTGAGCAACGTAGGTTCCCACATTTTTTGCCAGTGGTACTTTAATATATTGATACCCAGTTGCGATACAGCCTGAACCTTTCCAAGATCAACTACAGCCTCCAGGTCATCACCGTTGAAACCATACCATTGCCCGTCGTTATACAGTTTACTGCCAAAGATCCCGTTCACCAAGTCGAATGTATTGCCCGGATTATAACCACCTTGCGGTTGATTAGTAAGCGTTACCGTTTTACCAATGGCCTTATGGAGGTAAAAATCTTTTTCATAAATGTGCCCGTACCGCTTTACTCCGCTAAATACTGCTGCCTTTACTTTACCTGATGTGCTGATCAGAAAAGGCTTATAATACTTTTTACTTTTTAACCCGGGCTCAGTTCCATCGGTTGTATAATAGATATGACTGCCGGGTAGTGTACTGTTTAAAGCCAACTGTACCTGCTGATCTGCCGACTCGCTTACACTATCAGTGATTTCATCAAAAGTGTTAGCTGCGTTGATATTTAGTTGCTTAAGGAGTGGTTGTTCGTAGCGTAACCGTTTCAAAAAATTAGGATAATTTTTATTTTTCTTATCTGTCCATCCTATTTCGGCCAAAGCCAGTATCCGTGGGAATATCTGATGCTCTGCTTGCGCGGTGCTGGCCAGGTATTCGCTCCAGGCGTTGGCTTGCACACCTTTAATATATTTAGCCTCATCGCCACTCAATTCTTTGGTTATCGGCTCATAATTATAAACTTTACTTAATGGCGTATAACCTCCGCCTGCCAACGGTTCGCTGGGATACAGGGATTGGTAATAATCCAGGTAAACGTATTTTTCGGGTGTCATGATGGCGTTGTGGTGAAGTTTTGCCGCGGCAATGCCACCCTCCTCACCTGTCCAGCTCATTACGGTTGCACCAGGCGCCAATCCGCCTTCCAGTATCTCGTCCCAGCCAATAATCTGGCGGCCTTTGCTGTTCAGGTACTTTTCCATCCGGCCAATAAAATAACTCTGCAACTCGTGCTCGTCTTTCAAATGCTCTTCTTTAATGCGTTGCTGGCATTTAGGGCAGGTTTTCCATTTGGTTTTAGGGCATTCATCCCCGCCGATATGGATATATTTAGATGGGAAAAGCGGTAAAACTTCATCCAGTACATTTTGTAAAAAGGTAAAGGTTTGCTCGTTACCGGCACAATATACATCGTCAAAGATCCCCCAATAGGTGGCTGCTTTGTATGGCCCTCCGGTACATCCCAATTCGGGATAGGCTGCCAATGCGGCTAACGCATGACCCGGCATTTCTATTTCGGGAATGATGCTGATATGCCTTTCCATAGCATATTTCACAATAGCTTTAACTTCCTCCTGGGTATAATAGCCACCATAACGTTTGCCGTCAAACCTGTGCGGGCTATCCTTTTTATGACCAATAATGGTTTCATCACGATAAGCGGAAATACTTTGCAGCAGCGGATATTTTTTGATCTCGATACGCCAGCCCTGGTCGTCGGTGAGGTGCCAGTGAAAGGTATTGATCTTGTATAAGGCCAGCAGATCGATCCATTTTTTAATTGCATCCACTTTGAAAAAATGGCGACTCACATCCAAATGCATTCCCCGGTAGGTAAACCGCGGATGATCTTCGATAGTACAACCCTGCACAATTACTTTTCCATTTGATTTATGCAGTAATTGTATCAGTGATTGTAAACCATAAAATACGCCGGCCTCATCATGCCCAATAATGCTGATCTGTTTTGCAGTTACTGACAATCGATAACCCTCTGCCTGTGTAACTTTAGCAGAATCAATATTTAATAAAAAGGATTGATAAGTTAACTTTTTGCCTGGCGGTAAACTATACCCCGCGATAGAATCGAAATACTGCTCAAAGAAGTCCAGGTTATCAATACTGACACCTGCGCCAAGCCATATACTGGTCGATAGGTCAAAATTGAATACCTCTTTACTTTTTTGCACTTTAAATGGCTGCGGTATAATACCCTGCTCTCTGACCTGGGCATGTACCACATTCATCAATAAACAAAAGCATAAAGTATAACGGATATGTTTTAAAACGACGGTGCAGGTATTGATCATCGGCATGGAGTTGTTAAAGCCGAATATAGCTGTTTACCGTTAAAAAAAGCACTATACATTAGCTTATTCCTTAATAAGGGAATAAGAATAAATCATTATATTCAAAGATTAAATATTTTTCATGTCCTCATATTTTCCTTTTTTAGTATTAGTCACTCCATTCCTGCTAGTAGTCATTGTACTACTTATTCCTCGTGTTAAATCAAAAATTAGAAAGGAACAGTATTACCCAACATTAGGGCTGATGTGTTTACTCGTATTGGTTTCCACTACCCTTTCTATATGGGCAATGCACGGATTAAATGAAGCGAAAGATTATAATTTTAACGGCGTAATAGAGCAAGCGTACTATGAAAAGCCTAAACAAATACCACACATAACAATTAAAGGAGTAGAGTATGACCTCGGCAGTTTAAATTATCCCGATTATGATACCATCTTAGCCGGAGACAGTGCAATAAAACAAAAGGGAACACTTACCTTCAGGTTAATAAAAAAACAATAGACATTGTTTTTCATTCTACTTTAGCACCCTGACCCTCTTTACAGCGCTCCGATCGCTTTTCGATAGTTATTAATAGCCCTGATGATAGACTGAACGATCTCATTTTGTCCTTCGGGTGAGTTCAGGTAATCTTCCTCCTCCGGGTTATTGATAAAACCAGTTTCGATGAGTACGGCCGGCATAGCGCTGTGGGCCAGCACCAATACGCCTTGCTCCTTTACGCCATTGCTTTCGCGGCCATTGGTATCTACAAATTCGGTGTTCAGTAAATCGCCAAAAAGAATGCTTTGTTTACGATATTTTTGGATATAAGCATTGAGTATGATGAGGTTGGAAGGATCGCTTTCATCGTAACTCTCATAATTTTGCTTGTAATCTTTTTCAATAAATATGGAGGAGTTTTCGCGCACGGCTTCTTCCTGCTCTTTTAACCTGTGGAAACCATAAACCAGCAACAACACACCTTTACGTTTATGCGCGACAGCCGCGTTACCCTCGGGTGATGAATTACAGTGGATAGAAATAAACAGGTTACCATGATTTTGATTAGCAATAGACGACCGTTGATTGAGCGGAATAAAGGTATCATCGGTACGCGTCATGATGGTTTTAACGCTGGTGATCTGCGAATCAATAGCGGCCTTTAGCCGTTGGGCTATGGCCAACGTTACCGTTTTTTCGTTAGAATATGATCCACGGGCACCGGGGTCTTTCCCGCCGTGACCGGCATCAATAATAATGGTCTTGAACTTAAAAGTAGAAGTAGCCGGAATGGTATCCCTGCCAGGGGTAAACGAACAAAGACCAAGAAATAAAAATACCAGTCCGCAGTTTACGATAATGTAGAAAAGCTTTTTATCTAAGATCATTTTTTAGCCGCTTTTTTACTGCATTTTGGGCATAAGCCGGTAGCATACAAGGTAAAACCAGTGGGTTCAAATCCGGGGGGAAGGGTTATTGTCGGCAGATGCAGGTCGTCAAGACAATAAACGTTTTTACAGTTGGTACAATTAAAATGTAAATGTTCATCGTGATGATGGCCCTCATCGCAATTGGAGGTACACAGGGCATAATTAGCCGTACCATTTAAATCAAATACCTTATGGATAATACCCTTTTCTTCAAAGGCGTTCAGGATGCGATAGAGCGTAACACGATCAATGTCGCTCATCACACTTTCCAGATCTGGCTGGGAAGTGGCTGCACTCCTTGATGACATCATAGATAAAACCCTGAGCCTTGGCGCAGTTTTTTTTAAATGATGCTTGTTCAGCAAATCTTCAAAATGAAAATTATTGCGGGTTTGTGCCATTTAATTAGGGTATAATATAAGCCTACAAATTTAGCAAGAATAACTAATGGTTTAAAATAAGGTTTGGCTAATTGGTAAAAGTTTAAGATTGTTGCCTATCATTCAGTATACCGGCATTTGATCATTCTCTTTTATTAAATATTTGCAAGTGCCTGTATATTTATAGTTTACAAAATGCGCTGCCGCGATGAGCAAGCCGCCGGTTGGTACTATAATTACTTCGGGCCAGCCACTTACAAACACATGTCCCAGCAAAATAATTGCAAAGCCCAATATCAGTAAGCATAAAGGCAGCAACCGTTTGTGTATGCGCAGATAAGACAAGCCTATAGAATACGTTCCGATGGCTAATGCCAGCAGGATCATCCCCCATTCTATCCAAACATTGGCCAAAAAACCCAAACCTAATAATGGTAAACTGGTAAACAACACCGGCACTATGGCACAATGTATGGCACACAAAGTTGATGCTGTTATTCCGATATGATCAAGCCGGGATGCGTTTTTTGGAATACTCATGTGCAAATATAAAACAAAACGCAACATCATTGCATCAGTTTAATTTCATATTTTTACAAGATTTATTTTAACTATTTAGTAACAACTGCTTAATATTAACGTCAATCATTTATTTTTGAACATATTATCTGTATATAAACCGTGCCCAATACCGCTCTATATAAATTAAAACAAAACTGGTCAACCGCTTATGATACCAGTTTAAAACGTGTAAAATTACTCATTGGCAGTATCCTCATAACAGCCATTATCAATATTATGCCTGGCTTTTTCAGGGGAATTGAAAGCCGGAATGGTGCAGTACTTAATGATTGGGTGCTTACCCATTTACCTGCTTATGATGTTTCCATACCTATTTTTGCCTTGATATGGGGCATGGGGATCCTGATGGCCGTAAGGGCTTTTTATAAACCGGCCGTTTGCACTACCTACATCTGGACGATGATATTTGTTTGTATTGCCCGTTTCCTATCGCTCACTTTGGTAAAGCTCGATCCTCCGCCGGGCCTGGTTCCCCTGGTTGATCCGCTCACGAGTTATTTTTATGGACATGCTGCCATCACTAAAGATCTCTTCTTTTCCGGGCACACTTCAACGATGGTGCTTATCTATCTTCATCTTGATAAAAAACGGGATAAGATTATCGCCTTTATTGCTGCCTTAATAGTAATGTCTTTACTCCTTGTACAACACATTCATTACACACTGGATGTATTGGCCGCTCCGGTAATAGTTTATTGTTGCTACCGTTTTGCCCGGGCTTTTGACCTGTAATCATTAGAAGTTAACATTCTTCATAGAAATTTTATGTTTCATTTTTTAAATGCAACACAATTGCATTTAAAAAGAAATCGGTTATATTTGCCTTAAATAATAAGCGATGGAAAAGAAATTACCGGTAACCGTGCTCAGCGGTTTTTTAGGCAGCGGCAAAACAACCCTACTCAACCATATACTACATAACAAGCAGAACTTAAAGGTAGCCGTTATAGTTAATGACATGAGCGAGGTAAACATTGATGCCCAACTGGTGGCGAATCAAAAAACGTTATCCCGTACCGAAGAAAAGTTGGTAGAAATGAGCAATGGATGTATCTGTTGTACCTTGCGTGAGGATCTGATGATCGAAGTAGAAAAACTGGCCAAAGAAGGTCGTTTTGATTATTTGCTGATTGAAAGTACAGGTATATCCGAACCTATTCCCATTGCCCAAACGTTTAATTTCGCGGATGAAGAAGCAGGTATCGACCTGAGTCGGTTTTCGGTACTGGACACCATGGTTACCGTGGTGGATTGCTTTAACTTTTATAAGGATTTTGGCAGCTCTGAATTATTATTGAACCGCGACCTTGTGGATGATCCAAACGATCGCCGTACCATCGTTAACCTGCTTACCGATCAAATTGAATTTGCCGATGTGATCCTACTCAACAAAACCGATTTGGTTTTATCCAAAGAGGTAAAGGTATTAGAGGCAGTGATCACCAAACTTAACCCTGGCGCTAAAATATTGCATACCCAATTTGGACGGATAGATCCAGCCGAGATCCTGAACACCGGGTTATTTGACTTTGATAAAGCGTCACAATCTGCCGGATGGATCAAAGAATTGAACGGAGAGCATACACCCGAAACCGAAGAATATGGTATCAGTTCCACCGTGTTCCGGTCAAAGAAACCATTTCATCCCGAAAGATTTTATCATTACCTGCATCATGATTTCCCGCAAAACATTATCCGCTCCAAAGGTTTGTTCTGGATAGCTTCTGCTCCGGATGATGCCTTAAATTTTTCGCAGGCCGGTGGTTCATCGCGCCTGGAGAACGCCGGCGTTTGGTGGGCCAGCATGCCCTATCAGAAACGCATCAAATTTCACGACTTTGTAGAGAACCAGGAAATGATCGAAAAAAACTGGTCGAAAGAATTTGGCGATCGTCATAACGAACTGGTTTTTATTGGCGAACATTTAAATAAGGAAAAATTAATACAAGAGCTAAACAGTTGCCTGATCACCGATGCCGAATTTCTGGATCTTTTAGCCGGAAAAACCTTCGCCGATCCCTTTAACCATTAAATACCCCTATCTAAATATCCAAATCATGCAGTCGGTGCATTGATTCCATGAGATCACGGTACAGCTTTTTAAATGTTGGAAATAATTTGCTGTACCGCTCATGGTTTTGAGCATTGGGTTCAATAATTGTCTGATTATCTATATGTGTAAGTTGATCATAGCTTTCCGGGTGCAGCACCTGCATAGCCAGATAAATAGCCCCCACTGCCGATGCATCTTCGGGTTGCAATACGACCAACTTTTTGCCAGTAATATCGGCCAGGATCTGTGTCCAGGTAGCCGAGCTTACAAAGCCTCCGCTAATGTTTACCTGGGTAATATTTACCGAGGCATCTTCCACCGTTTTCAAGACATCATACAAGGCAAAACAAACGCCTTCCAAGGCGGCCCTTAAAAAATGAGCTCGGGTGTGGGCAGGCTTTATATTTAAAAACGCGCCACTGGTTTTAGTATCCCAAAGCGGTGCACGTTCACCATATAAATAAGGCAAAAAGATCAATCCATCGCTTGCAGCTGGTACGGTATTAATCGTGGTAAACAATTCGTCGTAGTCTGTGGGTATTAGTTTTTCTTTTTGCAGAAAGTTTTGCAGCAGCCAGTTAATGGCTATACCTCCATTATTTACCGCGCCGCCGCATACAAAAGTATCCTGGTTAAGCAAATAGTTGAAGGTCATCCCCTCGAAATTGTATACGGGTTTGGGGCTAGTGATACGTACTGCCCCGCTGGTACCAATAGTAAGCGCCGCTATGCCCGGTCCGGTGGTATGACTACCTAAGTTAGCACAACAGCCATCACTCGCGCCAATAACAAAACTGGTTTGTGGCGAGATATTCAGCAAAGCAGCTGTATCCGGGTTCAGGTTATTGCGATAATAGGTGGTGTTCCTGGGAGTTGACAATTTATCAGCCCGGATACCCGCCAGCGCACAGGCTTCTGTGCTCCAATCCAGTTTTAATATATCAAACAAACCCGTAGCCGAGGCAATGGAATAATCGATCTCGAAACTACCAAACAGCTTGAACCAGATAAACTCCTTGATCGATATAAATTGAGCCGCTTGTATAAATAACTCCGGTTTGTTGGTACGCAGCCATATCAGTTTACATAATGGCGACATGGCATGTATCGGTGTACCGGTAATACGATATATCTCCCGGCCTTGCGCAGAACCTCTCAGTTCCTGTGCAATATCTTCACTCCGTGAGTCGGCCCAGGTAATCATGGGTGATAGAGGTGTTCCCATTTCATCAACCGGGATAATACTATGCATGGCACTGCTAAAACTTACCGCAGCAGGTGCATAACCTATTTTTACGGTAATATCCCGCACACATTTTACAAAAGCATCCCAGATCAATAATGGATCCTGCTCACTGTAGCCCGGCTCCGGACTGTTAATCGGATAATGGTTTTGTACCACCCCCAAAGCCTTCCCGGTTAAAGCAACAGCCACCGCTTTAGTGCTGCCTGTACCTATATCTATACCTAAAATGTATGATTGCATATCAAGCCCTAAATTAGGATAAAAAGATAAAGCACGAAAAGATAAAAGACAAACACATTCCTATTTGAGCTGATTTGTAATCAACAAATATTGGGAAGCTAATAATGTTATAATGTAGGTTTACATGGTTTACACTTTTTATGGTTTACACTTATCTAATTAATTGATAATCAATGAATTAATTTTATTTTTCTATAAAAAAACGGTTTACAGTGTAAACCATAATTTATCACTTCCCAAAGGAGAGTGATGGTTCACGAAAAGGCAAGTGGTATGTATAGTAGGGGTTTCGACTCAGATCTACGCTTCCGTACTTGCGCTCGTTTGTAACGAGTGCTTATTGTGGAGCGGCGATTGCATCGCCCTTGCGTTTTAAACGCAAACCCATTTTAAGCACTCGTTACAAACGAGCGCAAGTAAATCAATATTTGCCAGAGCACACTTCATGCTACCACTCCTGTTATCCATGACAGTCCATGACAGTTCCAACCCAATTATTCCCTAAATTAGCTGTACCAATATAAACCTGTTAGTATATGCAAATAATCTTTGGAGTCTTTTTCCATTTTATCGGCGGCTTTGCCTCGGGGAGCTTTTACATCCCTTATAAAAAAATTAAGGGCTGGGCCTGGGAAAGCTACTGGATAGTGGGCGGCATCTTTTCCTGGTTCATCGTGCCGCCGCTGGCTGCATGGTTAACTATTCCGGGTTTTGCAGATATTATTGGTCATACCGAAGGTTCAGTTATCGGTTGGACATACCTCATGGGTTTGCTCTGGGGCATCGGGGGCCTCACTTATGGTTTAGGGGTACGATATCTCGGCGTATCATTAGGCAGCACTATTATACTGGGCCTTTGCTCTGTTTTTGGGTCGTTGATACCATCAATTTATTACGATATTTTCCCAAAAGCCGGCAAGGACACTTTTAGCATGATGCTGCACTCTTCCTGGGGGCAAATGGTACTGCTGGGCGTTTTGCTATGTGTAGCGGGCATTGTGATATGTGGTAAAGCGGGTATGATCAAAGAAAAAGAGCTATCAGCCAATAAGGATATAGCACAGGAAAATAAAGATTATCGCTTTGGCCTGGGTATACTGGTAGCTATTGTATCCGGCGTACTGAGTGCCTGCTTTAATTTTGGTATAGAGGCAGGTAAAAGCATGGCCGATACCGCCAATCAACTCTGGCAGGCTGCTCATCCGGCCCAGGGTAATTTTCTGTTCCAGAACAACGTTACCTATATTATTATACTTTGGGGCGGTTTAACTACCAACTTTATATGGTGTATGGTATTAAACGCCCGCAACAAAACTTTTGGCAATTATACCGATCAAAAAACGCCGCTGCTTAAAAACTATCTGTTCGCGGCGCTGGCAGGGACTACCTGGTTTTTGCAGTTCTTTTTTTACGGCATGGGCGAAAGCAAAATGGGCAATGGCGCCAGCTCATGGATACTGCACATGGCTTTCATTATCCTGATAGCCAACATGTGGGGCCTGATATTAAAAGAATGGAAAGGTGTAAGTAAAAAAGCCTTAGCCACTGTAATAACCGGTATAGCGGTCATTATTTTATCGGTACTGGTAGTTGGCTATGGTAATTCAATCAAGTAAACAGATAACCCAAACAATCGTTAAGCTAATAATTCAAATCACTAATTCACCAACTCAATAATTCAATAATTAAAAATATATGTCTGTCAGAACAACACCATTCAAACACGTAAGCTATCTGTGGGATGATGCCGAAGCCGCCAGGTTAGAGGGGGATGAAGTTGCCCTGTTAATATACCGATCGAACCTGTTAGGGGCCGATCTGCGGCTCACCAATTACGGGGGCGGCAATACTTCATGTAAGGTCATATCAAAAGACCCGCTTACCGGTAGCGAGGTAGAGGTGATGTGGATCAAAGGCTCTGGTGGCGATATCGGCACACTCAAAAAAAGCGGACTGGCAGCATTGTACGTCGACCGTCTGCGTAGCCTCAAAAACGTTTATCGTGGTGTAGCCTATGAGGATGAAATGGTAGAGCTTTTTAACCATTGCATATACGATCTGGCCTCCAAAGCGCCCTCTATTGATACCCCCCTGCATGGCTTTTTACCATTTAAACATATCGATCACCTGCACCCGGACGCCGCCATTGCCATTGCCGCGGCCAAGGATGGTAAAAAAATAACCCAGGAACTTTTCAACGGCACCATTGGCTGGGTGGAATGGAAAAAACCGGGTTTTGAATTGGGTCTTCAACTCAAACAATGCCTGGATGAAAATCCCGGTATCCGTGGTATTATGTTAGGCTCACACGGCTTGTTTACCTGGGGCGATACCGCTTATGAAAGCTATATCAACACGCTGGAAGTTATAGAGCGCTGTGCCGAATACCTGGAAGAAAACTATGGCAAAAAAGCCCCGGTATTTGGTGGGCAAAAAATTCAAAGCCTCGATGAAGCTGATCGCAAAAAGCAGGCTGCGGCTGTTGCACCTATCCTACGCGGCTTTTGCTCCAGCGAAAAGCACATGATCGGTCATTTTACGGATGATGCCCGTGTATTGGAATTTATCAACTCCAATGATCTTGACCGTTTGGCTCCTTTGGGAACCAGCTGCCCTGATCATTTTTTGCGCACCAAGATTAGTCCGCTGGTGTTGGACCTCCAGCCTAACGAGGATCTGAGTGATGTAAAAGCATTACAGGAACGCCTTGCGCCTGCATTTGCTGCTTATCGCCAGATGTATACCGACTATTACAATACCTGTAAGCATGATAACAGTCCGGCCATCAGGGACACCAATCCGGTGATCATCTTGTACCCCGGTGTGGGTTTATTTTCGTTCTCTAAAGACAAGCAGACCGCACGTGTAGCCGCCGAGTTTTATACCAACGCCATCAACGTAATGAAAGGCGCTGAGGCCATATCTGAATATACTTCATTGCCACGACAGGAAGCTTTTGATATCGAGTACTGGTTACTGGAAGAAGCCAAATTACAGCGGATGCCAAAACCCAAAGCCTTGTCGGGCAAAATAGCCCTGATCACAGGCAGCGCGGGCGGCATCGGCAAAGCCATCGCCAAAAAATTTGTGGACGAAGGCGCTGTGGTGATCTTGAATGATATGAACACTGAACGACTGGAAAATGCCGGTGAAGAATTTAAAAAACAATACGGTAAAGACTCCTACACTACAGCTGTTCTGGATGTTACCAATGCCGGGCAGATAGATACTGCATTGAAAACCGCAGCCTTAGCTTTTGGCGGAGTTGATATTGTGGTCAACAACGCGGGCCTGTCCATATCCAAATCCATTGCCGACCATACCGAAAAGGATTGGGACTTGTTGTATGACGTACTGGTAAAGGGGCAGTTTTTTATTACCCAGGCTGCCGTAGCCGTAATGAAAAAACAAGATATTGGCGGTGATGTTATCAATATAGTAAGCAAGAACGCCCTGGTAAGCGGGCCCAACAATGCGGGTTATGGTTCTGCCAAAGCAGCACAGTTACACCTGAGCAGGCTGAACGCTGCCGAACTGGGTGCCGATGGCATCCGGGTAAACGTGGTAAATCCTGATGCGGTGATCAGCGACAGCAACATATGGGCCGGCGGATGGGCCGAAGGTCGCGCCAAAGCTTATGGTATTACGGTTGAAGAGTTACCGGCCTACTATGCCAAACGTACCCTGCTCAACCAGATCATTCTCCCTGCCGATATTGCCGATGCCTGCTTCGCCTTTACCGGCGGCCTGCTCAGCAAATCAACAGGTAACGTATTGAATGTTGATGGCGGTGTGGCGATGGCTTTTGTGAGGTAATTTTTGGAGCAAGGATTTGGAGATAAAAGACAAAAGATAAAACCAACCATGTCATTGCGGGCGAAGCGCGGACAACCGACCGGAGGGAGCTCATTAATGCCTTAAAAAAACAATTAATAGCATTAATAATCTCCTCATTTGTTTGTAAGCGAGCGAGGAGATTGCTTCGTCGTTCCTCCTCGCAATGACATGGTTCTAACAATACATCATTATAAACCAATAACCATGCAATTAGAGAAGAGCATTATTGAAGAAGCCAACCACAAACAACAAGCCGCTCACCAGCGTCAATTTGATTTTGTGGCTGCCGATATAAAAGAATTAGATACTATCCTCAAAAAACTGAGCGATTTCCAGGTAGCTATACCCAGTTGGGCATTAGGCACCGGGGGTACACGTTTTGGTCGTTTCTCGGGCGGTGGCGAACCCCGCAGCCTGGAAGAAAAGATAGAAGACGTAGGTTTGATACATGCCTTGAACAAAAGCAGCAATTCCATTTCCCTGCACATCCCCTGGGATATTCCGGACAATGCAGCTTCAATTAAAACACTGGCTGCCCAACACGGCTTACACTTTGATGCGGTAAATTCCAATACCTTTCAGGATCAGTCGTCACAGCAACATAGCTATAAATACGGTTCTTTGCACCATGTAGATAAGGCAGTGCGCAAGCAGGCTGTTGAGCACAACATCGAGGTGATCAATTACGGTGTCGAGTTGCAGTCTAAAGCACTGTCGCTTTGGCTGTCAGACGGGTCAAACTTCCCGGGGCAGCTTAACATGCGCGGCGCATTTGAACGTACACTGGAGAGCCTTCAGGAAATTTATAGCGCCTTGCCCAACGACTGGAAGATCTGGATAGAATATAAGCCCTACGAGCCTAATTTTTACTCTACCACCATTGGCGATTGGGGACAATCGTACCTGCTGGCCTCTAAACTGGGTAACAAAGCACAAACACTGGTTGATCTCGGTCATCATTTACAAGGCGCCAATATCGAGCAAATTGTCTCTCTCCTATTGATGGAGGGCAAACTGGCCGGCTTCCATTTCAATGATTCGAAATATGGTGATGACGACCTTACTGTGGGCAGCATAAACCCATACCAATTGTTCCTGATATTTAATGAACTGGTTGAAGGTATGGATGCCCGGGGACTAAACCATGCCACCGGCATTGGCTGGATGATCGATGCTTCACACAATATCAAAGACCCGGTGGAGGACCTGCTGCAGTCTGTAGAAGCCATCAAAATAGCCTATACGCAGGCATTACTGGTTGATCAGCAGTCATTGAAACAGGCTCAACAACAAAATGATGTGGTACTGGCCCAGGAAATTTTACAGCATGCCTACCGCACCGATGTACGTCCGCTGCTTGCCGAATCACGCTTAAGAGCAGGCGGTGCACTGCAACCATTGGAGGTATACCGGCAGCAAGCGGTACGCAAGCAACTGATCAGCGAACGTGGCGCATTAGCCGTATCAACAGGTTTATAATATGGCGCCCATACCCGTTATAGCTGTTTTTGATGTGGGTAAAACCAATAAAAAGCTGTTCCTTTTTGACGAGAACTATAAAATAGTTTTTGAAAGAACGGCCCGCTTTACCGAAACCCACGACGAGGATGGCGATGCCTGCGAAAACCTGGACAGTTTGCGGTTATCGGTATTTGATTCGCTGCGCGAGATCTTCAAACACAAAGAGTTTGACCTCAAAGCAGTTAATTTTTCCACCTATGGGGCCAGTTTTGTATATGTTGACGACAGTGGTAATCCGCTTACGCCTTTGTATAATTACCTTAAACCATATCCACCCGAATTAGGCAGGCAATTTTATGAAACCTACGGCGATGAAGCCCGGTTTGCCCGTGAAACCGCCTCGCCTGTTTTAGGCAACCTGAACTCTGGCTTGCAGCTGTATCGCTTAAAATACCAACAGCCGGATGTGTTTAAAAAGATAAAATATGCCCTGCACTTGCCGCAATATATGAGCTACCTGCTGAGCGGCCAGATGGTAACCGATTTGACCAGCATTGGCTGCCATACAGCCCTTTGGGATTTCAGCAACAATAACTACCACCGCTGGGTTGCCAAAGAAGGCATCTTACCAAAAATGGCACCTCTTAAACCTGCTGATAGTGTATTACCTGCCATATTTCCGGGAAGTACTTATAGCGTAGGTATTGGGCTGCATGATAGTTCGGCAGCGCTTATCCCCTATCTGGTGAGCTTTAATATGCCCTTTGTATTGATATCAACAGGCACATGGTCTATCAGTCTGAACCCTTTTAACCAAACACCGCTTACCGAAGATGAATTGAAACATGATTGCCTCAACTATCTGCAATACAAGGGTAGCCCGGTTAAAGCGTCGCGGTTATTTTCCGGTTACGATTATGAGGAGCAGGTAAAACGCATAGCTGCCCATTTTAACCAGGACGCGATCAAATACCGCACTATGGCTTTTGAACCGGCTATCATTACCCAGTTACAAACTCAAACAGCATTACAGCATAAATCCCAGGAAGGCGAACTGCAAAAATCAGTTTTTGAACAGCGCGACCTGCATGATTTTAAAACCGATACCGAAGCGTATCATCAACTCATGATGGATATTGTACAGCAGCAAGCCATTTCAACCGGATATGTATTGCAGGGTTCCAAAGTACAACGGATCTTTGTAGATGGCGGATTCAGTAAAAACACCGTATTTATGCACCTGCTCGCATTCGCCTTCCCGCATCTGGAAGTATATGCCGCGTCTATGGCACAAGCCACCGCTGTAGGTACCGCATTGGCCATCCACCAGGCCTGGAATACCAAGCCACTGCCTCATGACCTTATTGAGTTGAAGTATTATTCAGGGCAAAGTGAAACAGCTTTAAAATAGAACCTATTTTGTCATGCTGAACGTAGTGAAGCATCTTCTTCACCATACCTGTCGTACAATAGATTCTTCGCTACGTTCAGAATGACAAATCAGTCGAATTGCTTCCTCACCAACTCCAAAATATCTTCTATCAACCTGGGATCCTTAATGATCCTTTCATGCGTGGCATCTGGATATTCTTTAGAGGTAATCACGGGGTGCTTATTTAAAAGCTCCTGCATATAAACAAAAGGTGTCATTTTATCATCCTTATCGTAAGCAAGCCAGTGTTTTACGGCCACCCCTTCCTGGTATATATCGGCAAGGTTAAAATAAGATGTAGGCACATCAAATATTTTATTAAAACTCTCAAAAAACTTATCCTGAGCGGCCTTTGGCACATCGGCGCTATTCATGGTGGTTATAAAGTTTTCCTTTAAATTCACCATAGGCGTTATATTGATCAGTAAGGAAGGTTTAATGCCGGTTTGCTGAATAGCAATAGTATTGGCTACTACCCCTAAGGAATGTCCTATCATCACATCCGGAGTACCGTAACTATTAATAATTGCTTCAGTCGCTTTGGCAAAAAGCAGCAAGTTTGATAATTCCCCTTCCGAACTGCCATTACCCGGCGCATCAAAGGCGATGATCTGCAGATCGTTTATAGTTCGGAGCGCGGTGATCAGGTCGATAAAATCAGCGCCTTTTGAGCTCCAGCCATGGGTGATCAACACCTTACGGCTTCCATTGCCCCATATAAAACCATTAAATTTTAATACCGAATGACTAAAATGCGGGTCATCAACCTCCAGCGTAAATAGTGTTGCTTCGTCCAATAACTGCTGCTGTTGTAGCCTCAGAGGGAATTTTGGCGAATAGCAGATCAACTGCCAAAGGTGATCGGTTATATCTTCATGATCAGCGTGTTGTAACTCTTTTACCCGGGTAAAAATCTCTTTTATTTTCTTCATAGGTGCAGATTGGTATCTCCAAAGGTATAAACCAATGGCAAAAAGCCGCCCAATGCAGGGCGACTTTCTAAAAAAATGACACCATTAAGAAGAATTAAAGTTCTTTACTTTTTACCGCTCCCCAGCCACAGCAGGGTATTGAGGATCAGCTTGTTTTGAATATCGTTATCAAAGGTTTGTGATTGTTCCTTGTTGGTACCGCCATCATAATCAATAGCGTTATGCCCCATGTTAAAGTAAATCATGCGGTAGTTTTTGTTTGTCCATACCACCGGGTAGTAGCCGCTATGCCATATTTCATAAGGTTTTGGCCCCGTACCCAGCGGAAAACTGGTAGAATCGATAGACAGCAATATTTTGATATCCGGGTTGGTACGCAAGTCTTTCTCCCAGCGGTACCATTCATTTGGTGATGCTTTGAAGGTAATTGGCAAACCCTTGGTTACCGGGTGTTTACGATCCTCCACCCGCAAAATAGCCGAGGTGGGGTGCCAGGTATTACTTTTATACTGTCCCGATCCCAGGAACTCGTTATGGTACCAGTCCCAGTTTTGAGGATAATCTGATGGTGTAAGCGCAAAGGCCGAAAAATGGAAACCCATCCAGCCGCCGCCTTTTTTCATATATTGTTCAAAAGCAGCCCTTTGCGCGGGGTCATCGGCCCGGGTATCTAAAAATATCACTACCTGATATTTGGCCAGAAACTCCGGATTCATGTTACTCCAGTTATTGGTGGAGTCGTAGGCAAAATTATACTTTTTGGCCATGGCCGGGAACCAGCGGTTGGCTTCGTGCATAAAGCTGATATGAGCCTTATCATTACGCCCGGTATAAAAGGCTATTACCTTAAATTTTGGTTTAACACCCTGTGCTTTAGCACTATACAAACTAAAGCACACGGTGCAGATGGCAATGGCCAGTGCTGCAATTTTCCGGAGACCTGTACGGCTGATCATGGTTTTAAATTTGGGTTTGGGTTGAAGCCATAAAACTAAACGATTTTTATAAAACGCGTACATCAAAACCGGGCATGAGAGGTGATGTAGGGGCGGGAGGTAGAATCAAGACATAAGATCTTAACAATTCCACGACCCATTCATCCCAAAAAACTTTTTAAACCTTGAATTTTAACACTTTTCTGCTCAAAAAAGGGGCAAAAACGGCTAAAAAGCACTCGAGAAACATCGATTTTAACACTTTTTAACAAATTTTAACGCGGTTTTAACGTGTTTTTGAAACTTTAAAAAGTATTAATTTATTGATTATCAAATAACTATACAAAAAATAGTCGATTTTCGGGCTATTTTCTCCTTTAAGCAAACAGCCCGGTTCTCCTTTTTGATCAGGAAAACCGGGCTGTTGGTATATACAAATATACGCATTTTAGACGAAAGTTCTAAGTCGCAAGCACTGAGCCAAACCTTAATTTATTTAGCCAGTGATTTGATCCACAGCGCAATCTTGCGCGCGTCTTCTTTTGGCACCTGTGGCATCGGCGGCATAGGTGTCGAATAATCGGGCCAGTGCTCGGGCTTAGGGTTACGGATCAGTTGTATCAATTCAGCCACGCTGTATTTCCGTTTAGCCACATCCATATACGCAGGGCCAACCTGCCTTTTTGTAGCATTATGGCACGATAGACAGGTATTTTTCAGCAAAAGAGGCTGCACTTCGGCATAGGTAGGAATAGCGTTTACTAACCCTCCTGATTTTACTGCCGCGCCTTTTTTAACGCCCCCCACTTTTTTAACACCTGCCGAAGCCGCTGCTTTAGCCGAGTTTACGGTACTTACTTCCTTCATGGAAAGTTTTTGCCCTTCGGGGATATTGTTCAAGGTGTAATAGGCGGTGGGATGCACCAGGTTAAAATAACTCTCCTTATCCCTGATCGCGGCAAGTGTAATGGTATGGATATAATACCTGCGTAAATTATTAACGATAAGTCTTGCCTTTAAACCATCCTCAGATACTTTAACACCTGCTATCGGGCATTTTTCGGTATTCACCGGCGGACTTCCATATACACCATGATATTTATAAATAAAGCTTTCTATGGAGTAGGATGCAATGTCGGCTGCTACCTTTTTATCAACCGGTTTGGTAAATTCTATTTCAAAACCATCGGGCATGGCTCTAATGGCACGCATTTCAAACGGAACCCGGTTATTCCATACCAAACGCTGCAAGCCCATGGTAGCCTCCCCTGCCGATCCCCAGCCACGGTTAGTTTCGCCGGCAGCCAATGAACCGTCGGGCAGCCAGGCCAGCCTTACTATGCCCGATTGAAAACCGCTTCGGAAAGCCCAGGCCGCGCCCTGGTATTCGCCGTTAACTTTTTCCAAAAAGATCCGGTCGATCATACTTTGCCCCTGGTCACAGATGAGTAACTGTCCCGAAAAAGGACCAAATGCACCTTCGGGTATCTTCACAATTTCAGAGTTGGAAATTCCTAAGATACCATGAGGTAACCAAACCGCAGGCAGCTGTAAGTCAGGAAATTCTTTTTTAGCCTCAAACTCGGTTTTGAATTTTTCATTCACTATATCCTGCGGTTTTACAGGCTGCCCGTTTTTATCAAACTCTATTCGCGGATTGTTTTTGGCAAAGAATTGCTCAGATGTAAGCTTTAGCGGTGAGTTGGGTAAGCCTGTCCAAACCAGGCTGGAAGGATGCCCCATAAAAGCTCCTTTTTTGATAGGCATAATACTGCCCGATCCAACCCAATCGCCCTGGTTATCGGCATACCAAAGTTCGCCATCAATCATACTGATACCACAGGGCGAACGGAATCCGGCCGCCCATGGTGTAACCGTACCGTCCTCCTTAATATTTAAGGCCCAGCCACGCCATGGTACAAAACTTTTAGGGTGCCACCAATCGGGCGGAAAACCCAGGTTCAGGGTTACAAAAAATGAACCATCGGGAGCAATTTTAGGTCCGAAACTGTATTCATGATAGTTGCCTGATAAGGGCCAGGCATAAATAGTTTCAAAAACATCGGCCTTGCCATCCATATTGGTATCCACCAACTTGGTCAATTCACCGCGTTGAACAACGTATAAAGCGCCATCTTTCCAGGCGGCGCCCAATACCTCATGCAAACCAGAGGCAAACTTGCGGAAAAATGGATGCTGCCCGGTAGGATTTTCGACCATAAAAATATCCCCGCGACGGGTGGTTACCGCCAAAGTGCCATTAGGCAGGGTACACAAGCCGCCCACCTCCAATATGGTACCTTCGGGTGCAGGCACTTTCATGATCTTAAAAAAATCATCCTCTTTAGGCGATTCGGCCTGGGCGAAGGTATTTTTAATATCGCTTAACAGCGCGATAATGACAAGCGTACATAAAAACGCGCCCCTTTTTATCATTTGTTTTAAAGTATTATCCATGATCAAGGCAGCTTAAAGAATGATAGAATAGGTTAATTTCTTTTGAATAGGGATGATGAGCTCCTGCTTCCCGCCGGCATCACGAACAAGGGCTTTAGCCCCGCCCGCGTCATCAATACGGATGTAATATGATTGATCATCAATAGCATATAATCCGTTTCCAAGCGTTTCGATATTACCCGAAGCCAAGTGATAAAACAGGCCATCTACGGCATTTGCAAGTGTTATTTCCCGGTGAATGCCTTGTCCTTTATCCATCAAAGTACTCGCATCGTTTACCGGCACACCATAAATTAGGTATTTAAAGGCAGGCACATCGTCGGCATTTAATACATAGCCTTTAGGTTTATAACCGGTGCCCGCGGTATCCAAAACCCAGGCGGCATTGGCATCATGGAGTTTTTCGATAGCCGGTACCGGCTTTCCCAGGTATTGAACAGAACCTGCCGGGCGGGATGAGCCATCGCCCCGGTCATGCCACATCGGTGTAGCATCCAAAAAACCGCCGCGCCATATCGCTACTATCATCCCTTTATCCAGGTCATAAGTATAATGCAGCAATCCGGTACTGCCTACATTTACGCCATGGGTAACCCTGATGCCTCCCGGCAGATCAGAAAAACTGCGGACTATAGGAGTTGAAGCAGCGTTGATTATAATAGGATCAACCGGGTCATTGTTACTTACGTTGGCATCGCTTAGCAGGTACTCACGTACGCCTGGACCTGCTACAGTAAGCCCCAAAGCTGGTTTAGCCCAATCCACCGTTTTTGAATAGAATAATTCAAACGGATGATCGCCAGCCTGCAGTTGTATTTTACCTTGTCCCGCGTTTTCAGTCAATGCGACAGCATCGGTTCCGTTAATACGAAATATACCTTTCCCCCCGGGCACACTCAATTTAAAAGCATACTCGCCGGCTTCTTTAACCCGGATATTACCGGTGTACCGCATTAAAAAATCGTTATTCAGTTTACTTTGATTTGATGACAACACAGGCGAAGTCCCTTCCGACTCGGGCTTAAGCTTTTTATACCCATCCAAGGTGATATCACCACCTTTATAAACCCAATATTTCAGGTTCGAAAGCGTCGGCTGCGGTTTGTCGTAACTGATTATGTTGATATTGCGAAAAGCAACCGCGCCATGATCACCCTGCAGGCGCAGTGGACCGGTTGCAGTCTCTCCCTTATCAAAAGCTCCCCGGGTTGGCCCGCTAAGTTCTACATTGTCCTGGATCAAAACACCATTTAACCAAACGTAAAGCACTTTGGCATTGGAGATCTTTTGCCCCTTGCCATCAAAGCGCGGCGCCTGGAACGAAATTTTTATATGCTGCCACAAACCCGGCGCGCGACTGGCATTTTGCCTTGGCGCATGGCCATCATAACCCTGCTGTCCATCTGGCTTGCTATCATCCCAGCGCTCGTAAATACCACCGTTATCACCCGATTTAGGATTTACTGTTCCCCAGCTATCTAAAAGCTGAATTTCATAACGGCCCTGCAAATAGATGCCCGAGTTTGATCCTTTGGCCATCATATAATCAAGTTCCAGATCGGCATCCCCATAAACAGTTTTGGTAAACAGGTCTTTCGCGCCCTTTTTGCCGGGCAGGTTTACCAAAATTCCGGTACCATCTTTAACGGTTAAAACTTCATCCTGCGTAATATCAGCCTGTGCGCCGGCTGCAATTTTCCAGTTTGATGAAGGATTATCGAAAAAAGAAAGATCATGAAGAGATACCGCGTTTTGCGCCCTGACTTGCTGGTAACCCAACAGGCAAAAGCACGCTATCCAAAACTTTTTCCGCCCAAATAGTTTAGGAAATTGATTAAAGCAATCCATCGATTTTTAATATAATATGATTTATTAGTTATAGGGTATAATAATACCCGACTTACACTGGCAATGCCAAGGTAATTATTTTTAACAATCGATTGCGAAAAATTAAAAAATAAGCTGAATTTAATTTCACATTTGCTGAATATTGGATGGGCTGGGTGATCGATTTCTTATTGTACAGCGGCCGGAGGCCGGGTAATAACCGTCACTCGGCTGGAGCCGAGCGACTGCAGGGAGGATTATACTATTGGGGAAGCCCAGGTTCGTGCGATTCCCTCCCAACGGGAGGGGAAGGGAGGGGTTTATGAATGCGGCAAAACTCTACATGGCGCATAAACCCCTCCCTGCTTTTGCGCACAAGCCAGCCTCACCCCTCCCGTGGGGAGGGAATGGAAGTCATGCCGAACTTGTTTCGGCATCTCACAGGATAAGTAACCAGCTTGTTATATACCTTGCTTATGGGATGCCGAAACAAGTTCGGCATGACGAGTTTTTTTTCTTTCTTCTTGATTCTTGACTCTAACCCTCTTGCCTCTTTCCTACCCCCATTGCAGCATTTCCATCTTGAAGCCTATTTTGTGCATCTCCCATACTTCAACGGCGTATACGCCAAACTCCTCTACTACTTTGCCGGTCATCCGGTAAAAGCCGTCGCCCTGGAAAGTATAGCGTTTTAGTGATTCGGGCCAGTGTACGGTATCGAGCCAATCGCCATGTGGGTCAAGGAAGGTACCAAAATTCATGATCTCGTGCTTAATGGTATTTGATTCTTTGATGGCTACCAGTTGCCCTAATATCTTCACCGTTTGCCCCAGCTTGTTGGGCAGGTCTTTTACATAAGTGAGCCCCTGCTGATCGTCATCCACCATCGGGAAGGTATCCGTAAGAGCAAAGCCCAATATCTCTATCTCATCAAAAGCATCCTGCAACGGGCGACTGCTTAATGCAGGCAGTTTAAAATCAGCCACAGGCTCATGAAACAGGGCCACGGTAATGGGCTGATCTTCCTGCTGTTTCTGGAAAAAGTTGGCACGCCACAGCAATTCCTGCTTGCTGGTGCCGGTAAAGCGTAATGCGCCAATGCGGATCAGGATATTCAGCTGCTCCATGCCGGGTTGGGTGCGTTCCATAAAATCCTCCATCGTGAGGTATGGCCCATGGTGTTGGCGCTCGGTAATAATGGCCTTCAGCAGGCCGGCGGTTAGTCGTTCAATATGCACCAGGCCAACATACACATCTGTGCCTTTAATATTGGTATAGGTATCGCTTTGGTTTACGCAGGGTGCATGCAGGTACGCACCGGCCCTTTTTAATTCATGAAAATAAAAGGGGGTACGGTAAAATCCACCAAAATTATTGATCACCCCTACCATAAATTCCATCGGAAAATAGGTTTTGAGGTAAAGGCTCTGATAGCTTTCTACCGCGAAACTGGCCGAGTGCGCCTTGCTGAACGAATAGCCGCTAAAACTGGCTATCTGCCGCCAAACCTCCCTGCTGATGTGGGGCGGATAACCTTTCTCTTTACAGTTACTAAAGAACTTGCCTTCGATCCTGATCATTTCCTCGTTACCCCGGTACTTGCCCGACATGGCCCTGCGCAGGATATCCGCCTCCGCCATATCCAGTCCGCCAAAGTGATGCGCTATCTTGATCACATCCTCCTGGTACACCATAATGCCAAAGGTTTCCTTCAGCAGTTCCTCCATTTTAGGGTGCAGGTATTGTACCTTGTCCTGGTTGTGGTAATTGTAAATATAGGCCTTCATCATACCCGATTGCGCCACACCCGGCCTGATGATGGAGCTGGCTGCCACCAACGTGAGATAATCATCACACTCCAGCTTCATGAGCAGTTGGCGCATGGCTGGACTTTCGATATAAAAGCAGCCGATGGTATCGGCCCGGCGGATCCTGTCGGCCACCAGCGGATCTTTCATAAAATCATCAACCCGGGTAATATCTATGTCGATACCTTTATTTTGTTTAACCAGCTGTATAGTATCCTTAATGTGCCCCAATCCCCGCTGACTCAGGATATCCAGCTTAATAAGCCCCACACGCTCGGCCCCAAACATGTCAATCTGCGAGGTCGCGAAACCTTTCGGGGGCATTTCCAGCGCGGTATATTGGTAGATAGGTTCTTCGGATATCAGCATCCCGCCGGCATGTATGCTCAGGTGGTTCGGAAAATCCTGCATAAGGGCGGCATATTTCAGGATAACTTTTTGTATACTGTCTTCCTTCAAAGTAGCATTTCTGTTTTTTACCAGTATATCTATTTCTTCTTTGGGTAGGCCCAGTACTTTACCCAGTTCGCGAATGGCGGCCCTGCGCTGAAAGGTGCCGTGCATACCCAGCAGGGCCACATGGTTTTCGCCATACTTTTCAAAAATATACCGGATGATCTCGTTCCTGTCCTTATGACCAAAATCCATATCAAAATCGGGCGGGGAAGTGCGGAATTTATTCAGGAAACGTTCAAAGTACAGATCAAGCTGTATGGGGTCGACATCGGTTATTTTTAAATTATAAGCGATGATGGAATTGGCGCCGCTTCCCCGGCCCACATAGTAAAAACCCCTTTCGCGGGCAAAGTTCACCACATCCCATACAATTAAAAAGTAGGAGTTAAACCTCAGGTCGTTAACCACTTTTAGTTCCTTTTGTACCCTTGCTTCAATCACCGGGTCATCGGGATAACGTTCCTTCATCCCGGTTAAGGCCAGTTGCTCCAGTAACAGACGGTCCCCTTCCAATGAATCGGTATAGGTTTGTTTGTTTTTGTCGGATTTTGGGTCGATGATCATCGCTGTACCGCATGCTGCTATTAGCTGTTGTGTTCGCCTGATGATAGCCGGATACCCGCTAAATTTGTCCATCAGTTCCTCTTCGGTCATGAACGTTTCGTCGGGCGATGCTACCTCATCGGGTGATAATTTCGACAGCAGCGTATTCCCGTCAATGGCCCTTAAAAGCCGGTGCAGGTTAAAGTGCTTTTTACTTTGAAAAGTTACCGGCTGGCGAATGATGAATTTTTCGGGATGATCTTTTACCGGCACGCTAAACAGCTTGTTCACCTCATTTGCCCGCACACCGATCAGTTCATTATCCTTCAACTCCCGAGGCTGTAATGTGCCCAGGACATAAATAATAAAAACATCATCATCAAAAATGGGTCTGACGGGAAAGGGATGATCGGCCATTTTATACCGGGAAACAAAACGGTTGATCTGCATCAGGCCCTGGTCGTTCCGGGCTATCAGCAGGTAACAAAATCGTTTATCGTTATGAATTTCGCAGCCTAAAATGGGTTTGATATCCGCTTCGCGACAATAATGCACAAAATCCCAGGCATCGGGATTGCCATTAATATTGGTGAGGGCTAAGGAACCAATGCCCATTGCCTTTGCCTGCGCTATCAACGCTTTGGTTTCATACGTACCATACCGGTAGCTGAACCATGTTTTACAATTAACGTACATAACGCTCCTTTTCTACCGCGTTTAATTGCTGGGCTATAGACCGATGTACAGCATCCTCGCCAAAACGCTTTCGGATATGATCCATAGCCTGGTAAAGCCGGATATTTTCTACCGTATCGTTAAACAGGTTGATCTGGTATTGCCCCTGCACCAGGTGGCTTAAGCGCACACCCAGCAAGCGAACCAGCTGGCGGCGGTCGTACACTTTTTTAAAAAGTTCTTTAGCGGTTTGCAGCAGCACATCATCAGACGAGGTATAGCTGATCACCGCCTGCTTGGTTTCGGTATTAAAATCGGAGTAACGCAGCTTGATAGTGACGCAGCCGCATAGCTTTTTTTGCTGCCGGAGCTGAAAGCTTACCTTCTCGGTCATCCGTACCAGTTCGCGGTGTAGAAACTGGACATCAATGGTATCGTTCTCAAAGATCTCTTCGGTACCGATACTTTTTTGCTCGGAATAAGGTACTACCGGACTTTCATCAATACCATGCGAACGGCGGTGCATTTCAATACCCGGCTTGCCAAAGCGGCTCTGCATCATGGGCTGTGGGATCTCACTTAAAATTTTAATGGTAGTTACCCCCATCTGCCTCAGCAACGACGATGTTTTTTCGCCAACACCCGGCAACTTCTGCACCACCAGCGGGGCCAGGTATTCCCGCTCGGTACCAAAAGGTACTTCTTTGTGACCGTTTGGTTTATTTTCATTAGTGGCTACCTTCGATATCAGTTTATTGGAAGCCAGGGCATAGGATATGGGTAAACCTGTTTGCTTGGCGATGCGTTGTTTCAGTTCGCTCATAAACAGGCTGCAGCCAAAGTAGCGGTCCATCCCGGTGAGGTCGGCATAAAATTCATCAATACCGGTTTTCTCATATAAGGGTACCTGCTCGCGAATGATCTCGGTAACATCGCGAGAGAGCTGGCTATAACGGTCGAAATCGCCGCTTATAATTTCGGCAGCCGGACAAAGGCGCCGGGCTATTTTCATGGGCATGGCGGTGTGCACGCCAAAGGCACGGGTTTCATAGCTACAGGAAGCCACAATGCCCCTGTCGCTTAAACCACCGACAATCACAGGTCTGCCCAGCAGCTTGCTATTATCCAGCCGGGCCACGCTCACAAAAAAAGTATCGAGATCCAGATGGGATATAAAACGACGGTCGGCCGGGGTTGTCATGTTGATTGCTGTAAATACAATGCTAAATTACTAATATTTTTAGCAATTAATATACAACACCCATGCCATTTTTTTGTTAAATTATTGTTATTGAGGGCGATAAAAGTGGATTTATCAGATATAAGAAACGCGTCATTGCGAGGTACCTCGCAATGACGCGTTTCTTAGTAAAGACCTTTATATTATCTACCCGGATAATACTTTTTCATATAGGCGGCATCGGTAGCCGTAATGGTGGTATTGTTAGCGGCTATAGCTACATTATTTGTTGTAAACCGGGCCGGAACCGGGTAGTGCATAATGGATGATTTATCGTAGGTCAGCAGGTTGCTTCCGGTTCTGGGGCCAACCCACAATACATTAAAATCTATTTGATCTTTTGTCCAGAAGTTAGGAGAGCCTTCGTAATAAGCATACACCGCGTCTTTGTTCCATGGGATGTTGGCATCCGGGTGCGCCTGCTCATGCTGTAAACCCAGCACGTGACCAAATTCATGAGTGGTGGTTCTTCTGAATTCCTCGTCGGATGTAGTGTTGTCAAACCAGCCAAAATTAACCGACTGGGTCTGGCCCCGGCCATCTATACCCACATAGGCCCATGAGCCCCCGTCACCATTATGTTTAAAGCCAACCGTCAGATCGGCGGCTGCGTTATCAGCCACAAACTGAAATGTCAAATTGGCGCTGCTTTCCCAGCTCTTGGCATATTGCTGTACTTTTCCGCGTACAAATGATGTCCCTTCGCCACTAATAAAGCGTACTTTAATGGTGCGCCCGTTTGTCCATAATTTGTTATTAGGTCCCCAGCTTTCGGTTACAGGGCCCCCTGTTACAGTTTTCATTTGGCAGCTAAAATCTGTGTAAAGTGTTTCCTTGGCTACAGAATTTGTTTGCGGTACCTTTTCTTCTTCGTTGTTGTTTTTTTTACAGCCCGCGGCAGCCAGCAGCGCCAGGGAAATGAGCAGGAGATTTGTTGTTTTCATAGATGATAGGTTAATTTATTATTTAAGATATTTCAAATATTCATAAGATTAAGGTGATAAGAAATTAGTGTATTGATCGACGGATCATCCAAATTTTGAAGAAAATTGCGCTCTACATGATCCATGGATCTATGAATCATCCGTTTGTGATTTTTAATATTACCAATAATCGGTCTATAATCGGGGTTATAAATGCCAAATTAATAAAATAATCATATATTATTATATTAATTAAAAAAATAAACAAAAATATCTTACAAGAAAGCTTTAAATAAAAGACACATAGATATTATTTCAATGCAGATCCTGGGGTTTATAAATTGAGCTGCGTCGAAGCATGGTCTGTGGGCCTCTGCTCCCAACCCTTCGACGGCGTTCAGGTTGACAGCCATCGTTGTTCAAAGTTTACTCGTCGCGTAAACCCCTCCCTATCCTCCCGTGGGGAGGGAATCGCACTTGGACCGTACTTAAAAATCCGCCATAAACAAACAACAGCCGCTACATTACTGTAAGCGGCTGCTCCTAAGTTATTATCCCTAATTTATAACTTATTATCTTTATCCTGTTATTACAGGTTCATGAACTTATTGATAACGGTTAGCATTAATGAGCTGTAGTGTAGTAGATTGAAGTAGTACTGTTTTTTCATAAATATGCTTTGGCTTTTTGTATGGTCAAAGATATTTGGATAACGCCAAAGCACAGGCAGGGTTACTACTGAAATAGTCTTCGGGATTTACTGTATCTGATACGTAGTTTTACGCATGCGAAAGCTGAAAGCCTAATGCAGAAAGCGGAGAGAGCACAAAAACAAAGGAAGGCATAAAGCCTCCCTTTGTTTTTATAAGAATATTCAATTTTAGTTTTTTGCAGCAGCCGGATGCGCGTTCAGGTACTGGTATAGCTGGGCTCCTGTAAGCAGGAACGCGCCTATGCCGTACACTTCGGTACTGTCCTCAGTAACAGCATCGGGACCGGCACCGATACGTTGTACATAGCCCAGCATCCCATCGGCATGAACCGAAGTTGCCAGTACTGCCCAGGCCTTTTTCACTACGGGCCAATAGGTTTTATTATCCAGCATACCATGGTTAAGTCCCCATAGCAGGGCATAGCAATAAAAACCGGTACCGCTTGTTTCTTTAACCGGGTAGCTTTCCGGATCAAGCAGAGAGGCGTGCCAACTGCCATCGGGTTGTTGCAGCGAGGCTATCTTAGCGGCCATATCGCGGTATAGTTTTTCAAATTTCTTTTTTTCGGGATGGTTGGCCGGCATGTTTTCCATTACCCTTACTAATCCGGCCAGCACCCATCCGTTACCCCTTGCCCAAAATATTTTTTTGCCGTTCTTTTCTTTTTTATCAAAGTAACTACCGTCTCTAAAATACAGATGTTCGGCAGGGTCATACAGGTAATCGGTTGTTTTCCACCAGAGTTTGGTGGCTGTATTTAAATATTGAGGATTGCCGGTAGCTGTGCTTAAATAACTTAAGGCTGTAGGCCCCATAAACAAGGCATCGCACCAGGCCCACTCCCTGGAGGCTATATGATTCTTCCACTCCAACGATTCATCATGCGGTTTATTGACAATACTATCGGCCAGTGAAATAAAGGGAGCTATCATTTTTTTGTCCTTGTATTTGGTATACAGCAAAGAGTAGGTTTGGCCTATACAATAATCATCAGCCATGAAGCGGTCGCGCCCGGTATTCCAGCCCAGGTCGTTGCCTATGTTCACCAGCGTGGTTAAATACTTTTCGTTGTTTTTGATAGATCCCAGCGCGTAGATGCCTGTATAACAGGCAGCGTTTGTCCAGTCGACCTTGGCATGTTTAAAACCGTTGGTATTCCAGTCGTTGATCTGCCAGTCGGCAACCCGCTGCATGATGTTGAGTATATATGCTTTTTGCAGCAGCGAGTCGGGTTTAATAACCGGCCCTGTGGCATACGTTTTTACACCCGGGATCAGGAATAACAGTACCAACAATAACGAACAGGCGCGTTTGGATTTTAACGGGAAGATCATTTTTATGAGTTTTTAGGTTAGGCTTTAAAGATAAAATTTTTTGCCGACCAAACATAAACCAACCCTTATCTTATCGGGGTAATTATCCGAATCCCGCCTTCCCCGGCAATAATAGCTTTGGTAGCCATACCATAAAACAGGGAATGCTCCACTATACCGGGGATCATTTTTACCTGGGTATTGAGCTGTTGCCATTGCGGCACATGGGCAAAGTGAATATCGGCCAGCAGGTTACCGTTATCAGAAATAACAGCCCCATCTTTCTGATCGCCCATGCGTAATTTGATATCCGCATCGGGATAGACCAACCGTAACCTGTCCAACACGATCTGTAAAGCCTGGGGTAAAATTTCGATCACCAACGGGTAGGTGGCATTCAGCTGTGGTACAAACTTGGTGTCATCGCCCATTAAAATAAACTCGGTAGCCATAGAGGCCAGGATCTTTTCGGTGGTGTGGATACCACCGCCGCTTTTCAGGGCATTCAGTTGCTGATCGAACTGATCGCAACCATCAAAATAGATATCCAGGTGCTTGGTAGCCGATGCCGGCTTTACATTTAAGCCCTGCTCCTGCAGGTAAGTATTTGTTTTGAATGACGACGATACCAAAACAACAGATCGGGCCAGATCCTCATCCTGCCCGATCATATTGGCCAGGTGTAGAACGGTTGTCCCGGCGCCTAAACCAATTATTTGACCTCTTTTTATAAATTTAAACGCGGCTTTGGCAGCCTCCAGTTTATGATCAGCCATGTGTTTTAATTTTGCGGCAAGATAGTTTATATCCCCGCAATAAAAAAAGCGTTGATACCCGGCACATCAGAAAGATAAGTGGCCATGTCGATTATCTTTCCATCCGCTACTTCAAAAACAATGGCTACTTGTTCGTCCAGTATCAACTCTCCCCTGCTTGCTGTGTTACGTAAAGACAAGGTAAAACCTTTAAAACCAATCAGAATATATTTCAAATCGAAATTAACCCCGAAATGCTTTAGACCCTGCGCCCGCTTGATAATAGCTTCGGCACCATTGGCATAGCCGGATAGCAAGCTTGTGCCGGGCAGCGTCCAGCTGGCATCAGCAGCCAATATGGAGCGCATGGTATCCCAGTCGTTACTTTTTAGCGAGGTAATAAAAGTATTGGCCAAACGCAATTTGTCTTCATCAGATGGCAGATTACTATTTTGCTCAGTGGTTTTCATTGCGGCTTAGTTTAATGGTTCGGCTAAAGGGAAATCAACCGGAATACCTGTTGCTGCAAAAACATAGTTGGTAAACACACGCACGGTAACCAGACCTATCAGGTCCATTAAAGCAGCTTCATCAAAACCGGCGGCATAAAAATTATCCAGGGCTTCCTGATCTGCATGGCCTTTGTTAATGGTTACCGATTTGGCTAATTGTAATATGGCATTCAGCTTATCATCATTGGTTTTGCCTCTTCTAAGGTCGAGAGTTTCTTCTTTGGTAAAACCATTTTTAATAGCGGCCAAAGTATGCCCGGCCAAACAATAAGCACAACCATTTATCTCTGATACCACCAGGGCAATGGCCTCCCTTTCTTTGGGACGAAACACACCATGGTTTAAAGCGGTTTCAAAATCCACAAAGCCTTTTAAGGCGTTTTCTGAATAGCCCATAGTGGCATACAGGTTGGGTACTTTGCCCATGCGTTTCTGATACTGATCAAATATAACCTGCGATCCGGCACTTACCTGATCTCTGGTAGGAACTTGTATTGTTTTCATGATATTGAATTTGTTGAGTCAAATCTACATCAGTTATCCCTCCCCCAACATGGACGAATATGGCTATTGCTTGGACAAATCTGCCACGATGGAGATACCGGTTTTATCGCGAAAGGTTTGAGGCGATACCTTGGTTAGCTTTTTAAAAACGCGGCTAAAATAAAATTCGTCCTTAAACTGAAGCGCGTAGGCTATCTCCTTGATGCTTTGCCGGGTTAGGTGCAGCCGCTTTTTGGCTTCCAGTATCAATCGTTCCTGGATCAGTTGCGAGGGTGTTTTTTTGAAATACCGCATACAACGCTTACTAAAGCTATTGGGCGTTATGGCCAATAGTTGCGCGTAATCATTGGGTTTGTGCAGGGTAAGATAATGCTGATCCAGCAGTTTGCTGAATTGCTCCATTTGCTCATCTTTTTCTTTCCGGTCCTGGTTACCGGCTATCAGTTTAACTTTAATATTGCTTGATTTGGCCAGGAACAGCTGCAAGTAGGCCCTAAGCACGATCTCCGAGGGTGACTCCTGTCCAAACTCTTTATCTACCTCGGCTAACAATTGCTCAAATACCCGGGCATCGCTCTGGGTTAATTTAACACAGGGTTGTATGTAAAGATTATTGAACAACAGGCCATTGCAGGCCACTTCTTCCCGGTGATATTCAATACAATAAAAATCGGAGTGAAACTGCAGCATGGTTAATGACCGGGGTTTATCATGCTCCAGGTAAATAACCTGTAAGGGTGTTGAGAATAGGAGAATAGGCCCTGCGTAATTAAACTTGCCAAAATCGGCATGATAAACACCTTCTCCTTCGGGAATAAATAAGATCGTATATTCTGAGAATTGGGCCGGTGAGCTCAGCAAATCGGTATCCGCGTTTTTCAATCCAATCAGATACTCGCCAGACCTTGAAAATACTTCTTTCATTAATTTATGTTAAGCCAAAAGTAGCTATTGAGTGGGGCTTTTGATGGGTATGCTCAATAAAAAAACAAAAAAAGGGGTGTCACCCTGAGCTTGTCGAAGGGTAGAGCGCAGAGGCCCGCCCACCATGCTTCGACAAGCTCAGCATGACACCCTTTTTAAGATAGCGGTCACTTCATCGGGTATTCTTCAATAAAAAAGGAGTAGCTGATAACAGCTACTCCTTTTTTAAGATTTCTAAACTATTTTAATTGCTTAAATACTGATATTTCAATGGCGTGGAAATAATTGGTTCCACCCCATGTTTCCAGGATCTTAAACCTGATGTAACGTACCGTAGGGCCATTTGCCGGGAAGTTGAAAGGTTCGCCGGCTTCAGCAAACTTTTTATCGTCGTCTGAATTTTGTCCCCGAGGTAAGCCCGAAGGTTTATAAGAAGTAAAGCCGGCTAACTGGGTCCAGCCGTTCCAACTGCCCGATGGATCTGGCGTGTTGTTGGTTCCCCATATTTCAAAGCGTTTGGCGTTGCCTACATCATACAGGGCCGACATCCTTTGCCACAGCTTTAATTGTGATAAGGAAGCCGATTGCCCCAGGTCGATGGTGAACCAGATGGGGAAGTCGGTACCCGGTGTATGGAAGCCTGGCTCATTGGTGCTCTTATCCCATAAGAAATAAAGTTCCCAGCCATAGGCCGAGCCTACATCTGTTGGCAGGTAAACTGCCTTAAACAGGCTTTTATCCATTTCTGCAACGCCAATAATTGTTGGGAACTTATCATAAGTCAAGGCGTTAAATATATCGGCAGCATTTTTTACCGGGATGTATGATGACCGGTATTGAACCTCCGTTCCAAACTTATAGTCGGGCAGGGTGATCGAGCTGCTGTCGGCCACAAAGGAGCGTTCTTCGCTGGCTCCCAGTTTATTGGTGTACTTTACGGTGGTAGCCACATTTCCGGTATCGGCCTTATTAAAGTTAAGGGTTACGGAGCCATCACTATGTATAACATAAGGATTGGTTGTGTTATAGGCCCTGTTCAATAAGGTAGACTGATAAGCCGGCCCATAAACGCGCACGTTATTCAGATCCTGACCGATAGAGGGGTTTCCCTTATCATCATAAGTGAGGAGATGAAAGCTGTACACATACTCCTGCAGATTTGGGATACTCAGCTGTATGGAATCTGCCGGATCGTGACTGGTGGCATCCAGTTTTAATGAATCACGACCATTATTCCATTTTACCACGTATGTTTTAATGCTGGGATCAGGGCTTGGGTGCCAAACCAACACGGTTCGCAAATTACCGGCATGGTAAGTAAACCCAGATGCCAGCCCCGGATAGGTTACCTCATGATTATCTAAAAATGACTTATAATCCGTATCATATTTTTTGCAACCGACAATTGCCAAACACATGAATAAGAAAACAGTAAGGTTGAATGCTATTTTCATTTCTTTAATTTTTTAATTAACGGTTTACTGTACAGGCGCGCCAAACAAGGTGATCTCTTTGGCATGCACATAATCAAGTCCGGCCCAGGTTTGTGTACATTGGAAACGCACATATTTAACTGCCGGCATCTGGCTTACATTTGGCATATTAAAGCTAAAGCCATTGGTACCCGCGGTGTTCTTATCGGCATCAGTTGCCTGATTTGGCGGTGCGCCCGATGGTGGCAACGGCACCACAAAATTGCCCAGGTTTATCCAATCGCCCAGTACGGTGCCTACTGCCGTAACGGTTGCAGGCCATGATGGATAGTCGGCCGGGTTATCTTTGGTAGAACCCCAGATGGTAAACTGACGGCTATTTTGGTAACCCCATATATCGGGTAGCCTGTTATACAATACTACGCGACTTATTTTTGACAACTGCCCAATGCCAAAGCTGCCTATTTTTAGAGGTGCGCTCAGGGTATGCCATCCGGGATCGCCCAGATTACCATCAAAGAAATACTTGAATTCCCAGCCATACCCTATCGGGCTATCGGTACCCAGGTGATAGGTAAAGAATTTGGTCTTATCCAGCTGGGTTTCAAACAGCGGCGTTAATTCCTTGGTAACTGTGTCAGACACATTGCCGAACCTATCAGTAGTAAAAACCGCGAATTTGGTATTCTTTACCGAAAAGCCACGCACCGATATATTTACCGTATCGTTGCTTAAATACTGCGGATCCTGCTCATCATAACCTTTGGTAGCGTCGTTATAGGATAAAATATGTATAGCCACCGGGGTTTTATTGGGGTTGAAACCATAAAAGTTGGCCCCACCAAAGTCTGGCGTAATAGCCAGGTTATCATTAATGAGCAGATAGTTGGGTATTTTAGGATTAACCTTTACCGTTATCGCATCAGACATGATATTGGCCCGGCTTACCGCGTTTAGGGTAACCGTATACTCTTTAGCTTTGGCAAAGCCATCAACCATTATGGTATCGGTGTAATAGCTTGATTTGGTTTGCCTTACTACTTTATCATTGATATTATAGGTTGCCAAAACGTACAACAGGTTTTGGGAGTTGGGCAAGGTATAGGTGATACGGGCCGAACCGTTCAGGTTTTCCACCTTTACATTGGTAACCACACCCGGTTTAGTTTTATCGTTGGATACTACCTCCACACTCGACTCACCTTTTTTACAGGAAGTTAAAAGCATGATGAACAAAACCGGCACATAAAGTATCGATAATGCGTATCTGCCGTTATTAATCTTTTTCATAATTGATATGTTATATTAATTATTATAAATAATGTCTTCATAACCGATGCTTCTACCAGTATGGATTTTGGGTAAGGTTTTCATTTACCACCAGGTCGGTTGAGCTGATAGGCCATAAATAATCACGCAAACCAAAAACCGGAGTGATTACATTTGTTGGGCGATAATAATTGGCCGATGTGCCCTGGTTAATATTCCAGCCCTGTACCGGACGACTTAAAACTTCCTGTAACTCTTTCCATCTGCGCAGATCCCAGCCTATCTGTCCTTCAAAGGCCAGCTCGATCCTTCTTTCCTGGTGTATGATCTGGCGTAAGCCTTCTTTTGAAGCAGGCTTTGACGGATTTTTTGAATAGTTGCTCCATGATTCCTGCACACCTTTCAATCCGGCTCTTGTCCGCACTTTATCAATGTAGTTGTACACATCAGCTGTTGGGCCTTGCGCTTCATTTAAAGCTTCGGCATATAAAAGATACAGTCCTGATAAACGGATCAATGGCAGGTGATAATCAACTGTGGTAAAGGTTTGATCCATTACGGTGAGGTAATTGCCCAGTTTTTTTGGCCATATACCGGTGATATTGGTGGAGTTGAAGCTTTTAGGGCCGGCCAAACCAAAAATACCGCGCGCCTGTACATAATAGGCCTTGCTTTCATCAGTTACACCATTACCAAACCAAATACCACCGTCAAAACCTATAGAGGCGTAGAATCTTCTTTCGCGGTTAAAATGTTCTTTTGCGGTTTCGTAGCCTTGCTCAATATAATGCTGATTGGCTTCATCACCAACTTGCGGGGTAAAGCGGTTGCTATAATCAAAGTTTTTATCCTCCGTTAAAGGCACGCCGTTATTGGTATAAAACAACTCCGATTCGGCCAATGGCACAGCCCAGTTGGATGGGTAAGTATTTGCCATACCTACCGACTGACTGGTTAATTTGGGTATCACATAGCCCTGGTAACTAAAGGTGTAATTCAAAGCCCATATCAACTCCGGGTTCTGCTCCCATTTGTCGGTTACTGCCAATTGCAGGGTTAAAATTTGCTTCAGCTCGTCAGATACGTTGATGTTGCCAGTTGGCTGCAGTGTATATAATTTAATGCCCTGTGCCTCGCATTCGGTGATGGCAGCTTTGCAGGCATCAGCCGCTTTTTGCCATTTAGAAGCATCGTAAGCAGCAGAAAATAAACTTTTACCTGTTTTATCCTTGAAGCCCTGATAATCCGGATTACCATTAAATAAAGGACTGGCGGCTGTTGTTAAAACCTCGGCCTTTACACTCATGGCTATAAATTTGGTGATACGGCCAAATTCCTGTGCCTGGTTTTGGATGGTTGGCGGCAAATCAGGTATGGCCTCATCCAATAACGACACTACGTAGCTAAATGACTCATCAACTGATGCCCTTTTACGTTTTAAAGTATCTGGCGGAGCATCAATAGGGTAACTGTCTTTGATCAAAACGATGGGGCCGTACATCCTGATGAGGTAATAATGATAGAATGCTTTCAGGAATTTCACCTCGGCTATCCATCTCTTTTTTTCATCGGCCGAAAGATCTATCGGTTTATTAATATTCTCCAGCATGATGTTACACCTGCGGATGGCCTGAAAAATGGCCGCGCCGCCATTACTGTTGCCCCAGTAGTTTAATATGGGGTTACCCGTAGTTTGCACACCTCGGATCAAATCGAAACCCTGCTGACTAAAAAAGTTGGTGGTTAGGTTATTGGGATAAACAATCTCGGCAGAAGCCGTAAAACCCGCGTTGTAAATTACATTGGAGGTTTGCTGCATGGTGGAGTAGCAGGCAAACAGGTAATTTTCGGCCTCGTTACGGTTCCTGAAGGCATAATCAAGCGTACCAACGTTGCTGGGTGTAACGTCAAGATATTTCTTGCAGGATACCCCTGTTGTACAAAGCGTTATTGCCAGTAATAATTTATAATATGATCTCATATCGTTCTCTTTTTAAATCGGTTTGTAATTATAAATTCACATTCAGACCTACGTTAAATACTTTCTGGATAGGGTAAGCAAATCCGTTTCCGCCCTGCTCCGGATCCCATAATTTGAAGGGGCTCCAGGTAAGCAGGTTCAACCCGTTAAAATATATGCGGCAGTTGGACAGCTTCATGGCTTTTGAGATGCGTGCCGGCAGTGTATAACCTACTTCTAATGATTTAAGCCTCAGGAAACTCCCGCTGCGCAGCCACCAGGTGCTAGGTTGCAGGTTATTGGTTATGGAGGCTGTATTTACACCAAGCCTTGGATATAAGGCATACAGATCCTGGTTTTCTTCGGACCAATGGCTATCGGCAAAGGCTTGCAGCACCTGTGTGTTGCCATAGATGTATTTATCGGGACTTGGTATAAAAGGGCTTACCCTGGTAGGATCGATAAAGAATGATACCCTTGCCTGTCCCTGGAAGAACGCGGAAAGGTCAAACCCTTTAAAACCGGTTGAGAAACCAAAACCGTAAACGATCTCGGGCACTTGCGGATAACCCAGGAAGGTAAGGTCGAGATTATCTATTTTACCATCATGGTTCAGATCCCGGTATTTGATATCCCCACCTTTTGGCGGTAAACCGGTAATTGTATTTCCATAAGCATCGGTGGTTGTCATTAACTGGGTTGGTGAATTGCGGGCTTCCTGGTCATCAACAAATAACCTTTCGGCCACATAACCATAACCACGATTGATAGGCTGACCAATAAAATGGCGCCATGGCTCGGCATAATTGGGCTCCTCTATGTATTTATATTTGTTAGTAGAGTAAGTAAAGTTCCCCCTGAATGATGCCCACAGACCATTACTGAAGTTTTGTTTATAATCGGCAGATAAGTCGATACCTTTTGAATCCACCTGGCCTAAGTTGGTTGCTATAGAAGTTTCAAAACCCTCGGTTGCCGGCACTACACGATCCCGCAGGATGTTGTAACGGTGATTTTTATAAAACTCTGCCGTAATGTTCAGATTTTTCAACAAGGTGATTTCAACAGCGGCGTTGAGTTGCCTTGAGGTTTCCCAGGTGATGTTATTATTATCATAACTTACTATGGTTAAACCCTTACGCTCATAAGAGTTATTAAACCCAAACTGGGCATAGTTATAACCCTCGTTAAAGTGCACATCAGACAGGTAATAAAAACGCTGCGCGCCGATAGCATCGTTACCAACCAAACCATAACTGGCACGGAACTTTAAGCGATCGATAAATGAAGGGTTCCAGAATTTTTCGTTAGATACCACCCATGAAGCGCCAATGGTTGGGAAAAATCCATAACGGTGACTATCTGAGAAACGCTCGGAACCGTTGTAGCCAAAGTTAAACTCGGCAAAGTACTTGCTTTTGTAACCGTATGTTGCACGGCCCGCCAAACCTAAATTACGGTAAGGCAGTGAGTATTGTAAGGAGATCTGGTTTGTTTTTGGATCTATGGCGTTTGAATAAACAGTTTGCTGAGCAGTACCGATCAGCGTGGCGTTGATATTATGGCTACCTAACTGTTTATTATAATCAAGCGAGGTTTGCAGATAGAAAAAAGTATCGGCATTGGGGGTACTCCTGGAATATGACAGGTATTCCTGCGCCACATTATCGCCAGTAGGCTGCGGGTTAAGCCAGGTTAGTGAGTAGTTATTGGTTTGTTTATCATAGGAACCTACATTATAATAAAATGGACTATAAGCTAGCTGCGAATCAAAATAAGAGTGTCTGTTGGTACTGAATATACTCCTGAATTTTAACCCATCGGTCAAAAAGCCCAGGTTCTGGTTCAGCTCCAATTGGGCCTGCATCCGCGACTCCGACGAGTTTTTATGCCCGCGTAATAATGCGGCATAAGGGTTATTATATAAGATCCGGTTGCTGCTGGTACCATCCACCCCGCCTACGTTACCAAACAAAATATGCTGCGCGTTTAAGTTAGCGGCATCGGGCTCAAAATAGGCCGGAAATAATACCGGGCTGGTATGTATGGCCACATTATATAAATCGGAAGCAAAAGAACCATCGCTCGTGATCGGACCGTTGTACTCGTTAAAGTTACCCCATAACCGTACGATGATCTCGGTTGTTTTGGTGAGATTGATGTTCACGTTTGAGCGCAACTGGTAATTCCTGAATTTGACGTTGTTATTATTGTTATTGCGGATATCGGTATTTAATACCCCGTTATCCACATTATAAGTACCTGTGATATAGTACTTCGCCAAACCTGTACCACCACTCACACTCATGTTGTTACGCATGGTGGTAGCGTTCTTTTTGAATAACATCTTCAACCAGTCGACAGCAGGGTATACATAGGGGTTGTTACCAGGACCATGATTAATGGTGTTTTGGGTATTGTTGATCTGCGTTTGCGTAAAAGGTAATGGCAATGTGGGATCACGAGTTAGGGAAGCCTCATCATAGAGGTTCATGTACTGAATAGGATCAACCAATTGAGGCGTTTGTGTTGACTGTGACGAGGAATACTCAGAACGGAAGTTGATCTTAGCCGGACCTTCCTTACCTTCTTTTGTACTCACCAGGATAACACCATTGGCACCCCTTGCTCCATAAAGCGCGGTGGCGCTGGCATCCTTCAATATCACAAAGCTGGCAATATCATCAACCTGCAAACGGGCCAGGTCGGTGGTGGTGAGCTCCACATTATCGATCAGGATCAATGGATCCTGTTTGTAACCAAATGTTGTTACGCCACGCACAAAGAACGAGGCATTATCCTGCCCTGGCTGACCGCTACGCTGGTAGGCTATAATACCTGCGGCTTGCCCGGCAAGCGCGGCAGTGAGGTTACTCGCCGGAATTTTTAACTCCCCGGGTTTTATACTGGTAACCGACCCTACCAGGGCCTCTTTACGCTCCTTTTTACCAAAAGCGGTAACCACTACTTCGTCGGCAAGCAGCTTGTCTTCTTTAAGGGCTACATTGAATATCTTGTTCTGTGCCGACACGGTAAATGTTTGTGCCTTGAAGCCCACAAAGGAGATCCTCAATACTGCACCATCCTCAACATCCAGGATGAACCTTCCGTTGCCATCTGTTACGGTACCTACCCGGGAGTTGCCCACCACAGAGATAGTTACACCGGGTAACTTAACATGGGCGGTATCGGACACGGCACCGGTAACCGTAATTTTTGTTTGCGCGCGGGCTGTACCATAAAATAAGGCTAATGTTAAAAACACTAAGCAATATCTTATCAAAAACCGCCCGGGCCTCTCATACTTTTTAAAAAGTGCTTTACTAAAAATGTAAGATTGCTTCATAAAATTGGGTTCATAAAAATTATTTTACTTAATCAGGGTTTAATCAAATTGGATTTGTGTTATTCACCGGATAGCTTGTGGAAATTTGCGAACTGTGATTGCCGCTTAAACGGCATTTTTCTGATACAAAAAGTCAGGCTTTGATCTGGTACAATCCGATGCCTTGGGTTTGATCATTATCAGTTCCAAACAGGCCATAGAAATCCTGTTAAGTCTTTTTTTGATCTTAAGACTTTTAATAACAATCACCTAATAATTAAGCATATAGGATTACCAAATCACCTGAATTAAGGATATATCGGCATTCGCTTTCCCGCTAATGTGGTAGTCGAGTTTTTACATACATATTTGGTTTAGTTTACAATTGGTATTGTAAATGTAAGTGGAAGCATCGCATTTAAAAATGGATAAACTTTCAAAAAAGATGGACAATTTTATGAATTTACAACTCATGCATGGTTTTGTCCATTATTTATTCTTTACTATAAACCAGCTATAAAAAATTGCGGGTGAGACCCTTAGAGCGTTATAATACCAAACTTGTAAATGATACTTTCATGATAAGTATCGCCAGGGTTTAAAACTGTTGTAGGAAAGTTAGAATGGTTGGGGCTATCCGGATAATGCTGGCATTCCAGGCATATACCATCAAAGGGGCTGTATGGATTTTGATGATGCCCTAAATATTCACTTTGTAAATAATCGCCGGTATAAACCATCAGGGCGGGGTAAGTGGTAAATATCTCCAGCTTACGGCCCGACATTTTTTCGGTCAGCTCGGCCGCCAATTTATGGTAAGTACCGGGTTGCTCATCCAATATATAACAATCATTTAAACCCGTAATATGGGTTTCATTCACCATCATTTTATTTTTGATGGATGTGCCTGAAAGTCTTCTGTTCCCCACAGGTTCAACAACTCCTGTTGGTATATAATCCGCGTCGTTTTGCAGCACATTACCGGCATGAATGGTCAATGTATGGTCGAATATTTTAGCCCCATCATTTGACAAATTAAAGTAGGCATGATTGGTAAAATTGGCAATCGTTCTTTTATCTGTCGACGCGTAATAACTGATGATCAATTCATTCAGATCCGTCCACATGTAATGTACCGTAAGTTCCAGGCTACCGGGATATCCCCCATCACCGTCGGAGCTATGGATAGTAAAAAATAAGCCTTCAGCGGTAACCGCGTATTTGAAAACCCGGGTATTAAAACCATTACTACCCCCATGATTGGTATTTTCACCATCATTATTTTCCAGGTGCCAGGTGGTGCCATCGAGCTTAAAACTGGCCCCTCCTATCCTGTTGGCATAGCGGCCAATAGTTGAACCAATATAACAGTCATCATCCAGATAGGCTTGCAACGATGGAAATCCCAAAACCACGTTACTACATACGCCGTGCATATCGGGCACTACGGCCGAAACCAGCGTGGCCCCGTAATTGCTTAGTTCCACATAGGCGCCATCTGCGTTTTCCATTTTAAAAAGATACACAGGTTCGCCTGTATGCTCGCCCCAATGTTGGCAGGTTATTCTGGTAGTAGTTTTATTCATGTTATAGCTATACAGGCTATTTTCATTTACCTGATCGTATTTCCGCAGAAACGTGGTCTTAATTTCTTTTCCGGTTATTATTAAAATGCTATTGCTGATTCAACAAATGTTTACCCAATATACCGCATCAAATACAGGCACATGATAGCCGATCTGATGCGGTGATAGGGATATGATCAATTGGCTACACTTGCTGATTGTTTGGCCATATCCAGATGGATCTTACTCCCTGCATGCGTGGCATCGAGCTCCAATACTTTGTTCAACATTTGTTGTGCGGTATCCAGTTCGTGCAGCCCTAATGTGCCCAGTCCCTGTAAAAAGCTGGTATGAATACGGTTGCGCAAGTTCAGATCATCATCAAATATCAGCAGGTTGGGTAACGATACGGCGAAATAATCGATCTTCACCTCATCATCGGCGTGTTGCGCACCATAGTTAACCAACTTTTTAAATATGCTGTTGGCGCGCTCTGTATTACCTAGTTTTTTCCAGGCCAATCCCTGGTAAAAGATCTTATCCGGTTGCTGATCATTATAAAATACCGCTGCAGATGGCTCGTCTAGGCCAATGGTAGCCTGCTCAAAGTATTTTTTAGCCTGCTCTGGCTGAGCCGCTGCCTCATAGGCACAACCTAGCCAGTAATCAATATCGTTCTCCTGGGTTCCGTATAATTTACCTTCACCCAGGTTATGCGGGTAGGTTTTGGCATTTGTGAGGTAGGTAATAGCTTTTTCGTACAAACCTTCTTCTATCTGTTTTTTAGCCAGCTCAATCAGGTTGAACACATACTGACCGGATGCCTTACCTTCGCCGCCCTCCCATGGATGGAACTGGCGACTGTTCAACAGGTTCAAAGCGGTTTCGTGATCGCCTAAAAGATTGTACAGCGTTACCCTTTCCAGGTAAACATCATCGCGCTGGTTAGTTACTTCCAGATTATGTTCCAGGAATTTCAAACGTTCCTCCGGCGATCTGTTTAGTCTTTTATACAGCTGATCAAGCTCCATGAGTACACGGGCATCGGTTTTGTCCAACGCAAAAGCTTTTTCAAAATATTCCAGCGCCTTTTGCTCATTATTCTGCTTATTGAAGTAAGCGATAGCCAGGTTACGGAAAACGGTCGGGAATTTATCCTCCAGTTTGGCTGATTTTTCCCAGTAAATGACCGCATCGTCATACTGGCGTTTATCATAAAACAAATTACCCAGGTAGTATGGCGCTTTGGCATCGGCCGGATTAAGTTCAATAGCCAGTTTCAGGATATTGATCTCATCCAAACGGTTAGGGAAACACAGGTACGGATCAGCTTTGGCAGCTTTAACCAGCCATTCGGCGGCCTCGGCCTTGCGGCCGCTCTGATGGCTCAACCAGCCCAATGTATAATAAACAATCGGATTGGATTCAGCTGGTTTTACGACTAATTGCAACAATTGTGATGCTTCATCATATAAACCGGCGGCGGCATAATCCAGGGCATACTCTATAAAATTCTGGTCGTCATGGCGTGAAAGGGTTAACAGTTGGTTCAGGCTTTCTTCTATCCTATCTCCATCATTGTTTATCCTGTAAGCCAGTACTTTTTCAAATAGCACACCCAGGTTAAAACCATCACGTTCTAAAGCGGTGCCAATAGTAGCCAACGCTTTATCTACCTGATTAAGCTTACGATAAGCTGCCGCTTTGATCACGTACGATTTACTGTTGGCGGCGTTCCTATCCAATGATTGGTTGATGTGATCCAGCGCCAACGCATAATGACCACGGGCCATATCTATCTGCGCCACGCAGAAAAAGCCGGTATCTTTCCAGGCATTACTCCAGGTTGATTTGTAGAAAACCGTGTACGCCTCATCGGCCCTGCCTAAAAATTTCAGGCAAAGACCGAGGTTGTAATAAGGCTCACTATCATAAGGATTAGGGTTACGTTGTATGCTGGTTTCTACCGCCTGGCGCAAATAAGATTCAGCTTTGGCAAACTGCCCCTTGCGGATGTACCATTTACCCAACGCATTATTATTGCGGATGTCTGTAGGTTCCCGGCGTAAAGCTTCTTCATAATACGGAATAGGGCTGTATGTAGCGTGGCGGTATTGCTCCAAATGTTGGGCGGTTAAAAACAGCTGCTCTACGCTTTCTACATCGGCGGGAGGCAGAGCGGGTTTGGCCGCCAAAGGCATCTCGTTCTTTTTATTTTTAGCAGGTTCGTAGCGCAGTAATTCTTGTTTGCTGCTGTTGATGATGATCAGCAGTAATTCGTTCTCATTCACATCGCCTTTAACAGCTACTTCCTGCACGAAAACCTGTTCTGGACTGATATCTGTCGTCTGCGCAAATAATGTTTCCCCTTTGTAGCTCAGGTTGATATTCAAGCTACTTTGTGCCGATGTTACCTGTATTTTGATAGTTACTTTGTCCCCCTCTTTGCTTAGCGCCAGCAGGATATCTTTGGTCGCATTTTTCACCATACCCAATTCGCGGTAAGGCAGAAAATACTGCGTAAAAGTTTTCTCTTCGTAAGGCATCAGCCAGCTAAAATCGGGTTGGTTATCGGTAAATACGCCCGTCATCAGTTCGATGTACGGACCGTCCTCATCGGTCAGGTTCCTGTCCCAGGCCTGGCCAAAATCACTGTGCCCCCAGGTCCACTGTTTTTTGCCTGGCGATACATGATGATTGGCCACGTGCAGCAAACCACCTTGTGAATCATGCTCGTAACCGCCGACAAAATCATAATCGGAATTGATAGCCATGTACGAGGTTGGCACCGGGATATTCTTATACATCGAGATATCGGTACCCGGCGAATAATCAACCTTATAATAGGTACCGGTAGCGATAGGAAAATCAGATACATCACGCTTACCATGATCAAACACCGCGTTCACATCCGGCGGAAAAACCGACTGGTAGTAATCATTCACCTTTACCGCCGGATTTGCCCACCACAGGAAAGTTTGCGGTAAAGGGGAACGGTTAAACAATTTGGCTTTTATCTCGATATAAGCCGTATCCGGGCGAAGCGTAAAACCAGCCATTCCCTTGGTATGGAACATCCGCTCCACCTCATTCACCCAAACGGTTTTACTGCCGTCGGCGTGTTCTTCTAAAGTATAATCGATCGGATCAAAAGTACTTGGGCGATGATGCTGCGGCCAGTTAAACTCGATACCACCCGAGATCCAGGGACCAGTTAAACCTACCAGCGCGGGTTTAATCACCTGGTTATAATATATAAAATGACGCTGTTTGATCTTGTCAAACGCCATCTGGATGCGGCCGCCCAGCTCGGGCAGGATCATTATTTTCAGGTACTTGTTCTCCAGGAATAGGCCAGTGTATTCTTTGTCTTCTTTCTCGTCGGCAATTTTTTCGATCACCGGGTTGGGATATACCACACCACTGCTGCCCTGATAAACGCGTTTTTCAAAAAACATCGGGTTTTTATCCGGCTTGCCCACACCATACGTAGGGATCACAACTTTTTCTTCCCAAACGGATACATTAGAATGATGCATCATATAATTCTTCTTAATGATTAATGTCTGATTAAATTTTCTTCCAGTTCTTCGAGGGTTTGGCCCTTGGTTTCTTTAACACGCGCCTTTACAAACAGGAAACCCAGGAAACAGATACCTGCGTACAGGTAAAAGGGCCCGTAGGTACCTAACTTTTTAGCCAATATAGGAAAGGTGAAAACCAGTATAAAATAAGCGCCCCATAGCGAAACTATGGCTACCGACGATGCCACACCCCTGATCTTATTAGGAAATATCTCTGAAATAAGCACCCAGGTAACCGGGGCCAGCGAAATAGCATAAGTGCTGATAGCCAGCAATACAAATATGGATACCAGCCCCGCCGGGAAATGGTTTTGTAAGGCAATAGCCAGTATAATATACATGATGGACAAACCAAGCGAACCCACCAGCATCAGCGGGCGGCGGCCCAGTTTATCTACCTGCCACATGGCCAGTAAGGTGAATACCAGGTTCACTACGCCTATGGATACTGTTTCCAAAAGCTGACGGTTCAGATTCGCCCCTACCGATTCAAATATGGTGGAGGTATAGTTGAACACCACATTGATACCGCAAAACTGTTGAAACACGGCCAGCGTAATACCTACTACAACCGCCGGGCGAACGGCTTTTTCAAATACCATTTTGTAAGATTGTTTGGCTGTACTTCCTGCCAACGATCTTTCAATGGCTTTCATGGTGGTATCGGCAAAGTCTACCGATCCAATTTTGTTGAGCACTTGCTGCGCTTTGGCCACCTGGCCCGATTTCATGAGCCATCTCGGGCTCTCCGGCAGCCAGGTTACCCCGATCAGGAATACAGCAGAGGGCACTGCCCCCAGGCCAAACATCCATCGCCAGGCATCATGGCCATGATCGGCCAGGAAATAATTGACCAGGTTGGTTACCAGTATACCAATAACCACCGTAAGCTGGTTAATAGCCACATTACGTCCACGTACTTCGGCTGGTGAAACTTCAGCAATGTACATGGGGCAAAGCATGGAGGCCATACCTACGCCTATACCTGCTGCAAAACGCAGCACAATAAAATAAGTGAGGCTTTGTGCAAAAGCGATACCTATGGATGATACCGCGAAAATCAAGGCGGCCACCATCAGTCCGGGTTTACGGCCATACTTATCGGCCATGTTGCCGGCAAGGAGGCAGCCTACAATACATCCTAAAGCTAAGGAGCCGGTCAAAAAGCCTTCCCACACCGGGTCGAGCGCAAATTGGGTACGCAGGAATGGTAAAGCGCCCGAGATCACCGCAAAGTCGAACCCGAAAAGGTATCCGCCCAGAGCCGATATAAAGGAGATCCCGATAATATAACTGCTATTGAATGTTTTTGAACTACTCATTTTTTAGGGTGTGTTTTACTGGTTTAAGCATAATATCGTTATTTGGTCGCTTATTCCTTTACCGCGACTAATTTTATCATCACCGCATCGATAGGTGCAGCGCTCAGTTTAAATTCGGTATCGCCCTTTTTTAATTCGCCCACAACAGCATCGGTCAGCATATCTTTAAACTGATAGGCTTTGCCGGCATCCAGGTGCAGGGCCGTGCGTGTTAAAACCTGCTCAAAATTCTTTTGCCTATCGAAATTGAACAGGGCCAGTAATATATTTTCGCCGGGCAGGTAAAACGACATTTGCTGATCCAACGTTTCGCCATCGGCAGCTTTCAATGGTATAAACGCTTTAGGATGACTAAAAAACGCCGCTATCTGTTTATTGTTTAAAAACGTCTGCGCACGGGTTGCCGCCAGCGGGTGCCTGAAATCGGAACCATCGCCCAGTATGCTTCCCATCACCATCATGGCATATAACCTTACCTTGATATCCTGCTCACTCAGGTCGGGATTTTTCTGGAAACTTTTCATGATGCTCACATCCAGGTTGGTATATGGGAACAAAGTACCCTGCACCCAACCCATGTGCGAGCCGGTAGCCAGCGAGGCCCCGGTACTACCATAATGCGGGAAGCCCGGCTGATCATCCCTCAAGTGCGAATACACATCAGTTGATATAAAACGGGTGTGTGCATACTGATGCGGGAACATAGGCGATATGGCCTGGCTGATAAAAATATCTTTGCCCAGGATAGAATCAACCAAATGACGCAATGTTTTCATGCCATAATCATAAGCCTGCATGCCTGTGCGGATGTTTTTATTATAGCGGGTTGTACTTTCCAGCGCACCGCCTGTCAGGAAATCGATCTTCAGGAATTTAGCGTTGATAGCTTTGGCTTTTTTCAATTGCTGGATGATATACAAGCGAACAGCCGGATGGGTAGGATCCATCGCGTAAGCTCCCCATTTGCCGTCTTTATACATAATGGGTTTACCCTCATTATCATGCAGTAATACATCTTTGAGCAGATAATTTGATCCTGCTATCTTTTTTCCATCAATATCATCCTTCCAGTTCCACATGGCAAAAGGGATAAAATAAAAGCCCATTTGCTGGTTATTCTTCGCGAAGTACTTACCCAGATCGGCCAAAACTTCTGTAGAGTAAATACCCTGATCATATGAGTCGATACTCATGACCGGTTTAGAATAACCGCTGAAATTGGTGAGCGTATGCAAAAAATCGGAGATCTTTTCAACCGCTGGCGGCATCATTACACCCTCGTAACCTAACACGCCTTCCACTCCAAAGCTATTCCAGTATATCGGGGCATTACCATTCCAGGTTTGTTTCCCATTGATGGCCGAATTTACCTGTCCGTACTGTGTAAAAGCCTCATGCAGATCGTCCATCGCGCATAAAAATATGGGAGGCGAACTTACTGATTGCCCTATTGCGGTACCATGTGCCACCAGGTCATGCGTACCATCGTTACCACCATAAGCTGGCTGTAATTTAGGATCATCAGGTGTAGAAGCGCCGCCAAAAACCTTGAGAGAATCCACATAACCTAATTCGGTAGAGGTTTGATAAGCCAGGCCTGTTTTCCAGAAATCGTGCTTTACACTGCCGATAACCAGGCCTGAGTTTTTCAGCATATCATAAATGGCTGCGAACTCATAAGTAATACCCGTCGTTTTAGGCCCCCCTGCTTTAGGCCAGCTTCTTTCTAATGTAGGCGTCCAATCGTCATTATCAAAGGGCATATCCAATATGCGGGGTTCGGTACCGGGAATATATAACTTGCCTTTATATTGAGGAAGCACGGCTATAGGACTAATATCGCGGGTTTCTAAAGGCGCAGCTTTCGAGTCTTTATTTTTCGCGGTTAAACTGATCAGGGTATAAGGATGGCCCTCATAATTGGTAAAACGCTGCTCTAAAATAAATGGATGCTTATGATCGCTATGCGTAATAGTTATCTGTCGGCCGGTGCCTATATTGTCATGCACTTCGGCAGTAGTATATCGATGGTCTGTAAAATCAGCCGATGAGGTAATTCCCGATTTTAAGTCATTGATATAGGCAACCGTATTTTCGATCCGGATGCCGTTAGGGAATACATAATTCACCATGCCGTTATGGGCATCCAATTTAATAGTAACGTGACTGGTGGTCACTTCCAGCGTAGTAATGGTCTTTTGCGCGGATGCCCATTGACCACATATTAATAAAACGACAATAGTAAAGGGGCGGAGTAATATTTTCATCATAGTTTATACCGGTAAATCATATTATCAATCGTTAGCAGGCAGGCCGTCATCTACAATGCGGCGGGGCAGGCACTCTTAAATATGGATAATACGTTCAATTGGTTACGATGTAAATCTCACAGATTAAAACAGATTAAAAAATAGTTAATGTTACGATAATGATGGACTTTTTTATGACAACCACCATAATTGATGTAGAATAAACATTTAACCTTTGGTTTAGCAATTTTCTGCTTTAGGATATATACAACAGGCAGATAAAACACCTACCTGTTGTATATCGCGTAATACTGGTTTCCGTAAAATGAAATATTTTATGGTGTTTTTGTTTTTTTTGATTAATGTTGTGTTCCATATTCCAAACCAGTTAAAATACCCTATATACCCCTGCAAAAAATGATAAAAAGCACAGCGTTAAGAAGGCGCGAAGGTTTTGAAGGGCAAAAACTTATTGTGTTGCCCAAAAAGATCATCGCCAACTTTTTAAGTAAGGACCCTGTAACCAAACAGGTGTATATTACTGATATAGGGTATTATCCAAAGGCCAGCCATCATTATGCCGAACGTCCCAATGGTATCAACCAGCATATTATCATCTATTGTACAGAGGGTTATGGTTGGCTGGAGATCAATAAAAAGAAGGTTGAGGTTTCGCCCTCACAATTTATAGCGATACCGGCCAATACGCCCCATAAGTACGCCGCCAATATGGACAAACCCTGGACCATTTACTGGATACACTTTAAGGGTGAAATATCGGCTTTTATTATTGATCTGATCCTCCAAAACTCCGAGAACTACAAACCCTACTTGTCTTACAACGAGAACCGTATCAAACTATTCGAGGATATCTGCCATAACCTTGAGAAAGGCTACAGCGGTGATACTTTACGCTATGTGAACATGATATTTTCACATTTCTTATCCTCGTTGATATATGAAGATAAATTCAATCAGCTGGAAGAAAATACAGATAACAATGTGGTAGAGAAAACGATCACTTTTATGCAGGATAACATCAGCAAGATCCTCAGGCTTGATGATCTTTCTACATTTGCCAATTTATCAACCTCGCATTTTTCGGCGCTTTTCAGGGCCAAAACCGGTTATGCCCCTATAGAATATTTTAACCAGCTCAAAGTGCAGAAAGCATGTCAGTATATTTCGTTTACAGCCATGTCTATCAAAAATATAGCAATTAGTTTGGGGATCGAAGATCAGTATTACTTTTCGAGGATGTTTACCAAATTGATGGGGAGCTCGCCTAATGAATACCGCAAAAAGATCAAGTCGACATTATAAACCATTATTTTAAGCCAATAAAGCAGGGTTTGGATCGCCTATATGCGTAAATAAGCGCTTAAAAAAAGAAGTGATCCTATCCAGCAAGGTTTGAGTTTTTACGGGAGCAGCAGTTAGTATATCCTCTTGTTTCGGCTCATCCGGAGGCTCATTTACCCCTTGCATTTCTTCTAAAATACTTTCACGTATGGTAGGGTCGCGGTTCACAATGGCGTCCAATTCTGTAAGCTCGTTAAAGGTGGCTTTCCCGCTTTTTTGTCGTTTTATTAAAATATCAAAACGATCCTGGTTAAACGTACGTCGCTCCAAATATTTACGCTGTTTCATAATAACCTCACTCCTTGCATAATTGATATCAAAGCAAATGCCATCGTTATATTTAATTGATTATCAATACTTTAAAATGACAATTTATTTTAACGTGTGCTATTTTGATACATCATATTGTTCGTTTCCGGTCGGTTAATAATTGTTGTAAATTTACGGTTCAAACTACCATAATACCCAATACCCCAGCAGGCTGATACTACCAGTGCTGGGGAAATAGGTATAGGTTAGCTTTTAAAAGGCCGGGCATGAACCTGGAGCTTATAAACATAAACCGGGAATTTAACCTGCGATTTGCCGTTTTGAAAAGCGGCCAATCGGTTTATCTGCCCTGCGGGTATCCACAAAAAGCCTTTTTCATCTATCCAAAGCGCATCGGCCCATAACAGCCTTTTGTCCTCTATAATAAGCTCACTTTTACCATAGGGTTTTATTTTGATGATGCGCAGGTGATCAACATCCGACAGATAGATATTGCCATCGGCATCCATCGCGGTACCACCGGTTGTGGGCGAAGTGTAATATTTGGTGACGTGAGCAGCCAGTTGAGTAGCGCTTAGACTAGCGTCGTTGAGATAGGTCATCTCCACCCGTGCCAGCGGACCAGAGACCGGTTGAAAATAGAAGTATTTGCCATTCGGCGATATTTCTAACTGATCGGCATTTACCCTTAGCTCCTGGCCATTTTGCAGGTGTATTATCTTTCCTTCAGCCACCAGGGCTTTACTATCGGTGGTAGACCAATGGTTTTCCAGCACCCGCCTGCCCTTTCCGCTTTGTTTATCTAATATCACCAGGCCAGGTTCACCGGCATCGGTAATGTAAATATGTGAGCCGTAAACACGCAGATCATCCATAAAGCTATTGGGTTTCATGACCCCATCCAGCGGGATGGTGCGGATAACCCGGTTACTTTTTACGCTGATCACCACAATTTTAGCACCGCCCCGCAGGGCTTGTTCTCCCAACTTTGGCGCTCCGGTGTCCATCACCCAAAGGTTGCCATCAGGCCCTATTCTCAACGAATTGGTGCGGATAAATTTATTTGTGGTGACCTCTCCTTTTGTCCAAATATTCCAGCTTTTGGAAGGATAAGGTATAATGCTGCCGTTTTTAAATACTTCGCCAATACTTATCCCTTTTTCACCCTCCAGACGCGGGAAACATACAAATATCCTCCCATCGCTGGTTGTTGTTACACCGTTCCATACTTGTGTGGATGAACTGGCCACGGGTATTAGTTGAGGTTTGGTTTGAGCCATAACCGAGCCGCCAAACAACACGGTTATGAATACTAATATTTTCATTTATATCGATCTAAAAATACTCTCATTAAACCGTTACCACTACTTTACCCCTGGTTCGGCCGCTGGCTATCTGCTGATGGGCTGCTGCCATATGGTCAAAGGGGAACACCTGCGATACATGAGATTTGATGATACCCTGTTCCAGCCATTGGGCTATTTGTTTCATGTCATCACCGTTTGATTCTACCAGGAAAAAATAGCCATGGATTCCCCTGGCCTTTGCTTTTTCGGTTACGGTTTCGCCGATGCCCGATGGTATGCTGATCACCGTACCACCTTTTTTGGTTACCTCAAGTGATCTGTCGATATTATCGCCGCCGATGGCATCAAACACCAGGTCGATATCGTGCAATACTTCCTCAAAACGTACCACCTTATAGTCAATATGCTCATCGGCACCTAAACCCAGCACAAAATCTTTATTGGCTGCAGACGAAGTGCCGATCACATAAGCACCCAGGTGTTTGGCTATCTGTACTACATAATTCCCAACACCACCAGCAGCTGCATGCACCAACACTTTTTGACCGGGCTGTACATTGGCCTTATGCGTTAAGCCCTGTAAAGCTGTAAGTGCGGCCAGGGTTGCGGCGGCAGCTTCTTCGTGACTGATATTGGCCGGTTTCAGCGCCAGGTGATTGGCCGGAGCGGCTACATATTCGGCATAGGCCCTGCCATGGCCTGGAAAATTCACCATACCAAATACGGCGTCGCCTACTTCAAAGCCGGTAACCGCGCTACCTTTTTTGGTTACAATACCCGATATATCCCAACCCAGTATAAGCGGATCCTCATTTTTTAAACGGCCCGACATGCCCTTGCCTATAGTTGTTTTTACATCGACAGGGTTTACACTGATGGCCTTTACCTGTACCAATACTTCGTTATCTGCAATTTCAGGAACAGGTATTTCGGCTATCTGTAAATCATCAGCACCTTCAAATCCTTTTAATATTATCGCTTTCATGTTCTTTTTTAATTTTATGGTACAAAATTATACAGATGATACACACCATCATTTGTACAAATAATACCAAATGCTGTACATTTGTGTATATGTACCAGGAAAACTTACACCAGGAGTTTGAGATAGTTTATAAAGAACTTAATGAAAGCCCTCAAAAGGCGCATCAGCACAGTTTTTTTGAGCTGATCTATATTGTAAGCGGCACAGGTACGCAATGCATCAATAAGAATACTTTTGATTATCACCAGGGGCATTTATTTTTGATAACCCCGCAGGATTGCCATTCCTTTGAGATCAAAACCACAACCGGCTTTTTCTTTATCCGCTTTAACGATATCTATATCCGCAACCAGCAGCAGGACCGCAAAGCCAAGAACGACTGGCTGCAGCAGATGGAGTTTATTTTACAGCATGCCAGTCATCAGCCGGGTTGTTTGTTGTGCAACAATGGTGATAAGCCACTGGTAAAAACCTTGGTTGAAAGCATTATCCGCGAGCAGGTAAACCGAGAAGCCCATTATACCGAATTGATCAAACAGTTGGTGAACACCATATTGACCATTGTGGCCCGCAACATGACCATGATGCCTGTCAGCTCTTGCCAGATCACCGGGTTGAGCAATGAGCCTGCTGTGGACATTATCCGCTACATTCAGGAAAACATCTACGAGTCCGAAAAGCTGCGTACCGAACTCATCAGCGATCATTTTGGGATAGCGCAGGCATACCTGGGTCGTTATTTCAAAAAACATACCGGCGAAAGTCTGCAGCAATACATCTCCAATTACAAACTTAAACTGGTAGAAACCCGCCTGCAGCACAGCGATATGCGCATTAACGAGATCGTGCGGGAGTTGGGCTTTACCGACGAAAGTCACCTGAACCGCCTGTTCAAAAAGCACAAGGGCATCAATCCTTCCACGTTCCGTAAACAGAACAACGCGGCTTATCAGCCTGTGCTACAATAACTATTTTAAAGCTTTGGCTATAGCCTGCTCCGTAACTGTAGCCATCACCCGGTAACCTGCGGCGTTAGGGTGTACCCCGTCGGTAGTGAGTTCGGGCTTCTGGCCGTTGCGTTCATCAACCAAGGGGGTAAAATAATCCAGCAGGGTCAGGTTATTTTCGGCGGCGTAGGCTTTGATGAGCTTATTGAGCGCCATGATCTTACCGGCAGGTTCAATGCCTTTACGCCAGGGATAGTCAAATACAGGCAGGTAAGCACACAGTATCACCCTGATATGATGCAGCTTAGCAAGCTCGGTCATAGAGCGAATATTGTTCATGATGTAATCATTGGTCAGATGGCCGTAGTTTGACGCGATATCATTACTGCCAGCCAGTATGATCACCGCTTTGGGTTTCAGGTCGATTACATCCTGTTGAAAACGGATAAGCAGTTGCCCCGAGATCTGTCCGCTCACACCCCTGTCCAGGTAAGGCTTACCCTTAAAAAACTCAGGTACAGTGGTTTTCCATCTTTCAAAAACAGAGCTCCCTAAAAACACCACCCGGTTTTCGCCCGGTTTGGGATCGCCAACCTCTTTATTCTCCCGGGCATAATGAGAGAGCGCGGCCCAATCATCCCGGAAATCTTCTTTGGCAACAGCCGCTTTATTTTTCCCGGTGTCGGTACTGTTTTGCTGGGCGCGACCGGCAAAGGCGATCAGTAATCCGGCGGATAATAACAGGGTAAATTTTGTATTCATTTTGGAGATAGATATCGGTATAAAAACTTTTTAAAGGTAGTATTTTAACACTTTTCTGCCTAAAAGTGGGGCAAAAACGAGCGAAAAACGTCTAAAAAACACTCATTTTAACACTTTTTAACAAATTCCAACACTGTTTTAACGTGTTTTTAAAACTTTAAAAAGTATTAATTTATTGATTATCAAACAACTACATTAAAAACAGTCTATTTTTGTCTTGTTTTCCTGTTAACTAAACAGCCCGGTTCTCTGGTAAAAAGAGGACCGGGCTGCTGATTGATATAAATATACGAAAAGTTATGGGAAGATCTGGTGGCAAACATTTACTAAACGTAGACGACTCAGCCCGGCATCGCTATGCTCGCCGACCCTCTCTTCGCCTGCGGCGGAAAGAGGGTGGGAATTTTTTCGTGTCGGACATTTTTCCCCGTCAGCAGAACAGCTTCGGGCGAAAGCGGACAGAACAATGGTGGCCTGTGTGGCTGCAGGGGCATAGCAAGTTTTTGCTGAAGCGCAGGGAAACGTGCGAACGAAGTAGGGCAAAATAATTGCAGCCCGTGGTTCTGTCTGCTTTGCAGGGTAAAGGCCATGTGCGGCAAAGAAGCATTTCTGCTGACTTGATCTTTTGGTTACTTTTGTATCAAGACAAAAGTAACAGCCTTAGCGGCAATTGAGCGCTCTACAATAGGCATTATTCACCCTGTAAATCGGGGATTGCTTCGTGCCTCGCAATGACGCGTGGAGATAAAAATCGCCGCACCTTATTTCCAGCGAAGCGATGGTCAGATGAGTCCTCTGCAACACCTCATTCAACCACTACCCAATCAATTATTTTTAACTTAACAATTCCTTTACAAGCCAGGGTTTACTTTGTGGCAACTTATTCTATAAACCCTACCACCCATGAAAAAAACTTTATTAACCCTCTTTACTTTTACAGCTATAGCGCTAAGCGCCTGTAAAAAAGACCATAAGGTAAATATAGCCCCTGAATATCCTGATATGGCCGAAGCAGCAGATCCTGCTGTTTTGATGACCACCGCCGATGGCGTAAAAGTATACAACGGCGGCTTTGGTTCGGCCATTGCCCCCGATTCTAAAGATGCTAATGTTTTTTACCTGCTTACCGACCGCGGACCAAATGCCGCCGGTTCAGTTGCCAACGCCATCATATTTGGCAAAGCCGACTTTACCCCTGAGATAGGTAAATTCAGACTGAAAGACGGCAAGCTGGTATTAGAGCAAGCCATCCAGCTTAAAAATGCTGCCGGACAACCTCTAAACGGTTTACCCAACCCTACAGGCGAGGGTGCTACCGGCGAGATCGCTTTTGATCTTAGCGGCAACCAGATTGCCCCAAACGCAGATGGTATCGATTCAGAAGGCATGGTTTTAGCATCTGACGGCAGCTTTTGGATCAGCGATGAGTATGGCCCTCATATTGTACACTTTGATGCCTCTGGCCGCACTATTGAGCGTATCAACCCCTTCGGAACAGGAACCGGCGGGCGTAAAATACCATTGGTATTTGCCAAGCGAAAACCCAATCGCGGCATGGAAGGCTTGACCATTACGCCCGATGGCAAAACGCTGGTGGGCATGATGCAATCGCCTATGCTTAATCCAACCAAAGCAGCGGGTGCCGCTTCAACCATACTCCGTATCTTAACTTTTGATATCGCTTCAGGCGCTACCAAACAGTACGCTTATGTAATGGACAACATTTCCCTTACCGGTGTAAGTGATATTGTAGCTGTTAACGCCACCACATTTTTAACCATTGAGCGTGATGGTCTTTATGGCGGCGCGCCAACCAACCCGGCTACCTTTAAAAAAGTATTCAAGATCAGCATTGCCGGCGCTACCGACATTTCCGATGAGGCAAACGGTGCTAATGGCAAGTTATATGGAGGCCAAACCGTAGAAGAGTTGAACAACCAGGCTGGCCTACAAGGCGCTGGGATTACCCCGGTGTCCAAAACCCTGGTGCTCGACCTGTTAAAAGACCTGCCAACCGTTTATCCGCATGATAAGGCCGAAGGTTTGGCCCTGTTACCAGGCAATATCCTGGCCATCTCCAACGATGATGATTTTGGTGTATTGGACAACGGCAAAGGCGGTTTCGCGGCCAAGATACTGCCAGCTACCAATACTGTTGACCATAACAGCATTTATTTTGTTAAGATCAAACTTTAGAAGCAAGAGGTTAGAGTCAAGATAAAAGAGGCAAGAGATAAGAACCAGGAATCAAGATAGAAATCTGCGTTCATAAAAAAGCCATCCCGAAATTCGGGATGGCTTTTGTTTTTGTTTATCTTCTTTATGGATTATCACATCCCTTACATCAGCTTAAGCCCTGAAATACAGAGAATTTACTTCAAATAACAAGCTAAAACACCGGTAATTTTCTTTTTGAAAATACGGTGTTTTCACGGATTGCGGAGGCCTTTAACTCTACTTACATTTGTATCAATGCGTTTTACTAAAACTGCTGATAATGAAATTAGGGTTAACTGGTAAAGTACTTATTTTTTTTATCCTGCTTTTGGCCATTTTAGTGCAACGCCCAAACTATCAATTGGTGAATGTCATAACTGATGGTTTACGTCCCAGTTGGGGATTGATACCACACCTTAGATCATTCATTTCATTGTTTACGAATATATCAAACTTCTTTAGGGGAGTTTATTAAGAATAACACCTATGAAAAGCACCTTGAGAAAGTGCAAACAAGATTAAGTATATTGTTGGTGATATGCTTAGTTAAATGGTCCTGACCGGCCGCAAAAACAAGCATTACCTTTAATAGGGTAGTGCTTTTTTGTTTGATAAAGGGACCTTTCGCCCTGACTATCGCAACCATTAAAAGCCCGGGCCACGTGCGATTCCTTCCCTCGGGAAGGGGAAGGAAGGGGTTTATACATCATACCGGTTTATGCCGCATGAATAAACCCCTCCCGTGGGGAGGGAACTGAAAAAACAAGAATGGCTACTCAAGCAGTCGCTCGGCTCCAGCCGAGTGACCACTATTACCCGGCCTCCGGCCGCTGTAAAAGCGATTCATCTTTGAATCGCAGGCCGGAGGCCTGTAGATAATCGTCACTCGGCTGGAGCCGAGCGACTGCATGAAGGGTGATAAGCTTCACTAAACCTTTATCAACTTGCCCCGCGTAATGATCTTCCCTTTGAGCATGATCACATAAATGTATATCCCGGGATTGAGGTTTAATTGAAATGTGTTTTGCAACTGGGTAATGCTCCGCTCCAGGCTTATATGTCCAACGGCATCATATAGCTTAAAATCGTAGGTATTGTTAATATCGCCGCTCAGGATATTGAGCTGCGTGCTTACCGGGTTAGGATAAAGGGTAAACTGACTGGCTTGTAAAAACGTGGCATTAGCCAGATCGGAATAAGTTACCTTGCCGTCGTTAGTCAGCAATTCTACCCGGTAATACTGAATACCTTTTTTTGGGTTGGCATCTGTAAACTGATACCCTAAAGCTGAGCCTACCGTAGTTGTACCCAGGTTGGCGTAAGCATTTGCGCCGGTTTGTTTTTGCCAGGTAATGGATTTAAGGTTGACCACGCTACCAATCTGCAGATCGAGCACAATGGTATTATTCACCACATTGGCCAGCAGGGTTTTAACATAACAACCTACCCCCTGGTTGTTAGCATCAATGGTCAAACTTTTTAATCCTTCAAAACCATCGCCCTGCGCGCTTACCGCAAAGTAAGATGAGCTTTGTTGCTGAGCGGATATAATAATGGTGGTATCGGTAACAGTAGTTAACTTTTGCAGCAAATTATCTTTAATGGTATAAATAACATAACCTTTACTGCCGGCTTGGGCTTTCCAGTGCAGCAGGGTGCCATCGGTACAGTTATAGCCAACCTCCAAATTGATAGGTTGAGAAAGCACAAACTCCTTGCTGATGAACGACTGGCTGCCAATGTCCATTTTAAGCACGGCGGTGGTAAAAATGTCGGGGGCCGTCCAATCGTAATACCTATTTTTCAGGGTAACGTTGCTGATGGCTTTCCAGGTGCTACCATGATCGTAACTTACGCTCAGCTGGCCGGTTGTGGCGCTGAACGAACTTTGCCAGCGCAGGTAGTTTTCACCGGCCGCAAAAAGCTCATTATGCCCCGAGGGATAGGTCCATTCAAAACGATTAACCGCTGTGGCCCCATGCGCTATATAAAAAGTTTGCGCGCCGGAACTTACTCTGTTTCCTTTTACATGAATGATGTAATTACCGGCAGCGGGATTTTGCAGACTGACCTGTTCTGTATTATTCAGGATATCCCTGCGGCGTACTGCTGGTTTTGTTAAAGAATCTGTAGATGGATAAGTGCTTAAGCTCCATGGCAGCAGAGTTTGACCATCGGGGGTGGTAACAGACAGGTCAAGATCGTTTATAAGCGCTGTGGGGGCATTCAACACCGCCGGTGGATCATTCCATGCCAGTGACACTTTAAACAGGCTGCTGCCCGCCGGAACATTGATGGTATAGTCGGTTTGTTGCTGGTTGCTTACAGCTCCTTTTTTAAACCGGTTATCGGTAAGTGTACGTAAAGCTTCCAGGGCGTTTAGTTGTCCGTAACCAGTTTTATGATCTACATTGGGCAAACCAATATCATCTGCCGAATTGATGAGCACGCTTTTGATGAGCGCAGCCGAAGGCAGCTGAGCAAATTGCTTTTTGTAGGCCTGCTGTAACAGGGCCACCGTTCCCGAAACCAGGGCCGCGGCTCCGGATGTACCATCTTCGCCGTTGGATACCAGCTCCGGTTTCACCCGGCCATCATAAGCCGGCCCGGCCGAACTCAGATCTGCCGGCACACCGGTTTGATCGGAACCGCCAATAACCAGTACATTTTTGGCCTGTTTAAAAGTTCCCGAAAGGTTGGCCACATTCGGGATGCCGTTATATAAGCCTGTTGTGGGCGCGGTAGTACCGATATTACCCGAGGAGAACACATGGATGATGGAATCATTCTGCATCACCTGCTGATCATAAGCTACCGCCTCAACCCCGTAATAATTTTCGACGCCGGTACCGTAGGAGTGGTTTTCAACGCCAATATCAAAAGCTTTAAAAAGCGCGGTACTATCGGGCAGCAAACGGGCAAAATCTGATGAGGTAAACCTCACTTTAGGTGCGGAGCCCAATCCCCTGATAAAGGAATTGCCATTACCCCCTATCAAAGTGGCCATAGTGGTGGCATGCCCCGAGGTAATAGCCGCCGCCGGGAACGAGCTGAATGAACGGCCCAACAAGTCGATGTCATCGTCATAGCGTTCTTCCTTAATAGCCACGTTGATGCCGCTGCCATCTATGCCTGGAAAATTATCGGCAATGGCCGAGATTTGGTTAATACCCAGGTCAATATCATTGATCACCAGTTCGGCATGGGCTTTCCGGGTAACATTGACAAAAGTAACATAGGATTGCTGCAACAGATCGGTAAGGCGCTGCAATGAAATATTGAGGGTGACTGTGTTGGCGGTTTGAGCGGTTATTTCACCGTATTTTTTAATATCGCTGATCACCGAATCGCTGTGAGAGGTAACCGACAGATCGACCGATTGATTAGCGGAAGGGTGTTTTTGCAAAAGCTGCAATAAATTATCAGTGGCTTTCCATAAGGAATTCGCGGGTGTAGCCTCCTGTATATTGGCATCGGTTGCTATATCGGCAGTGGTAGCTACCACATAAAAATTATAAGATACCCGTTTTACCGGGCGAAGTTTTTTAACGTCGGCCTTATCCGGTTCTTTAAATTTAACCAGGTAATATTTAACCGTGTTGTTTCCCTGTAATGGCCGGGCAGCGGGTGCTGCTTTGTAAAGTTCGCCAATGGTTTTGTCGCTCATTGGTTTTTGCGCCCAGGAGCATTTAAAACATAAAAATCCCAGTATAAAACAGAGTAATTTTTTAACCATACTGCATATTAAAAAAATAAAGGGGAGTTACACTCCCCTTTATTTGTAAAACTACTTGATTGATCAATAAGAAGCAATACGATAAGGTTTTTTAGTACAAATAGTTCAACGCTATTTTATCATTCGCGTTAAAGGTACGGTCGGTACCACTTGAGCAGGCTAACATCCATGAGCCGGCATCAAATGTTTTGGTTGGTGTACCCGGAATGTGAATTGCTCCAACACCAGAAGAACCTTCATTACCGCCGCCGCCTGTTCCGCAGCTTAGGTTACGATTAAAATAATCGGTATGGCGCATACCTATACAGTGACCCATTTCGTGCTGAATAACAGAAGTAAGGTATCCCAGATCAGGATTAGTTCCGTAAGCGGCAGGATTAGTGTTCATCTGGATCTGGCTGTAAGGATTGCCTGATGAAGTTGGGAAACCAGAAGAACCTAAGGTAATAAAACCACCACTTGGGCCTTCGTTAAAACCAATGAGCTGAATAGCACCGCCACTACTTACGATCTGAAATTTAAGCGTCAAGTTTAACGCGTTGTAACGAGCTACGGCTTGAGCTGCAGCTGTAGCGTAAACTGTTGGCAAATTTGAAACCGATACGGTAATTGTTCTTGGAAGATTTTTAACCAGGTTAGTTGTCCGGTATTGCTCAACTTCAGCAATTCTCAGTGTTGGACTGGTGCTGGTTTCAGAAAGATTAGCCGGGGTTAACAAGATATCACCTTCTACCAGGTAATTATCACCTATCTTACGCATGTTATCGGTGCTGAAACCCAGGGCAGTGATCTTACTGCTAACATCCGCAGAGATTTGTGGAGTTTGATCGACCTTTTTGTCGGCGCCTTGATTGTTTTTAGTACAAGCAGATAGTAAGGCAGATGCACATACAATGCATAATCCCATTTTTAGCAAGAGTTGTTTTTTCATGTTGTCGGTACTCTAATTTTGTTAAATAGTTTAGTTAATAAACAAATAATATGCAGGAGAACTAAAGCCTCCCGCTATTATCAGTAATAATTACTTCATTGATCAATAAGGAGCAATACGATATAGTTTTAGTACAGATAGTTCAGTGCTATTTTATCATTCGCATTAAAGGTACGGTCGGTACCATTTGAGCAGGCTAACATCCATGAAGCGGCATCAGCGGCAGAAGGTGTACCCGGAATAAGAACAGCTCCCGGATAGTTTTGGGGATCGCTGCTGCTATAAGTGTTGCCTTCATTTACTGCTGTACCACCGCAGCTGAAAGAACGGTTAAAGTAATCGGTATGACGCATGCCGATACAATGACCCATTTCGTGCTGGATAACAGAAGTAAGATAACCTACATTCGGGTTAGTTCCGTATGCTTGTGAATTGGTATTCATCCCGATAGCATTGTAAGGATTACCTGTTGAGCTTGGGAAACCTGAATATCCTAAAGTGATGTAACCACCGCTTGGCCCTTGGTTAAAGCCGGTAATCACAATATTACCACCACTGCTAACCACCTGGAATTGAAGCGTAAGGTTTAACGCGTTATAGCGGGCCACGGCTGCTGCCGTTGCTGTTGCGTAAACAGTTGGCAGGTTTGAAACTGAAACAGTAATAGTTCTTGGTAAATTTTTCACCAGGTTGTGTGTCTGGTACTGTTCTGTTTCGGCAATTCTAACAATAGGGCCGGCAATAGCAGCATCATTTAAATTTTCCGGGGTAAGCAAAATATCGTCTTCTACCAGGTAATTGTTGCCCATTTTACGCACATTGTCGGTACTGAAACCCAGCGCAGCGATCTTTTTAGAAGCATCGGCTGAAATTTGTGAAGTTTGATCTGCTTTTTTGTCGGCCCCTTGATTGTTTTTGGTACAAGCGGTTAGTAATGAAGATGCACATAAAATGCATACCCCCATTTTGAATAAGAGTTGTTTTTTCATTTGTCGGTACTCTAATTTTGTTAATAGTTAAAAAAAATAATTATAAACAATCATTGTAATCAGCTGGCCAGCTTGTTGTTTATGATTATAAATATATTAAAATACAACGACATTAATTTTATATTTAATAAACATAACAACCATTATTGTCTTTAAAATTAAAAAATAGTAAAAAAACAAACCCGTATAATAACTAGTAAAAATTAGCGTTATAAGGTGTTTAAATTACCTAAAGACAGTTTTTGCAGAAAATACACCCCATGACTCAATCGGTGTAAACACCTACCGGGCAACCGGGTAAAATACGGGTAAAATAAAAATGGATAAAGCCTGAAACATGCCCGGATTTATCTATTTTAAGTTTTCGAACATGGGTACTTCTCAAACAAAAAAAGCCCGATCCGGAGATCAGGCTTTCTACCCAAAATAGATTTAATTTCTAATTATGCGTTTTTCTTTTCGGTTACTTCTTTGCGGATATCGGTAGCCACAACTTTCAATTGTTGCATGGCGTTTCTTAACCGTGTTCCGGCAGCCTTGTTTCCTTTTTCATAAAATGCTGCTGCTTCTTTTTCTGTAGCGGCTACTAAATCCTGTAATGCTTTGAACTTTTCCATAGTATATTATTGCTTAAATAAAGGCGCGAATTTAATATTTTAGCTTAATAATTTATGTCCTAATGCAATCTCTGTAATAGTATATATCCTAACAGTAACTAATAAACCTTTATTTTTCTATATAGTGCTGATTGTCCTGCTTTCGATGCGTATAAAACTTTCCTTTGACGATTCGCAAACCGGGCATGAATAATCGGCCAGCAATTCAAAATCTACTCCGGGAGCAATACCATTCATGGCGTCGCCATAGGTTTGATCATATATACTGAAACAGCTTTTGCACTGATAAACGGGTGAGGCTTCTTTACCGGCTTTTTCTTCAGCTTCGGTTTCAGCAACAGACAGCACAATACTATCATCAATTAAAATACCATAAAAGTAATTGCACAGCTCTATTAAACATTGTCCAAGGTCAGCTACGGGCACTTTTTCTTTGTAAATGATATCATCCTTTGTATTTGGGTTAAAATCACGGGTGTGCAAAATATCAAAAACACCCGGCGCGCGTTTTTTGATGATGACAGAACCCGGCAAACCCGTTTTGGGCTGCATTTTTATGGCGAAGCAAAGCCGGTAGGTACGCAGGTCATGTGCTTCAAATTCGCGAACCAATTGCTGCTTAAGCTCCAGGCTTTCGCTGTTCAGGTTTTCCAGTTGCCAGTTTAGTTCGTTGGATGCATGGCGTACGTTGATCCGGTATTTATTGAGGATGATACCCCAGTCTTTACGATTAGTTTCACTGATACCTTTGATCAGTAAAGATTTCCAGGGCGTGGTATATACCTGGCCAATACGGTTTTTAAGGCAGATGGTGCAAATATCCTTCATGAAATCAATAGCGAACAACTCATTGCGCCGGTAAATGCCCAGCCAGTATTTATTATTTACATACCGGTTAAAACCCTCATAATAGGGAAGCTGAAAATCGGGCAATTTTAAAGGTTCGGTGATGGGCTGATCTACAAAGTCTTTTTGAGCCATGATAAGCGCATGGAATTTTTGATGATTGATCTTTTGCCGGTCATAGAATAGGGCTTGATGATCCATGATCACCTTTTCGGCTATCTGGCTCAGCGCAGGGATATCATCCGAATAAACCAGGGAGGGCCAGCAATAAATATCGGTTGTTTTAGGAAAGCGGATATACAAATACCAGTAATTACTTACAGGCGAGGTGATGAAATTGAAATTCCCGCTAAAAAAGGGCACAAAGGTTTGATTTTGGTCAACCAGGTTGATCTTTAGTCTGGACTTAAAATTAAACAGGTCGAATATGTCTTTATAAACGCCCTCCTTTATCCAACTTTCTGTATTGAAAATGGCATCGGTAACATAGGAGCTGATGATATTTGGAAATTCATCCTCATTTATTTCATAGCTAACCTCGGCCCGCAACATATCCATTTCCAGATCTTCCAGTTGACCGGCATCGATGCAAAAAAATAACTGCTGCCGGTTTCCGATACGGATAGCCTGCGCCCCGGCATTTTCGGCGATGAGCAATAACTCATACAGATCGCCCGCGGATATTACGCCACCGGGCAGGTTTACTTTGATACAACAGGTTTCTTTTTTGTCCATAGCAATTTTATTTTACCAATACCTCGCCTTTAAGCATTTCTTCTAATAACCGTTTCACTTCGGGACGGCATGATCCGCAACCGGTACCCGCGCCCGTAGTCGCGCACAGGTCTTTCAGGTTATTACAGCCTGATGCTATTTTGTTCTGGATGTTTTCGCTGCCTACATTATTGCAACTGCACACCAGCTTACCCAATACAGGTTCGGCTTTGTTGCCGCTGCGTAACAGCTGGATGCGTTTTTCGCTTAGTTCGGTTTTATTAGCTATCAGCTCCCTGAATTCCTGAAACTCGCTTTTATCGCCTATCAGGATGGTACCCACTAGCCTGTCTTCATGAATGATACATTTTTTATAATAGCGTTTGGCCTTGTCAATAAATACGATCTCCTCATAATGCTGATTATCCGGGCATTCAGACAGACCGATACTGCACAGATCAAAGCCATGAATTTTGATAATGTTCATGAACAACGTGCCTTTATAATAACTGGCAATATCGCCGTTCATATATTTAGCCATCACTTCGGCCTGTTGCTCTGCAGCGGCGGTGATGCCGTACATGGTACCTTCAAACTCCGCGATCTCACCAATGGCATATATATCAGGATCGCTGGTTTGCATGCGTTCATTCACAATTACACCACGTTTACATTCCAGACCGCAGTCTTTAGCTATTTCCAGGTTGGGCGTGGTTCCTATAGCCAGGATCATGGCATCGCAGTCTATTTTGTTACCACTTTTTAAGCCCACCCCGGTTAATTTTGATCTGCCGTAAAACAGCTGCACCTCGTCGTCATAATATATATCGCAGCCCTGGTCGGCCATTTCCTCGGCCAACAGCTGGCTGCCCAATACATCCAGTTGCCGGTTCAAAAAGCGCGACACCCGCTGCACAATAGTGATGCGCATGCCAATTTCACGCAGCGATGCCGCCATTTCCAAACCCAGCAAGCCACCGCCTACAATAACCACATGACCACCCTGAGGCACATGTTTGATAAAGCCATCAGCATCGTTACGGTTGCGCATGGTGAATATGCCGGGCAACGACGGCACATTTTTGGGTACCGATGCCCGGCTACCGGTAGCCAGCAGTAATACATCATACGAAGTTTTAACACCCCGCGAATCGGTGACCTGTTTGTTCACACGGTCAACTTTTTCAATACTTACCCCCCGCAGCATTTTGATCTTATAGGCAGGCTCTTCCGAGTCTTTCATTTTTACCAGCTGCTCCCAGGATTGTTCGCCGCTGATATAATCGGGCAGCATAACTCGATTATAAAAAGGATGGTTCTCTTTACTAAATATCGTGATCTCATCATCGGGATTCAGCTCCCGGTACGATTTTACAAAACCGTAGGCTCCCGCACCTGCCCCTACCACCACAATACGCTGAAATGGTTTTTTATACTTTTTAAGATTTACAGCGCAATATTTAAAATCGGGCTCTTTAGATATGGGATCAACCCGGTCGCTGGTCACATTATTGGCCCGGTTCAGGTCATTATTTAAAATTTTGCCCCAGTGCATCGGCAAAAACACCACACCTTGTTTTATCTGCGTGCTTAGCTTAGCCTGCACCTGCACCTCACCCCTTCGCGATGTGATAACGATAATATCACCCTCATTGAGTTTTAAAACTGCCGCATCATCGGGATGGATCTCTAAAAAAGCCTGTTTATAATGCTGATTCAGTTTGTTTACCTTACCCGTTTTGCTCATGGTATGCCATTGATCGCGGATGCGGCCTGTGGTGAGGATGAATGGGTAATCATCGTCCGGTGCTTCACTGGTTAAAGTATCTGCAACCGGACTGATTACCGCTTTTGTTGACGGGGTATAAAAAATATGATCGGTAAATAAACGTGGCGTGCCTTTGGCAGGGCTTTTCTTTTTATAGGGCCATTGCACCGTTTTTTGCTCTTTCAAAACGGCATAGCTCAATCCGCTAATATCAATATTAGTTTTGGCGGTGAGCTTTACATGCTCTGCATAAATGGCCGCCGGGTTTTCAAAATCAAACCCCTTATAGCCCATTTTGCGGGCAAAGCGGCAAATGATCTCGGCATCGGGCAAGGCCTCACCGGGAGGCTCAATCAGTTTGTTTAAATAACTGATCCGCCGCTCGGAGTTGGTCATGGTACCCTCCTTTTCGGCCCAGGCAGCGGCCGGCAGTATCACATCGGCATAAGCCAAAGTTTCGGGTTTGTTGCTGATCTCCTGCACCACCACAAACTTCGCCTTCTTTAAAGCTTCTTCGGCCAGGCGAACGTTGGGCAGACTGGTAAGCGGATTGGTACACATGATCCAGATGGCTTTTAAGCGCCCATCGTTCAAAGCTTCAAACATCTCGGTAGCTGTTAAGCCCGGTTTGGGTTGAATGATAGTACCACCCCAGAATTTCTGTACCTCTTCCCGATGCAGCGGATTACCCAGGTTGCGATGGGCCGGGAGCATGTTGGACAATCCACCAACTTCCCTGCCACCCATAGCATTAGGCTGCCCCGTTAATGATAAGGGGCCGGAGCCGGGTTTACCAATATGCCCGGTGATGAGATTCAGATTAATCAGGCTCAGGTTTTTATTTACCCCTATGGCGCTCTGGTTAAGCCCCATCGTCCACATGGTAATAAAACCTTTGGCCTCACCAATATATTTTGCAGCCAGGCGGATATTGCTTTCGCTCAGTCCGCAAATATTTGCTGCTTCGGTCAGCGTCTTTTCAAAAACGATGGCACTATATTGCTCAAAGCCTTCGGCATGGTTATTTATAAAGTTAATGTCGATGTCACCATTTTCGATCAACAGGCGACCAATAGCATGATTGAGCGTTATATCGGTACCCGGGTTGATCTGTAAATGCAGATCGGCAATGGCGCAGGTATCGGTAGCACGCGGATCAACCACAATGATTTTTGTATCCGGATTGGCTGCCTTGTGAGCTTCTACCCTGCGCCATAATATAGGGTGGCACCAGGCCGGGTTGCCGCCCATAATGTAAAAGCAATCGGCCAGTTCAATATCATCATAACAAAGCGGAACGCTATCCTCACCCAAAGCAATTTTATAGGCAGCCACCGCACTACTCATGCACAAACGCGAATTGGTATCCAGGTTATTGCTGCCGATAAAACCCTTCATCAGTTTGTTAACCACATAGTACTCTTCAGTTAAACACTGGCCCGAAGCGTAAAACGCCACAGAATCGGGGCCATATTTATCGATGAAAGTTTTAAAAACGGCCGCGGTACGATCAAGCGCTTCGTCCCAGCTTACCTGCTGCATGGGCATACTTTTATTGTAGCGCATTTGCGGGTAAAGCAGGCGGTCGCTTTTATCATTCACGGTATAGTGCAGGTTCATGCCTTTACTGCATAGCATCCCTTTATTTACCGGGTGATCCTTATCGCCCTGTAGCGTAACGCTGCCGTTTTTTTCTTTATTCAGCACAACGCCACAACCCACCCCGCAATAACAGCAGGTAGAGGTTACGGCATTGGCGGTTAACCTGTTTTTTGATGATGATGCCTTTACGCTCATTATGTTTATGCGATACTGCCCGCTATTACCGGGTCAGTTTCTGTACTGGGAACTGTTTGTTTATAAAAACGGGTAACAAAAACAACTAAAGCCACTGCAATAACCGTGTAGCCGATATAGGTAAATGCCTGTACATAAGTAATAGAGTTGGATTTGAACAGGAAGCCGAACAGCATCCCGCCGAAATTACCGCCGGCCCCTACTATGCCACTCACTAAACCCACATTTTTAGTACTTACAAATGGCACAATACCATAAGTAGCGCCATTAGCCATTTTTAGGAAAAGCGCGAATGATAACATGGAAACGATAGCCGCCAGCAAGGTGCCTGATTGTGCGAATAATATCAGCCCAAAACCTTCAAACAATAACACACCAGCCAATAGCAAGCCCTTGCCACGCATACCAAACTTGCGGCCAACCTTATCTGATACAATGCCGCCCAGTGCACGGGCAAACAGGTTCATAAATCCGAATATGCCCGCCCAAAAACCAGCCTGGCTTTGCGACAGATGGAACGAATCGACAAAATGAAGTGAGGCCACATTATCAAAAGTGATTTCCATACCAAAACACATAGCGTAGGCCATGGTCAGGGCCCAAATACGCCAGTCGGCCAGTACACTCCAGTCGGTTTTGGATGATTTGCCTTGTGTGTAACCAACTTCATCATAATTACCGTTAGGGGTATCCTTGGTATATTTATAATATAGGTAAGCGATAACCAGCATCATGACACCCGGCACGATCATGGCATAACGCCAGGCTTCGGCCTTGGTATAGCCAAAACCTACTATGGCTGCAAATATTAAAGGCATCACCATATTGGTTACACCGCCACCCAGGTTGCCCCAGCCGCCGGTTACCGCGTTTGCTGTACCTTTTAACTGCGGCGCAAACATCATAGAGGTATGAAACTGCGTGATCACAAACGAAGCGCCGATGATACCGATAGCCAGCCTGAACAATAAAAAGGTTGTATAATCATGTGCCAGGCCCACAAAAAATACAGGCAGCGAACCCACCAGCAACAGCCTGATGGCGGTTTTACGTGGCCCCCAGGTATCGCAAAGTTTTCCTATAATAAGGCGTGCTATGATTGTAGCCGACACCGAGGCGATAATGATATTACCCACCTGACCTTTGGTTAAATGCAATTCGGTACGAATGGTGGGCATCAGCGGAGCCAGGCCAAACCAGCCGAAAAAGCACACAAAAAACATGAGCCAGGTAATGTGGAACGTGCGCATCTGCACGCCTTTGAGTGAAAATATATTGAGTTTGGTAAGTTGATTTTCCATAATTCTGAATTTTAAAAGCAGGGGTTATTTATTTAAAAATTCGGGTTTAATGTTAAGCTGCAGGTAGGCCCATACCGGTTTTAAATTAGCGGTACCTGGTGTGATATTTTTGGCATACTCCATACTGCGGGTAGCCGCCATGTAGGAAAAGCCAAGGTCGATCCCTGTAAACTTATTGAGCTTATAGCCGGTGGTGAGGTCAAACTCGGTACCGAGATATTTACTAACCGCGTTGCCGTTAATGTCTTTCTGGTCTTTAGCCAGCATAAAATAGTGGTTGGCCAGCTCGGTTGTAAACCTGTTGTTTGATGAGGTATACTTTATTTTTAAATACGGATTACTCAAACCACCTGTTGGCGAACCGCTTACCGCATAAAAATAATCCATGTATCCCCAAAACTTATGCGGTGTGCCATACAGGGGATCAAAGCGATGATTGGTTTTTGACGTAGAAAATGCATCATTGCCGGACAGATAGTCCCAACCAGCCGTATAGCTTAACACATTGGGTTTATAGGTCACCGAAGCTGTAATAGTATATGCACTTAATTCCAATCCATCACGGTCATGACCTCCCTGGTAGTAAAACCCACCGGTTAATGCCAGCTGATTTTTATCGCCAAAGGCCGGATTGATTAACAGCCCGGTGGTATAACGGGTATTTACGCCTGTTTGGTTAAAACGTTTACCATACACATAACCAACATCGGCACCCGAAGTATTTTTAACCGAATCCAGTATATATTTACTAAACTGATCGGCCAGGAACAAGCCTGATATTTTGGTTTTACTGAACTTTTTGGCCACATATAAGTACTCCAGGGCTTTATAGTTTTGGGTTGCCGCATTACTGCCGGGAGAGTTTAAATAAGCGGGGCTGCCATTTTTAGCGCTCAATCCAGCACTGTTGACAAGTGGGATCAGGTTTGCGGGGGTATTTACAAGATTGCCTTTACTGTCTTTTACTGTGGCGGGAATATTTGCGGGAGTATAAAAGGTACCATTATAATTAATAGCGTCGGAATTTTGATTAAATGCCGCGCCGAGGTCAAGCTGCCAGCCGTTTTGCAGTAATTTTAACACAATGGCATCATGGCGCCGCCCTTGTTGTGTCCAATCCAGGTTACCCAGCAGGCGTTCATCGTCATAAACCAGCTCCTGCCGACCGGCTTTGATAGCAAAATAATCAACAGGAGAAATTTTAAAGGAAGTATCTTTTTTGTTGGATAAAATAATTTCGGCCCAGGCTTCATGCAGACTTAATTTATTACCATCGGTAGCGGTTATGGTAGATGCATCCTGGCCCCATAGCCTGACATCCTGAACCGAGGTGTGAAAAATAAGTTTGCTCGATTTATAATCAAGCGTTAAACGCGTTCGCTGGGAAACAAACGCTGCATCTTTGTATCCGGTGGTTTGCAGAGTACCGTATCCATCCCTGAATTCGCCCCGGGTACGTAATTGCCCTGCGAACGATAGCTGTGCATTTGCATTTAAAGAAGAGAAGCAAACAATAATAAATGCAATAGCAGGAATAGTGTATTGGTTTAATACATTTTTGTACATTTGAGATAGTTTTTTATTTGTTAAAGCAATGAAAACTGTTTAACCCTGTCTGGGAATGCGACCTCCCGGCAGGGCTTTTTTATGTTTTGTATTTAAATGTTTATATCCATAGGCATTTAATTTTTTATTCCTTTCTTTTTAAGCTTTTTATTGTCATAAATATATCCAAATTGATGTTATATATCAATTTATGCAATGTTATTTTATAATTTTTATGATTTAAATCATAAAAATTCATTTTTTTATCAAATCATTAATTTCACATCACTTAAAAACGATGTAAATAACATTTTCGTAATAAAAAATTCATCTTTAATCAATTTTAATTGACCACAATTTAATTAGCATCAAATTAATTATTGATTTTTTGATTTAATTTTCCTAAATTTTATAAAAATGTTACAAATTGTGACATTTATCATGTTATTAATACACATGATTTATGGTAATTATTAATTAGTATTGCAAATACTGTTATTTGTATAGAATAAAATAGGCATAAATGAAAAAAAGTCAAAATATTTGTGACGTAGAGAGCTGTTTTTTGTGCAAAAACAGCTTAGACGAGTGGAAGCCAGCAATTGCGGCACATAAAACAACCTACAAAGTAAAAAAGGGTGAAGTTATTTTTAAAGAGGGCGATCCGGTAACGGGGATCTACTTTGTTAATTCCGGCTGTATAAAAGTTTATAAAAAATGGGATAAGGATAAAGAACTAATCGTACGCTTTGCCCGGGAAGGCTCTCTTTTTGGCCATCGAGGTTTAGGCAAGGGGGGCTTTTATCCCATATCAGCGGCAGCGCTACAACCAACGGTTGTTTGTTATGTAGATATAGCTTTTTTTGAAGCAACCTTAAAAGTAAACTCCGGTTTCACTTACCAATTACTCATGTTCCTGACAGAAGAATTGAAACAATCTGAACGAAAAATGCGCAACCTGGCGCATATGCCCGTAAAGGGGCGTGTTGCAGAGGCATTAATATCTTTACAAAACCAGTTTGGCACAACCCCGGATGGCTTTATTAATATTGACCTGAGCCGGCAGGACCTGGCATCATACGCCGGAGCTACCTACGAAACCGTATTCCGGATGATGAACGAACTTGTGAATGAAAAGCTAATCGATCTATCGGGCAAAAGCATCCGCCTCCTTAATCGCGATGAGCTTTTAAAACTGGCGCAGGACATCGTTTTTCTCTAAAATCCTAAAACCAGACTTGAGCATCCGAAATAAAAAATCAATAAATCCCAAATCGAACATCCGAATTCCCAAATCAAGCCATACCGATATAAACCTTCCCGTCCTCTACCTTTACGGGATAGGTTTTAATCTGATACTCTTCACCCGTTAAGCACTCACCGGTTAAAAGCGAGAAAGATTTTTTATGAAAAGGACAGGCAACCTTCGGGTTACAATCATCCCCGGTACTGCCGATCATGCCACGCGAAAGCACCATCTGCTGCTTATGCGGACAAAGATTTTGCGTGGCATACCACTCTCCGCGCCGTGAAAAATTATATAACGCTATTTGCTCATCGCCATGTTTTACGCAGGCACCTCCGTTTTCCGGAACATCATCTGTGTAACAAGCTAAAACCCATTCAATATCTATCGTCGTTGTAGTTTCCATGTTGTGTTTTCTTTTAATCTGTTTACAGTTATAAGTTTTACCACTTTGCTTTCACCTGCTCGCGCATGGCTTCAAATTTCACCGAAGGATCTTTCTCCTCAGGAGCATTCACAAAATGAGCAAAGCGCTTACGCAGAGCGGGATTTTCTACCACTTCCTTCCATTCGCAATGATAGGTATCCACCAGCTGTTGCATTTCCTCGTCCAGCTTTTCGGCAATGCCCAAACTATCGTTGATCACTACATTTTTCAGGTAACTCATACCACCATCCATTTTATTAAGCCAGGTTGCGGTACGGGTAAGCGGATCGGCAGTTTTAATGTAAAACATCAGGAACCTATCAATATATTTAATGCAAGTTTCGTTATCCACATCGGTAGCCAGTAATTGCGCATGCTGTGGTTTTGATCCTCCATTGCCGCACACGTACAGATTCCAGCCTTTTTCGGTAGCGATAATGCCAAAATCTTTTGATTGCGCTTCGGCACATTCACGAATACAGCCACTCACCCCACCTTTTATTTTATGCGGCGCGCGGATACCTTTATACCGCTCCTCAATTTCAATAGCGAAGGATACGCTATCGTGCAATCCGAACCGACACCAGGTACTACCCACACAACTTTTAACCGTTCGCAGCGCTTTACCATAGGCATGCCCGCTCTCAAAACCGGCATCTATCAATTCTTCCCAGATCTCGGGTAGATCATTCACATGTGCGCCGAACATATCAATACGCTGCCCACCTGTTATTTTGGTATAAAGACCATATTTTTTAGCCACCTGACCTATCACGATCAATTTATCAGGAGTGATCTCACCGCCTGGAATACGCGGCACAACAGAGTAAGTACCACCCTTTTGTATATTGGCCAGATACCGGTCATTACTATCCTGAATGGTATCCTGCTTTACGATCACATCATTCCAAAGGCTCGACAGGACACTGGCCACTACCGGCTTACAAACCTCACAACCATCACCTTTACCAAAATGATCCAATACCAGATCGTAATTTTTAACCTTGTTTATTTTAACCAGATCAAACAATTCCTGGCGGGAGTATTCAAAATGCTCACATATTACATTTTTAACATACTGACCATTCGCCTTCATAGTACCAGCTATCAGGTCTTTCACCAATGGCACACAACCGCCACAACCCGTGCCTGCTTTAGTACATTTCTTGATATCTTCAACACTACAGGCCCCATCATTAACAACCCCACAAATAGTCGACTTACTTACTGCCTCACAAGAGCAGATCAGCGCATCATCGGGCAAACTCATTACACCCGCACCTTCGTTCGCTTCAGCACCCCTGGAGCCCAATATCAGATCCTCCGGATTGGGCGGCAGGGCAATTTTATTATTAACAGTTTGCAGCAGCATATTATAAGCATCGGCATCGCCAATTAAAATACCGCCTAACAGATACTTACCGTCATTACTGATATTAATACGTTTATATACCCCCTTGTGCGTATCTTCAAATACAATAGTACGGCAATCGGGCTCAGTAATAAACGCATCACCAAAACTGGCGACATCAACACCGATCAACTTGAGCTTAGTACTCATGTCGTAACCATAAAATCCCTTTTCGTTACCGGATAAATAATTAGCCACTACATCGGCCATTTCATAACCAGGAGCAACAAGGCCATATATCATACCTTCATAAAGAGCGCACTCGCCTATAGCAAAAATATACTCATCGCTGGTTTGCATTTTTTCATTAACCATAATACCGCCACGCGTACCAGTATGCAATCCGGCCAGCTTAGCCAGCTCATCACGCGGTCGGATGCCTGCAGATATCACCATCATATCGATGGGTAAACTGGTATCATCATTAAACTTTAGCGCTTCAATTTTATGATCACCAACAAAAGCTGCCGTATTTTTATTAAGATGAATATTTAAGCCCAGACTTTTTAATTTAGATAACAACATGCCGCTACCTGCCGAATCTATTTGCCGGGGCATCAAACGGGGAGCAAACTCAACCACATGCGTTTCTTCAATACCCAGATCTATCAAAGCTTTTGCCGCTTCGAGCCCTAACAATCCCCCGCCCATTACTGCACCCACCCGGGCATTCACAGCGTAGTTTTTGATCAGATCGAGATCATCAATGGTACGGTAAACAAACACACCCTCTTTCTCGACACCAGGAATATCGGGCACAAAAGCCGATGAACCAGTAGCCAGCACCAGGTAATCATATTTTACTGTGAAGCCCTTTAGAGAATGAACTGTTTTTTCGGCGCGGTTTATTTCCTGAACAGGATCATTAAGATGTAACTTTATGCCATTATTAACATACCATGCAGATGAAGATAGCGATAGGTCATCTGCTGATTTACCGTTGAAATATTCGCTGAGGTGAACCCTGTCATAAGCAATGCGGGCCTCTTCGCCAAAAACAATGATATTGAAATGTGATGATTTGGCTAATAGTTTTTCACAAAACTTATAACCTACCATTCCATTGCCAACAACTACGATGGTTGGTTGAAACATACCTTTATTTTTTAAATGTTAAAGCAAAAACTGTATTTATAATGCATTATAGTTGCGACCTTAAAGCATTACGATAACAATATTAACTAATTAAATCAGTATTTCAATTTTTACAATCAATAAAAATTAAATTTTTGATGATTTTTATGATATTTATAATAATTTAACAGTTAATAACTTAATTTTTTACACTTTTTTATGATAATTATCATTTCTTAGTGACTTAAATTGAGTATTATTGGTGACAATTCAATTTCTAATTGAAAATATGAAACAAAATACTCCAATTCCTGAATTATTTGTACTGGGTGCAGGCCCCGGAGATCCGGAACTGATCACCGTGAAGGGATATAAGATTTTACAGCAGGCCGATGTTATATTATATGACAACCTGGCTAACAAAGCACTATTAGATATAGCCAAACCCGAATGTGAAAAAATATATGTAGGCAAACACCCTTACGGTAGTTATACTCCGCAGGAAACCATCCATGAGATGATAAAACATTACGCTTTTACTAAAGGAAGCGTTGTAAGACTAAAGGGTGGCGACCCTTTTATATTTGGTCGTGGTTTTGAAGAGATCGTATACGCCCGGGAACAGGGAATCAAAACCCATTACATTCCCGGAATCACCAGCATACAAGCTTCTGGATTTTTAGATATACCATTAACCCACAGGGCCATGAGCGAAGGGGTATGGATCATTACAGGCACTAAAAAAGACGGATCATTATCTGCCGATCTGAAACTGGCCATGCAAAGCAATGCTACTGTAGCCATTTATATGGGCATGAAACAAGTAGATGCCATTGCCGAAACTTATATATCCGAAGGAAGGGGTGATACACCTGCCGCCATTATACAGCATGCCTCACTGCCACAGCAAAAAGTAGCTAGAGGGCTGGTTAAGGACCTGCGCGAAATGACAGATTCGCACCAGCTAACCCACCCGGCCATTATTATTATAGGCGAGGTTGCGGGTCTAAGTATTGAACATTTATAATTACTATAATAAAGATAAAGCTGATATGAAAATTAGAATAAAAGGCAATTCGATACGCTACAGGCTTACCAAAACAGATATTGAACAATTTTCGAAAGAAGGTTACCTGGAAGAGATCACCTCTTTTGGCAACAGTACTTTTATTTATGCCCTGCAACAGTATAACCAGGATGCTTTGTCGGCCAGTTTACAAAATAACAAGATCACGCTTTTTGTGGCCGAACAAATGACCCGGGAATGGACTTTAACCGACAGAGTGGGTTTTGAAGGCACTGATGGTTCGCTATATTTATTAATTGAAAAGGATTTTAAATGCCTGGATGTTACCATCGAAGATCAAAGTGATCATTATCCTAACCCACTTTTAATGGGTAAAGCGCATTAACCAGCTTGCAAAATTCAAGGATTTAGTGATGAACAAAATAAGTAGCAGAGCCTAACCCTTTCGTATCAAACTTTCAATATACGCAACAGCATTGTTAATGACCGATTTTATAAAGAATTTAAAGAAAATCGATCATCCCGGCATGTAAAATCATATTAAAAAAAACCAGGCCAGCTATTGGTTAATTCTTCAGCTTTAACACCGATCTCGTAAAACTCCTTTTTTTTATTATATTTATATAAGTATCAAATAATTACTGGCGGTTCCTGAAAAGCCTTTAGAGTAAGGATCACAACCTAAAACCTTTTTAAAATGAACAGAAGATCATTAGTTTTCAGTACAGTTTTTATGCTTTTTGCAACAATCAGCTACGCACAAAAAACAACCGGTAACGACCGCGACAAACATGGCTGCATAGGATCGGCCGGGTATACCTATTCTATTATAAAAAAAGATTGCATACAAACTTTTGCGCAAAAAATTAAACTGAAGGAAGTCGATCCCAAGAGAAGTTTTTCCACTATTGCGGCCGTTATTTTTAGTGATGATAACAAAAAAGCAGAGAGATTTCTGTCTGATTACAAAGAGAGCCAGATCTTAGTCAGAACAGGTAAAAAAGGAAACTACGTTTGGAAGAAAGGTGATTTGAAGCTGACCGATAAAAAAGATGGATATCAACTTAAAAAAGGACAAAAACTCATTTATAGCTTGTAACGAAATACTGCAAGCACCGTTAGGACTTTACAGAACATGTGGTTTTTACAAAATAAGGGCTAACAATTTGATTGTTAGCCCTTATTTTGTGTACTCAGCGCCGGAGTCGAGCCGACAAATTATTTTTAAGTTTTCCTGCATGGGTGCTTCTCGAACCATTTTATGGATGACCTGCGTAAATTAGCCACCCTTAACCTTTAAACAGGTATTCGTTTTTAAATGAATTGACATACAATCACTCTATCTGATTAATTTTTCATTAATAGCTTTAGCGATATTACCCCAACCAACACATTATCAACATTTTAAGAGAAACCCTGATAAACTACGCCATCCGCGGAGGCGCACGCAAAGGAAAATTTAAAGGTAATGGTCGAAAAAACCAGGAGAGCGTCTTGCCGTACTGAATTCCGCTATAAAACTAAAAGGCAATAAATTCGTATGTTTAAAATTAAATCCCCTTTAATACATAAACATTTGATTTTTAAATTATTCAGCAAGTGATAGTCGATAATTTCATTTTATTTTTTTCAAATTTTAAACATGCATAATATTGAACTTGGATCCAATATTTTTATAAGGGCTGCTGAAAGAAGTTATGTTGAATTTGATTACAAAAATTTAAAGTTTGACTTAAAAAACAAGGATTTCCAGGCTGCCATATTTTTTGCCAGCGAAAGTCTTTTCAACGAACTGAAAAAACATGAATTCATTTACGAAGCATTATCCGAAAGGACAGTCTTCAGTCTTAGAAAATATTACAACAGAGTCCACTTTCGGGCTACTCCATTTGCCTTGTTTGCTTCTGTTGGATTAATAAAATGGGGAGAAAAGACAAATATATTACCTCAAATAATTTCCCGTGAAATTTCCATATTCCCTGACTTTCAGATAATGTATGAGTTAAGCAGACTGGATTTCTTAAACAATAAGGATGACCAAATTTATTTTACAAATAAAACTATTTATAACGCCAAAACAGGATATCGTTATTTGCATTTTGATTTCGCGGAAGATAGCCAGTCGGCAAAATTCAAGATATCTTCCTTTCAAAACAGTGCTCTCTTAAAAAAACTCCTAAAACACGCTTTATCCGGCAGAACAAAGCAACAGCTTATGGAAGATTGCATGAGTTATGGTGGGGAGTATCATGATTCAAAATATTTTGTAGAATATCTGATATCCTCAGGAATTTTATATGCTGAGTTACTGCCCAATTATGTAGGAAACAGTTACTATCATAAACTAAACGCTGCAATTGAACAAAAAGGAGCAGAATTTAAGGATAATCAGAATTGGGCAGCTGCTAAACAATTTTTCAGAAGGTATGAAACTCAAGAAACAATTCCGCTCAGTGAGCTGATGAAAATAAATTGGCCCGACGTGGTTATGCCTATAAAAAACAAATTCTATGTTAACTCCTACATACAGTTTGATTTGGGCATGGAAAAAAAATACCAGAAAAACGTTCTGGAAGGGTTAAAGTGTCTTGATAGCTTAAGTCTGGTAAAAAAGATTCCATCGTTAAACGACTTTAAGGAAAAATTTAAAAAAAAGTTCGAATCACGGGAAATACCATTTTTACAGGCACTTGATCCTGAAATTGGTATTGGTTATCTATCCTTAGAAGAAGGGATAAATAATAATTCCATTTTGGAAAACCTGGCTTTTAAAAAGGAAGCCGCCCCTGAAACCAGTCAGTGGCTTCCAATCCATAAACTATTATTAAAAAAACTTTATCATTCGAAACCCTACCAGCCGATTAGTTTTGATGATCAGGATTTAGACCATCTGCCTCAAGATAATTTAGCATACCCGCCAAGCTTTTCGGTCCAATTTACAATTTATGATGATTATATAAGCATAGAGAATGCTGGTGGCTGTTCAGCAACCGCGTTGACCGGCAGATTTACATTGAACAATGAATTATTCAAATGCTATAATCTGGAAATCGCCCAAAAGGAACAAGCGATCAATAAGGATGTGATATTTGCTGAAGTCTCTTGTTTTATCAAAGGTCAGGCGGCTAATGTCTGTACCCGCGAAAGCGCATACAATTATGAAATCCCTATACTTGTTAATTCAGAAATCAATAGGGCTAACATAATTTCTCCTGCAGATCTTTATATATGTATTGTAAATGATGAGATTATTTTAAGGTCCAAAAGATTGAAAAAGAATATTATTCCAAGGTTCACTTCAGCCTACAATTTTAATCATCATGATTTGGCGCCATTTAGATTTTTATGCGATTTACAATACCAATCCATTAAAACCGATTTTAATCTGAATTTACAACAATTATTACCAGGCTTATCTTTTTATCCCAGGGTTGTTTATAAGTCCTGCATACTTTACAGGGCAACCTGGATACTGGATGAAAAACAACTAAACAAATTAATAAATAATAAGGAACCCGTTTTAGCCTGCGCGGAATTATTCGAAAAATTGTTGATACCAATTTTTTTTATAATTGTAGAACACGATAATTCATTATTCTTTAATTCCAAATCAAAAGATGATATATTGATGTTTATCCATGTGTTGAAATCGAAATCTTCGGTTACCATTAAAGAGGTGCTTATCAGTAAAAAATATAATATAATAAATCGTAATCATGCTCCTTTAATACATGAGCTCGTAACTCCAATATTTAATACTTCTCCTTCCTACAGTAATCCAACTTTATTAAAAACGATTACCCCTAATAAAATAAAACGTATACACCCGCCGGCCGACGAGTGGCTATATTATAAAATATATTCCCATACCCAAATTTCAGATGATATTTTAGGAAATGAGCTTCATTTACTTATTAAAAAGCTTATTAAAAAAAACCTCATTCAGCAATGGTTTTTTATCCGTTATAAAGATCCGGAGGATCACTTAAGATTACGGTTTAAAATAAAAATAGAAAATATTGCTGCAGCAATGTCACTCTTTAACAATGCACTAAACAAACGAATAGCAAATGGATCGATCTCCACGATCATATTGGATACTTACAAAAAGGAAATCGAACGATATAGCGCTGAAAATATCGATTTAATGGAAAGTGTGTTTTATAAGAGCAGTTGTTTTGTAATGGATTTTCTTTACAAAAGATATACCGGCAAGACCGAGTATTCAGTTTTTGAAACCCTCATTGCATCCATCGACGCTATTATTGATCAATACGATTCAGGTATTGCCAAAAAGGAAGAATTTACGAAAGAGATGTCGCAAAAATTTGGAAAGGAGTTTTTTTTTGATCAGGATCTGAAGTATCAGTTAAATACAAAATATCGAAAAACAAGAAGTCAAATCGATCACTGTCTGCTCCCTAAAAACAGAGCGATTATTTTGTCTGCACCAGGGAAAGAATATCTCCGAATCATTAAAACGGCATTAATGGCCGCACCGCAAAAGTTAAAAGTAAAATTATTAGCAGATATCATCCACATGCACGTCAACAGAATGCTTAACGAGAATCAAAGAAAACAGGAATTCATACTTTATTATCTGATTTCAATGCAATACCATTCTGTTAAAAACAGGAATAAAACCTATTAACCCTTTCTTTTTGTGATGATGGAATTCGAATTAACAAAATTTATTAATGCGTTTTTATAACTTCCACCTAAAGGAAAAGTCAGATTGTCTGCCATATGAATGGTATTTCCTTCAATAGACTGAAGCTTGGACAGGTTGATAATATATGATTTGTGAACTCGTAAAAACCTGTCAGCAGGCAAAGCTTCCTCCACCTCTTGCATAGTCAGATAGGTAATATGCTTCCCCCCTTTCAGGTATATAATGACATAGTTCTTTAAACCCTCCACATAAATAATATCAGTTAAGGCTATCTTAATAACTTTTCCTTTAATTCCCGGGTTAATAAAAAAGAAATCTGATTGTCGCAATGATGGTGCCGGCCTGTGATTAGCCATGATGTTCATCACTTTATCAATAGATTTCAGGAATTTAGAAAATGAGATTGGCTTTAATAAAAAGTCATAAACGTTGGTTTCAAATGATTTTAAAGCATAATTGGCAAAGGCAGTTGTATAAATGATCGCAATATCAGGAGGAAGTAATGCTGCAAGTTCAAAACCCGTCAGTGCCGGCATATCTACATCCAGGAATAAAAGATCAGGTTTTTCTCCTGACTTTATTGCTGCTAAAGCTTCCATAGGATTGGAGTACTCGGCTATGAGTCTTAAACCACTTGTTTTAGCAACATAATCAGATAAGGTTTCAATAGCGTAGCTTTCGTCATCAATTATTATACAATTAATCATTTACTGTGATCGATAATTTTAAAACATATTTTTTTTCAGCATCATCTACATGCAATTTGAAACGGCCTTTATAATTGTATTCCAATCTTTTTATTACGTTTGACATTCCTATTCCAAATCCTTTGATATTTTCCTGCTTCCTTTTCGTATTAATAATATCCAAATTTAATTCTTTACCATCGGTTTCTAATAATATGCTCGCAGGATCATTTTCATCAAAAAGGTCTCCGTATTTGAACATATTTTCCACAATTGTAATTAATAACAAAGGAATAATCTGTACTTGGCCGATTTCTCCGTGATACCGGAATTCAAGAAATAGCCTATGATGATAACGGTACTGATTTATAGCAATATAGTTATTAATGTGCTCAATTTCATCGATCAGATCTACTTTATTCCCCGGCTCTGGCTTCCTTAAGGCGTACCTCATCATGTCAGATAGCAATATGACCATATCGGCTGCATCTTTTGAATATTTTAAAAGAGAGTTATGTATAAATCCTAATATATTAAATAAAAAATGTGGATTTATTTGCGCTTTTAAATAAGTATTCTCCGATTCGAGCATGCTTCTTTCAGCCAGTTCTTTTTCTATAATTACTTTTAATCTGTCCCGTTCTAACTCAGCAATAAGCTTCTGTTGTTTGATGTTAGACCGGGCGAACCAATATCCCGTGCTCAGTCCTATAAAGTATATAGCCCGGTAAAGGCTCTCGGTCATAAATAAGGAGGAAATCTGGTTTAGCTTGTATATCTGAAAAAAAATAAAAGCCAAATACATCAAATATTTAATTGCCACGTATGCGGCTAATTCAAGTAATATGATCAATGCAAACTTAAAGATCTTACGACCATCCTTTACAATATAACATTCAATAAGGTAGGCATTTAAATAAAACAGGCTAATATTTAAGCTATAATGCCCCACATAATCAAAATAACCGGGTATTGTACCTGTATAGGAATAACTTACAAGAGATTCATAAAGAATAAATAGCCCCCAACAAATTATATGGGTTTTTAAATTTTTAAACCGGGGGGAGCTTAAATTAAACATAAAGCTAATATATACTTATTTGTATATGTAATATTTGACTTAGTGTAATAATATTTCAGAGACAATCTGCACCTCATAACTTATTAAAAAAAAATAGAGTTATGAAAAGTAGAATGTTAAAAAAATTAAAATTAAAGACGGTAATGGGCTTTAAATCCAGTTCAAAAGGTAATGGTTATAATGATACAGATCCAACCGGAGTTACCATAATGACCGTAACGCACATTTCATCCCCTTTAAGTAAATAATAGCTTAAAGCGCAACTGCAATTGGTGTAAACCCTTTCATATTTCCCCTAAATATCTAGACAAACTTTAGACTTAAAACAGGAGCTATCAGGAGTTCAATTGCCTGAAAAATTAAGCTGCCGCCAGTAAGCGTATTAAAGTTTGTAGCGGGAAAATCTATGTTCGTGTAATTAATTTGAGCTGCGAGGATGTAATTTATAGATTTAAGAGTATCCATTCGTTTGTGTTCAAAACATTAAAATTTATCAATAATTAAATTAAAGTTATATAAGATATTACTTTTTGGCCAATTCAGTAATGGTGACTATGCAACCAGTATGTATAGCATCTAACTTCCAAGATGAGAGTTGGGAGAATTTGAACAATTGAAAAAAAACATAAAAATGGAAATTAAAAAATTTGCACTACCAGGTAAACTCAACTTAAACAAGGAAACCATTGCCGCTCTTAATGAAGAACAAATGACAACTATCGCCGGTGGAGGTCTTTCAGACTGCAGTACTGATGGTTCCAAATGCTCTTGCACAAATGATTCATGCAAAGCAGAAGAATTACCGGTAACGGAATAACCTTATTGTTTTTATCAGGCCTGGCTGCTTAACGGCAATCAGGCTTGGTTTAATATCCAGCTTCCAGGATAAGCGTTGGGAGAATTTTATTTAACAATTAAAAAAACATAAAAAATGGAAACTAAAAAATTTGCATTACCGGGCAAACTTAACCTAAACAAGGAAACTATTGCTGCGCTTAACGAAGAACAAATGACAACTATAGCCGGCGGAGGTCTTTCTGATTGCAGCACTGACGGCTCTAATTGCTCTTGCACCGATAATTCCTGCAAAGCAGCAGAATTACCGGCAACAGAATAATCGCGATGTTTTACCAGACCGGGTTTCTTGACAACAATTGAGCCAGGTCTTAATATCTAACTTCCAGGATGAGAGTTGGGAGAAATTGATAATTAAAAAAACTATAAAAATGGAAACTAAAAAATTTGTATTACCAAACAAACTCAGTTTAAACAAAGAGACTATCGCTGCTCTTAATGAGGAGCAAATGACAACTATAGCCGGTGGCGGTGTTGTAGAATGCAGCACAGACGGTTCTCGTTGCTCCTGCACAAATAATTCATGCCTGGCAGATCCGGTAGGAGAATAATCATCATGTTCTATCAAACCAGGTTGCTTAATAACAATAGAGCCAGGTTTAAATATCTAACTTCCAGGGTGAGAGCTGGGAGAATTTAACAATTAAAGAAACATAAAAATGGAAACTAAAAAATTTGTATTACCAAGCAAACTTAGCTTAAACAAAGAGACTATCGCTGCTCTTAATGAAGAACAAATGACAACTATAGCCGGCGGTGGTGTTGTAGAATGCAGCACAGATGGTTCTCATTGTTCCTGCACAAATGATTCATGCTTGGCAGAAAGCCCGGTAGCAGAATAATCGTAATTCTTTTTTTTATTAAGCTCAGTTGCTTTGCAGCAACTGAGCTTTGTCTCTAAACACTTTAATCGTATAAAATGGCTGAAACATGGTTATTGTTGGAAGAAAAGCTCAAAGAAATAAATCAAAGCCTTTCTAATAATTATAAAAATGCAGATGTATTTAGTTTGTCAAGGGGGCAGTTAGGTATCTCCCTGTATTTTTATAATTACTATAAATGCACACTCAATGAATCTTGCTTTAATATCTCACAGGAAATTTTATACCATTCATGTAACACACTTACCGAAAGAAGTACTTCTCATAAATTATTCAGGGAATTGATTGATTTGGGCAGATACCTGTTGTTACTTTATAAAGACAAACAGGTAGACCAAAGCATCATTCCGCTTTTAGATGAAATTGATGACATACTTATTCCCTTTACGCTGGATAAGTTAAAAAAAAATGATTTTGATCCGGTTGTGGGTGCCATTTCGGCGGGATATTATTTTTTGGAAAAATTAAAATATCTTAATGAAGAGTCATCCAGAAAAATACTGGTTACTATAGTTGATAAAATTAAGAGCGTTGCCGTTGAAGATAATGCCGGCGGCGTTTACTGGACAAGTAATTTCAGAAAAGAGAATAGTGTCGAATTAGGAATATCCCATGGGGTAAGCGGCATACTTCTTTTTTTGACCCGGGCATATGAAGCTCAGGCATTAAATGACAAGCGATTTCTGATCGAAGGAGTAAATTTCGTGTTCGGTCAACAACAGGATATCTCAAAATATTCGTTCTTTTTTCCTCAGGAAGTCGGCAAACAAGAAAAATTATTAAAAGTTGTTAACCTGGCCTATGGTGACCTTGGTGTTGCTTACGCCATATATGAAATATCAAAAGTGATCTGCGATGACCGCTTGAGAGAAACGGCGATACATATTTTTAAATATTATGCTAAAGCTGAAAGCAGGATAGATTACCAGGTTTATGATGCTAATCTGATATACGGATCTGCTGGCCCTGCAGCATTTTTCAGAAAGCTATTTGCCGAAACCAATGAAACATTGTTTGAGGAAGCCGCTTATTTCTGGCTGAATAAAACGCTGGCATTTTTGTCGGCAAATAAAAATGAATATGCAGGGTTCATCCCTTATTGGAATTCAGTATATCCGGAAACACTCACATCAATTTCAGAAGGTATAACCGGAATAGGCTTGGCATTATTATACTTTAAAGACCCTGAACTGAACTTTTTTTTTCCGGTAATAAATTATAATTAATAAGCAAGATGTTAGGACTTACTGATACAAATTCAATCCTCGACGAGGTAACGGATTATTTATATGACAGTGATTATAGCGATCTGGATTATATAGGTCTGTATAAAGGAAAAATAGGTGCTGCTTATTTCAACTATTACCTGTATAAATATTACCAGGATGACAAATACGCGTTTCGTTCTATTGGTTTTATGGAAGAAGTAATTGATGAAATTAATAACCCGGAAGCGACTATTTATAATAACCCCTCTCTGGTAAATGGATTAGCCGGTGTAGGTTCCTGTCTGAACCTGTTGCAGGATGAAGACTTTTTATCTGAAGACCTCAAGGAGCAGCTCGCCGTATTGGACCTGTATCTAAAAAGGTTTTATACTATTCTGCTGAAAGAAAATAATACCGATTTTTTTGGTGGTGCCATCGGTCTGCTGTACTATTTTTCTCTCCGCTATTTATCCGACCCGGAGCAGAACAATCAACTTATGGATGAAGTGTTTGACCTTATTAATGACCAGTTCATTGAAGATGAAAAAGGGATCAGGTTATCAACCAGATTTGGTTACTTAAACCAAAATGGCGTGGACCTGAGTACGGCGCATGGAATTGTAGCTATGTATCTGATCTTCCTGAAACTTTATGAGGCCGGTTATAAGCCCGCATTAATGAAAGATATTGTATGCAAGGGGATTGAATATATCATACACGTTCAGAACATTTGTAAAAATACATCTAATGATCATACTGTTTTTCCCAATTTTGTTACTGAAGCCGGTTCAGATGAACAGGGAGCGCTTGCCGCGCATCATTCACACCGCCTTGCCTGGTGTAATGGTGATTTAAGTATGTTATGGTTATTGGTAAGAGCAGGAAACCTTTTTAATGCACCCCGTTTACTTATCGTTGCGGAGGAACTGAAGCACAAAGTAATCTCAAGAAAAACTTTTGAGATTACCCGGATTGAGTTCTCTTATTTCTGTCATGGAACTGCAGGGGTAGCTCAAACTTACCGTAAGTTATACCAGCTAACCCATGATCCGGTTTACCTGCAAACTTATGAATATTGGATAAAGCAATGTTATCTGCAGCTCGAAAAGGATTATCTGGGTGCAAATCCTTTTCCCTATAAATCAACCCTATTGTTCGGTTGGGCCGGCCCGCTGCTCACGTTACTGAATTATAAAACAGATAAAGACTATAAATGGGATCAAATCTTTTTACTCTCTTAACTAAAAAACATGAGTAACATTACGCTTGGCTTGTTGGATTTTGGGTACCGCCTGGATCTGAATAGTATGGCCCGCATTGAGGACGTCATTGATTATGCTGTCCTCGCAGATCAACTTGGATTTAGCCGGTTTTGGGTTAGTGAACATCATAATCCGCTTCCCAAACAAGCATGGAACAGCCCAGAAATGCTGTTACCTATCATAGCCGGAATGACAAAGGATATCAGGGTAGGTATAGCCGGCATTCTTTTGCCTGTTCATATGCCTTATAGAATAGCCTTAAACTTTAAATTGCTCAGCAATCTTTACCCGGGAAGAATTGATCTTGGACTGGCAAAGGGTTTTCCGCTTATTGAAAAGGTAGGTTTAATGCTCAATGCCGAATTTAAAAAAGACAAGGTAGCCACTCTCTTTGATAAGCATCTATCCGAGTTAATGACCCTTTTTTTAAATGAAAAGGAGGAATTTCAACGGGATAACATCGTTGTGCCACCTTACGGCGGGCAGATACCAGAGCCCTGGTATTTAGGCAGGTCTTATGGATATACAGAACCGGCCATTAAATATAAATTAAATTATTGCAGGTCTCTATTTCACTCGGGAGCCAACATCGACCCTGAGGTCGACAAAATACGTTGTTTTAAGGAGCAATTTGAAAAAGTGAACGGGTACCTGCCCAAAGTCAGCGTAGCTATAGCCGGCTATTTATCAGATACCACCCGAAAGGCGGAAGAAGGGCTCCGGATCATTGCAGAGAGGCATCCGGAAAATCAAGCAGGATTTCATTGTGTAGCAGCCTCGCCGGAAGAATTCCACGACAAGATCTGCTCCTTTCAGCAGTTGTATGAAGTTGATGAATTCATATTCCTTGACATAGCAGAAGAGTGCAGCGAACGTCACCAATCATTGCATTGGCTGAGCGAGAAATTCAATCTTAAACCATTTAGATCTGAAAAAAATGAACAACAATTCCAAACTATATGAAGCATTTCAAACCGTTTGTTTAAGGTCACCTTTGTTACCGCTTCAGGATTTTAAGCTTTTAGATGAACAGGAAAATACCATAGCTACCGTTAAATCATTTTTTGAAACTGATCTTGGTCTTGAAACGCTGTTTCTTACTTCTCCTGATTTATGCAATGAGTTCAAAAAGTACCTCAACGGGCATATTAAAGATGCCAGGAAAGCAGAGCGCTTAGAAAACACCCTCCTTAAATACTATATCCGGTTAACTTCCAGGTGTACCCCCTTTGGCTTATTTGCGGGTTACAGTGCGCTTCATATCGGCGATCAGACCTCAATTGCATTTGAAAACACCCGGCAGTTTCTCAGAAATGCCCGGGTTGATATGAATTACATTTGCCTGTTATTGGACAAAATAGGTAAGGATACCCTGATCAAGCCCTGTTTGCAATTTTATCCCAATTCCAGTATGTATAAACTGGCTGATCATTTAAGATATGTGGAGTATTCATATAAAGGCAATAAACGAATACATAACCTGGTTGGAATAAGCACCAATGAGTACCTGGAAAAAATTCTTATGGAAGCCGAAAATGGCATCTCGATAAGCAAAGCGGGTGCATTAATTGAGGATGAGGATATTACGACAGAACAAGCCCATGACTTTGTTGAATATCTTATTGATAATCAAATATTGGTAAGCGAGTTTGAACCAACGGTAACCGGAAAAGATGTTTTGCAGCATTTGGCAAACCAGCTTACTACAGTAACCAAAAGAACAAGTGAACAAGGTGCCCTTGAGCGGATCAAATTTTATCAGGAATTTATACAAAAGATACAGCACTTACTTGATCTAATCAATGAGAACAAAACCGACGATTATCTTGGTACTTATGGGGAGCTGAAATCGCTGTTAAAAAGCATGGATATTTCGGTAGAGGATAAGCATTTAATCCAGGTTGATTTAAATAAAACTACGAAATCAAAAATATTAAGTACTGATATTGTCAATGATATATATAGCGGTCTTGAAATATTCAGCAAGTTTTCCCCCAGGGTTTTCAGGTCTTCAAGAACCAGCCAAACCAATCATCAACAGTTTAAAAATGCTTTTTTGGACAGATACGAGGCAAGAGAAGTCGATTTATGTGAGGCTCTGGATTCTGAATTTGGGATTGGTTATTTTCAAAATATAAAAGAAGATGCCGATTATTCAGATCTTTTAAAAACTATCAATATCCCTGCCCCTAAAAACCAGTCGCTAAGCGATATGACATGGGATGCTAAACTACACACTTTCTGGTGCAAGAAATTTATTGAAGCCACACAGCAAAATAGCTATGAGATCAAACTGACTGAAGAAGATCTGGCTGCATTTCCTTCCCGCCTGGAAGAGCTTGGTGAAACCGTGTCCGTACTGGCCAGTACGATGTCACAAAATAACCAAACGTATATCCAGATCATGTACGTCCAGGGAACTTCCGCTTCCAAGTTATTAGGCAGATTTGGTACTTCAAGCGAGGAAATAGACCAGTTATTAATTGACATTACGAATAAGGAAGCCGAATTAAATCCGGCAGCCGTAGTTGCCGAGATTGTTCACTTACCGGAGGCAAGGGTTGGCAATGTATTACTAAGACCTGCAAACAGGCAGTATGAAATACCCTACCTAGCCCAATCAAATGCGGATAAGGAGTTTCAGGTACCCTTGAATGACCTGACCGTTTCTCTTAAAAACGACCGGATAATTTTAAGGTCCAAAAAGTTTGGGAAAGAAGTTATCCCTTATTTATCAAACGCCCATAACTTTTCTTATAACAGTTTACCGGTTTACCAGTTTTTGTGTGATCTGCAATCGCAAAGGCATTTAACCGACATTTATATCAACTTAGGCATTCTTTACAGGGTAGCTAATTTTTATCCCCGTATAGTTTACCATAATATTATTATTAAGCCCGCTACCTGGTTATTTCAAAAAACAGATCTGGATATGTTTACAGAAGTCCCGGCGGAAGAACAGGTGAAAAAGTTTCAGGAATTTTGCGAAAAATTCAAGATTCCCCAATATGTATGCTGGATGGTATCTGATAACTCATTACTGATCAATACGCATAATAGCGTATTTGTCCGCATGTTTATCAAGGAAGTTAAAAACAAGAAAACGATCACATTACAGGAGTTTTTACAGGGCGATTGTCATTCTTCGCCCGGTGCAACTCCGGAAGAGTTTGCCAATGAATTCATTGTTGCTTTTTATCGTGACGATGCCAAGCCTGTAAATAAATCAGTTGCCAATACACCAGTTAAAAGCTCAACCCCCAATATAGATCCCGGGGTTAAAAGAAAGTATGCTATCGGTGATGAATGGCTGTATTTTAAATTATACTGTGGTTTAAAACTTACTGAAAAAGTGCTAATACAGGGCGTAAGACCTTTTATAAAGAAATTAATCTCGGAAGGGTTGCTGGAAAAATGGTTTTTTATCCGTTTTTCCGATCCGGATTATCATTTAAGGCTGCGTATCCAGCCGAAAAATAAAGAACAGCTGAATCAAATTATTCAAATTTTCAAAACATACTTTGGAGCATTTGAGGCATCAGGAGAAGTATGGAAAATACAAACAGATACTTATGTAAGAGAGCTCGAAAGATACGGAACCCCGGCTATAGCACATGTGGAAACAATATTTTACCATGATAGTAACTTTTGCCTTGATATGTTGAGTACCCTGAAAGGCGATCAGGGTGAAAAGTACAGGTGGTTACTCGGAGTAAAAAGCGTAGATAATTTCTTTAATTCATTTCAATTTTCAATTGATGACAAAATTGAAACATTAACTTTTGCACGTAATGGGTTCGCTATAGAGTTTAATGCTGATGAAAATTTAAAAAGCACCTTGTCAAAGCTTTACATACAACATAAAAAGGATATCAGGCAATTGTTTCAACCCCAGGATGATGACTGGTTCCTGTTACTTGACCAGCAATTATTGCGGCGCGAGCAGTTCTTTCAGAAGCCGGTGAATACGATCACTGAGCTTTCCCGTAACCAGACCGAACTGAAAGGCTGGATCCTGCAGTATACCCACATGAATATAAACAGGCTCTTCAAATCGAAACGGCGGTTGCACGAGTATGTTATTTATGATCTCCTTATTCAGCACTATAAATCAATTAAGGCAATAACAAATATGAATAAAAATGATTTTGTTAAAATATCTTGAATATTAATATTACTTTCAAGCAACGTGGGTGTTTTAATAGCGTCTTAATATATATGAAAATAAACATACTTGTAATTATAATGCTTTTCATATTTGCACCACGGCAAGCTGTTATAGCTCAATTAGCAAATAAAAGGTTAAAAGATAACCGGGGGGAAACCGGCGAAATAGCAGGCAGTCTGAAAGATTCTGTTACAAAAGCGGCTATTGAGCTGGCAACCGTTTCTTTAATACAGGAAAATGGCAAAGTAGTTAGCGGCACGTTAACCAATACCAAAGGAGAATTCATCATCAAAGATCTGCCCTTTGGGGATTATTATTTGTCCGTTTCAACAGTGGGGTACAGCCCATTTAAGACCCCTTTGCTGCATATAACACCCGACACAAGATCTGTTCAATTAGGAAACATCAGTCTTTTGGCAAATACCCGGCAATTAAAAGAGATCAATGTAAAGGCTACACAACAGATCATCAGAATTGAACCTGATAAAATAATATATAGTGTTGAAAATGATATAACCAACAGGGGCGCCAGTGCTTTAGATGCCTTGAATAAAGCCCCGCTTATCAGCCTGGCAGGCAATGAACGGATCACACTGAAAGGGAGCTCCAATTATAAAGTTTATGTAAATGGAAAACCATCTTCATTATATACCAATAAGCTTGCCGAAGTTTTAAGGGCGATGCCTGCCGAATCGATAAAGGACATTGAAATTATAACAAATCCCTCTGTTAAATATGATGCAGAGGGAACCGGAGGAATAATTAATATCATAACACAACGAAAATTATCAGGAGGATACAATGGTTCGGTGTACGGCGGAATAAATAGTATTGGAGATTTTTCTGACGGGATACAGGCGGCAGGTACATTTGGAAAATGGAATTTGAATGTACAGTTGTCGAATGGACGTTATCATCGCCCCCGGAATAATATCGAAGTAAACCAGGAAAATTATACAGACAAGGGAACAGCATTTTTGCATCAGGAACAAAACAATCTTTTTAAATCGAACTTTTTGACCGGCTCCCTTGATTTAAATTACCTGATGGATAGCCTGAATACATTGTCGGCTTCTATATTACTTTATAATGGCAGAAATTCAACTACCGGAACTCTTAACAGTGAATATGCCAATGAAAACATGGTGACCGAGAATGCTTTTGAAAGAGCGTATTTTAGAAAAACACACTATCTGACCACAGAAGTAAATGCAGGTTATCAGCATAACTTTAAAAGGCCCAAACAATATTTATCAGTTACTTACCGGCTTAATTATGAACAGCCCGAAATTTACTATCAAACCCAGCAGCAACCTATTGTAAATTCAACCATATTGGCTGAGCTAAATAATAATAATGAAGTTAATAAAGAGTCGGCTGTACAAATTGATTATGCACAACCACTTTCATCAAACGGGTTATTGGAAGTAGGTACAAAAGGGCTTTACAGAAAATTAGATAGTAAATATGAAGATTATCTGGGCACTGCGTTGGATGACCTGTCCCTTAATCCGGCAACAAGTGATCTGCTGAAATATAAACAAACCGTTTATTCAGGTTACGCTTTATATAGCCTGAAGGTGAAACGGTACAACATGAAAATAGGCGGGAGACTGGAGCATACCGATTTAAATGCCAGTTTGAGAGATCAAAATATCCACTTCAAACAATCTTATTATTCTTTTATTCCAAGTTTAAGTACCTCCATCACCTTCCACGATCAAACTATTTTGCGTTTTAGCTATTCCCGAAGGATCCAGCGACCCAGCTTGTTTTATTTAAACCCATATGTTAACCAATTAAATCCCCAAAACATATCCTACGGCAACCCCAACCTGCATCCTGAATATGTTGACTCGTACGAGCTGGGTTATAATGTTCATAAAAATAAAACAGAATTTAACTTTGTCCTATACTACCAGAAAACAAACAACTCCATCGAATCATATCGGTTTCTGCAACAGGATAGTATACTGGTTTCTACTTATAACAACTTTGGGAACCAGGAAAACTGGGGGCTTAACATATATGCCTCTACAACGCTTTTTCAAAAACTGTCTATATCCGGTAATATTACGCCCGGGTATTATCATGCCCAGTTAAACAGCGATAATACATCATTATTTGATAGCGGTTTCAATTTAAAGGTTTCAACAAATATGTCATATCGTTTTATCAAGGGCTTAACAGGGCTTTTAAATGTTAGCTATTATTCTCCTGTTATCAGTTTCCAGGCCAGGGGCTATAGTTATTTTTATAGCAGCGTAGGTTTAACCAAAAGTCTTCTTAAAGATAAAGCAAGTTTAACGCTAAACCTTAGCCAACCTTTTTATAAAACATCTACTTATCGTAATGCTTACAGTAATACCCAGTTTTATCAGCTATCTGTTAACAGATACCCCGAACGCTTTGCAAGATTAAGTTTCAGATACAAGTTCGGAAAAACGCAGACTGCCAGCAAGTTGCCTAAAAAAATAAAGAATGACGACCTAAAAAATTAAATCTAAATAGCATTTCAATATGAGCTTCCCATTTTATAAACAGTATGACCAGAGAGACTGCGGCCCCACCTGTTTGCGGATGATTGCTAAATATTATGGCAAGCAAATGAGCTTACAGAGCCTCAGGGAAAAATCTGACATGGGTAAAACTGGGATAAATTTATTAGGACTTAGCCGTGCTGCCGAAAAACTGGGATTCAGGACAATCGGTAGCAGATTATCCTATAAAACCTTGAAAGAAGATGTTCCATTTCCCTGTATCGCTCACTGGAAACAGGATCACTTTATTGTTATATATAAGATTAAAAAGGATAAACTGTACGTTGCCGACCCCTTTATTGGCTTACTTACCTACAAAAAAGAGGAATTTTTAAGAGATTGGATCAGCACAAAAACATCGGGTATTGAAGAAGGCGTTGTATTGTTGCTTGAACCCACCGCCCAGTTTTATGAAATTGAAGAAGAGAAATCTTCAGGTATAAATTTCGGTGTCCTGCTAAAATATCTGTTTCGGTATAAAAAGCTGCTCTTTCAGCTGATTCTAAGCCTTGCTGTTAGTAGTTTTATCCAGTTAATGTTTCCTTTTTTAACCAAAAGCATTGTTGATTTAGGTATTGGGACAGGTGATATTAATATTATTTATATCATTATTATAGGGCAGGTATTTCTGTATTTGTCACGGCTTGGAATTGAACTTTTACGGGGCTGGCTTTTGCTCCATATTAGCTCCAGGGTAAACTTATCTATCCTATCAGATTTCTTCCTGAAACTAATGCGTTTGCCCTTAAATTACTTTGATCAAAAAATGACCGGGGATATCCTGCAGCGAATCAGTGACCATGAAAGGATCCAGACATTTTTAACTGTATCGTCCTTAAATTCAATATTTTCAACCATTAACCTTTGTGTTTTTGGAACCATCCTTTTCATTTATAACAAAACAATATTTTTAACCTTTGCCGTAGGTACCATTTTATACTTTATCTGGATATTCTTTTTCCTCAAAAGAAGACGCGAACTTGACTTTAAAAAGTTTGAAATCTCCACAAAAAACAAAAACAAGGTAGTTCAGCTTATATTGGGTATGCAGGAGATAAAACTGCACAATTCTGAGATTCAGAAAAGGTGGGAATGGGAACGTATCCAGGCGTTATTGTTTAAATGGAACATCAAAACGCTGGCACTGGGGCAATATCAGCAAACGGGGGCCTTTTTTTTTAACGAAGGTAAAAACATCTTGATCACATTATTGGCCGCGATTGCTGTGGTTCATCATGAAATAACTTTGGGAACCATGCTTGCCATTCAATACATAATTGGGCAGCTTACTTCTCCTGTTGAGCAATTGGTACAGTTTATTCAAAATGCACAGGACGCCAAGATCAGCATGGAACGCTTCGCCGAAATTCATGATATGGATGATGAGGAACCGATCACAAAACCTACTATTGGCGAATTACCTTTAGATAAAACCATTACCATAGATAATTTATCATTTACATATCCCGGCGCCGGTAATCAACAGGTTTTAAACAACGTTTCTTTTGAAATTCCGCAAAATAAAGTGACCGCTATTGTTGGGATGAGCGGTAGTGGGAAAACAACCTTGCTTAAATTAATGCTCAAATTTCATAAGCCTGATGCCGGATCCATTAACGTTGGCGGAATAAATCTGGATAATATTAAAAACTCGGTATGGAGGGATAACTGCAGCATGGTTATGCAGGAAGGGTTTATTTTTTCTGATACGATTGCAAAAAATATAGCACTGGGCGAGGATATCCCCGATATAAAACGCCTTATTAATGCCGTTAAGACCGCGAATATTGATGAATTTATCCAGCGGCTACCATTAGGATTTAACACCAAGATAGGAAGTGAAGGACATGGTATAAGCCAGGGGCAAAAACAACGGATTTTAATAGCGCGGGCTATATATAAAGAACCCGAATTTATATTTTTTGATGAGGCCACCAATTCCCTCGATGCCAATAATGAGAAAGTAATTATGGACAATATGAACATATTTTTTAAAGGCAGGACCGTTGTTGTGGTAGCACATCGCTTAAGTACCGTTAAAAATGCCGATCAAATTATTGTATTAGATAAAGGCAATATCGTTGAGTTTGGCACCCATGACCATTTGGTGAAGATACAGGGAGACTACCATAAATTAGTCAGAAATCAATTAGAATTAGGAAATTAACATAAAAACAGATGGAAGAGGCAAACATTGATTTAAGAAGCGATGAAATAAATGATATTCTCAGCCGCATACCCATATGGTTAATTCGTTGGGGAATTACCCTGATTTTTCTGTTACTGGCCTCCGTCATAACCACTTTGTCTGTGTTGGATATCCCCTCAAAAATCAACGGATATGCAACCGTGATGATGCAAAACAAACCGGGTAACACTGCTGCCATGGCATCACCTGCATATACACTTGTTTTGATGGAAATTCCACAGGAAAATATACAAAATGTAGAGATCGGACAAACTGTATTGTTTAAACTGCGGAGTCTGCCTTATCAAAAGTTCGGGATGCTCAGGGGAGAAATTTATGCCGTTTCCGATTCGGTGAATAGCAATGGGGGGGTTTATTTGAAAGTAAAAGTTCCGGAGGACAAAAACCCTGTAATTTCCAGGTATCTTAAAAACAGGATGTCGGGAACCGGGGAAATCGTTATCGGCAAAAGATCTATTTTTAAGGAGTTTATTTTGGGGGAATAATCAGGATGAAACGCATTGGACTGTTTATGTTAGTGCAGGTCCCATGCGGACAGACCATCATATTCCGTACGGGGTTGATCGGTGACCTGCTCACATACTCTGCTCCCCGGTAGGCGTCATCCTTATTCATATAGTGCACCAGAAAATAACCAGGCTCGAACCAAAACATGCCCAAATTCGCTCTAAACGCGGGTTGAAAAATATCTAAAAACGAAAAATGGCCTTAACGACATCGTTAAGACCATTTGTTTTCCTGCATGGGCTCGAACCACGATCGTCTGAACCAGAATCAGAAGTGCTACCATTACACCACAGGAAAAGATAGGCAAATATACTACTTACTGCCTCATTAATCAACAGGCACTTGTCAGCCTGGCGTTATATCTGCGATTTCCTGTTCGTCTATTTACCGATAGCTAATTGCAATAACCAATGCACCAGATCGTTAGCAGCCTTATCGTTTTCAAAACCAGCAGGCAACCTGCCATTTACATATTCATTATATAACCAGGGATCGCCTACGGCAACTACCGTACCCTTACCATATTTGGCACTGGCTATAATAGTAGCGCCATTGCTATTCTTCAGAACAGACTTTGCCGGGCCTGTAAGCGCAATGGAGCATACATCCTTCATGAATATTTTGGTAGCGGTTGTAAACACTGAGTTACCGGTGGTTTTTACAGCGCCATCTTCAAAATGGGCATCATCAATTACATGGTTTTGCAGATCGTCGTTAAAATGCATACCAAATTTGGTTGCCAGCGTGTTAAAGTGAGGCAACTCTACATTGGCGCTGTCGTTAGCCATCATTAAAAGCACACCGCCCTTTTTTACCCATTTAGCAATCTCTTCCACATCCTTCGGCTGGATATAATTGGGGTTTGGACTTTCTTTTTTTGTGTCAGGATCGACAATAATATAGATAGCCGTGTTTTTGAGGTTATCCACAGTAGGTGCCTGGTCAAGGGAATCCAGTTTGGCACCTGCAGTGGCAAAAGTAGCACCGAAGATAGAAAAGCCTGAATTTTGCTTTTCGCCCCAGAGGTAATGAAAACGCTCCTGCTGCCCTGCTTTATTTTTATGCACTTCGTGGTTAAAATAATAATCGAGCGTAACAGTTTGCGCACTGGCTGCTAAGCCTGTGCTCATCAACAAGGTTATTATAGTTAATTTCAGTTTCATAAAAATGGGTTTATAATCAATTTTAATATTGAACACTGAATACCTAATAATGAATTCCGAAGGTTCAAAATCAATCATTATTGGACATTCAGCATTCGATGTTCGATATTATCTCTTTATCAACAGGCGAGCTTATTCTTTGTTCTTATACCCCGCCAAATATCGAGAATCCACCATCAACGCAGATCATAGAACCGGTTACAAATGCCGAAGCATCACTCAATAACCAGGTCAATGCACCTTTCAGTTCATCGGCATGACCAAAACGTTTAAATGGCGTTTGCTTGATCACCAGCTCTCCGCGCTGGGTATAACCGCCTTCGGGTTTGGTTAGCAGATTACGATTTTGCTCTGTGAGGAAAAATCCTGGTGCAAGGGCGTTCATCCTGATCTTATCGCCATAGCGATTAGCCAATTCCACGGCAAACCATTGGTTATAACAATCAACCGCGGCCTTGCCAATATTATAGCCCAATACCTTGGTGATAGCACGCTTAGAGTTCATAGACGATATATTAACGATACTGCCTTTACCAGCGGTTTTGGCAATAGCCTCGCCAAATATCTGTGTTGGAATGATAGTTCCCCAGGTATTCAGGTCCATTACCTTTTTCATACCGGCAATGTTCATTTTAAAAATATCCTCTTCGGGAGCCAAAACGCCTTCGGGCATATTACCGCCAGCGCCATTCACCAAGCCGTCAACCCTGCCAAAAGCTGCCACAATTTTATCTTTAGCTGCTATCAGTTCTTCTTCGTTCAGCACATCGGCTACCAGCGCTATGGCTTTGCCGCCATTTTTGTTTATCGCTTCGGCACGCTCTTCTGCCACCTCTTTTTTACGACCTAGTATGCCTACCGCACCTCCGGCTTCCACAATAGCGTTTACAAACGCATCGCCCAGGATGCCGGTACCGCCGGTTACTACAATAACTTTACCGGCTAATGAAAATGAATTTTCCAATGTCTTTTATATTTTGTTAATCAATTGATCTTTATCTGATATCAGGAATAGCGATAGCATCCATATCGGTATAGTCGAGGTTTTCGCCTGCCATGCCCCAAATAAAACTATAGCTGGCCGTGCCACTGCCAGAGTGTATGCTCCATGGTGGCGACACCACGGCATCATAATTATCCATCAGGATGTGACGGGTTTCCTGTCCTTCGCCCATATAATGGAATACTCGTTGTCCTGCAGGCACGTCAAAATAAAAGTAGGCTTCCATACGACGATCATGAACATGTGACGGCATGGTGTTCCATACACTGCCATCATGCAGTATGGTTAAACCCATCACCAACTGACAGCTTTTGATACCTTCCAGATGAATGTATTTATTGATAGTACGTTTATTGGCTATTTCGATGGAACCGGTATGCACTTTGGCAGCATCCTCGTTGGTCATTAAGGTGGTAGGGTATACCGCGTGTGCCGGGGCCGAAAGCAGATAGAATACCGCAGGCTGCGCACTGTTTTTACTGGTAAACTTTACACTTTTTACACCCTTACCTATATAAAGGCAATCCAGTTTATTTACCTGGAAAGTTTTCCCATCGGCAGTGATCTCGCCATCGCCGGCTACATTGATGATACCTATTTCGCGTCGTTCTAAAAAATAATCAGCACGCAGATTTGGGTAGTTCTCCAGTTCCAATGATTTGGTTACCGGATGAGCTGCTCCAATAATCATGCGGTCATAATGGGTATAGGTACAATTCAGTCTATCAGCCTGTACCAGCTGGTCAATTAAAAAGCGTTCTCTTATTTGTGCGGTTTGATAACTTTTAAAATCTTCGGGGTGTACGCTGTGTATTACTTTCAAGGCTTTTATGATTTGGTAAGGCAATTCTACAACGTATCTTTTTCAAATCAAAAGTATTCGGCCCTTTATTCTACTCAAACGTTTGCGCTGAGTGGCCCTATTAACATAAAAGCAATAAAAAAGCCGCTGACATAAATATCAGCGGCTTTAAAAAATGATACTTGACCGGTGTTTATTAATCTTCGTTCACAAACGAACGCAGCATCCAGGTATTTTTTTCGTTAAACTGCATAAAGCGGTTCACCATATCGTTACTGCCATCATCGCCAGCTTCGGCAGTGATGTCCAGGATCTCTCTTTCTTTAGCAATTAAAACGGCCAGGTCATCAATAACAGCCTTCACCATTTTGGTATCTTTTAAACCAATGGTTTGGATCTCTTTAATAGCCGATTCTTCGATGTAATCCTTAAAAGTGCTGTATGGCGATTTGCCCAGTGTCAATATCCTCTCGGCAAGCTCATCAATGGTAGTTAGTGCGGCGGTATACAATTCTTCGAACTTTAAATGCAGGGTAAAAAAGTTTTGCCCCTTGATATTCCAGTGGCAGCCGCGTACTTTTTGGTAGTAGATATGATAGTTGGCCAAAAGGTCATTTAAGTGGTCAACAACAGGTTTTACTTTACCTTCTTCCAGACTAATTTCTTTAGCGTTCATATATAAATAGTGATTTTTATGTTTAACATTAGCTTGGCAGCAATGTTTGGTAAATATAAGCAGATTTGAATTTATTGCCCATATTTACACACTTTATGACACAGATGCTACCTTTTATCAACCAACAATTTGACTGGCCCATCTGGCGCATGGAAATTGATGACGCCACCTCCACTTTGTTTGTTGAATTACGTAACAGCGAGGAGAAAAAAGTAGCTTTTGGCGCTGTAAACCTGCTCAGCGGCCAGGTCTATTTTAAGGATGTCACCACGCCCGAGCGATGGCTCACCGGCATTGAAACGGCCTATGATGGTGTACTGCTGATACACAACTACCAATCAGCAAACGGCCCCGGGCATAAAGGCCTGGTGGCTATTGATGGCGTGAGTGGACAAAGCTTGTGGAGCAATTATACTTTGGCGTTCGATCATCTGTCTGTAAATGGCCCTATGGTTTATAATGTCCAGATACAACCTAAGAAATTATTTTTGGTTGATATGAAAACAGGTGAGCCACTACGAGCCCATCAACCGGTGATAGATACCCCATTATATAACCATATTGTTGTGCCACAGGTGCTCCCGGCTGAGCTGTTAAAAGAATTGCCCTTACCTGCCGAACCTTATACAAATACCCTTCATTATTTGGAGCACAATAGCTACAGAATTGTATCTTTGCACACGTTTTTTCAGGAAAAAATAAAACAGCATTTATATATTATCGACAGCGAAGGCATAGTTGTTTACCAGGATTTGTTAAACAGCAACATACAAAAATTGCAGCCCGAGGCGTTTGTAGTACATAAGAATAACCTGATCTATTTAAAAGAACGATCAGCATTAATAGTTTTAAACTTATAAGTTACTGTATTATAATTCATTATGAAAGTAAAGATTTTATTAGTCATCGCTCCCCTACTTACCCTGTCCATATCCATTTTTGCAAACCCGGTTGTAGACTCTGTTGGAGTTGAAAACCTGAACGGAAAAAAAGTTGTACTACACAAACTTGATCCTAAAGATAATTATTACTCTATCGGTCGCCGTTATAATGTAAGCCCAAAGGCTATTATCCAATTCAATAACAATGCGGCCCTTAAAATTGGCGGTATTATAAAAGTACCTACCGAGCAATCATTTTTACAAACTACTGCGACAACACCTGCACCTGTTCAACAAACCAAGCCACAAGTGCAGCCGCCGGTTCAGCAGCCAAAGCCCCAGGTACAACAACCTGCAGCACAGCAGCCAAAACCGCAAACGCAGCAACCGGTAGTTCAACAACAGGCACCGGCACAGCAACCAGCCACAACAACAGCAGCTACTACAACACCACCAGCCGATACCACACCTGCCAAACCAGTTAATATGGATAATGTGCAGCAGTACAAAGTATCTGCAGGTGAAACGCTTTATTCCATAGCCAAACGTTTTGGAACTTCTGTTGAAGATATCACCAAACTCAATGGTTTAACCTCCAGTACGCTTGCACCAAACCAGATCATCAAAGTACGTTCGGGATTGCCTCCTGAAGAAAGACCGGTAGCAAAGCAAGATGCTGTAGTAACCCAGGACTCGACCGTTGCGGCTATTGACAGTGCAGGTAACAAACTTAAAGCCAACAAATTTGGTCTGTACGAAAAAAATGAAACCGGTGTAGCCACCTGGATTGATGATACCAGCCTTGACCCTAAAAAAGAACTGGTATTACACCGTACCGCCCCTATCGGTACCGTGATCAAGATCACCAACCCCATGAACAACCATACCACCTATGCTAAAGTTGTAGGCAGATTTACCGACAGCGAGGCTACTAAGGACGTGCTTATTGTTATGACCAAGAACACTGCCGACGCATTAGGTGCTTTAGATAAACGCATTCACGTAAACATCAGCTACGGCAGTCCGAACCCGAATGAATAAACCTTATATTATTGGAATTGCCGGTGGTAGTGGATCCGGCAAAACCTTTTTTTTGAAATGTTTCCTGGAGCATTTTACTGCCGAAGAAGTGTGCCTGGTATCGCAGGATGACTACTATTTTCCGGTGGCCCATAATATGACGCCCGAAGAAAATAAGGAGTATAATTTTGACCTGCCGGCGACTATCGATCACGAGCATTTTCAGCAGGATATCAGTAGACTTTTTAATAATGAAACCGTTATTAAGCCCGAGTATACCTTTAACAATCCTAATGTAGTGCCCAAAATGCTGGAAATAAAACCGGCGCCTATTTTAATTGTGGAGGGTTTGTTTATCCTGCATTTCAGGGATATTGCCGATATACTGGACATGAAAATTTTTATTGAAGCCGACGAAGATGTGGCCCTACAGCGCCGCCTTAAACGTGACCTGATAGAGCGCGGCTATTCGCACGATGATGCCATGTACAAATGGGTAAACCACGTGGTACCAGCCTATAAAGAGTTTTTATTGCCTTATAAAGACGAATGTGACCGGGTGATTATCAACAACAGTCACGTTGCCGAAGACATCATTGCCGTAACCGAAGAAATATCGGCGGATTTAAGGAAGAAATTATTTTAATGGATCATAGTTAATGGTTCATGGCACTACTATGAACCATTAACTATGATCCATGAACTACGAATCAAATAACAATTTCCGGAATCTCCCCTTCAACAATCAATTTACCGGTTGTAGCATTTTTGATATCCTCTACACTTACCCCCGGTGCACGTTCCAATAGTTTAAATCCGCCTTCGGGCAATACATCAAATACACCCAGTTCGGTCACTATTTTTTTTACGCAGTGAACACCGGTGAGCGGTAGGGTACATTTAGGTAGCAGCTTTGATTCACCGGCTTTATTCACGTGCTGCATGGCTACGATGATATTTTCGGCAGATGCTACCAGATCCATCGCGCCGCCCATACCTTTTACCATTTTACCTGGGATCTTCCAGTTGGCGATGTCGCCATTTTCGGATACTTCCATGGCGCCCAGTATGGTGAGGTTCACCTTTTTGGCACGGATCATCCCAAAGCTCATAGCCGAATCAAAAATAGCCGAACCAGGCAGCATGGTAATGGTTTGTTTACCCGCGTTGATCACATCCGGATCCTCCTCTCCTTCAAATGGAAAAGGACCCATTCCCAGCAGTCCATTTTCTGATTGCAGCACCACATCCATAGTTTCTGGGATGTAATTGGCTACCAATGTCGGAATACCGATACCCAGGTTAACATAGTAACCGTCTTTTATTTCTTTAGCTATTCGCTTTGCTATTCCTGTTTTATCAAGCATGATTTCAATTTGAAAATTTGATGATTTGAAAATTTGAAAATGTCATTCGATTTAGAATTTCAATTTGAAAATTTGATGATTTCAATTTTCAAATTAACACATCTTCAAATTTTCAAATCAAGCTGTTATTTATTTTTTGAACTCGATATTATCTTTGAAAGAATCTTAGTTATCACTTTTACTTTATCGAGCAATACCTCATTAAATGGATAACTTTTAGAAAACTGACAGAGCAATAAAAGATATTCCGTCTCATCAGCTTCTTTTGCTGCTATCTTTAATTTGTGTATAAAATCATTTTTACTTTCGGCATTTTGGGCCTCGCGCACATTAGCTCCTATCGAAGTACCTGACCTGATGATTTGCTTTGCTATTGCAAATTTCCTATTAGCTTCTAACTCCTCAGAAAATTCTATAATATCCAAAGCGAATTCAAATGTTAATTTAACAATTAGGTTTTCCTTATCATCTCTCATTTATTATTCTGCTTTGCATGTAATATAATAGCATTTTCAAATCTTCAAATAGTCAAATTTTCAAATTGAACGCACCGTCCTTTGTTCTATCCTTTTCTCATAATCTTTTCCCTGGAAAATACGGTGTACATAAATACCGGGGGTATGGATATGATCGGGATCAAGCTCTCCGGGTTGTACCAGTTCTTCTACCTCGGCAATGGTTATTTTACCGGCCATGGCCATAACCGGGTTAAAATTACGCGCGGTCGACCGGTATACGAGGTTGCCCATGGTATCCCCTTTCCAGGCTTTTACAATGGCGAAGTCGGCATCAAAGGCCATTTCCATCAGGTAATCCTTACCGTTAAAATTGCGTGTTTCTTTACCTTCAGCTACTTCAGTACCCACACCGGCAGGAGTAAAAATGGCTGGCATACCATAACCGGCAGCCATACAGCGGGTAGCCAATGTTCCTTGCGGCAGCAGTTCTACTTCCAGTTCGCCGCTTAATAACTGACGTTCAAATTCGGCGTTTTCGCCAACGTACGAGGAGATCATTTTTTTTACCTGGCGCTGTTTCAGCATCAGGCCGATACCAAAGTCATCAACCCCGGCATTGTTGGATATGCAGGTTAATTCTTTCCTTCCCTGTTTCACCAGCGCGGTTATACAATTTTCGGGCAGCCCGCAAAGGCCAAAGCCACCCAGCATTAAAGTCATGCCATCCTGAATATCGCGGATGGCCTCATCGGCACCACTAACTACTTTATTCATGTTCAATAATTGGTTGCTCAAAGTTAGAGATAAGAAATTAGAGTCAAGAATCAAGACATAAGAAATAGCATATAATAAAGCTTTTTCCTTCTTGATTCTTGACTCTAATTTCTTGACTCTACTGGTATTTTACCACTTCACCTGCTTATCTATAAAGCTGATCAGATCATCGGCCATAGCTTGCTGTTCTTTGGCGCTGGGATGTCCCGGCGTATTTTTGAATGGAAAAAAGTGAGTATAAATAGTTTTATCGTTGAGGCTGGCTACGGCTTTTTCAATATAGCCCGGCCATGGCGAACCCTCTTTGGTGGCATCCATACTGCCCAGCGCGCAAATGATCTGCGCTTTGGGGTATTTTTTGCGGATATTTTTTACAAATTCCCGGTAGGCTTTGATGATCTGGTCGGGCTCTGGGGCTTTGGCGCCAAAGCGTTCTTTAAACTGCTGATTGTTGGGTTGCTGAACTATCCAGGAGTCGTTTTGAAACAGGTTGATGACCACCAACTCCGGCGTATATTTCGAGAAATTCCACAAGCTGGTTGGATCTGTGGGATCGAGCCGGTTATACATTTCGGGCATGATGAGCGGGAACCAGCTTACCAGAACACCGATACCGCTTTTGGAGGTACACACATAATCGGCATCAAAATGACGGGCGGTAATAGCCGCATAACTGATATAGCCGTTTTCGTAAGGAGCGCTGCCCCTATCCTTCCCGGTGGTATCCTCTACCGCGTAGCCGCAGGTAATGGAGTTACCGAAAAACTCTATCCTATGCTTTTTAGCAGGTGGTACAGGCAAAACCGTAGCCTCTTTGGCTAATATAAACTGGTAAAAAATGGTTTTGCCCATTTCCCATTCAGTACGTTTAAATAATTCCAGGCTGTGCGAACCTGCGGGTAAATCTTCGGCCAGGGTATAAACCCGTTTAGTATTATCCAGGTGGATAGTATTGATCACCTTACCATCAACAATTACGGTAAAATAGTTTTCGCCGCGCTCATCCTGTAGCATTGCCGAAGCACCGGTACCGTTAAAATTGATGCGGATAGATGAGCCCGTCCAATAAAGCTCGGCGGCTTCATCCGTCATGTTGATACGACCGGTATAGCGAATATGTGAGTCTTTACTTTTAAGTACCGCGATTTGGGCATTAGAGCAGCCTAAGCCGGCAGCAAAAATGAGGAACAGAACGGTAGAGCAAATCTTGCGCATTGTTAATGGTTGTGATTAAAATATGGGTTTACATGGTTTACACTTTTTACGGTTAACACGCATTCAAATTATTGATAATCAATTATTTATATTTTATTTCTCCAAAAAAGTGTAAACCATGTTTTTGGTATGTTAATTCATAAATGACACGATATTAGTCCAAAGGAGTACCAAACTGCAATATATAGGCATTGTTATCAAAAACCGCGAACTCCCGCATGCCATAGCTAAAATCCTCAATAGGATAGCAGATCACAGCTTTCTCCTTCATTTCGTTCCAGATCTCATCCACATTATTGGTGCGGATATAAAACGAACCCGTGAATTTGGGCACCGTAAACGTTTCATGTTCATTAGGGAGCGCCAGCATAATTTCGATATCATCCCTGCTCACGGTTGCCCAGCCCCAGTCTTCATCAAAACCAACGCAGGTAAAACCCAGATTACTTACATAAAAATCAACGCTTTCCTTAACACGAAGCGTATACAACATAGGAGTGATACTTTTTAATGCCATCTTTTTTGGACTATGGGATTTTTAGATTATTGGATTAGGGGACTTTGACACCAAGGAGCAAAGATAATTGAATAAAAGATTTGGGTTTTAATCCCCTGATCCAATAGTCCCCTAATCTCAAAGTCCCATAGTCCCCTAATCCTTGATCCAAAAGGCTAATTTACTTTAAATATGCATATGTTATACCATCTCCACCCCGGTCAGCGTGTTCATCTTCCAAACGGTCAACCTGGTCGTATTTTTTAAGGTATTGCCTGATCATTTTACGCAGGATGCCATCACCTTTACCATGAATGATCTTGAGGTTATTAAAGCCCATCATCAGCGCTCGGTCAAACAGTTTTTCAATAGCATGCAGGGCATCTTCAGTGCGCATGCCACGTACGTCTATCTCCGGACTAAAACTGGCCAGATCACTGGTATGCGAATTAAAGTTCCTGCGGATATCTTTTGGCACCGACGATTTAGAAACCTTGATCACCCGTTTCCTTTTGGCCACTGTACGCAGATCGCCAATGGCTATTACTACGTTGTCCTTGATCAGCTCGATCACCTGACCTGTAGTTTCCGAGTCGGTCAGTTTTACCCAATCGCCGGGTTTCAGTTCTTCGTCAGCCGCCGGATTTGGTTTTACTGGTTCAACCTTAACGGTATTCTTTTTCAGCTCCGTGTTCAGGTTTTCGCGCAGGGTACGGGTCACTTCCTTATCGGCATTACTGCTTTTTATTTCAGATATGGTATTCTCTACCAGCTTATTGGCATTCAGAATAATGTTTTTCGCCTGATCCTTCGCCTCTTTAATCAGCACCTTTTTATTTTCATCCAGGTAGCTTTTCAGCTTTTCATTTTCGGCTTGCAGCTCGTTCACACGGCGTTGCTGCTTATCCAGCTTTTGCCTGGTTTCAAATATCTCTCGCTTTTCGCGTTCCAGATCAACCAGCAGGGTATCTACCTTTTTCTGACCTTCGCTTATTTTATTTTTGGCGAGGTTAAGCACATTAGCGGGCAAGCCTATTTTTTGGGCTATCTCAAACGCGTATGAACTGCCTGGTTTACCGATTTCCAGCTGGTAAAGCGGTTTCATCTCCACGTTATTAAACAACATCGAAGCATTCTCGATACCCTCGGTATTGCTGGCGAATATTTTGAGGTTGGAGTAGTGAGTGGTTACCATCCCCCGTACCTTTTTCTGATTCAATGACTCCAGCACAGCCTCGGCAATAGGGCCGCCAAACTGCGGATCGGTTCCTGTACCAAATTCATCAATCAGTATCAGTGTTTTGCCGTTGGCATCCTCCACAAAAGTTTTCATTTTACTCAGGTGGGCGCTATAGGTACTCAAATCGCTCTCGATCGACTGGTCATCACCAATATCAACAAATAGCTGCTTAAAAACCCCAACCACACTGGCTTCGGCAGCAGGGATCAGCAAACCGGCCTGCACCATCATTTGCAGCAAACCAACGGTTTTCATACAAACCGACTTACCACCGGCATTTGGCCCCGATACCACAATAATACGGGTACCTTCATCAATATGTACATTGAGCGGCACCACCGTTTTTTGCTCGGCTTTAAAATTCAGGAACAACAGCGGATGCCGTGCATTATATAATTTCAAGCGGGCTTCATTCACTACCTGCGGCATTTCGCCCTCTATATCAATAGCAAATAAAGCTTTGGCGCGTACAAAATCAAGCTTAGTTAACAGACTGTGGTACGATAGCAAAAGCGGCGTATATGGCCGTAACTCGTCTGTTAAAGCGGTTAATATTTTAACTATCTCGCGGCGACGCTCAAACTCCAGGTCGCGCACACGGTTGTTCAAGGTAAACACTTCCTCAGGTTCCATGTAAACGGTTTGGCCCGATGCGGATTCATCATGAATAAAACCTTTAAGCTTACGCTTATTTTCGGCCAGTAAAGGGATACACAAACGACCATCGCGTACGGTAAGCGAACCATCGGCCGTCCAGCCACTGCCGGATGCGGCTTTAAATATCTGGTCTATCTTTTTGCGGGCCTCTTGCTCGGCTTTGGCAATGCCCAGGGTAATTTCATTCAGCTCGCGCGAAGCGTTGGGTCTTATCTTCCCTTTGGCATCAATAACAGCATCTATCTTTTTAAGGATAGCCTTTTCAATGGGCAGGTGTTCAAATAAAGCTTCGAGGTTGGGATACAGCCCTTCACGCTCGCTGAAATAAGCGATCACCGCGAACACGGTTTGCAGGGAGGCCTGCACCTGGTAAAATTCTTCCTCAGACAAAAATACACCCTCAATACGGGCTTTATTGGCTAAGGTTTTTATATCGAAAAAGTGGTGAATGGGTAAGGCAGCATCGTTAACCAGGATATTTTTAAATTCATTGGCCTGGTTCAGGAACTTGTATATCAGATCGTAATTGCTCATCACCTGTATCTTGTCAACCATTTGTTGACCCATTTCGCTCAGGCAATGCGCTTTTATTAATTCTTTTACCTCGGTAAACCCCAGCTTATCAACACTATTTTTTGGGTAAAGCATCAGGATGTTTTTGTTTTAACTTTTTTAGAGAATCGGCCTTGCTCAAAGCCTTTACAGGCTTTTTCGCGGCTTTTTTAATGGAATCGGCTTTGTCTATGGCCCTTACAGGCTTTTTCGAAGCTTTTTTAATAGAATCGGCTTTATGGGCCATTTTGATGGAATCGGCTTTTAAATCGGCCTGGCGTTTTTGGGCCGACACCTTATTAACCGAATCAGATAGGGCCTTGATCCGCTCATCAACCTTATCATATATAGCCGTCAGCTTATCCGGGTACGTGGCATAATAATTCAGGCTTTTTTTAAACGCTCCCGAATCGGTATGGAACCGTTCAAAAGCTGCCAGGTAATTACCCATTCCATATTTATACAAGGTATCGGGGGTTTGTAAACCGGTATATAAACGTCCGTCGGTGATGTGAATTTCGGTCAGTAAGCCGGCCATAGCATCGGGTTTTATAAGCCCTTTTGGCGGGCTATCGTTTTTACAGGCACATAAAAATAGTGATACTGAAAAAAACAAGGTTAAATATTTATGCATTCTGTAATTTAGCGGCTAATTAATTAAGCAAATTTACGGATAAATGAGCATTGCAGATAACATCAAAAGCTTAAAAAAAGAAACGGGTACAGGGGTAACTTTATTGGCAGTGTCGAAAACTAAACCTGCCGCCGACCTGCAGGAGGCCTATGATGCCGGCCAGCGCCTGTTTGGCGAAAATACCGTTCAGGAAATGGTAGAGAAATATGAGCAACTGCCAAAGGACATCCAATGGCACCTGATAGGACATTTACAAACCAACAAGGTTAAATATATTGCGCCTTTTGTGAGCATGATACAATCTGTCGACAGCCTGAAACTACTGCATGAGATCAATAAACATGCGGAAAAAGCTGGTCGCATTATAGATTGCCTGTTGCAGATATATATTGCCGATGAAGAAACCAAATATGGATTGGGATTTGACGAAGCCATTGAACTGCTGCGTTCCGAAGAATTTGCAACTTTCAATAACGTACACATCCGCGGCCTGATGGGCATTGCCACCAATACGGATAATGAAAAGCAGATCAGGGATGAATATTACGAGCTGAAGACATTTTTTGATGGCATTAAGCAAAGCTATTTCCGCAAGATAGATACTTTTGATACCCTGTCGATGGGCATGTCATCAGACTATAAACTGGCTATTGAGCAGGGAAGCAACATGGTACGCGTAGGCAGCACTATTTTTGGCAGCCGGGTTATTAAGCACTGGAAAAATAACTGATTTTTGATTTCGGATATCGGATGTTCGATGTCGGATTTAAGTCCAATGACTTAATGACGCGCAGCGAATGACTAATGACAATAAAAAAATGAACATTGATATAAGAGTTGCCCGCAAAGAAGATTGCCCTCGTTTAATGGAACTGGTACATGAACTGGCCCTTTTTGAAAAAGCGCCCGAAGAAGTGACCGTAAGCCTGCAGGAATTTGAAGATGCCGGCTTTGGACCAAAACCTGTATGGAAAGCATTTGTTGCCGAAGCTGAGGGGCAAATCATTGGCTTCGCGGTTTATTATATACGTTACTCTACCTGGAAAGGCTGCCGTTTGTACCTGGAAGACCTGATCATTACCGAACAATATCGCGGTAAAGGTGTTGGTAAATTATTGTTTAACGTATTGATTGCTGAGGCTAAAGAATTAGGCTTTAGCGGTATGGTATGGCAGGTGCTCGATTGGAACGAGCCTGCTATCAACTTTTATAAAAAGTACGAGGCTAATATTGAAGCCGGATGGCTCAATGCATCGTTGTCAAAAGAACAGCTTTTAAACTATTAAGCTATGAAAACCAGCTACCTGCTCTGTTTTATTACCCTTAGTTTCGCCTTCACGTCATGCCAATGGGGTGTTCCGTCAAAGAACAAGGATACAACCAGTAATGATACGCTTTCTTATACCTATAAAAGTATACACGAGCGGGCAGCAGATTGCGGCAGCAAACCGGATAGTGCTTGTACCGTTGTGCAGGTAAAATACCCGGTATTTGTTGGACAGAAAAAGCTCAATGATTCGGTGACCAGAAAGCTAACCAGCCTGTTTGCTACCGATGGCAAACCGGATAGCAGCATTGAACTGATGAGCAAAAACTTTTTGAAGGCTTATGCCGATTTCAAAAAAACGGATCCCCGTACAGAGATGTTTTATGAACTGAACAGTTACGCCAAGGTATTGTTACAGGATTCCAGCTTTACCGCGCTTGAACTTGGCGGCTATACTTACCAGGGCGGTGCACACGGCGGTTCGGCAACCTTTTTTATCAACTGGGATACGAAAGCCAATAAAGACCTGGTACTGGACGACATATTTAACACAGGCTACCAGGACAAGCTGAAAAAAATCGGCGAAAGCATTTTCAGGAAAGACGAAAAACTGAGCGACACCGCCTCATTGGCTAACGATTATTTTTTTAAGGATGATAAATTCGCCCTTAATGATAATTTCCTGATCACCCCTCTCGGTCTTAAATTTTTCTATAACCAGTACGAGATCAAGCCTTATGCGGCCGGCACTACTACCCTGGTTATCCCCTATTCACAAATAAAATCATTACTACGGCCAAATACGGTTGTGACCAAATACATCAAATAAATGCTTGTTTTTAAATTCGGAGGTGCATCTGTTAAGGATGCTGGTGGCATTATTAACCTGGCCAGCGTTGTTAAAAAATATACAGGGGAACAATTACTTATCGTGGTATCGGCCATGGGCAAAACCACCAACGCGTTGGAAGGTCTTACCAGGGCTTATGTGGATCAGTCGGACAATATGCATCTCATCTACGAGGGCATCAAACAATATCATTTTGACATTCTGCATGAACTGTTTGAACCCAAACATCCCGTGTTTGACGAGATAGCCAACACCTTTGTGGAAATTGACTGGATGATAGAGGATGAACCCCAGGATGAGTACGATTTTATTTATGATCAGATCGTATCTATCGGTGAACTGGTATCCACCCGTATCATCAGCGCCTACTTAAACAAAGAAGGCCTGAAAAACCAATGGCTTGATGTGCGCGGCTATATCCATACCGATAATACTTACCGCGAAGGCATTGTACAATGGGATAAAACCCGCGAAAGCATTACCAGGGACATCCCGGCTTTGCTGGATAAAGGCATCGTAGTAACCCAGGGCTTTCTGGGTGGCACATCAGAGAATTTCACCACAACGCTGGGTCGTGAGGGTTCTGACTATACCGCATCTATTTTCGCGGCCTGCCTCAATGCCCAATCGGTAACCACCTGGAAAGATGTACCGGGCATTCTGAATGCCGATCCGAAGTTTTTTAAGGATACCGTAAAATTTGATGAGCTTTCCTATTCAGAAGCTATCGAGATGACCTATTACGGAGCAAGCGTTATTCACCCAAAAACCATCAAACCGTTACAAAACGCCCATATCCCCCTGCTGGTTAAACCGTTTACCGATCCTGCAGCTTCGGGTACTATCATTAAGGAAGATGGCGTAAACACGTTTATAAAGCCCGTCATCATCCTGAAACAAAACCAGGTACTGCTTTCCATATCTTCTAAAGATTATTCTTTTATTACCGAAGATCACCTGAGTGATATTTTTGGTCTGTTTGCGCAGAACCAGGTCAAAGTAAATGTGATGCAAACCTCGGCCCTGAGCTTTTCGGTTTGTTTTGACTTTTACGAAGAGCGTTTTGAAAAGCTGCTCAACAGCCTGCAGCAAGATTTCAAAGTAAAATACAATACCGGCTTAACCCTCATCACCATCAGGCATCATGCAGAAAACGCGCTGAAGGAACTCACCGAAGGTAAAACCGTACTGATGGAACAGATTAGCAGGAATACTGCGCAGGTGGTGGTGAAGTAACAAAAACAACAAACGCGTCATTGCGAGCGATAGCGTGGACAACCGACCGAAGAGAGCTCATTAATACCGTAAAAATCAATTAACAATATTAATAATCCCTAACTATACAGAACGGCTCTGCAAATCGGGGATTGCCACGCTTCGCTCGCAATGACGCAAGTTTTTCCCGGTCAATTCCCAACAAAAACCCTCCATTATGCCTCCTTTTAGCCTCAAACGGCTATATTTGGGCATGGACGCTATAAAGACAGTAAAGGATGCAATAACTATCGGTCTCGGGATATTATCTGCCGGATTTGGATTAAAAGGCTTTTTGTTATCGAGTCATTTTATTGATGGTGGCGCTACCGGTATAGCCATGCTGGTGTCTGATATTACACATATATCTATCTCCATACTCATTTTTATTATCAATGTACCGTTCCTTTGGCTTGGCTATAAAAAGCTGGGCCTGCAGTTTGCTATCAAAAGTACCCTGGCTATTGGTTTGCTTTCGATAGTTCTGGCGGTTGTTCAGTTTCCGGATGTTACGCACGATAAATTACTGACCGCTGTATTTGGCGGTGTTTTTATAGGCACGGGCAGTGGCCTGGCTATGCGCGGTGGAGCTGTACTTGATGGTACCGAGATTGCCGCCGTACTGGTGAGCAAAAAAACACAACTGCTTAAAGTGAGCGATTTTATCCTGCTGCTCAATGTATTGATATTTAGTTTGGCCGCCTTCTTTTTAGGTGTGGAACCCGCCATGTATTCTATACTTACCTACATGGCTGCCGCCAAAATGATCGACTTTATTTTGAACGGTATTGAGCAGTACTCAGGTATTACCGTGATATCCACCCATAGCGAAGCCATCCGCAAAGCCATTACTGAAACCCTTGGTCGCGGGGTTACCATTTACCAGGGTAAAAGTGGCTACGGCAAGGATGGCTATATTAATGATCCACGTGATATTGTTTTTACAGTAGCTACCCGCCTCGAGATCCCTTCGCTTAAACAAACCATCCTGGGTATCGATCCTAAAGCTTTTATTGTACAGCAAAGTATTGATGATACTACCGGGGGCCTGCTCAAACGAAAAGGACTCCATTAAAAGCCTAAAGCCAAAGGCAGAAAGCCGAAAGCTTTTCAGACGAGAAAATAAGATATTTTTTGCTTTACGCCTTCTGCTTTTTGCTAAAAAAATGTTTCCTTTGCGGCCTAAACCATATCATATATGAAAAAAATCTTTACCACAATTATTATTGTTCTGGGTGCTTATGCTGCTACATTCGCACAACAAACAAAAGGCGATGTTGAACTGGGTATCAATGCAGGATATAACTCATCTACCGTATCCAACAACAATTACACCAATTCATCGTACAGATCATCTTTCAATTTCGGGGTTGCTGCCGATCTTTACTTTTCAGACAGATGGAGTATCAAAGGCAAAGCGATATATGATCAAAAAGGCTGGAACGATGGTCTGGTTATTGAAAAAAATGGAGTAGGTATAATCAGTAATTACCATTTGAATTATTTAACGGTCCCAGTAATGGCCAACTGGCATTTTGGTAAAACCCGTAACTGGTATTTAAACTTTGGCCCTTATGTTGGTTTCTTAACAGATGCTAAAGAAACTACAGGTGGCACTGATTTAAAACCTTATATCAACAGTACAGATTTTGGCCTGGCACTCGGCATTGGTGTTAAGATCCCATTATCTGACAAGGTAAAACTAGCCCTGGAGTATGACGGACAGGGAGGTATTTCAGATATATCAAAAGGCACCGGAGGATCAGACATCCGCAATGTTCGTGGAAGCTTGAACGTTGGATTTAGCTTTCCGTTGAAATAAGCAAATTAAAGGCTAAAGCAACAAAAGCCCCGGTATACCAGGGCTTTTGTTGCTTTATAGAAAACCGTCATTACGAGCGATAGCGTGGCAATCCCCGATTAGCAGAGCCGCTCTGTACAGTTAGGGATTGCCACGCTATCGCTCGCAATGACATAATTGGGTTATTTCATTCAAGCCTTCGGCTTTAAGCTTAAAGAACGCTTATTTTGTGCTTATTTTCATCAATGGCTACAAAGGTGAACGTGCCGGTTATAGCCTTTTCTCGTTCAAAGGAGTACATTTCTTCAATGTAGATTTCTACCTGCACCTTCAGGCTTGTATTGCCGATATGTGATACCGTCCCGATCAGTTCAATAATGGTACCTGCCGGTATAGGGCGAGTAAAATCGATCCGGTCTGAAGATACAGTTACCATTCTTTTACGGGTAAAACGGGTAGCCGTAATAAAAGCCACCTCATCCATCATATGCATAGCGGTACCGCCAAAAAGCGTATCATAATGGTTAGTTGTATTTGGAAATACAGCTTTAAATATGCGTGTTTCGGATGCTTTGATCCTTTCGTCTGTTGTCATGATGTTTTGTTGTTGAACGCAACTCGTTATAAGGCATGTCATTGCGAGCGATAGCGCGGCAATCTCCTCGAATCCAGGGCAAATATGCACCGCTACGAGATTGCTTCGTTCCTCGCAATGACATGTTTACGTTATTGCGCTTAGTAATTAAAAGGAGAAAATGTGCTTTACGCAGTTCTCAGCTTACCCCATTTTAGCAGGGTGGCACCCCATGAAAAACCGGCCCCAAAGGCGGTTAGTATCATGTTGTCGTTATATTTAAAGTCGTCTTTAAAATCCCAAAGACAAAGTGGTATGGTGGCAGCAGTTGTGTTTCCGTATCTTTCAATGTTCACCTTTACACGATCGGCAGGTAAACCTAAATGATCGCCAACGGCATGTATTATCCGGTAATTGGCCTGGTGCGGTATCAGCCAGTTGATATCATCAATGGTCAAATCGTTACGTTCCAGTACAGCTTTACAGGTATCTGTCATACCGTTAATAGCGGCTTTAAAAACTACCCGGCCGTCCTGGTGTATAAAATGTTTGTTGGCAGCAACACTTTCGGCCGTTGCCGGAACTTTTGAGCCCCCGCCCGGTACCAGTAAATGCTCCCTGCCTTTACCTTCGGTTTTAAAAACACTGTCAATTAAGCCCGTACCATCTGTAGTAGGTTCAATTAAAACCGCTCCGGCACCATCACCAAAAAGAATACAGGTATTCCTGTCTTTATAATTGATAATAGCACTGTTCTGGTCGGCACCTACCACGATCACTTTTTTATAACGACCACCTTCAACCAAACTGGAGCCTAAGGTATAGGCGTACAGAAACCCGCTGCATGCAGCATTAACGTCCGTAGCCCAGGCGTTGGTCATGCCCACCTTGTCACAAACAATGCTGGCGGTTGATAGCAGCAAATGATCGGGAGTTGATGTAGCGATGATCACACAGTCAATTTCGTCGGCAGAAACTTTAGTACTATCCAGTAAATTTTTTATGGCCCAGGTGGCCATATCAGAAGTAGCGAGCGTTTTATCGGTTAAAATTCTTCGTTCCTTTATCCCGGTTCGTGATACTATCCATTCGCTGTTAGTATCAACCATTTTTTCTAAATCACTGTTACTCAGGATACTATCTGGAACATAACCACCTATACCCGTAATAACTGCGCTGCTCTTTACCTTCATAAATACTAAAATTCTTCAAAAAACAGGCAATTATACGGAAATTGCCTGTTTTTCATGGTCAGGAAACTGTTGTTTCTACAACTAACTGACGAAGTTGTTTTGCAGCCTGTACCATATTCACCAACGCGGTCTGTGTTTCGGGCCATTTCCGGGTCTTTAAACCACAATCAGGGTTAACCCATAAATTGCCCGCCGGTAACAATGCAGATGCTTTTTCGAGTAGTGCAGCCATTTCATCAACCGTAGGCACACGGGGCGAATGGATATCATAAACACCGGGACCAATTTCATTGGGATATTTAAAATCGGCAAAAGCGTTAAGCAATTCCATTTGCGAGCGCGAGGTTTCTATCGTGATCACATCGGCGTCCATATCGGCGATGTTTCCAATGATATCATTAAATTCGCTATAGCACATGTGGGTGTGGATCTGTGTTTCGTCCTTAACCCCGCTGGCCGATATCCGAAAGGCCCGCACCGCCCAGTTTAGGTAGCTTTCCCAATCTTTTTTGCGTAAGGGTAAACCTTCACGTATGGCGGGTTCATCTATCTGGATCACTTTGATATCTGCTCTTTCCAGCGCTACCACCTCGTCACGGATAGCCAGGGCTATCTGGTAAGTGGTTTCGGACCGGGGCTGATCATCGCGCACAAACGACCATTGCAATATGGTAACAGGGCCGGTGAGCATACCTTTCATCAACCTGTCGGTATTAGCCTGTGCAAAGCTGCTCCAGCGCACCGTCATATCTGCCGGGCGACTCACATCACCATAAATAACCGGTGGTTTAACACAGCGGCTGCCGTAGCTTTGCACCCAACCGTTTTTGGTGAACAGGAAACCATCCAAACGTTCACCAAAGTACTCCACCATGTCGTTACGTTCAAATTCACCGTGCACCAATACGTCTAAGTCGATCTCTTCCTGCCAGCGAATAGCTTCGATAGTGGCTTTTTCTATTTGTTCGTCGTATTGAGCTTCGGTTAGCTCACCTTTTTTGAGACGTGCACGCAGCGTGCGAATATCATTGGTTTGAGGGAATGAGCCTATGGTAGTTGTAGGGTACAGGGGTAATTTAAAACGCTGCTGTTGTATTTTTTGACGAGCACTGAATGGACTGTCCCGGCGCGCGTCGGCATCAGTGATAGCGGCTGTACGTTGTTTGATCTCCTGTTTATGGATCAGTTTTGACAGATTGCGGCTGCTGATAGCTTGAATGTTGGTTTGCAACAGATCGTTGTCGCCTTCGATGATCTGAGCCAGCTCATTAACCTCATTCAGCTTTTGTTTGGCAAAGGCCATCCAGTTTTTGATCTCGGTATTGATGGTAGTTTCCAGGTCAAGATCAAACGGAGTATGCAGCAATGAGCAGCTTGGCGCTATGATCACCCTGTCTTTACCCAATACAGCAATGGCTTTTTTGATGTGCGATATAGATTTGATATAATCATTTTTCCAGATGTTACGGCCGTCGATGACGCCTAACGACAGGCTTAGCTTTTTGGGTAGCAGGGTAAGCACCTCGTCCAGTTGCTGCGGGGCACGCACCAGGTCGATATGCAGGGCACTTACCGGCAGGTTTACCGCCAGTTGGGTATTATCCTTCAGACTTTCAAAATAAGTGGTGAGCAACACTTTGATATCAGGGCAGTGTTTGCTGATCTCTGCGTAGGCATAAACAAAGGCGTCTTTTTCGGCCTGGGTCAGATCAAGCGCCAGGAAGGGCTCATCCAGCTGTACCCAAACAGCACCGTATTCTTTCAGTCGCTTCAGCACTTCGATATAAACCGGCACCAGTTTTTTGATCAGATCGATCTTGTTAAAACCCGCCTGTTTCTCTTTACCCAGCAACAGGTAGCTTACCGGACCGATCAATACCGGCTTGGGCGTGGCACTGCCGGTATGTTGTTTGGCAAGGGTAAACTCATCAAACACTTTTTCAGAAAACAACCTGAACTGTTGGTTTTGTACAAACTCGGGCACAATGTAGTGGTAGTTGGTATCAAACCATTTGGTCATTTCCATGGCGGTTACATCCAGGCCATCCTTTTGATAACCGCGGGCCATGGCAAAATACAGGTCGATCTCGGTATTGGCTTTGTTTTGGGTTAAAACAGGGGTGTAACGTTCCGGGATAACGCCCAGCATGAGCGAAGTATCCAATACCTGGTCATAAAAGCTAAAATCGTTACAGGGGATCAGGTCGATACCGGCATCAACCTGGGTTTGCCAATTACTGATACGGAGCTTACGGGCAACGGCAAACAGCTCGTCGCGGGTAAATTGGCCCGCCCAGTACGCCTCATTGGCCTTTTTAAGTTCACGGAGGGCACCTACACGAGGATACCCGAGATTGTTTTTGAGCATACGCATAAAACTTTTTTGGTTAAACATTAAATTGAATTAATGCTCCTTACGGTTTTCGGTATGCTTTCGGGAAATGGTAATAAAAGGCAAAAGCATAACCTACACGCAGATGATTGCCTATAGCGCTATTCTTTTTCTTTGACTACTGCTTCAAAACGCGAAAGCATTGTCTTTTATACAGTGGGGCAAGTATCCTGGCTTGTAACATTGCTGCCATCCTTCTCATCCCGATGAGTCGGGACAATGGACCTGGTAAAAGGCATCAATTTTTTATGGTTACTTACAGTTGCGCGACAGCCCGTGATTTGCACACGGTTCCTTATTAATCCCTGCCCGGTAAAGGCAGGAAACCACACTGCTGAAAAAAAGTAAAGAACTTTATTACAACAAATATAGGTTTTAATGCAACATGATAGTGGAAAACAAGGTCGGGCGTGTAGGAAATTGCCCTAGGATAATTTTTTAGTGGAAATTTTTAAGTACTGCGATGTTTAATTCACACCCGCTAAAATAATTTAGGATAGATCATCGTTATCCCGATATTAGCCAAACCTTATGCGTATACGTCTTATTTTTATTTTCCTGTTTTTAATTTCTACTACAGGTATAGCCTCTGCCCAGGTCAATGTTTCCATCAATGATATAGCTAAAATTCACATGGTTGATGGGGCCAGTTATCTCAGCTCTTTTTTCCGTAATGATTATGACCTGATACTCCGGAACGGGCAATGGGAAAGTTACCAGGTGCGTGAACAATATCAGCGAATGAACCCCAGAGTACGCGACCCTAAAAAAATGATAGAACATAGGGATAGCGTAGAACACCGCTTTATAAAAACCATCCCACAGGATTCCATCAATTTACTACTGCAAGCTATCAGTAAAATTAAGCCTAAGTTTAATCCAGCCGACCTGCACCTATCTATCCCCAAACTCACCCAACAGATTGATACCGCCTACCTGAAAGGGATGGATGCAAAGCGCGTACGATTGTTTCATTCCTTTTTTGATACCCCGGCAAAGCTTTATCGTTTGTTAGACACTATACAACATGATTTCTGGACAGATGACTATCCCTACTCTGTTATGGAGATCGTGAAAAAACAAGGCGATACAGTTAAGGTGATCACTACCGCACAAACACAATATATGATGCCATGGCGGGTTAACGACGTATCTACTTACGATTTGAGTATCAACAAATTTTTTATAAATGCTACAGGTGTTATACATCACCGTATGGCGGGTGAACGCGTATATCGCAGTATTTATGACTATGCAGATTTTTTACACGCCCGTGATGCATTTGAACGTCTGCGCTGGCAAGAGCTTGCACCAGAGAATTTCAAATATATTCGGCAGCATTTTAATATAATCAAAGCAGATCGCTATAACGCGGATAGTTCTACCTATTCTTTTAATCCAATAAAACTCAATAAACATATTATTATTAATGGCGTACTGCATATTGCTAAAAAAGATGAGTTAATGAGACTAACCCGCTTTGCCGAAGATACGCTTACTACTTTTTTAAAAAGCCCTGCGTTTATGATAGATAGCTGTATGGCAAAACCGGGATGTACCATCGCTTTTTTAAATAGAAGCGGACATTCTTTTCATGGCTATTATAGCTGGAATAATCAAAAAGCCGAGGATTATTTAAAGAAACTCGACGCCCGGCAAATGTGGTGGTTTACAATTAAAGCAGGTGAAAGAAGAGAGAACAACTGGACAAAACTCCCTGACGGAAATTTTGCGATCACCTCATACATTGATGATTATGCTGTGGGCATATTACCCAAATACATCAAAAAGGACGGCGTGAAAATGGCAAAATTTGTTTTCATGATATTTTCGCCAGATGGAAAATTGATTTATGATGGTTCGGGCATTCAGTAATGTTATTTAGTCTGAAACGGTAAAAAAGATATTTCTTCTGATATTTACGTTTCAAATGCCAACAACAGAAAACATCATCCTGTTTAAAGTATCCTACCAGGGCCACACTACCGAGGTACAGACCTACCCCAATCAATACTACAGCCTCATGACGCTGATTTCCGATCAGCTGGCTATTCCTGGTTTTGGTTTATGCAGTGGTATGGGTAGTTGTGGTACCTGCCTGGTACAGATCCGTAATGGCTATCACCATGGCGTAAAAAACGTACTGGCCTGCGCCGTTAGCGTTAATGATGAATTGGCTGGTGCAGTGGTTACCGTACCGAAACAGTTTTGAATCTTATATACCCGATCAGCCTTTAATGATCAGCTTCATCCAAAGCGGGATGAGTTTTTTGCGCTCCTGCATCAGCTCAAAAAATTCATCGGAGGTAAAATAACCTAAATGTAACATCTGAGGCCGACTCAGGAATGGCGACATGATCATGCCGGTGATATTCCAGAACAGATTAACCGGGTGATAATTGATATCGCCGTTTGTTTTTAACGCACGCAACTGCCTGGCAAAATGCGAGTTAACCAGCAGTTTCATATTATCGATCATCGGTAATTTGGTTAAGCCACCCATTACTTCGCTCACCATAAAAAAGATAAAGTCGGGATTTTCCAGTACCTGGTCGATGTAATAACCTACACAAAGTTCTATTTTTTCGGTAACGCTGGTGCCTTCATCATTCAGTACCGGTTCTATCTTGTCGAAAAGCTTTTTGATGGTTTCGTCCATAATAAAAGCAAAAAGATTTTCTTTACTACGGAAGTAGTAATTTATAGATGCCACATTGATATCCGCTTCGGTAGCGATATCCCTGATGGTAGTAGCCAGGAAGCCTTTCTTAGTAAAGATCCTCCTGGCCGCGTCTTTTATTTTTTCTTCTGTTGATAGTTCAGTGGTTGCTGTCATTTTGGTGTTAATGGTGTAAAGCTAACCATTAGCCAACAAATTAGCAGCCACAATTAAACGCTTAATGCGAATCGGATACAGCTTTTTGTCCTTTCACAAATGGCGCTAAATAAACCATTGGAATGGCACACAGCATCACGATGCCCACTATCCAATAAGCATCATTATAACTTAAAAGCGTGCTTTGTTTTTGTACAGCGCCTTCTATAGCGCCATAAGCCATACGTGTGGCATCGCTGATAGATTTGCCTTTAGCTATAAAAGCCTGGATGTAGCCGTTAAACCTGTCGTTATAAAAAGGATTGTAAGAGTTGATATTCACCAGCAGGTTATTGCGGTGCACGGCCTGCCGTATGTGGATCATGGTATTTAAACCAGCTATACCAAATGAGCCGCCCAATTGCCGCATCATATTGTTTAAGCCGGTACCCTGCCCTACTTCCTGCCCTTTTAGACCGCCGATAGCCAGCGTTGTGAGCGGCACAAAAAGCAATGACAACCCAACACCACGGATAGCCAATGGCCAGAAAAAATCGCCAATACCGGATGATAAGGTAGAGTGGCTCAGCATGGCCGAAAACACAAAGAACAGCAGCATCCCTATGGTGGCCATAAACTGGGCCGGGATCCCCTTATTGAGCATAATCCCCACAAAAGGCATCATCACAATGGTGAACATCCCTCCCGGGAATAATATTTCGCCGGTTTGCTGTGCCGAAAAGCCCAACAGCCCCTGGCAAAATACCGGGAATACAAAGGTAGAGCCATATAAGCCCACACCCAGAATAAAGGAGGTGACCATACCAGCCGAGAAACTCCGGTGCCGCATGATCTTGAAATTAATGATCGGGTATTCGGTACTCAGCTCGCGCCATATAAATAGCAGCAAACCAAAAACAGCTGTTACGGTTAAAACGGTGATATAAGGCGTAGCAAACCAATCTTCGTCCTCTCCTTTTTCCAATATGGTTTGCAGACTCCCTACGGCTATTGCCAATAAGGCTATTCCCCACCAGTCAATCGGTTTTCCTTTACCGTCGCTTGGGGTGGCCCTCACAAACATATAGGTACAGGTAGCAGCCAGGGCGCCTACGGGTATATTCACGTAAAATATCCAGCGCCAGGCGGCATGGTCGGTAATATAACCACCTATAGTTGGCCCAATGGTTGGACCAACTATGGCGCCCAAACCAAATAAAGCGGTAGCCGTACCCACCTGGTTAGGCGGCCAGGTTTCCAACAGGATGGCTTGCGCGGTAGAGATGAGTCCACCACCGGCCAGGCCCTGCAATATCCTAAACATCACCAGCTCAGACAGGCTGTGCGCGTTGCCGCATAAAAAAGAGGCTATGGTAAATACAATGATGGAGGTTAAAAAGTAGTTTTTACGTCCGAAGAAACTTCCCAGCCAGCCCGACATGGGCAGGATGATCACATTGGCCACACTGTAGCCGGTAACCACCCAGGCGGCATCGGTAATGGTGGCGCCCAGGTTACCCTGTATCTGGGGGATGGAGACGTTAACGATAGTGGTGTCGATCAGTTCCAGCAACGATGCTGTTATAACTGTAATGGTAATGATCCATTTTTTGATGCCGGTTTCAGCCATTTGATTATTCCTAAAAAGTTAATGATAAAACTTCCCGTCAAAATTAATCAAACGATTGATTAAAACATTTGTTTAAATCATATGTTTAGTTTATTTACACAGCGTTGACGGAATGGTGATTTAACTATAACCCAAGCTATAGGCAGAGCAAACCAAGCCTACATCGAAAAATATATGGCTGGGATTTATGATGGTTCCGGAATTAAATTATTGAAGAGCTAAGGAAAAATTCTGCTTTGAAGGTAAAACGGCAATTGGTTTATTTTTTTGGCCCATAAAACGTAGTACCGCCAGCCTTTGTTTTTATTTCCAATTGCTGAGTTATAACGGTTTTATTTTTATCAGCTAACAAAAGATATTTATGTAGTATTTTCTTTTGCAACGGAGTGCCGATTTTAAGTGTAGTGTCAATATGCCTTCGAAAAGCTTTAATGAACAGACTATCATTACCAAAATTGGCAAAGCAGGCGATTTTTTCCGCAGTCAGATCGTCTGCCTTGTCTTTATAGCTTGGAATATCGAGCTTATATTGATGTTCTTTATTGTCATATGTATAATCAACATTGTCTTCACCTTTTATTAACGGAATATCATCATGTGCGCACCAGGGGCAATCGGTTTTATAAATACTACCCGGGAAAAAATTATAGGAGTAATCTACCGACAGCTCATCGTTGGTATCCCCACTAAATTCAAAAGATGATTTCACTTCCTGGTTCATGTAAAGGCCCCAGCCATATATATGAGCATCATTTACAATATCCAGGCAGTTGTAAACATGGTTATCTATCAATTTATAAAAACTATATCCATCAATAAATACATCTGAACCATGATCATAAACACGACGCAGGTAAAATGTTTTATTTTTGGAATAATTGTTAGCTATATAAAGCGTAGGAGAACTATAAAATGTATCGATCATCTCCATATAAATGAGATACCAATTGCTATTCACCTGCTTAAATACACACAAGTATGGAGAATAGACATCCCAACCTTGCAGACAGAGAAGTTCATTATTGTTATCTCCGTCCAGATCCACAAGAACAGAATTGAAAATAAACCCATAATTCGGATCGACATGCATAGCATGTGGATTAAATAGCGTATCGGGTTTGATGAGTTTAGCAAAGTCGCTGAGCAACAGGGTGTCTGATTTTTTGTAATTAAACTGCGTTGCCTTCTTGATCCAACTATCGGGTATTTTTTTCCACTTGGCATCAACAATTCCCTTGCTTTTAAATTGTTTACCGGTGTCGTTACAAGACACCATTAATAAAACGATAACAAGAATGATAAGATAAGGCTGGCGGCGCATAATTTCGGATACTTGAGCTTAAATTTAAGCTATTTAACTCGACAAATCCTTATGACGATTTAACTTTATTTGAATAAAAATCACAGATCATTTAACCCTTTTCCACTGAGAATTTGCGGTATATATTTTTCGACCCTTGCTTCCCGGGTTTTGGATTGTTTGGGTGCAGAAAAATGGAGAATGTAGGCTCTTTGCCGCCCCGGTGTTAATGCCTCAAAAGCGATTTTCAGCGCAGGGATCCTATCCAATTTACTTTGAAATTCTTCCGGGACAGGGAATTCATCCGTCTTTTTCAATTCCACCTTTAAACCGGCTTTTTCCACTTCTATAGCTTCATAAATATGGGCTTTCAGGATGGCTTTCTGCTCTATTATTTCCAGCGCATGAGTGAACCTGATCTGGCGCGCCGCTTGTACATTCTCCGATTGCTGGATCAGGAGTCCATCGTCATTATTTAACAAAGCCCCTTTAAAAAACAACAGCGCGCAATACTCTTTAAATACATGTATTAAAACAATGTTGTTTTGCTGAAATGTGTAACAGGGGCAGCCCCATTTTAATTCTTCGCTGAGCCCGCAGTCAAGAACTATCATTCTTAATTGTTCCAGTTCTTCCTGCCACTTTTGGACCTTGTTAAAATAAAAATCAACTTTAGGATTCATGTTAGTCTTTTTAACTGTGCACAAAATTTAAACCCTCAGCGAGCCCCGGAAACCCCTGGCGGCATAGTATGATTCCGCGCCGTTATGGTACATAAAAACGGTATCGTACCGGCGATCACAAAAGATTGCCCCGCCCAATTTCCTGATATCGGCAGGTGTTTTTACCCAGCTGGATGTCTTGGTATCAAACTTTCCCAATTGTTGCAGCTCTCGGTATTGTTCTTCCGTCAACAATTCAATGCCCATGTCACGCGCCATCTCCACAGCGCTGTTTTCGGGTTTATGTTCTTTACGGGCCTCCAGCGCTTCATGATCGTAACAAATACTCCGTCGGCCCTTAGGGCTTTCTGCCGAACAATCATAAAAAATGTACTCGCCTGTTTTTTTATCATGCCCAACAACATCCGGTTCACCGCCGGTTATTTCCATTTCATCAAGCACCCATAGTTTTTCGGCATCAGTCTCCAGCCTTGCCTGTACTTTAGCCCATTCCATACCTTTATGGCGGTTCATATTTTTTTCAAAACGGCTTTTCAATGTGTTGATCAATTCGTCACACTGTTCTGATGACAATTGCTTTTTATTGCTCTTCATATTGTTTTATAGGTTTATTACCCCTGTTGGGCAGGTGTATTATTTAAATATACATGAACCTTAGGGTTCGTGCTATTCATTTATTAATTAACCGAAATGATCTTTCTATCCGCAGGTCTTAAATACCAGGATAAAACAGCAAAAACAGCCAATATTAATGGAGCAATTATTTGCGCGGAGATATCATTACTGGCAATATGCGAAATTACGGCACCACTCATCACAAAAAATATACCCGCGTATGCCCATTCCTTTAGCAATTTAAATCCGGGAATTAATATCGCTATTATACCTAACATTTTCCAAACACCTATAATCGAAATAAAGTAAGTAGGATATCCCAGAGGCTTAAAACCCTTCACCACCCCTTCTGCCTGTACAGCCTGTGCTAATCCACCCGAAAAAATACAAAAGGATAATATTACCGTAATTATCCAATACCAAATCAGTTTTTTCTTTTCCATTTTTTTATTTTTTTAATTGGTTTACAATGTTTTGCAAGCGGTTATGCGCCATATTGATGCCCTGGGCAAAAGGTAATTGTAGCATCTGATCACGCAGGGCTACTGACCTGTATACAACATACATAGTGAGTTTACTGGTGTCGCCGCTGAGTTGCTCAAATTCCAGGAACTCTAACTGAACGTCAAAAGGTGCATTCTCCATTTCAAACGTCCGGGTGATCTTCTGGTTCGGAACAAACTCATGAATTGTCCCATTGGCTTTAAAAACCACGTTTCCCTTGGCATCAGATGTTTCAAATTGATAACCGCCGTGCTTTTTATTGTCCAGTTTCAGCACTTTAGTTCCCATCCATTGCTCCACAAGCTCAGGCTCCTCATAGGCTTTAAAAAGTAATTCCAATGGTAAATCAAATTCTCGGGTGATCACTAAATCATGCTGGCCGTTTTCGGCATGGATCTTTGTTTTTAGTTCCATCGTGTTTTATTTTTTGGATTGATAGTTTTTCATTATGGCTTCCAGTTTGTTAAATCTGTCATCCCACATCTGGCGGAATGGTTCAATAAAGTCTGCTACATCTTTCATTTTTTGCGCGTTAATGTGATAGTAAATTTCCCTGCCGTTTTGTTTTTGCTCCAATAATTCGCACTCGGTAAGTATTTGTAAGTGTTTGGATACTGTTGGTCTGGCGGTATCAAAATTGGAGGCTATGGCTCCGGCTGTTAAGGCTTGTGATGCAACCAGCAACAGTATGGCCCTTCGTGTCGGGTCGGCTATGGCCTGAAATACGTCTCGTCTTAAATTCATTGCGTAGTCATTTGACTACAAATATATATGTAGTTATTTAACTACGCAATTTTTTTGAGATATTTTTTTTACGGATACGTTATAAACTGTAAATCTGAATAACAGCAAGACTTAGTATTTAGCTAAAAACTAATACTTTATACAAACGGGAGGGAGATCACAAACAGCAGAAGAAGTTTTGTGCAAATGTGCATGTGTGGTGGCATGCACATTTGCAGGTTTTAGATTAGCCCTTTTTAAAATATCTGTTTTTAATAAAGGACGTGAACAGGATACCCGCCACACTACAGGCAACCAATAGATAAACAATCAGGATGTGTTTTTGCATTTTGGTTTATAATTTTCCTAAATGTAACAGATGTGATACAAGAGATGCAAGTGTTTTGAAAAATAATCTTTTAACCCGATGGGATAAAAAGTCAGAAAAATGTCATTTGATGGTTTGTTTTATGTCATTATTCCTGATCATTTTATAATTGTAAAAATAAAATCCATCATGAAAAATTATATTGTACTGTTCCGCGAACCGGATGGCCGCGTTGATGAACATCCGGTCGAAGCAATCAAAAAGCATCAGGAAAACTGGGCCGCCTGGTTTAACCAATGGGGCTCAGCAGGCAAACTGGCCGGCGGAAGCGGATTAACCCTGGAAGGCCGCATCATCAAAGAAAACGGCAGCATCGTAACAGATATTCACCGGGTGGGTACCGAGATAGTAGGCGGTTATCTGCTAATTAAAGCGGATAGCATTGATGAGGCCACGCAAATAGCAGCCTCCTGCCCCATTTATGAATTCGGTGGCTATGCCGAAGTGCGCGAACTGCAAAACCAATAGCCGGTTTATCATACTTTAAGTAAAGTATTTGTTATAAAAGGCGCTTTAGTATCCCGGCATCTATACCTCAGTAACATTTTTCTTTGAAATGTTTAACTTTGGGCATGGAAGCCATCGGTGTAAAAAAAGCGATCACTAACGAATACCTGGAAAATTTAAGCAACGAACCCGGGCAGTTCAGGGTTGCACCCAGCTACGAGGGGTATTGCAACCTTGCTTCTTTTAATCGCCGTGATTTTTATAAGATCACGTTAACCCTGCATGGCAAAAGTCAGCTGATGTATGCCAACCGGGGTATTGAAATTGATAAACCCGCGCTGGTGTTCACCAATCCAATGGTTCCTTACTCCTGGGAGGGCGATCATGTAGGCCCCGATAGCTATTTCTGTGTATTTACCAACGAGTTTCTGCAAAACGGCAACCGCATGGAAAGCCTCGAAGAATCAAACCTGTTTAAGGCGGGCGGCGACCCGGTTTATTTTTTAACCGACGAACAGGCAAGCTATATAGGCAGTGTGTTTAAGCGGATGTTGCAGGAGTCTGAAACCGAATATATCTACAAATACGAGCTGATCCGTAACCAACTGAACCTCATTATACATGAGGCTATTAAAATGCAACCAGCTGTGGCTTTTTATAACCCGCAAAACGCGGCCTCGCGCATTGCGCAGTTGTTTTTGAAATTGCTGGAGAAACAGTTTCCGGTTGATTCGCCGCAGTATACGCTGGTACTCAAAAAAGCCAGCGACTACGCCGATAAGCTGGCCGTGCACGTAAACCACCTGAATGCCGCCGTACGCGAGATCACCGGAAAATCAACTACGGCGCATATTAATGACAGGATATTGAACGAAGCCAAATCATTATTAACGCACACCAACTGGAGCGTTGCCCAAATAGCCCGCAGCCTGGGTTTTGATTATGCATCGTACTTTAATAACTTTTTCAAGAAACACGCCGGCCTTACACCAATGTCCCTGCGTAAAACTCTTTGAAAAGTATAATTATTACTTTGAAACGTTTAACAGCTGTTCAAGCCGTCCATTATAACTTTGCTTTAACGAAAACATAAAATCAACATTTATTATGATACAAGCAAAAGCGTATGCCGCTCAAACGCCAGAAACTGACCTGGCGCCATGGGGTTTTGAACGCCGTGAGGTTGGCCCTCATGATGTTCAGATAGAAATACTTTTCTGTGGTGTATGCCACTCCGATCTTCACCAGATTAAAAACGATTGGTTCCCGGGGATATTCCCGATGGTACCGGGCCACGAAATTGTGGGCAAAATTGTTAAAGTAGGTGATCATGTTAAAAAATTCAAAGTAGATGAACTGGCCGGCGTTGGCTGTATGGTTGACTCCTGCCAGGTTTGCGAAAACTGTAAAGATGGCCTGGAACAATACTGTTTAGAAGGCAATACCCCAACTTATAACGGTAACGACAGAAGCGGTGTACCTACCTATGGTGGTTACTCTAATACCATTGTGGTTCGTGAAGAATTTGTACTGCATGTGTCAGACAAATTGCCGCTTGCCGCGACAGCTCCGTTACTTTGCGCCGGTATTACTACCTACTCGCCATTACGCCACTGGAAAGTGGGCAAAGGTCACAAATTAGCTGTATTAGGCTTAGGTGGTTTAGGCCACATGGGGGTTAAATTTGGCGCTGCCTTTGGTGCCGAAGTAACTGTTTTAAGTACATCACCTTCAAAAGAAGTTGAGGCCAAAGCATTAGGCGCGCATCATTTTGTAGTGACCTCTGATCCTGCGCAGTTAAAAGCCGTTAAAGGCTCTTTTGATTTTATTCTGGATACCGTTTCGGCTGAGCATGACATGAACCTGTACCTGTCGTTATTAAGAACAAACGGCACGCTGATTGGTGTAGGTGTACCATCAGAACCTTATTCCATTCAACCATTCTCCTTACTGGCTGGTCGTAAAAGTATGGCTGGTTCCGGTATCGGTGGCATCCCCGAAACTCAGGAAATGCTTGATTTTTGTGCCGAACACAATATTGTTTCAGATATTGAACTGATAGATATCAAGGACATCACCAAATCATACGAGCGTATGCTGAAAGGCGACGTGCGTTACCGCTTTGTAATTGATATGGCAACTTTGTAACATTAACTAAACTAAAACTAAAAGCGCCTTTCCGGTTTTCCGGAGGGCGTTTTTTTTAATTAAGGCCACATGTTTTCCAGTTCCCTCCCCACGGGAGGGGTGCGGTTGGATGGTGTTGTGGATGGGAGGGGTTTATGCGCCCAGCTCGTTAAGAAGTCAATTCATTAAACCCCTTCCTCCCCTTCCCGAGGGAAGGAATCGCACAAACCACAGGCTTTTTATAGGGTTGTCATGCTGAGATTCGTCGAAGCATGGTGGGCAAGGCCTATGCGCTCGAGTCTTCGACAAGCTCAGACTGACAGGCCTTTTCCTTCCCTGTCAGCAGATAAGCTTCGGACGAAAGCGGGCAGAACAATGGTGGCCAAGTGCGGCTGTAAGGGCATTAGCAAACCTTGCCGAAGCCGAGAATGGAGCGAACGAAGTAGAGGTAAGGTTTAGCAGCCCGTGGTTCTGTCCGGTTTGCAGGGTAAAGGCCTCGTGCGGCAAAGAAGCATTTCTGCTGACTTGATTTATTCGCTGTTGTTTGTTTTTTTATTGGTGCTCATTATCTCGCTACGCTCGGTCTTGGTTACTTTTCATCAAGGAAAAGTAACAGCCTTAGCGGCAATTGAGCGCTCTACGACTTGCATTATTCGCCCTGCATAAAGGGGATTGCTTCGTACCTCGCAATGACGCGTGGAGAGAACACAGGCGCATAGAGGGGGTGGTGAGTCGATACCGCACGTTTGATTCTTACCCTCCGTCTATTCCTCCACAAAAAAGAAGATTTTCGCATAAATATCTGATTAATAATATACTTATATTTGTATATCACCTGCTTGAAACCATAATGAATTACCGTCAGTTATCACCGCCTGACTATCTAAAAAACCATATCCGCTTTTTCTGGACACTGGAAAGCGACGATTCGGCTGTGTTTACCCGTTCCTTCAGAACCATGGCCGAGGGCTGCCCGGGCCTGATCTTTCAGTCGCCCGATAAGGGGCCTATGTACCAGTTTGATAAAAAACTACCCCATATTTTTATCTACGGGCAATCAACCCGCCATGCCGATATTCAGTTTGGCGCCGTTTTCAGTACCATTGGTGTTTGTTTTTTCCCCAACGCCATCAAAGCCATATTCGGGTTTGATGCCTATGAACTTACCGACGATTGCACCTGCCTTGACCTGATAGCCCGTAAAGACGGCTTTTTGCTATCAGAGCAGCTATTGGAGACCGAATCACTGACCGACCGCATAGAGGTATTATCCGCCTACCTGTTTTTTAAGCTCCAAAAAAATACCCGGTATGAAGATGAGACCATGCAGTTTGCCATAACCCGTATTGTTCAATCAAAAGGAAATATCTCACTTAAGGAGTTGCAGGATTATCTGCAACTTTCGGAGCGTAGTTTTGAACGCAGGTTTAAGCAATATGTAGGTATATCACCCAAATTATACTCCAGGATCTCCCGGTTCCAGGCAGTGCTCAACCAAATCCGCCTTGGCCAGCACGACCGCCTTACCGACCTGGCCTATGAAAACGACTATGCCGATCAGTCGCACTTTATACGCTCGTTCAAAGAGTTTGCCGGCTGCTCGCCGCTGCAATATCAAAAGCAATCCATGCAGCAAGTGGAGAATTTTTATGAGAAGGTGATATAAGTATCAGGCATTTTGCAGATCGGATATTTACCTCGCCTGTCCGTAGTAAGCTTTTACCAGCGTGGCCTTTCCATTTTCGTCCAAAACAGCTACATCAGCCACCAGCGCTCCGGTTTCCCGTTTGTAAATAATGGTGATGCCATCCGTCCCACTCAGCATATCAATAAACTCAAAATACAGGTTGGGGGCCAGCTCCAGTCCTTTTAAAAAATGTGCCCTTAAGTTTTCTTTCCCGATGATCTTACCATCGGCAATATTCCACCTTTTAATAACCGTGAGCGAGTAAAATACAATATCGTCTGTGTAGTGCGTCATGATCCGGTCAATGTCCCGTTTATTCCAGGCATCTATCCAGTCGAGTGCTATGGCTTGAGTATCCATTTGGTTTATTTATGATATATAAATATACGCTTTTTAGTTTTTATAGGCCATTTCTTCAACTCCTTCTGAAACTGGAACAGCCTTATTCCTGCCGTCGTTTATTTTAAAGATCAGCCCGGCAAATAAAATACATATCCCGATAACACCCAGTGCCAGCGGCAGTGTGAGCAATTGCGCTATAAAACCGATAAGCGCCGGACCAGCCAGGATACCGGCATAAGCCATAGAAGTAACCACCGGGAGTGCATAAGCCGGCGCAAGCCCTGGCATATTACCCGCCGTTGAAAACAGAATGGGGATGATATTGGCACAACCCAGGCCCACCATCAGGAAACCCACCAGGGCCAAACTCACGTACGGGAAACAAACAGCGATGATCAATCCTGCCGAAGCGATGATGCTGCCCCATATCACCACTTTTAGTCTTCCTACGGCGGCTATAACACTGTCGCCCGTTAAACGCATAATAGCCATTGACACGGAGAACATGGCGTAGCCTACGCCTGCAAATTCGATACTTAAATGCCGGTTAGCAGTTAAAAAAACGGCGCTCCAATCCAACATGGCCCCCTCGGCCAGGGCTGATATAAAACAGATAGCACCCAATATTAGCAAGGCGGCCGAAGGCAGTGTAAAACCTTTATTGGTTTTCTCAGGTGTTTCCACAGCGTCATCGCTCATTAAACGGGAGAATTGTGAATACGTGATCAGCACCAGCAAAACGGATATAAAAATAATGGTTGACATGGCGTCCAGCCCGGCTTTGAGCAACAATCCAAAGCCCAGGGAACCTACCAAACCACCTATACTGTATAAGCCATGAAAGGATGACATGATATGTTTGCCATACGATCGTTGCACTTTGATAGCCTGCGCGTTCATGGCCACATTAATACCCCCGGTGGATGCCCCGAAGATGAGCAGGCATATACTCATCTGATAGGTATGATCCAGGATCAGCAACAAAGGCAATATGGCCGCGATCAAAGTCCCCGAAACCACAATAACCCTTTTACTACCGAACCAGGTAACCAGCTTACCGGTAAGCGGCATAGTGATCATGGCGCCAACACCAAAAAACAATAATAAAAGGCCAAGACTGCCATTATCCAGACCGAGCCTTGTTTTGGCCAGGGGCACCAGCGGTGCCCAGCTGGCTACACCCAAACCACAAACTAAAAACATTAAGGAATTGGCTATTCTGGCTTTTCTAAGATCGCTCATCATGCAAATTTTAAAAGGTGTTTGAATTTTACATTGCAATAATATGCAATAAAATTTAACAAATTGCATTATTATGCAAAATATTGCAATTAATTGCAAAAAGATAACATACGGGTAACAAGGGCTTTATTTTATGAACGCGGAAAACTTTCAGGGCTAAGTATGCCCATTTCGGCTCCCCTATTGTCTATTTACCCTATTTAGCAGTTGAATGGAGGCGCTATTAAGCACAACTTAGTATCATAAAACAATAACTCAAACCATGGAAAAGAAAAAAGACATCCTTGCCGGCATCATTATTATAGTTGCACTGACCTTATTAACTATCTCAACCTCCGCCTCAGCGCAGCAGCAGGGTGTTAAACGTAACGACCTGCAACGTCATGATCTCAGCATCGCCGGATACGAGACGGTACAGGCACGAATCGACTTTGAACCGGGAGCCCTGGCCGTTAAACATAAGCACCCTGGCGAAGAGATCATTTATGTACTGGAAGGTTTACTGGAGTATCAGGTAGCCGACAAACCAGCGGTGACACTTAAAACCGGTGACGTGCTGTTTATACCAGCCGGTACAGTTCATTCGGCCAAAAATGTTGGCACAAGCATAGCCAGGGAGCTCGCCACCTACGTGGTTGAAAAAGGAAAGCCGCTCGTTGTGCCGGTTAACTAAGCATCCTGAAGATACTCCCCGCTACCGGGATGTCTGTCGGTAGCGGGGATTGTATTAATTACTTTTAGCCTTCAGCAATCGCATCTTGCCAATTGACAAGAAATGAACCGTTTACTATTTCTTCGAAAATTCCTTCCGGATCCTGCTTAGCGATGTATCGGTAATGCCCAGGTATGAGGCTATATTTTTTAAAGGCGCTTGTTGAAATATCTCGGGATTGGTTTTTAACAGATGCGCGTAACGCTCTTCGGCTGTTTCGGTGATCATCAACAACATCCGGTTTTTCAACTGAGAAAACCCTTTCACCAGTGTCCATCTGCCAAATTCCCGAAACTCCGGCAGGGCATGAAAAAGTTGATTGAGCTGTTCATAGGTGATATACCAGCCCTCGCAATCCGTTAATGCCTGGATATTTTCTTTTGACCGGGTACGGTTAAAAAAAGACGACACCTCCAATATGATCTGGCCAGGCGAACAAAAACCGGTAGTAACCTCATTGCCTTCGGTATCATGTGCAAATGTGCGCATATAACCTTTTTCAAGAAACAGGTATTGGTCGCATATTTTCCCGGCCTCTAGTTGAAACTGATTTTTAAGAATGACTTTGTGGCTAAATTGCCCAACAATTTCCTGGGCCGAGGATAAGGAAACCAGGTTGCTGTTCAGGAGAAATGTGGTGAGTGCTTCTTTATCCATAAAAGCGATACTAATCAGGCATCTAATATACTAAAAGCATCACTATCGTTTCGGCAACTGCAAGGTAGCCAGCGTTAAAAATCATATAATTAATGGTAACTTTCCGATAAATACAAGATCAACAAATTATTACCTGTTTCTTCAATCTGTAAACCCTATGAACAAAGCAGCGTACAACCCCATCTTTAAAATCGTAAAATTCAGCCTGGTCAAATTATTGGCCGTAAGCTTTTTATGCATACCCTTAGTTTTTACTGTAACCGGATGTGCCGCGCAATCAACCCCTGCACGTTCCCTGCTCGCGCTTTCCAAAGGCGATCATATTTTGGCCATCATTGACCCGGTTAGCCTGAAAGTTATCGCGCGCCTCCCGGTGGGTTCCGATCCGCATGAGGTTATCGCTTCAGCAGACGGAAAAACGGCCTATGTTTCGATCTATGGTGGCGGGAGTTTTCATGAACTTAGTGTGATCGACCTGGTGGCGCAAAAACCACTCCCCCCTCTGGATACCAGGCCGCTGATGGGGCCGCATGGCTTAGCTTTTGCCAACGGCAAGGTGTGGTTTTCGGCAGAGGGCTCCAAAGCGGTTGGCAGCTACGATCCGGCAACCGCTAAATTCGATTGGGCCATGGGAACCGGAGAGGACCGGACCCACATGATCTATGTAACCAACAATGGGAAAAAGGTTTATACTACCAACGTTAATGCGGCAACAGTGAGCATTCTGGAGGATAGCTCTACACTTCCGGCTTATCATGAATGGGTGCAAACCGTTATCCCGGTGGCTAAAGGATCGGAGGGCTTTGATGTATCGCCCGATGGCCGTGAATTATGGACCGCGGGTGCCACCGACGGAATCATTTCTATCATCGATTTGACTACCAAAAAATCAACCGGCAATATCGATGCAAAGGCAGTAGGTGCAAACCGGCTCCAGTTTACACCCGATGGCAAGCGTGTGCTGATCACCAGCCTCAGGACCGGCGATCTGTTCATTTATGACGCGGCATCGCACCAGGAATTAAAGCGTGTGAATACCGGCCATGGCGCTGCAGGCATCCTGGTAGATGGTGACGGATCACGCGCCTTTATTGGCTGCACCGGCGATAATTATGTAGCCGTGATAGATCTCAAGACCTTAACCGTAACCGGCCATATTGATATACGCGGGGCCGACGGCCTGGCCTGGGCGGTTCGGCCTTAGGATGAAATGTACCAGGCTAACTTAAGCTATTTGGCTAATTTCTTATCCAGATAAGCAACCATATCATTAACTGTAATGAACTTCGCCAGTTCCTCATCCGGAATGCTGATATCAAAATCTATCTCAATCTGTACCACAATCTCCCTGGTTTCATAGCTATCCATTACCAAATCATCAAATCGGGTGGCAGGAGTTAGTACTATTCTGCCGTCCTCAATACCTAATATTTTATCAAGCATTTTTTTTAGTTTGTTAAAAACAACATCAGACATAGGTTTTTTATTTAAAGAGTGAAAGAGCTGATCAATTATTTTTATCCATTTTTTCGAGCAAGGCCAGAATTTTATCGAGCTTATCTGTTTCGATGGCGTTTAGACGCAGTTGTAATTCTTCAATTTCTTTTTTGGCTTCCACGTTGGTATGGAAATCCTCATTGGCCTGGGCGCGGTCGCGTTCATTCTGACGGTTTTGGGCCATCATGATAATCGGCGCGGCATAGGCTGCCTGGGTGGAGAATAATAGATTTAATAAAATGTAGGGATACGGATCCCAGTGGCCGATAATAGCCACAACATTGAGCAACATCCACACAGCAACAATAATGGTTTGAATGATGATGAATCGCCATGAACCCATGCCGGTTGCCACAGAATCAGCCAGGCGCTGACCGAAGGCAAGCGAGTCTGTATGCCTTTGATACCAATTTTTTTTACCGTTTATCATTTTTTAAGGGGTTAAACTTTGTATGATAAATATAAAAAATTAATTGGCTGGGCCGCCCCCCTCTTCGCTCCCGTATGGGTTTATATTTCCACTATTATTTTCCCCTTAGCCTGGTTACTTTCCATATAGGTATGAGCCGCTACGATCTCATCCAGTTTAAATACTTTATCAATGTTTAAATTGATCTCTCCTTTAGCCACGGTATTGATAAAATCCTGCAGCAGATCTTTATTTAAATTGCCTGCATCTCCACCATAAATCGTTAACCGGCCTAAAGAAGGGATATCGCCCATCGGGGTAAACTCTTTCATTGTCCACTCATTACCTAATATCCCGGTCATACAAACCGTACCCTTTTCCCGGATACATTTCAGTGAATCTTTGAGGGTTACTGTACCAATGAGTTCGAGCACTTTATCCACACCTTCGGGAAATAAGTTTTTCAGTTTGCTGCTAACCTCACCGTCGTCAATTAAAACATAGTCGGCTCCATTGGCTTTCAAATGCGGTGCTTTATCAGGGTTCCTGGTGGTGGCAATCACCGTTAGTCCATAATGTTTAGCCAGCTGACAGGCCAGCATCCCGATAGATGAAGTTCCGCCGCGAATTAAGAGTGTTTCTCCTTTTTGAACTTCCAAAGCCTGGGTAAGCGATCCGGATACGGTTTGGAACATCTCTGGTATAGCGCCCAAAACATTCCAGGGCAGATCGCTTTCAAAAGGGAAAGTAATTTCTAACGGAACCGCGGCATATTCGGCATAGCCCCCGTCAAAATCACGCCCCATGCCACCCATGATCGCAGCTACTTTCTGTCCTTTTTTGTAAGTTCCGGTAGCATCCTCCTCTACCTCGCCTACACACTCGATGCCCTGTATCCTGGGGAACTTTACATTGGGCGAATGGCCCTGCCTGGTAAATATCTCCGACCTGTTAATGCCAAACGCTTTGATCCTGATCAAGATCCAGTCTTGTTTCACTTCGGGTTTTGGTCTTTCCTGTATTTCAATTATATCTGGGCTACCTGCTTTAGGGGTTACTGCTGCTTTCATAATACGCATTAATTTTTCTACCGTTCATTGTTTTAATAACAACACAAAGATGAGGAGCAAAAGAAGAAACTACCAACAAACAAGCTTAAGAAATACCCTTAATGTAGATTAAGGGTTGGTTACTTTTTAGCGATGTTATTACGGAAAAGGTATTGATTGACAGAATCTATTTCTAAAGATCCCGCCTATACAGGAATCAAAAAAACGACGGCCGGTGCGATTCCTTCCCTCGGGAAGGGGTTTCATCACCCGCTACCGCAAGCGTCCCGCTTGTGGTCATCATGATGGTAACTGTATATTAGTCTATTAAATACCGCAAGCGGGATGCTTGTGGCAGCGAGGGTTATAGCTTTAAAAAAAGCAGGGCAACCATGATTGATCTGCCCTGCTTTGAAACGTTATTAAATTAAACAGTTACAATAATTTTCCCTACCGCGTTTTTAGTCTGGATCAGTTCGTGTGCTTTAGCTGTCTGCTCCAGTGGAAATGTAGCGGACACATAGGTTTTGATAGCGCCAATTTCCAACAGGTTGGCTATCATCAGCAGATCATCCAGATTAGCCTGCGTAAACACCCGCATACCAGCTACCCCTTTATCTTTTAATTTTTGCTGCATATCCTCATCAAAATCTACTATAAGACTTAAAAGTTTCCCGCCTGGTTTGATCGCTTTTAATGAGCGCTCCACATGGCGTACATCATCGCTCCAGACAGCATCATGCACAAGGTCGGCATCCTGTACAAGGTCTTCGAAAGGTTGGGTTTTATAATCGATAAATTCGTCGGCACCCAGGCCCAGTACAAAATCTTTATTGGTGGCAGAAGCCACAGCGATAACATAGGCACCAAAATGCTTAGCAATTTGAACAGCGTAGTGACCTACACCGCCGGAGGCTCCCGTGACTACTACCTTATCACCTTTTTTAACGCCGCCGTTTGTTACGATTGATTGCCAGGCGGTTAAAGCGGCCAACGTAGCACCGGCGGCTTCGTTAAAGCTGGTATTCCGGGGTTTTAACACCAGGTCTCCCTCTGGCGCGGCTACATATTCGGCGTAACCGTCAGCCTGTCCCGGAAATTTAACCATGCCGAAGACCTCATCTCCGGTTTTAAAGCGGGTTACAGCACTACCTGCTGCTGTAACCACACCCGCTACGTCCCAACCTAATACAATCTGTTTTTCGTTGCCTTTAATCTGGTAAACATAATTTAAGAGTTCCGGCATCCGGGTCACCGCTGCATCCACCGGGTTAATGCTGATGGCTTTTGTTTCAATTAAAACTTCATTTTCTTTTATAGATGGTACCAGGATCTCTGCCAATGTCAAATTTCCGGGGTCACCGGTTCCGTTTAATACGATTGCTTTCATGATTAAAATATTTATCACTACAAATTTGAATTGTTTATATCTTTACATCAAGTACGCACTTTTTGGTACCCTACATAACAAAAATATACCATAATGATTATCAGGCAATTGAGTAACACAAAATGACACTTAGTAAACCAACACCAGATTGCTGTGTGGATTTCGCCTTTCAAAGGATCGGTGGAAAATACAAAGGCCGCATTATGTACAGCATTCATACGCATGGCGTATCGCGCTATGGCCAGTTAAAAAAATTAATTACCGGGATCACGCCCAAAATGCTTACGCAGACCTTAAGGGAGCTTGAAAACGACAAACTCATTAACCGGAAAGTTTATACCGAAGTACCGCCAAAAGTGGAATATACATTAACAGAGTCTGGTCAGAAACTCATCCCTTTTATCGAATACCTGAAAGAATGGGTAGAAGAATTGGTATCCTCCAATCCCGATCATGAGCTTTATAAACATCACGAACTTTACGGTCGGTAACCTTTTATCAGCCAGGATAGGGGTTAAAAAGATGTCTTAAATACCACAAGCGGGATGCTTGCGGTAACGGGGGCTTGTCTTATATCTTGATTCTTAACTCTTAATTCTGATATCTCAACTAAGCGTATTCATAGGCTGTTGCTCCAGCGTATGCACGGTATCCTTCTGGAGTTGGGTTTTGCGCAGGAAACGAAAATGCAGTACCCCGATGATGAGGGCTACTATACCTTCCAGCATCACGGTATCGGCCGTGCCTATCCATTGCGATACGGAACCTACCAGCAAACCGCCAAGCGGCTGCATTCCAAAAAATGCCATGGCATAAAAGCTGATCACCCGTCCGCGCATGTCCGGCGCTACCGTAGTTTGGATCAGCGTATTACTGATGGTGATCTGCGACATCATCCCGAAACCGGTAACCGCTGCGAACAGCAGGGCCAGCGGATAACTGGGCATATGCGAAAAAATGACCAGTCCACCGCCAAATATCAGCGTATTAACAGCCAATATCTTTTTGAGGTTATGGCCGGGTTTAAGCGAAGCCAGGTAAATAGCACCCGAGAACGCGCCCAGGCCTATCAAACTATCCAAAACACCAAAGGTGGATGCCGTACCCTTAAAAATATCCTTGGCATACACCGGTATCAGTGTACTAAAGGGCAATACCAGTAAGCTGATAGCAGCCAGCATAATGAGGATGGATTTGATGGACGGCGTATTGCTGATATAAACAAAACCTTCCTTCAACTCGGAGAAAATATTTTTATCGTGTTTTTTAGATTCCGTTTTGGGTAAGCGCATCATCAATAAGGAACCTATTACGGCTATAAAGCTGAAGGCATTGGCTCCGAAACATATGGTATCGCCAAATTTCTCCAGCACCAGTCCGGCTATACCGGGACCAATAAGTCTGGACAGGTTAACCATGGAAGAGTTCAGAGCAAGGGCATTGGGCAAATCGGCTTTGTTATCCACCATCTCATACACCAGTGATTGCCGGGCTGGCACATCAAAGGCGTTAATGAGACCCAGTACAGCGCTCAGCGCGATGATCTCCCATACCACATAATGCCCCCAGAATACCAGCGCGGTAAGCAGCAGCGCCTGTATCATGGATGCCGCCTGTGTAAGCAGCAATAAACGGTAACGGTTATAACGATCGGCCACTACACCACCCAGGAACGAGAATAAAAACGATGGAAACAAGCTGGCAAACAGGGTAAGCCCCAGCATAAATTCCGAGTGGGTAAGCGAGTAAATAACCCAGCTTACAGCGGTTTTCTGCATCCAGGTACCAACTAAGGATATGGACTGTCCGGCAAAATACAGCCTGTAGTTGCGGCTTTTAAAGGCATTAAATGTGCTTATATTCATCCGTTTGCAATGATTGAATTAGTGAATTATTGAATTAGTGATTTGCTTTACCCTCCTAACGGGAAAGAGAATACAGGATTTGTCTGATCAATCAAAATCAACTAATTTGGTTAGGGGGCCTATGGCCTGTTTAAGCAACGCTTTTTCTTCCGCGGTGCAGGTAGCCTCCAGGGCTTTATTGAGCCACTCGTTACGCTCATTACGCACCTGGTACAACAGGTCACGACCAAGATCCGACAGTGTGATGATGGCCTTGCGTTTATCTGTTTCAGAAATACGCCTCTTGATCAGCTCCATCTGCTGCAGCTTGCTCAATATTTGCGACATGCTTTGTGTGGTGATCTTTTCCATCGCGGCCAGCTCATTGGGCAGCAATTCCACATGTTTATCCAAAAGCGCGATGATCGATCGCTCAGTGAGCGACAGTTTATCGGCAGTGGATGATTGTTTACGCAGTTTTTTGATCAACCGTGTTACCACGGTACGCAGCTCAGAAGCCAGCAGGATATCTTTTTGCTCTGTCATGATTCATTAAGCAAACTTGTAAGTTTACCTTACAAAGGTAAATATTGTTTTATCTGCGGAAAGTCATAAAGAAAAGAAGGGGTTGAATCACCCGACCCGCGCTTTTAATACACGCGTCATTGCGAGCGCAGCGTGGACAACCGACCGGAGGGAGCTCATTAATACCTTTAAAAAACAATTAAAATATTAATAATCCCCGATAGGCAGATCGGCTCTGTATAGCATAGAGATTGCTTCGTTCCTCGCAATGACGTACGTTTTCCTTCCCCGTCAGCAGATAAGCTTCGGGCGAAAGCGGGCAGAACAATGGTGGCCATGTGTGGTTGCAGGGGCATAGCGAACCTTACCTGAAGCGTGGGATAATGAGCGAACGAAGTGGAGGTAAGGTTTAGCAGCCCGTGGCTCTGCCCGTTTTGCAGGGCAGAGGCCCCGTGCGGCAAAGAAGCATTTCTGCTGACAGCCTTTTTGGTTACTTTTGTGGCGACATACGGCGAAGCCATCTTGAGTACCTATAAAAAACAAACTACAACGAAAAACGTAACTGGCCCTCCCGCGGCCAAGAGCGGGTATACGCCATACAAAGCGCAGACTGTCCTCAGGAGATTGCCACGCTGCGCTCGCAATGACATATTTTTTATAATCTGGCGAGCGCAACGGTGCCGGGCTAAGTCTTCACCATCGCCACCTAAAATAATTTGACCAAAAAAATGCAACCTTTTTTATTCCTCTTGCGTCTTGCATACAAAACTATTATCTCACCATGCGTCAACACCTTAAACTCATCATCCTTACGGCTCTATTGCTCACTTTTTATGCACATGGCTTTGCCCAAAGCAGTTTCTCCAGCTTGCCCGATAGCGCCCGATTTGTAACCGCCGATATCGACAATTTCTGGAAAGCTTTTGACCATTATAAAAAAGACACTTCCGTAAACACTTTCGGTAAAGAATATATCGACATTGGCAGCGATGGCGTAAAGGGTTTTACTCCCTACCGCATCCGGAGCGCCGATAACCTGTACAAAATGGTTAAAAAGCGGCAGGCCGATTATGAAAAAGTAAGAACCAACACCCTGCGGATAAAAGAAAAAGAAAAGCAATGCCGGAGCACATTTTATGCTTTGAAATATTTGTATCCACAGGCCAAATTCCCACCGGTTTATTTTGTGATCGGAGCTTATAATTCGGGGGGAACCTCCGGCGACCAGGGTTTATTTATTGGTGCCGAAATGCAAAACAATATTGATGGCCTGCCGGGGATTGTAGCCCATGAACTGATCCACTTTCAACAAAACTTAACTGGCGAAAACCCTACGCTGTTGCAGCAAAGCATAGTGGAAGGCAGCGCCGATTTTATAGGCGAACTGATATCCGGAACACGTGGCGACGATGCTGCGAACAACTATGGTAATGCCCATACTGATCAGCTTTGCAAAGAGTTTGTTTCCAGGATGAATGGTACCGAGCGTAACGACTGGCTTTACGGAACTTCAAAAAAAGACGACCGCCCCAATGACCTGGGCTATTGGATGGGTTACCAGATCACCGCTCATTATTATGCTAAGGCAAAGGATAAAAAACAGGCTATCTATGATATCCTGAATATTAAAGACTACACAGATTTCCTGAAAAAAAGCGGGTATCTGGATCAATATCTGAAGTAGAGGAGCTTCAAAAAACCGCAGTTTAAAAAAGTTTGTCATCCTGAGGAACGAAGGATCTTCTTCAACATGTCTATCGCTCAATAGATGCTTCAACCGTTCAGCATGACAAACATAATTTTGTACTATAAATTTTTCCTTCCCCGTCAGCAGATAAGCTTCGGGTGAAAGCGGACAGAACAATGGGGGGCCTGTGCGGTTGCAAGGGGCATAGCAAGTTTTTGCTGAAGCTCGGGATTGTGTGAACGAAGTAGAGCAAAATAATTGCAGCCCGTGGTTCTGACCGCTTTGCGGGGCAAAAGCCCTGTGCGGCAAATAAGCCTCTCTGCTGACTTGATTTTTGGTTACTTTGTATCAAGACAAAGTAACAGCCTCAGCGGCAATTGAGCGCTCTGCGACATGCATTTTTCGCTCAGTATGCAGGGGATTATTAATGATGTATTTGGTTTTATTGATATCAATGAGCTCGCAATGACGCGTGTATTTTGTCTTGACTCTTGACTCTTATATCTTGACTCTCCCCTACTTTCCCCAAAAGCTTATTCTTTAAATTATTTGTATCGTGTTTGTTACATTTAGATACCCAAGCTCGTATTCCCAAACGAGGGTGATTCGCGAAAATATTTTGTTCAAACAAAACCATAAACTACTATGAGCAAATTTCAAACTCTTCTTTTCGCGTCGCTAATCTGGGGCGCAACAATCTGCCATTCACAAACTCCCAAAATATCAACAATGAAGAACACAACATCATTTAAAGTATCAGTACCTCAGTCCGTATTAGATGACCTGAAAACCCGTTTAAAAAACACCCGTTGGCCCGGTGAAGCAGAAGGTTCCGGCTGGAACTTCGGCACCAGCGAAACTTATCTGAAAGAGCTGGTAAATTACTGGATCAATAATTACGACTGGCACAAGCAGGAAACTGAGCTGAACAAGTACCCTCAATATACGGCTGATGTAAATGGTGTAAAAATCCATTTTCAATATATTAAGGGCGAAGGCAAAAATTCCAGGCCCCTTTTGTTAACCCACGGCTGGCCGGATAGTTACTATCGCTTTCACAAGATCATCCCCTTATTAACCAAGGGCGATCAAAGTTTCGACCTGGTTATTCCGTCTATCCCAGGCTTCGGCTTCTCTGAAAAAACCGCTATCACCAGCGAAGCGGTTGCCGATCTGTGGAAAATATTGATGACCGAAAACCTGGGTTATACTAAATTTTACGCGGCCGGGGGCGATGTCGGCATGAGCGTTACCAAGGCCTTGGCCTCAAAATATCCTGATGTGGTGGCGGGCGTGCATTTTACCGATATTGGTTATCCCATGGGACAGGAAGACCCCAATACCATGACCGAAGCCGAAAAGCAATTTGCACAGTTTGTGCAGCAGTGGTGGTACAGCGAAGGCGCATATGCCATGGTGCAATCCACCAAACCACAATCGCTGGCTTACGGTCTGAACGACTCGCCCGCGGCGCTTGCCGCCTGGATGCTGAGTTTCGGCAATGCAGGGGCTTCTCCAGAGATCCTGGAAAAAGCATTTGGTGGCAGGGATGAATTGCTGACCAACATCATGATCTACTGGACTACACAAACCATAGCCACTTCCGTTAAAATGTACAAAGTGGATGCCATGGCACAATGGAGTGGTGCCAAACCATTACAAAAAAGTAATGTGCCCGCGGGTGTATCGGTATTCCCGAGGGAAGCGCAATTCCCCAAAGAATGGGCGGAGCGTTTTGTAAATGTGACCAGCTACAAGAAAATGAACGAAGGGGGACACTTTGCCGCCCTGGAAGTACCCGATGTTTTTGCCGATGAATTAAGAAGCTTCTTTTATAGTATCAATTAGTAGTAATAGATCTGCCATTTGTTATTCCGCCCCAATTTTCGTATATTGTATAAAACCGCAGCCCGGCGCCCCTTTATCAAGGGCACCGGGCTGTTTTGTTAAGGACAAAACAAGGCCGAAAACTGACCTATTTTAATTCAACAATTTGATTATCAATAAATTAATACTTTTTAAAGTTTTCAAAACGCATCAAAATCGTGTTAAAATTTGTTAAAAAGTGTTAAAATGAGGGTTTTTCGAGTGATTTTTAGTGGCTTTTGCCCCGTTTTTGAGCAGAAAAGTGTTAAAATTTAAGGTTTAAAAAGTTTTTGGGGAGACGATGGTTTTAACATCAGAAAAAATGAAACGGTCAAAAATTACTTCATCATTAAATATCTGTCGATCCAAAACCACACCTTTGTAATCAATAAATCATGGAGCCCAAACACGACATAGCCACGCTGGATGATATCAAACTACTGGTAGATACTTTTTATACCCGGGTAGCTGCCGATGCCCTGCTGGTTCCCATATTTACCGAACGCCTGGGTGGGCACTGGCTCCCACATCTCGAAAAAATGTATACCTTTTGGCAAACTGTATTGCTGGAACAATATACCTACAACGGAGCGCCTTTTCCACCCCATGCCCGCTTACCGGTGGATGAGCAGCACTTTGAGGCCTGGCTTAACTTATTCTCGGCCACGGTAGATAGCTTGTTCCGGGGCGAAAAAGCGGATGAGGCCAAATGGCGCGCGGGAAAAATGGCCCAGATGTTCCAGCTTAAAATAGCGCATATCAAAAATAACCCGCTGAATATATTATAGCGGAATTACCGGGGCATACCGGCATTTTTGTAAATTTGCACCGTGCCACCTACCGAAAAAAAAGTTACTGAAATCCCAAATCCCTTTGTCCCGGTGAAAACAAAAGCTCCTGCTAAAAGAAAAACCGTGGCCCAAAAGAAAAAGGAGCAAAAAACCACTATATACTGGCGAATAGCTATAGTCGGTCTGTTACTCATCCTGCTTTCGCCCTTTTATTATGGCTATGTTTTGCGGAGCTTTAGCGCTACCTGGCGCTGGGTACTTGATATAGGGCAGGATACCCGTTACCGCACCTACAAAAACTTCAATGTGCGTATCCCGGCTGGTTTTACCGTCCACGGCATCGATGTATCATCGTACCAGGGTAAAATAAACTGGCAAAAGGTAAAAGCCATGAATGATGATGACGTGCACATCACTTTTGCCTTTATCAAAGCTACAGAGGGCGTTTTAAGTGTCGATCCATACTTTCAGCGTAACTGGCGCGAGGCGCCTAAAGCCGGGATCATTTGCGGGGCGTATCATTACTTTCTGCCGCAAAAAAGCGGGATCTGGCAGGCTAGGTTCTTCCTGCAAACCGTAAAGATGGAAAAAGGTGATCTGCCCATGGTGGTTGATGTGGAGCAGCTTTACAGAACGCCACCGGCCAAAATGCGCGAGCAGCTGCTATCGTTTGTAAACCAGATAGAAAATAAAACGGGGGTTAAACCCATTATTTATACCAACATCAGTTTTTACCAGGATTACCTGCAAGGCTACTTTGACGATTATACCCTTTGGATAGCACATTACTACCAGCCGGTGTTAAACATCAGTAACAAAACCAACTGGCAGTTTTGGCAACACTCTGATAAAGCCCGCATTAACGGCATCAATCAGAAAGTTGATTTTAATATATTCAGGGGCGATAGCACGGCTTTCCGGAAATTGCTCATCAATCAATGATTTTCTGTAACGGTATACGATTACAAATCGTCATCAGTAAAATAAAAACCATGAAAACACCGATATACCGTTTCCTGATAGCTATAGCCTTTTTAATATCCTGTACATTTTTAGGTTTAGGCAATAATGCACAGGCCCAAACCACCCAGAAACATTTTGACCAGCAGTTGTACAACACCATTTTACATATGGACAGTGTTTGTTTCGACGCTTTCAACGCCCATGATATGACCGCGCTTAAAAAAGTATTCGCGGAAAATGTAGAGTTTTACCATGACCTGGGCGGTTTGACCTATTACGACCAGACCATGATCAACTTTGAAAAAATGTTTGCACAAAACAAGGATTCCGGTATGAAAAGAGAGCTCGTAAAAGGCAGTCTGGAAGTTTATCCCATCAAAGATTTTGGCGCCATTGAAGTTGGCATGCACAGATTTACCCATACCGAAAATGGCAAGGAAGTAGTTGGCCTCATGAAATTTTTACACGTATGGCAATACAAAAACAACGAGTGGAAAATTACCCGGGTGATCAGCTATGATCATTAAACCGGTAATTACTCCTGAACCTTTTTAGTTCTTTTAATGCCATTTTCAGGTAGCCCGTTTTTATATAGCGTGCAAAAAGAAAAATGGTACGGGCCATCTGCGGAAACAGTATAACTTCTTTATTTTGAGCCACACCCTTTAAAATATAATTGGCGGCTTCCTCCGCAGATATTCCGGGCTCAAATTGTTTTATAGAATCCCGGTTCCAGCTCGGATCGGCGTTAACTGCAGGCAAGCTACCGATGATGGGCGTGTCGATCAATCCGGGGCAAACGATGCTTGCTTTAATATTAAACAGCTTTGCTTCCTGTCGCAGGCAGCGGGTATAGTTTACAACCGCGTGTTTGGATACGCTATAAGGCGTAATTAAAGGGATATAGGCCACCACGCCGGCAAGTGAAGAAGTATTGACAATGTGGCCCGAGCCTTGTTTTATCATATGCTGATAAGCCACCTGCGAACCATAGAGCACACCATAAAAGTTGATGTCCAGTACCTTTTTCCATTGATCGATGCTGATATCGCGCAATTCGCCGGTTATAGCAATCCCCGCATTGTTGAATATCATATCAATACGGCCATGTTCTTTGACAATGTCACCTATCACCTCTTCAAAATCGGGTAATTGGGCAACATCCAGTTTACGGGCCACAGCGCTTTTTCCGTTCCGCGTTATCATGGCCACGGTTTCATCGGCATTTTGAGTATTGATATCGGTACAGATCACCGTGGCGCCAATTTCGGCCAGCTTTTCGCATAATGCCCGGCCCATACCCGAGCCGCCACCGGTTACTAAAATAATTTTATGGAGATAGTAATTGTTGTACATGGCAAGTGTGATATAAGATTTAGGAAACGGGGTAAACAAAAATCTAATATACTAATATATAGCCCTTTAAAACACAAAAAGCTAAACAAGTTAACCTGGTACAAAAACATTTTTCGCCGATTAAATGATCCGGCAAGGTATTATCTTTATAGTACAATTGAATTATCACCATCTAAATACCTGCAATTATGAATAGCTTTTTAAAACTTACACTTTCGCTACTCAGCTTAGGGGTTATTACAACCGGTATCGTTTCGGCACAAGCAGGTGCAAATCGCCACAAAAAACAGCAGCAGATAAAAAAGGCTGCCTGGTTATTAGGCAACTGGCAAAACAAAACAGCAAAAGGCATAACTATGGAGAGCTGGAAAAAACTCGACGACTCCACTTACCTGGGTAAAAGTTACCAGTTAAGGGGCCAGGATACCGTATCTGCCGAGCACATCCGACTGGAGGAACATCATGGTAACCTGTATTATATCCCCGCTGTTAAAAACCAGAATGAGGGCAAACCGGTAACCTTTACCCTATCCGGATCATCAGCAACCGGTTTGATTTTTGAGAACCCTGAACATGATTTTCCGCAAAAGATCAGCTATAACCTCATCGGCAGGGATAGTTTGGCAGCCGAAATATCAGGTTTATACAAAGGGAAACAACTCGCTATAAAATTCCCGATGAGCAGGGTTAAATAAATTGTATCCCGGAACCATACAGCGGTTCAGTACATTGCATCGCATAATTTATTTTTAAATTTTTCTGAAAGGATGTCCAATTGATGAAAGTCTGCTTGATATGGTGGTATAATTCATTGATCAGATAACCTTTAAAAATTAAAAAAATGAAAGAGTACGCATTAATTTTCCGACATGAAGATGGTCAAAAAGTGGCCTCACCAGAGCAAATGCAAATCTGGATGAAACAAACCATGGACTGGATAGCTACCATTGCAGCCAAAAATAAATTTGTAAACGGTACCGGTTTACCCTTTGCCGATGCCCGGGTTGTACACGCCAATAAAACGGTGACCAACGGCCCTTTCGGCGAAATTAAGGAAACCATTGGCGGTTATATTATTGTAAAGGCCGATACTGTTGATGAGGCTGTTGAATTTGCAAAAGGCTGCCCTATTTTGCAGGGCGAAGGTAACAGTGTGGAGGTACGGACAATTGCCCATCACTGAGAATACGGTTAACTTATCAGATTTATTCAAAAACAGAAAAACCGTTAGCGCCAGGCTAACGGTCTTTCTGTTTCTATAAATTAAGGGAGATTAATTCACATGATTAACCCTGCCCGAGCCTGTGTATCTGGTTTCGGCTATGGTAGCGTTGCCGGAATAGGATACTCCTCCTGAGCCGGTAATACGTGCGGAGACGGTTTTATTAGCTACTACTGATATACCGCCTGAACCGCTAATGGTAGCAGTAAGCGTTTCGGTAGTTAAACCTTTAGCATTGATCTCGCCAGAACCACTGATACGAAATTCAGCAGCATCGGTACTACCTTTAAGGTTAATACCACCAGAACCACTGATGCGCGACTCCAGTGTGGATGCTTTTACAGCGGCACGCATGTTACCTGATCCGCTTAAGATAACTGATACATTTTGACCGGTTAAAACCCCGTCAAGATCAAGGTTCCCCGATCCGCTGTTGGCCAGGGCGCTAAGCGATTTGGCGGTAACATAAATATCGCCCCGCTTGATGTTGTGGTTGCGTAACGAAAAATTATGGCGGAAACCTATTTTTAAAACACCGCCTTCTACTTCGGTTTTAACATCATTAACTACATCGTCATCAATATCAAGCCTAACGCTTTCGGTGCCGGTAATTTTAACATGTACATTAAAAGGGCCGCCTGATTCAATACTGTTAAAGCCAGAAACAGACCTGCTTTGCCCACTTTGGGCGAAGGTATTTAAGGTCAGCATGGTTATAGCTGATACAAACAGGATAAAGATTTTTCTTTTCATAATTCGATTGTTTTTTAGAAGACGTTATATTCAGGTAAATAGTTGCAACAAATAATAAGGGACAGGGATTTTCTTTCCGGAACAGGTTTTTTATACTATTTTGGATGAAGTTAGTACATAAAGTTCATAAAATAAATGTCGGCTCAGCCTATCCATTTTAACAAAACCCGCATAGCGCCCACCCCAAGTGGTTTTTTACATCTGGGGAATGTATTGTCATTTACGCTTACAGCGGCATTGGCGAAACAACACGAGGCTAAAATACTGTTAAGAATAGATGATATGGACCAGGCCCGTGCAGAACAAGCATATATACAGGACATTTTTGACACGCTGAATTTTTTAGAGATACCCTGGGATGAAGGGCCGCGTAATGCCGAAGAATTTAAGGATAACTATTCGCAGCTGCACCGGCTGACGCTGTATTCGAAGGCTATTGAACAATTGAAGGATAATGGATTGTTATTTGCCTGTACCTGTTCACGTAAACAGCTTGAAAAAGAAGCCTGTACTTGCTTTGACCGTAAAATTCCCCTGGATACAAAAGATGCCGCATGGCGTTTGCATACTTATAATAATCGTGAGTTAACCATTCGGGATTATAATGATCAACCAGTGACCGCCGTTTTACCCGTTGAGATGCAAAATTTTGTGGTCAGGAAAAAAGATGGATTTCCGGCCTATCAGCTTACTTCGGTAATAGATGACATGCATTATGGGGTCGATCTGATCATTCGCGGGCAGGATCTTTGGTCGTCAACCCTGGCTCAGCATGAACTGGCGCTGGCCCTTGGCAAAAACGAATTTCAGAATATTACTTTTTATCATCATCCTTTACTTACAGATGAACTGAACCAGAAACTGTCCAAATCAGCAGGAGCTACTTCGGTACGCTACCTGCGTCAAAACGGTAAAAGCCCGGCTCAAATTTATACCATGATAGCCGGTATGCTGGGGTTGGATATCACTGTCAACAACTGGGAGCAACTAACCGGGGTAGTACTCTCTTTTTATAAAAATAACCCTGCCCCGGTAACTACCGGGACAGGGTCTGATGTTTAAATTTAGTTTGTACTTATGCGGTGTACGCTAAGATTATCATAGTAGATATAATCAGTAGTGGTGGCTGTCCAATAATCCTGACTGCCTCCTCTGAAGGTATGCCAAGTTAACTGGTCAATCATCCGCTCGGAATCGTTGGTTGTCCACCGGATGTCTTGATCAAGTACAACAGTGCCATCAATCACGATCTGCGCGTGGCCATTGGTGCTGCTGCCTGTATTACTTTTAATATACATGTGCACATGATACCATTGTCCTTTAACCAAAGCGCCACTGGTGGGGTACGTTTTACCAAACGTATCGCCAAAGTTGTTACCTGATGACGGGCCGCCATTCATATCCTTATAATAAAGATATGGCTGAAAATAAACCCGGCCTGGATTGGAATTGGGCGAATACCACATTAGCCTTAAAGTTCCGCCGTTACCATCCCAGGCGGCATCCCCACCGGTATTGTGTTCGCCTATACCGAAACCAAAGCCCACTTTACCACCACGACTCCAGTTAAACTGGCTGTGGAATTTTACATCGTAATCCATTTCGTAAGCGGTACCGGCACCTATACTGATATTGGTTACCAAACCACCCGCGCCAGAAAGCTGGCCGGGCAGCAGCGTAACACGGCTGCCTACGGTGTTATCCTTACCGTTGGTGGTGTAAGCACGATCATTCCAGGAGCTGGTATTACCCAAATCGGCGTTGGCCTGTGCCTGGGTGTAAGTAGCCCCATTTGTCCGGTTATTCCAATTGGCTGTAAAAGTGTTGTTTACCGCGTCAACCGCCAGGTTTGGGCCGTTTACAACTGGTTTGTCATCAACATTGTTTGAAGGTGCATTCGCTTCCTTTTTGCAGGAGGTAAGCGAGAGACCGATAAGCATGATAGCTGCTCCCGATCTTAAAAAGTTCTTTTTCATAATACTGGTTTTAAATGATAAATGGTTAATTGGTTATAGTTAAAAGTTGATGATTTGCTGCAGCGGTTTTCAACTGTAAAACTCAGGTTCATATATCCGCCCTGGTGATAAGGTTATAGCGGATATATATGAAATGTACAAGCATGGCAATGCCCTGCGAAATGTATTATTTTTTCAATTCCGTTAATTTTAATAAATAATTATTAATGTATTGATTGCGGTTTAAGCTCCAAATGAGTACTGACTTCCACTTGGTTAATTGGTTATTGTACAGGCAGTAAGCCTTGTAACATCATATCAAAACTATTTAACTAAAAGATAATATTGTAACAATATGGTGACTTTATTTGCGCAATCGTTTTCGTAGAGCATATCATAACAACTTCGTTTAAAATCAATTACTGCGAAAAATCCTGATAAACTATTCGATAATAAGCAGAAAAAACATCTCGTTTAAACCTTGTCAGGCGTGCATCATAGGGGATTATTAATTATTTTACATATTAATAATTAATAATAACTTCTATACACCATATTGTAACCCTGCTGTAAGTAATTTAACAATAAGCTCTAATTCATCATCATTTGGCTACGCTACCTTTACCTGGACGGGCACCGGAAATCCCAACGGACAAAAGGCAGCACCCAAAACATCACCGTCTGACCTTCTTCAGAGCGTCTTCATGAAAAGTTCATGAATCACCAAATAAATAACAAGGACAGAAAAAGCCTGTTGTTCCTGTTATTTAGCCCTTATTTAGTCTGATAAACTCTTTCTTATTAAAATCCCGAACTTATTTTATTTGAGGTATTATTTCTTGTATCTAAATAATTACAAAACAGTTGATAGTTAAAACTGTATTTTTACAGCAGTTAAAATTATGTCGTGAAAACGCGGAAACAAATCATAAGGCAATATATTGTTTTATCACTTTTAGTGATATACGAGGCTGTTACTTTGATCCATATCGCGTCTATGCCTAAGTTTTATACCCCTATCAACAAGTCCCTGTCGTCTTCAAGTATAGATCTTCTTCATAAAAATCAAAGCGCGGGTAATGCAAGGATATTATTTCAACGCGGTATAGAAAATAACCGCAAAGCTTTAATAACTCCTCCCAATAAGACTTTTGCACTTATTTTATCTTTCTTTTTAGGCAGCCTTATCTCACTGACTTTAGTTAAAAAGCGCGACACTTATTTAAGTCAGCCAGGCATTCGATCAACGAACTCTTATCTGAGCTTGTGTACGCTTAGAATCTGACCCTCTCCTGCTATTTCCTGCTATTTCCTGCTATAAATTGATTGAAACTTCTAAGCTATAGAAATTTCAATTCCTGATACGTCCGTGTTTCCGTTTTTCTGGGAAATAACGCGCCATATCTCAACTCGTTCATCTGGTTTTTAAAATTTGTTACTCAAAAAACAAGTAGAAAAAATTATAGATCGAAACATCTTCTGATAAAACTAAATACGGATGTGTTGAAAAACACAAACAACATGTTTTGAAATGAATAAAATACAGTTTAATATAAACCGCACCCCTTTCGTTGTACTCGCGGGTATCTTATTTTTATCGTTGAGCGTTCATGCGCAAAACGGTAAACCTAAACCCAAATCGTACCCCGTTCCGGAAAATATCCCGGACACCAATAAAGTTGGCTTTCCTGTTATGCCTAATGCTACAAATTCGGGCAATGGCAGTGATCAGTTTATGACACTAAAACAGTGCATTGATTATGCTATGATCCATCAGCCAGCGCTGAACAAATCGCTGATCAATGTAGATATAGCCAAAACAACCAACGCCATTAATTTATCGGCATGGTTGCCCCAGGCCAATGCAAACGGCAATTTGATCCATTATATACAGCAATCCAACGCCAATATATCAACCGGTGTAGGTACTGGTGGTACGAGCACAGGCAGTACGGGTACAGGTACCGGCTCTACCACTAATGTGCGTTCGAGCTACTCCAATACATTTATTCCCGAACTGGCTGTTACACAAGCTATAGTAAGTCCTAATTTATTGTATGCGGCTAAAACTGCCCCTTTGCTGGTTAAACAGGCCCAGGAAGTAACCGACAGCACCAAAATATTCCTGGTATCTGCAGTAAGTAAGTCGTTTTACAATGTATTACTTACGCTGCAGCAAATCAACGTTTTAAAAGAGGACACAACCCGCCTGGGTAAAAATCTTCGCGATACTTATCATCAATACAAGGGTGGCATTGTAGACGAAACAGATTATCTGCAGGCTACTATTACGCTCAATAACTCCAGGGCCCAGCTTAAGCAGGCCAACGAAAATATAGTCCCTCAATACGCGGACTTGAAACAGTTGATGGGTTATGAGCCGGATAAGGATTTTAATGTAAGTATCGATACGGTACAAATGATGAATGACATCCAGATTGATACCACCAGGCAATTACAATATGAAAAACGGATAGAGTATCAACAGATCAAAACACGGAAAGATCTGCAGCTTCAATTAAGCAGCTATTACAGGTACCAGTTTTTGCCTACCGTGTCCGGATTTTTTAATTATAGCGCGCAATTCGCTAACAATAATTTTCCGAATCTCTTATCCAAAGCCTATCCAAGTTCATTGGTGGGTTTATCAGTCAGCATACCCATATTTACCGGTTTTGCCCGCCTCCACAATTTGCACAAATCACATTTACAGGAACAGCTGATCGGTTGGGATGAGGCAGATCTTAAACTGCAGCTACATAAAGAGTACGCCACCGGATTGGCCAATTACCGGAGTAACCTTTACAACTTTAATGTTCAGCAGAAAAATGTGGCCATGGCCAAACGGGTATACTTTGTGGTCGACCTTCAATATAAACAAGGTATTGTGGCTTACCTGAACGTGATCACCGCCGAATCCAACTTAATTACCGCCGAAATAAATTACACCAATTCGCTGTTCCAGCTGCTATCAAGCAAAATTGACCTGGAAAAAGCAATGGGAGATATTACTTATTAATATAAAAAACAAACTCAATGAAAAGAGTATTTTTAAATGCCATTTTTATAAGCCTTATTATTCTGGCAGCTTGCAATAAAAAGCAACCACCCGTTAATTCTGAAGTTCCTGTTAACTTATTTAAGGTTAAGGAGAAGCATGTATTGTATTATGATCAATATCCTTCAACTACCGCAGCGCTTAGCCAGGTTACCCTGCTTCCGCAGGTGCAGGGTGCTGTAACAGGCATATTTTTTACAGAAGGCACACATGTAAAAAAAGGTCAGAAGCTATACGAAATCGACAGACGCATATACCAGGACAGCTATGATGCCGCGGTAGCAAACCGTAAGGTGACCGAAGGTACTTTGGTACAGTCGCAACAGGATGCCGATCGTTATGAGTATTTAAATAAATATAATGCAGTTGCCAAACAACTTTATGATCACGCGGTAATTACCCTGCAAAACGCGCAGAGCCAGGTAAAATCGGCTGATCAAGCGGTAAAAACGGCTCGTACAAACTTAAACTATGCCACTGTGTATGCACCTTTTGATGGCACCATAGGTTTTAGCCAGGTAAAACTGGGTAATGTAGTTACAGCCGGTTCAACGGTGTTGAATACCATATCTACTGATGACCCAATGGCTGTGGATTTTGTGATCAATGAAAAACAGCTTCCGCGTTTTGAACTGCTACAACAAAACAAACACCAAACTACCGATTCCCTTTTCACCATTTTACTGGCCGATAATTCACTTTATCCGGTAAACGGAAAAATTTCGGTGATAGATCGCGCGGTTAATTCGCAAACAGGCTCTATTACCATCAGGCTTGTGTTTCCAAATCCTAAAGGAATGCTTAGGGTTGGTATGAGTTGCGTGGTGCGAGTTCATAATCAAGAGAAAGGTCCTCAGTTGCTGGTTCCCGGCAAAGCGGTGGTTGAGCAAATGGGCGAATACTTTGTGTATACCGCGAAAGACAGTCTGATGAATAATCCTAAAGCCGGTGCCGACTCTGCTATAAAAAAGGTAAAGAAATTGGTTGCCGTGCAGAAAAAGGTTCAGGTTGGTCAAACTATTGGACCTAACATGATCATTAAAAGCGGTATTAACAGTGGTGAACGGATTGTGGTTGATGGTGTGCAGTTATTACATGATGGCTCGCGGATCACAACTGCTAATAAGATTGCACCATCAGCAGGTGGTAAGGGCGGACGCTAATCGCATCGCCAAAAAACACAATCTGAAATTTTTAGACAAAGTATTGTATGATTGCTAATACCTTCATTAAAAGACCTGTAACTGCTATAGTTATATCTATTGTACTGATTATTACCGGTACAGTGAGTATACTGCTTTTACCGATAGACCAATATCCGGACATTACGCCGCCTATTGTACAGGTGAACGGTCAGTTTACCGGTGCCGATGCGCAAACCGTTGAACAAACCGTGGCCACCCCTATTGAAGAACAGGTAAACGGAACTCCAGGCATGGAATATATGCAAAGTAATAACACCAATAACGGGCAAATGAGCATGAATGTCACCTTTAAAATGGGAACAGACATTGACGTTGCCGCGCTTGATGTTCAAAACAGGGTAAGTATTGCTACTCCACTTTTACCAGCCGTTGTAAGTCGTCTTGGCCTTACCGTGCGTGCGGTTAACCCCAGTATGCTGATGATGGTAGCCATTTATGCGCCGAAAGGAACGCATAACATCACCTTTCTGGATAACTACACTAATATTTTTATACAGGATGCTTTATTGCGCGTACCCGGTGTAGGCAGTATCAACCGGTTTACCGATGATTTCAGTATGCGTATCTGGATGAATCCAGATAAGATGGCTGCTTACAGCTTAACCCCGCAGGACGTGATCAACGCCCTTAATGCCCAAAACGTGCAGGTAGCAGCGGGTACGGCAGGTGTGCCACCGCAGGCATCAAGTCAGACTTATGAGTTGGGTATCCTGGTTAACGGCCGGTTAAGTAAAGTATCTGAATTTGAAAAAGTTATCGTAAAAACAGTGCCGGCAACGGGCCAATTGGTATATCTGAAAGATGTTGCCCGGGTTGAGTTAGGTAAATTTACTTTTTCAAGTAACTCCTTTGTCGATGGGCATAAAGCATCCTACCTACAGATTTACCAGGCACCAGGTAGCAATGCCTTGGAAACCGCCAATGGCGTATATGCCGCCCTGGCTAAATTAAAAACCAACTTCCCATCGGATGTGGAATACAGGGTACCTTTTGAATCGGTTACCGTGGTTAAGGTTTCTATGGAAGATGTGGTGGGTACGTTATTAAAAACCCTGGCATTGGTTGCCGTTGTGGTATTCCTATTCCTGCAAAACTGGCGATCAACCCTGATCCCGGTACTGGCTATCCCGGTATCTATTTTTGGTACGTTCTGCTTTTTTATACCCTTAGGATTCACGATCAATACCTTAACTATGTTTGGGTTTGTACTGGCGATTGGTATTGTGGTGGATGATGCCATTATTGTGGTGGAAGCTGTGCAGCATTATATTGATCATGATGGTATGTCGGCCAAAGAAGCTACCTACCAGGCCATGAAGGATATCTCGGCACCGGTAATAGCCATCGCGTTGATATTGGCGGCGGTGTTTGTTCCGGTAGGTTTTATCCCAGGCATTGTGGGTCGTTTATATCAGCAATTCGCTATTACCATCGCCATATCGGTGATCATATCGGCATTTATAGCGCTTTCTTTAACCCCGGCGCTGTGTACCCTGTTATTGAAGCCATCGCATATTGATAAAGAAGCAAAAGGCATTAATAAATGGTTCTTTAAGTTTAACAGCTGGTTTGACCGGGTAACGGCCAGTTATACCGAAGGTGTGCGAAAGAGTATCAAAGCCTCGCGTTTTGTGGTGATCATTTTGGTGTGTATTTGTGTTGGGACTTATTTTATGTTTCAGCATAAACCATCGGGCTTTATTCCGTCTGAAGATGATGGAAACCTGTACGTGACCTTCCAGCTACCCCCGGCATCTTCGACCGCAGCGTCCGTTGATGTGATGTCGAAGTTGATGAAAGTTATCGGATCAACGCCGGGTGTAGCCCACTATGCAGCGCTATCAGGCCTCAACGTGGTAACCAACGCCAGTAACTCCAACAACGGTACCATTTATTGCCAGCTTGCCCCCTGGGACGAGCGTAGTAAATCCAGCGAACAGGTGCCAGGAATTATCGGCGAGTTACAAAAACGTATTGCTGATGCCGGTATAAGAGATGCTAATGTTGAAGTAATTCAACCATCTCCGCTTCCGGGTATTGGCACAACCGTAGGCTTTAGTTTGCAGATAGAACAGCGTAACACTTCGGATAACTTACAGGATTTTGAAAAAGTAGTGAAAAACTTTGTTGCCGAGGCCAATAAAAACCCGGTCATCAGCAAAGCTTTCAGCTTTTACACTGCCCATACCCCTAATTATAGTTTAACCGTTGACCGGGAAAAATGTGAAAAGCTGGGTGTAAATGTTGCTGATGTGTTTACGACGATTCAGGCCTATATGGGTAGCCTTTATATCAATGACTTTACCACCTACAACCGCACATTTCACGTGGTGGTACAGGCTGATACCGCCTTTAGAAAAGTGGTAGGCAATATGGACAAATACTATGTACGTAATCAGGCTGGCGATATGGTACCGCTGGGTACGCTCATCAGCTATAAGCCTGTTGACGCGCCACCGCTGATATCGCATTTCAACATCTTCCGTACTGCAGAGGTCGACGGATCTTCGGCTCCCGGGCATAGTAGCGGCGAAGCCATTGCTGCCATGCAGGAGTTGGCCAAAAGAGTCTTACCACAGGGTTACGAATACGAATTTTCGGGTTTGAGTTATGAGGAGATAAAGGCGGGTTCAACCACCATTTATATATTCCTCTTTTCTATCACCTTCGTATTCCTTTTCCTGGCAGCATTGTATGAAAGCTGGTCGGTTCCTTTTTCCGTGTTGCTGGCCGTGCCTGTAGGCGCTATGGGAGCAATCCTTGCCCTGATCCTCGTGCCGAGTTTAACCAATAACGTATATGCTCAAATCGGTCTCATTACATTGATCGGTCTCGCGGCTAAAAACGCGATCCTGATTGTGGAGTTTGCCAAAGTGAGGGTGGATATGGGCGAAGAGTTGATCAAATCAACATTGGAAGCTGTGAGTCTGCGCTTACGCCCTATCATCATGACCTCCCTTGCCTTTGTTTTGGGCGTATTGCCATTGGTATTGGCTACAGGTGCAGGCGCGGTAGCACGAAGAACCATTGGTTTTACCGTTTTAGGCGGTATGATCGCGGCTTCAACCCTTGCCATTTTTATTGTCCCCGTACTTTTTGTGCTGATAACCCGCTTCTCCTACGGTAAAGAAAAACTGGAATACCTCCAAACCCATAAAGAAAACCTGCGGGAAAAAGCAAGAAAAGTTGAAGCCCAGAATATTGATCCGGAACTGGAATATGAGATTGAAAAATCCCGTGAATTACATAAAAGCTAATAAGGATGGTTTCAAATACATTTATAAAAAGGCCGGTAACCGCAATTGTTATATCATTGGTATTAATGATAGCGGGACTGATCTGCCTTTTCAATCTGGCGGTTGATCAATATCCCAATATATCGCCACCAAGCGTATCGGTAAACGGATCGTATACCGGCGCTGATGCTCAAACAGTTGAGCAAAATTTAGCTACGCCTATCGAAGAGCAGGTAAACGGCACACCCGGTATGGAATACATGACCAGCACCAATACCAACAGTGGCAGCATGGGTATACGGGTTACCTTTAAAATAGGCACCAACGTACATATCGCGGCGCTTAACGTTCAAAACAGGGTTGGCATTGCCGCACCTTTATTACCTTCTGTGGTAAGTAAGCTGGGACTAACCGTACGTGCCAGTAACCCCGACCAATTGATGTTGGTGGCAATTTACTCGCCTAAAAAAACTCACAACATTACCTTCCTGGATAACTATACCAATACATTTATTCAGGATGCCATACTCCGTGTTCCTGGTGTGGGCGATGTTAGTGCACGTACTGATAATTTCAGTATGCGGATCTGGATGAACCCGGATAAAATGGCCTCCTACAGTTTAACTCCTGCCGACGTAACAGCCGCCCTGGATGCCCAGAATGTGTATGTTGCCGCAGGTTCAGTCGGCGCTCCGCCACAACAATCCTCACAAACTTTTGAAACAGGAATTTTGGTAAATGGGATGCTCAGCAAAGTTTCGGACTACGAAAAAATTGTGGTCAAGAGCATTCCCGGAACCGGGCAACTGGTTTACCTGAAAGATGTGGCCAGGGTTGAACTGGGCAAGTTCACTTTCTCCAGTAATGCCTTTGTTGATGGAAACCGGGCATCAACCATACAGGTATATCAATCACCGGGAAGTAATGCCTTGCAAACCGCCGAGAATGTTTACGCGGCGCTTGCTAAGCTAAAAAAATCCTTTCCAAAAGATGTGGATTATGTGGTTCCCTTTGAATCGATAACTATCATTAAGGTATCTATGCAGGAGGTGATAGGAACTTTGGTAAAAGCATTGGCTTTAGTAGCCATTGTGGTATTCCTGTTCCTTCAAAACTGGCGTTCAACGCTGATCCCTATACTGGCTATCCCGGTATCCATCCTGGCAACCTTTATATTTTTTATACCACTGGGGTTCACTATCAATACATTAACTATGTTCGGCTTTGTATTGGCCATTGGTATTGTGGTTGATGATGCCATTATTGTGGTAGAGGCGGTACAGCATTATATAGATGAAAAGGGCTTGTCGCCCAAGGAAGCTACCTATCAGGCCATGAAAGAGATCGCGGCGCCGGTGATCGCGATAGCATTGATCCTGGCATCGGTGTTTGTACCGGTAGGTTTTATTCCGGGTATTGTGGGTCGTTTGTATCAGCAATTTGCCATTACCATCGCTATATCGGTTATGCTTTCGGCTTTTGTTGCATTATCATTAACACCGGCGCTTTGTACCTTGCTTTTAAGACCAACTCCTCCGATAACTGAAAAATCGAACTGGCTTACCAAGTTTTTTGATCGCTTTAACCATGTGTTTGAAAAAGCAACCCTCAAGTATACCAATGGTGTTCACCGCAGTATTAAGGGGGCCCGGTATATTGTGATCATACTGGTGTGTATTTGCGCGGGTACTTATATCATGTTCCGGCTTAAACCATCCGGGTTTGTGCCGGCAGAAGATGGCGGACGTTTATATGTAACCTACCAATTACCCGAGGCATCATCAACTATTCAATCAGTTAATGTGATGGAGAAACTGATGAAAATAGTAGCCTCAACGCCTGGCATATTGCATTATACGGCTATATCTGGTTTTAACATATTGAATGGCGGTGCCAACTCCAATAATGGATCCATGTTCTGTATGCTTACCCCCTGGGACGATCGTACCACCCCGAATACCAGGGTGCCCGGACTGATGAATGTGATCAAACAAAAAATTGCCAAAGCGGGTATCAAGAACGCCAATGTGGTTGTGGCTCAACCCCCGCCTATCAGGGGTATAGGTCAGGCAGCCGGCTTCAGCATGCAGATTGAACAAGGCAACACCACCGACGATATTTATGCTTTTGAAAAAGTGGTTAAAAAGTTTGTGGCAGCGGCAAAGGCCAATCCCGCTACTGCAGGCGCCTATAGCTATTTTTCGGCACATACGCCCAGCTACGAGCTTAATGTCGATCGTGAAAAGTGTGAAAAGTTGGGCATTAATATCTCGGATGTTTTTTCAACCATGCAAGCCTATATGGGTAGTTTGTTTGTCAATAACTTCACCTTATATAACCGTACCTACCACGTGGTTGTACAAGCCGATACCGCTTACCGGGCGCTTATATCCAATATGAACAAGTACTATGTGCATAATTCTGCCGGACAAATGTTGCCTTTAAGTACGGTGATCAGCTACAAACCTATAGTGGCGGCTCCGTTGATAACGCACTTTAATATCTTCCGTTCGGCTGAAGTTGATGGTTCTATACCTACGGGCTATAGCAGTGGGCAGGCTATTGAGGCATTAAAAGAATTGGCTGCAAAAACATTACCGCGTGGCTATACTTATGAATTTTCAGGCTTAAGCTATGAGGAGATCAAAGCGGGCTCAACCACGGTGTATATCTTCCTCTTTTCCATCGTTTTTGTATTCCTGTTCCTGGCTGCGTTGTACGAAAGCTGGTCGGTACCTTTTTCAGTCATGCTCGCGGTTCCCATCAGTGCTTTTGGCGCTATCCTGGCGCTTACAGCTGTGCCTACGATCACCAATAACGTATATGCACAGATTGGATTGATCACCTTGATTGGGCTTTCGGCAAAAAACGCGATCCTGATTGTTGAATTTGCCAAAATAAGGGTCGACCGCGGAGAGGAACTGATCAAATCGACACTTGAAGCCGTACGCCTGCGTTTGCGTCCCATCATCATGACCTCTTTAGCCTTCATTTTAGGGGTGTTACCACTCGTTTTGGCAACAGGCGCCGGCGCCGAATCAAGGAATACCATAGGGGTAACCGTTTTGGGTGGTATGATCGCCTCGTCAACCATTTCCATATTTATTGTACCGGTGCTCTTTGTTTTATTTACCCGTTTCTCTTACGGAAAAAAACAACTGGCGTATTTGCAGGAGCATCATGAAGAATTAATGGAAAAGGCCCGAAAAGTAGAAGCTCAGAATATTGACCCCGAACTGGAATATGATATTGCTGAAGCGAATGAAAAACACAACTATGACAAGCAAACAGCAAAGGATAATAACAAATAGTGTAGCGATCTATGAAACCATCATGAGCTAAAGTTCACAAACCGGAATGAGTAAACCGGCTCATGATAGCTTCATCACCATTAAAAAAAACAATTTACTCTGATGAAACACACACAGCTGATATCAGAAAATTTAAGACTGATCAATTATTTATATAATAAGAACCTCGCCAAAGAATTATCTTCTATTAAGATAAATCATCATTTTGAGGTATTACTGATTTTGGCCAAACAAAAGGGGCCGATCACACAGAATAAATTAGCCGAATTATTGCATGTTGATAAATCGAGGGTGGTGAGTATTGTTTTTTCATTGGAGCAAAGAAAGATGCTGATCGTGAAAACAAACCCAGCCGACAGGCGTCAGCACTATATCTCTTTATCTCCACATGCCTTAGTGTCCATTCCGTTTATCGAAACAAAAATAAAACAGGTAAATGAATTGGCTAATACCGGCATCAGCGAAGAAAAATTAGATACTTTCTTTGAAGTGGCTGAAGCGATAATGCAAAACCTGACAAAAAAGGAACATTGAACTTTGCAATGGCTTTTATAAAAGTATAATATTTCCCGGTTTACAGTCAGGGTGATCTGCTGTTAAATGTGTCATGGTGCTAAATACTTACCATGAAATATTTAACAGCAGATTTTGGATGCCAACACCTTGGATAATACCTATGTGGTTAAATGATATGGAGGGTGCCTACAGCCGGAAGCCAGCCACTTCAGCATACGTACCTATTTGTTTAAATCCATTTACGCTGAAATTTTAAAAATATTTCTTTGTATTGTTCAGAAACATAAATGGTTGTATCACGGATCTGTACAGCGTTTTTTGTCACCGCTTTAATTTGATTAAGAGACACAATAAAAGAGCGGTGTAACCGCAGAAACCTATCGGCGGGAAGCTTTTCTTCCAATGTTTTCAAACTGCTAAGTGAAAGGATGGGCTTTGGTTCATCGGCAAGATATACTTTAACATAGTCCTTCAGCCCTTCAATATATAAAATATCATTCAGGTTAATCTTAACCACCTGGTATTCCACTTTTAAATAGATATAGTCATTTTGAGGCAGATCTACTTTATTAACCGGCACAACCACATTACCGCCTCCATGCTCCAGACCATCAAAATAGTCCAAAGCCTTTGCTGCAGCCCTTGAAAAATCGACAAAATTAAATGGTTTTAAAAGATAATCCAACGCCTCTACTTGATAGCTTTCCAGCGCGTACTGGTCATAAGCGGTGGTAAAAATAACCCTCAGGGTTTTTCTTCTCATAGATGCTTCGAGTATTTTGGCAAGTTCCATGCCGCTTAAATCAGCCATTCTGATATCCAGAAAAATCAACTGAATATCGGGTTCTGTATGTATTACCTTTAAGGCCTCTACCGCACTCAAACATTTGGCAGCCAGCTTTAAAAAAGGAGTTTGGGCAATGTAAGACGCGATCAGGTTTAAAGCTATCGGCTCATCATCTACAGCTATGCAGTTAATTATCATTGGAGATCGAGTTTTAACCGAACAATAAATTCGTTGGGAGTTTTGTCATTTCCTGCTTTTAATTCATATTTACCGGGGTAAAGCAGATCCAGCCGTCGCCGGGTATTAGTCAGCCCGATACCATTACTTTCCTCCATGTGATCAGCTTTTTCTAAAAAAATTGAGTTCCGAACCTCTAAATTTAAAACAGATCCTACCTCGGAGATATCGATATCAATATTACTGGGATGTACGCTGCTGATACCATGCTTAAATGCATTTTCTACAAATGGTAAAAATAGCATGGGAGCTATTTGTGTACTTTTAGAAATGCTGGTTTTTTTAATGGTAACCTGCGTCTTTTCCGTTAATCTCAATTGCATCAGCCTGGCGTAGTCTTCAATAAAGGCGACCTCTTTATCGAGCGTTGTGGTGCCGTTTTTTGTATCATATAATACATAGCGCATCATGTGAGAAAGGGTATAAATAGATTCCTGGGCCTTTACAGTATCTGTCTCCGTTAGTGCATAAATAGTATGCAACACATTAAAAAAGAAGTGAGGATTAATTTGGGTTCGCAGAAAAGACAATTCAGCAGTAACTTTTTCCTTTTCTGCATTTTGAACCTGAAACTGATCATTCCTGATTTTATTGCTTACACCCGCTATAGTACTTACACCTGCTACCATCAGGCTAATAATGATCAGGCCAAAATCTACTGCAGTCAAAACAGTTGAGCCGCCGTTTTTGTTGATAGCCTTTTCAAGTGCCTGATGCAGCCCAACGGCCCTGTCGTATTGATTATCAATAATCACAATGACGGAAATCGCAGCCAATAAAAAGACGAAAAAGCGACCATTATGCCCCTTGTACAAAACTTTGGGAACAAGTATTTTCAGATTTAAATAGAACAAACCCAACCATAATACAAATTTATTGACCTGGTCTACCCAAAATACTAAGGGGAACGATACTGGAAAAGACAATGGTAACAGTATCACTGTCAGTAGTCCTATAACCGTTAAAAAATGTATGGAGAGTAAAAATTTTCTTAGGCTGCTTTTGGGCATTTTTTTGATTTAGGTTTAAATATAACGATATGTAGCCTGTAATTAAAAAATGCGCTCCGGTTCTCACCCCGGAACGCAAATCATTATTCAAATAATGATATCAACTAAAAATCTGCCCCGGGATGATCTCACACATACCGGAGCAAGGATGTTTCCGGGATGCTACTTTATTGCATCATCAGATATGTTTTCTTACCATCTTCAACGTAAACATGAATTTGCTTTTTAACAATTTCTAAACCGGTTAACGCAGTTATGGTATAATTTCCATCTTCAAGTGCTCCAATCCGAAATACTTTTCTGTTTCCTGCAACCGAAGTAATCTTGCCTTTATATAACACATTATCGTCACTGTCATTAATAAGAACCAGTGTTTTGGCAGCGGCATTCTTGTTAAGTTTAACCTCGATACCGAAGTTGGTTTTGCCTTGAATGGTGACAGTATTGCTTGTAGTTTTTTCGTCGTTTTTTTCTTTAGCAGTGGCAGCGAACAAACCGGTGCTTAGTACTAAAAATAATGCTGTTAGTTGGATTAACTTTTTCATGATCTTAAATATTTAATTTTTTTTGTTATCTATTGATTTGATACTCAAAGTAACGGTCAATAAGGCAAGCTGTAAAACGCGATAGACCAGATGGAAAAACATATCGACAAACTGGGTAAAACTATCGCTCGGTTACCAAATCAGCCCGGTTTATGGCTTTATAGGATAAACCATCGGTAGAATAGCCAATTTGATAGATCAGGAGAGGCATTTGGGGGATTTACACAGTTGATCTCTGTTATTACTTATATGAAATAAAAAAGGATAAAATCATATGATTCTATCCTTTTTTATCTCTAACCGATCTGAAATTATTCAGGTCTTGATTTCATCGTTACTGCACCTTATGATTGCTGTTAAACAGATCTCTGAATATTTTCCAGCCGGCCTTTGTTCGTCTCCACAATTTCAAGTATTTACCATCGTCCAAAAGTTTTCCCTTCAGGTCAAAAACCTGCCAGGTACCTTCTTCAGTTACATATTCCTTACTGTCGCCGTAAACATTACTGGTTTGGAACTTCACCCCCTTAACTTTTCCCGCTGCAAACGTATCTTCAAAATCTTTTTTAAGCGCTTTTCTGCCAGATATAGGAGGCGTGTTTGGGGCTAACAAGGATGCGTCTTCGGTGTAAAGGTTGACAATAGACTCGTCATTTTTTTCGAACAGGTTAAAATAAAGCGTATTGATATTTTCAATCGCCTTTTTAACTGCGGCTAAACCCCGGGTAGTAGTACTTTGAGCCTGGCAATTATCATAAACGAAAAAGAGGGTTATACATACGATTGCCGTTATTAGGTTGTTTTGTTTCATGATCCTTTAATTAATTGAATAAATAATGAAAGCAAAATTACCCCTTGAAAAAGAGTATAAATTGTAAAAAACGGAACAATCAATTATGGAGGGTTACAAAAAGATCGGTTGAGCTTTCCGGAGAAAACTGCGAGGGCGTTGAGCCGGTGAAAAACTTAAAGTCTTTTATAAAATGCGACTGATCGAAATAGCCGCATTGATGTGCGATTGTAGTAAGTGATGAATTTTTACCCACAACAAGGTGAATACTTTTTTGAAACCGGGCTATCTTAGTAAACAAATTGGGGCTAAGACCCGAATAATTTAAAAATATTTTCTGCAGGTAGCGGGATGAAACACCGTATCGGGACGCGACTGAGTTAATATTTTCAAAAAAGTCATCTTTGCTTAAATCATGCATAATACTGTTTACCAGTGCTAAGCGGGTAAATTTATTCAGGAAAAGGGAAAGCCTTCGCAGTAAAAATTCTTCTATTAGTTCAATTCTTCGATCGATAGATTTGGCTTCCCACAATTTCGAATGCAACAAAGCGATCTCTTTACCGCCTATATCTTTAAAATCAATTACCTGGTCATTAAATTCTTCTATCCGTTCATTGAAAAAACAAGCCGCTGTATGTGTAAAGAACCGGATGCCCAACATGGCATGTTTTCCGAAAGAAGTAAAAGTGAAGGGCTGGATGGTTTGGCCCCATAACTGTACATCGGGCTGGGTTATCAGATCACCATTGATGAGTTGTTGTGGACCGTCATCCCCCAAATTAAACATGATCTCGATAAAACCCGTCGCAAAAACTTTATCCTGGGTAAATACAGCAGTATCCGTTTCACATACAAAGTAACATTGTACGTAATTTTTTAAAAAGTTACTCGGACTGAATTCTCTGTAGTGCATATATAACTAATAGCTATATCTAAGTTAATATAAAGCAAACGCATTTTAAATAAAGGTAGATATTTTGAAGCGCGTCGCTACCGCAAGCGTCCCGCTTGTGGGCATCATACCAAGTAACTGAAGACCTTGCACATTTACCACAAGCGGGACACTTGCGGTAGCGGAGGACGCTTGCGGTAGCGGGGAAATCAAATTCATTAATATAAATTTTATAACTTATTTATAACCAGCCTATTTGTTTATTTTTTCACAATAAATTATCTTATATTGTGGGGACTTATTAACCTTATCAATAAATCATGAAAAATATACTCCAATTTTTGGCATTAGCTTGTCTATTGACCTCCTGCTGTGCCAGTAAAATCCCTGTTAAACCACTTAAAGAAAGAACATTAGGTGACCTTGTACAAGCTGTGCAGGATCAATATGCAAAGGCACAGGGTATATTAAATAGCAAAAATATAAAGATTGATATAAGCGAAGCTGATCTAACTGTTAAATTGTCATCAGTATCAACTGAAAATGCTGATGTGGCTATTTGGATTATGAAGCCGTCAACTAAATTCATTCAAACTAAAACCACATCGGTTACTTACACCTTATCAAAAGACAAATCTCAATTAGGTGGTACCGCAAAAAGCCTCGCGGTTGACGATAAATTATGCAACCTGATCGTTGACGCAGCCACTAAATTTTCAAAACTGGACAACACGATAGGAACTTTAACAAAAGATAGCTTTTCACTTGATATTGTATTCGCAATAGAAAATGATAGCGCTGTTGGTTTTACTTTTACAATCCTTGGTGTCGGTGCTGATGCAGGATATGAAATTGATAACAGTGTAGAACATGAATTAATATTAAAGTTTGTTCCAACGAAATAAGTCAGACAATCTAAAAGAATAAAATTATGCCAATTAATAAAGAATTGATTTTCAACATGCAGGCTCAATTGCAGGGTAATTGGTGCTGGGCGGCAAATGCCGCTAGTATTTCCCATTTTTATGATACAGCTTCAACATGGAGCCAATGTGGGATTGCATGTAATACGTTGATGCGGGCCGATTGCTGTCTTGGGGGAAGTCCAAACCCTTGTGACCAACCCTGGTATTTAGACCGGGCGCTTGGCACAACAGGTAATTTTCATGCTCCGACAATTAATAATCCTTTGTCTGAAAATGATATGATGGGACAAATCGATAGTGGGTGCATAATCGGTGTTCGTATAGGTTGGTCGGGCGGGGGTGGGCATTTTGTGTCAATCTATGGCTATAACTCAACAGGTACTGATTTTTTTGTTTATGTAGGTGATCCTATTTATGGCAATTCAATCGTAAATCTTAATAACTTTACTAATAACTATCAAGGTTCGGGAAGCTGGACCCATAGCTTTCTAACAAAATCAATTGTAGGAGGAATGCTTCAATTTACAACAATTAATGAAAATCTCGTTAGACAGGCTAATCTGTTAAAAGAAAGTATTCTGCTTACAAATGATGGAAAAGCAAAACCTTCTACATTAGAACCCAAGGATTTTACCATTCCGCATGATGTATTTACCGTAAGTTTAAATTCCTTAAAAGAAGGTAATCGGGAAATTCATAAAGATGGCTTTCGCGTTGTGGAATCAGGAAAAAAAGGAAAACAGAAAATGTACGACTACAGTGATAATGGGCCCAATGCAAAAATTCAACAAATTATTGAAGAACACACTTTCGAACAAAAATATGAAAGCGTTATTGAGAGGGTATTTAGCTCGCAAAGCAACAACCGGGATGTATTTTCCTTACGAACTATTCGTCAACCGGAACTTAAGATAGAAGCGTTTTGGGTGCACAGCGAGACACATCCTGAAAGAGATACATTTATTCCTATTATTACATCATCAATACTTAAAGCAAATGAAACTTACGGTGAATCTGATTTTTTTAAAATATTAGAAAATGCGGCTAAAAATAGAAGTATATACACTGATGATCTACTGGGCGGCTGATAGAACCCGTTTCAGCCCTTAGTTGGTGTTATCACTGCACCATATAACCCGAAAGCCTCTCATTTCCATGCGAGGCTTTTGCGTAAATGATGGGGCTCGAACCCACGCTCATCAGCACTATGACTATTACGATATTCTATCGGACATTTATAAAGTTGGGGCAAGAAGCAAGCTCAGGTGCCCCAAAGATGGTTTACAGTGTAAACCCCAAAAATGGCACAATAATTATTAACAAATTGATTATCAATTAAATATATAAATGCAAACCATAAAAAGTGTAAACCATGTAAACCCAATTTTAAGCTTTAATAAGCACCTAGTTTATCAGACGCTGCACCGCATACAACAAGCTGGGGTTGACTATAACGGCGTAACCGCAATGCATGATAAATAGCCACTTTTTCCAACTGGGGCTGAAAGATATACCGGTATGCTGTTTTTCCACACCGTTGGCACCGACTTCTTTTGATAAGTAGATTGCCCGGCGATATATACATCATTATTAATTACAGCAATCCCGTACACATCTGCAGCAGATCCGGAAAGGAAGTTTAATTTATCATTTTTAAAATAGCCTCCTCCTTTTTCTGTGAAGCAGGCTACGTATACATCCGGCCCGCTTACTGCCAGTTTGGTGGCTAATATGGCTATCGTCCCGTCACCTAATGTAACAGGTATGCTGTTTTTCCAATAAGTAACATAAGCTTTGTTCAACTTTGGGTAGGAGGCCGCTACGTATACATCACCGTTTTGCACCGCAATATTGCCCGCATAGCCAGGTTGGCTGTTAGGGAGTGTTGCAGGTACAAAATTTTTCCAAAAAGTTGGTCGCCCCCCGGTATTTCCTGAAATATAAATATCGGATCCCTGTATCACCATGCCTTCTGTCGAGCCGCCTCCCCCATTAACACCCTGTAGGACGAACATTTGCCCATTTTTCCAGTAAACAGCGCTAAACTCAAAAAATCCGGTTACATAAACATCGTTTCCCTGTACAGCAATACCTGATGTTGAAGCACTTGTAGTATTGTCCGTTAAATTTACCTGTACCCCATTTTTCCAGTAGGCTGCAATATAGTTACCATTTTCGTCCTGTACGTAGCCTGCAGCATAAACATCATTCCCTTGAACAGTAATGGCGTTTACTGAGGCTGTTTTTTTTATGTGTGTAAGAACTACCGGAACCTGATTTTTCCAGTATACGGCCTGGTATGCGTTAGCCAATGAATCGAAAACAGTACCACCTACATAAACATTCGCGGTATATTTGGGGATTGTATCCTTAGGGATTGTGTCTTTAGGAATTGTATCCCTGGGAACTGTTTTTGTAGTATCTTTTGGAGTGATCTTAGCTAACAGATCTTTGAAGTCATTTTTCTTACATGCAGCAAATAGCAACGTTAAGGTAAGTGCCAGGCACGCGACAATTTTATTATTTAACATGATAAGTGTTTAGTAGGCTTAAATATAGGCTTTTTAAGCAATTACTTATGATCAAAAAGGCCCGCCTTTTCATTCAGTTTATGGTCGGTGTTATCACCGCGCCGTTTTGTGGGCGAATTGATTGAAATAGGCAGTTTTTCAAAAATACTCAATGATATTAACCTTAGGATAAAGAAAACCCATTTCTTCAAATCTCACGAACCGCGTTTAAATACATTAAACGCGGTTCACTATTGCGTTTCCATGCAATAGTGGTACTTTTTGAGTTAGATCCCCTCCTGGTCACCCATAACGAATGTACACTACTCTATACTAATATTATGGCTATCTCATGTATGAGTTCATGGGCATCATTTTTAAATTTCTCAATGATGCTTTGTTTTTCAGATTCTTTCTTTTTGCGTAAATCCAGCATACTCCGCTCAAAACTGCTTACTTCCATTCGCCGTTTTTTAAATGCATCTTTTACAAATCCAATTGCACAATCTCCGACTTTATTGATCTCATTTTCTTTGGCAGCAAGGGCTAACCTAACCTCGACCATAATTAAATTTAACTCGCTCATAACATTTTATGATTAACTATAAATTAGCTTTTTCAATCTGTTTTTTTTCTGCATGATACAAGGCCAGCTTCAAGCCATTGTCTAAACCATATATATCCTTGTAGTTAACAAGTTCTCCCTCCTTTATCTCGCAGGTTATATATGTGAAATTTACGGGACTATAATTCACTTTTATTTTTTCAACATCCAAAGACGATAATAAAGCGGACAATTCTTTGCTCTTTAACACTAGAATATTGAACGGTTCTTCCGTCGCTGTTTTGATCTGCGGAATATTGTTTACTTCCTGTAGATTTTTTCGGATAGCGGGTGTAATATGAAGTATCGGTTGCCTATGTACAACTGACATTGTCATTATAGCCGGATAGATTGACTGTTTTGCCAAAGCCTGTAGTACTGATTTGCTCATCTTCAATTTAAAATGATAGTCGTTGTGCCGCAAATGGATGGTTAAGACCCGGGATGGAATATTGATTTCCATTACTTCTTTTCTACGGGAGCTATACCAGCGTAAACGCTCCATATTGATAGCCATTCTTTGAATCGCTCCCTCCGGAAATTCATAGCAATCACCCGTGTATAGTCCTGTTTCCAGGTACATCTGATACTTTAGATCATGATAGATTTTGGATTTGGGCTGCACCAGTGTGATGGTCTTTTTAAATTCTTTACTTTTAAGTGCATCATTCAGAACAACCAGGGAATTGAAAACTTCACGCTCATTTGCATCAATTTTTCTTGCGGTATAATCAGGATTAAACCTTCCGTAATGCAGGTTATTTTCAAACGTAAGTATGGCATCTGTTAGCCAGATATCGAACATTGCTTTTCGTTCATTGCTCACCTTGGCAGTACTCAAGGTAAGTAAATTCAATTCATCATATAAGAGCTTGTTAGGATGATAGTCTGCATGGTTTAAGCCATATTGAACAACACAATCCAATAATAACATCGCATCGGTTGCATGCGTTTTAACTGTGTCGGGTGCAACCCAAACTAATTTATGACCGTTGCTTTTATAAAAACGCAGCACAGATAGTGGGTAATACAACTCTTTTTGATGCATTTTGATCTGCATCTGAATAGAAGCTGCCATGCCTGTATCAACCAATATGACAGGTGCGGCCGCCACCGAAAGTGCTAAAAGGTTTAACAGGGCAAGTAGATAACGGGTTGATCTTAAAAAACTTTTCATCATAACTGGATTTGTTGTAAAGATCCGGCTAACAGGTGTTTTAATAAATGATATCCGTCATTTAAAACATTGACGATCAGCAGAAAAAGGGATCTGTATCCTGATCTATAGTTTTCATATTTAATGTATCCGGTAAGGGTGCCAGGCAAATTGTGTATTGCTTATAGCAGCTTCTTCTACCAATTGAATATTACTATAAACCAGGTTTATATGGAGGTCTTCATAATGATCCATCCGGTATTGCAGCAGTTTTGGCAAGCTTGCCTCTCCTTCTGTGATCAACTGTTCAATATACCCCAGCGCACCCGCTTTCGCCCTTTCCATCGCCTGGCCTATATCTGCATATTGATCGTAGCCTTCCCATCCGGGCAACAGCGAATAATCGCTATTGCCCGTCAGAACTCCAGGCCGGGGTTGTAAGTCATTGACGGAAAAAGCCTGTAAAGCGGTATCATTTTTATTTACCCTGTAATACCGGTAATAATGATGCTGTTTTAGCTGTGGGTAATTATCGTTGATTATGCTTTCCATTTCCAGTTAAGTATTTCGGGCATATCCTTGCCGTGAGCATTGATGTAGTGTTTGTGTTCTATCAGTTTATCAAGCAATAGCTGTTTGAGGTAAACACCTTTGCTGCCGGTTTGTGGAAGACGGTCTATCACATCAATCACCAGGTGAAACCTATCCATCTCGTTCAGTACCGTCATATCAAATGAAGTGGTAATGGTTCCCTCCTCTTTATAGCCGCGCACATGCATGTTCACATTGTTTGCCCGGTTATAGGTAAGGCGATGCACCAGCCAAGGGTAACCGTGAAAAGCGAATACAACCGGCTTATTGGTAGTAAATAGCGCATTGTAATCGGTATCGGTTAATCCATGAGTATGTTCGGTACTTTTTTGCAGTTTAAACAGGTCGACCACGTTAACTACCCGGATCTTCAATTCTGGTAAATGTTCACGTAAAATGGAAACTGCTGCAAGCGTTTCTAAAGTTGGCACATCACCACTACAAGCCATCACCACATCCGGCTCTGCCTCCTGGTCGTTACTTGCAAAATCCCAGATGCCTATGCCACGGGTACAATGTTCAACCGCCTGCTCCATATTAAGCCATTGCGGTGCTGGGTGTTTACCCGCCACAATCACATTTACATAATGATAGCTGCGCAGGCAATGATCCATTACTGATAAAAGACAATTGGCATCTGGTGGTAGATAAACGCGAACGATGGTAGCTTTTTTGTTTACCACATGATCCAGGAAGCCCGGGTCTTGATGGGTAAAGCCGTTATGATCCTGACGCCATACAGTAGAGGTTAGTAAAATATTCAGGGAAGCGATCCTTTTGCGCCAGGGAAGCTCCAAACTTGTTTTCAGCCATTTGGCATGCTGGTTAAACATCGAGTCGACGATATGAATAAAGGCTTCATAACAATTAAACAGCCCATGCCTGCCTGTGAGCAGGTAACCTTCCAGCCAGCCTTCGCACTGGTGTTCGCTCAGCATCTCCATCACACTGCCGTCTGCCGCCAGGAATTCATCATGAAGTTCTACAGGTGCATCCCACTGGCGGTTGGTTGCTTCAAATATAGCATCCAGCCTATTGGATACCGTTTCATCCGGACCGAAGATCCGGAAATTACGTTCCTCCTGGTTCTCTTTGATCACATCCCGCAGGAAACGACCACTTACAAAAGTGTCGCCTTCGCCGTCCGCGCCAGGACTTTCCACTATTGTGGCATAATCCCGAAAATCGGGCAAGCGCAGGTCACGCAACAAATTACCGCCATTGGTATACGGATTGGCCCCCATCCGGCGATCGCCCTTTGGTGCCAGTTCAGCCAGTTCAGAGAACAATTTTCCTTGTTCGTCAAATAATTCTTCGGGGTGATAGCTCTTCATCCAATCTTCCAACATTTGTAAATGCTCTGGCGGTGCTGATGCCGAAACTGCCAGTGGGATCTGATGCGCCCTGAAGTTGCCTTCAATTTTATAACCGTCTACCTCTTTCGGGCCTGTCCAGCCTTTGGGCGACCGCAAGATGATCATCGGCCAGCGCGGGCGTATTCCGTTCGGGTGTTCGGCATCATATTTTACCTGTTTTATCCGATCAACCGCATAGTCCAGGGCTGCTGCCATATCCCGGTGCATCTGCTCAGGCTCATCCCCCTCCACAAAGATGGGGTTCCAGCCATAACCACGGAACAATTGCTCCAGCTCTTCATGGGTAATGCGGGCCAGAACAGTGGGATTAGAGATCTTATAACCGTTCAGATGCAAAATAGGCAACACAGTTCCATCGGTTAGCGGATTCAGGAACTTATTAGAATGCCATGCAGTTGCCAGCGGACCGGTTTCAGCCTCACCATCACCCACTACGCAGGCTACTACCAAATCAGGATTGTCTAATACAGCACCAAAGGCATGGCTCAATGAATACCCCAATTCCCCACCTTCATGTATCGAACCTGGTGTTTGTGGTGATGCATGGCTGGGTATACCTCCGGGATAAGAAAACTGAGTAAACAGCTTTTTAAGTCCGTCCTCATCCTGGGTAATATTAGGATAAACCTCAGTGTATGTACCCTCCAAATAAGTACCTGCTACAACAGCCGGCCCGCCATGACCAGGACCTGAAACATAGATCATGTTCAAATCGTATTTATTGATGATCCGGTTAAGATGCGTGTAAATAAAATTCTGTCCCGGCGTGGTACCCCAGTGCCCAAGTAGCATGTTTTTCACATGTTCCAACTTCAAGGGTTCTTTTAGTAATGGGTTGTGCCGCAAATACAATTGCCCCACCGAGAGGTAATTTGCCGCGCGCCAGTAGGCGTGCATTTTTTGCAGTAATTCCGCAGATAATTCCTCGTCTTCTATAATCGATAATTCAGTTTTCATTTGATTGATGTTTAAGAACGGTTTGTGTACGTTGTGCGATCATCGCTTCTTCATTAGTTTTCATCACCAGTACGTTTACCTGGCTTTTTGCCAATGAAATATTTTTCTTGTTATCGTAATTTGATTTTTTATCGAGATTGATTCCTATGAATCCCAGGTCCAGGCAGATACGTTCCCGGATAACAGCAGAATTTTCGCCGATGCCCCCGGTAAAAACCAGCAGATCCAATCCTCCCATGGCCGCTGCAAGTGAACCAATAAACTTACGGGCCTGGTAACAGAATATGGTGATGGCAGCCAAGGCTTTGGGATCCTTGACTTCCATTTCTAATAACTCCTGAATATCACTTTTACCCGCAATAGCCTTTAGTCCGGAATCTTTACTCAGTAATTCATCCAATTGCGTAACGGTAAGTCCTCCTTGTTTTAACAGAAATAATATGACACCCGGGTCGAGATCTCCGGAACGGGTGCCCATCACCAATCCACCTATTGGACTTAAACCCATAGTTGTTTCTATACAGGTTCCGTATTTTACTGCGGCCATGCTGGCCCCGTTGCCCAAATGAGCAATAATGATTTTCTGTGCTTTTATCTTTACCATATCGGCTTTCAGCTTCTGCATGATGTATTCATAAGAAAGCCCGTGAAAACCGTAATGCAATAACCCTTGCTCCCGATATTTGGCAGGAAGCGGATAATATTTAGCTTCATCGGGCATATTGCGATGAAAAGCGGTATCAAAACAGGCTACCTGTGGTAATCCTGGGAAAGCGAGTTGAAATATTTTAATCGTTTTAAGCTCATCTGGCAAATGATTGGGTGCCAGATAAACAAACTGATGCAAGTTTTGCAGCAAAGCTTCTGTGATTAGTTCTGGTTCCCGATGATTCGGGCCGCCCTGTACCAGGCGATGCCCAATGGCTAACAAACTGTTTTTATATTCACTATTTTTCAACCAGTGAATAACTGCCTTTACAGCCGCGTCCAGATCTTTAAAACCGGTGGTCTTATGTTCAATGGATTGTTCGCCCTTCCTGATGTCAAAATTACCTTCCGCGCCGCCAATAGCATTTACAGTACCTGTGCATTCCGGCATTAATGAGCCGGAACTGTGTAAACTGAACTTTAGGCTGGATGAGCCACAGTTGACGCTTAGAATATAGGACGGTTGTTTATTTGTCATATAAATTGAACATAATAGAGGGTATCAGGATCAGCAACAAAGCTACCGGCCACGTCCCTTGTTAAAAATGACTGCAGATGCTACAACAAATGATACATATCATTAATTAGGCGCAGCTAACCAGACAGGGTATTTTAACAGAAGCAACAGCGGAAGGAAAAGCTTAAGGAGTATCATAAGTTCAAGGAACCGGAATGACTTTTGTTTCAGCTATTAACTAATAAAGATCAGCTGTTGGTTAAAAAATGATCTTCGTCACTTTTCTGCATGAAACTAATTACTTGTTGTGTGATAGCTTATGCTGATATTTGAACAATGGCCGTTCGGCCAAATCTGCTTATGGAGAATGCGGCCCTTTTACGTGCGATAATTGACAATGCTATTGATGGTATTATTACCATAGATGCGCGGGGTAATATAGAATCAATCAATCCGGCTGCATGTAAACTTTTCCAATATTTGCCCGAAGATGTAATAGGTAAAAATGTATCAATATTGATGCCACCGCCAGATAAACAGCAACATGATGAATATCTTGGCCGTTACCAACGTACCGGGCATGCCCATATCATTGGTATTGGCCGTGAGGTGACCGGGTTGCGTAAAGATAGTACACAATTCCCGTTCCGCCTTGCTGTAAGCGAGGTTAAATACTCAGGGCGACAAATTTATGCCGGCTTTATTCACGACCTGAGCCGTGAGAAAGAAGCTGAGCATCAACTCAAGGAGTACGCCGCCCATCTGGAAGACCTGGTTGCAGAAAGAACGCAATCGCTCCGGCATACCGTTGAGGCTTTGAGCCAGGCAAAAGAAGAAGTGAGTATATCGCTTGAAAAAGAAAAAGAACTGGGCCAGCTAAAAAGCAGGTTTGTATCCATGGCCTCGCATGAGTTCCGTACCCCTTTAAGCGCGGTACAGTTATCAGCCAGTCTTATTGATAAATACGCGCAGCCTTTTGATAACCCTAATATAACCAAACACGTTGCCCGCATCAAACAAGCTGTTGGCAACCTTACCGGTATCCTCAATGATTTTCTTTCCCTTGAGAAGCTGGAAGCCGGACGAGTGGAACCAGCATTCACTGATTTTGATCTGGTGAAATTGGCGGAAGAGATCACCGAAGAAATGCAAATGCTGGCAAAACAAAATCAAAACATCATTTATCAACATACAGGCATAAGCCATGTAGCCAACCTGGATGCCAACCTGTTGAAGAATTGTATTATCAACCTCATTGCCAATGCTATTAAATATTCGGGCGAAAACACTTTCATTGAATTTAATACGGAGATAAATGAAGTCGGTTGTCATATTACCGTTAAAGATAATGGTATAGGCATTCCGGAAGCAGATCAGAAGCATTTGTTCGAAGCATTTTTTCGGGCGCATAACACGGGCAATATTCCAGGAACCGGCCTTGGCCTCAATATTGTTGCACGCTATGCCAGCCTGATGAATGGCATAATCGACTTTAAAAGTAACGTAAACAAGGGCACTTTATTTACCATTTCATTCCCCATCAAATGAGCAAAAAAGTACTGGTTATTGAAGACAACCATGATATCCGCGAAAACATATCCGAAATTTTGCAGCTGGCTGGTTATGTAGTATTTGAAGCCGATAATGGCAAAACAGGTATTGATCTGGCCCTGAAAAACATTCCGGATATTATACTTTGCGATATCATGATGCCCGAACTGGATGGCTATGGTGTGCTCTTTATGCTGAATAAACATCCCGAAATGGCTGCGGTACCTTTCATCTTCTTAACGGCCAAGGCCGAGCGGCTTGATCTGCGCAAGGGCATGGAGATGGGGGCCGATGATTACCTCACCAAACCATTTGATGATATGGAGTTATTAAACGCCATTGAAACAAGGCTAAAAAAACAAGACAGCGTACACCAGTTATACAGCAAAGGCCTTGACCGTTTACAATCACTGGTGGCAAAAAACGATGGCCTGGCCGAATTGAAGAAGCTGATTCAGGAACGAAAAACACGCCAATTCAAAAAGAACCAGGTAATTTATTACGAGGGTGATAAGGGTTATGGTCTATACCTCGTTATCAGCGGTAAGATCAAAACAATAAAACAGGTTAATGACGGCAGAGAGCTCATGACCGGCATGTATACAACAGATGATTATCTGGGCATCCACGCCATTTTGAGCAACGAAGCTTACGCGGATACCGCCACCGCTTTGGAAGACTGCCAGCTTTGCCTGATACCGAGAGACCAATTGGATGAATTGCTTAACCTGTACCCGGAAGTGGCCAGGGCATTCATCAAACTGTTGGCTAATGATATCCGCGAAAAAGAAGAGCAACTACTGCAATTAGCTTACCATTCCGTTCGTAAAAAATTGGCTGAAGCTATCCTGCGAATTTACCGGCAACAGGATAGCGTTGAAATGAGCTTTAAAATCTCGCGCGAAGACTTGGCTGCTATGGCCGGTATGGCTACCGAAACGGTAAGCCGTACACTTGCCGATTTTAAGGATGAAGGATTGATAGAAAAAAAAGGCGGTACTATTACTATACTGGATCCTGAGCGCCTTATTAAAATGAAGAACTGACGAAGATCACTTTTTCGCCTGACGATAGGCATACCCCAAACCCCGCTTAAGCTATAATTTTGATGTAACAAAATATAGTCTGATGAAAGCGGTAGCTTATAGTATAAAACCATTTGAGAAAGAGTACCTGGCCAAAGCCAACGAAAAAAAGCATGACATCACGCTGATATCCAATGCGCTAAGCCAGGATACCGCGATCTATGCGGATGGCAAGGATGCTGTTATTGTGTTTACCAACGATGATGTGTCGGCAGCAGTGATCGAAAAACTGGCCAAATCGGGCGTTAAATATATTGTCACCCGCTCTACAGGAACCGATCATATTAACAAAGAAGCCGCTGCCCAATTTGGCATTAAGATCGCCAACGTACCCTCCTATTCTCCACAGGCCATTGCCGAACACGCGGTGGCCATGGCATTCGCACTAAACCGTCATCTGGTTACGGCAGATCAGCATAGTCACCATTTTGATTTCAGGAACGATGAACTGATCGGCTTTAATTTCGCCGGAAAAACGGTGGGCCTTATTGGCTTGGGTAATACCGGCAAGGCTGCTGCTAAAATATTTAACGGAATGGGATGTAAAGTTGTCGCTTATGATCCGGCGTTTCCGGCTGATGTACCTTACGTTCACCCTGTTACTTTAGATAAGCTGTTGATCTCTGCCGATATCATATCCCTGCATTTACCCTTAACGCCTGCAACAAAGCACCTGGTAAAAAGAGAAACCATTGAACGGATGAAAAGTGGCGTTATGCTCATCAATACATCAAGGGGTGGGCTTGTTAGAACAACAGATGTAATAGCAGCGCTAAAAAGCGGCAAAATAGGCTACCTCGGCCTGGATGTTTATGAATTTGAAAAAGGCCTGTTTTTTGAAGATCACGAATGCGACGTGGTCAAAGATCCTTTACTGCACAGCCTATTAAACTATCCCAATGTACTGATAACGCCTCACCAGGCTTATTTAACTAAGGAGGCATTGCAGGAAATAGCAGACCAGACCATTAAAAACCTCGATCTATGGCAGTTGAACAAATGCTTAGGTAAAGCATGTGTTTGCCAGAAAGACTGCAGGTCTATTGATAAAGCACAATTGTAAAAAACATTTATATGCCAGTTCCAGAAAACATTGATCTTACCACAAAGTACAACGTGGCATTACCCCGTTATACCAGTTACCCAACTATACCTTATTGGGAGGTTGCTGCTTTTAATAAAAATGATTGGAAACAAACAGTAAAGCGATCTTTTGAGGAAAGCAATCAGCAGGAAGGGATAAGCCTTTATATCCACCTTCCATTTTGTGAAAGCTTGTGTACGTATTGCGGCTGCAATACCCGTATCACCAAAAATCACCGCGTTGAAGAGCCATACATTAAGGCGCTGTTGCTGGAGTGGGCAATGTATAGGAATATTTTTGGTCGAAAACCCATCATCCGCGAGCTCCACCTTGGCGGCGGCACCCCAACTTTTTTCAGTCCCAAAAACTTAAAAATGCTGATCAATGCAATACTTCTCCATACAGATCTTCATCTGGATGCTGTGCTTAGTTTTGAGGGGCATCCCGCCAACACTACTGTAGACCATTTACAGGTATTATATGATCTTGGCTTTCGCCGGCTGAGTCTGGGCATCCAGGATTTCGACCCAAAGGTTCAACTCATCATTAACCGCCAGCAAAACTTTGCACAGGTGCAGGCAGTTACCTGCAATGCGCGCTACATTGGTTATACATCTGTTAACTATGATCTCATCTACGGCCTCCCATTACAAACCTTGCAGGGTTTAGCTACCACCATACAACAGGTAGCCGAACTGATGCCCGATAGGATAGCTTTTTACAGTTATACACACGTTCCCTGGATAAAACCTGGTCAGCGCCGTTTTACAGAAAATGACCTGCCAAATGCCGAAGCCAAAAAAAAGTTACATAAAATCGGTCACGCTTTATTGAATGGTTATGGTTATTCGGAGATAGGCATGGATCATTTTGCATTACCCGGCGATGAGCTTTTCACAGCCATGAAAAACGATAACCTGTATCGAAATTTCATGGGTTATACCGACTTGCACACGCCACTATTGATCGGGCTTGGGGCATCAGCCATAAGCGATTCCGGCTATGCCTATGCCCAGAATGTAAAAAATGTGGAAGAATACCTGCAGCTGTTAAAACAGGGAGAATTGCCGATATTTAAAGGACATTTGCTTACTGCAGACGACCGGGTGATCCGTAAACACATCCAAAACATCATGTGTACAGGCGAAACCACCTGGAATCATCACCTGGAGCCCTGCGTTTCACTATTTGCTGGTATAGATCGTTTACAGCTTTTGGCCGATGACGGGCTGATAGAACTCAACTCCTGGGGATTGAAAGTTACTCCATTAGGGAAAGGATTTTTAAGAAACATCTGCATGGCATTGGACGTACGCTTTTGGGCCGATAAACCTACTGTTCCGATGTTTAGCATGGCTATATAATAAAAAAGGGAGAACCTGACTTAGATTCTCCCTTTTTTATTATGATGGTACTATGTATCAATTGGGTTTAGCAATCTCCAATACTACCCTACCTTCTATCTCCCCCTTTTTCATCTCCTCAAAAACCGAATTGATATTCTCCAGCTTAGCTGTATGAACTGTTGCTTTCACTTTACCATCCAGGGCAAACTCAATTGCTTCTTGCATATCTTTCCTTGTCCCCACAATAGAACCGCGTACTGTATAGCGGTTGATTACCGTATCAAATATCGGCAGATCGAAACTTCCTTTTGGCAACCCGTTTAAGGCGATAGTCCCTTTACGCCTTAAAGCAGAAATACCTTGCTTAAAGGCAATTGGCGAAACCGCTGTAACCAGTACGCCGTGCATACCACCGGTTTCTTTCTTTAAAAATTCGCCCGGATCCTGTTCTAACGCATTGACGGTTAAATCGGCACCTAAACTTTTAGCAAGGTTTAATTTATCATCTGCAATATCTATCGCCGCTACATGCAAGCCCATAGCCTTGGCATATTGAACGGCCAAGTGGCCCAAACCACCTATACCCGAAATAGCTATCCATTCACCGGGTTTAGCTTCAGTTTCCTTTATCCCTTTATAAACGGTAACACCCGCGCAAATGATGGGTGCCATTTGCGTAAAGTTGATATTAGCCGGAAAGTGGGCAACATACCTTGCATCGGCAGTAACATATTCAGCAAAGCCGCCATCTACGCTATAGCCGCCATTTTGCTGTGTATCGCATAAGGTTTCCCAACCAGTGATGCAAAACTCGCAGCAGCCACAGGCGCTGAAAAGCCAGGGCACGCCCACAATATCACCTTCTTTTACATTTTTAACACTACGTCCCAGTGCCACTACATAGCCTAAAGCTTCATGCCCTGGGATCAATGGCAGTTTAGGTTTGGCGGGCCAGTCACCCTGGCAAGCGTGCAGGTCTGTATGGCATACACCACACGCTACCACCTTCACCACTATTTGATTTTCACCGGGTTCTTTTACCGGCATTTCTTCGATATGCAGCGCTTTTCCAAATTCATGGATCACCGCCGCTTTCATTTTTTTAGGTAACATATTTTTTTGTTAGGATAGATTAGTTAGATGATAAACGCAGCCAGCATAACCAGGTGTATGATAACGCTTGCAGCAAAGAAAGATAATACCGTCCTGATGCCGGAGCCGCCCATACCGGCAATGATATTGGCAAAGAACAAGATCATTGTAATACCTAATGTAATAATGGGTGCATCATAATAATACATCAGCACTGCAGGGATAGGCAGAAAAAGCACGCCCTGTATGATCAGCGAAATCAGGAACCACATGGTTTTGTTATCAGCTTGGCTATCTGTAATGGCCAGCCATTTATTCCATAATGTGGTGTGGTTGTTTTGATCAGTTGTTGTTACTTCCCAGGTTGGGGCATTTAATTTTAAAGTTGCCATGATTGATATGTTTTAATGATCAAAGATGGCCAGGATTGCTATTTTATGCCATGACGGGCATTGGGCAAAAAAATGATGCTCCTCACTTTCTTACTTTGAATAAACCATCCAATTGCTGGTAGAACCGTTTAATTTTAATACGAAAAACATCATACAATAAGGTATATAATAGCAGGATAACGGGTACAAAAAAAGCGTAGAAACTAATAAACCGGAACAAATATGCACCGCCCAATGCACCGCACATAAAAAAGAAAATAATAGCCGACCGCAATTTTATCTTTGGCACAAGGGCACCCCTGCCTTCCGCACTTTCTTGAAAGAATTGTGCCAGCTCGATACCCAGGTCTGTAAAAGTTCCTGTTAAGTGGGTTGTTCTTACAACAGATCCTGATACCATGGACACCAGTGAATTTTGCAGGCCCATGGCAAAAAGCAAACTTCCCGCAAAAATCTCCTTAGCCATCAAACTATGGTTATACCTGTAACCAAATAAAGCTACTGCAAGCAGTATGATAATTTCTATCAGAATAGGCACAACATAGGAAAAGCGCTGATTCCGGCCAATTCGTGAAACGATAGAACCGGAGATAAAAGCACCCGCTAAAAATAAAAACATCCACAAAGCGATAACCCGCGCCGCTTTCCAATCCTGCAAGGCTATGCGTTCGGCAAAGAGCGCGGCATGCCCCGTTACATTGGTAGTTAAAACGGCAAAACCTAAAAACCCGGCTGCGTTAACAAACCCGGCTGTAATACCAAGCAAAGAAGCCAGTTTAACATTATGCCCGTAAGTTCGTTTGGTGCCCAGGTGTCGTAACATATGGATTTATTAGTGACAAACATTTTTTTAACTGAATCGGTTTTCACTATTCAGTAGCAGGAAATATCAATAAAGGCACAGCGATATGCCCGGCCATTTTTTCGCAATGACTGCTTTTTAACAATTTATAAAAGAAACTGTGCGGGCGGTGTACCATCACCAACATATCAACATGCCCATGCTCGCATAACCAGTCCAGGCCGGTTTCCATATGGCTATTCTTTACGCTGCGATAATAAATGTGTGGATAATCTGCTTTGTTAGAAACATCGGTCATAAAATATTTAATTGTTTTTTCAAGGCCCGGTAATTCTGTTAGTTTATTGCAAATATGCGTCAACAGGATCTCTGCCCCAAGTAACTTAGCAAGCGGGATAAGGTGATATAAACATTCCAGATCACTTTCGGGGTGTGTGAAATCGGTAGCAAAAGCAATTTTTTTCACCGGCAAAACAGAAGTTTCGGGCGAAATGAGCATTAAGGGTTTAGTAGTACTATTGATCATATTGCTGCTATGGTTGCCTAATAAAAATTGGCTCAGTCCGCTGCTCCCGTGCGTGCCCATTACCACGAGATCAATTAAACCATTGCTGATCTGGCTTTGAACTACATCGGTTACGGTGCCAGATTCGTTTTTGCAACTGATTACCGGTTTAAACCCTTTTTCCTGATCCGCGCCTTCGAGATGCTTTTTTAAGGATTGTAATTCTTTTGTACTATCCATCAACAATTCATCAGACTCCTCCATTGGCCAGACAACCAAACCCGCCTGAGGCATTTCTGCAGGCACAATAACAGCATTGCACAATATGATATTGGCTTTGATCTGTTTGGCCAGATTATATCCATATTCAGCAGCATGCCTGGCATTAGCCGAAAAGTCTGTAGCAACAAGAAATGTTTTCATGATTTTGAGTAATTATTTATTACCACAAAATTGGGCAAAACACCACCACATAATAATGACCATGGTCATTACCTGGTGTGATATTAAGCTTAATAGTTGCCCCATATGTATGTGAAGTGGTGGCATCAGAACAAATAACCGCATGACAGGTAGTCAGATGGTGGTCAATACAAAAGCGAATATGGGTATGTATACCTTATTTAAGGGGCAAAACATGTTCTATTAGGGTGTAAAATCTTGTCAATTAGACAACTGTATAATGAAACAAAAAAAGCAGCTCTTTCAGAACTACTTTTAAAACCCGGGTGGATAACGGTGCAAAATCCGCACCGTTTTGTCGATGAATTGATTGAAATAGACAGTTTTTCAAAAATATTGAGTAAATGATTCTTATTGGATTCGGGGCCTTAATTCCAATCCTTTTTTAACAGCCGTTGACCGTGTGCTCGACGAGATTATGAGCACTATGAAATGGAAAATCATCAAAGGTGCAAATGCAACGATGCCTACCCAGTGCGCACCCCATTTGTAAAAACCGTTCAGAAAGTGGACGATGATAATTAATTGAATGAATTTTAGTCATCGACTACAAAAGCTAAACTAAGGTAGGAGAGGCCGATTGCTTTGACAATCGGTCTTTAAGCCCTGTTGAGTGGCCCAGGTGTTGTCATCTATAAATTGCCCTCAAAAAAGTTCAGGCTTTATAAGTTTTGGACTAAGCAAATTGTTCATAATCGGTAAATTTAAAGGTTGAACTAAACTCAGTTTGAAAAACTAACTATTTGAATATCGTAATCAAAAAGCATAACTCAACTGATATTTATATTGGATTTTTTAGATTAAATTTACTTAACTAAATATTTGCTTATGATCACCATTACCGTCAACAGTCAACGTCATGATATTGATGTTGATCCAAATATGCCGCTTCTTTGGGCCATTCGGGATATCCTTGGTTTAACAGGTACTAAATTTGGTTGCGGAGCAGCTCAATGCGGAGCTTGTACCGTTCATCTGAACGGCGAAGCGGTACGATCCTGTGTAACAAAAACAGGCCGGGCGGCCGGGCAAAATATTGTAACCATCGAGGGACTCTCTTCTGGTAATAATCATCCCTTGCAATTGGCATGGAATGAAATGAATGTTCCTCAATGCGGCTATTGTCAATCCGGGCAAATCATGTCGGCAGCGGTGCTGTTGAGGGAAAATCCGAACCCAACTGATCAGGATATTGACGATGCGATGTCAGGCAATATATGTCGTTGCGGAACCTATCAGCGTATCCGCGCCGCGATACACAAAGCGGCTGCCATGCAGGCGGAAGGAGCGAAATCATGAAAAAACTGATCATCATAACCGGCATCGTGTTAATAGCGGGGATGATAACATTGTCATTCAGCGAGCTACCGGCAAAAAAAGAAAATAGTTTCATTACGTTGCCAAAGGACAGTATCGGCTCTGTAAAAGCATATATGTCGGTATATAAGGTATTGATGAGCGCACGTTGCATGAACTGCCACCCCTCTGGCAATGCGCCGTTACAGGGGGATGATAGTCATATTCACACCATGAATGTACAACGAGGTGTGGATGGCAAAGGCGTTTACTCCATGCGTTGCAGCAATTGCCACCAGGCAGAAAATACCGCCGGGCCGCATATGCCGCCCGGAAATCCTAAATGGGGCTTGCCGCCTGCTCACATGCGTATGGTATTTCAGGGGCGCACGCCGCGACAACTCGCACTACAGCTTCTTGACCCTAAACAGAACGGTGGACGAACCAAAGCACAACTCATAGATCATATGGCTAATGATGATCTGGTAGGTTGGGCCTGGCATCCGGGAGATGGCCGAACCCTGCCACCGATGAGCAGGCAGGCTTTTGCCGCCCAGGTACGTTTATGGATAGCCAAGGGCGCCTATGCCCCCTCTGCTAAAGTAAAATAAAGGATTTAAACGATCATAGTAACCAATTATGGAAACTAACGCAATATCAAGAAGAAATTTTCTCCGGGCATCAGGCCTTGCCGGTACCGCGCTTTGCTTAGGGTTTTATTTTCCTGCGAATGCGAAAAAGGAACAGCTAATATCAGGTGCCGATCAATCTGGTTTTGAATTTAATGCCTGGATACGTATCGATACCAATGGTAAAGTCACCTTAACGGATCATCGTGCAGAAATGGGCCAGGGTTCTTACCAGTCTGTACCGCAGATTATTGCGGAAGAGCTTGAGGTTGACCTGAAGGATATCAACGTAATATTTGCCCAGGGCAGTCCTACGAAATACGGAAGTCAGATCACCGGTGGAAGTTCAACCATCCGGGGCTCATATAAAAACTTGCTGAAATTAAGTGCAACCGCGCGCGAGATGCTGATCACAGCAGCGGCAAACCAATGGAACGTCCCTGCAAATGAATGCTATGCCGAATCGGGACATGTGATCCACAAGCCTTCTGGAAAAAAATTAAATTATGGAGAACTGGTAACGGCAGCATCAAAACTACCGCCCCCCCAGGAGGTTAAGCTCAAAAAGATATCCGAATATAAACTGATCCGCAAGCCGCTCCAAAGGCTCGATACCCCCATGAAAACCAATGGAGAGGCCATCTTCGGTTTGGATAAAAAACTACCGGGAATGCTTTATGCAGCGGTTGAACGAAGCCCAAGGTTACGCGGCAAAGTAAAAAGTTTTGATGGTTCCGCCGCTTTAAAAGTTCCTGGTGTTAAGCAGGTATTTAAGGTGCAAATGATTGTTTTTAATACCACTCGTGATGGGGTGGTCGTTATAGCCGATTCCACCTGGGCAGCTATGCAGGGCAGAAAAGCCCTGCGCGTTGAATGGGATGATAGTGGATTTGAGCATGTGAACACCAGCGATATCTATAAAGCCCACGAAGAACTACTTAAAACGAAAGAAGGGCTTTCTTTTAAAAAGCAAGGCGAACCGGATCCGGTCCTGGCACAAGCCTCAAAAAAGATAGACGTGATCTACCAGACGCCTTATCAATCGCATGGCGCTATGGAACCGCTGAATTGCGTCGCCCATTATCAAAGCGACAAAATAGAAATATGGGGACCTATACAAGCTCCCGATTGGGTGCAAGGCGACATTAGCGATAAATTCAAAATGCCGAAAGAAAAAGTCGTAGTCAATATGACCTTTTTAGGCGGAGGGTTTGGAAGAAAAGCTTTTTTGGATTATACCTACGAAGCGGTTGCCATCTCCAAGCAAATTGGCGGACCGGTTCAGGTAGTTTGGACCAGGGAAGATGATCTGACACAGGGACCTTATCGTGCCGGGATCTCCTACCGGGGAGAAGGATCGATTGAAAATGGCGAGATCAGCGCTTTGAAATTCAAAATGGCCGGTCAAAATATAGACCACTGGAATAATAACAAAAGAGATAAGGCGAATGATAGCACCACGGAAGGTTTTTTAAAGTCTTATTTCGACAATATTAAAAACATCAGCTTTGCTGACGTTCCCTATGAAATGCCCCTGCCCAACATGTGGTGGCGTTCAGTTTATGCGTCTACCAATGGTTTTGCCTATGAAAGCTTCATCAATGAAATGGCTGTTTTAGCAGGACAGGATCAACTCGACTTTAGAAGGAAATATTTAAAGGATGAGCGCTGCCAGGCTTTAATCGATAAAATGGAACAGGTTTCAGGCTGGAAATCCAGGAAAAAGAACGAAGGGTTTGGCGTAGCCATCACCGAGTGTTTTGAAACCACGGTTGGCCAGGTTGTTAAAGTTTCCAGGCATACCGATGGAAAAGTTAAGATCGACCAGGTTTGGGCGGTGATGGATTGCGGCTGGTATGTGAACCCCGATATTATCAAAGCGCAGGTAGAAGGATCTATCGTAATGGGCCTGGGCGCAGCTACTATTCATGAGATCACTTTCAAAAATGGACTAGTAGAACAAAAGAATTTTTACGACTACCTGATGCCGCGCATGAGTGACATGCCTCCTGTTGAGGTGCATATTATGGAAAATACGGCGGATGCCGGTGGTGTGGGTGAGCCGGGGCTCCCTCCTTTCGCTCCGGCGCTTACAGATGCCATTTATGACTTAACCGGCAATAGAATCAGGAAACTTCCATTTAATCTAAACGCCATCTAAATCAACCCGTTTGCCCGGTGATTGCCTATCAAAAGCTAAGATAATCGACCGGCTGGTTTAACTATGAAAGAAATTATTGATATCGTAACAGCTTATGAGAAAGCTGTGAGTGAACAAAAGAAAACCGCATTAGCTACGGTCGTGCTTGTAGAAGGTTCCGCCTATCGCAGGGCCGGTGCCCGGATGCTGATCACGGAAGACGGACAATTAACCGGCGCGATAAGCGGGGGCTGCCTGGAAGGCGACGCTTTGCGTAAAGCCAGGATGGTGATATTACAGCAGGAGCCACTGTTGGTTACTTATGACACGATGGATGATGACGATGCCAAACTGGGTGTTGGCCTGGGCTGTAACGGCATCATACACATTCTGATTGAACCGATCAATGACGGGCAAATCAACCCGATAATATTATTGAAAGCCGCAATAACTTCACGAGGATACTCCGTATTGGTTACAATATTTTCTATTGAAGACAGGAAAGCGCCACAACCGGGATCCTGTTTATATCTGGCCAATGACGGAACCCTCCCGAATGGGTTGGAAATTCTGCCTTACAAAAATGAACTACTGGAAGATGCCAGAAATGCACTGGGCAACCAGCGTTCAGCTATTACCGCCTACCAGGGTTATACCGCATTTGTGGAATGCGTAAAACCATTGATCTCCCTGGTTATTGTCGGTGCAGGCAATGACGCTATCCCGTTAACCCGGATTGCCGTGGTCCTGGGCTGGGATATCACTGTTGTTGACGGAAGGCCAAATTATGCTTCTATCGAACGCTTTCCATCAGTCAAAAAGATATTGATCGCTAAACCGGAAGGAATTTTAGATAACCTGGAAATAAATGAGTGGACAGCCTTTGTGCTGATGACACATAACTATAATTACGAGAACGCTTTTTTGAAAGAGCTTTTGCCTTTACACCCTCCTTATATCGGAATTTTAGGCCCCAAAAAGAAACTGGAACGTATGCTGGATGACCTGGAAGTAAACGGTACTGTTATCACCGAAAGGAACCTGGAAACGATTCATGGACCTGTCGGCCTGGATATTGGGTCCGAAACATCCGAAGAAATTGCGCTGTCGATCATCGCAGAAATAAAAGCGGTGTTCTCCGAAAGGAACGGAAGGTCGCTGAAATATAAAACTACCGTCATCCACAGCACCTAAATGGTGGACTTTCTGATTACCAGACAGCAAATATTCTTGCTATTCCTCCCGTTGCCCCTCCTACTTTTGACGCACCTACGATAAGGGTGGCTCCTGTTACGGGTACTTTATCTAAGTTGGCCACATTCTCCACGGCCCATTTTCCGTAGGCAAAAAGCATTTTATGGGTGATATAATTATGTCCCTACAGGGATCGAACGATATTACGTCTGCACCAATACCTGCTATAGCCCTGTTCTTGGCAAGAAACTACACGGCAGCTACTGAAAAGTCCGGGAAATGTTTGTTACCGCTACTGTTTATACCCATATCCATGTTCTGGCATGCAATAAAAACAGCATAGGTTGCACCTATCGGTCACAGCCAAGTGGAGGCAGCTTATTTTTCATCCGTGATTATCTGTTAACACACCTTTTGATTTGTTATTGATCTTTAATGCTGTTTAATAAATATATCAATTCAACATTGGGCATTCAATGGCTTGCATAAAATTCCCGGGCATAACGTGATATAAATACACAATAATATTTCAATACTATACTTTATTAACTCATGGTAGTATTAATATCATCAGCATTAATTTATTTATACTTAATATCGTTATATTTTAATAAGCATAACGATATTATATTAATTTTTAATTCATTTTATTCATATTAATTAAAAGTATTATATAAACATAATTCGTATTTATATTTATATAACATAATTAAAACTAATATTAAACCTGCCTAATCCTTTAAAAAATGAACAAACACCGTATGTTATGGATCGTTGTATCCATTTTTATCATCGCCATTATCGCTCGCTGTTCCGCCCCCAATAATCACCAGAACGGGGATTCCGGAAGTAATGAAGAAAACAAAAATACCTTTCCGGATTTCGGGGCTATGATCCCGATAAGTCAGTTTCTAAAGCAGTATCCCGGCCAAAAAGTTTTTAAATTAAGTCAGGACTATCCCAAAACCCTGCCCGGTGAAGACAAAATCCCGGATTTTTTTAAAATTCCGTTTGATGATAAAAGCAGATGGAAAGAATGGCTGATGGCGGCCCGTGACTATTGCTTTGATGGCATGATTGAAGCTAATTTTGTTGCGCAGGATAATAAAAAGCATAATTGGTATCACATGCCATGGCTGCATTATGGTCCGCTTGCGTCCGAAGGGTTTAACGGCCTTGCCAAAGAAGCTCCTGTTAACCCATACCAGCTCTCCCCGCAACAAAAACGTCCCGGGCAAGTATATGCACTCGGATTTTATAACGATTTTGCCGGCCATGTGCTTTATAAGATGTGGGATACCGCTAACGATCCAGACCCATTCGTTACACAGGGGCCCAAAGGTGGTTTCCCGGAAGGTACGGTGATATTTAAACTGCTATATACGGACCTGGATTCTACTGATGTACCATATCTTAAAGATTCCTACGCAAGAACAGCTTACATCACACCAACGTTTGCAGATAGCGTTAACCGGGTTGTAAAAAAGGTACACCTGATACAAATGGATATCATGGTGCGGGATAAAAGGGCCGAAAAATATGGCACAGGCTGGATATTTGGCAACTTCTGTTACAATGGTAATTTGAATAATGGTAAAACCATGCGCGAAAGAGTAAAAAACCTCGTTCCGGTGGGCATACAGTTTGGGAATGATCCACAATACAAGACGAACTGGATAAATCCTTACCCGGTTATTAAAACCATGATCAACGATACCTTGAAGGAAACCTTTATTAACACTTCCGCGGATCTTCCACCTCAGCATCTTGGATGGGGAGGCAGGCTTGATGGCCCGGTTGATTTGAATACCGCGTCTTGTATGTCATGCCACCAAACCGCTGAGTTTCCGCAAGTAGCGGCGCTGGTGCCTGATGAGGCCTTTATCGGCGATACGCTGGCAAATGGGTCCATGGGCCATCTTACACAAACGAACGATCCGGCCTGGATAAAATACTATCAGAATTTCAAGTGTGGCACAGCTTATAATCCTAAACAAGCCTTGTCAAACGATTTCTCCTTACAAACATCACTGGCCTTAGGCTACTACTGGGATTGGAAAAATAAAAACATAGGCGGGTATTATGCCAATCAATTTTCTGGTGTTGAGCATGTCGTAAGACGCGGCGGGGTACCATTTAAAAGAGCCCGGATACTCAAAAAGGCAGGTCCAAGACAGAAAGCAAATGTACTGCCTGAAAACCAGGGCAATTTTTAAGTAACCGTACTCCGTAGTTAATTAAAGCTGATATCACCATGAGTAATTCCATATCCTTCTTTTTGAACGGCCAGCAGGTTGTTGTACAGGACCCGGCCGTTGATACCTTATTAATAGATTACCTGCGGTCGCCAGAGGTAAATCTCGCCGGACCCAAAAAACCATGTGGGCAGGGCGGCTGCGGTGGTTGCACCGTGATCCTCTCAGATTGGGATGAGAAAGGAAAAAAAGAAAATCACCGAGCCATCAATTCATGTCTTCGACCGCTGATCGCGGTTGATGGCATGGTTGTTACAACCGTTGAAGGTACAGGCGGTGCACGACGACCTAATCCCGAATTTCTTACCCAAACCCAGGTATCCAGCCGTGCGGCCCGCCCTGCAGACCTCCCCTTACCAATCGAGGTACTACAGGCATATGATGAGGCGCAAGCCAAAAGAGCTGAAGTAGCTACAGCGGTTGAAAAGGCAGAAAACGCGGTTGCATCACCAAGCCTCTTGCTGCAAACCGCCACTGCACAACACCCCTCAGAACTCACCCACATAGGCATGAATCCTGTGGCGCATCGTCTGGCTATGAATAACGGCACACAATGCGGCTATTGTACCGTTGGCTTTGTCATGAACATGTCTGAGTTCATTTTCAATAACCCAAAGGCTACAAAAAAAGAGATCGAAGCTATCTTTGACGGAAACATCTGCCGTTGCACAGGTTACCGGCCCATATTGACAGGTATGAAAACCTTCGCATCCGACTGGACTGAACAGGACGAGCTGGAACGTATGAAATGCTTGGGCGATGAGGCTGTATTACAACAATTAGCGGCTCCATTCATCGTTATTCCATTTCCACCAGAAGCTAAACACCCTGCGCCGGCAGTATCAGTTTTAAATAATAAAAGGCAATGGCTGAGTCCGGTTTCGCTTGACGAACTGGTTAACTACTGGAAAACTTACAAGCAGGACAAACCGCATATCGTACATGCCAACACTTCTTATGGTATATATAAACAAGAGTTCCTGGATGCAGACAGCCTGATCGATATCAGTCATGTGCAGGAATTAAATTTCTCCCCGGTTATTGATGCCAAGGGCATAAAAGTAAGTGCGGGTACAACTTATAGTCATTTGATTGATACCCTGGAACTGGCTTTAAAGAAATATCCGGTTAATATACCTGAAGGCAGGGATCGGGAGACTATACCATGGGGAGCTGTACTTTTTATGGCGCAACGCACAGCCGGCAGGATCGTAAGAAATGCGGCAACCGTTGGGGGCAACGCCATGCTGGTTTTTAAACATATTGCTACAGGTACAGGAGAGCCATTTCCATCAGATTTAATGACCGCGCTTTTGGGATGTTACGCTCAAATTGAATACATTGATCCCGAGAATTTTAACGGGCAAACTACCACTGCTTATATTGATGATCTGTCAGTCATCATTAAAAATCATCCCGACCTGGCAACAAGGATGATCCTGATATCTGTTTATATACCTTTTGGAGATACTAATGATGTTCAGCTGGCACAAAAAGTTGCCCTGCGCGATGTCAATGCGCATAGCATTGTTAACTCCAGCTGTACCATCAGATTAGGTACTGACCTCAAAGTAACGCATGCAACAATAGTATTTGGAGGTTTGGCGCCATTCCCCTGGAGGGCTATAAGCACAGAGGTTATGCTGCAAAACCAGGTGTTATCGATGGAAAGGATTCCTTTCCTCATCGAAACGCTTAACCGCGAGGTTGGTGTGATATTATCGCAATGGGCATCCCGAATGAAAGGCCTGCCTGATGAAGGTTTTACCCATGAATATAAACAACAATTAACCGCGTCATTCCTTTATAAGGCCATCGTAAAAGCTTTGCTTGAAAAAGGTGGGCCTGTGCCACCACACCTACGCTCAAGCGGTGACATTACCTGGGGCAGGTGGCCTGTTAGTAATGGTCTGCAGTTTTATGAACCGCAGGGGTTCAGGGCGCCGGTAGCCCAACCTTACGTGAAATTTACGGCAATGGAACAGGCTTCCGGTCAGTTACATTATACGCATGAACTGCCGGTCCCTCCCAATACAGTAAACGGGGCGCTGGTGCAAAGCAGGCGTGCATTAGCCGATTACCATTTCATTATTCCCGAAAAAAAGGGGCGCGCTAATACGACCGATTTACGCAGTCATCTTTCACAAATATTTACCAACTTCATTGACCTGGTGACCAGTGAAGCCTTCAAAAATGGCGCTACTAATATGCAGGGTATGGGATCTGACCAGCCGGTATTTGCCGTTGATCAGGTTAATTATGTTGGTCAGACCATTGCACTGGTCGGAGCAAAAACCGAGCTTGATGCAGGCATAATCGCTGAGTATGTTGCCGACTATTGCGTTGGCTACACAGCAGTTCAAATAGATTCTGATCCAAAAAGCTGGAAGAATAAACCCGTTTTAAGTATTGATGACGCTCTTGCTCACGGAAATATCTATCCCGATTGGCCTACTACCGCCAGCTTTAATTCACATATATGGCGTATTACCAGGCCCGGTACGCAGTTGACCTGGATTAACGAAAAAGACGCACTCGATAAAAATATCGTTAACCGAACCGGGACGGTAGATGGGAATATTTGCCAAATCGTTGAAGGAACACAGCTTACCGGTGGCCAGGTACACTTTTATATGGAAACCCAGGCTGCTATAGCTGAACCAACAGACGGTGGCAAAATGGTACTCAAATCGTCTACTCAAAGCCCCATGACTATTCACGGCACTATTGCATCAGCACTGGGGGCACAATATAACAGCATTGATATACAGGTACCACCGGTCGGCGGTGGCTTTGGTGGTAAAACAGAGCAAACTCGTTTTGTGGCCGCGGCGACCGCTGTCGCTGCAAAAGCCCTGAAAAAACCCGTCAGGCTGGCCCTTACCCGTGAACAGGATACCGGTATGATTGGCAAACGCCATGCCTATTATGCACAATATCAGGTGGCCATAGACAAGGGCGAAACCACACCGGCGAACAAGGGTATCATCAGGGGCTTCCTGAACCGGATGTGGGGTGATGGCGGCGCATTTTATGATTGTTCGTTCATTGTTTCCAATTGTATTATTACGCGGTCAGATAATGCCTATCGAATCGCCAATTTCCAGACACAGATTGATGTTTGCCGGACCAACACGGCCCCCTCTACGGCCTTCAGGGCTTTTGGAGATGTACAGGGCAAAGTGATGATGGAAAATGCTATTGATGATGCTGCGTTTTCTATTAATATGCCTGCGGAAGAAGTGCGAAGGATAAATTTGTATGACCGCGGCGATGTCACCCCATTTGGCCAGGCTCTTTCCTATTGTTATATGAAGGATGTTTGGAAATATCTGAAAGATGTTTGTAATTATGATATCAAAGTAGCCGCTGTTGAAGACTTTAATAAAAAAAATAAATGGCGTAAGCAAGGGATAGCTATTATGCCGGTGAAATATGGCTCGGGTTATAACCTGACTATGCTTGAGCAGGCAGGCGCTATGATCTCGGTATACCAGGGGGATGGCAGTATTATTATACATCAGGGTGGTGTAGAAATGGGGCAGGGTTTGCTGACGCAGGTGCGCCAGGTAGCCTCCTATATTTTGAATGTACCCATGACGCTCATCGAGATTGAAAGCCCTAAAACCAGTATCGTTACCAATCCAACCAGTACAGGGGCCTCAACCGGAACAACCTACAGCGCGGAAGCAGTTAAGCGGGTTTGCGAACAATTACGCAGCCGTATAACCGAATTTGGATATGAAATGCTAAAAATAAAGGGCGATGACTGGTGTGGAACTCAGGGAATTGACTTTTGGAATTACGGAACAGCTGGCTGGCAGGCGAAGCCTAAGAGAGGCGGGCGGCACCCCATCATCTGGCAAAACCTGGTAGCAATGGCTTATCAAAACAGGGTTAGCTTAACCTGTAGTTTAAATATTCCCATTCATGGCGGCGAGGTGCCTTTCCCCAATATTACCTATAAAACATATGAACAGCAACCCATAATACCAGGCTACGAGAGCAGTAAGACCGGTGTGCCCGGCGAATTTGATTCTTTCAGCGGGTTTACTTATTCTGCGGCTTGCTCTGTAGTTGAGGTTGATATATTAACTGGTGAAACCAAAATATTGAGTTCTGATATCGTATATGATGCTGGATGGAGTATGAACCAGGCTATCGATATTGGCCAGGTAGAAGGGGCCTTTGTGCAAGGCATTGGTTATGTGCTCTCTGAAAAGTTGGTATTTGAACCAGACGGCCCAGATGCGGGGCGATTAAACACCCTAAATACCTGGACCTACAAACCACCAGCCACTACCACCATTCCTCTGGAACTGAATGTGCATCTTTTCCCAAGAGGCTCGGTGAATGTTCCGGAAAGCCCTACGGATATCATGTCTGCCAAGGAAATCGGGGAACCGCCGCTGGTATTGGCCGCCTCTGTGTTTTTCGCGGTTAAGGCCGCTATCAGGGCATCAAGGATAGAGCGGCGCTTAAGTGGTTTATTCAGGTTTGACTCACCTGCAACTGTGCAGGAGGTAAGCCGTGCCTGTGCGATAGATAATAATTATATCTAATTATTTCATAATGCCCCACTGTTTAATAGCAGTAGTGCATTTTTTAATAATTGTATGTCTACTGAGAAGATAATTGTAAAGAAATAATAGTATCATGCAAATGTTATCACCTTGCTGATCCTTTTAAATACTTCAAAAATATAGCATCATAAAATATAAAAAACTGCTGATTAATATCTCAAAAAGGTTTTTTTAGCCTTTTGAGGTATTAATCAGCAAAACGGAAACCTGATGGGGCTCGAACCCACGCCCCTCAGTACCACACAACCAACGCTTTTGAAGTAAATAATCCTATACCAACCCTGGCCTCCATGTGTGCTGTGCAGAGGCAGCAAAAATGGAGTAAGGCATTGGATTCTGGATAGAATAATACTATTAAGGAATTTGTAAAATGAATATAAAAGGATTGCCGTGGCCTGCCAATTTTGCAACAGCGAGGGAAATGTCTCAACATACCCGACATTTTAAAGAATTTCTGCGCAGAAATTCTCCCTTTTAACTTATAACAAAACCCGTTGGTCTACATTAACATTCGTTAACATTTGATTTTTGAAGATTTGCTTCATCGAAATATGAAGCAAATTTTATTAATCACCAGTTTTATTTTACTTATTATCCTCACAGCCAGGGCACAACGCCCTCTGGAGTCGCAGGCCAGGGTTGATGGTTTTTACACCTCATCACTGGATAAGGTGCTGGACTCTATTGCTGCTAAATGCCATGCCAGGATTATTTATGACAAAGATGTTGTAGATGATTACAACGTAGTTGATCATTTTTTTAATGAAAGCCTTAAGGAGGTGTTAGGGAACCTTTGTGACAAATATGGGCTTCATTATTGGGTTGAACCAGACCAAACCATCTATATCATCCGCCAGCCTGGTGACCTTGCTCATTTAAAAAAATTAGCACAGGTTAGGAAATTAGCAGAATTGGCGGAGACAGAAAAACCAGTAAGCGCCCCAGTTGCCATGACCCCGGTAGAGCGGTATCTGAGCCTGGATAATGCAGCTGCCAATACCGTTAAGCCCGCGGAGCCAAAACCTGCTGTCCTCCCACCGGATGAAAGAGCTAAGCGTCCGTTTAATTTGAGCGGCAGGGTAATTGACGCATCAAACGGGGAATCACTTCCCTCGGCCATCGTGCGTGTTCAGCATACCAACATTAGCGCCGTGACCAATACCGACGGCTACTTTACGCTTTTAGGTGTTCCGGCAGATACCTGCCTGCTGGATGTTACCTACATCGGGTATCAGCAGGATAACTTTCGTTTAACCAGGGAAAATGTAAAACAGAAGATCACTATCGGGCTTTTCTCGTCCATAAACTCATTAAATGAGGTGGTTATCTCTGACAAAAAGAGCCAGGGAGTGATGAGCACCGATAAACGCAGGGTAAGTGTGCTGCAAATTTCACCGTCAAAGCTGGATGAACTGCCCAATATCGGCGAAAAGGATATTCTACGGTCTTTCCAGCTGATGCCTGGCATAAGCGGTAGTAATGAATCATCATCTGGCGCCTATGTTCGCGGAGGTACACCTGATCAAAACCTGGTGCTTTTTGACGGGTTTACGGTTTACCAGGTTGATCACCTTTATGGTTTCTTCAGTGCATTTAACAGCAATGCAGTTAAGGATGTAACGCTTTACAAAGGTGGCTTTTCGGCCAAATATGGCGGGCGTTTATCAAGTGTAACGGATATTGTAGGTAAGGAAGGCAACAGTAAAGAAGAAAATATTGGAGGCGACCTGAGTTTACTAAGTGCCAATATTTATATTGAAAAGCCCCTGAATGATAAATCGACCCTTTTACTGGCTTTCCGCCGGTCATACCAGGGACCGTTGTATAAAAAGATATTCAACTCATTCAATAACAGTAGCACTACTGCTACCGGGAATAATACAGGCGCACCGGGTGGGCGGCCACCGGGCGGTGGCGGTGGTTTTGGTGGTAGTGGCCCTACCGTTACAACGCCAACTTCCTCCTTTTATGACCTGAATGCCAAGTACACCTATTCGCCCGATGAGAAAAACAGGTTTTCGTGGAGCATTTACCAGGGTAATGATAACCTGGATAATAGCAGAAATATTACCCTGCCATTTTCTACCGCCAGTAATTTGAGTATGACCGATAAAACAACTTATGGTAACCTTGGATCAAGCCTAAAATGGTCGCGCCAATGGAATTCTAAGCTATATTCAAATACATTGCTGAGCTATTCAACTTATCATAGTAACAGGGATAACAGCACTTCCATTACCATTCAGGATGCGGACGGAAATGATGAGAATGTGAGTACCGGCACATTCGAGAAAAATAACTTAAAGGATTTCAGCTTAAAATCTGATTGGGAGTGGCAGGCAACAAGCAAGGCCAAAGTGTTATTTGGCACTTTTGCATCAAGGCAGAGTGTTTCGTATGAGTACAGCGAGAATGACACCAGCAAACTGATAGATCAGCATACAAAAGCTTTTACCGGTGGTGTTTATGCCGAACTGGAAGCCGATCCGACAGACAAGCTTCAGATCAAACCGGGTTTACGGGCTACCTATTACAATCAAACCGGCAAGCCATATCTGGAACCCCGTATGTCGGCCACTTATACCTTAACAGATCATTTTACATTGAAGGCTGCCACAGGTAAGTTTTACCAGTTTACTAACCGGGTGATCAGGGAGGATATCCTTTCGGGAAGCCGTGATTTTTGGGTACTATCCAATAACTCGACTATTCCGGTAAGTTCAGCCAATCATTATACCGCAGGCTTTAGTTATGAAAGAGGGCAGTTTCTGTTAGATATTGAGGGTTATTATAAAACACTGGGTGGGCTGTCAGAGTATTCGCAGCGGCAAACCGGGAACAGCAGGCAGGGAACAGTGTCCTTAGAAGAGCATTTTTATACCGGCACGGGCTACACCAAGGGGATAGAGATTTTGTTTCAAAAAACACGCGGAAAATATACCGGGTGGATAAGTTATACACTAGCTCAAGCTACCAACCATTTTGATGTTTATGGCGGAGATTTTCCGGCGAACCAGGATACCCGACATGAATTTAAAACAGTTAACCTTTACCATTTAGGGCGATGGTCTTTTTCGTCAACCTGGATATTTGCTACAGGAAAGCCTTATACCGCCCCCTTAACCAGTTATACGGTTAATAACTACACCGGCAACAGTCAGACCTTTTTAACCATCAGCTCCAAGAATGGCGAACGGATGCCCAGCTATCACCGCTTAGATGCAGCAATAACTTATGACCTTATCAAGATAGATAGCCGCAAGATCGGTAGCATAGGATTCTCCATGTTCAATATTTACAACCGTGCCAACATATGGTACAAACAATACACTATAGTAAACAACCAGGTGATCACCTCTAATGTAAACTACCTGGGTTTTACCCCCAATATAACCTTAAGCTTAAAATGGAAATAAATAAAATACAACAATTAATGCTGTTTTTGTGGATATGCTTTGCAAGCACGGTATGCCTGGTATCCTGCCAAAAAACGGGCAGCTCAATCTCTGATTATCAAAGGCCCGTGGTTGAGTCATACCTGGTTCCCGGTAAACCCATACAGGTTAAAGTTTATTACCAGAAGTATCTTGAGGACACCATTCAATATGGGTACCCTATAACTGCACTAAAGCTCCAGATATCGGATGGCGTTAACACAGTTCAACTGGCAGAAAGCCAGCCAGGTATTTATACCTATGCCGATTCCTCATTTATAAAAGATAAAAAAAGCTATTCCTTAAGTTTTGAGTATAACAATAAAGCCATTACAGCTAAAACAACTGTTCCTGACAAACCCACCGGGTTTAAACAGTCGAGCACAGTACAGGATATAGTAGGCTTTACCCCGGGCAGTACGACCACCTTTGAACCGGTTACTTTTAGCTGGAATAATACCTCAGCGCAGTATTATTTGATAGCATTTAAAAATATCACCTTAAATCCTGATCCTGTAAACTCCGGCGACACGGTAGCCTACAAAGATTCGGAAGTAATAGCAGGTCAGGTAGCTTCATATGAAACTCAGCGAAACACCTTCAGGTATCTCGGCAATTACAAAGTGCTCCTGTTTCATATCAACAAAGAGTATAGTGATGCGCTTACCACCAGTTCCGGAACCTCCCTGAATTTAACCAATCCGGCTACCAATGTAGTGAATGGCCTGGGAATATTTACCGCTATGCAGGCCGACACTTTAAATCTGTTGGTGTATCAGTAAAAAGCCCAGAGATCAATCGCTTTTCAATCAAAATAAATCAAAACTTCATGACAAAAAAAATTATATATACTATACTTACCTGCCTGACCATAGCTTTTTTAACTGGCTGCCGGAAAAGCGGCGATAATATCAATATCAGGCAATATGATGCAGATCAGATAAAGGCATATATCCAGGCAAAAGGTTTAACGGGTATGCAAAGGGATACCACTAATGGCGATACCTCAGGTATTTATTATCAGATCATAACACCCGGAACGGGAAACCCATTGGAATACTATGATGAGACATCGCTCACGTACAAAGTATATAATTTTGCCGATACCTATAGCAGCACTGATACAGTTGTTAATCATATGTATAACTATGTTGGTTACCTGGCTCCTAAGGGTGTTCAATTAGGCATTAAGTTCCTTTTGAAAAAAAGAGGCGGCAAGATCAGGCTCCTGGTACCTTCGCGCTCGGCATATGGCGTAAATGGAATTACTACGGATAATGTTAAAGTACTTCAGGGTAACCAGTGTTTGGATTATACCATAAATGTTGTGGATAACCAGGCCGCATATGATGAACTCTGTATTCAGAATTATCTTAAACGGTATAATTTATCAGGCTATACCAGGACAGCTTCGGGTCTTTATTATAAAGTGACCAAGGTTGGGACGGGTACAGATGTAGTTGGTCTTTACTCCGTAGTTGGTGTTCAGTACACGGGTTATTTATTAAACCAGACCTCTTTTGATTCGGCAAATAATAGTGATGGCACAGCCGCATTTACTACAAGCTTGTCTGACGTAGTGGTAGGATGGCAGGAGGGCTTACCACAAATTACCGCTGGAGGTAAAATAACATTGATCATGCCCTCTGCTTTAGCATATGGCGATACAGGAAGCGGTACAACTATACCCGCGTTTAGCTGCCTGAGATTTGATATAAACCTGATTACGGTTGAGAATCCGTAATAGCTTATTAGAGGGTCTGAAAAGATTAAACCAGTAATACTAAAACAGTATTACTGGTTTAAACAGGACTAAGAAATTGATAATAGGGGTTAATAACCAACCTTGAATTTTTGCCAAAAATGAACTGATTTTAATAAATGGTCACCAAATCCCTTCAAATCTTTATTTAATTTAACGCTGGCCAGGGCAGATGATAACCTGCTGGTTTTATTTCGAGCATGAATATGATAAGCTGTTAAATTCAGCAAAATAAAAAATACAATACAGGTTATACCGGTCATCTGCCTGATCGTATCGGGCCCTTTTTCAATTTTATTTAACACGTAAAAAAGCCTGTCGAAACAGTAGTTCAGGCAGGTATCAGCTATTGTTTCACCACGGTAGGCTATAAGCGTAAGCGCCATGCCCAAACTGAACTTGTGAATATGATTGAATATCCGTTTCATGATGATTACCGGTTAGATCAGCGAGTAGTTTAGCCTGTTGAACTTTTCTCTTAATACCTGGTTGGCATGCTGCCATATCGGTTTGCCATGACCAAAAACAGCTATATCAAAATCGAATTCAGCGGCTTTGATGATACTCTTTATACCCAGTTCCCGGTTTTCGTATACAACACTCAGACCAGGGCCACCCATGTTTGCGCATATATCACCGGCAATTAAAACACCTTCGCTTTTTATATACAATGCAATATGACCTGCGCTGTGACCCGGAGTGTGGATAACCTGTATGCCACCCGCTACCGGGATAATCTGGTTATCAATTAATGATTCATCAACAAGCACGGGTTCAATGATAACTCCGGCTCTTTTAATAAATAAACGGTATACCAGCCAGTTTATAACTCCTGGAGATAGCTGTATATCCCGCCTGCCGGCAATCCCAAACCGCATGAGTACGGCATCTTTTTGCGAGGCAAACAGGGGTACTTCCAGTCTCCTTTTAATTTCTTCGGCACTGCCTGCATGGTCTGGGTGGGCATGTGTTATAATAACCTGTTTTATATCATTAGGATCTTTACCACCTTTTTCAATGGCGTTGAAGATTTTATTGGCACTACCCTTCGGACCTGTATCAATAAGTGTCAACCCATCGTCCTCGATCACAAAAACATTGACCATACCCAAGCTGATCTGGTAAACTTTATTACTGATCTGTTTCATACTATTACTGCTTTTTAAAAAATGAAAAATTGTTTGTTAATAGTGTAAAAAGAAGCGGCCATATTGTGTTGTAATGGGGTGTTTTAATTTGTTAGTGGTGATCGTTTTGTTTGAATCAGTAATGGCATTAGCCCTTGTCCTGCCGCACATTTTTTCTAAGCGAATTTTGAAAAGTTATGTGTTAACAAATGTTAAATGAGACGTATCGGCTTATTTTTCATACGAAAGGCCGATTTTCTGCGAAGAATTTGCTAGTCAGTTAATTAGGGCATTGATGACTTCATATTATTTGATGGTGCTTACATAATATTACGCTGAAATGTAAGTTAGAATGTCTACAATAAACGGGGTTTGATTGTAATAATGGGCTCTTTGATCGCAATTTTAAAATGGTGAGTGTTGTAACCTTTACTTTTAACTTTTACTATGCAGAAACCAAAGCACTTAAACAGATACAGCGGAATTTTCCCGGTATTGATATGGACGATTGTTTTTGTTCTGCCTTTTTTGTTCAGGCTCATTGCCGCCGGTAACGACCCGCAAAAAGGAGCTATTTACAATATCTCCTTCTCCTTTTTGGCGCTGATCGGTATATTTTATTTGCATACCTATATTGTTTATCCTATCAAGGAAAAAAAACATGGCAACTGGTATTATAGCCTGCTTCTTTTAGCTTGCTTTTTGCTGTTTTTTGTTTCACAAAACTATCTTTGGCCCGATCCCCGAAGCATGCATATGCCGGGTCCGGGAAGGATGTATATGCGTGGCCAGGGAGATAGGTTTATACCCGATTCTGGCTTCAGTCGTATGTATGGACCGGAAAACAGGTTCATGTCCGATTCGGCACACATGCGTATGTCTGATCAGGAATTCACGCGCAGGAGGGAAAAACGGATGGCTGGAGGTATATTAAATCCTGGGCTTTTTTTTTCCGTATTTCCCTTTTTTCTGGTAATTTTTGGCAGCTACGGCTACCGGCTTTATATTGATAAAATAACTCAAAACAACTTTATAAAAGAGCTGGAAACCGTCCATCTGAAAACAGAACTTGATTTTTTGCGCTCGCAGATAAGTCCGCATTTTATGTTTAATTTAATGAACACGCTGGTTTCCATGGCGCGTAAGAAATCAGAGTTGATGGAACCTTCGCTGATAAGCCTTTCGCAGCTCATGCGGTATATGCTTTATGACAGTGATGGCGACCGGATCAGCCTGGATAAGGAAATTGAATATCTGAAAAACTATATCAACCTCCAATTGCTCCGCTTTGGCGATAGCCTGAGGTTGAATCTTTTTTTATCTGGCGGCTTTGAAGGATACCACATAGAGCCAATGCTGTTGATCCCTTTTGTTGAAAATGCATTTAAGCATGGCACAGCCATGACCGAGGATCCCATTATGGATGTTGCTATCAATGTGGATGAAGAGACACGGACGCTCAAACTCATGGTGGTGAATAATATAAGCAAAAGAGAAACCGTTAAGGATAAAAATTCAGGTATTGGCCTGACCAATGTGCGCAGGCGGCTGGAATTACTTTATCCCGAAAATCATCATATTTCAATTGAACAAAGAGACAGCACTTTCATTGTAAACTTAGAAATCAACCTTTAGCCCATGAATTGTTTAATTATTGATGATGAGTTGCCCGCAAGAGAGTTATTGGAAGATAATATAAGGCAGTTACCAGCCTTAAACCTGGTTGCAAAAGTCCGTAGCGCATCTGAGGCTATGGGTATACTGAGCGAACAACCTATTGATCTTGTTTTTCTGGATATACAAATGCCTGGCATAACCGGGATTGAATTTTTGCGATCGCTTAACCATCCACCTCTGGTTATCCTGGTAACGGCTTATGAGGAGCATGCCCTTGATGGTTTTGATCTGGATGTGGTTGATTACCTGATAAAACCGGTACCTTTTCACCGGTTTCTAAAGGCCGTGCAGAAAGCTCAGAATATGTTAAAGGTAAATAAGTTTGTACATAAAATGCCCGCCGAATCTGAACATGTATTTGTAAATGCCAATTATTCACTGGTTAAAGTAATGCTTCATGAAATTAATTTTATTGAAGGACTTAAAGATTATGTGCGAATTAACCTAAACTCGGGAAAAATCGTAATTACCCGGCTAGGGTTAAAAGCTGTTGAAGAAAAATTTGATGCTACCAAATTTATGCGGGTACATAAATCATATATTATAGCACTAGATAAAATTGATTCTATCCAAAAAACACAACTAATTATACAGGGAAAAGAAATCCCTATCGGCGATGGATACCGGCAATTCCTGCAGAATTATATTAACGGTAAAAATCTATAAATACTCCTGACTTTAGGCCCCTATGTGGATAAACCACATCGGATTGCCTCCGGCTGATCAGTTCTAAAATGATCGCTTTACCTTCAAATTTAGCCTCATACTTAATTAAGGTACGTATCATTCTTTCATCAAGCTTTACCAGTCCCCCCCGCTTATTAACACCGGACTGCCATGAAACAAATTGTATTAATTGCTTTAATATCTTTTTTGGCGGCGTGTGTAGCAAAGTTCTGGTAGCGATTAATGCCGCTCCCAATGGACCTAACTGGCCTTCGTCGTTCACCAGAATGGCCAGTTCGACATCTTTCGTTTTGTAGATCACTCCTGCTCCAAGATGGGCTAACAAGCGAATTTCACGCACCTCATAATAAAATCAGCATCAAATCCGTAAAAGCCGTTTCCAGGTCGGAACATATTAAAGTAGGCAGCTGTTAAAAAACCGGATGAACGACAGCAAGAAGATAAAATAGGCTACAAACAATATGTTCATTTGTAGCCTATTTTAAAAAAAAGCATTAATTTCTTATGAGCTCCCACTCTGAGAATTGGAGAATACTGCCGGTTTGTACAGCTGAAATATTTAAGCGGTAATAAGCATAGGAAGTTGTATTCGTGAAGGTATAAGTCTTCTTAAGCAATCTTGATGCAAAAGTTTGGTTGGTTTGCGTATTTAAAGTTGTCCAGGAGGTGCCATTATTTGAACCTTGCAGGGTCCAGTTTTTAGGGTCACGATTGGGAACATCATTTGCAGATGTAATAGTATATTGAACAACTGTTGCTGCTGTAGTTGGCTTAAACTGCACCCAGCCAGATGCATTTTGGGTAAGATATTTTGTAGCGGTGTTGTTATCAATGATTTTTGTAAACTCTTCACCTGATGGCGAACCTGTTTGATATTGAGCAGTAAGCGAACCGGCATAATCAGTTATATCTGAACCACTTGGTGCCGGTGTTGTATTAACCTCAAGCGCAGAAAAAATGGCATCTGTATAAACTTTATTTTTATTGCCTGCAAAAACCATAATGCCTGCCTTATCCGGGTCCGGATGCCACTGTGCCTGAGCTACGGCACTACTTTGCGAGTTATCATCATAAGACATTCCAAGCATTACCTTTGCATTGCCCAGCGTGTTAGCCCAATAGTTGAACCGTGAGGTATTATCCTGAAAATAGCCCATATCCATAACAAAATTCAAATATTGACTTAATGAAGTTTCCCGGAAAATTGGACCGGGAGCGCCACCTGAATAAAAAGCACCGCCGTACATCTTTGTGGTGCTATTTGTCGATAGGGGACCGAAATATTTGCCTAACTCCTTGATCAGGTTTCGGTAATTTGTGTTGTCGGTAGCACCATGCTCAACATCAAGTGAAATTCCGTCAAAACCAACAGTATTAACGCAATCGTTCACAAATGAAGCGAATTGAACATAATTGTAAGCAGTGCCGTTATAAGTGGTAAACGGAGTTGCAGAACTCCAGTTGGCGTTATCATCAACATTCATCAATACTTTCACCCCTCTTGAACGTAGTGTTTGAATATCAGCAAGAACCTGTCTTTTATTTTTATAATATGCATTTTGCATCGAACCAGTATTATAATGCACCGTATCTGCAAGCTCCCATAGGGTTCCTTCAAACACCACCACCACATTTGCTTTATCCGTAAATGTGGTCATTGGTAATATGCCTTGATTTGCGGGGGTAACATCAAAGACATAATAGGCTACTTTGTTTTGCCCTGCTGCAGGCAATGCCGTAGCGGCCAGGCTTAGATTCTGAGATGCAGTAAGCTTGTTTTTTTGTGCAGCATCCATAGCAGATGTGCTTAAATCTTTTGCTTCTTTTTTACATGCAATAAAAGACAGTAACAAGGTTGAAGCAAACATGCATTTTAAACGGTTCAATTTTTTCATAAATGGTAGTTTTAGTGTATGGTTTATTGGTAAACTATTCGTTGGTAAGCGTGTCGCAGAGCCTATTTACATGGTTTCCGGCAGCAGTATGGATATTGAACATTTCTCTGTGTTTTCCAAGCAGAGACAAAGTGAATGGCTTAGTTATATTTATAAAGATAATGCTGTCAATATTTAATATTGACAATATATTATCATACTATAGCAGCAATTTATCAAGATTTCGATGGAGTGATAAAAAATACTATAATTCGATCCGTTTAGTTGAACAACTGAAGTTTTCAAGTGAAAGTCAATTAGTTAAAAAGGGAGAATCCTTGGAAAAAGAACAAAAACAAATATCAATTTCCTTATTAAGCCATTTTTTAATATTTTCGCCGCCCTCCAAATTTATATTGCTTTATCTCCCTGACATGAAAAAAATTTTATACGGAATTGATTTTGGGACAACCAACTCAGCCTTGGCTATTTATGACGAAGAGACGAAAGAAATACATAGCACCATTATTATTCCTTCGCTTATTTATTTCTATCATCAGCCTAATGCAGCAAGCGGATCAAATTACGTGGTAGGTGAGGATGCAATTACGGCCTACCTTAACGATGGCATGAAAGGGCGTTTTATTAAGTCCATTAAGCAAGTGTTGTCAAGGAGCAGTTTCACAGAAACCCGTATTCACAATAAGAAGTATAATGCTTCTGATTTGGTGGCTATCATTTTAAAGGAACTTAAAGGCCGTGCTGATCAATTAATTGGGCAAGAATGCCGAAAAGCAATAATTGGGAGGCCGGTTTTTTTTGATGACGACGATGTAAAGAAAGATACATTAGCACAGACACGATTAGATAAAGCAGCGGAAATCGCCGGTTTTGTGGACGTCAGGTTTCAATTTGAACCCATTGGAGCGGCCTTTGCCTATGAAAGAAGCCTCCTAAAAAAGGAAAATGTATTGGTAGCTGATCTTGGCGGAGGTACTACAGATTTTACCTACTTGGTGCTTGACCCTGAAAAAGTTGGGAGCAAAGACAGAAAGAATGATATGATGGCCAATGGAGGGATTTATGTGGGCGGAGATAGCTTCGATTCTGCTTTCATGTGGGAGAAGGGTACGCCGTATTTCGGTAAAAATACTCAATACGAAGCAACTCCTGGTAAGGTATTAACCGTACCAAAATCGCTTTTTGCAAACATTTGTTCATGGGAACAAATGAATTTCTTTAATGGGCTTCGCATTAAAAAAGATATTGAAGATTACTACTATTTTTCGGGCAAAGATCCGCAGTTTAAGAATCTGATCACGCTTATTGAAAATAACCTGGGCTATTCAGTATTTCAATCTATCGAAAAAACAAAGATCACGCTTTCAAAGGCTGATACTGCTTTGTTTCACTATCAAAAAATGGATATCAAAATTGATGAGAAAATACCCTTGTCTGATTTTGAACGGATTATCGCAAAAGACGTAGATCGGATTGCAAACTACCTGGATGAATTTATGGTACAAAATGGTATTAAGTCCAAAAACATCGATAGCCTCTTTTTAACTGGAGGAACTTCTATGGTTGGTAGCATCCAAAATCTCTTCAAACAAAGATTCCCCCATGTTAGCCTAAATTCGGGGGATAACTTCAAAAGTGTAGCTAAGGGTTTAGCTTACAGTGGTTACCTATTTGGAGATTAACAATAATTTAGCAAGCCGATGAGGCTATTTTGAAACGGGTGTCAAATTTTAGTGTTTTGCATTGGCCTTTTAAATCTCACTAATCCAAAAGTATCCGCTTTTCGGCGAGAGACTCTTAAGTCTGATTAGTCATAGGCTGAGCCCAAACCTATTTAACATGCTAAACACTTCTTATGAAATCAAATGGCCTAGATTATGTCATCCGCATAGACCGGCATTAGGCTTGAGCTTGGCCAAACACTTTGAAAACGACAATGAGGGACAATTGACCCAAGCCATTATCAGCGGCTGTGCAGATTAGTGTGGCTAGGCCCAGTGACTCTTCGTTTATCATCAACGGTACAAGGCGGTCGGGTTCCAGGACCAAATACATCTGACCAAAGCGTTTGCGGGTATGATTGAGATGAATTAAAGCAATTGAGCATCCTACACAAAGGCGACGGCGCGGGTGTAAAGCCATCTTGTAAAATATTTGTAAAACATTTTCGTCAAGTTGGGCAGTGTTAAACACAACGCATCAGCTTTCAACTTACGAACATTATTTTTTATCGAAAATCTACCCTGAGGGCATAAAAAAAGCCCTTTTACTACTGTAAAAAGGCTTTTTAGAAATGGGGTAAATGATGGGGCTCGAACCCACGACCCTCGGCACCAACATCTGAGGCACTTTTAAAGATACCACACATGGGCTCGAACCATAGGAAATCGATAATCTACAATTGAAAATTTCAGGTACTTGAAATTTTGTTTTCATCTTTCAAAATCGGCTCTACAGCCTCTAAAAACTCGAATAAGTGTTCTAAGATTTTCCCTTCTGGGCTCCATTAATACCCTCTGATAGTACCGTATACTCCGTATGATTGATCTCCAATGTCATACAGTGGACGGAGTGAGTAAATTCTCCCCTCGTCAGCTAAATGAAAAAGGTTGTTATCGGATACTGTCAGGTTTTTCAAGATCTCTTCCTTTGTTCCTTTTAAAATAACCTCAGATGCGGTTTCAAATGCCAGGAGATTGGGTCCGTAAAATATGGCCACTACTTTTGGATCATCAGGCATAGCCTTGATATAAAAATTGTAGTGGAAAACCAGTTTTACTTTTTCCTTGTTCTTCCATTTACGATTTATACTGTAATAGGATGAAGGCGAAACATTTGCATTCTGCTTTTGGTCATTGACATATATATCTACTTTTCCTGCCCAAGCGGGAATTAAAAAATTAAGATTAAAAACCTCCTCCTTCTTTGCTGAAACAGTAAATTCTACGGTGGAGTCTGTGGGAAAATTGCCTTGTTGCTCCAATACTATACCTTTTTCAGCCCATGCAACTTTGGAGGGAATGTACAGGTTGACCCACAAATCAGAATGGCCATGAAAATAGATTCCTGAATTTAATAAAGCAAATGCCTCGATGCTGGTGCCGTTGCAGCAGCGAAAATCATTCTCTTTTAAAAAAGCCTTAGCTCTGGGAGAACCAAGCGGTAAATGATAAACATTAGCTCCTGTGAGGGAATTTTGTGTTGGCAATACGGCATTGTAAAATGCATTCATGTACTCGCTGGCATAGATCGGATTGGCTGTCCATGAAAAAAGCGTTGAAGTTAGTTTCTGCGTGTTGTGTGATACACATGATTCTGCAATCTCATTTGTCATCGTATTGCTGAGATGGTCAGGTACGCCCCAATGTTCTGCAGTGAGTGATGTGGGTGTGACAACATTAGGCCGTGGCCCGCTGCTTGATCCGTTTGCGTAGGCGTGATGCTTAATGAGCATATCCCAGAAATTCACTACAGCATCATGGTACATATTTTCATGCGTAATGGAATATCGCTGAGCAAATCCATTGACTAATACTAAATGCGTATTGGAGTGCAGCCCACTCAAAATATCTTCGTTCTTTGACAGAGGAACGGCAAACCAATCACGGTCGAATATTTTCGCTAGTGCCAGGTGCTTAGGGTCTTTTGAAATTTTGTAGAGTTTATATAAAACATCGTTCATTGCACCGGATTCGTTTGCAGGATTCGCCGCTGGGGTGTAAAGTACCTTTTCAATGGTTTCCTTATCAAGCCTGGACATTCTGTTATTGACATAGGCTGCCATTTCCACGACCATCCCATATGCCTTTTTGTTTTTGGTACGTACAAAAACATCCAGCAGGCCCTGCATGATCTTGTGATAAGTGTAATACGGTGCCCATACACCACCATACTTTTTTTCCAATGTGTCAAATTCGCTTTCCGGAAATGCGCTTAAGTAACCGTTGCCCAAAGCTTGCTGGCATTTGTATAATTCATCTATCATATAACTAAGCCGCCTGCTTAATAATGTATCCTGATACTTTTCTACCAATAACGAAGCGGCGGAAAGATAGTGTCCGGTGAAATGGCCTCTCAATCCAACATCCGGGGCTTCCCAGCCTTCAAGAGGCTTGGCGTTAGAGGGCAATTTTGCATTTACCCTAAAATTGTGTAATAACCTGTCGGGGTCAAGAGATTTAACATACCTTGTGTTCAAGTCTTCTCTTTGTTTTATCCATGACGGTTTTAATACAACCGAAGCATCAGGGAAGGACTGCGCTTTCTCGATAACATTATTGACCTCCTGGCCAAACGTTTTTAAATAACCAAAAATGCATAATGTTGCAACCGCTAATAATCTAATTTTCATCGCGAATTTTTAATTTGTTTTATAAGATCAATCAGCACCAATGAGGTATTGCGTCCTTCCTTAGCCTGCACTCCCAATAGCGCACAAGCTCAGCAGACGCACAAAACCAGTCCATAAGCTTGCCAAGGAGGGGGAAACGGAAGTAAATCCGCTCCAGAGGGGATTGTTCGCCGACAAAATTATTTAACGATATAGATCGGCAGTTGTCCTGGTGCTGCAAGAGAAGGCTTCGGCACGGGAGCATTTCTGCCCTTGATCAATAAATTATCGAAAAAAGGTGTACTGGGCTTTTTACCGCCCCCAGCAATCAGTCCTGCCATTCCTTGGGTGTACAAGCTATCCGTCACTTGTATCACCTGCTTTTCATCAACGAATGCGCTAATAATAGATCCTTCGAATTGGAGTTTCAGGTTATGCCATTCACTGTGGCTGATATTTGAAAGTTGTATTTCACCAAGCACCTTTTCCCCACCTTCACTTTCATCGTTTTGTTTTCTGATAATTGCTTGTTGTTCAGCGTCTCCGGTAAGCTTCTTTTTATCCTCTTTTCCCCTGGTTACAATTATCCTACATTTGCCATTGTCTTCAAGCTGTAGGTAATAGCCTTTTGGAATAAAGCCATACCCGGTACCAACGTGATTGACCCTGCCCATAACCCCAACAATATCGCCTGCATTTAAATAAACCTCAGCGCTTACTTCATAATCCTTCCACTGCGCATCACCTAAAATACTGTAAGGCCGCCAATCTGGTGCCCAGGAGTTGGTTGCGTCTGGAACAACCTGGCGCAGGCACTTGCCTTTTTTATCCGGGCGTTCAGTGATTTCAAACGCATCGACAATATCGGCAGTGTAGCGTGGTAAATATCCCCATACTTTAGGCAAGGAATATTGTTCAAATGTTTCATAATATGGAAAAGGGAAGGGCTTGGAATCGGGAATATTAGCAAAGCTTCCTTTTTGCTGCCCTGTAGTAGTGGAAAGAGAGTAAACTGAATTGGGTTCTAAGGTAAGTGTAAATGTGCCCTTTGTTGGTTTTATGCCAACTTGCTGTACAAAATGCTCTTTCTCATTACTACGCCATACGCAAAGCTGTTTTAGAGACAGCCCCTCGCCGATCTGAAAACGGATTTGTTGTGGAGCTTTTGCGTTTTTTGTTTCGATAATGATGCTGTAGTCCTTTGCGGGCGATTTTAAGGTTACTAAAGTTCCACCACCTTTAAGGTTAACACTACCCCCATTCAGGTATTGCCATCCAACTTTCGAGAATTGCCCATAATGTGCATAACCCCACAAAGCCTCGCGTACCTGGTAATGCCCGCTCCATGGCGACTGTGCCAGTACAGCAGCAGGGTCTTCCGAGTATGGCTCGATAGAGTAAACACCTGCAATATCATACCAATTCACGATCTTGGTAGCACCGCTTTGAATAAAGTTGCGGTTGAAACACTCCACAATACTGATCAGGCAATCGAAGCCTTTCTTATAAACATGATCCTCAGTGTTCCAGATAGGTTTATCAAGTTTCTGAGCCATCTCCTGAACTTGTTGGGAAGCGGTGTCTACTTCATAAAATACGTGAGCGCTGATAATATCTATGGATTTGCGAAGCTGCTCATCTTTAAACAAGTCCTTAACGAAGTCTACTTTCCCTTTCGGCCAATCATCAAACGCATGAAGTTTAATTTTTTCAAAGCCGTTGGCATCAAGGGTAGAACGGAGTGTCTTCGCAAAATTGTAGTCAAAACCCTTTTCATTGCGGCAGCCGATGGCATCTAATTCAAGGCCGTAAACTTTACGAAGGCCCTGAAGCCATTTAACGTAATAATCGGCTGCATCCTGCGACCAAAAATTTCCGCTCCCAACCCATCCGGGAGCACTCCACGCGGTAGCATCGAGGGTAAGATCGGGATTGCGCTTTTTGGCTTCTTGTAAGATCCACCAGGTGTAGCCCCGGGAGTAATCAAGATCCTTACGCGTGTGCATGTGGCTCGGCATGGACCCCTGCGTTGAATTGCCATCGCCGGGAATCTCAACAAGCAGTGCGCTTACGGAAGCTCCAAATTTTGGCTTATAAAGTAAGTCGAGAATCTGACTGCGTTGGGGTTCGGGATAATCCTTCAGCAGTACCGATGTAGCGCCTCCCCCATTTACCACACCAATTCCATCGAAACGCTTTCCCCCGGCATTGCCCTGTAGTTTCACCGTCTGGACAGAATCCTGATACATGATTTGTTGTGCATTAGATTTAAAGAAAAATAAAAGAAGAATTAGAGATACTGAATTAAAAATTGCTTTCATGAATCGGTGTGTATGTGTTAAAATAAATAAGACCGTTGATGGGCGTTGCTTTAGCTAGCACACGCGACACGCGTGCGCCAACTCGGGGTATAATCAGGTTTTGAGCCTGCACACTCGCTGCAGCAAAAAGAGCTGTTACCTGCAATACTTTCTTTTTGATATTCATTGTTGTTCTAAGCTGCCAGATGCTTTAAAAGTTGCCTGCGTTTCATAATATTTTTTTATTTAAGTGTGTTTGAGTCTTTGTCGCTGATCACCCCCGCAAAGCCACCCATAGGAAGACATTGAATTTGAAGCGTATCTGATTTTTTCACATTTTTGGTTTCGCTTGCGATTGATTTGGTATCAGCTCCGTCTTTGAATTGTTGGAAAGAATAGTTCGAACTGCCTAAAAAGTTAAAATTAAGATTAAGTATCTGCGGAGTGTCTTTCCCGTTAAGCCCGGCAACATACCATAGCTTGCCTTTTCTCCGGGCTATCACGACCATTTCCCCCGGATAGCCGTTTATCAGCTTTGTTTCGTCCCAGGTGGTAGGAAAGTGTTTTAGAAATTCCCGGGGCTCTTCGGCTAAGTCATAATAACCAGAGGGCCTGTCTGCAAAATGCTGTATCCCTGATTCGAATACCACCGCCAGCGCTAACTCGTGAGCAAAGGAAGTGATATGCGGGTGCTGCGAATTGGAAAATGTTACCGGTGTGTAATCCATAGAGCCTACAATGTTCCGGGTAAATGGAAGTGTGGTGTTATGCGCGCCAGCCTTATTGGTTAAAACGCCGGCGTTATTGTACCATTCGGCTCCGTACACCGCTTCGGTACTCATTAAATTGGGATAAGTACGGGCCCATCCACGGGGTACGGTAGCCCCATGAAAATTAACCAGCAGGTGGTACTTTACGGCATCTTCCAAAATATCCATATAATATTGCATCATTTCCTGCTGGTCTCCGGCAAAAAAGTCGACCTTGATACCTGCTACCCCAATATCTCGAAGCCATGAAAATTCCTTTTCTCTTTTCTCATGCGTTAATAACCGCTCAGCCGGAGTTGCGCCAAGCCATTCGGTACCCGAGTTATACCATAAAAGCGTTTTGATACCCTTGCTTTTAGCATAGCTCAAAGCATCCTTTAAGGTACCGCCGTTTGCCATAACATCCCATTCCCAGTCAATAAGCACATATGGCCATTTCATTTTTGCAGCCAGATCAATATATTCTATTACTTTTTGATAATCTTTTGAACCATGATTATAGGCCCAATACACCCAGGCTACGGCTCCTGGTTCGATCCATTTGGTGTCCTTAAAGGCGGCAGGTTCGCTTAGGTCGGTGATCAGTGTGCTCTCCACCAGATCAGCCAGGCCGCCCACGATCATCACATGCCATTGCGATTTCCATGGCAAATCGGAAACAGCGCCGCCATGCCAGTTTTTTTTTGCCGCAGGGTAACTCACTTTATACAGGTTTGAGTTTTGTTTATTGTTAAGTTTCGCCGCACAATTTTGCCTGGTTATACCTGCCTCTGAAATTAATACCCATAATGGCTGGTTATTAACTTTATACAAAGCAGGATAACCCCAATCACCGCTCCCCTTTTCAATAACTCCATCAGTATTAAGCGGATAAAAATTCTCATAGGATTGATCAAACGGCTGCATCCATCTTGCCGTACCTTCAGGAATTACATAGGCTGTCGCTTCATCTTTAATCGATAAACTGGAGTCTGAGCGATTGGGAAATGCATACCGGAACGCAACCCCATCGTTATAAATCCTAAAAGTAATATTCAAGGGCTGTTTTGAAGAATTCTGATAGTTAAATGTTTTTTCGATGCCAAAATTCTCGCAAAGCTTTCGCTTTCCGGTCAGCATTTCATATTTGTCATGAACTATAACAGGCTTGCTCTCGCCAATTAATTTGAGATTGGATACGAATTGCTGGTCCTCCCTTAATATGCCTAATGGCGAAGGCGGCAACACTTCAATATAAGCTCCCTTGCTTTTATACAGCACCTTAAAATAGGCCTGACCTAAACCTCCCTGCCCTGCCTGCTGCATTTCTACAACAACTTTAATATTTTTATCTGGAGATAAAACTTGAGCCTGGCACACAATGTTGACGGTCAAAAACAGCAGGGCTGTAGCTATTGCTTTGATTAGATGTTTATTACTGGTAGTTTGTACCGATGCCAGAAAACCTAACATTATAAATGGCAGTAGTATTTCAATGAATTTCATATTTTGATTATTTGGCTCTTTTTTAACTAATATGCTATTGATCTACTTTAGCTATTCTGATCAAACATTCTTTTTAGTTTGTAAACGAAATTATTTGGGGGTAATTCCCTTCCATTCATCTGTTCTGAAGGGCACGGCCGGCAGCCCTTCTTTGTTAACAAGGTTACAAACGGGGTTGTCGGCCCACGCGTAACGTACGGCTATGGGTATATTTACCTTATCCGAACTAACTATTACCTTATCACCTTCGATCCTGGCGGATGCCCAATAGAATTTTTTATCGTCTCCGGCAATCGCAAATCCTTTTAGTGAAGCTGTATCGCGGATTGCAAGTCCCGAACCTGGATCGGTAAACCTTATAATTATATCTTTCCCTTTGACAACGAAGCTTTTATACATTGGCCCCGAGGCGATAATATCTTTCCCATATACTTTTTTTTCTGCTATCAGCGCCAGCCTGCGTCCTACCTCCTGTTTATTTGTCGGATGAATACTGCCGGCATCGCCAATATCTATTATACAAGCCATGCCTGTGTTGGGTTGTGACAGCGTTAGTGTTTGGGCTTCTCTCAATTCGGCCCATTCGCTTTCAGCAGGAAGCGGATCTTCTTTTTTGAAGTTCGCCAACTGCACATATAAAAAAGGGAAATTACCCTGATGCCAGTGTTTTCGCCAGTCGTTGATCAGCATTGGGAATAATTCCCTATAGCGGTAAGCCTCCGTATCATTCGCCTCTCCCTGGTACCAGATAAACCCTTTGACCCCAAAAGGAATTAACGGATTAATCATGGCATTAAACAGCACCGCGGGGTAATTTTGGTAATTGTGGATTTTAGGAATGGCCGGTTCAACATTTGTTTTATACAACCATTTCCCTGCTAAAGAGATCTTAGAATAACCATCAGTAATATAAATATTTTCGGCCGGAGGGTTCAATCCACCGCCGCCCCACAGCATAGCCATTCTTATAGCAATGGTATTTTCCCCGTTTTTAACCAGGCCGGCCGGAATGGTATAGGATTGCTTTGGATTGCTATTCCAAATTGTTTTGCATATTTCGGCGCCGTTAAAATAAAGGGAGTAATTCATTTCAGGATGGCCAATATTCAGCACTAACTCTTTTCCAGCAAAAGATGGGGGTAACACAATTTTTTTTCGTAGCCACATCATTCCTTCATATTTTCCAATCCCAAAATCCTTAACTAAGCGGGGCATCTCAACCGCGGTCCAGCCAGAATCATTATATTCCGGTAAGGGAACGGTCTTATCAGTATTGCCCTGGGGGTGATAAACGATGTCCCAAAACCGTATCATATTTAAGCTGTCTTTTACAACATCATTTTGAGTCAGCGTATCGCCTGCAAGCATTTTTGCCCTGGTAGCTGGCGATGTAAGCTGCATTTCCCGGCTTGTCCATGTCTGTACCGGCGTTCCACCCCAGGTACTTTGAATGATCCCGATTGGAACGTTTTGTTCTTTATGTATTTTGCGGGCAAAATAATAGGCCACGGCAGAGAACTGCTTTACATTATTTGTGTCACATAGTTTCCATTTACCCGCTAAAAAATCAGATTGAGGAGTAAACTTAATATCATGTTCTACCAAAAGAAAGCGAATTTGCGGAAAATTGGCTTTAGCGATTTCATTCGGAGCATCCCGCGCCTGCTGTACTTGCCATTCCATATTGGATTGACCCGAAGCCAGCCAAACATCTCCGATAAGGAGCCCTTTTAGTTTGATCGTGGATTCCGGCTTTCCTGATTCAGAAATTTTGAGATCATAAGGACCACCTGCATTAAACTTCGAAAAATGCAACATCCATTTGCCGTCTTTATCAGTTTTCGCTTTTGCACCTACTTTACCAAGCGTTGCAACAATCAAGGAACCTGGAGTTGCGTTACCCCAAACAGGAATTTTTATGCCTCTTTGCAAAACCATATTATCGCCAAACACTTTTGGCAAAGTTACCTGGGCATAACCGGATGTTTGGAAAAAGTGGAACAGTGTAAAAAACACTAATAATATCCGTTTGTTTATTTTCATTGTTTTATTCGAATAGCTAATTAAGCAACGATAGTTTTAACAAAGCGGCCCCGTGTGTATTGATTGTTTTTTTATATCCATCTTTAAAGGTACCTACATCTTCTTTTTCCCAAAGGTCCCGAACGGCTACTTTTCCTTTCAGGCCAAGCTGGGCAAAGTTTACATCCACATCCTGCGGCTGTGCCGCCAGGTTGAATAAAGCAACATAAATATCCGTGCTATCGGGCACGTGCGAATACCAAACCATTGCATCATTAATTTTGTATAACTGGCGCGGTTCAGTCCCATGTTGGTTAACGGCTATCACCTCATCGTTTGTAAACAATTTCAATTCCTGTTCCCTGTTTTCGGGCAGGTTGCCGCCCAAAATTAACGGGGAGCGGAAGATGGTCCAAAATGTCATATGCGAATACTCCTCGTCTTTTGTAAAACGGCTATAACGTTCGGCACCTACAGGGCCCCGTTTTGACAACTTGCCTATTTGTATCATATCACAATCGGGCCAATGGCTGCGCCCGCCAACGCCTTCCCATTGTTTGCCATAATTAAACATTTGCAATACTGCGTTCCACTCGTCCCAAAAATCATCGGCCACCCGCCACATATTGGCATTTTGTTTTATGTTATCAGCTTTATCAACAGGCGTAGCCCCCGGTGATGTGCTAAACACGATGGCTCTGCCGCAATTATCAATTGCCTTGCGGTAGCCCTCAACCTCCGCAGTGCTATATGGCCTTGATAAGTCATCGACCTTAATAAAATCAACGCCCCAACCTGCATATAATTTCAATATTGAATTCAGGTATGCCTGCGCACCGGGTTTAACCATATTCAGGCCAAACATGTGGTTATTCCAGGCGCATTTTGAATTAGTATCGGCTATCATATCAGCAGTTATGCCATTAGTGCCCATTACGGGTGATTTTGCCCATACTGCCTGGCGTGGGATGCCACGCATTACATGAATACCAAATTTCAACCCCAGCGAATGGACATAATCAGCCAATGGCTTAAACCCCTTACCGCCCAATGCCGACGGAAACTTAATTGTATCAGGTGTTAGACGCCCCCATTGGTCCATTGCCAGCCAGGGGCTATATGAGCCATCTGCAAGTCTTTTTTGAAACGGGTCGCCACTTCGGCTATCAAAGGACCATAAAAAATCCACGACTATATATTGCCAGCCATGCGCCCTCAGGTTTTGCGCAACGTAATCAGCATTTGCTTTTACCTCATCCTCATGAACCGTCATACCGTAACAATTGTAACTGTTCCATCCCATAGGGGGGGTTAGCGCAACATTCGTGTTTTGCGCCTTTATTGATGTACAAAAACTAAATACTATTAAAAAAGTTAAAATTTTCCAAGTTGAGGTCATCTATCGGAGATTTATATTGTAAATAAAACGTAACTGGTTGCGTCGAACGACTTATTAGCGTTTGTAATAACTGGTTTTACGCTTAAATCATTAATTTCTTGCTTACTGCATCTTGTTAATGTCAGAATGCCTAATAAATAATTTAGAGTTTTTTTCATAAAAATGGTTAAGTGTTAATTTAATGCGCTTTATTTTTCCGGGGAAATGGAATCTGTTATATGAAAAAAGTCAAAGTCAGCCGCTCCCCCTATGTTTTTTGTAGCATAATTAAACAAAGCAAAACGATAGCCCATGAAATGCGGGAAGGTATAGGCCATTTTTAATTGTGTGCCCAATGGTATCCATGTTTTCCCGTCCAGGCTATAAAAAAAGTCTGCCACGTCTTTTCTGTTCGTAAAATTGCATTCCGCTTTAAAGTATACTATCTTTTGGTCCAGGGGGATTTTCTGTGCTTCTACAGGTTTTCCGGTGCTTGCATTGATCATGACGACAGCTTTGCTATCCCCGGTTATTTTGACACCTGCCAATCCGTAATTTTTTTGCAAAAGGCCCAAACCCGCAAAATCACCATCTTTCATGTTAGAAATGTCGAGTGAAACTGTCCCGGAGCATACCGGGCCAATAGTGCGTTGTGTCAATGAATTTCGTGCCATCAGGAAATTGGTATCAATCCTGCCGGTGGTGAGCCGTAAATACCCTTTCCGCGCGGTAACAGACCACAAGCTATTATCCGGGTTATGGTTCCATTGACAAACCAGTGGTAATGCCCGTTCGCCTTTTTTACGGGTAAAATCGTCTGAAGCAACAATACCTGGAATCAAACCTTTACCGGCGGGCAGGTCGAGTGTTTCAGGCACTTTGCCGCCAGTGCCCAAAACAGGCCATCCATCCTCCCACTTTACAGGAACCAAATAAGGAATACGGCCCACCGAGCCATAATCACGGAACAAATAAGAATACCAGGCTCCATTTGGCGCTTCAACCAATCCACCTTGTGCCACACCCAGATCCTGGAGGCCAATTCGTCCTTCGTACGGGCCGGTGATTTTATCTGCCCGGTGTATGATAACAGTACGTACGTGGCCCGGTGGCCATGTAATATTGAAAAGATAATATTTGCTGTTTATCTTAAACAGCTGAGAGCCCTCCGGACCGAGGCCGGTACCGCCCGAAGGCACGTTTGCTTTTTTAATGATAACCTGATCCGTTCCGCCGGGTTTTATACCGGAAAGATCGTTCTTTAATTCAACTAACCTTAAATCTCCGCTCCCGCTAATCATATACGCTTTTCCGTCATCATCAAAAAACAAGGAGTGATCACCCAGGTCGGGGGCAAATGACCTGGCTTTCCACGGACCTTTTTCGATATTTTTAGTACTGTAAATGTGCATTTTGCCCGTATTTGCAGAAAATGTGCTTACATAATAGGTGCCATCATGAAAACGAATAGAACTTGCCCACGACCCCTCCCCATACATGTTTTTGCCATTTGTGAGATTTGTTGCGTCAATATTTGCTAAAGTATCATATGCATAACCTACCGTCTTCCAGGTCACCAGGTCGTTCGACTTCATAATCGGTACACCGGGACTCATGTGCATCGTTGTGCTGCTCATGTAATAGCTATTGCCTACACGTTCTATCGATATGTCCGGTACATCTGCATAAATAATAGGATTAGTTGCTTTTTGTGCGTATAAACACGGCGCTATAAGCATGATAATTAAGGTCGTCATCCATAACCTGTAAATCGCATTTCTCATATTCACATTTGTTTTTTTGTCCTGCTATTCTTAGCTGGTTTTATTTATTTAGTTTCTTACCTGGTTTCAATTATTTGGTTAATGTATTTATTTGAAGCATGCTTACTGAATATGGATCGAAAGTCCTGGTGAATTTAGCGCCGGCCACTTTTATCCTGGAGGTAACCGGAACTATTTTTACCGGATCGCTGATCGTGTTCGTATCTTTGGGTTTATCACCTTTTATGACCACGATAAGACCCTCGGGAGAAAACTTTCCAGCGCCCTTTAAATCAATATCAACCTGCTGCGGCTTTCCTGTTGCATTTACTACTTTAAGAAACAATTTTCCCGTTTTAGTGTCCCGGGTAGCTACATAAAACATGGCTGGTATAGGTTGGGGCATTTTGTTCGCCGCGCTGTCCGTTTTATTAGCCGGCCGCGTTTGGGTTGGTATATTGGCGCCCGCTATAGGCACCACTTTATTGCCGATATAGCTGTTAAACATTACTTGTACATAGTACGAGGGCGAACCAAAACTTGTCAATGCATCATAACCTATCAGGTTTGATTCCCATTGCCATCCTTTCTGCACGGTTGCAGTAGCCTTATTTACATTTGCAAGTAATGGCGCGTAGCATGAGCGGATAACCAGGTCCGAATTGCGCTCCATACCGGTCATCCAGGCGGCATCGCCCAGGGCAGCATTCAAATTGGTGGTGGGCATGCCTTCCGTTGTTGCCCATTCACCTACAAACACTTTATATCCATTGCGGTCGTAGTTATCATAATGTGCCGCATCCTCTTCCATTCCCCAGGCATTGCGATAATAATGTTCATCTACAATTTCGGGCTTGCGAATTGTTAATTTACCCCTGGTCCCAAGCCAGTCCTTACCGCCGATGCTTGCAATACAATGAAGGTTGGGGTATTTGGCTTTAATACCATCAACAAACTGGGCAAAACGTCCATCGTAACTGCCAGACGCATCAAACCCGTCTTCGTTACCAATCTCCACATAGCTGAGTTTAAAGGGCGCCGGGTGCCCATCTGCCGCACGCTTAGCGCCCCAGTACGTGTGTACATCGCCCGTAACATATTCAATTTCATCAAGCGCATCGTCTACATATGGCTTTAAAAGCGGGCCTGCGTCTACATGGTCGCCATCGAGTGAATAGCCGGCATAAACGGCAAGCAGCGGTTCCATTTTCAGGTCTTCGCACCATTCTAAAAATTCAAGTAAGCCCATTCCGTCAGTCGGGCGGTAACCCCATGAGCCGGTATGACCGGGCCGCCCCTCAAGCGGTCCCAAAGTAGTCTTCCACGGAAATGCATCGGTCAATTTTGGGCCTTCAAGGAAATTACCACCGGGGAAACGTAAAAAACGGGGTTTCATATCAGCCAATAATTTCATTATGTCTATCCGGTTCCCATTCGGGCGATTATGATAAGTTGGCGGAAATAACGAGACGAGGTTAAAATAATAAACCCCGGTACGGTTTGTTGAAATAACAAAACGGGCGTCAGTTGTTGGTTGAACGCCAGCGCCGGTTGTTAATTTAAGTTCATATTTTTTCCAAAAGGCGCTTTTTACCAAATTAATAGTCCCCGAAGCATATATTGTTTTACCGTCATTACTTTCTATACTTACGGTTATAGGCCCGGCAGTGTTATCAGCAATTACCGGAACTGCAGTTTTAGGCGCGGGAGCCCATTGCTCGGTCAATGGCTTGCTTTCCATACCTTTAATATAAAAAGAGGCGTTATAAGTTGTATTAGGCAAAACAGGTATGCCCCAATAACCTTCATTTGCAATACCGGCACGACCACCGCCTGTATCCACCAATAGTCTTAAACAGGTTGTTAACGAGCCATTAATTGCATGACGCCGCTCATCTGCAGGTACATAGTTGGGGTTTGCGGCAACTAATTGAATTGTGGCTTTCGCGCCACCTTCCTTGATTACGCTCCATGCTTCCGGTGTATTGGGGTTATCCTTAAATATCCTGTTTTTGATCAGCTCGGCATACAGACCCCCATCGTACGAATGGTTGATCTCTTCGGTCATCAAACCATACAGTTGCGGGCTTACGTTTGCGCCGGGTTTAGTTAAATCAAGCGTAAGCTTTGGGTTTTGCGCTTTTAAGCTTGTTGCCGTGAACAGGAACAGGCACAAACTTGAAATGGGTAATAACTTTTTCATCATGAAATTTAATATTATTTATTGTGTTTTTTACACTTATTTTATAAGACCAATGGGTCATCTCCATTGAAAATTATTTCTGAGTTTATCGGTATTCCGGATAGCCTGTATGTCCGGTTCACAGATTTTCCATAAACCACACACAGCTGCTGAAATGACTTTATTTAACCAAGATTTTTACTGTTTTTGAAATATGGCGTGATGAATTACCTAATAGAAGAACAAATTCACCTGCTTCCACTTTCCATGATTTTTTTGATTCGTCGTAAAATGCCAGGTCGGCAACTTTCACCTGTATTTCTACCGTTTTTGTTTCGCCGGGCTTTAAAAATACTTTTTTAAACCCTTTAAGCTCTTTTTCAGGGCGCAATACCGAACAAACCGGGTCGCTTACATACAATTGCACAACTTCGGCGCCATAACTGCCCCCTGTATTTTTAATCGTAAACTTTGTGTGGATTGTTTCATCTTTTTTATAGCTGGATTTGTCAGTCGAAAAATTGCCAAAAGAAAAATCAGTATAGGAAAGACCATAACCAAAAGGGAATAACGGTTCTATGTTTTTAGTATCATACCAGCGATATCCAACCAGTATCCCTTCTTTATAGTCGGTAGTCAGGCCTTTACCCGGATAGGTATTCAGGTTAAATGCAGGCGAATCATGCAGCGAAACCGGAAAGGTAAACGGCAGCTTACCAGATGGATTGATAACACCCTTTAATACATCAGCCAGCGCGTTACCGGCCTCTGATCCGTTAAACCAAGACCAAACAACGGTGTGATTTGATTTTTTAATTTCGTTCAGATCATATGGCGCACCAGCCATAACGACGATAATGGTGTTAGGATTAACGGCGCTTACCGCATTAACCAGAGCCTGCTCCCCAAAAGGCAGTTCCAGGCTTTTACGATCATGACCTTCACTCTCATATTCACGGTTTGAGCCGATACACAAAATAGCTACATCGCTGGCCTTTGCGAGCGCCACAGCTTCATCAATCAGGTTCTGATCGGGTTTATCATAGCCGCGGTTTTGTTCGTCGGTTTTGCTTGCCAGGTAATTGGCCCTGTAACCCTGCGCAAAACTGATACTGGCTGTTTTGCCGAATCTTGATTTTATGCCCTCCAATGCGGTAATCTCATATTTGGCCTTTACTCCCGCGCCGTACCCCCCCAGGGCAAATGTGCGTACCGCATTATCTCCGATAACAGCAATGCGTTTTATTGCGCTTGCTTTTAAAGGTAATAAATGATTGTCGTTTTTTAGCAGAACAATAGATTCTGATGCAATATCATAAGCGGTTTTCGCATGTTCCAGAGTAGCGATAGATCCTTTAGGATGATGGGTACTCATAGACGTGTGATACATGAGCCATAAAATCCTGCGCACTTTATCGTCAATTTTTTTTACCGGAACCTGGCCTTCCTTAACAGCCTTAAGCAACGGCTGGGCAAAATACCACTGATTATACGGCCCGCTTGATCCCATTTCAATGTCCAGCCCGTTGTTGGCCGCAGCAACGGTATGGTGTACACCACCCCAATCCGAAATGACAACTCCTTTAAAGCCCCACTCGTTTTTTAGCACCTTATTTAATAAATAGTCATTCTCGGAACACCAATAACCATTCAGCTTATTGTAGGCCGACATAATGGTGTAGGCATTGCCTTGCTGTATGGCTGCTTTAAATGCCGGGAAATAAATTTCGCGTAGGGCCCTTTCATCAACTATCGTGTTTACGCTATCTCGGTTAAGTTCCTGGTTATTTGCGGCAAAATGTTTTATACAAGCTGCTACATGCTGGCTTTGAATTCCTTTTACAGATTGAACAGCCAATTGGCTGTTCAAATAGGGATCCTCCGAATAATATTCATAGGTACGGCCGCAAAGCGGCATCCTGCAAATATTGAATGCCGGTGCAAGCATTATATCCTTTTTACGGGCATTCGCCTCCTCCCCTATAACTACGCCATACCAGTTGGCCATGACGGGGTTCCAGGTGGCCGCTATCGCCGAGCCATTCGGTAAAAATGTAGCAGAATCGGTTGTCCAGTTAGCCGAAGCCCAATCAAAACGCTTTATTTCTTCACGTACGCCTAATGGTCCATCATCGCACGTAAGCTCAGGAATACCTAAACGGCTTACGCCTGCGGAAGAAAATAGCGCGTTTCCATGAAGCATTTCTATTTTTTCTTCCAGTGTCATTTTGCTGACGATGCTGTTGATCTTCGCATTAAGCGCAACCTCACTTTTGTTTTGTGCCGAAACTCCGCCGGCCACTAAAAATGCCATAATACAGGCAATGGTATATTTCATAAAATATTATTTCTTTACTTGTTGTCGATGCTATTTATCTGCGGCCGTAATTTTCAACAGCATATGCTTTAAGGCCAACTCAGGATTCCACATAACCTGTCCTTGAAATCTTATTTTGAAAGGTAACGCATCCCATAATGTTCTAAACATTTCTGAGTGAACTTCTTAATAAGAACCAGGCCCTCGTTACACATTTTTTTCGATTCCGGCGTTACGATAGGGTTACTGAAGATAGTAAGGTGCTCCTTAAGCAAAATACCAATCGTATCAAAATTCTCTATCAAAGCCTTAATTTCACTTTGATCTAATTCTGGCGCTTTTGAAATAATTTGATTTTCCATATCGTCTTTTTTAACCAGGTATCATTTGCCGCGGCAATCGTCATGCGTTCAAATAGATCACTGTTGATTTCCGTCATGTTGAAAACAGAATTGTCAGAGTTAAAAAATGCCGGGCCCTTTCAGTAAAGGCCCCAGGCATCAACTTTTATTCAACTAAAACTCGCTCTTATTTAATTTTCAAACTTCCGATCTTTATCGTAAAACTTAGCGTATTTTTAAAACCCCGCCCCTCTTTTCAGCAGTGTCGGGCCTGGAGGCAATTACTGGTTATACCCTGCTTTAATGGCATCCATCATACCCAGATCAAGCACCTTACCTGGTTCCCAAAAGAAAGGCTTAACGGTTTCACCGAATCAACGGTAACAGCCCATTTTGATCGAACATCGACTTATAAATAGCACCAATAAACCGGCAACGGACTTAATAAAATTTCCATTCATCAAACAAAAAACCCTCTCCTTTAAATACAAAATAGATATTCCCTACTCCTTTAGCTATGTTCAGTTCTATTTTCTTTGAGAGCGTAGTCCATTCCTTCTCATCACATGTAAGGGAAACAAGAGCCGGGCCTTTAAGATTATTTACATAAACATCAATTTTACCTGTTCCTTTCACCCTGGCTTCGAATTTGGCGGGAATCTGATTGCTAAAATCGGCTCCCCGGACCATGAGACATTGTTTATCTATTTGTCCTTTGGCAACCATATTACCCACATTACCAGTAGTATCGAACTGGACGTGACCCGAAGTTCCTGCAGTGGTTTCTGCTTGCTGAACAACGAATGGATTTAATAGGTTAGTTTGTGACGGACCTTTAAAAGTTGCGTTGACCTTGGGGATATTCACGCCATTGCCTTCATCCACTGGTGCTTCTTCGATACCCACATTACGAAAACCACCCGCAGTGTTAAAATAATCCTGTAAATACATGGCATGGTAAGCAAAATAATATTTCTGATTAAACTTAAATAAGTGAGAGTGATTGTTTGTAAAAGGACCCACGTTATCACCCACGTTGTCGCCAGGATTCCTAAAGTAATTATCGCGATACTGCCAACTATCCGGATTTAAGGGTGTTTTACTCGTCATATAAGATATGTTGCATGCGGTTGGTTTAGCAATATTGCTATAAGGCCATACCGTGCGTTCATCCCAACTCGTACAATAGCTATAAACCCAGGTTCCATTGATAAAGTTAAGATCGCTGGCCTCATTAAAATAAGGAGCGGGTATCTTAGAAATATTGCCGGCCAAGCTGATCATATCTGCTCCTAATTTGACGATTCTGGAATTATCCGGCATATATTTTGTTTTAGGCGTTCCGGCTCCAAAAACCAGCCAGCCTGTACCTTGGCCGTCAATCACAACTCCTGGATCGAATGGAACATCGACATCCACACCGGGGACAGAGCGGTCGACGATGTTCTTTCCTAATGGGTCTTTCCAGGGGCCAACGGGAGAGGTGGAAGTAAGCACGGCTGAGCCAAAAGCGTTATTGGAGTAATACAAATAGAAGTGCGTCTTACCATCTGCTTCCAGTCTGGATTCAATGGAAGGCGCCCAGGACGAAGCGGTCCATGGAGCCAGCTTTGCTGTATTTATGAGGCCATGATAAGTCCAGTTAACCATATCAGCGGAAGACATCATGACCAGTGAACGGATAGACTCGGCACTATTTTTCCCATCCTTTCCTACCTTCTCAAACTGTTGATTATCATTCGTGGCATACACATAAACTCTTCCATTGTATACTATAGCTGTTGGGTCGGCCGTAAACATAAAATCTAATAAAGGATTCCCATTATTGGTGAGAAGTTTCGGCGAAACTTTTGCGAATTTTGCTTCCAGATCTTGATTATCTGGCTGTGAAACTTGAATTTGCCTGGCATCACCATTCGAAGCTGTGATAGTCACTATCGCCTCGCGGCCAGCCCCCGTGTTGTTAGCGTTCGCAATTAATTTAAGCGTAACATTTCCCGGGCCTCCCGATGACTGACTTATGGTGAACCATGGAGATGAGACGTTGGCTGTCGCTGTCCAATTAACATTTGTAGTGATAGAAACATCAGAATTACTTCCTTCCGACTCAAAAACAATTTGCACAGAAGAAACAGTGAATTGAGGCTCAATCCCTTTCTTCTTACAGGAAAAAGAAAGCAATGGGACCAACAATAGTAAGCCTAAAAATATACCGTAACCCTTTTTCATATTATTATATTGTTCATTTTTGTTATTTTAATTTATCTTTTCACAATCAATACCAATCACATACGTCAAGCAGAAAGCGGTACTGTCTAATCTGTTCACAGTACCGCTATTCCAGAAAAAGCTTTAATCCAGCATTACTTTTTACTTATATCCTAATTTAATGGCATCATACATACGCTGGTCCTTTATCACATTATTAGCCCTGTCTAACATAAAACCTATCTCCCACCAGAATGGCAGAATACCATTCGCTTTGGCCGTTTTGGTCGCAAAAGTTGCCCAGTAATCCACAGACTTGTTGTGCATATCCAGATCCTTAGGAAGATACTTGCTGTTGGTGGCGGCAGTCCTCCTCCAGACTGCATATTCACCCAGCACCACAGGGATACCTTTATCAACAAACTTCTGTTTCACCTTTTGTAATTCGGAAGTGATCGCATCCTCTTCTCCATAGGTGGCGTTGCGCTCCGGCTCAATAGTAGAATGATACCCAGCCCCCCAATAGTAAACCATGTTGCCCCAACTTACATCTCCATCCGTTAGTATCGTAAAAGTAGCAGGCGTGTAGTCGTGCACCTCCACCATCAACTTGTTGGGGATCTTGTCTGTTGGAAGCGTATTCATCAAGTCATTAGTTTTATTAGGGTCAGTGTGAGGCCCCTGCACAACCAGCACCCGGTAACTGTTCCTGCCTCCGGTAGAGCGAACTGCATTAATAAATGTCTGGTGGTAACCATTGAGTATGGCCATCTGCTCGGCATTATCAGCCGCAGGTTCATTCGCGCCGGCAAATATAAGGTGCTCATCAAAATCACGCATGGTTGTAGCAATCTGCTCCCAAATGGCCTTTTGCATCGCATTAACGGAATCTTTCTTTAACGCATTAACATTATTTTCCAGCCAGCCATTATCCCCGTGAGCATTCAGTATCACATACACATCATTAGCCACACAATATCCAACCACTTCCTTCACCCGCGCAAGCCATGCAGGGTCAATTTTTGCCTTGCTCCGATCGCTCAAATGACTCCAAACCCAGTTACAGGGGAGCCGTACAGCATTGAAGCCTAAACTTTTTATATATTTCACATACGATTCGGTGATTTTACTATTCACCCACTCACCTTCGTTTGGGGACTCCATGGTATTGCCAAAATTTATTCCCATTCCCGTACCCATCTTTGCTGCCAGTTGCACGGCAGTACTGGTCATTCCAGTCATGTCTGGCGCTATGGGAAATGTATTATAACCCGGGTATAAGGTGGGGGCCTGGGTAACCGTCACCCTTCTTGCCTGGCCGTTGGAACAATCAATGTATAAAACACCAGAGCGGCTTGCCCCTGTAGCATTTTGCGATAATGTTGTTAAATGAATAACAGTGCTGCCACTTTTGCCTGATGTTGTGTTTAATTGCAACCACGAATAAACAGGATTGCTGATACTCCAGTCTGCATTAGATGTAACGGATATGTCCTGGGTACTTCCATCTGCCGTAAAAGCTATGGTGGATGCATTAACTGTTAATTGCGGGTCAGGATTATTCGTTTTTTTACAGGAGAGTAAAGATATAACTGTAATAAGAGATATCAATATTTTAAAAGAATACCTAATTTTCATTTTTTTCTTCATTTTTTAATTAGTTAAAAAGCCCCACGGCGATATGCTGCCGCGGGGCTTTAGCTTATTTAATTTTTACAACTCTCAAGTTATCAACAGCGCCATAAAAGCCGGTTGCTGTATTGAAACCGCCATAGTTATGTAACCATATAAAGCACGTACCATTTCCTGTACTATCCAGTATATCTGAAAATTTTGTCATTGCAACACCTTTGCCAGCGCCCAGATCAAGATCTGTTTTACGGAACTCCGTAAAAGGAACCGTCAGCGTCATCCAACCTTTTGTAGTATATGCTACCGTAGCAGTCCCGGATTTTTTCCATGGTTCCCAACGATAAATAAATGTGTCATTACCGTTAACATCAATATTAAGTGCACCTCCATTCCATGCTTTCGGAATACTTATTTCAAATTTTAATGCATAGTTCTGAATAGAATCGCCCAAATTAGCTTGTGGTATCCATTGCTCCTTATCAAAGGCAAGTTGATAATCAGGCGGCCAACCATTACCATAGCCTTCTCCCGGCTGCAAAATATTGGTTTTTAGCACAGCAAAGTTTGAAGTATTTCCGGGAAAATCAGGATTATATGGCAGCCACGATTGAGCATTAGCAGGGTTGCCAGTACTTTGGGTTCCCCCATCCCAGCCTATCATACCCCACTTATCATTTTCTATATTGGCAATTATACCATGCACAAGATCGTGCACATTGTACACGGTAGTACCCGTGCCAAACTCTGAAGTAACAGATACCGGCCCGCTTTGCGTTAGCGTTGGCAAAACGAACCCAACATAACTCCCATCTTTTGATGAACTATAAGAAGTAACTGGCGTGCCGGCAAAAGTTAGCTTTTGAATATTTTTAAGATAGCTACCATAAATATAAACCGAATCGCCCGGGTTGGCATTTTCATTGGAAATACCTGCTATGACCGGGGTCGCAATTAGTTTAAAATTCACCGAACCGATTTTGGTGGTTACCAATACCCGATCATTGGTCGTTGCAGTCGGCATCAAAAATCCAATAGAAGTCCCGTTAGTGTCTAATTTAAACGAGGGGATTGCTGTACCCCTATATGAAAAGCTTCGAACAAAAAACAGATTTGCACCATAAACAAAAACAGAATCACCCGGGTTGGCATATATATTGGAAATTGTCCAAACAGCAGGTGCCGCCGGGCCTAATTTAAAAGAAAACGTTGTTGATCCGGCTGTTGTAACATATTTCACTGTATACAGTTTGGCAGTATCAATTTTTGCATACTGTATGTTAGGTATTTGCACAACAGCACTGCCGGGGGCAAATAAAGCACCATTAAAAGGGGCGGAAACTCCGTCAAAATAAATTTGTGTTGCATTTTTCAAATTTTGCCCGGTTATTACTATCCATTGGCCCATTGCCACGGCGCTATGTAAAACCGTGTCATTTGGTGAGGCTACATAACTTTTAATAGACGTAATAACCGGAGGAGCACTGCTGCCGACATCTGCATTCTTTTTACAAGCTGGCAGTAAGGCCACTATCATAAAGAGAAGTGACAAAAAATACAAGCTTAAGTATGATTTCTTTTTCATAACAATATATTTTTAATATTTTAATTAATAATAGGGTACCGGCGGCTGCGCCAATTTAGGGTCAGTGGTTAACTCAGATGACGGAATTGGCAACGTAAATGAGGCGATAGTTGCCGGAAGCGTAACTGGCGGAGCAATAGTATCCCTTCTGGCTATCTTCGTTTTAGGATCATAAGTAAACGAAATCCGACCGTGATTAAGATCCTGATCATTAAGAAACTTCACAGCATTAGTTGGATCATAATAAGAATACCGAACCAGGTCTATCCAATATTGTCCTTCAAAAGCAAGTTCAACCCTTCTTTCCGTGCGTAGTAAAGTCGGGGTTATTGCAGTCACAATATCCACGCCGGCCCTTGCCCGCACAGCATTGAAATACTTTAGAGCATCACCATTGCTTGTAGTACCATCGTTACCCAAAATAGCTTCGGCATATACCAAATACACATCGGCCAATCTAAGAATTGCATTATGTTCGGGAGATGACCAAGAATCCATTGTTGGCAAGTTGTTATCTTTTTCGGTGCCAACAATGTGTTTTTTCAGGCCTGTATTTTTTGCCGTATAACCACCACCGGCTTGATTCAATTCGGGATAAAAATCTCCGGTAAGCACAATAGTGGCTTTACGCCTTACCGTATCCTTAGCCGAATACATCTGGTATAAATCATAGCTTGGCGCTATGCCCTCCCATCCACCTTGTTGTTGAGGAGTAACTTTACCATCTGGCGCAAAATATTGTTGCAGGGCATTGCCAATACCATAACCCACACCTCCGGCCCACTGGAGCGCGAACAATGATTCAGGGCTATCGTTGTTTTGCACCTTGAAAAGATCATAATAGCTGGGAAACAAATTTAGCCCACTATTTTTACACACATTGCCCGCATATTTTTTGGCACTGTCCAACAAGGCCTGGTCGCGGCTGCCACTTTTGCCTAAACCTGCCATCGTTAAATATACTTTGCCCAGCATTCCCTGCGCCGACCAGGTAGTTACCCGGCCTTTTTCATCTGTTTTGGGAAGATATTGCGCTGCGTAAGTCAGGTCTTTAGTAACAAATTTATACACATCCGAAACAATATTACGAGGGAGCAGCGGATCTTTTATCAGTTTACTGTTATCTTCAACAATGGGCACAGCCCCCCAATACACCGCCAGGTGATAATAAGCAACGGCACGAATAAATTTTGCCTCAGCTATGGCAGCATTTTTGTCTGTTGCCGAAATTGACGAAGATGCCTGTTGCTGTATGGCACTGATAACGGTATTACATTGCGCTATAACATTGTACAACCCAACCCAACCATTTGTTACTAGGCCATTTTGGGCGGTAATAGTGCGTGTAAAAAGCTGTACCAAATCGCCATTATACGGAAAGCTGGCGGAACCGGCCAATACGTCGCCAAGTGGTATGTAGCCCTGCGTGTTCCATTGAAACCACTCTGAACCGGCGTACAGGCTTGCCGTAGCCAGCCGTAATTCGGAAGTGGTTTTGTAAAAAGTATTAGCACTGATCTGCGAGTTGGACGGACGGTCCAAAAAACTCTTTTTACATCCGGCTATTGCGGCAACACATAGCAGGATGGTGATAATTTTGTGAATTGATTTCATAAACAAATATTTTAAATCGATAATCGTTTTATTATTTCAAGGTTATGTTTGCACCTAAAGTGAATACTCTTGGCTGCGGGTAATAACCGTTGTCCCAACCTGCCTGAAGCGGGTTCCACGAACCTATCTCAGGATCCATGCCTTTATATTTTGTAATTATAAATAAGTTGGATACATTGGCATATACCCTAACAGACCGCACAGATATTTTGGATAAAAGGCTTTCTGGTATCCGATAACCTAAGGTGATATTTTTGCATCGCAGGAATGAACCATCCTCAATCATTAAACTATTAGGTCGGTTATTGGTATTGGTATTATCATTTCTCAGTCCTACAACCGTTGTATTGGGGTTGGTAACATATACATTGTTAACATCGGTTGCAGAGCCTTTGGGATCTACCAGAGCCAATTTCGCATAATTTAACATCGATGTGAAAAAAGTGGCCTGACCTCTCGGATCGGTTTCCTGTATGGCTATTTGATTGAATACCTTGTTGCCATAACTGCCGCTGAAGAAAATATTCAGGTCAAAATTTTTGTAGTTAAATGTATTATTGATACCATACTGGAATTTGGGGATGGGGGAGCCCAAAAAGGTTTGATCTTTTGAGTCGATAACACCGTCGCCGTTCAAATCCTTGAACATACGGTCGCCGTACCAGATCCCCCCACCTGCCGAAGAAATTGGATAAGGGTTACCATTAGCGTCGGTAGGCCGGGCATGTGTTAGAAAATCACTTGGCTTTGAAAATATCCCGTCAAATATATAGCCATAAAATTCGCCAATGGGCTGGCCTACTACTGTTTTTTCGATTATATCATTAATTGTATACGATTTTTGGCTTAAGTTGGCCATGTCTCCACCTGCACCTAAACTGGTCACTTTATTAATGTTCCGCGATATGGTAAAAGTAGATTTCCAACTGAAATTTTTAGAAACAATATTGGTAGAATTGATTTGGAAATCAACCCCTTTGTTACTTAGTGAGCCGACATTGGCAAAAGGCGATTTCATAGCCCCCGGCCCCCAACCATCTACGGTACCAGAGTATTCCGGAAGCGGCACCCGTAATAAAAGGCCGTGTGTTTCGCGGTCGTAAACGTCTACTGAAAAACCTAACCGCCCATTCCAAAACGATCCGTCAATCCCGGCATTGTAATAATCAGTTTTTTCCCACTTCACATCCGGATTTGCCAGATTGCTTTGAAACTGCGCTGTACCCGACAGGCTGTTAGGCACCGATGTAAGTTGGGTTACAAAACTATTGCCGTCTATACCTTGATTGTTAGTAAGCCCATAACCAAGCCTCAGCTTCAATTCATTTATAGATTTTACGCCTTTTAAAAAAGCCTCGTTATTAATTTTCCAGGCAAACCCACCCGAATAGGTAGTAACCCAACGATTATTGGGGGAGAATTTTGAAGAACCATCATTCCGTATATTCCCGGTGAGCAGGTACCTGTCATCCCAGGAAAAATTGAGACGGCCGAACCAGGATTCCTGTGCATTGCCGCCATTGGGGGTTGATTGTGAATTATCGCCCGAGTTTGTGGCCGTGCTGGCATCCCCGCCATTAAGGGCTTGCACATTGTCTGAAGCAAAATTCCTTCGCGCACCGTAAAGATATTCAAAAGTTCCCTCCTGCGATTCATGCCCCGCTAAGGCATCAACATGAAGTTTTTTGAAATTATGGTTATAAGTTAAAAAATTGCGTATTGCTATATAAAAATTTTGGCCGGCATTTGAGGAACCGTTATTACGGCTGACACTACCTTTGCCAAAACTATAAGTTGGTGAATACCTATTTTCCGTATTAAATTCGAAATTACCGGATAGTTCACTTCGCAGGTTTATATCTCTGGTAAACTGTATTTCGGAGTACAGATTGCCGAATATTTGATTGTTCTTTCTCTGGTCTTTTACAATTTGGGCTAATGCCACCGGGTTGGCAATGGGTGCTACCCAACCGGCGGGGTCTGTAACACCGCCATAGGAACCATCAGGGTTTTTTACCAGAACATCAGGGCTAATGCTTAGCGCGGTGGCAATTACATTACCTGAGGTTGAATTTACACTTTCATCAACATGCGCCAACTGAAGGCTGGTACCTATTTTTAGCCAATTAGTGGTTTTGTTATCTAAATTCAGCCTTAACGAGTATCTTTTAAAATTAGATCCAATGGCTATCCCGTCCTAGTCAAAATACGAGGTTGATAATAAATATTGGGTTCTGGCATCTCCGCCGCTTATTGTAAGTGTGTGATTCATCTGCGGAGCCTTCCGGAATAATTCTTTTTGCCAGTCGGTACCGGGGCCCAGGTATTGAGGGTTGGCAAATTGGGGCCTGGTATCAAAGCCCCAGACAATACCCCGGGCATTAATGATAGTAGCAAACTGCTGCAAATTCACTGTAGGCATCCGCTTTAGTATTTCCTGGTAACCGGCATAGAAATCATAAGTTATCTGCGGCGCTCCGGCCTTACCCCTTTTTGTAGTGATAACAACTACGCCATTGGTTGCCTGCGAACCATATATGGCTGTTGCTGAAGCATCTTTCAATACATCTATTGATTCAATTTCGGAAGGATTGATGGCATTTAATGGATTAGAACCACTCCCGGGATCACCCACTGGTGGAATAATAATACCATCTATGACGTACAATGGCGAATTTGAGCCGCTTATTGAAGACACGCCACGTATCTGGATAGATACGCCGCCACCGGGCTGGCCCGATACCTGCTGGACCACTACACCTGCAACTTTACCCTGCAGGGCCTGGTCAAACGTGGTGGGTTGGGTTTTGTTCAATTCTTTACCCGATATGGAACTTATTGCCCCTGTAAGATCTTTTCTTGCCCGCTTAGCAAAGCCAACAACAACAACCTCGTCTAAGTTGCTGGATGTTGATTTGAGGGTGACATTAATTGCGCCAGCTTGCTTAACAGTTATTTCCTGTGGCGAATAGCCTAAAAAATTAAAAACCAGCACCTTGCCGGGTTCGGCCGCTATGGAATAACTACCGTCAATACTGGATATAGACCCGAGGCCCGTCCCTTTAATTTTAATGCTTGCTCCGGGTATTGGCGCACCATCGTCGGAGCTTATTATTTTGCCCGTAATATTTACGGTTTGTGCATGGGCAGAAAAATAAAGAAACATGCCCGTGATAAACAATGAAATCTGGTATTTCATTCTTCTTTGTAAATTTTTATCCATCTTTTAAAAGGATTTTAAGGTTTGATAATTGGTTCATTGGTTTGGTTAGTGTTTAATTGGTTTTTAATCTCATTTTTTCTTCATAATCTAATAGGTGATCTATACGGGTGTGAAATTTAGGTTCAGTATTATTTCATGTATCAATCAGGTGTACCGCCTGAAGGCCAGGGGGCCGATTATCCGCTCATAGCAAAAAGGCTTTATATTGAGAGTATCCTAAAAGCGGGAAACTCTCCAATAAAAAGATTTCTACAGCGTGAAAAAATCAAAAAAAAGATAAACGTGTAAATGGCGTTTTTTAGGCATAATCTTAATAATTGGTTTATAAATCAGGGTTTACATATAATAAGTTGGGTCTTATTATATTGGGGCAATATACCCTGTATGCGCAGATCGACGAGTGTACTAATGTGGGTGATTGGTATGAAAAATGTCAATCTCATCAAAAGTCAAATTATTGATAATAAGACAATTAACGTAATTAATAGGAGAAAAAAATGATTATACTGGCCCTTTGCAAAAGGCGTTTTTTCCAGGACTATAAACTATTTGATTTGATGCGATTGACGTAAGAGGATCAATCTATACTGTCCAGGTACTCGGAAGGTGTCATCAAAAATTCTTCTTTAAATACTTTAGAAAAATATTTCGCATCATTGAAACCTACCTCATAGGCAGTTTCGGCTATTGTGAATTGTTTTGTGAGCAGGAGTTGAACTGCTCTTTTTAACCTTACCGACCTGATAAACTCAACCGGAGTTTTACCAGAAAGATTAAATACTTTATTATATAATGTTGCGCGGCTCATATTCATCTTATTGCTTAGCAATTCAACTGAAAAGCCAGCATTTGGAATATTCTCTTCAATGACCGTCAACAACTTTTTCATAAATTTCGTATCGGGAGTTTCGATCTCCAGATCGCCCGGTTTCGCTTCAATTTGCCTTCGATATGTTTCTTTTACTACCTGTTGATTCTTTAGCAAATTATGAACCTTAAAACGTAATATTTCAAAATTAAAAGGCTTGGAAAGGTAGTCGTTCGCCCCCGTCTCCAAACCTGTCAGTTCCTTTTCGTCGCCGGTAAAAGCGGTAATTAATATAAATGGTATATGTTCGGTGCGTTTATCGCTACGGATTTTTTTACAAAAATTAATACCATCAATTTCGGCCATGTTAATATCGCTTATGATCAGATCGGGATGTAAAGCCAACGCTTTTTGCCAGCCCTCTTTACCATTTACGGCTTCGGCAATAGTATATAAATGCCTGAGATCATCTTTCAGATAGGCCCTGAAATCGGGGTTATCCTCCACAATTAAAATGATAATATTTTTATTGCGTTTTTCCTGACCTGGCCTGTCGGGTTTAGGAGCTTCCACTTCTTTGAGGGTATTCTCAATACCGGTAAAATTATTTTTCTGGGATATCTTTAATGGCAGCCGCACAATAAAACAACTCCCTTTCCCATGTTCACTTTCAACAGAAATGGCGCCACCCATCAAATCAACAAACTCTTTAGTAATTGACAAGCCAATACCACTTCCCTGGTTAATTAACGAAGCTGGCATGTCATTCTGAAAAAAACGTTCAAAAATTTTATCCTTTTTGTCTGCGGGAATGCCGACACCCGAATCTATTACCTTAATTTCGAGCAAGGTCATTTCCATGCTATTGGATTCCAACAACCGTACTTCAACTGCTACATTACCAAAGTCAGGGGTAAATTTAAATGCATTTGAAAGCAGGTTAAAAAGTATTCTTTCAATTTTATCCTGATCAAAAAAAGCAAATCCCGAATCAGTATCACACTTAAAGGAAAAACTGATATGTTTTTTATCCGCCAGATCGGTAAATAAATCGCTTGCTTCTGTAATAATTTTAATGATATCAGCTTCACGCAGGTCAAGCTGAAGTTTTTTTACGGTCATTTTACTAAAATCCAATAGCTGATTAATCATATTAAGCAGCCGCTTAGAATTTTCGTGGATCAATTGAAGCTTTCGCCGGCTATAATTATCGTCAGCCTGTTTTAATAACTTTTCGACTGGCGCCATAATCAGAGCGATAGGCGTTCTGAATTCGTGACTAACATTGGTAAAAAAATCTATTTTCATTATATCCAGCTCGTGCTTATCCTGTGCTTCCTTTCGCACGCGCGCGATCTCAAACCGCGTTTCTATTTTTTTAATGCCTTGTTTGCGGATGTAATACAAGATCCCAAGTATGGAAAATACATAAATAACATAGGCTATTGGCGATTTCCAGAACGGGGGCAATACCTTAATTTTTAATTTTATATAGCTGGGTTTCCATTTTCCCTCCTGGCCAATAGCCCGTACCTTAAAAGTATAATCGCCTCCGTCAAGGTTAGTATAGGTAGCTTTCCGGGTAGCATTATTTGCAGTAAGCCACCCTTTATCAAAACCTTCCATCATATACTGATGCGTTATTTTATTGGGGTTAAAGAAATTTAAGGCGGCAAATTCAATGGTAAACACATTTTCGCTGTGGTTCAGCGTTATTTCCTGTGTGGCCGAAATTGCTTTAGATAATACGACATGGCCGTCAACTTCTTCATTGGCTGCTATACTTTTGTTGAATAGCTGAAAATCGGTGAAAATTAATTTAGGCTCATCTATATTCGGATGTATACTCTGTGGGTCGAAAATATTGAAGCCGTGCGAGCCTCCAAATACCAATTCCCCTTTACTGGTTTTTAAAGCTGCATTTACAGTGAACTCTCTGCCCTGCAGGCCATCTGTTTCATCAAAGCTTTCAAATTGAAACTTATAGGTGCCATTGCTTGGTGTCAATGTTATCCGGCCCAGCCCTTTTGATGTACTTAGCCACATTGCCCCCCTGTTATCTTCCAATACATTCAAAACCTGGTTGTCGGGCAACCCATCCTTTTTAGTCAGCGAGATAAAACGATTTGTTTCAGAGTTAAATATGCTCAGTCCGTCTCTTGTTGCTATCCACATCAGGCCGCGGCTGTCCTGCGTGATATTATGGATGTCATCATTGACCAAACCGTTAGGGTCGCTTTTCTTTTTACTATAATGTAGAACGCGACGTCCATTTTTTAATATTTTATCTATCCCCAAATATCCTCCTACCCAGAGATTACCTTTGGTGTCCTCAAAGAGTGCGGATATATATAGCGACCTGATATCCGTTTGCTTAAAGGGAGGCGAAAATATTTTTTTGTCTCTGTCAAATATTTGCAAACCTGCCGCAAAAGTACCTATCCATAACCGGTTTGATGAATCTTCCAGGATATTCCACACCCGGTCATCAGCAATGCTTGTGGGCACCTTGCCATTATGTTTGTAGTGAATAAATTTTCTTCCGTCAAAATGATCCAACCCGCCAAAATAGGTACCTATCCATAGTTGCTGATCATGGTCGATACATAAGCTTACAATAATATCACTGCTGAGGCTATTAGGGTTTCCCGGATCGTGTTTATACTGGGTAAACTTGCCTGTTTTGCGATCAAAATAACTTAAACCGCCTCCATTGGTTCCAATCCATAAGTTACCGTTTTTATCCTCAGCGAATTGATTAACATCTTCAAAACTAAGACTCCGGGGATCTGAGGCGAAGTGCCTGTACAGCGGGAACTTGATAATATTTTTATGATAATAACTTACCCCCTCTCTAAGCGTACGAGCCCACATAATGCCTTTGTTGTCTTTGTAAAGCGCAACAGTGTTCTGTCCTAACGATTTTGAGTCATCTTCCCTGTTCAGTAGATAAGTAATTTTTCCACTTTTTTTATCCAATAAGTTTATGCCGCCATGATCAGTGGAGATCCACATAAGACCGTCGTCGGCCTGAATAATGTTAGTGATGTTATTCGATGTAAGCGGTGTTTCTGACGATTCTTTTGTGATGTACCGAAACCGTCCCGTACGGCGGCTGTAATAATAGATGCCGGAATCCATATTGGGGTTAAACACCCAGAGATCGCCTTCGCTATCGATAGTTATCGAGTAGTCTCTACCCCTGATATTGGCAGCTTTTTTAAAAATATCGGTATGGTACGTAATTGCATTATGTTTTACATCAAATAGCTCTACTACGCCGTCGTCATATGCTAGCCATAAATTGCCGCTTGCGTCCTGCACCATGTCTGTAACAGAACTTGAATATAATGATAGGTTGGAATTATGGTGATGATAATAACGCATGGCAGCTCTTTTCAGTTCATTAAACCTGTAAAGGCCTGAACCGGAACACAAAAACCAGAAGTCGCCTTTCCCGTTGTGAAGTATCTTGGAAACGAACGGATACCCTGGAAGTTTGCAAGCATAGAGCACCGACGATACGTCATTGTTAAACTGCTCCGTTTCGGGGTCATAAAGGGAATATCCAGCCGGGGTTATTACCCATAATTTTTTGTCAGGCCCTTCAAAAATATTAGTTATGTAATCATCATTAACGGAGTTTTTATTATTTACATCGTGCTTAAATACTTTAAAAGTATAACCGTCATAACGGTTAAGGCCCGAAGCCGTGCCGAACCACATGAAGCCTTTGGGATCTTTAAATATGCAATTAATCTTGTTGTGAGATAACCCGTTGCTTATATTGAGTCGTGAAAATTGGTACTGGCTCTTTTGCGCAAAATTGTTCGTGTAAGCAAAAAACAACACTGAAACGACAATATAAAGTTTTACACGCATTAAAATTTAGTTGAGATCTTCGAAATCAGGAGCCTGGCCCTTGGCAAGCCGGTACACCTAGATAGCATAAAAGTAAGATAAATTCGTAATTAACGAGATAAAAGTGGCAATTCCTTATCTAATCACCAGAAGATAAATAACCGGCCTCTGAAGCAAACGAGTTGCCGATGCTATGATACGGGCCATGCCTGAACATACAGTAAAATAAAGCTTCTTACAGGTTGTCGTTTAGGAGGCTATCCGGATCATCCGGTTAAAAAAAGCAGCGACACGCCCTTAGTCACAGTTTTTGAAATGATTAACATTTATTTCCGACACCATTTTTATCAATTTATTTCAAATAAGGTGGCTGTTTATATAAAACCTTATAGATTCCATGTTTTTGTGACAAATTAACATTTAGCACCCTATTTTCTAACTTTTATCTCCCATCATTAAATTATCGCTTCTGTAGTTTTACTACTCAATTAATAAACCTGGTACCAATTCAACTATTGCTAACTAAAACATGCCCGTTGTTCCAACCGCTGTATTATGTTGACTTAATTGCATTGAGTTCATTAATTGTCCTTCTGCATCGAAAAACAAGAATTAGCCAATTAAACAAATAAACCGGTTCAGGCCCGTTTTATCCTATCGAAAAATGATACTAATGTTAAACTCCGCCTTATGCGGAATGGCAACTGCCTTATTATTAATTTTTTTAATACCCCGTTGGTTAAAGGCAATTATCAACACAATTGCCTGTGCCAATAGCTATATAAGCCGCAAAGGCAATGACAAATATATCCTCGTTCAGCCTCGCTGCCTGACACTTTCATACGCAATTAACCAATTTATTAATAGCGGCAGATTTAAAAATCGCCAACCTAACCAATTTTTTTATGAAGAAAACTTTAAGTTATTTTTTATGCATTCTTGCTATCCCGGCATTGACAAGATGCACGAAGCAACAAATCGCTTCTCCGGACGTTAAACCGCTTGTTAAAACGATCACCAAAAAGCTGACCGCCACCAGTTATCCGAGTTATAACATTTCACCACTACCACCCGATCAAAGCGGCGTTTCCAGTACGGCAACTCAGCTTGCTGCAAAGTTCCAGTTAGGTTGGAACATCGGTAACACATTGGAGGCAACAGGCGGCGAAACTGCCTGGGGCAACCCTACGGTGACTCAAGCGCTTATTGATCAGGTTAAAAGAAGCGGTTTCACCGCCGTCCGTATCCCCTGCAGCTGGGACCAGTATGCTAATCAGACCACGGCCCAAATTCAGCAAACCTGGCTTGATAGGGTTAAGCAGGTTGTTCAGTACTGCGTTAACGATGATTTGTACGTAATATTAAATATACACTGGGATGGCGGGTGGTTGGAGAACAATTGTACTACCAGCGCACAGGCAGCAGTTAATGCCAAACAAAAGGCTTTTTGGGAGCAAATCGCTACTCAAATGCGTGGCTTTGACGAACATGTTATTTTTGCAAGCGCCAATGAACCCGCTGTATCAGATGCGACAGGGATGGGGGTGCTGCTTTCTTATCATCAAACATTTGTTAATGCGGTAAGATCAACAGGTGGGCACAACAGTTACCGCGTGCTGCTTATCCAGGGTCCATCTACAAATATCGACTACTCAAATACTTTAATGAATACCCTTCCCACAGATCCGGCCGCCAACCGCCTGATGGTTGAAGTGCACTATTACACTCCCTTTAATTTTGCCGGTTTAACCGCCGATGTAAGCTGGGGCAATATGGCCTATTATTGGGGCAATGGATACCACTCTACAACCGATGCTTCACGAAATGCCACCTCGGGCGATGAGTCGGATGCCCCCGCGGAGTTTCCGCTTATGAAGACAAAGTTCATTGATAAGGGGATCCCGGTAATATTGGGAGAATATGGCGCTATCCGCAGGTTCCAAACGCTTTCGGGAGATGCATTAACGCTGCACCAGGCCGGCAGGGCGTATTATATTAATTACATCACACACCAGGCTTTGAAATATGGCTTGCGTCCATTTTATTTTGATGATGGATCGACAGGGAATAATGCATTCAGGCTTATTAACAGGCAAACCAACGGAGTTGCCGACCAGCAAGGTTTAGCCGCGGTGGCACAAGGCGCGCAAAACGGTACATCATCAACCATCCAGGTTGGGCAAGTTTACCAGATTTATAACAGGAACAGCTTTAAAGCCCTGGAAATTGCTGGCTGGGGTACCGCAAATCAAACGCCGGCCGGTCAGTGGGAATATTTAGCCGGCGCAAACCAGCAATTTAAAATTGAAGATGCCGGAGGCGGTTACTACCGGTTAACCCCTATGCATGCCACCGGAAAATGTTTGGAAATGTATGGCTTTGGCACCGGTAATGGTGGGCAGGTAGATTTATGGGATTACAACGGTGGGACAAACCAAAAATGGTCGATTCAGATAACCGACAACGGATATTATAAAATTATCAATGCAAACAGCGGAATAGTTTTGGATGTTGCAGCTTCTTCGCTCAATAATGGCGGTGCACTTGAACAATGGACCTACTCCGGAGGCCGTAATCAGCAATGGGGATTTGTGAAAATATAAGATAAATATAAAGCAACCAATTAAGTTATTTCACCAAATTGCTAGAAATCTCTAATGCCTCTGTTTTAAATGAGGTGTTAGAGATTTTTTGTTAGGTATTGATGGCTTGAATGATTTGTGTTGGGCAGATAGCCGAATTTCGTACAAAAACGCTGCTTTATCCGTTGTATTTTTATCGAAAAACCCGCAGTGGAACGTTCTTGGGTGTGCCAGCTACATTCAGAGCTATTGAAGTAAAAGCGGTAAATTTCTATAGATTTCATAATGATCAAATCATTGAAGAATTTGGCCAGCCTGATTTGCTAAATTTGTTACAACAAATAGGAGCAATGCCGTCTATGAATTAATGCCCCCATTGCTAGCACACGCGTGCCATGGCTGTTTAACTGTACAGTGGAATATGTGCATCCTAAAGGTTTAACTTATCAAAGCCATGTGCTTCAGCATCGGCAATTGTTTTTTTTACTTCTTCGGGTAGTGCCATTGAATTATTTTTAATGTTTGAATATCTTTTTATTGCTAAATGATATTCAAAGGTCGGCGGGATGCCAAATTTAAAATAGCGCGTCAAGCCCGAAAAATAGTCCGATCCGCCCGAATCTTAATAGCATCCAATCTTTACTTCTTATCCAAAAAATGCGGCGGATAAACTATTTGCCCATGCTTTTGCGCAATTGCCTGTAGCTTTTTTACAGCATCCGGTGTCATTGGCGGCGGTGGAAGAAATTCACCGGCCGCGACCGGTTCACCTATTTCTTCGAAAAATTCTTCCAACCCGGCCGGGACAACAGTACAAAGCAAATGTGCCAGCTGTTCACTTACATTTTTAAAGTAATGTACTACACCGCCTTTGGGAATTACTACATAGGAGCCTTTGGTTGCTGTGTAAGACCCAGCTTCAGAATGAACTTCCACCTCACCGTTGACAACATAAAAGGTTTCATAGAAATCAGCGTGCGAGTGAGGCCCGGGGCCACTTTGAGGAGGGATCAGCATATCAATAGTAGCAAATGCACCATTGGTTTGCTTGCCGGAGACAAGTATCCGATAGTTATCGCCTACGATTGATAATATTTCTCCGCCTTTAGGGCCGACGGTTATTGGTGCCGGTTTTGAGTTTTCCATATTGATATAGTTTATTTGCGTTTGACAGGTTTTTATTCTTCAGAAAATGAGTCTGTTAACGTAAGAATAACTCTACGGCATCTGCTATTGTTTTGTTGATTTAATAATGCAATAACTTGATGCCAGATCAATCACCCTTTTGTCGTTCTTTTAGCGGGGGCTGATCAAAATAATCTGTAAGTTCTAAGGAATAGATAACGCTGGTTATCTTCCATTTTCCCTCTCTTTTGATTAACGTAAGATATTTACCACCCCAATTGGTCATTTTGTTATCTGCCCAAAAGCTGTAATCCATACTGACCGATGCTATAGTTCCATCTTCAATGATCCGGATATGATCAAACTTATCTTCGGTTGACTGATACCTGAATAGAGACCGCATAAAAGCCTGGTAACTTCCGGAAAAGTAATTCCTGCGCGCAGCTTTGATCCCTTTAATTTCCAATTCTTTGGCTTGTGATCTTTCTTTAAGGGCCGCACACCAGGTTACCGGGCCATCATTGAACAAACTATAAAATGCAGCTGAGTCCTTTTCAATGACGTATTTGCTGTAATTGTTGATCACCTTAATTATTTCTTCCTTGTTAGCTTTTTTTTGCTGCGCATAAGAGTGCTGGATGATCATCAAAAATATAATGGACAGCAGTTTAATAGTTTTCATTGGTAATAGTGATAATGATTTCAAACAACCCGGGCAGGGATGCTATCATTTTTCCTTTGATTATTAATGTATTTATATTCTATCGTTGACCCTTCGTAACCATAAGCATCTGCTTTCGTTTCCTGAATGGCAGTATAACTGACCGGATGGATACTTCCAAGAAGAGCGGTTAGGGATTTATGAACAGCCTCTATATAATCAGCCTTATCAACCTTAAGGTTGGTAGAATCCGATATTTTAATATTAAGATGGAAACTTTTTGTTTTTAATTCCTCCAGGGATACTGAATTAACGAACCAAAGGTGATCCGGGACGAATGATACAGTGACTACGGTAACCTCGGGGTTTTTCTTTAGAACTTCCTTTGTAAGACGGCTGATCTCGATGGCGAGTTGTTGCGCTAAAGCGGGGTTTTCCTGACCGCTTACTTTTAATTCGATTAATGGCATACTTCAATATTTAATGAAGTACAAATTTCCGTTTAAAATTGGCCTTATTTATTGATGTATGTTAAGAGTTTAATCCGGCTCAGGGATTCCGGCTTTACACCCAAATAAGAAGCAATATGGTATTGTGAAACGCGCTGTTCGATTCCCGGGTACAATTGCAAAACACTTTCCAGCCTTTGAGCAGCGGTATTTTTCAAAAATGAGGTTTCCCGTTTACACTTCCTGATAAAAAATGTTTCCGCTATGTATTTACCCAGTTTAAGCCATTCATTATCCCGTGAAATCATGGACTGATATTGTTCCAAGGTGATGTAAACTATACTTGCATCAGTCAGGGCCTGAATATTACAATTGGTAGGTCTGGATGTTAAGAAACTGGTATATGCGCTCACAAAATCGTGCTCAAAATAAAAATCATTATTAAATTCATCCGTTTGACCTGCGCGTATAAATGAGCGCATAACCCCGGAAACCACAATGGCGATGAAATTGCAGGTATTGCCCTCGGTGATCAGGAATTCTTTTTTGGTTAATGGCTTACGAAGCATCACCTGCCTGAATTCGGCAACATGGCGCTCGTCAAGCCCCACAACTCCCAGAAGCACGCTATCCAATGCAGTGCGTTCTTCTGCCAAAAGACTTTCTGTATTCATACGGGCAATTATAACATATATTAAAGATAAATAACAAATTGTTACTTTTCTGTGTTGATACGGAATCGTTAAGAAGTGCACTGGAACAAGCGTGATGTTTGAGTACCACTTCCTTGATCGTAGCCATACTGACGAAATCCATTGTAAAACATTTTCGTCAAGTTGGGCAGTTTTTGTTAAACACAACGCATCAGCTTTCAACTGACGAACATTATTTTTTATCGAAAATCTGCCCTGAGGGCATAAAAAAAGCCCTTTTACTACTGTAAAAAGGCTTTTTAGAAATGGGGTAAATGATGGGGCTCGAACCCACGACCCTCGGTACCACAAACCGATGCTCTAACCAACTGAGCTACATCTACCGTTTGGAGAGTGCAAAAATAGAAATCTTACGGCTATTTGCAAACTCTTTTTAAAATTACATTCGGCTTACCTGTTTAATTTAGAACGATTTTAATTAATCACTAAATTTGTATTTATGGCTGAGCAATTAATTGAACTGAATGTGACAGGGATGCATTGTAATAATTGCGCCTTATCTGTGCATAAACTACTCGAAAAAAAGGGCTTACATAATATACTGGTTGACTTTGCCAGTGAAGAGGTAAAATTTTCAACCAGCGACAGTACCCAACTACCCGAAATAAAAAAAGGAATAGAAAACTTAGGTTTTAGAGTGATCGACGATATTTCTCAACACCAACCTTCATTTTATGATAAAGTAGAGAACAAATTTATCTTCTGTGCCCTGTTTACTGCCCCACTCCTGCTCAGCATGTTGCTGCCATGGCAGTTTTTACATCAGCCCATCGTACAATTATTGTTATGCCTGCCGGTATTTATGGTAGGCTGCCTACATTTTGGTAAAAGTGCGTGGAGTTCGGTTAAAGGCGGTGTACCCAATATGGATGTGCTCATATTTATAGGCTCAACATCAGCATTTATATATAGTCTTACAGGAACACTGCAGCATCTAGGCTCACAATACCAATTTTATGAAACCTGTGCTACCATTATTACTCTGGTATTATTAGGCAATGTATTCGAGAAACGTTCCGTAACTCAAACAACATCAGCAGTAAAAGACCTGATCAAATTTCAGCAGGTAAACGCCAATCGTGTTGTTAACGGTGGTATAGAGGTGATCAGCGCCAAAGAAGTACGTCCCGGCGATACCTTATTAGTAAATCAGGGCGATAAGATACCCGTTGATGGCGAGATACTATCTGGCAGCGCCTCTGTTGATGAGGCCATGCTTACCGGCGAAAGTTTACCTGTCGAAAAAGAAAAATACGACCGGGTGATAGGCGGTACTATATTGCTTAATGGCAATATACACATGCTAGCCACCAAAGTTGGCTCCAACACCATCCTGTCGCAGATCATCGAACTGATGAAAAAAGCCCAGGCAGCCAAACCTCCCATTCAAAAACTGGGTGATAAGGTTGCTTCTATATTTGTACCTGCTGTATTGGGTATTTCCCTGCTTACTTTTATACTTACTTTTTACATTGGCCATGCCGGCTTGCAACACTCCTTGCTGAATGCTATAGCCGTACTGGTTATATCGTGCCCCTGCGCCATGGGTTTGGCCACTCCTACCGCCGTGATGGTTGGTCTGGGTCGTGCAGCTAAGAGCGGTATTTTGATTAAAGGTGGCGACACTATTGAAGCCGTGGCCCATACCAAATATGTGGTATTCGACAAAACAGGCACTTTAACAACCGGTAAGTTCAGTATTAATGAGATCAAAGCTGAACCTGGTATTGATATCGACTTGATCCGTGGTATCATCATCGCTATTGAAGAGCGGTCAAACCACCCGATTGCCCGCTCATTGGTTAACGGACTAAAAGGCCTGCCCAAACAAAAGGTGATACTCAAAGTAGCCAAAGAAGAAAAAGGACTGGGTATGCGCGCCGAAGATGTAGAAGGCAATAACTATTTCCTGGGTACCGCTAAATTGAATAAGGACGATCATTTTAATCTCTCGCTCTATAAAAACCAACAGTTACTGGCACAAATAGCCATTGATGATGAAATAAAACCCGAAACTGCCTCCCTGATAACCCAGCTCAAGAAAATGGGTATTAAACCAGTGCTGCTAAGCGGAGACAAAAAAGATATTTGTTTAAAGGTAGCCGCCGCTATTGGTATAAAAGAAGTACATGCCGAAAAATTGCCTGACGAAAAGTTGAAAGTGATTGACATGTACAAGCAAAAGGGCAAAACCATCATGATAGGCGATGGTATAAACGACGCTCCCGCTTTAACCAAGGCCGATGTTGGTGTATCCATGAACGATGCCAGTCAGGTAGCCATACAATCGGCCAGTGTGGTGCTGTTAAATACCGATCTACATTCGGTTATTAAATTTTTGCAGATCAGCAAGCATACCCTGCTCACCATTAAACAAAACCTGTTCTGGGCATTTGCCTACAATATCATCGCCATTCCCCTTGCTGCTTTAGGTTTTCTAAACCCGATGATCGGCGCATTTACTATGGCCTTTTCTGATGTTATAGTAATTGGGAACTCACTGAGGTTGAAAATTAAAAAGGTTGATAGTTAATAGTTCATGGTTCATAGTCACCTTTGATGTGTTTTGTTTTCTGTCACTTAGGGTAAAGTTTGTTATTTTTGGCATTTACAATGGTGCATATGTTAACTATGATCTATGAACCATCAACCATGAACTAATTTAAATGATCGAAATATTTACAGACGGTGCATCAAGCGGGAATCCGGGTCCGGGAGGTTATGGGGTAATTTTGCGTTCGGGTAAGCATTATAAGGAGCTTTCCGAAGGCTTTCGAAAAACCACCAATAATCGCATGGAATTACTGGCTGTAATAAAAGGTCTGGAAGCATTAAAAACGCCCAATCAGCAGGTGATGATCTTCTCCGACTCTAAATATGTGATCGATGCTATCGAAAAACGCTGGGTGAATGGCTGGCTGCAAAAAGGTTTCGCGGGTAAAAAGAACAAAGACCTTTGGTTACGTTATCTCGACATCAGCAAACACCATCAGATCAAATTCACCTGGGTACGCGGTCACAACGGTCACCCCGAAAATGAACGTTGCGATGAATTGGCCGTAGCGGCCGGTAAACAGAAGCCACTGCTGATAGATTCGGTTTTTGAAGTAGAAAATGCGAAAGCGGGCTTGATATAAAATCAGTATCAAGTAATTAGTATCAAGTATCACGACTTCTTTCTTTAACCTTGAAGAGGTAAGGTATCTTGATACATGATACTAATTACTTGATACCCAAAACTCATCTCCCTGCCAGCTCTATAACCTGCAAATCCTGGATTCTATCCCCATCGATATTAAAACGCATCAGGGTGCGTACCTTATGCCAGCCTTGCTGCCCTGCCGCGCCTGGGTTAAGATGCAGGCAGCCAATTGCTTTATCGGGCATTACTTTTAAAATATGCGAATGCCCTGAAATAAATAGCTTAGGCGGATTTAAGTAGATCTCCTTTTTTACCGCCGGGCTATATTTGCCCGGATAGCCACCAATGTGCGTCATCCATACATCAACACCTTCGCAATTAAAGCGCAGATTTTCCGGGTATACCAATCGTACATCCTTCCCGTCGATATTGCCGTAAACGCCCTTTAATGGCTTAAAGGCGGCCAGTTTATCAGCCAGTTCCAGGGTGCCGAAATCGCCGGCGTGCCAGATCTCGTCGCAATTTTCAAAGTGTTTAAAAACAGCGTCGTCAAGGTAACTGTGGGTATCGGATATTAAGCCTATGCGGGTCATGCTGTAAAGATAGATACAAGAGGTAAGAGTCAAGAACCAGGAGTTAAGAAATCTGTCATTGCCCACAAAAAAACCTGAGTAAAGTTAAAAAAGTGGGTTTACATGGTTTACACTTTTCATGGTTAACATTGATTTATTTAATTGGTAATCAGATAAATAATAATTATCTGTGTCGTTTTTTGGGTTTACAGTGTAAACCATAATTAGTGAGTTTACATTGGTCAGTTTTATAGCATTTTGGTATTCCAACATTTGTGGATTGGGGACGGGTGATAGTGGAGATAGTATCCATGTAAAAACATGTCATTGCTCAGTGCGGCAATCCCCAATTTACAGAGCAAACTTTGCATACCCGATCTGCATATTGGGGATTGCTTCGTCGTTCCTCCTCGCAATGACATGATGGGATAGTATATTGATTTAAAATATCGTCAAAAATTCCTTCAATATCGCCTGGTATTCTTTACTGTAAACTTTAGGTTCATCATAAATCACCAACCTTTCCTCCTCCTGTCGAGCTTTACCAAAACCAAAGGCCAGTATTTCCCGGTGTGGTTCATCACCTGTAAAAGAATAGACCTTTATTATTTTCTGCAAATGGAGCTGATGTCGCGCAGCCAAAGTTTTAACAAACTCAGCCGTCTCCAGCGGTAAAACCAACCAGCAAGTACCATTCTCCGTTAAATGGTTTGCAACTGCTTCTATCAATCCCTCAAAAAATCCCTCACCTGCATGTTTAGCTAAATTCTTCTTTACGCCCGGCGATTGCAGCGAATTGATATAGAACGGCGGATTGGATACGATCAAATCATATTTTTTGTCCCGATGAGTAGAGAAAAAATCGGCAAAGCCAACCGGAAACAGCATAAGTCGATCAGCAAAAGGTGAGCCTTTAAAATTATTTTCGGCCGTTATAGCCGCGCTTTCATCAATCTCTACGGCATCGATCCGGGCATCAGCAAAGCGCTGGGCCAGCATCAGGGCAATTACGCCGGTGCCCGTGCCTATATCTAAAATGGTAGAATATTCGGCAATACCGGCCAAGGCACCCAACAAAACACCATCCGTATTGATTTTCATGGCGCAGCCTGTCTGATCAACGCTGAATTGTTTAAATTTGAATATCATGTTTAAGAAAATAACAGCAATTAGTTTAGTATCATTAATTTCAATAAACTGTTTTGCTCAAAGCATTAAAGGCGCACTTCCTAATACAGTCAAAGTTAGCATTGATAATCTTTTTAAAGCATATAGTAAACAAAACTCGCCCGGCTATGCCATTGGTATTGTTAAAGCAACAAAAGTTTTATATACCCAGGGTTATGGTTCAGCCAATCTGGATTATCTTATCCCGATAACACCAAACTCCTCTTTTGATATTGCTTCTGTATCCAAGCAGTTTACCGCGGCCTGCATAGCCCTGCTTATTATGGATGGCAAACTAAGCCTGGATGACCCTGTAAGTAAATTTGTGCCTGCTCTGGGTAAATACAGCGATACTATCCGCATTAAGCACCTGATATATAATACCAGCGGAATAATTGATTATTTTAAGCTACCCCGGCCCGACGGCCACTCCTGGATCACGTTCAATTATTTTGATATTGACTACTGTATCAAAACCTCGTTGAGTAAAGATACACTTGCATTTAAACCCGGTGATCAATGGGACTATTGCAATGTGAATTATATGCTGCTCACCAAAATAATTGAAAAAGTAAGCGGTATACCCTTTAGCGAATTTTGCAAAAAGCGATTGTTTGAGCCCTTAGGCATGTCCAGTACTTTAATTAATGACGATGTTACCGAAGTAATCAAAAACCGGGTAACTCCTTATAATATCCGTAATAAAGTTTATGCAGATGCCTACCGCAAAGAAGGTATTCATGTAAAGAACGAGGGCGACTGGATGCAACACCCCAGAAATTCACCGCATTACGGAGGCAGCGGCGTTGTAACTACAGTAAACGACCTGCTGACGTGGAGCGAGAACTTTTTCACCAAAAAATTTGGCGGGGAAGAATTTTACAAACTGATGCACCTGACCTTAAAATTTAAACACAACAGGGATAACCAGGCATTTGGCTTATATAGGGGTACTTATAAGGGCAAAACCTATTGGGCCTGGGATGGTGGCGATTTTGGTATAAGCTCGCAACTTATCCGTTTCCCGGATCAAAAAATAGCTATAGTAGTACTATCGAATATAGGTTCAGGTAATGCTGCTGAAAAGGCAAATGCCATTGCAGATATATTAATAAGCAGTAAGATATTTTAATCGAATTTTATCTTTCGTAAAGTTCCAGCGGTAAACCATCCGGATCGGCAAAAAAGGTAAAGCGTTTGCCGGTAAATTCATCAATGCGGATAGGCTCTGTAATTACACCACTGCTTTGCAAGGAATTAACTACTTCATCAATATCATCAACCTCAAAAGCTAAATGGCGCAAACCAGCAGCTTCCGGGCGTGATGGTCGGGCAGGCGGCTCCGGGAAAGAGAAAAGCTCGATCTGGTACTGGTTGCCCACTTCCAGATCGAGTTTATAGGATTGCCGCTCTTCGCGATAAACCTCTAACAATATTTTTAAACCCAGTATCTCGCTATAAAAATGCTTCGACTTTTGGTAATCGGAACAAATAATGGCGATATGATGTACCCGGTTCAGCTTCAGCATTATTCGCCTAGTATGGTGTGTAATACGTTGCTGTGAACCATTTTCAGGTCGGTAACATGACCGAATGGTACTTCGTCAACATTCAGGAAACCATTGTTTACGGTACCCAGTAAGCTGAATTCCACATCGCTGGTAGCCATAAACTCAATAAAACGTTCCTGCTCTTCTGGTGCTACGGTTACCACTACCCTGCCTTGTGCCTCACCAAACAGGAATGCATCCTTACGGATCTCATCATCTGTTTCGATGTCAAAACCTAAACCGTTTGGCATAGACGACTCCAGCAGCGCGATATATAAACCACCATCAGCCACATCATGTGCCGATTCGATCACCCGGTGTTTGATAAGCCCTTTTACGGTTTGTTGCATCTCATATTCCTGATCGATATCAAAATAAGGTGCAGGTGCTTTTAATATTTTGTGCCATGAAGCCAGGTACTGTGATGACGCGATATCATTAACCGATTCGCCGATCAGGTAGATCAGGTCGCCGGGTTGTTTAAAGTCGGCGGTCATGATGTTTTCTACATCGTCCATTACACCCAGCATGCCAATAGTTGGTGTCGGGAATACCGAACCACCATCTGCCGACTGGTTATAAAAGCTCACGTTACCACCGGTAACCGGGGTTTCGAACTTGCGGCAGGCATCGCCCATACCTTTTATAGCGCTTACAAACTGCCAGTAAACCTCGGGATTGTAAGGATTACCAAAGTTTAAGCAGTTGGTGATAGCTACCGGCTCGCCACCCGCACAGGTAATATTACGTGCAGCTTCGGCAACAGCAATGGCAGTACCTTTATAAGGGTCGGCATAAACATAGCGCGAGTTGCAATCTGTTGTTAATACAATAGCTTTATCGGTATCCTTAACCGCTACTACAGCTGCATCGCAGGCCAGGTTGGCAGTCATGGTTTGTACACCTACCATGCTATCGTACTGGTCGGTTACCCAACGTTTGGAAGCCAGGTTGGGGTGTGAGGCCAAATGTTCGGCTACTTCAACCAGGTTTTCAGGTTCTTTAACATCATCGATGTTGAATTTCTGATTTTCGGCAAAGTAAGCAGGCTCTCGGTATTCGCGTTCATAAACAGGTGCACCGCCGCCTAAAACTAAGTCGTCTGCAGGTACATCGGCAACCAATTCGCCGTTCATGAAGTATTCTAAACGTCTGGTATCGGTTACTTCGCCTATTACAGCGCAGTTCAGATCCCATTTGTCAAAAACAGCCTCTACTTCTTTTTCGCGGCCTTTATAAACCACAATCAGCATACGCTCCTGTGATTCGGACAGCAAAATTTCGTAAGGCTTCATATGATCCTGGCGGGTTGGTACTTTATCCAGATCGATACGCATACCATGTTCGCCTTTAGCGCTCATTTCGGAGTTGGAGCAGATGATACCGGCAGCGCCCATATCCTGCATACCTACTACGGCACCGGTTTTAATTACTTCTAATGTAGCTTCCAGCAACAGTTTTTCCTGGAAAGGGTCGCCTACCTGTACGGCAGGAAGATCATTCACAGAATCGGCGGTGATATCTTTAGATGCGAAAGCCGCGCCGTGGATACCGTCTTTACCGGTTGCAGAACCTACTATATATACCGGGTTACCTACGCCGTAGGAGGTTGCCGAAACGGTTTCGCCCGCTTTTACAATCCCTGCCGACATGGCGTTAACCAGCGGATTTACATTATAACAATCGTCAAAAAACAGCTCGCCACCTACAGTTGGGATCCCAAAGGCATTACCGTAATGACTGATACCTTTTACTACACCTTTTACTAACCATTTGGTTTTATCCAAGGTAAGGTCGCCGAAACGCAGGGAGTTGAGCTGTGCGATAGGACGTGCGCCCATGGTAAAAATATCACGGTTGATACCGCCTACGCCGGTTGCGGCGCCTTGATAAGGCTCCAAAGCCGATGGGTGGTTATGCGACTCGATCTTGAAAGCGCAGCCGATGCCATCGCCCAAGTCAACCAGACCGGCATTTTCTTCACCCGCCTTAGCCAGCATACGCGGACTATCCTTAGGCAAAGTTTTTAGCCAGGTGATGGAATTTTTATAGGAACAGTGCTCGCTCCACATGACCGAAAAAATAGAAAGCTCGGTAAAATTGGGAACTCGCCCTAATATCTCTTTTATACGTTCAAATTCTTCGGGTAATAAGCCTAAATCTTTGGCGGTTTCAACGGTGGTTAATTCCTGGTGCTCCAATGTACTATTGTTTTATTTGAAAGGATGCGCAAAAGTAGGAAAAAACGGCGAAAGCTGAAAGGCAAAAGGCGAAAGCTTTTGACTCCTATCAGGGTCGGGTTGTGGGTTGCGAGGTTCGGGTGCCGGAATGGTTAGCCTATTTTCATCACCTGAAAACCAAACTTATAAAATTCAAACTACAGAAACTTCTTAAACCAATAATTTTAACACTTTTCTGCTCAGAATTGGGGCGAAAAGCGATCAAAAACTATTCAAAACTTGATCAAAACCATCGATTTTAACACTTTTTAACAAATTATTGACGGGTTTTTAAACTTTAAAAAGTATTAAATAATTGACATTCAAATAACTACATACCAAACGGTTGATTTTTGTTCCTGTTTTTGAAGGACGTAATTATGTTTTTCAAACAGGGCAGAATGCCGAATTGGCTTAATTAAATATATAAAAAATGTTTGGGAACTGCAATGGGTTATGGACCGGATTTAAACTTGTGTGCTGTAGAAACCCCTTCCTCCCTCCATTGGCGCAAGTCTTGTGTGATAGGTTAGGGTAAAGGCTGACTTGTGACCTCGCCTGCATGGTATACAAGCACAAGTCATCACCCCACCAGCAACCACACAAGACTTGCGCTAAAAATGGATGTTGATGCCATTTTTTATAGGGCACTAATTTGCCCCTATCAAAATCATCATAGTAAATAGTATATTCAGCCTGTGGTCGGTGTTATCACTATACCACTATATTTGTTTTAGGTAACGCTTTATCAATACTATAGAAATTACGCCTTTTAATAAATAAGACTATGGCAAAAAGTAAATTACTGCGAATGGACAACATCGGCATCGTTGTAGAATCCCTCGATAATGCTATCTCTTTTTTCACGGAGGTGGGCCTAAAGCTCGAAGGGCGGGCCACGGTGGAAGGAGAATGGGCTGGTCGCGTTACCGGACTGGGCACTCAGCAAGTAGAGATCGCTATGATGGTTACCCCCGATGGTCACAGCCGGCTCGAGATTTCGAAATTTCTCACCCCGCCTACTATCGCAGATCACCGGGCTGCTCCTGTGAACGCTCTTGGTTATTTACGCGCTATGTTTACCGTTGAGGATATTGACGAGCTGGTATCCAGGCTCATCAAGCATGGCGCCCAACTCGTTGGCGAAGTAGTTCAGTACGAGAACTCGTATAAGCTCTGTTACATTCGCGGAGCAGAAGGACTTCTGATCGGTTTGGCAGAAGAACTCAGTAATAAATAAGTAACGGATATTTTGGCTCGTGACAGGTGTTATCACCGTAGCGCTACATCGGTTTTACTTTAAACCATATGCCTAAAAGCGAACTATAAGTGTCCGGTTTCATCACAATGCATTTAATTTACCGGTAACACTATACTGGCTATGAATTAATTATAATTTTGGCATGCATTTTACTGCAATAAGGCATGAAGAAATTATTCTTATTATCTATCCTCTTTACTTACACCTATAACCAGGTAAGTGCTCAAAACATTGATTCTACGGTACGGCATGCGGCAAGCACTTTTATGGCAAGCGGACCGCGCGTTGGATTTTCTGTTGGCATCATTAAAAACAACCAGGCTTATCGATACCATTTCGGCAGCACACAGAAAAATATAAACGATACCCCTACCGATCAAACTATTTACGAAATAGGATCGGTTACCAAAACATTTTTCAGCTTGTTGCTGGCACAAGCCGTAATTGAAAAAAAGGTTAGTTTAAGCGATGATATCCGTAAATATCTTAAAGGAAATTATCCTAACCTGCAGTATAACGGCAAACCTATCCAACTGGTGCACTTAGCTAATTTAACCTCGGGGTTGCCGGATAATCTTCCTGAAAAATTGCCCGCATCTAAAATCACGAGTCCCGATCCGCAAACTTTTGAGAACAAAAAATTTTATGATGCCTTTACGCGAAACCAGTTTTTAACGGAGCTTCATAACGTAAAGCTGAGTCAAGAACCCGGATCAAACTCGGCACACTCCAACACGGCAGCCCAATTATTAGGGCTTTTGCTCGAAAATATTTATGGCACAAGCTATGATGCCCTCCTGGCAAAATACATAACAGGGCCATTGAAAATGGGAAGTACTTTTTTTACCGTACCCGCAGCTAAACAAGCCCTTTACGCCAGGGGCTATAACGAAAAAGGGGTATTAATGCCCGAAATTCCGAAAGACGCCGGAAGCGCGGCCGGACTAAAATCATCACTGGCAGATATGCTGGTGTATATGAAGTATCAGTTGGAAGAGAAAAACGCGGTGGTCACCATGAGCCATAAACCCACCTGGGGCAAGCCCGAAAGTACAGCTGTTGGTTTGGTTTGGTTTACCAGAACACATTTTGATGGTAAAAGGGATATATGGGAATCGGGAGGCACAGGTGGCCATTCCTGTTTAATTGATCTGTACCCTGAAAGAAACTTCGGCATTGTAATACTTACTAATGAGAGCGACAACCAAGCCCAGGACAGGATATCTGATATGGCCGAAACCATTTATAATGAGCTTTATTTTACCGCGGCCCAGCGTTCAAAAGAAGGCTTTGGCTTTTCTGCCGATGCAAATACCCTGCTTGATACTTTAAACAAATACGGGTTTCAAAATGCAATTAAAATAGCAGATAATTTAAAGAAATATGATCATTCGTTTAAATTAACAGAAGACGAGATGAACGTATTGGGTTATAAATTCCTGAACAAGGGCCAAAAGGAAAAGGCGCTGGAACTATTTAAATTAAATGTAAATCTGTACCCTGCAAGTTCAAATACCTATGATAGTCTGGCCGAAACCTATGAAAATACGGGCAACAAGATTTTGGCTATCAAAAACTATAAACGTGCGCTTGAACTTAATCCCCAAAGCAGTAATGCTGTGGAGCATTTAAAGAAATTAGAAAAAGAATAGTTGATTGTTCGTTTTGTCCCCCGCAGGGTCTCCTGAAAGGGACCCTGTGGGGGACTACAGACCCTGAAGGGACGAAAAAAAAGGCCTGTCAGTCTGAGCCCCGTCGAAGACTCGCGTGCAGAGGCCTGCCCACCATGCTTCGACGGCGCTCAGCATGACAACCTACAAACAATTAAAGTTTTGCAAACTGTAATATGTTGCCTGTAGTCCTTACTATTCTCCAGTCACTTTGAATTTTCAAATTAATTATAATATGTTTGTACATATCAACAAATATTTCTGATCCAGGTTTATTTGTATCAATTATTAATCGTTTCCCGGTATGAATTTTAAGTCCTTACTCTTTTCGGTATTACTGGCTCTTTGGTGTTTTAGCGCTAAAGCCGAAGCTGATAATATAGCGCCGCAGGCTACCGTAACCGCTTCTTCAACTTTCAGTAAGGACTATAGTCCGGCTAATGTTACTGATGGCATTATTGGTATTGAAGATAAAGGGGAATGGGCTTGCCTGGGCGAAACCGCCTTTTGGGGGTATATTAAGTTTCCCTGGATCCAGCTCAGCTGGAAAGATACTAAACTGGTGAACCGTATTGTGTTGTACGACCGCCCCTGTCGTAACGAATACATAGCAAGCGGTAAACTCGTGTTCAGCGATGGATCGGTGGTTTGGGTTGATCAGATCCCGAATAATGGTATGGCGAAATCGGTTACTTTTAGTCCCCGGAAAATAAAATGGGTAAAATTTGTAGCCACCGATGGCGACGGCAAAAACCTTGGCTTTTCGGAAATTGAGGTATTCAGCGCGCCCGAACAATTCAACGACTACGTATCATGGGTCGACCCTTATATTGAAACCAACCGGGGCCGTTATTTCTTTTTTATAACAGGTTGCCGTCCCTTTGGGATGATCAGCGCCGCGCCGCATACCCGCAACAAAAACCAATGGGGCGGCGGTTATGTTTACAACGAAGATCATATATTGGGCTACGGGCAAATCCACGACTGGAGCCTCTCGGGGCTCGAAATTATGCCCACTCCCGCCGGTGTAGATCCCACCAATGGCGAAACCGCCTGGCAATCGCTGTATAGTCATGATGATGAAATTGTACAACCCGGGTACCAGCGAAACTTTCTGCGCGACCACCACACCTGGGTTGAGCAAACCAGCACAAACCGGGTGAGCTTTTACCGCTTTACCTATACGCAAAACATGAATGCCCAGGTAATTACCAACCTGGGTGGCTACATTGGCGGCACCACCATGACCCACGCCGAGGTTAAACAAACCGGCAGCGCATCTTACGAAGGTTCATTTAGCGATGTGGGACGTTTGTGGGGCGGTCCTAAAGATGTGAAAGTATTTTTTGTGGTGGAGTTTGATAAACCGTTTAAAACCCTGAATGGCTGGGACGGCAAAAAACAATTCAACGATATTAAAGAGATCAAAGGCGATAACGCGGGTGTGGCACCACAATATGAAGTGAAAGCAGGCGAACAGCTGCAAATGAAGATAGCTATTTCCTACACCAGTGTGGAGAATGCCCGTAATAATTTAAAGCGGGAATGTGCCGGCTGGGATTTCAACTCGGTAAGGAGCGACTCGCGCCGGGAATGGAACAGCTGGCTGGGCAAAATAGATGTAAAGGGCGGCACTGCAGATCAGCGTAAAAAATTCTATACCAATTTGTGGCATGTGCTGCTGGGTCGTCACCTCAACAATGATGTTTCCGGTGATTATGCCGACCGCAGCGGGCCTTCCGAAGCCAAGGCGACAGATGGTTCATTTAAGATAAAAACCCTGCCCAAAAACGCCGATGGCAAACCCAAATTCGGCATGTATAATTCAGACGCGTTTTGGCTTACCCAATGGAACCTGAACGTACTTTGGGGCCTGGGATGGCCCGAAGTGCAGGATGATATGTCGGCCTTTATGATACAGTTTGCTGATGATGGCGGGCTGCTGCCGCGCGGCCCCGTTGGCGGCGGCGATACTTTTATTATGACCAGCTGCCCGGCCACCAACCTTATTGTAAGTACCTATCAAAAAGGTTTACTCAAAAAAACAGATGCCGACCATGCCTTTGATGTTATCCGCCGCAACCATTTGCCCGGCGGGGTACTTGGCAGTAAAGAGGATATTGAGTTTTATACCGAAAAGGCTTACTGGCCCGATAATGCCGGAATAACCATCGAAGCGGCTTTCCAGGATTATGCCGCCGCGCAAATGGCCGCTAAACTTAACCGCCAGGCCGACTATAACTTTTTCATGAAACGGTCATCAGGATGGAAAGCATTGTTTGAGCCTAAACAAAAACTGCTGTTCCCCAAAAACAAAGCCGGTCAATTCATACATACCGATGCCCTAAGCGGGCAGGGCTGGATAGAGGCCAACGCCTGGCAGGCAACCTGGGGTATTTCACATGATATTGATGGTTTGGCCAAATTAATGGGCGGCCGGGATGTACTGTGCAGCAAGCTCAATTACGCCTTTGAGCAATCACAGGAAAGCGATTTTGTTTATGATTACGGCAGGGGTTACATCAGTTATGCCAATCAGCCCGGCTGTTCAGACGCGCATGTATTTAACTATGCGGGCAAACCATGGCTTACCCAATACTGGGTGCGCAAGGTTCAGGAGCAGGCCTACGGCGGGGTATCGCCCGACCTGGGTTATGGAGGTTCTGATGAAGACCAGGGGCAAATGGGCGGCGTAAGCGCTTTAATGTCCATTGGCTTGTTTAACCTGCAGGGCAATGTGACCAAAGATCCTGTTTATGATATTACCAGTCCTGTTTTTGATGAGGTAACCATCAAACTCGATCAGCGTTACTACACCGGTAAGCAGTTTGTGATCAAAACCCATAATAACTCGGCCCGTAATATGTATATCCAAAAAGCAACATTAAACGGCAAACCGTTAAGCCATTTCTGGTTTAAACATGCTGATTTTGCCAAAGGCGGCGAACTTGTTTTATGGCTCGGCCCTCAACCCAATAAACAGTGGGGGATTAAATAATTTAAACTCAATAACATATAAAAAGCCTGTCAGTCTGTTTGTTGTTTTGGCAATAGGGCGATAACCCAACCATAAGCTAAGTCAACAACATGTCAATAACGACGCAGCATTTGCTTAGACGAAAGTTTGTTCCGATCTTTGAATTAGATGTTTAAACATTTATTAGAAATAACAAGATGGAAATAGGAATAGACAGCTTCGCTTCGGCGATGTACGGCAGTAAGGAATTGAGCAGTGTGGATGCCATGGAACAATTGCTGGACCGTATTGCATTTGCCGATGAGGTTGGTCTGGATGTTTTCGGTATCGGCGAACATCATAAAAAGGAGTTCCTGGATTCGGCAACAGCGGTGATCCTGGCTGCTGCCGCGGCGCGAACCAAACGTATCAAACTAACCAGCGCGGTAACGGTGCTCAGTGCTGCCGATCCGGTACGGGTATACCAGAGTTTTGCCACTTTAGACCTCATATCTAAAGGCCGTGCAGAAATGGTTGTTGGCCGGGGATCATCTATTGAGGCCTATCCCCTGTTTGGTTTTAATCTGGACGATTACGACGCGCTATTTAAAGAAAAGCTGGACTTATTACTGAAGGTTCGTGACAATGAATTTGTGACCTGGTCTGGTAAATTCCGTGCGCCTTTAAACAACAGGCCCGTATATCCAAGAGCCTTACAGGAAAAACTACCCATTTGGCTGGGTGTTGGTGGTACGCCGGAATCATTCGCACGTGCCGGTACATTGGGATTACCCCTAATGGTAGCCGTGATAGGTGGCGAAACACACAGGTTCAAGCCCCTGATAGATCTGTATCGCGAAGCCGGTAAAAGAGCAGGTTTTACCCCCGATCAGTTAAAGGTGGGACTACATTCGCCGGGCTATGTGGCCGCGACCAATGAACAGGCCGTTACCGATTACTATCCGGGTTATGCGGAGCTCTGGACCAAATTAGGTCGGGAACGTGGCTGGCCACCAGTGACCAAAACTCAGTTTGATACGTTAGTAGCACCAAAAGGTGTATTAGTTGTAGGCGGACCAGAACAGGTAGCTGAAAAACTATTGCGCCACAGTGAAGCACTGGGTGGCGTGGATCGTTTTACTTTCCAAATGGATAATGCAGGTTTAACACATGCCCAATTAATGAGTTCTATTGAACTGATTGGGAAAAAAGTGATACCGTTGGTGAATTCCAAGTAAGGCTAAGGATATATTTTCTACATACCACTTATACATCATGTCATTGCGAGGAGGAACGACGAAGCAATCTCCTCGTATATCATAAACGCGAGGAGATTGCTTCACTCCGTTCGCAATGACATATTTTTATCCCTGATTCTTGATTCTTATATCTTGACTTCTCTCCCCCTTACTTCATTACCGCAAGCACCTGCGAAACGGGCAGATAAGGCGCTAAAAGTTTCCTCATAAACTTGCTAAAGAAAATCATCGTTTTTTTTTAAAGCGTTGATTACCTCGTCGGTATTCAATACGGTTGCAAACTCTTCGTTTATCTGTGCCAGCGCGGTTAGGTGAATGATTTCTGCATCGTAATGTTCGCCTTTGATTCCTGTTTTGGCAAAGGAAGCAACAGCATCGGCTACTACAAAAGTGTTATATCCAAAATTGCCCGCCATTCTTGCAGTGGTTGATACGCAATGTTCGGTGGTGAGCCCTACTATAACTACGGTATCAATGCCGACAGCATCCAGCCGCTGTTGCAGATCGGTACCTATAAACGAACTGTTCACCGATTTTTTGATCACCGGTTCACCGGGCAAAGGTTTTACAATTTCTTTGTGCGCGTTGCCGGGATTACCTTCGGCCAGCATGGAGTTGGGGTTGGTAGAGCAATGCTGAATGTGAAAAAGCGGCAGATTATTTGCGCGCCAGTAATCAAGCAGTTTACGGGCATTTGCTTCGGCGTTTGGATTGTTGCGTTCGCCGCCCCAGTACGGGATATTGTCAAAACCCTGCTGTATATCAATCAGTATCAGCGCCGGGTTGGTATTTGTTAATGTTTTCATACCTCAAAATTGCAGCTTTACCGGCAGCCGGATTTTGCTGTGAGGCTTTATTTGTTTGTTATAATAACACCGGCTCGTTACGCGCGCTGCTGGGTGGCGCGCCAAACTTTTGCTTATACACTTTTGAAAAATGCGAAATATTCTCGAACCCACTGCTGTAAGCTATCGTGGATACCGGGTCATTGGAGTTTTTGAGCTGATAGGCTGCATACTCCAGCCTGCGGTTGATCTGCCATTTTACGGGTGTGGTATTAAAGCGCTCGGTAAATTCCTTTTTAAAGGCACTTACGCTTCGTCCGGTCAATTTAGCCATATCCTGCAGGGAAAGTTGCCGGTTAAAGTTTTGTTCCATAAAGTAGGCCAGGTCGACCTTATTTTCGCTAACCAGGTGTTTTAAAAACGAAACAAAGGTTTTGGAGCTATCGCTCGATAAAATCTGAAGCAATATCTGGTGCGTTACAAATTTTACGATACAGCGTGAATAATCCTGCGGATGTGCAATATGCTGAATGGCCTGCGCTATGTTGGCTTTTATAAATTCGGATGTTTTAAAGATGAAGGGTGACAGATCGTCGGTCAGTTTTTCCTGCCTAAACTCGGGTACGTGGCTGTCCAAAAAATAATCAACAAACTCGTTTTCCATAAAAATGAGCATGCTGGTATAATCATCAGACGGAAATATCTGGTAATTACCCCGTCTCCTGAACTGGATATCGCCTGCCGCAAGATGCTGTACATGACCACCATACCAAACATCGATCGATCCGGTTAAAACCACCTCGAGGCAATGCATAGTTTGCAGGGTATCATCACAGCTGAAAGGCCGCTTTTTGTCGATAACAATACCGTACATATCGCAAAACCGCATTCTCATATGTACATGATGCTCAAGCAGGTCTTTTGGGATTTGGATCATCTTTATAGCTTATTTACTCTAAGCTACGTGTTGTTATGCTATCTTTTTAACTTTTGGGGTAATTGTAACAAAACGATGATAAAAGAGACACCGCAGTCATTCGGCTCCTGCCGAGTGACGATTATCCGCAGGCCTCTGGCCTGCGGATTAAATACGGTGTTGTTTTACTGCGGCCGGAGGCCGGGTAATAGTTGTCACTCGGCTGGAGCCGAGCGACTGCATGGTGATTTTATTTTTTTATCTCTTGATTCCTGACTCTTATATCTTGATTCTAAATCACCGCGTTACTCATGGCCAGATCCTCAATTACGCTGAGCAATTGTTCCAGATCATCTTTTTGGGTAAGCGGGTTCATGAGGGTTATCCGCAGATAAAAATCCTTTTTAATGGTAGTGCCTACTATATAAAAGCGACCGTCTTCTATCAAACGCTGTAACACATCACGGTTGAGTTCGTTAGAGTCAGCACTGGCTTTCAGGCGGAAACAAACAATATTGCTTTGGGGTTCGCAGGCCAGTTCAAAGTTTTCATGCTGATGTACCATGTGGGCAAATTCACCGGCCATACCGTACAGTTTATCAATGTGCTGTTGGTACAGGCTATCGCCATAAAGCCGCATAATAGTGTAAGTATGCAAAATGGTCATGGGTTTGGTGCATTCAAAGGTTTGCTTTCCCGAGTTATACCATTCATCGGCTTGTTGATCCTGCCACAGGTACTCGGCTTTTTGCAGGAATGTTTTGCCGGCCTGCCTGGCCGATTTAAACAGCACAGCTGTTGATAAGGAGGGTGCCATCATCATTTTATGAAAATCAACCATCACCGAATCTGCCTTTTCGATCCCTCCGAGCAGATGCTTATACACCGGCGAAAAAATAACCGGGGCGCCATGCGCGCCATCTACATGAAACCAGATACCTTGTTTTTGTGCAAAGTGACCAATAGCATCCAGATCATCATAGGCACCGATAGAGGTGGAACAGGCACAACCAACAATACAGAATACCTTTTTACCTTTTGCAGTAGCATCCCGATACTGATCTTCAAGCAATTCGGTGCGCATCTGGAAACGATCATTAACCGGTATTTTGATAATATTTTCGGGAGGTAGCCCCATGATCCGTACGGCTCGCTCAATACTGTAATGCGCTTCTTCGGATACCATAATGGCCAGCTGCCCATACTCTGGCTTACCTAATACATTGGACAGAGATGCCCGGGCGGCTAATAAAGCGGTCAAGTTACCCAGCGTACCACCGGAAGTAACAATGCCCGATGCTTCCTCACCAAAACCAAATTTGGCAGCCATGTAGGCGGTTACTACTTTCTCCATGGCATTGCCGGCCATCCCCATTTCATAAACGGCCATGCCATTATTCAAGAAAGAGATCAATGCCGATGTTAAAGCAGTTACCGGCAAAGTTGTTGAGGTTTGGTGCCCGATATAACCCCGGCTATGTAAATTAACCGACCTGGACATCACCGAACGGAAAAGTTCCAGGGGATTATCAATTAAAGGTGAATTAAAATCATTTTGCCAGTAAGCCAGCTGCTCCGCCGGACTTTCCCAGTTTATCGTGTCTTTTTTTTGAGGGGCGGTGTGCGCTTTTTCAAGTTCGGTGGCCAGCAGTTCAACTAATTGGTGAGCCTCGGCCCGGAAAGTTTCGGGTCGATACGCTTTGGTGATCAGATCTTCCATGGTGGTGGTGGTTATGTTCTTAAACAAAGGAAGCGTTTGCTATTAATAATAAAAAATACTTATATTTCATCAACTTATAACAAATTTGCATAAATATGGATATTAATGTGCTCAAGAATTTCCTGGTATTGGCCGAAACGCTGCATTTCACCAAATCGTCTGACAAATCTTTTATCGCACAACCCGCGCTGAGCCGGCAGATCAAACAAATGGAGGAATCATTAAACGCCCAATTATTTAAGCGTAACAAGCGCAATGTGGAGCTTACAGCAGCCGGCAGGTATTTTAAAGCCGAAATGGAACGCCTGGTAAATCAGTTTGATCATGCGGCCAAACGCACCGCCCAACTGCATAAAGGCGAAGCCGGCGAGATAAGGATAGGTTATACTTATTCTGTTATGCAAAGTTTTTTGCCGGGCATGATCAGGCACATCAATGAAATCTTGCCCGATATTCATACGGTATTGCTGGAGATAAACAATAAGCAGCAGGCCATCGATCTGAAGAATAAAGAGATTGATATCGGATTTTCTACCAACCCGGTTATTAATGATGATTTAAAAAGCAAGGTATTGCTGCGGGATAACTTTGCTATTGTGCTGCCGCTCGATCACCCGGTAGGTCCGGAAAATTTCAGCGATCTGAGCGTGTTTGCCAACGAGCGGTTTATTTTGCCGCCGCGCTCAGAAGGGTCACTCTATGTGGGTACGGTTGAATCTATTTTTATTGAAGCAGGTTTTTTACCCAACATTGTGCACAAAACGCCTTTTGCCAGTACCGGCATCCGCCTGGTTGAGGCGGGGCTGGGCATTACCGTAGAGCCCATGTCGAGCTTGCGCAACTATCCGGGTATTATCAAATATATTGAGCTGAAAGATGTACCCCAAAAGGCCGAACTCACCATGCTCTGGCATGCCGAACTGGAAACAGAGATGCCCCGGGTAATTGATCTGCTGATGAATTTTAGTATATAACAAAAAAAGGGCAAACGAAAAATATTCGCTTGCCCACGGTGGTCATTTAACGATTTCTGTCCCCCCGGAGACGCTATACAACCACTTTATCTTGATCACCCATTGCTATATACATCAACGGGCAATTTATGGTAACACTTCTGCTATTTTTTTATGCATGGCTTCCTCATCGCCCGAAGCCAAAAGCACTTTTCCTTCTTTATCCAGCAACACATAAAAAGGGATGGTACGGCTTGGGAATAATTCACTCACCTTTCTTTTTGAATGTTCCGAAGTACGTTCATCAATAACCTGTGTCCACGGCATTTTTTCTTTATCGAGCGCTGGCAGCCACTTTTTCCAGGAATCATCAATTGATACACTTACGATACTAAATCCTTTTGGATGGTATTTGGCATAAACTTTTTTCCAGTTTGGGATAGCCGCCCTGCAGGGCACACACCAGCTTGCCCAAAAATCTATCATGGTAATATTTCCGCGTGTTGCAGACAATGTGAATTTTGTTTTATCCCTTTTTTGCAGCGTAAAATCGGGCGCAACACTATTGGCTTCGTTATTTTTTAAATTGCCTGCGACAACTGCCAGCTCCTTATAATAGACAGAAGTTTTTGCCTCTCCTGAAAATTGAGCAAGAACAGATTGTAAATAACCCTGCGGACTTCCGGATAATGCTTGCGCATAAAGCTCCTTAAATATGAAAGCCCCGGCCACTGATGTTGGATATTGATGGATATAATTTTCGATCCATGCTTTTTGCTTTGGCACCATCACCTGGCGAACAGAATCCATTTTGGCACGTATAGCAGCAATATCCGAGGCCCCGATGGCCGCGTTAAGTTGCTTAAAAAGAGATATGAAGTAAGTCGGGCCTGTTTCATCCTCATATCTGGCATAAACATCCCCTATTTTCGATCCTGTTTCTTTGATTTGCCATATCATCGGGTAGTCTTTATTACCAGCACGCTGGTGCATGGCGCCCGCGGTGTCTATTTCAAGCGTAAGCACCGTATCTTGTACAAATGCCCGAAATGACCAATTGCCCGGAACGATCATAAACGACCTCGTATCTGATGAGCCAGTTTTCCCCCGGAAAATAAATTTTCCGTTGGTGATAGTGGCACTATCTATTGCATTGAGCCCACCCCCAACAGCAAGCATACGCACAATACCCGAGTTTACGCCTTGTATAGTACCCTTGATCTCAAAGCCCTGTTGGTTACTCTGGGCATTGGCCTGCATTACGTTTACACGGCGTACAGTACTCTTGACAACCAAACCCCGTCCGTCGCCCTGGGCGTTTGCCTGCATTATAAATAATAATAAGGAGGCACAAATAGAGATACCTGATAGTCTGGTCATAAAATGGTTTTATTATGTAAACTCTAAAAAGGGGTGTCATGCTGAGCTCCGTCGAAGCATGGTGGGCAGCCTCTGCGCTCTACCCTTCGACGAAGCTCAGGGTGACCCCTCTCTTTTGAGCGCCATGATTCATCACCCTGAGCTTTCGTTAAATTATCTATTGCTCACTTAGCTGAAAATTGATAGGGATATTATACCGTACCCGCACCGGCTGGCCATTCTGGATACCTGGTTTCCAGGCTTTGGCCAGTTTGAGCACGCGCAGGGCCTCTTCATCAAACCCATACCCTGCACCATGCTCTACTTTGATATTGGACAAAGAGCCGTCTTTCTCAATAATAAAACTCAATGTTACCCTGCCTGAAACTCCCTGTTCCTGTGCAACCGCCGGAAAACGAAGGTTCTTTTGTAAAAATTTCCCCCAGGCTGCCGCACCGCCAACTGGTTCGGGCATTACTTCGAGGCCTCCGTCTCTGGCATCGACTATACCATTATTTGCCGGCGCAGTACCATTCCCACCGGGAGTGGTGTTTGTGTTAAGTACATTTTCAGGTCCTTTTGCAGGTCCATCAACAGTAACCGGACCAATGGCACCTTCTATTTTGCTGATATCCACCGGATCTACAGTACGGGGATCATCATCTGGACGTACTGTAGTTGGTATAGCTGTTTGTTTTATGGGAACCGCTGGTGCAGGAGGATCAACAGATTTGGGCGCATCTTGCTTTTTAAGTTTAGCTTCTACAGGTGGCTGTATTGTAATATCTTTCAAATCCACCGGGGTCATATTTACTTTGGTAACCGGTTCTATTTTGTGTTTGAATACTATACTTGCCGCAACTAAAATGGCAACGCCGGCAAGGGCAAGCCCCATGGCCCTTGACATGGTGCGGCCATAATTCTTTCTCAGATCATAAGCACCGTATTCTTTGTTACGGTGGTCAAATACAAGGTCGAGCCACTCGGCGTTGTACAAATCAAATTTGGCAATACTCATAATTTTCAGAATTAAATTTCTTATAAAACGAATATACATATATAATATTTTATAAAACAAGAATTATTTTAAAATAATTTTCATCCGAATTACACTATGCCAAACCCGGTAAAATTTAATTTTTCCAACAAAAAGTCTTTTTGCTGAATGTATTTAGCAATTGAAAACATTATTGTTTAATCAAAAAAGAATGTCATTTCGACGAGAAACAGGGAGAAACCTTTTACATTTTGCGCTAACAGCAACTCATAATTATTACATTTTTCAAAATACCGAACAAACCACCTGCATAAATATCAATAAGAGTGATACTTTTTTACATTTTTAATTAAAACCATAATTCAAAATGGCATTTATCTATATATTTATCACATAAACAAACAAAAAGTTAAAATATTTATAAAAAAATGGCATTTATTTTAATTTTTTACTACTTTTAGACATGGTTAACAGGCTTTATCAATTTACTGCCTTAATTTTATTCCTTTTTTCTGGATTTTCCGCATCCGGTCGGGGAGGATTATACCATATCAACCATAAAGAAGAAAAAAAAGCTTCTTTAAGAACAGCAAGCCCCAATCACCACCCTTTTAATTACGAGTACAGCCTCAACAATGTACCCTTACCGGTCATTAATGTTCAGCAACACCGCGGAGCACATTCCTTACAAGGTTTTTATCACAGCCCCAATTTTTTCTCAATAGGGATAAAATATGTCACATTCTCTTGCGGCCTTGGCACAAGTCAGCTGTCACGCTTCCGCAAACTCATCCTTTTTCCGTTTCACGCTTTTTGGTAGCAGAAAAAACAATGCTATCCCGCTGCTCTGATTAAGCATCCGGGATCTTATTGTTTTTAAAAATTTAGTTTAATACCTCCCGGCATTTTGATTGGGTGCCGGGTATATTATTAATTTTTTAATACTGCCTGGTATTTTGATTGGGTACCAGGCAGTATTGATAAACTTTATTAAAACTCCCTAAAACCCGAAACATGAAAAAATTCATACCCTTTGGCGTACTTATAATTGTAATTGTACTTGCCCTTATTTATCCCTCGGTTACCTTAACCACTGTAAAAGACAGCAAAATTGATAGTGGCGATACCGCCTGGCTATTAGTAAGTACCGCGCTTGTACTCATCATGACGCCAGGACTGGCCTTTTTCTACGGTGGTATGGTGAGCAAGAAAAACGTACTATCAACCATGCTGCAAAGCTTTGTTTGTATGGGCGTGATCACCGTTATATGGGTTATCTTTGGTTTTAGCCTGGCCTTCGGCGATTCCATTGGCGGCTTTATAGGCGATCCGCGTACCTTTTTTATGATGAAGGGCACACTGGGTAATGCCACCTGGAAACTGGCGCCAACTATACCATTGGTATTATTTGCTATGTTCCAGTTAAAATTTGCGGTAATCACCCCGGCCCTCATCACCGGCGCCTTTGCCGAGCGGATCCGCTTTAACTCCTATGTAATTTTCCTTTGCCTGTTCATGATATGTATCTATGCTCCACTGGCGCACTCTACCTGGCACCCGGATGGTTTCCTGTTTGGTAAAGGCGTATTGGATTTTGCAGGTGGTACAGTAGTACACATGTCTGCAGGCTGGGCAGCATTGGCTTCGGCATTATATTTAAAACAACGTAACGATAAAGCACACGCGCCTGCACGTATCAGCTATGTATTATTAGGTACCGGTTTATTATGGTTCGGCTGGTTTGGCTTTAACGCTGGCTCTGCTTTAGGCTCTGGCACATTAGCCGCCACCGCTTTGGCTACCACCACTACCGCATCGGCAGCTGCAGCTATGGCCTGGATGTTTTTTGATATATTGCGTGGTAAAAAACCGGGCGTTATGGGCGCTTGTATAGGCGCAGTTGTAGGTCTTGTGGCTATTACACCGGCTGCAGGCTTTGTAACCATCCCCCATTCTTTAATCATCGGTATTGTAGCCGCGGTTGTAAGTAACCTGGTCGTGATCTGGAGAACATCAACCAGCATTGATGACACACTCGATGTATTCCCTTGCCATGGCGTAGGCGGTATGGTGGGTATGTTATTAACAGGCGTATTCGCGCATCAAAATGTAAACGCGGGCAATACTACCGGCAACGGTTTATATTATGGCGAAACGCATTTATTTTTAGTTCACCTCATTACTTTGGTAGGTGTTTCGGCCTTCGCATTTTTCGGTTCCTTGTTATTATTGAAGATCACAGATATGATCAGCACCTTACGTGTTAGCCCTGAGGAAGAGCTTGCCGGTCTTGACATCAGTCAGCACGACGAAGAACTTTAAGCTACACAGCACGATATAATCAAACCAAACAACAAGAAAAAACTAAAGCTGCATTTTTAAAGATGCAGCTTTTTTAATTATTGAATTATTGATTTAGTGAATTAGTGATTTCTTTTCTGAACCTTGATTTGTGTTTTTTTTACCTGAACCTGAATTTTCAGAATTTGATTAAATTGCTTGTCATTTTTTCAAAACTGCAAACTGCAAACTGCAAACTGCAAACTGCAAACTGCAAACTACCACTCCTTAGTTGATATCTTATTGATCTTTTTCTGCTCTTTGGGTAAAGCAGATATTTTAAGTATGTATGATTTCAGCACAGCACCTACTTTACGACTGTTCAGCAATATGCGGTTTAAAAACTCGGCAACATCGCGTTTATCCAGTTTGTCTTTGGCTTTCTCCATAGGGATAGTTACGCCCGGCACAGCCTCATATACATTATAGCGATTGCGCTGATAGGGCACATATACAAAATCGGTGAACCAGTAACGGTATTTATTATCCTTTACCTCAACCCGCAGGGTATAGGTAATCTCACCATCTTCGTGTGTAGTTACAAACGATTTTTTTGATACCAGAAAACCACTGCTGCCTACCAACACTCCCTGGGCCTTATCGGCAGTTGACAGCTTTAACTTATTTTTAGGATAGGCCGACTTAAAAAAGTAAAGCCCCCGACTATACAAAGTATCAGCACTCAGGCCTTCCTGAGCAACCGTTTGATAATAGATATACTTATCATTTTCATCAAAAGCCAGCGAATCCTTTTGCGCCGAAGCACTTTTCACCAACAACACACAAACAAGCACCGTCAATATATTTTTCATTATAGTATTTTACTTAATTTAAATCAGAAGTTCTAATTCCGAAACAGCGAAGCTCTCAACGAAGTTAATCCGAAATCAAAAGAACCGCTATAAAGATAAAAGCCGTTCCGGGTAATTGGAACGGCTTTTATAAAAGAATTGAAATTTATTTTTTTTAGAAGGCGTAAACCGCGGCTAACACAAATTGTGAAGCTTTATTGGTTGACACACCACTGCTGTTAACAAAAGGCGCGTAGAATTTATCGCTCTTGTTGTCAAATCTAAGCTCTGGGATCAGCGTTAACGGACCAGCCTTGATATTTGAAGTTACAGTAATCGCTTTTACATCGCCACCATCGTTTTTAACTTTAAAGTACTCACCTCTTAAACCAAAGCTAACGATTTTTGATACCGCCAACTGAGGATATAAAGCAACACCACTAAAGCCACCGGTATTATGTGGAGCAGAGAAAGTAGCGCCGTTTAAGCCTAATTTAAAGGCATCGGTTATTTGATAAGCAGTTGTCAAATCAAACTCTGTTCCGGAGTAAGTACCGGTTAACACGTTTAGGTAAGCAGTCCAGCCTTTAACCGGCGCAATCATCAATTGAGCGCCAAAGGTTGATACATCGCCAGAAGCTGTACCTTCGCTTACAGGTCTGAATGAACTATAAGTATTCCAGTAGTTATTAAAAACACCGGCCATTAAGCTTACTTTATCAGAAAAAGCGTAAGTAGCTTTTAAACCAGCGTTCTGGAACGGACCATTGGTAAATAAATAAGAAGTTGAATAGTTATAGTTACCTGTTGGCGCGATCACTTCATAACCAACAAAAGTAGCCATATAACCAGCTGTTAAATTAAACTGACTGGTAACATCATATGATACATACAAGTTTTGGATATGATAATTTGGATTCGGGATTGACTGATCATTTCGCGGACCAAAAGACAATTCGCCCACAAACGAAGCTTTGCCTACTTTTTTCTTCAGGCCCAGATCGATCATACCTATCGAAACCGAGTTTTGATCTGATGCAAAGCTGGTTGGTATATTAGCATGTTTAGAAAAATCATACTTATAATAAGCATCAACCGATCCGGTAATAGTCAAGGGCGGATCTGGCGCTGCAGTTTTTGTGGTGTCCTGTGCTTTCACTGTAAAAGCCGCGATAGAAAACAAACATAATAGTAAAGCTGTTTTTTTCATGATAACGATTTAATTGTTAATAAAATTGGGTTTGTTAATTGTTTTTTGATTTAAAGTACTGATATACAAAAGATTAATACAATTCGGGATCTTTTATTGTCGGCATAAAAAATCCCTGTGCAGTTGGCGATGCCATTGCATTAAAGCCACACACCAACCACACAAGGTATTACAGATCCCCGACCGGGGATCTGCATTGTTATTTATTCATTCTTAAACTTCAGAAGTTGATTTAACCCCTTTATCAAAAAGACCACTTAAGCTGATCTCTTCTTCCTGGGCCGGATAAACCTCAATACCGTGATCAAACACGTCAAGACCACCTAAACCAGCCTCGCCATGTTCTTCAACACGCAGTCTCCATGGATTTGGCAATTTATTCAGGATGTACATCATTCCAAAGGTTACAATAAACACCGCCGCCGTAATGGTAAAGCTACCTATAGCCTGGGCCTTCAATACGCCAAAACCACCGCCGTAAAATAAACCGGTAACCGGGGCTGAATTATCCGCGCCAGTTGGACCTGTAGCACCAAACTGGCCAGATGCAAATAAACCTAATGATAAAGTACCCCAGATACCGCAAAGACCGTGAACAGAAACTGCACCAACCGGATCGTCGATACGGAACCACTCAATAATATAAACACCTGCAAATATTACAAAGCCGGCAACACCACCCAGTAAAATAGCACCAAGTGGGCTTACCCAATAACATGGGCAGGTAATAGCAACTAAACCACCTAAAAATCCGTTGATAGTAAAGGCCAGGTCAAATTTACCTTTTGTTGGACCCCACCAAAGTGCAGCAAGCATAGCTGCAAAACCACCGGCGCAGGCAGCAAGGGTTGTATTAGCAGCAACACGACCAATACCCTGCATATCCATTGCTGATAAAGTTGATCCCGGGTTAAAACCGTACCAGCCAAACCATAATATAAAACCACCTACGGCAGCTACTAATAAGTTATGACCGGCAGGTAATCCGCCTTTTTCTTTATCGTCTCGGGCAAATATCCTGCCTAAGCGTGGGCCTAATACCATAGCGCCAGCCAGTGAAGCCACACCACCAATAGTATGCACTACGGTTGAACCGGCAAAATCACGGAAAGGCTGACCTAATGATGCCAGGAAACCACCTGTAGATCCCATTGTAGCCAGAAAGCCATCCGGCCCCCAGGCCCAGTGACCAATTATTGGATAAATAAAGCCTGTAATACCTATACTGTATAAAATATCGCCACGGAAGCTTGTACGACCGATCATTGCACCAGATACAATAGTTGAGCAAGTATCAGCAAAAGCATACTGGAATATCCAGTGAGCCAAAAGCGGGATACCGGTTGCACCATAAGTAGCCGGAGTATTTTGTAAAAAGAACCAGTTAGTAATGGTTTTGCCATCGGCGCCTAAGCCGCCCCAGCCAATAAAGCCATTACCGTTACCAAACATAAAGGCATAACCTATTGCATAAAACAATAATCCGCAAAGGCATGTATCAAAAATACACTCCATTAAAACGTTAACCGTTTCTCTTTTACGGGCAAAGCCAGCCTCAAGCATAACAAAACCTGCCTGCATACCGAAAACCAAAAAGGCAGCAACCAGGGTCCATACCGTATTAACGGTATTGATCAGTGCTGTTTCATGAGCGGTGTAAGTGTCGGCAGCGTGAGCAGATGAACCCAGTAAACCAGGCAAACTGATCATGGCCACCAATACCAGCCCTAAACCAATCATCTTTCCTGTTAAAATGGTGGCTCCCAGCGCCCATTTTTCACGTGACAGTTGTCGGACTGCACTCAGGAGGTTGTGTTTTGTTGAACTTACTTTCATTTGTCTTTAATTTAGTTTGATTGTTTTTAAAAGTTTAATTTAGTTTGATTGTTTATTTAATTAAGCTTGATTGCAGGTTTAAAATTTAACAAAACCACCACATTCACCCACAAATCCCTTCTTTTAGCCTTTTAATTATTGACATTTTTATAAAAAATACAATAATTATGATGTTTATGTAAATTATTTTCTGAAATTATGTAGTTATTTTAACAATAACAAATTTTTAACAAAAAAATAACGTCAAAAAATGCAATATTTACGAAAATTGTAAATCAAAACTAAAAATTGTATCAAATTTTAATGATTTTGAAATTCAAATCATTTACAAATCGAAATAAATTCTCTTAACAGAAAAAATCAAAGCATTTTTCATAAAAAAAGTCAATTTTTTAAAAATTAAGAGCAAAAACAAGCTAAAAAACCTATAAAAATTCAATTTTAGCCAAACTCAGCGCATTAAAACGACACTTTTGGGGAATATTAAGAATTTAAGTTTAATGGACCAGAGTAATTACTTTTTAAGTTTATCATGCTTTTTTATGGGTCCGAGGAGGGCAAAAGCTAAAAAGCGGAGGTCATGTTGAATTTATTTCGGCATTCTACTTGCAGATACGTCCGCAATGGCAAATTGCAAGCCTTACAGGCCTGAATATCCTGTGGGATACCGAAATAAATTCGGCATGACCCATTTTTTAAGCGGTTTCTCCGTTTCATTGCTTACTTACATCATATTTCCTTTAATTTTTGTGAATATTTTAAATGATAGTTCTATTTTTGAAAGTTGACCTTTATTTAAACCGCATATCTTATGTCTAACATCCGATTTAAAGCACTGCAGGACGTTCTGAGCAGAACCATCCCAGAAGTGAAACCACCTTCTTCAAAAATCTCAGATTACTTTGGCGCCAATGTTTTCGATAAAAAGAAAATGAAGGAATATCTGTCTACAGAGGCGTACCAGGGGATCATTAATTCTATTGAAAAAGGTGAACCAATTCCACGCGATCTGGCCGAGCAAATTGCTGCCGCCATGAAATCATGGGCATTGGGTAAAGGAGCAACGCATTATACGCACTGGTTTCAGCCGCTTACCGGCACCACTGCCGAAAAACATGACGCTTTTTTTGAACCTACTGCCGATGGTGGCGCTATCGAACGTTTCTCGGGCGATGCATTGGCACAACAAGAGCCAGATGCTTCGAGCTTTCCGAGTGGTGGCATCCGCAATACTTTTGAGGCCCGCGGCTATACCGCCTGGGATCCATCGTCACCGGCATTTTTAATGGCCCGTACTTTATGTATACCAACCGTGTTTGTATCCTACACCGGCGAGGCACTGGATTATAAAGTACCTTTATTAAAAGCGTTGAGTGTTTTAGATAAAGCAGCTGTAGATGTTTGCCATTATTTTGATAAAGGCATTGAAAAAGTAAACGCTTCCTTAGGTATCGAACAGGAATATTTCCTGGTTGATATCGCTTTGTTTAATGCCCGTCCAGACCTTTATTTAACCGGTCGTACTTTGTTTGGTCACATATCGGCCAAAAACCAACAATTAGAAGATCATTATTTCGGGTCGATACCGGAGCGTGTGTACGCTTACATGCAGGACATGGAAGCCGAAGCCTTATTATTAGGTATACCTTTAAAAACACGCCATAATGAGGTTGCACCTTCGCAATTTGAGTGCGCCCCTATTTATGAAGAAATAAACCTGGCCATCGACCATAATCAATTATTGATGGACCTCATGGACCGCGTTGCCCGCCGCCATAACTTTAAAGTATTGCTGCATGAGAAACCTTATGCCGGCATCAATGGTTCGGGAAAACACAATAACTGGTCGCTCATCACCAATACGGGCAAAAACCTGTTGTCGCCGGGCAAAACGCCTAAGAACAACCTCATGTTCCTGACCTTCTTTGTAAATACCATCAAAGCGGTTTATGAACATGCAGATCTGTTAAGAGCATCCATAGCTTCGGTGAATAATGATCACCGCCTGGGCGCTAACGAGGCCCCTCCTGCCATTATCTCTATTTTCCTGGGCAGCCAGTTGAATGATGTACTGGATGAGATAGAAACCTCGAGGATCAGTAAAAAGATCAAAGAAGATAACTTGCTATGGCAGGGCATCCCTAAGATACCACAGATATTGCCTGATAATACCGACCGCAACCGTACCTCGCCTTTTGCCTTTACCGGTAACAAGTTTGAGCTGCGTGCCGTGGGTTCTTCTGCAAACTCTGCCAGCCCGATGACCGTACTGAACCTGATTGTTGCTGATCAGCTTAAAAAATTCAAGTACGATGTAGATAAGCTGATTAAAAAAGGCGAGAAAAAAGACCTGGCCTTATTAATGGTGATCAAAAAATACATCAAGGAATCCAAAAACATTCGCTTTGAAGGTAATGGATATAGCGAAGCATGGGAAAAAGAAGCCGAAGAAAGAGGACTGGCCAACATCAAAACCACGCCGAAAGCGCTGGATGCCATGCTGTCTGAAAAAACGGATATCCTTTTTGCCGAAACCGGCATATTCACACCAAGGGAAGCACATGCCCGTCATGAAATTTTGCTGGACGCCTTTTATAAGAAATTACAGATAGAGGCTCGCGTTATTGGCGAACTGGTACTGAATGTGATTATCCCGGCGGCTATTGCCTATCAATCAAAACTCATCGAAAACGTAAAAGGTCTTAAAGATCTTGGTTTGGCCGATACCGCTTACGCTGCACAACTGGATATTATTAACAAAATATCCGAGCACGTAAACTTTATTAAAACCAACGTGGAACAAATGGTTAACGAGCGTAAAAAAGCCAACGTAATTGAAGACTTACGTCAACGTGCCATTGATTACGACGAAAAGGTTAAAACATTCTTCCAACCAATCCGCTACCATGTAGATAAACTGGAACAACTGGTTGATGACACCCTGTGGCCGCTGCCAAAATTCAGGGAACTGTTATTTATTAAGTAGATAATCAAAAATCCACAGTTTTAAAAAAGGTGCTAATTAAATTGGCGCCTTTTTTACTGTGTAATTTTGTGTAATTCTGTGTAGTTTTGCCCCATGGTTTCTTCACAACGTTATGATCAACGTGGCGTATCTGCCTCCAAGGATGATGTACACAATGCAATAAAAAATATTAATAAAGGTATTTTCCCACAAGCCTTCTGTAAAATTGTACCTGATATATTAACCGGCGACGACGCGTACTGCAATATTATGCATGCCGATGGTGCAGGTACCAAATCATCCCTAGCCTATACTTACTGGAAAGAAACCGGCGACATATCTGTATGGCGCGGTATTGCACAAGATGCCATTATCATGAACCTGGACGACCTGCTGTGTGTAGGCGCTACAGATAATATCCTGCTTTCATCAACCATCGGTCGTAACAAAAACCTGATACCGGGCGAAGTGATCGCTGCCATTATTAATGGCACCGAAGAAATATTAAGTGAACTACGTGATGCCGGCATCGGCATTTACTCCACTGGTGGTGAAACTGCCGATGTGGGCGACCTGGTACGCACCATCATTGTCGACTCTACCGTTACCTGTCGCATGAAACGAGAGGATGTGATATCCAATCACCGCATCCAGCCGCGCGATGTAATAGTTGGCTTGGCCAGCTACGGACAGGCCAATTACGAAAAAGAATATAACGGTGGCATGGGCTCTAACGGACTAACCTCTGCCCGTCATGATGTATTTAACAAAACCATAGCCGATAAATATCCCGAAAGCTATGACGCGGCCATTCCTTATGAGCTGATTTTCAGTGGCAGTAAAAACCTGACTGATAAAATTGATATAGGCAACAATCAATCAGTAACGGCAGGCAAACTGGTGCTTAGCGCTACCCGTACCTACGCCCCTATCATCAAAAAAATACTGGATGCTTACCGTGGCCAGGTACACGGGATGGTACATTGCAGCGGCGGCGCGCAAACCAAAGTGCTGCATTTTATTGATAACCTGCATATCATTAAGGATAACCTTTTCCCGGTTCCTCCGCTGTTTAAGCTCATCCAGGAAGAATCAAAAACCAGCTGGCAGGAAATGTATAAGGTTTTCAATATGGGTCACCGTATGGAGCTTTATGTACCCCAGGAGATAGCCGCCGAACTGATCAGCATATCGCAAAGTTTTGGCGTCGATGCCCAGATCATCGGTCGCGTTGAAAAAGCTGATGCCAAAAAAGTAACCGTAACATCAGAGTTTGGGGTGTTTGAATACGAATAAGAATCAAGAGATTAGATTCAAGAATCAAGACAGGAAAATTATCTGCATATAAAAACCATGTTTCAATAGTTGTGTTTTAAAGACTACCAACTGCTGTTATTTTTCTTGGCTCTTGGTTCTTGACTCCTATACAACATACATATTCCCCCGCTTATGCTCAGGTTCCTGTCGGCACAATCAACCTTTAACCTTTGGATGATATTTTTGGCCGAGAACCTGCTGGTTACCATACTGGCTTTATTATTTGGCTGGTTGGTGCTTAAATTAAATCACAAGCCTATCAAAGCCGCATCACGCAACGAGATATTCATTTGCATTTTAACCAATTTCATTAATACAGCTATAACGTATACCGGTTTCTGGCTTTGGCAACATGGCTATATTCTGTTCAGTTATGCCATATCCTGGCGTATCGTTTCCGACTTTTTAGCGCTTTTTATGCTGATGGACCTGGCCATGTTCCTGTTTCATTACGCCATACACCGTTCCATATTTTATAAAGCCATCCACAAATTTCATCACCATTATGCCGATCCTATCCCTATTGATCTGTTTGTATTACACCCGCTCGAAACAGTAGGCTTTGGTTCATTATGGCTTATGATGATCCTATTATTCAGCTTTAGTTTTTACGCTGTTTTTATTTACCTGGTGGTTAATGTATTTTTTGGCATCATGGGGCATTTAGGAATAGAACCGATCCCGGCAGGTATCCGCAAAATGGCGCCCTTTAAATATTTAGGTACATCATCCTTTCATCACCAGCATCATTTAAATATCAATCACAACTTTGGCTTTTATACCAATATTTGGGATAAGATTTTTAAAACCTATAAAGGATTTGGAGAGTAAAGACTTCGGGAACAAGGAGCAAGGATTTCCAGATAAAGGATAAAACAAAAAGCCCGGCCAAATTGGCCGGGCTTTTTGTTTTATATTCCTGTTTCAGGAGAAACGATTAGTTAAATATGTATCTAACACCGATCTGAGCCTGGAAACGAGAGAACTGGCTGATATCTGTTTTGTATGAGTTGGTAACAGGTATAGCGTTGTTAGCATCTAGATAAGGGAATGAATAAGTTGCCTGAACTGAACCATCAGCATTTTTTTGAGGCCCCATATACCTTAACACAGTTGTTGCCCCGTTATTAAATCCACTGTATGATATTTGTTGGTTACCCCAGTTACGGTTCAACAAGTTAGTAAAGTTAATCACGTCAAAAGTAACTTCAATGGTGTTTTTAGTTTTACCAGCTTGTACAAAAAAGTCTTGTGCAAAGTGCAAGTCAACTCTTTTGTAAGTAGGCAATATCGCTCCGTTTCTTTGAGCATATTGACCTCTGTGTTGGCTCAGGTATGGATCCTGGTTAATAAAGTTATTTAACTGCGTCCAGATCTGTGCTGCTGAACGTGTATCAACAGTTCCGTTTGCTGATTTAGGTGCTGCAACCAGGATAAGATCGCTTTGATTTTTAGGGATGTACATCAAATCGTTAGTAGCACCATCACCGTTAGGATCATTAGCAGTAATGTATGATATAGCACCGTTGTTAGCTGCTTCAAATACCAAACCTACAGTAGTAGCCAAGTTTTTAGCATATTGCTTACGGTATGATACGGTTGCAATGATACGGTTTGGCTGCACATATGAACTGTTTGACAGGTTATCAGTGTTCGGGTTACCAGCTACATACCTGGTGCTCCAGATAGTGCTTGCAGTTGAACCGCCGTCGTTAACATCTTTTGATTTGGTGTAAGTATAAGCTATACTGGCAGCAAAACCGTTGGTAAAGCTTTTTTGTAATTGACCGGTAATAAAGTATGAGAAACCTTTGCTGGTATTCTTCATATAATACAATCCATTGATAAATGGATTAGTGGCCGTGGTAGGGTTAGTAGGTGTTGGTGCAGTAATATTTTTTGCAGTATACTGGATTTGACCTTCTGGCCCAGCCAAAGTAGTGTATGAATCAGATAATACTAAGTTCTGGTGATAGATAGCACGGATATCTTTGGTGTAAGCACCTTCGATAGTACCGATGATACCGCCAGGTAATTTCTGATCAACAGCAAGATTTGTTCTCCAGATTTTTGGATATTTCAGGTTAGGATCCGCAACGTCAAGCTCGTATGATGTGTTTGCGCCACCATTTGCAGGACGATTTGCGTCAATATTTTTATTGAATAACAACCTTGGATCGGTTGGAGCATTTTTTTGAGTAACGGTGTACGAACCAAATAACAAACCATTGTTTGAAGCCTGGTTAGATATCCATACGAATGGTACTGAACCGGTAAATAAACCAGAACCACCACGAACCTGGGTAGAACCATCGCCATTCACATCCCAGTTAAAGCCTACACGTGGTGAAAGTTGCACCCTGTTTTTTGGCAATTTAGAAACGTCAACATGTGTACCACCCTGGAAAGTAAGGGCAGCAGCATTAGAGTTAGCAGCCAATGTTGTTGGGAAAGCATCATAATCAGCTCTTAAACCATAAGTTAACCTGAAGTTATCAGTAACATGGTATTTATCCTGTACATATACACTGTAAATAGATGCTTTGATCTTAGCTAATGGCAATGAGCCGCCTTGAGCCGAATAGCGCAAAGTATAAGCCTGTGCTGGCAAACCCTTAATAAAGTCATCGGCTGAGTTATAAGTATATAAACCGTTATAATCAGGAGCAAAACCGTTAGTGTAGCTCTGGATCTGGTTGCTGGTACCGATAGTGAACTCATGCTTACCTGAATAAATGGTAAAGTCATCGGCAAACTGCCAGATGTTGGTGCTTAACAAGTTACCTGCTGTATAAAGCTCCGAACCAAAGCTTGTAGCTGTAGCTGTTGCTGGAGTTGTGCTTGTAATAACACCAGCGTCATTATAGATATTAGAGCCGTTACCAATATCAACCATCGGTAATGAACCATTACCCAAAAAGTTACGGAAATCTCTTAATGCAGAATAACCCACAGTCAATTTGTTTGACATTGAATTGCTGATACGGGTATTTAACTCAACTATACCAATATTAAAGTTGTTATTGATGGTATAACCCGATCCATAAAAAGGCAAGGTATTAGGACCTGGCGCACGGGTTGTACCGTAACCTACACTGGTTGTACCATCGCTGTTGCTGATACCTGAGTTACTGGCCGGCTGATCTTTAAATGATTTTAAGTAGAAGTATTTGGCACTTAAAGTATTGTTCTTGTCAATGTTCCAGTCTAACTTAGCTGTTAATTTGTTACTTGAAGTTCTGTAAGCATAGTTTTCATAAGCGCCCGGATCATAACCATAGCTTGCCAGTTTTGCTTTAAGAGCATCTAATGTACTGGCTTGTACGTTTGATACGTTTGAACCGCTTAAACCTGGGCGACTTGCTACTAAAGCAGTTGCTGGCGGTTGGCTGATTCTTTCCTGCTCGCCTGAAACAAATAAGAACAATTTATTTTTGATGATCGGACCACCTACGGCAATACCATCGGTATGGTAATCAAACGGAGTGATCGGCACATTGGTTGTACCTGCATGGTAACCTGTTAATCTGGTACCACGGCCATAATAATAGGCAGTACCTTTTACCTGGTTAGTACCTGATTTTACTACGGTATTAACACCAGCGCCGGTAAAGTTACCCTGACGTACGTCATAAGGGGCAATATCAACCTGAATCTGATCGATCGCGTCTAATGATATAGGCTGTGAGCTGGTTTGACCACCCAAAGTACCTGATAAACCAAAAGAGTTGTTAAACAACGCACCATCAACAGTAATGTTGTTAAAGTTGCTGCTACGACCACCAAAGGATAAACCGTTTGCAGAAGGAGTTAGTTTGGTAAAGTCGGCCAATGAACGGGCAATGGTAGGCAGGTTTTCAATTTGCTGGCGGCTGATAGTTTCGCGCGCGCCGGTACGTGATGAGTTGATCACTTTACCTTGTGAACCTGTAACCACTACTTCACTTAAAGAAGTTAAATTATCTTCAAGTTTGGTATTGATCTTTTGATCCTGACCGATTGAAAGGGTGATACCGTCCTGAACAAAGTTTTTGTATCCAACAAAACTTACTTTAAAGGTGTACGGACCACCTACCCTTAAGTTTGGAATGTTGTAACGGCCATCCGCGCGGCTTACTGTAGCATATACAGTACCGGTTGGCACGTGGGTGATGGTTACGGTGGCACCCGGAATTGCACCCTTGGCATCGGTAATGATACCGTTTACACTGGCTGTTGTAACACCCTGTGCAAAGGCGTTCCTGTTAAGGAACATAAAACCGGCCAATAATAATAAAAGAAGTAAAGGCTTCCTCATAAATTGCTTTTTTAATTATACTTTTAAGTTGATTAGCCGCAAAGATAAGTAATAGCCTGATTGTCAATGTTAAGTTTATGTTAACAATTATTATATATTTTTCAACATTTTCATCCATCCATAACACTAATTACCAGTAAATTGGTAGATATTATATAATATTTATAATAATTCTTGCACTTACCCCAATAAATGGCATTTGATTGTAAATAATAACGCGATGCCTGCGGGGTGCCTTATTCCATTTTTGCTTTTCAGCCCTTTTACTTAGCTTTGGGCCATTAAAATTAACGCCTGTGTGTACAACACGGCTTAGCTTTAATCCGTACAAAGCGAAAATTTAAATTATATCATCATTAAAAATATGGACTACGATTTAATTGTTATAGGATCAGGCCCGGGTGGTTATGTAGCAGCAATCCGCGCTTCCCAACTCGGTTTAAAAACTGCCATTATTGAAAAAGAATCATTGGGCGGTATATGTCTTAACTGGGGTTGTATCCCTACTAAAGCCCTATTAAAAAGTGCCCAGGTGTTTGAATACATCAACCACGCTGCCGATTATGGTATCAACGTAAACGGTAACGGTGAGGTTAATTTTGAATCGGTTATTAAACGCAGCCGCGGCGTAGCCGATGGCATGAGCAAAGGCGTTCAGTTTTTAATGAAGAAAAACAAGATCGACGTAGTGCTTGGTTTTGGAAAGTTAAAATCAAAAGGTGTTGTTGAAGTAAAAGCCACTGATGGCTCAACCAAACAGATCACCGCTAAAAATATCATATTAGCCACAGGCGGCCGCTCACGCGAATTGCCAAACCTGAAACAGGATGGCAAAAAAGTAATTGGCTACCGCGAGGCTATGTCATTACCCAAACAACCAAAATCAATAGTGGTTGTAGGTTCTGGCGCTATCGGTATCGAGTTTGCCTATTTCTACAACTCTATCGGCACTAAAGTTACTGTGGTGGAGTATCTTGATAACATTGTTCCGTTAGAGGACGAAGAGGTTTCAAAAGGATTGAACCGCATTCTGAAAAAACAAGGTATTACCATTATGACCAGCGCCAATGTGGAGTCTGTTGACAGCAGCGGTGAACTTTGCAAAGTAAATGTAAAAACTGCCGCCGGTGTTGAAGTACTGGAAGCCGAAGTTGTATTATCAGCTGTAGGTATCTCTACCAACATTGAAGGCATAGGCCTGGAAGAAACCGGTGTAAAAACCGACAAGGGCAAGGTATTGGTTGACGATTTTTACCGCACCAATGTGGAAGGTATATTCGCCATTGGCGATATCGTTAAAGGTCAGGCACTGGCACACGTTGCATCTGCCGAGGGTATCATCTGCGTAGAGAAAATAGCAGGTCATAACCCAGAACCTTTAAACTATAACAACATCCCGGGCTGTACTTATTGCTCACCGGAGATAGCCTCCGTAGGTTATACCGAAAAAGCAGCAAAAGAAGCCGGCTACGAAATTAAAGTTGGTAAATTCCCATTCTCGGCATCGGGTAAAGCCAGCGCTGCCGGAGCTAAAGATGGTTTTGTAAAACTGATATTTGATGCCAAATATGGCGAGTTCCTGGGCGCGCACATGCTGGGCTATAACGTTACCGAAATGATTGCCGAAGTAGTTACCGCCCGCAAGCTGGAAGCTACCGGTCATGAAATCATCAAATCGGTACACCCGCACCCAACCATGAGCGAAGCCGTTATGGAAGCCGCTGCCGAAGCTTACGGTGAATGTATACACTTGTAATTTTTAGTTCATAGATCATGGTTAATGGTTCATAGCTAAAATCAGATCTATTATATTCTTAATCGCCACAAAATGAATGCATAGCATTTAATTTTGTGGCGATTTTCTTTTTATCTGATCACAAAACCTGATCTATCACCCACCAACTTAAAAAGATTGTGTTATTTTAGCTTTTGATGATATATGGCTTCCCTACCGGCTACCATGATCTATGAACCATCAACCATGAACTAAAACATGAAACTCCACACAATAGATACCGGTTTTTTTAAACTAGATGGCGGCGCTATGTTTGGCGTGGTGCCCAAAACCATCTGGAACAAGACCAATCCTGCCGACGATAATAATCTTTGTACCTGGGCCATGCGCTGCCTGCTGGTAGAGGATGGTAAACGACTGATCCTGATCGATACGGGCATCGGCAATAAACAGGACGAAAAATTCTTTAGCCATTACTATCTTCATGGCAACGCTACACTTGACAGTTCGCTGGCAGCCTTTGGTTTTCACCGGGACGATATAACCGATGTATTTTTAACGCATCTGCATTTTGACCATGTTGGCGGCGCGGTAGTACGTGACGGTGAAAATTTGACCCCGGCCTTTAAAAACGCCGTTTACTGGAGTAACCCGCAGCAATGGGACTGGGCGGTAAACCCCAACGAGCGCGAAAAAGCATCATTCCTGAAAGATAATATACTACCTATACAACAAAGCGGGCAGCTACAATATATTGATAGTACGGATGGGGTAAAATTCACAGAAAATTTTCACGTACGCTTTGTTTACGGCCATACCGACGCCATGATGCTGCCATTGATCAGTTATAAAGACAAAAAGATACTTTATATGGCAGATCTGCTGCCATCTGTCGGGCATCTGCCACTCCCCTATGTAATGGCTTATGACATGTTTCCGCTTAAAACCCTGGGCGAAAAGAAACTATTTTTGAACGAAGCCGTAGAACAGGATTATATTTTGTATTTTGAACACGATCCTGTTAATGAATGTTGTACACTACAACAAACAGAGAGAGGCCCGAGGCTGAAAGAAGCCTTTAAATTGGATGAAATTTAATAAGTGTTTCAAGAATACCACAAAAACCATACCGCTTGCCGGTTTAAACAATTAATAATGCAAAAACGAATAATTTGTTAACATTACAATAGTTAAACACTCATAATCAATCATTTATAAAAGCAATTTGTAGTGCGTTTTTTTTCAAAATACAACTTGCAATTATATTTTTTTAGAACAATTTTATAACTTTGCACGTTCTGTACTAAATAGAAAGTACCGAAGGTTTATTAAATAAATGAGACAACTCAAAATAACGCAATCCATTACCAATCGCGAGTCACAATCGCTGGACAAATATCTTCACGAGATTGGTAAAGTTGATCTGATAACTGCCGAAGAAGAAGTAATATTAGCTCAAAAAATACGCGAGGGCGACCAGGCGGCTTTGGAACGGTTAACCAAAACCAATTTACGCTTTGTGGTGTCTGTTGCTAAACAATATCAAAATCAGGGTTTAACGTTGGGCGATTTAATTAACGAAGGTAACCTCGGTTTGATCAAGGCTGCCAAACGTTTTGACGAAACCAAAGGCTTCAAGTTCATCTCCTACGCGGTATGGTGGATTCGTCAGTCGATTTTGCAGGCTATTGCCGAGCAATCACGTATTGTGCGTTTACCATTGAACCAGGTTGGCTCATTAAGCAAGATCAGTAAAGCGTTCTCCAAACTGGAGCAGGAATATGAGCGTGAACCTTCACCAGAAGAGTTGGCAGATATCCTGGAAACTACTGTCGACAAGATCTCTGACACGCTGAGCAACTCCGGTCGTCACGTATCTATGGATGCGCCATTTGTACAAGGCGAAGAAAACACCCTGCTTGACGTACTGGAAAATCAAGAGCCCAATACCGACTCCATCCTGATCAACGAATCGTTATCTGAAGAGATCAAACGCTCACTTTCAACCTTAACAGAGCGTGAACGCGAGATCATTGTATTGTTTTTCGGCTTGGGAACCAACCATCCGCTTTCATTAGAAGAGATCGGTGAAAAATTTAATCTTACCCGTGAGCGTGTACGTCAAATTAAGGACAAAGCACTACAACGTTTACGCCACACCTCCAGAAGCAAAATATTAAAATCATACCTGGGTTAATCTATAAACCCACAACCATATTTAAAAGCCACCGGTAACCCTGGTGGCTTTTTTGTTTTGAATCTTAGAATTGCATGATATCGAATAACGGGAACGAAGCTATAATTTAAAATAGGGCATAAAATCGGTGTAACGATTATAGGTTTAATTGCGTCATCGATAATACTCAAACTCACTTATCTTAAACAGGATCCTTATGGCTTCATTAAACAAAATACGTGGCACGAAAAACGTCCTTTTACTTATCTTCTTTTTTTATGCTCCATGCTCTTTTGCTCAATATAAGGACCAGTTATCACCAAAAGTTTCTGTTATAGTCAGTACCAATCTCGAAACCTATTTTTTTGCCGAAAAACTTGCTGTTGAGCATATCAACGATTATGTGTTTGATCAAAAAGGAGGAGACTATGCACACCAACCCATTGTTCATTACGGTTTTCTGCATTTTAATCGTTATGTAAATACTCCGGTTATATTAAGAATCGCCGATTTGCTTAAACAAATAAAAGACACTTATCATGATAATGGACCTATCATGAACTATTTGTTAAATGAAAAGGAATTCCCATCCAGGGGGCATTTGTTTAAAGGCCTTCCAAATGACTCAAACCATCCCGAAACAGCGGGTTTATTTGCTGAACTTACCGACAGTTTAAACAGTTTTTATCATTTAGCCAAAGTAGGTGAGTTCCTTAAGGAGAACGCTCCATTTTATCAAGGTGCATTAAAAGAAGTGGAGAAAGACATAGATGTCCCTTCTTTTCCCGCGTTGGAAAGATGGTACGGCAAAAGATTCCCACAATATCGCATCTATTTAGCACCCGCAATGCCAATTACCAAAGGTGAAGACAACTACCGGGGATTTGGCCCAAATATCATATCTCCTTATGGTACTATTCCGGGTATGATCATGAGCTCCGACCAAATGCTGTCACCAAAACCCGGCCTGTCATCATATAAACATTTCGGCTTTGACAACCCCGCGGTTACTCATTTTTTAACTAAACATGAAATTGGCCACTCTTTTGTAAATCCTGTTATTGAAAAATATGCAGCTCAGCTTCAAAAAGACTCTGCATTATTCACACCTGCGCTTAAACAAATACTCGCCCCTCATTATATTAATAACTGGTATGTATGCGTGATAGAACACCTGGTGCGGTTAGGCGAAATCCGCACGGCAATATCCATGAAAGATTTGAAGGAAGCTGAACGTTTACGCAAGCTGCACATTTACGGCGAAAAATGCGTATTAATTCCATTACTTGAAATCAAGATCAGGGATTATGAACTTAACCGGAAACATTACCCCACTTTTGAAAGCTATCTGCCACAGCTTATTTCTTATTTTCACTCTTTAACGCCAGCCATAATTAATGAGCAGGTTAAAAAATTCAATTGAAAATGGCAACCGGAATTCTGAAAGGAGAGATCAAGCATGACCAGTTTTCTTTAAATGTTAATAAAATACGCATTGACGATAGCGACAACAATAATCGGCAGATTAATCTGTTTGATTAGCTGTCACAATTACCATTTGAAACGTTTAGGCATCCTTACCTTCCAGTTTTACAAGCTGCTCCTGCTGTATAATATAGCATTTACCGTACTGGCGCTGTTTCTTTTAGTTTTCAATATGGGAATCTTTAATGCCGGAATAATTATAATTCTATTGCTACCAGCCAAGATGATCGGGTTCATATCCGCGGTAGCCCTTCATTATTTTTCGGCCAAAGAGAATTATTTTTATTTCCGCAATGCCGGCTATGGCATGAAGCGTATGTTTATCAGTGCTTTTGCCATTGATCTTTCTATCTGTGTACTATTGATCATCTTATCTAAAATCATATTACATGCAGCCCTTTACCTTAAAAGTTGACAGTGTTCAGCTGGAATTTGATGGCAGGATGATCTTGCAGGATGTTTATCTCGATTGTAAGCAGGGCGAGATTGTGGGCTTGCTGGGGCGCAACGGCTGTGGAAAATCATCCTTACTGCGTATCATATTTGGCATTTTAACGCCAGGCTTTAAGTATGTAAGTATTAATGATCAATACATAGCCAAAGGTTATCATCAAACACGGATAGCTTATCTGCCCCAGCATAATTACCTGCCGCAGGGCATCCCGATAAAAAAACTGGCCCGCAACTTTATCGATCCTATTTTCTGGGAGGAGTTTAGCGGTTTGGATATATACAAAGATCATTTCAACAAAACCGTAGGTCAGTTATCAGGTGGAGAACTGCGTCAACTGGAAACCTTGATGATCATTTACAACAAAGCCGATTTTATTCTGCTGGATGAACCTTTTACTCATATCTCGCCTATACAAGCCGAACTGTTTAAACCCATCATCAAAAAATGCGCCCGGCACAAAGGTTTTATTATTACCGACCATCAATATCGCAACATTATTGATGTGAGCGATAGGATCATCCTGATCAGCAATGGCAGTACCAAACACGTTAAAAGCAAAGATGATCTGATCACCTGGGGTTATGTGAGTCATTTAGATTAACATTTTCGCCATAATTACCCCCCTTTAATCGAATATAATTACCGATATTCCGTTATGTTAGTGTGATTTAATATTCACATAATAAAAAAGTAATTTAGCTTGATCAGAATATCTTTTTATGACTATACCCATCTACCAGGCCGACGCGTTTACCGATAAGTTATTTGGCGGCAATCCTGCAGCTATTTGTCCGCTTACCGAGTGGTTGCCCGATGCTATAATGCAAACCATAGCTATCGAGAATAACCTGGCCGAAACCGCCTTTTTTGTTAAAACCGATGCCGGTTACAAATTGCGCTGGTTTACCCCCGAATATGAAATTGATCTTTGCGGCCATGCCACCCTGGCATCGGCACATATACTGTTTACCGAACTGGGTTTTGAGGGTGATACCCTGCATTTTGAAACCGTAAAAGCCGGCACATTGACCGTAAAAAAAGACGGCGACAAGTATACGATGGATTTCCCATCGAGACCGCCCATACCTATTGAACAACCCATGGGATTAGCCGAGGCCCTTGGTGATAAGCAACCGGTAGCCTTTTTACGGTCGAGGGATTATTTCCTGGTTTATGAAACCGAGCAGGATATCAAAGATATAAGCCCTGACTTTTTCGCTTTATCAAAAATGGATACCGTTGGGGTTATCGTTACTGCCCGTGGTGACAATGCCGATTTTGTATCCCGATTTTTTGCGCCGGGCGCCGGCATTCCCGAGGATCCCGTTACAGGGTCAGCTCATTGCAACCTGATACCCTATTGGGCAAAAATACTAGGTAAAAACACCCTACACGCCTACCAGATCTCGGCCCGCCGGGGCGAACTCTGGTGCGAACTCAAAGGCGACCGCGTACAAATGAGCGGCAAAGCAGTAACCTATTTAAAAGGGGAAATCAGCATTGCTCATTAGGTCATTAGGGTAACTTGTAAAGCTTAAAGTGGGTTTACATGGTTTACACTTTTCATGGTTAACATTGATTTATATAATTGAAAATCAATAAATTATGGAATTTTATGTCAAATTTATGTTAACCGACTTTATAGAATTTTTGTCCCCGCCGGTTCAAGTGTCCTCACTTGAACCCATATGGGCGTAAGCGTCCACGCTTACGCTAAACTATATCTAGGCGTGGACGCCTGGATAGGCGGATTAACCTAAAAAATATTGCAGACGTGTTGGATATAGATGTAAAGGTTTTTTTATAACTTGAACAGACGAACCAATAGGCCCTATTATGGATGAAGAATTACAAATAAAGAAACTTGACGCATTATTTTTCTTATTTAGAGAGGAACAAGTTGGTATCGCCAAACATTTCATCAAGGAGATGATGCTTGGAAAGGGCTTTGAGGTTTCCAATGTGGAGATAGAGAGATATTTAGATCAATTAATTGACGATGGTTATATTATGCTGACGGCCGATGATGCAGGCACCCGTATCTATATCATTAAAATAAAAGGTTTGCTATTTGATGGGTACGAACAGCAAATACTTAGTCGTATTTCCGAAAATACTCGCTTGGAAACACTCGAAAACTCGCAAAGGGCGAATCAAACGTTGACGACTTGGCTAACAGTTTTAATCGCTTTTGGCACACTTGTGGCTGCAGTATATTACTCAATTGAGATTTGTAACCGCTTTTCGCCGATTTTGCATCAACATGATTTATATTGGATTTGGGAAGCAGTCCCAAAAAGAAAGTCTTAATTTCCCTCATGGTCCAACAGGCATATAGTCTCCTAACAAGACAAAGTAACAGCCTTAGCGGCAATTGAGCGCTCTACGATATTCAAAACCGCTCTGTAAAGTATAGAGATTGCTTCGTTCCTCGCAATGACGAGTGAGGATCAAAGCCTCTCCCCTATTTAACCCTAAAAAACAGACTCGTCCCATTCGCAACATTCCCCATCAGTAAAGAATCATTACCCTTAAGTTCCATTTTAAAAGACTCTTTAAAATCGCCATAATTAATATTAACGGAATCCCCGATGAATTTATAAGAATAAGAGGTATCATTATCAGGATAGGTGAATTTTTTCTTGTCGATAATAAGCGTAACACCATCCGTAGTATCTGCGGACCATGAACCTAACATATTTTTAGCTAATGAACTATGCTGATCGGGCGCTGGATCCATTTTTGGTTGCTGTACTACCTGAACTGTTTGTTGTGTTTTAATGGAATCCGTTTCTGCTTTAGCAATTTTACCTGCCTTATTGGATTTGCAGGAGGCCATCAGCGTAACAGTTATCAATGAATAAAAATATCTTTTCATAGTGAATGGGTATCACCGTCAAATTTAATATTTAATCCCGCAATACAAGTTGCATTACCTGGTGGAGCAGGCAACGCCATCCCGATCTTTTATCTTTAGCTGCCACAAAAAAAGTTTAATAAAATCATTTTTTTATGATTACTTTGAAGGTTCGATCTTTTATCAGAACACAATAATATAAATGCAGCTTACCCGCTTAGAAATCAAGGGCTTTAAAAGTTTTGGAGATAAGATCACCATTAATTTTAATGAGGGTGTAACTGCTATTGTGGGGCCAAATGGCTGCGGAAAATCAAATGTGGTCGACTCGATACGCTGGGTTTTGGGCGAACAAAGTACCCGGATGCTCCGCTCCGAAAAGATGGACAACGTTATTTTTAACGGAACCAAGAGCCGCAAGGCAGCCAATCTGGCCGAGGTTTCCCTCACTTTTGATAATACCAAAAACGTACTACCAACCGATTACTCGCAGGTTACTCTAACCCGTAAACTGTACCGCACCGGCGAAAGTGAATACCGCCTGAATGATGTGCAATGCCGCCTGAAAGATATCACCGATCTTTTCCTGGATACAGGTATAGGTTCCGACTCTTACTCTATCATTGAGTTGCGGATGATCGACGAGATCATTACCAATAAGGAGGGTTCGCGCCGTAACCTGTTTGAAGAAGCGTCGGGCATATCTAAATACAAGCTCCGCAAAAAGCAAACTTTTAGTAAGCTTAAAGACACTGAAGCAGATTTGGAACGTGTGGAAGATCTGTTGTTTGAGATCGAGAAGAACTTGAAATCGCTGGAGAATCAGGCTAAAAAAACCGAGCGTTATTACCGCATCAAGGAGCAGTATAAAACGCTCAGCATTATGCTGGCCTCGTTTCGCATCGTGTCGTTCAGTGAATCGTTAAAGAAAATTGAAGACCAGGAGCAACAGCAAAAGGCCGAAAAAGGCGGTATTGTTGCCCAAATAGATACTTTGGAGGCTGCCCTGCAACAACAAAAGCTGGATAGCATCACCAAAGAAAAAAACCTGTCGGTTCAGCAAAAAACCACTAATGAGTTTGTATCCAAGATCCGTGCTTACGAGAGCGAGAAAAAGATCAAGAACGAGCAGCTTAAGTTTCAGCAGGATAAAGAGTCCCGTTTAAGCGAGGAGCTGGAACGTGATAAAAATCAGCTGAACCACGTACTGTACAACATCAAGCGCCTGAGCGAAGAGAAAGCTATGGAGGATGAAAACCTGCAGGCTGTACAAAGCAAGGTAACCGACCTGAAAGAAGCGGTTGATGAATTGAGGCAGCAGCAAACCGAAGCCCGTAACGAGCTCAATGAGCTTACCAATATCAATACCCGCTTGCAAAACCAGGCCTACAAAGCCGAAAAGGATATTGATATTTTACAGATCCAGCAACAGGCCCTGGAACAGGAAAGCCAGCGGAATATGGAGGATACCACCAACAAAGAGGTGGAGCTTTCGCACTTTAACCAGGTAGTTGCCGAACTGCAGGCCCGCAAAGCAACGCTTGACGATGAATACCAGGCTTCGTTAGAAGCTGAAAATAAATTAAAAGAGCAAATCTCAGTAACAGATACGGAACTTACCGAGATAAAGGATACCATTATTAAGGAAAGTCGTAAGCTGGACGCCAAGCAAAACGAATACAACCTCACCAAAAGTATGGTCGACAACCTGGAAGGTTTTCCGGAGTCGATCCGCTTTTTGAAAAAAAATACCGACTGGGCCAAAAACGCGCCGCTGTTTAGCGATGTGCTGTTTTGCCGCGAGGAGTTCCGTGTAGCCATCGAAAACTATCTGGAGCCCCTGATGAACCATTACGTGGTTGAAAGCTATGACGAGGCTATAAAGGCTATCAATTTGCTTAGTACGGCCTCTAGAGGAAGGGCGCATTTCTTTATCCTGGAAAATTATAGCGAAACAGCACCTACCGAACCAGCGTTTGAAAACGCAGGCGCGGTATCGGCGCTCAAAGTGATTGAGGTAGACAAACGCTATACCAACCTGTGCAACCATTTATTAAAAAATGTGTACCTGGTTGATGATGATAAAGACCAGCAGATCAACAATGCCCAGCTGCCCGAAGGCGTGGTATTGATTGGCAAGAGCGGCAAATTCAACAAATCAAAACATACTATGGCCGGTGGTTCGGTAGGTTTGTTTGAAGGTAAAAGGATAGGCAGAGCCAAAAACCTCGAGAACCTGGCCAAAGAGATCAAAGGGATCGAGAACCAGGTGAACGGTTTAAAAACCCGCGTAGATGATTTGCAAAGCAAGCTGGCTGCCCTCAAAGCATCCACCAAAACCGCTGAGCTGAATGAGCAGCAAATGATCATTAACCGTTTAAATACGGAGCTCATTACGGTTAAAACCAGGCAGGAACAGTACCAGACCTTCATTGAAAACAGTCTGAACCGCAAGGAGGATATCGCCCGTAAAATAGCTACCATTACCGAGGAGATGCAAAACCTGCACCCGCTGCTGGCTGAGCTAAAAACACAAAAACAGATCCAGAATGATCTGCTGGTTGAGAAACAGGCCGCCTTTAACGAGCTAAATGAATATGTTTCGGTACAATCAAATGCCTATAACCAGGAGAATATCCGTTTTCATCAGCAGCAAAATAAAGTATCGGGCCTGATAAAAGATCTGGATTATCGCGATACCCAACAGGAAAGCCTCGAAAGTCGCATCAAACAGAATGCTGCCGAGTTTGAAAATGTAAAAATAGCCATACAGGAAAACCTGAAACAAGCCGACAACTCAGACGAGGGTCTGCTGGAAATGTATGAGCAAAAAGAAAACCTGGAAAAAGCCACTCAACAGGCCGAACAGGAATATTACCAATGGCGCGGCGTTATCACCGAAAATGAGAATGAAATAACCGCCCTGCGCCGTAAAAAAGACAACAGCGAGGTTATTGAGAACGAACTGCGTGAAGAGCGCAATAACTTGAAACTGGAACTGAACGCCCTGAAAGAACGCCTTTCGGTAGAGTTCAATATAGACATTGAAGAACTGCCCGAAACCGAAACCCCGGCAGATGAAAACGAGCATGACTTGCGCGAAAGGGCCGAAAAGCTGAAACGCCAACTGGATGATTTTGGCGCCATCAACCCAATGGCGGTAGAGGCTTATAACGAAATGAATGAGCGTTATACTTTCATTCAGGCACAAAAGAAAGACCTGAGCGAAGCTAAGGCCTCCTTACTGGCCACCATACAGGAGATTGACGATACCGCCAAAGAAAAATTCATGACGGCCTTTATCATGGTGCGCGAAAATTTCATCAAGGTATTCCGCTCCCTGTTTAACGAGGAGGATTCCTGCGATTTAGTACTCACCGACCCTAACCATCCGCTGGAGTCTGATATTGATATTATTGCCAAGCCCAAAGGTAAACGCCCGCTATCCATCAACCAGTTATCGGGTGGTGAAAAGACATTGACTGCTACGGCTATCCTGTTTTCGCTTTACCTGTTGAAGCCGGCCCCCTTCTGTATTTTTGATGAGGTTGACGCACCGTTGGATGATACCAATATTGATAAGTTCAATAACATTATCCGCACTTTCTCCAAAGATTCGCAGTTCATCATCGTATCCCATAACAAAAGAACCATAGCCAGCACCGATGTAATTTACGGGGTGACTATGGTTGAACAAGGTATCTCGCGCGTGGTTCCCGTTGATCTCCGGGAACTGGCTGATTAGGCTTTCCTCTTTTATTTCTTTCCTTTTAACGTCAGGAACATAGAGTTTTTACGGGACGACTGTTTGTTTACCGACAACACCCTGCGTTGATAATCGCTTATAGATATGGCATTAGTTGATAAACTTTGAACTTTTAGGGTTGTACTTGACGGGTAGGCTCCGTTATCGACATAACCTAAGGCATTGGCCAACAAAGTTTCATTAGTATCCCCAAAATCATTCTGAATATTTTCTAAGATCCTTTTACCCTGGAATGTTCCACCGCCTGGTAAACTGCCTACCGGTGGCATACCGGTATAATAACCACCTTCGCTGTTTGAATTTTTTGTTTCAAACTCTGGCGTATAAAAGTAATAGCCGTTAACCTTAAGATCCGACAGAAAGCCCACCGGTTTACCAAAAGTAGTATCACCAACTAACTGAACGTTCATTTTAGGCCTCAGGTTATTGATGGTAAGCTCACTGGCCGATGCCGTATTACCCGTTACCAAAAAGAAAACGCGATTTACGCTTAAAGGCCCTTTTTTAGCAAATTTTTCTATCTGCGCCGCATTGGTCGACTGAAAATACCCGGTAGGGAACGGACCCAATTTTTTTTGGATGATAGGATATTTATCATTTTGCATATTGGCTGTCCAATAAGTAGTATTCATCACACTTCCGCTTGCGCTTGATGGAGCAATGAGGTTTGTCAGATAAACGCTCATATCCACATCACCACCGCCGTTATAACGCAGGTCGATGATCAGGTCGGTCACATTTTTATTCTTAAAAACATTAAAAACAGAATCAAGCCTGGCCTGTACATCCGGATTTTTATCCAAAGTCACAAAACTGTTAAACACCATATAGCCGGCTACTTTTCCACCGGTACGCGGATAGGTATTGGCATAAATAACCGGGTTTACCGTATAGCTTTTGGCATTGATTGTAACCGTTTTCTCAGTCCCATTTACCTTACGGATCTGGAGCGTTATGGTGCTGCCATTATTAACCGCGTTACTCACATACTTATAGCCTGCATCATTAGCCGGGTCTTGAAGATTGGTAATATATATACTGTTGCCGGTTTGGCCGTTGATACCGATAATCTGATCGCTTCGCTGCAGGCCGGCCGCGGCTGCCGGCGAACCCGGATAAACCAAACTTACCCTGATCACATTGGCATAGGTATAAAAATAATTAAAGCCAAAATCACCCTTGGTAGCATTCAATTCGCCATTAATAGTACCATCATCAATAAATGAATATTTGGAGCTACCCGGGTTAAACGGATCATATTCATAAGGGAGATTATGATCTGCCGGATTTTTTGATAGCTGGGTATAAGTATCAATTTCCTGGCTAAAGTTGAGTAGATCTGTACTTTGGTGAGTGAATTGTCTCGGATCAAAAATACTGGATGCAGGCAAAGAACTGTTCCAATAATAATCTTCCTGGGCTATCATATAAATAGAATCCTGGGTTAACTGAAATTTCGTAGCATCAGAATTATTTGATCCGTTATTATTATTGTTCGGGCTGCTTTTTTTACAAGCCGAAACAACAACCACAGCAGAAAAAAATATTAAGTAAAGTGCTCTTTTCATATAGGATCATTTTAATAAATTGTAAACGCCATATAACCAACTATGTTACGTATGGTTATAAAAATTTGTCGATGTTGATATGATCTATTCCCACAGCTTCGGCACACAGCCTGTCAACCTCTGAGTTTTCGATCATCATGATATCCCGTCTTTGTAAATTATGGTCTTGCATGAGCAGGTGCAAAACATCAGGTTCGGGTTTTAAGGCAGTTTCTTCGGCAAAATAGCAGGCCAGGTATTTTTCCAGCCCATGCCATTCTGTTTGTTTAATTTTATTTACCTGCTGCGAAATGTGTCCGTTGGTTACAATAAACAATTTTTTACGATCAACAACAATTTCCTGCATCAGCGTCAGCACGTTCTGATACAATAACAGCTTCAATGGCAGCTTAGCTGTGATCAGCAGGTTTTCAAATTTATCCCTGTACTTTTCAGCAATGGGGAAAGCTTCGGCCACCTGGTTAAAAACAGCATCTTTACCTAATGATGTATACGCATCAACCATAATTTCGGTTGTCTGTTTTGCGTCAACTAATTCGGTATACTCCAGCAAATTGGCAAACAGGTAATAAACCTGGTATAAATAATCTTTTTCGGGATAAAGTACATTATCCAATTCAAAAATAAAAGCGCTTTTGCGCCCATCGATGTCCTTATAATTCATTTCCCTCCACCAGGATTTTTATATTGTATTCATTAAACAATGTTTCGGCCTCCAGCAACAGGTCAACCTCTGCCTGGCGAAACAGGTAAACCGTTTCAACCCCCATATCCAGGCATAAGGTAAGCATTTCATGCGTATAACTCGTTGATTTTGGATCGGGCAAACGGATGAGTTTACCGGGTTTTAGCATAAAATCGGGCAGATCCATATGGTCGCCCATGATCACGTTATCGTTGTTCAGCAGGTTTTTTAATTTGTAAGCGGGTGCGGAGTTGGCCGCGGTTATCAATATACTCACGTTTAGGCTAAAGGTTGTTCGGCAATTAAACCATCTTTCATTAAAATTGTACGGTCAGACAAATTGGCCAGGTCCTCGTTATGAGTAACAATCACAAAGGTCTGATTAAAATCCTTCCGCAGTTTGATGAACAACTCGTGCAGTTCCAGCGCGTTCACCGAATCCAGGTTACCCGATGGTTCATCGGCAAATATCAAGGCCGGGTTATTGATGAGCGCACGTGCTACGGCCACCCTTTGCTGCTCGCCGCCCGATAGTTCATTAGGTTTGTGGTTCACCCTATCAGCCAAACCCAGACGTTCCAATAGTTCTGTGGCCTTTTTTTCGGCGTCGGGGCGCGATGTGCCAGCTATAAACGCGGGGATACACACATTTTCAACAGCTGTAAACTCGGCCAGTAAATGATGAAACTGGAATATAAAGCCAATCTTGCGGTTCCGAAAATCGCTCAGCTGCCGGTTGCTCAACTTGCTTAGTTCAATATTATTGATAAACAGCTGACCAGAATCGGGCCTGTCCAGCGTGCCTAAAATATTAAGCAATGAACTTTTACCCGCGCCGGATGCGCCAACAATAGTTACAATTTCGCCCTGCTGTACCTCCAGGTCAACACCCTTTAATATTTGCAGCTGCCCGTATGATTTATGGATAGATGTAGCTTTAAGCATTTTACAAATGTAGAATTAGTATCAAGTAGTTAGTATCAAGTATCAAGATTTTTTCCAAAGGAATTCAAATCTAACAACCAGTATATAGAAAAACGGTCATGATACTTGATACTAACTACTTGATACTTCCCCCTATTGTAAAGACAATGTTAATAAAAGCATTAGGGGCAAATAAACTCCAATTAGGTCATGAACCTTTGAAACAAAATTGTAGATTTACCGCAAATTCTTCAAAAAACATGAATATTCACGAATATCAGGGTAAAGCTATATTAAAGAGCTTTGGCGTTAGAGTTCAGGAAGGCATTGTTGCCGACAATCCTGAAGAGGCTGTTGCGGCTGCGCAAAAAATTAAAGAAGACTTTGGGTCTGATTGGGTAGTTATAAAAGCACAAATACATGCCGGTGGCCGTGGAAAAGGTGGCGGCGTAAAACTGGCCAAAAATCATGATCAGGTTAAAGAACTTGCCGGTAACATTATAGGTATGCAACTGGTTACTCCGCAAACCGGACCAGAAGGTAAAAAAGTAAAAAAGGTGTTAGTAGCACAGGATGTTTACTACCCGGGCGAAAGTGAAACAAAAGAGTTTTACATGAGCGTACTGCTTGATCGTGCCAAAGGTCGTAACATCATCATGTACAGCACCGAAGGCGGTATGGACATTGAGGAAGTTGCTCACTCAACCCCCGAATTAATATTTAAAGAAGAAATTGATCCTAAGGTTGGCTTGCAGCCATTCCAGGCACGTAAAATTGCGTTTAACCTGGGTGTAAGCGGCGATGCTTTTAAGGATATGGTAAAATTCATCACCGCTTTATATAAAGCTTACGATGCTACCGATTCTTCACAATTTGAAATTAACCCGGTATTAAAAACATCCGACAATAAAATTTTAGCGGTTGATGCTAAAGTAAATCTGGACGATAACGCTTTATACCGTCACCCGGATTACGCTGCGATGCGCGATACCGACGAAGAAGATCCAACAGAAGTAGAAGCCGGAAAATCAAACCTGAACTATGTAAAACTCGACGGTAACGTGGGTTGTATGGTTAACGGTGCAGGTTTAGCTATGGCTACCATGGATATCATTAAACTGGCCGGTGGCGAGCCTGCAAACTTTTTGGACGTAGGCGGTACCGCAAACGCGCAAACCGTAAAAGCTGGTTTTAACATCATCTTGTCTGACCCTAACGTAAAAGCTATCCTGATCAATATTTTTGGTGGTATAGTACGTTGCGACCGCGTGGCACAAGGTGTTATTGATGCTTACAAAGAAATTGGCAACATCCCTGTACCTATCATCGTTCGTTTGCAAGGCACCAACGCTGCCGAAGCAAAAGCACTGATCGATAATTCAGGCCTGAAAGTATACTCAGCTATCCTGTTAAAAGAAGCTGCAGAAAGAGTAAAAGAAGTACTGGCTTTGTAATAAGCAATCCTGATCATATTAAAAAAGGGGACGCTTGCGCGTCCCCTTTTTGGTTTACAGATAGTTGGAGGTGTTGGACTATTGAAAAATAAAATCATATAATATTTTATCTTTAGATTGCTATCCTATTAGAAAGTGTTTATGTCCGATCTTATCAGAAAAGCTACGCCCATTTCATTTAGCTACATGAAATACCTAATAACAATAATCCTTCTTGTAAATATCCACCTGCTATATGGTCAGCAGCCATTTGTTTTAAAAGCGACTGTCCCCACAGCATTTGAAGGAGATAGTGTCTTTTTAAGGGTTTGGGATTGTTATTCACTAAATCAGTTCAGAACACTAAAGTCAGATATTATTAAGAATAAAGCATTCTCATTTTCAGGAATCGTTAAAAAACCTTGTGAACAAGCGATCTTAACTATAAAAAAGGGCGAAATAGAAAAATTTTGGTTGCAGTTTGTAGTCGACTCGGGGGTAAATAATATAGAAATTAATAAGGTAGATACCGATTCCTACGTAAATAAACTAAAAAACGTAGTATTTCATTCCGTATCAAATAACATTGATCAAAAGCTTGATAGTGTAAACGAAGTCTATTCACATAAGAAACCGCTTTCCTTACAAATGCAAAAGGATGAAATTAAAGCCCAGATTGGTGTATTACAGCAATATCCTTCGGAATATTATAGTTTGATTTTTTTACGGATATTATCAGGCAGGGCTGTAAGAGATCAGAACCTTCTTTTAAAAACACTCTATGGTTTTGATGTAAAGCTAAGATCTACAGCATTAGGCATTGAAACTGATTCGATATTATCTAATGAATTAAAATCAAAAATTAGTGCCAAAGCCGGCAATCAAGTCCCTGAATTTGCGGTAAAAACAGACAAGGGAATTATTTTTAATAATCGGTCTCTTTTAGGCAAACCATATATCATAGCTTTTTCCGCTACATGGTGCGGGCCATGTCAGTTATATCAAAAAAAGTTATTGTCGTTATACCACAAATACAGGAGTAAAAATTTAAAGGTGATTTATTTTAACCTCGACGACGATATGGCTAAATGGAAAAAACTGATTATTGATAAAAAGCTTGATTGGATCAATGTTTCGGAACGCACAAAATTTGCCGATAGCAAAATTGCCAAGCAGTTTTATGCATATGCTATTCCCTTATACATCGTAGTTAATAAGGGAGGGAAGGTAGTTTATAATGGTTACGAACTTCATGATGATGATCATAGCAAACTTGAAAAATATTTAGAGAATGTAACCAAGGGGTATTGAAATAAACCAAAAGAGTAAAAGAAGTATTGGTCACCTGCGTTTTATAAAAAACAGCACATAAAAACAAGAAAACCTGCTTGTGGTAAAAGCAGGTTTTTCTTTATGGTATTAGTTTAGTTTTGTTCTCTTTTATATCTCGAATGAGAAATCATCGTCGGCACCGGCGGGTTTAGCCACTTCAGTACCTTCGCTGTATTCGTAGCGTTTTTCAACTACTTCCTGGTTTGCTTTGATATACTCAACGGTTTCTTTTAAACCTTCAGCAAATTTTTCGAAGTCTTCTTTGTACAAAAATATTTTGTGTTTAATAAAAACACCGTCCTCCAAACGTTTTTTGCTTTCAGTTATTGTAACATAATAATCGTTTGAACGGGTTGCTTTCACATCAAAAAAATAAGTCCTCTTCCCGGCTCTCACCTTCTTTGAAAAAACCTCTTCTCGCTCTCTATTGTCAAAATCTCCCATAATGAATATACCTGTAATTAGTTTTGGTTGGCATAAATATAAATCAAAATTTGAAAGTGCAAGTATTTTATTCAATTTTATTGAACATTTTGAAACATTTTCGTCATTTTATTGTGTTTGCACAAAAAAATCAGGCGTCTTGCTCTTCTTCCAGCAATTGTTTTTCGTATAGCTCAAAGTAGGTGCCTTTAAGTTGCATCAGGTAATCGTGATTGCCGTGTTCAATAATTTCGCCATTATCCATAACCAAAATTTTGTCGGCATTTTTTATGGTTGATATACGGTGAGCTATAATGATGCTGGTTTTGTTTTGCATTACCCGCCCCAGGTTGTTTAATATCTCTTCCTCGGTACGGGTATCAACTGCCGACAGGCAATCGTCAAAGATCAATATTTGCGGGTGTTTAAAAATTGCCCGGGCTATGGATACACGCTGCTTTTGTCCGCCGGATAAAGTTACACCGCGCTCTCCTATCAGGGTTTCAAAGCCTTGCTCAAGTTCTACTATATTATTGTATACCGCGGCATCTTTGGCAGCCTGTTCTACAAGGGGCATATTCAGCACATCGGCGCTAAAAGCGATGTTATTGGCAATAGTATCCGAAAACAAGAAAACCTCCTGTGGTACAAAGCCCACCTGCGAGCGATAGCCCTCCAGGTTCAATTGTTTTACCGAAGTACCGTCAATAGCTATCTCGCCGGCCGTGGTATCATACATGCGCATCACCAAATTGGCAATGGTTGATTTCCCGGCCCCGGTACGACCGATAATAGCCACCATTTGCCCCGGCTCCACCGTGAACGATACATCTTTCAAGGCCTCGATGCCCGTATCGGGATAGGTAAATGATACATTGCTAAACGCGATGCCTCCTTCAACCGTACACACCGGCACATCGGGAGATATGATCTCCGGTTTTTCATGTAAAAACTCATTGATGCGTTTTTGCGATGCCGCAGCCCGCTGGATCAGCGAAGTTACCCAGCCCAATGATATCACCGGCATAGAAAGCATGTTCAGATATACAATAAACTCCGCGATATTACCCGATGTGATATTACCCTTCATCACCTCAACCCCACCCACATAAATGGTGATTACGGTACTTAAACCCACCAGCAGCAGCATAGTTGGATAAAACATGGCCTGTACCTTCACCAGGTCCATCGAGTGGGTCTTGTAGTTTTCGCTCTCTGCGGCAAAGTTCTTGCGTACAAAGCCCTCCCGTACGTATGATTTAATAACTCGGATACCCGAAAAATTCTCCTGCACAAAACTCGACAGGGCCGACAGCCGTTCCTGGATCTGCTCGCTACGCTGATTGATCACATTGTTTACATAATATATAACACCCGCCAGTATGGGCAAAGGCAGTACAGAAAGAATAGCCAGCCTTACATTTACGGTAAGCATGGCATATATCACCAGTACAAACAGCACCACCGTATTAATGGTGTACATAATGCCCGGCCCAAGGTACATACGCACCCGGCTCACATCCTCGGTAACGCGGTTCATCAAATCGCCGGTATTGTGGCGACGGTAAAAAGCGAGGGATAGTTTTTGGTAGTGATGATAGATCTCATTCTTGAGGTCATACTCAATATGCCGCGACATCAGAATAATGGTTTGTCGCATAAAAAACAGGAACAAACCACGCAAAAGCGCCAGCACCAGTACCAGCACACCAAAAAGCATCAGACTGCTGCCAAAAATATCATAGATCATGTTTTGCCTGTTAAAGCCGGCAAAAAGCTGGTAAGCGCCAATATTTTCGGTCACCAGGTCAAACGCTACCCGGATCACCTGTGCCGGCAGCACCCCAAAAATATTCGAGATGATCACAAACAGCACACCGGGTATCAGCCGCCAGCGATACTTGTAAAAGAATTTATTAAGGTAAGCAAGGTCTTTCATATTTATGTTGTCCGGATAGCCGGGGAGCCGGGAGATCCGAAAGATATCGTTGCCAGATATCCTTTAATCAAAAGTATTAAAAAGTTGGCAGAGTGCCTGAATTGAAAAGTCGTAATGATGTAACAAAATAGCCGGTCATCAGATCTGGTTAAATTCCCCTGCCTCTCCTGCCTGCACTTTATATTTAGTAGTCTCCCTTAGGAGGAAATAGCCTATGAGTAGACATTTCTAAAAAAGGGTGTCATGCTAGCATGGTGGGCAGGCCTCTGCGCTCCACCCTTCGACGGAGCTCAGGGTGACACCCCCCTTTTTGGATATTATTTGTTTGTTCTGTCTAATCATGGGCTATTACTCTCAAAAACATCCCATTTCCCAATAATAAACCCGCTAATAAACCTGCCATACGATTAACACTTCATATTATTTATAAAATACTGTTAATCAACAAATAAACGCCACCTTATTTATTAGTTATTATTTTATATTTGATAAGTCGATAACCATTTTTAAAGCAAAAATCATGAAAAATTTCCAAAACATCGGTTCAAGGATATTGAGCCGCGCCGAGCTCAAAAACATTCAAGGAGGAGGTAGCGGCGAGTCTGCCGTCTGTGATAATGCGGGGAGGTCCTGTAGTTCTCATTGCTCTGCCGGCTTTTCAAACGGGTATAGTGCATTTGTGTCATGTGTCAGCGCTTATAATCCATGGCCATGCTCGCCATTATCCGAATGGGCATTTGTTTGCGGTAATTATAATTGAGCAAAACCGGGTAACGCTTATTTAGCTTTAAGTGCTCGGTAAGCGTTACTTGCAGTTAATGTAAACATCTCCAATCCCGGCTGTTTGTACCCACCTTATTACATATACTTGTCATAATCATAGGTCTAAAAACCAGCCACTCCACACTTCCCGCTAATAAACTTTGTCAGAATAAAAAAAACCTCTACTTTTGTCGACGCCTTAAAACATTTACTATCGTATACTAATGCCCGTTCAACAACAACCGGAATCCATATTCAATCAGCTCGACGCCTTTGGGCACAAAAAAGTTGTATTCTGCAGCGATCCGGATACGGGTTTAAAAGCCATCATAGCTATTCATGATACTACGCTGGGTCCTGCTTTTGGCAGCACACGCATGTGGAGCTATAAAACCGAGGCTGATGCTTTAAACGATGTACTGCGTCTTTCAAAAAGTATGACCTATAAATGCGCTATCGCCGGCCTTAACATGGGCGGTGGTTACTCCGTAATTATAGGCGATTCGCGTAAGGATAAAACCGAAGCGCTGATGCGTAAGTTTGGCCGCTTTATTAAAAACCTTAACGGCGAGTTTATCACCTCCGAAGATGTTGGCACCAATCCACGCGATATGGAATACATCCGCATGGAAACCCAGCATGTTACCGGCATACCCGAAAGCCTGGGTGGCAGCGGCGATCCATCGCCTGTAGCCGCGCAGGGTGTTTTTCAGGGCATAAAGGCCTGTGTAAAAGAACAATTCGGCAGCGATAGCCTTACCGGCAAATCAGTTATTGTACAGGGCGTTGGCCATGTTGGTGAACACCTGGTACGTTTGCTTCGCGATGAAAATGTAAAAGTTTACGTGAGCGATATCCAGGAAGAGCGTATTGGCCAGATAGCCAAAAGATATGGCGCCGAAGCCGTATCCAACAACAGTATATTTGATATTGATGCCGATATTTACGCGCCATGTGCTTTAGGCGGCACTATTAATACACAAACCATCAATAAACTAAAATGCAGCATCATTGCAGGCTCGGCCAACAACCAATTGCTTGATGAAGCCGAACATGGCGCCCTGCTTTTAGAAAAAGGGATATTGTTTGCGCCCGATTATGTGATCAACGCGGGCGGTATCATTAATTGTTATTCGGAGCTGATGAGTTTTAGTAAAAAACGCACCATGCAGCTTACCGAAAACATTTACGAGGTAACACGCACTATTTTAAAACTTTCTAAATCAGAAAACATTTCAACCGTTAAAGCCGCCAATAAAATAGCAGAGAAACGGATAGCGGACATTAAAAAAGTAAAATCGTCTTATTAAAATTATATTTAACCATCTGCCAGCTGGCAGATCAAATCGTTCTTACACATGTTAAACAGAAGGCACCTCAGGGTAAAGGTATTACAGGCACTATACGCGTATCATCAGTCAGATACTAAAGACGTAAGGCAACACGAAAAAAATATGCTAAATGGCATCGATCAGGTATTTGAAATGTATATCTGGATGCTATCATTAATTTCAGAAGTGGCCAATTACGCGGCTAATGACGCGGAAGAACGCGCCAACAAACATTTACCAACTGCCGAAGACCTGAATGCCAATCGTAAAATATTGAGCAACAGGTTTATCGTTACCCTTAACGACAACCGCGATTACCTGATCGCGTTAAAAAAATATAAAGTAGAATGGCATTTTGAGCCCGAACTGGCCAAAACATTGTTCACCACGCTTAAAAATTCGCCCGAATATGCCGAATACCTGGCCAAAACGGATGACACTATTCAAACAGATAAAGACATTATTAAATTCATCTTCAAAAAAGTGATCCTGAAATCGTCATTAGCCGAACAGGTTTTTGAGGACAAGTTTATTTTTTGGCCGGTTGACCGCGATGTATTGCAGGCCCTGATCGCTAAAACATTCAAGAACTTTGCTTCGGAAAATGCCAAAGAGAATCACCTGGCCGAAATTACAGGCAACTGGATCGAAGACCGTGAATTTGTGGTAAATCTTTTTGATCAAAGCATCCGGTTTGATAAACCTTACCAGGAACTGATAGCTGCCAAAACCCAAAACTGGGAACCCGAGCGTATTGCCATGATGGATACCCTGTTAATGAAAATGGCTATTACCGAATTTATTAACTTCACCTCTATCCCGGTTAAAGTAACTATTAACGAGTACCTGGAGATCTCTAAAGAGTTTAGCACTCCTAAAAGTAATTCATTTATAAACGGTATCTTAGACAAGATTTTAATTGATCTGAAAACAGAGCAAAAAATCAAAAAAATAGGAAGAGGACTAATAGAATAATATTTTAACCGATGAAACGATTATTTTTAAGCTTATTAACCGCAGGCGTATTATTATCAGCCTGTAACCAAACACCCGCCAATGGCGCGGCATCAACCACAGCCGACAGTACAGCAACTAAAACTGCTGCCACAACTACAGCAAATGCTGCTACCGCCCCGGTCATGAAGTTTGAAAAAGAAAGTCATGATTTTGGCAAGATCAAACAAGGCGACAAGGTTAGTTATGATTTTAAATTTACTAATGATGGTAAATCGCCGTTGATTATTACCGACGCGGTTGCCAGCTGCGGCTGTACTACTCCCGAGTGGCCTAAAACCCCGGTTAAACCAGGCGAAAGCGCTTTGATCAAGGTAGTATTTAACAGCGCGGGTAAAACAGGTTTGCAAGACAAACAAATAACCATTACTGCCAACACCGTACCGGCACAAACCATGGTACACCTCATTGGCGAGGTATTAACAAAATAACAATTAATTAAAAAAATGATAGCTACTATTTTATTACAAGCACCAGCAGGTGGTTCCGGAGGTTTTGGTATGTTAATACCAATGGTATTGATCATCGTGGTGTTTTACTTTTTCATGATCCGCCCGCAGGTTAAAAAGCAAAAAGATCAAAAGAAATATGTTGAGGAATTAAAAAAAGGCGACAAGGTGGTAACTACTGCCGGTATACACGGTCGTATCATTGACCTGAACGATACCACTTTTTTAGTTGAAGTTGAGAACGGCAAGATCCGTTTTGACAAATCGGCTGTTTCTTTAGATGCTTCAAAAGCACTAAATACTCCTCCGGTAGCTGTAAAGAGCTAATTAAGGAAGCTGAAAGCGAAAGGCTTAAGGCCTAAAGCTAAAAAAACTTAGCAAAATGACTAAAGGCTGAAAGCTATAAATGATTAATCTCGTTTCTTGCTTTCAGCTTTTGGCTTTCTGCTTTAAGCTCAATAAATATGGCAATAGTAAAATTATCGGCTACAGAACGAAGGCGCTTATCGGCATTTTTCACCTGCCTGGTGCTGGCTGTTTTAGCCTGGTTGTTTACTACGCTCTCTACCCCGCAGCCCTATACCATTCAGGAGGTACTTACCTATAAAAACGCACCCCAAAAACGCGCTTTTCATTCCCTGCAACCCGATACGGTGAATGCTACCGTACAGGGCACCGGCTGGCAAATGCTTTTTTCGAGCATGAATAAAGAAAGCAAGCCCATCACCATTGATCTTTCGACGCTGGAGAACCGCAATTACGTGGTGCTTAACTCACAGCTCAAACAGATCAACCTGAATAAGGATATTACACAGCAGATCATATCTATCGACCCGGATACCCTGTATTTTGATTTCTCGAACCGTTTGGTAAAAAAGGTTCCGGTACAACTGATGCTCGGTATCAGATACCGCAAACAATTTGCCGTGTCGGGTAATATGATCATCAAACCGGCATATATCACCGTGAGTGGCCCTACCGAACGTTTAAAGCAAATAACCTTGTGGAAAACAGATTCGCTGCTGATGAATGACGTGGGCGAAACCGTGAATACCCGGGTAAACCTGCAAGCGGTTAAAGAAGGTAATTTAAATATGTACCCCAAAACCGTACAGGTGATCATCCCGGTTGATGAGTTTACCGAAAAAACGTTGGACCTGCCGGTTAAGCTCATCAACAATCATAATTATGATAATGTAAAGGTGTTTCCGCAACGGGTTAAGGTTACGTTTACCACCTCCCTGAGCAGATACCCGGATATGACCGAGGACCTGTTTGAGGCCACCGCCGATCTTGACCTCTGGCGCGATCATGGTTATACCACACTACCCGTAAAATTGACCCGGGTGCCTCCGTTCTGTAAAATTGTAAAAGTGAGTCCGACTAATATTGATTTTATTATTAAGAAATAAAAGACTATGGGATTTGAAGACTTTTGGATTTGGAGAGCATGGATAATCGATTTAGACGACCCTATTTCAAAAAATCTTATAATCCAAAAATCCTATAATCTCATAATCTCCCAAAAATGCTTAAAATAGGTTTAACAGGTAATATAGGTAGTGGCAAAACTACGGTAGCCAAAGTTTTCGAGCTTTTGGGTATATCCGTTTTTTATGCCGACGACGAGGCAAAAAAAGTGATGGTGACCGATGCCATCTTGATTGATGCCTTAAAACAAACGTTCGGTGCGGCATCCTATTTTGATGATGGCAGCCTGAACCGTAAACACATTGCCGGTATTGTTTTTAATAACGAAGCCGAACTTAAAAAGCTAAACGCGCTGGTACATCCGGCAACTTTCAGGGCTTTTGATACCTGGCTGCAAAATATCCATGAGGCGCCCTATGTGATCAAAGAGGCCGCCCTGTTGTTTGAAAGCGACTCTTATAAAATGTGCGACCGCAGTTTGCTCGTATCCGCCCCTTTAGAAAACCGTATAGCCCGCGTAATACAACGCGACCATATTTCACGTGCTGAAGTGGAAAGCCGCGAAGCCCGCCAGTTTACCGAAGAAAAAAAGAAACAGCTGGCCGATGATGTCATCGTTAACGATGACCATCAGCTGGTCATTCCGCAGGTATTGACCTTACACCAGCAATATTTAACCCTCGCCACGGGTCAAGAATCAGGAATCAAGAGTCAAGAATCAAGAAAATAGCCAAATATTCGAAAACGCAAGGAGTACCTAACCATATCAATAAAAATCAGTGCAATAGCTTTTAGCTTTATGCATTTAGCTTTTAGCTTCAAAAAAATGATACTTGACGATTTTGTACAGATAGATGAAAAGGGCCTGTATTGCAAATACGGTGATTTTTATCTGGACCCTAAACTACCCGCCAAAACAGCGGTGATAACCCATGGCCATGCCGATCATGCCGTAAGCGGTAATCAGGATGTTTATTGTACCCGGGCAACAGCCAGCGTTATGCAGTTGCGCTATGACCGTACGGCGGCTAAGGTTTTTAATATAGTGGGCTTTAATGAACCTTTTACTATTGGCGGGGTAACCATAACGCTGATACCGGCTGGCCATATGCTGGGTTCGGCACAGGTGCTGATGGAATACGAAGGTACCCGCTACCTGTACACCGGCGACTATAAACTACAGCCCGATGATACCTGCGAGCCTATTGAATGGGTAACTACCGATGTACTGATCACCGAAAGCACCTTTGCCGATCCGGAAGTGATACATCCCGACCCCATTGCCGAGATCCAAAAGATCAATTCCATCAAAACCAATATCCTGCTGGGCGCTTATGGTTTGGGTAAAAGTCAGCGGCTCATCAACCTCATCAGCACTTACGCGCCACAGAAAAAGATACTGGTTCATCACCGTATTATGCCCATCAATGCTATCTATCAAAAACTGGGCATTGTATTGGGGCCGCATCGAATTTATGGCCGCAAACTGATGAAGGTGCAGGATGAGTTTGTTTACATCGTTCCGCCTTTTACGTTTGATAGCTATATCAGGGCTACGGGCGTAACCCGGCTTTTTGCCTCGGGCTGGAAAAACCTGCAGGTTAACCAGCGCGATACCCTGTTTATATCAGACCATGTGGATTGGAACGATATCCTGGAAACCATAGCCCGCACCCAACCCAAACAAATATGGACACTTCATGGTGATGGCCGGCATTTAAAAGCGCATTTTAACAACGATATTTTTGTAAAACTGCTTTAAGCAAAGCGTTTATAATTACCAATTTTTTTAGTAAATTTGTATAAACAATAGCCCTAACGCTCTTTTTCAGAGGCGGCTGATTGTTGAGCTAAGCATAAATATGATCAAAAAGAGGGGTAATATTTATATCAAACTATTAACTATCAACCAATTAGCAACTTTTTAAACCATTCAAAACACATCAAAATTGTGTTGAAATTTGTTAAAAATTGTTAAAATTGGTGCTTTTTGAGTGTTTTTGAACTGTTTTCACCTCGTTTTTGAACCGAAAAGTGTTAAAATTTAAGGTTTAAAAAGTTTTATCGCGGTAGCAAATGTTAAAAATGGCATGGCTTGTTAACGGGCTATGCTAAACAGCTTAAATAAATGTTACAGGAAGGGATAGATTATTACATTAATGAGGATGGTAATTTTGTTTTTACAAAAGAGTATCATTTAAAACGGGGCTACTGCTGCAAAAATAAATGCCTGCACTGCCCCTGGGATTATGGTAAAACAGATATTACGGATACTCAAAATGAAATAAATAAAAACGAGCTGTAATGAATAGTCCCCGGCTTACGTATAGACTTAGCTCAAATTAAAAATAATTAAACATATTTACATTCTTATTGATTGTTACCAATTATGCGCATTGACGACGAAATACAAAGTTCAAACTTTGAAGATAACTATCATAAAGCGGTAATTAACATTGCGTATACAGCAGGCTGGTTAACCAACGCTTTCAAATGCAGCTTTGATAAATATAATATCACCCAACAACAATTTAATATTCTGCGGATATTAAGAGGACAGTACCCTAAACCGGCTACCATAAACCTGTTGAAGGAACGTATGGTTGATAAAATGTCGGATGCATCACGCATAGTTGACCGATTGATCCAAAAGGAGCTGGTTTCGCGCTGTACCAACAATAAAGACAGGCGCGCGGTAGATATCCGCATCAGCGAACTGGGTTTACAAACTCTGGAAAAAATGGATAAAGAGTTTAAAACCAAAGATATGCTGAAAGATCATATGACCGAAGAGGAGGCCGCCATACTCAGCGATCTGCTGGATAAGCTGAGAGGGTAAAAAATCATGTGGGATGCTGAACTTGTTTCAGCATCCCACATGCCAGGTTTATGCTTTACCAGGGCTAACCAAACAGGTGGGATCCCGAAATAAATTCGGGATGACTTCAAAAAAATTAAAAATGCCCTCTTATTTTATCAACTATCTCAGCATCATATAGCGATCTTAATTTCTGATGAACCTCTGCTGATAAATGAGGTAATTTAACCGCCTCCACATTGCTGTTAACCTGCGTTACTTTAGATGCCCCGGGTATTACGGTAGTAACCTCCGGATGATCCAAGATCCAGCGAATGGCCCATTGCGGCATTCGGTCGTCAGGCAGCAGGCTTTTTATTTTATCTGATAATTTAACACCTTCGCTAAACTCGATACCAGAGAATGTTTCACCAGTATTAAATGCTTCGCCGTTGGCATTGTAATGACGATGGTCGTTTTGAGCAAATTGGGTTTGTGTGGTAAATTTACCCGATAGTAAACCACTGGCCAATGGTACGCGCGCAATGATAGCTATGCCTTTATCCGCGGCCTTGGCAAACACCTCATCGGCCACATGTTGCCTGAACAGGTTAAAGATGATCTGTAACGAAGCCAAACCTTCTTGCTCCAGGCAGATCAGTGCTTCTTCGGATGTTTCCACACTGGCGCCAAAATGGGTAATGAGGCCCTGCTCCTGCAACTGGCGCAAATGATCAAATACTTTGCCTGAGCGCAGTTCTTCCGTGGGGATGCAATGCAACTGTTCCAGGAATAAGCGGGGAATATCCAGGTGGCGGAGCGAATCTTCTACCTGGCGTTTCATGGCATCATAGGTAAAATTCTGAGGCCAGCCATTCGGAGCATCACCGCGGCGACCCAGCTTGGTTGCCACGTATACTCTATGATCAACAATTTTCAAAAACTTACCGATCACGGTTTCGCTAACGCCCAAGCCATATACATCGGCAGTATCCAAAAAGTTGCCGCCGGCATCGGTATAGGCTTTTAATATATTGATAGCTTCATATTCATTCACATTGCCCCAGTCGGCGCTGCCCAGTTGCCAGGTGCCTAATCCAACTTCGGCAATGGCTGTGCCTTTAAAATCCCTGTAGTTCATAGTGTAGTTTTGCTATGTTGTAAAAGTACAAAGCCGTCCTGATAAACAAAACGGCTTTATAAATAGTATGATCGAAATATTCTTTGACCTATGCTTTAAATGCCGCGCTCTCCTGTTTCAAAATATCCAATACCGATGGTGTAACCCTCCCAAAGAAGGATACTCCTGATGCCCCATTTTTCAAGGCATATTGAATACCGGAGCGTACCTCTTCATCATTATTAAAATCAGAAAGATAAAGACCTGCATACAGCGGAAATTTGCCATCAAGCACGTGGATCCCTTCGGCAACAGCATCACCTATCCAGCTTACGCTTTCTTTATAAAAACCGTGATATATCATAGGGCAAACGCCATCCAGCTTAAAGTTTGTCCAGTCCTGGCGTACATTACGGCGCGCTACTTCGGGCGTTGGGAAAACAGCTGCTGTGATCGGTTTTTTATGCTGATGGGCCACAGCCGATATCGCGTTTACCACCCTGATGATATTACCATACCTGAACAAGCGCCAGGAAAGACTGGCATCTGGGTATTGAATAGCTTTGATATCCTTACCATATTGTTCTTTAAACTTAGCCTGGCAAACTTCGCAATAGCAAAAATCATATTCGGGCAGTTCCTTAGTTTGTTCAATTTTATATTTATCCCACAGGTTTACGGGGAGTATTACATCACAGTAACGCACATAATCCAGGTGGATGCCATCTACATAATCCTTAGTCAATATATCATTAACGGTACTGGTTAAATACTCCTGAACCTCTGGACGCGATGGACAAAGCCAGCGGTAATATTGTACATAAGGTGGTTTATCTGCACAGGAATCACCGTTACGGCTTTTGCTGTACCATTCCGGATGATCGGCTACTTTTTCGGCACGGTTAAAAGTCCAGATCCAGCGATGCGCCTCAATGCCCGCGGCTTTCGCAGCACGGAAGTGTCTTTCACTATCGTTCTCGAAAAATATCCCGGTAATACCGGCTGCTTTGTAAGCCGTGTAATTAGTTTTCAGATCCTCGTCCGTATCCTTTAGGTTAGGATTGATCCAGATCCAGTTTTTCATGACCTTTTTTTTACTTACAGCAACAGGTTTTGCCTGCCCCTTTATAGGTAATTGAGCGGCAACGGTGGCTACTAAACCGGCTTTTAAAAATTCGCGCTTATTCATGGCGTTTGGTGATTGGTGGTTAAGGGTTCAACAAATCCATCCTGGTTAATGGTATAAGTTATTTTATTTTCCTCATCGTTAATTAAAGCCATAAACTGATGTTTAGTAGCTTCGAGCTGTAAGTTATTAAATTTTTTTAAAATGTTATAACCACTTTCCAATCCCAATTCTTTTAATGATTGCGCGTAACCATGATTTTGCCTTTGCCACTGCTTTTGTTTGTAATAAACCAGCCATAAATATCTTTTTTGCAATTCGGCATAAGGCATTTCAAACACTACATCATCGGCCTCATGATCGCTGAACAACAGGTAGCCCCAACGCTCCGGATAATGCATATTGATCAGCCCCTGGGCCGACCATACCCAGTTATGTTCTGGCAGATCACGACCCGAAGCCGCATCTTTTACTTTGATGTATTGGCCATTTTGAATGTTTGTATCATATTCAACCCGCGAAAAATTGATCCTCCATAAAGTTCCATTCTGGGGCACAGTTCTCCGGAAACCGGGGCTAATGGCTTTATATGGAATGGCCATTTCAACAGTCCAGCCCTTGTCTGTATCAGTAGGATCATTGAGTGTACCTCGTATTTTTACAGCAGTACGCAAACCAGGAGCATCCCAACCTGATATGGCAGCCCCGCCGTTACGGTAAGGCTTTGTCAAAAACAGATCGAAAATGGTATTCAGGGCATTTACCTCTATTTCATAATATTGATGCCCGGTATTCAACGGATCGACAAACAATTCAAAATCATTCTCCCGATATACAACCTCATCATGATTTTTGAGTTTGGCCCACACATGTGGATCGTATATGCGGGCGGCGATATATAGGCAGCTATCGTCCCAAAGCATTTTTACATTGGTTTGCAATGGAGGTTTGGGTTTCAGGTTGCCCTCAATATCTACAAAACCCTTCGTCCATTTAGCCTGTTGCCATATTTGTTCGTCAATATCCCCATCAATTACCGGGGCTTTACCGGTATGTTTTACTACATAACTTTCGGGAACGGTAAACAGGTTTTCAAACCCTTTAAAAACATCCTGGGCCTTGAGCTGCCAGGGCGTCAAAATAGCAAAAACAGTAAAAGCCATCATTTTACGACGGCTTTTTAATAAACTGGAGGTAATGATATGTATTTTCATTAACTGCCCAATTCTAATATACGGTCAAACTCCTCGCGTTTTAAGCCCATTACCGACAAGCGGCCCTGCCTAACCAGGCCTACATCTTTTAATTGTTCATCGGCTTTAATGGTTTCCAGGGTTACAGGTTTCTTTAAGGTCTCAACCGGGGACAGATCAACTACTACCCAGTTAGGATCTTGCGTGGTTGGGTCCTGATAGGCTTCTTTCACCACTTTGGCTATTCCTACTACTTCTTTACCATCGTTACTATGATAAAACAACACCAGGTCGCCTTCCTTCATCAATCGTAAATTGTTACGCGCCTGATAATTACGCACACCGTCCCAAAAAGTACGTCCATCCTTGTTAAACTTTTCCCAACTGTATTTTACGGGTTCCGATTTGACTAACCAGTGCTGCATAAATATTTCTGAATTATATGTTTTTATACCTGTAAAGATGTTAAAATCCACCGATAAACTAAAACAGCATTTTGTAAAAAACATGGAGGGACAAGAAATTTGAATGGCATCATACATTCAGTAAATTATTGTTTAAATTTGATACATGACAAAATCTATAGTATTACTATTGTTACTCTCTGTTTCAACAATTTGTTACTCCCAAAGTCTTTATACGGCTTTGCATATGAATGATAGTAAAGAATATAAGTTTGGGAGGCCGAAGCAGATCATTGAGGAAAATACCTTTTATTCATCAAGCCATACGGAGATAGCTAAAAATATAAAAGTATTTGATGCCGCCGGGATGTTATTGACAGAAGAACGGTACACTCCGGATGGGATATTAACCGCTAAACTCACCTATGTCAATGATACGACCAGGCACCTTAAACTCGCCAGGATCTTTGAAAGATGGTTAAAATATGGCCGCGGCAAAGAAATCGCTACTAATCAATACGATGAACACGGCTTTCTGATAGGAACCGTTGATAGTACTGCGCATGGAAAGATCATTGATGTGGTGAAAATAGTTAATAACGGCAAAGGTGATCCTATTGAACTGGTTCTTTTTGATGCCAATAATAACCCATTCGGAAAAGAGACAGCTGAATATAACTATGATAAAAACACAGTGGTTACCTCTGTATTTAAAAATGATGGAACAAAGCTTAGTTCCGACACAGCAAAGATTCGTTTTACTCCTGCTACTATAAGCGAAGAAGATAAAAGCAACTATAATCAATATAATGATGCTATTAGTTATTCCACAAAAAATTTAAATGGTTCGGTAAATCTTTATGAATGCGAATACCGATATGATAAAACCGGTAATTGGATTGAACAAAAAACATATATAATTACGCTAAAATCAAATGGTAAAAAGGAAAGGCAACTTAACAAGCTTTTCAAAAGAGAAATTACTTACAGGTAAAAGCAAGTAACAAAGGAACAAAATTCCAACAAAAAACCCCGCGACAGATGTTGCGGGGTTTTAGCTTTATAATTGGTCTGATCGTTTATTGTTCGGGTATACTGTAGAAAAATCTTTCAAAAACAATTTTACCGTCTTTAACTTCATATACGCAGATCTCCTGCATATTTACTCTACCCATCCCTTTAAAGGTGACATCCGTATCCATGGTGACTGCAAAAAAGTTCGCGCTTACAATTGGATCGGAAACAGTGCCGCCATGGATCTCTTCTACCGATTCAAACCACTGCTTTGATTTCTCTATCACAGCTTCTTTGCCATTTGTAAATTCCTCATAGGCCCCTTTTGGTTCCTGACTTACTATATTATCGGCATACAGTTCATTCATAGCGTCAAAGTTTTTACCCTCACGGCAAAACTGTACTAATGCGTTAGCTACTTCTTGTGTGTTCATAATTGAATGATTTTAATTGGTGGTTCGTTATGTTAAAGTTATTAATAATCTGTTCATTATCCCGAACAGGCATTTTAAATTTAGGTTACCTTTTGCTGAATTTTATGCGACACGTTTCACCTGCAGATACATCCAATTCTAATTGTCAATAATCTGTTACATCCGTCATTATACTGTTGATTAAATTATTATAAAGTATTTTAGCGCAGAACAATCAGGTTTATTCATCATTTTACCTTTATCATGAATCAAAACTATACCGCACGACTAAACTTCCTGTTAACCGTTTTAAGCTTCCTGATGTTAACATTCCAGGCCAATGCACAGGCGCCCGCTGATGACCCGCATTTGGGGATCATTCCGGCGCCGGCTTCCATAACCAAAACCCAGGGTACATTTGTATTCAGTCAGTTAACACAGATCAAAGCCGATAATATCAAAGACAGGAATGTTGCTTTCCTGAAAGATTTCCTGTTGAATAGCCGTCATTTTAATAACAAGCTATCTAAATACAATTCCAAAGTAAAATCGACTAAAGGAACCACCCTCATATTGACCGCTAAAGGAGCTGCCTCGTTGCCTAAAGAAGGTTATAAGCTAACCATCACTCCGCACCGTATTACCATTATCGGTAAGGACGCAGGTATGTTTTATGGTATCCAAACTCTCATGCAATTATTCCCGGTAGAAACTTCGGGTACCGAAAAATTCAGTTGTGTGACCATTGAAGATAGCCCGAGATTTGGTTACCGGGGGATGATGCTGGATGTATCGCGCCATTTTTTTACCGTACCACAGGTTAAAAAGGTTATTGAGCTGATGGCGGCTTATAAGCTGAATAACTTTCACTGGCATTTGGTTGATGGTCAGGGTTGGCGCATCGAGATCAAGAAATATCCTAAATTAACCCAGGTGGGCGCTTACCGGTTGCAAACCTCCTTTGGCACTAACCGCGATTGGCCCGATTCCTTATCTTATGGCGGTTTTTATACTCAGGATGATATTCGCGATGTGGTGAAATTCGCGGCACAACGTTATATCAATGTGATCCCGGAAATTGAAATGCCCGCGCATTCAGAGGCTGCTTTACGGGCCTATCCCGAACTCAAATGTGAGCCACCTGCCGATACCAAGATTCCCGCCAGGGATATCAACAATATCTATTGTCCCACCGAAGAAACTTTTACTTTCCTGGAAAATGTACTGACTGAAGTGATGGAGCTTTTCCCCAGCAAATACATTCACATAGGTGGCGACGAGGCTGGTAAACAGCCTTGGAAAGAGTCGGCTTTTTGCCAGGCGCTGATTAAGGAAAAAGGATTGAAGGACGAACACGAATTACAAAGCTATTTTATACAACGCATTGAAAAATTCCTGAACTCCAAGGGCCGCAGTATTATTGGCTGGGACGAGATACTGGAAGGCGGCCTGGCCCCTAACGCCACCGTGATGAGCTGGACGGGCGAAGCCGGGGGTATTGCAGCCGCGCATCAAAAACATAACGTGATCATGACGCCACAAACTACCGGCAACTACTTTGACCATTACCAGAGCGGATCACCGCAGGAACCGGTTTCCTTTGGTCGTTATGCAGCTTTGGATGAAACCTACAATTACGATCCGGTATCAAAAGAATTAACACCTGACGAGCAAAAATATGTGATAGGCACCCAGGGTAATCTGTGGACAGAGTACGTACCCACTGTGGCAAAATTGCAATACCAGATATTGCCGCGACTGTTTGCTCTTTCGGAAGTAGCCTGGAGCTTGCCTAAAAATAAAGACTATACCAATTTTTCAGAGGTACGCCTGGCCAAACATTTTGCGCGTTTAGAGGCCATCCGTTACAACTATCGTGTGCCTACCGCCTTGCCGGTTATTGACACCATGGTTTTTGGCGATAAGTTTACGTTTGCACCCAAATCTGTAGTGCCTGGTGCCCGGATCTTTATTACCTATAACGGTCGCGACCCGTTGGATACCGATTGGGAATATACTTCACCGGTAACTATTGTAGTGCCACCCAATGAAAAACGCGAGTTTAAAACACGTGTGATCACACCAAGCGGTCGCCGCAGTATAGCTACCCGCATATTGATGTATAACCGCGCGCTGATACCGGCAGTAAATTATACTGCCAATAAACCGGGACTGAGCTATAAACTCATCAAAAGTAAATTCACCGTGCCCGAGCAACTGGATTACGCCAGTGCGCCCGATTCGGCCGTTACCGATCGTTTAAGTGCCGAAACCTTTAAAAAAGATAATCCCAGCTTTGGTATAGTGTACAGCGGTTATATCAACATCCCGGCAGATGGCGCTTACAATTTCAGTACAGCCTCTTACACAGATACCCAGGTATTTATTGATGGCGAAAAAATAACCGAAAGCGAACCGGCGCTTCCACTAGCTAAAGGCTTTCACTCGATCAAGGTAAAATATATTTACACCGCCCCTGTTCCGGTACCCGGATCATACCGGGTAAGGCAAACTCCGTTGCGCGTTTTTATATCGCCACCGGGTTCGGCAGGCAAAAAGGAAATTATGCCGGGTATGCTGTTTAATTAGTCCCAGGCCAATCACAAAGCCCTTATCAATGCCGGTAAGGGCTTTGTTTTTGGCCTATAATTTTATGGCTAAGTACCTTGATTAATTCATTTTATATTATATGTTTGTACATTATAACATATTAAATTACTCCGTTAGATTTTAGCCATCCCCATTATAATGAAAAGACGACAATTCTGTATAAAAAGCTTCTGCCTTATCACTATTCTGTTTTTACTGAGCACCGTGGTTACAGGTGTTTATGGTCAAAAAGCTCAACCTGCTTTTACCTCCATAACCCTGCAGCCTACGGTGGCTTATGTAAAATATCATGGCGAAAACAGGCGTGTGGCGCGGCTGCTTTTCAAGAATGGCAAAAGTTATAACGCCGGAACTTTATCGGTTTCATTTAATAACCATACAGACAATATCGCCATTCCTGCCAGCGCCGTTGGTTTGGATGTTTTTGAGGTACCCTTGCCCGGCCCTGTTATTAAAATAGCTACCCAGGCTACTGTTACTTTAGCATATAACGGGCAAACTTATACGGCCCGCTGTAATATGGAACCAGCCCGCGACAATTGGAGTGTTTATGTGCTGCCCCATTCGCATGTTGATATTGGCTATACCAACACACAGGCCAAGGTGCTTAAACTGCATATGGATAATATTGATGAGTCTATCGACCTGGCCGAAAAAACACAGAATTATCCTGCCGAAGCCCGTTTTAAGTGGACAACCGAAGCGATATGGGTGGTGGATAATTACCTGAAACAAGCCAATGCCGAAAAGAAAGCCCGCTTCTGGAACGCCGTAAAAAAAGGCTGGATAAGCCTGGATGGCGCTTACGGCAATATTAATACCAGCATGACCGATTCTCGTCAACTGATGCAGATGTTTGCCAAATCGCAAAAACTGGCACGTGAACAGGGCATCGAGATCCATACTATGTTCCAGGGGGATGTGCCGGGGGCCTCATGGGGATTGGCGGCGCAAGCCGAGCAAACCGGCATCCATTACTTTTTATCCGGCCCTAACGCGTCTGACCGGATCGGTAACCTAGCCAAATGGCAGGACAAGCCTTTTTACTGGCTATCGCCATCGGATAAACAAAAATTGTTGTTCTGGCAATGCCAGCCCTACTCCATTGGGTATCGGCTTAAAGGCACCAAAATACCTAACTTTTTTACCATTGATGATCCCAAACCTTACTATACCGGTCACCCCGAAGAAAACTTCCTGAACCCATACCTTTTCCAATACCTGGGCGATCTGGAGCAGAACAATTTTCCGTACAATATGACCATACTCACCTGGGCCATGAGCGATAATGCTCCTATCGACCCGGAACTACCCGATGCGGTAAAAGCCTGGAACGAGCATTATACTTCACCCAAACTGATCATCACCTCGGTAAAACAGTTTTTTAACGACCTGGAAAAACAATACAAAAATGAGATTCCATCTTTTACCGGCGATTATACCGAGTACTGGACAGACGGGGTTTCCTCTGCTGCCCGGGAAACGGCTTTGAGCCGTGTTACATCCGACAGGCTGAAGCAAACCGGGGCTCTTTGGGCTATACGTAATAAACCTGCTTACCCGGTTGTTGCTTTTGACGATACCTGGAAAAACCTGCTGTTATACAACGAGCATACCTGGGGAGCCTATAACAGCGTGAACGAGCCCGATAACGAAAAGGTAAAAAGTGAATGGAATGTAAAGCAAGGCTACGTACTGCGTGCCGAAAAACAAGTGGATTCTTTAATGACCGAAGTCCTAAAACCATCTGCAACGCATGCCAATGCCATTGATGTATACAACACCACCAACTGGCCCCGCACCGACGTGGTTTATGTGCCCGCCAGCCTCAGCAAAACCGGCGATCTGGTTAAGGATGCCACAGGTAAAAAGATCCCTTCACAACGCTTAAGCAGCGGCGAACTGGCTTTTGTGGCGGATGCTGTACCAGCCCTGGGTAAAAAAACCTATACCATTTATGCAGGCAAAGCTCTCAGCAATGGACAGGCCAAGGTTAGTGGGAACAGTTTAAGCAATGGCGTTTATTCGGTTGCTATGGATCCCAAAAGCGGCAATATCGTAAAACTGATCAAAGGAATATCTGGTCGTAATTATGTTGCTGTGGATTCAGCCGGGTTAAACCAATATATGTATATGCCGGGCGATTCATTAAAGAAATTGGTAAGCTCTACCAATACCCATATCAGCATCAAAGAAAATGGACCTTTGGTAGTAAGTATGCTCATTACTTCGGATGCTCCCGGAACCCGGGGCATTACCCGCGAAGTAAGACTGGTAAGCGGACTGGATCAGGTGGAAATCATCAATACGATAGATAAAACCGCTATCAGGCGCAAGGAAAGTGTACATTTTGCATTTCCCTTTAATGTACCGGGTGCACAAGTACGCTACAGTATTCCCTGGGGCAGCGCCCGTGCCGAGGCCGATCAGTTGCCTTATGCCAACCACAACTGGTTTACGATGCAGCGCTGGGTTGATGTATCCAACAACGCGTATGGCATTACCTGGTCGAGCCCTGACGCGCCATTATTTGAGATAGGTAACATTACTACTGGCAATCTGCTGGGGGGCTTACATCATGCACCACAATGGCTTTCGTTCACCCCGCAATCACCGGTTTTGTATTCCTGGGTGATGAACAACCTATGGCATACCAATTTCCGCGCCGATCAGGAAGGTAAAGCTACTTTCCACTACTTTATGCAAGCCCATGAAAGTGGTTTTAACAGCTTTAAAGCCAACCAAACCGGCCTGAATAATCATCAGCCCCTGGTCGTATCAGCAGCCACCAGCGCGCCGGAAAAAGGCCTGTTCTTTAAGATCAATGGTGATAACATTTACGTGGAAGCCATCAAACCTACCGACGACGGCTTGGGTGTGATAGCACAATTAGTGAACAGCGGCGACACCGATAGTGAAGTGGGCATCACTCCGAATACAGTATCCGCTATTAAAGTTTGGGAAAGTAATTTGATGGAGGATAAGCTGAAGGAGTTAGGGAATCATTTTACTATCCCTGCTAAGGGAGTACTAAGCGTTAGGGTAGATAAATGATCATTATCTCCAGGTTGTATAAATTGACTGCATTTGATATTAAGCCAGCTATGAATTGAAATTGAGCCGATCATATTTATGGTTTACACTGTAAACCCATTTTTGATGATAAAATATATTTAAATATTTGATTATCAATAAAATACATCAACGTAAACCATAAAAAGTGTAAACCATGTAAACCCACTTTTTGGTTAATTCTGTCAATCTAATCCAAAACTATACATCAATCCGTAACTGAGTATCCGGATCAAATAAAAAAGAGGCTGATCATGATTAATGATACAGCCTCTTTTTTATAGTAAAACCTATAGTTTTATTTATGCTTTGATCCCATGTAAAAAGTAATCTCGCCACCGTTCATGATATCGGCATGGCTTATGAAAAGGCCGTTAAGTACCTTACCATTCAGTTCCATTTTTTGTACGTATACATTTTTAGGGCTTTGGTTTTTAACGTTGATGGTAAACGTTTTGCCATTATCCAGGTTGATCACCGCGCCGTTTACTGCTGGGCTACCGGTTGAATATTGATCAGACCCAGGCGCTACCGGGTAAAAACCCAATGAGCTGAAAATATACCAGGCACTCATCTGACCGGTATCGTCGTTACCACCCAAACCATCCGGTGTTGGTTTATACATGCGGGGTAATATCATCCGGATGCGTTCCTGTGTTTTCCAGGGTTTGTCTGTCCAGTTGTACAGGTAAGCTACGTGGTGCGATGGCTCGTTGCCATGCACATAATTGCCTATAATGCCATCGCGGGTAATGTCTTCGGTTTCTGCAAAATACTTATCAGGCAGGTTCATAGTAAATAACGAATCCAGGTAACCTACAAAGCGTTTGTTACCTCCCATCAGCTTGATCAGTCCTTCCGGATCTTGCGGAGCAAACAGGGTATAGTTCCAGGAATTACCTTCAATAAAGCCTTCGTTAATAGTGCTCAATGGATCAAATTTTTGACGGAAAGTACCATCTGCCAGTTTGGGGCGCATAAAGCCTGCTTTGGCATCATATACGTTCTTGTAGTTTTGTGAGCGTTTGATAAACTCTTCGTAAATATCGTTACGGTTCAACTTTTTAGCCATCTGCGCAATAGCCCAGTCGTCAAAAGCATATTCCAGGGTTGATGATACCGACACACCACTTTTTTCATCCGGGATATACCCCCTATCTATGTATTCACCTATACCTTCATAATCACGATGGCGGGCAGTTGCCACACAAGCATCCAGCGCCTTGTTGGCATCAAATGGAGCATTACCTTTTACAACCGCATCGGCCAGTACCACTACGCTGTGGTAACCACTCATACACCAGTTTTCGTTCCCAGAGTTTGACCATATGGGCAGCATCTTCTCCGGACTCTGATCAAAGTGCACCATCATAGATTGTACCATATCTGCATTGCGCTTAGGATCAATAATATTGAATAAAGGGTGCAAGGCACGGTAAGTATCCCACATAGAGAAGGTGGTATAGTTGGTAAAGCCATCGGCTTTATGCACATTTTGATCAAGGCCTTTGTATTGGCCATCCACATCCATATAAATGGTTGGATTGATCATGGCATGGTACATTGAGGTATAAAAATTCTGCTTAGTCTCTTTGCTGCCTTGTATCACAATCTTGTGCAGTTCCTGCTCCCATTGTTGCTGCCCGTCATTTTTTACTTTCTCAAAATCCCAACCCGGCAGTTCGGTACGCATGTTATTAAGCGCGCCATCCATACTTACCGGCGATATAGCAAATTTGATCTTGATCTTTTCGCCTTCTTCGGTTTTAAAATCAAAGTAGCTTCTGATCTGGCGACCGGCTATTTCGGGGAAGTTTTTAGTTTGATTGAATTTGCCCCAGAAACCTCCGTAAACCTCACGCTTGTCATATTTTTTGTAACCATGCTGAAAGAACGGTTTTGAAAAGCTCATGGCAAAATATAGTGAGCGGGTACGCGCCCAACCATTGGTTTGTCGGTAGCCAACCACAGTAGAGTCATTCAATACCTTGAGGTAAGTCCACACGTTTTTATCCGGATAATTATAGATCCCCGCCATCAGGTCAAGAATGATGTGCGATTGATCTGATTTTGGAAAAGTGTATTGATGAAAGCCCACGCGGGTAGTAGTGGTCATTTCGGCGATGATGTTGCTGGCATCCAGCTTCACCTTATAATAGTTGGCCTCGGTAACCTCATTTTGGTGCGAAAAAGCAGAACGATAGCCGCTACCTGGTTTGTCTGCAGTGCCCGGGTTCAATTTTAAGGCGCCTACGGTAGGCATGATCAAAAAATCGCCCAGATCTGAGTGTCCTGTACCGCTAAAATGGGTATGACTAAAGCCTACGATGGTTTTATCATCATATTGATAACCCGCGCAGTATTTATATACATCGGGATTATAGTGACCGTTGAGTTCATAGCTGGCGGTATCTGTTTCGGGACTTAGCTGCACCATACCAAAAGGAACGGTAGCTCCCGGATAAGTGTGCCCCATACGTTGCGTACCGATGATGGGATTAACGTATTGTACCAGTTTTTCTGCCGGATGCGTTTGTGCACCTGCCATAAAAGCGGTGCCCAACAAAAAAGCAGTGAATAAATGTTTCATATTATATAATTAGTTTTTCTCTGACAGAGAAAATGGAAAATCCTTGTCTTGCGTACCCCGATTTTTGTTTGGCGTCGCTCCCATACCTACATTGATCACCGCGCCCTGCATCAGCGCTTTATGACTAAGCCAGTTTGGAGTATATGTTTTACCATTAACATTAAACGTTTGTACGTAGCGGTTTTGCGCGTTGTTGGCAGGGGCGTTAATCACTACCTGCTTACCGTTCTCTAATGTAAGGGTTAGTTTTTTAAACAATGGTGCGCCCAGCACATATTGGTCACTGGCAGGGCAAACCGGGTAAAAACCCATGGCTGAGAACACATACCAGGCCGATGTTTGACCATTATCTTCATCACCGCAATAACCATCGGGTGTAGCCTTGTACATACGGTTCATGGTTTCGCGTGTCCAATACTGGGTTTTCCAGGGTTCGCCGGCATAGTTATACAAATATATCATGTGCTGTATAGGCTGATTACCATGCGCGTACTGTCCCATATTAGCTATCTGCATTTCACGGATCTCGTGTATCACCCCACCGTAATAACTATCATCAAACACAGGCGGTATGGTAAATACAGAATCCAGCTTGGTTACGAATTTTTGTTTACCCCCCATCAAATTAATGAGTCCCTGAATATCATGAAAAACACTCCAGCTGTAATGCCAGCTGTTACCTTCGGTAAAGGCATCGCCCCATTTAAAAGGATTAAAGGGTGTTTCAAAAGAGCCGTCTTTATTTTTGCCACGCATTAAGCCGGTAGCAGGGTCAAACAGGTTACGGTAGTTTTGACTACGCTTTTTGTAGATACCTATTTCAGATTCCGGCTTACCCAAAGCTTTACCCAATTGGTAAATAGCAAAATCATCGTAAGCATATTCAAGCGTACGGGCTGCGTTCTCGTTAACTTTCACATCATAGGGCACATAACCCAATTCGTTGTAATATTTCACGCCGTAACGGCCAGTAGCAGATATCGGGCCTTCGTTGTTAGCGCCATGTACCAGTGCATCATAAAGGGTATTGATATCATAGCCCCGCAAGCCTTTCAAATAAGCTTCGGCGACAACTGATGCCGAGTTATTACCCACCATAATATCTGCATAACCCGGACTCGACCACTCTGGCAGCCAACCTCCTTCTTTATAGTCGTTGATCAGACCTTCCTGCATTTCTTTGTTGATAGATGGATAAACCAGGTTCAGGAAAGGATAAAGGGCCCTAAAGGTATCCCAAAAGCCCGTACCGCCAAATAAATAACCGGGCATTACCTTGCCATTGTACGGGCTATAGTGTACTATCTTATTCTGCGCATCCAACTCATACAGCTTGTTTGGGAAAAACAACATCCGGTACATACAGCTATAAAAAGTGCGGGTTTGGTCAATGCTGCCGCCTTCTACATTAATCCGGCTCAGGGTTTTATTCCATACCGCTTTGGCTTTTTGGCAGGTAGCGTCAAAGTTATCGTTTGCCAGTTCGCGTTTCAGGTTCAGATCCGCCTGTTCAAAGCTTACAAATGAGGAAGCTACTTTCAGGTGTACCTTTTCGCCTTTGGTAGTCTTAAAGCCGATAACCGCACCTGAATGAGCGCTGGTAATCTCCAAAGAATCATGGGCCAAAGTTTTATCATGCCATGCTTTTGCCAGTGTAAAAGGTTTATCTACATAAATAACAAAGTAGTTTTTAAAGTTGGTCATTTTTCCGCGTGCGTAACGGGTACTATAACCTATGATCTTTTGCTCCTTCGGCAGTATTTTGATGTATGAGGCGCGATTAAAAGCGTCAACAACGATGAATGAACTATCAGATTTTGGGAAAGTAAACCTAAACTGAGCGGCCCGTTCTGTTGGGGTTATCTCGGTAGTCACATCAGCATCTGCGAGGTAAACACTATAGTAATAAGGTTTGGCCGTTTCTGATTTATGCGAGAACCAACTTGCACGATCATCCTGGTCAAAACGCAGTTTGCCAGTAACCGGCATAATTACAAATTGCCCATAGTCATTCATCCAGGGACTTGGCTGATGGGTTTGTTTAAAACCCCGTATTTTATCGGCAGCATAAGTATACTGCCAGCCATCACCCATTTTACCGGTTTGCGGTGTCCAGGTATTCATGCCCCAGGGCAATGCTATAGCCGGGTAAGTGTTTCCGTTTGACAGATCGGGCTTAGAATCGGTGCCCATCAGCGGGTTGATATAATCAACCGGACTGTTGATCTTACCAGTTTGCTGTGCATACGTACTCACGCAAAGCGAAACCAAAATGGCGCTAAAAAGTGCTTTCATTAGTTATAATTTAATTGTGATGAAACTGCAGGTTTCAGGTTAATGTAATGTTACAATCTTTATTATCTTCTCTCATTATAAACGCCAACCTCAGCAATGGATACCTGGCGATCAGCTGCATCAACAGATACGCGAATTTTACTACCCCATACCCTGTCAAAGCGAAATATCTTTACCCGGTTTTTGCTCTCGCCAGAAAACAGAGGTTTCCAGGTACCATTATCACAATATTCCAGACGTAGTTTGGTGATGTTTGTTTTCTCTTCGGTAATAGCTATTGTATTAAATCCCTGATCACACTTAAAAGTAACCTCATACCACGGATTTTTCACGGTTGGGTTTGATATCCATGAACTATGGAAATCATCATCATTAGCAAAGTCCATAATATTGGAATCATCACTCCAACTCGAGTTCGAGAATTGGTTTTTAGCCAGATTTGAGGATATAATTGGCGCTTCGAGTTTAGGCAACTTAGCTACTGGGCCATCGTTCTTCCACATCTCCCCTATTTTTTTGAGGGCTGCAAGAGCATTATCATCAATAAGGCCATCACGGTTGGGGGCTACATTCAGGATAAAATTACAATCCACATTATTGAATGGAATAATGTTATCATTAACCAGTTTAACAGGGTCTTTCACGGCATCAGTAGGATCAGACAAATTCCAGAACCAGTGTTTTTGCAACGGATAGCAGGAAAGCGCCGGCATGTTGTTGTTCTCTTTTGAAATGTGTTGACCGGCTCCTTGCTCATAAGTTTTAATATCCGTATAGAACATACCTTCGGCAGGGTATTTAGCGCCGTTAAGATCCATAACCAGGCAATTGGGCTGTAAGGATTTTACCAAACGGTATATCTCTTCAAAAGGTACATCATCATAAGATATTCTTGACCATGGTGCGTCCCAACCATCAATGATCAAAGCACCGATATCACCGTATTTGGTCATCAATTCGGTGATCTGGGCCTTGATCATATCAATATGCTTAGCGGTTATACCATTAGGCCGTAAGCTGTGATGCGTATCCATGATAGAATAGTATAAAAATACTTTCAATCCATTGGCCCTGAATGCATCCGCGTACTCTTTAACCACATCCCTTTTCAGCGGACTATTCATTACGTTATAATCGGTAGTTTTTGTATCCCAGATGCAAAATCCGCTGTGATGCTTAGTGGTAATACAACCGTAACTCATGTGAGCAGATTTTGCTGCTTTAGCCCACTGATCGCAATTGAGCTTTGTTGGATTAAAAATGGCAGGCGATGCCTCAGGATCGGCCCAGTCCTGATTAAGATAAGTTGGAATGTTAAAATGGATGAACATACCGAAACGCAAATCAACAAACTCCTGTTGCAGCTGCGCCAATGTTTTTACAGGTTTGTTGCTTTGTGCATACGCTCCCATACCCAGGCTACACAACAGTGCCAGGCAAATTGCTTTTATACTATTACTTAATTTCATATAATGCTGTGAATTGGTTATTCTCCAATAACCGGATTAGCCGCGTAGGCTGTCCAAAGTTCATTTAGTGTTTTGCCGGTTTCTTTCTTCCAGCTATCATCAGTAAAGGTATGATTGCGCAACTGGGCATCCAAATCTTTTACCAGGCCCGATTTAATGTTTTTCTCTATCCACACCAGGAAACGGGCAGTAATGCGGTAACTATTTTCATAGCTTTGCGTTGCTTTAAAAGCAGGTAATGCCCATTTGGCGCCTTCATTATCAACTCCAAACTTATAGCGGGCATAATCGGCTATACCTTCCGTTAACCATCCGGGGCCATTGTTATTGCTACCATAGTCCTGAACAATATGCATTACCTCGTGCGTTACTACATCAATATCATGCGGATGCTTTGTCATATATTTCGCACTAAAAACAACCCGGCCATTATCGGTGGCGGCAACACCATTGTAAGCGGTATCAATAACAAAAGTTACACTTTTTAAGGTTTTTTTATTGTAGGTCTTTGCCAGTTTAGGATAAACAGCGTAAAAAGTTTCAATCAATTTATTTTTAAGCTCGGGGCTAAAACTAGCATCTTGATTTTCAAAGGTTAGTTTATATCCTTTTTTGTTAAATACTTCAGTTTGTTGCGCGTTGCTTTTACTTGAAAGCCCTAAAATGATCAGGAGGTTTAGAAGTAGTATTCTTTTCATGGATGTTTTTTGGTTATTATAATGTTGAGACAATAGAGATACTTTTCAAAAGTAAAACGTTTTACCAATATATACAGTATTATTTTAATTTTTTTGACTGTAACAATTATGATTTTAATAAGCGTCCACCGCTTCTCCGATGGACGCTTTAAATACTTAACTATTACTAATCAAAAGAACGGTGAAGCATTCTGATGACCTTCAATTAAACAATTAGGAATTCGTATAAACTTTTCTCCAACACTTAGCTAAGATGCCAGGCACTGATTGCATTAATTGTTTATTGACAAGTAGTATTATATAAATAGGGGTATTAAAATTTCAATATATAGTTGTTCAGGTAACGATTACCTTAATTTATTTGTAACCACCTCTATCAAATCTTTAGCCGGTATATTTTTGCCGGTGATCGTACCATTGGGTGAAACAAAAAAATTGGAAGGTATGCTGTCTACTTTTAAAACATTTACAGCCCTGCCACTCCACATTTGTTGATCAATCAGCTGAATCCAGTTATAATTATTTTTTTTTATTATACTTTCCCATAGCTCTTTTTGATCATCAATAGCGACGCTCACGATCTCAATTTTTTCCGGGGGCACTTTCTGCCTAAGTCTTTTAACCGCATCATTAAAAACAAAACATTCCGAACAATAGGTTGACCAAAAATTGATCAAATAATACCTGCCCTTTAAAGAAGCAGTGGAAAACCCATTTCCGGAAGTATCAGTTAAAGTTAGCTCCGGCAGCTGATCATTTACCTTGAACTGATTTTCATAAATGCTCAAAAAATTCAGCACCTCCTTTTTGAGCACCTGAACAGGCTGATAATTAGGAAACCGCTTGGAAGCCCGAAGAATGAATTTTTTAAGTTTTGTATGATCATTTCCAAAATCGAGACTATTATAAGCTGACATGAATAAAACAGGATCGTTCACGGTATCAGCATAATTCATTTGCTGTTTAGCCTGGTTAGTAAGTTTATTTTTTAAATAATCCGGTAGCTCATTACTATTATTTCCCCGATCTGTTGTTTTCTCTTTTTCCCACTCTTGTCTTATATCAGCCGCGATTTGTAATTGCTGTTCTTCATGCTCCTGTAACCTGGCTGTAACCGGTGATCCAGAAACTGCATATTTATTATTGAACCAACTGGCAGTAATCGTAAGCTTTTTTACATCATTAACAAAAAGGATACGCATATTACTATTAGTAAATCGCATCCTGTACAGCCTTTCTTCATTTGTTGGCACATGCAGAATCAAGCTGTGATGATTATCCGTTACCGTAGCCGAATCGATAATAACCTGCTTCTCGCTATTAAAAGCTATTTTTTCTATATAAACCTTTTCGTTCAAACCTGCTTTAAGATTCAATATAACTTTAGTTACTGTGCTTGTACGAACACAAGCCGTACACAGCATTAAACAAACCGAAACAAAAAGCAGAGTGTATTTCATATATCATTATAAATTAAGGAGTTATCTGAATTACCAGATAACTCCTTAAATTTCAATCAATTTAATTTCTTACCCATTTTTCATAAATCTGACGGGTAAAATTGTTTGGAGCACTACCGTTATAACCGTAGTGCATATAAAACGTTTTGGTGGTTGCATCATAGGTATTATTGTAGGTAGCCGATGTCCATGGACTTGTTCCAGGCGCGTTTGGCGCGGCGCTTGAATAATCAGCGGCACCCGGGCTATCAGCAGTCATAAATCCAGATGCCGGCGCTGCAGGTGTTGCTCCGACTGCTACCCAGTTTTTAAGTGTAGATCCATCCACATCAAACTGGAAGTAATAATTGCTTCCGTACAAATCGCCTAAACCCGCGCTACAAGTATTTAAGCCCAAAGTTGAAAGATGCTTGGTATCTTTAAGGGCACGTGGAGCGCTTGGGTGAAACAGGTATCCAGTGGTACTGTAATCTGCATCATAAGCGTTCTTAATACCTACTAACAAATTGAGGGTACCAAAATTGCCACTTATTACCACTCCCGAAGCATCGATGATTTTTAACGGCAAAGCATATTTAGCTGTAGGATCGATCAGTGCTGTATTAAATTTAATATGATACTCCACCTTACGCTGGCCTTTAGGAATAGTTATTTTTGTTGATAAACTATAATCCTGGGCCGGAAGTAAATCATAGCTTGTTCCATTTGTGCGGTTATATTTACCTAAAACCGCGGTATCAACAGCTAATGTAACTGCCAGATCGGTTGAATTGGCATTTGGAGCAGCATAGTTTACATAGATAAAATAATCTGAAGGCGTTGCCTGGATAGCAAAACTAATTGCCATTGAATTGCCTCCTCCATTACCTGCTAAACTGGCCACCGGTAATTCAACAATAGGAATATCCTTTGTGAAATCTGGTTGTGGAATGGTGTCTTTGCAGGATGATAATATCGCTGCAAACAAAAGTGGGATTAAACACTTTAATATATCTTTCTTTTTCATCTTCATTCGTTTAAATTTTTCAATTCTTAGCAATTGGCACATCTTTAACATCCCAGAAAACCTTTGACGTAAACTGACTGATAGTACCTTCGGCCCCTACATTGTCAGGATTGTAATTATACTCGCTTTGTGGGTATGGCATTCTTACAGGTATCCTTCTGGTGGTAGCTGCCGGGTTATTTGAAACTGGAATATCAGCTGGCAAACCAAGGCGTCTGTAATCGCACCAGGCTTCTATGTCATTAAATCCATTTAATGACGACCATTTTTGCTTAATGATCAGGATAAGTTTTTTATCATAACTGGTACCTTCTGCACTTACATCTGATCCATTATTGACTGCATCATCCCAGTTGGCAACTGGTTGTGTACTATAATAGGTAGCAGCTTCGGCCGATGTCAGATCAAGAGCGAGAAATGACTGAGTGATAGCGGCTTGATAAAATGCCCTGGCATCTCCGCTTATTAAACCACGCTGAGCAGCCTCGGCCTGTAAAAACAAGCTTTCAAAATCAGTCATGAGCGGTTGCGCTTTACTCGCATCATCCGGAAAGCTAACCAAACCCGGGCCAATAGCCGATATCTGGTCTGGTTTTTCGGCAGTGGTGGCCGTTGGCCCAAATGGGTGTCCAACATATGTTGTTCCGGCACCTTCGTTAATGGTTGTATAAAATCTTGTTAACCGGGGATCGTTATTATTTTGGTAAAAATCTAATGAATACTTAGCCGCTAAATACTCCTGGTGACCAAACTGTAAAGTTTTAGATGCAGCTGCGGTATAGCCAAACGATGCATAAAACGGATTCTGTTTGCCATCACTATTAAGATAGCCAGGCTGAATATTAGCGGTTTCGCCGGCACCCAGGTAACCTAATCCGTTAGCGGTGATCTTGGCTATCTGTGTCTTGATATAATCTGTCCTGCCTGGTATTTCGGATTGGCGCAACAGCAATCGTAATTTAAGTGTATTAGCCAGCTTTCCCCATTTAGTAAGATCGCCTTTATACATAATATCATATACAATATCACTATTGGCTACTTTACCCGCGTTTGCCTTAAATATAGTAGCTGCAGAATCTAACTGGTTAGCCAGATCTTCATAAATAGCTATATCCTTGTCATATTTAGGACGGATAAATTTTGTTGATTGCAAAGCTTGTGAATACGGGATATTACCATAAAAATCAACCAGATACTGAAAGTCATAGGCTTTCATGGTTTTTGCAAAAGCAACAAAATAAGGTTTTGCAAGCGTTTGACCCTGCTGTTCCAGATAATAATAATCCTCCAGGTTATTATATAAGTTGGGCCAGGTGGCTGTGGCTCCGCCATAGTTCGAAGTAATGTTATAACTACGTTCTTCCAGGAAACCCGAATAGGCACCGCTAAAATTCCAATAACCAATCCACGGAGATGCAAAACGGTAAAACTCAAATGACCCTGTTGTATTTCTGGCGGTAGTATTTAACGCATTGGTTAATACCAAACCAGGATAGGCATTTGTGGAACTATTTGGGTTATTGTTGATATCAAAATACCCTTTTTTGCAAGCACTTAATGCAAGAGCAACAAGTGCCACTGTAAATATTCTTTTCATCTTTTCTGTGTTAAATTATATTCCGATGCTTGCGGTAAAACCATAGATACGCGTTGGCGGAGTTTGGTTCAGGTTGTTATAACCTTGCGGGTTATCGGTACCTATATTAATTTCCGGATCGGTATAAATATTTGATTTAGGTCTGAACATGAATAAGTTTCTGCCAACTAAAGCAATACTTGCTTTTTTTATAAACTTGATCCTTTTCAGGAAAGCTTCAGGTACTTCGTAAGCTAGTGAAAGCTCTCTTATTTTTAAATAATCGGCGCTTACCACATAATTTGACATTACGTTATCACGAATACCATCGGCCCAGAAACCGCCTCCCCCTGTATTAGTAGTAATATTGGTGTTTTTTTGATATACACCCGGCGAAGTTTCAATTACTGAGTTAGGATATACAAAACGCTCCCTTCCACCTTCGGCAGATGTATAGCTAATACCCGAGAAATCAAGTGTACTTGCAAATCCATTATACACCACAGCTCCACCCCGGTATTCAGCAGTTCCGGAAAGGGTAAAGTGCTTGAATGAAAAGCTGGTGGTAGCACCTAAAATATTCTTGGGATTGGTTTGTCCAAAATCAACCAGGGTATTGTTCACCGTAGGTAAACCTGTTGTGGCATTTACAATAACATGCCCCTCCTTATCTCTGTTGTAATCAGACCCGATCAATTGAGGGTACGATTTCCCAACTACTATATAGTTGCTACTGCCAATACTTAACTGATTAAGCCCCTGGTATAAAGAGGTAGCTTTATTTTGATTATGTGAGAAGTTGATACTGATATTCCAGGTAAATCCATTATGCAGCGATAACACCGGTGAAGCAGCAAGCGTTATCTCGTAACCTTTATTAACACCACTACCGGTATTAATTACGGCTGCGCCAAAACCTGTAGCATTTGAAATATTTATACCTGTAGTAATTTCTTGATTTTTAGTTACTTCATGATAAACGGAAGTCTCTAAACTTATCCGGTTGTTAAAGAAACCTAAATCAAGTCCAATTTCTTTTGATACGGTTTGCTCTGGTTTCAAATTAGGGTCATAAACCACATCCCCTACTGTAAAACCTGCAGTACTACCATAGGGGAACCCGCCTCCTGTGCCAAAAGTTGACTGGAGTGCATACGCACCAACCTGTACTGTATAAACCTTTGATATACCGGCTCTTAGTTTACCTGATGATAATATAGGATTATCTTTAAGGGCCGGGATTGCATCCGTAAAAATAAAAGAAGCATCTACCGCCGGATAAAAGAAGGCCCGGTTATTTTTTGCTAATCTTGAATCTATATCCCTACGACCTGAAGCATGTAAAAATAAATAGTCTTTATAACCAACAGTTAAATCGCCGAAAACACCAAACTGACGATCATGGGAAACGTTTTCAGACGCACCTGGCACACCCGATACGTTACTCACATTAAACAGATCTGGTATTACAAGCGAACTCGCGCCAACGCTAATGTTTTGTTGAGATTTATCTGTTATTTGAGCACCGGCTATAAATTTCAGGTTAAAATCCTCACTCAGCTTCTTATCAAAAGTTGCCAGGAAATCGCCATTATACCGACTATTAAACTGATCGTAATCACTTTCAGAAGCCTGAATATTATTGGTAGCTATTGATTTTCCGCTTGCCTTAGCAAAATCAGAATAGTTAAAAGCCGCCTGTGTGTATTTACCCACTATAGTAGAAGTACTAATACCGCCACGCACTAAGAAACTTAACCAGTCGGTAGCTTTATAACCAATAGATAAATTACCCAGTAAGGCATCTTTACGTTCTGTTTGACGTTGATCCTGCAAACCAAAGTATGGACTCTGATAATAATCGTTATAATAATTATTAGGATTGCCATATAACGAATTAAGATCGCTATACTGTGTTAAAGGGATCTCGGAAGGCGTGTTAATTACGTTGTTATAAACCTGATTGTATGATTTATCATAATTCCTTTGGGTATAATCAATAGAATAATTAGCCGTAAAATTCCGGAAGTTACGGGTACCATTAATACGAAAAGCCGTTCTGTTGGCCTTATCACCAGGTGTTGTGCCTTTACTGTCAAGGCGCTGGGCATTTATAAAAACTGACCCTTTTTCATCACCGCTGGAGTAAGTAAGATCATTCTGCTCGTCAAGACCAGTATCAAAAAAATCTTTCTTTTCATTTGCCCTGTCCGAATAAACAACCTTTTGTATGCTACCATCAGGTAAAGTACGTCCAAGCGGTCTTATACTTCCATCATACCTGTCACCGTAGTTTTGGTTTTCAAACGGTGTAAATTGAGGAAAACCAAACGCATCCTGATCTGTACCTCCGCCAAACTGATTTTGCAGCTTAGGGAAATAAGATAACCTGTTAAGCATGGTAGTATTGGTATAGGTAATTGTTCCTCCTCCTTCAGATTGCCCTTTTTTTGTAGTTACAATGATCACACCATTTGATGCTTCAGAACCGTAAAGCGCGGCTGCATTAGCCCCCTTTAACACGTTCACGCTTTCAACATCATTGGGATTGATAGAATTCAAATAACTTAATGAGGTTGTTACGCCGTCCACAACCAGTAAGGCCTGATTATTACCAACAAATGAGCGGTTACCGCGTAATACTACACGTATCTGATCACCGGCATCTATCTGATTATTAGCCTGGTTAATTTGCAAACCTGCAACTTTGCCTGATAAGCCTGCCGCAAGGTTTGTAGGTTTACTCCTGGTAAGATCTTTGCTGCTTACTGATTGAGTTGCATAACCCAATTCTTTGGCTTTACGTTTAATACCCAAAGCCGTTGTAATAGTTACCTCTTGTAGCTGCCGGCTGTCTGACTCTAAGGATACAATTACAGATCCGTTTGCTGCTATAGGAGCCTCTTTTTTAATGTACCCAATAAAGCTGAAAGATAATATACTGTTTTTATTAGGCACCATGATGGTAAAATCGCCATTACCACTGGTCATGGTACCTGTAGTTGTACCTTTAACAACCACACTAACACCAGGTAACGGAGAATTATCTGCCTTGTCGGTTACCTTACCTGTTATCTTAAGCATTTGCGCGCTTGCACTTGTTGCCGCAAACATCAAAAGCCATAAACACCTTTGTAAAAATTTATTCATTATTATAAAGTTTTAATTCCATTTAATTATTGTTTGGTTAATTATGTAAGAAAAGTGATCAAATCATGTACTTCCTCCTTTCTGATTCAATGGTTAAAAAATAAGTAAAACGTTTTATCAATTTGGCAAAAAGCATCCCATGCCAACAAGATTGTGGCTTAATAACTCATTACCATGATTTTTTTAAAGTAGACTATCTCAAATAAGCCTAATTTTTAATTGAGATACTGAAACAGTTTTTCTAATGAACTATCTGATAAAAGATCAACATCATTAGTATCCATATAACTCTTTGCACGTGTATTATTTCCTAAAGCATTCAAAACACTTTTTTTATTTGTACCCAGTTTGGATAACTCATTATTAGCGAATGAGTAATATTCAGTTTTAACAACAAATTTTTTGATTGTTTTTTTCGTATACCAATCCTCATTAGAAGATATGCTTACCTCAATTTTCTTAACCAGGCTTATTTTGCCTTGATATACAATTTCAAAAAACTGTCCCTGGGAACTTTTTACTTGGGGAGATTTTATCCTGATAAATGTATTGGGATACTCAGGTGTTTCTACAAAACGGAAACGTGTAACAGAATCGCTGATATTATATATCTGTTGATCGATTGAGCATTCTATTGTTTGATTATATATATTATAGCGAAGTTGTACCGTGTTTACAGACCGGCCTCCCGGAGTTACCAGTTCACTTTTTTGAAAATCGGGTAGTAAATATGGTGAGCCTGAGATACCGGTATTCTTGTTTAATTCAAGGGGCCTCCCTAACCCGAAAGTTATTGGAGCCTGCTGCCCGTAGCTTGAAAATAGCCCAAAAGAAGCAAATAACAAACTTAAGTAAAGTCGTTTCATTTCAAACAATAAGTAGTTAATAGTTAATCAGTGCGTTTTGCTTAGCAACCGGATAAAAGCATTATCAGGTAATTAAATAAAACGTTTTATCAAATCTAAAAAAATAAAACGTTTTACCAAATAATTTTTCAAATTATTTTTAAATAATCACAAAACAATTCGTCTTAAATAAGAAAATCATCAATAATCTATTTAATTAATTGATGATTTAACAATAAAATAAAATTTAAGAATAAAAAATGCAATAATTAAACAATTATTGACAATTAAATATTTATATTTTCATCTTTTTCTGAAATTTACTATTTAATACAACCATATAGCTCTATTTTTATAGATTAAGGTGACATTTGAAGAAAATTATTATAAAACCTTGCCTAAATAAGCAAAACTTAATTAATTACCCTCAATACTAGTGGCAATTTTTATAGGTGTCGACCCTCGTTCAATAAGTTTAGACGGTATCTGGTGCTTAACTTTCGAATTATTCCCCTTGTTCCCTCCTATCTGTGCCAGTAAAAGATCAATAGCCGATTTTGCTATCTCATAGGTAGGTTGTTGTATAGTTGTAATTCCTGGAGGGTACAAGCTAAATATTTCATTATCATCAAAACTGATCATAGCTAAGTCTTTGGGAATATTCAACTCAAGCTGCCTGATGCTTTCCAACCCCATCGTACCTAAATAGTTTGTAGTAAAAAATACAGCATCCATCTGCTTCTGCTGTTTTATAAAGGCTTTTATAGCGTTTATGGCTTTATCCTTATCGGTGTCAAAGGGTAATTTAAATATTAACCTTTTGTCTTCCTTTATGTCGTTAATTTTTAAAGCATCCTTGTATCCCCGGGTGCGATCCTGTAATTGAATCAGGTCCAGATCAGCAGTTATCAAACCTATCTTTTTATATCCGGACTTTAAAAGATGGTCAACCGCATTAAAAGCGCTGCCATGATTATCAACCAATACATGGGGGATATCCAAACCAGGGAAATAACCATCTATTAATACTACAGGTTTTTCATTAGCTACCAGGTTTTGAATATCTTTCTCAAGCCCTTTCATAGGTGTGACGATATAGCCGTCAACCAATTGCTGAGAAAGCATTCTGATCACATCCTTTCCTTTCTGGATATTATTGTTAGTGCTGCAATAAATAATTCTGTATCCCTCTTTTTCTGCTTCTTCTTCTATCACTTTGGCCATCGCTCCAAAAAACGGGCCTCCGATAGTTTCAACTATCAAGCCTATAACTTTTGAAACACCGGTACGAAGCCCTACTGCCATCCGGTTTGGCTCATATCCATTTTTGGCAGCTACATCCAATATTTTTTTGGTTATCTCTTTACTAATACGGCCCTTGCCGTTTAAAACAAATGACACCGTTGTAATGGATGTATTGGTAAGCTTTGCGATATCTTTTATGGATATTTTTTTATTTATCATTATGCGTGAGTCTCTTGTGATTTCCAGGTTTATTGTATTAATAGCAACAAATTAGGCAAATACCTTATTTATCAAAAATATAAATTTATAACAATGCTGCTACACTTAGTGTTTTATTACAGCGATTTAAATGGCATTACCATAAACGTTCTTTTTCTATAAATAATATAATGGTTACTGGGGGTTAGTAAAACCTTTTAGTAATATAAATATAATTACTAAATATGCTTAAATTACCATTTTAAATTAACATCCCTTTACTATTAAACATTGATATACAAAAACCGATATGAGCATTACGCCCAAACTAACCCGCTTTGATCTTTCCATGATCGTTATCAGCCTGGTAATAGGGATGGGTATTTTTGCAACACCTGGTGAAGTAGCAATTAGTTCAAGTAATCCGTTCCTGTATTTTGGCGCCTGGTTTTTTGGAGGAGCTGTTAGCTTATGCGGTGCCCTTACTTTTGCCGAAATAGGGGCACGCTATCCAACTACCGGTGGCTTTTATAAGGTTTTTTCGTACTGCTTTCATCCAGCATTCGCTTTTATGATCAACTGGATATTGGTGATCAGCAATGCGGCTTCGGTGGCTGCTGTGGCACTTATAGGCGCGGAGTATATTAACCCGGTAATTATGCCCGCAAGCCTGCAAAACGATTTGGGTATTAAGATCATGACCATTACATCAGTTCTTATTTTGTATATCATTAACTTTTTGGGAATCAAAATGAGTGCGCGAACCCAAAATGTATTGACCATATTTAAAATAAGCATGATCCTTATTCTTTGTACGGCGGTTTTTAAAAGTCATATAACACCCGGTGATTATAAAGTTATTGTACCACCTGACGATAATAAATATAATTTGAGCGCATTTGGGATAAGTCTGGTTGCCGTGTTCTTCACCTATGGTGGTTATCAACAAACTATCAATTTTGGCGGGGACATCATTAATGCCAAGACCAACATCCCCAAAGCAATTTTTACGGGGATGATAACAGTTATATTTCTATACCTGCTAATTAACTTTGCTTATTATTCGGTACTGGGTATCAAAGGCTTGCAACATAAAACCGCACTGGCTGCTACCCTGGCGGGGGCTATTTTTGGCGCGGTTGGCTATAAGATCATTTCATTGCTGATGTTTGTTTCGGTACTCGCGTTTATCAATGTTAATATTATGGCCAATCCAAGAGTTTATTATGCCATGGCCGAAGATGGGATCTTGCCCCGTCGCTTTAAGCGTGTTAATCAAAAAACCCAGGTACAGGAATTTGGCTTGAGCTTTTTTGTAACGGCAGTGCTCCTTATACTATTTTTTATAAGCTCGTTTCAAAAGATACTTAGCTATGTTATGTTTTTTGATACCATCGGACTTTCCACCGCGGCAGTTACCATTTTTATTTTAAGAAAAAAAACTAAACATCTTGACGGAACAGGTATTTATACGATGAAATGGTACCCTGCTATCCCTATTATTTTTATTGTTGCTTATTGGTTTGTTACCATAAGCATCTTTATTGAAAACCCTTTGGCCGCGTTGATATGCCTTGGCGCATTTGTTACCGGTCTTGTTATATACTTTATTACTAAAAATAGCCAGAACACCATTATAATACCTTAACTATGGAGCTTTCATTTATATTAAATGAATTGGGAGAAGAAAGAGAAAATTACTTCAACGCGGTTTCGCCTCCCATCATACAATCAAGCAATTTCACTTTTAATACGGTAACAGACCTGAGACAGGCCATGGCCGATGAATTTGACACTAATTTATATTCCAGAGGGCAAAACCCAACATTGAGTATATTAAGAAAAAAACTGGCTGCCCTTGACGGAGCAGACGATGCCTTGGTATTTAGCAGTGGTATTGGAGCCATAAGCGTTCCCTTACTCTCGCTGCTGCAATCCGGGGACCATATTGTTGCCGTAGAGAATCCGTATAGCTGGACCATAAAGCTTTTCAAGGAGTTTTTACCCAAATTTGGCATAAACACCACTTTTGTTGATGGCACCGTTTATGACAATTTTGAAGCCGCGGTTACTACCCAAACCCGTTTGATATTTTTAGAAAGCCCTAATACTTTTAGTTATGAGTTACAGGACATCAAAAGGATCGCCAGGTTTGCCAGATCACGTGGAATTGTAACCATGATCGATAATAGTTACTGCAGCCCTATATATCAGCAACCTATCAATATGGGTATCGACCTGGTAGCTCAATCAGCCACTAAGTATATCGGCGGCCATTCAGACGTTGTAGCGGGTGTGCTTACCGGTAGCAAAGAACTGATCAGGCAGATATTTGATCATGAATTCATGAACCTGGGTCCTGCCATTTCACCACATTCTGCATGGTTACTGCTAAGAGGATTAAGAACTTTACCTTTGCGTTTACAACGCAGCTTTGAAAGTACCGGAGTTATCACCAAATGGCTGCAAGATCATGAGCACATACAACAAGTGATATGGCCTTTCAGCGCGGGTTTTAAACAAACACAATTGGCGCATGAACAAATGCAAGGCTGCGGCGGGTTATTCAGCTTCACATTAAAAAATTCTTCGTTTAAAAAAATAGAAGCATTTTGTAATAATCTGCAGCACATATTACTGGCTGTTTCCTGGGGTGGGCACGAAAGTTTGATACTACCGTCGATCGCATCCATTTCGGAGCAGGAGTACACAGCAACAGATGAGCGACTTCAATTGGTCAGAATGTATGTTGGCTTAGAAGATACTGCGTATTTGATTCAGGATCTTCAGCAAGCATTGGCTAAAATTTAATTAAACAGGTATCAGCATCTCCAAATCATATCAACTCGCCAGGTCATGCCGTAAAAAAGCCTCCCATGTCACCCGTCCATAGCTATTGGTTGGCCAGATATTATTTTCAGAACGATAACGATCATATTCTTCGCTCTGAAGCGGTCGTACATTTAGTTCATCTGTCCGGCTTAGCACATGGAGATATGTTTTTACCATTTCCTCAAATTTAAGTAGTTCAGGCCCCCCTACTCCACGAACCAAGCCTACAGGTTCTCTCTGAGCTAAATCAACCAGCAAGGTTGCTGCCTCCTTTACTTCGATAGATTGAAAATGCATACCATCGGGAATGGCCAGTGTACCATTTTTTTTATCAAATGTTTTTAAAATAGAGAGTACATAGTTATGAAACTGGGTAGTGCGTAAAACAGAAAACGGAATACCGCTGGCCGCTATCATTTGTTCAACCCTTATTTTGGTTTGATAATAAGCATAATTGCTTTTATCAACATTAATAATAGAGATATAAATAAAATGCAGGGTCTTATCTTTATTTACTGCATCAAGTAAATTTTGTGTCCCCTTAATGTCAACGCTCTGTGTGTCTTTCGGATTGCTTGCACAATGAATGATGATATCGGCATTTTCAGTTGCCTCCTGCAAGCCCCTGTTTGATGCCAGATCGCCTTTTATAAGCTGTACACCAGCAGGCACGGTAGCATTTTTCTTTGAGCTTAATACAGTAACTCCATAATTAATGGATAGTAACTGATCTACAACTTCTTTTCCCAGCAGGCCTGTACCCCCTGTCACTAATACGTTCTTCATCCGTTAAGCTTTTGTGATAAATAATTGATAAGGTATAGGTTCGATGAATTATTTTAATTTTTGTTTGATTGATCTAAAACAGGTCGTGGATCAAATATTACCCTAAAGGAACTTATTTTATCGCCTTTGACCTGGTACCACCCACAACCGAATATGGTAACGCTCCCCATATCAATATCATAAAACAAACACACATCATCTCCTTCAGCAATGGTCTTTTTCAGATCGTATTTAAATTTCATCTTCTCCATATCGTTCATATATGCCTCCGCCCCATCACGCGAACCCAGTACACCTTTAAAGGTCATATCTGTTGTTAAATATTTGCGGGCAGTGGCAAAATCCTCTTTATTCATCGCATCTATGAAAGCCAGTACCACTTCTTTAGCATTCCTGGTTAGTTCTACTGTATCTTTTTTCATATTATTATTCAGACAAATCATTATTATATAATAATAAATAAAACACCCTTAATGTTTCATAAAAAACAAAAAGGGCATTGTTAATGCCTAAACACTAACAATACCCTGTATTAACTTGTTATGAAGAAGTTGCCTTATATTAAGGATGTCCATTATGGTTATAAACAGTGTCGCACCACTGCCAGTGATCTTTACCTCCGAAATACTCAAATCTGTTTATCATAAACAACATATTAGTAGCAATAAAGAGTACAATAACCAAAATAGCGGCCACCTTTGTAATGATGGTTAAAGCGGGCTTTTTTGAAAACCCACCAAAAACATAACCGATGATAAATACCATACAGGTAATAAACAATATCCGTATGATGATGATTCCAAATCCCATGATCGTAAATTTAATGGTGAACGCTTATTTGTATTTACTTAAAAGTTCCTGATCTTCGGCTTTACCCCAATGAGGATTTACACTGGTATCTGTATTTTCAAGCATTTTAAGACTTTGCGAGGCCAGTTGTTTGGCCAGATCCTTATCGCCACCCCACATTTTTGGGGTATTATATTTAAACCAAGCCGCCAGGTAAATAGTCCTGGGATTATTGGGGTTTAACTGTTTGGCCTGGTTCAGGTACTGCTGGGCAAGCGGACCGTATTTAGGTCCATAGGTCATCATGTTAATGAACACCTTGCTCTGGTTAATCATACTAAGCACGGTATACACCTCTGCCAGTTCCGTTTTTTGATTAACCTTATTCAGCAATGATTCTGCCCTTTTAGCCTGTGTTTCGCCCCGGTTACTGTACGCTTCTATAGATTCGCCATCATCCTGCAACAGGAAACCTATCCTTGCGTTACAATAAGCCGCGTAATAGTTGGGCAGCCAGTCTTTGGGCTGTGAGCCCGCTATCTTTACAAAGTCCTGCTCAATTGCGGCATACTCTTTAACCGTTTTGGCCTTATCTAATTTGGTAACGGCGCTTTGTAAATTGGTTTGCTGGGCCGATACTGATAAACAGAACAGCCATATGGCCAAACCCGAAATGATTAACTTTTTCATGTTGATTGATTTTATATGGTTTTAATTATTGTTATTATCGAGAATATCGCTGGTGCGGTTAATACCGAAGCTCATAAAGAACCCAGCGTAATAATACCGGCGTGCAGGTAAGGTTAAAGGCATTTTGATATCGCCGTTAGCACTGTAGTTATAACCAAATAGCTGGTTGGAGCCCAGTAAATTATTAACACCCACGCTAAAACCTGAAAACGGTTTCTGTTTCCAGCTTTTGAACAAGGACATCAGATGAGCCACCTGCAGGTTCAGCACACTATAGTTTTTAGTGGTGCCCTGGTCATAGATTCTGGATACGTTAATGACATTATCGTACCTGATGTTATAATAAGGTCTGCCGGTAGCAAAGGCATAGGAAATATTTACATAGGTATTAATGTCCTGAAAGTTCTTTTTTATGGCGATAGTGGCGGTGTGTGGTGTAGCAAAAGTTGGCCGTATCTCGTCCGGATAATCTAAAAAATCACGTTTGGTATTCAGGTAGGTATAGGAGATCCAGTAATCGAGGTTTTTGAAGGTTTTTTTATCTCTGAAAAACAGTTCAATACCCCGGGCGTACCCTTTGCCATTATTACTGATAACCGGCTCCGTTTTGATCAGATCCTTATACTGTTTGTAATAAGCCTCGATCCTGAAAAAACGGTTATGCGCCTTTTTGGTATAGTTCAATACATAGTGGGTGGCACTTGAAAAATTAAGATCAGTGGTTTGATACAGAAAATCATTCTGTGGTTCCTGGTAAAAAATACCATAGGCAAAGTTAAATTGTCCCCCATCGTTTAAGCGATAAGCCAGACTTGCCCTTGGTGCGATAACCCATTTGTTTAATAATGAGGAGTGTTCTGTACGCACACCTATTTTAGCAGCTAAATCATTAGCCAGGTAAATATCGCCCTCGAAAAAATCTGCTGTTAAATTATCCGTAAGGGCGATGGTGCTATCGTTTGACATACCATGATCATGCGAATAAAAGTGCTCTGCACCAAACCGGATTGCCTGGTTATGCGGGAACATACGGGTAAATACTATCCTCGCCTGCGCAAAATCATTGTTGATGATACGATGGTTGTTTTTTTCGTTAAAAGGGTAATTAGGCAGGTTAATGGTTTGTCCATCATCACCGGTTAGGGTTTGTATGGTGTTCACCCGGCTATAACTATAAGCCAGACCTGCGTCAAGCTTCCAATCATCATTCAGATAATCGCGATAGCTCAAATTGTTATAGCTGTTCATACCTTTTACCTGATAAGCGGAGCGTAAAACGGTGCTGTCAATATCAGGATTGCGCATCCCCACATTGCTGGTATTCCAGTTAGTATAAAACTTCAGCATACCGGTTTTGCCGGTTTTTATCCTAAAATTGGCATCTCCTTCCAGGTACTCCGGTCCGCTGAAATAATTGATGCGTTGGGGTATAATAGCGTTATACCAGGTCTGGTTGCTATATCTTAAAGTGACACCATAACTGCTCTTCTTATTTTTAGCCAGTTCCTGTATCCCTGCACCCATGTTGGCAGTAAAAACAGAGAAATAGGCCGAAGATTTAGCGGGCAGGTCGACACTTTCCAGGATCAGGGCACTGCTCATGGCCTGACCGTATAATGCCGAATATCCCCCGGTACTGAACAGGATGCCATTAAACAATATGGGGTTTACCCGGGCGTACTGTTGTAAACCAGGCACCGCAGGATAATTAGGTTTTTTAACCAGTGTACCGTCAATAAATTGTTTGGTTTCATCGCCGGTACCGCCACGTACAAACAAGCCATCTGCCTCGCCTATTTGTTGCGAACCGGGCAATGACCTAAGCGCCAGGGCAACATCGGCATTACTACCGGCAACGGTAAACGCATCAATAGCGGTGAGCGATGCACCCTTTGCTTTGTCGCTTGCTTCAAATGAACCGGCGCTGATAATGACCTCATGGAGCGATTGGGTATCTGATTGTAAAAGAACAATATCCAGGTAGATGGATGAATCGGCAAGGGTGACTTCTTTTTTGAATGATTTATAGCCAACTGAGGTTACCACCAACAATTGCTTCCCTTTTGCATTAGTGGGTAAATTGAAGATGCCGGCGGTGTCGGTTTTAGTTCCCCCAGCTGTTGCTTTTAGTGATATGCTGGCAAAAGGAATAGCCTCGCCGTTAGTATTTTTTACCGTTCCTGAAATACGATGTTGCGAAAAAGCAAATCGCGGCGCCAGTAAAAACAGGAAGGCAACTACTATATATTTAATGATATGAGTTTTCATGACCCTTAGTTTTGAACCTATTGATGATCAAAACTATAGTGCCTTGTGTTATCTTTTTTGGAGAGTAGACGAGCGGGGAAAGTGTAGCGACGAAAGCCAGGATTCTGGATAAATTAATGCTCCGGCCTGTTTAGTATCCTGGTAATATTTTCTTTATAGGATTCGCTCACAGGCACCTCTTTCGAGCCTATATAAACAAAATCGCGTTTTACTGTGGTGATTTTATTAGCCGCTACCAGGAATGATTTATGGGTACGTATGAATGCCGGCGGCGGGAGCTTTTCTTCAATAGCCTTGATGGTCATGCGGGTAAGCACCGGCTTAGTTGATGATGACAGATGAATCTTGATATAATCTTTCAACCCTTCAATGTAATCAATATCGGCTACTACAATTTTCACCAGGGTATATTCCACATTAACAAAAAAGTCCTCCGGAACGTCAGTAGCAATCGCCTTGCTGCTTTGTTGCAATTTAAACAGATCATTTGCCCGATTGCAGGCTTTCAGGAAACGTTCGAAACTAAAAGGCTTCAGCACATAATCAACTACATTGAGGTCAAAGCCTTCCAGCGCGTATTTTTCGTATGCGGTAACCAGGATCACCAGTGGTGGATTGTTGAGCGTTTGGAGGAATTGCAATCCGTTTAAGCGCGGCATTTGTATATCCAGGAATATGAGGTCAATTTGCTCTGTTTGTAGTATCTCGATAGCTTCCAGCGGATTTTTACAGGTTTTAACCAGTTGCAAAAAAGGTATCTGACCGATGTTGTCTTCCAGCAGTTCCCGAACCAATTGTTCATCATCAACAATAATACAGCGCATCATACTAACTTCAAAGTTAAGGTAATATGAAAAAGATCGTCGCTATTATTGATAGCTAAGGTATAATTATCTTTATACAACAAATTTAACCGCGATCGCACGTTGGCCAAACCTATACCCGAGTTTTCATCTTTGGAGGTTACGGGCTCATCTTCAAATTTATTGCGTACCTCAAATATCATCAGGCCACGATATACGGACAGTTCAATATCTATCTGTGGTTGTTCGTTATAGCCAACACCGTGTTTAAAAGCATTCTCCACAAAGGGTATCAGCAGCATAGGTTCAATGGTATACAGATCATCTTCTTTATCCAGTTCAATCCGGCTGTTTACCTGTACATCGTTCCCGAAACGGAGCTTTTGCAACTCGATATAGCTGCTCAGATATTCTATTTCTTTTTGGAGCGCTACCTTTTTACCCTGGGCATCATACAGCATATAACGCATCAGATCCGACAGCATAATGAGCGATTGCTCCAGCTTGTCTGACTTTTTACGGGCCAGCGATACCAGGTTAGTCAACACATTAAATAAAAAATGCGGACTGATCTGCGATCGAAGAAACTTGAGTTCGGTTAGCAGTTGCGTGGCCTGTTTTTCCTTTTGCTCCCGTTCGGTACGGATGCTATCAACAATTCTGCAATAGATAAGGCTGATGATAAAAACAACGATAGAGGGTGGGAAAACAAATTTATAAATGGATGGGTCCTTTGGCAACTCCGAGAACCATCCCACCATGATGTGGTGTTTTAACCAAAACGACCCAAAGATGAGCAGTACAGAGCTGATAATGTATAATAACCAAAAGCGCCTGTTGTAAAACCAGGGGTATAAGTATAAAGCATTGATATAAAAAATAGCCAGGTGAATAATCCCCGCTTCTGTAAAGAACAGGCCCGGTATCGAGCCAATTGCATACCCACTAGCTGCTGTAGAAACAAAATAGGGTAGCAACAGTATGGCGCTCCAGATAAGTACATGGAGCGTAATAGTAATATACCGTACTTTAATAGCTACTTTCATTTGATTGAATAAACACCACGACGTGCTTATTGATGCATAAATTTAATAAAGGGATCATTAGTTAGCGCATTTACAGTGCTTTTAGTTTTTCCCAGGCGACTTCTGCCTATCCAGTATTCGGCTGCAATGAGGTGTAGCACAAAGCCTATCCAAAACCCGATACCAAAAAACTCTTTGGGCGTTAAGCCGGTAAAACGACTGGTGGCGAAAAATATCCCGTTAATTATCCGGATGGTAGTTATAGCCATTCCAATAGCATAAGCCCTGATGGCCCACTCCCGGTGTTGCAAAAGTTTATGCTGTCGCACCTGCTGAAAGGTCTTGAACAAAGCATACAGAAAGAACAGTGAAAACAATACCGTCGCCGCGACCTGGTTTGCACCGCCTATAGCCGGTACGGCAAAACTCATGACCAACGCGGTTATACCTTTCACTATGCCACCTATCAAAAATAATCGCCCGCTCAACCGGTGCCAGCGGGGGTAACGGGTTCGTACGCTTTGGATGAATTGAAATGGCCCGGTAAGCACAAAAATAAGACCGGGGATAATATGAACAAGGATCAATAAAGGATAATGTGCAAAAATATCATCCATTTGCGTAAAGTTGTTATTAACTGCGGGCGGCTGATAGCCATTGATCAGCACATGTATTAAGGTCAGCATGCGGCGTACTACGATAACAACTCCGATGAATGATAGAAAAGCAATAATACCATATAATAAACGGGGACTTGACGCTGGCTTTTTCATACGCGGATAACTAACATGAGGTAAAGCTACCCGCATAAATGTTTACCCCAGAGCAGAATAGACTAAACAGGAAACTGTGTAGACAAACCGGTAAAGTGTGTAGATGATACTTATGGCTATTTCTTTGGGATAACAGCTGTAGCTTCTATTTCGATCAAAATATCGTCCCTGAATAGTTTATTGACCTGCACTAACGTACTGGCAGGCGGATGAGTGGTATTCACAAATTTATCCCTAATGTTACGCAGAGCCTGTACCTGCGAAACATCAGTCATATAATAATTAAGCTTTACTACATCATTCATAGAACCTCCCGCGGCTTCAACTATATTTTTGATATTGGTGAATACCTGCTGAATTTGAGCCGTGATATCATCCTTACCTACCAGCTGTCCATCTTTATCCAAAGCAACTTGTCCGGATAGGATGAGCATAGTGCTTTTACCCAGATCAACGGTAACAGCCTGCGAATATCCTTTTGGCGTACTTACCGATGAGGGATTTATAAATGCGATATCACTTGTTTGTGCAAAACCTGCCGAGGAAATAAATAGCAGGAAGAGATAAAGATGTTTTTTCATTTGAGATGTTTTACAATTACCAATCCTTTTTGGTAACCGGGTTTGGCAAATCGGTTGGCATCCTATTATTCAGGATGCCAACCAATGATGATTATTTCAGGCTTATTTATCCAATCCACCCCTACGGGTAGCCTTAACCTGCACAGGCCATTTGATGCCTTCCGTTTTTGTATTGGTGGTTTTAGCCGGATCTTCGCTGGCCATATAGGCCATAATTGCGGCCAGGATAGCGTTATTCTTCAGGTCATCAAACACCACTTTATCATAGGTATCACGATTGGTATGCCAGGTATAGGAACCGTATGACCAGTTCAATGAGCTTAACGAAAAGCCAGGCGCACCAACAGCCACAAACGAGGCAAAATCAGATCCACCACCACCAGGCTGTCCCGGGAAGTTTGTTTTGATACGATTTTTAATAGTATCCGGCACGGCTTCCAGCCAACGGCTTAAATAATCCTTAGCATCGGCAAAACCCTGTCCAGATAAGTTTACAACCCTGCCGGTACCATTGTCCTGGTTAAACAGGGCTTGTAAATTTTGTACAATTTCGGGATGATCCTCCACAAATGCGCGTGAACCGTTCAGGCCTTCTTCTTCGCTGCCCCAATGCCCAACCAATATGGTACGTTTGGGGTGAGGATAATATTTTTTCAATAACCGCATCGCCTCCATCATGGTAAGCGTTCCGGTACCATTATCTGTTGCACCAGTACCGCCATCCCAGGAATCAAAATGGGCGGATAACATTACATATTCATTAGGCTTTTCGCTGCCTTTTATTTCGGCAATGGTATTAAAGGTAGGCACTACACCCAGTTCTTTTGATTCGGTATGCATACTGATCACCGGTTTACCACCCGATTCACTTAGCCTGTACAACATCCCATAATCTTCCAGGGCGATATCAACCGTAGGGACTATTTTAGTATAAGCGCCAAAGATCTTATCAACCCCAAAACCAGCCGACCAGTTATTGGTCAATATACCCACAGCGCCCGCTTTTTCAAGTGCTACCGGAAGCGTACGGGTAGTATATCCAGTTTTGCTGATGCGTTTGCGCCAGACATCCGTCATAGCTGTACGCTCAGCTTTCATCTTTTCAAATGATTCTTTAAGGGCAAACTCCTGCCAGTTATAATCGGGCCGGCCGGTTGGCTGGCACATGGATATCATCACAAATTTACCTTTTACATTAGGCAGCCATTGCTGAAAAGCTACAGAATCGGCCAGATCGGGAATGATGATCACCTCGGCACTTACCGTCTTTTTACCCATACCCGGACTCCATGCCAATTGCGTACCCTCCAATGATTTTACGCGTGGCGATACCATATCAATGTGCGATATACCCCGTTCCCATCCGCGCCATTCGCCCCATTTTTCGTTATGGGCATCTATGTTCCAGGTTTTGTATTTGGCTACAGCCCAGTCATTGGCCTGTTTCATTTGGGGTGTGCCCACCAAACGGGGACCGACGCCATCAAAAAGCTCATGAGCCAGTTTTTCAAGCTGCGAATTATTGGTTTCTTCCTGCATCATGCCGTCAATGACCGCCTTACTGGATTGTGCCTGGCTGATACCGCTGCAAAGCAGGGCGCTTACCATCAATGGGATGGCTTTGCGCCAACAATTAGTGAGTAGATTAAGATCAGTGGTTTTCATGAACCTAATTTATAAAAATTGAACGGCCCTTTATAATTTTGTTCTATAAAGTGGGTTTACATGGTTTACACTTTTTATGGTTAACATTTATATATATAATTGACAATCAAATAATTAAGTATATTTTATCATCAAAAGTGGGTTTACACTGTAAACCATAAAATAAAGCATTTGGTGTCATTAACTTAATAGGAGTTCAATGTAAATTCGGCAAACCCATCGCTTGTATAATTGACTCACCCGGTCATTGCTTCGCCCGACCACCCTCTCTGCCGCAAGCGGTAAAGAGGGTCAGAGAAAGCTTTTTACCCTCTTTACGGCGTAGCCGTGGAGAGGGTCGCCCAGCGAAGCGTAAGTGGGGTGAGTCGGTCGCCGACATACCGGCTTTTGCCAAACTTGTCATTTTTCTTATTTAATTATGCACTTTTTTGATCCCAAATTAACTTCTGAGCAAACAATTTGTGGCATATCATACTTTTTAGTCCGGATGACTTATATTTGTTCATTCCAAACATCAAAATTTACCATGAAATTATTTGTCGGCGGCTTTCCTCTTGATATAGCAGAAATTGAATTAGTCAAAATATTCAATTCCTATGGCACTGTTAATACTATCAAGATAGTGCGGGATAAAAAGACCCGTAAGTGCAAAGGATACGCTTTTCTGGAGATGACCGACCAGGCAGGCGCCGACCGCGCTATTGAAGGACTTGACGGCACCCCAATGGGCGACCGCGTACTCAGTGTAAAACCGGCAGCTGATAAACCTGCCCCTAAACCTCCAATACCGCAACGCAGCTTTCGCCCGCAACAAGGAGGCTATGCCAGTACCAGGCCGGAAAAAGATTTTGTGGCTAAAAAGCGCCCAAGGATATAGGCGTAATTATCCATTAAAAGACTTTGTTCAAAAAGGCTGTCATGCTGAGCTCCATCAAAGCATGGTGGGTGGGCCTATGCGCGTGCCCTTCGACAAGCTCAGGGTGACAGGCCTCTATCTCTTTATTTTTTCGGCAGTACCAAAGCGTTCCAGTACTTTATTAATGGTAACACTGTCGCGCAATACGCTTAATCGCATCCTGGTCATGGCATAATCTGATATCTGCCAGCCAAGGGGTAATACTGGCCAGATTCGGGTGTTCGGAACCCTTTCGGCAGTGGGGCGGAACAGGTAAAACCCGTAATGCTTTATCCGGGAGATGGAGTAATTCCAGTCTTCTGATTTCTTCATGTATCCCACCCGGCTATTCAATATACCCACCGGAGGTGCCAGTGGCTCAAATAAATTACCGGGTTTACCTGTGGCCTCTGTCTGTTGTACCGAATTGGGCAGAGACAGGAATTGCGGCTGAATATGGTTAAATATAGTATCCTCCTTGATCAGCTTACTACGCACCCGTTCAAAAACCGTCAGCACTCCCAGCGAGGTTTCTGCGCCCGAATTATCCCAGGTACCCCCATCCGTAAAATGATGTTTACCATTGAGCTTAGCTGTGGGACTTACATACGGGAACCGGGCGCTTAAAAAAGCTGCGGTACTCAGGCGCAGATCGCCCGGATCTTCAATTTCCTGTTCTAAAAATACGGTTGAAGGAAAATCAAGGCTATCCAGTAAAACCGGGGCCGATATCCCTTTTTTACCGCTATCCACATCAAATGTATTGGCAAATAGCAGGGGTACTTCATAATGGCCCCCTTTCCACATCCTGCCTAAAGTGACTTTCATATCCAGGTGATGGGCCTGTGTGTGCCTTTCCCAATCTTCCTCCATCAATCTTGCCCTATCGGCCCAGGGAGCTACTCCTAATGACGAAGCCAGCATATCCCTACCCAGCAAGGCAACTATATTTGAGGTGAGGTAATCATTACGATAGATGGCCAATGAGTTAACCGGGTAAAAAACGGTATCCCTAACCGGATCTTGTCGATGCTGATACCGGGCATTGCAAAGCAGTGATAACCCGATAGTGCCGCCCGATGCCCCGGAATAAGAAAATACATAATGCTGAAAGTCATGGGTATTGATCCCATTATAGCGTTCTTTTACCAGGCTATCCAGCGTTCCCACAACCATGGTTGTCCAAACCGTGGCGCGCAGTCCCCCGCCATAAGCGTTTACAAAAAACACCGGGTAAGGTGTACCCGGGTTTCGGGCAACAAAAGCCTTGATTTCCTGCTTGCGGCTTCTGAGCCAGTTTTCGGTATACCGGTCTAAAGAATCAAGCGACTTATGATAATCCTTTTGCTTCTGAACATAGGCTTCATGATAGGTAGTGATGGTACTTATCGACCGGTACAGGGTAAACATCAGCAAAAAGGTGATCAAACTAAAGCCTGTTTTCTTGCCCGCGAATAACAAAAAGGAAAAGAATAACAGATAACCCGCCGCCGCGCACAGTACCACCGGCATGGTATAATAGCGGTTATTGCTGGTCAATTCATTTAAAAATGGCGGGAAATTACATAAGATAAAGAACAGCATAGCTATCGTGCCGCCAAAGGTTATCCAGGGTGCTGCGTGCCATTTACGGATCCCCGGTATACCTGTACGCAAAGCCGTGGTGATCACAAACATGGCCGATAGAAAGAACAGGTCAAGCGATAAATAAGCCAAAAAATGTGGCTCCCGGTTACGCTTGCCATCAATACTACCCCAGATAATCATGGGCAGTATCAAAGCGACCATACTTACCCAAAAACGCCATGGAACTACTTTACCCTCCGATTTGAACAACTTATCTAACCATTTATACCGCAGTACAATCTTATAAAAGATAAGCGAAGCCAGCAGTAGTACCAGCGGAGGCACATCTTTCAACAGGTAATCGATCTGGTAGGCGTTCATGGTTTGCAGGATGCCTGTAGCGGGTATCAGGAAAGCGGCAGCGCCGAACAGCCTCGCTGTTTCCACCTTTAAGGATGGCCTGGAACCTGCAGGCAAACGACTGGTGTCAAAATCAACAGGGCCTATAAAAAAACGTTTATAGCTTATTTTGATGGAGTTATCAATAACCTTGGGTAAATGCCAGCACATCAGCGCCAGCAAACTTATGGCCAGCAGGAAATAAAAACTGGCCCATCGCGAGGTATTGATCGACAGCAGCATATCCTGGATCTGCGCACTGATAAAAAGTCCCAGGAAAAAAACTAACAGCATGATCAGTACAATACGGAAGCGCCAGGAATAGGTGATCAGGCGCCCTATCCAGGCTGTTGTATACTCGAGCCAGAAGCGGGGTTTACCCAATTTAAAGCCCTCATACAGTAGTTTGCCAAATACAAACGCCAGCAGCAGGTATTTGATACATGCCGGCAAGCCAATAAGCATGGCATCGGGCAGCGGCAGCTTCAGTTTAAAATGCATCAGTGCCCGGTTGGTCATGATGTTTTCAAACACATCCAAAAGTGCCGCCAGGATCACCAATGCACTTAATGTGATTACGGTACGCTGCGGGATCACCCTACGGCGCGGGTTAGCTTTTTGGCTCCCTATCCGGAAGATGAGGATGAGCAGGATACCTACATATACCCCGATGAAGCTATAGTCGGCATTGTTCCGAAAAATCGCCGTTTCGATACCGGTTATGGTTTCGGGATAGGTAGTTTCGCGGGTATAGATCTGATTTTTCTTAAAGCCGGCATGCCATTCTTTTAAGATGGAATCCCTGCGGGCATTGCTGGTATTAATTTCCCAGTTGATGATACCCGAAGGCGCGTACTTGGTGATGATGAGGTAATTATCCTTGAGCGTCATGCTGCCGATAACCAATAAAGCCATCAGCAGCAATGAAAAAACAGACGAAAAATGACGGTTGACCCAATTCTGTAAACGCCGGAACATATAAATGTGAATAATTTAAAGTTACAGAAAAAAGTATGATCGCAGGATTGTTTGGGTGTATTTTAAATTGTCTCGCTGCATCCACTCACCACGCCTTTTCCCCACGCCTTCTCCCCACGCGTCATTGCGAGGAGGAACGACGTGGCAATCCCCTACTTACAGAGCGGCTCTGCTAATTGGGGATTGCCACACTACGTTCGCAATGACGCGTGGGGAGAAAGCAGTATCAAACCTTGGCATACAACTCCTCTATTCTCTCCAGCGGAACGCCTTTGGTTTCGAACACATAACGGCTCACAAACAGGATCATACTGATATTGATGATACCATAAACTCCAAACGTATACACCGGCCCCAGCTGCGAAAGCATCACCGGGAACGTCAATGAAACGATAGAATTAGCCACCCAATTGCCAAACACCGCTATAGATGTTGCTGTACCGCGAACCCTGTTCGGGAATATTTCGGCCACATATACCCACAGCACCACGCCCCAGGTACAGGCAAAGCCGCCTATGTAAACAAATATGGTGGCCAGTACAAAGTAGTTTTGCAGCAGATTAAAGTGAAACAGGGCAGCCAGTACAAACATGCAAAGCCCCATGATCACCGAGCCGATGAGCAGCAGCTTTTTACGACCCAGCCTGTCGATCAGCGGGAAAGCCAGGATGGTAAATATCAGGTTTACCACGCCGGTGAGCATGGTTTGGAATAGAACGCTGCCGCCCACATGCACCTTTTCAAATATCAGCGGGGCATAATAAAACACAATATTGATCCCCGTAAGCTGGGCTATGGAGGCAAATACCAACCCGATGATCACTACTTTCCGGTAACGCTGGGTAAATACTTCACTCAAAGCCGGACTATCCTCCGACGCGATATCTTTGGTAACCAGGTCGACCTGTTCTATACTTTCTTTTTTTGAATAAATATGATCAAACACCCTTTGGGCATCTTTTATTTTGTTTTTAGCGATGAGCCAACGCGGACTTTCAGGTACCAGCAACAACAGGATAAAGAAAATAACGGAGGGTACAACCGCTGCGGCCAGCATATAACGCCAGATATTGCCATCATTTAAAAAGCCGAAAGGCGCTTTGGCTATCACATAATTGGATATGAACGAGAGCAAAATACCGGTTACAATGGCCAGCTGCTGCAACATGCCCAACCTGCCCCTGAATTTTGGCGGCGCCACTTCTGATATATAAATAGGTGCCAGGGTTGATGCCATACCAATAGCCACGCCACCTATAAAGCGGTACACTACCAGTTGAACAAAGCTACCCGCAATACCACTCCCCAGGGCGGCTATCACATATAATATCGAGGTTACGATCATCAGATTTTTACGCCCGAACTTATCGGCCAGGCCACCGGCAAACAGGGCGCCGGGAATACAGCCTATAGAGGCAGCGGCTACTACCAGGCCTATTTCAGCATCATTCAAATGAAAAACGGGTTTAAGGTATTGTAAGGAGCCGGCTATTACGGCGGTATCAAAGCCAAACAATAGTCCGCCTAAGGCAGCCACAATGGAAATTAAAACGGTATAACTTTTCATAAAGCAGATTGGTTAACGGTAAAGTCCCCAGCCGGGATAATTGGTTTATAAACTCGATTTAGCAGTGCAAAATTCGCCGCTTTACAAATATATCATTCCCCGGGATATTTAAGTACGTCATTTTAGCCATCTGCTTTTTGTCAGCAAATTGTTATTTAACCGGATGGAGTACAATATAAATATACCGATTGGTATATTTGCCTCATGAATAAGAATTTTTCATATCCGCAATCTAGCCGCACAGCTAAATCATAAAAAAAATTTATCATAAAATATACCGATTGGTATAATATATATCATGAACCCCATCAAACGACAAATCCTCCTGATCACTGTGATAGCCGCCGCTATTATGGAACTGATTGATACCTCCATTGTGAATGTTGCCCTCAACTATATGAGCGGCAACCTGGGTGCCACGCTCGAAGATATCTCCTGGGTGATCACCTCTTACGCCATTGCCAATGTGATCATCATCCCCATGACCAGCTTCCTGGTGAACAACCTGGGGCGCAGGAATTACTATATCGGCTCCATTATCCTGTTCACCTTTTGTTCTTTTATGTGCGGTAACGCTACCAATATATGGGAGCTGGTGAGTTTTAGGTTTTTGCAGGGTTTGGGCGGCGGTGCCTTACTTTCGGTTTCGGCAACCGTGGTTTATGAACTTTTCCCGAAGGAGAAACAAGCTACCGCGAGCGCCCTGTTTGGTATTGGTGTGTTCATCGGGCCAACTATAGGTCCTACCTTGGGTGGTTATATCACCGAAAACTTCTCCTGGCCATGGATCTTTTATATCAACATCCCTATTGGTATAGCTGCAGCCATTTCCTGTTATTTCCTGCTGCATGAGCCTGCTATCAAACAAAAGATCAAACAGGTTGACTGGCTCGGTATCATTTTACTGATCGTGGGCATAGGCTCCTTACAGGTAGTGCTGGAGCGCGGCCAGACTGATGATTGGTTTGCGGCAGGCTATATTGTTTTTTTAACCGTTACGGCTGCCCTATCCCTTACCGCTTTTATTATCTGGGAGCTGTATACCGAAAACCCCGTGGTGAACCTCCGTATCCTCCGGTTCAGATCATTAAGTATCGCGGCGGTGCTCACTTTTATTACGGGCATGGGTATGTACACTTCCATTTATTTGACACCGGTGGTAGCACAGCGTCTGCTTAATTTTACCCCTACCCAATCCGGGCTTTTGCTTTTGCCCGGTTCCATCGTGGCGGTATTGGCTTTGGTGATCACCGGTAAGCTGTTGCAAAAGGGCGTTTCGGCTGCGCTGATCGTATTTTTTGGTTTTATGTGTTTTATTTATTTCAACTGGTCGATGTCAAGGATCAACCTGGAAACACCGGCTATTGATATTACTTTAAACCTCATTTTCAGGGCGATAGGTATGGCCTTGTTAACCGTACCACTGGGTACGCTGGCCGTATCATCATTGGAAGCTAAGGATATGCCTCAGGGAACCGCGCTCAATAATATGATGCGGCAACTGGGCGGCTCCTTTGGTATTTCTATCATCAATACCTATGTGGCCCGGCGCATCGCCTCGCACCGGATGGACCTCATCACCCATATTACGCCCGATAACCCGGCATTTATTAACCGGATAAACGGTTATGCCACAGCTTTTATGCAAAAGGGCTTCGGCTTACTGGATGCCAAACAGAAGGCTATGCTGCTGGTAGAAAAAGTAGTGATTCAGCAATCGTCCTTTTCCAGCTACCTGGATGGCTATTTCCTGATCGGCTTGTTTTTCGCGATGGTATTGCCTTTGCTGCTTTTTGTGGCTAAGCGCGATAAGAAAAAACCGCTGGTTATCCCGTCCTCAGATCATTAACATTTGGGGGCCGAAAAACTTTTTAAACCTTAAATTTTAACACTTTTCTGTTCAAAAAGGGGGTAAAAACATCCAAAAACGAGCTCAAAACCATCGATTTTAACACTTTTTAACAAATTTTAACGCGATTTTTAGCGGTTTTAGAAACTTTAAAAAGTATTAATTTATTGATTGTCAAATAACTACATACCAAACGGTCGATTTTTGACCTGGTTTTGTCCTTAACAAAACAGCCCGGTTATCCTTTTTATAGAATAACCGGGCTGGCGTTTGTATAAAGATACGAAATTTTGGGGAGAGTATCAACCGGGCTTCGAGTATCCCATCAAATATAAACAGGCGTCATTGCGAGCGCAGCGTGGCAATCCCCGATTTGCAGAGCCGCTCTGTATAGTTAGGGATTGCCACGCTGCGCTCGCAATGACGGGGGGGGGGGTTATACTCTCCTATACATCCGCAATGACATAAGGAAGATACTCCCCCCTACACCTCCCTTCCCATTACCGGGTCGGTTTTAGTGGCGGAGCCGGTTTCTACACGACCGGCGAAGCGTTGTTCAAAGTTGCTATCGCCCTTTAGCTTTACGCTGAAATCGTACCAGTTGTAGTTTTTAGCCAGGTCCAGCACCACATCAACCTTGCTGTTGGCCGGGATGGTTTTGGTAATATCAGCGGCTTTGTAGCCATGGTCGTGGATAGTAATCGTATATGCTTTAGTAGCATCATTGTTAACGATGCTGAGCAATACATTACCGGTTAATTTGGCCGGATTAATTTTGTTTTTTTCGTAAACACAGGCAATTTCTAAACCCGAATTTTCCTGGTTACCTATAAATTCCCTGAAAAAGCCGTTAGGACCATTTACACGCAGGTGATACCGGCCATTCTCAAAAGCTTCTAAAGGCCAGCTATAGTTCAGCTGATCACCTGCTTTAACCGCGAAGCTCCAGTTACGGGAGATCTCGTCTTTGCTAAGCTCATCATTATATTTAACCGGTACCGATACGGTGAAAGGTGAGCCGGCCGCGTTTTTGCCAAACACCTCCTTACCGGCTTTAAACTGGATCTCAAAGTTTTTCCTGTCGGCTCTTAGACCGCCGTGTGTATATAATTCATAAGGCAAGGCGCAGGATGTCCTTACTCCTTTTTCCTGTAAAGTGATCAAAGATGGCTGCGCGCTGATTTTCGCTATCTCATCGGCAGAGAGTTTTTTGAACGAAGTGGGCTCTTCCTTGAATTTGGCGTTGTAAATGGTTTCTACATTTTTGTTGCGATCAAGAAAAGGGATCTGACCCAATTGATCACCATTATAAGGTGCAAAAGCCGAAGTCAAATCGCCGCAGATGGTACGGCGCCACTCGCTGATGTTTCCCAGTTTGATATCCTTCTTATATTTTTTGTTCACAAAAGTTTCCAGGAACTGTAGTGTTGAGGTATGATCAAACACTTCCGAGCAAACTCTTCCACCCCTGCTCCATGGCGAAGCGATCATCATCGGCACACGGAAACCTAAACCGATAGCGCCCTCACGGGCCTGGTTTTTAGGGATCCCCTGTTTCAGCTCATTTTCCAGGCGCACGTGTTCTATTTCTGTTTCGATGCCAGCAGAGCATTTACCCGTTCCGGGAATTTTGGCATCAGGGATAGAGAAGGGCGGAACGTGATCAAAATAGCCATCGTTCTCATCATAAGTAACAATAAATATCGTTTTTTTCCATACCTCGGGATTTTTCGTCAAGATATCCAGTACTTCCGACACATACCAGGCGCCATACCATGGCGCGGTTGGGTGATCGGAGAAGTTTTCGGGACCGGCCAGCCATGATACCGTTGGCAGTTTGCCGGTGTTCACATCCTCCCTGAACTGGTGCAGCAGATCGCCTTTGGGCACAGTAACCTTCCGCTCCTTACCATTATCCTGGTAAGTCAGCTCGGCGATGCTCCTGAAATCCGGGTCGCCGGAATTGATCACAAAGGCGCTACGGTAAAGGGACTTTTCCTTATCACTTAGTTTATTGTAGCTGTCCTGGTTCCACAAGGCCAACTCGCGCTGCGCGTTATCCAGTACTTCCTGTTTTTTTCGGATGCTTTCGCGCGCTTTGACAGCCGCTTGCTCATCGGCAGGTGTGGCTTCCTGTAGCTTATTGATCTGATCTGGCAGTTCCTGAACCTGTTTTTGCAGACTTTTGATATTACGCTCAGAAAATTTAACGTTGTAGGCTTTAAAAAACTCCAGCAGATTACAGCCAAAGTTAGCCAGCCAGGCACGCTCTTCCCTTTCAAAACCACCGCCGCAGCTCAGGTCGTTCTGATAAAATTTCCAGGGGATGTTATTTTCCTGCAACAGTTCCGGGAAAGTTTCCCAGGGCATATTACCATAACTAAAATCGGTGTTGCGGATATTGGCTTTGGGTATACCGTCCTGCTCATGGGTAATCTTGCCAGTCCAAAAGAAAGAACGGTTGGGTGTAGTGCTGGTCATGGCTGAGCAAAAATTCTGGTCGCACACGGTAAAAGCATCGGCCATACCGTAATTGAAAGGTAGATCTTCGCGGGTATAATAACCCAGCGTTAACGGCATACTCGCATAGTTTTTATTGCCCGATTGTTTGGCGATAAGCCATTGGTCGTATTTACCCAGGTTGTTGGCATCAACCTGGCTGGCGCGCGAATGCGGTAAGGAGCCCATCCAGGTTACTTTAGTATCTTTTATATCGAGCCTGAAAGGGCTGTAGGTATTGCCTACAGCATCGGTTTGCAGCCATACCGGTTTTTGATCGGGCAGGCGAATGGCGCGAGGATCGTTAAAACCACGTACACCTTGCAACGATCCAAAACAATGATCGAACGAGCGGTTTTCCTGCATCAGTATTACAATATGCTCGGCATCCAAAAATGTACTGCCCGGCTCGGGATTGATAGCCAGCGCTCTTTGTATAGCGGGGGGCATTACACTCATTATTGCCGCGCTGCCTGATAATAAAGCTGCTTTTTTTAGAAAATCTCTGCGTGAATCCATAGGTTAATGTGTTGTTTTTATATTTTGTAACAGGAGACCTCTCCTAAACGGCAAAGCCCTCATGTAATAATCCTCTCCAAAGGAGAGGACTTTATTAAACCCATTATAGCCCCCTCTCCTTTGGAGAGGGCTGGGGTGAGGTCTTTTGAGTAAGGCGCCCAAATATCCTTTTGGCAATTTAAATTTATGTTAATTAAGAGTTAACTATACATATCCAAAGTATAATAGTTGTTACAAAGACAGGGCTAAACCAGTATCCGCTTTAGCATTTATATTTAAAAGGGGGTGTCACCCTGAGCTCCGTCGAAGGGTAGAGCGCAGAGGCTCAGCCACCATGCGTCGACGGAGCTCAGCATGACACCCTTTTATTTCATCACGGATAAACCCCTCCCTCCCCCTCCCGTTGGGAGGGAATCGCACGAAGCCCACGCTTGCTCCTCCAAGAAGGTGATGGAAGTGGTTTTATTTCAGCAGGTTCATACATATCTGCTACCGCACCTTTAAGATATTATTGTATTTTAGTAATTCATCTAAACTTACATGCACCATCTCATTATTCAATATACCTGCCTGCTGGTCATTATCATCGCAATAGTGATGCTGGCGCAAAAAATCAAGATTGCTTATCCTATATTACTGGTGATAGCCGGGCTGGGACTGGGTTTTGTACCGGGCTTAAGGGGTATTGAGATAGAGCCAGATATGATATTTGTGATCTTTTTGCCACCGCTGTTATATGAGGCGGCCTGGAGCACCTCCTGGAAAGATTTCTGGAAATGGAGGCGGGTGATCAGCAGTTTCGCGTTCATCATTGTTATTTTGACCGCCGGTGTTGTGGCTTTAGTATCCAGCAATGTTATCCCCGGTTTTACACTCGCAGCGGGCTTTTTGCTAGGCGGTATCATATCACCGCCCGACGCGGTGTCGGCCACCGCTATCCTCAAAAACGTTAAAGTACCCAAAAGGCTAACCACCATACTGGAGGGCGAAAGCCTGATGAACGACGCGGCCAGTTTGGTGATCTTTAGGTTTGCCGCGGCGGCTATAGTTACGGGCTCTTTTGCTTTCGGTCAGGCTACCCTGAGTTTTGTTCTGGTGATTGTAATGGGGATATTGATAGGTTTGGCCATAGCGCTGGTGTTTTATGCCATTCATCGCTGGATGCCCACTACCACCAATATTGATATCGTGCTCACGTTTATAACGCCCTATGCCATGTATATGGCGGCAGAGGCCTTTAATTTTTCGGGCGTACTGGCCGTAGTAAGCGGTGGATTGTTCCTTTCCATCAGGCGCGACAGTTTTTTAACTCACCGCAGCCGGCTGCAGGGCATCAATGTTTGGGAAGCCGTAGCCTTTGTACTGAACGGCTTTGTATTTATACTTATTGGCCTGGAGTTCCCGGTGGTGATCAAAGACCTTGGGCCCAACGGACTTGAACCGGCTATCCGTTACAGCGCCATTATTTGCGGCGTTTTAATTGTTGGGCGCTTGGCCAGTACTTTTGGAGCTACTGTGTTTACGGTATTCATCAGCCGGTATATTACCACTGCCGATAGTCGCCCCGGATGGAAAGGTCCTTTACTATTGGGTTGGGCAGGTATGCGTGGCGTGGTATCGCTGGCGGCGGCGCTCAGCATCCCGGTTACGCTTCATTCGGGCGCGCCATTCCCCAACAGGAGCCTCATTTTGTTCATCACCTTTTCGGTTATCCTGGTTACGCTGATACTGCAAGGTCTTACCTTGCCCCTGCTCATCAAATGGGTTGATATGCCTGACCCGGACTACACCGTTTCTTTTGAACAGCAAAGGCAGCTGGTACGGAAAAAATTGTCGATGGTGACATTGAACCTATTGCAGACCAAATACCCCAAACACCTGAAAGAAAATGATATGGTGAAGGCCATCAAAATTAAGATTGATGCCGATATGGAACTACTGGCCGATTGGGACAAGGAAGATGGCAAAGGCCGCGCCGAAGCTTTTTACCGCGACTATATCACGATACTGGAAGATATGATGCACGAGCAGCGCAACCTGCTGAAAACACTGAACAAGAAAGAAAACATTAACGACGATATCATCAAGCAGCAACTTGCCCTGCTCGACCTGGAACAGGAGAAACTGCGTCAGCATTTTTCTTTTGAGGATGAGTAAATATTGGCATCCGCATGTCGTGTTAGAACGCCGGTGAAGACTCACCCCGGCATCGCTGCGCTTGCCGACCCTCTCTTCGCCTTCGGCGGAAAGAGGGAGGAACGCCCTTTCTTTGCACGCGTCATTGCGAGGTACGAAGACAACCGACCGGAGGGAGCTCATTAATACAAATAAAAAGATAATCAAAATATTAATAATCTCTATACTTTACAGGGCCGCTTATCAGACCTATACCCGCTCTTGGCCGCGGGAGGTCCAGATACTTTTGTCGCCACAAAAGTATCCAAAAAGGCTTTCAGCAGAAATGCTTCTTTGCGCTCATGGCCTTTGCCCTGCAAAGCCGACAGAACCACGGGCTGCAATTATTTTGCTCCACTTCGTTCGCACAATCTTTCGCTTCAGCAAAAACTTGCTATGCCCCCTGCAACCGCACAAGCCACCATTGTTCTGCCCGCTTTCGCCCGAAGCTTATCTGCTGAGGGGAAAAAAGTATTATGGTTATTGGTTAAATAAAAAGGCCGCCGGATAACCGGCGGCCTTTTCTTGTTATGTTTTAAGTTCCCCTCTTGAGAGGGGGCGCGTAAGCTTGAGTGGTGGCGGGGTGTGTTTATGTAAGCGTAATAACACACCCCTGCCCCCTCTCCAGAGGGGATCCACACAAAACCCCTCCTTTTTTATTTATTACCAGCCCGCGTTTTGTTTGATAACACCGTTGCTGCGGTCAATTTCTTTTTGGGGTACTGCCCAAACACCGTTTACAGCCGGGTTAAAGTTACGTGCAGGCCATATTACGGAACCTGTATAACCATGTAAAGGTTTGGCATAAGCGGCAGCGGCATCGCCCCAGCGTACCAGGTCGCGGTGACGGTCGGACCATTCGCCGGCCAGTTCACAACGGCGTTGGTTTTTCAGATCGGTCATGGTAGCGCCCTGGATAGCTTTCAGGCCTGCACGCTGACGGATCATGTTGATCTCCGCATCGGCATTTTTACCTTGCATCAGCTCAGCTTCTGCTTTGATCAGGATAACCTCGGCATAACGCATCAATGGTACGTTGAGGTTAGTTGTTGGGTGGTCGCCATTAGGACTGATAGACGATCCTACCGGGTTAGCATAAGTGAATGGCTCCATATACTTATTGAACTGGTAACCGGAAAGACTGTTTACCGAAGCATAAGTTTTTGGAGCACCAAAAAATTGAAACACATCGCCCGGTTTCAGGATAGTGGCTTCACGACGTTTATCACCTGCTTCAAAAGCATCATACAGCTCTTTGGTTGGCTGATAGTAGCCCCAGCCATTAAATAATCCCCAGCCTTTATTCTCCAGCATTACGCCAGGCAGGATACTGCCCCAGCCTGAAGCACCCTTTGCTGTGCTCACCGCAGACCAGATATATTCTGTGCTGAAGTTATTAGCCGCTTTAAAAACATCGGCAAAATTTGGCAATAAGGCCCGTTTGCCCTGGTTGATCACCGAGTCGGCATATTTTTGGGCATTGGCATAATCCTTTTTAAACAGGTACATTTTTGCCAGGTAACCCCAGGCGGCTACTTTGTGCGGTCTGCCCTGATCGGCAGGACTCAGCTGATCAAAATAGGGCAACAGATTGGCCGCCTTTTTCAGCTCGCCTTCAATGTAGTTGTAGTTTTCGGTAACGTTGGCTGCCCTTGGTGTAGGGTTGGGGTCGTTATTGTTGGCACGGGTAATGATAGGTAGCCCGGCGCGGTCATCACCATAGTTATAAGCCATTTGAAAATACATCAGTCCGCTTAAAAAATAGGCCTCGCCCATGTAACGGTTTTTCAGGGAGCCGTCCATGCTGATAGCAGGGATCTTGTTGATCACGTCGTTTGCACGCCGGATCACCTGATAGCGCATATCCCATTGGTCAACGGTATAACCGCCGGAGTAATAGGTTGGGCTGAAATTCTTGATGGCATCGGCATTGGTGTTGATACGACCGGTCACCATATCGTCGCTGGCGTTGATGAACCACATATAACCACGGCCATAAAACTCTTCGCCGTCAAAAGGCTCGTACATGGCGTTCACACCCAGCAGGGCATCGTCGCCGGTTTGCCAGAAGTTATTTTCAGATACCGCGCCTTGTGGCTTGATATCCAGATTTTTGGAGCAAGCACCCAAAAGCATGCTTGCCGATATTGCTAATATAATATTGCTGATCTTTTTCATGATTGCTTTACTTACAGATTTAAATTGATACCGAAAATAAATGAGCGCGATTGCGGGTAACGGCCTACGTCGATACCGTAGTTATCAAAGCCAACTTCCGGATCAAAACCTTTGTATTTGGTAATGGTGAACAGGTTGTTTGATGTAGTGTATATACGCAGGCTACTGATACCGGCACGGGTTAACAATGTTGGCGAAAAGGTATAACCCAGGGTTACGTTCTTAAAGCGCAGGTATGAGCCGTTCTCGATATAAAAATCGGAGTTGGTACCGAAGTTGCCATTAGCATCACTGGCAGTTACGCGCGGGATAGTGGTATTGGTATGTTGCGGTGTCCAGGCGTTCAGTACATCCTTCAGCAGGTTGTAGTTTTGACCCAAACCGCCGGCGTTTAAGCTGGTATATTTTAAAGCATTGTACAATTTATTGCCTTGTACCCCTTGTAAAAAGATGTTCAGATCGAACCCTTTGTAGCTGGCGTTCAGGCTGAGGCCATAGGTAAACTTAGGATACGCGCTGCCCAGGAACTGCCGGTCGCTATCATTAATTTTACCATCGCCGTTGGCATCCACAAAACGTATATCACCTGGCTTGGCATTGGGCTGGATAGGTGTTCCATTAGGGCCTTTATAAGCATTAACCTCGTCCTGGCTTTGGAACAAACCATTGGTTTTGATAGAGTAGTAAGAATACAATGGCTGACCAACCTGAACCCAGGCAGGTGCCAGCAAGCCACGCACGCTCGGGCTTACACCTGGAATAGTTGTAGCACCATTAGGTAAAGACAGTAATTTATTGGTGAGTGTGCTAACGTTGGCATTGATACCATAACGGAATGCTTTTTTAGGATCGCTGTTATAACCCAGGCTCAATTCAATACCCTTGTCACGTGCCTCGCCACCGTTAAGCCATATAGTGTTTAATCCTATGCCTGCCCTTGTTTGCAGTAACATATTCGTAGTTCTCTTAACAAAATAGTCGGCAGTTAAGGTGATGCGCTCATTCAGGAAACCCAGATCTAAACCTACGTCGGTTTGTTTTGAACGGGCCCAGGTCAGGTTCGGGTTGCCCCTGTCATAGCTGTAATAACCGTTTAATGGTGCCGGGTCTGAACCCAGGTAAATATTACCTACGCTCAGAGGAGGGCTTACCGCTATTGTATTTACAGATGATAAGTTACCCAATACGCCATAGCTACCCCTGATCTTTAAATTGCTCAGCCAGGTTAGCTTCTGCATAAAATTCTCGCGGCTTACAACCCATCCGGCAGATACCGAACCAAAGTTCTGGAACCTGTTTTTTGGAGCCACCAACGATGTACCGTCCTTACGACCGGTAAATGATAACAGGTATTTGCCATCGTAATCATAATTAACACGGGCAAGGTACGAGATCAAAGCTTCGTCTGACTTATAATCGCCGGGCTTTGGAACCGGGGTACCAGTACCATTGATAAAATAACGGAACAGGGGATCTTCGTTGCTAAAACCTGAAAGGGAAGCTGAAAGCCCCATGCTGCTGTTTTTCTGATAAGTATAACCTGCCACTACATCCAGGTTGTTTTTACCCAATGATTTCTTGTAGTTTAAGGTTTGCTCGGTCAGGAACCTTGAATCCTGTGATGATGATTCATTTAAGGTATTGGTTAAGCTGGGCTTACCAACCTCGGGTACAATCGGCGAAAAGCCTTTGAAATAATAGAAGTTTTTAGTTACCGAATAGTTCGACCTGAATTTAAGGCCGGGAATGATACTGGCTTCAAAATAAGGGTTAGCAATAATGGTGTTCACCGGGCTGCTGGTATCAATACGCTCCAGGTTGGCCACAGGGTTAACTACGTCACCGTATGAACCGGCGTAAGTTATGGGCAAGCCTGAGTAAGCGCCCGATGGGGTACGCACTGTAATACTTGGCGGATAAAATATCGCCGCCTGAATAGCGCCGGTATAACCGCTGAAAGTGTTGGTACCACGACCATTTGAATAGGTATAAGATAAATTTTCGCCAACCTTTAACCAGTTATTCAACTGATGGGTGGAGTTGATGCGGTAGGCATAACGCTCGGAATAGGTATTCAATAATATCCCTGTTCCTTTGCGATAGTTAAAACTCATGAAATAGTCGGATTTATCGTTACCGCCATTCAGGCTCACGTTATAATCCTGGGTATGCCCTGTTCTGAATACCTCATCAACCCAGTTGGTACGGGTTATTTGTCCGTCGGGATATTTGGTAGCATCAAAAGCAGGGAGGCGTGGTTTACCCGCGTTATCTGCGGCTGTATTATATACATCAGCATACTCTTTGGCATCCAATGCTTCCAGTTTTTTCCAGGCATTCGCAAAACCTTGTTTGGCATCAAAAGAGATATTCATTTTGCCTTTGGTGCCTTTTTTGGTAGTGATGAGGATAACACCGCCAGATGCACGGGCTCCGTAGATGGCTGCCGATGCATCCTTCAATACCGAAATAGATTCTACATCATTTGGGTTGATCACAGGTGTGCCCGGATAAAAAACCGATCCGTCGATAACGTATAAAGGCTGCTCACCGTTGATACCACCCAGGCCGCGGATGTTTACCTGCGGGGCATTGGTAGGGTCGCCACCATTGTTATTTACCACTACACCGGCCGCTTTACCTTGCAAGGCTTCCTGCAAGTTATTGAATGAGCGTGAGCTCACTTTATCCAAACCAACGGTTGATACCGCGCCGGATAAGGTTGAACGGGTTTGTGTACCATAACCTATAACTACTACTTCTTTTAATGATTGGCTGTTGGCTTTCAGCACAACATCAATATTTTGCTGACCTTTTACCGGGATTTCCTGGCTGTCGTAACCAATGTATTTAAAAACCAGTATCGAGCTTTCATCGGTGCTCAGGGAATATTTTCCTTCGGTATTGGTCATGGTACCGGTAGTTGTTCCTTTTACGGCAACACTTACGCCGATCAAGGCTTCACCGCTTTCGTCGGTTACTTTTCCTGATACAGTAATATTAGCCTTTACCACCAGCTCTTTTTCTTTGGCTTTTACTACTGGTTGTTGTTTTTCAACCTGTAATAAGATATGCTCTTCATCAACCTGCCTGATGTTGCCCTTGTAACCTTTAATCAGTTCTTTCAGCACATTAACCAGCAACTCATTGTCGGCAGATATAGAAATTTCTCTATCAGCATCAAAGCTGGTGGAGTTGTAACCTATTTTGAATGAGGTTTTCTGTTCGATCAATCTAAAAACGCTTTTAATGCTTTGATTTTTTGCGTTCAAGCTGATGCGGATGGTATTCATGGTTTGTGCAGCGGCCGAAAAAGATGGGCTTGAGCATACGCCAATAATGACCAGGACGATGCAGTAGGATGCCAGCCATTTGAGGTGATTTTTTAATGATAATATGTGTAATAGATTTCTCATTTTTATAATGTTATTTTATGTGATAAAAAAGAATCGTTAAAAATGACATGGTCTGCTGCTACAGCAGCCATATAGCAGGCAGGTGTTCGCGCATCTGCCTGTTTTTTGTTAGGGGGTGACGGCTACATAGCTTAATGGCAATTTTGTGATTGAATGAAAATTTTATGGTTGGTGTACTGATAGGTAATGCCTGTAAGCTGACTTAACACCCGGAGCACTTTGTCTAAAGGCTGGCTGTTAAAACCAATGGTATATTTGCAGTTGCGACCGGGTTTATCCTGCAACTGAACATCTATATTATACATTCTGGATAGTGTTGAAGTTATTTCGGGGATGGTAGCCTCGTCAAAATAAAGCTGACCGTTTTGCCAGGCGCTCAACTTATCGGCATCGGCAGTTTTAATATAATGCCCGTGTGCCTGGCGGTTGTAAACCAGCATTAAATTGCGGGTAAGCACTTTACCCATAGCAACCACTTTGTTGGCCGCTTTCTTTTCGCCTACGCTTACCATACCGCTTACTACGGCTATCTTGTATTCGCTTTCGTTATTGTAAGCGTGTACGTTAAACTGGGTTCCCAGTACCTGGGTTTGTATGTTCCCGGTGGTCACTATAAAAGGTTTGGTTGCATCATGCTTTACATGAAAAAAGCCTTCGCCTGTGAGTTTAACTATCCGCTTTTTTTCGCCAAAATCGGAGCTGAGGGTTAAAACAGATGATGAGTTGAGGGTTACCACGGTGCTATCAGGCAGGGTTAACACCTTGCGTTCACCACGGGCGGTAAAATATTGCTGCAAGGTCTGCGGGGCGGGCTGCTTCCATTTGGAGTACAATAAAAAGCCGCCGGGCACCAGTAATAACAGCGCGGCTACTTTAAGGTATTGAAGTACATACACCCTCCGCACAGCAGAGCGTGATGGTATGCCTTTGAGCACACGTTTCCGGATACGGTTTAAAATTCGGTCTTCTGCCGATGGTGTAATACCGCTTAGTGATGTGTTATCTAATTTATTGAGCCAGGCCTCTACGCGGGCCCGTTCGGCGGGTGTACATTCGTCCTTTTGGTACTTTTGTAATAATGCTTTGATCTCTGCAGATTCTTTTGTGTTCATCTGCCCATATAATCGGCGCTTACCGAAAATAGTACCGTTAAATAATCATCAAGTGTTTATTAACTAAATGTTATCTAAAATCAAGTAGGTTAACTAAATTCCGGACAGACACAAATTAGCCTCATTCCACAAATCACAAGTATATCCACGTATATAATAAAATATCCCTGCGACAATATTATTCCTCGAAGACAATGTCAGTAGGCTAAGAAGCCCCATCGGGGTCAAATGTCGGTAGAAGAATAACCCAAAAGAAAATCTCGTGCCGTCAGGTACGAAACCAAGCAATGTCGCGTACCTAACGGCACGCTAAAAATGAATATTTATAGTTTCTACCAACATTTTGCACCGATGGTGCACGCTAATCTATGAAATTAATGGAGCAGGATCTTTACCACGATCAAAAACAGCGGGAAGCTTTCCATCCGCTTTAAGCGCAATTGCAGGCGCTTTAATGCTATAGTAAGATTGTTTTTTACGGTTTGCTCTGATAAAGCCAGGCGACCGGCAATTTCCTTAACCGGCAATTGCTCCAATCGGCTTAGTTTAAATACATTGCGAACGTTGTCGGGCATTTTTTCTATTTCGGAGCTTAGCCAGTCTTCCAGTTCGGCTTCAATAACTTCATGTTCTGGCGATGGGGATACCAGGTGCTCATAATCAGGCAACAGGGTTTCAAAGTGAGCTGCTTTTTTACTGCCGGCCAGGTAAAAATCAATAGTTTTATTTTTAGCGGCCTTAAATAAATAAGGCGAAAGACTATCGTTGATCACTACGGCATAGCGATTATGCCAAAAGGAAATAAAGATATCCTGTACAGCTTCTTCCGATGCTTCGAGCGAGCCGGTTTTGGAAAGTATATATCGAAAAAGGGCCTTATCGTACCGCTGCATCAGCGCCAGCAGGGCCTGTTCATCATCGTCCTGAAGCCGGGCCAGTAAATCAGTATCCGAAATAAACCTGCCACGCATCATGGCGCAAACTTATGTCAGCACCTTTAACTGAATGTTAGCTCAACATAAAATATCACGGTTTTTCGACTCACCCCGACGTCGCTACGCTCGTCACCCCTCTCTCCGCTTCGCGCATAGAGGGGAATACATTCATTCTCCACGCGTCATTGCGAGGCACGAAGCAATCTCTATGCTATACAGAGCCGCTCTGCTTATCGGGGATTGCTTCGTGCCTCGCAATGACGCGTGCATTAAAAAGCGCAGACCGAGCGAGCCGAATCTGCGCCTGGTTGTATCCCTCCCAAACAAAAAGCCTCTTCAATTGAAGGGGCTTTTTCTTGTTAGCTTTAATTAGCCGGTACCGTTATGGTTTTACGCGTAATAGGATAGGCGCTGAAATAGCCCAGCACACCGCCGGTAATATTACTGGTTGGATTGGTTGGCGCGGCGTTGTTGCCATCGCCTGTGGAACCGGCGTTTAAACTAAAAAAGTATTTGTAAACCGCGGCATCAATACATTCCATTTCTATCATGAGCTGTTTGCCCGTCCTGATCTCGCGAGCGGGATCATCATTATCATTATTGAAATTAAGCCGGCTGTTTACGGTTTGGCCATTGGTAAACTCATCATCGTCTACAAATAAGCTTTTTTCCTTTCTACCGTCAATGTATTCAATAAAGCGGTAATAGTTTTTCTCAGCAGCAGGGTCCTGAAACTTTACGGTTGCTACCCGCAGTTTAGTTTTGTCTTTATTGGTGCCAAACTCATCATCAACCACATAAATACTGTCCAGCTTAACAATCTGGGGCATAGTACTGGTTGATGTATAGGTTTTATCATTCAGCTTAATTGTTAAATGATAAGTATGCCCCGGTACACCAATAAGGGTGCTATTCTGGTAAACACCTGCGGCGGTAGAGTCAAAATTATAAACCGTGCCATCCACATCAACACTCACCTGCGCGCCGCTTATGCCGGTAAAAGTAGTCTCGTCGTAAAAATTCTGCGACCGGCTTATCGATACTCTGGCGCCGCCGGCTTCATTGCTTATGGTACCTTCTATCACTGTTTGGGGGCCGCTATTATTCAATTTCAGGTCGATAACCTTTTCGCAGGAGCTCAATAGCCCCAGCAGGATCATCAATATGGCCGAAAAACGTATAGTATGCATGTGTTAAAATTTAAAGTTATAAGTAACAGAAGGCACATAGGTAAATAAAGTGGTGCGTACGGCCTCTGTTTTATTAGGATCTGTTTTGTTATCTCTGAAAGTTATACGATAAGCGTTGCGGTTACCATAAGCGTTATACAAACTAAAGTTAAGCTCCGAACTGTACTTTTTGGTTTTCTTAAGCTGTTTGGTAGCCCCCAGATCGAGCCGGTTATAAGTCGGAAGCCTCGAAGCGTTACGATTGGTATAGTAATAATAGGTTGCCCCATCTATCTGGTATTTGCCGCTTGGATAGGTAACCGCGTCGCCGGTGTAGAGTACGAAATTGGCGGATAGCGTCCATTTTTCGTTCAGTTTATAAATACCAACCACGGCCAGGTCATGTGTACGGTCCTGGCGGGCGTTGTACCATTGATTATTATTGATACCGTCGATCAGGCGTTCTGATTTGGATAGCGTATAACTTATCCAGCCGGTTAAACGGCCTGTTTTTTTCCGGAGCAAAAACTCAGCGCCGTAGGCACGCCCTTTGCCATACAGTAATTGTGTTTCAATAGGTTGATTGGTAAAGATGTTGGCATCATTACGATAATCCAGCTGGTTTTGCAGTTTTTTATAATAGGTTTCAAAGGTGAACTCGTACTTATGCTCAGCCAGGTCGCGGTAGTAACCAACAGAAAACTGATCGGCCAGTTCTGGCTTGATGAGATTGGTACTGGCCACCCACTTATCCGTTGGCGAGCCCGGTGTTGAGTTGCTGATGAGGTGCAGATTTTGCGCGTTACGGGCGTAAGAAGCCTTGACAGAGCTGATATCATTAAGCTGAAAAGCAGCGGCTACGCGAGGTTCGGGGTTTACATAAGTTTTAACTATCTGGCCCGAGTTGTAGTGTTTTGAGTTGGTTATTTCGCCATCGGAATCTACATCATAAAAAGTACCAGGGCCTATAATAGAAAAGGCCGACAAGCGGATGCCATAAGTAAGACTAAAACGATCGGTAGCTTTCCAGGTATCGCTTACGTAAGCGGCATTATCCCAGGCATAACGGGTTTCGAGCTTCTGGGATATAAAACCCGAGTTGCCCGTGGCCGATATTTCGCCGGGTTTAATGGTATGATAAACGCTGTTGAAGCCAAAACTTAGGGAATGATCTGAACCGAGATCATATTGCATATCTTCTTTAAAATTCCAGTCCTTGATACGCGAGGTGATATTATAGGTGTTTACATCCTGTTCTACATGGATCTCATAGTCGTAATTACTATAGATGAAAGAGGTGTTTGAGAAAAAACGACTGTTAAAAATGTGGTTCCAACGTACGGTTGCCGTGGTATTACCCCAATTGATGCCACTTACATTATTAGCCGAAAGCACATCTTTACCTAAATACCCAGAGACATAAACCCGGTCTTTATCGCCCAAAACTAAATTGGCCTTGGCATTAATATCATAAAAATAAAGCTTGCTGTTTTTAACCACGGTATCTTTTGACAGTTTCAAAAAGGCATCAGCATAAGTACGCCGGGCCGATATCAGGAACGATGATTTACCCTTCTGAATGGGCCCTTCTACATTCAAGCGGGCCGCTATCACACCCACTCCGCCGCTTACACCAAACTTTTGGTTGTTACCATCGTTCATCTTCACATCTATTACCGATGATAGCCTGCCGCCGTATTGCGCAGGCATATCGCCTTTATAAATGCTTACGTTTTTAATAGCATCAGAGTTAAAGGTGGAGAAGAAACCTAAAAGGTGATAGGCATTATATACAGTAGCTTCATCCAGCATCAGCAGGTTTTGATCGGTAGCGCCGCCACGTACATAAAAACCGCCGCTACCCTCTCCTGCTGATTTAATACCAGGGAACAGCTGTATGGTTTTCATCACATCATGCTCGCCCAATAATACGGGCACATCATTTATTTCCTGGATGTTCAGTTTTTCGACACCCATCTGCGGGCTTTTCAAATCGCGGGTGCCTTTTTGCGTGGCGGTTATGGTTACGGTTTGCAGCTCTTGCGCGTTATCGTCCATAGAGATATTCAGCCGTTGATCCTGTGTTAATGAAACCGGTATGATCAGGGTTTTCTGGCCGATGGCGCTGATCAAAAGTTGGTGATCACCGGCCGGCAGTGTGATCGAATAAAATCCATAACCATTGGTCGAAGTTCCCTGCGCTCCATCTACAAGCCGTATACTGGCTCCTATTATCGTTTCCCCAGACTGTTTTGATGTAATTATTCCGCTGATGGTGTGCTTTCCTGCTGCCGGTTTTGCCGCCGGTTCGGCGTCGAACTTTTTTAGCTTCGTCGCGTCATAGCGGATCAGTATATCCTGATCCAATTGGGCATAGCTGTAAGGATAATTGGCCAGGGCCGCATCAAGTACCTGTTTCAGGCTTTGCGCTTTGGCATTGATGGTTAATTTGATATTGCTGGCGGCTACGGCTTCGTTATAAGTAAAACGCACGCCGGTAACCGCGGTTATTTTATCAAGGGCCTGTCTTAACGGTACATTATTTAAATTGATGGTTACGGTTTTATCAAGCGGCGACTGGGCAAAGGTCCGTAAGCTGCCAAACGTGAGGATAAGGGTTATACAAAAAAATATACTTAAAAATTGGTATAGTTTCATTAAAGGATAAATCAGGTTAGAGAACCGTAGAGGTCCGGTTTTTTTCATAACTTTAAGAGGTTTAAAATAATCAGTCATTAGTTTTCGAAGGCCATGACTGGCTAAGGTTTTAAATACAAGCCCGGTTCTGTTTCCCTGATCCGGGCCTTTTTTTCATAGGTGTGTAGGGGCAATTTTAAAATGTCATGGTTGCAGGTTTGTGAAATGGCAGGGGTAAATAAATCATATATGTATTAAGGGTGAAGCAGGTAGGTTCCGTTTTGTTTTTCCCAGCGTAGTTCCATAACCGTGCTGAGCTTATCAAGCGTACGGTTTATTGGATCGGTGGTTTGCAAACGGCCATAAAAGGTTTTTGATGTTAAACCAGGAGCCAGATTTATGCTGATGCCATATTGAGTTTCGAGGTCACGAATAACTTCTGCCAGCGACGCACCATTAAAATCAAAGATCCCTTTGCGCCGGTCAAGAAATTTTGCAGCGTTTGGATAGTTTTCTTTTACCAGGCTGGCTGTTGCCTTTTGATATATCGTTCTTTGATTGGCGGTTAACATCGTAGCGGGAGCGCTTGTTTTTGCCGATACGCCTACCTTGCCACTGATCACCGTTACATCGATAGATTTAGTGTGCGCGTAAGCCTGAATATCAAAGCTGGTACCTAATACCACCGTTTTTACAGCCCCGGATTGAATAACAAAGGGATGCCCGGTATCGTGCTTAACTTCAAAGTAGGCTTCGCCTTCAATACTTATATCGCGCAATTCGCCCCTGAACTTTTCGGGATAACTAAGTGTAGTTGCCGGGCTAAGCCAAATATGGGTGCCATCGGCCAGGTATATCTGTTTGTATTCACCGGCGTTGGTAGTCAATTTCAATTGTTTTACCGGATCAATCAAATTGAGGATGGGCGTCCTGTAAAGTACCGCAAAGCCTATAGCAAAAACAACAGCTGCCGCGGCAGCTAAGCTCCGCCACATCCTGCGTATTTTCCCTTTAGATACCAGTTGTTCATCTATGCTGGAGTTAATCCGGTTTAATATGGTTTCCCTGATCTGCCCGGTTGAAGTATACAGGCTATCAGAAAGCAATAATTCTTCATCATTAAAATCGGCATACCATTGCTCAAACCGCAACTTTTCATCGGGGCTGAGTGTGTCTGCCACCCATTTGTGGGCCAGCTCTTCAGGATTAAAGCTATTACTATCCATGGTTTACTTGGTATGTTTATACATATAGTCAGCCATAGCGCGGTTTACCCTTAGTGGCAAATGAAAAAAATATGAATTATTTTTCGAGCAGGTAAAGCAGCAGCGGAATGGTGATATTTAATGATTGCCGTAGCGTGCTTAACGCTTTGGTCATATGTGCCTCCACCGTTTTTTCGGCAATATTGAGTTCGGCGGCAATTTCGGCGTTTGTTTTATTTTGTTCGCGGCTCAGCAAAAAAACTATCCGGCACTTTTCGGGCAAGCGACCGATGCTTTGTTCAAGCTGCGCACGAAGCTCTTTTTCCAACAGCCATTGACTGGTACTATCATGCTCACGTGGTGCATGAATGGTCAAGTGCTCTATATGCTGCTTTTTACGAAATTGTTTATCCAGGTGATTGATGATGCGATATTTAACAGCAACCGACAAATAGGTATTTAGGCTATGGGTAAGTTCGATGGTTAAGCGTCGTTGCCAAAGGCTCAGAAAAACCTCCTGCACTACCTCTTCAGCCTCATGCTCGTCATTCAGGCGATGCATGGCTACCGTGAATAGTTTATCCCAATAACGATTATATAATTCTGTAAAGGCTACCCGGTCATCCTTGCGGATCAATTCCAATAACTGGCTATCTGTTGCTGTTTGGTAGCGCTCCATATAAGAGTATGACGATCAATTGCCTTATTCGTTACACGGCAAGTACGCAAGTTTACGAGAAATCATCTGATCATACTATATCTAACGGATGCTTTGATCAGTAGTTCAGTCTTTTTACTTTAAAACAACATGCGTTGATCACCCTAACGGCTTATTTGCCTTTTAATTGCACCATTACCCTTATGGTTTTTAGGATTATCCCCATATCACTATTGAAATTGATATTATTGAGATAAATGAGGTCGTAACGGATGCGGCTGTGCATCTGATCAAGGTTTTCTGCATAACCGTATGATACTTGCCCAATAGAGGTAAGACCGGGTTTAATACGTAACAATTTCCTATAGCTGGGCGATTTCTCTATCAGCTGCTCAATAAAGTGTTGTCTCTCAGGTCTCGGGCCTACTACAGACATCTCGCCTTTAAGTACGTTCCAGAATTGAGGCAATTCATCCAGTCTTGATCTTCTTAATATTCTTCCCCATCCGGTTATACGCGGATCACGCTCACTTGATAATTGCGGCCCAGCTTTTTCGGCATTTACATACATGCTTCTGAACTTGTATATGGTAAATGGTTTATGATTTCTGCCTATTCTTTCCTGTTTATAAAAAGCAGGGCCTTTTGATGTTATTCTGGTAATTAACATCAATAAAAGGAATATCGGAAAGCCAACAATCATTACACTTAATGAAAACACAATATCAAAACTCCGCTTAAAAAATATTACTTTAAAGCTCAGCTCTGGATTTGCAGACAGTTGGATAACCGGAAGGTTTTCATAATTAACTATACTGGCATAGTTGTTATTCAGTATCAGATCTGATACTAATTTTATTTTAACCGCATTCTGTTCACCAAAATCAACCAGCTTTTGCAATAACAGGGGATGCAGGTATTTATAGCATACAAATATCTCATCCGGACTTCTATCGACTAACTTCTCCATCAAAACCTGTTCGGGAAAATCTTTTATCATATCCTCCGAAATAAAATCGGTAAAATAATAACCGTATTCCGGGTGTTTTGAGAATGACCTGATGAGGCGGTTTGCGATATCTTCATCACCTATAACCAGTACATGCCTTCTGTTGTATCCTTTTTTTCGGATATAATCCAGTATAAAAAATATAACCGATCGTTGTATGATGATAAAAAAGAAGAACAGAGAATAGGTAAAGAACATCTCCCAGCGACTAACCTCGTATAGCTTGAAGAAATAAATAATACCAAGAACTATGAGCAAATGGTACAGCAGGGATGATAAAAACCGATTGAGGTTGTCCTTTAACACCAATGGTCTGGAAATAGTATAATTTTTGGTAACGGTTGCAACAGACACCCAAACCAAATTAACAAGCAGTATAAAATTTACAGATTGTATCTCGGATGAATAATATTTAAATACTAGTGAGTGCGCACATTGTAATGCAATATTTAATACTATTAAATCACTAATAAAAGTAACGGGCGGGAGAAATTTCGAGTATCGTATTGCCATAGGTATAGTTTTGCAAATATAACACTTTATCTGTTATAATATTTATATAACGATAAAGCCTGTACTTTAATACCCTTACGGTGATTAAATGTAAAACGCTACAAAGGCATTTAAGTTTTAATATTTTATTCATTACAGTAAAAAGTATCGAAATACCCCCAATTTGTTATCCATTTTACCATTTATGAAGGTAAAAAACTCATTTTTAAAATGCGTAGTTGAAAAACCGGCAGCATCTCCCGCTATTTTTTTATAATTAAATAATACTAAATTAACATCAAATCAGTCAAATGTCGCAGGTAAATTTTTGATCAATCCGCATTCGCGATCTGTAAAAAAATACCTCCAATATATAAATCAACAACAATATAAATATTTGATATTCTGACAGGTAGATTGTGACTAATTAAAAAACTCTTTTACCCAATTGTTCACATAAAACTCCCCCAGTTCATTAAACAGTGGCGTTGTTTTTGCCTTTTGCCTGTCAATCCGTTCTTTAATCCCCGTTATTTCAGCGGCTTCCAGATCATCCAAAACCATTATATATTCCGGATCATAAAAAGCGGCCTCTTTTATATGTATGTTGGTGGTTATAAGTATGGCTCCTGTTGCCAAAACCTCAAAGGTTCGCATGGTTAAACCACTTTGCCCGGAACGTTGTATATCTACAACACTTTTTGATGATTTGAATATCTCTGCCACTTGCTGCCTGGACAACTTATCAAAGCTAACCTCAGACCATTTAACGTTACTATGTTCTTTCTTGATTAATTTTTCGAGCAGGAAAAACCATTTTGCCGGAGAGTAAAAGAAGGTAAATGTGTTATCGATGTTATTTAACAAGCGTTTTACTGTTTTATATCTGCTGGAGTGTAGCGTGCCTACAAAAGAAACCGGGTACTTTTTATCAGGCTTAGTGGAATCATTAATAAATTCGCTGGTATAAAACAGGTGTTTTAACTTAAATACCGGATTGCGCTTTACATCTTCAAAATCAAAACTGTAACACCGGTCAAAATGCTTTAATATGTATATTGAATTGGCGTTATTGTTATTAAATGAATCATAGGTATAGTAGATAAGCTGTGCTTGCGGGTTTAATTTTTTAAACTCAACAATAAACCACACAGGCACTACTTCACCTTTAATTAAAAAAAAGTAATTGTATTGCTTATGCCTTATCTTGTTTAAAATGTGCTTATAGTATTTATTTATCGCATTGTTAAGCAAATTCTTTTTTACCCTGAAAACAGCTTTTAAAAATGAATTATTTGAGGTTCTTTCATCAAAGAAATCAACCTCATAGCCATTTTCAATGAGCGCGTTGGTAATAGCCACTTCATACCCAAAAAATGCGGGTGCAATAAATAAAATAGATCTGTTGCTCATTGCCCGGCTATTTGAATAATCCCTTTTCCTTCATTTCCTGGATAGATTGCGCATACTTATCCTCCTGTACATGTTGGGTATTTACCCATTGCGCAAATTTGCTGATACCTGTGCCAAAGTTTACTTTAGGTTTAAAACCAAGTGTAGATGATATTTTACTAATATCGGCGTAATTATGTCTGATATCGCCTAAACGGTAGTTGCCCGATATCTGATATGGCACTTCTTTTTTATAATTAGCAAATAGTTCTTTTACAACAGTAATTACATCTGTAGGTACACCAGTACCTACATTGAACACTTCCCCGTTCGCGGCATCCTGCTCAATTCCGGCAATAGTGGCATCAACAACATCATCAATAAAAACAAAGTCGCGCGTTTCTTTTCCATCTTCAAAAACATTGATCTCCTTATCGTTTTTTATTAAGGTTGAAAAAATGGACAAGATACCCGTATAAGGATTAGAAAGTGACTGACCCGGGCCATACACATTCTGGTAGCGGAATGCAACCGGTGCAATACCAATGGTGGGGCAAACTGTCATGATCATTTGCTCCTGATTTTGTTTGGTAATACCATATACAGACGAAGGATGTATTTTTGAGCTCTCATCGGTTGCAACCAATTTTAAGGGAGAGTGATTACCCGGATACTTTACCTCAAAGTCACCTGCGCGCATAAATTCATCTGTACGGTGGCCGGGATAAACAAACCCCAGCTCGCTGCTTTCATATTTCCCTTCGCCATAAATTGACCTTGACGATGCTATTACTATTTTATTTACGCTATGTTTGGTATTTGACAGTATATCAAGCATTAAAGCAGTACCGCCTATATTAACATCGGTATAATGAGCTATCTGGTACATTGACTGGCCAGTTCCCGTTTCTGCCGCAAGATGTACAATGGTATCCTGACCTTCAATTGCTTTTAGCAGATCTGTCCGGGAGGTTACCGTGCCTTCAATAAAGTTTACCTTATCTTGTATCGATTTAAACAACGGGGAGGTATTTCTGGGGTTATCACCGTGTATTTGTTTAGACAGATTATCCAAAACAGTTACACAATGTCCTTTTGCAATAAGTTTTAAAGCCAAATTGGAACCTATAAAGCCAGCGCCCCCTGTAATCAGTATATTTTTCTTCACTTAGTATATGGTATAATTATTTAATTAAAATCGCCGTTGGCATTTGTTTTTTCCCATTGCTCCGTATTGGCGTTATATCGTTTCACTATCTTAGCCGGGATACCTGCAATTACACAAAAATCCGGAAATATCCCTTTCACCACGGAATTGGCACCAACAACACAATGTTTACCCAGTATGGTACCAGGCAATATTACCGCGTTGTTATATATTTTACAGTCTGCATGAATAACAACAGGATAAACCATTAGTGGCTGTTTTTCTGGTGGCGTATGAATATCCTGATAACCATGATCAATATCACTTATGGTTACATTTGCCGCTATGGCTGTATTGTCTCCAATATGTACCGAAGAGGCACAGGTAAGATGCATATTTTGTTGAATCTTTACCTCGTTGCCAATAACAATATGAGGTGTATAACTTACCCCTTCATAATTGTAAACCCCTTCTATTCTTGAATTGTTCCTGATTACCACACTATTACCAACAGAAACATATTTAGGAGTAAACCATATAGGCTTAACAATAACAAACCTGCTGCCTGATTTTTTCAGGAATGGTTTGTAGAATACAGATGTTATCATGTAATGATAAGCGAGGGTCAATACTTTTCTTGAAATTGGCATGATCAGTTTTTTTTAAATACCCTTACTTTTTTGCAACTCAGCTATCAGACCTGTAACCTCATTGTACACCTCAGTTACAGTAATGGTATCTAAATAATCTTTATTATCCATTTTTCCATGACTGAGTGATTCATCATTTAGATGTGATATTAACCTCACCTGGTTTTTATTATAGGGTTTCACCGTTTCAGGATCGGCTTTCCCGAAAAGAATAACCGATGGCTTATTCAGCGCCCCCGCTATGTGACCAGCCCCGCTATCATTACATATGATGAGGTCACATACCCTCATCAAAATTATATATTTTTTAAGGTCAACATTAACCACCAACGGATTTATAGACATTTTGTTTAAATAGCCATTAATTTGCTCAACAGTATCCCGTTCACCCGGACCTTCAAAGAATACAAATACACTTTCAGATTGCGTTTTAGCTATATCTATGATAAGGTCGGCATGTTTTTTTTCATCCCATTTACGTGCTGCTACACTTGCTCCGGGATGGATACCAATAACAAATTTGTTCTGTAAATTATTTTCCGCAATAAAGGCCTGTAATATCCTTTCTGAATCTTCGGTCAGGTTTAATACCGGATACTTATCATCCGGGGTAATTTTGCACCCAAGATACTCCAGCAAATAAAGCCATTCATCAATATAATGTTTAATACTTTTATCAGGAGATGGTACAATGTCTGTAAGCATGTACTCACCACCAGAATAATTAAAACTGACTTTTCGACGAGCTTTTATAAAATTCATTAAGAAAATATTCCTCCAATCGCCCCGAAAATCAATAGCGATATCATACTTTTTGGCATTCGCTTCGCGGATGGATTGCCAGATCTGATACAGTTGTTTTTTCCCATCATTCTTGTGCAACCATGGTGTTTTAATAATATAAAAATCATCCGCTAAACGCTGATCGGCTAAAATTATTTGAACAACGGGCTCGCACAATAACGAGATATGCGCGTCTGGAAATTTCTTTTTTAAAACACGTAGCGCCGGTATGAGCATAATAGTATCACCTATCATCATACTGGCTATTATAAGAATACGATTTACAGGGGTATTAATAACAGGTTCCCTGCGTTTTCTATTCCGTGGAAAAAGGTAGATGGATTTGAATGCCTTATCAACCTTCTGTAGTTTTTTTATTTTTTCCGGATCAAATTTTGACATACCTCAGCTTAAATTATCAGGCATCCTTCGCTTTTATAAACCAGCTTTTATAAGGCAATAAGCTGGATAATGCAATAAAAAAACGCATTTTTAACCTCGTCCATTTATAAGATCTATTACTGCGGATCTTAAAATAGTCCTGATATGCAACCATGTTAAAATAAAACTTTTTCTCCTCCATGCCTCCCGCCAGGTTTTCGATGTGATGGGTTACCATTTTACTTTTTTCAAACGAAAAAAAACGTCCTTTTGCAGCAAATGGGTATTTTCTGAAATAACGTGGTAAACTCACCGGCATATTTTCTGTTATATAGATAAACTTAAATCCATTTTCTTTCAGATAATTGGCCACATAATATTCGGGTGTACCGGTAAACACAAATATATCCCGATGTGATTTGATGAACGATGTTTGGATAAGAGCATAATCCGTAGCCAGGTTTAGTATATACCTAAAAAATTGGGCACTCGCCCAAACGGCCCCTGTGTCCTTAAGTTTTTGGGTATATTTTTTTATCAGATCATCTTTATATAACCAGGTATCTGCTTCAAGTATCAAAGTGTATTCACAATCATCGGGTATGGCATCAAGGCCTTCAATAAGCAATTGGGAGTTTCCGTTAAAATGCCCTACATTATCCTTTAACTCAATCAAATGATCAATTTTTGATTTTGTTTCTTCATCAATCAAGTATCCATCATTAATACCATTTGCTACTACCAGGATATAATAATCAAACGCTTTCCAGGTATCCCTGATAATATCGATGCAATATTTTAAATCTTCGGTGCGGTTATATACGCGTATAAGGATACATATTTTATTCATACTGATTTTTCCGCTTTATCAGGGTTAAAGTTCATCAATAATGAGTAGCAAAACGCGGTAATTGCTGCAATGATAGGCAGAACCAATAAGAGGTTCTCAGTATTTGAAATAGCCATCGGTGGGTCTGTTTCTAATGATACAAGCTGCAGGTATAACAGCATAAATATTATCTGCCCTATTACGTTCTTTTTAAAATTAAAAAAAAGCTTATTCCGCAAGAAACTAAAAACTACACCAATTATGTACGAAAAAATGATGCTGCCATAAAACCCAAAGTAAACATACCCAAAAACATTATGCCTTGCGTTTGGGCCTGCGGTTAAATCGGTATCACCAAATAATCGATACAATTGAACGCCTAATATTACAGGCTGATCTTCATGAGGTATAATTCTAAGTGTACTAAAAATATTGCCAAAAAGGGCTAAAAAGGGCTTTGAGCTATTTAACGTTTCAATATAGCCATTGGGATAAGAGAAATAATAGGTATCACCGGCTGCAACCAGCCTGAATAAAAATACACCAAGGCTACTTGAATCGTCATCAACCAGCCTCGATTGGATAATTATTGTAAAAAAAACAAACACCAAACCAGCTAAAATGAGCCTTATTTCGATCTTTTTCAGATTCAAAAAATAATCTTTGTACTTGGGGGCGTTTAACAACAAAAAGCAAAAAAATATAAGCCCGATGCTCATAAATTCCCCTTTACTGGCAGAAAGGGCAAAGAACAGTAATACAAGCGCTAAAAAGGTATACTTGTAAATAAATAAAAAGTACGACGAGCTTTTTGTAAACAAATAGTATATCAGCATAAATATACTAATGGGTTTCAGCACGTCGATAAAATGACCTACAATGCCCCAACCACCACTATTGCTGTAAATATCTATATGAGAACCTAATAAAAGAGGAATTCCAATTACTACATAACTAAGCAACTGAAGCACGATATATATGATGGAGGTTGTATAAAAAAGGATTTGTAAAATTAAGGCTTCATGCTCTATAACTATTGTTTTCCTATCTTTTATGATCTGCTTTTTTGTTAGTGTTTTAAAGGAGAATAAACCCAGCCAAAAGGCAATCTGTGTAAACAGGTAGCTTAACAGGTACCTGATTGTAATACTATCGGTAAAGTAGAGAAAAAGTACCACGGAAAACCCGAAACACGAAAATACCAGAGAATAAATAAAGGGGTCAAGTATGGATATGTACATCTTTTTAAACAAAACAACATATAGCACAATTGACGCTATCAGCATCAACAGATACAATAAAATGTGTTCATTTAGTAAAAGTCCGAAGGAAACCCAATCCATTTTACACGTTTACTTTTTTAAAAATCCGGCCAACTTTCTGCGAAGATAGGTATAACCAAAAACGATAAAAGAAAAATTGGCCTTTATTATCTGAGGTTTATCTTTGAAAAACAACTCATCAACATTGTTCCGGGAAGAAAAACCATCACCATCATAAATGCATATCAGGTTTGGCAAGTATGTAAATTTAAAGTCGGCATCACCAAAACATTGCATATTCAAATGATGATCGGCCAGTATACGATATTGCGTATTAAATTTATATCGTTTAATAGCTGCTAAAGGATAAAATATGGCCTGATGGCAGATATTGCTTACGGCCAGCTTAAATGCCGAAAAACGGCCATCATATACAATACCCCGGTCGTTCCAATATACATTGCCATAGTAAATATGATTTGGCATCAACATTTTTGGAACTATCTGATGCAATACATTCAGCAATATATCTCCTGCTCCCAAAAAGTAAACCCAATTGCCTGTGGCTATATCAATAGCTTTATTCATGGCATCATATATTCCTTTATCAGGTTCGCTTTTCCAGTAGCTTATTTTATCATCATAACGCTTTAATAGCTCAATTGTATTATCTGATGATCCTCCGTCAATTATAATGAGCTCAATATGCTTGTAGGTTTGTTGCATTACACTAAGTAATGTTTGCTCAAGATACTGCTCGGCATTGTATACCACAATTATTATACTGATCAATGGGCTTTCCTTTTGTAAATCAACCAACTGAATTTGCTTATCCTGATATTGCATACGTGTTAAATCTTTTCCTGTGGGGTAAATTATCTGTCATTATTTAACATTTCCTTATGCCCATTAGTTATTCCCCATTGTTGTTCCAGCAAAATAATGTTCTGATAAATGGAATCTGGTTTAATAGCATCAATACAAGGATATGGTTTAGCCAAGTCAAATTCATATACGCAATGCCAGTTACAATTGTAACAGGGCATTGGCTCGTAACAAATTTTAACGTTATCCCGCTTAACATAATTAACAAACCTGTCAAAGTGCCCACCACCGGCAAAACATAAAACCGGTTTATTTAAAGCCACCCCTATGTGATATATACCACTGTCATTACAAATAACTCCCAAACTTTTGTTAAGCACATAAGGCAACTCATTGAGCGGTATTTGCCCTGCGAGGTTTATTATTTTTCCGGAGTGGGGAGTGGGTACCTGGTCAATGAGGTTATTGATGAGGGGTAAATCTGCCTTTGAGCCTATAAAACAAATGGTATAAGCTTTTTCTAATAAAAACTCAACTACTTTATTAAGGGATGTATTGCTTAATTGCCTGTTAGCAACCGCTGCTGCTGGTGCTATGGCAATAAACTTTTCATCAGGGACATTTAGTTTGTATTTATCACCGACAAGCTGCATTACCGGAGCATTTAGTGTTAGTTCAGCATCAATTAAACGTTCTGTAAAAAACGCATTGTATTTAAACTCACTTTCGATATTTACAGGATTATCAATAATACGACTGTACATTAAATTAAAAAGCCGCTTTTGTATTGGCTTTATCCTTAAATTATCTCCCTTTATCGTAATCTTTTTTCTTGCTGGCGCTGCAAATGATATTAACTCTGTTGTTGGAGTTCTTGAACGATTAAAGTTGATCAATGTATTATACCGATTTTGATTAACCTCTCTGATCAACTTATTCCAATCTTTTTTTTCAGGATTATGATCAATGTATATGAAAGTGTCAATAAGATTGCTGTCAAGTTCAGTAATAAGGGGTTGTAACAAAACGTTACCTACCAAGGTTATTTTATGATCTTTGTATTGCGCACTATTTGCTATAGCCTGCAAAAAATTCCTGAAAATGATATAATCGCCAATAGCATCAACTTTAATTATAATAAGACGGTTAGTATCATGTTTTCGATATATTATATGTTTGATCTTAATAGCAATTATATATAATATCGAAAATAATTTCTTAATCGTTTCCACCATTTGATATCGCTAAAACCTTGAGCTCCCATGTGTATATCCTGGGGCTGGGTAAATGATAAGTTGCTCCAACTGCAGCGAACTTAATTTTCTCTGCTAATTTAAATAAGCCAAATAAACCCTTTTTTATTACTTTTTTTAATCCTTTGACCTCATAAAATCCGTCTTCATCAATGAAGTTTACTGTATTGAAACCCGCCGCTTTTAATACATAAATAATACTCCCTGGTGTAAACAGCGTATTATGAGTAAAATCTTCATAAGCCCAGTATGTGCCCGTTGGTGATTGAGCGTTAGGTACCATTAAGAATAATTTACCTGTATCTTTAAGAAGGTTGGTTCTTATATACATCAGGGTTGAAATAACTTTTTCTTTATCCAAATGCTCCAGCACATGGCTCATTACAGCAAAGTCATATTTTTCGTCTGAAACTTTAAAATCGGCTATATCATTAATCTGGTAAACGTTCAGCTGCTTTTCTTTACAAGCCCTTATCGCCTCATTTGATATATCTATCCCAGTTAGCGAAGTGTATCCATCCTCTTTAAGCTTTGACAACGTTTGTCCGAGCCCACATCCTATATCTAAAATGTTTGACTTTTTATCTTTTGGTAAATTTTCTTTAAAATAAAGTGGTAAATCAGCACCAGCATAATAATCAACATTTATTTGCCGCTGTTTGAAATAAGATTCAACCTTTACACTTTCATTTTCACCCATGATCATAATAATTATTTATTCCAAACTCCTGTTGCTTTGTTATTTAACAATTTATAACATTGAATTGGCGACCAAACGGCGCTTATACAAAGGCATAATGTATTAGCTACTACTATTGCTGATATACCTAAACTTGTATGCTTAACCAAGATATATGACAACGGTATATTTATGATACCTACAAATATAGAACTATACAGCTGTAAACGAATTTTACTTATACCGTTAATAAAGTAAGCAAAAACATTATTCCAATTACATATTACAGCATAAAATCCTAAAGATAATGAAAGGGAAAACGGTACTGAAACCTTATTACCTACCCAGAGTTTAAATGCAAAATTTGACAAAGTAACCAAAACAGCTACACCTAATACCTGCAAGGCCCAAAGGAGCAATAATTTTTTAAAGGCATTTCGTATCCAGAAAAAATCTTTCTGAACATACGAGGAAGTAAATGCAGACCAGTAGGGCAATAGAATAATTGAAAAAACAATTATTGAAATGCTAAAATACTTATAAGCAACATTAAAAGTTGTTACATCTGAGGGTGAAAGCAGTTGCGTTATTAGTATATTGTCTGTAGAAAAAATAATTATTCCTATAATTTGAATAAAAAAGAATTGTAACCCAACATTAAGCAAACTATGAATATAACCAGATTTAAAGTATTTAAGACCTGGTTTCAAATAACTAAACTGGCCCGAATATAAAACGTAATTAAATACAATTAATACAATTACAGGAGCAATAGCTACAACTGAACTAAATAAAGCAAAGGAGGATGAGGAGGTTTTGGAAATCAGATAAATACTTACAATTGTAAGTAAATTTATGCTAAAATCTATCAGTGTGCGTAAGTAAGGCTTTTGCAAAGCAATGGCAACTGTGCCAGCTAAATCAAGAATAAGTCTTATGCAAAAAGAAAGTACAATAAGGTATGTGGTAAGTAACAGTATCCTGGAATTAATATTTGTTTTTAAAATACTATTCCAATCTAAAAATATATTGCACAAGGCAAAAATTATAAAAACACTAAGCATTACAGCCCCAAAAAGCACATAAGTAGTACTCACATATTCACGCGCTAATGTATTATTACCATGTGCTAAGGCTTCGGCTAATTTATTCCGGAGACCATTGCCTAAACCCACATCCATATAAGACAACCAAGCTGTTACTGATGTTAAGGTTAACCATACGCCATATTCGGTTTTATCAATATACAACAGGGCCATTGGTACTAAAAGGAAACCACATAATACCCCTCCCCCTCTAAAAATGATATTTAAGGCCGTATTTATCTGTATTGCTCTTGATCGTTCATCTTTATTAAGAATCAAAGTCTTAATTTTATCTATCATTGTTAAACACCTTTAGCCTGCCGTCCCTCTAAAAACCTTTGTTAATAACAATCCAAAAACAACAGCTAATGCACAAAGTATACTGCCTAATATCGTTCCTTTTATTTTTGATAGCTTATCATTATCCAGCGGTAATACAGGCTGGTCAATGATCTGTATTAACGGGGTTTCCTGCCGCAGTGATAATCGCGTAAGCTCCAGATTCTTTACAATTTCACCGTAAATAGCGGTGCTTGCCTGTACATCAACCTGTTTTCTTTGAGATGCGACCTTTAATACCAATAAAGCAGGATTAGCATTTGGCGAAGCATCCATAGCTGAAGCTACCCCACCAATAGAATTATTGAGTACTTGCCTTACACTGTCTGCCTGATGTTGTAATACTTGTATATTCTGATTGCTTTTTTTGGTTTTTGTTTGAGAGTAAAAATCGTTTACGGTTTCCACAAGTTTTATATTAAAAGCTCTTGCAAATAATTCATCCTTACTGGAAACTTCAACCCTGATAATACTTAGTTTTTTATCTATTTTACTAACAGACAATAGTTTTTTATTAAAAAGCTCAACAATGTTGGTTACGATACTATCCTGGGTCCGTGAAAATTTTTCGGGGTTATTGCTAAATGATATGTTTTGTAAATCTTTGTTATCCTGCCATTTGGAGCGTAGTTTATTAAAATCAATATATCTATCAATGAGCATTTGTTGTTTGCCGTTAATATTTACAGTGCTCAATAATGTTTTTTCAAGCATTGTTCGCGACTTATAAAGCTCAAGGATATTATCACCCTGAAATATTCCGCTATTGCCCATGGAGCCACCAATATCAACTCCCGCGAGTGATGCCAATCCAGCATATTGACCCAAGCCACCACCTTTGGAGCCATCTTCCAAAACAAACGTACTAACGGCCTGATAGGTTGGTTTTTTAAAAATTGAATAACTAAAGCCAAGTATCGCGCCTATTATAATGCCCACCAGAATAATTTTCCACTTACTCTTAATGTACCTTATAACATCCTGCATTTTTTGAACTAACTGCTTAACAGATATCTCTTCAGGCTCTATATTTTTATCCATTAGGTTAAAATCGAATAATAAACTATTTATTTAAACTTAGAATACCTAAAATAATCGCACCTAATGAAGCTAACCCTGTGGTAAACCCTAAAATGGTTTGTGCGGTATTGCCTTTAGCCTCTGATTTTTTAGGCACATAAATTTCACTGCCTGGTTTTACAGACGGATGGTTGTTAAAGAACAAAACCTTACGGGTACCTTTTACTGTTCCATTAGCATAAACAATATAAGCCCCCCGGCGTAGAGCGTCGGGCCCGTAACCACCTGCATTAGATACAAAGTCATTAAATGATTTTGATTTGCTATAAACTACAGCACTTGGATACAGTACCTGGCCATTAACCCGTACAATTTGTTGTTGTTTAGGTATCCTGAGTACATCACCATCTTCTAAAAGCAGGTCGATACTTGAACCTGGTTTATCCATTATCTTTTTCAGATCGATACCTACAAAGTTATTACGCATGGTGGTATCTTCACTTTGGGTTTTGGTTGAATCTTTAAAGCTTCGCTTTAAACGTAATAAGCGGTCATTTCTTTCACGAGCAATCTCGGCCGTATCAGCTTTACGTTTATCTATACCCAAAATAGCTATATTATCTCTTTTTAATGAACCACCCTCTATATCAGCAGAAGCGGTAAGCCCCCCGGCGCGTGCAACCAGGTCTGATATTTTTTCATTTTTGCTTTTGATGGTATATGATCCCGGATAAATCACTTCGCCTTCCACTTTCACGGTTTTCTGTTTTTCAAATCCGGGTAGCGTATACACAGATACGATATCATAGGGCATTAGTACAAAATTTGCTTCGGCCGGTTTTAATTGTCCATCCACATTTACGCTAAAAACCTGCGCTACTGTACTATTCTTCGAGTTGGGGTCAGCATTATTTATCCGCCTGGCTACTTCAATACGTTTGGTACTTGCCCCTTCGGCAAATCCCCCGGCTTTAATAATCAGGTCTTCTACCTTCATATTGTCTGAGAAAGCAAATTTACCGGGTTTTCTTACACTACCATTGATAATCACATTATACTTATCGCGGAGGTCAAATATGGATGATATGTTAACAATATCCTCCCGTTGTAACGGTATCCTGACCGTTTTGTTAATAACATCACGTAAATTAAACCCAATAATCTCTGTACTGTTATCTGGCCGCAAACGGGTTATAGTACCGCGCTCTGTAAAAGCATCCTCTTTTAGGCCAGCCGCATTATCAATTAATTTATCAAGTGTTAAGCCGTTTTGTAATTCATACTCCCCGGGTTTAAAAATCGCTCCTTTTATGGTTACACGATTTTCGTAACGGTTAAGGATAGGTTCAATAGTATACTTATCGCCCCTAAGCGGTATATAATTTTTATAATCAGCCTCTACCACATCGGCTATTTTACGCTGCTGATCGCTAATTTGCGTAACCTTTATACGTGCGGTGTAAGCACTATCTGTAAAGCCTCCTGCATAGGTAAGTATATCATTAAGGCTTTCGCCCGATAGTACCTCAAAAAGAGCAGGTATCTTTACTTCACCAACCAGCTGAACCCTTGTACGGTAAGTTGGTACACGCACAATATCCTGATCCTGCAGGGAGATATTATCTTTTTGGCTACCTTTGACCAAAAAATCATAAACATCCAAATGCCTGATGATCCGGTTATTCCTGATCACTTCTATTTGTCTTAAACTACCGTTTTCATTTGGCCCACCCGATACGTACAAAGCATTGAAGACGGTTGCCAGCGAAGGCAAGGTATAGGTACCCGGTTTTTGAACCTGCCCTACTATAATAACTTTGATGCTCCTGATGTTGCCCAAACTTACCTGAACATTTGTGCCGCGACCTATAGCATAATTATTTGCCGAAAGCCTCTTCTTTATTGATGCTGTGGCATCCTCAATAGTTTTTCCACCAACATTTAAAACACCAACATTAGGGATATTTATATTACCGTCTGGAGAAACATCTAACTTCCAATTCACAGAGGAATTGCCATAAACATTAATGTTCAACTGGTCATCTGGGCCAATGATATAATTTACCGGGGTGGCTATCTTTAAATTAGGTTCGAAAGAGTTATTTTTATTTTTAAAAAGATCGGCTCCAAATATTCTCGGCTTCAAATTTTCAAACATATCTTTCTTATTATACAGGGTATCCAGGCTATCGGGCTTATAATTCAGTTTTCGTCCGGTAATTATTTGCCCATCAGCATTTTCAGTGGTATCAACCTGGCTCTTTTTTCCGGTTGCCTTGCTGCGTATATCTTGTATTCTTGTTTGCAGTTTCTGAATCTGTGTACTTGACATCCCTCTTGACTGCGCTTGTCGTATTAATTCTGCATCACTTAAGCCACTATTCTGGGCCTGTTGCAATAGCTGGATGATTTGTTGATCTGACAAATCATCTACATTGATGGATGATAAGTTTTGAATATTATTTTGTGCCGAAACATGGTTAATTGTCCCGCAACAAAACACAGCAACAAGCAGAAATATAAGAAAGTTAGTTTTAATCATATTTGAAAAAATATAGGAGCCCAAAGTCCTGCAACAAATCGATTTAGAGTTTTGCAAAGGTAAATCAATTTGTTGTTGACGATGGCGGTAAAATTTTATATATTATTTAATGATCTCAATTTTATTAACCATGTATATAAGCGTATCCTGCTCAGCGTTAAAAAAAGATGACCCGTATCTTCATTTTTTAAGCCTTACCAGGAATTTGTTGCCTGATTTTTTCAATAATAGAGGTTGATGAGTAACCTTCCACAAAATCGATGGTTTTCACCTCGCCACCGTTGGCCAACACTTCTTTGCTTCCCACAATATTCTCTACAGAATAATCGGCACCTTTTACCAGAATATCGGGTAATAAGGTACTGATGAGATTAAGGGGCGTATCTTCCTCAAAAACCACAATAGCATCAACAAAAAATAGGGCGGCCAATATAGCAGCCCGACTATTTTGGTCATTAACCGGCCGGCTTTCACCTTTGATACGCCTTACCGAGCTATCCGCATTCAAGCCAATGATGAGTTTCTGGCCAAGTTCGGCAGCTTTAGCCAAATAAGTAATATGTCCAATATGCAGAAGATCAAATACGCCATTGGTAAAAACAACCTTTTGACCCATATTTTGCCAACTTTGTACCTGAGTTTTAAGCGAAGATATATTAGTTATTTTGCTTATCAATGTTTTTTCAAGGTCGATTCTCATGTATTTATTTCTTATTGCACGTTTACGATTGATGTTATTCAAACAAGTTATCAACTGATTGGCAAAGAATATGTCCTATCAGTATGTGCATTTCTTGTATACGGGCGGTTACGTTTGAGGGTATAACGATATTCAGATCGCATATACCGTTCATTTTACCTCCGTCGCGACCTGATAATCCCAAGGTTTTACAGTTAAATTTTGTAGCTGTTTCAAAAGCGTTGAGGATACCCTGGCTATTACCGCTGGTTGAAATACCGATAAACAAATCACCTGCCTGGGCAAAAGCTTCAACCTGGCGTGAAAATACATGATCGTAGCCGTAATCATTAGCTATTGCCGTAAGTGCCGATGTATCAACCGTTAAGGCAATGCCGGGCAAGGCTCTTCGTTCTTTTACAAACCGGCCGCTCAACTCAGCTGCAATATGCTGGGCGTCAGCGGCACTGCCACCGTTACCTGCCAGTAAAACCTTGTTTCCGCTTTTTATAGTTTCTGATATCAATTGACAAGCTTGTTCAATATCTCCAGTAAGCGTATCTATTACTTGTTGCGTAGTATTCTGATGATCCTTTAATGCTTCTAAAATCATTATGGTTTATATTAGTTACAATACGTTGTACTTTATACAACTTCTTGTCTTTTCTTTTAGTATTTATTGGGGGTTCAAAGTTAGCTGTCCCTTTTCATATCAAGAATAATTTCATCAATGGTTGTGGTGGCACTACCTACCTGGCGTATTACTATAGCAGCAGCATGGTTGGCAAGCTCACCTGCTTCTTCAATAGTTAGACCTGCTGCAATAAAGTAAGCTAAAGTAGCCAACACCGTATCCCCGGCGCCGGTTACATCAAATACTTCCGTGGCTTTTACCGGTAACAACTTGTATCCAGATTCATTCAATATCAACATACCTTCCTCTGAGAGCGTTACTACCAGATAAGCAGCTCCGGTTTGTTTTAGAATAATTTTAGCAGCATGCTGCAGACTTTCTAACGAATCGACCTTTTCAAGTTGGGCTGCCTCAGCCAGTTCCTTACGATTAGGTTTAATGATATATGCCCCTTTGTATTTCTCGTAGTTTAATCCCTTAGGGTCAATGATCACTCTTTTACCATAACGCGTAGCTTCCTGAATTAGTTTTTGGGTAAGGAATGGAGAAAACAAACCTTTATTATAGTCGGACAGTACCACGATATCGGCTTTCTCTAAGTAATTAGCCAGTTCATTAAGCAGCTTATCTGCAATAACCTCCGATACCGCATCGGTAATTTCACGATCTATCCTAACCAATTGGTGGCTGCCTGCAAGCACCCGGGTTTTAACTGTAGTAGGCCGAAATTCATCTTTAATTATAGTATGTGTTTGCACCCCTTCATTGCTGAGTATTTCTATCAGCTGAGCACCCGCACTATCGTTACCTATTACACCGGCAACGGCTACCTGTGCGCCTAAGGCTACCAGGTTTTGTACTACGTTACCAGCACCACCCAGGGTAACCGACTCATTTTTCACATTTACAATAGGTACCGGCGCTTCCGGTGATAACCGGGATGCGCTGCCAGTAATATAATGATCAATCATCAGATCGCCTATAACGAGTATATTGGGTTTACGGGTAGATGATTGTATAGAATGTATCTTGTTTATCATTTATCTAAAAGTCACAGATCATTAACTATTAATAACCATTAATTAACAGTTTGTTTTAATAACGTGGAATTATTAAAAGTTGAGAAAAATTTCGCAAAGATAATTTTTTAAGGTTATTTTTTTGAGGTAATAATATTTTGGGTAGTCTTTCATGTTTTTTTCTAAAATACACTAGTTACACTACGTACCGCAAACACAAAATATAACATTTCCTTCTTAATAAATTTACCTTATCAATTATTCAAAGTAATAGGTAAGATTGAGTCTTGCATGTAAATTTAAACTATTCCCATGGTTATACTGATAGTTTAAAGAGTAAACCGGGGTTACCTCGGCCGAAATCAAATATTTTTTCAATTTTATATTAGTATAAAATGTACTGTTTATATCTACCCAATGCGAGTTAAAATTGCCTGTACCACTAAAAGCACTATAATACAGATCGTTATTATGAAGTTGCCGCTCCAATGTTAAGCCAAAGGAATTCATCCCCTTTAAATAACTAATATCAAGCATAAAGCTGTTACTCCCTGGACCAATACCGGCACCAACATATCTTCCATCATTAGTATATCCATCTCGTGGGCTCAGGTAATGTGTATACCAGGTGGGTTCATCCCTTAACAGAAACGTAGAAGCCCGCTGTAATTGGGTTAATTCGGCTTTTATTTGTATATAACTATCCTTAGATAGCCCGAATAACTTACGCCCCCCCAAAGTGATTGCAGCTGAATGATCAGGTTCCTGCAAAAAATCATTAATACTACCGGTTCTGTCATTCCTTGCCCATTCAAAATAAAGCTCGGCGTTATAGAGAGGCAGTAACTGACGTATATTAAGTGCAAAGGCAAAATCCTGGCCATCTCCACTGCTACCATTAGAAATATCATTTGCTTTGATCGATGAGCCGGTAATTACCGGAAATAACCTTCGAAAGATATTCCTGTTATGATAAAGTGAATCTTTGTCCAGATAATCATATCCTGTGATTCCTAAATACAAGCCTTTTAACCATTTGGGTTGCCAGTTAACTGTGTAGGCCGAAATATAGCGGGTAACTTCGGGCTTCGGAATATATAAACCTTTACCATTCCTTATCCTATTGGTATCAATTGGAAGGTAGCCGGATTGTTTTAAATTCCCTCCTATTATCTGCCATTCAAATGAACCTATTATCGTTTTAATGGGTTTAACCGAATTAAATGTCCAATGCAAAAAACCTGGCGCTGAGTTACTCATCATAATGGAGTTTTGTACACCTGGCCCCCACCATATATTTTCTGTTGAAACGCCTGCTTCTATATTTTTAAAGTTGACCGTTATTTTTGATTGCCCGGGATATAAATGCTGTAATGATTTATTACCAAACCTTTCCGGAGCATCCACGCCGTTTATGTTGGTATAATATGCCTTTAACAGTTGCATATTGGTGCTATTGGCCTGTATATCAGCAAATGTGTTAAAATTTTTGTTTTGGGCATATACAAACTCTGGTTTTATCTGCACCCTAAATATGCCTGCTTTTAGTAAAAATCCGCCACTGACCCTGGTCTGGTAACCTGCAGCGGGATATAATGATGAATTATTATACCCATATGGTCTTTTAACATTATAATCATTTAACCAGTTAAAAGGCAATATCTGAATACCGGATGGTTTTCCCATAAACTGAAAATTGGCATATGTTTTACTAGCTACTAATTGTTTAAAAGAGGAATCAGTATCATTCCATTCAGCATTTATAGGCCTTACAGTAAAAGAAGAAGTATTATCACTTTTACCCAATAGCTGATTTCGCCTGGCAATATCTTCCGCATAACTTCCTATTGGTATAGTTTGTGAAAAAGCTTTTGCACCTAAAAAGCTCAAGGCAACTGCTAGTAATAAAATTTTCTTCATAATTATTGATAAGGACGTAGTAAATCATCTAAACATAACAAAGCAGTCTATTTTTTTTCCTAGATAAAAAAAGCGATCTCTCGTAATGCCCTATTAGCCTGGATGCCGTGATAAAGTTTAAAGTATTTGCCGATAAAACGACAGTATTTGAACAAAATTACATTAAACTGTTACAAAAAATAAAAAGACAAAAACATTAACACCTCATAATTAATAAATTAACAGCAAAGCATTATTTATTAACCAAAATGACAACAGTGCAATCATTGATCTAAAACATATCGTAAACAGCCTGTAACAATTGTATGCTGCCTCGTCTATTTCATCAGGGCTCACAACAGAAATCCAAATCAGATCGGATCTGATTCTTTACAATAAATTAACATTTATTTTTATTGATATTATTTTTTTATCGCAGGCAACCAAAGGCTATTTTCACAACGTATTGGAGTTATAAAAGATTATTATTAACCATTTTTAACCAGTACAATGAATTTACGCAAAAATCTACCCCTCGCAATTGCCGGCATTGCTGTTATGTTTGCCAGCTGGTCATGCTCAAAAAACAACAACAGTACAAACGCCCCTACCTCAGCCAATGCGGTTAAGTTATCAGCAAATGCAAAATTTGGTAATATCCTTACCGACTCCAAAGGAAAAACACTTTACTTTTTTGCCATTGACGCCAACGGCACTTCAGGCTGCAACGGCGGATGTTCTGTAGTTTGGCCTACTTTTTACCAGGCAGATCTTACTTTAGATAAGGGCCTGGACAGTAAAGATTTTGGTACCATAACCCGCACCGATGGATCAAAACAAACTACCTACAAAGGCTGGCCGCTCTATTATTATCAGAGTGATGCCAATGCTGGTGATACCAATGGTGATAAAGTAGGAAACACCTGGTTTGTTGCGAAGCCCGACTATACCGTTATGGTAAGCAACAGTCAGTTAATTGGTAACGACGGTGTTAAATACAACAGCGATCTTAAACCCGGTGACGGTGTAACTCAGTACATTGTTGATGATCGTGGTCAAACTTTATATTCATTCAGCCATGACAAGTTTAAAACCAACAATTTTACTAACTCTACTTTCAGCAATAACAAAGTGTGGCCTATTGATACCATTAAAACGGTTTTGAATGTGCCTTCTGTTTTGGATAAAACCCAGTTTCAAACCATAACTGTATTCGGAAAAACACAACTGGTTTACAAAGGCTGGCCATTATACTACTTTGGCGCTGATAATAACCAACGTGGTAATAATAAAGGTGTATCTGTACCAACTCCGGGTATATGGCCATATGCTAATGCTACTACAGCTGTTGCGCCTAATTAATTTATTTTTTTCATAACAAAAGCGGGTAAGAATATTTCTTACCCGCTTTTTTATTGTTCATAAAAGCGTATCCGCTTACAGATCTATCTCATACATAAAATTATCGGGCTTGGAGTATACCGTATACTTGGTCAACGGAACATTTAAAACAGGTTGTTTAATTGCAGCCTTCAAATCATTTATTTGAGAAGGATTATCTAAACGGGAATATCAATTGGTCGGTTTTATAACCCCAGCTTTGTACAGACTTGGCGTGGTGCCCACCATCTTACGAAAAACCCGACTGAAATAATGTTGGTTATTAAACCCTGCTTTAAAACAAGCATCAGCAATGCTGCAATAAGGGTTTTGCATAAACTGCTTGGCCAGTTGTATTCTTTCTTTAATAATATAGTCAACCGGCGAAACGCCCAACTCATGTTTAAAGGTCCTAAAAAAACTGGCTTTGCTCATATAGGCCATCTGGCTCAGGGCATCGATGTTTAACTTTTCGGTCAGATGCGCTTTGATGTATTGTAAAATATAAGCAAAACGATTACCTGCTGACATTTGGTTAAGATTGTCTTTTATATCGTGCAGATTTTGCATTTGCATAATACGGATCAGTAATTCTTTAAGCGTTAAATTGGCCAGCACATCTTTAGCTAAATTATCACCGGTACTAATACTGATGAATTTATTGATCAGCTGGGCCAGTTCATAATTATTAAAAAAGTGAAATTGCTGGTAATTAAGTTGCCAAAGATCATTATTGGCCCTCGGATAATTTTCATTTAAAAAATCGAGTGTATTGCGTATTTCCTGTTGGTTAATGGCCAGGGCTGTACATTGTGAAGGATTTATTTCTGATGCCTCCGGGAAATCAATGGTCATGGTTACGTTTGGCGGTACAATAACAGTTTCGCCGGGTAAATAGTCAAAACCGGGTTTATCAAACAAATGCATCACTTTTTTACCCCTCAGCATGCTGGTAATTACCAGGTCGCTAAAGGTTAAAGGCACAAGTTCGCTGCGCTCATAGGTTTCATATATATTAAGTTCACAGTGATTTAAGGTATAAGCTTTACGGTTTTCCACCAATGTTCTGAGCTCTTTTTTACCGGTAAGGTTAAAAGGCAATACCAGGTTTCTCTCATTCATAACAGGCTTATTTTAAAACAAGTTAGGGATAGTTTATGACAGTTTACAATCATTTTATAAAATGGAACGATAGTGCACCTAATTGATAGTATAGTGCAAAAGCTTTATGACACAAGCGGCTAACTTAGTACTACCAATTAAACTGAAAATAACTATGAGTATTGCACGAAGACCATCCTTTAAGGATAAGTACGACAATTTTATTGGAGGCAAATTTGTGCCACCGGTTAAAGGAGAATATTTTGATAATATATCACCTATTGATGGTAAGCCTTTTACCAAGGCAGCCCGCTCAACCAAAGAGGATATTGATGCCGCCGTTGATGCTGCTACCGAAGCCTTTAAAACATGGAGCAAAACATCGGCTACTACCCGGAGTAACCTGTTGTTAAAAATAGCACAGGTTGTGGAAGATAACCTCTCCTATCTGGCAACGGTAGAAACCATTGATAACGGCAAGGCTATTCGCGAAACCATGGCTGCTGACTTGCCGCTGGTAGTTGATCATTTCAGGTATTTTGCCGGTGCCATACGTGCCGAAGAAAGCAGCATATCTGAGCATGATGAGTTTACGGTTAGCATTAACCTGCAGGAACCGCTTGGGGTGGTAGGTCAGATCATTCCCTGGAATTTCCCTTTGTTAATGGCTACGTGGAAAATTGCGCCCGCTCTGGCGGCTGGGTGTTGTACTGTAGTAAAACCGGCTGAGCAGACACCAACCAGCATCATGATTTTGATGGAACTGATTGGCGATATACTGCCTCCCGGTGTATTGAACGTAGTGACAGGTTTCGGCCCTGAGGCTGGTAAGCCGCTGGCCACCTCATCCAAAATAAGTAAGGTTGCCTTTACGGGCGAAACCACTACAGGTCGCCTGATCATGCAGTATGCTTCAGAAAATCTGATTCCTGTAACCATGGAACTCGGAGGTAAATCGCCCAATATATTCTTTGAATCTGTTGGTGACGCCGATGATGAGTTTTTTGACAAGGCTGTGGAAGGAGCCGTTCTGTTTGCACTTAACCAGGGTGAGGTTTGTACCTGCCCGTCGCGGATGTTGGTGCATGAAAAAATTTACGACAAGTTTATGGAGCGTGTTCTGGCCCGAACCAATGCTATCAAAATGGGGGATCCGCTTGATTCGGATACCATGATGGGCGCCCAGGCTTCTAATGATCAATACGAAAAAATACTAAGCTATCTGGACATTGGTAAAAAAGAGGGTGCAGAAGTTCTTGCAGGCGGCGATGCCCAAAAGCTTAGCGGCGATCTGGGTGGTGGTTATTATATAAAACCTACCATATTTAAAGGTCATAACAAGATGCGCATCTTCCAGGAAGAGATCTTTGGCCCGGTAGTTTCCGTGACCACCTTTAAAACCACCGAAGAAGCTATTGCCATTGCTAACGATACCCTATATGGTTTAGGTGCCGGTGTGTGGACCCGCGACGCGCACGAGATTTATCAGGTACCGCGGGCTATACAAGCCGGGCGCGTTTGGGTAAATTGCTATCATGCCTATCCTGCCCATGCACCTTTTGGTGGTTACAAAAAATCGGGCTTTGGCAGGGAAAATCATAAAATGATGCTGAACCACTATCGCCAAACAAAAAATATGCTGATCTCTTATAATAAAAACAAACTGGGCTTCTTTTAGTCTGTAATAAAAGGCAGCTGCAAAAAGACAGATTTTTGCAGCTCCTTTTTTAATTGATGATCATGACCAAAAGAGTTTCTATTACACCCGCAGCCGAAAAAGTGATAAACGACTTACGCGGCAGATTTGGCGAGCTCATGTTTCACCAAAGCGGCGGATGCTGTGATGGCTCCTCACCCATGTGTTTTGAAAAAGGTGAGTTTAAAATAGGTAGCAGCGATGTTAAAATAGGCGAGGTTTATGGTTGTGAGTTCTTCATGAGCATTGACCAGTTCGAGTACTGGAAGCACACGCACCTTACCCTTGATGTTACCCCCGGCCGGGGCTCCAGTTTTTCGTTAGAAATACCTATGGGTATCCGATTTATCATCCGGTCGAGGTTATTTACCGATGATGAATTAAATGATCTGGAACCTGTTGAGTATTTTGAATCCTGATCGATTCTGAATTTTGACCTAATCTGCAAATTTGTTCTTAATTTTAGATCGTGTGTTACCCCAACGTAACATGTGCCTTCTGCTCCATGAAAGAACCAGAACAAAAGCTTGTTTTTAATACCTTGTTGAAACAATACATCTACTTTGGGCTGTCAACCGAGGGTATTGATGATAAAACCGATTTCACCATTCATAATATCAGGGATATTCACCTGGAGCTTCCTTTTAAATCGCCGGTGTACCGGCCTAACTTTTTTTCATTTGTTTTTGTGAAGGATGGCCGCGGGGTATACACAACCGACGATCTCCATTTTGAAACCGTACCAGGTACCATTTATTTCACCAACCCAGGTCACTATAAATCGCATGAATGGTTTGAGCTTAACGAGGTATACCTGATCACCTTAAGCGAGTCTTTTTTAAAAGAGAATGTTCACCCGGATATTTTTGAAGAATTTCCCTTCCTGCTTGCCGAAACGGTACAGCCAAGAGTACTGGATCAGGCTACATTTGCCGAATTTGAAAGCTTATACCTGCAAATAAACAAAGAGTACCTATCCAACAGCCCTTATCGCGCCCGTATGATCGGCAACCTGTTTGTGGTGCTGCTGTTAAAGATCAAAGAGTATTTCTGGAAAGATTATAATCCCATATATGAAGGTAACCGCAGTTCGCAAATTGTTAAAAATTTTAAGCGGAAGCTGGAACAGCATTACCGGGATCTGAACAATGGAAAAGTTCACCAGGTTTTCAGGTTGCAGGATTATGCCGACGACCAGAATCTACACCCCAACTATTTAAGCAACGTGATCAAGACCAAAACCGGCAAGCCTATTAGTACCTGGATAACCGAAAAAACAATTGCGGAAGCCAAATCGCTATTACAAAATTCATCTACCTCTATTAAAGAGATAGCCTTTATGTTAGGCTTTTCTGAAGCTAATCATTTCAGTAATTATTTTAAAAAACACACCAATACTTCCCCTGTTTTATTCCGGAAACAACATACAGTAACCACATCTTAGATATTTATATGTAATGCTTTAGTATCTGTACTTTTTGGGTTGCGTTAAACCTGACCTTTGATTTATCAAAACAAACAAAGGAAAATAATCATGAAAACGCTAACAGAAAAAGTAATCTTAGTAACCGGCGCCTCCAGAGGAATAGGCGCAGCAGTAGCCAAAAAATTAGCTTCAGAAGGAGCTAAAGTGATCATTAACTATGCCGGTGGTGTTGAAGCCGCCGAGCAAACTGTTAATGACATTAAACAACAAGGTGGCGATGCTATCGCCCTACAAGCCGACGTAAGTAAATCAGACGAAGTAAAGGCAATGTTTGATGCAGCCATTGCCCACTATGGCAAAATTGATGTACTGGTAAACAATGCCGGCATCATGATCACCAAATTATTTAAGGATACCACTGACGAAGATTTTACCCGCCAGTTTGATATCAATGTACGCGGCACATTCAACACTCTGCGTGAAGCAGCTACTAAACTGGCAGACAACGGCAGTGTAATCAACTTTTCATCAACCACTACCCGTGTAATGATGCCTACTTATGGTACCTACGTAGCCTCTAAAGGAGCTGTTGAACAGTTAACCAGGATATTCGCTAAAGAGGTTGGTGCAAGGGGCATCAACGCAAACACCGTATCTCCGGGCCCAACCAATACCGAGCTTTTCACCAAAGGCAAACCACAGGAAGTGATCGACCGCCTGGCTTCTCTATCAGCCTTCAACCGCATCGGCGAACCAGAAGATATCGCCAAAATAGTAGCCTTTCTGGCCAGCGACGAAGCCAAATGGATCAGCGCGCAAAACATTGGTGCCAACGGCGCTATGGCGTAACTGCAAGTCAAAAGTCAAAATTCAAAAGTAAAAATTCAAAACCGATCAAAATAAATCGGTGAAATCACAGACCCAAAATCAGTGAAATCACAAAAAACGTAATCACAAAAAATTTAAAAACATAGAAATCATGAACACATTAAAAAATAAAGTAGCCTTAATTACAGGATCAGCTCGCGGTTTAGGAAAAGCCATTGCAGAACGTTATGCAGCATTAGGTGCAGATATCGTTATCAACTATTCCCGCGATAAAGCATCGGCCGATGAAGTATTGAGTAACATTAAAGCCATGGGCGTAAGGGTAATTGCCGTACAGGCCGATGTAAGCAAAGTAGCCGATCTGGAAAGATTATTTACCGAAGCCAAAAAAGAATTTGGTAAAATAGATATCGTGGTAGCTAATGCAGGTATCGAACTGGTAGAAACCCCGGTTGTTGATTTTACAGAGGAACAGTTTGACCGTGTATTTTCCATCAATACCAAAGGCACATATTTTACCATGCAGCAGGCTGCCAAACATGTAGAGAACAATGGCAGGATCATCTACATCGCATCGAGCACCACCTCTTTTCCGGTACCGGGAATGGCTGTGTACGGCGGTAGTAAAACCACTCCACGGTATTTGGTTGATATCCTGTCAAAAGAAATTGGACACAAGGGTGTTACCGTGAACTCTATTATCCCCTTCGCGGTTGACCATTCAGGCATATTTGCCGAAGCCGACAGCTATCCTGAACTAAGAAAACAATTGCTGGACAGCTGTCCGATGGGCAGACTGGCCGAAGTTGAAGATGTAGCCAACGCGGCCGAATTCTTTGCCAGCGATCTTTCCTCATTCGTATCAGGTCAGCACTTGCTGGTAAACGGTGGTGCCACCAATTAATTAGCTAATTGTATTTAATATTAAGTTATAACAGGGTAAATTAGGCTATCCTGTTATAACTTTTAATAATAAAAAGCCATGCTTGTAAAAATCATTAATTCGCTGCTTATCCTGTTTGTAGTATTTATGGGATTTAAGCAAGGTTGGGCCATGTTTAGCGGCAAACCCGAAATGCTGGCCATGTTTGGCAAATGGCATTTCAATAACCAAAGTCTTCTGGTATTGGGTACTATTACCCTACTCAGTGCTTTACTTATCCTGTTTCCGCAAACCTTTATTTGGGGGAACTTTTTAATGGCAGCAACTATCCTGCTCATTATTTGCCTGCAGCTATCTACCAAAAGTTTGAAGGGCGCGGCTATTGAATTGCCATTCCTGCTCATGAATTTGCTGATCATCTATCTTCAATACCCGCTAACAAAACTAAAATGAAAGCAATTAATCATTACCTGGTTTACGCTTCGCTGATCAGTTTATCATTATCAGCACAGGGGCAAACGCCAAACACACCGGTTAAAACCATAAAAAATATAAATGTTGTGAACACCGATCAATTAACCGATCCTACCGTAAAAAAAGCCATTGAAGCTTTGCAGGCTGGTGATAAAAAAGCATGGTTCGCCTTATTTACCGCTGATGCCGAGCTTTTTGACGACGGCCATAAAATGAACTTTAAAAGCTTTTTTGAAAAAGCCTTAGGTCATGAACGTTTTACCCATATTGATAAAGTGGAGAATAAAAGCCTTGATATTTACGGCAGGTTTCACAGCGACCAGTGGGGCGATTTCAAAACCTATTTCCGGTTTATTATTAACCATGAAGGAAAGATCAGCCGCCTGGATATTGGGCAGGCGAGTTACTAAAAACTAAAAGCCTTTATAAAAGTAAAGGCTTTTAGTTTTAACCCTGTTATATACTTATAAAGGGTTAACTTCTCTTACTTCTACATTGCCGCCAAAATCTAAAATAGGGCAACCTTTGGCCAATTCGGTAGCCTCTTCTAATGAATCGGCTTTAACCATGGTGTAGCCACCGATCAATTCTTTAATTTCGGTATAGGGGCCATCGGTAATAACATTATTGCCTCTTACCACCTTACCATCCCCGAATAAACGGTTTCCGCGATCAGCCAGTTTGTTCTGGGCGGCTATACCACCTACCCAATCCATCCATCTTTGGGTAACAGCCTGCATTTCTTCTGGTGAACCTTGTGGTGCGCCAACATAATCGTTTCTGAATACAAAAAGGAAATCTTTCATTTTATTAAGTTTTAAAGTTTTAAAAACAGATGACGAACACCATTTTCAAAACTGGACAAATTGGTTAAAATATTTTTAGGCCGATGGAAAATCCTGGTGTGATCCCGAATTCCAAAACAAACTTATAATTTTACCAGATATCAGAGACCATAAAAATGGAGCAAATAATTATTAGAAAAGCGGAGTTAAAAGATCTGGACGTATTGTTTGAGTTTAAACAGGCTTTGGTTGAATCTGAACGCCCTTTTGACACCACTTTAAAGCCCGGGCCGCTTTATTATTATAACATCCCCGAATTAATTGAGGCTACAGATGCCAGAATGGTGGTAGCCGAAGTTGATTCAAAACTCATTGGCTGTGGTTACGCGCGTATTGTTGATTCAAAACCATATTTAAAACATCAGCAGCATGCCCATTTGGGTTTTATGTATGTACTGCCCGATCACCGGGGCAAGGGCGTAAATAAACTGATCATCAACGCGCTAAAAAACTGGGCGCAGCAGCAAGGCATTACCGAAATACGGCTGGAGGTTTATGCTGTTAACACCGCCGCGCTAAAAGCCTATGAAAAAGTAGGTTTTGCACCGCACATGTTAACCATGCGATTGGGTTTAGCAGATGAAAAAGGCTAAACTATTGCTCCTTCTTCAATTTTTCGCGATGATCAATTCCCCACTTGATCATTTCAAATATGATATGACCAAAAGTTTTACAATAACTGGTTGATTCGTATTCCACCAGAACCGGCGGGCCAGGGCTCACTGTCCGGGTGATCAATTTGTTCAATTCCATTTCCCGTAGTTCTCTCGAAAGCATCCTTGTAGTTATCCCAGGGATGCTCCGCTCAATCTCTCTGAAACGTTTATTTCCATTGCATATGGAATTGATAATAGGCAGTTTCCATTTGCCGCCAATTACGTAAATGGTATCCTGTAATGCCTGGATCTCCCGTGTCTGGTTTCTTTGCCCATCAATGCCATAAATAACTTCATGCATGGCTTTGATTTCCGGCGTCATGTTGTCCATTGAATATTCTCCCATTTTTTACTGGTATACTCTGTGATACTGGTTACAAAATTATACCATTTCAGCAATACATTTGCATCATTAAATAAAAAAACACAGAAATGAACAATTTTCAGAACAAAATAGCTGTAGTTACCGGCGGCAATAGCGGCATAGGCTACGCAGCTGCAAAGGAATTAAAAGAAAAAGGTGCAACCGTGATCATCACCGGGCGCCGAAAAGACGCCATAGAAAAGGCTGCCGCTGATCTGGGTGTAACAGGAATTGTTGCCGATCAGTCAGACATTAACGCAACAGAAAAACTGGTGGCAACCGTTACCGAAAGTTATGGTAAAGTTGATATCCTGTTTATCAATGCGGGCATTGCAACCTTATCTCCTATTGAATTTGCTACGGAACAACACTTTGACGATATTATGGATATTAACTTCAAGGGAGCCTATTTTACACTCAGCAAGTTTATCCCTATTCTGCGCGATGGTGGATCGGTTGTTTTCCTGTCATCTATAGTTGCCAGCACAACCAGTGCAGCCTCATCCGTGTATTCGGCCAGTAAGGCGGCATTAAACTCGGTTATGAAATCAGCAGCACTTGAACTGGCTCCACGCAAGATCAGGGTGAACGCGGTAAGTCCAGGCCCTATTGCAACCGAGATCATGTACAAAGCCGGGTTAGACGATGCCACCCTGGGTACCATAAAAGATAGCCTGATCACAAAATCTCCATTGAAACGCATGGGTACCTCCGAGGAGGTTGCCAGCGTAGTAACTTACCTTTGTGATGATGCGGCTGGTTTTATTACCGGTTCTGAATTTATTATAGATGGTGGTATACTGTTGGTATAAAATGCTCCTTTTACGGATTAAAATAGGGTGGCCTGATAGGCTGCCCTTTTTTATCTGTAGCCGAAAATTAAATTTAAGTCGTAATTTTCGGCCATGCATATCAGGAATCTTACCCAAAAGTTCGACATCGCCTATGTTATCAAAAATGAGTGGCACCTGCCTGTGCATAAACATACTCATTATGAACTGCAGTATATTATGCGTGGAAAAGGCCAGCACATGATCAACGACCGTAGTTACAATTACGAAAAGGGCGATCTGTTTGTACTGGCCCCGCAGGATACCCACTTTTTTGTTTTTGAGGAAAAGTGTGTCATCTGTATTATCAAATTTCACGAAGGCTTTTTCCAGGATCTGTTGTTGGATGCCGACTTTAAACAGGTATTTACACGCTTATCATCTCCTCACCGTAAAATGGATCTGCCGGGTAGCAGGCAACAGATCATTCAGCTGATGGACCTTATTATAGCTGAGCACCGGAAAGAAACCAATTACCAAAATATCATTATCAAAAATGCGCTGGCGCTTGTACTGTCTATTATGGCTAAAGAAACCGATCAAAACACGGTTAAGCCTAAAGATGATAAGATACAAGCCATACTCAATTATATCGACCAGCATATAACCAGCAAACAGTTACTATCCTTGCAAAACATTGCCGATACCTTTCATATCAGCAAAACTTATTTTAACCAATATTTCAGCAAGGCAACCGGCAGCTCCTATAAAAAATACATACAGGAATATGCCCTAAAACTGATCGCACACCAACTGATCCATCGCGATAAAACCTTGTCGCAGCTGGCAGATGAGTTTGGCTACACCGACGAAAGCCATTTAAGTAATGCCTTTAAAGCCCATTTTCAGCAAACACCTTCAGCTTTCAAAAAGGCCAACCGGCTGCATTAAAGACAGTCTTCCACCTTTTGTACAACATTATCATTATTAATTACATAGGTTTAGCCCTGGATGTAAACCAATTTTGTGCATCGTTTAAATACAAAAACAATGCATATAGATCATACTACCCTGCGCACCAGGCAGCTGGAAAAAACAAAGGACTTTTTACTGAACATTTTTGACCTGACTGAAGGCCCGCGCCCGGCGGTGATAGCCGTTAATATTCCCGGTTATTGGCTGTATCATAATGGTTCACCGCTTATACATCTTATAAAAAGTCCCTATTATTATAAGCAACAATCAGATCAGGCTGCCGAAGCTATTGACCATACCGCATTTTACCTGGAAAACTACGCTGCATTTAAACAAAAACTACTCAGCCTGAAAATACCTCATTCCCTGATGGATCTGCCCGATATCGGTGAGCGGCGTATATTTCTGCATACCCCTACCGGTATTTTACTGGAAACGGTATTCAGAGAATAAATTCAACAAGCTAATTGCTTGTTGACAACAATATAATATAAAGAGCTAATGATCAATATTTCAAATTCAAACAAAACGGATTAAAAACGTGTTAACAATTGACAAACCTAACGCTTATGGCTTTTTTATCACGCCTGCTTTATTTTATAAGTCATCATGGATTTCTGTTTGCACTTTGCCTTATATTTATTGCTATTATACTTGCTTTTAAATTTGGTAAAACAGTTCTCCCTATTGTAGTTTTTGTATTATCAATTATTAGTGCTTTTACCAGTCAATTCTTGAATGCAGCTTTTTTAAATGCATTTGGAACCCGTAGTACAGCAGTTATTACCAAAGAAGAACAGACCAACTCAACCCTAAATGATGCGTATATATACGACTATGATTTTATCGTAAAAAAAACTAACGGCCAGTATGTTAAGGGTACTTTCTCTACTACTTCAGCGGCCATTTATCCTATTGCCAACGCCATTCAGATACCATCCAAGGGACAAGAGTTTCCGGTAAAATATATACCTGGTTATGAGAAAAATATAGTGATATTATTTAATGAATCTGATGATGGCATAGCTGCCAGAAGATCAGAAAGCTTGAGTGCCCTGGATAAAGCCCGTATCCAATACGAAGCAAGTCCAAATGAAAAGGACTTTCAACAAGAATACATTGAAGCACTGGAAATGTTCATTAAAAATAATCAGGATGTTGATCTTAGCTCTTATAAAGAAAAACTTAGTCATCTAAAAAGTAATCCATAAAACCTAATTAGCGGGTATCTGCAAAGCAAAACAGATCCCCTATTAAAAAATATACTATATTAAGCAGCCTTAATAATAAAACCAGATACTTATTATATACAAAACAGCTGTTAATATATCCCATGCAAATACACCAGCAAATGCTTCTGCTCAAAGAAAGAAAAAGAGGCTTTCATTTGATCACCGCTGAAGTTGTACATGCCCTGCCGCAACTTGGGCAAATAAAAACCGGCATACTACAGGTTTTTATTCAACACACTTCGGCCTCCCTAACTATCAATGAAAATGCCGACCCTACCGTTCGGCGTGATTTTGAAATGTATTTCAGTAAAACCGTACCTGAAAACGACCCCGACTATCATCACGATGATGAAGGCCCCGATGATATGCCCGCGCATTTAAAGGCCGCTTTACTTGGCAGTTCAGTTATGATCCCCATCCGCAATGGCAGACTGACATTAGGTATGTGGCAGGGCATCTACTTGTGCGAGCACCGCAACTATGGCGGCCAGCGTAACCTGGTGATCACAGCCTGGGGCGAATAACCCTTTAATATTATAGTCACCAATCGTTCACTTCATTCGCCAGGTATTTTTATTTAATATATGGTTAACTCTGCGTATTTTATTTCGTATACATTATATTTAGATTATAAATCCCAGCTCCACAAAAAGTTGATTAGTTAATGTAATACCCCGCTTAATGCAAAAACGCGCTGTTTTTTTTATACCGTTATTATTTGCTGCTATCTGTAGTTATAGCCAGGTAAAGGATATTGCTAAAATTAAACAAGCGCTGCCCCATATTACTGATAGTGTTAAGTATGCTGATGCGCTTAACCGTTTAGGAATATTAATGTATGAAAGTAACCTCGACAGTACCTTTTACTATGCTAAGCGTGCCAGGGCCATCTCCGAGCGGTTAAAATACCGGCAGGGCATTGCCGATGCCTTGAACACCCTCGGTATAGTTTATGACCTGAGGGGCAACCTTCAATTATCCCTGCGTTACTATAATGATGCTTATAATCATTACCAGAGCATACATGATTCATCAAATGTGGTGCAAACCCTGATGAACATAGGCCTGGTGTTCAGTGAAAATAACGAAGAAAAAAAATCCATTGAGATATTCAGAAAAGCCATAAACCTGGGCAACAAGCTCAAGAAGGATTCGATCATGTCGCTTGTGCTTTGTGATTATTTGCTTTTATATCCAACGCATATTCCCAAAGATTCTATCACCATTTACTTAGCCCAAGCCCGGCAGATAGCCACAAAATATAAAGACAACCGATCACTATTGGTTACCGATCAGATACAGGCACAGCTATATTTAAAGAACAAGGAGCGCGAAAAAGGCATCAGCTTACTGGAAAAAACAGCCGCTGAAGGCATTGCCATGGACCTGAATTATCTGAGCCTCGACATTATCCAATCCCTTGGCGATCTGTACAACAATGTGGATACAGCCAAAGCTATTGCCAGCTACAAACAGGGACTTAATATTGCCGATGTAAAAGGTTACCACATGTATCAAAAGATATTTGGCAAGCGCTTATATGATATATACATAGCCCGCAACAACCTGCCCGCAGTTCAATACTACGGCAAGAAACTACTCAAGCTGTATGACGATGAAGAGCAATTCAACAATACCTCGGGCTTTGACTATATTGATTATGCCTTAAAAGATCAGCAGTTGGAGGCCATAACCATCCGCAGTAAAAACCGGCAAATACTCGCCATTATACTGGGCGTACTTTTTTTACTGACCGTGGTAACCGTGCTTTTCATTTATCGTTTATACCGCCTCAAAAAGAAACACACGGTAACCCTCGAAGCGCTCAACCGGTCGGTATTGCTGCGTAATGAAAAACTCGAGATAGATCATGAGTTCAACAACCGCCTGGTATCTATCCTGGCGCATGATTTCAGGCAGCCGATAGGTACCCTAAAAACATTGGCCGCGGTTTTAAAAGATACCGATGCATTGACCCGCGAGGAGCTGATGGAACTGGTAGATACCATGGAACATTCCTCCAGTATCTCGCTCGAAATATTCGAGAACATTTTACAATGGATCAAACAGCAACTTTCTGGTTTTAGCTATGAACCCAAACCATTAAAGCTAAAAGAACTGATTGATGAGGCCCTGCAACCCTTTAGCCTCATCACTGAGGAATATCAGCTTAAATTCCTCAATAATGTTGATAGCGAGATTGTGGTACATGCCGATAAAGAACTGGTACAATTTATCCACCGCAATTTTATACATAACGCTATCAAATTTTCGCCGCGCTATTCCACTATCTCCATTTCAGGTTCGGCCCATTCGGGCGAAACCATGCTTTGTGTACTGGACGAAGGCAAAGGCATATCTTCCGAAAAAATGGAGTCGATATTTAACTTCAAGGTAGCTATGCACTACAACAACGAAAAAGAGAAAGGCGCTGGTGTGGCCCTGATGATCTGTAAAGATTTTATCGAAAAAATGAGCGGTCGTATCTGGGTTGAAAATGGCAGTCAGAAAGGCGCCGCCTTTTGCTATTCCCTGCCCGGTTTAAAATAGTCTCACAAAACTTTTTAAAGCTTAAATTTTAACACTTTTCTGCCCGAAAATGGGGTAAAAACGATTGAAAATTGATCCAAAACCATCGATTTTAACACTTTTTAACAAATTTTAACACCATTTTAAGCAGTTTTAAAAACTTTAAAAAGTATTAATTTATTGATTGTCAGATAACTACATGAAAAAAGGCCGATTTTGGGTCTTGTTTTATCCTTAACACAACGGCCCGGTTCTCCTTTTATTCAGGAGAACCGGGCCGTTGTGTATACAAATATACCGATTTTTTTAGTAAGATAAAAGTTCAAAATCTCCTTTCGGGAGATATGAAATGTGATTAACTACGATATTACACGCAGGAGCCGACAGACTGAATCGAACCATCCCTGTTATGGCAATTTTGGTCGGGTGCTACCACACACTGGCTACCTCCACCGGTTTGCACGCAATCCGCATCTGTGGCACATTGACTTTTGCATGGCAGAAATCCTCCACCCGCCACTTTTCTCATTTGTTCTCTTGATAAGGCTCCTCCAATACTCAAGGCATTCAATTGCATCTTTTTCATACAAGCTAAATATTTGGTTTATAAATTGGTTTATAATATCATATTAACGCCAACAAAATAATATATTATTTCCGTTCATAAATATGCATGTAAAATCCTTATTACTTATTGGCAGATAACATTTTATGGTGCTATATAAATGTGTAAATTTCGGCATCAATAAACCCTTCTGTTAACCTATAATCTGTACAGCAATGAAACCTTGTTTGCTTTTATTTTTCGCGATATTATTATCTGGCTTTGCACGGGCACAGCAGTTGCCGGCCCGCTGGGACGAGCTGGTAGCATCTGATTTTCCGCAAGCGCTTGAAAAATCGGCTAAAACCTGCATTTTGCCTTTTGGCATCCTCGAGAAACACGGCCCTCACTCACCCCTCGGTACCGATCTGATACACGTTCGGGAATGGGCCGCCCACGCGGTTAAATCGGAGTATGCCGTGGTATTTCCTGATTATTTTTACGGACAGATCAACGAGGCCAGGCACCAGCCCGGTACTTTCGCCCTGCCCAGCAAAGTGATATGGGATCTGTTGGAGGCTACCTGTGATGAGATAGCCCGCAATGGCTTCGAAAAAATAGTGATCCTGAACGGTCATGGCGGCAACCCGGAGTTTATCCAGTTTTTCATGCAATCGCTGCTGAATAAAAGGCATAACTACGCGGTATATTTTTATACCCCCGGCAACGACGAAGAGTTTAATAAGCAGTATGCTAAAATGCATAAATCAGACCCGCGCAATGATATGCATGCTGGCGAAAATGAAACCTCTACCCTGTTATACTACCGGCCCGATCTGATGCGGATGGACCGTGCAGCGTCGGAATCGGGGGCTAACCAGCACCGCTTAAGTTTGCAAAATGTGTATACCCCTATCTGGTGGTATGCCGGTTTCCCCAATCATTACGCAGGTGAAGGCGCAAAGGCCACTCCAGAATTTGGCCAATTTATAGCCGAGCATGAGATAGCCACTTTTGTGAAAGCCCTGAAAGTGATCAAGGCCGATACGGCTACCCTGAAATTACAAAACGAGTTTTTTGACCGGGTTGATAAGTTGAATAAGTAGGTTTAAGTCTTGAGTCGGGAGTTTTGAGTCTTAAGGCTGTCATGCTGAGCCCCGTCGAAGCATGGTGGGTGGGCCTCTGCGCTCTACCCTTCGACGGAGCTCAGGGTGACAGCCCAATTTTGACATGCTTAACACTGTATGCAGTCGCTCGGCTCCAGCCGAGCGATGGCAAGGTGAACTTCAAACTCAAAACTCCCGACTCAGACTTCAGACTTACTTAAATATCACCTTAGTGGCGCCGTAGCCAAACTTTTCTTTACGGGCATCCATAAAGGTTTGTACTTTGGGGTGTTTGCCCAGGGCTTTATGTAGTTCGTTACGCAACACGCCGTTCCCGGCTCCGTGGATAAACACCATATCAGGTAATTGATGTACAATGGCCGCATCAAGCGTTTTATGAAAGTGCGCCAGTTGTATGCTCAGCATTTCGTTGTTTTGTAAAAACTGGTAATCATCGCGCAGCTTTTCAATATGCAGATCGACCTCATTGGATGGCTTATCCAACACCACTTTTTCTTCGGGCGATTTAAAAAAGCTTTCTTTCAGCTTTTGCGCATCGATCACCATTTCCGGTTCATCCAGCCGAATAAGCCAACCGGCATCTTTTAACAATGGGATCTGCTTTTTGGTGGTCGAAAAATCTTTAGCCTTAAACTTTTCGCGCAATACCAATGGCGCGGGTGGTTCTATATTTTGTTTGGTGCTGTAAATCACATTAAAAATAAAAGTGGGCCATAACTGCAGATCGGCCAGTTGGGCCGAGTAGATCTTCACAGCCGACCCCGGTGCTATCGCTTCGGCAAATTCGCCTTTAAATACTTGCTGTTTCTCTGTTGTAAGGGTTGCCAGCAATTGGAACGAGGTGGTATTCACCAAATGAAAATGTACCACCGAGTTGGCTTTTCCATCGGCCACTACACCCAGGTAAATCCCTTTTTTTTCAAATTCACCGGCAGGTACCGGTGCTTCGTTATCAACAGCAGCCTTTTTTGTACCGGCAGGTTCATAGCCATGTACCGAGGTTACTTTGCTGGCCAGAACTGGGATCTCAAACTCATCCTCGCCGGTAACCCCAATCATTTGGTCGTCAATTATACGGGTTACAAAACCCTCCATCTTTTCGTCAACAAAGCGTACAAAGTCGCCCAATTTATATTTCATAGCAGTATATGTCTGGCTGCAAAGTTACTTTATATCTGCAAACGGGTACACAAATAAAACAAAGCGGGTTAATATGGTATTTACCTTAAACAATTCATACTTTTTATAGTTGAATTACCGCAGCACTTAAAGCTCACTTTACAATTCATATCATGGATAATTTGAATACTAAACCTTTAGATCCGCAATTATTAAAACAGGTATTTGTACATAACCTTAACCGCACCTATTTTGGTAAACGTTACCTGGACAGCAACCTGGGCCATTTAATAAAACTGGCATCATTTACTGCCCTGGAACAGGCTATACAGGAGTTTTGGGATGATGTAAAGAAACAAATAGCCCGGATGGATGAAATATATAAGCTGATCAACGAAAGCCCTTCTGACAAAAACTGTAACCCCATCAAATCAATCGTGAAGGATGAGTTTTGCCTGGATGAAAAACAGGCCATGTCAATCCTGGGCGATATGGACCTCATCATGTACCTGCAGTTGCTGGAGCATATCAACATCACCTCCTGCCGTATGCTCATGATGGTAGCCAAACTGTTAAAGTATGACGACGCTACACAGTTACTGACCGAATGTTTTGATGAATCCATTGATAACGACCAGCTTTTTATGCTGATATCGAAGGAATATCTAACAGAAAACTAAGTAGAAGCTGAAAGCGGAAGGCGCAAAGCTGAAAGCAGGGAAATAAAATTATTACACGCGTCATTGCGAGCGTAGCAATCCCTAATAAGCAGAGCCGCTCTGTAAATCGGGGATTATTAATGTTGTTAGTTGTCTTTTAAAGGAGTTAATGAGCTCCCTCTGGTCGGTTGTCCACGCTACGCTCGCAATGACGCTATTTTTTAGATTTTTTACACGGGTGACTGGCATAGCAGTGTTGGGGTACTATCCCGTATAGGCCTTTAACGGACTGATACCATCAACTCAATCGGATTCCTGATAGTCTGCCCTATATGAGATAGATCATATAAAAAAAGCCATCCGCAGTAAAGCGGATGGCTTAAATATTAGTTATTTAATACCCCTATTAAAATAACTTAAACAAAGGTAAAAAATTATACCCCACCTACGCAACCGATTTCGTAGGAAATTAACCTTTGTTACAAATTTGTTACGAAATCATAAATAACAGCTCTGTTTCCCCTTTCCTGAGTCCTATAAACCTGTATTTTAAATTCATGATAATCGCTTATTAATTATCAATTGATTTACATTAATTTGCATTTGAATTAACTAAGAACATGATCAAATCTATTATTCTATCGGCCTTTGCCTGCCTGATGCTGGCACAGGTACAGGCGCAGGATTTGTATATGCCACGGGATATACAACACGCCTTCAAAAACGGAACCCGCTCTGCCGATGGCAAACCCGGAAAAAACTACTGGCAAAACTATGGCCGGTATAACATTACCATTACCGCCTTGCCACCCAGCAGGGATATTAAGGGTACCGAGCAGATCACCTACATTAACAATAGTCCGGATACCTTGAAATCCCTTAATATGAAGCTCATATTAAACATTCACAAACCGGGTGTCGCCCGCATGGGCAATGCCCAACCTGATTATTTAACCCCGGGCATACAAATAGATACTTTCCTGATCAATGGCAAGGCCAAAAAGATCAATAACGCCATAGCCTCTACCAACCAGATGGTGGGTTTGTTAAAACCGCTGATGCCACATGATTCGGTTAAGCTGGATATTGCCTGGCACTTCCAGATCTCTAAAGAAAGCGGTCGTGAAGGGATGATCGACTCTACTACTTATTACCTGGCCTATTTTTATCCACGCGTATCGGTATATGACGATTATAACGGCTGGGACAGGCTTCCGTTTTTAGATGCCCAGGAATTCTATAACGACTTTAACGACTATACCCTGCAGGTAAAAGCACCAAAGAACTATATAGTTTGGGCGACAGGAACCTTGCAAAACCCTAACCAGGTGTTGCAACCCGAGTATGCCAAACGTTTGCAGGCATCCATGACCAGCGACTCCACCATCCATGTGGCTACAGCCGCCGACCTGGCCTCAAAAAACATCACCACCCAAAACGACGTAAATACCTGGATATGGAAAGCAAACGACATCAGCGATATGGCTGTTGGCATCAGCGATCATTATGTTTGGGATGCTGCCAGTACCATTGTTGACGATGCCACCCAGCGCAGGGCCAGCATGCAGGCCGCGTTTTTAGATAATGCCGAAGATTTTCATCATGCCGTACAAAATGGCCGTAATTCGTTAAGCTGGTTATCACACAACTGGCCGGGTGTGCCTTATCCTTTCCCAAAAATGACCTCTTTTCAGGGTTTTGCAGATATGGAATACCCTATGATGGTGAACGACAGTCATAACGCCGATATCCGGTTTTCGCAATTTGTACAAGATCACGAGATAGCGCATACCTATTTCCCCTTTTACATGGGTATCAACGAGAGCCGTTATGCCTTTATGGACGAAGGCTGGGCAACCACTTTTGAACGCCTGATAGGTGCATCAGAAGTTGGCCAGGAAAAAGCCGACGCTCTGTATAAAAACTTCAGGGTTGAAAGATGGATCAATGATGCCGCCACAGCCGAGGATCTGCCGGTAATAACTCCATCAAGCGAGTTAAGGGGAGGTTATGGTAATAACTCTTATGGCAAACCGTCCTTAAGCTATTTCGCGTTGAAAGATATGCTGGGCGATGCCTTGTTCAAAAAAGCTTTACATGGCTACATGGATCGCTGGCATGGCAAACACCCTATCCCATGGGATTATTTTAATTCTATGAACAGTGTATCGGGCCGCAACCTCAACTGGTTCTTTAATAACTGGTTCTTCACCAATTATTATATCGACCTGGCGTTGCAAAACCTGACCAAAGTGAACGGTGGTTACACCGCATCCATCAAAAACATTGGCGGTTTTGCCGTTCCGTTTGATGTGAAGATTACTTATACCGACGGTACCACCGAAAGCATACATCAAACGCCTGGTGTTTGGGAGAAAAACCAAAAGCAGATCAGCGTGAGCATCAAAACCACCAAAGCCATACAATCGGCCGAACTGGATGGCGGCATATTTATGGATGCCGACCTTAGTAACAATAAATTCACGGTTAAAAAATAAAATAATAACGTGCTAAAGCAGAAAAGCCCGGCAAATGCCGGGCTTTTCTGTTGTATGGTAGTCCTAAAAATTATGCGCCCTGTACAGAATCGTTCCAATTGTCGGCCGTGTTTTTTACTTTTGATTTTGCCTCATTTACAGCATCATCACCCAGGTCTTTTGCCTTACCGGCTACATCATGAACCTTTGATTTCACCGCGTCAACAACCTCTTCGCCACGATCACGCAAATCGCTAACAGTACCGCTAAATCTTGATTTTGCCCTGTCTACAGCATTACTGCCATATTCTTTGATATCATGAGCAGTTGATTGCGCTTTGTTTTTAGCGGTGTCAACCAGATCATTGATATAATCGGCAATGTCTTCTCTCAGGTCTCCGCCCTTTTCAGGAGCCAGTAATAAACCTAATGCGGCACCAGCCGCTGCGCCTACTAAAAGTGCTGCTATAATTTTTGCTTGATCTTTCATGTTCAATTTTTTAGTTAGATGATTTAACCTGTATTGATGTAAACAACAACAATGCCAGTTTTATTTGGGGATGGAAGGATTAGGGGAGTCTTTAACAAAAATAAAATCATGTCATTGCGAGCGCAGGGCAATCTCATCGCGTTGATACTAGCTACGAGATTGCTTCGTCGTACCTCCTCGCAATGACATAAGTGAGATAAGAAGCCCCCTATCCATTTTACAAGCCACAAAAAAAGGCATCCACTAAGTGGATGCCTGTATGCTTAATGGTTATATTATAATTAAATAACTTTTACATTTACCGCATTTAAACCTTTTCTTCCGTTCTCAACTTCAAACTCTACTTTATCATTTTCACGGATTTCATCGATCAGGCCTGTTGAATGAACAAAGATGTCTTGACCACCACCTGCTGGTGTAATAAAACCAAAACCTTTTGTTTCATTGAAAAATTTTACTGTTCCTTCTTTTTGCATTATTTTATTTATTAAAGGCCGCAAGGTACAACAATATTTTATAAACCCAAGTCTGCGGCGTAAACCCACCATCGCCATAATTAGTTAAATACCTTATTTACAGATCATAAGATCATCTAAAAAAAAAATTACCGAACCATGAACGATCCTGCACCCGGGTTAATTTTCAAAATGGGTATGTTTGCCAAAAAAATTCGCATACATGAAAGCCTTTATTTTCGACCTTAACGGAACCATGATCAATGACATGCCTTACCATACCAAAGCCTGGCAAACCTTACTAAATGGCCAGCTGGGAGGCAATTTTACCTGGGACGAAGTAAAGCAGCAGATGTATGGCAAAAATCCCGAAGTACTGGTACGCATGTTTGGGCCCGACAGGTTCACTTTGGAGGACATGAACAAACTATCGTACGAAAAAGAGGAGAAATACCAGCAGGAATTTTTACCGCACCTGGCCCTTTTACCGGGTTTGCTGGAGTTTTTAGAAGCCGCTTATCAGCAGGGTATCCCTATGGCTATCGGTTCGGCAGCTATCCCTTTTAATATCGACTTTGTGTTGGATAATCTGAACATCAGGCACTATTTTAAGGCCATTGTAAGTGCCGATGATGTATTGTTAAGCAAACCACATCCCGAAACATTTTTGAAGGCTGCTGCCCTGCTTAATACAAACCCTACCGACTGCACCGTATTTGAAGATGTACCCAAAGGCGCCGAAGCCGCCGCCAACGCAGGGATGAATGCTGTAGTGATCACCACCACCCATGAACCGCACGAATTTGAAAAGCTATCCAACGTACTGCACTTCGCCGCAGATTTTACAGACGGGTATTTTGAAAGTTTGTTGGGGTAAAATATAAAGGCTGTCATGCTGAGCTTGTCGAAGCATAGTGGGTAGGCCTCTACGCACGCCCCTTCGACAAGCTCAGGGTGACAGCCCTGTTTTTGATTTAGTAAACCCTTACTCCGAATATATACTCCCAACTCTATCACGCAGGTTATAACCCGATGCCATTACCTCGCCATAAGCGCCAGCTGTGCGTATGGCAATCAGGTCTCCGCGGAATGATTCGGGGAACTCCACATCCTTCTGGAAGCAATCGGTGCTTTCGCAGATAGGGCCAACCACGTCGTATTTTATGCCGGCCAGTCCATGGTCTATGGTCGATGGACCATGGTCTTTACGACTTATATTCTCAATCTGATGATAAGCCTGGTAAAGCATAGGGCGCATTAGTTCGGTCATGCCAGCGTCCAATATCAGGAAATTTTTCTTCTGTCCGTTTTTCACATACAGTACCCGTGATATCAAAGATGCACTTTGAGCCACCAGGGCACGGCCCAATTCAAAATGCACTTCCTGGCCGGGTTTTACGTTCAGGAAATTTTTGAATACCTGGAAATAGTTCTCAAAATCGGCGATATTGCCATCGGGATTATAATAATCCACACCAAGGCCGCCACCGGTATTAAGCACCTTAACCGGGAAACCATGATCCTCGAACCAGTCCTGCATTTCGTTGATGCGGGTACACAGGTTTTTATATACTTCCAGGTCGGTAATTTGCGAACCGATATGGAAATGGATACCTAAAAATTCCAGGTTTTTACATTGACGCAAGGCAGTAGCCACATCGGGCAGTTGCCATATATTAATGCCGAACTTATTTTCGTCGAGACCTGTAGTAATAAAATGATGGGTATGCGCGTCGACATTAGGGTTGATGCGGATAGCTACCTTGGCCTTTTTACCTTTAGCCGCAGCCAGGCCGTCAATAATGTTCAGCTCCTGTACCGACTCTACATTAAAGCAAAAGATATCAGCCGCCAGGGCCAGGTTTATTTCTTTGTCTGATTTACCAACGCCGGCAAACACAATTTTGCCTTTGTCAAAACCACGGTCAATAGCCGCCCTTACTTCGTTACCGCTCACACAATCGGCACCAAAACCAAAGGATTGGATCATATCCAGCACACGTGGGTTAAAATTGGCCTTCATGGCATAATGTACATGAAATCCATGCTTAGCCGAAGCATCGTGGGCGGCAGTAAGCGTTTGGCGCAATACCTCCAGATCGTAGTAATAGAACGGGGTGTCTAACTCTTGAAATTTATTTATATTAGCTTTACTAAACATAGCAATGATGAATAATCTGTCTGTTATATTGTGTTTATCCGTTTCTGTACTTGTTGGACTTTTATCCAGCTATAAATTGTACCATGACAGAAAACTTACTTTAAAACGTTTACTATTAAATACTGGCATAGCAGCTGCTTTTGCTGTTATTGGTATTTACTTTTTTTTGAAGTAAATCCGAAATCACAAATTAAAACAACCTGTTGTGCAGGCTCCTCAGTGTTTCTATCTTATCTTCGGTTTTTACCAATAACGACAGGTTATGATCGCTGCCACCGTATGATATCATCCTCAACGGAATGTGTTTTACGGCTTCCAGTACCCTTGCCGCGTAACCGTGTTTTTCGGCGCCAAAATCGCCTACCACACAAATGATGGTATGGTTTACATCCAGTTCCACCGAACCAAAAGCGTTAAGCTCTGTGGTGATCTCGCCCAGGTAGGTAGTATCGTCAATGGTTAGGGATACCGCCACTTCTGAGGTGGTGATCATATCAATGGATGTTTTATAACGCTCAAATACCTCAAATACCTTACGTAAAAAACCATGTGCCAATAGCATCCGGCTTGATTGGATCTTGATGGCCGTAATACCATCCTTAGCGGCGATGGATTTGATCTTATCTTTTTCGCTGGTGTTGGTGATGAGTGTACCCTGGGCCTTTGGATCCATGGTATTAAGCAGGCGCACCGGGATCTTATATTTTTGTGCCGGAAATACGCTTTGCGGATGCAATATCTTAGCCCCAAAGTAAGCCAGCTCAGCTGCTTCATCAAATGAAAGCTGGGCAATGGGCTGCGTACCTTTTACGATGCGCGGATCATTGTTATGCATGCCATCAATATCGGTCCAGATCTGCACCTCTTCGCTGCGGATGCCCGCCCCTATTAATGACGCAGTGTAGTCGCTGCCGCCACGGCGCAGGTTATCTACCTCACCAAAAGCATTGCGGCAAATAAAGCCCTGGGTAATAAACAGGTTCACCTCGGGGTGTTTATCCAGCAGCGGGGTTAATTTTTCGGTGATATGATCAACAACAGGTTCGTTATCCTCATCAATCTTCATAAAATCAAGCGCGGGTAACAACACCGATGGCACGCCGATCTGTTTCAGGTAAACATGATATAATGTGGTCGACAGTAACTCGCCCTGTGCCAGGATGATCTTATCTTCGATAGTGGTAAACAGATCATTAGCCAGGTTGCTGAGCACCGAAAAATGGTAATCGATAACCTCTTTGCCTTGTTTTAAAAATTCGTCATCAGTAAATAGTTCTTTAATAAACAGTTCGTACTTATCCTTCAGCAGCTTAATGAGAGTAATGGCCTTCTGCTTATCACCTGTGAGATAAGCTTGTCCAATTTCAACCAGGTTGTTGGTGGTACCTGATACTGCCGAAAGCACAACGATCTGTCGTTCGGAAGGATTAATGATGTCGAGCAGATTTTTCATACGCGCGGGGCTACCCACCGATGTTCCGCCAAATTTTAAAACTTTCATTTTTTAGCTTGTATTTTCCATTGTATACCGGCTAAAAAAGGTGCCGGTATTTGAGGCGCTAAAAATAAGATTTTAAAATACTTATAGCCTATATCAAACCAAATTAAATCTTGTGATCGCTGCTAATAGCTTAATTTCATTAATTTGATGCTACCGCATTCTGTTTGGAGGCTAGTATCAGTTCTTTTACTTTTTTCATCACCGCATCATTATATTTTGATTCTGAGATATCGGTTTTAATCACAATATCGGGTATTAAGCCATGTTTGGAGTGATGATCACTTGCGGTGGTGCTTTCCCAGTATCGCGGTAAATGGAGCAACATACTGGTATTGGGTAATCTTATAGTAGAAAAACCACCATCAGACCCTGCTTCGGCTCCACCCGTTTCTTCGCCGATAACGGTTACTTTACATTGATTTTTTAAACTGGCTGCAAATATGCTCCCTGCCGAAAATGTACCTTTATCGATCAATAAATAGATCTTTTTATTAAAATGATACTCCGCGACAGGATATAATTTTCCGTATTGCCTCCAGCTATAATCATAAGGCAGCACCTTGTCGGTAGTTTTTTGGGTAGGATCATACCCCTGATCATGCATGATATAATCATTAAAAGTGATCTTGTTCACCGGCACCTGTGTGGCTTCAACCTCTGTAAATTGATTTTTAACCAGGTAGCGCATCAGGTCGGCACCTATGTTGGGGAAGCCCCCGGTATTGCCCCGGATATCAATCACCAGGTTGGTGATCTTATCTTGCTCCATCAGCTTAAAAAGCTGCTCATGAAAGCTCAGGTAATAATTAAAGTAGGTAAACCCCTTAATTTTCAATACGGCTGTTGCCGGCATACCCGCAGGATAATCTACAGAAACTACCTTGTTTAGTTCGTCCTTTTTATTTTCCAGCTGCTGCTTGATCTCGTCGCCTCCTGTGGTATGTTTGGCATGGGTTGCTTTGATGTGCAGGGTTTTGCTGTTGTTTAAAGTATCGATGATCAGCAGGTCATAAACCGGTTTGTAGCCAAACACCTTTCCATATAATGCACTCAACTGAATTCCCTGTAATTGATACTTTGTCCACTGATCACTCAGGCCCTCACCCGGTACATAATCTTTTAATGTGCGGATGATCTCATCTACGGGTAAACCATCTATACTTTTTACCTGTAAAAAGCGGCGTTTGAGAGTATCCTTACTACTTACGTGCAAAAAAAGATGGTTATCCTGAAAAGCCAGAAAAGGTGTCAGATAATCAACCGGGTACTTGTTTTGCCAGGCTACATAAGACTGCGAATAAAACAGAGCCGTATGCCCCGAACGGATGCCGGCAATAACCGGTTGTAATACCCGCCAAAATTCAACTTCGGTCATCGGTTTATTGATCAGTCCGGTAGCTTTTAAAAAAGCGCTGTCCAAAGCAGCTTTGCTTTGGTAACGGTACAAACTGGCATGTGCTTCCACCAATACATTTTTCAGAAATGTAAGGTCATCAAGGAGCTGTGTTTGCGTATAGGTTTTTGCCGGATTATAGGTGGTATCTACCTGTGCGCTGAGCTTTCCTGCTATCAGCAGCAGCAATACAAACATGCCTTGTTTTAAGCGTTTCAATGGAGATGTGGTTTTTAGATAAAAATAAAAATTATCCCAACCACGCTAAGTAAAAACTTTGTTGCTTAATCAAATCTTCATACAAGAAACCAGGCAGCCTAAACAAATAGAGTTATTACCAGATCATTAAAACGCCTCATTCAAGCCCAAAAAGAACCCTTTGGAACCATATTTACCATAGGCATAATCCAGACACAAATTGGTGCGTGTAGCCTTGTTAAACAGCACCCGTAAACCGCCACCACCACCGGGTTGCCATACCTGGAACAGTTTGGTGCCCAGCTCGTCATTAGCGGTTTGAAGATTAAAGAAGGTAACCCCACTTATAAAACCATTCCGGAGTATCGGGAACCGGTATTCTACTTCTGAATAATTATATTGAGTGCCCTTAAAATAAGTAGAAGTATATCCCCTGCCGCTCCGGAAACTGCCATCGCGCGCGGTGCCCGGTACTTCCAGGTAAGGCAAAGTACCGCCGAGTAAATACGAGCCCCAGTTCCAGAACGCGATCACGTGCTCGGGATGACTTTCAGACAGACTAAAATATTTCCTGAAATCGGTAGTAAACTGCACCGCGCTTTTGGTACTGCCCATCCAGGTTTGATTGACACGGAAACCGGCATCAGCATAAATACCTTTGTATGCCCGGTTCTGATTATCGCGGGTGGTATACTGCACATTAAAAAGTAAGCCATTTGCCGAGTAATGATCCTGCGGAAGCCCGTGTTGTTCGTTATAGATACGGGATGGGGTCATTTTATTGGTGGTATCCTTTGCTTCAATATTCCGACGGATATCAAATGACACCCCTGCCCCAACAAAAAGGTTTTTCTGCACCTCTTTATAAACCTTCTCTCTGAAATTAAAATAAAGCGATTTAAGCGTATACACTTTACGCTGCGGATCAGCCAGGATTTTATCCGCTTCAGTTCCCTGTACATCCTGCCTGCCGATACCCAGGCCAAAATCGGGCGTAACGGTTTTGGCCGCTACCAGGCTGCCCTGAAAGTTCCATTTATTACCTGGGGTATACACATTGTGGTTGATGTAAAAGTAAATGATGCCTTTGGTGGTAATGGATGCCGATGTGGCTGCTACAGACAACAGCGTGGTCGGATCGTTTCCTAATTTACGGCCTGCCACAGCCTTGATTCCCAGCTGGGAACCGATAGTAGGGTTTGCAGCCACATTAGGAATAATAGTGATGCCTGATGACTTTTTCAGAACAGAATCTGGCTTTTTATGCGGATGAAAGATGGTATTTACCAGATCGCCTATATCATATTGTTTGGATAGCGCTACCGCTTCCTTTTTTTGGGTCTTCACGGCAACTTTGCGTAATGAATCTTTCTTTAAAGAATCGGCGTTGACAGTTTGACCATGGGCATGATCAGGTATACCTGCCCATAGTACCCATAATAAAATATTAAATGCTAAATAAAACCTTCGATTTGTTATGCAGGGCGTTTCCAGAATGATAAATGTTTAATTTTCAATTTATTTACACGTCCGTTGTTTCAGGTAAGGGACAAATTTCAAACCCTAAAACCCATAAAATGTTTGACGCTTAAATTGTTTACCATCCTTGCAGATTACTTATAATCAGTTGCCGTGCCTTATAAATTATGAATATATGACAGCATTATACCTACTGAAAACTGTGAGGCACTGGTATTTATTGGCACTCCACTCAAAAAATTACCTTCGTTTGGGTTATCAAAGTTGACGTATTGCATATACTTATTGGTGGTACCATAAGATAATAACAATCCGGTACGGAAGTTAAATTTCCGTTTTTTAAGGTTAGCGCCAAGCTGGCAATGGTAAATATTGTAATAAGCCGTATTGGAAGTATAGCCATCACCATCCTTATACAAGCTATTATCGGCGTAATTAAAGTCGGTATGTAATGATATAAAGCCGGTTACATCGGGCTGCAGCAAATAGCTTGCCCCTATCCCAAAATTGAACACTGATTTCCTTACATCCTTAAACTTAAGCGACGACGAAGCAAAATCATCTAAAGGCAAATCTCCTCTTATAAAGCTTTGATTACGAGGTGTTATCAGATTATATTCATTCACCTTGTTAAAATACTCAGCGGCAAAATAAATTTGCCCGTTTTTTAAATCATAGGCATAGCCAAAACCTATGCTCAAGGGCATTTTGTAGGTGGCCTTAAGTTTTTCCTGCCTGGAATTAGCTAAAATATTAAGCGTATCGCCGGCAAGTCTTATATTACTGGCCACATTATCACTCAGTATACTTGCGCTGCCGGTTACATGCAACAGCGGTGATGATATGGTGAGCCCCAAGTGGCTCCTATCCACATCATAGGCCAAACCCGCTTTAAACTTTATCCCCGCATGAAAATAAGATGCCAGATATGACTCTTCGGCATTTGCAACTGGTGGCAAACTTGTAACACTATTGGTATTATACAAAGCCCTTGAACTGAAATCGGAATTGAAACTTTGCTTACGCAGCTGTGCCTCTGCCGATATACCCAATGCAAAATGATCTGATGCTTTAAAACCCCCGCTTATAATGCCCGAAGTTTCATTGATACTATTCAGCCTTTTAAATTGCCCAAGGAAGCTCTCGTTACCCGGGCTATAGGAATCATCAAGCACATTGAACTTAGCATCACGTTGCTGTGTGGCCTGGTAGCTCATCACCGGATTATGGGTAAGCGCATAGCCAACAGTAAAGGGATGTTTGCCTTTTAAAGATATAGTTGCCGATATTATTTGTGGGATGATACTGGCCGATGTTGATTTAAGATCGAGCCCGGAGCCAACTCCGTTCTTTATTTTAATAGTACCGTACTGGTAAATTGACCCGCTGATGGAAGCCGAACTTTTATTATTGTAAGCCAATAAAGCCGGGTTCAAAAACATCACCCCGCTGTCGCGGTTAAAAGCGATCACTGCTCCCGGAGTTAAATAACCGGCCGGGTTATAACTCGACGACCAATAGTTGGCGTCCTGTGCTTTTACTTCCTGCAGGAATAAAATCACACCTAAAAAAATGACAAGTGTTTTTAGCATAGGTTTAGTTTTTTCAAATAAAAATATTATAATTTCACTATAAAGAAAAATATTACCTAAAAATTTATAATATTGAAATGATTAAATATGCCCTATTAACCCTCTAAACCTGCTATTATGAAGTCTCTGTTTCTTAGCACAGCACTCATTTTATTTTTGACCTTCTCTGGATCAAAAAAAACACAGGCGCAAAACCTGAGCTTTAGTCAGCCCATTAATTTTTTGCCGGCCGCCAACACCGATAAGGCTATTGATATTACCAATTTTAAAAATGGCTATTTTGTTACCTGGAAAAATGCCGGCGCTACCGGCAATATTCATGTATGCTACCTAGGTAAACAACATGACACCCGGTTTTCGCAAAATGAAACAACAGCAGGTACAGAGAAAAGCGCCTTTGCACCGGTTTTGAGAGTGGTTAACAACCGCATATATGTTTTATGGCTGGGTACGGATGGATCATTAAAATATATCATCAATAACAGTGATACTACTTTCAATACACAAGCTATAGGCACGGTAAATTTCGAAAATTCACCTAAACTAAGATCGGGCATTACAGCCACGGTTATAAACAACCGGATGATGATTGCCTCGCATGCCGATAATAAAAACGACATGGTGGTAGCCCTGATTGACGCTGATGACAGTGGCATACTTAAACCAGCTGCACTGCAAACCGTACCTGATAAAAAGAGCCCGGAATATCCTTTTATAGTCACGCTTGCTAATAATAAGGTAAGATTATGTTATTATAATGATCAGGGCATTTATTATACCGATCTTAATACGGATACCAAGGCATGGACGGATCAATTCCCAGTATCCGGCTCCAAAACCAAAGTGTCGCCAGCCGTTTATCACCTGTTTAATACTCCCCGTCTGTTTTATATCTGGAAGGGCAATAAAAAGGATAACCGCATTTATTATGTTACCGGTGATGAACAAACCAGATCAGCTGCCGAGCATACTTTACCCGACTATTTTAAAACACCTTACCCCGTATCTGTTTGTAATGTGGATACTAAAAAGTTCATCATGGCCTTTATAGGCGAAGATCAAAAACTTTACCTAAGCTACTTTTCCAATTACAATCCTGCCCGGTGGATGGAGGATACGCTGTTTCCAGCCAAAGGAAACCTTACCCTTAAAGATATCGTAATACCCGGCTCACATGATGCAGGCATGTCGGCGTTAAATGGTACCGGGGGGCAGCACGCAAGTTCCATCAATCCCTGCAATACGCTTACCCAGAAACAAAATATTGGCAAACAGCTCCATGCCGGTATCCGGATGTTCGATCTGCGGGTAGGGTCATTTAAAAACAGCATTTATACCAAACACAGCTCATCCGATTGTATGGCTGATGCTATGGGAGGTGGATATGGTGAGCGCTTTAAGGATATACTTGACTCCATTAAAACTTTCCTCGACCGTAATAAAAAGGAGTTCATTATTTTAACTTTCAGTCATTTCTGTCCAAAAGAGGCGTCAGCAAGTAAGGTTGCCGATTCTATTTTTCAGGCTTTGGGTAAGGATCGGATCTATAATAATCAGTCGAAAAGCATTGACCGTATTAAACTGAACGAACTGGCAGGCAAGGTGATCGTGACTTTTGAGCAATATGCCAATCCTGATAAACTCATCGACTCCAACTCGATGGCTGATAAAGGGAAAACTTTTCTCAATATCCGCAGGGCCTATGCCGCTACTAACCAGATCAACAGATTGTTGAGTACGGAGGAGTTATTTTTCACCTCGATGAAGAACGGTGTAAATGGTAACGACCTGGTACGGCTCGACTGGCAGCTTACCCAAAGCAGCGACGAAGCAGCGTTGGTATGTAATGATTTTCAGGACGAAAAGGTAAACCCCGTAATTAACGGCATGATGCTGCTCACCAATGTGATCAAAAAAAATCAAAGCATAACAGACCTGGCTATGTCTGGCAACAAATATCTGCCGGCAAAATTGAATGAATGGATAAGCAAGGGTACCATCAACAAAAACAATAAACCCAATATTTTATATGTTGACGTGGCCGGAGCCTGGATAACCGATTATTGCATTGAGCTAAACGAACTAGCGGTTTATAATTGAAAAATACTTATATTAGGTTATTAAATTTTATATCTCATGACCACTAAACCTCATTTCAATCAACTTAAAACCAATCCAGTATATATATTTTTATTTGCTATGCTGATGGCGGCATTAGTGTTAAAAATTGGCTATGAGGTTGGCTATTGGCTGGGTACAAAATAGATAAATACGTGACCCCTCATTAAATTAAAAAGGATCACGTATAAAATAATTGATATTATACCTATTTAAATGGCCAATAGATTAAATGATATTATCGAAAATAAAAATCGACTATAGAGTTATTTGTCCCATTATTTTTTATAACCGTGTTTTTCCCTGATGGGGTAGGTCTTGCACCATCATCGGTTTGTATCCATGTAATTGGTTGATTGGTTGACCCGCTTCCAACATATTGCAGGTTCATTGATTTCATTGCAACATACTGGTCAGGCGGAAAAGAGGTATAACTACTGGCATAAGACTCCCAGCATTCTATTACTTCATTTGCCGGGTCGGGGTAAGTTTGTGTATAGGTTACAGATGGATACCCGGTAAAACCTATAGTGTATTTATATGCTCCTGGGGCGGCAGAAATCTGCGTCATTACTCCTGTTACAGTTGTGCCGCTGGCTATTGCCGCGCTTGCATTTGAGTGAAAGTATGCTCCATTTACATAACCCCAGTTTTGAACATACCAAATATGGCCGTAGCCGTTATTCCAACACAAAACAGGCTGCATAAAAGCACTTCCGCCGTCAGCATTATCTGCCCCGTTCCACAAAAACTGTACGGTATCGGCGCCGGCAACTGGCGCGCTTGGTACAACCCAGGATGTAGAGAATGACTGGATGTTTTTTCCTGATGGCAGAGGTGAGTCAACATAATAGCCGTTACCTAAAGTATTTCCCGATGCTTTGGCTGCCAGGCTTTGTGTTATAATTTTTTTTACGGCATTATTATTTGTTGCTGAGGTAGCAGAGCCATAGTCGGCCAATATGGCTCCTGTTGTTGAATTTATTTTTTTAATATTTCCACCCATTACCGCTATTTCGGTACCTGGTTCCACTAAGTGTACTTTAGAAGCAGGTACCTTTCCAAATGGGGTTAATACAAATTCCGTTTGTTGATTTGTTGCTGCAACGGTTGTTTTAGCCGGATTTACTGCACCTTGTTTTTGACAGCCTGCAAATATCGATGCAAAAAGGATTCCTGCCGTAAGCAGCATGAATGAGCTTTTTTCCAACTTAGCGTTAGAGTTAATTTTTTTGTGTTTCATAATGATGTTAGTAGTTTGGTTTGATTGGTTTAAAAACGCGTTAACATGTACTATGTATTGGCCATTTTAGTTAATTCTAAATTAACATTAAGCAACGCGGGTAATTAAAAAAAATCAACACAATCGTTTGTTTACCAATTAAATAGCATAAATCGACTTTCTCCAAAGAATATCAGCAGCCAGAAACATCAATGTGTGTAATTGAAAATTATTTTTTTTTAAAAAGTAGAAATTTAATACTAAATCTGATTTAATTTTTACGACATAAAAATAAACCAATTGTTAAATTGAGATTATTATAATTAAATCAAGAACAAACGTTTGCGTAATAATTTCTTTCCAAATCTGCCATAAAATTGAACACTAACCATAGTATGGATTATAGCTACCAAATTGACTCAGTAAGCCCAAACAGATAATTACATCAAAATACACATCTATTTTTATATTTTATTTTGAATTTTTTTAATTTAACAGAATTTAATTTTGTAAAAAATTGTTTTGACATTATATTTTTCTAAATTTGATGATATAATACCTGGTAAACAACAGATTGTATTTATCATTAAAATCCAATTAAAATGATCAGCCTAAAAAGAACACTGAAAAACCATGCCTTCCAATCCGCGTGTGTGCTTATGCTCATTCTGTTTAACTGTTTTAGCTCCAACACGGCTATTGCAAGGTCTCCAAAATTCACTGTAGCATCTTTTGCCGATATCCCGCTTAAAGCATTTGAGGGAATCTATCAGCAAAAGAATAATGAATTTTCCTATTTACAGGTTACTATAGAAAAAGATAAATTAGTTGCCAAAAGAATGGATGGCAGTCATCCGCTAACATTAACACGCAAATCAGAGCTCAATTTTGACCTGACTGATGATGACGGCGACGAAAACAGCACCGTTACCTTTACCAAAAACGAAGCAGGCGAAATTACTCAGGCGCTTGTGGCGGATAGGGACGCCTGGATAAAAGTTAAAAGCTATACACCGCCAAAAGAAATAAAACTTACACCAGAGCAACTAAAAGCCTTTGAAGGTAAATATCAGTTTGAGGAAAGGTCAGAAGCATTTCTGCAGATCACTGCTACTGCCGATGGCTTATTACTTAAACAGCTTTGGGATGGTCAGGAAATAAAATTCGCAGCCTTATCCGATGTCATGTTTCTAAATAAAGATATCGGCTTCCCGCTTAAATTCACCAAAGACGAAAAAGGCAATGTTATTAAAGTGCTGGCCTTTAACAGGGATCTGTGGGATAAGGTAAAACAGTAATATATAGATCAAAATACCCGTGGTTTCCTTTGTCGAAACTGCGGGTATTTTTGGTCACCTATTTGAATACGTTTTCCTTCACCAAAAACAGCGGCAATGAACCATGATCTAATACCCGTGAATGAAAATCTCTGATACTAAAATCTTTGCCTTGTTTCTTCTGCAATTCTTCGCGCCAGTGTAGTATTTGCAAGGCACCGTATTTATAGGTTACAACTTGCGCGGGCCAGCGCCTCATGCGAGCTATTTCGCGCAGAGCGATATCATCCTGATTATGGATGTTCTTTTTCCAAAATCCCAGGGCCTGCGCGTCGGTCCAGCCGTAATAGTTTAACCCAACATCAAGCGGCACACGCACCGAGCGTACAATATCCCACTCCCATTTGCCCAGTTCTTCATAAGGTGTTTGGTATGCGCCCAACTGTTTGCCCAGTTCTTCGGTATAGGCAGCCCAGCCTTCGGCAAAACCTGCGTAAAAAAAGAGTTTTTGCACTTCCGAAGTTTTAGTTTGCGCTACTATACTTAGTTGATAATGGTGCCCGGGCACAGCTTCATGAATAAAAAGCCAGTCGAACTGCCGCTTATTATAGGGTTTATCGAAAAGGTTATAGTAAAAAGTATCGTTGTTGTAGTAGCCTGGTGTTTGTGCCAGCTGTTTAGCGGCTCCCTTTTCTATTTTTAACGGTGGGATATTGACATTATTAAAAAGTTTGGGCAAGTTGACATATACAATGGCTTTGGTATGCTCAAACGCATGCTGTACCTTTCCTGGATCTTTTTCAAAAAAGGAGGAATCATTTAAATGCTTGTAAAAAGCATCCCCCCTTAAACCGGTTTCTGCCCTAACGGCTTCTATATGTTTTTGCACCCGGCTAACTTCGGTCAAACCAAATTGGTAGATCTGATCGGGGGTAACATCAGCATCAACCCAACGCTTTAATAAATAAGCGTACCAGGCTTTGCCATTAGGTATGGTGATAATGCCTCCTGCGGGTATTTGCGCCGGTTTATGGTTGAGCCAATCCTGCTCTAAGGCCAGGTGTTCCAGGTTGAGTTTGGTTTCATAAGCAATCAGCGCGTAATCTGTTTTTTGGGAAGGGCTTAGCTCTCCGGGTTTATAGTTGGCGAGCTCTGTCTGTACCGATTTGAAAAACTCAAGCTGTTTTTGCAAGGCATCTGCCGAACCGATGCGTTCCAGTCCTGTTACATAACTCAGATCGAGCTCGGGCAGGTTGAGTGCCTTGTAAGCACTTACAAACTTGCTGCAAAAATCATCGAATTTCTGCTGCTCGCTGGCATGGAATAACGAAAGCAGACAAAGGCTGATAGTGGCTATAAAGGTCTTCATGGTGTAATGACCAAAAATTGCCTACTTTGTTACACAAACTCAATTATTTGCCGGTACTTTTAAATCACCCCGATAGGGGGAGAATTTACAGCCCGGCAAACATTATATTTGATATTAACCCTAACCATCTGATGCACAAACTAATCACTCTTTTCACTTTCATCCTGATCAATGGCAATACCTTTGCCCAGATAGTTTATCCGGATACACAATTGCCCACAGATACACCCCGGATTTTTGCCAAAGGGCTACTAAGCGACGGACTAAGCAATCGTGATTTTACCATATCGCCCAAAGGTGATGAGATATTTTTTACCCTGGAGCAGCCACGTATTGTAGGCAGTGTTATTTTGCACCTGGTTAAAAAGAATAACCATTGGAGTAAGCCGGAGGTAGCCTCTTTCTCGGGCCGCGACAATGATCATGAAGCCGCGTTTTCTCCGGATGGGCAGTGGATCTATTTTTCATCAGACAGGCCCTTGCAGGATACCGACGCCAGGAAAGATTTTGATATATGGCGGGTTAAACGAACCGGTAATGGTTCCTGGGGAAAGCCCGAAAACCTGGGACCAACCGTAAATACCGCCAAAAATGAATTTTATCCCAGCATTACCCGCAGCGGTAACCTGTATATAACCGTAGAAGCTGATTATGGTAAGGGCGATGAGGATATTGTACTTTTTAAAGCTACAGCCACCGGATATAGCAAACCCGAAAGCCTGCCCGAAGATATTAACACCAAATACGGTGAATTTAATGCCTTTGTTGATCCCGACGAGCAATTCATCCTGCTCTCCTCCTATGGCCGACCGGATGATATGGGCCGCGGCGATATGTACATCAGCAGGAAAGATAAAGCTGGTAATTGGCTGCCGGTAAAACGCCTGCCCGTGCCCATCAATACTACCGTGCTTGACTATTGCCCCTTTGTAACCTGGGATAAAAAATACCTCCTGTTTACCAGCAAACGGTTAAACCCGCAAATGCTCAACAGAAAAAACAATACCTATGAGCAAATCAAGGCACAGCTAAACGAAGCGGGGAATGGCAATGATGATATTTATTGGGTAAAGTTTAACCCCGCGTGGTAAAAGGCTATCTGAACCGGGATTTTTAGGATTTAAGGATGTATAGGATTTTTTCTTGTAGAGACGCAGGATTGCGTTTCCCATTTGCATTGTAAAATTGCCAACTCTCTTTTGGCCTAAGGCTTGTGCTGTGGGTCCCTGAGTGGCTGACTTGTGACTTGGCGAAGCACAAAAAATCGTGCATTGATATTGTAAGGATTATTCTCTCCATGCGACTAAGCATTTAGAATTGCCAGGCAAGTAGTATCTGGCACTTTTAAACTAAATCATTATTAAGAATAATCAAATGAAAGTATTAAAATTTGCCAAATGGCTTAATGACAACAACATTGCATTTATTTTATCAAGTTTCGGTATCGCTTTGATACTGCTATGGATAGGTGCCTTTAAATTTACCCCAACAGAAAGCAACGGCATAGCCGGACTGGTAAAAAACAGTCCACTGATGAGCTGGATGTATTCCATTTTCAGTATCAGAACAACATCGGCAATTATTGGTGTACTTGAAATTACCGCGGCACTGGGCATATTGGCCGGTAACTTTTCACCAAAAGTAGGTTTATGGGGCAGTTTGTTGTGTGTGCTTATCTTTTTTGTTACCAGCACGTTTCTGTTAAGTACACCTGGCATTGTTGAACATGTAGATGGATTAATAGTACCATCAGGCCTTGGTTCCTTCCTTGTTAAAGATATCAGCATCCTGGGCGCGTCTTTATTTTTAGTAGGGCATTTCAGCAGGAAGATCGCTTAATTTGGTGTAAATAAAAAGAGGCGCTTGATTTTAAGCGCCCCTTTTTATTACTTATCGTCATCCGCCGTTTCCTTCAGCTCATCTTCTTTCTTGGCCTTGCCCATTTTTATTTTAGGGTTCTCCTGGGTGCCGGTAATGGTCATCGGGATGCCGAATATACCGAATGGCGGTAGTCCCAGCCTGAATTGCAGGTTCAGCTTGCCATCCAAACTTACCTGTCCTTCGAACCTTGGCCTGAAACCTGCCATACGCATTTTGGTACGTTCAATGGTCATAATATTATTGGCAATGGTGCTCTTGATATCTACTTTGGATACATCGCCCTTGGCTAGACTATCGTGACCAGTTTGCTTGCCTACCGCGCTGAACAGCTTAAAGCCATACAGTTTTACCTTTTTAACCGAAAGCACCCCGCCACCCTTTATGGATGGATAAATAGGCCTCATATCACCGTTGAGCTTACCGTTCAACTTATAATCTAACGATACAATACCCTGCACATGCGCCGCCGATGAGGTCATGTCATGAAACATTTTTACTTCCTTATAAGCACGCTGGATATCAAACTCTTTGGCATTGATGTGGTAATCAAAATAAGCTTTTTGCGGTGTGGTACTGCCATAAGTAGCATCCATAACCACTGGCGCACCTATTAGGGTAAAGCCGGTTTGTTTGAGTATGATCTGTCCGTTATTGATACTCATTTGCCCTTTGGCATCGCTGATATCCAGACCCATATATTTTACCTTCTTTACATTGGCGGTAAAATCGAGATCGAGGTTGGCTGGTACCAGGATAACACCATTTGATTTGGTAGGTGTAGGTTTAGCTGATGCCGGAGTTCCCGCGAAGGCCATAAAATCGTCAGCTATGATCAGATCACTTTGTAGATTAAACTGCCCTTTCAACACCGAATTAGGTTTGACGGCATAATCGATCGCGTTAGATAGCGCGCCATTCAGCACGATCACCGATTTACCGTAATTAGCCGTAAACTGATCAAACTTCATCTTATCCTGGTTAAAGCTGAACAGACCGGTTTTGATCAGGAACGGCTTGGGGAACAACTCCGACCGGAGCGTAATGTCCCTCACCTTCATAGTGCCCGAGTTGGCCAGTAGGTTATATCTTCCGGCAAGGGCATCGCTTTGTTTGCCTTTTAATGAAAAGTTGGTACTGATAAAGCCTTTTACATCATAGCCTTTCATAGCAAACACCTGATAGATCTTGCCAATATCCAATTGCCCATGCGAAGCTATCCGGTAATTCAGATCGTCAAAATTATGCAGGTTAGCTTTCAGCATAAAAGGCTGCCCTTCAAAATTAAAGGACACAGGCTTGATGTTAACTTTTAGTCCCTTTAATGAACTTGTATTGTTGGTGATATCCGCGCTCACTTGTATATCCTGCACAGGGTGTGGGTAGTATTTGGTTTGCACATAACCGTTTTTCAGCTCCAGTTTGGCATTCATAACCGGGAAGATCCTGTGTTCAGGAATGTATCTGCCTTTGATCAGCAGATCGGCATCCAGATCGCCACGGACATCCATACCGCTATCGGCCGGTAAAAACTGCTTCACATCACTCAGGTGGAATTTGGTTTTCAGACCCGCGTCAATCATCGCTCCCGCGGTATTGCTGAGTTTTAAATACCCTTTTATATAGTTGTTGAGGGCAATGGCGTTCAGGTTATCAACCTGCAGGGTGGCATGGGCTATATCATGATCCGGACAGGCTGCGTTCAGGTTAAAGCTGATATTTTTAAGCGCTTCGGGCAAATTGGTATATTTGATATAGCCATCCTTGAACGTAGAATGCAAAGTAAATTTGGGAATACTGGTGATCACCGTTTCTGTCTTTGGTCTTAACCCGCCGGTTCTTTTCAGTCCTTTGGCATATTTACCTTCGGCCAACAGGTGTAGCGAATACCGTCCTTTGAGATCAACCGCCTTAACGCCAAAGGCACGATTCCATTTTTGCAGGTCGATCTCGGTATTGATCTTGGCGAAGATCTGCGGTTCCTTAATGCCTTTCACTTTGATCACCGAGCCAAAATAATCTTTACCGATGTTAAAATATATCGAATCGACATTAAGGTTCAAGCTGTCCGGATTAAGACCCGGCAGTTTAGCATCCATATTAATGAACAGGTTTTTCACCGGTTCGGGCGTGTTTTTATTAACAACAGAACCATCACGTACCTTCATATTGAAAGTAAGGTCGGGCATGATGTTTTTGGAGGCAATGTATTTACCGGTAAGCGCTATCTGGATATTACCGTTTCCACTGATATCGGTATCGTCTACGTATTTCTCATACTCTGCAGGCAGGGCGGTAAAAATATCACCCAGATCGTTCTGGTCTGATGTGATACGGAAATCCATATCATAACCCTCTTTCAGGAACTCAAACCGGCCTTTAAACTTAACCGGCAGCTTATTAATGAGCAGATCGTTTTTCTGAAAGGCAAAAGCCAGGGATTTGGTATTGATGCTGGTGACCAAATCGGCATTTACTTTTTTATGATGAACGTAGCTTTTACCATTATAGATAAAGTCGACAGACGCTGCCGCGATGTGGCTCGACAGATCAAAAATATCTTTGCTCAGATCGCCGCTGCCTTTATAATTAAAGTCGCTGGCACTAATCTGTGTCGGTACTGACTTATCATCATATACCAACCTGCTTTTTTCAACCAGTATCTGTTCAATACCCAAGGATGCGCTGCTGGTATCTGCCGCGTTGGCAGGCTTGCTATCTTTTGATTTATATACATTGTAGTTAGCCTTACCGCTGCTATCAACCTGGATATTGATGAGCGCCTGGCTGAGGTATATTTTATTGATATTGATCTTGCTTTTAAATACCGATGAAAGATCTATCGCCAGCGAAACCTCTTTGGCGGCCACCAACGTATCATTCTGGAAGGGAGCGCTGCCGCCCAGCGAAAAATCATTTAACGTAAGCGTAAGCGCCGGAAACCTTTTGAAGAACGACAGGCGCGTACTTGTAAAGTTCAGTTTACCGTTGATACTGCCCCCCGCCCATTGTTTGATCTTGTTGGTTATGGTTTGCGGAAAAAGATATGGCAACAGAAACATCAGCAGTAATAAACTTACCACGGTGATACCGCTTATTTTAAGCGTTTTAAATATGATTTTTTTGATCGGCATCGGCATAAAAATAATTGCAGATAAGGAGCCATGAAGATAAGGATAAAAGCCAAACGCCGTGGGTAAAATTATTATTAAGCTTTATTGGTAAAATGTTTTAACTGGTAATTAAATGCATAAATATTATTGAGGGGGTGTATCAAATACACATGTATCAGCGTAATGTATATTGTCGGTACTATAAGTTCCTTGTCCCCATTACGGGCCCCTCCAAAGGGGCCCGGGGGCAGGGATATTTTATAACAATCTATCTTATAGGTTAGTCCGATGCAAAAACCCGGCTGTAATGGGCCATTGATTAGGGAATTAAAATAATTTTCCCGGTACTTTGTTTGCTTTCCATGTATTCATGGGCCAGTTTGCCATCGGCCAATTTAAAAGTTTTAGGAGCTTGCAATACCAGTTGTCCCGACGTTATCCAGTTAAACAATACGCCCGACCGTTTGATCCGTTCTTCTTTCGAATCCAGGTAACTCCAAAGGTCGCCGCCGGTAATGGTTTGCGAACGATCCATCAGGAGCTCTAAAGATGGTGGAGGTTCTGGTAATCCACCAGCTTTACCATACAGTACTACCGTACCTAATATCCTGGTTACCGCAAGACTATCATTCAGGGTACTTGCCACGCTATCATAGGTTACATCCACACCTTTGCCGGCAGTATAATCTAATACCTGCTTTTTCCAATCATCCTGATATAAAAAAACCGTATCGGCACCAGCTGTAAGGGCGGCTGTCCTTTTAGTTTCGGACGATGTAAGACCAATAACTTTTGCACCCAGCAACTTGCATATTTGTGTGAGCAACTGGCCAACACCTCCGGCCACAGCATGCAATAATACCGTTTCGCCGGGTTTAACCAAATGGCTGTCTGTTGCCAGATAGTGGGCGGTCATGCCCTGTAAGAGTATAGCAGCAGCGGTATCAAAGCTTATTTCGGCAGGTAATGGGATGGCATGTGTTACCGGGACAGCAACCAGCTCGGCATTAGCAAAAGGCACATCTCCAAAGCTCACCCTGTCGCCGGGCTTAAAATCGGGGTGACCATTATTATCAGCCACTATCCCCGCGCCCTCGTAACCTGCAATATATGGTGGTTTGCCCAGCAAGTGATAATTGCCTTTGCGTCTTTCGGTATCAGAAAAATTAAGCCCGATGGCTTTCATTTCTACCAGTATATCTCCGGTTTTTAATACCGGCGGGGCGATCTCTTGATATTGCAGAACCCCGGGATCTCCAAATGTGGAAAATGTTAATGCTTTCATATAAATAGTGTTACAGGCATGGCTTATTCAACATGTGATTCTTTTACGGTTTGAATCTGGCCATCGCTAATATCTATCTTTTTTTAAGCAATCATTTAGCGCATCCGGCAAATCGGCATAAACAGACAATAGCATGATACTTTGAACATGGATGATGTTCAGGAACGTAACATTTAATTTACAGATAAAATTTCGGTCATCTGTAGCATTCATACCCGTGTACTACGTAAGGTTAAGTATATGATTATCTCTACAACAATTAATTTTATGAAATACGTTCAACAAAATTTAAAAAGGCGGGCAGGCATAGTCGGGATGATGTGTTTGCTGGCTGGGCTGCTTACTTCCTGCTTAAAAAATCATGACAATGACTATGTTGAACCACCGGTAGCATATCTTTCGGTGATCAATGCTTCACCTGACTCACAACCCGTAAATTTCTTTTTGGATCAAAACCGTGCCAATGATTTCCCCATCAATTATGGGCACGGGATCGATTACATCAGGGCTTTTCCGGGTAAAAGGGTCGCCAGCTTTTTTATAGCAGGTACCCAGCAAAAGCTTAAAGCCGATACGATAAACCTTACTGCCCAAAAATTCTATTCTATTTATCTGGCCAATGTAGCTGCAACTCCGGATGTGATATTAACCAAAGACTCCATCACCCGCCCCGATGCAGGGAAAGCTACCATTCGCCTGGTAAATGTGAGCCCGGATGCAGGTGCGGTTGACCTGGGGATAAAAGCGGCGAGTACCTTACTGGCCAGTAACCAGGCCTATAAAGGAGCTTCGGTTTTTGTACCGATACAAGGTAACAGTACCTATACCCTGGAAGTTCGTAAAAAAGGTACTACCACCGTTTTGACAACGTTGGAAGATGTAAAGTTAAACAGCGGTTCGGTATATACGGTATGGTTACAAGGATTAGCCGCAGCCACCGATCAAAAGAAATTGAGTGCAAGCGTACAGACCAATGCTTTTTATTATTAAAGAAATTTTCAAACAGAAAAAAGCCCCGGCAATATATTGCCGGGGCTTTTTGTTTTAACTCGCCCCCCGTTTTTGATCTATAGAAAAAATTGCTTGGTGATCAGGTTCTGATTAAACTTCATAGCGTCTTTTAAGTCAAACCGATACAAAAACTTCAACCTATGAAAACATTACTTATCATTGGTGTGGCGATAGCTTTATTATCGTCATGCAGTACCTACCAAATGAATACCCTCAGCAGTACAAACACCGTTCATAACGAGCGAACCGGTGAATTTAAACTGGAGAACGATTCTGTCAAAATCATCTACTCTTTTGCAGGCGAAAATGTACCTATTCATATCAATATTTATAATAAGCTTAATGAGCCTATTTATGCTGATTGGGAACGCTCGGCATTTGTCATGGATAAAAAAAGCACCAGTTATGCCGATGGCGTTTTACAGGTAGATGGAACGGTATCCTCAACATCGATAGGCCGGAGGATCCATTATTCTGATGGCACTATCAGCGCCCAGGTAACCCTCCCTCAAAATCTAACTTTTATCCCTCCGCACGCTCAAATCAGTAAAACCATTACCAATGTAGATAGCAAGGAATTCCAGTATATAGCCGATACGCTTTTTGCAAAATCGAAAGTACCATCGGGTTTTGGCGGCAACGACCTGAAGGTAAAACTGGCAAGATTTGAAAAAGGGAATAGTCCCTTGTTTTTCAAAAGTTATTTAACGTTGTACACACTTAATAACAATGTACAAAAGCTCATCACCTATCAGAATGATTTTTATGTTTCAGAAGCCTTCAGGTCATCCCTTGGCCCTGAAAATTTCTCGAATTTTGGAGATAACAGGGGCGATCATTTTTACATTAAGATCCCTAACTAAAACAAAGGTACACCACAATAATCAGGCATAGCTCATCTCCTGTAATTACCAGTACTATCAACTTCATCTCACGGGGCGTTCTTTTATGCAGATAAAAGAAGCGCCCTTCATTCGTCATTTACACTCCATCATATCAGCTTAATTACTAGATTACTGCCAAATTCGCTTAGTCTTATGACAAATTCGCGAAATTTTAATCGGTAAACATTTATCATTTTTATAAACCATTATATACTTTTTTAATTGCTAAACCCATATTAATAGTGATCATGTATCTGGCAGCAAATAGCTGGGTACTTGCCCCAATTATTTAAAAACACGCTATGCCCCACTATCATGCTTATTCGGATAAAGAATTAGCCTATCTGTTAAATGATAGCGATGAAACGGCTTTTACAGAAATTTATAATCGGTTTTATGGACTTCTTTACCGGCATGGGTATAAAAGCTTGCCCGATCCTGAAGCATTGAAAGACGTGCTCCAGGAGGTTTTTGTATATTTATGGAACAACCGGGGCTGTATAAATCCGGAAGAAAACCTTGCTGCCTACCTGTATACAGCTGTAAGGAATAAGTTGCTCAACAATTTCAGGCACCTTAAAATTAAAAATGATTATGTCACATCATTTCAAAATTACCTGGATACTAATAAGCAACCTGAAGCGGATGAGGCCATCCGTATAAAACAACTCATTGCCATAGTAGAAGCTGAAGTAGCGATGCTCCCCACACAAATGCGGATTATATTTCAAATGAGCAGGAACAACAATTTTTCGCATCAGGAAATAGCAGATCAGCTTAATATCAGTGTGTTGACCGTAAGAAAACAGGTTAATAACTCCCTGAAAATTTTAAGATTAAAACTGGGAAGTAAGTTTTTTTTACTTTTTTTCTAATTCATCTACTCCCTACCCCTTCCTGAAGTGCATATAGCGTAATAAGGGCTCTCACCTCTTTTACCAATTATGTCAAAAAAGGACGCAACAGATCTATTGAACCGCTACCGTAACGGCCAGGTATCCGAAGAAGAAAAAGCTTTGGTAGAAAGCTGGTATGCAGATTATACCCAAAACGCTGCTACTCCTGAAATTGATGGTCAGGAGCTGGAAAACAATCGCGAAGAAATTCTCCGGCGTATCCTGGCTGAGGTATCAGACAAACGAAAAATTAATTACAGGCGGCTGATCAGTATCGCTGCTTTAGCTATTTTGTTAATATATATAAGCGTGTTGTTTGTAGAGCAACGGAAACCCCATCAGGATCAGCCAGCTTTAGTAGCGAAAAAAGACAATAGTAATTTACTGCCGGGTGGTAACAGGGCTATGTTGATTTTATCCAACGGCAGCGCAATCAATCTAAACGATACCAAAAACGGAGCTTTAGCCAACGAAAAAGGCGTAGTTATACATAAAAACGCGGATGGCCGCATCACTTATGATCAGGCCGGGTACAATGCAAGCCATGAGACCAATGTATTTAATACCGTTGTTACCCCTAAAGGCGGGCAATATCAGCTTGTTTTAGGTGATGGTACCAAAGTTTGGCTCAACGCCGCATCTACCCTAAAATACCCGGTAACATTCAGCGGACCGAAACGCGAAATTGAACTTTCAGGAGAAGCCTATTTTGAGGTTGCTCATGATCAGCATAAACCATTCCGGGTAATATCAAATGGTCAAACCGTTGAGGTTTTAGGTACACATTTTAATGTGAATGCTTATCCGGATGAAAAAGTTACCAGGACTACGCTATTGGAAGGCAGTGTTAAAGTATTAGCCGCTGAAATGAGCAGTAAGATAAAACCCGGTGAACAGGTTCAATTTAAAGATGGTCACCTGGCAGTAACACAGGCCGATACAGAAGAAGCTATAGCCTGGAAAAAGGGTTTCTTTTATTTTAAGGATGATGATATTCAAACGGTGATGCGGCAGCTTTCCCGCTGGTATGATGTATCTGTAAAATACGAGGGGCAGATCCCCACAAGGGAATTTTCGGGGCAGATGAATAAAAACATCACTGCCTCACAGCTGATGCACATTTTAAGTATTGAACAGATCCATTACCGGATAGAGGGCAGAACCATCATTATTATGCCTTAATCATTAATGCACCAATTATTCACTTAACTAATATATATGAGAAAAAAAGTACAAAAAACAGTCCCTTAGACGAACCGTCAGTGGTTAATTATAAAAACAGAAACGTACCCCGAGTGCAATCGGGATACGCATATCTGAGTTAACCTCCTTTACAGAAAAATGATCTTATTCAGCAATCATCCATTAACTCAAACTTTTCAAAAGTATGAAATTAAAGTCTCTTTTTGTGTCCACCGAGAACCGGTGGCTGCCAAAAAAAATAATACTGATTATGAAATTGACTACCCTCATGATTTTACTGGCAATGCTGCAATGCAGCGCTGCGGTCTTTGGTCAAAAGATTAATCTTAATGAAACCAATACGCCCTTAAAAAAGGTATTGAAAGTCATTAACGATCAAACCGGTTATGTGTTTTTTTATGAATCGAAAGCTATCCGTAATAAAAACGTCACCATCAAACTCAAAGATGTATCTCTTGACGCGGCCTTAACAGCATTTTTGAAAGATCTGCATTTAAGCTATGAAATAGTGAACAACACTATTTTTATTAAAGAACAACCTGTAGCGGTTCAGGTTCGGGCAACAATCAATACTCAACAGGTTACCATCAAAGTAACCGGGCAGGTTTTTGATGAAAAAAACAACACCCTGCCTGGTGTTACCGTACGATTGAAAAGCGGGCAAATTGTTGTAATTGCCGACAAGGACGGAAAATTCAGCATGGATGTCCCCAATCCCAATGCGGTACTTGTTTTTTCATTTATCGGCTACGCAACACAGGAACTGCCTGTTTCACAAGACCGGCCGATGAACGTGCATATGCAGCTTGATCAATCAAAGTTAAACGAAGTAGTTGTATTAGGTTATGGTTCCGTAAAACAACGTGACCTTACCGGTTCAGTTTCCACCATTTCATCAGCCAAGGTAACGCAGGTAAAAGGTATATCCAATGTTGCGCAAACCTTGCAGGGGCAGATGGCGGGTGTACAGGTGAACCAGGCCTCGGGGCAACCGGGTGAGGGGATGAAAATTGCCATCAGGGGTACAAATTCCATTACCGGTAGCAACGCACCTTTATATGTAGTGGACGGGCAGATCACCCAGGATATCAGCGCCCAGTTAAATGTGGATGATATTGCTTCCATAGACGTACTGAAGGATGCTTCTTCTACCGCGATATATGGTTCAAGAGGTGCGAACGGCGTCATCATGATCACCACCAAAAAAGGTACCTCTAAAGCTTCCGGAAAACCACAGGTAAGCTACGATGGTTATTATGGTGTAGCCGATTTAAGGCACAAACTAAAACTGATAGATGCAACTGAATATGCCCGGCTACAAAATGAGGTTACTACAAACGATAATGCTTCGGGCTTAAATAGCCCGGCAAAGCCGTTGCCATGGACACCCGATCAGATTAATGGCCTGGGTAAAGGTACCGACTGGCAGGACCTGGTTTACCATACAGCGCCTACGCAAAACCATACCATATCAGTGGGCGGCAACACCGAGAATACCAGGTATTATACTTCTTTTGGCTATTTTAACCAGGATGGTATTATCACTAACTCCAGTTACCGTAGGCTTTCTGGCAGAATCAACCTTGATCAGAAGCTCAACCAGCAGCTAAACTTTACGATCAATTTAGCGCTTACTAAAGACCAGTATAAGAAAAACAATTACCAAAATGCCGATTATGGCGGGGTCCCTTTTCAAACTTTCGTAATGCCACCAACAGAGGGTGTTTATAATCCAAATGGTACCTATACCGTATTTACAGGTTTAAATTATGGGCAAACCAATCCCGTAGGGATGGCAAAAGAACAGTACAACCCAGCCAGCACGTTAAGGATATTGGGAACTGCAGCTTTGACTTATGAAATAGTTCCCGGTCTGAAACTAAGATCAAGTGCGAGCATTGACAATGCTGACAATCATTCGGATAATTACAATCCGCCATCAATTACTTTTGGTCAGCCGGCCGGTAACGCTTCACAGAGTTATTCAAACTCCAACTCATTTGTCAATGAAAATACATTGACCTACACGCATAACTGGGGTAAACATAACCTGAATGCCCTGGCTGGGTTTACTTTTCAGCAGAATCACAGCCGTTCTCTAAATAGCGGTACAGCTTCGGGATTTGTCAGTACGGTATATGTAGACAACAGTCTTCAATCGGCTACCACACTCGCCAATCCAAGTACAGGCATTTCAAGTAACTCACTTATTTCGTACCTGGGCAGGTTAAACTACAATTACGCAGGTAAATACTACGCTACTTTTACCGCCCGAAGAGACGGCAGCTCGGTGTTTGGCTCCAACAATAAATATGCGTTCTTCCCATCAGGTGCAGTAGCCTGGACAGTATCTGAAGAAGATTTCCTGAAAGAGAACCCAACCTTGAGCAACCTTAAGTTGAGGGCGAGCTATGGCACCTCCGGAAACCAGGCTATCAATCCTTACCAAACCCTGGCTTCGGTATCAAGCATCAATACTATCCTGAATAACTCAAACACAACAGGTTATTATTATTCATCCGTTTCCAACAATAACCTGAAATGGGAAACCACCAAAGAGCTTGATCTGGGAATTGATGTGGGGATTATAAAAAACAGGCTAAACCTGACCGCCGATTATTACAATAAAAAAACAAGCAATTTATTATTATATGTAAATCTTCCTTCCTCAACCGGGTTTGGATCTCAGCTGCAAAATGTGGGCAAATCTTCCAACAAAGGTTTTGAATTTTCTATAAACTCTCAGAACATTGTTGGCAGCGACTTTACCTGGTCTTCTACCTTAACCTATACCCAGAATCAGAACAAGCTGTTAAGTCTTGGTGTTGGAGCCGACGGAAAACCGATACCTTACCAATATATCGGTACAGGCGGCAACTGGTTCCCGATGATTGTTGGGCAGCCTATGAATTCATTCTTTGGCCAGCAGGTAACAGGTGTTTATCAGACAGATGCTGAGGCAAAATCCAATGGTGAACCCACCAAACATGCCGGTGATTTCAAATTCCAGGATTATAACCACGATGGGGTGGTGAATGATGATGACAAACATATATTAACAACCCTGCAGCCTAAATTTACCGCGGGCTTTAACAACACGTTTACCTATAAACACTGGGATCTGAGTGTTTTAATTACCGGTTCATATGGCGCAACTCTGGTGAATGAGCTTAGGAAATACAGCCTTACGCTGAACGGGCAATGGACGCCAACCCAGGCGGCTTATGACTCCCGCTGGCAAGGACCTGGTACCAGCAATGCCGGCGACAAACCATCAGCCAACAGCATGCAATACACCCGTGATTATGCCAATAGCTTATGGGAAGAAAACGGTAATTACCTGAAGATAAAAGATGTTACCCTGGGATACACCTTTAATGCAAATCAGCTTCGTCGTATTAAAATATCGTCTATCAACATTTACGTGAGTGCGCAAAATTACTTTACCATCACCAAGTACACTGGTTATGATCCGGAAGTATCCTGGGCATCATCAACAGTAAACGGGTGGGATCGCGGTAATTACCCATCAACAAAATCAATCACAGCAGGCGTTAGGGTGAAATTTTAAATTGAACAAATCATGAAAAGATCATATATGAAACTGTTTTTAAGCATGGCTATTGGTATGACCATAGCAATTGGCGGGTGCAAAAAAACACTGGAAGAACATCCTCAAACATCTATTACCCCCGGCACATTTTTTTCTGATCCGGCCAGTTACCAATTAGCCATAATAGGTTTATATGGCGATATACCGCTGTATGATGGTAGTATGCAGGAAATGCCTACAGATATTTATGGTGCACCTGCCCCATCGGTTGAGCAGGGATTGCCCATGTATCAAAATGCCCCTCAGCCATATTATTACAATACCCAGGGCTGCTGGAGAAATGGGTACCGCCTTATTAAAGATGCCAACTTTGTTTTAGGCGCCTTGCCAACCTCTCCCCTTGACGCGGCCACTAAAAACCAGCTAACCGCCGAGGCGCAGTTTATGCGGGCTTACGCCTATTTTTACCTGGTACAGCTTTATGGGGACATCCCGATGCCGACAAAAGTTATCGTTGACAACAACCCCACCAGTTTACAGCTGCCGCGTACACCGCAGGCCGATATATATAAACTGATATTGAGTGATCTGCTCTTCGCTGAGCAAAACCTGCCCGACAAAGCTCCTACAGTGGGCAGGGTGTACAAATCGGTGGCATCGGCACTTTTGGCAAAAGTTTACCTCACCATGGCCGGCAACCCCATGAAACAAACAGCCTCCTATCAAAATGCAAAGGATGAGGCCCTAAAAGTGATCAACTCCGGACTGTTTACCCTTGTAGATGATTATGCCAACGTTTTTCATCATACCAGTTATACCACAGAATCTATCTGGGAACAATCATACATAGTTTCAAAAGGCGGCAATCCTTTACAAGGGTCAACCGGTACGGCCGATACTTACCGGCCTTCATTGGTACCTGCTCCCAGCTTTATCAGTAGTTTCCCGAAAGGCGACCGCAGGAGGACATGGGGGATCCTGGATCAATATCCTGATCCTAAAGTAAAAGGAGGTGTACTGGCGCCCTTCTTTCAGAAATATTTTGATACGACGGGTGTTTCAAAAGGAGCGACATCGTCTACCGTTATTAATCCCTGGAATTTTATTTATATCCGTTATGCCGATATGTACCTGATTGCCGCAGAAGCCGAAAATGAGATCAACGGTCCGGCCAATGCCTATGCTTATATTAACACCATCCGCAGGCGTGCCCGGGTAGATAAGTCGGACCCAACAAATGTTCCTGACCTGGCAGGCCTCACGCAGGATGGCTTCAGACAGGCAGTTTTGAAAGAAAGAAAATGGGAATTTGCCTTGGAAGGAAATACCTGGTTTGATATGAAACGGACCAATACCTTCCAGCTTATCCAGGCCCAAAGGGGGAGCCAGCTTATTAACCCGATAGGCCCCTATAATCAAACATGGCTTATTCCGGATATTGAAATTACGGCTAATAATATTCCCCAAAATCCACTCTATTAATTCTTAAATTGTACTTCCGGTAAACATCCAGCCGGGAGTACAATTGTTTTTGTTCTCTTTAATATTCAATGTCAATGCAGCTTCTAAAATCAACTATACTGACCATCGCTTGTGTTACCTCGGGCATTTTAATGCATCCCTGTTTTGGGCAAAACAAAATTTATGTATCCAATAGCGGTAACGATAAAAATGATGGCTCTTTTAAACATCCTGTTCAACACCTGGCAGCAGCCTTATTAAAAGCGACCGGATATGTTAATAAAGATGTAGTTGTCACATTACGGGGAGGTATTTATCCCCAGCAGAAAACAATTGAGATTAACGAGGGCGATTTTAAAGAACGTTCGTTGATCATTAGCTCATACCCCAACGAAAAGGCAGTCATTACGGGATCAGGCAAAATAAACCCGGTATGGCAGCCATACAAAGGAAATATCATCAAAACAAAATTGGTTGCAGGCATTGCCCCCGACCAGTTATTTATGAATGGCAAAAGCCTTCCTATGGCTCGCTACCCCAATTTTGATCCTACAGCCAGGATCTATAACGGAACGGCTAAGGATGCCATAAGCGAAAGCCGGGTAAAAACATGGCAAGCTCCTGCTGGGGGTTATATCCACGCCCTGCACGCGGGCGAATGGGGCAGCTTTGATTACCTGATCACCGGAAAAGACGACAAAGGCGTATTGACTTACGAGGGTGGCTGGCAAAACAACCGCCCTTCCCCGATGAATAAACAAGACCGGTTTGTAGAAAATATTTTTGAAGAGTTGGATGCCCCCGGCGAATGGTTTTACAATAAAACAAGCCAAACGCTTTATCTGTACCCTCCTGCAGGAGCCAATTTGAACAAAACTGTATTTACCGTCAGTACTTTAACCGATCTGATCCATATCAACGGCAGTAAAGAAAAGCCTTTAAGCAACATCACCATTAAAGGTATCGATTTTACGCAAACGGCACGGTCATTTATGCTGGCCAAAGAACCTTTGCTGCGCAGCGACTGGAGGATGTATCGTGGTGGGGCTATCCTGCTTGACAGAACAGAGCAGGTAACCATCAGCAACTGTAATTTTTATGAACTGGGTGGCAATGCGGTGTTTGTAAGTAATTATAGCAAGAATGATATTATCAGGGATAATTATATACATACCATAGGTGGTAATGCAATTGCTTTTGTTGGTAATCCTGACGCGGCGAGGTCACCTGCTTTTAGTTACGAAACTTTTGTCCCCTGGGATAAGATGGATTACCAGCCGGGCCCTAAAAGCTCCGACTATCCTCAGTATTGTTCGGCCACTGGTAATTTGATACACCATATTGGCACTATAGAAAAACAGGTGGCAGGCGTGCAGGTCTCCATGTCATCGCATATTACGGTGAGCCATAACACTATTTACAATACGCCCAGAGCCGGGCTTAATATGAGCGAAGGAACCTGGGGAGGACATGTGATTGAATTTAATGATGTATTCAATACGGTGCTGGAAACCGGCGATAACGGGGCTTATAATTCCTGGGGAAGGGACCGGTACTGGCGGCCGGAGCGCAATCTGATCGATAGTATAGTAGCCGCCAGGCCCGGCATCCAGTTTCTGGATGTGATTGATCCTATCACCATCCGTAATAATCGTTTTCAGTGCGATCATGGCTGGGACATTGACCTGGACGACGGCAGCAGCAATTACCGTATCTATAATAACGTTTGCCTGAGCGGTGGTTTAAAACTTCGTGAAGGCTATAGCCGCACCGTTACCAATAACATCATCATCAATAATACCTTCCATCCGCATGTATGGCTAAAGAATAGTAATGACGTATTTGAGCATAACATCGTGAGCCTGCCCTATGCCCCCATCTTAATAAATAACTGGGGCAAAAGCGTCGACCAGAATTTTTTCCTAACCAAAGAAGCGTTGGCAGATGCCCAGAATTTGGGATTAGATAAAAACAGCGTTTACGGCGATGCCCAGTTTATCGACGCCAAAAGCGGGAACTATCATTTAAAACCAGGCTCTCCGGCATTAAATGCCGGGTTTAAAGATTTTGATATGAATTTCGGGGTTACTTCCGTTGTTTTAAAAAAGCTGGCCCAAAAACCGGTGATCAACCTGCTGGTTACTTCAACGAATCAGGGTAAACAAAGCCAGGTAGAATGGTTAGGCGCGCATTTTAAAAACATTGAAAGCCTGGGAGAAAGATCAGCGGCCGGGTTGCATGATAATAATGGGGCATTACTTACCGATTTGCCAGCGGCATCACTTGCAGCAAAAAACGGCTTACAAAAGGGCGATGTGGTGGTTAAGCTAAATGACGACAGCGTTAACTCCATAGAAGAATTGCTCAAGGTATATCAGAAAATTAAATGGATGGGAAAGGCTAAGCTCGTTATAGTTCGCAACCAGAATCAGCAGGTAATTACTGTGAATTTTAAATAATAATATAAGATGCTTTTTAAGGTTTTCAACGGCATTGTATTTAAAAGTGGGTTTACACTTTTCATGGTTAACATTTATATATCTTATTGATAATCATATTATTAAACTTATTTTTCTATCAGAAAGTGGGTTTACATGTAAACCCACTTTTATACTTCAGAGTCCCCGATGAGTTTAAGTTAACCCATTTTGTCATTCCCCTTAATCAATTTTGGATTTTATAAATTAAGCACCAATTCCGATCATTAAATTTGTTATCACTCCTGCTTAAAATTCCTTTTATGAAAAATTTATTGTTTTTACTCTTTGTCCTTTTCAATATTAGTATTGCCAATGCACAAAAGTTTGAGTCCAATTGGGAATCGCTTAATAAGCGTAAAATGCCCGAATGGTTTCATAACGACAAGTTTGGAATTTTTATTCATTGGGGACTATACGCCGTGCCTTCATACGCGCCGGTAATACCCAATAGTGGTGATAGCTATGCAGAATGGTACTGGTATCGTGTACAGCAGGACAAACAAAAAGACTACGTAGCATTTCACGATAAAAATTACGGCGCCAATTTTTTGTATCCGCAGTTTGAGCCGATGTTTAAAGCCGAGATGTTTGACCCCAAGCAATGGGCAGATATTTTAAAAAAGTCCGGCGCGCACTATGTGGTGCTTACCTCAAAGCACCATGAAGGGTATTGTTTATGGAACAGCGCGGAAGCCGACCGTGATTGGGGACGCCCATGGAACGCGGTAACGGGAACACCCAAGCGCGATCTGCTCGGCGACCTTACCAACGCCGTAAGAGCTGAAGGATTGAAGATGGGGTACTATTATTCTTTGTACGAATGGTTTAATCCTTTGTGGTTGAAAGATAAGAAACGCTTTGTTTCGGAACATATGTTCCCGCAGTTTAAAGACCTGGTCACCAAATATAAACCCTCTATTATTTTTTCTGATGGCGAATGGGAGTTGCCCGATACAGCCTGGCACAGTCCCGAATTACTGGCCTGGTTGTTCAATGAGTCGCCGGTAGCAAAGGAGGTAGTTGTCGATGATCGCTGGGGTAGTAATACCCGCGGAAAAAACAACGGAGCCACTTATACCACTTCTGAATATGGCAGTGGTATGGATGCCAGTGTTATTTGGGAAGAAAGCCAGGGCATAGGCCACTCTTATGCGTATAATCGGAATGAAAAGCTGGAAGATTATAAAAGCAGTCACGACCTTATCTTAATGCTGATTGATATTGTTTCCAGAGGCGGTAATTTACTGCTCGATATCGGACCCACTGCCGACGGACGGATCCCGGTAATTATGCAACAACGATTGACCGATATAGGTAATTGGTTAAAAATCAACGGAGATGCGATATATGGTACTACCGCGTATAAGTATCCATATCAATGGAGCGCAGGACCAAAACCACAAAAAAAGAAAGAAAGTTACATGGCCGGTTATAGCATCGCGGAATTGGTTGTGCCTAAAAAAGATACAGCATTCGTAGAAGCCTTTTTTACAAAAAAGGGAAAAGACCTGTTTTGTATACTTCCCTCCTACGTACCTCAAATACGATTGCAAAACATTCATGTTCCGGCAAAGGCTGTAGCTGCTATTTTAGGAAGTAAAAAATCACTGGTGATAAAAAATGTTGGTAATGATAGCGTCATTGATCTTTCCGGCTTAAAGCCAGGGGAAGTGCCGGCTGAGCTTCTGGTGTTGAAGATTAAGGATGCTTTATAGATCGTGCCAAATGAGCTTTACCATCCGGCTTTAAAGATCGTGATGTGAATTTCGGTGTCAATCTGCCGTTCTAAAAAGAACAGAAAGGGGAACCATCTTCTTTCTGTTCTTTATTTTATAACGAAGCATTTCTGCTGGCGTTATTCTTCTTTCTTAGATAAAAAACGGCAAAAATCACAGCTATAATTGCTAAATACATTGTCCAGGTATCCAGGGGGCAATTACCTATAGGATCGGCTATTGGATCACATGGCTCACCGGGGTCATCGGCCAATACCATAAATACATTACTCACGATCAACAAAAGCAATAAAATTGCAGTTTTCCCGATGACAGCCGTATTCACTCTGTTTTTTATGCTTTTAACCTTTTTCATAGAATCTCGAATAAATACCTATCTCTTTATAAATTTTCCTTGCCCAACCAGGGCCCCATTTGATGCATCATATAAATTAACGATGTATATCCCCGGGGTAAAGTAGCCCACGTTGGCTGTCCAATTGGAGCCCGTAACTTTTCGTTTGCTCATTACAAATCCGGTTGGACCAACAATACTTAAGCTGTATGCCTTGTTAGATGATTCATCCGCGATCTGCATTTGTATCTGCGATTCGGCGGGATTAGGATAAACTTTAACAACCGATCCATTAGGCGATTGCAACGTATAAACAATGCTTATTTTTTGAGAATAGGTTACGGTACCGTCACGATCGGTCTGCTTTAACCGGTATACATTATCTCCGGTTGAGGCCAGGAGGTCGGTATAATTATAGTTGCCGGTACCATTGCTTTTAAGCTGATATATGGAGCTGAAATTACCCGCCTGATCCTGTTTTTCTAATACAAAAGAAGTATAATCGGCCTCATACTCTACCAGCCAGCGAATGTCGATCCCCTTTGCTGCTTTTTTACCCGTAAAACTGAGCAGGTGATAATTGGATGGACTTTTATTGATAACCAGTTCAAACCTTTTGCCTCCGTAAGTTGCCGCGTTACCCCTGTCTAAATTAAAATTATAGGTATCGTTATGAGTCATGTCTAATGAATCATTCAACAATTTATCGTGTAAAAAAACGGTGTAGTTATCGGGCAAGCCGCTTATTTCGTTTTTTGAAAATGTATAGATCCCCGAAGTAGTAGCACTGACATACAAAGGAATAACGGTTCTGGGGGCCGTTAACGTTGAATATTTATTCAACGCTAACCTCACACTATCGGCACTATAACTTGAAAGAAAAACACTTGCCCCCAGTCCGTCCAAATCTATCCCGTCCTCTTGCTGACTATAAGCCGGCAACCAGTCGTTTTTAAAATAAATGGCGCAGTTATCGTTACGAACACTATCGGCAGATAATCTTAATTTAATATCCGGGATAATCTCGCTTGTTGTTTGTTCTGAAACTGAATTTACAGATTGTGCAGTTGAGGAGCGCAGATTAGCAATATGCATCTGACCAGGTGCCGACATCAGTAATGGGGCCGGTTGCTGATTGGTGCTCACTTTTGCAGCCTCTGTAAAAGTTACCGTGGTGGTGGGGCCCACGGTAGGAATGGTGATGAAGAAGCCCTGCCCGCTGCCCAAATACCGTGATGCTCCATTGCCATCACTGTTACCGCTTGCACCAATGGTAGGGTCCCAATAAGAGTATCCTTTATTTACAGGATTAAAAACCAAAAACTTGGTGGAAACAGCCGCGGTATTGGAAAAATTGATCCCAGTTCCACCCGACTTTAAATTGGTATTGTTTAAATCTAATGCACTGGCATAAGGGTTACCCAACAGATAGTACCCCGTACCCGGACTGTGTTTACTCAATGTAGTAGAAGCTCCGGTATACGCCCATGGGGTAAAAGAAATAGGGCCCTGGTTTAAAGCACCTGAAGCCGAAAGGGTAACGGTTTCGGGCGCTAAGCCTACGGTCCCCCCCTTTTGTCCGGCCCCTGTACCCAGGTTATTAATATTGTCGCCAATAAAATAAAACATAAAGCCATTGCCAACAGGCAAGGTAATATTAGATACACCTGTAACATTAACCGTATTGCTGCCTGCAGTTAGTTTTTCGAGGCCTTTAAATGTGCCCGATGTAAAGGTGTTATTGTTGACGGGTACATTTTCCTGGTAAAAATATAGGGTTGGGTTATTATTAACCGTGGCATTAAATCCGTTAGCTGTACCTCCATAGCCCGAAATAAATGCTTTGGCTGCTACATAATTAACATTAAAAATGCCGCTCCCCGTATTAACCGGACTCGACAATAAACGATAGCCACGCTGACTGGTAGAGCCTCCCTGTAAATAACGCTCCACATTCACATTTCCGGTTATCGGGGTAGTATAGTTTATCGGCCCAACTGTAGCGCTTGAAGCAGCGGTTGATTTCAGCGTAAGATATGCCGCACTGCTGGTACCGGCAACGAGCTTTGCCGGGCTTACCATGCTTAATATACCGGTGGGTGATACGGCAAAATTACCCGTACCGGCGGTCATTGTTGAAATGCTGGCAGCATTGGTTCCGTTAAATGTTACCTTATTAAATACCGTACCCGCAGTACTATTGTCAAGCAATGTTTGGGCGCCCAATCCATTGAAAAAAGTAGTACCAGTGCCTTGTGTGTATACGCCTCCGCTGTTATTGGTATAATTACCTCCGATATAAAAATTACCTGAGCCCAGATTAAGGGTACCCGTATTATTAACCGCGCCTTTAATAATAATATCACCAGCATCCTGATTAACTACGGTGGATGCCTGGTTTGTCCAACCTCCGGTTACGGTAACAGTAGGGTCATTGGTGTTTAAATTCACTATGCCGCCACCTGTAGTCAAATTATTGCCAACGGATAAACCCTGTGGTGTAGCTCCAACAATGGTGCTGTTTTTATCAACAACCTTTGTACTTGCGCCAGAAAATGTCAGGTTATAATACGCTGGGGAAGTTGTATTAATATAGGTTGCTGTGGTGGTGGTAGAGGGCTCGTTAGCGGTATAAACCGTTTGATTCTCGGCATTGTTATCGCTAAACAAAGTGGTGCCACTATTGCCACCAAATGTAAAATAAACATAAAATTGATCAATCAGGGGGGTAATGATGGGGGTTTTGTTCCTTAGCTCAAAAGTGTTGGCACTACCAACCGCAGTAGAGGTATAACCCGTATTATCTGCTATAACCTGCCCGTAACCCTTAAAACCGAGTACCCCAGGATTTAAACCCGCAAAGCCGTTTGTTGTGGGTGTAAAGTTTTTAACCAGGTTCATCTGCCCCAGAAGTGTTGTTGTCCCTTTCTCTACCGAAAAACAGGGATAACAAACTTCTCCGCGGCCTGCATTACTAACGCCGTTACAATTGAGCAAAACATTTCCGTTGATGGTCAATTGATTTACCTGGGCAGAAAATAAGGCAACATCAGCAACTGTATTGGATGGCTGTGTTGCTGCATCCCCTACTACTACGTTACCCTGGCAAAGTACATTCCCGGTCCCGGCTATAATGGCGTTAAAAATATTTCTGGGGTCGGCCACACCCGCATAATGATTTTGGGTTATATTTCCGGTTACTGTTAATGTAGTTGTAGCGCCATTAACAGTCAGCATCATGGTATATTTTGTCCCAAAACTTTGCTGTGTCCCCCCGGTGTTCCGCAAATAATATGTCGCGGCTGTAACACCATTATTGCCAAGGGTTATGGACTTCCAAGTGGTATTGGCGGTTACGATTGGAAACCGTGTAAGCGTAAGCGTTTGGCTGCCTAAATTTACACACAAAGCACTAATAAGCGTATAAGTGGTGGCTACGCCAATTCTTACATCGTCATTAGCACCAGGGGCGACAGGACAAGCTATTAAACCAGACTGAGCCCAGTTTCCGGCATCTGTTACATCAGTACTATTTCTACCAGTCCAATCAAAAGTCCCGGCTTTAACCGTGCTTGATAAAACCAGCAATAACAAACAAATGCCTGTTTTAAAAAGCCTTAAACTACCAATATCGCTGTGTACTTTCATTAGATTTTATGACCAATTATTGAAATTTGGACTACTGAATATCTTTATTGATCAATACTTTTATCCCTGGTTATTACTGGTGGTGGTAATCATTAACGGAGGCGTATAAAGACCTATTTATTTAATAATATGATACAAATCAATTTACCAGCCACTGATATTATATAAATTTGCTTGTTTTTAAATTAAGTTTAAACTGCTTCGACACACAAGCTAATCACACCGACGAAATGGCAATCGGGCACGATGGAATATTGGCAAAATTGATAACCAGCTGGCTTTTTCCGCATTACGTTCAAATCCACAGTGATGGTTTTCCGCAACGGGAGTATGTCATAAAAGAAATCCAATTGGTAAATATTAAATATATACCCAGTGATGTGAGGACATATTATTTCGTTTCAGGAAATTTGATAATATGGGTATTCAAAACCCGAAATCCCTTACTAACTTACTATAGGATACTGTGTTGCCAAAATTGTACCGAAAACCTATGGTGAAGTGGGCATATTGGTCGGGGGCGTTGTTTTTAAACTGTGCCGGAGGGTCATTGTAGCCATCCAATCCTTCGCCAAAAGCATAGCTGTGTTCATAGCCGAGGGTAATGGTATAACCTACCTGCTCATAAGAATCATAAATTTTAAACTCATACCCAAACCGCAGCGGTAATACTACGTTGGTGCTTTTGTCTTTCCCCTGGAAACCATTGGTGCTGCCCACCGCGCCGTTTTGAGCATATGCAGGTAAGTTGGTACGCTGTATATCTTTCATGTTGTTGGAAATGGCACCTATACCCGTGCCCACATAAAAGTTCTTGATCACGTTTAAAAAACCGTTGTCGGAATAGTCAATAAAACTACCCAGTTGAACATCGGCATGGATCAATAAGGCTTTATAAGCGTTTCTGTATATCCTGCCGAAAGCATCTTTATCAGGAGTACGGCCACCACCCGAAAGCGTTCCAAACTGGTACTCCAGCGCAATAGGTACGTAAGGGTTAAAATTATAGGCTATGTTAAAGTTGTAAATAGGGTGGTAGTCCTGTTTTTTGGTATCGGCATAAGCCCTGCCATAGCCAATACCGCCCCCAACACCCCATTCATAATAGTTGTATCCGTCCTGCGCCTTTGCGGTAAACCCGGCAAAGCCTAAAACAAAAAACAGAATAAATTTTTTCAAAGCTAAATTTTAATCAATATCTGTTGAAACAGACCTCATCTAAATATATAGGGTATTTAATATCCTTGCAGTGATATTAGACACAAAGGCAAAAACATCCGATGAGTAAACAGAAATGATCGTTGAATGAGGAGTATGTTTCAGACTACCTGTTCACGTCCTTTGGAGCGTTCCTTCGAGCGGATGCAAAAAGTGACTATCCAGTTAAAAATAATGGGGATCAACAGGATCACTGAAATCAAAAAAGTATTGCTCAGGTCGCTGAAAAACAATACAAAACCAATGGCGCCCAGGTTAATACCTGCCAGGCACAGGGTGGCCTGTAAATGGGTAAGACCCAACTTCAGCATCCGGTGGTGCATATGGTTCCGGTCGGCATCAAATGGCGATACTCCTTTTAGTATCCGGAGTGTAAACACCCGCAGGGTATCAAAAACAGGTCCTATCAATATAGCTACCGTAAGCGCGGGTGCGGTAAACAGATGAGGTACTCCTGCTACGCTGATCTTACTGATCTCGGTATACTTAATGGCCATTACTGCTGATACCAAACCGATCAGTAAAGCGCCTGTATCGCCCATGAATATCTTGGCCGGGGTAATATTATACCGTAAAAATCCGGCTACTGCCCCTACCATTGCCAGGCAAATAGCTGCCAGCTCATACTGTCTGATCGACAGGAACATCACAGCAAGCGTGCCGTTAACGATCAACCCAGTGGTAGCAGCCAGGCCATCTATACCGTCTATCAGGTTAAAGGAATTGATGATCAGCATGATCAGTAAAATGGAGAAGATAGCGCTGGGCACATAAGGCAGATTAAAAATACCCCATATACCATACATACTGGTGATCCGGATATCGCCCAGCAAAACCAGTATGGCGGCTACGATGAACTGGATCAGGAATTTGGTACTGGAGTTTACCCCCGAAAGATCATCCTTTAAACCCATGGCAAATAAGATGATACAGGCGATCAGCAAATAACTGATGGGCAGGGCTTTGTCTATAATACTGAATAGCAGCGTGGTGATAATAAAGCTGACAAATATGGCCACACCACCCAAACGCGGGATGCCATGGTCATGCTGTTTGCGGAAATGACCCACATCGTCATATAAATGACGGGCACGGGCCACATGCAAAATGGAAGGTATAGCTAATAGGGTTATCAGGGTGGAGATGACAACTATTAAAACATTGTACAGAAAGTGATAAGAGTGTAAAAGTTCCATCATAGAGGCCTGGGGTTAAAGCACGTATCAGGTTGTTTACTTCGCGTCACTTCGTATTATTCAGCGATAATTATCAACAAACAAAGCTTGTAAAACTGAACTACTTCACCTCGTCGGGCCGTAACACCCTTGTTGATATCTGAGACTAAAATTAGCATATCAGGCGGTTTGTTTTTAACTTTCGACACGTAGTGATTCTTCATCGACAGAAAGGCGGATATAACCGTTAAAAACAGATAGTCTTCAGGCTACTTATCGACGAAAAGGTTGTTCTGCTATGATCAAAACATTTCAGCAGATAATCTTCATTGCTATAAGACAGAGCCATCTACAGCTTCACTATGATTTATTACTAATTTATTTGATGTAATAGGTAAAAGTAAATAATCACGCATTCAGAATACGTGGTATCTTTTAAGGTCATTGAAAGATCAATCTATAAAAAAAGCCTTAAATGAATCATTTAAGGCTTTTTAAACGAATGTTTGTGATCCCGCTGGGATTCGAACCCAGGACCCCAACATTAAAAGTGTTATGCTCTACCAGCTGAGCTACGGAATCGTTGCACTGTTACTACTATAAGAATTAAAAAGCTCCTCCAATTTGTTTAGAGAAGCTTTCGTGATCCCATCAGGATTCGAACCTGAGACCTACTGATTAGAAATCAGTTGCTCTATCCAGCTGAGCTATGGGACCATCGCGATTTTTTCGCGGTGCAAAGATGCAAAATTATACGGAATTATCAATCAAATTTGTGAATTCTGTTATGATTTAGGCGTGTGTGCTGTTTGGATGACTAAGTTGTGGTTATCTTGCCGGTAAGCAAATCGACATGATAAGTTTTATTTTTAATAACTACACTTGCTTTATGATCACCTAAAAAATTAATAACGCCCTCATAATACCACTTTATACTATTACCCTCACCCACGGCCGCAAAAGTTATACTACCTCTTGTGATATCGTTATTTTTTGCTAAATCAATACTTACATCATTCAAAGTATAATAAGCATGTACAGATGATGGGATTAGTGTTTTTTTAGTTGACGCGGTATCAACAAATGATTTAATACTTCCGTTAAAAGAAATAAGTTTGCTACTGCTGCCATTAATAGCCAGAGGTGCAGTAAAATCAAAAGCATTTGCCTGATAAAAAGCTTTTATATTATGGACAAACAAGCTACTTGGTGTTTGGCCGGTTGTTGCCAGAGAGTCATAAGCTACGTATCCGTTTAACAATCTGAAAACAGTATAGGGCTTTACTCCGGGAGTCTTGATAGTATCACTCTTACAGCTAAAATAAAATTTGAATAATCCGCTGGTCTGCGAGCTAATAGTATCGCCAATAACTGTTTTATAGTTCACTACCGTATCCGGAAAAAAAGAGCACAGGTCAACGAGACCTGATATAAGTGGCTTTGATTGCCTGATGGTAGTCAGATCAGGCAGGATCAGCCCCTTATTAATATCAACACCTCCATAAGCACCAGACAGGGTTTGTGTTACATTTCTGATGATCTGGTTTGTAGCAAGGCCCATAGTGTCAACCTTAGATATTGGAGGTTCGGGTTTCTGGTTTAGTTTGACTTCTTTTCGGCAGGCCGTATAAAATAGTGCAGTTACCACTAATACTCCAAGGGAGATTTTAAACTTAAATTTCATGATAAGGAAAGGGTAGTTTTTTTTAATATTTCGGGATTAGATAATTGTGAGTTTCGTGCGAAGCAAGCAATTCAAATGCCGTTAATTAATTAACCACACCATAAAGGTCAATTTTAATCAATTTAACAACAAAGCAATTATATGCTGATGGTTAAGCCGGTGATGTTATCCCGCAATTAAAAAACATGAGTAAAACAATACACTCTGAGGAAAATAGCGGGCAAATTATTACGCATAAAACACCTGGGCTATTTTTTATATTTGATCAGTACCATACCCAGACATCATGAGCATTACAAATTATCCGTTTCGTTTAAACCAGGACCGGTCCAGGCGTAAATTCATTTATAACTTTACTAAGGTAGCTGGTGTTTCCGCCCTACTGACTTCGCCTGTAATAAGCCATGCCAACAGCCTTCTTGATCTACCAGCCACTTTCACCGTTGGGCAGGTCATGGACATGTTTATCAGCCAGGTACCGGGCGCTCCTTTCAGCAATACTGTTGATACCCTAAAGGCTGGTAATCGCGATATTCAGGTTACCGGTATTGTTACAACCATGTTTGCTACCATTGAGGTGATCAGGAAAGCCATTGCCTTAGGCGCCAACTTTATTATTGCCCATGAACCTACTTTTTACAATCATCAGGACGAAACCACGTGGCTGGCTAACGACGATGTTTACCGCTATAAAGCCGACTTGCTTAAACAACACAATATAGCCGTATGGCGCAATCACGATTATATACATAGCATTAATCCAGACGGGGTTAGGATGGGCTTATTAAAGCAGTTGGGCTGGCAGAGTTACTATAATCCTGCTTCAAGCAGTGTACTGATGCTTCCTGAAACGTCATTAAGCGCTTTAATTGGGCATTTAAAACAGAAATTATTTATCAACAAGGTCAGATATATTGGCAATCCGGAACAGATTTGTCAAAAAATATTACTGATGCCCGGCGCTGCCGGAGGGACCAGGCAGATACAAGCCATGAGCAAAGAAAAGTCCGACGTGTTAATATGCGGCGAAATACAGGAATGGGAAACTGCCGAATATGTACGTGACGCGCAGGCTAAAGGCGAAAAATTATCGCTCATTGTATTGGGCCATATTGCCAGTGAGGAGCCGGGCTCTGAATTTATGGCAAGCTGGTTAAAAGAAAAGCTACCTGGCATAAAAATAACACATGTATTATCCAACAATTCCCTGTCATTTTTGTAGTTGTAAGGCGCGGTGATAATAAAGCATTTAGTAAACATTATTTGTTGCTAAATAATTTAACATTACGTACAATTGCAAATTAAGTATTTTAATTACCGGTGTGCTAATTACATGTTAATCATACACTTGTTATAATGAACAGCTTTTTGACAAAACATGTATCAACATTGGTATTTAATGTGTTTTTAAATGATAATTTATGCAAAAACAAAGCATTATTGACTTGAAAATCGCAATTTTTGTTTTTTAAAATAGAAAGTGTTTTTTTTACAATAAGTTAATCATACTTTTAACCCAATTTTTTTTAATAAAACTTAATTTATGATCATAATTGCTGACGGTGGCTCAACTAAAACAAATTGGTGTCTGGTAACCGAAGAAGGTAAAAAAGTGTATTTTAACACTGAGGGTTATAACCCTTATTTCTCAAGTACGGAATATATCATACAATCTTTAAATGAAAGTTTGCCAACCGACCTGGAGAAGGATGAAATAACCGAAGTAAATTATTACGGCGCCGGCTGTTCGACACCCGAGATGCGTAAAATTGTTGAGGAAGCCATGAAAGTTGTGTTCACCAAAGCAAAGGTGAACATTGGTCATGACCTGCTTGCCGCCGCCCGTGCCCTGTTAGGCAACAACGAAGGTTTTGCCGCTATTTTAGGTACCGGTACCAATACCTGTATCTATGATGGTAAAGATGTGATCAACAACATTGATTCCGGAGCTTATATTTTAGGCGACGAAGGCAGCGGTTGTTATATCGGCAAAAAATTACTGGTTGATTATTTACGCGGTTATATGCCCGAGCCGGTACGCAACCTTTTCTGGGAAACGTTTAAATTGACACCCGACGATATAAACGAGCAAGTTTATACACAACCACGTGCTAATCGTTTTTGTGCAAGCTTCAGCAAGTTTGTTTATGATAACAACGTACATATTGAATACTCACGTAACCTGGTACGTACATCATTTGAAGATTTTTTCCGCAACCTGGTAACACACTACCCTGATTATCAAAAATACAGCTTTAACTGTATTGGTTCAGTTGGTTACAACTTCAGGAATGTTTTAGAAGAAGTGGCTACAGAAAACGGTATGGTAGTAGGCAGCATCATCCGCTCTCCTATAGATAACCTGGTAAAATATCACCTGGAACTAGCTCCAAGCTCTTTGTAAAAAAGAGTCAAGAGATTAGAGTCAAGAATCAAGATAAAAAAAGGCCTGGAAATTACTTCCAGGCCTTTCGCATTTTTATTTTAATTGTCTTGATTCTCTTCCCTCCCCCTATCCAATATTCATTTCGCCTTGAAATATTTTGCCGTATTTACGCTTGTCGAATTTGTATAATTTGGCCGCGCGATAGGACACTCCTTTTTGTTTCTCATCAAGTTCTTTTAAAAACCCGTAGCTCAGCATTTTCTTTCTGAAATTCCGTTTATCCAGCTTTTTGCTTAAAACTGCTTCGTAAAGGGATTGCAGCTGGGTAAGTGTAAATTTTTCAGGTAGCAGTTCAAAAGCGATCGGTTGGTAATGCAGTCTCCTGCGGATCTTATTAAAACCGGTATTGAATATCTCGCTGTGATCAAACGCGAGTTTAGGCAATTCATTAACCGGGTGCCAAAAGGCTTTTTTGGCGTACTGGGTAACCGGTCTCAACTCTTTTTGCCCGTTTATGCGGATCAGCGCGTAATAAGCTACGGTGATAACCCGGCCCTGTGGGTGCCTGTTCACTTCACCAAAAGTATGGAACTGTTGCATGTGTAAATCGCGCAAGCCGGTAAGCTCGTACAAGATACGCTCGGCAGCATCGTCAATACTTTCGTCCTGTTCCACAATATAACCGGGCAACGCGAGTTCATCTTTATATGGCTCTTCGTTACGTTCAATAAGCAAAATTTTAAGCTCGCCGGCTTCAAAACCAAAAATTACGCAGTCAATAGAGAATACGGAATCAAACTTGGGTAGCATTACTTCCAAAACTGTACGGGGATTTAAGTTTAATTGTTAAATATATGACCTTAATTCCTAATCCAAAAAAAAACAAATAAAATTTAATGGTGTAATTTACACACACTATCTTCGTAGCGCAAATCTAAGTAATGTAAAAATGCAGAAAATTTCAAAAATTGCGGTTTTAACTTCTGGTGGCGATGCTCCCGGAATGAATCCCTGTATAAGGGCAGTTGTTAGAACAGCACTATATAACGGCCTTGAGGTTGTTGGTGTTAGGCAAGGTTACAAGGGACTTATTGAGAACGATATGTACGATATGGACAAACGTTCGGTAAGTAACATACTTAATTTGGGAGGCACTATTTTAAAAACAGCCCGCTGCTTACCTTTTAAAGAAGACGAAGGCATGGCTACCGCCTATAAAAACTTAAAGGAGCATGGCATTGATGCCCTGGTGGTTATCGGCGGCGATGGTACGTTTACAGGCGCACTGCGTTTTTCAAAAAAATATCCAGACATTGCTGTTATGGGTGTACCAGGCACCATTGATAACGACCTGTGCGGCTCAACCTATACCCTGGGTTTTGATACAGCTACCAATACAGTTATTGAAGCTATTGATAAGATACGTGATACAGCCGACGCGCATGACCGACTGTTTTTTATCGAAGTAATGGGTCGCGATTCTGGCGCTATCGCTTTACGCGCGGGTATTTCCTGCGGTGCCGAGGCTATCCTGCTACCGGAAAAACAAACAGCTATTGAAGATCTGATCAAGAATCTGAAAGACGGATCATCTAACAAAAAATCATCAAGTATTGTTATTGTGGCCGAAGGCGATAAAAATGGCGGTGTGTATGATGTAGCCAAAGCTGTTCAAAAAGAAGTTAAAGATTACGATATTAAAGTAACTATATTAGGCCACTTGCAAAGAGGTGGCAGTCCGTCAAGCTTTGATCGTATTTTGGGTAGCCGTTTGGGTTATGCCGCTGTAAATGCGTTAATTGCGGGCGAAACACAAAAAATGGTAGGTTTGCAGGCCAACCACATTCTGCTTACCAGTTTGGAAGATGCCCTTAACCACCATGAATTTAAGCTGGAGGCTGATCTTTTGGAAATGGCAGCGATATTATCGATATAATAAATGATTGCAGTTGTATATAGCGGATCGTATTTTGCACATTGGCGGCTTGCCGATAAAGGAAGAACTGTTGCTTCGTTTAAAACCAATGGCATCAACCCTTATTTTAACGACGAAAAGTATATACAGCAGTTACTCAACAAAAACATTAATCTGATACATCACGCCGAAGAAATAAAACGCATTTATTTTTTTGGCGCCGGTGCCTCTTCCGATGAGCGCAGGCAAATTGTACACAACGCATTATCGGCCTTTTTTAAATTTGGCAAGGTAATAGTTGAGCATGATATTACTGCCGCGGCCATTGCCTGTTGTAAAAATTCACCCGGTATCATCAGTATTTGTGGCAGCGGCTCCAACGCGGCCTGGTACGATGGCAAAAAGGTGCAGACCAACAATTATGGCCTGGGTTATATCCTGGCCGATGAAGGTTCCGGCAATTGGCTGGGCCGGCAGCTGATCAAAGGTTTTATGAACGAAACCTTGCCCCCCAACCTCAAAAAGAAGTTTGTGAGCAAGTATGATGTAGACCGAAAAACCCTGCTGGAGAAAGTTTACAGACAAAAACAACCCGCTTTGTTTTTAAGTTCATTCACCGAATTTTACCTGGATAATCAACACGATCACTATCTGCAAAACGTCATAAAAAAAGGTTTTAGCAAGCTAATTTCAACATATTTACTACCTTTATCAAAGCAACATCCCGGAGCCTCTATTCATTTTGCAGGTACCGTAGCTGCCAACTTTCAGGAGTATTTACATGAAGCTGCATCTGAGGCAAACCTTCAAATAGCAAATATCATTAAAGAACCTATAAATAATTTATTAACCTACTATTCTAATAAAAATTAAAAAAATCATGAAAATAGGAATTAACGGTTTCGGCCGTATTGGACGCCTGGCATTCAGAGCCGCAATTGAAAGACCCGACATTGAAGTTGTTGGTATTAATGACCTTGTTGAGCCTGATTACATGGCTTACATGTTGAAATACGATTCAACTCACGGACAATTCAAAGGCACTATTGCTGTTGAAGGCGGACATTTGGTTGTAAACGGTAAAACTATCCGTGTTACTGCTGAAAAAGATCCTGCTAACCTTAAATGGGGTGAAGTAGGTGCCGAAGTGATCATCGAATCAACAGGCTTATTCTTAACTCAGGAAACTGCACAAAAACATATCGACGCCGGTGCCAAAAAAGTAGTAATGAGCGCCCCAGCTAAAGATGATACCCCTACTTTTGTAATGGGTGTTAACCATAAAGAATTAAAAGCCGATCAAACTATCGTTTCAAACGCTTCATGTACTACCAACTGTTTAGCACCTATCGCTAAAGTATTGGATGATAACTTTGGTATCGAAGAAGGCTTAATGACTACTGTACACGCTGTTACAGCTACTCAAAAAACAGTTGACGGCCCATCGGCTAAAGACTGGAGAGGTGGCCGTGGTGCTTACCAAAACATCATCCCTTCATCAACAGGTGCTGCTAAAGCGGTTGGTTTAGTTTTACCTCAGTTAAAAGGTAAATTAACAGGTATGTCTTTACGCGTACCAGTTGCCGACGTATCTGTAGTTGACTTAACTGTACGTTTGAAAAAAGGTGCTTCATACGAAGCTATCAAAGCTGCTATGAAAGCTGCATCTGAAGGCGAATTAAAAGGCATTTTAGGTTATACCGAAGATGAAGTAGTGTCTGAAGATTTCAAAGGCGATGCTCGCACTTCAATTTTTGATGCTAAAGCTGGTATCGGCTTAAACGATAACTTCGTTAAAGTTGTATCATGGTACGATAACGAATGGGGTTACTCAAACAAACTGATCGACCTGGTTCAGGAATTGGGTAAGTTCTAATCTTGATCTATCAATTTTAATTTATATAACAAAGCCTGCGGTTTACCGCGGGCTTTGTTGTTTTACTCCCTTTTTTTAAATCATGCCGAATTTATTTCGACATCCCACATGCAGAGTGTACAACATACTGGTTAAATGTCCCGTGGGATGCTGAAACAAGTTCAGGATGACCACGCACTTTTATCCTTCCCTTCCCCCAAAACTTACCACGGCGTCTCGCCATAGTCGCTAATATATTTGCCTGTTGGACCATCTTTGTCCAGCATGGCGTAGGCTACAATTGGTGCTGCGCCGTCTTCTACTTTTTTAGGACCCTGGTTGTTATTGAATTCGGTATTGGTATAACCAGGGTTTACCGCGTTTACTTTAAAAGAGTCCTTCAACTCAGCGGCTAAAGCAACGGTGTAAGCATTCAGAGCTGTTTTTGACGGCCCATAAGCTGCCGATTTAAAATGATAATGCTCCCAGTTGGTGTCATTGTGCAGTGTAAGTGAACCCAGATCGGAAGTTACATTCACGATCCTTGGATTTTCGGCCTTTTTCAGCAGATCAATAAAGATCCTTACCGTACGGATCGGGCCAAAAAAGTTTACTTCAAAAACGGTGTGCAGTGTTTCATTATTGGCATTGGAGGGCTGTTGTGGAAAAGCACCGGGGATGCCCGCGTTATTGATCAGCACGTCCAATTTATCAATCCGTTTGATCAGATCATCATGAGCTTGCTGAACAGAAGCTTCGCTGGTAACATCTATCAACAACAATTCAACATCGTTAAAGCCTTCGGCTTTTAGTTGCTCAACAGCTTTGTCGCCGTTGCCTTTATCCCTGCTCCCTAAAAATATATGATAACCCGCTTTGGCCAACTGGCGTGCGGTTTCCAGGCCAATTCCTTTATTGGCGCCGGTTATTAAAACTGTTTGTTTATTCATGAAGCAAAGCTATGCCGGCCTGTTCGAATAGCTGCTGCACATTGCCGGGCATTAACTGTACATTTCCCGGATTTGCTCCCGATAGCTCACCGGAGTAGTATTAGCAATCCGTTTAAAGAAGCGGTTAAAGTATGCCGCGTCTTCAAAACCAAGCTCATCCGCAATTTGCTTTACCGATAATTCGGTGTGCAGCAGGCGGCGTTTGGCTTCGACAATAAGGCGTTCATGAATATGGATGATGGCCGTTTTACCGCTTTGTTGTTTAACAACTTCTGTAAGGTGACCGGGTGTTATGTTGAGTTTTTCGGCATAAGCAGCAACATCATGCTGCGTGGTGTAATGCTCGCCGATAAGAGCCTGGAAGCTTTTAAGCAGGCAATAACTCTGAGTAAGGCAGCCTTCGCCAAATTGTTCGGTATATAGCCGGCTCAGGTAGATCACCAGCACCCGAAGCCAGGAGGTAAGCATCTGGTTGCGCCAGGTGCCATCGGCATTAAACTCCGCAAGCATTTTTCGCATTACATCCTCAATAAAGTTCATGTCATGCGCGGTTAGCAACAATTCATGACCACTATTCGGATTTTGGATAATGGGTAACTGTTTTAGCATCCGATTCTCTTCAAGTTGTAAAAACTCATCGGTGAAGCTGGCCATCAAGCCCTCCATTTGTCCTGCATGTTCTTTAAGGTGCACCTGGTGGGGCACGGTAAAGTAAAAGGTATCCGGTTTAAGGGTATAAGGCATAAAATCGATCCAATGCCGATTATTACCTTGCTTTACCAATACAAACAGATAGTAATCCTTACGGTGAGGTATCAGAAAAGCCGGATCAAGCTTAAACACTCCACAATTTGCACTGGCCTCACGCACCTCGATCATGCTGCTGCCAATGCTACTGTTTTGCAGTAGTGAATAGGTTGGTATTGCTGGTTTATCAAGTGTGGCTAAAACTGACATACAGCAAAATAACGGAATTACCAGCAAAAATTTGTCATCCTGAGGTACGAAGGATCTATTCGCAAACAGGCATACTTAGCAATAGATGCTTCAACCGTAGTATGACCTGATATATCCTTTATCCTTGCTCCAAAATCCTTAATCTTAGAATTATTCCGTTTTTAAACTTTTAACCGGGTTTGTTAAAGCGGCTTTTACACTCAGGTAGGATACCGTGGCAAATGCGATCACCATAACGATCAAAAACGGAACAAGGAATAGGAAAGGACCAATATCAACCCTAAAGGCATAGGTTTGCAACCATTGGCTGATAGCATACCAAGCCAAAGGAGCCGAAACAACAAAGGAGATAAGCACCAATGCCGCGAAATCCTTATATAGCAATGTTAAAATGCTGTTCACGGTAGCCCCCAGAACCTTGCGGATCCCGATCTCTTTGGTACGTTGCACAATGGTGTATGACACCAGTCCAAACAGTCCTAAGCAAGCTACGAATATGGCAATGCCTGTAAATACGCCAAATACCTGCCCAAAACGCTGATCGGTTTGGTATTGCTCATTAAAATGCTGATCAAGGAAGAAATAATCAAACTGATCGCCCGGAAAAAATGCTGACCATGTTTTTTTGAGGTCTGCAATAGTTTGAGGCAGATTATTTGTACTTATTTTCACCGATACAAAGCCCCTTACATCAGGAATACAACGGAAAATGATGGCATCATAAGCATCCCGCAATGATTGCTGATGGAAATTATCTACCACGCCAACAATCGTATATACCTGCCCCCAGAAATCAATACGTTTTCCTAATGCCTCTTCGGGCTTGTTAAAGCCAAGCTGCTCTACCGCTTTTTTATTAAATACTACGCTATGTGGCTCGTCTCCAAAACTTTTGGAGAATTTGCGCCCAGCTATAAGTTTTAAATCATAAGCGGCCAGGTAATCATAATCGCTGCCAATGATACGGTATTGCTTACCCTGGCTTTGGTCGGCTGTGGTTAATTTGATACCGCCGGCATTCCAGGGAACCGGTTCACCAGGAATCGAAGTTGATACGGTGACATTTTTTATGGCAGATTGTGTTAAGCTTTCCTGTTTAAAAGCGCTCATATCCCGGTAAAAGGAATCTACTTTAATAAGCGGCGGTTTAATAACCAGTGTTTGATCGATTTTTACACCCAGCTTTTGGTTTTGCATAAACTTTAACTGCCTGAATACTGTAAGGGAGCCAATCAGCAGGAATATAGAGGCAGCAAACTGAAATACCACCATTGCTTTGCGCAATACTACTCCCTTTGGTGATGCCAGTATTTTACCCTTCATGACTTCAACAGGCCTGAACGATGATAGCACAAGGGCCGGATAAAATCCGCTAAAAAATGATCCCAGGACAAATATGCCCAGCATAGATCCCCAGAAAACAGGCCGGGTAAACATATCAAAGCCCATTTGTAAACCTGATACACGTGAAAAACCAGGCAAACAGATCAGGATAAGCACAACGGCGAGTAATATAGCCAGACCATTAAGCATCATAGCCTCCAGCATAAACTGGGTGATCAACTGCCCTTTAGCTGAACCTAATGTTTTACGAACACCCACCTCCTTTGCCCTGCCGATACCTCGTGCCGTCGCCAGGTTGATATAATTGATCCAGGCAATGATGATCACAAAAATGGCTATGCCCAGCAATAAATAAACAGATTTACCATCACCATTGGGCTGAAACTCCAACATCCGGTTAGAGTATAAATGAATGCTTTGTACAGATTGCAGCGTATATATCCCACCCTCACCAGCACTTTTATAAGCATCGTAAACCTTTTTCACTACAGGTATAAATTTACTTTCCAGTACTTTAGGATCAACACCCGGCCTCAATAGCAAATAGGTAGTACAACCATCACTTAACCAGGCATTATCCAGGTTGTAATCCTTATTGGGCGGATTATCCTTTAACAAGGTAGCGTAGGACTGTAAAAAATCAAATTTCATGTGTGAATTAACCGGAAGGTTTTTCATCACACCGGTAATTTTCAAAGGTTTATTACTATTGATGATCAATGACTGCCCTACAGGATCAATATTATGAAAAAGTGTTTGCGCTACATCTTCTGATATCACCACGGTATTTGGCTCCTTCAATGCGGTTTTGGGATCACCACTGATAAGTGGGAACGAGAAAATATTAAAAAAAGACGCACCGGCGAAATAATCATTTTTGATCACCATTTTCTGGTCTTTATAATTGGCCAACACCTGCCCGGCACCTACTATCTTTACAAAGTCCTCTATCTCTGGCAAAACAGCTTTAAAAACACTGCCTGGTGCAAAAGCCCCTCCTGCCCATTGGGTACTTAATTTACCATTATTATACCTATCCTGGTTAATACGGTAAATGCGATCTTTTTTAGCGTGGAAATTATCAAAGCTTAATTCGAAACTAACGTATTGCAAAATCAAAAGACATGCCGCCATGCCTATAGCTAAACCAACAATATTAATGAATGAGAAGGCCTTGTTTTTAGAAAGGTTTCTAAAAGCTACAAGCAGGTAATTTTTTAGCATAATCAATTAAGTTTAGGCCATAGATACCGCTAAAAGCATACCCCGGTTTTAAATTACTGAATTTCAGGAATTTAAATAAATTCAATTTTAGTAACTGTTCGGATTCGTTACAATTATTGTTCAGTATTGAACAGGTGAACAAGAGCACATATCACTAAATATCAGCAGCTTAAAGAACATTCACATCAGTTCGCTATCCTTTTTTTCATGGTAGGTTTTATAAGCAAGGTAAAAGAACAAGAGGGATGGCACCGCGTTGAGCAATACATTTTTTGGATTTACCTCGGGATAAGTTATGATTACCTGCACAATTAACGATATGAGCAGTAAACCGCCGATAGCGATGTACAGATAACGAAATTTCGGATTCATGGGTATTCGATTAACAATGTAACCAAGCTAAACGGGTATTTCCGGTTAATGGTTACATTGTTAATTGTTTTTTTAAATCTGTTACCGTTTCAATTCGTATTTAGCAGGTGCGTCTTTCGCGCTTTTAAACACAGTAGCACCTAGCGGTGGTATGGTAATGCTGATAGAATTATCCTTACCATGCCAGCTTATAGCTTCGGCGGTTACCTGCCCGGTATTGGTTAGGCCGCTGCCCCAGAATTTTTTAGCGTCCGAGTTAAATATTTCTACCCATTGCCCGCTTGCCGGTACGCCTATGCGGTAATTATGCCGCGGTACAGGGGTCATATTCAGGATGATCATCAGATCGTCTTTCTCCAGGTGGCCCATGCGTCTGTAAACCAATATGGAGTCATTGGCGTTACCACCATCTACCCATTCAAACCCACTAAAATCAAAGGCTTTCTGATACAGGGCCGGCTCATCACGATACAGGTGATTCAGCGCCTTTACCGTTTCGCTCATGCCCTGGTGGTTAGCGTATTCCAGCACATGCCATTGTAAGGATTGTCCAAAATTCCACTCATCGCCCTGGCCAAATTCGGCCCCCATAAACAGCAGCTTGGTGCCCGGGTGCGTAAACATATAGCTATACATTAAACGCAGGTTGGCAAACTGCTGCCACTCATCGCCCGGCATTTTGCGCAGCATCGAGCCCTTGCCATATACCACTTCATCATGCGAAAAAGGCAGCATAAAGTTTTCGGTAAAGGCATATATGGTACTAAAAGTAATTTCGTTATGATGGTATTTACGATGGATAGGATCTTCGCTAAAGTAGCCTATGGTATCATGCATCCAGCCCATCATCCATTTCATACCAAAACCTAAGCCACCTAAATAAACCGGGCGACTAACCCCTGTGAATGAGGTAGATTCCTCGGCAATGGTTTGTGTTGATGGGAAGTGGCTGTAAACGGCCTCGTTAAACTCTTTTAGGAAGGATACAGCTTCCAGATTTTCATTTCCGCCATAAATATTAGCTTCCCATTCACCGTGTTTACGGGAGTAATCCAGGTAAAGCATAGAGGCCACCGCATCCACACGTAAACCATCGGCATGATACCTATCAAGCCAGAACAAGGCGTTACTGATCAGGAATGCCCTCACCTCGTTACGCCCATAGTTAAATATATATGATTTCCAATCCGGATGAAAGCCTTTACGCATATCGGCATGTTCATACAGGTGCGTGCCATCAAAATTATACAAGGCATGCGCGTCGCCGGGGAAATGTGAAGGCACCCAATCCAATATCACACCAACCCCGGCCTTGTGGAACTCTTCAATCAGGTACATTAACTCCTGCGGCGTGCCATAACGCGAGGCTGCCGCAAAATATCCGCTGATCTGGTATCCCCAGCTCGGGTAAAACGGCGATTCCATGATCGGCATCAGCTCTACATGCGTAAAACCCATTTCCTTAACGTAAGGCACCAGTTTAGCAGCCAGCTGCGTGTAGGTTAAAAACTCATCAGGACTCTCTAAACTGCGTGCCCATGAACCTAAATGCACCTCATAAACGCTGTATGGTTTATCCAAGCCATTATGCTCCTGGCGGGTTTCCATCCAGCTGGCGTCTTTCCATTCGTAAAAAGTATCTGCAACGATAGATGCCGTGCTTGGCGGTACTTCCCAACGTAATGCAAAGGGATCGGCCTTTTCCAGGTCGGCACCGGTTGATGATTTGATATAATATTTATAGGTTTCGCCCACGCCTATATTAGGGATAAAGCCCTCCCAGATACCCGAGGAATCCCAGCGGGCATTTAAACTATGCGAACCCCGGTTCCAACCGTTAAAGTTGGCTATAACAGACACATACTGCGCGTTTGGCGCCCAAACAGAAAAATAGGTACCAACAACCCCATTAAATTCCACCACGTGCGAGCCAAACTTTTCATACAGCTTATAATGCTTGCCCGATTTAAATAAACTGATATCAAAATCGGTAAAACGACTGTAGGGCTCAACAGCATTCAGGATCACATGTGTTTTAGGCGTGGATGGCTTTACTTTTGCCACAAACGTTGCAGCTACGGCAGGCTTGGATTTTGCAACGGGCTTTTTAGCTGTTGCAGGTTTTTCTGCCGGTGTAACCACCTTTTTGTCTGCCGCTTTTACAGCTTTCTTCTCTTTTACAGGTTTAGCTTCCGGTAACGGGGTTTCGGTTTTCTTTGTTTGTTTGGCCATGATATAATAACCTGTTAAGGTATGTTAGAATAACCCAATGTACGGGAATGGTTTGGTTTATATAATATCAAATATAACAGGATTTGTAAGATTTTGATTTGATTTAAAAGATTATACTTCGATCCCTTATTTTACTCCACCACCCCTCGCCATCCGATGACCTGAAAAACTTTTTAAACCTTAAATTTTAACACTTTTCTGCTCAAAAACGGGACAAAAAGGGCTGAAAACTTGCTCAAAAACCCTCATTTTAACACTTTTTAACAAATTTTAACATGGTTTTGATGTGTTTTTGAAACTTTAAAAAGTATTAATTTATTGATTATCAATTAACTAAGTTAAAATCAGTCGATTTTGGGGCTTGTTTTGTCCTTAACAAAACAGCCCGGTTCTCTCTTTTGGAGGAAACCGGGCCGGTGTTTGTATAAAGATACGAAAAATAGTCGGGAGTTGGAAGTCTTTGGCTCTGCCTGCGGAAACCCCTCCCTGCCATCACTCCGGCAACCACACCCCTCCCGTGGGGAGGGACTGGAAAGTCACGTAACAAAAAAGGCCCCGTTTGGGGCCTTTTTGATTATTTTAAAATTTCGATATGTTTGAAATTCTTGCTGAACTTAAACTCTACCGTTCCATTGGTATTGATGATGAAATCGCTTACCACTTTGCCATCGGCCAATATTTTGCCGGGTTTAAATGGTAGCCCGATGATGTTGAGGTGATAGCCTTCATAACGCGGGGTATACAGGCCTTCCATACTCTGGTGAATGGTCATCTGGCGGGAGTTACCGTTTACTACAAACTTTTTCTCGAGATAGATATCCTGCTCGTAAGCAAAGGTTTCGCCATAATCTTCAAACAGGAAAGAGTTCACTTCGTAGTCTGAATAATAGATGTTTTGCTTAACCTCTTCTATTTCATGCTCGCCAACGTATTGCATTACCGGATACTCTGGTATTACCGAACCGGCTTTTACAAATATCGGTATAGTTTCCAGCGGTGTGGCTACAGCTACTTCTTTGCCCCCTTCTACTATCTCGTGGGTCCAGAAATTGAACCATTTACCTTTGGGCAAATACACATTGCGGCTGGTTTGGCCCGGCTCCATTACCGGGCAAATGAGTATTTTATCGCCATAAGTAAACTCGTCCTGACGGAAGTGGTTTAATTTCACATCCTGCTCATGCATCACTATAGGCCTCAATATCGGGAAACCATAACGATGATGCTCCCAGAAGGTAGAGTAAAAGTAAGGCATCAGCTTATAACGCAGCTCGATAAACTTGCGGTTGATGGCTGTAAATGGTTCGCCAAAGCTCCAGGGCTCGCGCTCCTTGGTATCACCCGCAGAGTGCGCACGCATGAAAGGCGAAAAAGTCCCCATCTGGATCCAGCGGGTAAACAGTTCGCCATCGGGCTCGCCGCTAAAGCCGCCTATATCGGTACCGCAAAACGGTATGCCCGATACAGAGAGGCGCTGGCATTGGATGTTACCTAATTTAAGGTGTTCCCAGGAGGCCACGTTATCACCCGTCCAAACGGACGAATAGCGCTGTACGCCCGAGTAACCTGCCCTGGTTATGGTAAAAGGGCGTTTATTTTTCATGATGTTACGCAAACCCTCATAGGTTGAGCGTACCATTTGCATACCATATATATTATGTGCCTTACGGTGCGATCCGCGGAAACCATCGTACTGGTGGCGTACATCATCGGGGAAAGTACCGGCGCCAAATACGGCAGGCTCGTTCATATCGTTCCAAACACCGGCTACACCCATCTGTACCAGTTCGTCAAACAAACCACCCCACCAGGTACGCACCTCGGGATTGGTAAAATCGGGGAACTGGCAACGGCCCGGCCAAACGTGACCCTCCATAAAATAATCGTCGCTGCGGCGGCAGAAATAACGGTTCTTTTTACCCTCTTTAAATACCTCATAATTATCGTCGACCCGGATCCCCGGATCAATGATCACCACGGTTTTAAAACCATCGGCAGCCAGTTCGCTGATCATCTTTTTAGGATCAGGGAAGTATTTGCGGTTCCAGGTAAAGCAGCGGTAGCCATCCATATAATCAATGTCCAGATAGATACCGTCGCAGGGAATCTTGTTATCACGGAAGCCCCTGGTGATCTTTTTCACCTTAGCCTCGGGATAATAGCTCCATCGGCATTGGTGATAGCCCAGCGCCCAAAGCGGCGGCATGGGGTGCGTTCCGGTTAAAATATGATAGCTTTTTACCACGTCCATCATGTGCGGCCCGTGGATATAGTAATATTGGAGTTCGCCGCCATCGGCCCAAAAACTTGTTTTGGTGGTATCTTCGCCGCCAAAGTCAAACTGAGCTTTAAACGTATTATCAAAGAAAATACCGTGCGCTATACCTTCATTTACACTGATGTAAAAGGGTATGCTGCGGTAAAGCGGATCCTGGTTCCACTGGAACGAATAAGCGTCGGTATTCCAGTTTTTTAAGCGTTTACCGCGCAGGTTAAATTCGGTTGGCTTATCGCCCAAACCAAAAAAGCTTTCGTCGGGGTGACAGGTTTTGGTGCAAAAAACATAATAACCGCCAAACTTCACATTCTCTTCCCAGTGCATAGGCACAGCATCGGTGCTGGTTACATGGTTATTGCTATCAGAAAATGATATAAAAAAGTCCTTTTTGCGGATATGACAGTTTATCGATTTAGTGGCTACCCGAAATTCCAGCTCATCTTCAAACAGGGTAAATTCGGCAGCTTTATGTTCCAGTTTCGGAACCGCGTAAGAGAACTCTTCCAGGAAAACGCCATGTGGAGCAACCCTGATCCGTATGATCTCGTCCGTTACTACTACCACCTCAACTTTCGCATCGCCATCGGTAAAGTAGAATTTATTCCCCAACTGCTCGGCATGATTTGGCGTACCAAGGTATTTCTTGATGATTGGCTTTATAGCATCAGCCGGGTTATTGAGATGGTGGAACTCCTCGTCATCTTCTTCTTCAATTATGTGTTCCGCTTCAACTAACTTGCGAGGTATCAGCTCCTCATTTGGTATATTACTTTCCATTCAAATCTATTAGGGGTCTGCTACAAATATGTATAAAGTGTACTTACTACGCAATATACGACTATTGAATTAATGAAAAATCATTAACCGTGCCATTAAACGCAATTTCTCATAAATTTAATTTAATTTTTATATCGATTTTTTATTGGTGTGCGGTTACTTGCGCTCGTTTGCAACGAGTGCTTAACATGGGTTTGCGTTTAAAACGCAAGGGCGATGCAATCGCCTCTCCACAATAAGCACTCGTTGCAAACGAGCGCAAGGCTGAAAGAGGGGTTAAGAAAATATATTTGTCATGCTGAACGGTTGAAGCATCTACTGTACAACATGCAAGCAGAAGAAGATCCTTCGCTATCGCTCAGGATGACAAAAAATAAAAACAATCACACCTTAAAACGCCAGCAACAACCCGCTCGACGCAGGTATTTTCACTTCTACACCATTTTTTATCTCGTCGGTATCGAATTTCACCCCGCTGAGCAGGTCGGTAAACTCTGTTTTCCCACTTAGGTTTAGTTTACCGAGCAGATCATCGGGCATTTTAACAACCAATTCGCGTTCTGTCCGGTTAAAGTTGGCGATCACCAATACACGCTGTTCGGCGGTATAGCGCAGATAGATATATAATAACTGATCAAAGCCCGGCTGATGCTCATTGGCCATCATCAGTTCATAAAAAAGTCCGTTGCTCAAAGCCTCATTATCTTTTACGCTGATCAATAGTTTTTGATAGAAGCCGCGCAGGTTGTTTTGACTTTCGGACAGGTTTGCCTCATCAAATGCACCGTTATTGAGCCATTTCTGATGTTCGGGCAGGCCGCAATAGTCAAAGATGGACGTGCGACCATCGTCACCACTGAAACCCTGGTTGCCCAGCGCAGGTTCACCTACTTCCTGACCCGAATAGATCATGACCGGACCGGTGTTCATGGTAGCCGTTACGATCATACCAGGCACAGCCAGCCAGGCGTCGCCTGCAAAATAGCGGGAGGCGATGCGCTGCTCATCGTGGTTTTCCATAAAGCGCAGCATGTGCTGATCGATGCCATGACAATGGGTATTCCATACGTTATTGATCTCCCAGGTGCTGGCGCCATATTCGTTACGGGTTAAGCGCCGTATCGCATCGTACAAACCCACCTTATCATACAGATAATCAAATCCGCCTCTAAAAATATAGTCGCCGTATTTGTTTTTATCGTAAGCTTCACCGATGAATATGGTACCAGGATAGGCTGCTTTTAGTTTGGGGATAACCCAGGCCCAAAACTCGGTGGGCACCATCTCTACCATATCGCAGCGGTAACCGTCAACGCCTTTCTGGCTCCAGTAGGTCAGGATGTCGTAGATCTTATTCCACAGAGGGGGTATAGGGTCGAAATGACCGTAGCGGCCATTCATATAGTCGACCCCATAGTTCAGTTTCATGGTCTCGAACCAATCGTTTATTGACGGGGTAGCGCTGAATACGTCGTTACCCGTAGCCTTAGCGGGATCTTCATCAAAGCGGCCATCTTTCAAAGGGCTGTGAAATTCGTCCCCGCCGGGATTATAGCCCGATGGCACTACAAAAGACTGACCGGGGATATAATAAAAATCGTTCCGGGGATCGAAAGCTTTGCCCTTGTCGTCATCCTGCCCAAAATCGCGAACATCAGCAGGCTTTACGTCTGAGGCATAGGTACGGGCCACATGGTTGGGCACCAGATCCATGATCACTTTAAGGCCATTATTATGCGTGCGATGGATCAAAGCTTCATATTCGGCTATACGATTGTTGACGTCAACTGCCAGATCGGGCGCAATGTCATAATAATCCTTAATGGCATAAGGTGAGCCTGCCCTGCCTTTCACAATATCCGGATCGTCATTGGCGATGCCATAGGCAGTATAATCGGTCATGGTAGCGTGTTCGATAACACCAGTGTACCATACATGGGTAAAACCCATGGCTTTGATCTGTTGCAGGGCTTTGTCGCTGATGTCGTTCAGTTTACCAATGCCGTTTTCCTCGATGGAGCCGTTGACCTTATTACGTGTTTGCGCATTGCCAAACAGGCGGGGTAGTAATTGGTATATGATGAGTTTGTTCATTTTTTAGTATCAAGTAGCGAGTATCAAGTATCAAGACTTTTTCTTTGATTTTGTTTAGTGATTGTTTATTGGTGTAAAGACGCTGTAGGAACAGGCGTCGACTCCGACCGCTCTTTGATCACTTTGAGTATATTTTGCTGAATATCCTTCATTATCCAGGAGGCCCATATACCGGCATAAAAATTAAACGTAGTATTTAATTTAAAGGTGCTAAACAAACGTAGTTTACAATGATGCGCGTCTACCTGCTCTAACTGATAGGTGCCGTTAAGCACATCAAAAAAGTCGCCTCCAATTACAATATGCTCATCCATCGTAGTTGATGGGATATCATACGGATTGGCATGGATGGTAAAGGTCATGGATTGCAGGGGTTTGTAGGCGGTTACTACTTCGTCAAATACCAAACCTTTATCAAATATGGCTTTGCGTTTGCCGCCTACTGCTTCCTTATCCAGCTCTGCTTTAATGGGTCGCGGAAAACCTAAAAAGCGGGTAAAAGCCGCACTATCCTGCTTTTGATCAATGGCCCGTACACGGGTCACATTTTTCCAGATCTGATCTTTGGAGGCGTGGATATCAATTTCGGTATAGGCCTGATAAGTACCGGGAATGGCGCCTATCATTTTTTCTATCGGGGCCAGGAAAAGTGGCAGCAGCAATATCACGTAAACAAAGCTTTTATTTTTATCCCGCTTTTTTAATTTAAAATAGCGGGCTGTGATACCACCTAATCCTGCCAGGACTAAAAAAATGGGCATGATCATGAGCCAGCAAGCCAGGCCTTCAACCTTGAAAAAGAGTGTTATGATAAAGAAGATGAATATGGGGATAAATGGTATAAAAAAGGCCGTTGCCGAATACGAGATTGTTTCCGTTTTACATAAATAAACGGTCAAAAAGCCCACGCCAAATGGCAAGCCCAGCAAAAAGGTAACCGTCATTACGCTGTAAAGCCCACTCAGACCCAAAGCAAATAAGCCCCGCATGATCAAGGCGAAGGCAACCGCGGCGATAACAGCCAATATAATACGCTGTGTTTTATTCATTTCAATGGATATTAACCCTTACTTCTGCATTGGCGGCCATTGTTTGCTCCTTTCCATAAACCACCACTATAGTTTGTTTATCTGATGCATTTTTGATCTGCACACCATCTTTACTTACCTTAATATTCAGTAACGCCCCCCTGAAACCGATATGGAACGAGAACGATGACCATTTTGCCGGAATAAATGGCTGGAAAGACAGTTTTCCATCGCGGACACGCATCCCTCCAAAACCTTCTACTACCGACATCCAGGTGCCGGCCATCGAGGTGATGTGGCAGCCATCTTCGGTATCATTATTATAATCGTCCAGATCAAGGCGGGCGGTGCGCAGGTAAAACTCGTAAGCACGGGCTTCATCGCCCAGTTTGGCGGCTAATATGGCGTGCACACAGGGCGATAATGAAGATTCATGCACGGTACGTGGCTCATAAAAATCAAAATTCCGGCGGATGGTTTCCAGATCGTATCTATCTTCAAAAAAGTAAATGCCCTGTAATACATCGGCCTGTTTGATATAGCACGACCGCAGGATCCTGTCCCAGCTCCATTTCTGGTTCAGCGGACGGTCGGCAGCGGGCAGGTCTTTTACGAGGATCTGTTCTTTGTCCAGGTAGCCATCCTGCTGTAAAAACACCTGCAGCTTTTCGTCGTAACCATAGTACATCTTTTCGATGATGTGTTTATAGCGTGATGTTTCGGTGGCTTCGTTAAAGTTTATCCTGGTAGCCAAAGCATCATATTTGGCTTTATCGGCAGCTTTTACTTTTTCAATAACTTCTATCGTATACGCCATACACCAGGTAGCCAGCGTACTGGTGTACCAGTTGTTGTTGATATTGTTTTCGTACTCGTTTGGCCCGGTTACGCCCAGCATCACATATTGCTGCTTAGCCTGCGACCAGCTTACCCTTTGCGACCAGAAACGGGCAATGGCTATCAGCACTTCCAAGCCATAATCGGCCAGGTACGCTTCATCGGCAGTATAACGCACATAGTTAAAAATGGCATAAGCGATGGCCCCGTTGCGGTGGATCTCTTCAAAAGTGATCTCCCACTCGTTATGACATTCGGTGCCATCCATGGTTACCATGGGGTACAGGGCAGCGCCGTTTTTAAAACCCAGCAGGGCAGCGTTCTCTATGGCTTTACCCAATTGTTTGTACCGATACAGGAGCAGGTTACGCGTCACCTTTTGATCGGCAGTGGCCAGGTAAAAGGGCACGCAGTACGCTTCGGTGTCCCAATAGGTGGAGCCGCCGTATTTTTCGCCGGTAAAACCTTTGGGGCCGATGTTCAGGCGATCGTCCTCACCTGTATAGGTTTGGTTGAGCTGGAATATATTAAAGCGGATGGCCTGCTGGGCCGATACATCGCCCTCGATAATAATATCGTTATGCTCCCATTTTTTGGCCCAGGCCGCGGCTTGTTCGGCCAGCATGGTTTCAAAACCTTTAGCGCTGATACGGGTCAGGGTGTCGTTCAGGTGCCCAACCAATTCTTCCGGTTTATGATTTTGGGAAGATAGGTTAGCCACGTATTTTATGATACTGATGCTTTGCCCCTGCTGCGCCTGTATGGTTATAGTCGAAGCCACATATTTTTCCTTGGCGATGGTTTCTGCATTAGCCGGCACAGGCTGTCCATTCTGTAAAAGGCTGAACTTCATACCTGTGGCAACTTCAAAGCCTGTTTTTTTGGTGCGCATCACCACGTAGCCACCATCGGACTGGTTGGCTTTACTTATTTCGTCCCAAAACTTTTCGTCGTAATTGGAGTCTTTGTTTACTACATCGCCGTCGATAGCAGGTGTCAGGGTAATGTTGCCGCTAAAGTTTACGGGGGTAATGGTATATTTTATGGCAGCCGATTCGTCATCCACCATACTGCAAAAGCGGATGGCCTCAACCTCCACCGCTTTACCACCGGCTGTTTTGGCGCTGAAATTTCTTTTCAGAAAGCCTTCCTTCATGTTCAGTTCCCTGCGGAAATTGCTTACCACACAGTTGGCCAGATCAAGTTGTTCACCATCCAGATTAATGTCGATGATCGTCCAGTTGGCGGCGTTGAGCACTTTGGCAAAGTATTCGGGGTAGCCGTTCTTCCACCAGCCTACCCGGGTTTTGTCGGGATAATAAACCCCAGCCACATAGTTGCCTAATAATGATTGTCCGCTGTAAGCTTCCTCAAAATTGGCACGCTGACCCATGCGGCCATTGCCCAAACTAAATATACTCTCTGATATTTGATGATGATGCGGATCAAAGCCTTCTTCAATAATGCTCCACTCATCTGGTTTTATGTAGTTTTTCATTTAAAATTTCTACTCTACCGTCATTGCGAGGTACGAAGCAATCTCTATGCTGCACAGAGCAGTTGTAAGTGACCTGCCTATGTAGAGATTGCTTCGTACCTTGCAATGACGCGTTTGGGGTTTAGTATATAAAAGTTATAATTTGTCTAAAGTCATCTCATTCAGCCCACTCACCACCAAATCAGCTTCATACAACACCTTGGGGTCGCCTATGCCAATGGCTTTCATACCGCCTGCTTTGGCTGCCTCCACACCGGCAATGGCATCCTCAAATACTACGCAATATTGCGGTTCTATATCCAGTGCCTCCGCACCTTTTAAAAATACTTCGGGATCGGGCTTGGCTTTGCTCACTTTATTACCGTCGATAATAGCATCAAACAGGTGTACTATCTCCAGCTTCTCCAAAATGGTCATGGAATTTTTACTCGCGGAACCCAGGGCGGTTTTGATGCCCGCATCACGGCAACTTTGTACAAACTCGCGTGCGCCGGGCAATATTTCGGCGGGTGTCATCTGGTTTACCATGTCCATATACCAGATATTTTTCTGGGTGGCCAGTTGCTCCTGCTCAGCTTCAGTTTTGGTTACGCCGCCCCAACCCAATATCAGCTGTAAGGATCGTACACGGCTTACGCCTTTCAACTGTTCGTTCTGTTGTTCGGTAAAATCAAAACCCAGGGAGTTGGCCAGGCGTCGCCAGGCTTTATAATGGTATATGGCTGTATCAACAATTACACCGTCGAGGTCAAAAATACAGGCTTTTATATTGTTCATTTTATACTGTGTAAGCTGAGCCTAATGTATTGTTTTTGGATTGGGGGAGCAAAGATTTTTGGAGAAATAACAAAAGAAAAAATCTTTGCTCCCCCAATCCAAAAATCTCAAAATCCAGTATCCGGCATCAGCTTTCCATACCCTTTTGCGGTATGTTAATAAAAAATCGAGGGCTTTATTTGGATTAATTATAAATAATAATAATCTTTGTGCCCAGATATGATAGCCTCTACTCCAACCATCAACCACTGGACAGATGTTTTTAAAACATCGACCGGTGCTATTTACCAATGCGATGCCGAGCGTTGCTGGTATGTTGATTTTGCGGGAAAGGTGGCCAAATTCGATTATCGCTGCCTGTTAAAGCTGCGTAAGTCGGTTTATCATATCGATATTGAGCATGCCCTGCTCAATACCACCAAAGACCCCGATGTGGAGATCATTTTTATCTGCGCCTGCGATCATTGCTATGTATTATCACTATTACAGATCATAGCTTTGAAAGAATTATTGGAAGGTACTTTTGTCATGCTGGAGTTAAATCACATCCTGCATGAACGTCTCTGTAGCATAGCTAGTTAACTATTTAGACTAATACTAAATTCATATTATCTTTAAATTATAGTTATATTAACTTATAGCATTATTATTGTATCATAATACCTGCAACAAGTTATAATTACTGTTCAATTTAATACTACTATGAAAGATCTACTCCGCATAAAAAGCCTCATTTCAACTGAGATTGAAGCGCTTTTAAATCAACAAGTAAAAAAAGAAGCCCTGTCTTCATCTATATATTTATCCATGGCTTCATGGTGTAACCGTAATGGTTATGACTTTTCGTCCGACTATTTTTTTAAACAAGCTGAAGAGGAAAGAGTTCACCAGTTAAAATTTTATAAATACATCCTGGATATGGGCGGCAACGCTATATCTCCCGAAGTTACCGGCATCAAACAGGAATATAACTCTTTCCGCGAAGTGTTTGAAGAAGCTTTGGATCAGGAGATCAGCGTCACACAATCCATCAAAAATATTTATGCCCGTTGCATGAAAGAGCAGGATTTTGTGACCATGGAGTTTCTGAACTGGTTCCTGAAAGAACAACGTGAAGAAGAATACAAAGCCCGTCGCGCCCTTGAACTGTTTGAAGTTATTGGCGAAGAAGGTACCGGCAGATGGCAGATCGACAAAAACGTTGGCCAGATCAAATACGATAGCGAGGCGTAAAAGGCCCCCTCTAAAAAGACTTTTGAAAATCAAAAAGACCTTTGTTGATGCAAAGGTCTTTTTTTATAGCCCCCTTCAAGACACAAGTACCTAGAAGTGCAAAATTCTATAAAATGATGTCATTTCGATAGAGCAGAGTTGGGAAAAGCGTTGGGGCGAAAGAGAAATCTTCTGCATTAAAACAAGAAGCAATGACATGTCGAAGAAGATTTCTCCTCGTACCTCGTTCGAAATGACAGCCGATTTAAGTCTTTCCAACACGTGTGCTCTTTCAAAAGGGAGATTTAGAGAGACTATATCAGATCCATCAGTTTCAATACATCTTTGGGGTGATATTCTTTTAGCCAGGTGTTACCAGGCTGAATACTGCATATGGGCGCGTATTTACACCTGTCTGTACATTCGGTCTCTATAATTTCTATGTCTTCGGGACCGTGATGATGCTTGGCGTATGCTTTAGCCAGTTTAAACATATCCTTGCCACCCCGCTTTCCGCATTTGCTACCAACGCATACATACAGTACTTTGTCTGGTATGGTAAATTTACCCATCAGGATACTTAATTTATGGTTAACATTAAAGCAACAAAGATAAAACAATAAAGTTCCATTTGCGTGATCTACAGATCATTCAAAGCTTTTAAGATATTTTTCTAAAGGCTCCATACCCATTTGTTTACGTAGCTTATTTACTTCTTTAGGGTATTTCAAGGGCAGAGGTATTGCTTTACGAGTTTTAGGATCAACATTTACTTGAGTACCGTAAATTTGCTTTTGATGTTTGCCAACAAGTACCCGGTCGGTCAATAAAGCATAATTCTCCTTATCCGCGTTGTTTTTTTCTACCTCCTTTTTCATCAAAGCAAGTACCCGTTCCTGAAAAGGCACATCATCATCGCAATGTTGTACAATGGCCCAAAAACTACCGCTTGAACCGCCAACCAGATCATACCCCGGGTAGCCATATTTTTTGATGATAGCCTTGGCTTTTAGCTCATTTATACTGTCTGTCTCAGCCCATCTTTTTTGAATTGTTTCATCACTATAGGCCGATTTCTCCTTTCGTTGGGTTTTTGCAAATTCCTTGCGCCAGAACTGATCGGTCTTAAACATGGAATCGATCTGCTTTATTAACGCGGCATTCTTTTTAACAACCTGTGCCGAAGGCGCAATAGCAAAATAGCCGCAAAGGAGCCCTACAATAAGCAATGTTTTGATAAGTAATATTTTCATGGGATATTTTACAACTAAAGATATAGTTATAAATTCGATTATTCAAAATAAAATTTCTTTAATCATCGGAGCATTTAAAATCCAAACAGCGAAGCCTTTTTGAACACCATTCAAAACAAACAATTGTAAAAAAATCTGCACATTTGAAAAATGTTCAAAAAGTATCACACCTGCCTTCTCATCTGTCTGTTCCTATTATGGGGTTGTAACCCCAGGCCTGCTAATCAATACAAAGTAGTTAAAATAAAAGATGGCGATACGTTGGGTTTGCTCAGCAATGATAACCAGCAAATTACCGTTCGCCTGGCCGAAATTGACTGTCCAGAAAAATCTCAAGCATTTGGTAAAGCGGCCAAAAAATTCACTTCCGATCTTTGCTTTGGTAAGGATGTTACGCTGATAGGCAACACTAAAGATCGTTACGGCCGTACTGTTGCTATGGTTATTTTACCCGATGGCACTAATGTAAATTATCAGCTGGTAAAAAATGGTTTTGCCTGGCAGTACAAAGCTTATTCGCAAAGTGCCGAATTAGCCCAACTGGAGCAAAATGCCCGCGAAAATAAACTGGGCCTTTGGCAGGATGTCAATCCTACCCCACCCTGGGAATATCGCAAAGAAGGCCGGTCCTCCGGTTACGACAATAATCCTTACAAAAAACATTATAAGCACAAAGCAAAGCTTGAGGATGTGTATTAAAACAGTAACTTTATAGCAAGTCAAGTATCAAGTAATTAGTATCAAGTATCAAGACTACTTTGCTTTAGGCACTCTGTCTGAAATCTCGATTCTAAATTAAACCATATACATCGATATTCAATTCGGTCTTGATACTTGATACTAATTACTTGATACTAACATATGAAGTTTACAAAAGCGTTTTTATCCATCGCCTTTACACTGATCCTGATTTGGGCACTGCAAAAAAAATTTGGGCCTGTACCACCCCTTGGTGATTTTTTAAGTCCTGCCAATGGTTTTTGGCAAAATGCCGAAAGCAAGAATATCTTACCAACTACCCACTTGATGCTGCCAGGCCTTACCGGCAAAGTAACTATTAAGTATGATGAGAACCGTATCCCTCATATTTTTGCCGATAACGAGCACGATCTATATTATGCACAGGGTTATATAACCGCAACAGAGCGCCTTTGGCAAATGGATATACAAACCCGCCAGGCCGCAGGTCGCTTGGCTGAGGTACTCGGCCCGCAACTACTGGAGGTGGACCGTTACCATCGCCGCATGGGTATGGTGTATGGCGCCGAAAAAACCCTAAAGGCCATGATGAGTGAACCGGCCGTACGCCAGATGATCCTGGCTTATACCGATGGTATTAACGCTTACATTCACCGCCTGCACCCGCGACAGTATCCCATTGAATTTAAAATGCTGGATTATGCACCCGAAGAGTGGAAACCGATCAACTGTGCCTTTTTGCTCAAACTGATGAGTGAAACCCTGGCCGGAGGCTCCAACGAATTTGCCATGACCAATATTTTAAGGCGCTTCGGTTCTAAAACCACCAATGATCTGTTCCCGGATTACCCCATGCATGAAGATCCGATTATCCCGGTGGGTACCAAATGGGATTTTAAACCGCTGCCCATCCCTCATCCTTCAGCCAACTTTTTGGGTCTGATGAACGATAGTGTTAAACGTGCTGTTAAAGAAGAAGGCATCGGCAGTAATAACTGGGCGGTATCTGGCAGCAAAACCGCCAATGGTTACCCTATTTTAGCTAACGACCCGCATCTTGATCTTACTTTTCCATCTATATGGTACCAGATACAACTTACTGCGCCATCTGTAAATGTTTACGGAGTATCCTTACCGGGTTCGCCCACCGTTATTCTGGGTTTTAACAATAACATTAGCTGGGGTATCACCAATGTAGATGCCGATGTGCTGGATTGGTACCAGGTAAAGTTTAGGGATAATAAAAAAGAAGAATATTGGTATAATAACCAATGGAACAAAACTAACAGGCGTGTAGAGGTGATCAACATTCGCGGACAGGAGCCTTTGTACGATACAGTGATCTATACCCATCATGGCCCGGTGGTTTATGAAGATAAAACAAAGAAAACTGCAGGTTCACATGATTTTGTACCTGTGGGTGATGCCTTAAGATGGATAGCTCATGATGAATCGGACGAGTTGATGACCATGTATATTTTAAACCGGGGTAAAAACTATGCCGATTACCGCAAAGCGCTTACTTATTTTAACGCCCCTGCATCCAACTTTGTATTTGCCAGTAAGGATAATGATATCGCTATCACCCCCAATGGTAAATACCCTTTAAAATACCGCGACCAGGGTAAATTTATACTGGATGGCTCAGACCCAGCCGACGACTGGCATGGCTGGATCCCTTTTGATCAAAATCCCACGGTTAAAAATCCACCACGCGGCTTTGTCAGTTCGGCCAATCAATCATCCACCGATCCTACCTACCCATACTATATCAACTGGTCGTTTGCCCCATATGAACGTGGCAAACGGATAAACGACAGGCTCACCGCTATGCAAAAAGCTACGGTCGACAGCATGCGGATCCTGCAAACTGACACTTACAGCATCCGCGCGCAGGATATTTTACCAACCATGTTAAAATATGTCGATCCCTCCAAATTGGATCAAACCCAATTAACAGCGCTTGGTATTGCAAAAACATGGAATAAGGATTTCGCCGCCAACTCCATCGGAGCTACCATACTCGGTTACTGGTGGGCCAAGCTTTACAATATGATCTGGAGTGATGAGTTTGCGGCTAAAGATATGCAGCAAAACTATCCATCGGTTGACAGAACCGAGCAACTCTTACTAAAAGAGCCCAACTCCAAGTGGTTTGATGATATCCGTACCCCAGCAAAAGAAACCTGTACCGATATAGTAACCCAGGCTTTCAAAGCTGCTATCGGCGATTTAACCAAACAATACGGTAAACCAGGCAAAAGCTGGGAATGGGGTTCGGTCAAAAAAATGGAGGTCGCACACCTTACACGTCAGGAAGCATTCAGCTCGGGCAACTTTGCTACAGGAGGCACAGGTTCAACTGTTAACGCTTTAACCGGCGGGCACGGCCCGTCATGGCGTATGGTGGTACAAATGGGGCCAACAGTAAAAGGCTACGGCATTTTACCCGGCGGCGAATCGGGTAACCCCGGCAGCTTTTTCTATGACGACATGCTAAAAACATGGCAACAGGGACAACTAAAAGAGTTGCTATTCCTGCAGTCGGCCGATGAAATGTCTGATCGTATCAAAACAACATTAACTATAAACAGTAAATAGGTATCAAGTAGCTAGTATCAAGTATCACGACTTTTGAAAATCATCAGAAAATTTAGTTATCTTGATACTTGATACTAGCTACTTGATACCCTCAAATAAAATATAAGATCATGTTATTCCTCATCATACTCATACTATCATTTGCAAGCGGTTTCTTTTTACCCTGGTGGGTAGTGGCTATAGCAGCGTTTTCGGCAGCTTTCTTTATCGGCAAAACATCGGGCCAGGCATTTTGGTCGGGTTTTTTAGCGGTGTTTATTGTTTGGATAGTATTGGCTTTGTTTAAAAGCATCCCTAATGATCATATATTGGCCAAAAAGGTGGCCCTGCTATTTCATTTACCGGGTTGGGGTTACCTCCTCGTGATCACCGGGATAATCGGCGGACTGGTAAGCGGTTTCGCAGCGCTCTCGGGCGTGTTGCTGCAAAAAGCCTTCGGAAAATCTTAAAATAAAAATGCCCGGACCATTCAATCCGGGCATTTTTATTTTTCATTTCTGTTATTCTTAAAAAGAGCTTACAGCCTCTTTCAGCACAGCAACACCTTCTTTATCACTTTTTGATGAAGCAAAAATTTCCTGCGAGGTAGATTTATCGCCATAAAAATTAGCGATAGCGCTTTTATCAATAGCCAGGTTTGAACCATTAATAGTTATACCGGCAAATAATCCGCGGCTGCGTGAATACGAGTAAACTTCGGCCTCCAGTTTATAATCAGTACTTGCAGAAGAACTACGACCAACAGGACCTGCCGCCGCCGAAATATCTCCACCGATGGTAAAATCGCCGTTTTCAACTTTGGTTAGTACACCTTTGTGATGGAATACCAGGATCAGATCGACAGATTGTACGCCAATCTGCAAACCAAAGCTACCACCGGTTAAGGTTACAAATACCGGGTCGCTCCATTTGCCGTTAGCCAGTTTTACCATGGCAACGCCTCTGCCCCGTTTACCGCCAATACCAAAACCCGCATTGATCATTTTAGGGATAATAACAATTCCTTCAGACTGCTCCATTAACTGATGCGGAATAGTCTCTTTCATTTTACCAAACTCTTTTAATACGTTAGCAGCGTTATGCACACGTTCCGTTTCTTTATCGCCTGCTTTGGCCGATATCAGCACAAAAAACAAGCTTAGGATCAATGGGAACTTCAAAAATTTTAATGTTTTCATGGGGTAAAATTACAATTTGTACAATGTATATATAATTACTAACCCCCAAAACGTATACTTGTTTACATAATTGTGCAAGCCAACGGTCATTTGTTTTTTGTTTGAATCTTAGCAATGGAGATTCGGATAATCTGCACATCTGAAATCCTTATCTTTGCCAATAATGAGCACACCGGATAAACAGCAGATATTTTCTATCAACAGCACCGACGATTTTGATCAAACAACCCTGCAAATCTTTCGGCACCAAGCCAAAAACTGTAGCGTTTACCGGCAATTTATTTCGGGCCTGAGGATTGATGCAGATAAAATTACTTCAGTTGACCAGATCCCCTTTTTACCCATAGAATTTTTCAAATCGCACCGGATTCTCAGCACCGATGCCCCGGTTCAATTAACCTTTACCAGTTCGGGCACAACAGGCATGGTTACCAGCAGTCATTTGATAAGCGATAAAACCTGGTATGAGGATAGTTTCGGTAATGCGTTTCAATTGTTTTATGGCGATATCAAAGATTATACGGTACTCGCTCTGTTGCCATCATACCTGGAGCGCGAAGGTTCGTCGCTCATTTACATGGTTGATGACCTGATCAAACAATCCGAAAACCCCGACAGCGGTTTCTTTTTATACAATCACGACGAATTATACCAGCAACTGCAAAAACAACAGGAAGCCAAACGTCCCACGCTTTTAATAGGTGTTACCTTTGGCTTGCTTGATTTTATCGAAAGCTACCAGATCAATTTCCCAGAGTTGATTGTGATGGAAACCGGCGGTATGAAAGGCCGGCGTAAAGAGATGATCCGTGAGGAACTGCATGACACCCTATGTAAAGGCTTCGGTGTAAGTCATATACATTCGGAGTACGGTATGACTGAACTACTATCACAGGCCTACTCCAAAGGCGATGGTATTTTTGAATGCCCATCCTGGATGAAAATCATTATCCGTGATACTAACGACCCGATCAGTGCGTTAGCAAAGGGCAAAACGGGCGGTATCAATGTGATCGATCTGGCTAATATCAACTCCTGCTCATTCATTGCCACACAGGATCTGGGTAAGATCAACACCGATGGAGCATTTGAGGTATTGGGCAGATTTGACCAGTCGGACATCCGCGGATGTAATTTGCTGATTGCTTAATGCATTTTTGTATCAAGTAGTTAGTATCAAGTATCACGACTTTTTGGTATGGCCATATCGGTTTTAAAAAAGTCATGATACTTGATACTCGATACTAAAATCTTGTCTTTTAACCGGTATTATTATTATTTTTGCACGCATCATAAATGCTAAAAACATGATTGAGAAATTTTTAAACGAGGAACAAGATCCTAAAGCAGTTGAAAAAGTATACTCCCGTCTGGTGGACCTGCTATCTTCTGGTGAAGAGATCATTTATATAGCGGTTCAGAAAAAGCCATTAGTAAACTTATTTCCGGATTGCATTGCCATTACCAACAAACGTGTATTGTTTTTTACCCCGGCCAACCTGGGTTTATCCATCAAGTTTGTTGATTTTGTTTGGAAGGATATTGTTGATGTACATACCAAAGAAGAGATCATTGGTGCTGTATTCAGCGTAAAAACTACCAACGGCGCAGAAATGGCCGTTGATTACCTGCCAAAAATCCAGGGGCGTAAATTATACCAATACGCTCAGGAACGTAAGGAAATTGAGCGTGAGGCCCGTCGCCAGCGCGATCTGGAACAAAAACGCGCCGAGTCAGGCTCTATACAGTTTGATAATCCTGCCGCTGCCCATGCTGCTACAGCACAACAAACTTATACTGCACCAGCTCCTGTAGTAGCGCAACAACCAGCTCCATCTCCCATTGCTCCGCCAGCGCCTGCACCCGTTGTGCACGAAGCGCCAAAACCGGATGAGCTTACCGAAAAACTAAAAAAATTAAAAACGCTATTTGATAACGGCCTGATATCCCAGGAAGAGTACAATCACAAAAAACTCGATCTGCTGAGCGACCTATAATAATCATTAAGTCATTAAAAAAGGGCGATAAGTTAAAACTTATCGCCCTTTTTTGTCATTACGTTATTTTTAATGACTAATTAATCAGCCTGTCATCAAAGCTAAAAGATTCTTTATTCACTATTTTGATGTTCTTTGCTTCGGGGTGTAAAGGGTTTAGGATATAATTAAACTCTGCCGGTACTATGGCCGATGGTACCCGCATGGCCAGGTATTCTTGTTTTTTCAGAAACTCGTCGCCCAGTTTCCTCAACGCTACCGGCCCTGATACATCCTGCCAGTTATCTGGCAGCAAAGCAGGGTTTAATTGTGTTATACTATAATCCGGTACATCAATTTGAGCAAGGCAAAAATTTGCAGGGACAATCAGGGGATTCAAATGCACCAGCACTTCCAAATACGCCAGTGATCTCGACGAAGCCAGGTAAAGCATGGGTTTGCCCTCGCTGTTCCACCGGCCGCCATACAAACGAGCGCCCGTTCCGCTCAGATCATCCACATAATGGCATTTTGCAATACGATATAAAACCATTAGGCAAAAATACCATGTTCTATACGCCCCAACTCTCTAAAAACCATATCAAAGCCGGCTGAGGTATCCAGGATGGTAACGGGGGCCTCACCTTTAAATACATGGCCCGGGGTTTTTACCCATATTTTAAACTTATCCATGGAGCCAAACACTTCCTCGCCGCGGGTGTACAGCCGAGCAAGCTCAACGGCCTTTTCAGCGTACTCAGTTTTGATAATGGCGTTATCATCATAACGCTGTAAGGTACGCTCAGAGATGTGTAATATATTGGCCAGCTCCTGTATATTGAGAGATATTTTTTTGGCTAATGAAAGCAAAACACTTTTAGGGAAACCTTTACGCGCCAGGTTAATGATATCAAAATCTGTAGAGAATTTTACAGACCTTGCCCCTTCCAGTAAATGGTAAAATGAAGGAACCGGAGCCTGAACAACATACGCTGCCATGGGCTCATTCAATTCATTTTTTTTGCTATCAACTTTTGTTTTGTACGACATATATACAAATATAATTACCATTTGTCGTATTTCAAAATTTATAGCAATAAAAAAAGCGATGAGTGTAAAACCCATCGCTTCTTGATTATTGATCTAATAACTTCTTATTCAGCAACAATTAAAAAGTAGTTCTTTTTGCCTTTTTGCACTACCAGGAATTTATTGTTGATCAAAGCATCGGCAGTATAAATATCGTCGGCGGTGCCAATTTTAACTTTATTAATTGCTGAGCCTCCACCCTGTATCATTTTTTTGGCCTCGCCTTTTGAAGGGAATATCGCTGTTTTAACGGCCAGCAGATCGCTAACATTAATACCTTGCTGTAGCTCGGTTAAAGCGATGGTAAAATTAGGTACACCAGCAAACAGGCCTAGCACCTCAGTATCATTTAGTTCATTTAAAAACTCAATACCTACGTTACCAAATAAAAACTCGGATGATTTAATGGCTTTTTCATATTCCGCTTCGCCATGTACGCGTATGGTGATATCTTTTGCCAGCGCTTTTTGTAATATCCGGGTATGTGGCGCTGCATCGTGCTCCACTTCCAAAGCCTCAATTGCATCGCGTTCAAACAGGGTAAATATGCGGATATACGCTTTCGCGTCAACATCGGTAGTATTTAACCAGAACTGGTAAAATTGATATGGCGATGTGCGCTCGGCATCCAGCCAAACCGCACCGCTTTCGGTTTTACCGAATTTGGTACCATCAGCCTTTTTGATCAGGTTGGTAGTTAAGGCAAATGCTTCGCCGCTGTCTTTACGACGGATAAGTTCTGTACCGGTAACAATATTACCCCATTGGTCGCTGCCACCCATCTGGATACTACAGTTATGGTGTTTCCACAGGTAATAAAAGTCGTAACCCTGCACCAACTGGTAGGTAAACTCGGTGAATGACATTCCGGTATCGCCTTCCAGGCGTTTCTTTACCGAATCTTTAGCCATCATGTAATTAACCGTGATATGTTTGCCCACATCGCGGATAAAATCAAGGAAGGTAAAATTCTTGAACCAGTCGTAGTTATTCACCATTTCGGCGCTGTTGGCACCGCTGTTAAAATCCAGAAAACGGGTCAATTGCTTTTTAACCGACTCCAGGTTATGCTGCAAAACATCTTCGGATAGTAAATTACGCTCCTGCGATTTACCCGAAGGGTCGCCAACCATACCTGTAGCACCACCAACTAAAGCATACGGTTTATGACCAGCCCGCTGAAAATGGATCAGGGTCATGATCTGGGTTAAGTGACCCACGTGCAATGAATCGGCAGTTGGATCAAATCCTATATATCCCGAACTCATGCCTTTACTCAGCTTTTCTTCGGTACCCGGCATTTCGGTATGCAGCATACCGCGCCAGCGTAATTCTTCAACAAAGTTCATATTCAATATTTCAAAGGCTGCAAATATAAGAGAATAATTGGCTGAGCCGAATAGCTATATCACGCCAAAGCAGGGTTAACTAAAGGTAAAATCCATTTCAAATAATTACTTATTTTTTGTACCTTGAACAAAAGCCACTATTTTGCACAACAGCGCCTATGAATTTTTTATCGCATTATTACTTTGATCGTGATATAAACAACTGTTACCATATATTAGGTATCGTTTTACCCGATCTTTTAAAAAATGCCGATAAAAACATCATTCTTCACCCCGAAAAACTACACCATACCGATAAAAATATCAATTCCATCATCGCCGGCTGGAATAAACACCTGGCAGTCGACCGTTATTTTCACTCATCCGATTTTTTTGCAACACACTCGCACCAGTTAAAAAAGCAATTGCTGCCTGCCATTGAAGGTTCGCCGGTAAAGCCGTTTTTTCTGGGGCATGTGGCGTTGGAATTAATCATTGATAATCTGTTGCTTACCACAGGTAAAATACAGGTTGATGATTTTTACGCTCAACTGGCCGGTTGCGAAACAGCAGTGATCAGCGAGTTTTTAAATTTTTCGGGATTGCCAGACAGTCGTGTATTTTTTAGGTTCTACGATGATTTTAAGCGCAGCCAGTACCTGCACACCTACGCCGAAACACATCAGATAGCCTACGCCTTAAAACGTATTTGCATGCGCATTTGGCGAAACCCTTTTACTCCGCAGCATGAAGCACAAATGAATGAAGCACTGAGCGATTACCGCGACTATCTGCTCCCTGATTTCATGTCAATATTTGATGAGATAGCCAATAAGCTAATCGCTATTTGAGTTCTTTCTTTTTGTTCTTAAGGATCACAAATCTCACAAACAGGTATGTCGGTATCAGCATAATTGCTTGGATAATAAACACTGGTTGAATGTCTTTTGCATCTGCAAATCTATAGGCAAAACTAATTATGAATACCGGCAATGTTATTATAAGGCCAAACAATACCCATATACCAGAAAAGGTATCATCAGGATATACCGAACATACAGATAAGGTACCTAACCCCACATAAATTAATGTGATAACAAGTGCTTTCAGATAGTTATTTTGAGGAAGCAGTTTCATAAAGTATTGGTTAAATAACCATTAATGCAACAGGACAAAGCTATTATTTAATGTTTGATTAACTTAAAATCACAGAAAAACCCTCTATTTCGGTCAAAAAGGCTTAAATATCAGCAATTAACATTTAAAAATTCTTTTATTTAATAAAATTATATACCTACCTTTGCAGTCCCAATTAACAAATTGGGAAAAGGAGAAAAATTATTTAATGGCAAAAAAACAAGAAGCAGAAAAAGAATTAAAAGCGAAAGAGGCTGAACTGGACACAGTTACCGCATCTGGCGAAAAAGAAACCATTGAATCAGAAGCTGATTCAATATCTATCGAAGAGATCAAATCAAAAATTGCAGCTACTCCAAGTGCGGATTTCGACTGGGATGCAGATGACAAAAAATTTGGTAACTATACCGATAGCGACCGTGAGAAATTCGAGAAAATGTATGATGGAACTTTCAGCTCTATCACCAAAGGCGAAATCATCACCGGTACTGTTGTTAATGTTAACAACAAAGATGTGGTACTTAACGTAGGATTTAAATCAGACGGTTTAGTTTCAGTATCAGAATTCCGTGATACACCTGATCTGAAGATCGGTGATAAAGTTGACGTATTTGTAGAGTCACAGGAAGATGCTAACGGTCAGTTAGTACTTTCACGTAAACGTGCAAAAACTCAAAAATCATGGGAGCGCATTAATTCAGCCTTGGACAATGATGAGATCATCACTGGTTTTGTGAAGAGCAGAACTAAAGGTGGTTTAATTGTTGACATCATGGGTGTTGAAGCCTTCTTACCAGGTTCACAAATCGACATCAAACCTATCCGTGATTACGATGTGTACGTAGGTAAAACAATGGAATTCAAAGTTGTTAAGATCAACCACGAGTTTAAAAACGTAGTGGTATCGCACAAAGTGCTGATCGAAGACGATTTGGAAAACCAAAAAACAGAAATTGTTGCACGCCTTGAAAAAGGACAGGTATTGGAAGGTACCGTTAAAAACATTACCGACTTTGGTGTATTTATTGACCTTGGTGGTGTTGACGGTTTACTGCACATTACTGATATATCTTGGGGCCGTATCGAGCATCCACGTGAAATTCTGGCATTGGATCAAAAGATCAACGTTGTTGTGCTTGACTTTGATGACGAGAAAAAACGTATTGCTCTGGGCTTAAAACAATTAACTCCTCATCCTTGGCAAAGCCTTTCTGAAGATATTCAGGTTGGTTCAAAAGTTAAAGGTAAAATTGTTACCGTTGCTGATTACGGCGCATTCCTTGAAATCATCCCTGGTGTTGAAGGTTTGATCCACGTATCAGAAATGTCATGGTCACAAAACCTGCGTAACCCTCAGGAATTCCTGAAAGTTGGTGACGAGATCGAAGCACAAGTGTTAACACTTGACCGCGAAGAACGCAAAATGTCATTAGGTGTTAAACAATTAACTCCTGATCCATGGCAAAATGCTGGCGAGAAATACGCTATCGGCACTCAGCACATCGCTACAGTTAAAAACATGACCAACTTTGGTGTGTTTGTTGAACTGGAAGACGGCATCGACGGCTTAATCCACATCTCTGATCTTTCTTGGTCTAAAAAAGTAAATCACCCTAACGAATTCACTAAAGTTGGTGAAAAATTAGACGTGGTTGTTTTAGAACTTGATATCGAGAACCGTAAATTAAGCTTAGGTCACAAACAGCTGGAAGAAAACCCTTGGGATACTTTCGAAACCGTATTTACCATTGATTCAATTCATGAAGGTACTGTATTGAAAGTAACTGACAAAGGTGCTATCGTAGCTTTACCTTACGGTGTTGAAGGCTTCGCGCCAACCAAACACCTGGTTAAAGAAGATGGTAAATCAGTAAAAGCTGAGGAAACCGCTGAATTCAAGATCATTGAATTTAACAAAGAGAACAAACGTATCGTTATTTCACACTCACGTATCTGGGAAGAAGCTCGCGCTGACGCTCGTGTACAGGAATTTGAAAACCGCAAAAAAGAAGCAAAATCTGCTAGCAATGCGGTGAAAAAAGTGAAAGAATCAGTTGAAAAATCAACCTTAGGCGATCTTAGCGTATTAGCTCAGTTAAAAGAGCAAATGGAAGGTGCTGAAAACAAAGCCCGCAAGGCTGCACCAGCTGCTAAAAAAGCTGAAGGATCTGAAGAAGAAGCATAAGCTTTAACTGAAGCAATATTCTCACAAAGCCCTTCCGTTTATTCGGAAGGGCTTTTTTTATACCTTTAATTATTATGAAGGATACAAAACACACCAGTAAACTCATCAGTTACTGGCTCAGGCACCATCCCGAAGACGGGAACCTTGCTATTGATGATTTTGGCTGGGTAGCTATTACCGACTTATTAAATGCCCTCACCTTAAAAGGACAGGTATTTACATTTTCTGAGATTGAAGAACTAAGCAGATCATTTGATAAAGTAAGATGGGAATTTAGTGCGACTGGCGATAAGATAAGAGCAACCCACGGCCATTCTATTGAAGTTATTTTAGATGAGAAAGCTGTAAAGCCACCCGCTTTGCTATACCATGGCACATCAATCAATAAAATAAAAGCTATTATCGAAAACGGCCTGCTTGTGATGCAAAGGCAATTTGTGCATTTGTCATCAGATATCGAAACTGCTGTTACTGTCGGTAAAAGACACGGGCAACCAATATTGATAGAAATTGATACTAAATGGCTTGAAGAGGATGGCTCGGTATTTTATCAAACAAGTGATAATATTTGGCTTACTACAAACATACCGGCAAAATACCTGAGTATTAAACCATGGGAAACTGTAAGTGATAACGAAAAAATTGATTTGTTAACCCAGTTAAATAAAGAGGTAACAAGCAATCATCCACTATTTCATAAACTTAAAAATTTAGAATTGGTAATGAGACGACATGATAATAATGATACATTATTCATCGACATGACGGACAATAAGGTTTATATGGTGCATCTTACCTGGAATACTTCTCAATTGTATGATAATTATCCTTACAATAAAGAATATTCATCTTTTGAACATTGGATGAAAACAGCTTTAACAGCCGATCAAATGGATTGGTATCCATATTAACCATATAAAATAGTTTATATCATGACCGGTGAAACCAACCTCAGTACCCTACTTAAAAACATGACACCCGTATTAAATAAAGGCGATTATGTTTATTGTACCGTATCATCTCTCCATTCCATCGATACAGCCCATATTTTAGGTCTTTTTAAAGAGGCGGAAGGTTTTACACTTATCCTCAAAAAAGAGATCGCCGATCAGCTTCAACTGGAGTATAGCTACACTGCTGCCTGGATAACACTCACAGTACATTCATCATTAGCGGCCACTGGACTAACCGCCGCATTTGCCACAGCCCTGGCGCAGGAAGGCATCAGTTGTAATGTTTTGGCCGCTTATTATCATGATCATATTTTTGTGGCAAAAGAAGATGCAGACACAGCCATGGCCGCGCTTAAAAAGTTATCTGCCGGATAAATGAAAAATCTAATTACAACCCTATTCTCACCAAAACTCTGCGTTACAGTAGTGCTGGCATCTTTTTTTGTAAGTATTTTCTTGTTCGCTATTAATTTTAACCATTATGTAATACCCTACACAATATCCAAAGCACTGCTTATAGTATGTTTATTAGCCCCAATAGTTTTTTATGCAGGTATTATAACCCGGACCATGTATCTATGGAAGACCTATTCCAAAGCACAAAAAAAAGCCCGACTATTTGCTTTGATTATTTCGGGGTTTGCTCTGGCTCTTATTTTCCTTTTTCTGTTCTACTAAATGTAATTTCTAATGCCCTGTTGATTAAAATTATTGAATACGATCAGCAATAAGACTTGAACTTGCAAGGCTCGCTTTTAAAACTCATCACCCAAAACTCAAAACTATTTACTATTTTTGCCCAAATCCACCCATACGATGCAAAATCTTACACTGCTCGACGGACAAAAGTTTCAGATCACCATACAACGTTTATGTCGCCAGTTGATTGAAAATCACGATGATTTTTCAGGATCGGTACTCATTGGTATCCAACCCCGGGGCATATACCTGGCCAAACGTGTAGCCGAAGAACTAAGAAAAATATTACCCGGCAAAACCATTTTACAGGGCGACCTGGACATTACCTTTTACCGCGACGATTTTCGCAGGCGCGAATCGCAACTGGTACCTAATCAAACCAAGATAGATTTTATTATTGAAGGTAAAAAAGTGATCATGATGGATGATGTGCTCTGGACAGGCAGAACCATTCGTGCAGCCATGGATGCCATGCAGGCTTTTGGTCGCCCGGAAAAAGTGGAATTGCTGGCGTTGGTCGATCGCCGTTATTCGCGTCATATACCGGTATCGGCCGATTATGTAGGGATAGAAGTGGATTCCATCGCATCGCAAAAAGTAGTAGTAAGCTGGAAAGATACCGACGGCGAAGATAAAATTGTGCTGGTATCGGAAGCGCAAGACTAATTATAGATAGTACATATTATAAAGCGTCATTGCGAGGAACGAAGCAATCTCTATACTATACAGGGCCGCTCTGTAAATTGGGGATTGCTTCGTACCTCGCAATGACGGGAAGGATAAAAAATCCGAAATAAAAAATCATGGCAGGACTAAGCACAAGGCATTTATTAGGCATAAAAGATTTGAACCGGGCAGATATCGAACTGATATTTGAAACTGCCGATACTTTTAAATCGGTTTTGAACCGGCCGATCAAGAAAGTGCCTTCGTTGCGTGATGTAACCATTGCCAATATATTTTTCGAAAACTCTACCCGCACACGCTTATCGTTTGAGTTGGCCGAGAAACGCCTTTCGGCGGATGTGGTTAACTTCGCTGCCTCCTCATCATCGGTAAGTAAAGGCGAAACACTGATTGACACCGTAAACAACATCCTGGCCATGAAGGTAGATATGGTGGTGATGCGCCACCCTTATGCCGGCGCGGGCATCTTCCTGTCTAAACACGTAAAGGCGCAGATCGTAAACGCCGGCGACGGCGCTCATGAGCACCCTACCCAGGCCCTGCTGGATGCCTTCTCTATCCGCGAAAAATACGGTGATGTAGCCGGTAAAAAAGTAGTGATCGTGGGTGATATACTGCACTCGCGGGTGGCGCTTTCCAACATCCTCTGCCTCAAACAATTGGGTGCCGAGGTAATGGTTTGCGGCCCGACCACGCTGATCCCTAAATACATTGGCTCCCTGGGTGTTAAAGTTGAACATAACCTGATCAAAGCCCTTAACTGGTGCGATGTGGCCAATATGTTACGCATACAGCTGGAACGCCAGGACATTAAATATTTCCCTTCCCTGCGGGAATATACCATGCTCTTTGGCCTCAATAAAACCATCCTCGATTCGCTGGATAAAGAGATCACCGTAATGCATCCCGGCCCTATCAACCGTGGCGTAGAGATCACCAGCGATGTGGCCGACAGCAAGCAATCCATCATCCTTGACCAGGTAGAGAATGGTGTAGCCGTGCGTATGGCGGTGCTGTACCTGCTGGCCGGGCAAACGCCGTAATGATCAATAAGAGGCAAAATAAAGGTTCAATTTTCTTAACCCCATTTATATAACAACGCTTGTTATCAGCGTTGATAATCAAACTAAAATGATAAAGTTTAAGAATCTTTGCTGTTTATGCCTTTTCCTCTCCCCTGTATTTTACTTGGCACCAGCTCATGCCCAAAGCCGCCAGCAGGTAAAAACGGATTCGGTGTTTGCGCTGGTTCAAAAGTATTTCAATACCCAAAAAGCAGACTCGCTTTACGCGCTTGGTGGCGAATTATTCAAAAGAACTTTAACGCCGGAAGGTTTCCGCTCGGTGGCCAATCAACAGCTTTTCCCGCTGGGCGATATTAAAGGTTCGTCCCTCGTTAGTTTCGTCAATAATAAAGTAAGTACGTATAAACTGATATTTGGTGCGGTTACTTTACAACTGCAAATGAGTCTTGATCAGGACAATAAACTTGATCTTTTCCTGTTTCAACCATTTACCCAGGTAACCGCTGATAAACTGGGTCAGGCTGCCTCAACCAATAAGCTATTAACCCCCATGGATAAAGTGATCGAATCTGTTGTACGCCCATACATTCAAAAAGCCAATACCGTAGGCTTGAGTGTAGGCGTTTTAAAAGATGGTAAAATAACCACTTACAACTATGGCGAAACAACCAAAGGCAACAAGCAACTGCCTACGCTCCATACCATTTTTGAGATAGGATCGATCACCAAAACATTTACCGCCACATTGCTGGCTTATTATGTAAATGAGGGAAAAGTAAAACTCAGCGATCCCGTTACCAAATACCTGCCCGATTCTGTCGCCAAAAACCCCGAATTAAAGCTGATCACACTTCAATCATTAAGCAATCATACATCGGGTTTGGCCCGTATCCCTGACAACCTGGAGGCTCAGGCGACTGATGAACTTAATCCCTATAAAGATTATACCAAACAGCAGTTATTCGCCTATCTGAAAACATGTAAGCTGAACAACCCAACCGGCGAAAGATATGATTACTCCAATTTAGGTGTAGGGCTGCTCGGATCTATCCTATCGAAAGTGAGCGGTAAAACATTTGAGCAAATGGTACTCGAGATCATCTGCCGCCCTTTAGTAATGTCAAGTACTACCCAGCAACTAAGCCCGGCACGACTCAGCAATTTCGCTACGGTTTATAATGCTACCGGCGAGGCTACCCCTGCCTGGGATTTTGACGTTTTAGCCCCCTGCGGAGCCCTGCATTCATCGGTAAATGATCTGCTGGTATATGCAAAGGCTAACATGTCACCAGCTCCTGACAAGCTCGGAAAAGCTTTGGAGCTAACCCACCAGATCACCTTCAGCAAAGATGCCAAAATGGGCCTGGCCTGGCATATTATTATTGTTGATGGTGTAGAGTATTACTTTCATAACGGCGGCACTTACGGCAGCAGCAGTTTCCTGGCTTTTAACGCGCAAAAGAACCTGGCAGTAGTGATACTTTCCAACTCAGCCGAAAGTACTGATGCCATTGGTGTTAAAATGCTGCAAGCCTTGCAGAAGTAAAAGCGGTTTTATAAAACACATGTCATTTCGAACGAACAGCGGGGTGGAATCAAACGTTGGGGTGAGGAGAAACTATCTCTTGAGCGATAGCGAAAAATCTTTTGCGCCATGCATTACGGCTTGTCGCTCGTAAAAGATTTCTCCTCGCCCCCACTCGCATTACCCCTTACTGCTCGTTCGAAATGACACTCGCTTTAATCACTATTACAAAAAAACATCCCACCTTGCCTACAGCAAAGCGGGATGCAAACAAAAGTAATCAGTCAACTGAATTAACTCAATCCTTATCCTATCAACTAATTATTTATCTTTTACTGTTGATCCGTTTCTGATCTCGTCTGAGGCTACTTTTACCAGTTTGTCATCTGGTTTAATGTCACCGTAAACTTCCATCATATCGCCCGATGTTAAGCCTTTTTTGGCGTCAACCCATATTGCTTTGTGATTTACCACCTTAATTACAAACACCTTTTCGGTTGAAGTGTAAACGGCCGTTTTTGGTACTACGTAAGCGCTATCGCCACCAGGCAATGGTACGCTCACTTCGGCAAACATGTGCGGCAAAAGCTTTTTATCTTTATTGTATACGTCCATTTCCAAACGCTCAGCTCTCAATTTTTCATCCAAAGCGCCAGCCAAACGTTTCACCTGTGCGGTAAATTTTTGATTGGGTAATGCTTTTACAGTAAAATCCACTTCACTTTTATTGCTCAATGAACCTGTAGAACTTTCTGGTATAGATACTACCAAACGCAGCCTTTTCTGATCCTGCAGCGTAAACAGCGGATCGGTACTTTTACCACCCGGACCTACATAGGCACCCAGGTTTACATTACGACTGCTGATCACCCCATCAAACGGAGCGCGTATTTCCAGGTAAGCCAGGTTGGCGGCAACTTCCTTATAAGATGATTTTGCAGCTTCTACGTTAGCCAGATCAGAGTTTTTCTTGGCCTCAGCCTGTTCCAAATCGTTTTGAGATACGGTACCGGGAGTTTTGCTGGTGCTTACTAACCGGTCATAAGTAGCTTTGCTGGCATAGTAAATAGCTTCCTGTTGTTTTATTCTGGATTGTGCTCCCGCTAATTGCGAGTTGATCTCCGGTGCTTCTAAAACACCCAGTAATTGTCCCTGGTGAACTTCGGAACCGATATCAACCAGCAGCTTTTTCACATAACTATTCACCTTAGCGTACAGGTCAACCTGTTGGTAAGGGATCAGTTCGCCGGGAATAGTAACCGAGCCGCTCAGCTTTCCTTTTTTAACCGCAACCAGCTCAACCGATGGGGTTTCCACCGCTTCCTGCTGCTGTTCTTCGGCGCTTTCTTTTTCTTTTTCCTCTGAATGACAGGCACTCAGGAAACTTATAGCTACCGCTAATACGGCAAGCATAATGATGGATCTATTTTTAAGCTTTTTCATGATGATGCAAAGGGACATAAAATTTACTTTCTTTATCTTCTGGGTCTAATGATACTGATTGTGTGCTGGCATTACCTTGTACCCAGGCAAAAACCAATGGTAATATTAACAGGGCTGCAAATGTTGAAGCAATAAGTCCGCCAATAACCGCGCGGCCAAGCGGCGATGTCTGATCACCACCCTCTCCCAGGCCAGATGCCATCGGGATCATACCTACAACCATGGCCAAACTGGTCATTAATATAGGGCGTAAACGCAGGGCAACTGCTTCGCGGGCGGCTTTCAACGCGTCGCCGTTATGTTTACGTAACTCTTCGGCGTTGGTTATCAATAACACCGCGTTGGATATGGATACACCTACCGACATGATCATACCCATGTACGATTGCAGGTTGAGTGTCGCCCCGGTTAATTTAACTAAGAATAATGATCCGAACAATACAGCCGGCACCGTTGATAAAACAACTAACGACATTTTGAACGACTGGAAGTTGGCTGCCAGCATCAGGAATATTACGGCAATGGCTACCAATAAACCTGATTGTAAACTATCCAATGTATCGGTTAGTGTTTGGCTCAGGCCGCGCATGTCAATCGTTAATCCGTGTGGTAATTTACCAATTGATTTAATAGCTTCCTGTACATCATGTGTAGCCGTGCCTAAATCTTTTTTATTGATGTTGGCTGTAACAGACATGGTTGGTATGGCGCCAATATTATCATCTTCGCCATTAGCTATGCCGGTTTTTACATCGGCTACATCACCCAGTGTTGGTCTTGACTGATTGGCTAAAATCGGGATCTCCTTTACATCATTCAGGCTTGCCATTTGATATTCAGGTATCTGTACCTGTACCAGGTAGCTTAAGCCGGCACGTTCATCGATCCAGTTATTTTTTTCGGTAAACCTTGATGATGAGGTAGAAGCGATCAACGAGCGGGAAATATCATTTAAACCCACACCCAGTTGCGCCGCCCTTTGCCTGTCGATAGTAATATCTAACGATGGATAGTTAAATGATTGGCCTATCTGCGCATCGCGTAGATATTTGATCTGTTTTAATTTATCCAGCACCTTGAAGGCATATTCCTGGTTCTGTTTTTTGTTTTTACCAGCCAGAGTAACCTCTATCGGTGTAGGGGATCCCTGACTCAATATCTTGTCAGTCAGCTCTATCGGCTCAAATGAAATCTTGATACCAGGCATTCTCTGCGCTATCGAATCCCTGAATTTTTCTTTCAGATCGTCCAGGTTCACTTTATAATCTTCTGTTAAACTCACCTGCATAACCGCTTCCTGCGGACCAGCCATGAACATATATATCGGGTTGGTGGAGAACGATGACGGGTGCGTACCTACCATCGTAGAGGTAATAGCAATGTGGTTTTTACCAACTATGTTACCTAATATATGCTGCGCTTTCACCACTTCTATCTCAGTACGCTCCAAACGGGTACCATCCGGTGCACGTAAACGTACCTGGAAAGTTCCGGAGTTTACTTTAGGCAATACATCGCGACCGATAATATTAAAGAGCAGGAAGGCTAAACCAAAGGCTACGATAACGTAAACAGTTACCAGGATTTTCCGGTTGGGCATCATCCTGTCCATCAGGCGCATAAAGCTATCCCTGAACTTGTCAAAGCGGGTTACTTCTTTACCGGTATGCTCCAAAGCCCTTTTCATGGCTTTTTCTTTTTGTTCCCATGGTTCGCCTTCATCTTCCAAAGCAAAACCATCTGCATGGCTGTGATCTTCGTGTTTGTTCACCATGATCCAGTTAGCCATGATAGGTACAAAGGTTTGCGCCAGGAAGTAAGAAACGATCATGGAGAAACCAATGGCTAATGCCAACGGCAGGAACAAGGCTCCAGGGATACCTTTCATGGTAAAGGCCGGTGCAAACACCGCCAGGATACAAAACAAGATCAACAATTTAGGGAAAGCGATCTCCTTACAGGCATCCCATATAGCCAGGGCTTTTGGTTTACCCATATCAAAGTGCTGGTGTATGTTCTCGATCGTCACCGTCGACTCATCCACCAGGATACCAATAGCCAGCGACAAACCGCTCAGCGTCATGATATTGATCGTTTGTCCAAAAAGCGAAAGGAAAAATATAGCTGATATAATACAGGTTGGAATAGTTAATATTACGATGAGCGCACCACGTTTATCGCCCAGGAACAGCAATACCATTAAACCGGTGAGTACCGCACCTATGGCACCTTCTTCGGCCAAACTCTTCACCGCGTTAATTACATAAACCGACTGGTCAAACACGAACGACAATTTCACGTCATCCGGCACCAAAGCCTGGAAACGGGGAAGCGCTTTCTTCAAATTCTGAACCACATCCCAGGTTGAGGCTGTGGCCGATTTGGTAATAGGCAGATAAACCGAACGTTTACCGTTGATCAGCGCATAACCGTTGGTGATATCCGCACCGTCTTCAACGGTAGCTACATCATGTAAAAAAACTGTTTGTACACCATTTTTGTATAATGGGATATTACCAAAATCAGGAATCTTTTTGATAGTGGTATTTGCCGGTGCCAGGTAGTTATAGTCGCCTATACGTACGTTACCTGCCGGCGTGTTCTGGTTGTTTTCGCGCAAAGCAGCCACGATCTGGTCGGGCGTTAAGTTATGCGAACGTAACAATCCGGGGTCAACCTTGATCACCACAGTACGCTGGTTACCGCCAAAAGGAGCCGGTGCTACCAGACCGGGAACTGATGTAAATGCCGACCTGATGTAAACCAGGGCGAAATCAAGCAACTCGTTGTTGGATCGGGTGGGACTACTGAGCACCAACTGACCAACGGGTAACGTGGAGGCATCAAACCTCAAAATAAACGGAGGCTGCGAGCCCTGCGGGAATGCCGACTGGGCCCTGTTGGTGAACGCCGTGACCTCCGCCGCGGCCTGTGCCATATTAGTACCTTCGTAAAAAGTAACTTTTATCAGTGTTAAACCTTGTACGTTTTTGGTTTCGATGGTTTTAACGCCCGAAACAAAAAGCAACAGGTTCACATACTGCTTACCAAAATAAGCCTCCATCTGATCGGGGGTAAAACCTCCGTAAGGGTGGGATATATAGATAACCGGCAGGTTAAGATCAGGAAAGATATCTATCTTGATAGTACGTACCGCATTGATCCCGAAAAAAAACAGTCCGGCAACTATAACCAATATGGTGATTGGTTTTTGTAGCGCCCCTTTGATCATTCCCATTATAAATGTGTATTACTGTTATTAAAAATTATTAATGAATATGCCGAAATCGCCTGTGGCTGCCGATTTAAACAGCAAGGCCTGCCATACATTGTTTAAGGCAATGTAGCGGTCAACCTCGGCACGGTTCAGTGTATAAAGGGCCTGGGTAAAATCAACAATGTTGGCCAGTCCGTTTTTATACAAGGTATATTTCTGCTTATACGCATCGCTCGCGGCCGAAACCTCAACCGGTACCTCGCGGTAATTTTTCAAGGAGTTACCGATACGGGTTTGCGCCAGTGCCAGCTGTGCTGTCAGTTGCTGCTCCACCAGGTCGTAATCATTTTTAAACTGCTCTGAGGTATACTTTTGCGATTGTACCTGATAATGCACCCGGAACGGGCTGGTAATGTTCCAAACCATGGCCACGCCAAACAGGTAATTGTACCGGGTTGGATTGGCACCCGCTCCGTAACTGCTGTTAACGCTGTTAGGATTGGTAGTATAATCATAATTAAAGCCAGAGCCCCTGCCCTGGTATACGCCAAACAAGGTAAATGTAGGATAGCTGAAAGTTTTTAGATACTTGGCCTGTTCGTCGCTTACGCCAATGCGGTTTTGCAGGTAGCGTAATTGTGGGTGGTCTGCCAGTTGCACCGCACTTAAAGCATCCAGTGTGGTGGGCAGCTTGGTAACAAAAGCGCTATCCAATAAAAAGTCCTGCGCAGGGATACCCAGGTAAACCGAAAGCTGGTTGCTCTGATCCTGAACAGTTTGCTGCGTATTGGTCAGCGAGATCTTCGCATTGGATACTTCTGCGTTAGCCAAAGCCGAATCAACACCCGGATTCAGTCCATTCTTTACGCGGGCAACCACCACCTTTTGCAGATCCATGGCGCGGTTCAGATTATCCTGCTGAGCTTTTGCCAATTGCTGGGCTGCCAGTAAATTTAAATAGGTGCTGGCCACGCGAACTTCGTGTTGAAACTGCTCCTGTGCCAGGTCGGTCTCTTCACGGTTAACGATGTTCTTTTGTACTTTAATGCGCTCATGCGATTTGCCAAAGCTGAAAAAGTCCCAGCTTACGTTACTTAAATACAAGGAGCCGAATGCCGCGTTCCAGTTTTGATTGGCCTGGGCCGGGCCCGATGATGCTACGGATAAACCACGGTAACCATACAAAGGTCCGTTTTGACCGTTGGCCGTTCCGTAGTCTTGTTGTGCCGAGATGCTTACATCTGGTAAATATTCTGTACGTGTTTCTTTTAGAAATGCCTTAGCAGCGTTTAACTGATTAGCTTTGGATTTGATGGTACCGTAATTAGCGAGTGCCATTTGTTCAGCATCTTTGATGTTTAAAACTTTTTGCTGAGCCTGAGCCTGGAAGACAAATAAAACACCTAAAAACAGAAGTAGTTGTTTTGAAGGTAGCTTATACATAACGTGTATTTTATACACGGCAAAGGTAGGCCTATAGGATGTATGAAAAAAATGAATTAATTTTGTCATAATCATTAGTAAAATTCATAATGAATATAGCACTCCACCATTTCCGCTTAGTTGATACCATATCAAAAGAGGGTACTTTAACTAAAGCAGCCGAAACATTGCACCTCACCCAATCGGCCCTGAGCCACCAGTTAAAGGAACTGGAAAAAGAGTTGGATATCGAAGTTTTTCACCGCGAAGGCAAAAAATTACATTTGTCTGAGATTGGCTACCGCTTTTTGCGCAGTTCTGAGAAGATCATCGCCGAAATACGCTCCATGGAAGAGGATATCCGCAACTATAAGAACGGTAAAACCGGCAAGCTCAATATCAGTATGCAGTGCTATACGGCTTACCACTGGCTGCCCGGTGTTATTAAGGATTTTAAAAGCCAATGGCCCGATATTCATATCAACATCGTGTCAGACGCTACCCGCCGTCCGCTGGAATATTTGATGCGCGGTGATCTGGACCTGGGTATTGTGCGCACCCAAATGATTAATACCAAAATAACTTACGAGGCTATTTTCGAAGACCGCCTGAATGTCATATTACCAGCAGATCATCCGCTGGCGAGTAAAGATGTGATCAATATCAGTGATTTTCAGGATCAGGACCTGATACTGGCCCTTTACGACCCCAGCTACCAGGACACCCCATTGATTGAAACCCTGATCCAGGAGCAGCATGTAAAGCCCAAAACATTAAACCGCATCCACTACACCGATGCCACCATTGAAATGGTAAACGCAGGCCTGGGTATCAGTGTAATGGCCGATTGGATAGTAAAACCTTACCTGGCCAACAGAAATGTAGTAGCCAAACCCCTGCACCACAGCGTAGCCAAAAGAACCTGGTATGCCGCCACCTGCAAGGATAACCCGGTGATACAAAATTTCCTGGCTTGCTTAAAAGTGTATTTTGCCCAGAACCAAATGTGCATGGAAGAAGAACATTTTGAAGAATTATTGGAACAGGTGGTTTAATATAACACGCAGACGACTCACCCCGTCTGCGCTCCGCTGGACGCCCCTCTCTCCCGCTTTGCGGCATAGAGGGTACGGAATTTACCTGTTTTTCTTTCTGCTGATGCTGATCTTCAAATCCCCTCTTTACGCCTTCGGCGTAGAGAGGGTGACCGAGCGCAGCGATGGTCGGGTGAGTCAACCGACCAAACCCTTCCCTCAGCATTATCCCTACACCAAAGGCACCATCAAACCTAATCACCTACCCCAGCAACAACTGGATAAACAGGTAGAAGTATTTTACGACCAATGGAAAAAGCGCTATGTAAAACCCGGCTGTACCCCTGGTCAATATTACATCTGGTTTGAAAGAAAGGGCAAGGAGTGTGTATCCGAAGGTCAGGGTTATGGTATGATCATCACCGTACTGATGGCCGGTTACGACAAAACCGCTCAAAATACTTTCAACGGTCTTTATCAATATTACAAGGCCCATCCTGCCAAAACATCACCCTACCTGATGGCCTGGGCACAGGTAAAAGGCTGCAAAGATCTTGACCACAGCACCGCTACCGATGGCGATATGGACATTGCCTATTCCCTGTTGCTGGCTGCCAAACAATGGGGCAATACCGGGAGCATCAATTACCTGCACGAAGCCCAGGGCATCATCGCGGCTATTATGCAACATGAGATCAACCAGAAAACTCATTCCATTTTGCTGAGCGACGCCATTGAATATGATAGTGCCGATTATTTTGACACCCGCTCATCCGACTTTATGCCGAGCCATTTTAAGGCCTTTGAAGCCACTTTACATAATGGTAAATGGAAATCAGTAACCGATAATACTTATCGCCTCTTTGCGGCCATGCAGGTCCAATACAGCCCCGATGCGGGCCTGGTGCCCGATTTTATCCGCAGCGTTCATAAAAATCCACATCCGGCTCAGCGTAATTACCTCGAATCGCCATACGATGGCTCTTATAATTACAATGCCTGCCGCGTACCCTGGCGCATTGCCAGCGATTATTTGCTATATGGTGATAGACGGGCAAAGACTTTCGCCGATAAAATAAACCATTGGATCCGTGCAACCACCAGCGGTAACCCCGATAATATTTCGGCGGGATATACACTAGCGGGCAATGATATCAAAGGACGGTATTTTGAGGCACTTAGCTTTATAGCACCTTTTGCTGTATCGGCCACGGTTGATCAAACTAATCAGCAATGGCTCAATAAACTGTGGGATTACCTGGTGGCCTTTAAACTCAAGGACTACGACTATTACGATAACAGCATTAAAATGCTGGATATGATCATCGTATCGGGCAACTACTGGAAAGCATCTTGATTTCGGATATCGGATGTTCGATTTTGGATTTAAAACCTCGGTTTTAAGATCTTAGTAGAGACGCATCACATGCGTCTTTCAAGGGCTATAAAACTGCTTGCGTTACTGGGAGACACATGTGATGTGTCTCTACATCAAATTCCCCTCTTGGCGCAAGTCTTCTGTTTTGGGTTTGAGGGCAATAGCTGACTTGTGACTTCCGAACAAGCACAAGTCATCTACCCAACAAGCACCCGCTCAAGACATGCGCTAAAAACGGTGTTCAAGAAGGCTTCGCCGTTTCGGATTTAGAACTCTGATTCAGAAAAATTTAGAGCTTAGAACTTAGTTTTTAGAATTTAGAGTTTCGATTTTAAGATTTAGAATTTCGATCTTAGTGTTTAGAATTTTAAACCCCAATGGAACAATACCAGAAAATGTATTTGTACAAACGAATAGTACAGGCAAAACTATTCATCGACAATCATTTCTCTGAAAATATCGACGTTTCCAACATAGCCGATGAAGCTTGCTTTTCAAAATATCACTTCATCAGGCTTTTTAAATCCATATACGGCAAAACGCCTCATCATTACCTCACCAAAGTGAGAATAGACAATGCCCAATTGTTATTAACAGAGGGGAGGTCCATCACAGATGTTTGTTTAATGATAGGTTTTGACAGCCCAACATCATTCACGGCGGTATTCAAAAAAATAGTGGGCAAAACGCCATCGGCATTTCAAAATGATCAAAAAACAAAGCAACAGGCCATCCGCATCAACCCGCTGTCGGTAGTTCCAAATTGCTTTGCAGAATCTCATGGTTACATCAAAAAATAGCAATTTTCAAGAGGTATTACTGTGATTGATTGCTCATGTTTGTGCTGCTAACCAACACCTACAAAAAATGATCACCAAAGTAACGCACATGTGCATTTATGTCCTGGATCAGACCAGTGCATACGATTTTTATGTAAACAAACTGGGTTTTAAAGTACATACCGATGCCCCCATGGGCGAAGGCGCCCGATGGCTTACCGTAACCCCGCCCGAACAACCGGAATTGGAAATAACCCTGTTCCTGGTTGCTGAAGGTGGTATGTTCGACAAAGAAACAGTAGGCACCATGACCCACCTGATCAAAAAAGGGACCTTCGGAGCAGCTGTATTTACCTGCCACGACCTGCTGGCCACATACGAAGAATTATCAGCAAAAGGCGTAGTGTTCAAAAAAGCACCCACAAAAGAGTTTTATGGCTATGAGGCCTTATTTACAGACGACTCTGGCAATTGGTTTTCATTAGCACAAATTGAATCCTAACCTATGAAGTCAATCTTCGACCAGGAAACAAAAGATGAACTCATCGGCAGGGTGAATTCATTAAATGCTGATAGCCATGCGCAGTGGGGCAAAATGAATGTGTACCAGATGGTAAAGCATTGCAGCCTTTGGGAAGATATGATGCAGGGCAAGCAAAAGTACAAGCAAGCATTTATCGGTCGCCTGTTTGGCAAAATGGCTTTGCGCAGGATAATGAAAGATGAATCGCCCCTGGCGAAGAACACCCCTACGCTTCCGGAACTTAGAATTACCAGCAATGGCGATATGGTATCGGAGCGGACAGAATGGATTTCTAAAATCGAGGATTACGTTCATTTTTCCAACCCAGGTTTTGTACACCCCTTTTTTGGCAGCATGACCGAAGAGCAAATCGGATATATGGCTTATAAACATACCGACCATCATTTGCGGCAGTTTGGGGCGTAAATACATGTATGTTAATCGATGCTTGATGCAGTCGCTCGGCTCCAGCCGAGTGATGATTATTTTCAGGCCTCTGGCCTGCGAGTTTCCGGCAGCGGCCGGAGGCCGGGTAATATAGGTTACTCGGCTGGAGCCGAGCAACTGCAGAATTGAAAAATAACTGAAGCTTTAAATGCCCAGCCCAGTGCGATTCCTTCCCTCGGGAAGGGGAGGAAGGGGTTTCTGTACGATGTTTTTTACCCCTTACCAGCCAGTTCTTTTTCCCATTGCCAAAACAGATCAGTAAATTTTTCCTGGGCTGGGTCTATAATTTCTTCATAAGGTTCTTCTGTAGGCTCTGCAGCAAAATTATCGTGTAGCCAGGCCATATAGGCTTCTATATGATTACTCGGTGCATAGCTGTCCCTATCATTGCTGAGCTTAACACACTCACCATCCAATACGGGTTCTATATCATATGTAAGCAGGCGCAGGAGCTGCAATGCATTCTCGGCTACAACATCAATTCCGTTCTCTTTGTCCAGTACAATTACAGGCATATCCCTGGTTTCTTTTCCCAGTCCCTCATCCCACAGGGCATATAATGCACCAAAGCTGGTGGCCCGGGCAAAAGGTATAAGCGCGCTTATAAACGCATTGCTCTGGTTCCATGTTTTCAAGACAGATGGATCATATCCTCTCAGCAGAAAATATTGTGCATAATTGGCGTGCTCTTGCTGAAAATCAAATAGCAAAACCAATTCCTGTGGTATTTCTCTCCCCCGGAAATTCTTTTCAAATGCTTCAAAACTCCGGTGTTCCTGTACCGCTTCAAAACCCTCCTCAGCATCAATATCGTATTTCAACAAAAAATCATACAGACTATCGGCATACTGATCATTGGCGGCTTGTATAACAAGCGCTGCTTCTGCATCTGTTTGTATAGGCTCCAGTCCAAAGTTTGCTTTTGACCAGGTTAAAAATGCCTCCCGGTTTTCGCTCTCATCTTCGTGTTCCTTGCCCTTATAAAAATAGGCAGAACTCCAATCTATGGTAATCTCCACATCATAACCCAGCAGCCTGATCAGATCTTCCGTATTTTTTGCTACCAGATGTATCCCGCCTTCATCGCCAAAAACCACCACCGGGCATTTGTCCAGGTTTTCATTAATTACCCAAATGGCATAGGTGCTTCCACCGGCCGTTGCTGTGGCAAACTCTATAAACGAATGCAGGAAACTTTCTTCGCCCGAATAAGTGTTTAATCCAACCTTATCAATCACACTCAGGTAAAAACTATCCGCATAGCTCCCTCCCCCATACTTGCTTTCAAATTCAAATAATTTTTCCAGATCATAAGGAATGCCATATATCCCAAACTGCTTTTGAAAATCATGAAGTGTGATCCGCCCGGCATCCACGTTTTCTATATAATCGACGATCCCTGTCCAGGTCTGCCAGGTAAATTTTTTGATGTCGTCCGGACTGCTGGCTTCGAGCTTTTTAAAACCTTCGTTTTCATTCTCCCTGTAAAAAGTAAACAAAAAACCGGCTTCTATCCGCATGTAAACATTCAGACCGTTATCGTGCAGAATAAAAATACTGTTGCCCATACCCTCACCGTCAGCATCGATATATGGCTTCTTTATATTAATCTCCGTACTACCGAATTCAAGATCCAGTCCATTATCGTCGTGCGCAGGAACAGCGTCGGAATTAATGATCCTGCTGAAATTGTCAATATCAAAATCGTATTTCATAGCCGTGTTTTTTTGTTAGAATTGCCCTTTGTAAAACTACAGCGCATAAAAACAGCCGGCAAGTTTCAGCTGGCTACAGAATATCTACCGGTCATCTACAATTCGTCTACATCCATGCCAATTTACACCTGGCGTATAAACCCCTCCCTGCCATCGCACTATCCAAACGCGCCCCTCCCGTGGGGAGGGAATTGAAATTTAAAGATCTTGAACCAAATTTTAAAAGTCAGGGCCAGTGCGATTCCTTCCCTCGGGAAGGGGAGGAAGGGGTTTCTGTACGATGATTTTTAACCAAGCGATCAACGTCACAAAAGTCGTATTGCTTATCCCAAACTATTTCAGGAAATTTGTTTTAAACCAACCATACGATGGAAACCACCGACATCAGCAACCCTATATTTTTACAAGCTGCAAATGCTTTGGATGCTGGCAGACTGGATGAATTGCAGGAGCTGGTAAGTCAATACAAAACCCTGTTGCGTGACCGCCTGATTACGCCCAATGAGGAAGGTTATTTTAAAGATCCATACCTCATTTGGTTTGTGGCCGATAACCCTATCCGCAACCCAAAATTGCCGCTTAACATTGTGGAGATCACCCGTTTTTTGATCGACGCAGTAAAGCGTGAAGCGCCGGATACGTATCAGCAACAGGTAGATTATACACTCGGCCTGGTGGCTACCGGGCGGATCCCGCGGGAATGTGGTGTGCAGATAGTGATGATGGATCTGCTGATCGACGCCGGAGCCACCCCCGGTGGCGGTATGGGCGCTATCGCGCATGGTAATATCGAGGCAGCCCAACATTTAATTAACCGTGGCGGCGAAATTTCGCTGGCATCTGCCATGCTACTGGACCGCAAAGCAGATACCGACCGTTTAATGGACACCGCGCCCCATGCAGAAAAGCTGACGGCTTTAACCGCGGCGGCATTTTACGGCAAGGCAAATCTGGTGAAATACCTGCTGGATAAGGGTACCGACCCGAATGGCTATCCTGAGCAGGGTACGGGTTTTCATTCGCATGCAACACCCCTGCATCAGGCTGTATCCGCTGTCTCTCTGGATGTGGTGAAATTATTGGTAGATGCCGGCGCCCGGCTCGACATACCCGATACTATATATGACGGCACACCGCTTGACTGGGCTTTACACTTGCAAGCTGAAACCAGTAACGAAACAGAAAAGGCAGCTTATGCTGATATGGCGGCTTATTTAAAAGAGGCGCAAAAATCTAAGTAACACTTTTTTCAGGGCGCATAAACCCCTCCCTCCCACTACACAAGCCAAACGCGCCCCTCCCGAGGGAGGGAATTGAAGTTTAAAGATCCGGAACCAAATTTTTAAAAGCCGGGGTGGTGCGATTCCTTCCCTCGGGAAGGGGAGGAAGGGGTTTCTGTACCATACCAACTTATACCTGTGATATCATCTCCGCCACACCCTTTCCACTGGTCAGAGCTGCCTCCACGGTACCCATAGCCGTACCTTCGTAAAGATATTCGCCTGTGAAAAACAGGGTATCACCAACCGGGGTATTCAGGGTGTTACGACAAGCGGAAGCATTAACGGTATCATAAGCGTATGAGCCCAGTGTAAATGGTTTGGCTGTCCAGTTCATTACCCGCCAGGTTTTAAGTCGTTGCTTTAGCTCATCTACCCCTAACTGGAAAATATTAGCCACCGATTGCAGACCCTGCATCAGTATGTCCTCATCGTTCATCTCTTTTTTGGCTTCGGCATCCGGGCCACCTATCCAACCGGTAAATATGCTGGAGCGTTCGGGAAACTGTGTCCACCAGGTAGGTATTTCTTCCTGTGATAGCAGATAGCCTATATTATCAAGACTCCGGCCAATACGTGCCTCCGTTTCTTCGGTGTACCAGAAAGCCTCGTCAAACTCCAGTAATATTTTGATCACCGAGCCAAAACCCATCCCTTGTATAGCCTCTGCATACGCTTTAAGCGGCGGATGAAAAGTTATTGCGCCGGTTTGCCCTTCGCTTGCTTTCAAAACACCAAGTGGCACAGCCAGTATCGCCTGTTGGGCATGGTAAGCTGTTCCATCAACCGTGATAGCGCTCACCTTCCCGGGCTCCCAATAAATATCTTTGACGATGCTATTCAGCAATATTTCGCCGCCATTTGCTTTGCATTCGCCGGCCAGGTAATTCATCAGGCTCACATACCCTCCTTCTACCCGATGCTGCGCGCTGTCATCCTCGCTTTGCCACTCCTTTCGCAAGGCAAAACAACTGGCTTTCTGCGGATCACCGGTATCATAACCCGATACAAATTGCCGTACCGAGGTCCTCATCTGGTCGTATTTATCGCCGGGAAATTCCTTCGACATAAATTCCTCGATACTGATGTCCTGCTGCAGGCTGTTCAATTTGTCGATGAGCAAATCCCAGTGCTCAATAAATGATTCATTTTCTACAAAAGCGCCTTTATCATATTGCACCATTTCTCCCGAAGCGGAACGGTATTTAATTCCCGCCTCGTTTAGCAAACCAAGGGTAACCGGCAGATCGCCGTGTACAAACTCCGCCCCCAGCTCTATATGTTTTCCGGTAATGGCATCCAGTTGTGTGTGGATCCGGCCGCCAATACGGTTATCAGCTTCCAGTACGATTACTTTTTTACCGGAATTAGCCAGTTCGCGGGCAGCCATCAGTCCGGCAGCACCGGCGCCTATGATCAGTATATCAGCAGTGTTCATCAAAGTATTTTACAGGCAAAGTTATATTTTGTATCGATGATGGCAACCATCAGTTTCGGTGCTCTTCCATTTGCTTTTGACCATAAATTTTCGTACCTTGTATATCAATTACGACGGCCCGGTTTTCTTGTAAAAAGAGAGAACCGGGCCGTTTAGTTAAGCCTAAAACAAGGCCAAAAATCGACCATTTTACATATAGTTATTTGATAATCAATAAATTAATACTTTTTAAAGTTCCAAAAACCACTTAAAACCGTGTTAAAATTTGTTAAAAAGTGTTAAAATCGATGGTTTTGAATCAATTTCTGGACCTTTTCACCCCGTTTTTGGGCAGAAAAGTGTTAAAATTTAAGGTTTAAAAAGTTTTTATTTACCTTTTGATCCGGCAACACTTTTGGAATTGTTATGCAGCACGATGAACGGTTGGTACAGGTCCCAATTGGGTTCTATATCTTTTTGCACCATCAGTCCCTTTGCCGTAAATGAAAAATTTCCAAGGATGATGTCCGGGTAACCATCATGGTCGATATCGGCTACGTCCATAGCTATCCAGCGGCCATATTGGTTAATAGGTAAAGCATGTACCCTAAACTTGCCGGGAGCGGTTTGCTCATGGTAGGTAAAACCTTCTTCGGGGTGGTATTTAAAATCGGGGAAGAAAGCGATCACTGCTATGTCCAGATCGCCATCATGGTCAAAATCGGCAGCAATAGCCTTTGAGCAGCCATTGATGTGATAAAAATAGGTTTGCTTAAATTTCCAGTTGCCCTGATTGGTAAAAACATACACCCCATGGTAGGGTTTAAATACAGGCGAAAAATCATTGTTATCGCCACAGGTATACACAATATCCAGCAGGCCATCATGGTTAAAATCAATCAGCTGAAAACTGCTGGAGCCATATACCGAAGGGAAACGCACCAAATTCTGACTGGTAAAACCGCCTTTTTTATCATTCAGGAACATCCAGATGCCTTCGTCGGCCTGGGCAAAAAGGCAGGCAATATCGGGCCAGCCATCGTGGTTAAAATCACCGGTAAAAATCTGCGTAGCGCCAGGCAATGCCCGTAATATTTTTTTGCTGAACTTGCCCCCTGCCTGTTGTTGCATCACATACAAACCGCCGCGGTCGCGCCCGAAACCGCAGGATACATAGTCAGTGAGCCCATCTTGATTAAAATCGGCATAGGCGCTTTTCACGGGGCGGGGTAAACTATCGGTAATTAAGGTAGAGTCGTTTTTGACAGGTTTGTCGAGGTTAATATTGATCAGTTCTCCCTTCAAGGCATCATTTGGTGGCAGTATCCCGATACAGGTAATGACAGCCCCATTGGGTTCGTTCTTTGATTTAAAAAAATTGACATCCGTAACCGGCGAATGAAACTTTTTGACCAATACAGGTTGCAGGTCACTGTTCCATTTGTACAGGTTATTGCCTGCATTACCGGTATAAATGAAATTATCATTGGGATTGTAAGCAACCATGGTTGTCATCGCCTGTAACCCTTTACGATCTACGTTTTGGGGTTGCCTAAGACTAAATATAGCCCAATCTTTTACCTCGTTGGGCTTAGGTATGATCAGTTTTTTGGGCGATGTATTTTTATAATAAGCCAGTATCTTGTACCAGTCTTCCTTGGATATACTGGTGTTTGCCGATACCAGATAGTTGCCCATAAAACTTTTGAAACCAAATTTGGGAGCCATCGCGGGCATAATACCTGTTTCCCAGGTAGCGCTGTCCAATAGCGAAGGATCCGGAAGCTGGTGGCAGCTTGAACAATGGATCGCTGCCAGCCTTTTGCCTTCGGCTAAGTATTCGTTGTTGCTTTGGGTAGTATTGTTGCTGTTTGAACAGCTGGTGATCAGCATTGCTCCACTTAACACCATAGCTTTTAGTAAACACAAGCTGTTTACCCGCATCCTGTAGTTTTTAGTCATGTACACATTTCAATTTTGGCAAACACAAGCAGGGTGCAGCTTTTATACTTATTTTTTGGTGTGATTTTCGAGTACTATCAAAGGTAACTTTTTATCCCATGTGGGTTTAAAACCGGGTATAAATAAAAACCCGCTCGAATAATTGCCCAATATAATATCGGGTTTTCCATCATTATTTTGGTCGGCAACTTCCATACACATCCAGTGTCCGTATTGGCTTACTGGGATGGCATGTGGTTTAAAATCAAAGGGGTTAACCTGTTCAAAATAGATAAATTCTTCGGCAGGGGTATTCTTCATATCGGCAAAGAAAGCAATGGTGGCTATGTCCAGATCACCGTCACCATCAAAATCCGTGGCTATGGCTTTGGTACAACCGTTGATTGGATAAAACCAGCGCTGTTTGAAATTCCAGTTGCCGGCATTGGTATAAATATACAGGCCATGATATGGTTTTATCCTGCGCGAGTCATGATAGTTATAACCGCAGGTATAGATCAGATCGGGATTGCCATCATGATCCATATCAGCCAGCTGAAAACTGGATGAGCCATATACCGGTGGAAAACGAAGCAGGTTCCTTTTAGTAAAACCTCCTTTGTGATCATTTAAAAACTGCCAAAGGCCTTCGTCGCCGCTGCCTATCAATACCATTACATCGGGCCAGCCGTCTTTATTAAAATCACCGGTGATAGCCTGAACAGCCCCTGGTTTATTATAAATTGTTTCCTGGCTATAAGTGTGGTCTGCATTCTGTTTTAAGAGGAAAACACCGCCTTTAAGTTTGCCCGCACCACAAACTATCATATCGGTAAGGCCATCCTTATTAAAATCGGCAAATACGGTTTGCTGGGGTCGGGGCAGATCTGAGGCCACAAAGGTTTGATCGTTGTTTAGTTCCTTAGCATCCAGGTTTATTTTTACAATTTTACCATTGGGAAAATCGGCAGGCTCCAAACGACCTACACAGGTAAAATAACCCGCATTGTTACCCGCTGTATCTTTTGTAAAATGCACATTTACCGCGGGCGAGGGTAATGTACCCAGCGAATCGGGCTTTAAATTACTGTCCCAGCCAAGTAGTTTGCTGTTGGTAAAATCGGCGCTGTACAATTTATGCGTATACGGGTTTACAGCTACCATTGTAGTAAAACTGTTATAGTTTACGGGCTCTGGCTTTTTTAGTGTAAAACCAGCCCAGTCATTGATCAACGGAGTAGGCTTTGGCGCGGAAACAACTGTATCCGGCGCAGCTTTTTTATAATAGGCCACCAATGCGAGCCATTCCTGTAAAGATGCGCCCGCAGTATCGGCTATATCACGTTTATAGTAGGTTGACCCATAAATGGAGATGTGCATAAAACTTGCCATATAAGGTAATACATGCTTTTCCCAAACATCTTTACTCAAAGCATTGGCGGGTACAAGAGCATGACAGCTTGTACATTTTAACTGGGCCAGGTTTTGCCCATCTACCAGTACATTGCCCGTTAATTGATAGGGTTGTTTAGTTTTATTTTTGCAGCTGTTCATGAACGTTATGCCAGACAACAACGCAATAAACAACACGATATAAAATGTTACATAATAGCTTCTTCTCATAGAATTATCCGTCAGCTATTTTTTAAGTTTTAGTTTTTTCCAGATGTATTCGCCAACCTGCCTGCCTTGCACAGCACCCTGATCAACACTGTTACGATAGTGTATACCTCCATAAAAACGACTGATCGAGGTTTCGTCTGAAGCTTTTAAAAAGGAATCAAAATGACGCTGCATACCGATGTAACGCAGGTCGCTGGTATCCTGATAGGCAAAGTTATCGCCAAAAATGTGGGTTAATATCACTGCCGATGCACCACTGATATCACTATGCCCGCTCGGGAACTCCGGGAATGGAGGTGTTTGCAGCATGGGCAACCAGTTAGCGTCAATTTTATCGTTAATAACCGTTACCGGTCTGATATAGTTAAGATCATATTTCACCTGCCAGCCACAGATAAAGGCGTCAAAAAGAGCTATAGATGTTAAAGCATAGGCTTGTGCCGTTTTCACCACATCGGCATGTGTTTGTTTACAGGCAATAGCGGTGATACCTATCCAGTGCCCCCCGGGTGTGATTTTTTTATTAGCAAACATCACGTGCCCGCTATGCTGAATTACAAAAGGGTTATCATCCCAAAATTTAGCGATATCGATCTGTTCTTTGGTCAGATTTTTACTTTGCTGATACACCTCTACATTCTGCTTAAAATAGGCGCTGTTTTTATCCTCACTAAAAGGCGGTGGAGGTGGCAACGGGAAATTGGTGGAGGTATCAACCGCAAAGGTGTGCATGGTGCCCCAGCAAAACTCTACCCCATCCAGGTAATCGGGTGGTGTTGGATGCCATTGACCAGGGTTATCGTTACCTAAAAATCTGGGTTTACCACGGGTTTGCGGATAATTGTCGACAGATGCCCGTTTGAGTATGTACTTGCCAATTTTTTCGCCAAATGCCATTGAACGCGCGTAGGTAGAATCGTCCAGGTTGTCTTTGTAACTGGCAAACACCTTATTTTCATACTTTTTCAAGGTATCAACCGAGAAGGTAACTTTATGAGCTACAGTAAAAAATGCCTTGGTAGCCGCCAAAGTAAAATTGTAATTTTTATCTTTTTGAGGCTTAGGTGGTTCACCAAACCCTCTGAGCTGTGCAGTAATCGAATTGTAATCGGGGTTTGCATAACGTACGGCCTCATAAGCTGCAAGCGTGGTATAACCATAAATACGACTGGCAACCGGCGGGGTAAATACATCATATATAATTACCTGCGTTAGCTGGTCGACGTTTTGATGCAGTACATCCGTATCTTTCATTAACGCGGCTTTCTTTTTATCACCACAACTAAAAAGTAAACAAATACCGGTAACGGCTATAATTATTTTAAAGCACTTCATGTATCAATTAATTAAGCTGTAAGTTTCTTTGGTGGCCATTGCTATCAGTTATAGTCACTGATGCCATATTGTTCTCAATATTAAAAAATCTGCCAGACTGCGACAAGAAAGAGCTACCGTTGTAAAACTCTTCCCTCCTCATCTTGCCATTTTTATATTTAACAATAGCATACGTATCCAAGGGCTGCAGGTTAACTGTTTTAACCGCTCTTTTTAATTCAAATAGTTTCATAACGCCGCGATTTTGCGTAGCGGCCAATAAGTAGTTCCCTTTAGCACCTTTTAATTTAACCAGTGCCTTACCGTTACCTGGAATAAAAAGACCGCCTTCCAGTAATGTAAGTGGCTTAAACCCGCCTTTACCATCACCTTTAAGTATAAGACCATTAAAGGCATCGTAACGGCCTGTTGTAACTTCGGTGCCAAAATCATTACCGTTGATAGCTACATCAAGATTACCATCACCATCAAAATCATCAACCGTAATGCCGCACAGTTCAGACATTTGAGCTTCCAGCGGTAACGGCATAACAGTAAATTTACCATTGCCATCATTACGCAAATAGCATGACTGCAGATAATTTGCTTTTAACCGTATGGCACCTTTACGCATTTCAGGTGTTAATACAGAATCCATGGTAGCTATGGCTAAAGATTTATAATTCTGATACCGAATGCGCATGCCGATCATCTGCTTAACAATATCATCACGCCCATTAACCGGGAATTCTTTCATTTCTCCCTGCTGATCTTTTAGAAAAACAGATGGAAAAGCATCGTAACTACCATTATTATCAAAATCCTTTGCGGTAATAAATATGGGATATTGATCTGTAGCCTTATAAAAAGTATTTAAGCCAGTGTTACCAACTATATAATCAATATCGCCATCATGATCGAAATCGCCGGCGGCAATGGTGTTCCACCAGCCCAGCTTATTTTCGACCCCGGTATTATCGGTTATATTTTTAAAAGTGCCATGATCATTCTGCAGGAAGGTAATAGGCATCCATTCTCCTGTAAGTATCAAATCGGGCCAACCATCATTGTTAAAATCGGTAAAGGTGGCATCACATACCAAACCAACATCTTTTAATGCTTTTGCAGCCGTTGCCGATACATCGGTAAATTTAATAATGCCCTTTTTACTATCGTTACGTAAAACAAAGCTCGAAACAGGCTTAGGATAGTTCCAGGGATCAACGCGACCGGATACAAAAAGATCAAGCTTACCATCCCTGTTAAAATCGGCAGCTTTAACACACAATTTGCTGGTGAAGTTTTTAGGTAGCGCATCTGGTTGCAGTTTAAAATTCCCCTTACCATCGTTCAGGTATACCCTGTCCTGGTAGTTTGTTGATCCGGATTCACTTTCAAAACCACCGCTGGCTATATACAAGTCGGGATGGCCATCGCCATCAGCATCAAAAAGCAGGATTCCTTCATCTTTAACCCTAACTTTTTGTGATAAAAAGTCGTTATGGGCCGAGATTGGGTTAACTGCTAAAGGTAGATCCTTTGTTTGGGGTAACAGATCGCGCTGTATAAATTTACCATTGGCTTGCTGTAATAATATCTGGGCCGGGTATTGGGTTGTGCCCCCTACTACCATATCGTCAAAACCATTGCCATCTACATCGCCAACGGCAACGGCAGGCGTATATTCTGATAATTTATGTGGTATAAGCTTTTGGACGTTAAAATCAACATAATCTTTATCCTGATGCTTATAGGTGATACCTGCCGATGTGGTTATTTCTTTAAATAAGGATGATTTATTGATAACCGGGTGGTTATAATTGTAGTTTTCTTTAGCGTCGGCAATATTTACTTTAAGTGTTTGATCGGCTTTTACATTTGACAATAACTGCTTTTTACCATTATCCCATCTAATCACCACAGAATCGAGCTGGTCTATCTTACCTAAACCAAAATGAGCAATATTTTGTATGGTTGACAGGTAGCCCCGGTAAGGCATGTTTTCATACACCTGCTGTTTGCCATGATCATAATAAATATTGGCCATGGCACCTATGCCATTGAGATTTTGGTTACCGCCATGAAACTGTATGTGTAAATAGTGATGGTTATTTTTATCTTTTTCGCGGGTGGTATTTTTATAGATGAACGCTTCGTCATCAATGTTATTGATGATCATATCCATAGTACCATCATTGTTCAGATCGGCATAGGCTGCTCCGTTTGAAAATGACGGGATATCTAATCCCCAACTTTTAGTTACATCTTCAAATTGTAGCCCGTTAGTATTTTTAAAGGCATAATTGGGTATTTTAACAATAGGTATTTGATCAAGCACCTGTTTAGTTGATGCTACTGAATAGGCCTGCTGTCTGAACACAATAAAATCATGATCGGTTACATCACGCGGATAACCGTTTGTTATTACCAGATCGCGGTATCCGTCATTATCAAAATCTGTAAGCATGGGTCCCCAGCTCCAGTCTGTTTGCGCTACACCACTAAAAAAGGCTGTTTCACTGAAGATCGGATCTCCAATAGAGTCATTTTGCCCTAATCGTGGGCCCTGATTAATTTGTAATGTATTGCGAGTATATTGATACTGGTATTTATACCGGTCGAAGTTTTGAAATATCTGGTAGTTGTTTGGTGGCATGAACATCTTTTTGCGATAATTATCTTCAGGATTCATGTCAACCTCAAATACATCCGGCAATCCATCATTATTTACATCTTCAATATCCTGCCCCATCGCACTGTAGGATGTATGTTTAAAGTATTCCTGTGCCTTGTCTGTAAATGTGCCGTCGTGGTTATTAATGTATAATATGTTACTGGGCAAAAAATCATTAGTTACATAAATGTCTTTCCAACCATCGTTATTAATGTCCACTATACTTGCAGCGTGGCCATATCCCTCTATAGTGATACCTGCCTGTTTGGATACATTGGTGAATACCCCATGTTTTAACACCGGGTTCCAATCGTTACGATAAAGTCTGCCTGTACTGCGATGGCTACCATCTGTTATAATTGGTCTGAACGTACTCTGGTTATCACTTGCTACCGCCTCATTAACGGCGAGATACATATCCAGATCGCCATCATTATCATAATCAAAAAATGACGCCATGGTGGAATGAACATTAATGTCAAGGCCATACTCTTTGGCCATTTCTTTAAACCTTGGTACACCATCGGTACCTACTCCCTGGTTTACATATAATAGGTTGGTTCTTTTAACAGAATCATCCAATAAAGTATTACATACGTAGATATCGGGTAAACCATCGTTATTTATATCAACAACAGCAACTCCACGTCCCCAGCCGCCTTTACCACCTACTCCTGCTTGAGTGGTTACATCTTCAAACTTCATATTACCCTTATTCAGGTATAAACGATTAGGCACAGCATTCCCAATAAAATAAATATCCTGAAGACCATCGTTATTAAAATCGCCAATACCCACGCCGCCACCGTTGTAAATATTAAGCATGGTGAGGGGGTTTATTTTTTCGTTTTCAACAATAGTATTACTAAAGGAGATCCCAGAATACGATGAAGGTATTTTTTCAAAAAGCGTTGACTTTTTGCAGGCCATTAATGAACACAGGAACATGCATAAAAAGGGGATAATACGCTTCATGAAATTTTAATATCAGGCTATAAAAAAGGTGGAGATAAACATCTCCACCTAAAATTACAATTTATAAATTATAACAGGTTTAAATTAATAACCTTTGTTTTGAACCAATATAGCCTTACCACCTAATGATTTTGATAAATCAATTTGTTGCTGAGGTATTGGATAATACTCATTTAACCCAGGAGTAAAGTGAGCTCCCTGCAATTGAGAATTTATTCTTACATCGTAAGCAAAGAAGGCATTAATTTCAGTTGCCATGCTACCGTCACTTACCAACGAGCCATTAGGAAGACTTGATGAAGCACCATCCCAGCGTTGTAAGTCAAAGAAACGGACGCCTTCCATACCAAACTCAAGCTTTCTTTCAAAGCGAACAGCTTTGCGTGCATAAGTTTTATCACTAAATGAACCCGCTGGATAATCCTTCACAACATATTTATCGGCAGCGGTGGCCCCTAAAGTATTTCTGGCGTAGGTGGAGGTACCTGTGCTGTATGGTGCTCCTTTATAAACCCAACCGTCAGGATTAGCGGCTCTTTCCCTTACCAGGTTAACATCAGTCTCTGCATTAGCAGTGATACCAGCCTCAATTTCTGCTTCAGCAGCCATTAGTAAGATATCGGAAAAACGCATCAGGTTAATATTATTTGACGTAAGCTGAACGTTATTCCAAACACCTGGAGTAACATCCGAATTGGAGCCTTTTTCTGATTGTGAATAAACATTTTTACGTGGATTGAAAACACCATCTGTAGGGTCACGTATCCATGCAGCTGGAGGATTACCCCAGTCAAGATACGGAATATTAGGGCGGCCTACGGTAATATCCAAACGAGGATCGACATTACCTGCCCATGGCGCTGCACCATTGCTTACATCCTGACCAATAACATCAAAGCTTGTAAACAGCGGTAAACCGTTGCCATCAGTTTTGAATGAATTGGCTAATGATTGGGATGGATTAAACCAACCGCAGCAACCACCAGGGCCACCATAAGGGAAGTTCAAATCATCGCCGGCATTACCGTTTTGACCCAAGCTACCGTCATTTACGGAGTTTTGTGCTGCGAATACAGATTCAGGGCTGTTTTTTTGTGAAGCTTCTGGGCTAAAGTTGGTCTGAAAAACCGGGTTAAGGGCATATTTTTGACCACGTGCGGTAACTCCATTTGCTATTAAATCACGCAAAATTGGTAAGGCTGCAGTATAGTTATGCTCAAACATATAAGTTTTGGCTAAGTATGCTTTTGCTGCCCAGCTGTTAGCACGACCTGCCTGGGGCTGAGTGGCTGGCAAACCTGCTATCGCGGCATTAAAATCTGCTTCAATCTTAGGGAAGATTTCGGCAGTGTTGGGTACGTTATAGTCCTTCATGGTTTCATCAACATAAGGCACCTGACCATACATCTTCCTCAATTCCAGATAGTAAAAGCCACGAAGAAATCTAGCCTCTGCTATTATACCTTTAGCATCTGCAGCGGCCAGATCTTTAGCCAAAGGAACAGTGCGCAATACGTCATTTGACCTTGCAACACCATCAAATAACAAGGTATATCTGGCAGTAATATATGGGTTTGCCGTATTTGCCGTAAAGTTACCTACAGGCAATGCATCCTGACCACCATCAGATGGTTGTGATCCTTTATAGGCATCCCCAGCAGCAATACTACCGAACATCCAATTGGAGCCCGATGCGTTTGAACCTCCGCCTATACCACCTACGCCATCCAATAAAGAGTAAGCACCTATTAACATACCATTTACACCAGCTGCGTTTGCAACGTTTTCTGGTTTTAAGTTACCTAATGGATTTTGTGTTAAAAGATTCTTTTTACAACTATATGCCAAGCATAGCGCCACCAATACTAATGGTACTATGACTTTTAAATGTATTTTTTTCATAATTTCTTTTCTTAAAACATTAAACATTAAAATGTTGCCTGTAATCCAATGCTATATCTCTTTTCGTTTGCAGGATAGTTACCAAAGTCAATACCGAAGCTGGTATTATCACCTGATGTACTGTTATTCAAGTTTGAATTCTGCAACTCAGGATCTAAACCACTGTATTTGGTTATGGTGAAAAGGTTATTACCTAATACAAATATTCTGAGCTTGGAAATTCCTATTTTAGCTAAGTCTGCTGTCGGGAAGGTATATCCGATCTGCAATGATTTCAATCTTAGGAATGATCCATTTTCAATATAAAATGAGTTAAATGCCCCAGTGTTACCGAGGTTAGCCTGCCTGGTTAAAATAGGGATAGTAGCATGACTATTGTCAGCACCTGGATGCCATGAATCAGTTATGATATTTGATGAAACGTTACCATCAAACACAGCAGGGAAGCTGGTCCAGTATTTAACATAGTTGGCAACCTTATTACCATAAACGCCATAGAAGAATGCACTAAAATCGAAGCCTTTATAGCTACCATTCAGGTTTAAACCACCTGTAAATTTAGGGTTAGGGTTACCGATAAAGGTACGGTCATTGGCGTCAATCTTACCATCGCCGTTAACATCCTTTAATTTAAATAAACCTGGTATAGCTCCAGGATATTTAGCAGAGCCATCAACATCGGCCTGGCTTTGATATAAGCCTAAAACCTGGTATCCAAAAAATTCACCTACAGGCTGTCCTGGTTGTAACCTTACAAAGTTTTGCAGACGGGTTGAGCCCCCTGAATTAACATCCAGGTATGGTTGGCCTGAGTTTAACGATTTAACTAAGTTGCTGTAATGACTAAAGTTTAACCCAACATTAAATTTAAATGCATTGATGCTTCCGTGGTAATTTACACTTGCGTCAAAACCTGTATTGCGTAAATCGCCGGCATTAACGTATGGAGGATGCAAAATAGCCCCGGGAGCAAGGATTTGTGATTGGAATAATAGGCCTGATGTTGTTTTCTTATAATATTCAAAAGAAAAATCAAGCGCGTTATTAATGATAGTAGCGTCTATACCAATGTTTAACTCTTTATCGGTTTCCCATGTAGTAAGCGGGTTACCTACCTGGGTAAGTGAGCTACCTAATATAGCGGCGTTACCTTTACCTTCAATATCATAATATTGGGTACCTGCTCCTGCAGTATACAGGTTAAAGGCATTATAAGGTTGAGTTTGAACACCACTTAATGATCCTAAAGAACCATAACCAGCGCGTAATTTCAAATCATTGATCCAGCTAGCACCCTTCAGGAAATCTTCTTTTGAAAGCCTCCAGCCTACTGTTGCAGAAGGGAAGGTACCGTAACGGTGGCCTGGTGCAAAGAATGAAGAACCATCACGTCTGATAGTACCGCTTAACAAGTATTTATCATCATAGGCATAATCTACCCTTGCAAAATATGATTGTATGGAATTTGAATACGGTGCAAAACCATTTGCTGAGTTAGCATTTGTTTGTCCTGCGGGTGAGCCAGTATCCAATGATACATAGTTCGGATCAATGGATGCTAAATAAGTACCTCTTTGCCCCTGCAAAAAGCGACCATAGTTATTGATCGATTCTTCGCCGGCCAGTACTTTAATACTATGCTTGCCTATTTGTTGATCGTAATTTATGGTATTTGACCAGGTATAGCTGCTGTTATAACCAGAATATTCTGTATAAGAGTTAGCGCCGGTATTACCTTCGGCATTTTCATAAGGAGTTGGGCTAAAATAGCGATTCCAGAAATTATCAACAGTACCACCGAACTTGGTACGCACTGTAAAATGTTTCAAGATATCAACCTCAGCAAATAAATTGCCTTGTATTTGCCAATCCTGGTTGTTTCCCCTTAATTGTGTATTAGCCAAATTACGCTGAACAATAGCAACGGGATTTGAGGAGTTACTTAAACCTGGAGATCTTGAACCAGCATAATTACCCATAATGTCGTAAATAGGAATTATAGGAGGTTCACGATAAATATATGATATAGCGTTACCTTCGTTCTGGTTACCTATCTGAGGGTTATTTTTGTTAAAAACATAAGCATTTTCACCAACTCGGATATGGTCATTAATATTAAAGTTTGTATTCGCTCTTAATGAATAACGTTTTTCATATGTTCCTATTAAGGTACCTTGTTGGTTAAGATAACCTACTGACATCAAATAGGTCGACTTATCGCTACCACCACTTGCAGTAATATTATGTGAAGTTAATGGTGCAGGTTTAAACACTTCATGAAACCAGTCAGTACCTTGTTTGTTTGCCAGGGTAATTGGATTAGCGCCAAGTTTGTCTACCCCATTTGGACCTAAGCGATTAGGATCAAGAGGATTTCCTGTTACGGGATTCAGATTATACCAATTCGGGGTAGTCCCGGGGTCACCTACATGAGCGCCCGCTGGCGTTATGTAATCAGGGATGGTGAAAGTACCTGTGCCAAGAGGGTCAAATTGTTTGTTGGTATTTCCATTTACACCTCCACCAATTTTGCCATCATTTTTAAATGATTCGTACTCGGCTTCCATGTAAGTTTTGGTATCCGCCAGTTTAAAACCATCAGCTAATGGCCGGGTAGTTCCGTATAAACCATCATAAGTAATCTGAGCTTTACCAGATTTTCCTTTTTTGGTAGTTACTACAACAACACCGTTTGAACCACGCACACCGTAAATTGACGCAGAACCGGCATCTTTCAATACCTGGATAGATTCAATGTCATTAACATTAATATCGTCTAATTTTCCCGGCGTTCCATCAATAATAATAAGTGGTTGTGTACTGAAGATTGATCCTACACCACGAATATTAACAGATGCTGTACCACCTGGTTGCCCAGAATTGGTAACCGTTACACCTGATGCCTGTCCTTGCAACAGTGATGAAGTGTTACCCGCAGGCACCGATTTCATCGTGGTTACATTTACAATAGCCACCGAACCGGTGATGTCCTTTTTACGTTGAGAGCCGTAACCAGTAACAACAACTTCATTCAGTGAATTATTGCCCGCTTGCAATGTGATCCTGATATTGGCATCGGTACCTACTTTTACCTCGGTGGTTTGATAGCCTATGTATGAAATCACCAACGTATTGCCTGGGCTTAGGCTCAGCGTAAATTCGCCGTTAACGTCTGTTACAGAACCAGTAGTAGTACCCTTAATGCGTACTGACGCACCTACTACGGGTAATTTATCGTCGCTACCGATAACCTTACCCTTGTACTTTGTTTGTGCTGTAACTACCAATGAAGAAACCAGGCAGCATAACAGCACACCAAGGAATCTTCCTTTTAGGAGTAAACTTTTAAACATGAGATTGAGATTTAGTTGATTAATATATTTGATTTAAGATTGTAAGTCGATAACCGGAGTTTTAAGTTTGTAATTGGACCATAAAATATGCAGGGATGAATTGCTTGCCGGGTACGGAAAACTTAACAGCATAGCTTTTAAAATAGCCACACTTAAATTCTGAAGATTTGAAAAATAAAGAGTGTAAAAGTTTTATCATATGATCTTCCCGTAATAAATTATAAACTTATTCCCCGCTATCATCCGTTTTTGCTTCTCCTTTTGGGTTAAGCACATTTAAAACTAAAATGTTATAATAATATTAGATTCAGTGTAATTTCTGTTGATGCAGAAATTTATATTGGCTATTCATCTAATGTAACGAGAGTGTACTGTTTACACAAGTGAAAAATACAGATTTACAAATTAATTATTAGTAAATCATTATAGCAACAAAACATAACAATTTGTGACATCTTTATTGACAAATCATTAATAAAAAGATTATTTCTATAAAAATATAGCAATGTAAAATTCTTGCTACTAACCATACTGTACTCCAAAAAGTTGAGCGCAAACAATAATAATTAATAGAAAACAACAAAAACTATAATTTTTTCTAATACCGGGCTCGTGGCATATCACGCAATCGATTTCATTCTAAGTGTTAAAATATCATTATAGTTAGCAAATAATGTCATCATAACATTTATACCAGGATATATATAACTGTTATACAAACATTTACACATTTCATTATTCATACATAATTGTCTATATAACAATTATTACCCTTCAACATATTCTCCTCTTTTCGGTCATAAAAGTAAAAAGAGCGGAAATATTATAATATCTCCGCTCTTTCGAGTTAGTTAAAAGACTCTTACTTTGTTACTTACCCCATTGTACCGAGGCCGAGTGGGTATCACTGGAGTTTGTGCCAATCTGAATAATGAATTTGCCCGGCTCCCAATCGTACTTGAGCTGACTGTTATAAAACTTAAGCTCATCAGGGGTAATGGTAAATGATACCTCTTTTTGCTCTCCTGGTTGTAAGCTTATTTTCTTAAAATCCTTCAGTTCTTTTACCGACCGGCTAATGCTGGCTACCGGATCGCTGATATAAAGCTGAACTACTTCTTCACCCGCATACTTGCCGGTATTGGTAATGGTAACAGTTGCTGTAAGGCTCTCATTACCCTTTAGCGTGGTTTTACTAAGCTTAACATCGCTGTATCCAAAAGTGGTATAGCTTAACCCGTAACCAAACGGATAAAGCGGGTCATTTGAAATATCCAGATAGTTTGATTTAAACTTTGACGGCCCGTTGGTATATGGCCTGCCTGTGTTTTTGTGGTTATAATAAATAGGTATCTGCCCTACACTGAGTGGAAAAGTTGCAGTGATTTTCCCGGCAGGGTTGTAATCGCCAAATAACACATCGGCTACCGCATTACCTGCCTCGGTTCCAGGCGCCCAAACATCCAGTATAGCGCTGGCATGTTTATCTTCCCAGGTTAAAGTCAAGGGCCGGCCGTTAAATAACACGATGACCAATGGTTTACCCAACTTGGCCAACTCTTTCAGCATATTTTTCTGAGTTTCAGGAATGTCAATATCCGAGCGACTTGATGATTCGCCTGACATACTTTGTGATTCACCAACCACCGCTACAATCACATCTGATTTTTTAGCAGCATCAACAGCTTCTTTCAGCAATTCATCGGCCGGTTTGGGGTCAACAGTTACCATTTGCTGACCAAAAAAGTTCAGCCTTTGTATAAATAAACTATCTTCCGTAATGTTTGCACCTTTTGCGTAGTTAATAGTAACCCCATCACCTACTACGTTTTTAATGCCCTGCATTACACTGATTGATTTTTGCCAGTCGCCAGCAACTACCCAGGTACCCAGCATATCACGCTGGTTATTGGCCAACGGGCCAACCAATGCAATTGAACCTGTTTTTTTAAGTGGCAATGTCTGAGCGCTATTTTTTAACAGTACAAATGAGTGTTTGGTGATATTGCGTGCTTCTGTACGGTTTTCAGCGGTTAATACATCTTTAGCTTCGCGTGTTGCATCAATTGATTTATAAGGGTTGTTAAACAGTCCTAATTTATACTTAGCTTCCAGCACACGACGGCAGGCAAGGTCAATTTCCTGCTGGGTTACCTTACCCGCAGTCAATGACTTTTTCAGTGTAGTTAAAAAGCCTTCGCCTACCATATCCATATCCAAACCAGCTTTAAGGGCCAGTGCCGATACGGTTTGCAGATCACCCAATCCGTGCGCGGTCATTTCATTAACTGCTGTATAATCAGATACTACAAAACCTTTAAAACCCCATTGTTTACGCAATACATCGGTTAACAACCATTGGTTACCCGTGGCTGGTACGCCATCAACGGTATTAAAAGAGCTCATAAAACTACCTGCACCGGCATCAACTGCTGCCTTATATGGTGGCAGATAATCTTGGTACATTTTAATACGGCTCATATCCACGGTGTTGTATTCGCGACCAGCTTCGGCACCGCCGTATAAGGCAAAGTGTTTTACACAAGCCATCACCGCATCAGCATTTTTCATGCTATTGCCCTGGTAGCCCTGCACCATGGCTTTAGCAACCTGCGAACCATACCATGGATCTTCGCCCGAGCCTTCCGAGATACGGCCCCAGCGCGGATCACGCGCAATATCAACCATGGGCGAGTACACCCAGTTTAAGCCTTCGGCAGTGGCTTCTTTAGCCGCGATCTGAGCCGATCTTTTGATCAAACTCATATCCCAGGTAGCCGAAAGCCCCAACGGAATAGGGAAAATAGTACGGTGCCCATGAATCACATCCAATCCAAAAATAAGCGGGATATGGAGCCTTGTGCTTTTTACCGCCAGGTCCTGGATCTGTTTTACCTGATCGGCACCCCATATACCAAACACACCGCCAATAGCGCCGGTTTTTATTTTTTCTTCAACGCCCTTATTTACTACAGAACCCGTAGTTGCCGCGCCTATGGTTACCAGGTTAAGCTGCCCGATTTTTTCATCAAGGGTCATCTTACTCAGCAAACCATTAACATAAGTATTCATTTTGGCATCCTCGGTTTTGGTTTGGGCGGATGCTTTATAAAAAGGAAGCAATGCCACAAAACAAAGCGGAATAGCCTTATTGGCGATTCGGGTTGAAAAACACTTTTTCATTTTTTTAATTTAGATATAACAGAATTGGATAAACAAATATGAACAAAATAAAAGCCATGTAACTGAATAGTAATTACTTATTTTAATAAAGAGTTACAGGATTAAATTGGTTGCAATAAAACAAAAACAATGGTGTATAAAGTACACAATTGTAATTATTATAATTAAATAATCAAACTTTATTTGTACAATAGCGCAAATGTTAACTAAAGAACAACTTATTGAATACAGCGAAGACGCGCGTAAAAATTATCTCGATCACATTTCTATCGATTGCGTAGTTTTTGGCTTTCATGAGGGACAAATGAAGGTTTTGCTATTAAAACCCCAGGATGAAGAGAAATGGTTGCTACCCGGTGGCTTTGTAATGAAGTTGGAACCCATTGAAATGGCCGCCAATCGTATACTAAAAGAACGTACCGGCCTCGATAAAATATTCTTGCAGCAATTCCACATTTTTGGGGACCCTGATCGTGCAAAATTTCATCACGACCTTTATAAAGATACCGTATCTGACCAGCAAAACTGGTTTGCCAAGCGTTTTTTATCGATAGGTTACTATGCTCTGGTTGATTTTTTTGGCGTGGTGCCACAAGCCGACCAGTTTTCTGAACTTTGTACCTGGCGCGATCTGGATGACATGCCAGGCTTGCTGCTTGATCACGAACTGATATTTAAAACCGCATTGGACACCTTGCGCCTCCAGCTCAATTATCAGCCTATAGGCTATAACCTGATGCCCAGGGAATTCACCATGCCCGAACTGCAAAAACTATATGAAACCATACTGGACAAAAAGCTTGACCGGCGCAACTTTCAGCGCCGCATACTGGGTTTTGGTATCCTGAACCGGGCCGAGCAACCCCGTAAAGGCGGTGCCCACAAAGCCCCATACCTCTACTCTTTTGATCTGGAAAAATATCAAAATGCCTTAACTGAAGGCTTTAAAGGGGGTTGGTAGTTCTATATCCGAAGTCTTAAGCTCCAAATCTTAAGTCAAAAATCAACTTTGAGCATATGATTTAAAATTAAATACTCGGGACTCAGAACTTCTATCTACTCTGTTATATATTCCAGTTTTACCTGTATGTGCAAATCTTCATGCATCTTGGCAAACTGCCGGGGGTTACGTGTAAAATCCGGATCAGTATCCATATACATGTTAATAATTTTCACCTCTTCCGGGTGTTTATCCGTACCTATATTATAGGTAAGGCCATCACCACTTTCCAGCTTTTGCTTTAATTCCAGGTATTGCTTACCTGTTATCATGATCATTTTTTCTGCGGTCATTAGTTTATTTATATGGGGGTATAATGATGGTGTTTATCCGTTAAATCTAAATGTGTTAAAATCACTTATTTGTCCAGCATGCATTGCTGCCTGTTCTGTTTATTATATTTACCTTCAAATATAACTGATATAATTTCGCTTAATGCTTAACCTCAAAAAATTACTCGCCATAGCATTGTTATCCGGCAGTACCATCTCTTACGCGCAGGTTACCCTGCCCATAGCCGTAAATCTGCAAAACACCTATACCAAAGGCACGCGTACCAAAGCTGGCGCCCCTGGTAAAAACTATTGGCAAAATACTGCCGACTACCACATTAAAGTTAGCTTTAATCCAGAAAATCGAAATCTTGCCGGCACAGTGTCCATTGACTATATCAACAACAGCCCGGATACATTGCACACGGTTCTGTTTAAGCTTTACCCTAATTTATATAAAAAAGGGGCAATACGCGATATGCCTGTATCTGCTCATGACCTCACCGATGGCGTGCATATCAAATCAATCAGCGTTAATAACCAAGTACAAGACAGCACCAAACGCCGTATTGAAGGTACCAACATGATGCTGAACGTGCCTTTATCACCGGGGCAAAAGGTTCATTTTGATATCGAATACGATTATACCCTCAACAAAACATCACACATACGTACCGGACAAATTGACACAGGCGCTTTTTTTGTGGCCTATTTTTTCCCGCGGATAGCCGTTTATGACGACATTGATGGCTGGAACGAATTACCTTACCTGGGATCGCAGGAATTTTACAACGATTTTTGCCATTTCAACGCCGAGATCACCGTACCAGGGAATTACCAGGTTTGGGCCACTGGAAATCTCAAAAACCCAGAACAGGTATATAACCCCAAGTATGTAAAACTGATAAACCAGGCAGGTATTAGCGATAAGGTAACCGATATTATTACCCAAGCCGATGTACAAGCGGCCGATATCACCAGGAACAACCCTACCAATACCTGGAAATTTGAGGCCGACAGTGTCACCGACCTTGTTTTTGCCACCAGCAACCACTATATCTGGAAAGCATCAAGTTTGGTGGTTGATCCCAAAACCAATCGTCGTACCCGGGTCGATGCTGTTTTTAACCCTGCGCATAAGGACTACTTTGAAGTGGTGAACTACGCTCGTAAAACGGTAGAGACCATGAGTTACCAGTTCCCGAAATGGCCATATCCCTACCCGCATGAAACCGTATTTGACGGGCTCGACCAGATGGAATACCCCATGATGGTGAATGATAACCCGCTCGAAAACACCGCCGACGCTATTGAACTGACCGACCATGAAATATTTCACACCATGTTCCCCTTTTACATGGGTACCAACGAAACCAAGTATGGCTGGATGGACGAAGGCTGGGCCACCATTGGCGAATGGCTTATCAGTCCGGTTATTGACCATAGCATTGTGGATACTTATGGTGTTGCTCCAACAGAAAATAGCGCCGGTATTGAGCAGGATGTACCTATCATGACCCTAACCCCGCAGCTTACCGGTATTTCTAAATTTACCGACAGTTACCCTAAACCGGGCCTGGGTTATTTATACGTAAAAGATATGCTGGGCGATGAACTGTTTACCAAAGCACTCCATTATTATATCAGTCAATGGCATGGCAAACACCCTATGCCTTATGACTTTTTTAACTGTATCAATACCGGCTCGGGCATCAACCTAAACTGGTTTTGGAAAAGCTGGTTCTTTGATAACGGGCAACCTAACCTGGCTATTAGCAAGGTAAGCCATCAGTTGCAAAAATATAATGTGACTATTACAAGCATCGGCACTAAACCCGTACCCGTGAATCTCACCGTATATTATAATGATGGCAGTATACAACTGGTACATCAAAGTATTGTCTGCTGGGCCAAAGGCAACAAAACTACCAGTGTTACCTTCGTGGCTAAAAAACCGGTTAAACAATTGGTGTTAGGTACAACCTATGATCCGGATACCGATAAAAAAGACAACACTTGGAAACCCTGATCAAAAACTTTTTAAACCTTAAATTTTAACACTTTTTCGGCCAAAAAGAGTGTAAAAAGGGTCAAAAACTGCTCGAAAAACCTTCATTTTAACACTTTTTAACAAATTTTAACACGGTTTTGAGTAGTTTTTAAAACTTTAAAAAGTATTAAATTATTGATTATCAAATAACTAACTACAAAACGGTCGATTTTTGACCTTGCTTTGGTATTAACAAAACAGCCCGGTATGTCTGTAAAAAGACAACCGGGCTGTTTTATTTGATATAAATATACAAAAAATTATAGGAAGATTTGGTGACGTGGTTGCTATCCTTTTAAGGTGTTGAATGTTGGCGAAAACTCATTCCGCCAGGCTTTGCCGGACAACTCTCTTTCTCCACGCGTCATTGCGAGGTACGAAGCAATCCCGATAAGCAGAGCCATTCTGTATAGCATAGAGATTGCTTCGTACCTCGCAATGACGCGTTTTTTTTATACCATGCCTTCTCTATAATTTAGATTTTAACTTGCAGGGTAAATAAATTTTGCTGACTTTTATAAAAATTTCTATGTACATACATAATTACATATTAATTCCGTTATAGATCAATAAACCAATATAAAAATTTACCGGATGGACTTCTTAAATGCCGTATTAAAACAATTCACTGGCTTTTTTGGCTTTAATCATTTACTGCAGATCCTCAAATCGGGCGATTATGATAAATTGCTTACTTACGAAGGATTTACCGCCCTGCTGGTACCTATTATGCCCTTTTTACTGGTGATCGAAATTATCCGCGCGGCGTTTTATAAGCGTTTTAAGGTGATCAGTTATAAGCTAACTTTTTTTTCTTACGTGTTCAACGCTTTTATCGGTCGGGTAATATCTATTGCCATGGTGGGTATTTGCATAGGCCTGTTCGAAAAGTACGCCATCTTTAAACTTTCGTTCACCTGGTACTGGTTTATTTATGGTTACATTGTATGGGAATTTGGCCATTTTTTATATCATTATTTCGGGCACAAAGTAAGGCTGTTCTGGTGCCTGCACTCCACCCATCACGCGCCCGAAAGCATGAACCTTTCGGTAAGTTACGCTCACTTCTTTTTAGAAGGTCCTTATGCCGATTTTATCCGCACCACCACCTGTATCTTACTGGGTGTACCACCGGCCATGTTGTTTGTGATCATGTTTATTGACGGCTTTTGGGGAGGTATGATCCACATTGGCGAAAATTTGGTACATGATGGTCGCCTTGGTTTCCTGAATAATATCATCCTTACCCCATCGCATCACCGCGTGCATCATGCCCGCAACCCGCTTTACATGGATACTAATTTTTGCAATCTGTTGAACATTTGGGATAAGGTTTTTGGCACTTACCAGGTGGAAGACCGCAACATACCTATCGAATACGGGATCAGTCGCCCGATGATTAAGAACAGTTTTCTGGATGCTTATTTTGGTGAGATAGTGGCCCTGGCCAAGGATGTGTACCGGGCGCCGGGGATTAAAAACAAATTCCTGTACCTGGTGATGCCCCCGGGATGGAGCCATACCGGCGACCATAAAATGACCACCGTGGTAAAAAAGAAATATTTTGAAGAATTGCAGCAGCAACAGAGTAACCCTGTAAATGATGCAGACAAAGCCGGCACACAAAGCAATGAGCCTGTGCTGTCATAAAGGGCGAATAGGTTTGGCTTTTTATCAAAATAGCCTTACTTTCATGACCAGTAATGAGCAATCCTATATTTAAATTGAACGGACGGATCTGGATAGCGGCCGGGGATGAAAAAATTCTCGGTCACGGGCGTGTGGAACTCCTGGAACGTATTCAGGCTTCTGGCTCCATCAGGCAGGCGGCTTTGCAAATGAAAATGTCATACAAACAAGCCTGGGACCTGGTGAACCACATGAACGAACACTTTGGTCAACCGCTGGTGATATCGCATCGCGGCGGTAAAGGCGGCGGCAATGCAGTGGTAACGGAGCATGGCTTAAAAGTGATCGGGAAGTTTCATTTATTGCATCAAAAATTTCAGGAGTTTTTGACCGCAAACTCAACAAATCTACTCCTATAGTTACTTAAAACATTATTTAGGCAATAAAACCCTTGATTTCATTTTCAAAAATCAGCTAAAATTGCCATTTTGCGATATATTTTATATTATATAACGCAAAATATTCATGAAAAAAACCCTACCACTCTTTATCACTATTTTAATCTCCATTATTTCGTTTCATTTTACCGCAAATGCCCAGGACAGGGACACCTCCAAGCATATTTTCCAGCTGGGGCAGGTCAATATCATCGGCACAAAAGATAGTTTACGATCTGATAAGCTAAGCTCGGGCACCATTAACCGGTATAACCGCTTAACTGTATCCAGCGCCTTAAACCTGTTACCCGGCGTTACCTTGACAGCCGTGGGCCCCAGGAATGAATCGGCGGTGAGCATCCGCGGGTTTGATGTACGTTCGGTTCCTATTTACCTGGATGGTGTGCCCCTTTATGTGCCTTATGATGGTTATGTAGACCTGGCCCGGTTCAATACCTTCAATTTATCAGAAATACAGGTTGCCAAAGGATATTCATCTGTTTTGTACGGCCCCAATGCCGAAGGTGGAGCTATCAACCTCATCAGCCGTAAACCCGTAAAACCCTTTGAACTGAGCGCTATTGCCGGCTGGTTAAGCGGCGGCTACCGGTTAAATACCAATATAGGCTCCAATTTGGGTAAGGTTTATTACGAGGTTTCGGCCTCACAGTTAAAACGCAACTGGTACCCGCTGTCGCATGATTTTGTACCTACTAAAAACGAGGATGGCGGCCATCGCGATAACTCCTATAATAATGACATTGCTGTAAGTGGTAAAGTTGGCTTTACGCCTACTGCTAACCAGGAATATGCGGTTGGTTACAGCTATCAGCATGGCACCAAAGGCACTCCAGTTTATACCGGCGACGATGCGGCCAACGCGCTTTTTAAAAGTCCGCGGTTTTGGAAATGGCCAAACTGGGACACGCAGAGCCTTTACCTGATCAGCAATAACCGCATCAACAGTACCAACATAATTAAAACCCGCTGGTATTATGATCAGTTTAAAAACAACCTGCAAAGTTTTGACAATGCCACCTACAGCACCCAAACCAAACCATATGCCTTCACTAGTATTTACAATGATTACACGCTGGGCAGCAGTATCATGTTCGAAAACACGAGCTTAAAAGACAACAGCTTTAGCATAGCCGGTCATTTTAAACAGGATGTGCACCGCGAGCACAATGTAGGCGAACCCACCAGGCGCGACGCCGATAACAACTTCACCATTGGCGCCGAAGATACCTATCATTTAACATCGGCCTTAAAAGCCAACGCCGGTGTAAGCTATATGAACAGGCACAGCATTGATGCCCAGCAATACACCAACAACGTGGTGAGCCAGCTGCCTGCCAACAGCAACAGTGCCTGGAACTTACAAGGCTTGTTACAATACGATATCGACAGTACAAACGCCATCACCTTATCGGTAGCCCGCAAAACGCGTTTTGCTACTATTAAGGACAGGTACTCCTACAAATTCGGCACATTCATCCCTAACCCTGATCTGAAAGCTGAGAACGCCTTAAATTACGATCTGAGCTATCATACTCTGTTCGCAGGTAAACTTTCGGTACAGGCATCCTTATTTTACAGCAAGATCGGCAACCTGATCCAAACGGTGAACAACGTACAGGTTGACCCTAAAACGGGCACAAACCTGTCGCAGGTGCAAAATGTGGGTCGTGCCGAGTATTATGGCGCCGAGCTGGCCATTGGCTACCCTATTGCCGACCAGGTGCGGATAGATGCCAATTACACTTACCTGAAACGCAAGAACCTCTCGAGCCCATCTATTTATCTGACCGATGTACCACAAAACAAGGTATTTGGTTCGATACAATATACGCCGATCAAAAAACTGTACGTGATGGCATCGGAAGAGTATAATTCTAAAAGATACAGCACCAGCTATGGCACAGTATCGGGCGAGTTTGCCCTTACCAATGTAAAAGCGCATTTAACCCTGGTTAAAGGATTTTCGATCGAAGGCGGTGTAAACAACCTGTTTGATAAGAACTATACCCTTGTAGAAGGTTTCCCCGAAGCAGGGCGTAATTATTTTGCTAATGTGATATTTAGTTATTGATCAAGATAGGATGTCATGCTGAGCTTGTCGAAGCATGGTGGGCAGGGCCTCTACGCACGTCCTTCGACAGGCTCAGGATGACACCCCTTTTAATATCGCACAAGGTCATTATTTATTAAATTTGTACATGAACCAACCCAAACATAACCCGCTTTTAAATCGACTAAAAAAAAGCCGGGTTATGTTCCTGTTGTTGATCTTTATTATTATATCTGGCTGGTGTTATATAGATGGCGGCATCGAAACCGGCCCATACAACCTGGTTTATCCATCAAACTTTGGCAACCGTATCCAGATCCCGGCAGATAATCCCACCACCAAACAGGGCGTTTATCTGGGTCGAATGCTTTTTTACGAAACCAGGCTTTCGGCCAATAATACCATATCATGTGGCAGTTGTCATCAGCAAGATAAAGCATTTACGGATGGGCGGGCATTTAGTCCGGGTGTAGATGCTGTATTGACACCGCGTAATTCCATGTCGCTGGTCAACTTGCTTTGGGCACGTAAGTTTTTTTGGGATGGCCGGGCCAATGGTTTGGAAGAACAAGCGGTTACGCCGCTTACCAGTGTGCATGAAATGGGGCAGGCATTAACTGTTTCAGCACAAAAATTGGCACAAACTTCCAGTTATCCTGCCTTGTTTAAACTGGTTTATGGCGATGATCAGATCACCGGCGACAGGATAGTAAAGGCCATATCGCAATTTGAGCGTACGCTGATCTCGGCCAATTCGCGGTATGATCAATACTTACGTGGCGTTTACCAACCCACACCTGATGAACTGAAAGGCATGGAGCTGTTTAATACGGGGCCACAGCCAGAAAAAGGTATCCGCGGTACCAATTGTACTCATTGCCACGGTGGCCCAAAAACATATATGGAACTGTTTCATAACAACGGGTTGGACAGCCTGCCCAAAGATCCAGGAATAGAAGCGCTGACCCACTTACCTGCCGACCGCGGTCGTTTTAAAGTACCAACCCTGCGTAATATCGCTCTCACCGCACCTTATATGCATGACGGAAGATTTAAAACGCTGAATGAGGTAGTTGATCATTACAGCGAACACTTACAACAATCAGCCTCATTAAGTTCCTTTCTGCGTGGCGAATCCAACGAAGCCGAAGGTAAAAGTTTGAGGCTGCGGCCACAAGAGAAAAAACAGCTTATCGCTTTTTTGAACATGCTTACCGATTCGGCATTTATCACTAACCCAGCCTTTTCCGATCCGCATTTACTCAGCAATAAAAATAAAAAGCATTAAATTTATACCCATGAAGAAACAATTCCTGATAGCCTGTTTGGCTTTATTAAGCTTTACTGCTATCCCTTTTATATCGCAGGCGCAAACCATTAAAATAAGCGGTGAGGTTAGTACGCCTTTAACTGTTGACGCCGCATATCTGCAAAAATTCACCCAAACCACTGTAACGCGGAAAGACAGGGACGGGAAAGACCATACCTATAGCGGGGTTATCCTGTCGGAAATCCTGAAAGGCGCCGGTGTTACCCTGGGTCTCGAACTGAAGGGCGAAAACCTGACCAAATACCTGCTGGTAGAGGCCAGCGATGGTTACCAGGTGATCTTCGCGCTTGCTGAACTGGATAAAAGTTTTACGGACAGAACCATCATCCTGGCAGATAAGGTAGATGGCGCCCCACTTGCCCCCGCCGATGGCCCCTATCGCATCATTGTACAGGACGAAAAGAAACCCGCCCGTTGTATTAAACAGGTAACAGCAATGCAGGTACATTTTGTGAAGTAGCAAGTTGTCTGAATGATGTTTGTCTGAACCATGATTTTTAGGATTTAAGGATTACCTCGATTTCTTTTCCCGTCAGCAGAACAGCTTCGGGCGAAAGCTGACGGAACAATGGTGGCCTGTGTGGTTGCAGGGGCATTAGCAAACCTTACCCTAAGCGTGGGATAGCGCGAACGAAGTGGAGGTAAGGTTTAGCAGCCCGTGGTTCTGTCGGATTTGCAGGGCAAAGGCCTTGTGCGGCAAAGAAGCATTTCTGCTGACAGCCTTTTTGGTTACTTTTGTGGCGACAAAAGTGACTGGCCCTCCCGCGGCCAAGAGCGGGTAAACGCCAAGCAAGGCGACTCTGACTCTGTAAAGCTTAGAGATTATTAATATTTGTAATTGTTTTTTATCGGTATTAATGAGCTCCCTTCGGTCGGTTGTCTTCGTACCTCGCAATGACGTTCTAAAAAAATTAACCTAATATCTCCGCAATCTCATCAAAACCTTTTTCCCGGGCCAGATCTGCGGGGAGCTTGCCACCTTCCATGCGGATATTGGTCATTGCACCATGTTCCAGCAGTAGCACCAATAAATCGATATTACCATTTTGAGCGGCGGTATGCAGCGGTGTCGCGCCTGCCTGTTGCTTTACATTTACCTGGGCGCCATTTTCAACCAATACGCGGGCAATAGCTGTATAATTACCGGCACAAGCCGAGTGTATAGGATAAACCTGGAAACCATTATTAGATGGCCGGTTCACATCAGCGCCATTGCTTACCAGATAACGGGCAACCGCCTCATGACCAAAATAACAGGCCAAACCCAGCGGTGTAAAACCATCGGATGCATGATCATCAACAGTATTGGGGGCGGTTTCTACAAAATGGCTTACTACTTCTAACTTCCCGGCTGCGGCAGCTTCAAACAGCGTGATCTGGTTAACGTATCTTAATAATACATCGGTAACCTCCGGCTTTTTATAATAACACGACAACATTAAAGGTGAAACCTGGTGACTGGTTATGGTAGTAGCCAGCGCGGGGCTTTGCATCAGTAAGGCTTCCAACTTACCCAGGTCGGCGGTGGTGATGTATTGTTCCAGCTTTTCTATACTCATGACGTACATTAGCGCAAGCTGCAGTTACGCAGGCTATGCTTTTAATAAGGTTCTTTTACGAGGATCGTACCAGATGGTTTTCAATAATACTAAAAAATAAAAATACGATTAAATAATTGTTTAATCTGCTAACTTTATATGCATCAACTTATGATTTTTTTGAGGTTGATCTGTGTGTGTAAAAATTTATATGTTGTTTTTGCAAAGTTTACATAGGTGAAATTTTATGTAAGTTTGCACTTAAAGGATGTTACATCAGCGATGCCGGTAAAAGGAAATCAGTTTAAATCAAATAGTTTTAAGGACGATAATCAGCCCCGTCAAACGGGAAAAGCTGAAAAGGAACGTGTGACGAAGCGCCGGATGCCCAGCATGCCGCGATTCGATATGGAGAATGGCAAGGCAGTCAAGATAGCAGGTTTGCTATCGCTTTTGATGTCTATCTTTTTCCTCATAGCCTTCACCTCCTACCTGTTCACCTGGCAGGAAGATCAGAGTTATATATCAACCACCAACGGCGGCTGGCACAACCTGGCTACCGGCAAAACCGTACAGGAAATTGCCGATACCGGCAACCCGCAGATAGCGCAGAACTGGCTGGGTAAATTTGGGGCACTACTTAGTAACCAGTTTATTTACGAATGGTTTGGCGTGGCCTCGTTCCTGTTTGTGTTTATCTTTTTTGTAGTTGGCTACCGCCTGTTGTTCAAGGTAAGGTTGTTCTCCATGATCAAAACATTGGGTTATACCCTGTTTGGTATCGTGTTTATATCAACCACCATTGCCTATTTCCACGCTTTTATTATTGACTATCCGCATTACCTGGAGGGTGGCTTTGGCTACTGGACCAACCGCTTACTTGATGCGCAGATCGGTCCGGCGGGTACGGGTGGCTTCCTGGTATTTGCCGCGCTTACTGTACTGGTAATTGCCTATAATATTGATTTTAAACTGCCGCAGCGTAAAAACAGACCGGTAGCACCGATGACTGTTAGTGAGGTATCGCCCGAGCCGGTTGAAATGACGGACGAAGAACCATCTATCCCGCTGGAATGGCCACGGGGTAATAACCGCATCAAGGAAACGCATGTGAACTCCATTATGCCAGAGCCGATGCAGCAGCATCCTTTGACACAAACACCTGTTTATCATGAGCCTGTGGTACTTACACCTTCTTCCACGCATGAACCTGAAGAGGAAACGGAGATACCGCTTACTATTGATACCAACCGCCCAATGCCGGAGCTAAACGTTGAAAAGACCGACGATGATAAGGCCAAGGACCTGGTAAGCCAGTTTGGTATCTATGACCATAAGCTCGACCTCGCATCGTACAAAATGCCGCATCTTGATCTGTTGGAGAACCATGGATCGAACAAAATATCGGTTAATGCCGAGGAACTTGAAGCCAACAAGAACAAGATTGTTGAAACGCTGAACCATTATAATATCGAGATCGATAAGATCAAGGCTACCATAGGGCCAACGGTTACATTATACGAGATCATCCCGGCACCGGGTGTACGTATCTCCAAGATTAAGAACCTGGAGGATGATATCGCCCTGAGTTTGGCCGCTTTGGGTATCCGTATCATCGCGCCTATGCCGGGTAAGGGTACTATCGGTATCGAGGTGCCTAACCAGAACCCCGAGATGGTATCGATGCGCTCTATCCTGGCGACAGAGAAATTCCAGAATACCACCATGGATCTGCCCATCGCCCTAGGTAAAACCATCTCCAACGAGGTATTTATTGCCGATCTGGCCAAGATGCCGCACTTACTGGTGGCTGGAGCTACCGGTCAGGGTAAATCGGTTGGTATCAATGCTATATTAGTTTCGTTGCTGTACAAAAAGCACCCATCCGAACTGAAGTTTGTACTGGTGGATCCTAAAAAGGTGGAGCTCACGCTTTTCCGCAAAATTGAAAGACACTTTTTGGCTAAGCTGCCCGACGAAGGCGATGCCATTATTACCGATACCAAAAAGGTGGTGAACACGCTCAACTCGCTTTGTATCGAGATGGATCAGCGGTATGACCTGCTGAAAGACGCCCAGGTACGTAACCTGAAAGAGTATAACGCCAAATTTGTAAACCGCAAGATCAGCGATCCGGAAAAACACCGCTACCTGCCATTCATTGTACTGGTAATTGATGAGTTTGCCGATTTGATGATGACCGCCGGTAAAGAGGTAGAAATGCCGATTGCCCGTATTGCCCAACTGGCCCGTGCCGTGGGTATACACCTGGTTATCGCTACACAAAGACCGTCTGTTAATATCATTACGGGTACTATTAAAGCCAACTTCCCATCAAGGTTGGCGTTCAGGGTATTATCCAAGATCGATTCACGTACCATCCTGGATGCCGGCGGCGCTGATCAACTGATCGGCCGCGGCGATATGTTGTTCTCAACCGGTAGCGACCTGATCCGTTTGCAATGTGCCTTTGTGGATACACCTGAGGTAGAAGCCATATCCAACTTTATCGGCGAGCAGCGTGGTTACCCAACCGCCATGTTCCTGCCCGAATATGTGGGCGAAGGTGAGGCTAGCAGCGCTAAAGAATATGATCCGGATGATCGCGACCCGATGTTTGAAGAGGCAGCCCGCCTTATCGTGATGCACCAACAGGGATCAACCTCGCTCATCCAGCGTAAAATGAAACTGGGCTATAACCGTGCCGGCAGGATCATTGACCAGTTGGAGGCCGCAGGCATTGTTGGCGCCTTTGAAGGCAGCAAGGCCCGCGACGTATTATACCCTGATGAATACAGCCTGGAACGTTATCTGGAAACTCTTCAAAAACCAAAAGATTAAACCTATTCAAATTTATTTGCTCTAAACCAGTAACTATTAACCGTAATAGTTGTTGATGTAAAAAACACTGATGAAAACGATATTCCTTTATTCCATTTTAGCTATAAGCACCTGCAGCACCGCTTTTGCGCAAAAAGATACGCAAGCCAAAGCCATATTGAACCAGGTAAGTCAGAAATACAAATCGTACGACGCTATAAAAACAGATTTTAGTTTTACATTGGATAACCCACAAGCCGGTGTTAAAGAAACCCAGAGCGGTACTTTAATTTCAAGGGCCAAATCAGGCAAATACAGGGTAACGCTTTATGCTTCGGCAGGGGCCAAAGATGTGGACAAAGAGATCATTAACGATGGCAAAACTCAGTGGACCTATCTCAAAAAAGATAAAGAAGTACAGGTAGGCGACGCTCCCAAAGGCGCGGATGGTATTAACAACCCTTCACAAATTTTCACCATTTATGAGCACGGCTACAAATACCTGTATACCGGCGAACAAAAAATAGCCGGCAAAGTATATCAGGCTATTGACCTGACCCCAGAAAACGAAAAACAAAATATTTTCAAGGTTCGCCTGCTGATAGACAAGGTAAAAAAACAGATCTACAGCGCGCAACTGTTTGATAAAAACGGCAACAGGTACAACTATACCGTACGCAGCTTTACCCCTAATGCGCAAGTTGCCGATGCCACATTTGCCTGGGACGCGAAAGGCCATCCAGGCGTAGAGTTGGTTGACCTGCGATAAGATTAGGTTTTACGTAGGACGTGATACGTTTTACATTTGATATAAAACAAGAAGAGCGATGGTAAAACCATCGCTCTTCTTGTTTTAGTAAATTCTACCATGTCATTGCGAGCGATAGCGTGGCAATCTCCTTATGCTAATCAACCCTGCAAAGTTTAACACTTGTCTGAATGAGATTGCTTCGTCGTTCCTCCTCGCAATGACATGTTTTTTTATTTTGGATGACAACATCAGTATCCAACATGCACCCGTTTGTGACGAGTGTATGTTTTATGAAACGTCCAACGTAAAACCTAATTCCCTTCTACCTTAGGTGCCCTTTTATCAGGCATGGGGCCGCGTTGATGAATGATCAGTCCGTTCAGGAAATTGCGCAGGATCTGGTCGCCGCAGGGTTTAAAATTGGGATGATCATCGGCGCGAAAAATGGCGCCCAGTTCCGTTTTGGTAATACGGAAGTTAACCAGTTCCAAAACTTTTATAATATCATCGTCGGTAAATTTCATCGCTACACGTAGCTTTTTCATGATATCATTATTGCTCATGCTTTTCTCAGTTTTATTATCTTGAAATATCTATTTTAACTTTTTTGTTTTTGATCTTTTCGCCTTTCACAGCTTGCACCGCACGCTCAATACGATTGCGTTTTACTGCGGCGTATGACGCGTAATCATGTACTTCAATCAGGCCTACATCTTCCTTATCCAGTCCGCCTTTTTTGAGCAGCAGGCCCACAATATCAATCTTGTTTACCTTATCTTTTTTACCAGCGGCAATATACAATGTGGCCCATGGCGATAGTGGTGGTATTACCGGATTCTCGGGCAGTACCTCTATCTCCGGCATTTCTTTTAAATACGATGGTCTTTCATCGGGCGCCAGGATCAGGTACGATGTGCCTTTCGCATGCATACGGGCGGTACGACCGTTACGATGGGTGTATGCTTCTTCATTATGTGGTAGCTGGTAATGTACTACATGGTCAATCTCGGGGATATCCAGCCCACGTGAGGCCAAATCGGTAGTGATGAGTAGGCGGTGACTGCCGTTTCTGAATTTTAACAGCGCCCGTTCACGGTCTTCCTGCTCCATACCACCGTGAAATATGTCATGCGGCAGGCCACGGTCAAACAGCAGATCACTGATCCGCTCAACGGCGTCGCGGTGATTACAGAAAACCAGTGTGGCATTATCGCCTATTTTACAAATAAGGGCAAACAGGGCGTCCAGCTTATCCGCAGCTTCGGCTATCACAGCTTTTTGTTTGATATCAGGCACTGAAGCAGCGTTCGTGAGGTAATCCAGCGTCGTTGGCCTTATCATGCCTGTAAAAGCGGGGATTTCGTCCATTTTGGTAGCCGATGTCAGGATACGCTTTTTAATGGCCGGCATCTGTTTAATGATATAGGTCATATCTTCCTGGAAACCAAATTCCAGGGCTTTATCAAACTCGTCCAGTATCAGAGTGTGGATGGTATCGGTACTAAAACTTTCCCGGCGCAGGTGATGTGCGATACGGCCCGGCGTGCCGATCAATACCGCAGGCGGCTGCGAGAGGTTATTACGCTCAACTTTTACCGCGTGACCACCATAGCAACAATTCACCTTAAAACCGCTGCCTATGGCCTTAAAAACCTGCTCTATCTGTAAAGCCAACTCGCGCGATGGCACCATGATAAGGGCCTGCACAGTAGGTATTTTAGCATCCAGCAAACTCAACAATGGCAATAAAAAGCCCAATGTTTTACCCGAGCCGGTAGGCGACAGCAGTATCACATCGCTTTTTTTGGCGGCGCTGATAGCGGCCTCCTGCATAGGGTTTAACGCGTTTATCTTAAGATTCAGAAGGGCTTGTTTGATCATTATTTGTGCTGGAGTATGCGCAAAGATAAGCTAAATAAGCGGGGCTTTAAATTTTGTCATGCTGAACGGAGTGAAGCATCTATTGAGCGACATGCCTATTGAAGAAGATCCTTCGCTATGCTCAGGATGACAAGAAAAGAAGTAGGGGGTCATGCTGAGCCCGTCGAAGCATGATGGGTGGGCCTCTGCACTCGCCCTTCGACAAGCTCAGGGTGAAAGGTGAAAGGCCATCTTATCTAATCCATCTTCTCGTCTTTCAGTTCCTGATTGGTTTTATCTTGAATGTATTTGGCTATTTCTGCCGCTTGTTCATGGGTCAGGTCGCCAAAGCCGGTGTATTCCCATTCGCGCAGATCGTCGTCGAAAACAATATCGCCCAACCCTACTTCTCCCTCACTCAGTTTAAATACACCGGTTACGTATAAAGTCCCACCCGATATGGTTTGATTTACAGGCTTTATAGTGATATCGCGTTCGCCATCCGCTGTGTATAACTTATATTCTGCCGGTTTGATCATCTTTTTATGTATTTACGTACAAGACAATCACCAAGCGATTTTGTTTATTTTATCAACCTAAAAATGAAGCTTTTACCAGCCCATAATTTGCATTACCCGGCTAAATTCCGGCTGCAGGTCGGCATCAATTTGCACCGTTTCGCCGGTAATAGGATGGGTAAACTCCAGGCGCGAGGCGTGCAACAGCATGGTTTCCATATCCCAGGTTTCTTTAAACAGTTTGTTCTGCTTATTGCAGCCATGGGTACGGTCGCCTATAATGGGATGAAAAATATGACTAAAGTGCTTGCGTAACTGATGCATGCGCCCGGTAGCCGGCACAGCCTCCACCAGCGAATAACGTGAAGTGGGATGTTTGCCCAAGGGTACGTCCAGCTCAGCCCGTTTTAAAGTAGAGTATTGCGTAAAAGCATCCTGCAGGGTGCCGTTCTCTTTGCGCAGGGGATAATCAATATCCTCCTGGTCGGGTGTATGTCCGCGAACAATGGCCAGATATTTTTTGTGCACCTGGTTTTCCATAAATTGTTGCTGCATGGCTATTTCAGCTGGTTTGTTTAGTGCAAACAACAGTATTCCTCCCGTTTTGCGGTCGATGCGGTGAGCCGGGTTTACCTTCTGGCCTATTTGATCACGCAGTAATTGCAGGGCAAATTCCGACGCGTCCGCAGCTATGGGCGACCGGTGTACCAGCAGTCCGTGTGGTTTATTGATGGCGATAAGATGCTCATCGCGATATATGATCTCTAACATGCAGCACTATTTCAAATCGCGAAGGTACAACGCTATGTAACAATTTCATTTTATAAAGTATGGCTAACTAAAAAAAATATTTTAAATAGTTTGCTTTTTATATCTTTAGTACCAACTAAAATCTTTTTGCAAATGGTCAATACCGCAACCGCATCAGCAGGCAGTGCCCCTGCTGATGATATCAACAAAGCATCAACCCGCCTATTTTCATTAGATGCCCTGCGGGGTTTTGATATGTTTTGGATAATGGGTGGCGGAGAGATTTTTCATACCCTGGCTAAAAGCACCAAATCGCCGTTTTGGGAAACTATAGCCTTGCAATTTACCCATCCCGACTGGAACGGCTTTCACCTGTACGACCTGATATTCCCGCTGTTTTTGTTCATGGCCGGTGTATCCACCCCATTTTCAGTGGGCCGCGAACTGGAAAAAGGAAAAAGCCGTGGCCAATTAACCTTACGTGTTATCAAAAGAGCGGCTATATTGGTATTGCTGGGCCTGGTAGTCAACAACGGACTGAACATTATGCCCATATCGCAAATTCGCTTTGCCAGTGTGCTTGGCCGTATTGGTATCGCTTATATGTTTGCCAACATCATTTACCTGTACAGCAGGGAGCGCATGCAAATGGTATGGTTCTGGGTATTTATTATCGGTTATTGGCTGCTGCTTAAGTTTACTTCGGCACCAGGTTTTCCGCATGGCGATCTGACCATGCAGGGTAATTTCGCATCCTATATGGACCGTTTAATATTACCGGGAAAACTGTATTTAGGTATCCATGATCCCGAAGGTTTATTCTCGACCATACCGGCTATCAGCACCGGCTTGTTGGGCATATTAACCGGTCAGCTTCTGAAAAAAACGGGTATTCCCCAAATCCGTAAAGTAGCTATTATGGCAGTTACCGGAGTGATATTCCTGATCATAGCACAGATCTGGAACCTCGATTTTCCTATCAACAAAAACCTATGGACTAGCTCATTCGTGATGCATGTAGGCGGCATCAGCTTGTTATTGATGGCCTTGTTTTACTATATTATTGATGTGCTGGGTTATAAAAAATGGGCCTTCTTTTTCAAGGTCATCGGCATGAACTCCATCCTGATCTATATCTCCGGAAAGTTTATCAAATGGCAATACACCACCAATGGCTTTTTCGGATGGATAGGTCAGCTGGTTGGCGATCCGTATAATATTGTCGTGATGGCCGTTTGCTTTATTATGGTAAAATGGATTTTTCTTTACTACCTGTACCAGAAAAAGACGTTTTTGCGGGTGTGACCGTTGATGATTTTTTGATGACGTTGATTTCGTTGATTCTCTGAAACCTGATTTACAGGATTACCGAAATAAAAGGGAATCTGCGAAATCAACGCAATCATTTAAATCAACGGTTAAGCCACTGCTGTTGCTCTTCGAGCGTAAAGAATGTCCAGGCCATGATACGGCTAACTTTTTGTCCCTGCGACATATTGATAGTTTGTACTTCCTTGGCACCAGCCTTTTGCAGGGCATTGTACAAAACACGCAAATTTTCTTTTTTGGATACCAGCGAAGTGAACCATAAACATTGTTTGGCAAATCGGGTACTTTGCGTGGCCATCACTTTTAAAAACGCGGCTTCGCCGCCAGGATACCATAGTTCGGTATTCTGGCCGCCAAAGTTTAGTAATGGTTCCTCTTTTCCTTTCGCGGTATGTAGGCCCAGGTTATTCCATTTACGGCGCGATCCTTCGGCAGCTTCCCTGATAGAAGCATGAAATGGTGGATTGCAAATGGTCAAGTCAAAAGTCTCACCAGGTTTTATGGCAAATACAAAAATATCCGCGCGGTGCTTTTGCAGGCGCAATTCAACGGCATGCTTTAACTGATCGTTGTTGTCAATAATCTTTTGTGCCGATTCAATAGCCGCTTCGTCAATATCTACCCCTACAAAGCTCCAACCGTATTCCTGCACACCAATAATAGGATAAACACAATTGGCGCCAACACCAACATCCAGCACCCGCACCTTTTTACCTTTTCGAACAACACCTCCGTTTGATGTCGCCAAAAGATCGGCCACGTAATGGATATAATCGGCCCGGCCAGGTATAGGTGGGCACAAATAATCCTCAGGGATATCCCAGCTGGTAATTTGATAATGATGCTTTAACAATGCTTTGTTCAGCATTTTTACCGCATCAGGATTGGCAAAATTGATAGTTTGGTTATCGTATTTGTTTACCGTAACAAAAGGCCTTAAAGCGGGCGTAACCCTCATCAGCGCCTTAAAATCGTATCCCAGGCGGTGCTGGTTACGCGGGTGCATGGTTTCTTTTGCTTCGGGTTGGTTTGGGGCTGATTCTGGCAAGTTCTTTATTTTATTAATGATTTATCCTACGATGCTGCCTAAATCGGCAGGTGAATAGTTTATTGATTTCAGGGTTTTGTTATCTGCTGTACGATAAACCAAAAACAGTCCGTCAATCTCTTTATAGTGCGATTCGGTACCGGCTGTATTGCGATAATGCTCGATAGTTTGGTTAGCTTCCTCAATAGTTTTGCAGGCTTTGCTCATGTTGGAGCGATGCACTTCGTCAAACAGCTCTTTAAATTTTTGACCCAAACCAAATTCCAATACCGCGCCCGACAATACATATTGCAAATCGCAAAGGGCATCGGCTATCTCTACCAGGTTGTTATCATCAACTGCCTGTTGAAGTTCCTTGAGTTCTTCGGCCAGCAGTTCAATACGCAATTGACTCCGTTCTTTTGACGGAATAGCCGGTTCGGCGATAATAGGGTGTTTAAAAGTGGCATGAAATTCGGCTACCTGGTTTAATGAGTTTAAATCTTTGATCATGATATTAAAGCAATATAAGCGCTGCTAAGTTATCAATTAACCCAAAAGCTTTCAAAAAATGATTGTTCTTAAAATTGAAATATTGCCCGGGGTAGATTATTTATGCTATACATATTCATCAATTTAATCAAAATAGCACCCAACTACGGCATTGATAATATACAATTAATATTAAAAATTAATATTAGAGCCTTAAAAATGAACGGAATAGCTCAATTATTTCATTAACAATTACTTAACATTAACTATCTTTATTAACATAAACATAATATTAAACTCACTGTTTATTAACTTAGCTTTGTGCCGAAAATTAATTTAGAATTTCCTTGTCCAATAATATGAAAAACGATAAAAATAAAACCGCCGCAAAAGAGGCCCGCAAAACACTTAAGAAACAATTGAACGATAAACTGTTTGCCCAGATCAAAACTGTGGTAGGCGAATTTGAATCCGATCTGAAAAAGGTAAACAAGGCCATTGAAAAAGCCGCAAAAAACCTGGCTAAAACACTAGCCGCAAAAATAGGTGCAGAAAGCACTACTCCAGCCCTTAAAACAGTAAAAGAAAAAAAGGCAACAACAGCTGCCCCTGCTGCTAAAACAGCTTCTGTTACGCCAGCTCCAAAAGTAGCCGCACCAAAAGTTGCCGCAGCTAAAAAACCGGCAGCAACACCAGCACCTGCACCGGCTCCAGCAAAAACTGCAACCAAAACTACTGCTAAAAAGGTAACAACACCTAAAGCATAAGTTTTATATAGCTATATACCTGGCATAACCATGCTCAAAAATAAGCAAGACCCGAAAAGCGTCTTGCTTATTTTTTGCCTGTTTTTTTATCTGAACAAATCGCAAATCCCCAATTCACCCTTCCCCGGGAGTCCCGGATATTGACCCTTGATCTTAGACCATAAGTCACATCTCGCTGTTTTTAACTATCGTAGTGGTAAAGTAGTGCCTCATTAATATAATCTGGTCAGTTTCCCTTTTAGTTTTGCTTACAGGCAATAAAACAAATTTGCTTAACTTAAACTCGTGTATTTATCTGCCGAAAGCAAGCCTGCATTGCTGAAAACTCAGAGATGTACCATGCCTTATTCATATTTCACAGTTAAACCCGTTTAAATGCAACAGTTACCCAAGCGCCTTTTATCCATCGATGTGCTGCGAGCCATCACCATGTTACTGATGATATTTGTTAACGACGCCAGTGGTGTAAAAAATATCCCCGAATGGATAGATCATGCACCGGGTAAAGCCGACGCCATGGGCTTTGCCGATACCATATTCCCGGCCTTCCTGTTCATTGTGGGCTTGTCATTACCTTTTGCTATCAAAAACAGGCTCAATAAAGGCAATTCCTTTACCTCTATTTTAGTTTACATACTTACCCGGAGCGTAGCATTGTTGATCATGGGCTTTTATCATGTAAACCTGGAAAGTTACAGCAACACGTCCCTGCTGCCTAAAGCGCTTTGGGCTATATTGATCACCCTGGCCTTTTTTCTGATATGGCTGGATTATCCTGAGACCATGGCTAAAGCCAAACGATACACCTTTCAGGGACTGGGCATAGCTATCCTGATCGCCATGGCCATTGTATACAAAGGCAATGATGACGGCGAAATTACCGGCATGCGCCCCGAATGGTGGGGAATATTGGGTATCATTGGTTGGGCCTACCTGATATGCGCCATTGTTTACCTGCTGGCCAAAGGAAAACTGAACTTCCTTTTCCCCGTACTCCTGTTATTCGTAGCCATCAATATAGCCCGGCATACCGGTATTATCCATAAAAGACTCTTCCTCATCGGCGAAGCCTCTTCCCTGTGTTTAACCATGGGCGGCATTGTGATATCAGAGTTATACGCGCGCCTGGTTTCGTTGGGCAAAACGCAACGTATGTGGCTTATCTTTGGGCTTACAGGGGTGTTGCTTATTATACTGGGACTGGTGATACGGCCCTACACGCAAGGCATCTCCAAAATCCGCTCCACCCCTGCATGGATATTTATTTGCAGTGGTATAACCATCCTGGTATTTGAGTTAATGATATATCTGGTTGATGTAAAGGGCAAAAAAGACTGGTTCAAATGGATCTGGCCGGCAGGCACCAGCACGCTTACCTGTTACCTGATGCCTTATTTTCAGGTTTTCCTGTTGATGCTTTTCCATATCACTTATCCGGATATTTTTAATTCGGGCATTATTGGCCTGGCCCGTTCTATGGCTACCGCATTCATATTGATCGCGCTGGTTGGACTCATGGAAAAAAAGCGGATCAGGCTCAAAGTTTAATACATAATCACACCATACTTAAACCTCATCATTACATGATCAACCTAAAACTTCATAAACAGGTAGCGGCCAAAGCCATACTTTGTTTATTACCCTTTTTATTCCCCGCAATCACGCTCAAAGCGCAAAAACTAGCTAAGAAACCCAAATATGTAATTATTGGATATGTTGGCGGTTACAAGGGTGTAGCCAATATGGAAATGGTGAACCCCGAAAAGCTTACCCACATCAATTACGCTTTTGTAAACGTAAAAAACAACCGGGCCTTTTTAAGTCACGAAAGAACCGATACTATTAATTTTAGGAACCTGGTGCAGCTTAAAAAGCGTAATCCAGCCCTTAAAGTACTTATATCGATAGGCGGGTGGACCTGGAGCGGAAATTTCTCTGACGCTGTATTAACCGATACCGCCCGTGAGGCCTTTGCGGCCAGCGCGGTTGCTATCATCAAAAAGTATAACCTGGATGGTGTTGACATCGACTGGGAGTATCCTGCTATGGGTGGCAATACTGGCAACGTTTACCGCAAAGAGGACAAGGAAAACTATACCCTGATGTTTAAATCGTTACGTAAACACCTGGATACGCTGGAAAAACAAACTGATAAAAAGCTTTTGCTTACAGCAGCGGTAGGCGGCTTTAAACGTTTCCTGGAGCACACCGAAATGGATAAGGTGCAGCAATACCTCGACTATATCAACCTCATGACGTATGATTATTTCCAGGATGGCTCGGGTATAGCGGTTCATCATACCAACCTGTATGCCTCCAAACAATACCAAACCGAAAATTATGCCGATAAAGCCGTATCTGATTATATGGCTGCCGGTGTGCCTGCCAGCAAATTGGTATTAGGCGTGGCTTTTTACGGCCGCTCATCAAAAGTACTGGATATTGCCCAGAACGGGCTGGGGATGAAAAGAGGCGAGTACATGCATGTAGGTGGCTATACCCTGATCAAAGACAGCCTACTGAACCGTAATGGTTTTAAATATTACCGCGACCGCAATGCCGAGGCCCCTTATCTGTTCAATGCTACCACCAAACAATTTATATCATACGATGATGAATGGTCGATAAAAGCCAAATGCCATTACCTCATCAAACATAAACTGGCCGGGGTGATGTTTTGGGAATATGCTGATGATAAAAAGGAGTACTTGCTTAATGAAATAGATGCAAGGTTGATAACGAGGTAAAACAATCTCCAGTTCAGACACCTAAACGCGTCATTGCGAGCACAGCGTGGCAATCCCCGATTTGTAGAGTCGCTTTGTATAGTTGGGGATTGCCACGTCGTTCCTCCTCGCAATGACGTTTTTTTTTCAAACTCATCATTTAATTGATATTGCTCATCTGCACATCTAAAATCTGCACATCCGCACATCTACTTTCCTCTCCCCAACCACAGCACCGCGTTCTCAAACAGTTTGTTTTGTGTATCGGAGGTAAATATCTGGTCGCCGTGGCCCATGTTAATGTACAGCATTTTGTATTTGGTATTCGTCCACACTACCGGGATGTCACCTTCGCGGATAATATCCTTTTTACCCAGGGGATAATTGGCCGGATCAAGCGTTACCAACACCTTAATATCTTTATTTAACCGCGGACTTGGTTTCCATCCATACCACTCATTAATAGGCGACACAAAATGAGCCGGGATACCTTTGGTTACCGGATGTTTACTATCATCAATCACCAGCTTTGCCGGTAACGGGGGCCAGCTGTTATTATAAAACACAGCATTGCCCAAAAAGCTCACAAACCAGGGCCATTTGGTATACTTATCGTTATACCCCGCCACGTGAAAACCGATCCAGGCACCGCCATTATCCATATATTTTACAAAAGCGGCACGCTGTTCTTCGTTCTGCGGGAAATCGTTCAGCCAGATGATAAGCTGGTAATTTTTAAGGTTATCATCGTTTAAATTTTTCCAGTTGGTAGTAGCCTCAAAAGCAAAGCCATCTTTAGCTGCCAGATCAGTAAAATATTTAATGGCATCATTGGCAAAGTCAACATGATCCGATTCAACCGTGGTGGTATAAAGTGCCAGCATTTTGAATTTGGAACCTTGGGCAAATATTGCCGTGCAGCACATGACAGTTATCAGCAGGCAAAACAGTTTTTTAAATATCATATCGTTATTAATATTATTTACCAGCAGCCCAGAAAATGGCATTAGTCACCAATTTTACCCAGGCCGGGTTATCCAGCAGATTTGGCGAATGGCCCATGAAAATATAAACGTTACGGGCCTTTTTATGCTCGTTTGTCCAAACTACGGGGTGGTCGCCCATTTTGATATCACCCTGCGGGTCATAGGTTGATTCGTCGACACTGGCCAATACACGCACATTGGGGCGCGGACTTTTATCATAGGTATACCATTCCTCCTGTTGTATCAGAAACGATGCGGGAACACCTTTCATCACAGGATGTTTTTTATCTTCTACGTTGACCTTTCCTTTGGCAAAGGTGGCAATGTAATTTTTGTAGGTGATGCCCCCCATAAAGTTCGAGAACCATTGCCACTCATGATAGCCGTCAAACTCGCCTAAAAGTGTAGCATGATGAAAGCCTACCCAACCACCTTTACCTTCGTCAATATATTTTTGAAAGGCAGCCATGGCCTTCTCAGTCCAGGCATAAGGAACATAATCCAACTGCAAAAACAGTTGATACTGGCTCAAAAAAGCATCATCGATTTTATCGATATTTTGGATATAATCAATAGTAAAGCCCTTTTCAGCGGCCAGTTTATCCAGCCATACTTTGGCGCGTTTGGAGAACTCAATATGGTGCCCGCCATTCTCATACAGCGCCAGTACTTTAAAATGTTTGGTTTGCGCGTTGAGGTTAAAGCAGATAAATATGCCAAGGCAAATGAACAGCAGTAGTTTTTTCATATGTTTTTTTAGTAAGATTTTATTTGTCCATGATGGTTTTAAACGAGGTTAGCAGCGTGCGTGAGTTGTTATTTAGACCCGTAAACAACTTTTTATCCTCTGCCGACCAGGGGTGGCCCTGACGATAATCCCACCAGCGATATTCAATTTTGGAGTATTCATTGGTGATGCCCTTTTCTATAGGTTTTTCATAGTAATTATAGGCGCGATAGGTATACCCGGTATCGGTCACCGCGATGGATACATTGAATTTTAACCAGTAATAGTTGCCTGAGTTGCTGGTAATCACTTTAAACAAGCCTATGCCATTGATGGTTCCGCCTTGCTGATCAACAACAAGTTTGCCTTCCGATTGATCCGGGAACACCGTATTGAACCATTTACTTGCCCGCTTAAACAGTTCGGCTTTGCCGGCTATATTTTTTGAGGTGTTCTCATAATTCACTTTCCCCTTTTTCATGGGGATATCAATTTTAGTAGTATCTGCCTGTGCAAATGCTATTGATGGCAGTGTTAAACAGCATACCATAAAGCAAAGGATAACCAAAGAGATTCTTTTCATGTAAGCGGTAAATAGAGGGTAGTACGTCAGCAGCACTACAACAACCAAATATCTTAATTTGAACCTATATAAAGCCTTTATAGCTGCCCTACTTTACCACTACCTTGCTCCAATTGCTGATACCCAATAAAAAGTTTCAGCTATAATTGCCCGGCCTTCAATCAAAGGTCGTGCTATGAAAACTTTTAAAATTACTTCCATTATTGTGTTGATCATGATTAGTAACATCATGATCAGTCTTGCACAAAACAAACACCCGCGTTTCAAAGCTATTGCCATTGCCGAAGTTGGCGGAGGACATGCCCTGTTTGATGCCGCGGCCAAAATATGGCTGGATAAGCTGGCTATCGATAGTAATTTCACCATTGATTACATCACCAATACCCAACCTATAACTAAGGATTTTCTGAAACAATATCAGTTGTTTATCCAGCTGGATTACCCGCCCTATCCCTGGGGACCAGAAGCTCAGGCAGCTTTTACAGAATACCTGGAGCAGGGCAAAGGTGGTTGGATGGGTTTTCATCACCCTACCCTGCTGGGTGTGTTTGATGGTTACCCCATGTGGCAATGGTATTGCCAGTTTATGGGTGGTATTGAGTTTAAGGATACCATACACGGCGGTACAACGGCGCTGCTTACTGTTGAGGATAAAAACCACCCCATTATGGCCGGATTACCGGCATCGTTCACTACCAAAGATGAATGGTATACTTACAATAAAAGTCCGCGCCCAAATGTGCACGTACTCGCCAGTATTGACGAAAGCACCTACATACCCGATAAGCCTATCAAAATGGGGGACCACCCGGTAATATGGACCAACGAACACATCAAGGCCAAAAACATATACATAGCCATGGGTCATTTCCCAGAGCTTTTTCAGGACAGCACATTTACTACTTTAGTAAGGAACACGATATTTTGGGCGGTGAAGCTTAATTAGTGAATTAGTGATTGGAAATAACTTTTTTCTTTTTGTCAGCAAATAAGCTTCAGGCGTAACCGGGACAGAACTGCTTGATAGGTCACAAAAATGGGTTTACATGGTTTACACTTTTTATGGTTACATTTTTTTCAATTAACTGATAATCAATTAATTGCTTTTGTTTTGCCATAAAAAAACGGTTTACAGTGTAAACCATAATTTATTACTTCCCAAAAGAGCGTAATAGTTCACGAAAATTTTGTTTGAACCTTGATTTTTCACTTATCGTTTATTTTCATTGGTGTTCGAGAGGGCTGCGCCATTTTAAGGGTTAAGGGATTACCATGACTTCTTCTAATTTTCTCCCCGTCAGCAGATAAGCTTCGGATGAAAGCGGGCAGAACGATGGTGGGCGGTGCGGATGCGGGGCATAGCAAGTTTTTGCTGAAGCGTAGGGGAATGCGGGAACGAAGTAGGGCAAAATAATTGCAGCCCTGGTTCTGGCTGCTTTGCAGGGCAAAGGCCAGGAGCGTAAAGAAGCATTTCTGGTGACAAGCCTTTTGGTTACTTTGTGGCTACAAAGTAACTGGCCCTCCCGCGGCCAAGAGCGGGTATACGCCTTGTAGAGACACTCTGTATAGTTTAGAGATTATTAATGTTGTGTTTGTTTTTTATCAGTATTAATGAGCTCCCTCCGGTCGGTTGTCTTCGTACCTCGCAATGACGCGGTGATATTTGATACTGTTAAATCTATTTCGACGCAGCCCACAAGATAGCATCCCTTACCAATACCCCGTAATTCGGATCTTGCAATAACACCGGTGAGTGACCAATACCGATATACACCACCCGGTGAAAATGCTCATTCGTCCAGATGATAGGATGATCACCCATGGGTTTAACCTGTTTATAGGTCGATTCATCGGCGGTAGCCAGTACATGGACCTCGCCACGCGGGCTTTTATTGTATTCGTACCACTCGTCTTCAATTTCCATTTTGGCGGGCAGGTTCCGGGTAACCGGGTGTTTGCGGTCTTCGATTATCACAGTTCCTTTCTGGAAGGCCGGGTGCGGCGAATAGACCACATTGCCCATCATGGTTTCAAACCATTGCCAGTAGCGGGTATTGGGCGCCAGGAACCCTTTTCCGGTTAAACCGGCTGCATGGATACCAACCCAGCCTTTCCCTTGTTCTACAAATCGCTGCAGGGCATCCTGCTGGCTGTATGACATATCAAAGGGTGCCAGCTGCACCATCACAAACACAGCGTAATTTTTCAGGTTGGCATCGTTGATCTTACTAGTATCGTCGGTAATATCTATGGCAAAATGATTTTCATTGGCCAGCTTTTCCAGGAAGGGTTTAGCCACCACCATCATCTTTTCATGATCGTCTGAGCGCGACAATACCGCCAGCACCCGGAATTGTGTTGTTTGAGCTTTAGCACCGGTAAGAGAAAGAAACAGGTAAACGATAATGCCGGTGATCAACTGTTTAAGAAATTGGTGGTACATGAGCTTTAAATTGATGAAGGTGAAAGGCCTTACGAGCGTTTTCAAATGTCAGCACAAGCGCTTGTAATACCAATATGCGTTACCTCTACATTAACACTACAGAAACCCTCAAACAACTTAAATACCGCCCATAATCCATTTATATCTCCCACTACAAACAAAACATTTACCCTTTATATTAAAATGTTTTTTAAATTACCTTTTTAATCCAATTACCGTGCTTACCTGATACTGCCGGTTTTATAAAACATTTTAAAAATACCCTCCGGGGAAAGTTTTGTTGATGAAGAAAATCATTCTATTGATTATTATTTGCCGTGCTTTGGTTTTTACGGCCACAGCGCAAACCACCATTGGCATACCCGCCATCAAAAACTATACGCATACAGATTATAATGCCAGTACGGAGGTATGGGATGTAAAGCAGGACCGTAACGGCATACTCTATTTCGCCAATAACGATGGACTTTTAACTTTCGATGGCAGTTACTGGAAAATATACCCCTTACCCAACAAGGGCACCATCAAGGCTTTGGCTATTGACCCCGATGGGAGGATATTTGTTGGCGGACAGGACGAGATAGGCTACTTTTTTCCGGATGCCAACGGCATCTTGAAATATCATTCCATCAAACACCTGATGCCGCAGAAGGCAAGGCAATTTGCCGATATATGGAGCATTGTATTGTTCAAAAACGAAGTTTTCTTCCGTACCATTGAGTGTGTTTTTGAATATAATAACAACGAGATCAAGACATTTGATGCTCCTGGCGGTTGGCGACTGCTATCAAAAGCGGGCTCACAATTGTTTGCGGAGGATAAGGATGAAGGCCTGATGTTTTTTAAGGATTATCAATGGCAGCCTTGCCATACCCAATTACCAACGGCCAGTCTGCATATCACCGGGGTAATGGATTATAACCGGGATACGGTGCTGGTTACTACATTGAAGCAGGGCTTATTTTTGCTCACCGGATCAACCCTGATTAAAAAGCCTACCGCTATTGACCCCATTTTACAAAACGACCTGGTAAACTGCGCCAAAAAAATTGGCGACGACCGTTATGCCATTGGCACCAAAGCCCGGGGCCTGATCATTATTGATGGCAAAGGCAACGTAGTAGAACGATTCTCCAACAATGAAGGGCTGCAAAATAACAACGTGCTTGGGCTCTTGCTCGATCGCGACAAAAACCTATGGCTCGGCCTGGAAAGCGGCATTGATTTTATTAATTATAACACTTCTGTTAAACGTATTTATGCGAACAAGGATAATCAGCTAAAAAGCAACGCGGTAAGCGTATTCAACAACAAACTATTCATCGGCACCTCAAACGGGCTGTACAGCGTTCCGTTGGATGCCCGGCAAAAGGATATCAGCAACACTAAAGGGGCATTTACCGAGGTAGAAAACACCAAGGGCCAGGTATGGAGCCTGCGCGAAATAAATCATAACTTGTTGGTTGGGCATGAGGATGGCGCTTTGGTGGTTGATAACAACCGTGTAAAACAGATCACCAACCGGGAAGGTGCCTGGCGGTTTGTACCTATCCCCTCGTCGCCTGATATTATAGCTGGCACCTATACGGGTTTACAGCTGATCAAAAACAATGGCAATGATTTTAGGGCTGATACTAAAATGGACGCCCTGTATGAGTCGTTACCTACCCTGGCCAAAGACAATGATGATCATGTGATATGGGCATCACACTCCTATCGGGGTGTTTATAAAATCCAGCTATCCGCCGACAGGAGAAAGATCATCCGTTATACGCAATATACAGATCGGAATGGCTTGCCTTCGGTAATGAACAATCATGTGTATTTTATCCGGGGCAAAATTCTGGTAGCTACGGAGAAGGGTGTGTATGAATATAATAACGGGCTAAATAAATTTGAACAGTCGGCCTTTTACAAGCCGGCCCTGGGCGATTCCTACATAGAGCATTTAACCGCCGATTCGGCAGGCAACGTCTGGTTCATCAGCGATCAGCGGGTTGGGGTGATCGATTTTAGCAAACCCTCGGGCGGTAAGCCATACACGGTGATCTATTTTCCGGAACTTGCCGGGCAAACCGTAAAGAGTGCCGGGTATATTTATCCGTATGATAAGGAAAACATTTTCGTGGGTTCCAACAATGGCGTGTTTCATTTAAATTACCGGCAATATGTACAGTCGGAAACCAAACTGAACGTGCTATTGACCACCGTAAAAGCCATTGCCGAAAAGGACAGCCTGATATTTGGGGGTTATTTTATGAAGGATAATGATGTGGCCGGTGTTCAGGGCAAAAAGCAGATCGTTACCTTATCCAACCATTGGAACTCCTTTCATTTTGAGTACTCTTCAACCCTGTTTGCCCAAAAAAGCAATGAGGAATTTTCTTATAAGCTGGAAGGCTTTGATAGCGAGTGGTCAAAATGGTCGGTAAAAACGGAGAAGGATTATACCAATTTACCTTATGGCCGATACACCTTTTCGGTAAGGGTACGCAACAACCTGGGCAATGCCTCGGCGCCAGTAAGCTATACCTTTGTGGTAGATCCTGCCTGGTATCAAACTATCTGGGCTTATCTCTTCTATCTTTTGCTGGTGATTTGCGCCATTTATTTAGCGATGAAAGAACAACAAAAACGCTTTGACCTGCATCAACAAAAACACGAGGAAGAACAGCGCCGCCTAAGTTACCTGCACAGCCTGGAGCTTGACCGGAATGAGAAGGAGATCATCGCCCTGAAAAACAACAACCTGGAATCGGAACTGAATTATAAGAATAAGGAGCTTGCTACCATCACCATGCACTTGGTGGAGCGCGGCCGGATCCTATTAAACATTCGCGAGGAGTTGGTAGCAGCCATCAAAAAAGTGAACATGCCCGATCTAACCCACGAATTCCGGAATGTGTTTAAACTGGTAACCGATACCGAAAAAAAGGACGACGACTGGAATCACTTCGCCATTTACTTTGACCAGGTACACAACAATTTCCTTTCCATTATGAAAACCCGGTTCCCCGGATTGAGTCCTACCGATCTGAAATTATGTGCTTACCTGCGGCTTAACCTTACCTCTAAAGAAATAGCCCAGCTGATGAATATCTCGCTCAAAGGTGTCGAGATCAGCCGGTATCGCGTCCGCAAAAAACTGGGACTGGCCACTGAGGTTAATTTGTATGATTTTTTGATTGATATTACGAAGTAGTATCCTATTATTCCAAAGGCTGTCATGCTGAGCTTGTCGAAGCTTGGTGGGCAGGCCTCTACGCACGATACTTCGACAGGCTCAGTATGACAGGCCTACTTTCAAATGTTAACTTTACTTATAAATCCTCCCCATTGTAGGGTCATCCCAAATGATCTTTTTAAGCTCCTCGGGATTGATGATACCTTGTTTGCCGTAAATAACTTTACCATCCGGATCAACCAGCATGGTGTATGGCAGGGCGCCGTCCCATTTCGGGTCAACGGCTTCGATCATTTTGTATTTATCGTCGCCGGTATAAATATAGTTGGGGCCTGATGCTTGTTTGCCTTTCAAAAAGCTCAGCGCCTTGTCTTTACGCGACGGATCGTCGGCACTGATGGTTACCAGTTCCAGTCCACGGTCGCGGTACAGGTGCATGATCGTTACCAGTTCCGGAAACTCTGCCACACAAGGACCGCACCAGGTGGCCCACAGGTTAATCAATCTTAATTTATCACTTTTGTTTTTCACCAGGTTGGCAATGCCTATGGCATCGATGGTATCGAGTTTCACAGGTTCATTTGCCCAGGTTACGGCAGCCTTCTGGATCCAGTCCTGTTTTTCGGCCCATTTGATAGAACAGCCAAAGGTTTTGGTTACAGGTACGGTTACTTCTTTGCCGGCTAATACAGCATCGATCGCGTTGCGGGCATCTAAAGAACGCGGTGTTTTGGCGGGGTTCTCCATATCATCAATACGACCATTGTAACGGAGTTTACGATCCTTGTCGAATATAAAAATGTGCGGTGTAGCTACCGGGCCATATTTATTACTGGTGACCTCTGTTTCGCCATCATACAGATAAGGGAAATTAAAGTGACGGTCTTTGGCGCGCACTTTCATATCCTCAAACGAATCACCCACATCGCTATAACCCAGTTCATCCAAACGCAATGAGGCCGGATTGTTAGGATTAATGGCGACCACTTTTACACCTTTAGAGGCATAGTCGCTGGTGAGCTTAACCAGCCTGTCTTCATAAGCCTGCGATGTTGGGCAATGGTTACATATAAACACCACGGCCAGCACTTTGGCATCTTTAAATGATTTCAGGGTATAAGTTTTTCCATCGATACCGGGCAAACTAAAATCAGGTGCCTGAGCGCCTGTAGCTAAGGTGGTATGGTTTACCTGCGCAAAAGTAAACCGCGACAAGGTTAGTAAAGCAACCAGGGTTATCAAACAAAACTTTTTCATATTTTTCTTCAGCTAATTATTCATGTACGGCCACTGCCAATAAGTACCAGGCTGTATGCGGCAGCCATTGTTCGGCCCAACGCCAGTCGTAATCTTTATGGATCTGGGCGTAGGATAAATTAAAGTCGATATCATTTTCGTCATTCAGTCCGCCGGTTACGCCATTTACAATGCCGCCGGGCGCATTGGTATACTCAAACGTGCCAAAGAAACCGTAGGCCGGGTTATTATGCCCTGTGCCCTGCAGCATACTGGCATCAAAAGGGTTCAGGCCCAGGATCCAGTTCAATTGATCAACCGCGAAAGTTTCCAGCTGATCATGGTATGCCTTATCATCGGCAAACAAACCGGCAGCCAATCGAGCGGCTGTAGCCATAGAAGATAAGCGCGCATTTTCACCCTGCCACCAGGGCGAGGCATCACTGCCTTGTGGAAAAAAGAACGATGTACGCCTGTTTCCCGATGTATCCTGCACCAATTGACGGCTATAGCCAAATGGATTGTTTACCTCACGGGTAACCCTCAGCTCAAAATCAAACGAGGCTTTGATGGCTTTTTTGATGGATGCCTGCATGGCTTGATCTGCATAAGGATAGTAATAGATCAGGCTGGTCACCGGTAAACCTGCATCTGATGGATGAAAGAATGGCCTGTCGGTGCTATCGGCTTTCCAATAATTCTGATACCCTTTCCAGGCTGATAGCCGACTGATGAGGTTATTGGCCCGTTTGGTAGCTACTGTTAAATATTCTGCTTTTTTTGTGGCCTTGTATAGTTCGGTTGAAGCGCTTAGGGCGCAGTAATCATCGAGGATATTCTCGTGGCCGTCAAAGGTCATGAGCTTGTTGTTGGCTTCCAGAAATTTGAACGCGTTTTCGGCGGCCTGCAAATATTGCTCGCTGGTAAAATCACCATTTACTTTGATGGTTGATGCCATGGCTAACGCGGCGGTGGCCATACCCCCACCCGAGCGATAACTGGTTTGATAACGGTGCCAGTCCTTATTTACGGAACTATTACTAAACGGCTGATCTTTGGTTTGCTTGATGCGATAAGACGCGTCCTCTGCACGGATCACCCTATCCTTAGCCAGCTTACCCGGCCCGGGAGCCGATACTGATCGATAAAAAGAACCATTTTTGGCCTGCATCCGCACCAGGTAATCGGCACCATACGTAGCCTCATCCAAAATACGGCGGTTGATCTGCCTGAAATCGGTCGTTGTTTTTTTATCGAGGATCTCTTTGGTTTTCAGCAGGCTCCACACCACCAATGGTATCTGCTGCGGATTGAAATAATTAGAGAACGATAGGTGCGAAAAATGTTTACCGTAATCGCCGGTGGCATCATACCAGCCACCGTGAGCGTCAATAGTGTCCTGGGTTCTGCCGGCCAGCAGTAAATGATGATCGGCCTTATCAATTTCGCCGGCAGCACGCTGCCCTTTAAAATAATACACCACATCTGACAGGGTAGCCTGCTCCAACACGTTCTTCCCTATTTTAAACGGATATGAACTGATCTTCTTGCCAGATAACGCCACCTCGATGTGGTAAGTGCCATCTGTATTGAACCCGCTAAAATCAAGTGTATAAAACTCCCGGTTTTTCCACCCCTTTACGCTACCGCTATAGACAGGTTTGCCGGAAAACACCACTTTACCATCCGCATCAAGCAATTGAAATGTTGTGATGGGATAAGCCTTGTCTGTCACCACGATGGCCTTTTTGGCTTTGGTATCTTCATAACCTACCTGGTTGGTCACTACTTTAACTTGCTGTGCAAAGGTTGCAATCGGGAACAAGGCCAGTAAGAAGATCAGGAAACGGGATGTTGTTTTATTCATGGATTGGGGTATTTAAGGTTATATAAATTTATCAATTTATGGCGATGGAATACAAAGCGTCATGGTCAGTAACGTACAATGTTTTCCCATCCTTACTAAAAGCAAGAGATGTAGGGCGCTCCGGAACCTTGATCATGCCGATCTGTTTGCCGGTGTTATCATATTTGTAAATCTGCCCATCAGCTATATACACGTTACCTTTTGCATCAACTGCCGAATCAAATTCGCCACGCTCAGCAAAATATTTCAGGTCGCTCAGGTAACCTTCGGGGCTTACATTGAGTTGCACCGTACGTTTATCATATTCATCGGTAGTATAAACCGGTTTACCGGGATAGGCGGCAACCAGCGCACTTGAACGGGCCAGGTCATACACTACCGGGATAATGGTAACCCCATCGGGAGCTACCCAGCATTCGGTAGCCTTATTGACCGACACGGTGTTAAAATCATGAAAATCGCGCCAGCGATGTGCAGGGTAAAGGGCCTGGTATATGGTCTTACCGGTTGGCATGGCCTCTTTCTTCAACAATTGGATACTCTCGTCCGGATTATCCGTATTTACCGAGTACACCAAACTACCAAAGCCCGAGTTACCCCAGCCACTAAACGAAGTACCGGCAGCATCCGGCGGATTATTAAATACTTCGGGCTTACCATCAACCAAGTAATCGGGTTTGGGTACATATTTAAATACCACCAGCAGGTTATCATTTTTATCACAAGCCAATGAAAGTGGCTCCCAGGGATAGTCCGCCAGTAAACTGATTGTCTTAGTGTTGGCATCCCATTTATAAATCCGCTTCATACGGGCCTCGCTAAAATAGATGTTGCCCTTACTATCGGTACAAAGGCTATTGGCAAACTCAAAACCCGAGGCCAGTTTTTGTACATTACCCTGAGCAGGTTGTTCGCCGGCTGTTGTAGCACTATTGATGACCAGTCGCGTAAACTCCCAGGGACGCACCGTGATATTGGTGCCGATATCATACAGTGGATCGGTAGTGGTATATTTGATCTGGCTATAGTTATGTACGTTCAATAGCTCTACATTTTTATTGTTCCAACTGCGGATGGAGTACGGATAAGGCTTATTTACCCTGATCACTCTAAACATGTACAGATTGGCGAAAGTCATATCTGCACAATTCTCCAGTTCCAGCGGTTGGCATTCAGTGCTTTCCCGGCTCTCTTCTTCCAGTTGTAGGGCATATACTTTCCAGTTGGCTACTTTGTTAAAGCGCACCTCGTTACGTACGTGATGCTCTACCGATAAAGCGTAAATGCGCCCGGGAGTGCTGGTATTGGAAACATAAGCCCCGGCTGCAGCATACGTATTGGCCGACCAGATATTTTTAAACGTGCCGCCACCGCCGTCAGTTACCCAAAGGCTCCAGTATTGCGTGTCCCACATATCGCTGTCGTTACCTTTATACAGGCCGGGCCCGTTTTGTTCACCAGGTTTATTCATACCGCCGTGACCACCTAAAAATTTCACATCATTCAGATAGGAATTTTCGCCGGCCATCCACTTACAGGCAACCGCCCGCGGATTAATACGACCTGATGATAAACCTATACCGGTTACAATATTACTGCCGCCTTTACTTGTTTCGATCATCGGCACAGGTCCGCCAAAACCACCAAAAGCCTGTGTATTATCTTTTAATAAGATCTGCGTAGCTATCGAATTTAACCCGATCAACACCGTATTCGGTCTCAATTTCAAAGTTTCGGTAATACGATATTTCCCCGATGGTACATAAATAGCCGGATACCGATCAATAGCATCCTGTATGGCTTTGGTATCATCCGTTTCACCATCGCCTTTGGCGCCTAATGTTTGCAGATTAGCCCAGGTACTTATCGCCGGGAAATCCGGAATGTCTTTTTTGGCCGGTGGCGGGAAAGATTGTAGGGGTTGAATTTCCTTTATGGTTTTATACACCGGGTCGGCTGTTAGATTATCCATCTGCAAACCGTATATAAAGTTTTTCACTTTGTAGATGGCCCCTCCACCTGCCGTTGTTGTTTTGCTGCGGCGATAGCTGGCCAGTACCTTTACATCCCGGCAATCTACATTACGCAGGCTGATCTGGTTAAAGGCATTGTCCTCATTACTGATGATGATGGCCGGACCAGTCACATGATCAAACCTGCTATCCTCTATAAATAGCTTTTCATGATAATTGGGATGAATTTCGATCACCGTGGGCACATTTTTAACAGTCATACGTACAATGGTTAAGCCAGCCTCCTGGGTACTGATGGCCGCTTTACGTTGTCCCTCAAAATAGGTATCCACCATCATAAACTGCCATCCGGGCGATGGCTTGGTAGTCAGGATGCCGTAATCGCCGTTAAAAAAGCGCACGTCTTCCATCTCATTACCCACATCAAACATCCCCGCTTTGCCCATGCCCACATCAATATCGGCATGGGCTATAAAACTATGCTGGGCATAATGCGTACGCAAAGCCACAGCTACCGGGTTGCCATCCTCAATTTTAAGGTTGATGTTGGAGAGCGCACTGTAAAAGGTAGATGCTCCCGCATCAGATACCTCTTCGCCGGGCTTGGATAGATTATTGACAAACCAGAACATATATTTAGCCTTGCCTTTATCTGTACTATCAGCCACCTGGAACCCAGGTGAATTTTTGGCCAGTATAATAACCGGCCGACTTTTACCATAGCCTATCAATCGTACCGCACGTGGCACAAATATGGTTTTGCTAATGAGGTATTTCCCTTCGGGGATAAACAGTACGCCGAAGCTATTTTTATCCTTCAGATCCTTAATGGCCTGTTGCAGCGCATCGGATACATCGGTTTTGCCATCGGCTTTAACAGGGTATTTATCGGGAGTAAAGTAAACCGCTTCCTTATCCTCCAAACGCTGCTGGTAGAAAGATCGAGCAGCGCCAAATGGTGCATCCGGAGCCTGGGCAAAACCGTGTCCATAAATTAATAATATAAAAAGCGTCAATAAAAAGAACTTCTTCACAATAGGTGTTAGTTTTAGATAAGGTATCACAATTGATATTTGAGTATAACAGGATTATAAAAGCGGTGTTGACCTGCCTGAACAAAATTCGATATTAGTTTTTCCATCTGCTATTTTACCAGCACTACATCACCACTACGGATATTGGCAGCAAGATATTATATCAAATTAGTTACAAAGGATTGCTGGATGGAGCAGGCTTATTTCCCACCCCGGCAGTTCCTGATTTTTTCTGTAGTACCGGCACTATGCGTTTTTGACCCTTAAAACCCTGCTAACAGCATAATTTTCAGTTTGTAGTAGTGGTAATGTAGGGCACCAAAACTATAAAATGGCTTAACTTTATAGCATACTTGCAAAGTGTTATAACCTGGATAAGCCTATCATCATAGCGTTTATTTCGTTTCTAGTTTTTGATTTACTGACCCTACAGATCACTCTTTTCAGGAGCAATAGATCAACTGGGATTTGAATATAAGTACAGATGAGAAAATTCTTAATTGCCACGCACGGGGCCTTTGCCAAAGGGATAAAATCGTCATTGGATATGATCATTGGCGAAACCGATAACGTATTCCTGATCCAGGCTTACCTGGATGATAACATCAGTGTAGAAGATGAGCTGGCTGCTGTTTTAACCAATATTACAGCTAATGATGAACTGGTGATATTTACCGATCTGCTTGGCGGTAGTGTCAATAACATCATGATACGCGAAGCATTGAAACCAAATGTCCATATCGTATCTGGCTTTAACCTGCCTTTATTAATTGAAGTTATTATGGGCGATGCGGACACCCCGGTTACCGAGGTAATAGAAACAGCCATTATCGACGGGAAAGAGCAAATGGTATATGTAAACAAACTGATAACACAACAAAATGATTAAGCTAACCCGCATTGATGATAGGCTGGTACACGGACAGGTTGCGATGACCTGGACACCTGCCCTGGGCGCCGATTGCCTGTTGGTAGCCAATGACAAGGCTGCTACGGACGAATTTTTGAAGATGACCCTGGGCCTGGCCAAACCAGCTTCGGCCAAACTGCTCATCAAAACGTTGGCCGATGCCATCACATTTTTGAATGATCCGCGCGGGCAGAATATGAAAATATTGGTGCTGATTAATTCCGTAAAAGACGCGGCTACACTGGCTGCCGACGTAAGCGAAATAAAGAGCATTAATTTCGGCGGTATCCGTACCAAAGAAGGTGCACGTTCCATAGCCAAGGCACTGGCGGTTACTGATGACGATATCGCTGTTATCCGCGATCTGCATGCTAAAGGCATCGAACTGGAAGTAAGGCAAGTGCCAACTGATACCAAAACCCCGATAGAAACCCTGATTTAAGATGCTGGCCACCTATCTGTTATTGACACTCATCGCCGTTTTTGGGCATTTTGAGGATTTCCTGGGCACTACGCTGCTAAGTCGCCCGCTGATCCTGGGGCCACTGGTCGGTTTGGTGCTGGGCGATGTTACACAAGGTGTAATGATAGGCGCTACCCTGGAGCTGATCTTTATGGGTAATATTAAAGTCGGGGCAGCTATTCCGCCGGATATTATTACCGGCGGCGTGTTGGGAACGGCATTCGCCATCATGTCGCACAAAGGACCTGCCATCGCGCTGGCCTTGGCGGTACCTATCTCTATCCTTTCAGAAATGGTTATCAGCGGATTGTTTGTTTTTAGGGCGGTATTTAATAAAAAATTTAATCAATATGCCGAGGCTGGCGATTATAAAGGCATCCAACGCCTACATATCCTATCGGGTTTACTAAAACCCTTATTGATGGGTATCATTATTTTTGTGGCTTTGGAACTGGGTTCCACAGCCATCAAATCGTTCCTTGATCTGATCCCTGCCTGGGTACAATCAGGCTTGCAGGTGGCCGGGAACATGCTGCCCGCACTGGGTTTTGCCCTGCTTATGAACCTGATGTTCAACAAAAGGGTTGCTCCCTACTTTTTCCTGGGTTTTATGCTGGCGGCTTATTTAAAGTTACCCATTATCGCTATTGGAGGATTAGGAGTGATCATCGCGCTCATCGTAACACAGGATCCACCCAAACCGGCTGCGGCCTCTACTGATGATGATTTTGACTTTGATGATACACCCGAGGAAACAGTACCTACCGAGCCGCAACATCAACTAAGCAAGGGTACTTTAAGAAAGCTGTTTTTAAGATCGCTGGCGCTGGAAGCTAATTTCAATTTCGAGACCTGGCAAAATACCGGTTTTGCTTTTGCCATTATCCCGGTACTCAAAAAACTATACCATACTAAAGAGGCGATGACAGCCGCGCTTAAAAGGCATTTACAGCTGTTCAATACCAGTCCCTATGGTTCTACACTCATCATCGGCATCACAGCAGCAATGGAAGAGCAAAACGCCCAGGATAAGGATTTTGACGAAGACTCTATCAGCTCCGTAAAACTGGGACTCATGGGGCCGCTGGCCGGGGTGTTCGACTCCTTATTTTGGGGTACTTTTAAGGTGATTGCCGCCGGTGTTGGTACTTCTTTGGCCATTAAGGGAAACATATTAGGTCCGCTGCTTTTCTTGATCATATTTAATGTACCGCATCTGCTATTGCGCTACAACCTCACCTTTATAGGCTACAACGCAGGCACCAAATTTTTACAGAACCTGAGCAAAGGCAATGTGATGGACAAGCTAACCTCGGGCGCTGCTATATTAGGATTGATGGTAGTAGGCGCTATGCCTGCCACACTCATGAATATTAAAACACCACTGAATATTGGTTCATCCTCATCGGCAGTTGGGGTGCAGGGTATACTGGATCAAATAGTACCGGCTATGATACCGTTGGGGCTCACTTTCCTGGTATATTATTTTGTTAAAAAACAGGTTAAAACCACCTGGCTACTGCTGGGCTTATTGATATTGGGTTTTGCGGGCAGTATAATCCATTTGTTTGTATGATGATCAATGGCATAGGTGTATCTCCCGGAATAGCCATTGGCAAAGCGCATCTGTTAAAAAAACAGGAAGCGACTTTGTCGGGCGTTGCATTATCGAATGATGCGGATATAACTGCCGAAACAGAGAAATTCAATAACGCAGTATCCTTGTCCGTAACCGAAGTGGAGGCGATGATCAGCAATTACGATCAGTCGCAGGGTATAGAAGGATTGGAGATCCTGGAAACGCATATTGAACTTTTGAGTGATCCGCAGATCAGCGAGGATGTGACCGGGAAAATATCCAAAGAAAAAAAGAATGCCAATGACGCCCTGATCGAGGTGATCGCGGACGCGGTGCAGCTCTTCAAAAACATGGACGATGAATACCTGAGCGCCCGTGCCGCCGATGTGCAGGATATCGGTAATCGTTTGCTCAGAAACCTGAACGCATCAGCCCAAACTCATACGCCGCTTTACGAAACTGATACCATCATTATTGCCGAAGACCTTACACCTTCGGATACCATCAGCATGGATACTACCCACGTTATTGGTTTTGCCACACAAGTAGGCGGGCGTACATCGCACGCGGCTATTATTGCCCGGTCACGTGGTATTCCAGCCGTTGTAGGATGTGGTGCAGCATTGACGGATATTAAAGATGACGACCTGCTGATCCTCGACGGGCAAAGCGGAGCTATCATCATCAATCCGGATCAGGAGATAGTTGAACAATATCGCGTAAAAAGAGAAAGCTGGCTGAAGCAAGTAAACCTGTTGCAATCGCTAAAAGATACGCCGGCAACAACAACAGATGGGATCAATATCAAGCTATTGGCCAATATAGGCGATGCAAACGACATGGAACAAGCCATCGGTTTTGGTGCGGAGGGTTCAGGTTTGTTGCGTACCGAACTACTTTTTATGGGTCGCGATGCTTTGCCTGACGAAGACGAGCAATTTGAATTTTATAAAGCCGTAGCCCTGAAAGCCAAAGGCAAACCGGTTATTGTGCGCACGCTGGATATCGGTGGCGATAAGCAACTGCCCTATTTTAACTTCCCGGCCGAGCAAAACCCGTTCCTGGGTTACCGGGCCATCAGGATCTCTTTGGACCGTCCGGATATTTTTATCACTCAGCTAAAAGCCATATTACGGGCGAGCGCGTTTGGCCAATTAAAGATCATGTTTCCGATGATCTCTAATATACAGGAAGTAAGAGCAGCCAAATTAATATTGCAGCAGACCAAAGATGAATTAATAGTAGCAGGTCTCAACTTTGACAAAAACATATCTGTGGGCATTATGATCGAGATCCCGTCAGCAGCCATCACCGCCGATCTGTTGGCCAAAGAAGTGGATTTTTTCAGCATCGGCACTAATGATCTTTGTCAGTACACCCTGGCTGTCGACCGGATGAATGAGCAGATCAAGGATCTGTATGATCCCTATAATCCCGGCGTGCTCCGGCTTATCGCTTATGTGATTGAACAGGGTCATCAAAACAATATCGAAGTAGGTATGTGCGGCGAGCTGGCATCGGACCCGAAAGCAACCCTATTATTACTGGGCATGGGGCTTACCGAGTTTTCCATGAGCGCCACAGCTATTCCGGAGATCAAAAATATGATCATCAGCAGCAGTTTGACAGCGGCTAAACAAATACACAGGCGGGTAATGGAAATGGACAGTTCGGCATTGATCAACGCTTATTTACAGGAGGAAACCTCATGATAACAAAAGATTACATCATTACAGCCGCCGAGGGCATGCACGCCAGGCCAGCAACCAATTTGGTAAAACTGACCAAAAACTACAGCTCCCAGATCAGCTTAAAAAAAGGCGACCGCACGGTTAAATTAAGCAGTCTTCTCAATATCCTTTCACTTGGCATAAAAGGGGGCGAAACCATCTCCATTATTATTGATGGCGAAGATGAAACGAGCGCCATTATAGCTATTGACGCGTTTTTTGAAGAAGAATTAAAACACCTGTAAAGGCAAAATAATAACAATGAAGATCACGATAACCAAAAACGAAAAGGAATTTAACGAAACCGCGGCCTGGCGCATTATAGGCCAGATGCTGGAAAACCCCACGTCTGTGATAGGTCTTTCAACCGGGCAAACCACTATGGATATGCACCGTATAGTGTCTGACATTTACACGCAGTACCCGTTTGATGTTTCGCGCATTACTCTTTTTAATGTGGATGAACTCACCAACCTGCCTCGTGAATATGCAGGTAGCTGTTATACCATGATATTGAACCAGATAGCAGGTCCGCTGGGTATATCTGATGAAAATTTTATTATGCCGCCTACCTTGAGTGATAATTTTGAGGCCGAAAGTCTGCTTTTTGAAAAACGCCTGGCTGAACATGGCGGCGCCGACCTTCAAATGCTGGGTATTGGCAGCAATGGCCACATCGGCATTAATCAGCCTGGTACGCCCTTTGAAAGCGAGACATGGGTATCACCTATGGATCCTGATTTCGAAGCCCGTGTACGCCGCGAAACACAGGTACCCGAACATATTGTACTGGGTGGACTAACCCGTGGTATCAAAAATATTATGCATACCCGCAAACTGATACTCATAGCCAAGGGAGCTCATAAAGCCCAGATTATTGAACAAGCCATATTAGGCCCCGTAACTACCGACATACCTGCATCGGTAGTGCAACTGCATCCCAACTGCGAAATTTTGCTGGATGCCGATGCCGCCGCATTGATCCACGAACGCGTAAAACAACGGGGCTATAATTTTTAAAGATTTTCCCACCTTAAACCTTTATCATAAAGTCTTATAACAATTGTTGTAAGACTTTTTTGTTCATGGAAAGAAACCTGTACATAACCCCTAAATTATCCGCCCTGTTTATCAATAAATCTAAATACAGCGGCAGTAAAAGCAGCATTCCTTTCATAATAAAGCATATGTGATCCATCCAGCTTCACTACATGCTGATTAGGGAACCTGAAAGTTTTATAATGTGCTGTTCCAATGGCATAATCATGGGCACCTGTAATAACCAGTACAGGTACATTAATCCGACTGCTGACAGGGGCATAATCTTTCCAGTACTCCGGATAGCGATTTTGTTTGATACTATCTATCAAATGGGCGATAACTGCATAACCAAAATCAGAGGTACGTTTATAACCCGATTCTATGCTATCCATTTTTTCGATGGTATTTATGCTATCTGCCAATAACTTATAACCCAGATGTACCTTGTTTAACTTTTTTCTTACGATGGCATTCTGCCGCAACAATTCCTGGGTATTATCGCTGGTAATGGTAGTATCTTTATGCAGAAGATGGTACGAGTACATAATTTGCTCTCTTAATGAACTGTTATTAAAAAAATGAAGGGTTGAATTAGCTAATATTAATCCAGACACATGTTCCTGGTATTTTTGAGCGTAGTTAACCGCCAGCACCCCACCAAATGAATGACTGAGCAGGTAAATTTTATCAGCACCCAATTGTTTCCTGGTTTCTTCAATATCATCAACCAGGCGGTTCAAACTATAATCTTTCGCATTTTGCGAATGGCCCGAACCCCGCTGGTCAAGGTAAACCATGGTTAGTTTTTTTTCAAGATTGGAGCCACCCATTTTTTCAAACGACAGATAATCCTGCCCGGGGCCACCATGTATGTATATACATACCGGTCCTTTGCCTGCTACTTTAATCGCCAATTTAATACCATCAGATGTAACAATGGTTTGCTCTCCCATTTTAAGCCTTATCTGTTGCGCACAGGTTGTATAACCAGGAACTATTAAGGCCATAAATAGAATTACGCTATAAAAGGTGCTATATTTCATTTACTAACTTGGATTATGTTTTAGATTTAACGATACAGGCATTGTTACAATGCGGCAGCCACCCTTGCTACGCCCGTTAATCAAAATAAATTTTCATTCTGAATCAAAGCATTTTCATATAAGGTAATACTTTAATAATTACGTTGGGTTAAACAATCTTGCTTTTATTCATTTTTTGTTGCTCAAAACAGATATTTTCTTTATTTTTCAATACCTCAAACCTGCATATCATGATTAATGAATACTACATTTTAAGAGACAACGAAAAACACGGCCCTTACAGCCATACCGAGTTAATGGATATGGATGTAAATGCTACCGAACTCGTATTATCACCTTTAGCTACTGATTGGCAGGAAGCCGCCGAACTGCCCGAGCTTGATGAATACTTTAAATCGATTGGGATATATGTACCTACCCAACAAAACGTGGCTAATTTTGGATGGCGGTTACTGGCTTTTGTTATTGATTATGCCATTATAACCATTGGCTTAGGGCTAATAGTTGGTATATTTGTTGCTATTGGGCGGCTGACAACCAGTACCATAAGCGATGATCCTTTATCATCTACATCATCTACCGAAGGTGATCTTTTGTTCAGGCTCATTTTCCTGCTGATTTTAATTTCCTATAACTCAGCTTTCGAGGCTACTAAAATGCAGGGAAGTATCGGTAAGTTTATTTGCAGGCTGGTTGTAGTTAACGCCAATGGTGAAAGACTAAGTTTTGGCACTGCATTAGTACGTAATCTGAACAAGGTTTTATCCAGCTTTCTTTTTGGTATTGGCTTTTTGGCTATGTTATGGAGCCCCATGAAACAATGCTGGCATGACCAGCGGGCCAAAACTTATGTGGTCAGAAAACCAAAGTGACAGATCAATTTTTATCATCTCTGGACTCATCTGTAAAATGCTCCCGGTGTTTCTCTTTAGCAAACTTATCCGCATTATAAGTCTCGGAACCTCCTTTAGGAATAGAGAGCGAACTCCATTTTTCATCACAAAGCATTTTACCAATAAAAACAATTTGCCCTACATGATACGGATAATGTGCCAGCTGCCGGTTAATAGCTTCTGCAACAGTATGCCCCATATTGCGGATATAAATGATCCTGTCCAGATCATCCGCAGTTAATTGGTCAAGGGTATTTAAAAGGCACTCCCAACCGCTGTTCCAAAGATTTAAAAGTTCGTCACGGCCAGGGGTTATGGTTGCAAACTCAGTCTCGCGATTACGCCACTCCTTTTCGCCGTCTGTATTAAAAATATCCGTCCACCTGGAGAGCATGTTGCCCGACAGGTGATTAACGATCATGGCAATACTGTTCGATTCGGCATTATATTGCCAGTTTAACTGCTCGTTGGTCAATTGCGAGAATGTTTTCTCGCCCAGCATTTTATAGTAGGCAAACTGTTTTGTAACGCTTTCCAGGTAATCAGATATCATGCATAAAATTAAAGATTTTGGGTTTGTGGATCAAATTTTGTTGTCTGACAGTAAATCTGCGTGTATGTAGATAAATGCAGCAACTGCATTTAAAATTTATTTTCATTCAAAACATTTTCTTATAAGATAATATTTTAATAATTATCTTCGGTTTAGTAATCTTGCTTTTATCCATTTGTATAACCCATGCCCATTAAACACAGTTCCGCTTTACCACCAGAAATGTTAAGGGTTTTTGAGACCTTACCTCAGCCTTATCTTATTCTTTCGAAGGAACTGTATATACTTACCGCCAGTAATGCCTATTTACAGTTAACCGGCAAACTGCGGGCCGAGCTGCTCGAAAAACACCTGTTTGATGTTTTCCCTAAAAAACCGGATTGGGCGGCAGATGAAGGCGGCATAGCCTTTTCATTAGAGCAGGTATTAGAAACCAGCAAACCGCATCAGTTACCTGTAACACGCTTTGATACGCCTGATCATGAAGGCAAATTACAGGAACGTTACTGGGACACTGCGCATACACCTGTACTTGATCCTGATGGCGATATCTGTTACATTATACACCATACACAGGATGTTACCGAAAAGGTGATTGCCGAACGGAACTTAAATGCAAGCCTGGAAAAAGAAAAAGCAGCAGCAGCGAGAGCAGGGCAATTAAGCCGGCAAATGGAAAAGCTATTTGATGAGATACCTGCACAAATTGCCATTTTTACGGGCCCCGACCTTGTTTATGAATTTATAAATCCACAGTACGAGAAAGAGTTTTTTCCCGGGCGTAAAATACTCGGTAAACCATTGCTCATGGCCATGCCAGAGATTGTTGGTCTGCCTGTTTGGGAAGCTGTCCAACATGTTTATAAAACCGGCGAAACATATGCAGGCAACGAGATTTGTGTACCGCTGGCCAGCGAAATTGGCGGAAAGACGGAGGATCATTATTTTAATTTTATTTACCAGGCCATCCGCAATGAGAAGGGGAATATAACGGGTGTTTTAAGCTTCAAATACGATATAACCGAATTGGTTATGGCTAAAAAACGCCTGGAGCAAACAGGCAAGGAACTATCAGCCCTTAATGAAGGATTGGCTCATGCCAACGAAGAAATACAAGTTACCAGTGAAGAAATACAATCGGCCAATGAGGAGTTAAGTGCCACGAACGAGGAATTGTTCCGGACACAACAAAACCTGCTTAAGTTAAATAACGAACTGGAAAGCCGGGTAGAATTACGCACCCTTGAACTGTTAACCGCGCAGGCGGAGGCCACAGGGCAAACCGAGCGGCTGAAAAGATTCTTTATGCAAGCCCCTGCTGCTATTTGCGTGCTTGACGGACCCAATTTTGTATTTGAATTAGTTAATCCACCTTATCAACAGCTTTTTCCGGGACGCAAACTTACCGGGAAGCCGCTGTTAGAAGCATTGCCCGAACTTAAGGATCAGGTGATATCTGATATTTTAAAAAATGTATACAAAACCGGCAACACCTTTGAAGGTAAAGAGTTACTGGTACCTATGGCACGTGAGGCAAACGGACCGATAGAAGATCGCTACTTTACCTTTATTTATCAGGCCAGATATGACGCGACCGATAAAGTAGATGGCATTATGGTTTTTGCTTTTGAAGTTACCGAGGCCGTACTGGTGAGGCAAAAAGAAAAGGAAAATGAAGAGCGCTTCCGCTTTTTATTGAACGCTATGCCGCAGCAGGTATGGACAGCCCGCCCCAATGGTAAGCTCGACTATGTAAATGAGGTGATCTGTGAAGATTTTGGACGAAGCGCTGAGGATATCATTGGCCAGGGATGGCAGACCTTCATACACCCTGATGATCAGCAAGCTTGCCTAAAAAAATGGCTTACGGCCCTAAGAACAGGCCATGAGTACCTGGTGGAGTTTCGCTTAAAATTTCAGGACGGGCAATACCGCTGGCACCTGGCCCGGGCGGTACCCTTGATTGAAAATGGCGAGATCAAACTATGGTTGGGCACCAACACCAATATTGATATTCAAAAAAACAAGGAGCAAAAAAAGGATGAATTCCTTTCTATCGCCAGTCATGAATTAAAAACGCCGCTTACCAGTATCAAGGCCTTTAACCAGCTCATGATGCGTATTAATGACCCTCCAAAGCTAAATGATCTTATTCAAAAATCGGCCGCGCATGTACTACGGCTGGAAAAATTGATCAGTGATCTGCTGGATGTATCACGCATCAACGCCGGAAAGATGGATTATAACATGGAAACCTTCAATTTCTATGAAATGCTTAAAGATACTATTGATGGCGTACAGCACACGACAGCCTCTCACCAGATCATACTGAAAAGCGCGGAGGATATAACCTATACCGGCGATCGTTTCAGACTGGAACAAGTAGTAAATAATCTATTGACAAATGCCATCAAATACTCGCCGGAGGCAAATACGGTAATAGTTAATTGCGTATTACATGATGATAACAGCCTGATCGTATCTGTTCAGGATTTTGGTATTGGTATCGAAGAAAAAAACCTGAGCCGGTTATTTGAACGGTATTACCGTGTAGATAATACCGCGATGCGCTTTGAGGGTTTGGGCCTGGGATTATTTATTTCGGCCGAGATCTTGAGACGGCATAATGGCAGTTTTTGGATAGAGAGCACACCCGGTGCGGGCTCTACTTTCTTTTTCAGGCTGCTGACACACCAAACCCAAAAACAGGCCGCAATCATACAGGGCAACCTATACTATCATGATAGCTCCATTACCTTAAGTTATAACCGTGTTCACTCCCGCATTGATGCCGACTGGACCGGCTTTCAAAACCTGGAATCGATACAACAGAGCTGTCATCATATGTTGAATATGATGGTAAAAAACAATGTTTATAAGGTGCTTAATAATAACATTCATGTGCTGGGCAACTGGTCTGAGGCTATTGACTGGGTGGCCCAGGAATGGTTTCCGGCTATGCAGAAAGCCGGTTTAAGATATTTTGCCTGGGTTAACTCACCAAGTGTATTCAGCCAGTTATCGGCCCGTAAAAGCGTGAATACTCTCTCAGACAAAATGACCATTAGCTTTTTTACCGATGTTATAACAGCTGAGGTATGGATAAACGAACAGTAGTTTTTTCGCAATTCGCTCCAAGCTATTGTTTAGCTAAATTTTATCCAGATAATCCGTTAACAATTGATTAAACTGTTCGGGTTGCTCCATATTGGGCATATGACCGGCATTTTTTATAATGGCAAGTTCTGCCCCGCTTATACGGGTTTGCATGTACCTGGCAGTGGCTACAGGGGTAAATACGTCCTGGTCTCCAACAATGAGCAAGGTCGGAAAATCAATATTTGAAAGAATTCCGGAATGGTCTCTCCGTTCGGCCCGGCCCAACTGAACAGCTGCAGCACCAGCCGCATCTGTACTTGTCATCATCTTACTAAGATGGTCTACCACCTCTTGTTTGGTACGGAAAGTATTTTCACAAAGGTAATTACCTATATTTTCGGTAGTATACTTTTCCATCCCTTCAGTTAACAGCCTTTTTGCAAGCGCTATCCGGTTTAAGTAACTGGTAGTATCCTCGGCCCTTGCATCAGTATCGGCCAGTACCAGGCCTTTCACTAAGTGCGGGGCAAGCCTGTATATTTCCAAAGCTATCTGTCCGCCCATCGATAGTCCTACAAATACAGCTTTAGGAATATTCAGTTCATTAAGCAGATATATAATATCAAGCGCAAGCTCATCTAAAAGCACCATCGGTTCTGTAGTGACGCTTTCACCATATCCCCGCAGATCAGGGATAATGAGCCGGTTGGTTTTACTAAATACCTGCGATTGGTAATTCCACATGCTGCGATTAAAAGGCTGCCCATGTATAAATACTACAACATCGCCAATACCCTGATCTTCAAATACCAGGTCAATGCCCCGAATCCTGAGTCTGTTTGCCATGTTATTAATTACTTTATGATACCAATATCTCACAAAAATATTAATTTTAATGTTATTAATGAATTTTATGAGAAAAAAGCATCACAATGAGTAAATTATCGTTAGATAAAGGAAGAATTAGCCAAAAAATGAAAACCCGGGAGGTGCTTCTTTTAAAGGCAAATGAATTACTAAAACAGCGTACGGAGATAAGTGTTGATATGGTTGCCAGGGAAGCCGGGATCTCAAAAGCCACAGCCTACAGATACTTTTCCAGTTCGGATGCTTTAAAACGCGAAGCTTCACTGCAGCTCAAGGCAAAAACAAACGACGATCTTTTTGCGGATTTAAGTAACACCGACCTGAAAGGAAGATTGGACCGGCTAATTGACTATCATTTTAACTTATTCATCAACAATGAGATTGAATTCCGTCTCTTTTTAAGTTCCATCATTGGCGAATCAGTTATCCGCAAGGAAGCACCATCAAGAGCTGGCCGGCGGGTCCTGCTGATCAGGGAGGCGCTTAAACCATTACAAGCAACATTAACTCCGGATGTTTTTGAGCATATGGTTAACTCATTAAGTATATTTTTCGGCATCGAATCTATAACTGTTTTAAAAGATGTTTGCCGCTTAACTAATGATGAAATATTACAAACCTGGAAATGGTCGGTAAACCGTATTGTTTTTTTTAAAGATTAAGCATCATCAGGAAAACTGTATATATTCTTTTAATTCACGCTGTAATTGCCTGGCCGCTCCAATAAGCTCTTTGTCAGCAATATGCAGATCAATGTCTATATCCTTACCTATGTGGCCCTCTTTAAATACATCCTTGAATTTGAAATATTTCAATGAAAAATTCCAGTTATTTTCAAGAAACGAGAAGAGTTGGGTATCTGCTTTATTTAACAAAGAGTAATTAACCACTATAAATGAGTTACTGTTAAGCTTTTTAATACAGTTTAAAATATCCTGATTATAAGCTATCCAAACCTTTAAAAACTTTGATGCGTTATCGTCGTAAAATTTCTTAAGCATGCGTGATCTTCTGAATTTCTGCCAGGCCAATCTGGATACATATTTACGACCCATATATTTTTGATCAACATCCTTAAACTCCCGCCGGAGTAATGAACTTACCACGGATTGATAGTCGCGCAGAATGATCAAATAACAGGCATCGGGCAGCAGTTCCTGGTAAACATCTAAAAACAAACATGTCCGCGGATCTTTCCAGCCCCATTGATCGTACAATTGCTGTTTAATTTTGATGATGCTTTTCAACTTTTCTTTTTCATATATAGAAAAGTGATCAATTTGCACATCAGTTAAGCCAGAAGGTGGCAAATTATTACTCGTCAAAACCTCTTCGTGCATTTTTAAAAATTCAACATCTTCAAAATGGCCATCTTCATTTCCCCAACCCGGACCAACCAATTGTTCGCCAAGCTGTAAGCCACATTTTGTAAGCCAGTTGGAAATGAGCGAGGTACCAGAACGGTGCATTCCGGCAATGATAAGGGTTCTTTTTTGCATAGTTATATAAAAGGACGATCGTTTTAAAATGCTTAAGCAGGTGGATAGCTTAAAAATTATCTGTCATTTTATTAGAAGCTTTTTCGGTAGCGTAAAGATTATTAAGTATAAAATAAACCAGTAAAGAGGTACTTTGCTGTACAGAGTTTTCGCTGGTATTAATATAAAGATCAGCATCATACGGCACATCAAACCTGTCGTTGATACCTGTTAAGTTTAAAAGTTTATTGGGATGGCCTTCGGGTAAAAGAGCCCTTTGATAAAGGCCTTTGGTGTCGCGGTTGATCAGCTTATTAACCGGGCAGTCAATATGGACTATACTAACGTCATCATATCGGTTGGCAAGTTCGCGCCTAACATCCTCATAAGGGTTTATAGCACTGATGATGGTAACTATGCCCTGGTTGGAGAAACGGCTGGCGACAAACCCCAGCCTTCTGATATTTTCACTCCTGTCTTCTCTTGAAAATCCAAGATCTCTACAGATTTCCTGCCGATATTCATCACCATCAATGATCTCGATCTTTATTCCAAGTTCTGTTAATTCGGCAGCAACATTTTTGGCTAATGTTGTTTTGCCGGCTCCTGATAGGCCGCAAAATAAAAGTATCATACCCATTAATTAAGTTAATAAACATCATCTTGCGAAAGTCTTGCAGGACACTTTCTGAACGTGAACTTATAAAATATCTTATCCGTTAGATGATGCGTGATTGTAAAAGATTATTTACAATCAGGTACAATACTTTCGTCAGAGGTAATTTGAAAGTGCTTAAACTGCACGAAAAGTCCTTTAAAGGCTGTTTTTGATGAAACTTGGGTTAGTACGTGTAACAATGCCTAATTGATACATCTAACAAAAATGTTACGTGTTTTAACCCATCTGGCAACAATAAGCGATAGTTAATGAAGAATTTTAAACATCAGTTCTTTCATCAATTCGCCATGCGGGGCGTTTGATTCCACACCTTTACTTTTTAAATCATATTCACGCAGATAGCTGATGATCTGCATGGTTTTTGGGTAATTATAGCTCCGCCCGGCCTGCTCATAATCTTTCACAAAAAACGGATTCACCCCCAGTTCGCGGGCCAGGTTTTGTTGCGATTTATCTTTTACATAATGATAGGCCAGCACCTTGCTAAAATAATTATTCAGGTTGCCCAGTACCAGTACAATGGGATTGGCCTTTGGGTTGGCCTCAAAATAATTGATGATCTGGTTAACTTTATAGGCATCCTTTTTACTGAGGGCCGTTTGCAGTTCAAATACGTTATACTCTTTGCTGATGCCTATATTGTCCTGTATAAGTTTCAGAGTAATCTCCTGGCCTGCGGCTATATTCAGCATCAGTTTTTCGAGCTCATTGGCAATTTTTGAAAGATCATTGCCGAGGTATTCTGAAAGCATGGCCGATGCCTGCGCGTTGATCTTATAACCTTTCTCACTGATATAACCTTCTATCCAGGCAGGTATTTTACTATCATACAAGGGGGCCGATTCAAAAACGATCCCGTTTTTTTCAATGGCTTTATATGTTTTTTTCCGTTTATCAAACTTACCGTACTTGTAGCAGAAAACCAATATGGTGCTTGGCAAAGGGTTTTCGAGATAACTAAGCACCGGGTCGATGCCTTTTTTGCCGTCATCATCCTTTCCCCATTTCATATCCTGGGCTTCCTTTACCAATACTACCTGGTAATCGGCCATCATGGGGTATCGTTTGGCCGCGTTGAGCACCGTCATGATGTCGGTATCCTTACCATACACCACGGTTTGATTGAACCCTTTTTCGGCCTCCGGCAGCAGGCTGTGTTCAATATAATTGCTTATCAGGTCAATAAAATAAGGCTCCTCACCATGCAACAGATACAGGGGTTTATATTTACGGTTCTTAATATCTTTCAATAACTCTGCTGCGGACATCTCTTTTTAAGTCAAAATTTAAAAGTCAAAATTCAAAATTGACTTTCAGGTTCAAAAGTAAAATTAAAAACTGATAGCATAGATCACATCTTTTTGTTTTTATACATTCCCTGATGCAATGCCATTATATGATTTTGAATTTTTACTTTTGAATTTTGAATTTACAGAATGGATCTGCTGCAGCCGCTTAATCTTCCGCCTTACGCTTTTAAAATTACCGATCAGAACGGCCAGCTCACCTTGTTTGATGAGATCAGGAAGAGAAACATCATTATAACCCCTGAAGAATGGGTACGACAGCATTTTGTGCAATATCTTATTAAACATAAAAACTACCCCCGCGCGTTGATCAAACTGGAAGGCGGCATGAAGCTTAATGGGCTTCAAAAACGGACTGATATTGTTGTATTTAATGCCGAAGGTAAACGAATACTTATTGTAGAATGTAAGGCTCCGTCAATAACCATCGATCAAAAAACTTTTGACCAGATAGCCCGGTATAATATGGTACACCAGGTATCATTACTGGCCGTGAGTAATGGTTTACAGCACTATTATTGCCGTATTGACCACATTAATAAAAAATACCTGTTTTTAGAGGATATGCCCCTTTATCCCGGAACTGTTTAAGCCAGGGGCTATCAGCTTTTGTATCTTCTCCAATAATTCATCAGGCTTAAATGGCTTTGATACATAATCGTTCATCCCTACCCCAAATACCTTATCCTTGATATCAACCAGTGCCGAAGCTGTTAGCGCGATGATAGGTATCCTCGCTTTTTTAGGATCGGCCATTTTCCTGATCTCCTGAGCCGCATCAAACCCATTCATGACCGGCATCTGCAGATCCATCAGTATAATATCAAAATTGCCGTATTGCATAAACTCAACAGCACGTTCACCGTTTTCGGCAATAGTGGGTATTATTTTCCATTTCGACAGCAACTTCTTCATCAGCATAACATTCACCATGTTATCCTCTGCAATAAGCACCTTTAAGCTTTTCAAGCCCATTTCTTCAGCTATTTCAATGGGTTTTGCCATGTCTTCGGCTGTCAATTCTGTGGATACGGGAAGTTCCATATCAAATAAAAACTCAGACCCTTCACCAATTTTACTGATCACCTCAATGTGGGTGCCCTGCAATTCAAGCAGGCGCTTTACAATGGCTAAACCAAGACCCGTACCCTCATACTCGCGTGTGGTAGCTAATGATTCCTGGGTAAATGGTTCAAAGATATTTTTCAGGTTCCCATCTTTAATGCCTATGCCCGTATCTTTTATCGAAAACCTAACTCTAAGGTTGTTATGCCTGTTTTCCAGGCAAGCCACATTGACCCATACATTTCCTTTAGGCGTAAATTTTATAGCATTATTCACCAGGTTAAAAATCACCTGGGTGATGCGGGTGGGGTCGCCAAAAAAAACTTTATTCTTTAATGCATTGTCAATGGTGAGGGTAAACTGCAAACCTTTTTCATGGGCCTTTAACATCTGGCCGCCACAAATATTATACATCAGTTCGACCAGGTCAAAGCGAACATTTTCAAATACCAGCTTACCCGACTCAATTTTGTTAAAGTCGAGCACATCATTGACGATAGCCAGCAGGTTGTTTGCCGAAAATTTCAATATTTCAAGATTCTCTTTTTGCTCAGGTCTTGGACTGCCCATCATCAACAGGTTGCTCATCCCGATCACCGCATTTAAGGGTGTACGGATTTCATGCGACATGGTTGATAAAAACTCCGATTGGGCATGTGCCGATTTCTCGGCCTTCTCAATCGCCTTTTCCAGTTTCCGATTTAGCGCCTTTTGCTCATGAGCGCTTTCTCTCAATTGTTTAAGGTTTTTTATAAACGCATTATACAGGTGGCTGTGAATAAAAATAAGTACTATAAAATTGGCAAACAGACTGATGACAATGGTTGATTGATCTATCTTATCGGGCTTTACGCGTATTACATAATTATAATTCTGCTCAATAAACAAAAAAAGCAATATGGGGACGGTATTCAACAGGGAATAGATCAAACCCCATTTTTGCCCCAGCATATAGTAGCTAAATACAATCACGATAATAACCACCTGCACCGTAACTATATTGATGCTTTGCAACGATACGTACACGATGCTCACATTGATCAAAGTACCCACAATGAGCAACACGTGCGATATGGCAAGCCAGTTTGCCTTGTAGGTTAAGGCCTTAAACAGGATAATGATGCTCAGCATTAAAAACACACAGGTGTAGGCCAGCATCATCTGCCCCTGGAAATAAACACTGGTTAATAAGGCGGCAGAGGCAACAAATACCAAAAAGAAGCCATAATATAATAAACGTATACGTGCCTGATCAAGAACGGATTGCTCCTTTGAAATAATTTTGTAGATGGAAAAGTTAAAAAAACTCGCTTTTTGGAACATATTCGGGCGGCAAACATTTTATTGATGCTTAAGCTAACAAGGGTAGTACCGGTTAGCTTAAGCTGTTTGCAGCGAACTTTATATGCAATTAACCAGCCAAATCATCAAGTCCCTTTTGGATGATCTGTAATTTAGCTTCGGCGTCGGCTTTCTTACGCTGTTCAATATCAATAATTTCGGGTTTGGCATTGCTCATAAAGCGTTCATTATTCAGCTTTGCGTTTACCGATTTTAAAAACCCTAAAAGGTACTCCTTCTCTTTTTCCAATCGTTCACGTTCTGCCACAGGGTCAATTTCCTCTTCAAAAGGAACATAAAACTCATCTGTTGAAGCTAAAAAGCTAATAGCTCCATTTACTTTATCGGCAACTTCCGCAAACTGGCTTATATTTCCAAGTCGGGCTATAATAGCCTGGTAATCCAGATAATTTATGCCAGAGTTAGCTTTTACAAAAAGCTCAAGCGGTTCTTTATCAGCAATATGTTTTGCTTTCCGGGTATTCCGTATGGCGGCAATAACTTCTTTTACCGTTTCCACTTCTGTCAATAGCCGTGCATTAATTTCCCCAATAATTGGCAATTGCGCAACAATACAACATTCTTTTTCGGCACGTTCGCCAAACAACTCATCATGCCATAATTCCTCTGTCAGGAAGGGCATAAAAGGGTGCAAAACTTTTAATATATTTTCAAAGAACCGTATGGTTGCCGTATAGGTTGCCCGGTCAATAGGGTGCTGATAAACCGGCTTGATCATCTCCAGGTACCAGGCGCAAAAATCGTCCCATACCAGTTTGTAGGTAGCCATTAAAGCCTCAGATAGGCGGTACTGGGCAAAGTTATCTTCTATTTCGCTTAATGCCTGGTCAAAGCGGTTTCCAAACCATTCTATAGCTATGGTATTTGGATTGGCAAGGCTGTCATCAACCTCCCAGCCTTTTACCAGCTTAAAGGCGTTCCATATTTTATTGGCAAAACCACTGCCTTGTTTACAATAGCTTTCGTCGAACATTAAATCGTTACCGGCAGGTGAGCAAAGCAGCATACCAACACGTACGCCATCGGCACCATAAGTCTCGATCAGATCGAGCGGATCTGGTGAGTTACCTAATGACTTGGACATTTTTCGGCCCAGTTTATCTCTTACTATACCGGTAAGATACACATTCCGGAATGGCACCTCGCCCCTGAATTCGTGCCCGGCCATGATCATCCTGGCTACCCAGAAAAACAGGATCTCGGGTGCAGTAACCAAATCGTTGGTAGGGTAATAGTAATTGATATCGGCATTGTTCGGATCTTTAAAGCCGCCGAATACTGATATGGGCCATAGCCACGATGAAAACCAGGTATCAACAACGTCCGGATCCTGTGTAAGGTCCTGAGCTGTGAAGGCCGGATTTTTGAGTTTGGCTTCAACCAATGCTTCATCTGCAGTTTTTGCGATAACAAATTCGCCGTTTGGTAAATACCAGGCCGGGATCTGTTGCCCCCACCATAACTGGCGACTGATATTCCAATCCCTTACATTCTCCATCCAGTGGCGATAGGTATTGATAAACTTATCGGGTATCAATTTAATCTCGCCGTTCAGCACATAGTCAAGCGCAGGTTTAGCCATCTCGCCCATTTTGCAAAACCATTGCATAGACAGTTTTGGCTCAATAACCGCATCCGTACGTTCCGAAAAACCGATCTGCGATTTGTAGTCCTCTACTTTTTCCAACGCGCCTGCTTCTTCCAATAGTACCGCTATTTTTTTACGGGCCGCAAAACGGTCAACCCCAATTAATATCTGGGCTTTTTCGTTCAGCGTACCGTCGTCATTTAAAATATCAATAACGGGCAGCTTATGTTTTTGCCCCAGTTCGTAGTCATTCAAATCATGTGCCGGGGTAACTTTCAAACAGCCGGTACCAAAATCCATGGTCACGTATTCGTCCAGGATAACCGGGATAGTACGGTGGATTAAGGGAATATAAACACTTTTTCCATGTAGATGAACATACCGCTCATCGTTTGGATTAATACAAATAGCTGCGTCGGCCATGATGGTCTCAGGACGCGTAGTAGCAATAGTAAGGTATGCTGTAGGCGACGCTACATGATTAGCAGCTTTATTTACTAAATCCGAAACAACCTCATACTTAATATAATACAGCTTCTGATTTACCTCCTTACGGATAACCTCCTCGTCAGATACGGCTGTTTTACCCTGTGGATCCCAGTTTACCATGCGGATACCGCGATAGATCAGGCCTTTTTTATACAGGTGAATAAAAGTATCTATTACAGCTTCAGACAGGTCCTCATCCATGGTAAATTTGGTACGGTCCCAATCGCAGGATGCGCCTAACTTTTTAAGCTGCTCCAGGATGATGCCGCCATATTTCTCTTTCCACTCCCAGGCATAAGCCAAAAACTCGGGACGGGTCAAATCTGTTTTGCTGATGCCGCGCTCTTTAAGCATGGCCACTACCTTAGCTTCGGTAGCTATACTGGCATGGTCGGTACCGGGAACCCAGCAGGCATTTTTGCCTTTCATACGGGCGCGGCGAACCAGCACATCCTGTATGGTATTATTTAACATATGCCCCATGTGCAGAACCCCGGTAACATTGGGTGGCGGAATGACTATGGTATAAGGCTCACGCTCATCAGGCACCGATTTAAAAAAATCGTGCTTTAACCAGTAACTATACCACTTCTCTTCGGTTTCTTTGGGCAAATATGTTTTAGCAATACTCATAACGCGCAAAAATAGGGATTTGCGCGCTTAGTTCATAGCTGATAGTTCGTGGATATTTACCGATGAATTTTGACCGGCAAAATGTTAAACAAAAACTTTTTAAAGTTTTATTTTAACACTTTTTTACACTAAAACAGGGCAAAAACATATCAAAAACACTCGAAAACTGACTTAAAACCATCGATTTTAACACTTTTTAACAAATTTTAACACGGTTTTGAAAGGTTTAAAAAGTATTAAATTATTGATTATCAAATAACTAAATGCAAATCGGCTGTTTTTTGGGTCCTTTTATTGCTTAACCAAACGGCCCGGTTCTCTCTTTTGGGGAGAAAACCGGGCCGTGGTATATACAAATATACGGATTTTTTGAATGGGATAAAAGCTCTTCAGGAGACTTTGGGGGACTGAGAGGTTAACGTTAAATCTACGAGAGACACTAAAGGAACAAAATTAGCATGCACCATCGGTGCAAAAAGTCGGTAGAAAGGATACATCTAAATCATTCTGCGTGCCGTCAGGTACGCAACGGCCAGTTTCGTACCTGACGGCACGAAATTTATACTCGTTTTCTCCTCTACCGACCTTTAACCCCTCCGGGGTTGTCTCCCCCCTTAAATTACTCCATATTTTATGGGCTATTATCCGTAGGAGATCCTCAGGACACCCCTACGCGACAGGCCATTCCCCAACCGTGAGCACATCGGCCTGGCGCGGAAAAACTTTGGTGGTGAGTACGCGGTGCACTTCCTCGTCTGGGTCTGCGCAGCAATCGGCCAGTACGGTTAGGCGATAATCCTTATCTGCCGCCTCGCGCAGGGTAGATAAAACTACGCCACTGGTAGATAAACCCGTCAACACCAGGTGTTGAGCACCGTAAGCCCGCAGGATAACTTCCAGATCGCTGCCGGTAAAAGCGCTGAAACGCCTTTTGGTCACCACCACTTCATCGGCCCGGGGTTTTAAATCTTCATGAACCTGCATAAATTCGGCCATGTTAACGCTCGTTAAGCGTTCTTTACTGGCAGCGAAACTTTTATTGTTCGGGCTGATTTCCGGTCCACCCTCCCTAAAACCCACCACTACATAAATGACCGGAATTTTCTGTTCGCGTGCTTTCGCGATAGCTTTAGCAATATTGTTCAGGATAGCTGCGGGTTCGGGCAGCGCGGCCAGCATGGCTACTATACCCGCCTGCATATCCATAACTAAAAGAGCGGTGTTTGTTTTATTATTTTCCATTTTTTGTTTTTTATGATGATCAATTAATTTTCTGATTAAATAAGTTTTGCAAAAGCCGGCATGTCGGCGACCGACTCACCCCGCCTGCGCTACGCTGGGCGACCCTCTCTGCGGCTACGCCGCAAAGAGGGTAAAAAAACTTTTCCAGACCCTCTTTGCGACTTGTCGCAGAGAGGGTGGTCGAGCGAAGCAACGACCGGGTGAGTCGATTATAAAAGCGATCCATTGGCTGACAAGATTGATTATAATTTCTCCTTATGTACAAAATTCACGGCCCCAAAAATGCTCATACAGGTAAAGCCAACAAAACAGATCAGGACAGATAGGCTGTTATCAGCAGATACTTTACCAAACCGGAAAAGCAGGTAGCCTGCTACTAAATTGAACAGGGCCCATAATACGTTCACCAGCGGAGATGACAAGCCTTTCCCCGGTGGTTTGGCAAAAGGTGTAGGAAAGGGATCACCTGCGATACCTTTAATAAAATGCGGAACAAAGTTGGCCAGGAACATGCCCGCCCAGAAACCGCCGAAATAATGATACCATTGCATAGTAAATAGTTTTTGGTTAAACAATTGAATGTTTTTTTTCCTTTAATTCCTGCCGGCTGCTATTTAAAAATACAGAAAAGCAAGCCGCGATAATCAATGCTGTTAGGCCCTGGCCAAGCATGGTGAGCGGGGCACCTATTTTTTGAGAGATGGTACCCACAACCAGGCTGCCCAAAGGCAGCATGCCGAAATAAGCCATCGCCACGAAACTCATTACCCGGCCACGCATATGGGCAGCCGCTTCCAGTTGTATAATGGTAATACTGGTTGACATAGGTGTAATTGATCCCAGTCCCAATATCACCGCACACGGTAGGGCCAGGGCAAAATAACTTGTTCGGGAAAACAGGATGAGTCCCGCGCCTAATATGATAATGCTTAACAGCAGCACCATCCTTAAATTGATACCTTTTTTTGCCGAGGCCAATAAAAAACTACCGATAAGTGCGCCCAAGCCAATGCAGCCGCTGATATAGCCATAAGTGGCCGCGTTGCCTTTAAAAATAACTTTGGCAAAAACCGGCTCCATGGTATCATAAGGCAAAATCAACAGGCTTAAACAGAGCATCAGCAGGATAAGCGTGCTAATAGCAGGAGTTTGTTTCACATACTTTAAGCCTTCTGCCAATTCTGATGTTACCTTTTTCTTAACAGCAGATGGTTGAAAGTCCGGAAACTTCATCAACAGCAAAGAAACGATCACCGCTATAAAACTCAGCGCGTTAATAATAAAGCAAACGCCTGCTCCAAATTGCTGTAAAACCATACCTGATAAAGCCGGACCAATGAGCCTGGCCATATTTACCATAGCCGAATTGAGCGAGATGGCGTTCGCCAGATCGGCCTTATCATCCACCATTTCATGCACCATTGGCTGCCGGGCAGGTACATCGAAGGCATTGATAGTGCCTAATATGGCGCTCAGGGTGAGGATTTCCCAAATAACATAATGATTGGTTAAAATAAGTATCGCCAGCAATATAGCTTGTATCATGGATGCGGTTTGGGTAACCAGCAGTATTTTATACCGGGGGTACCGGTCGGCAACTACACCGCCAAACAGCGAAAGTAAAAATGCAGGGAACTGCTGCGCGAAAACAGCAAAACCGATCATGGAGGCCGAATGTGTAAGCGAATAGATAACCCAGATCACTGCCGTGCGCTGCATCCAGGTACCGATTTGAGAAACGGATTGTCCGGTAAAAAACAAGGAGTAATTACGATTGCGAAAAGCACGGAAGGTATGCCCTTCTTTTTTGTTTATTATATTTTTCTTTTGGACAATATCTGTCATTTTGTCGAAAAATGGTTAAAAAAATTTAGTTCTTCAGCCCGTACATGGCCATACGGGTAAACGTATCTACCATGGGTGCCATCTTTTCATAATTACCTTCCATCTCCAGCTCGCGTTTTAGTCCGCGCAAGCCGCTCAACAATACCAGGATGAGCATCCCCAGTTCCGAAGACGGTATTTTGCGTAGTTCACCTTTGTTCATGCCATCCGTAAGCACCTGTTCCATTAAAGCGCTTTCCTGCCGGATGATCAGCTGATGAAGCGCGATCTTAGTTTTCTGGAATTGGGATAAGGCATCAGCATCCATACCTGCGTCGAGCGTCTTAAAAAAAGCTCCTTTTTCACGAAGCACTTCCAGTTTGGTCAAAAAGAAGGCACGAAGTTTTTGTTCAGTACCAGATGCCTCACTGGCGGCCCGGGTCATCGCGGTCAGCATTTCACGAATTTCTATCATGACAACCGCATCAAAAATTTCATCCTTACTTTTATAATAGTAATAAAGTGAGCTGCGGCCTTTACCTATTGCTTTGGCTACATCATCCATGGTCACCTTAGCCAGGCCATATATCTGAAACAGGCGCTTTGCCGCCGCCAGAATCTGCTGCTGCATTAAATCTTCTTTGGTTGATATATTTGCCGACATACGGGGTGAAATTTGAATAATGCAAAAATAGATAATTTTAGACATTTAAACAAAAAATGTTTAAATGTTAATAAATAAGATCGCCACACTCAGTATTTCAATACGCGTAATGACAATATATACTAACGTGCTATGCGATCAAAAAGCCAATATAAGATTTGAAAACAGATTTGGTAATATCCAAAAATAGCTGGAAATTGCTCCAAAGGCTGTGTATAAAGAAACCCTTAAATTGATTATCACTACCCAGCTTTTTCATCCATTTGATATCCCTTTTTTTAATCATACAACACATATAATAGATATGAAAAAAGTAACAGGCATTGGCGGCGTATTTTTTAAATGCGATGATCCGCAGGGTATGAACGATTGGTACGCCAAAAACCTTGGATTGCCTAAGAGTGAATACGGAACAACGTTTGAGTGGCAGCAGGCCGATGATCCGTCGAAAAAAGGATCCACCTCCTGGTGTACATTTCCGCAGGATACCAAATATTTCAATCCCTCGGCCAAGCCATTTATGATCAATTACCGGGTGGAAAACCTGGTTGCGCTGGTAGATGAACTAAAAAAAGAAAACGTGACCATTGTTGATGAAATTGCGGAATATGATTACGGCAAATTTGTGCATGTGCTTGATCCGGAAGGGAACATTATTGAGCTTTGGGAACCTACAGATGATTAAGATCAGGAACCTGGCCAGGTAAACCACAGCTCACCTATCAAATATGGTATAGCGATGGGTTTTAAACCCATCGCTATACTTTATCACAATAATTTTACAATAGCTTCGTTTCTTAAAGGAACAACCTTAACAGCCATGAAATCAATGGACCTGCACCGCTTTTGGCTTGATATCCTGAAAAGATCAAAGCTTTCCTTTTTTATAAACTGGTTTAACCGCTAAGTATTTTTCATAAGGCGGTTTGCGCATATCTGCTGCAATTCATTAACTTTAATTTTTAAATCTAATATGAAATTAAAGTTATCTTACGTAATGCTGGCAGGCGCTTTGGTTCTGTCGGCCAACAGTTTTGCTGCCGGTGGCGGCACATCTCCCAAACCAAAACACAAACCTGCAGTCCCTAAAAAATTCATTGATCCGGCCAATATGGATCTCAGTGTAAAACCTGGCGATGATTTTTTTGACTATGCCAACGGCAACTGGATAAAACAAAACGCTATACCTGCCAAAGAAACCCGCTGGGGAAGCTTTAACATCCTGCGACAGGAAAATACCGATAAATTATTGGGCCTGCTGAATGAAGTAAGCAAAACATCAGCCACACAGCCAAAAGGCAGCTTAAGGCAACGCGTTGGCGATCTGTATGCCAGCGGTATGGATAGCCTGACTATCGAAAAACGTGGTTATGACCCTATAAAACCCGATCTGCAACGGATTGATCAAATAAACAGCCTCGACGGCGTTATCGGCGAGCTGACCTACCAGCGCGTTAACGGCGAGGGTAGTCCGCTTTTTAGATTTGGTGTTGGCCAGGACGAGAAAAACGTAAATAAATACGTGGTGGGCTTTAACCAGGGCGGTACCAGCTTGCCAGATCGCGACAACTATCTGAAAGCTGATAGTCGCACCAAAAGCATCCAGGACGCCTACAAAAAATACATTGTAGCGTTGTTCACGCTAACCGGCAGCAGCAACGAAGAAGCCGTTAAAAACGCAGGCCTTATTTTTAGTCTGGAAGCCACGCTGGCCAAAGCACAGCTGAGCCGTGTAGCCATGCGCGACCCTAACGTTACCTACAATAAATTTTCTGTTGATGGTTTCAGCAAGATCACCCCGCACTTAAACTGGAACACCTTATTGCCGCAATTAAAAGCTGGCGGACAGGACACCGTACTGGTTGGCCAGCCCGGATTTTTTAAAGTGGCCGACTCGCTATTGGCGGTTACTCCTGTTGACAGCTGGAAAGTTTACCTGAAATGGAGCATCCTTAAAGGCGCGTCATCATCATTAAGCTCTCCATTTGTAAACGCTACTTTTGATTTTAGCAAGACATTAACCGGCCAAAAAGTACAAACCCCACGTAACGAACGCATGAGCGGCCTGGTTGATGGCAGCATAGGCGAATTGTTAGGTCAGCTTTTTGTAGAGAAATACTTTACACCAGCCGCCAAACAATACATGGTTAACCTGGTGAACAACCTGAAAGGCACCCTGGGCGACCGCATTAAACGCCTGGAATGGATGAGCCCCGAAACCAAGGACCGCGCGCTTAAAAAACTGGCTGCATTTACCGTAAAAATAGGCTATCCTGATAAATGGGAAGCATATGATGGCCTGGTTATCGACCGTAACGATTATGCCGCTAACCTGAAAGCCTTATCTATATGGCGTTATAACTTTAACCTGAGCCGCCTGGGCAAACCGGTTGATAAAACCCGCTGGGGTATGACACCACCAACCGTGAACGCGTATTACAACCCAACCAATAACGAGATCGTTTTCCCAGCCGGTATTTTACAGTTCCCTTTCTTTGATTTTAAGGCTGACGACGCGATAAACTATGGCGGCATAGGCGCGGTGATAGGACACGAAATGACCCATGGTTTTGATGATCAGGGCCGCCAGTATGATGCCGATGGCACCCTGCGCGACTGGTGGACAAAAACCGATGCCGATAAATTTAAAGTGCGCGCCAACCAGGTGGTTGACCAATACAATGCCTTTACCGTGGTTGATACCCTGCACGTAAACGGCAAATTAACCCTTGGCGAAAACCTGGCCGACCTGGGCGGTTTAAACATAGCTTACGAGGCATACAAAAAAACCAAACAAGGTCAGGAAAATAAAAAGATCGATGGCTTTACTGCCGATCAGCGTTTCTTTTTATCATGGGCACAGGTATGGCGCAGCGCGCAACGCCCCGAGTCGGCAGCACAACGCATCCTGACCGATCCGCACTCACCCGAGCAATTCCGTACCAACGCGCCACTGACTAATATCGACGCCTGGTACAAAGCCTTCAACGTACAAGCCGGCGACAAAATGTACAAAAAACCGGAAGACCGGATTAAGGTTTGGTAGTTCTGAGTCTTGAGTCTTAAGTACTGAGTCTTAAGTACTGAGTCTTATTTATAAGTCAAAGCCTGGTGAAAGCCGGGCTTTGTTTGTTTTGCGCCTCACCTAACCCTCTCCAAAGGAGAGGGCTTTTAAAAAGATATCAGATAGACCCAGGTTGCAGAAACGACTCACCCCGACTGCGCTTCGCTGGTCGCCCCTCTCTTCGCCTGCGGCGGAAAGAGGGTAAGAAAAGGAACTTCTTCCCCGTCAGCAGATAAGCTTCGGGCGAAAGCGGGCAGAACATGGTGGTTTGTGTAATGGCAGGGGCATTAGCAAACCTTGCCGAAGCGGGGGATGAGCGAACGAAGTGGAGGTAAGGTTTAGCAGCCCGTGGTTCTGCCCGGTTTGCGGGGCAAGGCTGTGAGCGCAAAGAAGCCTCTCTGCTGACTTGATTTTTGGTTACTTTTCATCAAGGAAAAGTAACAGCCCTAGCGGCAATTGAGCGCTCTACGACAAGCATCTTCGTTCTGACTTACTAATCTAAAATTTTCAGTTAACCTCTATTTTGTAACTTTACAGAGCAATTAATTAACCAATACCATGGATAATACAAGAGTTTACAGAATGTCTTTTGCAAGTGTTTATCCGCACTATATCAAAAAAGCAGAGAAGAAAGGTCGCACAAAAGCAGAACTGGATGAAATTATATTCTGGCTGACAGGATATGATCAACAAGCTTTGCAACAACTCATCGACAATAAAACTGATTTTGAAACTTTTTTCGCCCGGGCACCACAAATTAACCCGAATGTTTCAAAGATCACAGGTGTGATCTGCGGGTATCGTGTGGAAGAAATCGAAGACAAATTGATGCAGCAAGTTCGTTATTTAGACAAACTGGTAGACGAATTAGCAAAAGGAAAAGCCATGGAGAAGATATTGAGGAAGTAGTGAATTTTTCTGAACCTTGATCCATCGGATTAAAGGATTACCTTGATTTATGTCTTTTGATTCTTAACTCTAAATAAGGGCGTTACCTTCGGCCCGCGCTATCCGCTCATACGCCACAAGGCATTAGGCACGGGCCGGTATCCACTGCTATCGCTAACGCGGGGGAACTAATTATTGAATTAATGATTTAGTGAATTAGTGATTTCTTCTTTCCCGTCAGCAGACAAGCTTCGGACGAAAGCGGGCAGAACAATGGTGGCCTGTGCGGCTGTAAGGGCATAGCAAGTTTTGCAGAAGTATAAGCTTGAGGGTGCGAAGCGGGGCAAATAATTGCAGCCCGTGGTTCTGTCGGCTTTGCGGGGTAAAGGCCAAGTGCGGCAAAGAAGCATTTCTGGTGACAAGCCTTTTGGTTACTTTGTGGCTACAAAGTGACTGGCCCTCCCGCAGCCAAGAGCGGGTATACGCCATACATCACGAATAAACCCCTCCCTACCCTCCCGGGGGAGGGAATCGCACCTTCCCCGCGCTTTTAAGTTTAATGATAGGGTCAACAGCCTCTAAAAACACCTGAATTACTGCATATTCCATCGTATTAATCGTATTAATATTTACAACATGCAAACATTTCAACCCTAAAACAACCCGCCGAAACCCTTATCTTTGTGCTTATAATATGATAATTCAACAGTTCTACGATAAAGGATTGGCGCATGCATCGTACGCCGTGATCCGTACAGGTAAAATGATCGTTATTGATCCGGCACGCAACCCGCAGCCCTATTATGACTTTGCCAGCCAGCACGATGCCGATATTGTGGGCGTTATTGAAACACATCCACATGCCGATTTTGTAAGCTCGCACCTGGAAATTCACCAGGCTACCAATGCCGTAATTTATTGCAGCAAGCTAACCGGTGCCACCTATCCGCACGAAACTTTTGATGATGGCGATCTGATACAGTTAAACGATATCAAGCTGAAAGCCATCAATACCCCCGGTCACTCGCCCGATTCTATTTGCATTTTGCTGGAAGATGAAAAAGGCAAGGACACGGCCATTTTCACCGGCGATACCTTATTTGTAGGTGATGTAGGCAGGCCCGACCTGCGCGAGAATGTGGGTAACATTACCGCCAAAAAAGAAGAACTGGCCAAACAAATGTACCTGAGCACCCGCCATAAGTTGATGACGCTACCTAAAAGCGTTGTGGTTTATCCGGCACACGGCCCTGGCTCGTTATGCGGCAAAAACATGAGCCCCGATCTGGAAAGCACCATTGGCCGCGAGCTGCGCGAAAACTACGCCCTGCAACTGATGGACGAAATGACCTTTGTTAAAACCCTCACCACCGATCAGCCCTTTATGCCCAAATACTTTGGCTATGATGTGGATCTGAATAAAACAGGCGCGCCGTTGTTTCAGCAAAGTGTTGATACCATAGCCAGGATCAGCGCCGAATCACCGCTTGAAAAAGAGGTATTGGTGATTGACGCTCGCCCGAAACAACAATTCAGGAACGGTCATCTTAAAGGCGCTATTAACCTGCAGGACGGTGAAAAATTTGAAACCTGGCTGGGTTCGATATTAAGTCCCGATGAAGCATTTTACCTGATCGCCGACAGTGAGGAGAGTTTGAACATCCTCATCAAAAAAGCAGCGAAAATAGGTTACGAAAAAAACATTAAAGCGGCACTGCTATCGCCGGCCAACGCTACCGAAATATCAGCAACGCTTGACCTGGATGATTTCAGGATCAACCCCAGTAACTACCATATTGTTGACGTACGCAACCGCGGCGAGGTAAATGATGGCAAGGTATTTAAAGACTCCATCACCATACCCCTGCCTGAGCTTCGCGAACGTATCAACGAAATACCGACAGATAAAGCTATTGTGATCCATTGCGCCGCAGGTTACCGCTCTGCAGCAGCAGCCAGTATAGTAGCCGCCCAAATACAACAGATACCGGTTTATGACCTGGGCGAGGTTATTGTAGAGTTTGCATAAGGGGGTTAATGGTTCATAGATCATAGCTAACACGCTTCCATGATTTTTGACACTCAAAACTATGAACCATGATCTATCAACTATGAACCATGAACTAAAAATAGTAACCACGGCCGATGGTTCTAAAACCATTTATAATGCTGAAGTGGGCGAGCATTACCACTCCCGTCATGGTGCATTGCAGGAGAGTTTACATGTATTTGTAAATGCTGGTCTGGATTATTTTTTGGCTCAAAACAATACCCGGGAAGCCAGCATACTGGAAGTTGGCTTTGGTACCGGGCTTAATTTTTTATTGAGTTCGGATTACTGCACCAGCCATCAAATAAAACTTCAATATACCGGCATCGAAGCTTATCCGCTCAGCACGGATATGATGGCTCAAACCGGCTACGAGCAATATATACCCGCCACATTATGGACCAGCTATCTGCAACATTACCCGGATGCTTTAAAAAATGAGGTAAGTATCAATGCTAATACTCAATTACAAATAGCCCATTGCAAGCTCATGGAGCTTAAAACCGACCTGCAATTTGATATCATCTACTTCGACGCTTTTGCAGCTGTGCACCAACCCGAAATGTGGGAACTCCCGGCCATAAGCCATGTAACCAGCTTTTTAAAACCCGGCGGCGTGTTTGTTACCTATGCCATTACCGGCAACCTGAAAAGAATGCTCAAAAGCCTGGGCTTTACCATAGAAAAAGTACCCGGGGCCGCCGGCAAACGCGAAATGCTGCGCGGCGTGAAAGAAGTTGTTTTGGGTTAAAAAAAGCGTCATTACGAGGAGGAACGACGTGGATAACCGACCGGAGGGGAGTTCATTAATACCTTTAAAAACAATTAACACATTAATAATCCCCGATAGACAGAGCGTCTCTGTAAGTAGGGGATTGCCACGCTGCGCTCGCAATGTCGTATTCGGCCAATTTGCTTTCTTATCTTGACTCCTGATTCTTATCTCTTGCGTCTCAAAACCCTTATCTTTGCAGCATTAAAAACAAAAAACTTATGCCGCTACAAGCACCAGCTACCGCTAATACCCCTGCTACCGGATTTGAACGCCTGCTTCATATTATGGACGATCTGAGGGCAAACTGTCCATGGGATAAAAAACAAACACTGGAAAGTCTGCGGCACCTTACTATCGAAGAAACCTATGAGCTGAGCGATGCCATTTTAAGCGCCGATATGCCCGAAATAAAAAAAGAACTGGGCGATATTATGCTTCACCTGGTTTTTTATGCCAAAATAGCTTCAGAAACTAACGACTTCACCATTACCGATGTGCTCAATAGCGTATGCGAAAAGCTGATTAACCGGCACCCGCATATTTATGGTGATGTAGAGGTTCAGAACGAAGAGGATGTTAAACGCAACTGGGAGCAGATCAAACTAAAAGAAGGCAACAAATCTGTACTCGGCGGCGTACCCGCCTCCTTACCGGCATTGGTAAAAGCATCACGCATACAGGAAAAAGCACGCGGTGTAGGTTTCGACTGGGAAGAGAAAAGCCAGGTATGGGCCAAGGTTGAAGAAGAAATGCAGGAGTTCAGGAACGAATTTAATGCCGAAGATGAAAGCACCATCGATCATGAAAAAGCCGAAGGCGAATTTGGCGACCTGTTATTCTCCCTCATCAATTATGCCCGTTTTATCAATATCAACCCCGAGAACGCGCTTGAAAAAACAAATAAAAAATTTATCAAACGCTTTCAGTACCTGGAACTTAAAGCCAAAGAGAACGGAAAACAACTACAGGACATGAGCCTGGCCGAGATGGATATATTTTGGGACGAGGCAAAAAAATTATAAAATTTTTTTTGCCTGTTGTAGCGTTTAAATGAATACTCACGTAATGTTTAAAAAAGATGAAGATTATGAAGCGAAATTTATTTTTAGTATTACCATTGTTAGCATTAATAGTATTAAGTGAAGCCTGCTCAACTAAAAGTGATCCAGTTCCTGCGCCGACACCGCCACTTGGTACTTTTAGTGGGACCGGTAAGCTCCTGGTAAAAAAATCAGGAAGTTCTGGCTATGATACCGTAAAAAAAGCATCTCCCTTATTGATTACATTGGCTACACCAAGCAATTTCAAAGTAACCGGAGATACGCTTACAGTACATGCGGGCAGCAAAGGTTTATTTCAACTTGCATACGCATCCAATGGCACATTTATTAACTTTATTGACAGCACTTATAAAGCCGGGCCGCAAACTAAAATACATTTGAATGGTGTATATCAATACGTTTATGATAATGCCTCTGGCAGCCTGATCATACAGCGTGCCAATAGCGTACAGGATTCTGTTCTACGGTACGATTTAAAAAAGACTTCAAATTAATTATTGTTTTAATTTCCAGGCTGTCGCTTTTATAGTGGCAGCTTTTTATCATTAACCATCTACCTATAAAATTAAAAGATCGGCAGTAATATAACACTGCTGATCTTTTATTTATAAGCGGTTAAAGCAAAAAAATGATCATTTAAAAAAATGTTATTTTTATTTGTATCAATATGATCCTTAGGTACGTAAAGGATTATAAATCAACAGTAATTTTATACGCGGAATTAAATACACTTAATGCATTCACCCCCTCGCATTACTGAAGAAGAGATCATCAGCCAATGCAAAACAGGCAGCTTAAAATACCAGGAAATGCTGTATAAGCTATTCTATGGCTATGCCATGGGTATAAGTCTGCGTTACAGTTTAAACAGGGATGATGCATTGGAGGCTGTAAATGATGCTTTTATAAAGGTTTTTAATGCCATACATAGTTATAACATTGATAAACCTTTTAAAGCCTGGTTACGCACTATTGTGGTTAATACCGCGATTGACCGTCGGCGCAAGGATCTTAAATTTCAGCTTAATGTTGATTTGGATAACGCTGCTCCTTTAAGCAGCAATATGGGCACAGTTGATAATTTAAATGTGCAGGATATTTTAAAACTGATGAATGAGCTGCCTGCAATTCAGCTTACCATCTTCAATTTATACGAGATAGACGGATATAATCACGACGAAATTGCAAACATGCTCGCTATTCCGGTAAGTTCATCAAGAGTTTACCTGAGCCGGGCAAAAGAAAGATTAAGAAAAATGTTAAGGAAAGAGACACAAAACCATGGATGAGCAGTTGGATAACGACTTAAGCAACCGCATCAGGGAGGTGTTTGATAATTTTGACGACACCTCATTTCCTTCGGCTGATGAAGGCTGGTTATTGCTCAGGAAAAATTTTCCTGAAACGGAAAAGAAACGTCCGGTTGCCTGGCTATGGTGGGCAAGCACGGCCGCGGCTTTATTGTTATTTTTAAGCATAGGCCTTTGGATAACCGGTAAAAAACAACAGACAAATACACTGGCTTTAAAACCGGTAAAAAAACATACAGAACAAACTATAACCACCGATAGCGCTACAATGCTGACCGCCACACCAAATCCGGTCATTAAACATAATGCTCCTGATACCGGTGCAGCCCCTTTGGCCAGTACAAAAAAGCCTACTATCCAGGCGGCAACACCTTATAAGCCCGCCGCTGTTCCTGCTGTGCCGGGTGCAACAACAACCCAGGCCCCTGTTTATGCCAAAACTAATGTAAGTCCGGCTACCCAGGTGCTTGCTAATACACAGGTAGCTCCTGCTATCAAAGCCAAACCGGCTACAGATAGCACTAAAAATATTATCGCCAAAACCAATGCGCAGCAATATGTCGCTGCTGCAAAAATTCCCAATACCACTGTTACCGAGCCTGCTAAAAAAACCAGACCGGTTGATAGTACCAAAGCTGTTATGGCTAAAACCAATACGCAGCAGCCCCCTGTTACAGCACCGGCTGCTACCACAGGCGGTTCAATTATGTTGCCAAAACAACCGGCAAAAGCCCCTAAAAACTCTATGGAGGCATTGTTTGCCAGCGAACAGGCCCAGCAACCACAAAAAAACAGACAGGAATCTGTGGAAGATAAAAAAGTACGTTTTGGTGTATATGCGGCAACCTTTTTTAACTATGCCAAGGGTAGCAGCAACCAGGTAAATGCCGGCGCAGGTGTTACATCTGATATTAAGCTAAGTAAAAACTTAAAATTATCAACAGGTTTAATGCTGGCCCAAAATACATTGAGCTATAGCGGAGGGCCGCCACCAAGTTCGAGTCTTGATGCTTTGGCCAGAACTCCCCGGGCTTTAGCCCCCTATGATAAGGAGAGCTTGTTTGCCGCGAACGCGTCTTTCCCGGTTCTTAAAAATTACAATGCCAACTTAATAGGTCTGGATATTCCGATCAATATCAAATACGAATTCAACCCGCAAAAAACCGATGCTTATGTTTCGGCGGGTTTAAGTTCAGGTACATTTATCAACGAAGCCTATACCTCCGTTTACGGTTATTCATCGGCAGGGTCTTCTACACAAACAACCGATGATGTGACCCACAAAAGTTTTAACAGCTTCTATTTTGCTAAAACGCTTAACGTTTCCTTTGGTATCGGCTACCCGGTAGGTAAGGGCAATCGTTTAATTGTTGAACCATTTTTAAAATACCCGCTTGATGGTCTGGGCTCTCAACAGATCCAGTTTGGTTCGGCAGGTTTAAATTTGAAACTAAATTTTACGACGAAGAGAAAATAGAGTAGTATCAAGTATCACGACTTTAAAAAAATCAAGAACTATAATCAACAAAATCTTGATACTTGATACTAGCTACTTGATACTAAATTAAAAATCTCTATTTAAACCTGATAGCTTTTACTGGTGATATTTTGCTAACCAGCATTGATGGGATGATGAGCACCAGCAGGCAAATAATCAGCGTGCCTAAATTCAACAGGAAAATATCAGTAAAATTAAATTCTACAGGTACAAAGGTCATATAATAAGATGCCTGGTCGAGCTTAAAAAAGTGGGTTTGCTGTTGAAAAAAGCCTAAACCCAGCCCCAGCGCGTTACCCAGCAGTAATCCTAAGCCAATAAGATAGGTCGCGTTAAATAAAAACACTTTTTGGATGTTCCAGTTGGTGGCGCCCATGGCCTTAAACATACCTATCATGGAGGTACGCTCCAGGATCATGATGAGCAATGCCGATATCATATTGATCACGGCTACTATCACCATCAGCACTAACATCACCACAGAGTTTACATCCAGCAGGTTAAGCCATTCGAATATGGCCGGATAATCCTCACCTACGGTATAGGAGCGTAATTTTACCGGCAGAATCTCATCGAGCCTATTGGCGGCATAGTCTACCCGGTCAAAATCCGATATGTGTAATTCATACTCCCCAATTTCGCCGGGTTTCCAGTTATTAAGCCGGTTGATCAATGATAAGGAACCGATCACAAAGGTTTTATCCACTTCTTCCACTCCGATACTAAATATCCCTTTTATTTTAAACTGGCGCTTACGTAACGGTTCCTGAACAAAATACATCAGCAGCTTGTCCCCTACCTTTAATTTCAGGCGATCGGCCGTAGTTTGCGATAGCATGATCTCCTTTTGCGCCTCTACCGAATCGGTAAAGTTGATCACATCGCCGGCCACCATGGTCTTTTTAAAATAGCTCCAATCGTAGTTTTTATCAACTCCTTTCAGCACTACGCCTTCTATTTCATTATTCGCTTTAATGATACCTGGCTTGGTGGCAAAGGGCATTACCCGGGTGATCAGCGGGCTTTTCATCGCCCGGCCCTCAAATTTGCTATCGGCCATGAAAGGAGAGCTTTCGTAGGAACTGTTCAGATCGAATTTCACTATCCGGATGTCACCGGCAAAGCCACGGATCTTTTCACGAATCTCGCGCTTAAAGCCTTTCACAATGGCCATCGAAAGTATCATCACCCCCAAACCCAGCATAATACCTATGATGGCAATGCGCACAATCAGTTTTGAAAAGGTGCGTTTTGACTTAAATGTTATCCGGGCTGATATAAAAGAGGCGAAACTCAATGCAGAATGATTTTTTGTACCTTCGCAAATATGCGGTTTTGCTACTAAACCTGCTACTTTAAAAATTGTTTAACCATAATATTTTATGCTAAGAACACGTATTTTTTTGCAATGTGCTTTTATTACGGTTTTATGGGCAAGTACAGCGTGCGGTAGCCCGGCAGTTTGCACCAATTGCGACTCATCAAAAATCAGTTCGGACGAAAAAATAATCCCAGGAATAATCACCGGTGCCGATCAAATTCCGCTGTATATTAACTATCTTAAGGGAAAAAATATTGGGATGGTGGTAAATCAAACTTCTGTTATTGGCAAAAATCTGAAGCCCAGTGTGGATAGTTTACTGCATGCCGGTATCATCATAAAAAAAATATTCGGACCCGAGCATGGCTTCAGGGGTAATGCCAGTAACGGCGCCAGCGTAAATGATGCTGTAGATACCAAAACCGGTTTGCCCGTGATATCCCTGTATGGTAATAAACACTATAAACCCACCTCAGAAGACCTCAAAGGTCTCGATCTCATGATATTTGATGTTCAGGATGTGGGCGTCCGTTTTTACACTTATATATCAACCCTGCATTACGTGATGGAAGCTTGTGCCGAAAACAATATTGAGCTTATGATACTGGACAGGCCCAATCCAAACGGCTACCTGATTGACGGCCCCATATTGGATACCGCCAATGTGCCCCGTGCCTTTGTAGCCATGCACCCTATCCCTATTAGCCATGGTATGACCATTGGTGAATACGCCCAAATGATTAACGGCGAGGGCTGGTTAAAAGATGGTCTGAAGTGTAAGTTAAAGATCATCAAGGTGGCCAACTACAAACATTCTTTACCATACAAGTTACCGGTAAATCCCTCGCCCAATTTAAATACCGATCAGTCCATTATCTTATACCCAAGCGTGTGCTTATTTGAGGGTACAACCTTAAGCCTGGGGCGTGGTACGTTTTTCCCTTTCCTGGAGGTAGGTCACCCTTTGTTAAAAGGAAAATACGTCTTTTCATTCACCCCGGTGAGTATCCAGGGCATGAGCGAAGATCCGCCGCAGAAGGACAAAGAGTGTTTTGGTGTGGATCTGAAAGGACAGAGCACAGAGATGATCAGGAAAAAAGGCCGTCTCGATCTGTCCTTACTGATGGAGCTATATAAAGCCTTTCCGGATAAAGCACATTTCTTTAACGCCTACTTTACCAAACTTGCCGGCACACCCGAATTAAGGAAACAGATTGAAGCAGGTAAAACCGAGGCAGAGATCCGCAAAAGCTGGGGGCCTGGCTTAAATAAGTTTAAAACTGTAAGGCGCAAATATTTATTATACGAGTAAGATAGTATCAAGTAGCTGGGGTTAGTATCAAGTAGCTAATATCAAGTATCATGACTTTTAAAAGAACGTTTCATAAAAACAAAATCTTGATACTTGATACTTGATACCCAAAATGATACTAGCTACTTGATACCAATAACGATACAAAAAGGAATAGCATGAGAATTGTATTTATGGGTACCCCCGAGTTTGCTGTTGCATCATTAGATGCACTGATTAAAGCAGGTAGCGACATTATAGGCGTGGTTACCGCTCCTGATAAACCAGCGGGTCGCGGGCAAAAGGTAAGCGAATCGGCGGTGAAACAATATGCGGTAGCCAACGGACTGAAAGTGCTGCAGCCCGAAAAGTTAAAGAACCCGGAGTTTCTGGCCGAACTGAAATCGTTGCACGCCGATCTGCAGGTGGTTGTAGCATTCCGTATGCTGCCCGAAGTAGTTTGGGCCATGCCGCCAAAGGGTACCATCAATTTACATGCTTCGCTTTTACCACAATACCGTGGCGCGGCCCCTATTAACTGGGTGCTGATCAACGGCGAAAAAGAAAGCGGTGCTACTACCTTTTTCCTGAAACATGAAATTGATACTGGCGACGTGCTGTTTACAGAAAAGGTAACCTTAAACGGCCATGAAACGGCCGGTACGCTACACGACTGGCTCATGAACAAAGGTGCCGGCTTGTTGGTTAAAACCGTAAAAGCGGTGGAAAGTGGCCGCTATCATGAACATCCGCAAACGGCCCTGCTCACCGGCGAAGAACTGAAACATGCACCCAAAATTTTCAAAGAAGATTGCCTGATCGATTGGACACAACCTGCCCAAAACATTTATAACAAAATACGCGGCCTTAGTCCTATCCCTACCGCCTACACTGAACTTAACGGTAAAGTTTTAAAGATATATGGCTCGGAACTGCAAACGGAAGTACCCGCCATACAACCCGGAGACTTCCTCACCGATAACAAAACCTACCTGAAATTTGCAGCCAAAGATGGTTTTATCAGCCTTACCGACATTCAGCTGGAGGGTAAAAAACGCATGGGTATTGAAGATTTTTTGAGAGGGATGAGGTTGTGATATGAAATGAACAAATTGCAAATCTTTAATAATATGCTTAAATTTATAGTATGAAACTTGCAGAGTTAAAATCAGAATTTCACAATCTTATAGATCAAATAGATGATCCTGAAATGCTGTCGCAATTTTATGATGTGATAACTCAATCCCTGCAACCTAAAAATTCTGTTTGGCAAGCTTTAACCCCGCAACAACAACAGGATGTTTTAACTGCTTATGAAGAAAGTGAAGATGAATCTGATCTGATTTCTTTATCGGCATTAAAATCCAAATACAAGGAATGGCCTTTGAAATAGTTCTTACAAAAAGAGCAGAAAAGGATTTCGAAACTATTCTTCAATATATACTGCTTGATTTTGGCCAAAGCGCAGCTATTCGTTTTAAAGACTTGACTTTTGAATTTCTATCTATACTTGAAAAATTTCCAGAAATAGGGATAATTCTAATTGCCGAAAAAGGTATTCGCTCGATAGTAATCCATAAACGATTAAAGGTTTTCTATAGGATAAAAGGTGCAAAAATAATCTTGCTCAGATTATTCGACACCAGGCAACATCCTGGTAGTGCAATAAATTAATTCCCCCCTATCAAACCAAAGTCAAAATAAAATAAACACTTCGCTAATAATCACCATGTTTGCTATTTTTGCGGCCACAAATTTTATTATCCATGGCCAATTACAGCGACAGAATTACACTGCTTAAATCCGAGATCCAACCTTTGCGTGAGCAATTGATACAACACGAGCTTTATAAAAATATCAACTCTGTAGAGGAGCTTACCGTTTTTATGGATCACCACGTATTTGCGGTGTGGGATTTTATGTCGCTGTTAAAATCGTTGCAACAAAAACTAACCTGTACGATTACGCCATGGATGCCTACCGGTAACTCCAACACCCGTTACCTGATCAACGAAATTGTTACCGGCGAGGAAAGTGATGTAGACGAAGCTGGTAACCGTACCAGTCATTTTGAGCTGTACCTGCGTGCCATGCAGCAGGCCGGCAGCCAGGCTGTTGCTATCAATAATCTCTTCAATGAGCTTAACTTTGGCAAACACATTGACGAGGCCCTCATCATTGCCGATATCCCGGTGGCGGCACGCAACTTTGTACAACACACTTTTGAGGTGATCGACAGTCCTAAAAATCATGTGCAGGCAGCTGTGTTTACTTTTGGTCGCGAGGATCTGATCCCGGATATGTTTGTGAGTATTGTAAAAGAGCTTAGCCAGCAATTGCCTGGCAAGGTTGATATTTTGCTATACTACCTGGAACGCCACATTGAAGTTGATGGAGATCATCATTCCCAATTAGCCTACCAAATGACCGCCGAACTTTGCGGTGACGACGATACCAAATGGCAGGAAGCTACAGAAGCCGTAAAAGAAGCCCTGCAAACTCGCATTGCCCTTTGGGATGGTATTTTGGCAGCAATTAAAGCACCGGTATCTTCCGAGTTATAAGTTTCCTCCACGTCATTGCGAGCGTAGCGTGGCAATCCCTAACTATACAGAGCGGCTCTGCACATCGGGGATTGCCACGCTACGCTCGCAATGACGCGCTGTTTTTAACGTTTGCTATGCCCTACAGCTTATTCAACTCATCCATCAGCACCTTGCTGATGCGGTTAAAATAGCGCCGTACGCCAAAGCCCATTACGGTTTGGATGCCGCGGGTTGCATTGGTTAAAAACACCTCATCGGCCTCGTACAAAATATCCGGGTTTATCTGGGCTTCGGTAACCTCAATGTTATTTTCCTGGGCCAGTTTGATCACTACCTGGCGCATCACCCCTTCCACACAGCCTTCGCTTAAAGCTGGAGTATATAAATGATTTTGGTAATGGACAAATATATTGGAGCTGCTGGCTTCGCACAGAAAACCGTTTTGGTTGAGCAAAAACACATCGTCCAGCTTGTTCTGGGTTTTATAGATGCCCGCCATCACATAAATAAGCGAATTACAGGTTTTGATGTTGGATAAGTAGTTTGAAGGCTTGGGCAGTTCGGTAAATACATCCATAATGAGCCCCTTTTCGTTCAGAAAATAACGAGGTTCTTCGGATGCGGTAAGCTCCAGGCAATAACCCATTTTATTTTGCGATGGGGTATACAAGCCTTCAGCATCGCGGTAAACAGTCAAACGCAGGCGGCCATGTTTTACCTTACTTCTTTTAGCCAGTTCTTCAGCAATATCCTTTAAAAACCAGGCATCCATTTGCGAATAGCCGTCAATTTTAAGCGCCTTCATCCCCCGCTGCAGGCGGTCGGCATGCTGGTCGGCAAATTTGAGTTGCCCCTTCATTAAGCGCATACTTTCAAACAAGCCATCACCATACTTAAAAGCGCGGTTGGCTATGGTAAGCAGCTGGCTGTTTGCCGGGATTATATCTCCATTAAAATTGATTAAAACGGGTATCATGTAGATGTGCAAATATCAAGTGTGCAAATGTGCAGATTTTTTAACGGGTTAAGCAAGTCATCATGCTACGCCACTGTAAATTCAGCACAATATGCCAATATGCAAAAACCATGCTTGTATTCATATTTATATCGCTAAAGTTCGTCGGTTGTTATATTTGTTTGATTACCAGCAGCTGTATATTTACGCCATTTTTGCAGTACACTTTCAAAATCGGGTGGCAGCGGCGATTCAAAGGCGATCTGTTTTTTTAATGTCGGATGTAAAAAGCCCAGTGTTTGCGCATGCAGGGCCTGCCTCGGCATCAGTTCAAAACAATTTTCAACAAACTGCTTGTATTTGCTGAATACGGTACCTTTCAAGATCTTATCACCGCCATAAGTAGCATCGCTGAACAGCGGGTGACCAATGTGTTTCATATGCGCCCTGATCTGGTGGGTACGACCTGTTTCCAACTGACATTCGATCAATGTAACATAGCCCATCCGTTCCAGTACTTTATAATGGGTTACCGACCATTTCCCTTTTTCAGGGTCATCGTATATCGACATCACCCGCCTATCGTTCACGCTGCGGCCAATATAGCCGGTTACGGTGCCATCCTGCTCCAGGTCGCCCCAGGCTAGTGCGATATATTTACGGGTAATGGTATGATCAAAGAATTGTTTAGCCAGCCAGTTCATGGAGCGCTCATTTTTGCTGATGAGCAGCAAACCGGAAGTATCCTTATCAATGCGGTGAACCAAACCTGGCCTGCCATCATTACCCGGCAAGGTTGGCAATTGCTGAAAATGGTAAACCAACGCGTTAACCAGTGTACCGGTATAGTTGTTATAACCCGGATGTACCACCATACCTGCGGCTTTATCAACCACCAGCACATCGTCGTCTTCATAAACAATATTGATGGGGATATTTTCCGGATAAACCTCGGTATCGCGCGGCGGATGGGGCAGTACTACCGAGATCACATCAAGCGGTTTTACCCGGTAGCTCGATTTGATGGGCTTATCATTCACCAGCACATTTTCCAGCTCAATAGCGTTCTGGATGCGGTTGCGCGAGGCATTCTCTACCCGGTGCATCAAAAATTTATCAATACGCAGCAGGGATTGCCCTTTGTCAACCACAATGCGTAAGTGCTCAAATAGATCTTGTTCTTCCTGCTCTATAAGCTCGGTATCGTCTGCCATTTGAGGGCAAAAGTAATCGTTTTTTATCGTAGTATATAGTATCAAGTAGTTAGTATCAAGTATCACGACTATTAGCGACTTTGGTATACCTTACCAGAAAATCCCGATATTTGATAATTGGTATCAAGTAGTTAGTATCAAGTATCACGACTTTTAAATATCGCATATTTAAAAGTCCACGCTTAATACCAAACAGGTGAGCGTCGACGCTTACCTAAAAATAAAGTTCAAGTGTAGACCCTTGAACTGGCTCAGACACTTGAACTGGTAAAGAAAATGTCTTGATACTTGATACTAACTACTTGATACTAAAAAGATACTAAATATGGATATCGATCTCGAAATTTTTAGCCCGGTTCAAGCCATCGGCAATCCGCTGTTTGATGAGCATGGCGTAAAAGTTTTTCTAAAACGCGACGACCTGATCCACCCCATGATATCGGGCAATAAGTGGCGTAAATTAAAATACCTGCTTAAAACCGCGCAGGGGCAAGTTAAAAATCACCTGGTAACCTTTGGCGGCGCCTACTCCAATCATTTATTGGCCACCGCGGCGGCCGCAGCACGTTTCGGGTTTAAGGCTACCGGTATAGTACGCGGCGAAGAGGTAAATAACGATACCCTGTTTTTATGCAAACTGCATGGTATGCAGTTGATATTTACCGACAGGGATAGCTATCGCGATAAAGCAGCCTTGTTTAATCAATATTTTGGAGACGATAACGACGCCTTTTTTATTGACGAAGGTGGCGCCTCGCCGGAAGCCGCCCTGGGTTGCAGCGAACTGATTGATGAACTTACCGAAACTTACGACCATATTTTTTGTGCCTGCGGTACGGGTACTACGGCTGCAGGTATTATTAATGGCTCAAGCAGGCATCAGCTTAAAACCCGGTTTAACGCGGTACCTGTTTTCAAGAACGGCTCGTTTATCCGTGAGGAGATCAATAGGTTCCTGACCACTCCTGCAGATTATGACCTCCACACCGATTATCATTTTGGTGGTTATGGCAAGGCAGACGCCCAACTGATTGGTTTTATAAAAGAATTTGTAGCTACCACCGGTATCGTGATCGAACCCGTGTATACCGGTAAAATGATGTATGCGCTTTATGATCTGATCGGCAAAGGGCATTTTGAACCCGGCAGCAGGATTCTGGCCATCCATAGCGGGGGCATCTGGGGTTTGCTGGGCATGAAAGATAAATTCTGATCACAAAAAAATGCCTGGCTCCGAAACCAGGCATTCAATTTAGAATTAATATACGAGATGGTTTAGTTACCTACTGTAAAGGCTTCCCATCCCGAGGCTGTAGCACGGTTACAGGTCATCGCCTGCGTACCGTTTTCGCTGCTGATAAATTTGCCGTTATTTCCACGCAGGGTTACTTTACCATCAGCTGCAACTATCCAGTCGAATTTTTCCCAATCGCTGGCAGTCGCACGGTTACAGGTAATGGCCTGGGTACCGTTTTCTGAGGATACGAATTTGGCTTTGCTGCGCAGGGAGATTTTACCGCCGCCAGCATCAATTACGGTAAAATGTTCAGTATCGCCTGCGGTAGCATGGGTGCAGGTCATGGCCTGCGTACCATTTTCGCCGCTCACATACATACCGTTAAAGCCTTTTAGTGATATTACGGTACCAATTGGCGGATTGCTGCCCGTTGGAGGTGTTGTACCGCCCAGCTGATCATAAATAGCCGAAAGCAATGAATTGGCACCGATGGCATCCTGAGATAATTCCCAGATCATGATACCTCCACCCTGGTTAACAGCCAGTGTTGTTTTGCTTTTAATAGTAGGGATACCGTTATAACCTATACCATTCCAGGTATCAGAGTTAGGGCTACCGCCGCCGGCAAGGATATCAGCATAGGAGGTATATGGCTCCCGGCCATAAAAAGGTACGCCTAATATGGCTTTTGCTTTTGGCAAACCCCGGCCTATCCAGTAATTTAATGAAGTTTGAGCCAATGAATAAGGCGAATGGTTTGAACCTCCACCATCATAGGCCATCAGGTTTAAAAAATCAACATAACCAAAAACGCTTGCAGGTATCGATGAACCACCGTCTGACACAACAGCAGAGGATAGCAATTTACCCTGATTATGCAAAGTGGTGCTTAACAGTTGCATTAAAGCTGCATAGTTATTTGATGAAGCTCCATTATCCGGATACTCCCAGTCAATGTCAACACCATCCAGCCCATACTGGTTTACTACACCTACAATGTTGTTGGTAAATGTTTGACGAGAGCCAGAATTGGCAGCCATCGCTTCAAATGCACTATCGTTACCATCGTTCCATCCGCCTACGGCTATAGATATCTTTACGCCATTAGCATGAGCCTTTGCTACCAGGGTCGATAGTCTTCCTCCATCTATAGAGGTAAGCCCGCCTGAGTTGGTTGGCAATACAAACGCGTAAATAAGGTGGGTAAGTTTAGTGTACTGAATTTGATTAGGATCACCGGCCCAGCTGGGTATGTAGCCTACAACCTTAAAGCCCGCAGGAATGGCCGATGTACCCATTGGCCTGTTGGGCACATCGGGCGAAGGTGTTGGAGCAGAAGGTGATAAGTTGTTGTCTTTTCGACAAGAAGAAAGTGCCAGAAGTACCGCCGCCACACAAAGCAGCAGGAACGAGTTAAACTTTGTTTTCATAAATGAATAGATTAGTGGTTAGTTAGATATAGTTAATTAATACCGGCGGTGAGTCGCCGGTATTAATTATTGGTCATTTGATTAATTACCTACGGTAAAGGCTTCCCAGCCAGAAGCGGTGGCACGAGTACAGGTCATGGCCTTGGTACCGTTTTCGCTGCTGATGAATAAACCGTTATTGCCGCGTAGGGTTACTTTACCATCGGCTGCAACTATCCAGTCGAATTTTTCCCAGTCGCTGGCTGTGGCGCGGTTACAGGTAATGGCCATAGTACCGTTTTCTGAGGATACATATTTGCCCATACTGCGTAAGGAGATTTTGCCTCCACCCGCGTCAATCACAGTGAAGTGCTCCCAGTCGCCGGCTACGGTACGGGTGCAGGTCATGGCTTGCGCGCCATTTTCACCGCTTACAAACGCGTTGTTAAAGCCTTTGAGAGATATTACAGATCCTATAGGCGGGTTGCTGCCTGTTGGAGGTGTAGTACCGCCATGCGCTACAATTACATTATGAATGGTTGAAAGCAGGGAGTTTGCTCCGGTAGCATCACCGGCCAGCTCCCATATCATCATACCGGCTATGCCACGGTCAAAAGACAAATTGGTTTTGTTGGTAATGGTTGGAATGCCGTTATAACCATAGTTTTGAAAAGTGTCTGAATTTGGACTGCCGCCTAAAGCCAATACATCATTATAGTTTTTGGTGATGTAATCACCCCTGTTGTCGCGTGCGTAAAAAGGCACACCCAAAACGGTTTTTTCAAGGGCTAAACCGCGACCACTCCAATAGTTCAGACAGTCAACTGCCGATTGATAGGTAGAATGCTGGAAGTTATTATCATCATAATCCATAATATTTAACCAGTCAACCGAAGTCATGGTGGTGCTGGTTACATAAGTAGCCCCGGTTGAAATAACAGCCGCTGTTGCTAATTTACCAATGCCGTGCATGGCATTAGCCAGCGACTGCATCATCAAAGCAAAGTTATTGGCTTCGGTGCCAGCCGATGGGAATTCCCAGTCGATATCCACACCATCCAAATTATTCTGATTTACATAGTTAACCATCGTATTAACAAATGCGGTGCGTAAGCTGGCGCTTGCCACTATGGTATGAAAAGCATCACCGCCGCCGCCACCGCCAACAGCAATAAGCGCCTTTACATTGTTATTATGCGCTAGTGTGGTCATACTGGCCAATTTGCCGGGGTTATCGATGGAAGTTAAGCCCCCGCTGGTTGTAGGCGAAATGAAGGCATAAATAATATGGGTTATTTTACTGTACTGAATGGCATTTACATCGCCCTCCCAACTGGGTAAATAGGCTACTACTTTAAATGTGGCAGCAGTTACCGCGTTAGTGCCTTGTTTGCCTTGCGAGGCATCGTTGTTGTTTACAGGCGCAAAATCGGCCCGGTTATCCTTTTTACACGATGATAAGGCAAATAATACCGAGAAGACTCCAAGGAGCAGAAAAGAGTTAAAATTTAATTTCATAAGTTAAGAGTTAGTGGTTAATATGTAGTTATGATTGGTTGTTAAGTTTTTTCAACAAAAGGCACCCGCCCAGCAGGCATTTGTAGGCGCTTATAATATCAAATGATGATATCAATAGTTATAGTAATAAGTAATTCAGGGTATGTTTTACGAAAGTAAATCTAATGTAATATTTTATTATAAATAGCTTAAAAACAGCACAATACGCTTAAACAACAAGCATTGTAGTGCTTTTGTAGGGTATCATTATGATAAGTATATTATAAATATTAATGAAAAATATTTTTCCTGATACGCTTGGCTCACAGTTTACTTTTTAGTTAAGTATGAGGTATTAGGAATGATGAATCAATAATGGTTCAGAACTAGGCGCATAGTCGACTCACCCCGACATCGCTATGCTTGTCACCCCTCTCTTCGCCTGCGGCGGAAAGAAGGGATTTCAAAAGTTCAAAATAACGTCATTGCGAGCGCAGCGTGGCAATCCCCTACTTACAGAGCGGACCTGCTTATCGGAGATTGCCACGTCGTTCCTCCTCGCAATGACGCGCAGAGGAAAGGGCGTATTAGCACCCTCTTTCCGCCGCAGGCGAAGAGAGGGTGGTCCAGCGAAGCGTAGACCGGGTGAGTCGACTCTGCTACTTGATGGGCCTTTACCTTCAGGACAGGATGAGTTTAATAAAATCCACAGCAAACAAAAAAAGCCGTTCCCTTTTCAGAGAACGGCTTACGTAAGATCAGTAATAGTTATTTGAATACTTTTACGGGAATTTCACTCCTCTATAACTGGAAACATTAGCCAGCGGGATAGAAGCGTTATATTGCTTATTAATAGCTTTAATAAATTCATTGGCCACAACGGCATAACCACGTGGAGTGAGGTGTATCCCATCCAATGAAAATATACCGCCACTGATAAAGGCAGAGCTCAGATTCACGCCGTCAACTACCAGGCCATGGGCTTTTACATCGTTCAAAAAGGCATAGGCATCAAAAATGGCCAGGCCTTTTGAGGAAGCCACAGACTTAATGGTTGCATTGTAAGCATTCACATAATCCTGGGTAAGGGCTACTTCGCCCTGATCAAGCACATATTTATTATCAATTGGCGTATAAGGGGTTAAACCATAAGGCAAGTTCCCGAGGGGAGTACTTACCGGTTGCCCGATCATACTGGTTGGAAAGGAAAGAATGATCAGGTCGGCTGCAGTAGCCACTCTCGGAGCGTAAGTAGTACCTGAAACAAGGGCGTTTACATACAAAGCCTTCGCTGCCGGGTTTACCTTTTGTACTCCGGCCAAAATAGCGCCAACCGTTACGGTAGTAAAATAAGGCACCGCGACAACATCTGGAATAGTAGCTACCGCACCTTTTTGACCACTTTTGGTCAGTTGGGTAATAGACAGGTTGTACAGTTGCGAAAATTGTGCTTTATCAGTCAGTCTAAGGTTGGGATCTGCGCCGCCGGTGATAGCATACAGCAGGGCGTCATTACTACCCAACCAGTCGGTAAAAAACGTGTAGGGCTTGGCCGTAACAAAATCCAGGTAGGTTGAATTTACATTTGTCGGAAAATCAGTAGGTAGCATTCTTTCAAAATATCCATTCAAGTTTCCCAGTTGCCCAAAAGTTATCTGCTGTAGCTTAATCAACGGTACACCATAGTTATTGATGTCGCCTTTGTATTTGGTGTATAACGTTACGGTACCAAAACCTGGCACTGTAGCTTCGCCGCGCTTACCTGTAGCAGGCTGCATTTCGGTAGTGGGCACACCATTGGTGAGGGCTGTTAGTTTTAAATAACCTGATCCATTAGCCTGATCGGTGCTGAACAAGGGTTGGGTAAATGTACCACCACCCACTTTTTGCATTTGTGCCGCGATAATGCTTGGGTATGAATTTAACTGGCCTTCCCGATATAAGCCGCCATCGGCATAACCTGCGGTAAGTGAATTACCTACTGCAATGTACCTGGTAAAATCGGCCGTTCCGCGTGAAGGCGCGGGTGTATTGATACTGGTTTTACAGGCGCCAAAGCCCAATAAACCCGCAACTAAAAATATATGTAAATATGATCTGTAAGTTTTCATTTGATTAGAATTTAGATATTACCAGTGATAAGCAAGCGATAAACCGGGGATATAAACGTTGGTTTTAAACGTACCGGATAACTGCGATTCGATATTTGTTTGCGTGCGCGCATCAAGATGTTCGTACTCAAATGAAACATCCAGATCAAGGCTTTTGGTTACTCTATAACCTAAGCCGGCTGTTAAATAATAACGATTGGCATCCGGCGCTTCCGGGGTAACATAGCCATCCCTAACCGCGGTAGTTACGTAGCCACCGCCACCGCGTACAAATATTTTATCAGTGGCTTTATATTCGGCTCCTGCCCTGTAGCTCCATCCGTTTTTATAATTACGCGGCGAATACGTATCCTGTAAGGTCGGGGTGTTTTTAGCATAATCAAACCCAAGCGTTTTGTATACATCCCATTTGGTAAAATTCACATCTACAGCAACCGTCCATTTGTCTGATGGCTTGTATCCTAAACCGATAGATGATGTGGAGGGCAAAGGAAGCGTAGTGGTAAATGTATTTGGCTGCGGAAAATTTGGTTGTATAGAGCTGGCCACTTTAAAAATAGCATCGCCATTTTTTACGGTAGTATTTACCTGTGAACGGTAATCAAGCCCGATGGTTAAACCAACATTTGTTTTTATAAAAGCACCCGCGTTCCAGCCAAATCCATGACCGCTACCTTTCAATTGCGCCTGTCCATCGTTACCCGAAGCGTCCGTCACCGGAATGGCTCTTGTCAGGTCAACCGTACCGTGGTTGTAAACAAAGCCCGCACCCAGGCTCAGGAAATCGGTTACTCTATAGCTCAGCGTTGGCTGAAAATAAATGGCTTTCAGGTTTAAGCTTTCCAGCGTATATTTTCCTGCCCAGTCATTTCCCCAGTCGGTTAAACCACCATAAGGAGTATAAACGCCTAAACCGATCTTCCAGCGGGCGTCTTTTGGCCCCCAAACACCGTAAGCCGTAAATGGCGTAGCTATCTTGCTTTTGGTACGAAACTGATCTGTGGAACCACTGGGGTTAAAGTCCGACTTAAAAAGCAGCGGACTCATGCCAGCCTGTACATAATTTTGCGGCAGCATAGCAACAGCGCCCGGGTTAAATAATACGGAGGCACCATCCTGCAGCAATCCTGTTCCGGTATGGCCCATTCCGATCTGTTTCTGTCCGTGAAGATTAACCTGGAAACCCTGGCCAAATGCAATAGCAGGCATTATTGCAAATAGCAATAGTATAAGTTTTCTCATGAGTAAAATATAATTGGTTTATAATATGCCACCTGCTTTGAGAGAGCAAGAAGACAGTATTTTTTTAAAAAATAAAATTAGGAGGGTTTGAAAGGAAAAAAAGGGCTATAATGCGGAGGTATTGGTCAAAAAGTCGGAGAAAGTTTAATTGATAGTATAAATAATACCGATACTATTAAATATTATTGCCGTTTAATTAACAGTTTTCATCAATTATTAGACAATAAAATCATATCTTTCCGTACATGAATAAGAATGCCAGATATGTGAGCAAGAAGATCGCTCAGCTTAGCCTTTCCAAATTTGCCGACCTCTATGCAGATAAACTGGTAAGCCCTGAATTTTTTATTGCCGACGAAAAGCAGTTACTCAGTTTAAGCGAATATCCCTACCGTTCCGACGGTTATATTATAGGCATCTGTACCCGTGGGCATGCCCTGGTAGAAGCCAACCTGCAGGTTTACGAAGCCAAACCCGATGCCATGTTGCTGGCCACCCCATTTCATATTTTAAGGATCTATAACAGCAGTGATGATTTCTTGTGCCGGTTCATCGTTTTCTCCAAAGCTTTTTTAACCGAAAACAATGTAAGCAGCCATTTCCTGGAGTCGTTCAGTTATTTTAAAAGCGCATCGCTCCCGGTTATCTACCCCGATCACGAGGACGCCAAAATGCTGCTGGATATTTACCTGCTCATGCAACAAAAACTGGCCCGTGAGACTCATCCCTACCGGATGGAAATCTCCAGGAGCATGTTAATTACCATGCTGTACGAGGTTGAATCTATCTACGAAAAGCAACATGTGATGATCAAAGGCAAGCAAACCCGCAAGCAGGAATTAAATGTGCTGTTCCAGGACCTGGTTTTTCATCATTATAAAGAACACCGCAACGTACAGTATTATGCCGATTCGTTATATGTATCGCCTAAACACCTTACCGAAACCATCAAGGAAGTAACCGGCCGCACAGCCGGCGAATGGATAGACGATGCCGTAGTGCTCGAAGCCAAAGTATTGCTCCGGAACCACGATATCAGCATAGCCCGCGTTGCCGAAGACATTCATTTCCCCGATCAATCATCCTTTGGCAAGTACTTTAAAAAACATACCGGGATGTCTCCGTCTGATTACAGGGTGGTTACCGGGCATTGATAGGAATTATTACCATTAAAAACAGTTTGTCATTCTGAGGAACGAAGAATCTATTCATCGACTTTACATATCGCAGAACAGATTTTTCACTACGTTCAAGAAATAGTTCTTCACTGCGTTCAGAATGACAAAAGAAAATTAGTACTCCATCCTCTTTCCGACTTTTTGACCAATACCTCCGCATTGCTGCCCTTTTTTTCGGCGGGTAAGGCTTCTAATTTTACTCCTGATTATAAAACCAACAAAAACGAGTATCGATTATAGTATTAAGTAACGAGTATCAAGTATCACGATTTTCACAAGCATCCTAAACAAATGCAGCTGTCTTGATACTTGATACTAACTACTTGATACCAACTGTAAAAACTTCATAACTATGAGTGAGACTGAATCAATAAAAGCCTTAAAAGGAGGTGAGTTCCTGATCAGGGAAACACAGGCTGATAGTGTTTTTATTCCGGAAGAGTGGAACGAAGAGCAATTGATGATCGCGGAAACCTGCACCAATTTTCTGGCTCAGAACGTAGCACCCAATTTAGCACGCATTGACGATCAGGAAGAAGGTTTGATGCCCCATTTGATGGAAGAAGCCGGTGCGCTCGGTCTGCTGAGTATCTCCATTCCCGAAGAATATGGCGGCTTTGGTAAAGATTTTAAAACATCGATGCTGGTTACCGAAAAACTGGGTGCGGGCAATTCATTTTCCGTAGCTTTTTCGGCCCATACCGGTATTGGCACCCTACCTATTTTATATTACGGTACCGATGCCCAAAAAGAAAAATATATTCCCAAACTGGCCAGCGGCGAGTGGAAGGGCGCTTATTGCCTTACCGAGCCGGGTGCAGGCTCTGATGCCAACTCGGGTAAAGCACGTGCAAAACTTTCGGCCGATGGTAAATATTACCTGCTTACCGGTCAAAAAATGTGGATCACCAATGCTGGTTTTGCCGATATTTTTACCGTGTTCGCCAAAATTGATAATGATGAGAACCTGAGCGCTTTCATCGTAGAGAAAGGTTTTGAAGGCTTATCCCTCAACACCGAAGAACACAAAATGGGTATCAAAGGCAGCTCAACCCGTCAGGTATTTTTTAATGATTGCAAAGTACCGGTTGAAAACCTGCTATCCGAAAGACAGAACGGCTTTAAAATAGCGGTTAACATCCTCAATCTCGGTCGTATTAAACTGGGTGGCGCAACCGTTGGTGCCAGTAAAGAAGTAATTACATCAGCTATCCGTTATGCCAATGAGCGTGAGCAATTTGGCAGGCCGATCTCTAAATATGGCGCTATCCGCTATAAACTGGCGCAGCAGGCTATCCGCACCTATGCTTCTGAGTCGGCTATATACCGTGCCAGTCAGAATATGGAGGAGGCTACCGAGATGTACGAAGCATCGGGTATGGACGCTATCCAGGCCAAATTAAAAGGTACCGAGCAATTCGCTATTGAAGCGGCCATTATTAAAGTACATGCTTCTGAAACACTGGATTATGTGGTTGACGAAGGCGTACAGATCTACGGTGGTATGGGCTACAGTGCCGAAGCGCCGATGGACCGTGCTTACCGCGACTCGCGAATCAACCGCATATTTGAAGGCACCAACGAAATAAACCGGATGCTTACCGTGGATATGATGCTGAAACGCGCCATGAAAGGTGAGCTCGACCTGATGGGTCCTGCCCAGAAAGTAGCCGGCGAGTTGGTTAGCGTACCCGATTTTGGCGGCTCAGATGATGACGGTTTGTTCACCCACGAGAAAAAATATATTGCCAATTTTAAGAAAGCCGTTTTGATGGTTGCCGGCGCGGCAGTACAAAAACTGATGGCCCAACTGGGTAAGGAGCAGGAAGTACTGATGTACCTGGCCGATATGCTGATTGAGCTTTACGTAAGCGAATCATTACAACTGCGTGTTGAAAAATTGGTAAGCCTAAAGGGCGAAGATGCCGTTAAAGAGCAACTGGACATTATGCGGGTTTACATCAACGATGCAGCCGGTAACATAGCCAAAGCCGGTCGCGAAGCTATTAACTCATTTGCCGATGGCGACGAACGCCGGATGATGCTGATGGGTCTTAAACGCTTCACCAAAACCGAAGATATCAATACTACCCAGGCCCGCAGAAACATAGCGGCCAAACTGATCGACGAAAATAAATATTGCTATTAACGAAAACCCCGACCTCTCCAGAGGAAAGGGAGTGCTATGCACTCGACGCTTCCCGACAAGAGGATTCAGGAGTCTCCCCCACCAGGCCGGTGGGGAGACTCGCAGGGGCTTTTTAAGAGAGACAGGAATATAAGAGTCAGGAATCAAGAAAAACTTTGAATAACTTTTGTGACCTTCTTGATTCTTGACTCTTATCTCTTGATTCCAAACCCGCATAACCTAAAATAAAAACATGAAGATATTAGTGTGTATAAGCCAGGTGCCGGATACCAGCACCAAAATTGTACTAAAAGATAACAATACAGCAATCAATAACCAGGGTGTTACCTATGTAATAAACCCTTACGACGAATGGTATGCCCTGGTGCGCGCCCTCGAACTGAAAGAAACAGGCATAGCCAGCGACATCCACCTGATAACCGTAGGCAAGGCAGATACCGAGCCCGTGATCCGCAAAGCGCTGGCATTAGGTGGCGATGAAGCTATCCGCATAGATGCCGACAGCCATGACCCTTATGAAACCGCAAATTACATAGCTGAATATGCCAAAAGCGTGGGATACGACCTGATCCTCTGCGGTAAAGAATCCATAGATTATAACAACGGAGCCGTAGGCGCCATGCTGGCCGAGCTATTGGATACCAATTACATTGGTTTTGCGACCGATATCCAGATAGATGACAATACCGCTACTGTAAAACGCGAAATAGAAGGCGGCGAAGAAACAGATACCAGTAACCTGCCTGTGGTGATCGCCTGTCAGAAAGGTGTTGCGGAAGCCCGGATACCCAATATGCGTGGTATTATGGCCGCCCGTACCCGTCCGCTTAAAGTGGTCGCGCCAGCATCAGTTGGCTCAGTGACCGAAATTTTATCTTACGAACTGCCCCCCGCGAAAGCCGGTATAAAAATGGTTAGTCCGGATAATATGGATGAGCTGGTGGAGTTGCTTCATGCGGAAGCCAAAGTCATTTAATTAATTATTAATCGCCTCACCTAAATCCTCTCCAAAGGAGAGGACTTTAAAAACAAAAATTCTTAGAACCCTCTCCTTTGGAGAGGGCAGGGTGAGGCTTAAAACCTATAAAAATGTCTGTAATCGTATTGGTAGAACATACCGAAGGAAATATAAAAAAGAAAAGTCTGGAAGCTGTGCAGTATGCTGCCGGCATCGCCCAAAAAACAGGGACAACGGTAAGCGCCGTGGTATTAGGCACTCTTGCCGGTACTGAAATGGAAAGCCTGGGTCAGTACGGCGCTCAAAAAGTGCTACATGTTGCCGATGCCCGCCTGGATGAACTGCATGCCCGGGCTTATACCAGCGCCTTGCTGGCTGCCGCCCAAAAAGAAGGCAGCAAAATCATCATCGCTTTGCATGATATCAATGGTCGGGCCGTGGCACCCCGCTTATCTGCCAAACTAAAGGCAGGTTTGGTAGCGGGCGCACTCTCCTATCCCGATCTGGATAAAGGCTTTGTGATCAAAAAAGCGGTATTCTCGGGCAAAGCATTTGCCTTTGTGAATATCACCAGCGATGTAAAAGTGATCACACTGATGCCTAACACTTTTCAGTTAAACAAAGGTGAGGGCAAAGCCACTATCGAAAAACTGGATGTAAGCTTTGGCGATAAAGATTTTGGGGTAAAGGTTAAGGAAGTTAATCTGATCAAAGGCGAGATCCCGCTGTCTGATGCCCAATTGGTGGTATCCGGTGGCCGTGGTATGAAAGGTCCAGAAAATTGGGGACTGATCGAAAACCTGGCCAAAGAATTAGGCGCGGGTACCGCTTGCTCCCGTCCCGTAGCCGACGCACACTGGCGTCCGCATCATGAGCACGTGGGCCAAACCGGTGGTACTGTAAGGCCCAACCTGTATATAGCCGTAGGCATTTCTGGTGCGATACAGCATTTGGCTGGAGTTAACGGATCAAAAACGATTGTGGTAATCAACAAAGATCCCGAAGCGCCATTTTTTAAGGCTGCCAACTACGGTGTGGTAGGCGACGCGATGGAAATTTTGCCACGCCTAACCGAAGCGGTGAAGAATTTTAAGCAAAACCATAAATAAAGCTGAAAGCGTAAAGCCGAAAGCTGAAAGCTGTCGGGAGTTTAATTTAATAGGTAAAAACGCTTTAAGCTTTGTGCTTTAAGCCTTAAGCTAAAAAAAAATGAATGTTTATTATGAAGGTCAGGTGATATGGGCGCAATTAGACGCCAATCAACATATGCGGCACTCGGCTTATGCCGATGTGGCAGCGCAAGCCAGGTTAAATTTATTGGAGAGTCTGGGATCGATGCCCACCAAACTTTTTGAACTTAAAATAGGTCCGGTACTGTTTAAGGAAGAATTGAACTACCTGCGCGAAATTACCATTAATGATTACGTCAAAGTTACCTGCGAAGTGATCAGTTCCCGGGCCGATAGTTCTCGCTGGACGTTCAGGCAGGAAGTGTATCGTGGTGACGGTGTTAAAGCCGCCGTGATCATCGTACAAGGTGCCTGGATCGATACCGTGAAACGCAAACTAACCCCATTACCTGCTGAATTAAGTGAGCTGTTCATCAAAGCGCCCAAAAGCGACGATTATGTGGAAGAACTTCCTAAATCACAAAATCAACACAAATAAAAATGGATCAAAAAGAAGTTTTTGAAAAAGCAGTAGCGGATAGTAAAACTTTGCCCGCCAAACCCGATAACGAAACGCTGCTGCGTTTATATAGTTTATACAAACAAGCCACCGAAGGCGATATCAACACGGATAACCAACCGGGTATGTTCGACTTTGTGGCTAAGGCTAAATATGATGCCTGGTTAAATTTAAAAGGGGTTACGGCCGATGTTGCCCGCCAGCAATATATTGATCTGGTAAAGGAATTGTCAGGAAAGTAAAGTGGCGTAAAAAAATCACGAAAAACACCTATCTTTAAATAAACCAATTTATAGCAACACAAATAGAAATTTCCGAAATTTTGACAAATGTTTCCGCCATTTGGCCCTTTGTTAAGCTTCGCTAAAAAGGATATTTGTTTACTGTAAATGAGAGCCGGGAATTAAGAACCAGGAATCAAGAGAAGGACATAATCAGCAAATTACTGTTTGTCTTAATTCTTGATTCTAATATCTTGATTCTTTAATAAACCAATACTAAATTATTTTTTTAACCCTGTCGCTTAATTCTGTTTGTCTCCTGCAAAAGAGATGCTGATTCGCCGTTGTATACATCGTGATTTGGCAGCTTTGAAAGACATATTTGATTATTCGACAATAGCATCAAAAAAAGCCATGTCATCACCTAAAAAGCATTTCGCCCGTTTCGTATTAATCCTGCTTACTGTAGTATCCGTGAATATTGCGGCCAAAGCCCAGACCGATAAAATTGAGGGACTGTGGTACAATGATATCAAAAGTGCCAAAATACAGATCAGCAAAGGCAGCGACGGTAAGTTTAACGGTAAAATAATATGGCTTAAGGAGCCGCTCAAAAACGGCAAACCTAAAGTAGATGACGAAAACAAGGACGAGAAGCTGCGTACCAGGCCCATCATAGGTTTACACATCCTGGAAGGCTTTGTACCCGATGGTGACAACAAATATACCGATGGCAAGATCTATGATCCTAAAAACGGAAAAACCTACTCCTGCAATATCACTTACAAAGGCAAAACATTATCAATCCGCGGCTACATCGGCGTATCGCTGTTTGGCCGCACAACAGTCTGGGAACGGGCGGAATAATTTTTTGTATCAAGTAGCTAGTATCAAGTATCACGACTAAAACAATATTTAATAGCCAGCAAGATCTTGATACTTGATACTAGCTACTTGATACTAACCTCAACTACTTGATACTATTATGAACAAACGAATTATAAAAAAAGTAGCCGTTCTGGGCTCGGGTGTAATGGGCAGCCGTATTGCTTGCCATTTCGCCAATATCGGGGTACAGGTGCTGCTATTGGATATTGTACCAAAGGATGCCCCCGCTGGCGATAAAAAAGCCCGCAATAAAATTGTTAATGACGCGCTTGATTTCGCTTTAAAATCAAACCCCTCGCCTATCTATCTTAAATCATTTGCCCGGCGCATCAGCACCGGCAACTTTGAGGACGATATGGCAAAAATAGCCGATTACGATTGGGTGATCGAAGTAGTGGTAGAGCGGCTGGATATCAAACAACAGGTATTTGAAACGGTCGAAAAACACCGCAAACCAGGTACACTCATCACCTCCAATACTTCGGGCATCCCTATTCATTTGATGACCGAAGGCCGAAGCGATGATTTCAAGAAGCATTTCTGCGGTACCCACTTCTTTAACCCGCCACGGTATTTAAAATTGCTGGAGATCATCCCGACAAAAGATACCTCGCCGGAAGTGGTCGACTTTCTGATGGAGTACGGTGAGCAATTTTTGGGTAAAACAACCGTTTTGGCTAAAGATACCCCTGCTTTTATTGGCAACCGTATCGGTGTGTTCGCCATCATGAGCATACTACATTATGTAGAAAAAACCGGCATGACGGTGGAAGAGATCGACAAGCTGACAGGGTCCGTTATCGGTCACCCGAAATCAGCTACCTTCCGTACCAATGATGTGGTGGGCTTGGATACGATGGTGCATGTGGCTAACGGCCTCAGCAAAAACGCGCCCGATGATGAGGCGAAAGAGCTATTTGCTATTCCTGAGTTTGTGAACGGCATGTTGAAGAACAATTGGCTGGGCAGCAAAACCGGGCAGGGCTTTTATAAAAAAGAAAAAGTGGATGGCGCCAATCAATTCTTCGCGCTTGACCTCAAAACGCTGGAATATAAACCATCTCAAAAAGTAAAATTCCCAGTTTTAGATATTACCAAAAATATCGATAACTTAAAGGAACGTTTAAAGGTGCTAATCGCGGCAAAAGATAAAGCCGGCGATTTTTACCGCTCTACTTTTTACCAGCTTTTTGCTTACGCCAGCAACCGCATCCCCGAAATTGCCGACGAGTTTTACAAAATAGATGCGGCCGTTACTGCCGGTTTCGGCTGGGAAATAGGCCCCTTTGAAAAATGGGATGCCTTAGGCGTTGCCGATACCGTGAAAGCGATGGAAGCCGCAGGCAGCAAACCTGCCCAATGGATATATGATATGCTGGCCTCCGGTGCCGATAGCTTTTACAAAATAGCCGATGGCAACCGCCAGTATTATGATATCGCCTCCAAAACTTATAAGGTAATTCCGGGTACCGAGAATTTTATACTGCTGAGCAATATCCGCGAAGCCAATACTATCTGGAAAAACACCGGCACTACCATTACCGATATCGGCGATGGCATCATCAACCTGGAGTTCCATACCAAAATGAACACCATTGGCGGCGATGTGATAGAAGGTATCAACAAAGCCATTACCCTGGCCGAAAAGAGTTACAAAGGCCTGGTGATCTCGAACGAAGGCGCCAATTTCAGCGCAGGCGCCAATGTGGGTATGATATTTATGATGGCCGTGGAGCAGGAGTTTGACGAACTGAATATGGTGATCAAAGCCTTCCAAACAGCCATGATGCGCATCCGTTATTCATCTATTCCGGTGGTGGCAGCACCTCATCAAATGGCGCTGGGTGGTGGTTGCGAGCTTTGCCTGCATGCCGATAAGGTTGTTGCCCATGCCGAACTGTATATGGGCCTCGTGGAATTTGGCGTTGGCCTGATCCCCGGCGGCGGCGGTACCAAGGAATTTGCCCTGCGCCTGTCGGATGAGTTACAGGATGGCGATATCGAACTCAACAATTTCCGCGACCGTTTCCTGACCATTGGCCAGGCTAAAGTATCCACCTCGGCATACGAGGCTTTTGAACATGGTTACCTGAAAAAAGGCCGCGACGTAGTGGTGGTATCACAAAACCGCCTGCTGGCCGAGGCTAAACAACATTGCCTGCAATTGGCTAACGAAGGTTATGTGCAACCCGTTCAGCGTACCGATATCCGGGTGCTGGGCAAACAGGCTTTGGGCCTGGGTTATGTGGGTGCCAATACCATGTATAGCGGTAATTATATCAGTGAGCACGACGTAAAAATTTCGCAGAAGCTGGCCTACGTACTGGCTGGCGGCGATCTGTCGCAACCATCGCTGGTAAGCGAAGAATATTTGCTGGGGCTGGAACGGGAAGCTTTTGTTTCCCTCTGCACCGAGCGTAAAACACTGGAGCGTATCCAGTCGATCATAACAGGTGGTAAAGTGTTAAGGAATTAATTTGAAAGGGAGTATCAAGCAGTTAGTATCAGGTATCACGACTCTTGAAGTTTAAAATCAAAAAGAGACTGTCTTGATACTTGATACTAACTACTTGATACTATAAAATAAAAACATATGAACGCATACATAGTGGCTGCAAGCCGCAGCGCAGTTGGAAAAGCAACCCGGGGAGGTTTTAGGTTTACCCGGCCGGATACCCTTGCAGCAGATGTGATCAAACATCTCATGGCATCGGTACCCAACGTAGATAAGGATCAGATAGAAGATGTAATTGTAGGTAACGCTACCCCCGAGGCCGAACAAGGCTTAAACGTGGGCCGACTGATATCGCTCATGGCCCTGGATACCGATAAAGTACCCGGGATGACCGTGAACCGTTATTGCGCATCGGGCCTGGAAACCATTGCCATTGCATCGGCAAAGGTACACAGCGGCATTGCCGATTGTATTATTGCCGGCGGTGTAGAAAGCATGAGCCTGCTGCCTATGGGCGGCTGGCGCGTGGTGCCCAATGCTGATATTGCCCTGGCTCACCCCGATTATTATTGGGGCATGGGTTTAACCGCCGAAGCCGTAGCCAAAGAATATAAAGTTGGTCGCGAAGAGCAGGACCAGTTTGCCTATAACTCTCATCAGAAAGCCATCAACGCCATCAAAGAAGGCAAGTTTAAAGACGAAATAGTACCGGTAAATGTGACCGAAACCTATGTTGATGAAACCGGCAAAAAGAAAAACCGCGACTTTAAAGTAGATACCGACGAAGGCCCACGTGCCGATACATCATTGGAGGCATTGGCCAAACTGAAACCCGTATTTGATGCAAGGGGTGTAGTAACCGCGGGTAACTCATCCCAAACAAGTGATGGTGCAGCCTTTGTGATGGTAGTAAGCGAGCGCTTTTTAAAAGCCAATAACTTAAAACCGATTGCCCGCCTGGTAAATTATGCTGTTGCAGGTGTGCCGCCGCGTATTATGGGTATTGGTCCGCTGGTGGCTATACCCAAAGCGTTGAAACAGGCAGGCATGAAACAGCAGGACATTGATCTGATCGAACTGAACGAAGCCTTTGCATCGCAATCACTGGCAGTTATCAAAGGTTTGGATCTGGACATCGATCGTATCAACGTTAATGGCGGTGCCATAGCCCTGGGTCACCCGTTGGGTTGTACCGGTGCCAAGCTATCTGTACAGCTTTTTAACGAGTTAAAACGCAGGGACAAAAAATACGGTATGGTTACCATGTGCGTAGGTACCGGACAAGGTGCCGCGGGCATTTTTGAATTATTATAATTTGGGTATCAAGTAGCTGGTATCAAGTATCACGATTTTGAATACTTGATACATAACGGAGGCGTCTTGATACTAACCAGTTACTAAATAAGACTCGATATACAAAACGAGTGTCTTGATACTTGATACTAACTACTTGATACTAAAAAAGATGGAAAAAGTGGCAAGATTGTTTGATTGCATGGAGATTCAGGCCCGGGAGCCCCGGATCGATCTGTTAAATGCCAAGGAGAATGGCGTATGGCGGGCATACAGTACGCAGGAAACCCACACCATGATCTACCAGTTAGCCATGGCCTTGTTAGACCTCGGCGTTTCGGGTGGTGATGGCACTACCGAGGGCCGTGATAAAATCGGCCTCATCAGCAACGGACGACCCGAATGGATCGTGACCGATCTGGCCGTACAGCAAACCGGCGCTATCCTGGTACCCCTGTATCCTAACAGTAATCCCAAAGAACTGGAGCAGATCCTGAACGAAGCTGAGGTAAAATACCTGTTTGTAAGCGGTAAAGAGCTGTATGATAAAGTAAATGCTGTATGCGCCAATATACCATCCCTAAAAGCCATTTACACCTTTGATCAGCTGGATAATTGTCCCAATTGGACTGTGTTATTTAAACCTCTACCCGAGGGCTATCGCGACAGGTTATCAGCCATCAGCAAAACCATTGGCGAAGATGATGTAACTACTATTATTTACACATCGGGCACCACCGGTCGGCCAAAAGGCGTGATGCTTACGCATAAGAACATCGTGAGTAATGTGGTATCATCCGGTGAGGTACTTAACCAGATCCCTATCGAACAGAAACGGGCTTTGAGCTTTTTACCCCTCAATCACATTTTCGAAAAAATGTGTACTTACATCTATCTCTTTTATGGTTTTTCCATCTCCTATGCCGAAAGCATGGATACCATTGGCGCCAACATGAAAGAGGCTAAGCCTTATATTTTTACCGCTGTACCACGCCTGCTGGAGAAAGTATTCGAAAAGATCATGGCAGCCGGACAGCAGCTCACCGGCATCAAAAAGAAAATCTTTTTATGGTCGATAAAAGTGGCCGAGCAGTTCGAGATCGAAAATCAAAGTCTCTGGTATAAAATTAAACTGGCCATTGCCGATAAGCTGGTGTACAGCAAATGGCGCGAAGCGGTAGGCGGTAATGTAAAAGCCATTGTTATTGGCAGCTCTGCCTGTCCCATCAAGCTCGAAAAAATATTTACCGCTGCCGGCATGACGGTGATGGAAGGTTACGGCCTCACAGAAACATCGCCCGTGATCGCGGTGAACTGTTATGTTACAGGCGGTCGTAAATTCGGCACCGTAGGCAAGCTGATCAGCGGTGTACAGGTTAAAATTGCCGAAGACGGCGAGATACTTTGTAAAGGACCAAACATTACCGTGGGCTATTATAAAAACCCCGAAATGACCGCCGAAGTGATCAAAGACGGCTGGTTCAGCACCGGCGATATTGGCGAGTTGGACAAAGATGGTTTCCTGAAAATAACCGATCGTAAAAAGGAGATTTTCAAAACATCTGGTGGTAAATACGTGGCGCCTATGCCTATTGAAAATAAGATGAAAGAAAATCATTTTATTGAGCAAATGATGGTGGTTGGTGCCGAACGAAAATTTACCGCGGCCCTCATCGTACCCTCGTATACCAATTTGAAACCCTGGTGCGAAAAAAACGATATCCCCTTTACATCGCACAATGAACTCATCAGGGATCCCCGGGTTATTGAACTTTACCAATCCATCATTGAGGGCTTTAATCCTGAGTTTAACCACGTAGAGCAGGTAAAAAAACTCACTTTATTACCCGAAGAGTGGTCGATAGACAGCGGCGAACTTACCCCTACCGGCAAAATGAAACGCAAAGTGATCACCGAGAAATATAAAACCGAAATTGATAAGATCTATTCCGGCGAAGAACATGAAAATCCTTCGTTAGTGCATTGACTTTAGTATCAAGTATCACGACTTTTAAACGTGGCATGTACAAGCAAAAACTGTCTTGATACTTGATACTAGCTACTTGATACCCAATCCTAAAAAGCATGACAACATTTCAATTAACCATAAACAACGGCCTGGCTATATTAACACTGGATCGTGGCCGGTCAAATGCTATTAACCACCAGATGGTTAAGGAGCTGATCACCGCCATACAAACGCTTGAAAATGATACGAGCGTTGGCGGACTCATCATCACCGGCAAACCAGGCTTCTTTTCATCTGGCATCGACCTGATTGAGGCTTATGAATATAACGAGGAACAAAGTCGCGGCTTGTGGACCGATTTCCTGTTGCTGCAGCGATCATTGGTGGCTTTCAGAAAACCGATGGTAGCAGCTATCAGCGGTCATAGTCCGGCAGGGGGATGTGTATTAGCCATTTGCTGCGATTATCGGGTCATGGCCGAAGGTTCCTTTATTATCGGCTTAAATGAGATTCCCGTAGGCATCATTGTGCCCGACAGCGTGGCTACTCTGTATTCTTTTTGGCTGGGACAACGCAGGGCTTATCAATACCTGATGGAAGGTAAACTCCTGAAAGTTAATGAAGCGCTGGAAGTTGGCCTGATAGATGAGATCAGCGCACCTGAAAGCCTGCTCACCACTGCCGAAAGAAAGATCAGGACCTATATGCAGCTTAATCAGGTAACCTGGAGCCAGAGCAAGCTAAACCTGCGGCATGAACTCATAACCAAGCTCAGTGCCGACCAAAGCACAGCCCTAAACCATATGCTGGCACAATGGTGGGCCCCCGAAGTACGCAAAGGCCTGCAAATGCTTATCCAGAATTTAAAATCAAAAACAACAGCTTAGGAAGTATCAAGTAGTTAGTATCAAGTATCACGATTTTTAAACATCGCATATTATAAGCGTCTGCATTTAAACTGGCACAAAAAAACCATGAACCAGCGAGGTGCTTTTGTCTTGATACTTGATACTAGCTACTTGATACCATAAACACCTAAAAACGAAACCAATGAGCAATAGCACAGCAGTAACCACAGGTATGTTAAGGGATGATGCCCTGAAAGGAAAAACCATTATTGTAACCGGTGGCGGCACGGGTTTGGGTAAAGCCATGGGTACCTACTTTTTAAAACTGGGCGCCAATTTGGTGATCACCAGTCGTAAGTTGGATGTGCTGGAAAAAACCGCTGCCGAAATGCAAACCGAAACCAGCGGCAAAGTTTTGGCCATTGCCTGCGACGTACGCAATTATGATGACGTGCAAAAAATGCTGGAGCAATCCATTGCCACTTTCGGCCGGGTTGATGCCCTGCTGAACAATGCGGCGGGCAATTTCATTTCTCCTACGGAACGCCTTTCTGCCAATGCGTTTTCGGCGGTTATTGATATTGTGTTGAAAGGTTCGGTCAATTGCTCGCTCGCCCTGGGCAAATACTGGATAGCCGAAAAAATGCCCGGCAGCATCCTCAACATTATCACCACTTATGCTTTTACCGGCTCGGCTTATGTGGTGCCATCGGCTTGTGCCAAAGGCGGCGTACTGGCCATGACTCGCTCGCTGGCTGTTGAATGGGGTAGGCACGGTATCCGTACCAATGCCATAGCCCCTGGCCCCTTCCCTACCAAAGGCGCATGGGAACGTTTACTACCCGGCGATATGGCGCAAAAGTTTGATTTCAAAAACCGCGTACCCCTGAAACGAGTAGGCGAACACCAGGAACTGGCTAACCTGGCCGCGTTCCTCGTGTCCGATTTTTCGGGCTACATCAACGGCGAAGTGATCACCATAGACGGCGGCGAATGGCTGCAAGGCGCAGGCCAGTTCAGCGGACTGGAAATGATACCTGACCAAATGTGGGACAGCATCGAACAGGCCACCCGCAAAGCGCAGTAATACGATACAAATAACGGGCACCAAATGGATCATGCCGAACTCGTTTCGGCATCTCAAAGAACAGGTTAGTCGCCATACAATCGGCAACCTGATAATGGGATGCTGAAACAAGTTCAGCATGACTTTTCTTTTTTCATCCACTCAGGGTCTCCTGAAAGGGACCCTGAGGTTGCCCGTAACCCGTATATAATTTTTGTTTAGCAGAATATCATGGTTTATACCTCACCCTGATATCCTTAAAATGCATCCAGTCATCGGGCAATGAATCGGGGGGAATATTTGTAATGTCTGGATCTTTACCGATATTAAAAAATATGTCCGTTTTACCTTTGTTGTTTGCATAATAGATGGCCCTGTATGAACCATAAAGTGTAACCCCCTTGGTAAATTTAGCATCGTCCCAGAAACCGCTAATACCGATCTGAAAATTATCCTGCCTGTAAAACTTCATGGGTAATGAAAACGTTGTATCGGGGTCTGCTGATTTAAAATGCTGTAGCTCCTGCGGCAAATTATCAGTAACCGTATTAAGTGTCAATATGCTTTTATCCCCGTTCAGGCTGTAAGTCCACGTATCGATTATAGCTGGTTTATCTTTACGTGTAAAATTAAAGGCATTAAGCTCAGGATCATATTGCCCGATATAAAAAAGATTCAAATACCACAGATTTACAAAATTAGTTTTACTAAATACCGGCTCATCATATATCCACTTATACGATCTGTCATGGGTATAAAACGGGGGGATGGTTGTTAAGTACAACACACGGCCGCTTTGTTTTGAAAATAATAAGTACTGTATTTCAATACGCTCGCGATCGGTATCAACTAGTTCTTCATAGTTTTTTCTGACAATACTATATTCGCTCTTTGGCTTTCCAATCTGCCGGGTATATAATTCATAACCCGAATCTAAGTCGATCCTTACAGGGTTATAATATTTAACATCACTATCCCAATTGGTATATGTGTAATAGCGGCATCCCATGCTTAACATCAACAGAAAAGCGATGAGTAAGAAATTTATCTTTTTCATTTTATGTTCAAATGGTCATGTGAATTGCTATAATCAACAGCGATTGAATAAGTGGCGGGGTAAGGGATATGATGATAGGAATTATAAATAACATAATGGATCAGGCTCTGAAAATCCAGGGCATAATCATTTTCCCGTTTTATAGTTACCCCAAAGCCGGTGTTGGTATTAGCTAAATGCAAACTATAGCACCCTTTGTTATAAAATTGCTGTGAAGTATCGCAGTAATTAACAAAAGACGTTCCTATTAAATTGGATAGGTTAAATGCGTTTTCTGTAAAGCCCGAGAATTTATGAAAGCCCAGTTCAATCAGGTTAATACTGGCTTTTTGCGGATCTAAATGATAGCTCAATAAACCGCCACCCGTATAATACCTGTCATAACGATCGCCTAAACCTATGTTTTTGATCCCGTACCCCCCGTCATTATAATAGCTGAACTGAAACCGCCCCTGGTGCAGGTTAACAAAGCCTACCCGCTGGCTTTTCTTACCCGGATCATTGGATATCACAAAATTGGTTCCTAATGAAACCGAGAAATGATAGGGGTTAACTAAGGCCGGATAAACAAAATCGGCAAAATAATAAAGCGGGATGCGGCTGTCCGGTAAGGTCCCGGCACGGCCTCGGGTTAAGCGGTAATCGGTACCTCCCGTGAGGGTAAGGGCATTGATCAGGTCAATAGTGGTTCTATGCCGGAGTTTACCGTAGGCAGGCGATGCCAATCCTCCATTGTATAACTGAACCTCCAGATTATAAGAGGGTGAAATAATCCGGGCTATGGCATAAGCGGCGCCCGCATCGAGGCAAAGCCGGTAAACAGGTGGTGCCCAGCGGCGTTCCTTAAATTCAAAGCCAACCGTTAATTTACCCGAAATTCCATACTGAAAAGGTGCCTGACTGTCTGATGTAGTATACTTTACTTGCGCCTCTGAAGTAATATTCACACACAAAAGAATTAACCAGCTTGCAAAGCCGGCTTTTACTGATAAGCCATTCATGATAAGGTATTAAGTTACTGAATGTAAGTATTTTACAATCACAAAACAAAGATTTAACTATAATTATTTCAATAAATACTCATTTCTTAAAAACCACTCACTTTTAAGCCCCCCCCATCTGCGGTCGATAACCCGAGCGAAACGCGTTGACAACCGACTTTGGCGTCAGCACCATAACTTTTGTCGATACCTGCAGCGGAACGCCTTGCTCATAACCAAAGGGTGTCCAATGCCAGATCATTTTATTGGCAAAAAGAAAGGGCTTATCATTGATCTGTATAAATACACCATCCGGCAGGTCATTAATAGCTGCTTCAAACGTTACTTTATGGCCATTTTTATCTATCCTTTCCTGGTGTATGATCTCGTCTATTTTTCCGATAAGTACTTTGTGATCAAATCCGTATTCGGGGTTGCCTTTGAGCCAGGCCGTTTTAAAACGACTAGCGTCGTCCCGGCGGCATTCAAAACATGGCCTGTGGCCCGCTGCAAATGCTGTAGCTTCATCCAAAAAGAACAATTCGGTATACAAATTGGGGGCCATTACCTGCCGGTGCCTGTCTTTAAATTCCAGCACACAGATCAGCCAGGCTTTTAATTTAAAGGGGCGCAATATGGTTTTGGTATCGCCATGCAGTTGACCACGGTTGCCCAGCCAGGCGCCGCGGGCACTCGTTTTAATAATATTCCCTTGCGGATCGACACGGTTTTGTAGCATACAGTACGCTTTAATCACAATTGGTGTTATTATTGATTTACACTAATTTACGATATATATTATATTGAAAGCACTATCCAGGTTACAAGCAAAATAGGTCATGCCGAACTCGTTTCGGCATCTCACAGAACAAGATAATCGCCATACCATGGGTACCTGCTGATGGGATGCTGAAACAAGTTCAGCATGACTTTCCTTTTTATATTGTGCGGACCTTCACAGACAACGGGAGACGGTCTATTTCATGATGCCGATGATTTTTCGTATATTGTATCATTCAACAGCCCGGGTATCTTTTATAAGGTACCCGGGCTGTTTGGTTAAAGGAAAATACAGACCAAAAACCGACCATTTGGTATACAGTTATTTGAAAATCAACACATTAATACTTTTTAAAGTTTCAAAAACGACTCAAAACTGTGTTAAAATTTGTTAAAAAGTGTTAAAATGAGGGTTTACCAAGCGTTTTTTACGTGTTTTTGCCCTGTTTTCGGGCTGAAAAGTGTTAAAATTTAAGGTTTAAAAAGTTTTTAGATCCAGATAATGATTAGGTCGGATTGTTTTTGGGGCCTGATATTGCTCATTTCGTCACTAATTATTTTGCCCCCTTGCTCCTGCAAACGCGCCATTTTTAGGAATTATTTGGAGGCCCGGATAATAAAATCTACCGGTCATTCCGGTATACTACTTTTGGCTTTGGTACAAAAAGTAACTTTAAACAATTTAAAGTTACTTTTTCGCCAATCGGTTCAAAAACCGCCTAATTTTTATTTTTAGGCACATTTTAGTAAATTTGTACAAACCAAATTTATATGTACAACCTACTTGTTTCTCCCGAAAATGTACAGGCTTCACTACAGAAGCATGTGCTTGCCGATGGCTTTGATCTCACGTTTGATATGGAAAAAAGTAAGGGTGTTTATATTTACGATGCTAAATATAACCGGACACTGCTTGATTTTTTCACCTGCTTCGCTTCCGTTCCTTTAGGCTACAACCATCCTAAAATGATAAACGACGAAGAGTTTAAAAAAAACCTGATGCTGGCCGCGTTAACCAATCCATCAAACTCCGATATCTATACCACGCAATACGCTCAGTTTGTTGAAACTTTTTCGCGCGTGGGTATACCTGACTACCTTCCGCATGCATTTTTCATTGCAGGGGGCTCATTAGCTATTGAGAACGCGCTTAAAGTTGCGATGGACTGGAAAGTACAGAAAAATTTTGCGAAGGGCTACACGAAGGAAAAAGGGCATAAAGTATTACATTTTGAGCAAGCCTTCCACGGTCGCTCTGGCTATACCTTAAGTTTAACCAATACCCAGCCCAACAAAACAAAATGGTTTGCCAAGTTCGACTGGCCGCGGGTATCAGTACCACAAATAAATTTCCCGTACAGCGATGCCAATCATGACGATCTGGTGCAAAGGGAGCAATTCTCCATTTCGCAGATCCGCACAGCCTTTGCCGAAAATAAGGATGATATATGCGCCATTATTATTGAGCCCATACAATCAGAAGGTGGTGATAACCATGTACGCAAAGAGTTTCTGGAAAAATTAAGGGAAATGGCCGATGAATACGAAGCCATGCTGATATATGATGAAGTACAAACAGGTGTTGGCCTTACCGGCAAATTCTGGTGTCACGAACATTTTGGCGAAAAAGCCCGTCCGGATATTTTAGCTTTTGGCAAAAAGATGCAGGTATGCGGTATACTGGCCAGCAACCGTGTTGATGAGGTAGAGAATAATGTTTTCAGGGTATCATCCCGCATCAACTCCACCTGGGGCGGCAGCCTGGTTGACATGGTAAGGTCATCAAAGATCATGGAGATCATGGAAGAAGATAACCTATGTGACAATGCCGCCAAAATGGGCGAATATTTACAGGATCAATTGGCAGATATCGCCTCCCGTAATCCAATTATCAGTAATGTGCGTGGTAAAGGTTTATTGACCGCCTTTGATTTTCCAGATAAAAATAAGCGGGATACTTTTATACAACAGGGCTTACAAAATAATATCATGTACCTGGGATGCGGTGAAAAAAGCATACGTTTCAGGCCGGCGCTGATCATTGAAAAAGAGCACATTGACCTTGGATTGGGCATGCTTGAAAAAATATCGCGTACCTTATAATAATGCAATAATATCGTTACAGGCAAATTAGTTATTCTATTCAATAAAGTCTTTTTATATTTAATATGTGGTGAACGGGGCGTTTCAAACGACGAAATGATACTTTTAGACGGTGAAAAGAGGTGATATATTAATATATACTATTTTTTAGACAAAATACGCTATATTTTTAATTATTATTTGAGTTACTTTTGTAATATCCCTATTAAAAGAGTACAGATCAATTCTTTTTACGTCATGAGCAAACACATAGAGAAACTAAAAAAACAACTCGTTGAAGTAGCGGAAGTTGTTAATTCATTCCAATCAGAATCTGTACAGGTTCGGATTATCGATCGGTTATTAGATGTAATGATTGAATCTGACAGAGTGGATACGGACGGGGCCGAACTATTCCTTAAAAAAGGACGCAGAATTCGGTCAGATGATGAAAATTTTGGCATTCCAGGCCGTAAAAAGCCAGGAGCAACTAAAATACTCAATCAGTTATTGAGTACCGACTTTTTTGATATTTCGCGTTCTATATCAGCTATCGCGACCTATTGTAAGGAGCAGTTTGATTCTGATTTCAAAACCTCTGAGCTTTCGGGCATCTTACTAAAGCTAGCTAACGAAAACAAGCTGAGAAGAGAAAGAAGCGTCGAGAATAATCGCTTCGAATACATAAAAGCCTAATATTAAACTACTTACATATTATTAATAAGCCGCGGTGTTAAATAACCTGCGGCTTATTTATTATAGGTTAATAAAGATATTATTTTAACGAAAATAAATTATCCACACCTAAAATTTTTCTGCTGGTAAAGCCTTCCGCATACTTAACTCCGATACTTTTTCCAAATTCCATAGCGCGGGCTGCAACAACGTTAATAAACTCAGGAGAAGATATATAGGTTTGTGGTTCGCCTTCCCATTCCGGGTTATGGAACTGCGACCCGAAAGCACGGATGCTCTCGATCTTTTTATCCCAAAAATCGGTTACATCAATCAAAATATCAGGCCTTATATAATTATCCTGTATAAAATGCAAAACAAGGTCAGGTCTCCAGGCATCCTGCAAGGCGCCATCCGCCGATGTTTCAATTTTTCGTAAACCCGATAAAAAAGCTGATGTTTCAACCAGTTCATTGGCACGTCCGTGATCTGGGTGCCTGTCGTGGTAAGCATTGGTTATTATAATGGAAGGCTGATATTTACGTATGGCTGATATTACCTTTAGCTGGTATTCCCTGGTGTTTTCAAAAAATCCATCGGGCAAACCCAGGTTTTCCCGTACAGCTAAGCCTAATATTTTTGCCGAAGCTGCTGCTTCCTGGTCACGGATCTCAGCTGAACCACGAGTACCTAATTCACCACGCGTAAGGTCAACCATGCCTACCTTTTTACCCAGGGCAATGTGTTTTAAAATAGTACCGGAACATCCGAGTTCGGCATCATCGGGATGAACCGATAAAACTAATATATCTAATTTAAGCATAAACAAGTGTTGAATTATAAAACGGCCTGTAAAAGGCGTTCGATCTTTTTCCTGATCTTTGAAGATGTAGGCTTGGTAAAAGGATAATAGAAATCGGTTACATGACCACTGCGATCCACCAAAAATTTATGAAAGTTCCACCGCGGAACAGACTTCAGGTTACCGTTATCTTTTTTATTAGCAAAAAACTGGTATAGCGGATGCGCGTAGGGCCCCCGTACCCTTATCTTTTCAAATACGGGATAATTGGCTCCTGCATTTTCGCAAAAGGTGGCTATAGCCTCTCCTTCTAACGGCTCTTGTCCGCCAAAATCATTTGAGGGAAAGGCCAGCACTTCAAAATCTGTGTTCTTAAACTGATCTTTAAGGTTAGCCAGGTCTTTAAGTTGAGGGGTAAAACCGCATTGAGAAGCGGTATTAACTACTAAAAGAACTTTATTTTTATAGGCCGACAGGCTAATCTCTTCACCGTTTAATGTCTGCACATCAAACTTGTAGATACTATTGTTATCCATTATTAATTGTTAGTGGAATTATATCCGGCCTGTTTCAAAATGGCCTCGATATCTTTCTGCTCTTCAGGGTCGTAGGTTTCCTTTAGGTTGTGGCCAAATATACTAGCCACTGATTGAAACATAAAGGCTTTAAAACCACCCTTAAGCTCTTTAACCATCGTATAGCTGGTAGTGCCGGTTTCGCGGTCAATCAGCTTGATCAATACCTCACCCTGACTAATTGTCAGATTTTTTATTTCCTTGTTAAACAATGTTTTTATTTCGGTTTCACAGGCGGCTACCAACTCTTTCTGTTTATGCTTATCGCCTGTAAGTGCCAGATCGCGTTGCAACTGGCGGTAACGCTGCCCCGCAAAACGTGCATAGGGCAACACTTTGAACACATTATACCTTAACCGGTTATAAGCCATACGATCGGCTTCACTGGCAAATATACGTGTATCAACAATTTTTACTTCGGGAGTAACTATCCAGGGCACCAGTTCTCCATTCAAATCGGTCATGGCCGTTTTGATGGTATCATTTTTGCCTAAAGTTACGGGTGCTGGTTTATCTGTCTGGGCTTTTAGCGCGCCCACGATGCCGAAACAAAACAAGAACAGAAAACCAATAAATTTCATAATTTTACTTAAAACAAAATTAAAGCAATTTTTTGTGGTATTTCAATATAATCTGTAATAATAATTTATAATTACAAGTTTATCAAGTAATACCATTAATATCAGCATATGAAAGAGTTAGTGATTGACCTGGAAGCGGAAAAAAATGAGATATTAAAAAGATATCGGGCTTTGCTGCGCGCCTGTAAATCGACCTTGCAAAAGGGCGATAAGCGCATGATCCGTAAAGCATTTGATATGGCGTTGGAAAGCCATAAAGACATGCGCCGTAAAAGCGGCGAACCATACATATACCACCCTATTGCCGTAGCACAAATAGCGGCCGAAGAAATAGGCCTGGGCACCACCTCCATTGTGTGTGCCTTGCTGCATGATGTGGTTGAAGATACCAACATGACGCTGGATGATATTGAAATGGAGTTTGGTAAAAAGGTAGCCAAGATCATTGACGGGCTAACCAAAATATCAGGTGTATTTGATACCAACAGCTCGTTACAAGCCGAGAATTTCCGTAAGATGCTGCTTACCCTAGCAGATGATGTGCGGGTGATTTTGATCAAACTGGCCGATCGCCTGCATAACATGCGGACTATGGAGTTTATGCCGCGCGATAAGCAGCTTAAACTATCCTCAGAAACTGTTTATTTATACGCCCCGCTGGCACACAGGCTGGGTTTGTACACCATAAAATCTGAACTGGAAGACCTCTCTATGAAATACATGGAGCGGGAAACCTACCAGTTTTTAAAAGTTAAGCTCAACGAGAAAAAGGCGGAGCGTGAAAAGTTTATCCGCGATTTTATTGAGCCGGTAAAAAGAGTATTGCTTGGCCAGGGTCTGGATGCGGATATTTTTGGTCGCCCAAAGTCCATCCATTCCATCTGGAATAAGATGAAGAAAAAATCGATACCTTTTGAAGAAGTGTATGATCTTTTTGCCATCAGGGTAATCCTGGATAGCACTCCCGAAAATGAAAAGGCCGATTGCTGGAAGGCCTACTCGATAGTTACCGATCTTTACCGCCCTAACCCTGATAGGCTGCGCGACTGGATATCATCACCCAAAGCCAATGGTTACGAATCATTACATACTACCGTAATGGGTCCCCGCGGTCAATGGGTTGAAGTACAGATCCGGACCAAACGGATGAACGAGATTGCGGAAAAAGGTTTTGCCGCGCACTGGAAGTATAAAGAATCAACCACGGATAGCGGTCTTGATCAGTGGGTGCAAAAGGTGAGGGATATGCTGAAAAACCCCGACTCCAACGCGCTCGATTTTCTGGATGATTTTAAAATGAACCTTTTCAGCGATGAAATCTTCATTTTCACTCCCAAAGGCGCCCTGATACAATTGCCTTTAAACGCTACCGCGCTCGATTTTGCCTTCGAGATACATACCGATGTGGGCGCCAGCTGTATTGGTGCCAAAGTAAATCACAAACTGGTACCACTGAGCTACAAATTGCAAAATGGCGACCAGGTGGAGATCATTACTTCGGGCAAGCAAACACCAAAGGAAGACTGGCTTAATTTTGTGGTTACCGCGAAAGCTAAAGCCAAAATAAAATCGGCATTAAAAGAAGAAAAACGGAAAATTGCCGAAGATGGCAAGGAGATACTAGAACGCAAGCTAAAATCGCTCAAGATCACCTACAATTCCGAAAACATACATAAGCTGAGTTACTTTTTTAAACTGGGATCGACCCAGGACTTGTTTTACAATATTGCCAAAGGCATTATTGACATGAAGGACCTGAAAGACTACCAGGCTTCGGAAAAGATAATTGAAAATAAACCTCAGGATAAAATTGAGCAGGAACAGGTACACAGCCTGCTGCGCAATATCAAAACCAAGGATAGCGACATATTGCTTATTGGCGAGGATATGCAAAAAATTGACTATAAACTGGCCAATTGCTGTAACCCTATCCCCGGCGATGATGTATTTGGCTTTGTAACGGTGAGCGATGGCATTAAGATCCACCGTACCAACTGCCCTAATGCCGCTAAGCTGATGGCCAATTATGGCTACCGGATTGTAAAGGCCCGCTGGACAAATCAGCAGGAATTGGCATTTTTAACCGGCTTGCGTATTACAGGTATTGACGATGTGGGCCTGATCAATAAACTCACCACGGTAATATCACAGGATTTTAAGGTGAATATCCGTTCCATCACAGTTGATAGTGATAATGGCATTTTTGAAGGCTCGTTAATGGTATACGTAAATGATACCGAGCATTTGGATAACCTGATCAAAAACCTAAAAATGGTTAAGGGTATAACCGCTGTAAACCGTTTCGATTCGGCAATTGAAAAAGCTTCATAAGCAAGAGTCAAGAATCAAGAGATAAGAGTCAGGATGCTTTAAAAACAACATCCTTGTCTCTTGATTCTCATATCTTGATTCTTGACTCTCGTCTCTTGATTCTTATTTCCTGATTCTATCTTTTATTAATAACTTTGGCTCTTTAATAGACAACTATGCCTCAACAGGATACAATAGCGTTGGTTAAAAAAATTTTCGAAGCTTATCTCGAAAACAAAAACCTGCGTAAAACGCCCGAGCGTTTTGCTATACTTGAAGAAATTTATTCACGTACCGATCACTTTGATGTGGAGTCATTGTACATCCACATGAAAAATAAAAAATACCGTGTAAGTCGCGCCACTGTATATAATACCCTGGAGTTGCTGGTATCATGTGACCTGGTGACCAAACACCAGTTTGGTAAAAACATGGCCCAATTTGAAAAATCATACGGCTATAAGCAGCATGATCATATCATTTGCATTGACTGCGGTAAGGTTGTTGAGTTTTGCGACCCGCGCATACAGCAGATACAAAGCATGATGGGCGACATCCTGAAATTTGAGATCAAACACCACTCCCTTAATCTTTACGGCAATTGCACCAAATTAAGAGAGGGTAATTGTGACAGAAAAGCATAACTTTGCCCCCCTTAATATCATACTCTGAATTTACATAAATGGCTGTTGACGTATTATTAGGCCTCCAATGGGGCGATGAAGGTAAAGGAAAAATTGTTGATGTGCTTAGCGCAGGTTATGACCTGATAGCACGTTTCCAGGGCGGCCCAAATGCCGGGCATACTTTGGAATTTGACGGTAAAAAATTTGTTTTAAATACCATTCCTTCAGGTATATTTTTTGAGAACACCATGAACCTGATCGGTAATGGTGTAGTGATCGACCCGATCACGCTGAAAAAAGAATTAGAAAAACTGAAAGATGCCGGGCATGATCTATTAGCGAAAAAGAATTTGCTGATAGCTAAAAAGGCTCACCTTATATTACCAACGCACCAATTGCTTGATGCCGCTAATGAAAAAAAGATGGGCGATGGCAAAATTGGTTCTACCTTAAAAGGTATCGGTCCAACTTACATGGATAAAACCGGTCGTAATGGTTTACGTATAGGTGATATTACTCTGCCCGATTTTAAAGAACGTTACCAGAAACTGGTTGATAAGCATGTATCCATGCTGCAAGCGTTATACGGAGAAGTTGCCGATTTTTCTGAACGCGAAACCGCATTTTTTGAAGCGCTTGATCTGTTACGTCAATTCCCATTGGTTGACTCTGAGCATTTAGTCAACAACTACATCAAACAAGGTAAAAAAGTATTGGCCGAAGGTGCACAGGGAGCTATGCTGGATATTGATTTTGGCTCATACCCTTTTGTTACTTCGTCAAATACAACCGCTGCCGGAGCCTGTACAGGTTTGGGTATAGCACCGCAACAAATTGGCGAGGTGATAGGTATTTTTAAAGCTTATTGCACACGTGTTGGCGGTGGCCCCTTCCCTACCGAACTGGAGGACGAAACAGGCGAAGAATTACGCCGTATAGGCCATGAATTTGGAGCAACCACCGGAAGGCCACGCCGTACGGGATGGATCGATCTGCCGGCTTTAAAATACGCTATAATGCTTAATGGCGTTACCCAGCTGGTAATGACCAAAGCCGATGTATTAAGCGGCTTTGATAAAATATATGCCTGTACCCACTACAACTATCTGGGCGAAAAGATCGATTACATGCCCTACGATATTTGCTCGGTAAGCCCCGACCCAATTTTGAAAGAAATTGACGGCTGGAAAGAAGATCTGACCGGTATTACCGAATTAAACCAGATCCCTGCCAGACTACAATCATATATTGATTATTTAGAGGCAGAACTCGGCGTTCCTGTTAAATATCTATCCGTAGGGCCAGACAGGAAACAAACGCTGGTAATGCACTAATTGCATCAGCTATTCAAAAGCCCTGCATCTTATAGATGCAGGGCTTTTTTTGTTATTTATGGTTAAAGGTATCTGGCTAAAACAGCATACAGGTTATATAAGGCATGCAACAACACAACATATAAAAATGCCTGACGGCCGTTCTTTATCCGCTTGCAATAAATGTAAAGAAAACTCATGATCACTCCGCTAAAAAACATAGCGATCATATAAAGCGGATTATAATAATGGTTTACTCCAAATAATAATGCGGGGATAATGATCAGCAGATATAAACTTTTTATCCCGAATTTGTTCATCAGCTGATTGGGCAAACTGATAAACAACCAGGTTTCCAGCAGTGGCGCAAAAATGCAAGCTACCAACAACTGCTCGGGAACGGACTCTTTATCGATAGGGTTATTGAGCAAGTCAGCCTCTGGAAAATAATGGTCTGCAATAAAGGCAAAGAAAAAACTATTCAGAAAAGATAAAATCAAACAAGCCAAAAAAACATAGTAAAATTTGATCCTACCCGAGATCAGCCCTTCTTTAAAATGATATGCCCGTAATTGCATTGAATAAGCTTTGCATTTATTCACCCAATATAGGATAACAAAAAGACACTTCATGCAGCCTTTTTACTTTACTTGCTTATTTTTGCCGGGTGATTATTCCTGTTCAAGATCTTCCCCTGTTTAAACAAAAAGCGCTGCAATGGGCCTCATCATTTGATGCCGTCTGCTACCTGGAATCCAACGGGTTTAATGACCCCTATGGTAAATTTGACACGCTGATAGCTGTCGGGGAAAAAGATGCAGTAACGGCACAATCAGGGAACGCTTTTGATCAACTGGAAGCTTTCCGACAAAATAACCCGGGATGGATAAGCGGTTTTTTCGGTTACGACCTGAAGAATGAAACAGAACAGCTATCATCTGCCAATCCGGATGGATTACAGTTTCCGGATCTTTATTTTTTTGCGCCTCTACATCTAATTATCATTAAGGATGGCAAAGTGGAGTTCATTAGTGACGAGCCTGAGCAGGTTTTTGACCTGATTGATCAACAAGAGTTAATTATCTATAAGGAACAGCCCGCTATAGCATTAAAATCCCGCTTTAGCCGGCAAGAATATATTGATGCCGTAAAGGGTATTCAGGAACACATTAACCGGGGTGATATATATGTTACCAATTTTTGCCAGGAGTTTTTTGCCGAACATACCACGATAGATCCGCTGGCCATATTTACACAGCTAAATAAGGTTTCACCGAACCCTTTCAGCACCTTTTTTAAGTGGAAAAACAACTATATACTGGGGGCGTCGCCCGAGCGTTTCCTGGCCAAACGTGGCACTAAACTGATATCGCAGCCCATAAAAGGCACCGCCAAAAGGGATGCAGATATACAGGCTGACGAATTGATCAAACAACAGCTACGTAACCACCCCAAAGAGCTGCAGGAAAACGTAATGATAGTTGACCTGGTACGGAATGACCTGACCCGCTCTGCCAAGCAGGGCACTGTGAAAACAGAAGAGTTATTTGGTATACACAGTTTTCAATATGTGCATCAAATGATATCAACCGTGGTATGTGAGCTACAGGAAGGCTTATCGACAGTACAAGCCATTAAAAATACCTTTCCGATGGGCAGCATGACCGGTGCACCTAAGATCAGCGCTATGCAACTAATGGAACAATATGAGCGCAGCAAACGGGGGGTATACTCGGGGGCTATAGGTTATTTGAGCCCGGATAATGATTTTGATCTGAATGTGGTTATCCGTACTCTGCTTTACAACTCAGCAAGGCAATACGTATCATTCCATGCCGGGAGTGCGATCACATACCATGCCGATCCGGTAAAAGAGTATGAAGAATGCCTGCTCAAAGCACAGGCTGTTATGGAGGTTCTGGGAGGTCTTTAGATAAGAAATCTCCCGTCATTGCGAGCGTAGCGTGGCCAACCGACCGGAGGGAGCTCATTAATACCTTTAAAGACAATTAAAAACATTAATAATCCCCGACTTACAGAGTGAACCTGCATACCGGGGATTGCCACGTCGTTCCTCCTCGCAATGACGTATTTTTTAATTTAGACTTCAGACTAAACCACTATCTTATCACCCATCCTCACCTTAATATCAGATCCAGCGGCAAAAAACACCGATACGGGTTCTTTTCTTAAATAGGGTTCAAAAGCTTCGCCATAAAGCCCGGCAACATCAGCTTCAAATACATGATTTTTAACCAGGCCTGTTTGCCAGGAGATATGCTCAACCTGATATTCCATAGTGACGGTGTCTGATAGTTTATTATAACCCCAATAATGTTCAAAAATAAATTCCTCGGCACTGCCTGGTTTAATATCCTGCAATTGATTACTTGCTGTTGCTCCTAATTTATTCCACTTACCTTTAAACTTCCACTCATATAAAAATTGGGTATGACTATCCTGGGTTAAAGTAACCGAGCTGCGCACAGGCATAGCCTGGTAATGTTCTTTATATAAATTATTGGCGATAAGCGCTATCATGCTTTTGGGCACTATTTCACTTACAAAAACAGCACCGCGTTTCCATTCTGTACCGTTAAAATGCTTTACATAAAAGCGCAGGTTTACTTCTTCAAAATTTACATGCCAGGGCCATTTGATGCCAAGTACGCTGGTATCTGCAAATACAAAACCAACCATACTTACCAATGCCTTCCCTTGCCAAAGATCAAGTACTGTACCGGGCGGTAAATAGGCATCTAATATTTGCGGATCAATTTCGTAATTCAGCATCACCAGGTTTTTCCATTGTGCCTGTAAAAATTGACGTTTAGCCATTTTGTGTTGTAAAAATGCAAGTATAACCGGAGAGTGGTGTAATAAAAAAGGTCTCATCGAAAAAATGAGACCTTTTTTATTTCTTGAATTATTTTTTATAATATTTCATAGCCTCTGGTATAAGGCGCTGGATATTCGCGATACGGGTTGCATCAGAAGGGTGAGTGCTTAGCAGCTCTGGCGGAGCGCCACCTTTATTTTGAGCCGCCATACGCTGCCAAAAACCTACAGCCTCATGCGGATCATAACCCGCCATGGCCATAAAAGTGAGCCCCAAACGATCAGCTTCTGATTCCTGATCACGGGAGTATTTTAATAAAACTACTTGGGTGCCCACGCCGTATGCCTGGCTAAAAAGCCCCTGCATTACCTGCGATTGTTTGGCCACCGCAATCCCGGCCAGTGAACCGCCAAATTGTGCCAATGTTTGCTGAGATATGCGTTCCGCAGAGTGCCTGGCTATAGCATGACCGATCTCATGGCCCATTACAACGGCCAAATAAGCATCGGTATTAGCAACAGGCAGCAGACCGCTATATACAGCTACTTTACCTCCCGGCATACACCAGGCATTTACTTCGCTGCTTTGTATCAGGTTAAATTCCCATTGAAAGTTATATTGATTGGCATAGCCATTCTGTTGCAGGTATTGCTCAATAGCTGCAGCCAGATTGCTGCCTATTCTTTTAATCCGCTGAGCGTCGGCACCGCTGCCAACAACCTTGGTTTTAGGATCTGTTAATAATTGTTTGTAGCTGGCTGCTGCCGATTGGTTTACTTCGGCGTCGCCTACCAGGCTTAGTTGCCGGCGACCGGTTAACGGTACTGTTGAACAGGAATACAATGCAATGATAAAGATCAGAGCAAGGGCAGGTCTGAATTTTTTCATGGTGATCAGGTAGTTTTCTTCTTTAAAAAATTAACTTTTGACTCGGTGCCTTTTAGTAAGCGTTCGATGTTTTTTTGGTGCGTTACCAGTATGAGCAAGCAGATGCACATACCATATATAACTACCGACCGGATAGACGTTGGAAAAATAAACGAAACTCCGATAGGATATGTAAAGGCAGCAGCGATAGAGCTAAGCGATACATAACGTGTAGTTAAAAGCACTATTACAAATACCAGAACACATAATAAAGCGGCATGTAAATGAATAGCCAAAATCATTCCAAATAAAGTAGCCACACCTTTTCCACCACGAAAACCTGCAAAAATCGGGAACAGGTGCCCCATTACCGCGGCTATACCTAAAGCAAGCGCGTAATTTGTATAAGCTATAGAGTTTGACGGCCCGGTGGTTGATACACCAATAAAATAAGCCAGATTGGTAGCTGTCCACCCCTTTAAAATATCCAACAGCATTACGGGGATACCGGCCTTTTTACCCAACACCCTGAAAGTATTAGTTGCACCCGCGTTCCCGCTGCCATACTCACGAACATCAATATCATAGAAAGCCAGCCCTATCCAAACGGCCGTAGGTATAGACCCGCAGAGATAAGCCAGAATGAGCGCTGAAACTGAATAAACGGTTATCATTTCCCTGCAATATTACGAAATTGATATGGTACTAAGGGTTAAATTCTAAACTCTAAATCCGAAACTTTAAACTCTAAATCCGAAATCGAACATCCCAATTCCGAAATCAGATCGCTTTAAGACTCAGGTCAAGACTTTTAACAGAGTGAGTTAACGCCCCAACCGATATGTAATCAACCCCACACTCCGCATAACCGCGTATATTATCAATGGTTATACCTCCGGATGCCTCGGTAATGAAGCGGCCCTGAATAATATTGACAGCCTCCCTTAAGTCGGCAAAGTTAAAGTTATCTAACAATATACGGTTTACATGACCGGTTTGCAGAACCTGGTCAAGCTCCTCCAGGTTACGCACTTCTATTTCGATAGCCAGCTTTTTGCCATGGTCGATAAGATATTGATTGGCCCTTTCAATGGCCTGCCTTATACCTCCGGCGTAATCAACATGATTGTCTTTGATCAGTATCATATCATACAAACCAAAACGATGATTAACACCTCCACCAATTCTTACTGCCCATTTTTCAATATAACGCAGGCCCGGAGTAGTTTTACGGGTATCCAGAACTTTGGTTTGGGTATCTTTTAACAGATCGACTATCTCACGTGTTTTAGTAGCGATGCCCGACATGCGCTGCATACAGTTCAATACCAAACGTTCGGCCTTTAAAATACTTTGCGAATTGCCTTCTACCTCAAAGGCTACGTCTTTAGGTTTTATAACGGCGCCATCAGTCAAAAACACGTTTACCTTCAGGTTGGCATCAACTACTTTAAAAATCTCTAATGCCAGTTCAACCCCGGCCAATATGCCTTCGTCTTTTACCAGGAGTTTTGCTTTACCGGTGCTATCGGCAGGAATAGTTGATAAAGAAGTATGGTCGCCATCGCCAACATCTTCCTTTAAAGCCTCAATTATAAAGTGGTGTATTAGTTCCTTATCCAAGAGTATAACTTTTAAACCTCAAAAGTAATAACATTTTGCGGATGTGCAGGTTTTTTTGATCTCCATAGTCGATGGTCGATAGACCATAGTGAATAATGGCTTATTGTTCATAGTTGAACCATGGACTATGGACCATCGACTATGGACTATAAATCACTTCACCTTTTCATTTTCAATACGGAGTTCAATAATGGACATTTTACCACCCGTATCCTTCAGGGTAAGGGCTACCCGGTACAATCCGGCTTCGGTAGTTAAAATAAATACCCCAAAGCGATAATTGGCGCTTGAGTTTACCTTATGTAATAGTTTGATGCTTTTAGGCTTATTTTTTGAGAAAAATTTATCCAATATCAATGTAGCCTGGGCCTGGGAGTAAATATTTTCCTCATCCATTAAAGTGATCTCGACGCTGGAGGCAAATGATTTAGCCAATTCTTTGGCATTGCCCTGCTTTATAAGGTTGGCTACATCATCTATCGGATCGGCCGGTGTAAAGCCGGGCAAAAGAAATAGCATAATAAAGGACGACAGACAAACCAGCTTCATATAATTATTTAATAAACAGAATTTTAAAATAACACGGATTATTAATGGAATCAACGGGGCTATTGACCTTTAAATAAGATATAACTGTTTTTACACGCAATTATTATCAAATAACGGCATAGTATATTCCGCAAACCGAAATTAAAAAAATAATCATATAAAGTACAGCGTTGCCTTTTATATTTGCGATGTGGAAAATCAAAAAAAACTCGCATTAATTATTCTTGATGGCTGGGGTTATGGTCGTAATGACCAGTCGAACGCTATACTTGCCGCAAACACTCCTTTTGTTGATGGTTTGCTGCAGCAATATCCAAATTCAAAATTGGAAGCATCCGGAACCGCGGTAGGTTTACCTGCCGGGCAAATGGGCAACTCAGAAGTTGGGCACATGAACCTGGGTGCCGGCCGTGTAGTTTACCAGGAACTGGGTCGTATCCATAAAGCTGTTGACGATAATGAATTGCCAACCATCCCGGTATTGAAAAATGCTTTTGAATATGCCAAACAAAATAACCGCGATGTACACTTCATTGGCCTGGTATCTGATGGTGGGGTTCACTCCCATATCAGGCACGTAAAAGGTTTATGCGATGCTGCAAAGCAGTTGGAAGTTAAAAATGTATACATCCATGCTTTTTTAGACGGCCGCGACACCGATCCTAAATCAGGATTGGGTTTTGTTACCGATCTGGAGCAATATATCGAAGGATCTGATGTAAAAGTGGCATCGGCTATCGGCAGGTATTATGCAATGGATCGCGATAATCGTTGGGAAAGAGTAAAATTGGCCTATGACCTCCTGGTTAATGGCGAGGGAGAAGCAACCCAACATATTACAGACCTGATCAAAAAATCGTACGAAGAAGGTGTAACCGATGAATTTATAAAGCCAATTGTCAGAGTTGATGCGGATGGTAAACCACTGGCTGTTATTAAAGATGGCGACGTAGTGATCTGCTTCAACTTCCGTACAGACAGGGGTCGCGAGATCAGTATAGCCTTAACACAGAAATCATTCCCTGAATATAATCTGCACCCGTTGGCGATCCGTTATATCACCATGACCCCGTACGACGAAACGTTTAAAAACGTACAGGTGGTGTTTAACAAAGAGGATCTGACCAAAACTTTGGGCGAGATTTTACAGAATGCAGGCAAAACGCAGATCAGAATAGCCGAAACCGAGAAATACCCACACGTAACCTTCTTCTTCTCGGGCGGTCGCGAAAAAGAATTTGTTAATGAGAAACGCTTACTGGCACCATCGCCAAAAGTAGCCACATATGATCTGCAGCCCGAAATGAATGCGGCCGGCATCCGTGATGCTATTATCCCTGAACTGGAAAGCGGCTGGCCCGATTTTGTTTGCCTTAACTTCGCCAACACCGATATGGTTGGCCATACAGGTGTTTTTAGCGCGGTTGTTAAAGCTGCCGAAACTGCCGATGCCTGTACCAAAGCAGTAGTTGAAGCTGGTTTGGCCAATGGCTATTCATTCATTATCCTGGCCGATCATGGCAACGCCGATTATATGATCAACGAAGATGGTTCGCCAAATACAGCGCATACCACCAACCTGGTGCCTTGTATTATTATTGACAAAGACGTGAAACAGGTAAAGGATGGTAAACTGGGTGATATAGCCCCTACCATTTTAAGTATACTGGGCGTAGCTATCCCTGCGGAAATGACCGGGAATGTATTGGTATAAATTGAAATTATTACCCATAACCGCCTTCTTGGGCGGTATCATGCTGATATCCGGCTTGCCATCATGCAGGCCGGATATTAAGCAAAGCGGCGCTGTATTAAAATATGTCGACATCAGTGGCTTTTTCAAAACCGATACCGCAAAGTTGACCAAACTAAATCCCCTTGTCAATAAAACCGTAACCCATAACGGTGTTACAGAAAATAAAACCCTGCATATTACCAATTGGGGACAGGAACTAAACCTGTTCATACAATCGGATATTAACCGGCCTGCCTGGAAAAACAGCTACAGGGTTCAAACTACTGATAGCTTAATAGTGTACCAGGCCAAATATCCTGACCTGCGAACTACCCGCATCGTGATCAAAAAGGACGGTAATAAAATAAAATGGGTACTTGTTTTTAACCATACCAAAAACCTGTTGTATGAAACCAGGGAAAAATTAAGTTATTTTCCGGATTCGGCCTACCTCATCGAGAAATGGCAACACGTTCGGTTAATGGGCCAAAACAATTACCGCATCGAGGGTATTTTGAAAAAAGGTATCAAGTAACGAGTATCAAGTATCAAGATTTCTAAATGTGGCACATATATATAGAACTTGCATATTTAAGCGTCCACGCTTAAATACCAAACAAGTGAGCGTCGACGCTCATCTAAAGCAAAGTTCAAGTGCAGACCCTTGAACTGCCACATTAATAAGAGTCAAGAAAAAAGAGTCAGGAATCCGGCTACATCAAAAATATTCAATCATCAAGTGCTTTTGTCTTGATACTTGATACTAACTACTTGATACTAAAAATCAGTGGCGAGCCACAGTAGGAGCAACGGCCTGCGATAGTTTGTCTTTTGACTGATCGATCAGGTTTGCAATATCCATTCTTCCGGGGTTATCGTTCAGTACCTTTTCAAGGTCGGTTATAGAAGCCTTCAGGGAATTGATACCCCTTGCCCGATCGTAAAAATGTGAGTTATTCTGTAGTTTGAACAATCCGTAATCACGGTAGGCAAGCCCCCTGTTCTGATAGAACTTACTATCATTAGGGTCACTGTTGATAGATATAGCCTTGGTCAGGTCCACAATAGCACCCAACAGGTATAGTTCCTTATCTGACGGTGATGTTTGGTTATCCTTCCCCAGGTAGCTTTTTGCCCGGGCCCTGTAATAGTAGGCTGAAGCATCTGCCGGTTTTATGGCAATAACACGGGTATAAGCAGCTATTGATTTTTTATAATTATCACTATGGTAATAAGAGTAACCCAGCATCCACAGCGCGTTGGCATTGGTTGAATCTGTGATACAAGCCTTCTCCAGGTGTGATACCGCCGATCTGAAATCGCCATCCATCAAAGCCTGCTGCCCCATTTTTACATAGGCGCTTTGTGCCACAGCTGATTCGAGCGAGGACATAATCAGAAAAGATACAATGACCGATAACTTCATTAGCGATTAATAGTGAAACAGAAACGGTATAACATTAACTACCATTACATCGAATTATTATGCCAAAAGGCATTTTTATTCAAAAAAATATCGTTTCTAAAAAAATTCCAGAAGGCTATACTATGACTTTTTTTCATATTTATCAATAAATTCTTATTTAATCGGTAAACTTATAAGTGGTTTGTAATAAACAAATAGCCAAACCATTGCACTGCCATATTGCTTGTTAAGCATTATTACCATAACTTGGCACAGCTCTTGAAACATAGGTAGCTACAAGTAACAACCGCAGTTTTACCTGTATTTAACAGCTTAATGATGATACAGGCTGACAACATGACGGTTTTATCTATATATAAAATATAATTAATGACTTTTGATCCATTTGATTTTAAAAATGCCCTCCCGGTTATAAACGAAGACTCAGAGTTTTTCCCCTTAATGTCTACTGAAGACGAGGAAGAAATGAACAATGAGGAAATGCCGGAGGTATTATCCATACTGCCTTTGCGTAACACCGTTTTATTCCCGGGTGTGGTAATACCGATAACGGTTGGCAGAGACAAATCAATTAAACTGATACGCGATGCCAACAAAGGTAATCGCATGATTGGGGTAGTTGCGCAACAGGATGTGGGGATAGAAGACCCTAATTTTAGCCAGTTGAACAAAATTGGCACCATTGCCCTCATTATAAAAATGCTGCAAATGCCCGATGGTAACACTACTGTTATTATTCAGGGTAAAAAACGCTTCGTTTTAAAAGACGAGGTACAAAGCGAACCTTATATAAAAGCTACTGTTGAACCCTTCAGAGAAATAAAGGCCAAAGAGGATAAAGAATTTAAAGCCATGGTATCGTCTATTAAAGACATGGCCATGAATATTATCCAATTGTCGCCCAACATTCCGAGCGAGGCCGGTATAGCCATCCGCAATATTGAAAGCACTTCATTTTTGATCAATTTTATATCATCAAACATGAATGCCGATATGGCGGCCAAACAACGCCTGCTGGAGGTTGCTAACCTGCGCGAACGGGCCAACATGGTATTAGAACACCTGACGCTCGATCTGCAGATGCTGGAGCTTAAAAACCAGATACAAACCAAAGTGCGTGTTGATCTGGATAAGCAGCAGCGTGATTACTTTTTAAATCAGCAGCTAAAAACCATACAGGAAGAATTGGGTGGTAATTCGCCTGATCTGGAAATTGATGATCTGCGCCAGCGTGCCCTTAAAAAGAAATGGGGCAAAGAGGTAAAAGATCATTTTGCCAAAGAATTGGAGAAACTAGCCAGAACCAATCCGGCTGCAGCTGATTATTCGGTACAGATCAATTACCTTGAATTATTACTTGATCTGCCCTGGAATGATTTCACCAAGGACAACTTTGATTTGAAACGTGCCCAAAAGGTATTGGATAAAGATCATTTTGGCCTGGATAAAGTAAAACAACGCATTATTGAATACCTGGCCGTGCTTAAATTAAAGCACGATATGAAAGCCCCTATCCTTTGTTTGGTGGGCCCTCCGGGGGTTGGTAAAACATCCTTAGGGAAATCAATAGCTAAAGCACTCGGTCGTAAATATGTACGGATGGCTTTAGGCGGGATCCGGGATGAAGCCGAAATAAGGGGTCACCGTAAAACCTATATTGGGGCGATGCCGGGTCGTATCATACAATCGGTTAAAAAAGCTGGTGCGGCGAACCCTGTATTCATATTGGATGAAATTGATAAAGTGGGGAACGATTTCCGCGGAGATCCGTCATCAGCTTTATTGGAAGTACTTGACCCTGAACAGAACAGCACTTTTTATGACCATTATGTAGAGATGGATTTCGATCTGTCGAACGTGATGTTCATCGCGACAGCTAATTCACTAAGCACCATTCAACCTGCTCTTTTAGACAGGATGGAGATCATTGAGGTGAATGGTTATACCATTGAAGAAAAGATAGAGATAGCCAAACAACACCTGTTGCCTAAACAGCGTGAAGCTCACGGCTTAAAATTAAAGGATGTAAGCCTTAAAACCGATGTGCTTGAAAAACTCATCGTTGATTACACCCGTGAATCGGGTGTACGTGCGCTGGAGAAAAAAATAGGCTCGGTAGTTCGTGGCGTAGCCAAAAATATTGCCATGGAAGAGGAATACAATCCTGTGGTAAATAAAAAAGATATTGAAAAAATACTGGGTGCCCCTATTTATGATAAGGACCTTTATGAAGGTAACGACGTTGCCGGTGTAGTTACAGGCCTGGCCTGGACATCGGTTGGTGGCGACATCCTGTTTATTGAGGCCAGTTTAAGCCCGGGTAAAGGACGTTTAACCTTAACCGGCAGCCTGGGCGATGTGATGAAGGAATCGGTAACTATCGCGTTAGCTTACCTGAGGGCACACGCCGATTACTTTAACATCAACCCTAAACTGTTTGATCAATGGGATGTGCATGTGCATGTACCCGCAGGCGCTACGCCAAAGGATGGCCCATCGGCTGGTATAACCATGCTTACCGCTTTAGTTTCGGCATTTACTCAACGTAAGGTAAAACCTAACCTGGCTATGACCGGCGAGATCACCCTGCGTGGACGGGTATTGGCTGTAGGTGGTATCAAAGAAAAAATACTGGCCGCCAAACGTGCCAATATCAAAGAGATCATTTTGTGCAAATCCAACCAGAAAGATATCCTGGAGATCAAAGAAGATTATATCAAGGATCTGAAGTTCCATTACGTAGCGGATATGCGCGATGTAATTGCGCTTGCCCTTTTGGATGAAAAAGTAAGTCACCCAATCGATCTTACCGTTAAGGAGGACGAAAAAGCGGTAGCAAATTAAAAAAAGAGGGGTTAAAAATAATTTAACCCCTCTTTTTTTGTGCATATATAATCAGCTCAATTTTTCTATATTAGGCGCTGATATATTTAACAACCTAATGTTCAATAAACTATTCCTCACACTGTTGTGCCTTTTTGGTTCTATCAATCTATTTGCACAAACCCGCGGTCACGAAATTGCTATACAAACTGATAATGATGGGTACCTGGGTCAGGGCTCAGACAGGTATTACACCAATGGCATCTTCTTTTATTACCGTAAAGCTTTAAAAGCTGATGGCAATCTCCAGAATAAAGTTTTAGGTTTTGAGTTTGGGCAAAAAATGTATAATCCGCAATCGGGCTATGTACCAAATGCCTCTTACATAGACAGGCCTTTCGCAGCTTACTCCTACATTGGTTCAACCCTCAATTTTTTATATAAAAACGAAAGCTCCATTAAGCTGAGCGCTCAATTAGGTATTGTGGGCCCGGCGGCAGGTGGCGAACCGATACAGAGATTTATTCACAGCACCTTTGGGTTTTATGCTTTAAATGGCTGGCAATACCAGATAAAAAACAACGTAGAACTCAATTTAGGAGCCGAGTATAATAAACTTTTGGCAAGGGCCTCATGGATTGATGTGAGTTTGACCTCGTATGCCAACCTGGGTAATGGATTCACCGGCGCCGGCATAGGCCCTTTGATCCGTTTGGGTAATTTCAACCAGCTTTTCAATTCGGTAAGTACGCAAAGTACTGTATCCGCTGCCGATCAAACCGGCTTATTGCACGCTCACGAGATCTTTTTTTACTATAAACCGCAGATCAACGGCGTACTTTATGACGCCACTATACAAGGCCCGCTGTTTAATAAAAACAATGATCCTAACAGCCTCGAGGTTACACAAAACAAAAAGCCTTTTATATTGAGCAACCAGGTGGGGGTAGCCTTTACTACCAGTCGCTTCACTTTTGATATAGCAGCCATTTTCCACACCAAAGATGTGGAAGAGATGTTAAGGTCACATCAGTGGGCCAGCATTACGGGAGCCTACCGGTTTAAGTAGATTGTCTGATTTCGACAACAATTCTATAAAAATCATGGTTTACACTGTAAACCGTTTTTTTATAGCAAAATAAAAATAACTAACTGATTACCAACCAATTAAATAAGTGTAAACCATAAAAAGTGTAAACCATGTAAACCCACTTTTTTTAACAAAATAGCCCGGCTGTTCAAGGATCAATCAAAATCAACCTTCCGGTTTTCCTTTTTGGTGGAGTGTTTCTTTTTGTCATCCAGGCGGGCGGCTTTCGCGGCCTTACTTACTTTGGTGGGTTTACGTACTTTGGGTTTCTGCAATGCCCGGGTAAGTAATAATATCAATCGTTCAATAGCTTTCTCTTTGTTGAGGTATTGGCTACGTTCTTCATCACAGATCACCTGTACTAAACCATCCTTATTTAAGCGGTTTTGTAATTTATCGTTCAGTAGTAATTTCTCCTCTTCGGTAAACAGTTCGGAGCCATCTACATTAAATAAAAGCTCCACCTTGCTCGATACTTTATTTACATTTTGACCGCCCTTACCCCCACTACGCGAGGTTTTATAAGTAATTTCTTTTTGCAGCTCAGATTTAGTAAGGTTCATTGGGCAAAGGTAACTATTTAGGTTAATTGGGTGAATGATTGATTAAGTGAGTTTTACCAGAATTTGCGGACAACTATTCTACCCAATCAACTACTCACTTAATCAACCACTCACCTACCAACCAATCACAATTATTTGTACTTTAGCTACGCTTATGAGTAAAAACATAGTAGTGGCAATTGATGGCTATTCATCATGCGGTAAAAGCACACTGGCCAAAGCTTTAGCTAAAAAACTTCATTTTATTTATGTGGATAGCGGTGCGATGTATCGCGCTGTTGCCTTGTATTTTTTGCGCAACAATATCGACGTGACCAATCGCGATCAAATTGCAGAAGCATTAAAAAACATCCATCTTAACTTTCACTCCCGTGATTACCAGACCCACATCACCCTAAACGGTGAAGAGGTATCTGAGGAGATCCGCCTGATGCCGGTATCTGATAAAGTAAGTGAAGTATCTGCCATTCGCGAAGTGCGTAAAGAGATGGTTAAGCAACAGCAGCGCATGGGGCATTCCAAAAACATCGTGATGGACGGCCGCGATATAGGCACCACGGTTTTCCCGGAGGCTGACGTCAAAATATTCATGACCGCTGACCCCAAAGTACGCGCAGAAAGACGCTACAATGAGATCAAGGATAAGAACCCTGAAATTACATTAGAAGATATATTTGAGAACATTGCTCATCGCGATTACCAGGACACCACCCGTGAGGAAAGTCCGCTTGTAAGAGCCGATGATGCTATTATACTGGATAATACCAACCTCACCCCGCAACAGCAACTGGACTTTGCCCTGGATAAGGTAAAACCGCTTATTGTTTAAGGTTTTAAAAAATCTCCATCGATAATTAACAGCTTCACACCGCCGGCAGAGACAGACCGGTGTGAGCTCAGGTCATCAGACACAATATAGGTCATACCTTTAGTTAAGGTAAAGGCTTCTCCGTTTTGAAGTTCGCTTACAAACTCCCCTTCCAGGCAATGCACAATATGTCCCTTTTGGCACCAGTGATCGGCCAGGTATCCTGCAGAATATTCTACCAGGCGCAGCCTAAGACCATTAAGCAATAATGTTTGCCAAAACGCTGTTCCGGTTTCGCCTTTGTGCTCCGTTTTTTCAACCGATGACCAATCAATAGTTTGAAAAGGTATATTGTACATGGTTTGAGAATTATTTGTTTATCCTACAAACTTTTCGGCCTTAACTCCAAAGTGGTTTAAAAAATCAACCCCTTCATCGCTGGCTAAACCTTTGTATTCGGCGTATGATTTATCAAAATACACATGCTTGATACCTGCCGAAAATATAAGGCGGGCGCAAGGCAGACAGGGCGATAAGGTAGTGTATAATGTAGCGCCTTCGAGTTTAGCGCCATTTTTTACGGCATAGAGTATGGCGTTTTCTTCGGCATGTAAAGCCAGGGAGCAACTCCCTTTTGAATCACGGGGGCAACCTTCGCCAGGCCACTCCTCGTCGCAATTATGGGTATGCGCAGGCGGCCCGTTATAACCGATGGATATAATACGGGTATCGCGTGTTAAAACAGCGCCTACCTGGGCTTTAACGCAGTGTGAGCGCTTGGCCAGATCAGTGGCCAGGTTCATAAAGATGTGATCGAAACTTGGTTTCATAATCTTAAATTATGGAGTCATTAAACGTCATTGGGTCATTACTTCATTTAAAAATGACTTAATGACCCAATGATCAAATAATTGGTAAAATATTAATGTCCGCCCGATACTTCAACATGGTCAAGGTCGATACCCTGGCTGCGAAGTTCACGGCTTACTTTCCAGGCAAAGTACGCCAGGTAAGCAAAACCTAATACCGGTACAATGTATGAGAAATGAATACCACTCATGCCTGGTATAACGTCACCTGCACCATCTGCTATTTTACCTTGCAGTGGCGGGATAATTGAACCACCTAAAATCATCATGATCAAAAATGCCGAACCTTGGCTGGTATATTTACCCAAACCGGTAATAGCCAATGAGAATATGGATGGCCACATGATAGAGCAGCATAAACCACCGCTAATGAAAGCGAAAGTAGCTACCCTGCCGGTAGTGAACAAACCGATCAGCATAAATATAACACCCAGTATACCCAATACAGATAAGGTACGCGTTGGCTTTTGCTGACCAATAAAGAAGGCCACAATAAGCACCGCCACACAAACCGCGTAAACATACAGGTTACTTACATTTACACCTGTCACCGCGTTTACCAGCAATACCAGGCCAAATGCTACAAATGGTACAAGAACGTATAAAACGTATTTGGTTGTTGTTGAAAGATTGAAGGCCCCGATTGAACCTGCAAAACGGCCGATCATCAAGCTACCCCAGTATAAGGATATATAAGGTGCAATGTCTGATTCGTTGAACGATCCAAATTCCGGCGTTTTTAGTAAAGAGCCCATATTACTTTGGATGGTTACCTCGGTACCTACATAAGTAAAAATGGCCAGCATACCCAAAATCAACTGCGGATATTGCATGGCGCCCCAGCCTTCTTTACTTTGTTTGGCAGCGAAAATGGTACCTACAAGCGTAAACACAATAATAGCTAATGAAGCGTAAACAAAATACTGACTCGGGATGCCGATAGATTTACTCAGCGGATCAGCAGCCAGTATCAATAAAAACGCGATGAATATGATAAATAACGGCGTGTTTGCTTTTTGGCTTGATTCAATCTTTTCGTCGCTGGTAACTTTTGGCAGGTTCGAGAACCAGAAGAATATAGCTACAGCTATAAATAAAGCTGCCAGCATATAGTAAAGGTTATTGATAGACGATATTTTAACTTCCGGCTTAACCTCTGAATTTGCAGTACCAAACAGCACTACACTCACCACGATCGGCCCCAATAAGGCACCAATATTATTGATACTACCGGCAAAATTTAAACGATTTGAGCCTGTTTCTGCAGGGCCTAAAGCTACCACAAAAGGATTCGCTGCAGTTTGTTGTAAAGAGAAACCAACAGCTATAATAAAAAATACTGCTAAGATGAAACCAAACGCGCCGCTGGCCACAGCAGGAATCATACCTAATGCACCTACAGCGGATATAACTAAACCTAAGATGATACCATTTTTATAACCCAACTTATTCATGATATCAACCTTACTGGCTTGCGATGCAAAATAAAGTATCAATGAGCCTATAAAGTACCCGCCATAAAAGGTAAAATCGATTAACTGCGACTCAAATTGAGTAAGATGAAAATGCGTTTTACAAAATGGTATAAAGATACCGTTAGATGCGGCTAAAAAGCCCCAGAAGAAAAACACAGTAATCAGCGTGTATAATGCCGAACTGTAATTTTTATTGTCTTTTTGTTCCATTTTTAAGTTTAGTTATACAGAATGTATTTTGAATCGCTAAACATAATTCAATTTTTGTAAATGTTATTATTCTTTTTCAAATTAAATAAATCACAATTTTAAGTTTCGTTGTTTAAGAGATAAAATTGCATATTCGCATGGTTCAAAATTTTGGAACATAAGCCTAAATAATGATAGAAGCTGTTATTTCGGGATTGGGGATAGGATTAGTGTTAACGTTTTTGACTGGCCCGGTCTTTTTTGCTCTTATTAAAACCAGCATCGAAAAAGGTTTTCATGCCGGTGTTGCATTAGCACTCGGCGTAGTTAGCAGTGATGTGGTTTTCGTGGGGGCAATTCTATTTGGCTCCCAATATTTTGATATATCTAATCATACCAAAACCATAGCCGGTGTTGTAGGCAGCATTATATTATTTAGTGTGGGTATACGCTACCTGTTTAAAAAGGGCGAGGTAAACTATGAAAACAAAGTCCCCTCGGGTATTAACCGCGCAGGCTACTTTTTGAAAGGGTTTTTGATGTGCATTTTTAACCCCACTCTCCTATTTCATTGGATCACCGTGATCGGTACCGCGAGTACCGTTTTTCATGAAGGTGTGGCACATCGCTCATTTAAAATCGCGGTAATGTTTGCCACGGTACTTATAGTACAGTTTGGCATGGATATCACCAAAGCTTTTTACGCCAACAAATTGCGCGACAAGATCTCCGTTAAACTGGTTCACCGCCTTAATGAGGTGGCAGGTATAGCCCTGATCATAGCTTCATTAATACTTGTGGATAAACTGGTTACCCACTTTGTTTTTTCGGCACCAGCAGGATCTTAGCCCCCCTTAATTATTGAATTAGTGATTTATTGAATTATTGAGTTTATTTTTCTTCTCAGTTCGCAGTTAAGTTTCAGCTGAAATCAGATATAAAAAAAGGCGATGATCTAAATCACCGCCTTGAATATCATATTATCCCTTTAGGGATAGGGGTTACATATAAGCCCTTTGGTTTTTACCTTCCATCCAGTTTACAAAGGCGCGGTTAACTACCTTGTTACCGCCCGGGGTTGGATAATCACCACTGAAATACCAGTCGCCGGTGTGATCGGGACAGGCAATGTGCAGGTTATCTAAGGTTTGGTATAAAACCTCAACCTTACATTTGATATCTTTCGGCGTAATGATCTGTGCTATACGATCGGAAATTTGCTGATCGGTAAATAAAGAGTAGATCTCTTTTACGTAGTTCTCTACCTCTTCTTTTGGTAGTTTAGCACTATCCTTACATTTCTGGTAAACATCCAGAATGATGTCTTCGCGATCCATCTCTTTCAGCAGGCTGATCGCTGCTTCAAAAGCTACGAACTCACCCATACGTGACATATCGATACCATAACAATCCGGGTAACGAATCTGCGGAGCAGATGAAACTACTACCACTTTCTTAGGACCTAATCTGTCTAATATTTTCAGGATACTTTGCTTGAGCGTAGTACCGCGTACAATCGAATCATCCAGTACTACCAGTGTATCGGTATTCTTTTTGATCAAGCCGTAAGTGGTATCATATACGTGAGCAACCATCTCGCTGCGGTCGGCATCCTGGGTAATAAAGGTTCGAAGCTTTACGTCCTTAATGGCTATTTTCTCTACCCTTGGCGCAATCTTCAATACTTCGGTTAGCTCCTCTTCACTTATCTTGTCATCACGGTTCAGTAACCTATCGCGCTGGTATTTCTTTACATATTTATGTATCCCCTCAACCATGCCATAAAAAGCAACCTCAGCGGTATTTGGTATATAGGAGAATACGGTATTCTGGATATCGTTATCAACCGCGTCCAATATCTGCGGACAAAGTAATCTGCCCAATTGTTTACGTTCGCGGTAGATAGATGAATCGCTGCCGCGTGAAAAATAGATCCGCTCAAAGGAACAGGCTTTCTTTTCCAATGGTTCGCTGAACATATCCTCGGTTATCTTGCCGTTCTTTTTAACGATAAGCGCATGACCAGGACGGATCTCTTTAATTTCTTCAACAGGGATGTTAAAGGCTGTCTGGATAGCAGGGCGCTCTGAAGCGGCAACAACTATTTCATCATTATAATAGTAATATGCCGGACGAATACCTACCGGGTCGCGCATCACAAAGGCATCACCATGGCCGATGATACCGGCAATGGTATAACCACCATCCCAGTTTTTAGCCGACTTACGAAGGATCTTGGCTACGTCCATATCATTGGCTATCAGCTTACTGATCTCCATGTTATCGTCCAAACCTTCGCGTTTGTACTGATCAAACAGGCCCTGGTTCTCAGTATCCAGGAAATGGCCTATTTTTTCAAGAACGGTAATGGTATCGGCTTTTTCTTTAGGATGCTGGCCCAGGTCATACAACTGCTGCAATAACTCATCAACATTGGTCATGTTAAAGTTACCGGCGATAACCAGGTTACGAGTCATCCAGTTGTTTTGCCTTAAAAACGGGTGGCAGCTTTCAATGCTGTTTTTACCGTGGGTACCATATCGCAGGTGCCCCAGTAAAACTTCGCCCGTAAAGCTTACATTTTCTTTCAGCCATTCGGTATCAGCCAGTTTTTCAGGACTTTCTTTCTGAATATCAGCGAATTTCTTCTGGATGTATTCAAAAATATCAGCAACAGCATTTGATGCCATTGACCGGTGTCTGCTGATGTACCGCTTGCCAGGCTCTATGTCCAGTTTAATGGTAGCAACCCCCGCGCCATCCTGGCCGCGGTTATGTTGTTTCTCCATTAAAAGGTAAAGCTTGTTCAGGCCGTACAGAGCTGTTCCGTACTTTTTCTGATAATAAGACAGTGGCTTTAAGAGGCGGATAAATGCCACACCGCATTCATGTTTAATCTGATCGCTCATGATTTGGAATGAGGCTGCAAAGGTATCATTTTATAATGAACTATCCCTATATCAATTGTCATTAAACAGTAGTTTGTGGATAAGTTACCAAAACGTTAATTTCTTTACGCAGTAATTATCTAAACCACTATTCTAACCGCCCAAATTTAAACTATAATCCATTGAAATACAATCACGGTCAAGTAAAACTCATCTCCCAATCAACCTATTTTCCAAAGCCTACCATCTGGTGCAATTTTACCGGATCATAAACCTGGCCACCTTTTATCACAACCGAAACATTACGAATATCCCTGATATTTTTTACCGGGTCGCCATCAATAATGATCAGATCGGCCTGTTTGCCTGCCTCTATTGATCCGGTTTGTTTATCAACTTTCATTACTGTGGCCGGAATAATAGTGGCTGTTTTTATAGCCTGGGCGGGTGTAAGTCCGGCAGATACATAAAGCTCCAATTCGCGATCAAGGCTATAGCCTGGGAAACCCATATCCGTACCGGCTACAATAGGTATACCCGCGTCATACAGTTTTTTTACTGCCTGCAGCATGCTCGTCAGCAATGGTTTAACTTTAGCTACCTGCTCCGGCTCTTCTCCCATATTTTTAAACAAGGCCTGCAGTGGCAGCGGGAGGTTATAAAATGCAGGCTCGAGCTGTGTGATATCATCCTTTAAATTACGGAAGGCCAGCTCATAAACACCTATTGTTGGATCGATAACCACATGATGCTGTTTGATAAAATCAATAGCGGCTATACTCTGCGGATCATCAAAGTCAACCGAGCGGTCTGCATTTTTTTTCATGATCGAATAAACATATTGCATATGGTTCACCATATTCATTCCTGAGTCAACGCCCTGTTGCAGGGTCATTCCGTTGGGTATGTGCCCGGTTACCGTTAAACCCAGGCGATGTGCCTCGTCGCAAATTACTTTAACTATCTCTGGCTTTGCCGAACTGTATATTTTTATCTGAGCAAAACCATTCTCCTTATAGCGATCAACCGCTTTGATGGCTTCCTCTTTGGTATCAGCCTGTATAATTCCTAAGGCCTTTGGGCCTTTGCCATCAATAATACCGGCTTTTAATATATTAGGCCCAACCCCGGTACCATTATCAATAGCACTTTTTATGGCATTAATATATTCAAACTCATTGCCGCAATCCCTAACAGTAGTAACACCGGCAGCCAGGTAGGCGGGCCCCCATTCGGCTTGTTCAAAGTGGGAGTGCATATCCCACAGGCCTGGTAAAATAGTTTTGCCTTTAGCATCTATCACTTTTGCACCTGCCGGAATGGTTACCGATCCGGCTTTGCCTGTTCGTACAATAATACCTTTACTGATCAGTATAACCGCATCGGGGACGCTTGTACCGGTTACCACATCGTATAAATTGCCACCCGTTACAGCTATTGTTTCATCGGCTGTGCCGGCTTGCCCGGTGGCTTTTGCAAACAATTGCATGCCGTAAGTGGCCGCCTTGGTGATAAGTTGTGGCAATAGGGCTTCATACTGGGCACGCATCATTTCCAGCTTATCCCCTTCCGCATCGTTGGTGATCAGGCAGATCAGGTTACCTTTATCATCGGCCCAAAGCAACTCATTACCCCAAACCAAACCACTGATGGTAAACCGGTCGAGGGTTAATGATCTACCATTAAAGCTCAGTTCATCCGTCCCTTCTTTTTTTATCTGAACCGAACCAAACGGCAGGGTATAGATACTCTCGGGTTCATGTTGTTTTTTCCAGTACTGAAGGAGCACCTGCTGTACAGTTCCGGGCGAATATCCGGCTACGGTAAAACTGGAGGGTAATACCTTTTGTGTATAGGACGAATCATTAACCCGGATAGAGGCTTCGCCGCCATGTATGGTAACTTTGTCATCTACCTTGGAGAACCTGGAAGTACTTCCTTTTATAGTAAGCTCCAGTGGATCATTAACGGGGTTTACTTTTAACTCTGCCGTTAAAGGCACCGGCGAACCCCGGTCAACAAATTTAAAGTCGATACTGTATTGGATGGCATCTTTATGTCTATGCACCACATAGGTTTCTTTACCTATTTTTTGCGCAAACTTGTGCAAAAAGAAGGTGCCGCTATCGGCTGGGATATTAGTTTGAGCATTTACATTTATAAAAAATAGCGAAATAATAGTAAACAGGATGGGCTTTTTCATAGATGGAAAGGTATAGTAATAGGTATGATAAATGTATGACGAAGTTTTAAAGGTATATGTTACAATACAACTTAAAAAGATAATTTATAAAACTAAAAAAATAACTTGTGTATTGGCGAATTTGCGGAGCATATGACATCACGAAAATCCGGGCAGTGCTCCCATCAAAAAAACTTTTTAAACCTTAAATTTTAACAAATTTCTGGTCGAAAATGGCGTAAAAGCAGTCAAAAACTCATTCAAAACCATCGATTTTAACACTTTTTAACAAATTTTAACACAATTTTGATACGTTTTGAAAACTTTAAAAAGTATTAAACTATTGATTATCAAAGAACTAAATACAAAAAACTTTGCTTTTGTGCCCTTTTTCCCTTAACAAAACAGCCCGGTTTTCTCTTTTCTCAGAGAAAACCGGGCTGCTATTTATATAAAGATACGAAAATTAACGCTTAAATCCAACAGCCTTAAATAGCCTTGTTAGTATTTAATATCCCTGAAAGTAATATTGATACGCGGGCCTGCTTCGCTGGTAGTTTTAGGGACCTGGTGCAGCCAATGGTGCTGCGTTTCGCCCTGCATAATTAGCAGGCTGCCGTTGCTGAGCGCCATGGATACTTTGGCGTTTTTTTGCTGTTTGTGCTTAAACTGAAAAGTGCGTGTAGCCCCAAATGATGCCGAAGCGATAACCGGGTTGCCGCTCAGTTCTTTTTCATTATCGCTGTGCCAGCCCATGCTATCTTCCCCGTTACGGTAAAAGTTGAGCAGGGCCGAGTTAAACTGCTTATTGCATTGCTGTTCGGCCGCTTCTTTGATCTGGAGCAATAAGGGTGTAAAGGGCAAGGGCGTATTCACCACGCCGGAGTAAGTGTAGGTCTTGTCGCCATCGGCGTACCAGGAAGTGAGGCGTGGAAAATTGACCGATTTACCATAGATCTTCATCTTATCCTGTTTCCAAAGAATGGAATGTTTCAACTCATCAAACACATCATAGACACCATCCTCCTGGTAAAAATTTGGATATAAGAACACCTCCCCATCCAACGGCAAAAGGTTTTGATGGGCAGGGCTAAATATATTCAATTGATTATCGGCGTTCATTTTTTAAATAGAGGCAAGAATCAAGAGCCAAGAATCAAGAAAAGGCTCCATGAGTTCCACATCTACAAATTTAGACAAGGAATATGGATCACAGTTTAATATCATACACATACTTGTTATTTTTTCTCCGGCGCTGTTCGAAGTCTCCCGACTTCGAACAATTATGCTGGTAGTTTGCAACTACCGATATTGCTTCATGTAGTCTAAAGACTACGAACATAGTCGTCCGAAGTCAGAGACTTCGAACAGCGTGTTTTTTTTTGCTCCCCAAATCCTTATTCCAAAAATCCTTAATCCATAAAAAAATCCGGCTTTGCAGCCGGACCTCTCATATTTATGTAATTGGTTTGAAATTCAATAATTAAAGTTTTTCGCCATGCTGGCTGATGTCCAGACCTAAAACTTCATCCTCGGCCGAAACCCTTAGCGGCGATATCATATCTGTAATTTTAAGCAACAGTAAGGAACCAAAGAACGAGAATATGGAAACACAAATCAAAGCCACTAACTGCACTAAAAATAAATGTGTTTCGCCAAAGAACAGACCGTTACCGGTCGCGTTGCCCGCATTTACATGCTGATTGGCAAAAACGCCGGTAAGCAGCATACCCACCATACCACCAACACCATGGCAAGGGAATACATCCAGCGTATCATCAATAGAAGTACGTGTGCGCCACTCCACCACCAGGTTACTTACCACGGCAGATATAATACCGATGGCCAGTGAATGCGGCACGGTAACAAACCCGGCGGCTGGTGTAATGGCTACCAGGCCCACTACGGCACCAATACAGGTACCCATAGCTGAAGGTTTGCGTCCGCGCAGCATATCAAAAAATATCCAGGTAATACCGCCTGCGGCAGATGCTGTTGTGCTGGTAGCTAAAGCGGTAACAGCTAAAGCATTCGCGCCAAATGCCGAACCCGCGTTAAAGCCAAACCAGCCGAACCATAAAAGCCCCGTACCGATCATGACATAAGTGATACGTGCAGGTGAATGGTTAGCCTCGTTACGGCGTTTTAAATAGATGGCCGAAGCCAATGCGGCCCATCCGGCCGACATGTGTACTACGGTACCGCCGGCAAAGTCTAACACACCAAATTTGGCCAGTATGCCATCCGGGTGCCAGGTACAGTGTGCCAACGGCGAAAATATAAATATCGAGAACAGGCAAAGGAAAATGATGTAAGAGTTGAAACGGATCCGCTCGGCAAAAGCACCGGTAATCAACGCGGGTGTAATGATAGCGAACTTCAACTGATACATGGCAAACAACAACAACGGAATGGTTGGCGCGGCTTTCCAGGTGGCGTTGCCCAGCATACCCTTCATCATAAAATAGGTAGAAGGGTTACCGATGATACCATAAATGCTATCGCCAAAGGCCAAACTGAAGCCAAATATGCCCCACAACACCGTAATAATTACCATACAAACGATGCTCTGCAGCATGGTTGATATCACGTTCTTTTTGTTAACCATCCCCCCGTAAAAGAAAGCAAGACCCGGCGTCATGATCAAAACCAGGGCCGTCGACATCAGCATCCAGGCAATATCGCCGGTATTAAAATGAGGATTGCCCGAATTTTTAAATTCTACAGAAGGAAAAATAAAGGTTAACGTTAAAATGACAAGAATTACTAAGAAAGGAAAATACCGTTTCATGGAAATATTAGAATTGCTTTGTAAAACGGCCTGAAAGTATGATTTTAATTATAAAAAAACGAAGAATATTAAGTTTTTGTTAAAAAATTACGAAAATTGAAAAATTAGAGGGATTGAAGCACCCAATGAGGAAAAATACCCAGTAAAATCAGGATAAAACTTATGAATATTGATAAAATGAGCAAATTCACAGATTTTTTGTTGCTTATTTCGGCCATTTCCTTCCTTTTCAGAAATAAATTCAAAGGGATCTTGATGTAGTAAAACAGCGAAACAACCGTAGTTAAGGCCCCGGTAACCATCAGCAACATTAACCAAATGTTATGGGTTTGCTGATAAACACCATATACTGCCGAAAACACAAACAGCTTCCCGGTAAAACCGGCGGTTACCGGCAAACCGGTTAATGAAATGAGGATGATCACAAAGCAAACGGAGGCTATGGGATATTTAAGACCAAATCCGCGATAATCTTCCACATCTTCGGCACCGGTTTCGTTAGCAAAATAAGTAGCCAGCGCCAGGGCGCCAATATTGGCCAGCGCATAAATCAGCAGGTAATAAGTTAATACCGATACACTTTGTAATGACAGAACTGTAACCGCCATCAGCGCGAAACCGGTATGGCCAATGCTGGAGTAGGCCAGCATCCTTTTGATATTGGTTTGCAGCACAGCCGCAAAGTTACCCGCTATCATGGTAATGATGCCAATAACGGAAAGTGCTATGCTCATATTAAAGCCAGTCCAAAGTCCAGTAAACATAAAGGGCGAAAGGAAATTGATGAGCAAGGCAAAAGCTGCTATTTTGGGTACGGTTGACAGGTACGCGGTTACCGGCGTGCTTGCACCCTGGTACACATCGGGCACCCAAAAATGGATAGGCACAAAGGATAATTTAAACCCGATGCCTATTAAAACCAGGATCATGGCAAAGGAGGTGCTGATAGGATTAACACCCGACAGCTGCTCAATGGTATGATGGAATATAATATCCAAAGAACCGCTAAAGCCATATAATAACGAGATACCATACAGCATCATAGCTGATGACGCGGCCCCGAACAGTACATATTTCAGGCCGGCCTCGGTACTGAAGGCATTTTCTGTACGGTAAGCAACCATGAGGTACGAGGCTATAGAAACCATCTCGATAGCCAGGTAAATAGATAACAGGTTTACCGCCATCACCATTAAATGCAGGCCGAATATGGATGCGATGGCTATAGAATACAGATCAGACAGGCCCTTCTGGTGGCCGTTCAACTTATTATCCCAGCTAAAATACAACAACAGGATAAACGACAGCAGATCAATGATCAGCTTAAAGAATATGCCGCTGCGAATAAGCAGCAGCATATTACTGAATATCAAATGCCCGCCATCAAGCACCAGTGCAAACTGTTTCAGGTCAAGGTACATCACCAGCACTAAACCTGCGCAGGCTACTATGCGGCACAGTTTTAAGGAGTGCTTACCAAATATCAGGTCGGTTATCATCACCACAATAAACAGCGCTGCCAGGTAAATCTCGGGCATAAAAAAGGCTAAGCTGCCAAAAACAGACGATAAAGACGCGGATATATGGGGTAGCAGATCGTGCATTTATTTTATTGAACTATTACAGATTGATTTTTAGGGTACTTAACCTGGTATTTTAATTGTATTTTTTTATTGTCCTGCGAATTTAGCATGAAATTCCAGGAAAGTTTGCCTGTAAGGGCATCCAATTTTGCACCGGAGATCTCCTGCTGATCTACCTCAATGGCCGAATTTTGTGAAACCGGTACCTGGTCTTCCACCAATAAACTTACAGGTTGCGTTTTGCGGTTCTTCACCTCGATGAGCCAGTTGCGCGTTTCCTTTTTATTGGAGCCGAATGATTGGCGCTCAGTGAGGTCTTTTTGCAAGGTCCGGGTCACCACGATATTTTTATCAGTACCTAAGGACAGGTTCAGCGTATCGGCGGTAGCCTGGGTATTGATCAGTGATTTGCCGATAAACGTACCTTCAAAAAACAGGTTAGCCTCTCCCGAAAGGAAATTATACTTGTTCCAGTTGGTGAGCTGCGCGGTTAAAAACACATCGGTACTTACTTTGGGTGCTACAAAATACTGATAGCTGGCATTCAGATCAAATTGCCCAATCTCTACAGCATACTGTTTACCATCACTTGGTACAGAATATGGATTGGCGATATTAAACTCAACGTTGGTTTGGTTTTCGACCGGTTTAACTTCTACCGGGATGGATTGTACACTGGCTACGCCGCGTATACGAACGCCCGGAGCTATGCCAGCAAGGGCCCCGGTTAAATCTTTTTTATCCTGCGTTGCATAACCATAAGTCACTACCTCATTTAAATTATTGGCCGAAGGCGACATCGTTACATTGATGAGCGGCATATTGGCCGGTCTTTCCACAGCTTCGTATCCAACATAATTAAAAGCAAGATCCGGACTATTTGGAGGTACCTGCAGGCTATAAAACCCCTGGGCGTCGCTAACCGTACCGATGGATGTTCCTTTAATCCTGATACTCACGCCGGCTAAGCCATTACTTGTACCGGCTTCAAATACTTTACCGGTTACTTTGGTAATAGGTCCGCTTGTACCGGTGGAATACATACCCAGGCTCAAATAATTGGGTGTAAGCTCGGGTTTGTTACCACTAATAGTTGGATTGCCGGTAGATAACGTTACTTTAATATTTTTCCAGTCCTCGCCGCTTTGTTGTGATACATTAGCTTTGTAGGTGATATTGATAGGGCTGTTTACGTTTTTTGCCCGGATATCATAAGTTGGATACCAACTGGCATTCTGCACCACATAATTCAGGGTAAAGGTTGATTGCAAAGCACTCTTAGCCGATACCGTTACCAAAACGTTGCTAGTTATTTTGCTGCGGCCGTTAATGATACCTACTATCCGTTGGTTGATCTTGTTCAGTTCCTCGGATAAGACAGCAACCTGATCATTGATATCCTGTTCTTTTTGCTTTATCTCGGTTAAGCGTGCTGTTTGAAAATCAAGCGCCTGCTTTAACTTGATGACATCTAAACCATTCTTTTCGCCGCCGCCCACCTGGTTTTTGCCCAGCATATTTTTCTCTTCTTCGTAAACCGGGATCAGGCTGTTTTTTAAGGAAATTTTATAATTGATGGCTTTTGACTGGGCTTCCAGGTCGCGGATCTCCTTTTGTTTAAGCTCATCGTTGGCGTTATCGAGCTCTTGCTTAACAGAAAGTATGGTAAACTCTCCCCCGGCGCTTACCTGCAAACTCTGTACATCCATACCCGGCGACATATTACCGAACACTAATGTGGATGTACCCGGGCTAACGCTAACCAGCGCCGTGCGCGTTATTTGCGCGCCATTTAAGAAAACGGTAACCTTTTGAACTTTAGACGCTATTTTTTGTCCTTCATCGGCTTGGGATGCCATCGCCATAAAAAGAAGGATTGCGGCGGTAGATAATTTTTTGAACATCATGTTTTCGGTTAAATACATATCATCTGTTAATTGGCCCGCGCCCTGTATTAAACCGGCGGGGTAAACTAAAGATGCATGGCTATGCATTTTTCCATAAAAGCATTGATGCTTATTCACCATTATTTATTTAAGCTGTAAAAACTGAACGAAGGCCAGCACCGAATCATTGATCTTATCAAAAACCAGCGAGGGCATAATGCCTAAAGCCAGGGCAATCAGTGCCAGTGGTGCCAGTGTTAGTTTCTCTCGCAGGTTCAGGTCGGTTAAAGCTATTTTCCAAACGTTGCCGCCTTTTAACGATTCGGTGCCAAAAAACATGCGCTGTAATGTCCATAAAAAATAGGCGGCGCTCAGCAGTATGCCTACAGAGCCGCAAATGGCCATCCAATACGGCAGTAAACCATTTACCGATGGCGATTTAAAGGCCCCGGTTAAAGAAAATGCCTCGGCCACAAATGCCGAAAACCCGGGTAAACCCAGCGATGCAAAAAACGCGATCATCACAAAAGCGGTGTATTGTGGCATCAGCGTGCCCAATCCCCTGAAATGGTTGATACCGCGGTCGTGCACCCGATTGTACAGTACGCCCACCAAAAAGAACAGCATGGTTGATAAAAATCCGTGACTTACCATTTGCATTACCGCCCCGCTGATACCTTCGGCGGTTTGGGAGGCGATACCTAAGAGTACAAAACCCATATGCGATACGGAGGAGTAAGCGATCATGCGTTTCAGATCTTTCTGGGCCAGGGCATTGAAAGCTCCGTATAAAATGGAGATCACGCCGAGTAGTCCCAACCAAAACGCACCGGTGGTGGCTACCTCGGGGAAGATGCCCAAACAGATACGGATAATACCATAGCCCCCTATTTTGAGCAGGATACCTGCCAATATGATAGATACCGGGGTTGGCGCTTCTACGTGCGCGTCGGGCAGCCAGGTATGCAGTGGTACCACCGGCACCTTAATGGCAAAGGCGATAAACAAGACCACAAAACCAACCGTTCGTGCCGGCATACCTAATATGGTTTGATGACCGGCTATAGAAAATATAGATTGCCCGCTGTAATTAGCCGGGTTCATCATCTGTATAATATTAAAAGTGTGGTTGCCTGTAGCAGGATCGGTAACCGAAAGATAGAGGCCTACCATCACCAGTAGCATAAATACCGAGCCGAATAAGGTATACAGGAAAAATTTGATAGCGGCATATTCCCTTCGTGCCCCGCCCCACATCCCGATGAGGAAGTATAAGGGCAACAGCATTAACTCATAGAACAGGTAAAACAGGAAGAAATCCAAAGCGCAGAATACACCGATTACGGCCATATCCAGCAATAAAAACAGCAGGAAGAAACCTTTGAGGTTACTCTTGATCTCCCAGGACGACAACGTAGCGATAACCAATACCAGTGAGGTCATCACCAGCAGACTGATGGACATGCCATCGATACCTACAAAATAATCGATCTGCATTTTGCCCATGCTGCCCAGGTTAAGGGAGATCCAGGGGAGTTTTTGTACAAACTGGAACTGATCTTCATGATTGATACCACCATAAGCCGCGCCTGTTTTAAAATGCAGGTACATCCATATACTGATACCCAGTTGTATGAGGGTTGCCGCCAGGGTGAGGTACTTAAAACTGCCGCGTAATGACGATGGCAGCAACATAATGATGAAGCCGAACAGTACAGGTACCAGTAATAGTAAGGTTAATATATTCATGCGAATTTAAATATCGGGGTCAAGAACCAAGAGCCAGGAATCGAGAAATCATATTTCAATTTTAAAACCACTACTCTTGGTTCTTGATTCTTAACTCTTGATTCTTTCATCATATCAGTATTTTTAAAATAAACAACAGCAGTACGATCACCAGCATGCTAAACAGGTAATATTGTACTTTACCGCTTTGAAACTTACGTGCAAAATTGCCAATACTCTGCACTATAGCGGCCAATAAATGCAAAAATCCATCAACGATATACTCATCTGTCCAGGCGGTTAATTTGGCGATAGCGCCGCTGATGCGCGCCAGCAGATGTAAAAAACCATCCACAACTGTACGGTCGATCCAGAAGCAAACGCTACCCAAACGCAATACCTGGTTTACGATGACACGTTTATATAAATCGTCTATATACCATTGATTATAAGATAAGCGGTAGAAATATCCTCTTTGGGAGAAGGCGAAACCACTTTCCCCTGCATATACCCGGTAAGCCGCAAACAGTACCAGCAGGCTGATCACATTTACGCTGATGGGTACCAGGCTGTGATATATACTCTCACCGGCGGTATGGGCTGAAGATTTTAAACCCTCAAACAACCAGGCATGCTCATAGGAGAATGGATTAAGAGAAAACAGCGGAAATAAACAGCAAACAGCCAGCAATACCAAAGGTAAAGTATATGACCAGTTGCCATCGCTTAGATGCAGTTTAACACCCGGATTATTTTTGAGCAGGCGAAAATCGCCAAAGAAAACTTTAAATATGAGCCGGGCTACATAGAATGCGGTAAGCCAGCTGGTGAGCAAGGCCATCATCGGGATGATCTTAAACCAGGCGTTGTGGCCATCGCTCCATTCAAAGGCCTGTATCAGGATACCATCTTTGGATAGATAGCCAGAAGTAAGCGGTAAACCCACCAGAGCCAGTGCGCCAATAACAGCGGTTATAAAAGTAAGCGGCAGTTTTTTGCGCAGACCGCCCATATGCGTGATATCCTGCGGATCGATGTCCAGGTGGTTATCATCTTTGATATGCTGCATCTGGTGTATCACAATACCGGCTACCAGGAATAGCAGACATTTAAAAAACGCGTGCGTAGCCAAATGGAACAGTGAAGAAGCATATGCCCCTACCCCCATCGCCAATATCATAAAACCCAATTGTGATATAGTAGAGTAAGCCAGGATCCGCTTCAGGTCGTTTTGCGTAAGCGCGATGGTTGCCGCCATAAACGCGGTGAAGCAGCCAATGCAGGCCAGTATAGTCAGTTCAGTTTCGGTGAACATGGGGTAAACCCTGCCCAATAAGAATACACCGGCGGCCACCATCGTTGCGGCATGGATGAGGGCCGATACCGAAGTTGGACCTTCCATGGCATCGGGCAGCCAGGTATGCAGCGGGAATTGCGCCGATTTGGCTGCTACGGCCAGGAAGATACCGGCACAGGCTACATATTGCCAAAGGGCAGGTATCTGTCCAACAGGCCCGATCCATAAACCATTTTTTATGACAGATTGTGCAATCAAGCCTTTCCCGGCAAATATGGCATCTATATCAAAAGTATGGAATTGAGCAAACAGGATAATGATGGCACTCAGCAAGCCGATATCACCTATCCGGTTCATGATAAATGCTTTTTTATTGGCTTGTATGGCCTTGTCTTTCGTGAACCAAAACCCGATGAGCAAGTATGACGAAAAACCAACCAGTTCCCAAAAGGCATAGAACAATATCAGACTATCTACCACCACCAAGGCTAGCATACTGAAACAAAAGAAACTCAGGTAAGTAAAATAACGACTGTACCTGTCGTCGTGCTTCATGTAGGCTGTAGAATAGATATGTACCGGCAAGGCGATGACCGATACCAGCAACAGCATCAATACCGAAAGGTTATTAAGCAGGATGCCGGCATAAACCTGGGTTTCGCCAATGGTGAACCAGATGCGCTGCGCATGTACCTGCGGGTTATTCCATACCGTTGCAAATACCCGTGCCGATAATACACAGCTTAATAAAATGGCTATGGTCGAGATCCAGCCGGCGGCTTTGCTTTTTACAGGCAGACAAAAGTTTATCAAAGCAGCAAGCAGCGGCAATGCTACGGCTGCCACTGTATAGTTTAAACTTTGTATGGAGTGTAAAAAGTCTTCCAATTTATTTGGTATCTATTTTAACAAATGAAGGTGTGCGGCCATATCCCAAAACGTATTTCAAATTAAGATCCAGAACCTTATCATCTGAAAATAATTCGTATATTTTTTTTACCCTGTCGTCTGTTGATACAGCGTATTTTTCCCCGTTAATGATAAAAGCCAAGCCACTATCATTTTGGTGGTGTTTATTGAGATACGTTTTATATCCTGACGAAAGCCTGCTCAGCTTCTTTTGATATTGCTTAATGGCAAAATTCCGGGTAACGGCTGTTAAGATTAATTTGTTTTTTGATGGATCAGCAGCTATTTTTTTTTCATATTTTGAACTTAAAATACGACGGCCCAATCGGGCTATTTCCATCTTGTTAGATCGCCTGCCATCTAAAATATAATCCGTAATATCATTTTCGCCCGGGGAAGACCCTGCTGCAGGCTTGCCAGGAATACGGGGAGCCCTCATCGAGATCTGAATGGCGCCATTCCTTCCTTTTTTTCCAAATAGCGCCACTGCCTCAGCGGCCTTTAGTACTTTAAACTGGATAATATTATCCGTATTTAAACTGTCTAATATTCCGTTGTAAACTCTCCCGTTAATCGTAATATACGATCTGTTGCTGTCGATAACCGCGCTGCACATGACCATCTTCTTTTTGGGCCCATCAACATAAAATGTATCCCGCTTTTGGGCGAAAGCACCGGTACAGGTCAGTAAGAAAATTATAACCACCAATCCTTTCATGCTCAATCCCTCAGTTTATTAATATCATTCGGATCAATGGTTTTATACCTGCGATAAACGTTCAGGATAATAGCCAGCGCCACCGCTGTTGTGGCCGCGGCCAGTACAATAGCAAACAAAGCGAATATTTGTCCGCTGTTGTTTACTTTATCATATTTACCAAAAGCTACCAGGTTTAAAATAGCGGCGTTCAGGATCAGTTCGATACCTATCAATATCTGTATGGCGTTCCGTTTAGAAACAGCCATGTATAAGCCAATACAAAACAGGGCCGCGCTTACTACCAGGAAATCGGTGAGTGTAATCATGCTTTGCCCTCCTTACGTGATAAATGGGCCGCCCCTACCAAAGCTACTAGTAATAAGATCGATATGGCTTCAAAGGGCAACAGGTAACGGGTCATTAAATTAACCCCGATATTATCGATCATGATATCCTTCGGGCTGATCTCATTTTTAAGACTGATCGCATCCCTAACCCATGGCAGGTTATCAGCATCGGCCTTAAACAGCACATTAATCAATACAATAAAAAACACCGCTGCTAAAAGTATGGCTGGAAGTTTTTTAATGCTAAAAAACTTCCCTTCCTGTTTTTGCAATACGTTCAGGGTTTCTTTGCCCGAAAGCATAAAGGCAAACAGGATAAGCACCAGTATTCCCCCAACGTAGATCACCACCTGGGTTACTGCCACAAAATCGGCCAGGGCCAGCACATATAAGCCTGCCAGCGAAAACAGGGTAACAAAAAATACAAATATGCTGCGCACCAGGTTTTTGCTGGAAGCCGCGTACAATGCCGAAGCAATGGCTATGAAACTTAAAAAGTAAAAGAGTACACGAACCAGGGTCATGCTTCGCCCTCCTTTTTCTGCATGGCAGCCAGTTTAGCTGCCTGCTTTTCGGCCTGTTGCTGCTCAAACAAAGCACGCTTCTCGGCAGCAACTTCCGGCGGCATGTCAGAGAACTGATAGGTAAGATCGCTCAGCTGAAATACCGTTTTATCATACTGATTGGTCATCACGATGCACTCTGTAGGGCATACTATGGTACACAGGCCGCAGTACATACACTTGGCCATATCAATATCAAACTTGGCGGCATAAAGGCGCTTGGTGGTACCATCAGATGTTTGTCCGATGGCTTCCGTAGCCTTGATCGATTCGATATCGATACAGTTAACAGGGCATACCTTGGCGCACAAGTCGCATACGATACAATCGTCCATTTCCACATCAAGCTGATAGCGGCCCACCTCGGGCACAGGCAGCTGCTGTTTGGGATATTGGATGGTGTTGGTACCTTCCAGCTGTTTAAAGTAATTATCGTCGCTTACGGTTGTGATCTTCCTGGCCGCATTAGAGGCAAAAAGATGCTTCAAGGTAAGGCTTAAACCTTTCCATGCCGTAGTAAAACCGTTAATTAATCTTTTAAGCATCGACCGTTGATTTGTATGATTACGTTGATTTCGCTGATTTTTTGATTTTGATTTTGTCTGAACCTTGATTTATTGGATTCAGGGATTATCGTGATTTTCTTTTCTTATTTATTTTTTATCTTATTTCTTGATTCTTATCTCTTGCCTCTCCCCAACTACATCAGCCAAAGCCTCCACACGCCTGATATCAGCATGCAGGCGAAGGCCAGCGGTGTAAGCACTTTCCAACACAGGTTCATCAACTGATCGACCCGAAAACGGGGCAATGTCCACCTGATCCACATTTGCACGCCCACCAATGCCAGGGTTTTCAAACTTACCCAAAAAATACCCCAGGCCATACCTGTTGTCCACGTGGCTAAATGTACCGGACCTATATTGGGTAACGGCGTATTCCAGGCCCCTAAGAATAGGATAACCCCGATCATGGATACCAGGAACATCATCGAATATTCGGCCAAAAATACCAATGCAAACCTGATGCCTGTAAATTCTGTATGGAAACCTGCTACCAGTTCCGATTCTGCTTCAGGGATATCGAAAGGTGCCCGGTTACTTTCGGCCAGTGAGGCTATAAAATAGATCACAAAAGCGATGATCAGATGCGGAGCCCGAAAAATGTTCCAGCTAAACAAACCACCTATCGCCGATACATCCCAAAAACCCGCGAACTTTATTTTTTCGCCGGCCAGGATACCCTGCTGAATGGCTACGTCCTGTAGGTTGAGCGTTTGCGCTATCATCACCACCGATATAATGGCAAAACCTGCCGGTATTTCATAGGAGATGATCTGCGCGGCAGAGCGCATAGCGCCCAATATGGAATATTTGTTGTTTGATCCCCAACCCGCCATCAGGATGCCCAGCGTTTCCACAGAGATGATGGCAAAAATGTAATATATACCCAGATTTATTTTCGAGGGGATAAGACCCGGAGCCCAGGGTAATGCTGCAAAACCCATATAAACAGCAATAAAAATTACCGCCGGTGCCAGCATAAACAACCATTTATCGGCAGCAGCCGGAATGATGAGTTCCTTCTGGATCATTTTCAATATATCGGCCAGGGTTTGGAGCGAGCCAAACTTACCAGTTTCTGTTGGGCCAAGCCTGTCTTGTATAAATGCCGAAATTTTACGCTCGGCATAAACGCCAAACAGCGCAAAAAAGGCCGAAAAGCTAAATAACCCAATAGCTACAATAAAATATATGAGATAAGTATTCAAGGGGGTCTATTTGCTTAAACCGCAAACTTACTAAATGTTATAATATTTTAGGCCGGGTAAGTTATATTAAGTTGGTGGGAATTGTGGGTGATGAAAGGGTGTCATTGTGAGAGCCTCACCCAACCCTCTCCAAAGGAGAGGGCTTTAAACACTTTCTTGAGATGGTGTTTTTTACTTTAACATTTTACCAGATCATTGGCCGATATAAAAGTTGATTTTACCGGGGCCGAGAAAAATACGGAGGCGTGATGATCAAAATCGGCCGTATCATCGGTGGTGGTAAAAAATTCTTTGGTTTGGTTCCTGCTTAGCTTGGTTTCTATTTCGGGGTGGCGCTGCAGGTAGTCAACCAGGCTTTTGGCAACGATATCGCCCTGAGCCACCACTTTAACATGCGCGGGCAGATTAGCCTCTATTTTTTGTTGTATAAGCGGGTAATGAGTACAGGCCAGTAAAATGGTATCAATTTGAGGCGATTGTGTCATGATCTGATCCAGATATAACTTCACAAAGTAATCGGCTCCGGGCTGGTCGTACTCGCCGTTCTCGATCAAGGGAACCCAAAGCGGGCAAGCCTGCTGATGAACTTTGATATCAGGAAAAAAATGTTGGATCTCCAAAAGATAGGAACCTGATTGCACGGTTCCTTTGGTGCCCAATACCCCAATTTCTTTAGTGTTGCTATAATTGCCTATCACTTCGGCCGTTGGGCGTATCACCCCGAGTATTCTTTTCTCAGAATCAACGTTTTTGAGATCTTGCTGCTGAATAGTACGCAGGGCCTTTGCAGATGCCGTATTACAGGCCACGATGATGAGTGGGCAGCCTTGTTCAAATAGCCATTGCACGCATTCCCAGGTATACTGATGAATAGTATTAAATGAGCGGTTACCATACGGCGCCCGGGCATTATCACCCAGGTATATATAGTCATACTCTGGAAGTTGCTCTATAATTGATTTGAAAACAGTAAGGCCGCCAAAGCCCGAATCGAAAATACCTATAGGTTGACGCTTCATATACAAAAATAAAAAAAGCGTCACGTAAATACGTGACGCTTTTTTTTAAATGACTAATAATTGATGCTTATTTTAATCCTAATTTCAATTTTACAGCAGCCATCAGGTCATCAGCATCCGGAGATACCAATAAACTTACCTGTGAAGAATCCAATACGTAAGCGTATCCTTTTTCTTTAGCAACAGCATTAACTGCAGCAGTAGCTTTATCAATTAGTGGTTTACCCAATTCTTGTCTTTTAGCATCAACTTGTTGTTGCGCGTTATTTTGGTAATCCTGCATACGTTTTTGCAGATCCTGTAGTTCGTTACCTTTTACGGTGCGCACTGCATCGGTCATAGTAGCTTGATTTTTTTGAAACTCCTGACCTTTTGTAGTGTACTCATTATTCATGCTGGTAAGCTGATCAATAAATGTTTTTTGATAAGCCTGCATCTGAGTGGTCACAGTTTTAGTTTCAGGCATCATGTCAATTAATTGGTTAAAATTAATGTGCCCGATCTTAGTCTGCGCATTGGCAAAGTTGCCCGCAAATAACATACCTACTGCAACTAAAGCAACTTTAAATAGTTTTTTCATTTTTCTTGTCCTGTGTTTAATAATAGTCTGTTTATTTATTCAAAAATTTATTTAGCAAATACTCCGGGCTTAAGCCCTAATTTGGTGATCACGTCGTTACTTCTGTTATAACGCGGATTGGCGTACAACATAATTACTTCGCTGTTTTTATCAAAGATCATGTCCAGGTTATCGCCTTCGGCAATTGCTTGTACAGCTTTAGACACACGATCCTGGATTGGTTTAATCAAAGCGTTACTCTTTTGTGAAAGTTCACCATCGGGCCCGAATTTTTGACGTTGAAAATCCTTTGCGGCTTTTTCTTTATCAACAATTTCGGCCTCACGGCGTTTTTTCATATCGGCCGTCATTAAAACCTGGTCGGCCTGGTATGCTTTGTACAGGCGGTCAATTTCCTGAAAACGGCTATCCACTTCTTTTTGCCATTGATCAGATAATGCTGCCAGCTGTTTTTGTGATGACGCGTACTCGGGCATATGTTTTAATATATACTCCGAATCAACGTAAGCAAAACGTTGCGCGTAAGCTCCCGTAATTGCTGTTAACGTTAAAAACGCTATTAAAATTATCTTCTTCATATATCTCTATGCAAATTAATTAAATCCGCCGGATAAACTCTGAGAAATTGTAAAATGGAATTGGCCCCTGTTTGCGTCAGGCTGACCTGGTATTTTATCAAATCCGTAGCCATAATCTAATCCAAGCAAGCCAAATATAGGTAAAAATATTCTTGCGCCAACACCTACTGAACGCCTAACGTTAAACGGATTGAACTGACTAAAGTTATTCCAAACGTTACCACCTTCGGCAAAAGCCAGTAAGAATATGGTAGCCGACTGGCTGGCAATTACCGGGTGACGCAGCTCCATTGTGTATTTATTGTAGATGGTACTACCGGTGTTTGTATTTTGATTTTCGGTTGAACCTTCAGGTACTATCGAGAAGTTTTGATAACCCCTTAAACCGATGATCTCGCTACCTTGTAAAAACTGGTAACTCTGCATTCCATCACCACCTAATTTGAAACGCTCAAATGGCGACGGGCCTACATCTTTATTGTACATGCCCAGGAAGCCAAACCTCACTTGCGACATCAGTACGAATTTACCAACCAGTTTAGAGAACCATTGCGCATCATACTTAAATTTATAATACTCCACAAAGTGATAGCGCTCCTCAGGAGTTGCTATTTTATAGTTGATATTATTAAATAAAGAGTATGGAGGCGTTGCCTGTATGGTAAGTTTAATATTTGAACCCTGTGTTGGGAAAATTGGCACATCAATAGAGTTGCGGCTTAATTCCTGGGTTAACTTAATGTTGTATGAAGTACCATTGGTAAATAAATAACCGGTATAGTTATCCAGGTTATAGTGATCCACGTTTAACGAGTAGTTTAACTGGAAGTAGTTATCTGGCCATTTTAAACGTTTACCTAAAGTAACACCAACACCGTTTATACGCAGGTTATTGTATAATGGGCTCGATTTAGGATAATACTGCCCGGTAGAGCTACCTTGTGTATAAGCTGACAGCGCAAAGTAGATAGGTTTTTTACCACCTAACCAAGGCTCAGAGAAAGTGAACGAGAAGTTCTGATAAGTACGTCCGCTTGACTGGCCACGTAAGCTTAGTTTTTGACCATCGCCTTTTGGCAGTGGTTTGTATGCTTTGAGGTTAAAGATATTTCTTAACGAGAAGTTGTTGAACGTTAAGCCCAGTGTACCCACCAACTGGCCACCACCGAAACCACCCGATAACTCGATCTGATCTGACGGTTTTTCAACCACGTTATAAACCAAATCAACTGTACCATCCTGCGGATTGATGTTAACCGGTTTTGGTTCTGTTTTTTGCTCATCAAAGTTACCCAGCTGACCAATTTCACGTGAACTGCGGATCAATAACTCTTTGTTGAATTTTTGACCTGGCTTGGTTTGAATTTCACGCATAACCACTTTATCATTGGTTACATCGTTACCTTTTAAGCTTACGCGGTTAATGGTGTATTGCGGGCCTTCGTAAACCCGGATGTCCAAATCAACTGTATCGTTGTAAACTTTAACCTGTACCGGATCGGCGGTGTAGGTTAAATAACCATCATTAAGGTATAATGACGAAACGTCATCATTACTTGGGGTTGGGCCCACCAATCTTTTGTTCAGCTCATCTTCGCTAAACACATCACCTTTTTTAACGTGCAGTATTCTGTTTAGTAATTCGGTAGAGTATTTGGCATTACCAGACCATTTTACATTACCAAAGTAATATTTAGGGCCTTCGTAAACTTTAATTTTCACGTTAACGGTAGTTGCATCGTGACTCCATACAGAATCACTTACGATCTCTGCATCGCGATAACCTTTACCTTGCATCGATTCAACCAAACTTTGCTTGTCTTCTTCGTATTTATCTTGTTTGAATTTTTTAGACCCAAACAGGTTGTACCATTTCTTTTCGCGGGTCTTTTTCAAAAAGCCTTTCAGTTTTTTTGATGAAAATGCCTTGTTGCCTTCAAAAACAACTTCGTTTATTTTTACTTTGGTTTTTTTATCAATAGCAACATCCAGTATCACGCTATTGGCATCTCCCGGATCTTTACGCTGGGTAAGTTTCACGGTTGTGTTCAAAAAGCCTTTTTCGCCAAAATGCTTTTTGATGATAGCGGTTGTTGTATTTATTAAATTTTCGTTGACGATTTTCCCGGTGCGGTCATTCAGTTTCTTCTGTACGTCTTCAATTTCACCTTTACGTATACCTGTAATGTGCAGGCGCGATAAACGCGGGCGTTCAGAAACAGCTATCTCCAGGTAAATGGTATCCTGGTTAATTTTAGTAATGTTTAACTGTACATCGTCAAATAAGCCCTGGGAGTATAATGTTTTTATAACCTCGGCATTACGCTCGCCCGGCAGGTTGATACGGTCGCCCTTGGTTAATTTTGAAAGTTGTATCAAAATATCTTTGTCCAGATACTTTGCCCCACTAACAGAAATACCTCCAATAATGTAATCCCGGGGATTAAGATAACTTAAACTATCGGCCGGTATCGATTTTGTCAGTGGTGTTCTCTGAGGATTGGAAACCTGGGCAAACGCGGAGGTAACAAAAACAGAGAAAAGAATAGCAAAAAGAAATTTATACATTCGAATATTTTAGTGGGCTAAAATTAATTTATACAGTTGTTAAAAAGTGTTAAAAGTAAAAATTTAGTTAACTTGCTCACTTGTCATACCAAAACGGCGCTCCCGTTTCTGATAATCAAGTATAGCCTCGTACAAATCTTCCTTTCTAAAGTCGGGCCAAAACTTAGGTGTAAAATACAACTCAGCATAGGCAATTTGCCATAATAAATAGTTACTTATACGGTATTCACCGCTTGTTCTGATCAATAATTCAGGATCGGGCATATCACCGGTAAAGAGGTTATTCTCAAAAACATCCTCGTTGATATCCGTTATTTCCAATTCGCCTTTTTGTACCTTAATGGCTATATTTTTAGCCGCGCGTACAATTTCGCGACGCGAACTGTAGCTTAATGCCAGCGTAAGCACTACCCCGGTATTTGCCGATGTTTTTTCCATAGCGGCGGTAAGCTCCCTGTTACATTTATCAGGTAACATATCCAGGTCGCCTATGGCATTAAGTTTAATGTTGTTTTTCATAAAACCGGCTATTTCTTTATGAATGGTGCTTACCATTAATTCCATAATGGCCATAACCTCCAATTTGGGCCGGTTCCAGTTTTCGGATGAAAATGTATAGAGTGTTATGTATTTTATACCTAATTTATCAGCGCCTTCAACAACATCCCTAACAGAAGTTACCCCGTTATGATGGCCAAATACTCTTAATTTGCCTTTTTCTTTTGCCCAACGGCCATTGCCATCCATAATAATGGCAACGTGTTTTGGTAGCCTTAACAAATCAATCTGATCCAAATATCCCATACTGTTCATTATCAAAAGCTACTCTGTGAATGTCCGCAAAAGACATGCTTGTGTTTTAATTTTATCAATGCTATGACTAAATAAAATATTTGTTCAACGCCAACCCTCAAAAATAGCACCCGGCCATACAATTGTAAAAATTCAAATTGCCGGTTTTTTCAGGGTACAAAGGTAAAACTTACTTTGTATTTTTTTAGTATGCGGTATGAAAAGAAAATGTTATTATCAATAATGCACTAAAATGATGCAAAAAGCACACAAATAACAGGTTAAGTAATGATTTATTACACTTATTTAAAATCAAAATTTAAAGGCCAGGCATCAAAAATCATCGAATGATCATGGTGCCCAGCCTTTAAATCTGCTTATTTTAAGTTGTAAAACGGATATTGTTAATAAATTCCTTTTTGTTTGAGCATATCGGTATCGTGTGGGTCAATATCTACAATAGCGTAAGTAGACACATTGGTTATGGTGAGTTCGTCTAAAACGTTAACCAGGTTATTGTACACCGAATGATCGGATGGTTTTACCAGTACAATCATGCTTTTACCGGTTTTATCGAGTACCGATTTACCGGTTTCAAGCAATACTTTACGGATACCTTCTTTATTAAATCCTGTAACAGCTGGTGCAATGAATGGATTTTTCAACTCGCCCAGGTAATACATGAGCTGGTTATTTTTACCCAGGCACACAGTAAGGCTACGGCTTGACGGAATCGGAACATCAGTTTCTCCAGTTTTATCAGGCATAGTCAGATCCATCGCTTTGGGTTTTGCCAGGGTAGTTGTCATAATAAAAAAGGTGATCAGCAGGAATGCCAGATCAACCATAGCGGTAAGGTCAACGCGAAGGTTCATTCTTTTGCGTTTGTGTGTCCTGCCTGTTTTTGGGGTTGAAGGATTTAACTCAGCCATGATCTTAAAGTTTAAGGTTAATAATAAACACCCACAATTATTGGCGTTTATACATCAAACGTAAAATTTAATTTCGATATTGTGTATAAAACAAAATATAATTTTGTTTTATACACAATAAACCATACAAGCTAATAGTAGCACCGCTGGGTAACGAAGGTATAGGAGATGGTAAAGCCTAAAAAGAAATAAGTATCACGGGGTTTAAAGTCGCCACGCTGGGAGCCTATCGCGTTTTGAGGTTTGCCTACTTCACCCGAACGATCGGCAAGGGCCCTGGAGTAGTCATTTGGCAATTGACCAGGATTGGCATATTTACCGCTTACATCATCCAGGTAATCGGTAAAAGTGTAGCGGTAACCCAAATCGCCGGCAACTGTCCATTTAGTATTAAAATTATATTTTATACCTACACCATATGGAATTACAATAGTGTTTTTACCGTATGTGGGTTCATTTTCGGTTCTTAATTGTCTTAACCCGTATGATTGTCCGTTATAATTAGCACGTGGGGCATAAGAGGTTATACCAACACCCGTGTATATATAAGGTGTGTACTTATGCGGACCTGCATCGGGGATGTAGTTCATAAAGTTAAACTCACCGATAAGACTCAACTCTTTTAAAGGATCATTAAAACTCAAATTACGATCCCTGAACTGCTGACTGTTTGATTTACTATCATCGGCGCTGATCTTACCGTAAGTAAAATTCAATTTTGCCGAAAAATAACCATCGAAATTACGCGCAACAAATAAGCCACCGGAGATGCCACTTATTTTAACCGGATTGTTGGGGTTAAGATCGCCGATATATCCTGCGCCGCCAAGTGCACCGCCAACCTCCCAGGTTTGAGCCTGCAATTGATAGGATATAAATAAAAAAAATAGAAGTGTTAAAAATTTGGGCATTAAGCAAATTTAGTAATTACGGGCATCTAAGCCCCATAATAATTTGTTTCTTAACGTGGTTAAGTAACTTTCATTATTTAAACGTACCAAATTCAGCTGAAAATCAGCCTTTTGAACGTGAAATTTAACAGTTTGATCTAATGCGGCCACGCGCGAATCGCATGATACCAGATAGTTGGCACTGCGGCTCTCTACTTCAAAACATAGTTTACTGCTGTCAGGTATAATAATTGGCCTTACATTAAGGTTATGGGGTGATACCGGTGTTAGCACAATACTGTTTGACTGTGGGAATATAATTGGCCCGCCGCAACTTAATGAATAAGCAGTTGATCCGGTTGAGGTAGATATAATAATACCATCGCCCCAATAAGAGTTTAAAAACTCATCGTTCAAAAACACATGGGTGATGATCATGGCTGCATCGTCGCGCTTATGGATGGTTACATCGTTCAGGGCGAAATTATCCTCACCAAAAATTTTCATGGTTGAATCAATGGTTAGCAACTCACGGCAGTCAAGCGAAAATTCTTTATTTACTACTGCATGTATAGCTGCTGTGATGTCATTTTTATTGATGCTGGCCAAAAACCCAAGGCGACCAAAATTGATACCGATCACAGGGATACCAGAATCGCGGATCACGGTTACCATGTCAAGTAGGGTGCCATCACCCCCAAGGGTTAAAAAAAGATCTATAAACCCTTTTATAGAATCGGTATTTTCAAGTACGCTATACTTTACGCTGCTTATTTTATCCTGCAGATATTCATTGAGCTGGTGATGAACATATATCTCGACATTGTGGAGTGCCAGGTTATCAAATACCTGCTGGATATAAGGTATTACAGACGGATCATTAAAGGGTCTGCCGTAAACTGCTATCTTCATTTATGATTATTATTTGACGATGGACCATGGACCATCGTCCATGGACTAACTCCATTTTATAGATTAAGGTAATTCATTAGTGAGTCGTACCGGTCTTTTGCGTTATCGTTATTATCGGTATTGTTAAAAGTAGCTTTTACATCATACTCATAACGCAAAAAGGTAGCTATTATAGCCGAAATATCCTGCTTGTTTACTTTAAGGGTCACTTCCATTTTGGTGGAATCCGGAAAAGTTTGTACGTATGAACTTAGTATCTGGGCATTGTCCGACTCTACAATTTGTGCCATGTGAGCTAGCGAGTTATTTTTATTACCAATCTCCAATACGATGATACCACCCGGCTCAGCTACCGCGGTGATCTTTGCAAAATATTCTGTGATAGCATTGACGGATATCAAACCAAGATAGTTTCGTTTAGCATCAAGCACCGGGATAGCAGTAAGCTGTCGCTCATAAAACATGCGTATCACATCATATATATGCTGATCTTCGAGCACATATGGGTTTACCTGCGATAAAGCCAGCGCCCCAATAGCAGTCTGGTAATCGCTCTCGCCTACCAGGTCATCCTCGGCTACCAGGCCCAAAAACTGTTCTTCGTTCACAATAGGCAAATGTCTGAGGCGGAACTCCACCATGCGATCAAGTACTTTCTGTATCGTATCAGAAGTGTGTACCGGCGGAATAGCACCTGCCATCAGTTCAATTGCTACCATGATATTAAATTTTTAGTTTTTCCAAAAATCCAGTTAACAACCTGTTAAATTCCTGCGGGCGCTCCATCATCGGCGCATGTCCGCATTTATCTATCCAATGTAATTCGGCATTAGGCAAAAATTCATTAAACTCTAAAGCCACCTCGGGCGGCGTTATTTTATCATCCTTACCCCATATCAAACATACCGGAAGATCCATTTTATGCAGATCTTTCTTCATGTTGTGCCGGATAGCCGATTTTGCCATAGCCAGCAGCCTTACCACACTGTGCCTGTCGTTAATTAACTTATATACGTCATTAACCAGCTCATCGGTTGCCACAACAGGGTCATAAAAAGTATATTGCACTTTTTCCCTTACAAAATCAATGCTCTCGCGCCGTGGGAACGAGCCCCCAAACGCATTTTCGTATAAACCGGAACTACCGGTTAATACCATGGCTTTAATATTTTCGGGGTGAGCTAAAACATAAATCAAAGCTACGTGCCCGCCCAATGAATTACCAAGTACCGTTATATTACTTAACTGTTTAAACTTTATAAATTTATGTACAAATTTTGAAAGACTCTTTACACCTGTGGTTAAAAGAGGCATATCGTAAATTGGAAGTATAGGTATAATAACACGATATTCTGACTTGAACTCTTCAACAACTTCTTCCCAATTGCTCAGCGCCCCCATTAAACCATGTAATAACAACAACACCTCACCTTCGCCCTCATCTATATAACTAAACCCGTGTTCCTCTTTAAGCACGAAATCCATATAAAATTCTAATATTAATTTTTTAAAACTTTCTATACCGAAATCAAATTCGGTACAAATTCTATTATTCCGCCATAAAATTAGTTTATTACGGATGAGTTACAACAATTATAGTAATAAATTTCTAAGTCTTGAGTCGGAAGTTTTGAGTCTCGGGTTCTGAGTTTGAAATTCAGAGCCTAAAAGCATGTTATTGACTCAAAACCCAAGACTAACCCAGCAATTGTCTTACTACTTCAGATATGGTTTTACCATCGGCCTTACCGGCAAGCTCTTTATTGGCGGCTCCCATCACTTTTCCCATATCACTGGTTGATGTTGCGCCCAACCTGCTGATCAGTTCCTGCAGATAACCTTCAATTTCAAAACGGGTCATTTGTTGAGGTAAATACGGCTCTATCACCTTCATTTCTTCTATTTCAATCTCATAAAGATCTTCGCGGTTTTGTGTTTTATAGATATCCGCCGATTCTTTACGCTGTTTGATCAACCTTTGAAGTACCTTGATCTCTGCCTCGGCAGTAAGCTCCTCAGCCGCCCCTTTTTCAGTTTTAGCCAATAACAAAGCTGATTTTATAGCACGGAGCCCTCTTAAACGATCGGCCTGTTTGGCCAGCATAGCCAGCTTAATGTCCTGGTCTATTTGATTTATTAATGACATTTTATAATTAGTGAATTATTGCGTTTTGAATTAGTGATTTGTGAAAATAGTATTATTATTTCATCATCTGCACATCTGAAATTTGCACATCTGCACATTTAACCTCTTATTTTCTGAATATATTACCTGCTGTAGCTTGTGCGGTTGGCATAATCACCAGATCGTTAATGTTCACATGCGCCGGGCGCGATGCAACAAACCAGATGGTTTCGGCAATATCATCAGCGGCAAGCGGCTCAAAACCTTCATATACCTTTTTGGCCCTCTCTTTATCTCCTTTAAAACGGACCTCTGAAAATTCCGTCTCCACAGCTCCGGGATGTACAGCTGTAACCTTTATACCATGCGATAACAGATCAATACGCATCCCTTTATTTAAGGCATCAACTGCGTGTTTGGTAGCACAATATACATTACCATTGGCATATACCTCTTTGCCCGCTATAGAGCCCAGGTTTATGATATGGCCATATCCGTTACCGATCATCCAGTTGGATACTACGCGACTTACATAAAGCAGGCCTTTTACATTGGTATCAATCATGGAATCCCAATCATCATAGCTGCCATTTTGTATAGGATCAAGTCCCTGGCTTAGTCCGGCGTTATTGATCAATACATTAACCTTTTTCCATTCGGCAGGTAAGCCTTCCAGGTTTTCGACTACCTGTTCCCGGTTGCGTACATCAAATGATGATACCGCAACCTCCACATTATATTTATCATTTAAATGGTGAGCTACCTTTTCCAGGCGGTCAAGCCGGCGACCGGTCAATATCAAATTATAGCCTTCGCGGGCAAATACATGTGCGCAAGCCTCGCCAATACCGGCGGTAGCTCCTGTAATCAATGCAATTTTAGTCATGGTACGTAGATAACTATTGCGGCGAAATTATGTTTTTTACTTTAAACTATTGTCGGGCAGGGGTAATGAAAGTGCCTCACCCAACTCTCTCCAAAGGAGAGGGCTTGAACAACCAGGGAAAGTCTCCTCCTTTGGGGGAGATTTAGAGGGGGTCATTCAAAAAACAAGCTGAACATAATAGTATGCAGCGACAATTTACTGATAGGAGCCGAGAATGGTTGATTTTCAGGAAGCAACACATTGCCAAAGGAGTTGGAGATCTTGATCTCGGGCGAAAGTTTAAAAAATTCAAAGTAGATATCGCAGCCTAAACCGGCTTCATATGATCCGTAACCACTCACATTTTTAACCAGCTTATCCATCAGGTCAAAGTTAGCATCATTCTTTTTTGCCGCGATAGAATGGGAATACTTAACCCCTCCCAGCATATAGGCTCTGAAATTACCTAACCTGTCTGATTTTAGTTTAAACGACAAAGGGGCATCAACCGTGGTTGTTTGAACCCTCTTAGTTACATCCGGGTTTTGAGCAGGGTCTTGATAGGTATAAGTCAAAGCCCTATCCGCAAAAACCAATGATGGCGTAAAACGCACTTCCAGGTGGTCGGTTAAGCTATAACGGGTAACAAAGCCAACCGCGAAGCCGGGTGTGCTTTTAGAACTGATACTATTTAAAGGACTGGTTAAAAACTGGCCATTATCAGGATTGGTAAACGGAGTGCGCCAGTCTGGCTTTTTAACGATCTTGAAATCGCTGCTTACATAAGTAAAACTAAAACCAAAGCTAAAATCCTGCAGATCGGCCCCGCCGCCCCATGCCGGTACCCTGTCTTGTGCAAACATTAATTTGCTGCAACACATCAGTATAAATATAACCAGGTACCCTTTTAAATTCATTTTATTTAATGCCTGTATATATAGAACATATGCCAAACAACAATGGCCGGTGTTTGGTATTTTTAAACCCAACTTTTTCCATCAGGCTAACAAAACTTTTTCCATCCGGGAAAGCCGCTACCGACTCCGGCAAATAGGAATAAGCTCTTGCATCCTTACTAAACAGTTTACCAATACCAGGTGTAATATAATTGAAATAAAAATTATACAACTGTTTTACCGGGAACACACGCGGTTTTGAAAATTCCAGTACCACCGCTTTTCCCCCTGGTCTTAATACTCTTTGTATATCGGCCAGGCCTTTTTCCAGGTTTTCAAAATTACGCACGCCATAAGCTACGGTAACCGCATCAAACTCATCAGCCTCAAAAGGCAACTTTTCCGAATCACCCAGTTTTACTTCAAATTTGTCGCTAAGGTTACGTTTTTGTATCTTCTGTTCGGCAATATCAAGCATTCCGCGCGAAATATCAACACCAATTATTTTTTCGGGGTTAAGCGCTTTTAAAGCCTCAAACGCGAAATCGCCGGTACCGGTGGCCACATCCAGTATCAGTTTGGGTTTATCTTTTTTTAATTCGTTGATAGCCTTTTTGCGCCAGATGATATCGATCCCCAATGACATGAAGTGATTAAGGAAATCATAAGTTTTGGATATATTATTGAACATATCGGCCACCTGCTCTTTTTTGGTGGCCTGCTGATCGTGGTAGGGTGTTATAGTTTTGCTCATTTGTATTTGATGGCAAAGATAGTGATTGTATGCTTATTAGTTAATGGTTCATAGATCATAGTTCATGGTAGCTGCTAATTGGTTGATGATTACATTTTTCTTCTTCTTTTCTATGATCAATGAACCATCAACTACGGTCTATGAACTATTAACTATGATCCATGAACCACAAACTATGAACTATCAAGTCAATTCATTAATTTTAAAAACCAATTATTACCAAAATAAGTGAACAGGTTTATTCTCCTTAAAAGTATAACCAGCGTTCGTTAGTGCTCTTTAAATTAATTATTGTTATAAAATTCATTTCCTGATCTATGAAAGAAAAACAAGAATCGTCGCGCCGTAGCTTTATTAAAAAATTAGCCACCACCACAGCTGCCGTTGCCGCGGGTACCAGCGTGTTTGCTGCTGACCATCCGCTAAAACCTTTTTCCATACTGAAAAGACCCTTAGGGTACAGCCTAAACGACCAGATCAACATCGCGTTGATAGGAGCTGGTGGGATGGGTACGCAGGATGCCATTGTGGCCCTGCAAATTCCGGGCATAAAGCTGGTGGCCGTTTGCGACCTCTATGATGGTCGCCTTAAAGATGCCAAAACCCGTTGGGGCGCCGATATTTTTACCACAAAAGTTTATAAAGAGATACTGAACCGCAAAGATATCGACGCGGTAATTATTGGCACACCCGATCACTGGCACCAGCAAATATCTGTTGATGCCATGCACGCGGGTAAACACGTGTATTGCGAAAAACCTATGGTACATGGTATTAGCGAAGGCCCTGCTGTAATTAAGGCTCAAAAAGAAACCGGTAAAATTTTCCAGGTGGGCAGCCAGGGTGTATCATCATTAGGTAACGAGAAAGCACACGAACTATTAAAAAGTGGCGCTATTGGGGAGTTAAACTATGCCGAAGGTTTCTGGGCTCGCCGTGAGCCGCTGGAAGTTTGGCAATACCCCATTCCTGATGATGCATCTGCACAAACAGTTGATTGGGAAACTTACATCAGCAATACCAAAAAGCGCGATTATGATTCCAAACGCTTTTTTCGCTGGCGCAATTATACCGATTATGGCACCGGCATGGCTGGTGACCTTTTTGTACACCTGTTCTCCAGTCTGCACTTTATCACCGATTCTGTTGGCCCCAATAAGATCTATGCAGCGGGCGGGCTCCGTTTCTGGAATGACGGCCGCGAAGTACCTGACGTGTTATTAGGTACATTTGACTATGGTAAATCGGCGGCTCACCCTGCCTTTAACCTATCCTTACGTTGCAACTTTGTAGATGGTACCAGCGGTACTACTTACCTGAAACTGGTAGGCAGCGAAGGCTCCATGGATATCACCTGGGATAAAGTAACGCTGAAACGGAACAAGACCTTTGGTTCCGACGATCCATTTTACCTGGATAAACTAAAAAAAGCAGGCAGTGGTTATGCTGAGCGTAAAAAGATGGTACCACCCGAAGAGATTGTTTATGATGCCGAAAAGGGATATAAAGGTGGCCCATATGATCACATGAATAACTTTTTTAATGCGATCCGTAATAACGGTAAAGTAACTGAGGACGCCATTTTTGGCTATCGCGCGGCGGCTCCTGCCCTGTTGTGCAACGATAGTTATTACAACAACAGCCCTATGTTCTGGGATCCTGAAAAAATGCAATTGATTAAAAAGTAAATAGTTAATGGTTCATAGATCGTGTTAGTTCCTGGTTCATGGTAAAAGCTCAATTAACTATGATCTATCAACTATGATCCATGAACCATCAACTATGAACATTACACTGAATAAACATGAAACAACAAATAAAAAAATTTGGTTTGATATTGGCCGCGGCAGGCCTGGTTTGTGTGCAAACTTCGGGTATCCCGGTAAATGGCCCTGCACCTGTAAAAAAGCTTACACCCAAAGGTGGCTGGGTAAGTTTGTTTGACGGCAAAAGCCTGAAAGGCTGGCATGGCTTTAACAAAAAAGGCCCCGTAAAAAACTGGACCATTGTTGATGGCGCACTGGTATGCCTGGGCGCTGCCCAGGGCGATACCGGTGGTGATATTGTTACCGATAAAAGTTACGCCAATTTCGAACTCTCCTGGCAATGGAAAATTGACAAAGGCAGCAACAGCGGCGTATTATACCATGTGGTTGAAGACCCTAAATTTGATGCGACCTACGTTACCGGCCCCGAATACCAGATCATTGACGATAATGGCTGGCCCGATAAACTGGAAGACTGGCAAAAAACAGGTTGCGATTATGCCATGCATCTGCCCAACGATAAAAAGAAGATCATGCCCGTTGGCGAATGGAACACCAGCAAAATTGTTTTCAACAAAGGGCATGTAGAACATTGGCTCAATGGCGCTAAAATTTTAGAATTTACCGCCTGGGATGCCGACTGGCAAAAGAAAAAAGCCGAAGGCAAATGGAAAGATCATCCAGACTATGGCAATGCCAAAACCGGCCTGATAGCCTTGCAGGACCATGGTCACAAAGCCTATTTTAAGGATATTAAGATAAGGGAGTTGTAACAGGCTATGATCAAATCAAGATATTTTTGGGTGGGTGCCATATTATTAGCCGTTATCCCGATGTTGATTCTGGATATGAGCGAACACTATGTGGCCTGGCAAAAAGAGGTAAGAGAACCTATTATTGAGGTTGTACAAAATTTTGCGAACGTTAGCAGGGAACAAAAGGCCGGAATGTTAGATACCATATTTGAAAAAAATAAAAGCATAATACAGCTTTCTGCTTTAAAGGGAGGTGTTAGCCTTATTCTTTTATTAGTTGGGATCTACCTGTTAAGACAGTACGCCAAAACCGAAAAAGCATCATTTTTAAAACCCTCTTTACCAATTATAGGCTTAGCGGTTGTTTTTATGCTAGCTAAAATAGCTTTAGCTATGGCTATAAATACCCAACCGGGCGCAAAATTTATTACGGTTGATGCAGGCGAAACATCTTTTAAAAGCATCATTAATAAAAACTTTAAAGGCAAGGTGGTTTATGTTGATTTTTGGGGAACTACCTGTGGCCCATGCCTTATTGAGTTTGATAATTTCACCCACCCGATAAAAGAACATTATAAAAACAACGATGGGATAGCCTATTTGTACGTGGCCAATGGCACCCGGTATTTATGGAAGAAACAAATTGCCCAGCATAAAATTGACGGCTACCATTTGTTTTTGGAATATGATGAATATAATAAACTGTATCGTGATGCATTAAATAACAATAGCGCAAATGTACAGATGCCTCATTATTTGATTGTGGATAAAACCGGCAATGTTGCTGTAGCGGATGCTGAAAGACCAAGCGATGCGGATAAGCTTTATACGGAACTGGATAAATATTTGAAGTAACAAAAAAAACAATAGTCACCACGTAACGGTGGTTCGGGGAAAAAAAATAAAGATATTAAGATAAGGGAGCTATAATATACTCACCTAAAAAATAAAAGAGCGGGCAATGCCCGCTCTTTTATTTTTTAGAAGGCCATATCAATGTATATCTGTACCTTGTGGCCCTAAACAAAACTTAGCCTTATCATGAAAAAGTCCCCCTTAATTCTGATCTGCTTATGTTTGTTAGCTGTATTCAGCGCAAAAGCACAAGCCACCTACCAACCCGGTTTCGCGATATTAAATGACGGAACACGCATAAGCGGACTCATTTCTATGGATCCTGAAGACCCTTGGTCAAACCAACATTGTATTTATCTTAAAGATTCCGCAGCCGTTGTCGCAAAATCAGAAAAAGGAGTAAAGGAAAAAAAATACAATGCTGACGAACTTAAATATTATAAAATTGGAGATCGTACATTCACCAAGATCCATTATGTTGATCTACAAAATTTGCAATCGAAAAGTCTTGGATCAAACTATCACATGTTGGAAATATTGGTTACAGGAAGAATCAACGCTTACAGATTTTATCCTTATCCACAAGATACCTTTATAGGTTCTGAAGAATCTATAAAGGAGCAAATTAAACGCGACCATGATGACAAGCTTAAGCACTGGAAGTTTTTAGTTCAGAAAGACAACCAGGGCAAATACGACAATATATTTGACTCCAATCTGGAGAAATATTTTGAAGACACCCCGGAAGTACTGGAAAAATACAAAAAGGGCGAATACGGCAATGAACCGATATCTGCAAAAAAGGGTTTAGCTGCGAGAATGCTAAGTATGGCAAAAAAAGCAACTTACATGCCCATGAAATGGGAAGGGTTAGTAACCGCCATACAGGATTATAATCAAAAAAATGCCAAATAAGTTGCGTACTATACAAAGGTGCAGTTCCCTCATCAACTGCACCTTTGCATGATAGTTTAATTAGTTGAGCAATCCCAGTAACCCTTCTATATCCAGTCTGCGGGTGTACATGCCCAAATTACCGTTCTCATCCATCGGCCATTGTTCTTTGGGTCTGTCCCAATACAATTCAACACCGTTTTGATCGGGATCATCCAAATAAATAGCTTCGGATACGCCATGGTCTGATGCACCGGTGATCTGGTATTTGGCATCGATCAGCCGTTGCAATGCCACTGCCAGGTCTTTCCGCTCCGGGTACAAAATGGCGGTATGAAACAAACCAGGTGCATATTCAGGTGCCGGTGGCGCCCCTTTGCTTTGCCAGGTATTCAGGCCGATGTGATGGTGGTACCCTCCGGCAGATATAAAAGCAGCCTGGTCGCCATAAGCAGCCATCTTTTCAAAACCCAGCAAGCCGCAATAAAAATCAAGCGACCGCTGCAGATCGCTCACCTTTAAATGTACATGACCTATACGTGTTTGGGCAGGAATTTTATAATCGCTCATTATAATACATGTTTAAACATTAAATTTACTTATTATTGCAATTACAATTGTTGAGGTATTGTAAAACAAGTTAATCGGGGTATGTTAACACAAACCTAAGCAACTTTAAAGCTCATCAACGCGCAATTAAAAATAATTACCTTTGCAGCATGATTGTTAAATCGGCCGAATTTATTTGCAGCAATACCCAGATCTCCAAACTACCACCACCGGTAAAGCCCGAATATGCTTTTATCGGCCGCTCAAACGTGGGTAAGTCGTCATTGATTAATATGCTTACGGCAAAAAAGGGATTGGCCAAAACATCGCAAACACCTGGTAAAACTCAGCTCATTAACCATTTTTATATCAATGAGAGCTGGTATATTGTAGATTTGCCGGGCTATGGCTATGCAAGGGCCTCCAAAACCAATAAAGCCAACTGGAGCAAATTCATCCACACCTATCTGGATAAGCGCGAAAGCCTGCAATGTGTAATGGTATTGATCGACAGTCGCCTGGAGCCGCAAAAGATCGACCTGGAGTTTTGTAACTGGCTTGGCGAAAAAGGTTTATCATTTGTACTGATATTTACTAAGGCTGATAAGCAATCAAGTGTCAAGACAGATCAGAATATCGCTAAATTTAAAAAAGCTATGTTAGCTACTTTTGAAGAAGCACCACATTATTTTGTTACCTCATCAGAAACCCATCTGGGTCGCGAGGAGATACTAGCTTTTATAGATACTATTAATAAGGATTTTGTAGTGCCATTTTTTAATTCCCCTCTTGAGAGGGGGAGCGATGGATAGCGGGGTGGAAGGGGTGTGTTATGAAACATAAAAGTATTTAATAGAAAAGCTATTTTATGCCACGTACCATTATTCCATACAACCCTAAACTAAAAGACTTAGCCCGCAAGCTGAGAAATGAAAGCACATTAGGTGAAATATTACTTTGGAAAGAGCTAAAAAGCAAGCAATACTTTGAATATGATTTCCATCGTCAAAAGCCTCTACTAAGTTATATTGTAGATTTTTATTGTAGTGAGCTAAATTTGGTAATTGAAATTGATGGTCATTATCATAATCATGAAGAAAAGGTTAAAGCTGATGAATTAAGAGATCACGAACTTGCCAAATACAAATTAACGGTGATTCGTTTTAGTGAGAATGAGGTACGAAAAGATATCGTTAACGTTTTAAGAACGATTGAAAGGTATGTTGTAGAACACACCCCTTACCCCTCTCAAGAGGGGAGCATAAAGTAAAAAACATATTGTAGAACACACCCCTTACCCCTCTCAAGAGGGGAGCATATTTAAAACATGAAAAAGTACTTATCATTAGTAACATTTGCACATACCATTTTTGCTATGCCATTTGCCTTTATTGGCTTCTTTTTGGCGGTTACCACTACACAACATCAGTTCGACTGGCGTAAACTGGTGCTGATGGTACTGTGCATGGTATTTGCCCGCAACTCGGCCATGGCCTTTAACCGCTATCTGGACAGGGATATCGACGCGCAAAACCCGCGCACCAAACAGCGCGATATACCTTCGGGTCGTATCAGTGCCCCGGCGGCTTTAACTTTTACGCTGGTTAACTGCGCGCTATTTATCGCGGCTACCTGGTTTATCAACCCCTTGTGCTTTTATCTGTCGCCAGTGGCTTTATTTGTAGTGATGGGTTATAGCGCTACCAAACGCTTTACAGCGCTTTGCCATTTGGTATTGGGTTTGGGTTTATCATTGGCTCCTATCGGCGCTTACCTGGTAGTGACCGGAGCCTTCGCCTTAACACCTTTATTCTTCTCGCTTTCGGTTTTATGCTGGGTGAGTGGCTTTGATATTATTTACGCCCTGCAGGATGAAGATTTTGACCGCAGCCTCAAACTGCACTCCATCCCGGCATACTTGGGTAAAGTAAACGCTTTAAGATTGTCCACCTTTTTACATGTGCTTTCGGCAACCTTTATTATTATGCCGGTATTCTTTACACATGTAGGTTTCTTATATTATACAGGTATCGCATTCTTTTGTGCCATGCTTATTTATCAGCACCTGCTGGTAAAACCAAATGATCTGAGCCGTGTAAATTTTGCTTTCATGACCACCAACGGCATTGCCAGCGTGGTATTTGCCGCATTATTTCTGTTAGACAGGGTATGGATACATTAACCGCGCTTAACCAATTCAGGGAGCATATCAGTGTGTTCGTTCCTTTAAATGAAACGGAATGGCAGATCTTGATACCCTACCTGGAGGTAAGCACGCTTAAGAAAAAGAAAAACTTTGCAGAGCCCGGTAAAGTGTGCAACCATATCGGTTTGGTTGTAAAAGGATCGGTACGTTTTTTTCACATTAAAGACGGCGAAGAAATTACCGGCTACTTCAGCTTTGAAAATGAATTCGTTAGCTCATACAAAAGTTTTTTAACCCGTCAGCCTACCATCAGCTATATACAAACGCTGGAGGATACCCAATTTGTGACCCTGAGTTATAATGCCATGCAGCAAATTTATGATCATGAGCAAATCGGGAAGAAAATGGAACGTTTTGGTCGCTTAGTAGCCGAACATTACCTGATCTGCTATGAAGACCGTGTGGCATCCTTCGTTACCCAAACCCCGGAAGAACGTTATCATAAATTACTGGAAACCGGCGGCGAAGTTTTACAACGCATCCCACAACATTATATCGCCAACTTTTTAGGCATAACCCCCGTTTCACTGTCCCGCATCCGCAGAAGGATCATGAAGATAAGCGCTTGATTAAGCTGAAAGCCAGAAGTCTAAAGCCGAAAGCCACTTTCTAAATCCGAAATCGAAATTCCCAATTCCGAAATCAAAATAACATCCCAATTCCGAAATCTCCCAAATTCTTATCTTAAGTTAACGTTTTGATTTACAAAGGGCGGCTACCTTTGTTATACACAAAACAAGAAAACATATGCATACTATATTAGGAGCCGGTGGCCCGGTAGCCAACGCCCTCACCCAGGAACTGATCAACAATAATGATACTGTACGTTTGGTAAGTCGCAAACCCGTACAAATAGAAGCGACTAACGTAACCTGGCAAAAAGCCGATCTGTTAAATTACGACGAAATATTGCAGGCATCCTTAGGTTCAACAGTCATATACCTTTGCGCAGGTTTAGTTTACGACAAAGAGATATGGAGACAGCAATGGCCTGTAATTATTCAAAATGTGATCAATGTAGCCAAAGCAACAAATGCACGCTTGATATTTTTTGATAACGTTTACAGCTATGGCCTGGTTAATGGCGCCATGACCGAGGATACCCCTTACCACCCCAGCAGTGTTAAAGGCGAGATACGTGCAGGCGTTGCCAACACCTTAATGGCCGAGGTTAAAGCAGGCAACATCAGGGCCAGCATTGCCCGTGGAGCCGATTTCTACGCCACCAATTCTATGAATGCCTTTTTTGATATGATGGTGCTGGAGCGCTTTTCAAAAAAACTGAGCGCACAATGGATAGGCAAAGCCAAAACCCTGCACAGCTTCACCTATATCCCCGATGCCGGCAAAGCGATGTTCCTGCTGGGGCAACATCCCGAAAGTGATAACCAGGTATGGCATATGCCAACCGCACCCGCCATAACCGGGCAACAATTTATTGAACTTGCCGCCCGTATTTACAAGGTGAAACCAAAATTTTTCGCGGTTAATAAATTCCTGCTCTGGGCATATGGCCTTTTTAACAAAACTGTAATGGGCACGGTAGAAATGTATTATCAATATGATCACGATTACATTTTTAATTCCAGCAAATTTGAAAAAGCCTTTAATTTTAAAACCACCAGTTATGAGGATGGTATCCGGGAGATGTCAAAAACCTTGTATAAGGCATCCTCCTAATGATCCCGATGTTGTATTCCGCAATATTTACCTTGGGATAACAATTGATGTCATAATTGCAGCTAATTTCAACCTTTATAATTTCATCCTTATATTATGAAAACCATATTAGCTGCAACCAATTATACAGATCTGGCCGAAAACGCCGTTACCTGGGCCGCTGGAATAGCCCGTTTAAACCATCATAAATTAATTTTACTGAACGACTTCAGTGTCTCCGTACATGTGGAGAACGCGCGCCTTTCGGCCCAGCACGTGGAAGAAATGATAGAAGCCAACAGGCTGCTCCTGGAGTCAAAAGCATTATTACTGGCCGACGAATACGGCATCGAAACAGTAGCCAGAGCTACCTTCTCTTTTATAGACAATGCCATTAAGGAAATAGTTGCCGAATATCAGCCGGAATTTATTGTGATGGGAATGGAAGAAAAATCATTGGAGCAGGAGCTTTTGGGAAATACCACTACATCAATCATCAAAAAACTGCGAACCCCTGTATTGGCTGTTCCTGCTAAGGCAAAGTTCAGTGTTCCTAAAAAGGTACTTTTTGCCTGCGATGTACTGAACGGGGTTTCTGAGGAGATCCTGGCCCAGGTTAAAGATGTTGCTTTGGTTACCAAGGCCGAGATCGAAGTGCTTTTGATCAATCAAACCGTGGAAGAACTGCAGGAAGCAGGCGGAGATGCACGCGCGTTAAATCGCATCGACGACGGCCTGGAAGGTATTGATTATTATTACAAAAACGTTAAATCCGACTCTATTATTGACGGCATAGCCAACGAGATCAAAAAATTCGGCGCCGATCTTTTAATCATGGTTCCGGAGCAGCACGGGTTCTGGGGCTCCATGGTACACCGTAGCAAAACACGGATCATGGCCTCGGGTTTAAATATTCCTTTATTTTCGATTCCTGTTTAAATGATTTTAAGTTATTGATCAGAAAGCGGAGAAATGCAAATTTTCCCCGCTTTCCGGTCTTTCTAACTTCCCGACTAATCTGCATATTTGCACATACGCATATCTGCATATTCATAAATTATGATCCACAAAAAAACAAGAACATACATCCCGGCTACACTCGAAATGAAGTGGGAAAACCTGGAACCTATTTATAAAGAACTGCTTAACCGCCCCATCAATTCCGTTCAGGAGCTTGAAAAATGGCTGCATGATAAAAGCGAGCTGGAAGCCGCTTTGGAAGAAGATTTTGCCTGGCGCTATATCCGCATGACCTGCGATACGGCCAGTGAAGAACTGTTACAAAACTTCCAGTACTTTGCTACCGAAATTGAGCCTAAAGTTGCCCCTTATGGTAACGAACTCAATAAAAAGCTGGTTGCCAGCCCATATGTCAACCAACTTGACGGCGAAAAATATTTTATCTTTTTACGTGCTGTAAAAAAGGCTCTCGAACTATTCAGGGAAGAGAACATCCCGGTACAAACCGAGATCCAGGTTGAACAGCAAAAATACCAGTCGATCACCGGGGCGATGTCGGTTCATATCGATGACAAGGAGTTTACCTTAGAGCAAGCCTCCGTATTTTTAAAAGGTACCGACCGTGTAAAACGTCACGAGGTTTGGGAAAAGATAACCAAACGCCGCCTGCAAGATAAAGATCAGTTGAACGAACTGTTTGATCATCTGCGTAAGTTAAGACACACAGTAGCTACCAACGCCGGCTTTGAAAATTTCAGGGATTATATGTTCCAGGCCCTGGGCAGGTTTGATTATACCCCGCAGGACTGCTATGCCTTCCATGCTGCTATCGAAACCGAAATTGTACCCGTCCTACGCGAACAGGCCGCGAAACGTAAAGCAGCCCTTGACCTTCCCGAGTTAAAACCATGGGATATGGATGTGGATATATCGGGCAAACCGGCACTAAAACCGTTTAACAGCGGTAATGAGCTCATCGAAAAATCAATCCAGTGCTTCAGCAATATCAACCGTTACCTCGGCGAGCGTTTGGAGATCATGAAGGATAATAACCTGTTTGATGTAGAGAGCCGCATGGGTAAAGCACCGGGTGGTTACAACTATCCACTGTCTGAAACAGGTGCACCATTCATCTTCATGAACTCAGCCAATACTTTCCGCGATCTGACCACCATGGTGCATGAAGGCGGTCACGCGGTGCATACTTTTTTAACTGCCGACCTGGAACTGAATGATTTTAAACATTGTCCGTCGGAAGTTGCCGAGCTGGCCTCCATGTCGATGGAGTTGATCTCTATGGATAACTGGGATGTGTTTTTTGATAATGAGGAAGACCTGAAACGCGCCAAACGCGACCAGCTGTTCGACGTATTGAAAACACTGCCATGGGTAGCTGTTGTTGATCAGTTTCAGCACTGGATCTACACCAATCCAAATCATACAGACGAAGACCGTAAAACAGCCTGGATGGATATCTATGAGCCATTTGGCGCCGGCTTTGTTGACTGGAGCGAACATCCTGATGCCGAAGCCAACCTGTGGCAAAAACAACTGCATATTTTTGAAGTTCCCTTTTACTATATCGAATATGGGATGGCCCAGTTAGGCGCTATAGCTGTATGGAAAAATTATAAGGAAAACCCCGAAAAAGGTTTGCAGCAATATTTGGATGCCTTGAAATTGGGTTATACCAAAACCATTAAAGAAATTTATGAAACCGCGGGTATCAAATTTGATTTCAGCGCGGCTTACGTAAAAGAACTGGCCGAATTTGTAAAGGCCGAAATGGATAGATTATGATGAATATGGAAGCTTGATACCCTTCCAAGCAATGCAAGCAAAAGGCTGTATCTTTATTTAGAATACAGCCTTTTTACTAACCTGATCGTAAATATTTTTATTTGGAATAATTTAAGCTGAATTTCCCATTCGTTATTAGTTTTTTAGGAAGGTCATTGCTTCCTCCCAACGCAATACCCCCCTCTACCCAACCTTTAAATGTGCCGATAATTTTACCGGAGCTTATCGAGGTTATAGTAACACTGGGCAGGTTAGATGCATCATCATCATTGTTCAGAAAACTGTCGGCATCATTTCCTGGAGGTGTGAATAAAATTAAAGGTTTATCATCGTCGTTTATTGCTGCATCACTATAAGTTTTTCCTGCAGTTGTGGTACCTGATAAGGTGATAGATAAGTTTGTTCCGTCCTTTGCTGTGCCAGTAATGATAGTGAAAGGGTGCCCCTCAACACTGGCGACAGTAGCTGTTGCATTGGTATTAAAAGAGATTGCCTTTCCGTCAATATCAGCAGTAATATAATAAGAAACATTAGTATCCTCTTTGCTCTTTTTGCAAGAAGAAAAGGTTAATACCCCGAAAGCTACGGTTAATACAATAAATAATTTAATAGTTCGCATACTTGTTGTAGTTGATAAAGTTTATGTTGCTAAAGATATATTATTAATTTCAGGATCAGTGAAGCATTTTAACCTCCACAGTAGGTTTAACGATAAAAAACAATACTTTGCTGAATACGCAACATATATTTGGATGCCCTGAAAGTGGGCTACACCAAAGCCCCCTTCCAAACAAAAGGGCTTTTTTTTATTTACAAACAACCCAAAGTGTATTGTTTTTAATACAAATCAATCATCGCCAAATTCTTCCCGGCGCAGTGGGATATGTTTATACTCATCATACTCTGTAACAGCGTTATCCGTCAGTCGCCAGCTTAGGCAGGGCACTTTAAAACCAGGTGCCGGATAGCCTTTGGCATAACTCTTGTATTAACCATGCAGACAAAAACTGCTTTATATCTAATTGATAATCAATAAGATAATTGTCATAATAAGTTCATTATTAACTATTATTTTAAACCAACCGCTCCTTTGGAGGTTAAATTAAGTATGAAAAAGATAATTTTAAGTATAACAATCATATGCTTGTTTGCAACACTGGGTTTTAGCCAGGCTTTAAAACCGGTACAGATAGATAGTCTGGTCACGATATCGTTACCTGCTAATTTTTTAAAAAAAGACACACTGGGCCAGCAGATCTATTCTGGAAACGGAGCTTCGGGTTATATGGTAGTGATCAAGGCTAAAAATCCAGCCAATACCAAACCACTGGATAAAGAACGCGACTTGAACGAGGTGCTTAAAAATACTGTGAATGATATCCAGAAACAATCACGTATCGGTCATATCATGAACCTGCGTGATACCACGGTTGGCTCATTAAAGGCTAAAGTGTTTACGCTGCGCGTGGATAACAGTAATACTACCGGCGAATCGCCGCAGTTAAGGAGCTTTATCCTGATATATACCCGGGAAGCTGCATATACCATCGAATATCTGATCCCTGAAGAACGTCAGGATATAGCTAAAGCTGAATTAAAAGCGTTTAGCAACTCATTAAAAATAGCGCCCGAACTGCAACGTCATGACCAGTACGTATCTAATGATAAGGGTATTTCCTTTGGCGCCAAAGTAGCTTTATATGGAGGTTTACCTATAGTGCTTATTATTGTGCTGGTAGTTGTCCGCAGAAACAAAAGATTGGCGGCTTAAATTTAAGGAAGTCGTCTAAATAAAGAAAAGGCCCGGTTTTAAAACCGGGCCTTTTCTTATTATCCGTCATGCCGAACTTGTTTCGGCATCCCATAAGCAAGGTGTACAACATAATAGCTAAATGTCCTGAGGGATCCTGAAACAAGTTCAGGATGACTTGGCTAGTATCTATTTACGTAGCGTGTGTATCAACCCCTTACTCCATTTATCAGTATGGATAAATGCCTTACTATCTAACCAACTCAACCAGATCACCGTAACTATTACGCCGATGACCGAACCGGTTACCACATCCTCAAAAAAATGCTGGCTCAGGTACATTCTGGAATAGCCTACCGAGATAGCCACCAGTAAAGCCGGTATGCCCCATAGTTTATTTTTACATAAATAAGTGATCACCACCGTAGCCGAAAATATGGAAACCGTATGCCCCGAGGGGAAACTGTGCGTACCCAATATATATATACCCTTCACAAAGTGGATATGATCTAACTGGCTGGCAAAATACACCCTTGGCCTAGGAGCATCAAAAATGTATTTTAATATCTGTGCCACAATACTGGTAACCGCGTAGCTTGTGGCTAACAGTAACCCCTTTCGGTAACTGAACAGGCCAATGACCAGGGAAAGGATCACCGCCGTGAGCCCCTCGCCAATATCGGTTACGTAAGGCGCCAGGGTATCTGCCCATGGCCTGTTTAAGCCATTTACGGTGAAATATATAGTTTCGCGGCTATAGGATAATTTGATAACTAAACAAACACACAGCAACAGCAGGTATAGGATAAAAAACGGCCTTATCCGGTACAAAACATCTTTTATTCCTATCTTCATGGCGCAAAATAAGCATATACTTATTCAATGCAAAAAAATGATTATGTTTGAATTTGAGTTGAACTAATTAGCTGAAATAAATGTCGAAAAGTATATTTCGTAAGAAATCTGTAGAAAAAATATTACATGATGTGGAGTGTGGATTTAGTGACAGTGAGCACCCGGGAACCGCAACATCGCAACTCAAAAAAGAACTTAATGTAAAAGACCTCACCCTCATGGGCATAGCCGCCGTTGTGGGCGCGGGTATATTTTCAACCATCGGCGAAGCTTCCTTTCAAGGTGGGCCAGGTGTAAGTATATTATTTGTTATAACTGCTGTAACCTGCGGTTTTTCGGCCTTATGCTATGCCGAGTTTGCTTCGCGCATACCGGTTGCTGGAAGTGCCTATACCTATGCTTACGCCTCCTTCGGCGAACTGATAGCCTGGATCATTGGCTGGGATCTTTTAATGGAATATGCCATTGGTAACATTGCTGTGGCCATATCATGGAGCACCTATTTTGTAAACCTGTTGGAGGGCTTTCACATCCACATGCCAAGTTACCTGTATACCGATTATCTTTCGGCATTCCGTGCACATACCGAAGTTGCCCGGCTTACGGCTGGTCATGATCTTGCAGCCATTACAGATACACTTAAAATTAATGCATCAGCATGGGCCAACGCTCCTGGCTTTGGTAATTTCAGGTTTATAGCCAATTTGCCGGCCCTGGCTATTGTTTTTATCATTACCTATTTGGTTTATATAGGTATACGTGAAACCAAACGCGCAACCAACGCTATGGTTTATTTAAAAATTGCCATAGTATTAGTAGTTATAGTGATTGGCTTTTTTTATGTAACGCCAGCCAACTGGCACCCGTTTATGCCTAACGGCTTTAGCGGTGTTATGAAAGGTGTATCAGGTGTTTTCTTCGCCTATATTGGTTTTGATGCCATATCAACCACCGCCGAAGAGTGCGAAAAGCCCCAGCGAGATCTTCCCAGGGGCATGATCTACTCGCTTGTGATATGTACTGTGCTATATGTTTTAATATCGCTGGTACTTACTGGTATGGTAAGCTATAAAGACCTGCAGGTTGGCGATCCCCTGGCTTATGTATTTGCTAAGGTTGGATTGCATAATATCAGCTACGTGATATCTATCAGCGCGGTAATAGCTACTGCCAGCGTATTGCTGATATTCCAGTTGGGACAGCCCAGGATATGGATGAGCATGAGCCGCGATGGTCTGTTGCCAAAAGTTTTCTCACGTATACATCCTAAATACCATACGCCATCATTTTCAACCATAGTTACAGGCTTTGTTGTTGGTATACCGGCGCTATTTTTAAACTTAACAGTGGTTACCGATTTAACCAGCATAGGTACCCTATTTGCTTTTGTACTGGTTTGCGGTGGTGTACTGCTTTTACCACGTGAATCAGCAGTTAAAGGGAAGTTTCATTTACCTTACATCAACTCGCAGTGGATAGCCCCGGTAATGTTTATTATATGCCTTGTTTTCTTTTGGCACGATTTTCTGAATCTTTTCTCGGGCGAAAACATCCACCAAAGATTTCCTATTTTCTTGTTTATTATACTATCAACCAGTTTAACTGTATTGTCGTTTATTAAAAAGCTTTCTCTTATTCCGGTTTTAGGTTTGTTAAGCTGCTTTTATCTCATGGCACAGTTAACTTACGATAGCTGGATCCGCTTTTTAGTATGGCTGATTGCTGGCCTGGTTATTTACTTTACCTACAGTTATAAAAACAGCGTACTGGGCAGGGAGGTAAGTTCTAAGTCTTAAGTTTGAAGTCTTGAGTTCTGAGTATAAAAGATAAAACTTTATCTTTAAGTCTATTATTTTTAATACTTCCAACTCAAGACTTAAGACTCATAACTTTTATGACGTGGATATGCCCCATATGTAACCGCGAATTTTCTGCTACCAACCAGGTACATTCTTGTCGTGAGCGCAACCTGGGCGATTTTTTGCAGGGTAAGTCGGAATACACGGTGGAGCTTTTTGATCATTTCATTACGGAATATCTGCAAATAGCACCCATAAAAGTTTATCCTACCAAAAGCATGATCGCTATAGGCGCCCGTGTAAACTTTGCCTATGTTACCCAATTAGGCAAAAACTTTATTGATGTGGTGCTTCCCTTTAAGGAGATATATGAGGATAACCTGTGCTTTACCAAAATAAAAACGGTACCAGGCACCAATGATCACAACCATTATTTCAGAATGTATCTTAAAGAAGACTTGAACGATGAGGTCAGAAAATACATGAAAATGGCCTGGGAAAAGGGACAGTAGTTTGGAGTCTTAAGTTCTGAGTCCTAAGTCTTGAGTTCCAAGTGTAAAGAAGAGTGCTTTCGCCTATGAGCTATAGACTTAAAACTCAAGACTCAGAACTTCAGACTATCTACTGCGGGTAGGTCTTATGTTTCTTTTTACCCAGGATCCATTGCTGGGCCTTAAAACTCAGGTAAGCTGAACCTGCTCCTACAAGTGCTCCACCTAAAACATCGCTCGGGTAATGCACTCCTAAATACATCCGCGAATATCCTACAGCACCGGCATATAAAAACGAAGGTGCTATTACATACCATTTGGGTATAGCCAAACTTAAAGAGGTAGCCGCCGAAAAAGCAAATGCGGTATGCCCGGAAGGAAACGAAGGGTCTGTAGGACCTGGCGATTCTTTCAGCGTAATCAGATCTGGGTGTGCTATGTATGGCCGTGTACGGTTAAATATTTTCTTTAACACATAAGTGGAGCCGCCGGCAATTACCAGGGAGGCTCCTGCCTGTAAACCGGTAATTTTAAGATCATCGTCATGGTTTACAAAACCAGCTACCAACAAACCAACTGGTACAGCGGCATCAACATAAATAGCTTTTTTGGTAACAAATCTCCAGGTTTTATCGCCACCGCTAACCGGGCCATTAATATCTTTTAACAGGTTAAGATCAAGCCCCTGGGCAAATAAACCGGTGGCAAAAAACAATGCCCAACACGTTAAATATATTTTCTTTTTCACTTACAGGATTTTACTCAAACGCCGTAAATGTGAAAAAACATTCTGTAGTAATATTGGATTAATATTATCCTAACATTAATCAGGATAATATATCGACATTTTACAAACTTAGAGCCCTATTTTCGATCATTCAATGGTCAAAACGGAACGATAGTGGTATTCCCCCAAACTGGGTTTACCTGTATCTGCCAGGCATTAGATACGCTTCCAAAAAACGCACCGCTAAGTACTAAATCCTGGTTTTTCTGTACACTGATATTTGTAAAAGTATGGCTTGAACCTGCGCATGAAATTGTAAAAGAAAAAGGGCTCACAGTATTCGGTGTAATCAAACTAAAAACATAATTTGGTTTATTTTTTACAGAATCAGGTATGGCGTAAGTGGTTGGTAAGTAATCAAATATACTAAAAAAGGTATCAACTGCTCCGGTATTCATATTGTACATAGCGGGTTCCCGGTTAAGGTATGTAATCCCGATGCTTGTCGCATTATTCGGCATATTATCTGTAAACCTTATATCTACCCGGCCAACTATTCGTTCAAGCGTTACGCTTTGATTGGCCACAGGACCTGTAACTGCTAAATTAAATGTTTTACCAAAAGTATCTTTCCAGAAATTCGTTGGATTAATATCATCACCCGAATATTCAGGGCGTCCATAATAGGCACCGGTAAACCCTACTATTCCCGTATTTATATTCGGTATAAAGCCTACTCCTCCGGCGTATATAGCTATAGTGTAGTTGCCTTTCATTAATGAATCGGCAATAGAACCCGAATTGAATGTACTTCCACTGAAGCTTTTATGCTTAATAATTTTTTTAGTTGAATCGAATACAGTGTAATAAACACTATCAAATACAGCCCAGTTTGGCGTAGTGTTTACAGAAAGCTTATTAGTGGTTAATTTACCATTGCTGCTAACCATTTGCTGTGTAAAAGTATTTACATTAAATGTTACCGCGTATTTATGTTTATCCGTTGACAAGGGTTGTGTATTGGAGTGCTCCTTTTTACATGAAAACAGCATCATTATCATCAACACCGGCATAAAGTATATATATCTTTTCATCGCTTTAAATTAAAAGGTACCGTTTGTTATATTCCAGTTCGGATCAAATGTTAATTGGAAATCTGTAGGTTGATTAGGAATACCTGAAGCAAACACATTTCCTCTCAATACTGTTATTTGATTGGGCAAACAAGTTACATTGTTAATAGTGATTAAAGGGCTGAAAGCACCTGAACTGTACTGCTGTACTTTAACCGTAAATGGTGTATTAATGCTATAATTAAGTATGGGTAACAGAAAATTAGCCTGCCCTTTCTCGGCCGGTAAAAACGTGTGTGTGATTGTCCGCATGTATGAGCTGTTTGCAGCTGGTGCGCCGGTTGAGCACAAAAAAGAGTTATTATCAGGTATTGTTACCCGCAGGCTGTCAATATTAGCCGGAACATTATTGGTTGACAAAAGCCTGAGCTGCGTTAAAAGCCTGTTTAATATTACCGTTTGAGTTATCCCGCTTGATGTTACAGTAATGGAAACTTTACTATAAAAAACCTCGATATTTGGATTTACCGGAAAGTTATCAGTACTCAATGTTCCCGAACCAACAAGGTTAACGTTGGTGTTAGCTACAAAAACTACGGTGTAAGTACCAGGAGCAAAACTATTGGATATAATTCCAAAACCAGCGGTAGTGGTATCCTGCACTGCCTGATTTATCAAGCTGCCTGAACTATTATAAACCAGGTAGGTTAGCTTGCTTACATATTTTTTTAAAGTATCATTGGTAGCGTTTACCTTAAGTTTTTTTACGGCAGCAGTAAGTTTAACTATATTACCTACAGTAAAGGTTACCGTATATTTTTTTCCATCGGGCGGGGGGGTATTACCTGACGAATGATCTTTTTTGCAGGAGCCAAGCAAGATCATGGCTATTACCGCATAAAGTAATTCTTTTTTCATTAACTTGGGTTTAGATAACAAATATTAATATAATTTCTTTATAAAAAAAAATATATTTCGCTTTAATATAAAGGGTTACGTAAATTTAACATAATACAGCCGCATTGGTTACCAGTCGGTAAAACATAAAACGGGATGAAGTATCTGCTGGCCTATGCCTAACAAACACTTCATCCCGTTTAGGATATCAAACTTAATATGTCTTTCCGTTTAATTTACCCGGTGTATCTCTATAGCTTCAGGGATCGACAACATCAGTGGTACTTTCTCTACCGTAACAAAGCTCAGATCCAGACCAAAGCCCCGTTCTTCAGATAAACTCACCTTTTTAAGCTGTACGTAGAAATCCATGATAAACCGCTCGTAAAACGACAGGCTGTGCGAGCGTGACAATACTTTTTCGATCACCACAAACCTGAAATCGCCAACGATCTTATGTTTGTTTAATGATTTATAATGACTGGTAATATCCACTTCGCCTTTTTTAACCAGATCTTCCACCACTTTGCGGAACAGCAGATTTATCTGTTGCTCCACCCGGAAACCCAGCTTAAAGTCGATCCTGATGAGCTTGTTGGGCACCAGGAATTCTACTTCATACTCGCGTTTGTAAGGCTCATCAACAACGTCAACGTGTACCAGCCAATAAACATCGGCCCGTTTGGGTTGCTTTTGTAATATGGAGTAAACTATTTTGGATTCAATTTCGGAGTTGAAATTAGCGCTGGTCAAATATACCAGTTGCGACGCGTATTTAGGTACGGTTTCGTCTGCACTCAGTTCTTTCAAAATATCAAAGTAATCGTCGATACTTACAAACTTCACATAGCGGTTCCTGATCTTACGGGCGGTGTGCCAGGTCCACATTACGGTGAACAGGACGAAACCTATTGACAGGGTAAACCAGCCACCATCCAGGAACTTGTGTAAGTTACCCGCCAGGAAAGTACCCTCGATAGACACGTAAACGATCAAAAATATAGTAATGATATAGTTTGGTACCTTTTTGCGCTTCAGGAATTTAGATACGAGTATAGTGGTCATGAGCATGGCCACGGTGATACTTAAACCATAGGCCGCCTCCATCCTGTCAGAATGACGGAATATGAGCACCACGCCTAAACAACCAGCCCAAAGTATCCAGTTTACGCTGGGAACATATAGCTGCCCTTTTTGCTCTGATGGATAATTGATACGCACTTTGGGCCACAGGTTAAGTCGTACCGCCTCGGCTATCAGCGTAAACGAGCCTGATATCAGGGCCTGGCTGGCAATAATAGCCGCCACCGTAGCAATACCAATACCATATAGCAGGAACCAAACCGGCATTATTTTATAGAAAGGGTTATTAATATTAAGGTCCATCACAGTGCCATTGCGCTGCAATAACCAAACTGCTTGTCCCAGGTAATTTAATATCAAACAGGTTTTAACGTATATCCAGCTGATGCGGATATTGGATTTACCGCAATGCCCTAGGTCGGAATACAAAGCCTCGGCTCCGGTAGTACATAAAAACACCGCACCCAGTACAATAAACGCATTACCGCTGGTACTGGAGCTTAGTAATTTATAAGCATAATATGGATTTAATGCTCTTATGATGATTGGATCATGTATGATATAGCTTATCCCCAGTACCCCCATCATGGTAAACCAGATAAACATAATAGGTCCAAAAGCTTTACCTACCAGCGATGTGCCAAATTGCTGTATCACAAAAAGCACCGTAATGATAGCCATTACAATTTCGACAGTTGGCAAACGAGGATAATAGGTTTGCAAACCTTCTATAGCCGATGATATGGTAATGGGTGGGGTAATAATACCGTCGGCAAGCAAGGCGCAACCGCCTACTACAGCGGGCACTATGAGCCATTTTGCTTTACGGCGAACCAGCGAAAAGAGTGAAAAAATGCCACCTTCGCCTTTGTTATCGGCCCGCAGCGTGATCACTACATATTTCAATGTGGTTTGCAGGGTAAGCGTCCAGAAGATGAGAGATACACCTCCGAGTATTAATGTTTCGGAAATTCGTTGCTGACCAACTATAGCCTTAAATACGTATAATGGGGAGGTACCAATATCACCGTAAATTATTCCTAAACTGATGAGCAGGCCTGCGGCCGTCAGTTTTTGCAGATCTTTATGGTTCGACACTATTATATTTTAAAAGCAGCAAAAATATTAATTTTTTCGGTTAAACTTAAATAAAGATTAAACGTATAAACAAAAAAGAAGTCTAAACTGTAAAATGGACATATTTTGTTAAAATTTGTTAAAAAGTTTTATAAAAGCATCATTTTTTAAATTGATGAGGGCTTTATTTATACTTTTGTAGGCGAAGACTTAAAATGAGGCGAAAAATAACTTATTCTTTTATTTACACCTATACTTGGTTCGTACTAATTGCGATGGCAGTTTTTATGAACTTTGCTTTTGTCTCCGATGCCCGACCTACCCATACTAAAAAGGATACTACCTATCTGCGTGTTTCCAAAGGCAAAGGTTCCAAACCTTCCTATTTAAAAAATGGCCTGCACCTGGTGCTACCGCCATTAAAACCGGCAGTAACCTCAAGCGTAAAAGTAAGCGTATCGCACCCTGAAGATAAATTATTGAATGATGTGCAGTTATACCCTAATCCGGTTACCGATCAAATCAATTTAAAATATACCCTATCCCGCAATACCAACGTCACCATTAAAATAATGGATATACTGGGCAACGATATTACCACCATGTTTTCATCAAGGGTTGATTCCGGCGATCATAACATCAACTACCCTATAACCAACAAACTTTCCCGCGGCTTTTACTTTGTACGCGTTGTAGCCGGTACAGAATCGGTTATCAAACGAATCTCGGTACTGTAATTCGTAACAATTCATCTTTTTATTTTGTCATCCTGAGGCACGAAGGATCTATCGTTTAACTGTGTCGGTTGTATAATTAGATGCTTCACTCCGTTCAGCATGACAAATCCGCCTGCTCAGAGAAATTTAAATCCTATCCATCATTTTACCAAAATCCCCATACCACAAACCAAGCTATTTTTTTAGATTTGGCGTTTAAGCTTTACTTATGAAGATAATTGCCATTGGCCGCAACTATGCCGAACACGCCAAAGAATTAAATAACCCGGTACCCGCAGTTCCGGTTATTTTCATGAAACCCGAAACTGCCATTATCAAGGATAACAAACCTTTTTACCACCCCGATTTTTCTGACGACGTACATCACGAGATCGAGATCGTTTTAAAAATAAGCAAGGAAGGTAAACATATCAGCGAGAAATTCGCCGGCAATTACTACGAAGAGATTGCCCTGGGTGTTGATTTCACCGCCCGCGATATCCAGAGCAAGCATAAAGAAAAGGGCTTGCCCTGGGAGCTGGCCAAAGCATTTGACGGCTCGGCGCCTATCAGCGCTTTCGTGCCTAAAAGCAAATTCCCACAGATCTATGATCTGAATTTTAAACTGGATGTGAACGGCGAAACCCGGCAGCAGGGCAATACCCGCGATCTGCTCTTCCCGTTCGAAAACATTATTGCCTTTGTTTCACGATACATCACCCTTAAAAAGGGCGACCTTATATTTACCGGTACCCCACAGGGCGTATCAAAAGTAAAAGTTGGCGACAGGCTGGAAGGATATTTAGAGGATGAAAAATTGCTTGACTTTTACGTTAAATAAAACATGATCAAAAAACAACTGATTATTACCGCGCTATGCCTTGTTTTTAATTTGTGCATACAGGCACAAACATCTATACAAAGCAGGCAATACCCGCAAAATTATTTCCGCTACCCGCTTGATCTGCCGCCAACCACGGCCGGTTCATTTGGTGAGCTACGGCCGGCCCACTTTCATTCTGGGCTCGATTTTAAAACCAACCAACGCACCGGCTACCCGGTACATGCCGCTGCTGACGGCTTTGTTTCAAGGGTAAGGGTGCAATTTGGTGGTTTCGGCAGGGCCGTTTATATCACCCATCCTAATGGTTATACTACCGTTTATGGTCACCTAGAAGCTTTTTCGCCCGCCATAGCAGCCATAGTAAAAGCCTACCAGTACGATCATCAAACCTATGAGGCCGACTTTAATCTCGATCCTAAACAGGTGCCACTTCAAAAAGGCGATGTATTTGCCATGTCTGGCAATGCCGGGGCATCCGCCGGGCCCCACGTGCATTTCGAGATTAGGGACACCCAAACCGAAGAGACTATTAACCCCCAATTGTTTGGCTTAACCATTCCAGATCGGGTTCCTCCTACCATCACCTCTATCGGCATCTATCACCTCAATGGCAACCCCTTTAGCGAAAAAACCCAGAAAGAATTTCTGGCAGTAACCGGGGCTACCGGCACAGGCAATTATCACTTATTAAAACCACAGGTATTACACCTGAGCGGCTATGTAGGCTTCGGTATCAATACCACCGATATGAACAGTACCTCGGCCAATCATAATGGCATTTACTCGCTGGAGTTAAAGCTCGATGGTCAAACCGTGTACACCTTTACCGTAGAACGTTTTGCCTTCGATCAAACCCATGCCATCAACGCTTATATTGATTACCCCGCTTTTGAATCATCGCGCCGATGGATGCAGAAATGCTTTATCTTGCCGGGCAGTCACATATCCCTCTATCCGCAATCCAGCAACCGGGGCATCATCACTTTTGATGACAACGCCCTGCATGAAGTAGAGTATGTTGTAAAAGATGTGGCAGGCAATACATCTACCTTAAAATTAAAAGTACAGTCCGAAAAATTCACACCTCCTGCTTATAAAGTAGCCGGTACCTTATTCCATTTTGATAAAAAGAGCGAGTTCAGCACCGATAAGGTGAAAGTGAGCGTTATGCCAGGCAATTTGTATGATGATCTGGATTTTATTTATTCCGTATCACCCAAACCAGCCTCTGGTTTTTCGCAGGTGCACCATATCCATAACCGCCTCACGCCCATTCATGACAGTTATGACCTTTGGATAAAACCCGACGTGGATCTGGGTAAATACGCCGATAAAGCGGTCATCGTAAGTATAGCCGGCGGTTGCCAGGGTGGTTATTTCCAGGATGGCTTTGTAAAATCAAAAGTGACTGCCTTCGGTGATTATTATATCCGGATAGATACCATACCGCCGGTTATCCGTCCGCTCAATATCATCAACGGTAAAAATATGGCCTCGGCCAAAAGTATCAACTTTAGAATGAGCGATAACCTGTCGGGTATTAAGAGCTACAGTGGCACTATCGACAATAAATGGGTTTTAATGGAATGGGATTATAAAAGTAAAATACTAAGTTATACCTTTAGCGGCGAAATTGCTCCTGGTAAGCACGTATTTAAGCTGACAGTTGGCGACAATAAGAATAATTTTTCGGAATTTACAGCCGATTTTTATAAGTAGTATAATTTAGTATCAAGTAGTTAGTATCAAGTATCACGACTTCTTAAACGCGGTATTTATAATTAGCAAAAAAATCTTGATACTTGATACTAACTACTTGATACTAAAAAAAACAAAACCTATGGCAACATTAAAAGAAGGCGATAAAGCCCCTGATTTTACAGCAAAAGACCAGAATGGCAAAACCATTTCTCTTGCTGATTACAAAGGAAAAAATGTGATCCTTTATTTTTATCCAAAAGATGACACCCCGGGCTGTACTGCCGAGTCATGTAACTTTAGGGATAACTATCAGGTTTTATCAAAAATTGGCTTCGAAGTGATTGGCGTAAGCACCGACGATGAAAAATCGCACAAAAAATTCGAGACCAAATACAGCCTGCCTTTTACCCTGATAGCCGATAACGAAAAACAAATTGTAGAGGCTTACGGCGTTTGGGTAGAGAAAAACATGTACGGCAAACAATATATGGGTACCGCGCGCACTACTTTCCTAATCAGTGCCGATGGTATCATCAGCAAAATAATTCACAAAGTTGATACTCAAAATGCTTCACAGCAAATACTCGACCTGATAGCATAAACTTTTAAAAAACCATATCAAGGCTATTTTAGCCCTTCCCGAACTTTATTAATGAAACCTACTATTCAAGAATTAGAAAAAACCGCGTCGCAGATCCGTCGCGACATTGTACGTATGGTACACGCCTGCCAATCGGGTCACCCGGGTGGTTCATTAGGTTGTACAGAATATTTCACCGCCCTTTACTTCTCGGTAATGAACCACGACTCCAATTTTAACATGGATGCCGTTGGCGAGGATATTTTCTTTTTATCAAACGGGCATATTTCTCCTGTATTTTACAGTACACTGGCCCACGCTGGTTACTTTGACAAGGCCGAACTGGCTACCTTCCGTAAGCTGAATACCCGTTTACAGGGTCACCCTACCACGCATGAGCATTTACCGGGCGTGCGTATCGCTTCGGGCTCATTAGGCCAGGGTTTATCGGTAGCTATTGGCGCCGCGCTTACCAAAAAACTGAACGGTGATAAATCACTGGTGTTTACGTTACATGGCGACGGTGAATTACAGGAAGGACAAATATGGGAAGCCGCCATGTTTGCACCGCACAACAAAGTAGATAACTTGATATCAACCATTGATGTAAACGGTCAGCAAATTGACGGGCCTACCAACCTGGTACTGTCACTGGGCGATCTGCATGCCAAATGGGAAGCCTTCGGCTGGGATGTTCTGGAAATGAAAGGGAATGACATGGCCGATGTAGTAAAAACGCTGGAGCTGGCCAAAAGCCGCACAGGTCAGGGCAAACCTATTATGATACTGATGCATACTGAAATGGGTTATGGTGTTGATTTTATGGTGGGCAGCCACAAATGGCATGGTGTAGCACCAAACGACGAGCAGTTGCAGCTGGCCCTCGGTCAACTGGAAGAAACATTAGGCGATTATTGATTTGCCCTTTTTGAGGTTATACGTTAAACGTTTTACGTAATACGTCTAACTTCATTACCATTGTTCAAATAAAAAACGTACAACTTAAAACGTTCAACGTACAACCCTCTCACAACAGAAATGAAGAAGTACACTTACACAGATAAAAAAGATACCCGCTCGGGCTTTGGCGCCGGGCTGCTGGAAGCCGGCAGAAAAAACGACCAGGTAGTGGCCCTTTGCGCCGACCTGATCGGATCGTTAAAAATGAATGATTTCATCAAGGAATTTCCTGAGCGTTTTGTACAGGTAGGTATTGCCGAAGCTAACATGATGGGCATTGCCGCCGGTATGACCATTGGCGGTAAAATTCCGTTCACAGGCACTTTCGCCAACTTTTCAACCGGCAGGGTTTATGACCAGATCCGCCAGTCGATAGCATACTCTAACAAAAACGTAAAAATTTGCGCCTCACACGCAGGTTTAACCCTGGGTGAGGATGGCGCTACCCACCAGATCCTGGAAGATATTGGCCTCATGAAAATGTTGCCGGGCATGACGGTGATCAACACTTGCGATTATAACCAAACTAAAGCCGCTACCCTGGCCATTGCCGAGTATGAAGGCCCGGTTTACCTGCGTTTTGGTCGCCCGGTGGTACCTATTTTTACCGATCCTGATCAAAAATTTGAGATTGGCAAGGCATGGATGGTGAATGAAGGTGCAGATGTGACTATATTTGCCACCGGTCACCTGGTATGGCAGGCTATATTAGCCGGAGAAATACTGGCTGAGGAAGGTATTGATGCCGAGATCATTAACATACATACCATAAAACCTTTGGATGCCGAAGCCGTATTAAAGTCGGTAGCAAAAACAGGTTGTGTGGTTACTGCCGAAGAGCATAACCGCCTGGGTGGTTTGGGCGACAGCATTGCACAGGTGCTGGCCGTACATAACCCAACGCCGCAGGAATATGTGGCCGTTAATGACAGCTTTGGCGAAAGCGGTACACCAGAACAGCTGATGACCAAGTATGGCCTTGATGCTGAGCATATTGTACTGGCAGCAAAAAAGGTGATGAAAAGAAAACAAAATGCGGTAATAAGCATTTAACTATAAAAATTGAAAAATGTCGTTGCAGGTTGAAGATTCAGAGATTTTAAGTAAGTTCCAGGACGAAAAAACACGTAACGAAGCGTTTAACCTGTTATTGAAAAAATACCAGCAAAAAATTTACTGGCACATCAGGCGCATGGTTGTTGACCATGACGATGCGGACGATCTGGTGCAGGATGTTTTTATAAAGGTTTGGAAAAACCTGCTGGGTTTTAGAAACGACGCGCAGCTATATACCTGGATGTACAGGATAGCATCCAACGAGTGTATTACTTTTTTGAATAAGAAAAAGCAAAAAAATAATATCCCGTTGGATGATGTGGCTTATGAACTGGCTGATTCGCTGGCCGATTCGAGCTATTTTAACGGCGACCAGGCACAGCGCAAATTGCAGGAAGCATTGTTAACCCTGCCCGAGAAACAACGACTGGTTTTCAACATGAAATATTATGATGATATGAAGTATGAAGAAATATCAGATGTTTTGGGCACGAGTGTGGGTGCTTTAAAGGCATCTTTTCACCTGGCTGTCAAGAAGATAGAGGCTTTTTTATTGTCGAGAGATTAAATTCAAAATTAATACAGAATCACGTTAAACCTTTTAGCAATAAATTCATCTATAGTACTGTATGAAAAGCGATATGGACAATAGGGAGTGGCTGGATGATTATGAATCATTGAAACGGATCGATGCCAAGAATCCGTTTCTGGTTCCGCCTGGCTATTTCGATGAATTAGCGCAGCATATAACATCACGCATAAGGCTGGAAGAGTTAAAAAACTCATCCACAGGGTTTTCCGTGCCTGAAAACTACTTTGATCAATTAAGCAGTAACATACAAAGCCGCATACGTGTTGAGGACGCTGTGAACACACAGGACTCCGGTTTTACCGTACCTGAGAATTATTTTGACGAGCTTGGCAGCAATATTCAAAGCAGGATAACTATTGAGGAGGCCTTAAACCCGGAGCACCAGGGTTTTAGTGTACCCGAAAATTATTTTGATGAACTGAGCAGTAATATCCAAAGCAGGATAACTATTGAGCAGCAGATCAGCAACGAAGCGGAGAGCTTTACCGTGCCTGAAAATTACTTCGAAACATTGAGCAGTAATATTCAAAGCCGGATAGCGATTGAAGAACATATTAACAGCGAAGCCGAAAGCTTTACTGTGCCTGAAAACTATTTTGAGCAGTTAAGCCAGAATATCTTGAATAAAACCGTTAACGAGGAACAGGTTACAGCCAAAGTGGTTACCTTGCCTGTTACCGTTAAAAAGAAAGGTATTGTACGCAGGATGTTCGCGTCTCCAACTTTCAGGTACGCTACCGCAGCCTGCTTTGCCCTGATACTGGGCATTGGCGTAGTGATCAGAAATGCCGACGCGCCAGTAAAGCACGATCAATCTTTTTTACATGAGCAGCTGTCAACCGTACCGGTTGACGAAATAAAAAGCTACCTTCAACTGCATGCAGATGCAGGTGATACTCCTTCCCTGATGGACGGCGGTCAGCAAATCAACAGCGCAAGCCTGGATGCAGACCTGTCCGACTATTTGGAGAGTACTAATTAACGATACATTTTAATGAGTAAATTGATCAGGCATATTTTTGTTTTATTATTGATGATAGCAGCAGGCTATGAGTCCTTTGCTCAGGCAAGCAATAGCCTGGTACAGCGGCAAGGGATAACGCCTGCGCCATTGCGTAACAAAAAAAATGTACGCCAAAAGCTTGATGCAGCTCATGACAGGTTTATCAATAAACAACTTGACTTGACCGATGAAGAATCGGCCAAGTTTTGGCCTATATATCGCCAGTATCAGCAGGAAATTACTGCCGTTAACATATTAAAACGTCTTAACAATTCAAGCGCTGCCACTAATGGAACCGAGCAAATAGATAAAGAAATTTACTATGAAAGCCAGCAGGTTGCCATTCGCAAACGCTACCGCGATGCATTCTCCAAGATCCTGCCCCCAGAAAAGGTAAGCAAACTATATAAAAGCGAGCAGGCCTTTCGCGATGAGCTCATCAAACAACTCAGCGAACGCAGCGAGAGAGCAGGAAACTAATTAATTAGTGAATTATTGATTTACTGAATTATAGAAGTGTTGATCAGAATGATGATTTTTGCATTTTCAATTCAATAATTTTATACCTTCCTTACTCAATAATTCAGTAAATCAATAATTCAATAATTGCCCCATGCCTACACTTCGTCAGCTGTTTTTAGCCAATAACGCGCAAACCACCAACTTTCCGCTGTTGCTGGAGTTTGAACGGGCCGAGGGCGTATATATGTATGATACCGCGGGCAAAGCCCATACCGACCTCATATCGGGCATTGGCGTAAGCAGCCTGGGCCACGGTAATCCAAAAGTTATAGCCGCCATTAAACACCAGGTTGACCAATACATGCACCTGATGGTTTATGGCGAATACGTACAAACCCCGCAAGTGCGTTTTGCCGAAAAGCTGGTATCTGTACTGCCTCAAAATTTGCAGTCGGTATATTTTACCAACTCCGGCGCCGAAGCTGTTGAGGGGGCTTTAAAACTAGCCAAACGCTATACCGGCAGGCAGCAGATCATCGCTTGTCACAACTCCTACCATGGCAGCACCCAGGGCGCATTAAGTGTTATGGGTAATGAAGAATTTAAGCAGGCTTACCGGCCCTTGCTCCCGGGAATAAGTTTTATCCGTTTTAATGAGACAGATGATCTGCACCTCATCACCGATCAAACCGCCTGCATCATCATCGAAACCGTACAGGGCGAAGCCGGTATCCGTGTACCCGATATCACTTATATGCAGGCCCTGCGCAAACGCTGCGATGAAACCGGCACTCTGCTAATACTGGATGAGATACAAGCCGCTTTTGGTCGTACCGGTAAACTTTTCGCTTTTGAACATTTTGGTATTATGCCCGATATATTGCTGCTGGCCAAAGCGCTGGGCGGTGGCATGCCGGTAGGCGCTTTTATCTCCTCCAACACCATTATGGGCGCACTCAAAGAAAATCCTATCCTGGGCCATATTACCACCTTTGGCGGGCATCCCGTATGCTGTGCGGCAGGACTGGCCGCTCTGGAGGTATTACTGGACGAAAATCTGGTATCCGGCGTAGCCGAAAAAGAAGCCTTGTTCCGCAAGCTGTTGGTTCACCCGGCAATTAAACAGGTACGAGGCAAAGGACTGATGCTGGCCGTTGAACTGGACAGTTTCGACCTTAATAAAAAAATAATAGACCGCTGTATTGAACACGGTATCATTACCGATTGGTTCCTGCATTGCAGCAACTCTATGCGCATCGCCCCCCCACTTATTATTAACCAGCAACAAATTGAACATGCTTGCAGCGTGATATTAGAGGCGGTTGAGTATTATACCACAAATTAATATATTGGCTATTTGACTCAGCCGATCAATACTTCGTTTACCGGCATGAGCCAATCGTGAGCCCCATAGCAGCTTACCGGATATTATTCCGTACCTTAACACAGATTAAAAAAGTCGACTCATCTATTGAAAGTAACTTTCAGGTTACTTTATTGAATAATATATCATTTTTTATAGTTTGAATTAAATTGGTATGGTTTATGCAATTATGGTATAGACTATATAAAAGGCTCTGAAAAAGCCTGTTTCCTATCCAAACAGATCAGTTTTGCTCTTTTTTATAGTCATAGTTTAAACAATTAATTAAAAGGAATTGTTTAATCAATAACCGTACGTTCTTAACATCCTACCTACATATGAAAATAGCATATATATCAACCTACCCTCCGCGCGAATGTGGCCTGGCCACCTTCAACCAAAACCTGATGCGGGCCATTAACGCCAATTTTCCCGAAAGAAACTCGCTTGCACACGGCGGTTTTGTGGTCGCGCTAAACGATTCAGAGAGCCTGCAGCATTATGAGTACCCGGAGGAGGTGAAATATGTTATTCGCCAGGACCACCAGAAAGATTATATCCGCGCAGCCAATTATATCAACACCAGCAATGCCGATGTATGTATCATGGAGCATGAGTTTGGCATATATGGCGGCGAAAGTGGTATATATATTCTACCCCTGATCAACCGGCTCGAAAAACCCCTGATCTCGATATTGCATACCATACTGAAAGATCCCAGCTATGTGCAGCGCATCATCATCCGCGAAATAGCGGAGCAATCATCAAAAATAATTGTGATGAGCCAGCGGGCCGTGGAGTTTTTAACCACCATTTATGATATCCCTGCCGAAAAGATCCAGATCATTGAACATGGTGTTCCGGATGTGGAAGCGATGGATGACAACCCGGTTAAAAACCTATCGTCGTTCAAAAAACACCGCGTGTTGCTCACCTTTGGTTTATTAAGCCGTAATAAAGGTTTAGAGACCGTGATAAAAGCCCTGCCCCGCATTGTGGCCAAACACCCTGATGTAATGTATGTAATATTAGGCAACACCCATCCGGGCGTGATCAAAAGCTCGGGCGAGGAATACCGTGATCACCTTAAAACACTGGCTACCCAGTTGGGTGTATCAGCCAACCTGGCTTTCATTAACAAATTTGTTTCGGAAGAGGAATTGGTGAATTACCTCACCGCTTGCGAAATTTATGTAACACCTTATCTGAACGAGGCACAGATCACCAGCGGTACGCTTTCCTATGCCGTTGGTGCCGGTGCCGCGGTAGTATCAACCCCATACTGGCATGCTACTGAATTGCTGGCCGATAAACGCGGGCGCCTGTTTGATTTTAAAAACTCCGATACCCTGGCTGATACGGTGATAGAACTGCTTGACCAGGATCGTGTGCTGAAAGAATTGAAAGAGAACGCCTACCAGTATGGCCTGCATTTACGCTGGCCTGTTGTAGGTGCCGAATTTATTAAAGTTGCCCAGGAGGCTATTGTCCGGTTCGACTTTAGCGATAAGATACTTAAAAACAGCATTGTCGATCCCGAAATACTACCCAAATTCAGTTTGACGCACGTATTGCGTTTAACCGATGATACCGGTATTGTGCAACATGCCAAATACGGCATCCCCAATTTAAAAGAAGGTTATTGCCTGGATGATAACGCCCGTGCGCTTATTATGGCACTGATGGCCTATCAGCGTAGTAAAAGCCGCGAAGCATTTGAACTGCTGCCTATATACCTCAGCTACATCCACTATATGCAAACGGATGATGGTAATTTCCGCAACTTCCTGAGTTTCGATCGTCGTTATCTGGATGAAGTAGGTTCTGAGGATTCTTTCGGGCGTACCATCTGGGCGCTGGGCCATCTGATCAGCTGCGCGGCCAGTAATTCTTACCGTGAGTTTTCGTTGGAAATATTTCATAAATCGGTGCCGCATTTTTCGGCCCTGAAACATTTACGGGGAATGGCCAATACCATTATCGGCGTCAGCTTGTACCTGCAGGTATACCCTACAGATGAGGGTATGGTTAAAATATTAAGCGAACTTACCCAACCGCTCATCGATGCTTATGAAAATACACAATCGGAAGATTGGCAATGGTTCGAAGAAAAAATGACCTATGATAATGCCATACTCCCACTGGCGCTGCTGCACTCCTGCGAAATTACCGGGAACGAAGATGCCAAACGCATAGCATTGGCTACGATGGCTTTCCTGGATAAACTCACCCTGTCGAACGGCTATTTAAGTCCGGTGGGTAACGATCGCTGGTATTATCGTGGCGGTAGTTTCCCTGCGTTTGATCAGCAGGCTATTGAAACTATGGCCATGGTGCTGATGCACTTCCAGGCTTACCAGATATTCCGGATACCGCAATACGTGGAAAAAATGTTCCTGAGCTACAAATGGTTCCTGGGCGAAAACACATTGCGAGCGCCTTTATATGACCATGAAACCAAGGGCTGCTGCGATGGTTTGCTGCCAACCGGCATCAACCGTAACCAGGGCGCCGAAAGTACGCTGGCTTACCTCATATCGCACCTAACCGTACTGAAAGCCTTTGAACTCGAATACGAATACAACAAATATGGCAGCAGCCAGAAAATGGAAACTTGTTAGATGTGCAGATATGCAAATGTGCGGATGTGCAGATATTTTGGGTGTGCAAATTATTAATGTTCAAATGACTGATTTAAAGATCCGTAAACAACTATGCGTTATATATTAGTTCTAAATTATCATTTGCACATCTGCACATTTGAAATCTGCACATCTGCAAAATTCACTAATTAAGAAATGAAGGTCGCCGTATTAGCGCCTGTTGCCTGGCGTACACCGCCCAGGCATTATGGGCCCTGGGAGCAAATAGCATCAAACATTGCCGAAGGCCTGGTAAAACTGGGTATGGAGGTTACTCTTTTTGCTACCGGCGATTCTATAACCGCGGGCAAGCTGGAATCGATTTGCGCCACGGGTTATGAAGAAGACCGCGGTCAGGATGCCAAAGTATTGGAGTGCCTGCATATCAGCAATTTGATGGAGCAGGCCGGGCAATTTGATATCATCCATAATAATTTTGATTTTTTGCCCCTTACCTATTCGGGCCTGATCAATACACCTATGATCACCACTATACACGGCTTTTCATCGCCCCGCATTATCCCGGTGTATAAAAAATACAACCACAGGGGTCATTACGTGAGTATCAGCAATGCCGACCGCAGTCCGGAGCTGGAATACCTGGCCACAGTTTATAATGGCCTGGATACCGCCGATTTTGAGTTTTACGAAAAGCCCGATGAATACCTGCTGTACTTTGGCCGCATCCACCCGGATAAAGGCACAGCCGAAGCTATTGCCATTGCTCAAAAAAGTAGGCGTAAACTACTAATAGCAGGTATTATTCAGGATGAAAACTATTACCGTGAAAAGGTAGAGCCTTTTTTATCCGAAGAAATAGCATACATAGGCCATGCCGGACCAGAAAAGCGGAAGCAACTTTTAGGGAATGCTTATGCCCTGCTGCACCCCATCAGCTTTAATGAACCCTTTGGCATGAGCGTAGCCGAGGCCATGCTCTGCGGTACCCCGGTGATCGCATTTAACCGCGGATCAATGCCGGAGTTGATTCGGGATACGGAGACCGGTTTTTTGGTGGATACCGTTGATGAAGCCTCAGAGGCCGTTAACCAGATCAATTCGATTGACCGGGTGGCTTGCCATACCTGGGCTGCCTCCAGGTTTTCGAAGGATAAAATGGTAGCTGATTATTTAGGTTTGTATCAACGGATATTAGCCCCATAACTCGGCTTCCGTTCAGCTGAAAGCTGAAACCATGTACACCACGAGTTGGAAACCATAAGTGTTAGGAAGAAATAAAAAGTGTGTCATTTCGAACGAGGAACGAGGAGAAACTATCTCTTGAGCGATAGCGAAAAATCTTCTGCGATTTGCAATTGGGGCTTTGTATGCAGCAGAAGATTTCTCTTTCGCACAACGCTCGTCCCCACTTCTTGCTCTATCGAAATGACATTTTTTATAGAAATTCATTCTTCCGAACACTTGTGGTTGAAAACCCGCGGAAGTAGTTTATGAAACCTCAATTGTGCTGATAATTCCTCCAATGGCTTTCTTTAATACCATATTGTTCATAGCCGGGTCTATATTTTTATAATAGCGATTTAGCGAGACGAGACCATGCACAAAAGACATACAGATGAGGTAATTACACCGAAAGGCTTCTTCTGTCAATATATTTTCTTTTACCAGGGGCTGCATTTCTTGCCGGAACAGGTTGATAAATGTCGACAGCGCCGGGAATGCTTTTCCCACATCCTCAACACCGGAACCCACCATATACATTAACTGGTAAAGCTCATTTTCTTTGTTGGCAAAATGTACAAATGCCACCAGCATGGCCTCCATCCTTTCTTTCGGATCGGTCACTGATACCAATCCCTGTTTTATGCAATTGATCAGCATGGTAAAACCCCGTTTCGATAGCTCGATCAAAACCGCTTCCTTATTCAAAAAATAGGAATATACAATAGTGGGGCTGTATTCAATAGTGTCGGCAATTTTCCTGATGCTTACGGCCTCGCATCCTTCATTTTTGACGATATCCATTGCAGCATCAAGAATAAGCTGATGGACCTCTGCTTTTAAACGTTCTACGCGTTCTTTGCTACCCATATGTTTTATCAATTGGTGAAGGTAAAGTTAAGGCTTTTTATAATGATGAATATTGTGCTAACCCCATCGTCTATGCTCTCACAGGCAATGGAAAAATATCTTTTAGCTATTATCTTAGTATATAGATACTGAACATCAATGCTAAAAAACGATTTGCCCAAAGTTGCCGAATTTATGTTGGAAGATAAGTTCATCCAACATACATATATCACAAATTTTGTAAATAATTTGCGACATATAATAAATGACTTCCTTTCATTGTTTAATTTTCATTGTTAAATACGTAAAAAGCGCCTTTATGAGGAACCTTCGTTACCTGATTTTATCTTACTTATTATTGTTATCCAGCCTTACTGTAATTGCCCAGGAAGCTCATAATCTTAAACAAAAAAAGACCCAGCCCGATTCGGTGAAAAAATCGAAGGACCTGCCCGGACGAAACCGGGCGTCGTCCCTGTTTGCAGACTCCGGCAAGCTGAGCAGCAGCGATTACCAGCAACACATTGAAAATACGTACATGATTCTCAATAATATTGAGAACAAAAGTGAATTGGGATTGCAGATCAGTACTATCAGAACAAAACTAAAAGATGCTGATTCCATATTGTTCGTCTTAAAAGATAATGTATTGAATAACAGCGCGGCGCTAAACCTGCGGAACCTGCAGGTATTCAGGACCCTGCTACAGAACATTCAAACCGATCTTAAGGAACACAGAGTAATACTGGATAATACCGACAATGAATTAACCGCTCTTAAAGGCGGCATGAAGGCATTAATGAAGGATACGGTACTACGGCAGCTGATACGAGATTCTGTAATTCGTAAACAATACGCGGCACAGTTAAAGGATCTGCGGGGAGTATGGCTCGGTAGTACAGGAAAGCTAAAGAAAAGCGCGGCTATTATAAACCGCTTGCAAACACATACCTCGGCCAGTATGATCACTACAGTACAACTACTGGAAAAAGTGAACACCCTGCTTACCACTTCTGCAACCCGCATTTTTGGCAAAGAATATAATTATTTGTGGGAGAAGGACACGGATACAACCACGGCACATACCCGTTCGTCGTTTGGTAAAGCTTACCAGGGCGAAAAGAAAGCATTGAATTATTATTTCAAAGATACCGGCAATAAGCGGTTATTCCTGCTGCTCATTGGTGTGTTGTTCTTTGTATGGATCTATCGTAACATCCGCGTGCTGAAGCAAAAGAAAGCTATGGAAAGCATCAGTAAAATGGGATTCACCTATTTGCCTTCCGGATATATTGTTTCGGCATTTGTGGTTATGTTTACCATTGCACCATTGTTTGATCTGTATGCGCCATCCACCTACATTGAGTCAATGCAGTTTTTTCTGATGATCATTCTTACGGTAATCTGCTGGAAAAAATGGCCGCGCGAATTATTCCGGTATTGGATAGTGATGGTAGTGCTTTACCTCTGTTTCTCGTTTACGCACCATCTGTCCGATCCCGGATTTTGGCAGCGTTTCATGCTGATACTCCTCAACGTATTCTCCTTCATTTTTGGTTTGCTCTTCCTTTCAAAAATGAGGCAACACCTGCATATGAAAGGTTTTTTACGGTTTGTGATCATCCTGCATAATGTAATGAATGTGTTGGCAATTATCTTCAACATATGGGGGCGTGTTTCCCTGGCGCAAATATTAGGTAATACGGCTATATTTTCTTTTATGCAGGCAATAGGGCTCGCTGTATTTAGCCAGATATGTGTTGAAGCAATATTGCTGCAGATAGTGGCCAGCCGTGTTAAACTGGGCTATGAAGGCGATTTTGAATACGAACATGTACTCAAGAGCTTCCGCCGGCTTATTCTTTTCCTGGTGGTTATTTTATGGCTCATCGTATTTACCACTAACCTGAACATCTATACGTCGGTATTAGGTGGTTTGACTGATTTTCTGCAACTCCGCCGTAGCATAGGCAATGCCACCTTTACTTTAGGGGGTATACTACTCTTCTTTTTTATTATTTGGGTGGCGCATTTGCTGCAACGATATGTAGGTTATTTTTTAGGCGATACCAATACGGAGGAGGACATCAATGATAAGGGGCAACGGTCAAGACTCCTGGTTACCAAACTTATTTTGCTTTGCCTGGGGTACTTACTGGCGGTGGCTGCCTCGGGTGTACCGGTTGATAAGATAACCATTGTAATTGGCGCGCTTGGCGTTGGTATTGGTTTGGGTTTACAGAATATTGTAAACAACTTTGTATCTGGTATTGTACTGATATTTGACAGGCCACTGCAAATAGGCGACGTGGTTGAAATAGGCGGACAAACAGGAAAAGTAAGAGAAATAGGATTACGGTCAAGCACTATATTAACACAGGAAGGCGCCGAAGTAATTATTCCAAATGGCGACGTACTTTCCCAAAAAATAGTGAACTGGACACTCACCAACAGTCAACGGAGGTTGGAGATGGAATTGTCTGTAAGTGGGAGCACGGACATGGAAGTGGTTTCTTCGGCTATCAAAAAAGCGATCCTCGCTTCAAAATACGTTTATCACAGTCGTGATCCGCAGATATTATTTACAAAGGTGAACGAGGATGGTTTTGATATGAAAGCATTCTTCTGGAGTATTGACGTTTCTAAATCTGAGGAAGCAAAAAGTGAAATATTGCTTTTGCTGCACGAAAAGCTGAGTGCTGAAAATTTAAATATGAAATAGATCTCGAACATTAATGCTGAAAAACAATTTGCCCAAAGTTGCCGAATTTAAGCTGGAAGATAAGTTCCGCATTACAGGAAGGGGTATGGTGCTTACCGGTCAAATTATTTCCGGAACTATTTCAGCCGGTAATTCCGTGTGCATTAAATATGGTAATGACCTTATCGCGGCTAAAATACAGAGTGTAGAAATTGGACACAGCAATACACCACCCACTCATTTTATTGGTTTATTAATGGAACCAGAAAATGACCATTTAGAACTCACATTTGAAAAACTAATTGGAGAAAATCTGCCGATAATTTAGTATATTTACAATACATCAACAGCCCGGTTTTTCTGATCAAAAAGGAAAAATCGGGCTGTTTGGTTAAGGGAAAAACAGCTCTAAAACCAACCATTTTACACTTAGTTATTTGACAATCAACTACTTAATACTTTTTAAAGTTTCAAAAACTGCTCAAAACCGTGTTAAAATTTGTTAAAAAGTGTTAAAATGAGGGTTTTTCGAGCAGTTTTTGAGTGATTTTCATCCAATTTCGGCCCGAAAAGTGTTAAAATAAGAGGTTTAAAAAGTTTTTTGGTTAAGCTTTGTGTTTCCTGGTTTTTGCTTTATGCTCCGCCGCGTCTTCTTTTAATTTTTTCAAAAGTTCGTCCAGGCAAACTTCGGCAAAGGCGGTTGATGAGTCCGACACGCCATATGGAATAATGAGCTTGTCGTTATGCACAATGGCTCCGCAAGAGTACAGCACATTGGGTACATATCCTTCGCGCTCGTCGCTGTTAGGGATCAGCAGGGGCTCTTTCAGACGTCCAATTTCAATGGTGGGGTCGTCCAGCTTTAAAAGGCTCGCACCAAGCACATAACGCCGCATAGGACCTACACCATGGGTGATCATGATCCAGCCTTCCTCGGTTTCAATCGGCGATCCGCAATTACCGATCTGGATGAACTCCCAGGTAAATTTAGGCTGTTGGAGCAACACTGGTTTTTCCCAGATGTTGATCTTGTCGGAATACATGATATAGTTATTGCAGCCATCAATACGCGATATCATCGCAAACTTGCCATTCACCTTACGGGGAAAAAGGGCCAGGTTCTTATTTTGGGCACCTGCTCCGTAAAGCGGCATTATTTTAAAATTGTAAAAATCAGTGGTTTGCAGCAACTTGGGCATAATCAGCGAACCATCATAGGCCGTATAGGTGGCATAGTATACGTAGCTGCCATCTTCATTGAAAAACTTTACAAAACGGGCATCTTCGATACCCTTGCGTTCATACTCAGATATCGGGAATATGACCCTGTCGGATATATCGGTATCCAGCGAAAATACGATCTCATAGTAAGAATCGGCCAGCCAGAGAACCTTATCGTACTCCAGCCGCTTCATATCGCTTTCCTGCAGCTTCTGCGAATCGAGAATGATACGGCGCAGGTTGGCATATTCAAAATGATGATCGAGCTTTGATTCCAGCTCACTGATCACATCAATGCTGATCTGGGTAATGGCCGCCTTTTCAAAGAACAGTTTTTTATTATAAACCGCGTTCCTTACAATTTCGGCCTCATCAATATAGCTACCTGAGGGTTGAATGGTAATGTTATTCTGTTTATCGATCAATGCCCTTCTGAAAGTGATAGAGGAGATATGTCCCTCACCCACTGCCCTGAAGCTGATGATCACCCGTTTCTGACCATCCTCCAACTCGGTTTGATCAGGATCCTCTACAATTGACGGGTTAAAGAACGCCGCTGACTCAATGGAATATTCATGCGTAAAATAGGAGCCTATCAGTAGTTTACGGTAAACCGTAAGCGTGTCAAAATCAATATTCAACTCGTTAAATAATGGCTTTAGCTTACTGCAATGGCGGTTTAATACCCGGGTAATGTTACGGTGCCGTTTGGAATACTCCTGCAACAATGGCGAAATGATGCCAAAGGCTTCTTCTTCGCTGATGTCCATTACGCGTTCTATCACTTCTTTAGCACGGTCGTTCCCATTAAAAAAGAATCTTGCTATAACGCGTTTGGGATCAGGATTAACTCTTATGGGTTTGCGTTCGATGGAAAGTCTCATATAGAAGGTAGTATTTATTCTTTAACAGCATTAACGACAAATTGATTTGGGTAATTTATATAAAGAATCAAGTGCCAAGATACTTTTTATATGCTGCATCATGTGAAGTATATTTTAGTGTAACGGTTTTTATCCCGACTCTTGTATCTTGGCACTTGATTCTTATATCTTTTGTAAATTGCAGGCGTATGAATGTATTAATTGTTGAAGACGAAAAGGGCCTGGCCCTTGAAGTAGATGAGTTTTTAAGTCATGAAGGTTTTACGGTTGAACACGCGCGTACCAAAAAATCGGCAGAGGAAAAGATATTTGTAAACAACTATGACTTTATATTGCTTGACCTTGGTTTGCCTGACGGTGACGGCTTTGGCCTGTTAAAGATGCTAAAAGGCCTTGAAAAACGCGAGGATGCCGTTATTATACTCACCGCGCGCGGAGCTGTTGATGACCGTGTAATGGGCCTGGAACAAGGTGCCGACGATTATCTGGCTAAACCCTTTTCATTAAGCGAGCTTTTGGCACGTATGCACGCCATAACACGCCGAAAACACCGTTTGGAAAGTAATGATATTAATATCAAAGGGCTGCGCGTTAATATCCAGAACCGTACGGTAATGTATAATGATGAGCGTATTAATCTGACAAAAAAAGAGTTTGAAATATTTAATTACCTGGTATTGAATAAAAACCGGGTAATATCCCGCACCAACTTAACCGAGCATGTTTGGGGTGATGTACTGGAGATCAATTCCGACTCCAACTTTGTGGATGTGCATGTTAAAAACCTCCGTAAAAAACTATCTCAATATATACCTATTGATTGGTTTGAAACCGTAAGGAGTATTGGTTACCGCATTAATATTTGATAGATATGCAGATAAAGCATTTCAAATGTACAGATGAAAACAACAATCTAATAATTCAAACGTTGCAAATTCACTAATTCAATAATTATCCAAGGATGAAACTTCAGGTAAAGCTGGCTTTGTATAATACACTAACCAAAGTGGCCATCATTTTATTTACCGGCCTGCTTATCCTGTTATCCATTGAAAAAATATCTTATAACCATATTGAGGTACGTTTAGAGAATAAAAAAGAGGAGACTTTAAGGAGCCTTGAATCCCGCGAAATCAATCACTCTTTAAGCACTCAACAGGTTTACACCGATAACAATATACTCAATGAGGAATTCATCAACATTACGCCCGCTAAGTATGACCCAAATGTATCAAAAGGAGTAAAATTCACAACAGAGGCCCGTAATCTGGATAAGAACTTTCAAACCTATCGTATCCTATCTCATAATTTTAATTTTAACGGGCACACTTACCTGCTTCAAATAGGCGAAACGATTGAATCTGTTGAAGAGCTAAAGTCGATCATCAAAAAGTTTACTTTATTGGTATTGTTTATCGCTCTGGCACTTACGCTTATCAGCGACCTGGTATTCACCAAATTTTTGCTTGCCCCTTTTTATAAGATCATTGACCGCAAGCTGATCAAAGTGAATGATCCCATGAACTTTGACTACGAAAAAATTAAAACCACCACGCAGGATTTTGAGCTGCTGGATGACAGTATAAGTTCGTTGATGAAAAAGATATCAAACCTTTTTATACTGGAAAAACAATTCATCGCCAATGTATCGCATGAATTGCTTACACCGATATCCATCATCAGCTCAAGACTTGAAAATATATTGCTGCATGAGGATTTAAGTGAAGGCAGTGAAAATAAGATGCATGCTTCGCTAAAAACGCTCAACCGTCTAAAATCTATCATCAACAGCTTATTGCTCATATCAAAGGTAGAAAACAACCAGTTTAACAAAGGAGATATGGTGATGATAGCTGGGGTTATTAAAGAAATACACGAAGAATTGGAAGATCGTATAGAGGAGAAACACCTCACGTTTACCAATCACCTCAAATACATTTTTTCTATACAAGGTAACCGCCCCTTAATGCATACCTTGCTGTTCAACATCATCAACAACTCCATCAAGTACAACAACCCTAAAGGCAGCATTACTATTAGTGATGACCTTACGGATGATATTTACGCCATTACCATTACCGACACCGGCGCGGGCATGGAGCAAAAGCAAATAGATAACGCCTTTAACCGTTTTGAGAAATTTGATACCGACGAAAAAGAAAGTTATGGTTTAGGCCTGGCTATAGTGAAAAGTATCACCGCCTTTCATAATATTAAGGTTAAAATAAGCTCTGTAAAAAATGAGGGAACCGCCGTAAAGCTGATATTTGATCACGCGGCTTAACTTCACTAAATCTTCATTCAAACTTTATTACTTTGAGGAGTTTTAGTAAGTGTTACCCCTATTAAGAGGGCTATTTTTATTTAAGAATAGCCTTTTTTTATATCATCTTATTCCGCTTTACCAGGTAAGTTTTCAGTATGTTCTGGTAACCTTCCTGTATATCGGCATCAATCAAATCAATATGATATTGCGCGCATTTGAGCTCCAGTTCATGCCGGTATGCCGCTAAAGATTTTTTATAAGCATCGCGTATTTTACCTGGATGTACTTTTATCTCGGCCCCGCTTTCCATATCGATAAAATGGTGCGGCCTATTATCAAAATTAAAATCGAGTTCTTTTTGCTTATCGTGCACATTAAATATAACCACTTCGTGCTTATTGAACTTTAAATGCTGTATCGCAGCAAATAGCGACTGTAACTTTTCAGTATCGAGGTTATTTTCCAGCATATCGCTAAAAATGATCACCATCGAGCGCTGGTGGATCTCCTGGGCAATATGATGCAGTACATCGGTTATATTGGTTACCGTATTTACCCGCGGACTGTTATACATTTTTTCGAGCTCGGCATACAAATGAAATAAATGTGTGCTGGTTGATTTCGCTGCACTCAGCCAATCGATCTTATCCGAAAAGAGGCATAAGCCAAAAGCATCGCGCTGCTTTTTAAACAGATACATTAATGAGGCGGTGGCATAAACAGAAAACTGTAGTTTATTCAATCCCTTTTCGGGGAAATTCATGGACGATGAGGTGTCCAGCAATAAATAACAGCGCAGGTTGGTTTCTTCCTCAAACTGCTTTACAAATAGTTTTTCAGTTCGGGCCAGTAACTTCCAGTCGATATTTTTTACCGATTCACCATTATTGTACAAGCGGTGCTCTGCAAACTCTACAGAAAATCCGTGGAAGGGGCTTTGGTGCAAACCGGTTATAAACCCTTCTACTACCTGGCGGGCCAGTAGCTCCAGGTTGGCCAGTTGCCTTATTTGCTGATCATCATTTAACCGGGACATAGGGCTAATATAGGGTATAAAAAAAGCGTCACCAAATAAGGTAACGCTTTTTAAAGTAATTTAAATATGGTGGATTAAGCTATTTTGCAAACTTAATTTTGCCTTGTTGATTAAGCTAATTGCTTAGCTAATTTATCGGTTAATACTGATTTTGGAACAGCACCAATTTGTTTGTCCACAATTTCACCGTTTTTAAAGAATAATAAAGCAGGGATATTACGGATTCCATATTTCACTGATATTCCAGGATTGTTGTCAACATCAACTTTACCAACAACAGCTTTGCCTTCGTATTCTTTTGCGATGTCTTCAACAACCGGACCTACCATTCTACAAGGACCACACCATTCTGCCCAAAAGTCAATAAGTACGGGTTTGTCTGATTTCAGCACAAGTTCCTCAAAGTTCGCATCAGTTATTTCTAAAGCCATGATTTCTATTTTTTAAATTTTTGTATTACAAATATATACTATTCAAATAGCTTGCCACAACTGTGACCTGACAATGTGACAATTATATTAATATAAATTTAAACATCCACCATGCCTGGCCACTAGTAAAGTTTTGAAAACATTTCGGAAAAAGTCTAAAAAAGTGGGTTTACATGGTTTACACTTTTCATGGTTTACATTATTTTATTTATTTGAAAATCAGATAATTAAATTAATTTTCTTTCTCAATAACGGTTTACAGTGTAAACCATAAATGCAAGGTATTCTACGTGATTGAACAGCTCTTTTTTTTTATTTTTGACCATTTGAATAATAAAGTCAAAAATTATAAAAATCAAATAATATAAAAAGTGTCCCCATACTACAAAATTTGGCTATAGGTTACTTTTAAGTATTACTTGTATTAATGGTATCAATCCTCAATTCAGCACAATGTTGGTTTTATTAATAATAATAGCGGCTCCCATTGCTCAGATCATACTTTCAACTTTAAGGGTTAAAGGGCACATCGCTTTACCTATAGGAGCCATCATGGCCCTGACATTTTTTTTGGGGATAATTTTATCAGTTAGTTTAACGGTCGTTATTCCTCCTTACATTACACCATCAGGATTAAGATGTGGAACTGGGCCGGTTGTCGTTGCTATGGCAAGTATTTTTATTCAACTTGTGGCATCACCCGTTATCGGTATCATAAGCTACTTAATATACCGTTTCAAACAAAAGGCAATACTATTTAAGAGCTGATGAAAAAATTCACAGACCCTTTAGTCGTAACTCAGACAAATAATCCCTTAATTCAACACCGGCTGTATATTTAGCCTGTGGTCGGTGTTATCACCGTACCACCCAACGCGCCTCTCCGTTTATAAAGTACTGCATAATAATAGTGGTACGGTGATAACACCGACCACGGGCTAAGAGCCGATGAAAAAATTCACAGACCCTTTAGTCGTAACTCAGACAAATAATCCCTTAATTCAACACTGGTTGTATATTGGTTAAATTAAAAATATCAGCCATCAGGTCGTCGCTGGGGTTTACTTTGAATAATTTGGAGGCGAGTTCCACCTGTAGAGCTTCTTCCCTATCTTTGATCAAAAAGCGTAGTTTACAGTTTTGCACAGGGTATTTTTCGTTGTTTACCATGATGGCTTGCTGAATATCATCAAGCAGTTTGGTGTTCAGGCTATGTACATCCAGGCATACGGTTAATGATTTGGTCATTTTATCGCGCATTTCTGACAACAGGCTCATCACCTGTATACGCAGATCCCAGTTATCCTTTTGCCTGAATTTTTCTTCGATGTTACCTTTAATATGCAGGAAATAACCATCCATCATCAGGTTACGGAATTTCACATAGTCTTCGCCAAACATGGCAAACTCGTATGATTCATTGTAATCTTCCAGCACAAAAGTGCCAAATGGCTTACCCGTCTTGGTCATTTTATGCTGCACGTTTGATACCAATCCGCCTATTCTGATCTCCCCGCGTTTGCGGAGTTCGTTAAATGCGCCCATGATATCATCACCACCCTCACCCGAGCGGGCTTTTTGCATCAGTTTAAGGTCGCTGATGGTACTGTTACAGAACCTATCCAATTCTACCTTATAATTATCAAGCGGGTGCCCGGTTAAGTAGATACCGATCACCGTTTTTTCATATTTCAGTTTCTCTATCAGCGGCCATTCTTCCACATCGGGCATGGCAGGCTCAGGTACATAAGAAGCTACCGAACCGCCAAATAATGATGATTGCGAACTACTTTGTACATTCTGATAATCATTGGCATATTTGATCAGGCGTTCCACACCGGTTAATACACCCAGCTCAGTCTTGGCAAAAAACTGTGCCCTTTTTGTGCCAAACTCGTCAAAGGCACCGCCGTAAACCAGGTTCTCATATGATTTACGATTAACACTGCGGGTATTGGAACGGCGGGCGAAATCATATAAAGAAACATACGGGCCATTAGCATCACGTTCTTCAATAATACTTTCAACGGCCTTATCACCTACACCTTTTACCCCGGTCAAGCCAAAACGTACCTGCGCCTTTTTATTTACCGCGAATGACATGTCCGACTCATTGATATCCGGACCTAAAACTTCCACCCCCATCCTGCGGCATTCTTCCATGAAAAAGGTGATCTTTTCCATGTTATTCTGGTTATTTAAAACCGCGGCCATGTATTCAGATGGATAATGAGCTTTCAGAAAAGCGGTTTGATACGCCACAAAAGCGTAACACGTTGAGTGCGATTTATTGAAAGCGTATTGTGCAAAGGCCTTCCAGTCGTTCCATATTTTAGTTAGTTTATCTTTGGGGTGTCCTTTGGCTGTGGCCCCATCCATAAACTGGGCTTCCATTTTATTCAACACCTCAATTTGCTTTTTACCCATCGCTTTACGCAAAACGTCGGCATCGCCTTTACTAAAGCCCGCTAACTTCTGCGATAGGAGCATCACCTGTTCCTGGTATACGGTGATACCATAGGTTTCACCCAGGTACTCCTCCATATCCGGGAGGTCAAATACAATAGGTTCCTGCCCGTGTTTACGTTTAATAAAGTTGGGTATGTACTCTATCGGGCCCGGGCGATACAGGGCGTTCATGGCAATCAGATCCTCAAACTTATCGGGTTTCAGATCGCGGAGGTACATTTGCATACCATCACTTTCAAACTGGAACGTTCCGTTAGTATCGCCGCGCTGATAAAGCTCATAAGTTTTTTGATCATCAAGCGCTATGTAATCAATATCAATGTGCACACCATGATTTTGTTTGATCAACCTCAAAGCATCCTTCAGAATGGTTAGGGTTTTCAAGCCCAAAAAGTCCATCTTGATAACGCCGGCATCTTCAATTACACGACCATCATACTGGGTAACCAACAGATCGGAGTCTTTAGCAACGGCAACCGGCACAATATCGGTCAAGTCATAAGGGGCGATAATGATACCCGCCGCGTGTACACCTGTATTACGAACAGAACCTTCCAGTTTCTCGGCCTCACGCAATACTTGTCCGCGCAGGTCGTTTCCCTTCACAATTTCCTTTAATTCGGGTACCTGTTCAATAGCCTCTTTAAGGGTTATCCCTAAAGTATCGGGTACCAGCTTCTTAATGGCGTTCATTTCGGCCAGCGGCATATCCAATACCCGGCCCACGTCCTGTATACTGGTACGGGCAGCCATAGAACCATAGGTAATGATTTGTGCTACCTGGTTCTTGCCATATTTCTCCACCACATAGTCGATCACCTTTTGGCGACCGGCATCATCAAAGTCGGTATCAATATCGGGCATCGACTTACGATCCGGGTTCAGGAACCTCTCGAACAGGAGATTATACTTCATCGGATCGATATTGGTGATCCCCGTACAGTAAGCCACCACCGATCCCGCGGCCGAACCACGGCCCGGGCCTATAAATACCCCGATATCACGACCATGCCTTATAAAGTCGGCTACAATTAAAAAGTAACCGGCAAAACCCATGGTACGTATCGTGAACAATTCAAAGTTGATCCGTTCTTCAGTTTCGGGCGAAATATCTATATAGCGCTCTTTAGCGCCTGTAAATGTTAAATGTTTTAAATATTCCCATTGGTTAAGCGTATCGGCATCCGGCGTGTTGTGGATCTTAAACTCCTCCGGGATAACGAAATTGGGAAGCAGGATATCGCGCTTTAGTTTTAATACCTCTACCTTATCAACAATCTCATTGGTATTATCCAATGATTCAGGGACATCAGAGAACAGCTTGCCCATTTCTGCCTGCGTTTTAAAATAAAACTGGTCATTCGGAAAACCGAAACGGTAACCACGGCCACCTTCTTCATCGGTAGCTATGGGTGTGCTTTGCATATCCCCGGTGTTTACACAAAGCAAAATATCATGCGCGTTGGAATCCTGCTGATCCACATAGTGTGAATCATTGGAGCATATCACCTTTACATTATACTTTTTAGCATAGGTAAGCAACACATTATTAATAGTGGTTTGCTCCGGAATTTCGTGGCGTTGCAGTTCGATATAAAAATCTTCGCCAAAAAGGTCAAGCCACCATCTGAATTCCTCTTCAGCCTTTTCAGGTGTTTCCCGTAATATAGCCTGGGGAACCGATGCACCAATACAACAGGTGGTAGCGATGAGGCCTTTATGGTATTTTAATATCAACTCCTTATCAATACGCGGCCATTTGCTGTACAAGCCTTCCATATAGCCTAAGGAGCATAGCTTTACCAGGTTTTTGTAACCTTCAGGGTTTTTAGCCAGCATCAGCTGATGGCGGCGTACGTCTTTTTTCTCCTTGGTGAATTGCTTTTTATGCCTGTCTTCAACCACATAAAACTCGCAGCCCACTATAGGTTTTACGTTATGCTTGCCGGCTTCGGCCACAAACTTAAACACACCAAACATGTTACCATGATCGGTTATGGCTAATGCTTTCATACCATCAGCTGCAGCCTTTTTATATAGTTTTCCTATATCGGCGGCACCGTCAAGTAATGAGAACTGGGTATGTACGTGTAAATGAGAAAAATCTGGCATAGTGAATCCTTTTCAGCAAAATCCTGTAGAAATACAAAGTTATCAATAAAACAACTTTGCCGCATCATGTGTTGAAAAACTAAGCCCTAATAATTTTTTTATCTATGGGTTGAGGTACTTGGTTATTATGCTGATGAAGCTGTAACTTAAACCGGATTAATCAAATAGCCATTTATAGTATGCTGTTTGAGTTTTAACATTGAACAATCATCGCCCTTGAAAAATTTATACAGTTGAAAAAAATTGGACGAATAGCCCTAAAAACCATACTCTGGATAATTGCAAGTATCCTTTTCCTGGTGCTGCTTGTAGTTGTTCTGATACAGGTTCCTGCCGTGCAGAATTTCGCCAAGGATAAAGCGGTGAATTTTCTGCAGGGGAAAATCCATACTAAAGTACAAATAGGGCACATCAGCCTGGGCCTGCCTAAACTACTGGTGTTAGAGAATGTTTATTTTGAAGACCAGAAAAAAGACACCCTGATTGCCGGCGAAAAATTAAAGGTAGATATCAGCCTTTTTAAATTACTTGATAATAAGGTGGAGATCAATGAGATCAATCTGCAGGGCATCACCACCAATGTAAGCCGTGGGGCCGATAGTGTTTTTAACTTCGATTATATTATCAAGGCTTTTGTAGGCGAGCAAAAAAAGGAGGTAAAACCCGAAGACACCACCTCGACCATGAAGTTCTCGCTGGATAAGATCATTCTTGACCGCATCAATATCAAGTATAAAGATAAGATCACGGGTAACGATGTTAAATTCCTGCTTGGGCATTTTGATACCCGGATCAAAGACTTTGATATGGATAAAATGAAATTTACCATACCTAAGATTACGCTATCAGGTGTTAACGCGCGTATCATCCAAACACCAACCGGCCCTCCTCCGGTTGATACCGCCACCACACCGCTGAATATGGATCTGAATTTGGGTGTTATTGATATATCAAAAATAAAGGTAGACTACCAGAGCAGCGAAATGACCGCCAATGTGGATCTGAACAAGCTTTTGGTTGATATGGATAAGATCGACCTTAAAAAACAAAAGGTAGGCATTAAAAGTATTGAGCTGAATGATACCAAAGCAGCATTAAGCCTGGCTAAACCCAAAACTGTACAGAAAGCTATTGTAAAAGCAGTTAAAAAGTTGGACACCCTGGTATCATCGCCACAAACATCAAAATGGGCGGTTACTTTGGGTAAAGTAAATTTCAGCAATGATAATATCAAGTTTGATAACGAGGCGCAAAAGGCCATACCCAAAGGGCTTGATTTTGGGCACATGGATATCCGAAACCTCAACGCCGGCGCCGAGAATATCTCCTATAACCCGGATACCATTTCAGGCAAGATCAATTCATTTTCTTTTAGTGAAAAAAGCGGACTAAAGATCAATAAGTTCCACACCGCATTCTTTTACGGGCCAACCAACGCCTATATGAATGACCTTTTGTTGGAAACGCCGCAAACGGTTCTTCAAAAATCGGTTCAAGTGCGTTATCCATCCATTGATGCTATTACCAAAAACATCGGTGCGCTGGGCATCAACGCTAATTTAGATGGCAGCCGTTTAGGTTTAAAAGATGTGTTGCTGCTGATGCCGACGATGGCTACTATGGAACCTTTTAAAAGTTCGCCGGGTACAGTTTTCAAAATAAACGGCAAGGTTAAAGGCCAGGTGAATAATCTGGATATCCCCAGCCTGGAAATAAGCGGATTAGGCATTACCCATATTAAGGCCTCAGCCAAAATGAAGGGCCTGCCCGATGTGAATAAGGCCTATTTTGATGTTAACATAGTCGATTTTACGACCAGCAGCACAGATATCGCCAAATTAGCACCGGCAGGCAGTATCCCCCCTAATGTAAGCATACCCGAAAAAATGAACCTGAAAGGTACATTTAAAGGCGGCATGACCAACTTTGATACTAAAATGGCCCTACGCTCCAGTTATGGCGCGGTTGACCTGGTTGCGGCCATGAAAAATGGTGAACATAAAGGCAAGGAAATTTATACGGCCAAAATCAAGGCCAATGATCTGAATGTTGGCGCTTTAACCAAACGACCACAAATGGTTGGCAAAATAACGATGGATGCCAACCTAAAAGGTGTAAGCCTCGATCCTAAAAAAGCCAGCATACAGTTTAATGGTAACCTGGTCAAAGCCTATGTAAAGGGTTATACTTACCAAAACCTGGTACTGAAAGGCAGTTCTGAAAATGGTAATTATACCGCCGTTGCCCGCATGAAAGATCCTAACATTAATTTTAGCCTGGATGCCAAAGCTTATTTAAACCGCAAATACCCATCGGTTAACGGAACCTTACTGGTTGATAGCATTAATCTCCAAAAACTGAATTTTGTAAAGGATGATATGCGTTTTCATGGCAAAATGGTGGCCAACGTACCTACCGCCGATCCCGATTATCTGAACGCCGACATACTGGCAACCGATCTATTGGTGGTAAATAAAGGGCAGCGTATACAACTGGATACGGTAAGCCTTAAATCCACCGCTAATGCCGATAGCAGCACCCTGCGTTTAAAAACCCCTATTATGACAGCGCACATGGCCGGGAAGTACAAACTAACCCAAATAGCCGATGCCCTGCAGGATGTGATCAATAAATATTTCAATACCGCTATTGCTGGTGGGCAGCAGGTGGCGGAGAAAAGTCAAAAGTTAAAAGTTAAAAGTCAAAAAATAAAGACATCATTGCCGGTGGCTAAGCCAAAGTACTCGCCACAACAGTTTGTGTTTGATGCGCGCCTGGTAAAAACACCGTTGCTCACTCAATTTGCGCCTGATCTGAAACAGCTTGATCCTGTAGCGCTGAATGGTAGCTTTAACAGTGAGTCGGGCGAATTGGTGGTTAAAGGTTCTATACCAAAGGTTATTTACGGCACCAATACGGTTAACAATGTCAAGCTTGACATTAACACCAACAACAACGCGTTGAACTACAATTTGGCCGCCGATGAAATAAAAGTAGGCTCATCTTTAGACCTATTATATACCAGTATATCAGGCAAGGCACAGGACAACAAACTTAACATTAGCCTGGAGGTACGCGACGCTGCCAAAAAAGACCGATACCGCCTTGCCGGGATATTTAGCGTTTTGCCCAACCAATACCAATTTAGTTTTGCACAGGATGGCCTGCTGCTTGACTATTTACCCTGGGCCGTTAGTCCCGATAATTACCTGCAATATGGGCCTAAAGGAATACTGGCGCATAACTTTACCATTTCCAACACCAACCAAATACTTAGTGTAAACAGTAACCCGCAGGAGTTTAACGCGCCTATTACCGTTAACTTCAACAATTTCCGGATCGAAGCCCTCACTAAAATAGCCAAGCAAGATTCATTACTGGTTGGAGGAACAATCAATGGTAATGCCGAGATCAGTAATTTCCAGAAATCGCCTGTTTTTACTGCAGCCATTGATGTTAAGGATTTTAATTTCAAGGGCGATACGGTTGGTAATATAGCCGTTAAAGTAAATAATCAAACCGAGAACGCTTATGCAGCCAGCATGAGCATTACCGGAAAAGGTAACCAGGTTGATCTGAACGGCACTTACTATACCAGCCCCGAAAGCAAGTTTGATATGAACCTGAATATCGTAAACCTCAGCATGAAAAGCATTGAAGGCTTTAGCTTTGGAAGCTTACGTAATTCATCGGGCAATATAACCGGGCAGCTCAAAATAGCTGGTACTACCAGCGCACCGGCTGTGCGGGGCGATATTAACTTTAACAAGGTTGGCTTTAATGTAGCCATGCTCAATTCGTACTTCCGCATGCCGCAGGAAAGCATCACCTTTAACGATGAGGGCATCCGTTTTAATGATTTTACCTTAGTCGATTCTACCGATAACAAAGCCGTTATCAGCGGCAGCATCCTCACCAAAACATATACCGATTTTGCTTTTGGCCTGGATATCAATGCCCGAAACTTCAGGGCTATGAACTCTACCCAGGCCGATAACAAATTGTATTATGGCAAATTGTTCGTGGACACCCGGGTTAAAATAAGGGGAAATATGGACAAACCCATTGTAGATGCCAACCTGACAGTAAACGAAAAAACAGATATGACAATAGTGCTGCCCACTACCGATCCAAGCGTAGAAGACCGGAAAGGTGTAGTGGAATTTATTGATCAGAATGCCCCTAAATTAGATTCCATCCTACTGGCCAAACAGCTTGATTCCCTTAAAAAATCAAACTTAAAAGGACTGGATGTATCAGCAACTATCAATGTAAATAAAAACGCGGCCTTCACCATAGTAATAGATGAAAGCAACGGCGATGTGGTACACCTCAAAGGCGAGGCAAGCTTAAATGCAGCCATTGATCCAAGTGGTAAGATCAACCTGACCGGAACTTACGAGGTAAATTCCGGCTCCTATGAACTCTCCTATGCTACGGTAAAACGTAAGTTCAACTTTAAAAAAGGTAGTACCATTGTTTGGACTGGCGACCCAACCAGCGCTAATATCAACCTGACAGCTATTTATGTGGCCAATGTGCCCCCTATTGATCTGGTTGAAAATCAAAATACTGATAGCAACTCTGGTCTATACAAGCAAAAACTACCCTTCAACGTAAATCTGAGCCTTAAAAACCAACTACTTACTCCTGATATTAGCTTTGATATTGTACTGCCTGATAGCTCCTATAATGTATCAAACGATGTAATTACTAACGTCAATACGCGTTTGGCCCAGGTACGGCAGGATCCTAATGAAATGAACAAACAGGTACTGGGTGTATTGGTACTGGGACATTTTATAGGAGATAACCCACTGCAAAGCCAGGGAGCAGGCTTTTCTGCCGAGGGTTTAGTACGTAACAGTGTAAGTGGCCTACTCAGCGATCAGCTAAACAAACTGGCAGGCAACCTCATTGAAGGGGTTGATCTTAACTTCGGTTTAACTTCAGGCGAAGATTATTCCACAGGAACGGCCACCAACCGAACGGATTTGAACGTTGGCTTGTCCAAGCGTTTCCTGAACGACAGGCTTACCGTAACCGTGGGTAATAACTTTAACCTGGAAGGAAATCAGCAAGGCCAAAAGGCAGCCAATATAGCGGGCGACGTATCCGCGAATTACAAGCTGAGTAAGGATGGGCGCTATACGCTGCGTGCTTATCGTCGCGATGAGTTTATTGTGTTCCAGGGTCAGATCATTGAAACCGGTTTAGGGTTCACACTTACGGTTGATTATAATCGCTTCAAGGAAATATTCCGCAAGCGCACACAACAGGAACGCGAAATGCGCCGCAAATACCTGCAGCAGGAAAAAGACAAGAAAAAAGCGCAGGACGACGCCACTAATAAAGCCAATGACGCGGCAAAAGCTGAGGAACAAAAAGAGCAGGAGAAGAAACAACAAACACCCACCTCAAATTAAGCTTATGATCAAACACTTTAGATATATACTCATACTAACTGTTTTGCTGAATGCCTGTAGCAATACCAAGTACCTGGCTTCTGGCCAGAAATTGTATACCGGCGGCGAAGTAAAAATTCAGGATAAGGATATCAAAAAAAGTGATGCCAAAGCGCTAAGCGAGGAGTTGCAACCCCTGCTGCGCCCTAAACCCAATGGCGCTATCTTGGGTTTAAGGGTTAAATTATGGATATATAACAAAACCCGCACAAAAAAAACCAAGGGCCTGGCTCACTGGCTCAATACCAAATTTGGCGAACCCCCTGTTTTAGCAAGTGCTGTTAACCTGGAAAATAATAGCAACATATTACAAAACAGGTTACAGAATGAGGGCTATTTCCAAGCCCAGGTTATTGGCGATACCATTGGCAAGAAAAAAACAGCTAAAGCTGTATATACCGCCCAACCAGGGCCTGCCTATAAAATACGAAAAGTGATCTTCCCGACCGGTACGGAAAGTATTGATACAGCTGTAACCGGGACGGCTGCACAAACTCTTTTAAAGCCGGGGAATAACTATAATCTGGATGTTATTAAAAATGAACGCATCCGCATTGATGCCAAACTAAAAGAAGAAGGCTTTTATTTCTTTGCCCCAGAAAACCTGATCATGCGGGTTGATAGTACCATAGCAGGTCACCAGGTTGATATTTTTGTGGCAATTAAACGCGATATTTCAGAGAGGGCACAAGAAATTTATACCATTAATAATATTTACGTATACCCAAGCTACTCCCTGCGCGATACTTCCCTAAACCTGGATAAAGCACAAAAATACCGCTGGTACAATATTGTTGAGAAAAGAAAAACAGTGAACAGCTATATTTTTGCAAATACTGTTTTACTGCACCCTGGCGAAGTATATAACCGTACCGATCATAATAATTCCCTGAACCGTTTTGTAAACCTGGGGCCATATAAGTTTGTAAAAAACAGGTTTGAGGATGTAACTGATTCATCTAAATTGGATGTGTACTACTTTTTAACCCCTTATAAAAAGAAATCCTTACAGTTGGAATTACTCGGCCGTACCACATCAGCCAATTATACCGGTACGCAGATAAACATCAACTGGCTTAACCGGAATGCCTTCAAAGGCGGCGAAGCTTTAAAAGTAACCCTGTTTGGTAGCACTGATGTGCAGCTTGGCGGCGACAACAGCGGCTTTAACGTGTATCAGGCGGGTATACAAACAACCCTGTCATGGCCACGTTTTATTAGTCCGATATATCCCAAAGCCGATAATGCCTATATCCCTCATACCAATTTTACCCTGGGATACACGTTGGTCGACCGTCAAAAACTATACAGGCTCAATTCCTTTAATGCCTCATTTGGCTACCAATGGAAAGAGTCGGTTCACCGTTCGCATGAGTTAAATATTTTCAATTTTAATTTTGTTAATCCACAAAGCATATCGCAGCTTTATATAGATAGTATAAAGAACTCACCAAATCCGGCTCTAAAACACGTTATTGACAAGCAGTTTATTTTTGGTCCGAGTTACAGCTACACCTTTACCAATACCACCGAAGATTACCGGACCAATACTTTCTATTACAACGGTAAAATAAGCCTGTCGAACAATTTGTATGGCATTATTGCCGGAGCTGATACCTTGAACGGTAAAGTAAAGCAAATTTTCGGGGCCGTATTTAACCAGTTTGTGAAGCTTGAAAACGAGATCAGGTATTTCCATAAAACCGGCCCCAACAGTACGTTTGCCAGCCGTTTAATTGTGGGTATTGGTTTACCTTACGGTAACTCTACCCAATTACCCTACAGCCAGCAATTTTTTATAGGCGGCCCAAACAGTTTACGTGGTTTCCAGGCACGTTCATTAGGTCCGGGATCATATGACCCAAGGATTGAAGGGGGGACAAATGGCTTCCTTGCTGATGAATCGGGCGATATAAAAATTGAAGCGAATGTCGAGTATCGCCCAAAACTATTCAGTATAGTACGCGGTGCGCTGTTTGTTGATGCAGGTAATATCTGGCTGTTGCATACCGGCGGCAGACCAGGAGCTGCTTTTGGTAAAAACTTTGTAAATAACCTGGCTGTTGATGCCGGTTTTGGTTTGCGCTTTGACTTATCCGTATTGGTGCTTCGTACCGATATGGGCTACCCGCTCCGTACGCCATACTTACCAGAAGGACAACGCTGGGGTTTTAATTCGCGCTATGCCGTATTTAACCTGGCCATCGGTTACCCGTTTTAATTTAATTAGTGAATTATTGAGTTAGTGAATTACTGAATAAATTATTATTTAAAATATAGATTTTTACACTCATCATTACTAAGAACATTTATTAACTCATCACTCGCTAATTCACTAACTCAATAATTCACTAATTAAAAAATGACATCTATCCCCCTACAGATCATTGACCTGCATGACGACGGTTTTCACCCGCTGCTCGAAGTTATCTTGTTTGGAAAAGCCTTTACAGTGGTACTGGATACAGGTGCTTCCAAAACAGCATTTGACCGCACAGCACTTTTCGAGGCCAATGAAGCTATGGCGGTATTAGCCAGCGACAGGCTCTCTACCGGATTGGGGACCAACACTATGGAATCTTTCACAGCAATCATCAGCGGGATGTTGATAGGCGATATGAAGATCGCTGATTTTGAGGTTGCAGTGCTTGATCTTTCTACCATCAACATAGCTTACAGCCAAATGGGGCACCCGCAGGTATTAGGTGTTTTGGGCGGCGATATATTGATGAAATATAAAGCAGTGATTGATTATGGCAAGCAGGTGTTGAAACTCAAAAAACGGTAACATCAATCCTGACCTAAAACTTTTTAAACCTTTTATTTTAACACTTTTCTGCTCAGAATTGGATAAAAATCACTCAAAAACTGCTCGAAAAACCTTCATTTTAACACTTTTTAACAAATTTTAACATGATTTTGAGCAGTTTTTGAAACTTTAAAAAGTATTAATATACTGATTTACAATAAATCAATCAAAATAAGCGCCATTTTCGGCCCTTTTAAAACCTCTTTAAAACATCAGCAGCCCCATACTTTTCAGTACAGGGCTGCTGGTATTTTATAAGATTTGGCTATCGCTCTCCCCCTTTAGGGGGCCGGGGGGCCTATGTATCTATCTTGGCGTATTTGGCATTGCGCTCAATAAACTCGCGACGTGGCGCTACCTCATCACCCATCAGCATGCTGAAAGTATGATCGCACTCGGCGGCGTTTTCAATGGTGGCGCGTTTCAGCGTACGGGTTGCAGGGTTCATGGTGGTATCCCAAAGTTGGATATCATTCATCTCACCCAAACCTTTGTAACGCTGTACGTGTACGCTATCCTCTTTACCTCCACCTTTCAAGCGTTGTATAGCGGCATCGCGCTGCACATCGTTCCAGCAATATTCTGATTCCTTCCCTTTTTTAACCTGGTATAATGGCGGCGACGCGATGTATACATAACCGGCCTCAACCAGCTCCTTCATATAACGGAAGAAGAAAGTAAGGATCAGCGTAGTAATGTGCGAACCATCCACGTCGGCATCCGTCATGATAATGATCTTGTGGTAACGCAGCCTGGTTATATTTAAAGCTTTATCATCATCAGGTGTACCGCGGCTTACGCCCAGGCCGGTAAACATGTTCTTGATCTCCTCGTTCTCGTATATCTTGTGCTCCATGGCTTTCTCCACGTTCAGGATCTTACCACGTAATGGTAAAATAGCCTGGTATTCGCGGTCGCGGCCCTGTTTGGCGGTACCACCCGCCGAGTCACCTTCCACCAGGTATATTTCGCAAAGTGCAGGGTCGTTATTGGCACAATCTGATAATTTGCCCGGCAAACCAGATCCGGTCATTACGCTCTTGCGTTGTACCAGTTCACGGGCCTTGCGGGCAGCGGCACGGGCCGTAGCAGCCAGTATCACTTTATTAACGATCAGTCTGGCTTCTTTCGGATTCTCTTCCAGGTAATTACCCAGAATTTCGCCCACAGCCATATCCACGGCACCCATCACCTCGTTGTTACCCAATTTGGTTTTGGTTTGACCCTCAAACTGAGGTTCCTGTACTTTTACCGAAATTACAGCGGTTAAGCCCTCACGGAAGTCATCACCGGTGATCTCGATCTTCATGTTTTTCAACAGACCTGATTTATCGGCATAAGCTTTCAATGTACGGGTTAAGCCCCTGCGGAAACCAGCTACGTGTGTACCACCTTCTATCGTATTAATGTTGTTTACGTACGAGAAAACATTCTCAGAGTAAGTATCATTATACTGAAAGGCCAATTCAACCGGGATGCCATTTTTTACCCCATCCAGATAAATAGGATCAGGAATAATGGTTGAACGTGTCCCGTCTAAAAATTTAACAAACTCACGTAGACCACCTTCTGAGTAAAACTCCTCGGTTGGGAAAGTACCATCTTCCAAAGGCTCACGCTCATCTGTTAGCGTAAGGCGGATACCCTTATTTAAAAAGGAAAGCTCACGTAAACGACCTGCAAGTGTATCGTATTTATACTCTGTAGTAAGCGTAAAGATGGTAGCATCCGGTTTAAAGATAATGGTAGTACCCCTTTTATCTGTTTCGCCAATTGTTTTTACATCAAACAAAGGCTTACCTTCAGAGTATTCCTGTGTCCAGACTTGACCTTCGCGGTAAACCAGCGCCGTTAAATGAATTGACAGCGCGTTAACGCAACTAACCCCCACACCGTGCAATCCACCAGATACCTTGTAAGTATCCTTATCAAATTTACCACCAGCGTGCAGCACAGTCATTACTACCTCCAGCGCCGATTTTTTCTCCTTGGTGTGCATTGCGGTTGGGATACCGCGGCCATTATCTTCAACCCTTATCGAGTTATCCTTTAATATAAAAACCTTTATGGTGTCGCAGTGACCGGCCAGGGCTTCGTCAATAGAGTTATCAACTACCTCATATACTAAATGGTGCAAACCTTTAACGCCTGTATCACCAATGTACATGGACGGACGCTTACGAACCGCCTCTAAACCCTCTAATACCTGTATATTATCTGCTGAATAATTGGATTTGTCCTGATTTTCTTCGCTCATATTTATTTAGTACAACAACCTTCAAAAGTACGAAATTAACACGAGATTAACGATTAGTTGTTGATAAAAAACGATGTGTTGATAGATAATATATTGATGTGCAAGTGTGCAGATTAACTCCGTTGAGGGCGACGCCGTTTTAGATGTGCAGATGATTTTGTCTGAATCAGAGTTTTCAGAATTGATGGAGTTTTCATTTGCACATCTGCACATTTGAAATCTGCATATCAACGTATCATCTGCACATCTGATTAGGATACTTGTAATGAAAGATTATATTTGTCAAAATTTTTACTTAAAAAAGATAAACCTTCGTGTGCAGCTGCACAAAACGTTATAATTGCACAAAGGAGTTTGATAAAAAATAAATAAAGGCGCAATTTTTAACGATCGCCAGCTAAATAAAACACGAAAAAATCAATTAATTAAATGAAAACTACGGCTTCAACATTAACAAAATTCACATTAGGGATATTAATTGCCGGAAGCATAGCCGCCTGCAATCAAAATAAAACTGCCGACAAACCTGCAACTGCCGCTACAACTGCGCCAACTACGGATAAGGAAACCATTGTTTATATCAATTCTGACAGCTTATTAAGCAAATACGATTATTCAAAAGACATGAATAAACGTTTGGAAGAAAAGGGTAAATCTGCCCAAGGCGATGTGCAGGCAAAAATTCAGGCCTTTCAACGGGAAGGTGCCGAATACCAGAAAAACGCAGCTACCATGCCGGCCGACCAACGCCAAGCAACCGAGCAGCGCTTACAACGTAAACAACAGGAGTTACAGGGTTATCAGCAAAATGCCGGTGCCGAGTTTCAACAATTACAGGCAACTGAAAATGCTAAACTGTATGATAAAATAGCTGATTTTACAAAGGCATACGCTAAAGAAAAAGGATACAAACTGGTATTAACTTATTCAAAAGCCAACCCAACGGTATTATATGGCGATCCGTCATTAGATGTCACTGCCGATGTGGTAAAACGCCTGAACGAAGCTTACGCTAAAGACAAGAAGTAAGTTTTCGGATGTGCAGATTTTAGATGTGCAAATATGCAGATGAGATCAGCCTTCAAAAAATCATAAAATATTAACTTTAAAAACCTCAACTTCGGCTGAGGTTTTTTTAATTTAGAAGTATATGCAAAATACGGTTCACGAAAAGTTTATGCAGATAGCTATTGAACTATCTGAATATAATGTAAAGCAGGGCACCGGCGGTCCTTTTGGCGCCGTTATAGTAAAAGATGGAATGATTGTGGCCCGCAGCGCCAACCGTGTGGTACCTACTAATGACCCTACCGCTCACGCCGAAGTTTCGGTGATACGCCTGGCCTGCCAGGAGTTGGAGACTTATGATCTGTCGGGCTGTGAAATATATACCAGCTGCGAGCCCTGCCCCATGTGCCTGGGCGCTATTTACTGGGCGCGTATTGATAAAGTTTATTATGCCAATACCAAGGCCGATGCTGCCGCTATTGGCTTTGACGATCATTTTATTTATAACGAACTGGAAAGCCCGATGGCCGAACGTAAATTACCTTTTGTTCAATTGCTTCGCGACGAGGCCATAAAGGCTTTTAAACTTTGGGAAACAACAGAAAATAAAACGGATTACTAAAAACTAACAGACTTGTCATCCTGAGCGCAGCGAAGGATCTATTAGGCACTTAGGATGACAATGTTGTAGAAGCCGTATAAAGAATATAGGCCTTGTCAGTCTGAGCTCCGTCGAAGACTCGCGCGCAGAGGCCTGCCCACTATGGTTCGACGGGCTCACCATGACATCCTGTTTTTATCCTTTAGAATATATCTCCCTATTCGCTCTCCTCTTCCTTCTTGTCAAAATAATCGTCTTTCAGATCATCAATTTCGCGGCGGTCGCGCTTGGTTGGGCGGCCCGTACCCCGGTCCCGCTTTAATACAGGCGCATGAAACATGGATTTGAAGGCCTGCGTTTGTTCCACAGGAGTTATATCATCATAAAAATTCACCGCGGTTTTGGCATCAACCCGATTTTCGAGCAAACCGGTTACGCGCACCACCTTACGTTCAATTCCTTTAGCTACCTGGTAAGTATCGCCAATTTTTACTTCGTATGATGGCTTGATATTTTTGCCATCCAGTTTTACACGCCCCGCCTTACAGGCATCGGATGCCAGCGTACGTGTTTTAAAAAGCCTGATGGCCCACAGGTATTTATCTATCCTCAGTTTTTCTTTTTCGGGCATGGGTAAAAGTCGAACTTCAAAATTAAGAAATCCTTAACATTAATAATGCGTGGAGGCAAAGCAAATTTTAAAAGCCGACTCACCTGATCTACCCTTCGCCTAATCCCTCTCTATGCGCATGCAGAGCATAAAATAGTACGTCATTGCGAGGTACGAAGCAATCTCTACGTAAGCAAATCAATCAGAAAGGTTAACTCTGTATAGCATAGAGATTGCTTCGTACCTCGCAATGACGCTTTAAGATACCCCAGATAAGCCTTCATCCACCTTGTAAATACAGGGTTAATTTACAGGCCATTACTTAATAATTTCATAATCTAAATTTCGCATTATGTAAAAGCTGCCGCCTTACATTTAATCAATTACAATAAATCCGGTTTGCCCGGTTTGTAAAGGAAAATATTTTTATAAAAATAAAAAGACCCCTGAAGGTCACAACCTAAAAAATGGATTTTGCGAAAGGCTTATGCCGATTGGCAATTTAATTCACAAACCCGATGAATGAAATCTTAAAACAAAAAGCGGCAGGTATCAAATTATTGATAACCGATTGTGATGGCGTATTAACTGATGCCGGAGTCTATTATGGCAGCAATGGTGAGGACCTGAAAAAATTTAACATGCGCGATGGCATGGGCGTTGAACGGTTACGCAAATATGCAGGTGTACAAACCAGTATTATTACCGGCGAACTATCACCATCCATAGCTAAAAGAGCCGAAAAATTACAAATAACAGAACTGCATTTGGGCATAAAAGACAAGGTGGCTGTTTTTAAGGAAATATGCGATCGCCTGAACTTAAAGCGCGAAGAAATAGCCTACATCGGCGACGATCATAATGATCTGGAAGTAATAAGGCTGGCCGGTTTAACCGCATGCCCTGCAGATGCCCTGCCCCGTATCAAAAACGAGGTGGACATTATTTGCACACTAAACGGTGGTGAAGGTTGCTTTCGCGAATTTGCCGAATTGATCATCGATGCTAAAAGTAACGCGTTTTCGAGCAGCAGCCTTAATGGCACCATTACTTTAAACAATGGCAAGGTGATCGGTAAAGGTCAGCCAAGCTATATTATTGCCGAAATTGGTATTAACCACAACGGCTCATTGGAAACAGCCAAAAAACTGATAGACGAAGCCGTAGCCGCTAAAGCCGACGCCGTTAAATTTCAGAAACGTACCCCGGAGATCTGTGTACCTAAAGATCAGTGGGAAATTATGCGCGATACCCCATGGGGCCGTATAACCTATATTGATTACAAACGCAAAACAGAGTTTGGCATAGCAGAATACGCTACCATCGATCAGTATTGTAAAAAACTGGGTATCGACTGGTTTGTATCGGCCTGGGACGTGCCATCGGTTGATTTTATGGAGCAGTTTGATACCGTTATGTACAAACTGGCATCGGCATCATTAACTGATTTCGCACTGATACAGCGCATCCTGGAAACCGGCAAACCGCTGATGCTGTCAACCGGAATGTCAACCATCAAAGAGATCGAGGCTACCATGAATTATGTGATGGCCTTTGATGAAAATTATCCGCTGTTCATCGCGCACTCTACCTCGGCTTATCCATGCCCGCTGCAGGAGCTGAACCTGAAAATGATACAAACCCTGGAAGCCAAATACCCGGGAATCCCGGTTGGCTATTCGGGTCACGAAACCGGGCTGGCTACTACTGTAGCAGCCGTTACCCTGGGTGCTACCTTTGTGGAACGCCATTTTACACTTGACCGGGCCATGTGGGGATCGGACCACGCCGCTTCTGTTGAGCCACAAGGCCTGCAACGCCTGGTACGCGATATCCGCGATGTGGAAACCGCCCTGGGCGACGGACAGAAGAAAGTTTATGAATCTGAGCTGGCTCCTATGAAACGCCTGCGCGTAAACATCAGCGACGAATATAAAGAGAAGCCAGTGGCTTAATTAACAGTAATCCCGTATACTTTTACTTCCATGCACGAAAAGTTAAAGTATACGGGATTATCCTCGTAAAGATTTTTATTAATTTACCGTAATAGTCTTAATTTGATTGGTATGGGCACTAAAATAGCCCAACGCTTCAGGAGTAATATTACTGGGTGGGTTTGATGGTGTTACCCCTCCAATGGGGCCTTTATAGCCCTGCTGCATTAACGTGAACCAGTAGGTATACATGGTTTTATCAACACTCTGCATTTCAACAGTTACTTTATCGCCTGCGTATATACCTATATCATCCTGTGCTAAGTCAAAAGTAACTTTATTGCCATCTGTAAAATCATCATTATTAGCAAAAACACGTTTAACCTGCACATCATTAACATACAGCAAAAAATTATATTGATTGCCAACACCTTTAGGATCGTGATAATAAACCGTTATTTTTCTCTTGTTATCATCAGTGCTAAAATTGTCTTTAAAAGCCCTCACATTATCTAAAGCCACCTGTGCCGGCATCGTTGAACTGGCATCATAGGTTTTACCCTTGATTGTTGCACTTAGCTTATAAACACCACCACTAATCCCTGCCATTGTGGGTATTGTGTAAATACCGGGCGAGCTTTCCTGGAACGTATAAACATTACCATACTGATCATTCACCTTTACCTGCGCACCTGTTACCGGCGGATAGGTATTTGTATTTGTAAAGGCAACATTGGTGTTTAGCTTTATGGTTTGAGTGCCCGATACATTGGTAATATTTCCTTCAATCACCAACTTATCAGAATCATTAACTAACTGTACATCAATCACCTTATCGCAGGCCGAGATGACCAGCATAAAGGGGAGCAACATCAAATAAAATAGGGGAGTTTTCATATGAGTATGTTTAAGTTAAAATTTAAAGTCCCAGGTAACTGATGGGATCAGCGTAGCAAAAATGCTGGTCTCAACAGCCTCCGTCATGTTCGGATCGGTTTTACTGTCCCTGAAGCTTATGCTATAAGGATCCCTGTGTGCATATACATTATAAACACTAAATGTCCAGCTGGAATGGTACCGCTTATGTTCTTTACCTTCAAGCGTGGCGCCTATATCCAATCTGTTTGATGAAGGCATGCGGTAGTTATTCCGTTTAGAATAAGAAAAAGTAGTTAGGCCGCCTACATTATATTTCCCGGTGGGATAAGTAACGGCATTCCCGGTGCCATAAATAAAAGTGCCCGAAAATGTCCAGCGTTTACTGAGCTGATAAATGCCTACAACAGAACCATCGTGCGTGCGATCCTGCCTTGCCGGATAATAGGCTCCGTTGTTAATGGCATCAAACCTTCTTTCGGTTCTTGACAGGGTATACCCTATCCAACCGGTAAAACGGCCATATTTTTTCTTTAAAAATAATTCAATACCGTACGCCCTTCCTGTGCCATAAGTTAACTGTGATTCTACATCCTGATTAACCAGCAGTTGTGCCCCGTCTTTATAATCAATTTGATTCTGCAGCCATTTATAATACACTTCGACCGAAAACTCGTAGCTATTGTCATTAAACTTCTTAAAGTAACCGGTAGATACCTGGTCGGCTATTTCTGGTTTAATGTTTTTACTGCTCATCACATAAAGGTCTACTGGGGTACTGCTGGTAGAATTACTGAGCAAGTGTATATTTTGGGTATTACGGCTGTAAGAGGCCTTGAGGGAGTTATCATCATTAATAGTGTAACTCGCCGAAAAACGGGGCTCCGGGTTAAAATACCGCCGCACCACCGTTCCTGCCCCATAGGTTATAGAAGATGTAGCGGCACCATCGCTGTTAAAGGTTTTAAATGTGCCGGGACCTAATAAAAACATACCACTAAGCCTTACCCCGTACAGTATTGTTAAATGGTCGCCGGCTTTCCATTCATCGCTTAAATAGGCGGCAGTTTCATATCCATAGCGTTGTTCTACATGTTTGTCATTGTAAGCCGACTTCTGGGTGGTTGTTATATCACCAGGGGCGATATCATGGTGTAAAATATTAAATCCAAATTTTAGGACATGATTATTGGCGATGGAGTATTGCAGATCTTCTTTCAGGTTAGCATCAGTTATTTTTGAGGTGGCTTTAAAGCCATCATTATTCTGAAAACTTTCTACCATGTAATTATAATTACTGTAGATTAATGAAGTATTGGAAAACAGCCTGCTGCCAAACAAATGGGTAAACCTGATAGTCCCCGCCGAGTTTCCCCAATTTGTTCCAAAAACATTTTTCAAACCCAAAACGTCTTTGCCTAAATACCCGGATATATAAATGGCATTTTTATCGTCGAACTGATAGTTTGCCTTGGCATTGATATCATAAAAGTATATGGAGCTTCCGTTGATGCTTGAGTCCGGTACCGCTTTTAAAAAAAGATCGATATATGTTCTGCGGGCGCTCACCATGAATGATCCTTTATCTTTTACAATCGGGCCTTCAACTTTAATTCTCGAAGCAATAAGGCCGATACCACCCTGTACCGTAAAGTCTTTATCATTACCATCATTCATCTTAACATCCAAAACCGAAGATAAACGACCACCATACTCCGCCGGCATGCCTCCCTTATAGATACTAACATCCTTAATAGCATCAGAATTGAATGTTGAAAAAAAACCCAATAAGTGCGACGCGTTATATATCGGGGCCCCATCCAGCAAGATCAGGTTTTGATCAGATCCGCCGCCACGCACATAAAAGCCGGTATTACCTTCGCCTGCCGACTTGATACCAGGCATCAGGGTTATCGTTTTCAGGATATCCCTTTCGCCTAAAAGCACTGGCACCTGGTTTATCTGCGTCATGTTCAATTTCTCAACCCCCATCTGTGGCGATACCACATTGTCATTGCTAAATCGAGTGGCCCTCACAACAACCTCCTGCAAACTATTTTTGGGAGATAAGGATATATTAATAACCTCATTTTTATGAAGAGATACTTTTTGAGTGACCGTTTTATACCCAACGCAGGTAAATAATAATGTATATTCCCCCTCGGTAACAGCCAGTGAATAAAAGCCATAATTGTTCGTAGCTGTTCCAACTGCCGAAAGTTCCTGAAGGGTAATGGAAGCGCCTATTAAGGATTCGCCTGTAGCAGCATCCTTAACAGTACCGTTAATGGTAACCTTCTTTTGGGCATAAGCGGCAATGGCGGTCAGTGTTATGAAAATAGTAAAGATCGATCTGGCCATTTGCATATAGCACTAAGGTATCTTTATCAGTCACTAAACTATTTTAATTTATACGAAACCCCGTATAAATTATAGCAAGTGCGCTATCGCTTATACTAAAAAACGTGAGCGTTAAGCAAATTCAGATGAGTATTAATAAAATTATTAAACTAACATTTGGTATAATAATTTACACATTTGGTATAAACAAAATTTACAACCTGTTTAAAATGTTTATTTTTAAAGATCATTCATTCAATGAAACCTGAAACCGACACAAAGCAGTTAAATAATGATATGCTGATACAATTTTTAAGCAGCACGAAATATAGAATTTACAGGCATATTGCACTGGTCTTATTTCTCGGGGCTATATTTTCAAGCACGAAGGACACCTTTATTGAGCCGGTTAACACCTATTTAAAAATTACCTTCTTTCTTATCCTGATGTTGCTGTTTTATATTAACATGTACGTGTTGATACCTCGTTATGTATACAATGCCAGCTACGTAAAATACTTTATTTGGGTAATTGTACTATTTGTGGTGGCTTTGTTGTTTTTTGTATCGGGAAGATACCTGATCAACCCTTATTTTAAATTCCATAATAAGACAAGCAACGAAAACCCCAGTGTGCTGCTCTTTACTTTTATAACGTTGATATTTCTGATCCTGATAGCGGCCTCTGCTGCCATTAAATTATTTCAGCATTCTATTATTGTTAACCAGCGTATCAATGATCTGGAAACGGTTACCATACAAGCCGAATTAGAGCAGTTAAAAAACCAGATCAATCCACATTTTTTATTTAACATGCTCAACAATGTTAATGTACTAACACAAACCAATCCGGAAAAGGCATCGCAAGTGGTTATGAGACTAAGCGACCTGCTCCGTTACCAGCTTTATGATAGTACCAGGAACAAAGTTTTGCTTACCGCGGAGATCCGTTTTCTGGAAGATTTTTTGAACCTGGAAAAAATACGGCGTGATAATTTTGAGTTTATCATGTCACGTGAGGGAGACATTAGTGGGGTGCAGGTATCACCCTCGCTTTTTATTACCTTTGTTGAAAATGCGGTGAAGCACAACATGGATGCCGAAAACACATCCTATATTCATGTATTTTTTAAAGTAAAGCATAACGAGATCAATTTTATTTGTATCAATTCAAAACCCCGGCTTGAAATGATCAGCAATAATAATAATGGTAATGGCGGCTTGGGGCTGGGAAATGTAAAGCGGAGATTGGAATTGCTTTATCACGAAAAGCATTTTTTCCGGATCCAGGATGATAAAGATAAATTTCGTGTAGACTTAAAGATTATCCTATGAATTGTATCATTGTAGATGATGAACCCTTAGCACGGGAGGCCATTCAGTTATTTATCAACAAAACCCCTAATCTACAATTACTTAATAGTTTTGGAAGCGCCAATGCTGCGGCAAAATTTATTAATGAGACCGCAGTTGATCTGATTTTTCTGGATATTCAAATGCCAGGCATCAGCGGAATGGAGTTTGCCAAAATGATACCCGCAAAAACCTTACTCATTTTCACCACCGCTTATGCAGAATATGCCTTAGAAGGTTTTGAGGTTGAAGCTATTGACTACCTCATTAAACCCATACGGTATGAACGCTTTCTGAAAGCGGTGAATAGGGCACAGTTTTACCAGGATATTTTAAAAGCCGATCATTCGAACAACAAAATTGAGAACATAGCGGAGGACTATTTTTTTGTTAAAGCCGACCGGAAATATATTAAGATCTATTTTAAAGACATCCTGTTTATAGAAGGACTTAAAGATTATGTAGTAATGCAAACCGACGATCAAAAGATCATAACGGCCATGAATATTAAAACCATTCATGAACAACTGCCCCAAAACCTTTTTGCCCGTATCAGCAAATCTTATATCATCAACATTAATCAAATAACCGCTTTTGATAATAACACGGTGAACATACGCAAGTATGAAATATCCATTGGCAATGCTTACCGCACTTACTTTTTTGATGAATTTGTGACCAAGAAAATATTAAGCAGGTAAAACTCTTCTTCCGAACCTTTAGGGTTTGCCTTTACTGCTCAACTTTAACTTCTGTAGTTTTACTTGTTTTAAAAGGTTAGCGACTAATCGCCTAATTTCAACCAATTCTCCCTAAAATTCCTTTAATTTGCCAAAAGTTTAATTTTACCAATGCAAGATCTTAAAAAACTGATTGAAGATGCCTGGGAAGACAGGAATCTGCTGAACTATAATGAATATACCACCGCTATCGAAACCGTTATTGAACGCTTAGATAAAGGCGAGATCCGTGTAGCCGAACCAATTGGTTCACGCTGGCATGTGAACGAGTGGATTAAAAAAGCAGTAGTGCTGTATTTCCCTACCCGTCAGATGGAAGAAATTAAGGTTGGCCCTTTTGTTTTTCATGATAAAATGAAACTGAAGACCAATTATAAAGCTACCGGTGTACGCGTGGTACCTCACGGTATTGCCCGTTATGGCGCTTACCTGGCAAAAGGTGTTATCATGATGCCATCGTACGTAAACATTGGCGCTTACGTTGATGAAGGTACTATGGTTGATACCTGGGCTACTGTAGGTTCATGCGCGCAGATAGGCAAGCATGTACATTTAAGCGGTGGTGTTGGTATTGGCGGTGTACTGGAGCCATTACAGGCTGCCCCGGTTATTATTGAAGACAACTGTTTCCTTGGATCACGTGCTATTGTGGTTGAAGGTGTGCATGTAGAACATGAGGCCGTATTGGGTGCCAATGTGGTTTTAACCGCGTCGACCAAGATCATTGATGTAACTGGTTCAACCCCGGTTGAATATAAAGGTCGTGTACCCGCACGTTCAGTAGTTATCCCGGGCTCATATACCAAAAAGTTCCCTGCCGGCGATTACCAGGTACCTTGTGCCCTGATCATCGGTACCCGCAAGGAATCAACCGATAAAAAAACATCATTGAACGACGCGTTAAGGGAAAATAACGTAGCGGTTTAATAATTGGTTGATTATGTTGGATTAAGTGAGTAGTTTAATCAACCATTCACTTAATCAACTACTCACCTAATCAACATAGAATGAAAATACTGATAAGGCTGCCCAACTGGCTTGGCGATGTGGTGATGAGCACCGCATTTGTTAACGCGGTTGGCCAGCTTTATCCTGATGCTCAGATCGATGTGATCATCAAAAAAGAGCTCAGCAACATAGCCCCCCTTATACCGGGCTTAACCCAAATCCATCCTTTTTCAAAACAGGAATTTAGCGGCCTGGGTGGTGTTTATCGCTTTGGTAAAAATCTGAAATCCGAAAAATACGACCTCTTTTTTAATCTGCCCCAATCCCTTTCGTCGTTGGTGATGGCCTGGGCCACGGGAGCAAAAAAACGGGTAGGCTTTGGTAAAGAAGGCGGCTTCTTTTTGCTGACCAACTCTCTCAAAAAGCCTGTTAACCAACACCGGGTTGATGAATATGTATCCTTATTGGAGCAATTTACCGGTAAAGCCATAACTCATAAACAGGTTAAGCTGAATGCCCCCGTAACAGAACCTAAACAAAACAACCGGGTGCTGATCAATTTTAATTCAGAAGCATCATCCCGCAGAATGCCGTTGGATAAAGGACGGGCACTGTTGAATAAATTAAGCACTGCTTTTCCGGACGTAATTTTTGGATTGATCGGTTCGCCTAAGGAAGCAGATTTTGTAAGTCAGCTTATTACCGGTTCCGAAAACCCCGAAAGGCTGGAGAATTATGCCGGCAAAACCGATCTGCCGGGTTTATGCAGCCTGATGGCGCAAAGCGTGGCCATGTTAACTACCGATTCCGGTCCGGCCCATTTGGCCAATAGTGTGGGTACGCCCGTTATCGTATTGTTTGGCGCCGGCAATGAGCATAACACGGCTCCTTATAACAAACAAAATTTAACCGTACTGCGTTATGGTAAACTAACCTGCGAACCTTGTGTACGCAATACCTGCAAGCTTTATGGCGTTCCGCGTTGTATGGAACTGCTGGATGAATTGCAAATTATAAACGCATTAAATCAAGAATTAAGATATTAGAACCAAGAATCAAGAGGAAAAAATATTTAACTATTTTCCTGGTTCTTGACTCTTGGTTCTAATAAAATATACCAACCATGCTTAAAGACGAAGTTGCCAAAGCGCTTAAAATAGTACAGGAAGGCGGCATTATCCTGTACCCTACAGATACCATTTGGGGTATTGGCTGTGATGCCACTAATACCGAAGCCGTGCAAAAGATATATCGCCTAAAACAGCGCGATGAAGCCAAAAGCATGATCATTTTGCTGGATACCGAAAACAAACTGGAAAGCTATGTACAGGAGGTTAATGCCCTGGCTTATGATCTGATCGAGTATACCGAAAACCCTTTGACCCTGGTTATGCCAGGTGCAAAAAATATTTCACCGGCTTTAATAGCTCCTGATGGCAGCATCGGTATCCGGGTTACCAGTCACCAGTTTTGCCAGCAATTGATACAGCGATTGCGCAAACCTCTGGTGTCAACCTCGGCTAATATCAGCGGGAAACCATCCCCGCAGTATTTTTCACAGATCGATCAGGAGGTTATTGATGGTGTTGACTATGTGGTTGATATTGATCAGCATAGCAAAGAAATTAAAAACCCATCAACCATTATGAAACTGGCTCCCGATGGCCGGTTTGAGTTTCTACGCAGGTAGAAGAGAGAGTCAAGAGGTTAGAATCAAAAGACAAGACTAAAGCGCAAATTAAAAGGTATAGCGACTTGTCTTGATTCTTGACTCTTAGCTCTTGATTCTTTTTTTATGTTTTAGAACTTAGGATTTACCATTACCTTTGACCTTCGTTTTAGAATTTAGGTTTTAGAACTCAGAATTTTATTAAGCTACATGAAAGCCCACCTTCAGCACCCTGTATTTTCTATAATATCAAAACTTGCGGCGCAGCACAATCTGCAGGTTTATGCTATTGGTGGCTTTGTGCGCGATATTTTCCTTAATCGCCCTTCAAAAGATATCGACATTGTAATTATAGGTAACGGTATTGCTTTTGCCGAAGCTGTGGCGACTAAACTGAAAGTAAAGGTAGCCGTGTATAAAAACTTCGGGACAGCATCCCTTAAATATCAGGACCTGGAAGTGGAGTTTGTAGGTGCCCGTAAAGAATCATACCGTCGCGATTCCAGGAAACCCATCGTAGAGGATGGCACTTTGGAGGACGATCAGAAACGCCGCGATTTCACCATCAACGCACTTGCTATTTCCCTGCACCCGGATACTTTTGGTGATCTGCTCGATCCGTTTAGCGGCATAGCCGACCTGGAAAAAAAACTAATTCGGACACCGCTTAACCCGAATGAAACCTTTTCTGATGATCCGCTGCGTATGATGCGGGCCATCAGGTTTGCTACACAGCTCAATTTCCGGATAGATGATATCGCCGTAGAAGCGATCAGGAACAATGCCGACCGCATCAGCATCATATCGCAGGAGCGCATTACCGACGAGTTGAACAAGATCATTTTGTCGCCGGTGCCATCTATAGGTTTCAACTATTTATTTGATACCGGCCTCTTGCATAAAATATTTCCGTTAATGGCCAACCTGTACGGCGTTGATTATATTGACGGTAAGGGTCATAAAGATAATTTTTATCATACCTTGCAGGTATTGGACAATATTTGCGAAACCACGCCCGATCTTTGGCTGCGCTGGGCCGCTATATTACATGACATTGCCAAACCGGCCACCAAACGTTTTGAACCCAGCCACGGCTGGACATTTCATGGCCATGAGGATCGTGGTGCACGCATGGTACCAAAAATATTTGCCCAGTTAAAACTGCCGCTTAACGAAAAAATGAAGCAGGTGCAAAAACTGGTACAACTCCATTTGCGCCCTATTGTATTATCACAGTCTATTGTTACCGATTCGGCTGTACGCCGGTTGCTTTTTGAGGCAGGAGATGATATTGAAGGCCTGATGCTGTTGTGTAAAGCAGACATCACCACCAAAAACGAATATAAAGTAAAAAAGTATCGTAACAATTTTGAGCTTGTTCAACAAAAGTTAAAAGATGTTGAAGAGCGCGATAGCATCAGAAACTGGCAACCACCCGTTACCGGTATTGATATTATGCAGCTTTTTGGCCTTAAAGAGGGTCGTGAGGTAGGAATTATCAAAAATCAGATACGAGAAGCCATACTGGAAGGCGAAATTCCAAACACCCGCGAAGCGGCTTTAAACTTTACAATTGCCAAAGGTTTAGAAATTGGCTTAAAAGTTGTGGCAGACACAAAATTGAATTAAAAGATTATTTTTGTCCCCAAAATTCACAAAAACAATGGCACTATACAGGTTCAGGGTAACTTTCGAAGATTATGATGATGTGATGAGAGAAATTGATGTTAAATCAAATCAAACCTTCGAGGATCTCCACCGCGCAATACACCAGTCAACCGGTTACAATCCCGAGTTTTCATCTTCTTTTTATATCAGTAATGATCAATGGACAAAGGGTGAAGAAATTACTTATTTACCCAATCAAAAAAGGATTGACCGTGGCGTATCATTAATGAGCAATGTAAAACTGCTGAGTTTTATTGACGATCCGCACCAAAAATTTTACTACACTTTTAATTTCGATCGTCCTTTTGATTTTCACGTCGAACTGATGAAGATCATCCTTGACGAAACACCGGGTACAACTTATCCAGCCGTTATAAAATCCGTTGGCGAAGCGCCAAAACAATTCGGTAACGTATTTAACCCAACCGTATTGCCGCCTGTAAACGAGGATTTCGACTTCCTGAATGAGATGGCTTTTACACCCGAGGATGCTGAGGATTTTTCGGAAGTAACAGACACAGAAGTTGACGAGCTGCCGGAAGAAAAACACGAGGCCGAAGAGGAAGAAGAAGATGAATTTGGCAACGAATTTGCCGACGACGAAGGCTTTGATGAAGAAGATCGCCCGCACCGTGGTGGTGGCGATGATTATTAATTAGTTGCTTCGCAGTTCATGGATCATGGTTAATGGTTCATTGTCAGGGAATATAGATTTTTCATGGCCTTGAAAAAACCGACTATGATCTATGAACCATTAACTATGATCCCAAAAAACAAAACCCTTATTGTAGTTGCAGGCCCTACGGCTGTGGGTAAAACGGCAGCAGCCATTGAACTGGCCAAACATTATCATACGGTAGTGGTATCTGCCGATTCCAGGCAGTTTTTTAGGGAAATGAGTATTGGTACTGCCAAACCCAGTGAGCAGGAGTTAGTTGCTGTAAAACATTATTTCATCGATTCGCATTCTATAACCGAACCATTTTCTGTAGGCGATTTTGAAAAACAAGGGCTTGCTTTGCTGGATGAATTATTTAAAACACATGACCAGGTGATTTTGGCCGGAGGTTCTGGTTTATATATTAAAGCGATATGCGAAGGTTTTGATGATCTGCCAACAGCCGATCCTGCTATCCGGGAAAGATTAAACCAGGAACTGGAAGAAAAGGGTCTCGCTCATCTGCAACAGCAATTACAATTGGCCGATCCTGTTTATTATAACGAGGTAGATTTGGGTAATCCGCAACGCATCATCAGGGCTTTGGAGGTTTTTGAAAGTTCGGGTAAACCTTTCTCCTCATACCGGCAGGCTACCGTAAACAAACGTCCCTTTAATATCATTAAACTGGCACTTAACTTGCCTCGTGAGGTATTATACAACCGTATCAACCACCGGGTTGACCTCATGGTGCAACAGGGCTTATTAGCCGAAGTAGAGGCATTACTCCCCTCCCGTCATCTCAACGCACTGAACACCGTAGGCTATGCCGAACTGTTTGATTATTTTGATGGTAAAACCAGTCTTGAAAAGGCTATTGAAATGATAAAACAAAATACCAGGCGATTTGCCAAAAGACAACTCACCTGGTTTCGTAAAGACAATGCTTTTCACTGGTTTCAGGCCAGCGATGCAAATGTACTCGATCAAATGACCGGTACTATTGATACAGTTTTATGATAGCAGGCTTTGCAAGTAAACACCATAGCCGCTCTTAATATATTTAGCTACCAACACTTTTAACTGTGTATCATCAATAAACCCACGACGGTAAGCTACTTCTTCAATACAACCAATTTTGGTCGACTGGCGTTTTTCAATCACGCGTACGTATTCGGTGGCATCGCTTAGGGAATCAAAAGTTCCGGTATCCAGCCAGGCTGTACCTTTATCCATTACCCCTACGTGTAAATTTCCCTGCTCCAGGTAATATTTATTCACATCAGTAATTTCATATTCTCCGCGTGGCGAAGGTTTAAGATCCTTGGCTATCTGGATAACGCTGTTATCATAAAAATACAATCCCGGTACCGCGAATTTGGATTTTGGCGCAGTTGGTTTCTCTTCAATTGATACGGCTTTAAAGTCCGCGTCAAACTCCACAACACCATATCTTTCCGGATCGGCCACATGGTAGGCAAAAATAGCCGCGCCATCCACGTCATTAAAGCTGCGTATCAATTCGCTAAAGCCCGTACCGTAAAATATATTGTCGCCCAGTATCAGCGCAACCTTATCGTTACCAATAAACTTTTCGCCAATTACAAATGCTTGTGCCAGGCCGTTTGGTTTTTCCTGTATAGCATATTCAAATTTACAACCCAACTCGGCTCCATCACCCAGCAGGCGTTTAAATCCTTCGTTATCTTCGGGGGTAGTGATGATCAATATCTCCCTGATATCGGCTTGCATTAAAACCGATAATGGATAATAGATCATAGGCTTATCATAAATCGGCATCAGCTGTTTACTTATTGCCCTGGTAATTGGATAAAGCCTGGTACCTGATCCTCCCGCTAAAATAATTCCTTTCATTAGATTGATTTGTATTATAGATTTTTAAAAGTAGTTATTTTTTACGCATAACCTATGCGTAGGTTGCTATAATAACATATTTTAACGGTAGAATATTATTATTGCCGCTTAACTTCATTTACTTTAATATACTAATAACATATTCGTCATATTTCCTGTCGATGTCCCGATTTTAGCACCCACTGAAATTTATAATGAGGATTGCTAATTTTCAGGTTTAAAATAGATTAGATAACGATAAAATGAGCATAATTTGCTAATATTGCAGTTTGATTGCCAAATACTACTATTTAGGTGGATTTAGCGGGTTTTTCATCAATATAAATTGTTTTTTAAAGGAGATGAAGCTATCATGAGCCGGTTTAACCATTCCGGTTTGTGCGCTTTAACTCAGGATGGTTTCATTTAAACATGCACAAATATTATCTTACTCATCTGCAGGAATTAGAATCAGAGGCCATATACGTTATACGTGAAGTTGTAGCCCAGTTTGATCGTCCTGCTATATTGTTCTCTGGCGGAAAAGATTCCATTGTGGTAACTCATCTTGCCCGTAAAGCTTTTTGGCCCGCCAAAATCCCTATGCCCCTTATCCATATTGATACCGGTCATAATTTCCCCGAAACTATGGCTTTTAGGGATAACCTGGTGGCCGACCTGGGCGTACAGCTCATTGTAGGTTCGGTACAGGAGTCTATTGATAAAGGTCGTGCTGTTGAGGAAAGCGGTATTAACGCGAGCCGTAACGAATTACAAATAGTTTCATTACTGGATACAATTGAGAGCCACAAGATCGACGCGGCTATTGGCGGTGCACGCCGCGATGAAGAAAAAGCACGCTCAAAAGAACGTTTCTTTTCGCATCGTGATGAATTTGGCCAGTGGGACCCAAAAAATCAGCGACCAGAGCTTTGGAATATTTTCAACGGCCGTAAACGCATGGGCGAACATTTCAGGGTATTCCCAATAAGTAACTGGACGGAGATGGACATCTGGAATTATATCCTGCAAGAAAACATAGCTATTCCCTCCCTTTATTTTGCTCATAACCGCGAAGCTGTTTACCGTGATGGTACCTGGCTGCCGGCATCAGAGTTTTTAGTATTGCGTGATGGCGAAAAAGTGGAGAACAAACTGATGCGTTTCCGCACTTTAGGAGATATCACCATAACCGGTGGCATCGAATCAGACGCGGATACACTGGAAAAAATAGTAGCAGAGGTATCAGCCACCCGCAGCACCGAACGTGGCAACAGAAGCGATGATAAGCGCTCTGACACCTCAATGGAAGACAGAAAAAAACAAGGTTATTTTTAAAGAGAGTATCAAGTAGCCAGTATCAAGTATCAAGACAGCTTCATTAAACGGAGTTGATCATTTTTAAAAATCGTGATACTTGATACTAGCTACTTGATACCCACCACCACATAAAAAAATGGAACTATTACGTTTTACAACAGCCGGCAGTGTAGATGATGGAAAAAGCACGCTTATTGGCCGGTTATTATATGATTCCAAATCGATATTTGAGGATCAGATGGCGGCCGTAAAACAGTCGAGCGAAAGAAAGGGACTACAACACATTGATCTTTCTTTATTGACCGACGGTTTACGTTCTGAAAGGGAACAGGGCATTACCATTGATGTTGCCTACCGCTATTTTGCCACCCCTAAACGTAAATTCATCATTGCAGATACCCCGGGACATATCCAATACACCCGCAACATGGTTACCGGTGCTTCTACAGCCAATTTAGCTTTGGTGCTGATAGATGCCCGTAAAGGTGTTGTGGAGCAAACCTGCAGGCACTCTTTTATCGCTTCGTTATTAAAGATACCGCATATTATTGTGTGCATCAATAAAATGGATCTGGTTGATTATTCCGAAGAAGTATTTAACAAGGTAGTGGAACAATACGAAGATTTTGCGGCCAAGATAGATGTTACCGACATTCGTTATGTACCCATCAGCGCACTGGAAGGTGATAACGTAGTAAACGATTCTGTAAATATGCCATGGTATAAAGGCGAAAGCCTGCTGCACACCCTGGAAACAATCCATATAGGCAGCGATGAGAACCACTCAGACGCCCGCTTCCCGGTACAAACCGTGATACGCCCACACGCGGCCGAATATCATGACTACCGTGGCTATGCAGGTCGTATAGCAGGTGGCATATTTAAACCGGGCGATAAAATCACCGTTCTGCCATCGGGTTTAACATCATCAATCAGATCTATCGATACCTATTCCGGTCCGGTTGCAGAAGCTTTTGCGCCCATGTCTGTATCTATTACGCTGGAAGACGATATTGATATCAGCCGCGGTGATATGATCGTAAAAGATGACAGTGAACCCGAAGTAAGCCAGGACCTGGAAGTAATGCTTTGCTGGATGGGCACTAAAGGGCCACGCCCCGGCGCTAAATACCACTTAAAAACCACCACCCGTGAGGTAATGGCTATTATTAAAGAGGTAAGCTACAAACTGGACATCAACACCATGGAAAAGCTGGAAAATGCCGGTGACATCAAAATGAACGAGATGGCCCGTGTACGCCTGCGTACTACCCAGCCTGTTGTATTTGATGAATATCGCAAAAATCGCATCACCGGCTCGCTCATCCTGGTTGACGAGGCCACTAACGAAACCGTAGCCGCAGGAACAATACTGGTTTAGTCCCCTGAAGAGGGTAATGGCTCATGATTAGAGAACATAAGTCAATAATATGATAAAAAGCGGGGCTGTCACCCTGAGCTCCGTCGAAGGGTAGAGCGCAGAGGTCACATCACCATGCTTCGACGGAGCATGACAGCCTTTTTTGGCAAATGTCTTATCATGGGCTATTACTCTTCCGTGGGGAGGGAATTAAAAATGACATTTTTTATCCCAAAAACATGGTTTACACTGTAAACCGTTTTTTATGACAAAATAAAAAATAATTAATTGATAATCAATTAATTAAATAAGTGTAAACCATAAAAAGTGTAAACCATGTAAACCCACTTTTCTAACAAAATGGGACACTTATTTAGGATTAAAAAAACAAAGCCATGTTTCTTTTGAGAAACATGGCTTTGTTTTTTATGATGCTAATCAAAAGCTCCCCCTTTAGGGAGTTGGGGGGCTAAGTCTTTCTAAACAGGTTATCAGGCTATCCCGCCAGTAAGGTATCTGGATATTAAAAGTAGTTTTGATCTTTGCTTTGTCCATGACCGAAAATGCCGGACGAGTTGCCCGTGTTGGATATTCGCTGGTACGTATCGGATACGTTTTCACCTGGGTTGCTGACAGATCAAATATCCCTTTTGCAAAATCATACCATGAGGTTACTCCTTCATTGCTGTAATGGTAAATTCCAAAACTTTCGCTGCCCGATGCAATGATATCTAATATAGCAGCAGCCAGATCAATAGCATAAGTAGGCGTACCTACCTGGTCGGCTATAATTTTCAGCTCATCACGTTCAGCGCCTAATTTGAGCATGGTTTTTACAAAATTATTACCATACTCAGAGTATAACCAACTGGTACGAATAATGAAGTGCCGGGGTAATAGGGTTACAACATCCTGCTCCCCTTCTAATTTAGTAAGGCCGTATATGCTTATAGGGTCAGCTATATCAGTTTCAACAAGCGGATAAGGCTTATTACCCTTAAAAACAAAATCTGTTGACGTATGAACCAGTATAGCGCCATATTGCTTACAGGCCTGCGCCAGGTTGGCTGCTCCGGTCCTGTTTATTTTACGGGCCATATCTACATCGTCCTCTGCCTTATCAACGGCGGTGTAGGCGGCACAGTTAATGACGTAAGCCGGTTTGTATTGTTCAAATACTTTTGATATAGCATCAGTATCCAGGATATTGGCTTCTGTTTCAGGGGGGAAAATGATGGAAGTTATACCTTTTTCGTCCGAAACTTTTTTAAGGCATTGCCCCAGCTGCCCGGAAGCCCCAAAAACCACAATGTTTTGCATATCAGTATTTATCTAAATTAAAAATTTATTGATGTTCAGCATTAAAACCCAAAGTCGGTAACATCCTTCAGAAAAGGTAGTTCTTTGTCTTTATCAGATACGTTGAGTTCGGCACCGGTTAGTTGCCAGTTGATGTTCAGGTCAGGATCAGCATAGTGCAAGCCTCCTTCAGATTGCTTATTATAACCATTATCGCATTTGTATTGAAATATAGCGGTATCGCTTAATACGATAAATCCATGCGCAAATCCCCGCGGAATAAAAAACTGATGATGATTTTCCGCAGATAATAATACACTATAATGCTGGCCATAAGTTGCCGATCCTTTACGCAAATCTACCGCTACATCCAATACTTCGCCCTGTGTTACCCTTACCAGTTTGGCCTGCGCGTGCTCACCCTTTTGTAAGTGAAGACCACGAAGTACCCCTTTGGTTGAAAACGACTGATTATCCTGTACAAAATGAACCGGGTGCCCTACAGCATTATTAAAAGTTGTTTCATTAAATGATTCAAAAAAATAGCCCCTATCATCATTAAAAACACGCGGGGTTAACACAATAAGCCCGGCAATCGGGGTTGGAGTAATGGTCATATAATTATTAATGTTTTGCACCGGTATTAACCCGGATAGTGCAAAGCTATTAGATATTATTAAAGCTGTAGGATATTATTTAAAATGAACAGGGCATGCTGTTATTAAATATACTTAGTACCAAATTTGGCTTTTACATCAGCCACTACCTGTTTTACATTCTGTTCCTGATCACGCGGACAGATCAGCAGGGTGTTGTTAGATTCTACCACGATAAAGTCATGCAGTCCCTGCAGTATCACCAGTTTCTCGCCCGGTACGTTCACCATGCAGTTGGATGAATCATACATGATCACCTTTTCTGAGGGGATCACTACATTACCTACATAATCCTTCTCACCCAGGTCATAGATCGAAGCCCATGTACCCAGGTCGCTCCAACCAAAGGCCGATGGCAGTACATACACATTGTCCGCCTTTTCCATGATCCCGTAATCGATCGAGATATTGATACATTGCTGATAGGCTTTATGCACATAACTCTTTTCCTCTTCGGTATTATAAACCGGCCGTGCTTCTGCAAAGATCTCATGCATCTCGGGCAAATGACGACCGAAAGCTTTTACGATTGCCTTAGCCGACCATACAAAGATGCCCGCGTTCCATAAAAAGTCACCGCTCTGGATAAATGTTTTGGCTATTTCCAGCGTGGGTTTCTCGGTAAATGTTTTTACTTTATGAAAATCCTGGTTGATGGCCTGATCGGTATACTGGATATAGCCATAACCTGTATCCGGACGTGAGGGTTTGATACCCAGAGTGATCAGACTATCGGTTGATGCCGCTGTTTGCAGTGATTTTTCGATGGCACTCACAAAGGCATCCTCGTCCAGGATCTGCTGATCTGAAGGGGCTACCACGATAACCGCCTCCGGGTTCAGGCTTTCGATCTTAAAGCAGCCATAGGCAACGCATGGTGCGGTATTACGCATCACCGGCTCGGTCAGAATCTGGCCATCGGCCATGTCCGGTAACTGCTGTTTCACCAGTTTGGTGTAATTCTCGTTGGTCACCACATAGATGTTTTCTTTGGGGCATACTTTCAGAAAACGTTCATACGTGTTTTGGATCAGGGTTTTTCCTGTACCCAGGATATCTATAAATTGTTTGGGATGCGATGACCGGCTTATGGGCCAGAAACGGCTCCCGATGCCGCCTGCCATGATGATCGCATAATTGTTTTTATTCATCGGTAGTAAGGGGGGTTAATAACATGTAATAGATGTTGTATACAATATCCGGATTAAAAATACGGAATAAAAAAGCAGTTACGAATTTCGCAACTGCCGGTAAACTTAAATTACTTCAGGGTGCAATAGATCACTTCTCTAAAACATTAGTACCTATTGACCTTACCTGGAATCCTATAGCCCTTAATTTATCGGCGTCAAGCAAATTCCTTCCGTCAAATATTTTAGCGGGTTTTAACATATTATCATAGATCCTTTGCCAGTCATAACCTTTAAATTCATCCCACTCGGTTAAAACAGCAATAGCATGCGAACCTTTGCAGGCCTCATAAGGATCTTTAAAAACACTAACTCCTTTTTTATTCTCCTCCTGCTCGCGGGTACGCAGATAATCCAAATCAGCATACACCTGGCTTTCCGGAACTTTCGGGTCATAAACAGCAATATCGGCTTGTTCATGTAATAAATGATCGGCTACATAAATAGCTGCCGATTCCCGGGTATCGTTTGTATCTTTTTTAAACGCCCAGCCTAAAAATGTTATTTTTTTGCCGTTAACTGTGTTATACAGGTTCTTGATGATCTGGTTGGCAAACCGCCTTTTCTGGTGGTCATTCATAATAATTACCTGCTCCCAATAATCAGCTACTTCCTGCAACCCATAGCTACTGGCTATATAAACCAGATTTAAAATATCTTTCTGGAAGCAAGAGCCACCAAAGCCTACCGAAGCTTTTAAAAACTTTGAACCAATCCTGCTATCTGTTCCAATTGCTCTTGCAACTTCATTAATATCCGCTTCTGTTTGTTCGCAAATTTCGGTAAGTGAGTTAATGGATGATACACGTTGTGCCAAAAATGCGTTAGCTGTTAGCTTTGACAACTCTGACGACCAAACATTAGTGGTTAATATACGCTCTCTTGGGATCCAGTTAGCATACACATCAACCAGGGCCTGTACAGCTATTTTACCTTCCGGGGTGCTGTCGCCGCCTATTAATACACGATCAGGAGCATCCAGATCTTCTATAGCTGTTCCCTCGGCTAAAAATTCTGGGTTTGATAGTATCTGAAACTGAACATTGTTACCTGTATGGGTAAGGATGTCTTTTATGGCACTTGCCGTTCTAACAGGCAAGGTGGATTTTTCAACAATAATTTTATTATCCTTGGCAACGCTCGCAATCTGCCTTGCACAAAGCTCAATCCACTTCAAATCAGCAGCTTGCCCTTTACCGGCGCCATAGGTTTTGGTTGGTGTATTAACAGATATAAATATCATTTGGGCTTCGTCGATGGCCTTGTCTACTTCGGTAGAAAAAAACAAATTACGTCCGCGCGCCTCAGCTACTACTTCGCTTAAACCAGGTTCATAAACAGGGATATTTTTTGTATCCTCATCATTCCAGGCTGCAATGCGTGCCACATTCAAATCCACTACGGTAACTTGAATATGTGGGCATTTTTTAGCAATTACTGCCATGGTTGGGCCACCTACGTACCCTGCTCCAATACAGCAAATCTTCGTAATATTTTTCATGTAGTTTAATTGTTAATGTTAAATGTAATACACCCGGATCATATCCACCTTCATCCGCTATATTACGATTGTTTTATGCTTCTTATATAGTATGGTAGTGTATGTTATTTATTATAGTATGCAAAATCTTTGTGGTTTATTTCTTTTTCGGGCAGGGATTTAAAATAATCCAGCGTGATCTTTAAACCCTCGCTTCTGGATACTTTGGGCTCCCAGCCTAAAATAGCTTTGGCCTTGGTGATATCCGGCCGGCGTTGTTTAGGGTCATCAACAGGCAAAGGCAGGCTGATGAGTTTTTGATCGGTACCGGTTAGCTTGATGATCTCTTCGCCAAATTGTTTGATCGTGATCTCATCCGGGTTGCCGATGTTCACCGGTTGTGCATAATCACTGTGCAACAGGCGGTAAATACCTTCAACCAGGTCATCCACATAACAAAATGAACGGGTTTGTGAACCATCGCCAAACATGGTTAATGATTCGCCCCTTAAAGCCTGGCCAATAAAGGCGGGTAATACCCGTCCGTCATTTAAGCGCATACGCGGGCCATAGGTATTAAAGATCCTTACGATACGGGTTTCCAGCCCATGAAAGGTATGGTAAGCCATGGTAATGGCTTCCTGAAAACGTTTGGCTTCGTCATAAACACCCCTTGGGCCTACCGGGTTTACATTACCCCAATATTCTTCGGGCTGAGGGTTAACGTTCGGGTCGCCGTAAACCTCCGATGTAGAGGCGATCAGCATCCGGGAACCTTTGGCACGGGCCAGTCCCAGCAAATTATGTGTACCCAATGAACCCACCTTTAAGGTTTGTATCGGTATTTTTAAATAATCAATAGGACTTGCCGGCGAAGCAAAGTGCAATATGTAATGCAATTCGCCGGGAACATATACAAATTTGGATACATCATGGTTATAAAACTCAAAATTCTCCAGTTTAAACAAGTGTTCAATATTACGCAGATCGCCGGTGATCAGGTTATCCATGCCAATTACATGGTAGTCTTCTTTTATGAACCTATCGCACAGGTGCGAGCCCAGAAAGCCGGCTGCTCCGGTTATTAATATCCGTTTACGAGTTGACATATTTAATTGTTCCTCTGACTTATTTATATTTTAGAAAGAAAATCCTGATAAGCTAACTTTATACCATCTTCTAACTCAATAGTATGTTTCCAGCCTTTGCTATGCAGTTTAGATACGTCCATTAATTTTCTTGGAGTTCCATCTGGTTTCGAGGTATCAAATTTAATCTCACCTTCATAGCCAACTATTTTTTTGATGAGCAGGGCCAGATCCTTGATCGACAGATCTTCACCTGTACCAATATTCACCAAACCGGCCTCGTCATAATTCTGCATCAGGTAATAACAAGCTTCAGCCAGGTCATCAGCAAATAAAAATTCGCGCATTGGTGAACCTGTACCCCAGAGAGTAACATCAGACGATTCCTGCACTTTCGCTTCGTGAAAACGACGGATAAGCGCAGGCAATACATGCGAATTTTGCGGGTGGTAGTTATCGTTATAACCGTACAAATTGGTAGGCATTACCGAAATAAAATTACACCCGTACTGGTCACGATAAGCATCGCACATTTTTATACCTGCAATTTTGGCTATGGCATAAGGTTCGTTGGTATGTTCAAGCAATCCTGTTAGCAGATACTCTTCTTTCAAGGGTTGCGGAGCCAATTTGGGGTAAATACAACTTGAACCCAGAAACATTAGTTTTTTCACCTTATTAACATAAGATGAATGAATAACATTGTTCTGGATCTGCAAATTTTCATACAGAAAATCTGCGCGGTATGTATTGTTAGCAATAATGCCACCTACTTTAGCTGCAGCCAAAAATACGTAGTCAGGTTTTTCAGTATCAAAAAACTCCGTAACTGCTCGCTGATCACGAAGATCTAACTCGGACGAATTACGGGTTATTATATTATCAAACCCTTCTTTATGTAATTTTCGATATATAGCAGACCCAACCATGCCCTTATGGCCTGCTATATATATCCTGGAATTTTTATCCATTATATCGTTTATTCGAACTGGTTTCTAATAGCGTAGCCTGAATCCTTTAACAATTTCTCTCTTCTGAAAAGATCCACATCAGATGCAACCATTTCTTTTACAAGGCGCTGCAGATCATATTTAGGCTCCCATCCCAATTTTGTTTTTGATTTTGTAGGATCACCTATTAAGAGATCCACTTCGGTTGGGCGGAAATATTTTTCATCAACGGCAACTACTTCTTTACCAATTTCAATTTGGAAATCAGGATTTGCACAACTTACTACATAACCCTTTTCTTTTGCACCTTCACCTTTAAATTCAACAACTATTCCAACCTCTGCAAAAGCCAGTCGAACAAACTCGCGCACTCTTGTGGTTACACCAGTAGCAATAACATAATCTTCAGGTGTTTCTTGTTGCAGGATCAGATACATCGCTTCAACATAATCTTTAGCATGTCCCCAATCTCGTTGTGCATCAAGGTTACCTAAAAATAATTTATCCTGTAAACCCATCGCTATTTTAGCTGTTGCTCTTGTTATTTTACGGGTTACAAATGTTTCGCCGCGCAAAGGGCTCTCATGGTTAAATAAGATGCCATTACAAGCATAAATGCCGTAAGCTTCCCTGTAGTTCACGGTTATCCAGTAAGCATACATTTTGGCCACCGCATATGGGGAACGAGGATAAAAAGGGGTAGTTTCTGACTGTGGAACAGCCTGAACCAAACCATATAACTCAGACGTAGAAGCCTGGTAAATTTTTGTCTTTTTCTCTAATCCTAAAATACGGATAGCCTCTAATAAACGTAATGTTCCGATACCATCAGCATTAGCTGTATATTCCGGCGTATCAAAACTTACCTTTACGTGAGACATTGCACCCAGGTTATAGATCTCATCGGGTTGAACCTGCTGAATGATACGTATTAAATTGGTGCTATCACTTAAGTCACCATAATGCAGTATCAACCTTTGGTCATCATCATGAGGATCCTGATACAAATGATCAATCCTATCGGTATTAAACAAAGAACTACGGCGTTTAACGCCATGCACTTCGTATCCTTTAGCTAATAACAACTCTGTTAAGTAAGCACCGTCCTGTCCGGTTATACCTGTAATGAGGGCAATTTTTTTCATAGTTTATATAGTAGTGACTTAAAATATTTAAACATCAACACCACAAAGTTCAGTTTTTTTTGACTATTTACATAATTAGCATTAAAAACCCTGCAATATAGCATTAAATCTGCTATTTAATTAATATTTTCATAAAAAAACAAGGACATTGTTAAATAATGTTACCAATAAAATCTCCCATAACATTATCTATACTGAGAAATCTTAAAGCGTAATCCCTCGCATTATTTCTTTTTAGTTCAATATCCGAATTCGTTTGAACTTCACCAATGGCTTTTGCAAGCAGTTCTTCATTTTCAGGTTCAACAATGTAACCCACATTATACTTGCTTACAACATTATACAATGATGTGCCTTCAGAAGAAGTAACCATGCAAACCCCACCTACAGCCAGAATAGTTGTTAGCTTTGATGGCATCACCAGGTCACTTGCGCCCGCTTTCTGCAAAATAAGGTGCAGATCGGCCATATTTAAAAACTCATTAAACACTTCTTTTTCCTGAACTGGTAAAAACTGCACATTTTCGAGCCCGCGCTCATTGGCTGTTTTAATAAGCTTGTCTTTATACGGGCCAGAACCACAAATTATAAATTTAATATTTTTTACATCAAGCAAAATCTCGGCAACCTTCAATATGCTATCAAGCCCTTGCTTTTCACCTATTGCACCAGAGTACAAACAAACTATATCATTTGTTTGATACCCCCACTTATTTTTTAATAAATGACGCGATGGAAGCGGAAAGAAAAGGGTAGTATCAACCCAATTCGGAAAAAACAAGATGTCCTTATCAACTTTAGCCCTTATTTTACCGATCATTCCTTCAGAGATGCTACTTACATGATCAGCTTTCGTCAATATATCTTTTTCGATTTTAAATATATAGTCAAACAGCTTTTTGCTCGATAGCATGTTCAAATCCTGTGCCGCTTCAATCTGAAGATCCTGAATATGGTAAAGTAATTTACCTCCATTTAATTTTCTAAGCATTAAACCTAAATAAGCTAAATGAAAAGGGGGCGCAACAGTAATGATCAGATCATACTTTTTACGAGTAATTACCAATTGAAGGATTTTCCAGAACATGGATGACCAAAACGAGAAGTCCTGAATCATTCTTTTTTTCCCGGTCGGATCTGCGGGTACGTATGACGGACAGCGGAATACTGTTAACAAATTACCATTTTGGGGGTACTTGATCACCTCCTTTTTATACCAGCGATTTTTATAAGGCGGCTGTACTTTCCAATATGGATAATAAGGGTATGTAGTAACAACAGTGCAATCGTATCCGTTCTTTGCCAACCAATCAATCATTTCGCCGTTATACTTACCGATGCCGGTTGGTTCAGGAGAGAAATTGTGGCTGATGAGAAGAATTTTTTTTTTACTCATCTTTAAATTAGAATACCAATAATTACTTTTTATATTATAAATTTTTCAATTTTATAATACCAAAAGTAAATTTATTTGATCAAATAACCGTAAATTTTATTAATTTTTATTGTATAAACTTTTCCACCATAATCATTACGTCTATCAACAGTCAATCTTTTTAAAGATATTATCCCATTAACAACAGGTATGATAATTAACTTTTAATGCGTTTAAAATTTGAGTTACTTATAAGAATTCGCCTTATACATCAAGTTTGTTTTAGTATCTACATTCTGAAAAAGCTTGTACTGGCCGGCAAATGATCCGTTTTTGGTTTGCTTACCCAAAACCTGTATGTTAGGGGCTAAAGAGAATACAAATACATCGCCGGGGTTAGGTGTCTGGGTAAAAGTACCCATAACCCCAATATTATCAGCATCGTATCTGAATACCCGTTTTACTACAAATTTATTACTCTTATTAGCTGTATAACCAATAGCATTAGGAGTTACCTGCCTGGAATTTTTATCACGAACAAATGCAGTGTATGGAACTGTTACGGTATTATTATCAACCACATTCCCAACAGTCATTTTTATTGAATTGGCAGGAGAAAACAACGCGGTGCGTGCTCCGTTTGTACAATTCCAGATATTAGATCCTATTTTGATTGAATCTGTACCTTTATTAAAAGCTATGCTTAATAATGATTGTGAGGTAGTACCTGTGGTATTAAAAGTATTACCATCCATATATATTACCCGTGGACTGGCATTAAGCGGTCCATTAAATGTGCTATTCAATAATTGTAATACATTTAAACCACCCGCATTTGTCATAGCGGTAATGTTGGAGTTCCTGATTATTGTTGAATCCAGTACTTTATCGGGTTCACAGTAATATTTAAATGTAGTTCTATTGATCATTAATTTTTTGCCCTGGCCTAAATATGCAGCAGGTGCATTTAAGTTTGAAATGGTAGCTCTAATAAACCCATAAAGTTCAAATCTGCCATTTCGGATACTTACTGCATATTTACCTGTCCAGCCATTAAATGGAAGAAAGGTAATATCATTCATCACTAAATTTTCCATTGTGGTAAAATTGTCCCTGTCCAAACTTATAATTCTTGGTGCCCCTACACCTCCTTTTAACAAGCCATCGGGCCATCCAGAATCATAACTGTTAACCAGCTTTCTGTCCAAATAAATGGTTCCTGAAGCCGCATTTATTGTTTTAACTTTAGCATATTCAAAATATCTTGGGTCGGGCGGAAATCCACCAAAATCTTCATGATGCAGCCCATAGAGCAGCACCCAATCGCCCACGTTAAAGTTACCGGCATCCTGCGGGCTTATGGTTTTTATAAGATTTGTTTTAGCCTGGGCGCTATTTATTTTATAACCATAGCTAACGTCGGATATGTTTTTAACGGTGTAATAATTATTATCCACATTATCAAAACATGAAGGAGAATAAAGACCGGCGTTGGCATGCGGGGATCCTAATGGATCAATAGCCCCGTGCGTACAGATCACATTACAACCATTTCCGTTAACGGTAAGGTTTTTAATGCCGCTTATCCAGTTGTTAAAGGAGGTTAGATAAGTTCCCGGCTGCATTTTTAAAATGACTTTTTTACCATTTAATGCCCGGGCCTTTTTATTAAACGCAATAAATGCATTGGTACAATCAGTACCGTAAGTAATGCCCGCACTGCTTACAGAGGTCATAGCATTAGCACTCAGGCTAGCTGATGAGCCCGAGTTCACAGATGAGATCTGGGCTATTAAAGTATTGCCCCCTGCACCAGCCCCTGTAATATAAATTTGCTTACCAACATCGCTTTTTTTAAATGCTCCACTTGGGCTTGTTAATACTGAACTCCCGGCATTAATATTGCCATCTGACAGGACAACGCCATCGGCTTTTGCCCCATAAAACTCCAGGCTTAGTGTAGTACTTTGAGCATGCGCTTTACAAATTTGAACTACAACTAAGAAAATAAAAATTGCTTTTTTCATTAGAAATTTATTTACTAATTTATCGCAGGAGTTATATGATAAACTAAAGTATTAACGTACTTATTGTATTTTAAGGTTAATTTAGCTGTGATAAAAAATCAATCCGTTTTATAACAATCAAATAGATTTACATATTTGTGCAACAATTAATTTATTCGATTTGAGCAATAAACAAAAGGAGCCTCTTTGTGTTTTCTTTTTTTTATAAATAAATTCTCTCTCTTAATTTATACTGCAGACATACAATAATAGTACATTACATCAACAACCCGATAACAATTATTAATGATTCCGGAAAACATTCAATCAAAAGTCAGGCTTAAGGATTTTAATCCTGCAACAAATTTTGACCGTAAGGCATCCAAGTTAAAAGTAGTAAGCTGGTATTTATTTAAAATGGTGTTTTTTCTGACCGCTTTCCCCTTCCCTAACGCGCTTAAAAAGTTTCTTTTAAAATTATTCGGAGCCAAAGTGGGCACCGGCGTGGTTATTAAACCCCGTGTAAATATTCACATGCCATGGAACCTTGAAATTGGCGATGATGTATGGATAGGTGAAGAAGTGTTTATATTAAACTTTGATAAAGCTGTAATTGGCAGTAATGCATGCCTCTCACAAAGAGCATTTTTGTGTGGTGGTAACCATAATTACCTTGATCCAACAATGCCATACCGCAATGGTCCAATCACCATTGAAGATGGTGCATGGGTTGGTGCAAGCTGTTTTATTGGGCCTAACGTTACAGTGGGTGTAGATACCATAGTAACCGCAGGTACAATTGTTGTATCAAGTTTACCCGCCAATAGCATATATAAGGGCAACCCCGCAACCTTTGTAAAAAACAGGTGGAAGAACTAAGCAAAAACGCTTATCAGAACATGCTGAAAAATTATTTTGTTTTGGGTTCAAACCGATCCTTTAGCTTTAAAAATTTCTTTTCATAAAAATAGTAGGATATACAAGCCACAATAACCAATAAGCAAATATTAAATGGCAGCTTGCTCATAAAAGGAGGCAGGTTTTTTGTTGTGGTAGTAAATAGTTGCTGCCATATATAAAGACTGTAGGAGAGCACCCCTATAAATCCCATTATTTTTGAATTTAAAAATTTAAAAATAAAATCGCTGCTATGCACCAGGTTTGAAATTATTAGATACGCCGCCAAAAATGAGATCAGGAGATTGGTGAATACAATTTTCACACTATAGTTCTGATCATACTGAATAAAGAAAAATGAGGCTATAATAAGCAGGTTAATAACTACTTTATATTTTGAGATAAACGTAAAATTAAAATAGTTTTTAAACATCAATACAGAAAATAGGCAACCTACAGCAATGCTTTGAAATTTAATTAGATAATGGGTACCAGCATACACAATACCTGTATTTAACTGGTGAACATAGTCAGCTAATAACAAAATAACGGGTAATAAAAACACTATAAAAATGATTATCCATAAGTAAACCTTAAAGTTCTTTTTTAGCAGGTAAGGGAAAAACATATAAAACTGCTCTTCAACCGATAATGACCAAAAATGCTGTGTAATTATGGAATTATAATGTTTAAGAAAATAAGAGAAGTTCATTATATAAAGCCCGGCAGCAACAAAGGTTACAAAACTTATATGTAATTTAAAGAAGTAATTCAGTAACAGAACTACAAATATATACAGATACGCAACCGGAAATATCCTTAGCAAACGTCTTATATAAAACCGTTTAAGAGATATCGTTTTGGTTTTAACCTTTTCTTTAATAAGCAACGTTGTTATCAGGAAACCGCTGATCACAAAAAAGATAGCTACTCCAAGGCCGCCGTTAAAAATTAAAAAGTTTTTCCCTTCGTTGATGTGAAAAATAATAACAAAGATTATGGAAACACCTCTAAAGCCATCAAGTGAAGGATAATGAGACTGCTTTAATATTTCGGGGATTTCCGTTATCTCCGAAAAGAGACTTGTACTGATTTTTTTTAACGAATTAACCATCTTTTCTTTAAAATTTTTATTTATATCAGTGTTATTTTTTGATTAAACTATGCTTTTCTTGTGGCCCCTTGATCTTTGACTCAACCCACTTTCTTCTGAGGTTATCAATTGGCTTATCATAAAATCTGAAAAGAAGATAAGAAAGCCCTAAAGTAATTACCAAATACCCTATTGTATAAGGTAGCCTTTGTACAAAGCTCAGATCCCTTGAATAATAATTATAGGGTGCTATGAGTGCCCAATGAGCTAAATAAAGTACAAATGACATTTCACCAATCGCTCTGTCGGTCTGGTCACTTTTACGCCTGACGCTGTTACTGAAAAAAGGGATTAAAAACAAGGGTAATGCCGTGTTCAGATAGTGATTAAAATCGCAATAGGGATCTTTTAATGTATGAGCCCTTAAAACAGGTATACAATAAATCAGCAATAGAATAAAAAAGAACATCCCATTAAAGATGAGCTCAGTTCGTGCCGAAAAAGTAAGTTTCTTCAAAAAAATGACCATCCCTACTATAAAGAAAAACAACAATGGGAATACCGTTGTCGGAATTTCTGTTACAGGTACCAATAGTGTATGAATTATTAAAACGATAAAACTTAGCGCAGCTATAATGTATAAAAAAATGTCTTTCTTTTTAAAGATCATGTATAGCAAAGGAAAAAGCAGATAATATTGTAATTCAAGATCCAATGACCATGCTGGTGCTAAAGGAAACCTTTTTACTGTATTTAGCCCCAGGATGAAAATATTTGACAGATAAAAGCCAACAGACCTGTTTGCCATTAAGGATAAAAAAACCTGATGATCATAAATTGATTTTAACAATATAGTGATGGCATTAAATAATATAAACACAGGAAGCAATCGCCAAAACCGACTTACATAAAAATTCACGACAGAACTTTTTGAATATTTATTTTCGTACATCAGTGTAATCCAGTATCCACTCAGCATAAAAAAACTAAGTACCGCAAATTCGCCCAAAGGAAGAAGCTTTGAAATATGGAAGGCAACTACTGTTAAGGCAAGTATTATTCTGACAACACCTGGTTTAAGCATAATTTTAAAAGTAAATATTTATAAAGTACATCGTTTAAATATAGACCGGCTTCAACTTGTAAATATGTATTAACAGGGTTATCAATCAAATTTTATCGTTGCAGGTGGGGGTGTATTATTAATTGCCCAACTATACACGTCTTTCATTTGTACCGCTATTGACTCCCATGTAAATTTTTGCTTTACCAGTTCATATCCGTTATTACCCATGGTAGTAAGTTCCTGATCAGACATAGCAAAAAACTCGTTTAATCCCCTCGCAATATCATCGGCATCGGGCTCAATTTTTAATGCCGCATTGGCCGTAAAGCCTTCCGGAAGGTTACAGGCCGGCGTAATTACAACGGGAAGATTATATGACCAGGCTTCAAGCACAGCCATTGGCATACCCTCGCTAAACGATGGCAGAATAAATGCATCAACCGAACGAAAACACATATCCTTCTCTTTATGAAACTGCGGTCCTATAAAAATAACATCCTTTTCCAAACCCAGCTTAGCTTGTAACTGTAATAAGGTATTTAAATACTCTTTACCATTGCTTTCGCCGGCAATGGCAATTTTCCAGTTCTTTTTATCACTACCTATTTTAGCCCAGGCATGCATTAAGTTTTCAATACCTTTTTTAGGGTGCAACCTGCTCAGGAACAATAGAGTTTTACGGTTGTCATTAACCTTCCAATCTGGTATTACACCATCAGCCGGAGGTGTTTTAGCAGGTAAAAAAACACCATTAGGAACAATAGCTATCGGATTTTTACAGCCAAAACTTCTGATTGCCTCATATTCCGGCTCGCCAAGAGCATGTATACAACTTGCGTTTTTCAGGTGCTCACTTTCGTATAAAGTAAGACCGATCTTTTTCTTCCAACCCCGTACGTTTAATATCCATTTATCTAACATACCTCGCGGGGCTATTAAGTAAGGCTTGTGGTTTTTTTGTGAATATTTTAAATTCACATAGGATGAATATAAATAAATTCCCTGAGTATGTGTAATATCAGGCATTATCTGATATACCTTACTCTTAAGATCGCGGGAGTAAGCTAACTTAGGGGTGCCGACTATATGATATTCCTCCAATTTAAGCGGTTCGTATGCTTTTATATCCAGGTCGCTGTACTCATCCCTGAAAGCTAATACAACAGGATCTATGTCATCTAATTTTAAAAGGGACTGCCCCAGGTTTCTGACACTGTTATACAAGCCTCCTGCATTACGAGAATTAGAGGCACTTAATAAAAGTACTTTCATAGCATATATTTATTTTCTGTAACGAATTATTTTAGCCGGATTGCCACCAACAATAGCCCATTCAGGTACATCCTTGGTCACAACACTACCCGCTCCTACTATAGAATGGCTGCCTACATGTACTCCCGGGAGTATTATGGTACGGGTACCAATCCAAACATCATCGCCTATAATTACAGGTTTACGAGGAGTGGCTCCCTGGTGTGTCATAGGTATAGTAACATCACTAAAATGATGGCTGGCCGACAGAATGGAAACATTGGGGCCCATCATTACTTCATCACCAATCACCGTATCGTTGCCTATCCAGGCTCCCTTATTTAAGGATGAATTCTCACCAATCTCCACATTTACACCAGTTCCAAAATCCACATCTGCGTGTACTTTGAAATTTTTAGCGGCTTTTCTAAATATCTTTCTGGCCAGCATTTTTCTTATCCGCATGCTCAACCCGCTTAAAGGCAACGGGGTATCAGGTAAATGTTTGGCAATGCAATAATAAAAAGTCAAGCAAATAGATTGCCCTAACGATAGTTTCTGACGCTTTCTTACATCTGATGATTTATCAACAAAAAAGCCTTTTAAATCATTCTCCATTGTTTCGCATTTTAATTACTTTGGCGGGTACTCCTGCTACTACCGAGTATGCAGGCACATCCTTACTTACAACCGAATTTGCTCCAATTACCGCTCCATCACCAATTATTACACCAGGTAAAATAATACAGCCCCGGCCTATCCAACAATCTTTACCAATTTCAATGGGGGCGCCGTAATAGTCCTGATTTTTTATAGTGGTATGTACATCATCAAATTTGTGATTGTAGTCTCTTATACTGGTATACTCACCTATGGATGTACTTTCACCTATGGTTATAGAAAAGAGTGAGGTAATATAACAGCCATCGTTTATGGACACCTTATTGCCAATAATTATTTTTGATTGCGGTGCTCCCTGGAAAACACACCGTTTGCCTATGCGTACGTTATCCATTAATCGGATATCGGCACAAGGCCAGATAAACTCCGGCATACCATCAATGGCTACATTTTTACCGATGTACCTAAATCCATACCGGCCGGCGGTGAGCATCCAGATCAGGTTAAACTTTTGTCTTATCCACCTGCCAAAATACCATACTAGTGCAAAAGGTAACCTGGGGCCGAAAGCACGCATTTTTTGAAGGGTGCTGCCAGTTGCAGGTCTTGCAAATTCTTTTTCGTGCATACTATCTTGTCCTTTTTAATAATTAATTTTAAGGGGGTTATTTATTTATTAAAACATCAGTCAGTTTTATTCCATATTCTTTGACTGAATAAAGAGCCGATTTTTCCAACGAACTAATAGCCATGTTAAATCTCAATTCGGGTTGAGCTAACAGTTTAGTGATACTGCTTTTCAACCCCTCTACATCTCCGGCATTACTTAAAAAACCGTTTAGGCCATCTTCAATAACACTTCCGCTTTGATAGGTTGTTACAATAGGCAATCCCCAGCTCATGGCTTCAATTAAAACTAAAGCCGAACCTTCCAGGTAAGATGGAAAGAAAAACAGATCGGCATTTAAATATTGTTTAGCCAACTCCTCATTTGATAGCTTCCCTAAGTAAGTTAAATTTTTGTTGGGATATTTTTGTACCAGTTCCTGAGCGTCATTTTCTAAAAGACCGGCCAAAAGAAATTGTACCGGTTCATTTTTAAATGCTTCGGCTATAGTTAAAATATCTTTAATGCCTTTCCTGTATCCCGAGTTGCCAGCAAACAAAATATTAAATGAGTCCTGCTTTTTCGCAAATTTCTGTTCTATCTGATTAAGAATAGTTTCCCGACTCACATTGGGTGTGTAACCATAGTTCACTACAGAAACTTTGTTTATATCAACTGATCCATCTTTAATCAGTTCGTTCTTCACATACTCGGATGGGACAATGATATTACTAGAATAACCCCATTCCTTACGTTCAATATCTTGTTGAAAGCGACAATAATCAATATGTGAAGAGTAATCAATCCCATATTTTTCCTGGAAAAGCTGCCACATTTCAATTTGACTACTTCGGGGAGCTACGCATTGTTCCAGATATGCTTTCCATCCTTTATCATGTGCCCATTCCAAAAAGTCGATACTAATGGTATCAAAGCCAAAATATTTACCAGGCTGCTTATCCTTTGCATAAGCTATCAATCTATCGCCTAAACGTTTATTTGCAGCTTTAAAGGCAGTTATCCGGTCGGAATACTTTAGCCTGAAACGAAATGACAATGCCCCAAGCCAATCACCAGACACCACATCATTGGTGAAACCCGGATCATATTTTTTATATTTTGCAGTTAGTTTTGGGCCAATTAATGGAAGATTAGCCAAACTTCCTTTTGTAGAAAAATAAGTATCAGTAACAAACTGATCTAATAACCCTCTTTCGTAAAGTGCTTTGGCAGCAGCGGAATGTCTTGGGACACCCAATTGCCCAACTATAAATTTTGTCATCTTTAAACCTTTTCCATTATATAAAACTTTTTATTAATGCGTGAATATCTTCTGGCCCCACCATATACAAGCAGATACATAATTATATTAGTGGGAATAAAAAACATTGAGTCATAAACCGAGAAAAGAATAAATGTGGAGAAGAAGCAATAAAACATAACAGCAGACACATTATCCTTCCTGATAGCTTTGAGGTAATATCTTTTAGTTATAGCCGCAAAAATAAAGAAGAAGATAAAACCGAAATATCCAAACTCAAAAAACACTGCGGCAAAGCCCGTGGGTGACAGGTAATTTCGATACTCATCTCCATCGTATTTTGCGTGTTTATCTCTCAACGTTTTTAAATCAAGATTATAAGGCAGCATTAATGATTCCTTAAATTTTTGACCAAAAACATTACTACTGGCAAATTGGTATACAAATACATTATAGGTAGTTACCCCCCAGTTAAAATTACCGCTTAAGTCTGCAACCTCCACGTTACGAGCGGCATCTACCACCTCATTCCTATTATCCCCAGCCACATATGATGCCATTAAAGCTGTTGGTGATATAGTAAGTAAAGAATTAAAGTTCCCTTTCAGGGTATAATTTCGGTAAGCCGGTAAAAAGGTGATAATGAATATGCCTACAAAAACCGCCGGCAATATCAGGCCCTTGCGTACTTTAATATTTCTTATAAAGTATAACGGAAAAACTAAGGTGATTATCAGGTTAAATACTTCGCTTCGCCGCCCATCAATAATAATTAACTTAAGTGAAAACAAAATTGATATAACCAGAAAAAACAATTTATCTTTTGTTGGCTTTAAAAGATAAAGCGTTAAAAGCATAATAGTTGCAGGGCGTAAACAGCGTGCAGGATACAGTAATATAGCATAAGTACCTCCATTACGGGATTCAGCATCGTACCCTCCCATAGCAATGAGGGCACCGAAAGATATGACCATGATCACATATAAAAACCGGCTCATTTTATCGGGATCATACGCACTTATAATTTCAACTTTCGGCTTGCGTTTATTACCATACGATATATAACCTACTATGGCAGCCCAATAACACAACACCGAGAATAAACAATACCTTATATACTCGGAATCTGTTATCAGTTTACTATTATCAATAACTCCTAATAAAGTAGGTAATATCCACACCATTACTGCCATACTATACAGAAATGGAAGCTGGTATATTTTATCCCTATCCTTATATGCCTGTATTACAGGAATAATAGTAGAAATCAATAAAAGTATAAACGAAAACTCTCTCATTATTTTACCACTTCAACATTGCACACTATTTGCATTTAAACTTATCAGTTACTCAAATTCATAAACCATTCATACAACGAGTTTAAGCCACTATCAATACTTACGGTTTCTTTAAACCCTATACGTTGTAATTTACTTATATCCGCTCTCCACTTTTCAGGATCACCGGTGCGAGCCACTCCGCCAAATTTAATATCAGGCAAACTTACAGCTTCTTTAAATAAACAATTCGCGGCCTCACCTATACTAGTTTCTTTACCGTTAGCAACATTATATACATTAAACTGTGTTTCTTCACTCGCATCGCAGGTTGCAATTAAAACAGCTGCCTGTGCCACATCCTTAGCATGAATAAAGTCTCTTGATTCTTTACCTGTGCCAAATAAACTTAATTCAACCACTTCATTGTTCTGAAGTTTATCCAGTGATGTCTTATACCTGTTAAGCACATCCCAGAAAAGCTGTTTACGCAAGCCCTCCCCATAAGCCGAGAATATTCGTAAAACACTGCTTCTTATGTTATAATAATTGCTGTAATGCTGAACCAGATTTTCGGCCAGTAATTTATGAATACCATAAGGAGAAATAGGCTTTAAAACAGCGGTTTCCTTTATAGGCAACGAATCTGGATTACCGTAAACCGCGGCACTTGAAAAAAGTACAAAATGTGCAGCAGAACAATATTGTTTTATCCACTGCAGGAATGCTAATGTTGGGGGTACCAGGTTATTAAAATCTTCGGAGGGGTTTTCTACCGATAATTGTATAGACGCACCACCTGCCAGATGGAATATATAGTCGAAGCTGTTATTTTTAAATAACAATTCTGTTTCATTATCTAATAATCCCGCTGTTGAAAATCCGCTCCATATTTCTTTTTTAAAAGGGTCCCGGATATCTATGCCATATAATATTGCATCTTCCTGACTACATAAATCGGCCAAATACGTACCTAAAAAACCTGAAGCTCCTGTGATTAAGACTTTTTTATTGCTAAATTTTTTCATGATACTGTCCTTTTACTAGCAGAGAAGTAACCTTTGGGATCACTAAGCATTTTTAACCAGGTCCTGTTAAATGCAAGATTGCTATAATTCTCTTCGTAAATATTATTTATATACTGGGCGCTAAACTTGTTCCCGTTTATCATATCAATAAAGCTACTAAAATTTGAATGCAGGCTATCTTTATCAATCTCTGAAATAAATAAGCCCTCCTTATTTGTTTCGCCTACTTCGGGCATTGCGCCAATTGTGGTTGCAAAAACAGGCCTTCCAAATCGCATAGATTCAATTAAAGCCAAAGGTAGACCTTCGGTGGCTATCGAAGGAATGATTATACTATGATGAGTACCAATGAGATCAGGAAATTCTGCATCACTATAAAACCCTTTCAAAGAGATCTGATTGTTCAAACCCTGGTCATCGATTTCCTGCTGGATACTTTTTGCTTCAGGTCCGCCTCCGTAAATATTCAGTGTTATACGTTGATTAGTTTTAAAAACCGCAGCCGTTGCCTTTATAAAATCCTTTAGTCCTTTATTCCAGGCTAAGCGTCCAAAATAAGCAATACGGATACCCTCATCTAAAGCTGGTATAGCTTTATAACTATCTGCCTCGTACTCTTTTGAAAAACAGGGAAGAAAATCAACAGGCTTACTCGTTGATACATTTAATGTAAATGGCTTGATCATCCCCTTTGTTTGTACCGCAACCGCATCAAAATCATTTACCATTTTTAACCTCAGTTTATCGGCTGTAGCTTCAAAATGCACTTCCTCAAATATTTTAAAGGTAGATTTTGGCAATTTAGAGGCTATCAGTGCATAACCATAGCCTAAGCCTGTTGCAATAAATACATCAGGAGCAAATGCTTTTGCCCTGCGCCCGGCACCGGCAAGTTTCAAAACCTTTTTTACCTTATCAATTATTGTAGTCGGTTTGTACGGAATAATAATTTCCTCAATACTTTCATTATTGAAAATCTTATCATTTGTGTCATTTATATTAATGCACATAATCTGGAAATCAGCCTGCTGTAAGTACTTCACCAAAGTAGTATAGTGAACACTCAGGCCACCAAGATGTCCGTTATTACCCATTACTAATAGCTTCATCTTCGTTTTTTCACTATGTTTAAGGTTTGTTTTCTTTGTTCTGCATTAAAACCGGTAAACCATAAAATTAACAGATAAGTTATAGCGGTGAACATTAATAAAACCAGATGTATTTTACCGGAAACCCGTTCATCTGCCATTAAAATTAAAACCGATACTGCACTAATAATAAATGTATATTTTAACGATGGTAATGCCTCCTTTAATCTATTTAGGATTTCAAGTTGTTTTGCTAATCGATAAAACACATAACAGGACGAAGGGGTAAGTACAATCAGGTTTCCTAACACGATACCTTTTAAACCAAAAAAGTAACCACCCAAAACGGTCAACAATAAACCTGCAATGGTGATACAAACCTGTAACCTTGCATACCACCTGATGGTGCCCAGTACAATTAGAACATTTTCATTTAAACTGGCAAGGGTAACTACTGCCATGTAAAAAGCAAGCAGTATAGTAAAGTAGAATCCTTCATACTGACTTGGTCCTACCCAAACCAAAACTATGTATTTGTGAAATAAAATCAGCCCCCAAAATGCCGCTATCAAAATAGTTATTTTTGACTTCAACGTTTGCAGGTATAGATTTCGTAAAGTTTCCCATTCCTCTTTTATTACCATTTCGTTCATTCCTGGTAATAAGTTATACATGATTAAATTTATATAAGTAAACATCATCATGGGCGGGGTAACCATTGAATAATAATGCCCTGCAGAAACAGCCCCTACCATTATACCGGCAATAAAAACAGTGCTACTTTGAAATGCTCTGGTTGCTATGTTTATCAAAAATGAGTCTATTCCGAAAGAAAAAAGTTGTTTAAATACAGATTTATCGTATATCTTCCAGGAGAATTTTATATCCGGATTCTTCACTTTGAAATATATCATCTGGGAAAATGCAGCCAGAAAATCGCCTATAACATTGGCTAAAACAATGCCTGTAATACCATAGTGAAGCTTAATAAAAATTAAGGTTAAAATAAATCGCAAACAAATACCTATAGTGAGGCATATATTTGCAACTTTCATGTTTTGTGTGGCATACAAAACAATATTGAACATGGTAAAATAATAACGGATACAATACCATATGGCTAATATGATCATTGCATTTCGTGCATCGGATTGTAAGGACCCTTTTAATCCTAATGATGAAGGCAAAATGAAACTTAACAAAGCAATGATAAGTCCCATGATGGCACAAGCAACAAACAGGTACCAACGGCCAATATTAAAAATATTTATAAATTTCTTTTTCCCATCAACCGGATCGTTAAAAGATTGGGAGAGATAGCGCGATAACATGCTTGTAAAGCCAAGATCAAGCAGGGTAAGGTAACCCACAATTTGCATGATAGAGGCATACCCGCCTAACGATGCTGAGCCGCCGTTTTTTATCAACAGTGGGGCTATCGTTATTTGCAGCACCATAAATGTAATCTGGAATAAGCCTTGCGTTAATAATCCAGAAAGAAATTTCTTTATCCTTTGGTCCAAATCTTTAAATTAATTATTTTGATAACTATACCTGATCCTACTGGTCCAAAGAAATCGACTACTAAATATTTTCCGATTCTTTCTTATACCATTCTAAAAAAGAAGATAAGCCTTCTTCTAACTTTACCTGGGGTTTATAGCCTAATAGTTTTTCGGCTTTTGCAATATCAGCGTAGGTCTGTGATACATCACCCGGCTGATTTGGCAATCTGTTTATGATCGCTTTCTTTTCGCAGATGTTTTCTATTGCTTCAATAAGCCCTTTTAATGTCACCGTTTGATGATTTCCAAGATTAATGATCTCAAATTCAGATCCGCTATACTCTATTGCGGCTTCAATACCCTGAATGGTATCAGTAACAAAAGTGTAATCTCTGCTTGTTGAACCATCACCAAAAACAGGTATAGGAGTATTATTGAGGATAGATTTAAAAAACTTATGAATAGCAAGGTCCGGACGCTGACCGGGGCCGTAAACAGTAAAAAACCTTAAAGCTATAAACCTTATCCCATATAAATGGCTGTATACGTGTCCCAGCATTTCACCTGAAAGCTTTGTTGAAGCATAAGGGCTGATGGGTAACAATTGCTCATTTTCATGCCAGGGCACATTTTCATTTACGCCATACACACTACTTGACGAAGCAAACACAAACTGCTTAATATCATTTTTCCGGGCAAATTCAAGTAAATTTTGTGTTCCGCTTACATTTACATCCTGGTATAATATAGGATCTAAAATGCTCGGTCGTACTCCGGCTTTAGCAGCCAGATGAACTATTACATCAATTTTTCCCGCTTTTTCTAAATCTTGCAGGTTACGGATATCGCCTCTGATAAGCGTGAAATTTTCATGATCTTTAAAAGAACTGATATTTAAGTCCTTTTGCTTTAATGAATAAAAATCATCAAAATTATCAATGCAAACTACATTATATTTATTGGTTGATAATAGCTTCTTTATAAGGTTACTACCTATAAAGCCAGCCCCTCCGGTTATCAGTATATTTTTCATGAACAGCTGTAATTATGAACCATGTTAACTTCAATATATCTTTATAGCAAAATTTAAGATATATGAATTTGAGATTTGATGAGCTACAATTGATACAAATTCAAATGCATAAATGTAGCTCGCCCCCTATATTTCGTTATTTGTTTCGACGTAAAAGCTTGGATAATCCTTTCGCTGGCTTAGCTTCATCATAATAACCATAGCCGTATCCATAGCCATAGCCATAACCGTACGCCTGATCAGCATCAACAGAATTGAATATGATATTCATGTTCTTAAATACTTTACGCTGATATAATTCGTCAATTGCTCTTAAATGGGATTTAACAGTATAGTTATGCCTTACTATAAACATGGTGGCATCAGCCCACTTGCTTAATATCTGCGCATCGGTCACTAATCCTACAGGTGGCGCATCAAGTAAAACATAATCAAATTCTTTGATGAGTTCGTTAATTAATATTTCAATCTTTCCATTAACCAACAATTCAGCAGGGTTATGTGGTACCGCCCCACTGGTAATAATAAAATAGTTATCCAACTGAGGTATTGTTCTTATAATGTCTTTATAATTTACTTTCCCTATAAGATAATTTGATAAACCTGTTGTATTTTCTATTCCAAGAGCCGAGTGTAATTTGGGTTTGCGAAGATCGAGTTCTAATATAATCACCTTTTTATCGGTGGTAGCTAAACTTGCACCTAAGTTCAGGGAAACAAAAGATTTACCTTCACCACTTATATTTGATGTAAATAACAATACTTTACGTTCCTTTTCGGGACTAACAAATTGCAAATTTGTTCTTAAAACCCTAATCTGTTCTGATATTTTTGACCTCGGTCTTGTAACCACCACCAATGGGGCCACTTCATCCAGGTGCGCAATTTCACTAAGAATTGGTGTTTTTGTGAACTTCTCAATGTCAGACCGGCGTCTTACCTTAATATTTAATAATTCTCTTAAATAAATTATCAGGAAGGGCAATAAGATACCGCCTAAAAAGAATACGATATAGATAACTTTTTTTACCGGTTTAATGGGCTTATCTACAAACTTAGCTACATCAATTGTACGGCTATCAGCTACTGATGAGGCCAATGACAGCGCTGTTTCCTCTCGTTTTTGTAAAAGGTAAGTAAACAGATTGTTTTTAATATCCTGTTCACGCATTACATCTATCAAACCTCGCTCTTTTGACGGAACGCTTTTGATAATACCTTCAAACTTTTTGCTTTGAGTATTTAATTGATTGCGGGTTATTTCCATACCCTGTTTAACGTTCTGTACAGTTTCTAAAAGCGATTGCTTTAACGATTTTATCTGATCATTAATAGAACTAACAACAGGGTTGGTTTCAGGTATAGTTCTAAGCAAACTCTCTTTTCTTATCTTCGCCTCTGCTAATTGCTGAACTAAACCCAATATTGTAGGATCATCAATTCCCATTACAGAGGGTAAATTTACCTTATCATCAGCAGAGTTACTTAAATACTGCTCCAGGTTTTTAATGCTACCTTCTGCAAGGTTCAACTTATTCAGCTCAACATCATTAGTTGCTACGTTTTGCAAAAACAATTGTGATTGGGCCGAAACATCTGTTATACTATTGGTAGACTTATAATTGGAAACATTTTTTTCGACCAGGTTTAATTCCTGGGCCAGGCCGTCCAGTCTTTCTTTAATAAACACAAGCTGAGCCGAAGTAATTTTATTTTTATCTTCAATTGCTGCATTGTTATAAACCTCAACCAGTTTATTCAGTACATCCTGACCCCGCTGCGGAACGGCATCTTCCAATGTTATAATTAATACGGTAGCATCTTTACTGGCCGGATCAATATTTAGTTTATCAATATATTGCTGCGCAACTTCAGCAACAGTCATAAAATCTACATAAACAATATAATGATATAATGATCCTTTGGGATTTTGTGGGGTGATCTGTATTAAACCTGCTTCAGTTTCAACCGGATGATTAAGCGGAACTTTTTTACCGTTAAGTAAAGCTTCATTATCATTTATGATCTGAACTTTCCAGGTTGTATTATAACTTTCCGAATTGCTTTTAAATAAATCAATTTTAAAAGGTTTGTTTTTATATAAAATCTTTTTTGAAATACGGTTACGTACATAATAATCCGTTTGAAGGTGCAAAGAATCAACCACCTTTTCCATTAAGGTATTGGACTTTAAAATTTGAACCTCATTATCAATAATTTTATTTGATGAATTAAGGTCAAGCTGCTTCAGGATATCCTTCTCATTGCCACCTACCGAGTTTTTATCATCTTTGATTAAAACATCGGTTTCAACTTTGTATTGTGGAATTTGGTAAGCGGCGAATATATAGGCCAGGCCCATAAAAATAATTATAGATACAGCAAACCACTTCCAGTTTCTTATATATTTATAACTAACCTCCCAAAAACTAACCTCATTCTCAATGGTATCCTTTACTAATTGGCTAGATAGATCGTTGATGCTCATGTATTGTTATACTTGTAAATTAGTTTTTTGTAAGAAGAATTATAGCAGTAATTAAACTAACCACTGATGGTACCAGAATGTATGTTCTATCATTAACCTGAGCCTTACTTTTACCCGGTTCAACATACACCACATCATTTGCATGTAAATAATAATAAGGAGAATTAAACACATCGCGGCTGTTCAAATTAATGGTGCCGAACTCCTTTTTTCCATTTACATCTCTAATTATCTGAACATTGTTCCTTTTAGCAAAAATGGTAAGATCACCTGCCATACTTAATGCTTCGGGAAGTGTGATCTGTTCATTTGGAATAATATAAACAGCAGGTTTGGCAACCTCTCCTAACACAGAAATCTTGTAATTTGAAATACGTACAGTTACAGTAGGTTCTTTCAAATATGTCAATAAATGTCTTTTAATAGTGTCTCTTGCATCAACAGTAGTAAGACCATTTACTTTTATTACTCCAATAAGCGGTAATTCAATATTTCCGGATGCATCAACCAAAAAACCAGGTGATGAAGACTGGGTAAGCGCCGGTGCCGTAGAAATACCTTGTGTTGAAGATTGGGAGCTAGCACTACTTGCAGCTACTGCTCCGGTTGCCTGGGTGTACGGATTAAAAAAGCTACTGGCTTCCGGGCTTAATGAATTTATATATATTGATAAAATGTCGCCCGTTTGAATATGCGGAACATATAAACGCGATGTTGAGATGGTATCTGATTGATTAGGTGCCTTCTGAAAATATGCTATTTTCTTTGCATCAAAACACGAAGAAAATAACAATATGATGGTCAAAAAGAGTATAGGTGCTTTAATTCTGTCGAAATTGATCATATTTTAGGCTATATTTTTAATTATATATTTCAGTTTTGAATTACTGAAAGAGGGTACTTTTTTAAGTATCATAAGATGAGGAGGGATAAAAAAAGTTGTTTCAATATCATACGAAAGATTTCCTGTGGTTAACTTAAACATTCATTCAACTATAGACGGTTATTACCTTATACATTAAAAACAAAATGATGAATAAATCTCTGAAAACAATATTTTTAGTATTCAATTTGTACAATCTCACTACGCTTATATCATAGCAGCGCTGTAAAATATACGCATATAAATCCATCGCAATCTACACACTTTTTTCTATAAATAAACAAAAAATAAAAATATTATCAAACAAATGCCTATTTTCATTATCAATTATCAATTCTAACGGCATTTTAATACAAATATCAAAATTAAGCTTGTCCCATTGTTCCACCAAAATTCATTGGAAATCCAGATGGTTCCTGCTGAACTTTAATACGTCCATTAATCGATTCAAACTTTTCCAGATTGTCTTCCAGTGCGGTTAACAAACGTTTAGCATGTTCGGGGGTTAAAATAACCCGAGACTTTACCTTTGCTTTTGGTATTCCGGGCATTACTCTGATAAAATCAAGTACAAACTCTGAACTTGAGTGAGTAATTATCGCCAGATTTGAATAAATTCCTTCCGCTATTTCTTCGGAAAGTTCGATATTCAATTGATTTTCATTTTGTTCTTCCATTTCACTAAAATAATAAAGCCATTCATTTGTCAAAAGGCTTATCAATAATAACAAATATTGTTCAACCTTATGTATAAATGCTTCATCGTAAGCAACGAAATTCTAAAACCATCTTGTTTACATTTTGTTTTATTTTTTTTAAAAATTTCCATTGTCCGATTATTTTTTGATCATAAAACAAAAAAGCCCCCCGATTTACGGGGGGCTTTGGTAAATATTGCGGATAAATTACGCTTCTATTTCTTCGGCTTTTGAAGCCATTAAGCGATCAAATTCTTCTTGTGAACCTACACGGATATTTTCGTATTCGCGTAAGCCTGTACCAGAAGGGATCAAGTGACCAACAATAACGTTTTCTTTTAAGCCAAGCATTAAGTCTTTTTTACCTGCTATAGCAGCCTCATTCAGAACCTTAGTAGTTTCCTGGAATGATGCAGCCGAGATAAACGACTTGGTGCCCAACGATGCCCTGGTAATACCTTGCAGTATCGGACTTGAAGTTGCAGGAATAGCATCACGAACTTCAACCAATCTCAGATCCCTACGTTTTAGAACAGAGTTCTCATCACGCAGTTTTCTTAATGAAACTATCTGACCGGCTTTTAATGTAGTTGAATCACCTGGCTCAACAACAACCTTTTTGTCAAATATCTCATCGTTCTCGGTCATGAAATCCCAGCTATCAACAGCTTCACGTTCCAGGAAGCGGGTGTCACCGGCATCTTCGATCTGTACTTTCTGCATCATCTGGTGAACGATAACCTCAAAGTGCTTATCGTTGATCTTCACACCTTGCAAACGGTAAACCTCTTGTATACCATTTACCAGGTATTCCTGTACTGCAGCCGGGCCTTTAATAGCCAGGATATCAGCAGGAGATATAGAACCATCAGATAATGGCATACCGGCTTTCACAAAGTCGTTATCCTGTACAAGGATGTGTTTAGACAATGGAACAAGGTATTTTTTAACCTGACCGTCTTTTGATTCGATAGTAATCTCGCGATTACCACGTTTAACGCCACCTAAGGTTACCACACCGTCAATCTCTGTTACTACAGCTGGGTTTGATGGGTTACGTGCTTCAAATAACTCAGTTACACGTGGCAAACCACCGGTAATATCCCGGGTTTTACCAGTTGAACGAGGAATTTTAGCAATAACCTGTCCTGTTTGTAGTTTTTCGCCTTCTTCAACAGCAATGTGTGCTCCTACAGGGATGTTATATCCTTTTATTACATTACCTTTTGTATCAGTAATTTGAATAACAGGGTTTTTTGTTTTATCCCTGGTATCGATAATTACTTTTTCACGGTGACCTGTTTGCTCATCAGATTCCTCACGGAAAGTGATACCATCCAATACAGCTTCAAATTGAGTTAAACCTGCAAATTCAGATATGATCACCGCGTTATACGGATCCCATGAACAGATACGGTCGCCTTTGGTTATTTTGCTACCATCTTTAATATACAGGTATGAACCATAAGGGATATTGTTGGTAACAATGATCTTGTTACTCCCCTCTTCCACAATACGGAACTCACCAGAACGGCCTAATACCACATCTACATCACCTTCTTCGGTTTTGTATTGAACGGTACGTACGTTTTCAAATTCAATGATGCCATCAAACCTTGCATTGATCTGTGATTCAGCAGCAATGTTTGAGGCGGTACCACCCACGTGGAATGTACGTAATGTTAACTGTGTACCCGGCTCACCGATTGACTGTGCAGCTATTACACCTACAGCCTCGCCTTTTTGCACGCGTTTACCGCTTGCAAGGTTACGACCGTAACATAAAGCACATACACCACGCTTGCTTTCGCAAGTTAATACGGAGCGTATTTCAATACCCTCTAAAGGAGAGTTTTCAATCTTTTTACCTACTTCTTCAGTAATATCCTGACCAGCTGATACCAACAATTCGCTGGTGATAGGGTCATGAACATCATGTAAAGAAGTACGGCCTAAGATACGGTCATATAATGGCTCAACAATATCTTCATTGTCTTTCAGGGCTGTTGTGTAGATACCTCTTAAAGTACCGCAATCAACCATACCAACAATCATATCCTGGGCAACATCATGTAACCTACGGGTTAAGTAACCCGCATCGGCCGTTTTCAACGCCGTATCCGCCAAACCTTTACGGGCACCGTGAGTGGAGATAAAGTACTCCAATACGGATAAACCTTCTTTAAAGTTTGAAAGGATCGGGTTTTCGATGATCTCACCACCTGAACCTGATTTTTGAGGCTTAGCCATCAAACCACGCATACCTGCAAGCTGACGGATCTGCTCTTTTGAACCACGGGCACCTGAATCAAGCATCATGTACACCGAGTTAAAGCCCTGATTATCGTTGCTCAGGATGTCCATTACATTCGCTGTTAAGCGGTTGTTGATACGTGTCCAGATATCGATAATTTGGTTATAACGCTCGTTATTAGTAATGAAACCCATGTTGTAGTTACCCATTACCTCTTCAACTTGTTTAGAAGCTGTTTCGATCAGTGTAACTTTTTCAGCAGGGATATTGATATCCTTCAGGTTAAATGATAAACCACCCTGGAATGCCATTTTGAAACCTAATTCCTTAATATCATCAAGGAACTGGGCTGCACGGGCCATACCGGTAATTTTAACTACCTCACCAATAATATCACGCAGTGATTTTTTGGTAAGTAGTTCATTAATATAACCTACTTCAACCGGTACGTGCTCATTAAATAACACACGGCCTACAGTAGTATCAATGATCTTGCTTACAATGCTGCCATCTTTTTCTTTGATCAAACCTTTAACCTTGATAAAGGCATGCAGATCAATCATTCGCTCGTTGTAAGCAATAATTACTTCTTCAGAAGAATAGAAAGTTAAGCCTTCGCCTTTTACAACACGGCCAGCATCAGTTTTACGGCCTTTGGTTATGTAGTACAAACCAAGCACCATGTCCTGTGATGGTACAGTAATAGGCGTACCGTTTGCAGGGTTAAGGATGTTGTGTGATGCAAGCATCAGGATTTGGGCTTCCAAAATTGCCGCATTACCTAGTGGTACGTGAACGGCCATCTGGTCACCGTCAAAATCCGCGTTGAAAGCCGTACAGGTTAATGGGTGCAATTGGATCGCTTTACCTTCAACCAGTTTTGGCTGGAACGACTGGATACCTAACCTGTGCAGCGTAGGCGCACGGTTTAGTAATACAGGGTGTCCTTTCAATACGTTTTCCAAAATGTCCCAAACTAATGGGTCTTTACGGTCAACTATCTTTTTGGCAGATTTTACTGTTTTAACCACACCACGCTCAATCATTTTGCGGATGATAAATGGTTTAAACAGCTCGGCGGCCATATCTTTTGGTAAACCACACTCGTGTAATTTAAGGTTTGGACCTACAACAATTACCGAACGGGCAGAATAATCCACACGTTTACCTAATAAGTTTTGACGGAAACGGCCTTGTTTACCTTTCAGGATGTCTGAAAGTGATTTCAGAGCACGGTTACCTTCGGTTTTTACCGCATTTACTTTACGTGAGTTATCGAATAACGAGTCAACAGCTTCCTGTAACATACGTTTTTCGTTACGTAATATAACTTCCGGTGCTTTGATCTCGATCAACCGTTTTAAACGGTTGTTACGGATAATTACACGACGGTAAAGGTCATTCAGATCCGAAGTTGCGAAACGGCCACCTTCCAGTGGTACTAATGGACGCAACTCAGGCGGGATAACCGGAACGATCTTAACGATCATCCACTCAGGGTTATTCTCGATACGGGTTTTAGCATCACGGAAAGCCTCAACAACCTGTAAACGTTTTAAAGCTTCGTTTTTACGTTGTTGTGAAGTTTCGTTTGCTGCCTGGTGACGCAGGCTGAATGATAACTCATCCAGGTCAAGGCGCTTCAATAACTCTTCAAGAGCTTCGGCACCCATTTTAGCCACAAATTTTTGTGGATCCTTGTCATCAAGGTATTGGTTTTCTTTTGGAAGGGTATCTAACACGTCAAGATATTCCTCTTCAGTAAGGAAATCCATTTTGTTGATGCCATCAGCTTCTTTGATACCTGGTTGTATAACTACATAACGCTCGTAGTATATGATCAGATCAAGCCTTTTTGTTGGTAAACCTAAAAGGTAACCAATTTTGTTTGGTAATGAACGGAAGTACCAGATATGAGCAACAGGAACTACAAGGTTAATGTGGCCCATGCGCTCACGGCGTACTTTCTTTTCGGTTACTTCAACACCGCAACGGTCGCACACGATACCTTTGTAACGGATACGTTTGTATTTACCGCAATGGCACTCATAATCTTTAACCGGACCAAAAATACGTTCGCAGAATAAACCATCGCGCTCAGGTTTATAGGTCCTGTAGTTGATGGTTTCTGGTTTTAAAACCTCACCGCTTGAACGCTCCAGGATGGACTCAGGAGAGGCCAGGCTGATCGTAATTGTGGTGAAATTACTTTTGATTTTATTATCCTTTTTGTAAGACATAGTCTCCTTTGTTTTTAATTATTGAAGGAATGAATTATTGAATTATCGAATTCGAAAATTACTGAAGGACTGAATTAATCAATAATTCAATCCCTCAATAATTCAATAATTATTCTAACGTGATATCTAAACCTAAACCTCTTAACTCATGAACCAATACGTTGAATGATTCAGGAACAGAAGGAGTTGGCAGGTTTTCACCTTTAACAATAGCCTCGTAAGTTTTGGCACGGCCGATAACATCATCCGATTTAACGGTTAATATTTCCTGCAGTATGTTTGATGCACCGAATGCTTCGAGTGCCCAAACCTCCATCTCACCAAAACGCTGACCACCAAACTGGGCTTTACCACCCAATGGTTGTTGTGTAATTAATGAGTATGGCCCGATAGAACGCGCGTGCATCTTATCATCAACCATGTGACCTAATTTCAGCATGTATATAATACCTACTGTAGTTTGCTGGTCAAAACGATCACCTGTTAAGCCATTGTATAAATAGGTACGGCCTGATTCTGGTAAGTTTGCCTTTTTAACCCACTCTTCCACTTCTTCATGGCTTGCACCATCAAAAATCGGGGTAGCGAATTTAATACCAAGCTCTTTACCGGCCCAACCTAATACGGTTTCATAGATCTGACCTAAGTTCATACGTGAAGGTACACCCAGTGGGTTCAACACAATATCAACCGGTGTTCCATCCTCAAGGAAAGGCATATCCTCGTCACGTACAATACGTGCAACGATACCTTTGTTACCGTGACGACCAGCCATTTTATCACCCACTTTAAGCTTACGCTTTTTAGCGATGTAAACTTTGGCCATTTGTACGATACCTGATGGCAGTTCATCACCCACACTGATAGCGAATTTATCACGACGATAAGCACCTAATTCCTCATTAACTTTGATGTTGTAGTTATGAAGTAAAAGCTTGATCTGATCGTTTTTATCATCATCAGTTGTCCATTTAGTTGGATTAATATTTTCGTAGCTAAGCTCAACTAAAATTTTCTGGGTGAATTTTACACCTTTTGGTACTAAAAGCTCTTTGTAAATGTTGTAAACACCTTGTGATGTTTTACCATTCACGATCTCAAATAACTTTTCGATCAAAGTATTTTTAAGTTCTTTTACAGCTCTTTCGTGTTTAGTATCCAGTTTCTCCAACTGTGCTTTTTCTTCGGCCTTAGAGGTCTTTTTAGCACGGCTGAACAATTTGGTATCAATAACAACACCTGCAATAGATGGCGGAGTTTTCAATGACGCATCTTTAACGTCACCTGCTTTATCACCAAATATGGCACGTAACAGTTTTTCTTCCGGTGATGGATCTGATTCACCTTTTGGAGTGATCTTACCAATCAGGATGTCGCCTTCTTTAACCTCAGCACCTACACGGATAATGCCGTCTTCGTCAAGATCTTTGGTAGCTTCTTCTGATACGTTAGGGATATCCGGTGTCAATTCCTCTTCACCACGTTTAGTATCACGTACTTCCAATTCAAACTCTTCAACGTGAAGTGAAGTGAAAATATCTTGTGAAACCACACGCTCAGATATTACAATCGCATCCTCAAAGTTATATCCCTGCCAAGGCATGAACGCCACTTTTAAGTTACGGCCTAATGCAAGCTCGCCATTCTGAGTAGCATAACCTTCGCAAAGAACTTCACCTTTTGATACTCTTTGGCCTTTTTTAACAATCGGCTTCAGGTTCATGGTGGTGCTTTGGTTGGTTTTCTTGAATTTGGTTAAACGATAGCTTTTTGAATCGCCATCAAATGAAACCAAACGGTCAAGCTCATCACGGTCATATTTAATACGGATCTCGTTGGCATCAACATACTCCACTACACCATCGCCTTCGGCGTTGATCAGTGTACGTGAATCTTTTGCCACACGTCCTTCCAGTCCGGTTCCAACAATTGGCGCTTCAGGGCGTAACAATGGTACGGCCTGGCGTTGCATGTTTGATCCCATCAATGCACGGTTAGCATCATCATGTTCCAGGAACGGAATCAGCGAAGCCGCGATAGAAGTGATCTGGTTTGGAGCGATGTCCATTAAATCAAGTTTCTCCGGATCAATGATCGGGAAGTCACCTTCAAAACGTGCTTTTACTTTTGGCAATGCAAACACACCTTTATCATCATAATGGGCATTAGCCTGACCAATGGTTTTTCCGTCTTCGTCTTCTGCAGATAAATAGATAACCGCTTCATCAACCTGTACTTTACCTTCAACCACACGTTTGTACGGTGTTTCGATAAAGCCTAAGTTGTTGATCTTGGCGTGTACGCAAAGTGATGATATCAAACCAATGTTCGGTCCTTCCGGAGTTTCAATGGTACACAACCTACCGTAGTGGGTATAGTGTACGTCACGAACCTCGAAACCAGCACGCTCACGTGACAGACCACCGGGCCCAAGGGCTGACAGACGACGCTTGTGCGTGATCTCTGCCAGTGGATTGGTTTGGTCCATGAACTGTGATAACTGGTTTGTTCCGAAGAACGAGTTGATCACTGATGATAATGTACGTGCGTTGATCAGATCGGTTGGAGTAAACACCTCGTTATCACGGATGTTCATACGCTCACGTATAGTACGTGCCATACGTGCCAAACCAACACCAAACTGAGCATATAACTGCTCACCCACTGTACGAACACGACGGTTTGATAAGTGGTCAATATCATCCACCTCAGCTTTAGAGTTGATCAGTTTGATCAAGTACTTTACAATGGCAATAATATCCTGCTTGGTTAATACCTTTGTTTCATCAGAGGTATTCAATTTCAACTTACGGTTGATGCGGTAGCGGCCCACATCACCCAAATCATATCTTTTATCAGAGAAGAATAAACGATCGATGATACCACGGGCTGTTTCTTCATCAGGTGGTTCAGCGTTACGTAACTGACGGTAGATGTGCTCAACCGCTTCTTTCTCCGAGTTCGAAGTATCTTTTTGTAAGGTATTGTATATAATAGTATAATCACCGCTGGTGGCAGCATCTTCCTTATTCAGGATGATGGTTTTAACACCGGCATCAATGATCATATCAATATGATCGTCTTCCAATACGGTTTCACGCTCAAGGATGATCTCATTACGGTCGATAGAAACCACTTCACCGGTATCTTCATCCACGAAATCTTCAACCCATTTTTTAAGCACCCTTGCAGCAAGCTTACGGCCAATGAATTTCTTCAGACCAGATTTGCTTACTTTTACTTCGTCGGCCAGTTCAAACAGCTCTAATATATCTTTATCAGAGTCATAACCAATGGCACGAAGCAGTGTAGTAACCGGGAATTTCTTTTTACGGTCAATGTAAGCATACATCACGTTGTTAACGTCAGTAGCAAACTCAATCCATGAACCTTTAAAAGGGATAACACGGGCAGAGTATAATTTTGTACCGTTGGTGTGGCGGCTTTGGCCAAAGAACACACCAGGTGAGCGGTGTAACTGTGAAACAATTACGCGCTCGGCACCATTTATAACAAATGTACCTTTAGGGGTCATGTATGGGATAGTTCCCAGGTACACATCCTGTACAATAGTTTCAAAATCTTCGTGCTCCTCATCATTACATGAAAGGCGAAGCTTGGCTTTTAAAGGCACACTGTAAGTTAATCCGCGCTCTATACACTCTTGTATATCGTAACGTGGCGGATCAATAAAGTAATCAAGAAACTCTAAAACAAAGATGTTTCTTGAATCCGATATCGGAAAATTTTCAGCAAACACTTTAAACAAACCTTCTTTATAACGGTTGTCTGAGGTGGTTTCCAATTGAAAAAATTCCTGGAAAGATTGTAACTGAACATCCAGGAAATCAGGGTAATCAAGTACCTTTCTGCTGGTTGCAAAGTTTACTCTTTGATTATTGTTGTTTGCCAAGGTATTATAATTTTAGTTTATTAATAAACCTGTGTGAGATATGAGTATTGTGATGTGAGACGAAGGGTTTGAATATCTTTTATCGGGCCACTATAACCTACAAAAAGAGGATCCAGGCCTCAGATCGAATATCTCAAATCTATTAACGTATATAAACAGCAATAGACCCCGACCAAAATAGGTCGGAGTCTCATGCTATATTTTTATTGGGTTAACTTATTTAACCTCAACTACTGCTCCAGCTTCTTCTAATTGAGTTTTCAAAGATTGAGCTTCTTCTTTAGTTACACCAGTTTTTAATTCTTTTGGTGCGCCGTCAACAAGATCCTTAGCTTCTTTCAAACCTAAGCCAGTTAAGTCTTTTACTAATTTAACAACTGCTAATTTTGAACCACCTGCTTCTTTCAGGATAACGTCAAATGCAGTTTGTTCTGCAGCAGCAGCAGGGGCATCATCGCCACCAGCAGGAGCAGCAGCAACAGCTACAGCTGCAGCAGCAGGCTCAATACCATACTCATCTTTTAAGATCTGAGCTAATTCGTTTACTTCTTTTACTGTTAAGTTTACCAACTGTTCAGCAAACGCTTTTAAATCCGCCATTTTATTTAAATTTTACTTTTAATGCTTTTTGTTTCTTAATATCGAACTTTAATAAGGTGTTCGTTAACCTCTTTCCTGTAATGTTTTTACAAGGCCTGCAATTGTATTTCCGCCTGATTGTAATGCAGAAATAACGTTTTTGGCAGGTGATTGTAGTAATCCGATTATCTCTCCGATCAGTTGTTCCTTTGATTTTAGTTTGATCAAAGTATCGATCTGGTCATCACCGATAAATATCGCCGAATCAATATAAGCTGCTTTTAAAACTGGTTTAGCACCTGCTTTTCTCAATTGTTTGATCAGCTTTGCCGGAGCAGTTGCTGATTTTGAGAAAAGTATTGATGATGAACCTTTTAATACATCAAATATTGGAGTGTAATCACCACCCGCAGCTTCCATAGCTTTTCTAATTAAGCTATTTTTTGCTACCTTCATCGTAATGTCGCTTTCGAAACATTTACGACGGATGTCATTGATCTTTGCAACCGTCAAATCTGAGGTATCAGTAATATAAAAATTACCAAACTCATTCATCTGCTCAGTAAGGGCAAGAACAAGATCGTGTTTTTCTTCTTTATTCATGATTAAATCCCCGCTACTGTTTTAGTTTCAATTGCAATTCCTGGCGACATAGTTGAAGAGATATGAATACTCTTGAAATATGTTCCTTTAGCTGCAGATGGTTTTAATTTTGAGATAGTTTGCAATACTTCTAATGCATTCTCATAAATTTTATCTGCAGAGAAAGATGCTTTTCCTATTGAGGCATGGATAATACCTGTTTTATCAACTTTGAAGTCGATCTTACCACCTTTTACATCAGTTACAGCTTTTCCAACTTCTGGAGTTACTGTTCCTGATTTAGGGTTAGGCATAAGGTTACGTGGGCCTAATATACGACCCAAACGACCTACTTTAGCCATAACACTTGGCATAGTGATGATAATATCAACATCAGTCCATCCACCTTCAATCTTGGCAATATAATCATCCAAACCTACGTAATCTGCACCTGCGTCTTTTGCTTCTTGTTCCTTATCAGGAGTACAAAGCACCAGTACACGTACAGTTTTACCGGTTCCATGAGGCAATGTTGCAATACCACGTACCATTTGATTGGCTTTACGCGGGTCAACACCTAAACGAACATCTATATCAACTGATGAATCAAATTTAGTAAGGGTTAATTCCTTTACCAAAGCTGATGCAGCTTCTAATGAATACGATTTGTTTGCCTCAATTTTGGAGAGTGCCACTTTTTGATTTTTTGTTAATCTAGCCACTGTCTTAAACTGATTTTAATATAAATTAATTAATTCCAGGGAGCCGTACCTGATACGGTTATTCCCATACTACGGGCAGTACCTGCCACCATTTTCATGGCTGATTCAACTGTGAATGCGTTTAGATCCACCATTTTATCTTTAGCAATAGTTTCAACCTGTTCCCAATTTACATTGGCAACTTTCTTACGGTTGGGCTCTGCTGAACCACTTTTTAATCCTGTTACTTCCAATAATTGGATTGCAACCGGAGGGGTTTTAATGATAAAATCGAAAGATTTATCAACGTAAACAGTAATCAAAACAGGCAACACTTTACCAGGCTTATCCTGGGTACGTGCATTAAACTGCTTGCAAAACTCCATGATATTCACGCCCTTTGCACCTAAAGCAGGTCCAATTGGAGGTGATGGGTTTGCAGCGCCGCCTTTTACCTGCAGCTTTACCATCGCACCGATTTCTTTTGCCATTTTAATTTACTTTAATTATAACTCAATGTTAGTAAGTGGAAGCTAAGTAACATTTAAGATTTTTATAGTTGTCAATTTTCGGTGATCGGTCCTGAGTTTTTTAACTCTAACTTAATACCTAAACTTCTTTCTTTTAATATTCATTGAGTAAGTTTATCACGTAAAGTTCTGCCTTTCCAACTCAGAACCCGTGACTAAAAACTTACTACTCTTTCTCTACCTGCATGTAATTCAATTCAAGCGGCGTACGGCGCCCGAATATCTTTACCATTACTTTCAGTTTCTTTTTCTCTTCGTTAACCTCTTCTATCACGCCGCTAAAGCCATTGAACGGCCCGTCCATAACTTTCACGTTTTCGCCTATATAATAAGGAACGTTCATTGTTTCGCCTTGCGCGCTCATTTCGTCAACCTTACCTAAAATACGGTTAACTTCGGCCTGGCGCAGCGGGATGGCGTTTCCGGCTTTATCGCCTAAAAAACCTATCACACTGTTTATATTTTTGATGATGTGTTCGGTTTCACCGTCGAGCACAGCTTCCATCAGCACATAACCCGGAAAATAATTACGCTCTTTAGCGATCTTCTTTCCGTCGCGCATCTGGTAATACTTTTCAGTTGGTATTAATACCTGAGGTACCAAATGCGTAATGCCCAAACGACTAATTTCGGCATCTATATATTGTTTTACCTTCTTTTCTTTACCACTGATGGCCCTAACTACATACCACTTCAATTGATCACTCATCGTTGTCTTCTGATATTATGTTAGTGAATGATAAAATATACCAAGCAAATAATTAATAATCTGGTCCATACCTACAATAACCAAAGCGATAATAATTGCAGCAACCAGTACCAAAATAGCACTGCTTTGCAATTCGCGCCAGGTTGGCCAAGTTACTTTTTGAGTTAACTCGATGTATGATTCTTTAATATATTCAGCTACGCCTGCCATTTTTTATTGTTTGCTTATGCACGGGAACAAGGATTCGAACCCTGATCAAAGGTTTTGGAGACCTCTATTCTACCGTTGAACTATTCCCGTGTATATTTTATAATAAGAAAACATAAGTTTTGCTTTTTACAGTCAAACTTATGTTTCCAATTAACCTTTTTTGAAATTCTTATTTTAAAATTTCAGTTACCTGGCCAGCACCTACAGTTCTGCCACCTTCACGGATAGCGAAACGTAAGCCTTTTTCCATAGCGATAGCGTTGATCAATTTTACAGTGATGGTAACGTTATCACCTGGCATAACCATTTCTACACCTTCAGCCAGTGAAATCTCACCAGTTACGTCAGTTGTACGGAAATAGAATTGCGGGCGGTATTTGTTGAAGAATGGAGTGTGACGGCCACCTTCTGCTTTTGATAATACGTAAACTTCTGCTTTGAAGTCAGTGTGTGGAGTTACTGAACCTGGTTTGCAAATAACCATACCACGACGGATATCAGTTTTTTCAATACCACGTAACAATAAACCTACGTTGTCACCAGCTTCACCACGGTCAAGGATCTTACGGAACATCTCAACACCTGTTACGGTTGATTTCAAGTTCTCAGCACCCATACCTAGGATATCAACAGCTTCACCTGAGTTGATTACACCACGCTCAATACGACCGGTAGCAACAGTACCACGACCAGTGATTGAGAATACGTCCTCAACCGGCATCAGGAAAGGAAGCTCAGTTAAACGTGGAGGGATAGGGATGTAGTTATCTACAGCATCCATCAACTCCATGATTTTGCCAACCCAGGTAGGATCGCCGTTAAGACCACCTAATGCAGAACCCTGGATAACTGGGATATCATCACCTGGATATTCGTAGAATGATAATAATTCACGAATTTCCATTTCTACTAATTCTAATAATTCCGGATCATCAACCATGTCAACCTTGTTCATAAATACAACAAGTGCAGGTACACCTACCTGACGTGCTAACAGGATGTGTTCGCGGGTTTGTGGCATCGGACCGTCAGTAGCAGCAACAACAATGATTGCACCATCCATCTGAGCAGCACCAGTAACCATGTTTTTCACATAATCCGCGTGACCTGGACAGTCAACGTGTGCATAGTGACGGTTAGCTGTTGAATACTCAACGTGTGCTGTATTGATGGTGATACCACGCTCTTTTTCTTCAGGAGCTGAGTCAATTGAATCAAATGAACGAGCTTCTGATAAACCTGCATCAGCTAATACTTTAGTGATAGCTGCAGTAAGGGTTGTTTTGCCGTGGTCAACGTGACCGATTGTACCGATGTTTAAGTGCGGTTTACTGCGGTCAAACTTTTCTTTTGCCATGATTTATAATTATTTTGTAGGTTAATTTATACTTAAAAATGTATTCTTGTTTTACTCTTTATTTTATTGAGCCAACAATGGGATTTGAACCCATGACCTCTTCCTTACCAAGGAAGTGCTCTACCCCTGAGCTACGTCGGCTTATTATTCTTTAGTTTGCAGTTGTTAGTTCTCAGTTTGCAGTGCTTGTTATCATTTACAGTTACCTGCCTCAATCAAACTGCTTACTGCCCACGGCTAACTGCCTACTGTAACCGAGCGGAAGACGAGGTTCGAACTCGCGACCTATAGCTTGGAAGGCTATCGCTCTACCAACTGAGCTACTTCCGCTTTTTTTAAATTCCAAAAACTAAACTCTAAACTCTAATGTGAATTAGAATTTAGAATTTAGCTTGTTCTGGAATTTCCAGTGGGGGGAGAAGGATTCGAACCTTCGTAGCCGAAGCAACGGATTTACAGTCCGTCCCATTTGACCGCTCTGGTATCCCCCCATTAGTTAGTTTCGGATTTAAAATGTCCAAAGTTGAAGCTAAACACTTCAATCCGAAAAAAACTGAGCCTCCTATCGGGATCGAACCAATGACCTACTGATTACAAGTCAGTCGCTCTACCAGCTGAGCTAAGGAGGCTTATATTTATTTAGCTTTTCTTATTTTATAACCCTAAAGAGGTTTCAAAATTGAGAGCGGCAAAACTAATAAGCTTTTTTATATTTTAAAGAACAATCCCAACTTTTTTTTCAGTGCTTAGCACCTCTCTGAAAGGGATTGCAAATCTACAAAAAATTAAACCTGTACAAAATTTTTTATCAAAAAAAATCGACGAGTGGAAAACTCGTCGATTTTTGCCTAAAAAAGGGCTTTTTTATACTATAAATCGTCCTCGGCCGCCATCAATATCGCCTTTTTGGCTGCGGTGTCGGCAATGGTTTTCTTCTGTTTATGCTTTTCTATCTGCTTGCGGAGACTTTCAATGGCCAGATCGGTAGCCTCCTCGAAACTTTTACACTTCTCTTTTGCAAAAATCTGGTTACCTGGAAGCAACAATTTTAGCTCCGCTATTTTATTTGCCTCATCTTCTACATTTTCCAGTTTTAAATAAACTTCCCCGCTAATTATCTGATCATAAAACGTATCCAGCTTATCAGCCTTTTTCTGAATAAAATCTAATAATTTCCTGTCTGCGGTAAAATGAATTGATTGCACTGTAATTTTCATGTTTCCTCCTTGAATTACGCCTTTGGATGGGCTTGTTTGTAAATAGACTTTAATCTTTCAACTGAATTGTGTGTATAAATTTGGGTTGCGCTTAAATTAGCATGGCCCAAAAGTTCTTTTATTGAATTTAAATCGGCTCCGTTGTTGAGCAAACTTGTTGCAAACGTGTGCCGGAGTACGTGGGGGCTCTTTTTATCCTGGGTTGATATGTTGGAGAGGTATTTATGCACTATTAAATATATTAGTTTTGGGTAAGCATCTGCGCCCTTATTTGTAACGATTAATGTTAGCGAATTGTTATTAAAATTTTGATTTTTCTTTAACTCCAGGTATTTACCCAGCAAGATACGCAGTTCGGTGTTCACCGGTATAATGCGTTCTTTGTTTCGTTTACCCAACACCTTTAGGGTACCCTCATAATTGTTAATATCCTGATCCTTAAGACCCAGGAGCTCGGCCAAACGCATACCGGTACCAAACAACATTTCAACCACCAGCTTGTCGCGCTGACCTACAAAATCATTTGTAAATATTTCGTTATCATCCAGCATCTGGGTCAAACGGGCGTCCTCAACAACTACCGGAAGATTCTTGGGTATTTTTTGTGACCGTATTTTGGATGTTGGATTATCTGTAATAATACCTTCCTGCAATAAAAATTTAAAGTACTTACGCAGCGTGGCCATTTTGCGGTTTACAGAACGGGCTATAATTTTTTGCCCCATGAGCTCCACCATCCAGTTACGGATATCCTGGTAGCTTATCTGGCCGGGATGGGTAATAATTGATCCAGAGGCGTCATTTACCCCTCCTGTATTGTTCAAAAAGCGCATGAACTGATCCAGGTCTGATCTATAAGCCGATACCGTGTGGGGAGAGTATCGCTTTTCGAACTTAATGTATTGGATAAAACGCTCTAAAAACATAAAAACTATTTGAACATCCAGAGATTGAATGTACAAATAGTTTTAATATAGTGTTAAGAAATTTGAAAAATTCTTTTACAAGAATTAAACAGTTTCCTGATTCATATTTTGCTTGTAGATTGCATGTTTAACAACATGACGACGAGTTACAGATTTTTTCTCGAATGCCTGACGGCTGCGAAGTTCTCTCAACACACCTGTTTTCTCAAATTTTTTCTTGAAGCGTTTCAATGCTTTATCTAATGATTCGCCTTCTTTTACGTTGATAATGATCATAATTCCTAAAATACCTCCTTTCAAGGAGGGTCAAAGGTAAGCACAAATATTTGAAAATCAAATAGGATGTGTATTTTTTTATACCTGTATCAATTATATAATGCTTACTATAAATAGCAAAGGCCGCCAATGGCAGCCTTTGCTATTTAAATAACTCCTGTTATTTTTTATCCCAGTACATCCTGGTGTTCATCAAATCAGCTCCCTGACGTGCTACTACAGCGTCATAATTAGCTTTATTTTGATTAGCCTCTGTTTGAGGATATTGTTGCCTGCGCGGAATATTCTGGCCCGGGCTTAATGATCCTGGTACAGGGTCAAGCAGTGTAGGTAAGCCTGTTCTGCGGTACTCTGCCCATGATTCCCAGCCATCACCTAAAAATCCTGCTATCCATTTTTGTAACAGTATTTGATTTAAGGCCGTGCCTGCAGAGAATTTTACTGAAGCTTGTGCCAAATAGGTTGAAGCATCAGTTATACCATTTTGAGCTAAAGATGCGGTTACACCTTGATTGTAATAATCAGCAGCAGTACCATCACCACCAGATATCCAGCCCAAATGCGCTGCTTCTGCCTGGGTAAACAATACCTGTGCATAAGATGTCCATACGGTTGGCGAACTCTGGTTAGAAACCGCCAATCCGATCAATGATATATTCCCTGGCTTAGTCCGGGTACCTTTAGTATAAGCACCCAGGGCATCGCCAAAGGTACCATAAGGTAAACCTACATAGGTGCTTGAAGCGGTAGGAGCCGCATAAACGCTTAATCTTGGATCATTAAGACCGCTAAGCGTATTTACCAATAAACTGCTTACCGCATAATCATAACGGCCATTACGGTAGTTAGTATAATATGGGTTCTCATTGGTTGAAGCGCCAAGGTAAGCGTAAGATGCATTATCATCATTTGAGCTCATTAAGCCACCTGCTACAGCTTTTGCATATTCTGTTTTTCCGGTAGTCGGATCAACTTTTGAAAGCCTTAAAGCCATTACGGCGTGTAAAGAATTTGCCCAGTGTTTCCATTTGGTATTATCACCGTTAAATAAAATATCGCCGGATAATGAAGCACCTGTGTCAAATTGATTTTGAGCTTCATCCAGTTCCTTCATCAAAGCGGTATATATATCCTTTTGAGCATCAAACACCGGAGTAACATTAGATATGCCACTTAAAGCCTGTGTATACGGAATATCTCCCCATCTGTCAGTTATGGTCAGATAAATAAAAGCGGTAAGGATACGCGCAGAGGCTATCTGATTAGCATTTGAACCGAATTTAGTAGTTGATGACAAAGCTTTCTTTGCCGGATCTGAATTGGTAGCAATAATAGTTTTTAAATCCTGTAAGGGGCCAGTATAATACGTTGCATAATCATATTGTTTTAAAGCAAACAATGATTCGTTTGTATAAAACGTTTCTGACATATACTGCGAGTATAACTCACCGCAAAAGGAGTTGATATTGGTTGTTGCACCAGCACCGTTAATGCCGCCTAAAAACTGTATGGCGTTGGTTAACATATAACCCGTTTGCACATTAGGCGATTGATTGGGACTGACGTTTACATCGCCCCCCACTTTACATGAAGCCAGGATAATTACACCAGCCCCAATAATATATTTACTTATATTGAATAGTCTTTTCATGATTTTTTGATCTTATCTTATTAGAAAGTTAATTTAAGGTTAAAACCTAAGTTTCTTGTGTTTGGTAACTGCCCGCCTTCATAAAAGGATGTTTGCAGTTGTGATGGATCGACACCTTTAACTTTGGAATAGATCATCCATGGGTTTTGAGAGGTTATACCAAAATAAGCAGATTGGAACGGAGTTTTAGCTAACATCTTTTTAGAGAATGTGTAACCAATGCTAACTTCTCTTAATTTCACATAAGAAGCATCATAGGTCCATTTTTCCCATATCTGGCTATATACCTGCTCGTATAATGAACGTGTTTCAACATAAGTGGTGTTTGGCGTTCCATCTTCATGAACACCTGCTACCAGGGTACCACCGCCATCTGCTACAGCATTACGTACCGGGTTACCTTTGGCATTGTTACCAACGGTTTCAGCACCAAGGCCCGAACCATTCAGGTTTTGCTGGGTAACTGATACAAATTTGCCGCCTTTTTGAAAATCAAGGGAGAAAGCCAGTGTAAAGCCTTTATAATTAACTGAGTTTGTAAAACCACCGGTATAACTTGGCAGCATGCTACCTAAATTAACCGTGTTGTTTACTATTGGCATACCTGTATCATCAACTACGATGTTACCACTCTTATCACGTGTAAAGCCAGAGCCAATGATTTGGCCATATGAGCCGCCAACTACACCATTAACACCAAAGCTTGGGGAACCAACAAAACCGAAACCTGTTGGAGCTGCCGCCAGATTGCCACCTGATAAGGTATAGGGAGCTGTACCATCAGGAGCAACAGGTAAGGTTGTTGTACCTGGATATAGCGATAAAATTTTGTTACGGTTAAACGCGATGTTAAAATCAACATTCCAGATAAAATCTTTTGATTTAACAGGTGTACCGCCAAGGGAAATTTCAATACCGTTATTTCTGATTGAACCTGCATTCACTACAGCGCTTGAGTAACCAGAGGTTCCGTTAACAGGTAATGATAATATTTGATCTTTTTGTGTACGTGTATAGTAGTTAAAATCAAACTTGATCCGGTCCTGAATAAAATGCAATTCTGTACCTGCTTCATAAGAGGTAGAAAGAGATGGTTTTAAATTTGCATTTGGTAAAGCGTTAGGTACGGTTTGTGTAGGCGACGTGCCGTAAGGGTTTGAACCTAAATTGTAGGTTTGATAAATTTGATATAGCCCTGCATCAGAACCTAACTTGGCTGCTGATAATCGTAATTTACCAAAAGTAAATATATCATTCTTCGGCATTAACTCCGTAAATACAAATGAAGTTGAAAGACCGCCATACCAGTATGAATTATTGTTTACAGGCAATGTTGACGACCTATCATTACGTGCATTAAAATCAAGATATAAGAAATTCTTATATCCAAATGAAGTATATCCGTAATAGCTATTTACCCTACTTAGGCCATTATAACTAATTGCTGTTGGAGCGTTTGAAGAGTTACCTAAGCTATAAAGATCTGGTATTGCCAAACCACCATTGGTATTACCACCGGTAAACAAATAACGATCCTGACGACTTTCGGCATATACACCGGCTTTTACAGACAGATCACCAAAAAGGTGATTGTAAGTAACATTTCCTACATAGTTATTTTCTTTGTAGGTATACTGGTTTTGAGTGTATTGATCGAGATTCAGCGTTCCTGAAGCTGTTCTGTTATTATCATCACGATTCAAAAGATCTTCCCTTGCAATCAATGACACAGATAAGTCTTTTGTGAATTGATAAGTAGCCGTTAAATTACCGTATATGCGGTTACTGTTTGATTTAGAAGTATTTTCATAAACCTCTGTATATGGGTTATCCCAATAGTGAGGAGTAAGATCGTCCGGACTGGTAATATTCCATGAAGTAAAAGTACCATCTGGTCTTTGGTAATTTTTTAGCTTGCTCATGTCAATATCCCTGTGAAACCACTGGCTGAATGAACCGGCGGTTTGAGTTCCGTAACCTTCATCAGGTATATTGCTTGAATTGATTTGCGAGAAGTTAACATTTGCACTTACCGTTAATTTCTTGGTAAGCTTTAACTCACCATTTAAACCTACGTTATTACGTTTTTGATCACTGTTTGGTGTAATACCTGTACGATCAATATTGGTGTAGGATACGCGGAAATTATAATTGTCGGCTGCTTTTGAAAATGCAGCATTGGTATTATAAGTAACTCCCGTTCTGTAAAAATCACGAACGTTGTTTGGCTGAGCTACAAATGGAACTAATTTACCATAACCCGGGTTTGATGGATCCCAGAAATACCATGGGGCATATAAAGTGCCGTCCATTTTAGGACCCCAGCTTTCATCAACACCATAATCATAATACTTTACCCCGTTAAAATTAGCATTAGAGGCCGGAGACGACGCCGGATCATAGGTATAAGTATTCCAATTTATACTGGTGCCACCACCATATTGATTTTGATAGTTAGGCAGCTGATAAACTTTTTCAAAAGTGGTTGATTGGTTAAATGATATACCTATACCTTTATCAACACCTTTTTTAAGTTGAATAACAACCGCACCTTCAGATGCACGCTGACCATACAAGGCTGTGGCTGCAGGACCTTTTAAAACCGTTAATGATTCAATATCATCGTTGTTTACCCCATTAGGGTCTGTAATAACACCATTTACTACATAAATTGGGTTACCTCCTGATAAAGAGTTAACACCACGGATACGAATAGTAGATGTTCCGAATTTAGCGCCAGAACCACCCAATACCTGCACACCGGCAATTTTACCGGCGAGGGCAGTGTTTAAGTCTGATTGCTTGGTAACCGTTAAATCATCGCCTTTAACCGCCTGAGCAGCATAACCTAATGATTTTTGCTCACGCGAAATACCTAAGGCGGTAACAATTACTTCATTTAAGCCTTTGCTCGATGACACCAAAACAACATTTAGCTGGCTTTTTCCACCCGCAGGGACATCCTGGGTGGTATAACCAATAAAACTAAATGATAAAATTGCATTAGGGGGAACATTTAAGGAAAACTTACCGTTGACACCGGTTTGGGTACCGGTAGTTGTCCCTTTTACTTTTACGGTTACACCAGGCAAGGGTAACCCATCTTCTTTAGCCGTTACCGTACCAGTAATGGTTTGGCTTTGCGCAAACAGCTGTGTAGCAGCCAATAATATACCGCACAAAACAAGGAGTATTCTTTTTTCCATAGAAAAAAATTAGTTAATAGTTAAGCGGGTAAATCTACAGATGGCTGTAAGAGAAAACCAAACAAAGTATGTAACATTTCTTTTACAAACATTTTTTTAACCAAAACGTTCTTTTTTTTCCAGTTCAATAAAACAAATTATTTTTTTTGTCGTTATACATGCATTACTGATCCATTCAGTTAATAATAAGACAGTTAATTTAGTTAATTAAAAAGGGAGAAAATACGCGAGGTATTTTCTCCCTTTATTTTTTTATAACCATCAGTAATACAGAGATATTCAATAGTTCCGTATCAGCAATTTAAAACAAGAAAAGGATGGGAAAACCCATCCTTTTCTTGTTTATCGGAATAATTCCGTTAATTATTTGGCCACTTTTTTTGCTGGGATCAATGGTAATATAATAACAGCTAAAAAGGCAACAACTTCTAATACAACTAACATAACTTTAATTTTTTGATTAATATTTAATTCTTTTCTACACCGGTTGCGGCTAAAAACATGCCATAGCTAAAAAGTTGTATTTATCAGAAAATCAGGCATTTTTTGATTTTGCTGAAATTTTTAAATGAATAAAAAAAAGGATGGATTATTAAATTTTAGAGCTAATTTTCGGTAAGTGATGATAAAAAACTGATTTTTAAGAGCAATAAATCCTGATTTATTAAAAAAACACAGGTGTTTATGCCAGATAAATCTGACATAATACCCAAAACCCCTTAAAACTAAAAAGCGAAAAAACTGGTTTTGCAGTTTAACTGTATCGACCGTTAAGCAATGGTCAATTTTTCATTTTTTTGTCAAACTAAATCAGGGAAACATATGGATTCCTTTTCAGTTAGTCATCAGTGTGTAAATATTGTCAATTTGTCAGCAAGCATGACAAAGCACAACTTACTGACAAACAGACATTTAAAAATAACTAATAAAGGGGGCAAACCCCAGGTAAACTGGGCACTAACAACAAGTAGGTTATTAGCTATATGTCGATATGATCTCTATCCTCTCAATACTTCCCTGCTGATCACGATCTTCTGTATTTCTGAGGTTCCCTCCCCTATGGTACACAGCTTAGCATCGCGATAGTATTTTTCAACCGGGAAATCTTTGGTATAACCATATCCGCCAAATATCTGTACAGCTTCGTTAGCAGTACGTACCGCTACCTCAGATGCATAATATTTTGCCATAGCCGATTGTTTGGTTACCGGCAGATGCCTGGTTTTCAGGTCAGCAGCCTGCATCACCAAAAGTTCGGCAGCTTCAATCTCAGTAGCCATATCAGCCAGTTTAAAGGATATACCCTGGAAATTGCTGATAGATTGTCCAAATTGCTTACGTTCTTTGGAATAAGCTACCGCTGCTTCAAACGCGCCCTTTGCAATACCTAATGATAAAGCAGCTATAGAAATACGGCCGCCATCCAATATGGTCATAGCTTGTTTAAAGCCTTCGCCCTGCTTACCTAATAAGTTTTCTTTGGGTACGCGGCAATTATCAAATATAAGTTCGGTAGTTTCCGAGGCGCGCATACCCATCTTATTTTCCTTTTTGCCATGGGTAAAGCCTGGCGTACCTTTTTCAATAACTAAGGCTGATATCCCTTTCGAGTCGCCTTTTTCCCCTGTTCGCACCATCACCACGGCCACATTACCCGATTTACCATGGGTAATAAAGTTTTTTGAACCATTTACTATATAATGATCGCCATCCAATACAGCTGTAGTAGCCATGCCCATCGCGTCAGATCCTGTGTTCGACTCGGTAAGCCCCCAGGCACCCAGCCACTCGGCTGTAGCCAGTTTAGGCAACCATTTGAGTTTTTGCTCTTCGTTACCGAAAGCTAGTATATGACCGGTGCATAAAGAATTATGTGCGGCCAGCGACAAACCTATCGAACCGCATACCCGGGCAATTTCTGATATGACGGTTACATATTCGGCATATCCAAAACCCGAGCCGCCGTACTGTTCAGGTACGACTACACCCATCATGCCCAGTTCGCCCATTTGTTTAAATAATTCAAGCGGAAAATGCTGTGCCTCATCCCATTCCATTACGTGTGGTCTGATATTTTTTTCGGCAAAATCCCTGGCCATCTGGCCCACCATGCGTTGGTTATCGTTAATAGAAAAATCAAACCCTACGGGGCTGTCTGTTAATAAAGAATCCATGTTTTATAATTGGTTATTAGCAAAGTAACGGATTAATTATCAACATAGTTTTATCCGGATCGGGGTCAAAAAAAAGTACAAATTGGTATCTGGTATAATTATCAGGTTTAGTTAATTTAAAGCTGCTAATTAGTGACAAATGAATTTAAAATTTATTTTTTATAATTCTGCTTCCTGGTGTTTTATTAGTGATCAAGAGTGGAAAATTCTTATTCTTACTCTTTTCTATCGTTAATAGTAAGCTATCAATTTTATAAGTGAGCTTCTTTGCGCCCAGGTCATCTAAATGGTCGGCGTCATAAAAATCACCTGCCTTAAATGAACCGTTGTTAAGTAAATTAATGTAAAAAACATTATCATATTTTTTACTTATTGTGTAAAGCATATTTATAGTACTATTAAGTTGTTCAGGATTTAAATTTTGCACGTAGGTTTTATAAGCGGGCGAGGTATACAACAAAACTTTAACATTATTTTTATTTGCGTACTCAATAATGGATCTTAAAACCTCCACATTTTCATTAAAATAGCCTTCTTTTATAACAAAATGTCTTTTTGCAGCTAATTTCCCGGTTTTAAGCAGATCCTTCTTTTTACTCGACAAATAATCAGTTCCCCAACCCAACCTTGAACAAAGTACGGCATGCTCATGATTTAAATAGGCAGACTTGATCCTTACCATATCCAGAAGCAATTTATTGCTCAACACTTCACTATTATCTGTATAGTTATGGCTGCTTATGCCGTAGTAAATATTATAATCCTTAACACGCCAACTTTCTATACCATTTCCAAGTTTTCCGTATAAAGAAAAGTAATCAACAGGCAGTATGATAAATTTCAAATTCTGCCAGTTTTTATCGTATTTCTTTATTATTTGCCAATCGTAAAATAAGGATTGGGCCACATAGGCCGCGTTAAAGCTTTTATGGCTCATAAGCTGTGGATCAATACCGTAGTAAGCATGCGAAGACCCTAAGACAAGTACATTGATGTTATTTGAATTTTTATCAAGGTAATTGCATTTATACTGATAATCATTCGGTATTTTTCTCAAGAGTACTTCCATTAAAACAGCCGATATAACTATGGGAGATAAAAACATCAGCACATAGGTGATAAACTTTTTCATAGTTAAAATTGAAAATAAATGAACTGCTGCTCTGAACCCGCAAAATACCATATGCCAAATACAAGGGCATAATAAAATGACCACCTCACAAATTTTGGAAAAGCAATTTTAGGACTCTCTAAAGCATATTGATGTTCGCGGCCTATCCATTCAACCATTAAAAAGAGACAAATAAGCAGTATAAACGGGTTGTTTAACTGGCTTGGATAGGTAAAAAAAGGGCTTGAAAACATTTCGGTAATGTATTTAATAGCATCCCCTACGCTTGCAGCCCTGAAAAATATCCAAGCAAAAACCGTAAGACTAAAGGTGATTAATATCCCTGCAAACTCCCTGGCGCTGGATAACAGTTTTCCCTTCGCTACAATTTCAAGGTTAGTCCTATTTTTATTTAAGATAAGCAGAGGCAAAAAGTAAATCGCATTTAAACCGCCCCATATAATATAGGTCCAGTTTGCGCCATGCCAGAAACCACTCACCAGGAATATGATAAATGTGTTCCTGATCTTCATCCACATCCCTCCTTTACTGCCGCCCAAGGGGATATACAGATAATCTTTAAACCATGATGAAAGTGAAATATGCCAGCGTCGCCAAAACTCTGCTATATCACGCGAAAAATAAGGGAAGGCAAAGTTTCTTAAAAGCTCAATGCCAAACAGCCGGGCTACCCCCAGGGCAATGTCTGAATAGCCAGAAAAATCGCAATAGATTTGAAAGGCGAAGAAAACAGCCCCTATAATATGATCACTACCCGAAAAATGCGAAGAATTGTTAAATATCAAATTTACATAATGCGAACACTGATCGGCAATAACTATCTTTTTAAATAATCCCCATAAAATTTGCCTTAATCCATCAATTGCTTTGGCGTAGTCAAAAAAACGCTTCTTTTTAATCTGGGGTAAAAGATGGGTAGCACGTTCGATTGGGCCCGCTACCAGCAGCGGAAAAAAACTAACAAACACCGAGTAGTCAATAAAACTTTTTTCGGGTTTGATGCGCCCTTTATAAATATCTATCACGTATGATAAACCATGGAAGGTGTAAAAGGAAATGCCTATCGGCAGGATCACTTTAATTATCCAGGGATCTACCTTAAAACCAAACTGGGCGGCAGCTTCGGCAAAAGAGACCGAGAAAAAATTGTAATACTTAAAGAAAGCCAGAAAACCAAGATTTACGGATATACTGATCCAGAGCCACATTATTTTATATTTAATATTGAGGGCTTCGGCTATTTTTATCCCGGTAAAGTAATCAAGTAATGTTGAAAAGATCAGCAGGAATAAAAACCTGTAGTCCCAGCTGGCATAAAAAAAATAGCTTGCAACAAGCAAGAGTATATTTTGGGCCTTTAAACTCCTATTAGTAACAAACCAGTACAGTATAAAAACCACCGGCAAAAAAAGCGAAAAGCTTATTGAGTTAAACAACATACTAATAAAGTAAAGGTAATTTATATAGCTTTTTATATCTCCTTCAACCTATCTCGTTTCACATAAACCGGTTAAAAGTAAAGTAATGATCGCGACTATAAAATGACGCACATCACGAATATTGATAATTGGGGGATTTAGCATAGTAACTAAAGCCGCCCAATATCCTTAGCGAATGATTTTAAAACAACAAAAAATGTAAGCAGGATTGTTACAGCTCCATTTCATTATGATTTAAGTAATAGTTTTATTGATAAAGTAAATTTTATTCTTTATAGTTTAATATAATCAACGCAACCAAAATGAACAATTTATAAATGAAGGTATTCAAAAGAACGGTTACAATCCTAAAACGAGGCGAAGCTTTCAATTTAGAACTCTTTTTTGACTTGTCTCCCAACCTGTTGTGCGTAACCAGAGTATGACGGATATTTTAAAAAGATCAACCCTATAGTTTCTAAAACATTAGGGTACACCAATGCAAAATTGTACTCCAGGCCGATTAGTTCATTTATTCATCCGGCAGATACGGATATTACCGCGAAAATCTTTTAAAAAACATCTCTCTTTTAAATTTCGAAAACGGGTATGTATCCAAAGAAGGTGAAATAGTTTGGCTTTCCTGAATCTCGATGCTCGTTGATAGCGAACAAATAGTGTTTGCTATCGCGAAAAACGTTATCCATAAGAAGAAACTTGAGGAGGACAGAAATACCTTGCTTGCCAATTTAACAAAGATCTTAAACAATTAACGGATACCACCTCACATGACCTCAGATCGCCGGTCAGTAACTTAATATCGGTTTTTCATTTGTTGGATGTATATAAAATTGAGGATGAGGAAACACTTAAATTTATAGGCTTGCTGAAATCGGCCACAGAAAATCTGAAGGATACTTTAAACAGGTATGTGGACGATTTGAGTCAAAAAGACATATTAAGTGTCCACATAGAAGAACTTGATTTAAATGATTGCTTCCAGATAGTAAAACGATCGTTAAGCACATTAATATCTAACTCCAAAACAATTATTAATGCTGATTTTTCTGAAATAAAAAAGATCAAATTTAACAGAGCCTACTTAGAAAGCATATTACTCAACCTGATCACCAATACGTAAAACGGGTTGTATTCCTGTTATCACCATATATTCGAAACAAGTAAACGGCGTTAATCAGTTAATATTCAAGGACGAGGGTTGGGGTTTTGATATAGATAAAGTAAAGGACAGAATATTTGATCTTAATCAAAAATTTCACGAGCATTCAGATAGTAAAGGCATTGGCTTGTACCTGGTTCATAACCATGTTACCAGTTTAGGCGGCTATATAACTATTGAAAGTAAATGAAGGAACAATGTTTGTTATTGTTATTTCATCTAAAGATTAATAACCGTCTTCCAATTCCTAATACTCGGCTAATACCACCAATGTATCACTGATAGGTGTTATCCGTTTACGGCCCTCCAAAAAGCCAAGCTCTACTACAAAGGAGAAACCGGCTATTTCGCAGCCCATTTCTTTGATCAGTTCGCTTGCGGCTGTAACAGTACCACCGGTTGCCAGCAGATCGTCGTGGATCAATACGTGCTGTCCGGCTTCAAAAGCATCTATATGACATTCAATAATAGCCGTACCATATTCCAGCTTATAGGCCTTCTGCTTAATAGTAAATGGCAGCTTACCGGCCTTCCGTATCGGCACAAAAGGTACCCCCAGTTTAGTAGCCAGTGTAAGTCCGAATAAGAATCCCCGGCTTTCAATTCCGGCTACCACATCTATGCGTTTGCCTTTTAATTGTTCAACAAAGGCGGTAACAATGTTATCGCACAAAACAGGATCTTTTAGTATAGGGGTTATGTCTTTAAAAATGATTCCCGGCTTGGGAAAATCAGGAATATCACGAATGGCAGACTTTATTTGCTGGGTTATCATTTGAAAGTTAAATATGGCTCAATTTTACGCAAAATTCCATCATCAAGTATGGCAATATTTTTCATATCGTCAATTGATGCATAATCACCATGCTGATTATGGTATTCCAATATAGCATTGGCCTGTTTAAAGCTCAGATACGGGAACCGCCTGAGTTCATTCAAAGAGGCCGCGTTCACGTTCATTTTGGTAATATGCTTATTATCTACAGTGATGCCGCCTTGTATTTCGGTGTATTTAGCTTCATCAATACCGAACACTTCTTTTAATTGCTCCTTATTATAAAAACCGCCCACACGCTCCCGATACCTGATAATGCGCATGGCAAACGCAGGCCCTACCCCCCTGATACGGATTAGCTTTGCCGAGTCGGCGCTATTCACCTCAATTACTTCACCTGGCGCGGCTTTTTCGGTATGATGATAGGTATCCGGAATATTGATAAAAGGCTCCAGGCGTTGATAGTCGGCATCAGTAATGGAATATATCTTTTTCACATCGGCCTTATTATAAAACCGACCACCTTTTTCCTCATAATTTTTAATCACTTTGATCTGACGCTCGCTTAAACCCAGTTTTTGCCAGCCGGCATCGGATAATTCATTCGGATTGAAGGTAAATAATTTGGCATTAGCTATTTTCGACTCATTGGTCCAGGAGTTACCCGTCGAGCTTACCTTTTTACCTTTACTTAGCAGGGCAACGGCCTTATCAAACTCATTAAAATTTATTATATTATCTTTGCGGAACATTTGATAAACATAAGGCGCTGCTAAAACCAATGCCATTAAAATAATAAGCACTACCATTCCGTTCCATTCTTTTTTGGTTACAGACAGGTAGTTTTTAAAATATGCCTTCATTTACAGCGTTTATCGATTGTTAAAATAAATAAATTTTCAGGATATTTATAAGTTAATTAAAACACCCCTTTTTATAAAAAATGAAAGTAATAACCACCGAAGAGTTTGCCAAAGCCACCAAACTGGATAAGTTGAAAATGCCGGGCCTGGCCGCTTTATTGATGGAGCTCATGAAAATTAACCAGGTCAATGAACTGTTTGCACAGGCCCAACCAAAAGAAGGCCCCGAGTTTGTTGATGCCATTTTAGAGGGTTGCGGAATTGATATTGAATTTGACGAACGCGAGTTACGAAACATACCCAAAACCGGTGCCTTTGTTGCCATTGCCAATCACCCCTACGGTGGCATCGAAGGTATGGTACTTTTAAAAATATTATGCATGGTAAGGCCCGATGCTAAATTGATGGCCAACTTCCTGCTTAAAAAGATCCCCAACCTAAGTGATTATTTTATAGCGGTTAACCCGTTTGAAAATGTAGAACATTCATCCAGCATCAGCGGCTTAAAAAACACACTTGAACTCTTAAATAATGGTACCCCAATCGGTATTTTTCCGGCAGGCGAAGTGTCTACCTTTAAAGTTGAACAAAAGCAGGTAACTGACCGCCTTTGGCACCCGGTGGTAGGTAAAATCATAGCCAAAGCAAAAGTGCCTGTAGTACCCATTTATTTTCATGGCAATAATGGCCTGCTGTTTAATTTGCTTAGCCTGATACATCCTGCCCTTCGTACAGCCAAATTACCGTCTGAATTATTTAACAAACACGGCCATACGATTAAACTGCGTATAGGTAAGCCTATTAATGTAGAGGATATACCTGATCATAACAACAGCGCCAAACTGCTTAACTTTTTACGTGCCCGCACCTATGCCCTCGGCACCGGACTGGAGGAAGAAAAAAAGTTATTCAGCCCGCGCAACCTGTTTAAAATAAAACGCCTGCCAGAAGCTGTGGCTCCCGAAATAGATTCGGCTATACTGGATAAAGAAATAGAGCCCCTGCGCGAAAATTACAAGGTATGGACAGAAAAAAACTACGAGGTATTTATAGCCCCTACTTCTGTTATCCCAAATGTTATACGCGAGGTTGGTCGCCTACGCGAGATTACTTTCCGAGAGGTGGGTGAAGGCACTAACAAGGCCATTGACCTTGATGAATACGATATTTATTATCACCACCTCTTTATCTGGGATTTTGAAGCTAAAATGATCGTAGGCGCTTACCGGATAGGTTTGGGCGACGAAATATTTTACAGCGTTGGCAAAAATGGTTTTTATATTACCGAACTGTTTAAGCTCAAAACTCAGTTTACGCCAGTATTGCGCAAAAGCCTGGAACTGGGCCGCTCATGGATCCGTAAGGAGTATCAGACCAAACCTCTTCCCCTATTTTTACTGTGGAAAGGCATTCTCAAATTCCTGATCGATAACCCGAGATACCGGTACCTTATCGGACCGGTAAGTATCAGTAACTCATTCTCCAAATTCTCCAAATCGCTTATTGTTGATTACATTAACCGTAACCATTTTGACCATGAAATGGCGCAGTATGTAAAACCACGCAAGAAATTCAAAGTCGACTTTGCCAAAATAGATACCGACCTGCTCATGGCCGGCGAAGATAGTTTCAAAGGGCTCGACAACCTGATATCGGAAGTAGAAACCCGCAATATGAAAGTTCCGGTACTGTTGCGCCAGTACATCGCGCTTAATGCCAAGATCATCAGTTTTAATATCGACCCTAAATTTGCCGATTGCCTGGATGGTTTCCTGGTACTCGACCTGGAAAAAGTGCCTCAGGATATTTTGGAAAAACTGGGCAAAAATCTGTAGTCAATAAATGGCATTTAACGATGGTTAAAAACTTTTTAAACCTTAAATTTTAACACTTTTTTAGTCAAAAACAGGGTAAAAATGTTTGCTTTTTGGCCATTTTAACAAAGTTTTAACGCATTTTAACACTTTTTAACAAATTTCTGATGGGTTTTGAAAGGTTTAAAAAGTATTAAATATTTGACTATCAAATAACTACGCACAAAACGGCCGGTTTTTGGCCGCTTTTGTTCTTTAACCAAACAGCCCGGCTCTCCTTTATTTAGGGGCCGGGCTGTTTGCTGATATAAAGATACAAAATATTTATCTGAATCGGAATTAGTATTTCCTCACGGTACCTACCCGGGAAACTGTTAAAAACTTACAACAGTAGGCGTAGGATTCCAAACCTGGTTTACGCTTGCTTGAAACCCATTGTTATTACTCGTTCCTCCAAAAAGGTTACCCGTGTAAATTGTTTGCTGATTTTTTTGTACGCTTACGTTTTTGGCCTCTCGATGTAAATACGTATGTAGCCCAATATAATCTAACGTAAATGAAATTGGGGTAGTTGAGCCTAAAGTTAGATGATCTATTTTAAAATTGCTTTGTCCTATTGCCGAAGCTGGTATAGTTATACTGTAGCTTGAAGATGCCGGCGTATATGGAACAGAATAGAATATGGAATAACTTCCCCATTCCTGGCTAAGTGCTAAATCAAAACGAATAGCATCTGCAGGAATTGGGTCCTTAATAATGAATTGAATATCTGCTACAATGCGTTCTAATGTAATTGTTTGGTTGAGATTGTTACTCGTTACGGTTACCGCCACTGTTTTCGCATAAGTATCCTTCCATATATTTGATGGATAAGATATTAAACCCTGGTACGTATTGGTAATAAGACCTGCCTGAAATGCGTAAAATGCTATTTTGTAGGTGGCAGATGGTAATGAATCTGTAATTGAATTGGTAAAGCTTTTTGTACTGAATGTTTTAAAATGAATCAACTTACCTCCGGAGTCATAAACTACATAGCCAATACTATCAAACATCGCTTTTATAGAACCCGTATCAGAAACAACACTGTTTGTATTTAACCTGCTGCTGTTACTCCCCAAAATTTGTTGTTTAAATCCATCTAAATTAAAACTAACCAGATATTTTTTCTTATTGGTTATTCCGGAACCTTTGTCCTTTTTGCAGGAAAACAGTACTATTAGTAAAAGTAATAATATATATGTACTTAAATTTTTCATGTTCTTAACGTTTTATAAGTTTGTGGTTTGGCTATTCCAGGCCGGATCAAATGAGATGTGAAAACCACCTGCTACCACCGAACCTGTAAACAGTTTACCGGTAAGTAAAGTGATTTTGTTTGACTGGCAGGTAACGTTATTTATTACGATAGGCGATAGGTAAAAAGATTTCGGAAAACGCTCGATAGTGACTGTAAATGGTATTGTTACATTATAAAAAAATGTACTTATTTTATAGTTAGCACTACCTTTTTCTGTCGGCTTAAACTTATGCGAAATTGTCTGGGAACCGTTGCCAAAAGGAGGCAAAAGGGTTGAAACGAAAAACGACCCATACGCAGGAGAGAGGGTTACTTTGATACTATCCACATTGGCGGGTACCACATCAGTAGCCTGTATCTGAACCTGTGAGGTAATTCTGTTTAAACTAACCTGCTGGTTAATATCTGCATTGGTAACCGTTATATTAAGCTTTTGATAAAAAAAATCTGGCAAAGAGCTGCCGCTAGTAAAAGAATCTTTGAAAAAATAATCCCCGGATAAACCCTGACTTATACTTACGGTCGCGTTTCCGATAAAAATAACGGTATAGGTTCCCGGGTTAAAAGAATCCGAAATATTGCCCAGGTTTGTTGTCGTAGAATCCTGCTTTATCCAGTGGACTAATACACCAGAGCTATTATAGACCAAATACCAATATGTTTTTACATACTTTTTAAAGGTATCTGCAACACTGTTTGTTTGGAGCTTGCTGCTGTTTGTTGCCATTTTTCCAAGATCACCTGCGGTAAAGTTGACAGTGAATTTTTGCCCGGATGGATCGTTGGCTTTTGAATGGTCTTTTCTGCACGAAGAAAGAAAAAAAGCGCCAATCAGTATTAAAAATAAATAATTTTTCATGTGTTAGGCTTGAGGTTAATAACAACTAATTGCATATGATGTGATGGCTTAAGGCGATTTAAATCTAATGATTTATTTATTAAAAACAAACCATATACTACGCTGTAAAGCAAATAGTTGGTCTATACTTTGATAGCTAAAGCTCCTTTTTATATTCGAAATTGAATATATTGCAAGAAACAACCTCAACCCTGCACCATGAATGAAAACCAGGCCGACAAGCACACCGAAACTCCCCAGCTAAAACAGGTACTAAGCTTACCTACCGGTATTTTATTGGTAGCGGGTATCATGATCGGCTCGGGCGTATTCAAGAAGATTGTGCCGATGTCGCAGGCTTTGCATAGCGAAACTTATATTTTACTGGCCTGGATCATTGGGGGTGTTATTACCATGTTTGGCGCTTTTACTTATGCAGGTCTGGCCACCATGACCACGCAAACCGGCGGCGTATATGAATACCTGCGGTTGATCTATGGAGATTTTATCGCCTTCCTCTTCGGCTGGACCATTTTTACCATTGTCGGCAGTGGTGCTGTCGCGGCATTATCCTTTGTATTCGCGCAATCGGTTAATACGCTGCTGCCCCTGCCCGAGTTTTTATCGTCCTTTAAAAATATAGGTATCGGAGATTCTATTTTCCCATTTGCTGATTCGGGCATCAAACTACTGGCGGTGCTCACCATTATCGTGTTAACCTGGGTAAATTATAAAGGTGTAAGTAAAGCCGGGGCTTTAAACAATGTGGTCACCTCGGCCAAAATACTGGGGATCCTGCTGCTCATTATTTCGGGCTTCCTGTACAGCGGTCACCCAGCCATTGTTAAAGGCGCCGAAGTGGTTCAACCTCCTACCGGGGCCGCTTTATTCAGCGGCTTGTTCGGAGCCATGCTCAGCGCGCTGTGGGCTTACGATGGATGGGCCAATATTACCTTTGTAACCGGCGAGATCAAAAACCCCAAAAGAAACATTCCACTGGCTATTGTTGGTGGTGTAGGTATAGCAATGACTTTATATGTATTGCTCAATTACGCTTACATGAAAGTTTTGCCGGTATCGCAACTGGCACTACTGGGCAGCAATAAAATAGCAGCGGCCGAAATAGCGGGGATCATCATGGGCAAACCAGGCGTTATCATCATAGCCATACTGATCATGACCTGTACCTTTGGCGCGTTAAATGGCTGCATTATCTCCTACCCACGGGTTTATTTTAGGATGGCGCAGGAAAAGGTTTTCTTTAAAAAAGCGGCCCTTATCCATCCTGATTACCGTACCCCACACATCTCCCTGCTTTACTCCGCCATCTGGAGTATTATACTGGTATGCAGCGGCACATTTGACCAGATCACCAACCTGGTTATTTTTGCCTCCTATGCCTTCTTCGCCCTGGCAACCTGGGGACTGATCCGGATGAAAATAAAAGGCGTAATCAAATCAAAAGTTATCGGTTACCCGGTGATCCCCGTTATTATTATATTATTTTGTATCGCGCTTACCATCAATACCATCATCACACAGCCACTGGCATCAGTTATGGGCCTCCTGCTCATTTTAAGTGGAGCACCTTTTTATTGGTATTTTAAAAAGAAGTTAGTCTGAAACAGAATTTACAGAATTAAGGGATTTTCAGAATTACGTTGAACTATTATTTTGCGAATTCTTTAATTCTGTAAATTCTGATTCAGACAAGAATATAAAACAAAACACCCTGCCATTTTACCGGCAGGGTGTTTATTTATTGTTTTAGTTGAGTTTTGTTCGGTGTTACCAGCTGTAACGGATACCAAACTGCATTTGCCAGCGTGATGCAAACAAATCAACAGAGTATGGTAATCCTGGATCCGCGAATGTATATTTAGGATAGGTTGTTGCCGCATTAGCAAATGATGGTGTTCCACCTTTTGCCGGTGTTAAGCCAACACTTGCTGATGAATTGAATGTGTTTGCCGAGAAATAATACTGACCCCATTTTTTGCTCAGTAAGTTGGTAAGGTTGATGATATCATAAGTAAAGGTGATCACCTGTTTGTGTTTACCATTACCAAATTTAAAGTCCTGAGTAAAACGGAAGTCAAGCTGATTATTCCATGGAGTAAATGCAGCATTACGCTCAGTAAAGTTACCACGACGAGTTGACAGATATGAATTCTTATCAATAAAGGCATCAAATGCCGCCGCTTGTTGGGCTGCAGTTTGGCCACCTACAATGTCAGAGAAGAAATTCACGGTTTCGCCACGTTTTGGAATATAAGCTAAGCTCAACTGCTGACCTGTTCCGTCAATAGCGTTAGGATAAGTATTAAAGGTATACGGGTTACCACTTTGCGCGCTAAAGAAGAAAGTAAAGTTAGCCGGATAGTTATGCCCAGCATCCCAATCGTGTTTGAAATTCAAATTTGATACAATACGGTGACGGATATCAAAGTTTGAATTAGCTAAACCTGGACTGTTAGGATTTAAAGCCTGGTTTAACTGCCAGTTTGATTCCATTGAGTTACGGATACCATTGGTAACATCTTTTGAATGGCCATAGGTATACGCAACGGAAACATTTAAAGCACTCTGTGGGTCAAACTGAGTGAATTTAGCTACCTGACCAGTTAAGCTGTAACGGTAACCTTCGCTGGTATTTGATAACAAATAAGCATTAGTATATAATGCATTGATCTTACCATTACCATTAACAGCGGTGGCAGTATTATTAAATATAGGCTGCAGGTGCTGAGTATCATAAGGATAATAGGTTACCTGGTCCTCAGTATTTACCTGTTGAAATTTTAAATCATGAATAACTTTTGTGTAAATACCTTCACCAGTAAATTTCCACTGATCATCAGTAGTGTAGTCAACCGCTAAACTACTTCTCCATACCTGCGGCATTTTGAAGTTGTTGTCGATCATATCCACTTGGGTGGCACCAGATGGACTAGTATTAAAACCTTGTTGATTAACAAAGTTTAAACCACCATTAGGGGCAACCTGTACAGGGTTAGTACCTGGCTTAATTGGCGATGTAGCCGATGGTTTTTTATCATAAGCACCATAAGTAACACCATTGTTGTAAAATGAGTAACCAAACCATGCAAACGGAACACGACCGGTAAAGAAGCCGCTACCACCGCGTACAATAACGCTTTGATCGCCGAGTGCATCATAGTTAAATGCTACGCGTGGGTTCCACTCTATATTACCCAGGTAATTTTGTTTGATGTCCTTTGGTTTGGTATAAGTATAGGTTGTACCATAGTTAGGATCAACCGGAGCATTCGTAGTTTTATCGCTCAATGGCTGTTTGTTTGGTACATCTGCATAATCAGCACGTAAGGCTAAAGTCAGTTTAAAGTTATCTGTTAACTGAATTTCATCCTGACCATATAAGCTCAACAGGTTAACTTTAAACTTGGCCGATGGATTAGCTAAGATATAGTCACGTGTGTTATTGGTATAGTTAAAATTAGCACGTATACGAGCTGGGTTATTGTTCAGGAAATCTTCGATGCTGTTATAAGCAATACGGCCATTCCATGCGTTTACGAAGTTGTAAGTGATATTGTAAAACTCGTTGTGTGTACCAAAAGTAAAGGTATGTTTACCTTTTGTCCAGGTTAAGTTATCGGTAAACTCAGCTGTTTTCTGGCGCATATCAAAAATCGCAGCCTCACGGTCGGTACCCATAAATATGGTAGTACCCGGAGTACGGCCGGTGATCTCGATCTGTGGTAAAGCCGGGTTAGAGTTAGGATCGCGATAATCATGTACGTTTGAATAACCCAATACCAAGCTATTGCTTACGCTGTTAGAGAACCTTGATTTTAACTCCGCAACGGTCGAAGTGGAGTTATTGTGCGAGGTATAGTCGATACCACTAAAGCGGAAGTTTTGCTGATCACGCTCTAAGTTGGTAGCGGTTGAGGTGATAGTGTTATTACGGATAGTTAACTGGTTATGATCATCAATATTCCAATCCAAACGGTTAAAGAACTTGTTTGAGTTTGAAAAAATAGTGGTATTGTTATATGTACCAGGATCTATCCCGCCAGTATAGTTTTTAAATGCAGCAACAAGTTTATCACCATCCGCCTGACTCAATATATTAGGAGAGCCATTGTGATCGAGTCCTCTGATAACGGGGTCCTGTCTGCGGGCAATCTCTTCGTTGGTGAAGAAGAATAATTTGTTTTTAATGATCGGGAAACCTATACGGATACCTGTTTGATAATCATGAAAGTCTGAAAGTTTTGAACCATCACCACCGGAAGCAGCAGCGGCATTGTTTGCGCCTACCATGAATGAACCACGACCATAACCATAAACGGCACCGCTAAAATCATTGGTACCGCTGCGGGTTACGGCGTTGATACTACCACCCAATACGTTACCAATTTTAATATCATAAGGCGCAACCAGTACCTGGATATCCTGTATCGCATCTAACGATATCGGGCTTGTACGGGTACTGCTACCTACTTGGCCCGATGCGTTGTTCTGACCACCTAATGATGGGCTAAAACCAATCGCATCGTTGTTGATAGCACCATCCAGCGTTACGTTATTGTAACGGTAGTTGGTACCCTGGAATGAGTTATTATTACTTTGAGGCGTGTTTCTGGTCAAATCCTGTAAGCTGCGATTGATAGAAGGTTGCGTGCGAATTTGATTTTGGTTGATACGGGTGCCTGCACCTGTTTTGGTGCCGCCTACTGTACCTGTAACCTTTACTTCTTTTAAAGTTGTTGTTTCGTCGGCAAGGGCAAAATTAAAAGTAGTACTACCCAGGCTCAGGGTAATATCTGTTCTTTCATCTTTTTTAAACCCGACAAAAGAGGCCGATATAGTATAGGGGCCGCCTGGGTTTACGTTAGTGATAGTAAAACGACCATCAGAGTTAGTCTGGGCGCCATAACGTGTTCCTGTACTTGTATTAAGCACGGTTACAGTTACGCCCGGCAGGGTAACACCCTTCTGGTCGGTAACTTTTCCGCTTACTACTGAGGTGGTAATTTGCGCCTTGGCAACATTAGCAACCCCAATAATCAGCACTGATAAAAGGATAAAGTAAAGCTTTTTCATTTGTGTGTTTTTAAAACACAAAGGTTCAGCTACAATATTAACAACATGTTAACAGAGGATTATATTTAATCCTTTTTGTTAACATTAAGTAAAAGTTGTTTATCAATACTTAACAGATAACTTTTTAAGTACCAGATGAAGCAGGTAAATAGGACCGATGAGCAGGAATTTAATATCATCTAAAAATGATGGCTTTTTACCTTCTATTTTATGCCCTATAAATTGCCCGATCCAGGAAATAAAGAAGATGATTAGTGAAACCAGCCATAAAGCAGGTCCTCCGACCTGGTGCCAATGCTCCAGCTGAATAATGCCATAACTAAAGCCAAATAATATCAGCAGCATAATGTATGACAATACCGGCGAAAGTTTCAGATAGTAATAAATACTAAAGGCAATTAAAAAAGAAGCCCAGTTAAACACACCATTATAAGTACCCAGGAATTTTAAGTATGGAAACGGGATAGACCATACCAGGCCCAGCAAGCTGAATACGATAAGCGGGATACAGATAAAATGGATAGCCTCGTTGGTTTTATTCTGATGACTCTCGGCGTATTTGGCAAAATAAAGATCAACCGGGCGGATAGGGTTAGCATCGCCGGCACCATGTTGTGGTGTATTTGATATATTACTGGAGGCCATAATTTAATCTAATATATGGAGAAAAGAATCAAGAGTCAAGAATCATGAGCCAAGACCGGGGAAATAAAAAAGAAGCAGGAGTTAAATCAAGACTGTGGAAACAAAAAAGAGTCAAGACCTGATAGATCCTGACTCTTGATTCTTATCTCTTGACTCTTTCCCTGTTACTTAGCAAACGCTACCGAACGGGTTTCCCTGATCACGGTAACTTTGATCTGACCAGGATAGGTCATTTCGGTTTGGATGCGGTTGGAGATATCCGCTGCCAGTACTTCAGACTGTGCGTCGGTTATCTTTTCACTTTCAACCACTACGCGCAGCTCACGGCCAGCCTGAATAGCGAATGTTTTTTCGACACCTGGGTATGAAAGGGCTAATTCTTCCAGCTCTTTTAAACGTTTGATGTAGCTTTCAACTACCTCGCGGCGTGCGCCAGGGCGTGCACCGGATATAGCGTCACAAGCCTGGATGATAGGTGATAACATCGAGGTCATCTCAATTTCATCATGGTGAGCACCTATGGCGTTACAAACTTCAGGATGCTCTTTATATTTTTCGGCCAGTTGCATACCCAAAATTGCGTGTGGCAGTTCCGGGTTATCATCAGGTACTTTACCAATATCATGTAACAGACCAGCTCGTTTAGCCATTTTAACATTCAGGCCCAATTCTGCAGCCATCGTAGCGCAGAAGTTAGCTACCTCACGTGAGTGCTGTAACAGGTTTTGCCCGTATGATGAACGGTAACGCATCCGGCCAACCATACGGATCAGCTCCGGATGTAGACCGTGTATACCTAAGTCGATCACTGTACGCTCACCTATTTCTACTATTTCTTCTTCAATTTGTTTTTTGGTTTTGGCAACCACCTCTTCAATACGGGCCGGGTGTATACGACCATCCGTTACCAGGCGGTGCATAGCCAAACGGGCAATTTCACGCCTTACCGGATCAAAACCCGAAAGGATGATGGCTTCAGGAGTATCATCAACAATGATCTCGATACCGGTTGCCGCTTCCAGCGCGCGGATGTTCCTACCCTCGCGACCAATGATACGGCCTTTGATCTCATCATTTTCGATGTTAAATATTGAAACCGTATTTTCAATAGCGCTTTCGGTAGCGGTACGTTGTATGGTTTGGATAACTATCTTTTTAGCTTCTTTGGTAGCGGTCAGTTTAGCCTCATCAACAATGTCCTTGATCTGGATCATCGCTTTGGTACGGGCCTCTTCACGCAGGGTATCTACCAGCTGGTTACGGGCATCGTCAGCAGATAAGCCGGCTATGGTTTCCAATTGTTGTACGTGTGAATTTTTCAGCACTTCAACCTCTTCCTGTTTTTTAACAACAATCTCCGTTTGTTTCTCCAGGTTTTTACGGGTAGTGTCCAGCTCGCTTTCCTTGCGGTTCATGTTTTCCAGGCGCTGGTTTAACGACTGTTCTTTTTGTTTAACGCCGTTTTCGCGCTGGTTGATGTTGTTATTTTTAGTATTTACTTCCTGCTCATGTTCAGCCTTCATTTGTAAAAACTTCTCTTTGGCTTCCAGCAGTTTGTTTTTCTTCAGGATCTCGGCATTGTTTTCGGCATCCTTCAGTATTTTTTTCACTTTGTTCTGCGCCGATGTTTCCTGGTCTTTAAAAAGCTTCCGTAACAGGAAGCGGCCGACGATGATGCCAATAATGGCACCAACAAGCAGCCCGATAATAATGTATAATAATACGTCCATCTTCTTTTAGGGTGTAAGGTTATATAAATAAAAAACCGCAACTAACTCTTAAGTATCATGTATTTAAAAACTTCATTTCGGATATTGGGACCATGGTTACGTTAGTATAAATAGCAACGCATGCCTCTTTGATCCGCTTAATATTGAAGCGTTAAGTTTTTAATAGTGAAACCTAAAATTTAACTGCGGTTAAATCTTAATTGTGCTCTGTATGTTATGTAAGAACGTTAATTACTTCGAGAAAAATTCAGACAGCAAATGATCTAATTGATAAACCTTTTCGGCTATATCGGTATCTTCAACGGTAACTTTCTTCTCGGCTTTTAATGATGATGTAGCATAATGCAACACCGCCATCGAAAGCAGATCCTGCTTATCTCTTACCGCGTAGTTTTCCTGATACTCCTTTATCCGGTCATTGATCAGTTTAGCCGCCCTGCGTATTATTTCTTCCTCCTCCATGTTTACCTTTAATGGGTAAACTCTGTCAGCAATATTTATTTTTATTGAGATTTCTCCCATTGAGCTTTTCACTTTTTGTATTATTTCTTCAATAATACAATACACTTATCTATTTCTTGCACAAAGTCGTTAATTTTTTGCTTTATGTCAAGACTTTTCTCATTTGTTTCTGAAAATGATTTTGCCAGCTTCAATACACGAAGCTTTTCTTCCAGCTCTTTTGTCTTGTTTTTACTGGCATCCAAGGCTACGGTTAAAGCCTCACTTTCCAGTTTTAACAGATCATTTTCCTCCTGTAAGGCAGCGCAAAGCTCAATTAACCGTTCGGTTTTATCTACAATTTTATTTAACTGTTCGGCTACAGAAGGCATTTCTTTTAATTAGTGAATTATTGAATTAGCGACTTAGTGAATTAATTATTTATTGAATTATTAAGTTAAAGATTTACAAACTTATTTATTTAATCAATAATTCAGTCATTCACTAATTCACTCCTTATTTTCTGATCTCCGCTCCGGCTTCTTTACCTAAGTTATAAATTAATTTTTGCATAATAGCATCTATCGCTTTATCGGTAAGTGTTTTCTCGATATCCTGGATGATAAAGCTTAAGGCGTACGATTTTTTGCCTGCAGGTAATTTGTCTCCTTCATAAACGTCAAATACACTAACTTCTTTCAGCAGCTTGCGTTCGGTTCTCTGGGCAATTTGTTTTAACTGACCAAAAGTAACCGCTTTATCTATCAGCATTGACAGGTCGCGCTTTACTGACGGGAATTTAGAAACCTCCTGGTAAACGATCTTGTTTTTGCGCACAGCGGATAGGATCAGGTCGAAATTAAAGTCGGCATAAAATACTTCCTTGTCTACATCTACCTTTTTCAAAGCCTCGCCGGCAACCGCGCCAAACTTAACCAGTTGTTTACCGTTCAGCATATATTGCAGCCCGTAAGCCATTTTCTTGCAGGTAGCATCTTCCACCGCGTAACCTGTGATATTCAAGCGTTCTAAAATGCTGTCAACAATAGCTTTCAGATTGTAAAACGATACCGGTTTTGGCTTTTGGTTCCATTGTTCGGCAGCGGTTGCACCGGTCAAAAATACCGAGAAGCGTTGTACCTCGTTATACTTATCGTCCTTTACACTGTAAACCTTGCCAAACTCATAAAACTTCAAGTCGGCGGCACGGCGGTTCTGGTTGTAAGTAATAGCTTCCAGGCCGGAGTACAGCATCGTTTGGCGCATAACATCCAGGTCGCTGCTCAGCGGGTTCAATATTTTTACGGCAGTATCCAGATTATCCGAATAAGCCGATTTAGTTAATGAGCTTGATAGTATCTCGTTAAAACCATTGGCAGTAAGCAAATCCGACAGTTGGTTTTGCACCGTATCTTTCTCGGCCCGTTGCGAATTATTTAACGATGCCCTGATCTGGGTTGGAATCTCGATATTGTTGTATCCGTAGATACGCAGTATTTCTTCTACCACATCCACTTCGCGGGTAACATCAACACGATATGGAGGTACCTGCAACGAAAGTATTTCTTCCGTTTCATTAACCACCTTAATGTCCAATGCTTCAATAATAGCCTTGATCTCAGCATGCGGAATGGCTTTACCTATCAGCCTGTGGATATTTTTATAACTTACATCAAAAGCAAATGGCGCCACTGGTGCAGGGTAATGATCAAAAATCTCTGACGACACCTCGCCGCCGGCAACCTGCTGTATCAGCAAGGCAGCACGCTTTAAGGCGAAAACGGTCATATCCGGATCGGTACCTCGCTCAAACCGAAACGAGGCATCGGTTTTTAGGCCATGTCTCTTAGCCGTTTTACGAACAGATACAGAGTTGAAATATGCGCTCTCCAAAAAGATGCTGGTCGTCGTCGCCTTAACACCCGAAGTGATACCGCCAAATACACCGGCAATACACATCGGCTCTTCGACATTGCCTATCATCAGGTCGTTTTCTGATAGCTTGCGGTCTACATCATCCAGGGTTTTAAAAACTGTTCCTTCCGGGTAGTTTTTCACCAGTACCTTGTTGCCTTTTATCTCATCGGCATCAAAAGCATGCAGTGGCTGCCCCAATTCATGCAACACGTAGTTGGTTACATCCACAATATTATTGATAGAGCGGATGCCGATAACAGCCAGCCTTTCCTTTAACCATTTTGGTGATTCTTTTACCTCCAGGCCGGTCATGGTTAAACCAGAATAACGTGGACTTGCCTGCTCGTTCTCGACCACAACCTCAACCGTTCTGTTGGTATTGGCAATTTTAAATGCACTAATATCCGGCCGGGTAACACCAATCTTTAAAAAAGCAGCAATATCACGGGCAGTACCCAGGTGCGACATAGCATCAGCACGATTTGGCGTTAAACCTATCTCGTACATATAGTCGTCGTTCACCTTAAAATAGTCTTTAGCTAGGGTTCCAACCGGAGCGTCGGCATTCAATACCATGATACCATCGTGACTGGTGCCTAAACCTATTTCATCCTCGGCGCAGATCATCCCTTCGGATACTTCACCGCGTATTTTTGATTTTTTTATAGCAAAAGGCTCACCGCTAACAGGATACACCGTAGTACCAACAACAGCTACTACTACTTTTTGCCCGGCAGCCACGTTAGCAGCGCCGCAAACAATCTGCAAATCTTCCGGGCTGCCTACATCAACTTTAGTTACGTGCAGGTGGTCGGAGTTGGCATGGTCGGTACATTCCTTTACATAACCAATCACCAGGCCTTCCAGTCCGCCGGGAATAGCTTGTACTTTTTCCAGGCTCTCTACTTCCAAACCTGTACCGGTAAGGATAATGGAGATTTCCTGAGGAGTTTTATCTGTATCTATAAATTCTTTGAGCCAATTATATGATATTTTCATTATTCAGAAATGATAATCGGCAAAGATACGATTTAGGCTGAAAGGTGAAAGCTGAAAGGGAAAAGGTATTGACTAGATTTTTGACTTTTTAATTTTGACTTTTGACTTAAATTATCCCCTCATCGCCAAAGCTGTAATACCCATTATCAGTGATGATCAGGTGATCAAGCACATTGATATCCAGCAAACGGCCAGCTGCGCTTATTTTTTTGGTGAGATCAATATCCTGGTGACTGGGTTTCAGGTTCCCTGATGGATGGTTATGAACCAGTATAATACCACTGGCCTGTTGCTGCAGCGCCATATAAAAAATGATCTTGGGATCGGCTACCGTGGCCGATAAGCCGCCTTTACTCACCAGCTCTTTAGCCAGTACTTTTTGCGAGCGGCCGACGAGCAATATCCAGAACTCTTCGTGGTTCAGATCCATCAGGTGGCGGCGCATAATGTTATAGGCATCGCGGCTGCTATTAATATATTCAATGGCTTTGGTTTCGGTATCGTTGCGGCGGCGGCCGATCTCCAGCGCGGCGATGATAGATATCGCTTTAGCCTCTCCTATCCCCTTAAATTTTGAAAGTTCACTGATGGAAGCCTTACCCAGCTTGTTCAGATCGTTTTCATAATGGTGCAGGATGCGCTTGCTTAACTCAACAGCGGTTTCGGTACGGCTGCCCGATCCAATGAGGATGGCGATCAGCTCGGCATCGGTTAACGCGCGGCGCCCTTGGGTGCTCAGCTTTTCGCGCGGACGGTCTTCTTCAGCCCATGATTTAATGCTGATCTTTTCATTGTAGTTTTCCACGGTATTAATGTATGGAAAAAAACTACCAAACAAAAAAGGATCGTACTGTTGGGTACGATCCTTTTTATATATTTTAAGTTAAGCGATTAGCTTAAGCCATTAACAAATTTAGTAAGCTTTGATTTATTGTTCGAAGCTTTGTTTTTGTGAATAACATTCTTTTTAGCTAAACGGTCTAACATAGATATCACTTTACCTAACAGTGCACTTGCATCAGCTTTAGTAGTTGTGTTTCTTAATTTCTTAATAGCGTTCCTGGTTGTTTTAGCCTGGTACCTGTTGCGCAGACGCTTCGCAGCGTTTGATCTGATTCTTTTTAAAGACGATTTATGATTTGCCATTGTATAGCTTTGTTATTCTTTTTTTCTATTATTTTAAGGACTGCAAATATATGCCGATAAATTTAAATATGCAAGTGCTTTTTTATTAAAGTTTTAAAGCTTTATTTAACCAATAGTGCTGACTGAATTTATTTAAGCCCCGCGATTGAATATTGTACTTCATAAAACAACTAAACTACAGCGCAAGCGTTAATTTAGCAGCAGCTTACTTCAAACCATGGACAGTACTAAAAGATTCAGCAACCGCGTGGCCGATTATGTAAAATACCGCCCCCACTATCCTGCCGCCATTGTTACCTTTTTACAGGATAGCTATCAGTTGAGCACCGATAAGCTGATAGCCGACATAGGCGCAGGCACGGGAATATCAACCCAATTGTTTCTGGATGCCGGTTACCGGGCCATCGCCGTGGAGCCCAATGCCGAAATGCGGGATAAAGCCACGGAGCTGTTGAGCACATACCCGGGTTTTACCGTCGCCGATGGAACCGCGGAAAACACGGGCTTGGCCGACAAAAGCGTTGATGCCGTTATTGCCGGGCAAGCTTTCCATTGGTTTAACGCGCAGAATGCCCGGGCAGAATTTAAACGCATCCTGAAGCCCGGTGGTATAGTTTCACTGATCTGGAATGAAAGAAAAACTACTTCCGCATTTGAAAAGGAATATGACCAGCTGATCATCACCCACGGGCAGGACTATGTAAAAGTTGGTCACCGTAATATCGACTATGATAACATCGGCGCTTTTTATGATCCCGAACCTTTTGAGTTACGGGTATTTGAAAACAAACAGGTATTTGATTTTGAGGGATTAAAAGGCCGTCTGCTTTCCTCGTCATACATGCCAACCAAAGATGACCTTGGATATGAGCCTATGATTAATGATTTGAGGCGCCTGTTTAATAAATATCAGCAAGATGAACTGATCACCATAAATTATGACACCAAGGTTTATGTGGGGAGATTGTAGCAATTACGCGATGAGTCCCTGTTCAATCAAATGTTCTTTTGCCGCTTTAAAATCAAGAAACAGTTTATCGGCTATGGTTAATTTGTGATGTTCATCGGTATTGCTTTGAATAGCGAAACAGGTAAGCCCGGCAGCTTTTGCCGATTTAACGCCGTTGATGGTATCCTCAAAAACAAGGCATTCTTCTTTTAGCACACCCAACTTTTCAACGCATACCAGGTAGCTCTCCGGATCGGGCTTGCTTTTGGTAACCTCTGTACGGGTGATGATCAGTTTAAAGTATCTACCTAAACCGTTCCTTTCAAATACAGCATCCACATCCTGCCGCGGACTTGAAGTTACCAGAGCCAGCGTTAGGTTTTTACTTTTAAAATACGCCAATACTTCGGCTACCTGCGGCATCAGGTTCACGTCTTTAGTTTTCAGTCGTTCCAGTGTTAGCCTTTCCCTTTTATCAATGATCTGTGGCAATGGGGCGGTAATACCATATTTTTCGGCCAGGCGGGCGGCATTGGCAGGCATGGGTACACCAGCATAGGTTTTCAGCCAGTCATCATAGGTTAACTGTACATCAAACTCCGTTAATATTTCGTTCCAGCATTCAAAATGAAAAAACTCCGAATCAATAAGGGTACCATCCAGGTCAAATAACAATGCTTTAAGCGCCATCTGTAATTAGGTTTAGATGGTAAAGCTATAAACTTTGTTATTTAATTAATTTAAAATTCAAAACTTAAGGGCATATTTATATCCTATGAAAGGGCGTATTATTTTAAGTTTATCAGCTATAGGTTTAATACTGCTATGTTCATCATGGGGATTCTTTGCGCATTACCGTATTAACAGGTTGGCCGTTTTTACACTCCCTAAGGGCATGTCCAGTTTTTACAAGGCCAACATCAACTACATTACAGAACATGCCGTGAGCGCCGACAAACGCCGTTATGTAGACTCGACCGAGATCCCTCATCATTTTTTTGATGCCGACCATTATGGCAAGAAGCCTTTTACAGTTATGCCCAGACGATGGGCCGACGCTGCGGCCCAATACTCTGCTGATACGTTGGACAAATACGGCACCATTCCCTGGACCATCCAATACCAATATTATAAGCTGGTACGGGCATTTAAGGCCCATGATACCACGGCTATATTGAACACATCCGCCAATTTGGGCCACTATGTTGCCGACGCGCATGTTCCCCTTCACCTTACGCTAAACTATGATGGACAATTGACCGATCAGATGGGCATACATGGCCTGTGGGAAACTCGCCTGCCGGAGCTGTTTATTAAACAATATCATCTTTTTGCTGGTCGTGCCCGTTATATTGATAACCCGCTGACGGAAGCATTTAAAATTTGCCAGGTATCCTTCAAAAGCGTCGACTCGGTATTACGATTTGAGCGGATAGTCAATAAAAACTTCCCGCCGGATAAAAAATACAGCCTGGTTATGCGGGGTAAAAGAAAGCTTAATGATTACTCTGTGGCCTACAGCCATGCTTATCAAAAAATGCTAAAAGGTATGGTGGAGCGGCAAATGCGGGCTTCTATACTTTCGGTTGGAAGTTTCTGGTACTCGGCCTGGATTGATGCCGGGCAACCCGATCTGAACAAACTGATAGCACAGCCCTTAAGCCAAGCAGATCGTGCTAACCTGCAGCACGAAGAAGCCATGTACAAAACCGGCAAATGTATTTATCAAACAACTAAATAAGCTCAAAAGCTTACTATACAGAAGCTTTTTTGCTACCCCTGCTTTTTATAGCCGCGTAAATTGGCGGAATTACGGATATCAATATAATAGCCATCACCACCAGTGTAAAGTTTTGCTTGATCACCGGGATGTTACCGAAAAAGAAGCCAATAAATAAAAAGCTCAGCACCCATGAAGCGCCACCTACAATATTATACAGGCTATAGCGTAAAAAAGCCATACGCCCTACGCCGGCCACAAAAGGGGCAATAGTTCTGATGATAGGTAAAAAACGGCTGAATATAACCGCCTTGCCACCGTGTTTATCAAAAAACGCTTTGGTAGTGAGGTAATACTCCAGCTTTAATATTTTGTTATTTTCTTTAAAAACCTTGGGGCCTAAATAATTACCCAGCAAGTAATTAACCGTATTACCTGCAAAAGCAGCTATAACCAATATAATGGCCAGCAAGACTATATCTAAGCCCGTTTTACCATTAGCGATAAGCGCGCCGGCTGCAAACAGCAGCGAGTCGCCAGGTAAAAAGGGAGTAACTACAAAACCGGTTTCGGCAAAAATGATCGCGAACAGTATGAGATAGGTCCAGCCCTTGTAATCACTGGTAATCTGGCTCAGATGCACATCAATATGCAGTATAAAGTCGATAATGCTTTTTATTACTTCCACGGTATTTTAAATTTTGGCCAAAAATAGGAATATAAATGAGAAGACATTAGAATCAAGAGCCAAGAATCAAGAATAAAAAATAAGTTGTGATTGTATTTCGCGGCTCTTCGCTTTAATATCTTGGCTCTTGATCCTTGGCTCTTGATTCTAATGTCTCGTCCCTATTGAGTAGTTTTAAGCAGTAAATTATTGGTAATTATAGCGGCGCCGAATGCAACCGAGTCTGTTCGGCCTACTATCCCCTGTGTATAAATAGTGTAAGCACGGCCATCCTGTATGGTAACATTGGGCAATTGGAATTGAACATTATCCGGTGAGCTACTTAAGTTAATGGTAAAATTGTAATTACCCACGGGCAACTGAACATATTTTGACACAGAATTAAAAGTTATAGATTTCCACTGTTTTGCGGTGCTGTCATTCGCTCTCAGATCAAGCGGGGCAGAAGTAGGCGAGCAATGAACAAACCGTACTATACCCCTGCCCAATGGAGGAATAGTAGCTGTATCAAGCAACAGGAGTGAGTTTTTTATAGAGTTATCGCTCCTGAAACCGGTAATGAACAAAGTGTATTTTGAGTTGGCTTTTAATGCTATTGTACTGTCGATAGTGACCAGGTTTATAGGTGCCAATGTTGCCGTACGTAACTGCATTGGCGGTTGCAGCGTGGATATATAAAAATAGCCCGAATTAGTAGGGTATGTATAATTGGTTGTATTCTCCTTAATAAAATTAAGGTATAAATTTACCGGCAGTATATCCGGGCTTAGATTAACAATCTGCAGTTGCGTATTCAACCCTGTAGGATTAGCATTGGCGCCCTTGCCGCATGAGGAGATAAAAGGCAATAGCAAAGTACCCATGGTAAGCAAAAGTAGGGAAACCAGGAAGCTGCTTTTATTTGGTTTAGTCATTAATTTTTACTTTACTGATTAACTATTAAACTGGTGCCAAGTGCCTGGTTACCCCCAGAACCTACAGTGCCATAACCAACTACAGTATAAATTCTTCCTGTACTAATTGTCACCGTATCCTTTTTGGCGGTTTTTATGTCCGACCCGACCTGGTAAACACTTAAAATAAGCGAACCTGTTGAACTTGGCGTAACATTCAAAAAATCAGTTGTTTTTTTATACTCGATATTACTAAACTGCGGGGTACTTACCGGGTTTGGATCGGGGGTTACAAAAGCAAGTACGAGGGGCCCGGCATCAGGTGAGGCATTTACAAACCTGAGCTTAGCAAATTTATTAGTGGTGGCCGTATCGTTAGTAAAAAAAACACTTTCCGGAGTCTGCCCGCTTACATATAATGAGTATACTTTTCCCGAATCGAGTGTAAGGGGTAAAGTAAATAAGTAATTAGGGGTAGATGGGCTTGCTAACTTAACCTGGTAGTTTTGCAAACCTGCTTTTACCGTTAAATTACCCAGCGAACCACCTGGATAGTAACTGGAAGTATTATTGATCCGGGTACCATTCTGGTAAAAATTAATCACATTGTTTGACGCGTTGATCACATTGACACTGGTAGTAGGCAGAATGGTAGGCGCGTCATTATTTTTTTTACAGGATGCCCAGCATGCCGCCGCGGCTATAATAAAAGTAAAAGCTTTGATCCTGATATTCATATATAATATTAAGCTATATAACTTCTTCCCGCGATTTTTGTTATCTGCGGCGAACAAAAAAGTCCGGTTTTTAAAGCCGGACTTAGTTTTGGATTTATAATTTAAGTTTACACTTAAGCATAACTATTGAGCATCACCGGCATAACCAGCATCAGCACATCTTCATTTTCATCGCCACCCTGAGGTAACAATAAGCCGGCACGGTTTGGTGTCGACATCTCCAAAGATACTTCTTCGCAACTTAAATTCTTTAACATTTCTATTAAAAAACGTGCGTTGAAGCCAATTTCAATGTCTTCGCCTTCGTACTGGCAGCTTAAACGCTCATGTGCTTCGTTGGCAAAGTCAATATCTTCTGATGATATATTGAGCTCGCTGCCGCTTATTTTAAGTCTTACCTGGTGGGTAGTTTTGTTGGCATAAATAGCCACGCGGCTCAACGACCCCAGGAAGGTAAGCCTATCGATACTTAATTTATTTGGATTCACCTGAGGTATAACCGCCTCATAATCCGGATAGCGCTCGTCAATTAAACGGCATACCAGGTTAATATTACCAAACTTAAAGAACGCGCTGGTAGAGTTATACTCTACTGATACATTCACATCATCAGTAGGTAATGATGATTTCAGCAACGTTAACGCTTTTTTAGGTAATATGAATGAGGTGGTGCTTGCTGCTTTGGCATCCTTACGGCGGTAACGTACCAGCTTGTGGGCATCGGTAGCTACAAAGGTGAGGTGCTGGGTGCTTAACTGGCAGTATACACCGGTCATGGCAGGACGCAGCTCGTCATTACTTACTGCGAAAATGGTTTTGTTGATCGCTTCGGCTAAAACTGATGCCGGTAAATTTACCGACGATGCGTTCTCCACTACCGGTATCTTTGGGAAATCCTCGCCATTTTCGCCGCTCAGTTTATACTTTCCGTCGCCCGCGTTTATTTCAATAGCAAACGTGTTATCGTCTACAGAAAAAGCTACCGGTTGTTCTGGTAACGACTTTAAGGTCTCTAACAATATACGCGATGGTATGGCAATGCGGCCATTCTCTTTAGCCTCAACAGCTAAGGATGTGGTCATGCTGGTTTGCAGGTCGGTTGCAGAAATGGTTAAGTTTCCATCCTTTATCTCGAACAAAAAGTTTTCCAGTATAGGCAAAACAGTGCTATTGCTTAAAGCCCCGCTTACAGCCTGCAGTTGTTTGAGTAATGTTGATGTAGAAACAATAAATCTCATATGGGTGTATTTAATCAATCAAAAATATAAAATTTAATGCGCATACTTTCGTTTACGGATGTAATGTTGAAAAATAGCACATATTAACACTAAAAGCAAAGGCCCAACCGTATTTACCAGCTGCCAGTACATTTTTTCGTTGCGGATACGGGCACGGTTAAGCAAACGGATCTTGATCTCTTTGGTACGCAGCGCTATCAGGCCCGAGTCGTCAGTCATATAATCGGCAATATTCAGCAGCAGGTTTTTATTGCCATAGGTTTGCTGGGTATAATGATCATAGCCTAATGGGTATGGTGATCCATCGCTGCCAACCTGATTTTTCAAAATATCCCCATCGCTGATCACGATCATTTTAGTAGGCACACTTTCGGGCTTTATGGCCGCTTGTTCGGTAAGTCCTTCGGGCAGCGGGCGGTTGCGCCAGTCGGATACAAATTTACCTTCCAGCAATACGCCTACTGTTTTGGGCGTGCTCTGAAAATCTTTGGGATTGGGTTCCTGCTCCAATGCCTGTAAGGACAGCATATGCGGCGCGCTCATCTTTTTGTTATAGGGCGACGAGGTAAGCAGGATAGTTTTCTTTACATTTTTAGTATCCAGCAGATCAATAGTGCTGGCAAATTCGCTGCTGATACCATCCAGGTTTTTCACTACCGGGTGTTTGGACAACGGGATAAATATGGGATAAAACAGCCAGGGGAGCATTTGTATCTGCGCTTGTCCGCCAACGCTGCCGGTACTAACCGGGATCTGCGAGCAATTCATATCAGCTATCAGGTCATAATTGATCCTGACGCCGTATCGGAAAAGCTGATCGTCCAGGTTGAGTTGCTTGGCAAAAGCCAGTTGTTCACCGCCATGCCCGCGCAGGCTGTCCAGTTCGGCACTTACCTGGTCTATCGTCCACAACACCCGGCCACCATGCATAATGTATTGGTCGAGTTTGAACTTTTCCAGTTCGGTAAATTTTTTATCAGGTTTGGGTATCACCAGCAGTTTTAATTTCTTAAGACTGTCAAACGGTATAAGATTCAAATCCACTCTACCAATCAAATACCCATCAGATAAAGTGTTGATGGCACCATTTAATTGCAAGTCAGTAAGTTCGTTATGACCTGTTGTAAACCCAATCCGAGGCTTGCCTCCACTGCCAGCTTTTTTTATAGCTGATACAAAAGCGTATTCAAGATTTTGTATAGAATTATTTAATTGTTCCGCATCCGAAAGTCCAATCCTTGTTTGCAAAAGATTAACCACAATCTCTTTTCCGTTAGCCGCCACAAGAGCTTCAGGAAATATCATTTTCTGAGATACACCGTCATCAGTTTTAACACTGAGATTTTGCGCTTTTATACCTTTCGTATCCCATTCTTCAAATTGCTGCTTTTGTTGATCCTGCGAAAGACCTTTTAAAAAATTAAGAGGATCAATAAATTCAAAGTCGATTTTTTTATGGCTATATGCTTTCAAATCATTAAGCATATCTTTTGTTGCAACCTGCAAACGCTTCATTCCACCCGGAAATCCGCTCCCATCCAAATAGACAGTAACTTTTACGGGCTGCTGCAAACCATCCATGATCTGGCTGCTGATGGGCGAAAGCGTATATCGTTTTTCGGTAGTAAAATCAAAACGGGTAAAAGTAATCCTGCCAAGAACAGCCACAACCAACAGCACCACTACATATCCCATCATAGTAACCGAAAAAAGTTTCTTTTTACGCTGACGGATGATTACAAACAGCGTAAGCCATATAAATATACCAGCTACTATTATAAAATAAGCCAGGTCGCGCGTATCCAGTACACCACGGCTTACGGATTGGTAATGCTCGGTAATACCCAGGTTTTGTAAACCCAGGTCCTGTAATGACAGCAATTGGCTCAATGAATCGAACCCACTGTAAAAAAAGAAACACAGGAAAACCGCTACCGTAAAAGCGATGATCTGATTTTTGGTGATAGATGATGCAAACAGACCGATGGCCGAGAATGCAGCGCCTAATAAAAACAAGCCGATGTATGAACCGATAACCGCCCCCGTATCAATATTTCCCTGTGGCGTACCCAGCGTACTGACCGAAAAATAATAAACCAGCGTAGGCAGCAAAGCGCAAAGCACCAGCAACACACCGGCCAGGTATTTTCCCAATACAATTTGCCAATCGGTAAGTGGACGGGTGAATAGCAACTCAAAAGTGCCCTCTTTACGCTCCTCGGCCAATGATCGCATGGTGATGGCCGGTATCAGGAACATGAACAGGTATGGTGCGGTGCTGAACAGGCTTTCGAGCCCGGCATAGCCATACTCCAAAATGCTCGAATCGGGGAATACCCACAAAAATAAACCCAGCACCAATAAGAATACGCCGATGGTAACATAGGCCACCAGCGAACTGAGGTAGGAGATGATTTCTTTTTTAAGGATGCTTAGCACTTTTTGATCGGGTGTTGAGCGCCGAAATTACAATATTTTTTTATTGGTTCATGGGTTCGCTGGTGCTAAATATTTAATGCGCTTATGGCTGGCGGTACGCGTAAGAGACCCTTTCCTCCTCTCCATGCGTCATTGCGAGGTACGAAGCAATCCCCGATAGGCAGAGCTGCTCTGTATAGTTAGGGATTGCCACGCTGCGCTCGCAATGACGTATTTTTTGACGTCCCTTAAGCCGTCTAAAAACCTATTCCTTTTTATCAACTATATAAGAGGTAACTATTTTTACCCTATCATTTTCCAGCTCATAAAAATCGGCGTAGTGCATATTTATTTCCTCACCGCTTTTGCCTTTGCATTGTATAAAGCCATCAACGGCTGCTTTATTACCATCAACAATGATATGATCGTGGGTTGATGAAACAATCTTTACATCCTCCATTCCGCCTAAAAACTTTTCAACCTCATCTTTCCCGTTGATGATGGTAAGGCTTGAGCCTTTCATTGTCCATATTACGTCGTCGGCAAAAAGCTTTAATATTTTATCTACGTCATTGTTATCAAAAGCGTCGATAACCTGTAACACAATTTCTTTAGTTGTCATGATAGTTTGATTTTGTTTATAACAAAGTTATCCCTTATATAACAAGGACAGAGGGGCTCAAAATGACATTATCAGGGTGTTTTACGACAAATGATATACTGCTGCTACCCAAGGCACGCGTGCGCCAGCAAGGGGCTGATGGCCTGTTTTTTTTCAAAAAGTGGGTTTACATGGTTTACACTTTTTACGGTTAACATCATTATAAAACATTAACAATCAATTAATTATATAAATTATTACTTTAATATCATGGAATATGTGTAAACCATCATTGACGCACGTACCGCGTAGTCATTTTTCCGGCATATCGCGTATAGTTTTCTATGTAGTCATATGCGTGCGCCAGTAGGGGCAACAGTAAGAAAAAACAGAGTTTGTCATGCTGAGGAACGAAGCATCTATTGTACGATATGCTCACTGAAGAAGATCCTTCGTTCCTCAGGATGACAAAAACAATCTTGAAAAATAAAAGCCCGCGGGCAATGCTCGCGGGCTTTTTAAATTTTAATTGTTAATTTTTTTCTTAGAAACGGTAAGCTAAACGTAAACCGGCCTGACCAAGCGTACCGTCTTTTGACCAGCCCTCATAACGGAGGCCCAGCTCAAAACCTTCGCTAAAGGTATAACCAATGCCTGGTGAATAGGCAAATGCTGTACCATCGGCTGCTCCGGTAAAAAACGCGGCGCCTATTTGGCCTTCAGCAAAAAAGCTCCTGTCAAAGTAGTATTTAACACCCACTTTTAGCGGGATGGCATTAATTGCAGGTCCGCCGATATCGCTGTATACCCCTTTTGGCTGGAAAGAATTATAACCGGCCGATATAGTAAACCAGGTACTTCGATCAATCGGAAGTTCGTATTTAAGTGAACCGCCTAATACCGAACCAAAAAGATGATGGGCGTCGCCGGTAGGCAAACCGGCCTCAAAGCCGATACTGAATTTACCGTCGCTCCGGCCCCTGGATTGCGCAAAGCTTTGCATTGCGGTAACTCCAATAATGAATAAGGCTAATAGAATTTTTTTCATGATTTTAGGGTTATATGGTTTCTATCAATACAGTCATGTAAACATATTGTTTGCCCTATGTTAAATAGTCGTGGCACTCCCACTATAATATTTCAAACAAAGCCCATATTCTTTAGCGCTGATGCATAAAAAAGCCCAGGCTAATACCCAGGCTTTCTTAAATTTTAATTGTTTCTTTTGTTAGAAACGATAGGCTAAACGCAATGCTGCCTGACCGATAGTACCATTGTTTGACCAGGCTTCATAACGAACACCTGCTTCAAAACCACCAGCGAAGGTATAACCTATACCAGGTGAATAAACAAATAAGGTACTGCTGCCACTGTTGGTACCAAAGGCAGCGCCTACCTGTGCTTCACCAAAAAAGTGCCCGTCAAAGTAATATTTGGCGCCCACTTTTACAGGTATTACACCCGCAGTACCGCCGTCAAAGTGAAATTGATAACTGAATTCCGGATCGTTAGAGGAAATGTCAAAACTCTTAACGTGCAAGCTGCTATAACCGGCCGATCCGGTAATAAATAAATTATCGGCAACAGGATACTCATATTTGAGCGAACCGCCGATAATATAATCAGAATAGTTGTGGGCATCGCCAACAGGCAGTCCGCCTTCCAAACCAATACTGAATTTACCGCCGCCGCCAGAATGGGTTTGCGCGAAGGTTGTACATGCCGTGCCGGCAATAAATGCTAAGGCTAATAGGATTTTTTTCATAAAATAATTTTGTAATAAGATTAATGCGGACTTGTTTTTTTACCGCTGTCGGTTTGTTTGACGCAGGCAACCGGTCAACGTTTAAAAGCCTGAAAAATATTTATAATAATAAAGCCCGGAGATAATATCCCCGGGCTTTATCATAAACTGTTAATCCTTCGCTTAGAAACGGTAAGCTAAACGCAGGCCGATTTGGCTGGTAGTTCCATTTTTAGACCATCCTTCGTAACGCACACCGGCTTCAAAACCACCATCAAAGGTATAACCGATGCCTGGTGAATAGGCAAATGCAGTACCATAACCGCTTTTTGTGCCAAAAGCTGCTCCTAATTGGCCTTCAGCAAAGAAGCCATTTTCGATATAATATTTAACACCTACTTTTACAGGAACAAATCCAACAGATTCACCGCCCAAATCTTTCCATACTTTTTTAGGGTGGAAGGAATTGTAGCCGGCAGAAATAGTAAACCAGGTACTTGGTGCAATAGGTAGTTCGTATTTAAGTGAGCCGCCAATTACATAGTTGTAAAAGTCTTTAGTGTTGCCTAACGGTAACCCACCTTCAAGACCGATACTGAATTTACCACTGTCGCCAGATTTGGTTTGCGCGAAGGTTGTGAATGCTGTGCCAGCAATAATAGCTAAGGCTAATAGAACTTTTTTCATAATTTATTAGATTGATGTTTGGTTGTTAATACAACGTTAATAGGATTTTCCTATAACGCAGTTTTTTCTTGAGAATATAGACGCTGCTTTTAAGCAAACGTTACAAACTCTTTAAAAAATATTTTTTATTAAATACGTGATTGAATATATTAATCAACAGAATAATATAAGCGTTACAGCAACCAGAAAGGCTTTTGTATCTATTTTATCTTGTAAATAAAGTAATTAGGCAGGGCAAAAATAAAAGATTATTTTAAAAATAAAAATATTTAATTATCACCGGTAAGTGATATAAAGATCTGCTCCAGCGTGTTATCATTATTTTTCTGGCGGAGTCCCTGCAGGGTATCGTTGGCTACGATTTTACCCTGGTTAATAATGATCACCTGGTTGCATACCGCCTCTACTTCCTGCATAATATGGGTAGAGAGGATAATGGTTTTGGTTTTCCCCAGTTCCAGTATCAACTGGCGGATCCCGATCAGTTGATTAGGGTCGAGCCCGGAGGTAGGCTCGTCTAATATCAGTACATCCGGGTTATGCAAAATGGCCTGTGCCAGCCCCACCCGTTGGCGGTACCCTTTTGATAGTTGACCGATCTTTTTATGCTGCTCGGGTCCCAGGCCTGTTTGCTCAATAATAGTGGCTATACGTTTTTCGGGCTCATGCAGCTGGTGGATACCAGCAATAAAACCCAGTGATTCTTTCACATACATATCCAGGTACAGCGGGTTACTTTCGGGCAGGTAGCCGATGCGCCTGCGTACCTCCAATGGTTGAGCTATTACATCAAACCCGCAAACTGATGCCATACCCGAGGTTTGAGGGATAAAGCAGGTGAGGATCTTCATGGTGGTGGATTTGCCCGCACCATTCGGGCCTAAAAATCCCAATACACCTGGCTCCGCACTAAAGCTGATACTATCAACCGCTTTTTGCGTTCCGTAAACTTTTGACAACGACTCAACCCGGATACTCATGGCGGTAAAAATAGATTTTAGATATGAGATTTGAGATATGAGATTCGAGATTTTGGTTTCTTGTCCTGATTCTTGTTTCTTGACTCTTGCTTCTGGCCAATCTACTTCTCAAACACAACAGCATCGGCGTTGGCACCCAGCTTAGTTAGTATGGCGGTTATTTCCTGTACCATAGGGTCGGGGCCGCAAACGTAAAAGTGTTTGGTAAAATCCTGTACTTCGGCTTTTAAAAAGGCCTCATCAATACGGCGTTGGTCATGGGTACTGTCCTTCTGATTAGTTATAGTGAATAGCGCGTTTTCACCTAAAATACTTTTCAGTTCATCGGCCAGGATAATGTCCTGATCTGTTTTATTAGAGAAGAAGAGTTTATTGTCGTCTATCGCACCTTGTTGATGAAGCTGCCTCAATATGGCTATAAACGGTGTGATACCCGCGCCGCCTGCAATAAAATAACCCGGACCTTTATATTCAATAGCCCCCCAGGCTTCGCGCAGTATCAGTTCATCACCCACTTCCAGCTCACCGAGGTGATTGGTAACGCCGGGATGATCACTGTATATTTTGATGGTGAATTCCAGGTAATGCTCAGCGGTAAGGCAGGTAAATGTGAAAGGGTTTTTCTGATCCTCCCACGCTGGTTGATTGATGGATAGTTCCGTTGCCTGTCCGGGTGTAAATGTAAAACCCTCGGGCTTTTCTACAATAAACTGTTTAACGTTGTGGGTAACGTTATGGATGTCCAATATTCTCACAATTTGTTCCATAGCTGCGGTAAATTAACTGGTTTTAGTATAATGAAATTAGAGGTGCTTTGGTTTTAAATTAAGGTAATTTAGCAAATTGAGACTTATCATTTTAAGGTTTTCGCCTTTCGCTTTCAGCTTTCTGCCTAAATTGTATCTTTGCAGCTATTATGAGCAAATCAACCGACGAACTTTTTAAAAATGTTATATCGCACGCCAAAGAATATGGCTTTGTTTTTCCTTCAAGTGAGATTTATGATGGCCTGAGCGCTGTTTACGATTACGGGCAGTTTGGCGCCGAATTGAAGAACAACATCAAAACCTACTGGTGGAAAGCTATGGTGCAAATGCATGATAACATTGTGGGTATTGATTCGGCCATATTTATGCACCCCAAAATATGGAAAGCCAGCGGGCACGTTGATGGTTTCAGCGACCCGATGATCGACAATAAAGATTCAAAAAAACGCTACCGTGCAGATCAGTTGATTGAAGATAAGATAGACCGCTACGACAAGGATGGCAAAACCGACAAAGCTGAACAATTACAGCATGATATGGATGAGGCCCTCAAAAACGAAGACCTGCCACGCCTGAAAGAGCTGATCATTGAGCACGAAATTGCCTGCCCTGTAAGTGGTACCCGTAACTGGACCGATGTACGCCAGTTTAACCTCATGTTTAGTACCCAGATGGGCGCTGTTGCTGATGATGCCGACGTGGTTTATCTGCGTCCGGAAACCGCACAGGGTATATTTGTAAACTACCTGAACGTACAAAAATCAGGCAGGATGAAGATCCCCTTTGGTATAGCGCAAATTGGTAAGGCTTTTCGTAACGAGGTGATCGCTCGTCAGTTCATTATCCGGATGCGTGAGTTTGAGCAAATGGAAATGCAATACTTTGTACGTCCTGGCACTCAAAAAGAATGGTTTAACCAGTGGAAAGAGGCCCGCCTGAAATGGCACCTGGCCCTGGGTACAGATGCCGCCAAATACCGTTACCATGAGCACGTAAAACTGGCACACTACGCTGATGCCGCTTACGATATTGAGTTTGAATTCCCATTCGGCTTTAAAGAAGTGGAAGGGATTCATAGCCGTACCAATTTTGACCTGAGCCAACATGAAAAATTCTCAGGTAAAAAAATGCAATATTTTGACCCAGAGCTTGATCCGGAAACCGGTAAACCATATGGTAATTATGTACCTTATGTAATAGAAACCTCTATTGGTTTAGACAGGATGTTCCTGCTTACGATGATCAATGCCTATGAGGAAGAAGATCTGAGCACCGAAGAAAAACAGGATAGCCGTACCGTACTGCACCTGCACCCTTGCCTGGCCCCGGTTAAAGCCGCTATTTTCCCGCTGACCAAGAAGGATGGTCTGCCCGAGAAAGCCCGCGAGATCATGGATAAACTGAAGATCGACTTCAACATACAATACGAGGAAAAAGATGCCATTGGCAAACGCTATCGCCGTCAGGATGCTATTGGTACACCTTTCTGTATCACGGTAGATCATCAAACCCTGGAAGACAACACCGTTACCATCCGTCACCGCGACAGCATGGAACAAGAACGCGTACCTGCCGACCAACTCGACAAAATCATTGGCGACCGGGTTAGCTGGAGAAACTTATTAAAATAAGATAATTTTAATTTATCATAATAAACGAACAAAGCCCGCTTTATGAGCGGGCTTTGTTCGTTTATTATTTATGTACTACAATCCATTTTTTTACAAAAGTGGGTTTACATGGTTAACCATAAATTGTCATTTAGAACGAGGCACGAGGAGAAATCTTCTTCGACATACTATTTCGACTTGCTTTAATGCAGAAGATTTCTCTTTCGCCCCAACTCTTTTTCCACCTCTGCTCTATCGAAATGACATCTTTTTATAGAATTTTGCTCTTCCCAACACCTGTGGTTAAACTCCGGAGGAGTAACATGTTTGTAGATAAAACATAGAAATAGTGTTGGCTCCGTAGGTGCCCCCTGTTTAAAAGAGATTTCTCTTGGAGTGTGCTTTATATCGAACTCGCGTTACCTAATAATCCTATACCTATTAATATACATCCCGATACTTATTAATATACATATTAAATTAAATACACTCCACTATTAAAGGACTAAACCCGTCGCATAACCCCTTTATTATCAATATATTTCAATTCCACATAGGGTATTTTTATGTTTCAATATTTCCAATGGCACAGCTATTGTTAATAATTTCTTATTAAAATAAACCTGAAGTTAAAAATCTAAAAGAAACACTATGAAAAAGTTTACATTATTAGTCCTATTGGCATTTATCGGATTCGCCTTCACCGCAAGCGCGCAAATACAGAAAGGCAACGTTTTAATGGGTGGCGATATCGGCAACCTGTCATTAGGCTTAAACAGCCCCAGCACTTTCACAGCAGACATTACACCTAAAGCAGCCTGGTTTATTAAAGACAATGTGGCACTGGGTGCTTACGGTCGTTTTGGTATCTCAACAGAAAAAGGAACGGGTAGCGATGTTCGTTATGGTATAGGTGCCCTGGGCCGTTATTATACCGGGTCTGATGTTGAAGTGTTAAAACATGGTCGTATTTTCGGCGAGGCCAATGTTGGTCTCGGCGGTCAGAACCTGCGCGGCCCCGGTGGATCAACAAATGGTTTAGAATTGGGCTTTGGCCCGGGTTTCGCCTATTTTGTTACCCCAAGTATCGGATTAGAAACACTGTTAAAGTATAACGGGGTTGTTGGTTTCGGGAGTTCGGCTTACCAACATAGCTTAACCTTAAATTTTGGCTTCCAGATCTATTTGCCTGGTCAAAGTACCCTGAACAAAGTAAAAAGGGACGTGAAATAACGTTGGACACCTCCAACAAAAAAGCCAGGCGGATATGCCTGGCTTTTTTGTTTTAATGGCGCTATTTATAGCCTAACACGTGTTTTACATTATTATTCTATTAGTTAGACACGGTAGGATTAAAACAATTCAAGTTGTTATTCCTTATTTGTTCAACCAAAACTTCACTCCAGCTTAAGTATGCCTGCTGTAAAAGAATATCCATTCTATTTAAAAAATACCGTTACCCTCTTTGGGCTTATTTTATTAGTATACACTTTTTCACAACTGGCAGATGTGTTAATACCGCTGGCATTCGCGGCTTTTATTGCCATCCTGCTTAACCCTGCTTGCAACTGGTTAATGGAGCATAAAGTGCCCAAAATATTTTCTATTATAATTGTCATGTTAATTGGCGCTATCCTATTAGTGGCGTTATTCTATTTTCTATCAACCCAGATCATACAATTCGGTGATTCATTACCAATGCTCAAGCAAAAGTTTGCGGAGTTGTTCACTACGTTTAAGGCATGGATTGCTACCACCTTTAACTTCTCTGTTCAAAAACAAGACCTCATGATCAAAGATGCCTTAAAGAATAGCCAGGCAATGGTAGGCCATACACTCGGCTCGGTAGTTGGGGTGTTCGGGTTGGTATTTGTGATACCGGTATATGTTTTTTTAACCCTTTTCTACAAAACCCTTATCCTTAATTTCGTTTTTGAAGTATTCTCAGAGGAGAACTCAAAACAGGTAAGTGAGGTTTTAAAAGAAACCAAAATGGCCATACAAAGCTATATTCAGGGTTTATTAATCGAGATGATTATAGTTGCTATCCTTAACTCAACAGCGTTGGTATTGTTAGGTGTAAAATACGGTATCCTGATTGGTGTTATAGGGGCTATATTAAACCTGCTGCCTTACATTGGCGGCATTATAGCTATTGCCCTGCCTGTGCTAATGGCTACGGTTACCAAAGACGGTTACACAACCCAGCTAGGGGTTGTTATAGCTTACCTGGTTATCCAGTTTATCGACAATAATATACTGGTGCCGCGTATCGTATCCTCAAAAGTACAGATCAACGCACTCATATCCATCATTGTGGTACTTTTAGGCAATATGTTGTGGGGATTATCAGGCATGTTCCTGGCCATACCATTCATAGCCGTAATAAAAATTATTTTTGACCGTATTGAAGACCTTAAACCTTGGGGTAAGCTCCTGGGCGATACCGTACCTACCCGTTACAGGGGAGAAATATGGGGACGAAAGAAAAAAAGCCAGGTTCCCGGATAAATAAAATCCACCCTTGTATGAGTGATTCCCAAAACAAAAAAGGTTAAAAGGGAAGGTGTAAAACCAAACCTTTTAACCTTTAATTTTATTTTAACAATATTAATGACTTACCGGGTTATCACCTTTATTTAAGGTACCATTGATATATAATATCTGGTTCACTTTTTTAGGATCGCCCTGGTAAACCCAAACAATGTTATTGATGTACTTGCGGAAAGCGTCGCTTACTTCTTCTGGTGTCAGCTTTTTAACATCATCAACCAGGGTTAATGATCGTTTCCAGTTGTTGAATAACACTTCATTAGAAGCCATGGAAAACGCCTGTGCGCTGTTGGTTTCGTTTTTATAATAAAAACCGGTAAGATAAGTAATCTTCATATTGGCAACCTCTTCGGGTTTAAAACCTTCTGTTTTTATTTTATCAACCAGTTTGTCAAACACAGCAATGTATTTATCTGGCTGGGTTGTTGATACCGAGAACCTGGCTGTAGATGTTTGCCCAACGCTAAACCAGGCCTGTGGCGCGTATGATAAACCATTATTGGTACGCACATCTAAAAAATGACGATTAGCAAATATCCTCATGGCCACATTAAACGCGTCAAAATCAGGAGTACCCGGCTGCGGACCACTGGTGATACCTTCTACATAGTTGGTTGCCAGGTCGCGCGATTCGGCGTTAAATGAGTTTTTGTAAACACGGAAGAATGATTTCTTAAACTCAAACGGAGCGCCTTGTTTTATACCGTTAAGCATGGCCTTCACTTTTGATTCAATAACTGCCTTGTCCAGGTCGGCTACAACCACAATAACCAGGCGCGACCGGGTTAATATTGACTGATAATAAGTCTTGGTTTCTTCGGGAGTTAGTTTAGATACGATCTCTACCGTACCATTAGGATCTTTGGCATAATCACGGTTGGCAAATGCCGTTTTATTGGCTAATTTATCGATCGCGTTATCAGGCTGCGAATCGGCTTGCTTAATGTTGTTGATCGCATCCTGTTTTATACGCGTAAACTCTTTGGCATCAAAACGGGGTTGTGTTAGTGCTTCGACATACAAAGGCCAAACTATATCAAAATCGGTCTTAATACAATTCATCCGCATGATAGAGTAGTTTTTGTTGCTGCTGCCATCAACCGTAGCGCTCACTTTATCCAACTGATCTTTAAAAGCATTTTTATCGTGCTTTATGGTTCCGCATTCTGTAAGCGCGGCCATCGCCATAGCTTCAATACCCATTTTATCGGCTTTGTAGTTTTGTACACCGCCTTTTATAATAGTTTGTATCTCTACAATATCGTTGCCGCTTGGCTGCACAATTACTTTTACACCATCAACCGTGGTTTCGTAAGCTTTATTTTGTGCCTGTACTGTTTTTATATTTCCTATCGCCGCTGCAATCAGCAGGGTGAACACATATTTCTTCATCATGATAAGATTTAATTTTACTTAGCTACAAAAAATGAAGCTACATTTTGTTGTTTACTTAACTCTGGTGCTATGATAATGCCGGCTGCGTATGGCTTACCCGATATATAGGTGCTCACATATTTTTGTATATCGGCACGGCTCACTTTCTGATAGTTATTGTCCAGATCGGTATAATAATCAAGTGAGGTGCTGCACCACTGGTAACTCATCTGACTTGGCAGCGTAGATGGTTTCTCCTTCCGGTGAACGCTATTTCTCAATAAAATAGCTTTGGCATCATTTAACTGTTCGTCAGTAAAATAATCAGATTTTACCCACTGGTTAACCTGGTTAAGCAGTTCGTCATAGCACTCTTTTAACTTACCTGGATTGGGCACCACAAAAATATCAATAGGGCCCACAAACCGACTGGTAGTATATCCCAAAGAAACGGAGCTGGCCAATCCTTTATCGATCAGTGATTGTTGAAATTTTGATGAGTTTAAACCAACAATTGTCGAAAACACATCGGCAGCAACTGTTGAAGCAGAATCGGTTAAGTAAGCCGGCCCCTGCCATGAAAGTTGCATATAAGGTGTTTGCGCGATAGTACTTTCTTTAATAAAATACTCGCTTTTGGTTAATGGTTTAAATGGAGGGATAGGATATTTTTCATGCGGATTAAAGCCACTGCTGGCCCAATCGCCAAATATACTTTCGGCCAGGGCAAACGCGGCGTCATGTTTTACATCGCCACAAATGGTCACCAGGCTGTTATTGGGGAAGTAATATTTGTCTTTGATCACCATCATCTTCTCTGGTGTGGCGGTATTGATCACTTCATGGATCCCGATAGGGTTTTTACGGGTGATCAGATCGCCCCAAAGCTTTTGCTGAATACCAAACCAAAGCTGGAAACCAGGATCGCTCTCGGCACGCTGAAACTCACCATCAACAACAGGGCGTTCCTTTTTCATATCTTCTTCGCGGTATATCGGGAAACGGATAGCAGCATTCATGAATTTTAAACCTGCTTTAAGGCTATCCCGGTCAAACGTAAAGAAGTAATTAACCCGTTCCACATCGGTAGTACCATTCCAGATAGCGCCTAGTTCCTGAGTACGTTTTAAAAATGCTTCCTGGTTGGGATAATCCTTGTTGGCCTTAAAAAACATGTGCTCAAAAAGGTGCGATAAGCCGCTAAATTCGGGGCCCTCTGTGTAAGCTCCGTTTTTTACAGCAATTTCAATGGTGGCCAGTGGCACCTTGCTGTTTTCAATAACTACTACTTCCAATCCGTTTGGAAGCTTTTTCCAGAAATAACCTTCCGGTAATCGGGGTTGCGCAATCGCGCAGCAAACGCTAAAAACCCCAGCAACACTTAGTGCTAAAATTTTGGTAAAGTTTCGGGTCATATACTATAAATATTTTATGCTCTATAAATATATTAGTATATTCTATAAAAAGTAAGGGTTTCTAATATTTAACCCAGCTTTTTAACTAAGCCCTTAATCTTAAGGTGATTTTCGCACATCCATTTCACAGTTCATCTGCTTTGAGGAGAATATTAAATACCCGACTTGATACTATTGTATGGCAAACCCAGATCGTCAATGGAATATTGGGTAAGTACGCTGTCTTTTAAGGTACAATAATCGCCCCGGTGGGTTACGATGAGCTTTTCGACACCATCCTTATTTTCGCGCATAGGTACCGTTGCTGATACCACCTTCCCGGTATGATCAAATTCAATAATGTACACTTCTTTTTTGGGATCATTCACCTCGGTAAAAGGGACTATGAGTGTTTGATTATTATCGTCGATAAACTTTCCCAGGATATTTTTACCATGGATCTCTTTGGGGTCAAGCTCCAGTAAATGTTTGGCTTCCTGGGCGGATAAACCTTTGATATTTAAGCGAACCACGGTACCATCCGGATCTTTCAGGGTATCCTGCATGGTGGTTACAGAAGCGCCGGGGTATTTGGCGATAGCATAAAAGTTATCGGGCCCTGTATTTTTATCATTGTGCCCGGGCAATATATAGCAAAGCTGTAAATTGTTTAATGCCGAACTATCCGCTTTAATTTTAGCGGCAATATTGAGCAGATCGGCCTGGCTTAAACGCCCTCCAATATTAACAGTAAGTTTACTGGCCGTATCGCTTTTAACTACTCTGGATATAGTAAAATGTGGTACATCTCTTTTTTTACAGCCAAAAGCAGCCAAAACGATTATTAAGCAAAGCAGGGTATTTTTCATATGGGGCAAAGTTAACCGTTGATTTTTGGGATTACGTTGATTGCGCTGATTTTCTTTTGTTATGAACCATGATTTACATGATTATGAGATTTTCATGATCATCAACTATTGATACTTTCTTTAGTCTTTGCTCCTTGCTCCAAAAGTCTTTTCATCTCGTTAAATGATTCCGTAAAGCGGTCCGCCTTTTTCGCCCATTTTATCAACCAGTTTTTCAACTTCGGGGTCTTTTTCCAGTACAGGGGCATGATGCGGTTTGATGCGGGCATCTATGATCAGCGGACCTGTACAGCCCCAGTGCTTATGTTCGGTGAAACTACCAACGCCATAAATATCATGCGAAGGGTTGCTGCGGGTAAAGGTTACCCAAACAAAATTGTTCACATTTTCGGCTGCAAAAGCGGCATCATCACAAAGCACGACCAGCGGTAGGCCATCCAGCTCTTCTTCCTCCTCTTTTAACCTGTATTCGATGATGCTTACTATGTTATCAATATCCTTATGATTTACATGTTTGGGTACTTCGACCATCAATACGCCAGGCATGGCCATTTTATAATTGTTGACGGGCCTTGGCAGGTCGAACCATGAAGGCAGCTCTGTCCACAGCTCACGTTTGATATCCCCAGCTACAGTGATGGCTACTTTACTGCCCGAATTTAATCCGCTTCCACTATAATCCAGCGTATCAATAGTGGTGCGGGTATAAAAATGCAGGTCGCGGGTTAGATCTATCCGTTGCAGGATATGGTTTAAAAACGCTTCAATATTATTTACATCCAATGTTGGATCATCTTCCTTTGCGGCAATCAGCAGGTATTTGGCCAGACTCAGCTGACTTTTACCCAGTATATGATTGGCAATAGTTAATATCTCCTGAGGTTTGCGCTCTTTAAGGTAAGGCGTATAACGCTCGCTGCCGATGGCAAACAATAGTGGATGTACACCAGCAGCATCAACGGCATTAACGGCGTGCAGACCAGGTATTTCTTTTGGAATAGCTGCACCGCTGATCTCATGTATAAGCGCCCCAAAACTGGTATCCTCCTGCGGAGGTCGACCTACTACCGTAAACGACCATACCGCGTCCTTACGATGGTATACGTTGTGAACTTTAAGTAATGGAAATGGATGTACCAGGCTGTAATAGCCCAGGTGATCCCCAAAAGGCCCCTCAGGCTTATTATCATGAGGCATTACTGTTCCGGTGATCACAAAATCAGCATCCGACGAAATACAGAAGCCTTCATCGTCATAAAAATAACGGAACCGACGATTACCCAAAGCTCCGGCGAAGGTCATTTCTGATAATCCTTCGGGCAGCGGCATCACCGCGGCTACCGGGTGCGACGGCGGGCCACCTATAAATATACTTACTTTTAAAGGCTGTCCTTTGGCGTTTGCTTTTGTTTGATGCACACCTATACCCCGATGGATCTGGTAATGCAAACCGATCTCCTTGTTCAGGATATAATCGTTACCTGCCAGTTGTATACGATACATACCCAGGTTGGCATTCATGATCCCTGGTTTGTCCGGGTCTTCGGTATATACCTGCGGCATGGTTACAAAGGGGCCACCGTCCATGGGCCAGTTCACTATCTGGGGGATATCGCTTATTTTGCAGCGACCGAAATTAACGTGTGCCCCGGCACGTTTTTTCATCGGCAGGGCCGATAAAGCGGTAAGGGCCACGTTGGTATATTGAAAAGGATGTTTAATGGCTTTTAAAGGATCGTTCTTGAGCTCAACCAGGGTTTTGATCTTATCCAGCGTATCCCTGAATATAAATTTAGAGCGCTCCAGGGTGCCAAATAAATTGGATACTGCCGGGAACTTACTGCCTTTTACCTGCTCAAATAATATAGCCGGCCCCTGATTTTCGAATACGCGTAAATGAATAGCCGCCATCTGTAAATACGGATCAACCTCCTCCTTAATGCGCACCAGGTGACCATTTTTTTCCAGATCGACAATACAAGCCTGTAAACTTTTGTAACCCATGCCACGAAAGTAGTAAATTTAGTGATTGGGACATTTGTACTTCAGTCATTTTTACTTTCAGGACATGTATTTAATGGTCAGGACATTAAGTGGTTAGTTATTTTATCTGTAGATCATATAGACATTTTTAATACCCAATGTCTTTATGATTCAACGACTTAAATGACCAAATTTTACTACTTTCGCAGTTCAATTTTGGCTGCAAATGATGTCGGTAATTGTATTAACGCTTATCCTTTTTATCGGCTCGTACTTTGCGGGTTTATTAGGTTCACTAACCGGTTTAGGTGGTGGATTTGTTATTATTCCGCTGCTTACCCTGGTGCTGCATGTTGATATTCATTATGCTATCGGAGCCTCACTGGTATCGGTGATTGCTACTTCATCAGGTTCGGCCGCGGCTTATGTTAAAGAGGGTATCACCAACATCAGGCTGGGCATGTTCCTGGAAATTGCCACAACTGCCGGCGCTATGGTTGGGGCCCTCATCGCGGTTTATATCCCCACCAACTTCATCGCTATTTTGTTTGGTATTATCCTGATCACATCGGCCATCATGTCCTTACGCAAAAAAGCCGAACTGATAAACCAGGAGAAAAGCCCACTGGCCGAAAAATTAAAGCTGAACAGCAGCTTTCCAACACCTAACGGTCCGGTAAATTACAGCGTAAAAAATGTAGGCGGCGGCTTTTTTATGATGGGCTTTGCCGGGATAATATCTGGTTTACTGGGCATAGGCTCCGGTGCATTAAAAGTGTTGGCGATGGATACCATTATGCGGATACCATTTAAAGTATCAACTACTACCAGTAATTTTATGATAGGCGTTACAGCCGCCGCAAGTGCCGTTGTTTACCTGCAACGAGGATACATCGATCCGGGTTTATCCATGCCTGTGGCTATTGGCGTGTTGCTGGGTGCTTTAAGCGGATCAAAAATATTGGTACATACCAACTCATCGGGCTGGTTACGTTGGGTGTTCGCAGTGGTAGTAAGCTTTTTGGCTGTGCAGATGATATATAATGGATTTATGGGGAAAATATAATTGATTAATAAGGGGGTATTATTTTCAGAATTTATATCTTCATTTTATAAAAATTCACTTATACTAATTTGTATTTCTTATGAAAAAACTAAAATTAAAAACGATTGACCTTGGAACTAAAAAAGTGCTTACGAGAGCTGAGTTGAAAAATGTACTGGGTGGCTTACGGGGCGAATCATGTACTGAAAATTCAGATTGCGGCACTCATCAATGCAGTTATTTAGGTAACCCTGAGGGCAACACTGGTACTTGTAGATAACAAGACTAAGTAATACATTTTTAGGAGAGATGATTATATAATCCTAATTAAACTTTGAAAATGTATTACTTAGTTTTTATAGTCAAATTTGGATAAAAGCTGGCTTTTTTTTATTCAGATTTATCTATAATCTATGCTAATAGCCTAATACTTAGGAATCAATAACACAAGTGAACTAATGAACAAAACCTTTAGAGATACCGACATGCAGGCCGTTATCGGCTGGATATTACGCCTTGGGGTGCTGCTGTCTATGAGCATTATTTTCATTGGGGGCATCATATACCTATACAGGCACGGCCAGGTTACTGCTGATTACCATACGTTTAAAGGCGTTCCTGATTTTGTACATAATACCAGGGGCATATTCAATGGTATCATTACTTTCAGGGGCAGGGCCATTATACAGGCCGGTATTATTTTGCTTATTGCCACGCCCATTATAAGGGTAATATTTTCGGCCATCGGTTTTATACTCGAAAAGGATTACCTGTACATTGGCATTACCTTGCTGGTTTTACTCATCATTACGGCCAGTATGCTTAGTGGTCATGCTGGTTAAATCCCTAAGCAATAATTAATTATAAATTAATTATTTAAAACTTTTTCCCGTCAACATATATTACAACATATATGCAGCGGCATGTAGTTGAATCATCAGCATTAAATAGCCTTGGCTACGATCCCTCAGCCAAAATTTTAGAAGTAGAGTTCAGGGATAGTGGCGATGTATGGCAGTATTTTGGATTTCCGGTGGCTGCTTATCAAAAATTCATCAATTCTGACTCCCTGGGTAATTATTTTTCCACTAAAATAAAAGGTAAATACCCCGAATTACGTATCAGGTAATCAACTAATTATTACCACCTGTACGACGTTGTTCATCATCACTGCCGGTATTATGTTTAATGGCCGATTTAACTGAGGTTTTACCAAAACGGTACGTAAAATTGATCATCACCCTGCGGGTTTCCCTTTTATCGATACCGGTAAGATCAACATTCTGATACCTTACATTATATCGATACCGATCGCTGTTAAAAATATCAATAACGCTTAATTTTAAATTACCGCGTTTATTAAATACCTGCTTGCCTATACCTGCGTTTACCCAATACTGTTGTTTAAGCTCATTTGTTCCATATAGTGTAGGCGATTCATATCTTCCGGATACTTCGGCGCTTATGGTATTGCTTAATGTAAAATTCTGTGTTGTTGTAAAAATAATATCCTGCATACCCCGGTTAAAATTACCATATATAGCATAGGAGGTATAACGCTGATAGGAAGCATCCAGGTTAAAATTACCATTCCACCAGCTATTAAATTGAACGGGGGCGTAAAATGTTGCCCCATAAACGAATACTCTGCCAAAATTCCGCTTGATGGTTATATTAACTTTTGACGAATCATTTTGCTCATATATCGGAAAATCATACACATCATTGGTCACATTATAATATAAAGTGGTTATAAATTTGTCGTTATAGGTATGTGACAGTTGTATAGAATTGGTATACTCCGGTTTTAAATTAGGATTACCGGAAGTATAGTCATACAGGTCGGAATAATATAAAAAAGGATTGATAGCCTGGTAATCCGGCCGTTCTATACCCCGGTTATAACTTAGGGTTAGCACGTTTTTCTTATTCACCTCATAATTGAGTTGCACTTGCGGAAACAGGTTAAAATAATTATTCTTGTTGGTTACGTTTTTGGTTTGATCCATTGCTACCGAACTACCTGTGGTGTTTGTTTTTTCGGCCCGCAGCCCGGTGGTGACATCAAGTTTTCCTATTTTACCAACGTAATTTAAATAAGCCGCGCTTACAATTTCGGTATAAATAAAACGATTGGTATAGTCCGGATCGGGCTGATAAGTATTATTTACCAGCGGACCAAAAATCAAATTGTTATTACTTTGAACATGATTATATTTCACACCGGCCTCCAATCTGGAGGTTTTTGAAAGGGGATTTACGTAATCTATCTTCCCCGTCCATATATGAATATCAGAAGGCGAAAGATTTTCCAGTTGCAACGAGTCTCGATATTTTACGCCGGCTGGGGTGTAAAAATTATTGGTTATATACTCATTCGAGTGGCGATGATAGGTTGAATAATTCGCATCGGCCGACAGCGTTTTACCGCTTTTGTCCAACACACCGTTATAATTGATATTATAATTCAAGAAACTGCTCTCCCTGTCAAGTGTTGATCTGGCAATGATCACAGAGTCAAGTTGTTTTTGGTTGGATATTTTCAGATTATTATTCTTTAAAAAATTATCTTCCCGCACAATCCCACTCACCAGCACACCTATAGTTTGTTTAGGAGCTATGGTATAATCTGCTCCGAGCCTAAAATTGTGATTGTGAATTTTTGAGATACTATTATAATCAACATTATAATTACTTAAAATATCTTTATAAATAATATTCCGGTTAGTGTTAAGGTACCTGTTGGTTTTGTTATCATCAAACGTATAATTACCAAAAACATTAAGCTTTGCCGAGCGGTTGTTAAATGTGATGCCTGCCCTGCTCTTGTAATATTTACCATATCCGCCACCCAGTGTAACGGTACCATTGGAGCCAATATTAGTCCCCTTTTTTGAAATGATATTGATGATCCCCCCTCCCGACGCGTCATATTTTGCCGATGCGCTGGTGATCATTTCTATCTGATCAATAGTACTGCTTTGCATGCTGCGTAACAGGTTTACCAGATCGTCGCCGGTTAAGTTGGTCGGTTTGCCATCAATGGTGATCAGGGCTGGTTGCCTGCCGCTGATCATCAGGGTTTCGTTGGTGCTGTTGACATGCACACCTGGCGACTGCCGAAGAATGTCATAAGCCGAGTTTCCTTCGGCGGTTAAGCTACTCTGTACGTTAAGTACTATCTTCCCGGACTTTACTTCAATATATGGCCTTTTAGCAACCACTTTAACCTCCTGTAGTTGATTGCTTATCCGCTTCAGCACTATATTTTCGACCGATATAGTTTGCCCTTCTAATACTTTATATGGATTTGAATAAACCTTATTACAGCCTATGCTGGTGGCTAAAAGGAGATATGCACCCGGAGCGATATTGGCGAACTCGAAATTACCAGCGGCATTTGCCAGGCCCGACTGCACTACCGATGAGTCGGCAGCTTTCAATAAAACAACGGTAGCAGCCTCGGCAGCCTCCTTGTTTTCCATCAGAACTTTGCCCTGTATTGCAGAAAGTTTTGTTTGCGCGAAAGAAAAAAAACACATCCCGACCAAAAATGCCGAGAATAAGCCCCCAAATAAAACCTTCATTAATAAGTAGTGTAGAAATTTCCTATAATCCCGATCTGCTATTGTACCGCAATATAGTAACAATATATTAAACCGTATAAATCAGATATTGGTAATTCTACGATACTTAAATAATAAATGTTGCCGGTATTTTAATTTTTATAATTTAGTGACAACCTGCAAATGCTATCTTTTTTTAAGTGAACATCTGTACCCAATAAGCTAAAAACAATCAATTTTTATTTAATTTCGGCCCAACAGACCACCATACTGTTTTGATTACCATAAACATGAAGAAAATAAGCCTTTTTATCCTGACCATTTGTTGTTTTACAACCAGCATTATAGCAGCGGCACAACCGGCACCAGCTAATTATGCAGTTGCCTTAAGCAAGTTTAAACGACTATACAATGCCAGTCAGCCTGATAGCATATTTAATATGTTTAGTTCCGAAATGAAGGCGGCTTTACCTGCCGACCAGTTCAAGACTACTACTGTACAGTTAAGATCACAGCTCGGCGACCTTACCGATGCTGATTTTGTAAAGTATGAAGCGCCGTTGGCCTACTATAAAGCTACTTTTCAAAAAGGTACCTTTTTGTTGAACCTTTCGGTAAACTCACAAACCCAGTTTACTGGTTTGCTTTTAAAACCTTACCAGGCCCCCGCAACTGAAGCCACTAAGGTAACCTCAACTTTACCTACCGACCCATCTGTAACCGAATCGCCAATAACCTTAAAAACCTTTTCGGGATCCATTTCGGGTACATTGGCTATGCCTAAAAACGCGACCGACAAAATTCCGGTTGTGCTTATTATTGCTGGTTCGGGTCCAACAGACCGCGACGGCAATAGTCCTAAACTGGGCTTAAACGGCAATACCTATAAAATGATTGCCAACGAATTGGGTAAGGACGGTTTTGCCTCCCTGCGTTATGACAAGCGCCTGGTTGGTCAAAGTGTAAGCTCTACCAAAGAGAACGAACTGCGCTTTGAGGATTATGTTGACGATGCCGTAGGACTCATCAACATGCTGAATGATGATCAGCGTTTTTCAAAGATCCTTATCCTGGGTCACAGCGAAGGATCATTGGTGGGCATGATGGCCGCTAATGGTCAGCCAATTAAGGCGTTCATTTCCGTAGCCGGAGCAGGCGACTCGGCTGATAAGATCATGACCGAACAGATGAAATCAAAAGGCGCCCTGATATCCGATGGCTTTAACCGCATGCTGGATAGTTTGAAGAAAGGCAAAACCACCGATAATATCGACCCTTCCCTTTACCCGTACGCCAGGCCAAGCATACAAAAATACCTCATGTCGTGGTTCAGGTATAACCCTATCCGCGAGATCAAAAAGATAAAAATACCTATCCTCATTGTTCAGGGTACAACAGACTTGCAGGTAACTGTGGCCGATGCCGAAAAACTAAAGAAAGCTAAATCAGACGCGGTGCTGGACATTATCCCGGGGATGAACCATATCCTGAAAGATGCCCCTGCCGATAAGGATAAAAATATAGCCACCTACAACGAACCCGAACTACCACTAAAACCCGAATTTGTAAAAGCCCTGATCAGCTTTTTAAATAAGCAGAAGTAAAATGTTAAATGAACCGGCGTTAAAACTTTTTAAACCTTAAATTTTAACACTTTTCTGCTCAAAAACGGGCCAAAAACGCTTGAAAATTGATTCAAAACCATCGATTTTAACACTTTTTAACAAATTTTAACACGGTTTTGATGTGTTTTAAAAACTTTAAAAAGTATTAAATAACTGATATTCAAATAACTACATATAAAACAGTCGATTTTTGTCCTTGTTTTGTCCTTAACCAAACAGCCCGGTCCTCTGATAATAGAGAACCGGGCTGTCGATTTATATAAATATACGAAAATTCCGGCAGAATATGCAGGCCTTTTATCAACTCTGATGTCATGCCCCCACTTTTTGATTTTTTCACAAACAGCTTGTATTTAAATTGCCTGTGAGGGACCCACACAAGTGTTCGGAAGAAATAAAAGGGTTGTCATTTCGAACGAGGCACGAGGAGAAATCTTCTGCTGTATGCAATCGGACTTTGCATACAGCAGAAGATTTCTCTTTCGCACAGCGCTCAACCCTACCTATGCTCTATCGAAATGACAACTTTTTTATTATTAGAAATATAATCTTCAGAACACTTGCCTGTGAGGACACACACAGGCAATGGAAGAAAACTGATTGGCTAAACCCCTTCCTCCCCTTCCCCAAGGAAGGAATCGCACATCCCCATCCTTTTAAAAGTTTTTCCTTCATTATTCGATATTCAACATTCCATGTTCAATATTAAAATTCCTCCTTCAGGGGGCAAGGGGGCTCACCACGCGCCCATCAGCCTTCTGATCACAATAATTTCGGCCACATGGTAAGCGTTATGATCAGCAACCTGCAAAGCCTCGCGCAGGATGGTTTGCCCATCGCCATGCGGTATTTTACTATACAGATCGCCGGTTTTTATTAAGCCGGCCAGCTCGTCCCGGTCAAGATCTATCTGTTTTACCGACTTTTCCCAGGCCTCATCATTTTTTGGCGCGGTTTCTTTAGGCCAGTAATCATCGGGCCAATTCGGCGATTCATGACTGCCATCCTTACTAAACTCCAGCATATCCCATTGGGCAATCCGGATATGCTCAACCAATTGCCAAATGCTATAAGGCAGCTTATCGGGCTTCGCTCCGCGCAAATCGGCAGGTAAGTCTTTCAGCGCACGTTTCAGATCCGCATGGGCATTGCCCCCGTTCAGCAGGTGCAGCAATTCATCTATCAATATCTGGTGTTCTTTCATCCTAATTAGTGATTTGGGGACATTGAGACTTCTGGACTTTGGGACACTTGGACTAAGAGAGTAAAGACTTTGGGAACAAAGATATTTGGAACAAAAAGCAAGAGGTGAAAGATCAAAAAAATCTTCTCCCATAATCCAAAAGTCCATAGTCTAAAAGTCCCAATATCTTTGCTCTAAAAGTCTTAAAGTCCAAAAATCCCAGAGTCCAAAAGTCCAATAAAGTAACAAATTAATCTATGGTTTGATTTATATGCCTTAAATGTTTTAAGTTTATCGTGCATTATTAAATCTTTTTGTCCCGTGATCATAAAAAATATATTCGTAAGGTTGGCTTTGGCCGTTATTATTTTCCTAATTGCTTTTACCGGCTGTAAAAAAGACATGGGCGGTGGCGGCAGCGGCGCGCTATTGGGTAAGGACGACGCGGCTTTTGTCACTTATGAAAACTCCTTCCTGGAGCATTTATGGAAACTGAATCCCGACTGGGCCACTTCGGTAGGTTATCATAAGTACGACAGCTTATTGTACATCCCCAGCGAACAAAGCCGGAGCAAAATGCTGGAGTTTGTCAAATTCCAGATCGATTCACTAAGTCGTTTTGAGGTGAACACACTTAACGAGAGCAACCGGGTTGATTATAAAATAATGCAAAACCAGCTGGATTATACCCAATGGCAAATTGAACGCCTCAAATCATACGAGTGGAATCCATCGTCATATAACGTTATCAGCACCTTCGCCTATATGCTCAATGAGCATTATGCCCCCCTCACTAAGCGCATGCGTAACTTTTATCAGCGCCTGGCTGGTGTACCCGCTTATTATAAAGAGGCGCAGAAACAAATTAAAAACCCGGTTACCGAACTTACTTCGCTGGCTATTGAACAAAACCTGGGCGGACTGGATGTGATCGATAAGGATTTTGCCGACTCGCTCAAAAAAACCGACATACCCAAAGCCGAAAAGAAGCTGATGACCGATCGTGCCGCGCTTGCGGTGCAGGCCATCAAAGGCTATACCGATTGGCTCAAGGCTTTAAAAAACGATCACCCACGCAGCTTCCGCCTGGGGAAAGATTTGTATGAAGATAAATTTAAGTACGAAAACGTGGCCGCCAGCAATGGGCAGCAAACCTATAACGCGGCCATGCTGCGTAAAAAATATCTGCACGGCCAGATGGCCAAAATAAGCCGCGACCTATGGCCAAAATATTTTGGCAGCAAAGCGATGCCTGGTGACACGTTAACACTCATTAGGGCCATGATCGATACCCTCTCGTCTAAACACGTGAAGCCTAATGATTTTCAGTCGGCCATTGTGCAGCTGATCCCCAAGCTAAAAGATTTTGTAAAAACCAAGGACCTGCTTACGCTTGATCCTACCAAACCGCTTATTATCCGTAAAGAACCTGGCTATATGGCCGGTGTAGCCGGCGCTTCCATGAGCGGCCCGGGTCCGTATGATAAAAACGGTAACTCCTATTACAACGTAGGCAGCCTTGCCGGCTGGAGCCCGGAGAAGGCCGAAAGTTATTTGCGCGAGTATAACCAGTACATCATCCAGATACTGAGCATTCACGAGGCTGTACCGGGCCATTATGTGCAGGGTGTTTATGCCAACAAAGCGCCAAGCATTATCAAATCGGTATTTGGCAATGGCGCCATGAACGAAGGCTGGGCGGTATACACCGAAGAAATGATGCTGGATAACGGCTATGGCAACAACGAGCCCGAAATGAGGCTGATGTGGTATAAATGGCACCTGCGCTCGGTTTGTAATACCATACTGGATTACAGCGTGCACAGTGGCGATATGACCAAAGAACAGGCTATCAAATTACTGACCGCCGAAGCATTTCAGCAACAGGCCGAAGCCGAAGGTAAATGGAAGAGGGTTAGCGTGAGCAGTGTACAGCTCACCAGCTATTACACCGGCTACAAAGAGATCATTGACCTGCGCGATGCCTACAAGACAAAAATGGGCGATAAATATAAACTGAAGGATTTTAACGAGAAATTCCTGAGCTACGGCAGCGCCCCGGTTAAGTTTATTAAAGAGGCCATGCTGGCCAAACCGGCTGCGAGTAAGAATTGATGCGGAAGTCGACTCATCGGATCTGCGCTTCTTCATTTCTCCAACATGTCATTGCGAGGAGGTACGACGAAGCAATCTCCTCGCTTGTTTACAAATGAGGAGATTGCTACGCTCGCAATGACATGATTGGTAAAGTTTATAGAAAGTTTAATTGATAGAGGTTTCCTAAAAAAAGAGATAGCCCATGAATAATAAAAACTCATGGACTATGAACCATAAGCCATCACCCATGAACTATCAAATTCTTGTATGCCTTATTATGCGTAATGATTTTTGTAATGATGTATTATCTGATGCTTCAGCTGGGCTAATACGTTATCTTCCAGCTTGCCATGGCAGCAAACCACGTTATGTTTGCTATTATCCAGATCAACTTCTGCAATAACTTTACCCTGATCAACCACGCGGAATCGTCCTGCTTCATTTGGTAAAACGGCTACAATGCGTTCATCATCCTTAAAATTGATCAACACATGAAACTGGTGCTGCGGTATAAATGCTATTTGCTGTAACATAAAAACCCCCTTTCCGTTGTTAAAAATATACTAATGAAATATAAAGAGCATTGATTACTATAAAGTTAACGAAATTACTTTTAAATAATTGTTATGTTTTACTGCATTTTTTGATGCAGATTTTTGTAATAACTTTAACCCGCAACAAATACACTATGAAATATCTTTTTAGCCTGCTTTTAATATCCGGCATCAGCCTGTCGGCTCAAGCGCAAAAAATAAAACTGGCCCTGCACCTCACCAAGGGCAACACCTACAACATGGTTACCAATACCACATCGGCTATTAAGCAAACCGTTAATGGGGTGGATAACCATATCGAGATCACCATTAGCGGTACCACCTCATTCAAGGTGTTGAATGCTGATGATTCGCTGTATTATATGGAGGTTAATTATAAAAGCCTGTCCTTAAAAATGCAGCTCCCCAACGGCCCCGTGAACTATGATTCGCAAAAGAAAGACCCGAACGATTTTATGTCGAGCATCCTGGGTGGCCTGGTGAACAAACCTTTTACGGCAACATTTACCAAAAGCGGCAAAGTGAAGTCGGTTGAGAATGTAGAGAACATGATCTCCGCGGTATTGGACAGCTTCCCGCAGGTACAGGGGCCGCAGAAAGAGCAGATCAAGAATCAGTTCCTGCAATCATTCGGCGCCAAGGCCATTAAAGGAAGTATTGAGCTGGCTACAGCAGTTTTCCCGGAGACACCGGTATCTAAAAACGACAAGTGGACAATCAACACCAGCCTGGAAAGCGCCATGTCGGCAAAGGTAAGCACCGTTTACCAGTTAACCGATATCAGCCCGACCAGCTATGTGATCCATGGTGAAGGCACGCTGGCTACCAACGCCGCCGATGATTTTAAAAAGGTAGGCGAGATGCCCATGAAGTATAATATGACCGGCACCATGACCGCCGACATTAAAGCCGATAAAGTGACCGGCTGGATCAGTGAATCCAAAAGCAAACAGGTGATCAGCGGTACGGTGGATATCAAAGATAACCCCAAAGTACCTGGCGGCGTTAGTTTCCCAATGAGTGTAGTGAATGAATCGGTAACTACGGATAAGTAATAGGCATATCTGTATAACACAACACGGCGGGCAGTAATAAAAAACACGTCATTGCGAAAGCCCCCTCTAAGTCTCCCCCAAAGGGGGAGACTTCAAAAAAGAGTTTTAAAGCCCTCGCCTTTGGAGAGGGTTGGGTGAGGCTACCTGCAATGACGCGTTGGTGAAAATTCTACTTTTGTCCCCTCAGGGTCTCCTGAAAGGGAGCCTGAGGGGCAGGGCAGTCCTTATTTAACCACCCACACCCCTTCCAGGTACAGCTTATACCGTGTTGGCTGAAATTCGCCGTAGGCAAAAACAACAACCGTTTTACCTCTTTTAAAGTAATACAGCTTCAGGTTATCGCTGCCTCGGTATTGGTGTAAAAAGCCGCCATCGGGGGTAAAATCACCTGTTTTGATAATGGATTCAAAATCATCATCGCCAATAACTCCGCGCAGATCCTCAAAATCATGTTTGACAGCATCATCAAATGCAATAGCGCCCCCAAGGTCTGTTTTGGTATCCGGTTGAAAGGAGCGGGGTACAACATCCTGTTCGTTTCCGTCAAAGATCAATGATCCTATCTTCTCATATTTTGTGATCATGGCTTTTGTTATTTAGTTTTTTTCTCTTCTGCTATATAACCTTCTTTTTTAAGGTCGTTAATAATATACGGCGTTTCGTACTGGATACCTAAACCCGGTTTACCAAACCAGGGGATAATGGTACCCTGCCTTACATTAGGTATAGGTTTCAATGTTTTATAAACACGGTAAGGCGAATTTAGTGTTTTATCGGGTAAAGCACGCTGCGGAAAAGGCACGCCGGTTTTGGATACGAAGGTACCACGGTCCTGGAACACGCTGTCGGCATCAAAATAACCGCCGTAACGATCAATGTCGATACCGGCAGGCAAGGTTACTATTTTCAGATCCACCGCGCCGCGGTTTGGCGGCCAGCCGCCGTTCAGGTTGTTAGCGGTAAAGAACTGCTCCAGTTGGGTCCATTTTTCTTGTTTCCAGAGCCTCCAGGCGGTGTCGGCCAGTGGTTTTTTGGTGCTGTCGGCAAAGTCCGATACCGATTTTACAAAGTCGGCATAGGCAATACCCCTTACCAGGCCATTTTTTTGGTGACCTTTAGCATGATGCGGGTGATGTTTTTTGGATACCTGTGCCTGTGCAAAGAAAGGCATCAGCAAAACTGCCAATAGCAGTAGTCTAATTTGTTTCATTTTTGTTTTGGTTTAAGTTGACTAATAATTAAATATGCCATAAATATTACACATAACGAAATTAAGCATTTAATATTAAGCAATAATTAAACTTTTCATTCATTTTATATTCCCTAAAACCAGTTTTATAAAGGTGTGGGTGAATTGTGGCGGAGTGTCGACTCACACCGTCTGCGCTTTGCGGCAAAGAGAAATAAAACGCCTTTTCTCCCGCGCGTCATTGCGAGGAGGAACGACGTGGCAATCCCCAATATGCAGGGCGTCTCTGTAAGTCGGGGATTGCCACGCTGCGCTCGCAATGACGTTACTTTTTGATATTTTGTTGGCCCCCTCTTTCCGCCGCAGGCGAAGAGAGGAATGTCGAGCGCAGCGATGACGGGGTGAGTTTACCGCGCGACAATTTGAACTGCACCAGTTTTATACTTTGTAAACTATGAAATAAAGTAATTTCTTAACTTCGCATCTATGTCACCAGCGGAAGCCAAAAACCAGATCAAGGCCTTAACAACCGAGTTAAAACAGCACAACTACAACTACTATGTGCTGGCCATGCCTACCATTGCCGATTTTGATTTCGATAAGAAATTAGAGCAGCTGAATAAGCTGGAAAAAGAATTTCCGGAGTTTGCCGATCCGGATTCGCCTACGCAAAAAGTTGGCGGCGACATTACCAAGGAGTTTGTGACTTACAGGCACCGCTGGCCCATGCTGTCATTAGGCAATACCTATAACGAGCAGGAACTGCTTGATTTTGACCAGCGCATCCGCAAGGCCATCGGCGATAATTTTGAATATGTGTGCGAGCTGAAGTTTGATGGCCTGTCCATGAGTTTAACTTATGAAGATGGCAAACTGGTACGCGCCGTAACCCGTGGCGACGGTGTGCAGGGCGACGAAGTGACCACCAACGTACGCACCATTAATACCATCCCTAAAAGGCTGCATGAGGGCAGCGAATACCCCAGCTATTTTGATATACGCGGCGAGGTTTTCATGCACCGCAAAGCCTTTGAGCGCCTCAATAACGAACGTTTGGAGAGTGGAGAGGTTGCGTATGCCAATCCGCGCAACTTTGCCTCAGGCACCATTAAAATGCAGGATTCGGCAGAGGTTGCTAAACGCCCGCTGGATTGTTTCCTCTATTTTCTGTATACCGAAAAGCCCGTATATAAAACCCATTGGGAAAGCCTGCAGGCTGTTAAAAGCTGGGGCTTCCATACCAACGAGCATAGCCGCCTTTGTGGTAATATTGATGAGGTATTTGAGTTTATAGCCAAATGGGATAAGGACCGGTTTGGCCTGAGCTATGATATTGATGGCATCGTGATCAAGGTAAATAACTACTCGCAGCAGCAGGAGCTTGGCTTTACGGCCAAATCGCCGCGCTGGGCCATAGCCTATAAATTTAAAGCCGAACGGGTACAGACCGAACTGTTGAGCGTAAGTTACCAGGTTGGTCGTACGGGCGCTGTTACTCCGGTAGCCAATTTAAAGCCGGTATTGCTGGCTGGTACCACCGTTAAACGGGCCACCCTGCACAATGCCAACGAGATCATCCGACTGGACCTGCACGAAGGCGATACCGTTTTTGTGGAGAAAGGCGGCGAGATCATCCCGAAGATCATCAGCATAAACCCCGAAAAAAGGGCGCAGAACGCCGTACCCGTAGTATACCGTACCACCTGCCCTGCCTGCGATACTCCGTTGGAACGTAAAGAAGGCGAAGCTGCTTTTTACTGCCCGAATGATGAAGGCTGTCCACCGCAAATTGTGGGCAAAATGCAGCACTTTATAGGTCGTAAGGCTATGGATATTGACGGTCTGGGCGACGAGACCATCGAAACCCTGTATTCGCGTGGGTTCATCAGCCATATCAGTGATATTTATAAACTGCATGAACACGCCGATGAATTAAAGCAGATGGATCGTTTTGGCGATAAGTCGATCACCAACATGCTGGATGGTATCGAAAAGTCGAAACAGATGCCTTTTGAAAAAGTACTGTTTGGCCTGGGTATCCGCTACATTGGCGAAACCGTTGCCAAAAAACTCGCTATCCATTTTAAATCGATCGACGGACTGATGGCTGCCACTCAGGAAGAACTGGTAACCGCCGACGAGATTGGTGAGCGTATAGCCCAAAGTCTTGTTGATTATTTCGCAGACGAAAAACACCGGGAAGAAATTGAGAAATTAAAAGCGCTCGGTTTACAATTTGTTGCCGACATCAAAGAAGTAAAACTAGCCAGTGAAAAATTAAGCGGACAAAGCTTTATCATATCCGGCGTATTTGAAAAATTCTCACGAGATGAGTTGAAGGATCTGATAGAGCAAAACGGCGGTAAAATACTGAGCAGCATATCGGCCAAACTCAGCTACCTGGTTGCCGGCGATAACATGGGTCCAGCCAAACTGGAGAAAGCGCAGAAACTAAATATCCCTATCATCAGTGATGAGGAACTATTGGCGATGATTGGTTAGTTGATCAGCGAGCGTCGGGCTGGTTTTGTCAATTTCACATTATTTAACAAAACTGTGTTGTAACATTTAGTAATTAAGCTTCATCTTAGCTTAAACTACCTGTTAAATGAGATCAGCCTTATTATTTGCCTTATTTTTAATATCGGGCGCCCGTGTTTTTTCGCAACAGCTTAACATCAGCGGCAAAATAACCGACGAGCATAACCAACCCGTTCCTTTTGCATCCATCTATGTCAAAAACACATCCAAAGGAACCTCGGCCAATAGCGAAGGGATGTACCAGCTGCAATTAAGCGCCGGTAACTATGAGCTGCAATACAAAGCAGTGGGCTATGGCCAGCAAAGTCGCCAGGTAAACCTTACCGCTAACCAGGTGATCAATATCTCGCTCCAAGCCGAAACCTACCAGCTTAAGGCGGTGACCATTCATGCCGGCGGCGAAGACCCCGCTTATGACATCATCCGCAAAGCCATCAAAAAACGTAAAACTTACCTGAACGAGGTTAAAGCCTACACCTGTGATATCTATATCAAAGGACTTCAAAAGCTACTGGCCGCACCCAAAAAGTTCCTGGGTTTTGATGTGCAGAAAGCTACTAATGAGGCTGGGCTTGACTCCAACCGCACAGGCATCGTTTATCTGTCAGAATCCGAATCGAAATATAGCTTTATACGACCCAACAAGGTACATGAGGTGCAGGTATCCTCCAAAGTATCGGGGCAAAACCGGTCCTTCAGTTTTAACCGGGCATCAGACATGGCTGTTAATTTTTATGAGAATTTTGAAACCTGGGATGGCCTGAGCAATCGCCCGCTGGTATCGCCCATTGCTGATAATGCCTTGTTCTATTATAATTACAAATGGATGGGGCTCACTGTAGAAAACGGCGAAACCATCAACAAGATACAGGTAACTCCTAAACGTGCGCATGACCCTTGCTTCGAGGGCTATATTTATATACTGGATGATAGCTGGCGGTTATCGGCCCTGCAACTGTTCATTACCAAAAAAGCCAATATCAATTTGGTTGATACACTTAAAGTAAACCAACAGTTTTACCCGGTAAATAATAATATAGCCTGGATGCCGGCCAGTATTAAGTTTGAATTTACCGGGGGCTTATTAGGTTTTAAAGTTGGAGGTTATTACATTTCGATATATAAAAATTACGACCTGGAACCCAGCTTTGCCAAAACCAATTTTGCCGAGGTTTTGCGTATAGACAAGGGTACTCATAAAGATTCGGCCTACTGGAATCAGCAGCGCCCTATCCCCCTCACTGGCGAAGAACAAACCGACTATGTCAATAAAGATAAACTGGCCCGTAAACGCGAATCAAAACAATACCTCGACTCATTGGATAAAGCTAATAATGAGGTAAAACCGATGGGTATATTACTTACAGGGGTTGACATTCGGAACCGGTATAAAAAGGAAACGTTCCATTATGATGGCCTGCTGAGTTCGGCGCTTTATAATACGGTAGAAGGTTTCGCGATCAACTACGGCGTATCCTACAGCAAGGTGATCGACACACTTAATAATCGTTCGCTGATGTTGGATGGCCATCTGCGTTATGGCTTTTCTAATCATTTGTTCAATGGCACTCTTGGTTCGAGTATACCTGTAGGCCAGCGGTTTACACTTGGCATTCGCGGTGGATCAGACATAACCGACCTCAATAATCAGCAGCCGGTATCTACACTGGTTAATTCGCTGTACAGTTTATTTGAGCGGCAAAACTATCAGAAGCTGTATCAAAAGCAATTTGTATCGGCTTCACTATCTGGTCGCGTTGTGGGCGGATGGCTGGCAGGCGCAACGGTAGAATGGGCCAACCGCAAATCACTGGGCAACAGTACTACCTATAGTTTCTTTAGTCCGCAAAACCACCAGTTCACCTCCAACAACCCTTTGAACCCGGCACTGGATGTTCCTTTGTTCCCGGAAAACCAATCGTTCAAAATAGCTTTACGCACCAGCTATAATTTTAGCGATCAGTATGAAACCTATCCTTCCGGTCGCCGGTACTTGCCATCAAAATATCCTACCATCGGTATAAATTATACCAAGGGCATAAAAAATGTACTGGGATCAGACGTTGATTACGACCTGCTGAGCGCCGATATATCCAAATCAAACATTGATATGGGCTTTTATGGCAAAACTTCCTTTTTTATAGGCGCGGGCAAATTTCTAAACGCTAATAAATTATACTTCCCGGATTATAAACATTTTGACGGTAACCAGTTATTGGCCTATACTCCCGGCATCAACCGGTTCCTGTTGTTAGATTATTACAACTTCAGCACACCCGATAAATATGCCGAAGGTCACCTGGAGCACAATTTCATGGGTTTTATCACCAACAAGATCCCACTCATCCGCAAATTGAAGTTGCAGGAAATTGTAGATGTAAATTACCTGTATACCCCTACGCTTAAAAATTATACCGAGCTGGGTTTTGGTCTACAATATTTAAATATCAGACTGATGTATGGCAAATCATTCAACAGCGGCAGCAACACCAATTCGGCCATCAGACTGGGGGTCTCTTTTTAGTATCAAGTAGCTAGTATCAAGTATCAAGACTTTAATATAAATCAGAGAGTAGCATCCTTATATCAAAATATCAAAGTCGGCCAGGGTATCTTGATACTTGATACTAGCTACTTGATACTAAAACGCTATATTAGCATCCTTTAATTTTACTCATGAATATATTTTACGGAACAGGGGTAGCCATGGTGACCCCTTTTCAGGCGGATGGTCAAGTTGACTACGAGGGTTTAAGAAACCTTATTGAACATTTGATTGATGGCGGGGTGCAATACCTGGTATCATTAGGTACAACCGGCGAAAGCGCCACATTGAATGCCGACGAGCGAAAGCAGGTTTGGGCATTTACTGCGGAAGTTGTCAAGAAGCGCGTAAATCTGGTTGCCGGTATAGGCGGTAATAATACTCATGAAGTAGTTGAGCAAGTAAAAGAGTTTGATGTTACCGGATACGATGCCATACTATCATCAAGCCCACATTATAACAAACCTACCCAGGAAGGTATCTATCAGCACTATAAAGCTATAGCGCAGGCAGCACCGCTTCCGGTAATTTTATATAACGTACCCAGCCGCACCGGCAGCACTATTGCTGCGGAAACAACCGTGCGCCTGGCCCGTGATTTTAAAAACATCATCGGTATTAAAGAGGCTTCGGGCAATTTCGACCTGTTTAACCACCTGATGCGCGATAAGCCGGAGGAGTTTTTAGTGATATCTGGCGACGATCCGGTTACCTTGCCTATGATGGCCATGGGAGCTGTAGGTGTGATATCGGTTATTGGCAATGCTGTACCAAAACCATTATCGGCTATGATCAGCCTGTTGCTGAACAACGATTACAAAGCCGCGCAAAAAATAAATGCCAGCCTGGTTGAGTTTACCCGACTAATGTTTGTGGAAGGCAATCCGGCAGGTGCCAAAAATGCCCTGAAACATCTGGGTGTTTGCGATGAACACCTGCGCCTGCCGCTGGTACCTGTAAGCAGCAAAATAGCCGATGCTATTCAGCTGGAAACAGACAAGCTTTCCTGAAAACAGGCAAATTATTTTAAACAAAAAAACCCGGTTATATGATAACCGGGTTTTTTATTGGAATAAGAAAAATCTTACTAAGCTTCTTTATTTTTAGCTTCCTGTACTTCCAGACGGATAGCCTGTGCCAGGTTTTTAAGATCTTGCATGCCTTTACGAACACGTGTTCCGGCTGCACTGTTTCCTTTGTTGTAGAATTTGTCGGCGTCGGCCTCCAATGAAGCTACAAGCTCTTTTACTTCAGTAAATTTTTTCATTTAATTACTCCTTTTAAAATTATTGAGGTTTATTGTTTTAACTAAAGCTAATCTATAATGTTTTTTTTTAATTAAAAATTTTTAAGGCGAAAAAATACTGCCTTAAAAGTGGTTTTTTTCCACATTTTAAGCGATTAATGAATATTTAAGCGGATATATATTATATTAAAAACAAACAGCAATAAAATATTTTTGATAATAATTCAATTATAGATATTAAATACAAAACATAAATTTAAATAATAGTATTTTATATAATTTTAGTTAGAAAAAATCATATTTTAATACAATTCATATATTAAAATCAGTATTAAATGATTTTCTGCAATATATCCGGATAATGTTGATGTGTTTTGATGATCAATTCGCCAAATAAAGTGTTGGCCCAGGCAAACCATTTACGGGTAAAATCATCGGCATTATCCTTATTGAACGACTCATGCATAAAGCCTGTACCGGCATGTGTGGTTTTTAATAATCGCAGACACTCGGTGATCTCGTCTTTATGCGTAGAGGTTAAACCACGCATAATAATAGCCATAGGCCATATATAACCTATACCTACATGCGGACCGCCAATACCTTCGGCTACCTTGCCTTTAAAAAAGTAAGGGTTGTTTTCGCTCAGCACAAACTTACGGGTGTTTTGATACAGCAGGTCGGTAACGGGCAACGAATCCAGGTAAGGCAAGGCCAGTAAACTGGGCACGTTGGAATCATCCATGAATAATTGATTTCCGTAACCATCAACCTCAAAAGCTAATATTTTGCCATATTCCGGGTGTTGGGCTACCGCGTATTTTTTTAACGCGGCGTCAACTTCGGCAGCAAGGGCACGGCAGGCAGAAGACGTTCCGCTATCATTACCGATGGTGGCATACATTTCGGCCATTTGGTTTAAGCTGGTAACCGCGAAATAGTTTGATGGTATCAGGAAAGGATAAATGGTAGCATCATCTGACGGGCGGAAGATAGAACAGATCAAACCAACAGGTTTAACCGGGTTACCATAACCTTTGTTAGGTGCGGTATCACTGGCTACTTCGGTTTTCCGTTGGAAGTGATAAGGGCCTTTGCTCTCTTTACGCTGCTGCTCCTTGAAAGTTTTCAGGATGATTTTACCCGATTTTTGCCAGCTTTCGTCAAAAAAGCTGCTATCACCACTGATCTTCCAGTAATTATAAGCCAGCCTTACAGGGTAACAAAGGGAGTCGATCTCCCATTTGCGCTCATGCAGTTCGGGCTTCATATCGGTGCGGTCGGTATCCCACTCGCTGCCGGTTGGGCCCTGGTTAAAGGCATTGGCATAAGGATCTATCTGTATGCACTTAGCCTGGCGGCTCAGTATACCTTGTATCAACTTTTTAAGCGCCGGATCGGTCTTGATCAGCGGCAGGTATGGCCAAACCTGTGCGGATGAATCGCGCATCCACATGGCGTTAATATCACCGGTAATCACAAACGTATCAGGCTTACCACCAGCTTCGGAATAGTTTACTGTAGTATCCAGGGTATTGGGATAGCAGTTTTCAAACAGCCAGGCCAGCTCCGGATCTTTAATATCTTTTTTCACCTTTTGAATAATGGCCTCAACCGCCTTACTGGTAAATTTACGATCGGCCAGTTTAGGGCGTTTACTTTCAAACGCGGGCAAAGTGCTGGCAAATAATGACGGTGTAACACCCAGGGTAATACCTGCGGCGGCCACGCCGTTCAGTTTGATGAAATGTCTTCTGGTGAGCATAAAGATTTTTTAATGGTAGCTGTAAAAATATAAAAGCCTTTGATTATCCGAAAGATATTAGGATTTTATTTTAAAAGGTTTTAGCAACAATGGGAGGGCTGTCATCCTGAGCCCGTCGAAGGATCGCGCGCAGAGGCCCACCCACCATGCTTCGACAGGCTCAGCATGACACCGCCCTTTATGAAACAGCAAAGGCGCCTGTCGGCGCCTTTGCTGTTTCATATGTTTTTACCAGGATTAAACTCCCAGATCCTTCATGATCGTATCAATTTTTGCTTCCAGTTGATGGTCGGTTTCATGGTAAGCGGCTTTGCTGGCCAGTTTACCATTTACGCTGCAATAGAACTTGATCTTAGGTTCGGTACCTGATGGACGGGCAGAAATAATGCTTCCGTCGGCGGTAATGAATTGGAGCACATCTGATTTTGGCAGTTCCAGCGCTTTGGTGGTATTGCTGTTCAGGTCTGTTTCTACACCTTTTTCATAATCTTTCAGGGTAATAACCTTTGATCCTCCTAATGTAGCCGGTGGATTGTTCCTGAATTTATCCATCATCGCTACAATCTCTTCGGCACCGGTTTTACCTTTTTTGGTGATGGAGATCAGTTTTTCTTTATAGAAACCATACTGTACATAAGTATCAATAAGGGCCTCGAACAAGCTGCTCCCTTTATCTTTATAAAAGGCGGTCATCTCGGCAATAAAGGCGCTTGATACAATGGCATCCTTATCACGTACCAGCTCACCTATCAGGTAGCCGTAGCTTTCTTCGCCGCCACCAATAAAGGTTTGCTTGCCTTGCAATTTGGTCATCAGCTCGCCAATATATTTAAAACCGGTAAGCGTATTATAATAGGTTACGTTTTTAGCTTTGGCTATCGCCTCGATCAGGTTAGTTGTTACAATGGTTTTAACAATGTACTCCTTGCCGGTAAGCTTGCCTTTATCCTGCCATGCGGTCAACAGGTAATTAATGAGCAAACTGCCGGTTTGGTTACCGTTAAGCAGTATAAATTCGTTCTGATCATTTTTAACGGCGATACCTACACGGTCAGCATCCGGATCGGTTGCCAGCACCAGGTCGGCGTCTGTTTCTTTGGCTTTTTTAAGGGCCAGGGTTAAGGCTTCTTTTTCCTCGGGGTTTGGATATACTACGGTTGGGAAATTACCATCGGGCGTGGTTTGTTCATCAACCAATATCACATTTTCAAAACCAAAAAGCGCCAGGGCTTTTGGTGTTAAAGTGATACCCGTACCATGAATTGGTGAGTACACAATTTTAAGATCTTTCTGTCTTTTGATGGCTTCCGGCGATACAGAAAGCTTCACAATTTCCGACAGGTACAGATCGTCAATGTCCTTACCTATTGTTTCTATATTTTCTTCAACGCGGTTAAATTTAACCTCATCAATACTTTTTATAGCCGCTACTTCGTCCATTACGGCTTTATCATGTGGGGCAACCAACTGTCCGCCGTCATCACCATAGGCCTTGTAACCGTTATACTCTTTTGGATTGTGCGACGCGGTAAGCATTACTCCACTTTTGCAACCCAGGTGGCGTACCGCGAAGGAAAGCTCAGGCGTTGGGCGTAAGGCTTCAAAATAATATACGTGGATACCATTTGCCGAAAAAACCTCGGCTGTAGTAGAAGCCAAAAGATCGGCATTGTTACGACTATCATGCGCGATGGCTACTTTAATTTTTTCGCCAGGATAAGTTTTTTTAAGATAGTTGGCCAGTCCCTGAGTGGCAGTACCGATGGTGTACTTATTAACACGGTTTGAGCCCGGGCCCATAATACCGCGAAGACCACCTGTTCCGAATTCCAGGTCTTTATAAAATGAATCTGTTAATTCTGTATATGCCTTATCATCCAGTAATTTTTGTATCTGTTGTTTAACATCAGCATCGTAGCTGCCTTGAAGCCATGTATTTACTTTTTGTAGTACGGAGGGGTCTAATTCTTGCATGTGTACCTATATTAATGGATAATTTGTTAAAATCAGTTTCATAACAAATATGGTAATAAAATGTGTGCGTGCAATTGAACAATAAAATATTTTGCTTTGATTTTTGTTGTTGTAAAACAATTATATTTAAACATTAAGCCTACACTACTACCTGCATGAAGAAATTTTCACTCTTGTTGCTGATATTACTATCTTCCTGTATCGACCCAAACACACCATCCGCAATAAATGGCAAATCGGTTAATACGGCAATTATTCAAACTTGTATCGATTCGTTGTATAGAGAATACTTAGTCAATATGAGTCCGACATATCCATATCATATTACTAAAGTAGTATTAAACAAATCAAAATATTTTAATGGAGATCAAAAATTCAACTGGGGCAAATACCCTATCACCTATAAGTTTGTACCTGATAGCCTGATGGATAAAGCCTATGAATATGATACCTTCTCAAATGTTGAAATGCCCTATATGTTAAAAGCAGACAGTATAACTGTTGGTGATAATAAGGCATACGCAAAAATACTGATGACAGGCGTTGGATCACAAGCCGAGTTTTATCTATCATATAAAAATGATCATTGGATCATAGAGAAAACGCTTGAGGTGGATTATAAGCTGACTCCAGGGCCAAATATCATTCGGGATACGGATAACCACAAAAAGAAGCCCCGGTAAACCAGGGCTTCTTTTTGTGGTTATTGAGCTACATCTGCATAACTTGTACCAATCCGTATCTTTTTAACAATATGGGTTGCTTGTGAAGCATCGCCGCCATATACACCCCATTTGGGATCGCAGGAATCGCTGTCGAAAGTGCGGCAGTAATATCGTTGACTACTATTAGTAAAAGTTTGTTTTACTCCGTTATACCATAGTTCAATATAGCCATCGGTGGCGCTATCTGATAATTTGATACGTAAGACAAATGATTGCCAGGTACTCACAGCAAGCGGAATTGACCATGGCACACTGGCCACATGATTAATATCAAAATATTGCAGTTCCAGATTGCCGTTATTGGTGCGCAGCATTAATGGATGATTGGCTGTGGTACTGGTGGGATAAGATTTCCACTGAAATACCGCATCCGTTTTTAGCGAGGTGGGCATATACAGTTTGTCTGTCCACCCGATATAAAACTCAGAGCCATTTAAGGCCTGGTAGTTTTGGGCGCCGTGACCTTCCGTGCGATGACTGCCTGCCGGTTTTGTAAATTGCCAGCAAAGTGTACCAGTTTCATCAGTAACAGTAGTCATCGCGCCTGTTCCTTCAATATTTACATTCTTCCACACATTGCTTGAGCCGAGGGAGGCATCACCGTTAAATAATACCGAGAATGTTTTTAGAGTTCCCGCGGTTTGTGAAGCATTGCCCTCATTGTTTACAGGATTAGTCTTTGCATCTTTTGTGCAATGCGATAGCAGCATTACGCAACCTGCACCCAAGGCAGTTGCCATTAGTTGAATTTTTCTCATGTTCTTCTTTTAGTTTATAATGGTAAATTATATATTTACGCAACCGGTTGCGTAAATATATAAAAATAATAATTAAAAAACTTTTGCTTATTAATTTTATATATCGTTAGGCTATCTGGATGATTATCTTTACCAAGTTTGGATATCAGCACAAATGATAAATTTAAGTAAGTATGAGTATAGAGGATAGTTATCGATCCAATAAAGAAATTACTTTAATTGACATAGCCAGGGAATTAAATGTTTCCAAAAGCACCGTGTCGCGTGCCTTGCAGAATCATCACTCTATTGGCGCTGCAACCAAGAAAGCCGTCCTTGAACTGGCCGAAAAATATAATTACCAGCCCAATGCCATTGCCTCCAGCTTATTTAAAAAATCAACCAAAACTATAGGGGTTATCGTCCCCATCCTGTCTCATTACTTTTTTTCGACGGTAATAGCCGGGATAGAAGAAGTAGCTTATAAATCGGGATATAAGGTGATCATTTGCCAATCGCACGAGCTGTATGAAAGAGAGGTGATCGTATCTAAAACATTATTATCGGCCAAGGTGGATGGACTAATCGTATCCGTTTCAAAAGAAACCGTTAATATGGATCATTTCCAATCGTTTTTAAACAAAAATATCCCTTTAGTTTTTTTTGACCGACTACCGACAGGTATCCAAAGTAATAGTGTATCGGTTGATGATTATGAAGGGGCCTTTAAAATTGTTGAACATTTGATTGAGCAGGGTTGCAAAAAGATTGCCCACTTTACCGGGCCTTTGAACATTACTCTGGCACAAAACAGGTTGCAGGGATACAAAGATGCTCTGCGCAAGCACCATATCCCCGTAAATGAAGAACTGATCTACGAATGTGGCTTTGAAAGAGCCCAGGGAATAGCCGCTACAGAGAAATTGCTGGCTGATCAAGTTTCTGTCGATGCCATATTCGCGGTTTGTGATCCGGTGGCTATCGGGGTAATGCTTACCTTAAAGCAAAAGGGAATAAAAATACCGCATGATATCGCGGTTGTTGGTTTTAATGATGACCCTACCGCTACGGTTATAGATCCCCCATTAACTACGGTTGCTCAACCGGCATTTGAAATTGGTGTGGCAGCAACCGATATTTTCTTAAAACAGGCTACCAATCCGGGTGGAGGATATATAAAAGAAATCTTAAAAACGAATTTAACCATCAGGCAATCCAGTCTTTGGAAAAATAGATAAATACATTCGGGATAAGAAATAAGGACCTTATATCAACAAAAAGCATGTCATTTCGAACGAGGTACGAGGAGAAATCTTTTGCATGGGATACATCCAGCGCAAAAGATTTCTCTCTTCGTTCGAAATGACATACTTTTTTTAATTAACGAAATCACCATCCAATCATTCTAAAATGAGAAAAGCCCCGGTAAACCAGGGCTTTTCTATTATATCATGAAGCATTAAGCTATCTCCAGCTTATCCTCTTTGTAATAACCTGATTTTAGTTTTTCGGCCATTTCGCTGTAGGCGTCAAGGGTGCGCTGTACGTCCTCTAAAGAATGCGCGGCGGTTGGTATGATACGCAGTACGATCAATCCTTTAGGGATAACCGGATAGATTACAATAGAGCAGAAGATGCCATAGTTCTCGCGCAGATCGCGGGTAAGGCTGGTAGCTTCAAACAGGTCGCCCTTTAAAAATACGGGGGTAACCATAGTATTGCTCGCGCCCAAGTCAAAGCCACGCTCTTTTAAACCTTTTTGCAAGGTAGAAGCGATCAGCCAAAGTTTTTCACGCAGCTCAGGCTGTGATTTCAGCATTTCGAAACGTTTCTTCAAACCCATTACCATAGGCATAGGCAGCGCTTTGGCAAAAGTTTGCGAACGCATATTATAACGCAAGAAATGAATGATCTGCTCATCAGCTGCTACAAAAGCGCCAATGCCGGCCATTGATTTAGCGAAGGTGGCAAAATAAACATCAACCCCGTCAATGCAACCCTGCTCTTCATGCGTACCGGCACCGGTTTTACCCATGGTACCAAAACCATGCGCGTCATCAACCAGTAAACGGAAATCGTATTTCTTTTTAAGTTCTATAATTTCCTTCAACTTGCCCTGAACACCCGACATGCCAAATACGCCTTCGGTGATCAGCAAGATACCGCCACCGGTTTGCTCAGCCAGACGTGTAGCACGTTCCAGTTGCTTTTCGCAGCTTTCTACATCGTTATGCTGATAAACAAAACGTTTGCCCATATGCAGACGCACACCATCAATGATACAAGCGTGCGATTCGGCATCATAAACAATAACGTCGTTCCTGTCAACCAGTGCATCTATAATGGATACCATACCCTGGTAACCGTAGTTCAATAAAAAAGCTGCTTCTTTACCTACAAAAGATGCCAGGTTGTTTTCCAGCTCTTCGTGATGAATGGAGTTACCAGACATCATACGAGCACCCATCGGGTAAGCCATACCATAATCGGCAGCGGCTTTCGCGTCGGCTTCCCTTACTTCGGGGTGATTGGCTAAACCCAGGTAATTATTCAGGCTCCAAACCAAATGTTCTTTGCCGTTAAATTGCATATGCGGGCCGATCTCTCCTTCCAGTTTAGGGAATGAAAAATAACCGTGTGACCATTTTTGGTGCTGACCGATAGGGCCGCCCAAACTTTTCGTTATTTTATCAAATAGATCCAAAATAGTACGCTTTTGTAGATAGTATTTTAAAATACAAATATAGCCGTTTATTCGGCTCGCAGCAATAGCTATAACTTTTTAGAATAGGTTATAACTTGGGTGAAAGAATCAAGACTATTAGAGTCAGGAATCAAGACTCGAAAACCTATATTCCTTTAAACAAGAACAGGAAAGTTATCTAAGAATTATTTCTGTGATAGCTTTCCTGCTTTTAATTACTAAGGCTTTCAATCCTTGTTCCTTTATCTTTTTATCCTTGCTCCATAATCTCAATCCGCATTATCATGCAGGAAAGAGTTATTTTTGCGAATCTCGGTATTACCTTCGTTATCCGGCATCAGGCTAAACCTCGAGATCTGGCTTTCGTCAGATTGCGGGGTTTCCTGTAACGCTATTTCCTTGCGTTTGTAGGCCGGTACATTTTCCAGCTCTTGTATATTACCACTGCGCAATTTCATGCTTAGGTCTTTCAACCTCATAATACGCTCGCGCGATTTTTTCAGTTGCTCCTCGATAGATTCATTTGTTTTATGATCATCGGCACCTACTACAGGCTCCGGTTCAGGAGCGGGAGCTGGTGGCTCAGGCATTCTTTCTTCTTTAACCGGCGCGTATGATTCAGGCTCACTCATTTTAAAAGTGAAACCAGCGGTATCCGGTTCGTTATCCTCTTCAGCTTCCTCTTCATCCAGGTTATATCTCATCACCACTTCTTCCTTTTCTTCAGCGCGGGCGGCAAACATATCAAACAAGCCGGTTTGTTTTGGCTCATCCTTTGGTTTAATATAAGGCTCGGCAGTAGCGGTAACTTTAACCGGGTTGATAAATTCATTTACCGGTTTTACCAAAGGTTTAGCCTCAGGCTCCAGCATAGAAATGATCTTTTTGTTGCTGTTCTCTTTTTCGCGCTCATCCTTGGTTTGGAAACCGGTAGCTATGATGGTAACCGATAGTTGGTCGCCCAGGTTATCATCCACGCAATTACCCCATATCAGGTCGGCAGCTAAACCAGCTTCTTCCTGTATGTAATCGGTAATGATGCTTACCTCATCCATGGTTACTTCATGTATACCAGAGCTGATGTTCAGCAATATATATCGTGCGCCTTCAATCTCATTATCTTTTAACAACGGTGATGCCAGTGCGCCTTCAACCGCTTTTAAAGCACGGTTCTCGCCTTCGGCAGAGCAACTGCCCATGATAGATACACCGCTATCTTTCATTACGGTGCGCACATCCTTAAAGTCAACGTTGATATAACCCGGTAAGGTAATGATCTCGGCTATGCCTTTAGCGGCTGTTGTTAATATATTATCGGCCTGTGCAAAGGCTGAGCTCATGGTTAAGTTGCCGAAGATCTGGCGTAATCTGTCATTCGATATCACCAGGAACGAATCGACATATTTTTTCAGCTCTTCCAAACCGGCATCGGCCTGCATTTTACGGCGTTTACCTTCAAATGAAAACGGGGTAGTAATGATACCTACCGTTAATATATCCATTTCGCGGGCTGCTTTGGCAATGATCGGGCTTGCGCCTGTACCTGTACCACCACCCATACCAGCTGTAATAAACAACATTTTGGTATTAACACCCAGCATCTGCTTAATATCGTCGATATTCTCAATAGCTGAGTTTTTGCCCACCTCGGGTATTGAACCGGCACCCATTCCTTCAGTAAGACTTGCGCCCAACTGTACCTTGTTTGGTATAGGACTTAACTCCAGCGCCTGGGCATCAGTGTTGCAAATTATAAAGTCAACACCGGTAATTCCCTGCCTGTACATATGGTTCACCGCGTTACCGCCGCCACCGCCAACACCAATTACTTTGATGATTGACGATTTTTCTTTTAACATCTCAAACTGCATAATCTTCGTTTTCAGCTATATGTGATTCAACCAATATTTAGATTTTACCATCGTAATAATAGTACTTTTTCCACAAAGGTTTTCCACAATTGTCAATAATGTGGAAAAGTTGCTTTATGTGAATAATTACTTCAAAAAATCCTCATCATTTATGTCATCCTTTATAAATGTGATGCTTTTTTTCAGCAACCTGTCAAACAAACCGCCTTCTTTTTTGGGCTCGTATTTTGGTTTTTCTGTTCTTGTATCTGTTGCAGGCGCCGCGGTCATGTATTCCGTTTTCTGGATACCTTTTATCAGCAAGCCAATACCTGTTGCAAAGGTTGGGCTCTGCAGCTCCTCATAAATATTTTTCGGCAACACTTCGTTTTTGGCCAGGTGCTCTGTTGGGTAACCTACACGGCAATCCAGCCCGGTAACAAACTCCACCAGTTGGCGCAGGTGTTTCAATTGAGCGCCACCACCGGTTATTACAATACCGGCTATCAGTTTTTTCTCGTAACCTGATGATTTAATCTCGTAGTACACATGCTCTACAATTTCTTCCATGCGGGCCTGTATTACATAAGCCAGGTTTTTTACAGAGATCTCTTTGGGTTCGCGGCCACGTAAACCGGGTACACAAACAATTTCGTTCTCTTTATTTTCATCAGCCAGGGCCGATCCAAACCTTACTTTTAACTGCTCGGCTATGTTACGCATCACAGAACAACCCTCGCGGATATCTTCGGTTACGCTGTTACCACCAAATGGGATCACCGCGGTATGACGGATAATACCTTCGTGGAATATGGCCACGTCGGTAGTACCACCACCAATATCCACCAATACCACACCTGCTTCTTTTTCCTCTTCGCTCAATACCGACTCGGAAGAAGCCAATGGTTCCAGGATCAGATCCTGACTATCCAAGCTGGCCTTGTTAACGCATTTTACAATATTTTTAATAGCCGTAACCTGGCCTGATATGATGTGGAAGTTTGCTTCCAGGCGCACGCCAGCCATACCAATCGGATCTTTGATACCCGGCTCGTTATCTACCGTAAACTCCTGCGGCAACACGTGGATGATCTCCTCGCCCGGAGGCATCACCAGGTTGTACATATCCTCAATGAGTTTATCAATATCCTTACGACCAATTTCTGATTGCAGGTCACGACGGGTTATCAATCCGCGGTGCTGCAGGCTTTTGATATGCTGACCTGCTATACCCACAAATACTACTTTGATATCTACATTGGATTGCGCCCCGGCCACATCAACCGCCTGGGAGATCCCTTGTACTGTTTTATCAATATTTGATACCATACCACGGGTAACACCCGCAGATTCGGCCTTGCCAATTCCTAATACCTCAATCTTCCCGTTCTTGCTCCTGCGCCCAACAATGGCACATATTTTAGTCGTTCCGATATCCAATCCTACTACAATTGGCGAACTTTTGTCTTGAGTTGAGCTTTTGTCCATATTCCTAATTTATTTGAGATGTATCCTTTTCCATTTTTACAGAATCGGGCTTCAGGCTTTTGGCCTTACTTGCCTTGATCGAATCTGCTTTCATATTTTCATTTTTAATACCAACCACCTGGCCGGAGTATTTTATGTTTATAGTGCTGTATTTATCCCAGCCCACTTTTGGTAATACCTGTTTATAAAACGCTATCAGGTTAGCAAATTTTACCTGCAGCGAATCGGCATTACCGATCAAGATCCTTTGACTTCCTACCCGCGGGATCAGTTCAATTTCATGGTCTTTATTGACATACAGCTGTGCTATCTGCGCGTCCCATAAAGAGTCTTTGCGGATAAAATCGGCGGTAAGGAACAGGTCCTTGGCCAATTTGGTATGCAATGAATCCACATGGTTGGTAAACAACTCGTCTATAAAACCATTGGCCACCAGTACCCTGGCGGTAAAATTTGGCGACAGCGGGATCTTTAAACCATGCTGGTCAACATAAAAATCCATATCATAATGGTTCATGATACGCAGTATAGGCTGACGCTGACTTACCTCGACCCTTAAAACACCATCCATTTCGGTATAAACCTTGGCAAATTCAATAAATGGATTCGCCCTTAACTTGTTTTCCAGGTCCTGTATATCGATCCCTTCCAGCCTGCGCCCTATCAATGTATGACTGTTGGTTTGCAAGATCTGGTCGACCTCCTGCTTATCAATAAAATACTGACTGCCGGGTATATTAACTTTTACAGCGGTGCAAAGAACACTGGCCTTTTTTATTTGAATAAAACTCATAAGCGTGATAAGGCCACCCAGGCAAATTACCCAGGCAGATATAATCAACACACGCCTCCAAATGAGTTTCCTATCCATTACCCAATATTTCTTTTAAAGAGTGAACCAAAGTATCAATATCACCAGCCCCTACGGTCAGTAACAATTCGGGCTTTTCATTGGCTACTGCATCCAGCGCTTGCTGTTTGCTTAGTTTCCGTTTATTTTGTAACTCCATTCTGTTCAGCAGCATTTCTGAATTAACGCCCTCTATAGGCAATTCACGTGCCGGATAAATATCCAGCATGATCAACTCGTCAACCATATCCAGCACTTCGGCAAAGCCTTCGGCAAAATCACGTGTACGGGTATATAAATGGGGCTGAAAAATGGTAGTCAGCTTTTTGTTTGGATACAGTTTTTTTACTGAGGATATGCATGCCCTTAATTCCTCAGGGTGATGCGCATAATCATCAATATAAATATGCTCTGGTATTTTTACAATATATTCAAACCGGCGCTTAACTCCTTTGAAAGACCCCAATGCGCTTTTAATAGCATCGGTATTGATATCCAACCGCAACACAGCCTCGATAGCCGCAACCGCGTTCTCCACATTATGCGTGCCGGCTATACCCATTCTGATATCAGGAATAGTAACATCGGCATTGATGAAATCGAAATAAAAATCACCGTTCTCGATCCGTACGTTAGCCGCATGCGCATCGGCGGTAGCATCACTAAGGGCATAAGTATAGCCGGTATCCAAAGGCAATCCTTTTTTATGAACCAGTGTACCGCCGCTTTTTATTTGCGAAGCAAACAGTTGGAACGACTCAGTCAAATGAGCATGATCACCATAAATATCCAGGTGATCTGCATCCATCGATGTGATGATAGCTACATCCGGAAACAGGGTGAGGAACGAACGGTCATATTCATCGGCCTCTACCACCATCACGTTGCTTTTGCCATACAGCACATTGCTTTGGTAATTGGATGATATACCCCCTAAAAATGCCGAGCAATCATTACCCGAATCTTTCAAGATATGCGCTACCATAGTTGAGGTGGTAGTTTTGCCATGCGTACCCGCAACCGCTATGGTAAAGGAGCTTTTACTGATCAAACCTAAAACCTGCGAGCGCTTGAACAACTCAAACCCCTTATTTTTAAAATAGTTTAATATAACCGAATCCTTAGGAACGGCCGGTGTATAAATAATAAGGGTATCATTACTGAGCTGCTGAAAACTCATCGGGATCCAATCAGACCGGTCATCAAAAATAGTTTGTATGCCTTCGTTGTGCAGATCATTGGTCAGATCCGTCGACGTTTTATCATAACCACAAACAACACACCCTAAATGATGGAAATAACGAGCCAGGCCGCTCATCCCGATGCCGCCTATACCTATGAGGTAAACTCTTTTGATGTTATGTAGCTCCATTGTTTTGATTTTAAAAAAGGCCCTCCTCTTTTTGGGAGAAGGAGGACCATAATTTTAATTGTTGTTGTTTATTGTTATTTTTAATAATTCACGTGCAATAACTTCGTCGGCATCTGGCATAGCCATTTTACCAATATTAGTACCTAATTTCTTTTGTAAATTCCTGTCGTTTAATAATTCAATTGCTTTATCAACCAGCTTTTCTTCGGCATCCCTGTCGGCCAGAAAAATTGCCGCATCTTCCTCTACCAGTGCCAGCGCATTTTTAGTCTGATGGTCTTCGGCCACATTGGGAGAAGGCACCAGGATCACCGGCTTTTTAACCATGCACAACTCGGCAATGGTACCTGCACCGGCGCGTGATATAATGATATCGGCAGCGGCATAAGCCAGATCCATACGGGTTAAAAACTCCCTGATCTTCACGTCCGGATGATGATCTTCACCTAATTGTTCAATGATTTGTTTATAATAGAACTTGCCTGTTTGCCATATTACCTGCACATCGGCAGCAATCAATTTATCTAAACCAAGGGCTATACTGTTATTTAGCGTACGCGCTCCAAGACTTCCACCGGTTATTAATACTGTTTTTTTAAATGCAGAAAGCTTAAACAGCTCCAGTGCCTGCATATGTTTGCCTGCCACGTTCACCGAATCGCGGCGGATGGGATTACCCGTTTTAATAATTTTTTCGGTAGGGAAGAACTTATCCATACCATCAAAGGCCACACATATTTTCTGAGCGTTTTTACCCAGCCATTTATTGGTAATACCAGCATACGAATTTTGCTCCTGTATGAGGTAAGGAATATTTTTCAGCGATGCCGCATATAACAACGGCCCCGAAGCATAACCCCCAACACCAACCGCGGCATCAGGTTTAAAATCCTTAATAATTTTAAGCGCCCGGCGCACACTGTTCATCAGCTTGATGGGGAACATCACGTTTTTCCAAACTGATTTTCGTTGTATACCCTGAATATCCAGACCAATGATCTTATAACCAGCCGCCGGAACTTTCTCCATCTCCATACGCCCGTTAGCGCCAACAAACAATATCTCGATAGTTGGATCAATATTTTTTAAAGCATTGGCAATAGCAATAGCCGGGAAGATATGTCCTCCTGTTCCGCCACCGCTGATGATTATTCTCTTTGCCATTTTTTTATAAACTCTAAAAACTAAATTCTAAACCCCCAACTCACTAATTCACTAAATCAATAATTCACTAATTAACCTCAGGCCGTCCTGATCTCTCCTACCACTACTTTCTTTGGCTCTTCAATATCACGACTAACCGATAATATGATACCAAACGCCACACTGGTAAATAATATCGATGTACCACCCATACTCACAAAAGGTAAAGGCACCCCGGTTACCGGACCCAAACCTACTGCCACCGCCATATTGGCAAACGCCTGTATGGTTAAGCTAAAACTTAAACCGCAGGCCAGTAACGCCCCAAACGCCTTTGGAGCCTTCGTCACAATTTTTATACACCTGTAGAGTAAAAACAGGTAAATGCCTATTAAGGCAAACCCGCCTACAAGTCCATACTCCTCAATAATAATGGCGTATATTTCGTCGGAGTAGGACTCTGGCAGATAATTTCTTTCGGTACTGTTACCCGGACCTTTGCCAAATAATCCGCCGCTGGCGATAGCTATTTTAGCATGGTCAGACTGGAATGATTTATCCGGCTTAGCCTGTTCCGGATGTAAGAACGTGCTTACACGGGTAGCATACATATGGCGGCGTGGCCCTAAGAACAAAACTCCCATTAACAATATAAAACCTGCCGCGCAAACCACCGCTATCTGTTTAATGCTGATACGACCGATAATCAACAGTAAAATACTTACACCAAACAACATCAGCGCGGTCGACAAGTTGGCCAGCGCAATAAGTATAAACACCAGGCAAACAGAACCCATGATGGGCAGAAAGGATTCTTTAACATCCTTAATATTTTCCTGCTTCCGCGATAGTGTACGTGCCAGGTAAGTGATCAAAGCCAGCTTAGCCAAATCGGATGTCTGGAAACTCAGACCGATTACCGGGATATTGATCCACCGGCTGGCGTTATTGATGTGGCTACCGAACAACAATGTGTATAACAACAGGGGTATAGTCACGATCATCATGATCTTGGAAATACCGGCGTAGTAACGATAATCGAGCTTGTGCGAGATATACATCAGCGCGATACCGCCTACCACCATAGCCAGGTGCTTCATCAGGATCGACTCGACCCCAACGCCTCGCTTATAAGCCAGCGTACCGGTTGAACTGTATACCGCCAACAGGGATATAACAGAAAGCAATATGACTATAAGCCATATCCAGCGGTCGCCTTTTGTATTACTGAGTATCCTGTGCATTTCCTTACTTTTTACTTTTTTTGTCCATGGATCATAGTCGATAGTCCATAGATCTTCTTTTCTTTTTCCATGGACTATTGACCATAGTCTATGGGCCTCTTTACCTATAATTCCCTTACCGCGGCTTTAAATTGATTACCGCGATCTTCATAATTTTTAAACAGATCAAAACTGGCGCATGCCGGTGATAACAATACGGTATCGCCTTTTTCGGCCAGGTGAAACGCCACCTGCGCGGCTTCCTGTGCCGAGCCTGTGTTCACGATCACTTCCACATCATCTTCAAAGGCATCATGGATACGTTTGTTATCCTTGCCTAAACACACAATAGCTTTTACCTTTTGCTTTACCAGCTGTTTCAACATACTGTAGTCGTTCCCTTTGTCAACACCACCCAGGATCAATACCACATCTGTAGTCATGCTTTCCAACGCGTACCAGGTTGAGTTAACGTTGGTAGCTTTAGAGTCATTAATAAAACTAATGCCCGAAATTTTACCAACCGACTCCAGCCGGTGCTCGATGTTTTTAAAGTTGCCCATGCTCTCTCTCATCGTTTCGTTGCGCAGCTCCAGCACCTTTGATACAATACCTGATGCCATGGAGTTGTAAATGTTGTGCTTGCCCTGCAGGGCTAATTCTTTAATTGACATTTGAAAATGTTCTTGTTGTGTGTTGATGACAATATTGTCGTTTTCGAGATATGCTCCCGGTTTAATCGTAGTTTCAATTGAAAAGGGTAATTGCTGCGCTTCAAACGTACGCCCGGCCATCCCCTTGATGGTTTCCGGATCATCGGCGCAATAAATAAAATAATCGGCCGCTGTTTGATTCTGTGTAACACGGAATTTTGATGCCGCGTAGTTTTCCAGCTTGTAATCATACCTGTCTAAATGATCAGGCGTAATATTGAGCAAAACAGCAATGTCAACCTTAAACCGGTACATATCATCCAGCATAAAGCTGCTTAGCTCCAACACATAATATTCAAATTTTTCAGTAGCCACCTGGTAGGCAAAGCTTTTACCAATGTTACCTGCCAAACCCACATTTAATCCCGCGTTTTTAAGGATATGATAAGTTAAGCTGGTGGTAGTGGTTTTCCCGTTTGAGCCCGTGATGCCAATGATCCTGGCATCGCAATACCTGCCTGCAAACTCTATCTCGGATATAACAGGAACACCTTTTTCTTTAAGCTTTTTAACAATAGGTGCTTTGTCAGGTATCCCCGGACTTTTAATCACTTCAACCGCGTTCAATATTTCTGTCTCGGTATGCTGGTTCTCCTCAAAGCGGATCTTCCAGTCCTTCAGTTGTTTTTTATAGTTATCGGCAATAGCACCAAAATCCGAAACAAAAACATCATACCCCTGCTGTTGGGCAAGGTATGCCGCACCCACACCGCTTTCGCCAGCGCCGAGAATGGTCAGCCTTTGAGTGGTGAGTGGTGAGTTTTGAGTTATATGTTCCGACTGATTCATTATTCTATTACACTATATATTTTTTGTCTTATATCTTGATTCTTATCTCTTGCTTCTAAAATCTATCTCAGCTTCAATGTTATGATCGTTATAATAGCCAGCAGTATCCCAATGATCCAGAATCGGGTTACGATCTTGGCTTCATGGAACCCTTTTTTCTGGTAATGGTGATGCAGCGGCGCCATTAAAAATATCCGCTTGCCTTCGCCCGACCTTTTCTTGGTGTATTTAAACCAGCCCACCTGCATAATCACCGATATATTCTCGATCAGGAATACACCGCATAGTACCGGGAGCAATAACTCTTTACGTATCACAATAGCAAAAACAGCAATGATACCACCGATGGCTAAACTGCCGGTATCGCCCATGAACACCTGCGCAGGATAGGAGTTGTACCATAAAAAGCCTACGCAAGCCCCCACAAATGCACCGGCAAATATTACCAGCTCGCCCGAGTTGGGTAAAAACATGATGTTCAGGTAATCGGCCATGGCAATGTTACCGGATACATAAGCCAGTAGAGCCAGCGTAATCCCTATAATGGCCGAAGTTCCTGTCGCCAATCCGTCGATACCATCGGTAATGTTTGCTCCGTTTGATATAAAAGTGATGATCAGTATGACAAAAAACAGGAATACTACCAGTCCGTATTGCTCATAACCCGGCCCAAGAAATTTGAGCACCTTGGCATAGTCAAACTCATTGTTCTTATAAAAAGGCATGGTGGTTTTTGTCGACCGTACATCCTGTGTATAAACCGGCACATCTCTTTTCATGTGGAACTCAACCGGGGCATCAACCTTTACGGGTAGCTTCACTTCCTGCCTGATCACAATGTCGGTATTGAAATACATTGTCCAGCCGATGATGAGCGAAAGCCCTACCTGACCAATGATCTTAAACCTGCCTGCCAGGCCCTCTTTATTCTTTCTGAAAACTTTGATATAATCATCCAGAAAGCCGATAGCTCCCAACCATACCGTAGTGATCAGCATCAGGATAATATATACGTTACCCAATTTGGCAAACAACAAAGTAGGGATCAGGATACCTAATAAAATGATGATACCACCCATAGTAGGCGTACCAGATTTTTGCATTTGGCCTTCCAGACCCAGGTTCCGTACTGTTTCACCAACTTGTTTAAAACGCAGGTAATCGATCAACCGGCGGCCATATACCGTAGTGATCAACAATGATGTTATTACAGCCAAAGCCGTACGGAAAGTGATATACTGAAATACCCCCGCTCCCGGAATACTGTAGTTTTTACTTAGATATGTAAATAAATAATATAACATCCTTTTTTCAATGTGCAGATGTGCAGATTTCAAATGTGCAAATGATATATTCGCAGATTTTAGATGTGCAGACTTGCGGTTTTATGTTTTGATTATTTCTTATCGTTACTTGTTAACTTATATTAATTGGTTGATGCAATTATCTTCCCTAAAACTTTAACTATTGACTGTATATCGTCAAGCATTCCTTGTTCAAATGGGTAACTTTCTGCTTGCTGACATAATTTTAACCAGTACCTTGTTTCTTCCGCTTCCTTATAAGCTATTTTACATTTGTGTTTAAAATCAACCTTACTCTGTGCCCCCTGTGCTTCACAAACATTAGCTCCGATTGATGTACCGCTTCTAAAAAGCTGATTTGCCATATTAAACTTCTTTTGAGTTTCCAGTTTTTCTGTAAAGCTTATTATCTTCAAAGAAAACTTAAATGTCAGGTCAACTATCAGATTAGGTTTCTCATCCATTTTTATTATTTCAATCCATTCATTTTTTCATTCTCGTCTGCACATTTGCACATCTGAAATCTGCACATCTATGACATTAATTTAAACTGCGCTTCCAGTTCTTCCATATCATCAAAGTGATTTTTCACTCCGTTTATTTCCTGATATTTCTCATGCCCTTTACCGGCTACCAGTATAATATCGCCCGGATTGGCCAGCATGCATGCTGTTTTAATTGCTTCGCGACGATCAACAATACTTACCGTATGTCTTTTGAAAGCCGGGTCAACCCCTTCTTCCATGTCCTTGATGATCTGGTCCGGATCCTCCGACCGCGGGTTGTCAGCAGTTAATATTACTTTATCGCTCCATTCGCTGGCTACACGTGCCATGATAGGGCGTTTGGTTTTATCCCTGTCGCCACCGCAACCAATCACCGTGATCACTTTCTCGTTACCCTTACGGATATCATGAATGGTACTCAGTACGTTTTGCACAGCATCAGGCGTGTGGGCATAATCAACTATGCCTATCACCTTGTTGGGCGCTACTATATATTCAAAGCGACCTTCGGCTCCGGTCAGTTTGCTCAGGCTGGTTAATACTTTTGCTTTATCCTGATCAAGCAGCATGGCTGTGGCATAAACCGCCAACAGGTTGTAAGCATTAAACGTACCCACCATTTTAAACCAAACTTCTTCGCTATCAATGTGCAGCAATAAACCATCAAACTGATTTTCCAGTATGCGGGCCTTATAATCAGCCATTGATTTTAGTCCGTACGTTTTTTTATGCGCCTCTGTGTTTTGCAACATCACACCGCCATTTTTATCATCACTGTTGGTAAGCGCGAAGGCTGTTTTTGGCAGCCCATCAAAAAATGCCTTTTTGGCTTTCAGATAACTATCGAACGTTTTATGATAATCTAAATGATCATGCGTAAGATTGGTAAATATCCCACCAGAAAATACCAGGTTGGCAATACGGTGCTGGGCTATGGCATGTGAACTTACCTCCATAAAGCAGTAATCACATCCCTGCGCCACCATATCTGCCAGTAAGCTATTCAGCTCAATAGGATCAGGAGTGGTATGGGTTGATGGGATTACTGTATCATTGATCTGATTTTCAACGGTTGACAATAAACCGCATTTATAACCCAGGTCTCGGAATAACTGATATAACAAAGTAGCAACGGTAGTTTTACCATTGGTACCGGTAACGCCAACCAGTTTAAGCTGCTCAGATGGTTTGCCATAAAAATTGGCGGCAACAATGCTTAATGCTTTACCAGAATCGGCCACCATCAAAAAGTCGACCTCTGCTACGGTACGTGCAGGCAGATCTTCACAAATAACCGCTATGGCACCACTTTTAATAGCCTGATCAATATAATCATGACCATCAACCAGCGTGCCTTTTACGGCAACAAACAATGAACCGGGCTGAACTTTGCGCGAATCAAAGGTTACAGACGTAATTTCCACATCAGCGCTTCCCTGTAATTCAGTAAAAGCCAATCCATCCAATATATCACTTAAATACATCATTGTAATTCAATTGTTATTCGTGATCCTTTTGGTATGAGGCTGCCACCAGTAACCGATTGGGTGGTTACTACGCCGCTGCCGCGTACCGTTACTTTATAACCCGCATTGCCCAAAACATACAGGGCATCACTAAGACCCATACCGGTAACTGCCGGAACGGTGCCGTTCTTATATCTTACTTCTTCAAAAGGGATCCCGTTGCTGGTATCAACCCCGCCCGCATCAGCATTTGCCGAAGCATACAGTGGTTTTACACCCAGTTTGGTATACACCTGTTTTAATGCTTTTAAATTACCCTGCTTTACTTTTGGCATGCTGGTATTACCCACCAGGTGCTCAGCCGGGCTTTGGTTTATCTCCATATCGTTGGCATAAACCCGATCTGCCACTTCCCTGAAAACCGGACCTGCAACCAGGGCCGCCAGATAATTACCTTTTGTTGGGTTATTAATAACCACGATCATCGAATATTTAGGATGATCGGCCGGGAAATAACCGCAAAATGAAGCCTGGTATGTTTTATGGGCAGTATAACCTTTCCGTCCGTCGGCTATTTGCGCTGTGCCGGTTTTACCAGCTACACTATAAAGCTTGTTTTTAATTACGTTTTTAGCAGTACCGTTAAGCACCACGCCTTCCAGCATGCCTTTTAATTTACCTATTGTAACATCTGAGCATACCTGCTCATTAATAACCCGTGCCTGAAATTGTTCAATAGGATTACCCAGGCGGCGTATCTCACGTACAAATAAGGGCGCTATCAATCTGCCATTGTTAGGTACTGAGTTATAAAAAGCCAGCATTTGCAGAGGAGTTAAATTCATTTCATACCCATAGGCCATTTCGGGCAGTGTATAGTTTTTGTTCCAGCTACGGTTTGACGGATTTTTGATCACCGGTTGGCCTTCGCCTCGTATTTGCAACTGCAACTTTTCATTTAAATGATAGCTATACAGCTTATTGATGTATTCCCAGGGATTGCCGCTATAATATCTGGTGACCAATTTAGCTGCAGCCACGTTTGACGACTCTTCGAACGCGCGTTTAACACTCATTTCATAATTATCATGCTCGGTATCGGTGATGGTTGGCCCTTTCGGGAATTTATATTTACCGCCTTCGGCATTAACAATGGTGCTGGTATCTATCTTATGCTGATCAAGTAAGGTCATGTACGATGCCAGCTTAAAGGTTGAACCCGGGTCAATAGCGTTACTGATAGCATAGTTCATCCTTTCTTCGTAATCACCCTCCTTGGTACGGGTAAAGTTGGCTATAGCACGAACCTCGCCGGTAGCTACTTCCATCAATACCACACAACCATGATCGGCCTCGCTTTTGATCAATTGCTTCATCAAAGCATCCTGCGCCACATCCTGAAAATTCACGTTAATGGTAGATATGATATCGGCACCATCTTTGGCGGCTATCTCTTCATCATCATCAACAGGCATCCAGGTTCCACCGGGGATACGCTGCATTAACCTGCGTCCGTTTTCGCCATTGATATAAGCCGAATAGGCCCCTTCCAGGCCTACAGCATTTTTAACATTCTCATTTTTATAACCAATAGTACGGGCTGCCAACGAGTGAAATGGTCGTATACGTTTGTTTTGCTGCAGCACGATGAGACAATTCCTGGTCTTCCTTTTTTTGAAGATTGGAAAGTCTTTGATCTTTTTTAATTCCTGATAACTTACCCTGCGTCTTAACAACTGATAACGCGAACCATCTTTTCGGGCTTCACGAAATATCCTGGAATATTCGCGGGCCGGTCTGTCGTTATACATTTTTGACAGATTCATGGCCAGCTGATCAATGTTATCATTAAACACACTGTCCTCGGCAATACCACCGGCCAGCATATCCATGTGCAGCTCATACTCCGGAACAGAGGTAGCCAAAAGACTACCATCTACAGAAAAAATATTACCACGGGCAGCTTCAACGGTTTGATACTGTGCCGATAGACTGGCAGCCATATCTTTCCATTTTTTGCCCTGCACAAATTGCACCCGGCAAAGCTGCACCACTACAGCAAAAGCAAACAGCAATATCAGCCCGAAAGCGATATACACCCGCAGCAGAATGTTGGTTCTAATTCCCATCCTGATCCTCCTCCTTTACTGTTATCTTTTGTGGCGGCTCAACAGACTGCCTTACCCCCAGGGTATCGGCACGCTTAGCAACCTCGGTTAATGTACTTTTAAAGGCCATATCGGCTTTGGCGGTTTTGTAATCCCAGCCACGCTCCTTTACCTCTTTGGTAATATCACCTATGTCACGTATCGTTTTTTCGGCCAGGTGCATATTCCCAATGTAAATCATCCCCAACAGGGCTATGTACATAATAAAGGGCAAAGCACCTGTGGCTGTTTCTTTGGTAATAAAGCCTTTGGCAAAAAATTGGGTAAAAAGATTGTCCTGGATTTCGCGCGCAGGTTTTTCCTCCACGATAATATCCTGTTCTAATTCTTCGTCCTGAATTTCTGTACGTAAACGATTAGTCATTTTTTTACAGCTATCCTTAATTTAGCGCTCCGTGCTCTGTTATTATTCTTTATTTCCTCATCCGATGCTGTTATAGCTCCACGGCTTACCGCATCCAATGGTTTATTGTTATTACCGTAAAAATCCTTTTCCACCTCGCCACTGAATTTGCCTTTGGCGATGAAGTTTTTTACCAGCCTGTCTTCCAGTGAATGGTATGACATCACCACCAATCTGCCGCCAACAGCCAACACCTCTGCCGACTGAACCAAAAACTCTTTCAATGCTTCTAGCTCCTGGTTAACCTCAATGCGTAATGCCTGGAACACTTGTGCCAGGTATTTATTTTCCTTACCCCGGGGGATACGGTTACTGATCGCATTTTTCAGATCGGCGATAGTTACTATCGGTGCATTTAAACGAGCCGTCGCGATGGTTTCGGCCAGCGATTTCGCGTTCTGTATTTCACCGTAAATACCAAAAATGCGGTGCAGTTCGGCTACTGTATAGTTATTGACTACATCCTTGGCAGTAAGCTCGCCCAGCTGGTTCATCCGCATATCCAACTCGGCATCAAACCGGATCGAAAAACCCCGTTCGGCCTGATCAAACTGATATGACGAAACACCAAGATCGGCCAGTATACCATCAACCGGAATAGCGCCATGTAAGCGGCAAAAGTTTTTGAGATAGCGAAAATTTTGATCAACAAATACAAAACGCTTATCCTCAATCAAATTCTGCTGCGCATCGGCATCCTGATCAAAAGCCAGCAAAGTACCTTCGGGGCCCAGATGTTTTAATATCTCACGCGAGTGGCCACCACCACCAAAAGTAACATCCACATAAGTGCCGTCCTTTTTAATGGCAAGTCCCTCAATACATTCATTGAGCATTACCGGTACATGATACTCACTCATCACCCCTCCTTGCTTTATTACCCATAACCCGCTGCGCTAATGCGCTAAAGTTTTGCGGCTCATTGGAGAACGCGGCTTTATGCGCCTCCGCATCCCAAACCTCAATTTTATTTAACTGACAGGCCAGCACTACATCATTTTTTATACCTGCATAATCCAGCAAAAACTTCGGCAACAACACCCTGCCGGCAGCATCAAGCGAAAGCTCGGTAGCGCCACGGGTGAAATATCTGATAAACTCTATGTTATCTTCCTCGTATTCGTTAAGTTTGCTCAGTTCATCCAATCTTTTGTCCCATTCTGTTTTAGTATAAATAACCAGGTAATTTTTGAATCCGCGATTGATCACCAGGCCCTCAGTTTCAGCTTCAGGAAGCTTTTTTTTGAGCCCAGCAGGTATCATCATCCTTGATTTAGGATCCAGCTTACATTCAAATTCACCGGTTAAATAGGACATTTTAAGACTATGGCATAATATAATGAGTAAAAGTAAGGTACTTTTACCACTTTCTACCACTTTTTACCACCAAAAAGTTTTCAACATTTCTGGAGGGTATTTTGCTATACCTGTAAAACCAAAAATCCGGCGGGCGCCGGATCCAAAAGTTTTTATTTTCTACATTAATCTATATATCAACTGAATTATATTTTTGATGCGCAGCGTAGATTGTATTTAATTTTTTATTACTCTCCTCAAATAATCTGTTAATCAAATTTTTATTTTCATTATGAATCTCTGTAACATCTGAATATCCAAAATCACGTTGTCTGGAAACAAATGGATACAGTACCATTTTTTTGCTTGTCATTTCAGAGAGCAATCGGTCGGCAATGACTTCATCATCAAAAGGTTCATCAATAATTTGTTGGAAAAAACTTTTATAAAGAATAATAAACTGTGTGGCCAGGCAATTGCTTACCCAAAATCTATTATTGGCAATAAGTATTTCATTGTCAGTATAGCTACTGCCACCTGATAAGTAATTTATTCCCTGTGCGTGGGCCTCTATTATGTTTTTTATCAAATACTCTTTGGAGTAATACTCCGTAAACTCATGATCGTCCTCGCATATAATTATCACGTCATCGTCGTTTTCCATTGCTAGGTTAATAATCTTTCTGATACTTTGCCACAAGCCTACAGAACCTATATCATGTGTGCAAGCCTCTACAATAGTTATATCAAACTCTGACCTCCCTTTAAATTGCTTTTCTATATGCTCAAGTCTGTCTGTTCTTTCACGCAGATTAATAACATAAGTTGGGATGATTAAATTATAATAGGCATCTTCATCGCTTTCACCTCCAACTTGGAGGTTAATATTTTCATAATACGAAGTAACATTTTTCAGATTCTGAACCCATTCTGAACTTGTTTCAAATAGCTTTTCAACATGCCCTTCCTGGTTGTTATTAGATGTAGCGTCAGAATATCCAAAATCCCTTTGCACAGAAATAAAAGGGTGTATAAGAAATTGATTCCCGGTAAGCTCCGATATTTTAAAATCAGCACTATCATTATCATTAAAGTTGGCATCCAGCAATGGGACAAAAAACTTTTTGAATATGATCAGAAATTGTGTTCCATTAAAATTTTTCACCCAGAATAAAGAATCCTCAATTTGCACAATACCTTTAAACCAACTTATGCCTCCTAACAATATATCTGCATTTTTAGCACGGGCACGGGCTATACTATCAAACAACAACTCTTTTGAATAAGAATCCGTAAACTGATGATCATCTTCACAGATCAGCACATATTCATCATTTTCGCTCACTAAATTTTGTAGGATGTGCCTGATTGTATTCCATAAGCCAATAGCTCCAATTTTGTGCTTACAGGCTTCCACAACATGAATAGTAAATTCAGAGCGACCGGCAAATTCTTTTAAAATATGTTCTTTACGATCTACCCTATTCTTTAAGTTGATAATAAAAGCAGGAATAGCTTTCATTGTATTATCAGCTCTTTCTTTTTCTTTAAGCATTTTGTATATAAGGAAGTATTATAAAAATTAAAGAATATTAAGATCAGACAACAATCTACCAGAATCACACTACTGCAAAACCTCATCTATTTTTTTCATCATGGCATCTTCATTATCCGAAGCTAAAATCACTTTCCCTTCTTTATCCAGCAACACATAAAAAGGCAAAGAGGGTGTTCTATATAAATCATTTACCCGGGCCGCTGAATTTTTAGAAGGAAATTCATCTATGACTTGTGTCCAAGGCATTTGTTCTTTATCCAGCGCGGGCAGCCAATCCTTCCAATATCTATCGCCAGATACACTTACGATAGTAAAGCCTTTTTGATGATATTTGGCATATACTTTTTTCCAGTTAGGGATAGCCTTTCTGCAAGGCACACACCAGCTCGCCCAAAAATCTATCATCGTAAAACTTCCACGCATTGCAGAAAGTGTAAATTTACTTTTATCTCTTTTTTGCAGTGTAAAATCCGGTGCCAGGCTACCTACCTTCACATTTTTCAAATCGGCCACTGCACGGGTTAGCTGCTGATAATAAACAGAAGCCTTTGCCGGACCCGAAAACCGGTTAACAAAAGGCTGTAAGTAAGTTAATGGTGCATCATGAAATGCTAAATGATAAAACTCATTAAACATGTAAACGCCAGCTATGGATGCAGGATATTGATTAATGTAGTTTTCAATCCACGCTTTTTGTCTTGCAAGCATAGGTTTTCTCATAGAATCCAGTTCGATCTTGATATTTGCCGCGTCGGCATTGGTCTTAACGGCTTTAAGCTTTTTCAAAAGCGAAATAAAATTGGTTTGGCCGGTTTCCTTTTGATATTGGGCATACACATCTGCCATTTTTGATCCGGTTTGTTTAATTTCCCATATCAATGCATAAGAATCGTTTCCATGCGCTGTTTTATAATTATAGCGTTGAGCACCGGTGGTATCAATGGCAAATGTTATCACCGTATCTTCAACAAATGCCTGAAGCGACCAATTGCCCGGAGCAATCTTAAATATCCGCCTCTCTGGCAAACCAATTTTTCCCCGCATAATAAATTGGCCGTTTACAATGACTGAGCTATCTGCTACACTACTTCCATCAGTTGAAAACATGCGCACTACGCCCGAGTCTATAACATTTATAGTTCCTTTGATCAGGAAGGCCTGACTGTTATTCTGGGCATTTGCCCGAACTATAAACAATAGTAAAAAAGCGCAAATGGCGACACTCGTTAGTCTCCTCATAAAATAGTTTTATTTCGAAATGCAAGATTCGCTCTTACAAAATAGTTATGAAAATAAAACGGTCAAATTTTGGTTCAACCGCTTTTTGCAAGTAATTGCCTGACCCTCTGTTTTGGCCTATGCCGGAGGACGGCCACAAACGGATGCAATACAAATACCACAACATGGTGGATTATTAAAAAACGAACAAGCTTCACCGTCTTTAACGCAACTACTACCACCCCCTGATACTTTTTTTAATTGTGCTCTGGTAAGCACTTCATTAACATTTAATCCCAATGCTTTTAATTTTAGTTTTTTCATTGCTTTATAAGTTAAATTGGGTAATGATTTTTTGCTTCTTTTATGAAGCGTCGGAACATTTAATACTTTGGGCTACTTTTGTATCAGTGCACCCTTATTACATACCCATACACTTGGTTATTTGTATTGAAAGGCAAACTTTCCCAGTATCTATCTGTACACTAAAATTTGTAAATAAGTGAAAGATTGTCTTCTGTTTATGAGCAAATTATAGGAGAAAAACGGCCAAGTTTTGGCTCAACCGTTTTTCGTAGGCAATAGTCTTACTCTTCTATTTTCGGTTTATGCGTATTTACCACAGGAGAATGTTGGAAGACAAGCGTTACAGCATGGTGTAAAAAATCCACAGGCATCACCATCCTTAATACAACTACTGCCACCACCCGATATTTTTTTTAATTGTGTTCTGCTAAGTACTTCATTAGCGTTTAATTCCTGTGCTTTTAATTTTAGTTTTTTCATTGTTTTATAAATTGTATTGGTTAATGGTTTTTGCTTCTTTTTATTAATCCCAGAAGCATTAGGGACAATCATGTGAGTTGCTGATCAGGTTACCTCCTTTTTATATTATCCGATACATTACGAATAGCTATTTTATACAGAAAAGAAATATTGCAAATCAGCCACATTATATACCTCAGGTAATTGATAGTATCTTGTTACCTCTTCATCATTGTTTTCAGAGAGCGACACAAAAAACGTAGGTGTATAGACTATATCTGTTTTATTGCACCATTGGGTCATGGCTTCTACTTTATCATTTTGCAGTTTTAACTCTCCATTCATCGGATACTTTTTAGCAAAAGCCTCATAATCTCCTTTCCCCCCTATATACCAATCGTCTAACGCTTGTTTCGTTAATACTTCATCATTCTTTCCGGCTATGGCTAATAAATGCTTTACGGGAGGCGCTGTATGGTCGCCTTCTTTATTGGTAGCAGTAAATATGATTTGTATTTGCAGGTCATCATTGTTATGCAGCAGTCTTTCCATAGGCTCATGGGCCCGCACACAGGCCCCGCAATAAGGGCTACATACTTTAATTAGCTTATAAACGCCATTCGGATTGCCTAGAACTATACCCAGGCCTTCGGTGTTTCCGGTTATTCCTTTTTGTTTTTGCAGTAAAGCTCCAAATATCTCCCGGTTATGTTTTAACTTTTGCAGTTCGGTATTAATCCGTTTACTTTCTTTAACTTTTTGAAAAGCAGGCACTAACAACGTGGTAACGATAAATGGGATAACAAGGGCCGTTAAAGTTGAAATGATCAATCCAGGTTCAATGGTGCTAAATGATAGTAAAGTATGCCAGCCGCCCAAAAGTGTAGTTGCCAGCTGCAACACCAATAAGCCCTGCACACATAAGCACAATATACACCACTGTTTGGCTACACGCCATTGATAATAAACAGAGAATACAACATAGGGTACAGCTATTACATTTAGCCAGGATGCCACAAACAAAACAGCAGGATTGGTGATGCCAGAAAACAATAACAACAGCAATACCCCCATGAAATAACTAAAACCTATAGCGCTCCAGCTAATACCCCAAATTTTTGCAGCTTTAGATTGTAATATAGCTCCACAGTTTACCTTTTTACCGGAGCTACAGATTTGCTGTAATACGGGGTTATGTTGATCCAATTCATACCAAAGTAATAAAGCCCCGGTGATAGTCCCCGCAAGGGTTAACAAAGAAAAGACAAACGGAAGTAAAGCATTTGTCCCCAACTGTACTAAGGCCAATAACCCGGTAACAATAGCTATAACAGGTATGCAAAAAGCGCTTAAATATTGAATGGTATTTTTCCTGTTTTCTTCCTTAATGTTTTTGTTATAATCCTTTTCACCCGCATCATCTTTGGCTTCAGCTAATAGTGCAATTCCTAACCACTGTTTTAGAAAATCCTCTTTAGCAAGAGAAGTCCATCGATATTTTTCCGGATCAAAAAAATGGATAATATTTTCTTTCACTTCTTTTACAACTGTAAACAAATTTGTCGGCCCCTTTCCCCACCGCATCTGAGTAATAAATGGACAGGGGAGTTCCTCAAATTTTTCGGGATCAACTCTTATCCCCATATTTTCAACGCCGTGATTGTTTAACACATCGCTTATGCTCAACAGACTTGGATAATCCGGATGCTCTTCTATTTCCCTGGACAGTGTTGTTGCGGTAACTTTAACATTCAAAATGTCAAGTAATAGTTTTGCTGCCTTTGGGCCGTTAGTTTTAGATTCAAAAAAAGAAATCATAGTTAGTTTATGTTATTCGGTTTTAGGCTTGACTATTTAAATAAGTGTAAATTCAATTACAGATCAAGAAATTAAAAGATCTGATATTTGATTTACTAAATAGTAAGGTACATAGGTGAAATTTATTATTTTTTTATATTTCTACGCAAACGTTTGTTTTGATATCGAACGTTAAAAAAGCGACTAAATCATTTTTTAGTGCATATTCTTATAATTAATCAGGAATCATCTGAAAAAATTATAAAAAAAATTAATATTATTAAATTTTCAATAATCATAACATATTAAATATGCAAAATACATATCAAATATATAAACAAACGTTTGCGTGTTTTTAATTAATAAGTGTAATATTTAAGAGCGTTTGGATTGATCGTAAAAATCAAAGCTATATTGGGGAAGTTATATAGCTCAACTTGTCCAGAAGGTAGAGGTCTTGTTATATCTAGTAATTTAAGCTGCGACCGCGGTCTTGGTGCGGGGCTTCTTTTTCTTCGTACGGTTTAACCACATCATTACCCCTGTTACCGGGAATATGAGCGACAAGGCACAAACCACAAAACTGAGTATCTGGGTAGGCAAACCATACACCGCCCCGGTATGTACCGGCTTTATAAAAGCCCTTACCCGCTGACCCAAACTCTTAGAGGCAAACGTTTGAGATCCCGCCAGGCTGCCGCTATACTGATCAATATAATAGATATCCGCGGTGGTTTCCAAAGCTCCTTTTGGCCAAACATTTACTGCATAGGTGGCCGATGAATCGCGCGGGAGGCGAACGGTATAGTAGTCGGCTGTGGTAATTGTTTTACTCATATCAGCTAAAACCGCATCAGCAGATAAAGCAGCTGTGTTGGGTTTGTAGACAGACAGCGGTGCTTTGACTTGCTCCTTAACAGGTGGCTTTGACCCCAGAATAGCGAACAAGGTAACATTGGCCCATTTAAAAGTCATGATCAACCCGGTTAATACCACCACGATCAAAAACACCGAAGTATAAAAGCCGGTGACTATATGCAGATCATGCACTAACCTTTTGGTGCTGCCATCCCACTTAATTTTAAGGCGTTGCCGCATGATCGCTTTTGTCTTGGGCCACCATAGTATCACCCCAGTGATCAATATAAACAGAAAAATAAGCGTAGATAACGATACTACCCAATCGCCAAAACTATTCTTTGCTCCCAGTAAAAAGCGGTGAAACATCTCTACATTATACAGAAAAGTTTGGCGACGGTTAAACTGCTCAATTACCTGACCTGTATAGGGGTTTACAAAAAGAGTAAGGTTAGGCTTTTCATCCGCCTTTGGTTTCTTGTCTTTATGGTCATGGCCTTTCCCTTTTTCTGTTTTCGGAGCCGAATGCTCTGCGTCTTTTTTGTTCTTCTTTTCAGGAATTATTACCGCTATCTCGGTGGCGCGCTCAGGGTCGTTATACACCATAACCGATGAGAGTTTAGCCCGGGGCACCTGTTTTAAAGCTTCGGGCACCAGGTTCGCCAAAGCCATCCTTGGCCCCTGTGGTTTTATAGAGTAACGCTGTGGATGAAGCGCGTGCTGTATCTCCTTTTCAAAAACCAGCATGGTACCCGTAAAACACGAGCAAAAAATGATAATACCAGCCGCCAGGCTCAGGTAAAGATGTATCGTGCGGAAAAAAACCTTCATAGCTGCTGTATCTGCAAAAACCGGTATGCAAAGCATAACCGGTTCTTATATTTTATTTTGTGGGTTAAAAATCTTAAAACTTATAAGCTAATGTGGTTAAAAACTGTCGTGGTGGTATTGGGTTTATGCTGTAGTTTTCGTGCACATTGTAATTAAGCACATTACCTATGTTTGATATTTTGCCGATGATGGATAATTTTTTATAACTGTATCCTACCGATGCGTCAACCGTGGTAAATCCTGGAACATTAACCAGTCTTGATCTGGGTTGTGTTGAGGTTGGTGTTTGTCCAACGGTATTGGCATTACCGGCAATGCGATCGCCCAGGTAATAAACAGAAGCGCCAACTTTAAAACCTTTCAGATCGCCATTATAAAAAGTATAAAATAAGCTGGTATTTGCGGTATGCTTAGGTACATTCACCAATGGCTGACCAGCTATATTGCTGCCTACCGCTGTTGGTGTTTTGGTATACCTGGCATTGGTATAGCTATAACCTGCCAATATATCAAGCCCCTTTACCGGATGGCCCGCAATATCCAGTTCAACACCATCGCTTTTGGTTTGCCCCGTTAATGTTTTAATGTTGGTATTGGTATTAGGTGTAACACCATCGGCCTGAAAAACTGCTGTTTGCGCCAGGTTATTATTCAGTATCCGGTAAGCTGTTACATTTACCGACAAGTTACCGTTTAGGAAATCGTTTTTAACACCAAATTCATATTGATCAAGCAGCGAAGGATCAAGTGGATTGTTATTAACATCTGTACCGGTATTTACAACAAACGAATTTGAATAGCTGGCAAATAAAGCAGTATTGGTTAATGGCTTATAAACTATGCCAACCCTTGGCGAAAATGCTTTATCCTCTTTACCGGCTGCGGGTTGTGCTAAAGCAGGGCTTGTGTTATAATAAGTGCTAACCGTTGTTGGCGATATGTATTGATATGACCAGCGTAAACCTGCCAACACTTTTACTTTATCCGATAAGCTGATCAAATCATTAAAATAAGCGCCAAAACGGTTTGTAAGCGTTAAAACGTTATAAAAAGGGTTCATGGTTGGCTTATCTGTACGCTGGGTATATTTAGCAAGATCAAGAATGTTGATCTTATCATAAACTGCATTTTGAAGTGCATTATTCTGATCAAGATAACTTGATACTTTATTTACTGTGGCCACATAGGTATAGTTGGTGTTTCTATACCAGTCGGCATCAACACCCACTAAAATATTATGTTTGATAGAGCCTGTATTGAACTGACCGGTTATATTAAACTGGCCGGTATAATAATCCTCCAGTGTTTTAGCACGATTTAAGGTACGCGCCCAGTCGCCGGTAAGTGTATCAGGCAGCACACGTTCGGTAGTTTGATACTGACGGTCAAAATGCTGATAGGAAAACCCACCACTTAGCTGCCATAAACTATTGATCTGGTGGTTAATAGTAGCCGTAGCTGTTGTTTGCTTGGTGTTACCGGTTGACCATAACGCCCCCAGGTAACGATTACGTGGCACTTTAGCAATTACGTTATTGATTTGCCCGGTTCCAAAATCAGGTGTAAAATCATAGTTCAGGTAATCACCTTCAACAATGATTTGGGTTTTATCACTGATCTTGTACAGGAACGAAGGGTTGATGTATTCACGTTCTGATTTTACGTTATCGCGAAAGCTTTTAGCATTTTCATAGGTTCCGTTTACGCGGTATGCCAATTTAGATGATATAGGACCATAAACATCAAAAACCGGCTTATACAGATCGTAACTACCATAGGTCATAGATATCTGGCCACCTTGCTCAAACTTTGGTTTTTTGGTAACCAGGTTCAGTATACCGCCCGGTGCAACGTTGCCATAAAGCAAAGCGGCACTACCTTTTAAAACTTCCACCTGCTCAAGCGAACTGATCTCAGGCATTACACCTGAGTTTATACGGAAACCATTCTTAAACATATTGGTGCTTGAAAAATTATACCCACGCGCGCCAAAGGTTTCCTGGGTATTGCCACGGGCACTGTACAAATAAACGCCATTGATGTTTTTAGTTACATCACTTAACCGTAATGATTGTTGCTGATCAAGCACATCGCGCCCTATAACAGTAACACTTTGGGGCAGATCTATGGGCGATACATTCATTTTGCCCACACTTAGCTTTTTACTGTTGATGGTTTTTGTAGAAGATACAACCACCTCATTAAGTTGCGCCGCACTTTCACTCAGTATAAAACTGACAGTAGTAGTTTGTTTAGCCAGCACCTCTACCGTTTTCTCCTCACTTTTAGTACCTATATACGATGTTGTTAATAAATAAGTCCCGGGTTTTATGTTGTTAAAGATGAAGGAACCATCGCCAATGGTCATGGTGCTTTTATTTAAACCTTTTATGGATACATTAACAAATGCTGCCGGTAAACCGTCGCTTGTTTTAACAAATCCGGATATTTTTCCGTTAACGCCTTCGTCATCGGCTTTTGCTGTTAAAATAGTTATGAATAGAACTAAGAGAAGGAAAGAGATTTTTTGCAGGGTGTTGTGTAAGTGTTTTGCCATTTAATTTAGATTGAGTCTAATTAAGCGCAAAAATAACAACGCAATCCTGATTTGCAAACATTATTTAGAATTAGTTTAAATTAATAAGAACATAATCATCGCATCATTAACTATTTTGTTACAAAAGCATTAATGCAGTACATCATTGTGTAAGTGTGTTATATTAGCTACATAAACCTTTTTATAATGAAAAAACTGTTTCTGCTGGTTATCGCTATCTTGTTTTTAGGTCAGTTGGTAAATGCCCAAGCGGGTAAAACCCAAATAACCAAATGGCAGTACGGTCGCAATGGCGCGGTATCTATCACCTGGGATGATGGCTCCATCAATCAGTTCAAAGTAGCGCTACCCATACTCAACAGGCTGCAATTACCGGCTACATTTTTTATCATCACCGGGCAAATACCGGGCTCACAATATCATGGTAAATTCATTGGACGCCCAGTAAAAGATATCATCAAGGAAACAGCTACCATACCAACCAATAAGGACAACTTTTCCGAGCGGGCTTCAGCAGCAGGCTATCTGGGGCTGGTCGGTCCACTGGATTATCATTATAAAGCCGGATCATTAGTAGATGCCGGTAAAACCGAAGCCGCCTATAAAGCCATTGATGAATGCTATGCTAAAGTTCGTAACGGCGAATTTAAACCCGGCGTACAGCATAACGACGAATATAAAGACGCTCATGGCACTACCTGGGCACAGATCAAAACTTATGCGGCGCAAGGCCATGAATTTGCCAGTCATATGGTAACCCATCCCCGCCTGGCCGCCCTTGATGAAACCAATTTAATGTACGAAGCCGAAAAAAGCCGGCTGGATGTTTTAAATCATTTAGGCCTCGCATACACCTTCAGTGCCGAAGGGCCCTTTGGCACCGAGAATGAGCGTGCCGTAGCTTACCTGGCTAAGGTATATCCTGCCCTGCGCAACCGTATGCCCGAACCCTGGCTCAAAGAAATAAGCCGTGGTAACAAGGATACTCCCGGCAATACCAATAAGGAATATGTACAATACCAGCGCGGTGCAACAACCAAAACTCCATTACCCATGATGAAAGCCTGGGTAGATACCACCATGAACAGGAAAGATACCTGGCTGGTACTTACCCATCACGGTGTTGACGGTATAGGTTGGGAAGCCCTACCCCATCAGGAGCTGGACGAATATTTTACCTATATTAAAGATCACCAGGATAAACTTTGGGTGGCCACTTTTGGCGATGTAACCAAATACATGCGCGAAAGGCAAAGCGCCAAAGTACAAAGCAGTTTAAAAGGCAATAAAATAACTGTTAATATCAGTCACCCGCTTAGCAAAGTTTTTTACAACATTCCGCTTACACTTAAAACCTATGTACCGGCCGGCTGGAAAAATGTAAGTGTGGCACAAGGCAATAAAAAACAAGGCCTTAAAGTGGTTACAGACAGCAATGGCGCTTATATATTATACCAGGCTTATCCTAATGTTTCGCCGGTAACTTTGTCGGGAAGCTGATCAATTTTATCCCAACCTGAAACTGGCTTAATTACTGTTTGCTGTTCAGGTATTTTTCCGAAAACTCACCCGTTATTTTTTTGGTTCGTAAATTATGGACTGCCCAATCCTCTACATCGGCTTGTTTAATGCTGATCTTATCGCCGAGTTTAATATTTTTAAGCGTAAAAGGCGAGTCGATAAATATGGCTTTAAAAACCCCATTACTATAGCCAACCACTTCAGACCACATATGTTCATGAGTGTCGCCCTCTACAAAGTCGGATTTTACTACAAAACGGTAGCCCTGACTATCACCTCCGTGCTTTTGCAGGCTATCAATAAACTGAGGCAAGTATTTTTGAGCAGTCCGCTTTAACGCCAAAAAACCCGCATCATTTTTAGATAATGGTACCGATTTATACACCATATTATTTTCGACCTTGGTTTGTTGACCATAGGCACCGCTTATAACAAACAGCAATAAAATAAACAGTAGATTTTTCATGCGTTTTTCACTGATAAGTTTGGATCTTCAGGTTTCAACTCCAAAACTATAGTTTAGCACAAATTCTGCATTATACCACAACCGTTATTTTTACACCGGACTTGCGTTGACCTGCGGGTAGCAAAAACTTTTTAAAGCTTTATTTTAACAATTTTTTAACTAAAAACAGGGTCAAAACGCGTCGAAAACTGCTCAAAATTCATTCAAAACCCCTCATTTTAACACTTTTTAACAAATTTTAACATGGTTTTGAAAGGTTTAAAAAGTATTAGTTTATTGATAATCAAATAACTACATACCAATCGGTCGATTTTTGGGTCTATTTTTCTCTTAACTAAACAGCCCGGTTTCCTAAAAAAATAGGAAACCGGGCTGCTTGTACTAATATACGAAATATTGGCCGATCATACAAGAAGATGGGGGCATCAAATAGAGGTCATGCCGAATTTATTTCGGCATCCCACTTGCAGGTAAGCACAGGATAGGTCTGCAACAGGCAAATCGCAGATCCGGCAGGCGTGAATATCCTGTGGGATGCCGAAATAAATTCGGCATGACATGCTGCATTTTCAACTCGATTTCCTTGATCGCAGCATATTCGCTTAGCCCATTACCGTCTCTGTGTTTTTATGTTCGATAGTGAGGTTTACAGATCGCTCCCCGCCGGGGCGGGTGCGGTGACGTGTATTTTTAGGGATAGTTAACAGTTGCCCGGGCTGCAATTCGAGGGTGCCGGTCTCCAGGTCGATTAGCAGGGTGCCTTCCAGCACCAGGAAGGTTTCGTCGGAATTGGGATGCAGGTGCCAGAAATAGGCTTCGGTCATGATCCCGATCCGCACGATATGATCATTCACGTTACTCAGGATGGTATTGAAATAATCCACCGGGTGTTCTGCTGAGATCACTTTTGTATCTATAACTGTTAATTGTGAAGGTTCCATAAATCAAAATTATACAAAGTTTCAATAGCGATCCGGCAAATGGCTACTGCAGATACAGATAACAATCACAAGGAGCAATTTATGCAAGTGACAACGTTACCGTTCTATCCCATAAACCCCTTCCTCCCCTTCCCCAGGGAAGGAATCGCGCTATCCCTTGCTTTTTAATTTTTTCTATACCGGATGCTGAACAATAGACTTTCGGTATTCTACATTCAGCATCCGGTGTTCGACATTCACCCTATTCTATCACCCTTACTTTCAAAAAGCTTGGGCTATCTTTTGAGGTATAAACGCGGTGGGTCGCCTTTTTAAAGTCGGTATCTTTTGCTTTCATGATATCCTGAAACTGCTGGGTATTCCTGTCGATAAGCGGGAACCAGGTACTTTGCACCTGCACCATTAAGCGGTGACCTTTTTTAAAGGTGTGCAGCACATCCTGCAGCTCAAAGTTAACCGGCGTTACCTGGCCTGGTACAAATGGTTCGGGTTTACCAAAATCATTACGGTATTTACCACGGATAGCCTCGCTGCGTACCATTTGCTGATAGCCCGACAGGTAAACATCCTTGCCTGTCCATTTATTGTTTTTGGTTGAATCGGGATATACATCAATTACCTTAACCACCCAGTCGGCATCGGTACCAGTGGTTGATACTTTCAGATTGGCCCAGATGTTACCGGCCAATGTTACATCCTTATCCAATACATCGGTTGCATACGTCAATACATCGGGCCTGCGGGCGGCAAAACGCTGATCGCCGGTCATGTACTCCCGCTTCATATCCATGGTAATATCATTGGTAAAAGGCACAGGTTTGTTCGGATCAGATATAAATTCGTCAAAAGTACCAGCCGTAGTTGCCGGTGCATCAAAAGCCAGTTTTCCGCCAGGCAGCAGGTACAGGTTCTTTTCGGCAGCTTCTTTTGCCGGCCACGCATTATAGGTTTTCCACTGATTGGCGCCGGTTTCAAATGCAGACACAGGCGCCAGGTTCAGGTCGGTACCTTTGAGGTAATGACTAAAAAAGGCGAACTCTATCTTCTCGCGATAAAAAGGTCCGGTTGGCCCGCCAAAATCTACATCGCCTAAATGATCGCCATCGCCGCGGGCCCAGCCGCCATGCACCCAGGGGCCCATGGTAAAGTAAACGGGTGTTTTAGGATTTTCTTTCACCAATGTTTTGTAGGTATTGATAGCGCCGTACAGATCTTCGGCATCATACCAGCCACCGGTAACCAGTACAGCGGTTTTAATATCGTGCAAATGAGTTAACACGTTACGGTCTTTCCAGTGCTGATCATAATCAGGATGATCCAGCATCTCATTCCACAGCCGGATGGTATCTTTATAAAATTTATCGTTCGTATTTTTTACCGACCCCATCCGAAGGAAAAAATCATAACCATCTTCGGTTCCTGCATTAAGCCCGGGTGCACGGCGTTGTGTAGGCTTATCGTCCTGGCGATTGGTAAAAAACGGATAAAATCCAAAGTTAGCTACCAGCATAAAGGCCCCGTTATGAAAAGCGTCATCGCGATACAGATCGGCCATAGGGGCTTGCGGTGATGCGGCAACCAATGCCGGATGGCGGCTCAGCAATGAGGCTGTGGTATAAAAGCCAGGATAGGATATACCCCATACCCCTACCTTACCATTGTTATTGGGCAGATTTTTAAGCAGCCAATTGATGGTATCATAAGTATCGGTGCCTTCGTCAACATCATTCTTGGTTTTGTGCACCTCTTTTTCGGGCGTCATTTCTTCAAAAACACCTTCGCTCATCCAGCGGCCACGCACGTCCTGGTAAACAAAAATAAAACCATCATGCACAAATAAGGATGATGGTCCCAGGCCCCCTTTATACAGATCGGTCCCATAGGGTGCAACGCTGTAGGGCGTACGGTCCATCATGATGGGGTACTTTTTCGACTGATCTTTGGGTACATATACCGAGGTAAACAGCTTTTTACCATCGCGCATAGGTATCTGGTATTCGTATTTCTGATAATTGGCCTTGATGTATTCGGCATCAGGTGCCTGGGGCTGGGCATATACGCTGATAGCCGTTATCGTCAGCCATAAATAGGTAAATAAAGTTCTTTTCATTTAATTAGTCAATCAAGCCCTAAATGTACCTGAATAAAATAAAAGAGGCAACTGGTGTTTGGTCATGAGTTTGAACGCGAACGAGCCAGCTCGAAGACAATTTTAAAAACGGGCTCCCGTTAACATTATTCATCTTATGGATATAAAACATAAATTTATCACGATGAAACTGAAACATATCTATCCGGCTCTTATCCTGGTCTTTTTGCGATCCGTATCTATTGCACAGGTAAATTCCTTTACCATCGACAGCAATAAATTCAACAAACCGGCAATGCTCATGCTTGACACCATTTATAAGGATGATCAGGGAGGCAGGTACAGAATGCAGGAACTTTCGAAAAATAAAGCAAATGGCGCCCAGATCGATTCTGCAATAAAGGCTATGCGGGAAATTGACGCTAAAAATTTAATTAAGATAAGAGGAATTATAAAAAAGTATGGCTGGCTTGGCCCACAGGATGTAGGAATGAATAGCAGCCAGGGCTTGTTTTTAGTGATACAGCACGCCGACCTGGCCACGCAGGAAGAATACTTACCCATGATCAGGAACGCGGTAAAAGAAGGCAAAACACTATCGAGTAATTTAGCACTGTTAGAAGACCGCGTTGCTATGCGCGAAGGGAAGAAACAGATTTACGGCAGCCAGGTATTCAGAAGTAAAACTACCGGCAAAATGTATTTCTACCCGATAGAAGATCCCGATCATGTTGATGAAAGGCGCAAAACCGTGGATCTGCAGCCTATTGCCGAGTATGCCAAACTGTTTAATTTAAACTGGGACATAGCCGAGTATAAAAGATCGCTCCCTGAAATTGAGAAAGCAGCTAAAGAGCAAAAGCTGTAAGTACTGGTAAATTACCTCATCAATAAAAGCTACCTCCTATGTGTTTATGATTAATTTTCGTCCTCTCGGTACCTCTGCGATAGACCTTGAAGATTAAAAAGCTCCCTATTTAAGCGTTTGGCCTAAAAAGGGAACTGAGGTGCAGCGAAGACAAGTCAGTTCAAACACACCAGCGACTCTTAGCTTTAGTTCACCATGATTTTAATGGATGATACATTATCGTTGAAATTAAGACTGCTTAAATCATTGTTCTCTCCTGTTACAGTTATGTTATTCCCCAGGAAGTTATCATCTGCATATAAAATAGCTTTGTAACCATCAGGAACGGATATTGATGATAAACTATCATTACTAATTCCTAATGCGGTTAATTGTGCCATGGTGTAATTGCCAACTCCCAGTCGTGCTGATGAGCCGGAAAAATTATTATCGCCATAAACAAATGTTTTAATGGGCTTGTAAACTTTTACGTAATCGAAATTAATAAAATCGGGATAAGTGCCGGCAAAACGGTTGCCGCCAAAGCCCGTAATTTCCATACTTAAAAGGACAAACTCACTGCGGTGAGAAATAGGTGCTGTAGATTGAGTGACGGTGCGCTTCACTACACCATCAACGTAAAAAATATATTGTGAAGGAGTCCATTCTAAACCGAAGGTGTGGTAACCACTTTCGATGCCCGGGATCGTTTCATTTGTACCGGATGATTGATGATTTGCCCCATAACCGTTCCAATGAATGGTATGGTAAATCCTGTTTCGGATGCCACCTGCATCATGGTGTTCCATGATATCAATTTCGGTACCATCAACGCCTGGATTTAAGGTAGCGCCCATTGTTGGTGATTGAAGCCAGAAACCACTATGTGGCCCTTGAGTTGTATCTAATTGGGCCCTGCACTCGAAATAACCATATTTTTGCAGAAAATTTTGATCCGTAGCGAGCTGGCTTGCGGTAAAACTACTGTCGCCAACACGTCTGGCCGCTAATTGCAATACACCATTTCCCGTTAATGAAACATTTGATTTTAAAATCAGAGCATAAGTACGCGTAGTATTGGCAGCCCGATAATCCCAGCGCGGATCTAGTACCGTACCATTAAAATCATCCTGCCAAACCAATGAATAATCATCCAGTGGAGTGCTCTGTGTACTGCTTTTTGGGGTCAAAACATCTGTTTTTAACTCCGCAGGAGTGTTGCTTTTTTTGCAGGAAATGCTGCCAATAGCAACTAACCCGATTAACAAAGTAATGCTTCTCATTTTTATTCTGGTTTAATTGTAAATGCATATAACCATAGAAAAACTACAATCTGCCCATTATAAACTAGCCTAACTCCCGGTCATCCTGGTTAAAAATTATCCCTTAAGTTTATTAATTGGTTTTGGTAGATTATTGGTATAGCAAGATTACCTATTGAATAGTATATAGGAGGGGTAAAATCTTAAGTAGATAGGGGTAAAATCCTAAACTGGATAAACCGCACCTGCTTTCAGCAATTCGCCCATGTTTAGGACTACAGCAAAATCTGTTATAAGGTATTCGACATGAGTAAAGACTGAATGCTGAAGCGGGGAGGGGACGAAAAGGGGTGTCATGCTGAACCTGTCGAAGCATGGTGGACAGGCCACTGCACTCTACCCTTCGACGGAGGTCAGGGTGACAGCCTCTTTTTAAGACATTATTTATATTAAATCATCTGCTTAATTAGTTCCACAGGATCAAAAAAGTGATTTAGAGGACCATTGCCTTTACCGGTTTGTACATCTTTACCGGTCAGTATGGCCTGGTGCACATATTGCTGCGCCAAAGCTACCGAGTCTGGCAATGACCTTCCCCGGGCTATGTAGCTGGCTATGGCCGATGACAGGGCGCATCCGGTGCCTCGGGTATTTTGGGTGTCTATTTTTTCAAAGCTGTATTCCTGTACCTTACCATCGTTTGTAAAATATAAGGAGGTTAATTGCGTAGCATCCAAATGACCGCCTTTTAACAATACGAAGCGTGCTCCCAGTTCCATGAGTTTTTTACCGGCTATCCGCATATCATCCAGGGTATGTACAGGCATCCCGGTTAAAACAGCGGCTTCGTCCAGATTAGGGGTAATAACAGCCGCCAGTGGAAATAACTTTTTAACAATTGCTTCTATCGTACTATTCTCCAAAAGCCGGTGCCCGCTGGTTGATACCATGACCGGATCAAATACCACCGGAACCTCCGGGTACTGCTGCAGGGTGTTTATAATGACCTCAAGCACCTCAGTTGTATGCACCATACCTATCTTAATAGCATCCGGGAAAATATCATCCAATATGGCTTGCAGTTGTGCTCCCACCACTTCAGCAGGGATAGGATAAACGGACCTCACCCCGCAGGTATTCTGCACCGGGAGCGCCGTAAGCACCGAAGTGGCATAGCACCCCAGCGCCGAGATAGTTTTGATATCGCCCTGTATACCGGCGCCTCCGCTGCCGTCGAACCCCGCGATCGTTAAAACGGATGGATAGCTATAGGCTTTTTTATTCATGGTTTACAATTTCATAAAAATATGGCTTCGGGGCTCAGGACTGAGCAAACGGGCAGAATGCATCCCGACTTTTCCCTACGCCGGTATCAGCCGGATCAGGTTCAAAGGGTTTATCTCAATTCTTTACAGAATACCCCTAAAGCCATGGCAAATGTAGTTTTTTTCCTGGTGGCATACTATCGGCTATAGCGGCAAACGATGTTATTAAACCATATATAGCCATAATATGTATATTAATATAATTAAATTTTAATTACTTGTAGGCAATTGTTATTTATTGTTTGTCTATATACCTGTAAACCAATTAAATCATTACGCATATAAACCCATTAATATATGCCCAATACATTACCGGATAGTAAAAAATACCTAACATTTATTAGTTATTTAACTAAACATATTATAATGCTAAATCGTTTAACACCCAACCCTCCCTATTAATTTACCCCAATTCTTTCTTTGTTGCCACCAATAAACCAATACGCTTATGGATAAATACCGCTCTTAATACCCATTAAAAACCTATAAAAAAACCAATTTAAAAAACCGACAATGAGAAAAACATCTAATTTATTATTAACCAAAGCCTCAGTGGCCGTATTAGGCTTTTCGCTGCTGTTTACAGCAGCCTGTAAAAAGGATTTGGCCCCAACACCACAGGCGGACAATGCTTCATCAAAATTAAGCACCAGCGCCATTGGTGTTAGCGGCCCCAAAGGCGTTTGCTATGTGGAAGTGAATAGCAACGATATTCTTAATGTGGGCAAGTATACCTTATCAACCGGGCAGCAGCTTTTTGATATAGGCATTATTTTCGCCGCCAATATTAATTACAACACCACTACCCACAAAGCCGAATTGTTTTTTAATCCACAAGTAACTACTGTACTAAATAATGCGGCCACCAAGATTCAACCCTTACAGGCCAAAGGCATTAAGGTAATGCTTTCTATATTGGGTAATCACCAGGGCGCCGGGATCACTAACTTCCCAAGTCAGCAGGCCGCACAGGATTTTGCACAATTGTTAGCTAACGCCGTAACCACCTACGGACTCGACGGCATCGACTTTGATGATGAATATGCCGATTATGGCACCAACGGCACCGGACAACCCAACTCCAGCTCATTTGTATACCTGGTAACCGCCTTACGTCAACTGATGCCTACCAAACTCATCTCTTTTTACTTTTACGGCCCGGCGGCATCGCGCTTAAGCTTTAACGGCGTAACCGTAGGCTCAAAAGTTAATTACAGCTGGAACGCCATTTATGGCTCGTACTCGGTACCAAATGTTCCGGGATTAGCTAAAAGTAACCTGGGGCCTGCCGCTATTGATATCCAGAGCACCAGCTCATCAACCGCTGCTTCACTGGCTACTCAAACAGTAAACAATAGCTATGGTATTTACCTGTATTATAACCTGCCCAATACAGATGCTCATACTTACTTAACAAGCGTATCCAACAAGCTTTATGGTAAGGCTACCGTGAAATTGCCCTAACATTTACCCTAAAAAGACCAATAAAAAACCGACATGAAAACATCTATGAATTTATCCTTTAACAGGATAGCTATGGCCGTACTAGGCTCCGCGCTAATGTTCACAGCCGCCTGTAAAAAAGACCTTGCCCCCACTCAGCAAACAAACAATGCTTCATCAAAACTGGGCACTAACGCTATTGGCGTTAGCGGCCCCAAAGGTGTTTGTTATGTGGAGGTGAACAATAACGACATTCTAAACGTGGGCAATTATACCCTGTCAACCGGGGAGCAGCTTTTTGATATCGGCATTATATTCGCGGCCAATATCAATTACAACACCACTACCCAAAAGGCCGAATTATTTTTTAATCCGCAGGTAACTACGGTATTAAACAATGCCGCCACCAAGATACAGCCGCTCCAGGCCAAGGGTATAAAAGTACTGCTCTCTATACTGGGTAATCACCAGGGGGCGGGTATAACTAATTTCCCGAGCAAGCAGGCCGCGCAGGATTTTGCGCAGCTACTGGCCAATGCCGTAACCACCTATGGTCTTGACGGTATTGACTTTGACGATGAATATGCCGACTATGGAACCAACGGAACAGGTCAGCCAAATTCAAGCTCGTTTGTTTACTTGGTAACCGCCTTGCGCCAGTTGATGCCTACCAAGATCATTTCCTTTTATTTTTATGGCCCGGCGGCTTCCCGCTTGAGCTTTAACGGGGTAACCGTAGGCTCAAAAGTTGACTACAGCTGGAATGCCATTTACGGCAGCTATTCTGTACCGAACGTACCGGGATTAGCCGCCAGCAACCTGGGACCCGCTGCTATTGATATCCAAAGCACCAGTGCATCAACAGCGGCATCCCTGGCCACCCAAACTGTCAATAACAATTATGGCATATATCTGTACTACAACCTGCCTAATGCCGACTCACACACTTACCTGAGCAGTGTTTCCAACGCGCTATATGGTAAAGCAACGGTATTTGGGACTGGTGGTGGTACTACGACAGGTGTTACTTTTTACCAGGATATCAATTATGTTGGCACCGCTACCAGTACTATAGCTAAGGGTAACTACACCTTATCGCAGTTGCAGGCCCTGGGTTTTGTGAACGACTGGGCATCGTCGGTAAAAATACCTACGGGATGGACGGTAACCATGTACAGCAACGATAATTTTGCTGGTACCTCCTGGACGCTAACCTCCAACACTACCAATTTCACCACCCTGTCGCCCAACGCGAACGATGTGGTAAGTTCTGTTAAAATTCAATAATTAAAAAAGAATCAAGAGTTAAGAGTCAAGAATCAAGAGGGGAGTGAAATTGATCGAGGATCATTTTTAACTCCTGATTCTTGCCTCCTGACTCTCTCTATTACCTATTTATAAAACCCCCATTATGAAAAAAAGATTGCTCTCTCTTAAAACCGGTCTGCTTATGCTAAGCATGTCGGCTCTGGCCCTCACTCAATCCTGCAAAAAGGATAATGGAAATGCTGCCGAAAAATTACAAGCCGCAGCTGCGTCCAAAAATGGTTTAACAACCCAGGCGGTCACTTCCAATGCCGACCTGATCGCTTACAAAAATAGCGTACATAAAATATTTGTAGGCTTTTTGGTTGGTGATGGTGCCGACCCTGCTGCCAGTTATAATCCAGCCAATGCGCCTGACAGTACCGATTTCCTGGAGTTTTTTGCCGGGAATGATGCCACCAGGTCACATTGGCGCGCAGCCCAGGCAAAAGGAACCAGGATTGTAGTGTGTCATTTTCTGGGCGATGCCTATTTTGATGGTTCATCCAAGGATCCGGCAACGCCAACTTCAACCGCCACTGTAGCAAGCTCAACCAGCACTTATGATCATTGGTCGCAGGCGATGTATAACCAGCACATTGTAGCCGATTCTTTAGATGGTATCGATCTGGATATCGAGTCCGGCACCATCGACAATAAAAATGTAACCAGCAGCAGTTATCCTAATTTATTAAAATCGGTAGCAAAATGGTTTGGACCGAACTCCACCTCGGCGGTTACATTAAGTATGGGTAAAAAACCAGTGTTTTTTTATGATACCGACGGATCACTGGATAACAATAGTTTAACCGGCACCAAAAGCAATTATGACTATATATTATTCCAGTCTTATACCACCGGAAGTCATTTCTGGAGCAGCAGTTCCTTCCCACTATCCTCGATAGCTTCTACTTATGGATCGGATAAAACTATTTTGCTGGTTAACGGCGATAGCTTTAAACATGCCGATGGCACTGAAGACCAATCAGGTGGGGATGCCAAAGCAACATCAGATCTGTACAGTTATGCCACTAATTGGGCCAAAACCAATAAGGTTGCCGGCGTTGGCGCTTACCGCATGAGCCGCGACTACAATCACACCCCTCCGTTTATAGTTTCCAGGAACGCCATCCAGCTCATGAACGGCACAGGAGGCGGCACTACCACTACCGGTGTAACTTTTTACCAGAACACCAATTATAGCGGCACGGTTACCAGCCTGATACCAAAAGGCACCTATACTCTGGCTCAATTACAGGCCTATGGTTTTGTAGATAACTGGGCATCGTCGGTAAAAGCACCATCGGGCTGGACGGTGATCATGTATACCAACAATAACTTTGGCGGCACTTCATGGACACGCACGGCCAACACGCCAGATTTCACCACCTTATCGCCAAATGCCAATGATAAAGTAACCTCTGTTAAAATTCAGTAACGCCGAAGAACCAAGAGGCAAGAATCAGGAGTCAAGACAAAAACGAAATCCCTAAGGTATTTTCCTATATCCTGATTCTTGACTCTCGGTTCTTGATTCCTAAAACATACACCGTGTAAATCCAGGCATTAACCTGCTTCAGAATCCTCTTTTGGGAGGGTTCCTGGGTAGCCTATTGCCATTTTTTAAAAAAAACAAATCAATAAATTATAAACCTTTAAAAACCCCCATTATGAAAAAAAATCTGTTCTCTTTTAAAGCCGGCCTCTTTATGCTTGGCTTATCGGCCCTGGCCTACACCCAATCCTGCAAAAAGGATAGTGGAAACGCTGCTTCAAAATTACAGGCAGCCGGTGCTTCCAAAAACAATCTGACAACCCTATCTACGGCTTCAGACAGCGCTTTGGCCGCCTACAAAAAAACAAAGCACGAAATTACCGCGGGCTTTTACCGTGTACAAGGCCCTTGTTATGGAGCCGGTGTGAATGGTTCTAATTTTTCGCTGGTACCGGATAGCCTTGATGTACTCATCCTTTTCTGTTTCGACAAAGCCTCTCCTATTGCCAGCAGTGTACCGGCATGGGTAAGCGCGCTACACGCCAAAGGCACCAAAGTTATCATCACCGGCAACCTGGATATTCCTTCGGGCGTACCGCATACCACCGCAGGATATCAGACCACAGCCAAACTGATCATGGATAGCGTGGTTAATAAATATGGTTTAGATGGTTATGATATTGATGTGGAAAGCAATCCATCGGGTACAACTTTAACTGATATGACCGGGGTTTACACGGCACTTTCGGCTTACCTGGGTCCAAAATCAGGTACCGGCAAACTGCTTACTTTTGATACCAATCAAACCGGTACTAACAGTCTTTTCAGGAACGTATATACCATGATTGATTATGTTTGGTTACAGGCTTATGGCCGTGGTACATCCGGAATGCAAAGCACCTGGAATACCTTCTCTTCTTACATCACTTCGGATAAATTTGTACCCGGATTTTCATTTTATGAAGAAAACGGTTACCCCAGCAATTACTGGGATGATGTTACTTATCCGGAAAACGGCACAGGCCGTGCTTATGACTATGCCCGCTGGGAGCCAACATCAGGCAAAAAAGGCGGCGTATTTGGCTATGCTATTGATCGCGATGCACCGCTTACCTCTATGCATGATAATACCCTTCGCGTTCCGGATTACAAAGTGACCAAGGACCTGATCAAGATCATGAACCCAACCGGTGGCGGCGGTACTACTACAGGCGTAGTTTTTTATCAAAACTCCAACTATGCCGGCACGGCTACCCAAAAAATAGCCAAGGGTAATTACACCTTAGCTCAGTTACAGGCCAAAGGCTTTGTGAACGATTGGGCTTCTTCAGCACAAATACCTTCCGGCTGGACGGTGACCATGTATTCAAATGACAATTTTAGCGGTACATCATGGACGTTGACAGCTAATAACAGTTGGTTTGGCGCCCTTTCGCCAAGTGCCAATGATGTGGTGTCGTCGGTTAAGATTCAATAATTGAATTTTAACCGACGTGTCGACTCACCCCGACATCGCTACGCTCGTCACCCCTCTCTCCGCCTGCGGCGGAAAGAGGGGATTTAAAACAAAATAAAAATCAGGTCATTGCGAGCGCAGCGTGGCAATCGCGAACTATACAAAGCAGCCCTGTATAGTATGCGATTGCCACGTCGTTCCTCCTCGCAATGACATAGAAAAGGAACACGTAGATCTGGTGAGTCATCTGTACGAGGTGCTTACCAACAAAAAAGCCCTCCGGAAAACCGGAGGGCTTTTTTGCTTTGCGTATAATATTCCCTTAGTCATTAATAGCTTTTACGCCTGGTAACTCTTTACCTTCCATGTATTCCAGTAAAGCGCCACCGCCGGTTGATACATAGCTAACTTCATGAGTCAGATTAAATTTAGCAACAGCAGCTGCTGAGTCGCCACCACCAATTAGCGAGAAAGCGCCGTTTTCGGTTGCTTTTACTACCGCTTCGGCAATAGCTTTAGTGCCTACTAAAAATGATTCCATTTCAAAAACACCCATCGGGCCATTCCATAAAATGGTTTTTGATTCTTCAACCACTTTGCTGAATATAGCAACGGTTTCAGGACCGATATCCAGGCCCATCCAGTTGTCGGGAATTTCGCCGGTTTTAGCAACGCCGGTTTTGGCATCGTTAGCAAAAGCATCAGCAATAACGTTATCAACCGGTAGGTAAAGTTTCACGCCTTTGTCTTTAGCTTTTTGTTTCAGGCTGATGGCCAGGTCAAGCTTATCGGCTTCAACCAGTGATGTACCAATATTGCCGCCATCTGCTTTAGCAAAGGTATAAGCCATACCACCACCAATGATCAGGTTATCAACCTTATCCAGCAATTTTTCGATCAGCTCAATTTTATCAGAAACTTTAGAGCCGCCCATAATAGCAGTGAAAGGTTTAGCAGCGCCATTCAGGATCTTTTCGGCATTGTTTAACTCGGCAGCCATCAGATAGCCAAAATATTTGGCATCTGGGAAAAACTGCGCGATAACCGCTGTAGAAGCATGTGCGCGGTGAGCGGTACCAAAGGCATCGTTCACGTAGATATCCCCTAGTTTGGAAAGCTTTTCGGCAAAAGCCACATCGCCTTTTTCTTCTTCTTTATAAAAACGCAGGTTCTCTAATAAAAGCACCTCGCCTTTTCCTAATTTTTGTGATTTTTCAAGAGCGTCGGCGCCAATGCAGTCATCAGCAAATTGTACCTGCTGACCCAGCAGATCAGATAAATGTGCAACAACATGTTTTAATGAATCCTTTTCATTCGGACCATCTTTTGGTCGGCCCAGGTGCGACATCAGGATAACCTTACCGCCATCTTTTAAAATCTTTTTTATAGTTGGCAAAGCAGCCGTCATCCGGTTATCATCAGTAATGTTGTTATCCTTATCCAAAGGCACATTAAAATCAACCCTGATCAGGGCTCTTTTGCCTGCAAAACTTATTTGATCTACTGTTTTCATATTAATTATATGGGTCATTTACTGTAAGGCGCGCAAATTCAACATTTTATTCTTAATTCTTAACGAAAAAGTAAAAAAGGTGTTTGAAAATGGCCCAAACTTCATGCTATTTTAACATACATCACGTAATGTGGCCCAATTCCGGGTACTTCAAACTCCGGCGAAATGATCTCGAAACCGGCATTGTGATAAAAAGCGACCGCTTTTTTGCGCGCGTTGCACCAAACGTAATTGGCTTTTTGTCCGCGAAGATAAACCAGGGCAAAATTAACCAGTAGGTTTCCCAGTCCTTTACCCCTATATTTTTCGATAGTAGCCATACCCCGCAGCTGATAGGCCTTGCCCGGAAAACCTTCATAATTTTGGGGATGGAACGACGCTATACAAGCCAGTTCATCGCCTTGATAATAGCCTAAATGAAATGCACCCTCTATTTTATCAGTGGGGAAAATACATTCATCTAAAGTGAGTTTCCCTTCGCGGAGTACTTCATTGCGGATGGGCAATAACTCTTCTACAGTTATAAATTTGATCATAGTTTTTTATTAGAGTCAGGAATCAAGAGTTAAGAATCAAGAAAAAGCATTCGTTTATCAGTGATTACTTCCCACTCTTGACTCTTGATTCTTAACTCTTGGTTCTAACGCAGCTATTTCCTCCACCAGGTCAGCCAAACGGCTGCTGTAGCCCATTTCGTTATCATACCAGCCAACCACTTTCACCAGTCCCCCTACAATAGAGGTCAGCTGCGCGTCAAAAATACAGCTGTGCGGGTTATCCAATATATCGGTTGATACGATGGGATCTTCGGTATATTCCAGTACATTTTTCATAGGGCCATCGGCAGCCTGTTTAAATGCCAGGTTAATTTCGGGTATGGTGGGTTGCTTTTTTAGGCTGCAGGTAAAATCGGTTAATGAACCATTGAGTACCGGCACACGGATACCGGCGCCACCCAGGCGGCCTTCCAGATGCGGAAATATGGCGGTAATAGCTTTTGCTGCACCTGTAGTGGTAGGTATGATAGAAGCCGAAGCCGCCCTTGCCCGGCGCAGGTCTTTATGCGGCGCGTCATGCAGGCTTTGGTCGCCGGTCATAGAGTGAACGGTGGTGATATAGCCGTCAATAATTCCCCAGTTCTCATCCAATATCTTCACCATGGCAGCCACATTATTAGTGGTACAAGAGGCGTTGGATAATACGGGTGAATGCAGGTCGACCAGGCCATCATTCACACCTAATACAACAGTTGGTACATTTTTATCAGTTGATGGGGCCGAGATGATCACCTGTTTGGCACCAGCGGTCAAATGCAATTCGGCACCCTGCCTGGAAGTGAATTTCCCGGTTGATTCTATCACCAGGTCGATATCCAGTGTACCCCAGGGCAATGCCTGTGGGTCGCGCTCGGCAAATACTTTTATCTGGTTGCCATTGATGTAAAGATTACTGCCATCATGATCAACCGTGCCTTTAAATCCACGGTGAACCGAATCATATTTAAATAAATGAGCAAGCGTTTGTGTATCCGTGAGGTCATTTATAGCAACCACCTCAATACCGGGTTTAGCTAAAATATTTCTTAAAAAAATGCGGCCTATCCGGCCAAATCCATTTATAGCGATCTTCATCTTCTGTTTTTTAAAAACAGCCAAAGTTAATGAAGATGTGCGGGAAATTACGATATCTGAAATTTAGCGTCGTGAATACTACGCCAGCATTACAAAACAGCTTTAAACAAATAAATTTCGTAAAGCTACCTGTTCGCGTTCTTTGGAGCGGATGCAAAAAGTGACCATCCAGTTAAAAATGATAGGGATCAGCAGGATCACTGAAATCAGAAAAGTATTGCTCAGGTCGCTGAAAAACAATACAAAACCAATGGCGCCCAGGTTAATGCCAGCCAGGCAAAGGGTAGCCTGTAAATGGTTGAGTCCCAGCTTCAGCATCCGGTGGTGCATGTGGTTCCGGTCGGCATCAAATGGCGATACCCCTTTTAATATTCTTAATGTAAACACCCGCAGGGTATCAAAAACAGGTCCTATCAATATAGCTACCGTAAGCGCGGGCGCGGTAAACAAATGTGGTACTCCTGCTACGCTGATCTTACTGATCTCGGTATACTTAATGGCCATCACTGCCGATACCAAACCGATCAGTAAAGCGCCTGTATCGCCCATGAATATCTTGGCCGGGGTAATATTATACCGTAAAAATCCGGCTACTGCCCCTACCATAGCCAGGCAAATAGCTGCCAGCTCATACTGTCTGATCGACAGGAACATCACAGCAAGCGTGCCGTTAACGATCAACCCAGTGGTAGCAGCCAGGCCATCTATACCGTCTATCAGGTTAAAGGAATTGATGATCAGCATGATCAGCAGGATGGAGAAGATAGCACTGGGCACATAAGGCAGATTAAAAATACCCCATATACCATACATACTGGTGATCCGGATATCGCCCAGCAAAACCAGTATGGCGGCTACAATAAACTGGATCAGGAATTTGGTACTGGAGTTTACCCCCGAAAGATCATCCTTTAAGCCCATGGCAAATAAAATGATACAGGCTATCAGCAAATAACTGATGGGCAGGGCTTTGTCTATAATACTGAATAGCAGCGTGGTGATAATAAAGCTCACAAATATGGCCACACCACCCAAACGCGGTATGCCATGGTCATGCTGTTTGCGGAAATGACCCACATCGTCATATAAATGACGGGCACGGGCCACATGCAAAATGGAAGGTATAGCTAACCAGGTTATAAGCGTTGATACTACAAGTATTAAAACCTGATACCCAAAGTTGTATGAATGCAAAAGTTCTATCATGTAATGTTTTTATAATGTTAGCGGGGGCTATCTCATAAAAACAGTTATGTAATTATTTACACTCCTTATACGAGTATGGAAAATTTTAGGTTTAACCTGAGGTTAAATAAATTGAATTATTTTTCGAAGGGGCTTTAGCACCAGGGCCAGGGCCGGAAACCAGAGTTTATTCTGACGCATGGCCAGCAGATCAAATTGCCAGGCCCTGATCCTGTTCTTTAAATTTTTGCTGCTTATGCCGCCGGCAAGCATGTTAACCATTACCTTTTTCAGATGATAACTTTTAATCTGGTGCCGGTACATCAGCCGGAGCATCAGCTCGTAATCAGCTGCCGACCCATGATCAAGACTGTAAAAGCCAAACTGGTCAAATAAACCACGCCTGCAATAAAAGGTAGGATGCGGTGGCATGAACCCCAGCTTAAAAGAATTACGGCTGCATTTACCGGAACGCCATTTACGGATAACGCGATGGTGCTGATCAATAATATCCAGATCGCCATACAATGCCCCGATATCTTGCTGTGCAAATATCCCGGCTACTGACTGTAAAACATGATCATCGGCAAAATGATCGTCGGCATTTAACATGCCCACTATATCGCCCGTAGCTAGCCGGATACCTTTATTCATAGCATCATATATACCCTTATCCGGTTCCGAAACTAAAACCTGGATATATTCGCGATACTCATGGATAATTTGAAGTGTGTTGTCTGTTGAACCGCCGTCAATAATAATATATTCCAGATCAGGATAGTTTTGGCTGATAACAGATTGGATACATTGCCTGATGGTATCCTGAGCATTATAAACTACTGTAACCAGGGAAAGCTTCAAAACGTACAAATGGGAAAAGAATTACCAATATATATACCCGCAAATTATGTATTTTTGAAATCAATCCCTAATTATATAGTTATTTAGCTTTCTACTCGTCCGTATGCGTATTTATACCCTTACTCTTTTATTTTTCGGGATAATTTTTGTTTTAACATCTTGTTCCAGCAAACAATACCAATCGCTTTTTGAACAAAAAGCCGGTAGTCCGGATACCAGTTCAGCGCAAAAAACCGCTGTGACCCTGGCGGCCTATCGTATACAACCCCAGGATGTACTACAGATCCGGAACCTGCAAAACGTAAAGTACATAGTTGACGAAGTTCCTGTAACCAGCAGTACTACTTCGGGTGGAGGCTCCAATACAGGTACAGGCCAAACTTTCCAGGTTGAGGATGATGGTACTGTGGCCCTGCCGGTTATTGGCCATGTGGCCGTGGTGGGGCTTACCCGCTCTGAGGCGGCAAAGCTTATAGAGGGCCTTTACCGTAAAAGCCTGCTCAAAGACCCCATCATCGAACTAAAAATAGTGAACCTGAAGGTTACATTACTGGGTGAAATAAAAGGACAGGGAAATTATCCATTAATCAAAGACAGGACCACCCTGGTTGAAATGATAGGCGCAGCAGGTGGCCTTACCGACAAGGCTAATGAAACAAATATTCATATTATACGAGGCGATCAGGTAAATCCGCAGGTAACGGTAATTAATCTCCGGGATATTCAATCCATTAATGATCCGCGTGCTATTCTTCAAAATGGAGATATTATTTATATTGCCCAAAACAAACGTGCTGTCCGGAATGATAATCTGCAGAATCTATCAGTGATCACACAGCCTATATTGCTTTTGTTGAACACAGCCTTAATTATCTTCACGCTTTCCCATCGCTAATGGAAGAAACAGAAAAAATTCAGCGAAAACTGCCTAACCAGGAGATCGACTATTTTAAGATTGCTAAAATATTGTGGAGCCGTTGGTATTGGATAGCTGCTTCTGTGGGCATAGCTGTGCTTATCTCCTATACTTACCTGTGGTATACACCTAAAACGTATTCATCATCAGGCACTTTAAAAATTGAAGAAAAAAAAACAGAGATAGCTGACCTGGTAACCGTGATGGCCGTTCCCGAACGCGGGCCTTCAAAAATACAAAGTATCACCTCTGTATTACAAAGCCGCAATCTTATCCTCAGTGCTATAAAAGACCTGGATTACCGGATAAGTTTTTATATCATGGGGCGGGTGCGTACTTCTGAGATCTATCCTTCAAAACCATTGAATATTGAACTGATCAGGTTTGATAGTTTGAATTTTTACCATGGCCAAATAGGTTTTAAACCACTAAACACGAAATCGTTTGAGCTATCATACAATATTGCCGGTAAAGAAGCTCAGAATACATTTAACTATGATACACCCGTAAATATAGGTCCTACCAGCTTCACCATAAAATATCCGGGGACACTGGGCAAAAACACCGTTTACCTGTTTAAGTTCAATATTCCCGAAGATTATGTTGATCGGGTAAAAGCTGGCTTATCAACCGGCGAAACTTCAAAGAACTCCAATATTATCGGCCTGCAGGAAGTTGACTCCAACCCTCAGTTCGCCGCCGATATTATCAATAGCATCATGAATGAGTATGTTGCTTTTGATCGTAATCAAAAGGCACAATCAGCTTCACAAATGATTGATTTTATTGACAGTCAACTGGCCTTCCTGTCAACCGAAGTTAAGGGTTCGGAAAGCTCCATTGAAAAATACAAGCAAAAATCAAAAATACTGGATGTAAGTTCAGCTTCATCCACATCGGTTGCTAAAGCTGCCGACATTGAATCAAACAAGTCGTTATTAAAAATACAGCTGATGGCCCTTGATCAGCTCAAAGACCAGATCACGCGGGAAAAAGATAATGTCAATTTAAACTTTACTACCGCGGCGTCAGACAATCACGTATTACAGGGCATGGTTGAAAAACTGGATGCCTTGATACAGGAACGCAGCGCGCTGTTAAAAACTTATAATAGCGATTCGCAACCTATCCGCGATATCAATCAGCAGGTATTGCAAATAAAACTGAATGCCCTCAATAATATCAGGGTTTTACGCTCAGGGATTGAAAAGAACATTGCTTTTTTAGATAGTCAGCTTTCGCAGGTTAATCAAACCATCATGACATTGCCCGCCGCTCAACGCGACCTGGTGAGCCTGCAACGGGATTTTGAGATCAATGATAAAGTGTATTCCTTTTTATCAGAAAAAAAACTGGAGGCCCAAATAAGCAGGGCGGGTATATTGCCGGGGGCAACCATTATTGACCCTGCTCAACCTAATTTTAACCAGGTATCGCCAGATGAGCATAATATACATCGCTCGGCTATTATTCTGGGTTTAATTATTGGCCTGGGGCTTATTATTGTTGTTCGGATCATGAATCCTTACATCTATGATAAAGAAACCATCGAAAGCCTTACCACTGTACCTATATTGGGCATCATCCGGAAATTCCCGGAGCCGATTGATGAAAATAACGGACAAATTTTAGCGCTTGTTAAACCCAAATCCATATTTGCAGAGTCAGTGCGTTCTGTACGTACCAATTTAAGTTTTCTGGCATCTGATAAACAAAACAAGGTTATTTGTATTACATCTGAAGTAGCCGGCGAAGGAAAATCATTTGTTGCCGTTAACTTATCAAGTACACTCTCATTGATCGACAAAAAAGTTATCCTGATCGGGGCCGATCTTCGCCGTTCCAGGATACATAAGATATTTAATGTGGCCAACGATGTGGGATTAAGCAATTACCTGGCACATCAAAGCGAACTGGACGATATCATCTTTCATTCCGAACAGGAAAATCTTGATTTTATAATTTCCGGGCCCGTACCACCCAACCCTTCCGAATTACTGCATAGTGAACGGATGACTAGTTTAATAGCCCAGCTAAAAACCCGGTATGATATTGTAATGATTGATACCGCGCCTATCGGCCTGGTGTCTGATGCTATCCCGCTTATCCGGATGAGTGATATCAATGTTTTTGTGATCCGATCCGGAAGGTCAAAATTTTACGCGGCTACCGTACCTCAGCGTGTAGCGCTGGAATATCAGCTTAATAATACGGTTATAGTACTGAATGCATTTGAGGAGGAACCACTGCACTCCAGGTATTACACCACCAAATTTACCGGTGATAGCTCCGGGGTGCACTATTATTATTATGCCGACTACAATGGTTATGAAGGTTCGGGGTACTATATGGATGATAACAAAACCAAATGGTGGAATATCAGAAGATGGTTTAAGTAAGCTTTTAATACAATGAACCTGCTAACAAGTGAGGCGAAAAACAAATGGTATCCGGTTTATACGCATGCACGGGCCGAAAAAAAAGCATACGAAGCACTAATCAATAAAGGAATTGTAGCTTACCTGCCGCTACACCGGCAACTTAAACAGTGGAGTGACCGTAAAAAGTGGGTCGAGGAACCCTTTATCAAATCATACGTGTTTGTTAACATCACCGAACATGCGCAGGCAGAGGTATTGATGACAAAAGGAATATCCCGCTTTTTATATTTTTCGGGCAAACCGGCCACCATGCCCGACCGCCAGATCAACGAACTGAAACTATTAATGACAAGTTCACTTGATTTGGAAATTACTGAGGAGGATCTGCAGCCCGGGGAAAAAATTATTATAAAAGCGGGACCCTTAAAAGGAATGACCGGCGAGGTAGTTATATACCGGTCGCAAAAGCAATTGATATTAAGGCTTGAAAGCATAGGATGCTCCATTATTGTGCATGTTGCAGCTTCATATATAGAGCGCTTTTAATCAGAATTATTATTTTTAACAATAAAGAAAATACGACAAATCAAGAGTCAAGAAACAAGAAAGAAAAGTGAAAAGCGGTATCCGAATATTTCTTTTTTGATGGGGTATTATTCCATATTTAGCTATTTTCTTGCTTCTTGACTCTTGGTTCTCTTAAATAACTGTAAAATAATAAGTTACAAATAAAACTGTGACTTACGGGGCGAAGCTGTGAAGATATACCAACCATGTGCAGGATAGCAGGAATAATTGATAAAAGCTTGCAGTCTGGTGAGATTCATCAAAAGGTAAAAGCCATGTGCCAGATATTACAGCATGGCGGCCCAGATGATGAGGGCTTATTTTTTGACGACAAAAACCACATCGGGTTTGGGCATCGCCGTTTATCGATCATTGACCTGAGCAGCAACGGGCACCAGCCCATGGCCGATGCCGGGCAAAAAGCCTGGATAACTTTTAACGGCGAACTTTATAATTACCTGGAGCTAAAGGCAGAATTGTTAACGCTGGGCGCACAATTCAAATCGGCGACCGATACCGAGGTGATCTTACTATCATACCTGCAATGGGGAACCGCTGCCTTTGCCAAATTCCGGGGAATGTTTGCTTTCGCGCTGTATGATCAGGTTAACCATCTTGTTTACCTGGTACGTGATAGCGCCGGTATAAAACCCATATATTATTACGCCCACCATGGGGCTTTAAGCTTTGCATCAGAAATAAGGGCTTTTACCGAGGCAAATATCGCTACGGAAAAAGATCCCAACTGGCCTGTAAGGTTTTTAGCCTTTGGCCATATCCCCGAGCCATATACTACCCTAAAAAATGTATTCAGTTTACCAAAGGGGCATTTTTTACGCTGGGATACTGCGTCATCGGCATATACCATCAACCCGTATCATGAAACGCCGGTACAGGAACAGATCACTGATGTAAATGAAGCTCGCCTGCTGATAAAAGACACGCTGATAAAAAGCGTAAACCGCCAACTGATAGCCGATGCCACTATTGGCGTTTTTTTAAGCGGGGGTATTGATTCCAGCTTGCTTACCCTGCTGGCCAACCTTAAAAAAGAGCAACAGCTTAAAACGGTATCCCTTTACTTTAATGAGCAGAATTATAACGAGCAGAACTATCAGCGCGTAATTTTAGATAAGCTCCAGGGCCAAAGCTTTTCGCACCTGGTGCAACAGCATGACTTTGATACCTTTCTGCCTCAGATTCTTGATGCCATGGATATGCCCACTACCGATGGCATCAATAGCTGGTTTATTAGTAAATATGCCCATGAAGATGGTTTAAAGGCAGTACTATCGGGCATTGGTGCCGATGAACTTTTTGGCGGCTACCCTTCCTTCGGGCGGATAAAATATTTAAAGTATCTCCGAAAAGTTAATCCATCATTATTTTCCGCTATTACTGCCTTTTTACCTAATCAGTATAAAAAACTCACCTTTTTAGCTAATGACCATCATTTGGCCGATTATCTTTTGCTAAGAGGATTCTTTTCTCCCATCGAGATCGCCAAATTTCTGGATACCGACAGTAAGCAGGTCAGGAACATACTTTTTGATACTAATCATGCCTCAAGTCTGAACAATTACGATAAGGAACACGCGTCCTGGCTCGAAACTAATTTGTATATGCAAAATCAGCTACTCAGGGATACCGATGTGATGAGTATGAATCATGGGCTGGAAGTTCGGGTGCCGTTTTTAGATGAAGACTTTACAAATACCATAAACCGTATTGCTCCATCCATCCGGTTTGACAACAATCAGCCAAAAAAACTACTGATCGATAGTTTTGGAGATCTGCTGCCACCACAAATATGGAACAGACCAAAAATGGGTTTTTCCTTTCCGCTGCAGCAATGGATGATGGCCCATCCCAAAATAAGTAACAGTCAATTTTACAAAGGAGCGGAAGCCAAAAAAATGATTCAAAAATTTAAACACAAGGGCATGCACTGGTCAAAAGCGTTTGCACTTTATCAGATACAGGCCCATGTCTAAAAAAGTACTGCTGCTTACTTTGCAAACATTTAGTACAACAGGCGGCATCCAAAAAATGACCCGTACTTTAGGCTATACCTTAAACCAGATATCTCTGGCCAATAACTGGGATTTTGAATTATGGTCGGCTTATGATCACGCCGAAGATCTGATGCAGGAGTACCTGCCGGCATCAAATTTTAAGGCATTTGGCATCAACAAATTAACCTTTGCTTTAAAGGTTATCATTAAAAAGTTCACTTCCAGGGATGTTATTATACTGAGTCATATTAACCTGGCTGTAATTGGTTTGATCATCAAGATCATGAACCCCAAATGCCAGGTTTGGTTAGTGGCCCATGGCATTGAGGTATGGAGACCGTTTTCACTCATCAAAAAACGTTTCCTGAAAAGCTGCGATAAAGTAATTTGTGTAAGCAATTATACCAGGCAACAAATGCTCGATAGGCATCATATTGATAAAGACAGTTGTATTGTACTGAATAATGCCATTGATCCTTTGATGCCATTACCCCTTACATTTTCAAAACCCGCAAATTTGCTCGATCGTTATGAGCTTAACAATTGCTACCCGATTGTATTTACCTTAACCCGCATGGCATCTACAGAAAAATACAAGGGCCATGAGCTGGTGATCGAAGCTATTGGAAAATTGAAAAATAAATATCCTGGCATCAAATATATATTGTCCGGAAAATACGATGAGCTGGAGGGTGTCAGGATCAATAAATTAATAGCCGACCATGATGTGAGCGATCAGATCATCTTAACCGGTTTTATTGAGGAAGCCGAACTCACCGATCATTTTTTACTGGCCGATCTGTTTGTTTTACCAAGTAAAAAAGAAGGCTTCGGCATTGTGTTTATCGAAGCTTTGGCTTGTGGCCTACCCGTTATTTGTGGTAATGCCGATGGAAGTATTGATGCTATACGTAATGGCGAGTTAGGCCGATCCGTTAACACAGACGATGTTACAGAATTGTATAACTGCATTAACGAATCATTAGCGCAACCACTAACAACCATTGACCGGGAGCAATTACAAAGACACAGTTTACATTACTTTAATCAAATTGATTATGCGCATAAACTGCAGCAATTATTAACTGAATAAGCATGTTGGAAAACGAAGACTGGGATATTAAAATAACCGCGCAAAACAACATTTTCGACTTAAAGCTTAAAGATGTATGGCAATATCGCGATCTGTTGTTGTTATTGGTAAGGCGCGATTTTGTTTCATTTTATAAACAGACCATCCTGGGACCCATCTGGTTTTTTATACAACCGGTTATTACTATTGTGTTTTATACGCTGGTTTTTGGTAATCTGGCTGGTATACCGGTTGATGGTCTGCCAAAACCCTTGTTCTATTTGGCGGGAACCATAATATGGAATTATTTTGCCGAATGCCTTACCAAAACATCTACCGTGTTCAGGGATAACGCGGCCTTATTAGGGAAAGTTTATTTCCCCCGGTTAATCATGCCCCTGAGCATTGTATTATCCAACCTGATCAGGTTTGGGGTACAGTTTTTACTCTTTATGATCCTTTATGTGGTCTATCTGTTTAAAGGGACCGTTATTGTTCCGAATGCTTTCTTATTACTATTACCATTACTCATTATCATGATAGCGGCTCTAGGTTTAGGGCTTGGGATGATCATATCAGCAGTAACTACCAAATACCGCGATCTGGCCTTTATTGTATCATTCGGGGTGCCTTTATTAATGTACACCACTACGGTAATTTTTCCGCTGTCAGTAGCCGAAGCCAAATACCCGGCTTATAGCTGGCTGGTAAAATTCAACCCGATAACGGCTATCATTGAAACTTTCAGATATGGCTTTTTAGGCCGCGGGAGTTTTAGCTGGGAACTGATGGGCTATAGCCTGGTAACTACTATTATCATTCTGCTGCTGGGTACTATTATATTTAACAGGGTTGAAAAAACGTTTGTCGATACCGTATAAATGAGCACCGTAATTAAAGTTGAAAATCTGTCGAAAGCCTACCAACTGGGCGATTTTGGTACCGGCACCATCTCCCGCGACCTGGAACGTTACTGGGCCAGGTTACTCGGTAAAGAAGACCCCTTTTTAAAAATTGGTGAAACCAATGATCGCACAACCAAAGGTGAAAGTGATGTAGTTTGGAGCTTACGCGATATTAATTTTGATATTGAACAAGGTGATGCCGTAGGCATTATTGGTCGTAACGGCGCGGGCAAAAGCACCTTACTTAAAATATTAAGCCGGGTTACTTCGCCCACCACCGGCTCGGTCAAAGTAAAAGGCCGTATAGCCAGTTTACTCGAGGTAGGTACCGGCTTTCACCCGGAATTAACCGGTAAGGAAAATATTTTTTTAAACGGCGCTATCCTGGGGATGCGCAAGGCCGAGATCAAACGAAAATTTGATGAGATCGTAGATTTTTCGGGCGTTGAGCGTTACATAGATACACCGGTAAAACGATATTCATCGGGCATGTACGTGCGCCTGGCATTTGCGGTAGCTGCCCACCTGGAATCGGAAATATTGATCGTAGACGAAGTATTAGCCGTGGGAGATGCCGAGTTTCAGAAAAAATGCCTGGGCAAAATGGGCGATATAAGCAAAAGCGAGGGTAGAACCGTTTTGTTTGTAAGTCATAATTTACAATCGGTAAGGGCAATTTGCAATTCAGGCATCGTTTTGAAAAATGGGCTGATTAATTTTAGCTCAGACAAAATCAATGAAGTACTTGACAACTACGCCAATACCGAACATGAGCAAAACACATTAAGCTGGGTACACGATGCTGCTAATAAAAAACGTTCAGACTATTTATTTATCCATTCGGTATTTATAAGCCAGTCAGCTGCCCCAACTACTTCTGTTGTAAACAGGGAAGATGATATCACCTTTAACTTAAATGTTACCATCAACACCAAAGACCCCCGGTTAGAGATCGCCATCATTATAAAAGATTCGGGTGGCAATACTGTTTTTATAACACAGTCAACCGATGATATACAAGAAAACTGGCCCGCTATAAAAATTGGGGATAATCACTTATCGGTTGTAGTCCCCAAAAATACATTGAACCACGGCGAATTTATTTTAGTTGTGGAAGCTTATTTGTACAGAACCGAAGTACTTTACTCAGAATCTGGTAACGCTCCGCGCATACGTTTCAAAGTAGATGGCAACCTGAGCAATTCTACCTACTGGACCCAGGCACGCCATGGTTCTTACGCGCCAATATTGTCTTGGAAATCTAAATGATCATACATTTAACATCCCATTATGGATTTGCTGCAACTCAATAAGTTTGGCAACTTACATAACAACCAAAATATTTTCTTTTGTAAAACTGATTTCCTGAAAACGGAATTTAAGGTTATTCAAAAGCTTAAAAATGAAGTGATCCTGATCTCGGGCAATAGCGATATTAATATCGATCCCAGCTTTATTTCGTTGATGCCAGATAACATTACTACCTGGTATTGTCAAAACAATCTTGTATACCACGATAAATTAAGATCCATACCTATCGGTTTAGAAAACACATTTCCTAACAAAAGAAAAGGACATGGCGTAGCATGGCAACACGCCAAACAAAAACTAAAATTGCTAAGTGAGGTTACAGCTAAAGCAGAACAGCAAGGCATATCAAAACTTTTGTACGCCAATTTCAATATCCAAACCAATATTAAACACCGCTCCTTAATAAAGGAAATTTGTACCAGGACTGAATTTATTACCCTTGACGAGCCAGATCTGGATTATGCTACCTTCATCGATAGGATTTTAGCGCATGAAGCAACCATTTGCCCAGCCGGGAATGGTATAGATACGCACAGGATATATGAAGTATTATACTGCAACAGGGTCCCGGTAATTATTAAAAGCGGCGACTATCCAATCTATACCGACATTTACGATCATCTTCCGATGGTTATTCTACAGGATGCAAACGAGTTAGCCGATATCGAAAAACTGCAGGATCTGATCAATAAGGCAAAAGAAAAAGTTGTAAGACTGGAATTGCTCGATTTTCAGTACTGGCAAAAGCTAATTTCTGCTGAGGCAAAGGATATCGCAATTCACAAAACCGGCTTTTTTGAAAAACTTTTTAATAAACAATAGCCGACCACTGGTCATTACCAATTGGAAATAAAAACTATCCCCCCGGTACTTAACCAACCTTATTATCCAACTTTAAACGGACTCCGTGGGGTAGCCATTTTAATCGTGGTAATTGGTCACTTAACCATCGGCACCCCATTTGGCAATTATTTCAAGGGGAATGCTGGCGTGGGCATATTTTATGTACTAAGCGGGTTTTTGATCACCACCTTATTGCACAAGGAGAATATTTTAAATGGCAGGGTTTCGTTTAAAAATTTTTACATCAGGAGAGCGCTGCGGATCTTGCCCGTATCTTATTTATTCCTGATCGTATTGCTTATTTTAAACGTTCTTCTAAAGCTTTCCATTTCAAACGTTTCATTCCTCACTTCTTTTCTTTATTTACGAAACCTGCCTATACATACCAATAACGCTGATTGGTATAACGGACATTTTTATACCTTGGCTGTTGAGGAGCAATTCTATCTGATTTTTCCGGTGATCATAGTTTTCTGTTTCAAGCACTATATAAAAATTGTATGCCTGATTATCTTCTCGATCAAGGTGCTGGGCTTTTTGGTTTATAATAATGTAGGCTGGTTTTTCTCTGTTAAAATTATTCACAACCTGTCGCTCCTGGTCGTTCTTTTATTCGGGAATGATACGATATCTATATTAATAGGCACCATACTTTCAACCTTGATTTTTAAGGGAATACTGCCTACAGATAAAGTAAAAAGCGGTTTCCTTTTTACCCTTGTCCTTTTTGTTGCTGCCATTATTTTCAGAAACAGTCAGCTCATCGAAAATGAGTTTATCACCACATTGATCTTTAGTTTGCTGATAGCGGCTGTAATATATTTGTGCTTTGACGAAAGCACTTTATTGTCAAAAATCTTAAAAAACAAGGTCTTGATGCAAATCGGGACCTTATCATACAGTATTTATATATGGCAGCAATTGTTTACCCAATACCAACCCTGGGGGCATTATTTCCGATATGCTGATTCGGCATGGTTTAATGTGCCTGTTCTGTTTATAGTTTCTTATTTATCATACTACTTGTTTGAAAGCCGCTTTTTAAAGCTCAAGAAAAAATTCAACTGATACCCCCTTGATCATCCAACGAGCAATAGTCTCCACAGACGCCAACCCACTCTATTATGATTTTTGGCCATTAACTGCAAAAGCATGGGCTAATTTTAAAATAACACCCACTGTAGCCGTTATAGGAAATCTTAATCTTAATTATGAGCATGGCCTGGTGATCAAGGTACCGTTTATTGATAATGTACCTTCGGGGTTTATAGCCCAGGTTATCCGCTTTATTATACCTTGTCTGTTTCCGGATGAAGTATCTGTTATAGGCGACATCGACATGATCCCCTTAGATAAAACATACTTTACTCAACAAGTGTCGCAGTATGATGATGATAGCATTATCATTTTTTCAGCCGATGCTTATAAGGATCAGGTTAGGTACCCGATGTGTTATATAGTCGCTAAAGGGAAGTATTTTCAAGAAATTATAGGCCTCAAAGATACCAGTTGGCCAACCATAAAGGAGTTTATAGAATCCCTGTATGCCTTAGGTTTGAACTGGGAGACCGACGAACTGTTTTTCGCGAAACAATTACATGCATCACCATTGCTAAAAAAAACCATCTTTTTAAAAAGAGGTGGATGGGCTCCCTATGCCAGAAAAAGGATAGACAGGGGTAGGTGGCAGTATTCCAAATTAGGATTATTTAATAACAAATATATTGATGCCCACAGCGTAAGACCTTTAACCCCCAATTTGGCTAAACTAAAAAACCTTATCGCGTTTGTTGAAGCAGGCTCTGATCATAAAGCTTTCTTTATCCAATCCTTGAAAAAACCAATTAAGGCAGCTTATCTCAGCATTAAACATTTAAAGCAGCTTCTTTTTGATAAAGACCTATACCAGGTTTTAAAAACAATCCCGGCAAAAGCCATAAAAACTAAAACCATTGCCTTTACACTTTACGGCAACGAAGCAAGGTATATTGAAAACCTGGATCAAACCCTGGCTTCGTACAATGAATGGTTACCTGATTGGCAATGCCGCTTATATGTGGGTAGTGATGTAAATGAAAAAACGATCCAACTGCTCCTGGATAAACAGTGTGAGGTGATTATCATGAAAAGGGGTGGGATTGATGCCCGGTATATGAACTGGCGTTTTTTAGCCATGGAAGACAAAAGCAAGGACGCCGTTATTATTAGGGATGTTGATTCCTTTTGCACTTACCGGGAAAAATTAATGATCGATGAATGGTTAAGATCAGATCAAAAATTCCATATCATCCGGGATCACGTAAACCATACCGGCAGAATTATGGGCGGCATTTGGGGCATAAAAAAGGGATTGATAGACATCGACATCAAAAAAGAAACCAAAAAACTGTTGATGACAAACCAATATGGAATGGATATGGCTTTTTTAAACAAGATCATATATCCGTTGGTTAAGCATGATACCATGGTACATGATAGCTTTCCGAGATTTCCTGACGAAGACCCTATAGTTGTGCCTGTGGATATAAATGCCGGCTTTATTGGTGAAATAAATACCGACCTGACCTTAAGAGATAGGGACAGGGCATTTTTAAATCATTTTGATCAAAGATGCTTCTCTCTTGAAAACAAAACGATAAATGCGTCTGCCTGACCTGCTTCAATACCGTACCGAATTAGAGAAAAGTGGAGCATCGTTTCCATTACAAACGGTGCCGTTTACGAAACAGGGCCTATTAAATATTTTACCCAAACCGGAAACGGATCAAATAGGCTGGCCCTGGACCGAGGAAGTTCCACCTGCTCAATATGATGAAAAGACACTATGGCCAAAACTCACCATTGTTACGCCATCCTTTAATCAGGGTCACTTCTTAGAAGAAACCATCCGGTCAGTACTCTTGCAAAACTATCCTAACCTGGAATATATAGTAATTGATGGGGGCAGCACAGATAACAGTCGTACTATATTGGAAAAATATTCGCCCTGGATAAGTCATTGGCAAAGCAAAAAAGATAAGGGGCAATCAAACGCTATCAACTTAGGTTTCAGCCTGGCGGGTGGTAGCTACTACGCCTGGATAAACAGTGATGATTATTATCTTAAAAATGTATTTCAGCTGGTTATTGACACATTTTTAAAATCCCAAACAGATTTTGTTTACGGGTCTGCCTTTAATAAAAAGAACAATGAGCTGGAATTGGTGACCGTGCCACCACTATATGATTACTTTATAAAGATCCCCTCTTTATCACAACCAGCTTGCTTTTGGAGCGTAGGCATTCACCAACCCGTTTGGGAAGAGATGTATTGCGCGCTTGATTATGAGCTGTGGCTAAGACTGGTGAGGGGTAATAAACGCAAACGGATCAGGCAGCCGCTGGCCGTTGCTAATGTTCATGATGATGCCAAGACCCATGATGTGGCCATCAAAAATAAATGGCATGAAGATCATCTAAAAATGTGGTCGGCCGAAGGGCATGGATCAGTACCCGAATGGAAACGAATAGTTTTCCTGAACCGCATCAGGCTAAAATTATATAAATTATTGAAGATCATTTAATTGGAGTATCAAGTAGCTAGTATCAAGTATCAGGACTTTAAATGCGTTGTCTTTATATTATATAATAAGAGTGTCGTGATACTTGATACTAGCTACTTGATACTAACATCAAATGTTATTTAACTCCCTTCTGTTCCTGATCTTTTTCCTGGTAGTAACCAGCGCGTATTACCTGCTCACGCCAAAGTTACGCTGGATATGGCTTTTACTGGCCAGCTGTTACTTTTACATGTATTTTAAACCGGTATATATTTTAATTATACTGTTTACCATTGTAGTTGATTACATAGCAGGTTTATTAATTGAAAAGGCACAGGGGAGGAATAAAAAGTTTTTTTTACTGGCGAGCATAGTAGCTAACGTAGGCGTACTGGCTGTATTTAAATATTTCGACTTTTTCGCTTATAACTTCAATTTCCTGAGTCATAGTTTTAGCGGTCCGCAGATACCCTTGCTTCATATTTTGTTACCCATTGGCTTGTCCTTTCATACCTTTCAGGCCATGAGCTATACCATTGAGGTTTACCGGGGAAATCAAAAGGCCGAGAAGCATTTTGGTATTTACGCGCTATACGTGCTTTTTTATCCGCAGATGGTTGCCGGGCCAATCGAAAGACCGCAACATATTTTACCACAGCTCCACCGCGTAAACAAATTTAATACCACAGGCTTTATCACCGGCATATTTTTAATAACGATAGGATTGTTTAAAAAGATGGTGATCGCCGATCGTTTGGGCTTGTTTGTTGACCCGGTATTTAACAACCCGCACGGTCATTCGGCATTTGATCTGTTGGTGGCCGTTTACTTTTTCGCGTTCCAGATCTATTGTGATTTTAGCGGATACTCAGATATTGCCGTGGGCGCTGCCTTAACTTTAGGCATTGAACTGATGCGGAACTTTAACATGCCTTATCTCGCCAAAAACATCGCGGAGTTTTGGCAGCGCTGGCATATCTCCTTATCTACCTGGTTTCGCGACTATGTTTACATTCCGCTTGGTGGTAGCCGGGTAACTTTTACAGTCACCTGCATCAATATACTCATTGTATTCATCATCAGCGGCTTGTGGCATGGCGCCAACTGGAAATACCTGGTATGGGGCCTGGTGCATGGCCTGCTGCTTATTGGCTATCAGCTATTAAAAAAACTAAAAATTAATATAAAAGGGTTTAGCTATCTCAAATGGATACTCACCTTTAACCTGGTTTGCCTGGCGTGGATATTTTTCAGGGCCAATACAGTTACCGAAGGTTTTTTTATTTTGAATAAGATCTTCACTTTAACCTCCCTACATTATACCGCCGCGCATATTATGCCATGGAACGAGCTCTTCTATTGCCTATTCATTATCCTGGCCCTGTTAGCAGGTGAGTGGTACCTACAGCGTAAAGCAGTGTGGTCAAACCGGAGTATGTTGTTTACAACGGCGATCTTATTTGTTGCCTGTTATTTCCTGGGTATATTTAATGAGGGCCAGTTCATATATTTTCAGTTCTAATGAAGAAGATCACTGGCATATTGGTATTGGCTTGTAGTACACTCGTACTATTGGCAGCCATGAACCAGTCGTTCATCAACCGCATTAAACAGGATAGATATTTTGATCATTTAAATAATGCCCAAACTTCCAGATCATTATACCAACGCATCTTTGTAAGATCGGACCGCTGGGCATATGGCGATCTTTACGGTTTATGCTATTTACCCCAATACCGGTTTAAGCTGGAGCCTTTTAAAAAATATAATCCCAGGAACAGCGGAAATCCTCAAAATCGGATCCTTTATATTATTGGCGATAGTTTCCTGGCTGATAAAACTTTGGCCGGAGCATTTGATGGTTTCGATAACGTGATCTTCTTAGACAGGAGATTCCCCTTCGATCCTATCCAATTAGATAGTACCCAGCAAAACGTCCTGATCATGGAATTTGCGGAGCGTAACCTTAACGGCTATAATATTGACAAAAGCAATGTAGTAAAAGCAAATCCTCCTGCGCCGCCTTCTTTGATGAACAGATTCGGAAACATCATTTTTAACAAAGAGCTGAGCCGTAACCTGGAACTATTACTATTTGACGATAAGTTATTTACGCCGATAAAAGAATTAAAAGCTTCGCTCAACTACAATTTATTTGGCCGGGTAGCAAAAGAAGTTGCAGTGAGTACCGACAAAAAAAGGTTATTATTAAACCTCACAGTTGATACTAATGATATCCATTCGGCATTCAGATATAAAACCACCCAACAAATTGATACGATAACAGCAAACCTTAAAGAAGCTCAAAATTACTACGAGGCTATCGGGTTTAAAAAAGTGTTCTTAAGTATTGTCCCTAACCCGGTATCTATCTACGATGAAAACCGGAAGCCCTATAATCATCTACTGGAACGAATTGAGCAACAAACCGACCTGCCCCTCATCAGCATCTATAAAACATTTAAGACTGATAAACATAATCTATACTTTTTAAGCGACGCACATTGGAACCCTTTAGGCTTTGATACCTGGGTAAGACAAGTAAATAAAACTTTAAAAAGTGACGTTAAAAAAATCAATAATTCAGTAAATCAATAATTCAATAATTACTTGGGATGACCATCGGTTTAGTTACACCTTATTACCCCGATAAGCAAACTTTTAACAGTGGTATAGCTAATCATTTTTCCATTCTGGCTAATGCCCTGGTGCAGCAGGGTCATCGTGTGGTTGTTTTGCATGTAAGGCCTTCTTATGGAGATAACGATAACATCCGGAACCAACAGGTTAGCCCTCTAATAACAGTATTAACCTATCCCATAACATTACCGGCTTATTTCCATAAGTTTTTCAAAAACAAATGGGCTGTACTCGATTTTCTGCTCAAGCTACGGTGCATGCTGACCACCTTTAAAAATCTGAATAGCATCATCAAAGAATATCAGCTTGATGTTATTGAAACAACCAATTATTATTCGCTGTGCTATTTTAATTTTTTAAAAGGAAAACCTCAAATACCTGTTGTTGTAAGGGTAAGCACAACCTTCTTGCAAATAATGGAGGAGTACTATCCATTTAAGTCGCGGCTTCAAAAAAAGCTGGGGCGAATGGAAATAGCGATGTTAAAAAAAAGCAATCACCTGGTTACCCATACCCACCACCATGCAGCTGAAATGGAACGGTTGTATGGTATTAGTGCCGGCAAATTTCATATTATTCCACATGGCATCCCACTACCTGTTTTGTCGCCGTCTCCGATTAAAAATAGTGATCAGATCGAAATATTATTTGTAGGCCGTTTTGAATACAGAAAAGGCATTGACTTATTGTTAGCAGCCATACCTCAGGTACTGAACAAACATAAAAATCTTCTTTTTAAACTGATTGGCACCGATAGCGATCATTTCTACGAAAAAACCTTCCGTGATCAGCATCCGGTTGATATTACAGACAAGGTAATGTTTTGCGGTTCAGTTGATCAAGAGAGTGCAGGCAGGGCATATGCTGGCTGCGATATTTTTGTAGCCCCCTCGCGATATGAATCGTTCGGGTTGATATATATTGAAGCAATGAGTTATGGCAAACCTGTTATCGGGCTAAAGGCAGGTGGAGCATTGGATATTATCAAAGATGGCTACAATGGTTTATTAGCCGAACCTGAGGATGTATTAAGCCTTGTTCATCAACTCTTCCTACTCATAGAAAACGCTGCTCTTAGAAAAGAGTTAGGCACGAATGCCCGAAAAACAGTGGAGGATAAGTTTTCAGACGAGCAACTGGCATCTAATTCCATAGCCTACTACCAGGAGGTGATCAACAAACTAATTTGATGGAAATCTCGGTTATTATTTGCACTTATAATCCCAATTTAAAAAGGCTTGATCAAACACTTTCATCCTTGCGACAGCAATCATTGGATGCTTTGTCGTGGGAGCTCATCATGGTAGATAATAATTCGTCCAACGGATTTGATGCCCATCTTGATCTTAGTTCTTTTCCAAATTCCAGGATCGTTAAAGAGCAGCAGCAAGGCCTTACCTATGCCCGGCTTAAAGGTTTTAATGAGGCTAAAGGAGAGATTATTATTATGGTTGATGATGACAATATCCTTCAAAGCGATTATCTGGAAACAACCTTAAATATATTTAAAGATCATCCTCACATAGGTTCGGCAGGGGGTAAGTCGCTGCCGGAATTTGAAAGCGAGGCACCAGCCTGGCTAACTGAATTTTACGGCAACCTGGCCTTGCGAGACCTGGGCGATGATATCATCATTATCAAATGGGAAAACACTTATCCCAACGCCGCACCCATAGGCGCGGGTATGGCCATCAAAAAAATTGCGCTGCAATCATACATCGATGCCATATCTTCTGATAAAAGTATCATAACCGACCGGACCGATACTTCCTTAACATCAGGCGGAGATAATGAGATCAACATCCAGATTTCAAGATCGGGCTGGGAGATCGGATATTTTCCAGAGCTGGTACTTCGGCATATTATCCCAAAAGAAAGGATGCAGGTTAAATACCTGGCCAGGCTGCTCCGGGATACCAACAGATCATGGGTGCAATTGCTGGAAAAATACCATATCAACCCATGGAAAAATATCAGTAAACAAACGCTGTTACTCCGAAAAATAAAAGCGTACCTCAGTTACAAAGCCTGGAAAAACGAGGTTCATTTTATTAAATGGCAGGGAGCCTGTGGCATGCTGGAAGGAAGGGTAAAACCATAATGTTACAGCAAATTATTAATGTACTCTACCGGCATCCCCTATCCCAGCTAAAAAGATATCGGCGTTTTGGGGGGTATTTTAGTTATAGGGCAATGATGCGCGGCAGCCGGCAAATGATGAGAGCATCTTTACAGTTACCACCCGTTCAATGCTACGCTCACGGTCTGCCCGTTTATTTTTTAACCGGTAAAAACTATCTCTATCAAACTTTATTTTGTATCCGGTCATTGGTGAAACTCACCAACGAAGAGTTTCAGTTTATACTGGTTGATGATGGCAGTTTTGATAGTACCCTTGTGGCACAAATTCAAAAACAGCTTCCGGGTTGCACCATTGTTATGCAGGATGAAGTAGATAAAAATTTGCAGCAACTTTTACCCCCACAACAGTACCCCCACCTATATCAAAAAAGGAAAGTATATCCTCATTTAAAAAAACTAACAGACATCCATACCCTTACCGGTGCTGACTGGAAACTGGTATTGGACTCCGATATGTTGTTTTGGGATACTCCCCACGAGATCATTCAGTGGCTAAAAAAACCGAAGCAGCCTATACATATGGTTGATTGTGTAGAAAGCTATGGTTATTCCAAACAGCTTATGGAAAAACTAAGCGGACACCCTATTCCTTCCCTGCTTAATGTGGGGGCTATCGGGTTAAACAGTACCGAAATCAATTGGTCGGCCCTGGATAATTGGGTGAAGATTTTGGAAGAAAAAGAAGGTTCCAGTTATTACCTGGAACAGGCCTTAACAGCCATGCTCATCGGTGATCAACAATCAACTATTTTGGATAAAGATCAATATAAAGTAAACCCCTCCCTGGGCGATGCTCAACCACCTGTTCTGCATCATTACGTGGATCTTTCCAAAAAATACTATTATACACAGGCCTGGAAAAAACTAATCAATTATTAAATGGGTATCGGAAAACTAGTCTACAAAGTATTTTTTAAACCAACGTTACCTATCAGGTACCATATTACTCATTTTGGCATAATGGGTTGGTATAAGTTGCACAAAGGCGAGCAGCAAATGAAAAAAGCCGCCATGAACGTTACCCCTATTGCCTTAACAGATGATTATATATTAGAGGTGTGTTATTTAACTGGCAACAAATACTGGCATCAAACCATTTTTTGCGCCCAATCGCTTGCCAGGATTTTACAGGGAGGTGTTAAAATAAACATATATTCCGATGGAACATTAAGTCCAACACAAGAAGCTTTTATTGCACGAGCTATTCCCGGTGTAAACATTGTTGCAGAAAAAACTATTGATGAGCATCTTGATCAATTTCTTCCGGCTACTCAATTTCCTACCTTGCATTATTTGAGAAAATGGCATCCCGTTTACAAGCGGCTAATTGATATTCATGTTACCCCAACATGGGCCATACATTTGGATAGTGATATGCTTTTTTTTGATCGCCCGCAACAGATCATAGATGCGTATCAAAATAAAGCAGCCATCTATATGGAAGAGCTTTTGGATAATTCCTATTTTGTTGATGACGACAAAAACTTAAGAGACAAACATGGCATCAATTGCATAAGCCATGTAAACGGAGGTATCATTGCCTATAACGGCGATATAGATTATACCGACCTGGAAGAAAAAGCAAAAACTTTACTGGATCATTATCATCACAGAGGACCAGGCCGGGCCGAACAAACCTTACTGAGCTATTTGTTATGTAATCAAAATGCCACCCCATTGGATAAACACCGCTACCCTATATTTTACGACAGTAAAATTGAACTGAATGATTCACAAATTGTACGTCATTATATATACAAAGCCAAACTACCGTACTTTACTTCTGAATGGAAAAAAATACGCCCTTAGTTTCTGTTTGTATGCCGGCTTATAATGCAGGTGAATATATTGCTGATACGATAAAATCAATTACCGATCAATCGTATATCAACTGGGAGCTCATTATGGTGAATGATGGGTCTACAGATGATACGGCCGATATCCTTAACCAGCTAACAGACCCCCGGATCAAAGTATTTCACCAGGAAAATAAAGGGCAATGCGCGGCGGCCAATCGGGCATTTCAATTGTCAAAAGGTGAGCTGATCAAATTTATGGATGCTGATGACTTGTTATCGCCCAACTATATTCAAAACCAGGTAGCAGCGATCAACGGCGATGATAACGTAATTGCTTTTGCAGCCTGGGGAAGGTTTTATAATAATTCATTAGCAACCTTTCACCTGGATGATGACTTTTTAAAGGTCTCCATGAAACCTGCCGAATGGCTCATCGCCTCTATGACTGGTAAACAGGTGATGCTGCAATGTGCCTTATGGCTTATTCCCCGTAAGCTATTAGAAGTTTCCGGGTTATGGAACGAAACGCTTTCGCTGATCAATGATTTTGAATTTTTTATCCGGGTATTGTTATGCGCCCAGGAGCTCCGGTTTACAAACGATACCATTTTATATTACCGCAGCGGACTAGCCCAATCCCTGTCTGCCACCACTTCAGCAAGTGGCGCGGAATCGGCATACAATTCTGTAGACCTGGGCACGCAGCATCTTTTAAAACAGGAAACCAGCGATAGGGTAAAAAAAATAGCTGCTGATTGTTTTCAGCGGTTGGTTTATACTTTTTATCCTCAACATCAAGTTATTGTTCAAAAAGCAGAATTAAAAGTAAAGGAGTTGGGTGGTTCATCCATTGCTTTCCCGGCGGGTGGCTACACAAAAATACTGGCTTCGGTATTAGGATGGAAAGCTACTCAGCGTCTTAAATCCATATTCAAAAACCGTGCTTAGCTGTAGGATCTATTTGTTTACTTATAAAAGAAACCACCTGTTACCCCGGGCTGTTGAAAGTCTCATCAATCAAACTTTTCAAAACTGGGTTTGCGAAGTACACAATGATTGCCCGGATGATCCATTTCCGGCTACTTACATCCAATCATTAAACGATCCCCGGTTTATCATGAAAAACCATACGGTTAATATGGGTGCTGTGACAGGGTTTAACCTTGCTTTTGCGGGCTGTACCGAAGATTATGCCAGTATCCTGGAAGATGACAATTGGTGGGAGCCTACTTTCCTGGAAGAAATGATTGCGCTGATGGGAAATAATCCAGCTGTAAATATAGCATGGAGCAATATGAACTTATGGCAGGAGAAATCCGGCAATGAGTGGCAAAATACCGGCAATAATATTTGGCCCGCCGGTACAGCTATAACCACTTTTTCGTGGCCTGCACAACAACAGGTAACAGGTGCCCTTCATTCAACCGGCGCCATGTTGTACAGAGGGAAATATGCCCATCATTACATAGCACCTCATGAAGCCCTGTTAAATGCTATTGAATTGGTACGCGAGCGGAGCTTTGAACATCCCATTATTTTAAATCATAAACCACTGGCTAATTTCGCCATCACCATAAGCACCAACCGTTCTGCCGATCCTCATCCCTGGATCGCTTCGCAGGTAATGTTACTGGCCAGCTATGTGGAAGCATCTGGTAATCAGGCCACGGCCATACAGGAAGCTTTGTCCTATCATCGCCGGTTAAAACCCAGCCCTATTGCCAATTTCTTTTTAGCCGATCTTTTTCTGTTGAAAAAGGGCTCGCTATATAAGTACTTCAACTTATCCGATTGGATGGTGATTACCAAATGGCTCATCAGGAACGGGCATAAACTAAACTATATTAAAACCTACCTGGCATCGCAAAAAACAACGTACAGTTTTTTATTAAACCATACCCGGTTACGGTTCCAGGAGTCAAAACAAAACGTATAGTGAAAATAGCCTTGATTGTAAATCCTTTAATACCTGTACCGCCCGAACAATATGGCGGGATAGAACGCGTGGTATATGTACTGATCCGCGAGTTGATAAAAATGGGGCATGATGTGACACTGTATGCCAATCCCGCTTCACAACCAGGCTGCAAGCTCACAGGTTACCGGGAGTCTGAAATTTATGGATTAAAGGATTTTGTAAAGATCAACCTGCTGACGTCTTCCCTGCTTTTTAAAAAATTCGATGTGGTACACACCTTTGGCCGGATGAGTAATATAGCATCGCTAATGCCTTTTAAACAGCCTAAAATAGTTTCGTACCAATTACCGCCTACTATATCACAGGTAAAAAAGGCTGTAAAAATTGCCGCCAAAAACTCGCTTTATTTTACGGCTTGCAGCAATTTTATTGCTGGGCAGATTAGTCACATCGGACACGTTACTACTATTTACAACAGCGTGGATATGGACGACTATCAATTTAACGCCGAAGTTGATGCAGACGCGCCACTGGTATTTTTAGGAAGGATCCAGCAGGAAAAAGGAACCGCCATAGCTATTGAAATAGCGCTCAAAACAAATAAAAAACTGATCATCGCGGGTAATATACCGGCGGAGCAAATTCATCAGCAGTACTTTAACGAGCAGGTGAAGCCTTTTATTGATCAGGACCAGATCAAATACATCGGGCCGGTTAATAATGTTCAAAAAAACGAATTATTACGTAAGGCCTGCGCCATGTTGATGCCCGTAACCTGGGACGAACCCTTTGGTATTGTAATGGCCGAGGCACTGGCCTGCGGTACACCCGTAATCGGTTTTAACAGGGGCGCGGTGCCCGAAGTGATAACCAACGGATCAACCGGTTTTGTATGCAGTAACATCAACGAAATGGTGGAAGCGGTGAATAATATACATGCTCTAAGCAGATCGAAATGCCGTGAGGCGGCTGAGGAAAAATTCAGCTCCATTGTAATGGCTAAACAATATGAACAATTGTATAGATTGGTATCAAGTAGCTAGTATCAAGTATCACGACTGCTGCACTAGTTTTATGAGATTTTCAAGAATCTTGATACTTGATACTAGCTACTTGATACTATGAAAAACATCACCTTCATTACCACCGGGCAGCCGAGCACCAATCCCAGGCTGGTTAAGGAAGCCGAAACCTTAATTAAGTTGGGATACCAGGTTAAGGTGATCTGTTGCTTTTATCAAGGCTGGGCGCAGGAGTTTGACCAGGAGATCATCAATAGAAACCCAAGTGTATACATTTATTGCGGCGGCGACTCCGTAAATGAAAAACTAAGCTATTACAAAACACGTTTGCGGCAAAAAACAGCTCTGCATCTTTTTAATTATACCAAAGCTTTTGGCGTTCCGGAAAATGCTATATCCCGCACGCATGCAGAGGCTTTGTCTATCGCCAGATCCATAAAAACCGATCTATATATCGCTCATAATTTGGGGGCTTTACCGGCAGCTGTTTTAGCGGCAAAATTCAACACCGCCAAAGTAGGATATGATGCCGAAGATATGCATTCGGGCCAGTTTAAAAACGACAATGAAAAAGGGTATGTGTTGAATAAATTTATTGAAGAGAAATACTTCCCGCAAACCAACTATTTTACGGCGGCAAGTCCGCTGATTGCTCAAAATTATAAACAGGTTTATCCTTATTTAAACCCTGTGCTGATCAATAACGTTTTCCCAAAAACTGTTCTCCAGGTCAGTGCAAATACCGATGCAGCACAACCCCTAAAACTTTTCTGGTTTTCACAAACCATTGGAGCCGAACGGGGGATCGAAAATATTATCGGGGCGATGGCGCTTATTGCCAAACCAACAGAGTTGCACTTGCTGGGAAATTGTTCTGCCCAGGATGAGCAGGCGATCATGGAGCTGGCAAAATACAATCGTCTTGCACCCGGTCAAATTCATTTTCACAAACCCATTGCCCCGGATGAACTTTTCAGATTCGCGGCCCGGTTTGATATCGGCATGGCTACAGAAACAGCACCCAACCTGAACAGGGATATTTGCCTTACTAATAAAATTTTCACTTATATCCAGGCCGGCCTGGCTATTATTGCCAGCGATACGCAGGCCCAGCGCCTTTTTCTGGAACAATACTCCGCCACCGGGAGTCTGTATCAAAAAGATGATGTCAGCTCCCTGGCCAATTGTATAATAGGATATATCGAAAAGCCAGAAAACTTAACGCAAACAAAGCAAATGAACTATCAATTGGGGCAAACGGAGCTGAACTGGGAAAATGAAAGCCAGATATTCCAGCGTGTAGTAGAATTAGTATCAAGTAGCTAGTATCAAGTAGCATGACTTTTAAAAATAACAGTTACAGATCACAAGATATCTTGATACTTGATACTAGCTACTTGATACTAAATTGAAAAACCTCCTCATCATATCACCCTACTTTCCACCGGTAAACGCTGCCGACATGCAACGGGTGCGCATGAGTTTACCCTATTTCGCCAATAGTGGCTGGAATGTGGAAGTGGTGATGGTAGATGAGCATTATGCGGATATCCAGATCGATCCCTTGTTGCTTCAAAGTGTCCCCAGTGATATCAAGATCCACAAAGTTAAAGCCCTGAATAAACGGTGGACATCCAAACTGGGTTTGGGGAGTATTGCTTTACGTTCGTCTTGGTTTTATCGGCATCAAGTGAACCGGCTTTTGAAGAATGGTAAATTCGACCTGATCTATTTTTCAACCACGCAATTCCCGGTTTGTATTTTAGGTGCCTATTGGAAAAGGAAGTTTGGCATCCCTTACGTTATAGATATGCAAGATCCCTGGCATTCTGATTATTACCAAAACAAACCCAGGGCCCAACAGCCTCCAAAATACTGGTTTTCCTACCGTTTTAATAAATACTTGGAACCCATCGCCATAAAAAACGCGGATGGATTGATCAGTGTTTCCCAAGGTTATATCGATGCTCTGAAAAACAGGTATCCCACGATAAAAAATAGACCATCAGCAGTGATCACTTTTGGCGCGTTTGAACCGGATCTGTCCATTGCCCGTGAAAACCAAACAGAATTTGCGAGCCTGTTAGATGCCCGGTTTATTAACATTGTTTATACCGGTCGCGGTGGTGCCGATATGCACCAAGCCATAACTCCCGTATTCGAAGCGCTTAAAAAAGGTCTCTCTAATCAGGAAAATGCATTTTACAGGCGCTTGAAGTTTTATTTTATCGGTACCAGTTATGCCCCGGCTGGTCAGGGTAAACCAACGATACTGCCCCTTGCCCAACAATATGGGGTAGCAGATCATGTGGTTGAAATAACCGATCGCATCAGTTATTATCATACCCTGCTCACCTTGCTACAGGCCAGCGCTCTTTTTATTCCGGGATCGGACGATCCGCAATATACGGCCTCAAAAATTTACCCGTACCTGCTTACTCAAAAACCATTGCTGGCTATTTTTAATGGTAAAAGTTCGGCGATACCGATACTCCGGGAGTATGGCGTAAAACACGTTTATGATTATGAAAATGTTACGAAAACCAATATCAATGATTTCTTTTCAGAGCTGAATAATGGTGATCCAGAACTGCCTTTATATAACCAGGAGGCGATCAACAAATATTCGGCACAACAAATGACGGTGAATCAGTGCCAGCTTTTTAACCAGGTATTAAACCTGGAGTCAAGAATCAAGAGTTGAGAGTCAAGAAAAAGGATAATATACCTTGTACTAAGCTGATTAATGGCAAAACATATAACTACATGATTTTCAATTACATAATCCAATGTAAACCATGCATATTATGGTTTACACATAATGATGATGATTAACACACAATCAATTGATTTTCAATTAAATAAGTCAATGTTAACCATAAAAAGTGTAAACCATGTAAACCCACTTTTTTCTCTCTTGATTCTTGATTCTAATATCTTGATTCTTAACAAACTATGCGCTTAGCCATTATAGCCACCCATCCGGTACAATATTACGCCCCTGTTTTTAAACTGCTGGCTGAAAACCCGGGCATAGAGATCAGGGTATTTTATACCTGGGGTGAAAAAGCTATAGAAAAGTTCGATCCCGGTTTCGGGCAAAAAGTGGATTGGGACATCCCCTTGCTGCAGGGATACGATTTTGAATGGGTAAGCAACACGTCATCAGACCCAGGCTCACACCACCACAACGGGATTGTTAACCCGGGCCTGATCGATCAGATCAACCAGTGGCAGCCCAAGGCCTTATTGGTGTTTGGCTGGGCTTATCACAGTCACCTAAAAGCTATTCGCTATTACCATCATAAACTGCCCATCTATTTTAGGGGCGACTCCACCCTGATCGATGTAAAACCCGGTATCCGCGCGTTTTTAAGATCCGCTTTCTTAAAATGGGTTTACCGGCATATTGATCATACTTTTTACGTGGGCACCAATAACAAAACCTATTTTAAAAAATATGGGCTTAAGGACAAGCAGCTAACTTTTGCCCCGCACGCTATAGATAATCAAAGGTTTAGCGCCGACAGATATGAGGAAGCTCTAAAGCTACGGCAAAGCCTGGGCATTGCCGATGATGATACGCTGGTACTTTTCGCCGGCAAATTCGAAGACAAGAAATCACCACAATTACTCATCGACGCTTTTTTGGCCTTAAATAAACCGGCTACTCACTTATTACTGGTAGGAGGTGGTATTTTAGAGATCCCCTTAAAAACAAAGGCCAGCATCAGTAACCGTATCCACTTTATGGATTTCCAAAATCAATCACTCATGCCGGTAGTTTATCAGGCCGCTGATCTTTTTTGCCTGCCATCCAAAGGTCCCGGTGAAACCTGGGGGCTTGCGGTAAATGAAGCCATGGCTGCCGGAACACCGGTGCTGGTATCCAACAAAGTGGGTTGTGCCGCCGATCTGGTGATACCCGGTTTTACAGGAGATATTTTTGATTCGGAAAATTTATCAGATATTACCCAAAAGCTTGGCGATCTTTTGAAAGACAGATCCAGGTTGAAGGTTTTAGGCGGCAATGCCAAAAGTAAAATAGCCGACTGGAGTTTTGACATACAAGTGGCTGCCATTTTAAATACAGTAAAGCATAACGATGCGAACTAATCAGGCTCCGCTGGAGCGGTTTTTCATATTATTTTTACCTTGGGGGCTCTCCTTTTTATTAAAAGGCGACCCGGTGCTCTCTTATTTTATTGCCTGGCTGGGTTCGTTCCTGATATTCTGGCTTACATTAAGCGGCTGGATAAAACCCATCCCTGCCGACAGAAGCATTGCGGGTCAGCTAATGCGCCCTATTTTTTTAGTTCAGATAATTTTTGCCGGATACATGGCCTGCACCTCCATTTTTTATTTCATGGATGTAATGGGCTATGAGAATTTTGTAAAACAAGGCTATATTTTGGTGGACCACGAAAAACTCCTGCTCACCGCGCAATGCCAGCGTTATTATTGTTTAGGGCATGCTTCTTTGGTTTTGGGGATACTGATCTTTATGGATTATCCTGTTAAAAAGATTTATCATGTAGATACTGAAAAACTCACCCGTCTGCTGATGTTATTTGCTATGATTAGTTTTCCTGTATCTATTTTGTTTTTAAAAATACCGGGGCTGTCACAATTTTATAATCAATTAAACTCCCTTAGTTTTATTGCGGGTACTTTGGCTTTGGCATTTGCCATTCCACTCAAAAAAATCGGCAACACACTGGTATGTATTGGTTTTTATTGCTTTAATTTTTATCAGTCGCTCATCTCCGGGTTTAAAGAGCCTATTATTGTAAGCGTATTGGTATTAGGTATATTCCTGTATCCCAGCTATAAAAAAGCAGTCACCTTTACCTTTATTCCCTTACTGTTACTGCTATTTATTTTTCTACCTACTTACAACAGCGTTTTCAGACAAAATGCATGGTCTGGTAACAGTAACGCCAGCGAAGCCAGTCAACTGGCATTAGATGCTACCTTAAACAATGATGCAGAAGATGGTGATTCCAATTGGGCGTTTTTGGTGAACCGGCTAAGTGAAATAGATATGTTTACCCATTTTGTGCAATCAACCCCAAAACAGGTAGATTATTACGGTTTTACATTGCTTAAACAATCCGGAACAGCCATCATCCCCCGGATATTCTGGCCCTCCAAACCCATTACCGAAGAAATGATCATGGAACGGGTTTACAACGCCGGGGTTATTAACCGTTTCTCCCATGTTTCTGCTAAACCTGCATTTATTGTTGATGCCTATCTTTCGGGAGGGGCTTTGGGTATAATTTTATGTTTGTTTGCTTACGGCGCCATCGCTCAACTGATCGCTCTTCAGGCCGAGAAACTTTTTGGTGGTTATGTTCTGGGTACAGCGCTTATTTTTAGTGGATTATTTCAATTTTTTTGGCGCGGACTTAGTTTTGAATTCTTAGTTAACAGCTTGTTCTGGAGTTATATTACCATGCTCATCATTCATAAAATACTTACCGCGACCAATATCCTTCAAAAAGTTTGAAAATTTTACAGATCTCAGCTTCTTACAAACCCGCGGTTATTTATGGCGGCCCTATTATGTCGGTAGCTATGCTGTGCGAACAATTGGCGAATGCGGGTTGTGAGCTCATGGTATACACCACAACCGCCAACGGATCAAATGAACTTTCGGTAAGCCCAAATGAAGCTGTAAATATTGATGGGGTTGCTGTTATCTATTTTAAACGGATCACTAAAGATCATACCCATTTTTCACCGGCCTTATTAAAATCAGTTTGGCAAAACGTTAAAAAATATGACGTGGTGCACATCCAAGCCTGGTGGAACCTGGTTTCGGTTTTATCCTGCCTCATAGCGATTTGGCGCAAGGTACCTGTTGTGATCTCGGCCCGGGGGACACTGAGTCCTTATTCTTTTCAAAACAAAAATAAGGGCATTAAAAAGATCATTCATCATCTGCTAACCAAACCATTATTCAAACGATCGCATTGCCATGTAACCACCGAAAGGGAAAAAGAGGCCATGCTTAGCCTGGTTCATCCTAAAAGTATTTTCAACATCGCCAACCTGGTTAAGCTACCTTTGGCAAATTACACTACAGGTAACAACGGAGGCTCGGTATTTAAATTAATCTTTCTTTCGCGGATAGAAGAAAAAAAAGGGTTGGATATACTGATCAATGCGTTACCTTATTTAACGTTTCCCTTTACATTAACCATAGCGGGCGACGGCGATAGTAATTATGTAGATGGATTAAAGGGCCTGGTAAAAAGCAACGGCCACGAACAAAACGTAAATTGGGTAGGCTTTCAAAACGAAAACAAATTTGAGCTTTTAAATGGGCACGATCTGTTGGTGTTACCATCTTACGATGAAAATTTTGGGAACGTGGTTATTGAAAGCCTAAGCCAGGGCACGGCGGTATTGTTAAGCGAATTTGTAGGTCTATCAGCTTATGTAGTTCAAAAAAAACTGGGTTGGCAATGCGAAGCGGACAGTCGCTCCTTAGCAAACCAGTTGAATTTAATAAGCGGTCAGCAGGCTGAATTAGCCCGTATCCGTACAACCGCCCCCGCTATAATTGAGTCTGACTTTGATAAAAGCAAATTGCTAAACCAGTACACAACTATGTATACTCATATCATTAACAATGGCTGATTATAACGACTATGGTTATCATGATGATCTGCCTACATACAACTTAAGCTATCAGCTTCATGACCTGCTCAGCTTGCTTAATAAGTCGCAGCATCACTATATACTTGATCTGGGATGCGGTAACGGTTACCTGGTAAATTACCTGGTTGAGCAGGGTTATAACGCCTATGGGACCGACGCCTCTGAAGAAGGCATTAACATAGCCCGGCAAAAAAATCCCGATCGCTTTTTTGTTCAGGACCTGTCGTCAGATAGTTTACCCGAACAATTACAAAATATAGCCTTTGATATCATCATCACTACCGAGGTTATTGAACATTTGTATAACCCCGAGGCACTTATCCTGTTCTGCAAAAAACAGCTTAAAAAAGGTGGCGAGTTAGTGGTATCAACCCCTTATCATGGGTATTTAAAAAACCTGGTACTCAGCATTTTTAACAAATGGGACAGCCATATGGACCCACTTTGGCTTGGCGGGCATATTAAATTATGGTCAAAAAAAACATTAAGCCAGGCATTGTCAAATGCCGGTTTTACAGTTACTTCGTTTAAAGGTAACGGGCGCTGGCCTTATTTATGGAAATCAATGTTGATAAAAGCTAAACTTAACTGATGGTTCCTTATTCAGTCATCATACTTACTTATAACGAAGAGCAGCATTTGCCCCGTTTGCTGGAGTCGATAGCGGCGTTAAAGGCACCCATTTTTATACTGGATTCGGGCAGTACCGATCAAACCATCCAAATAGCGGAGCAAGCGGGAGCAGTTGTACAGCAACACCCGTTTGAAAATCATCCCAGGCAATGGGATCATGCATTGAAGATTTTTGATATACAAACTCCCTGGGTTATTTGCTTTGATGCCGACCAGATAGTTACCCCGGAGCTAAAAGAACTACTCCTTAATTTTAATGACGCGGATTATCGGGACGTTAACGGTATCTATTTTAACCGGAAAAACTTTTTTAAAGGCCGCTGGATAAAACATGGAGGCTATTACCCCATCTATCTGCTCAAAATGTTCAGATATAAGGCTGGGCATTCTGATTTGAATGAAGGGATGGATCACCGCTTTATTGTTCCGGGAAAAACCATCGTATGGAAACAGGGGCATATTTTAGAGGAGAATTTAAAAGAGAACAACATCAGTTTTTGGATAGATAAGCATAACCGTTACAGCGACCTGGTGGCACGGGAAGAGGTAGAACGGATGCAAAACCTCAGGCACCAAACGCTAAAACCAAGCTTATTAGGTTCGCCTGATGAACGCACTGCCTGGCTTAAGCGGCTATGGTGGCAATTGCCGAGGTATTTACGGCCTTGGTTATACTTTGGCTACCGCATGACCTTTCAATTAGGGATACTGGACGGGCGCACGGGTATCATATTCCATTTTTTACAGGGTTTCTGGTTCAGGCTTATTGTTGATGTAAAAATTGATGAGATACTCAACACCACTCCAAAGCGGGCCGCAGATACTCAAACCTCTCCCTTAAAATTCGCTTTTAAGTTCATCGTGCTGTTCCTGTTGTTTTATTACTTCAATATCCTGTTTTTGGGCCTAACCAGTCATGGCAATCATTACCATGCTTTTTTAGCCACTTACTTAAATTATATACAGGGCCTACGGACTCTTTTACTATCAGGCAGCGCCCTCATCCTTAGCGCACTCGGTTTTGATGTAATTTATAATCATATTGATCTGTTGGTAGCGGGCAAAGGTACCATCAGGCTAGCCTATGATTGCCTGGGCTTGGGGGTCATGAGTTTTTTTTCGGCCTTTGTAATTGCCTATCCTAAACAATTCAGGTCAAAAATCTTATTTCTGATCTCGGGCTTATTAGGTATCCAATTTTTAAACATTATCCGGTTTGTGCTGTTAGCCTTGTTTTGGAGTAAAAAAACAAACCCGGTGATTGATCATCATACTATTTTTAATATTATTATCTATATCTTGATTATGATCAGTCTTTATTTTTGGATTAAAGGAGAACCAGGAGTCAAGAATCAAGAATCAAGATAAGGGCAAAAAACAAATGATTTATAAAAAATTTATTTCTTTATTGAAATTACAAACAAGGCAAGTTACTTTTTCTTGATTCCTGACTCTTATATCTTGCCTCGCATTATCAACCAGCATGCATAAAACCGATCTATCTACCTATCAAGCCTAAACTTATATGTCAGCACAAAAGTCTCACATCCACCAAATTATTTTAGCTGCCCTGGGTATCCTCGTACTTATTCTGGGTACCATGATATACCTGTATCCTACCTCCATTTTTCCCGATTCCTGCTGGGGTTTCCAGGTGTTGCGCGCCATGCAAATGGGCGGAGGTTTTAATATGGCCATCAAGCCTGATCCTGCCGATGTTGCAAAAAACTCAGCGGAGTTTTTAACCTGGTGGTCGCCGGGACAATACCTGTTCCCTTATGTTTTTAAACTGCTATTGGGTATCAATACCGGTAAGGCGGCGGCGGTTACGGTTACCTTGTTTACTCTATCCGGCTTAGCGGGCTTTTACCTGCTTTTCAAAAAAGTAGGTTTTACGCCGCTTGTAGCCGCTATCAGTGTGTTGGTTATTGCCTGTCAACAGGCATTTATCGTTCCTTATATTTTTTACAACGGCGGTGAGGTTTTGCTTTTCGGCTTCGCCGGATGGTTCTTGTATGGTTGCGCGGCTATCGATAAACCCGGATGGAAGATCGTAGCTTTTTTGATCATTTCAGGCTGGATAGGCTTTTGTTGTAAATCATCCTTTTTGTGGGTATATGGAGCTGGTTGCGTTTATTTATGGATCACACTCTCCTTGGGCCAAACCAGTATATGGGGATGGATAAAAAAAGGATTCTGGATAGGCATACCTGCTGTGCTATCATTAGCTGTGATATACAAATTGTATCTATCCAAAGGCACCACACCAGCCTCCGGAGCCGGAAGCATCAAACTGGCCTGGGAAACTTTTAGCTTCCCGATGGCCTCACCTATATTGGCGGGCTTCTCGGTTGATGATATGATGAACGGCTTGATATATCATGACGATGCGCCCATGTTAAACCATTTCTGGTCGATAGTAACCGTAGTATTAGCAGCTGTATTAAGCGTTTTACTGGTACGCCAGATAGTACGCAAAGCTCCCGATAAAAAGTACGCGCGACTGCTCATCGTTTTTTACTCCGTTGCGATATTGTTCTTTGGATATAATTTTTTAAAACAGGCGTACATTTCCTACGAAGCCAGGCATCTGCGCTTAATTGGACTATTAATTATACCCGGAGTGGTGTATTTAGTAAGCCAAAGCGGTATATTTTACAAAGCGGCGTTTGGGTTTATTTGTATGGTGATCGCGTTTTTTAGTTTTCGCTATTTTATGCCGGGTTATCTGCAAAACAAAAATGTAAATGCCAGGGGTACATCTGGTTTGGCTCAAATGTTTATCGATCAGCCATCATTAAACTATATTATGGACCTCGACAAAAAAAACAACAACGCCCTTTTTGTATTTACCAGTCCGGATCTGGGGCTGGAGATCAACCATAACCGTTTTATTACTTTAGACCCAATCGACTCAGATATTAAAATAGATTTCGACAGTTACGCACATTATGGGCATGCCGGACCTATATTTATCCTGTTACCCGCAAGTTATATGGGTCCCAAGTCAAACATCATACGCAAGTGTTTCCCGGGCTACACGGGCTTTAAAATGGATATGCTGAGCAATGATTATGTGTTATACTCCGCCAAGTAGAACAGAAGAAAGATATTAGAGTCAGGAATCAAGATAAAAACATAAATAATATTAAAAAAGCGCTATTCGAGGTCTCTGACTTCGGATAGCGCTTTTTTCTTGGCTCTTGATTCTTGACTCTAATATCTTGGCTCTAAGATCCTTTATTGATCTCGGTCCAAAGAAGATCTTTCAATTCCGTCAGATTCTTTTGCGCTACGGAGGATATAAATAAGGAAGGAACACCCTCAGGGAGTTCTTTTTTCATTTCGGCCTGAAGCTCGTCGTCCAGCATATCCATTTTGGTAACTGCTAAAACGCGGGGCTTGTGCATCAGTTCGGCATTGTATTGTTCCAGCTCGTTCAGCAAAATTCCGTATTCTTCTTTAATGGTACGATTAGTATCGGCAGGCACCATAAACAATAGTACCGAGTTACGTTCAATGTGTCTCAGAAATCTGAAACCTAAACCTTTGCCTTGCGATGCCCCTTCAATAATTCCAGGGATATCGGCCATTACAAATGAGCGGTTATTCCGGTACGATACAATGCCCAGATTTGGAACCAGGGTAGTAAAGGCATAGTCGGCAATCTCGGGCTTGGCAGCAGATACCACCGAAAGCAGGGTTGATTTGCCCGCGTTCGGGAAACCCACCAAACCAACATCGGCCAATATTTTCAGCTCCAGTATATTCCAGTCTTCTTTACCATCTTCGCCGGGTTGGGCAAAGCGGGGTGTTTGCTGGGTGGGCGTTTTAAAGTGCCAGTTACCTAAACCACCACGACCACCAGGTGTTAATATTTTTGTTTCGCCATCCTGGGTTATCTCGAAGATGATCTCACCCGTTTCGGCATTTTTTACGGTTGTACCCAGTGGTACTTCCAATATTTCATCCCGCCCGGTTTTTCCGCTTCTTAAGGAGCTACCACCAGAATCACCGTCGCCGGCAATTACGTGTTTACGGTATTTGAGGTGAAGCATTGTCCAGAGCTGGGCATTGCCTTTGATGATCACATGACCACCGCGGCCACCGTCGCCACCATCCGGACCGCCTTTGGAAGTTAATATATCACGGTGTAAATGAGCAGAGCCCGCCCCTCCGTGGCCAGAGCGGCAACAGATCTTCACATAATCAACAAAATTGGAACCCTGCGACATTGTATTTTTACTTTAATTTGTCCAAAAGCCCGAAAGTCAGTAAAGTCCGGAAGGTTAAGAATTTTGAATCTCTCAACTTCCGGACTTTACTGACTTACCCGACTTGCGGACTGTCTTTTTACTTAATAATTTTCGATAACCGTATCAATTGCGCCATATATCTGGTCAATTGAACCTATACCGTTTATGCTGGTAAACTTATGCTGGTTTTTATAAAAATTAGCAACCGGCGCTGTTTTATCATTATACTCTTTAATACGTTTGCGGATAACTTCCGGGTTGGCATCATCGGCACGGCCTGAATCTTTACCGCGCAATAAAAGGCGGTGTTCCAGTTCATCGTCATTTACCTCCAGGGCTATCATGCCAGATATGGCCGACTCTTTTGATTTCAGCAGCTGGTCTAATGCTTCGGCTTGTGCCACGGTACGCGGAAAGCCATCGAATATAAACCCTTCGGCATCTTTATTGGCGTCCAGCTTATTGCTGATCATGCCTATAACTACCTCGTCCGGAACCAGCATCCCCTCATCCATCAATTTTTTCGCCTCTAAACCAAGCTTTGTTCCTTGTGCAATTTCGCCGCGTAAAAGGTCGCCTGTTGAAAGGTGTATTAAACCGTGTTTTTCAATAAGCTTTTGCGACTGAGTCCCTTTCCCTGCTCCGGGAGGGCCAAACAATACCAGATTTAGCATGCTCTATACAAATTAAAAGCCTTTCAGTACAACACAGAAAGGCTTAACGTTATGGTGCACTTGAAGGGAGTCGAACCCCTAACCTCCTGATCCGTAGTCAGGTGCTCTATCCAATTGAGCTACAAGTGCTTTTTGAAACGGAATGCAAAAATAGAATTTTTCACCGTCCGTTGCAAACTTTTTTAAAATAACTTTCTGATTTATTTTTTCCGAGTAGCCAAATAGCTGATTTGATGCTTACTAACCTGCTTTATCTTTTGAGCCGGCCGAGCTGCATCAGTTCAAAACTACTTTACTATCTCGGCTATAGCCGCAAAGTCGGGCAGTTGGCCTGCATCTTCCAGCACTTCGGCATAAATAATATTCTGCTCTTCGTCAATTACAAAGGCCGACCGTTTGGAAACACCTTTCAGGCCCAGTACAAATTCTTCATACAAAGCGCCATAAGCTGCCGATACCTCTTTGTTAAAGTCAGATAGCAGATCGAACTGGTAATTGTTCTCGGCTTTGAATTTGGCAAGGGTAAAAGGCGAATCGACGGATATACCTAATATCACAGCATTCAACCCATCATAATACCCAAAGCTATCGCGCATGGTACACAGCTGTGTGGTACAAACACCGGTAAACGCTAAAGGGAAGAAATGTACAACTACTTTTTTGCCTTTAAAATCGGCCAATGATACCGACTTGATATCGGTTGATAATAAAGAGAATTGAGGTGCCGCCTGGCCTGCTTGTAATGTCATAGTTAATGTTTTTATTACAAATAAAAAAAAATTACCGGCTTTATTAGTAATCAGCGGGTAATTAATTGCGTTTAATATAATTTTGAGTCATGAAATATCTGTTGTTCGCTTTATTCTTGCTGTCATCCGTTTTCGTTAAAGCACAAACCAGGCCTTTTCGCATCAGTACGCAGCATTTAACGGGCAATGTATATGTATATATTTCTTATGGTCTGCCCGATGATAAAACACCTTTCCCCGCCAATGGCCTGTATATGGTAACACCAGCTGGTATTGTACTGATTGATACCCCCTGGGACGAAGATCAGACCCAACAACTGATTGATACCATCAAACAACGCTACAATCAAAAGATAGTGCTTTGCATATCCACCCACTTCCACACCGACCGTACCGCGGGGCTCGAGCTGTTAAAAAAGAATGGTACCAAAACCTACACCAGCGTATTAACCAAACAGCTGGCCAAACAACACAACGATAAGCAACCCGAGTTTACCTTTACTAAAGACACCGTTTTTAATGTTGGCGGCGTAAAGGTGCAAACTTATTTCCCGGGTGAAGGTCATACCAAGGATAACATTGTAATATGGCTGCCCCAAAGCAAAGTATTGTTTGGCGGCTGCCTGATCAAAAGCATGGATACCGACGAGAAGGGCTATGTAGTCGATGGCAATATTGCCGAATGGCCTTTAAGCGTAAACCGTGTTAAAAACCGTTTCAGGGATATCAAATATCTTATTCCCGGCCACCAGGGCTGGCAGGGTGATACTTTAATGCTGAACCATACTATAGATATAGCTAAGCAGAAATAGCCCTCATCTTTGTTACCCTTTACGTGGGATTTTTAAATTAATTTGATTAACTAAATATTTAGTTATAGCTTTAGGGTATTAATCCAATGAAGCTATGATCAGGAATTATTTAAAAATAGCGGTACGCACCCTTTTAAAAAACAAAGGTTTTACATTTATCAATATCCTGGGTCTGGCGTTGGGCCTGGCTATCTGTTTGCTCATAATATTTTTTATGGTTGATGAGTTAAGCTACGACCGGTACAATACCAAATACAACAGGATATACCGGGTAAATACCGATCTGAAATATAACGGCACTATCTCATTCTTTGCAGGCAGCCCTATCCCGCTTGCAGATGCGCTGGTAAGGGAGTTTCCGGAAGTTGAAAAGGCCGTGCGGATAACCCCAGCTGTAAATATCCGTTTTAAGAAAGGAAATGAAACGGTAAGGGAAGACGGCGCAACTTTTTATTGCGAGAACGGCATTTTTGATATTTTCACATTCCCCATGCTTTCTGGTGATCCAAAAACGGCATTGACGGAGCCAAATGCCGTTGTCATTACGGAATCAATGGCTAAAAAGTATTTTAACCGCACCAATGTGGTAGGCGAAACACTTTTCCTGGTTACCGATAGCAGCAACCATAAAATAACCGGCGTAATGCGTGATATGCCGCAACAGTCGCATTTTAAAATTAATTTTTTATTGGCTTCATTTCCCGTTGGAAAAGGCGAGTGGAATAGTATTAGTCCGTTTAAAACTTATGTACTGCTTAAGCCCGGAACCGATCAGAAACACTTTGAAGCAAAACTGAATCTGGTAATGGATAAAAACCTGGTCCATGCCGATTTTGATTATAAAAAATTTAAATCAAGCAGCAATTATTTCAAGCTTAGTTTAATACCCTTAAAAGATATTCACCTGCAATCAAACAGGCAGGGAGAGCTTGGCATTAACGGTAATATACAATACATCTACATATTTTCGGCGGTGGCTATATTTATTTTATTGCTTGCCTGTATTAATTTCATGAATCTGTCAACAGCCCGCTCTGCTAATCGTGCCCGTGAGGTTGGTGTGCGCAAGGTACTGGGGTCGTCGCGCAAACACTTGATCTTCCAGTTTTTAGCCGAATCATTAATAGTAACTTTTGTGGCCGCTTTGATAGCGGTGCTAACCGCCTGGGCTTTGCTCCCGCTTTTTAATCATTTTTCAAATAAGGAATTAAGTATAACACTTCAAACCCTAAGCTGGTTATCGCCATCATTGTTCATCATTGTACTATTGGTGGGCATTCTGGCGGGCTCTTACCCGGCCTTTTTTCTTTCGGCGTTTCAACCGGTGGATGTTTTGAAAGGTAAATTAGCCGCAGGTTTTAAAGGCGGCGCGCTCCGGAGCACCCTGGTAGTTTTCCAGTTTTCCATCTCCATTTTTCTCATCATCGGCACACTGGTTATTTATAATCAACTGCATTATATTCAAAACAAGGATCTTGGCTTTAACCGCAGCCAGGTATTGACTATTAACAGTGTAAACACTCTCGATAATACTCAGCTGTTTAAACAGCAAATTAAACAGCTGCCTGGTATTGTGAATGCCACATTAACCAGCTTTTTACCTGTTGGAGGTTACCGGTCGATTGGTTTTATATCCACCGATCAAAACAACGGACAATCTACCCAACTCTGGAAAGTTGATGAGGATTATTTAAACACAATGGGTATCGAGTTGAAGCAAGGACGCGGCTTTTCAGCCCAGCTTAAAACAGATTCATCAGCCGTAGTTATCAATGAAACAGCAGCCAAAATATTAGGTTATCACGGTGATCCTGTCAACAAACCACTTTATACAGGCGTAGGGAAAGATATTAAGAAAAAATATACAGTCATTGGCGTGGTAAAAGACTTCAATTTTAGCTCGCTGCGCGATAACGTAGAGCCATTGGTAATGGTCATGCAAAATGATTGGCTGGCCCGCTTAAGTGTACGCGTAAACACGCATAACTTACCGGCAATGTTAGCGCAGATAGAGACCAAATGGAAAACAGCAGCCCCTCATGAACATTTTGAATATTCATTTATGGATGCCGATTTTGATGCCCTGTACCGAACCGAGCAGCGTATGGGAAACCTTTTTGTGGCATTTACCACATTAGCCGTCATCATTGCCTGCCTGGGCTTATTTAGTCTGGCGGCCTATGCGGCAGAGCAGCGTAATAAGGAAATTGGTATACGCAAAATATTGGGCGCCGGTGTTTCTACAATAGTAGCTATGCTCTCTAAAGATTTCATCAAACTGGTTTTCATCTCTATTATCATAGCTACCCCGCTGGCTTGGCTGATCATGAACAAATGGTTACAGGGATATGCCTACCGGCAAAACATTCAGTGGTGGATGTTGCTCTCGGCGGGTATGGGTGCGCTTGTTATTGCCTTTATCACCATCAGTTCACAATCATTTAAAGCAGCACGTAGCAACCCGGTTGACAGTTTAAGAAGCGAATAATCAGATTTATAAATTTTATAAGAGGATCGCGCAACACACAGTACCAGTGGACGATCGAGGTTATTTGTTTAACAAATCATCAATTATCGCAGTTGCCTTCTTTTCAAAATCATCACCATAACCAACATTTACATTGGCTATTTTTCCTGTTTTGTCGATATAATAAAAAGTAGGAAAACCTTTTACATGATAAGCTTTAACCACATCAGCAGCATTAATGTAGCCCGGGTATTTTAAATGGTAATTTTTTTCAAACTCCAAAATCGATTGCTTGCTATCCCGCTCCGTTAGGCTCGCTATTACAAACTTTTGATTTTTATATTTTTCATACAATTTATTCAATGGTTTTAACGAAAGCATGCAGGGAAAACAGCCAATGAAATAAAAATCCATCAATACCACCTTACCTTTCAACTGTGCTAAAGATGCTTTTTTACCTTCGGCGGTATATAATGTCCAATCGGGCGCAACACTTCCCAATGCTAATAGATCAGTTTGCTCTTTAGGTGAAGTAGGCCGCTCTTTGGGTGGGTGAAACCCCTTAGGGGCGGCCATAGAAGCTATATCAATATTATCCTGGTCAAACTGATAATCGAAGTAGCTGGTTTCGGAATAGTAAGTCGTAGCCCCGTCGGCAAAACTCATATCTCTTGACCGGGCAACTATATAATTGGGCATACCTGATACCTTGTCAATATACAAATTCACATAGCTATAGTCATGTTCTTTATTAATGACAGTATCCCGAATATTAACAATTAAATGATAGCTATCAACCGCGTTAATAGTGGTGTCATTGGTTTTTACAACTTTAGATAGTCTTTTTGCAATGCGGTCCTGCATCCATTTTAAATAACCTGGCAATGTACGCTGCATAATGTACTCCAGGTTGTCCTTTCGATAAGTACTGTCTTCAGGCATTATATGTATCAGGTCATGCCCGTTGTATAAATCAGTATTGGTAAATTGATCATTTCCTGTTTTGGTTTCCATGTTAAACAGGTATCCCAAACTTTTATCTCCGGGTGCCTTTTCCAAAATAGTATGGATTTGCGTTGTTACCGTGTCTTTGGCAAATATCTCCCTCATTCTATTGACAGACCGATAGCTAAAGTTTTTATAGCTTTCCACTTTATCAATAATTTGTTGAACGGAAACAACCTGCGCGTTCACACTTGCACTAAACAAAACCAGTGCGGTGCAGGTAAATGGTTTGATAAGTTTTTTGATAAGGTAAATCATGCTATTAATTATGTTAGAGTTATCAATCAGCTCTCTAAGATAATCCAAAAAGAAAAGCCTAACCAAACCTTAACTTTTTTTAACACCTTCGTTGGCGCATACGTATTGCGTGTACTTTCCAAACTATCTATAACTAATATACATTAGATGCGCCAGCGGAAGGCTATTTAATAATTTGCCTGGCAATGTCCGCTGCGAAATCGTCAAGGCTTACAGTGCCGGTATTGCTTAAGATAATGATAGTCGACCCATTTTCGAGTATGTGAAAGAGCATAGCTTGAGCCCCCATTATGGAACCAGGTCTTTTTACAATGGTGAACATTTTATGATTGATTTCATATTTCAGGTAAACCCAAACCCCAAAGCCATATTCACCAAGCCCCGAAGTAAACATTTTGTTCAAGGTCTCCTGCTTTAGCAATTTGCCACTAAATAACGCGTTTGAAAATTTCAGGATATCATCTGCCGTTGAATACATCGCTCCAGCGGCATACCAGTTTTCCATATAAACTGGCAGGTCATTGACCAGGGCTTTAATGTCATCCCGGTAAAAATAGGTATTTGCCAACTTGTCAATGATCTTGTTTTGTGACAAAAGACCTGAATTGGTCATTTGTAATGGTTGTAGTATTTTCTCCTGTAAATTTTGATCATAGCTTTTGCCGCTGATCTTTTCGATCATCTTTCCAAGAATAATAAAATCGGCATTGTTGTAGTCAAATTCCTTACCCGGCTCTTTAACCAATGGATCGCTGCAAAATTTAGTCAGCAATTGATCTGAGGTAAAAGGTAGCTGGTATTGCGGTATGCCATTTCTTAAAACCGAGTCCAGGGAGGCTCCGTTTTCATCAAAATTGCGCATACCGGATGTCATGTTCAATAATTGTTTTACAGTCACCCTATTTCCGCCAGCCCCTTTATATGCGGGTAAATAAGTGACAATCGGTTTTTCTAAATCAATTTTTCCCTGCTCAACTAATTGAAGTACCAGGACAGCAGTAAATGCTTTGGTAATAGAGGCGACTTTGTATTTGGTATCGGTTGTATTCGGTACTTTGAAAGACAAGTTTGCAAACCCAAAACTTTTCTTATAAATGGTCTTTGAGTTTTGTGCAATAAGAATAGTCCCGTTGAAGGTATTCTTCTTTGTAAACGCGTTAATAAATGAATCCGCTTTTGAAGATTGTGCAAAAACATTGTTGCCTAATACAAATAAAGCAAAAGCCAGGATTAGTTTTTTCATATTTTAATGGTATCCAAACAAAATGCCACACATACAAATTGCTGATTTTAAAATAGTTGTAAAAGAATGAAAGGTTTTCAGGTGTCCACTTCTGATACAACCGATGTTCGGAATTGTACCAATACATTAGTACTGAACCGTTTGCATGAGATTACAGATAAACACATAATGGGTAACAGGAGATTATTTTTAGAGGCCCCTTTTTGCAACATATCATCCAAAAGTGATTTTCTTGTAGCCTTACAACCCTCTTTTATATTTTCCTTATTTTTGATCATATGTACGCTGAATTTGAAACTTACCTCCAGGATAATATGCAGCTGTCTGATGATGAACTCAGACTGATCCACTCCTTTGCTGTTGAAAAAAGGGTACGCAGAAAACAGGTGCTACTACAGGAAGGCGAGATATGCCGCTTCAAGATATTTGTTTGCAAAGGCATATTACGCACTTACCGTACCCGGGAGGATGGCACCGAACATATTGTCCAGTTTTCGCCGGAGAATTTGTGGGTCACCGAGCCCGAAAGTTTACATAATCATACCCCTTCCCGTTATTATATCGATGCTGTAGAAGACAGCGAACTTATCTTCTGGACCAAAAGTGATTTTGACACCCTGTTTGCGCAGATCCCCCGCTTAAAATATTTCACGGAGCGGCTCATCTCCCGCAATGTCACTTTAGGCCGCGACCGGATCTTTAGCGCTATCAGCGCAACACCCGAAGAAAAATACGATGAATTTGTACAAACCTATCCCAGCGTTTTTGCACGCGTGCCCCTGCACATGATCGCTTCGTACCTGGGACTTTCGCTCAAAACCCTTAGTCGCGTGCGACATGCTCAGCTCAAACGATAGATAAATAAATATGCTCAAAGAAGGGCTGTCACCCTGAGCTCCGTCGAAGGGCAGAGCGCAGAGGCCTACCCACCATACTTCGACTGTGCTCAGTATGACATCCTCTTTAGATAAATGAAAACAGCGTCAAATGTCCTCTTTTCCCGGTGGGGCATTGGCCAATTTTGTATTGTTAAAAAACGATTCAAAATTTATTTATCTAATCAAAAAAACATGCGTGTATTTGTAACAGGCGCTACGGGCTTTGTAGGCTCGGCCATTGTTCAGGAATTAATAAGCGCGGGTCACCAGGTGCTTGGCCTAGCGCGTTCAGATGAGGGTGCGAAATCGCTTATTGCCGCCGGCGCCGAAGTGCACCGCGGCGACCTCGAAGATCTCGAAAGCTTGCGGTTAGGAGCAGCCATGGCAGATGGCGTTATCCACACCGCTTTTAACCACGATTTTACCAAATTTAAAGCCAGCTGTGAAGCGGACAGGCAGATTATCGAAGTGTTGGGTTCCGCGCTCATCGGTTCCGACCGTCCGCTGATCATCACCTCCGGTACCGGGCTACTGGCAGGGAGGCCCCTGGCTACCGAAGATATTGTACCCGACTTCAGCGCCTCTCCCATTCCCCGGGTAGCTTCGGAAGAAGCTGCTATCGCCATAGCAGCACAGGGCGTACGTACCGCAGTGGTGCGCCTGCCCCCATCGGTACATGACGATGGTGACCATGGCTTTGTTCCGGCGCTTATCCGCATTGCCCGGGATAAAGGCGCTTCGGCATATGTAGGCGAGGGACTTAACCGTTGGCCTACCGTACACCGATTGGATGCTGCCCGCTTGTACAGGCTCGCGCTGGAGCAAGGCTCCGCAGGCACACGGTATCATGGTGTTGCCGAAGAAGGTGTACTCTTCCGCGACATCGCCGGTGTGATTGGTCGCCACCTGAATGTACCGATTGTGAGCAAGACTCCCGAAGAAGCCGCCGATCATTTTGGCTGGTTCGCGCATTTCGCGGCGATGGATAACCCGGCCTCCAGCGCCCAAACCCGCGAACAGCTGGGCTGGCAACCAAAACATATCGAACTTCTTACAGATTTGGAACAGGGAACTTATTTCGCTTCCTGAAAAACGACCGCCTACAACTTTATCTAAAAACGTACCCCATAAGGTTTCTGTTTAAGAGAAGCCTTATGGGATACGTTTTGCTTGTCATTCCCTTATGTGAAAGAGAACATTCAACATGGCGCCTAACGCATGAAATGATGTTGCTGACCTGGTCAGGGTAGCGTAAGCGCTTCGTAAAGATTATTCTGAGCTTCAGAGGTGTCATAACTTAGCATATAAATCTTCCCACCCGCAATAAAAGCGAGATCCAATTCGTCACTATAAGGATCAACTTCAACGGGCTCAAATTCCCAATGATCCGAAGCCGGATCATAGCTAAAAACGTCGCGGTTGCTGTTACCTACATTCTGAACCAAATAGCCTTTTAAGGTATATATTTTATTTTTATAGGCCACAACACCCACCTGGGTACGTGGCTCAAGCGCATTTTGTATGGCTGTCCAGGTGTTGGCAGCGGGATTGTACTTATACCCTTCAAACCACCCGCCACACAGTACATAAGCTATATTATTGATCACAACAGATTGCGCTAACGACATCGGGTAACCATCCTCAAAACCTTTTCGCATATCGGCTATCCGCGCCCATGCGTTTGTTGCGGGCGTGTAAACGTACCAGTCATCTATAGATTTTCTGATATTATCAACATAGTGGGCACCTGACCCCATGTACAACTTACCACCAATTCCAAACATAGCAGGATCATTCCGTTGGGGGCCAATAAAATTGGCTTTGGCTATCCAGATACCGGATACAGGATCGCATTCATAAAAGGTGTCGGGACCATTTGAATTGTACAAATATATCTTACTTCCGTTAGTACCCACCCGATAACTGCCTTTAACAGTAGTTATTGAATTGCCGATTTTTGTCCAGGAAAAATCGGCCTGGTTAAACCGCCATAAATAAAACCCATCATCTCTGTAGCCTTTTACCTGAGCCACAACATATACCTGAGAACCAACGGTAAGTGGTGTAGCATTATATGCCGAAAACGGAATGCCCTTGCTTACCATAACCCAGTTGTCTTTAATTTTCAGATCTACCGGATAGGTCACCTCATATTCCAATACCTTTATCTTGATCGTAGTTTTACGACGCGGATATGTCTTGTACGGAACATTAAATGATATCAGCCCATTGTTCTCTATAGTCGCGCCTACCTGCTCATTGTCGAGATACAAGAAAAAAGGCCCGCCGGGATGAAAATATTTCCCAGTGATAACCACTTTATCCCCAATAAACGCTTCCGGGGTGATGCTGCTGATCACAGGTTTTAAAACTTCGAAAGTGGAACCCGCCAAAACCGTTTGCAATTGCGATGTGACACTGATTGTTGTATGTATGCTTTTAATATCGTCGGGGACTAACACTTTAAGCGATTGCTTTGATAATCCAACAACCTTTGCTTCGGTATCACCAAACTTAACATGAAGCTTGAAACTAGAAAAATGATCGCCTTTTATAATAACCGTATCACCAATGGCCTGTGTTGGGGTAAAAGAAATGATCAGCGGTGCATTCAGGGTTATATAATTTTTCAGCTCAATGGTCTGATCTTTATATTTGATATATACGGAGGTAGTGAGTTGATCGTCAAAAGAAACCGGTACAATGCATCGTATCTCGCTTCCGTTGTTTGATAGCACGTTCGCTTGATTTTCTCCAAAAAACACACCCGCATCCAGTGGTATGTTTTTACCGGTAAGTGTTATTTCATCACCCCAGTCTACTTTTATAGTACCTTGTACAGGCGTTATCTTGGGTTCATTACTGCCAGCGTTGTCTTTTTTGCAGGCTACGGTAAACATAAGGATCGCGAAGATCCATATTCGGCTTTTATGCATTGAGAGGTTCAGGTATACCAAAAAAATGAGTTATTAAATTTTTTGTAAATATATAGAGTTGGCCTAGTATATCAACAACTGACAAAATATCCGTAGCGGATATGATACTGATCTGGCCGCCCTTTTTATCACTTTATAAACATCATTTGCAATTATTCAAAGCGGCCTGCAACAACTTGGCCTATAGTTAAGAAACGAATATATATATATGAGTATCATCAGGGGAATTTTATCCTTCCCTAAAATTCAGTATATTTGTATATACGGCAGCCCGTTTCTCTTCAACAAAAAGAGAAACGGGCTGTTTAGTTAAAGGGTAAAAGAGCCCCAAAACCGACCAATTCCAACACAGTTATTTGACAATCAATTATTTAATACTTTTTAAAGTTTTTAAAACACGTTAAAACCGCGTTAAAATTTGTTAAAAAGTGTTAAAATCGAGGTCTTTCGAACGTTTTTGGGGCGTTTTTACGCTGTTTTTGAGCAGAAAAGTGTTAAAATTTAAGGTTTAAAAAGTTTTGAGAGCCGAAATCACTAAATCAATAATTCACTAATTAAATGAAGGCAGTTGTTATCACCCAGCCCGGCGCCCCTTCCGTTTTGCAGGTCGCCGAAAAACCCAAACCCACCTATGCCCCGAACGAGGTACTGGTAAAAGTGATGGCTGCTGGCGTTAACCGTCCGGATGTAAAACAGCGCGAGGGTAAATATCCTCCGCCGGCTGGTGTGGTGCAGGATATTCCCGGTCTGGAAATAGCGGGCACCATAGTTGAAACCGGCGCGGCCGTTACCCAATGGGAAATTGGCGACAAAATTTGCGCCCTGGTAGCCGGTGGCGGTTATGCCGAATACTGTAGCGCCCCCGAAGGGCAATGTTTGCCTGTTCCGCAGGGCTTTTCCTTTATAGAAGCGGCATCGCTGCCCGAAACCTTTTTTACCGTTTGGAGCAATGTATTTGACCGGGCTAACCTCAAAGGCAATGAAGCTTTGCTGGTACACGGTGGTTCGAGCGGTATTGGAGTTACGGCTATACAAATGGCCAGAGCGCTGGGTCACCCGGTTTATGTTACCGCCGGCTCTGATGAAAAATGCCGTTTTTGCGAACAATTGGGTGCTACCAAAGCTATCAACTACAAAACCGAAAGCTTTACCGACATCATCAAACAACTAACCAACGACAAAGGAGTTGATGTGATACTGGACATGATAGGTGGTGATTATACGCCGGGCAATATCCAGTCGCTGGCAGTGGAGGGCCGCCTGGTGATGATTAACACCATGAAAGGTAAGGACGTACAAGTTGACCTTGGACAGGTAATGATGAAAAGACTGGTGATCACCGGTTCCACCTTGCGTGCCCGTGATGTGGCCTTTAAAGCCGCCATTGCACAAAAGCTGCAAAAAAACATCTGGCCGCTACTGGCATCAGGACAAATAAAACCGGTTATTTATCAAATTTTCAAAGCAGAGGAGGCCGCGCAGGCCCATGAGCTGATGGAAAGCAGCGCTCACACAGGAAAAATTGTGCTGAGTTTTGCGCATTAAAAAGGCCAAAACGGGTGTGCAGAAAATATATGCAAAAATGTTGACATTGCTATTTAAATATTTGGATAGAAATCTTAACTTTGCGCCTCTGAAATAGCATCTTATATTTTAACAGTAACAACTATTTCGCAGAAAAATTCTTTAAAACACCAGGTTATATATGCCAAACATTGGAAAAATATCACGGATCATCGGTCCGGTAGTTGACGTAAGTTTCGCTGATGATGCTCATCTTCCCAAGATTTATGATGCGTTAGAGATCACGAAAGATAATGGCCAAAAAGTAATTTTAGAAGTTCAACAGCATTTGGGTGAAGATCGCGTACGTGCGATCGCGATGGATTCGACAGACGGATTGCTACGTGGCATGAAAGTGTTGGATACCGAAGCCGCTATCAAAATGCCGGTTGGCGAAAACATTAAAGGTCGCGTGTTCAACGTAGTTGGTGATGCTATTGACGGTATCGCAAACTTAGATAAATCTAATGGCCGCCCTATTCACAATGTACCTCCACGTTTCGAAGATCTATCTACCGAAACTGAAGTATTGTTCACAGGTATCAAAGTTATTGACCTGCTAGAGCCTTATGCTAAAGGTGGTAAAATTGGATTGTTTGGTGGTGCCGGTGTAGGTAAAACCGTATTAATTCAGGAATTGATCAACAATATTGCCAAGGCTTATTCTGGTTTATCAGTATTTGCCGGTGTAGGTGAGCGTACCCGTGAAGGTAATGACCTTTTACGTGAGATGCTTGAATCAGGCATTATCAAATATGGCGATGGCTTTATGCACTCGATGGAAGAAGGCGGTTGGGACTTATCTAAAGTTGATACCGAAGCTTTAAAAGAGTCAAAAGCAACATTCGTTTTCGGACAAATGAACGAGCCTCCAGGTGCACGTGCACGTGTGGCTTTATCAGGCTTAACCATTGCCGAGTATTTCCGTGATGGTGAAGAAGATGGCAAAGGTCGTGATATCCTGTTCTTTATCGATAACATTTTCCGCTTTACACAAGCAGGTTCTGAAGTATCGGCGCTGTTAGGCCGTATGCCATCAGCGGTAGGTTACCAGCCAACACTGGCAACCGAAATGGGTACCATGCAAGAGCGTATCACCTCAACCAAAAGAGGTTCAATTACCTCAGTACAGGCAGTTTACGTACCTGCGGATGACTTGACCGACCCTGCGCCGGCTACAACCTTCGCTCACTTAGATGCTACTACTGTACTTTCACGTAAAATTGCCGAGTTAGGTATCTACCCTGCTGTGGATCCATTGGATTCTACATCACGTATCCTTAGCCCTGCTGTTTTAGGCGATGAGCATTACAATACTGCTCAACGCGTTAAAGAAACTTTACAACGTTACAAAGAATTACAAGATATCATCGCGATCCTGGGTATGGACGAGTTATCTGAAGAAGATAAACTGGTTGTATCACGTGCGCGTCGTGTTCAGCGTTTCCTGTCACAACCATTCCACGTAGCCGAGCAATTTACCGGCTTAAAAGGTGTGTTGGTTGATATCAAAGAAACTATCAAAGGTTTCAACATGATCATGGACGGCGAAGTTGATGAATACCCGGAAGCGGCTTTCAACTTAGTAGGCAGCATCGAAGACGCCATTGAAAAAGGCAAAAAACTATTAGCAGAAGCTAATAACTAATAGAATCAAGACATAAGAATCAAGAACCAAGAGAAAAGAAAAGTCTTAACTCTTGATTCTTGACTCTTGAATCTCAACAGAAATGACATTAGAAATTCTTACTCCCGATAAAAAAGTGTACGAGGGCGAAGCCACATCGGTAACCGTTCCAGGTACTTTGGGATTATTTGAAATATTAAACCACCACGCGCCCATCATTTCTACTTTACAGGATGGTAAGCTAACTGTGCGTGGAGGTAGCGCTGCTAAAGAAGAAGTTTTTTTTATTAAAGGCGGCGTAGTTGAAGTATTAAACAATAAGGTCATTATTCTTGCTGAAGGCATTCAGCACAAATAACCCTTATACCTACATTTATAAAAAAACGTCCGGGTATAACACCCGGACGTTTTTTTTTTGACATTTTTTTCGACAGGGGATTTAACAAATTACACCAACCACAAATTGGCGCATCGTTTTGAGTTGGGGAGTAACTCAATTAACAAAAAGTCGGTTTACATGGTTTACACTTTTTATGGTTTACACCTATTTAATTAACTGATAATCAATAAATTGATTTTATTTTACTATAAAAAAACGGTTTACAGTGTAAACCATGATCTTAGGATAATACTACTGGCTAAACATTAATTCATAGGCGACAACACATAAACGGGCACTGAACAAACTGAACCCTTTTTTTATCGGCCCATATTTAAAAGTTGTTTAAATTAAGGGGAGTAAATTTTCAGGCAAATTATATAAAGATAAAGCAACATCATTAAGCAGTAATTACACTATGCAAAGCAATCCGATTTTTACAACTTCTGCATCAGCTTTAGCCATTTCAGGAAGAAAATCGACAACTTACTATGCATGCATAAAAAATGTACCGAATACCGTTTTGAACTTTGGTATATTTTATAACATACATTATTGCTATATTTCTATTTTAAACAGAATTAAATTTCATATTTATAATAAAAACAGCATAAAATACTTTTTTCAAAAAAAAATTCGTAGCTATTGCTATTCTTTATTGCTATATCTACCTTACAAATACAGATTCGCACTGTGCGAATAAAACAGGATCAACAGGCAGAATTATTTACAAATTAGTCTATCATACCAAATAAAAATGAGTTCATCATCAGATACTACAGCGGCTATAGAATTGAATAAGTACAGCAAAACCTTTACGCAGGACGAAACACAACCTGCTGCCAAGGCCATGTTATACGGCATAGGTTTAACCGACGACGACATGGAGAAAGCACAGGTTGGGGTAGCCAGCATGGGTTATGATGGTAACACTTGCAATATGCACCTGAATGACCTGGCCAAGCTGGTTAAACAAGGTATCTGGGATGAAGATATGGTAGGCCTGATTTTCCATACCATTGGCGTAAGTGACGGCATGAGCAACGGTACCGAAGGAATGCGCTATTCATTAATGAGCCGCGATATCATTGCCGATTCTATTGAAGCCGTTACCGGCGCACAGTATTATGATGGCTTAATTACCCTGCCGGGCTGCGATAAAAACATGCCAGGCTCTATCATGGCTATGGGCCGTTTAAACCGTCCATCAATCATGGTGTATGGTGGTACTATTAAACCTGGTCACTGGAAAGGTGAAGACCTGAACATTGTATCAGCATTTGAGGCTTTGGGCAAAAAGATTGCCGGCCAGATTGATGATGTTGATTTTATGGGCGTAATTAAAAATGCTTGTCCAAGCGCAGGTGCTTGTGGTGGTATCTATACTGCTAATACTATGGCGGCCGCTATTGAGGCATTAGGTATGAGCTTGCCATACTCGTCATCAAACCCGGCATTAAGCGAAGATAAAAAAGCAGAGTGCCTTGCCGCCGGTAAAGCGATCAAGATATTGCTCGAAAAAGATATTAAACCATCAGACATCATGACCCGCGAGGCATTTGAAAATGCCATGGTAGTGATCATGGTATTGGGTGGCTCAACCAATGCGGTGTTGCACCTTATAGCAATGGCCAAAAGCGTTGATGTTAAAGTAACTCAGGATGATTTCCAGACGGTAAGTAACCGCATTCCGGTACTGGCCGATATGAAGCCAAGCGGTAAATACATGATGGAAGATCTGCACAAGGTTGGCGGTGTACCTGCAGTAATGAAATATTGCCTGAGCCAGGGATGGTTGAATGGAGATTGCCTTACTGTTACCGGTAAAACCATTGCTGAGAATTTAGCAGATGTTCCGGAGATCAATTTCGAAACACAAACTATAATCCGCCCGGCCGAAAAACCAATTAAAGCGACCGGTCACTTACAGATATTGTACGGAAACCTTGCCGAAGGTGGCAGCGTTGCCAAGATCACCGGTAAAGAAGGCACCAGCTTTGAAGGCCCGGCCCGTGTATTTGATGGCGAATTTGAATTAATCCATGGCATACAAAGCGGACGTGTTAAGGCTGGAGATGTAGTAGTTATTCGTAACGTAGGTCCTAAGGGCGCCCCAGGCATGCCGGAAATGCTGAAACCAACCTCCGCCATATTTGGCGCCGGACTAGGTAGTTCGGTAGCATTAATTACTGATGGGCGTTTTTCAGGCGGAACACACGGCTTTGTGGTTGGTCACATTACACCAGAAGCTTATGATGGCGGCGGTATCGCTTTTGTAAAAGACGAAGACCGGATATTTATTGATGCGGTTAACCGTACCATCAATGTGATCATCAGCGACGAAGAGTTTGCCGCCCGCAAAGCAGCCTGGAAACAACCTGCTTTAAAGGTAAGCAAAGGTTTATTATACCGCTACGCCAAAACAGTAAGCACTGCAGCCGAAGGTTGCGTAACTGACGAAATGCCGTAAAGTTATACGTATAACGTTTTACGTTGTACGCAATTAAAATCGAATAAATAAAAACGTATCACGTAAAACGTACTACGTAAAACAACAATAAACATACAACATAATACCCAACACTATGGAAGTTGCACAGGAAACACTAACTACACCCGCACCAACAACAGCGGTAGAAGTTTCAGGATCAGTAGCATTATTGGAGGCATTAATTGTTGAAGGTGTTGATACCATCTTTGGCTATCCAGGTGGCGCTATCATGCCCATCTACGATGCTCTATTTGATTATAATGATAAACTGAATCACATCCTGGTCCGTCACGAACAGGGTGGTATTCATGCAGGGCAGGGTTATGCCCGTACTTCAGGTAAAGTGGGTGTTGTATTTGCAACCAGCGGTCCGGGTGCAACCAACCTGGTAACTGGTTTAGCCGATGCGCAGATAGATAGCACACCCGTGGTATGTATCACCGGGCAGGTATTCGCACATTTGTTAGGTACCGATGCCTTTCAGGAAACCGACGTGATTAACATCACTACCCCGGTAACCAAATGGAATTACCAGGTAACTGATGCTAACGAGATCCCTGAGGTTATCGCCAAGGCTTTCTATATAGCCAAAAGCGGCCGTCCCGGACCGGTACTCATCGACATTACCAAAAACGCCCAGATACAAAAATTCAATTTTCAGGGTTATACCAAATGTAACCATATCCGTAGCTACAGGCCAAAACCTATTGTACGTACGCAATACGTACAGGAAGCTGCCGAACTGATCAATCAGGCTAAAAAGCCATTTATCGTTTGGGGTCAGGGCGTAATCCTGGGCAGTGCCGAACAGGAATTTAAAGCCTTTGTTGAAAAAAGCGGTATCCCTGCAGCATGGACTGTTTTAGGCGCGGGCGCCATCCCTACCGAACATCCGTTGAATGTAGGTATGCTGGGCATGCATGGTAATTATGGCCCTAACGTATTAACTAACGAATGTGATGTACTGATTGCTATCGGTATGCGCTTTGACGATCGTGTAACCGGGCGTTTAGATAAATATGCTAAACAAGCCAAGGTGGTGCACCTGGATATTGATCCGGCTGAGATCGACAAAAACGTAAAATCAACCGTACCGGTATGGGGCGACTGTAAAGAGACCCTGCCTATGCTGACCAAGCTGATTGAAGAAAAGAAACATACCGAATGGCTCAATACTTTTAACGAATACACCCGAAAAGAAATTGAAGCAGTAATTCATGACGAATTGAACCCAACTACCCCGGAAATGACCATGGGTGAGGTGATCAAACAATTGAATGAAATTACAAAAGGCGAGGCTATTATCGTAACCGACGTAGGTCAGCACCAGATGGTGGCCTGCCGTTATGCACGATTCAATAAAACACGCAGCAACGTTACCAGCGGTGGTTTAGGTACTATGGGCTTTGCCCTGCCTGCTGCTATCGGTGCCAAATTTGGCGCTCAGGACCGTACCGTTGTAGCTATTATCGGCGATGGTGGTTTCCAGATGACCTTGCAAGAATTAGGTACTATTATGCAAACTGGCATCGATGTAAAGATCATCATCCTGAACAACCGTTTCCTGGGAATGGTTAGGCAATGGCAGGAGTTATTTAATGAGCGCCGTTATTCATTTGTAGATATCCAAAGTCCTGATTTTGTTGCTGTTGCTGCTGCATACAGAATTGCCGGTAAAATGATCGATGATCGTAAAGATTTGCCTGCTGCATTAAATGAAATGCTGAGCACGAAAGGATCATTCCTTTTAGAAGTAATGGTAACTAAAGAGAACAACGTGTTCCCGATGGTACCGCAAGGATGCAGCGTGGCCGAGATCAGGTTGAAATAATTACAGCCTATAACCTTAAAAATAGCAATCATGAGTAATCAAGATACAGAGAAACAAGAATTTAACATCACGGTATACACCGAAAATCAGATAGGCTTGCTAACACGCATAGCCATCATATTTTCGCGCCGCAAGATCAATATCGAAAGTTTGAACACATCTCCATCTGAGATAGATAAAATTCACCGCTTTAACATTGTGATCACCGAATCTGAAGAAGTGGTACACAAGCTTGTTCGCCAGATAGAAAAACAGGTGGAGGTATTGAAAGCCTATTATCATACCAACGCCGATGTAATTTGGCAGGAATTAGCGTTATATAAAGTATCAACTGATGTAATTGCCGAGAAAGTGAGCGTTGAGCGTTTATTGCGTGAGAACGGCGCACGTGTAGTTGTACTGCGTAAAGATTATACGGTATTTGAAACCACTGGTCACCGTGAGGAAACTGACAATTTGATCAGTATATTGCAGCCCTTTGGCTTAATTGAATTTGTACGTAGCGCCCGGGTTGCTATCATTAAAGACAGTGATGGCTTCAACCGTAAACTACGCGAATTTGAAAGACTGGAACCAGGCGAAGAGGTGATAGAAAACGAATACCTTAACCAGGGTGAAAAAGTATTTACTATGTAAGCTGAAAGCCGAAAGGTTAAAGCTGAAAGCTAACAACTAAAATGACTGATTTTCGTATAAAATCGGTGAAATCAGAACAAATAAACTTAAAATAGAATAACCGGTGAAATCACCTACAATCGGTGAGGTCATCAAAATCATTAAAATAAAAACAAAACAATGGCAAAATTAAATTTCGGCGGTACTGAAGAAAACGTAGTAACCCGCGAAGAGTTTCCTTTATCAAAAGCGCAGGACGTATTAAAAGACGAAGTTGTAGCAGTAATTGGCTATGGCGTTCAAGGTCCTGGTCAGGCATTAAACCAAAAAGACAATGGCATCAATGTAATTGTTGGTCAGCGTAAAGGCACTAAAACATGGGATAAAGCAGTAAGCGATGGCTTTGTACCCGGCGAAACACTTTTTGAAATTGAAGAAGCTCTGGAAAGAGGAACTGTAATTTGCTATTTATTAAGTGATGCAGCTCAGATCGCACTTTGGCCAACCGTTAAAAAACACTTAACTCCTGGTAAAGCATTATACTTTTCTCATGGTTTTGGCATTACTTTTAACGAGCAAACAGGCATCATCCCTCCTGCTGATGTTGACGTATTTTTGGTTGCTCCTAAAGGATCAGGTACTTCATTACGCCGCATGTTTTTACAAGGCCGTGGCTTAAACTCAAGCTACGCTATTTTCCAGGATGCTACCGGTAAAGCATTTGAGCGTGTAATTTCATTAGGTATTGCTGTAGGTAGCGGTTACTTATTTGAAACCAACTTCAAAAAAGAAGTATACAGCGATTTAACCGGCGAGCGTGGTACGCTGATGGGTTGTATCCAGGGTATCTTTGCTGCTCAGTACGATGTATTGCGCGCCAATGGTCACTCTCCATCTGAAGCCTTTAACGAAACTGTTGAAGAGTTAACTCAATCATTAATGCCATTAGTTGCAGAAAACGGTATGGATTGGATGTATGCCAATTGCTCAACTACAGCACAACGTGGCGCTTTGGATTGGTGGAAAAAATTCCGTGATGCTACTAAACCAGTATTTGAAGAATTGTACAAAAGCGTTGCAACAGGCAAAGAGTCACAACGTTCAATCGACTTAAACAGCCAGCCTGATTACCGTGAAAAATTGGATGCAGAATTAAAAGAATTACGCGAAAGCGAAATATGGCAAGCAGGTAAAACTGTACGCAGCTTACGCCCTGAAAACCAGGTTGTAGAAGCGTAAAGCAGTACCAAGTAGTTAGTATCAAGTATCAAGACTTTTTGATTTGCTGCTGATACTAACTACTTGATCTTATAATGATATACCTGTACTATGTGTCAAGATACACTCGCGCAAATTACTTGATACTTGATACTAACTACTTGATACTTTAAAAAACATGGGACAAACATTATTTGATAAAATTTGGGATGCGCACGTCGTCAGTAGCAACGAGGGTTTTCCTGATATTTTATACATCGATACACATTTCATACACGAAGTAACCAGTCCGCAGGCATTTGATGGCTTGCGTACCAGAGGCTTACCGGTTTTCAGGCCAAAACAAACTGTGGCCACTGCCGATCATAACGTTCCTACAATTGATCAGCACCTCCCCATTAAAGAAGAACTTTCCCGCTACCAGGTTGATATGCTCACCAAAAACTGCAAAGAGTTTGGTATTGAGCTGTACGGCCTGGGTCACCCTTTCCAGGGTATCGTACACGTGATAGGACCCGAGCTGGGCATTACACGTCCGGGTGGCACTTATGTTTGCGGCGATAGTCATACATCAACACATGGCGCCTTTGGTGCCATAGCGTTCGGTATAGGCACCTCACAGGTGGAGCAGGTAATGGCAACACAATGTTTGCTGCAGTCGCGCCCAAAAAGAATGAAGATTGAGGTGAACGGCAAATTGCACAAAGGTGTTGGCGCTAAAGACATTATCCTGTACATCATTGCGCAGATCTCTGCCGCAGGCGGTACAGGTTATGCTGTAGAATATGCCGGCGATACCATCCGCTCATTAAGCATGGAAGGTCGTATGACCATCTGCAACATGAGCATCGAAATGGGTGCACGTTGCGGACTAATTGCTCCCGACGAAACAACTATTGAATATGTAAAAGGCCGCGAATTTGCCCCTAAAGGCGAAGAGTGGGATAAAGCAGTAGCTTACTGGAAAACTTTGTACTCTGATGCTGATGCATCTTTTGATGAAGTATTATCCTTTAAAGCCGAAGACATTGAGCCAATGATCACCTACGGAACAAACCCCGGTATGGGCATTGGCGTTACACAACACGTTCCTGAAACTGCTTCGTTTGAAGCCAAAGAGCAGGGATCATACAAAAAAGCCCTGGAATACATGGGTCTGCATGACGATGAGCAGTTATTGGGCAAACCAATTGACTATGTGTTCATCGGCAGTTGTACCAACTCGCGCATTGAAGATCTGCGCCAGGTAGCTGAGTTTGTGAAAGGCAAACACAAGGCAGATAATGTTACCGTATGGGTAGTTCCCGGATCAAAACAGGTACAGGAACAAGCCATCCGTGAAGGATTGGATAAAATATTTGACGCGGCTGGTTTCCCACTTCGCGAACCGGGATGCAGCGCATGCCTGGGCATGAACGAGGATAAAATACCGGCAGGCAAATATTGCGTATCTACCTCCAACCGTAATTTCGAAGGGAGACAGGGGCCAAATTCCCGCACCTTCCTGGCTAGCCCGCTAACCGCAGCTGCATCGGCTATTACCGGTGTGGTAACCGATATTCGGGAATTTTTGAAAGAAGAAGAACTGATAGGCTAATGATATTGGAAGTAGCCATACTCAATGTGGTCCCAGGACAGGAAAATGATTTTATAAAAGCATTTTCAAAGGCACAGGATATCATTTCAAAGATGGCAGGCTACATTACTCATCAATTAAAACGATGTGTAGAAAATGCAAGCCAATTCATTTTATTGGTGGAGTGGGAAAAACTCACCGACCATACCGAGGGCTTCAGACAATCAAAGGAATACCAGGAATGGAAGGCTTTATTACATCATTTTTATGATCCCTTCCCTACTGTTGAACATTACGAAACAATATAATTGCTAAATTACTATGGCAACCAAAATATTTAAACATATACAAACCAGTGTTGTGCCTCTGCCTATCGAGAATATCGATACGGATCAGATCATCCCCGCCAGGTTTTTGAAAGCTACAACCCGCGAAGGATTTGGCAACAACCTGTTCCGCGACTGGCGTTTTGATGGCGACGATAACCCTAAACCGGATTTTGTACTGAACAATCCAAACTTCAGTGGTAAAATACTGGTTGCAGGCAAAAACTTTGGTTGCGGCAGTAGTCGCGAGCATGCTGCCTGGGCCATTGCCGATTACGGCTTTGATGCCGTGGTAAGCAGCTTTTTTGCCGATATATTTAAAGGCAACGCCTTAAACAATGGTCTGCTCCCGGTACAAGTAAGCGACGATTTTTTAAAGAAGATCTTCGAGGCCGTTTATGCCGATGAGCATGCTGTAGTGGAGATTGATCTGGTTGATCAGTTCATTAAAATTGTAGCCACAGGCGAACAGGAAACATTTGAGGTTAATCCTTACAAAAAAGCCTGTATGACCAACGGCTATGATGATATTGACTACATCCTGAGCAAGAAGGAACTGATAAAGGAGTTTGAAGAATCTAAATAATTAACGCAATCAAAAAAATCCCCCTTTAGGGGGTTAGGGGGCTAAATGGCACTTAAAAAACATATATTAGTAATACCCGGTGATGGCATCGGTACTGAAGTAACAACCTGGGGTAAGGCCGTATTGGAAGCAATTGGTCAAAAATTTGGTCATGAATTTACCTTCGACGAAGCCCTGATGGGTCACGCAGGTATCGAAGCAACCGGTAATCCGCTACCCGACGAAACTTTAGCAAAAGCAAAAGCCAGCGACGCCATTTTATTTGGAGCCATTGGTCATATCAAATATGATAATGACCCTTCGGCCAAAGTACGTCCCGAACAAGGTTTATTAAAAATACGTAAGGAACTTGGGTTGTATGCCAATCTGCGTCCTATCATGCTATTTGATGAACTGCTGGATGCATCGAGCCTTAAACCTGAAATACTGAAAGGGACAGATATCCTTTTCTTCCGCGAATTGACAGGCGATGTTTACTTCGGTGAAAAGAAACGCAGTGAAGACCGTAATACCGCGTCGGATTTGATGATCTACTCACGTTACGAGGTAGAACGTATTGCCATCAAAGCATATGAAGCAGCCCGCGTTCGTGGCAAAAGATTATGCTCTGTGGATAAGGCAAACGTACTGGAGGCATCACGCCTGTGGCGCGAGGTTGTTCAGGAGATAGCCAAGCAATACCCTGACGTGGAAACCGAGCACATGTTCATTGATAATGCAGCCATGCAGCTGGTTAAAAATCCTAAAAAGTTTGATGTGGTATTAACCGCCAATCTTTTTGGTGATATTTTAACCGATGAGGCATCGCAAATAGCGGGTTCGATGGGTATGCTGGCATCAGCATCTATTGGTGATGGAACGGGTTTCTTTGAACCTATCCACGGTTCGGCGCATGATATTGCCGGGCAGGATAAAGCCAATCCACTGGCTTCTATATTATCAGTAGCCTTAATGCTCGAAATCAGCTTCGGATTAAAAGAAGAAGCAAAACTGATCACAACAGCCATTGATAAAACATTGAAACAAGGTTACCGCACCGGCGATATCGCTGATGCCAATACCGACAAAAGCAAAATTTTAGGCACCAAGGCCATGGGCCAAAAAGTGTTGGAATACTTGTAATAAGCTAAAAGCGTAAAGCAGAAGGCTTAAAGCTAAATGACAAAATCGGTGTAGTCAAAAAGACATCGGTGTAATCTGAAAGAATATGAAATGGAACGCTGATTTGTACGACCAAAAGCACGCCTTTGTATTTCAATACGGTGAGGATGTGCTGGAATTACTGGATGTTAAACCCGGCGAATATATACTGGATCTGGGTTGCGGCACCGGCCATTTAACACAGCAAATAAAAGATAAAGGAGCCCGTGTAAAAGGCACCGATTTTTCGCCGGAGATGATTGAGCAGGCAAGGGCAAAGTACCCGGACGTTGATTTCGCGGTGGAGAACGCTGCCGATTTTTTTACAGACGAAAAATATGATGCCGTATTTTCAAACGCGGCCCTGCACTGGGTGCTGGATGCCAATGGTGCTGCCCGCAGTGTGTACAACAGTTTGAAACATGGCGGTCGTTTTGTAGCCGAAATGGGCGGCAAAGGTAATGTGGCCCGTTTAATTGAGGCAACTCAACTGGTACTACAAAACCATGGGTACCATGTACAGGCCGATACCAGGATCTGGTATTTCCCATCGGTTGGCGAGTATGCCACCAAGCTAGAAGAGCATGGTTTCAGGGTAACTTACGCGGTTCATTACGACCGTAAAACACCATTGCAGGATGGCGATGAAGGTGTGGCTAAATGGGTTACCATGTTCGGCGCACAATACCTGGAGAATATCCCTGAAGAGGAGAAAGCGGAGATATTAAAAGAAATCACACACAAACTGGAACCCCACTACAATGAAGGTGGCCAATGGTATGCCGACTATAAGAGGTTACGGTTTGTGGCGATAAAAGAATAATTTAAGTAGCAAGTAATTAGTATCAAGTATCAAGACTTTTTATCTGTTTTGATTTTAGATACATACAGATAACGAATTGAATTAAGTAAAAAGTAAACGAATGGGTCTTGATACCTGATACTCGCTACTTGATACTAACAAAAATTTAAAAACTAAGAAAAATATGTTACACGATCCCAACCGCGTTTATGTTTTTGATACTACGCTTCGCGATGGCGAGCAGGTACCGGGTTGCCAGTTAACAACCCCCGAAAAAATTGAGATAGCAAAAGAACTGGAGCTGCTGGGCGTGGATATTATTGAAGCAGGTTTCCCGGTTTCAAGTCCGGGCGATTTCAACAGTGTTGTTGAAATTTCAAAAGCTGTAAAAGAACCTACTGTTTGCGCCTTAACACGTGCCAACAAAGGCGATATTGACGCTGCTATCGAGTCGTTAAAATACGCCAAACGGCCGCGTATCCATACGGGCATCGGTTCTTCCGACATGCATATCAAGCATAAATTTAACAGTACCCGCGAAGAAATTCTGGAGCGTGCTGTTGAAGCTGTAAAATATGCCAAACGTGCTGTAGAAGATATTGAGTTTTACGCCGAAGATGCCGGCAGGGCCGATGTAGAATACCTGGCCAAAATGGTTGAGGCTGTAATTGCCGCAGGTGCTACCGTAGTGAACATTCCGGATACCAACGGTTACTGCCTGCCTGATCAATATGGCGCCAAAATCAAGTTCTTGAAAGAGAATGTTAAAAATATCGACAAAGCCATTATTTCGGTGCATTGCCATAACGACCTGGGTTTGGCTACAGCCAACTCTATCGCCGGCTTGCAGAATGGTGCACGCCAAATAGAAGGCACCATTAATGGTATTGGGGAGCGTGCTGGCAATACTTCTATTGAGGAAGTCGTCATGATCCTGAAAACACACCAGGTGCTGGGTTTGCATACCCAGATAGACTCTAAAAGATTTTATGAGCTTAGCCAAATGATCCGTACACAAATGCGCATGCCCGTGCAGCCTAATAAAGCTATTGTAGGCGCCAACGCATTTGCACACAGTTCCGGTATACACCAGGATGGCTTTTTGAAAATGCGCGAAAATTATGAGATCATTCGTCCGGAGGATGTAGGTTTCCCAAGCGCCAGCATCGTACTAACTGCACGCAGCGGCAGGCATGCGCTTAAATTCCATTTGGAACGCCTTGGTATCAACCTCAGCAAAGAAGAACTGGCAGAAGCTTATAACAACTTTTTAACTCTTGCAGATGCTAAATTAGACATCAACGACAATGATCTGTTGAGCCTGGTAGCGCACAAGCTGGTAAAAAACTAATAATGGAAACTGATACGAAGAACCAGCTGGATTTTGAAGCCGCGCATGAACGTCTGAAAGGCGTTGTTAAGCGCACTCCGCTGGAATATAATGCCGGCCTTTCGGCAAAATACGAATGTGAGGTTTACCTCAAACGTGAAGATTTACAAGTAGTACGCTCTTACAAATTGCGTGGCGCGTACAACATGATCAGTCAGCTAAGTGCCGAAGAGTTAAGTCGGGGCGTGGTTTGCGCCAGCGCGGGTAATCATGCGCAGGGTGTGGCATTCAGCTGTAATGCCTTAGGCACTAAGGGCGTAATTTTTATGCCCGAGATAACGCCGAGACAAAAAATCACCCAAACAGAAATGCATGGGCACGGTAATATCGAGATCGTTTTAACAGGCGATACTTTTGACGATTGCCTGCGCGAAGCTTTGATCTATACTGAAGCTCATCAAATGACCTTCATTCCACCTTTTGATAACTACCGTATCATTGAAGGCCAGGGAACTGTAGGTTTAGAAATACTGGAAGATCTGCCGGATCTGGAAGCCGTAATTATGCCCATCGGTGGCGGTGGCATGGCAGCTGGTACAAGCAGCTATTTAAGGCAGCACGTTCCTGGAGTTTATCTGATAGGGGTTGAGCCGGAAGGTGCACCATCTATGCTGAAAGCTTTTGAACATGGAGAGCCGATCACATTGCCGGAGATAGATCGTTTTGTTGACGGCGCCGCGGTAAAACGTGTAGGTACTTTAACCTATGAGATTTGCCGCGAGTTACTGGATGAGATGCTATTGGTACCTGAGGGTAAAGTTTGTACCACCATACTTAAACTATACAACGAAGATGCAATTGTAGTTGAACCCGCAGGCGCCCTTTCAGTAGCTGTATTAGACGCTTGTAGGGATAAGATCAAGGGCAAAAAGGTAGTTTGTATAGTGAGTGGTGGTAATAATGATATTGCCCGTATGCAGGAGATCAAAGAGAAATCATTACTGTATGAAGGCCTTAAACATTATTTCATTGTTCGCTTCCCGCAGCGCCCGGGAGCTTTAAAATTGTTTGTGACCAATGTATTAGGTCCGCATGATGATATCACCCGTTTTGAATTCATCAAGAAAAACGATAAAGAGAATGGCCCTGCCCTGGTAGGTATCGAGCTTCAATCAGCTGAAGATTACCCGGCTTTGTTAAAACGCATGTTAGCCCATCGCTTTAACGTCATCGAATTGAATAAAGACCGTACTTTGTTTGAGTACCTGGTGTAAAAAAATATCCGTTTACAAAATATCAGCCCTGGCTTCACTGAAAGCCAGGGCTTTTTTTATTTCCCCCAATAAACCTTTGTATAATATTAAGGTCTTACGCTAGATATTACTTGTATTATAATAACAAAAGCAACCTTATTATCTTATTTTCGCACCAAATTTCTACATGAAAAAATCTACATTTCTTTATTCCCTTCTCCTTTTATCCGCATTTACCTCTTGTCAAAAAGACCATCCCGTTAAAGTAGATACTACCGGAAACAAGCCTCCGGTAATAGCTGCTGTGCACGATTCGGTTTCGTATACGGTTGATGGTAAAACATACATGGCTAATTCTTATAGTGCTTACAGTTCAGGCACCGAACAGGTTAATCAAAAAGTTATTTTTCCTGACAGCAAGAACTTATCCAATTATGAATTGGTTGGTAATCCCGATTCTGTATTATATTTCCAGCGAAATACGATTTCATCTGATGGTGCGAGCCTTCAGATACTCTTCTTAAAAAAATATCCCAAAAGGCATAAAAACGATGGTATTATTTACTTCCCGGCATTAAAAGACCTGCTTACGCAATTTACCATAGGCAAATATCCATATGCCGAAGATTTTGAGCGGGAAAACTCAGAGAATGGTATAGCCATGGTTATTTCGGCCAATGGTAGAAGTTATGCATCTTATTCTCCTTTTGATTTAAGCAGACCAACTCAACTCAAACCTGGATTTCAAAAAAATTCCACATTTGAGATCATCAGTTTTACCCGGGCTACATCCGGCGGCTACAACCTTGAAGCCAAGTTCAGCGCAGTTGTAGTGGATGGGTTTACAGAGGAACAGAAAAAATTAGAAAACGGCTATTTACGCTTGTATTTCGCGCCATTTGTAGCAGCTGAATAATAAAAAAACTGAAGAATGGTTTTATTTACGGCTTCATAGGTATAGCCAATAAGCTTCTTTTGTCATTCTGAACGCAGTGAAGAACTATCTCTTGAACGTAGTGAAAAACTATCTCTTGAGCGTAGCGAAAAACTATCTCTTGAACGTAGTGAAAAACTATCTCTTGAGCGTAGCGAAAAACTATCTCTTGAACGTAGTGAAAAATCTATTCGACGGGCAAAGTTCAAGAATAGATTCTTCGTTCCTCAGAATGACATTTTTTTTAATACCCCGCCCCCCCACTTAATACTCCAGCCACTTCCCTACCCTTACAGCAACTTTATCACCCTCGGTGTATTTTCCAGGCTCTTCGTTCACTATGCGTATTGAAACGCCCTTTTGTTCCAGTATCAGGTCTTCGTAGAAACCTTTAAAAAGTACCTGTTTTACAACCCAGGATTTGTTTGGAGTGATCACTTTGAGTTTGATCCATTCCGGATATATAACAGCGTGCGCATTGGTAATATGAACACCACAAAGTTGGGCTTCGGAAGTGGTAAGTACGTTACAGTTACTGAGCAATTGCGCGGTATACAGGTTCTTTGGTGATTGATACAAGCTTTTAGGATGCCCATGCTCGATGATCTCTCCGTTTTGCAACACGATCAATTCATCGGCCATCGAAAGCACCTCTGCCGGATCATGTGATACCATGATCACTGTAAGCCCGGTTTCTTTTACAATCTGCCTGATATCGCGCTGCAAGCCTTCCCTGAAAGAAGTATCCACCTGGTTAAATGGTTCATCCAGCAACAACACCTGCGGACGGGTGATAATAGCCCGGGCAATGGCTACACGTTGTTTTTCGCCACCGCTCAGGTCGGCCACACGCCTTTCAGCCATGTGTAACATGTTTAGTTGTTTGAGTACCTGCTCTGTTTTTTGTTGTTTGGCCGCCAGGTCGGTTGCGGGCAGCATAGCGGCTACGTTATCCCATACTTTGGCAAACAGGTTCAGATCGTCGGTGTGCTGGGTAACCATTTTCATGGCATCATGCCCTGGGATCAGTTTTTCTTCGGGCCCCCAGATACGGTCTCCTTTGAATTGTACTTCCCCGGTATCGGGCGAGAGCAAACCATAAAGCAGTTTGAGTAAAGTACTTTTCCCGCTGCCGCTTTCACCAATAATAGCCGTTATTTTACCGGGCTGCACCACCATGTTGGTTGGTTTTACACCCGAAAGTTGTTTACCAGGATATATTTTACTTACCGCAATAGCCTGCAAAAAAGGAGTATCTGACATCGGTGGCAAAGATACACGATTTTGAGGATTTGAACAGACCAGGCATATCCTAACAAAGTGGGTTTACATGGTTTACACTTTTCATGGTTGACATGTATTTAATTTACTAATTGATCAATAATGAGCGGGTTTACACTAATCAGCTTAGTACAAAAGATATCTGTAATATTCTTAAACATGATTACTGTGCATTAACTCAGAGTCTTAAGTTGGTCACTCGGGCTACTAGAAACTCTACGAATACCAGGGCACATGCACATCGGTCGGGGAACTTATGGATTCATTAATTTCTTAAGAAAAAAAGACGAATTGGGTACAGATTTGCCCTTGCCAAACTCCAGTTCAATATCATTCTTCGCTTGTGAGGAGCCTAATTCCTTAGCTTTAAAAAGATAATAAAAAGCCAGGTTCTTGGTATTTTTATCATTACTAAACAGCATTACTCCATCGCCGCTTGCGTAAGCCTCGTGGGTCAAAATAGAATTCAAAGTACGATATGCTTCGGGACAGTGATATTTATTAGCCATGATCAGTGAATAATAATAAAGGTCTACTTCCCTGTACGTCATCAAGTATGCGAGCGCGATTTTGTTATAAGCAAAGCAATCGCCACTATCGATGGCCGCTTTCCAAAGGCGTGTTCTCTCCTTCTCATTATTCACTAAGTCAATATATCGAGAGCCTCCTGTCACAACTTGTTCTTTTTTCTTCTTATGCTGTTCTTTTTCTTGCTTATGATTACAGGAAATAAACATGAGCACAAACAGGCTGATGGAGAATAGTGTGATAAGTTTTTTCATTCTGCTTATATTTTGGGTAAGCCATTTCCAACACCAGTAATCCCGCAAAATCAATGTTTAAAAACCCAGCGTCAACCCGAACGAAAAGTTCTTTAAGCCAGCTTGCGCAGGGCTGTTCTCAAACATGTCGCTAAAGTAGTATTTGGCATAAATACCCATCAGGCCATAACCTACGCGTACAAAAGCGCCTTTACGCAGTTTGGTAAAATGATAATCGTCGTTAAATTTCTGTTTGCCGTTCTCTTCGCTAATTTGTTTTACACGACCATTCAGCAATACGCCAATTTCGGGCCCGGCAACAACACGGAAGTAGTTGCCTCTGTCGTCTTCATGACTACGGTAATAGAATGAAAGCGGGATACGCAAATAGCTTGACGAAAAACGGTTCTTGCTGTAATGGATATCATCCTCGGTATAGGTTAAAACCGGGGTGTTCCGTTGTATGGTGATATCCCTGCGTAAGCGGATCAATGTCCAGTCGAACCCACCCGAAACGTATATTTTAAAGGCACTGTTAAAACGATAGCCAAACTGTACCACATCGAAGCCAAAATTGCTGGTTTTCCATTGCCGGTAACTCAAAAACTGGTTATTGGGCGATAAGGTAAAACTACCATGATCAATCAGCGTAGCAAAACCCAGGTCGATACGGGAAAATGTTACCCCAAACGAGAAACCCGGCGCCTTGTGCGCATGATAGGCGGTATCCGGTTGATTAACCGAAACAGCCGGCGCGTCATCCCCCACACCCAATTTTACCCGTACACGTTTCCTATGAACGCTATCAACGGTAGCATGGGTTGAATCGGAAGTAGTTTGCGCAAAGCTTGTGCTTGCTACAACGCATATGATGATGGTAAAAATTAAGCGTTTCATATATAATGGTAAATATATTATTTTTCTTTCTTCACTTTAATAATACCCAGGTTAATGCCAGTAATGGTGGCGTCATCCTCATCGGTATTGGAAAATTCAATGAATTTGTCTTTTCGTTTATCAACAGCCGCTATCACTATGTTAAACACATCGCCCATACTACGGATACGATGCTTTTTAACTGGGGCTTTAACTGGTTTTATAGTCAAAGCCGCCAGCTGCGGTTTGCTCTCCAATAAACTCAGGTTATGTATCGCCGGTTTTACTGACATTTCGTCTCCGGTATGATCAGGTATAACCGCGCTGGCCAGATCATCTCCACGGCTTGTTAAAACACCCTGTGGCTCATTATTTATCCTTGCCAATTCTTCTTGCTGTACTCTTAATTTTTTAGTCTTATCTGCCCTATTGTTCAGCCTTTCAAGCTTCACAGCTGCCAAACGGTTAGTAGGGGCTATAACTGCCTTGGTTACTTTTTTGTTTTGCTGTTGGTCAGCTAATACTGTAAGATCTGTTTTAGTAACCGGGGATGTCTTTTTAATTATCCTGGTAGCCAATGGATCCTGCTTGTTTACTTTGACCTGTTTAGGAATAAACAGCACACCTATGGTAAGCGTCAATACAATGCCTGCTGCGATACTCAAAAAAGACACCAGCGATTTTTTGCGTTTGCCGGCATCCAACTCAGTGGCTATACCTGTCCATACATGGGCCGATGGCTGTATTTCCAATTCATCAAGTGACGACCGGAACAGTTCATCTAATTCATTACCCTGCATATCCATAACTTTTACCCTCCATTTTTGCAATTTGTTCTTTTAATATAGTCCGCGCCCTTGATAGCTGTGATTTGGAAGCCCCTTCGCTAATGCCCATCATCTCCGCTATTTCTTTGTGCGAATAGCCTTCCAGGGCATACAGGTTAAAAACCATACGATAGCCCGGCGCCAGCTGTTGTATCAATCCCAATAATACCTGTGCATCTAAATTTGATGCTGCCAGTGGGTTTACCGATGGCTCATTTCCCACATCATCCGTATTAAGCACCTGCAGCATTTTATGATGTTTACGATAATATTCAATAGAGCTGTGCACCATAATGCGCCTTACCCAGCCTTCAAATGAACCATCGCCACGAAAGTCTGCTGCTTTTTGAAACACCCGGATAAATCCGTTCTGTAGCATATCCTCGGCCTCCATTCTATCCGTTGCATAACGCATGCACACCGCCAGCATTTTGGCCGCGAATTGTTTGTATAACAACTCCTGTGCTTTGCGTTCGCCCGCTTTGCAGCGGTCTATCAATTGTTGAATGGTAAATTTTGGTTCCAAAAACATCATTTATAGCATTAAGATGTAATGCTTTGGTAATTGGTTGCATGGTATCGAAAATATATTTATAGTGTATTTTTTAAACTCCTTTAAACTATCTTTAATTTATAATGAAAAGATCACTTATCACCGTAGCATTTATTATATGCTGCCTTCAACTGCTTGCCCAACCTGCCGAATATTATACCCTGCTTAAACCCGACCGCGTTTTCGACGGCGAACAGATGCACCCCGGCTGGTGGGTGCTGGTAAAAGGCAATCATATTGAAGCGGTGGGTGACGCCTCGCAGATAAAAGCACCGGAAGGTGCCCGGATCATCGAGTTGAAAGGGACTACCTTAATGCCTGGTCTGATCGAAGGGCATTCGCACCTTTTCCTGCATCCTTATAATGAAACCAGCTGGAACGAGCAGGTACTAACCGAAAGCAGGGCCGAACGCACTGCCCGAGCTACCGTAAGCGCCTGGGAAACCCTCATAGCAGGTTTTACTACCGTACGCGACCTGGGTACCGAGGGCGCGGCATATGATGATGTGGGTTTAAAAACAGCCATCAATAAACATGTGATATCCGGCCCGCGGATGTTGGTGGCTACCCGTGCCATTGTGGCTACGGGCAGCTACGGTCCTAAAAATGAGGTACCCGAAAATAGTATTACCAAAGGAGCGGAGGAAGCCGACGGGGTGGATGGTATTACCCATGCGGTGCGGTCGCAAATTGGGCATGGTGCCGACGTGGTTAAAATATATGTAGATTATCGCTGGGGACTGAATGAAACACCCGCACCTACTTTTACCGAAGAGGAATTGAAAGTAGCCGTGCAGGTTGCCAAAAGCAGCGGACGTATGGTGGCTGTACACTCAGGTACGGAAGAGGGGATGCGCCGGGCTATTGCTGCCGGTGTTACTACCATTGAGCATGGTGATGGCGGTACACCAGAGCTGTTTAAATTAATGAAGGAGAAGGGCATAGCGCTATGCCCCACCCTTGCCGCTACCGAGGCTTTAGCCAGTTATAAAGGCTGGAGAAAAGGCATCGATCCGCAAACGGCCGGCATTAAACAAAAGCATTACATATTTACCGAGGCCTTGAAAGCCGGTGTAATCATTTGTATGGGCGGCGATGTAGGCGTGTTCCCGCATGGTGATAATTCCCGCGAAATGATACTGATGGCGGAGTATGGCATGAAGCCGATCGACGTTTTGCGTTCTGCTACGTCGGTAAATGCCTCGGTTTTTAAATTGAGTGACCTGGGCAATATTAAAGCGGGCTACTTAGCCGATATGGTGGCGGTAACCGGTAACCCGGTTGAGGATATGAAGGTTTTAAAACAGGTAAAACTGGTGATGAAGGATGGGATTGTAGTGAAAGAATAACCTCAATCAAGGCCATGCCGAATTTATTTCGGCATCCCACAAGCAAGGTTTACAACGTGCTGGTTAAATGTTCCGTGGGATGCTGAAACAAGTTCAGCATGACGTGGGGGATTTTATTCCTTCTTCATCCTGTAGCGCTTGTATATTTTCACGGCGATCATCAGGATCATGGCTAAGGCAACCAGGCCCACTACGCCAAATATCCAGTTGAGAGCGCTTTTGAGCACCACCAGGAAAACGATGGCGAACAGCAATAAAGTGGCCAGCTCATTCCACAAGCGTAATTGGGTCGACGACCACTTGAATACGCCACTGGCCATTTGTTTTATCTTATTCTGGCACATGTGGTGGTAAATAGCCAGTATTATTACAAAAGTAAGCTTAAGGTGCATCCACCCAAAATGAAGCCAGCCGGGTTGCATTACCAGCATGGTGATACCGGCAGCAACCGTTAGGATCATAGAAGGGATGGTAATGATATTCCACAGCTTACGCTCCATAATGGTAAACTGATCTGATAATATCTTACGATCCGGCTCTGGTTTTTCCTGAGCCTCGGTGTGGTAAATAAACAGGCGTACTATATAAAACAGTCCGGCCATCCAGCAAACCACAAAAATGATGTGTATAGCTTTAACGTAATCGTACATAGGTAGTTATATTTAATTACGGATTAACAAATACGAACTTCAGGAAAATTATTAAAATTTCCTGAAGTTCAATTTATCCATTAAGCAAATTGGTGATATTCGCCTATTGCTGTTAGTTCCTGTATTCTTTAATCACCTCTACCGCGTACTTCACATTATCAAACGGAATATCGGGCATAATACCATGACCCAGGTTAAAGATGAAACCTTTTTCATCCTTCATCCTGTTAAACAGGCGATGGATGCGTTCTTTGATCACCTTTTTATCGGCATATAAAATATGCGGATCAAGGTTGCCCTGTACGGCAATACCTGCCGGTAAACGTTTTTTGATATCCAACAGATCAACGTTCCAGTCGATCGAGATCACATCCGGTTTGGCTTCGGCCATCAACGGTGCAAATACCGAACTGCCTTTGCAGAAGGATATCACCGGGATATCTTTACGGTTCAGTTTACTGATGATCTCGGCAATATAACGGTGACTAAATTCTTTGTAATCATCCCAGGCCAGTGCCTGCGCCCAGCTGTCGAATATCTGTACGGCATTTACACCGGCAGCTATCTGCATGTTCAGGTAATCGGCGGTAACGGTAGCTATTTTTGATAGCAGCTGATGAGCCAGTTCGGGCTCATTATGCAGCATCAGCTTGGTGAGTTTAAAATCTTTGGTCGATCCTCCTTCTACCAGATAGCTCATCACCGTAAAGGGAGCACCAGCAAAACCAATAAGCGGTATGCGGCCATTTAAACGCTGCTGAATTACTTTTATAGCATCGGCAACATATTGCAACTTATCCAACACATCTGTTTGCAGGTTATCCACATCAGCCTGAGTACGTACCGGGTTGGCAAACTTAGGTCCAACACCATTAGTAAAGCTCAGATCGCCGCCCATGGCTTCGCCGGTGACCAATATGTCCGAAAACAGGATGGCTCCGTCGATACCCAACAGATCAACCGGCAACATGGTAACATCAGCAGCCAGTTCCGGGGTTTTGCACATTTCCAAGAACGAATACTTGTTTTTGATCTCCCAGTATTCTTTCATGAAACGGCCAGCCTGGCGCATCATCCACACCGGCGGGCGTTCTGTTTTTTCGGAAAAAGCTGCTTTTATTAATAACGAATCTATCATATTTTTTAGAAGAGTATCAAGTAGTTAGTATCAAGTATCACGACTCAAAGAAAGAATTTTATCGATCTTCACAAAAAATCTTGATACTTGATACTAACTACTTGATACTATTTTTCAATGTTTTTTCAATTCCTGATGAAGACGGTTAATTACCTCCTTCATTTTGGCTGTCATTTTATCTGTATGTTTTTCGGCTAATCCTAAGTAAGCTTTGGCTTTATCAAAATTACCAAACCTGATGTTGAGATTGGCTACGGTAACCAGCGCGGCCACGTGATCATTCAGCGTATGCAGCGGGTATTGTGCGGCCAGCTCATAATGCTGTTCGGCAGCTTCAAATTCCTGCCGCTGGATACAAACACCACCGTATATATATTCATAAAACCCACGGCGCTTTTTGCTCAACCATTTGGGGTTACTGATCTCTTTTAACGATGCTTCGGTTTTTACATAGTCCTTGGCATGAAAATACTTGGCCGCTACTACCAGGGTACCTTGTTTAAAGTAATCCCAAATGAGCAGCAAAATCATCATTACCGCTACTGCTGCCAGTTCATAAATGCGCAGGTACAGTAACAGGCCTAACGATAACAGGAAAATAAATGCTATAAATAAACGTACCCTGTTACTGAACATTAATGCTGATTATCGGTAAACTTATAACCTACACCACGGATAGAGTGAAAATAAACCGGGTTTTTAGGATCTGGTTCAAAATACTTACGGAAGGTTAGGATAAAGTTATCAATAGTACGGGTTGATGGATATACATCATAGTTCCAAACCGTTTCCAGGATCTGCTCGCGCGATACGGCATCATTTCTGCGTTCAATAAGCAGTTTAAGCAGCATGGTTTCTTTTTTGGTAAGCGCGGTGATCGAGCCATCGGCATTTACCAGTTCAAAAGAGTTAAAGTGGATGGTTTTATCACCAATTTTATAGCTGTTAAACTCTTTCAGGTCTTCACCTTTCAGGCTGCGTTTTACCAGGTTGTTCACCCTTAAAATCAGCTCTTCCAGGTTAAATGGTTTAGTCAGGTAATCGTCGGCGCCTTTTTTAAGACCCGCTATTTTGTCCTCATTAGTGTTTTTAGCGGTTAAAAACATAATAGGCACTTCGGTATTTTCAAGCCTGATAGTTTCGGCTACAACAAAGCCGTCAATCTCGGGCATCATTACGTCTAATATCACCAGGTTAAAACGCTCTTCCTTAAACAACTGTAAAGCCTTTTTACCATTTTTAGCTGTAGAAACTTTATATCCTTCCAGCTCAAGGTTAAGTTTGATGGCTTCCAACAAATGTTCTTCGTCTTCAGCTAATAAAATTCTTTTCTTGTTAGGCATGTTATTTTTTTAAATTTAGGTTAATCCAAATACTACTTCAAAAACACTGCCCGCCGGACGGTTATCCCGTACTTTTATGCTGGCCTGGTGTTTATCAAGCACTTCTTTTACAATATAAAGCCCCAGTCCGGTACCTTTGGTATTACGGGTATCCTCGCTGCCTACACGGTAAAACTTATCGAAAATACGTGTTTTTTCGTTATCGGCTATACCAATGCCCTGGTCGGCCACTTCCAGGTAAACCTTATCGTCTTTAGAAAACAGCTTTACAGCCACTGCAGAGCAGGGACTGGAATATTTCACCGCGTTCTCGATAAGGTTAGTTACCACCGATGTCAGCGCGAACTTATCGCCGGTGATCTCTATCTTGGGTTCTATTTCAGCATCAATGATCTGCTGATTGCAATCGCATTTGGTGATCTGTAAACGGTTAACAATACTATCCACCAATACCGAAAGGTTAAAACTATTTTTAGGGAAGGTATATGACCGGTTATCGATTTTTGATGCCAGCAGCATATTCTCTACCATATCATCCAAACGCTCCACATCCAGTAGCGATTTGCTCACAAAATCAAGCAGCTGCTCTTTGGTTAAAGAGCGCTTCTGAATGGTTTGCAACAATATTTTAATAGAGGCCAGCGGCGATTTAAGCTCATGCGTAACCGAAAGCAGGAAATTCCTTTTCTGCTCCTGCAACTTACGCTCCTTGTTGATCGACGCGTGCAGGCTATAAGCCCCTACCACTAATATCAATATGAACATCGAGCCTTCGCCCAGGATCATCCCGATGCGTTGCGGCTGCAGTTTCATCAGCATGTAGCCCCACCAAACCAGTTCGGAAACGGCGTATATGATGAGCGCATAGAAAATAATAAATGGCTTCTTCATTGTTTTTTCAGTTTGCAGTTGACAGTTTTCAGTGGGCAGTTAATGATGGCTGCATGCAAACTGCAAACCGCCCACTGCTAACTGAAAACTATTTTCCGTTAAATACCAGGTCAAGACTATCAAAGATAGCACGTTTAGCTTTCTCCAGGTCTATTTTTGTATGTGCCGATGATATAAAGCCCACTTCGTAACCCGATGGCCCCAGGTAAATACCCCGGTTGATCAGTTCGCGGTGAAACTTTTTGAATTTTTCCATGCTGGAAGCATCAATATCTTCGGCTTTACGAATATACTCTTTATCTGTAAAAGCAAACCAGAATATGGAGCCGATGCCAAACACCTTGAACTTATAGTTACGTGCTGTGGCAAAGCGTTGTACCGCATCGCGGAACTCCTCTGTTTTGTTATTCAAATCGCGATAGAAACCCATTTTCAACAGTTCGCTCAGTTGCGCAATACCTGCCGCCATAGCTACCGGGTTGCCTGATAGGGTTCCTGCCTGGTAAACCGGACCTTCTGGCGATATATTGCTCATGATAGCCGCTGATGACCCGTAAGCACCAACTGGCATACCACCACCAATGATCTTACCATAGGTAATAATATCCGGCTTAATGCCGTAATGACCCGATGCGCCCTCAAAACCGATCCTGAAGCCTGATATTACTTCATCAAATATCAGCAGGGTTCCGTTTTGGGTACATATATCACGTAGGAATTGCAGGTATTCTTTTTCCTGTAATAGCAAACCGTTATTAGCCGGTATTGGCTCAATAATGATGGCGGCAATCTGGTCTTTAAAATCTTCAAAAGCTTTGGTTAAAGCTTCTTTATCATTCAGGGATACCACGATGGTCTCATCAGCAAAGGCTTTGGGTACACCTGCTGATGAGGTTTCGCCAAAAGTAACCAGTCCCGAACCCGCTTTTACCAGCAAGGCATCTACGTGACCATGATAACAGCCTTCAAACTTTAATATTTTGTCGCGTTTGGTATAGCCCCTGGCTAAGCGAATAGCCGACATCACAGCTTCGGTACCTGAGCTTACAAAACGCAGTTTTTCAATCAGTTTATTATTTTTCAGGATGAGTTCGGCCAATTCATTCTCCAAAGCAGTTGGCGCACCGAACGACATGCCATTTTGCATTACTTCGGTCACTTTTTCGCGTACTTTGGTGTTGTTATGTCCCAGGATAAGCGGGCCCCATGAGCAGCAAAAGTCCACAAACTCGTTACCATCGGCATCCCAGATATGGCTGCCGTCGCCTTTTTGGATGAACAGCGGCGTACCGTAAACAGATTTGAACGCCCTAACCGGTGAATTTACACCACCCGGAAAATAAGTTTTCGCTTTCGCGTATAACTCTGCAGACTTTTCCCTGCTGATATCAGGCTTGCCTGTAGTATTTAAAGGCTCATTGGCCTCACCCGAAAACATTTTCTTTATTGAATCTAACATTTCTTTTGGTCCATGGACCATGGTCGATAGTCCATGGTTCTTACACACTATTTTATTTAAAGTCTATGGACTATCGACCATCGACTATGGACTTATTTAAAGCCATTTATTCTCCAACACCTCTTTGGCGTGATAGGTTAGTATCGCGGTAGCGCCTGCCCTACGGATGCTGGTGAGCACCTCGGTAATGGCGCGCTGCTCATTCAACCAGCCTTTTTGTATGGCCGCTTTGATCATCGCGTATTCGCCGCTTACGTTGTAAGCTGCTACCGGCAATTCGGTATTGTCTTTTATCAGTTTGATCACATCCAGGTAAGGCAAGGCCGGTTTTACCATTAAAAAGTCGGCGCCTTCCAGCTCGTCCAGATTAGCTTCTATCAATGCTTCGCGCTGGTTGGCGGGGTTCATCTGGTACGTTTTTTTATCACCAAATTTAGGAGCCGAATTTAAGGCATCCCGGAACGGGCCATAAAAAGCGCTGGCATACTTGGCCGAGTATGACATGATAGAAACGTTTGTAAAGCCGTTTTCGTCCAACACATTGCGAATATATCCTACGCGACCATCCATCATGTCAGAAGGGGCTATGATATCGGCGCCACATTGGGCATGGGCCAGGGCCATTTTGCCTAATACATCCAGCGTTTCATCGTTCAGGATCACGCCATCTTTTACGATGCCGTCATGACCATCGCTGCTATAAGGATCCATCGCTACATCTGTAACCACACAAGCCTCGGGAAAGTTCTTTTTAACTTCACGTATGGCCCGCAGGTATAAGCTATCGTCACGATAGCTTTCGGTAGCCAATGGATCTTTTAATGAATCCTCGATATTGGGGAACAGATCAAAAGAGTTTAAGCCTAGTTTCAGGCAGCTTTCAATTTCGCGCAGTAAATTATCAACAGAGTAGCGGTATATGCCGGGCATAGAAGCCACTTCTGTTTTCTGAAACGTACCATCCACAATAAACAGTGGGAATATCAGGTTAGCCGCGCTAACATGTGTTTCCTGCACCATTTGGCGTATCACTTCACTTTTTCGGTTTCTACGTGGTCTTTGTAACATATCTCTTAGTTCATGGTTCATAGTTGATGGTTCATTGTAATACCAGCAACGTCGCCAATTGTTATTTTGTAATTCCTGTTAATGATTTTAAATCGCTATGATCTATGAACCATCAACTATGAACTAACCTATAATCCAAACACAGCCTCCGCCAGCCCAACTTCGTCGGGTGAGTAAGGCAGGGTATATTTTACACCCATTTCATCAAATTTTTTCCCGGTTGATTTACCAATGGCTACCACCTTTTGGTATGGATCCAACAGGTTATCGGCAAAATAAGCCTCTACGTTGGATGGACTGGTAAACACCATCACATTGGCGCCGCTGGTTTCAACTTCTTCTTCCAGTACGGTTTCATATACCGGCAGATCAATGATCTTGGTATCGGCAGATAATCCCTGCTGTATGCTCCTCATTGGGCTTTCGGCACCGGGGAACAACACAATCTTACCGTTAGCCAGCTTGGCAAATTCTTCGGCTACTTCGGCGGTATCGGTGCCTTCGCCCACATAATCGGTAAAGTACCCTTTGCGGCGCAGCATCTCTTCGCTGCCGCTGCCCATTACCCCGAATTTTACCTTTTTAGGAAACAACGGGTTTAGCTGGAAAAAGTAATCCACTGCGTTTTTACTGGAGAAAAATACCCAGTCGATATTTTTTAATATATAGGAATCAAATTTGGTTATCACCGGTACAGTACGGATAAGCGAACGCGCCTCCACCTCGATACCTAAATGTTCCATCGCTTTCTTAAAGTAGCTATGCTCAGTCAGTTCGCGTGATATAAATACCTTAGCCGGAAACTTGCGGTCTTTAGCAAATTTAGCCACAACCTTTTCTGCCAGGCCTTCGGTAGTGGGCGACTCCAAAAATAACCTGTCCGGAAATTCATCTCCTTCATCGGCTTTGGAAGTAAACACCTGGAACATGCCCTCATCGCGCCTGCAATAGCATCCTAATGGCAGATGACAGCCACCGCCAAACATTTTCAGCACGGTTCTTTCCACAGCCAGCTCTTCGGCCACATCGGGGTGGTGAAGCGTCTGCAATATATCAAAAACTTCCTGGTTGCTTTCGCGGATCTGGATAGCCAGTGCTCCCTGTGCCGGAGCGGGAATCAGTTCCACAGGGGTAATTTCCTCTACGTGAAACTCGCTCAGGTCTAAACCTAAACGCACTACCCCTGCTTTTGCTATCATAATAGCATCGTATTTTTCATCGCGCAGTTTGCCTATACGGGTAGGCACGTTGCCGCGCAGATCTTCTATCTCCAGGTCGGGGCGATGTGCCAGTAGTTGTGCTTTGCGCCTGTTGGATGATGTACCTACAATAGCGCCGTATTTTACCGACAGCTTTTGATGCACATCCACACAATCTTTCAAGATCAACAACAGCTCAGAGGGGTCTTCCCTTTCTGAAACTGCTGCGATGATGAGTCCCGGAGGGTTTTCAGTTGGCAGGTCCTTGTGCGAGTGTACCGCAATATCAATGGTACCGGCCAATAATTCTTCTTCTAATTCCTTGGTGAAAAATCCTTTTCCTTCTAACTTATCAAAGCTCAGGTTTAGTATACGGTCGCCCTGGGTTTTTATGATCTTCAGTTCGGCATTTACGTTAATGGCTGCCAGGCTGTCTTTTACAAAATTAGCCTGCCATAGTGCCAATTCACTGCCGCGGGTTCCTATTATCAGTGTTCTGTCCAAAAGAATGATTTTTTACGGTGCAAATTTAATTTTTTATAGGCATGAATTTAACATTAATTCATGTTATGAAAGTAGAGTGACTAATGATAATTCAAAAGTTAAAATTAAAAAGTCAAAAAAGGTCAATTTGGAGTACACTATGCTTGAGTTTGTTAATGTGTTATCAATGAATTGCCAAGGTGGATGAATTGCGTAGTTAGTTCATCCGGAAGTCATTCCGAATTTATTTCAGCATCCCACATGCAGTACGCATCATGTAGTTTTTGAATTTCAACTTTTGACTTAATAAGGGCGTTGCCTGCGGCCCGGGCTATCCGCTCATACGCCTGCGGGCATTAGGCACAGGGCCGGTATCTGCTGCTATCCCTAACGCGGTCAATGCGAACAGATAACCGCGGTTCCCCTGTACACCCGTAAATGACTAAAACGAATAACAAATACAAAACATAACATCCTTATATTTAGGTAGATGAAATCTACCTACGCCTGTATCACGATCCTATTGTTTGCCCTGGCTTTTACCGCATGTAAGAAAGACAAGCTAGGTAAAACGCCCGATCCCCCTATTACGCCTGATACCTCAAAGGTCTTCAACCTGAAAAAGGTTTATCAGACCAACCTTGCCAGCGGGTACAAAAGCGATTCGATGTTTTATACTTATGATGCCCAAAACAGACTCACCCACATCAGCCATACCGCTTACCAGTTCCCAGCCCAAACAAACGTTGATTTTACCTATAACGGCAATCATATCATTGCTGAAGTGTTTGACGACGGCCAAAATTACCAGTATACCGAAAACTATCATTACAACGCGCAGGGGCAGGTAACTTACATTGACCATATCAACAAATATGCCTACCTGCCCGTTGGCACCAAAGTGCCCAATACCGAAATTGAGCACACTGATACTTTTACCTATGACGCCAACGGCAAGATCATCCTTATAGACAAGTATTACCTACCGCCCATAAATACCCATTATAAAACCACATATGAGTATGACGCGCAGGGCTTACCGGCAAAATCAGTTATTTCTAGCAGTCAGGATACCTTCAACTACACCTACGTATTGTTCACAAAATTTACAGATAAGATTGATTTCAACGCCCAGGCGCTTTCTTATTTTCTCGACTTTAATATGCACCCCCTCGTGCTGGCACAATTGGGCAGGCTGCCCATATCTATGCGGCTGTATTACAGTAACGATAGCGTTTACCACGCGGGCTGGGAGTATGTTTTTACTGTTACCGAAACCAGGATCAGCCATGTTCATTTAACAACAGTACCAACACCTAATCGGCCTTTCATATTTGATTATGAACTGAGTTACCAATAATTTTAATTATTGAATTAGTGATTTAGTGAATTATTGATTTTTCTCAAAAGGTAAGCTGGGGAAGAACGTATATTGTTTGAACCTTGATTTTTAGGATCACCAAGATTTCTTTTATTTTACCTTTCCCCGTCAGCAGAACAGCTTCGGATGAAAGCGGGCAGAACAATGGTGGTCTGTGCGATTGGAGGGCATAGCAAGTTTTGCAGAAGATGGGGAATTGAGGGTGCGAAGCGGGGCAAATAATTGCAGCCGTGGTTCTGGCTGCTTTGCAGGGTAAAGGCCCATGTGCGGCAAAGAAGCCTCTCTGCTGACTTGATTTATTCGTTGCTGCTTGTTTTTTTTATTGGTACTCATTATCTCGCTACACTCGGTCTTGGTTACTTTATATCAAGACAAAGTAACAGCCTTAGCGGCAATTGAGCGCTCTACGACTAAATGAGGAGATTGCCACGCTACGCTCGCAATGACATATTTAAAAAATTATTAGAAAAATAGTAGGACTAGTTTTCGTTGATCAATATATCTTTGGCCATAATCATCGGCACACTGATATATTTTTTCTCCATGTAATTGATCACCTTTTCCAGGATCTCGCGCGATTGCTCATCCAAACCCTGCACCTCATCGGCAAAAACAGAGTTGATGGCCGTATTGCGAATCTCTTTGATCTTCTCCGGCACCTGGCGCATGGCTACTTCAATACGGCGTTGTTTTAGCTGGGTGCAAAACTCGGCGATGTTTTGTTCAATAATAGCTTCGGCATGAACCAGTTCCTGGTAGCGCTCCTGCAGGTTACGTTTAGCAACCTCATTAAGGGAATGCACTTCGATAAAGTTAACCGGGAACTGCTCCAGTACTTCGGGAGCGGTGTCATTAGGAATAGCCAGATCCACAATGGTTTTACGGCTGGTTTCGCCATTAAGCAGCGATTGGTATATTTCGGTAGTGATGATAGGCTCCACTGCCGATGTACAGGTAATGATCACATCAAAACCTTTATTGTATGTTTTTAAAGCCTTCAGGTCAAATGCTTCACCACCCAGGTCGGCAGCCAGTTCGGCGGCTTTTGACAGGGTACGGTTAAACACCGCGAAATTGGTGAACTTATGTTTTTTAAGATATTTGGAAATATTGCGATTGGTTTCGCCTGCACCAATGATCAACACACGGGCATCAGTAGCACACAGATTAAGGTCGCGTAATTTGCGGTAAGCCAATGATACTACCGAGATGGGGTTTTTAGAAATGTTGGTATGGGTATAAACCTCTTTAGCTGTTTTTACCACGCAACCCATCACCATGCGTAAACTATCGCCGGTAAGGCCTGCCTCTTTGCAATGCTCGTAGGCTTTGCGTAATTGGGCCAGTATTTCCTTTTCGCCAACGATCAAACTTTCAAGTGAACATGAAGTACGTAAAAGATGTATCATGGCCTCCTGCTCCTCATAGATAGAGGCGCTAGCCATAAAGGTACTCAGGGAATGATCACACAGCTCGGTATTAAATGATTCGATGAACTTCCGGGCAAAATCCTTGTCGACCTTATGAGCAGTTGTCATAATAAATTCAACACGGTTGCACGTAGCCAGATAAAATATCTCCGGAATCCCAAATTGAGTTTTTACCTGTTGAAGTTTTTCTGTCAGATTTTCCTGGCAAACCACCAATCTACCTAATTCCTTCAGTTCAATCTGTTTGTGTGTAAAAGCAATAACCTTTAAATACTTCAAAGCAGTTTTAAATTTGACCGAACAAAAATATCACTATAAATGACATCCTATGTCAATACTTTGTCATACAGGGCTATTTAGAATGTTTATAAATTACGTGATCTGACCGTAAAACAACATTAAAACTGCTTAAAACATTATTTAGCAAAATAATGTATATTACATAATGCATCTGATCAAAAATATAAGCCTGATTATACTGGTAATCGGGTATATGCTTGCAGGCATCAATCACTTTATCAATCCAACAGCATATTATCGTATCATCCCGCATTATTTGCCCTACCCGGTAGTTATTAATATGGTAGCGGGTGCTGCCGAAATATTGCTGGCCCTGCTGCTTATTCCTACACAAACCAGGCCATGGGCGGCTTATACTATTATACTCATGTTGATTGCTTTTTTACCGGTACACATCAGCATGGTAAGCGATGCACCGCTAAAATTGGGCAAACTTACTGTAACACCATTATTGGCCTGGATACGCCTGGCACTACAGCCGCTACTCATGGCCTGGGCGTGGTGGTACACAAAAGCGTAATTGGAAAATGGATTTTGGGAGCAAGGAACAAAGATATTAGGAACAAAGATTTGAAGAACAAAGATAAAGAAAGGACATTGGGAACAAGGATGGAAAGAACAAAGAGCAAGGACATAAAAGAAGAAAGAAAAATCCTTGCTCCTTGTTCCAAAAATCCTTACTCCGGAAAAGCTCTTTGCTCCAAAAATCCTTACTCCCTTTAAAATATAAAAACAACCTATGGATCTGCAAAGTGTCGAAATGCGTAACCTGGAAGTACAGGATTACCAGGAGCTCAAAAAATCAATGAAATCGGCCTATATGGATATGGATGAGGACTATTGGGATGCCAATTCCATCAAAAGGCTCATCAAGCTATTCCCCGAAGGCCAGATCTGTATCACCGTTAACGATGTGGTAGTAGGTTGCGCGCTATCTATTATGGTCGACTATCAAAAATTCGGCGATAACCATACCTACAAACAAATAACTGGCGACAGTACTTTTAAAACCCATACCGACAAAGGCGATGTGCTTTATGGTATTGATATTTTTATCCACCCCAATTATCGCGGCCTGCGCCTGGCCCGCCGGTTGTATGAGGCCCGCAAGGCCCTTTGCGAAAAGCTGAACCTCAAAAGTATCATCGCCGGTGGCCGGATCCCCAATTATCAGAAATATCAGAACGATCTGACACCCCGGCAGTACATCGATAAGGTAAAGTATAAGGAAATCTATGATCCTACCCTATCGTTTCAGCTGGCTAATGATTTTCACGTACGCAAGGTGCTGCGTAACTACTTGCCCGAGGATAGCCGCTCCAAAGGTTTTGCCACACTCATTGAGTGGAACAATGTGTATTACGAAGAGATCAGCACGGCCATCAACCAAAAAACAGTAGTACGCATAGGCCTGGTGCAATGGCAAATGCGCTCGTACAGTAACATCAGCGAATTGATGAAACATGCCGAATATTTTATTGACGCCGTAAGCGATTACCAGGCCGATTTTATTTTATTCCCCGAGCTGTTCAACACCCCGCTGATGGCCGATTATAATCATATGGATTCGGCCAAAGCCATGCGCGAGCTCGCCAAATACACACAGCCCATTATCGAAGAATTTTCTAAACTGGCGGTATCCTACAACGTGAATATTATTGCAGGCAGCATGCCCTTTATTTTTGAGGATTCGCTGTACAATGTGTCGTACCTGTTCAGGCGGAACGGCAGTATGGAGGAAGTTTATAAGATCCACCCTACCCCGGCCGAGATCAGCTCATGGGGTATGCGCGGCGGCGATGAGGTAAAAGTATTTGAAACCGACGCCGGTAAAATTGGCATCCTGATCTGTTATGATGTGGAGTTCCCGGAACTATCGCGCATATTGGCCGGCCAGGATATGCAGATCTTGTTTGTGCCCTTTTTGACCGATACACAGAATGGCTACAACCGGGTGAAATTTTGCGCCCAGGCCCGTGCCGTGGAGAACGAATGTTATGTAGCCATTGCGGGTTGTGTAGGCAACTTGCCCAATGTAAATAATATGGGTATCAGCTATGCGCAATCTGCGGTGTTTACACCATCTGATTTTGGTTTCCCCACCAACGGCATTCAGTCCGAAGCGACTCCCAACAGCGAAATGATCGTGATTGCCGACGTCGATCTGTCCCTGCTGGATGAGCTGCATGAATACGGCAGCGTACAAAATCTCAAAGACCGCCGAACCGATCTGTATAACATTACTTTCAACGGCAAAAAAGTGTAGTTTGTCGAAATATTTAATAAATCAAATACTACTTATATAAATAATATTTACATTCAACACGGGTTAAGCCCGTGTTGAAATAATGAAACCTAAACCTGTTACCCTACCCATGAAAAATATTTGTTTGCTATTACTGTTCATCATTGCTGGCTTTGTAGCCCGTGCACAGGAACCTGTTAAAATAATTAAAACAATATCTACCCAACGGTTTAAAGTAGATACGAATTCGGTGGTAAAAGACTCCCTCGGGAAGTCGTATACTTTTAATGAATGGAACGAATTAACCAGTACGGGTCAGTATTTTTTATGGCCTGATGACCTAAAAAATGCCCATACAACATTTACACTTGTTAAAAGAGGCAGTAGGCTGCCTAAATACTGGCCTGCCAGAAATACGGCCCCAGCCGATCAAAAAAACCTTTCGCCCGAAGATATTGAAAAACAAGGCATGGCATCGTATCCCAAACCTATGGAATCGGAAAATTTTACTGTAGGCGAGAGGATCGCGCTATTCACTACGCATGATATGAATGGCAATAAAATAAAGCTCAAAGATCTGCGCGGGAAAGTGGTGATGATAAACTTCTGGTTTATTGGCTGTCCGCCCTGCCGGGCAGAAATACCTGAATTAAATAAATTGGTTGAGCTATACAAGGACAATCCTAACGTTGTTTTTTTGGCTATTGCCCTGGACTCTCAACACGATCTCAAAAAATTTCTGCAAACAACTCCTTTTAATTTTGACATTATCGACGATGCCCGTTTTATAGCCAATATGTATAACATACGCCTTTATCCTACCAGCGTGATATTGGATAAAGAGGGCAAAGTAGCCTTCCATACAGTGAGCTTTACAGCAAACTCACCTTACTGGGTGAAAAAAACTATTAATGAGGCTTTGAAATAATGAAGCTTGTGGTATCGGAGAAATGCATAAAGAATGCATATTGACTAATAATTTTAAGAATAAAATACAAATTCACTCATGAGGATTGTTGACTTTTTTGTGTATTACATTTCAACATTATACACAAACAAAAAGCGTGGAAGTTTATTGTGGGAGAGTCCAGTTAGGAGAACAGCATTTGTTGTTGGGGTATTATTCACCATGCTATTTTTCTCGATTTCGCAAATCTTGTGTTCTTTCATAGAAAATATAAACCTAATTGACATTCCTTATTCCAAGATTGCGTTAATTGTTTTTGGACTGGTGCTAATTCAGATTTTGGTATACATCTACATTAAAAAGGGAAGATTCAAATATATTACTTCAGAGCGGTTTAAATCATTCAAAATGAGCGATCGTGCCGGCGGAGTAATGTGTGGCGTGATGGTTGTACTTTCTGTTATTTTAGCGTGTTTAATATCGATAATTATTGATTAGTAGAATCTCCGCTCATTCAAGCGTCCACGCTTGAATGAGTTTTTAGAGTAAGCGTCCACGCTTACATTTTTTGATCCGGTAATCGTAAGCGTGGACGCTTACCATCATTATAGTTCAAGCAAAAGACGCTTGAACTGGCGGGATTATTACATTCCATCATTTATGAAATAAAGTTTCCCCGAATACTCAAGTTCTTCAACTAAATCTGTGTCAAAATAGAATTTGTATAATAACCAATGGTCTTCTGGTTTATAATAGATGAATGTGAATCGCAACGGATCCTTTTTGTGTTTAGCTAAATAACTAAGCAACACCATACCATCCCCTATGCTTTTTTGTGCAACTTTACTATAACCAGTAAATTCACCTGTTTGAAGCCTGGCAGAATCAAGTTTAATCTTTAAATTCTCGATTCCACTTACTGATTTGGTTGCCGAAAAAATATAGTCAAGGGATTTATCTGCTCCTTCGGTTTTATATTTATTAAAAAAATCCACGACTAAGCCATTGAGGACTTTGGTATCTGTATTTGAAAGGCCAGAATTGCGGTTAGTTAGCGACTTGTGATCTTCCGAATTGCATGACAAGCATAGCGTGCTTAAAATGAACACCACCGATAACCCCCAATAAACGTTTCCTTTTTTCATAATTACAAACATAATAAACAAGTGTAAAAATTGCATTTTACGCTATTTAAAAAAAATGATTTTTTTTATCATCAATGCCCCCTCAGCTGGCGCAGGCGTGCCGCGTGTGTTTCTATAATTACCCCACCCATTAACACCAAAAAAGTGTAATTTTCACCCATGATCCGTAAAGATAATTATACACTGCCCGGCGCCAAGGGCCGCCCTATGTTGATTGATGTAACGTATGACGATGCGCTTAAAAATGCACCGATAGTGATCTTCGCGCATGGCTTTAAAGGGTTTAAGGACTGGGGTACGCACAACCTGGTGGCCGATTACTTCGCCCGTAACGGTTTCCGGTATCTCAAATTCAACTTTTCGCATAACGGCACCACGCCCGATCATCCAACAGACTTTGTCGACCTGATCGCCTTCAGCGATAACACATTTTCCATCGAACTGGAAGATCTGGATACCATTATTGATTTTGCCTGCAGCGGCGCGGGCATGGCAGCTGCCGGGGGCGTATTTTTAATAGGCCACAGCATGGGCGGCGGCATCAGCATCATAAAATCAGCCGAAGACAGTCGCATCAAAAAGCTGGTTACCCTGGCCTCCATATCCGGTTTCCGCAACCTGTGGCCGCAGCAAAGCGAAACGCAATGGTACCTGCAGGGCATCATTTATATGCACAACTCCCGCACAGGGCAGCAAATGCCACTCAAATCAACCCTGCTGGATGACCTCGATAAACATCCCCTACGCCTGAATATCCAGGCCAAAGCTGCCGAAGTAAAACAACCCTGGCTGCTGGTACATGGCGATATCGACCCGACAGTACCACCGGAGCATGCCCGGGAACTACACAAGACTCAGCCCAAGGCCGAATTGATGATCATCAAAGGCGGCGACCATGTTTTGGGCGCATCGCATCCGTACACACAGGATACCCTGCCCGCTGCTTTACAAGAATATTGCGACGCGGCAATAACATTCCTGCGGGGTTGACTCACCCCGCCTGCGCTTCGCGCGGCACCCCTCTCTGCTTCGCAAAGAGGGGGAATTAAATATCGAATAAAAATCATGTCATTGCGAGCGGAGCGTGGCAATCTCCTCGCTTGTGTATCGATTAGAATAGCTATGAGATTGCTTCGTCATTCCTCCTCGCAATGACATGAAGGGGACCACCCCCTCTTTCCGCCAAAGGCGAAGAGAGGGTGGTCAAGCGAAACGATGACTGGGTGAGTCGACTCTGCGATTACATAATCTCATCCAAAACGAACCACAACTATCTCAATAACAAACCCTTCGATATCGCTCAGGATGACAAATTTTTTGTTTGTATAAAAATATTCTTCCCGTCAGCAGATAAGCTTCGGACAAAAGCGGGCAGAACAATGGTGGGCGGTGCGGCAGGAAAAGGCATTAGCAATTTTGCCTGAAGCGTGGGGCAATGAGCGAACAAAGTAGCGGCAAAATTAAGCAGCCTGTGGTTCTGTCCGGTTTGCGGGGCAAAGGCCAAGTGCGGCAAAGAAGCATTTCTGCTGACTTGATTTTTGGTTACTTTTCATCAAGGAAAAGTAACTCGCCCTCCCGCGGCAGGAGCGGGTATACGTCATTCCACCGTCAATAAACACCCAGGAAAAAACTTACCGTAACTTTAAACAGTTAACCCTATCTTAATCCAAATACTATTAGCTTACTATGAGTTTAGAAGGATCACGAAAAGAAGGAAAAAAATACCTTAACGTTATACCAACCGACGAGGCCGGTTTTGATAAAATGCTCCCCATACTGCGGCAATACATCAACAACAAGGCCGAGAATATCCCAAAGAAAACATTAGGTCCTTTTAAAACCGACACAGCCATTTACCAAAACCCGCCGGCCAATGGCCTGCGCATTACCTGGATAGGCCATACCAGTATATTGATAGAGATTGACGGCAAACGCATCCTCACCGATCCGGTTTGGGGCGAACGCGTTTCTTTCTCCAAATTCATCGGACCCAAGCGTTTTTTTCAACCACCGCTTTTATTAAGCGAATTACCACCTCTGGATGCCATCATTGTATCGCATGATCATTATGACCATCTGGATAAGGATACCATCAAATTTTTCGCTGGTTCTGCCACTCCCTTCTACTGTTCTATAGGTGTGGGGCAACACCTGCGTAAGTGGGGCATTACGGATAATCAAATCACAGAAATGGATTGGGGTAATAGCACGGTCATCGGTAATGATCTGGTGGTTACAGCTACACCTGCCAGGCATTTTTCGGGCCGTGGTATTACCGGGCGAAATGAAACCTTATGGTCGTCGTTCGTGATCAGAGGCCCCAAACACAATATTTATTTTGGTGCCGATTCGGGCTGGTCGCCCAGTTTTGCCGAGATCGGCGAAGCTTTCGGGCCATTTGACCTCACGATATTGGAAGTTGGCGCTTACGGCAAATACTGGCCAGATATACACATGGGCCCCGATCATGCTTCCAATGCCCACCTGGCCCTCAAAGGCAAACTGATGATGCCCGTACACTACGGCACTTTCAGCCTGGCCCCGCATGCCTGGTACGAACCCATTGAATGGCTAACCGACCTGGCAAAAGATAAAAATATAGAACTGTTTGTGCCCAAACCCGGCGAACCAACCGAAGTAAAAGAAGCCTACAACTCCAACTGGTGGAAACCGTTTTTGTCGTGATTATGATTGCTCCTGAGCCTTCTTTTCCCCGTCAGCAGAACAGCTTCGGGCGAAAGCGGGCAGAACAATGATGGCTCACGTAGTGGCTAGGGCATTAGCAAACCTTGCCGAAGCAGGGGATTAAGCGAACGAAGTAGAGGCAAGGTTTAGCAGCCCGTGGTTCTGCCTGTTTTGCAGGGTAAAGGCCATGAGCGCAAAGAAGCATTTCTGCTGACTTGATTTATTCGCTGTTGTTTGTTTTTATCGGTGCTCATTATCTCGCTTCGCTCGGTCTTGGTTACTTTGTATCAAGACAAAGTAACAGCCACAGCGGCAATTGAGCGCTCTACGACATGCTTTTTCACATTGAAAAGCAAATTTTAAAAAGCACCGTCACCAAAACACACTAGATATTTTAGTATATTTGTATATAACCAGCCCGGGATTCTCTAAACCAGAAAACCGGGCTGTTTTGTTAAGGGGAAAAAGGGAACAAAAATCGACTGTTTTATATTCATATATTTGATTATAAGCAAGTTAATACTTTTTAAACCTTTCAAAACACATCAAAAAAGTGTTAAAAAGTGTTAAAAAGGCGTTAAAACTTTGTTAAAATGGCCAATAACCAAGCGTTTTTACCCCGTTTTCGACTAAAAAGTGTTAAAATTTAAGGTTTAAAAAGTTTTTCTGCCCAACAAAGTAACTTCGGGCATTTGCAATAATCAAATAGCTGAACGCATCACAAAAAATCCTGATCAATGACTCAAACCTATATACTGGTAATTGAAGGTAAACCCCAGGGCCCTTTTAGCATCGACCAGCTAAAAGACCTCAAAGTAAAACCTACCGACTTTATAAAAACCCCCGAAATGGACGATTATAAAGAAGCACAGGAAATTACCGAACTGCGCACGCTTTTCGGCTTTGCCAAACCATCGCTGCTCATGCAGTATTATGGCAGTTTTGATCAGCGTCTGCTGGCTTCGGTTTTGGATTGGTTTATACTTTTCGGCGTGTTTGTGATCATCGCTTTTATTGTGGTACTGCTGTTTATACAGGATAAAGAAACACGCATTATTGTATCCTTCAGCATTTTAGGCGTTATCCCATTAGCTAAAGTGATCTACCATATTGTGATGGAAAGCTCGGCCAAACAGGCCACCTACGGTAAACAAATGCTCAGGATCAAGGTGGTAGATATGAATGGCGATCGTATCAGTACGGGTACGGCCATTAGTCGCAATTTGCTCAAACTGCTTTCTGCATTGCCGTTTTGTTTGGGTTATGTGATAGCCTTCTTCAACAAAAAACAGCAATGCCTGCATGATATGCTGGCTAATACCCTGGTGATCAAGGAAAGGTTATTTTAAGAAAGCTGCTAATCCTTATTTTTCGCCCTTGAACGTCTTATAAAAAACGTACTTGCCCAGGCTGTCCTTTTTGAATACTGACAGCTGTAAACTACCAGCGGGTTTAGATAAGGAGTCGCCTTTCAACAGGTTTTCAGTGATATTAAAAGTTGAGGTATAAAAGAAGTTACTATAGCCAAAAGATATATCTTCATTGATATTGAACTTAAAACCGGTGTTTGATTTATCGGCAAAGAACATCTTAAACCGGGTGCCGTTTGGTTCAATTTTGATAATATGGGAGTTGATCTCGTTTTTATAGATCCGGCTGCTGTAGGACCAATTATCCGTATTAAAATAAACAAATAAGCCTATAACGAGTAATGTGATCAATATGCGGATTAATCTTTTCATGCGTATAAAGTTATATAAACATTACAAGCTTTCCACTTTGCAAGCGTTTAACCTTTAATCCTATTGCTTATCTTTGTATCTTATTAATTTTCGCTGCATGAATACTGATGCTGTTAAGTTGCTGCAAGGCCGTTATTGTAATTCACTAACCGAATATTCGCGTTTTGTTACCCGCGAGGTAAATATTGGCGATGTGCCCATGGGCGGCAATAACCCTATCCGGATTCAAAGCATGACCACTACCGATACCATGGATACCATAGGCACGGTTGAGCAATCTATCCGTATGGTTGATGCCGGCTGCGAATATGTACGCATTACCGCGCCCAGCATCAAAGAAGCCCAAAACCTGGCTGAGATCAAGAAACAGCTTCGCCAACGCGGCTATAACGTTCCGCTGGTGGCCGATATACATTTTACTCCCAACGCTGCCGAAGTAGCCGCACGGATAGTTGAAAAAGTAAGGGTAAACCCAGGTAATTACGCCGATAAAAAGAAATTTGACCAGATAGATTATACCGACCAGGAGTACCAGGGCGAACTGGAACGCATCTACAAAAAATTTGCCCCGCTGGTTAACATCTGCAAGGAATATGGTACCGCCATGCGCATCGGCACCAACCATGGCTCTCTGAGCGACCGGATTATGAGCCGTTATGGCGATACCCCGCAGGGTATGGTAGAATCGGCTATGGAGTTTATGCGGATGTGCGAAGCGCTGAACTACTATAACCTGGTGATCTCCATGAAATCGAGCAATCCACAGGTGATGGTACAGGCCTACCGCCTGCTGGTAGACACCATGGTAGCCGAAGGCATGAACTATCCGCTGCACCTAGGTGTAACCGAAGCCGGCGACGGAGAGGATGGCCGTATCAAATCGGCAGTGGGTATTGGTACGTTGCTAGAAGACGGACTGGGCGATACCGTGCGTGTTTCCCTGACCGAGGAGCCAGAAGCAGAAGCTCCGGTAGCTATTGAACTGGTACGCCGCTATACCGAGCGGAAAGCAGAAAGCGAAAAGCAAAAAGCGGAAGAAAAAGAGCTTTCAGCTTTAAGCCTTCAGCCTTTAGCTTCTCATAACCCCTACGAGTACAAAAAACGCCATACCTATGAGGCTAACGCCTTTATTGGCGGGCATATGGTGCCAAGGGTGGTGGTTGATCTGTCGGCCAGAAACCTGAAAGATCCGGCTGTTTTGAAGGATGCAGGATATTTATATTCGCCTTTGCTGGATAAATACAACATGGCCGAGCAATCGGTTGATTTTGTATACCTGGCTGATGAGTTGCCGTCTTTTGTATTCCCGAGCAACTTAAAACAGTTGTATAACTATGACACCTGGCAAAAACTGACCGATAAAACCAATTGTCACCCAGTATTTTCATTAGCTGAATACATCGCATCGGGCACCGATCGTTCGTCCAAATTAAACCTGGTGAGGATATTACCAACCGATATTGATTCGGATGAGTTTGGGGCGTTACCGTTTGATAACTCATTGGTATTTGTACTGGAAACTAGTGCCCTGCACGGCATGGCCGATCAACGCTCCTTCTTCTTTAAACTGGAAGAACTTGGATTAGAAGTTCCGGTAATCGTGAAAAGGAGCTACAAGTTTGAAAAAGACCATGGACAAACGGACTTAACCACTAAACTCCAACTGTACGCAGCTACCGATCTGGGGGCCCTGTTAGTTGATGGTTTTGGCGATGGGATATGGATAGATGCTCCGGAGTTGCCCGCTAATGTTATCACTTCAACAGCCTTTGGTATTTTGCAGGCCACCCGTTCCAGGATCTCCAAAACAGAGTATATATCATGCCCAAGCTGCGGCCGTACCTTGTTTGATCTGATGGTGACTACCCAGATGATCCGCAGCCGCACAAGTCATCTCAAAGGCCTTAAAATTGGCATCATGGGTTGTATTGTGAATGGCCCGGGCGAAATGGCAGATGCCGATTACGGTTATGTAGGCTCTGGTACCGATAAGGTAACCTTGTATCGCGGCAAAGAAGCTGTCAAAAAAAACATCAACTCGGCAAATGCACTTGATGAGCTCATCGGCATTATCAAGGAAGATGGTAACTGGGTTGAGCAAGAACAGGCATAAAACAGAACAGGGCTGACCTCGCGCCAACCCTTGTTCAAAGTATAATTAAAAAAGATCATTTATCGCTTTAAATTGAACGCCATCGCGATCAGCTTTTTGTTTTCGGGACTGTCCTTCCCTTCGTTCAGCTTGTTAGACAACTCATTTAAAGCCAGCTTTGTTTTTTCGCGTTTTAAATTTAGTTTGGCGTTAATAGTTTCTTCATAAATCAGCTTCGCGTCATCGGTATAAAACCTGATGATTTGTACTCTTGGTTGATTAGCGTTACTCTCTACCACCCAAAAACCGTGGGTAGCAGGTGTTTTGATTTGAGCCTGGCTGCATACAGCGCTTATCAGGATCAATGCGGTTAACATGATTGTTTTCATAGCCCGTTTTCATTTGATGATCTAAATTAGCCGGGGCTGATCTGATAAAGAAGCGATGCCGTTACACAGCTATTATTTGCATACAAACAGCATTTAATGTAGCCCTATTAACATTTGTCAAAAATAATTACCCTTGTTAAATGTTTTTTGGTTGTATGTCGATGAAAGCGCGCGGTTTATCGCATTTACTGAAAAGATTTTACTTCTTTCGGCCGATATCAGGTAAATTAGCTTTATGAATAACAGGCTCGACATCAGGCTGCAAAACATCAGGATACCAAGAATTTACCAGCACTTGTTATTTTGGGGTGTGGCTTACCTTCTGATAGCCAGTATGTACTCCGTGCAAACCAACTTTTGGATCTCACTAAGGAACAACCTGTTCTTTATGCCTGTTCAAATTGCTTATTATTACGCCATAGCCTATTGGATAATTCCGCGCTATTTATTTGTTAACCGGTATTTAAAATTCGCCATATGGCTATTAGTGCTGGTTGTTGCTTCGTCATTGATAACCAGAACAGTGGGGCTTACTCTGGTAACCCCCTATCTTATCAAAGCAATGCACATTACCGATATTGATTACCTCAGGTACCAGCAAAAACCATTTTTTGAAAAACTAATGGATATACAAAACCTGGTGAACACGTTTAAAGGTGTAAACCTTATTATCGGTTTTGTATTGGCCATCAAGCTATTTAAAATGTGGTATGAGCGTAAGCAGGCCTCATTAGAAGCAGAATTAAGCGCTTTGAAAGCACAGGTTCATCCGCACTTTTTGTTTAATACCTTAAATAATCTGTATGCGTTGAGCCTGGATCAATCACCTAAATCGCCCCAGTTGATATTGGGATTATCAGACATTTTACGGTATATGCTTTACGAATGTAATGCCGATGAAGTACCACTTGAGCGGGAGATACTCATGATGCAGCAGTATGTAAAGCTGGAAAAGCTGCGCTATGAAGACCGCATCGACATTAATTTCACCATCACCGGCGATCTGCGGAATAAACTGATAGCGCCATTGCTCATACTCCCCTTTATTGAGAATGCCTTTAAACATGGCACCAGTGAAAAAACCGGGCACGTTTGGATAAATATCAACGTAAATGTGACCGGCAACCGCTTTAAACTCAAAGTAGCCAATAACAAACCTGAGCATCGGACGGAGGAGGCTGAGGAAAATACCCGTGGGCACATTGGTTTAAAAAATGTAATGAAACGGCTTGATTTACTTTATCCTGCCACCTCAAAACTGAAGATCATGAATGAGGACGATACATTTCTGATCGTGCTTGACATGCAGTTGAGTGAGGTTAAACAACCCGAAAAACAATTGGTAAGCGCATGAAGATCCGGACACTAATAGTTGATGATGAGCCTCACGCCATCGCCGTGTTGGAGAAATATCTGGCCCAATTTAACCAAATGGAATTGATCGGCAAATGCACTGATGCGATACAGGCTTTTCAATTGCTGCAGCGAAAGCCCGTGGACCTGATGTTTTTGGACATTCAAATGCCAGGCATCAAAGGTACCGACCTGCTCCGGAGCCTCAAAAACCCACCAAGAGTAATTTTTACTACTGCCTACAGTGAATACGCGCTGGAAGGCTTTGAGCTAAACGCGGTTGACTACTTGTTAAAACCTATTTCGTTCGAACGTTTTTTGCGTGCTGTTGATAAAATTTACCAGTTGGCAGAAAGCAGGCACAATCCAGTGATCACTCATGAAGCGCCGGTGAGCGACCATGAAACATTCATCTATCTCAAGGTGGAGCGCAAAACTGTTAAAGTAAATGTGAATGATATTTTATGGATTGAAAGCCTGCGCGATTATGTAAAAGTGGTGATCAAAGATCAGGTGTATATCACACGGCAAAAGATCAGTATGTTGGAAGAAATGTTACCGGAAAATAGGTTTGTACGCATCCACCGGTCGTTCATTGTAGCGCTGGGTAAAATCGACTCTTTTTACTCTTATAGCATTGAAGTTGCAGGCCATGAATTACCCATTGGTCGTAATTACAAACAGGATGTTCAAAAAAAGCTAAAGGCCGAACAGATACAATTTGACCCATAAGTGTAAAATAATTTTGCACTATCTTTGAGATTCATGAGTAATAAAATAGCTGTTTTTGATATTCCCGCCACACTTCAACGATATACCGGCACCAACCGTAATTTTGGTATTATCCACGATAACTGGAACCAGGACGATTTTGCTATATTAAGTCATGAAACCGGGGCAAAGCATGGCTTACCCGTTAAAACTGATTATTACTCGGTTATTTTATGCCTGAGCGGTAGCTGTAAAAAAACAGTTGGGCATTTTGTTTTTGATGTTTATCCAAACTCCATACACCTGGTATCGCCAGCTTTTATTACTTCTTTTGAAGATGCTACTGACGATCTGCTCTTGTACCAGGTACTGTTTAAAAAGGATTTTCTGACCCATAACTTCCTGAAAGAAAACATTGTAGATAACCTGCTGGAGGTAAACCCCGACTATCCGCCAATTTATGGTCTGTCAACAAAAAGTGTGGCATCCTTAAAAGCACTGTACGAAAAAATGAGTGATGAAAGCCGTGAAAAAGGGGCTTTTCATTTGCAGATCTTACGCCTCCTGGTGGTCGATCTGTTGTATGAAATGAATCGTGCCTGCGAAAGTTGTTTGCTCCATTCAACCAGGCATTTGAGCAAACAATATCAGTTGGTGTATAAATTCAAAAAACTGGTTGAAGAGAAATTTCTGGCCCTGAAAACCGTACAGGAATATGCGGACGAATTATTTATATCGGCCAAATATTTAACCGAACTGGTAAAAGGCGAAACCGGTCAAAATGCTTTGCATGTTATCCATAACCGCCTGTATCTGGAGGCGCAGTATCTACTCTCATCATCGGGTCTTAGTATCAAAGAAATTGCCGAACGGCTTAACTTTGACAACAGCTCACATTTCAGCCGGTTCTTTAAACGTTTCGCAGGGTATAATCCTTCGGAACTTAAACAGGTACAATAGAGAAATCTCCTGCCTCATTCCTTTCAAAATCCCCCGTTATGACCGTTGCCTGACGGTATTTTCCACCTATCGGAAAAATTGGTTGTTAAATCCGATTTATTGGGATTGATGTGCCTTCGTACAGCCAGTACCTTTGACATGTCAATCAACAACAAGGGTCATGAAAAAGGAAAACTTAAACTTACTAAAAGGCAGATTACTCCAGGTATACTGGGGCACCTTTCAAATTTTAACTATCATTTACAGATAATCACCTTCTGGAGATCATCAAAAATTTTACCATATATAACAAAACTATACTATAACCTATACGATCATGAAAACTTCCATTAAACTAAGTGTTTTAATATTTTCATTGTTATCTGTCATTTCTCTAAATATTAAAGCACAGGATATAAATAATCCAGTAACACCTAAAACAACTTCTTTGGGTTCAGGCATCCGCTTAAGTGCTGGTGTTGAATCGGGTGTACCTTTGGGCAAACTTAATAATAACTACAACCTGAACTTCGGCGGTTCGTTACAGGCCGATTTCCCGGTGCTTGACAGGCAATTATATGTTACTTTAAACACTGGTTTCAACAATATTTATGCTGATGATATTACCAATGCTCCCGACATTCAACTGATACCAGTTAAGGTGGGTTTAAAATATTTCCCTGTTAAAAATTTCTATATCCAGGGCGAAGCCGGTGCATCATTTATTGCCAACAAAACAGATCTGGGTGCAACTAAATCAGCAGCCTTTGTTTACGCACCACAAGTAGGTGTATTATTTAATGTGGGCCGCAAAAATTATATTGATGCAGGTGTAAGGTTTGAAAGTAATAGTAAATTTTATACTAACGGCAGCACCAGCAATTTTATTGGTCTGCGGGTTGCTTACGCTTTCAATCTTTAATCAGTACCAAAAACAACAGCCGGAAGGCTTCTCTATATATTGACACAGAAAAACAGGCAGACTCTTTAAAGTCTGCCTGTTTTGTTTTACATCTCAGCCATCGTTCCGGCTCAGTCCACCGGATTAAATTCAGCAAACATGTTTGCTGTTTCGCTTAGGCTATTCAGGTTTACATAATCGCAAACTTCGGCATACTCGGCCCACATTTCATGAACGGCTTTGTTCTGATGGGCCTGGTTAATAGCTTCGACACTCAACCATTCAAAAACCTCAATAATAGTTCCATCGGTGGTTTCCATGATAATAGGTTCACGATCCGTTACCAATCCCTCCAGCTTAAGCCGGGGTACGTGGGTTTTGGTGAGTTGCTTTAAAGCAGCTGCTTTTCCAGGCTTTGGTTTATAAGCTACAATAACTATTCGCCCCATGATTGTCATATTTTACAGCAATTTACAATTTTTAAAACCCACTGCATATTCAATGGTTAGCTTTATACATATCAAAACATAAATCAACCTGACCATGGCAAAAAATGTTGCAGATCAACTGGTAGAAATGCTGGCCAATGCCGGTATAAAAAGAATATATGCCGTTACCGGCGATAGCCTTAACGAAGTAAATGATGCCGTAAGACGCGAGGGAAATATACAATGGATACATGTACGACACGAAGAGGTTGGCGCCTACGCAGCCGGCGCCGAGGCACAGCTGAATGGTTTGGCATGTTGTGCGGGCAGCAGCGGCCCGGGCCATGTACACCTCATCAACGGTTTGTATGATGCGCACCGATCCGGCGCGCCGGTTATCGCCATCGCTTCAACCATAGCCAGTTTTGAATTCGGTACAGATTATTTCCAGGAAACCAATACTATAAAACTGTTTGATGATTGCAGTTATTACAACCAGGTGGCTACAACTCCCAGGCAGTTGCCTCGTATGCTGCAGGCAGCTATACAAAACGCGGTACATCAGAAAGGAGTGGCTGTAATTGGCTTGCCGGGCGATGTTACGAGTATGGATGCTGTTGAGATCAATACATCTACCCAAAACTTTAACCCAGTACCCGTGGTCAGGCCTTCTGATGCTGATCTGCAAAAGCTATCTGCCTTGATCAACCAGCATCAGAAGATCACCATTTTTTGTGGCATAGGTGCAGGCGAAGCTCATGATGAAGTAGTAGCCTTATCGCAAAAGCTTCATGCTACGGTTGCTTATTCCTTCCGGGCCAAAATGGATATCCAGTATGATAATCCTAACGAGGTGGGGATGACCGGACTTTTAGGTTTGCCATCGGCCTATCATAGTATGCACGAAAGCGATCTGCTGATATTGTTAGGTACGGATTTCCCGTACACCCCATTTATGCCTACCGATTGCAAAATTGTACAGGTAGATATTAAGCCGGAGCGGATCGGTCGCAGGGCTAAAATCGATGTGGGTTTATGCGGCGACATCAAAGATACGTTAACAGCTTTACTTCCACTGATCAGTCAAAAACAGGATGATAGCTTTTTAAAAGCCCAGTTAAAAGTATACGCTGATGTAAAAAACAAAATGCAAACCTATGTAGACGACAGCGGCGAACAGGATAAGATCCACCCCGAATTTGTAGCCAGCGTACTGGATAAAATTGCTGCCGATAATGCCATATTTACGGTAGATACAGGCATGTCATGCGTGTGGGGTTCCCGTTATATCAACGCTACAGGCAAGCGAAAAATGATAGGATCATTTAACCACGGTTCCATGGCTAATGCTATGCCGCAGGCTATTGGTGCGGCTCTGGCCCGCCCGGGTCAGCAGGTTATTGCGCTTTGTGGCGATGGCGGATTGTCGATGTTACTGGGCGATCTGGCTACCATTGTTCAGTATAAATTGCCGGTCAAGATCATCGTTTTTAATAACCGTTCCTTAGGCATGGTCAAGTTGGAAATGGAGGTTGCCGGCCTGCCCGATTGGCAAACGGATATGTACAATCCAGATTTTGCTTTAGTAGCGCAGGCTATGGGCATTAAAGGTATTAACGTTAAATATCCGCAGGATGTTCAGGAGGCAATTGCAGAAGCATTGGCTTTTGACGGCCCGGCCTTAGTCAATGTATTTACCGACCCGAATGCGCTGGCTATGCCACCCAAAATTGAGTTTGAACAGGTGAAGGGTATGGCTGTATCGATGACCAAACTGATGCTCAACGGCCATATGGACGAAGTATTGGATACAGTAAAATCAAACTATAAACATTTGAAGGATCTGTTGTAGGAGACCAAAACTAATTTGTCATTCTGAGCAAAGCGAAGAATCTAATCGCCGAATAGATCCTTCGTTCCTCAGGATGACAAATTAGAATCCTCTATTCCAATAAACAAAAAACCCGGCCTTAACCGGGTTTTTATATTTCTTATTTCTTCCAAACGTTATTGTCTGGGTTATAATCGGGCAGTACTTTATCAGGGTCATAAGTAACCGATTCAATTTCTTCGGTTGATGGATATTTGAATGTCCATGAAGCAAAACGCTCCCAAATTTCAACCGGCAGTTTAATACGATCAGTTTTACCGCTTTTGGTTTTCACCTCCAGGATAACCGGCATGGCCATTTTACCCAGGTTATCTATGGTGATCATGGCTCCTTTTGATGCATCGCCATCCACATATTTCACATCGCTAACCGCAACATCCAGGCGCCAGTCGTTCAGGAACCAACCTCTCCAAAACCATTGCAGGCTCTCGCCTGATGCATTTTCAATGGTGCGGAAAAAGTCGTCAGGTGTTGGGTGTTTAAATGCCCACCTGTTTATGTAGGTTTTAAAAGCAAAATCAAAACGCTCAGGGCCTAATATCTGCTCACGTAATAAAACCAAACCGGCGCTTGGTTTTGCATACAGCAATGTACCGGTATTTCTTTCCCTCAGGTTGGCCGGCTGGCTCATCATTGGCTCCAGTTCTGGCTTGGTGAAAAAGTCGCCGGTACGGTGCATATCTATGGTGCGGGTGCTTTTATACTCGCCATTGTTAAAATTAGCGGTTGAAAGCGTGTTGATGAAAGTGTTAAAACCTTCGTCCATCCAACCATACATACGTTCGTTTGAACCTACGATCATTGGGAACCAGGTATGGCCAAATTCATGATCATTTACACCCCAAAGCGCATTTTTCTTTGCTCTGTATCCGCAGAAAACAATACCAGGGTACTCCATACCACCTACTATACCGGCAACAGATGTTGCGGCAGGGTAAGGGAATTCAAACCATTTGGCAGAGTTATATTCAATTGATTTTTTTACATATTCTGTTGAGCGGCCCCAGGCATCATTGCCATCACTTTCAACAGGGTAGGCTGAAATAGCTATCGATTTTTTACCGCTTGGTAAATCCATTTTGGCAGCATCAATAATAAATGCAGCTGATGAAGCCCATGAAGCATCACGCGCGTTCTTTATTTTAAAGTGCCAGGTGAGTTCTGTTTTACCTGCCGGGCGCGATTTGGGATCTTTAACCTCATCGGCAGTACGGATCACTACCGTTTTTTCGCTTTGGGCAGCTTCGGCCCAACGTTTTTGTTGTTCCGTGGTATATACTTCCTGTGGGTTTTGCAGTTCTCCGGAGGCTACTACGATGTGATTGGCCGGAGCGGTAATGCTCAGATCAAAATCGCCATACTCCAGGTAAAATTCACCTGGACCTGTATAAGGCAGGGTATTCCATCCAATTACATCATCATATACGCACATGCGTGGGTACCATTGCGCAATGGTATAAATTCTGCCGTTTTTGGTATCCTGGTAACCCATACGATCCGATCCATAATTCGGCGGAACAAATGAGTACTCAATTTTAAGTTTAACCTGTCCGCCATTGGCTGTTACCTCTTTAGGTAAAAAAACCTGCATGCGGGTATCACTGATCAAAAATTTAGCTTCGGCAAATTCACCTTTACCAATAGCGTATTTTACTGATTTTATTTTATAGCCGGCATCAAATGCTTCACCACGGCCCCAGTTGCGGCTGCCTGTTGGGGGTACAATAGCAGTTCCGCGTGAATCTAATTTAAACAAGTTTTGGTCAAGCTGCATCCATAAAAAGCCCAGGCTCTGCGGACTATTATTGGTATAAGTTAAAACTTCAGAACCGGTGATCTCGTTGGTTTGATCATTCAGTTTTGCAGCCAGTTGATAATCGGCCCGGTTTTGCCAGTATTTAGGTCCTGGTTCGCCGCTTGCGGCACGGTATTCTGTACCATTTTTGGTATAAAAGCCAGGCCCGAAAGTTTCATGGTAATTGTAATCAGAAGCAGGCGCATTAGTTGAAGCGGCCTGCTGAGCATCACTTACACTAACCGCCAACATAAAGGCCATGCTGAAACCGGCCATCAGTTTTAAATTCATTTCAATATTTTTTGTATGTATACAGCAAGTATACTACAAAAAAACATTTTTGGATGTTCGGGTAAAACGATTGTTACCATAAAATTAAATTATTCCTCATCAAACACGAAAGCCTATAAATCAGGTAGATATACGAGATTTACAGGCTTCAAACTAAAAAATATGGAGATGTCCCGGCCCTATTTGTTTAAAAAGTGGGATTGATAAACTTTTTCATCAAAACCAAAAAACAAAAAGTCGCCATCTTCAATAACCGGTCTTTTGATCATGCTGGTTTTTTGTTGTAATAGCGTAAGAGCGTCGGCATTTGTTTTTACACTTTCTTTCACCTCAGGATCAAGTTGTTTCCAGGTAAGGCCTTGTTTATTCAGGAATTTTTCGTACCCCGCTTTACTATCCCACTCCTGTAGTTTCTCGGTACTTACCCCAAGCTTTTTGAAATCCTGGAAATTATAATCTACCTTATTTTCTTTTAACCAGTCAAGCGCTTTCTTAACTGTGTTGCAATTGGTTATTCCGTAAACTTTCATCGGGCTAATTTATCCTTTTTGTGCCGAAAGTATGTCAGGTGTTTTTAATCTAATACGCAATCTTACTGACTGGCGCCACTGCTTTTACCGCCACCTTTGGTATCATCGTTATTGATGCTGCGCTGGTTCTTTTTAATATCGCTATTAAGCTTGCCAAATTTATAATTAAGCCTGATAGCAAAATGGCGATATGGGTTTTCCCTGCTGATGGTTTGAGAAAAATCGGGCGTATTGGTAGTGTTGGTAAACGCCCTATACTTGCTGTAAGGGTTATTAGCTACAAGGGTTACCGTAAATTTTTTATTGAAAAGATCCTTGGCAACGGTGTATGAGTTATAAATAAAATTGCTTGATTTACCTTGCAGGGTTACATCACCGCTAAAGAAACCGGCATTATAACCTAACCTGTAAGTATCACCTAATTTATAGGTAAAGCTGGCAAATGCATTACCAATGTAACCGCCGTTTTTAAAGAACTCACTGTTATAGATACCTTTTAGCCAAACATGTGAAACTTGCCCGTTTAAGCTAACCGTAAAGGGTTTGGTAATGGAAAAATTGGTATTAATATTTAAACCCAGTGTACGGTTGCTGCCCAAATTTTGGTAGGTAGTATAGGTTACCGTATCACGCAAACTGCTTATAGTTTGGATGGAGTTATTGGAGAACGCATAACTTAAGCCCACCGTAACGGAGGCCTTTTTAAAATTGCTGTAAGTAAGCTCAAAGGTGTTGTTAAGCTCGGGGCGCAGATCAGGGTTACCGGTGCTGATGAATTTAGGGTTTGAATTATCAACAAAAGGATTAAGCTGGTATATACCCGGGCGCTGTATACGCTGCGTAAAACCGAAATTAATGCTGCTGCTGTTGAGGCTGCGTTGTATAGATATGGATGGTATCAAATTGTTATATCCCTTATCAAGTGGTGTGCCTATAAAATCGGCCGTGACTTGGGTATGTTCAATACGTAAACCGGCTTTGGCTGTCCACTTACTTAGTTTTAACTGATAAGAGTTGTAAAAACTGGTCACATCCTGGTGATAGTCAAATGTGCTGGTTTGCCCGGTGTTAACCACATATTGGTTTGTAGCAGGATCAAGATCTTCGCGCCCGAAATCACTAAAGTTGTTCCGCAGAATGGCTTTGGCTCCGGCTTCGATACTTAGTTTTTTAAGCGGATATACATAATCAAGCTGAATGGTATGTTCGCGGTTACCGGCATTATTACGCTGTCTGAAATCAGGATTGTTCACATCGTCATAATTAAACCTGTCGGTAAATGCATTCGAGCTCGTTTGGTCGCTTGGCGAATAGCTGTATTTGTATGACAAGGTTAACAGCTCATCTTTGTGGTTTTTAAAGTTCCGCTGGTAATTGATGGCGATATCGGCCCCTTTATCTTTACTGTTACTGGTAGTGGCGTTGCGGTAGGCCTCATCAAGTGTTCCCACGTTGTTTACCCGGTTTGATTGCAGGGAGCCCATTTGATCAAAGTGCCCCTGAAAGATCTCAAATGAACCTGTGATCAGGTCAAGGCTATCAATCTCATAACTTAGTTCGGCATTAGCATATTTGTATTTACCGCTAAATGTATTGGTACCATCCTGGTTTAATATGCTTGATACTGATTTATTTAAAAATTGGGTCTGCACGTTGTGCGTTGCCCCGGTTACTTCTTTTTGGGTACCAAAACCCGCGTAACCAGAAAGACCAAATTTACCCTGTTTTACGGTGGCGTTCAGGTTGTATCCGGGGCCCCAAACGGTGTTATAACGCATGTTGATGCTGCCGTTATAACCCTGGTCGGCATTTTTCTTGGTAATAATATTAATAATACCGGTTAAACCTTCCGCATCATATTTAGCAGGTGGCGTAGTGATCACTTCAATCTTTTCGATATTGGTGGCCGGCATTGATTTTAACACATCCGATGGACTTTTGGCCATCAATGCTGATTCCTTTCCGTTGATCAGGATTTTATAATTACCGCTTCCTTTGAGTCTGATTTTATCATCTCCATCTACAGATAAAAGCGGCACTTTACGCATCATATCCAGTGCAGATACCGCTTTACTTTCAGGATCGGCGGTTACATCATATGTAAGACGGTCAACTTCCTGCTTCAGGGTTGGTCGTACAGCTGTTACAGTAACTTCTTTTAATTCTTTACTGGAGGGGGCCAATAAAATTTTACCTGCATTAAATTCATTACCGGTCAATTTTACAGGTAAAACTTTGGTGGCATATCCAATAAAAGCAACAACAAGCTGATAAGTTTTACCATCCGGTGCTTTCAACTCAAAACTGCCGTCGTCTTTGGCCAGGGTGCTTTTTACGGGTGTATGGGTAGTTGCATCCTGTAGCGCTACAGTAACATAACCTAAGGGTTTATTTAACGCCGAATCAATCACCGAACCCTTCACAGTTATGTTTGTTGGCGAATTTTGCGTCTGGGCAAAACAAATCGCCGAAATGTAACAGGAAAGCAGGGTTAGTAAAAATTGTTTCATAAGGATTTAGTGATAAGACGCAGTAAGCTATCTAACTGTTGCATACAGCAAAGATTATTTAACACTTTTTAACTAATCAATTAGTATTTAGTGACCCTCGCATATTTTACTACTTATTATAGCGGGTCATGGTGAGTTCGGTACCAATGGTAGCAAAGCTTTTGATCATTTCTATCGAGCGGTCAATAAGTGCTGGAAGTTCCGGTTTTTCGTCATCATCAAAACCACTTAACACATAATCAACCTGGCGGCCTTTCGGATAATTATCACCCACCCCAAACCGGAGCCGGGCGTAGTTATTATTGCCCAAAGTTGCTTCGATGTGCTTTAACCCATTATGGCCGGCGGCGCTGCCCTTGGGTTTTAACCTCAGTGTGCCTAAAGGCAGGGCAATGTCATCCACGAGTACCAATACGTTTTCAATGGGTATTTTTAATTCCTTCATCCAATGGTTCATGGCTTTACCACTTAAATTCATGTAAGTAGTTGGTTTAATGAGGTGCAGCGTACGGCCCTTGAAAGATACTTCGCTGTAATAAGCCAGGCGCATGTGATAAAACTTTGCGCCCTCTTGTTTGGCTAATTCATCCAGTATCATAAACCCTATATTATGCCGGGTATCGGCATATTCAGGTCCTATATTTCCTAAACCAACTATCAGATATTTCATTTGGGGCAAAGATAGAAAGGAGTAAGGATATTTGGACTTCTGGATAAAAGATTTGGGGAATAAAGATAAAATCCTGCTCCTTTACCCAAAAGTCCTTTGTCAAAAAAAAGCGCCGGACATTAGTCCGGCGCTTTTTTTAGTCAGCTCTCATTCCCCCTTCAGGGGTCAGGGGGCTTATTTTTTACCTGAAGCAGCTTCCTGCTCTGCCTGACGTAATGCACGTGAAGTAGTTACAGATACGATAGTATCTTCCTGAGCATTGGTGATAGTAAGGTTTGGCAATTTAATTTCCGCAACTTTTACTGATTTACCAACTTCAAGGGCTTCAATGCTTACTTCAATAGCATCTAAATGATCTTTAGGTAATGCTTTGATGCGCAGTTTCCTTAGTTTCTGAACTAATTTACCACCCACTTTAACACCAGGAGAAGTTCCGGTTAATTTAACAGGGATCTCGATAGTGATCGGCTTTTTCTCGTCAAGCAACAAAAAGTCAACGTGGATAATTTGTTCAGTTAAAGGGTGAAACTGAATATCTTTAATAATAGCTTGTGATTTAACACCAGCAATTTCAAGATCGATGAAATGAACAACCGGAGTATAAACAACGGTTCTCAAATCAGCTGCGGACACTGCAAAGTGGGATTGTGTTGGCCCACCGTAAAGTACTGCAGGCACTAAGCCTTGGTAACGCAGTTCTTTAGCGTCTCTTTTCCCTACGTTCTCTCTTGGAGAACCGCTAATAGCAATTGATTTCATTATTTGTATTTATTTATTTGTTAAGTTCATGGTTCATAGATCATTGTTCATGGTATCTAATCCGCACAAATATTTTTATTCTATTCAAAATCCAGGTTTCCGGCGATGAACCATCAACCATGAACTATAAGCTTCCTATCAATCTACCCTAAACAACTGGCTGATAGAGCCGTGCTCGTTTACATTGCTGATAGCTTTTGCAAACAGTTCGGCGGTTGATAGTACCCTTATTTTAGGGCTCGTATATTTTAACGGTATAGTGTCTGTAACTATTAACTCTGCCAAAGCGGAATTTTCAATAGTTTCATAAGCCTTGCCAGATAATACCGGATGTGTACAAACTGCGCGTACGCTGCGTGCACCACGTTCCATAATTAAACCAGCCGCTTTAGCCAATGTACCTGCAGTATCGCATATATCATCAATCAGCACAATATCCTGATCGGTAACATCACCAATAAGGGTCATGGATTCGATCTCATTGGCGCGTTTACGACGTTTATCGCAAATTACAACCTCTGCATTAAAGAACTTCGCAAAACTACGCGCCCTATATGAACCGCCCATATCCGGCGATGCAATGGTTAAGTTTTCTAAACCCAAGCTTTTTATATAAGGCACAAAAATGATAGAAGCATCCAGGTGATCAACCGGTATATCAAAAAATCCCTGTATCTGAGCAGCGTGCAAATCCATGGTCATGATACGGTTAATACCTGCAGCTACCAGCAAATTGGCTACCAGCTTAGCGCTGATGGCCACACGTGGCTTATCTTTCCTGTCCTGACGGGCCAATCCAAAATACGGAATAACGGCACTTACATAATGTGATGAAGCACGGCGTGCGGCATCAATCATCATTAGTAATTCCATCAGATTATCGGTAGGCTGGTTGGTACTCTGGATCAGGAATACATCGCATCCTCTTACAGATTCGTTAAAATGTGGTTGAAACTCGCCGTCACTAAAGCGCGAAAGCACCACGTCACCTAATTCGCGGCCATAAGCATCAGCAATTTTTTGCGCAAGTTCTTTAGAGCCTGATCCTGCAAATAACTTAACCGGATTAAATTGTAATGGCATTTTCTTGTTTTGGATTTGGGATGTTCGATTTCGGATTTTCCTTAATCTATATCACTTTACACTTACAACCTGTATAAAAAACAATTCGGATTTCAATTTTCCATCAGACCTAAATCCGAAATTGAAAATCAGAAATCCGAAATCTTTCTTGTTGCCCGACCAGGATTCGAACCTAGACAAACGGTACCAAAAACCGTCGTACTACCATTATACTATCAGGCAATCTCCTTTGGTTTGTTTTTACTCCCCGAAAAGGAATGCAAATATAAGACGATTTTTTAACTCTCAAAACAGAATTTAAAAAAAGTATTTTTCATTGCATTTTAATGCCAAAAACAGGCTAAAAAAGTGTTAATCCAACGCTTTTGATTTTAACATCGTAATACTTTTACTAATTTCGGGCTGCATTCAACCTTTTTTTCTATCGTAAAATTCAGACATGGACTACAAAAAGATCAATAATATATTTGGCTGGGTAGCCTTTATCATTGCTTCGCTAACCTATATTTTAACCTTAGAGCCCTCCTCCAGCTTTTGGGATTGTGGCGAGTTTGTTGCCTGTATTTACCGTTTACAGGTAGCCCACCAACCTGGCGCCCCTCTGTTTACGATGATAGGCAAGGTATTTACCTTATTATCTATGGGCAATGGTACCAAGGTGGCTTACTGGGCCAATATGGCTTCGGCACTGGCCAGCGGTGCAACTATTATGTTCCTGTTTTGGACTGTTACCGCCCTGGCTAAAAAGTTACTGGTAAAAAAGGCAGAGGATATCAGCACAGCAAACCTGATCCTGATTATAGGTGCAGGCCTGGTTGGCGCACTGGCTTACGCCTGGTCTGATACATTCTGGTTTTCGGCTGTTGAGTCTGAAGTTTACGCGCAATCATCCTTATGTACAGCTGTTGTATTTTGGGCCATATTAAAATGGGACGCCAACGCCGATGAGCAGCATGCCGATAAATGGATCGTATTTATTGCCTATGTGATGGGCTTATCTATAGGTATTCACTTATTAAACCTGTTGGTAATACCGGCCATAGCACTTGTGATCTATTTCCGCAGGGCAAAAAGTATCACTTCAAAAGGTACTTTCTGGGCATTTTTTGCAGGTATTGTTGCGGTGGCCTTTGTGCTTTGGGGGGTTATTCAATATACCGTAAAAGGCGCAGCTTTTTCCGACCTGCTTTTTGTAAATACTTTAGGCATGGGTTTTGGCAGCGGCGCGGTCATGTTTTTTCTTTTACTGATAGCCACCATCGTATCGGGTATATATTATACTATTAAGCCGCAAAAACCGGCCATCATCATCGCAGCAGTATGTTTTATACTGGTATTGGGTATCAGCGCCGGAATTATAGGCGTGGTTGTTGGTTTAGCAGTATTAGCACTGCTGGAGTATGTGGTTAAGATCCGCGAGAGACGTTTTGCCTTAAATACCTTTTTAATTTGCCTGCTGTTCATCCTGTTTGGTTACAGCTCTTTCGTGATGATCGTGGTAAGGGCCAAAGCAAACCCTAACCTGAATAACAGCGATCCTGAAAACGCTTTCTCCCTTAATGGTTACCTGAACCGCGATCAATATGGTGATACACCATTGCTTTACGGACAGTTTTTTGATTCAACACCAACCGAGCAAACCGAAGGATCAACTATTTACCGTCGCGGAGAAACCAAATATGAAGTGGCTGGTAAAAAACTGACCACTGTTTATGACCGCAATACCCCCTTCCCGCGTATGTTTAGCGATAAGGCCGGTCACCCTGATTTTTACCGGGCATGGACTAAACTTGGTCAAAGCGAGCACCCTACCTTTGCTACCAACCTGGGCTTTTTTGGCACCTGGCAGGTAAATCAGATGTACACCCGTTACTTCTTATGGAACTTTGCTGGCCGAGCCAATGATCTTGACGGTCAAACCGGTGCCATTGATGGTAAAGGCGGTATCGACGGTTCATGGTTAAGCGGATGGGATTTCAGCAAGCCCCTGCCCCATGCCGTTACGGAAAGTAAAAGCTATAACCGTTTATTCTTTTTACCGCTTATCATCGGCCTGATCGGTTTATTCTTCCACTTTTGGCGCGATCAGCGAAACGCGGGCGTGGTGTTGGTACTGTTCTTTTTTACGGGTATTGCAATAGTTTTATACCTAAATCAGGATCCATTGCAGCCACGTGAGCGTGATTATGCGTATGCGGGATCGTTTTATGCCTTTGCCATCTGGATAGGTTTAGGTGTACTGGCTATCGCCGATTTTCTGTCTAAAAAGATCAACGCTAAAACAAGCGCCATTATAGCTACACTGATTTGCTTACTGGCAGCACCAGTGTTAATGGCCAACCAGGAATGGGACGATCATGACCGCTCCACCAAGCTTACACCGCATGATATGGCTTATAACTACCTGAACTCCTGCGCTCCTAACGCTATTTTATTTACCTATGGGGATAATGATACTTACCCGCTTTGGTATATACAGGAGGTTGAAAATGTGCGTCCGGATGTGCGTATTGTGAACTTGAGTTTGCTGGGTACCGACTGGTATATACGCGGCATGAAAAATAAAATGAACGAATCGGAGCCGTTGCCTATCAGCATGTCGAATGATAAGTTTAAACCAGGCGTGCGCGATGTTATTTATTTTAACGACCAAAAGGTTGCCGGTGCCACCGAACTGAAAGAGGTTTTTGATTTCATCACTTCGGATGATAAATCAACCATGGTAGAGTATAACAATGGCGACGTGGCCAACTATCTACCCACCAAAAACTTTAAATTGACTATCGACCCTAACCAGGTGGTTCAAACCGGTACCGTTCCGGCTGCGGAAAAAGATAAGATAGTGCCTGAAATGGACTGGACCTTTAGCGGCCGCTATGTTACCAAAGACGTTTTAGCGATGATAGATATCCTATCGCACAATAACTGGAAACGGCCAATCTATTTTTCGGTGACTGTACCTAATGACAACATGATTGGTCTGGATAAGTATTTATATAATGAAGGATTTGCTTATCGCTTAATGCCATTAAAGCCTGATTCGGCATCAAACGCGCTTGAAAACAGCAACACCCCGGTAATGTATCATAACATGATGACCAAATTTAAATGGGGTAATATGAAAACCGCACGTTACCTTGATCACGAGTCTATGACTATGTTTTACCCGTTGATCACCCGGCTTTATTCTAATTTGTCAGATAACCTGATGAAAGAAGGACATACCGATCTGGCCAAAAACACCCTGAAGAAATATGACGAAGTGATGCCGGGCATTATCAACTCGACCGAGGTTGCTGTGCGTAAGTTTTATATGATCGAGAGTTCGTATCGCCTGGGCGATATCGCATTGGCCAACAAACTATCAAACCAGGTTGATGACTATGTAAATAACCTGCTTACATACAACTACGCTTTGTTACAACGTAATGAAATTAGTTTGGATAATAACCGCGATGTACAATACTCCATACAGATACTAAGCGGCCTGGTAGGCTTTACAAAAGATTTTAAACAAACAGCACTAAACACCAAATTCAGCGCACAGCTGAAAGGCTTTGAAACGAAGTTTGGTATTAGCGCAAAGCGATAGAAAGAATGTTAAAAAAGCAGGCCCTGGCATAATCATATGCCGGGGCTTTCTTTTTACTAGCATTGTGGTTTTACATGGTTTACACTTTTTATGGGTTACGTTTTTTTAATTAACTGACAATCAATTAATTAATTCTATTTTATCATAAAAAAACGGTTTACAGTGTAAACCATGATTGAGTCTTTTAACCTGCCTTTATACCTCGGGATCATGAGGAAGACGATAAAGGCTGTTACCCGGAGTTTGCTGAAGGATGACAGCCTTGCGAGGTACGAAGCAATGACGCGTTAGTTATTTAGGGGGTAAACAAAAAAAGCGGCATAAGCCGCTTTTTTATGAGATCAGATTTTTTTATCCTTCGTTTACAACGCCCATGTTGCAGAACTTATCAATACGTTCGGTAACCAGTTCGTTGATGTCACGTTCGCCCAGTGTTTTCAGATCCTTAAGCAATTGCTTTTTCAGGATGGTGGCCATAGCCACAGGATCCTGATGCGCGCCGCCAAGAGGCTCTTTAATCACACCGTCGATCAGTTTATTCTTCAACATTTCTGTAGAAGTCAGTTTCAATACTTCAGCAGCACGTTCTTTATTTTCCCAGGTTTTCCAAAGGATGGTTGAGCAGTTTTCCGGAGATATCACCGAATACCAGGAATTATCCAGCATCAGTACCCTATCGCCAATACCAATACCCAATGCTCCACCGGATGCGCCTTCACCTATGATCACACAGATCACAGGTACTTTCAACACCGACATTTCTAACAGATTACGGGCAATGGCTTCACCTTGTCCGCGCTCTTCAGCTTCCAGACCAGGAAATGCTCCCGGGGTATCTATCAGGGTAACAACTGGTTTATTGAATTTTTCGGCCATTTTCATGAGCCTTAATGCTTTACGATAACCCTCTGGGTTAGCCATACCAAAGTTGCGGTATTGGCGCTCTTTGGTATTACGACCCTTCTGGTGCCCGATGAACATCACGGTTTGACCGTTCAGCGTTCCGAAGCCGCCAATGATGGCTTTGTCGTCGCCTACTGTTCTGTCGCCGTGCAATTCAATAAAATCATCGCACATTAACTCAATATATTGAAGGGTATAAGGCCTTTCGGGATGGCGGGAGATCTGCACCTTTTGCCAGCCGGAAAGGTTTGAATATATATCCTTTTTAGCAGCATCCAGCTTGGCTTCCAGCTCGGCTACGGTTGCAGACATGTCGAGCTTGTTTTTATCCTCCACCTGCTTCACCTTTTCAATTTGCTGTATCAGTTCAGCCAGTGGCTTTTCAAAATCAAAAGTAATCTTCATACTATTTATTTGGGCCGCTAAATTAAGTAAATCCAACGGTATATTATCAATTAGGGTTTTGCAAAGTTTCCAGCTTTTTAATTTGCTGTGGTGCCAGCAGGTCGCCGGTGCTTAAGCAAGCCTGCAAAATGGCGTTCCTGAGCTCGCCATAGTACAATCCGGAGCGTGTGGCATAAAATATTACATCCCCGTTGTTTAGTCGTTGTTTACGGAAAAGTTCATCTAAAGTTTGCTCGTTTTTAATAATGAACGAACCCATCTCCACCCTTTTCCGGTGCAGCTCGGTGGCAATCGCGGTAATTTTGGTTACCTGGTTCGGGCTCAATCCCAATTCTTTTTTAAACCTGATCACCTGATCGGGCATGGGAAAATGATTGATCTGGGCCGGAAGCGCCATGTTGTTATATACATCGTCGCCATTTAACAAAGCCGTATATTGTTTATCGGTAAGCGTTTTTACCGGCGATTTTTTCAGTGTGCTATCCGCCTGTTGCGCCTGAACAGTGCTACAAAAGAACAAAATGATAATAAGTGAAAGTATTGATCTTAGCATAGGGCATTTTACGAAAAAACCTCAACTATTGGGCCATCTGGTGAAAAAAAATAACTAAAAGTTAACTCAAACACTTGCGCTCGTTTGCAACGAGTGCTTACTATGGCGCGGCGATTGCATCGCCATAGCGTTTTAAACGCTAATCCAAGTTAAGCACTCGTTGCAAACGAGCGCAAGGAGTATTAATCAAAATTTAATTTCACTCCACCTTAACCACTTTAGATCGCTGCGAAATACCATTTTCATTAAACGATTCGATCTGGAAGTAATAAGGCAGGTTTTTATCCATCCCATTAAAGTAGTACTCGTTTTTACCATACACCAGCATGTTGTTGTACAGTTTATCGGGCGCTATGCCCATATAAATGGTGTAGCCTATGGCATTATCAACCGGTTTCCATTTTAACCAGGAATTGCGGCGTTCGCTGTCGCCCCGCAATACGATGAAATTTTGGACAGTATCCGGTTTTGCACCCGCTCCCCTGCCAAATACCCGGAAGCCGGATAACGCGAACTTTCCGGTAGGCATGTGCAGATTCACCATTTTAAGATAACGGGCTTTGGCCGGAGTTTTTAGCTCTACATAGTCATGCGGTACATCGGTTTTGTTTTTGCTTTTGTCGATCAGGGGCTTCCATATTTTCCCATCCAGGGAGGAATAAACCATATACTGATGAAATACACCCAGCGATTTACCCATGAAGGTAGCATCCTGATCGGCATAGTTGATCTGTATGGCATTTACCGTGCTGATCCCGCCCAGATCGGTTTTAAACCATTCGCCCTTGTTGGCCGTTTTGGCGCTCCAATAGGTTTTAATATCCTCGTCGACAGCATAGTTGGGTTCATAACCACCCAGGGTTGAGGAAACCTCTACCGGTTTATTATAGTTGAGGATCATCCAGCCGGTGAAATTACTTTTCAGGTGATCCTCGGCTCCGGCCGGTAAATAATGAGGGTAATCGCCGTAGGCAGTATTGCTATACAATACGCCATCCTGATCAAAACCTGCCGGCCAAAAACCGATGCGGCGCTCAAAGTTATTTTTTACCGAGATCCCCATGGTAGAGATATGCCAGTAGTTGCCATACTTATCCTGCCAGGTGGCCCCATGCCCTGCTCCTTTGGCGAAGCCACCGGGTTTGTACGAGAAGGGATTATGCTTTTGATAGGTAAATGGCCCCAGGGGTTTATCGCCTATAAAAACGCCGTCGGCATAGCCGCTTTGCTCGGTGCCGGGTGCGCCGAACTGCAGGTAGTACTTGCCATTATGTTTGTTCATCCAGGAGCCTTCGATAAAGGGCAGCAGGAAAACATTATCATTATGCTCGCCAAAACGCTCCCAGCCGTGTATTTCGGGGTTTAGCTTAACCAGCTCCTTTTTAGGACCGATAGGTTCAAAGGTTTTAAGGTCGATCTCCTGGCCGTAAAGGGGCAGGGTGTTACTGGAGCCATGGTAGATGTAAACCCGACCGTCATCATCGGCAAACATACCCGGGTCCCAGGCGCCTACTTTAAAATAGTCCTTGGCAGCCTTCCAGGTATCATGCGTAGGATCGGTGCTCATCCAGAGGGTAAAATCCTTATTATAGGTGGAGCCGATCACCAGCAGGGTATCACCCAGAACCAGGGTTGCCGGGGCGCAAAGCTCATCACCCTGTACCTGGTTATAGGGGCGCAGGAATTTACGATACACGAATTTCCAGTTCAGCATATCATCGCTCCACCAGTAGCCAAACTGATTGGTGCTGAACAGGTAATATTTCCCCTTGAACAGCGTCATGGTTGGGTCGGCGGTGGCGCGGTGTTTGCCCCAGGCAGCGAAGTCGGTAAAGGGGGTATAGCCGTAATCCAGGTTGAGCGGATTGCAGTAGGTCAATTTTTTATTTTGCGCCCGCACTGATAGCAGAGTGGAGCAGCAGAGCAACAGCAGTAAAATACGCGTGCAAATTTTCATCATTTATAAACTTATAAAATTCAAACGACCCAAAACTTTTTAAACCTCCTATTTTAACACTTTTCTATTCAAAAACGGGCTAAAAACATTCAAAAATTCATTCAAAATCATCGGTGTAATACCTTTTAACAAATTTCGATACAGTTTTGAGCAGTTTCAAAAACTTTAAAAAGTATTAATTTATTGACTGTCAAATAAAACACACCAAACGATCAGTTTTGAGACTATTTTACCCCTTTAACCAAACAGCCCTGCTTACAATTTTCAAAGTAAGCAGGGCTGGCCTGTGGTATACTTAAAGATACAAAAAATGTTTGGGATATGCAATGGGATCGACTCACCCGATCTTCGCTTTGCTGGATCACCCGCTCTTCGCCTGCGGCGGAAAGGGGGTTGGGGAAATCATTAAAAACCACGTCATTGCGAGGCACGAAGACAACCGACCGAAGGGAGCTCATTAATGCCCATAAAAAACAAACACAACATTAATAATCTCTAAACTGTACAGAGCCGCTTCACTTGACGAATACCCGCTCTTGGCCGCGGGAGGGCCAGGTACTTTTGTCGCCACAAAAGTACCCAAAAAGGCTTTCAGCAGAAATGCTTCTTTGCGCACATGGCCTTTACCCTGCAAATCAAGCAGAACCACGGGCTGCTAAACCTTACCTCTACTTCGTTCACTCATACCCCCCGCTTCAGGTAAGGTTCGCTATGCCCTTGCCACCGCACAGGCCAACTTATTCTGCCTGATTTCGCCCGAAGCTGTTCTGCTGACAGGGAAAAGAAAAAGTAACGTCATTGCGAGGAGGAACGACGTGGCAATCCCCGATAAGCAGATCCGCTCTGTAAGTCGGGGATTGCCACGCTACGCTCGCAATGACGCGTTAAATTAAAATGAGTTCAACTCTCACACCCTTCTTAAAAAACATTTTTTATTATTGTGTGTTAAAAACACAATTAATTTTGTACATTCATCTCCTGAAACCCTTTTCCCTAAGAAAGCTATTCATGAAGAAGAAATACCTGCTGCTTTTGCTGCTGCAATTGTGTCTTTGCGGACATACGTTTGCCCAGTACCCCAAAATGACCAAGCTCTTATACGGCGTGGCTTATTATGATGAGTACATGCCTTACGAAAGGCTGGACAAAGATGTGCAGATGATGAAGGACTGCGGCATTAACGTGGTACGCATTGCAGAATCGACCTGGAGCACGGTGGAGCCGCAGGATGGTGTTTTTGATTTTACCCATATTGACAGGGTATTGAATGCCATGCACAAAGGCGGTATCAGTGTAATTATTGGCACGCCTACTTATGCTGTACCTACCTGGATGGTAAAAAAACATCCAGAAATACTGGCTATTACCCCGTCGGGCCAAAACCAGTACGGGGCAAGGCAAAACATGGACATCAGCAATGTTGATTTTAAGTTTTACGCCAACCGGGTGATCAGGAAGATCATGGAGCATGTGAAGGATAACCCGGCTGTGATTGGTTACCAGGTGGATAACGAAACCAAATCATACGGCACATCGGGCCCAAATGTGCAGGCCTTGTTTGTAAAATACATGCAGGCCAAATACAAAACACTGGATAATATTAATAAAATATTCGGCCTGGATTACTGGAGCAACCGCATCAATAACTGGGACGATTTCCCATCGATGAACGGAACCATTAACGGCAGCCTGGCTGCTGAGTTTGCCAAATTTCAGCGGCAACTGGTTACCGATTATATGGCCTGGCAGGCGGCTATTATCAGGGAATATAAACGCCCTGACCAATTTATCACCCATAATTTTGATTTTGACTGGCGTGGTTACTCCTTTGGCATCCAAACCGAGATCGACCATTTTGCCGCGGCTAAGGCATTGGATATTGCCGGGGTTGACATTTATCATGCCAGCCAGGATAAGCTAACCGGCGCTGAAATTTCTTTCGGCGGCGATGTGGCACGTTCCATGAAGGGTGTTAAAAATTACCTGGTGATGGAAACCGAAGCACAAGGCTTTCCGCAATGGACACCTTATCCCGGGCAGCTCAGGTTACAGGCTTTTAGTCACCTGGCCTCGGGAGCCAACATGGTGGAGTACTGGCCCTGGCATTCCATCCATAACTCGGCCGAAACTTATTGGAAAGGTTTGCTGAGTCATGATTTTGAACCCAACCCGGTTTATAATGAAGCCAAAACCATTGGTAAAGATTTTGCCCGGCTAAGTCCGCAGCTTATCAACCTCAAAAAGAAAAGCGATGTAGCCATCCTGTTCAGCAACGAGGCCCTAAGCGGTTTTAAAGCTTTTGGTTTTGGATGGGGCGTACACACCGGTTATAATGATGTATTGCGGCAGTTTTACGATGGGCTTTACCACATGAACATCCCCTGTGATTTTGTCGACCCCAGCAGCTCAAGCATCGAAAATTATAAAGTACTCATCGTGCCCCTGCTGTATGCCGCGCCCGATAGTTTGCTGCAGCGTTTAAACCGTTTTGTAAAAAACGGCGGTCACATTATTTATACTTTTAAAAGTGGTTTCTCTGATGAAAATGTAAAAGTTCGCACCACGCACCAGCCTGGTATTATTGAGGAGGCCTGCGGAATTTATTACAGTCAGTTCACCGTACCCGAAAATGTATCGCTCAAAGGCGATCTGAGCCTAAGCGATGCCGATAAAAAGCTCAATACCTGGATGGAGCTGATCACTCCCACAACCGCCAAAGTGTTGGCCTATTACGATCACCCGGTTTGGGGCAAATACGCGGCCATAACCGAAAACAATTATGGAAAAGGGATAGCTACTTACATAGGCTGCCTTACCACCAACGCGGTGACCGATAAGCTCCTGGCCGACGCGGTTAAAAAAGCGGGCTTATGGAAGGAGGATCAACAGCTTTCGTTCCCTATCATCACCAAATCGGGTGTTAATCAAAAAGGGAAAACGATACACTATTACTTTAACTACTCGGATAAAGAAACCAGTTTCACTTATCCTTATCATAATGGCAAAGAGCTATTATCAGGCAATAGTGTGAGTAAAAATGCTGCTATAACGTTAATGCCCTGGGATATGAAGATCATTGAGGTTGATTAGAGGGCTGTCACCCTGAGAGACGCTATACTACTTATCAAATCAAAACTATGTCATTGCGAGCGCAGCGTGGCAATCGCGAACTATACAGGGCGGCTCTGTATGGCATGCGATTGCTTCGTCGTTCCTCCTCGCAATGACATATTTTTTTGTCCGCTCAGGGCCGTTTTCCGGAGACACTGAGTGGATGTCGAGGGGACGAAAAAACCTCTCCGCTGTTGATGATTAAATACATTTGGTTGGCGATACACCAAACTTTTTTTTGAAAGCCGTACTGAAATGCTGTACCGAACTGTAGCCCAGTTCAAAAGCAATTTCGCTTGCGGATTTTTTTCTTTCCAGCAGATCGGTTTTGGCCAGTTCCAAACGGGTATCAGCCAGGTATCCAAATACGGTATTGCCAAACGTTTCTTTAAAGCCCTTCTTTAATTTATACTCATTAATACCGGCAACTTTTGCAAGCTCTGTTAAACTGGGCGGCATATCCAGGTGTTGCACCAGGTACTCACGGGCATAAATAATGCGCTCCTTATCGTATTCTGTTTTCAAATATTTGGCTGCCCCGTTATGCAGATTATTATAGGCTTCGGCCTGCAAAACCAGTAGTTCGATACTTTTCGAAAGCAGGAACATCTTTTTCAGATCGTGCGGGTATTTACAGTTTACAACATTATTGATGGCAGTAAGCATATGGATATCCATATACAGGCTGCTGCCACTTAATGCCACGGTTTTACCCTGCAGCACTTCATCGCCAAAGCGTTTTAACACATCATTGGCGTCCTGGGTAAGTCGTAAAAAAGCATCGGTATTAAACTGTATCATAAACGTATTTACATACAGCTCATCATTTTTCAGCGTGCCCTCGCCGCTTTGCGAGTAAAAGAGATTATGCTGGTATTTACCCAGTTCAAAAGGTTTTTTAAAGTCCTTGTTGTCAATAGTAGTTTTGCCTTTCATGTTAAAATAAAGCGTTACCATATCCAGGTCGCCCTTCCATTCCATTTCTACACGGTCTTTATAATGCCAGTTGCTATAACCCATCCGTATGCCATTAAAGTACCATTGCTGCATTTTAGCATCGGCAAAAGGCAGGTTGATATGCATGGTGTTTTCAACCAGCTTATCGCTGTTAAAGTCGCTCCCCGATAATTCATTGGAATGGATGACCTGGTTATCCGCTTTATTTTTTAACTCAAATGGCATTGCTCCCGATTATATAACTATTGCTCCGTTTGATGTAAACCCTCACACGCCGTTCCTGCTCACTTTTGTAATACACTAATTAAACGCCCCGACTGGCAATTAGTTACGCAAATGAATTTTAAAAAATTAAGACAAATGATTGAAATAAAAGGAAATGGGAAAATAGTTCCCGTAGAAAAAAGTGTAAGCTCTTTTATCCGTCTGCACATAAGCATCGGCGGAACTGTGGAGCTTATACAAGCCGATGAAGAAAAAATAATTATTGAAACGGATGAAAATTTGCAGGAATACCTGGAAGTTATAAACTCGGGCAGAACCCTTTATGTGAACACCGAAGGTAAATGGCGCGTACCCCGTTTTACCAGGTTAACTATAAAAATTTATTACAGACAGCTTTATCACTTGTACAACGCCTCAGAAAACGGCACTTTAATTTGCACCAACCCGCTGAGGGCCAGCGAACCGGTTGAGGTAAAAATATACACTGATAAAAGCAGTAGTAAACTGAACATTAATGCGCCTGCAGTAAAACTGATAACCGCCTGTGTTGGCGATGTAGAAATAGAGGGTGACTGTAATATACTGGAGATCAAAGCACGGTCTGAAGGTAATTTATATGCCCGGCAAATGAAGGCAAAAAATGTGGCGCTCAAAAACTATTCGGCTGGTAACCTGGAAATCTTCGCTTCAGAAACACTTGCTATCACCAATTATGGCCAGGGTCATATTAATTACTGGGGTGATGGTGTATTGAAGGATATTAAACACAACGGCGAAGGTGGAGTAAAACATCAAAAGGACTAAAACGACGAGGTAAACATGGTACAGATATTCAAAACCAATGTGGATGATCGGCAACTGGCAGACCGGATATTGAAAAAGCTCCGGTCGCATTTGCCGGTTTACCTCTTCAATTTTGATCTGGAGGACTGCGATCGCATCCTTCGCGCAGAAAGTGTGGATATTCCTGTTGAGGTAAGCAGCATCATTAAAGTTGTAACAGGCCTGCATATAGAGATCTGTTTATTTGAGGATGATTACCCGGAATAAAACGAAAGGATGTTTCGACGGAGCAACAAATAAAACCATGTCAATAAATAAGGTCATCCTGAACTCGTTTCAGGATCTCTCGGGACAATTATCCATCGCTTTGTATAACCTTGCTGATGGGGTGCCGAAACAAGTTCGGCATGACTTCAAATTTTCACTCTGAACTTTTTTCCCACCCAGGGTCCTCTGCGAGTGACCCTGGGTTAAGCTGACTTATACGTGTTCCTCAGAACTTTTCAGCAGACCTTTTTGGACATTTTGTGAATTTTTCAGCTGATATAATTTTCTGAAAACCGCAGCATGTAAAAACAAAATGGTTGCCGGCGCAAAAGCAGGAAACCAAACAAAGGGAAACACCGCCATTTCGCGGAGGTTGCCATTCGCGCCGGTAATAACCGCGATCACCAGCAGATCAACAATGTCCATGATACCGAAGATGTTCCAGGCATAAAGCGCAATTTTCCACCCTGGCTTTTTCCTGGAAACCATCTTTGCTACCGGCCATGCCAAAATTGCGGTAATGATATCGCCCAGGCCGGCGAAAAAAGCAAATCTCGCCGGAAGCAAGTGATAGCTATAAATAATTATAAAAAATACACCAAGGAGCCGGAATACGTGTACAGCGATCAGCGATTCCAGTGTAATAGCCCGGAGCAATGTTTTAAATAAGCCGGTATTGCCAATAAAACCAAATAGGATGATCAGCAAGGGCAGGCCACCCCATACCATTGTTTTGGGCGGTAAAGAATCGACATCGAGTACCCCTTTTAAAGCCAGCACCGAAACATAAAGGAGATAAACCAGGTAAAACCCCAGAATACCGATCTGAATATTTCTTGATTTCTGCAAGCTCATGCCCGCGTTGAGCGCTGCCTGTTTTACCGGTTGGGTAATGAAAAAAATGGAATAGAGAAAACCCGGAATAAATAGCACTATAGCCCAAAGGGGCATGCCTGATATGTAATTTGCCATGGGATGTTTTTGTTTAATAAAAAACAAAGGAAAAGCAAATAGCCCGGCTTACACTTAGCAAATGGCAAGAAATACACAGCAGTTTTCGTTTACTCAGGGCCCTCTGCGAGAGGCCCTGAGTTATTAAGCTACCCTTTTCAAAGTAAAGGCAAACCTGCTGCCCGCACCCAGTTCGCTGTCAACCGCTATTTTACCAGATTGCGCTTCAATAAAATCTTTGGCAATGGCCAGCCCCAGACCCGTGCCGGTTTGATCGGCCGTGGCATTGGGGACTTTAAAATAGCGTTCAAACAAACGCGACAGGTATTGCTCTTCGATCCCTTTGCCATGATCTTGTACCGAAAATTCGATCTCGTCAGTATGGCGTTTTCTGACCACCAGTTCTACAGTTGACTTTTCGTGGCTGTATTTGATGGCATTTGATAACAGGTTGATGAGTACCCAGGTGGTTTTATCCAGATCGGCATGAACATCGGGCAGGTTTTCATCGCAGTCCACTTTAATATTCACCTGTTTCTGATCGGCTATAAATTTGATGGCCTTTACGGCGTAATCCACAATATTCCGGGGATGGGTTTTGCCAAAGTTAAGTTGCAGCTTACCGGTTTCAACCTGTGCCATATCCAGTAGTTCGCCGGTTATTTGCAGCAGGCGACGGGCATCTTCCTCAATATTTTCCAGCAGTTGCCTTTGCTCGGGATTTACATCACCAATACGTACATCCTCCAGTAACTTGAGGCTCATTTTGATAGACGATATCGGGGTTTTTAGCTCATGCGATATGGTGGCAATGAAATTGGTTTTTGCCTCATCCAACTGCTGGTATTCGGTAATATTTTTCAGAATGATCACTTTGCCTATCACCCTATCCTTACTGCTTACCGATAGCGACTCGCGTGAATAAAAACTCTCCCGGTTATCGGCAAATATTTTTAGCCTGGCCTGGTCATTCATCAGCAGGTTGCGCAGCAAGTCGTTTTCAATAGCCACATCAGGCGCATAGCGGCCGTTAAGCTGATCGGCCGACAAGCCGATCAATGAGCAGGCTACTTCATTGGCAAAAATGATGATCATTTTTTCGTCCAGACCCAAAATGGCATCGTGCATGGAGTTGATAATGGTCTCGATTCGTTTTTTCTCAAAAAGGATGCTGGCCAGGTTACTGTTCTCAAATTCATCCAGCTTGCGGGTCATGTTGTTAAAGGCTTGCCCTAGTTCGCCAAACTCGTCATCCGATTTAAAATGGATTTGCTGATGATAGTTACGGTTGGATACTTCTTTGATGCGGGCGGTAAGCTCCTTGAGCGGATTAGCTATATAACCCGGGAAATTAACTGCGAAACTAAAAGCTACCAGGAACAAAAATGCCCCGCAAAAAGCAACCAATATGGTGGCGCGGTTGGCCGTACCTTTGGCAATATCATTTTTATGAGCAATGGCGGTCATGTTTAATTGCATAAACCCGTAAACCAATTGCCTTGCCTGCGCACGCAACGCGGGTAGTTTAGCAGCATCGTTGTTTACCAGTTTGATCCTTTCAAAAACGGAGCGTAAAGAATCGGCCAGTTTACCTTCGCCGGGTTCGGTGATGTTATGCTCCTCCAGTGCCAGGTTGGTTCCAATTGTTTTTAATTGTGCCTGGCTAAGCGGCCCTCCATTGGCGTCTACTGCCGACAATATTTGCTGACCGTACTGCAATGATTTATAGTTGTCTTTTAGAATAGCACCCGCATCGGCCGACAAACGGTTGAGGAAATACACCGACAACGCGCAGCAGATGAAGGACAGTACAAACAAAAAACCTATGCCTGTACGTAGTTTATTTTTAATGGTCATGTTATGATAGTATTACAAGGTCAATATCTGTTTTAGACATTTTATTCAGCAATTGAGTAAACACCGCCGTTTTCATGATCACCTGGTAAAATTTAAACCTCGGTTTACCAATACAAATGGTAGTGATGTCGTATTTTTCGGCTGTTTCCCAAATGGCTTTAGCTATATGGTCGTTTTTTACTTTGAGTACTTCGCCGCCCAACTGTGTAGCCAGTTTCATATTGTTGATGAGATGGCGCTGCGATGCCAGGTTTATTTTATCGCTGCTCTCGCGCGAGGTTTGTACATACAGCACATACCATTTGGAACGATAGTATGACGATAGCCTGGCGGTTTTACGGATGATTATTTTCGCCGATGCATCATTGGTACTGATGCAGGCCAAAAACAATTCGGGTCGCAGCTTGATATTTTTGGGTATCTCGATATCAATTTTCCGTTCTACCTGGTGGGCCACCTCGCGCAAAGCCAGCTCCCGCAACTGCAAGATTCGCTCGGCTTGGAAAAAGTTACTGAGCGCCAGCGGTACTTTCTTTTCATCATATATCTTACCCTCCTTTAAACGGTCAATCAGCTCATCAGCAGTTAAGTCGATGTTTACTACTTCATCGGCCATTTGCAAAACCTTGTCGGGGATGCGCTCGCCGATGGTTGCCCCGGTAATGCGCTGCACCTCCTCATTCAGGCTTTCCATATGCTGGATGTTCACCGCGCTGATCACATTGATACCCGCGTTCAGGATCTGCATTACATCCTGCCAGCGTTTTTCGTTGCTACTGCCTTCAATATTGGTATGGGCCAGCTCATCAACTATCACCACTTCGGGGCGCAGGCTGATGATGGCTTTCAGATCCATCTCTTCCAGCTCTTTACCTTTATAAAATAATTTACGGCGGGGTATTACCGGCAAGCCTTCCAGCTGCGCCACGGTTTCCTTACGACCGTGAGTTTCAATATAGCCTATTTTAACATCGATGCCATTACGCAGCAGGGCCTGGGCTTCCAGCAGCATGCGGTAGGTTTTACCCACACCCGCGCTCATGCCTATGTAAACCTTAAATTTACCCCTCCTCGAACGTTTAATCAGTTCCAGGAAATGCTCAACAGACTGCTCTTTATTTTCTTCGCTCATGATGTGATGAACTATTTTTCAAATTCATTTTATCGTTATTATATAAATGTATTAAAACTAATAAAAGGAGATTCCGAAAAATCCCCTTTTATAGTATGAATGTTCGTCAACCAAACTTATAATTAACAACCAAACATTAATTATAAAAAACAATCATACATATCTTTTACCTTAAAAAGCGTAAACCGCTGCCAAAACAAATTGCGAGGCAGTTTTTGTGGGGTCGCCTGATCGGTTTGTAAATGCTTCGGCCGATCCGCCGTCAAGCCGCACTTCCGGTATTAACGATAACGGACCTGCTTTAATATTAGCGGTAAACGTTACTGCGGTCACATGCTCACCCGGTGCAGGACCAGCCAGGGTCAGGTCGCCGGTTTTGGTTTTAAAATATTCGCCCCTTAAACCCAGGGTTACATTTTTGGCCACCGCGTATTGCGGGTATAGCGCTACACCGGTAAAGCCACCGGTTATGCCATTGTTAGCTTTATAATCAGCTGCGTTCAATCCCAGTTTAAAGGCACCCGTGATCTGGTAAGCTGTGGTCAGGTCGAACTCCGTTCCCGAAGTTTTGCCGGTGATCACGTTTAAATAAGCCGTCCAGCCTTTTACGGGCACTATGGTTAACTGTGCGCCAAAGTTATTTACACTATTGGCCGATTTATAGGCATTCCATTGATCGTTAAACACACCTGCCATCAGGCTCACTTTATCAGAGAATGTATAGGCGGCCTTAAAACCGGCATTCTGAAAAGGCCCGTTGGTGAACAGGTATGAGGTAGAGTAGTTAAAATTACCTGTCGGGCTGATCACTTCGTAGCCTATAAAGGTAGCCATATAACCACCAGTTAGTACCAGTTTATCGGTTACGTCATAAGCTATATAAAGGTTTTGGATATGGAACGAATTATTATTTGCTCCGGCGTTTGGGATGGATTGTTCCTGCCCCCGCGGACCAAATGATAACTCGCCTACAAATGCCGCTTTTCCTACCTTTTTCTTCAATCCCAGATCTATCATCCCAATGGATACAGAGTTTTGATCAGTAGCGAAGCTGGTTGGTATATTGTTTTTTCGGCCAGAGAAATCGTATTTATAATAGGTATCTACCGAGCCTGATATAATTAGCGGTGGATCTGTTTTAGTACTGTCCTGGGCTTTTGCCGCCAGGCCGGTTATTAAAATAATTGCAGGTATGAATAGTAAGGATTTCATTTTTAAGGTATAATTTGGTTCTGGTTGGGTTGTGCAATGGCGGGGATGTGTTTGTTGCAGTAAACACACCCCTCCACCCCTACCAAGAGGAGAATCGCACAGTCCCGGTTATTTTTTTAGCTCTTCTAAAGCTATATTCAGTTTAAGCACATTTACTTTGCTTGGACCAAACAGGCCAAACAATGGTTTTTCGGTATGCTCATCAACCAGTTTGGTTAACTGATCGGCAGATAAACCGCGTGCTTTAGCCACACGGGCTACCTGTACCTGAGCACCAGCCGGTGAAATATCAGGATCTAAACCACTACCAGATGCGGTAACCATTTCTACAGGGATCTGCGCGCGGGTTACGCCTGGGTTATGTTTTAAGAAATCCTCAATGCGTTTTTCAACGTCTTTCAGGTAATCAGGATTTGACGGACCTTTGTTTGAACCTCCAGATCCGGCGGCATTATAATCAACCGCAGATGGGCGGCCCCAGAAATATTCGTCTTTAGTGAATTTCTGGCCTTCCAATGCGTAGCCTACTACGCGACCTTTGTAGGTTAAAGTTTCGCCATCACCGTGGCCGGGAGTTAATTTACCTACACCGGCAATAGCCAATGGATATATGCCTGCAGTTATTACGATCAAAATGAGCGTTAACTTTAATGAGGGCAACAAATATGTTTTCATCGTTTTAATTTTTAATGATCAATAATTAACCTGGTTATTATAAGAATATTCCTACTGCCAGGTCTATCAGTTTGATACCCACAAATGGTATCAGTACACCGCCCAAACCATATATCAACAGGTTGCGGCGCAACAGCGCGCTTGCACCTATCGGTTTGTATTCCACCCCTCTTAATGCCAATGGTATCAGCAATGGTATAATGATGGCGTTAAATATCACGGCTGATAATATGGCCGATTCCGGGCTGTGCAGGTCCATGATGTTCAGGGCTTTTAACGATGGTATAGATACCATGAACAGCGCAGGTACAATGGCAAAGTACTTGGCCACGTCATTAGCTATACTGAAAGTGGTTAAAGTACCGCGGGTCATCAATAACTGTTTACCTATCTCTACGATCTCGATCAGCTTGGTAGGGTCGTTATCCAGATCCACCATGTTACCGGCTTCTTTTGCAGCCTGGGTACCGCTGTTCATAGCCACACCTACGTCGGCTTGAGCCAGGGCTGGTGCATCGTTTGTACCGTCGCCCATCATGGCTACCAGTTTACCACCTTGCTGTTCTGCTTTGATATAATTCATTTTATCCTCCGGCTTGGCCTCGGCAATAAAATCATCCACACCTGCCTTTTCGGCAATAAATTTGGCGGTAAGCGGGTTGTCACCGGTCACCATTACGGTTTTAACACCCATTTTGCGCAGGCGGTCAAAACGTTCGGCAATGCCGGGTTTAATGATGTCCTGTAGCTCAATAACACCCATGATCTTTTCGTTCTGCGATACCACCAATGGGGTACCACCGTTTGAGGAGATCTTTTTCACATTATCTTCCACTTCTGTTGGGAAGGGGTTGCCAGCCTTCAAAGCTATATTGCGAATAGAATCAAACGCGCCTTTACGGATCCGTAAACCATCAGGAGTATCCAAACCGCTTGAACGGGTTTCGGCAGTAAATTTGATGAATACCGCGTCTTTAGGAGCAACCACTTTAGGCATGGTTTTATCCTCATGTGCCAGTTCAACAATTGATTTACCTTCGGGGGTTTCATCAGCCAGAGAGCTCAGCACACAGGCAGCAACAAAGTTTTCATTTGTAACTCCTGTAGCCGGGTAAAAGTTGGTGGCTTTACGGTTACCTATGGTAATGGTACCGGTTTTATCCAGCAGCAAAGTGTCCAGGTCACCGGCAGTTTCTACTGCTTTACCCGATTTGGTGATCACGTTGGCCCTTAAAGCCCTGTCCATCCCCGCGATACCGATGGCTGATAACAGACCGCCGATAGTAGTTGGAATTAAACACACGAACAGGGAGATAAAGGCAGCTATAGTTATAGGGGTATTGGCATAATCTCCAAATGGTTTCAGCGTAACACACACGATAACAAAGATCAATGTAAAACCTGCAAGCAGGATAGTTAAGGCTATCTCATTTGGTGTTTTCTGGCGCGATGCACCTTCAACCAGGGCAATCATCTTATCCAGGAAGCTTTCGCCGGGCTGGGTAGTAACCATTACCTTGATCTTATCCGACAGTACTTTGGTACCACCAGTAACGGATGATTTATCACCACCTGATTCGCGGATAACCGGGGCAGATTCACCCGTAATGGCCGACTCATCAATGGTAGCAATACCTTCAATGATCTCACCATCGGTAGGGATGTTATCACCGGTTTCGCAGATAAACACATCACCTTTTTTGAGTTGAGACGACATCACCATTTGCTCCTTGCCGTTAACCAGCAAACGGGCCGGTGTTTCTTCGCGGGTTTTGCGCAGGCTTTCGGCTTGTGCTTTACCGCGTGCCTCGGCAATGGCTTCGGCAAAATTCGCAAACAGTACGGTTAAAAATAAAACAATAAATACGGTGAAGTTATAGGCAAAACTACCCTGACCTTTATTGGCAAAAGAGTAGATGCTTACAATAAGCATCACAAACGTACCGATCTCTACAGTGAACATCACCGGGTTACGGAACAGGATGCGTGGGTTTAGTTTGATGAATGATTGCTTAAAAGCCTCTTTCATCTGGTCGCCCTGGAATAATGTATTTTGATTTGAGTTCATGATTATTTTAATGAAAAGTGTTCGGCAATTGGACCTAATGCCAGTGCAGGGAAGAATGACAGGGCAGCAATGATCATGATCACCGCGAAGATCATTATCCCGAAGGTTGTGGTATCGCTTTTTAGCGTTCCGGCTGATTCAGGGATGAATTTTTTATTGGCCAGTAAACCGGCAATAGCCAGCGGACCAATAATTGGCAGGAACCTGCCCAGGATCATCACGATACCTGTAGTAACGTTCCAGAAAATATTACCATCGCCCAAACCTTCAAAGCCCGAACCGTTGTTGGCTGCTGATGAAGTGTACTCATACAGCATTTCGGAAAAACCGTGGTTACCCGGGTTATTTAACCAGCTGGATGGCTTAACGGCCCAATCAGCACCCGGCATGTGTACTACTACATAGGATGATATGGCCAAACCTACTAAGATTATAAAAGGGTGTAGCAAGGCTATCAGTGATGCTACCTTCATTTCGCGGGCCTCTATCTTTCGCCCAAAAAACTCCGGTGTTCGTCCTACCATCAGTCCGGATATAAATACCGCGATGATGATAAAGATGTAAAAGTTAAGGATACCTACGCCGCAACCTCCATAAAAGCAGTTCACCATCATACCCAGCAACATCATATTACCAGACATAGGCATGGCGCTGTCATGCATGGAGTTTACCGAACCTGTAGATATAATGGTGGTCATTACGCTCCAGTAGGCCGAATTGGCCGGACCAAAACGTACTTCCTTACCTTCCATAGCGCCGGTTGTTTGACTTACACCCATGTGGGCAATAGCCGGGTTGCCATTCAATTCGGCATTCATGGTCGGGATTAGGAACAGGAGCATCCCTATGGTCATCACCCCAAACACTACATAAGCAAACTTCTTTTTATTGAGATAAAAACCTAAGGCAAATACCAATGCGATTGGGATCAATACCTGGGCAACCAATTCGGTTGTATTAGTTAAATAATTAGGGTTTTCAATAGGGTGGGCCGAGTTGGCACCAAACCAACCGCCACCGTTTGTACCCAAATGTTTGATGGCTACCAGGGCAGCAACCGGACCGCGTGATACGTGAACGGTATCGCCCTGCATGCTAATAAAAGTATCTTTACCGGCATAGCTGGTGGTCATGCCATTAAAGGCAAATATTACAGCAATTACAAATGATATAGGCAGTAATACGCGGGTGATGGTTTTTACAAAGTAATCCCAAAAGTTACCCAGTTTATCGGTTACTTTATCTTTCATGGCCCTGAATAACACAATCAGCGCGGCAATACCGGTAGCTGCAGATACAAAGTGCAGGAACATGAAAACAAAATGTTGCGTAAAATAAGTAGCGCCGCTTTCGCCGGAGTAATGCTGTAAGTTACAGTTCACCAAAAAGCTGATAGCGGTATTGAAAGCAGTATCAGGCGACTGACCAGGGTTAGCATCCGGATTTAAGGGCAGGTGGCCCTGTGCCATTAAACAAACAAAGGCATATATCAGCCACACGCTATTGATAGTAAGCAGGGCGAATAAATGCTGTTTCCAGTTCATTTCTTTTTTGGCGTCGATGCCGCTGAAACGGAAAATAAAACGTTCCAACGGAGCCAAAAAGTCGAGCCATGTTTTTTCGCCTTTAAAAACGCGGGCTATGTATCGGCCTAATGGTATAGCCAGCGCGAGTGTGAGCAGGTAGGTAAATACTACACCTGAAATTTCAGTGTTCATGGTTTAAATAATTAAAATTTTTCGGGTTTAAGCAGCACGTACACCATGTATATAAACACGGCAATGGCCACAATGAATAATGCGATCATGGTGATTAGATTTTTTCGAAGTAATTAACTGATTTGAAAAAGAGCCAGAAGATGGCTATGAAGGCCACCACATAAATAACAACTTGTAAAACATCCATAGTATTAAATATTTTAAGAGTCCTTTACCAAGCAAATGCCAATAAATAAAATATACAAGTAAACAACTGTAATACAGCTATTTATTTAGTTCATTTGGATTACAAAAAGCTTTTTGATCAAAACCAGCCTATCAAAATGATAGGTTTAAGTATCAAAGTGGTAGTTGAATAAGGGGTGATTGGGGTTGTTGATTGATTTTCCTGCAAATTGCATAGTCGACTCACCCCATCCACGCTTCGCTGGCCCCTCTCTCTTCGCCTGCGGCGAAAAGAGAGGGAATAAAAGCCTTTTCCCCACCGCGTCATTGCGAGGAGGAACGACGTGGCAATCCCCTACCTACAGAGCGGCCCTGCTAATTGGGGATTGCCACGCTGCGCTCGCAATGACGCGTGGAGAGCTGGATGGGATGAGTCGTCTACAACAAGCATAAATTATTTTGACATTTCAAGAAGATTTCTTCTAATCAAATAGCCATATATTGGCCTTAATAACAAAATATGAAGGATATTCCGGTTTATCAGCTAAGGGAGCGGGCCACAACGGGTCTCGAGGTGAGGCGTTTTGTTGCCGGGGATGTACCCGATGATGAAGCCGATACCTTGGGTGCGCACCGCGATGATCATTATATATTTTTTGTGATTGAAGAAGGTACCGCATCACTCATGATCGATTTTCATGAGTTAAAATTCGGTGCATCTTCCTTATATTATATATTGCCGGGACAAGTACACCACCGGATCCGCAATGAGATAGGTTATGGCTGGTTTATAGCCATCGACGCCTTGTTAATAGCTCCCGACTACCGGAATGTTTTTGAAAGCCAGCTGGTATTACAACAACCCTTTACACTCAATGAGGTCCAATTTCGTCAATGTACCGATCTGTTAGCCCTCATGCAGGAAAAATACCTGGAAGAAAAACCCGGTCCGTTTTATTTGCAGGTGGTACACTCCCTGGTGCAATCATTTGTAGGCATAGCGGCCTGTTGCTTCAGTGGATTTTGCAATTCGCAGTTTGCACTGTCACGGCCGGTACAATTAGCCCAGGAATTTAAAAAGTTACTGGCCAATAACATCCGACAGGTTAAAAGTCCCTCAGCTTATGCCTCTATGCTCAATGTTTCGGAAACTTATTTGAATGAGGCGTTGAAAAAAGTAACCGGGCTTTCGGTGAGCTATTGGATCCAACAGGAGGTATTGCTCGAAGCCAAGCGACTATTGTATTACAGCGAGATGAATGTAAAAGAGATTGCGCACACGCTTGGGTACACCGATCATACTTATTTTTCGAGGTTGTTTAAAAAGACCGAAGGTACCACTCCGCTTTTATTCCGGACACATTACCGTAAATAGTCCAATCATTACCGTAAGCCATTCATTGATTGAGGTATCAATACGCAGTTTCTTTGTATAATTAAAAAACTACCCATGGAAACATCCACTTTTCAAAAAATCAGAAGAAAAGCCGGAAAGCTGTTTGAAAACAGGTTACAATCCGGCCGGGTGCTTGAAGTGCGGCACTGGGAGCCATCAACCTTGATTGAGGTCGATCTGCACCTTCCTTTTGCCGATATAGCACAATGGAACGAAATACCGTATATAAAATTCAGGGTTGACGATTTTACCTTCCGCGATTATACCCCCTCGGGCTGGGATGCCGAAACCAGTACCTGCACCATTTACATCGATGCGGGGCACAACGGCCCTGGCAGCAAATGGGCGCAGCAACTGAAGAAAGACGACGTGGTGAGCTATCTTAAAATAGGTTCAACCTATCACAGCCCTGTAGCCACCTCGGCAGTTGTTGCCCTTGGCGACGAAAGCAGTATGGGCCACTTGCTGGCCTTACAAAAAATGGTATTACCGCATACCCGTTTTTCGGGAGGTTTGGTGATCGGTAACGAGCATCATCGCAGGCTTTTTCATGAATACTTTTGGTCGCCTTTGCAACCGGTGGCACGCAAAGATATTTTTGGCCACCACAGCCTGATCGAGTGGGTGCTTGAACAGCAATACAGTTTGGAAAATACGGTATTTTACCTGGCAGGTAATAATACCATGGTAGCACAACTGCGTAAACTGCTCAAAAACCAGGGTTATCCATCGGGGCAAATTAAAGTGCAGGGCTTTTGGTCGTAACCTGTTTTACCTTGTGATAGGTAATATAGGATGCAGCCAGGAACACCAGGAAAATAACCGGCATTACACGATAGGTTATCGGATCGCCTGATGCACTGTGGGCTATAAAAGCCGAGATAAAAGTGAAAGTAAAACCTGCGTAAACCCATTCCTTAATAAGCGATTTTAGGGGTATCAATAACAAAACAGCGCCGGCCAGTTTTGCCAGGGCCAGCTCTACCCTGAAATAGCCCGGATAGCCCAGGTGCTGAAAAGCTTGTGTCATAGTTGGTGCCGTTAGGTAGGTATAAGCCGAGTAGGTCATCATGAATGCTACTATACTTGTGGTAATCCAGTAAGTGATCTTGATTGCTTTCATTTTCTTTTTTCAGCAAACTTAGCTACCTTTACTATTAAAAGGATACTACTATACCAAAGGATAGTGATATCTTTTAGGATAGCTGTTTTACTTATGGAAGGTCAATTAAAAAAACGAGATCATAATTCAGATGCCTGCAAAGCCGCTGGAGGTGCAATCAGAGATGCACTTTATGTACTCAACGGAAAATGGAAATTACCGCTTATTGCCACGCTTGCCGATGGCCCGCTGCGTTTTAATGATATCCAAAGGGCTTTGGTCGATATCACTCCCAAAATATTATCAAAAGAACTGAAGGAGCTTGAATTGAACGAATTTGTGAAGCGAAACATTTTTCCAACCAACCCGGTTACCGTTACCTATGAGCTTACCCCCTACAGCCAGACATTGGATCCGGTATTAACCGAGTTGAAAAAGTGGGGAACACAACACCGGGAGCGTATAACTGCCAGTCGCCGTCAACCTGCGGATACTGAAGTATTAACTTAAGGATTTAAATTATGGCCAAGTTTTTTGATAGCATACAGGAGCAACACCAGGCTTTTATTGAAAAACAAAAAATGTTTTTTACCGCATCGGCCCCTCTCGCGGCCGATGGGCATGTTAACCTTTCGCCAAAGGGGATCGACAGTTTTAAAGTATTATCAGCCAATAAAGTCGCCTATATGGATATCATAGGTAGCGGCAACGAAACATCCGCTCATATTTTGGAAAATGGACGCATCACCATTATGTTTTGCGCCTTTGAGGGCCCCCCTAATATCCTGCGCTTATATGGTAAAGGTTATGCGGTATTGCCTGGCGACGAAGAATGGGCATCTTTAGCCCAATATTTCGATATACTGTTAGCAACCCGGCAAATCATCGTTGCCGATATCCACAAGGTGCAAACCTCCTGCGGGTTTAGCGTACCTTATTATGCTTATGAAGGCGAAAGGGATCAGGCTTATAAATGGGCGACTAACAAAGGTGCCGATGGCTTGGAGGCTTACAAAAAAGAGAAAAACATGCTGAGTATGGATGGCTTGCCTACCGCTCTTGTTAAACCAGGTTTAAGCACACGCAAATGGAGTCATTGATCAGTACCATTAAACAACTGATACCTCTTTCTGCCGAAGAAGAAATTATTACTAAAAACCTGTTTACAGAATTAAACCTTAAACCAGGCGAATACCTGCTCAGGGACGGTCAAGTATGCAAACACGTAGCTTTTATCAATAAAGGCCTCGTTCGTTATTTTATCAATAACGATGGCGACGAACGGACCATGTTTTTCAGCAAGGAAGGCGAGTTTGTTTGTAACTATATCAGCTTTTTACCGCAGGTAGCTTCCGACAAAAATATCCAGGCGCTGGAACCCACCCAGCTTTACCTGATCAGCTATGAAAAGCTACAACGTTTTTACCGGGAGGTGGCCGGAGCCGAAAAATTTGGCAGGATGGCTATTGAACAGGTTTTCTTATCGGCCATACAACAATTAGACTCCTTATACACCGACCCACCCGATGTGCGATACCAGCAATTCCTCAGCCATTACCCCGATCTTACCCAAAGGATCCCGCAATACCATATTGCTTCTTATGTGGGGATCAAACCACAATCATTATCCCGCATCCGTAAACGGATCTTTGGTCAACAGCCAGCAGATTAAGCAGTTTAACAGGTTAAATAAACATAACATTAATTAAATATGTACTTTCATATAAAATTATGAAAATACATATCACACAATCATTTACCTCCATCACCAGTTAAATCTTAACCTCTTAATCGATTAAGTTTAAATCTTATGGCAAATTTTTGTAACAAATAGTTTACCTTTAATCGCCGATTAAAAATTATAATTAATAAAACACCTAAAAGTTAATCATTTTATAACACAAAAAATTTGGAAATGAATTTAATGTACGTATGTTTGTACATATAATATAACCAATTTCACACTGTGTGTTTTGCCTATTCAAAATACACTTTAACCATATTACATCCTTAACGATCCCTGCATGAAGATACGTTTACTAGGTGTGTTTATATTCCTGTGTCTATTTTATCTGAGTGTTAACGCGCAGGTAAAAGATAAGTCTGCTTTAGCCGGTTCTATACTGGCAGACAGCCGCCTGGATACTATCCAGGCACGGGGTTTAAAATTACTTTCCGGTTTCTCTGCAGGCACCTCCTATAACGAAGTATGGATCAGGGATTTTAACACTTTCATCAAAGGATCCTTAAAAGTTCACCCCAAAGAAAAGGTAAAAGAAATGCTCCTGATGTTTTTTAAAATTCAGGGTGCCGACGGCAACATTGTTGATGGTGTGGTTGACAGTGCAAAGGCCGGTGTAGGTTATCAGTACCGCTATTCGGCCTTATTACCAGGCTGGGCGGCACACAAAAATACCGTCGAAACCGACCAGGAATCATCCCTTATTCAAGCTGTAAAAAAATATATAGATGTAACCGGCGACAGATCTATACTCTCTGATGTAATAGGTGCTAAAACGGTTCTGCAACGCATGGAAGATGCTTTTGCCTATATCCAAAAAGATAGATGGTCGGCTAAATACGGCTTGGTTACCGGTGCCACTACCATTGATTGGGGCGATGTGCAGCCAGAAACCGGCTGGGGCGTAGCCATTAATGATAAAACCAAGTGGGCCATTGATATTTATGATAATGCCATGTATGTGATAGCCATCCATGATTTTATGGCCATGAAACCCAAGGGCTATCAAACCAAACAAAACTGGACTGCCATAGCCAATACCATCAAAACGAATGTTCGCAAACACTTGTGGATGCCTGCGGCCCGGAAATACCTCCCCCATATTTATTTAAATGGCAGCCCATTCTCTAAAGATTTTAACGAAAAAGAGATCCTGTATAGCGGCGGATCTATCTGCGGCATATTGGCCGGGTTTAATACCGCTGCCGAGGTTAAAGAAATAAACAGGCAATTACTTGCTGCAGCAGCCAAAGATAAGTTTGCCACAATTGGTAAAACGGTTTATCCTGCTTACCCGGCAACCCAGTTCCCTAATATGCACCCTTACATTTATCAGAATGCCGGCGACTGGACCTGGTTTGGCGGACGGATGATAGCGGCCCTGGTTGCAAATGGCCAGGCAAAAGAAGCTTACAACGAATTAATACCAATGATTGACCGGGCAATTGCACACAAAGGCTTTTATGAATGGTACGATGTGCAAACCGGTGCCCCAAAAGGTTCGGGCGATTTCAGGGGCGAAGCAGGTGTTTTATTTGACGCCATTACAGTTTTAAAGCAATGGGCTATTCAAAATAAATAAACTACTTATTAGCGTAAAATTTTAAAAAACAGTTACTAAATCAATTTTCATGAAAAAAAATAATACCGTAAAGGTACCGTGGATTGCTTTGCCCTTTTTTGAGGGTACTCGCTCCGCATATCACCAGCCGCCTTAGTTGTTAGCCGCCATTCCCATACACGGCGCTACATTTCCCTGAAGAATCAATTGTTAAATTATTAATTAACGTTATGAAGAAAATCCTTATTTACTCGATCCTGTTCACCCTGCTATCCCTGCAGGCGATGGCACAGCTTAAAATTAGCGGAAAGGTTACCAATGCGCAAGACAACTCGCCTTTACCCGCTGTAAGCATAAGAATCAAGGGTACCTCAACTGGTACCGTTACCGATGCAAATGGTAATTATAGTATAACCGCATCAAATGCCAATGCTGTTTTGGTATTTACCTATACGGGTTTCGCCGCGCAAGAAGTAAGCGTAGCCGGTAAAACCAGCATTAATGTACAATTAAAAGAAACCGCCAGCAATCTGAACGAAGTGGTGGTTATTGGTTACGGTACGGCCAAAAAATCTGACTTGACGGGCTCTGTTGTTACCGTTAAGGCCGAGCAGTTACTTGACAAACCCGTACCAAATTTATCGCAGGCCTTACAAGGCAAGGTTGCCGGTGTTGATGTGAGTGTTAACAGTAACGCACCGGGTGCTGCAGCTAAGGTACGCATCAGGGGTATTGGTTCCATCAACTCCAACGTTGACCCTATTTATGTGGTTGACGGTGTGGTAGGTGTTGACCCTAACTCTATTAATCCTAATGATATTTCATCAATTGAGGTTTTAAAAGATGCCTCGTCAACGGCTATTTACGGTGTGCGTGGTGCCAATGGTGTTATCATGGTAACCACCAAACGCGGCCGTAAAGGTCCCGCTACAATTAGCTACGAGGCCAACACCAACCTCAGTGAGCTTTATCGACATGTACCAACACTAAACTCCAAAGAATTTGTAGACATTTACAACCAATCATTTGCAAACGGATCAAAATTTGATCCTACAGGCGCTACGCAAACACCTGCAAAAGCCCTGAACCATGCCAACTTCCCATTGCTTTTTGACACCAGTAATAATCCTATTTATGATACCAATTGGGAAAAGGAAACTTATAAGCCTGCGTTTTCACAAAGCCACCAATTGAATATTCAAGGTGGCAGCGACAAATCTGTTTACAGCTTATCATTGGGTTATCTTAACCAAAACGGCTTAACCCCTACATCAAACTTTAAACGTTATTCCATCAAAATGACAATGGATAACGATGTAAAGGATTGGTTAAGAATAGGGGGCAGTATCAATGGTATTTTCAGTCGCCAGCGTTTGGTAACGGATAACAATGGTGGTTTGAACGTACCTCGGGCTGTAAGTGAGGAGGTGCCGATTGTACCTGTCAAATATCCCAACGGAACCTGGGCAGGCAACTATGATATTGCTGGCTTAGAGGGCGCCCCAAACCCAATACAAACAGCTAATGAACGGTATACTATTAATAATACCTTACAGGTATTGGGTAATATTTACGCAACCGCTAAGATATCATCAGAGCTTGAATTTAAAACAGATTTCGGGTACAACCTCATTGGGCAAAAAAATAACTTTTACTCATCATTAGGTTTGCAGCACTTATCAGCCGATCAGGGTGGTATAGCCAGTATTAACTCAAACACCACCTATTTCTGGCAAACTGAAAATTATCTTACCTGGAACAAAAAGATCAATGAGCATCAAAGGTTTACCGCATTAGCGGGTATATCTTTCAGCAGATCAGTATATCAGCGATCAAACGTTGAAACCCAAAACTTTATTGACGACTTTTTCCAGTTTAATAACCTGGGTGCCGGTTCAGTTAAAAGCGCATCAGGTTCTGATGAAAACCCAAGTTCACCGGGCGCGCTTTATCCGGGCTCGTTAAACTCATACTATGGCCGTATCAGCTATAATATCGACGAAAAGTATTTGTTTACCGCAACCGGTCGTTATGATGGGTCATCAAGACCGGCCGCAGGGCATAAATTCGCTTTCTTCCCTTCATTGGGTGCCGCATGGCGCGTATCTCAGGAAGATTTCCTGAAAAACAGTGAAACCGTTTCTAACTTAAAACTAAGAGCAAGCTTTGGCTACACAGGTAACCAGGAAATTGGTAATTACCGCTCATTGGCCCAGTATGGTACCGGACAAACCGTGCAGAACGGACAAGCTGTAATTTCCTTGCTGCCAAGCTACCTGGGTAACCCTGATCTGAAATGGGAAAAAACACGCCAGATTGATGGCGGTATCGAACTGGGCTTGTTTCATGGCCGTGTTAACTTAGATTTAGATTACTACCAACGTACTACTACCGACGTATTATTACAGGCCCCTATTCCGTGGTCGGCAGGTTTTACCACTGCCAACGTTTACAAAAACGTAGGCTCGATGAAAAACTCAGGTATTGAGTTAAGCCTTAACACGGTTAACGTTAAAACCAGTGATCTGGAATGGAGTACCGGTATCATCTTTGCCGCCAACCAAAACAAAGTAACCAAACTGAATGATGGCAACGCCGACATTTTCCCTGGCCCTAACTTCCTTGGGCAAAACTATGTGATACGTGTTGGTGCGCCAATAGGATCATTTTACGGTATGACCCGTGTAGGTACCTATGGTGATAATGCAGCCGATATTGCAGAAGCTGCCAAACATGGTTTAAAAGCTGGCGACAGGAAATATATTTATAATGCCGATGGTAGTAACTATTACAGTATTATCGGCCGGTCAAATCCAAAATGGACCGGTAACTTCAACAGTACTATCAAGTACAAAAACTGGGATTTCTCATTCGATATCCGCTTTGTACAGGGTGTAAATACGGCTGCTAACTTTAAACACTCGGTTGAAGACAGGCAAACCATCTCCAACAGTTTAAAAACAGTTTTAAACGGATGGACCCCGAACAACCAGAACACTATGATATCGCAAGTGCGTAACTATAAATATGCACAGGACTCGCACTTTGATACCTGGTGGGTTGAAGATGGATCATTTATACGCGGCCAAAACTTTGTACTCGGTTACAACTTACCGGCACCTGTATTGCAAAAAATGCATGTAACCCGTTTCCGTATCTATGCAAGTGTTCAAAACCTGTTTGTGATCACCAAGTATACTGGTTATGATCCGGAGGTTGACACCTTTAATAACTCTTATGGTTCAAACCCTGCGTTTACTCAAAATATCGACTTTTTTGCAAACCCTCGTCCACGTATCTGGAACCTTGGTTTACAGGTTGGATTTTAAAAACAGTATGGTATGACACAATCAGAAAGAAAAACAGCAATGAAGGATAATAGTAACCATATAAAAAATTACTAAAATGAAAATATTAAAAAACATATTAATCATATCGGGCTTATTACTTGCGTGCTCATGCAAAAAGTTTTTGGAAGAGCATCCCAAATCAGTTCTAACGCCAGATGCCGACCTTTCAAGCGCAAAGGTGGCCCGGGCATTTGCCAACGGATCTTATCAAAATCTAACAGGCCTATTGGCCGGCCAGTCTGGCTCATACGGTGGTAATACCTGGAACCTGATGGAGTTTATGACCGGTAAAGCCAACAGCGACCTGGGGCAAACAGGCTTTGTAAACTTCCAGACCCTTATTTACAGCAATACCTCTTTTTATTTTGATACCTGGTGGCAGCAAATGTACCTGGGTGTGGGTGCCTGTAACCTGGCTATCCAAAGGATCCCGCTTATTAATGCCGCAGGATTAACCGAAGAGGGAAAAACCAACATGGTGGCCGAAGCCCGTACCATGCGTGCTCTTTACTACTTTTACCTGGTGCGTATGTATGGCGCTGTTCCTAAAGTAACTGAACCGCCTAAAGATCTTAATCTGCAGGTGCCACGTGTACCCGCCAAACAGATCTATGATGAGATTATTATCCCCGATCTGTTAGCAGCCGAAAAATCGACCTTGCCGGTATCAACATCAACCGGAGGAGTAACCATGGGTGTGGTGCAATCGCTCCTGGCCGATGTTTATTTGACCTATGCAGGTGCAGCTATTAACGGTGGCGCACAATATTATGCAGAATCGGCAAAACGCTCACTGGCTGTAATACAAAGCGGTAAATACTCCTTGTTCCCTAACTACACTGATATGATCAACCCATCCAACAAAAACCTTGGCGAGTTTATCTTTCAGGTACAGTACGCGGCTTCAGTTCCGCAAACCAATCCGCTTACCGCGCTTACTATTCCTAACTTTTCGGGTATTTCTAAATACTCAGACGAGTACGGATCGGTTTGGCCTACAGATCAGTTTATTGCTTCGTTCGCTCCGGGTGATAAACGTGTAGCAGAAAAACAATTCTTTTACACCAGCTATCCTGCCATTAAAGCACCAAATGCGCCAGTTGTGTTTAAAAATCATTACATCTATAAATGGTTTGATGTAAACGCGGTTACCAACACGGCAAAATCCGACTTAAACTATACTATTTACCGTTTGGCTGATGTGATGTTAATGTATGCAGAGGCATCAAACCGTGCCGAAGGCTCACCAAACGCCAATGCAGTTACTTATGTAAACCAGATCCGTGCAAGGGCCGGCCTGGCCGCAATAGGTGCATTATCACAAGATGCGTTTGAGAAGGAAGTATGGCTGCAACGTTATTTTGAGCTTTGCTTTGAAAATAAAATGTGGTTTGATATGATCCGCACCCGTAAAATACACAATGATGTTACCGGTAACTGGGATAATTTTGTAGGACACAAAACCGTGTTCAATGCAACTTATGCCGAAAAACAATTATTGTTCCCTTTACCAAAACAGGAAACAGATGTTAATCCAAAATTATTGCCTAATAACCCAGGCTTTTAATTAATATAGGTTAATATAAAACAGAACAGCCCCGAATAAAATCGGGGCTGTTTTTTTATGATAGGTTAAGATGGGTTATTCGCTTCTGAGGCTTTTGATAGGGTTGGCAATAGCCGCTTTGATAGATTGAAAGCTTACCGTTAACAGGGCAATACTAATGGCAACCATACCGGCAAATACAAATACCTCCCAACCAATAGGAATCCGGTAGGTAAAATCCTGCAGCCACTTGGTCATGGCCCACCAGGCTATGGGCGATGCTATGATAATGGCAATAAATACCAGTTTTATAAAATTGAGGGATAACAGCGTGGTGATATTGCCAATGCTTGCGCCCAATACCTTGCGGATGCCGATCTCCTTGCTCCGTTGCTCGGCCATGTAGGCAGCCAGGGCAAACAGGCCCAAACAGGCTATGATAATAGCCAGTATGGCAAAACTGGTAAATATGCGCCCCATGCGCTGTACATCGGCATACATGTTGGCAAAACGCTCATCCATGAAAGTGTAACGGATAGGCTGGTTGGGTGAAAAACTTTTCCAGGTTCTGGTGATCTCTGCCAGCGTATTTTTCATATCGCCGGTTTTTACTTTTACCGATACGATGGAATTGCTATTAGCTAAGTGCATTACTAAAGGTTCAATCCCGTCACGCAAGGATTCGAAATTAAAATCCTGCACTACGCCAATCACCAGCATTGGGTCTCCGCCATTGCTAATTCTTTTACCTATCGGATTTTTAAGATTAAGTCTTTTTGCTAAGGTTTGATTAATGATAACTGCCTGCGAATCGGTTTTCATGGCTGGATTAAAATTCCGACCGGCAACCAACTTCATCCCAAAAGTTTTTAGATAGTCGGCATCAATATCCCAAAACTGACCGCCAACGGAGGCTTCTGTCTTAACTTTTCCTTCATTGTAAAATGGGTTTCCATTACGCTTGGTACCGGCTACCGGCAGGAAATCGCTGATCGAAACGCTTTTTACTGACGACAGCTTTAGCAGTTCATCTTTAAAGTTCTTCACCGCATTATCTAAGGTATTGGTGCCTTGTATCATCACCACCTGGTCTTTCTCAAACCCAACCTTTTTATTGAGAATGAATTGCATCTGGTTATAGATAATAAAAGTGCTAATGATTAAAATGATGGATGTGGTGAACTGAAAAACAACCAATCCGTTACGCAGTCCCGAACTTTTGCTGCCAGAACTCAGTTGTCCTTTTAATACTTCCGCAGGTTTAAAACTCGAAAGATAAAATGCCGGATAAATCCCCGCAACCATACCAATGATAACCGCCGATACCAGTACCGTTGGTAATAACCACCACTGCTGCCAGGGTATGGTTAATGATTTTGAGGCGAGCATATTAAAATAAGGCAGCAGTATAACCGCCAGTATTAAACCCAGCACGAAAGAAAAAAAGCTATACAGCAATGACTCGGTTAAAAACTGCTGGATCAAACCGCTGCGTTGTGAGCCTACCACCTTACGTAAACCAACCTCCTTGGCCCGGTTGGCCGATTTGGCGGTGGAAAGATTGATAAAATTGATACAGGCTATTACTAATATAAAGCCTGCAACAGCTCCAAATAACCAAATAAAACGGATATCGCCATGCGACATGCCATCATGGATATCATATGACCGGAGATTGATATCGGCGATATTCTGTGCATACATGCTTAACGCACCTGCTATTTTCGAAGCATTTTTATCCCCATTTTTGACCATATCCGGGATATAATAATTGTTAATTAACCCATCGGTTACCTTTTTGTTAAAGCGGGCAACATCAGTTCCGGGTTTTAGCGTAACGTAAACGTGGTAATTACTTGCTCCCCAGGTAGTCTGTTCGCCTTTCCAAAATTCAACACCAGCAAGTGTTAATAAAAAATTATATGCATGCAGGTGTGACGTAGTTGGAAGATCCTGCATAACCGCACCAATTTTATAAGCTCTGCTTTTATTATTGTTAAGGTACATGACTTTACCAACCGGGTTTTGACCAGGGAAATATTTATCGGCTTTACTTTTTGATATCACCATGGTAAAAGGCTCAGCAAGCGCGTGGGCAGCGTCACCATAAACCATAGGCAGCTTTAATATATCAATCAGCGACTGATCGGCATAGGCAAAACCTTCCTCATGCGTATTTTCGGGCGCATCGCTCCGTTTCAATTCATTACTGCCGGCACCCCAAAAAAGCGAGTTGGGCATCAGCCTGCCAAACTTTTCTACTTCCGGAAAGTCAGATTTAAGTGTTCGGCCCATCACTGCCGGCCAATCAACTCCTTTTTCATGAATGTTGTCCATATTGTATTGCCCTACAATCCTGTAAATACGGTCGGCATCCGGGTAGCTTTTGTCAAAGCTTAGTTCTTCACGTATATATAAGGCAATGAGCAAACAGGCAGCAATGCTCAGCGCAAATCCACCCACTTTGATAGCCGCATACATTTTTTGTTTCAGTAATTGCCTTACCGCGATTTTTAGATAATTTTTTATCATGGTGATATTGCTTACAAAAGGATTAATTGGATTGCTTAGAACTTTTTTTTTAAAGCCCGGCTCAGGATAACCGGCCTCTCCTTCTTTATAAAGATCAGATGCAGGAGAATTGACTTCGGCTTCTTTAATACGGCCGAGTATCTTTTTGAAAAGAAAATAGCTGTGACCTTCCTGCGCTTGTTCGGTTTCGGGCTGCCACCACCTAAGCATGAGCTTTACGTTGTCATGAATACCTGGATTTTCACTAAGCAGCGTATCTAACTCCTGTAGCTCCTGTTCAGATGCTTCATGGGTTAGCTTTTTTATCACCAGGTTCCAGATGTGGTCTTCTGTGTTCATATTGGCAACAGCTTAATTTATTAGGTAGAACTTATCATATAATAAAATACGTGCCATTATCATAACAAATTGCTTTACAGGTAATTAACAACACACAATACCTATTGGGCTGTTCGGATTCGTACAAGCCGTCCGGTTTTGAGCCATTTACCCTATCCGTATAGTATAACACACATTCTATTTGACGCACATTTAAACAGTTAGGTTGCATGCTAATTATTTTTAATAATATATAGTACTATGTATTGTATAGTACCATGTTTTATATATATTTGCTTAAATTTTTAACCTTAGCTACAATCATGAACATCAAAATGTTACTATACACCGGCATCATTATCCCCATAGTTTTTTGGCTTTCAACCATTCTATGCGGTTTTATTCATGGCAACTATAACCATTTGAGCGGCACCGTCAGCGAGCTTGGGGCTACCGGCACCCGGTCTGAACCTTTAATGGCTACCCTTACCATGTTTAGCGCCATTTTAAGTATGTTTTTTATGATGGGTGTTTATGGCGCCTGCAAACAATTAGGGCTTAACCTTATCCCGGTATTTACGCTGCCTGCATTCACTTTTATGATGGGCTGGGCAGCCATGTTTCATGCAGGCAATCACCTGCATTCGGCTTCGGGTCCTGTTTTTATATTATTATACCTGGGCACCTTGCTGGTGGCCATTTTGTGGCGGGGAAAACGGGAACTGGTATCTGTCAGGATAACTTCTCTATTTAGCCTGGTGCTGATGCTGCTGATATTTTTACGTTTTGTGCCTTTTATTCAAAATACATACCCGGGCCTTATTCAACGGTTTGTGCATTTGGGCTGGTCTGCCTGGTTCATTGGTTTAAGCATAGGACTCATCAGGCTCATTTCATTACAGGAAAATCAACAACTTTTAAATCATTAAAAATTTATATCATGAAAAAACTACAATTGATCACGGCTATTGGCATCCTTTTATCGGTAACAGCCTGCAGGTTCGGAAAAAGACATACCACTATCATGGAGAATGGAAATGGCACTACTGTAAAAATAGAATACGTAGGGCAAACCTATTTTACCCCTGACGGCACCGGCATTAAAAGCATTTCGCCAAACGGATATGTAAAATACTCGCGGGACGATAAACAGTTAATTGCCGAGAGTGATTACAACGGCAAGATCACCTATGAATTAAATGATGGCGGGAAACAAACTATGCTCAACGACGGCGATAAGGAGTTTTTAGCTCAGGCGGTTAAAGACATGATTAAACATGGCCACAACGCCGATGGCCGGTAAAGCATAAAAGCTAAATGAAAAGCAGGTTTAGATAAACCTGCTTTTTTTTGTTTAATTGAAAACACTTGCAATAATTTATAGGTTTATTGGTTAAAAAAGCATGAAAATAAAATCATATAGCCGCGTGTTTGGCTTGTTATTAGTATCCCTGTTTAGTTATAGTTTAGTTAGCGCACAAACAGCACCAATGAAAACTTCCAAAGGCAACGACCAAACCCTGCAGGTAAGCCGCAAAAAAATTGATTCGCTTGATAAGGCACTCATAGCTTTACTGGGCGAACGCGAAAGGGTTGTAAAAGAAATTGGCGTTTACAAAGCGCAGAACAATATCCCCGCATTGCAAGCCGACCGTTTTAAACAAGTGATCGAAAAAAGCATTGAAGCCGGTAAAAAGGAAGGCTTATCAGAAACGTTTGTAACCGAACTAATGAATGCCATCCACAAAGAAAGTCTGCGGATTGAGGAAGAGATCAAGGCTCAAAAGTAATGACATTCGTTCAAATAGGGTGTCATGGTGAGTTCCGTCGAACCATGGTGGGCAGGCCTCTGCGCTCGACCCTTCGACGGAGCTCAGGGTGACACCCCCTTTTTGTTCATTATCTATTCTGTATGTCTATTCCGAGGCCATTACTCTGTCAAAAGGATCTAATTTAATCACAATCAACTTTTGCATTCAAGCGCATCAAAATTTAATTCAGCGTGTGGCGCTTCGATCGGAACAGCCTGATTATGAGATTTTTTACCGCTAAATAAGTCCGGTATTAAACCGTATCAATTTTATACCAAGTTATTATAAATCAATTATTTATATCCTTCTATTTGCTTTATTCTCATTAACTTTAATAAATTTGGATTGCCGGAAACGTCCATTTTCAGCGTTATTCAAACCCGGTATTCTATTAAATAAATCCATGAAGAAAAAAATTTTAATTGCCTGTTTTATCGCGGGCGGCCTTGTAAAAGCTGGCTCTGTAAATGCCCAGGGTACAGCTCCGTTTTCTGTAAGCAATAAATCTGTAAAGGTAATTGTATCTGAAAAAGAAGCGGGCTATAAGCTTACCCCAACCGAAACGCTTCAATTTACTGATAAACCACAACCCGGCGAAACCGAGGTTTCCGTTTTTGTTGATCCGGCTAAAACATTCCAAACCATGCTGGGCGTGGGTGGCGCCTTAACCGATGCCTCGGCCGAGGTATTCTACAAATTGCCAAAGGATAAGCAAAAAGAATTTTTAACCGCCTATTATGATAAAGACAAAGGTATTGGTTATACCGTAGCCCGCACCAATATTCAAAGCTGCGATTTTTCGAGCGCGAGCTACAGCTATGTAAAAGAGGGCGATGCTGATCTGAAAACATTCGACATCAGTCATGATAAAACCTACCGTATACCTTTTATCAAAGCGGCTATGGCTGCGGCTGGCGGCAAGTTAAACCTGTTTGTTTCGCCATGGAGCCCACCGGCTTTTATGAAAGATAATAACGATGTATTGCACGGTGGTAAATTGAAACCAGAGTTTGACCAAAGCTGGGCCAATTTCTTTGTGAAATTTATAAAAGCTTATGAAAAAGAAGGTATCCCGGTATGGGGCCTTTCGGTACAGAACGAGCCTATGGCTAAACAAAGCTGGGAGTCATGTATGTTCACTGCCGATGAAGAGCGCGATTTTGTAAAGAACTTTTTAGGCCCAACGCTGCATAAACAAGGCCTGGCCGAAAAGAAACTGATTGTTTGGGATCATAACCGCGATTTGCTTTATCAACGTGCCAGCACCATATTGGAGGATCCTGAGGCTGCTAAATACATCTGGGGTGTAGGTTTCCATTGGTATGAGACCTGGACCGGCGCCGGTCAGCAATTTGAAAGCACCCGTCGTGTGCACGAAGCATTCCCCGATAAAAACCTGATTTTTACAGAAGGTTGTATCGAAAAATTTGATTTTGCCAAAGTTAACGACTGGGCCCTGGGCGAAAGATACGGTCTATCTATGATCAACGATTTCAACGCGGGTACCGTAGCCTGGACCGATTGGAACGTTTTGCTTGATGAAAAAGGCGGACCAAACCACGTAGGCAACTTTTGCTTTGCACCGATACATGCCGATACACAAACCGGCAACCTGATCTACACCAGCTCATACTATTACCTGGGGCACTTCTCTAAATTTATCCGTCCGGGTGCCAAACGGGTAAGCGCGGTAGCCAGCAGGGATAAACTGTTAACCACCGCTTACCTGAATACCGATGGTAAACTGGCCATAGTGGTGATGAACAAAACCGACGAAAAAATTGAATACAGTTTATGGATAAAAGGCAAAGCCGTTAAAACAACCAGCTTGCCACACTCCATTGCTACGCTTGTAGTAGAATAAAAAGCCTTATACTAATCAACTATATCTCTGGTGTGGTGGGTCATTTATGATCCACCACTATCATTTAAGGGCAGATGGAGAGGCGGAAGTTTGGTTCCGTATTAATTGCTCTTCTTATTCCTGGCTCTCTATTAAACCAAAATAAATTAAACTATAAAACTTAAAAAAAGCCTGTCAGTCTGAGCTTGTCGAAGACTCGCGCGCAGGGGCCTGCACACCATGGTTCGACGGGGCTCACCATGACACCCCGTTTTGCAGTTCAGCATGACAGCCATTTTGCTTACCCAAAAACAACCGTTTTATTCCCGTAAACAAAAACACGATCCTCAATCACCAGTTTCAAAGCATTGGCCAACACCGCTGTTTCAATTTCCTGGCCGGCTTTTACCATGGTAGCGGCCGTGAACGAATGATTTACCGGGATGATCTGCTGTGCGATGATTGGGCCTTCGTCCAGCTCGTTGGATACAAAATGGGCCGTAGCACCGATCAATTTCACACCACGTTCAAAAGCCTGTTTATAAGGATTGGCACCGATAAATGCTGGTAAAAACGAATGGTGGATATTAATGATACGCATCGGGAAGCGGGCCACAAAAGCCGGCGACAAAATCCGCATGAATTTGGCCAGCACAATATAATCCGGGGCATACTGCTGTATCACATCGGCCATTTGCTGCTCCAGCTCTTCCCGACCATATTGCTCGTGCGAGAGGTGATAAAAAGGCATATCAAAGCGCTCGCAAATATCCTGCAGGGTGGCATGGTTACCAATTACACATTGCACCGTTGCGCCCAGGGTTTTAAAGTAATTACGTATCAGTATATCGGCCAGGCAATGGTACTCTTTGGTTACCATCACCACTATTTTTTTATGCGGAGTAGGATTTACCGATATAATAGCGCCGGCAGGTAATACGCCTTTCAATGTATCTTCCAAGCCGTCAGTATCTCCATCCTCAATTTCCAGGCGTACAAAGAAAATATCTTCGGCCTTATCCACGTGTTCGCGCATGGAAACGATATTGAGCTGGTGTTGGGCAAGTATAGTAGCTATGGAGCCTACCAAACCAACCTGGTCTTTACATTGAATAACAATAATCATGGTATCAGGGTACAAAAACAATTTGCCCGTAATTTACAAACAGGTATCATTTATACAAACAATTATATAGTTTAAAATCAGCAGCATGTATCATTTAGGCTGCCGTCTTCGTAATTTAGAGTATAAACCTTACAGTATGAAACATTTTCTTTTGATACTCATAGCGCTCACGTTATGCAGCGCAAGCTCCTGCAATAAGGGCAAACTCCCGGCATCAACTTCTATTGTGGGGCAATGGCGCTGGGTTAAATCAGTAGGTGGTATAGGTGGTTTTACCACAACACCGCAAAGTGCCGGCTTTACCCAGCGATATCAATTTAATGACGATAGCACTTTTCGATTTTTCAGGAAAGATACAGTGGCGATGCAGGGCAAATTCTCTATCGTTCGGAACTATAAATATGGCAACTCCACTATTGATGTATTCAAAACAGGCAACTCTTTTGACCAATCCCTGTTGATCAGAAACGACACCCTATTTTTGTATGACATATCCATCAGCGATGGGTACAATAACACTTACGTGAGGATAAAATAGTATTAAGTAGGGAGTTCTAAGTCTTAAGTCCGTAGTCCAAAGTCCGGGAAAGAAACATTCAACTTAAGACTAAGGACTTAAGACTCAAACAGCGTCCGGTATAAAATTCACCTGGTTTTCCTGGTCAAACGTTACGTAAACGCGGCGCCAGGGTTCGTCATTGATCAGGCGCCATTTGTGGGCCGTGCCGGTAGTGTCGGTAGCTATCAGTATTTCACCTGGTTTCAGTATAAAAGTTTCGCCTGTACGGGTCTCAAACTCCAATGTACCTAACAGGGTGATCACGTATTGGTTGGTCGGCGCGTTATGCCAATCGAAGAATGAATGCGGTGGCGATTCCTGGAACCGGACAGACTGGGCCTGGTTAAACTGGGCTTCGGCCACGCTACCTGTTTCAATGTGCGAATTACCATCGGCCCCGGTATATAATTTATATGCTTTAATCATTTTTATTGAGCGCTATTGGCACTGGCCGCTAAGCTAAGATATTTTAATATTTTAGCGGTAAAGCCTGCATAATGGCATTGTAAATTAAAACTTACCAGCGTTTAATTGGTTCAATAAAAATGAGTTCAACCGCCTCCCTTCGGAAATTTCAATTTTTTCCATTGGTTATCAACTTGCTGATCACGCTGGCTGTTGGTTTTGTAGCCATGCTTTTTACCAGGCCGCAAATAGCGGGTTGGTACAGCACCCTTAAAAAGCCATCTTTTAATCCGCCGCCACAGGTATTTGCCCCGGTGTGGATAAGTCTGTACATACTGATAGCCATTGCCGCCTACCTGGTCTGGAAACACCGGAGCCGCAAACCGGTGTATAAAGTAACCCGGGCCATTTATTTTATACAATTGTTTTTAAATGGATCATGGTCTGTCGTATTTTTTGGCCTTCATGAGGTATTTGGCGCGTTGGTTGTTATTATATTATTGTGGATCAGCATTATACTTACCATACAATGGTTCAATAAGTTCAACAAAATGGCCGGATGGCTGCTATGGCCTTACCTGCTGTGGGTAAGTTTTGCAGGGGTATTAAATGCAAGTATATATTTCTTGAACTGACCGCTTTAAAACACTATTTTTATTGCGTACATTTTTATACGGTAACATAACCGGCCAATTAAAAAAATGAAAAAACTATTCCTTTTATTATGCCTTATTACGGCCGCTCATAGCTTTGGCTTTGCAAAATCCATAGCTATAAATCACTTTGTTGTAAAAGAAAACCCTTTTGCTGTTGACGAGGTTGCCGTGGTTGCTACCGATACGGCCGGCGTGATACAGGAGGATGTGAACGGGATATTCACCTTTGTGATGAACGGTTTCCAGGAACAATTGAAATTTGAAAAAGGGACCGCCTTTTATCGCCACAAGCTCGACCGTTCCGCCTTTTTATATGCCAAACACATGAACGACAGCGGCACTCACGCCATATTGTACTACATTTATAAGCATGATAGTAAACTAAGCCCCTTCCATATCAGTTGGGTCTTACTGGTGGCCATTCCATTGGCTCTGGTGCTGCTGGCCTATATGTTTAAGCGATTTATTATCATAGCAGTGATCATATTCTGCATATTCCTGTATTTTAACTACCACAACGGCCTAAGTATGCCCACCTTTTTTGAAAGTATTATTGACGGACTGAAGGGAATGTTTTAGGAAAGCTTAAAGCGGAAGGCTTAAAGCAGAAAGCCACTATCCGCATGCAGATAGATCCTTCGTTCCTCAGGATGACAACAATTTAATGTGGTAACAAGAAAGCCTTCCTGATTTTACAGGAAGGCTTTCTTGTTATATATTTCCTTGTCATTCTGAACGTAGTGAAGAACTATCTCTTGAACAAAGTGAAAAATCTTCTCCTTCATGTGCGTTGGCATGCCTGGCTCTGGAAGAAGATCCTTCGTTCCTCAGGATGACAGAGCGTTAGTTTACTCAATTACTAATTCACTAACTCCATAATTCAAAATTAAAACGGTAGCCCGATACCAAAGTTCAACTGCATAAAGTTGTAGCTGTCGCCGAGTATTTTGCCATGGCCATCGGTGCCGGTGCTGTTGGCTTTAAGGTATGCTTCCTTAAATTCGCCCGACTTAAATAACTCGCCAAAGTGCTTGATGAGCACCCATTGATCTGAGCCGTTAAACTGTGGGTCTTTAAATTTAAATGCCGCGTCGAGCCGGAAGATAAAGAAACCGAGGTCGAACCGTAAACCTGTACCAATACCAATAGCTGTTGACTGCAGCAAGTTATCAAACCTGAATTCGCCACCAGGGTTTTCGGCCTTCTTACCCAGGCGCCATACGTTACCGGCGTCCATAAATACGGCCCCTTTTAGTTTGGCCCCCCAAAAGTTATTAGCGATGGTGTACCGGTATTCGGCATTGCCAATTATTTTTATTTCACCAAATTGATCAAGGTATTTTAAGCGGGTGCGATTGGTGGTATCGGTTCCGTAATAGGTTCCACGGTTAAATTGCCCCGGCCCCAGCGTACGGGGTAACCAAGCACGGATATCATTGGCGCCACCGGTATAAAAGTTTTTTTCGAATATCAGCTGGTCACTATTACCATAAGGGATACCGATACCCGGATTGATCCGGAATATAAATTGCCGCTCGCCTCCCAGTGTTTTGTAGATACGCAGATCAAATTCGGTTTTGGCATATTGCGAAAAAGCATAACCAAAAATTGTACGCTCATTATCCGCATCCTTCGGCGCATTAAACACACTGCTTGCCAGACTCAGAAAATTTCCTCCGATATCTAAACTGCCACGGAAATACGTAAAATTTTTATAAGAGTTTAACTCAAGGGCGTTATACTGAAATGTGTACTGACTGCCTGTTGTAAATGTGGTACGACCAATTAACTTTACGTAGGCAAGTCTGTTTTGTTTAATCAGCGTATCCTTGGCAGCCGGATCGAGCACGCCCCGTGAAAATTCAATACTGATAGGTGTAATAGTATGTTGTTTACGACCGGTTTCAAAAAAGTCATAGCTGATGGAGTTAATAAAACTTTCGCGCCTAACCAGGTCTTTTTGAAAAAACAGGGAATAGTTACTGGAAAAGGTAGTATGTGGTACACCGAATTTACCTAACAAGGGGAAATCAAATGGCGCTAAAATACGGGGATAAACCAGGTTAACCCCGGCTCTCAGCTCCTGGTTTTGGATACTGTGCCCATTATCAAATAAAATACTCCAGTTTAATTTCACCTGTAATATAGCCGCTTGTTTAAACAGGTTACGGTTAGTAAAAGTGTTACCTATGTTATACCCAAAACGCCCCCCGCTAAACAGTACCTCACCCTCTACCCGGTCCGACATTTTTTTGAGTGGCACTATATCAATTTTGGTATTGAGCCTGTTACTGCTATCGGGCAATTTTTCATATGTGGGATTGGGCACATTACGGAACACGCTTAATTCCGAAAGCCGGGTAGTGGTTAATGTTTGATTATCTATATTATAAAGATCGCCTTTGCGCTGAAAGGTATAATCCTTTACTACCCGTGGCTTAAAGCGACCCGAGAAATCAACAAATCTGAACTGCGAATCAACCTGCAGGGTATCTGCTTTACCGGGTGTGCGCCCGCTACTTCGTGAAATGGTGACCAACGTATTATTGATGGTATAAACCGGATGCTCCTTTTTACCTGGCGGATTATCAATGATCATTTTAATATCAACCACACTATTATTAAAGGTGGAATCGTAATCAAAACTGATGTATTGCCTGTAAAAATCAAAGTAGCCATTCCGTTTCATCAGCGCGTAAAGCTCATCCCGGTCATGGGCCAGGCTATCGGCATCATAACGTGCCCCGGGCGAAATGTGGGATATTTTGTTACGGTTGGCATTATATAAGTTCTTAATGTTTTTATCTGCAATGCTATCCGTTACCTTACGGACCCGGAACATGGGGCCCTCCTGGGCGGTAAAAACCAATTCTGCTTTTTGTTTTTTAACAACAATGCTGTCCTTTACCTTAGCCTTCAAGTAGCCGCGGTTCTGGATATATCTTTCTATCTGGAAACGGGAAAACTCAACCAGGTTACTATCCAGAATGGATGGAGCTTCACCAAAATTACGCTTGCCGGTTTTATTAAAGGTATAATAAAATTGCAGGTTGAGCCAGTTGTTGGGCTGCTGTTCTTTATCTACATAATTTACAGCAGTTTCGGCAAATTCTTTATCAATGCCTTGAATAGTAATTTTGCGTACTATTACCTGGTCTTTTTTCAAACCACGGGTACTACTGCAGCCCGATCCGATAATGAGCAGCAAAATACTTAATATTGTAAGGCGGAAAACAGCAGGGTTTATATATGCTTTCAAAATCACAAATCAGTTTATTATCATCCTTACAACATAAAAAGTTTCGCAGGGAACATGGTTTATTTATGGTTGAGGGTTACAAATCAGTTACGGAATTTATAAACTCTGCTTACCAGGTTGATACCATATACCATACCCCTGCAATTGCTCCAAAATTGCTGAATTTATCCCGAAAAATAAACTTTCAGGAAATTTCATTAAATGAACTCCAAAAAATCAGCTCACTGAAAACACCGCAAGAGGTAATTGGTTTGGTCAAGATACCAATATGGCCGGTATTAAATTATAAAGCGCTCGAAAAAAAGTTTTCGCTGGTGCTGGATAGCATACAGGATCCGGGCAATATGGGCACCATTATCCGCACGGCCGATTGGTTTGGCATACAGGATATCATTTGCTCTGAAGATACCGTTGATGTGTACAACCCCAAAGTGGTGCAGGCCACCATGGGCTCGCTGGCACGTGTCAACGTACATTATGCCGATCTGTTAACCGTGCTGCCGCAGATCAAGCTGCCCATATTTGGCGCCATGCTCAATGGTGAAAATATGTATAATACCGATTTTGGCAGCGAAGGACTTCTGATGATGGGTAACGAAGGGAACGGCATAAGTGCCCCGGTTGAACAATTGATAACCAGCGCCGTAACCATCCCCAAGGCCGGTAATGCAGAATCATTAAACGTGGCAATTGCCACAGCGATACTATGTTCTGAGATAAAAAGAAATTCAATGAAATAAATGTTGGCTTTCCAAAAAATAAATTACTATTTTTGCAGTCCTTAAAAAATGGTCGGGTGGCCGAGTGGCTAGGCAGAGGTCTGCAAAACCTTTTACAGCGGTTCGAATCCGCTCCCGACCTCAAGGGTATTAAAAAAATTAAAATAACAACACCATGGGCGTTACTCGTTTAAAAAGAAAAGATAGAAAAAACAAAACCACTTCACGCTTAGAAGTTCAGTTTTTGAAACTGGCTACTAACCTGGAGTACGGAAGCCGTTCTGCTGAGTCAAAACACAGCCAGATCGCTAAAAACAACGAAGTTTTAGCAAAAGCTATCGCTGCTGCAAAATAATTTTTTCTGTTTTTAAGCGCTTAATGGTGCTTGAAAAGATCTTATAAATCCTGCTGGTTTCAGAAACCGGCAGGATTTTTTTATGCATGAAATCCAGGAGCGTGTTATGCTGAGCTCCGTCGAAGCATGGTGGGCAGGCCTCTGCGCACGCCCTTCGACAGGCTCAGGGTGACAGCCACTTTTTATTTTCTGTAGAGACGCATATTTGCGTCTCTCGTACACAGATCAAAAATAATGAGAATTAAACCTCAACAAAAAGAGACACAAATATGTGTCTCTACGGAAGAAAAATCTTTAATTAAATAGTCAGCAGCTTCTTATTGATCCTGCCTATCAATCCCGGGCCTTCATAAATAAAGCCGGTGTACAGTTGTACCAGCGATGCGCCGGCCTGTAACTTTTCCACCGCGTCGTCAGCAGAGTGTATGCCGCCTACACCAATGATGGGGAACGATCCCTTTGATTTCTGGTGCAGGTACCTGATCACCTCGGTCGAACGTTTGGTGAGGGGCTTACCGCTCAATCCGCCAGCTTCATTCTTTAAACTTTCTGCAGCAGTTAAGTTTTCGCGACTGATGGTCGTATTAGTTGCAATAATACCCGCTATGCCGGTTTGCTGTACAATATCAACAATATCATCCAGTTGTGAGTCGGTCAGGTCGGGGGCTATTTTTAGCAGAATAGGCCTGCTGATGCCATTTTTTGAATTGCGTTGTTGCAGGGTGTTCAGCAAGTGCATCAGGGGTTCCTTTTCCTGCAATTCGCGCAAGCCCGGTGTATTAGGAGAGCTTACGTTCACCACAAAATAATCAACCACATCAAACAGGCGGTCAAAACATTTGATATAATCGTTAACAGCCTCTTCGTTGGGGGTAACCTTGTTTTTGCCGATGTTGCCGCCAATGATGAGTTCCTTTTGGGCACCTTTAGCGTTTCTGCGGAAAGCGGCTATGCGCTCGCCCGCTACATCAACACCAAAGTTGTTAAAACCCATGCGGTTGATGAGCGCACCATCAGATGGTAAACGAAACATCCGTGTTTTAGGGTTCCCAGGCTGTGGCAGTGGGGTAACGGTGCCTATCTCCACAAAACCAAAGCCCATGTTGGCCATTTCGCCCATGAGTTCGGCATTTTTATCAAAACCAGCTGCCAGACCTACCGGATTTTTAAACCTGAGGCCAAACACCTCTTTTTCCAATCGAGGGTTGTTGACATCCCAAATAGCCCTGCTCAAGGCAGCGCCGCCCGGAAAACGATTGAACCGTTTTAAGTTACGGGTTACAAAATAATGTACTTTTTCGGGATCGAACTGGAACAGGATGGGTTTTAATAAAAAATACATGCCGCGAAGTTAGCACATTCCTTTATGTGTGTAAACCAGAATTTTAGGATTTTTCAACCACCATGATACTAATTATAAAATTCATGATACAAAAACGGCAATGTGTTAAAAAAAACACAGCAAATCTGTATTTTCGGGAATTCAGTTATGCCTAAAATAAATCCAAAAATGATCAGGAAAGCATTAAGAGACACTTTTAAACAGGGGCGTCGTAATTTTCTTAAAACCGCTGCCGTGGGTTCTATAGCCTCGGTGGGGATCCCGCAAATTGTATCGGCAGCATTGGCTACCGAAAAAAGCGCGCCTAAATTAAAATTCAATACCGGCGACGTGATCCTATTCCAGGGTGATTCCATTACCGACTGGGGCCGAGATCATAAAAAAACTGAACCTAATACCACCGGCGCCCTGGGATCAGGCTATGCCCTGATCACCGCGTCGAAACTATTGATAGACCATGCCAGCAAAGACCTGAAAATATATAACAAGGGCATCAGCGGCAATAAGGTTTATCAACTGGCCGAGCGCTGGACCAGCGATTGCCTGGACCTGAAACCTAATATCCTGAGCATCCACATCGGCGTGAACGATTTTTGGCATACCCTTACCAACGGCTACACCGGCACCATTGATACTTACATCGCCGACTATAAAAAACTACTTACCCTTACCAAACAAACGTTGCCCGATGTTAAACTGGTGATCTGCGAGCCTTTTGCCACCAAAGGTGTACGGGCGGTCGACGATAAATGGTACCCTACGTTTGACCTGTTCCGCAAGGCCGCGCGCGATATCGCCACCGAATTCGGAACCGTTTTTGTACCCTACCAGGCCGCGTTTGATAAAGCGCTGGAAATAGCCCCCGCACCCTACTGGAGCATGGATGGCGTACACCCCAGTGTACCCGGCGAAGCCCTCATGGCACAAACATGGCTTAAAGCAGTTGTGGGATAAAAGATTTTTGGATTAAGGAGCAAGGACAAAAAATAAATGATTTTTGATATCGAATAATGAATGCTGAATTTTGAATATTGAGGTAAGAAAACTCTTCTACTTCGTCATTTGAAATTCAAAATTCGATGTTCGATATTACTCTTTCTGGTCTTCGCTTTCGGCCTTCGGCTTTAAGCTCAAAAATCGTATCTTTGCGCGCAAATGATTGCTATAAATAACCTTACGTTTGAGATTGGTGCGCGGGCCCTTTACGATGAAGCCAACTGGCATATAAAACCCGGTGAAAAAATTGGTTTAATAGGTGCCAATGGAACCGGGAAAACTACCCTTCTGAAAATTATTGTAGGCGACTATAAACCTACATCGGGCACCATATCAATGGCTAAGGACCTTACCATGGGTTACCTTAACCAGGATTTGCTGTCATACTCATCTGATAAAACTATTGTGCATGTGGCTATGGAGGCTTTTGAACGCCAGAACCAGCTGCACGACGAGATCGAGAACCTGCTTAAAAAGCTGGAAACCGATTATACCGAAGATCTTTTACACAAGCTGAGCGACAAACAACATGAGTTTGAACTGCTTGATGGTTATAACATTGAATACAAGGCACGCGAAATTTTAGCCGGCTTGGGCTTTAGCGACAGCGATTGCGCACGTAAGCTTAACACCTTTTCGGGTGGATGGCGCATGCGGGTAATGCTGGCCAAAATATTATTACAGGCTCCCGATATCCTGTTGCTGGATGAGCCTACCAACCACTTGGACTTACCATCTATCCAATGGCTGGAAGATTATCTGAAAGCATTTAACGGCGCTATCATCATTGTATCACACGATAGGTGGTTCCTGGATAAAGTAATTAACCGTACGGTAGAATCACGTAAAGGAAAACTGACCGTTTACGCGGGTAACTATACTTTTTACCTGGAAGAGAAAGCCCAGCGCGAAGAAATTCAGCGTGGCGAGTTCAAAAACCAGCAATCAAAAATAAAACAGGAAGAGCGCTTGATCGAGCGTTTCCGTGCTAAGGCATCCAAAGCAAAAATGGCGCAATCGCGTATCAAAATGCTGGATAAAATGGAGCGTGTGGATGATGTGGATGATGATAATCCATCAGTTAACTTCGCCTTCCGTTTCTCTAAACAATCGGGCAGGCACGTGATCACCCTGGAAGATATTGTCAAAAAATATCCTGCAATTGATATTTTGAATGGCGGTGAAGCGGTAATTGAAAAAGGCGACAAAATTGCACTGATCGGTGCCAACGGTAAAGGTAAATCGACCCTGTTGCGGATCATCGCTTCGGCCGATCACGATTATAAAGGTAAAGTAACTACCGGGCATAATGTAAGCACTACATTTTTTGCCCAGCACCAGTTGGAATCCCTGCACCTGGAAAATCAGGTTTTACAAGAGTTACAGGCTTTTGCTCCAAAACATACCGATACGGAATTACGTACCATTTTAGGTTCGTTCCTGTTTACCGGCGATGATGTGTTTAAAAAGATCAAAGTATTATCGGGTGGTGAAAAATCACGTGTGGCTTTGGCCAAAGCGCTTACTGCCGATGCCAACTTCCTGGTACTGGATGAGCCCACCAACCACCTTGATATGCAATCGGTAAACATCCTGATCCAGGCGCTGGAGCAATATGAAGGTACGTTCATCGTGGTATCGCACGACAGGTTTTTCCTGGATAACGTGGCCAATAAGATCTGGTTTATTGAAGATCAGAAGATCAAAATTTACCCGGGTACCTATGCCGAGTATGATGAATGGGCAGCTAAACGCAAGTTGGAACCTAAAACCGCAATACCTGCTGCACCTCAACCTAAAAAGGAAGAGAAAAAGCCTGAACCGGTTAAACAGCCACAAGGCGAAAATAAACACCAGCAGCTTAAAAAGCTAAACCAGGACCTCGCCAAAATGGAAGAACAAATTGCCGACCTGGAAAAAACCGTAAAGCAACTGGAAGCCCAACTGGCCGATGATAAAATTTATACCGATAACAACAAATTAAAAGATACCAACGCGAGCTATTCCCAAAAACAAGCCGAACTAAAGCAGGTTCAGCAAAAATGGGAAGCACTAGCCGAGCAGATCCTCGAGCTGGAGGCGTAACCCCCTAACCCCCTGAAGGGGGAACATCAGGTTAACCTTTCTAAAAGCCTTCCGAAGTTTTGAAAACTTCAGAAGGCTTTTTTGCAAATCACTAATTCATTAAAATCTTCCACTTGCGCTCGTTTGCAACGAGTGCTTATTGTGGAAAGGCGATTGCATCGCCCTTGCGTTTTAAACGCAAACCCATGGTAAGCACTCGTTGCAAACGAGCGCAAGGCTGAAAAAGGGTGTCATGGTGAGCCCGTCGAACCATGGTGGGCAGGCCTCTACGCGCGAGTCTTCGACAAGCTCAGACTGACAGGCCTTTTTACTTTTTAAAAGCCTTCCGAAGTTTTGAAAACTTCGGAAGGCTTACTTTACCACTCACTAATTAATATCCTTTGGTGGGTACCAGGTTAGGGTTATTTCTTAGTTCCCGGCTTGGTATCGGGAATAAAAGCTCCCTGTCGGTTAAAACCGGTCCGTATGAAAACTTATGGCCAACATAATTATCAAAGCCTTTAGTATCCACATTAAATGCTTTACGAAGGCGTGCCATATCAAACCAGGTGATATTTTCAAAGCATAGTTCATACCAGCGTTCGCGCCAAATGGCTTCGCGGAACTGGTCTTTTGATAAGCCTGTCAGGTTAGGTAAAGTTGCTCTTGTTCTTACCTGGTTAACCGCGTCATACGCTTTTGCAACAGGCCCGCTAACTTCATTGGATGCCTCGGCATAAATAAGCAGCACATCGGCATAACGGATGAGCGACCAGTTCAGATCACTATTGGCCGTAGTTGTTTGTGCAACCACATCAAAAATCTTATAAATAAAATATCCGCCCAGGTCAACAACCTTACTTCTATCATCCTGATTAGTAAATTTGGTAAAAAAGAACTGACCTTCTTTGGCGCGCAGATCAGCAGGATCATAAGAGTTCACAAAGGCCCCGGTAGCATAAATCCCACCGGTTTCGCTGGAATAGGCCGAAATGTTTTTGTTATAAGGGATAATCAATTCCTGCCAGTTTCCGGGGATGATCTGTGTTTTATACTGGATCATGAAAATGTTCTCGTCCACATTTTTCTTCGCCGGGTTATGCAGATCGTTATAGGTGGTAAACAATTTAAACTGTTTGGAATCCAATACCTCTTCTGCTTTTTTGGATGCCAGGTCATAATACTCCGCGCCTTTTTGCAGGGGGAAACCGGCCATGGTGAGATATACTTTAGCCAGTAACGATTTTACGGCGCCCAAACTTACCTTCCCACTGACATCAGTCCAGGGTAAGCCGGAGGCTTCGGCAGTTTTCAGGTCATCTACAATCACTTTGTAAACATCTTCCGGGGCTGCCTGCTTCGGGCGTAACTGTGTTGATGTCAGATCAACAGGTTCAGTAATCAGGGGGATATTGCCAAACAGCTGCACCAGTGTAAAATAGTACCAGGCGCGCAAAAAATGAGCTTCGCCTAACAGTCTTTTCGACTCGGCGGCATCCATTGCAATTCCCGGAATTTTGGCGATAGACAAATTAGCATTGCCAATGCCTTTATAATAGTTTTGCCAGTAACTCAATCCGTAAGCGTTATCGGCGGTATTGCGCAGGTCTTTTACAAAATAGCTGTCAACGGCCTGCCCCAGGTCGGTAGCGGCCTGACCGGTCGCAAATTCTGTCATTGTCCATGCGCCGCCGCCAAAACCGCTGCTCATGGGATCACGCAGGCTGGCATAAATAGCATTTACCGAACTGCGGGCATGCTCAGGCTTGGTAAAATAATTATCAATCGTAAAATTACTCTTGTCGGTTTCATTTAAAAATTTCTTACAACCGGTAACTCCCAACGTACCAACTGTTAATGCCAGTAACCCGTATTTTTTTATGATAGTTTTCATGATTTTTCTCTTAAATTTTGCGATAAATTATAATCCGATGTTTAAACCAACCAGGAATACCCTTGGCTTTGGATAATCATACAAGGTTAAGCCCTGGTCAAAAGGCGCGCTGGAGTTAGAAACCTCCGGATCATATCCTTTATACTTGGTGGCCACGAAAAAATTCTGAACCGAACCATAGATCCTCAAACGGCTCAACTTTAGTTTCGAAATAGTTTTTGACGGAAAGGTATAGGCCAGTAACAAATTGCGTCCACGGATAAATGAGCCGTCGGTTACCTTATGGCTATCGTTATTGGTGGTGTAATACGCATTGATGGGGCGGATCTGCGCGATGGGGGTATTCTGGTTTGTTTCTGTCCAGGCGTTCAGCACTGTTTTGTAGCTGTTGGCGATACCCTGCCTGTCTTCGGCCGAATGGATGCTCCGGTCCAGTACATCATTACCATACGTATATTGCAGATCGACCGTGAGCGACCAGGCTTTATATTGGAAAGTATTCAGGAAAGTACCAAAACCATCAGGTATCCCCTTTCCGATGATAGTCCTGTCCAGATCGTTTATCGTACCGTCATTATTCAGGTCTTTATACTTGATATCACCCGGTAACATGCCATATTTCTTGGCTTCTGCGGCCTCGGCGGTTCCCCAGGTTCCCAGACTAACCCGACCAAAGAAAGAGCCTACAGGCTGACCAACCCTGATGATACCATTGCCCGATAATATATCGGCATTACCATTGGCCAGGGCAAGCACTTTGTTTTTATTAACGGAGATATTGAAGGTAGTGCTCCAGGTGAAATCCCTGGTTTTAATATTGGTAGAGTTAAGGGTAAACTCGATCCCTTTGTTCTCCATGCTACCCACATTGGAGTAAACGCTGCCGTAACCGCTGGAGAATGGCAAGGGAGCATCCAGCAACATACCATCCACTTTCCGGCGATACAGATCAAGCTCCAGGTTCAGCCTATTGTTGAACAGGCCCAACTCCATACCAAAATCCAATTGTTTTGTTTTTTCCCATTGCAAGGTAGAGTTGGCTACCCGGTTGGTGCCTACGCCAATATTGCGTTCGCCATTAAAAATAACATTATAATTGCCCAGGCCGGCCAGCGCCCTATAGGCCGGAATTTCGGAGTTACCGGTAGCGCCATAACTGGCCCGGAGTTTCAAATTGGAAATAGCCGGGATATTTTTCATAAAGTCCTCTTCCATTACCCGCCAGGCAAGGGCCGCCGAAGGAAAGAAAGCATATTGATTAGCGGTCCCAAATTTTGAAGAACCATCATAACGGCCGGTGAAGGTGACTAAATACTTGTCGCGAAAACCGTAGTTGACACGGGCAAAATAAGAGTTCAAACCATACGCCTGCGCATTTGAATAAGGGGCCTGGGGGCTTGATCCTGCGCCGAGATTATTAAACTGAAAATAGGGATCGGTAAAACCCTGCGTGCTTGCCTGGTCTTCAAACCGGTCAACATGTTGCCATGACACACCACCCATGGCGGTTACTGCATGTATTTTGGCAAACCGTTTATTATAAGTCAGGTAGTTTTCAAATTGCCAGGAATTGTACCGATTATTATTGACAGAGGCATCGCCGTTATCCGATATATATTGCATTCCTTTCACGGCAGAATAATCCTCCCGCTGGTTAATAATATTTACACCAACGGTGGATTTAAAATCCAATCCCGGGGCCAGGTGAATATTGGCAGACATGTCGCCAAGCAAAGTCTGGGTATGCAAAAGTGATATCCTATCGGCAGCTATCCGTAAAGGGTTATCACCACCTTCCATTCCCGGATAATCCCTGTTGCTTGCCCAGCTTCCATCGGCATACCTTACCGGGATAATAGGCAGTTCTTCTATCACCTGGCGCATCATGGTAATACCGCCGCCGTCGAGCTGATCAACCTGCTTATCGTCCTGGTTGGTGTAACTCAGGGTACCGCCAATCTTTATCCAGCTTTTTATCTGGCTGTCAAATACAAAACGACCGGCAAATCTTTTTTGCCATGAACCCTTTGCAAGGCCCTCCTGCTTACGATAGTTTAAAAAAGCGCCTATGCTTCTTTTTTCGTCGCCATCTGTAATACCCAACTGATGGTTTTGCGTAAAGGCCTTTTGAAAGGCTTCTTCCTGCCAATCGGTATCATATAAAGGGTTGCCGTTGGCATCAAATAATTTAGGGTTGGTGCGCTTGGTTTTGGGGTTGGTATATTTAGTACCGGTGGCCCAGCCAATAGGATCATATTTTTGCGCGTTAGCGTAAGCCAGATCCTCTACGGCCAAAAACTCTTTGGAATTGAGCACCGCCAGTTTTTTAGGCAGTACACCTATGCTAAAATCAGGATCATAAGTAATTTTGCCACCACCCGAAGTTCCGCGTTTGGTGGTCACCAGGATCACGCCATTGGCTCCACGTGCGCCGTAAATAGCGGTGGATGAAGCATCTTTTAATACCTCGATGGAGGCGATATCATTAGGGTTAAGGTAATCTATCGGCGTACTGCCGTTACGCAGATCAACCGGGTTTAGTATCACCCCGTCTATTACGTATAAGGGGTTATTAGAAACGCTTAGCGAACTGGAACCACGGATCCGGATATTAGACCTGGCGCCAGGTCTGCCGGAGTTGGAGGATACATTGACACCCGATACACGACCAGACAAGCCCTGGTTTAAGGATGATACCGGGCGCTCCTGTAATGTTTCGGCTTTTACCGTGCCGACCGACCCGGTTAAGTCTGATTTTTTAACCGTTCCGTACCCTATCACAACAACCTCATCTAATTTTTTTGATTGCGGTACGAGTTTGATCAGCAGGTTTCCCGGACCGGTTTTTACTTCTTGTGTAATGTAGCCCACATAGGAAACAACCAAAATAGCATCATCGGGAAGCCCTTTCAGGCTAAAGTTACCTTCCGTATCCGTTATCGCGGCTTTGTCAACATTCTTTACTTTAATAGTTGCTCCGGGTATCCCAAGGCCATTCTCATCTAAAACTTTGCCGTGTACATCAATAGGCAATATAGCTGAGTAATGCAGGGTTCGCAGGCTCTTTGCGTTGACTTGCATGGTCATGGCCATTAATACAGCCAATGCAACATACATGATCTTCAGGCCCAGGGCAGGGCCTCTGAAAGATAGGGGAAAAACTTGTTTCATAGCAGGAAATTTATTGGTTACAGGTTAATTGATTGGAGCAGTCCATATACAGATATGGCTGCTCATCAGGTGTAAATAATGAAGGTTTCTTAGTTTTTTTGCGTTTAACTATATCGCCATAAATACAGTCGATATACCATATCAATGATTTTTTGGCGCAAAGCGTGGCCAGCAGAAGGCGGGGTGCAAATCTGTTTCATAGCAGGAAAATTAATTGGTTACAGGTTAATTGATTTAAGCAGTCGACGTATAAACATACTGCTCACCATGTATAAATAATATGGGCTTTAGGTTTTGATATTTTGCCGCGATGGCCATATCATCAGCACAGCCAATTCAACATACATGATTTTTTGGCGCAAAGCATAGCCACCAGGGGAGAGTTTGTAAAATTGTTTCATAGCAGGAAACTTTATTGGTTACAGGTTAATTGGTATGAGCAGTCAATGTGTAGTTATTGCTGCTTATTTTTTTCACGTTATAAAACTATAATACTGCTTACGGCTATTAGTAACTGATATAAGCAATCTATTATGTTATCTTAACATGCAAATAATCAATGATATAAACAGATATATCAAAATTTATTAAATGTATTTTATACAGATATTCAACATCTCGGCCGATTTGCGGTGAGGGGGAGTAATAGAAATACATCCACACGTCATTGCGAGGTACGAAGACAACCGACCGGAGGGAGCTCATTAATATCAATAAAATAAACACAACATTAATAATCCCCGATTAGCAGGTCCGCTCTGTAAGTAGGGGATTGCCACGCTATCGCTCGCAATGACGCGTTTTTAATCTAAGGCTCCCTCCCTCCTCCACATCTGTCATTTGTGGTTGAGACAAATTTTCGTATATTTATATAACAACAGCCCGGCTGCCTTTAAACAGGTAGCCGGGCTGTTTTATTAAGAGCAAAACAAGGTCAAAAACCGACCATTTTACATGTAGTTATTTGACAATCAATTACTTAATACTTTTTAAAGTTTTAAAAACCACTCAAAACCGTGTTAAAATTTGTTAAAAAGTGTTAAAATCGATGGTTTTGAGTCCATTTTTGAACCATTTTACGCTGTTTTCGTACAGAAAAGTGTTAAAATTCAAGGTTTAAAAAGGTTTCCTGAAAGGATAATTTTTTAAATGCGCAGTACCCGGTTATTTCTGTTCCGGAATTTCTTAAATTTCGCCACGCCAATCCTGTCAGGGATCAGTCAATAAAATAAGTTTAAATAAAATGAGAAAACATTACTACCTATTGGTTCTCTTATTCGTCACCCTGCGGGGATTCGCGCAATCGCCTTATGATAACAATGTGTACGATTCCGCTATCAAAAGCGTGGAATTCTACAATACCCAAAAGCAAGGTTCTTTCCCTGTAATCGCCTTAGGGTCAACAGAAAAAGTAACGTTGGCTTTTGATGATCTGCGTGGGGGAAGTCGTAATTACTATTATACCATTGAGCACTGCGATACCCGCTGGAACTCGTCGAACCTGTCTACCGCCGAGTATCTGCAAAGCTTTACCGACGACCGCTTGTATACCTATACCTACTCCACCGGTACTATTCAAAAATATACGCACTATGAGCTCAAGCTGCCCAATAACAACATAGCACCCAAAATATCAGGCAATTACATACTGAAGGTTTATGAAAATGGCGATCAGTCAAAACTGGTACTTACCCGCCGTTTATATGTGGTAGGCAAAAGAGTGGCTATAGCGGCTACCATCGGCACTTCGCCCGATGTACAGGCCCGTAAAACCAATCAAAAGGTAAATTTTACGGTGGACTATACCGGCTTACCGGTGCAAAACCCTTCGTTCGAGATCCGCGCTTTACTGATGCAAAACGCGCGTACCCAAACCGGCATTTTAAATACGCAGCCAACCTATGTGCGTGGTACGCAATTGGTTTATAACGATGTATCGATCAATGATTTTCCGGGGCGTAACGAGTTCAGGCTGTTTGATACCCGTACCTTAAAGCTTAATTCCCAGCGCATTGCCCGTATTATAAAAGATACGGCTAATAACGTAGTGCTGCTCACCGACCCCATTCGTTATAGTCCGGATTATATATTGCTGTATGATAATGATGGTAAATTTTTTGTCCTGAACCAGGATGGCAGCGACCCACGCATAGACGCCGATTATGCGCACATTTATTTTGGCCTTGCTGCTTATAAGCCTCAATCAGAGGGTAGCCCGTACATCGTGGGCGCCTTTAATGATTATAAGCTGGATGAGCGCAGCAAGTTAACGTTTGGCGAGGATGGTAAATACCACATCAATCTGCTCCTGAAGCAGGGTGTATATGATTATGCCTATGTCTGGTATGATAATGCCACCAAAAAGGCCAGTGATATACCGCTGGAAGGCAGCCACTTTGAAACAGAAAATGATTACCAGTTGCTCATTTACTACCGCCCGCCTACAGCCCGCTGGGATGAACTGGTTGGTTTTGGCGAACTTAATACAGTGAAGAAATAATTGACAACATATTCATTTAAAGAATAATATTTCATAAATTGTGGCTATGAACAAACCAAAGAATATTGCCCGTACCGCCATTATCGCATTCTGTGTGTTGGCTTATCACGTTGCTAAGGATGTTGTAAAAATCGGCATCAAAGATGGTAAGGCGACCCATGAACTGATGGCAAAAAAATAAACAAAGCCCTTTAATTGATCTTTGTGATTTAGCCTAACCGGGACTTATTGCCTACCTTTGTATAAAATTTAGCACATGACCGGAAAATCGCCCAAAGAATCATATACCATCATGAATGAACTGGTATTACCCAATGATACCAATACTTTAAACAACCTGATGGGTGGGCGCCTGCTGCACTGGATGGATATTGCCGCAGCCATATCCGCGCAAAAACATTGCAACCGTATTGTGGTGACCGCTTCGGTTGATAATGTATCATTCCAGGCGCCAATAAAACTGGGAGATGTGATCAGTATCGAGGCTAAGGTAACCCGTGCGTTCACCACTTCTGTTGAAGTAAGGATGGACGTATGGGCGCAAAACATCCCCTCTGGTACCCGTGTAAAAAGCAACGAGGCTTACTATACTTTTGTAGCCCTGGATAGCGAAGGACAAAAAACAACAGTACCTGCACTAATACCCGAAACCGAGGAAGAAATAACCTATTTTGAAGGCGCACTGCGTCGCCGGCAATTACGTTTAATACTAGGCGGAAAAATGAAGCCTAACGATGCTACAGAACTAAAAGCCCTGTTTTTTGGCGATCAGCTGCCGCTAAACCTGCGCGATTAATAGCAGCAGTAACAAAAAAATAGTTTCGCGGTCTAAACGTTATGATACGGTGTATCGGTTGATTTAAATTTTAGCGCCATGAGATATTTTTTATGTTTTTTACTGCCTCCGCTGGCCATCCTGACCACCGGCCGTATTGGAGCATTTATATTGAATATATTTTTAACCCTGTGTTTCTGGGTACCGGGTGTGATACATTCCATACTGGTAACCAACGATTATTATGAAGCCAAAAGGCACCGCCAGTTGATGCGCGCCACCCGCCGGGCAAGGGCATGGTAAGTGAATTGATGTGCAGATTTCAAATGTGCGGGTGTGCAAATGATTTTAGCTATTTAAAATCTGCACATTTGAAATTTGCACATCTGCACATCTATCTGCACATTTGCACATCTAAAATCGGCACATCTGAAGGATGCAAAAAGGTAAGCTCTTAATTATTGATGACGAGGAACGGTTGCGCAACCTGCTTGCCCGTATCCTGCAACTGGAAGGGCACGAGGTTTTCACCGCTGCTAATGGCAAGGAAGGTCTGCGCAAATTGCAGCAGGAATATATACATGTGGTACTCAGTGATGTAAAGCTACCTGATACCGATGGCATCACGCTGTCAGAAACCATCAAGAAGAATTACCCTTCAACAGAAATTATTGTACTAACAGCCTACGGTACCATTAACGATGGCGTAAAAGCCATCAAAGCCGGGGCTTTTGATTATATCACCAAAGGTGATGATAACGAAAAGATCATCCCCTTGGTAAGCAAGGCTATGGATAAGGCTATGTTGCAGCAAACCGTTATGGAGCTGCAAAGCAAGCTGAATGATAAGTTTGGGTTTGACAGGCTCATTGGCAGATCAACGGCCATTAGCGATGTGATCAAGCTGGCACAAAAAGTAGCTTTAACCGATACTACTGTTTTGCTACTGGGGGAGACGGGTACCGGTAAGGAAATTTTTGCCGAAGCTATTCACCAGGCCAGTAATCGCAATACCAAATCGTTCGTAGCGGTAAACTGTAGCGCTTTTACTAAAGAATTGCTGGAAAGCGAACTGTTTGGTCATAAGGCAGGATCATTCACCGGGGCACTGAAAGACAAAAAAGGGTTGTTTGAGGAAGCTAATGGAGGCACCATTTTTTTGGATGAGATAGGCGAGCTCGACCACGATCTACAGGCCAAATTGCTCCGGGTGCTGGAATCGCAACAGTTTTTAAAAATTGGCGATATTAAGCCTACCCAGGTAAATGTAAGGATCCTGGCGGCCACCAATCGCAACCTGCAAAACGAAATTGCCGAGGGCCATTTCCGGTCGGACTTGTTTTACCGACTTTCGGTTTTCCAGATCACCCTGCCGGCCTTGCGCGAGCGTAAAAAAGATATTAAGCTACTGGCCGAGTTTTTTATGCAGCACTTTGCCTTAAAGGTTAAAAAGCAGATCAATGAGCTAAGCGAGGAGTTTGTTCGTAAACTGGAAGATTATCCATGGCCCGGCAATATCCGTGAGCTCAAAAACGTAATTGAGCGGGCGGTTATCCTGACCGATACCCATATTTTAGACGAGAGCTTGTTACCCTATGAAATTCAGCAGCAACAGGTAAAAACAGGCATCCCGATATCGGCGTTTGATCTGTCGTCTGTAGAAAAGCTACACATTCAGCGTGTCCTGAACCATACCCATGGTAACCGCGCCGAAGCTGCCCACCTTTTGAATATCGGGGTAGCTACTCTATACCGAAAACTGAAGGAATACGGGTTGGAGTAAGACCGGCTGGTTTCGTTAAAACGTCTTTAGAAAAGTCGTTCTTTAACTTTTGATAACGACATCTTTAATAAAACGGTGATTATCATATACAGCAAAATGGTAATGAATAAGCAAACGGGAATAAATTTCGCTCCAAGTACCTCATGCGCGTTGCTGATATCGCTGTTAAAACCAAAAGTAAAACCTTGCGGATAGATGAATAACCCGATATGGCTGGGCGCAATGATCTTAGCGATACAAAGGAAGCCGAATGTAAACGTAAATAAATACAGCAACCCAAAAAGAATATACTTAAACGCGTATGCGCCATGCCTAACAATCCCGGTGATCAGCCCCCAGATGATGCGGAAAGGATTAAAAGTACTTACAGCTCTTTCCAATTTTTTGGTTACTACCCACTCCGATAAATACGTTTGTGGCTCTCCCAGGTTTTCCAGGGCCTGCTCCACCGTTGTTTCGGGGTAATTATTTAAGCTTTCGTAAATGTGGCTGCTGATCTCTCTTTGAATATCTGCCTGATCATGCTTCGGTAACCTGCTGATCATGCCATGCACCTTTTTCATATAGGCTTTATAATGCTGATCATTGAGTAGTGTGTCTTTGTTCATGGTTTAATATTTTTAAATAAGGTTTTTAAGATTGCCGGAGAGCGTGGCCCAAAATGCTGTCATTTTTTCTAACGAAGCCTGACCGCTACTGGTGATACTATAATATTTCCGGGGCATGCCGGTTTCCATCTCCACCCATTTTGATTCAATTAACTGATCATCTTTTAAGCGGTTTAAAAGTGGGTAGATGGTTCCTTCGCTGATATCATACCCCGATGCCGATTTTATATGCTCCAATAATTCGTAACCGTACTGGTCTTTCTTTTTTAAAAGCAGCAGTATAATGAAATCAAGCGTGCCCTTTTTCATTTGCGTTTCCCATTTTGCTATAACATTGGCTTCCATAATACAAAGCTATACAAATAGCATCGTATTACAATGTATTTTGAAAAATATTTTTTTCATTGCATTTTACCTATGATCTTACATACTAATGCTTGTTTTTTACAGGGTTAAAGGGTTCAAAAACCTGAATTTTGATATCAGCAACAAACAAAATATCATGAGCCATCAAATTTCAAACCCTGCAAAAACAGCACTAATAGTAGGCGCCAACGGCGTTATCGGCACTAATCTCATTAACCATCTTGTATCACTTGGCGACTGGAATATTATCGGCCTATCCCGGCGGGGAGGCACTTCTTCAACAAACATTACCTATATCCCGGTAAACCTACTCGACAAAGTGGATACCGTTAAACAACTCAATTCACTATCGGCGGTTACTCATATATTTTATACCGCCTACCAGGATAAACCTACCTGGGCCGAACTGGTAGAGCCCAATTTAGCCATGCTGGTTAACGTGGTTGATGCTATCGAGCCTATTGCTTTAAATCTGCAGCACATCAGCCTGATGCAGGGATATAAGGTTTATGGCGCGCATCTTGGCCCTTTTAAAACACCGGCCAAAGAGAGCGACGCCGGTCATATGCCGCCGGAATTTAATGTTGATCAGCAAAGTTTTCTGGAACAGCGGCAGCAAGGCAAAAGCTGGACATGGTCGGCCATCAGGCCTTCGGTAGTGGGCGGCACTGCATTGGGTAATCCCATGAACCTGGCTCTCCTCATTGCTGTTTATGCTACTATTTCTAAAGAGCTGGGGATCCCTTTACGCTTTCCGGGTAAGCCGGGCGCTTATGATAAATTGATGGAAATGACCGATGCCGGGCTGTTGGCAAAAGCTACTTTATGGGCAGCGACAAGCCCAAACTGTGCTAATCAGGCCTTTAACATTAACAATGGTGACCTGTTCAGGTGGAACGAAATGTGGCCTAAAATTGCATGCTATTTTGATATTGAAATTGCGCCTCCACTGCAAATGCCTTTGCAAACGGTAATGGCTGATAAAGCGCCACTGTGGGAAAAGATACAGGAAAAGTACGGGCTCGAAAAACATCGATACGAAGATGTTTCTTACTGGGGTTTTGGCGATTTTGTTTTCTCCTGGGACTATGACTTTTTTGCCGATGGTTCCAAAGCACGCCGCTTTGGCTTTCATGAGTATATAGATACCGAACAAATGTTTGTGGATCTCTTTGATGAATTCCGCCGCAAAAAAGTGATCCCTTAAGCCTGAATGAAATATCAGCAGGTATACCAATAGAATATACCTACTGATACTCTGATCAATTGCCGACTGGTTGGTAAGTATCCCGTTCCATAGTAATTTGCAGGCGGGTCAGTAATTCGGCCGGGTTAAAATTTATACGTTGATATTCTGCCTGCACTGCCTGTTTTGCCTGGGTTAAAGCATCTTCGTTTTCCCAGGTGGCAACGGTAATACAAATGATATTCCCGTTTTCGTCTTCGCGCTCGTAAGCTATATCACCTAAAAAGCCTGGTAAGTTTTTAATAAAACCCCTATTGAAGTTCATCCGCTCGGTAAATTCTTGTTTGGCGTTTTGAGGGATTATAAATTTGTCGATGAATATTTGTTGCATGATGTATGTTCTTTTGATGTTTTATTTTTTAACCGGTGGAGCAGGGATCAAACTGGCAGGAATAACCCCTGTTTGCAGAAAGAAACCCAGCCTGTCTGATTCCATCCATCCTTTACTAATTTTACCGTTGCTAAACTTAAAAATGGTAATGGCATGGTGCGTTATTGTTTGATGGGTTGGCGGCACCCCATTAAATGCGTTGGTATAAGTACCAATCCATGACCACCTGGTCATCACCTCATCGTCCTCGGCAATAATATCGTCAATTGTCCATTTAATATCCGGGAATGCTGCCCGCACCGGCGCTACGGCCTGGGCAAAACCTGCGGGGCCCTTTTCACCTTGTACTCCGTCATAATCGTCGGAAATTACCTGGTTTAACAATTCAAATTTTCCGGTGTTTAATATCTCTGTATAAAGTTTGTACACTGCCGCTTTATTATTTTGCAGGTTTTGATCTGTTTTCATTTTTACTGATGATGTGGTTGATGGATTTGTTTTTACTTGTGACAGCACAGGCATGCTAATGAGCAGAATCCCTGAAAGAATACAGCCCGCGTTGATTATTATTGATCTCATTTTTCACTGAATTATTGTTTATCCAAAATTCAGCAATGCAGAAACCTAATAATTGTAAAAAATCATTGATTTACCAGTAAATGGCCGACCGGAAAAACTCATGCGGGGTTTGCCCGGTGAATGTTCTGAAATCTTTTATAAAATGGGCCTGATCAAAATAACCGGCAGACAAGGCCGTTTCGGTGAGATTGGCCGATGGATCATGGCTTTCTATCAAATGTCGTAAACGAACTATGGATGAAAATTGCTTGGGAGAGCTACCGGTTTGTTTACGGAACCTTTTTTCAAATGGGTCATGACTTACGGGCAAGGTATTTACCAGATCCTTGATCCGTATAACTCCTTTCGCCAGCCGGATCTGCCGGATAGCGTACTGGATAAGCAGGTCGGGTTTGGTATCATATAACCTGGAAAGTAAAAACCGCTCAACAACAGCAATTCGTTGAAAACTATCATTTGCTTCTGCCAGTTGTTCTTCTATTTCGGCTAATTTCTGCTGCCCGATCAGGGCATCCAACGCTAAGCTAACCCCAAACAATTCATGAAGTGGTTCTTTAAAAAAGGTGGCCGCTCCTCCAGGTTTAAAAATAACGAGTAACGTAGCAGCCTGCCCTGCATAATTAATCAGGCGAACCGACTTCCTTAATCCGGTAATGAGTGCGGCTGGCAAATTATTTTTTATTCCCGCAATTTCATCGCTTATAGTGCCTTTATACCTAAATCCCATCACCATACCAGTGTCAGGCAGCACACGGTTTTCCATACCCTGTTCGCTTTCAATAAAAAGGTAATGCTCAACAAAGGGCTTTAAAATATCAGCAGGAAGATGCCGCTCCATTTTCATGATCACTAATTTAGGCTTTAAACCTTTTAATTGGTTTAAAGTAATGTCATCTTTTGCCAGCCGGCCATTCAAGCGTTTCTGAATAATGAATAATATGGATACAGGCACACTGAACATAATGAACTGGCTTTTCGTTTAATTTGCTAATTAATGGCTTTGTGTTAATTGATGGATAATGCGATACATTGTCTGTAATGCAAGGAAAAAGATGCGTTCAACCTTTATTTCTGTCTTTGCCAATCATCTAAAAAACAATAGGATAATTGCTGGTGTATCCGAAGCATTAAAAAAAGGACTGTGTGTACTTTGCCTGATAACTTTTGCCTTTAGTGCCTCCCGGGCACAAGCTCCGCAAATTACGCCTAAAGTGGCCGTAAGGTTACAACTTGACGAAACTGGCCACAAAACTGTTGTATTTACAGATGTTGCCGATGTCACTGGACTTGCTGCAAACGGGACTACAGTGGTTAATTCCCCCCCTCTTGATTGCTCATCACTTGGCCCGCAAAGCATATCCGTAACAGCCAGTAATGGCACACCTGCTACAACAGTAACTAAATCAATACCGGTTATAGTTGCCAGTACCCCTGTATTTCCAGATTATCATGATATAACCATCCCTGCAGACAATACCTGCAATACCGTTTTGCCCGATTATACCGCGATGTATGCACCTCATGATGTCTGTAGTAACAACGCAACACTTAGCATTAAACAAGATCCGCTTGCGGGCACTCCGTTAATCGTAAATCAACCAACTAACATAACTATTACTGCCAGCGATCAGTTTGGTGGCATCACGGCTATTTTTTTTACGGTTACCTCTTATGCTACCCCTGTAATTTTTCCAAAGCCCGGACCTATAACACTTAAATTGAGTGAGAGTGGAAGTTACGAGGTACAAGTTGCAGATCTGGGCAGCCCATTTGTATGTGATGGTAGCACGCTAACCAATACTATAACCCCACTAGATTTGAATTGCGCAAATCTCGGGAACCAAACCATTACACTTACCAGCAGCAATTTGCGACCTAATCCCCAGGCTGTTACTTTTAGTGTACCTGCTGACGCCGTAACTGATGCAGACGGTAACATTTATGTAGCTGATAGTTATAGTTGCAGTATCAGAAAAATTGCGACTAACGGCACGGTAACAACTTTTGCAGGTGGCAGTGGTTGCGGTTATGCCGATGGCAACAGCGCTACTGCAAAATTTAAAGTACTTAATGGTATCACAATTGACCCTTCGGGAAATTTGTATGTAATTGATGAGAATGACCGCGTCAGGAAGATAACGCCTAATGGTACGGTTACCACAATAGCCGGTAACGGTCAAAACAAAACAGTTGATGGTTTGGGCACCGCCGCGAGTTTTCAGGATCCTAAAGGTATCACTATAGATGCTGCCGGTAATTTGTACATAACACAGGGGAATTATCAGATTCGCAAGGTAACGCCTGGTGGGAAGGTTACCACCATTACCCCACCATCATCTGTTTCAAAATTAAACAACCCTATCGGTATCACTACAGACCCGCTCGGGAATTTATATATAACCGATTATAGCAGCGCTATCAAAAAAATAGCCCCCGATGGCACCATAACCACCATAGCAGGTCATGACGGTTCAGGGTTTACAGATGGTACGGGGGCTGCGGCTAGTTTTAACCAGCCCAAAGGCATTATCAGGGATAACCAGGGGAATTTATATGTTACCGATTCTAAAAATAATGCCATCCGCAAGATCGATCCATCGGGTAAGGTTACCACAATCCAGCTGTACACTAACAATCCCAGGGATAAGGCAACTTTAAACAATCCTATTGGCATAAAACTGGATCCTTTTGGTAACCTCATCGTGGTTGATACCGATAATGAGCGTATTGTGCGTATAACCCCGGCAGGACAGCTTACTACCATTGCAGGGAATGGCATAGTTGGTAATAATAATGGTAATACCAATACGCCTGCCATGCTGGGGGGCACGACCTCTATCAATGTTCCGGTAACGGTAGTGAGTTCTATCAACTCTACTTCTCCGCAAGGAGGCATTGTTCCTACCATTAACTCCCTCCCGGCTGACGCTACCGTATGCGCAGGTAAGGCTATCGACTTTACAGCAAGCATCCCAGCTGGAACTTCAGTTAACAGCTATCAATGGCAGGTAAATGGTGTTAATGCCGGATTAAACCAGCCTACCTTTAGCTATATCCTGCAAAACGGCGATTTGGTTACCTGTGTTACGGCTAATAATGTGAGTTGTACTGTACCACAAACCAGTCAGCCTATACAGGCTCATATTAATCCGGCGCCGGAGATTGTTTTCGCCCAAAACCCAACCATAAAACTGGGTGAAAACGTTACGCTGGTTCCTCAACTATCCGGGGATATTGTATCATTAAGCTGGTCACCTGCATTGGGGTTGAGCAGCACTAATACACCGTACCCGATAGCAAATCCTGCGGTTACTACAATTTATTACCTCACGGCTACCTCATCGCTCAGTTGTCAATCCATAGTTCCGGTTACGGTTACGGTAATAACCCCCATTCATATCCCCAATACATTTACACCCAATGGCGATGGTTTTAACGATGTGTGGAAAATTGACGACCTGGTCAACTATCCCAATTGTACCGTTAATATATTTAACCGTTATGGCCAGGCCTTATTTCATGCCAACGGCTATGGTACACCATGGGATGGCACTTATCATGGCGGTAAAGTGCCACCGGGAACTTATTATTATATCATCGACCTAAAGAATGGCAACAAGCCTTTAGCCGGATGGGTGGCCATTATTCGATAAGGGGTCAATATGTTATAAATGAGCCAATATATTGATCAGCTTACCAAAGGGATCGCGCACAAAAAAGCGTCGTACTCCCCAGGGTTCATCAACCGGCCCATAGGTTATCTTGAAGCCGGCTTTATGCACCCGTTCAATAGCGGCGTCAAGATCATCAACTTCTATAGAAACATCCGGAACCGGTGTACCGGATCCACCCTCAGATGCAAAGCTGATCTGGATGCTCATGTTATCAGGTGATCCGTATGTAGCTATCCAGCCATGATCCATCACCAGACCAAGCCCTAATACATCCTGGTAAAAACGTTTAGCTTCCGCGACATCGGGTGTGCTGATATTGGTTACAATGCGTTTAACTTTCATCAATATTTACATTTATAAATACAGCCGATCTGAATTAATTTAACCCGCTAACCGGCTTTTCCTGGTGCTCAGGACAATTCCACCCAAAACTAAAATCGCGCCGGCTATCTGTAAAACATTGATGTGTTCATTTAAAAAAACCAGTGCTATAAGCAATCCAACTACCGGATCAAGATTGGTAAAATTTCCAACCTGTGAAGCCGATAATAAGCGGAGCGATTTATTATAAAGCAAATAACAGATGCCCGAAGATACGGCCCCGAGATACAAGATAGCCAGCCAGGAACTCAGGTGGATAACCGGCCAGCCCGAGTGCCGGTTTTCAAATATTGCAGCGGGTAGTAAACACAGTGAACCAATACATGTGCTTAGGCTGGTTATTAATAAAGGATTAAAATGAGCTGTCTTTTTTGACATAATGGTGTACGCTGCCCATGAAATTACAGCGATGATCATTAGCATGTTACCTGTTATACTATTCCTGGTGTCGCTGTTATTATCGCTTGATAAAAACCCGATCAGCATTACGCCTATTAAAGAGGCAATTATCCCAATGATCTGCACGGCGGACAATTTCTCCTTAAGGAACACCGCGGCAAATAAGGCTATGCAAATTGGGATAAACCCCTGTATCAAAGAGCCCACTGATGCAGAAGTCATTTGGGCCGAAATATTAAAAAGAATATAAAAACAGGTAACACCTGTTAGACCCATAAAAATAATGGGAAGCCAGGGTGCATCAACCAAATACTCCCTGATCGGTTTATCCTTATTGATAAAAAATATAAGCAATAAAGTAATAGCCCCTACAGAACAACGGCAAAAAGCAAGTGTTATCGGCGCTATGTCATTGATGATCATCTTGGTTACCGGATAACTGCTCCCCCAAACAATCATGACAAACAATATACTGCTTAGGCCTATAAATTTCTTATTTAACATTTTTTGAAGGTACTACTATTTGATAATTTGTAATAAATAATCAAATAGTAGTACCTGGATAATTTACTTATGAATGGGCATCGTAAACAAACAATTCCTGTATGCTTTTATAAAAAAGCAGTTGTTAGCTGTGCTTACAACTGTAAATGAAAAATCGCTGCCCGAAGCAGCGTTAATTGGTATTGCTGTTACTCCTGAATTGGAAATCGTTTTTGACACCTCCAATACCTCCAGAAAATACCAAAACATCATACAAAACACTGCCGTAGCGCTAGTAATTGGTTGGGACAACGAGATAACGCTGCAATATGAGGGTATAGCAACCGAACTAAAAGAAGATGATACCTTTTATAGGGAGATATACTTTGATACGTTCAAAGATGGGCGCCAAAGAGTAGAGGCCATGCACGGAATTGTACACCTTAAAATAACCCCCAATTGGGTACGTTACTGTGATTACAATGATCCCACGATAATCAAGGAATTAACATTGTAAACACTGTTTTAGTCTGTAAAACAAAAAAGCGCCCCGTATCTCACCCCGGGACGCTTCATAGTATCAATATACTATATCAACTATATCTCAAAAAGAGCTCGTCAATATCATAGGTTAATTAACCCTTCTAAAATCCATATTAGTGAGTTTTATACCACCGGTACCCAGATTATCTCCTCCTGATTTAATAACCAGCCAAACAGTACCGGCATTAGGGAATGAAACCACATTGCCGCTGCCGGCACATTTAACAGCTGATAATAAACCGTTAAAAGGCGTATTTCCGCAACCCGTCCAGGTATTGAGCGCCATACGTATGCCGTCATCGCTGTAATCTTTATTCTGTGTTGGTTGTAAGGTACTCAGGTAAACTTCAAACCAGGTGTTTGTTGCACCTTGCCCCTGTACATTAAAGTCGATCTTATACTGCTTATTGGCTCTTACTTCAAAAGGTTGATAAACACCCTGGTGTCCGCCACTGCCTCCTGATGCCAATATACTTCCGTCATCATTAACCTTAAATGTAACGTTATCGTTAGAGGCTATCTTTAACACCGTCCATTTGGTTTTATCAACCATATTACTTTTAGGAATAACCGCGTCCAATAGCTGATCTACATCAAAATAGATGGTTACCTTATTCATATCTGTATTGATAGCCTGCTTTGATGAATTGGCTATTTTAATACCCAAAGCCACCGTTTTTCCACCATATTTAGTCATAGAGGCGATCTTTACTTTAGGTATGATGGTACCTTTCATGATATGGTTATCAAGCACTACCGAATCTTTTGATGGCAAAGTATAATCGGCCGGGTCAAGTACAATAGTATTGGCAGGTAACGCGCCCGATGCAACCAAACCTGCTATCGCGGTATTATCAATGCCTACATCTACAGTTAGCGCATCAAAGTTTGATTCGCCACCACGATAAACAGGAACCGAAAAATTAGCCGTTCCAGCTACACTGTCCACGGTCAGCTTGCCGTCTACAAGGGCATCCACAAGTCCGTTTGTTTTTTCTGCCTGTGGTAAATAAACTTTTACCACTGGATTTGATTTTACACCTTCCAGGTATTCCTGTTTGCAGGAAGCGATGGTCAACACTAAACAGACAGTCCATTTTAGCATTGATGATACATGAATTTTCATAAAATATTTTTTAAATCCTTAATATTTAAGATGGATCATCATATTGTCCATATGATGATCCGGGATATGATTACCAACCTGGGTTTTGTTTCCAATTGGTCTTCGCGATTTCGCTTTGCGGAATCGGGAACCAATTCATTTTTTCGTCAAACACCCGTGCTTCTAATTGCTTAACGGCATAGCTATTTGAGCCGCCTGCATTAGTGATCTCGATGCGGTTTACCGGGGTTTTGAAATACAACGATCCTTCTTTCCACCTGCGGACATCCCAGAAACGTTGATTTTCATAGCTCAATTCCACATTGCGCTCATGTTCAATGACTTGCTGACTCAGAACAGTTAATACCGGCATTTTTACCCGTTGCCGCACTTTGTTTATAGCCTGTAGGGCAGTCATCCCGTATCCCTGCGGATCGGCATCGGCACCATAGGCATTGTACATAGCCTCGGCATAATTCAGCAAAAGCTCTCCATATCTGAAATAGATCCAGGCATGGTTGGTCGTGGTATTATTGACCAGATCAATAGATTGATTAACCCATTTTGACATGTAATAGCCTGTTTTAGTGGCATTTTGTTTTGGCAAACCACTATTACCTCCGGTAAACGTTTCGATGGCGGTAGATTTAAAAGTTGCACCATTATACACCACCGTAGCGGCAAAACGTGGGTCGCGGTTCTGGTAAGGATTGGCGGCATGGGTTGGGTTGCTCCAGCTAAATGGTACTGAACCGGTAATTGTACCGGAACCATCCTTTTGAAGCACTTCAAAACTCTCTACAAAGTTTTCAGTTGGTGCAATGCTATTCCCCCTGCTATTTTGAAATACGATTGGATAAGCTGCATACTCAACTGTATTTATGGCTCCGTACCGACGATAAAAAATAAGCTCGGCTGATGTTGTGCTATTTGCTCCAAATAAATTGGTGTAATTGGCATCAAGCGAATAAGAGCCTAAAGCTATTACATCATGCGCAGCCGCCGCTGCCTGAGCCCAGGTTACGGTTGAACCGTTATCTTTAAAAAGCGGACTTGCTCCATATAATAAGGCCTTGGCTTTTAAGGCCTTTATTGCTCCCTGGGTAACACGGCCAGCCTCGTACCAGGAATAAGGGCTAAGGTTAGCAGGTATAATAGCCGCCGACTTATCACATAAGGAAGCAATATACTTAAGACACTCGTCAAGGGAATTTCTTTGTACATTTTTCCAGGTATTAGCGTCGTCATAATCAAACGGCTGATCAAAAATTGGTACCCCTCCGTAACGTTTAACCAATTCGAGGTAGAAAAACGCTTTTAGAAAAAGTGCCTCGCCTTCCATGAATTTAACGTTATTCCGTGCGTTAAAATAGGCGGTTGAATCTGTTGATGTGATCTTATCTTTAATATAAGAAATATCAACCGCGTTCTTATTTTTAAGATAAAGATTGGCTTGTCTTATACCTTTAAAATTCCTGGCCCAGACATCAGCAGGGTTATTGTATTGATTCCAGGTACCGGTGTTAAAGGTTTGTGCTGTGTCTAACGCGTTGGTAGCTTCAGCATTATCGGTAGCCGCCTCCATATCCAGATTGGCAAAGCCATCTGGTAGATAGCTGTAAATATTCCAAACCTGCTGCTGTACATAGGTGTAGTTACTGTAAAGTTTATCAACAGTAACACCGGCCTGCAAAGTTTGCACGTCCAGGTAATCACGCTTACAGGAGTAAAGCAGCGTACCCATTGCCAGCAATGCTATTATATATCGATTTTTTTTCATTTCCTTGTAATTACAAATGGTTTATTACTACAATTTCACTTTCATTCCAAAACTTACAGTTTTCATTAAAGGATATCCCATAGAAAGGCGTTCGGCCTCCAGATCGTCAATTTTATCCCATGTAAACAAGTTGGTTCCGTTCACAAAAATCCTTACAGCATCAAGTTTCTTTAAAAAGCCCTTTTGAGGTAAAGTATAGCCCAATTCAACACTGCGCAATTTCAGGAAGTTGCCATTACGCATCCAAAAGTCAGAAGCCTGCGTATTATTGGCATTGCTCAAGGTCGAAAGGCGCGGCGAAGTGGCTGTGTTAGCCGTTTCAGGCGTCCAGCTGTTTGCCGAAAATGCGGTAATGTTATTATTGTTTACAAATGGTTTAATATAGTACGGCGCATCGTCCAGAAGACTTACCGTACGGTGCATCACTCCCTGCAGGTAAGCGTCGAAATCAAATCCTTTAAATTTGAAACCAAGGTTAAAGCCGATAGTAATTTCGGGCAGTTTGGTATAATTTAAGGGTACTTTATCGTAATCATTAATGATACCATTGCCATCCTGATCGGCAAATTTCAGATCGCCTGGCTTCACATTGGTATAAGACGAGGCAACTACTCCCTGCTTTAAGCTACCATTAGCATCAAAATCAGACTGTTGATAGAAGCCTTTGAAAACCAATCCCCGCATTTGGTTAAGAGGATAGCCTTGTGTGTACAGGTAGTTATAAGGTTGTGGGGCTTCAGACCTTTGCGTTATTTTATTCCGGGCAAAAGCTACCGATCCTCCTACATAATATTCAAAATTACGATGCTTTTCATCAAACTTAAGAGAGGCTTCAATTCCTTTATTATGTACCTCACCTGTATTAGCATATTGTAAATTAAACCCTGTATAGTCAGGAACGCCCGCTGATGGAATCTCCAGGATACCGGTACGTTTTTCTGTAAATACGTCAATGGTACCTGAAAGCTTTTTCCATAATTCCCAATCAACACCAATGTTTAGTGTGGTTTTCTTCTCCCAGGCTGCATTTGCGTTAGTGAAAGGGCCTTCTGCAAGGCCACCATGGTTGGTGTTAGCGGTTCCGGTGATCCATCCTGGGGCTCCTACAGCAAATTGTTGATATAGGAAACGGTAATTTTCATTAATGTTACCGGTAGAACCATAAGAAGCTCTTAGTTTCAGAAAATTGACAGAAGTGTTATCCTTCAGAAAGTCCTCTTTAGATAATATCCAGCCTAAACCAAGGGCAGGAAAAAAACCATATCGGTTACCCGGTGCAAAATCAGCTGATCCGTTGTATGCGGCAGAAAAATCAACAATGTATTTTTGATCATAGTCATAAGTCAAATCACCAGACAAACCCTGTGTACGTACCTGATAAGTCAAACCGTTGTGGCTATAGCCCTGTCTGCGGGCCATGATCATACCGGTAAAAGTATGTTTGCCAAAACTACGGTCATAATCAAAACCTACCTGCACAGTAGTCCTGTTCCAAAATGGGCCACCATTATCATTAGTTGCCTGACTGATAGTGCCTATTGTTTTATAAACAACACTACCATTTGACATCACCGGCTGGTCATTGGCATCTTTTACGATCTCATAAGATGGCACCGAGAAAAGCTTTTGATAAACACCAACGTACTGATTGCTAAATGATACCAAGCCTTTCAGATCTAAGCCCTTGGTTATGGCATCCAGTTTTTGGGTAAAGCTAAAGGTAGTTTGCAGGGTGCGGGTATGGGAACTGTATACACCATTTTGTTGTAAGAGCTCAACCGGGTTAAAACCATATGCAGAGCTATTTCCCCATGAACCATTAGGGTTTTTCACCGGGAAAGCTGAAGCCGGCAGGTACATGAGTGCATTGAATACATCACCCGCGGCAAAACCCGAAGGCGTATTTCTATCTTCGGTTATGCCACTGATATTAGCCATTACTGAAAGATTTTTATTCAACTGCAGCTCCACATTAGCCCGAAGGTTTAACTTGGTGTACTTGGCATTTGTACCAAAATCTTTATCAATGATATCGGCATTTTTGTATAAACCTTCAAAGTTGGTATAGTTCATTAATACAAAATACTTAGCTGTAGCATTGCCGCCCCTGAAAGAGAAATTGTAATCCTGAATAGTTGATGTTTTTTTAAGCAACTCGTCATACCAATTCACATTTGGGTGGAACGGGTCGTTAGCCGCTTTATACAACTCTGGGTTTGGATATTTAATGGGCAGGCCATCATTTTTCAAAGCCTGATTATAACCTGTGGTATAACCATAAGCATCCATTACCGTAGGTAAGTCGATAGCGCTGAGTATCCCATACCTGCCATTTACGGTTATCTGGGTTTTAGGCATCACCGTGCCTCTTTTGGTTTTGATACTTAATACACCGGCTCCGCCCTGTAAACCATATACGGCCAATGCAGCCGCGTCTTTTAATAGTGTTACCGATTCTATTTCATAGGCCGATAAACCACTTATAGCTCCCATATCAACCTGTGAGCCATCCAGATAGATAAGCACCTGATTCCCGGCTATATTCCAACTGCTTTGTCCCCTTACATAAAGCGTAGGGTTATCATAGCCTGGTTCACCAGATCCGGTTACTACGGTTAAACCCGGGATCCGGCCTTGAAGTGTATTTAATAAATTGCCTACCGTCATATGGGTTAGGTCTTCACCCGGCAGGGTAAAAACGGCACCTGTATTTCTCCAGGATCTTTCAGTTTTTATTCCACCATCAACTATGGCCTTTGCAGCATTATTGCTGATTTTAGTGGAATCTGCCTGAGTAACATTTGTAGTTTGCGCATTAGCGGCAGAAAAACTACAGAACGTAAAAATCCATGCAAAAAGGGTTATATATTCTTTTTTCATTTTTCTCATTACTTGTTAATGTGTATAGCTGATTACCACCCCGGATTTTGTCCATCCCAACTCTTGTTCCCCAGATATCTTAAACTGATCTCCTTGCTTGGGAACGGGACGTAATAGTATTTTGCAGGAAATACCCTTGTAACAAAAGGTACAGTTTGCCAGGTTCGCTTTAATTGCCCATCTGTACCTTTCCTGGCGGTAGTTTGTATACCATGCAAAGTGCCATTTAACACCGTTTTTGCCTTTAGCCAACGGTTAAGGTCGTTATACCGATGACCTTCATAGGCTAATTCTATAGTACGTTCATTTTGAATAGCATCCCTGAATGACCCGGCATCAGCAGGATGTTTTTCGGGCATTCCGGCTCTCTTCCTAATCAGGTTAAGATAGTTGGTGGCATCGCCCCCCGGCCCCTGGTATTCATTTAATGCTTCGGCATAGCTCAAATAAAACTCAGCTAAACGAAACACCGGCCAGGCCAAGTGATTATCGGTCATGTTATCTACACGGGCTACAAACTTGTATACCTCCGTGGCATAACCGTCAACTCCGGCGTCACTGCTGGCCAAATTGCCATCTGTTGAATAATCACCTTTTTTATAATAGGCTAAAACACCGCGCTGACTGCTGTAGTACATCCCATCGTAAGCAATTGTCTGGTAAAACCGCGGATCAAGATTAAGTGCTTTAATATCAACCGGCAGATCGGCACCGGTAGCCGGCAAAGTCCATTTAGTACCATCCAGTTTTTCATACTGCTGCATAAACTCAACAGGCACATTATTTTTAACCCCCCATTGAGCCAAACGCAATTTCGACGATAAATACTGTCCCCATACAAAGCCGCTGCCTGCCTGGTTGGCCGTGTTCACTAATATCAGTTCCTGGTTAGCAAACACATTCCATACCGATTCATAGTCGCCAAGTGTGGCATAAGTTTCGCCGGTTGTTAAAGGTTTTCCGGTGTTGAGTAATGATACCCCAGCACCTCCTGCATTATCTATTACATCTTTAGCAGCTTTGGCAGCTTTGTTCCAACGCTCCTGATCATAGGTAGGATAAGCCAATACTGTATCGCGACTATCCCCAAAACGGGCACCTGATACTTCAGCTTTTAAATTGGCTGGTGTGTTATAAATCGGGCTTGCTGCATATAACAATATCCTGGCTTTTAAAGCCAGAGCGGCTAGTTTGGTAACCTTTCCAAAATCGGCGGATGCACGCGTAGCAGGCAGCATACTTGCAGCCTGGTCGCACCATTTAACTACGCTATCAACTACAGATTGTACTGAACTGCGCGGTACTGCGATCTTTGAGTCTCCGTCCAAAGGTTTGTTTACAATAGGGATACCACCGTAATATCTGAATGCTTCAAAATGCTGTATAGCCCGGCAAAAAAGAGCCTGACCTTTTACATCTGTTTTCCAATTGGCATCGGCATCGGCAACTTTATTGATGTTTTTTAACACCAGGTTGGCCTGCCTTATGCCTTTATAATGCCAGCCATAGCCCGAACCGTTATCTGATCCAAATCCGTAATCACAGCTAGCATCAGCACTCATGTTACCAGTAATATATGATCCGGTACCGATAGTGTTTGAAGCCCAGTCATAGGCCGGGTGTATTATGTAAAGCTGATCTGTTATAGCTTCGGGGCGGCAACCGTCATAGGTTTGTGGGAAATAGCCCCTTACACACAGATAATACATTTCTGCTATCGCGTATTGCGCCTGGTTTTTGCTATCAAAAATAGTATCAACGGTTACTGATCCTCCTTTGGGTTTTTCCAGAAAGCTTTTTTTACAGCTTGTTGAAACCAAACCACCTATCAGCCCCACAAAAAGCAATATGATTATATTTATTCTTTTCATCATTTAGCTATTAATTGATTAAAAATTAACATTTAAACCCACGTTATAAGTTCGGGTTAGCGGATAACCGATGTAGCCTAAGTTTTCAGGATCGCCCCATATTTTATTAGGCGACCATGTATACAGGTTCAATCCATTCACATAAAAACGAGCGGATTTAATACCTACCTTCTTCAAGAAGCTTGGCTTGAGGGTGTATCCTATCTCCATATTTTTCAATCGCAGGTACGAGGTGCTTTTCAGGAAAAAAGTGCTATAAGCCGCCGCCTGATTATAGGCAGCAATAGGAAAGTCGATCCTGTCGCCATTATCATACCGCTCCTGGGTAAAGCGGTTCAAATCCACATCAAAAAGTGACTGCTGTTTGTTAAAGTGCAACTCCTGCATAGCATACTTGGCCACTCCGCCAACACCTTGCAATAAGGCCGAAAAGTCGAACCCTTTATAGCTAAAACCGAATGACAGGCCATAACTAAGCTCAGGGATGTCCGTTTTGCCGGTTCGAACATAATCCTTTTCATTGATGATACCGTCGCCGTTAACATCAACCAGTCTTACCTCTCCCGGTTGTAGTGGAGCTCCTGCATAACCCAGGTCTTTCTGATAAACCGGTTGCCCGGCCGCGTTTACATAGGGTTTTCCGCTTTTATCCAAGGCTCGTACCGGGCTTGATAGTATTGGGTTTCCGTTACCGTCCATAGCATATAATTGCGACCATGAGGTATATAAACCATCAGCCTGCAGATATGATCCCTGGTTAATCGGGCGACCGGTAGCAGCGTTATACTCTTGTCCGGGAGCAATAGCCTCGTCTTGAAAAATAACCTTGTTTTTGTTGGTTGAGGCATTTCCTTTTACCCACCAGGTAAATTTCCCGGGTGCGCTGTTATAGGATATCTCCAGCTCATTACCCCAGTTTTTCACCTCACCCAAGTTGTAAGGAGGTAAGGTTGCCTGGACAATACCAGGAACGCTGCCGCGGTATGAAAGGATATTTTTACGATGTTCGTTAAAGTGATCAAAGGTGATAGAAACACGCTCGTTAAATAAATGCGCCTCTAAACCGATGTTTGATTTGGTGGCAACCTCCCAGGTAACATTTGGATTTCCCAATACGTTCTCCATGGCTCCCTGTACACTGTTACGATCATTTAATGTTCCAAAAGTGTAGCTATCGCCGTATTTCCAGGTATCAGGTAAATACAGGTAACGAGCCAACTGTGCAGGATTACTGCCCGGTATGTAAATACCATCATTACCTACTTTTCCTAAGCTCCCCCTGATCTTCAAATAGGTTACATAATCAGTTTTCGGGAAAAAGGATTCGTTACTGGCTATCCATCCCAATGAATAGGCCGGCAGGAAGCCAAACCTTTTGCCTTCAGGAAAGTTTTCAGAACCGTTATAGCCCATGTTATACTCCGCCAGATAACGGTTGTCATAAGCATAAGTTACCCTTGCAGCAGCACCTTCATAAGCATGCGGAAGATCGGGTACATAGGTTGGGTCGTATCGTTTCTCGGCGTTAGCCAGTATCAGACCTGTAACAGCGTGTTTTTTTGCGAAAGTATGGTTGTAGTTAATGGAGAACTCCCCATATAGCTTGCGCCATTTTCCGGTATAATAATCGGTTGACCGCATCGGTGCCACATCATTGGTTAGCTGCACCAGAATGGGGTTTAGTTTATCGCCGTTAGGATTTGTTCGTACACCATATAATAGCGGCGTATATTTTCCGTATGAACGATCCTGGAAATAACTGTCATAAGCTCCCCGCGCGTTTACTGATAATCCCTCAACCAGGAAATCGAGCTTATGCGTTAATTTGATGGAAGAATTTAAAGTACTATTGGTATTGATGTTGTAATTGTTGCTGTTAGCTATAGCATATAATGGGTTCAACTGCTCGTTCTGATTACTGAACGGCACCACAAACTTACCATTGATAATACCGGGAGATCCAAGTGGCGAAGACCATAGGATACGTTTTTCCCAGGTATACTCGTCATTATCCATACCCGTTACCGTTACGTATTGCGTAGCTATATCAACCGATACTCTGAAGTTTTTATTGACATCAAAATCGAGGTTTGAGCGCAAATTGTAGCGTTTTTTCTTGAATTGCATGTCATCGCCGAATGGCATATAATCCGTATTAAATAAACCACCCTGTTTCAGATAGCCCAGGGATACGAAATATTTCACTGATGGTGTTCCGCCTGTGATATTTACGTTGTATTGGGTTTGCGGGGTGAACTTATTAAAGATCTGTTTTTTCCAATCCTGATCAGGGTGTCCATACGGATCGTAATAAGGATTTGGTTTGCCACCAACAGTCGGCGTATGCGCATTCTGATAGTATTTCAGATCCTCGGGAGAGTAATAGATCGTAGCTTCTTTTACCCAGTTGGCATCTCTTTTCTGAGCAAAATCATTCCATGTTTTTATGTCTCCGTCACGTGAATGTTGAATCCAGTAATTCTCATAACTCTGCTCATTTAATAATGAAGCATATTGATATGAATTAACAAAGTTTGGCATACTGGAGAATTGTGATATAGCCGTTTGGGCAGTACCACTTACCTTGGGCGCACCCTCCTTACCGCGTTTGGTGGTGATCAGAATAACGCCATTGGCGCCACGAACACCGTATACCGCGGTAGCCGAAGCATCTTTTAATATGCTTACCGTTTCAACCTCATTGGGGTCAATATCATTATAGGTATCACGGGCAACACCATCAACCATGATCAGTGGGGCGGTTACACCCGTGTAAGTTCCAACGCCACGCACATATAGGGTCGAGTTATCATCTCCAGGTTTTCCGGAGGTTTGAATAGCTGTTAAACCAGATAAACGCCCGGCTAAGGCGTTACTCAAATTTGCAGTTGGTGATTGTACCAGATCTTTGGTACCAATAGAAGTAATGGCCCCGGTAACTGATTCTTTCCTTTGGGTACCATAACCCACCACCACAACTTCGTTCAGATCTGTTGGATTATCCTCGAGCGTTATACTGAGTTGTGGTTTACCATTAAGCGGTATTTCGCGCGTTACGAAACCAACAAAGCTGAAAACAAGTATGGCATTATCATCACTAACATTAATGGTATAATTTCCATTATTGTCGGTCACAACGCCCGTTCTTGTCCCTTTTTCTTTGATTGTTACACCGGGCAAGGGAAAACCCTTATTGTCAGTAACCTTTCCCGTAATCTTTTTCGGGGGCTTTATGTTATCGTTCTGACCGGTTTTTTTACTAATTAATATGGTTTTATTTTCAATTACATAAGTGAGTAATTGGTTGTCAAAGCACATATCAAGCGCCTGTTTTAAGGGAGCATTTTTAAGATCAAGGCTTACCGGTTTGGCAAACTTCAAATCATCTGAGTTATATAAAAAATCGTATCCTGTTTGATTTTGTATTTGCTCAAATACTTCTTTCAGATTGCTTTTTTCGGCCTTCAATGTAACCTTCTGCGCATAAGTTGCTGCTGTTACCTGTAAAAAGGTGGCCGTTAGCAAAATTAGGGTTAGTTTCATGATAAGCACAGGTTTATATAGGCGCCCACGTTGTTTGCCGCAAGTAAATGCAGTAAAATTTTTATACATTTGAATGTCAGTTTATTAATTAAGTGGTTGTATTCGCTGCAATTAATTTCATTATCTGTCATAGCCGGATCATGGCTGACACCAGGGGCGGTCCGAAACGCTCCTGGTTTACTTCCAGATAATAATAAGTGAGAAATGGGAATGTAGATTTATTGCATAACTATGATCCTCCTTCCTGTAATTTTAAAGTGTACGTTTCCTATTTTTTCCAGATTATTCAATAATTCCGTAATTCCTTTGGAGCGGTAAAATGTACCGCCAAAACGTAGATTCTCAAAGTTGCCGCGATATTCAATATCCACATCATACCAGCGCGACAGCTTTTTCATGATCGTACTGATGTTATCATCATTAAATACGAAATACCCGTTTCTCCAGGCCATCACCTGATTGATGCTGGCATCAGAAACATTAATCAAATCGGTGTTATTTTTTACTACAGCCTGCTGGCCGGGTTTCAATAAACGTTGTTTACTATTTTTTGTAACCAGAACAGAGCCTTCTAACAAAGTAGTAGTGAATTCTGCATCATCATTATAAGCCGCGATATTGAAATGTGTGCCTAAAACTTTTACACATACATTATTAGCACACACATAAAAGGGCTTATCCTTATTTTTAGCGACTTCAAAATAGGCTTCACCGGTAAGTTTTACATGCCTTTCGTTACCCGCAAACTCAACCGGGTAACTTAAAGAAGAGGAAGAATTTAGCCACACATTGGTACCATCAGGCAGTTTTACTTTATACTCACCTCCACGAGGTGTGGTTAATGTATTATATACAGTATCGGTGCTGGCGGCTGTTTTGTTATTATCAGCCAGCGTGTTGTAAACAAGCCCTTCGTTGTGGGCTTTATTAACTACTGTCCGGCCCGATTTTGTAAGCATCCCATCAGCGGCATTGTCCAGTGAAATAACTTTTCCATTGGCCAGTGTTAATGTTGCTTTGGTACTACCCGGTAAAATTTCAGAAGATTTAACTACAGCCAAATTATTTTGATCTGTTACTTTACTATATCTGTTAAATAAAAAATAAAAGCCAACAGCGCTAAAAAAAATAAGGATAGCCGCAACTCTTATCCAACTATTATACCATTTACTAACAGGTTTACTATCCTCTGGTTCGGCGGCTTGATTTATGAACCTGGCATCGGATTTAATGCGTTCCAAAACTTTTTTAGCCTGAAAACGATTGAATTCCGGCCCCTCTTCAAGCATCAGCAATCGCTCATCTATTGTCTTGGCTATTTCGTCGGGATCATTATTACGCAGATAATCAAGCAGCTCAATACAATCTGTATCAGTTATAGTATTGTTAAAATATTGTTGCAATAAACGCTCGAGTTTATCCTTGTTCATATTTTATGGTTTATAGCACCCCAGAACGGGGTTAGTATGTAGAGAACACACTAACTTTATGATAGGACTAGTCAGAAATAAAAAAAATTAGCCATCATAAACAATCATCTGTTCCTAAGAACATTCCGGGCAAGTATATTGAAAGTCCAATATCGAACAACCGCTGTATCAAAAACGAACATTTGAACCCTGCTTAATTTCACAACCACCTAATAATAAGATATTTAAAACATGGCATTTTGTTTGAACCCACAATCGTACTTTGAGCTAAATTGAGTTTAGGACTTAGTAAAACCGGCTTCCATTTCCTCTATACTTGATATTATCATTTTTTAATAAAACCTACATGATCAGGAACTATTTAAAAATCGCCAAACGAAATTTGATCAAAAACAAGTTTTCTTCTTTGATCAATATTAGCGGACTCGCAGTTGGTATGGCCGTAGCCATGCTGATCGGGTTATGGATCTGGGATGAAGTATCGTATGATACCAGCTTTAAAAATCAGGATCGCATAGCAAAAGTAATGGAGAATGCTTTGGTTAATAACGAAATAGAAACCGATGGTTCATCAGCGCTGCCATTAGCGCCTGGGCTGCGGAATAATTTCGGGAGTTATTTTAAGCATGTTATTATAACATCGTGGACGAACGATCATCTTTTAACTTATGGCGAAAGGAGCGTGACCCAACAGGGAAACTACATGGAACCGGCCGTTACCGACATGCTATCGTTAAAAATACTGAAAGGTGCCGCCAACAGTTTAAATGATGCTACGTCTATCCTGCTTTCACAATCAACTGCAAAAGCTGTTTTTGGCAATACTGATCCGATGAACAAGATGATCCGGATAGATAAAGAAATAAATGCCAAAGTAACCGGTATTTATGAAGATCTGCCTGTCAACTCCTCATTCGGCAACCTTTTTTTTATAGCTCCATGGCAAATGCTGGCTATACATGAAAAATATGCTACCCGGTTTAATAACCCATGGGGAGCAAGTTGGTTTCAAACCTATGTTCAGCTTGCTGATGGTGCAGATTTAAACCAGGTATCAGTTAAAATTAAAAACCTAAAACTGAATGCGCTTACCAGTACACACAATAACGACGCCCGGTATAGATCCCAGCTTTTTCTTCAACCCATGAGCCGCTGGTATTTGTATGGTGAATTTAAAAATGGAGTTAATACCGGAGGACGTATTCAATACGTATGGATGTTTGGCATAATAGGGGTATTTGTGCTGTTGCTTGCCTGTATCAATTTCATGAACCTGAGTACAGCACGCTCCGAAAAAAGGGCCAAAGAGGTTGGCATCCGCAAAGCCATTGGCTCCGTTCGCAGCCAGTTAATTACCCAGTTCTTTAGTGAATCGCTTTTAATAGCTTTTTTGGCTTTCCTGTTATCATTATTAATAGTTCAATTATGCCTGCCTGAGTTTAATCACCTTGCAGATAAAAAAATAAGCATATTATGGGGCAACCCATTATTCTGGGCGCTGGGCATTATTTTTAGTTTATTCACCGGGTTAATCGCGGGTAGTTACCCAGCATTGTATTTATCCTCATTCCGGCCGGTAAAAGTATTAAAGGGTACTTTTAAAGTAGGTCGTTTGGCTGCTATACCACGCAAAATTTTAGTAGTAGTACAATTTACTGTTTCTGTGGTGTTGATAATAGGTACTATAGTGGTTTTTCAACAGATCCAGTTTGCTAAAAACCGCCCGGTTGGTTATAATCGTAATGATTTAATCAATGTAAACCTGCAAACCGATGATATTAAAAAACAATATCAACCTCTAAAAAATGATTTATTGGCCAGCGGGGCTGTAACTGGTGTATCTGAATCTGAAAATCCGGTAACGGCAGTATACATTAATAATGGTGGCTTTAATTGGAGTGGCAAAGATCCTGGCGTTCAGGAACAATTTGTAAGCATGGCCGTTACCTCCGATTTTGGCAAAACCGTGGGTTGGAAAATTAAAGAAGGACGGGATTTCGACCCTGCCTATTTATCAGATTCTTCGGGATTTATTGTCAATGAAGCAGCGGTAAAGTTTATGGGGCTTAAGCATCCGGTTGGTGAAACCATTGAATGGGTTGGCAACGGGAAGTTTAAAATTATTGGTGTGGTAAAAAATATGGTTAACCGCTCGGTATATGAAACTGCTCAGCAAACCTTTTTCTATTTACCAAGATGGCAGCACTTATCAAACGTTAACATAAAAATCAACCCGCTGATGAGTGCTCATGATGCACTCATCAAAATCACAGCAATTTTCAAGAAGTATGATCCATCAACACCTTTAAACTATCAATTTGTTGACCAGGAATACGCCAAGAAATTTGAGGACGAAGAACGTATAGGCACACTGGCAAGTTGCTTTGCGGGCCTGGCTATATTTATCAGCTGTTTGGGGTTATTTGGTATGGCCTCATTTATGGCCGAGCAACGTGTAAAGGAGATCGGAGTGCGTAAAGTTTTAGGGGCTTCGGTGTTCAACTTGTGGCGTTTGTTATCTACTGATTTTATAAGGCTGGTAATTATCTCCTTATTGATCGCAAGCCCGGTTGCATGGTACCTGATGCACAATTGGTTACAACATTATGATTATCGTTCTACTATATCGGGCTGGGTATTTGTATTAACAGGTTTGGCAGCTGTTATGATCACCTTGCTTACTATAAGCTTCCAATCTATAAAAGCAGCATTAGCTAACCCTGTAAAAAGTTTAAGAAGTGAGTAAAATGCATTTGAGTGCTCTGCGTGTAGAAAACAACACTTTCCTAAAAGTTATGGATTGATAAAACCAAAGCTAAAAAATAGATGAGGTCAGAATATTGCAAATGTGATTTTAAAGTTTTGAGCGCCTCAACCATATGATTTTTTACCGTATTGGGCGATATCTGTAATTGATCAGCTATCTCTTTGTGCGACAAGTGCTCTACCCGGCTTAACCTGAATATCAATTGCTGTTGCTTTGGTAATTTATTAATGATCTTTTCGGTAAACTGTTCCAGTTCATTCACCAGCAGGTCTTCTTCGGTATCGTTATGTATGGTTACTACACGACCGACCAATTTATCGGCAAACTCTCTCGACTGGCAAATTTGCCTTAGCGCATTTAATGATAACCTTTTAGCTATTACATAAATGTACAGCCATATATTTCCTTCCGGGTTCAGTTTTTCCCTGCTCGTCCAGAGGTTTATAAAACATTCCTGAACAATCTCTTCGCTTTGTTCTCTGTCTTTTAAAAACCTGAATGCCAGCCTGTAAACTTTTTCACAGTACATTTCATAGATAGCATCAAATGCAGACTCTTCGCCTGCAATCAATTGCTGAATTTGATTACTGTCAATAACTTTGTGCACTTTACTATTTACGTTTATAATTAATTGGGACCTAAATATAGACAGGAATTTCTGATATTACTATTCACTTTTATATTTAAATACCACTACATTAACACTACCAGAAAAAAAATCATTAAAAACAGTAGCCTAACAATAAGTTAAAGTTAACATGATATACAACAATTGCAAATCATGTTGCACGAAACGGCTATCCCCTTTTTGTTATATCAGTAATCGTATACTTTATTAAACTTTTGATATTCATAATGCGTAATTTGGCCATATAAATTTGATTGATGATTTATGATCAATTTAACAGAACGACACCAGTATATTATCAATAAAATGCAAAAGGAAGGCTATGTTGAAGTAGTTGACCTGTGTAAAGAGTTGAAAGTTTCGTCAGTAACTATCAGGAAGGATCTGAAATATCTGGAAGAAAAACATTTGCTTTTCCGTACGCATGGCGGTGCTACACAAAGTAACCCTTACACTTCTGATAGGCCGGTAAATGAAAAAGAAAAAATAAATTCGACCGAAAAGATGCGCATCGGGGCTGCTGCTGCCGGCCTCATCGGGATCAATGATTCCATTATCCTGGCTTCTGGTACAACTATACAAGCCTTTGCAAAGAGTATACAAGCCAGGGAAGCCCTTACAGTTATCACCTCATCCTTAAATGTAGCTATTGAGCTGATCCATACTCCTGGAGTTGAAGTATTACAACTGGGCGGGATGATCAGAAAAAGTTCATCATCGGTAATGGGCGCTTATGCAGAAAACATTCTGAAAGATTTCTTTTGCAGCATGCTATTTTTGGGTGTGGATGGTATTGATATTGAGTATGGCCTTACTACCACCAATGCCATGGAGGCCCATCTGAATAAACAAATGATGGCCATCTCCAATAAAACTATTGTATTGGCCGATTCAACCAAATTCGGGAAACGCGGTTTTGGTAAAATATGCAATATTGATGAAATAGACCAGATCATTACCGATGATCAGGTATCAGATCATGTGGTTAATACACTGGAAAGTGCCGGCGTTACCGTTACCATTGCTTAGTTTTAGCTTAAAAAGCTTTGCGTAATTTGATGATCCGCATCCAATGCATCAATTTCATTACCGGGTAAACCGGATCTATCTCAAACCACTTTGTACCAAAATTAGCGCTATTCGGGTGCCTGTGATGATTGTTTTGAAATAATTCGCCCAGCATCAGAAAATCAAATGGGGTAGTATTTTTTGACTGATCGTTGTTATCAAAATTAGTATAACCATATTTATGACCGCACCAATTCACAATAGCCCCGTGAAGTGGCCCCATCATAAAATGTATTGGCAAAAGCAAGAACATCCACCAATGGCTGGCGTAAGCAATATAAAAACATGTGTATGCCGCGCCAAACAACAACCTGGAGAGTATGGAAGAACCTATTCTGTCAATTAACGGCCATTCCGGATAATTGCCAGAAAACCTGGCTTCGGGGTCTTTTGTCCGTTTTAAATGATCACGAAATGTTATAATAGTGGCCTTCATCATTTGAAAAATATCTGTAAAGAAATGAGGAGAATGCGGGTCTTTTTCGGTGTCGCTGTAAGCATGATGCTCGCGGTGCATGATAGCATAAGCCCTGGGGTTTAAAAAAGAAGCCCCCTCAAAAAAATAAGCCATTAAATAAAATACCCGTTCGGCAGTTTTACTGGTGGTAAACATACGATGGGCAGCATAACGGTGTTGAAAAAAGGTTTGAAAAAACAAAGACAAAAACCAATGCGCAATAAAAAAAATGAGGATCGTCATAAAATAAACTAATGTGATTTAATCACCGTCAGTTCATCGGCTTTAATGACGAACGCATGGCCTAATGATCGGAAAAAACAGAGAAGGATAATGTAGATTATTCTTTGCGTTCGACGACGAGTATGCTATGTAGCGGAGTGCCGCAAGTTAACATCTTTTAGTGAGCATTATTGCAATAAATGATTTCTAAATTGTTATTATTTCGTTTCGTAATTATTCTCTTATCGTGGTTTTGTCGGCCAGCGCCATACGGGCAATTTCATCTTTGCGTTTAAAGGTAACACCCGGATGCTGTTGAATATACTTGATGATTTCGCTTGCTGCTTTAACCATTTGCGGACTACCGCCAATACGATCATGAAAACTAATTGACATTTGTCTGCGTTTGTATTCAGATTCGGCGTAAAGCTGATCAAATTCCATTTTTACCTGGTTAACAAATTGCTCTGCCGAAAAATTCTTCCCCTCTATCAGCATAATGTCGTTACATCTGAGGGTATACGGCACAACTGCCAGATCTTTATCGTTTACCTTAATAATAAAAGGTTCATCGCGGCTCAGATCATCAATGTGATACACAAACCCTAATTCCTGCAATATTTTCAGCGTGTTTTCGCCCCTTCTTAGCCAGTTGGCATTATAGCCGATAGCATCAAAACCCGTTACTTTTTTTATAGCGTCCACACCATCTTTAATAAATTTCTTCTCTTTATCATAGCTCATGGTGTATTCTGTTGCCCAGCTCATCCCATGTGCCGCAGCTTCATGCCCACGTTGTACTATTTCTTTTGCCAATTGCGGATTCTTCAAAACCGCCGTACCTACCATATGTGAGGTTACTTTAATACCCAACTTATCCCAATTGTCGAGCATCCGGGGAATGCCTTCTTTATAACCATAAGCAAACCAGGTAGCCCCGGGAAGATCAATGAAACCTTTTTGCATATTCTGCGGGAAGGGGCTTTCGGCATTATCCGGTTGTCCACCGGCTTCAAACTGCATGGATACAGAAACTACCAGGCGCGATCCATCGGCCCAGTGTATTTTGGGCTTGATATGTTGTTTAGCTTGTAATAACTTGATTGCACTGCCAGGTTGTACAGCACCTGCTAATCCTAAAATACTGCTCTTTTTAATAAAATCTCTACGGGTATCCATCACTTAGTTTTGTTTAATTAATAATTGATCAATAGCCCAGCTGTTACTACTGATGAATTGCAGCAGCACAATAAAAAAAGCAACATGGATAAGTTGAGATGGCAAGGCCTCCCAGTTTTCAATCATACAGGTTCCAAAAACCAATATGATCATGACCAGGCTGCCAGCAATGAGGGCTGGTTTTGTAAACAAACCTGTAATGAGTAGTAAGCCGATAATAAATTCGGCAATAGGCAATACATAACTAAAAGGGACAACCAGGGCTTGGGGTAGTATGGATTTGGCAAAGCTGCCCACCATCCAATGGCTAAATGTTTGAAGTTTGGGCAGGCGTACCAATCCGTGCCCTAACATGCTGGCGCCAATGGCCAGCCGGAGCAATAAAAAACTATTTGTATTCATAACTATTGTTATTTATGAATACAAAGTTGCTGCACATTAACTCAATATACTTGTAGATATACAGGATTGATCTGTAATTTCAAAGGTATGGGGAACCTTTCACGTCCGTATCCGCAACCCACTACAATACATCGCAGTTAACTGATCAAAAAATGCTCAGACCGATTTCCATATCTTGAACACGTTTTCATACCGGGCATCGGTATCGCGTATAACAACCGATAAATGATCCTGCCGCACCGGAAAATGCTGGTCAATGGTGTAATAGATTTTTTGCAGGAGCTTACCCAACTTTTGTTCAAAATCAGTTTTACTGATACTGATCAACACCTGGTTACCTAAAGCAGCAACTATCCCCTGTTCCCCTATCTCGCTTTTCAGCAAGTGTATTACGTTAAGGGTTAACGTTCTGGCAGCAATTTCTGCCATTGTTATCATTTCGTTCATAATAATAACCCCAATTAAATAAGAAAAGCGTACTTGTTTATCTTAATGAGATGCGCGGGCGTTTGTGTACATGGATTTCTTCGGGTTGCTGATCGGCCAATTTAACCACAATATCACGATCGCCTATGGTGCTGCCATCCAGCTCCTTGATCGCCTGCAAACCTTGGCGGTCATCCTGCATCTCCACAAAACCAAAACCCTTGCTTTTACCTGTTTTGGGTTCTGTTACAATTTTCACGGCTGCAACAGCACCAAATAATTCAAACAATTGTCTGATACCTACGCCTCCTACATAAAATGGGATATTAGCTACAAAAATCTTCATAATTCCTGATTTTTAATGATAAACACTTATTAATCTTCAGTTAATAGGTAACGATCCGGATTTATGAAAAGTTTAAGAAATTTAAAAAAACTACTGATTATGATATAGAAGTTACAAAACAGCCTTAAAAACGAAAAGCCCGGTACAAAACCGGGCCTTTACATGATAGGCGTTAAGAGTTAATTAGAGAACAATTTATTGGGTATTAGGAGTGTTTATGCTCAAAGTACAGGTATTTGATCTCGTATTGATTGTCAGCCTTATCAAACGCCATGAGATCAGCATCACGGTGAAAATAACTTTGAATATTGTAACGAAACTCAGTCCGGGTTGGAAAGCTTTTATCCATATTTTCTATAGTTAAACTTAAAACCGGATTTGCGGTGCTGACACTGTAAAAATACCTTTCAACGGGTGCATATCCTTTACCTTGTTGGGTTAATTGCTGACTGCTGTAAAGCATAAAACCGGCTGTATCCAGTATCTTATAGGTTTGATTTTGGTAGAACCTGAAATCCTGGTTATTTTGGCGGTATCCAAATATTTCAGTTTTAGATAGCTTTATTTTTTTACCCTGGTAAATCAGCGCTACATGCTTTCCATTTAAAAATCCGTTCAGTTGAAGTTTATCATTTTTATCCAGAACGTAACTTAATTTACCTGATTTGTAATCCTGTTCATTAAGATATATACCGGTGGCGTTTTTTGTACTTTGTGCTTGTGAACGTATACCTTGTATACAGATCATCATCACTACGATGAGCACTTTGATTGATGTTTTCATTTTTTATATTATTTAATGATACTATAAACTAATAGTATTTCTTTAAGAAGCCGGGCTGCAACTCCCGGCTCCAACCTTACTAAACTTACCCCGACACTTGAGCATAAGTTATTGCAGGTTTTGTAGTATTTTATTAAAACCTTACTAATAACGCCCCTATAAACCTTGTTTCGGATGGTACCAGATCGGGTGTAAAATCTGTTGGTACGGGGGTGGTATTGTATCCGTCGGGAGAGGTTACGCCACCGTGACCGGCAAAGTAAGGCACACTGGCATGGCGATGTACCACCTCCAGGCGGAAGGTCAGGTAATCATTTGGCATCAAGTCAATCGTGGTTGAATAATCATAGCCATGAAACTGGTCGCCGGGATTAGCCGTAAAAGGATGCGAACCGACTGCTCCTGTGTTGATAGCAGGTATGGGGTTGGCATCGCCTGTTGGATATAACACCAGGTAGCGACCCGGGTTATTGATCACACCACCGCCAACTGTCCAACCCAAATGACCTTTGGCCATTACCATACGGTGATAGATCATACCGCTGGCAAAATATTGGGCCGGCCCTTTAACCGGGTCTGAGTGGAAGCCATTTACGCCATCGCCCTTTTCAAAACCGATGTCGCCGGTGATGGAGAATGCAGCGCTGTTAACAAAGCTGCCTTTATCCTGACTTTTAAAATACCTTACCTCAATACTGTTATCGGAGTGGAAACGCTTTCTTCCGGGTTTATCCTGCGTGTCGGCACCATAATAGGTGTTGGTCAGAGCCTGAAACCACTCAACAGGGCGCCATAAAATTTGACCGCCTATACCTGGCTGGCTATTAAACATGCCATATGATTGCCAGCCATTGATCAGCCATGGTTCAATTTTCAGCTTATCACTTACAAATATCTGCACACGGATACCGTTAAAAAACCAGGGAGTATTATCAGAAGTGAATGATGGCTGGTAGGCCCAATTTTCGGCATTGTAATAAGAGAACAAACCTACGTATGACATGAATATACCCGCGTCAACGTTGATGCCATGCAACACATTAAAGTGATAACCCGCATTAGCCTCGCTTAAATAACGATAGGCTGTTGCAAGGTCAAACTGGCCGCGTGTTACGCTAAAGTCGTTACGCGGAACAACGGTAGCGCGCGTACCAAACTGCGTAAGCACACTTGCACGAACATTATCATAGTGAAAATCGCCACCGAAGGCAACGGTTGAAATTTCAAATTCATGATCACGAGCCAACGCGGTTGAACCAACTACGGTATGATCAATAGGATTATTATTTGATGCGGTGTAATTAAAATCGAGCAGGAAACGGCCAGTAAAGTATTTGGTATCCAACAGGGCCTTATGCCTGCGGTCGTTACCGTTAAGCCAGGTAAAATCGCCAAAAGCAAATGGCTCGGCTTTGGCTTTTACAGTATCCTTAACCATGGTACTATCCTTTTTTAAGGTAGTTGCATGATCCTGGGAATAAGCAGTAGTTAATGTTATGCCTAATACAAGTGACAATAGAAGTTTTTTCATTTTGAATATGGATATTATTTGTTTTTATAGTGGGCTAAAGCTTTGTTTTATTGCTCTGCCATAACTACGTTAGTACTATTTGCGGCTTAGTAGCCAATAGGTATACCAGACTGGCAACCTTGATGCATATTATTTGATTATCAGCAACTTATTTTTAATTCTATTTTTTGAATGTTGCTTTTTAAAAGAAAACCATCTCACTTTACTAAGATGGTTTTCTCATTTTGATTAGTTCATGAGTATTTGGTATTCTTCAATTTTGCGGTAAAGTGTGGCCAGGCCGATACCAAGTATCCTGGCAGCCTCGGTTTTATTACCCTTGGTGTATTTTAATATACGCCTGATGTGGTGTCTCTCCACACTGTGCAGATCAAGCGCAACCAGATCATAGTAACCTCCGTTATGAAATTCATAAGGTAAAAGCTTTGGAGTAAGCAAGGGTTCATCCATCAGGATAACCACTCTTTCTATCACATTTTTAAGCTCCCTGATATTCCCGTTCCATTTGTGCTGGTTCAATAATTTAAAAAAGGTTGCATCCACATCTGGCATTTTCTTTTTAACCTTAGCGGAGTAAATTTTAATAAAATGCCGGGCCAATACTTCTATATCCCCTATCCGTTCGCGCAGAGGAGGCAACACTATAGAAAACCCGGATAGGCGGTAAAACAGGTCAAGCCGAAAATGCCCCTCCTCCGATTCCTTTTGCAGATCGCGGTTGGTAGCAGCAATCAGCCGTACATTTATTTTGGTGGTTTTGGTTTCGCCAATTTTAATAAAAGTACCATTTTCCAATACGCGCAATAATTTAGCTTGCAGATCATGACTCATTTCTCCTAATTCATCTAAAAAAATTGTTCCGCCGCTGGCCTCTTCGAATAAGCCTTTTTTATCTTTAACAGCTCCCGTAAAGGCCCCTGCTTTATAACCAAACAGCTCACTTTCCAATAATTCTTTACTAAAAGCGCTGCAGTTAACCGCCACAAAGGGTTTATCTTTTCTTAAGCTTTCGTAATGTATAGCCTCGGCAAATACTTCTTTACCCGTACCTGTTTCTCCGAGCAATAAAACAGTGGCATCCGTTTTTGCTACTTTCCTGGCCAGTTCAACAGCTTCCAAAATAGCGGGCGATCGCCCTAAAACAATAGGGAAGCCATGCTGTGCTTCTACCTCATCCTGCAGCTCACTTACCTGGTATTGTAAGTTGGCCTTTTGTATAGCTTTGCTTACCATGGGTATGATCTTATCATTATCATCGCCCTTGGTGAGGTAATCAAAGGCCCCATTCTTGATCGCTAAGACCCCATCGCTAATGGATCCGAAAGCGGTAAGATTGATCACTTCTATATAAGGCTTCATCTGTTTGATCTTACTTACCAGATCCACCCCATTGGCGTCGGGTAACTTCACATCGCTCAGCACAACCATAATATCCTCACGCTCAACGACGCGCATGCCTGTTTTGGCATTCGCCGCCTGTACTACATGATACCCTTCCAGGGTTAGTATACGGGCCAGTAATTCGCTGAGCTTAACCTCGTCATCAATTATTAATATGTTTGATTTCATTTCTGTACTTGTTTGGATTGTTGATCAACATCAGCGGCAGGGTTTCCAATAGCCTGACGTAGGTGTTGATCCCTTTTTTGATCTCTTCGAGGTAAATAAACTCATCGGAAGAGTGAGACCTGGCAGAATCGCCCGGGCCTATTTTTACTGATGGAATAGTTAACCATGCCTGATCTGAGGTGGTTGGTGAACTGTAGGTTTTGCATCCTATAGCAATACCGGCCCGCACAATGGGATGATCAACCGGAACTGAAGATGCCCCCAATGACCCTGGGCGTACCGTGATCTGGCAGGATACATTCTTTTTGATGGTATCCAGGATCTCCTGCTGGGTGTAGGTATCATCATTACGGATATCAACCGTAAACTCACATAAAGCAGGTACAATATTATGCTGTAAACCCGATTTGATGATGGTGATGGTCATTTTTACCGGTGGTAACCCGCTAAACTGTTGCGGAAACTGGTAATTTCTGAACCAATCCACGTCTTTCAGGCTTTTGTGAATAGCATTATCACCTTCTTCCCTTGCGGCGTGACCCGAGCGGCCGTTGCTGATGCAATCGATCACCAGGTTTCCCTTTTCGGCAACCGCCATTTGCAATAAAGTGGGCTCACCTACTATGGCCAGTTCCAGTTTACCCAGTAAGGGCAGTACCGATTTAATTCCATTTTGACCGGAATTTTCTTCTTCGGCAGTTGCCGCCAGGCAGAGGTTAAAACCCAGGCCCTGGTAACAATAAAAATGCAGAAAAGTGGCAATGAGCGATACCAGGCAGCCTCCGGCATCGTTGCTACCCAAGCCATATAGTTTTCCTAATGTTATTTCAGGGCAAAATGGATCATTGGTATAGCCCTCGTTGGGCCTAACGGTATCTAAATGGGAATTGAGCAGGATGGTAGGTTTAGTGCTGTCATAGTATTTATTATAGCACCAAACGTTATTACCTTTTCTTTTTACTTTGATGGAATAGCCTGCCAGATATCGCTGTACAATATCGGCGACCGCACCTTCATTGCCACTAAATGAAGGTGTTTTAATTAATTGTTGCAGCAAACTTACCGACTCACTAAAAAGCTGTGCGTTCATAGGCAGGCCTGTCCATAACGGAGAAACATCTGCCCGCTCATTCAAATCTTTTATCATAACCATAAATAATTAGTTTAACTGTGGATCAAACAACATGGCGGTGCACAAGCAATTGCACCTGTTTTTACTTTGCAGCACATCGTAGTTAATACAACTTTTACAAGCGTCCCAAAACCTGGGTTCCTGCGCAACCTCGGTATAGGTTACGGGCTCAAAACCCAGTTTGGTATTCATTTTCATAATGGCCAAACCCGAGGTGATACTGAACACCTTTGCAGATGGGTACTTGGTTCGGGATAGTTCAAATATTTGTGTTTTAATTTGGGAGGCTACACCCTGGTTACGGTGTTTGGGGGATACGATAAGGCCGCTGTTTGAGACAAACTTTTCATTGTCCCAGGTTTCTATATAGGAGAAACCAACCCATTCGCCGTTTTCGGTGATGGCAACTATCGCTTTGCCCTCATCAATTTTTTCTATGACAGAGGCCGCTGATCTTTTGGATATTCCGGAGCCTCTTGCTATTGCGGAACTTTCCATTTCATGAATAATCTGGTCGGCAAAGACCACGTCAGACGGAATGGCTGACCTTATAATAATTCGTTCATCTTCCATTTCTTTTTTTAGTTTATTTCAGTTACAAGCATGGATTGTTTTTATAACTGTATATACCCTATTGCCAAAAGAATGCCCATTACATGGGCTGAAGCGTATTTGTGTGTTTAGCTCATTTAAACGCTGATTTTATTTTACAACCCTATGCCAGGGCACAAAAAAAGCCTATCAAAATGAAAGGCTTTTTTTTCAATTTAAGCAGTTTTGAGATCATTGTACAGGATGGTGGTGTATAGTGGCACCGGTGTAATGTTCCAGGTAACCATCTTCATTTACTGCAAATTTGCTTGTTCCGGTAGTGTATGTTGATTTTTTTCTTTTGGGGCCAGCTAAGGGAATAATGATAATCGCCAATAAGGCCACTATTTTTAGTAGGATATAAATTGATGCCATGATATAAATATTTGATTATTAATAAATCAGGGCACACAAACCAATAACATGCCATAAAATGTTTGTTGCCACAAATCGGGCTTAAAACGGGATAGAGCAATAAAATAATCGTATTAAAAAAAACAGGGAAGAATTTTAACTATCATTTTGGAAGGGAAGTATTATCAAAATGATACATCACCATATAAAATTTATCGATCTGGATTCCCATCCCCGAAATGTATAAGTGATGAGTAGAAAAGTATAAATGAGCCAGCGCCTTTCGCCCCACCTTTGCTTCAGCAATTAAATATAAAAGCAATGAAAAAGACAGTATTAATAACCGGCGCTTCATCAGGTTTTGGAAAAGAGGCCGTTAAATTATTTCATAAAAACAACTGGAACGTGATAGCTACCATGCGTTCGCCAGAAAAAGAAACCGAACTATCGGCACTTGACCAGGTTTTGTTAACCAGGTTAGATGTAACCGACAAAGCCAGCATACAAAACGCCGTAAAAGCCGGCATCGAAAAGTTTGGTACAATTGATGTATTGGTGAACAACGCGGGCTATGGTTCATTTGGCGCGTTAGAAGCCGCTACCGAAGCCGAGATCAAACGACAGTTCGACGTTAATTTCTTTGGGCTGATCGAAGTAACACAAGCCTTAATACCGGTTATGCGTCAACAAAGATCGGGTGTTATCATCAACGTTTCTTCTATAGGCGGCAAGGTTACCTTCCCATTCTCGTCACTTTACCATGCTACTAAATTCGCGGTGGAAGGTTTAACAGAATCTATACAATACGAACTCAACCCACTGGGCATCCACTTAAAAATTGTTGAACCCGGCGGCTATAAAACCGAGTTCGCAGGTCGTTCGATATCCATCTACGGCGTTGGCGAATCAGGCGATTACCAGGCTCCCTTTGATAAATTTATCAGCGCGGTAGAGCAATGGCCGATGTCTGAAAATATTGGTGAAGTGGCCGATGCTATTTATGAGGCAGCCACCGATGGTACCGAAAAATTGCGTTACCCTGTAGGTCATGATGCCGGGCCAATAATTGAGGCAAGGCACCAGATGGATGATGTGGATTTCAAAAAAATGATAGTAGGCCAAATGGGCATTTAGTAGGGAGCAAAGATTTTTGGAGCAAGGATAAAGGATATAAGGAGCAAAGACTAAGGAAAAAAGAAAGTCCTTGCTCCTTATTCCAAAAATCCTTATTCCTAACCAGGCCAGCCTTCCTTTTTTATAGTAACTTTATCTTATCAATAAAAAAATGCCCGATAAATACATTGACCTCAAATCCATCAGCGATCTGCACAGGATGGTACAATACGCCCCACCCAGGCATCCCCTGGTGAGTGTGATTGACCATTGCGACTTTTATAAAAGCTATCGTCCTAAAGCAGATGTGTTTTATCGCTTTGGGTTTTATATTATTTCGTGTAAAAAGTTCGACGGGTTATTAAAATACGGCAAGGGGCATTATGATTTTAATGAAGGCTCCCTGATGTTTACCGCTCCCGACCAGGTTATTGGCCCCGGGCCCGATGTTGAAGTAGAGGAAGGCTGGGCATTGTTCATCCATCCCGACCTGATTCATGGTACAGACCTGGGCAAGAAAATACATCAGTATTCGTTTTTTAATTACGAGATAAACGAGGCCTTGCACATCTCGGAGGAAGAAAAACTGGTCATTAAAGATTGTGTGGCGAAGATTGAAAAGGAGTACGCGCAAAACATCGACAAGCATTCGCAGGGCCTTATTGTGAGCAATATTGAATTGCTGTTAAATTACTGCAACCGCTTTTATGACCGCCAGTTTTACACCCGGGCCAAAGTTAATTCGGATGTGGTACAGCAGTTTGAGAAATTATTAAAAGATTATTTTTCGCAAAACAACCTCATAGAAACCGGTCTGCCAAACGTGGGTTATTTTGCATCCAGGCTCAACCTGTCGCCCAATTATCTGTCTGATCTGCTGGGTAAATTCACCGGTAAAACCACACAGGAGCATATCCACCTGGAACTGATAGATAAAGCAAAAACCATGCTGTGGGGTACCAATCAATCCATCAGCGAAATTGCCTACGGATTGGGCTTTGAGCACCCATCGCACTTTACCAAGATCTTTAAAACAAAGACGGGTAAATCGCCCAGTGAATACCGGTTGATGAATTAAGGTTGAACAGACAAACCATTGTACTAAAAAAGTGGGTTTACATGGTTTACACTTTTTATGGTTTACAAATATGCAATTATCTTAAAATCAATTACTTAATATATTTATATCCTAAAAAAACGGTTTACAGTGTAAACCATAAATATATGGAATTTTCCCACAGTCGCTCAGCCTCTGGCCGCAGTTGAAAAACAGATAACGCTGTACTTGCAGGCCTCTGGCCTGCGGATAATCGTCACTCGGCTGGAGCCTCGCGATTGCAGAGCTGATGATCAATAAAGCTGTATCCCCTTTTCCCTATAATCATCCAATACCGGATTATCCGGATCAAGATCGGTGATCAGGTAATCAACCTTCGCCAGCGGGCAAACGTTCATTCGTTGTACGGAGTTTAATTTCTCAGATATACACATGATCACCAGGCGGTTCGAGGCATTGATCATCGCCTTTTTCAGATGGACGATATTCAGATCGGAATCCGTTACACCATCGGCTATCGAAATACCATTGGTGCCTAAAAAGCAAATATCGAATTTGATCTCATGCAGATAATTCACTACCTGCGAACCCACGCAAACCTGCGAATCTTTGGAAAACTCACCGCCAATCAATATCACCGTAACCAGGGGATGATCGGCCAGTTGCAGCGCCACCAGCGGACTGATGGTAAACACCGTAACCGCCAGGTTTTGGGGCAGGGCCTGCATCATTTCCAATACGGTGGTACCGCCGCCGGTTAACACCATCATGCCGCTTTTAATAAGACCAATAGCTTTACGGGCAATGGCCTTTTTGGCATCAACCGCATAAATATCGGTATGTTGAAAAGGGTAGTGGAATGATTTGGACAGGGCGCCGCCATGCACTTTAACAATCTGCCGGGAATCGTCCAACTCCATCAAATCGCGCCGTATGGTGTCTTCGGATACATTCAATGCGGTTGCCAGATCGGCCGATAATACTTTGTTGTGCAGGTTTATTTGTTTGATGATAAATGCGTGGCGTTCCTTTTTAAGCATATACAAATGTAGTTTTTTGTAACAATCCTGAATCAGGTGTATTTATAGCGCTATAAACATGCGGTTATTTGCAACTTATAAAATAAAATCAGATAAATAGCGCATAATTAAAAATAAATTATGCATATATTTAGCACAGACTTTATTACTATGCGGTTTTATGCAGGATTCACCGCCTGGTACCGGCAAAAATGATCTTAACGGTTTTTGCCCGGGAATTTGCAACTAACAAACACTATATAATTAACCCATTTAAGTATGAAAAAAAGTTTACTCTTTTTTTTCCTGGTATTATGTTGTTGTGCCCTAAAAACCATGGCGCAAGTGCAAAGCATTACCGGAAAAATCACCTCGGCGGATGATGGAAGTCCATTACCCGGGGTATCCGTAAAAATTAAAGGAACCAACACCGGTACCCAGTCCGATTCAAAAGGCTCCTATGCCATCAGTGCAAGTCCCGGCCAGGTTATCGTCTATTCTTTTATAGGGATGAAAGCCCAGGAAAGAACCGTTGGTACGGTCACCGTGGTGAACATAGCGCTCCAGTCGGATGCCACCATGTTAAAGGAAGTGCCTATTACTGTAGGTTTTGGTGTAAAGGCTGACAAGCGTTATTCTACCTCGCCGGTACAAACTGTTAAGGGCGAAGCCATTCAGCAAACCCAGCGCGAAAACTTTATCAATGCCCTACAGGGTCGTGTGGCCGGCGCTACGGTTACCAGTACCAGCGGTAACCCGGGAGCATCATCGTCCATTGTATTACGTGGTTTAAACTCCATCGGCGGTTCAAACAGCCCCCTGTTTGTTGTTGATGGTATCCGGGTAAGCAATGATGCGGTTGACCAAAGCTCGCTGGCATCAAATGGCGATAACCGACGCGAGGATTTTACCAACCGTATCGCGGATATCAATCCAGACGATATCGAAACGGTTACCGTATTAAAAGGCGCGGACGCGGCAGCGGTATACGGATCATCGGCTTCGGGTGGTGCCATTGTGATCACTACCCGGAAAGGCCACGCAGGCCCGGGTACCGTTACTTATGATAATGACTTTGGCTTTGCTACCGCCTATCGTTTCCCTAAAATTCAAACGGTTTATGGTGTGGGTCAAAACGGCAGCAGCAGCGGTGTTGTACGCACGCTGTTCGGTCCGGCCTATGCGCCAGGCACGCAAACCTATAATAACCTGCAGGATATTATGCAAACCGGCCACACCGTTATTAATAACCTGGCTTTTGAAGGTGGTAACGAGATCACTACTTACCGGCTTTCAGCCTCTATCCGGAACACTACGGGTGTACTGCCGGTAGCTTATAACGATAAGATTTCGCTGCGTTTTTCGGGCACGTCAAAAATCTCCTCCAAATTAACCAGTAGCGCTTCGTTCAACTATTTTAATATCGATAACCGTAAACTGAACAAAGGCAACTCCGGTACTTATATCGATGCGCTGGCATGGCCCACCAATGATGATGTGCGCAATTACCTGAATCCCGATGGTACCCGCAGACTGATATTACCGGCAAGCGGATCAAATATTACATCGGATGCCACGGTTGATTTTGATAATCCAATTTGGGATGCCCATAACAACATCAGCCGTGATAAAACCAACCGAATGATAGGTAATATCGACCTATCTTTTGATGCTACTTCCTGGCTTAATTTCAGGGCTCTGGCCGGTGTTGATTATGCCGCCACGGCAGGTAATAACTTTGTGAGCCAGTACAGCTCATCGTATCAGAACTCGCCGCTAAACAGCTTCGCGGCCACCAGCGGTATTGCTACCGGAGGTATCATTGACAATTATAACGATGGCAACCTGCAAATCAACGGTTCATTCTTCGCTACCGGTAAAAAACAGTTTGGCGATTTTAAAACCACACTGGCGGTTGGCGCCGAAGCCATTTCCAACTCGGATGAGGTGAATGGTTACTACGGCGAAAAATTCATCCAGCCCGATTTTAACAACATCAACAATACTACACCAACCACACAGCGCTCATCGGACTATGTAAAAAAAGTGCGTTACCTTTCCGGTATCGCCAGGCTGGGTTTAGTGTATAAAGAAATATTAACCCTGAATGCTACTGCGCGTGAGGAATATTCGTCCAAACTGTCCGGCACACAACAGGATCATTATTTTTATCCATCGGTAGGTCTTGGTTTTATATTTACCGAACTGCCGGGCTTAAAGGATAACCCCATATTATCATTCGGTAAAATAAGGGCATCCTATGCCGAAGTAGGTAAAGACCCTGCTGCTCCATACAAAATACGGTCGACCTTATTACAACAAACCACTACAGGCGGCGGCTTTGCTTATGATGTTACCGGCAACAACCCCAACCTCAGGCCCGAGCGTGACAAAGAGCTTGACCTGGGTGCCGAGTTTCAATTTTTTAACGGTCGTTTAGGTGCCGATATCAGCTATTATGAGGTAAAGGCAACCAACCAGATCTTTAACCCCCGCATCAGCTATGCATCGGGATATATACTGGAATACCTTAATGGTGGCGAAGTAAAAAACCACGGTTTTGAAGTATCCTTAACCGGCGCGCCTGTTAAATCAAAAAACTTTAACTGGGATATATTATTAAACTTCACCGCGGCCCGCGGCAAAGTAGTGAGCCTGGGTGGTTTGCCGGAGTATTATAATTCCGATACCTGGATCTACTCCAACGTGCGTTCGAGTATCTTCCCGGGCAGCAGTACCACCAATATCGCGGCTTACGGTTATGCCCGCAACAAAGCCGGCCAGGTCCTGATCGACCCCACCAGCGGCATACCTATCAGCAACGTAACCTTTGGCGTAGCAGGCGACAGGCAGCCAAAATTCAGTATAGGCCTGGGTAACCATTTTACATTTAAAGATCTTGACTTGAATTTCCTGTTCGATATACGTAAAGGCGGGGATGTATTTAACGGTAACGAGCTTTTCATGACCCGTTATGGCTTAAGCGTTCGTACGCTGAACCGCATGACCCCAATTATTGTACCGGGCGTGTTGAAAGATGGCAACGAGAACTCAGCTAACCCTACCGTTAACAACATCCAGGTTACACCCAACACCCAGAATAACTATTATGCCAATGCCATTGATGCCGATTTTATTGAGCACAATATCAACTGGGTAAGGTTAAAGGATATTACGTTAAGCTACCGGTTACCACAATCATTATTAAAACGTCAGAGCGTATTTAAATCGGCCAGTGTGTTTGTAACCGCTACCGATGTGTTTATGATCACTAATTATTCCGGGGCAGATCCTGACGTAAACGGCACCAACTCCTCCACTTTAGGAACAGGCGCTGCCGGCTTTGATTATGGTACCGTACCTACGCCGAGGGTAATTTCTTTAGGTTTAAAAGTGAAGTTATAAAAAGAAGACAACATGAAAAGTTTTAAATATTCCTTACTTACAATGCTTGCGCTGTTTTCGGCAAGCAGTTGTAAAAAATATATAGATGTAAATACCAACCCCAACGCACCGGTCACGGCTGATGCATCGGCCCTGTTGCCGCCAATTCAGGCAGGTATGGCCCGCGGTGTTTGGTACGATAGCCGTTATATAGGCCAGTATGCCCAGGTATGGGGATCGGCCACGGCCAACAATGTTTGGGACGAAGAAGGCTATTTGCCCGCGTCTGACTCCAATGGCGAGATGTGGCGCACGGTTTATTTTAGCCTGGGGCAAAACATCACCCTTTTATGGCAGGATGCTATCCCCAAAAAGAAATGGGACTATGTGGCCGTAGGCTACGCGCTGCGGGCCTGGGGTTTCCAGACCGGCGGCGATCTGTATGACCACATGATCGTAAAAGAAGCCTTTGACCCTACACGCCTTACCTTTGATTATGATGACGGTTCTGTTGTTTATGCCGAAGTGGTAAAGGATTGCCAGCTGGCCTTAAATTACATGAACCTGGCTATTAAAACCGATAACCAGACCATATCGCCTACGCTGGCTAAAGGCGATTATATGTATTATGGCGACCGCAGCAAATGGATCAAATTTATTTATGCTATACTGGCCCAGAACGCGCTGCATCTAAGCAACAAAGCCTCATTTAATGCCGATAACGTAAAGAAATATGCCGACAGCTCGTTCGTGAGCAACGCGGATAATGCCAGTGTGGAATGTAAAGGTTCACAATCTGGTGATTCCAATTTCTGGGGACCATCAAGGGGTAATATCGGCCCGTACAAACAATCAGACTTTATAGTTCGCTTGCTGGATGGTCGTATCTTTACCGGTTCTACCACACAGGATACTACTTTAGATCCTCGTATAAAACAATTGATATCGCAAAGCAAGGATAAAGTATACCGCGGCGTTATAGGCACCAATGGTGATCCTAATGCCTCAGATGCCACTACCCTTATACCTTATTTGTTTGGGAATGGCGTAACCAGTTATCCAACTGCAACACCTAATGCCCAGCGATACATTTATAATGATAACTCACGTGGCGTATTAATGACTTATGGCGAAGTACAATTCTTTAAAGCCGAGGCCTTATTTAAAAAAGGCGACCTAAGTGGTGCTTATGCCGCCTATATCAATGGGGTAAATGCCAGTTTGGATTTTGTAAGTAATCCGCCTCAGGCCGCATCACTTACCGGCACCCAAAGGTTTATATCTGCCGCCGCCATAGCTGCTTATATGAGTGGGCCATGTGTTAAGCAAAGCGCCGCTGACCTAACCCTGGCCGATATCATGCAGCAAAAATTCATCTCGCTGTTTGTATGGGGATCACTGGAAGCCTGGGCCGATGAGCGTCGTTATAATTACGATACCAATATTTTCCAGGGCTTTAGTAAACCGGGCACGCTTTATCCGGACAACGGGGGCAAGCAGGTTTATGTGGTACGACCGCGCTATAACTCAGAGTATATCTGGAACGTACCAGCCCTCAAGAGTTTTGGCGCCCTTGACCCGGACTATCATACTAAAAAGCCATGGTTTATTTTACCTTAATTATTTCAAAAAAAGACATTATGAAAAGGAACTTTTATATCATTACATGCCTGTTTTTGATCATGATCACAGGTTGTAAAAAAAATACCATCACCCAGATATCTCAACCGGCAACGGGTGCACAACTGAGGTTTATACAAGCTATCCCCGGCCTGCCTGCTGTTGATGAGTATGTGAACGAAAAAAAGATAAGTCCGCAGCAAAACGTGGGGTTAACCGATAATTTAAAACCCACGTCGATCATCACGGGTATCACTTATCCGGCGGCTTTTAACACCGCTACGCAATTTGGCGGTCTTTATCCGGGCGGTACATCGGTTAATTATGCGTTGGTGGCCTCGGGCAATGCAACCATTAAAATTGCAACTTCGACCCCGGTACCGGCATTGGTGAGCCCTCAAACCGCAGCACCCAACACAACCGTTGTGAGCCTAACCTCATCGCTTGCCGAACGGGGTACTTATTCCTTGTTTACCATTGGCTATCCGGATAAACCAGGTTCCATATTTGTGGAGGATAAGTTCCCTACCGCCGATATGACCAAGATCTACGTGCGGTTTGGCAATTTTATACCCAACAGTCCAGCACTTGATGTAACAGGCGTTTACACAGCCGCAGGTGCTACCACGGCCACTACATTAACACCCTTTACCAGCATTACAGCAAATACATTAACCGATTTTTTACCTATAGATGCTAATGCAGTGGGCACTACCGGGTACACCTTCCAGCTGTACCTGGCAGGTACAAGTACCAAGGTTGGTGCTGTTACCAAAGCTATCAACATGGCGCCGGGCAGGTACTATACCATTATGGCTAACGGTTTGTATGCCGATTACGTGGTTGGCACAACCGGCATTACTTTAAAAGCCACTGCAAGGCCAACCAAACCAACTGATCCTAACAGCCTGTTACCTGAAATATATTTTAACCCGCCGGGCATCAGTTATTTCACCACCAAATAAGCTTACAGGTTTATCAAAAGCCCCGAATATTTCGGGGCTTTTTTGTTATTGGGATGACACGGCTTTTTTTAACCCTGGTATATTTGCATCGGGTTCCTTAATTTTCAGATGCCTTAATATCCTATGAAACAACTACCGCAGATACCGCAATCGAGCTTTGATTTTTTAAACGCGTTGAAACTGAACAACAACCGGGAGTGGTTCAACCTGCATAAAGCCGACTTTGAAAAAGAGCAAGGCCATCTGCAGATTTTTGCCGAGGCCTTGTTGCAGAAAATGAACACCCATGATCTGATAGAAACCGTTTCCGGCAAAAAGAGCCTTTACCGCATTTACAGAGATACCCGCTTTTCCACCGATAAAACTCCTTACAAAATACACTGGTCGGGTAGTTTTAAACGTGCTACTAAATATCGCAGGGGAGGATATTACTTTCATATTGAGCCGGGTAACAGCTTTGTTGGCGGTGGTTTCTGGGGGCCAAACCCGCAGGACCTGAAACTGATCAGGGAAGATATAGCCTTTGATGCCACCCCGCTCAGAAAGATATTGAATGACCCTACATTTATTTCGGCATTTGAAACGCTGGAGGGTGAGCAGTTAAAAACAACGCCCAAAGGCTTTGATGCTGCTCATGAAGCCATTGATCTGTTACGTTATAAACAATTCGTGCTGAGGAAACGCTTTACAGATGCCGAGGTTTTAGACCCGCATTTTGTGGATCAGGTAAATGATACATTTAAAAACATGCGCCCCTTTCTGGATTACATGAGCGAAGTTCTTTCTACCGATGTGAACGGATCGGTGCTTGAATAATTCAGCCGGATATCGTCCTTATCTCCCTTCTTTAAATCGATAATTCACAAGAATTTATCGCTTTTATAATATTGCCCCTATTACTTCAGGATTTTACCCCTTGTTTTTTCTCAAAGCATCGAGCTTTGTTATGATCAGTGCCCCTCACTGCTCGCAACCGATTATTTAACCAAAACCATCAAAATGAGAAAAGCATTCATCTTATTGCCTGTATTGGCAATTGCACTATTTGCATCCTGCAACAAATCTATCAACCGGGTACCTACCGACACCGGCGCGTCAAAAACCCCGGTAAAGAATACCCACTCAACCGGAACAACTTATTATGTAGACCCGGCGGGTAACGACAGTAACAATGGGCAAAGCACAGCCACCGCATGGCAAAGCATCAGCAAAGTAAATACCCAAACCTTTTTACCCGGCGACCAGATCCTGTTTAAAGCCGGTGGTACCTGGGCCGGGCAGCTTTTGCCAAAAGGATCGGGCAGTTCCGGCAGCCCTATTGTTATTGATATGTATGGTGCAGGTAACAAACCCGTAATTAATGGGTCGGGTGCCGATACAACCGGGGCAGTTAAATTAATCGGTCAATCTTATTGGCAAATAAAAAATTTAGAAGTTACCAACAAGCAGGCAGCTGGTGGTACATCCAGGTTATATGGCATTCATATTAAGACTGCTACTTCTACCGCTTTTACCAATGTACAAATTTTGAATTGTTTTGTGCATGATGTCAACTCTTATACCACTGAATCTAATACGACCCTATTTAACAAAGGAACAGGGGGAATAATAGTTGGGGGGAATAATAGCGAGGTACTCATAAAAGGTTGTCACGTAAAAGATGTAACTGTAGAGGGTATCAGGAATACGGGTGGAACCTGTTCTCACATCGTAATTGACAGTAATTTGATAGAGAATGTTTATGGCGATGGCATTGTATTAAACGGCGTCAATACCAATTCGGCTATTACCAGGAACATTGGCCGGAATTTATGCTATAATACCAATACCTACAACTATGCAGGTATGTGGACCTCCAACAGCGTGGGCACCTTAGTGGCACACAACGAAATATCTGGCATCACAGGTGGTGGTGCAAATGATGGTGAGCCTTTTGACGCAGACCTGGGCGTTAACGGCGACATTTTTGAATATAATTATACGCACGATAACAAAAGGGGCTTTATGCTATTTATGCACGGCATTAGCAATGTAATAGTACGTTATAATATTAGTGTAAATGATGTAGGAGACGGAAATAGATTATTTTTCTACGACCCCGGAAGTCATACGAATATTAAAATTTACAACAACACGTTTTATATAACCGGTAATGTTGCACAATTATTTTATAACGATTTTAATAACACGAGTAATACTACCGAATTCAGTAACAACATTGTTTATTGCACAGGTACAGTAGCCAAATTTTCACAAAACGGCACAAGTGCTAATTGCCTTTTCCGCAACAACTGTTTTTATCCGCAATCCATGACGTCTGTTAACGGTCCGGCAACGGGAACAATGTCGGGGAGCGTGTATTCAGATCCCAAATTTGTAAGTGCTATTTCCGGTACTACCACCAACTTTAATCTGCAATCAACTTCACCTTGTATTAACATGGGAACAGTTATGGGGAGCAATGGAGGTATTGATTTTTATGGCACTGCTTTACCTGCCGGAGCGCCGGATATAGGTTTTTACCAGCACATCTCCACAGGAACAACAAGCACTTTGAATGCCACCGCCGATGCTTACGTGAGGGATGGCAGTTACGCTACTACCAACTATGGCACTTTAACTTATACCGTGGTGAAATCAGATGCTGTGGGTTACGCCCGGAAAGCCTATGAGAAATTTGATCTTAGTGCAATACCCGCATCAAGCGTGCAAGCAGCTACATTGAGCTTATATGTTAACGGTGTCAATACAGCCCCTACCCGTACCATCTCGGTATATACCACACAAACCGAAAACTGGGGCGAAACATCCATCAATTGGAATAATGCCCCAACAGATACTACTTATGTTGGACAAATAGTGGTTACCGGCGTAGGTACTTATACCCTGAATGTTAGCAATGCCATCAACGCACAGTTGGCGAAGTCAGATCATATTGTCTCCTTCTTATTGAAAAACAACGGTGCCAATAGCTCAACCAATGATATAACCCTTAACAGCCGGGAAGCATCCAGTAATCAACCTTCATTAACGGTTACCTATTGACGAAAAGTGGGTTTACATGGTTTACACTTTTTTGGGTTTACATAAATATATATAATTGATAATCAAATAATTATATTATTTTTATAAGATAATACGATGAATTTATGTTAACCCACTTTCGTTCCTTCAAGGCCTCCTGAAAGGACATCATAACACATATTAAAAATACCCGGGAACAATTGTCCCCGGGTATTTTTTTGGGACAGGCCGGCGGATTGGCGCAGATATAAAACTGATGAGCATTATCATCTTACCATCATAAAGCTTAAATTAGATAACAATTTTTTAAGCTACCCGTCTCTCCTATACATCATATTTAATAACCCCTATGAAAACCTCCATCAAACTCGGCATAGCAGCCTTAGCCTTTAGCATATTTTCAGGTTCAATTTCAAATGCTTATACCATCAATAAATCAACCAGCTTACCTCCATCCATCAGCAATAGCCCAAACATTAAAAACATAGTACTTGTACATGGTGCCTTTGTAGATGGCTCCGGGTGGAAACCTGTTTATAATATACTGGTTAAAAAAGGCTATCACGTAACCGTTGTGCAACAGCCCTTAACTACATTTGAGGGCGACGTTGCTGCCGTTAAAAGAATTATCGCCCAGCAAAACGGACCTTGTATTTTAGTGGCCCACAGTTATGGCGGAGCCATTATCACCACTGCCGGGAATGACCCTAAGGTTGCAGGATTGGTATACATTGCCGCTCATGCTCCTGATAACGGCGAAAGCGAAGCCGGTAATGGCAAGCTTTATCCATCGGCCTATAAATCACTTCAAAAGGGCGCGGATGGCTTTGATTATATCGATCCCGCTAAATTTTATGCTGATTTTTCTGCAGATCTTCCAAAAGAACAAGCGGAGTTCATGGCCAATTCACAGATGCCTACAGCTGATGTTGTGTTTCATGCCATTATAGCAAACCCTGCCTGGAAAGTAAAACCAAGCTGGTATATGGTAGCCAAGTCTGACAGGATCATCAACCCCGACCTGGAACGGATGTATGCTAAACGGGCCCATAGCCACACTGTGGAGATAGCAGGCGCCAGTCACTCCGTATTTGAATCTCATCCCCAGGATGTAGCCAAATTAATTATTGAAGCCGCTACTCAATCGACCAAAAAGAAATAATTACCCGTATTTTTTAACAATGAATAAGCACATAAAATCCAATATATCTCTTTTTATCAGCGTTTTTACAGTTATACTGCTTCTGTTTAACAAAAATATAGCCATTGCTCAAAGCGCTGCCCAAACAGAAGAGATCCCGCTTTGGCGGGGTACGCCTCCGGATGGCCCGGGTCCGCAAGGGCCTGAAAATATAAGCGCGAAGGGTTCCTACACCAACATTTCTGCGCCCAGGTTAATTGTTCACAAGCCAGAGCATCCTAACGGAATAGCCATACTGGTGATCAGCGGTGGCGGCTACGCTCATCTGGAAGCCGGGAAAGAAAGCACCCCGGCTGCTAACTGGCTGCAGTCTGAGGGAATTACAGCATTTGAGCTTATCTATCGTTTACCCGGCGAAGGCTGGGCTAATGCCAATGTACCTTTTGAAGACGGGCAACGGGCCATGCGTATCATCAGGAGCCTATCAAAAAAATATGGATATGATCCGCACCGTATCGGGGTCATGGGCTTTTCGGCAGGCGGTCACCTTGCCGGGATGACGGCAACCACATTTGATCAGCAATTCTATACTCCTGTTGATAAAACTGATCTTGTACCCGCCCGTCCGGATTTCGCCGCACTGCTTTACCCGGTGATAACCATGCTGCCCCCATATGATCATACGCATTCAGAAAAAGAGATTATAGGCAAACATCCCGACAGGGAAGCTCAAAAACGCTACTCGGTGCAGCTGCATATTACCCAGAAAACACCACCAACCTTCCTGGCCCAGGCAGAGGATGATCCTATCTCCAATGTGCAGAATAGCCATTTAATGTACACGGCATTACAAGATCATCAGGTACCAACCGAAATACACCTCTTCCCCATCGGCGGGCATGGCTGGGGCATGGGCGCCCCCGGTTCTCCTGAGCAGGAATGGCCAAAATACTTTAAAGCCTGGCTCCAAAAAATAGGAATATACCGGTAGTTTGAACCATCAGCAAAACAAAAAGCTCTGCAACACGCAGAGCTTTTATATAAAAACCGACCAATAAAAATACCCCTATTATTTACGTCCCGGCAAGATCAATCGCTTACGGTTTAGCAAGGGCAATATCTATTTTCCCATCCTCCATACCTTCTATATTCTTGTCAGTAAATATGGTTTTGGAAGTTTTCTCCAGGGCAGTTAACAGATCTTCTGTACTACCTTTGGCATGAGCCACTAAAATAATAGAACCAGTACCGCTAAATTTCATTTTAGTGCTATCAACCCCGGCGCAGGCTTTTACATTGGTATTCAGTTTCCGGAGGTTTTCCATGGTGATACCTTTAATAGTAATAACCGTTTTATATCCTGAAAGCGCGTTAACAGGTGCGGGTGCAGCTGTATCAACTTTCTTTTTCTTTTTAAAGATCCCGAAAACTTTGTCGGTTGTGGAACCGGCTCTGCCCGCGGTATTTGTCGCGTTATCGGCCTTGTTAAGTAAGTTATTTGCTTTGTCGATAATACTCTGTGCTTTCACTGTAGATATCCCTGTAAGTACAGTGAGCAAAATTAAAACGATAAGATTTTTCATGACGGATTGGTTTGGTTAATGCTTGTATAGATTATTTGATAAATGCTGGTAAACTTTACATAGTTCCCTTAGATGTGTTGAGGTTATAGGGATATCTTACACATCATTAATTACTATACAAAACTATTTCATAAATACATCAATGGAAATACCAGTATTTTTGGAATTATTTATACCAGTTTTTAGGTAGTTGATCAAACCTGTTTAAATCGCGTTTCCAAAAACATTAACTTCACTTATAATAATTATTAACCGTATGGCAACTATTTCAACAACGTATATTGGTGATTTAAAGACTGAAGCGATCCACCTGCAATCGGGCTCTAAACTCATTACCGACGCGCCAACTGACAATCATGGAAAAGGTGAGGGCTTTTCCCCAACAGACCTGCTTGCCGAATCATTAGCCGGCTGTGTTTTAACCGTAATGGCTTTGGCTGCGCGTTCGCATGGTATCAATATGGATAATACTAAATGCGATGTTTCCAAAGTTATGGCACCAAACCCACGCAGGGTAGCAGAGATCATCCTCGATTTTAAATTCCCAATGGAGTATACCGATCAGGAAAAAAAGATCCTCGAATTGGCAGCGGCAACCTGCCCGGTATCTGTAAGCCTGCACCCGGATCTTAAAAAAACTATCAATTTTGGATGGTAACACTATCGGTACACAATCAATAATGGTTTTAGCAGAAATACAAGCCGACATACAAGCAATAGAACAAGACGAGGCGATCTACCAGGAAATCAATTTTAACAGCCGGGCAAATGCTATCGACTTTATTGATTTCCACATCCTTGACCGGATTGAAGGACTGCTGCAAAACCCGGAACAGACAGAAGAATTAAATATACTGCAACAGCGCGCAGAAAAGGTAAAATCCGAGCTGGAAAAAATAGATAGCAACCTGTTTAAACAACTCCGGGAAAAGATCAGAACCGGCATGTATACCGGAGCATCTTTCAGAAAAGCTATTGATCAATATTTTGAACACGACGTTAGTCCGGCAGATAACATCGGTTATGACAACCTGGATGATTTTATCAACGGGCTTTTATCTGACCAGGTCATTCCTGAAGCTACCATGGAGCGGGAACCCGAAATGGTATTTTATCAAAAAACACCCGCCAGAATAATATTCGAGATAGTGGAACTTGCCGACTTAAGGCAGGAGGATGTCTTTTTTGATTTAGGATCAGGCTTGGGGCAGGTAGCAATTCTGGTGAATCTGATCAGCGGGGTGGTAGCCAAAGGAGTTGAATATGAACCGGCTTACTGCAATTACGCTAAAGCCTGTGCGTCGCAACTCAACTTATCCCATGTTGAATTCATCAATATAGACGCCCGGCAGGCAGATTACTCTCGGGGCACGGTATTCTTTTTGTATACACCTTTTGAAGGAGAGATCCTACAAACCGTACTGGAAATATTGCAAAAAGAATCCCTAAAAAGAGCCATCAAGATTTTTACCTATGGCCCCTGTTCGGAAATAGTGGCTCAGCAGAATTGGCTCAGTTGTGTACATGGCGAGGCGAATGATCCATATCAACTATGTGCGTTTAAAAGTTTGTGAATAACGCTCATTGCCCTAAATATTCACGGCTGCAATAGTCTGGTTGAAGATGTAAAATGTCTAACTCAGCCACAAACAGATAAGTAACTCTCTGCCTGGGTTGTAACTTAGCAATATAACCGGGATAATGAAGGCGATAATTTACTTTATCTTTGCCTTACATCCATTTGCATTCCCGTAAAACAATTGATTCTAAATGAAAAATACAAGCTTTAAAATATCTCCCGGGATCATATGGGTCAGTTCAATATTTCTGGGTTTATTGTCATCCGTCCCGCAAATTGCCGAGCGGCATTTCAACCCGGCAGAAGCTGCTGTAAACTCCGCGATTACCGGTTTATTTGCCCTTTTTGTATGGTATTATAATATATACACGCTGCGCGGAAACCCGGTTACTAATCGTTCAAACAGGAGCTTTTCTTACTACCGGCTCATGAGCAGCTTGTTGATTGGTATTGGGGTCATGCTGGCTTTGGCGTCCATACAGCAGCTCATATTATCGCACATCAACTTCGGACCGGTAATGTTGATGGTTGAAGTGCGAGGTATACTCATTAACCTTGTTTTTTATATGTTCATACACCTCATGTATCAAAACTACAAAAACCAACAGGTTAGTATCGAGCTGGAGCGCACCAAGTCCGACAACCTGGGGGCGCAATATGAATTATTGAAACAACAAATTAACCCCCACTTTTTATTCAACAGCCTAAATACGTTGAAAGCGATGGTTGAAACTAATGATAAAAATTCGGTAGATTTTATTCTGAAACTGTCTAACTTTTATCGCTTCACACTGGAAAGCCGTAAGCTGGATCTGATCCATTTATCGGAAGAGCTGGAAATAGTGGAAGCTTACAATTTTTTATTAAAGGCCCGGTTTGAGGATGGTTTTACTTTCACCAATACCATCGATGAAAAATATTTTGGCACCCTAATCCCCCCGTTTACTTTACAATTGCTGATAGAAAACTGCATTAAGCATAACGTCGTGTCATTGGAGCGCCCGCTACATATCAAATTTTATGAGGAGAACGATAGCTTAGTTATGGAAAATCAGGTACAACCTAAAAGAAATGAGGAATCATCATTGGGTGTTGGTCTTAAAAATATCAACCTGCGTTATAGCCACCTCTTAGATAAAAAAATAGAGATCATAAACGATAATAAAATATTCAAAATAAAACTCCCGGTAATACATGAACATTATCATCATTGAAGACGAATTAAAAGCGGCCCGCTCATTGGAAAATATGATAGCCGAGGTTAGGCCGCAGGCAAAAGTGATAACACAGCTGCAAAGTATTGAAAGCTCCATAAAGTATCTGACTGAAAACAAGCAGCCCGACCTGATATTTATGGACATCCAACTTTCGGATGGCCTTTGTTTTGAAATTTTCAAATCCGTTAAGATCACCTGCCCTATTATTTTTTGTACAGCGTTTGATGAGTATTCGCTGGAAGCATTTAAAGCCAACAGTGTGGATTATGTGCTGAAACCATTTTCAAAAACCGATATCACCGATGCTTTTAAAAAGGTTGATGAGCTTAAAAACTTTTTCCAGCAGAGCATTATGCCCGATCTGGGTAATTTGTTATCGCAGATTGCACCACCGGCCGGCAAAAAGAGTTTCCTGGTATTTAAGCAGAACAAATACACCACCGTATCTACCGATAGCATCGCTTTCTTTTATATCCGGAATGAGGCTACATCCATCATGTGTTTTGATCAACAGGAGTATTCTTTAAGTCAATCGCTTGACCAGGTGATCAGCTTATTATCACCCGTACAGTTCTTCAGATTAAACAGGCAGTATATTGTGAACTTTAACGCGATAAAAGAAGTGGAACATTACTTTATGCGTAAGCTATTTGTAAAGCTTACCATCCCCACACCCGAGAAATTGCTGATTAATAAAGAGAAAGCCCCTGTTTTTTTAAACTGGCTCGAGAACAGGTAAAATACAACGGTAAGCCCAATATTTTGGAGTTCATAAATGTCCAATCGGACCGGGATTATGACTAACTGAGCCTTTTTACACTAAACAAGCAGCTGTTAGGAGAATACTTTTGAGGTAATTAAAAAAATCAGAAGATATGAAAACTCTCAAAATTTTAACTTTTTGCACGGGTGCAATAGCATCCTTATTGATAGTGGCAGCTTTGATCGATCCGTCAACAGCCTCTCCTAAAAAAGACAATCCCCCGGTTACCGGAAAAGGATTCGCCTTGCTGGAATTGTTTACATCCGAAGGCTGCTCCAGCTGTCCGGCTGCCGACGACCTCTTGGCCAAAATTCAAAAAGAATCAAAAGATAAACCCGTTTATGTGCTGGCCTATCACGTTGATTACTGGAACCGCCTGGGCTGGAAAGATGTATTCAGCAATGCCGAATTCTCCAAACGGCAGGTTGCTTACGGCCAATGGCTCAATAACCCTCAAATTTACACCCCACAGGTTGTTATTAACGGAAAAGCCGAATGCATAGGATCGGATGAACCAGCTCTCCGCAATGCTATTTCGGGGGCATTGGCAAGCACAGCATCGGCAGGTGTTGCCTTACAGGTTCAGCAGGATAAAGATAAGCTGGCCATCAATTACCAGGTAACCGGCGGTTCGGCAACGGACCGCTTATTGATAGCCCTTGTACAAAAATCGGCTATCAGCAAAGTAGCGGCTGGTGAAAACAGCGGCCGGACCTTAGCACATGCACAGATAGTACGCCAGCTGCAAACCGTCAACTTAAATTCAGATAAAAAAGGGACAAGCACTATTAAAGCTCCTCTGGGTTTTAACCCACAAAACTGGGAGGTAGTTGGCTTTATCCAAAATACAACTACCGGCGAAGTTTTAACTGCAACCCGGGCCAACCTAAACAGCAATACCAACGTTAAAAGTAATATATTATGAACAGCACAGAAAAGTATAGACAAAGTAGATTATTAATCTCTATCATATCGTTATTCTCTATGTCGTTCCTCACAAGGGCTCCATTTGAAAATAACCCGCAGGATTGCGCTATGATCAGCGTTGCAGGGAGAAAGAGCAAAAGCAATCAGCCAACCGATGAGGATACTATGCGACTATCCGCATAAACAAATCCCAGCTCCTCAAAAGAGAGCTGGGATTATTATTATAAACAGTACAGTAAAATATCTTATTCATGAAAAAGTTACTTTTAATAGCGGTAGCATCGTTTCTGAGTATCGGCGCTTATGCCCAAACATCATATGGTTCTGCAAAGGAATTGAAGTGCACAGAAGAAGCCGTGTCATTCAGCACTAATATACGCTCGGGCTGGCACTTCTATTCACCTCATATTGGTTATGCGGATATGCTCAAACCCTCACTTAATTTCAGCCCTTCAAATCTTTATACCAGTAAAAACAATATACCCAACCTACCCTTGCCAGCTAATTTCGAAAAAACATTTAATCCAGGTATCAGTGATACCTCCAAACCCAACCTGTTCCTTCAAAAAATGATGCAAGGCCCGCTTCAGGTAGGCGAAACTATGAGCAAACACGCTTATATCATTTACGATTACAGCCGGTTTTTGCCACAGGCAAGTGCCGGGATCATTACTTTAAATTAATTATCATTACATAAAAACACCCTATGAAAATTACGTATTACGGCCACTCCTGCTTCTCGGTAGTTGCTGGTGGCAAACACATTTTATTTGACCCCTTTATTACAGGGAATGAATTAGCCAAAGACATTGATATCAATACCATACCAGCAGATTACATATTTGTATCACACGGACATTTTGACCACATGCTTGATGTGGTGGCCATTGCCAACCGCACGGGAGCCATGGTGGTAGGCATTTGGGAGCTGTACTCTTATTTCAGCAAACAAGGGGTAAAGAATGTACACCCCTTAAACCCAGGTGGTCAGGTTGTATTTGATTTTGGCACAGCCAAATCAGTTATAGCTCAACACTCCAGCAGTCTACCAGATGGAACTTATGCTGGTGTAGCTTGCGGCTTTGTTTTAAAAACCCCTGAAGGTAACTTTTATTACAGCGGTGATACTGGTCTTACTTTAGATATGACGCTGATCCCTAAATGGGCAGACCTCGACTTTGCTGTTTTCCCGATAGGCGATGCCTTAACTATGGGCATAGAAGAAGCGATTGAAGCTGCTCAATTTGTTAAAACCAATAAAGTATTGGGTGTTCATTATGATACATTCGGCTTTATTAAGATCGATAAAGCCGGTGCCATTAAGCAATTTAAAACAGCAGGCATAGAGCTACATCTGCCAGCAATAGGTGAAAGCATTGATATTTAAATAGAGTCGAAATTTACCCATAAAAAAGCCTGCCCGATTATTTCGGGCAGGCTTTTTTATTTAGAAAGGGGTATTAAACCAGGTTGATCACCACGTTGATATTACCTTTTGTTAATTTCGAATACGGACAGGTTTGGTGAGCAGCTTCTATCAAAGCTTGTGCTACCTCACGATCTAAACCTGGCAGACTTACATTAAGACGGGCTTGCAGAAAGTAAGCGCCGGAAGTAATACCCAGATCTACTTCTGCATCAATAGCCAGTTCAGCTGGGAGGGTTACTCTCATTTTGGCAGCTGCAATACCCATTGCGCCTTCAAAACATGCTGACCAGCCAGCTGCGAATAACTGCTCTGGATTAGTACCCGGAGCCGATGTACCGGGAGTAGCATGCCTGATATCTAAACGGCCATCATCGCTGCGCGAAAAACCCTCGCGGGCACCTGTTGTACGTACTTTGGCAGTGTATAATACTTTTTCGATTTTGTTATCGGTAATATCTTCGATGATTTTGATTGAATTCACTGGTGAATCTATTTTATTGGTTTCCATTGTTTTGTTTTTTTAAATTGTTGTTTGTTATTGTTGCTCAAATATACCCTCATATCGGGCGCTGTCCTATCAGTAAATACAGCAAGTGGACAACGGGCATGCTGAATCAGACATTTTTAAGCCCGAATATTTCATGGCTTATTTAGTATAACTATCTACTTCGATGATCGCGTCGACAAAAGCCTTTGGAGCCTCCTGCGGCAGGTTATGCCCTACACCACCGGTGATAGTATGGTGCGCATATTTACCGGAGAATTTGTTACGATAAGATGCAGGTTCCGCATGCGGCGCACCGTTGGCATCGCCTTCAAGGGTTATGGTTGGCACAGTTATAACAGGGCTTTTTGCCAGTTGTTTCTCCAGGTCATCATATTTGGTTTCGCCCTCGGCCAGACCCAGTCTCCAACGGTAATTATGGATCACAATGCTCACATAATCTGGATTTTCAAAGGAAGCCGCGCTGCGGTTTAAGGTAGCTTCGTCGAAATTCCATTTTGGTGATGCGGTTTCCCAGATCAATTTCGCGAAGTCACGACGATATTTGTCATAACCCTCACGACCGCGTTCTGTGGCGAAGTAATATTGATACCACCAGCTGTATTCGGCTTTTGGCGGCAGGGGATGCTGGCTGGCCTCCAGGTTGGTCATCAGGTAACCGCTTACCGAAACCAGAGCTTCACAACGGTCTGGCCACAGGGCCGCGATGATGCAGGCTGTCCGTCCACCCCAGTCGTAACCGGCGAATATGGCTTTTTTGATCTGAAGCGCGTCCATCAAATTGATGATGTCTACAGCTACGGCAGACTGCTGGCCGTTCCTGGGTGTATTGTCTGAAAGAAAACGGGTAGTACCATGGCCACGCAAGTGCGGGATAATTACCCGGTAACCTGCAGATACCAGCAAAGGAGCCACATCAACAAAACTATTGATATCATAAGGCCAGCCATGCAGCAGGACAACAACTTTACCGTTGGCCGGGCCAACTTCAACATATCCTATGTTCAGTACGCCGGCTTTAATTTGTTTAATGTTATCAAATGATGTATTTGCACCTGATTTAAAAGCATTTGAATTTGTCGTGATTCCTGTTGTTGATTTTGCAATTGCAGAACCAAATATCCCAAGTTGAGTAGCGGCTATAGTGATGGCCGCAGTACTTAAAAAGCGACGGCGACTGTTTTGAATTTCGTTTGACATCTTGATTTCTCCTTTTATTTTAATGCGTTTGCTGTTTGTTTTAATACACCGACCGACGGCCGGTGTATAGCTTATATAAGATCAGTTATTTACGTAATGATTTGAATGCTGCACGAAGCTCTTCGGCAAATAATTGTGGCTCTTCCCAGGCAGCAAAGTGACCGCCTTTGTTTACTTCGTGGAAATAGATCAGCTTGTGGTAGCTTTTTTCGGCCCAGCTTTTTGGTGCCTGATAGATCTCGCCAGGGAAAACAGTTATTGCGGCAGGGATCGAAATGTCCACAGCGTTGAAATTATTGGCATTATTCTCCCAGTAAAGTTGTGCTCCTGATGTAGCTGTGTTGGTCAGCCAGTATAATGAAATATCATCCAGCATCTCATCTTTGGTCAATGATTTTTCAGGATCGCCACCGCTATAGGTCCAGTCGGCAAATTTATCATAGAACCATGAGGCCAAACCTACCGGTGAATCGGATAAACTGTAACCAATGGTTTGCGGACGGGTTACCATGATGCCGGCATATCCACCACCCCTGGTATACAAATTATTTAATGATTGATAAGCAGCTTTTTCTTTGGCAGAAAGGTTGGCTGGGGCGGGACTACCACTGGCCAGTGATTTTGCTACATCGGCAGGCACGGTAGCTGGCATGTTAACATGGATACCTAATAGTCCTACCGGTTTTTGAGCCGCCATTTTATCTGCAACAACCGAACCCCAGTCACCACCCTGTGATACATAATTCTTATATCCTAAACGTTTCACCAATACATCCCAGGCACGGGCTATGTGATCAGCATTCCAGCCGGTACCGGTAGGTTTACCAGAAAAACCATAACCAGGCATAGAAGGTATAATTACATCAAATGAATCTTCTTTACGGCCTCCATAAGCTTCGGGATCGGTCAGCGGACCAACAACTTTCAGCAATTCAAAAACAGAACCCGGCCAGCCATGGGTGATGATCACCGGCAAAGCATTTGGATTTTTGGAGCGTACATGAATAAAGTGGATGTCCAGACCATCAATATTAGTTATGAATTGTGGCAGGGCATTCAGTTTATCTTCGGCTTTGCGCCAGTCATAGTCTGTACCCCAATATTTTACCAGGGCTTGTATTTTGTCCAGTTGGGCGCCTTGTGAGCGATCAGTAACTGTTTCTTTTTCGGCCCAGCGGGTTGCTTTTACCCGCTGGCGCAGATCGGCAACTGCTTCATCTGAAATATGAGCGTGAAAAGGACGGATAGCATCAGGCTGCTGAGTATTGGCAGATGTGCTGGTTTGAGCAAAGCTGGTAGTTGCTGTAAACAGGACAAAAGCACCGGCGATAATTTTACTGATAAGGATGTGTTTATTCGTTTTCATGATTTAAATTTTTTGAGTTTTTGTTATTGTTTCCTCAAAAGTATCCTCACCATGTCCCTAACCTAACCACTATATATGGTAAGTAGACAAAGCCTATCCCGAACCGGTCATTTTTAAACCCCAATTTTATTTGAAAGAGATGTTATGAGTCCAAGGTATGCCGGAATTGCGTTTGAATACACATAACACTGCATTCAAAGCAACTAAAAAACAGCGTGATAAGATGTAATAGATATCATCGCATTAAATTTAATCACATCAAACGTTTGCGTTATTTTTTGAAAAAGCATAGTTTCATTTTCCTGATAAAGCGTATGATTCGGGTTTTAACAAAAAACAGGGATATTTTTAGATGTCTTTAAATTTTTGATTTTTGCTGCGTTTATTTTCAATAAAAGGGACTTCTAACGTATTTGCATATCTTTTATTTTAAAATTGATATAAAATCATAAAAAATTACCTTTCTATAACAAAACTATCCTCCTTTTTTACCTATATCAACTAGTTTTTCTCTCATTTTTTAATAAAAATGAGCCCTTATCCGCGATTTAAGCTCCTCTTTTCTGTTTTAACTATTAAATAATATACTTTTTTAACTACGGTGTAATAAAACATCAGCAGCAAACGTTTGCGTGCCCTTTAATTAGGTGCTCAATAAAATTATTCGATAGGTTTGGTTTAAGAGATTATTGGTTTTCTGATTGAAAAGCAATCACTTACGAGTTAAGTCCGACACTGAAAGTGGGGCTGTTTATCAGTGCAAATTAAGGTATGTATTGTTAACCGGCGATTATCCAATAATTAATTATAAAACAATCCAATTTATTTATTTAACCCAGTAAAGCATGATGAACATTTACAAAAAGATTCTGATTTGTTGTTTGCTGTTATTTTATTACGGGCTTGCCTACGCCCAGGTAAACGTAACAGGTACAGTTAAAGGCGCCGATGACGGCAGAGCCATCCCCGGGGTTTCGGTAACCGTTAAAGGAGAGCAACGGGGAGCAATTACCGACTCGGAAGGTAAGTTTAAAATCTCCGTCTCTACCAATGCCGTCCTCCGGTTTTCATTTATCGGTTTCGATGCCAGGGAGGTTGATGTTAATGGCAAATCGGTTATTAACGTAAACCTTCAACCATCCAAAAATGAGCTAAATAATGTGGTTGTAGTAGGTTATCATGAAATTAAGCAACGGACTACTACCGCCGCCATAACGGTAATTTCTGGTAAGGATATAGAAAACTTACCAGCACCCAGTTTTGATATTGCCTTACAGGGTAAGGTAACAGGGGTTAATATTCAAAATTTCAGTGGGCAACCAGGAGTACGTAACACTTTCACAGTTAGGGGTAATTCGTCATTATCATCTAATCTTTCCGAAGCCAATGCGCTGAGCACTCCCTTGTTTATTATTGATGGAGTACCTACCAGCCTCACGGATTTAGGTAATTACGATAATACCCAAACCGACGTATTGGCGGGCATCAACATTAATGATATTGAAAGCATACAAATTGCCAAAGACGCCGCTGCTACAGCCATATGGGGCTCAAGGGGTGCAAATGGCGTAGTAACTATAAAAACAAAGAGAGCGGTTAAAGGAAAACCGCAAATAAACTTAAACGTTTACGGTGGTTTCTCTGATCAGCCTAAATTAGTTGAAACAGCCACCGGCTCTTTTGAGCGGAATCAAAAACTTAATTTCCTAACCCAACAGGGTGGTGTAAGAGCCATTGGTTCATTACCACAAATGCTCACAGACAGTTTAAATCCGGCATTTAATAATGCCACTAACTGGCAGGGATTGTTTTACCGTAAAGGCTATATCCACAATGTCGATCTATCCATAGCCGGTGCTACGGATGCTATTAATTACCGCTTCAGCTTGAATAACTATGACGAGAATGGCGTTTTATATGGAACAGGCTTTAAGCGATATTCCTTCCGCTCGAATATTGATTATCAGATCAATAAAAAACTGAGCACCGAGGTAAACATCAGCTTTTCGAGGGTCGACAGGCAACCAGGTTTAGGCAACGACCCGCATGAGATCAATCCTTTATCTGGTTTTCAACAGCCAAGTTCATTGTACTATACCAATGACACGGATATTGCCAGATACCGGGGTGATTATGATCAATTAAGAAACCTGGACAGAAACGATCTCTTAACCGGCTTTATAGGTTTACACTACCAGATACTACCTGGGTTATTGTATAAAATTGAAGGATCGGGTAGCACTAATATGAGCCAAAACCAATTTAGCTCACCTACAACACTATCGGCACAGGGGATTGCCACTTCTTATGACTACAGCAGCAATTATGTGTCTGCCAACGTCAATAACGTTTTATCCTACGGACGAAAAATTGGCACCAATCACAATATCAATATCCTGGTACTGCAAAACTTTCAAAGGGATGTGGTAAACAGCAAAAACATCTATGGAGATAACGTTCCAGATGATAATATAAAAGTGGTTCAGGGTGTTCCGCAAGCCAGTTTAACCGCTTCAACTGATTACCAGGCATCGTCGCTGCTATCTTATGCTACTCAGGTGCATTACGATTATAAAGAAAAATACCTGTTTGATGCTACCATGCGTGCAGATGCTTCGTCAAGGTTTGGTTCTAACCACAAATGGGGATATTTTCCATCGGTAAGTGCGGGCTACATCCTTTCTGATGAGAATTATCTAAAATCGGTAAAATGGATATCACTCTTGAAATTAAGAGCAAGTTATGGTGTAAATGGTGATCAGCCATCCAGTTTTTACGCGCCTTATAATGGTTATAATTTAACACAAGGTTATTACAATGGTGTGGCCATGGGTACGCCTAACTTTAATACAGGCAATGGTGTTACTGATAAAAACCTTACCTGGGAACCAACCAAGCAATTTGATATCGGCTTTGATGGCGCTTTTTTTAACAACCGTATTAACCTTACCGTCGATTATTATAACAAGATCCAAAGTAATAAGTACTATACATTCCCATTAGCCTTTTATACCGGGTATACACAACAAACCTCTAACTCGGGTTTATCTGTCGGCAACTCTGGTATCGAGGTTAATATTGACACTCATAACCTTCCTCCTTCCAGCAAATTTCAATGGAACACCAACTTTAACTTTTCGTATAATAAAAATCAGATCCGGAGTCTTCCCAACGGTAATCGAACCATTTATGCAACTTATAATGATCCCAATAGTGGCTTAGGCATCAATTACATTTTCCAGGTAGGTAAGCCAATGTATATGCTTAACCAGATGATCTATCAGGGAGTTTACAATTCACAATCACAGGTACCGGTTAATCCATATACAGGTCAGGCCCTTACCTATTTTAAAGGAAATTACGGGGTTAAACCAGGCTATCCAATATGGATGGATGCTAATGGCGATTTTGATGTTTGGTCTGACGAGGACAAAGGTAATGCCCAAGGCGACTTGCTGCCTACCGCGAATCCAAACCCCGCTATAACAGGTGGTTTTAACAATAACTTCAGTTATAAAAATTTCTCATTAGGCATCGGGATGACCTTTACATTAAAAAGGGATATCATCAATAGTTTGCTATCTAACCAGTATGATAACTGGGCAAATGGTGTCACCAACTTTACCAACTCAGGCATTCCGGATTTGTCCAAAATTGGATTCTGGGATCCTGTATTAGCGGCTAAAGATCCGGCAGGCTATAAAGCCAAATACCCGGCACTAAACCCAAGCGGAGCTTATTTTTACCAGTTCTTCCCGTTCTCAACCATGTTTAATGAAAACGGAGCTTATTTAAAAATTACCAATATCTCTTTAGGGTACAAACTTTCTAAAAAATATTTAGATGCTTTGGGACTTTCGGGTTGCCGCTTCTACGCTGTATTACAAAACGTGTATACTTTCCAAAAAGCCAAAGTTCCTGACGCCGAGCAGGTAAATCCATTTGGTATTTACGATGGGGCAACTTACCCTATTCCTAAAAAAATAACCTTGGGTGTAAATGTTCAGTTTTAATTAATTCAATGAAATTACAGATGAAAAAGTATATAAATAAATACATTATAGCTATAATTATTTGCGGCCTTGGATTAATTACCTCCTGCAAAAAATATATTAATGAAGGGCCCATTGATACACCAACCGACGATAACTTCTGGTCAAGTGAAAGGGCTGCCGAAAGTGGACTGGCAGGCGCATACGGCCTGTTACGTACAGCTTTAACCAATGGCAAAGCATATTTTATTTTAGGAGATGCTACGGCCAATGAATTTACCTATGGTAGCGACTGGACAATAGGCTCTCTAAGCTCTGCCAATCAGTGGAATTTTAATTATGTTCCTTATAATGAGTCGGTGTTGCACAATTGGACCAGCTTTTACCAGGTGATAAGTCAATGTAATTTGATACTGAGCAAGGTACCCAATATTCCTGCTTCCAAATTCACAGACGACCCTGTGGCCACCAGAAATCAAATCATGGGCGAGGCTTATTTTATCAGGGCCTATTGCTACTATTATATTACCCAGGTTTGGGGGCAACCGGTTATAGTTACACAAGCCTATACCGACCCCATCAATGCCAAACCTATAGCCCGCAGTTCAGATGCCGATGGTTTTAACCAGGTAGTGAGCGATCTGAAAAAGAGCTCAAATCTTTTAAGCTATAATTACTCAGATGCTTCAAAAGTTGCTGTTCAGGCAAGTAAAGGGTCGGCATTGGCACTTTTATCAAAGGTATATATGTGGCAAAAGCAATATCAGTTAGCATCAGCCGCTGCGGATAGTGTGATACAATATGGCAATTATTCGCTGGAGCCCGGCGCAAATTTCGCCAATATATTTAAAGGCCAAAGCCCGGAAAGCATCTTTGAGATCAATATGATCTACTCGCCAAATCAGAATGAAGCACAGAGCGGGAGTAGCGGCATCTTTTCCATTTTCCTGGCAGATCCGCTTGTGAAAGGTAAAAGTTCAAGCTGGGCGGTAAATAAGGACTTGATCAATAACTTATATGATACTACCCAGGTGAATAGCGACGTACGTATCAAGGCTACATTTTATGGTTTGCATAGCAATAGTACCCTGATGGTTAAATACGCCAACGTGATCTATCAAAACCCGCAACAACAAACACTGCCCTTTGTGAGCAATAATATGGTTGTTTTACGCCTTGCCGATATATTCCTGTTAAAGGCCGAAGCCGATCTGAACCTGGGAAATACCGGGAGCGCATTGACCTATCTTAACCGCGTGCGTCAAAGGGCAGGTCTTGATCCTTATGTTTTTACAGGGCAGAATGATTTACTGTACACCATAATGGATGAACGGGGAAGAGAATTATACGGCGAAGGTCAATGGTATTTTGACCTCGTACGATCAGGTCTTATTACTAACCCCAACTATGATAATTCTATCGATGGTTATTTACCCAACCGGATAACTAACCGCGGTTATTTATGGCCGCTTGATTTGAGAACCCTTTTACCTCAGGATCCATTGTTAACACAAAACGCATGGTGGGCATCAGCAGGTCAGTAATTCAATTAAACAGACAAGAAAATGAAAAATATAATTAAATTCTTTATGATCTCTGCGTTAGCTGGTATCATACTGGTTTCATGCAAGAAAAACGATTACATCATCGGTGGTAAGTTAGAAAGCAATACAACCACCTTAAGCACTTATGACTATTTAAAAAGTAACAGATATAACATGTTTGATACTTTATTAATGGTAGTTGATAAAGCCGGACTTAAGGATGTGATCAATCAAAAAGGCATAACATTTTATGCCCCTACAGATTTTGCTATTAACAATTATTTACAGGCAAAAACTTTGCAGGCTCAAAAAAAGGACCCTTTTGCCAGGTATAGCATTGATACTTTGATCAAATACGATCTGAATGTTTTTAAAGATTCGCTGAATACCTATATCATTCCTAAAACAGTAACCTATGGGTCGTTAACCGAAAATGGCGTTGTTTTCAATACCTCCAAAACCGGGAGCCAGGCGGTAATATCGTTCGAAAAAACATATGACCCTACTTTAGGGTATACTTCGGCTACCAGCACAGCTCCGAGCCTGGAATACTACACATTTATCAAAGGCAAGCTGCCAAACGTAGTAGTCGCGCCTGACATTCCGGATACGGTTGGTGTTAGGGTACGCTGCCAAACAACAGGCCTTACCACTTCAACAGGTCAGCTTAATGTGCTTAACAACTCGCATGTTTTATTTTTTAAACAATAACCACAACATGAAACGTAACCTATTTTTATATATCCCATTACTTATTATATGCTTAGTAACAAGCTACGCATGTAAAAAAACAGGCACTGGCTTTTTGAGTCCGTACATCCATTACGAGCAAAGCCCTATCATCATTCCAAAAGGACGGGCATTCCTTAGTGCGGGGCTAAATGGAGACGGAACCTCGCAACCTTTTTCTGTAAGGGTGATACATTTTTATGATAAAGCAACAGGTAATATTGTAGATGACCTGTTTAGTAAAACATACCCAGTTTCGGTTTGGACAGCGCTGTATGATCCAAAAACAGATACAACGCTGCAACTGATCAACGCTAAACTTAAAACCATTAATGCAGCGCCAATTTCTATTAATCCATCCAGTGGTCAGATTTCAGGTAATTACGGCGCTTTAAAGCTGCCCGCCGGCGAGTACCAGTTCGACCTGGAAATAAAAAACGAAACTGGAACAAAAATATATCCCAAAATAGGCGATTTTTTACTCCGGGATACCACCACCTTTGAGTCGGTACCAACTATTGGTTCAACCAGCGAAACCAGGATAGTGGTTGGTAATGAGAGCAAGTCAGTAGTTGGCAAACCTCCACTTTTAACGGTTACAAGAATAGCAGATACCCCCAACATGATTACGGTTAAGTATATGGATAAAAACGGGGTGTTCTTTAATCCAAAGAAAGGGGAGATCATCAGTCGGCCGGCTGCCGGGTTAAATCCTGTTCCACCGTATTTACAATCATTGCAGCAGTATACAAAATCATATTATTACACCGATGATGCCATGGTTTTTAAATTTCCGTTCACACCTTTTCCATTAAGCTCTTTAGGCAACGGATATAACATTTATCAAAGGATACCTACTCAGTTTGTACACAATGATGGATTACCCGATGGAATGTACAGTTTAAATCTTCGGTTCCCCATACGTATATATGTACCGGGCTCCTATCTGGTAGTTGAACAAACCATAGATGCAACGCGTGCCAATTAAAAAACACACAAATCAAATGAAATTAAAAATAAAGAGCCTTTTTATTCCGATACTGACCCTCGCCATTGTAACACCTAGCCTTGCCCAGCAAAGCTGCCCCAAATGGGGCCCGTATGTAAAAACCGTAAAAATGGGTAAGATCAAAGCCGAACTGATGATGGCGGATGTGATGTTCCCGGCTGATGGTCTGGCTCCATATACCTATGCCTGCAGCGTGCAGTTTGGTATTGGCAAAAGTGGTGGTTATTGTGGGATACAAAAGGCCGGTTTAAATGAAACCCGCATGCCTAACAATATATTCTCCATCTGGGATTTTCCGAACAAGATCCAGCTATCTGCACAATATAAAGACCCGCTAACTTTTGTTGGCGGCTTTGGAGGTGAAGGTACCGGTTTGCATTCGCATGCCGATTTTGGCTGGAAGCCCGATCATTGGTATACCAATATTGTAAAAAGATGGACCACAAATGACTCCACAACAATGGTAGGTTACTGGATATATGACCAAAGCGAAAAAACCTACCGGCATTATGTAACCTTTGTAGTGCCCGAAAAAGAGGCTATGCTTCATGGGGATATCGGGAGTTTCCTGGAAAATTTTGCCGATGAGCAAAAAAGATCAAGAACAGCGGTTTACAAATCATACTGGATGTTAACGGATCAAAACAAATGGGCACACCCCGATTCCTTAGTAGCTGAAGCAGGTGAAGGATCATGGAAGGCGGAAAAGTATGGCAATGATGGTGTAAGGGTAACTTCATGTGGCACAAACCCGGGACAACCGAAAACCTTTTATCCTACCAGTCAAAAAGATAAACCGGAGATTGTACCGGCAAGTATTTATGATCTGGCCTCTTATTATGATCACTCCCAGAAAAAAATCTTTGTAAACTGGAGTATGTTACCAACTGCGACACCGCAGTTAAGCTATGAGGTAAAAATATACGAAAACAGCTCATACTCCGGCAAGCCCATTGCATCTATCAAGGGGACTGATCCAGACATCACCAGTATAGGATTTTTGGTTAAAGGAATGAACCTGAAAGCCCAGGATTACTATATAGCCCTGCAGATAACGGATATTTTTGGTCAGCTTTCCCCAGTCAAAAAAACAGTTTTGGAAGAAAAAAAGCCATAGGTGTAGTTAAAGTGTAACACTTGCATCTGAAAAGCAAAAGCCCCGGAATTTTAAAATCCCGGGGCTTTTGCTTTAATACTGAACTAAGCATAATCTTTAAATAAGTGAGCCATTTCGTTAAAATTGGGTTTACATGGTTTACACTTTTTACGGTTTACATTAAATTAAATCATTAACAATCAATTATTTAATTATTTTTAATGCTAAAAAGTGGGTTTACACTGTAAACCATAATTTTGTTCGTCCATGCTGGTCGAAATGGCCTGGGGAGTTCTTTATATCGAACTCACGTTAGATAGGCAAAATATTAAATGCATTAAGTATTTTTGATTTGATGCAAGCCAAAGAAACACTCCAGGCGCATATCGCCAAAACTATATCATTAACGGATGAGCAGTTCGATTATGTTTTTTCGCATTTTAAACAGCGGTCATTCAAAAAAGGACAGGTTATTATTGCCGCCGGCGACAAGGTGGATTGCGAATATTTTGTACTGGATGGCTGCTTGAAATCATTTTATATCAATGATGACCTGAAAATGTTCATCCTTCAATTTGCCATGCCAACCTGGTGGGCTTCGGATTACAACGCACTTTACAGCAACGCTAAAGCAACCATCAATTTGGATTGTATTACAGATGCCGAGGTGCTTTGTCTCTCAAACGATGACCGCGAAAAACTCTGCAACGAAATCCACCAGGTAGAACATTTTTTTCGCTGGCGTACCAATAAAGGATATGTTGCCTCTCAAAAAAGGTTATTATCATTCATGAACAATGATGCCAAACATCGTTATGAAGAGCTGCTGGCTCAATATCCCGCGCTATATAATATCGTCCCCAAACATTTAATTGCCGCCTATCTGGGGGTTTCGAGAGAAACGTTAAGCCGGCTTTATCATTCCTGATCTCTTCAGCCCAAAATGTGATGTATATCACTTAATTTACCTGCTTTTTTAAATGTGATGTAGGTCACGTAAGTTCCTCTTCACTCCTCCCCACATTTGTATTGTCATTAAAGACATACAAACATGGAAACACAAAATTTTAAAATCGTAAGCGCTAAAAGTAACATCGACTGGACCGGTCGTAAAGTAACCGGCGCACATAACGGAACTATCTCCGTTAAAGAGGGTTCTTTAACCTTTAACGATGGCCAGCTAACAGGCGGCCAATTTACAATCGATACTACATCGATTAACATTCTGGATATAACCGATCCGGCTACCAACGCGCAATTTGCAGGTCACCTGGCTTCGGAGGATTTCTTCAATTCAAAACAATATCCCGAAGCTTTATTCTTGATCACCACATCAGTGCCCAAGGGTGATGGCTCTTATCATATTAATGGAGACCTGACCATCAAGGATCTTACTCATCCGGTAGCGTTTGACGCGCAGATCGATCATGCTGGCGATGTGATCACCGCATCTGGAAAAATCGTGATCGACCGTACCAAATACGGAATGAAGTTCCGTTCAGGTAATTTCTTCAAAGATCTGGGCGATACTTTGATCTACAATGAGTTTGAACTACATGTAACTATCACCGCTAACGCTGTTGCAGAAATAGCCTTAGCCTAAAAATCTACAGCCATGCCATTCGTAAAAATCGAAATCACCCGTGAAGGAGTCACCCGTGAACAAAAGCAAACCTTAATAAAAGGTGTAACTGAGTTGTTAACCAACACGCTAAACAAAGACCCGCATTTAACCCATGTGGTGATACAGGAAGTTGACCTGGACGATTGGGGATATGCTGGCGAACAAGTATCTGTATTAAGAGAAAAAGGCATCACAGCCGATAAAAAATAAAATATGAAAAAACAAACCATCATCGTTACCGGCGCATCATCCGGAATCGGTAAAGAAATAGCCCGTTATTTTTTAGAAAAGGGCGATAATGTTGTGATCAATTCGTCAACTACCCACAAATTGGAGCAGGTTTTTAACGAACTTGGTGCTGGCGATAACCTGGCCATGGTTGCCGGCAACGTAAGCCATAAACATACCGGCGAACAGCTGGTAGCTAAGGCCATTGAAAAATTTGGTTCGGTAGATGTGCTGGTAAACAATGCCGGCATATTTGAAACCAGGCCTTTCCTGGAAGTGGATGAAGCCTACCTGGATAAGTTTTTGAACACCAACCTGAGGGGTACTTACTTTACTACTCAGGCGGTTATTCCACAAATGTTGAAACAGCGCGACGGTGTAGTGATCAATATTGGCACTCCGTTGGTTAACCATTCCCTTGCAGGAGTACCTATTACTGCACCAATGGCATCAAAGGGAGCCATACAAGCGCTTACTATACAACTGGCAGGTGAGTTTGGTAAAGATAACATCAGGGTGAATTCGATTGGGCCTGGCACCATCCGTACCCCTATGCATGGTGATAATGCCGATCAAAGCGCTGGATTGCATCTGCTGAACCGTGTGGGCGAAGTGGAAGACATCGCGGAAATGGTTTATACCGTTGCCAAGAGTAAGTTTATTACCGGCGCTATCATCAACGTAGATGGTGGTATAGGAGCCGGGCATAATTTAAATTGATATGAAACCCTTTTTATTAATCGCTTTAATGCTCTGCGGCTTGCGGGGCATTAAAGCACAAAATTTAAAGAAAATGGAAAATAATCAGCAAGACAGAGCCGCCATTACCGGGGTACTCGAAGACATCTACTTCAAAGGGATATATGAAGGAGATGTTAACGCATTAAGCCAAATTTACTACAGCGGCACACTATTATTTGGCGATGTAAAAGGCCAGCCTTACGCCAAAACACTGGAGCAGTATTTGGATGGCGTGGCACACCGCCAAAGCCCAAAAGATTCGGGCAAACCATTTAAAGGGGATATTATTGACATCAGGGTGATAAATTCCATAGCCGTTGCCGAGGTAAAAGTAAAAATGTATGATTTCAATTACCATGAATTGCTGTCATTCCACCAGATAGATGGCAAATGGCTCATCGTTAATAAAATGATCAGCGATATTGCTCAATAAAACCGATTAAAAATATTTTGGTCATGAATAGTAAGATAACGTTGATCGCCAATATAGATATCCTTCCGGGTTTTGAGGAGGAGGTAAAAAAGGTAATGGTTGCCATGGCTATTGAAACCCGCAAAGAAACAGGTTGTGAATTATTTCAGGTGAATACCCGGGAGGATTCTCCGCAGATGATTGTCAATTATGAGGTATATCAAAACCAGGAGGCCTTTGATTTACATAAAACTTATGCCTATGCCGCTACGTTCTTTGAATACGTGAAAGGGAAAATAAAAAATGACGAGATCGAGGTGATTTATTTGACAGCGTTAAATAGCTAATAGCTCATAAAAAATTGGTGCATAAAGTAATATAAAATCATGTGGTATAACACAAAAGCAACGGAATTATTAGGCATAGATTACCCGATCATGCAGGGACCATTCGGCGGTGGATTATCCACGGTTGAGTTGGTGGCGACGGTGTCCAACGCTGGTGGTTTAGGTGGGTTTGGCGCTTACACTTTGAGTCCGCAGGAGATCTATGAAAAAGATAAACAACTGAAAGCCGCGACCAACAAGCCATACAATATTAATCTGTGGGTTTCTGATACTGATACGGTTGATGACACGGTTTCGGACGAACATTTCGAGCAGGCCAAAACCTTGTTCAAGCCTTATTTTGATGAAGCCGGGATTGCTTTGCCCGAAAAGCCTGCCACCTTTAAATCCCGTTTTGAAAACCAGATTGAGGTCATTCTGAGCACCCGTCCAAAAGTGTTCAGCTTTATGTTTGGCATACCCTCTGCGGATATCCTGGAGCAATGCCGTAAACTGGGTATTAAAACAGTGGGCGCCGCCACAACGCTGGATGAAGCGATTGCTTTGGAAGCGGCCGGCGTAGATCTGATCATCGCCTCGGGTTTTGAATCCGGCGGTCATCGCCCTTCGTTTTTAGCCTCTGCCGAACAATCAACTACCGGAACTTTTGTATTAGTCCAATTGATTAAAGAGAAAGTAAAAACACCGATCATTGCCGCGGGTGGTATCGCAAGCGGTCGTGGTGTAGCCGCAGCTCTCACTTTGGGTGCTGATGCAGCGCAGATCGGTACCGCATTCCTGGCTTGTGATGAATCGGGTGCCTTACCCATTCACCGGCAAATGTTATTTTCTGATGCCGCTAAATACACCACACTGTCACGTGCCTTTACAGGACGATTGGGTCGGGGTATCACCAGCAGGGTGGCTAAAGATTTAGTGGGACAAGAGAAACAATTTTTGCCCTTCCCCTTACAAACTACTTTCATGTCATCGTTAAGAAAAGCGGCGCTTGAGCAACAAAAATGGGATCTGATATTGTTCTGGGGCGGGCAAATTGCACCGATACTTAAACATACCAAGGCCGCCGTGTTGATGCAATCCTTAATTGAGGATACCTCAAAGATCATGACCTCATAAATCAAAACAGTTTAAAACAAACAAGTTATGAACTCATCAAAAGTATGGTATGTAACCGGGGCCTCTCAGGGCCTGGGGCTCAACCTGGTAAAAAAGTTGCTGAACGATGGCTACCGGGTAGCTGCCACCTCGCGCAATGCGCAAACCCTTAAAGATGCTGTCGGTGTGATAGACACAGACCGCTTTCTCCCCCTGGCAGTAGACCTGAGTAACCTGGATTGTATTGAAGAATCGATCAGGCAAACTATTACCGCGTTCGGCCGAATTGATGTGCTGGTTAACAATGCCGGTTACGGCATGGCCGGTACTGTAGAAGAAATTGTAGAGCGGGATATCAGGAATATTTTTGACGTGAATGTTTTGGCTACCATTAATGTTACCCGGAGCATCCTGCCTGTTATGCGTAAGCAGAAAGCAGGCTTCGTTATCAACATGGGCTCTGTAGCCGGTTTTGTAGGCGCGCCGGGCTGGTCGGTCTATTCGGCTACCAAAGCTGCAGTCGCAGCTTTTTCTGAAGTGTTGGCGCTTGATGTTAAAGAGTTTGGTATTAAGGTGACTGTGGTTGAGCCATCAGGTTTCCGTACCGGCTTTCTTACCAAAGATTCACTCGCCTTTACCGAAAGTAAGATCGATGGTTACCAGGCAGTTAAAGATACACAGAATCGCTACCTGGCAGCCAACGGCAAACAACCCGGCGACCCGGATAAGGCCGCTGAGATATTGATACGGCTTTCTGAAGATCAGCAACCGCCGCTGCACCTGTACCTTGGTCGGGACGCCTATAAGCGGGCATCAGAAAAATTGAAAGCGATGGTTGACGAACTGGAGACCTGGAAAGCAACTACTATAGGTGCCGATTTTCCCGATCAGAATTAAGGATCTTATCATAATGCTTTGCCGATTTTGCTTATTTTCGTAATGCACAACAGCCTTATATAATAAGCTTATGAATCCGGATTCACAGAATGTTACAGACTACACCAATGACAATACCATATTTATGGTCTGGGATTTTAAGGATACCCCGGAGATTAAAGACGTTTTCAGCAAGCTTTGCAAGCTGATCATCAACCTCAATAATTCCGTTAATGTTCGTTTCCCTGTTTCCCGGGCAAGCTGTGTAATGGGAATCGGACATGATGCCTGGCTTAGGCTTGGGCTCCCTCTTCCATTACCTAAAGAATTAACGAATTTTGAGCCCATCATCGGCAGCAAGCACACAGCGGTTTCTACCAAAGGCGATCTGCATTTTCATATCAGGGCCGATACTACCAGTATATGTTATGATATGGCATCTGCCATAACGGATCTTTTAAGTCCCGTGGCTATCAGTACCGAAGAAATTCATGGCTTCAGGTATTGGGATAGCCGATCCATTTTAGGTTTTGTTGATGGTACTGAAAACCCTCACGGCCAGGATAGGGAATTGTTTGGCATAGTGGGGAATGATGACGCTGTTTACCAAGGTGGGAGCTACCTTTTTGTACAAAAATATATCCATAATTTAACCGCATGGAAAGGCCTTTCGACCGAACAACAAGAGAAAGTAATTGGACGGTACAAAGCGAATGATATAGAAATGAGCGATGAGGTAAAACCTTCCAATTCGCATATAGCCCTGGCCAATGTTGGTGATGATCTTAAAATTGTTAGGGATAATATGCCTTTTGGCAACATGTCTACCAATGAAATGGGCACTTACTTTATAGCCTATGCCAGTACATTCAGCACCGTAAAAAAAATGCTGAATAATATGTTTATTGGTTCACCGGAAGGGAATTATGACAGGATATTAGATTTCAGCACAGCCAAAACAGGAAGCCTGTTTTTTGTACCGACATTTAATATGATAGATGATTTTTCGTCAGAGTAAGTTTTATATTTCCTTTAATCAATAAAAGATAAAGCCAAACTTTTAAAAGTTTGGCTTTATCAGAAAAATATGTGCTTATAACGGCGTAAATTTAAAGCTGTGAATGATCACTTCAACCGGCTGCCCATCAGATGGTGCATTTCCGTCAAAAAGCCATAAATTCATATGCACCGGCATGGCTAAGGTGCTTATTGAAATGGGAGAAGTACCGGTAGTACTAAAAGTTTTGGATTGAAACTGGTTAGCATCCCCATCCTGAAAACCGTAAAGGCTCTGCAAGTAAACACTTGTACTTGTCCTTTTGAATCTGTGGGTAGTATATGTTCCGTTAGGTGTAGTAAACGAAGCGGTATACGAACCGGGACTACCAGTAACACCTGTTGCAGGCCAAATGGTATAATTTAAATTATCCCAGGCGGCATTACCCCAGCGGGCTATCTCGATATCCATTTCGTCATGTTGGTCATTTCCCGAATAGTTGTATAAGCCCAAAACGATGTTCTTGTCAAACGAGCCTAACGTTCCTTCAACCTGCCATTGGTATGTTCCATAACCTAAGCTTTGCGTAGTATAAACTTCAGCACTCTCCCAGTGATTATTTGATGGATTTTTCGCGACTTTTAAATGCAGCCAACCATTGGCGTCGACCCAGGCGTTTGATCCGCTCCAATAGTTTGGCCCCGGGCTTACCAAACCACTCGGGGCATTTACCTGCCAGGTATACCCGGCAAAAGATACCGTGGCATTTACCGCTTTTTTCCTGGTGGCCGTGGGATCTGAATTTGCTGATTGTACAGTTGAACTTTCTTTTTTACAAGCTGTAACCATTACAACTGCAAGGAGTACTAAAACCATTTTTTTCATAGTTTCTAAAATTTAGATGTTAAAATTATTGATGTAGATTAATTGCGATTTTGGAGTATATCATTACTTTTTTAATGCGATTTCAATAGTTTTTACTTGTACTTCTTAGCGATGACCGGCTCACTGGGTATTAAAAATTTATGCTACTTTAAGGCCTGGTAAATAACAGCCATCAACGAACTGGCGCCGGTGGCATCGTAATCAGCAGCCCACAAATACGCTCCTTTAAACCCGTTAGTTTTTATATAAGCTGCCTTTTTTGCTACCAGTGGTACGCCATTAAAATAGACGCCAAAAGCAATGTTGGCCTTTTCCTTTTGCGCGTTAGCCGGATCGGCAGCTATGATAGATCTATAGGTCATGTAACTATAGGAACCCCAGCTATCATTATTACCCGCAGCATTTAAGGCGTCATAGCGTAAACCAAAGGCGGGTATACCTATAACCAGTTTATTGGCCGGCAGGTGAAATTGTGTCCAGATCGCCGCTCCTGATACCATAAAATCATAACTTGATGATTGGCCCACAGGCGCATCAGGACCAATATGTATGTTATCTTCATAAGCATGTACATTAACCCAGGTAGCGGCAGAAAGATCAGGGTATTCCCAATGCTGATAGTTAACAGATGCCGTAACCGTTATGATAGCTGTGGCTGGCAGCGCGGCTTTTAGAGCAGTTAAGAATGGCCCGATAGCATGAATATTGTCAGGCGCGGCTACGGAGTTAATATCGGTCATGTTGATATCAACACCATCCAGTTTCCGCTTCAACACATACGCTTTCACCGAATCTATCAATAGTTTCATAGAGACCGGGTTGCGGATGGCCGTACCGAAATCATTGCTTTCGTATACGGCCCATCCATCAATCCCCGACAGGTGACCGCTCAACCCTAAAATCACCGGTACGCCGTTAATATGAGCCCTTGCTATGATCTCATCGGCGCGCTGATTCACGTTTCCTTTGGATACATCCAACGTACCATCGGCGGCTACCTTGCCAACCTGGTAATCAACGTGGGTAATATTGCTCCAAACCAGGTCGGCCGCTGTACCATCTTCGGTCAGGTTAGCAAGCACTACGCTGGTGTAGGGTTTAAAAGTGTAAGTTGACGGGCTAACCAATACCTTGGTTGTGCGCGATGTGGTTTCGCCATTATAGCTCACGTCCAGTTTAATGGTGAATTCGCCGCCTGTGGTTGGCTTAAAGTTAAAAGCCGTATCCGTCGACATTTCTTTATCATTCACTTTCCAGCTTATTTTCACTTGTTTTGCCGGCGAAAAGGCAAGGCCATTAAATACTGCCGTTTGTCCTTCGTTAATAATTTGTGGTGCACCAAGCTTCCGCAGGTTATCAAATATGCGTGGCGTATAGGGGTTATCGGCCTCCTGCTTTTTGGCCTCATCTTTTTTACAGCCCTGCAACACCAGCATCATGAGCATGATCACCGGTACCGATATATGTATAAATTTCTTCATCTTACTAAATGTTTTAAAGTCTGTTTACCGATCATTTACTATGCGCTTTGATCACCGTATTAATGGCATTCAATAATGAATTAGCTCCTTTGGCATCCTGCCTCAATTGCCATATCATGATACCACCCGCTTGATTCAGCGCCAGTTCGGTCTTACTTTTTATAGTAGGGATACCATTATAATACACGATGCCACCACCGGGAACCGTTACCTGGTCAAGATTTTCGGAACCGGGATAATCGGCCAGGATCTCGCTGAAGGCCAGGCTCTCGGGCGCATTTACCCCAAAGCCATAACCATAAAATGGCACACCCAGGCTCAGCTTTTCTTTCGCTATGCCACGGGTTCCACCCCAATAGTTCATATCATCTACAGCCATACTATAGGGCGAATGCTGGCCCGGCCTGGCCTGGTTCCAGGGACCAGTTTTATCGTATGACATCACATTGATAAAATCAAGCTGTGCCAGCGCTTTATCCGGGTAACTATCGGCATATACCGTAGCTACAGCCGCGGTAACGAGCTTCTTTTTGGCTTTGAGCGCTGTAGAAAGATTGGTCACAAAGGCTTCGTAGTTTTTATCGATAAAGGCTTGTTCCAGGTCAACATCAATACCATCCAGCAAATTATCGTCGGTAAGCTTAACCAGGGCGGCAATAAATTTGGCCTGATTAGCCGGGGCTATCAGTGCGCTCATGTAAGCCGGCGGGTTGCCCCCGGCGATGGATGCCAATATCTGCACGCCTTTGCTATGGGCCAGTATAGCTACCTGTTTCAAGTTGTCGTCAGCAGCAAAAGTGCCGTCGGCCGCAGGGTTGATGAACGCCACATTCAAATGAGTGATCATGCTAAAGTCGATGGCATTGGCCTCGTTCAGTATATTCCCTTCATAGCGCAGGTAACCCACCACCCTGAACCGGGCAGGGGTAGTTGTATTATTTTCGGGAGCAGCTTTTACATCACTTTTTTTGCAGGCCATAATGGCTATCAGTATCAAAAAAGTAAAAGGTAAAAGGGCTGTGTTCTTTAATATTTTCATCGTGTTATATAGTTTATTGTTTGTCCCACCAAACCCTGCCAGTCCAATCGTCTTTACCGCCGAGGGCGGCAATAGCGCTGGCTATGTTGGCGGAGTTTTGCTCACGCTCGGTCAAAGGATATTCAAATCTGCGGGGAATAGTAGTTACGTCCGATTCGGCAGTTACCCCAGGAACCAATGCCGGGAAACCGGTACGCCTCCAGTTGGCATAAGCCTCGGGGCCATTCAGCAGCAAAGCCACCCAAAGCTGGGTATCTATCATCTGCAGTTCTTTACCCGGGGCCAGCTGGTTATCCTGTTGAAATTGCTGTATCTGGGCGCCACTTAAAACCGGCCCTGTAGGATATAATGCCAATTGCTGACAGGCAGCAGCCAAACCTTTGTTGAAATGGGCTTTAGCATCACCACCCAAACTTAAACCCCAGCGGGTATTAGCTTCGGCCAGTAAAAATTCCACTTCGGCGTAGGTCATGTGAAAATACGGGGCATCGCTGCGCACCAGGAAATCGGCCAGCTGCACTTTTTGACCACCATTTGGAACCGATAAGGTTCCACGCCCTGGATAATCAACATTAATAGCCCCTAAAAAATCATCATAGTTATATTTGCCGGGGCCAACGCCAATAATGCCTACCTGCGCCTTTACCTGGTCGGTAACATCAAGCCGGTCGGTTAGTTTATCGGGGTTTACCCAGTAAGCACGCGCTATGTAATTGAGGCGGGGGTCATTGGTATTTTTCATTTCATCCAACAAGGTGGTACAAACCCTCGGACGACCGTCATCCTGATACTGGTTGATACCCACTGAAACACCATTACCACGAATTTCCAGATACCCATTGGTGATGTTATTATAATCGAGCTTGCAGATATCACTGTTGTCGGTAAACAGGCCGGAGTTAAAGGCGTCCTGCGCTTCGGTTTTAGCTCTTGCATTATCAATCTTAACTAAACGCATGGCCAGCCGCAGGCGCAGGGAGTTGGCAAACTTTTTCCACTTAGCAACATCCCCATGATAAAACAAATCTTTGCTTATATCGTCTTTTGAGGCATCCAGGCTTGCGGCCGCGGCTTTCAGCTCTTTAAAAAAATCGTCGTAAATATCTTTTTGCGTATCAAACTTGGGTCTTACCGTTCCGGTTGAATAGGCCTTACCAGCTTGCGAGTATGGGATATCACCATAAAGATCGGTAAGCCTGGCAAAAACATACACCTTCATGATACGGCATATCGCGTTCAGGTTGGTTTTCAGCGGATCGGTTTTGGTACGGTCAACCGCGTCAACAATGTTCAGCACATCGTTAGGGTATCCCAACTCCCAAAGCTCAGACATGTATTGTTTGTTTTTGATATAAGCGCTGCCATAACGGTTATAATATGCCCCTCCTATTTGCTGTATCTCCGGCATCGTCATGATAATGCTGGTACGCTCATTTATGGTAACATCGCCACCAAAGCGCAGTTGTACCAAAGCCAGTTGATTTATAGGATCAAGGTTGCTTGATTTTGTAGGATCGGTGTTCACATCCCCGAATTTTTTGCACGAAAACAGCAGCATCGGCAGCAGGAACGTAAGCAGCAGGTATTTATTAAAAGTTCTTTTCATCTTGTTGATTCTAAAATTATACATACCGTTAAAATCTGAAATTGAGGTTAAAGCCCCAGCTTTTACGCGAGGGTAATGAACCATACTCCAGCCCCTGTCCGTTACCATTGTTATAGTTGGAGTCGGGGTCAACATTCGGAACGTTCTTGTGGATGATGAATGGGTTACGACTTACCACCGCTACCGACATTTCTTTGATACCCAGCTTAGCTATAGCGCTTTTGGGCAGCCTGTAGCTCAGGGTTATCTCCCTCATTTTTATATAGCTGGCATCATAGATGAACGGTGTAGCTACCCCATTGCCATCGCTGTAAAACTGCGACCAGTAGTTTGAGGGATCAACGGCGGTTGTATTGGCGGTATAAATAGGTTTGCCATTAGCATCGGTACCTGTTTGTACCACACCTTGTGGCGTATAGCCTTTTACCTTTCCGGCGGCACGCCATGCTTCAATGGTCATGCCTGCGGTTTGACGGTCTTCTTCAGATTTTATCCACTCGGCTCTGCCTGGCAGGGTAGAAATATGACTACCCCGGATAATGGCGAACATGTTGGTCATGGAAAACAAACTGGAGCCATGCTTAATATCGATCACCGTACTTAAAGCAAAATTTTTATACCGGAAAGTATTGGTTAAACCACCCGTCCAGCTCCAGGTACCTTTGCCTAATACGCTGCGTTCTTCGGCCTGTTTGGGTGCAAGGGTTTGTGGATCAAGGATGATATTACCCTGCGGATCGCGCTGATAATCGAACCCTAAAATGGCCCCGTAAGGCGCGCCTGGTTTGGCCACCACAGATACGCCCAACCAGCGTGCGTCTGACAAAGTCAGGTACGGAACGCCCTCAGCCAAGGATAATACAGTATTGGTGTTTTTGGCAAAGTTTACGTTGATGTCCCAGCCAAAATCCTTACTGGCCACCGGGCTGCCGTTCAATTGTACCTCGATACCCTTATTGCCAATTACACCGGCATTGATGATCTGCTGCGCGAAACCTGAAGACAGCGGCGCTGGCACCAAATTGATCTGGTCACGAGATTTGGAGGTGTAATAAGTAAAATCGAGCCCGAGCCTGTCGCGAAAAAATTTCAATTGCGTACCAACTTCAAATGAACGGGTACGGGTTGGTTTTAAATTCTTGTTGGGTAATATTGTACTGGATATGCCGCCTACAGATTGTCCGTTAAAAGTTTGGGGATACAGGTTATAATATAAATTTAACTGGTATGGGTCGGTATCGTTACCCACCTCCGCACCGGAAACTCTAAGCTTGCCAAATGATAGTATGGCCGGGTTGATCTTGAAAAAATCGGTAAAAATAAAACTGGCCGCCAGCGATGGGTACACGTACGAATTATTATTTACCGGCAGTGTGGATGAGGCATCCTGCCTTACGCTGGCATCAAGATATAAGTATGATTTATAGGCCGCGCTGAACAAAGCATATACCGAGTTATTCTGTTTACGGTAATGGTTATCAACCACTGCCTTGTCCGAAAAACTATTGGGGCTTACAACATCAGTCACTGTTTGATTGATGAAAGTTGATAAGGTACCCGGATTATCAAGCCGGGATATACTCCCCCCGAAACGGGCTGATAAATTGAGTGATTTGGTCACCTGTTTTTGCAGGGTTACCAAAACGTCAGCTTCGGTAGTTGAAAGTTTTTGGTTGATCTCATCCAGCTCACCAGCCAGGGCGCCGGGTGTAGTACGCGGACTAAATTTGTTATAATCAAAGTAAGTAAAATCTGTTGAGGCGCGGCCCTGTACATTTAGCCAGCTGGTGATCACATAATTGGCCTGCAAACCGCCTATGAAACGGTTTTTACGGGTTTTGTTACTCATTTCGTTAATTACCCAATACGGATCTAAACGATACTGACCGCCGCCCCAGTCCACATAATTACCTTCGGAATCTTTGTAGCCGTTTTTAAAATAAGCCTGGTCAACGTTATTAGCCAAACCCACAAAACTGTTACCAATATTGCCGGGATCATCGGCCAGGGCCGGGCGGTTGGTCACATCTTCGTTCAGGTACATTACCCTTGCCGACATGGTAATTTTTGTACCCAGCTTGGTACTGCCGGTAAAGTTAAATGTGTTGCGGCGCAGGCTGCTGCCCGGCACAATATCGCGGTTACGCAGATCAGATATCGACAGGCGAAAGGACGAGTTATCTGTCGCATTCGAAAAAGCGACGTTATTGGTAAAGGTGGCACCTGTTCTGAAGAAATTATCAATATTGTTTTTTACCAGCGCGTATGGACGGTATTTGCCATCAAAACCAATCACCTGCAAACCCGGATCGAGCCGGGGGCCGAAGTTATTGAACAGGGTATTTTTTGCCTGGGATTGATCGACCACCAATTGCTCGGCGGTTCCCTGGCCATATATGTATTGATAGTCGTTATAATGGGTAAGCTGGTTTTCGATAGATGTGGTGCTGTTTAGCTCGATACCCAATTCTCTTTTAGCCGCACCTTTTTTGGTAGTGATGAGAATAACCCCATTACCAGCCCGGCTACCATATAATGCCGAGGCCGATGGCCCTTTCAGAACACTGATCTTATCAATATCGTCGGGATTGATGGCTGATATAGCATCGCCAAAATCAAATCCTCCCGAATACTTGGCTCCGCCAACCTGACCATAATTGGAGTTATCAATAGGTACACCATCCACTACATAAAGCGGCTGGTTATTACCGGTGATACTGGTATTACCCCTGATGATAACTCTTGATGAACCTGAGGGGCCACCGGCTGTACTGTTAATGATCAATCCCGGCACTTTACCCGCCAATGAATTGATCACATTGGTTTCACGCGCTTTTTTAAGGTCGTTACCATCCACTTCAGAATAAGCGTAGCCCAGGGATCGTTCTTCTCTTTTAATACCTAAAGCGGTTACCACTACCGTATTCAATTCAGTGGCTTTTTGTTTCAGAACGATCTTGATTGTTTTAATCTGATCTGAAGCAATCACAGAAGCTGTTTGATAACCGACCATACTAAAGGTAATCACTTCGCCATTGTTGGCCAGGATAATAAAATTGCCTGTTTCAGTAGTAACTGCCGAGCGTTTTTTGCTCGTGTTCACCACAGTAACGCCGGGCAGGGGCAGGTTATCTTCGTCAGTCACCTTGCCACTCAAATTAAAATCGTCCGTTACCTGGGATGATGTTTTGGGCGGTGCCTTTTGCGATTGGATCATCACCGTTTCGCCAACAATTTTGTACTGGGCCTGTAGTTGTTTGGTTAGTATATCAATAACCTGTGGCAGGCTTTGTTTGTTAACCGTTAAACTGATCTTTTTTTGCAGGTCGAGCTCGTTGGGGTTGTACGAAAAATGTACGCCGGCGGCTTTTTCAATCTGCCCAAAAACGGTTTGTACCGGAATGTTTTTCCAATGGAATGAATATACTTTTGCTGATGATTGCGCATGCCCTGACAGCGACACAATAAATAGCAATGAGGGGAGTATCCTCAGTAATATCCATGAAAAAAATCGTGAATAAAGTAATGGTTTTTGCATATAATTAATTAAGGGTGGTTTAAAAATTGGTAATCATAAACTCAGTGTCAGAACATTAGCTTCACGCTATGGCCTTCCTGTTTGTAGGTAAAATGGTTAGTAAAGCCAATGGCATCCAGCACGTCGGTTAGGTTTTTATCATTAAACTGGCCGGTAAACACAATAGCCGACGCCGGTTTATTAGCCGGAACGATCACAATGCCATACATCTCTTTTAATTTCCCGGTAATTTCCTCAAGCCCGGCGCTGTTGAAAATCAGCTTACGGTTTATCCAGTTTTGCAGGTTTTTACCATTAAAGTTTGATTGCTTAAAACTTTTGTCGCCCTGGTATAAAGCGGCCTGCTGTCCGGGGATCAGTGTTACATCGCTAATATCCAAACGGGCTTGTGTATATTCCACTTTCACCTTTCCGGTTGCCAGCATTACACTGGCCTCGGCCTCATGAGGGTAGCTTTGAACTTTGAACGAGGTGCCCAGCGCGGTAGTGGCTGTTTTATCGGTGATCACTACAAATGGCTTCTCCTTATTCTTTTTTACGGAGAAAAATGCCTCTCCGCTTAGTAGTACGTGCCGGTTGTTGACGTTATAATCCCTGGCTATTTTCAACGTACTGGAGCCATTAAGCAGCACCGAACTGCCATCGGGCAGTGTTACCTGTTTGCGATGGTTAAAATCGGTATTAGCTATGATAGTATAATTGGCATCTGTGGCCTGGCTATATAAGACTGCACCAGACGGAGCAGCCTTATATTTATAAATACCAAAGGCTCCGGCAATAATCAACAGCGAAGCGGCAATGGCCACCCATCTTGAAAAATAGGTTTTAATATGTACAATTAAAGGTGACTGTGCAGGTTCGATAACTTCCGGACTTGCATCAATAGCGGCTTTTAATCGCTCCAGCGCTATGGCCTTTTGAGCGGGGCTAACCCGGATACCCAGGAGCAGGCATAGCTCGCGGGCTTCACTTATTTTCTGGGTAAGTTCCGGCCTTTCGGCCTGTATATTTTCCCATTTAGCTTTGGCTGCCGCATTGTCGTCATAGCAGTATTGTACAAAGCTGTCATCGGTTAAAAAATCATCAATTTGGTATAATCCGTAATCCATTTAAGTAGGGTTTTTATTTCCTTTTCCTACAAGTGCAATAGATTATTCTTTTTTACCAATGCTTTTCCAAATAAATTTTATGTTTCAGTTTTCAGAACAATACTATTGCATTATTCAATAAGTATTATGTAGTTTTATAAAAACTTTAAAAAGTCAATCCTTTGTAAATCATGCATTAATTTTCAATCTTTAGATGGAAGTATCAAAAACAGTACTCATGAGTCCTAAACCCCGGGACATTTATAAGAACTGGCAATTGCTTGCAGAAGGTGAAAAGCAGGGACTTTACGAATGCTTTAATATTTTTTATGACGATTTGTATCGCTTCGGGCTTTCCCTGTACAAAAACCCCGAACTGGTAAAAGAAGGCATCCATAATTTATTTTTAGAACTGTGGAAGATCAGGCATAAACTAGCCGATGTGCAAAACATTCAGCAGTATACCCTTACCATTTATAAGCGAATATTGTACAAAACCTACCAGCAACTATCGGCCGAAACCCAAACCGGTCACCTGGTAGATGACATATCTATAGAAAACATTCCGATTGAACCCTCCTACGAATCGATACTGATAGCCAGCCAGCATGATGAACATATGAAAAAAAGGCTGCAAAAAGCACTCAATCAGCTATCGCCCAGGCAAAAAGAGATCATTCGTCTTCGTTACTTTGATGCCGTTTCTTTCAAGGACATTGCCGATCAAACAGGTTTGAGCGAACGCACCATCTACAATACCCTGCACAACGCCATCAAAGTTTTGCGCGATGTGATCTGCCTGGTGATCATTTTCAAAGGAAGCAAAACCATCCTTTAATACAATTCATACGAAAATAATCCTATAACTACCATTAATGGTGCATTGCGGCTCAAAACCTGAGTGTGTTTCTTTGTGTTGATGTATTTGATCCCTTAATATACAACCCAATTTTATTTATCAAATTAACATGCGAATAGTCACAGTCGAAGAACATATTTCCTTTCCGGAAATGGCAAATAAAATACCCAAAGCAGCTTTGGGCGGTTTTGGTCAATCAGAAAGGATGCAGCAGCTTATACCAAAACTGGCTGATATTACCGGTGAGCGGCTAAAATCAATGGATGCCAACGGTATTACGATGCAGGTACTTTCTGTAGATAGCTCTGGCGCCAACCTTTTAAGCCCAGGGGAAGGTCCGGCCTTTGCTACGCAGTATAATGACCTGATCGCCGAAAGGATCGCGGGGTTTGAGAACCGGTTCACCGCTTTTGCCCATTTGCCTATGACTGCTCCCATGGCCGCAGCCGACGAATTGGAACGCACAGTAAAAGAATACCAATTTCGCGGCGCCATGATCAGGGGACTAACACAGGACCAGTTTTTAGATCAACCCGAATTTGCACCGATATTTGAACGGGCCGAAAAGTTGGACGTGCCTATTTATCTTCACCCCGGCTTGCCCCCAAAAGGAATAGCAGATATTTATTATAGTGGATTGCCCAATCATTCGGGTATGGCAGAGGCGTTGGCCTGTTACGGCTGGGGTTGGCACTCAGAAACCGCGCTGCATGTTTTACGCCTGCTCTATTCGGGGATTTTCGACAGGTATCCCAAACTTAAACTAGTTATTGGTCATATGGGAGAAATGCTGCCCATGATGATGGCAAGGTCAGAGCGAGCATTTAAACCAGGTAACGGAGGCGCCAACCAGCGTACACTTACGGATACTTTCCACCAGCAGGTTTATATCACCACTAGTGGCTTTTTTACGCAGCCACCATTAAAAGTCTCTTTAGATACTTTCGGTATTGATAATATTATGTTTTCTATTGACTATCCTTTTAGCACAAACGAAATGGGTATTGAATTTTTGAATGCAATTGAGCTTTCTGATGAACAAGTAGCAAAAATTGCGCATAGCAATGCGGATAAACTACTGAATTTAACGATATAAAGGTATTCAACCTGGGGTAGGTGTTATCACCGCACCGACTAATACACATCAAAATTTAGGGCATAAAAAAACCCAACTCGCCAGAGTTGGGTTAAATCATTGATTTTCAGTGCTCCTGAGGCTGGGCTCGAACCAGCGACCCTCTGATTAACAGTCAGATTTTGGCCAATACGCTCATTTTGCTTAATTTTATTATTTATTGTAAATCAATTAGTTATACATATAATACTGCTTTTTAATTTGTGATATTTTGTATTTTATTGCTCGTTTTTCTGCAAATTTTCTGCAAATAATTCAATCAGATTTCTTATATTTGAATTAATAAAATCAGCTATAAATCAGCAATTTATGTTATTTATAGTGATACTTATATTTGATATGTTTCTGCAAATTTATACATTTAATTATTAAAATCATGAAAGCAGAAGTTTCTTTATACTTAGATACGAGGCGGGCGTTAAAAAGCGGTGCTTATCCTTTGAAATTACATGTTTATTTTACCGCAAAAATGGAACGGTGGTATAAAACGGATTACAAACTAAGCAATGAGCAGTTTGAACAATCCTATTTAGCTGCCAAGCCAAGAGGGGAACACAAAGAGCTTAAAATTGAGTTGGACGCTATTATACAAAAAGCCGCTGAACTGGCTAAAGACTTGGGCGACAATTTTACTTTTGAAAAATTTGAGCGCAAAATGTTCCGCTCTAAAGCAAGCACTACTAACGTAATTGAGCACTTTGCAGGCTATGTAAAAGTACTGGAGAAAAACGAACAGATTGGAACAGCCTCCAGTTACGATTGCAGTATCAGATCAATTACAGGCTATTTAAGTGAGGGTAAAAAAAGTCCGGTTACGCATATTCCTTTTGCCGCACTTTCGGCGGATGTTTTAAATAAATACGAGCAATGGATGGTATCTAAAAACAACTCCAAAACCACAGTTGGTATTTATATGCGGAATTTAAGGGCGATATTTAATAAAGCTATTGCGGCCGGGGATGTCTCCCCTGAACTTTATCCTTTTAAGACCTATAAAATCCCGAATGGCAAAAATGTAAAAAAGGCTTTGGAAACACCTGATCTCAACGCTTTATACATTGCAGATGTTGCTACAGATAGCTTTATGGAAAAGGCCAGGGATTTCTGGTTTTTTAGTTACCAGTGCAACGGGATGAATTTTAGGGATATCGCGGAACTAAAATTTAAAGATATCCATGACACGTATTTTTCATTTTTAAGGCATAAGACGAAAAACACCACAAAGGAAGACCCGACACCTATTGTTGTCCCTTTAACCAGCTATATTAAAAATTTCATAAAAAAGTATGCCAACAAAAAGGGCAAGCCAAATGATTATGTGTTTCCCATATTTCAGACAGATATGTCAGCCAAAGAGCGGCACCGGGTGAACCAAAATTTTATACGCTTCGTTAACCAGCACATGCAAAAATTGGTCGATCTGTTGGGCTTATCATTTAAGTTAGGCACAATGGTGGCCCGTCATTCATTTACTACCCAGGCAACTCGTACTATGGGACTGGAATTTGCACAGGAAGCTTTGGGCCATACCACTATGAACACGACACAAAACTACTGGAAAGGCTTTGAAAAGGATGCTAAGAAAAGCATGGCGGAAAAGCTTATGGAGTTTACAACGGCAAAACCAATAGCAGTTCAGGAGGTCGTCTAAACGACTTTTTGAACTGTCCTGAATGTCAATTGCAAAAAGCCCGTTTTTTGCTTTAACCATGATCAGATGCTGCTAAGCCGGTTTGGCTTATGTAGCATTGTGTATCGCTATTCATTTAAACCACCCTGCATGCCCAAATAAAGGGAAGGGGCTTTATTGCTAATCAAGCCTCGCCGGAATGGTTATGTATGCGGACATTCCCGCTCTGCAAGTCAATAACGCACACCACCCCATTTTCACCACTTAAGCAACAAAAGCGAATAGCCGGGTGAAATGTCAAGGGCAGGCGGGCAAAAAAACAAACAACTACCGCCTGTTCATATACCCTTGACATTTCATCCCTGCGTTGGCTATCTTTGCGTCAGGTGGTGTAATTGGGTTGTTTCTTTTTTCACAAGCAACGGGAAAAGCAAGTCGGTTATGAGCGCAGCGAATTTCCGTCTTGCTGTGCACAGGTGAGGCGAACGGCGGAATGTAACCCGGCGCGGAGCGCGTGGTGCAATGCAGCCGTTTGCCGCAACCGGGGCGGCCGTTTAGTTTTTGGTTTCATCATCGTTTAATGACACTATCTCATTTTTGATCCATGCCTCTACTTCTTTCTTCGCGTCCCTGCTGACTTTGGCAATTTCGTCGCAAGGCGGGATCAGTTCCAGGGTCATCCCCCTGTCGGGGTGTCTTCGCATTTTATCGACAGCATCACGAGTGATGATGAAATTGCGGCTTGCCCTGCAAAAGATCCTGGGGTTGAGTAGCTTTTGTACTGCATCGAGTGAATCCCAGAAGATAACCGAACTGGCATCGCGCCGCCTGAGCACCAATGGGCCCGCTTCCGTGCGATAGATATAAGCAATATCGCCTACCCGTACCCGGAGTTCTTCCTTTTCTTCCGAAATCCGCAGGTATAGATAGTCAGCATAAGTTGATTGTTGCTGTACTTCGGTTAAGACCGATTCTTTCACAGATTTCTTCTGGTGATAGTAATAAAAATTGCAGAACAGATATAAGCAGTTAAAGTTAACGGCCATATTAATGATCTCTTTAAGCATATAGCCAGTATAGGCATAACGTGCGCTATGCTGATCGAAAGGGAAGAACAACTCGCTGATCAACAGGGATGCGATAACAGGAAGCGGTAAGCCTAATAAAAGCTGCCATACGATCCTCAACCAAAACTGCATCTCCCAGTCATACTTTTTATCCAGCCGCTTACATATCCAGTTAATGATAATGATCTGCCCATTAGCAATAGTAAAGAGTGCGGTAAAAGAATAGAGAAACCATAAATGAGTGATCAACTTAAAAAATGGCTCCGGCGGTAAAGGACACAGCGCGTAGATACCGGCCAGAAAAGAGAGCAGCAGTAATAGCGGGCTATTAGGATATGGGCCTTCCCTTAAATGTAAACGTAACCATGCCACTGCGCTTTTTTTCATCGGCTTAAGTTTTTACACCCGGCAATGAAGCGGTCACTGGCACTTATTCCTGTTAGTGGTAGGGTAGACTGCTTATGACGTTTTCATCAGCGGATATGTATTAACCCAAAATTACAAAATCAACCTAAGCGAAACTGTGCACTCCGGGGGATTCAGAAAAAAAGTTGACGGTTCAACCCTTGTTTTTGTACGTTTCACATAAAATAATGCAAACGGTCTGAAAAAAAAATGACGGTTCAAGCCCGTTTTTGTACGTTTCGCATAAATTGGTTCCGCCCGTCTAAAAAATTTCACCAAAAACCAATTTACCTTTGTATTAAGCAATTAACCACATGGCAACAACGAATCTTCAACCGGATGGCGATAACGGAGGGCAAGAGGTTAACCGTTATGATGAGCATAACGAAACAAAAAAAGCAAACTGGCTAACCCGGTTGCTCCGGGCTTACATGCGTATCCCGTTACTGCGAAGCATCGATCCAGTCAAGTTGTGCATGTTCTTATTGATCATGTTGGTAGAGACAGCGCTGTTAAAGGTTTTCTTGCCACCGGGCTGGCCGATTCCAGTAGTAACCTGCACCTGTGAAGATCAGTACAGCGACACGACGCTACAAGCGATGGCGAAAGCAGGAAATGAGGATGTAAAACGTTACCTGGCTCAAAAGGACAACCCGATCAATTGCGCGGGTAGGCGGAAGGAACTGTTAGACAAACTGGAAAAGGCAAAGCATAAAAGCCAGCCCAGGCGATAGCCAGGCAGCGATAATATTAAAAATATGGATGGGGAATACCGGTTTTTCATAGCGCCCTTTCCGGGCGTAGAAGTGCATAGAGCTAAGATGGTCGTCCCCTTAATTGATGCGGTCATCGGTGCAGAAACCGGCGGTATTGGCAAGTTTTTACCGGAACGGCACAAGGAACGTTGGCACGACGATAAGTGCAAATAAGCAAACAGGGCGGGCCATATCAAGGCTGTGGCCGGTTTAAGTACAGTAATAAGAAAAATGTAAAGCAAATGAGAACGTTAGATGCAGCAACAATCAGGGATCTGGCAGAGGATTATGCCTCAAAAGTCATGCTGGCCGCTATGGCGACGCTATGCATCCGTTTTGTCTTGGCATACATCGCCGCATTGGTATGGTTTCAAACCTTATTCATAGTGCCTTTCTTTACCTGCACTTATGCCCACAAGAGAATCGTTAACAGAATAATCCATGACCGTAAGTTTGCGCTATTCACGAAAAACCCGAATAGCCGTGCCGGGCTATTCGGGATCAGGTAACTACCACATCGGGATGCGAATAGTTACGGTGAGGTCTGCCAAAAGACAAAACGCAAGATAAAAGTACGAAAATTTGAATTTTTTAAGGTAATCTTTTTTCTTAAAAAAAGACCATGCTATGAACACTACACTGTTCAAAAACAAAGTCATGGCTATAGTAGCTATGTTTACAATTGTATTAGGTGTTGGCGCTGCTGTTGCTATGAAAGCGCCTGAAAAAAAGACGCTGGCTAACCCGTATTGGCAGTACGATGGCAGCGGTAGTGTAACCTCCCCAAGCAATTATGTTGAACTGTCAGGCAGTCCATCTTGTAGTGGGAACGCCAATATCTGTGCAATACAGGCAGCCGAAGATCCCAACAATCCCGGTGAGCCACAAATCGACACAGGCCTGAGCGGACGCATCACTGCTAAAAACACATCGGCCGGAGATGTGTTTCTTAAAAACTAATTTGAGTTAATAAAGAAAGGGGAGCATTGCTCCCCTTTCTTTATCTGGTATTCTGGCTTATTCCACTCGTCTGTATTACACTTACAGGTATTAGCCAGGCATAACGTTTATCATTGGGTGGTAAAGTAAAAGTTTGGCCATTAATTACTCTTGTTAACGTCTTCGCATATTGCGGCTCTTTATTGAGCCTTCTCAAATCACTCCATCTGATCTCACTTCTGAAAGCCAGTTCCTTTCTGCGTTCCTGCAAAATTAATGGCAATGGGTTTGCATAATTCGCGGGGTAAGGTATAAAGCTTGATTTGGCATACCGTTTAGCTAATAACAGATTCAAATCGGCAATAGCATTGGAGTTGTTGCCCAGTCTTGCATAAGTTTCAGCCCTGATCAGCAGCATTTCATCTACAGCGATGCCACCAAATAATGAACCATAACTCTGCCCGGTATAATCTCCTTTAAACTCATAATAACCATCATCCGCGTAGGTATAAAAAACATGCTTACGAAGATCATTATTCGTATAGGTTGCATAGAGATTGGTATCTACCCGTGCATAATAGGGGTTTAAAACACCATCCCTGCCGGATGTTGTTGCATGAAAGATCACTTCATCATTGAACTGGCTGATCGGATTGGCGAGTGTGCTGTCCAGTGTATTGTAATCCAATAACTTGTTGTATAACTGCAAACAGGAGTCCGCATATTTATTGGCACTGGTATAATCACTCATTGCAAGATAGGTACGCGCCAATACTCCAAAAGCCGCTGGCTTTGATGGCCTTGTTTTTACCTTTGGCTGTACCGGTAATAAAGGCAGGGATGATCTCAGATCGCTGATGATCTGCCGATAGGTTTCCTGCATGGAACTCCGGGTCGTCTTAACGGTAATATCAGCCCTTAAACGTAATGCTATTCCCGGTAAGCTATTACTGTTCCCGGCATCATAAGGTAATGAAAAAACATTGGCCACCTGGAAAAAGGTATATCCCCGGAAGAATAAGGCACTTCCCTTAATGGATGCCCCGCCCTGAACATTGTTCTTTTCCAAACCATCCAAAACCACATTGCAGCGCTCAACCATATTGTACGCATAATTCCAGTCCAGGTCATTGGCGGCATTCGCACCCCAAACGTAAGTAAGCTGATCATTGGTTGAAAAATTTGACAGATCACTTGCTTTTAAAAAATAATCATCGCTACCAATATCTCCCGCAAAGGGATAATCCAGGTTTAAGAAATTGTTATCCAGAATAGCCTGGAAATCCTGCAACGTTGATGGTACAGCCAAAGTTTTGTCGGGCTTGGCATCCAGGTATTTTTTACAGGAAGCGAGTACCAGGCAGGTTAAAAGTAATAGCAACCATTTCGTGTAACTGCATTGGTGCATTAGTCGTATATAAAGGGAGTTTTGCTTTTTCATATTAATTCTAATTTTTGCTATAGCATTATAAATCTATTTTACACCCAAAAGCTATTGTTCTCACCGCAGGAAGCGACTGTCCGTAATCAGGGTCGAGGCCAAGCTTATTTGCCCGCCAAAGGATGGCAATGTTATTGGCATAGGTATAAAACAAAATACCCTTTACCGGCAGTCGTGGATAGTTCGACCTGTTGAACTGATAACTTAGCCTTATATCCTGCAAACGGATATTGTCCCCTTTCTCCACTGTAATGCTGGAATAATCATAAACCGCGTCACGGCTGCTGTTGGCCGGATAGATCATGGAGGGTACATTGGTATTTTTTTCATCACCGGGTTTCTGCCAGCGGTTTTCGTATTCACTATAACCTATCCAGCTGTAGAATAGGCTGTAATAACTCAGCGCATTCCTACGGAAATAATAATCAAAACAATAAGTCAGGTTAACCGAAAGGGCAAAACCCTTATATTCAAAATCATTGCGCAGGGAACCGAAGTATTGAGGTAAGGCAGAGCCATGAAATACCAGATCATTGAACCCTGCCGAACTGGTAATGGCATTGTAATCCTGACTTACTTTCCCATTCAGATATGCTTGCGGATTTCCGGTAGCCGGGTCAAGCCCTGCCCATTTATAGCTTACGATTTCATAAGCCGCTTGTCCTATAATGGGTGAAATTAGGGAGCCGTTGCCGATGTAGGCGGTGGGGCTTGACGGGGTGTAGAGATATTGGGCAACCTTGTTTTTATTCATAGAAAACAAGAGCGCCGAGTTCCAGTTAAAGCCGCCTCGCAGATTGACCGCATTCAGCGTAAAATCAAACCCATGTGTCTTTAGATCGGCACTGTTTTCATTGAGATAATCACCCGCGCCAATCGTCAGATCGGCGGGAACAAGACCGATCAAATCTGTTGCATTCTTATAATAGTATTCCAGGCTCCCTGAAATGCGGTTACCCTGGGTGCCAAAATCAAGTCCTAAATTAAACATGCCTATCTTCTCCCATCGCAGATTGGGATTAGGAAAATTGGTAATATTGGCAAAGGGTAACCCGGTAATACTGTTAGCGGAGTTTGGCGTGTTATACTGTATCGTTGTTAATGCGGGTATGGTATTATTGACATTACCGCTATAACCAAAGGTGCCCCTCAGCTTCATATAAGGCAATGCTGCTATATGATAAAATTTCTCATCAGATAATAGCCAGGATGCACCTGTCGACCAAAGAGGCACCCATTTACGATTGGTTTCTACCCCAAAGAGATTGGACGCATCCCGGCGTGCGCTCAGGCTAATTGTATAGCGGTTATTATAGGTGTAAGAACCATTGCCGTAAACAGAAACTGTTCGGTTTAACAGACCGCTAAAGGAATTGACATAAGGAACTGCGGCGTTGACCCCTAAATTGCCATACTGTGGGTAAAGATTAACTAAATCCACAGCGGAAGAAGTCAACGATTCATTATTGTAACCATAGGTTCTTTCTTTACTAATATCGGTACTGCTTTGGGTGATCTCTGCTCCACCAATGATGTTAACACGGTGTTTCTGGTGCCAGTCTTTATTGAAATTAAGCTGACCGCGTATATCATTGGATTTTATATTGTTTTGTGTAAGGTCAAGTATTCCGCCATCAGGAATAATTTGAGTAATGGTATTACCGGCCACCTGCGTGTAACGGTTGATGAGGTTACGGGTAAAATAAGTATCAGGGCTATAATAATTCCTTAAATTGCCGTCTGCATATTCGTACTGGTAACGAACTTCTGCGCTTAGGGCAGGCGTAAACTGGTAGGATAAACCCGCATTCAATAAAAGGTCATGTAACTTATTGGTATTATCCGCAAGCTTGATCTCCTGTAATGGGCGGTATTTCCAGTCCAATAAAGTGCCGTGACCGACGGTATCAATATAATTGTATCGGTAATCTTTGGCAATGGGCAATGGTTTACCATTTGCATCAGCTAATTGTGCATAGGGATAAAGCCCGGTTTTACCACCGCCCGGATAGATACTGCCATATCCTCCCTGGCTGTTGGTGATGGTATTACTTTGTGTGTATTGGATACTGGTCTGTAATTGCAGGTTTTTTACTGGTCTGTACGTATTACTATTTCTGAATGTAAAACGGCCATACTGATTACCCACCAGACTTTGCAGATTGCGGTCGTACCCTACAGAAAGGTTATTATTCATATTGTTGGTTCCGCCTGAAATCTGTAGATTATATTGCTGACTAAAAGCCTGCCGATAAACATATTTTTCAAAATCATTACGTACATCAATATTCCGTAAGGCGTCAATCTGCGTAGTGGCAGTAGCGGCGGAGATTGTTCCCAATTTTTGCTGATTTAAAATTTCAACAACAGGCGAAATCACGGGCCGCCTTCTATTGCTCAAAGCGGAAGTATAGTTTCCGTTGGCAAACAAATATTCTTCCACGTCAATAAAATCCGAAGAACTGATCATGGGCAGATAAAACAGATCAGGTCTGGCTGCCACGGTAAAGTTGGTATTCAGCGTTATTGCCAAAGGCTGATTGTATTTGCCTTTTTTAGTAGTAATCACGATTACCCCGTTTCCGGCCTTTGTACCCCATATAGAGCTTGCCGCTGCATCTTTTAATATCGTGATGCTTTCCACATCGTTTGGGTTGATATTGTTAACATCACCATCATAAGGGAAATTATCCAAGATAATCAGCGGTTTGCTGATGGTGCTGGTGAGTGTACTTAATCCGCGAACACTGAAATTCGTTGTGCCGGTGCCACGCTTGTCAAACAAAATGCTGCTTGCTATTCCGTCCAGGCGGGTGAGCACATTCGTGCTGACCTCTCGGTCAATTAACTTGTTACTGATCTGTTCAAATGAACCGGTGGCGCGTTCCCTGGGTAAATGCTGATAACCTGTAGAAACGACCACTTCCTGGAGTCTGCGGGTATCGGGTGTTAAAGTGAAAGTCAAGGGAGTTTTAAGCGGTAGCTTCAACGGCACTTCCGAACTGATGTAGCCAATATAGGTAATTTGCAAGGTATCCGGCAGACGGGCCAGTTGAAAGTGGAAGCTCCCGTTTTTATCGGTAATGGCAGAAAGGCTTTGTCCTTTCAATTTAACGGTCGCCCCAGATAATGGACTGCCATCCCTTACGTCTAGCACCCGGCCATTGATAATCTGCTGAGCCCTGAGAAATGCAGGGATGAGCAGCAGCATTAATAATAAGTATATCGTTCTTTTCATCTAAACGGTTCTTTAAGGTTAAAATGATCTGTTAATTATCTGGTGATTGGTTCTAAAGCAGGGCTTAAAATCAAATGCCTTTGCTCGGTCAAAACAAACATGTCCAGCTTTCTCCTTTGCTTTATAAACTCCAAGCCAAGTGGCTTTAACACGACGTTCCATTCACCAATTGTTACCGGAAGGGTTTTGAAATCAAGATCGAAAGGCGCTCTTGTTGCTGATTCGTTTATTACTGGTGTCGCATTTTCTTTTTGATTAAGCAGCCATTCTAAATCAGCTGCCTGAATGTGGTGTGTAAACAAAGGATGACTTGGGTTCAATTGAATATCCTTTTTTGCATAAGCGGTTTGCAGCGTAGCCTGACTATCTTTTCGTTTTAGTATCCAGCAATTTGTTTCCCGCTCCTGTACCGATCCTTTTATTTTCAGCAGGTATTCGATTTGAAGTTGCAGTTGTTTTAATACTTCACGCTCTGAAAAACCGACAGGGACAATAGCTTCATAGGTATAAGTATGCGTTTTAAGCCATTCGTCATAATAACCCGATTGGGCGGCATACACATAAATGTTAGAATGATCTGTTGGAAGTATTCTCCGGGTTGCCATAAAAGGCAGGCCGCTGTTTAAGATCAGCGCATAAAGGTTGAGTACAGGTTGGTTGATAAATGAAAAGCGTTTGGTTTGGGTCGGTGTATCCGTTTTCACCTGTTGCGCAGGTGGAACTCCTTCGAGATAGCCTGTAAATGTAATAGAGTATAAAATAGAGCCAGATTTCAATTTTGTATTATTATCCGAAAAGAATAATGGTTTATCCGCATTATAGTCCAGTTTATCGTTTTTTAAATCCCATTGTGGTTTTTGACCTTTTAAAACCTGCTCAATATTCCGGGCAGTAACATATTCGTCAGTTGTAACTGCGATGAGTTTACCTTGCGGATCGATCCAAACTTCATGAGGCAGCTGATTATGGGGGAACAGTTTTGTTAATACTTGATCATTTACTACGGAAGTAATCTTGTAATTTTTCAGAAAAGCGCTACCGAGCAAAAACTTTTGGATGTTTTCAAGTTTTTGTCCCGTAACAGGCAGAATATATGCTCTATCCAAAAACGTCCTATTCAAAGTATTTGCTTGTGGCAAAAACTTAATACAACTGCTGCACCAGGTATCCCAAAAATCAAGAATGAGTAGCTTGCCTTTAAAGTCTGATATTTTAGCGGTTTTAGCAGAGTAATTAATGATGTCACTTATGGTAATATTGGGTACGATGTCGCCGATTTTAAGGGCAGTGACGGTAGGTTTATCCTGGGCGCTCGCGGTTAATTTTAAGCAAAGCATAGCCAGTACGATGTATATCGTTAATTTTTTCATGAAGTTTCTTTAGCTGGTTTGGGTAAAGGGTTCGTCAGATTAAGACTATGAAAAGGAAAACGGCAACCCCAAATTGACTATTAACTACTAAGCTGATCTTAGATTGCCGTTTATCCTGAAGATTCAATCAGGGGATTTGATAATGTTTTTAAACCGGTTTTTGAGGAATTGAGATAGAATTTCTTGAAGAAACGAAAAGTGCAATAGAGGGCCGTTGCTATAAGTAGCAATCTTTGTATAACCGAAATGTGGCAGTTTTAAACTCATTATTGTTTGACAATGAGTCTCGATGTTTGAATAAGAATAGGCTGGGCCTTACAAACCACCGCTTCTTAGGTGACAGCCAAGAAAATGGATTTACAGTAAGGCCCATACCTATTCTTAAGCGCAAATATATGCACTAAGGCGATATGGGCATTATCTTACTGTCTCGCATTCTTGGCTGTCAATCTTTGAGCGACGAGACTCTTCAGTTAATACCTCAAAAAGAGGCGGCAATCTATCTATTTTGCCATAATTTATTAATAATCAAATATAACTACAAATTATAATTATTCCAAATTTGGAATAATTATTTCTGATTAAATGAAGTCATTTTGTTTTATGGGTGAACAATTCATAGACAAAAAATCTTTAGGAGTCATAAGAGAAAGATTGTGGGAGATTTGCAGCGAAAAGAAAATAGCATTGGAGGATATTCAGGATCGAACAGGATTTAGTTATAGTCAGGTTTATAGAATAGTTAGAGGCAAAAACAATATGTCTGTTAGTGGGCTGATTGCTGTTTGTAAAGCGCTTGAAATTCAGCCAACGGAAATCTTCAATTTTAAAATTCAAATTCCGAAACACTCACCTACAAGAAAGAATTTTTAATTCATGCTGTTTTTAAGGTGCTTTTTATATGTTGTTAAGAAACACAAATTAATCATAATGGCTTGGAGCGATGTGCCTGAAATTGCAGTCACTTGCCATCCGGCACATATTGATAAACAACCTCATAAGGCTTATTGTGCAATTTTGCTGAAATCTGTCCTATCCCAAGATCCTCCCGCTGGGGAGTGGGTTCACAAAGCGAATAGGTTTTCCCTTTGTAAATTATAGGACTGCCAACAGGTTTGTCAAACTGTACAGCCATCGTAATATGTGTCGGATATAAAAGGGCTATCATTGGCAGATTATATACCTCTTTGACGAGATAAAAAAACAAGGCGGCTCTGTCGTCGCAATCACTGTATTTAGCAAATAATGTTTCCTCCGGCGAGAGGCGCTTTTCTTTTCCAAAATTATCTTCATCATCTTCATATAAAAATGCATACCTGGTAAAACGCATCAGATAGTCCACTCCCTTTTTCTGATTCATCCCCTTTACATTTTTTTTCAGCAGCGGAATGAGGGAGCCATAAGTTTCCTTACTCAGTGGAATATTAAAATAAGATTCAAAATCTACAATTGGATAATTTGCAAAAATGGCCTCTACATCCCTGTTTAGCTTGATATTAAAATAATAAACCTTATGATGATAGGTAAATTGCAATTCTTTATCGAAGTAATCTTCCGGTTTAAAGTTGGGCATCTTAGTTACTTTATAAGAGAAGGGTTTTGTTGCTTCAGGGATGTTGACCGTCACCGGAATTGGTGGGTCCAGATTAAGATCGGTTTTTGGATAGTCATGGTAGTTTAAACACATGTACTTCTTATTATTAACCGTAAAGGACGGAATGTCTTCAACATCTTCATCGTTAAATACATAGAATATGACCTTGTTCTTAGTTAACGCCAACCTGGCATCATAACCTGACTTGGCAAGTAAAAACCATTTATAAAGGGTGTAGCGACTATAGTTATCTGCTTTAGGGCTTATTTGCTGGGCTGTTTTACGGATCAACTGATAATACAACCAATCGCTTAACTGATGTTTTTGTTTATAGGAGGTTAATGAATCAATAATGGGCTTATAGTTACCGGTATTCAAGGTGTCATAAAATGTTTTGATCTCCTGGGGTGTTAACTGAACCGGGATATCGACCAATAGGGTTTTATCTATTTCGCTGTTAAAGGTACCTTCATAAAATTCAAAACAAATCCTTTGATCTTTCGCCTGACCATAAACGGATGGCAGTGTAAAGACCAGCAGTAAAGTACAGCATACTTTAATAAGCCGGATCATGAATATTACAATTGGTTATATTAAAATTACGCAAAATAAATTGCTTTCTATGTTAAGTTTTGACCTGTCAAATACCGCGATTATCCTTGTTTTATATAATCTAACCATACGCCCGGGCAGTTTTGTGAAAAAAAATTTGGAGAATAAAATATTAATCGTAATATTGCAATATAATATGGGACTTACAAAAACAGAAATATTCACCGAAGAGCAAAACAGGCTGGCCATTTTGCTAAAAGCACTTGCTCATCCTGCGCGGATTGCCATTTTGCAACAAATCATTAAAGCGAATGCTTGTATCTGTGGTGATCTGGCTGACGAGCTGGGCTTGGCGCAGGCGACCATTTCGCAGCATTTAAAAGAACTTAAAACAGCAGGTTTGATCCAGGGGACCATTGAAGGCGTTAGCGTTTGCTACTGCATTAATCCATTGGTATGGAAACAATTAAATGATGAGCTGGGCGATTTTTTTGCCACTTATGATGTAGCTAATTGCTGTTAAAAAAATTTAATCAAATCAATCGTAATATTGCAATAAAATAAATAGAAATCATGAATAAAGTAGAAGCGATCAACTGGAAAACCTTTAAAGACACTCTATTACTGCATCCCGACCTTGACCTGCAATTCCAATATGCAGAAGGCAAGCTGGTAGATGCAGCTTATCATATTACTGAGATCAAACAAGCGCCAATCACATCGGTAGATTGCGGCGGGGTGATGAATGCCTGGACAGAGATCATTGTACAACTTTGGGTACCTGAAGGCGATCAGCAAGAGCGCTCCATGAAAGTTAGCAAGGCATTATCGATAGTAAACATTGTAGAAAAAATGCTGCCGCTTAATCCAAACGGCACGGTAAAGATCGAGTTCGGTAATTCTGAATTTGATACCCGCCAGATGTTCCCTAACGAAATGATCGTGAACAGTGAAGCTTTAACTATCGACCTGCGCCCTGATGCAGTACAATGCAAGGCCATTTCCCGCGGCGGCAGTTGTGGTACAAACGATAAAGGCGAAGAATGTTGCGTACCTGCGGCGGCAGAGAAACCCAAAGTACAATTAGTTAACCTGGCTGCGCCTGCGGAAGCTTGCTGCACACCAGGCGGAGGCTGCTGCTAATATAACAACCATGATCATAGACCAGGCCCAACCCTATAAAGACAAAATAATCGAACTGCTGGCCGCTGAAAAGCTGCCCATAGCGGATCTGCCGCAAACACTAGATAATTTTATTGTAGCGATACAAGATGGTACAGTAGTCGGTGTTGGAGGCGTTGAGGTTTATGGAGACTATGGGTTGCTCCGGTCTTTAGCGGTACAACCTGAAAAGCGAGGTTTAGGTATCGCCGGTAAACTGCTGGCCCGGTTGGATGCGATGTGTAAGTTGAAAGGCTTGATTGAATTATACCTGCTAACAGAAACGGCTCCAGCCTACTTCGAGCGTAAAAACTATTCAAAAATAAACAGGGAAGATGTGCCTGCGGAAGTCAGCGCTTCATCAGAGTTCAGCCATGTTTGCCCGGTATCGGCTATCGTCATGAAAAAAACATTAAGATGAGCAAGAAAAATATATTAGTCCTATGTACCGGCAATAGTTGCCGCAGCCAATTGGCCGAGGGTTACCTGCGTCATTTCGCAAGTGAAAAAGCCAATATTTACAGTGCAGGCATAGAAACACATGGCGTTAATCCTAAAGCCATCCAGGTCATGGCGGAGGATCATATTGACATATCAGGACACACCTCCAATCACGTAGATGAATATATTTCCATCCCATTTGATTATGTGATCACCGTATGTGATAACGCCAATGAGGCCTGTCCTTTTTTCCCCGGCAAGGCAGAACGTTTCCATGAAAACTTCCCTGATCCTGCAAAGGCGAAAGGAACAGACGAAGTAGTTTTCGCTGAATTTAAAAGGGTACGGGATATGGTTAAAATCTATAGTGCCAATTTTATTCAACAACACCTGCCTAATTAATTTAAACTTATTTAACAAAGCCCGTTTCCGGGCTTTGTTTCAAATTATTTTTTCACAAAGTATTGGTTTACAGTCAGTGTATCCATTGGCTTATTTGCCTCTGTTCCAAGAATTACTGTTGCATGAATAAGCCATTTTTGATCATCAATCCTGTGTCCTTCAACATGACCTCCTATAGGTTTAAAAAAAATTGAGTTGCAGCAGGGACAGATGAAATTGTAATTGACAGTGCCATTTACGATATCCTGGGCATTATAGTCAAATTTGTTGTTTGTTAAAGGAGCTTTTATCATCATTCGCGTTTCTATATTACAACTCTCTTTCAAAATTTGGCCGTAAGTAAATGCCCTGAAACTGGACGGTTGATCCTGTGCATATTCCGGTATAGTGGAAAATGTATGCGTACAATCGGAATTGACCGGGCATGATGTTAAATCATTTGTGTTCTCGTTGGGCTCGCTGTGCTTTTTACATGAAGTAAACAATTGAATACATATCAACGGCACTACTAAGAAAATGGATACAGGTTTCATAGGCTTTCGTTTTTAACTATTTACGTTTACGAAGGCCTAAACGCTACAGATTATCAAATTTTGCTATAGAAAATAGCAATAACACAAATGAGGATCGTCTACTCTTTTTGGATAATTGAAGCGTTTCCATAATAAGATCCTGACAGCACATTAGTGCTCCTTAAATTGAATGAATTTATAAACGTAAGAAACTCATTAAGGGACTTCATCGAATTTTTACGAATGCCCGTTTATAAAGCTATCCGAATAATTAATACTCAAAAGACCCGACTAAATTAGTCGGGTCCTTTTATATTAGATCACTACATTACTGAACCGTAATATTTTTTATTCCGGTTACCCCGGCAGCATACTTACCACCGGATATAGCACATTGCAGTTGGTAAGTTCCTGATGGAAGATTCAGTTCCAGTCCCGGATTGTTGTTATCCGGATCAGTAAAGTCATAACTAAAGGTCGTTCCGTTTATACCAATCGCTTTCCAGTGATAGTTTATACCAACTTCTTTTGATATATAACTTAAGGAAAAGATTCTTTCGCCACCAAATGTTGATGGACCACTTACTATTGGTGCTATAGCACTGTTTACATTGATAGGATATAAAGTACTTATTGCCGTTTTATCATATATAGAAGGCAATGGATAAGTTTGATTGTTTGAATTGTAGGAACTTAGTGCTGTTCCCCCATTCATTACAGAATTAGGATCGCCCTGAGTGGCGGTTGGTGTATTTGGTATCTGGATCGCACCATCAGGCGAAGCACCTTCGTTTCTTAAAAACCAGTTCGTATGCCTCAATCCCAAACAATGTCCAATTTCATGTATCATATTCCATGTGGTTTGTGCTGTTGTAGGATTTATAAATGAACTGGAAAAAGGGTCTACAAAATCGGTATTTACGATTATTAAATTTCCCGGTTTTCCATCAGAAAAAGGAAATACTGCCCTTGCCGCCGTATTAGCATCTAATAAACCATTATCTGATTTGATCGTAATATCGACTCTTTGACCTGCATCGTACACATCGTAAATAAGATTCAGTTTGATGTTGCTGTTGGATTGGGTATTCCATACTCTCATCGCCTCCAGCAAGCCGCTTTGCCATGTATTAGCGTCACTCCATATGGTATGATCGACTAATATATTTATATTATAACTACTGTAATTACTAATAATATAGTTAGACCGAGTTTGGTTGATAATTTTATCCCGGTCAATCTGCGTAGTTGACTTTTGCGGTGTTTTTAAATTCGATTTTAAGAGCATGATATCGCCCTCCACCACGTAATAATCACCAAATTCTTTAATGGTATCCGCTCTGAAACCCAGGTCTTTAATGGCCTTCACAATTAAAGGGTCTACACTTACTAATGGATCTTTTTTAGCCGATGGAACATTATTATCTTTTTTACAACCGGTATATACCGTTGCAAGAATAAATAATAATAAAACAAAATTCTTTGCAGGCGAAAGCTTAAATCCCTGGGATTTAAGCTCTTTTTGATAAGGTTTTATCATATTGATTTAGATTTGTATCAATATAATAACCATATATTAATTGATTATTTTTTAAATGTTATCTTATTAAAATAATACAATTGATTCATGATTGCAAAGTCAATAAAAGCAGAATATGCATCAGAAGATGTGTTAACGAATTTCGAAACGCCGGGGATATAATTAAAATACTTTTCAATAATTATTACAAGTGTCAAATATGAAATGACACTTATATATCAACCCTTTATTTTTCGACTCTCCTTAATAAGTTCAGCAATACGGTAGTTGTAATATTCTTTTGTTACAGTTTGCAAATTCAAATAAAGCGCTTTGGACAAGCTTTCTAATTTATCAATATTTAATGATTTCTTGCCTCCTTCTATTCTGCTCAGCTGTGCCCGGTCAATATTGATCTTCTTTGCAAAGTCTTCCTGCGAAATGTTAAGCTCTTGCCGGTGTGCTTTAATAAAAGCGCCAAAGTTTTTGAAGTTAATCAGTAGCTCATCCTTTTTTAAATCCAGAACGGTTTCAGTTACTGATTTGGGGTGATCTATTTTTTGCAAACTTAACTGACTTATGCTTTGAAACATATTGATAAAACTATCCGATATTTGCTTTGATACATTTTGGTCAATGCTATAAGTAATTTGCCCCCTCACGCCATTCATCTTAAGAATTCCAACTGATTTTAACTCCATAATATGCTTATTGATATTATCTGTACTGAATACGCCGGTGTGTAGTGCCTGCTTACTGATGGAGTTGCCATTTTCAATGATCGTTCTGATAATGAAAACCCGAATGGGTAATGCCAGCGCTCTTGCAAATTGCGACAATTCAAGATCAATATGATTTAAAAGAAAATGTAAAGATGACATAGACGTTTCAGGTGGATATAATTAATTTCTATAAAAAAAGCTGCCTCAAAAATATTGAGGCAGCTTTAAAATATTAAATAAAATTACTTTGTTACTGCGCCCGGAGTTGTATAAGGCATTGTTTGAGGATCAAAATTAGCCCATCCTGCTGTCCAGTCTGTAGTGCCAAAAGCACCTTTGTAATCAACTTTTTCAAAGAATGTATCACTCAATTTAGCATCAGTGAATAAAGCACCAGCTGCCGCAATTGAGCCAGCCTTAACAGTAAAGTCTGGAGTTCCTGCATTAGCAAAATCAGATGAAAACTTAAACGGCGAATTAATAACAGCATCAGCGTATATGGCAGCATTAAAAACATTTTCAGCTCTTAATTTGGTTTCAAATAAGGTTTTATTTTCACCTTTTACTTCATTGTTCTTCGTTCCTAAAATGATGTTGTTTTTGAACACCAGACGACCTGCTGTATAGTTAGTTGAAGTTGAGGCAGCGGTAGTTACTTTAGAATCATCTATATAAACACCATCAACATAACCCGAGAATATAGAGTTAAAGCAGCTTAAAGCCGAATTACGACGGATCTGCGCGCCATGCTGATAGTTAGCATTTACGTTAGTTTCTCCGCTCTTAGTAATAGGGCCTAGTAGAGTCATATTTGAAAAAACAACCGAAGTCTGTGGTGTTTTATCAGAGCCATTAGCATCGTTATCCGATTCAAAGCTGTTTGATCCCGAAATATCGGCAATGGTTTTAAAGCGTTGGCTTATACCAAACTGAATTTTACCTGCAAAACCAAAATCTGTATCAAAATCATCATCTAAACTCCCCATAGCGATCAGGTGTTTACATTTAACTGTACCGCCAAACCACTCAAAAGCATCATCACCAGAGCGGTAAACTTGTACATATTCAATAGTTGTACCTGCGCCTACGCCACCAAAGGTAACACCATTGATCTCGTTATCAGGTGAAAAAGGGATACCTGCGTATTCAACACGTACATATTTCAATGTGCCTGAGTTATCATTAGCATCTGTACCACCATATTGGATGTATTTAGCAGCGTCGCCTTTAGCATCCAAACCACCTTCAATAGCTACATTATCGCCTTGGTTAACGGGAGCTTTTCCTAAAAGGATAATACCACCCCAATCGCCATTTGCCCTTGCACCTGATTCAAATGATGAAGTAAATACAATAGGTTTGGCAACAGTACCTACTGCCATGATTTTTGCGCCACGGGTAATGGTCAAAGTGCCTTTACTTGCTTTATCACCTTTTATGATCGTTCCTGGCTCAATTGTTAATGTAGCACCGTTAGTTACGTATACAAAACCTTTCAATAAATAAATTTTATCTGCTTTCCAGGTAGTTGCTGTAGAAATATCGCCGGTTACAGTAACAACGTTACTGGTTTTAGTAGTGTCATTAATGGGCGGGTCAATAGTTGCTGATTTTTTGCTACACGCAGCTGAAAAAAGAGCTACAATAAGCGCTAAAAATAATCCTTGCTTTTTCATAATTTTGGGTTCAATTAAATCTGTATTGTTAAATTTTTGGGGTGTAAGCTTATTAAAAATTGTAATTAAAGGTTAGCGCATAAACTGCCCCTGGTTTGTACTTTTTAAAGATATTACCGGTACCGCCTTTAGGGTTTTTGTCGAGTTCGTAGTAGAAAGTATAATTCTGATTAAACAGATCACTACCGTTTATTTTAATCTCTCCTTTGTTTTTGAGTACTTTGTAACCTAATTGAAAGTCAAGTACATTTCTTGGAGCTTCATAAACGCTGGGGAAGTTTTGCCCGCCGGCGTAAAAAATACGCTTACCTAAACGGTTATACAGGATATTAACAGACAATGTGTTGTTAAAGGCATTATGCTGAAAACCTGCATTAATAACATAGGGCGATTGCCCTACTAATGACCTGTTTGGTTCAAGCAGATTGGGATTAGCTGGATTTTGAATACGTGATTTGGTTACAGACACGTTAGCATAAAGAGAGCTGTTTTTAAAGAACCCTTGATCATTAATGAAATCAAGAGATTTACGGGCTTCCATTTCGAGGCCATAAACATAGGCTGATTTGGAATTGAAATAACTGATTGTAGTTGATGAGTTTACATCATCTATACTCGGCTCAATAGCGTTATAAAACTTTTTATAAAAAACAGAGAAAGAGAATATCTGACCTGCTGATGGATAAAATTCATACCTTAAATCGGCATTATCAATTGATGTTCTTTTTAAATCAGGGTTACCTACCTGGGTAGCTAACAGTTCATAATCATAATAGGAAAATGGTGCAAGTTCCCTGAATTCAGGACGTGCCAGGGTACGATAGTAAGACGCCCTTAAGTTTGCTTTGCTGGTTAAACTGTAAGTAAGGTTTACTGATGGCAGGAAATCGGTATTGTTTAATTCGGCCTGGGGTTGTTTTTGATCAGGGTCATTGGTGTTTAGTTTCAAATCAAATTTTTCAATCCTTAAACCATAAACCGCTCTGAACTTTTCGCTTATTTTATTATCGAACATTATGTAGCCGGCGTTGGTATAACTATGCGCCTTATAGTTATCATTCGGGGCTGAAATTTCATCAAGTTCAAAAGCACCTGAATTGACAGCATTTGGCCCAAAAAGGGTTTCTATTGGCCTTAGCCTGATATCACTTGTCCCGTCAAGAAGCGTAACACCCAGGAAACGGGCGGCAAAAGTACGCTCGCGATATTGTGAAGATATACCCGCTTTAAAATTGCTGGTTTGGTTAAACAGCTTAACAGGTAATTTAAAATCAACTTTGCCTGCATAAATATTCTCATGCAGATCTGAAAAAAAGCGGGCATTCTCTTTTCCCAAAGTAGTAATGCTTGCCACATACGGATCACCTGCATTCGGTTGTACATAGTTTATTTTTCTTTGATCTGGTTGGCTGTTTAAAATATTGCTATAGCCCAGGCTCCAGTCTAATTTTGCATTTGATGCTCCAAGTTTATGATCGCCGTCCAATGTGGTTTTAAATAAGGCTTTTTCCGTTAAATCAAATGCATAAAATCGGTTGTCGTGGCTTGAATTGGAAGTATTGACACCTGTGCGATAAGTAAAAATATCGTCGAAAGTACGATTGTAAAGATTTTTGAGTGTTATTTTGTTGTTGCCAAAACTGTATGCAAAATTTGCAAGTGCTCCAATATTTGTAGAGAATTTATATTGATCTTCTGTATAATCAAAATTATTATACTTCCTGATCAGGTCTGGCGTTGTTGTTTCCGCATTACGGTAGGTTAAGGCTATAGTAGTACCAAAGCGATTTTTGTTGGGGCCTATTTCCTGTACATTACCCAGGGTAAACTGGTAGCTTTGGCCTAAAAATGCGTTTTTATTATAGATATTAAAGTCGTTATTAAGCGAATTGATAGATTGTATATTTTGCTTAGTGGTTAATCTTGGGGGGCCAATTATTTGAGCTGTGGTTGGGAAATTCTTAACCAGTTCCCTGGCACCGCCGTCAAAGCCGAAATAATCACTTGTGTTGCGGTATCCGCTCTTAAAGTCTTTAAATGTGCTTTGTGTATTATAGCTATACCCCGCCCCCAAACTGATAAAATTTTGATCCGGAATGTCTTTTGTTAAAACCTGTATATTACCACCGGCAAAATCAGCAGGAAGGTCAGGTGTAGCTGTTTTACTGATAATGATATTTTCAATTAAGTTGGCTGGTACAATATCAAATGAAAAGGCCTTTCTGTTTGGCTCTGTACTTGGCAATGGGGTACCATCAAGCGAAGCACTATTGTACCGGTCACTAAGCCCCCTTACAACCACGAATTTATTATCCTGAACAGTAGCGCCGCTCACCCTTTTTAAAACATCACTGGTACTTCTGTCGGGGGATTTTTTGATCAGTTCTGATGATATACCATCAGATATAGATACACTGTTTTTTTGCACAGCATATAGGGATGCTACCGATGCCTGGCGGTAAGTAGCAGTAACAACAACTTCTTTAAGTGAGGTATTTGTAGCCTCCTGTAAAACAACATCAAGATTAGTAACAGCACCAGCCTTAACCTCTATATCAGAAACTGATTTGCTTTGGTACCCTATATATTTTATAACTATAGTATACTTACCGGGCTGAAGACCAGTTAAGACATAACGGCCGTCAACGTTGGTGGCAGCGCCTTTGGTTGTACCTTGAATGCCGACTGTGGCTCCAATTAATGTTTCGCTTGTTTTCTGATCAATAATTTTACCTGCAATTTTTCCACTATTCTGTGCAAAAAGCTTGGTATTAATTAGGAGGATCGGAAAAAGAAAAATGAGTAAGTAATTAGTTTTCAACATAATATTTAATGATGGGTCAAAATTACCCTAGCATCATTAATTTCGTGTTAACAGAACATTATCAAATCGAATATCTTAGATATTAGATTAAACTAAGGAAACATTATGTTAACTCAGGGTATTATGAAGAAATCATGAAGAAAATCCTGTTCAAATTCTATTTATGTTTAAGATCATGTTTTGATTTTATCTTTGCACGATTCATTCAACATGGCTAATCATAAAAAAGGCGAGTTTACCTCGGTTGACCAACATATCTCATTAATAGCGAAAGCCATGTCCCATCCTGCAAGGATAGCTATACTGCGTATTTTGGCGGAGCGCCCTAAATTCACCTGTGGTGAAATTGTGGAGGTATTACCTCTGGCACAACCTACTGTATCGCATCACTTGAAAGAATTATTGGAGTCGGACCTCATTATCGCATCCATTGACGGTAAAAAGTCTTTATATGAAGTAAATTGGAAAACCTGGAATGAGTATACCGGGCAATTTGAGCACCTCATGGAAGCGATGCATAAAAAATAATTTCATTTATTAGCATCATTCAAATATTAATCGTAATATTGCAATATGGGATTAACTAAAACAGCAAACTTTACAGATGCGCAAAATGACATGGCGCAAATGATGAAAGCTTTGGCACACCCTGCGCGTATTGGAATCATTGAACATTTAATAAAAGCCAATGAATGTATATGCAATGATCTGGTAGAGATACTGGGCTTGGCGCAGCCAACCATATCACAGCATTTGAGAGAATTAAAAGATGCCGGAATAATCAAAGGTAAAATTGAAGGAACAAGCGTATGTTACTGTATTGACAGCAAAACCTGGTCAAAATATCGGGATACATTCGCAGCGTTTTTTGTAACTGTTAATTGTATTGATGAGTGTTGTTAACTTTTTTTTAACACTATTTCATCGTAATATTGCTTTAAAGCAATAAATAATTATTACTATTGTCAGATAAACCATCAGTCCTTATTATGTTATCTCCAAAATCAAAATTCAGTGAAAGTGACAACGAATTAGCAGAATTTGCTAAAGCGCTGGCATTGCCGGTTAGGGTTGCCATTTTTCGTTTAATTGTTGAAAAGGGAAATGTGATCAGTAAAGAGGAGTTATTTGATATCCCGTTTACCCAGGATGCGATTAAAAAGCATGTTGCGGAATTAAAGGCTTTAGGCATCTTAAAAGCACAGGGGACAAAATATCATTTGACCTATACTATAAATCAGGAACTTATTGGCCAGATGTCAAATAAATTTTCGCTGCTTTTTGCCAGTATTAATAGTTTTCGCCCCAATCCTGCTGATGGCGCAGTCACTACCGAAAATCCATCAAAGACTGCGCAAAAGCAAACCGACGAAAAGCCTGTAGTATTTGCAAGCTTTGGTGCTTTCATAAAAGAACATCGTCAGGAGCTCAACATCTCACAGGAAGAATTTGCAAAAAAACTGGATATAGAAAGGGCCAATTTGAGCCGGATTGAATCCGGCAAAAAGGCATTTAATGCGAGTAAATTAAAAGAACTCTCTAAAGCATTGTATATAGATCTCCCTACCCTAAAAAAAGAATACTACAGTTACAAGATAGCACAACTCGCTGATGAAAGCGGCTTAAATGCTACCATATTAGACAGCGCTAAAGAGAAAATCAATCAGACAAATACTTAACATCTATCCGAACTTCATCATCTACTATAAACAACCTAATTGATATAAACCAATAATTTAAAGATCATGAAACCCTTAGTTAATGTATTTTTAGCAAGCCTACTGGTAGTAGGCTCCGCTTTCGCCCCGGTGGCAGATGCTATTTATCCTGAACTGGTGCAATCTTTTAAACAAATCAAAAAGAGCAACCCTGTTTCTTATGAACGTCAGGATGTATTGACCGGCATCCAGCAGATGGGCATTGTAGCAAAAGGTCAGAAGAAGCCGGTTTTGATCGAACTGATCAGTAATGACGGATTCAGCGCTCCTTTTGCGAAGGCCGTTTTGAAAGCAGCCTTAGCGAACAATGGGATTAACGATGTCAAAGTATTTGCCGTAGGCGCTGCCCCGTCCGAGAAAGTGGCACCGGCTTTGACCAAACTTGGATTCAAGATAGGTACAGACGGCGGTCTGAATGCCAAATACAATGACCAGGGTGGCTCGGTTACCTTTGAAAGTTCAGCCTCTAATCCTCAGGCGGTTCATGTACTGCTGAATGAGGATGCGTCGTCCTTGCTAAGCAGTCCGGACAAATTCGCGATCAAACTTAAATACCCAGCTCTTACAAGTGCTACAGATGAGCAATTGCAGCAACAGGAAAAACTGATCGCTGCCGAAATGATCTTTGTGGCTAATAAGATAAAAGATAACTGGAACTATTAACATTCAATTCATATTCATACACGAACTTTAGATTATGTCAGCAAACAACTGCGCCCCGGTGGCCGAACGAAAAAAACTAAGTTTTCTTGACCGGTACTTAACCTTATGGATATTTTTAGCAATGGCTATAGGTGTAGGTATAGGTTACTTTATTCCCTCGTCATCGGGGTTCATCAATTCTTTTTCCAGTGGCACAACCAATATTCCATTGGCCATTGGTTTGATCTTAATGATGTACCCGCCTTTAGCCAAAGTGAAATATGAGAATATGGGTGAGGTATTCAAGGACACTAAAGTACTGAGTGCATCCCTGATCTTAAACTGGATAGTTGGCCCCATATTAATGTTCGTGTTAGCGATAACATTGCTGCGTGATCATCCGGCCTACATGGTGGGTTTGATCCTCATCGGTCTGGCCCGCTGCATCGCGATGGTAGTGGTATGGAATGAACTGGCCGAAGGTAACCGGGAATATGCAGCCGGGTTAATCGCCTTAAACAGTATCTTCCAGGTATTGCTGTACAGCGTTTATGCTTATGTATTTATTACCGTGTTACCTCCATTATTCGGATTGAAAGGTTTAGCAGTTAATATTACCATTGGGGAGATCGCCAAGAGCGTAGGTATTTACTTAGGTATTCCGTTTGCTGCTGGTGTAATCAGCCGTTATGCGCTGATAAAAATCAAAGGGGAAGAATGGTTCCAAACGAAATACGTACCGTTCATATCGCCCATCACGTTAATTGCTTTACTGTTCACCATTGTAGTGATGTTCAGCTTAAAGGGAAATCTGATCGTTCAGATTCCATTCGATGTACTGCGTATCGCTATACCATTGGTGATCTACTTTACCATCATGTTCGTGCTGAGCTTTTTTATCGGCAAATCTTTTGGAGCGGATTATTCCAAAAGCACATCTATCGCTTTTACAGCTACAGGCAATAATTTTGAATTAGCTATTGCTGTTGCAATCGGTGTATTCGGTATCAATTCCGGTGAAGCTTTTGCAGGTGTGATTGGCCCCTTAGTAGAAGTACCTGCACTGATCGCTTTAGTAAACCTCGCTTTCTATTTCAGAAAGAAATATTATACTTCTAAAACTAAAACATTAACTACTATACAATAATGAAGATTGCGCTTTTTTCTGATATACACGCTAACTTACCGGCACTGGAGGCTTTCTTCGCCGATGTAGAAACTCAAAAGCCTGATGCCATTTATTGCCTGGGTGACCTTGTAGGTTATAATATCTGGCCCAATGAAGTCATTGACGAAATTCGCAAACGGGGTATCCCTTGTATCACCGGAAACTATGATTTTGGTATAGGTCGCCATAGTGATGACTGCGGTTGCGCCTACAAAACAGATGAAGAAAAAGCATTAGGCAAAATTTCCATTGCATATACCAATGAAGTGGTTAAAGAGGAGCAAAGGGATTATTTACGTACCCTGCCTGCGCATATTCGTTTGGAGTTTCAATTGAATAATGATAAACTGAATGTGCTTTTTGTTCACGGCAGCCCCCGTAAAGTAAATGAATACCTGTTTGAAGACAGGGACGAAAAAAGTATGCTGCGTATTATGGAAGGGGCCGACGCGGATGTCATGTGTTTCGGCCATACGCATCAACCTTATCACCGCATCCTGCCTACGGAGATCACGGAAGATACCCATTACCGCCATGCCATCAATATCGGCTCGGTTGGTAAACCAAAAGATAAAGACCCGCGAGGCGGCTATGTGTTATTGCATATTAATGAAAACAGTTCTGTAAAAGATAAAGACAGCGTAAAGGTGGAATTTATCCGCTTTGACTATGACATCGAAAAAGCGGCCAAAGCGGTTGAAGGCAGTCCATTGCCGAATGAATATGCGGATATGTTAAGGAACGGATAAATGAGGATAGCACTATTTTCTGATATACACGCCAATCTTCCGGCATTTGAAGCTTTTTTAACTGACCTGGACAGCCGCAAACCTGATGCGGTTTATTGCCTGGGCGACCTGATCGGGTATAACATCTGGCCGAACGAAGTCATTGCGGAAATCCGCAGGCGGGGCATTGCTATGTTAGCGGGCAACCATGACCTGAAGACAAAAGGCTATGCTTATGAACTGGTATCTGCCGAAAACAGGCAATATCTGACTACGCTACCCTCGCATATTAAGCTGGAATTTCAATTGAATAATGATCATTTGAATATCGTACTGGCGCATGGCAGTACCCGCGGTATCAATGAATATGTTTTGGAAGACACTGACGAAGCTTATGTACTGGATATGATGAACGAAGCCAAAGCGGATATTTTATGTGTGGGCCATTCCCATTTACCGTATCACCGCATTATAGGTAACAAGCATGTGGTAAATATCGGCTCTGTCGGCAAGCCAAAGGATGGCAACGCCATGGGCTGCTATGCACTGCTGACCATCACAGATACGGTTCAGGTCGATTTTATCCGTTTTGCTTATGACATAGAAAAAGCAGCATCGGCTATTTCCCAAAGCCCATTGCCGGATGAACTGGCCGACCGGTTAAGAAAGGCTTATTAAAAACAAAGCCCCGAACGATCCGTCCGGGGCTTCTTTATGCATGCTTAATGCTTATTTACAGCAATCTGCTTTGGTGCAGGTTGTCTTGGCACATTTCTGTCCTTTGGGGCAGCTGGTGCAGGTCGCCTGTTTAGCTTTTGCTTTTTTAACAGGAACATTCCCATTAGCCATTACAGATGTTGCTGCGAAAGCGATTACCAGCATGCTTAACATTACTTTTTTCATTTTGAATATCTTTTATATTGTTAAATAATTTATTTGAACGTGAAGGTTCAGGTCTGCGGAATTATTTAACAGGCTTGCGGCGGCTTCCAGTTGTCAGCGTGATAAGCGGCAATATCGCCATCAGTATGTGGAGCAACTGGTTTCGGTAACTCGAAAGCAAGAACAGGTTTTAATGCGGCCGATCGCGGTACGATAAAGCCGCAAATATTACAGGAGAACATCATGGCGCAGCTTTGTTTGCCGCAATCGTCTTGCGTTTTTTTGGGATGGTGGCAGGCTGGTTTCCCGGCCATTTTTGCACAGCAGCTTTCTTTAGCAGGCGCAGCCGTGTTCGTCATCCCCGAAAACGAAGACAGGAACAAAATGCAAAGCGCCAAAAACAGTGACAAAAATTTCATCTTTTCAAATAACGTAATTTATTTTAAAATATGCGGCCATAATCTAAATTAACCGCAGCAGGATGTCCCCTGCTGAATAGGCGGGCATTTCGCTGAACCGTAGCTGCAAAACACACAGCAATCACCCGTCAGCGGTTTTAATCGGGTTTTACAGTTTTCACACTCATAGAAAAACTGGCAGGCATCGGTTGGCATTTCTTCTTCTTTTTGAAAGCCGCATTGAGGACAGGTAATTATAGAATTAAGCAGGATCGTTGTTGCCATGAGATTAGTTATTTTTGATCAAAGTAGATTGATATCCTATTTCTTTTATTTTTAGATTGATGCTGTCGGTGTTCGTTTTTGTTGGATCGTACCGGACAATCGTTACCGCCTTTTCATAAGAAGTATTGGATGTCGATACACCGCTAAGTCCCATCAACGCCCCGTCAATATGTTTGGTACAATCCGCACAGCCCATGCCTTTAATATTCAATTTAACGAATTTGAATTTACCCTGGGGAGAAATGGTTGCTATTGGTTGAGTCGTTTTGTAAAAAAAGGAAGAGTAATAGGGAAAGGTAATTACCACTCCTGAAAACAGGGTTAGGACGAGCAGAAACTTTTTCGACTTCCAGAATGATCGCTTTACAGGCTCACAACAATCCTCTTGCCCACGGGGAACCACAACCAATTGCTGATACCAGGCCACAGCAAAAATCAGTATGGTCAAACCAATAATATATGGCCGGAAAGGTTCTATCCAGTTAAAATAAGTGGCAGCGCCGCTTATTCCCCCAAATATGGCGAGCAAGGGTGTAATGCAGCAAAGAGATGCTGCTAATGCGGCAAAGAGGCCGCCAATCCAGCTGTTTTGAATGTTGGTGCTCATGCGTTGGTTGATAAAGGCTGATTGATTAAATTAAACAAGGGTTGTAGCAAAGGTAAATGTGGCGCACAAATCGAATAAAATATCGTTTGACCGGATTTACGAAACTGTATCAATCCGCCGTCTTTTAATTTACGCAGGTGTTGAGACACTGCGGGAATAGTCATTTCCAGAATATCACTCAGGTCACAAGGACACAATTCTTTTTCCTGGTGCAAAAGAAAAAATATCTTCAACCTGACCTCATTACCCGCTAAAGCTAAAGTCGCTGACAGCGCGGAAAATCCTTGTTGGTTTCCTTTAATGGTTTCTTTGCAATTCTTAATTTGTCCAGAATCAGCAAAAATTCGTTTACAGGTATTCATCTCCATAATAAGCAGCAAATATACCATTATTTAAGCAGTTGCTTAAATAATGGTACCAAATATTATATTTACATTTTCATGCCGTCCATGCTATTATTGCCATTTTAAAAATAGTTTCGCTGTTTAATAAATAAGCGCCATTCGTTACCACAATATCGCCAGGATTTAAGCCGGAATGGAAAGATACATAATTCGGGTTACCCATACCCGATTTAATCATTTTGGCTGAAAAGCTACCGTCTCCACTTTTTATCAAACCAAATCTCCATTGCCGTCAGTTAAAACAGCAGAGGGAGGTACGGCACAAAGTTTTTAAGTTTTTGGCTGCTTTCCGTTTTGCACCTTTTCGATGCCATAAAGAACGTTCGTTTGGATAAAGATTAGCGTAAGTTTTTCATTCGCAAGGCCGTTGGTTGGTGGTTTTTATGGCAGGGGTTGGTCAGGTTGGTGGATCATCTGTTGCAGCAAAGATAGCCTCCGAGCCATTGCAGAAAAGGCTCGTTTTATATATTAAACCATTTAACAAATCTTATGCCCTTCAGGGTTTCCGTCGCAAAGCTTTCAAACTGTCCGCCTCCCTTTCCAATTGCTTGATTCTCAATTCTGTTGTCAGTATTTCCAGGTAATGTTCTATGCTGTCAGTCCGGTAGCTATTAATCTCTGATATATTCAGGCTGTCCAGTTGGTTTTGTAATTTCTTCCTTTTTATAGTATCTGCAATCAAATAGTTCCAGTACCAGGCTGTACGATAGCGGCTGTTTTGACTGTCCTTATACCAATTGCGGAAGCCGAACCAACTGACAAAACCAACGACGATAGCTAAAGCAGTTAAATACATACTGCGCTTAGCCATAGTCTTTATAAAGCCCTTTCCGGCGTCCTCCGGCAATACCAAAATTCTGTTCTTGGAAAATAACTCATGCAATACTTGTGTGACGGCTGTTCTCGTTGCGGTTATACCATCACTGGCAATTTTAGAAAGAGGCAAAGTACTTGGTGCTGGTACCTCAATCTTTTGGTACTTCTGCTCAAAGCTGCCGATCAGCTTCTTTGTCTCCTTTTCCTTTTCAATAATGATTTGCTCCTTTTGATCGAGCCGCTGCTGTTGGTCTTTTATAAAATTTTTGATCTCCTTTAAATCAGTTGCGTGTTCGTTCAATACGGATGTTAAGGTGATCTCATCAATTGGGGTTTCTTCGTTTGGTTTCATGATGCCGTCATTAAATTTAATAAATCTGTTCACTGTAAATAGGTGTCGCTCATCGTCCTATGCTTGGAGTGTGCTGATGCACTTGTTGTTGCTGTTGTTCCTTTTCCTGTTGTTGCTGTTTCTTTAAATCCTCTTGCTGCTGTCTCAGTAACAGCGCCTGCCTGTTTTGTTCCTGTTGCTGCCGTAAAACCTGTTCCTGTTTTAGCTTCTTCTCAATATCCATCAGGGAGTAGCCAATCTGGCTGCCTTTGAAGCGTACATGCTGTGCATCCGTAAAAGCGATGCCCCGGCCTAATTCTACTTCGTAGCTCCGCTGCTCCATGTACTTTTTGACCTGCTGCACATCTTTACTTTGCTTAATCGCTGTTTGCAGATGCTTCTTCAGGGTTTCCTTACGGTTGTCAACACGCTGGCTTTGTACAACCCTTTGCTCCGGCTTCAAAAACTTATTCGGGCTTAATACTTGCTCTAATTTGTATTCCAGTTCCATCTTCCGGGCGAACTCGGCCACATGCTTATAGCTATTGCTGTCACTGGCGGTCTTGCCGTCAAACCCAATGCGGTTGGCGACAATATGCAAATGTTCATGATCGGTATCTTTGTGCGCTACAACTACATACTGGTGGTCTTTGAAATCAAATTTATCGGCCAGCTTTTCTACCATGTCGATCTTATCTTGCAAGCCTAACTTCCCGGCATCGCTATGGGCGAAGCTTAGCGAAAAGTGAAACACCGGTTTGGATTGATCAGGGTTTAGCTTGGCCACTTCGATCATTTCCCGCACTAGTTCCAGGCGGGTACCGAAGCACTGATTATAAGCAATCACCTCGACCTGCTTCTTTTCCAATTCCTGCATTTGCAGCTCTTTGCTTTCCTGCCGCCTGCCCTCAAAAAGGTAATGCAGCACACCACGGAAGCTTTTGCCTGTACCTACTTTACCGATCATGATACATAGGCATTTATGTTCTTTACCAATGCCCGCAGGCCCCGTACATCCTGGTCGAGCAAAGCCCTTTCCATCGCATTCAGGTCATCGCCCCGGTTGCGCCGCTTTGCGATCTGGTTGAGGTTGGCGGCGATGTGATTGAGTGTACCCCGTAATTCCAAAACTGGTTTGGGGAGGGCCTTGACCCTGACTTCTACCCGCGTGTTCAATCCCAGGTTACGCAGGAAAACAGATGCGTTCATGCCTACGCGCTTCGCGTTGGCCTCAATGATCTTTTTCTCGATGAGCGTACACATTACGCTCACACTGCTGCGCCGCTTATGCGGCACTTTAGGCCGCCCGCCTTTATTAACCCGGTCCGCCGGGGCCACGTCTTTTGTACTTGTTATCTTTTTAACCACACTTTCCATAAGCTTCAATTCTTTAAAAAATCCCCCCCCGAATGCGATAGCATGAGCGGGGGCCAGCAAGTTTCGGCACGGCCGAAACATAGCTGGCTCCGCTTACAGGCCAAGGGCCTGTTCCGCTATCTGTATATATGGCTATAGTCATATATACAGAGTCTGTTAAAGCAGCACCTTTGGTGCTGCTCCGCCAAAAGCGCTTTGCGCTATAGCGATTATCGGGCTTTTTAAACGGTGGCACCAAAGGTGCCGCCCGTTGTATCCGGCGGCTTGCCGCCGATGCTGTTATACACCCGTCTGCGGGTGTCGGGTTTCAGCATACCGCTTCGCGGTATCGCTGATTTGCCCGGTGTTCTTTTGACAATGGCACCGTTGGTGCCTCGTCGGTACGCCGCCCCATCAGGGCGGGTGTATCGGTCTGCGTTCTAAAAGACGTTGGCTTTTTGACCGACTTAAGGTCACTTGTAAGGGGGTTGATTCAATAGCATTGCCATTGGTCACCCTGGCGGATTTAATGCGCTCAATCGGCTTTAAAATGCTTTAGCTTTTTTATTGCTGATTGCCAGATGCTGTACCGCCTCTTCCCTGATTTCTTCTGCTGTTTTTTTACGGCCTGACTTGATCCATTCCGTTAATTCTGAACGATAGAAATACAGGCGCTTCCCTCGCTTATTCACTGGGATTTCTTTACGACATACTTTGCTATAAACGGTCGGGACTGCCAGGTCTAAAAATGCTGCGGCCTGCGTGATGGGCATAAGTTCTTCCTGCTCCGGCGATTGTTCTTTTCGCTGAGTTAAAAGCTGTTCGATATTGTCGAGCTTTTCCTGTATTTGTGTTACCGCCTGGGGTAACTGGTCAAAGGTGAGTGTGTCTTTCATTGCGCATTAATTTTGTTTAATGCTGCAATGGTATGGGCTTGTTTTGCAGGGTTACAAGTAGGTAAGCGGCAACCCTGCGCCTACCCCCTCATTTTTTTGTTATTTTTTGCTGCGGGAGCGGGCAAAATAAAAAACTTGTCTTCCTTTTGTTCAATTGTCAGGATGGGGGACTTACATGGTCGACCTTTAGTTGACATCAATCCATTGAGATAACCCTCGGGTAACTCTCTCGGTTGGGACTGCGGGGAAAGGTACAGGAATTTCGGGGCTATCCATTTTTCGAGGTCGATCATCCGGCACCCTACGATCAAATTAGCTTCTTTGAGTTGTTTAAAGGCATCGGCCAGTGCGGTGGCGGAACCCCGGAATAATAAAGGCGTATTAGGGGCTTCGTCGTGTAACAATAGTTTTTCCAGTATGGAATGATCTTCTGCAACAAAATAAGTTTTTAATAAGTCAAACAGTTGCGCGGCTGCCCCCTCCTTAAAGGTTGGATAGAAGCCCACAATTTTAGTAGTAGCTAACTGTTCTTCACTTAGTGCAGATTCGGCAATTGTTTCCTGTATCGCCGCTGTTTCATGTACGTTGGGTGTTTCAGATTTAGGAGTTAAATCCGTTTCGTTATTGGTTTCAGTCTTTACCGTTTCCGCTTCACGTTTCTTTCTCTCGTTATCCAGCCATTCTTTGAATTCGGCTTCTGACATTTTAGGCTTAATGGCTGTTTCTGTAGCATTGATCAGTTCCATTAAGAATTTTTCCCGAAGCTTGACCGATTCGCCCAGGTCTTCACCAAATTTACCGCTAACTTCGATCTCTGCACTGGCTGGTTGCAAACCGTTGACAATAAATAAATATTCCAGCCGGACGGAAAAAATAAAAGAACGGTTGTAAACCCGTGTCATCTCGGAATAATTATCATGATAAAAACTCCAAAATTCTTTAAATCGGCTACGGACTTTAGCCAGTTCGGCCAATTGGAGTTGGATACGCTCCTTGTCTAATGTCATCAGGTCGATAAAGGACATATCTTTCAATACCCTTAGTTCGCTGCGATAGGAAAAAGAATCATAGTATTGCGTCTGGTAGCTGATGTCGTAAACCCTGACTTGCTTCTTTTCGTTAGTTCCCCATTCCATGTGAATGTCGTCTTCGATTACACGTAAGTCGAATGTTTGGATACGGGTTAAAAATTCTTTCAAGTGCTGCATATTGAACTTATGAAATTGAGCCTTTAACTATAGTCAGAGCCTTAAAAAATGTAATGAAAAAATTAAAAACAATAGGAAAATCCGTTAAAAATCGGCTAAGGATCAGCCTAAAGCTTCAATTATAGCAAAGTTATGCAAAATGAGTTTTATATATGTTTTGATTTTTTTTCCTGCAAATTTTCTGCAAATAAAAAAACCCAACTCGCCAGAGTTGGGTTAAATCATTGATTTTCAAGCTCCTGAGGCTGGGCTCGAACCAGCGACCCTCTGATTAACAGTCAGATGCTCTAACCAGCTGAGCTACTCAGGACTATTTTCCGTTTGGAGTGGTGCAAAAGTATAATTTCTGCGTTAATTTCACAATATTTGCGCAAAAAAAATTTAAAAATATTTTACATGAGTTTGTTAGTTATTGGTACTGTGGCATTTGACGCTATTGAAACACCCTTCGGAAAGACAGATAAAATTGTTGGCGGGTCGGCAACCTTTGCCAGTTTGGGCGCATCTTACTTTTATGACCGTATAAAAATCGTTGCTGTAGTAGGCGACGACTTCCCGCAGACCAAGATCGAAGACCTTCAGAAGCACAACGTAAATACCGAAGGCTTGCAGATAAAACAAGGCGAAAAGTCGTTTTTCTGGAGCGGAAGATACCACAATGACATGAACAGCCGTGATACATTGGTTACTGAGCTAAACGTTTTAGAGGCTTTTGATCCTATTATCCCCGATTCATACCAGGATTGTGAATACCTGATGCTGGGTAATTTATCGCCGCAGGTGCAACAAACGGTTATCAAACGGTTAACCAAACGTCCAAAATTGATTGTGATGGATACCATGAACTTTTGGATGGACATTGCCCTTGATGAACTATTAGCTACCATTAAACTGGTAGATGTTATCACTATTAATGATGCCGAAGCACGTCAACTATCAGGTGAGTTCTCTTTGGTAAAGGCAGCCCGTAAAATATTAACCATGGGACCCAAATATGTGATCATTAAAAAAGGAGAGCACGGCGCCCTGCTTTTCCATGAGGATAAAATATTCAGCGCCCCCGCCCTGCCATTGGCCGAAGTATTTGACCCTACCGGGGCCGGTGATACCTTCGCGGGTGGCTTTATTGGTTACCTGGCTAAAGTAGGCTCAGTAAATTTTGATTACATGAAAAATGCTATTATATACGGATCGGCGCTGGCATCGTTCTGCGTTGAAAAATTCGGCTCAGAGAGATTAAGAAACTTGTCTCAGGAAGAAATTGCAGCCCGTGTACAGGAATTTGTTGGCTTAGCTAAATTTGAAATATAAGTCTCAAAGCCCTCTTCTGATTTCTAAGAGGAGGGCTTTTCTTTCAAGAATACCCTTCCTCTACGTAGTCGGCTGACTCAACCGCCCTATTTTCTCAAATTTCTCAAATACGCTTTCGGTATGCGGAGCATCGGGCAATTCATCAGTCAGATCCTGCCCTGCCCAGTGCTCATAATGTTTGCCGTTTTTCCATAGTCGGCTTTCGCTCACATCATAGATCACTCCTTTATAGGCCACCCATATTTGGGGCTTATCCTGCCCGTTGCGCAGGGCCAGTTGTGATCTGGTATATTCCGGAAGCTGATTCAAGATAATTGATTTTTGGTTTTAAAGTACTCAAAAAAGCCGATGTTCATCAACAGCAGGATGATTAAGTAAAAATGATCTTCTACCGGGATCGTACCTATCCGTTTACCCATATTCTCGCTGTTGTCATAGATGACTACCGGTATAGATGTCAGTATACCATTTACTACATAAAAAGGGATAAGCGCTACCAGATAAGCCAAATAAAACCGGTTAAGCCATCTTGCTTTAAATACATATTGTAGCAAGGGCATCAACACCAGCAGCAAGCCAAAAGTTACGATAGTATATAAACGGTCATGATAAAAAATGAGCCCTAATATACTCAGCGTAATGATCAGACTATTGATAATACCGGTGAGCCTGTTAGTCATTTCCCATTTGATATAATAATTCAAACAGGCATAAATAAAGATACAGGCAAATGGTACGGTTATAAAAAACAATATCTCCTCAAGTGGTAGCCCATAAAAAGTTATACCTACAATATAATGAGGATTAAATGACCATACTCCTTTTACCGTGAAAAGCACATCCCAAAACAAAAAGAAAAGCCCGGTTATAGTCATCCCCGGCCAGATAAATTTCCAGCTTTTGTAAAAATGCACTCTCTTATCAAACGATAATACCACCGGAAAAAATACGGTCAATATATTGATCAATAAGTAGGTATATTTCACTTTAAAGCGGCTAAAAGCTTATTTAACTCATCAATTTGGACAGGGGTGCACCTTCGGGAGTTCACCAAAAACTTAATGATCTCTACGGTAAGTTCCTTATCAGCTGTACCATAATTTTTTTTATCCAGCTGGGTTATGATCTCCTTGCTATCGGTAGCTATATTTTTATTATAGCCTAAAAACCCGGGCACGCTGTCTTCCACAGAAAAGCGCATAAACCTGATCTCGATATTATGCGGATCAACCTCAATGGCCTTTTCAAAAGTTTTTTCGCAGTTTTTCAGATATTTTATTTTGGAGTATGGGTTCCAGGCGTGTTTTGCCTTCAGTGCCTGTACACCGGCTATAAAGCCATCAATAATACCCGTACGATTTTTTATACTGCTCAGGCTTTTATAAAGAGAATCAGTGGTTTTACTATCATTAATGGCCTCTCTTAATTGCCTGCGTATATTTTTCAGGTTAGGCTCATCGGCCTTTACGTTTTGTACCATGAACAAAAACGAAAACATTCCGGCTATAAAAAAAATACTTCTCCTCATTATCTTAAATCACATTCAGTTTTTGTTGTAAAACAGCTTTAACGTACAAACCCATTTTACGGGTATCAGAAATACGTATTCTTTTTTGCAGAATAACATTCGCAGGGGTATAGCTTATTTTTTTAAACAGTTTCAGATAATAAGTGTAAGCTATATAAACCCCTAAACGTGTACCTGCGGGCAATTGTTTGATCCCCTCAAAAGCATTGTCAAAGTCGTTTTTAATCTCAACTTCAATACGATGCTTATCCTGCTCGGTAAAATTGTTAAAATCAATACCGGGGAAATAGGTACGACCACGCTCCTGATAATCAGCTTGTATATCACGCAAAAAATTTACTTTTTGAAAAGCAGCGCCCAGGCTTCGGGCCTGGGACAAAAGCGATTGATATTGCGCCTCATTATTATCTGTAAACACACGCAGACACATAAGCCCTACCGTCTCAGCCGAACCATAGATGTAAGTTTCATAGCAAGCCGGATCATAGGCTTTTTTGTCCAGATCCATTTCCATAGAGCGCAAAAAAGCATCAATAAGCCCGGTTTCAATACCATACCTGTTTACAACCTGTTGAAACGAGTGTATAACCGGGTTTAAACTGATCTTTTCCTGGATGGCTTTAAACGTTTCCTTTCTAAAATCGCTGAGCAGCGTTAGTTTATCATACTCATGAAAAGTGTCCACTATTTCATCGGCATACCTTACAAAACCATAAATAGCATAAATAGGGTAACGAAAACTCTTATCGAAAGCCTTTATCCCTAAGCTGAATGATGTGCTATACTTATTGGTTATCAATTTACTGCATTCAAAACTGGTCTCGTCGTACAGATTCATCATTTACACTTGGGCTGATCCCCAAAAGTACAAATTCCAACCGTTATTGTTTTTTTATGGTGACAAAACAATTTGTTTAACTTGGGCCTCCATAGCTATATGAACAGGGGCAGGCATATTATCATCATCGGGGCAGGTTTTGCGGGGCTATCAGCTGCCTGTGTGCTGGCTAAAGAGGGCTTTAAAGTTACCATATTGGAAAAGAACGACCAGCCCGGCGGTCGGGCCCGGATTTGGGAAAAAGATGGCTTTAAATTTGACATGGGCCCCAGCTGGTATTGGATGCCCGATGTATTCGAAAAGTTTTTCGCCTTGTTTGGCAAAACACCTGCTGATTACTATCAGTTAGAGCGTCTAGACCCCGGATATCGCATTTATTATGGCCCTGGTGATGCAATGGATATACCCGCTAGTATGGACCAACTGGAAGCCCTTTTTGAGCAAACAGAACCCGGCAGCAGCATCGGCTTAAGGGAATTTTTAAAACAAGCAGCTTATAAGTATCAGGTTGGCATGGGCGAGTATGTGTTTCGTCCCTCCCATTCCATTACCGAATTTATTGACTTTAATCTCATCAAAAAAAGCCTGAGCATGCAGCTGCTAAGCAGTATGAGCAAGCATGTGCGCCGATATTTTAAAAATCCCCGGTTGATCAAACTGCTGGAGTTTCCAGTTTTGTTTTTGGGTGCGACGCCTCAAAATACACCCGCCATGTACAGCATGATGAACTATGCCGACCTGGCCCTGGGTACCTGGTACCCGCAAGGCGGCATGAACCAGATTGTAAAAGCCATGGTGAATTTAGCCGAAGAGTTAGGTGTCGAAATAAAGCTCAATACAGAGGTTGTTAACATCGACATAAAGGACAATGCGGTCAATAATATAAATACAAACCAAGGCTCATTTCAGGCAGATTTTGTGATAGCCGGAGCTGATTATGAGCATGTTGACCAGCATTTGTTACCGAAATCTCACCGAAACTATTCCGAAAAATATTGGGATAGCCGTACCATGTCGCCATCGAGCTTATTGTTTTATATCGGTACCAATAAAAAGATAGACGGTATAAAACACCACAATTTATTTTTTGACGAGGACTTTGAACTGCATGCCCGGGAGATATATACCTCACCGCAATGGCCTACCAGTCCCCTGTTTTATGTTTCCTGTACCTCCAAGACAGATCCTAACGTAGCGCCAGAAGGTGGTGAAAACCTATTTTTTTTAATGCCCATTGCCCCTGGTTTACATGATGACGAAAGTATCCGCGAAAAATATTTCAACCTGATGCTCAACCGGTTCAAACACATTACCGGACAGGATATTCGTGATTCCATCGTAGTGAAACGTAGCTATGCCCTGAACGATTTTAAAGCCGACTACCATTCTTTCAAGGGCAATGCCTACGGCTTAGCTAATACACTGGCGCAAACCGCTTTTTTTAAACCGGCCATGCGGGCTAAGCATGTTAAAAACATGTTGTATACTGGTCAGTTAACCGTTCCTGGACCCGGAGTACCGCCAGCTATTATATCCGGGCAAATAGTGGCTCAAGAGGTTATAAAAACCTTTAAATAAGTCCGGAAACGGCATTGTCATAAAAATGACGTAAACAAGTCGGTATATTACGGGGTGGAAAATCTTTTGAGCAAGCTACTTTTGTTGCATAAATCTAAATACTTAAACCATGAACAATTTTGAATTAGGCAAAAAGATCAAAACACTAAGAACATCAAAAGGACTAAGCCAGGAAGAGCTGGCCCAGCAAGCAGGCATTAGTTTACGAACCGTTCAGCGTATCGAAAATGATGAGGCCGAACCCAGGGGAGATACCTTAATAAGGCTGGCAGCTGTTTTAAACGTTAAACCCGAAGAGCTTGCTGAAGTTGAAAAGCCAGAACCGGGGAATAAAAACCATATCGCTTTACTCAACCTGTCTGCGCTTGCTTTTATTGCTTTCCCTTTATTAGGCGTGCTGGTGCCGCTTATGCTATGGTCGTTTAATAAAAACAAAATGAAAAACATTGATGAGGCCGGCAAGAAGCTTTTAAACTTTCAAATATCCTGGTGCATTGCCGTTCTCGTTGTTACTATTGGCACTATTGCTGCTGGAATAATCAGCACCGGTAATATAGGGGTTGAATTATTGTCGACCGTAGTTTTTGGACTTTATGGTATGTATATTTTAAACTTTGTATTTGTTATTTCCAATACCATCAGGGCTTTAAACTCCCGGGGAATGTTCTATAAGCCTGCAGTACAATTCATCAGATAAATTTTAGCTAATTATCATACATCAGCGAGTAGATCTCCTGCATATAAATGGCTTCGGCCATGGCAGCATGAAAATCTTCCCATTCTTCGGTAGTAAAAGTTAGTTGTACATCATTAACCGGGGTGCGCATCACCAGCCTTTCCTGCCCGTCGGGAAAGGAGTGGGTGTGTTCGGCAAAATCAAGATCGACTGTAAAATCCCTGAACTGTATAAACTGTTCCGGTGAAAAGCTCAGGATCAGGTTGTTATTCCAGATAAATATACAGCGGCACTCTGAGCACCGGCTAATTACCGATGCTCCAACCTGGCTTATGATTTTTGAATCGCACATAGGAGTGTTAATTAAGTTGGTGCCTGCCCGGCCTGCAAAGCTATCGCACCGCAGCATTTGCTTAAGAGCAGGACTTTATATTTTAAACTGTTTTTTACAGGTGTGTTCCTTATCAATGGGAACAAAGTAATGTCTTATTTAGAATAAATCCAAATAAAAATAAAAAAAGCTTATTTACAGATAGTTATAGATCTATCAATCCTGAAGGAGGCTTATCAGGGTATTAAACCATTCTTTGTCGTGGGTATAAATACCGTTATAATCAATAATAAGATACAGGTACTGTGTTTCGGTGGCGGATAAATAGTACTCTATTCTTAAAGGCTGCCAAAGCATTCCCAGGCTTTTTTCGGCAGTTACGGGAAACAGCTCATCGAAACCCAGGTATACCTGTTTAACATTATTCAGCGGAACAAGCAGGTCTTCATCCTCCTCAATTCCCTCAATGATCAGTTCGGTAGTGCTTAATGCGATATAACCGTTATGGCGTAGTAGCACCGGCGTTGAGGTTACTAAACCTGCCAGTATTTTTTTGCTCCGCGATATGCCGGCCAGTTCATGATCATAGCTCCATTTAACATTGCCCTGCAGTAAGAATTTCTCGGCCATAATGATTTTTTTAGGATAAGATGTTTACGGATATTGTTAAAATCTGCTGTTTATGCCCTGGCAAAAACTTTTTAAACCTCTTATTTTTAACACTTTTCTGCTCAAAAACGGCTAAAAACAGATCAAAAATCACTCAAAAACATCGATTTTAACACTTTTTAACAAATTTTAACACGATTTTGATGTGTTTTCAAAACTTTAAAAAGTACTAATTTACTGATTATCAAATAACTACATACAAAACGGTCGATTTTTGGGTCGTTTCCCCTTTACCTAAACGGCCCGACTTTCTATTACGAAAGCCGGGCCGTTGGAGTAATATAAATATACGAATTTTTGGAGTAAGGAACAAGGACTTTTGGACTATGGGATTTTTGGAGCAAGGACGTTCGCCTATTCATAGGACATTTCCTCCGCGCGTCATTGCTGTAAGGTACGAAGCAATCCCCGATAAGCAGGTTCGCTCTGTATAGCTTAGAGATTGCTTCGTACCTCGCAATGACGCGTTTTTTTATGGATTCGTTCCCTCGATTATACCCCAAAACAAAAAAGCCTTCCAAGCTAAACTTGAAAGGCTTTTTTTTATCATCTGCACATCTGAAATATGCACATCTGCACATCTATGACATCAGTTTGATAAAATCATCAAACAGGTACCTTGAATCGTGCGGGCCGGGAGATGACTCCGGATGGTATTGCACCGAAAACGCTTTTTTGTCTTTTACACGAATACCTTCTATCGATTGATCGTTCAGGTTCACGTGGGTGATCTCAACCTTGTCAGAGGCACGTACAGCCTCAGGCACTACACCAAAACCGTGGTTTTGTGAAGTTACCTCGCAATGGTTGATAATAATATTTTTTACCGGGTGATTTAGGCCACGGTGACCATTAAACATTTTTTTGGTTGGGATATCGTTAGCCAAAGCCAGCAACTGGTGACCTAAACAAATACCGAACATCGGTTTTTCTGAAGCTAAAACTTTTTTAACCGTCTCAATAGCATAAGGCATGGCCGATGGATCGCCGGGGCCGTTTGATATAAAGTAACCGGTTGGGGCAAAATCTTGCTCCATTTCTTCGAAGGTGGTTTTTGCAGGGAAAACCTTGGCGTAAACATCACGATCGTCAAAATTGCGCAGGATGTTTTTCTTAACACCCAGGTCAAGCACGGCTACGCGGTATTTCGCGCTCTCATCGCCAAAGGTATAGGTTTGGGTAGTAGATACTTTTGAGGATAGTTCCAACCCGTCCATCGATGGCACCAGGGCAAGCTTAGCTTTAAGTTCATTAATATCTAGTATCTCCGAAGATATGATGGCATTCATAGCGCCTTTATCACGGATATGACGTACCAGCTGACGGGTATCCACATCAGATATACCTACCAGGTTTTGTTCCTGGAAATAATCCTGTATCGATTCATCGGCTTGTTTGCGGCTGTAGGCTATGTTATAGTTTTTACAAACCAAACCGGCAATCTGGATATTTCCAGATTCAACCTCCTCATGGGTAATACCATAGTTACCAATATGCGCGTTGGTAGCCACCATAATCTGCCCAAAGTATGATGGGTCGGTAAAAATTTCCTGGTAACCGGTCATCCCGGTGTTAAAGCATATTTCGCCGGTAGTGGTACCTATCTTTCCTGCGGCTTTACCGTGAAAAACGGTTCCATCATCAAGTAATAGTACAGCCGGTAATTTGGTGAGGTAAGTCATTTATCAAAAAAATTGAAAGGATTAATAAATCGGATCGCCTGGTTCAAAGCCCCGTGAAAACTAATAGAAATATCGAAGTAAGGAACTTCCTGATTCACGCCGCAAAAGTACAGTTTTATTTGGGATTTCGGATGTTCGATTTCGGATTTTTTTATTTTGGATTACCTATATTGGGAATTTCGGATTTTCGTTTCCTCAGGGTCTCCTGTAAGGGCCCCTGAGGATATGTGAAAATGGTTAAAATCTCAGGGACCTCTGCGAGAGGTACTGAGGGAACGAAAAGGCTTTTGCATTTAAGTTCTATTGCAAAAAGGTTTACTTTAGTTTCATGAAACAGGCCTTCATAATCGGCTTCTTTATATTATCATTATTGTTTTCTAACATGACCAATAATATTCAGGTAAGGGCAAGCTTTACAGAAAAGGAAATATTGAATCAGTTAGATCTTGCTTTTCAGGGTATTCCAAGTGAATATTATCCTGCCGGAGAGAAAAAGGATATTAAATACAACTTTTTTTTTGACCTTGAGCATGGTTATTTTTATACAGCAGGTAACCGTATTCATCTCTATGCAGACCCGCATCGCTGGGCAATTGTTTTTGAAAAAAATGGATATGCAAATCGTGGCGGTGATGCCGAGATCGAGTTGAATTATATCGGAAACTGTATTAATTATCCTATAGATAAATACCCTGAACGAAATTATATTACTAATACAAGCAGCATACAATTAATTACAGGTGAAGAATATGAGCGGATACAAAACAAAAGCGGATCTGATACGGAACGGTTTGAATTGATCGATCCAAGTACTAAATACGTTATTGTAAGAGGCCATAAGGTAGCTATTGAACATAATGAAAAAAAATATGCCCATTTAGGAATTAAGCCCAGAAATTTTGATAACCCCAGAAATCTGGTGAGTTTTGAAGGTTTGATGCGCTACCTTAGTGAAACTCAACCACTGCTTACCAATGCTACAAAAGACGACATTAAGGCGTATTTGCCAAGCGATTTACCTGAAATATTAACGATAGATAAATTTCATTTCGAAAGTATTTATGATAAAACCAATTTTCCAAGTAATCAAGAAACTTACCAATTGATTGCAAAGATTCTTGTAACCGGAAACCCTAATTTGTGGAAGCCAAAAAACAAACCCAATAACCACTGGTCAAATTGGGAATCTGGTAATCTATAGTTGTTATCATAAAGAATATGGTGATGGAAGCGGTTAAAACCACAGAAGCTTCAGTAAGAGACCGGGAGGGAACAAAAAATCAAAAACTTTCAAATTCTCCAAATCCGAAACGGCGGAGCCCTCTTGAGTATCGTTAAAATAAACATAACGAAAAATCGAAATTCCGAAACGGCGAAGCCCTCTTTAACGCCAATAAAAACCATCAACTGTTAAAATTCCGAAATTAATAGTAACCTTTGCATACCAGAAACATATTTATCGATGTCAATACATAAAGAAGTTAAAAGGATCACTACACATATTGTGCAGGAAATGAAGAACCGTGGCGAGAAAATTGCCATGCTTACTGCTTATGATTACTCCATGGCAGCTATTGTTGACGATGCCGGGATGGACATCATCCTGGTGGGCGATTCGGCTTCGAACGTAATGGCCGGTCATGAAACCACGCTGCCTATAACGCTTGATCAGATGATCTATCACGCCTCATCGGTAGTGCGTGCGGCTAAACGCGCGCTTGTGATCGTCGATCTGCCTTTTGGCTCGTACCAGGGTAACTCCAAAGAAGCCCTGAACTCGGCCATCCGTATCATGAAAGAATCGGGTGCTCACGGGGTTAAAATGGAAGGTGGCATTGAAATAGCCGAATCAGTAACCCGTATACTCACCGCCGGCATCCCGGTGATGGGCCACCTGGGATTAACACCGCAATCTATTTATAAATTTGGCACCTACACCGTACGCGCCAAACAAGATGCCGAAGCACAGAAATTACGCGAAGATGCCCTCACCTTACAGGAACTGGGCTGCTTTGCCATTGTAGTTGAAAAGATCCCTGCCAAACTGGCCAAAGAAGTTGCCGAAAGCGTGCAGATACCTATTATAGGCATAGGTGCCGGACAGCATTGCGATGGCCAGGTGCTGGTGATACATGATATGCTGGGTATTAACAAAGGTTTTAAACCCCGCTTTTTACGCCAGTATGCCAATTTGTACGACCAGATGAACGGCGCCATCAAAAATTATGTTGGCGACATCAAATCAAAAAGCTTCCCGAACGAACAGGAACAATATTAAATTGATTTCGGATTTCGGAATTTCGATTTCGGATTTTGGGGATTTAGATTTTTTTGATTTTTGAATAAATATTAAAATCCTACATCCGAATTCCGAAATTAGAATAAATCCGAAATCGAAAATCCCAATTCCGAAATAAAAAAGATGCGTCCCGAATTTAATTATACCAGCTACGATATTACCGATAAGGATATCCTTTATGAGGACAATCACCTTATTGCCGTGAACAAGCGCGCCGGTGATATTGTACAGGTTGATGAAACCGGCGATGAACCGCTGGATGAAAAGGTTAAAAAATACATCGCCCAAAAATACAATAAACCCAACGGCGCTTTTTTAGGCGTGGTGCACCGGCTGGATCGCCCGGTAAGCGGCGTTATCCTGTTTGCCAAAACCAGCAAGGCACTCGACAGGATCAACAAGATGTTTAAGGCCCGCGATATGCATAAAACCTATTATGCCGTAGTGCGCAAACGCCCCCAACCCGAGGCAGGCACCCTGGTACATTGGCTGGTAAAAAACTCACAGAAAAATGTAACCAAGGCGCATGATAAAGAAGTACAGGGCAGTTTACGCTCCGAACTGCATTACAAACTGGTTGCCGAACTTAATGGCTATTACCTGATTGAAGTTGACCCGATAACCGGTCGCCCGCACCAGATCAGGGTGCAGCTTTCAACCCTGGGTACGCCCATTGTTGGCGATAATAAATACGGCTACCCGCGCGGCAGCCTGCGCAAAAGCATTTGTCTGCATGCCCGTAAATTAACTTTTGTCCACCCCGTTAAAAATGAACCGGTGACGATCATTGCTCCCGTTCCGCACGATGGTTTCTGGGAAAAGTTTGAGGGCATGATGGTGGGAGAATAGGAGAGAATCAAGAAGTGAGAATTAAGAAATAAGATTTAAACGGTGATAACACCAGCCACAGGCTGGAATAATACCAACCACAGGCGGAGATAATTAGTTGATCAGTTCTCGTAATTTATTAACCAGTGCGTCACCCCTCAGGTTATAGTCCACAATTTTTCCCGAAGGATCGATCAGATAACTTGTTGGGAAGCTGTTTATATGACCATAACCTGAAATTTGGGTAGATTTGCTATTCATTTCAACATTGGGCCATATCACTTTATTCTTTTTGAACAAAGTTTGAGTCATTGCTTTATCACGCTCATCAAAAACACCAATGATCTCAAACTTATCTCTTTTATATTTCAAATAAGCTTCCCTTAAATAGGGCAATTCTAAAATACATGGACCGCAGTAGGTGCTCCAAAAATCAACAAAGATGTATTTGCCCTTCCAACCGGCGGTTGATATCTGCATGCCTGTACTTAAACTTTGATTGATGTTTTCACCTGAAATTAATGGCGCCCGAAACCCAACCTGGTCAGAAGTCACCGTATCAATTATTCCTGCCGTTATTTCTTCCTTTTCCTCCGTGACGCTCCCATTATCAGAAAACCCATTAACAGACATACCTGTTAATGTAACCTTGCCTGCATTAGGGTCATAATTGATAAACTTAAAATTGGAATTTCCTATTCTAACAAAATGATTAATCCTGATGATTTGATCATTACTCACACGCATGAAGTAAGGCCTGTCAGACAGAATACAAATAAAAGGAGTCAAGTTGGCACTGGTGCACATCATATAGGATTTTCTCTGATACTTAAACCTGGTATAATTAAATTCAGGAAACATAAAAGCTAACGCTAATTGTTGAGGATTGCGTGAACGTTCTAAAAAAACAGGCACCTCTTTTTCTTTAATTTCTTTACCAGACAAATAGGTTGTTTTAACCAAAACCGATAAATTACTGAACAATGCTTCGTCATATACATTCTTTAAAAGCGGCTTAATCACATCATCCGCAAAATCTCCATTGTTATTAGCATCAATAATAGCCACCTCATTTTTCTGCTGATCAATACCAGCCAACACGGAAACAAAACATAGGAGGGGTGTGCGCGATAATTTAACAGTATCTGCTAAAACCCAGCCTTCCTTATTTGCCTCTTTAAGAAAAATCGCTTTGTTATAAATACCGGCACAATAGTTTTGATAAAAGAACTGAAAATGATTAAGGATATAAAAATACTGCACCACATTTGTTAAACTGCCTGGAATATTTTTCATCACCGGATAGGCTTTAAATTCCACATAATCTTTTACTACATCGTAGGAGCCTATCCCAAATGAATTTTGGCCCATGGGCCCAACCCCATTAACAAGCTGCATATTAAACACAATAGTATCCTGATGTATAACGAACGATTTGGATTGAGCAAAAGCAAAGCTCTGTAATAAGAGAACAATTGCGAAACAGGAGAGTGATAATTTCATAATTTTAGGTTTATGGTTCACTAAATTAATTTAAATCAATGGATTATTCATTAGTCTCTTCGCCTTTAACACAAATTTTGTGTGGCTACCGATGGGTTGATGGCTTGTGTTTGTATACAATGCAACAAGGTCACAAGTCAGCCCTTACCTCCAACCTATCACACAAGACTTGCGCCAACGGGGGCGAAAAATTCAATCCCTTGATGCATGAATTAAGATAATAAAAAAGTGGTGCGGTGATAACACCGACCACAGGCTGGAAAAGGTAAGGAATCGAGAATCAATAAAGAAGATAAAGCTTGTGGTCGGTGTTATCACCGCACCACAGACTTTTGACTTTTGACTTTTGACTTTTGACTTTTGACTTTTGACTTTTGACTTTTGACTTTTGACTTTTGACTTTTGACTTTTGACTTTTGACTTTTGACTTTTGACCCCACCTCTACAGTCCCAGCACCGTATTCCAGATCTTTTCATCCACTAAAACACCTTCTTTTAAATTTTGTGCGCGTGTTTTCAGTGTGTTTTCGCCGGGATAGGAGATAGTTGTTCCGGGGTGTTCGGGTCGGCTGGTTTTGGTATAGCTGATGACCTCTTCGATGAGGGCAGCGGTATGGTCATCGTCCTTTGGTTTTATGCAGATAAATACTTGTGAGATACCGGCCTCTTTGCCATCGGCAGTGATCCTGGCGGTGGAATTACCGCCGCTTAAAACCGTAGCCAGCAGATCAAGCACCAGCGAAAGTCCAGATCCTTTCCAAAAGCCAACCGGCAGCAGGCGCTCCGACTGTAGTATGGCCGCGGCATCGGTACTCAAATGTCCTTCGCTGTCATAGCCACCGGGTAAGGGCAGTTGTTCACCTCTTGATTTATATTGATACAGCTTACCAACCGCGTATTGCGATATGGCCATATCGAGCACTACATGCCCGTTTTTGCGGGGCACGGCTATCACCAATGGGTTGTTACCCAAACGCGGATCCAGGCCGCCCCAGGGCGGTAAATTGGCAATAGTATTGGTAAAACAGATGCCTATATAACCGGCCTCGGCAGCCTGCCAGCCGTAAGTGCCGCCGCGCATCCAATGATTGGTATTTTTGATGGCTACACAGCCAATGCCATTATCGCGGGCCAGTTCAATAGCCCGGTTCATACAGATACGGGCATTTAACATTCCCGGACCATAATTACCATCCCATTGTTCAATAGCGCCTAAGCCTCCTTCTTTTATAGGTTCTTCGGCTGGTTTTACCAGGCCGTCTCTTACATGCTGCACAAAAACCGGGAAACGGTTAAGGCCGTGTGTATACACACCATCCCTGCTGTTTTCGGCAAAAATGGCGGCACATTTTTCGGCCTTATCATCGGTAAAATCAATATTGGTTAGGATCCGTTTAAATTCAGCTTTCAGTTTTTCGAAGGGTACACGCATGGTAGTAAGTAGTAAGTCAAAAATCAAAAGTAAAAATAAAACATCCATCCTGAATCCGTCTTGAGGTTTAGGGTGTAAAACGCTTAAATAGCTTATTAAAATAATTTCAGTTTAAAAGAGTTATTATTACGTCCTGGTTGCCAACTAATAACCGGGAATATTTATTTTTGCCTGCGTATTTTCTATGAAAAATAAAACCCCGTTAGTTTTTGTTTTAGGCTTAGTTATTATTAACCTGCTGAGTAATTCCTGTAAAAAGGATGCAGACAGCAATATACCACATTTGCTCACAGCCGGCACCTGGCTGCTGGCTACGGTACAGGTTAACAATTATGTTGGTGATGCGCAGATTGGCAGCACGGATACTTTATATGTTAACTGCGACTCGACCCAAACATTCACTTTCAATACCAACAATACCTGCACATTTGTGAATTTTGCCTGCCTGGCCCAAAAAACAACCGGCAACTGGTCGCTTACTCAGAATCGACTTTATTTAGTATCAGACATAACGTGCAAGGATACTACCGGCAACGTAGGGGCGGCTATAAAAGATACACAGCCTTTTACCAATGCACAGATATCTACCCTGGGGGTTTATTCCCTGGTATTACAAACGGGTGATGTGCAGCCGAATTATTCATCAACCTCCAGGCGAAGAATTGTGCGATACGGATTTATCAAGCAAAAAGCAGTAACACAATAACTAAACTTTTATATTTGGATTATGATACCAGTGATTTTTTATAATAAAATTACCAGCAGCATAAAACAAATCCCTATAAATAAACATTTACAGGTAACATCATCACCTTTGAAAAGCCCCAAATTTTAATGAAGAAACGAATTGCCATTTTTGCTTCAGGTTCAGGGTCAAACGCCCAAAAGTTAATGGAGCACTTTAAACGCAATGCCGATGCCGAAGTAGTGCTGATACTTACTAATAATCCCCAGGCTTACGTATTACAACGGGCCGATAATTTTGAGGTACCATCGCACATATTTACCAGGCATGAATTTTTTGAAACCGACGATGTGATCAGACTACTTAAAAACCTGCAGGTTGACCTTATTGTACTGGCAGGCTTTTTATGGTTGGTACCCGCATCGTTGTTAAAAGCCTTCCCCAACAAGATCATTAACCTTCACCCTGCCCTGCTGCCCAAATATGGTGGCAAAGGCATGTATGGCGATCATGTGCACAAAGCTATCCTGGAAGCCGGCGAAGAGGAAAGCGGTATTACCATACACTTTGTAAACGAGCAGTTTGATGAAGGCGAGATCATCCACCAATCCAAATTCAGGATTGAACCGGGCGACAACCTGGAAATGGTTAAATTTAAAGGCCAGCAGCTGGAGCATCATCATTTTCCCAAAGTTGTAGAAGCTTTGTTGAAGAAAATGAAAAGTTAATTCAAGTTCTGAGTCTTAAGTCCTAAGTCAGAAAAGAATCTTAAGTAATGAACTTACGACTTAAGACTCAGAACTTCGGACTTAAAAATTCGTGCTTAACGATACGCCATAGGTACGCGGATTGCCTAAGTGCGATGCGCCAAAGTCATAGGCATAATCAATATACTTTTTGTTGGCGATGTTGCTCTCCCAGAAAAACAGGCTGAAGTTTTTGGTATCCAACCCTAACCTCGCGTTAAACTTACTGTATGCTTTTTGTTCGATCTGGTTGGCCAGGTCAAAATACTGATCGCCCAGGTAGCGCCATTCGCCACGGGCTACCAGTTTTACTTTTTGCGGTCCACCCAGCTCATAGCCGTATTGTACAGCCAGCATGGAAGTAATATCAGGTGTATAGATCTGGCGGTTACCTTTAAGGTCCACAATTTGTCCATTGTTACCTACTGCCAGGCTGGTATAACGGGCATGGGTATATCCAAAATTATAATCAAAAACCAGGCCCTTTACCGGGGTAGCACTCAGCTCCAGCTCGGCACCTTTACTGCTCAGTTTTCCCGCATTTTTGGTAATGGTAATGGCATCGGGCAATATCAGCGTAGGCACCTGCGCGTTGGTTACGCGGGTATAAAAAGCGGTAATATTTACGCGCAGCTTGTTATCTAAAAAATTATTTTTAGAGCCTATCTCGTAGTTATTACTGTACTCGGGCTTAAAGGTATACAGCGGTGGTTGCGAGGGGTCTGAGCCCAGTTCTGTAATCCCCCCGGCCCGGAAACCGCGGCTATAACTGGCATACAGGTTATTGTTGGTCGAAAAATGATAAGCCACGCTCAGTTTTGGCGAAAAAGCATTAAAATTAGCTTTTGACGAGGTATCAGACCGGGTTACGATAGCCGCCTGTCCATCGGGTTGAAATTCACCCAGGATGTTTTCTTTCTTATGCTCATGGTCATAACGAAGACCGGCGGTAATATCAAATTCGGGGCTTACGGTATATGTTACCTGGCCATAAACAGCTACGCCTAAATTACGGTCGGTATTGGTATTGATGCTGGTAAAATTGGTCATGGGCGAACCTACTTCCGCAGCATCGGCACCGAAATGGGTACCCTGGCGATTTGGCGCGTAATGGTAAAAACCATAAGCGCCGGCTGTCCACTTTAAAGCCGAGGTTGATGAGGCCGGCGAAGTAAACCGGAACTCCTGGATCCCAGTCTTTACTTTGTTCCAGTCGCCGCCATAATTGTTGATGATCGATATGCCATCGATGGCTGAAAAATCGCCGTCGATAGGCGTAGTATAATACCGGTTATTAACCTGGTATGACGATTGGGAGGTAAAGTTAAAATCGCGCCCGGCATAGCTAATAGCCAATGAGGACTGGAAAGTATTATCGATCATTTTGGTGGTGGCGTCCTGATCTACCTTAAACGGATCGCTCAAAGCATCAGCCGGTGAACCTGCCAGCGGGAAAGCGCCATTATTGCGGTTATTATAATTTTTAACATTCAAGGTGAGCGCCAGTTTGGAGGTAGCCAGGAACTTGAGGTAGTAATTACCTAAAAAGAAATGCTGCTTATCAAAATGGGCATTGTTAAAGGTATTGGTATAAAAACCGTTGAAAGCCGAATAAACACCGGCGACGCCTAAAAATAACTTATCCTTAATGAGGGGAGCACGCAGACCCAGGGTGTAGCGCTGCTGGCCGTAGTTACCAAAATCGAGCCCGGCAAAACCGCTTATGGTATTGGTAGGTTGTTTGGTGATGATATTGATAACCCCGCCGGTAGCATTGCGCCCGTAAAGGGTTCCCTGCGGGCCACGTAAAACTTCTATTCTTTCTACATCCAGCAACTGGGGGATGTAAGTATCGAGGCCGTACTGGTTCACACCATCTACATAAGTAGCTACCGCGGGGTCGTATGAAGTTGTGACAATACCCCTGATGCCACTCACTGTACGGTTATCGCCCGGTCCAGCCGAGTTGAGGTTGGGTGCAATAGCGGTCAGATCTTTAAGATCCCAAAGACGGTAATCGCGTATCTGCTTTGCCGTTAACGTCGTGATACTGATCGGTACACGCTGGGCGTCTTCCTCATATTTTTGGGCGGTTACGGTAACCTCGTCCAACTGGTTGGCTGCATCTTTTAATTTTATATCGATGGATTTGCTGTTACTGCCAACTTTTATTTCCTGGTTCCTGGCTGCATAACCTACCGCGCTGATATGCAGGGTATAGGTACCGGCATCCAGGTTTCTGAATACAAATTTCCCGTTTTTATCGGCAATAGTGTGGTAATTGGTATTGAGCAAATAAACCGAAGCAGCGGGTATAACCTGTGTTTTATCATCAGTCACTGTGCCCGATAAATTGGTGCGGGTTTGGCTTTTTACAGTAACAGCAAGCAGAAACAGTACTAACAAAGTAAATATTGTTTTCATCATAAAGGCAGTAATTGGCAGGTGTCAGAAACACACATTGATATATTTTCCAATTATAATAAAACGGCCTGCATATTAGAAGCAGGGAACAGAAATATTACTGAAATGTGTTTAAAGAGGTGATGATCTAAGCGGTCTCCATACCAACAACGAGTATGTGAAGAAATAAAAAGCTTGTCATTTCGAACGAGGTACGAGGAGAAATCTTCTGCAATTTGCAAGTGGGATTTGTATACAGCAGAAGATTTCTCTTTCGCCCCAACGCTTATGCCTCTCAGGCTCTATCGAAATGACACCCTTTGTTGGAATTATTGAGATTAATTTTACCTAACTCACCCTATTCATTTTTCATATACTTATCAATCCCCTCGGCGGGTTTCCAATTGCTGCCGGGCTCAAAATAGTGCCATAACAGGGCCGATATTTTTTTGATGAGTACACTGGCTTCGTTGTCGGGTACCCAGCGCTGGTCGGTATTATGATTGGTCATGATGGAAAATACATAATCGCCATGCGGGGCGTTCACCAGCACGGTTTCTGATTTCGCGGCATCAACGGCACCCTGTTTAGATATGGTTTGCACATAAGGTGGTATCTGCGACAGCGCTTTCTCATCCCAGTAAATACGTGCCATGTTGCGGCTCATGCGCTCGCTGGCAGCCGGACTAACAGCCTTACCCTGCCTGATCATGGTAAACAGGCGGCACATTTCAAAGGGTGTACTTACCCCCCAGCCGTAAATACTGCGGATAGCTTCGCGCCCCGGCACACGGGAGTTTACCCGCATTACCTTAAATCCGTTTTGCTGCAGCCAATTGTTGATATAATCGCCGCCTACCAGCTTTTGCAGCCAGGTGCTGGCCGTATTATCGCTCATGGTGATCATGAGCAGGGCCACTTTACTCAATTGTATCGTGTCTTTATCTTTAAAGGAGCCCAGGATATCCTCTCCTTTGTACAGCAAGGAGTCGCGGTAAACCAGTTTTTGATTGTATTGCAGCTCGCCCTTTTCAATTTTATCCATTAAACCGCATTGGATGCTCACCTTGATCATACTGGCCGTAGGGAACAAGGTATCGGCATTAATACTCGCGGTTTTGCCGGTTTTAAGGTTTTGCACATAGATTCCTACCTGGCCATGAAATCCCATAACCGCATCATTAAGCTGTTGTGTAAGCTTACGATCTGCTTGGGCAAAGGCGGTGGAGGTGATAGTGAGTAAAAAAGGAAGTAGTTTGAGTTTCATCGGGTATGCGTATAAATACTAATTTAAATAAATTTAGTAAATTTGATTATGCAAATTCAGGTTGATATAGGTTTTGAGAATTTGATTAAGATCGTTAAGCAGCTCCCTAAAGATCAGTTATTAAGATTTAAAAAAGAGCTGGAAAAAGAATCTGCAAAAGATACGCAACAAAAGGATCTAAGGTCATTTCTATTAGATGCTCCGGTTTTTACCGACGAGCAGGTTGCAACTATTGAACAAACCCGCAAAGAGATTGATAAATGGCGGACAAAGTAGTATTGGCTGATACTTCACTGCTCATTGATTTTTTCAGAAAATCCAACAAATTAAATTCGAAATTAATTTCATTAATGGATGATGGTTACAGCTTTTGTATCTGCACCATTACGGAATATGAGATTTATACAGGTGCTACAGAGGCACAAATAGCATATTGGAAAGAGTTTCTTGACAACATTGAGATACTTAGTTTTGATAGTGCCACAGTAACTAAGGCCATTGATATCAATAAAGCCCTGAGACTTAAAAGTAAACAAATAGGTATTGCCGATCTGTTTATTGCAGCCATTGCAATGAGCAATAACTTGCCTGTGGCCACTTTGAATAAAAAACATTTTGATCGGATTGATGATCTATTACTGATCGATATCAAATAACTATATTCATCAGTCATTTACTATGATATACCTCCGCTGGCTTTTATTTCCTTTCTCGTTGCTGTATGGCCTGGTGGTGGTTATCCGCAACTGGTTTTATAATACCGGGGTATTTAAGAGCAGGTCGTTTAACATCCCCGTGATCGCTGTGGGCAACCTGGATGTAGGCGGCGCGGGTAAAAGCCCGATGACGGAATACCTGATCCGCTTGTTGAAAGGTAATTACAAACTGGCTACCTTAAGCCGGGGCTATGGCCGTAAAACAACAGGGTTTCTGATAGCAGATGCTCATGCGCAGGCATCTGACATCGGCGATGAGCCTGCGCAGTTCAAAAACAAGTTCCCCGGCGTTACGATAGCAGTGGACGAAAAACGGGTGGAAGGGATCGAACAATTACAAACATCACATGACCTCATTATTCTGGACGATGCCTACCAGCACCGGGCTGTAAAACCGGGTTTCAGTATTTTATTGTTTGATTATAACCGCATCCGCGAGCCGCGCTTATTATTACCCGCCGGCAACCTGCGCGAGCCTTTTACAGGGCGCAAACGCGCCGATATTATCGTGATCAGCAAATGCCCGGCGACTCTGGATCCTGAACAACAAGCAGCTGTTATCAACCGAATAAATCCACGACCACATCAGGCCGTTTTTTTTACATCGATAAGCTATTTACCACTTCAGAATATGAACGGGCAGGCTACCGATACCGTGATAGATGATACCACAACGGTATTCCTGCTTACGGGAATAGCCAATGCCTATCCTTTGCTGGAGCATTTAAAAAAACAAACACTGCACATCATCCATCATAAATATCCCGACCATCACCAGTTTAGCTTAAAAAATATCAGTAAACTTGCCGATGATTTTTTGGCCTGCACTGCACAAAAAAAACTGATCATCACAACAGAAAAGGACGCACAGCGTTTAGGGGAACAGGAACTGCAGCAGGTGGTGAAAAAACTTAATATTTTGGTATTGCCTATAGGTATTGAGTTTTTAAATAACCAACAAAAGCAGTTTGATAAATTAGTAACAGATTATGTTAGAAAATATTCAAAGCACAGCCCAATACATTAAAAGCCGCATTGGCGATTTTGAACCCGAAATAGGCATTATTTTAGGCACCGGTCTTGGTGGTCTGGTAAAAGAAATAGAGGTTGAAAAACAACTGATGTACTCCAACATCCCGGATTTTCCGATCTCGACACTGGAATTTCATTCTGGCAAATTAATTTTTGGTACGCTGGCCGGTAAAAAGGTTGTGGCCATGCAGGGCCGTTTGCATTATTACGAAGGTTATAGCATGCAGCAGATCACTTTTCCGGTAAGGGTGCTGAAATACCTGGGCATTAAATCATTGTTTGTTTCAAACGCCAGCGGCTCGCTTAATCCAAAGTTTAAAAAGGGCGACCTGATGATTATTGCCGATCATATTAACCTGCAACCGCAAAACCCACTGGTTGGACGTAATAATAATGAACTGGGTCCGCGTTTCCCGGATATGAGTCAGCCTTATCAGCGTACATTGATTGATAAAGCATTAACAATAGCAAAGACCAACAATATTATTTGCCATAAAGGAGTTTATGTAGCTGTTACCGGCCCAAATCTGGAAACCAAAGCAGAATACAAGTATTTACAAATTATTGGCGGCGACGCCGTTGGCATGAGCACCGTACCCGAAGTTATTGTGGCTAACCATATGGGCCTGCCGGTATTCGCGATATCGGTATTAACCGACGAAGGTTTTAATGATGAGCTGGCGCCTGTTGTGATTGAAGATATTATAAAAATTGCCGAAGAGGCCGAACCCAAACTAACATTGATACTTAAAGAACTGATAGCCGGTAGTTAGAGATAAGAACCAAGAGTCAAGATATTTAGAGTCAAGAAAAGAGTTTTTAAAGTGAATAAAAGAAAATATTTCAACAGGACATCACAGCATCATCGTTTACATGAGGAGGCTTCTGTCTTGATTCCTGATTCTAATATCTTGACTCTTCGGCGTAAGCCATTTAAATATATTTTATTGTTCCTGCTGTGCATATCGGTACATAGCGCGTTTGCGCAATATAACCAAACCGGCCGGCAACGAACTTTACCTACCCGGGATACCCTTAAAGCAACCAGGCAGGTGAGTGATGATGAACTGCTGGACAGCTTGCGTAAAAAAGAAGAGAACAAGCACGATTCTGTAATTTACAATTCAAAATTCATCCGCGTAACCAACGAGCTGTTGCTTAACGACAGTACCCAAACATTTGCTATTGACACGGGTATAAGCCGTTTTGAAAACTATAGTCCGCTGCTTGATCCGCGGAACCCACGCATACACCTCGGCTATACCGGGCTATCGCAAAGAAGCCTGTTGTTTGAACCGGTTAAAACCATTGGTTTTGATATGGGCATGCACGCCCTTGATATTTACACACTGCAACCACAGGATATCAATTACTATAATACCCGGGTTGCTTATACCAACCTATCGCTTTTTAATGGCTTTGGAAGTTCGGCCGAACAGCTTTTTAAAGTGATCCATACCCAAAACATTAAACCCAATTGGAATGTGGGCCTTAATTTAAATTTTAACGGTTCCAAAGGTTTTTACAGTAGCAGCAGTGTGCTGGGTCAAAATGTAAGCGGTCTTAACGCGGCCATATTTACCTGGTACGAGTCGAAAAGCAAACGCTATAACCTGTTGGCGAATGCCACGTTTAACAACTTAAAAGCCCCCGAAACCGGATCTATATTGGGTGATTCAGTTTTTACAAGCGCTCCAGGTACCGTATTTTTTAAAACATCGGCCCCTGTGCGTTTACCTAACAGCTACGAGAACTGGAACGACAAAGGCATATATATTAAACAGTTTTACTACCTGGGCCGTATTGATAGCTTAAATAAGGGCAAAGAGAATTCCAAAGTTTTACCTACGCAACGCGTATCGCATACACTGAACATCAAAAATGGCCGGTATAACTATATCGAGAGCGGGGTTGATACCTACAATGTATTCCCTGATTATTACTACAGCAATAACCGGTCGCGCGATTCAACGATATACACACACATTCAGAATGAATTTTCGTACAGCTTTTATCTGCGCAGCAAATCAGTCAAGTTTGTCAAAAACGAGCTAAAACTGGATCTTGGACTGGTACATGATTTCTGGCATTACGCGCAATTTGTAAGTGATACCGCGTTGAACCAGTACGGCGCCAAATATGTTCACCAGGACAGAGTACAAAACACCACTTTCCAGGATATTACCTTAAAAGCTAAACTGGGTTACCGTTTCAGCGACCGCATAGGTTTGGATGCCGATTTCAGGCAGATAGTGCAGGGCCGCGATTTTGGCAATTATTTGTACGATGCCAAACTTAACCTGGCCGGGGGTGGCCGTGTGGGTAAAGTTGTTTTAGAGGCTTATACCCAAAATAGTTCGCCGCCGCTGGTATATACAGACTGGATATCCAATCATTATATTTTTCATAATGATTTCCGCAATCAAAAAACAACCAGTTTATCCTTCAATTATATTAATGCCCCCTTACAGTTTGATGTAAAGGTGGAGTATTTTTTAATATCTAACTACCTGTATTTTACAGCGCAGGATGGCGGTAATGACGCACACCCGGCACAGCTGGGTAACGACATTAACTTACTGAAGATAAGCGTTGGCAAAAGTTTAAAGTGGCGCAACCTCCATTTTGATAATTACATAGTCTATCAAAAAACCGACTATCAATCAACCCTACGTACGCCGGAGATATATACGTACAGTAACCTATATCTGACCAAGACATTTTTTAATGTGCTGCAGTCGGCTGTTGGGATAAATGTGCGTTATAATTCAGAGTATGTGGCGCCGTCATACGCGGTAGGCTTAGGCCAGTTTTATAACGGACCGAATGTTACTTTTTCATCGTACCCTATAGCATCTATATATTTCAAAGCTACCCTGCAGCGTACCAATTTATTCCTGATGTATGATTATGCCAACCAGGGCTTGTCAAGCAAGGGGTATTATACCGTGAACCGCTATCCGCAACAAGATCACCTTATCAAGTTCGGCGTAAGCTGGACGTTCTATAATTAGTATCAAGTAGTTAGTATCAAGTATCACGACAGATTCACAAAGGCAAGCAATCATTTTCAAAAATCTTGATACTTGATACTAACTACTTGATACTAAACAAAAATCACGTTTTCTGTTTCTTCTTTTTGGCTGCCGGGAACAATACGTTGTTTAGGATCAGCCGATAGCCTGGCGAATTGGGGTGCAGCTTCAGATCGGTCGGGGGATCGCCTACAGCATGCTGGTAATCCTCAGGGTCATGGCCACCGTAGAATGTCCATTGCCCCTTTCCATATTCGCCATGGATATAACGGGCCTCGTTAGCCGTTTTCATTTCGCCCATGATGGTTATGCCGGGCTTCAGCATACTTTTGTTGAAGGCGGTAGTCAATCCCATAAAGCCCTTGATCACTTTATCATGATCCTGTGTAAGCATGCTGGGTACCACATCCCACTTGGCCGAAAAATCAAACAAGGTAAAAAAATCGCGGGTACGATCAACCTGGCGGGTGCTGGTAACATCAATATTGCTGAACTGATGCGATATGGGGTTCATATCCAGCGTAAAGTTCTGAAAAGCGAATGTTTGGGTAAAATCTAGTTTCGACTGCGCATCCGGATCGGCAGAATCACCGTCGAACATGTTTTCGCAGATATCGGTATTGGCAGCAGCCAGGGCAATATCAAAAGTATCGGTACCTGAGCACATGGCAAAAAGAAAGCCTCCGCCGGCGCAAAAATCGCGGATGTTTTTAGCAACCGCCAGCTTCATCTTTGATACCTTTTTAAAGCCGAGTTTGTGGGCCAGTTCTTCCTGTCCTTTTACATCATCGGTATACCATTGGGCAAAGCGGAAGGCGCCGTAAAACTTGCTGTACTGGCCGGTAAAATCCTCATGGTGCAGGTGCAGCCAGTCGTACTTAGGCAGGTCGCCACGAATCACTTCTTCGTCGTAAACTACATCATAAGGTATTTCGGCATATTTTAATACCAGGGTAACGGCATCATCCCAGGGCAATTTGTTCTTAGGTGAATACACGGCCATTTTGGGCGTTTTTTCCAGCTTGATCACATCCATGTTGACTGATGGATCGCTTACCTCCGTCAGTATCTCGTTTACCTTGGCATCGGCCAGCACCTGGTAGCTCACCCCACGAACTTTGCATTCCTCTTCTATCTTTGGGTCATACTTCATCATGAAGCTGCCACCGCGATAGTTCAACAGCCAATCCACCTCTTCACCGTTCTTAAGCGTCCAGAAAGCGATACCGTATGATTTCAGGTGATCTTTCTGCTCATCATCCATCGGGATCAAAATTGATGCGGCTTTTGAAAGTATGGGAGCCAAAAGCAGAAAGCCAAAAGCTAAAAGCTTTGTAAGATGCAAAGGGCGATACTGATATATTTTGCTGGCCACTAATCTGTAATTATGTATGTAGATATATTCAAATGTAACGAATAAACACCTAATGTATTACCGTATATCAATGATGATATAAACGCGATTCTAAAAAAGTTTAGAGCCATAAGCTTTTCGCTTTAAGCCTTTTCCCTTTCAGCTCAAAATTATTACCTTTGCCAACTGTTTTCCAAAAAACAAATAAAATGAGCAAAGCGATTATCAAAACCGAAAAGGGCGATATGACTGTTGAGTTTTTCGACAAAGATGCCCCAAATACTGTTGCTAACTTTCAAAAATTAGCTAAATCAAAATTTTATGACAACGTGACCTTTCACCGCGTTATCCCAAACTTTGTAATTCAGGGTGGCGACCCAACCGGTACCGGTGCAGGTGGCTCTGATCAAAAAATTGATTGCGAACTAACCGGTGATAACCAATATCACGATCGTGGTGTGCTTTCAATGGCACATGCTGGTCGTAATACCGGCAGCTCGCAGTTTTTCATTTGCCACAGCCGCGATAATACGGCTCACTTAGACCGCAACCATACCGTTTTTGGTAAAGTGGTTGAAAATGTGGAAGTGGTTGACGCTATCCGTCAGGGCGATAAAATTTTAACCATCGAAGTAATAGAAGACTAATTAGTAAAGAGTTGGGAGTTTTGAGTGATGAGTTTAATACCTCACTCAAAACCCAATACTCAAAACTCACAACTGATAAAACAAATGAATTTACAAGGAATTGTAGCAGTATCGGGCAAACCGGGTTTATGGAAAGCCCTGGCGCAAAACAAAAATGGTTATGTGCTGGAAAGCCTTGATGCGCAAAAAACCAAACTGGTAGCTAATCTTTCAACCGCTAAATTAGCGGCACTGAGCGAGATCACCATTTTTGGGCTTGACGACGATATTAAATTGACTGATGTGTTTGAGCAGATGAAAAGCGCTGCCAGCATCCCCGACGCTAAAGCCGACGGTAAAAAATTAAGGGATTTCTTTTTTGAAGTAGCCCCTGATCATGATGAAGAGAAAGTTTACTCTTCAGATATGAAAAAAGTAATTTCATGGTTTCAGCTGCTAAAAGATCTGCCGCTTTTTAACGAGCCTGATCCAACCGTTGCCCCAGCGGAAGCTGCTGCTCCGGCTGTTGAAGCCCCTGTTGCTGTTGAAGAAGTTGCTGAACCAGCACCTGCCGCAGCACCAAAAGCAAAAGCTAAAAAAGCTCCGGCAAAAAAAGCATAAGCAAGTAGCTTTAAAATATAAAAGCCCCGGTAGTAATTATCGGGGCTTTTATATTTTATAATACTTTATTCAATATTCTTCATCACGTCATTGCGAGGAGGAACGACGTGGCAATCCCTAATAAGCAAGTCGCTCTGCTCTGTAGGTCAGGGATTGCCACGCTATCGCTCGCAATGACGTTTTTTTTGTTACTTATGCATCCACCGCATCATACACAATAACCTTTTCCCAAAGGTGACTGCAGTTTTTGATGAACTCCAGGTGTATGGGGTGGGTTTGGTAAGTGGCTTGTCCGGCCAGATCGCTGAAGAACATGAGTTCTGATACTGCCCAGCTGTTATCAACCACATCGCGCTTTTCGGTACTGGCTACAATACCTACACGCAGTTTGCGTACGGTTTCAATTTTGGCTAAGGTTTTTACGCCGGCTACCAGTTTATCCCGGTCTTCTGTTGAGCCCGGGTTTTTAAGCCAGAAGAATACATGATGTATCACCGGCCATTCTTCTTTCTGTTCTGCTGATAATGGCATTGCCGATGCAGCTATGGTACCGGCCGCCATAGCAGCCGTAGTGGTTATAAATTTGCGTCTGTTTGTTTTCATCACAGGTTAAATAATGGTCTTAAATTAGTAAGAATTATTTACTTAGTCGATATAGGATATCTGTCATGTTATTCAATAATTCATTTTTCATAAACCCAATCTTCTTTTCCAAGAGTTCGGCCAATTCTAATTTAGGTGTTACATTAAACGGATAGCAGTCGGTTACAGAATTTCCTTTTTTTATTTGATCAATCCAATCCTGGGCCAGATTGATATAATCCTCAACTACATGTTTTGTCGTTTTTGGCCCATAAACATCCAGGTACATAGGTGGAAAATCGCCAACCATCACCCATAAAAAATCATCCTCACTGCTTTGAGTATTTATGATCTCGAAAAGAAAAATGCAGAGCACTTCTCCAAGATTAGTATAAAGAAAGCTATTTTTTATTTCCGTACACCACTTAAAACCAAGCAAATAGTTTTCGGCTTCGCTATATATTACGTCGAGCTCCTGATAAAAATCTATATCAGCAGTAATATTTTTATAGTTGACCGGATAATTCATTATTTACAAACACTCCGGTTGCTTGCATTTTTCGTCGGCAAACTCGGGTTCAAAGGTGCTGTGGTTGATGTCGAGGTGTTCCAGGCGATGGCGCAGATCATGTTTAATATTGTCAAAATCGGTCATTGATTCAGGTTTGATCACCAGGTGAGCGGTCAGTGCGTTTTCGGTAGTGCTCAGGGCCCATACATGCATGTGGTGTACATCAACTACGCCTTTGCCTTTCATCAGTTCGGCTTTGATCTTTTCCAGGTCCATTTCGGCAGGTACACCATCCATTTCCAGGCGCAGGCTGTCTTTAAGCAGGCTCCAGGTACCACGTAATATCACAACACCTATAATTACACTCACTACGCTATCAATCCAATAGATCTTGGTAAAATAAATGATCAAACCTGATACTACTACCCCAAATGAAACGATGGCATCAACGGCCATGTGCAGATAGGCACCTTTCACGTTCAGATCTTTATCCTTATCCTTTACAAAAAGCCATGCGGTAAAACCATTAATAGCAATACCAATAAAAGCCACCCAGGCCATGGTACCGCCCGATACCACTTCGGGATTCATAAAGCGTACAACGGCTTCATATAAAATAAAGCCTACCGCCACAAACAAGATCAGCGCGTTAAAAAACGATACGATGATGGTCGACCGCTTGTAGCCATAAGTATATTTACTATTGGCACTCACTTTAGTAAGCTTAAAGGCCAGCAGGGCCAAAGCCAGTGAGGCCACATCACTCAGGTTATGACCGGCATCGGTTAATAACGACAGCGAATGCGTTGTTAAACCGGCTATTACCTCAACTACTATAAAAATAGAATTCAATATGATACCGGCAATAAACGCGGTATTCAAATGATCGAGCTTGGGAGCGTGATCATGGTGATGATGACCGTGCGCGTGTGAATGATCGTGACCTGCTGACATTTAGCAAAGATAGGGTTTTTGATGTGCAGATATGCAAATTTCAGCTATGCAGATTATTGTCTTAATCAGAAGTTCACAATTGAAACAAAATGTGCAGATGTGCGGATTTCAGATGTGCAGATTAAGATTATGGGATCAATCAGAAGTTCACAATTGATCAAAAAAATTCATTTGCATATCTGAAATCTGCACATCTGATCACTCATGATGATAGGGTTCCCCTTTAATAATAGTATAGGCGCGATAAAGCTGCTCCACAAAAAACAGGCGTACCATCTGGTGCGAGAATGTCATGCGCGACAGGGAGATTTTATCATTGGCCCGTTGATAAACGGATTGGTCAAAACCGTAAGGCCCGCCGATAACAAATATCATATTGGTCGATGAGCTGATCTCTTTTTTATTGATATAAGCCGCAAACTGGGTTGATGAATACTCCACACCCTTTTCATCCAACAGTATCAGGTGATCCAACGGAGTTACTTTTTTGAGTATCAGCTCAGCTTCTTTGGCTTTCTGCTGTTCGGCACTCAGGGCTTTGGTATTTTTCAGTTCGTTAATTTCAACCAGTTCCAGTTTGGTGTAATGCTTCAGGCGTTTTACATATTTGTCGATACCCTCTTTTAGGTAGGCATCTTCTGTTTTACCAACGGTTAAAAAAGTGATCTTCATATATTGAACAAATAAACGTTTATTTAAAATATATGTGTTTATTTAGCCACAAATTTTTTAACAGCAATCATGCAACAAGATATTATTAATGATTATCAGCAACATGCGGCAGCGGCCGGTCAGGAAGCCAGTCAATACAAAAAACTGGCCAATACCTACTCCCTGCTCCGGCTCAGTATCTTCGCGCTTATTGTAGTAGCTATTTATATTGCTGTACAGTTTGACAATTTCACCATTGTGGCCGGTGCATTCGTGGTACTTGTTTTCGCGTTTGCCTGGCTGGTGTCGCGCCAAAGCAAGTATGAGCGCCAGAAACAATATTTTGAAGATCTGCAAAAGGTAAACCTCAACGAGATCGACAACATACAAACCCATGCCAATATTTACAACGATGGAGCCCGGTTTGCCAACGAAAAACATTATTATACTTCTGATCTGGACATTTTTGGCAATGCTTCGCTATACCAACTGGTAAATCGCACCGCTACTTCAACCGGCAACAATAAGCTGGCGCAATGGTTTGATAAGCCATCGGCCAAAGAAGTTATCCTTCCCCGACAAGCCGCCGTTCAGGAGATCGCCGCAAAAAACAACTGGAAACTGGACATCCAAACCCGTTTGTTATTTGCTCTGAAACAAGACGCGAACCAACTGCCAAACCTTTTCAAATACCTGTACATGCCGTTGAACATGCCGGGCGAAAAATGGCTCGACCGTTATACCAGGATCGCTCCTTACCTGCTCACCGGACTGTTGGCACTGGCCTGGTTTTTCCCGATAATAAGACTAGCGGCCGTTTTGGTGGGCCTCATCAATATGAGCCTGGTTTTTTCTAAAGCCGCGTATATCCAAAAAGCTGATCTGATAGCCGGTAAAATAGGAAATACCCTGGCCAACTATGCCGATGTTTTTGAGCGCGTTGAAAACGAAAAATGGCAAACGGTTTATAATACCGACCTGGCCCAGCAACTCAAAAGCGGACAAACATCCAACAAAATAAAAGAACTGGCTTCGTTGATCAATAAGCTCAATTATCACCTGAATATGATCATCGCTTTTGTGCTTAATTTATTCTTTTTGTGGGATATACGCCAGGTAATAGCCATTGAGAATTGGAAACGCCAGAACAACCAAAGTCTGGAAGCAGCCTTTGAAGTAGTAGCCGAATTTGAAGCCCTGTTTAGTTTGGCCGGACTGGCCATCAACTACCCGGAATGGAATTTCCCACAGATAGATGATCGTGAAGCCTATACACTCACAGCTCAGGAATTAGCCCATCCGCTTATTGATGCCACCAAGCGTATTGAAAACGATTATGAACTGGACGATGCTTTTAAAATAGATATCATTACCGGATCAAATATGGCGGGTAAGAGTACCTTTTTGCGTACCATCGGCATTAATACCGTGCTGGCTCTTTGCGGGGCACCGGTGTGTGCTAAAAGCATGCAGGTATCGGTCATTACTATCATCAGCTATATGCGTATTAAGGATTCATTGAACGAAAGCACCTCTACCTTTAAGGCCGAGCTTGACCGCCTGCAAATGTTGCTGGGTGCCGTGGAGAATGAGCCTAAAATATTTTTCCTGATAGATGAGATGCTAAGGGGCACCAATTCGGTGGATAAATACCTGGGCTCGAAAGCGGTAATTGAACAATTGATCGCTAAAAAGGCAGTAGGCATGGTAGCCACCCACGATCTGCAAATAGCCCAGCTGGAAACCAAATACCCTGATTACGTACGCAATTTTTATTTTGATATCCAGGTTAAGGATGGCGAAATGCTATTTGATTATAAGATCAAACACGGCGAGTGTAAAACTTTTAATGCCTCGCTATTACTTAAGCAAATCGGCATCAATGTAGAAGCCCATTGAAGGGATTAAAGATTATTGGAACAAGGAATAAAGATTGCCTATCAATACAAATAAAAAACGCGTCATTGCGAGGAACGAAGACAACCGACCGGAGGGAGCTCATTAATACCTATAAAAACAAACACAATATTAATAATCTCTACGTAAGTAGGTCAACTATGCAAATTTGCTCTGTATAGCATAGAGATTGCTTCGTTCCTCGCAATGACGTAATGGTTATTACAACAAAAAGCTCCCGGCCATATGACCGGGAGCTTTTTTTATTGTCTTTATTCTTGACTCTAAAAGTCTTGACTCTATATGTTATCTGCCGCCTGATGGTGCACCCTGGCCGCCCTGATCGCCTTGTTTCTGGTCGTCATTGTTAACGCCTTTTTTCTGCTGATTAGGGTTGCTGAAGGTAGTTTTACCAAAGCTATAGCTAAACGTTAAACCAAATGAACGGAACGGAAACGCGGTTGAGCTAGTTTGACTAAAACTTGCGCTGCTGATATTCTGATCAAAATGTTTATCGCGGGCAAATGGCTGTACGGTGTTAAAGCCGATAGCCAGTTTTCTTTTCATGAACTGTTTTTTGATACCAAAGGCATAAATACCAAATGCCGGGTTGGTACCCTGTATGGTACGGCGTGCTGAGTTGGTAAAGCCAAATAACTCTGCCAGGAAATCACCTTTAAACTGGTATGACGCGCTTCCGAATGCAGAGAACTGGAAATAAGTACCAACTTTTGAAGCACTGCTGGCAAACTCATCAAATATAGTTGGGCTATAAGTATAGCCGTTTATACTCGCCCTTATAGTTAAAGGTTTGATAGGGTTTACCGAACCAAAGAAACTGGCACCGAACGAATTGTTACGGCCAATATTTTGGTAAGTTGTACGGGTTGCGTGTACAGTTTGGTTGCGGATAGTCTCGGTCAAAGTATCGGCAATGCCCTCTATCAGGTTGTTTGTTCTTTTGTAATAAACCGAAAAGTTTAATACCGACGATTTGATAAAGGTATTATAACCTAACTCGAGCGTTTGTGAAACTTCCGGAGCCAGGTTAGGATTACCTACACTTTGATTCTGGATGTTGCTGCGGTTAATGAACGGATTCAGGAACTGCAAGCTTGGCCTTGTTATACGTTTGCTGTATGACAATTTCAGCGTTTGGTTACCAAACTGTTTTTGTATAGTTAAACTTGGGATATAAGTAGTATAGCTTGATGTAAATGGCTGCAGATTTTGGAACAGGTTACTGTTTTCATCCTGGAACGGATTCTGCGGATCACCTTTTATCCGGGTATTCTCTACACGCCCACCGGCCAATATCGAATAACTTTTAGGCAGAGTAATGGTAAACACCGCATAGCCGGCATATACATTCTGCGTATAATCATACAGATTTGAGTTTAACGAATCGCGCAGGGCGTTATTTCCTGTGTTATCTGTATCAAATATATCGTAGTTACTGTTTATACGGCGCTGTATGGTTTTACCGCCAGCTTCAATCTTTAATACCTTATTTACAGGCAGGGTATAATCTAACTGGAAAGTGTACTCGTTATTTTTACCATTATTATCGCCAGTTTGACTTGGGTTCTGCGCGGTGAATAAGTTGGTATAATCTGTTGTAATATTACTGTGGCTCCACTGTCCGGATACGGTTATTTCCTCACCCTCTTTTTTAAACTTGTGGGTGTAATCGATATTCCAGTCAAAACCACCAAAATGGTTGTGAGACATACTTTTACTAAAGTATTGTATAGGTGAAATGTGGTTATCGATATTATTAATACCGCTACCATCAACATTAAAACCACCATCATTCAATCTGAAAGTACTGTTAATGCTGTTAAAAGCATTAAACTCATAACCTAAGGTAACAGAACCAATGGCGCCATGCCTTTTAATACGGCTGCTTGAATTATTAAAGTTGTGAACCAATTCATTACCGGCAGCATCTTTCAATACCTGGTCAAAGGTGGTCAGTGAGGTTTGTGGCCAGGTTAAGTTGCCACCCGCGTTGATACCTAAGCTAAAACGGTTCTTGTTATAGTTCAGGTTGACGTTACCATTGTTTTGACGTGTACCTACACCTCCACTTACCGAACCGCTAATGCCTGATATATTCTTTTGCTTGGTGATGATGTTGATGATACCACCAGAACCTTCTGCATCGTACTTGGCCGATGGAGATGTTACCACCTCGATGCTCTTGATCTGATCGGCCGGGATGGTTTTTAATACATCCGATAAGTTGGCTGATGTAGCGCCAGATGGTTTACCATTGATCAATACACGCACGTTTGCATCGCCACGTACCGATACGTTACCGTTGATATCAACTGCTACCAATGGTACTTTTTGCAGTACATCTGTAGCGTTACCACCTACGGAAGTAAGGTCTTTTTCGGCATTGTAAACAATTTTATCGATCCTGTTCTCTATCAGCGGAGCCTGGCCTACTACGTTTACTTGCGCCAGCGCATGAGCACCCGGAGCCAGCAATACGGCGCCCATTTTATTATCAGGTTTTGATGCTGTTGTAGTTACCGGGTCAATTGTTTTTGAAGGATAACCAATAAAAGATATCACCAGTTTGTAGCTTCCTGGTTTTATGTTATCCAGTTTAAAGTTGCCTTTTTCATCAGTTACCACACCTGTAATGGGCGATTTGCCTCCGCTGCGGTATAAGCCTACAGTGGTATAATCCATTGGTTTTTTGGTAATTGAGTCGATCACCGTGCCCGATATCCGGCCCGTAGTAGTTGGCCCGCTCCCTCCCACACCAAACTGGGCTTTCGCCGAAAGTGCAAAACAAAAAAGTGCTATAAGTATGTAAAAACGTTTCATTTATAAGGATTTTCGTAATTGGAGGCGAAAATAGATTAAATGTTACACCCCAAACTTTTATTTTTTTAGGAAATTAGCAATTGTCATGTATATGTTACACTAAGAAGATATTAACTCTGTGTAAACTTGGAGAGTTTCTTTACCCACCGCACGTCATTGCGAGGTACGAAGCAATCTCTACATAAGCTCGTCAAACATTATAAGTATAACCTTTTCTGTCTGCCCTGTACAGTATAGAGATTGCTTCGTCCCTCGCAATGACGCGTTTATAATTATTAGATTAAAAAGAAAACCCGTTTTTGCCTTCGGCAAAAACGGGTTAACAACAAATTTTACAACTCCCCCTTCAGGGGGCTGGGGGGCTTAAATCACCATATTCACTATCCTGCCTTTTACCACGATCACCTTTTTAGGAGCTTTCCCGTCCAGGTATCGTTGTACATCGGCATTGGCCAAAACAAATTCTTCAATAGCTTTTGGCTCCAGGCTTAAGGAGATATTGAGGTTCATTTTTGTTTTACCGTTGATAGAGATAGGGTAAGCAAACTCATCCTCCACCAGGTAAGCGCTGTTGAATTTTGGATACGGAGCGTATGACAAACTACCAGCCGGGTTACCTAATAAGGTCCACAGTTCCTCACAAATGTGCGGAGCATAAGATGACAGCACGATCACCATATCCTGCAGGATGGCCCGGTTATTACACTTCAGGTCAGTTAATTCGTTAACTGCGATCATAAAGCTGGATACCGAAGTATTGAACGAGAAACGCTCCACATCTTCCTCTACTTTGCGGATGATTTTATGCAACGATTTCAGTTCGGCTTTGCTTGGTTCTGCATCAGATACGCTAAACTCCCAGGCTTCGTTATGGAACAAACGCCAGAACTTACGCAGGAATTTGAACACACCTTCGATACCATTGGTATTCCATGGTTTGCTCTGCTCCAAGGGCCCCAGGAACATTTCGTACATGCGCAAAGTATCGGCACCGTAACGGCTGATAATGTCATCCGGGTTCACTACGTTGAACTTAGATTTCGACATTTTTTCAACTTCAACACCACAGATGTATTTGCCGTTTTCCAATATAAACTCAGCAGTTTCAAACTCCGATCTGAATTTTTTGAATTTCTCTAAATTCAGCACCTCGTTCTCTACAATGTTCACATCCACATGTAATGGCGAAGTTTTGTACGCTTTAATCAAACCATGAGATACAAAAGTGTTAGTTCCGCGACCTTCTTCATCAATTAAACGATAAACAAAATTACTACGGCCCTGTATCATCCCCTGGTTGATGAGCTTTTTAAACGGCTCTTCTTCAATAACCAGGTCAAGATCTTTCAGGAACTTATTCCAGAAACGGCTGTATAACAAGTGTCCGGTTGCATGTTCGCTGCCGCCGATATACAAATCGACATCTTTCCAGTAAGCAATGGCTTCTTTGGATGCAAACTCTTGATCATTCTGCGCATCCATATAGCGGTACCAGTACCAGCTGCTACCGGCCCAGCCCGGCATGGTGCTCAACTCATATTCACCTTCCGGATGTTTCCAGCCTTCTGCCCGACCCAATGGTGGTTCGCCCGTTTCGGTTGGCAGATACTTATCCACTTCGGGTAATAACAAAGGTAAATGCTGCTCTTCAATTAAATGAGGCAAACCATCTTTAAAGTAAACCGGCACCGGTTCGCCCCAGTAACGCTGACGACCAAATATGGCATCGCGCATCCTGAAGTTCACTTTGGCTTTACCTGCACCAATAGCTTCCAATTTAGCAATTACGGCGGCGGTTGCTTCTTTATAAGCAAGCCCGTTCATAAAGTCGGAATTGATATATTTGCCCTCTTTGGTCGGGTCGGCTTCCGTTTCGATATTTTGTATGTCGATAATAGGTACTATCGGCAGGTTAAAATGTTTGGCAAATAAATAATCACGCTGATCGCCCGATGGTACGGCCATTACGGCACCGGTACCATATCCGGCCAACACATAATCAGCTATCCAGATCGGGATTCTTTCATTATTTAGCGGATTCAACACATAGCTGCCGGTGAAGGCTCCTGATACTGTTTTGGCATCGGCCATCCTGTCCAACTCCGATTTCTTTTTGGTCTGGACTATGTAGGCTTCAATATCTGCCTTTTGCTCAGGCGTTGTCAAAGCAGACACCAGCTCATGCTCGGGCGCTATCACCAAAAAGGTAACCCCAAAAATGGTATCAACCCGGGTGGTGAAAACCTCTATATAGTCTTGAGTCTTGAGTTCTGAGTTCTGAGTTGCATTCTCAATCGGAAATTTTACTGACGCTCCGGTACTTTTGCCTATCCAGTTGCGCTGCATTTCTTTTAGCGGCTCGGGCCAGTCAATAATATCCAGGCCTTGCAACAGGCGTTCGGCATAGGCGGTAATACGCATGCTCCACTGCATCATTTTCTTTTGCTCCACAGGGTAACCACCACGCTCGCTAAAGCCGTCTTTCACCTCGTCATTAGCCAATACGGTACCTAAAGCGGGGCACCAGTTTACGGTACTTTCGCGCAGATAAGTTAAGCGGTATTTTAACAGTTCACTTTGCTGTTCGCGGTTGCCCAGGGCTTTCCACTCCTCAGCAGTAAAACTCAAAACTTCTTCGTCGCATACGGCATTAATACCTGCAGAGCCTTTTTGCTCAAAATGTTCCACCAATTTGGCAATGGATTCGGCTTTGTCTGCATCCTTATTATACCAGGAGTTGAACAGTTGCATAAAGATCCACTGTGTCCATTTATAATAATCGGGCGAACTGGTACGTACTTCCCGGCTCCAATCAAACGAAAAACCAATCTGATCCAGCTGGCGGCGATAGGTGGCAATATTATCAGCCGTAGTAATAGCAGGGTGCTGCCCTGTTTGTATGGCATACTGTTCGGCTGGCAGGCCAAAGCTATCATAACCCATTGGGTGCAGCACGTTAAAACCTTTTAAACGTTTATAGCGTGCAAAAATATCAGAGGCAATATAACCCAGCGGATGGCCCACATGCAGCCCCGCACCCGATGGGTAAGGGAACATATCCAGCACATAATACTTAGGTTTAGCGCTTTTATCCTCAGCTTTAAAGGTTCCGTTCTGGGCCCAAAACTGCTGCCACTTTTGCTCTATATCTTTAAATTGATAGTCCATTTTATTGTTTACACGTATGAGGTTGCGAAATTAAGAAAATACCTATTAGTTTGGTAGTATATTGATGCTTTGTTTATTATGTTCTGTGGATAATTCGATCCGGTCGACAAAGTTACGCCCGGTTTTCCCCACAAATTAATTTGACTCCCCTTTTCCTTAATTCATTGATAATAAGTTAAATTTGCGAAGAACACCAAACCTTTTTTATGAAACAGTACCCCAAACTCACCTTTTTACTACTTGCCTGCATAGCCATTGGCTACTCTGCATGTATCAAATCAGCAAATAATAATAACAAAAGTAATCCCAGTACGGTAAGCACCAAAGTGGTCAGCAGCAATATCGCGATGAACCTTAAACAGATACTGTATGGCGAATATGGTTCGTTCAGTATTGCAGACGGTGCTAATATGCCTGATAATATGGATCAAAACCACAAAGGGCGATTGAAAGTACAATCAACCCACAGCCCGGATTGCGATTTTAAAATTGATACCGCGTTTCAGTTCTCGCTCGACCTGAGCGATACCGCCAAATTCAGCATCTGGAACAAGATCAAATATAACGTACAGTGCACGGGCGAAGCGCTTTCGGGCATCAGTGTATACGATAGTTTATATGTTACGATCACATCAAATGAGTATATCGTATTGACTAAAAGCGGCGAAACACTCAGCATGAAGCTATTAACGCCGGGCGATAAAAATTCGCAATTATCTATGAACGGCTCTATGAATGTTTACGCCAATCTGCAGGCCAAAACATCAGCACAAAAAACAACTATTTCCAGCTATAACTTCTCGTTCAACTCGCTTATCATTGATCCAACAAAAGATGGGGATATCATCAGCGGATCGGCTAGTTTTGCTACCAAAGGCAGTGGTGCCGATGGTACCTGGGATTATAAAGGCACTATTCAATTCCTGCCTAACCACCGGGTAAAAATAGTGATCAATGGATCATCCTATACCTACGATCTGCAAACGGGGCTTGCAGTATAAATTACTCACCCGGATCAAAAACATAAAAACCCGCCTAAAAAGCGGGTTTTTCTATGATATATATTTGAGTTTAATAAATATTAGTTCTCCGCGTAAACGGGTTTCGCAATGCCGTTATCATATGCTTTCAAGTTCTTTTTCAGCAACTTGCGGGCTACGTGGATGCGGGTTTTTACAGTACCGATCGGGATATCCAGATGATCGGCAATTTCGTGGTATTTATGACCTTCAAAGTACATGGTGAAGGGTACATAATAATCTTCGGGTAAGCGGTCAAGCGCTCTTTTGATATCGTCCATCACAAATTTTGCTTCGCCTTGATTTTTTGTCGAGCTGTATACCAGGTTTGGAGAAGAGATCTCGTCAGACTTGGTAACAAAAGTGCTCATTTTAACAAAACGGCGATAGTTGTTGATGAATGTATTTTTCATGATGGTATATAACCATCCTTTTAAATTAGTACCCTCTTTAAACTTATTGTAATAAGTTATGGCCTTCAACATTGTATCCTGGACAAGGTCGTTAGCATCATCTGCGTCATGCGTAAAATGAAGGGCGTAAGACCTTAATGAACTTGCCTGACGTAGTACTAGGGTGTTAAACTCAATCTTTGTCATTTTGTTAAAGTTTTGTATCAACACTTAGGCAACCATGATGCCACTTAAAAATTGAGCTTTTAACCCGAACAATGACGAAAGAGATTTTTTCTGAAAAAATTAAGTGTGTAAAAATTACACTATATAGACAATTAACAAACTGAAAAGCAGAACATTAAAGATAGAAATCAACCAAAATAAAAAAGCACTGAAATTAACTAATGTAACAAGAATGTTATACAATTGACGTGAAACGAAAGTGAAAGTTTAATTAGAATAAAATTATTTAACTAATAATATTCACCTCACGTTGTAGCATAACGCCAAATTTAGTGTACACACTGTCTATGATTTGCGACGAAAAACTGTACACTTCCTGGCCGGTGGCACCGCCATGGTTCACTAATACTAGTGCCTGATTTTTCCAGGTACCCGTATTTCCTACTACTTTTCCCTTCCAGCCGCACTGTTCAATAAGCCAGCCAGCTGCTAATTTGATCAAGCCAACACCACCGGGATAATTGACCACGTCGGGGAATTTTGCCTGGATCACATTGAAATCCTCCACACTAATCAAGGGGTTTTTAAAGAAACTGCCCGCATTACCTATAGTAGATGGATCGGGCAGTTTGGACACCCGGATGTGTGATACCACCGTCGAAACATCTTTTATAGTAGGCGCAGTGATTCCCCGATTGGCCAGTTCCTGCCCGATAGCACCATATTGTGTATTGATATCAGGAATAAGCGATAACTGGAATTTTACCGACACGATGATGTACAGCCCCTTGAGTTCATTTTTAAATACACTTTCGCGATAGCCAAATTTGCAATCTTCTTTAGTAAAGGTTTTAAAAGTACCGCTTGCTATTTCAAAAGCACGACAGCTCAAAAAGGCATCTTTCAGTTCCACGCCGTAAGCGCCGATGTTTTGAATAGGCGATGCACCTACTGAGCCGGGGATCAGGCTCAGGTTTTCAATACCTGCATATTCGCGGGCTACGCAAAAGTTCACCAGGTCGTTCCATACTTCGCCGCCGCCTGCTTCCACAAAAACATCGTTATGACTGATGCGGTGCTCAATCCCACGGATATTCATACGGATCACCAGTCCTTCAAAATTACTCACCAGCAGCAGGTTGCTGCCACCGCCCAGTACCAGCCGGTCAATTTGCAGCCATTGCGGATCGGCAAACAACTCCACCAGTTCATCCTCGTGGGCTATCTCCACAAAATAACGGGCATAAGCGTCGATACCAAAGGTGTTAAAGTTTTTGAGCGATACGTTTTCCTGTATTTGCAGCATATTTTTTGATGTCGGATATCGGGTGTTCGATGTCGGATTTATTGGGGGCGAATTTCGGAATTTTATTTTATTGCCTGCGGTTATTGTATCCCCGCTATGATGAAAAACTTTTTAAACCTTAAATTTTAACAATTTCTGACTCAAAAATGGATCAAAACAGGTCGAAAACCGCTTAAAAATCATTCAAAAACCTCGATTTTAACACTTTTTAACAAATTCCTGATGGCTTTTGAAAGGTTTAAAAAGTATTAAATTATTGACAATCAAACAACTAATCTCAAAACAATCTCTTTTTTGCCCCCTTTGTCCTTTAACAAAACGGCCCGGTTTGCTGATAAACAGTAAACCGGGCCATTGCTCATATAAATATACGGAAATTAAGGGGTAAAAGCAAGCTCAGCTGTGCACTGGTTGGGATTATATCGCATGCAGAAACCCCTTCCTCCCCTTCCCGGGGGAAGGAATCGCACGTACCCCAGGCTTTTTTGTTCATGGCTTCTGTCCTCCTGCGAAGCTAAAGTTCCCTCCCCACGGGAGGGGTGCGGTTGGCTGGTGTGGTAGCTGGGGGGGGGGTTATACACCCACTGCGAGGAAGATCACGACTTATTTGGAAGCTTTTAAATCGGCGCGTCTATTTTGATGTTCTCGAACCATGCGCTGAATAATTTGACACCAACAACAGGCAGAATTTAACATCACAAACCCTTACCTATCCTCACCAAATAAAATCGCTCCAACGTACCCAGTCTGCTGGTTTTGATGATGAACGGCAAGGTCATGTTTTCGTTGGGGTAATTATAAAATGCCTGCACTATCCGGAGATTGGTGTGGTTCTTTTCCAGCTCCGCCTTTAATCCGTCGTCTATCAGGATAAGGGCATTGCTGTGCGTGGCCGCCTGGGCCATGCTCATAAAGGTTACCGGTTGGTGGGTATAAAAATCGAAAGCATTGGGCACATCAAAAGCGGCAATGATCTCATCGTTGGGATAATGCTGGTTAATGTATTCAGCCGCGTGGACGTCGCCTTTAAACTTGAGCAGCGTGGGGTAAACTACGCCCATGAGGTAAGCATTAACCCATAAACCCATCACAGCGGTTAATAAAACCAAGGCCCTTTGCGGGTTGCCGCTGTTTTTATAAATGTACAAAGCAATACCGATGAGCAGGATACAGAGCGCTATAAACACGGGCCAACGTTCGGGCGCGTAAACAAAGTTAAGCACCGTTACCGCGATGACGAGCAACACCACGATAGCGTATTGAGCAATGGTAAAGAACTTGTTTTTGTTTTGGATCACTTCGCTGATGAAACCGGCCGTGATGATGGCGAAAAAAGGAAACAGGATATTGGTATAAAAGGGCAGCTGAAATTTGGATACCGAAAATATCAACAGCATCACTACCGAGCCGCTGATGGTAATATACTCAGGCAGCTTTACCCCTTTGATCATTTTGCCAATATGCCTGATCAGCGCGTAATAAAACAACAGCATCCACGGCGCAAAGGCCCACAACAGTGTATGCAGAAAAAAGAAGATACTGCCATGTGTATTGCGGATAAAACTGTTGTTGTTGAAACGACCAAATTGGCTATCCCACAAAAACCAGTGGATACCCGATATGCCTGTTTTACCAAACACCACTTTTTCGGGGTGCATATCAAACTGTATATATAAGGTATAAATTTCGGGCAGGGTAAAAACGGCAACCAGTATAAAGGCCAGCAGCCATTTCCAATGGAACAGACTTTTAAGATCTTTTTTAAACAGGTAATCGCCTATGATAGCGCTGCCGATGGGGATGAGCAGGTAAATCCCTTTGGTCATGACCGCGCAGGCGGTAAACAGGGCGCCCAATAAAATATCGGCCCAGCCAAAACGCTCTTTAACTTTATAAAAGTGATATACGGCCCCCATGAGCAGGCCCATGATGTAGGGCTCGGCCCGCACATCGGTGTTCGACATGAGCACGTGCTGGGCGGTAAGCAAGATCAGTGTGGCGATCAGCGAGGTTTCCAGATCGTAAAACTTACGGGCCAGTTTATAGGTATAAGCCACCGACATCAGGAAAAACAACAAAGCCGGTAATTTATAGGCGATGGTATTGATGCCAAAGATCTTAAAACTGAGCGCGGCCATCCAGAATGGAAAATGCGGTTTATCCAGCCAATCCTTCCCATGATAGATGAGGTCGGTAAAATTATTGCTTTGGGCCATGCCACGGGCAATCACGCTGTACAAACTGGGATCGTCGGTAAAATACCGGATGCCGATGCCGGCTATATTCACCAGTATGGCCAGTGCCAGAACTACGATGTATGGCTTTTTATTTGCGGAAGATAAAGTGCTTGCTGAACTATTCACCAGGGATATTTAGAGTACAAAATAACACATTATAATATTACTACGTTGTTGTCTGATTAAGATTCTTTAAAATTTTGGCCTTTTTCAAGTTTTTCAAAAGCTGAGGCAGGTGCGATTCCTTCCCTCGGGAAGGGGAGGAAGGGGTTTCTTCATTGTGCAGAGTTTATACCCGGCGTATAAACCCCTCCCTGCCTTTACGCGCATAGCAGCCGCACCCCTCCCGTGGGGAGGGAATTAGAAAACTTTTACTATCTTATGCGTTCCAGGGCAGGTATTTGGGCGATGCTTCCTTCAGTGTCGGGTTAAGCGGGTTCAGGGTTTCGCCATTTAAAACTCTTTCGTATAGCGAAAGATAGCGCCGGGCCATTTTTTGCACGGTGAAATGCTCCACGGCATAATCATGGCAAAGCTGGTTGTTAAAAGTATCTACAGCTTTTAGTCCGGCTACCAGTTCCTGTTTACTGTTGCTAAGCAAGCCAACCTCGGCAGGTACCAACTCGGGTAACGATCCGTATGGCGTACCAAACACAGGACAGCCAAAATACAGACTTTCGATAATAGCCAAACCAAAAGGCTCATGCCATAAAACCGGGAACAGTAAGCCCTTTGAAGCATTCAACACGACCGACTTTTGGTCATTATCCACCATACCCTTAAACCGTACATTTAAATTGGGTGTAAAGCGTAGCCCCATCTTCAGGTTTAAACGTGTGCCGCCCAGTACCACCAGTTTGTTGCGACTTTGGGTGGCTATATCAATGGCGCCTTTCACATTTTTAACGCGCCAGGCTGCTTTAGCCAAAAAGTGAGTATGGGTACGTTTCTGTTGCAGATTGGGCTTAGGATAATCGTCGGGGTCGAGACCATGGTGTACAAATGAGGTTGAACCATGGCGGGCAGCATGATCGGCAGATACAAATACGGAGTTTTGATCCAATACATGCCCATAGCCCGGGTTATTATGTACATTAATCAGGTATGGCTTTTTGGTAAAGCCACTTACCTGGAAATGAAAATGTACCACATCAATATCATCGGGCACCTGTTGGTTCATATCAACAGCGGGATCATATATCAACACCTTAGCAAAGGGACAAGTGGAACCCTCGGCCACCAGGTAAGTAACCTCATGCCCCAGGCGGTTAAGCTCTTTACCCAACCACCAGATCACCCTTTCGGTACCGCCATATTTGGCAGCCGGTATAGCGGTATTGTTAACTATTAATATTTTCATGCAGGCGATGAATGTAAGCGCCCGAATTTCGGAATTTTAATTTGGATTGAAGATTTCTGATATCGATGGTCGGAAGAACCAACACCGCACAATAAATTAATTTTTTTTTCTAAATCCTGATTTTTATAGGTATTGCACATAAATAGCCACGCAAACGTTTGATAAATCAATAAAACTCATTATCAATCTGTTTTTTAAAGAAAAATCACCATAAAAAACCATACGAATGATATAAATCACCTAAATAAGAGGAATATATCCTCATTTAATTTCACTAATTTTCACATTCCCAATACAATCTACCAACTTTTTTAATTATTTTAGAAACTTCATTAAGTTCTTAACAATTTAACTAAAAGAAATGGATTCTGTTATCAAAGCCGAAAAGCCGGCAGCAAAAAGTTCGGGTATCAACCCTATTATTATTATAGGTGCATTATTTTTCATTTTCGGGTTTGTAACCTGGCTAAATTCTGTGTTGATACCCTATTTAAAAATTGCCTGTCAGCTTAATAACATCGAATCATTTTTAGTTGCAAGCGCTTTTTACATTGCTTATTTATTAATGGCCAAGCCATCGGCCTGGCTGCTTAAACTATTTGGCTTTAAAAACGGCATGGCCGTAGGCTTGATCATTATGGCGGTTGGCGCCCTGATATTTATTCCTGCTGCATTAACCAGGACTTATGCTGTTTTCCTCATCGGTTTATTTGTACAGGGTTCGGGATTGGCCGTTTTACAATCCGCCTCAAACCCTTATATCACTATAGTTGGCCCACCAGAAAGCGCTGCCAAACGGATCAGTATTATGGGTATCTGTAATAAATTTGCAGGTGTATTGGCTCCTATCGCACTGGGTGCCGTGGTATTAAAAAATATCGACGCTTTTACAGCCAACCTTGCTAAGCTTGACGCTACCCAAAAAATAGCCGAATTGAATGAGCTGGCCTCCAGGGTAATTTTGCCTTATGTGCTTATTGTTATTGTATTGGTAGTATTGGCGGTACTAATCTACTTTTCGGGCCTGCCAGAAATTGATACCGACCATGAGGACGAAACAGTGGCTGCCGCCAACTCCGGCAAAACCAGCGTATTCGAGTTTCCGCATTTGATATTGGGGGTAATTGCCCTGTTCCTGTACGTAGGTGCCGAAGTTATAGCCGGCGACTCCATCATTAGTTATGGTGTTGCTCACCATATCCCGCTATCTACCGCCAAATATTTTGCCTCTGGCACATTAGCCTGTATGGTTATTGGCTATATCGCAGGTATTGTATTTATCCCCCGCTATATTTCACAGCAAAAAGCGCTGGTATACTCGGCTATTTTAGGCGTAATCTTAACAGCGGCAGCGCTATTTGTCCCTAAATATGCTTCTATAAGCTGTATAGCGCTTTTAGGTTTAGCAAATTCATTAATGTGGCCGGCTATATGGCCTCTTGCCTTATCAGGTTTAGGCAGGTTCACCAAGATCGGTTCGTCATTATTGGTCATGGGTATCGCCGGCGCGGCGGTATTCCCACCTGTTTATGGATTCCTGGTTGATAAATTTAAAGTAAGCCTCGGCCCCGAAGCCGCAGCTCAAACATCCTACTGGATCTTGTTGCCTATTTACCTGTTCATCCTGTATTTTGCTACTATCGGCTATAAAAAGGGGAAACATGTGATAGCGGTGTAAAAACATACCGTCATTGCGAGGCACGAAACAATCTCTAAACTATACAGAGCCAACATGAATAGTTAATCTGCTTACGTAGAGATTGCTTTGTACCTCGCAATGACGTGTTTTATAACTTAATTACTCCTGAACCATTTCCTGCTGGCCACCAGTAACCCAAACTCTTCCGAGGGATTTTTCTGCATAGATTTATGGTGGATCTTATGCGCCCGGCGGATGCCTGCCAGGTAGCGATTGTTACTCTTGAAAGCTTTAAAGCGGTTATGGATAAACCAGTCGTGGAAAATAAAATAGATGATACCATATATGCTGATGCCGGTACCTATCCAAAAGTGATAGTCTAGATTAAGATGCCCCATCCACATCAGCCATAAAGCAAAGGTTGCAAAGCCTATACTGAACAGGTCGTTTAACTCAAACCAGCTATGGCGTTCCTGGTGATGCGTTTTGTGGATAAACCAAAGCGGGCCGTGAAACAGGTATTTGTGCATAGCCCATGATAGTAATTCCATGAGCGCAATGCTGAGTAGCGTAATACCTATGTTAATCAATACCTGCATTTACTTAACCGCGAGGGCTTCTTTTATCATCTGCTCAATTTTCGCATTCTCAGCTTCTTCTACATCATTATCATAACCTGTTTTTTTGAAGAGCAGTTTCCCTTTTTTATCAAAAATAACGATAGTTGGATAACCATGGAAGCCAAATTGGGCATCTGGGCATTTTGTTTTATCGTCCGGGGTATATTTTGCTAACTCCTTATCCACATAGATCTTTTCATTACAACCAGGTATAAAATACACCGGGAGCTTGAAATCTTTTAGATGACTAAAACCATGATACATATCTATATACCGGGCCATTGATTTATCCTGAGCAAAAAATTTCCGGGCTATTGAACTGTCCGTACGGCATATGGTTATAAAATTGAAATTTTTATTGGTCCTATACTTTGCATAAAGCTGATGCAGCACATTCATTTCACGAAAACATGGCGGACACGGTATAAACCAGGAGTCGATAAACAGCACTTTATTTTTACCCAGCTGCCGCAAAGTCGTGTGTTTGCCGTGAATGTCGTAAACATCAATATCGGGTAAGTATTTAAGCTGATGTTTTTTTAGGTTCTTGTTTTGTGCCACGCTCAAAGATGCCCAAAACAACATACTTATTAATAAGATATAGCTTACACCTTTCATAACTATTAATTTAGTTTAATATAAGCATCTTAAACCAAAAAGCAAATAAAAAGCGGTTATCTATTAAATAACCGCTTTTAAAATATGGACTAGATTACAATTTATTGTTAAAGCAAACTGCCAACTCAAAACTGCAAACTGTAAAACTTACATATGTATCGGCCTGTTGTCAGTAGCTGCTAAGCAGGCTTCACGCATGGCTTCGGTGTAAGTTGGGTGAGCGTGACTCATGCGCGAAATATCTTCGGCGCTGGCACGGTATTCCATCGCAACAACGGCCTCGGCTATCATATCCGCTGCACGCGGACCAATCATGTGAACGCCCAGTATCTCGTCGGTAGTAGCGTCAGCCAGTACTTTCACAAAACCATCCAGATCACCGCTGGCACGTGCACGGCCACTGGCTTTGAATGGGAACGATCCGGTTTTATATTTTACACCTGCTGCTTTCAATTGCTCTTCGGTTTGACCTACGGCGGCAACTTCCGGCCACGTATAAACAACGCCCGGTATCAGGTTATAATCGATATGTGGTTTCTGACCGGCTATGATCTCGGCAACCAGAGTACCTTCATCTTCGGCTTTGTGGGCCAGCATGGCACCTTTAATTACGTCGCCAATAGCGTAAACACCTTTAACGCTGGTTTCCAGGTGATCGTCAACGGTGATCTTACGACCGCGTTCTTCAACGGTAATGCCAATTTTATCCAGACCTAAACCATCGGTGTAAGCTATACGACCAACAGCAACCAGGCAGTAATCGCCTTTTAGTTCCTGTTTTTCGCCTTTCGGGGTATCAAAGGTTACGGTTACTTCTTTACCTTTTACGGTAGCGCCGGTAACTTTATGACCCAGGTAAAACTCCATACCCAGTTTGGTCAACACTTTTTGCAGCTCTTTACCCAAACCTTTATCCATGGTGGGAATAATGCCATCCATAAATTCAATTACAGATACTTTTGAGCCTAAGCGGGCATAAACAGAACCCAGCTCCAAACCAATAACACCGCCGCCTATCAGCACCAGGTGCTTAGGGATCTCGGTCAAGGTTAAAGCTTCGGTTGAAGTGATGATACGTTTTTTATCGATCTTTAAAAATGGCAGTGCCGATGGTTTTGAACCGGTAGCGATGATCACGTTTTTGCTGGTGATCTCGGTTTCGGTGCCATCGCTCTTTTTAACGATAATGGTATTTTTATCTTTAAAAGATCCTACACCATAATGGGTATCGATCTTATTTTTTTTCATCAGGTAAACAATACCGCTGGTATTGGCATCAACTACTTCCTGTTTACGTTTGATCATCTGTCCGAAATCAATTTTCAGGTTATCCAAATTAATACCATGCGTTTTAAAGGAGTGAGCCGCGTTATGGTAATGTTCAGACGAATCCAGTAAAGCTTTGGATGGGATACAGCCTACATTAAGGCAGGTACCGCCAAGAGTAGCATATTTTTCAACAATCGCGGTTTTTAAACCAAGCTGGGCACAACGTATAGCGGCTACATAGCCACCTGGGCCCGAACCGATAACGATAACATCATATTGCATAAGTTTGTATTTTGTGGTTGGCAAAGTTAATGGTTATTAGGCTATTATTTTATAGATTAATAGTCAAAATTCGCAATACTTATCTGTCCACACTTTTATCAGCGCAACCCTGTCTTTTATAAATTTCGGGCCAAAAAACGGGTTCGACCAATCATCGAAGTTCTCATATTGAAAGCCCAGGTAAAATATCCAGAAACCTACACCGAGGTAAGGAATAGCTTTTATCTCGTCATCTGATACTGGTCTTACTTCACGGTAGGCTGATATAAAAACCTTAAACATGCGGTCAGCTTCTTCATCGGTTAATTTGCCGGTAAATACATGCATAAAAAAATGCACAAAGAACGACATCAGATCGTTTGCCAGGTAACCTTGTCCAGCAAAATCGAAATCAAAAAAGGTGATCCTGTCATTATCGTCAAAATGAAAGTTCTTAGGTAAAAAATCATACTGGCAGTATCCATAGCTAAATTTCTTTGTATCAAACGTATTGAGCTTTTGAATTACCTGCATGGCTGTTTCCTTTAAATAAGTGTATTCATCCGGAAGGTCGGCAAAGGCAGGCTTCAGAACTTTTAAGGGTCCGGTTAGTGTGGTATCAATGGTATAAGCTTTTCTTTTATAGTTCAGCTTCACCACCGAGGTGATGTTATGAACCGTTGCCATTTCACGGCCTACGGTTTTTAGCTGCTCATCCGACAGATCAAGGCTCACCTTACCTTCGGCATAAGAAAACACAATGCCGTAGCGGGTACCTTCTGCGGCATCAAACTTTTGTATCTGGCTGCCAAAAATATCGATCAACGGGTACGATACCTTGGCACCATACTCTTTCAACATATTCAGCAATTCCACTTCACCCTGTATTTCGGTTAATGAGCGGTGCCGGTCGCGGTAAATTTTTAAAATATATTTTGAATCGGCTGCTTCTAAAACATAAGTATCGCTTACGCCTCGCAGTAAATATTTGCAGCTTATTAGGTTTATACCATACGCTGCTGTTATATAATCTTTTAAAGCAAGGGCAGATAAGGTGGAATACTGAGCTGGGAATGATGACATAAATAAGGTAGATAAATATACAAAATGATGTTTGAGGCCGTTTTTTAACTTTATTGTAACAGTGTTGCAATAATAAATTGAATTAACGATTTACTTGCTAAATTAGGCGTTTAAACTGACTGATCTCATGAAAAAAGTTTACTCATTTTTTGCACTGTTATTGATGTGCAGCATTAACGCTTTTGCTCAAAGCGACTATGTAAAAGAACATTTTACCAAAAAAGACGTGTACATCACCATGCGCGATGGTAAAAAGCTTTTTACCTCCATTTATACGCCGAAGGATGCTTCAGCCAAAAACAAGTACCCCATCTTGATGCAGCGTACCTGTTACAGCGTTGCACCGTATGGCGAAGATAAATATCCGGCACGCCTGGGCCCATCGGAAATTATCATGAAAGAGGGTTACATTTTTGTATACCAGGATGTGCGTGGCCGCTGGAAAAGCGAGGGTACCTGGACCAACATGACCCCGGTTATCGACAACAAAAAAAGTAAAACCGACGTTGATGAGGGTTCTGATACTTATGACACCATTGACTGGCTGGTTAGAAATGTTGCCGGCAACAATGGCAAGGTTGGCCAGTATGGTATATCTTACCCCGGCTTTTACACCGCTGCGGGTATCCTGTCAAACCATCCGGCATTAAAAGCGTCATCGCCACAAGCCCCTATATCCGATTTCTTTTTTGACGATTTTCATCATAACGGTGCATTTCTGGAAGGTTACTTTTTCACCTTTCCCGTTTTTGGTGTTCAGAAAACCGATACCACCAGCAAAGCCTGGTACACCATGCTTAAACCCAATAGCAAAGATGGATATCAATACCTATTGGATCTTGGTCCGCTAAAAAATGCCGATAAATTTTATCACGACAATTTCTTCTGGCAGGAAACCATCAACCACCCTAATTATGATGAATTTTGGCAAAAACGCGGTCTGCTAAAGCACTATGGCAAAGTAAAACCAGCGGTAATGCTGGTAGGCGGCTGGTTTGATGCCGAAGATCTGACCGGTCCGCTGGCTATTTATAAAACCATCAACAAAACCGATCCTAATGCCTATAATACTATTGTGATGGGGCCGTTTGGGCACGGCCGCTGGTCGCGCGAAACCGGGCATACCATGCACAGCAACGTTTACTTTGGCGATAGCATCGCTACTTTTTACCAAAAAAATATCGAAGCCAAATTCTTCAACCATTTCCTGAAAGGTAATGGCGATAAAAATTCAGGTCTGCCAAATGCTTATATGTATAATACCGGCAAAAAAGAATGGGCTACTTTTGATAAATGGCCGGCTCCAAATGCCGTTCACCAAAAAATGTATCTGGGTGCCGATGGTAAACTGGCAGATGCGCAGCCAGCCACAACCGGTTCGGTATCCTATATAAGCGACCCACTTAAACCGGTTCCGTATACCGAGGATAATACCACTACCATGGGCTTTACCCCGCACAATTATATGAGCGAAGATCAGCGATTTGCTGGTCGTCGCCCGGATGTATTGGTTTACCAGACTGATGTATTAAATGACGACGTAACTCTTGGCGGCGAGATCATGGCTCATCTAAAAATAGCTACTACCGGTACCGATGCCGATTTTGTGGTAAAACTGATTGATGTTTACCCTGCCGATGAGCCTAACAACCCGTACATGCCCAACAAAAACATCATCCTGAGCAATTACTGGCAAATGGTACGCTCAGAAGTAATGCCGGCGCGTTTCCGCAATAGCTTCGAGAAACCCGAGGCTTTGGTAGCCAACCAAAAAACCGATGTTAACTTCCGGCTGCAGGATGTGCTACACACCTTTAAAAAAGGTCACCGCATCATGATCCAGGTACAAAGCACCTGGTTCCCGATCATAGCGCGTAATCCGCAAAAGTTTGTGGAGAACCCTTACAAGGCCAACGAAAGCGATTATATCAAAGCCACCGAAACTGTTTATAACGACAGCTTTATTGATGTGGAAGTATTGAAATAAAACATTACACCGGCCCTTCTCCAAATAGAGGAGGGCCTTTTTCTTAAAATGCCCCCCTTTTGGGGTGAATTTAAAAGCAACTTATCTTTAAAAATAAACTTAATCACAAGATATTTGTAGATTTAGGTTCATTTAAACATTGACTGATCCGTTACAATGAACAACTCATCATTAATTAAACTGAATTATCAGTTTATATTGGGGGCAATCGTATTATTCCTCCCGGTTATTGCCAAAGCCCAGCTTTTACAAGAGAAAGAAAAATACACACATGCAGACACCCTGCGCGGTAGCCTTTCACCATTACGTTCCTGTTATGATATTAACTATTACCACCTTGATGTGAAGGTTAATATCGATCAACGAGCCATCAGCGGCAGCAATCAATTTAAATTTACTGCCACGGAAGATTTTACCAAATTACAGTTTGATCTGTTTGCCAACCTGAATGTAGATAAAGTAGTGTATAAAGGTAAAAACCTGCCTTACACCCGCGATGCTAACGCCGTTTTTGTTACATTTCCGCAAACGATTGCCAAAGGCAGTAAGGACGAATTTACCGTATACTATTCGGGCAAACCAACGGTGGCTATTAACGCCCCCTGGGATGGTGGCCTTGTATTTAAAAAAGATTCCCTGGGCAAACCCTGGGTAGCTACCGCTTGCGAAGGTATAGGCGCCAGCATCTGGTGGCCCAATAAAGATCACCTGAGCGACGAGGTTGACAGTATGATGATCAGCATCAGCGTACCTAAAGGATTAAAAGATGTATCAAACGGCAGGCTGCGTAAAGTTACTCCGCTCAAAGATGGCTATACCCGCTTTGATTGGTTTGTGGCCAACCCCATTAACAATTATGATGTAGTAGCCAACATTGGCGATTATACCCACTTCAGCGATACGTACGATGGCGAAAAAGGCAAACTCAGCCTTGATTTCTGGGTACTGCCTGCCAGTTTGGAAAAAGCCAAAAAGCAATTTGCCGAAAACGTAAAGCCCATGCTCAAAGCTTTTGAACACTGGTTTGGCCCTTATCCGTTTTACGAGGATGGCTACAAACTGGTGGAAACACCGCATTTAGGTATGGAGCACCAGAGCGCTACCGCTTATGGTAACCACTATTTGAATGGCTACCTGGGTTATGATATGTCGGGCACGGGCTGGGGACTTAAGTGGGATTATATTATAGTTCACGAAAGCGGCCATGAATGGTTTGGCAACAACATCACCGGTAAAGATCTGGCAGATATGTGGATCCATGAAGGCTTTACCTGTTATTCCGAATCGTTGTTTATTGAAAACAACTGGGGCAAAAAAGCAGGCCAGGAATACAACAAAGGGCTCAGAATAGGGATTGGGAACGATAGCCCTATTGTTGGCGTTTATAATGTAAACAAAGAAGGCTCCGGCGATATGTACCCCAAAGGTGCGGTATTGCTTAATATGGTGCGCACTATGATCAATGATGATGAAAAATGGCGCGGGATCCTACGCGGCTTAAATAAAACATTTTATCATCAAACCGTTACTTATGATCAGGTGGTTAACTATATCACCGAACAATCGGGCAAAAAATTACTCCCAGTGTTTGACCAGTACCTGCATTATAAAAACCTGCCAACGCTGGAGTTTGCCACCAGAGACGGTAAACTGACCAGTCGTTGGATAGCTGACGTAACTGGTTTTACCATGCCCGTATTAGTAAAGGTTAAAGGGGGCGAGTATCAATTTATTACCCCTACTACCCGTTTTACCCCGGTTGCTATTGATGGTGCTACTATTGATAATATTGAAGTAGATACATTTAACTACTATATCGGTATCCTGAAAGATTAGTATGAGCATGCATTACATCAAATTCATGGGCCTGCTGATATTTTTATCCGCGGGGCAAATGACTATGGCACAGATCAGCGTGATCAAGCTTAATAAAAGATCGATACCTTCATCAATTAAATATAAAGGAGATATTGTTAAAGCGGTACGCTTTACAGATAGTGAAGGTGAGCATTTACTGATCACTACCGAAACCGGGATAACCGACACCAAAGGCGATAGCGAAGATGGCAACGGACGCGACGCGGCACTTTATGCTTACCAGTATACCATCAAGAGCAACGGAAGTATGCAGTTAAACTGGCAAATGGTTGATTTTGTGAAGGACTGCCAGGTTGACCTGGAAGCGATATACATTCCGGGCACTTTTGCCGTTACCGACCTGGACAGAAATGGCAAAGCCGAAGTATGGCTGATGTACAAAACATTATGCGCCGGTGATATCAGTCCGGGCGAAATGAAGATCATTATGCATGAGGGCGGTAACAAATATGCCATCAGAGGGCAAAACAAAGTTAAAGTGGGGCCGGGCGACTATGATGGCGGCAAATATACTTTTGACGATGCTTTTAAAAGCGGGCCTGAGCTGTTCAGGAAATATGCCCAGGAGCTTTGGAGAAGGAATATTTGGGGGGCTGATTGATCGACATTAAATTTACAAGCACAGCAATTTAACATGAAAACAAAATATTTATATAACATCGCGTCGGCTATTTTGATCCTGACCGCATTTACTTTACCTGCACAGGCACAGCTTGGCGCAAATCGTGAAATATTTACCCGTGCCGATACCCTACGCGGCAGTTTAACACCTTTACGCACCTGTTATGATATCAATTACTATCACCTGGATGTGAAGTTTGATATCGATCAAAAATACATCAGCGGCAGCAACCAGTTTAAATTTACAGCCACACAGGATTTCACCAAACTACAGTTCGACCTGTTTGCTAACCTAAAGGTTGACAAGGTAGTTTACAAAGGACAGGAGCTGCCTTATACACGGGAGTTTAACGCCGTATTCATCACCTTTCCGCAAACCATAACCAAAGGCAGCGCCGATGAGTTTACCGTATTTTACTCCGGCAATCCTATTATTGCCAAACATGCTCCCTGGGATGGCGGCATCGTGTATACTACAGACTCCTTAGGTAAACCCTGGGTGGCTACCGCCTGCCAGGGCATTGGCGCCAGCATCTGGTGGCCTACTAAAGATCATCAGTATGACGAGGTTGACAGCGCCCTCATCAGCATCAGCGTACCTAATGGTTTAAAGGATGTATCCAATGGCCGTTTACGCAAAGTGACCAAATTGAAAGACGGTTATACCCGTTTTGACTGGTTTGTGGCTAACCCTATCAACAACTATGATATTGAGGCCAACATTGGCGATTATGTACACTACGATGGCGTTTATCCCGGCGAAAAAGGAAAGCTGACCATGGATTACTGGCCACTAAGCTATAACCTGAATAAGGCTAAAAAACAATGGAACGAGAATGCTACCAAAATGCTCAAAGCATTCGAGCACTGGTTTGGCCCCTATCCTTTTTATGAAGACGGCTATAAACTGGTGGAGGCCCCACACCTGGGCATGGAGCACCAGAGTGGCACTGCATACGGCAATCACTATCAGAATGGCTACCTGGGCCGCGATCTTTCAGGAACAGGCTGGGGTTTAAAATGGGATTTTATTGTGGTACATGAGAGCGGACACGAATGGTTTGGCAATAATATCACCTCCAAAGATGTGGCTGATATGTGGATCCATGAAAGCTTTACCAATTATTCTGAGTCCTTATTTGTGGAAACCTATTACGGCAAGCAGGCCGGGCAGGAATATGTACATGGCACCCGTTTGGCTATACAGAATGACAGGCCTATTGTTGGCCCTTATGGCGTGAACCGGGAAGGATCGGGCGATATGTATTATAAAGGCGGTAACCTGCTCAACATGATCCGCACTGTGATAAATGATGATGAAAAATGGCGCAATATCCTGCGTGGGCTCAACAAAACCTTCTATCATCAAACCGTTACTTACGACCAGGTGGTAAATTATATTACCGAACAAAGCGGTATGAACCTGGCGCCCATATTTGACCAGTACTTGCATTATAAAACCATCCCAATCCTGGAGTTTTTAACCTATAAGGATAAAATACGTTGCCGTTGGATAAACGTAAGCAGCAAAAAGTTCAATATGCCGGTAAGGGTTAAAGTAAAAGGCGGCGATTATCAATTCATCACCCCAACTACCCGCTTTACACCATTAAAACTGGATGGCGCTACAGAAGATAATATTGAAGTAGATACTTTTAATTATTACATAGGGGTAGCGCGCAATTGAGTTGTATTAGAGAAAGAAGTCATGCTGAATCTACTTGCGCTCGTTTGCAACGAGTGCTTATTGTGGAGAGGCGATTGCATCGCTCTCGCGTTTTAAACGCAAACCCATGTTAAGCACTCGTTGCAAACGAGCGCAAGACTGACTGAGGGGACAAAAAGGTTTAAAATTGGGTTTACATGGTTTACACAATTTATGGTTAACACTTATTTATATAATTGAAAATCAATTATATATGTGAATTTTATCATTATATTATGGGTTTACATGTAAACCATCTCAGGGTCCTCTGCGAGAGATTCTGAGGGGGCAAAAAAGTTGTAAAGCCTACTTTATTTTAAAAACAGTGCAACCTATCGGTGCATGTTGCGTCTTATAAACAAATAATTAACGTTAACTATGAAATCACTAACCAAACTATTATTACTTGCGGCTTTAGCAACAGGAACCGCTGGCTATACTTATGCCAAACCTGTTACTACTGTTAAAACCATACAACAAAGCACGCAGGATCGTCATTTATCCGGCTTCCACGCTATTGATCTGGCAGGTTCTTTTGATGTTTACATTACACAGGGCCCAACTGAGTCGGTAAAGGTAGAAGCACCTTCTAATGTTATTGACCGGATTGTTACCGAAGTACAGGATGGTGTATTAAAAATACACAGTAAAAAAGACTCCAACTGGAATAACTGGAGTTTTGGAAATAAAAGAATGGTGATCTATGTTACCGCAAAAGATCTGAACGGCGTTTCTGTAACCGGTTCTGGCGATATCTTTTTTAAAGACGGTATCAGTACTAACTCCTTAAAATTAAGTATCACCGGATCGGGCGATATGCTGGGAAAAGTAAATGTAAAAAAACTGGAAAGCAGGATCTCCGGCTCAGGCGATATGAAACTATCTGGTCGTGCAGATGATTCAAGCGTAAGTGTAGTGGGCTCAGGCGATTTTACCGCCCGCGACCTGGTAACCGTAAACACCGCGGTACGCGTAGCAGGCTCAGGCGATGCCGTTGTAAATGCCAGCAATAAAGTAGATGCTTCGGTAAGTGGTTCAGGCGATATTCACTATACCGGCGGCGCTAAAAATATCAGCAGCTCAAAAGCGGGCAGCGGCGATATCAGCAGACTGTAAGGCCTCACCCCAACCCTCTCCAAAGGAGAGGGAGGTAAACAAAAGAGCGATAGAATCAATTCTATCGCTCTTTTGTTTTTAAGCAAGATGCTAATCAGGTACCCTCTCCTTTGGAGAGGACAGGGTGAGGCTCTAAAACCTCGTATAAATAGCCAGCTGGGCCACGTGGTTCAGCGTATAGGTTTCGGCCAGGTTGATGTATTGGTTAAGGTAACCGGCCTCTACATCAAACTTTTTGCTTACGCGATAGCCGACCGCAACATAGGCTCGATTTTGATCAAAGAAATGTTTGTTCACCCGGTTTTTATTTTGAACGTTAAAAAACACTTCGTTCTGCAGGGCCAGGAATGGACCTTTGGTAAATACAGCCGAATCATTCTTAAATGGAATTATACCTCTTACAAAATACCGGAAACGCTGGGCAAAGTAATCGTCATTTTTATTATTAGCTGTTTCCCCTAAAAAGCGCTGCTCCAAACGGAAACGGTGTGCTACAGATATGTGTTTACCCAACTTATGTGAGTATGTATATTGTTGCCATATTCGCTGTTCGGGCCTGAAGGTTTTATCGCCATTGGCGGTACGGCCATTGGTGGCTATATAAGCATAACCCAGGGCCGCTACCTTGTTATTGGCAAAATAATAATTTGCCGATGGACGCAGCAGCGTGTGTTTTAGATAGCTCAGGTCGTCATGTGAGCGAAATTGCCCGTCAAATGAATAACCCCAATGTTCAGATAGTCGCTGGCTGTGAAACCAGGCAGCCCAGCCCGAAAATTGATTCTCTTGTGCCAATAGCCTTGCAGGAGCTATAAACAGGAACACAAAAAGAACCAGTAGTTTGTGCTTTAATTGCATAGTATATATTATTTGTTTTAAAATTAGTATCAAGTAGTTAGTATCAAGTATCATGACCGAATTAAAATCTTGATACTTGATACTAAAACTTGATACCTGACTAAGGTTAATTTCTTTCTTTACTAATCTTTAAACTTGAGCAGGGTTTTCCGGCCCAGATCAAACGTTACCCTAAATGCTTCCTGGTTGCTCATAGCAGATCCGGGTACCTGGTGAAAGCTTAAAATAAACTGCCCTTTTATACGGTTAAATAAAAACGGCGTATAAATAATATCCAAACGGTTATAGGTTTTGTACTGATAAAACGAATCGCCGTATATGATATGACTGCCATCGCCTTTATAAAACTCATCAAACAAAGCAAATTTGTGCCAGCCTAAATAAGCATTGGCTATAAACCCTTTTGGTTTTTGAAAGCCATCAACGCCACGGGTGCGCTCAAATGACATCATGCCACCTGCTTCTACAGATAACGAATCTAAAAAGGTTTTATGACTAAAATCAAGACCTAAACGGATCTGGCCTCCGCCGTTATCCTGTATATGATCATTGGGGATAGGAATACCCGGACCGGCATCATGCAACAGCAAAAAGTAATGCGATACATAAAAAGGGCCGAAAAGCGAAGGGCGGTATTTACCGGAGAATCCAAATAAAAACTCCTCGCGTTCGGTATCGGTTTGGCGGCTCACCCAGTCGATCCAGCCGGTTTCAGTAAAATGTTCGTTGTGATAACGGGCCAGTAAACCTTCTACGTTAGGGCGATAATAGCGCAGCGTATCATTCAGCAAAGCACGTGGGTAATCGTCCAGCAAACCTTCGCGTGGAAACGCGCCCGCGTTAAACAACCAGTTTTTCCCGGTATAGCTGTAGTAAGCCACGGGATTAACCTTTACAAAATAAGGCTGCGCGCCAAATTCATGCAGGGCGTTGGCACCTACAATAAAGTGATGCACACTATCGATATTTAAACCCATATCCAACTCCGTACGCACACCCGAGTAAGTGCGTGAACGTAGCACAAAAGGTTTGTATTCGCGGTTATCCAGAAAACCCATTCCATTAAAATGGATATCGAGACTATTTTGTGCCAAAGCAGCGGTACTGCTTATAAAGGTAATGATTGCAAAAAGGTATAGTTTTTTAAGCATGGGGTGATGTATTATTTAACTGTAAACTTGATATAAGTGCTGTTTCTGCTTCCTACAAACGGTTCTGTTCGCCAGGAAAAAAACAGGCCGTAATTGCCTTTTTTAAGCGGGGCTTTAAATGTAAAATTATAGTGTACCTGTGCACCGGGTTTTAACGTGGGCAGGTCATAAATATTTTGAGGGGCCGATTGTATCTCTACGATGTCTTCGCCCAATAAAAAACAAGCTTCTACCGTAAGCGGATGCAAGGTATTGGTATTGCTGAAACTAATTGGGAAAGGATATGGATTGGTAATAAGCATCTCTACCGACTGCTGCTGTCCCGGCATCGAGGTCATACTATCCACAGCGGGTTTACAGATCACTTTTTGATAAGTACGCACGTCTTTAACCCAGCCACCATGCCATTTACCCGCGGTATTACTGGTATGGATACTATCTGTCGATATTCCTTTTATTTTATCCTCGGTGAGGTAATATATATCGGTATGCTGCAGGCTATCCTCAAAAGGCCACATATCAAACTGGGTGGTGCGGTAATAGCGCGAATCGTACCCGAAGCCTTTTAATGAATTGGTGTAAAAGCAATATTTAGATGGATTTTGATACTCATCCTTCATGATCACATAATGATCACCGGCTTTGGCCTGTACCGCCTTGGCCCAATCCCTGAATCCATAATAGCTGGCCAATTGATTATTTTCCTTTAAAAACGAAAAACCGGCTACCATACAAAGCCTGAAAGCAACAATAAGTGCCACATTAACCACCGCCAACCTGTAAAGCCACACCGGGTTAAGTTCTTTTTGTTTAATACCGATCAATGCCAACATGATTAAGGGAACAAAGGCTATCAGCGTGTAATGCGGTTGTACATTTACTTTTAAGGTATTGAGATAAAAAAATATAAAAACACCAGCCGCGTTAACCATCAGGCCACGCATAAAGGCATCTTTTATTTTGGCAGTGAAGGCCTTGTAGAATATAAACCAGCTAATGAGCGGTCCGCCAATAAGCAACTGGGCTGCCAGGTAAATAAAGCCGTAAGTAATATCAAAGCCCCCTTCAGAACGTTCAAATAAATTGAGGTTTATCGCCGGGAAATGATGATGATACTGCCATATGATATGGGGCACAAATAGAGCCAGAGCCAGCACCGCTATCAGGTAAAACGAGGCCCGCTTTAATAACTTCAGATTGGATAAGAGGGTAAAGCCAACCAGCAAAATGCCATGATATTTGCTATACAGCAAACAGGCGACTATAACGCCAAGTATAATAGCCAGTAACCAACTATCGCCATCGAGATATTGCTGATAAAAAAAATAGAAGAGTACAGCAAAAAATAACAGCGGGGCATCTGGCGTGGCGGTAAAGCCATATACATGAAATATCAGTATCCCCGACATCAGCAGGATAAACCATTTGGCGCTTACCTCATATCGCTTCAGCATCAACCAGACCAGGTATATGGCTCCCGTGCTCGATAGCAAAGTGATCAACCTGGCGCCGAGCTCATTATGCATCAGCGTATCACCCATGCGGATAAATACAGCCACCATAGGCGGGTGATAATAAAATCCCCAATCCATCATGCGCGAGAATACCCAGTAATAGGCCTCATCGGCATGCAGCTCCAGCGTAGCCGACTGCAGCACGTTCAATGCTGTCCACAACAATAAAAAATAAATAACAGGGCGGCTATATTTTACCGGGGCCTGCGTATTATTTAAACTGTCGTGCTGCATTAACTATACTAAAATTTTAATTGGCAAAGGTATGATAAAAGATATAAGGCTTAAAGTATTCGCAATCATCATTAAGTAATTTGATCAAATAATACATCTAATCTTCATAATTTAGCCTTACTCAAATAAACCAAACATGTTCAAATCTGAATTTATAAAACAACCCAGAAAGTTTATACTTACCCAGGTTGAGGGCCTTACCACCGAGCAACTTAACCACATACCTACCGGTTTTAATAATAACCTCATCTGGAACCTGGCCCACCTGATATCCGGGCAACAAGGTATATGCTATACCCGTGCAGGATTGCCACATGTTGTTGAGGATAAATACTACACCCCTTTCAGGCCGGATACCAAACCCGAACGCTTTATTGATACAGAAGAGATAGCCCATATTAAAGAACTTTTCCTGAGCAGTATTGATCGCCTGGAGGCCGATATGCAAGCTAATATATTTACCAATTACCCTGCCTGGTTGAGTCGTTACGGCACCACCATCAATTCGTTTAATGAAGCCATGGAGTTTTTGCCATTTCACGAAGGATTGCACTGTGGCTATATCATGGCATTGAAAAGGGCGGTATTGAATGAGTTGAAATAGTATTATAAAACAGCCGCTTCTTTGTTATACTTAATCCGGTAATCGTTCGGGGTCATGCCGGTTATTTTTTTAAAAATATCCCTAAAGGTTTTCACATCCGAATAGCCAACATGATACATCACTTCATTGATCGACCGTTTACCGGTTTCCAGTAGTTTTTTAGTGGCTTCGATCTTGACACGTTGGATGTACCCGACCACGGTGCACCGCGTGGCCTTTTTAAACCTGCGTTCAAACGTACGGCGACTCACATTAAAAACATCCGCTATCTGGTCGACAGTTAACTTTCCTTTATAATTCTGTTCAATAAATTCCTGCGACTTCAAGATGGTATCGTCTTCATGGTTCTTTTGGCCGTTAAAAATAATAAAGGGCGATTGATACCTGCGGTCGATATCGATCACAAAAAACTTAGCGGTATGGATGGCGATTTCGCGGTTGGTATATTTTTCGACCAGGTACAACAGCAAGTTCCAGTACGCGTTATTACCGCCGCTTGAGTATAATCCATGCTGATGCGTGATCACTTTTTCGTCGACCAGGGTTACATCGGGATAATAATACCGGAATTCGTTGGCATAGGCCCAGTGCGTTGTGCATTGCCTGTCTCTTAATAAACCGGTGAATGCCAGCAGAAAGGCGCCTGTACACAAACTGGCTACCTCGGCACCTTGTTTATATTGATCAATTATCCAGGACGCGTAATCTTTGTTTACGTAAGCAGCAGCAATAGCATCACCCATCATGGATGGGATAATGATCAGGTCGGTTTGCGGCAAATCATCTATGATCACATCCGGCTTAATGGAGAAAATACCATTGTTTAATTTTACCTCTTTGTCTAAGCCAACCAATTTTACAATGAATAAAGGGGGCTTGCCTGAGTTTTCCAAGAGTTCATTAACGGTAGCAAATACATAGGCAGCATCGGCGATGGAGGCCATGACCGCGTTTTTGAGCGTTAAGATGGCAATGTTGATCATGATTAAATATACCATTTTGTCGCAATACCCTACCTAAGATTGTCGTATTAGCACATCATGTCTAATAGATATAGCGCTTACCTTTGTTTTAACAAAACAACAATAATCATGATCAGCATTAATCCTTATTTAAATTTCATGGGCAATACCGAAGAGGCCATGAAATTTTACCAATCCATATTCGGTGTAGAATTTGCAGGTTTTCAGCGTTTTAATGAAAGTCCCGGTTTTGAGCGGATGCCTAAACAAGATCAGGAAAAGATCATGTACGCATCGCTTCCTATGGGTAAACATAATAACCTGATGGCCACCGACACCTTAGAATCAATGGGGCAAACCTTAACCATGGGTAATAACTTTTACATCAACATTAATACCGAAAGTGAGGCCGAAACCGACAAGCTATTCAATGGCCTGGCCGCGGGTGGTAAAATAGAAATGCCGCTTAACAAAACCTTTTGGGGAGCCTATTGCGGCATGTGCCGGGATAAATTCGGCATACAATGGATGATCAATTTCGATCTGAAGCAAACGGCTAAATAGTTATGAAGAAGATAAATATATTTTACTGGATCTGCACGGGTATATTGCTTGCTGTGGTTGGCGTAGGTTCGGTATTTGACGCTATCGCTTACCCTGATTCGGTCAAGATAGTTACCGGACTCGGATACCCTGCTTACCTGGTGCCGTTTTTGGGTATTGCCAAACTCCTGGCCTTCGCGGTGATTCTTGTTCCTGGTTATCCACGATTGAAAGAATGGGCCTATGCTGGTATCGCGTTCGACATATTGGGTGCCTTGTATTCCAACATCGTCCTGGGCCGACCTTTGCCGGCTTTGATCTTTATCATCCTGCCTATTTTACTGTTGGCCGGGTCTTACATATTTTACCATAAAAGATCAGACGTAGGTAATCGTGTGCTTGTTGAAAGCTAAACCGGTCAGAAAAAAGCAAACACAAAAAAGGCCTTCTTATACAAGAAGACCTTTTTACTATAAACTCTTTTATAAATTTTATTGTCCGGATAAAGCCGCGGCACCACTCACAATTTCGGTAAGCTCGGTGGTGATGGCTGCCTGACGGGCCTGGTTGTATGAAAGCTTAAGGGCTTTTAACAATTCGCCTGCGTTTTCAGTCGCCTTATCCATGGCTGTCATACGGGCGCCATGCTCAGAAGCGTTGGAGTCTAATACAGCACGATATACTTGTATCTTGATATTTTTAGGTATCAACTGCTCTACGATTTCTTCTTGCGAAGGCTCCAGTATGTAATCAACATTAGCAGTTTTTACCTCTTCTTGTTTTTCAGGTTTTGGTACTGGCAACAATTGCTCGGCAATTAAAAACTGTACTGCCGCGTTCCTGAAATGGTTATACACCAGCTCCACACGGTCATAATTGCCATTAACAAAACCTTCCATAATGCTTTCGGTAATTTTGGAAGTATTTTCAAAGTTAAGGTCAAGGTACAAATCGTTATTGTTACCAATTACGTTGTACTTACGACGCTGATAATACTCCTGGCTTTTTTTACCGATAGCTACTATCGAAACATTACCAGCCTGCAATTGCTTGGTATATTTTTCGGCAATAAGGTTGTTAGCTGTTTTAATTGCGTTGGCATTAAAAGCACCAGCCAAACCACGGTTTGAGGTTACTACAATCACCAATACACGTACAGGCTCACGCTCCTGCAGATAAGGTGATGAACCATCCTCTAAACTTGCAGATAAATTAGCCAGCAACTCCTTTAGCTTATTGGCATAAGGGCGCAATTGTACAATAGCATTTGTAGCACGTTTCAACTTAGCCGCCGAAACCATTTTCATGGCCTTGGTGATCTGCTGGGTTGATGATACAGATGTTATCCTGTTTCTTACTTCTTTTAAATTAGCCATTCTTTACGATGTGCAAATTTTAAATGTGCAGATGTGCAAATGCAACATTACACGGTTTTTAAATCTTAAAAAATCAATGGAGGATATGCTAATCTGCACATTTGCAAATCAGCATATCTGCACATCTGATTAATAGTTACTTGCCAGTTCTTTGGCTACAGTTTCTAATACGCCGGTGATCTGGTCGTCGAATTTACCTGCTTTAAGGGCAGCTAAAACTTCTGGATGACGAGCCTCTAACTGGCTGGTAAATTCAACTTCAAATTTCCTGATATCTTTTACAGGCACGCTACGCATCAGGTTTTTTGTACCTAAGTATATAATAGCAACTTGTTTTTCAACAGATACCGGAGCGAACTGACCTTGTTTCAATATCTCTACGTTACGGATACCTTTGTCCAACACGTTTTTTGTTGAGGCGTCAAGATCCGAACCGAATTTTGAGAACGCTTCCAACTCACGATATTGAGCCTGATCCAATTTCAAGGTACCGGCTACTTTTTTCATGGATTTGATCTGCGCGTTACCACCCACACGTGATACCGAGATACCTACGTTAATGGCCGGACGAACACCCGCGTTAAACAGGTTTGATTCCAGGAATATCTGACCATCGGTAATTGAGATTACGTTGGTTGGGATATAGGCAGATACGTCACCAGCTTGGGTTTCGATGATAGGCAAAGCGGTTAATGAACCACCACCTTTTACGATACCTCTGATAGACTCCGGCAAATCGTTCATCGCCTGGGCGATAGAATCATTCGCGTTGATCTTAGCGGCACGCTCTAATAAACGGCTGTGCAGGTAAAATACGTCACCTGGGTAAGCCTCACGGCCCGGTGGACGACGTAATAACAGTGATACCTCACGGTAAGCAACAGCTTGTTTTGACAAATCATCATAGATGATCAAAGCTGGCCTTCCGGTATCACGGAAGTACTCGCCGATAGCGGCACCTGCAAACGGAGCAAAGAACTGCATGGTTGCAGAGTCTGAAGCGTTTGCAGCTACAATGATAGAATATGGCATAGCACCATTTTCTTCCAGTGTACGTACAATGTTTGCTACTGTACTTGCTTTTTGACCGCAAGCAACATATATACAGATAACCGGCTGACCGGCATCATAAAATTCTTTTTGGTTGATGATGGTATCGATACAAACAGCGGTTTTACCAGTTTGACGGTCACCGATTACCAGCTCACGTTGTCCACGGCCGATAGGGATCATCGCGTCGATAGCTTTGATACCAGTTTGCAGAGGCTCAGTTACCGGCTGACGATAGATTACACCAGGTGCTTTACGCTCCAAAGGCATTTCGTAAGTTTGACCAGTGATAGGGCCTTTACCGTCAATTGGGGTACCCAAAGTATCCACAACACGGCCAAGCATACCTTCACCTACGTTGATAGATGCGATACGGTTGGTACGTTTTACCGTATCACCTTCTTTAATATCGTCAGATCTACCTAACAATACCACACCCACGTTATCTTCTTCAAGGTTAAGCACGATACCTTGCAATCCTGTGCCAAATTCTACAAGCTCTCCTGATTGTACTTTTGTCAATCCATAAACGCGTGCAATACCGTCACCCACCTGGAGTACAGTACCCACTTCTTCTAATTCAGATTCTGACTTGAAGCCTGCCAACTGCTGACGCAAAATTGCCGATACTTCGTCTGGTCTTACCTCTACCATTGTTTAAAATTTATTTAGAGTTTTAGTGTTAATATTAAGCTGCCTGTTCGGCAAATTCTTTCTTTAATTTTTTCAAGCTGGCTGCAATGCTGGTATCTACCTGCCTGTCGCCTACGGTTAGTACAAAGCCACCAATCAGGCTTGGGTCAACCTTAGCTTCCAGTTCAATAGTACCGCCAATTGTCTTTTGCAATTCAGCAATCAGCGTTTGTTTGTTAGCCGCAGAAAGCGCTGTAGCCGAAGCAACTTTTGCTTTGGTGATATGCCTTTTGATGTTAAACTGGTTTATGTACTCCAGTGCGGTAGTATATAAAACCTCACCACGACCTTTGTTAACCATCAATTTAAAAAACGCGATGGTAACCTTGTTCACCTTACCAGCAAACACTTCATCCAGTATTTTTATTTTTTTGATGTGGGCGATGATCGGGTTACTTAAAACAGCTTTAAGTTCAGGATTTGCCTTAAGGGTATGCAAAAACAGATCCATATCAGCCTTGATCGCATCAACAATATCTTGTTCCTGCGCTAGGTCAATTAGCGATTTGGCGTACCTGGTTCCTACTGTTAATTCTGACATATATTTTTGAGATGTGAGACGTGAGATGTGAGATGTGAGACCGGGACTATTTCTGTCTCATATCTCAAATCTCATATCTTAAATCTATTTACAATTTCACTTCTTTTAATAGTTGGCTCACCAGTTCGTCTTGTTTCTGGTGATCTTCAAATTGCTTGCGTAATACTTTCTCGGCAATTTGTAATGACAGGGTAGCTACCTGGTTTTTAACATCAGCCATAGCTATTGATTTCTGGTTGTTGATCTCCACACGGGCCAGTTCAATCATGCGTGCACCTTCTTTGTGGGCAAGCTCTTTGGCATCAACTATCATTTGCTCTTTTACTTTGCGGGCTTCAGACAGTATCTGGTCGCGCTCGGCACGGGCTTGTTTCAGTAACGACTCATTCTCGTTGGTTAAACGGGCCATTTCATCTTTAGCAGCTTCGGCTTTTGACAGTGAATCTTCAATAAAACGTTCACGATCGTTAAGGGCGCCTAAGATAGGTTTCCAGGCAAATTTGCCCAGTAAAAACAGCAGGATCGCGAAGGATATCGTTGTCCAGACAACCAAACCAAGATTGGGGGTAACTAAGTCCATAATTATGTATAGATATTTACTTTATATGTTTATTCTTTTTTAACCTCTTTAAAACAAGCCCGGAGCCAATCGCCCCGGGTTGTTCTTTTTCTTTCCTTCTAATAAATATTAGAGAAGAGCAACTACCACGGCAAACAAAGCAACACCTTCAACAAGGGCTGCAGCGATGATCATGTTAGTTTGAATTTTTGAGGCAGCTTCTGGCTGACGGGCAATACCTTCAACGGCTTTACCACCGATTTGACCGATACCGATACCAGCGCCAATAACAGCTAAACCTGCACCAATTGCACCAATTTTTTGTAAGCCCACAACGCCTGTAGCAGCGGCTTGTGCAATTGTTCCAATCATTCCAATCATTGTTTGATAATTTAACGTGTATATATAATTATAATTAATTCAGATTAATGGTGATGCTCTTCAACAGCCATCCCGATAAACAGGGAAGTAAGCATCGTAAAAATAAAGGCCTGCAAAAACGCTACAAGCAACTCGATACAATCCATAAATACTACGAACGGTACAGACACTGTTGCCATCCATGCAGTTTTAAAGATAAATATTAAGGATATTAAGCTTAATACAATGATGTGACCGGCTGTAATGTTCGCAAACAAACGGATCATTAATGCAAATGGCTTTGACAGGATACCGATGATCTCAACCGGAACCATAATAGGATACAGCCACAATGGAATATCAGGTGTAAAAATGTGTTTCCAGTAGTATTTATTACCGCTAAAGTTAATAACAACAAGTACTATTACCGACAACACCATAGTTACCGCAATATTACCGGTTAGGTTAAAGCCTCCCGGAAAGAAGGGAACCAAACCTAATAAGTTGTTGATCAATATAAAGAAGAAAATAGTTAGCAACAAAGGCATGTATTTAACATACTTAACACCTATATTAGGAATAGCCACATCATCCCTTACAAAAAGGATAACCGGTTCCAGCAACGCCTGCAAACCTTTTGGTGCTTTACCTACGCGTTTTTTATAGGCCGAAGTAATACTAAAAAATACAATCAATAATACAATCATTCCCAGCCACATACTGATCACATTTCGGGTGATAGAAAAATCATATACTTTAGCATCTTTAATAACTTCACCTGCTTCGTCAACCGCCAGTATCTTTTTATCTTCAAGCTTATAGCTGTAATGCTCACCTTTGTAAATTGTAGCTTCGTGACCTTCTTCATGATGGAAACCTAATTTCCCAGAAGAAAAAACTTCCAAACCTTTATCTGTATACAGAATAATAGGCAATGAAACAAAGTGCTCATCCATAAATGGTATTGCCACAGGCCAGGAGTGTGAATCACCGATGTGTTCAAATACTACTTCTTTCGGATCAAATGGTTTTTCGCTTGCTTCCGCAGCCTTTTCTTGTGAAAAAGATAATGTTGGCTTAACACAGAAAAGCAAAAAAAGCGCGGAAATCAGTAATGGTTTAAATATTTTTGAGTTCAAAATCGAGCTATTATTCATCTAGATGAAGTTTTCTACCTTATTTTTTGGTTGCGCAAGTTACGTAACAAACCATAAATTTCAAAACCCATATTTAAGAAATATATATAAAAAAAATCGGCCACAAAAACGTACCTGTTTACCTTGTTTTTTAAAAGAAAAATCAAGGCGAAAAACATACAAGCCAATAGCTTAACCGTCGTCGCGGCCAAAAAGGCCTGGGCATACATTTCTTTGTTGATTTTGGCCACCATCAGGATAGCAATTACCGTTAAAAAGGTAAGACCCGACAGAAAAAAAAACAGCAGCCAGAACTTTGGGGTAAGCAAATTGCCGTAACCAATATAAGGAAGAACCAGAGGTGGTACAGCTATGATAATAATAAACGATAAATAGGATAATACAGTAGGTAGTAATTTCAACTTTTTACAGATCTGATAACAATATATAATGCAATAAACACCCCAATAAGCGATAACACAGCCGTTACCCATTTTACCCGGTGCGCCATGCTCTCATCAATTTTATAACCTGCAAAAGCAAATACACCAATAACCGCTATCATCTGGAAAGCTACACCGCTGAACTTGGCATAGGTGTTTGCCTCTCTGACATTTTCAGATTCATCGTCCTGTTCATTTTTAGCCATGCGCAAATTTATTAAACCTATTGGATAAAGTTCTGAATTCTAAACACTAAATCCGAAATCAAAATAAATCTGGCACAGCGAAGCCCTCTCGAACACCACCGTTAAAATAAACAATAACGAAAAATCGAACATCCGAAACCCAAAATCGTATAATATCTTTAGTATTTTAGCAATGCTTTTAAAACCAATAGCTTATTTTGAGGCAACTACCTATATCTTCCATGTATAAAAACAGTAAATTTTTACTGTTTGCCCTTATTATCACTATCGCGGGGTGTTCGCTCGAAAAACAAAGCGGCCTTAACCGCTCTATGCAAAACCTTACCGCGCATTACAATATCCTGTTTAATGCCAACGAGTTGCTGCGGCGCAAGCAGGAAAGCTTTGCTGCATCCTTCCCTGATGCTTATACCGAATTACTGAATGTTTACCCCGATACTTCCAGCCAGAGCGGTTCGCCGGACAAGGATATGGAGCTGGCTATTACCAAGGCCAATACCATTATCAACATCAAAGAGCAAAGCCATTACATTGGCAATGCCTACCTGGTTTTGGGCAAAGCCCGCTTTTTAGAGGGCAGCTATTTTGATGCTGTAGAATATTTTAGCTACGTGGTGCGTTCGTTTGGGAATAATTTCCCCCTGGCCCAGGAGGCTATGGTTTGGGAAGGACGTTCGCTTTTATATCTTAACAACCTCCCAAAAGCCAAACTTGTGATTGATTCGGCGGTACAAAACATCAACCCTAAAAAACCGGGTAAAAGTTTTACTGCCGATGTGTATGCAACCCGCATGCAGTACAACATCAACACGCAAAATTATGCCGAAGCCGAGGAAGATGCCAAACAGGCCATACAATTCAGCTCGGTAAGCAGGCTAAAGCTGCGCTGGATTTTTATTTTGGCCCAACTACAGGAGCTTAACTTAAAACCAGCCGATGCTTATGATAGTTATACCCGTATTGTGCAAAGCAATGCCTCGTTCGAGATGGCCTTTAATGCCAATTTAAACCGCATCCGGATACAGGATAACCGCAATGGTATTAAATTAAGTAAGCTAGACCAGCTGCGTAAACTATTAAAGAATCACGATAATATCGATTTCTTTGACCAGATATACTACCACATCGGGCAGCAATATTACTCCACTGGCGATATTGATAACGCCATCAAGAACTATAAGCTATCGGTACGCCACAGCACTAAAAACCAAAATCAGCGTGGTGTATCGTATCTGCGCATTGCCGATATCGATTTCAAGAACAAGGCCAATTATGAGGGCGCTAAATTATATTACGATAGTACCCTTACCTACCTGTCGCCCAGTTACCCGGGTTATCAGCTTATCGTTAAAAAGAGCAACAACCTGCAGCTACTGACCGATCTACTGCAAACTATAGCCCGCGAGGATACCCTGCAAATGTTAGCCGCCCTTGACGAAAAAACACGCATGGTGCATATTGATGCCATGGTTGCCCGTAAAGCAGCTCAGGAAAAAGCAGCAGCGGCCGAGGCAGCGGCAGCAGCGGCCAGTGCCAACAACGGTGATCCGTTCAGCAATAGTTTTACCTTAAATAACCCCGACGCGCAATCGCAGCAAAATGGTCTAAACCGCCAGCCCGGGCAAAATGGTCAAAACGGGCAAAACGTAGTAAGCTCCTTCTATTTTTATAATAATGCCGCGGTAAGTCAGGGATATACCGCCTTCAAGCGCCAATGGGGAAACCGTAAGCTGGAAGACAACTGGCGCCGCAGCAAACGCTCTAACAGTGGTTTACCTACAAGCGCCGGACCTGCTGGACCGAACACAACTACAGACAAACTCGCGGGTGTTACCGGTAAAGCGGCCGATTCGTTAAGAAACGTCATCTATAAACAAGACCTCATTCACGATCTGCCATTGACGCCCGATCTGCTTAGTCAGTCCAATATCCGTATCTACAATGCCTACCTTGATCTGGGCAACCTGTACCGCGATGTGCTGGAAGATAAAAAAGAGGCAATAGCCGCGTTTGAAAAAATGTTGGCCCGTTTCCCGGATAACCCGGATAAGCCTGCTATATATTATAATCTGTATCGTTTGTATACGGATATTGATGCCGCCAAGTCTGACATGTACAAAAACCGCATCCTGAAAGAGTATCCGCAAACCGCGTTCGCCAAAATAATTCTTGATCCGGAATACAGCAAAAAACTGAATGATGCCAATGCCGGGTTTAACATATTCTATAACCAGGTATATGACCTGTATGAACAAAAACAATACGCCCAGGTGATCAGCAGTGCAGACGATCTGTTAAAAAGATACCCGGACAATCGTTTCTCGGCACAGTTATTTTATTTAAAAGCCATAGCCGCGGGGCACCAGGAAAAATTGCCTCCATTTATGGCCGATATGAAGCAAATAGTTGAAAAATATCCGGATGATGTATTAATAACCCCGCTGGCCCAGCAACACCTGGCCTACATTAATGCCAACCTGGCCGAAGTGGCCAATCGTCCGGTAGTATTGAATAACGAAGATCCTAACGAGATCCCGTTCACCCCTCCTGTGGCCTATCAAAAACAAACGGAGTATCGGAAAACCTATATACCATCGCCGCAGGCACCAGAATACCGTCACCCGGTAAATGCGCCTCTGAACGGATTGGCTTCAGTAACAACAAAGATCAGTACCCAGCTAAACGCACCACAGGGTAAACTAAGCGATACTCATATACAACAACCCGCATACGTGCTGCAGCAAGCCAACAAGGCTAACCCGGATAGCGTTAACACAACGGTGGCTCCGCCCGTTATTGTGGCACAAAATATTGCCCAGATATTTTCAAAGCGCGATAGCTCACATTATTATTTTGCTATAAATGTAACTTCGGGTACAACTAACCTGGCATCTTCACGTTTTGGGATAGGACAATTTAACCGCATCCGTTTTTTTGGTTATGGTTTTAAACACGAGTTGGTAAACGCCGGGCCAGATAACCAGATCATTTACATTGGTCGCTTTTTTAGCCTGAGCGATGCCCGGAAATATGCCAAGAGCATTATCCCGGTATTGCCGGATATTATGAAGGTTCCTAAGGATAAATACAGTTTTTTTATCATTACCAAGGAAAATCTGGATAAATTAGCCGATCAAAAAACGGTGGATAGTTATATTGACTATTACCAGAAAAATTATTCAAATGAGAACCACTAAGCCCAAGCTAACGCAACAGGATATAAGACGATACAATTGGTACATATGGCGCACCGTAATAGCGGGTTTTGTATTTGTAGGATTGATGATAGCGCTTACTATTTTTGATGTATTTGGTCAGCTACCTTCCTTCCGTGATCTGGAAAATCCCAAGAGCAACCAGGCATCCGAAGTATTATCGGCCGATAAAAAGGTATTAGGTACCTATTATATACAAAACCGCTCCAACGTAACTTATGCAGGGCTATCACCCAACGTAGTTAACGCGCTGGTAGCTACAGAGGATAAGCGCTTTTTTGACCATTCCGGTATTGACTTTGGCCGGAGCTTTACCATTTTTCTGCATTTACTGATCGGACAAAAGCAGGGTGGCAGTACTATTACACAGCAACTGGCATTAAACCTGTTCTCAGAAAGAGCAGCCAATCCATTTAAACGCGTTATTCAAAAAATGCAGGAATGGGTAACCGCTGTTAAGCTGGAACGCCATTATACCAAAGAGGAGATCCTGACGATGTATCTCAACACGGTTGATTTTGGCGCCTATAATACTTATGGCATTAAGTCGGCAGCACGTACTTACTTTAATACTACGCCTGACAAGCTTACACCAGATCAGGCAGCATTATTGATTGGTATGGTTAACGGACCTGGTATCTACTCGCCCATCCGTCATCCTGAAAACGCGCTGAGACGCCGTAACCTGGTGCTCAATCGTATGGTTGAAAAAGGTGATTTGAACCAGGCCCAGGCCGATGAGTACAAACAAAAACCGCTTGGACTCGATTTTCACCCGAACAACCACTTTGATGGCCCGGCACCTTATTTCAGGTCGGTACTTAAAAAAGAGCTGCAAAAACTGTTTAAAGAGCAAAACATTAACCGGTCAGACGGTACACCTTATGATCTTGACCGCGATGGCCTGAAAATATACACCACTATTGACGCTACCATGCAGCAATACGCCGAGGAGGCCCAGCAGCAATATATGCGCGATCTGCAGGTACAGTTTAATGATCACTGGCGTGGAAAAAACCTGTCCAAAAGCATTCACAATTATAAACTGCTGATACAGCAGGGTATGCTCAAATCAGACAGGTACAAGCAGTTGAAAGCCCAGGGAATGAGTGATGAGGATATCACCACCAACTTTAACACCCCAGACAAGCTAAACCTGTTTACCTGGCATGGCGACATCGACACGCTGATGAAACCTATCGACTCTATTGTGTATTGTAAAATGCTGCTTCGTAACGCCTTGATGAGTATGGACCCAACTACAGGCTATGTTAAAGCCTGGGTAGGCGGTACCAACTTTGAGCATTTTAAATATGATCAGGTAAAAAATGGTACACGGCAGGTAGGTTCAACGGCCAAACCGTTTACCTATGCGGTGGCTATTGATAATGGTTACTCCCCTTGCATGAAGATCAATAATGTACCTGATACTATCAGGGGATATGGCAGCGGTCCTTGGTGTCCGCGCTCATCTCCATCTGAAACTATACCCGGCTTTATTACCCTGCGCCAGGCTTTGGCACACTCGCAAAACTGGGTAACCGCACACGTAATGGGTGAGGTTAAACCCGAACCTGTTGTGGAGCTGATCAAAAAAATGGGGGTTACCAGCGCGGTGCCGCCTTATCCTTCTATTTGCCTGGGTACATTTGATGCTTCGGTATTTGAAATGACTGCAGCCTATTCGGTATTCGCTAATCATGGTCTTTGGACAGAGCCTACCTATATATTACGTATTGAAGATAAAAACGGGAACGTTTTATATACACATACTCCAAAAGTAGTGCAGGCCATGAACCCGCAAACCGCTTATGTGATGACTTATATGCTTAAAGGTGTAATTCAGGATGGCACGGGCTCCCGCTTACAATATAAATATGGTCTTAGCAACCCGATAGGAGGTAAAACCGGCACTACCCAAAATAACTCTGATGGCTGGTTTATTGGCATTACGCCACAACTGGTTACCGGTTTATGGACAGGCTGTGAAGATCGGGACATCGCATTCCAGTCGACCCGATTGGGTGAAGGTGCAAACAGTGCACTGCCTATATTTGCGTTCTACATGAAAAAGGTATACGCCAACGCCGCCTTAGGCATCAAGAAGAATGTCGACTTTGACGCACCCAAAAACGGCGTAAGCATAGTAATGGATTGCAACCAATACAACCAGCAACAGCAGGGTACAACCGAAGTTGATAAAAAATTAGGATTTTAATAACGTTGTAAGTTTAACGCTATATGTTTTACGTTGATTGGCATTGATCAATAGGTTTTATTCAACGTAAAACGTATCACATACAACGTAATACCTAACAAACGAGAAAATACCGTGGAGAAGTTTGATTACAGGGCGGCATTAAAAAATATACCTCACAAACCAGGTGTTTATCAATATTGGGATAGTGAGCAGGAATTGATATATATAGGTAAAGCTAAAGACCTGCGCAACCGCGTAGGTTCATACTTTAACCAGGACATACATGTAAATGCCAAAACCCGGGTTTTGGTATCCAAGATACGCAACATCACCTTTACTATTGTTGATACCGAGGTGGATGCCTGGCTGCTGGAGAACAGCATGATCAAGAAGCATCAGCCCCGCTACAATGTGATGCTTAAGGATGATAAAACCTACCCCTGGATCATCATCAAGAACGAGAACTATCCCCGTATTTTCTGGACCCGTCGCATTGTTAAAGACGGTTCAAAATACCTGGGCCCTTATGCTTCGGTGAGCATGATGCATAATATCCTGGGGCTTATTAAGGAAACCTACCCCTTACGCACCTGCAACCTGCAACTTACCCGCGAAAACATCGATAAAGGTAAGTTTAAGGTTTGCCTGGAATACCAACTGGGCAACTGTAAGGGGCCATGCCAAAACTACCAGACCGAGGATGATTATGATAATGGCATTGAGGAGATCAAAGACATCCTGAACGGTAAAATAGGAGCCGTACTACGTCGTCTTAAGGGCGAAATGGAAACCGCGGTTGCTGAGTATAACTACGAGCTTGCCCATCGCTTAAAGCGGAAGTTCGAGTTGCTGGAGAACTACCAGAGCAAATCAACCGTTGTAAATTCATCTATAACAGATGTGGATGTTTTTAGCATCGCATCTGAAGATAAAATAGCCTTTGTTAACTTTTTAAAAGTGATGAACGGCACCATCATCCAAACGCAAACCATCGAGCTTAAAAAGCGCCTGGATGAGAGCGATGAGGAGTTACTAACCCTGGCCATATCCGAGTTCAGGAGTCGTTATAACAGTGATTCTAAAGAGATCATTGTGCCTTTTGGTATTGATCTGGAAGATCACCCCGGGATTAAGTTCACAGTACCCAAACTGGGCGAAAAGAAAAAACTGCTCGATCTTTCGCAAAAGAATGTACTCTTCTTTAAAAAAGAAAAGATAGACCAGTACGAAAAACTGAATCCCGAGATCCGTACAGAACGTTTGCTTACACAAATGATGAAAGATCTGCGGATGAACCAGCTGCCCCGCCATATTGAGTGTTTTGATAACTCCAACTTTCAGGGTAAATACCCGGTATCGGCCATCGTTGTATTTAAGGATGGAAAGCCATCCAAGAAAGACTACCGGCACTTTCATGTAAAAACCGTAGAAGGGCCGAATGACTTTGCCACCATGGAAGAAGCCGTACACCGCCGTTACCGCCGCATGCTGGATGAAGGTACCGAACTACCTCAACTCATTATTATTGATGGAGGCAAGGGTCAGCTATCATCGGCTATGCACAGTCTGAAGCTATTGGGTATTGATAAACAAGTAACCGTTATAGGTATAGCCAAGCGCCTGGAGGAGTTGTATTATCCTAATGACCAGTACCCAATGTACCTGGATAAAAAATCAGAAACACTAAAAGTGATCCAACACCTGCGCGATGAGGCACATCGTTTTGGCATCACCTTTCACCGGAAGATCCGCGATAAAGGCACCCTGGCCACCGAACTGGAACTGATAGATGGCATAGGCAAAACTACTGCCGAAAAGCTGCTGAAATACTTTAAATCGGTAAAGAAGATCCGTGAGGCGAATGAAGAAATGTTGCTGGAAGTAGTGAACCTGAAACAGGCCAAAGCTATTTTAGGATATTTTACGGCAAGTCAAAATTAAAAAGTCAAAATACTCCTTACTTTGTCATGCTGATATAAAGAATATGTCATTGCGAGCGCAGCGTGGCAATCTCATCTCAAGCAGAGGCACGCGAGGAGATTGCTTCGTCGTTCCTCCTCGCAATGACATCGGGCAGACATGGGTAGCCGTAGCGAAGCATCTGTTATTCAACAAGCATGTTGAAGAAGATCCTTCGTACCTCAGGATGACAACTTTTAAGAAAGGCCTTATTAAACAAAAAAGCCAAAACTCAATACCCGCAGGCTCTGAATTCTGGCTTTAAAATTTAGGTTGGTAATTGGTTAGTATGACCAGAGGTTAAGCTCCCAATCCATCAACGATTTTTTGATCCGTTCTGATTCGTAAAGCTTATCAATACCCTGTGCGTAATCTTTTATGCGTTCGTCCTTATCATTACTTTCTTTAACAATGTAGCTGGTGAAGATCCTCTTCATAAAAACATCGTCAAAGCTGAGGCCTGTCGCATCACTGTTACGACTGGCAACTTCTTTAGTAGCAAAAATTGGTCTTGCTTCCGGAAAATACACCCAAAATGCGGGCTGATAATCCAGGTCAAGAGTACCTGCTTTTGGTTTGATCAATGGAGCTATACCAATAATGCGTGGTTCAAATACCGAGCGCTGCTTGTCAAAAACCCAGTCTTCTTTGATGCGGAATTTCACTACGCTATCGGGGTTAAATTCACCGGCCTGTAAAGATGATCCTATTTTATTACCGTCTTTATCAAACTTATCAACTACCGAACTATCTGCCATTTTTGATTTGGCGCCCCCCGAAGAAAGCGGAACAGTAAAAGCATCGCCTCCCGGATCATCCTTTGTAGGGCTTGGATCATAGGCGGTTAACTCACCTGCGGCAATGGCATTCAAAAGAACATCAATCAGCCTGCTTTTTGGTGAAGCCAGGTATTGATTCATTTTTTCACGAACATCAATTTCGCGCCAAACACGTTTAGCAAAAACCACATCATTTTCACGCAGGTTTGGTAAAGGGGTAACCTTGGCATTCAGGATGTTGTTTTTTTTGTAATACCCATCAAGTGGTCTTTCAAAAGGCTTGTTGGGGTCAAATGCTTTACGCTTTGAAGTATCGGCAACAGGAGGCTGGCTCGCCACATTATCCTGCTGGCTGGATTGCTGTGGTTGCAGCTGTGTTGGCTGTTGCTGTACTGGTTGTTGCTGAGTGGTAGTTGCAGGTTTCCTGGTACGTTTTTTAGCCGGGCGTTTCTGGGCAAATGCTGCCGAAACGCACACTAAGCAAAGTACAGCTACCAAAATTTTCTTTTTCATACGCCTTTAATTTGCGGATATTACAATCGGGTCAAGTCCTCTCGGTGTTCCATCAGGGCCAACTGCAATAATATCCTTAAATACAACAGTAGTACCCGGTGTAACAGTATTCATTGCTGAACGCATAGCGCTTGTTAACTCAGCACCGCTGCTTGAATATATAATGGCATCCTGGCGGGGCTTTACAACAAGCAGTGTAAAACGCGTTACGTTAAATTTAGCATCAAAATCAAAATTCTCTAATTTGGCAAATACCCGGTCCTGCGCTCTTAAGTTTGCAGCACTGGTATTACCACCACTTTTGCCGGCAAATTGTGGTTTAGGATCAGGAATACGTTTAATACGAAATAATGATGAACCTAAAACCATGCCCTTATCGCCGGTTACCGTAATGGTTGTAGTGCCTATGCTGTGTACAGTGGCAATATAATGACCGCCGCTACCACTTATAGATGCACCACCAGATGAGCCTATATGTAAACTAGATGTAGGCACACCAGGCGCCGATACCGAAAGCGGGTTTGGTACACCAATATATAATACGTTCATTTTATCGGGCGATACCACGGCAGATGGTTTAGCCACCATGTAGGTAGCAGAAATAGGATATACTTTAGGCGGACCTTCTACCTGTTTTACCGATAAACTACCTGTCCATGTATGTAATCCTTCACCACTTGCTGTAGTAGTATAGGTACCAACGCCATCAGTAGTAGGTATGCTTGAGCCACCTACGGTAATAGCTGGATTAGAGTTTTTATCATACGCAGTTAAGTAGATCTCAGCTTTGTACTGCTGACCGGCCAAAACATAACTGCTTGGTGCAACAGCAACAGCCTTAAACTGATTTAAGGTTACCTGTGCCTGATCGATTTTACCTAATATCTTTTTCACCACTTCGTTCTCCGCATTTTTATTATCCGCCTGGATCTTGGCCAGGGTGGTTAAAGCAGCACCCAATGGAATGCCGTCACCAAAATAGGCCTGCTGCCACGTTTTACCTTTAGTTGCAATGGCGTTTAAAGAAAAATTAACACCTGTACTATCCTTACCTAATATTTGCAGTAAATGTGCACGGGTACTTTCAATCTTTTCTTTCAATACATCCGCCTTTTTAGCATTGATCATTACCTCGGGTGATATATCAAGACTTTCTCTGGCGTCTACGTCGCCTGTCTCTGTATTAATACCTCCACCTCTTTTAATTAACTCGGCTTTTAATTCTTCAATGTATCCATTCAATTCGTCAGCAGTTTTACTTGCTGCTTTGGCCTGGGCTTCCAATCGCTGTGCCTTTTCGGGCTGCTCTTTTCCTTTGGTAGCTTCAAATGCCGAATAAGTGCTCTGTAAACTGGTAGTTACATTTTGACGTGACTGGTCTAAACTACTTGTTATATTTTTAAACGCGTCTAACAAGCTATCGGGTACATTAAGCGCTATTAAGCCTAAAAGCACCAGGTATAGTATGCCTATCATTCGCTGTCTTGGGGTTTCCTTACCTCCGGCCATCTATATAAATATTAGCTTGTATAAAAATCTATTAATTATATTAATTAACACGTGGCTGGTTCATTGCAGTAAGCATATTACCATACACCGAATTTAACGATGCCAGGTTTTTAGCTAAACGCCCCACTTCTTCCTTAAACTGTTTCGAATCATCTAACGACTCATTGAAATTGTTCATGGTTAAAGACAGATTTTTATAAAAGTTATTCATTGATTTTAAATGAGCGCTTGAATCCTGCAGTTCCAATTCATAAACAGCGTTCAATTCAGACAGGTTTCTACCTAATTTGGTTACCTGCTCATGGTATGCCTTTGAATCAACGTTTGAATTGGCTAATTCTGCTAAATTGGTTGAGGCCTTATCAAAAGCGTTGCTTAACTTATCATAGCTTGCAGATGCCGTTTTTACCTTATCAGTAAAAGCAATAGTAGCCTCACCGGCATCAGTTACTCTTGATATAGCGGCAACTTTGTCACCAAAAGTTCTTAAACCGTCGCCCAGGCTGCGTACCAGTTCCGGACCTATTTTAGCATCCTCCAGCATTTTATCCAGGGCCTGTGTATTTGATGAGTTACTAATTACTGGTCTGGTAGTTGCTTTTGGTAATTCGCCGCTAAAATCTTCGCTTAATTCCGGGTAAACACGTACCCAGTCAATATCCTTATCTTCTCTCTGGAAACCCAATAAGAAAAATAGGAAAGCTTCCATACCTAATCCTATGGTTATAAAGGTAGATGCCATTGGCCAATGCTGTATTTTAAACAACAAGCCGATGATTACTACTGTAGCTCCCCATGATATCACATTTCCTATTCCATAAGGTTTTTTCTTCCCTGCCATAATAATTCAGAAATAATTTGTGTAGATGTTTATTAATTAGTTTTGTTTATCGTTTGTCTTTAATATCGCGGCCCAAATAATCAGTTACACAACGGAAACCAATGTATGATTTCGCGGTGTCCTGGTATTCATAAGTACGGGTCGCATTTTGAAGAAAATATCCGATATCTTTCCATGATCCGCCGCGCACAACCTTACGTTTCAGTACTTCCGGATCGGTTGATTTAGCTTCGTAATTAAATGTTGGTGCAAGATCATGCACAAATGATGAGGCTGATTCGTCATAAGTTGATGATGTCCACTCAGCTACGTTACCTGCCATATTATATAAGCCGTAATCGTTAGGGAAATATGAGCGCACATTTACGGTATAAGCTCCGCCATCATCTGTATAGTTACCACGACCAGGTTTAAAGTTGGCCAGTAAACAGCCTTTGGCATTTTTAATATAAGGGCCGCCCCATGGATAATCGGTACCGATCCTGCCACCACGTGCTGCATATTCAAATTGAGCTTCGGAAGGCAAACTGTAAGGTAAACGGTGCGGTAAGCGGCGTGAATCTTTATAAGCATCATTATAACGGGTACGCCATACGGTGTATGCTCTTGCCTGGCGCCAGGTTACACCAACTACCGGGTAGTTACGGAAAGCCGGATGCGAAAAATAACCTTCAACCATAGGCTCGTTGGCGGCGTATGAAAAATCGCTCAACCAAACCAGGGTATCCGGATAAACAGCTACGGTATCACGTAAAATGAAATCAGAACGCCTTTTAGATTTATCGTTTTTATAATTGGCAGCATCACGCAGTACCATAATGGAGTAGTTATACTTTAATATACGTACATCTATTTCATTACGATCAAAAACGCGGTCGTCGCCCTGGTAATACATACCCTGTAATTTTGAAGCATTACTGGCCTGCCCTTTTTTATTACTCCAAACAGGATTCTTTTTTACATAATCCCAGTTAATGAATTTTTTGCCGTTATTATTATTGGCATTGGCACCAGCACCTTTAGGTTGAATGTAGTACTTATTATCGTTAGCGTAATTGGTAATAGCTATGGAATCACGTACCCAGTAAACAAACTGCTTGTACTGGCTATTGGTGGTTTCGGTTTGATCCATAAAGAAAGGAGCTATGGTAACCTGCTTGGTTTGCGCTATCTGCGCAAAGGTTACGTCCTGATCGGTTTGTCCCATCAGGAAGGTTCCGCCGGGTATATAAACCATACCATAAGGCACTTCGGACCTGAACGAGCGTTGCGGGATACCGGTAACCTCCCCTCTATCGCCTCCTTTACTGCAACCGCTCAATAACCCGCCCGCCAAAACAACTATTAAAAAGTAGATATGCTTCATTTTTAAACAAATTCAGTTATATAAACTATAACATTATGAGCCCCCCGAATATATCAAAAATTTGCGCTAACAAACCTAAAAAACATTTTTTTAACCTAAAATAAAGTCAATAGATGTCCTTCGCGTTATTTTAACGACAAGTTATTACATCGTATAGAGGCAAAAAACCAATTACAATAATGTGAATTAGTTGGCATTAATACGCTAACTTTTCACAAAAAGTTGCAACAGGGGTCAATAAATTTCTAAATTATTTATTTGTTTACCAGTTTAACATATTGCTCAATGGCCATTGTCATGGATGGGGCAGCTGGGGTTGGCGCCGGGATATCCAGGATCAGACCTGCTTCGAGCACTGCTTTGTGTGTTGTGGCACCAAAAGCTGCTATGCGGGTGTTGTTTTGTTTAAAATCGGGAAAGTTTTTATATAACGACTGGATGCTTGACGGACTGAAAAACGCGATCACATCATAAAACACGTCGGCCAGGTCAGAAAGATCGCTGCAAACGGTGCGGAACAATACAGCTGGTGTAAAGTTGTAACCATTCTCCAACAGGAAACGTTGTGTTTCTTCTGCCGCAACGTCTGAACATGGGTAAAGGAATTTTTCGGCCGAATGTTTTTTGAGCACCTCAGCCAGATCGGCAGCGGTTTGTTTGCCAAAAAATATTTTACGCTTACGATATTGAATATACTTTTGCAGATAAAGAGCAATAGTTTCTGAAAGACAGAAATATTTCATCTCCACAGGTACCTCAAAGCGCATCTCTTCGCAAATGCGAAAAAAATGATCGGCTGAGTTACGGCTGGTAAAAATAACCGCGGTAAAATCGCTCAGGTTTATTTTTTCCTTTCTAAAATCTTTTGCAGGAACGCCTTCAACGTGAATGAAAGATCTGAAGTCAATTTTCAGGTTTAGCTTTTTAGCCAGTTCTGCATACGGATTCTTATCGTTTTCGGGTTTTGATAAAGTAACTAATATACTTTTAACCTTTTTCTTTCTGTCTTCCAAATCAATTCGTTTAAAACTACCTAAATTCTAATATTCAATGCCTTTATCAAAATTAAAACGGGGCAAATTTCGAGGGCACAAAGATACGTAAATAAATAAAACTTATGAAATCGAAAAGTAGAAATTATATTTACGCTGCTCCGGAGGTATTGCCATACAAATATAATCACCGTTATTATAAGCGTAACGTCCAATAAAGCCGGAACATAACGATTGCCAAGTAAGCTAAAACAAACTACAACCGGTAAAAATATAAATGCTAAGTTAAAGTAGGTAAGATGCAATATATTCAGGTATTCGCTTACCAGGCGGTTCATATCAAAAACAAATCCCAAAAACTTAAGGGCCAGGAACTTTAAGGCAAACAACACTATTATAATAACCGTAAGCGACACATATAAACGTGTACCGCTCACTACATAATAAACGCCTTTATAAGCGGCAAGCTGATACAGGAATAAACCACAAGTTAAACAAAACAGTAAAAAAAGGCCCAAAAAAGCCCATGAGCTTACAAAACCTTCCTCTTTACCTGCTTGCGAAAGTACACGCTTACTGTAAAACGATTGCAGCACATAAGCCACATCCTTATTTAAGGCGATGTTAAGTGCGGCTGTATACAAAAGCAAACTAACTATAATGATGATTATCCAGGGATCACGCAGTGGACGGTTGTGCCCATCCCTCACCAGGTCTTTTGATTTTAAAGGAATATCTAAAAATCCATAGCCTCTATATAAAGCATGAGCAAATAAACTATCCGCAAATTCCCGTGTGGTTGCCGAGTCGGGTGCATGTATGTAACGCATGGCTATGGAATCGGCTACAAAAATCTTACGGGACTGCATAGCTGCAGCTACAGAGTCAAGCAGCGAGTTACCACCCTGGTGTATAGATCGCTTAATAGTATTACCAGCAATTACCGAGTCCTGCTGTGCAAACACGGCCGAACAACTCCATAATAAAAGCAGGAAACACCAGGCAATTAAACGCATTTTAAAGCAAAATATAAACTCCGTTAATTTTGCTGCAAATTTATTGTAATAATTGATTGTTTTATAAACGCTTTACAATTAACCTGGTATTAGTTAAATAGAATTTTATTTAACGGGCACTCCGGTAGCAGCCCAAAATAAAAGATATCCGGCAGTCCCCTTTTTAACTTTAATATGCAGTAAAACCCGTCGCGGATCGGGATAAATGTTCAAGGCATCAATATTATGATGGTTATGCTCTGCCATGTTGTTTTTATTATCCCACTTAGCCAGGTCATGTACCACGTAACTTAAACTGGTGTCCCTGGCAATAATGTCATTATAATAATCAGGCAGCCAGAAATCTTTTACTGCTACCCCGTCTTTATATGTTAATTCTATTTGTAATTGCGAGCCCCCTTCGGCGCTGGTCATGCTCAGATACATACCCATATATCTTTTGGGTGGCACGTAAAATCCAAAACTACCTTCGCCCGAAACAAAATGGGCCTGGTAACCGGTACCGGCGTTATTTTTATAGTGCAATGTAATTGACGGATGCTCCGGCGTGGCTTCTATCCCCGGATGATCTGGTAACGCGTGCGGATCCTTATCCTTATTAAACAGGGCCGCTGCCATTGTGAGGTAGCCATCACCCTGTCCATCACCATCGATACCCTTGCTCCAGGTTACCAACTTGCCATGTGTAAACGTAGTTACCGGCCGGGCATTTAAAAGCGTATCTATATTGATCTGAATCTCGCGACCAGGCTGTTGACCGCATACCCGGAACACCATCAGGGTATAAAATATGATCAACAATATTATTTTAGGTTTCATTTGATCGGGTATATGCGTATATAAATATACTTTAAAAATATGGACCTGATTATTTAATTTGATGAGCATTCTTATCAGGCCATCCCTCCTTTTCTCGACAATTACCTTGGTAAACCCATAATTATCATGAAAATGCCTCTTGTTATACATATCCTTAATAAAAAAACTTATTTTTATACATTAACTCATTGAACCTCTTAGCCATTGAAGAAGAAAATTGCTATATTCATACTCTTTCTGCACCTTTTTAATATTGGTGGGCAATTGGCCTTACATCAATATTTAGTTTATAAAACCGACAAATTATTCACCGAACAGATACGCAAAGGCTTTTACAATGTAGAAGACCTGACAGAAGTAACTATTCCTGTTAATTTACCAGGCATTAGAGATTGGAACCGTTTTGAAAACATAAGCGGACAAATCCAGTTTGAAAACAACAATTATAACTACGTAAAAATGAGGCTTACACGGAATGCTATGTACTTAATGTGCATTCCTAATTATGAAACCACTCATTTATCATCCGAAAATATCCTAAAGGCGAAAGGTATGCAGGGCATGCCAATCCCCCAGAAAGACCACGTTCCGTATGGCAAATCAATTTTACAGGACAACCTGAACTTTTGCTTTGTACAATTTGATTTTTATTGTCCTGTAAAAAGCCTGTCCCAAAACATTGAACAACCTGTTCAACAATTGATCTATCAGCAAAAAGACATTCCAGAGCAACCTCCTAAAATGAATGCAGCGCATTTCCTCATCTAATCCAATTTATCGCATCATTTAAAACTACATCTGTTCGAGCAATAGTATGTTCCGCCCAATTTAATCAGGAATGCGAAAACAGTCTATGCATTAACCCAATATTAATATATACCTGCGGTTAACTATCCTTAACGGGAACTTGCAGGTAAACCCCATAAATATGATGAAAAGGTTAACAATCTGCGTATTATCTGTCTTGTTACTCTGCGCTATAATAATAGCATGCCGTCAAGACTCATCACATGATGAAATGATCCGGATACTTCAAAAAATTAACAAGCAGAATTACAGTACCGGCAACCCCTTCAACCAGGAGGCTAAAATTGCTTTTTATGATTCATTGCTTAAAAAGACGGGCAATAATCAAAATCAATACATTTTATCTGCAAAAGCATCCCTCTTGCTCAAAGCCGGTAAAGAAGAGCAATCCGTAAAGATTTATGAAAACCTGTTGTATCAAATGGATTTTATGCTGGGCGATAACATGCTGCCAGACCTGGGCATAGCCTATATGCGTTTAGGGGAGCGTAGTAATTGTATGCTTAACCATAACGGATCATCCTGTATTTATCCCATCAAAGATGAAGGCGTTCATAAGATACAAACCGGTTCAAAAAAAGCGATTGAAATTTATAAAACCATCTTAAAAAACAAACCGGATGATTTGGAATCCAGATGGTTGATCAATATCGCTTATATGACCTTAGGCCAATACCCGCAAAAAGTACCCAAAGAATTACTGATACCTAATTTAAATTCAGATACTGCTAACCAGGTAAAGCCTTTTCCGGATATGGCCGGCAGCCTGGGGCTTAATATCAATGGTCGGGCCGGTGGGGTTATTATTGACGATTTTAACAATGATGGATACCTTGACATTATCACATCGGGCTGGGATCTGAGCGATCCCATGCATTATTTTCAAAACAACAAGGACGGCACCTTTAGCGACCGTACCGAACAAAGTGGTTTAAAAGGCATAACCGGGGGCTTAAATATCCAGCAAACAGACTATAACAATGATGGTAATACAGACATTTTTATCCTGAGAGGCGCCTGGCTCACTAATGGATTTGGCAATCAACCCAGCTCTTTGCTGCGCAATAATGGCGATGGTACTTTTACAGATGTAACCATACCCAGCGGCTTGCTCTTTTTCCACCCAACACAAACTGCAACCTGGGCCGATTTTAATAACGATGGTTGGCTTGATGTATTTGTGGGTACCGAAAGCTCAACCAATATTTATGAAAAAAACGCATCGGCCTGCGCCCTGTATATCAATAATCACGACGGAACATTTACCAATATTTCTGCCGCTGCCCATTGTAATATCAGCGCGTTTGTAAAAGGTGTTACCTCTGCCGACTATAATAATGACGGATACCCCGACATATTCATTTCAACTATGGATGGGAAAAAGTTCTTATTAAAGAACAAAGGAATAGCCGGCCCTGCTGTTGATTTTGAAGACGTTACCGCGAAATCCGGGATAGATAACAATCGGGAAAGATCATTTACCACCTGGTTTTATGATTATAATAATGATGGCTGGCAAGACATTATGGTAGCCGACTACCAGTTTGACCGTGCCCTGGGGTACTATAGCGCGGCCGAAGCCTTAGGTTCGCCGGTTCCGGGAGCGGGTAATATTTTCCTGTATAAAAACAACCACGATGGCACCTTCACCGATGTAACTAAAGAAACTGGCTTAAATAAAGTGGTTTACAGCATGGGAGGAAATTTTGGCGATATTGATAATGATGGATATCCTGATATGTATTTTGGCACAGGCAACCCCGACTTCAAATCGCTGGTACCCAATAAATTTTTCAGAAATATCGAGGGGAAAAGATTTGCCGATATTACCACATCTTCACGTACCGGTAACCTGCAGAAAGGGCATGGTGTAGCATTTGCCGACCTGAGAAATACAGGTACCCAGGATATATTTATTGAAATGGGCGGCGCCTACATTGGTGACTCCTACACCAGTTCATTATATATGAATCCTAGCCTCAGCAATAACAATTGGATAAGTTTAAAACTAAATGGTGTTAAGGCAAATAAAGCAGCTATAGGTAGTCATATTAAGTTAACCTTTACCGACAATGGGGTTAAACGGAGTGTTTATAAAGATGTAAATTCAGGGGGGAGCTTTGGATCTTCGCCTTTGCGGCAGGAAATGGGCATAGGACAGGCAAAATTGATAGATGATATTGAAATTAAATGGGCGGGCAGTAATACCGTACAACATTTTAAAAACGTTATGCCCAATCAATTCCTGCATATTACAGAGGGTGAAGATCATTATCAAACCATACCATTGGCTAAGTTAACTTTCATAAACAAGCAGCATGCTGCGCCGGTTTGTATGCCAATGACCGCCAAAATGAATTAAAGATCATATTTATAAAAACAACCGGGGGCATTGCGGCTTTTATATATTGTTTAAATAGATTACATTTAGATAAATAATTGACAATCAACTCTAATTTTAAGCCATGAGAATTTTTTTATTAGCATGCTTTATCCTTGTTGGGATAACAACAGCATGCAATGCCCAAAATCATCCGGGTACCAATAGTCCGGCCGAAAAAGCTAAGGAACTGCAAAAAGAGCTTAAGCTCAATAATACGCAAACCACTAAGATTGAAAAAATATATGAGGGATCTTCCCAAAAATTTGATAAGATCAAAGCAGATGCGCATGGCGATAATACCAAAATGTTAGCTGCGATAAAACCTCTTCGTACAGCTACCATAAGCAAAATAAAAGCCGTTTTAACTACTAAACAAGCTGTAAAATATGATAAGCTGTTAAAAGAGTCCAAAAACACTGGCGGTAGTGGTTGGGGCGATGGATGGAGTGCGCCAAATTAATATATTAATCAATTTACATAACAGAAAAGCCTCGTCAAATTGATGAGGCTTTTCTGTTATGATATGGTTGCTGGTAGTCCGTATAAAATTAATCACTATCAGCATCCCAAATAATAAAAAAGCCTGCGAACGTGTACGCGTCCGCAGGCATAACTATTATTATTAACGAGATTTAGCTGTTCCTGTCAAATAAGCTTCCGAATATCCTTAAAAAGATATTTTTCTTGGATAGCTCTATATAACCATCACCTGTTAACGTGCTGGCTAAGGGTATGGTTTTATTCTTGATGGTTTTTAAGCCCTCCATCAGTTTTACTTTTGCTATATATTTATCATGTACCGGGATCCTGATAATTTCGGTTATCCTGCCTTCTAAGGGGCCAAATGTAGCTGCAGAGTATTCGGCCAGGTTGATCATTACTTTCTGATTAGGTAATACCTCGCCAACCCTTTCTGCCTTTATATATAGCCGTACCTCATAGTTCCCTAATGTTGGATTGATAATAATGGTATTTTTACGAGGGTTATCTTCGGAGCCTTTAAGTACAATGGCCTTACCCAGCACCGGGCTGGTCATTACCGAAGTAATTTTACCTGACGAATTGGTTTCAATTAACAAGGTATCCATGGGTTTAACCATCTGGCCATCTTTTATATCCGTTTTATATAGCTCAGCGCCATCTTTTAGCCAGCTAACCCTAAAAGGTTGGTTCTTGGCGTCAATAACCACGGTTGACGGCAGTATCGATGGGAAACTTATTATTGTTGAGCATAAAATAATTATGCCAAAAACAAATAAAAACATCATGATGCCCCATCTTATTAACCAGGGAGGTACATTACCTATAATTTCCTCAACCTCGTAACTGTGTTCTACAAAATCTAATCTATCTGGCATAATCAAAAAATTTAAGCAGCATCCAATTCTAATTGATTCTTAACAAGCTCGTAATATTTGCCTCTTTTTTGTACTAATTCCAAATGGTTACCCACCTCAATGATAGTTCCGTTTTCCATTACCACAATCTGATCGGCATTTTTTACGGTACTTAACCTGTGGGCAATAACCAATACGGTTCGCCCCTTAAAAAAGTCATGCAGGTTTTGCATAATAACCGTTTCGTTATTGGCATCAAGCGCGCTGGTAGCCTCATCAAAAAACAGGTATTTAGGTTGTTTATACACGGCCCTTGCAATAAATATCCGTTGCTTTTGGCCGCCGCTCATACCAGTGCCTGTATTACCTATTTTGGTTGTAAGCCCTAACGGAAGTTTTTTGATATAGTCCTGAATGTTGGCAACATGAATGGCATGTTGTAAAATTTCTTCATTAGGAGTATCCTCATTGGCCGCGATGTTGCGCGATATAGTATCCGAAAAAATATAGCCTTCCTGCATCACGGTTCCGCAAATTTTCCTCCAATCCCTTGCAGACAGGTCCAATATATCCGATTCGTTCACTGTGATCTGGCCTTCTGTAGGTGGATAAAACTTCAGCAGCAGTTTCAGCAGTGTACTTTTTCCGCTACCGCTTGAGCCCACTATCGCGGTCACCTTACCCTCGGGAATAAACAGGTCGATATTTTTAAGAACTTTTACAGATTGCGAGCCCCCATACTGGAAAGAAACATTATCCAGGTGTATCCCTCTTTTGGTATTATAAGTTTTGCCGTTGATCACCTGGCTATTGATCACATTGTCGGTACTTTCGCTCATTTCATACAGCTCCTTGTTTACCTTTCCGGCCTTGGTCGACAGATCGATCTCCTCATTACTTTGATCATGTATCTCGCTCAATCGCTCCAAACTTATTTTAGCATCCTGAACACTCCGCACAAAACCAATAATCTGGTTCAGCGGATTATTCATTTGCCCTACTACATAGGATATGCTGAGCATAACCCCAAGCGAAATGCTATTGTTGATCACCAAAAAGGCAGCGGTAGACGATATCAGGATATTTTTAAGCTGGGTAACAAATGACGAGCCTATCTCCTGGTATTGCTCCAATGCCAAGCTTTGGATATTTACCTTAAATAACCTGGCCTGTATACGCTCCCATTCCCATCTTCTGGTTCTTTCGCAATTGTTTAGCTTGATCTCCTGCATGCTGGTAACCAGCTCATATATGGTATTCTGATTTTCGCGCATCCGCTGAAAACGTACATAATCCAAATCTTTACGTTTTTTCAGAAAGAGAAGTACCCAGGCAATAGAAATAGCACTACCAATACCAAAAATGGCCAGGATCTTGACATTGTATGAACCCAGTACGATCGAGAATATCAATATATTGATGATAGAAAAGAGCGTACTTAAAGTTGACCCCGTTAAAAACGTTTCGATCCGGTGGTGATCATTGATCCTTTGTGTAATGTCTCCAACATTTTTCGACTCAAAATAACTGATAGGCAGTTTCATGAGTTTAACCAGGAAATTGGAAATGATAGTTACGCTTACCCGGGTATTAATATGAAGCAACATCCAGTTTCTGATCATATCAACCGTCATCCCGCCTACAAACAGGAAGAGCTGGGAGAAAAGAACCAGGTAGATAAAATCTATATTATGTCGTTGTATCCCAAAGTCGACCATACTTTGTGTAAGGAACGGGAAGATCAGGGCGATGAGGCTACTCAACAGCATCCCGATAATAACCTGAACCACATACTTTTTATATGGCGCTATATATTTAAACAGGAATTTAAAGCCACTTGATTTTGTTTGCTGGTTTTCCTCCTGATTATAGAATTCAATGGTTGGTTCCAGGATCAATGCTACTCCTTTTTTGTCGCCGGTGTTTAACCAGAACTTTGAAAAGGTGGCTTGGTCAATGGATATCAAATTATGCCCTGGATCGGCGATCAAAAATTTCAGTTTTTTCTTCTTGGAAAGGATACCATCTTTGGCTAACTGGATATCATACAGGACAACAAAGTGCTCCTGGTTCCAGTGCAAAATACAAGGTAACGGCACATCCTCAACTAATTGGTTAATCGTAACCTTAACACCTAATGTTTTTATACCGATTTTTTCAGCAGCTTCGCTCAAACCAAGCAAATTCACCCCCTGGCGGGTGATAAATGAGTTAGCCCTTAAAAAGTCTAATGAATAATCTTTCCCATAATATGATGCGATCATCTTTAAACAAGTGGGGCCGCAATCCATGTGGTCTAACTGCTTGTGAAATTTAAATTTCTTTTTCATCATTATTATTTAATAGCTCATCATTGAATGTATCTCGTTAAAAACATGATCATAGGAAAGCAGGTTCTTTTTTGCTTTACTTAAAACCTTTTGCGGCAAACTGTCCATCAGTGTATTATGTATATGGCATATTAACCTGAGCGAATCATGGCAGTAAACCGACCTATTGTTAAACCCGTTTACCGCGCTATACCGGTTTGGCAAAAAACCGCCTCCGCAAATACTAACAACCTTACAGTTACAACACGGAAAGGGCAATTCCTGGTGACTGTTATAATGCAGGCTTAGTTGATTATTCTGTAACGCGCTATCCAGGTCCATTTCCAAAATATTCATATTTTCTTTGGTCATGCCATGGCCGCATACTTTTAACGCGCCCGAAACCTCAATACTCCCATCAGTTTCAATGATCAAAAAGTCGAGCTTTTCACCACCAAAGTATTGCGAACTTTGCTTTAAACCTATACACAAACCCAGTATTTGCTCAAATATTGGGATTGATGGTTTAGGCTTATCATCAAAATACCAGCGGTCAAAAACTTTGATCAACCAGTCGGCATACACGGTTTTACTTTTAACCCAATCCGGCGGCGGAACATCCCAGGAAGCATATGGTAAAAGCAAATTAAAGCTCCTGATATTTAGCCCTTTTATTTGCTGATATAGCTTATCCGGATCTGCCCGGGTATTAATAACTGTCAGTATTCCCAGGTTTAGCCTTCCCTGGTAACTATTAACCAGGTTAATGGCCGCAATAACTTTTTGATATGATCCCTTGCCCGCATGATCAACACGTTTGCTGTCATGAATTTCCTCATAACCATCTAAACTGATGCCTATGGTTATGGCTTCTTCCAAGAAAAAGTCGCACCACTCTTTGGTCAAAAGCACCCCATTGGTTTGAACAGCAAAATGGAGGTGTGTTTGAGGCTTAATGATCTCCCTGGCTTTGTTAATAAAGCCCGAGAAAAACTCCATGCTTTGCAGAAGGGGCTCACCACCATGAAAAACAAAATGAAAGCTCCTGATATTATGTTTTTCGCAGTGCCGGGATACCTTTTGCAAAATAGCGTTAACCACCTTTGCCGACATGTATTTTGGCTGATCCTGATAAGTTAAATCGCCCAGGTTATAAACGTAGCAATAGGTGCAATTCAGATTACATCTGCTTGCTACTTTTAAAACGAGCGTATTCAAATTCATTAGCTTAGGGATCAGTAACCATGTTCAAGTTTAATTTTAAACCATCGGCTTATTTGTCTACGTGTACCTCAATAAAGCCCGGAAGACCGCCCGTATCCATTGTTTCAATAAATCCGCCGGAAATGGTATCACCACCCTCCAGCTCAATTCCTTTGAGTTTTAGCTGCTCAATTGCCGATGACTTTAGGTCTTTCTCGGCATCAGCTGATTTTTTGTCTTTCTTTTTCATTTTGAATAATAGTTATTGTCCTGATCAAAAATTACCGAACTCTTGCTCCATATGTTTTTTTTCTCCGGATCATGATAAAGCGGTTTATACTCTTTATCGCCCCCGTTTATAGTGGTTAAAGCCTCATTATCCAAAATAAATTGATCATCCTGGGCAGCCAGTGTTTGTTTAAAATGATTTAAGTCCTTTTTCATAGCGTCCTTAATTTTTTAACCAATCTTTTTATGTTTAACTCTAATTAATTACTGTATTGTTTATGTAATTATAGCGAAGAATGTAATTAAGACCTTCATTTTTTCGACCAACTGAGGGCTTTGGGTGACTAATTGACATAATCCCTCCGCTTATGAAAATGAGCGGGTTAGCTGGCTTTCATTACCAAAAGAACTACATGTAAATACCAATAAAATGGAAGCGGTATATATACTATATGGGCAAGTGTTAAGACCGGCGCAGAGCAGCACCGGGGGAAACTTTTTAAAGCTTTAGTTTTAACACTTTTAGGCTTAAAAATGGGACAAAACGAGTCGAAAACCACTTAAAATTCATTCAAAACCATTCATTTTAACACTTTTTAACAAATTTTAACGTGGCTTTTGAAAGTTTAAAAAGTATTAAATTATTGACAATCAATATACTACATAAAAAACAGTCTATTTTAGGGGCTATTTATCCTTTAACCAAACAGCCCGGACCTCTTATAAAAGAGCCCGGGCTGTGTATTGACATAAATATACGAAAATTTGGGCATAAATTAAAATCCCGGTTCTCAAAAGGTAACACCCTCTCCCTGGTTCTAAAGCAAGCAAATCCACGATAATTGGTCATTAGCCCGAAGGATGGCGCAGTTAGTCGAAAAAGTTTCGCTTTGGCCGATGGCTCGATTAGTTTTATCATAAACAAACTAAAATTTTAAAGCCATGTCAGAAAAAAAAGGATCCTACAGCTTCAGGCTGAATCTTGACGAATTAACTCCAGAGCAGTTATTCGACAAACTGAAAAAATTACAAAACGACGCGCTGATAGATGCCGGTGAATCTATTGCAGGCGGAGCCGACAAACAAAGTTCAGTAAGCGTAGTTCATGGTTCTGTGAGCGGCACTTTTAGCAGAGCAGCTAACTAAAGACAAACCGTTTCTAAAAAAGATGGCCTGATCTGTTTATCTACGGACCAGGCTATCTTTTTATCCGGGCCTTGATCATGAATACATACAGGTATAAGCCGCTATTAGTCTTTATGCTGCTTTGATTGGTCGAAAAAGTTTCGCTTTAAAACACAACCCGGTTAGTTTTATCATAACAAACAAACTAAATTTTAAAGCCATGTCAGAAAAAAAAGGATCCTACAGCTTCAGGCTGAATCTTGACGAATTAACTCCGGAGCAGTTATTCGACAAACTGAAAAAATTACAAAACGATGCGCTGATAGATGCAGGTGAATCTATTGCAGGCGGAGCCGACAAACAGAGCTCTGTAAGTGTGGTTCACGGTTCTGTAAGCGGCACTTTCAGCAGGGCAGCTTCACAGTAATTGTAGCGCTACTTCTGAAAATAAAACCCGGTGTTCATCATTGCGCATCGGGTTTTGTTTTTATAATAGCCTTATACAGAGCCTATTTCAAAACGCATTTATCCCAAATATCCGGTCATTCGCCAAATGTTACACATTGGTCTTTAAGACACTCTGATTCGTCGAAAAAGTTTCCCTTCAAATCATCAGGCATTTAGCTTTACCATAAATTAAAACTTAAAGCTATGTCAGAAAACAAAGAAACCAAAGGTACTTACAGCTACAGGCTGAACCTTGATGAATTAACTCCAGAGCAGTTATTCGACAAATTAAAAAAATTACAGAACGACGCGTTAATGGAAGCCGGCGAATCAATTTCTGGCGGTGCTGCTACTGATGCCAGGGCAAGTGTTATACACGGTTCTGTAGGCGGCACTTTCAGCAAAAGCATCGTTTCAAAACCAACTACCGACTGAGTTGATGGTTTTCAAACAAAAAGCCTGATCTACGGGGGTAGGTCAGGCTTTTTGTTTGGATAAAATTTAATTTTTCAATACATCTTACAATTATAACTTCCCTGGTAAAAAATCAAATTGTAATGGTTTAAAACGGATTCGTCTTTAAGAGATATCCATTAGTCGAAAAAGTTTCAGCTCAAATTATCAGGCGCTTAGCTTTACTAAAAATTAAAACTTTAAAGCCATGTCAGAAAACCAAGACAACAAAGGAACTTACAGTTTCCGCCTGAATCTGGACGAATTAACTCCGGAAGAATTGTATGCTAAATTAAAAAAATTAGAAAATGATGCATTGAAAGATGCCGGTGAATCAATTTCTGGTGGTACAGGCACTTCACCCGTAAGCGTGGTGCATGGCTCAGTAAGCGGAACTTTCAGCAGAGGCGCTGACAACATGTAGTTTCCTGCTTTACCCGTAAGCGGCCGGTATGGTTTATGATTGATAAACTATGCCGGCCGTTTTGTTTTGGGTAGTCGTCTGCCCCATAACAGGCCGGAATTTTTTCTTTGTAATCGTCGAAGGGTAAAGCGCAGAGGCTTGCCCATCCTACTTCGAACGGAGCTCAGCATGACATCCTTTTTGAACGATTGTCTTTTCAGCGCTTACTACTCTATCCTCGCCAATATCCCTTATTTCCATTCGTCACCCATTGGCTATGCTTCTTGCATACAAAAGCACATAGTTGGTCGAAAAAGTTTCAGCCCAAAGTATCAGGCATTTAGCTTTACTCAAAATTAAAACTTTCAAGCTATGTCAGAAAAACAAGAAAACAAAGGAACTTACAGTTTCCGCCTGAATCTGGACGAATTGACTCCGGAAGAATTGTATGCCAAATTAAAAAAATTAGAAAATGATGCGCTGAAAGAAGCCGGCGAATCAATTTCTGGTGGCGCTACTACCGAAAAATCAAGCGTTATTCACGGTTCAGTAAGCGGAACTTTCAGCAGAGGTGCTGATTGCATGTAGTTCCCCGCTTTACCCCTAAACGGCCGGTATGGTTTATGATTGATAAACTATGCCGGCTGTTTTGGTTTTAAGCATGTGGCTCCTTTAACCTTCCTGGTTCTGTACATCCTATTTTAGCCATAATCATATCTGTTTAAATACATATTAACCGGTCATAAATCATACACCCCGTTGAATTATGTATTCGTCTTATAGTAGGCTCAGTTAGTCGAAAAAGTTTGGGTTTCCATCATCACCCCATTAGTTTTAATAAAAAAACCAAATCATAGAAATTATGTCAGGAGAAATTAAAGCATTAATTGGGGGGCTACATAATTTACAATTAAAAAATTATGGTTTACCCATTGCCGAGCCTCGCGAAAAAGCAAAAAGAACGCACAATGGTAAAGTAGAAAAGTCGGCGCGGCTATTTCTGAAGAGGTTCCCCGGCATTGATGCCACGGGCCTTTAAAAACAGCCCGGCACATCAAATAACGGTTAAGAGCAAATACCAATAAACTTAATTAACAAGCGGCTATAACAACTCAGTTTATTCAAAAAATTATGCAAACCCAGATAGCAGAAAAACCCGAAACCTTAGAGGTAGTGCATCACCACTCACCAAACCCATCAAACCCAACAAGCAAGGTTGATTTTTTGGTTCTGAAAATAGCCAGCCGGTGCAACCTGAACTGTACCTATTGCTACATGTATAATTTGGGCGATAAAACTTATTTACAACAACCAAAGTTCATGAGCGAAGCGGTAATTGATACTATGCTTACCCGGGTTATTGAACACTGTGAAAAGCATCACTTAACCGCTTTTGCATTTGGTTTTCACGGTGGCGAGCCCTTACTGGCCGGCAAGGCCTTCTTTATAAACTTTGTTAATAAAACAAATACCCTGTTTGAAAAACACGGCCTCACCGCTAATTACTTTATACAAACCAACGGGGTTTTACTTACCCGCAGCATAGGCAAATTATTTAATGAACTGAAGATACAGATAGGCGTTAGTTTGGATGGTACCGAAGAGATCAATGATGCGTTCCGGGTTGACCATAAAGGCAAAGGCACCTACCAACGGGTTGTAGCAGGTATCAATAAATTAGAAGATAACAAGCATCCGGTGACCGGCAAGATCAGGGTGGGTTTACTTAACGTAATGAACCTTAACTGCGATCCGGTGGCATTATACTATCATTATTCCAACGTAGTTAATGTGGAATCATTTGACCTGTTATTCCCTTTAGCCAACTACCAGGTGGCGCCTTACGTGCCGGCAAAAGGTCCCTTTTCCAAATCACTTACACCCTATGCCGATTGGATGCTGATCATGTTCCATCTTTGGTTTAATGATAAATCGCAGGCAAGGCCTCACATCAGGCTGTTTGATATGCTGATAAAGCAGGTTTTGGGCGCATCGGCATCTTTAGATTCCATAGGCAATAAAGATAATGGCCTACTGGTAATAGAAACAGACGGTGGTATTGAGCCATCAGATGTATTGAAAAGCTGCGGAAATGGCATCACCAAACAAAACCTGAATATTAAAACCAACGCTTTGGATGATGCCCTGGATAAAGAATTGGTGGCCACTTATGTACACAATGGCCAGTACCTGAGCGAAACCTGCAAAAGGTGCCCTATTGTGGAAATGTGCGGCGGTGGTTATATGCCGCATCGTTACAGCAAGGTAAACGGCTTTGATAATCCGTCTATCTACTGCAAAGACCTGGTCAAACTGATCTCAGAGATCCAGTCGACGGTGGTAGACAATCTTCCGAGAGAGATCCTGGATCTGTATCCGCTTGAAAAGCTGAACTATACCGAAATCATCAACGAAATATACGCTCAAAGCTATGCAAGCTAAATCATTTTCTTTTGTTGTAAAAATAGCCAGCAGATGTAACCTCAACTGTACGTATTGCTATATGTACAATATGGGCGACGACAGCTATTTGATGCAGCCTAAAAAAATGAGCGACCTTACCATCCAAAAGCTTGCCCTGCGGATCGACTCATTTTCAAAAAAGCACGAAATGCAGGCCATTTCGATCATTTTACATGGTGGCGAACCCTTACTGGCCGGCAAAGCTTTTTTCCGCCGTTTCCTGGATATCTTCCGGGAAAACATTGCCGATCATGTAAAGATCGTTTACGTAGTGCAAACCAATGCTTTGCTCATTGATCAAGAATGGATGCAGCTGTTTGAAGAACTTGATATTAAACTGGGTATTAGTTTAGATGGTGATAAAGAAACTAACGACAGGTACCGCATTGATCATAAAGGCAAAGGATCATATGACCGCGTGATCGAAAAATACCAGCTGGCCCGCGATTCTGAATTCAGTAAAAGAGCACCTGCGGTATTAACGGTGATCAACGTAGATGCCGACCCTAAAGAGCTGTACTATCATCATAAATCCATCGGCATCGAGTCGTTTGATATATTATTGCCCGATTCTAACTGGGATAAACTGCCCCCGGCACCTTCGCCAGGCACCCGGTTTTATGGGTCGCCTACAGCTTACGGCGATTGGCTTATTGCCTTGTTTGATGAGTGGTATAATGACTCCAATCAAAATAAAAGACCACGAATCCGTAAGTTCAGCCAGATTGTTCAAATGATCCTGGGCCATAAAGTTTCTGCAGATGACCTGGGCGAAGGCGATAACCAGTTAATGGTTATTGAAACAGACGGATCATACGAAGCCGGCGACTCGTTAAAAATTTGTGGCCCCTCTTTTACCAAAGCCAATACCAATGTGCATAACCACGAAATTGACGAGGGCCTGAATACCGACCTGGCCAGCCTCTATTTCAAAAGCCATAATAGCCTGTGCAGGGAATGCTCATCATGTAAAATACGGAATATATGCGGCTCCGGTTATTTGCCGCACCGGTACAGCACCGAAAATTCATTCAATAATACTTCGGTGTATTGTATGGACCTGACCAGGTTGATCACACATATCCAAAACAGGATAGTGGATAGCCTGTCTGTTGACATGGAGGAGGAGATCCAGATCAAAAAATTTGACTACCTGGAAATATTTAACGACAGGCAGCCCAAGGACTTAGTAACAAATTAATATTTGACCCAGAAAATATTTGAAATCATGATCATACAAGATGGCATCAAAATTTATCCACATTTAGACTGGGAGTCTAAAATTTGGCTTAGCGAAGGAACAATGATAGCAAAGGGTACAGCGTCAAACGGGATACAATACCGGGATAATGCTTTTAAACCATTAAAACCCTGGAGAAGTGCCAATGAAACCGAGCGGGAAATATTGCTTGGCCAGGATGGGGAAGATGAACCGGACCTGAACAGCGTGATCAATATTGTTAAACTGCCCGATCATGTGATTGAAGAACTGAAAGAATATAAGTTTCAAAACATCAACAGCAAGTTCAAATTTAAACATTACAAAGCGCTTTACGGCGAAAAGCTGGATCAAAGCATCATTGGTCTTAATACTTACCTCAAAACATTGTTGATCGAAGGTCAGCCTGTGCCGCCACCCTCATTCGCGTTTAATCAGCCTAACCTGGAAACGGTGACCGTATACCTCAAATTTAACGCGCTTGGTGGTTTACATATCGATAATTTCGATGGCTTTGATATAGGCCAAACCGAACACGCCGGTCGCAGGATGTGTATAAACCTGGGTTCCGAAGTAAGGCACCTGCTGTTCATTAACCAACCTGTCAACACCATGATAGAGTGGATGAAAACCAAAAAAACGGTGGTAAAGGAGTACTCGCAATGGAACCTGTATAACGACTTTATGCGGTATTTTAGCGAGTATCCGGTTGTAAAGATCCCTATCCAACCGTATGAAGCTTATATCGCCCCAACAGAAAACATGATACATGAAGGCTGTACCGAAGGCACCACACATTACGATGTGAGCCTATCATACCGGGGCGCGTTTAAAAATACCAGTCCTAAGCCCGTACTAAACAGCCAGGTTTATTAATTACCATCACCACCTATGAAACAATTAGCGGTAGTACATCCTGAATTTGAAGTTGCTAACCCGGCCAGTAAATTTGCTGTGAACTTTTTTGGAGAACGCGTAAATTTTGTTCTGGATGATTGCTTTCCGGAAAAGGAAAACATTGTACTGGGCGACCACGAAGTGCTGGTCAGGAAAAAAGGCTTTTCGCTCAACTATCGCGACCTGAATTTTATTATGAAGGCCTCGCGGCACTTTATCAGCGATAATTGTACAACAGCTTATTTACCCATTGGGTCGGAGTTTGTGGGCGAGGTGGAACAAACCGGCAAACTGGTTACCGGCCTGCAAAAAGGCGACCGCGTGATACCCAACTGGAACTATGAGGAAATACGCCGCCTTAAAAAACGTAAACCTGGCTTAACCGCCGGAGTGGCCAGTAACTCTACCTCAAAAGAAAAAGAGGTATTTCATTTCCGCAAGCTGTACAAAATTCCAGCTACCTTTTCATTAGAGGTGGCCGCAGGGTTTTCTATCGGCGCGCAAACCGGTATGAGCATGCTGCGCAAGGCTAAGCTTAACAGCCAATCGACACTGTTGGTTACCGGCGGCTCGTCCAACACTTCGCTGTTTGTGCTAAAAATGCTTCCCAGCTTTAAATATAAGCATGTTTATGTACTTACTTCGTCTGCAGAAAAGGCACAGCAGCTGGAAAAACTAAATATCAAAAATGCCACTATACTCATCAACAATAAATCAAAAGACGAGGAAATCGACCAATCCATAGTAAACATCCTGCATAATAACATCGACGCCATTATTGATCCGTTTTGTAATGTATACCTTAAAAAACTGTATTACCTGCTTAAGTTTAACGGCAGATATGTTACCTGCGGAATTGAGAATAACACCTTATACAACACGCCCGGTATAGATACCGAAACCATGCAACTACCCGAAAATTTGCTTGTTCACTTTATCATGAACAATATCAGCTTTACCGGCAACTGCCTGGGCACAACCAAAGATCTGGGCAAAGCGGTTGATCTTTATCTTGATGATAAGCTGAGTTTAAGCAATTACCACAGCCTGTCTTATAAAAATGCCTGTGAGTTTTTAGAAACGTCATTTAACGACGCCAACAGGCTGGGTAAAGTGGTATGTATGTACGAGTGAGCACAAGTAGTAAAAAATTAATTTATTGATCATGAGCTTTAAAGTTTTTCACAGCTCCCCGGTTCAGGGTCTGTCGGTTATTGAACCACGATTTTCGTTAACGCATAAAAGGCTATGGGTTTACGCAACTAAATCGCCTATTATGTCGGCCCCTTTTCTGAGTAACCTCGGTGGCGATTTAACCTGCTACGTTGGTAAAGAGATTGTGGAAAACAGGTCCTTTATCCTGGAGCGTAATCCAGGGCTTTTTGATCAGCGGTATCTGAACAAAAAAGGATCTATATATATGCTGCCTGGCGATACTTTTATTGAAAACCAAACCTCATGGAAAGAAGAGCTGGTGAGCGAAGTGGCCGTGCCCGTTTTAGACGAATTTAAGATCGACAATGTGAAGGATTTTCTTTTTTGGTTAAAAGAATTGAACTTATTAGACATCTACCTGATACCCGAAGACGGTTTACTATATGGATAGCCCTGATTTTGCTTATCAATGTGATTTTTTCTCCTTAAGGCTCCCCATTTTTAGTCTACAAAAAATGGATGAGTTTCACATTGCCGAAGCAAATGGCCAGGAAGAAACGTTTTTTATTGATCTGCTCAATCATCATAATTTCAGAGATGGCATTTTGCTGGCCTCGCCAACTGTTTACCACGAGCTCCTGAAACTGGAAAGCGGGGAGCTAAACCCTAAAAAAAAAGAGAAGTTATTAAAAACCCTTTATAAATATTTTGTCAGATGCTGTATCCGTCCGCTGCCTTTCGGCCTTTTTGCGGGGTATGCGGCAGGCACTATTACCCCGGATGCAACAAGCTCGGCTATCGATCCGGAGCAAAATTTAAGGCAGCTAAGATTAGCAGGCACACCGGTTAAAATACTGATCAAAATGGTTACAGATTTCCTGGTCAGGAATGAATATCAGGAAAAAGTGGAGGCTGTAAAACCGCGATACCCATTGATATTTAATTATTATCCGCTTCAGGGTTTTGAGGCGGATGTTACAGATGAGTACACCTTTGGCTATTTGCAAAAGCAACTATTCGCCATATTCTTAAAATCTGAGGAGCCTTTTATTGAACTGATCGATCTCATCAGCCGGTACCCTGATAGTGAACAACTGGCCGTATTTATTAAGGGTATCCATAACTATTTGCACTCGGATAAGCCTTTGATCCAGGTACATGAACATATTACCGGTCTGTTCAATTCTTATGACCCGGATGCAGGGTCAAAGGAATATCTGCAGGCCGATCTGTTTGTGCATCATACGCAAAGTTTAAATATCCCCGACAAGGTAACAGCCACACTGTTAACCGAAATTGAAGAACTTAATGCCTTGGGGCCAGCTTATGTAAATGACGACCTGCTCAATTTTATTACGGAATTTACAGATCATTACGGTGATGCCCAGATACCCTTATTAACAGCACTCGATCAGCAAAGCGGGATTATTTACCCCTCCTCCAATTCAGAAAGTTGCACATTTAACGGCAATATTTCCGCTTTAAATATACCGGAGCAAACAGCCGATAGAAGCGATGTTTTAAAAAACCTAAAACTCAAAAAGCTGGCAGAGGCTGTTGCCAATAAACAAAAAGAGGTTGAAATTACCGCTGATGACATTAGCAATTTTAAAAGCCACCAGTCGGCAGCAGTTAAAAACTTTTATTTGCAGGGTAACCTTATTGCTTCCTCGCCAGATCAGCTCGACCAGGGATCATTTCATTTCTTTATCAAAAAACAATCGGCTCCATCGGCATTGGCCTTGGTCAATAAATCGGGTTATGGTTTGCCCGGTCTGCGCGATCAACTATCCGCTTTTATAGACCAGGAGGATGCATTAAACAGCGATGTTATTTTGGCCGAAATAGTTTATATCCCTGACGATGTTATTGATAACTCTATTTATCGGCCAATACTCAGGCAGTTTACCATTGATGTTCAATCCGGGGCCTTTGGCCAATCCGAAGAAAATATATATTTAACAGATCTGCTCATCTCGGTTAAAAACCAGGAGATCATTTTACACTCCAAAAAGTTAAACAAAAGGATCATCCCGGTATTAACCTGTAATCATAATTTTTATAAAGGACCAGTGGTATATCGTTTTTTGAGTGAGCTGCAGTACCAAAACCCTAAACAGATATTTGCATGGTACTGGGGTCATCTGTCAAACCAGCCTTTCCTTCCTCGTATCACCTACAAACACCTGATACTTTCCAAAGCGCAATGGCATATCAGCCAGCAGGATGTGAGCTTTGTAATTGAACAATTTGCTGAGCCTGTTGACGCGCTGCAGGAGTTACAGCATAGATTTAAGTTTCCACAGCTATTTACCATTGCCAATGACGATAAAGAAATGCTGATCGATATCCGGTCGCGATTTTCCTGCACCGTTTTCATGGAGGCGGTAACATCGGCAGGCATTATCATTACTGAATTTATAGGAAACCCGGCGTCAACTTTATTTAAAAATCAAGACAATAGCTTTCATCATGAAATGATCATCCCGGTTTTGGATAAGCGAAAACCGGAAGCCTCTTTAACCATACCGGATAACGAGGTAATAACTCAGTGGCCGGATGAACACCTCCAGGAGCAAAAGGAATGGATATATTATAAAGCTTATGGCCGGCCGGTGGTGCTTCAGCGATCACTCGAAACACTTTATCCTTTATTAAATCTTATGACTGATGAAGGCATCATTTCGCAGTGGTTCTTTGTCAGGTATAACGATCCTTATAATCACCTGCGGTTAAGAATAAAAATGGCTTCGTATGCCATGGCTAAATATGCCAATGTTATTGCTGAACTGAAAAACGTGCTAAAAGATCAAATGGAAAACCACCAGATCTGGGCTATCGAAGCGGATACGTACGCTCCGGAGGTTGACCGGTATGGTACAAGAACCATAGAATATTGCGAGCAATTATTTTATCATGACAGCCACGCCACCATGCAGCTGTTTAAAAGCGGCATTACGCTACCGGATAACTGGCTCATCGGCATACTCAATGTGGAAACCTTGCTAAATGATTTTGATTTGGATATTGCCGGCAGAATTGAATTGCTGTATCAAATGGAGACTGACTTTTTTAAACGTACGGGTGGTTCAAAACAACTCCAGGTATCATTTGATACTTTATACCGGGCACATAAACAAAATATTGAAACGATGATCAAGGGCGGAAACGAGGCATATTGGGCATTTAAAGAAATACTTAAAACCCGCTCAGAACAAAACAAGCTTACGCTTTCGGCCATGACACAAACCTGTAAAGAATATCCTGGCGAGTGTAAAACCCCATCACAAATAGTCAACAGCATTATTCACATGGCGCTCAACCGTTTCTTTTTGACCCAACAAAACAGGAACGAGTTATTGATATATGCCCTGTTACGAAGATATTATGTATCCGTCATCTGTAAATTGCGTTATGATGCCAAACAATTGGCCGGTCATATGGAAGCATAGTTGCCAGCATTAAATCTGATTAAACCGTTCCATAAAACTGCTGATCAGGAATTCCCAGTGGCTCGAGGGGCAAAACCCGGGAGATGTAGCTATAGAAACATCAACAATTTGCGGCCGGATACGGCTTAGTGCCGCGCAGATAGAACGGATCTCCTCTTCCAGTTCAACATGGGTAATGATATTACCGGGGTTGTCATTCCGGGAATTGCCGTTGAATTGGTTTAAAAAATAATCCAAGTCGATATGCAGGAAAGTGGGATCGCCGTTAATTTCCCCAATCAATGATTTAAGATCATTACCCCGGTAATAAAAACCTTTGGCAGGTTCATCATTTTTATCGGTGACGGATATAGAAATGCGGTCTTTATCCAGGTATGGAAAATCATTAATGTATGATTCAACCAGATTCTGTTTTGTGGGCCCGTTCAGTGAAGGCTCTTTTCGCAGGTGAAATATATTTACCCTGTCCAGGAAAAAAATAAGCGGAGCAATAAATGATCCCAGGTTAATACTTCCTTTCCTGATAAAATCAGTAATACTTTCCGGTTCATCAAAATCCACCTTTTTATCATCCGTTACCTGAAAATATTCGTCCTGCTTTTTATATAACAAAGGTGGCATCAAATCGGTATGATCATCCAGGTGAATGATGTTGATCTTTCTGATCCCAGGGTTGGCTTTTAAATATCTTAACCAAAATAAAAGCGACCAGGTATCTTCAAAACAAAGGTTATAGCCATCCTTAACTTCATGAAAATCTGCCACATCTGTCAGTGATAATTCACTTGCTGAAAATCCGGACAGATTAGCGCTCAGGTTTGCATCCAGGCCAAGGTAGCTTAGTCCGGGCCCCTGCAGTTGAAACTCCCGGCCCACCTGGGTCCATTTACAGTTTGTAAAATAGCGGTTCAGTTGTTGCTCAAAAGTAGCTTCTAACATCGTCATGAATAGTAGGTATATATGATATAAGCAGATCTGCAGGTTGTAAACTATTATATTCAAGATAATAATTTAATAGAACAAAATCATTTTATTTTATAATATTTATAGGTGTTATAAATATCCGGTTAACCTAAACCACATTATACTATATGCCAGTATCGCCGCACGAGTATAGCTTTAAAGAATATGAGATTAAACACGAACAGGAAGCTATTCGGTTTTATATTCATACGCCTGGATTTTCTCCTGCAAAAAGCACTTTTATTTTCCTGCAGGGCTCGGGCGCGGTACCTTTATGTATTGAAAATAACGACGGCCACCATAGGCTAACTTTTTCATTGCATACCAACCCGCAGATCATTCAAAATTTCAACTTCATCATCATTTCAAAGGTGGGGTTCACTTTCAGCGGTCATCAGGAGGCTGAGGTTCCGGAGGAGTATCATCAAAAAACCAGTCTGGCTTACCGGGTTTTTCAGGTTGATGCGGTATTACAATATATCCTGTCAAACCAGTTAATCAGCAGTAAGCATATCATCGTATGCGGGCATTCCGAAGGATCAGACGTTGCGGCTAAGCTGGCCACTATCAATAAGGCTATCAGCCACCTGGTATTTTTAAGCGGCGACGGTGCATCACAATTTTTTGAATATTTTCTTTACATCCGCAAGCGGATAGAACGGGGAGAGTTATCCTTTCGGGAAGGGCAAAATGAGATTGAAACGCTCACCAAACAATTCGCTGAAATTATGCAAAACCCGGCCTCAACCGGCAAGTTTTGGCAGGGACATACTTACCTGCGCTGGGCCACATTTACCGAGCCGGCGCTAAAAAATCTCTTACAGCTCAACATACCCATTTTTATGGCCATGGGATCAAAAGACAAGGTGGTACATGCCGAAGGTTTTGATCTGATCGTCAGCGAATTCCTGTTCAACAAAAAGCAAAACCTTCATCACCAGATCTACGAGGGTGCCGACCATGGATTTAAAGAGAAAAACGATACCGGGACAAGCATTGATCATATTCCTCCATTAATAGCCGATATAGTTACCTGGTTCAACCAAACCTTAGTATCTTCTAAATCCTGAACCGACCATGGCCGATTATCACTTTATCCGCGACCTTATATTGCGGATCCCCCTATTTAGTTTTGAGGACTACTCCCTCTCCAATGTGCAGGAGATTGCCAATGATCCGCAATTTCAATATGCCATTTATCTGTCCAATCCGGTGCTATACCAGGTATTGCTCCATAAGCATTTCCATATCAGCTCCTTTAATGATAAGGAATTGCTCAGTATCCAAAAATATATCAACCGCATGTGTTTCAGGCCCACACCTTTTGGCTGCTTTGCATCGTCGATAGTTGTTGGCTGGGGTACGGATGATGAAATTATATTGAAAGATAAAGCGCATGACCGCGTTCAACTGCTTTTAGACCAGGAGGTTTCACTCTTGCTTGCTAAAAAGTTACTCCATGAGGTTCCATATCCCAGGCAATTATTTTTAAACCCCACTATCTATCGTTTTAACAAAAGCTACAGGTTCGTAAAAACCACTTATGAGGAAGGGGTTTCGGCGCCATCTTATACGCTCGACTCGATTAAAATAAACAGGTACATAGATAATATTGTCAGATTATTTAAAAAAGGCCCTCTTTCAGAAACCCAGCTGTTATCGATTTTAGAAACCGGGTGGAAATTCAGCAACGAGGAAGCCGTTGAATTTTTGAACATGTTGCTCTCCAGTCAGATTTTAACTACACAGCTTGGGCCAAATTTAATAGGCGAAGATTATTTGTACCGGTTAATCAACACGCCTTATACAAGGGATAATCATCTCTCGCTCCAACTCAATGCCTTATATAAAAAATTAACCACGGTAAAACCTTTTGCACAGGAGTTGTTATTGAAACTTGATGATGAAATAAAACAGCTAACAACTGGCAGCGCAAAAAAAACCAACCTGAATTTTTACTCAAACCTGCAGCGAAAAAAACTGACGGGGAGTTTGAACGTAAAGTACCAGGAACAAATTTCGGCGGCCATAGCCGCTTTACAGGTTTTAGTGCCTTATGCTTTACCGCAACAGCTTAAAGATTTTATAACCGAATTCAAGACCCGGTTCGACAGGCAAAAAGTGCCCTTACTACAGGCCCTTGACCCGGATGCCGGCATAGCCTATGGCAATATTTCCGGTTCAGCAAGAGAGGGGCTCCTGAGCCAGGTTAAATTTAACCAAAGCGTTAAGAACTCAACCGCAATAGAATGGACCATGGTTCACCAGGTGTTGCTTCAACTTTGGACAAACAACACCAACCGCGGCACTTTTGAGCCTATCGAATTAACCCCATCACACTTAAGTGCGATCGATACTACGAGCACCCCATTGCCGCCGTCCATGATGGTGATGTTCCGGGAAACTGAGGGCCAGATTTTTATGGAGAATGCAGGGGGCTGTTCGGGCACATCCATCATTGGCCGTTTTACTTTATTTAATGATGATGTATTGCATTTAAGCAAACAAATAGCCCAAATTGAAGAACAGGCGAACCCGGATGTGATCTTCGCCGATATCGGCATACTTTCCGATACCCATACCGATAATATCAACCGGCGGTACCCGGTTTACCAATATGAGATCCCCATTAATTCCGTCCCGGTTCAACCAGCAGCCCACCAGATCAGGCTATCCGACCTGGTGATATCCGTTGTAAATGACGCGTTGGTACTGGAGTCTGTATCTCTGCAAAAAGTTGTGCAACCCCGGCTAAGTTCGGCCTATAATTATGTACATAATCACTTAAGTATCTTTAAGTTCCTGTGCGACCTTCAGTACCAGGGCATCCACCATACTTTAAGTTTTGATCTGGAATACTATTTCCCCAACTTAAAATTTTACCCAAGAGTAAGCATAGGCAACGTTATCCTGAGCGCTGCCAAATGGTACTTAACTACCAACGATATCGATTATTTGAACAAGGCTACAGAAAAAGAGGGCTTAGAGAAAATGCAGGAAATAAAACAGCGTGTTCAATTACCCGATCTGATCTGTTTAACCAGGGCCGACCAGCAACTTGTTTTTAACCTTACCCAAAAAGAAGAAGTATTGGTATTGTTAAACTGCATAGCAGGTACCGAACAGGTTAAACTGCAGGAATATTTTTTACCTAGGCCTGTTCGGCCTACAGTAGCCATAGCGGGGAAACCCATGATCAACCAGTTTATAACCTTCCTGTATCAAACAGATAATGTTTACCCGGCTAAGTTATTTAACCCTCAGCCTGCACTCAGTAAAAAAATCAAAAGGGAATTTGTACCCGGAAGCGATTGGCTTTATTTTAAAATTTATTGCAGTCCCCAGGTAGCCGATCATTTATTATCTGATCAGATTTTACCACTCATGATCGCTTTAGAAAAAAGGGAAATAAGCTCCTGGTTTTTTATCCGCTACCTGGAATCGGGCTATCACCTTCGGCTCCGTTTAAAAGTAAACCCAACGGATATTGGCCGGGTGATGATAAAATTAAAAGATCAATTAGCCATAAGTCTGCAAACCAACCAGATCAAACAACTACAAACCGACACTTATATTAGGGAAATAGAGCGGTACGGGGCCGATATCATACCGCTTGTTGAAGATTTTTTTAGCGCGAGTAGTAAGCTGGTCATTCATTTTATAAAAGCCCGGGGCATGGTTTACTCCAGCCACAGTCTCGCGATCATTGATATTGATAGGTTAATGGTTCTGTTTATGCCATCTGTTACCGATCAGATATCATTTTTACAATTAGTGTCGGATAGCTTTTACCAGGAGTTTTCGGGTAACAAAGCTTTAAAGATTGATCTGGATTTGAAATACAGGGAATTAAAAACCGAAATCCAATCCTTGCTCCATGATCATCATTACTTTAAAACGTTGAAATTGAGTAAATACCATCAGGATTTTTTGCATCAGGCAGGCCAGGTAGCTAAAGTATCCCTCCAATTCAGCACAGAGCGAAGGGTTGCATTGCTTGCCGATCTGATCCACATGCACTTTAACCGTCTATTTACTGAAAACCAGCGGGAGCAGGAGTATATCGTTTACTACTGTATATTAAAATACAAACTATCGGTAAAAGCCCGGCTTTAGGAAAAGATGACGTTATCGCTTTTTCAAAATATTCAGATCTAATTTCTTAAAAAACAGGTCCCGGTAAGTTGCGCCTAATTGAAGTACCTTTTTGTTGGCTAAAAAGATCTGGTTACCATTTATAAATTTAATCTTATTGGTATTTACAATAAATGATTTATGGATCCGGCTAAAACTGCTTTCGGGCAGATGTAACTCTATATCCTTTAGGGTTATATAGGCTTTGTAGTCGGTATCGTTTAAGTATATGGTAATAAAATTATTGCTGGCTTCTATGTAAATAATACTTTCATGGTCTATCTTTACTATTTTGCCAAAATCACTTTTTATATAAAAAAAGCCTTGTTCATGCTCACCTGTTTTTGAGCTATCTTTCTCCTCCATACTCCCCATTACTTTTTTAATACAGGTTAAAAACCGGGGGTATGAAATGGGTTTAAGTAAAAAGTCGAGCGCGTTTTTTTCAAAAGCCTCCACGGCATGGTTAGCGTGCCCGGTAACAAATATGATTTTAATTTGAGGGTCAAGCAGGCTTGATAGTTCCAGGCCATTCAGCATGGGCATATCTATATCCAGAAAAAGGATATCAGGCCTCTCCTTCCGCACAGCGGCCAAACCCTCCATGGGGTTATTAGAAGTTCCTAAAAGTGTAAGGTCAGGTGTATTAGCTATATAATCTTTGAGTAAATCAATTGCATGTGATTCATCATCAATTATAAAGCACTTTATTGTGTTCATGTAAATTTATATTTAAATCTATTGAAAATATGCCATCTCTGTTATTGATAGTTAAATCATATTGACGTTTATACTGGTTCTCCAGCCGGTTCTTTACGTTCATCAGGCCTAATTTGTTATTATTATGTGGCATGGAATGAGTTTTTCCTATTTTATTGATGGTATAAAAGCTTAGGCTACCGTTGTCTAATCCTACATAAATTTGTACCGGAAAATCACCATCTGATAAATTAGCATATTTAAATATATTTTCAACAAAAGTTAACAGCACCAGCGGAATTATTTTAATACCCTCAAAATCCCCCTTTAATATTAACTCAATACAAAGCTTATTATTAAACCTTATTTGATTTAGTTTGATCAGGTTTTCTATCGCCACCACTTCATCTTTTAAACTAACGGTTTCATTACTCCCGGTTGATTTAAATGAATAATGGGTGATCTCTGATAAAAGCATAATAACCTCTGCCGCTTCTTCTGAGCTTTTGTATACCGTATTATAAATATAATTTAATGTATTAAATAACAGGTGCGGGTTAATTTGAGCCCTGAGCAAGCTGTTATGCGTAGCCAGCAGATCTTTTTCAAGCAATATCTTCCTGCTTTCAGATTTCATCCGCTCATTTTCAAGCTGAAGTATTTTCCTTTTATTATACACACTGTATAAAGCAAACCAGTAACAGGTGCTCAGACCGATAAAATATATGGCACGCCATACACTGGCCACAAAAAAGAAATAAGGAACACGAATTGATCTTAAAACCTTTATATGGAACCAGCTTTCCAGCATATAATTCAGCCCATAATTAAGTACTAAATAGATAGTTATCTCTAAAGGAAGCAAGATCAAAAATGATACGAACCAATTATGTTTCTTTTCAGAAAAATTTCTGAGCAATACCATCGCATTATAATAAAACAGCGTGATGTTAAGGGGGTAGTGCACTATCTGATCCATCAAAGAGAGATCTCCCGATGATAATATTAATAACACAGAAAGCTCATATACAATAAATGAGCTCCAAAAAATTAAGTGCCAGAAAACATGAATACCATGGGTATTATTCACCATGCGTTTAAACTTGTTTACCATCCATTTAAAACTGTTTGCACAATAAATTTCATATTATTTATAGTATACTCTAAATTAAATAAAAAAAGAACCTATGAAAAAGTCCCAAACCTTAAAAGCTATGTTTGAAATTGAAACAGTTTTCAAATTTCAACCAGATCACAGGGCCCTACATCTATTCCCTACTGATACAACAACAACATCATCAACGTCGCTGGTAACCTCTTTTCAAACTATTAGCTTCAGAGGGGGACCCAATAAGTTAAGAATGTAACCTTTTCTTAAACTATTACCGACTGATGATTTGTTGAACCGCTTAAAATAAAAGGAAAAGAACGATATATGATTAACTCATACTTAACTAATAATACAACGATCAATGAAAACCTAAACAGGTTAATGATTGATAAAACAATCTGCCTGATATCGGTCATTCATTGCTTTTACATATACTTTATATATTATTAGGTTAATTAAGGGATATTTAAATAGTGGCCGTTTTTAACACGTTAAGATAAATATTTTTTTTATTAATAAAAACTAACAGTAACTATTAAAAAAAATAATTTACAGGTAACCTGTTATTACTGCGGTCATAACAAATATATCAATCATAAACTCAAATTATAATTTATGGTTTAATATCCCCATAAATAATAACAATTAACGTATTTAAGGAAAAATAAGATAAAGCTAAAAGTTTTATTTCAATAAATATAAACCGTTGATTTTAGCAAATTATTAATTATTTGATATCATAATACCTGCATTATGAATAACCCTTGTCAACTATCTGTTATTATTGTTGAAAATGACCAGGCCGACGCGTCTACATTAAAACAATATATTTCCCGTATTCCGTTCCTGAATCTGTTAACGGTTTGCCGGACAGCCATCGATGCATTGGATCTGATCTATATAAAAAAACCGGATATCATTATAGTGGATGTAAATCTGCCAATGATGTCAGGGTTGGAACTCATCAGCGGGCTAACATCGCAAAAACCACAGATCATCCTTACCTCTTCCCATCAGCAATATGCTTTTAACGGCTTTGAACTTGATGTAACCGACTTTTTGCTGAAGCCCTTTGATTACCAACGCTTCATTAAAGCTATATGCAAGGTTAAACAAAGGCATTATAATTTAAACAGCGATATAAGTGTCAAAGAATTGATGCCTAAGCGTAACAACATGCTGGAGGACCTGAACACAAGTACAGCCACGAAGAGCCTCTCGAAGGAAGAACGGTTTATATGGGTTAAGGTAGATAAGAAAATGATGAACCTGAATACTTCCGAAATTGTGTACGTTGAAGGGCTAAGGGATTATGTGAAAATTCATTTAGCTAAAATGAACTACGTAGTAAACTTAACCATGACCAAAACCGAAGAACTCCTGGGCAACAGCAGCTTTATTAGGGTAAACAGGTCTTTTATTATAAATAAGTCATTTATCATTTGTGTTAAAGGCAACACCATCGAAACCAGCTTAAATAATTCTTTACCTATCGGGGTAAATTATAAAGATGCTGTGAAACAATTGCTGTTTAACTAAATCCTTCTCAAACCCCAATCAAAACCTATTTTATAAAAGCGCCCCTGGTAATTATACCAGGGGCGCTTCTGTTTAAGAAATCTTATGCAAGCTTTTATCTTTGGGTATCAAATTAACAATTCATGCCGGATAAGGACAGTACCAGGATAATTTACAACAGGACGCCGGAATCGGCAGCGATGTCGGCAAACGTTAAACGGGCGATGGCGATCACCACCAAACTTAACCGATTGACGTTCAACGATGCGGACGAGATCAGGGCCTTGTTCAGCGAACTTATTGGTAAAAAGGTGGACGATAGTTTTCTACTCATCCCGCCATTTTATACTGCCGGTGGCGACGAAATCCGCATGGGGCATAATGTCTTCATCAATCAGAACTGTACCTTTTATGACCTTGGCGGCCTCTGTATCGGAGACGATGTAATGATTGGACCCAACGTAAGCATCATCACCACTGGGCATCCACTTGAACCATCGCAACGCCGCAAGGTCACCATTGGAAAGCCCATCGTGATTGAGCGAAACGTTTGGATCGCCGCAGGCGCAACGATTATCGGCGGAGTAACGGTAGGCGAAAACTCGGTTGTGGCCGCCGGCGCCGTAGTTACCCTGGACGTTCCCCCTAATACGCTCGTCGGAGGAAATCCGGCGCGGGTCATTAAGGAAATTATTGATTCAAACCATTCTTAACCCGGTCGCCTTCTTCAGTAGCTTTTGGTTCGTTTTTCAGGTTACCGTTGATGGACTGGTTACCGAACGAATACGTGACTCTAAAATTAAAGTAGCGCGTATTGGTAAATTGCGATAAGGAGTTATGCAGGTTTAAATAGTTAACCGTTAAAACATCCTTTCGACCACGATAGATGTCATAATAATTCACATCGATGGTCAGTTTCTTTTTCAGGAATTCCTTTTTCAAACCCAGATCCAGCGAACTGAGGGCATTAACCTGGTAAAAGTTAAACACCGATGGCGAAGTATAGAAGAAGGCCGTGTTAAAATAAAAACCCGGACTAATAGTAAAGGTACTTACAAAGTTATTGGTAAAGTTTATTTTATTCCGTGTAAATGACCCGCCAGACAGTTGCGATTCATAATGATCATGCAGCACGGTGCTGGAGTTTTCCAGCGTCCACCAGCTGGCCACTTTTAAAGGAAAATTCAGATCGAAAGAAATATTCCTCTTTTTATCCAGGTTAAGTGGCGAGTAGGTTAAAATGTTGGTTTCGGAATTTAAAACCGGCAGTTGGGTAATGATGTTCTTTTGGGTCCTGTAACTCAATGACATATTAACGGAATGAATGGAGTACTCTACTTTAAAGTTATTGTAAGTACTTGGATTTAAAAAAGGATTACCGCTTACATAAGTATAGGGGTCAATAATAAACACAAAAGGGTTCAGGTCGCGATAGCTGGGTCTGCTTATTTTTTTGGCGTACGAAAGGGTAAGCGTTTGTCCCGAACCCCATTTTTTATACAACTGGGCGCCTGGCAATACATTGGTATAATTTTTTGTAAAGCTTTGCGATGCTATAGCCGCGGTACCTGTTGAACGTGTATCCTCTACCCGTGTACCCACCTCTAAGGTGGCAAAGCCAAAGTCATAATCTAAATTAAAGTAGTACGCGTAAATCTTTTCATCGTACTTAAAATCATTGGTTTGGCGGGCGGCATTAATTACGGCATTATTCCTTACCGAGTCGCTTACCAAACCGTCTTTGGTTGTACTGTTGTTAAACTTACCACCTAATTGCAGGGTTACCGCTTTTGACAAGGCTGTCGAGAAATCGGTATTTACGTTAAAAAGATCAATGGTTGATCTGGCATCATTGATGATCCCCGAAGTGTTAGTGGGCGTATTTACATTTGAACTGATGGTATTTTGATTTTGAGTAAGATCATAACGGCCCAGGTTTGATTCCAAACTAAACTTAGTGCCTTTGTTAAAAGCATGCTCATAATTAACCGTGTAGGTGGAGTTTGTTGCATCGGTTTTGGTTAAGCCGGTGGTATTGATGAGACTAACCAATTGGTTGTCATCCGCGGTGCTGCCCAAAAATGTTTTGGATACGCTGTTGGGCTCCTGGGTTGTTTTCAGGGTGTTGCCCCGGTAATATACGCCAAAGGTATTAGCGGTATCTATATAATACTCCAGGCCGGCGTTATAATAAACCAGCGTGGGTTTATTTTTAATGAACGATTTGGTATTGAGCAAATAATCCTGCCCATCCTGGTTATAATAACGGTTACCGGTGATATCTGTAAAAGCAGGGGTCCATATTCTGCCGGCTGAGGCGGTAATGGTGAACTTTTTCTGCTTAAAGCTAAAGTCGCCGCCAAAGTTAAACTGGTTGTACTTGTTCCGGGCATATTCTGTGTACAGCGAAGTATTATAGCCGGTTTCTTTCACTTTGTTTTTCAGCACAATGTTGATGATCGCTTTTCTGTCGCCCTCATATGATGAGTTTGGATTGCTGATGATCTCAATTTTTTCAATGTTATCATAAGGGATAGATTTTAGCTCCTCCAGGCTTAAGGGTGTTCTGCGGCCATTGAGTAAAATATCGGGTTCCACATTCCCGTTTATTTTAAATGAACCGTTGAGCAAAGCCACGCCCGGCGCTTTTTGCAAAACATCAAACGCCGTATTTGACGATGCGAAGATCTTGCTTTGGGCATTGATCTCCATTTTTCCGGGTTTATTAGAAACCAGCTGTCTTTCGGCCTTCACCTGTACTTCGCCAAGCTGATTTAAATTGGGTATAAGCCTTAATACCCCTATATTATGCACAGATGTGGCACCGGTGATCTCGATGCCCGCTTTATCCAGTATTTTATAGCCCAGGTAAGATATATTAATGCTATAGGTCCCTTTTTTAAGCCCCTTGATGGTAAATTTACCTGCCGAATCTGTTTGGAGTGATTTTATATTATTGGGATCTTCAGAACTAATCAGTTTTACGGTTGCCAACTCAACCGGGGTATTATTTGAATTATCAACAACGGAGCCGGTGAGCGTTAAGCTACCCTGGGCCTTCAGCGTTAGAGCAGTAAATTCAAATAGTACAATAAATAATAATGTGAGCAACCTGATTAGTCGTTTGTTCATAGATAGTAGGTGTTATAGTATTATTTGATGATACTCTATTGTAAAGTCTCATTTCTTCCTAATTTAGTTTAAAGAAAATCCAACGCTTAATTTTTTCGATGAACTCACCTATAGTTTCGATATATGTTATATTTATTTATGACGAGTTTAATTGGGATATCAAGGATAGCCAGGAACGGGGCAATTGTTAAAATAGATGAATAGTTAGGCAATATTTAATGAGCCGGGTGTCGTAAATTCCTATTTATTTGTATAGGCTGATTTCGCCCCAACAGCCTCCGGTTTCCGGGACCACCTGATATAAACGATATGACCAAGCTATCTGTAATAAAATTTGCGCTTCTTTTGTGTTTCGCTATGCCGGCTATAGTCGCCAATAGTCAAACACAACGTGTGGGTACCCGCATAACCTTTGGCAAAAATGCCAAAAACATCGCCCGGATAACCAACGACTCCCTGGTGTTGATTAGCGGTACTACCTACCTGTTCACGGTGGATACGCCCGAAGACCAGGGACTTATCTCCACCAAAGTAAGCGTAAGTGACCTGCCCTGGCAACTGGCTTCTGCCGATGGCTCTGTCCAGAAATACACCATTACCGATCAGAACGGCAAGGCAAAAACTGATGGCGATATCCAGACCGGAGATAAGTTGGTGGTAACCTCAAAAGGGGCATCCACCAAAACATATCATATTGCTATTAAACCCATGGCGCTTAGTGGCCAGCTAAGTTTAGATCATACAGCCATAACCGCCAATGCCAGCCGCGATGTGGTATTGTATTTTACCGCAGGGCAACGCAGCCCGGATGCTACTGTAAAGGTTTATATCCCGGCGGGTATTCATGTTACTATGGCCAATACCACCGTAAATGTTATTGGCCGGGGCGATGTAAAACTAAGCGGCCTGCCCACACAATCCATCGGGCGGGTTGGTACAAAATATTCCTATTTCAAAGTTGGGGAAGTAGCTATTTCCGGATCGGTGAGCAGCGGTTCTGTCATCACCTTCCGTCATCTCGACCTGAGGCCTGCAAATGGTGCCGATCTCAAGATCACAATCAGCGGCGTAAATCTCAAAAAAGCAGGAAAATATCCATTCAGGGCTGTATACAGTACTTCTAAGCCCGAGATACTGACAAGCCCCGGCACGGGTTCCGAAACGGTGGTGTTAACCGCTACCCATACCATCTCTGATTTGGTGCGGATTCCCGACACTGCCATGAGCTACCGCGAAACACCGGCTATGTATACAACAGCAAATTTTAAATGGGCGCAGGGTGCAAATGCTTCGGGTATACAATTGATGCAATCTACGGATAAGGGCAAAACATGGTCGGCAGCAATGGCCAAAATTGATCCCAAAGCAGCCACCGCTTCGGTTCAGGGCTTATCTCCCAATAAATTGTACAGCTTTAAATTAAAGATTGGGAGCGGCACACAAAAAGGCTATTCAAACCCGGTTTCATTTTACTCGGGTAAAATGGACATCAAATCCTTTGGCGTTACAGGCAGCGGTACAGACGATACCGAAAATATCAACAAAGCTATCGCCTATATCAATCAATTGGGCGGCGGCACCCTGTTATTTACCCAGGGTACTTATATGGTACGTACCGTTCACCTCCTGAGCAATGTTTACCTGTACCTGGAAAAAGACGCCATCATCAAAGCCCTGAAAGGGGGCGATGCCCCGGAATCAACCTGGTTTAGCGACCGTAAATACCGCTCGGGCCTTTCTCCTACCGATGCTGGCCCCTATGCCGATCCCGAAAACTACATGACCAAGCAGGATGTGGGTCACCATTATTTCAAAAACGCCATGTTTTTTGGCGAGCGGCTCGACAACGTAAAAATTATAGGCAATGGCCAGATCAATGGCAACGCCAACCTGGTTAACGGCGATGGCGTCATGAAAAACGCACCCGACAACCGTTGCGATAAAATGTTTTCGCTTAAACTTTGTACCCATATTGAAATTGGTGGTATTTATCACCCCGAAGATCTGTGGTATGATGAAACCAAAGACGAGCCTTACTATATAGGCAGTAATGGGACAAAGAATTTCGATAGCGACCATATGCTCCAGATCGACCGCTCCGGGCATTTCGCTTTACTGGCTACGGGGACCGATGGCATCAACATTCACGATACCTACATCTGCAAAAACAACCAAACCAATGTGCGCGACGTGTATGATTTTATGGAGTGTAACAATGTAACCGTCACCAATATATTCTCCCGGGTGAGCTCCGATGATGTGGTAAAACCCGGCTCCGACTGTTCGTTGGGCTTTACACGGCCGGCCAGCAATTACCTGGTGCGCAATATTATTGGCGATACCAATTGTAACCTCATCCAGATAGGTTCTGAAACGGTTGATGATATTACGCAGGTTTATGTGGATAATATTTATGTACTGGGCGCCAACAAGGCCGGGTTCTCCATATCTACCAATGATGGGGCCCATGTAAAAGATGTTTACCTGAACAGTGGTCGCACAGGTCCCATTCGGGAGCGCTCTAAAATGTACCGGGCCACCACACCGTTTTTTATATCCATCTCCAACCGCGGGCGTGTTATCGGCGCCGAGGCCGGCAGGTATGTATTTACAGAAAATGGTAAAAAGCACGACGAGCTACTGATTAAAAATGTAAACATTGGCCAGGTGGAAAACATTAACCTCAAAGGCCTGGATGTGTATGAGGTTTATGGCGGCAGTTCATATGGCGGTAAAAAGAAACCATACGATGGCACCCAGCGCAAAGCCTCGCCCATTATTGCGGGGTATAAGCTGCCCGATAATGCCGATGTTACCGGCGGCCTGGATTTTAAACTGCCCAATGGCCTGCATACAGGCTATATTAAAAATGTAGTTTTTGACGATGTCCATTTCCTGGTAAAAGGAGGCAACCCGCTAACGGACACTGCTAGCGCTCCGGCTGAATTGGGCGTAGGGCAATATAATGTGGCCGATCTGAAGATCCAGCCCTCCTACGGACTTTGGGCCAGGCATGTGAAAGGGATCTCGGTCAATAATTGCACATTCAATTACGAAAAACGCGACAGCCGGTATGCCCTGTTTTTTGATGATGTGATCGGTGCCAGCATCAGCAATATAAAAACGGTACGTGCGCAGGATAACCCTAAGGTGATTGGCACCCAAAAAGCGCAAAATGTACAGGTGTTTAATTCGGTTTATTATAATGATACCTGGGGAAATGCTCCGGTAGCGCTAACAACATACTAAGGGTGTCACCCTGGCAAAAAGCCCGGGCCCTGTGCGATTCCTTCCCTCGGGAAGGGGAGGAAGGGGTTTCATCGCTATGTAAACTTGCATCGCGCATAGTCGACTCACCCGGTCTCCGCTTCGCTGGACCACCCTCTCTCCGGCTTTGCCGCAAAGAGGGTAAAGAAATAACTATGTCATTGCGAGGAGGAACGACGAAGCAATCTCCTCGCGTTCAATATGCAAGCGAGGAGATTGCCACGCTACGCTCGCAATGACATAATTTATTATTACTACCCCGCTGCCTTAATAAGCATACTCCTCAACAGCACCCAAAGCTTTGGGCAAAGCGGTTTCTTTGGTTTCGCCTCTGAAATGTCCTTCTACCCGGAAAGCGGTTATATCCGTAAGACCAATTAAACCGAGGGCAGTTCTCAGATACGATTCTGTAAAATCATAACTTTTCATAGGTCCTTCGGAGAATACCCCTCCTGAGGCGATAGCCAGGTAAACCTTTTTGTTTTTTACAAGTCCTTCCGGTAAACCACCTTCTTCATAACTAAAAGTAACACCACGTCTGATAACATGATCTATCCATGATTTTAATGTAGATGGGATAGCAAAATTATACATCGGCACACCAATTACAATAACGTCTGTATCCTTCAATTCGCTTATCGCCGCGTCGGAGTGTTTGATAGCCTCACGATGCTCGGCTGTCCGCGCTTCATCCGGCGTATAAAACGCGGTAAGATGTGATTCCTCCAAATACGGAAATGGATTTTTGGTCAGATCACGAGTTTGCACAGTACTGCCGGGATAAGCAGCGGATAGTTTTTCCAATATAGCGCCTGATAGCTTGTTGCTGAAGGATTCGTTTCCGTTAACGCTCGAAATGATATTCAGTATCTTTTTCATTGTTTCTTATTTTTTTGTTTGATCAAAGGTATTTACTATTGATATACAAAGGATACTACTATACTAAAGGATAGTAGTATCCTTTAGTATAGCGACAAGCCGGAGGGATCAGAAAACGCAGTGATTATATCGGGGGCATGTGCGATTCCTTGGGAGGAAGAGGTTTCTGCATCATATAAGCTTGCATCACGCATAAACCCCTCCCAGCCACAACACCATCCATCCGCACCCCTCCCGTGGGGAGGGAACTGGAAAATATCCGGCCCAAACCTCAGAATCCTCTGCGAGACACCTTTTTCTTCCCCTCAGCAGATAAGCTTCGGGCAAAATCGGACAGAACAATGGTGGCCTGTGCGGCTGCAGGGACATAGCAAGTTTTTGCTGAAGCGCGGGAAACGAGCGAACGAAGTAGCGCAAAATAATTGCAGTCCGTGGTTCTGTCTGATTTGCAGAGTAAAGGCATTGTGCGGCAAAGAAGCCTCTCTGCTGAAGCCTTTATTCGCCTATTGTTTATTTTTTATTGGTGCTCATTATCTCGCTTCGCTCGGTCTTGGTTACTTTTGTGGCGACAAAAGTGACTGGCCCTCCCGCGGCCAAGAGCGGGTATACGATTTGCATTATTCGCCCTGTATAAAGGGGATTGCTTCGTTCCTCGCAATGACGTGACGGAATCGAAATACGTACCCGCCCATGGCCTTTCAATCAAAATTTATTTACAACCCCCATTAATCCATTCCCTCCAATTCAAGTCTGATAGAAAAAGCATATCTCCATCAAAATGGCAGAGGCGCTTTTTTATTCGTTTATATATGATCGTTATAGTTAAAAAACGTTAAATAAATGACTGTACGTCAACTTTCTGTAGGTACATACGATTTGTTTTTACTTATTTTTGCTATATCTAATTTAAAGTCATGCAAAGGAAATTAATTATCATTGCCAGCTTACTGATAGGTAGCTTTTACAGCGGCGTAGTACACGCTCAACAAACAACTGCTTTAGAACCTGATCAAAATCCAAGATATTTGGAAAGTCAGTATAAATATATGCGTGGAGCCGACAGCCTGAACAGTCTGCACGGAACCACTATTCAAAATACCTATAAAGCTTATGACTGGTACGAGGCCAGATTGGAACGCCGCAGGCAAAACCGCGAATGGCGCCATCAGGAACGTATGAACGGTTATGATTACTCACCATCATGGAGCCTTTATGGCGGCTACTCGTACCCCTACAGTAATTGGGGCTGGAATAGCGGCTGGGGCGGTAGCTGGGGCAACCGTTGGGGCGGCCATGGCCGTGGTTGGGGCGGACGTACCAGCGTTGGAATAGGATTTGGCTGGTAACAATTCACATAAAATACAATCTTACTATATAAAACCCCGAACAATACACATGAAATTCAACAAATTTATAGCCGTTGCTGCCCTTGCAGTTTCAGGAATGTTAGTAGCCTCATGCTCCAGACAAGTAACACGTGTTAGTACAGACGAAACTATCGATATCAGCGGAAACTGGAACAACAGCGACTCGAGATTAGTAGCAGCCGACCTTACCGATAAAATATTAAATGCCAACTGGATCAATACACACCAACAAGAGCACCAGGGTAAAAGACCGGTAGTTATTGTGGGCTTTGTTCAAAACAAAAGCCACGAACATATTGATGCCGAAACATTTGTAAAAGATGTGGAAAGCGCATTTATACAAACTCAAAAAGTACGTTTGGTACAGGGCGGCAAAAAACGTGATGAGTTACGTGCCGAAAAAGAAGATCAGCAAACCAATGCTACCGTTTCGAGCATGAAAAAATTCGGTTTGGAAAACGGTGCCGATTATATATTGCAGGGTTCTATCAATTCTATTGTTGATGCGCACAAACGCCAAAAAGTAGTTTACTACCAGGTAAACCTGGAACTGACCAACATCCAAACCAACGAAGTAGTTTGGATAGGCGAAAAGAAAATAGCCAAATACGTTAAAAACTAATCTACTTTTAGTATCAAGTAGTTAGTATCAAGTATCAAGATTTTTTGAATACTATTTATATAGCTTTTTGAAGCTGTCTTGATACTTGATACTAACTACTTGATACTAATACCTTCACAATGATAAACCTCCGCAAGTATATTCTCCAGGCATCGTCTGTTATAGGATTGATGCTTTTTTTGTCAGGCTGCGCATCTTATAATGACCGTATTCTTCCGTATTATAAAAATGTTTCGGCCGGGAATTACAAAGCGGCCGAGACTGAGCTTGACAAAAACAGCCTGATTCAAAAACCCCGCAACAGGCTCCTTTACCTCATGGAAAAAGGAAGGATAAGTCAGCTGAACGGAGAATATAAAAACAGCAACCAGTATTTTAATGAGGCCGATTCGCTGTTGGAGCAAGGCATGACCAGTGCTGCTGATGAAGCCGTTGGCGCGCTGGTAAACCCTATGGAGCAACGCTATAAAGGCGAGGATTTTGAGAAATTCATGATCCATTACTACAAAGCGCTCAACTACATGTATCTGCACAATACCGAAGATGCCATCGTAGAAGCCAGGCGCATTAGTTTACAAGCACAAGTACAGGGCGATAAGTTCAATAACAAGGATAGCCGTTACTCAAACGACGCCTTTTCGCTCATGCTACAGGGTATGCTTTATGAAAGCAATAACGATGTTAATAACGCATTTATATCGTACCGTAACGCTGCCGAGCTATACCTAAAAAACCCGGATAAAACCTATTATGGCACTACTATGCCGCTTGGATTGCAACAGGATGTGATCCGTACGGCAAATCTGAATGGCTTTACAACAGAGGCGGATCAATTTGAAAAAACCTTCGGCATCAACAATTACGTGCTGCCCAAACCCAGCGAGGGCGGCGAGCTGATCCTTTTTTGGGAAAACGGTTTGGCCCCGGTTAAAACCCAGGTCGATTTATTTTTCAGCCTGATCAGGAATGATAACGGTGATCTTTTCTTTACCGACGCTGCCGGGGGCATAGTGGTTCCTTTCAATTATAGCGGCGACAGGTATAAAGTAAATACCAAATCGGTAGAAAGCCTGCGGGTGGCCTGGCCCAAATACGTGGCACAAACCCCATATTATTCGGGCGCGGTAGTCACCAATAATCAACAGCAGATCCCGTTTGAAAAAGCCGAGGATATTAATGAACTGGCCTTTAAAACATTACAGCAACGCACATTAAAAGAGATCGGTAAAACACTCTCCAGGCTAGCCGTAAAAAAGATAGCAGAGTACTCGGTACGTGCCGCCGCTAAAGACAATAATGGCAATACCAACTCCTTATTACAGGGCATAGGCTATGGTATACAGCTGTATAGTCTGCTCTCGGAAAAAGCCGATACACGTAACTGGCAAACCCTGCCCTCGTACATTTCATACGCGCGTATACCATTGCAAAAAGGCGAAAACCAGATCAGTCTTACTTTAAAAAACAGCCACGGCGCCGACGAAACCAAAACCATCAAAGTAAACGGTACCGGCAGGCTCCAGTTTTATAATTATCCATCATTAAGATAAAAAGGCTTTAAACCGGAATTGACTCACCCGATCTACGCTTCGCTGGATCGCCCTCTCTTCGGCTGACCGCAAAGAGGGATAGAGAAAATCCTTTCTTCTTATTTCTCCTCCGTCAGCAGTTAAGCTTCGGGCGAAAGCGGGCAGAACAATGATGGCTGGTGCGGATGCGGGGCATAGCAAGTTTTTGCTGAAGCGCAGGTTGTGGGAACGAAGTAGGGCAAAATAATTGCAGCCCTGGTTCTGCTCGATTTGCAGGGCAAAGGCCTTGTGCGCAAAGAAGCATTTCTGCTGACTTGATTTTTGGTTACTTTGTATCAAGACAAAGTAACAGCCTTAGCGGCAATTGAGCGCTCTACGATTTGCATTATTCGCCCTGTACAGTATGCGATTGCCACGCTACGCTCGCAATGACATGGTTTTAATTATGATTTACTCCTTCCTTTTGGTGAACTATCATTGCATATCCCAAACATTTTTTGTATACTTAAGTACATCCAAACACCAGCCCTGCTTACTTGAATATCGTAAGCAGGGCTGTTTGGTTAAAGGGATAAAAGGCTCAAAAATCAGAACTATTTATACGCAATATCATGACAATCAATCATATAATACTTTTTAAAGCTTTCAAAACCTGTCTAAAATTTGTTAAAAAGTGTTAAAATCGATAGTTATGAATGAGTTTTGAGCAGTTTTCGACACGTTTTCACCTCGTTTTTGATGAGAAAAGTGTTAAAATAAAGGTTTAAAAAGTTTTCTGCTGATTGTGGCTGTTTGAATTTTATAATTATCTTTAATTAAGTTGTGGCGAACTTCAGAAACCTGTCACCTTCAACATATCACACCCATGGCCGAAAACAAAACCAAAGAAACCACTGCCAGTGTAGCCGAATTTCTAAATTCGGTTACCGATGAAACCAAACGTAAGGATAGTTTCAAACTGGTACAGATCATGGAAGATCAAACCGGACTAAAAGCCAAAATGTGGGGACCCGCTATAGTTGGCTTTGGCAGTGGGCATTACAAATATGCAAGTGGCCGCGAAGGCGATATGCCGCTGGTAGCCTTCTCCCCGCGCAAAGCCGAAATATCCCTTTACCTGATGCAGGACCCAATTGAGAAAGAAAAACTGCTTGCCAGTTTTGGTAAATACAAAGCCGGGAAAGGCTGCATCTACATCAAAAAGTTGCAGGATGTTGATGAAGGTGTACTCCGGGAAATGATCACCGCCACGGTTAGCTATGTAAAAAGCAAATATTGCGCATCAGTATCCTAAATAGTTAAACGCTTAATTTGGAATCTCATTTATTTTATCTTCTTTTGAACAAGGGTTCAGGGAGTTATCCTGACTGAAACACCAGACCCTTAATGCAGGTATGCAGCGTATGCCGGCGATAAACCAATTTTGAATACCAATTTATAGGCACTATTGCTGAATTTATAAAACACCTCGAAGAGGCTGTTAGATGTTGAATTTTGAGCTTTTAAAGCTTAACAATAACTTAACTTATAAAATTAAGCATAGTAATACCTTAGTTATATTATTGCCCCTATTGATTATTTATAATGGATGATATAGAATTACTGTCGCGGGTAAAAGCAGATGACAGGGAAGCCTTCAATTCCTTATTTCTAAAATATTATCCATTATTATCTGATTTTTGCCGGTTTTTAGGCATAAACGGCGATGATGGAGAGGACATTATTGCCGACGTTTTTTTAGACATCTGGGTAAAACGGGAACGTTTGCATATCCATACCTCCTTAAAATCATACCTGTACGGCGCTGTAAAAAACAGGGTTTACACCCTAAAAGGCAAAAATCAAAAAATGCAGCTACTGCCCGAAGAGTACGCATCAGATAAAGCTATCAGCGATCACCTGCGCCCGGATGAAATGCTTTTCAGAAAGGATCGCCGCCTGATGATCGAGCGTTTTGTTGATGAATTGCCCGAACAGGGCAAGCTTATTTTTTTAATGAACTGGCAACACCAGCTTGACTACCAGGAAATTGCCGAAATTTTAAGCATCTCGCCCCATACGGTAAAGACACATATTTACCGATCCGTAAATTATTTCAGGAAACGCTTGCTTTTTGTTAAGTAATTGGCACCAATATTAACATTATGTTAAATCGTAAAAACATGTAATCGAATTATGCCTTTTTGAATACTTACTTCAAAATGGCATACATGGATGAACATCATTACCTACTGATCATAGGCTACCTGGAGGGAAGGATAACCGAAGAGGAAACCCAGTATTTATTACAAAAAGTTCAAACAGACAAGGAATTTTCCGACGCGTTTGAAGATATAGCCGAGATCTGGTCGGCAAAAAAGGCTATACCCAATAATAGTGGTAAAGCTAATGAAGCATTAGCCCGTTTAAATAAAAAGATAGATGATCTGGAGGCAGGAGCGCATATCCGTAAAAACGGATCAGCAAAAACAGGGCATCAAAACTCCATTATCCTAAAACTACGCCCCATACTGGCCATAGCTGCTTCGGCGCTGATTTTGGCAGGTGCCTTTTGGTTATATAAAGCCAAACTTAGTACCAAGCCGGCCGATACCCTGGCCATGGCCGAAAAACATACCGCTCCCGGCGAAAAGAAAAAGATCGACCTGCCGGATGGCACCACGGTTACGCTTAATTCATCAAGCAACCTGCGTATCGCTAATAGTTTTGGTGATGATAAACGGGAAGTGTACCTGGAGGGTGAGGCATTTTTTGATGTAAAAAGAGATCCGCAAAAACCATTTATTGTACATACCGGCAAAATAGCTACGCAAGTACTGGGCACGCATTTCAACGTTTCGGCTTACAAAAACGACAGTAATATTACCGTATCACTGGTACAGGGCAAAGTTCAGGTGGATATGAATAATGATCCATCCAAGCGTATCATCCTTGATCCGGGTAAACAAATGATCTATTCCAAAAGCAATCATCAGGCCCATGTTGCCGATTTTATGACTGATGATATTACCGGCTGGAAAGAAAACAAACTGGTATTTAACTATGACAGCTGGCCCGATGCCGCCAAAAAACTAAGCAGATGGTATGGCGTACCTGTACTATTAAAAGATAGCACCCTGCTGCGCTGCAAGCTAAAAGGCACTTTTGATAATATCCCGCTGGCTAAAGTGATGGAACAGATCAGGATGGTAGCGGATGTATCATGGCAAATGCAAGGCAACAAGGTGATCATATCCGGTAAATGTAACTAAACACAAGAAAGGTAATTTTAATGAAATAAGAAAAACCATAAAACAACAACAGGCAGCATGATCAGATCATACTACCTGCTCCGTAATCAGGTTCTCGCCAAAGGACCCAATTCATTTAGTAAAACAATCTCAAAAATATGAAAAAATATATATTCTCGCTTTTAAGTGCTATTTATTTGATGTGCACGGTTGTACAAGTCAGTGCAGCTAACGTAAACCGCGCGTCAGATTCTATCAATTGCACTATCCAGGTTTCTGAAAAATCGATCAAGGAGGTATTTTCTTTGATAGAAAAACAAACCGGTTTACGCTTTATACACAATGCTACAGAGGAACAGCTCAGTAAAAAGATCAGTCTTTCTGAAAATAACCAGCCTATTGATGAGGTATTAAAAAAAATAGCCAAACAATCTGGTCTGTCATTCAAAAGGGTTGACCAAACCATATATGTACAAACCACCGCCAGGCTCATGCGGGTTAGCGGCAAAGTTATCGATTCGCAAACAGGCGAAACCATGCCCGGCGTATCGGTAAAGATCAAAGGCAGCACCGATGGCACCGTAACTGATATCTCGGGCAGTTACCATATTGAGGCTGCCGAAAACAATATCCTGATATTCTCATTCATCGGTTACCAATCGCAGGAGCTTGCGGTTTCGGGCGGTACCCTTAACGTGTCTTTAAAACCAGATCAGGCCGCGTTGAAAGAAGTGGTAGTAGTAGGTTATGGAAAGCAATCGCGCAAACTGTTGACCAGCTCTATCGTATCTGTTCAAAATAAAGATTTTAATAAAGGTGCATTCACCAGCCCCGCACAATTACTACAAGGTAAAGTGGCTGGCTTAAACATTACCCGTTCGGGCGACCCAAACGAAACACCATCTATTAGCTTGCGCGGCCCGTCAACCTTGCGTACCGGTCAGGCCCAGGAACCATTTTATGTGATCGACGGTGTACCCGGTGCCGATTTCCGCCTGGTAGCTCCAGACGATATTGAAACACTGGATGTATTAAAAGATGCCTCTGCAACTGCCATATATGGTACTCGAGCTGCCAATGGTGTAATTATCATCACCACAAAAAAGGGCAAAAGCGGCCAGGCGGTCATATCCTATAATGCTTACGCTGGTTTTGAAAAGATCGCCAACAGCATTAAGATGATGAATGCCACCCAACTGAACGACTATCTGACCAAAAATAACCTGTCTCTTGATCCATCCGATCAAAAAGGTGCTAATACCGACTGGCAAAAAGAAGTAAGCCGCACTGGTTACTCTCAAAACCATAACGTGGCCCTTAGCGGCGGTTTTAACCAAACATCCTATAGTGCCTCTGTTAATTATTTTGATGATAAAGGTATCCTGAAAGGCAGTGCTTTAAACCGTTTAACTACCAAAATAGCTGTAGAGCAAAAGGCTTTTAATGACCGGTTAAAATTGGGTTTATCAGTAAATAACGCCACCAGCAATGCGGACATCATTCCTAACCAAAATATTGTGCTGTACAATATGCTGCGTTACCTGCCAACCGTACCGGTGATGCAAAACGGCGCGTATACCGAAAATTTGCAAAGGGTACAATACTACAACCCCGTAGCGCTATTAGCCGATGCTTATCAAAAAACTAAAAGCAAACTAAACCTAATTAATGCTACTGCCGAATTGAAATTGCCTTTTAACTTTACCTACAACATCAGCCTGTCGTCACAAAGCGAACAGGTAAATGGCGGTTCTTATTATAACAGTAAATACACGCTTGATCAGGGTGTAAATGGCGAGGCTTACCGCTCATCCTTTGAAAACACGCGTAAGGTAGGTGAAACCTTTTTGACCTATGCTAAAGCTACCGGCAAACATGATATCAATGTGCTGGCAGGTTACAGCTTACAGCAGGATGTTAACGGTGATGGTTTTCAGGCCAACAACCGCAACTTCCCTACAGATGATATTGGTTACCTGAATATTGGTTTAGGCTCGCCACAAGCAGGATTTGTGACCGACTGGGGGCCAAACCTGTATCAAAAACTACGCTTAATATCCTTCTACAGCAGGGCCAAGTACAGCTATGATAATAAATACCTGTTACAGCTATCATTAAGACGCGATGGTTCATCGGCTTTTGGCGCCAACAACAAATGGGGTACTTTCCCATCAGCCTCGTTAGGATGGAGGATCACCGAAGAATCATTTATGCAGAACCAGCATCTATTTAACGATTTGAAACTACGTGCCAGCTATGGTATCACCGGTAACTCCCTGGGGTTTGATCCATTGATATCACAGATAAAATACGGTTCGTCAGGCGCATTTTATTACAATGGTACATTCACCAACTCGATAGGCCCATCACAAAATGCCAACCCCGATCTGAAATGGGAAAAAACCACCATGTACAACTTAGGTCTGGATTTTTCGATGTTCAAAGGCAGAGTAAGCGGTACTATTGAAGCTTATGACAAAAAGACCAACGACCTGATCTACTTCTATCCGGTATCAACCACTCAATACTTTGTGGGTACTTTAACAGCCAACGTGGGCTCCATCTCTAACAAAGGTTATGAGATTACTATTGATGCGATACCCGTACAATCGAGCAAATTCCGCTGGAACACTTCTATCAACATAGCGCATAACAATAACAAACTGGTATCCTTGTCAAACAACAGCTTTAAACTGGATTCGATACCGCAGGCAGAACCAGGTGGCCAGGGCGAAACCGGCTACAAAGTACAGATCCTGAAAACCGGTTACCCGGTTGGTCAGTTTCTGTTATACAAATACGCGGGTAAAAATGCAGCCGGTGTATCACAATTCTACAGCCGTAGCGGCGGTGTTACTACCACCCCAACATCTAAAGATTATTTTTATGCAGGCAACGCACAGCCGAAATTACTCTTCGGGTTTAACAACAGCTTTAACTATGGCAATTTTGACCTGAATGTATTTATCCGCGGTTCATTAGGCGGTAAGGTATTGAACGCTACCCTGGCCGACCTGAACCGTACCAGCGATGTAAGAAGCTATAACCTGCCGGTTTCATCAGCTAATGAATCGCCAAAGGACGTTAACGCTTATCTGTATTCTGACCGTTATATCGAAAGCAGCTCTTATTTAAGGTTGGATAATGCTACTCTGGGTTATACCTTCCCTAAATTCACTCCGGGTATCCGTAACCTGCGTTTGTATGTGTCAGGCAACAACCTGGCCGTTATAACGGGTTACAAGGGTATCGACCCTGAAGTTTCATTAGGAGGGCTTACGCCGGGCATTGATAATAAGAACTATTACCCGCGTACCAGGGCTTTCCTGTTCGGTTTAAGTGCATCATTTTAAATCATCCCATTAAGAGATCAACATGAAAACTTCCATTCATAAATACTGCGCCATATTTTTAACCGCGCTAACCATATCGTCATGCACCAAGGTTGATGTACCGGTTGAAACCGAATTAACCCCTGCTAATTTCCCTGTAACACAACAGCAATTTATCCTGGCATCAGGAGCTGCTTATGCACAATTGAGAGGCTCTTTTGCACAAGCTTACTGGCAAATGCAAAGCCTAAGTACCGATGAGGCTATTATGCCCGCAAGAGCCGGCGGATGGCGCGATGGCGGCCGTTATCAACAGTTACACTATCACAGCTGGAATGCCGATCTTCCGGAGGTACAAGACGCCTGGACATGGGGATTTGGTACCATAAGTACCTGTAATCGTGTTATTGCAAGTTTTGCTACTGCTCCTGATAACCCAGCTAAGGCTGCTACCATTGCAGAATTAAGAGCTACCCGCGCCATGGTATTCTTCTTTATGATGGATCTGTATGGTAATATCCCTGTGGTAACCACTTTTGGTTCGGCTGATAAACCTTCTACCACTGCCCGTAAAGATGTGTTCGCCTTTATTGAAAAGGAACTGAACGAGGTGATCCCCAGCCTGAGCCAGGTAGTTGATCAAACCACATACGGAAGGCCGACCCAATATACCGCTTACGCTATACTGGCCAAAATGTATCTGAACGCACAGGTTTATACCGGTACAAGCCGTTATGACGACGCGGTTAAGATGTGTGATAACATTATCCAATCGGGTAAATACAGCCTGGAAGATGATTATATCAAAATGTTTTACCCGGATAACGGTCCTAAGGACAAGGAATTTATTTTCGCTATTCCTTTTGATCATGCACAAGCTCAGGGTGAGCAATTTACCTGGTACAACCTGCACCCGGCTCTACAGGCTAAATATGGTTTACTATACCGCCTGAGCAATCCATGCAGTACCATACCATCTTACTACGCACAGTTCAATGACCCTAATGACATCCGTACCAGCATTTGGCTCATTGGTAAACAATATGACTTTGCCGGTAACCCTATCATTATTAAAACGACTAAAAAAGGCCTGGATGCTTCGTACAGCGGCCCGGATCCTACTGCGCCTGTTGATTTCCAGCTAACTTTCACACCTGATCTGACCCTGGTTGATGTGCCTACCTTTGAGGTTGGCGGCGACGAACTGGGTAAAGCCAAAGGTATCCGTAATAACAAATATTATCCGGATGTTACCGCTACAGATCGTAACCAGAGTAATGATGTACCGGTATTCCGCTATGCCGATATATTACTGATGAAAGCCGAAGCCATTTTACGGGGAGCTTCCTCAACCAATGGTGAAAGCGCTTTATCGCTGGTTAACCAGTTAAGGGCAAAACGTAAAGCCGCTACCTGGGCCAGTGTCGACTTGCCAAATATTTTACAGGAACGTGCCCGCGAGCTGAACTGGGAGACCTGGAGAAGAAACGACCTGATCCGTTTTGGTAAATACGAAGAGTCATGGGGCTATAAAACCGACAACAACGTAAACAAACGTCTTTTCCCTATTCCCTCTGCCGAAATTATCCTGAATTCAAAACTGCAACAAAATCCAGGCTATTAATCATATTGACCGAAACCTTATCACAGCCCTTAGCTTTTAGCTAAGGGCTTTTTTATTGACCAAAATTTTATAAATAGCACATAAAATTTTATAAAACATATCCGTTATAATGCTTTAACTTTGTTGCCAGATGAAAAGAGCGGCCGTTTTAAGCATAGCAGCATTTTACCTGTTACTCACCACAGGGATGTTTGTGTGCCTGGTGCATTGTACCGGTCAAAGCTTAATGGGCAACAAAATGGCCATGCAGGCCATGAACCACAAGGCTGCACATCATCATCACAAACACAATTCAAAAAGCGATGATTGCGACTGCTGCAAAAAGCATGGCAATTATGTGATCAAAGAAAACATAAAACCAGCAGGTGTTGATGTCCAAGCGCCATTGGTAGCTATTGTTACCAGGCCATTTCAGCTAATCCCGGCTGCTACACATTACCTTGTTTTAAATACATTTAAGCTAAGTTTAGGTAAGGCCCCGCCGGGTTTATCCGGCAAAGCATTAGCTATACAACAACGTTCTCTCCAGATCTGATCTGATAAGTAATCCTGTTTTAATTTGAGGCGATATTATGCCTTGACATTTGAATTATATGGTTATTAACCGTCAATTACAGGTTCTAACCATCAAAAAAAATTAATTACTTTTAATCATAAAAATCATGAGAACGTTAAAATCCATCATAATACTCTTCACCGTATTCATCACTTATTCAACCGTTAAAGCCCAGGATAAAACAGCCAATACCGCTGTAAACAATGTACTGAGTGCTTACCTGGATGTCAAAAATGCCCTTACCACCGATAATAACGCGCAAACCAAAGCAAAAGCTAAAGATCTGTTAGCTGCCATTGCCGCCGTGCCCATGGATAAGTTAACTGCCGATCAGCATAAGTTGTGGATGACCTATGCCGAAAAACTGGAATTTGATAGTCGCCACATCAGCGAGAGCGATGCCATTGATCACCAACGCGAACATTTCACCAGTTTATCCAAGAACATGTACGCCGTAGTTAAAGGCCTTAAACTGAACACCAACACAGTTTACGAACAATACTGCCCTATGAAAAAAGCCACCTGGTTGAGCGAAACCAATACCGTTAAAAATCCATATTACGGCAAGCAAATGCTAACCTGTGGTAAAACAACAGAAACGCTGGCCCCGGCTACCAAATAACAAACAGGCTTTTTATGAAGACTTACCTTTTAATATGGGTAAATTTGTTCCTGGTGGCTACTGCTTTCGGTCAACATCATACGTCTATGAAAATGGATCAGGGTGCTGGCGGTAAGCGGGAGCCTTTCTATACCAAAATAGGCAACAGGGAGATTTATCATTTATATATAGGCGATACCACCGTAAATTATACCGGTAAAGCCAGGCCCGCAATGGCCATTAACGGATCGATACCGGCACCCACGCTTACCTTTACCGAGGGTGATACTGCCGAGATCTACGTACATAACAACATGATGATGGAAACATCCATCCACTGGCATGGACTCATACTGCCTAACCGGTACGATGGTGTATCTTACCTCACTACATCGCCTGTAAAGGCCGGTGAAACGCATCTGTATAAGTTCCCATTGGTGCAACATGGTACCTACTGGTATCATTCGCATACCATGACACAGCAGCAAAGCGGTATGTATGGCGCTTTCATTATCCATGAAAAGCAACCGTCACCCATTAAGGATTACACCTTGTTACTGAGCGACTGGACAGATGACAACCCCGAACAGGTGCAGCGCCTGCTGCATAACGCTACCGATTGGTATGCCATACGCAAAGGCAGCACGCAGAACTATGCCGAGGCCATTAAAGAAGGCCAATTTAAAACCAAGGTGGCTAACGAATGGAAACGGATGACTGCCATGGATGTAAGTGATGTGTTCTACGACCGCTTTTTCAGCAATGGCAAAGCAGAGAATACCGCGCCGCAGTTTAAAGCCGGCGACCAGGTAAGGCTGCATGTGGTTAATGGTAGTTCGTCAACCTATTTCTGGCTCAATTATGCAGGTGGCAAGCTCACCGTAGTAGCCAATGATGGCGAAGATGTGGAACCAGTAAAAGTTGACCGCCTGATCATTGCTACGGCAGAAACTTATGATGTGGTGGTCACCATTCCTAAAGATGGCAGCTATGAATTTTTAGCTACGCCCGAGGATCGAACCAAATACACTTCACTTTGGCTGGGCTCGGGTACGCAGCATAAAGCCACGCATCTGTCGCGCCTGAAATATTTTGAGGGCATGAAAATGATGAACGGGATGATGGATATGCAAGGCAATATGAAGGAGATGGATGGCATGACCATGACCAACCAGGTAATGGATATGAACACGGTGATGTATCCTGAAATAACCGGGGAGGCCGAAAAACCTGCTGATAAAAAAGGTCAGAAAGCCGACAAGATGGAGGGTATGGACATGGGTGGCAAAAAAACTGATCATAAGGACATGGGCAGCATGAATATGGATGGCATGGACATGAGCAGTAGTTCCTCTGATATTGTTACCCTGAACTATGGTATGCTACGATCAACCAAAGTGACCACCCTACCAGAGGGGCCAACCAAATTACTGCGGTTTGACCTTACCGGCAACATGAACCGTTACGTGTGGACGATCAACAATAAGACCGTATCCGAATCAGATAAGATCCTGATTAAAAAGGGCGAGAATGTGCGCATCATCCTGTATAACAACACCATGATGCGACACCCTATGCACCTGCATGGGCATTACTTCAGAGTATTGAATGGCCAGGGCGATCATTCGCCTTTGAAGAATACACTGGATATTATGCCGATGGAAAGGGACACCATTGAGTTTAGAGCAAGCGAAAGCGGCGATTGGTTTTTCCATTGCCATATCCTTTATCATATGATGAGTGGTATGGGACGGATATTCAGCTATGAAAACTCGCCGCCTAACCCCGAGATCCCGGATCCAGCCGCGGCAATTAAAAAGATCTATGCCGATGACCAGCATTTTTATGCATCGGCAAGAGTAGGACTGGAAAGCAATGGCAGCGATGGTACCGCCGCGCTGGCTAACACCCGCTGGAAGTTTTCGACCTTGTGGCACCTTGGCCTGCATGATCACGATGGTTACGAAAGCGAAACCATGTTGGGCCGATATTTTGGTCGTATGCAATGGCTATATGCTTATGGTGGCTTTGACTACCATCACAAAAAGGACAATGGCGAGCCAGAAAAAAACCTGTTTGGCCAGGTAAGCAACAAAGACAACCGTAAAACGGTAGTTGCCGGTTTGGCTTATACGCTACCCATGCTGGTTGTGGCCGATGCCCGCATTGATGGCAATGGCAAGCTCAGGTTTCAGCTAAGCCGTGATGATATACCGGTTACCAGCCGCCTACGCTTCACCTTTATGGGTAATACTGACAGGGAATATGCAGCCGGATTCAGGTATATTTTTACCCACAATTTTGCGCTGTCCAGTCATTATGACAGCGACATGGGTTGGGGCGGGGGTTTAACGCTTACCTATTAACTAGTTAAAAAAGAGGTTGTATCATCAATCGTGATCAACCTCTTTTTCTTTGATCTACCCGGGTACTCAATCACAAATTGATGTATAGTTTTGAATTGACTTTATAAACAAAAAGTGGGTTTACATGGTTTACACTTTTTACGGTTTACATTATTATAATTTACTGATAATCAAATAATTAATTTATTTTATCATCGAAAAGTGGGTTTACAGTGTAAACCATAAATTATGTAAATCCAATTTGTATAAATATGATCAGCTTAATTTCAATTCATAGCTGGCACAACACCAAGGGCGGTTAATTTGGTTTATGATACAGTCTCTTTTTTATATTTTCTTTGTCTTTATAAAATCCAACACCTTTTGAGTTTCCTCGGGGTAAACCGCTATGTGGTGATTTCGCAACAGGTAAGGCGCGCTGGTTTTACCCTGGGAGCCTCCACCTACCATAATCACATGCGATGATTGCTGCGGCATATGGCAATTGATACAATAGTTATTAATAACTGCACCTATCTGCGGAGCCATTTTGCAAAAATTGTGTTTTGCCTCACTATGGCAGCTCAGGCACTTCTGGGTAAACATTCCTATGTTTTTTTCCTGGTTAACATGCGGGTCATGACAGGTATTGCAATCCATTTTACTCATGATAAAGCATTTGCTGGTGGGTAGCAACGCACTCTGATTACCATGCACATCGGGGCTGGGATGTTTAGGATCATCGGGCAAAAAGGTCATCTCCTTAAATTTGGATAAGGTATCGCCCATATGAAAAGCATATGACGTACGCTGAAAATCGCCCTTTGTACCAGAATGGCAAACCGCGCAGGCATCCATCTTTTGCCCCCTTGTTAAAGATGCATAAGTGGTAATATACTTTGGCTTTTTTTCATCCGGATAAGCGGTATGGTAATTAACGTGATTAGCAGCCGGGCCATGACACCGTTCGCAATCAATACCATATATCAAGGAGGCTTTATCAAACCCTACCTGCATACTCGCCTGAGGCAGATCGCTGATATAGGAGGTGTGGCACTCCAGGCATTTACGCAATATGGGGCGTTGAAAATTCACACGGGTTGGATCATACCCCGGACTATTAGCCCAGCCATGCAAAGCCGTAAAGTAAGACACCGGCAACTCAAATAACTGGTTCTCTTTCCAATACAAATAGGTTTGGGCATTAACCAGGCCTACAGTTATCTCAAACTTTTCGGCTTGGGTTTGTTTGTTGTTTAGGTATCCAACCTGGTAAAGGCTATCACCACGTTTTTCCATGGCTACGTGCAGCCCGCTACCATAATCCAAAATGTTAAACCCTTTCGTAAAACTGCCTTTAATATTATCGGCTGAGGAGGGACGTGTAGTTTGAAAATGAGCGGTATGAGCATAGGAATTATAAACATCGCTATGGCATTTAACACAACTCTCTGAACCGGCAAATAATTGCCCGCGGGGATCATCTTCCGGAGCACCTGCGTTGTAACACTGTGTTAAAATAAAACTTAAGGGGATAAGGGAAATTAAAACAAAAAAGAAGGTCTTTTTTTTAAGCATGTCCTTAATTCACAAATTGGATACGGTGGTTTAAATTTGATTTTATCGGCTGGGGTAAGCTCGTAAAATCAACAACAATTTACTTCAATAATTATATAAAACAAATAAAAAAACAAAGGGCCGCCACATAACGCGGCAGCCCTTCTATATAAGCGGTTATATTAATTATAGCCTGGGTTTTGTTTTACCTGGCTGCCATTGGTTGTCTCGTTCAATGGGATAGGTAAAATTTCATTCACACCTGCTTTAAAGCCTTTAAACGATAAAGCAGTAGGTGCTTGTCCCCAGCGTACCAGGTCAAACCAGCGATGACCCTCGGTAGCCAGCTCTAAACGTCTTTCGGTATACACATTTTGCAGAGTTGCCGCTACAGATGGTAAACCCACACGGCTGCGTACAGCATCAAGCAAAGTTTGGGCACGCGCGGTGCTGCCACCACCGTTCAAATCAGCTTCAGCTTCCATCAGGTAAGTATCAGCCAAACGGATCTCGATGTAGTCATTAGGCCAGTTCAGTTCGGTAATACCTGTTGTTACTTTATTAGCGTTTATAGGCGCGTATTTCTGTATAAAGTAACCAGTATTCTGATAGCTTGGTGCATAGCTTGTTTTAGTAGCTTTGGTTAAGCTGTCGATATTTACAATGGTGTAACCATAACGCGGATCACCTTTCATGGCATCAGCTAACTGGGTAGTAACCGGGCTAAAGCCATAACCACCGCTGTAGTAAATTGGGCCGGTATAACTTCTTGGACCAACCATTTGTACATATACGTTTGATTTAAACTGATCCCAGTTGCTCCAGGTATAGCTTTGTGTACCAGAGTGTACTAATTCAAAGATCGATTCACTGTTGAACTTATTTTTGGTGCTGAATACATCACCATAGTTAGGCAACAGTTTATAGCTGTAATTGGTATTTACATCGTTTAATAAACGTGCGGCATCTGACCATTTTTTTTCATACAGGTAAACTTTACCTAAAAGGGCCTTTGCTGCACCCTGAGATACACGACCATTTTCGGAAGCGATAATAGTTACCGGTAAACCATCAATAGCTGCCAACAGATCTTTTTCTATCTGCGCATATACAGCATCGGCAGGTGCCTGAGGCTGTTGATACACGTTGTTGATATTTAATGTAGTCAGTATTAACGGTACGTTTTTAAATAACCTAACCAGGTCAAAGTAATAATGCGCACGCAGAAACTGGCCTTCGGCTGTGTATCTTTTTAACAGGTCGGCACCTAAACCTGGTACTTTAGGTAATTGCTCCAACAAAACGTCGGCGCGGTTTACACCCTGAAAGTTAATAGCCCAGAATTGGTTTTGAGGACCAACAGTTGGCGACAGGGTATAATTATTAATAGCCTGCCATGCGGGTACGTCTGACGAGCTACCACCACCTGCGTAACAATCATCCGATGCAGCGTTCAATGCTCCCAGTGGTGATGAGTAGGTATTATCAATACCGCCAGTTTCAGTAACCAAAGGGTCATAAGCAGCCACTACAGCGGTAAGCGCCTCCGCAGGGTTAGCATAATAATTGGATTGAAGGAATTGCCCTTGTGGCGTTAATTCCAGGAATGATTTTTTACAGGAAGCTAAAGCACCTACACCCAGCAAAATTGCTCCCGTATATATAATATATTTTGATTTCATGATCAATCTTGTTATTTGTTATTATAAAGTAATGTCTAAACCAGCCATAAATGTGCGGGCCTGAGGATAAATGCCCATGTCAATACCACCACTTATTTCGGGATCATAACCTTTGTAACCGGTAATGGTTACGAGGTTGTTGCTGCTTAAAAATACCCTTACCTTTTTAACGTCTGCCGATTTTAACCAGCTTTGTGGCAGGTTATAACCTAACTGCAAGGTTTTGATACGGAAGTAAGCACCATTTTGCAGATAAAAGTTTGATGGGTTTTTAAAATTCTGGTTTGGATCAGCATCGGTTAAACGAGGATAGTTGCTACTTGCATTTTCTGGCGTCCATGCGTTTACAGCCGCGATAGGATAATTTGCCGAAGCGATATCTAACCTGCGGTAAGCCTGGTAAATTTTATTACCCCAAACACCCTGACCAAATATTTTTATGTCAAAGTTTTTGTAGCTGGCGTTAAAGTTTACACCATAAGTAAAGGTAGGCAGCGGATTGCCCAGGAATTTACGATCTGACGAAGTTATTTTACCATCACCGTCTACATCAGCCCATTTAAAATCACCTGGTTTGGCATTAGGCTGTATTAACTGACCATTTTTAGTATAAGCGTTAATTTCTGCCTGTGAGTGGAACACACCTAACTCCTGGAAGCCATAGAACGCACCCACCGGCTGACCAACAGCAGTACGGCCAATTTCATAGGTTGAGCTTTGTACGCTACCTACAGTAAAGTAGTTGATCTGATTGCCCAGGCTGGTTACTTCGTTGTGGTTATAAGATATATTACCACCTACGTTATATTTAAAATCACCTGCTTTGCCAGTATATCCCAGGCTTAACTCCACACCCTTGTTTTCCATATCACCAACATTGGCAAATGGCTGACCACTAAAACCGGCATAAGTTGGTAACTGCACATTTTGCAGCATACCTTTAGTCAGCTTTCTGTATACATCAAAGGTTACACTCAAGTTATTGAACAAGGTAGCATCAAAACCAAGATCAGCGGTACGGGTTTCTTCCCATTTCAGATCCGGGTTAGCCGGCGCATTAGGGCTGTAACCTACAATCAGGTTATCGTTACCAAATACATAATTACGACCGCTCCCAATAGTTGCAGCATAGGCAAAATCGCCAACGGCCATCTCATTACCTACAATACCGTATGAACCACGTAGTTTAATAAAATCAACAAATGTATTTTTCGGGAACCAATCTTCGCGGCTGATCACATAACCAGCTTCGGCCGATGGGAAGGTACCGTAAACATTGTTGCTACCAAACCTTGACGAACCATCACGGCGGATGATACCTGTGAACAGGTATTTTTGATTATAATCATAAGTTACCCTACCAAAAAACGAAGCCAGTGTATGTGGTTGAGCAATAATACCCGTAGCTATCCTGTTAGCTGCTGGTAAAGCGAAGCCGGTTGAAGCGTCGGCAAATGAATTTACCGGCTCACCGATGAAAGTACCACCCAGGCCTGATGACGTTATTTTCTGCGCACTGGTACCTACTAAAGCAGATAAATTATGCTTACCGAATGAACGGGTATATGTAGCAGTATTATCCCAGTTCCATGACAAGTTCCTGTCGTTTTCCTGATACTGTGAGGTGTTTGAAAGATTACTTGTGCTTGAATTTAGATAATAAAGCGGTGTAAAACCATCCTGCCCGTAGTATGATTGTTTAGCACCTATCTGCGTACGGATCTTTAAACCTTCAATCGGCTCAATCTCGGCAAAAGCATTACCCAAAAGATTGGTAGCATAGCTGTAATTACCCACACGGGTTTGAGCATATGCAAAAGGATTGGTGATTTCCTGCGATACATAGTTGGATATACCATATGGCAATCCCTGCGCATTTCTTACTATGTAATTAGCCTGATCAGTATAAACAGATGCGTTTGGTTGGGCACCAATATCACTTACTGTTACCGGGGTAAGAGGGTCAAGGTTTAAAGCAGAACTAAGTGGACCGCCAAATACACTATTGGTATTACCTACACTTTTATTGCGATTGTAAGAGTATGTAAAGTTTTCACCAATAGTGAACCATTTTTTTACTTTATAAGTAGTATTGGTTGTAAAGTTGAATTTCTTGTAATCAGAAATATCAGGCATTACGATACCTTTTTGATCAAGATAACCAAATGAGGTATAGTAAGTAACTTTATCAGTAGCGCCGCTGATATTCAGGTTATGATTCTGAATCAGAGCATTGTTACTGAAGATCTCATTTTGCCAGTTGGTACCCGCGCCTAATGATCCCGGATTGGTGAATATAGGAGCTTTGCCATCATTAACCTGTGCTTCATTTCTTAAAGTGGCATACTGTGACGCATTGGCCAATTTAACTTTGCTTACCGGCCCCTGAAAACCAACATAACCGTTATAGCTAATTACAGCATCCCCTTTTTTACCTTTTTTGGTAGTGATGAGGATAACACCATTTGATGAACGAGAACCGTAGATAGCTGCAGACGCATCTTTCAAAACCTCCGTTGATTCAACATCATTAGGGTTCAATAACGATATGTCATCAACAACAACTCCGTCAACAACATATAACGGATTGCTATTTATTCTTGATGTAACACCCCTTACACGTATTTGTGGAGCAGCACCAGGCTCCCCAGAGCTTTGTACAACGCTTACCCCACTAACGCGCCCCCTCAAAGCATCATCAATACGGGTTACCTGCTGATCTTGTATATCGGCAGCTTTAACACTGCTGATAGCACCTGTGACGGTAGCTTTCTTTTGCGTACCGTAACCTACTACAACAACCTCGTTTAGATTTTTAACGTTTTCAACCAGGGTTATGGTAATGTTAGTTTGGTTACCAACAGTTATCTCCTGGTTATTATAACCAATATAGGCTACTACCAATACCGATGACGGACCGGCTACGTTCAGTTTAAAGTTACCGTTAAGATCTGTTGACACGCCATTCGTGGTGCCTTTTTCAAGAATGCTGGCTCCAATAATGGGCTCACCGCTTTGGTCAACAATTTTACCGGTTATTGGCGTTGCAGCAACATCTGTTTCTGTATTTACTGGTGTAGTTTCGGGAGTTGAGGTTGCTTCGTTAACCACGCCGGCTTTACCCAGGACGATCCTGCCCTGCAGTACTTCATAGCTTATACCTTTACTTTTTAATACTTCGTCAAGCACATTTTTAAGCGACTCGTTTTCCATGTTAACAGAAACTTTCTGAGTGCCGTTGATGGCTGTGCTGCTGTATATAAACTTAACATTATCATTCTTTTGCAAATGAGTTAATACATCAACCAGGGTGGTATTATTTAATGATATACTTACCTTTTTATCAAGTATACCCTGGGCACTCAAGGTGTTTGAGTATGCCATACCGGTTAACATGGTTGATATCAGAATTTGAATAAATGTTATCCTCATGATTTGATACCAGGGAATAGGTGTTCGTAAACGAAATTTCATATATTTGTTATGTTTCTTTTTAAAAATGAGACAATTAACGCCCCGCCACCATTAAAAATGGTGTCAATTGATTTGGGCTAATCTGAACTTAGGAGTGGTCGTAACACTTCTAAGTTTTTTTATTTATACCAGTTTCTTGCTGGCTTATAACTGATTTTTAGGCTTTTGTTCTCTCTTTCATTCAATCATGGGTTTGGTTAATAGTTGGTTTATTTAAGTTCGATGGTATTATTTTTTATTTCGTAATCAATACTTAACGACTTGTTAAGCGCCTCCAGAACGTCGGGCAGGTTAAAGCCCGTAAAATCGGCGTTAAGCATATAGTGGTTCAATTTTTCGTTGGCTACAACAATGTGTGTTTTATACCTCGCGTTTAGTACAGGTACAATATCTTTCATCAGTCTATTATCAAATAACAAATCCTCGTGGTTCCATATTTTAAGCGTGGTTTCATCAGATTTGGTAACGGGCTTTAGCGTATGATCGTGCACAGAGTATACTGCCTTCTGATGCGGATAAAGCATCACATCCCCATTTTCTATATTTAACCGGGTATTGTTTATACTCTGTTTGCTTTTAATACTCACGGATACTTTACCTGTAACTACAGCCACATCAGCTTCGCTGCTTAGGTCATTATCACGTACACGAAAACTTGTTCCCCAAACTTTGGTGATGATAGAATGACTACTGATTATAAAAGGACGTTCTGGATTTTTAGTGACTTCAAAAAAGCATTCGCCCGACATGAAAACCATACGTGCCGATGCTGCAAATTCCTTTGGATACTTTAATTGTGCATTAGGGTTTAACCAAACCGTGCTGCCATCGGGAAGTTTTGATTTATAAATGCGGTGGGAGTTATTAGTGATAGCAACCATTTCCTGCTGGTTACTGGCCAGCATATCCTGGTTACCCGTATTTGTTTGACGGTATAAACCTATCATTATAGCTATCAACAACATGGCAGCCACTGCACCTACCCATAGCCAGGTATTACTTCTCTTATTTATTACCGGCGCTTCCTGATCATTTACAGCATCTATATTGTTCAGTATACTGTTATATATCTTTTCTTCCAACTCTTTTTGCTGAGAGGCATTCAGGGCCGAAGTATAATTAGCATCATGTTCAAATGATTGGTACCACCGTTTTACCAGGGCAGCTTCATCATCCGTGCATTCGCCATTAATATACCGTTCCAGTAATTCAATAGATAGATGTTCTTTCATGAAAAGAAAAAAATTCGGTTTATACTATGATTGACGTTTGAGAAAGACACATCCCTTAGTCGGTTGGAAACTTTTTTTTTAATAAATTATTTCAGCAGTAAGAACAGCATAAGGGCAAGGTAGTGGGTAAGGGTAAGCCTAATTTGTTTTATTGCTTTGGTAAGATGCTGTTCTACCGTTTTCTCGGATATGCCCAGGTAACTGGCTATTTCCTTATTGCTTTTATGTTCCTTACGGCTCAGCTCAAATACGGATCGGCATTTATCCGGCAGGTGGCTTATTTCTTCATCAATGGTATAAACCAGATCTTTTAACATGATGGAATCTACGGTTGAGTTATCAACCTCGGTATGTACAACTTTAAAAGCCTCTTTATACCTTGATCGCACCAATTCCTTACGATAAATGTCAATAACCTGGTTTGCTATGGCCGAATACAGGTATGCACCTATAGTAGTGTTGATTTGTAGTACTTGCCTTTTTGTCCAAAGATTAGTAAAAAGTTCCTGTACAACCTCTTCAGCCAATTCTCTGTTTTTTAGCCTCTTATATGCCTCGTCAAATAGTTTTTTCCAGTACCGGGAGTATATCTCACGGAACGCACCAAGCCTGTCTTGCTTCAGCAATCGTACCAGTTCCTCTTCAGACAGCTCTTCTGTGAAATCAATCATAACCTAAGTAACAGCAGGTTAATAAGATGTAATTAAAATATTAACCAATCGACAAAACTGAAAAAAAATCAACAACCTATCAAGCCTGGATTGTAATAGTTTCGTTGATTTTTCATTTTTCTCCGTAACATTTTAGCTATTAAAAGCTTACAAAGTGTTATTAAAACACTTTGCTGTATAAAAACGGACTTACAACTGCATTATTATTTACTTGTATAACAATAATCAAAAGCAACAAAATTGCATTTATTAATTATATTTGTTTCAATTTAAACAGACTGAATAATGAGCGTGACAGCAGCAAAACCCGTTACCATAATCACCGGTTTTCTCGGTGCAGGTAAAACCACTTTCCTGAACGGGCTAATAGCCTACAAAAACACCGAGAAACTGGCTGTGATCGAAAATGAGTTTGGCCAGGAAGGGATAGATGGGCAACTGGTTATTTGTGCTGACGATAAGCTGTTTGAGCTCAGCAATGGCTGTTTGTGCTGCACTTTGAATGAAGATTTTTACTCGCTACTGGAAGTTTTATGGGAAGGCCGCGAAGAATTTGATGAACTGGTGATAGAAACTACCGGCATCGCCAATCCCGCATCGGTGGCTGCACCCTTTCTCACCAATGCTAATGTGCCTTATTACTATAAACTCAAACGGGTAATATGCCTGATAGATGCCCGTAACCTTGAACAGCAACTACGTGAAACCGACGAAGCACGCAATCAGATCAGCTTTAGTGATATTCTACTCATTACTAAAACAGACATGGTGACCGCTGAACAACTGGCTCATATTGAAAAAATATTGAGAGGTATTAATCCACTGGCTCTTGTATTATCGGGTCATCGTGAATGTTATCCTTTTGACGAAATTTATCAGGCAACACGCGAGGCTGTGATTGAAGTTAAATCGCCCAAAACAGGCAACCGGACCTTTGCACTGCAACGCCATCAACATGAGGATCTGGTTTCCTTAAGTTTTAATTTCAACGAACCATTTGACTTACAATTACTATCGCACCGCTTAACCGTTTTCCTGAATTTTCAGGCTAAAGATGTTTACCGGGTAAAAGGCATTTTTAACATTCACGATCAGCCACAAAAAATCATTATACAATCTGTCATGAATGACCTGGCTGTTGCCGCCGGCGATACCTGGGCCAATGAAGCCGAAAGGAACAGCCGTATCGTATTTATCGGTAAAAACCTGGAGCCTGCCGGATTTGAAAAAATGTTACGACAATGCTTATACCGACACATTTAAACATATTCGGGTACATTACCTGGAACCCCAATCCCAACATTTTTGACCTTGGCTTTTATGCCCTGCACTGGTATTCCGTTTTGTTTTTAGGCGGCTTTGTACTGGGCTACCTGATCATTAAACAGCGTTTTAAAACTGCTTGTATTAACCCCTACCTGCTTGAACGCCTTACTCTTTATATGGTAGCCGGCAGCTTGATTGGCGCCCGGCTGGGCCATTGTCTGTTTTACGACTGGGAATATTATCATTCGCATATCATAGAAATAATTTTACCTTTTCAGTTTACACCCCATTTTAAGGTCACCGGTTATCAGGGACTGGCCAGTCACGGTGGTGGCATTGGCATATTTATAGCACTTTGGCTTTATCATCGCAAGCACCATAAGGATATAAACCTGCTGTGGATTATGGATCAACTGGCTTTAGTTGTTCCGCTGGCGGGATGTTTTATCAGATTGGGCAACCTCATGAACTCCGAAATTATCGGTCGCCCAACGCAGGCGAGCTGGGCATTTATTTTTGTCAGGGATGATGGTATCCCACGACATCCCGCGCAACTGTATGAAGCTATGGCATACCTTGGCATTTTTATCATTTTGAATCTAGTATTCAGATATAGGCCATCAAAAAATGGTTTTCTGCTGGGTTTATTTTTGATATTGGTGTTTACAGCCAGGTTTCTGTTAGAAGGCCTGAAGGAAGATCAGGTGGCCTTTGAAGCCCAGATGTCATTAAATATGGGACAGCTATTAAGCATTCCATTTATTGTGGCGGGTATCATTCTAATGATCGTTAAAAGCGGAAAAGATCCCGTAATACCTGATAAGGTGGAAACGCTATAAACAAAACAGGTAGCTTGGATATTCAAGCTACCTGTTTTGTTTTGAACAAAGGAACGCTTAATTTTTGTGTATATCCAGTTCGCTGATCAGGTTATCGGCATGCCCCAATTTATCCATACACCATAACACGTAGCGAATATCAACGCAAATGGTTCTTTTGTACTTTTTGTCGAAAGCGATATCCCCGCTCATGGCTTCCCAGTTACCATCAAACGCTAAACCAATCAATTCACCATTGCCGTTTATAACCGGAGAACCAGAATTGCCGCCTGTAATATCATCATTAGTGATAAAACATACCGGCACTGTCCCATCAACCGCATACTGACCAAAATCCTTTTTCTTATATGCATCGATCAGTGAAGATGGGAGATCAAATTCGCTGTCACCCGGTTTATACTTTTTCATCACCTCATCCAAATTAGTAGTAATATTATACTGCTTACCATCCTTGGAGGCATAATCCTGCACATTACCATAACTAATACGCATGGTTGAGTTGGCATCAGGATACATCAATCTGCCCTGGTTTTTCTCAAGCAAGGCTTGCAGGTACAACTTATCCAGCTTTTCCTTTTGCTCTTCAAAATCACTAACCTTTGAGCCGAAGGTGTTACGGGCATAGGCCCTGGGGCTCACCTGCCTGGCGTATTGATATGCCGGGTCATTACCCAATACTTCGATAGATGGGTTTTGCATGAAGGCTTTAAACTTATCAGGGTTGATCACGATGCTCTTACTCCAAAGCTCATCAGCCAATTTTGTAAATGACTCTTCAACAGTAGCTCCCTTGTATTTCTTAACAATGTCTTCAATAAATTGCGGGTGCTGATCCTTTGGAACGCCGGCATAATAAGTAGCCATGATCTGCGCGAAGATTTTTTTATCGGCCGTTTCATTATAGTTACTTACATAACCATCATTTACTTCCTTGAGGTCTTTTTTTAGATCTTCAACAGCCTTAGCATCATCCTTACGAGCCTGAAGCCCCCTTAAAATATTATAAGTAACCAGCGTATTATATACAAACCCGGGAGCCAACAAACCCTCTTCTACAAAGGTGCGATGAATGGCATAAGGTTCATAGGCGGCATACATTTTCTTATAGCTATCCATTAAATTAGAGTAAGCTGGCTTATCAACGGCCCATTGTGTAAATTCAGCCTCTTCTTTCAATTTTTGGTCATAAATATCCAGCTGCTTTAACTGTTCGGTTTGACCAATAAAGTATTTCCAATAATTGGCTATCTCAGCATATTTTGATGATAATTTAAGACGGATATCCACACTCTTATTCATCTCTTCTTTCCAGGCCTTGAGACGGATATCACGCAACTTTACAATTACCGGATTGGTTTCTTCAGTAGCTAATCTAACACCGTTTGATGTCAGGAACCTGTCTGTATGCCCAGGATATCCGTACACCATAGCAAAATCACCATTTTTAACACCTTTGATAGATACCGGCAAGAATTTTTTAGGTACCAAAGGCACGTTATCGGTCGAATAAGCGGCGGGCTTTCCATCTTTACCGCTGTAAATTCTGAAAATGGAGAAATCGCCGGTATGCCTTGGCCATTCCCAGTTGTCGGTATCACCTCCAAATTTACCTATTGATTGAGGAGGGGCACCAACCAGACGAACATCGTTATAAGTTTCATACAGGTACAGAAAATATTGGTTGCCGTCGAAAAAATCTTTGATAGCACCCTCATAGCCGGTGTTCCTGGAGGCATCAACTATAAGCTGATTTTTAACCTCTTCCAGCTTTTCGCCACGATTGGCTTCTGTAGCACCTTGCAAAGCGGCAGTTATCTGCGGGGTTACATCTTCCATTCGCACCAAAAACTGGACAAACAAGCCCGGTATAGGCTTCTCTTCAGCATAACTTTTAGCATAAAAGCCATTGTCCAGAATATCATTCTGTGGTGTTGAATTGGCAGATATAGCCTCGTAACCGCAGTGGTGATTAGTAAAAACCAGTCCTTTGTTGGATACTACCTCCCCGGTACAAAATCCGCCGCCAAGAGAGACAATGGCATCTTTTATACTGGCTTTGTTAATGTTATACAGATCTTCAGGGGTTAGTTTAAAACCCTGCTTCTTCATCTGATCATAATTTTTACCTATCAGCATAGGTATCCACATCCCCTCATCAGCTTTAGCTGCCTCTACAAAAATCAGCGGAAGCACCAAGGCAACAATCATTAATTTAAGTTTATTCATGTTATTGGTTTAATATTTAAATATAGTTATTGTCTATCAAATCCTTATTGATGAATGCGCCTGCTGCTGTCCCCAATGCAACCGACATGGATACCGCGCGCATAGGGGTAGTGCTATCGCCAGCGGCATAAACTCCGGGTATATTGGTGCGGCCAAAACCATCAACATTAATATAACCCATATCCGTTAGGTCGCACCCCAGTTTCCCGGGCAGATCGCAATGTTGCACAAAAGCAGGGCGATTATATAAAGCATTTATCAAATACATTTTGTCATTTTCCAGTGATATACCTTTGACATAACCATTTTCATGTACTATTTCCCTGACCCTGCTTTCCTCGATATTAATATTGCGCGACTGTAATGTTTTCATCTGTTCTACACTTAATGTTGATACTCCATTGGTAAACAGCGTAAGATCTTTTGTCCAGTTATTGATAAGCTTGGCATACTCATAGCCTCCGTCACCATTTCCTAAAATACCGGTAGGTTGTTGCCGTACTTCATAGCCGTGACAATAAGGACAATGTATTACAGAAATGCCCCAGCATTCAGCAAAGCCAGGTATATCTGGTAAAATATCTTTTATACCGGTAGCAAAAAGCACTTTCTTTGCAATATACTTTTTGCCTGATAGCGTTTGTATGCGAAAACCATCTTCTTTTGCTATAGCGTTTGTAACAGTATCGGCAATTAGCTTGACGGTGTCGTACATCGTGAGCTGTTCAAGAGCTATTTGAGTAATAGCTGCCGGCGTTTCCCCATCACGGGTCAAAAAATTATGCGAGTGCGGAGTTTGCCGGTTGCAGGGCTTACCAGAATCAATCACCAAGACCTTGCGCAACGCCCGGCCTAAAGAAGTGGCCGCAGACAGTCCCGCGTAACTGCCACCAATAATTATCACCTCAAAATCTGTTTCGAAACTATTCATCACTTCCATCTTATTATTTCGGGTTGAAAGTAATGAAGAACAAAAACAAATGCAACTATATTGCATTTAATGAGTTTTATATTACAAAACAATGGGCTGATAATCATAAGATTACCAACCCATTATCGGTCTTTATCATACAGTATTTTACTTAATTGCAAGCGTAAGCGTGGTGTAATAAAAACCACCGATTGCCGGGCCACCTAAAAACGAATTATAATATTTGTTAGTTAAGTTAGTCGCTCCTATTTTGAGGTTAAGTCCGGTTTTTAAAAAATCATAATTCACCTGGGCATCTATGGTTCCGTAATGATCAACATTGCCATTCACCAAAAACGATTGCCAATAAAACCCACTTTGCCATTTGTAGCTGGCATTAAAGCCAAAGTTGCCAATAACCCGGTTACCACCAAAAGAAAAATTAGTGATCCATTGAGGTGTATTAAAACCATCCTCCAGTGCATCCTCATTAGCTGTGCGTTGCAGTTTGGCGTAGGATACATTGCCGGTTAACACATAATTTTGAAATAATTTATAGGATAAGCCTAAACTGCCACCAATATTGTATACCGTACTTTGAGAGTTTGTCCAGGCACGGTAGCGGGCTTGTTTATTTTTATCATTCAGGTAATAGGGTATCGAGTCGGGTTTCTGGGTATTGGGTACATTGATCTCTACCTGGCCTATGAAGTTATTATATTTATTGTAATAAAAATCAGCGTCGACACTGAGCTGACCATCAAAAAGTATTGATTTGTAGCCCACTTCAAAAGAGTTAATATGCTCGGGTTGTAAATAAGTATAGGGGTTCTTTTTAAGCAAGCCTTTTTCTTTTTCAATTGCCGCATCGGTAGTTATGCCACTATTAAAGTCATTCTTCACAGCCGCCTGGAATGCGTCGATAGAAGTACGCAGGTATGAATTTTCAAATATACCATTTGATACTACTCTTAAACCACCAATACGCTTAACACCACCGCTATTAACGTTTGAGAAAGCTTCGAAGATACTCGGGAACCGATAACCGCTCTGAAAAGATATCCGGAAATTTTGCTCAACCACGGGTGAATATACAGCGGTAAACCGGGGGTTTAATTTCAGATCAAAATAATCATTTTTGTCAGCACGCAGAGTAGCGGACAATTTCAACTCCCGATCAAAAAACTCCTTGGCCACCTGTACAAAGCCCCCGGTTTTACTGTAATCAATGTTGCTATATTCTTTACCTGGTACATAATTAATAAAGTAGTTACCATCGGGGTGAATAATATAAGTACGGTGATCAAAACCGGCGAGGAGATCAAGTCCGGTCTCTTTTTGAAAAGTTGAAGATATGGCATTGGAGATATTTATCTGCCCTTCCGCATGAAGCAGATCATCCTTTACCCGCAGGGCCGCGCCTACATCCCAGTTATTGATATCGGCCAGTTTATCTAATGTATTCTTAAACGCGGCAGTTCCGGGCTGATACCTGCCTGCATCCGCCAATTGCCGGGCTTGTTGCAAAGCCTGCGGAACGGTTGCGCCTGACGATGTAGCTGAATTAAACCCTTTGGTAAAATCGGCATACCAGGTGTTATCATCTTTAAAATTCCTGTCGATATTTTCACCGGCCGACCGAAGGTTGTATGACTTCCCGGTGTTCTCACTTGTCCAATAACCGCGTATCTGATAAATATTATTTTTGATTTCTAAAGCATGCTGCTGCAAAATATAACCCGACAGTCGGAACCGGTTGGCGCGCTGGTAAATATTATCCAGATCGGCAAAACGATAGGTATAGTTGATACGGGTATTATCATTTAATTTGTAGGCCAAGCCCAAATCTACTTTAACATTATGCAGGTTATAACTGGTCACATCCTTTTCGGCATAGCCGGTACGGGCTATGGAATATTGCTTACCTCCTAAAGTAACCGTTTTACGGTCTGAGGATTCGTTACCATAACCATTAACCGGGTCGTAGCCCGGATTATCAGGTCCACCTGCTATTCCCAGCTTAGCATTGGCAGCAGCATTTAAATCGGTTTTATTGTCGGCTATCCAATCATATCCCGTAGTATAAGTGCCATTCAATTTAAACGCGAACTTTTTCGACAATGCTTTGGCTATCCGAAAACTGGTTTCAGAAAATAAATGCGTCGAGGTTTCTTTGTCACCCACGTGGTTAACTCCCGTTTTTTGTTGGATGCTGACGCCCTGACTGGTAAAAGGATCTTTAGTAATAAAATTGGCTAAACCATTAATGGCATTCAAACCGTACAATGCCGATGCCGTACCAGGGATGATCTCCACACTTTCAATATCCAGATCGCTCGGTCCCAGGGCATTCCCAATGGGGGCACCAATGTGTGGTGCCTGATTATCCACCCCATCAACTAATTGTGTAAAACGCACATTGGTGGTATTGGCAAAACCCCGTGTATTAATAATACGGAAACCCAGACTGGGTGTTATTAACTGTACCCCCTTTACATTTTCCAGCGCATCAAAAAATGATGGGGCTGCCGAACGCCGGAAGTCCGCTGCTGTTATTTTTTCGATACTCACAGGTGATCGTAAAATACTTTCGCTGATACGTGAGGCTGAAATCACAACTTCATGAAGCTGTTGCTTTTTAATTTGTGTAGTGTCGCTTTTAATTGATACGGTATCCGGTCGGATTACTTTTTTACTGCTTTGAGCATAAAGTATGTTGCCCGAAAGCAACAATAGTGTTAAGGGTAAATACTTTTTGTGCATAGGTGGTTGTAGGGTATACTAACTTTTCAATATGTTTTAATTTATATAACGATATTCAAAATAAAACCAATTCCTTCTATTGAATTGGTTATTGCTTTCCTGATAAATATATTATGATTGTAAGTTAAATATTACCTGCAAAGCATAAATATTAAACAATATAATAATTATTATTCATTTACAGGCTTAGTCGCTTCTAAATAGCAAACCTTACAAACTTTCTGATCTTTCTTCAGGACACAAAGGTATTACCCGTCAAAGCGGAGACCTAACATTGATTATTATTATTATACCCGGAAGTAGAGGATTTTATTTACCCGAACTTTGCTTTTGAGTATTTTGGATATAGGCTTGCTTCCAATAAGCTTCGATATTTTCTAATGAGCGACCTTTGGTTTCGGGAATGAGCTTAAAAGTAAGCCACAACGCAGGTGAGCAGCAGAGTGCGAATAGCCAAAACGTCCATGATGATCCCAGACCTTCCAGCATAACAGGTGTTAGTTGCCCTACTAAAAAGTTACCTATCCACAATGACAATGTGGCTAAAGCCATCGCCTTTCCTCTGATAGCGTTGGGAAATATCTCGCCTACAACTACCCAGCAAACCGGCCCGAAAGAGAATGCGAAACAGGATATAAATGTTATTATAAAGATCAATATCCACGGCCCATTAGTTATTCCGAGCGCGAACAAAGCTCCAATAATGAGCAGTGAAATAACCGCACCACCAATACCGGCAAACAATAAAGGTCGGCGCCCCCATATATCAATGGTAAAAATGGCTACAAAAGTAAATACCACGTTAACCAATCCTATAGTTACCTGCCCACCAAGTGCGTTGTTAAGCGTAAAACCCGCCTGTTCCAAAATTCTGGGGCCATAATATATAACCGCGTTTATGCCACACACTTGCGACAGGAAGGGCAACAGCAAACCTATCCACAAAGCCTTCCGGTAAACCGGGGTGAATAGTTCTTTAATAGAACCTTCATTATTACCGCTATCCAGTGTTTTAAAGGCATCTATTTCCTTCTGTACAGCTTCCGCACCATCAATTTTAATTAGAATAGTTTTTGCTTTTTGCTCCTGGCCTTTTAACAATAACCACCGTGGTGATTCAGGGACTAAAAACAGGCAGATCAAAAATATACCCGCCGGCAGCGCACCTAAGCCCAGCATACCGCGCCAAACTTCGGTCGAAAATATTTTGTTTATATCAGCATTGTTAAATACAACTGTGGTATGACTTGCCAAATAAGCATTCGAAAAATAAGCCAGCACAATACCAATGGTTAAGGCGAGCTGGTATAGTGACACCATCATTCCACGGAAGCGTGATGGTGAGAATTCAGAAATATACAGGGGCGACACCATAGAAGCTACGCCAATACCCAAACCACCGATTAACCGGAACACAATTAGAACGGTAAATGAGTTTGACAACATGCAGCCCAAAGCCGATGCCAGAAAAAGCACTGCCGAAATGATCAACACGATCTTACGGCCGTATTTATCGCTCAATTTGCCGGAAAAACTTACGCCTATGATACAGCCCAACAGTGCACAGCTTACAAACCAGCCTTCGCTAACCGCATTTAAATTAAAATCGTGTTTAACCAGGCTTACCGTCCCTGAAATTACAGCGGTGTCAAAACCAAATAAGAATCCGCCGAGAGCGGCCACAAGACATACGAGATACAAGTAAGTGCTATTTTGTTTTACTGTCATGCGGCTAGTGTTTATTTTAAAAAGGCTTTGATAACTTTTGCACGATTTTTACCCAGGTTGGTTAATGTATAGGATTGTGCCGCTGCCGGTACCACAAAAGTTTCGGCGTAGGCAAAAGTTTGTTCGGTTCCGTTGGCTGTTTTTATAGTAATGGCCGATCCTTCAACCAACATCATTACGTGGCATTGGTTATGGATTTCAACGGTGATCTCTTTGTCAAATTCCATCCGGTGAACATCATAAAAATGCTCCTGGTGTGTGGGTACATGCACCAGTTGCCAGTCTTCTCCCTGCTGGATAACCTCCTGCTTGGATATAAGCTCTGTCTGGACTTTTTCACCTTTACGATCAAAATTAAGGTTATTAAAGGCGTGATCAATGTTAATAGGGCGCGGATTGCCGTCAAGATCAAGCCGTAACCAATCGTACATCTTAAAGGTGAAAATATAAGGCGTAGCGCTGATCTCGAGTACCAGGTTATTAGCTCCTGCGCTGTGCACAGTACCGTTTGGTATCAGGAACAGATCGTGTTTTTTGGCTGCGTGTGCCTGGACATAATTTGTGATCTCTACTTCCTTATTTTCACGCTGACTGGTTTCTAATACAGACCTGAACTCTTCGGGTTGAATGTTGTCTTGAAAACCAAGGTAAACCTCAGCCTCGTCCTTACAATCCAGTATGTAATAGGTTTCATCCTGAGTTATAGTCTCACCAAAGTTGTCCTGTATATATTTTAGTGAAGGATGGCACTGGATAGACAAGTTACCACCGTCATAAGTATCCAGAAAATCAAACCGAATAGGGAACTCGTCGCCAAATTTTTGCGCGTGAACACCCAGCACCTCTTGTTGGTTATTAAACATCAGGAAATCAAAAGATACCTCGAGCAAATAACCGTCGCTTTCAAACACCAATCCATTTTCCGGTACAATCAGCTCAAAAGACCAGGCATAGTTAACCACATCCTTATTGATATTTTTGATATGCTCACGTATCCAATGACCACCCCATGCCCCCGGTTCAAACCAGGGCCTAACCCGGATTACCGACTGGCTAAGCTGATTTAGACCATCTATAAGATCGGCTTTGTACATCCAGTTAATATCATTTGCCCACTGCCCATCAGCTATAACCGCTATTTTATCAAGTATTTGTTTTTTATAATTATTGAATAAAACCCAGTCGACAAAGTAAAAACGTTTATACATGTAAAATGGCTCATTAGCCCCATTGGCACCCAGGTTGGTTATAACTCCTGCTCTCATTCGGAACTGTAGTTCATTTTTTGGCAGATCGATATAAATTACCGGAACATCCCATCCAGTCAACGCAGCTCCCGGACCCATCACTATGTTAAGATCTGCGACTTCATTTGGTAATTGCTCTGTTAACTTATCCAGCTCATACAAATCATGAAGAGACAAGGTACATTTAGTTCCCCAAACAGCATCCGGAGCCCCTAAGAATGGTTCGATCAATGTCTCAACTACTTGCGCGGGTTTTAAATATGCTGAAGTTTCTATCCAATTAACCGTTAATCCATCCGCTATAAAATATTCGTTTAACGATGTCTTTATTATATCCCATAAAACTCCTGCATAACCATCAATGATCACTCTTTTTTTTCCGATGATATATTGTGCCAATGAATGATAGCCGTTAAAAATTTTCCCTCCTCCCAGTGAACGAACTGGGTAAACATTATATTCATCCTGTTTAATATTGTTGTTATTTACTCTTACAGGCATTAAAAATTGCGAAGTTCTTCGAATATGCTCGTAGGTGATTTTGTGTAAGGCTGGGGTATTTGAAGGGCTTGGATTAGTATTCATTTATTTGTAATAATGTACATACATATTAATTTATGCCTGTAAAAATCCTTAGAGGATTTTTTTCCATAAGTAAACATTCATAACCAGTCGACTTATTATTTATTATGTACAAACATATAAATAAATTCATCGTACAAGTAATTTCTAATTAATTTATTTTTGTACTTAAAATATATAGTTGCCAAATACTAAAAACTGTTTCAGCACGTCTTTATGTAGCAACAAATAAACTTGTTGAATAAAATGGTTATTATTGTAATTTACACTAATAAATGAAATACGCTATAGATCATAAAAGTCCTATTCCTTTACACGTACAGGCCGAAGCCCTTTTAAGAACGTTGATAGCAGAAGAAGAGTACCAGGAAGGTAAACTTTTGCCCAATGAGGTCGACCTTGCCAAAAAACTGGCCATATCACGTACAACTTTAAGACAAGCAATTAACAAACTGGTTTTTGAAGGATTACTGGTGCGCAAAAAAAGGTTCGGTACCAAAGTTGCCCAGGCTGCAGTTAGCTCAAAGTCAAACAACTGGTTAAGCTTTTCGCAGGAAATGGCGTTAAGAGGTATCCCGATCAAGAACTTTGAACTGCACGTTACCTGGGTATTCCCGGATGAGGCTCTTGCAAAATTCTTTGAAATAAAAACAGATCGTAAAATATTAAAAATGGAACGGGTAAGGGGTCGTACCGATGAGCCATTTGTTTATTTTGCTTCCTATTTTCATCCCCGTGTTGGCCTTACAGGCGATGAAGATTTTAAGAGACCATTATACGAAATGTTAGAGCAGGATCATTCCGTTATCGCCACCTTATCAAAAGAAGAGATCAGTGCAAAATCAGCCAATACTTCAATTGCCGAGAAATTGCGAATAGCCGTCGGCAGCCCGGTACTATTCAGAAAAAGATTTGTTTTTGACCAGGGTGAACGGCCAATTGAATACAATTTAGGATATTATAAAGCAGATAGCTTTGTGTATACTGTAGAGAGCACCCGGTAAATATCCAACCTATCATTATATTTAATTTGATGCCTGACTCATCAAATTAAATTTCCACATCATCCCTTCCTTTATTTTTTATAACCTGCTACATCTGGCGAATAGCTGGTTACACTATTATTTTATACTAAGTACGGGGCCTCTTAGGATTAAACGCTACTAAATAGGTTAGTTCCTCATTCAAAGCACTACGCGTTCCTTCTTTGCGGTCTTCCTGGTGGCTTGGCTGATCAAGCCTTGATTTAATTGTATGAAAAACCTGTAATAATATTTCCGGGAATATTCTGGCTGCAATGGTTGGATAATAATCTTTTTGAATTTTTATTCGTTCGGTATCGGTGGCCATACTTAATTCCCAGTTATCTTCTCCTTTAAAACCGTGTTCCTTGGCTGTATTCAACAAATCGAACATGTACATACGGGTTTGCTTTTCTATTGCTTGCTTGTCAACTATCATTATTTCTTTGCTTTAATGTTTACAACAGCAACGACAATTCATGATACAATAACATTGTTTTTAAACAAGGTAAACAAATGCTTTTGCTCATTTTGGCGGTGATGCTGGTATTGTTTTATTAGCTAAAACTTAATTATCACCGTGTCAGAAAATGGCAATGCCTAAGAATTTATTCAGTGGTATGAAAGGAATTGTTTAAAGATAAGCATATTTTACGGCATCAGCGGTTTTAATTTAGCTGGTGCTATAAAAACAAAATGCGCTCCGGGTTTTACCCCGGAACACACTTGTTTTCCAAAAACTATAACCGCTTATAGTGGAAATCTTTAACCGCCTCAATTAATGCAATTACGGCGGCACCAGCTAAATGGTTTTTACAGGTGTAAAATTAACACGTATTCCGTCATAATTAGTATATTTCTAAAAAAAATTGCTTCTTGCGCTATTAACGAGTCAGTATCTTTTGGTTTGTTGGGATTTGGCTGGAGAAAGAAACTATTGCGAAGATTTTCGGTCATTTGCCCGCTTGCTTTTGATAAGTATAATTCCGGATTTTTGCGCTTGTTTCATACCATGCCCAGAAACAGGAAAGAAAGAAACCGGTAAAACCATCTCTGTATCCCCTTGCAGAGATAAAACTGTTACGGAATGACCGGAGAGGCTGCAATGCTATTTCACGGGGCGTGCTCCGGATTCCGTTTTTAAAGCGGGCTTCCCCTTCATTACGCAGATATCTGGAATGTTTTTCAAAAAGTTTCCTGAAACCTATCATCCAGTAATGATGAATAAAATTTTTGCCCTTAAAAACAATATCATAAGTGGTGTATCCCTCTTTTACTTTTCGACCCAGGTGAATAAGCTCCCGGAATTCAAAGTGATTATGATTTACCAATAATATCCTCCGGTTTATGCCGCCCCAGTTAGTACCGTAGAGCCTTTTCCCTTTAAAATAAAAGATCCAGGGCGAGCTTATCGCTCCAATATTTTCCAGGGATACTCCACCATTAAAAATATGGTGAATTTCGTTAACCAACTCCTCGCTCAGTACTTCATCCGGATCGGTAATCAGTACCCATTCATGTTTTGTTGATCTGGAATATTTGGCGTGTATCCATTCACAACTATCAACCCGGGCATGATCAATTACTTTCGCACCAAATCGCAGCGCTATTTCTTTAGAATCATCCGCAGAGCCCAGGTCAAAGTATAAGATCTCATCACAGAACGACAATGGCTTTAAGGCCTGCTCCAATAATCGGGCTTCATTGTACCCTACAATAATGGCGGAAACAGGTAGTTTATTGATCATAGTTGAGCCAGTGATAGCGAACTAAAGTAAATAATTTTATACATTAGTTCGCTATTAAATCTATGTCAGATAAGCCTTTCTTTTCCATTATAATACCGGTTTTTAATGGTGCAGCCACACTATCAAATGCTTTAGGCAGCATTTTGAACCAAACATTTACTAACTACGAGGTAATTATAATCGATGGTTTGTCCACAGACAATACTATGTCCATCATCAATAGCCATGTCAAAGATTTACCGCTTAAATATTTATCTGAGCCGGATAAAGGCATTTATGATGCCATGAACAAGGGTATAAAATTAGCCGAAGGTGATTGGTTATATTTTATGGGCAGTGATGATACATTGTATGACCCAAAGGTATTCTCGGCTATACATCAGGAATTAAGTAACAAGCCATGCCACCTGATATATGGCAATGTTATTGGTCAGTTATCAAACACAAAATATGCTTATGACACACGGGATAAGGTTTTAACAGAAGGCTTACATCACCAAAGCGCATTCTATAAAAGAACCCTTTTTGACGAATTAGGCCCCTACGATAACTCCTTTAAAATAGCGGCCGATTATCATTTTACTTTAAAGGTATTTGTTAGCAAATTATACAAAACACAATATATAAATATTGATACCTGCATCTATGGCGAGAGTGGCTTTAGTTCGCAAAACTATGATTACAGGTTTTATAGCTATCACTACCAATTTTTATCAAAACACAATGCCATACAGCAAACCGGGGCATATCAAAAGTGCCTGGACGATTCTGTGTACTGCTGTTTATATTTGGCGATGAACAAAACAGACCTATTATTTGCCTGGCAAAACCTGCTGTTTTACCTGTTTCAAAAAAACGCATTTACCTTTAAATACAGAATAAAAAAAGGTCTCCAGATGCTCCGGTGGAGCATACTTAGCAGCAAGTAAAATTCAGGTCCTTTTTAGATCCCAGCCCTTCCTTTCCTCAAAAAGCCAAAATCATAACATTAAAGGATAGTTTCGGTCAATTTTATTGAACCTTGTTTAAATATCTTTGTTAAAAATATTCGCGGCTAAGGCTGCTTGTATGATCATCTATTATAAACATCTGTCATGGCTAACCCATTTAAAGAAACCAGTGTCGACGAAATAAACCAGGTAATGCAGCGCTCATACGCCGCGTTCGGGATCTATCGAAAAAAGAGCATCGAAGAAAAAAGTACCTTCCTGGATACTATAGCCCAGGAGATCGAAGCCCTGGGTGATGCCCTGTTACAAAAAGCATCCGAAGAAACCAATCTGCCCATTCCCCGCCTCAGTGGTGAACGCGCCCGTACCACGGGACAACTGCGGATGTTTGCCACCATGCTGCGCGAAGGCAGTTGGGTAGAGGCCACTATTGATACCGCCCAGCCCGAACGCACTCCGCTACCCAAACCCGATCTGCGCAAAATGCTGATCCCTTTGGGACCGGTGGTAGTTTTTGGAGCCAGTAATTTTCCCTTCGCTTACTCTACTGCTGGCGGCGATACAGCCAGCGCACTGGCCGCCGGTTGCCCGGTTGTGGTAAAAGCCCATCCGGCCCATGCCGAAACTTCGGAAATGGTGTATGAGGCAATTAAAAAAGCCATAACTATTTGCAATATGCCTGCCGATGTTTTTCAGCATGTACATGGTACTTCTTTCGAAAGCGGCAAGGCATTGGTACAAGCTGAGCATACTGCGGCCGTAGGTTTTACCGGCTCAACTACAGGCGGTAAAGCGCTGTTTGATTATTCGGCGCAAAGAGCAAACCCGATACCCGTATTTTCTGAAATGGGCAGCATCAACCCGGTGATATTTTTACCGGATTCCCTGCAAAAAAACACCGCCGAACTGGCCGCACAATACACAGGTTCTATTACACTGGGCATGGGGCAGTTTTGCACTAATCCAGGCTTAATGCTCGCGGTAGAAAGTCCGGCCCTGCATGATTTCCTGGAGCATTTAAGCACCGGTATCAAAGCGGTACAACCCGCTAAAATGCTGCATGCCGGCATCCATTCAGCTTATCAGAAAAAAAGCAACGCGGCGCTTAAACAGGATGGCGTTGCCCTGGTTGAACAGGCCCAGGCAACAGCGCATGATATAGAAGCATTACCCATCATCGCCCAGGTAAGCGGCGAAACATTTTTGCAAAACCCACTGCTGCATGAGGAAGTTTTTGGCCCGTACTCGCTCATGGTAAGTTGCCGCGACGAGCAGGAACTGATAGCGGTTTTAAAATCGGTATCGGGCCAACTCACTACTACCATCATGGGTACCGAAAAAGACCTGACCGATCATCCGGAACTGATCGATCTGCTGCCATCTATCGCCGGCAGGATATTGTTTAACGGTGTGCCCACCGGGGTGGAGGTTTGTGCCAGTATGGTACATGGAGGTCCTTCGCCAGCCACTACTGATAGCCGCTTTACTGCCGTAGGCATTAACGCTGTAAAACGCTGGGTTCGCCCGGTATGTTACCAAAACTGGCCCGACAGTCAGCTGCCGCTGGCTCTGCAGAATGCCAACCCGCTAAATATCTGGCGTATGGTTGATAATGAGTGGAAAAAGTAGGGCACCCCTGAGGGGACGAAAAAGTGGGTTTACATGGTTTACACTTTTCATGGTTAACATTATTTCAAATTATTGACAATCAATTAATTAACTTATTTTATATCAAAAAAAACGGTTTACAGTGTAAACCATAAATAACGGGGTTTACATTAATCAATTTTATGGGCTTCCCAACATGCCGGGCTTCGGAGACACATGTGATGTGTCTCCCTATTTACGCCATTTCTTTTATAAAAATCTCCTTGATGCTTTCTATCTCTTTGGCATAAATGGTTTTCTTACGCATAGAAAAATACAGCGTGTTCTCCACCTTTTGCTTGCCTTCCCATATCAGTTTTACATCGCCATTTTCTATCTCCCGTTTACATAGAAAATTGGGAATCACCGCCAGGCCTGTACCGCTGCTCAGGCACCGTACTATCGAATTTAAATTCGGTACAATAAAATTGGGCTTAAAGTTAGGCCGGCGGTTAAAGTTGTTGTACCAAAAACGCAGCCAGTGCTCCATATCTCCCGTAGTACCATACCAGCGCTGCGCGCTAAGCCATTGTTCTAAACCAGCCATGTCGTCCTGTGCCAGCAATCTGTCAAATTCGGCACAGTCAATATTTTTACCGGCCACCAGTACAATAGTCTCTTTGGAAAAAGGGATGTATTCGATGCTTTTATTACTGCCCTTTTCGGGAGTGATGATGAGGTCAAGGATACCGTTATCCAGGTCGGCCAGCATCTGCGGGTATTCGCCAAACTTAATAATCACGTTAAAGGGCAGCGTAGCCAGGTAAGGCTCGAGTGTGATCTGGAAGGTCTCAAAACACATGCCTATGCTAATAGTAGGTGTATCCTTTTCGGTACTGCGATGAAAATGTTTTTCTGCCGACTCCAGCTTTTCCAGCGCTTCCTGGATATAGTTATACAGGATCTTGCCCCGCTCAGTTGAAACCATTTTACGCGAGGTACGGTCGAACAATTTATAGCCCACATAAGCCTCTAACGAGCCCAGGTGCAAACTCACGCCAGGCTGCGATACATAAAGGGATTCGGCCGCGCCGGTAAGGGTACCGGTTTCATATATCGCTTTAAAAGTTCTGTACCATTCTAAATTTACCATAACTCTTACTATTATAATTATGATACAAATGTATGATTTAAATTATTTTAATAGTAGATAAATCTAACATAATTTTGTGCTATCAATAATTGAATACAACAACATGAAAAAAATATTTGTAATAAACGGAGGACAAAAATTTGGTCATTCCGGTGGTAAGTTTAATAAAACCATCAGCGATGCCAGTGTTGATTTTTTTAGCAATCAGCCAGGTTATGAGGTAAAATATACCGATGTTAACGATGATTATGACCCTGCCGAAGAAGTTGAAAAATATGTTTGGGCCGATGTAGTGATCTATCATACCCCTATCTGGTGGTTCCAGGTGCCGCATGCGCTAAAACAATATATCGACCTTGTATTTACCGAAGGTCACGCCAAAGGCATTTACCACAGTGACGGCCGTACATCAGCCAATCCGGCCATTAATTACGGTACAGGCGGTATGCTGCATGGCAGGCAGTACATGGTCACTTCATCATGGAACGCCCCCCGCGAAGCTTTTACCTTGCCTAATGAATTCTTTAACGAAACCAGTGTGGACGACGGCGTACTGTTCGGTTTTCACCGCATGAACGCCTTTACCGGGATGACGCCTTTAAAAAGTCTGCATTTTCACGATGTAGAAAAAAATGCCGACGTACAGCGCGATCTGGCCATTTATACTGATCATCTTACCGAAAATTTCATCACCAATACAAAAACACAAGAACATGAGCATTTACTTAACTGCAATAGTTAAAAGCATACCCGGCGAGGCCGAAACTTTAAAAGCACATTTACTGGAACTGGTAAGCCATTCCACCAAGGAAACCGCCTGCCTGCAATATGATCTGCACCAGGTGGATGATGAGAACACGTTCATCTTTCACGAAGAATGGAGCGATGCCGCCGGTTTAGAATTGCATAACAGCCAGCCGCACATCGGGCGTTTTATTAGCAACACCGCCCATCTGCGCGATGGCGATATTTTGATTTACAAAACACAGCCGGTAAAATAATTGCCGGCAACACAAAAAATGGAATACAGAAAATTAGGAAATACAAAGCTGCAATTATCAGCCATTACTTACGGCGCATTTGCCATTGGCGGTAATATGTGGGGCGGTAACGAAGAGCAGGAATCGATCAAAGCCGTACAGGCATCTATCGATCATGGCGTTACCACGATTGATACCGCGCCGTTTTATGGCTTTGGTTTAAGCGAAGGATTAATAGGCAAGGCCGTGGCTGGGTATGATCGCAGTAAAATACAATTGCTTACCAAATTTGGCCTGGTATGGGATCAAAGTAATCAAGGCAAAGGCGAGTTCTTTTTTGACGCAGCCGACAATGATGGGAACAAATTGCCTGTTTATAAATACGCGGCCAAGGGCAGCATTATCCGCGAGGTGGAAGCCAGCCTGAAACGCCTGGGTACCGACTATATCGACCTGCTGCAAATTCACTGGCCAAATGCTACCACACCCATAGCCGAAACCATGGAGACGCTGGAACTGCTCATTAAACAAGGCAAGATCAGAGCGGCAGGTGTGAGCAACTACAGCCTGCAGCAAATGGAAACCGCACAGCAAAGCATCCAACTGGCATCAAACCAGGTACCTTACAGCATGCTTAACCGCGCTATTGAACAAGATGTAGTGCCTTATGCTATGGAGAACCATATCGGCATTATCGCTTACAGTCCGCTGGAGCGTGGCTTGCTTACCGGCAAATACAAACCCGATTTTAAACTGAGTGATAATGATCACCGCAACGGCTATTTTAACCAGTTTTCGATTGGTAAAGTAAATCTGTTTTTAGAGGCTATCCGTCCGCTGGCGAAGGAAAAAGAGGCAAGTTTATCGCAATTGGTATTACGCTGGACAACCCTGCAGCCCGGTATTACCCTGGTATTGGCAGGCGCCCGTAACGCCACCCAGGCTATTGACAACGCCAAAGCGGTTGACTTTACGCTTTCGGCAGAGGAGTTGGCTTTTGTTAATAAGACATTTGAGGGAATTTTTGGGTAAGGAAAGCGCCCTTCTATCACACGCGTCATTGCGAGGAACGAAGCAATCTCTATGCTATACAGAGCCGACTTTTCTGATCGACCTGCTTGTGTAGAGATTGCTTCGTTCCTCGCAATGACGTGTAAAGAACAGAGAGCCCAAACAAGAGGCTCTACCGCGGCCGATATTTCCCCACAGCGGTTTTCTTAAACTCCTCCACCTCCTCAACAGCATGTTCATTGGCCCAGGTTTCCAGCGCGGACAGTGCGGGACCCAGGGCCTTTCCTTTTTCGGATATCCGATAACTCACCTCTGGCGGAAAGCCGTGTTTTTCTTCGCGGATGATGAGGCCGTCGGCTTCCATTTGTTTCAGATGATCAAGCAATACCTTTTTGGCCACCTTGGGAATGATGCGCCAAAGCTCGGTAAAACGCATCTCGGCATTGTGAAACAAATGATACAGGATAATGGGTTTCCATTTGCCCGAAAGTATGTTTAAGGTAACATTAAGACCGCAATGTCTGAACTGATTGTAACTCATGGTAACCAAATAGTGAACTGGTTACTAAAAGGTAACCTTCTTGGGCTTGCCAAAGGATAAGCGGACCTTTGAAGCATCAAATTTAAATGCTTTAACATGAACTTGCAATTATTGCGCCACGCAACCCAGATATTATCTGCCAATGGCAAAACTATTCTCATTGATCCTATGCTGGCCCCCAAAGACAGCTATGATCCAATTCCAAATACAGCTAATACTTTAAGAAACCCGCTGGTTGATCTCCTTGTTGATGAAAACGAACTGAAGCAATTGATTGACCGTGTAGATGCCGTGCTCGTTACCCATGCACAACACTTTGACCACTGGGACGCTACCGCCCGCGAACTGCTGCCCAAAAACATTACCCTGTTTTGCCAGCCTACCGATACCAGATTGATCCGCGAAGCGGGTTTTACCAATGTCACCCCCGTTAATGATGAATTGGCTTGGGAGGGGATCAGCATCAGTCGTACCGGCGGCCATCACGGCACAGGGGAAATAGGCGAACGCATGGGTACTGTTTCGGGCTATGTGATCAACTATGGCGGCGATAGCATCTATATTGCCGGGGATACTGTTTGGTGTGCCGAAGTACAGGATGCGCTAAATAAGTACCAGCCTGCAAACATTGTATTAAATGGCGGCGCAGGTCGTTTTTTAACCGGAGACCCTATTGTGATGGATATTCAGGATATCTTAACCGTTTGTAACTACGCGCCCAAAGCCAGCATTTATGTAGTACACCTGGAAACCGCCAATCATTGTGTCGAAAGACGTGCGGATATCAAAGCGGCTTTAGCGGCACATAACTTTACACAGCGCTGCCATATACCCAATGATGGCGAGTGGTTTATATAATCATCTCCTTCATTTTATCTTGATTTTTAACCCCTATACCTTATTGAAAAAAATTTCGATAAGGCATAGGGGTTTTAGTGTGTATTGTTGTCTGCTGCATAATAAAAGTTTAAAACAGTACTTTTAAACCCAAGCTTTGCAAACAGAAAACACCCATAAAACACCTTATCTGCTACACCTGAACGTGGATGAGCAGGATTTTGACAGGATATATCTTGATCATTATGCTGCTCTGCACCATTATGCCCTTACGCTGGTTAATAACAGCACCGTAGCCGATGAAATGGTACAGGATGTATTTTTAAAGATCCTGGAAAGGCGCGAACCTATAACCATACATACTTCATTAAAGGCCTATCTGTACCGCTCGGTACATAACGAGTGCATGAATTATTTTAAGCATCATAAGGTAAAACAGAAATATCAAACACACACATTTTACAAGATGGAACAAGAAACAGAGCACCCGCTTGATAAGCTGCAATACCGGGAGTTTGAAAAGCGTTTATACAGATCAATCAATGCCTTGCCCGAACAATGCCGCACCGTTTTCCAGATGAGCCGGTTTGAGGAGCTTAAATACGCAGAGATAGCCGCGCGGCTGGGTATTTCTATTAAAACGGTAGATAACCAGATGGGCAAGGCGCTTAAACGGCTCAGGTTACAACTGGCAGATTACCTGCCCCTGTTATTATGGATATTAATGAACCTGATACGATGAAGCAACCTTTACATATCAACGATGATCTGCTGATCAGTTATCTGCTTAAAGAAGTTTCGGAGGAGCAGGCGCTGCAGGTGGAAGAATGGCGTGCCAGGGATGCCGCTAATGAACGCCGTTTTGAGCAGTTCAAGCTCATATGGGACAGCAGTAAAAACTTTACCGCCGACCCGGATATTGATGCCCTGGCCTCCTTGCAAAGTGTAAAGCAAAGAGCCGCAGAGCAAAAACCACGAACAAGGGCTGTATCCATGCATCATTATGGCTGGCTTAAAATAGCTGCGGCCGTATTATTTATAGCGGGCGGGAGTTGGCTGTTCATGACCAGATTCATGAACCCGCAGGTGGCGTTTGAAACCCAGGATCTGGTGAAAACGGATACGCTTTCTGATGGCTCCATGATCACCCTGAACAAGTATGCCCTGCTCAATTATCCCAAAAGGTTTCGGGGCGAACAGCGTAACGTTGCCCTGGTTAAAGGCGAGGCTTTTTTTAGCGTTGCCCCCAACAAAGCCAAGCCCTTTATTATTTCAACCGGCGGGGCCACTATAAAAGTGGTGGGCACGTCGTTCAATGTAAAAAACCGCAACGGTATGGTTGAAGTGATTGTGGAGACAGGCGTAGTGCAGGTAACCGACAACCGCAACCGCGCCATGATCATACTTAAACCCGGCGAAATGGCTTTATTAAATGCCAGCACCGGCAAGTTGATCAAGATCAAAACCCCTGATAAGTTATATACCTACTACCGCAGTCACGAGTTTGTGGCCAAAGGTGTATCGCTTTACCGTTTGGTACAGGTGCTGAACGAGGCTTACAATTGTCACATTGTTATCGGCAGAAAAGAGTTAAAGAACCAGCTGGTGACCACTACCTTTAAAACTGATATTAGTTTGGATTATGTTTTAGAATTACTTACCAAAACATTGCAGATAACTATTGAAAAAAAACAGGACCAGATCATCCTCAGATAAACCAGCTACGGTTAATGATAATAACGTATACGCAACTACCTAAATTCGCAAAATCAATACTGACGGTTATTTCACTGATAGTCAGCACTATGTTTACACAGGCGCAAAGCCTGCTGGAAAAAAGGGTATCGGTCAGTTTTGATCATACCCGTATAGCCGATGTGTTACAGGAGGTAGGCAAAAAAGGTGGCTTTTACTTTGCATACAATGATAAACTGTTGCCCAAAGACAGCCTGGTAACTTTCACCGTAAGCAATCAAACAGTAGCAGTGATCCTCACCATGCTGTTTCATGACAGGTATGAGATCACCGAGCTCAAGTATCATATCGTTATCTCCCCGCCCAGGCCAAACCTCTCGTTTAACAATACCGATATTACCAACGAGAGCAACAGCTACTCCATCAGCGGCCTGGTTATCGACGAACACAGCGGTGCCCGCCTGGCTAATGTAAGCGTATATGCCAAACAACAGCTGGCTTCAACACTTACAGATGAACATGGCTATTTTCAACTCAAATTCAGGGCAGAAAACCCCGGACAGATCAGTCTGACAGCAAGCAAACTGGATTACAGGGATACTTCCATCAATTTCCTGCAAAGCGTATCCGTAAGCAGCAGACAGCAAGAATCTGACTATGATCATGCGGCTAATAAAGGCAGCAATGTGGAAAGAACCGCCGCCGGCCGCTTTTTTATCACCGCCAAGCAACGAATCCAAAGCCTCAACATACCCGATTTTTTTGCCAAACGCCCGTTCCAGGTATCGCTTACGCCAGGTTTGAGCTCGCATGGCTTATTTAGTCCGCAGGTGGTTAACAAATTTTCGCTTAACCTGGTGGGCGGCTATACCGCCGGTGTAAACGGACTGGAGTTTGGCGGCCTGTTCAATATCAACAGGATGAATTCGAGGTACCTGCAGCTCGCCGGTGTTTTTAACCTGGTGGGCGGTACGGTTACCGGCTTGCAGGCCGCGGGCGTACATAATCGCGCGCTGGATACCGTTAAAGGCGTGCAGTTTGCCGGCTTTATCAACAAAGCCGAAGGCCAGGTATCGGGGATGCAGGTGGCTGCTCTAAATAACGAGGCCCATAAACTAAAAGGGGTACAGATAGGCCTGGTTAACCGTGCCGATACTTCACACGGCGCCAGCATAGGTTTGGTCAACATTATTGGCAACGGCTTTTATAAGGTTACTTTATCGGCCAATGATATTGTGAATACCAATATCTCTTTAAAAACAGGCACACATGGTTTTTACACTACTGTATACTTAGGTGCTAATATACAGCCACAAAATAAACTGTATCTCGCCGGTTTTGGTCTTGGTCATGATTTTATGCTGAGCAATAAAGTATACGTTTCTACAGAAGCCGCTTTTCATTTTGTTAATGACAACGGCACCTGGGATAGTCATCTAATGCAGGGTAAACTATTATTAAATGTGCAGCTTTCCAAAAACATCAGCCTGGTTGCCGGGCCAACTTTTAACAGTTATAATAACAGTATCGCCTTTCATGTACCTGGATATAAAAACATCAATCACCTCCCTGATTTTAACGACGTTATCGGCTATCCCCCAGATCACCAGATTAAGAAATGGGTTGGCTGGGAAGCCGGTATCTCCTTTAATTCTGTTTTTAAACGCCCTCCAAAAGAGGTCGACAATTCCGATGACTGGTATCTGGGCGCTACTGCTACCGCGGGTGTTGGCTGGGATCCGCATAAAATGGTATATGGCACCGAATTGTTTACTATGCGCGATCTTGGCGAACATATTGCCGGTACTTTTTCTGTGGGTTATACCTCTTTTGGCCAAGAAAGTTATCATGACCCACAACCAATCAGGTTTATCCCGGTAAAAGCAGGTGTCAGGCTAAAAACCGGCAATTTGTTTTTTATCGGCGGTGAGGTGGGCGAAGCATTCGGTGTGTTTGACCAAACTATTTACAGTGGCACTTACCCTTATGAAACTACCACTAAACCTTACCGGTCGCTCATGTATGCTGTATCCGCCGGGTTCAGTTTCCGTAGCGGGCTGGAGACCAGCTTTAAATTTGAAGATTACGGCCTGTCCGGCTATTACAAGCAATTTGCCCTGCGCCTGGGGTATCGTCTTAAACTAAGTAAATAATATTTCCCGGCCCGCGTAGGGGTAAAAGCCATAGTTGTTGTCACAGCCTCAAACAACAATATGGAAAGAGTCCGCGAAACAATTATTGCTTTACTGATGATCTTTTTACTGATCGGCACGCTGATCATCATTTACAGTTTACTGATCTGGCAGGAGCTACCCAGGATATTGACACTGGTTTTACTTTTTTCACTGGTATTACTAAAAAGCAGCATCACTCATCTGCATCATGATCAAAAAACCCGGGAGTTAACCTGCACCGATACCAGGGCCCTTAAATTCTTTTTGCTGAGCGTGCTCAGTGTTTTTTGCGTAGTGATATTTATTTCATACCTGCTTAAAAGCCAGCAACAAGCGGCCGAACTGGCCTTTGGCACAAGTCTGCTGACCATTAAAAAAGCGCTCGACTTTTTACCGGCCGACTAACCCTTCTGCACACACACAAATTAATAATTATAGCGTAATCACATGAAACCATCATGAGCTAAAGCTCACCAACCGGTATGTATAATACGGCTCATGATAGCTTCATTACCATTAAAAAACAAATTACACACATGAAAATTAAACTTTGCTTATCATCACTTTTTTTGCTGCTGATATTATGCTGCCCGATAGCAAGGGCACAAACAACCAATGGCTGGCGCTTAGGCTTTGGTATCGACGCCGGAGTAGCGCCCACAAACGCATTTAAATACACGCTCGGCGGCGACATCAGGCTGCAAAAAGATATCAACAAACATTTTGCCGCAACGCTCACTACCGGATTTACTCATTTTTTTGAGAAAGATCATTTTGACAGCTTCCCGCAATATGGCAGCCCCTACAATGTGATCCCGGTTAAAGCGGGTGTTAAGTATTTTGTAACGGATAACTTTTACCTGGGCGGCGAAGCCGGTGCAGGCCTTGCTTTTGAGCAATGGGGAACATCGTTCTTATGGTCGCCGTCTGTTGGCCTTGCATTTAAAAATGGTATAGACCTGAGCGTGAAATATGAAGATTATACCAAAGATAAATCGACTAAAAACATTGGTTTAAGGTTAGCTTATGGTATAGGCACCCCAAAACTTAAGGTACACAAAAAAACAAACCCACCTAAAGGCTGGGAACTAGCCCTGGGCCTTAACCCCGGTTTAATAGCTGGTAAATCTGATTTTGTGCTGGGCGCCGAAGTTGGCATCAGCAAATCATTAACAAACAACCTGGAAGCCACCGGTTCTGTTGGGTACATGCATTACTTCAAAAAATATGAGGGTGCTTATATTAGTTATGACGGGCAGGGTGGTTATGTTTGGGGCCAAACCAGTGCCATACAAAATGTATTGCCCGTTAAAGCAGGGCTCCGCTTGTTTTTAGGCGATGAGTTTTATATAGCCGGCGAAACGGGTGTCGCATTTGCCTCGCATATTACTTCTTTTGCGTATACGCCCTCGTTAGGTTTACGCTTTCACAATGGCTTTGATATTGGCGCTAAGTATGACAATTACAGCAATGATCGTATACCACATACACTTACGCTTAAACTCGCCTATCATCTTAAATTGAATTAACCTATCAGACACAACCATCATGAAACACAAATTCATTTACCTTTTAAGCGCATTATTAATTGTGGGCACGTTACACAGTTATGCCCAAACAACAGAAAAAGGCAAATGGCACTGGAGCCTTGGCGCTGAGGCCGGTTTGCCCACCGGAAGCATTAAAAAGTACAGCAATTTTGAACTGGGTGCTACATTACGTGCTCAATATGGCTTGAGCAATTCATTGGCACTCACCTTTACATCAGGTTACTATAACTTCTCCGCTAAAAAACAGGAGATTCCAGGCTTTGGTTTTACCCAGCCCGATGATATGGGCATTATCCCGGTTAAGGTTGGGATCAAATCATTTGTAAGCTCAGGTTTTTACTGGGCAGCCGAAGCAGGTGCCGGTTTTGAAACACCCGGCGGCCCTGTTAAACTGATCCTATCGCCAAGTATCGGTTTCGCATCCAAATCATGGGATACAGGCATCGGGTATGAGCATTTCATCCAGCAAGGTTCCAATTTTGGTACTGCTACGATCCGTATGGCATATGGTTTTTAATATCGCTTTATCCTAAATCTTAAATATATCCAATCAAAAAGCCCTCTCCGTAAGGAAAGGGCTTTATTCTTTATTCAGCAAACTTTTTCATCAGGTCGGGTGTCATTAGGGGGAGTTTAATTTTATAGCGGTATCCGCCATCAAAGCTGTCTTCTTCCCTTAAAAATTCATGCCCTTTTTTGCTTATCCAATAGGTTTCGGTATAGTGCTTGCCCTGGTATTCACTTTCGGTAAAAAGTTTCCAGCAGTCAACTTTGTCGTTATTCAGGGTGCTTAGTACTTCGCTGCCGCTTACTTTATAGGTTACATATTCAGGTGGCGCTAACCCCGCATCGTAAAAATTAATAACAAAGGTTTTGCCGGCGGCCAGGGGCAGCATTTCAAAAGTTTCGATATCCAGGTTCCAGTTAAAATTGGGTCGCGTAAACGCAAGCGAGAAGTTTTTAGCCGTATTATCCTTTACACTATCGGCCCCGGTAATTTTATCCACGCGCCAGTTATAGGCCTTTGTCTTATTGTTAATAGTTTCTGCATGGTAAAGCGGTGCAAAATCAGCTGTTCTGTTAACCGAATATACCGAGCGGTAGGCCAACGTATCGCTGCCAAACCAGTGTTGGTTTATGGTAAATACCTTTTCACCCCTCCGGTTTTCGATGGAGGTATTACGTATCCAGTACCAGAAACGTAAGTTTTTTTTGTTTTTCAGCATTTGAAAATACACCAGATACTGGCGGTTGCCCGGTTGCAGTACCTGTGTCATTAATCGTTTATCAGCCAGGCGTATGGTATCTGTTTGTGCCCATACCGGTTTTAAATTACCCATTAAGGCCCATAGCAAGGCTAAAGTGGTAATAATAAATTTAAAGATGGAGCAGTCCGTTCTCATGATAGTTAATTATTAAAGGTTATTACTATTGAATGATCAAAGCTGTTATTTATAAGCTATTGCCAAAAATCATTTCAACTGCTATGGGCCTATTTTTAACCATGCTGGCTATACGTTCAACCAAGCCACTACAGGTCAATCAGTTGACTATCAATACTCGTCGGTTGAATAAAATTGGGGATCCGTTGAAAAAAAAGCTCAACAACAAAAAACCTTTGTAATTTTAGGCATGATGCAAGTGTTTAAGGGTAAGGCTACAATTACCCAACTCCAGTGGCTGGTCTGGATCTCTGTTTATATTATACTTTTCCTGTCGTTCACCTCCATGGATGGCATTAAGGAAAGTGTGTTTTATACCAACATGTACATTGTTTATTATGTATTGATCATATACGGCAATATCCGCTTTCTGTATCCCCGTTTTTATGAAACCCGCAAATATGTTTTGTATGCACTACTTTCCCTGCTCCTGTTATTTGTTGCAGGCATAGGCCGGGGGTATTTGAGTACCTATTTTTATAACACCTATTTTGCCAAGCCCGGACAAGCCGAGCCGATAACATTTCCCACCCTATTAAAATTTGTTTTGGGTGGCGGCTTGATATTCGCGCTCAGCTTTATATTCCGTATCGCTATTGCTTACTTTAAATTAAAGCAGCAAACCGAAGAGATCATGGTGCAAAAAAGCCAGGCCGAGCTCAACCTGCTCAAATCGCAGGTACAGCCTCATTTTTTGTTCAATACGCTCAACAATATTTATTACGAGGCTTACCGCGAAGCTCCCCGGACGGCGGCGCTCATAGAGCGCTTATCAGACATTATGCGTTATTTTTTAGATGAAAGCCCGTTGGATGAGGTTTCCATTAATACCGAAGTTAAATTTTTGGAGAATTACCTGGAGCTGGAAAAGATCCGTATCCGTCATGAAGTGCAGCTCACTTTCACAAAACAATTTAACACCGACCTGCGTATCCCGCCTATGCTGCTGATGACTTTTGTGGAGAATATTTTTAAGCATGGCATCGATAAATCAAGCCAGGATAACTGCATTAAAATTTCGCTGGTTCAGGAGGATAATTACCTGATGTTTGAAACCGTTAACCGGATCTACGACAAGCCCAAACAGAACGGTAGCAATGGTTTTGGTATCACTAATTTGCGTAAAAGACTTACCTTGCTTTACCAAAACAATTTTGAACTGGATACCCATAAAAACGAACAATCATTTACGGCTTTTTTAAAGATCCCTTTAGCGTGAATTTAAGTTGTATTATTATTGACGATGAACCCAATGCGGTGAAACTGCTCGAAATGCTGATTGGCCAAACCACACAATGGCAGCTTTTAACCAAGTGCTACAATGGCCTGGAGGCGCTCGCTTTTTTAAAGGAGAACAAAAACAAGGTTGATTTTATATTTCTAGATATCAACATGCCCCATCTGAGTGGGATGGAGCTTGCTGCCCTATTACCAGCTGATACAAAGATCATTTTCACTACAGCCTACTCTGAGTTTGCGGCCGAAAGTTATACTTTTAAAACTATCGACTACCTGCTGAAACCTATTACCTTGAAACGTTTCCTGGCGGCGCAGCAAAAAATAGAATCGTACTTTGGTAAGGCTCCGGCGGCGGTTGCCATACCTGTACAAGCAGATCAGGAATACTTTTTTGTAAAATCGGGCAAGGTGCTGCGCAAGATCCTGCTGGAACATATCCTGTATTTTGAAGGCGAAAAAGAATACGTGCGAGTAGTGACCCATACCGATCAGCTATTGATCTATCGCAGGTTAAAGGATATTGAGGAACAGCTTACCGTTCCGTTTGTGCGGGTACACAACTCTTATATCGTCAATACCAAACAGCTCAACAAGATCCAGGATAACCACATCTACATTGGTGACAAGCACATCCCCGTAAGCGAAAAGTTTAAGGATGGTTTTATGGCGGTTATTAATCAAAGGATATTTTAATTATTGAATTAGTGATTGAGCACAATCCTTTTCCTTTCCTGTCAGCAGAACAGCTTCGGACGAAAGCGGGCAGAACAATGGTGGCCTGTGCGGCTGTAGGGGCATAGCAAGTTTTTGCTGAAGCGTAGGGTTGTGGGAACGAAGTAGGGTAAAATAATTGCAGCCCGTGGTTCTGCCAGCTTTGCAGGGCAAAGGCCATGAGCGCAAAGAAGCATTTCTGCTGACTTGATTTTTGGTTACTTTGTATCAAGACAAAGTAACAGCCTTAGCGGCAATTGAGCGCTCTACGATTTGCATTATTCGCCCTGTAAAGCTTAGAGATTGCTTCGTTCCTCGCAATGACGCGTGGAGAGGTAAACAGGTTTAGAGACAGAGAATAAGAAGAACTTACGATACTGTGATCTCACCCCGTAAATCAAGCTCCATATAATATTTTACCTGGGCCGGGTCATCAAACATCCCCAGCAGGTACATCATTTTGGTTACGGCAGATTCAAAGGTCATATCATAGCCATTAGCCACGCCTATATCTTTCAACTGGCGACTGGTATCGTACCTGCCCAGTTCAACCGTACCTACTTTACATTGCGAAATATCCACGATCACTTTACCACTGTCAATAGCACCTTTCAGCAAATCAATAAACCAACTATCTGTAGTTGTATTGCCTGCTCCAAATGTTTCCATTACAATACCCCTTACATCGGAGTTTAGAATGGTTTCCACCACTTTAGTACCAATGCCCGGATATAGCTTTAATACGGCCACATCACTCACCAGGTTATTATGGATAATAAGTTCCGAACCTTCCTGCGGATGCCTGATATCATTGGCGCTGAAACGCAGGTGGACACCCGACTCGGCCAGTATAGGATAGTTAGGCGAACGGAATGCCTCGAATTTGGAAGAATTGTATTTAAATGCCCGGTTACCACGGAACAGTTTATAATCAAAGTAAATGCAAACTTCTGGTACACGTGCACGGTCGCCTTTTTTTGATTTGGCAATCTCAATGGCTGTCATCAGGTTTTCCTTGGCATCGGTGCGTATAGCACTTATGGGCAGTTGTGAGCCGGTGAATATGATGGGTTTACCCAGGTTCTCGAGCATAAAGCTTAAAGCAGATGCGGTATAGGCCATGGTATCAGAACCATGCAATATCACAAAGCCATCGTTATCATGGTAGTTTGACAGGATGATGCCAGCCAGTTCGCTCCAGATAGCCGGGTTCATGTTTGATGAATCAATGATCTCATCAAAAGAATGAACCTTAATTTTGCAGTTTAATTTTTCAAGTTCCGGAACATTATCCATGATATGCTCAAAGTCGATAGGTTTTAAAACTTTGGTCACAGGATCGGTCATCATTCCAATTGTCCCTCCGGTATAGATGATCAGTATCTGGCTCATGAAATATTAGTATGCTGTATAAAATTCAATAAATAATGTTGTTAAATACCAAATAGCCTTTTTGAATTTTCGGTGGTTATATCGGCCACTTTATCCAGGGGTATTTGATGCAGCTCCGCCACCTTTTGTGCAATGTAGATCAGGTATGAACTTTCATTAGGCTTGCCGCGGAACGGAACGGGCGTAAGGTACGGAGAATCTGTTTCTAAAACTATATGTTTCAAGTCAATTTCGGTTACAACTTTATCCAAACCCGAATTTTTGTAGGTAACCACCCCGCCTATACCCAGGTAAAAGCCCAAAGCCGTTACTTTTTGGGCCTGCTCCAGCGTGCCGGTAAAGCAGTGGAAAACACCACGCAGGTTATCGTCCTGCTCTTGCTGCAGCACCTCGTATACCTCATTAAAGGCATCACGGCAATGGATAACGATAGGGAGTTTAAGACTTTTTGCCCAGTTGATCTGTTGACGGAAAGCTTCTATCTGTTCATTCAGGGTAGTTTTATCCCAGTACAGATCGATACCGATCTCGCCGATGGCTACAATTTGATGTTGCTGATGGGCCTCCCGGATATCGTTAAGTTCCTGCTGCCAGTTTTCTTTTACCGAGCAGGGATGTAAACCCAGCATCGGAAAGCATTGGTCGGGATAAGCCTGCACCAGGTCAAACACCATTGGCACGGATTCTCTGTCAACATTAGGTAAAAACAGGCGGCTGATGTTATTGCTCAGGCAGCGTTCCATTAAGGCCGCGCGCTTATCGGCAATGGTTTCGTAATATAAGTGGGTATGTGTGTCGGTTAGTACCATAGTGCAAAAATAAAAAAGCCTTCTGGTTTTTGGCAGAAGGCTTTTTTATTAATTTGTCTTTTTAGTGAGCGGTTTTTTATAAACCCGTTTTTTAGTCGGACTAACTACACCCGTTTTGGCCGGGGCATGTTTAGCTTGTTTAACCTGTACCAATTCTATATCAAATATCAATGTGCTGTATGGTGGTATATCCTGACCGGCACCTCTATCGCCATAAGCCAGGGTCGATGGGATGATAAATTTAGCTTTTGAACCTTCGTTCAGTAACAGCAAGCCTTCGTCCCAACCGGGTATCACTTGTTGCCGACCAAGCACTACGCTTATTGGCTTATACTCACGACCTGGTTGATCCAGACCCGCGCTTTTAGCATCGGCTGCAATGCTTGAGTCAAATACTTTTCCATTTAATATACGTCCGGTATAATTTACCAGTACCGTATCGCCGGCTAAGGGTTTGCGTTTTACTGATGGCTTGGTAACCACATATCTTAAACCAGAGCCGGTTGGTATCGCATTTATCTTATTGGCCGCTAAATAACTGTTGGCCTCTGTTAGTTCTTTATCTTTCAGTTTTTGTCCTTCAGTGTTTTTCTCAACAATAGCTTCATTTAACGATTGGATCTTTTCTATCTTAATAACAAAGGTTAAATAACTGCCTTTCGGAAAAAACGGAGGACGTGCTTCTTCATGTCCTTTAAAAACAGAGTCGGTAGGTACTTTGACCAGGGCGCTGTCCTTTGCGCACAGCAAAGGGAAAACTTCCATCAGGTCGCCTACGTTTTGGGAAGCCTGTATTTGCGCCTGTACCGGCTTCCCGGATTTATAGGTGCTGAACAATAGCGAATCTTTATCCGTAGTTTGGATAAAGTTAAAGGTGATCACATCGTTCTGTTTTGCTTTTACGCCGGTGTTGCTGGTAAATATCTTATACAAGGCACCATTGGAGGTCTTTTTCAGATCGGTTACTTGCGCCTTTACGCTTATGGTAAATAAGGCAATCAGGGGCAGGATGAAATAAATAGCACGTTTCATATTAACAAAAAAAAGCCTTTTTGCCCGCGGGCAAAAAGGCTGTGTTCAATTTCTTTTAATTATTTAGCTGGTGGCGGTGTTAAACCTGGTACAACCGGCTTTGGAGCATTAGGATTTGGTTTAACTACATCAACCATATCCATTTCAAACACCAATGGAGAGTATGGGCCAATTGGGCCAATTCCCTGATCTTTATAAGCAATATCAGATGGAATAATAAATATCGCTTTAGCACCTTTGTTTAACAATTGCAAGCCTTCGTCCCAACCTGGTATTACTTTAGCCTGGCCAACCGGAATACGGATAGGCGCAAACTGACGCATTGGATCAACAGGTATTTTCGCTTTAAGAGCTTCTGCTTTAATGCTGGTATCAAATACTTTACCGCTAACCATTTTACCGGTATAATTTACTACCGCGGTATCGCCAACTGCTGGTTTTTCGCCAGTACCAGGGGTGGTAATAACGTATTGCAAGCCAGAAGCTGTTTTGGTCAATGTAAGGTTATGATCGGCAATATATTTTTTGATCTTGGCTGGTTCCTGTGCTTTTAAAGCATCACCTTGTGATTTAATATAATCCATTACACGGCCACGGAACACCTGCTCATTAAGAGCGCCTTTAGCTATTACTTTTTCAACCTTAACTACAAACACCAGGTACTTGCTTTTAAAGCCCGGAGGACGTTGCTGACCACCTTTAAATATCGAATCGGAAGCTATTTTAAAAGTAGCGCTATCACCTTCGCCCAGTAAACCAATACCTGCAACCACATCACCTTTGGCTTGTGGTTTTGGCATAGCCATTCTTGTAGGCTGGCCGCTTTCATAAGTACTGTTCAGCACAGAGTCGCCATCGGTTTTTACCACCATGTTAAGGCTTATAAAATCGCCTTCTTTAATTTTGGCTCCACCTTTAGAAGTGTGAATATTATAAAGCAAGCCGCCATCGCCCTGCTTAAATCCACCGTTGCAACTTGCTAAACCTATAGCCGCAAGAGACAAGAACATCAATTTTCTTTTCATTTTTACTGTTTTACTGTATTAATAGTTTTTTATATTCTGGTAATATTAGTTTAAACTGTTGTATAACCTGTTCAAGGCTGTCTTCAGAATGGCCGCCGGCCGCATTACGGTGACCGCCACCACTAAAGTATTTTTTAACGATCTCATTAGCCGGAAATTCTCCTTTTGAGCGCAGCGAAAGTTTTACCTTATCGCGTCGTTCTACAATAAATGCTGCCAGGCGTATACTCGCCATGGATAAAGCATAGTTCACAATTCCTTCCGTATCTCCGGTATCAACGTCATATTTCTCAAGATCGTCTTTACTAACTGCAATAATAGCAGTATTATATTCGGGCAACACTTCCAGGCAATTGGCCAGGCAATGCCCCAGAAACCTGAGCCGGCCTTCAGACGCGCTATTATAAACCAGCTCATGTATGCGCCAGTTAACCGCGCCCGCGTCAATCAGATCGGCTACTATACGGTGTACGGTTGAGGTAGTATTGGGTAACCTGAATGATGCCGAATCCGTCATGATGCCGGTATACAGGCAGGTAGCTACATCCTTATTAACTAATTCGGGGTGTTGTAACTCATTTACAATAAAATCATAAATAAGCTGGGCGGTAGCACAGGCGTTGATGTTCCAGTGCCGGTAATCATCAAAATCTTCGGGCTCCAGGTGATGGTCGATCATGATCTTGTAGGCACTGCTTGCACCTACCAGCTCACCCATTTGATTGATCCTGCCCAAGGCATTAAAATCCAGACAGAACACGATATCGGCATCAGCAATGAGCGTTGCCGATTGTTCCTGATGCTCGGTATAAATAATAACCTCCTCGTTACCAGGCATCCAACTCAAAAAATCGGGATAATCTGTAGGGGTGATCACCTTAGCATGATGGCCCTGCTGTATCAGATAATTATATAAACCTAAGGACGAGCCCATCGCATCACCATCAGGTTTATGATGGGTAGTGATCACTATTTTTTGAGGCTGTGCTAAAAGTTCTTTAAGCGAGGCTAAATCTAACATCAATTTTAAAAAAGAGTTGCAAAGCTAAATAAATAAATTAAATACAAACCATCTAATTTAATTCAAAACGCTTTATGTTACAGATGTAAAAACCTATTTTTGCGCCAATTTTAAAAAGCAATAATGAAATCATATAGTATCAGGTAATTAGTATCAAGTATCAAGACAGTTTCTAAAAGTGGCATTAATAGCTTGCAAGAAATCATGATACTTGATACTAATTACTTGATACTAATTAAAACAAACCATTTCAATGAAAACCAACAGAACTTTTACCATGATAAAGCCCGATGCGGTAGCAAACGGCCACATTGGTGCGATTATAGACAAGATCACGAAGAGTGGATTCAAGATCATCGCTCTTAAATATACTTCATTAAGCCCCGAAAAAGCAGGCCAGTTTTATGAAGTGCACAAAGAACGTCCTTTTTATAAAGACCTGGTTAGCTTCATGTCATCAGGCCCTATTGTAGCCGCTATATTGGAGAAAGATAATGCTATTGAAGATTTCCGTAAGCTGATCGGTGCTACCGATCCGGCTAAGGCAGAAGAAGGTACTATCCGTAACCTGTTCGCTAAATCAATTGACGCAAACGCTGTTCACGGATCTGATTCTGATGAGAATGCTGATATCGAAGGCAACTTCTTCTTTTCGGCTTTCGAAAGATTTTAACTTTTAGATAACTTACCGGTGTAATTCAGTTAATTACACCGGTAAATGTTATTTTCTTGTTTTATTTTGGTATATGTTTTGTAGATTTACCCAACAGGGTTAATATTACATTTTTATTGAGTTCACCCTGAATTAATAACCTGGTAATTTTTAAAGCTATACTGTATGAAACTATTTCTGAAATGTATCATATACCTCTTACTCATCGTGTGCCTGGCAGCAGCATCTATTCTGCTATATAAAGCCCACCCAGAGGTTCAGCTGGCTTTTATCATTCCGGGCATATTCATTTTTGCCTACTCCATGATCAGTGATGATATTAGCGTAAGGCATAGGCTCCGTTTTTCTAAAGAAAAATAACCTCCTCAACCAGTATCCCGTTTGCTTTTTCGTTTATCTTATCCATGATCTGGGCTCGCATCATCATGAGCTCGTTTTTGATCACCGACGATTCGATACGCAGAAACAATTTTTTATCACGGATAAATAACTCTTTGGTGCGGTTGGCCACAGGTTTACCTACCAGCTCGGGCCAGGCGGCCACTACAGCGGTTTCGTCAAAGCGGCGTTTAATTTTATAAACGTTCAGCATTTGGTCAATAGCATCCTTTAACGATTTGTCATTTGCTTTACGCATCAATTACCCCTCCTGTTACTTTAAATAGTTTTACATCTACGTTTATTCGCTGAAAAATGTCCTGTACGCGATTTACGCTTGTATCGGTGATAAATACTTGTCCAAAATCATTATTGGATACCATTTTCATCAACTTGGTAACGCGTTCATCATCCAGCTTATCAAAAATATCATCCAGCAGCAGCAAAGGTTTAAATCCTTTTTGCTGATATAAAAAAGTGTACTGTGCCAGCTTAAGCGCAATTAAAAACGACTTTTGCTGCCCCTGTGACCCAAATTTTTTCATTGACATACCATGGATGCCAAATTGCAGGTCGTCCTTATGTATGCCCGCGGTGGTACGCTCAAGTGCCCGGTCGCGCTCCACATTCCTTTTTAACAAAGCTGCGAAGTCATCTTGCAACAGTTGTGATTCATAAACCAGTTCAACACGCTCGGCCCCATCACTCAAAAAACTATAATGGCTGTTAAAAATAGCGGTAAAGCTTTCCATAAAAGCTTTGCGTCTTTCAAATATACGGTTGCCGGAGGCCGATAGCTGTTCATCGAGCACTTCCAGCAAGTTGGGGTCGTAACGGCCGGTATCGGCAATCAATTTTAACAGCGCGTTACGATTGGCCAGCACCTTATTGTAGGTAATGAGCTCATCCAGATAATGATTATCGGTTTGCGATATTACATTATCAACAAACTTGCGGCGCTCTTCGCTCCCTTCGGTAATAATGCTGGTATCATATGGAGAGATCATCACCAGTGGCAGCAACCCTATATGGTCGGCCAGGCGCTGATAGTCTTTTTTATTCCGTTTAAACTGTTTTTTCTGGTTACGTTTAACAGAACAGGCCACCGCTTCGGTTTGTTTATTTTTATTAAAAACACCGGTGATGATAAAAAAATCCTCGTCCTGCTTTATCTGCTGGCTATCTATCGGGTTAAAATAACTTTTACATAACGACAGATAATGAATAGCATCCAACAGGTTGGTTTTGCCGGCTCCATTGTTACCGGTAAAGGCATTCACCCCCGCGCTAAACACAAGCTCGGCCTCCTGGTAATTTTTAAAATTGATAACTGACAGCTGCTGCAAATACATAATGGGGAGGCAAATTTAGTTAGAATTGTTCATTAGTTCAGCAGTTCACTGCTTCATTATTTTGTCTGAACCATGATTTGCCAGATTCGGAGAATAAGAGATGATTATTACGAAAAAATCAGGAGAATCCTTTAATTGCATAATCATGGTTCAGAAAAAATAACAGCTTAAATAACCCATTATTCCCCAATAATCTTTGGTATAATTGGGCGTAAAATCATCTCCATAAAGATTTAATACAAAAGCTATTGCCAGAAATTTTGAAAACCGTAACTTTGCACACTTAATTTTAGAACAACAATGTCAAAAACCCAGGCGAACACCAAAGCTGCATCACCAGAAAATAATTTTGGACAAAGCGGAAATTTCGTGCGCGAGAATCAAAAAAGCCTATTATTTATAGGTGGGGCCATCATTGCCCTTATTGCTATTTATCTTTTATATCTGAAATTATATTTAGGTCCGCGCGAAATTCAGGCTGCCGACCAAATGCACGTTGCGCAGGATTTTTGGGCTAAAAAAGATTGGGACAAAGCTATTAAAGGCGATGCCAGCTATCCAGGTTTTGAAAAGATCATTACCGAATACAGCAATACCAAGGCCGCTAACCTGGCTTATTTTTACTTAGGTACCGCTTATTTAAACAAAGGCGAATACCGTAAAGCGCTTGATAACCTGAACAACTATCGTGGCGACGACAGCATGGTAGCTGCCGAAGCGTTAGGTAGCGCGGGTGATGCTTATGTAGAGCTAAAAGATTATGATAAAGCAGCCTCGTCATTTAACAAAGCTGTTGATAAAGCGAAAAACAAATTTTTATCACCTCTTTATTTAAAGAAATTAGGCTTGGTTTACGAAGAGCAAAAAGATAACAAATCAGCCACCGAGGCTTACAAAAGGATAAAATCAGAATATCCTGAAAGTGCAGAAGCACAAAATATTGACGAGTATATAGCTCGTACCGAAGCGAAACTTTAATTCTCGATTTCGGATGTCGAATGTTCGATTTCGGATTTACAGACTTGCAAGGGCCTTTAAATCCAGAATCGAACATTTTTTGTTTATACAGAAACTGAATCCGAAATTCAAATAAAATAAATCATAAATCGAACATCCGAAATCCGAAATAAAAATGGCTACACAGCTTAAAAACCTATCAGATTTTTCAAATACCGAGATCCCATCAGCAAAGCCATACCGCTTTGGTATTGTTGTAGCCGAATGGAATGCCGAAATTACCAATGCCCTTTACCAGGGTGCCTATCAAAGCCTGGTAAATAATGGCGCCCTGCCCGAAAACATTATAGTATACCCGGTACCCGGCAGCTTTGAGCTTACATCGGGCGCCGACCTGTTGTTAAAAAAAGGCGGACTGGAAGCGGTGATATGCCTGGGTTGTGTGATACAAGGCGAAACCCGCCACTTTGATTTTATTTGTAATGCTGTGGCAAATGGTGTAAGTAATGTTGCCATAAAATATTCAAAACCTGTTATATTTGGTGTGTTAACTACTGATAACCAGCAGCAGGCTATTGACCGTGCCGGTGGTAAACATGGTAACAAAGGCGATGAGGCTGCTATTACAGCTATAAAAATGGCCCATCTTGCCGAAACATTAAACAACTGATCAACGTAAAAACCTGTATCAATTAATACGATGAAAAAAATTATTTACATAGCGTTTATAGCCCTGGTAGTTGGATGCACGATCTCGTCATGCTCCAATAAACTATGCCCAGCTTATGGTTCATATCCTAAAAGCCGTCGTTAACAGGCAATTGTCATTTTTTATTTTCATTTAAAGCTATAGGAAGTTTTTTGCGTTATTTTGTGTTTTAATAACACTTATAGCACTGTACACTATATCATTATCTTTATGAATTGGATTTCGTTGGAGTCGGTAGATCAATTGAATAGCATTAAACAGCACCAGGGCTACAGCCTTATATTTAAACACAGTACCCGTTGTTCCATCAGCATGATGGCAAAAAAACGTTTTGAGTTGGACTGGGAAGATCTTCCCGAAGACATGCCCCTTTATTTCTTAGATCTCATCAGTTACCGTGATCTGTCAAAACAAGTAGCCGAAATTTTCCAGGTACACCACGAATCGCCGCAGCTGCTGCTGATCAAAGACGGTGAATGTGTGCTCGATCAGTCACATGGCCAGATCTCGGTTGACGAAGCCCTGTCGGTTTTAAATTAGCAAAGAATTTCAGAAAATAGTATCGGAGGACTTCTCCGCACGCGTCATTGCGAGGCACGAAGCAATTCCTAACTATACAAAAGCGGGCCTACAGATCGGGGATTGCCACGCTACGCTCGCAATGGCGTGGTGCACATTTTGTCTTGTTTCCTGATTCTTGCCTCTTGCTTCAGACCTCTCATTATAATTTATTCGTAAAACTTGTACTATAGCCCATAAAGGGTTATTTGGTTTTTAACTACATTTGTACCATGATTGATTTGCCGGTAATTCCTGCTGTTAGCCAACAACCTCAACGCAAGCCCGATTGGCTTAGGGTAAAGCTTCCTATTGGAAAAGAGTATACGCATGTACGCAGTTTGGTTGATGAACATAAGCTGCACACCATATGCGAGAGTGGTAATTGCCCCAATATGGGTGAGTGCTGGGGAGCCGGCACAGCTACCTTCATGATACTGGGTAATATTTGCACCCGCTCTTGCTCGTTTTGTGCCGTAGCAACCGGCAGGCCTTTGGCTGTTGATGTAGACGAGCCAAACCGTGTAGCTACTTCGGTAAAACTAATGCAGGTAAAACACTGCGTGATCACTTCTGTTGACCGCGACGACCTGAAAGACGGCGGATCCATTATCTGGGCCGAAACTATCAATGCGATACGCCGCGAAAGCCCTGATACTACATTAGAAACTTTACTGCCCGATTTCAGGGGGAACTGGGATAACCTGGCTCGCGTTTTAGAAACTCGTCCTGAGGTAGTATCACACAACCTGGAAACTGTACGCCGCTTGACCAAAGAGGTTCGCATCCAGGCTAAGTATGATCGTAGTCTGGAAGCTTTAAAACATGTATCTGAAGCGGGTTTACGTACCAAATCGGGCATTATGCTGGGTTTAGGCGAAACCGAAGATGATATTTTAGAAGCTATGGACGATCTGCTGGCGGCTGGTGTACACATACTTACTTTAGGCCAGTACTTACAGCCAACACGTAACCACCACCCGGTAATTGACTGGATCCACCCCGATCAGTTTGCCCGGTTAAAACAATTTGGATTAGATAAAGGTTTCAAATACGTAGAGAGCGGACCATTGGTACGTTCATCCTATCATGCAGAAAAGCATCTGTTTGATATGTGATAATTCCTTTATATATTCACACTGTTGAGTAAGAAACATAAAATATCGCTGACCGAGGAGCAGTTGGTTTTTTCATTGAGAAATCATGAGAAAATTGCTATTGAGGCCTTATATGATATGTATTCTGCTGCATTGTTCGGCGTTATTTCACGCATTGTTGTCGACACCGCCATTGCCGAAGATGTTTTACAGGAAACTTTTGTAAAGATCTGGCATTCCTTCTCAAGCTATAGCACCGAAAAAGGCCGCCTGTTTACCTGGATGGTAAATATCGCGCGCAACCTGGCTATAGATAAAATCAGATCAAAGGATTTTAAGAACCAGAATAAAAACCAGGAACTTGAAAATACCGTAAATTCCATTGACGAGCAAAGGAGCACGGTTTACAAGCCTGAGTTGATGGGTGTTAAAGATCTGGTTGATACGTTAAAGCCTGAACAAAAATCAATAATCGATCTGGTGTATTTTAAAGGTTACACGCATGTGGAAGCTGCTGATGAGTTAGGCGTTCCGCTGGGTACCATTAAAACGCGGTTGCGAATGGGTATACAGCAACTCAGAAAACATTTTAATTGAAGTAGTGGAAGATATAAGAGCATATATAGAAACAGGGATACTGGAACTTTACGTTCTGGGGGATGTAACCTCCGACGAAAAGTTGCAGGTGGAAGAGATGGCCAAGAAACATCCTGCCGTAAAAGCGGAACTGGATGAAATTGAGCGCTCCCTGGAACTGTACGCTCAGGAAAATGCGGTTGAACCTTCAGAAAATTTACGTAGCCGGGTAATGGGCAGCATCCTTACCAATTTGGGCGACGATAATAATTTCCCCGAAAAGCCACAGCCGGTTAACCATAATAAGTTGGTGGAATTAACCGCACGTAAGGAAAACAACTTTTATAAATATGCCTTCGCGGCCTGTTTGGCTTTATTGGTAGCCAGCACCATTGCTTTGCTGAGCGTTTACTCGCGTCTGCAACAATCTACCAACCAGTTGGAGGCTATACAATTGCAAAATCAACATTTTAGTAACCGTGTAAATTTAATGGACAGGGAACTGGGCATTTTCCGCGACCCATCTTTTAAATTATTAAAACTACAGGGAACAGCTAAAACCCCGGCATCAGTTGTAATGCTGGCATTTAGCCCTTCCAGGAAAAAAGTAATGATCGACATGGGCAATGTTAAACTGCCCGAGAACGATAAAGACCATCAATACCAGCTTTGGGCATTAGTTGGTGGCAAACCGGTTGACCTGGGTGTTTTTGATGCCAAAAATGATTCGACCGGCATGAAAGAGATGAAGTCGATAGCACTTGCCGATGCTTTTGCCGTGACCCTTGAACCAAAAGGCGGCAGCGTTAACCCTACCATGGATCAAATGATGGTTTTGGGTAAATTCTGATCCACACTATTCCTCTGTTTTATTGCATTTATCATACTATGGTCCCCGTAGTTCATTCCCTATCCCCGACAGTTTTAACAAATTTTAACACAGTTTATACCCCAGTTAAAGCTATTTTAAGCTACTTTTGTAAACAAACCAGTACCTTATCGTGTTATTTAACAATTATTTAACCGAAATCCAGACAAATTATTTGTTTTTTTGTAACTATTAGGGTAGTTGGTGCGTCTTATGTATAGTTAGATCGAAAAACCTAATGAATATCATAAATCTAACGCCATAAATTTGAGTATTTAGTTCTTTATAAGATCAGTTAATAGTTAATCAAAAACGGTTGTATCAATACTTGCAACCGTTTTTTTATGCCATTAGCTTGGCCATGGTAACCGGCAATTGAGTGATAAGCTTGCCCGGCAAAACCACATTTAACCTATTGGGTAATGCCAATTCATCGCCGGCTTTGCCGTGTACATAAATACCAATAAGGCAAGCTTGCAAAGGTGTATATTTTTGAGCCAACAGAGCTGCAATGATCCCCGTCAAAACATCGCCCATACCACCCGATGCCATAGCCGCATTGCCTGATGAATTAAAGTAAGCCTGTCCCTCCGGCGATAGAGTTATGGTATAATCATTTTTTAAAACGATATGGATATTCAATTTTTTAGCCTGCTCCATACCTGTTTGCAACCGTTGCCACCAGTTTTTATGCTCACCAAACAAACGATCAAACTCTTTCATATGGGGTGTTAGCACACTTCCTTGCGGTAATTTTTTCAATAACTCCGGATGTTCTGCCAACAAATTAAGCGCGTCGGCATCAACAACTATAGGCTTTTTATAGTTTTTGATCAATGCCGATAACAATTTAAAGGCATCATCACCTTTGCCCAGGCCAGGTCCAATGGCTATCGAACTAAACTTATCCCATTCAATTTCGGGCAATTCATTTTCGTTACGCACAATGGCCATAATTTCGGGCAGATAGCTGTTCAGGGCAGTAAGTCCGCTTTCGGGTACGCAGGCAGTGGTAAGCCCTGCACCGGCATGAGCAGCGGCAGAAGCAGATAACAGTGCCGCTCCCATGGTTTTGGCCTGCCCGGCTATAATAAGGGCATGTCCGTAAGTACCTTTGTTACTAAAATGTCCCCGTGGTTTCAACCAGGTCTTTGCATCCTTTTCCTCTATAAACTGGTAAGGCGAGTTTATGGATCGTACATATCCCTCGTCAATACCAATATTTACCGCTTCCCAACAATGAATATAGGGTGCCGATTCAGGTAGCAAAAAATTGATCCTTGGTTGCTGAAAGCTGATCACTAGATCGGCTTCAATAGCTATGGCCTCTGGTTGTATTTCTCCATCACAGAAAAGCCCGGTAGGCACATCAACAGCCACAACTGTTTTGTTTAGGGCATTGATATGTTTAACCAATCGCTCATAATCGCCGGTAAGCGGTTTATTTAAACCGCTGCCTAAAAGTGCGTCGATAATGATGGCGCTGTTATCATCAGGGAGCTCTTCTCCCTTATTTATTTCGCTTACCGGGATATCAATTTGTTTTAAACGCTTCAGGTTAATATCAAAATCGGCAGAAGTTTTATCGCTGAAACGCACTATCCTTACGGTTAGTTTTTTATACTGATGCTGATGGAGTATACGCGCGATGGCTAGTCCATCGCCGCCATTATTGCCTGTGCCACAGTAAAAACTGATCGATTGTTTTTTATCCGGAAAATGATTGATAAACCAGCCCACAAACGCTTTGGAAGCCCGCTCCATCAGATCAACAGAGGAGATGGGCTCATGGGCTATGGTATAGGCATCAGCCTGGCGTATTTGTTCGGCAACTAATAAAGGCAGCATATTATTCTAAAGTAAGGAATAATATGTTTTGTTTTTGTAAAGTTCCTAATGCGCAAAACTAAACTTCCCCATCAGCACAGCAGGGTTATTGCCAATGGTCATCGGCTCACCACACAGGGCCTCGTTACCCAGCAAGGCAAATAGTATAGCTTCCTTGGCATCGGGATCAATTCCCAGGCTGCTGGTATCGGCAATTTGGGTATCGGCCAATGCCTGTTTTAAATAATTAACCACAAAAGGATTTCGGGCACCACCGCCGCTTATAAATACATGCAGATCATGGGCCTTGATATTTGTCCGGATAAAATGCTCAATAGCTACCGCGGTAAACATGCTTAAGGTACTAACCAGGTCCTCATTTTTAATGTGTTCCGTCCCGGTTCGTAACTGCGCCTGCTCCACATAGGCCAAACCAAATAATTCGGGACCCGTGGTTTTTGGAGCCGCCTCCTCAAAAAAGGCATGGTTGAGCAATGCCCTGAGCAGGTCTTCATTTACTTTACCACCATAGGCAATAGCCGAATCTTTATCATAAGCCGTATTAAAAAATTTACGACAAGCCGCATCGATCAGCGTATTTCCAGGACCGATATCTGTGCATAAGATTTGATTGGCATCGCCATCAGCAGGCAGATAGGTGAGATTGGCTATCCCTCCTATATTCAATAGTATCCGGTTTTCGCCGGGTTTACTGCCCAACAGCACGTCGCCATATAAAGCCAAAGGCGCGCCTTCACCACCGGCGGCGATATGTTTCTGCCTGAAATCGCTGATGGTTAAGATCCCGGTTTTTACCGCCAGGTGGTCGCCATCTCCAATTTGCAGGGTGGCATTTGGATAATTGGCCCGATGATGCAGCCGTTGCGGCGCATGGTAAATGGTTTGCCCGTGACTGGCTATAAAATCAACCGAACCTGCATCTATTCCCCAGCCGGCCAGCGCTTCCAAAACCAGTTGGCCATGATAGTTACCTATAAAAGCATTCAGTAAAGTTACCTGCTCCAGGTCGGCTGTTTTGCGGGCAAAAACCTGCTGCACTTCATCCTTAAAACTTTGTTGATAGGGTATAGTGATAAATTGCTGTAGCTCGAACTGTGTTTGCAGACCGCTGCCGGTGAAACTGCACAGGGCGATGTCGAGCCCATCCAGCGAAGTACCCGACATGAGACCAATACCCATCTTTTTATTTTTTTGGGCGATATTGAACAGCTGCTGCAGATTTTGATTAAACGGTAACATGGCTTTAAATTACGATTTGTTGCGGGGCTTTGCAAAAGTTAAATTAATAAAAGGCCTCATCCCGACCCTTCTTCAAAGGAGAGGGCTTAACACAAACGTTTGCGAATCAAAGTCCTCTCCTTTGGAGAGGATTTACACTAAATTAATAGCTGCACTACATAAATATCTGATATATTTGTTTTGGAACAAGCATATAAACTTATTAATACTGATACATGGCCCGATTAAATTTATTGGAAGAGACCCGGTACGAGAAGCTGCCGGTAAGCGTTTATGGTACCCAGCAACAAGCCTCGGTAGCGGTGGCGGCTCGCATTGCAGCACTCATCCGCGACAAACAAAGTAAGGGTGAAAAAACCGTGCTCGGTTTAGCTACCGGTGTTACTCCCATCCGCGTGTATGCCGAACTGATTCGTTTGCACAAAGAGGATGGCCTTTCTTTCCGCGACGTGATCACTTTCAATCTCGATGAGTATTTTCCCATGAAACCCGATGCAGCTCAAAGCTACGTGACTTTCATGTATGAGAACCTTTTCAGCCATGTAGATATTGATAAAGCTAACGTACACATCCCTGATGGCACCCTGGATAAAGATGATGTGGTGGCTTTTTGTTTAAATTATGAGCGCCAGATCGAAGAACTCGGTGGTCTTGATCTCCAGATCCTGGGGATCGGTCGTACCGGTCACATCGGTTTTAACGAGCCGGGCTCTGCCCCTAACTCGGGCACGAGGTTGGTGACTTTGGATGACCTGACCCGCAGTGATGCCGCCCGTGATTTTGGTGGTAAAGCCAATGTGCCTACCAAAGCTATCACCATGGGGATCGGTACTATTTTTAAAGCCCGCGAAATTATCCTGATGGCCTGGAGCAAGAAAAAAGCGCCCATCATCAAAAAAGCAGTAGAAGGTGAAATGTCTGGCGAAGTGCCGGCTACTTACCTGCAATTGTCTGACCATGTAGAGTTTGTACTGGATGAGGCCGCTGCTTCGGAACTCACCCGTTTTGATACCCCATGGCTGGTTAAAGATTGTTCATGGGAGGATAATGTGCTGAAGAAAAAAGCGGTGATCTGGCTGGCCGACACGATTGGTAAACCGGTATTGAAGCTGACCGAAGAGGATTATAATAACCATGGCATGGCGCAATTAGCTGTGGAGCAGGGCCCGGTATACAACATCAACATTGATATTTTTAACCAGATCCAGCATACCATTACTGGCTGGCCGGGTGGCAAGCCCGATGCGGATGATTCACAGCGTCCGGAGCGTGCTTTACCTGCCAAAAAACGCTCGATCATTTTTTCTCCGCATCCGGATGATGACGTGATCTCCATGGGGGGTACGTTTATCCGTTTGGTAGATCAGGGGCATGATGTGCATGTAGCTTACCAGACTTCGGGTAATACTGCCGTTTGGGATGATGATGTATTACGTTACATGGAGTTCGCCATTGATTTTACCAACAGTATCGGTGAAGATCCTGGTCACCTGAAAAAACTATATGAAGAGATGCGCGGCTTTTTCCCGCAGAAACAACCCAACCAGATCGATACACAGGAGATCCGCAATGTAAAAGGTTTTATTCGGAAGACCGAAGCGATCTCGGGTGCCCGTTACGCGGGTTTACAGGATGACCATATCCATTTTATGGCTTTGCCTTTTTACGAGACCGGCAAAACCAAGAAAAACGCGGTGGGTGAGGAAGACATTCTCTTAACTATCGAGCTTTTACAAAAAGTAAAACCACAGCAGATCTTCGCGGCCGGTGATTTTGCCGATCCGAATGGTACCCACCTGGTGTGTTTCAACATTATCCTGGCTGCTTTGGCGCGCCTGAAAGGGAAAGAGGCCTGGGTGGATGATTGCTGGTTATGGATGTATCGCGGTGCATGGCACGAGTTTGAAACGTATGAAATTGAAATGGCTGTGCCGCTTTCACCACAGGAGGTGATCCGCAAGCGGAATGCCATCTTTAAACATCAGTCGCAAAAAGATCGTCCTGTGTTCCCGGGTGATGATGCAAGGGAGTTCTGGGTAAGGGCTGAAGATCGTACCCGTGATACTGCACAGCGTTATGACCGCCTCGGACTGGCGGAGTATGAGGCCATGGAGGCGTTTAAGCGGTATAAGTTCTAAAAAACAATATGTCATTGCGAGCGTAGCGTGGCAATCGCGAAATTTACAGAGAGGACTTGCACAGTTCGCGATTGCTTCGTCGTTCCTCCTCGCAATGACATGGTTTTTATGCATTCCATCGGCTGTGTACTCACAGCCGATTTATTTATCAGTTGAAATAGCAGAAGTTGTCTGTGAGGACACACAGGCAACGGGAATAAAAAGAAAGCCTGGGTATGTGCGATTCCCTCCCTCGGGAGGGGCAGGGAGGGGTTTCGTTAAGCGTATGGTTCAATCGCTTGTATAAACCCCTCCCTGCCTTTACGCACAGACCAAACGCACCCCTCCCGTGGGGAGGGAATTAAAACACAGATAATTAAAACGTACAACCTAAATGACCGCCACACAAATCAAAAGTACCAGGCTCCTTTCCCTCGATGTTTTCCGTGGTGCCACCATAGCCGCCATGATCCTGGTAAATGACCCGGGCGACTGGGGGCATATATATGCTCCACTGGAACACTCTAAATGGGATGGTTGCACACCTACCGACCTGGTGTTTCCCTTCTTCCTGTTTATGGTCGGGGTATCTGTGGTGTATGCTATGGAAAGCAAAAAAGCTACCGTACCACATGGTAAATTGTTATTAAATGCTTTGCGCCGTACTGCTATCCTGATCGCTATTCCCTGGATCACGCAATTGATCTTTCATCCGGATGGCGGATTGGCACATCTGCGCCTGCCCGGAGTATTGCCGCGCATCGCGCTGGTTTATTTTATCTGCACCATCCTCTACCTCAAAACATCACAAAAAACCCGCGACTGGATCTTTGCCTTCGCGCTCATTGGTTATTTTATCATCATGACCTGCATACCGGTACCCGGTGTGGGCTATGCCAATCTGAAACCCGAAACCAATATGGGTGCCTGGATTGATCGACTCGTATTTACCACCAACCACCTCTGGCGCGAATCACATACCTGGGACCCTGAAGGTTTGCTGGGCACCTTACCCGCCATAGCTACAGGCTTATTTGGCATACGGGTAGGCAGCTGGCTAAAACGTAAAGACCGCGACGATAATGTTAAGGTAAGCTGGATGTTTACCTATGGCGTAATTGCTGTGATATTGGGGCTAATCTGGGACCTGTTTTTCCCCATCAACAAAGCATTGTGGACAAGCTCATTTGTGCTATACACCGGCGGACTGGCCACTATTGCCCTGGCCCTTTGTTATTGGCTTATTGATGTGCAGGGCCGCAAGCGGTTCACCTACTTTTTTGTAGTTTTCGGGGCCAATGCCATTACCGCCTATGTATTGTCGGGCTATATCCCGCATTATATGGGTATGATCAAAATTGGCGGGGCATCCATTTATCAAACTTTATTTGCACCTTACTTTTCGCCCATCAATGCTTCGCTGGTCAGCGCTATATTTACGGTGGCCATATTATGGCTGGTGATGTGGGTATTCTACATCAAAAAAATCTTTATCAAAATATAATCATGAAATTAAAACTCAACCTTATCATCCTTACGGCAACTGTTTTTCTGTTTGCCACTCATTTAAAAGCGCAAACTGCTACTCCCGATTTTAAACCATCGCACCTCAAGGCCGCCGAACAATATTTGATAGCTACGGGAGTGAGCGCTCAATTCGGCGATATATTAAATAAAATGGTAGATGCCTCAAGCGCACAGATACCCGAGGCAAACCGGGCATCATACGTGAAAGTAATGAACGCTTTTATGGCTAAGTACTTCACCTGGGATGCCCTGAAAGACCGACTTGAAAAAACCTACGCGGCTGAATTTACCGAGGATGAGCTTAAACAATTAACTGCTTTTTATAGTACCCCGCTCGGAAAAAAAGTGAGTGTTAAAGCCCCTATTTTGATACAAAAGGGAATGTTATTAGGACAACAAGCGGTTGCCGATCATCGCCCCGAACTGGAACAAATGATGAAGGATGCGTTTCAGGCCGACGCAGCTCCGGCCCCAAAGAATAATTAACATCAAGTAACTTGTAACTAAGAGTTTCGTTTTGCATCTTAGCATTATATATCCCCATTAATTATATGAATTTAAACCTTAAGCTTTCCGCAGTTGCCCTGGCAGTGATCATCAGCTCGGGAAGTGCCATAGCACAAGTAAAGAAAAAGCCAGCCGCCCCGGCAAAAAATAAACCGGCTGCTGCACAAACGGCGACAAAAGCTAACACCTTACCCGTTGATGACCAGGTGATCATAGGCAAACTGCCTAATGGTTTAACCTATTACATCCGCAAGAATGTGGAGCCGAAGAACAAGGCCGAACTATACCTGGTGAATAAAGCCGGATCGGTTTTGGAAACCGACGATCAGCAGGGCCTGGCCCACTTTACCGAGCACATGGCTTTTAACGGCACCCGCGATTTCCCGAAGAACGCAATGGTTGATTATCTGCAAAAATCAGGTGTAAAATTTGGCGCCGACCTGAATGCCTATACCTCCTTTAATGAGACCGTGTATCAGCTGCCCATCCCGTCGGATACGGTTAAAATATTTGAGAACGGCTTTAAAATACTGGCCAACTGGGCCGGCTATGTAAGTTTTGACCCCAGCGAAATTGATAAAGAACGCGGTGTGGTGTTAGAAGAAGAACGTCTTCGCGGTAAAAACGCGCAGGAACGTTTACAGTTGCAAACCTTACCGGTATTGCTGAATAATTCGCGCTATGCCTTGCGCTTGCCTATCGGGAAAGAGGATATATTGAAAAACTTTAAACCGGAAACCATTAAAAGTTTCTACCACGACTGGTACCGTCCCGATCTGCAGGCAGTTATAGCTGTGGGCGATTTTGATCCGAAGCGTGTAGAGGAGCTCATCAAACAAAACTTTTCGCAGCTGCAAAACCCGGCCGGCGAAAAAGCACGCACCAAATATACCGTACCGCCAACACCTGGCACCGCGGTTAAAATAGCTACCGATAAGGAGTTTCCGTACACGCTTGCCCAGATCGTTGTAAAACATCCGGGAGCAGCAACTAAAACCACTACCGACTACATGCAGCAAATACGTGAGGGGCTGTTTAACCAGATGCTAAACGCTCGTTTGGGTGAGCTGCTGCAAAAACCTAATCCACCATTTTTATATGGCCACTCCAGCTATGGTAATTTTATTGGCGAACAGGACGCGTTTACCTCCATCGCTGTATCCAAACCTGGTGAATTGGAAGCCGCCGTTAAAGCCGTAGTTGCCGAAACCGAACGCGCCCGCAAATTTGGATTTACCCTTACCGAGCTGGAACGCGCCAAACAGGATGCCCTGGTAGGTATAGGCAATGCTTATAGAGAACGCGACAAAACCCGCTCGGTAAATTTTGTACGGGAATACCAGCAAAACTTTTTAACCGGTGAAGCTATACCCGGTATTGAATTTGAATACAATTTTTATGTAAACAACATTGGCAAAATAAGCCTTGCCGAAATGAACGCCCTTGCCGGTAAATTCATCAGCGACCAAAACCGAGTGGTGATCGTGGAAGGCCCGGATAAGGATAAGGACAAATTGCCCGATGAAAAAACCATTTTACAATGGATAGCTTCGGCAGGGCAAAATGTAACTGCGTATGTTGATAATGTATCGTCAGATCCATTGATCAGTAAGTTGCCCGATGGTAGTGCTGTTACCAACGAGGTGAAGGATGAGGCCATCGGCACCACCACCCTTACCTTAGGCAACGGTGTAAAGGTTGTCTTAAAACCTACCGATTTCCGTAACGACCAGATCCTCATCAACGGTTACTCATTTGGTGGTACATCATTGGCTAATGATGAGGATTTTACTTCCGCAAATTTAGCCTCACCTATAGTAAGCAGCAGTGGTATTGCCCAATTTAATCAGGGCCAGCTGGATAAAAAGCTTGCTGGTAAAAACGTAAACATATCACCTTACATCAGTGACTATGCGCAGGGTATCAACGGTAATTCGTCGCCGGCAGATTTTGAAACGGCTATGCAGCTTGTTTACCTGTACTTTACACAACCCCGTAAGGATAAGGATATCTGGCAATCACAAATTGACCAAACCCGGTCGCTGCTGGCCAATCGCGGTCTCGACCCTGTAAATGTTTTCCAGGATACTGTGTCGGCTGTTTTGAGCAACCATAACTTCAGGTCGATGGTAACCACGATCGACAGGTTAAACAAGGCCACATTGGATAAAGCTTACGCCTTTTATAAAAGCCGTTTTTCCGATGCCAGCGGATTTACCTTTACCCTGGTTGGTAATTTCAATGTAGAAACCATTAAGCCATTCCTAACCCATTACTTAGGTGCCCTGCCATCAACCAACAGTAACGAAAACTATAAAAATCTCGAGATCCATCCGCCCGCAGGCATCGTCAATACCACGGTGAATAAAGGTGTAGGCGAAAAAAGCAGCGTACAACTGGTTTTCAGCGGCGATTATGATTATAATGATGCCAACAACCTGCAAATGGACGCGCTGGAAGAGGTGTTAAACATTAAATTGATAGAGCGCCTGCGCGAGCAGGAAAGCGGTGTTTATGCTCCGGGCGTACGTGCCTCCTACCGCAAAATTCCAGGAGGTCGTTACAGCATCAACATTTATTTTGGTTGCGCGCCTGAAAATGTAGATAAGCTGATCAATGCCACTATCGAGGAAATTGGTAAGATCAAACAGAACGGTGCCCAGCCAACAGACATCCAGAAGTTTGTGGCCAAAGAAGCCCGTTCAACGCAGGAACAACTGAAAGAAAACTTCTTTTGGGCAAGCTACCTGGCTTCTTCCTTACAAAACAAAGAAAACCCCGACCAGATCCTGACCCATGTAAATAGCCTGGACCAGGTAACTGTTCAAAGCACCAAAGATGCCGCCAACAAATACCTGATCGGTAAAAACTATATCAAACTGGTACTAATGCCAGAGAAAACAGAAAAGAGATAATTTTTCTCTCAGGGATATAAAATACAAACGCCCCGCCGATAAACCCGGCGGGGCGTTTTTGTAACGTTACGTCATCCTGAACTTGTTTCAGGATCTCACAGGACAATTATACATCATGTATAACCCTACTGATGGGATGCCGAAACAAGTTCGGCATGACTTGATATTATAGATTAGTTAAAAGGGTGTCACCCTGAGCTCAGTCGAAGGGTAGAGCGCAGAAGCCACCCACCATGCTTCGACGGAGCTCAGCATGACCCATTATAGGTTCAGTTAGCCCCTAATGCATATTAAAATAAGCGGCAGCCGTATCATGGGGCTGATGTACCACCACACCCACACATTTACCGGCGGTATCTATCTCAAAAGAGATCCCTTTATCCAGGTCGGTATAAACCTGTACTTTGCCATTCTTATTTTGATAATCGCTGGTTGGTTTCAGGTTGTAGCTTTTTTTGATCTCATCGGCAGTGCTACCAACACCAAGGCCCTCTGCGGTTTTAAATTCCGGCGAATTAACCAATATCTTCTGGATCCGGCTGATGATCTCGTCCTTATCGCCCATTTTACGGTGGGCAAATACGCTCGTGCGGTAACCATCGGCTTTATGTCCGGTGTACCATACCATTAACGAACTTCCCATGGCCGCGTCCGAGCTATCGGGCCTGCCCAATAACTGACTCACATTGGTTACATCTTCACTTAATACAATGTCACCAATGCTCCTGCCCGGGGTGATTAGTTTATTGGCTACTGAGGTTTTGGTCTTAGTGGTATCCGCTGTACTTGCTGTGGTATCAGAGCTGTTTTGTTTTTGCGCCGGTTGTTTACACGCAAACAGGGCGGTGCAGCATAATAATAGCAGACTATTCTTCATCATATTTATCATAACGGTATTATATTTATTTTGTTGGGTAGCTTGATATACCTAACCAAATTAACATTAATTTGTTGAACAAATAATGACATCCAAAGGCCAACAGGTTATACAGCAGTGGTACAGGCAAAAAAACTGGCAGCAGTTCCCTTTTCAGCAGGAAATGGAGGCGGCCTATCTTTCTGGCTACTCCGGTTTGCTTAATGCGCCAACAGGCAGCGGTAAAACCTTCGCGCTGTTCCTGCCATTTCTGGCTGGCTTTATCAATCAGCATCCGGATACTTATACCACGCAAAAAAATAATGGTTTGCTTATGTTGTGGATAACACCACTGCGTGCGCTCACCAACGATATCCGCAAAGCCATGCAGGAAGCCTGCGACGAGATCGGCCTGCCCTGGCACATCGCCACCCGCACTGGGGATACACCTGCTGCCGAAAAACAGGCCCTCAAGAAAAAACTGCCCGAAGTACTGCTCACCACACCCGAAAGCTTGCACCTGATGCTGGCTCAAAAGGAGTACCCTAAAATGTTCAGTCAACTACAGGTAGTCGTGATCGACGAATGGCACGAACTCTTGGGCACCAAACGCGGCGTACAGGTGGAGTTGGGGCTGTCCCGCCTCAAAGCCCTTGCTACAGTTGGCAGTTATCAGTTTGCGGTGGGCAGTTTAGCGTTTGCAGTTGACAGTGGGCAGTTGCCAGCAGTAGAGAAAAATAATAAAAAGGATAAAAGTCTGCCAACTGCAAACAGCCTACTGCAAACTGATAACCGCCAACTAAAAATCTGGGGTATCAGCGCTACCATTGGCAACCTGGAGCAAGCAGCCGAAGTTTTACTGGGCAACGATTTCCCGCCGGAGCGCGTCAAAATGGTGCGGGCCAATCTGGATAAAAAGCTGGATATCCGGTCCATCATCCCGGAAAATGTCGAGAATTATTCCTGGGCCGGGCATATCGGTTTAAAGCTGCTGCCCGAGGTAATGGAGATCGTAGCCCGCAGCAAAACCACGCTCATATTTACCAATACCCGGTCTCAGTCCGAAATTTGGTACCATGCCATCCTGGACAATTACCCTGAGTATGCAGGCATCATGGCCATGCACCATGGCTCGCTGGATAATGAGCTACGTAACTGGGTAGAGCAGGCCCTGCATGCCGAAGCTTTAAAGCTGGTGGTATGCACTTCCAGTCTGGATCTGGGGGTCGATTTTCGACCGGTTGACACCGTGGTGCAGGTAGGCAGTCCCAAAGGCGTGGCCCGTTTTATGCAGCGTGCCGGCCGAAGCGGTCACCACCCCGGCGCGGTATCCCGGGCTTATTTTGTGCCCACGCACTCACTCGAACTGTTGGAGGGTGCCGCGCTGAAAGAAGCCATTAAAAAAGGCATTTTTGAAAGCCGTGACCCGATGCTGCTCACCATGGATGTACTCATCCAATACATGGTTACCCTGGCCGTGTCCGACGGCTTCAGGGCCGAGGAACTGTTTAACGAAGTAAAAACAACTTATGCCTTTGCCGATTTGACCCGCAACGAATTTGGTCAGCTGCTGGATTTTATCACCACCGGTGGCAAAACACTGGCCCAGTACGATGAGTTTTTAAAAGTAGAAATAGCCGATGGCCTGTACAAAGTAAACAACCGCCGCGTGGCCATGCGTCATCGCCTCAGCATCGGCACCATCACCAGCGAACTCAGCGTACGCGTAAAATGGCTGAGTGGCGGCAGCCTGGGCACCATCGAAGAATCATTTATCTCCCGCTTAAAACCAGGCAATACCTTTTGGTTCGCCGGGCGCAGCCTGGAGTTTATAAGGGTAAAGGAAATGACAGCCTATGTTAAAAAATCAAACTCCACCAAGGGCATTATCCCCAGCTGGAACGGTGGGCGCATGCCGCTGTCGTCGCAATTGGCGGCAGTGTTCAGGGATAAGCTGGATGAGGTAGCGCATGGTGTGGAAAAGGACGAAGAAGTGATCGCGCTCAAACCGCTGTTCGATTTACAGCAGCAGCTTTCGCACCTGCCTCAAAGCCATGAGTTTTTGATCGAGTCGTTTAAATCGCGCGAAGGCCACCATCTCTTGTTTTATCCTTTTGAAGGGCGCTTGGTACATGAGGGTATGGCGTCGCTGCTGGCCTTCCGCATCAGCAAAATAAAACCGGCCAGCTTTTCTATCGCCATGAACGATTATGGCTTTGAACTGTTGACCGACGAAGACGTACCCATTGAACAGGTACTGGAAGATGCCAGCTTCTTTTCGATCGATAACCTCCTGGATGACATTCAGCACAGCCTCAACGCCAACGAAATGGCCCGCCGCCGCTTCCGGGATATCGCCCACATCGGCGGACTGGTATTTACAGGCTATCCCGGTCAGCAGGTAAAAAACAAACACCTGCAGGCATCTACCTCCTTATTATTTGAAGTATTTACAGAGTACGAGCCCAACAACCTGCTGGTACGGCAGGCCTATAACGAAGCCCTGGCTTTTCAGCTGGAGGAGTTCAGGCTGAGGGCAGCATTGCAACGCATCGCCACACAAAACATCATTCTCAAAACTATCGAACGCCCAACACCATTCGCGTTCCCCATTATGGTGGATAGCCTGGGGCGTGAACGGCTCACTACCGAAACTCTCGAAGAGCGCATTGCCAAAATGGCCCGAAGCTACGGCGCCGAAGGCTTCGCAGAACCAGCTGAACGCAAAACCCGCAAACCGGGAGTTACCAGGAAGAAGGGGTTTTAAAATTTTACAACTACCTTGCGCTCGTTTGCAACGAGTGCTTAATATGGCGCGGCGATTGCATCGCCATAGCGTTTTAAACGCAAACCCACGTTAAGCACTCGTTGCAAACGAGCGCAAGTAAGTAATTGATCCATTCCATTTCGCAATAACATCCTAACAACATGTCATTGCGAGCGCAGCGTGGCAATCTCGTCGCGTTCTCACGAATAAGTATAGCTACGAGATTGCCACGTCGTTCCTCCTCGCAATGACGTACGGATTATTATATTATTTTCCTATCCGCACATCTACACATCCAAAATCTGCACATCTATTTTTACCTTTGCCGATATGGATACGATTACCTGGCACGATTTTGAGCAAGTAGAACTCCGGATCGGGACCATCCTCGAAGTAGTAGAATTTCCTGAAGCACGCAAACCCGCCTTTAAAGTGAGGGTTGACTTTGGCGAATTTGGTATTAAATGGTCAAGCGCGCAGATCACTAAACATTATACTATAGATGAATTGCCCGGGCGCCAGATTGTCGGTGTGATCAACTTTCCGAAAAAACAAATCGGCAAATTTATGTCGGAGTTTTTGGTAACCGGTTTTGCCGACGAGAACGGAGATATTGTTTTAGCCGCTGTGGACAAACCTGTGCCCAACGGCAGCAAATTGATTTAAATGAGATATTTTAGTTTTGAGGACGAGCCAACGATCTCGCCGGATGATTTTTTTATGGGCGAAGCTTTAAAGGAAGCCCAATATGCCCTGGAAGAAGACGAGATACCTATTGGCGCCATTGTGGTGCATGGCGGTAAGATCATTGGCCGGGGTCATAACCTTACGGAGCGATTGACTGATGTATCGGCCCACGCCGAAATGCAGGCCCTTACAGCTGCGGCCAACTCTATGGGCGGCAAATACCTGCAGGGTTGCACCCTTTACGTAACCATGGAACCCTGTGTGATGTGCGCCGGGGCATCCTACTGGTTCCAGGTAAGCCGGATAGTGTTTGGCGCTTATGATACCAAACTGGGTTTCGGCAGGCTCAATCAAAAAATAACCCACCCCAAAACGGTGATCACCGGAGGCATCCGCGAAAACGAATGCTCGGAATTGGTGAAGAGTTTTTTTAAAGGGAAGAGGAAGAAATAAGTCCATAGATCAAAGTTCATGGTTGATAGTTCATTGATCATAGCGGATAGTCTATTTACAAAATATTGACCACCAATCGTGAACTACTGGGCACAATCCATGATCTATGAACTATCAACCATGAACTACGCACCCTTACACAATCCTGACAATTTTTTTAGAACAAAAACTCAGTTCATCTCTTATATTTGTTACGTCACAACATTAAACTTTTAAACTTAATAAAATAACTATTATGGCATTTACACTACCGGCGTTATCCTACGCTACAGATGCATTGGAACCGCATATTGATAAACTGACTATGGAAATTCACCATGGCAAACATCACCAGGCTTACGTAACCAACTTAAACAAAGCTTTAGAAGGCAAGCCAGAGGCGGATAGCAATATCGACGATATCATCAAAAACATTTCTAAATTCCCGCCTGCTGTACGCAACAATGGTGGCGGTCATTATAACCACTCTTTATTCTGGACCTTGCTTTCTCCAAACGGAGGCGGTGAGCCTACAGGCGCTTTGGCCGATGCTATTAACAGCACATTCGGTTCATTTGCCGATTTCAAAACTAAAGTATCTGAAGCCGGTGCAACCCGTTTCGGATCTGGCTGGGCATGGTTAATTGTTACTGCCGATAAAAAACTGGCTGTAACTTCAACCCCTAACCAGGACAACCCATTAATGGACATCGCCGAAGTAAAAGGCACCCCAATTTTAGGTATCGACGTTTGGGAACACGCGTACTACCTGAAATACCAGAACCGTCGCCCGGATTACCTGGCGGCTATCTGGAACGTGATCAACTGGAAACACGTTGCCGAGCTTTACGCAAAAGCAACCGCTTAATTAAAAAATTAAGCACATAAAAAAGGGGCAGGTTCAAATGAACCTGCCCCTTTTTTAGTTATTGAAGTAGTGAATTATTGAATTGGTTTCTATTAAACAAGCTTCCTTCCCTCGTCAGCAGATAAGCTTCGGACGAAAGCGGGCAGAACGATGGCGGCCTGTGCGGCTGCAAAGGCATTAGCAAACCTTGCCGAAGTCTGGAATTGAGCGAACGAAGTGGAGGTAAGGTTTAGCAGCCGTGGTTCTGTCTGCTTTGCAGGATAACGGCCAAGTGCGGCAAAGAAGCCTCTCTGCTGACTTGATTTTTGGTTACTTTTCATCAAGGAAAAGTAACTGGCCCTCCCGCGGCCAAGAGCGGGTATACGCCAAGTAGGCAGCTCTGTATAACTACCATGCTGTACACTTTACTTTATGGGATGCCGAAACAAGTTCGGCATAACGTTGATCTTCTCCTCAATATTTCGTATATTTACATATACAGCAGCCCGGTTTTCTAAAAAATAGAAAATTGGGCTGTTTAGTTAAGACCAAAACAAGGCCAAAACCGACCGCTTAACATGTAGTTATTTGACAATCAATAACTTAATACTTTTTAAACCTTTCAAAACCTATCAAAAATTTGTTAAAAAGTGTTAAAATCGATGGTTTTGAATGAGTTTTAAGCAGTTTTTGATGTGTTTTTGCCCTGTTTTCGACTAAAAATTGTTAAAATTCTAACTTTAAAAAGTTTTAAGAATAGGTGTGTGGATGAAATTCCGGAGGAAAAAATCACTAATTCAATAAATCAATAATTCAATAACTAACCTATGAAAGCCATCGTTTTAGAAGCCGCCGATAAACCACTGGTATGTAAAGAAGTTGAAAAACCAACCCTTGCTCCCGGTGAGGTTTTAGTTCATATCAAAGCCGCAGCCCTAAACCGCCGCGACTATTGGATAACCGTAGGCAAATATGCTGGCATCAAATACCCGAGCATATTGGGCTCAGACGGTGCCGGCGTGGTAGCCGAAGTAGGCAGCGAAGCGGACAAACAGTGGATCAATAAAGAAGTAGTGATCAACCCCAGCAATAACTACGGTAAAAGCGACGATTACCAGGGTACCGATTTTAAAATACTGGGCCTGCCGGATGATGGTACTTTTGCCGAATATGTAAAAACCAGGGTGGAATATCTGCACCCCAAACCCAATCACCTTACCTGGGAGCAGGCAGCCGCTATTCCGCTGGCAGGTTTAACTGCTTACCGGGCCTTATTTACCAAAGCCAAGGCAAAAAAGGGCGACAAGGTTTTGATATCGGGTGTAGGGGCGGGCACAGGTGTTTTTGCCTTGCAATGGGCCGTTGCAGCGGGTTGCCAGGTGTTTGTAACATCGGGCAGTGGCGAAAAAATTGAACGTGCCAAAAAACTGGGTGCTGCGGCAGGTGTAAACTACAAAGCGCAGGACTGGGCCGAACAACTGAAACTGATGGCCCACGGTTTTGACATTATTATCGACAGTGCCCTGGGCGCTGGCTTCGCCAAATTCCCCGATCTCTGCAATCCCGGTGGCCGTATCGTGGTATTCGGCGGAACAGCAGGTAACATTCCCCCGCTGGATGGACGTAAGATATTCTGGAAACAGCTACAACTATTGGGTACCACCATGGGCACCCATGATGATTTTACGGCTATGCTGGCTTTTGTGACCAAGCACGAGTTGGTGCCGGTAGTTGATGAAGTTTATGATTTCAAAAATGCTCAAAAAGCCATCGACAAAATGGAGAAATCCTCACAGTTTGGTAAAATTGTGTTGCAGAATTTATGGTGTTGATTTATAAATAGCTATATATCAATTATTTACATAAATAACGAGTCATATTCCATGCCTAACGGTCATTAAATAAAATGATTGCAAAATAATCTACTAATTTTGTGGACTTTATTTTAGGCATGATCAAAAAACCCATCGACCTGCTGCTGCAGGAATCGGCAGAAGAAGGCGAGCACTCATTAAAACGTACATTGGGCCCGGTTAACCTTATCCTCATCGGGATAGGCATTATCATAGGGGCCGGTTTATTTTCATTAACAGGCATCGCCGCCGGGCAGCATTCGGGACCGGCCGTAACCATATCATTTTTAATAGCAGCCGTTGGTTGCGCCTTCGCAGCACTTTGTTATGCCGAATTTTCGGCCATGATACCGGTAGCTGGTAGCGCCTATACCTACTCCTATGCCACTATGGGCGAGCTTTTTGCCTGGATCATTGGTTGGGACCTGGTATTGGAATACTCCGTTGGTGCAGCAACCGTGGCTATCAGCTGGTCGCAATATTTAACCAAGTTTCTGTCCTGGTTTGATCTTTATCTGCCGCCGCAGTTGATCCTGTCGCCTTTTGAAACTTCAAAAGCGGCCAATGGTGATATTGTGCGGGGTATCATTAACCTGCCTGCAGCACTCATCGTTATTGTGGTTACCAGTATCATTATCAGGGGTACTAAAGGCTCGGCATTGGTTAATGCCATTATTGTGAGCTTAAAAGTGGGCGTGGTGTTGGTATTTATAGCCGTGGGCTGGTCGTTCATCAACCCGCAGAACTATCATCCTTATATACCGCAAAATACGGGCGTATGGGGTGATTATGGATGGTCGGGCATACTGAGAGGTGCCGGACTAGTGTTCTTTGTATTCATCGGTTTCGACGCGGTATCAACTGCGGCGCAGGAGGCCAAAAACCCGCAGCGCAACATGCCTATAGGGATCATTGGTTCGCTGGTGGTGTGTACTATCCTGTTTGTGATCTTCGCCCATGTGATGACGGGTATGGCCAATTATAAAGAGTTTATTGGCTCGGGCGCACCGGTTGCCATCGCGATCGAAAAAACACATTACCAGTGGCTAAGCAAGGCTATTGTACTGGCTATATTGATTGGCTATACATCCGTGATCCTGGTTGATCTGCTGGGGCAATCAAGGGTATTTTTCTCCATGTCGAAGGATGGCTTGTTACCCAAAGTATTTTCAGATGTGCACCCAAAATTCCGCACACCCTGGAAGTCGAATATCGTACTTTGTGCCTTTATCGCGCTGTTCGCGGCATTTGTCCCTATCCGTGTGGTAGGCGAAATGACCAGCATAGGTACCTTGCTGGCCTTTGTGATGGTATGCGCGGGTGTACTTATTTTACGCAAACAGCAGCCCAATATTCACCGGCCATTTAAAACACCATGGGTACCGGTAGTACCTATATTGGGCATTTTGGTTTGTTTTGCCATGATGACTTTTTTACCCGGCGATACCTGGTTACGATTAATAATTTGGTTGGCAATTGGTTTAGTTATATATTTCACCTACGGTAAAAAGAATAGCGTGATACGCAAAAGGCTTGCAGCTAAACATGGATAGCTTTCATGAATGAGGATATACTAAAACTAAAAATTGAACGGATAAAGTGGGAAACAAAGGATACAGCCACCTTTTATTTGAGCAATGTTTCGGGCAAACCTATCCCATATAAGGCCGGGCAATTTGTTACCCTGATATTTAACCATCGTAACGAGGAGATTCGCAGGTCCTATTCTTTAGGTTCATCACCGGATGAGGAATTGTTATCTATCACCGTAAAACGCATTACCAATGGCGAAATATCCCGCTTCATGCTTGCTAAAGAACATCCTGGCGATGTTTTGACCGCGCTGGCTCCAGCCGGGAGGTTCACCATCAATCAATTTGAACAGGAAAAGGATATTTTGCTTTTTGCAGGTGGCACAGGTATTACCCCGATATTTTCGCAGATCAAGTATGTACTCAAACGCCCCGGGAAAAGCAGGCTTACACTTATTTATAGTAACCAGGATGCTAACTCCATCGTGTTTAAAGATGAGCTGGATAACTTGGCAGTACAACATCCCGACAGGTTTAAAATTATTTACCTGCTCAGCAGTGAGGCTAACCGGCTGAATAACGATAAGGTGGAAGCCCTTACCCGCCAGATAGTGCAACAGGATGTGAATAAAGCGGAATTTTACCTGTGTGGTCCTTTCCCCTATATGCGTATGATCAGATTCGCGTTGGTGTACATGGGGATCGACCCTAAACAGATCCGTAGGGAAAACTTTGTCATAGAGACCGTATCGGTTACCAGCAGCATCCTGAATTTCCAGCCCAGGACGATCAGGATCAGGTTTAAAAATGAGCTGCACGACCTAGCCGTCGGTGAAAATCAATCCATACTGCAGGCTGCCTTACAAAACAACGTGCAGCTACCCTATAGTTGCCGAAACGGCGTATGCTCAACCTGTACCGCCCGGTGTACCAGCGGTAAAATTGAAATGGTAAAAAACGATGTACTCACCGATGCCGATATCGCTGAAGGCTGGGTGCTCACCTGTACCGGTCACCCGGTAAGTGATGATGTGGTGATAGACTATTCGCCGGTTTCCTGAACATCAATTAGTTTAGTTGTCATCCTGAGCGCAGCGAAGGATCTTCTTCGCTATGCACATCGCATGATAGATGCTTCACTCCGTTCAGCATGACAAATTTAGTTGAGCATCAAGCCAAATGCTGCTTATGCACCCTGCGGTGCACTACTTCTTTTACTTTTTTTGATTTGGACTTTTTTCGTTTCCCCAGCCAAATAATAAAACCGGTTATGGGCAACGAAGCGCAGATCAAACTGGTTAAAAACGCGATGATCTTGGTGGTTAAACCGCCTATTTGCCCTACATGCAGATCATAATTCATGTCGTTCATTTTCATACCCGGGCTTTTTTTATCATGCGGGGTTTGTTTTAAGAGTTTGCCTGTATATTTTTCAAAAATAAACTCATCACTCTTGTAATAGTGCAGGGTTTGCGCATAGGCATTTATACCAATGGTTCCGGCCGCCGAAGCATCCTCACTAATGGAAAACATCTCGGCTCTGGGGGCTCGTGCCTGTGCTATTGTAAACACCTGATCAATGACCGGTTTACCCTTTACCTTGTTCTTTAAAAGCGAGTCGGACTTGAGTACTTCTTTTTCGGAAGGATAGGAGCGGCCCAGGTTAGCGGTTGTATAAATCCCCTCCCTTACCGACTCGAACACCATGGATAAACCGGTTATCGATAATATAAGCGCTATAGAGGTAGCATAAAAACCGAGTACATTATGCAGATCATAATTTACCCTGCGCCAACGCCCATTCCATTTAATATTGAAACTTCGCTTACGGTCGCTTTTTCGTTTAGGCCACCATAATATTAACCCGGTGATCATGATCACCATAAATATAATAACAGATATGCCTACCACCAGGCTACCTATTTTGGGAGGCAATAACAGATAAAGGTGTATAAACTCCACTACTATAAAAAAGTTCTTCGCGGGGTTTTCCGTATAAGTTATTTTGCCGGTATAGGGGTTAAGGTAAACATATAGCATCCCGTCCTTTGGTAGATTAACCAATATGCCCGCAGGACGGTTAACTCCGTAATAATACATATAGGTGGCGGTAGCCCCTTTATGACCTTTTAATGCTTCGGCTTTTAATACTGATGGATCCAGATAGGGTTTATGCTGTACCTCAACTTTGCGGTAACTGTAAAAAGCATCCTGTATCTCGTCCTGAAAACAGAAAAGACAGCCGGTAACACTCACTATAAACACCACCAGCCCGGATATAAATCCGAGCCAGCGATGACAAAACAGGATGATCTTTTTAAAGGTCATATTAAAATTTATAGGCAAATGTTAAGGCGTAACTTCTTAATTTTTGCGGATTAACGGTGGTATAACCTATCCAGTATTTTTCGTTGGTGAGGTTATCCATTTTAAACCCTATCCTGTATTGGCTTACATCATAAAATGCTGATGCATTCAACACAGTGTAAGCGGGTAGCGAAAATACACCAAGCGTTTTACTGTTTATAATTTTGTTATCGCTTGCATAATTGCCGCCAAAACCAAAGCCAAGACCTTTTACCAAGCCTTTTGAAATGCGGTAGCTGGCCCAAAAGTTAGCATTATAAGGTGACCCGGCTGTAGTTGGGCGCAAGCCTTCTACAGTGGCATCGGCGGTTTTCTCCAGTTTTGAATCATTGTATGAAAACCCTGCAATAATATTTAAGCCTGTTACGGGGTTTGCTATTATCTCGGCCTCAAAGCCACGGCTAAACTGGGTACCATCCTGTACAGAAAGACTTGGATTTATAGCTGAGGCACGTACAACATCTTTTACCTTAATATCATAGTAACTTAAAGTACTGCTTAATTTACCATCAAACAGATCAATTTTAACCCCGCCTTCAATTTGGTTGGCTTGTTCAGGCTTTAATGGTTTATTATCTTCTGTTATTCCGGTTTTATTGGTAAAACCATTCTGGTAGTTGGCAAATAATGCCACGTGATCCTTAACCGGCTGATAGATCAAACCGAACTTTGGTGAAAACGCGGTTTGTTTATAACCTCCGGATGTAGTATTGGTTGTTGGGTCGTAATTACCTTTATTATCAAAACGATCGACACGCAATGCGGCTGAGGCTATTAACTGATCGGTAATATTAAACACGTCCGAAACATAAGCGCTGTAAGTATTGGTTTTATAGATTGAAGGATATGTAAACCCATATTTGCCAGTAGCATACAAAGCATTCATAGCTGCCCGGTTAAAATTGGAATAGTCATGAGCACCTTTTACCGATACGGTATCAAGCGTGCTGCCGAAAAAGAACTGATTGGAGTTTTCCCGGAAGAAATCCAACCCGGCAACTACCCGGTTTCTGAACTTGCCTATTTTAAAATCGCCGTTGAAGTTTTGCTGTATCTCGATCATATTATCCGTACTGTTACGGGTTGACTGATCATTGCGAGAAACTGAATCGCCGGGAAGCAAATAAAAGTAAGGGTTAAAGCCGTTTGAAAAACTATTAGTTGAACTGATGTTGGTACTTGTTGTCCACTGATCGGATATTTTATATTTTACTTGTCCGAAAAAGTTGGTACTTCTTGACGTTTGAGTCAAATCATCTCCATAGTAGGATTGTTTATAATCCAGTTTTAACTGATCAGCACTGGTGTATCCCAAAGCAGCAACCGATTGTCCATAAGGCATAAAGAAGATTGATTTACCGATGTTTTTACCATAAGACAACTCTGCGTCTGCCGATATTGTTAACCTGTCATTAACCTTATAAAGCAAGCTTGGTGCTATAGCCCATGCACGGTTAAAGCCATTATTCTGGAAACTGCCATCATTATTGAAGGCTGTATTTAAGCGGAACAATACCTTTTTCTGCACGTCCAATGGTGTATTTATATCAAGCGCCACACGGTGGAAGTCATAATTACCACCGGCCAAGGAAACCTCACCACCAAACGAGTCGTAAGGCGTTTTGGTTACCCGGTTAATCAGGCCGCCGTAAGAGGTTAAGGTACTTCCGAATAAAGTTGCAGATGGACCTTTGATCACTTCTATTCTGTCCAGATTAACAGCATCAATACCAGAGGTTATATTACCTGCTATGCCATTTCGCAACTTGGCTTGTACAATAAATCCACGTGAGTTATAATAACTGCCACCATCGCCACCACGACCGGTTGGCTCCCACATTTTTTGTATGCCCGGGGCATTACGCAAAGCATCGTCAACCGAAAAAATTTGCTGTTCCTGTAATAACTGGCTGGTTATGGTAGTGTAAACCTGCGCGTTTTCAAGGTTGCTCAAAGGCATTTTAGCAACGTCAACACTCTTTTTGGTTTTAAACTTATTTACCTTACTGCCACTGATACTTACTTCCCGCAAGTTGTTGGAGGCTTTGCTAACAGTAAATTGTGGTAAGGTTAGCGTTTGGCCTGCTGCAAGCTCAACAGGTGCTTCCTGGCTTTTGCTACCTACCTGTGATATAACCAGGGTGTATTTACCTTGGGGTGCCCTTAAAGTAAAATCACCGTCTTCGTTAGTGATAGTACCGTATTTTGTACCTTTTAAAGTAACCGAAACGTTTTCGGCCGGGCCGTCATTCTGAATAACAACGTGGCCTTTGATGGTTCCTTTTGATTGCTGAGCAATTGCAGCTGAATTGAAGAGCAGTATAATTGCTAAAATTGAGAGAGAGAATAGTTTGTGAAAATTAAGTTGGGGTTGCGTCATTTTATTTAGACTAATTATAAACAATTGGCCAAAAATAAGACACAGTGCCTAACAATCCAAATTATTTAGAATAATTATAAATAATAAAACTCAACCCCATGAAATTAGCTAAACCAATTTATATGGCTAAAACTCAGATATCCATTACCTCTTTCTTCTTTTTACTCTTCATTCGTTTGGGTACAAATTCAAGTATTTCATTTTTTAAAGCTTCGATCATTCTGCGTTTTAAAAAATTACGCTGTATCACTATGCTTACTTCGCGCGCAGGTTCAGGTGATTTAAAATAGCGCACCTTATCCAATTGTTTATCTGTCAGTTCGGCTAAAGCCAGCTCAGGTAAAATGGTAGCGCCATTGTTTTGGTCAACCATGCGCTTCAGAGTTTCAACACTACCGGTATTATATTCAAAGTGCAGAAAGCCTTTGGTTGATTTACGCCGCTGGCAAATATTTAAAACCTGCTCGCGCATGCAATGCCCTTCGTTAAGCACCCAGATCTCTTCCATATCAATATCTTCTGGATTGATATTTTTCTTTTTGGAGAGTTTGCTGTTTTTGGATACATAAGCCACAAAATTCTCATAAAATACAGGAATCTCGGTCAAGGAGCTTTCATGGAGCGGTGTTGACATAATACCGCAATCGATCTTGCCCAGCTTTAGTTGCTGTATGATATCTTCGGTAGTTTGCTCCCAAACTATCAGCTTAACCTGCGGGTATTTTTCAATAAAACCCCGTATGATCTTGGGTAATATATAAGGTGATACGGTGGGTATAATACCAACCCTCAATTCGCCGGATAGTTCTTTTTGTCTGTCGGTAATAATTTCTTTTATTTTTTCGCTTTCCGACAGCATGATACGCGCTTGCGTGATGATCTCGATGCCAATTTCCGTAGGGGTTACCGGCTGTTTACTACGATCGAATAGTTTCACGCCCAGGGTATCTTCCAGCTTTTGCACCTGCATACTTAATGTAGGTTGAGTAACAAAGCATTTTTCGGCTGCGATCACGAAACTCCGATAGGTGTCAACAGCTACAATATATTCCAATTGAGTAATAGTCATATAGATAAATCCTATTCAAATATAACAATTATTGATTTTCTCTATTGAAATATTATGATGAAGTTTGAAATAAGAAACCCCGATGACTATGGAAACTAATAAAAAGAAACTGACCACTGCCTCTGGCAGGCCATATGCTGAAAATGAAAATTCGCAAACAGCCGGCCCAAGAGGACCTATCTTGTTGCAGGACTATATTCTCCATGAAAAAATGGCTCATTTTAACCGTGAGCGTATCCCTGAGCGCGTGGTACATGCCAAAGGGTCTGGCGCTTATGGAACGCTAACCATAACGCATGATATTTCAAAATACACCCGTGCCAAAGTGTTTAACCAGATAGGTAAACAAACTAAATTATTTTTACGATTTTCGACCGTTGGCGGAGAAAAAGGTTCGGCCGATACCGAGCGCGATCCGCGCGGTTTTGCCATCAAATTTTACACTGAAGATGGTAACTGGGACCTGGTAGGTAACAATACTCCTGTATTTTTTATAAAAGACCCTAAGAAATTCGGAGATTTTATCCATACCCAAAAACGCGATCCGTATACCAATTGTAAAAGCGCAACCATGGTATGGGATTTTTGGTCGTTAAACCCAGAAAGCCTGCACCAGGTAACCATCCTGATGAGCGACAGGGGTACTCCTTATGGTTATCGCCACATGGATGGATTTGGCAGCCATACCTTCTCGTTCATCAATGCTAAAAATGAAAGATTTTGGGTGAAATTCCACTTTAAAACGCAACAAGGCATTAAAAACTTTACCGATGCAGAAGCAGGCCAAATGCGCGGCAAAAATCCCGACTTTGCGCAACACGACTTGCTAACAGCTATTGATAATGGCAATTTCCCAAAATGGGACATGAAAATACAAGTAATGCTTGAAGCTGATGCCGCAACATATCATATCAACCCATTTGATTTAACCAAAGTATGGCCTCATGCCGATTATCCGTTGATCGATGTAGGTGTTATGGAGCTAAACGAAAACCCCGACAATTATTTCGCTCATGTAGAGCAGGCTGCTTTTGCCCCGGCACACGTAATTGATGGTGTTGGCTACTCACCTGATAAAATGTTACAAGGCCGTATCCTTTCTTATCCGGACGCACACCGTTATCGCCTGGGTGGTAATTATGAACAGATCCCGGTTAACAAATGCCCGTTCATGATAAACAATTACCAGCGGGATGGTCAAATGCGTGTAGATGGTAACGGGGGCTCGGGTCCTAACTATTTCCCAAACAGCTTTGATGATATTGAAGCAGATCAAACTTACAAAGAACCGGCCTGGGATTTTGGTAACTCTGTAGGCGACTGGTATGATCGTAACGGAGAAGGTGAAAACGATCATTATACCCAACCAGGTAATTTATATCGCTTAATGGATGCACAAGCAAAACATGATTTGATCACCAATATCGTAAACTCTATGAGCGGTATTGATGGACCTAAGAAAGATCAGATCGTTAACCGTCAGTTGTGTCACTGGTTCAGGGCTGACATCAATTTAGGTATGGCTGTTGCCAAAGGTCTTGAACTTGATCTAGCTGAAACCATGAAACAAATGCCGGCTTCTGTATAGTTAGCAGTCTTCGGTTGGCAGTTTGCAGACTTATATAAAAAAAGCGATGGCTTTAACGCCATCGCTTTTTTTATGAATCTGAATTAAATAGATTAATGAACTATCAGATTTTGAAGAAACTATTGCTGTTAAAAAACTGCAAACTGCCTAACTGTAACTGTAAACTCCACTATTCTACCGTAACAGATTTAGCCAGGTTGCGTGGCTGATCGACATTACAGCCCCGCATCACGGCAATATGATAAGCCAATAACTGCAGCGGTATTGTAGCCACCAGAGGCACAAACGCTTCATTGGTTTGCGGTATCTCGATCACATAATCGGCCATATTTCTCACCTCGGTATCCCCTTCGGTAACAATGGCGATAACGTGGCCTTTACGAGCCTTTACTTCCTGGATGTTACTGATCACTTTTTCGTAAGATGAATGTTGGGTAGCAATAAATACTACAGGCATCTCATCGTCAATTAAAGCGATAGGGCCATGCTTCATTTCGGCAGCAGGATAACCTTCGGCATGTATATAGGATATTTCCTTAAGCTTTAAAGCACCTTCTAATGCTACCGGGAAAGAGCTCCCCCTACCCAGGAACAGGCAATTCGTTGAATCCTTGAATTTCGCGGCAATTTCTTTCACCCGCTCATTTGATTTTAATGCTTTTTCTACCAGTTGCGGAACTTCATTCAATTCTGTCAGGTATTCCACAAGCTTGCTTTGTGTTATGGTACCCCTTTGTTGTGCTATATAAAATGCCATTAGGGTTAATACACTTACCTGGGCGGTAAAAGCTTTTGTAGAAGCTACACCAATTTCTGGACCGGCATGAGTATAAACCCCCGCATGGGTAACACGCGGAATAGACGCACCTACCACATTACAAACGCCAAAAATGGTGGCACCTTTTTCTTTCGCTAATTCAATAGCGGCCATAGTATCGGCAGTTTCGCCCGATTGCGATATGGCTATCACCAGGTCTTTTTCGGTAATGATGGGGTTACGATACCTGAACTCCGATGCATATTCTACTTCAACCGGAACACGGGCATACTCCTCGATCAGGTATTCACCTACCAACCCAGCATGCCAGGAAGTTCCGCAAGCTATAATAATGATGCGATCTACATTTTTTAGCTTCTCAGCATACTCTTTGATGCCTCCCAATTGCACTTTACCCTGTTGCGGATATATACGCCCACGCAGACAATCACGAATGGAACGCGGCTGCTCATATATCTCTTTAAGCATGAAGTGATCATACCCGCCTTTTTCAAGCATCTCCAGCTTCAGATCAAGCTCCTGTATGTATGGGGTTTGAACTGAGTTATCGATATTTTTGATCAGCAACTTTTCCCTGTTGATGTAAGCTATCTCATTATCATTTAAGTAGATCACATTTTTGGTATATTCTACAATTGGTGTAGCATCCGAAGCTATAAAATATTCGCCTTTGCCTACACCTATCACCATTGGGCTTCCTTTACGGGCTGCTATTAACAGATCGGGTTCATCGGCATCCATGATCACAATAGCGTAAGCACCTATTACCTTATTCAAAGCAACCCGCACAGCATCGCGCAGTTCAAGTCCTCCCTGTAGTTGTATATCCTCGATGAGATGGATCAGCACTTCGGTATCCGTATCACTTTTAAAGATATGCCCTTTGGCCAGTAAAGTTTCTTTTATAACACCGTAATTTTCAATAATGCCATTATGAATAATGGTTAACTTACGGTTTCCTGATGAATGAGGGTGTGAGTTACGATCGCTTGGTTCACCATGTGTTGCCCAGCGGGTATGTCCCATGCCAATTGATCCTTTAAGGTCGATATCTTTAACAAACTTTTCAAGATCATCAACCTTACCTGCCTTTTTGTAAACTTTCAGTTCCTCATCAAGCAAAGCAATACCGGCACTATCATAGCCCCGATACTCTAAACGATGAAGCCCTTTTATAATAATGGGATAAGCATCCCGGTAACCTATATAACCAACAATTCCGCACATAATAAATTTAATAAAATGTAAATGGAGCAAAAATAATTAGCTATATAACATAAATCACAGCTTATTATTTTGATTTTTTCACAAATAGGGAGAGTTTTTCCCTACTTAAAAACAAATTTTAAAAAGTGGAAATGGCTTAAACAAAAAATCCCCTTAACGGGGATTCTTTTTATTAAAAATATACTTTTATTTTATTTACGTATGCGGGTGTAAATAATATTTAGCTTGATCTTGTAAGGTGAGCTTTTGTCGCTCCCAACCGCAACGGTACGGGCCGCAGTTTGCACACTCGGAGTAATACTGGTTGTTCCAACGCTGCTACCACTTGCCGTGGTAACCTCGGTTGTATCAATCGGAGCTATAAAAGTTCCGTAATCAATTGTTTTTTTACGTATCAAATCCTGAACGTAAGCTGTTACGAGAAAATGATACTCCTTCTTAGTTTTATCATACCTGCCTCCAAATGCTGATATTTGATTACGCGCGTCACTTGGTGAAGCATCCTGAATATATGTCCGCTGGTGAGCTATATCTAACTGGTACATGGTTAACTTTGGCAATGGCGCATAAGGTATTCCGGAATTAGGCTGAGGCGTAATGACCAACTCGGCACGGTTCAGCACAATAGAATCAGGGTTAAATTTGTCAAGGCCTGGAAAACTCACTTTAGCTCTTAATCCGGCCAATCCCTGCAAATAAACTGTATTTTGTGAATTTGTTTGATCAGCCAACAACGCCTGGATGGTTGTAGTATAGGTATATTTTATCTCTGCGCTATGTGATACAATAGGTAGTGTAACTGTAGCAGTATCTATTGTTGAACCATTAACTGTTTTATAAAACACATCTAACCGTGAAGAGTCAAGTGCCATTTGTAAAATTCCCCCAACGTCATTAACCTGTCCTTTACTCACCGTAACATATAAACCCTTTACGGCATTTTGAAAAAGTAAAGTAGAGGCTAATTGCGACCCGTTCGCATTGAACAGGTTATTATATATAAATGCCTTACTAAACGGTATACGCACCTGCGGACCTGCTTTTTGTATAGTATCAACCTTGCCTGTTCTGATATTGGCAATAGTTACACTATCATGTGTACGTGCTGTAAAAGTTTTAGTTCCCAGGGTCGCTCCCAAATTCACCTGCCAGCGCTTAGTATTGTAATAAACCTGAGTAGTGGCTTTTTCTGCTAACTGATAAACATTCGCAGTATAGCGCGTAGCAATCGAGTCACCATAAAAACCGTCAGCATATCTTAACACAAGTACGGCGGAGTCAATAGTCAACGTACCTGCAGGTACTGTATAAGCCGCGTCATTTGGCAATGAAATACCAAGAGCCACATTTGAAACAATGGTTCCAAATGTAGGGTCAGCAAAGTTACCAAGCGGTGTTTTTGTAAGTGATGATGTTACTGCCGCAGAATCGACTTCTGTACGGATAACGATGTTGGTATCAACAACCAGGCTACCATTAATCTGATTGTTTGGATCAATACCCAAACCAATTCCATCCTGTCGTTTACAACTATTAAAAATAAAAAGACTTATTAACAGGGTCAATAAGTCTAATCTTAAAAATTTCATATATAATATTAAAGATTAAGCAACATGCACCAATTCATCGTTGGTAATTTCGTCGTAAAAATTGTAATAATTTTCGAAATCTGCGGTAGAATCAAATTCTAAAACCGATTTATTGCTGTTTTTAACATTATTTAACACATCTGCATCTATATTCTCACTGCCTAAAACAATTCCGTCAGAGTACTGAATGGCTCCTGCATATAATGCAGAATTTGAGCCCTCTTTATAAGCTTCAACGTGTTGTTCGGTCATGTTGCTCATTACCGCTTTTTGTGCGAAATCAGCATCTAATTTCTCTTTAAAATCATTTTCGTAAATAGAATAAATGATCTTGGAGTTTTTAAATGTTGGATCGTCCTTATAAGTAGTTTTTAAGTAAGCTGGAACCAATGCGCTTAACCAGCCATGGCAATGAATAATATCCGGAGCCCAGCCTAATTTTTTTACAGTTTCCAATGCGCCTTTACAAAAGAAGATCATTCTTTCATCGTTATCAGCATAAAATTTACCGTCTTTATCACCAAACACATGTTTACGCTGAAAATATTCCTCATTATCTAAAAAATACACCTGCATACGCGCCGCCGGGATAGATGCTACTTTAATGATCAACGGGTTATCATTATCGTTGATAATGATGTTCATTCCCGATAAACGGATCACTTCATGAAGTCTGTTCCTGCGCTCATTGATATTGCCAAAACGCGGCATAAGGATACGGATCTCGTAACCTTTCTCCTGCATAGCCTGCGGAAGTTGGCGTGTTATTTCAGCAATTTTTGTGAGTTCGAGAAAGGGAGACATTTCATGAGTTATAAACAAAAGCTTAGATTTACCCATCACTTAATCAGTATTAAATATGTAAAGAAGTCAAAAAATTTGAGTCTGCAAATATAAGCATTATTATATGAACTGTCAACGAATTACGCAAGTAACTTTTGGTATTTTTTAGAGAAATGTACACCTTTACCAAAATTTGTAATAACTTTTGCATTGAAGATATTTACCACCAAAAATGAAATAGCTCAGTATTTTACCGCTAAACAGGGCAAAATAGTGGGTTTTGTTCCCACTCTGGGCGCCCTGCACCAGGGCCATATATCATTAATTAAACAAGCTCAGCAAAATAGCTCAGAAGTAGTTTGCAGCATTTTTGTAAACCCCACGCAGTTTAACGATCCTAAAGACCTTGAAAAATACCCCCGGCCTATAGCCGCCGATATAGCGTTGCTTGAACAATCTGGCTGTGATGTTTTGTTTAATCCAGCAGTTAGCGAAATATATGATGATAATGAGAAATGGCATTTAGACATAGGCGATCTGGAGCATTTATTGGAAGGCAAGTTCAGACCGGGGCATTACCAGGGCGTTACTCAGGTGGTTTCTAAATTGTTTAATATTGTTAAGCCCGATCTCGCTTTTTTTGGCCAGAAGGATTATCAGCAGTTCCTGATTGTCAGCAAAATGGTTGATCTGCTGCATATGCCTGTTCAATTGGTCATGTGTCCTACCCAACGAGAAACAGATGGGCTGGCTATGAGCTCAAGAAATATCCATTTAACTCCCTATGACCGCGAGCATGCCCTTATACTCTCAAAAACGTTAAATTGGGTTAAAACCAATTTTGATGCGGGTAATATTCCCGCCATAAAACAACAGGCAGAATCAATGATCAGTAATGAGCCGGGGATCGAGCTGGAATATTTCGAGATAGTTGACGGAAAAACTTTGCATACTGCAGTCTCAGACACTCAAAATATTGTTGCACTTGTTGCTGCCCGTGCAGGTAAAACAAGATTGATAGATAATATGTTGATTGGATGAGTGTTCATAGCTGATGGTTCATAGATCATAGTAGCATGTGTACAAATTTGTTATTCAACTATGTTTTACTATATGCTAATTACATCTCATTGTAAATTCTCAGCTACGAACCATCAACCATTAACTATGAACTTCTAATCAACTAATTATTCCTAACTTTGCGCCATGATTATTGAAGTATTAAAGTCCAAACTTCACCGGGTTAAGGTAACACAAGCCGAATTGAATTACGTGGGCAGTATTACAATTGACGAAGATTTGATCGAGGCGGCCAATATTATACCTAACGAGAAGGTACAGATTGTAAATAATAATAACGGCGCGCGTTTTGAAACTTATGTAATAAAGGGCGAACGCGGCAGCGGTACTGTTTGCCTCAATGGGGCTACTGCCCGCCTGGCCCAGGTTGGCGATATTGTGATCATTATGTCATACGCTTACATGGACGCTGAAGAGGCTCGCTCTTATGAACCTATATTGATATTCCCCGATTCTGATAATAAGCTGATCAAATAACCCTAATTCTCCCCAATATTTTTCTTTTTTAACTTCTGCTAAAAAGCGGACAGATATGTTATCACATATTCCCTTGCTTTTTATTCTCCTGATAAGCATACATACCCCAATATATCCAGTAAGATTACCTATTAATTAAAATTTATTAATGTAAACATGACATTAATAAATTTTAATTAATACCTTTATAAGGCATCCATGGTAATCCTTTGTCCGCGGTGCAAAAAACATGAATTCTATTACCACAACGCTGGGTAATAGCTTCAGGTTATACCAGTTTGAACCAATTAAACTTAAATCTTATACTATGAAACAGACATGTTTTATCCCCCCTGCTTTGCGGCAAAACCAGCGAAAGCTGTTCACCGCACTACTTGTTGTCCTATTACTCTTTACTTCTCAGTTAACACTTGCTCAAATTACCTGGACCGAAGCAGAATCGGGCAGTGTATCAAATGGAGCGGCTGTGCAGGCTAACAGCAGTAGTTCGGGTGGGCAACAGGTGGGTAATCTCGGAGGCCCATCAAACGGAACGGTTACTATTCCCGTTAATGTTACTACAGCTGGTCAATATACCTTATCAGTCAATTACCTGACAGCCGATCCTCGTAATTTATACTTAACCGTAAACAATGATGCTGCGGTAATACTAGCTTGTAATTCAGGTAGCTGGAGTACTGTGGCAACCACTACCCTGGTTATTAATTTGCAAGCTGGGGCTAATACCATAAAATTAAATAACAATGCGTTGCAATGGGCTCCAAATGTAGATAGGATAGGCGTTGCCCCCATATTTTACGAAGCCGAAGCCGGAACATTAGCAGGTGGAGCTAATATACAATCATGCCCATCCTGTTCAGGTACTTCAATGGTGGGCAACCTGGGTACAGGATCAGTAACCACTACTGTGAATGTAAATACTACTGGTAACTATATACTCACTGTTTATTATGCAACCCAGGATCCGCGTTCATTCTTCGTCTCGGTTAACAACGCAACCGCAACAGAGCTATCCTGCGTTCCATCTGGTGGATGGACTACCGTGGCAACAGCCACCCTAACCGTAGCGTTAAACGCCGGCAATAATACCATTACATTAAACAATCCGGGATGGTATGCTCCCAATGCCGATAAACTAAGCTTATCGGCAATACCTGCTACTACAAAAAATATAACTTTTGCACCAAACAGCCGCATTGAATACGACCTTACCACAGGCAAATACAATGTTTATTTTAATGGCACTAAAGTTATTACCGACGCTTATGCTACAGCACAATCAAACAATTTGTATTCAAGTCTTAATTATACCACCCGTACGTATAGTTCCACGCCCGTTTCTGATGGTTTAGGGTCAGGGACAAAACATATCATCTCGCTGTCGGGTAGTGGACTTATCCCCATGCAGCAGGTATTTTATGTATATAGCAACCGGAGTTATTTTTACACCGAAGTTATATTAAATGGAACCGGTGCCAATTGTTACGGTATGACTCCTTTGGCATCCAACAATGTCGTTTTACCTGTAAGTGGAGACAACCGCGTATTAAAATCACCTTTTGATAACGATACCTTTATTTCATATGATGCTCAATCAATAGGCAGCTCGGTAAATGTTACCAGTTCAGAGGTGAGTGCTTTGTATGACAATAACAGTCGCAACGGATTGGTATTAGGTTCCATTGAACACAGTAATTGGAAAACCGGGGTATTGGTAGCAGGCTCGGGTAGTAACACCTTATCGCAATTAAATCTTTTTGGAGGTTTTACCAATGTAAATATTACCCGCGATGTCAGAGGTCATGGCTGGGTTGGTGTGGGGGCAACTACATGCAAATCACCCAAAATGATGGTTGGCTTTTTTAGCGACTGGCGCGATGGCATGGAGGAGTACGGAAAATCAAATCGGATAGCCGAACCTCCGTACATTTTTAACTGGACCCTGCCTACTCCATTTGGCTGGAACAGCTGGGGAGCGATACAGAGCAACCTGAACCTAACCAATGCCAAGGGCGTGGTTGATTTTTTCGCCAATAACCTAACCAGTTTCCGCAATGGCAACACGGCCTATATTGATCTTGATTCCTACTGGGATAACCTGAACGACAGTGAACTGAAACAATTTGCCGACTATGCAAAAAGCAAAGGGCTAACACCAGGTGTTTACTGGGCTCCATTTGTTGACTGGGGCAAAAGCAGTCGCACGGTAGAAGGTAGCACCTATAACTACACCGATATCTGGGCAAAGGAAAATGGTGCTTACCATGACCTGGATGGCGCCCGTGCCTTAGATCCTACCCATCCCGGCACCAAACAACGCATAGCTTATATGATTGGTCGTTTTAAAACCGCGGGCTTCCAAATGATCAAGATCGATTTCCTGGGGCATGCGGCTATCGAGGCTGACAGCTATTATGACGGCAATGTTCATACTGGCATGCAGGCTTACAAACAAGGAATGGAATACCTTACCGATCAGCTTGCCGGGCAAATGCTGGTGTACGCGGCTATTTCACCCAACCTGGCAACAGCACGTTATGCGCACATGCGCAGGATAGCCTGTGATGCCTACTCGTCTGTAAATGACGCCAAATACACCCTAAATAGCACCAACTATGGCTGGTGGCAAACTTATATGTACAATTACATTGATGCCGATCACGAGGTTTTGGCTAATGAAACATTAGGCACCAATCATATAAGGGTTACTTCGGGGGTTATTACCGGCACCGTAATTACCGGCGATAACTACTCAACAACCGGACAATGGACAGGCAGGGCGCAAACCCTTTTCCAAAACCAGGACGTATTGGATATTGCCCGTAATGGAGTAGCGTTCAGACCGGTTGACGGCAATACGGGTACCGGCACAAGTGAACAATTTGCCCGTAAAATAGGCAATTACTTGTATCTGGCAGTACTTAACTACGGTACCAGCAGTAAATCATACACCGTAAATTTCAGCCGTATAGGTTTACCTAACGGCACTTATGCTATGAAAGAATTATATACCGGCACAGCATCAAACATCAGCAATAACTCCATGAGCGTTACTGTTGGCGCCGCCGATGCTGCCATTTATCGCATTACCGTTGGCGCAGGTACTCTGGCAGATGTAAAAAACACGCAGATCATCCCCGCTAAAGCTCAATCAACATCAAAACTCACCTTTTACCCCAACCCGGCAACCTCTGTATTGCATTTAGATAACTCTATTGAAATATCGGGCCTACAGCTTACTGAATTTGGGACCGGACATACTGTTAAAAAATTCTCGAACATTAATAACACCCATTACGAGCTTGACCTTAATGGTTTATCGCCTGGCTATTATGTGATTAACGTAACTGACAATAAGGGTAAAACCAAAGGCTACAAGATCTATAAAAACTGACAGTTCAAGAGCGTATCAAAAGATACGCTCCTGAATAAATAATCTTCAGATAAAACCTACCGAAGAAGCTGATTATTTTTGCGCACAATTATATTTATTGCTGTAAATTTGAGCACTAAACCCTCACTGTTTCGATGAAACTTTTTTTCATTTCTCTCTTCCTTTTAGCCGCAAGTATATGCTTTGCGCAAAGGCAAAATGTTTACTTCCTGAAAAACGATGGTAAATATGTAGATGTTCGTGACAGCGCCGATTACATCAGAATAGTGAGAGAACCTGATTCTGCTTCAACACTATACAATGTGGCTGAGTTTTACCTCAATGGTACCCAGAAGCTTGTAGGAAAATCAATAAGTATCGATCCACCCAAGTATGAAGGCCCATGTGTTACCTATTATACAAATGGTAATAAACAATCTTTGATCAATTATAAAAAAGGAGTTAAAACAGGGAGTGATCTTGAATTTTATCCAAACGGTAAAATTTATCTGGAAACCATATATCCCGAAGATGATCATGCCCGGGATTCGCAATTCAGAGATGGTTATTTGATACAAAGCAATAGCGACTCCTTAGGCAATGCAACCGTAACCAATGGAAACGGATATTACAAAGGCTACAACGATAAGTTTACCTATGTTGAGGAAGAGGGGAATATCAAAAACGGCAAAAGGGATGGAAAGTGGAAAGGTGAATATAAAAAAACACATGTTACATTTACCGAAAGTTACGATAATGGCAAATTGTTAACCGGGAGTGCTATAGCTGAAGATGGCAAAACCAGCACGTACTCGGGCACAAGAGGAGTGCCTCCCGAGTTTAAAGGAGGTATCGAAGGCTTTGGGCGGTATTTGTCAAGAAACATTATATACCCAGATCCGGCTCGCCAAAAGGGTATACAAGGCAGGGTGATACTCACATTTGTAGTTGAAAAAACAGGTGAACTTTCTGATATAAAAGTAACCAAATCGGTAATTCCGCTTATTGATGATGAAGCCATACGCGTACTTAGGCTATCACCCAGATGGATACCAGGCACACAGTTTGGTATGCCCGTAAGAGTACAATACAGCGTACCTATAAGCTTTGCTTTAGGTAATTAACTACCGCGGATCGGCACCTATGCCAAGTGATAGTTTCAGACTTACATCCACATCACTGGCTTTACGTAATTTGTAAACCATCCGGATACGCACGCTGGGTTGTCTCACCAACTCGTCAAGAAAATGCGAATTATCAATATCCAGCACAATACTGTTACCCACGGTAGCACTAATATCCTTTCGTATAGCCACCATCACCTCATCACTCCCATCGGCTTTGGCCATATATACCCGTAATGACGCAATATTGCCAATGTTATAGTTAGCGGGGTCTTTCGATTCCAGCTTGGCCGATGATATGCGTACTTCACTAATTTTACCCGCATTATTGCCATCCTTGGTAAAGTCCTGGTCAAAGCTATTAGCGGTACTGATTGCCGTATGAGGCTCACCTATACTTGCTGATGCCGGGATTACCATATTGGCTGTATATGGGAACGTCCCTTTTACAACACGTTGCATCATGGCGCAGCTCCCCAAAAATAAAATTGAAGCAAGCAAAATAAATGTAAGTTTCTTCATCATTTTAATTCAGCTGGTTGACCGGTAAGCTACGGATAAAAGTCCGGGGATTCTCTTATACGAGGCTCGACTTAAAGTTCGGTATAATTTACCTTAAAATCCTATAAAAACACAATATGTGCAGGTTTTGAACTGGTTTATCGCAACAATATTTAAAAATACATTTTTTGCATTTAAAAACACATTTTAGTGCATGAAAAGCAACGCAAAATTGAACCAGAAGAGCTTTCTGAAATTTTATAAAAAAATAGTCAAAAAAGTTTAACAAAACTCTATCTTTGCACCCCGACACTGAGGTCGGGATTTCTCGCCTTCAGTGCATAGGAAAAATCGTTTACTGGCTCTTAAAACGCCTTTAACTTTTGACTTAGAACTTTTATTTAAAAAAAGCCCTATGCCCAAAGATAATTCCATCAAATCCGTTCTCATTATTGGCTCCGGCCCTATTATTATCGGCCAGGCCTGCGAATTTGATTACGCCGGCTCACAAGCAGCCCTTTCTCTGAAAGAAGAAGGTATTACCGTATCCATCATCAACAGTAACCCTGCCACCATCATGACAGATAAGGTTATTGCCGACCATGTGTACCTGCTACCGCTTGAACCTGAAAGTATTGAGAAAATACTACAGGAACAGCAAATTGATGCAGTACTGCCTACTATGGGTGGCCAAACCGCGCTTAACCTTTGTATTAGTGTTGCCGAGCTCGGAATTTGGGAAAAATATGGTGTTAAAATTGTTGGTGTTGATCTGGCCGCGATAGAAAAAACCGAGAACCGCGAAGCTTTCCGCCAGTTGATGGTTGATATTGGTGTAGGCGTTGCTACTTCAAAAATTGCCAACTCGTTTTTAGAAGGTAAAGAAGCTGCTCAGGAGATCGGCTTTCCGCTGGTTATCCGTCCAAGCTATACGCTTGGGGGCAAAGGCGCCGGTTTCGTACACAAAAAAGAAGATTTTGACGCAGCTCTAAGTCGTGGTCTGCAAGCGTCACCATCGCACGAGGTTTTGGTGGAGCAGGCTGTTATAGGCTGGAAAGAATACGAGCTGGAGCTGTTGCGTGATAACAATGATAACGTGATCATCATTTGCTCTATCGAGAATTTTGACCCGATGGGTATCCATACCGGCGACTCAATCACCGTGGCCCCGGCCATGACCCTGAGCGACCGCTGCTACCAGGATATGCGTAACCAGGCCATCCGCATGATGCGCGCCATTGGTAACTTTGCCGGCGGCTGTAACGTACAGTTTTCGGTTAACCCAGCCGATGAATCTATCATCGCTATTGAAATTAACCCACGCGTTTCACGCTCATCGGCACTGGCATCAAAAGCAACCGGTTATCCGATCGCTAAAATTGCTGCCAAACTGGCCATAGGTTATAATCTTGACGAAATTGAAAACCAGATCACCAAAACCACTTCGGCTTATTTTGAGCCAACGCTGGATTATGTGATCGTTAAAATACCTCGCTGGAACTTTGATAAATTCAAAGGCGCTAACCGCGAGCTGGGTCTGCAAATGAAATCAGTAGGTGAAGTAATGGGCATTGGCCGCAGCTTCATTGAAGCATTGCAGAAAGCCTGCCAGAGCTTAGAGATCGGTCGCGCTGGCTTAGGTGCCGACGGTCGTCAGAGCCGCAACCTGGAAGAGATCATGCACAGCCTGGAGCATCCAAGCTGGGACAGGCTTTTCCACGTATATGACGCTTTGAGTTTAGGTGTTCCTATTGAGTCGGTACGTAAAGTCACCAAAATTGATCGCTGGTTCCTGAACCAGATCATGGATGTGGTGAACCTGGAAAACGAATTACGCCGCTACTCCTTAACCAACATTCCTGAGGAATTCCTGTATACCTTGAAACAAAAAGGTTTCTCAGATACTCAAATAGCCTATATACTGGGCAATGTGACCGAAGAGGATGTTTACCAACGCCGCAAAGCTTTGGGCATTAATCGCGTTTATAAAATGGTTGATACCTGCGCTGCAGAATTCCCGGCCAAAACACCTTACTACTACTCCACTTACGAAGGCGAGAACGAATCGGTATCGTCTGACAAAAAGAAAATAATTGTATTAGGATCGGGCCCTAACCGTATAGGCCAGGGTATCGAATTTGATTACAGCTGTGTACACGGCTTGCTTGCAGCCAAAGAATCGGGCTTTGAAGCCATCATGGTGAACTGTAACCCAGAAACTGTTTCGACCGACTTTAACATGGCCGATAAGCTTTATTTTGAGCCGGTATACTGGGAGCATGTACGTGAGATCATCGAGCTGGAGAAACCTTATGGTGTAATTGTTCAACTTGGCGGGCAAACGGCTTTAAAAATGGCCGAGAAAATGCACGAGCATGGCATTAAGATCATCGGTACATCATTTAATGATATGGACATCGCCGAAGATCGTGGCCGTTTCTCAGACCTGTTGAAAGAACTCGAAATCCCTTACCCTAAATACGGTGTTGCCGAAAGTGCTGAAGAAGCGCTTGAAGTAGCCCATCATGTTGGTTACCCGGTATTGGTTCGTCCTAGTTATGTATTAGGCGGTCAGGGTATGAGCATTGTGATCAACGATGAAGATTTGGAAAAAGCGGTAGTTAGCTTATTGAAGAACCTTCCCGGAAATCGCGTGCTGATCGACCACTTCCTTGATCGTGCAGCCGAAGCTGAAACTGACTCGATCAGTGATGGTGACGATGTGCATATTATAGGTATGATGGAACACATTGAGCCTGCGGGTATCCACTCCGGCGATTCATTCTCGGTATTGCCGCCATTTGACCTGTCAGACCACGTGATCGGCCTGATGGAAGAGTATACCATAAAAATAGCCAAGGCATTAAATGTACGCGGCTTACTAAATATTCAGTTCGCGGTTAAGAACGACCAGGTGTATGTGATCGAGGCTAATCCCCGCGCTTCACGTACCGTACCATTCATTGCCAAAGCGTATGACGTACCTTACATCAATATAGCCGCCAAAGTAATGCTTGGGGTTAATAAGCTGAAAGACTTTACTATCGAACGCAAACTTTGGGGTTATGCCATCAAAGAACCTGTGTTCTCCTTCGATAAATTCCCTGAAGTGAACAAGGAGTTGGGCCCCGAAATGAAATCGACCGGCGAGGCTATCCGTTTTATCCCTAACCTGCAGGATCCTTATTTCAGGCATTTGTACAAAGAAAAATCAATGTACCTGAGCAAATAAAATAATTTAAAACATTAGATTGCACACGCAGTTTAATTACCGGATAACATTTACCTGCGGCCCCGGCTGCAGGTAAATTATTGTTGAACTAAGTTAGTATAGATTGAGAGTTACTTCGAATAATACACAGGCATTCAACCTGAATAATGTTGATCCTGAGGAAATAGGTGATGTTCTTGTAAAAATTGAAAGATCCTTTAATATCCGTTTAGACGACACATCCTGTAAAGATGTAAAAACCTTCGGCAAGCTTTGCGATATTGTTGTAGAGAAGGTAAAGCAAACCAATAACGACAGCTGTACCACCCAACAGGCATTTTATAAAATACGCAATGCCATTAACTCTACTATTTCTCCACCTAAAGAGTTAATAAAACCCCAAACCAAACTGGCTGATATTTTCCCGAGAGATACCCGCTTACAGGTGATCGCTGAAATTGAACGCGAAATGGGTTTCAAGATCAATCTCTTGCAACCTAAACAGGGCATTGTAGGCACATTTATATTTGTGCTTGCAGCATCGGCAGTTGGTTTCTTTTATCAGCCTATAATGGCTTTTATTGGAGCACTGATTGCTATAACCGGCTTAATGCTTGCAGGGAAATTTGGCAAGGAGCTTAAAGTAAAAACTCTGGGCGATCTGGCCGAGAAAGTGGCACGCGAACATTATATCAAATGCCGTCGTGATGCCTCAACCGTTAATCGCAATGAGATATCGCAAAAAATAAAGGAACTGTTTACAGCCGACCTATACCTGGAACCATCAGTATTAACCCGCGACGCTAAGTTTTAAGCAGCATTAAAAATAATCTCCAAAATAAAAGGGGATCCATGATATATGGATCCCCTTTTATTTTAAGATGCTATTCAAAGTTCTCCTTTTAGGAACTTATTTTGTTAAAAAGTGGGTTTACATGGTTTACACTTTTCATGGTTTACACTTATTTAATTAATTGATTGTCAGTTAATTACTTTTATTTTTCCATAAAAAAACGGGTTACAGTGTAAACCATGATTTTGGCTAAAGTCCCAATGTTATTTCAACGAACAGCAACGGGCATAGTGGAGGAGTGAGGAGAAATCTTACGCGCAATCGAAGAAGATCTCTCCTCGTACCTCGTTCAAATGACAGCTTTAGTTAGTTCCCCCATCAGGGGGCCAGGGGGCTTATTTATCTACCTGTAATCCCTTTACTTCAAAAGTTACTTTCCTTTTAGCATTCGTTTTCACCTGGTGTTGTTTTTTGCCAGTAACGGTATCGCCCGCCAGATGTTGAAGATCGTCGGCAATGAATTGCCTTTGGGCCACGCCTTCAATGATCACCGTACGTCCGGCTATATCTGCAGGGATGGTGATATTATAATTTTTAAAATGCGCGGCTATCACTTTCCCTGCTCCTGCATCCAACTCAAACCAACCTCCTTTTTTGTGGATCACTCTGATCACCCGGCCTTCGATAGTGGTACTGATCCTGGTCTTTTTTCCCATAAAGTTTTCCAGCTTTGCTGCACTCATCATGGCCTGCGTATTTGGTTTTTCACCATAAACCATACCATGAGGCAGAGGGGAGTGTTGCTGTGCAAAAGCGGTAGTTGAAAGTAAAAAAGCGATTAGAAATATGGAGGATTTCATGGTTATTGTTTACTGAATTGTAACAATTATATAAGCAAAATGTTATCCACCCCTGCAATATTACCTTTCTTCAGACTATCCTCATTTAAAAATGTTTCTTTCGAGGCTTTAAAGGCCCTTATTAGACAGCAAAAAAGTATTTTAATGCCATTTGTTAAGATATGTTAAAACGCGTGTTGCTAAATAATATGCGGCCTCGTATAGAGTTAATAAAGTGCTTAATAAGCATACTTATACTTAATCTATTAACACATGGACAAAACCTTAACTAAATCAATTTTTTTTGCCAGCTGTTTGCTAGCTGCTTTTTTAACAATTACCGGATGTACTAAGGGTACAAGTACAACCGGCACCCCACCAACCCTGGTAACAATGGATGTAACTACAACTGCTACCGGAACAGGTGCATATAGCGGTGGATTACTTACAACTACCTTAACCGAAAACCTGACGGGCATTGGCGTATGCTGGAGTGCGAGTAATCAAAACCCAACTACTGCCGACTCTAAAACAGCAGACACTGTTACCGTAATGAGCTATGCCAGTAAGGTAACCGGCTTAACCCCCAAAACAACGTATTATTTAAGGGCATATGCCATTAGTGCATCCGGAACTTCATACGGCAATACCATACAGTTTACTACCAGCGCAGATTTATCTGCACTGGGGGGTACAGTAAGCACAGTGGCTGGTAGTGCAACCACCGGATTTGCGGACGGAACCGGGTCAAGCGCAGTATTTGACAGTCCGCAGGGGTTAACCATTGACGCTGCCGGTAATATTTACGTAGCGGATTCCTTTAATAGTGCCATTCGAAAAGTTACACCGGCTGGTGTAGTAACAACTGTATCTGGCGACGGAAGCATAGGTTATATTGACGGTCCAATTGCCAGTGCTAAGTTTTATGCGCCGCAAAGCCTGGTGGCTGATGCTTCCGGGAATATTTACGTAGCCGATTTTGGCAACAATATGATCCGTAAAATATCAGCAAGTGGCACAGTAAGCACCCTTGCCGGAAGCGGTGATGCTGGCTATGCCGATGGCACAGGAAGCAAAGCTACTTTCAACAGCCCACGCGGCCTGGCTCTGGATGCTCAGGGTAATTTATACGTAGCCGATCAGGGGAATAATCTGGTCCGTAAAGTTACGGCAGCAGGCGTGGTAACTACCGTTGCAGGTAAAACCACAGCGGGTTATGTTGATAATGTTACAGCAACAACCGCGCAATTTAACCAGCCAAATGGCATTGCGTTGGACGGCCAGGGCAATATTTATGTAGCAGATCTGCAAAATTATGCCATTCGTAAGATCACAGCAGCCGGGGTAGTAACTACTGTGGTTGGCGGCCTTAAATTATCGGCGCTGATCAGTAATCCTGGCGCCCTTACTTTTGATGCTAAAGGAAATTTATTTATAAGCGATCAGAATGGGCGTGTATTAGAACTAACCGCTAATAAAGTTTTGCTTTCATTAGCCGGGAAAACAGCTACAGCGGGTTTTGCCGATGGACAGGGTGCGAGTGCCTTATTTAATGCTCCACAGGGCCTTGTGGCCGATGCCAGTGGTAATATCTGGATAGCAGACAGCAACAATAACCGTATACGTAAGCTTGTTCCGCCGTCAGGAATTTAAGATTATTGGACTTTTTGGACTATAGGACTTTGGGACAAGGGGACTGAAGGACTAAGATGGAAGATAAAGGATCCATTATCCTTACATACTAATAAAGGACGAAAGAACAAGGATGATATAAAATCCTTTGTCCTTTCGTCCTTTATCTTTTGTCCCAAAGTCCCTTAGTCCTCTTGTCTCAAAGTCAATGAATTATCCAAAAAGCTGACCAAATACTTCTTCAATACTACTTACAATTTTTATTTCAATATCGTAACGCGACAGATCCATCCGCTTTTTGTCCTGCCCTCCTGATGGAAGATTATATTTAGATATGAAGATTTGATTAAAACCTAGCTTTTGCGCTTCAGCAATACGTTGTTCTACCCGGTTTACCGCTCTGATCTCGCCTGATAACCCAAGTTCACCTGCAAAACAGGTTTTAAAGGGTATGGGCATATCCTCATGTGAAGATATAATGGCCGCTGCCAAACCAAGGTCAATAGCCGGATCCTCTACCCTGATACCCCCGGTAATATTTAAAAACACGTCCTTGGCTCCCAGTCTGAAACCACAGCGTTTTTCCAATACGGCCAACAGCATACTCATCCGCTTGGTATCAAAACCCGTAGCTGTACGTTGTGGTGTACCATAAGCCGATGTACTTACCAATGCCTGTGTTTCTATCAGCATAGGGCGCAGGCCTTCCAATGTGGCCGATATGGTGATGCCGCTTAACGGCTCATCACGCTGCGACAATAGTATTTCTGAGGGGTTGGATACTTCCCTTAAACCCTCGCCCAGCATTTCATAAATACCCAACTCGGAGGCTGAGCCGAAACGGTTTTTTACCGTACGTAATATGCGGTAAACATGATGCCTGTCGCCTTCAAACTGCAAAACGGTATCAACCATATGTTCCAGTATTTTTGGCCCTGCAATCATGCCATCTTTAGTGATATGGCCTATCAAAAATACGGGAGTTGATGTCTCCTTGGCAAAGCGCAGCATCTCGGCTGTACACTCACGCACCTGTGACACACTGCCAGGGGTAGACTCGATGTGCGAAGAATGAAGCGTCTGTATAGAGTCGATCACTACCAGATCAGGCTCCAGGGCCTCTATTTGTTTAAAGATATTTTGGGTGGATGTTTCCGTTAGGATAAAACATCCCTTATTAATTTCGGATTGAGCCCCTATATTAAGTTTTTGACTGCCAACCGAAGACTGCTGACTGAGAACTTCTGGGGCCAACCGCTCGGCCCGCATTTTGATCTGCCGTTCACTTTCCTCGCCCGATACGTAAAGCACTTTCAGATTTGGCATATTGAGTGCCAGTTGCAACATCAGGGTTGATTTACCAATGCCCGGCTCGCCACCAATAAGTACCAGCGAACCTGCTACTATACCACCTCCTAAAACCCGGTTAAACTCCTTGTCGGGAGTTTGCATGCGGTGTTCTTCGCTGAAAGTTATATCGGCCACCTGCACCGGCTTATTGGCACGTTGCTGGGTATTGGAAGTAACTTTCCAGGTAGGCACCGATGCCGTGTTACCTTTGTCAATAATCTCCTCAACAAAAGTATTCCATTGCTGGCATGAAGGGCATTTGCCCAGCCACTTAGCCGATTCAAAGCCACAGCTTTGACAAAAATACGCGATCTTGGTTTTAGCCATATCTTAAACCTGCATATTACAGATGCGCAAATATGCAGATTTATATACTAATTAAGGATATGATTGCTAATTAAATTAGTATTTATTGCGCTGCATGTTATACCTTAAATGCAATTTTTGCAAAAGTTTAATTAATTACCCGTAAAGCAAATTATCAGGAAACATAAAACTATCTTTAGCCGTATCACTGCCGTGTTTCATACTTGATCAGCATGGGACATGACTCGAAAACGCAACTGGCGATCGCGCTTTTTAACTATTGTAACTTAACGTTTATGAATAAATTTTTATCTGTTATTATAGGGATTGTGCTATTCAGTTTTTCTGCAAAAGCGCAGGACACAGGAAATAGTATTGAAATAAGCGGCACCTCGGGTATCAAAATTTTTTCGCCAGAGAAAAACTATCTGACTGGCCCTCTATTTGGCGGAGAACTGGCTTATCACTTTAATATGGCGGATAATAAAAGTGATTACATCCGGATACTAAACATCAAGAGTATCGATGCGGTATTTTCTTATCGAAACATGAGCAAGGTAATACTAAACCATGATCAGGCAACCAAAGGCGTCATCGGCGATACTTACGCTGTGCTGGGCCGGTTAGAGATCGGTTTGCTTAAAATAAATCGTACCGAATTATTGTTTACCCCGGGCTTTGGCTTTTTGTATGCCACTGAAACCCATGTAACCAACAGCCAAAATGTTATTATAGGTAGTCACATCAATTTAGCCACTCAGGCTGGTCTCAAGATATTTACGCCTATAACCCAAACAACCGGTATACAGGCAGGGGTTGAGGTTTTTCATTACTCAAACGGCGCAACCAAGCTGCCTAACAATGGTATAAATGCATTTGCTTATACACTGGGGCTGGTACAAAAAATTAATCAGAGCGGTCCCGTAAATGACCGCGAACAACAACCCGAGAATAAGCACTTTTTTGAGGTTGGTGTTAATGTAGGCAGCCGGGGCGCTATCAGTAACAACAAAGCACTCTATAAAGCAGGGGTTTACATAGGCTATAATTACAAATTCAGCCCGGTATTGAGCATCAAATTGGGAACCGATGCCGTTTACAATAATACCCTTTTTAAGTACAATTCAACACAAAGCTTTCTGAACACCTTTCAATCCTATGGCTCCTCCTATGATCGTTGGAGAGTTGGTGTTGCTATAGGTCCCGACCTGTGGCTGGGTAAACTGGCTTTAATGACCGGCTATGGTTATTATGTACATTACAACAGCTACTACCCAACAAAAACATACTGGACCGCAGGTTTTAAATACTTTATAACGCCTTACCTGGCACTACAAGCCAAAGGATATGTTCATGGTACCGAAGCCGATTATGTTGGTTATGGTTTACTATTCAGGATCCATTAATCATATGGAGAGGGGCCATAAACCCCAATAAACAAAATATGCAGCTATTATTTAATAGCTGCATACTTGAAATCTGCATAGCTGCAAATCAATCTCTTTACAGTTTTATTTCTTCGTCTTTTGACGAGAAGAAACGGAACTCTGTGATCTGGTAAGCAGGGTTGCTTTTAACCTTGATCCACTGGCCATATTTAACAAACCACTTCATTTGGCGGTTGTAAATGCCTTTTTTAATGTAGGCTTCAATATATGGATGTACGCATAGGGTAATGCCCTTTTCGTTTTGCTCATCCAATATATAATTGAAGTTATTCTCAATATCATCCATCAGCAAAATGGTTGGCCTAATGGTACCCGTACCATTACAGGTTGGGCACACTTCGCTGGTAACAATATTCATTTCGGGCCTTACACGCTGGCGGGTAATTTGCACCAAACCAAATTTACTTGGTGGTAAAATGGTATGCTTGGCCCTGTCGTACTGCATTTCGGTACGCAAATAGTCAAATAGTTCCTTGCGGTTCTGCGGCTTGTGCATATCAATAAAATCGATCACCACAATACCGCCCATATCACGCAAACGTAATTGGCGGGCAATTTCTTTAGCCGCTTCCTTATTTACCTGGTAGGCATTTTCTTCCTGGTTCTCTTTACTGGCTGTACGGTTACCACTGTTAACGTCAATAACGTGCAATGCCTCTGTATGTTCAATTACCAGGTAAGCGCCACCAGCAAGATTAACTGTTTTACCAAAAGCGCCCTTGATCTGTTTATCAACACCAAAATGTTCAAATATAGGCTCCTTATGCTTGTGCATACGGACTATACTTTCCATGTCTGGCGATATTTCATGGATGTATGACCGAATTTCTTCGAACATACCATTATCATTCACATAAATATGCTGAAAATCGGGGTTCAATATATCCCTGAGGATAGTTGATGTACGTCCAATTTCGCCTAAAACCTTTTTTGAAGGCTCAACAGACGGGAGCTTAGTTATAAATGATTCCCATTTAGATATCAGGTCAAGCAGGTCTTTCTGTAATTCATCAACCCCTTTGCCTTCAGATACTGTACGGATAATAACGCCAAAATGCTTTGGCTTAATGCTTTCAACAACCTTCCGTAAACGATTTCGTTCTGTATTGCTCTTTATTTTTTTGGAAATAGAGATAGCCTCCGAAAATGGTACCAATACCACATAACGGCCGGCTATTGAAAGATCAGAACTTAAACGTGGTCCTTTGGTTGATATAGGTTCCTTAGCTATTTGTACCGGTATAAGTTGGTTTTTTGATAATATCTCCGAGATCTTTCCTCCCTTATTGATATCACCTTCCAGCTTAAAGCTGTCCAAAAGCTTCGATTGGTATCCCCCGCTACGTACTTGTTTGGTCAGTTTAAGCAGGCTTTGCACCTGCGGACCAAGATCAAGATAATGCAAAAAGGCATCCTTCTCGTAGCCAACGTCTACAAAGGCTGCATTTAAACTGGGCATGATCTTTTTGATGCGCCCCAGGTAAATATCACCAACAGTATAATTGTTGCTGACCTGCTCTTTATGAAGTTCTACGAGTTGTTTGTCCTGTAATAATGCAATGGTAGCCCCATTTGGGGATGAATCGATAATTAATTCTTTTATCAACTGCTACTCCATTTCTTAAAACGGTAAAAACCGCATGTTAATAAGTGGGTAAAAAACACTACTAAAGTTACCTGCTTCATAAAAAAGCAGGTAAGCTGCTTTAAAAAAAGCAGCTTATTTCTTTTTATGTCTGTTTTTTCTTAAACGCTTTTTGCGTTTATGGGTAGCCATTTTGTGTCTTTTACGTTTTTTACCGCTCGGCATAATAATAATTTTTAATGTGTGATTAATTCTTTAACTCCTTGATGTATTCATCAATCCGTTGCCCGAATACAGGATCGGGCATCATTTCTTTACATTTTTGGTAAGCATCAATAGCTTCCTTTTTCATGCCCAGTTGTTTGTAGCTTTCGGCCAGATAAAAAGTTGGCTCTAACTCCTGTTTCTGGGCAATTAATGTTTTAAACCTGCCTACCGCTTTTTCGTACTGGCCCGATTTCATGGCAAACATTCCTAAATTCAGGTTTGCATTCCAGTTGTTCGGATCCTTTTTTACTACTTCAAGCAATAAGGCTATACCTTGCATTGGGCTGGCGCCGCCATTTACGTAGGCAACACCTAATCCTGTTTTACCCTCAAGGCTTTCTGGTTTTAATTTAAGGGCACTTTGAAAAGCTTCAACCGCATTGGTTACAAATGCTGGCTGTGTTAAAGTGTCCTGTGTAAGTTTGTAAGCATCGTTAAAACGATTCCCTGCATTTAACCAATCTTCCAGCTTGTTTTCCTTACGGGCCAAGGCCTGGTAATAAAATGCTGCCGGAGCCGGCTGGTTAACATCATCCCACTGACTGGCCAATTGCTTCTGCAATTTTTGCTCGTCGGCGCCTGATGCGTTTTTTAATTGCCCTTCAAGGTCATTTATCTTTGCTGTTAATGCCGCCCCAATTGCGGTTTTAGCAGTCGTAGATACCATATCAACCGTTACAGCAGTGGCCGCTTTGCGGTTTCCTGTCATCACGCTTGTTTTATCTGGTTTAGTCTCTTTGGGTTTTATTAAACCTTTAACAGGTAAATAGTACAAATAGCCCATAATCACAACTACGGCTGCACTAATGGCTATTTGTTTCTTATTCATGCTTATAAATTATTTGCTGTTTTTGTTACCTGTTTTAACTTTTTCAACAAAAGTTTTAGCTGGTTTAAAGCTTGGTACAAAATGCTCAGGAATAATGATGGCAGTATTTTTTGAAATATTGCGGGCTGTCTTTTTCGCCCTTTTCTTTACAACAAAACTTCCGAAGCCTCTTACATAAACGTTCTCGCCGCCAACCATTGAGCTTTTCACTACTTTAAAAAATGCCTCAACTGTTTCCTGCACGTCTACTTTCTCTATACCTGTCTTAGATGAGATTTCAGTTATAATTTCTGCCTTAGTCATATCTGATTTACTTTTATTTAATATATAAATACTTAACTGTTTTGGGGTTGCAAAAGTATCGCTTTATATTTTAAGAGCGAAATATTTAACAGTTTTTTTTTCGTAAGTAAGTAAAACGTACAATTCTGTTACAAATTGTAAGCTAAATCGTTAAAAATGAAAGGTAAAGGAGCAATGATCAAAAGGCTAAATACAGCGTTATGTGATTAGCAATAACGCTGATTTCGTTAACCCGTTTTAACATCCGGCAGGCTTTTGATGATCAATATTTAAAACAGTTTAGCCATTCGCCTTTTAGCTTTGACCTGCTTACTTTTACAGCCATGAATTTTACTGACGAACTGGTGCAATGGTATCTTCAAAATAAACGCGACCTCCCCTGGCGTAATACCACCGACGCTTATGTGATCTGGCTGTCGGAGATCATCCTGCAGCAAACGCGGGTTGAACAGGGCCTGCCTTACTTTTATCGTTTTGTAGAAAAATATCCAAACGTAAGCAGTTTTGCGGCTGCCCACGAGGACGAGGTACTTAAACTATGGCAGGGCCTGGGTTACTATTCACGCGGCCGTAACATGCTTAAAACAGCCAAACTGGTACAGGAACAGTACAACGGTGAATTCCCTCAACGTTATGACGACCTGATTAAATTAAAAGGCATAGGCGAATATACTGCTGCGGCTATTTCCTCATTTTCGGCAAACGAAGCCAAAGCCGTTGTTGATGGCAATGTTTACCGGGTACTTGCCCGCTATTTTGGTATTGATGAACCGATCAATTCAACCGGGGGTAAAAAAACATTCCAGGAACTTGCCAACAATTTAATTAATAAGAAAATGCCCGGCTTGCATAATCAGGCTATGATGGAGTTTGGCGCGATGCTGTGTAAGCCAAAAAATCCGGCTTGCGGTATTTGCCCGGTACACCTGAATTGTGTTGCTTTTTTGAGCAATGCTACCGCTTCACTCCCGGTTAAATTAAAGACGGTAAAAGTGCGCGAACGCTTTTTTAATTATTTTTTAGTAACCGATGGCGACTCCGTATTGATGAATAAAAGGGACGATAAAGACATCTGGGCCAATTTATACGACTTTCCGATGGTTGAAACAGCCTCTCTTTTACCAATCCAGGAATTGATGGATCAGCCTATGGTAAAGGAAATTTTTGGTGACGACATCCAAATATCCGCGGATAATTTACCCGTACAAAAACATATACTTACCCACCAGCGCTTGTATATCCGGCTTATTAAAACGCAATCGAAGCCCATTAAATTAGAATCCAACTGGTTTTTCACCACAGTTGAAAACCTGTCAAATCTGGCTCTTCCCAAACCTATAGTTATATTAATAAAAAATATTTTTAATTTATAAAAGAATTTTCCGTTATTTTATGGCATGTCTGGAATTAATAAAGTAATACTTGTAGGTCATTTGGGCAAAGATCCTGAGGTGCGAATTTTAGAGGGTGGAGTATCAGTAACCAGTTTCCCTTTAGCTACTTCTGAAACCTTTAATAAAGATGGCCGTAAAGTTGAACAAACCGAATGGCATAACATTGTAATGTGGCGCGGTTTGGCCGAAATGGCTGCCAAATTTTTACAAAAAGGTAAACTGGTTTACATTGAAGGTAAACTACGTACCCGTTCATTTGAAGATAAAGAAGGCATTAAAAAATACACCACCGAAGTAGTAGCCGAAAACTTTACCATGCTTGGCCGCAAAAGTGATTTTGAAGGTGACAGCAGATCGGTTTTAAAGCAGGAAGATCCGCTTAGTTACCAGGGTAACGCGGCGGATGATGGTCAAGCTTATTAACCTATACCTTATTGCTATAAAAGTGCCTGCTGAAATACCGGCAGGCACTTTTTATATTACATCATGCTATTGCTTAACATAGTAAAAGGGTGGTACGTAATTAGCAGTGCAAAGCTCATTAGCACCACATTGATGATTTAAAGTAAGCCTATTCCCATTGGTAATAGCTACATCGTAATCATAAGTTTTTAGACCCTCAATGGCTTTAAGATCATCAATAGTACCTGGTTTATTATCTTTATTCAGGTAACTCAACATATCATAAAGCCCTAATTTAGCATTGCTGATTTTGTATTTACCCGTTTCTCTGGCAATGATGCCCAGATCCTTTTTGGTGACCGTATCGATAACATGCAACGTGTGTTCGTAGGTACGATCACTTTTGAATTCGTAGGTTGATTTCTGTGCTGACATGGGGATGGTTGCCTGCCATTTCCCTACCAGATTGTCGCTATTTGCAGCATCTTTTTTACAAGCATGGAGCATGAATAGCAACACAAATATCAAGGTGATAAAAGGCGCGTTAAGGTTAGTTACTCTTTTCATAAATAAGCTTTTTGATAAGTATAACAGCCTTTACGCACCTTTAAACCACAATGATACAGTCATCATAAAACGCTCCGCGCAATACATACTCGGAGAGCCAATACAAAATTTACAAGTAGCTTAATTATCTGCCACCTGGCGGGCAATGTTCTTTTAAATAATGAGTAAACAGCGTTCTTAAATGCAGATTTGTTCCTTCGCCCTCGGAGATGCTATGTGTACGGTTAGGATACGACATCAGCTCAAACTGACGGTTATACTTCACCAACTCATTGATCAGCTCTTCGGCATTCTTATAATGCACATTGTCGTCACCTGTGCCATGGATATATAACAGGTTACCACGCAGGTTTTTGGCATAGGTAACCGGCGATCCTTTGATAAATGCCGCACGACCTTCGTCATCAACAGGTACCCCCATATAACGCTCCTGGTAAATATTATCATAAGTAAGCTGATCACCAACAGCGGCTACAGCTATACCAGTTTTATAAATATCCGGATACTGGAACATCAGGTTTAGGGTTGATGAACCACCACCGCTCCAGCCATGAACAGCTATACGGGTTGAATCAACAAATGGCCATTTTAAGATCTCTTTTGCCGCCATAGCCTGATCGCGGATATTCACGATGCCTATATTTTTATAGATCGCCTTACGCCATGCTGTCCCCTTTGGCGCAGGAGCTCCACGACCTTCAACCGACATGTAGATATAGCCATCATTGGCCATACTGCCTACATACAGCCTGTTACTGCCTGCCCCCCAGGTATCGGTAACGGTTTGCGATGCAGGTTCGCCATAAACTATAAACACCACCGGGTATTTTTTATGCGGATCAAAATTGGTGGGCTTTTTCATCCAGCCATCCATTTCAATGCTGTCAACCGTTTTAACTTTAAAAAACTCGGTTTTATTTGCGGCGTCTTTGTTTAATGCTATCAGGTTACCGCCAATATGCTTATGCTCTGGCAAGCTTACCACCTCGCTTACCGGAGGAGTGTAGCTGTTGGAAAAATTATGCAGGGCAACCTTACCGTTTGGCGATATATCATAACCATGTGTACCCGGTTCATCCGCCGGCGAAACACGCTCGGGCTTTGCAGCACCGGCAATTTTTATACGGTACAGATACTTTTGGGTAGCATTATCAGGCGAAGCCATAAAGTAAATATAACCGGATGCTTCGTCAATCAGATTTACGCTGATCACATCATAATCGCCTTTGGTCACCAGGGTTTCTTTGCCATCGCGGGTTACCCGGTAAATGTGTTTCCAGCCATCTTTTTCGCTCACCCATAAAAACTCTTTGCCTTTATTCACCCATTCCCAGCCACTTGGATCGCCACTGTTCCAGCGTTCTTTGCCATCAATCCAGGCATTGCTTTTTTCCTCACGGATCAGGTGGGTAGTACCATTGGAAACATTGCCAATAAACACCCTGCTTTCGGTTTGTGCCCTGTTCAGTTGCTCCAGGATAATTTCATTGGAGTTCAATGTCCACTCCATTCGGGGTATATAATGTTGTACAGCATCGCCAGGTGTGTTTATCCAGTTGGTTTTACCGGTGCTGATATTCACAACGCCTACTTTACATGAACTTGGATCCTGCCCTGCTACAGGGTATTCCACAGGCACGACGTACGGGTAAATAGAATCCGTAGTATTCAGCATCAGGTAGCTTTTTATTTTAGTAGCGTCTATCTGCCAATAGGCTATCGACCTGCTATCCGGCGACCAGCGGAAACCATCGCGGCAGCCAAACTCTTCTTCATAAGCCCAGTCGAAAGTTCCATTGATGAGCCTCGTGGTGCCATCGGTAGTCAATTGCTTAACCGAAGCATCAGCCAGATCTTCCACATAAATATTATGTCCGCTCACATAGGCTGCTTTAAGCCCATCGGGTGAAAATTTGGCAAACATCAGCGACGATTCCGGCAGTTTTTTGCCCAGCTGCCACAGCTTTTTGGTATTGGTATCATACACCCAATAATCGCCCCGGGTATCATAACGCCATACTTTTTTGGTGTTGGTATTGATCAGCAATTTTTGTCCATCGGCCGATACCGAGAACCTTTTTACGCTTAACGGCGACTGCCCCTGCGGGGTAAGCATATCTTTACTTATCCACAAGGTTTTTTTGCTGGTATCGCGGGTGTCCAGGATCCTGATGCCATCGCCGCTGATTTTGTAATACTGGTAGCCATCCTTTGTCCAATGGGTTGGCAACCGTTGCGCTTTTGCTGTGTACCCGCCCAAAATGAGCAATACAGCGGTAAGGAATAATGATCCCGAACGTAAAAATTTCATATACTGCGTGTTTTAATGAAGATTGCGGCGTTATTTTACAATTAAGTAAAGCCGCTGTAAATTTTGCATTAAATTAGCACAATCAAGCACGTAAATATCCAGTGTAATGAAAAAAATACTTCTATCTTTTATTATCTGCCTTACTTTTTTTACCAGCGTCCGGGCCCAGCGTGCCGACCGTTCCAAGTTTATCCGGGATAGTTTGGACCTGTATATCAGCAGGGCTTTAACCAATTGGCGCGTGCCCGGGATTGCCGTTTTTATTGTAAAAGACAATAAAATAGTACTGGTAAAAGGCTATGGTATCAAAGAACTGGGGCTGCCCAATACGGTAGATATCAATACCCTGTTTATGATAGGCAGCAATACCAAAGCCTTTACCGCTACTGCCCTGGCCATGTTGCAGGCCAACAACAAACTATCGCTTGATGAAAAAGTAACCAAATATATCCCCGAATTTAAACTGGAAAATAAATTTGCCGGGCAGGAAGCTACCGTACGCGACCTGCTGTGCCACCGCCTTGGTTTTCAGACCTTTCAGGGCGATTTTACTTTTTACAACACCAACCTTACCCGTGCACAGGTGATCGAGAAACTGGGCGAACTTAAGGCCGCTTATCCATTCCGCACCAAATGGGGTTATACCAATGCCGCTTTTTTAACTGCCGGTGAGATCATCCCACGGGTAACTACCAAACCCTGGGAGGTATACCTTAAGGAGGCCATTTTTGCCCCACTGGGCATGACTAATACCCTGGCCCTGACCAAGGATCTGCCTAAATCGCTTAACCGTACTGTACCACATACCCTAACCGATGGCCGGCTTGCACCTATACCTTATTGCCAGATAGATGGACTTGCACCAGCAGGTGCTATCAGCTCATCGGCCAGCGACATGGGCAAATGGGTAATGGCCTTGCTAAACAACGGCAAAGTAGGTAACCGCCAGATCATACCTCAGGCGGCCATTATGGCCACCCGCGAACCACAGGATATTGTAGGCAGCGAATACCACCTGAATGGCGAAAACAATTTTGAGCTATACGGACTGGGCTGGTTTATACAGGACTATTTAAACCACCGCCTGATTATGCACGAGGGTGGCGTAAACGGCTATTTATCATCAGTTACCCTTTCACCGCAGGACAACCTGGGTATTGTGATACTCACCAATACCGATCAAAACCTGCTTTATGAGGCCCTGCGCTGGGAAATCCTGGATGCCTTTTTTGGCAGGCCCTATCATAATTACAGTGATGCTTACCTGAAAAATTATAAGGCACACACCGCTGCCGATCAGCAAACCGAACGTAAACTACGTGATACTGTGGCGCTTGCCTTAAAACCTGCATTACCCCCGAGTTCCTATTTAGGTAAGTATACCAACAGCTTTTATGGTAGCATGACCGTAACCCAGGGCGAAAATAGCGACCTGGAAATGCGTTTTGAACATCATCCAACCATGTTTGCCAAATTACAGCCATTGGGTGGCAACCGTTTTTTTGTAACTTTTTCTGACCCGGTTATGGGCAAGGCTATTTTTCCGTTCAATGTACAAAATGGCAGGGTTACCGGCGTAAAAGTTAAGGTAGCTGATTTTGTGGAACGAGGTGCTTATGACTTTAAAAAGGAGTAACAGAATTTGGATAACACACCTTCAAAAAACTTTTTAAACCTAAAATTTTAACAATTTTTTAGTCGAAACAGGTTGAAAAAGCTTTGTTTTTGCCCTGTTTAACACTTTTTTAACGCCATTTTAACACTTTTTAACAAATTTTTAGCGGGTTTTGAAAGCTTTAAAAAGTATTAAATAATTGACTATCAAATAACTAACTATAAAAAGATCGTTTTTTGGCCCTTTTTATCCTTAACCAAAACGGCCCGGTTCTCCTTTTTACAGAGAACCAGGCCGTTTTGTTATATACAAATATACGCAATTAAGTCGGGAGTCTTGAGTTCTGAGTCCCGGATTTTGAGGTAAAATCTAGTGCTCTCTGCGCGTTCTTTACTTAGCTTGTATTTCAACGTTATAGGCTGTTCCTTTATGTCTATAGGCAACACTAAATGTAGTATCTGTAAAACTTGCCAATTGGAATACGCTGTTGTTGTTCTCACCCTTTAATTGAGCGGTTATTAAAACGATGCCATTTTCAAGCGAAATATTTGATACCGTAAAAGGTGCATCTATGGCATCTTGCGCTACATCTGTGTCGCTGGCTCCTAATTCGTATTTTTTGATCGCGGTAAAATCTGTTTTAGTTCCTACCAATTGCTTGAACTTATCATAGTCCGGCAAAATATTGGAATAGCCCACTCCTGTCAGGTTTGTTTCGGCCGATGAACCACTTTGAAAATAGCCGCCGTATTTGTTGCCTTCGGTACGCTGGTTGGTAAGGTAAACTATATTGGCACCAAACATGGCTGCCTGTATTTTTAGTTTATGATAGGCCCTGTCCTTTACCCGTTCCTGGCTCGAAAAAACAGTTGTTCCTTTAGCTTTGGAGCTCACATCTGTTAATTTGTACAGGCCTTTAACCTCACCTTCTACAACGGTAACGGTCACTTTATCAAAATCCATTACGCCATTGATGGCTTTGTAAGATGTCGCTTCGGCGAAAGTCTGGACACGCCCACTTTTGAAAATTATTTTTTGTACGGTGGTTTTGTAAACCGAGTTCAGCAAGTCCTCATTTGGATAAGTGTATTTAACGGCTTCGGGGGTTATTTCTTTAACAACACAGGCTATTTTTGTATTGTTGGAAACAATGGTGTCTACCTGCGCCTGGCATACTAAAGAGAAAATGGCAAATGAAATGGTTAGGGTTAATGTTTTAAGCTGAGATAAAGAATGGAGCATACCACCAGCTCTGTGGTTTAGGGTCGGTTTTGTCATTGTGTTTAAGGTTGTTTAAGTGTCTAAAAGTACATAATTATTAGAAAGAGCAGGTACACAGGCGGAATAAAAATCAAACACATAAAATCACCCTTTACTGCCGCCCGTGATACACATGCCACAGCATTTGACTGCCCTGAAGCCGAAGGGTTTAACCATGCTTCTTACTAAATATACGAACGTTAATCCCGTGGGAGCGGGACTGTCATCCTGAGCTTGTCGAAGGGCGCATAGAGGGGCCTTTGCCCACCATGCTTCGAAGGGCTCAGCATGACAGCCATTGTTGCCTAAGGGATAATTTATAGCACAAAGCCTCCAATCAGGTTAATCAACCTGGCTATAGACAAACCCTAAATTTTTAATAAGCTCTTCGAGTACGGTAAGAAAACTTCAGTTTAAAACTTCAAATTAGCTTTAAGCCATTGCTGTACATCTTCCTGCAGTGTAATGGTCGAGGGGAGCTGATCATGGATCAGTTTTTCCATTTTATTACCAGTATTGGCAAAACGGTAATCCCAAAGTATCATTAATTTGTTGATCAGGTAAACTACCTCATTGCCCTCATCCTTTGTAAACGGCGTGGTGTCCGGTTTACCGTTTACCCGCGGATCGTTTTGATTATATACGCTCCATTTGTAATCGGTATAATGTAAATTTCTTCTTGAAAAAAGGATCATGAGCTCAGTAATTTCTTTAAAGATACATATAATAGTTCAAATTGATACCGAATCGACTCTCCCTGTCATCGCTCCGCTCAGCATGTCACCCGTTCAGCTTCGTGAAAAGAGGGGTGGAGTAATAACAAATCAAAATCATGTCATTGCGAGCGTAGCGTGGCAATCTCCTCAGGTGTCTGTCGATGAGAATAGCTACGAGATTGCTTCGTCGTTCCTCCTCGCAATGACATATGGAAAAAAAGAGAGGGTTGTCCAGCGCAGATGGGTGAAGTCGTCTGCAACCTATAATTCCATCATTCAAGTCTGTCTCCCTTATCAACCGGCCAACTAACAAAATGATGCCTCATTTTTCTCCGATTAATTTGTAATTTCAGCCCTGTATAACATCATTTACATGAAAAAAATATTTCTAATTACCATTGCCGCTTTATTAAGCACTGCCGCCATAGCGCAGGATAAAGAAAAGCCCATCTATTATTCCATATCCTTTCCCAACGCCGCGCATCATGAAGCAGAAGTTGTGATGACCGTGCCACAGGCTCCTATGAGTTTGCGTTTCCGGATGAGCCGTTCATCAGCAGGGCGTTATGCCACGCATGAGTTTGGCAAAAACATCTATAATGTTAAAGTAACCGCTATCGACGGTACCGAGATCCCTTTTACACAAATAGAAGGCGACCTGTATGAAGTTGGCCAACATCCGGATAATATCAAAATAAGTTATACCCTGTTTGGCAACTGGACCGACGGCACTTATGCCAGTATTGATCCCAGTCATGCCCACCTGAATATGCCTGCGGCTTTTGCCTGGGTATTGGGACAGGAAAAAAGACCTGTAAAGTTTGAGTTTAATGACCTGGAAAAATATGGCTGGAAGGTATCTACCCAACTAAAACCCGAAGGTGCCAACGTGTACAGCGCGCCTAACTTGCAATACATGATGGATAGCCCGACGGAACTGGCCAATTACAAAATAGCCAGCTGGGACGTGATCAATACCGACGGCAAAAAAGAAAAAATAAACGTGAGTATCCACTCTGACGATGACCAGGCCGCAGTGGATAAATTTGGCAAAATGGTACAGAAACTGGTACTGGAAGAGAAAGCCGTTTATGGCGAGCTACCTACCTATGATTATGGCGAGTATACCTTTTTAACTGATGTATATCCAACCAACTCGGGTGATGGGATGGAGCACCGTAACTCCACCTGTATTGTTTACCCGGTTGATAGGGTTGCCGGTAATGAGGATGGCCTGCTGGGCATATTTTCGCACGAATACTTCCACAGCTGGAATGTAAAACGCATCCGTCCAAAATCATTGGAGCCCTTTAATTTTGAGCATGCCAACATGAGCAGCGAGCTCTGGTTTGCCGAAGGTTTTACCCAGTATTATGGCGATCTGCTGCTTACCCGCGCCGGTTTTACCCCGCTTGATGATTATACGCGTACACTGGCAGGTTTGGTTAACCAGATCCTGAATACACCGGGAGCCGCCAAATATCCGGCTACACAAATGAGCCGCTATTCGGTATTTGCCGATGCCGGGGTGTCTATCGATCCGAACAACAATATCAACGATTTTACCAGCTATTATACCTATGGCGGCGCCATAGCACTGGCGCTGGATATGCGCCTGCGTGGTGATTTTAACCTTACGCTTGATGATTATATGCGCCAGGTTTGGTTAAGCCGTGGCAAGGTCATGAAACCATATACCATACCGGACCTGCAAGCCGATCTGGCTAAGGTGACCAACAACCCTAAGTTTGCCGCCGATTTCTTTAAACGTTACATTTACGGTACCGATAAAAACAATTATGAGGAACTGTTGAATAAAGCCGGACTGGTATTGCGCAAAGTGCAGCCGGGTAAAGCATGGGCAGGTTCATTGTCTACTAACGCAGGTCGTGGCCGTTCGGGTCAACCGCGTGCCGCCGGAGCCGAAGGATTGCCTATCCTGTCAAGCACCATTATAGGTACACCAGTTTACAAAGCGGGCTTAGATGCAGGCGATATTATCCTGAAAGCCGATGGCCAAACCATCGCCGATCCAAAATCGTTTAGTGATGTACTGGCGGGCAAAAAACCGGGCGACAAAATAACCGTGAACTATAAAAACCGCACCGGCGCCCATGAAACCACCATTACGTTGGAAGAAAGCCCGTATTTTGAAGTAGTTACTTACGAAAAAGCAGGCAAAACGCTTTCGAAAGAACAGGAAACTTTCCGTAATAACTGGTTACAATCAAAAGTTAAATAAAATTTGCAGACTCAAATTAACACCCCACTTGTCATTTCGACCGGAGGGAGAAATCTTAAACGTTTAGTATATCGCTTGCAAAAGATTTCTCCTCGTACCTCGTTCGAAATGACATGAGGGAAAAAGCTAATAATCATGAAAAAACTCACCATAATAACCGCTCTTTTAGCTGCATCAACCTACAGCTTTGGGCAAGACGTGAACAAGCTTATTGATCAGGATGATGTAACACGCATCATCAAAACCCTGAGTGCCGATGATATGCAGGGCCGGGCAACTTTTACACCGGGTATTGAAAAAGCAGCTCAATTTATTGAGGGTGAATATAAAAAAGCAGGCCTAAAACCCCTTGCCGGGAATACTGGTTACCGCCAGAATTTCACCATGATACGCTCAACACCCATAAAAACAACCGCGGTTATTAATGGTAAAGCCGTTGTGGCCGACAGCGTTTTTGCATTGGGCAACGCAGCCTTTACCTGGGCCAGCGACAAGGATGTACAGGTGGTAAACGTAACCGCCGACAAAAATTTCAGAGAGGAATACGTGGAAGCTCAAAAAAGCGGCAAAAAAACGCTGTTGATTATTGATCCCAAATTTCAGAGCTTGTTTAAGCGCGCCCATGATGCTTATAGCACGCGGGGTAGCGTAAGCTTTAAGGGCAAAACCGCATCACCTATGGCACTTGTATTGGGTAAGTTTGATAACATCTCCTCGTTTGATATCAGCTATGAGAACAAAAGCGAAGAATTGCCTTTGTTTAATGTAGCCGGCATTATCCCCGGTAAAACCAAGCCTAACGAATTTGTGGTTTTTTCGGGCCATTATGACCACCTGGGTATCCTCAAAGCCATGGAGGGCGATAGCATAGCCAACGGTGCCGATGACGACGCTTCGGGCACCACAGCGGTGATATCCTTAGCCAAATACTATAAAAAATTAAATAACAATGCCCGTACGCTCATCTTTGTGGCCTTCACTGCCGAAGAGATAGGCGAATACGGCTCGCAGTATTTTGCTACCCAGGTTGATCCGGATAAAGTGGTTGCCATGTTCAATATCGAGATGATCGGCAAGGCTTCTAAATTTGGCGAAAACTCGGCCTTTATCACCGGCTTTGATCGTTCGAACTTTGGCACTATCCTGCAAAGTAACCTGAAGGGAACCAAATTTGAGTTTCACCCCGATCCTTATCCCGATCAGGACCTGTTTTACCGCAGCGATAACGCGTCGCTGGCAGAAAAAGGCGTGCCAGCCCATACTATCTCAACCGACCAGATAGATATTGATAAACTGTATCATACCGTAAAAGATGAGTTTAGCTCGCTGGATGTAAATAACATCACTTCCACCATCCGGGCCATAGCATTAAGCTCACGCAGCATCGTTTCGGGCAAAGATACGCCGACACGGGTACCGAAACTGGAAAGATAAAAACAGATCAGAGACATATGTGATGTGTCTCTACGTTTAATCATTGTAGAGACGCATTACATGCGTCTCTATTTTCATTTAATAACACATGAAACATATTCCCAAAATAGCGGTTGTCGGGCCTGAATCAACGGGAAAATCAACCATGTCTGATTATCTGGCCGCGCATTATCATACCATCGCGGTACCCGAGTATTCGCGGGAGTATTGCGCCGCGCTTACCGGGCCCTGTACCTGGCAGGATGAGATCAATATGTTTCAAGGGCAACTGGCACTGGAAGCCGCTTTACTACCCAAAGCCAATAAACTCCTGATATGCGACACCACTTTTTTAACGGTAAAAATATGGAGCGAGCACATGTTTGGCCAGGCGCCGCAGGAGGTACTGGACGAATTACCCAAACACCCCTACGATTTTTATTTACTGTTAGATATCGACCTGCCCTGGCAGGACGACCCCCTGCGTAATTTCCCCGAATTACGCGAACATTTTATGGCCATATGGCACAAAGAACTTACCGCGCTGCAGGCCCGCTACGTGGTGATATCCGGCATAGGAAACGACCGGTATGAAAATGCGGTGAAAGCTATTGATGCTCTTTTGGAGCAAGGATTTTTTTGATGGAGCAAAGATTTTTGGAACAAAGAGCAAGGACTTTCTTGCATTTCTATCCTTGTTCTTTGTTCCTCCTATCCTTATTCCAAAAATCCTTGCTCCTTATATCCTTGTTCCCCAAATCCTTACTCCAAAAATCTCCCTTAAACGGCTATTTTTAAAGAAAATTATTGTTCATATAAATTATTTTTCACCGTGATGCAACGTTGCTAAAAATGATGCGTCATTTAATCTGAAACCTGATCAGAAATTTGGAAGCCATATATGTAGATAAGCATTATAACCTGGTGGTTGAATGCAAACAGGGAAGCAAAAAGGCCAGTTACGAGTTGTACCGGTTGTATTCTAAAGCGATGTTGAACGTTGCCTTTAGGATCGTGGGCAATATTGCCGAAGCTGAAGATGTTTTGCAGGAAGCTTTTCTGGATGCTTTTAACAAGCTAAAGGATTTCAGACAGGACACCACGTTTGGTTTATGGCTAAAACAAATAGTGGTAAACCGCTCTATAAACCTGTTGCGTAAGCGCAGGCTGGAGCTGATAGAACTGGAGGGCGACCATCTGGAAAATATACCAGCCGAAGAGCCCGATGATGATGAAGATGTACAATACCAGGTGGCTTTGGTAAAAGAAGGCATGAAACAATTGCCAGACGGTTACCGCGTGGTACTGTCGCTTTACCTGCTGGAAGGTTATGATCACGAAGAAATAGGACAAATATTGAATATATCAGAAAACACCTCAAGAACACAGTTTTTGAGAGCTAAAAGAAAGTTAATGGAAATTTTAAAAAGGAAAGGAACAGAATTATGAGCAAGCGATTTGAAGATTTCATTAAAAATAACCGCGAAGAGTTTGACGAGATTGAGCCATCGGCCGATCTGTGGAGCAAAATTGAGCAAAGCCTCAACATGCCGGAGGAGTTGCCAAAAAAGCTGGAAACAAAAACCTTTTCGCTTGCTTTCGTACTTCGGGTCGCCGCGTCGGTAATCGTTGTCATGGGCATCGGTTTCGGAATATACCTCCAAAGCCAAAAAGCCGCAAAAGGCGTGGACCTGGCCGCCATAAACCCTGAGTATGCCAAACAGCAACTGCATTATGCGTCGCTTGTTGAAACTAAACTGACAGAGCTAAAATCGGTTTCCAAAGCCGATCCGCAACTGTATAAAGAGTTTAGCGCCGAAATAGCCAAAATGGATTCTACTTATAAAAGACTTAATGCCGATTTAGCCACCAGCCCTAACCAGGAGCGTGTTTTACGTGCCATGATCCGGAACTTGCAGGTACAAACCGAGGTGCTTAATCAGCAATTGAGTGTAATAGAACAATTCAATCAAATGAAAAAAGACCAAAAAGATGAAATCAAAAATATTTAAACGGTCGATGTTTGCTTTAATGGCCCTGTTAGCCATTAATACGATCAGTTTTGCACAGCAAACCCCTGCGCCGCCGGTTCCGGTTCCCGTGCTTCCGCCTATGCCTCCAATGGCACCTTTAAACAAATTGACCCTGCCTGACAGCAAGGACTTTCAGCTAAAAATGAAGGATCTGCACCTTAAAATGCAAGGGCTGCAAAAGCAGATGGGCCGTATCAAATTGCAGCAGCTTAAAAAAATGAACCTGAAGCTGAAAGGCTTTGACAAGCAGTTTAAGCACTTTGACCAGAATTTCAACTATAAACTGAATGATAGCGCCATGAATTTTGCCTATGATTTCAGTAATATAGCGCCGCAGATAGCTTTAGGTTTTAAGGACTTTGACACCAATTTTAGCTATAACACCGATAATGATAAACAGGACGGTATTGAAAAAGTTAAAAATTACAGCAAAAGCTATTCAATAGATGGTAACGATGTGATTAACCTGGATAACCGTTTTGGTAAAATAACCGTGAATACCTGGAACAAAAGTGAGGTAAAGGTTGATGTACAAATAAAAGTTGGTGCCAACGATGATGATCTGGCCCAAAAACTACTGGACAATGTAACTATCAGGGATAGTAAAGATGGATCGGGTGTTTATTTTAAAACTAACATCAACAATGATGATAATGGCAGCTCATGGTCGTTATTTGGCGGTAAACGTAACAATGTGCGCAAAATTGAGGTGAACTATACCGTATATATGCCATCCAAAAATCCATTAAACGTAAGTAATAAATATGGCGCCACCAGTCTGCCAGATCTGGATGGAAAATTAAACATCAATAACTCCTACGGCAGCCTGGTAGCCAAAAACCTGAGTAATCCGGGTAACCAGATCACGGTTAAATACGGTAGCGCCACCATTGGTTCGCTTAACGGCAGCGATCTGGATGTAGCTTATGGCAGCCTGAGCCTGGGCGAATGCAATAAACTAAATGCCGATATCAGTTACGGCTCTGCTAAAATTGGCCGCATCACTACTTCGGGCAACATCAACGTAAAATTCAGCGGCAACCTGAATATTAACGAGGTAGATAAAAACATCAAGAGTTTATCGGTAAACTCATCCTACTCCAGCGTAAAATTGGGTATTAGTAATGAGCAAAATGCCGACTTTGATGTAACCGTGCGCTATGGAAGCTTTAACTATGGCGGTCATGACATCAATATCACCAGCAAAAGTCCGGCGGATAATGATCGCGGTTATAGTCCTACTAAAAACTATAAAGGCCATTTAGGTAAAGGCTCAAACGATAAAACCATAACTGTTAACACCAGCTACGGCAGCGTAAGCTTTGATTAAGACGAGTCTCAGGATACGAGAGTCAAGAATCAAGACCTTTATTAGTCATGCCGAATTTATTTCGGCATCCCATAGGCAGGTTGCACGATGCTTGTCCTGTGGGATCCTGGAACAAGTTCAGGATGACGCGCTTATTTAGTCTTGATTCTTGGTTCCTGACTCTAATATCTTCACAAAACACCTTATATTTTAACATTGATCGCAAACCCCTGCTATTTTCGGCAGGGGTTTTGCTATTTTAGGGGCAAACAAATTTAGCCTGCTATGGAAATATTTGCGAATGCCGAATCCTGGATATCGCTCGTTACCCTTACGTTATTAGAGATCGTATTGGGGATAGACAATGTGATATTTATCTCCATTTTATCTGATAAGCTCCCGGCAAACCAGCAGGCTAAAGGCCGTAGGATTGGCCTGGGCATGGCCATGATCACCCGGGTATTGCTTTTATTATCCATCAGCTGGGTCATGACACTTACGGCACCCCTGTTTAACCTGGCACATATTTTTAATGTTACCGATGCTGATTGGGCCGAAAAACTGGCCATATCTGGTCGTGACCTGATCCTGATCATCGGCGGTTTGTTCCTGATCTATAAAAGCACCGCCGAGATACACCATAAAATTGAAGGCGAAGAAGAAAACGCCGAAAAAGTAAAACGACACAGCTTCTGGGGTACCATCATCCAGATTATGCTGCTGGATATTGTTTTCTCGCTCGATTCTGTGATTACCGCGGTAGGTATGGCCAGCCATGTCGAGATCATGATACTGGCGGTTGTTATTGCTGTAGGTATTATGATGTGGGCTTCAAATGGCGTGGCCGGCTTTGTTAACAAGCACCCTACGGTAAAAATGCTGGCACTGTCGTTCCTGCTGCTGATAGGCGTTTCGCTTTTAGCCGAGGCTTTTGAGCAGCATATCCCTAAAGGATATATCTACTTCGCCATGGCATTTTCGGTACTGGTGGAGATGCTGAACCTGAAAATGAAGACAAAAGCGGTTAAGAAGGGAGTCAAGAAGTAAGAATCAGGAATCAAGAGATTAAACAAATATTAAACATGTCATTGCGAGGCACGAAGCAATGACATGATTGGTGTTACTTCTTGATTCCTGGCTCTTATTTCTTGATTCTAAATCAAAATACTCTGCACAACAGCCCTTTCAAATACTCTCCTTCGGGGAAGGAGGCCCGCACCGGGTGATCCTCGGGTTGGTGGAACTGGTAAATGAATTGCACTTGTTTACCGGCGTCGAGCGCGGCCCAGGCAATTACCTGTTTAAAGGTTTCCATATCCATAGCGCCTGAGCAGGAATAGGTAGCCAGCAGGCCGCCTTCGTTCAATAGCAGCATGCCCAAACGGTTCAGATCCTTGTAAGCCCTGGAAGCTCTTGTGAGCGCAGAGCGCGAGGGAGCATATTTAGGCGGATCGAGCACAATGACGTCAAACTTTTCGCCATCATCCCTGAACTTGCGCAGTTGCACATTCACGTCAGATTTTATGGCCGTATGTTTATCAGCGTCCAATTTGTTTAAAAGGATGTTCTCCTTCAACGTTTCAATCGCCAATGCCGAACTATCCACACTGGTTACCGATGAGGCTCCATTTTTTAAACTATTGAGCGTAAAGCCGCCGGTATAGCAAAAACAATCCAGCACCTTTTTTCCAGTAGCATAATTGGCCACTATATGGCGGTTATCGCGTTGATCGCAGTAAAAGCCCGACTTTTGGCCCTCGGTGATATTGATACCGTAAACAATATTATTCTCCAGCACTTCTACAATCTCTGGCGGAGGATTACCAAAAAGCACTTTATTTTCGGCTTCTGTCAGGCCTTCGTGGGCCCGTGAGGAGTTATCACTTTTGTCGGATATGCTTTCGGGATTTAGCAACTTTTGCAGTTCATCAATAATTACCGGCATCAACCGCTCCATACCCGAAGTGAGCACCTGAACAGCCAGGTGGCCCGCATATTTATCAACTATTAAGCCGGGCAAATAGTCGGCCTCGCTAAAAACCAGGCGACAGGTATTGGTTCCGTTTGCTAATACATGAGCCCTGCTTTTAATGGCCGTGGCCAGTTTACGGCGAAACCAATCGTCATTAATTTCAACAGCTTCGTCCCACTCCAAAAGGCGCAGGGCAACCCGCGACTGATCGTTATAAAAACCATAGGCCATAAAATCGCCTTTTGCATTAAGCAGCCGCACCACATCGCCATTGGCTGGTTTACCCTTTACTTTTTCAACAGCGCCCGAAAATACCCAGGGATGTTTTTGCAAAACAGCTTTCTCTTTACCCTTATTTAGTAACACATCAATCATAGCCGCAAAGGTAATAAAAAGCTTAAGGCTGAAAGCCAAATGCAAAAAGCTTGTTACTTACCTCTTTAACCTGATATCTTAATTAAACTTTCATAAATTTTATTACTCCAATACAATATTTACCGATTAAAAACATTTGGTATCTTAGTATCGAAAACATAACATGAGAAAGACTTACTTATTTTTAGTGACCATGCTATTGGCATGTGTAAGCTATAAAAGCGATGCTCAGGCAGTACCCCGTATCCCTGAGGCCAGTTCTACACAAACCATTATCCAGGATTTTGGACTGGGAAAGGTTACTATTACTTACTCCCGGCCCAATGTTAAGGACCGTAAAATATTTGGTGGTATAAATCCTTATGGTGAAGTTTGGCGGACAGGAGCCAATGCCGCTACTACGATTACCTTTACCGAAAAAGTAATCATTGAAGGGCATGCCGTACCTCCTGGCACCTATTCCTTATTCAGTATTCCTCAAAGAAATGAGTGGACCATCATCCTGAACAAAACCGTTAAACAATGGGGCGCTTACAACTATAAGCAAGCCGACGACCTTTTACGTTTTGATGTAAAATCCATCCGTGTAAACGAAAAACGGGAAACTTTTACCATGGCATTTGCCAACTCCACTACCCGGGCAACAGATCTGTACCTGGTTTGGGACCATACAGCGGCTCTTATCCACATGGAGACCGATGATGATGCCAAGATCATGGCAAATATTGACGAATTGATGAAAGGCGACCGCAAACCTTATTATTTTAATGCTATCCAGTGGTATTATGAAAATAACAAAGATGTGGACAAAGCTTTAGGCTGGGTAGCTGAGGCCGAAAAAGAAGAGCCTAAAGTCCCCTGGTTTAAACTATGGGAATCGCGCTTGTTATTGAGAAAAGGTGATAAAGCCGGTGCAATAGCCGCTGCCGAAGCCGGTATCGAGCTTTCAAAAGAAAGTAATGATGATGAATATCTGCGGTTGAACCTGGAAGCACTTAATCATGCCAAAGATTAAAGGTGAGGCAATAAAACACTACACGCCCGGTTCTATTTGATCCGGGCTTTTTTGTGACATGAATTTATTGATCACGTAAGCCACAATCATCACTAAAAAGCAGCCGATAGGGTTAAGCCACAGATAGGCTACCGTTTTACTCAATCCTAAATATAATATGATCCCTTCGCTAATAATAGCGGCAATAAACACCGGGGTTCCGGTTATCCGTTTCATATAAAAAGCAACTATAAAAACGCCTAATACGGTTCCGTATATATAGGAGCCCAATTGGTTTACGGCCTCCAGTAAATTGCCCAATTTGCCGGCATACAAAGCCATAATTACACATACTACTCCCCAAAATACGGTTGCTATACGGGATACCAGCAGGTAGTTTTTATCTGATGCATCCTTATTGATGGTGCGTTTGTAAATATCTATCACTGTGGTTGAAGCCAGTGAATTAAGGGCGCTTGCTGTTGAACCCATAGAAGCCAAAAATATAATAGCTATCAATAACCCGACAAGTCCCTTGGGTAAGTATTGCTTAACAAAGGTCAGGAACACGTAATTGGTATCGTTATCATCAGCGCTGGCATTGTTCTTTTTCATCAACGCAATAGCATCCCGCCTGATGACGTGGGACTGGGCATCGGCCACTTTCAAAGCATCTTTTGCGCGTTCTATCTGATCCGTTTTTTTACTATCAAGGGCTTTTATCAGATCGTCAGCTTTTGCTTTTCGCTGTTCAAAAGCTTGGGTATATTGCTGATCGAGGTAATTGTACTGGGTTGCATAACTGCTTTGCTTTACCCTGGCCACCTCGTAATTATTAAAGAACATGGGTGGCCTGTTAAACTGGTAAAAGGCAAAAACCAATACGCCGATCAGCAAAATGAGGAATTGCATCGGGATTTTGATGAGCCCATTCATAATGAGGCCCAATCTGCTTTGCCCTACCGAGCTCCCTGTTAAATAACGGCCAACCTGGCTTTGATCTGTACCAAAGTAGGATAACTGCAAAAAGAAGCCCCCTATCAGGCCGCTCCACACGGTGTACCGGTTATCCCAATCAAATTTCCAATCTATTACATTCATGTGGCCAAGCTTACCGGCCATTTTCAGGGCACGCGTAAAACCTACGCCTGTTGGCAATAGATTAACCACCAGTATACCAGCCAGGAACATACCGGCAAATATGATGCTCATTTGCAGCAATTGTGTGTATGATACCGCTTTACTGCCACCATAAACGGTGTAAAATATAACCAGGCCGCCTATAAACAGCGTAGTATAAACCGTATTGATATTTAAAATGGTTGATAAAATAATGGCGGGCGCATAAATAGCGACCCCGGTTGACAGACTGCGTAATACTAAAAAAAGGAAGGATGTAAGCGCGCGGGTTTTCAGGTCGAAGCGTTGCTCCAGGAACTCGTAGGCTGTATAAACCTTAAGACGATGAAATATGGGCACGAAAGTTACGCAAAGCACGATCATGGCCAGTGGCAACCCGAAGTAAAATTGTACAAAGCGCATCCCATCGGAATAGGCCTGTCCGGGTGCCGAAAGAAATGTAATAGCACTGGCCTGGGTAGCCATAACCGAAAACCCGACATGATACCAGGGCAACGAGCGGTTACCCATTAAAAACTGATCGATATTTTTATTGCTGCCGCTTTTCCACACGCCATAAAGCACTATGGCAAAAAGCGTTAAGCCTAAAACTATCCAATCGGGTAAACTCATTCAAAAACTTTTGTAATGAGCCAAAATACTAAAATTAAAAAAACCAGCCATGCGACTACAATGCCGTAAAACTGGTTCCAATTTTTTATAAATGAGGGCAGATCAGGATCAGGCCTTTTCACCACGGCCTTTAACCAATACAGCTATAAAGAAACCGGCGGTTAATAAGCCTAAAACACCACCAACGGCTATCCAGGTAAATCCTTTATCAATTATTGCTCCTATAAAAAGCCCAGAAACTAAGCCTACAAGGTAAAATACAAAATCAAGGCTTTTTTCTTCTTCTTCGTGTTGTTTCATATTACTGTTAATTATAACGTTTGCAAAAATAGATGATTAATTGATTTTTACCAATAAATTATTTAACGGTGATTTACAATTGTTACATATCGCCATTTACTGAAAACTTACGAAGTTTTTGAAACTTCGTAAGTTTCAAATCTACTACTTTGATTTCCTGACTTGCTTTGCAATTGGTTTAGTGTTTAAACCTAACCCATTGCTTATGAAGCTCCGCATTTTCATTGAGTGTAATTTTAAATGCCCGGTCATCTGAAGCGTTCCATTGTTTGATGTTTTGCAGTTCTTCTTGTGTCGGGTTATAAAACTCAAAAAAAACGGTATCCTTTGCAATTGTCTTAACTCCTACAAGCTTAAGCCTTTCAGATATCATATTTCCATGATAATCATAGGGAACAAACTTGGTTAAATTCAGATCTTTAATCTTAACCAAACCCATCCGAGTTGAGTCTTTAAATTTAATACTGTCTATTCCCCCATCTTTCAATGATGGTATTTTATCCAAACTAATGAAATACCAGCCGCTTTTTGCGGGATCTATAAAAACGTTTACTGTTTTTATAGCTGAACCGCCAGCACAACTGCCTAAAAGTAATAGAGATAAACAAACACCAATTATATACCTCATCTATTTTTTCGGCTGGCTCAACAAATTAATAAACAAGCGATAGGCACCCGGTACACCGGCAGGTACTTCCCTGAAAAATGCCAGGGAAGTATATACAAAACGCCCTTTGCCATAATCGCCCACTATTAATGATCCGTTATTGGGTTGCTCGCCTTTGTCGTTCATCTGTAAAACAGCTTTGTATTGCGGGTCGATATCGCTTACAAAATACAAGCCTCGTTCCTGTATCCAGCCTTTAAAATCGTCCTGGGTAATTTTATTGGGATAGTTAAGCACCGGGCTTTGCTTATCCAATATGGTTACTTCAGCATCCTCGTCGGTAACTCTTTGGTTTACTACCCGGAATGGGTATGGACCAATCTGTTTTACAACCAAACCCGAGTTATTATTATACTGCACCAATAAGTTACCGCCATTTTTAACATAATCCATGAGGCGACTTTGCTCATACGCGAGGCGCTCGTTCACGTTATAGGCACGCACCCCGGTAATAATAGCATCGTATACAGAAAGATCGGCATTCATGATCTCACTCTCCGAAAGCAGGTGAACATCATAGCCCACCTGGCGCAGGGCTTCGGGCATCAGATCGCCGGCTCCTGTAATATAAGCTATTTTTTTACCTGCTATTTTCAGGTCGAGATTTACCAGCCTCGTTTCGGCGGGCGGGAACAGCGTAATGGCCGGTACGTGATCATATCGGATGCGACGCAAAGCCAGCGAAAAGGTTTTTCCATTTACCGCTACCAAGGCCTGTAAATTATTGGTGCGGGGTTTATTATCTGTTGGCGCAATGGTAAAAGACACCGTCCATTCGTCATTTTTATTTTTCCCGCTAAACTCAATTTTTTTGGGATCAATCTTCCAGCCGGCAATAGGTTTTAAACTGATATCGCCGGTAGCCGCCGTGAAGCTTTTTAATTTTATTTGAACCAACTGTTCCTGCTGCGAATTAAAAATATAATCCTGGTTTTCGATATTGGCGGTAACCGGTGGTGTAATTTCCAACGGCTGATAAACCTCGCCCCTCACCGGGTCGACATATTTATATAGCAGCCTGCGTTCAAAATGTACCGGCTTGCCTTCAACAATAAACTCAAAATCAACTTTGGGCAGGTCGGGGTTCTCGGGATTACCGGCCAATGTTTCATCGGGGAGGTTGTAGGCACCTATACTGTGCGGGGTTTCCAGCCAGTAAGGTTGGGTCAGTTTATCGGCAATACCGCTTTGCTCAAATGTTTGCTGCTGATTGGCCGGGATCACCTGGCTGTTCAGGTTGGAAACATTGTTTTGAAAAGCGATACTGTTGATCTTTACCCTGTTGCTATACCTGTCGACCACCTGGGCGCGTACCTGGATCTTATCGCCAAGGGCGTAGGTTGGCTCAGAGGCATAAGCCTCAAACCATAAGCCCGAGCAAGCGGCAATCAGTTCGCTCAACTCTTTGGTTTTTTGTACGCGCCAGTACATATCTGATACTTTTTCAACGCGGTTTAACAATTGCACCAATGCCGGTACCGATCTTTCAGGAGCTTCGGCATTAAAATCCCTGTTGATGATGCCGATGGCCGCGCCAATAGATTCACCGTCCTTTACCCGTTTCCAGGTAGTATTAACGCCGTCCATCAGGTCGTTTTGTGGGGCATCGCCCAGAATGGTTTTAAAATATTCATAAAACTCACCGCGTTGTTTGGCCGAACCAAAGCCCTGCGTTTTATGGTTACTGCGGCTATCGGCAGCAATTTCACCATAGCCTTTACCTAAAATGGAGTTGTAAACGCCTACATTAATTTTAAATTGATCGGCCGCGGTAGTGTTCACACTACCAAAACTAAAGGTATTCCATAACAGGCGTTTGGCCTGCCAGGGTTGCACATATTTTAATTGCTCGGGGTAACGTTTAGGATCGGCCGCGGCTGTAAATGCCTCCTGCGCCAGTATGGCCGATGAGGTGTGATGCCCATGACCACCTTCGCCGGTTGTAGGGAAACGGCAGATCATTACATCGGGTCTGAATTTGCGGATCACCCAAACCATATCGCCCAGTACTTTCTCTTTATCCCATATTTTCAGCGTTTCTTCGGGACCTTTTGAAAAGCCAAAATCATTGGCACGGGTAAAAAACTGTTCGGCACCATCAATGCGGCGGGCAGCCAGCAGCTCCTGTGTGCGTATCAATCCTAAAAGTTCACTTTGTTCATTTCCAATCAAATTTTGCCCGCCATCACCACGTGTACAGGAAAGATAACCGGTACGGTAATGTTTTTCCTGGGCCAGGTAAGCCAACAAACGGGTATTCTCGTCATCGGGGTGAGCGGCTATATACAGCACACTGCCCAGTGTATTGAGCTTTTTAAAATTTTGCTGTATGGCACCCAGATCGGCCGGTGGCGAAGTTTGCGCTGATACGATGGTAGAAAGGTATAAAAAGATGGTAATGAGGTTTATCCGCTTCATGCTGGCAAATATATTTGAAAGATGGAAATTTATTATCTTTATATCAATAATATAACATTGCATAAATATGGAATGCGCTATATTTCAAAAGGATAACAGACAAACCATAATTGCTGCAATAACCTAAAATTTCTGCTGATTAGTAAAACAAATCTGTCATTCATGAGTAATCTTAATCAGTTGATTAGCTTTTCGCCCCCAATCGCTATGCATTAATCAATCGTTTGATTAATTTTGTGCCGTTAAAAGAAAATGGACAAAGATAAGATAGATAAAAAAGACCATATCCTGGACGTTGCCGAGCGCGTGTTTTCAGAGATGGGTTTTGACGGCGCTTCCACCCGGATGATCTCGGGCGAAGCCGGTGTGAACATGGCCATGCTCAATTATTATTTTGGTTCAAAAGAAGGTTTATTCCTTGCAGTTATTGAACGTAAGATCACCTATTTTCAAAATATACTGCAAATTTTAGGTAACGACGAAAGCATCAGCTCCTGGGGGAAAATAGAATCATATATCGAGATCTATGGCGACCGGGTAGTGAACAATAATTGTTTTCAGAAATTGCTATACCAGGAATTGACCATGAACCGCCGCACAGAGCTTGCCGAAAAGATACGTAACATACTGATGAAAAGCGTATCGGAACTGTTCAGAATAATGCAGGAAGGAATAGATAATGGAGAATTTCGTAAAGATACCGACATGCAAATGGTAGTATCCACGCTTTACGGAACCAAAAATTTCATTCTGAATACCCCGCTCATGTCATCAACCATGCTGGGGTACGATATACAGGACGAAAAAGTGTTGGAAGAACAATTTAAGCCTCGTATCAAAAAATATTTAAAGAACCTTTTAAAAGCGTATTTAGTTAATGAAAATGACAACTCTAAATAAAAACCCCAACCACCTATCACTGTTTAATGCAGTGCACCCCTTCTGCCTGTATGCTATTACGTTTGTAATAACAGCTTCGCTATTTGTGGGAACAGCAAATGCGCAGGACAGAACCATCACCCTGGATGAGGCTATAAAACTTGGTCTGGACAACAGCAAGACTTTAAAGCTTTCGCAATCAAAAATTGACCAGGCCGTTTCTGAATACAACCAGGCTAAAGACCAGTCGTTACCAACCGGTAAAATAAGCTATGGCTACACCCATGCTGAGATTCCGGCAAACAGGCTGGCCTTAGGGGCCGAAAGCTTTAGCTTACCAAACCGGGCCGATGCTTACCTGGGTATATTGACCTTAAATCAAACTATTTTTGAAGGTAACAAGCTCAAGTACGCCCGTCAATCAACAGACCTGTTAACCCAGGTTGCCCGTTTGGATGTGGTGAATGATAAAGATCAGATCGTTTATGACATTATCAGCTCCTACTACAGCTTGTATAAAGTATTACAAAGCAAAAAAGTAGTTGCCCAAAACTTAACCACTGTTGACGCGCAGATAAAACAGGCGCAAAGATTTTTTGACCAGGGTCTGGTTACTAAAAACGATGTGCTGCGTTTCCAGCTGCAAAGGTCAAATATTGAGCTTAACGGCATCGATCTGGAAACCAACCGCCGCATTGTTAACTACAGCTTAAATGTGTTGTTAGGTTTACCCGAAGGTACCCAGCTAAACATAGCCCAGATCACTGAAGCTGACAGACAGATTGCTCCATTAAGCAACTACCTGGATACAGCCATGACCAACAGGCCAGAACTGCAGCAGTTTGACCTGCGTACTAAAGTGGCCGAAACAAACATTAAAAGCATCAAAGGAAATACACTGCCTACACTGGCCGCATCAGTTGCAGGATATTATGTAGATGCCAATATCAACCCTATCCCAAAAAGCGGCAACTATATTACACCGCTAACAGGTGGTTTAACCTTGTCATGGAGCTTTAGCTCATTATGGAGCAACAAAAACAAGGTTACCGAAGCTAAAATAGAGCGCGAACAAACTGTTATTAACAAAAGTATCTCGGTTGATCGGATCAAAAACGAAGTGAACCAGGATTACCAGAACTACACTTCGGCTTTAAACAAGATCAAACTTTTACAGGTAGCCATTGAGCAGGCAGGCGAAAACAATAAAATATTGGAATCGAAATATAAGAGCAATATATCATCAGCCACAGACCGTGCCGATGCCGAAACATTGCTGTATCAGGCCCAGATCAACCTGGAACTGGCTAAAGCCGATGCAGGTCTTGCTTACTATACCCTATTAAAATCAACTGGAAAAATTAACAAACAATAATACTAAACCAATCAATACTATATACAATGGCAAAGGAACACGAAACACAGGAACAAACACCTAAAAAGAAACCGAATAAAGTTATCCCTATCATATTAGGCGTATTACTTATTGGCGGTATCATTTTCGGGATCAAAGAATATATATATTTCGGTAAACACATTGATACCGATGACGCGCAGATCGATGGCGATATCAGCCCGGTTGTTGCCCGCGTAGGTGGCTATGTTGATTCGATCTATTTTGAAGAGAACACCCACGTGAACGTTAACCAGGTACTGGTTAAGATAGATGACCGCGACTATAAAGTTAAAGTGGAGCAAGCACAAGCTGCCCAGGTAGGTGCAAGCGCCGGCATTAACGTAAATCAATCACAGATCTATGCTACCGAGGCCAACTCATCAAGCGCAAGAGCACAGGTTGCATCAAATGTTGCCCGTTTAGATAAAGTACAAAAGGATTACAACCGTTATGCCAACCTGGTAAAAGATGGTTCTGTAACCCAGCAACAATTTGATCAGGCTAAATCTGATCTGGACGTAGCTAAAGCTAACCTACGCGCTTCACAAGATCAATACAAATCAGCTCAGGAACAAATTGGTACTACACGCAGCCAGTTAAAGGTAACCAACACCGGTGTAACTCAAAAGCAGGTTGACATTGATTTTGCTAAACTGCAATTAACTTACACCACCATTAAAGCACCAGCTGGTGGCCTGGTATCTAAAAAAAGCATCCAATTGGGTCAATTAGTACAGGCCGGACAAACACTGTTCTCGATCATTAACGATAACAGCTTGTACATCACTGCCAACTTTAAAGAAACACAGTTGAATGGCATGGCAAGCGGTCAGAAAGTTGACATCGAAGTTGACGCTTTCCCTGATCTGAAGCTGGAAGGTACTGTATATAACTTTTCGCCTGCTACAGGTGCTAAGTTCTCTTTACTGCCACCGGATAACGCTACCGGTAACTTTGTAAAGGTTGTACAACGCGTTCCTGTTAAAATAAAAATAAACGCTGATAAAGCGACCCTTGAAAAATTACGCCCGGGAATGAGCGTAAAGGTGTCTGTAATTAAAGGATAAATAACATGGCTGAAACAGGCTTTAAAAAATGGATCATCACCATCACGGTTATCATAGCTTCGTTACTGGAGCTTATTGATACCACGATCGTGAACGTATCGCTGCCCGATATACAGGGTAACCTTGGCGCTACACTGGAGGATATTGCCTGGGTAGTTACCGGTTATGCTGTAGCAAACGTAATTGTGCTTCCTATGTCAGGTTGGCTGGGAAGCCGTTTCGGGCGTAAAAACTACTTTATAACATCAATTATCGTTTTCACCATTGCCTCGTTTTTATGCGGTAACGCAACCAACTTAAATGAGCTGGTATTGTTCAGGATATTACAGGGTATAGCAGGTGGGGGTTTAATATCAACCTCACAGGCCATCCTGATCGAGACCTGGCCGCGCGAACAGATTGGTACAGCTACCGCGTTATTTGGTTTAGGCGCGGTGGTAGGACCTACTGTAGGGCCTACTATTGGTGGTTACATCACCGACCATTCCTCATGGCGCTGGATATTTTATGTAAATATACCCGTGGGTGCCCTTGCCGCATTCTTCGCCTACACCTTTGTACGCGAGACGCCTAAGGACGAGAAAGGGAAACCTGTTGACTGGTGGGGTATTGGCCTGCTGGCAGTTGCAGTAGGTAGTTTACAAACCATATTAGAAAAAGGTGAGTCGGAAGATTGGTTTGCCACACCTTATATAACGGTACTTACTATTTCGGCCGTATTAGGATTGATCCTTTTTATATGGCGCGAAATGAGCATAGATTACCCGATAGTAAACTTTTCCATATTAAGGCACCGGAGCTTTGCCGTAGGGATGTTTACCTCCTTTATACTCGGTTTCGGATTATATGGATCGGTATTCGTGTTCCCGGTATTTTGTCAGAACCTGCTCGGCTTTACGGCACAGCAAACAGGCGAGATCCTGTTTCCGGGTGGTTTATGTACTATCATCATGATGCCATTTATAGGTAAGATGCTTAATAAAGGTATCCCTGCTCAGTTTATGGCAACCGCGGGTATGTTCCTGTTCTTTGTGTTCACCACCATGCTAAGTAACTCTACATTGGCCATGGGTACAGGAAACTTTTTTATCCCACTGGTTATACGCGGTGTAGGTATGGCTTTATTATTCGTACCGTTAACCACGCTGGCCATTGCCGATCTGAAAGGTCCGGAAGTTGGTCAGGGAACCGGCTTAAACAATATGATGCGCCAGTTAGGCGGTTCATTTGGTATTGCTACCCTTACTACTATTATCCACATCAGGCAGGGTGTACACCGTAATAACCTTTTAACCAACGTTACGGCTACCAACCCGGCGTTTACCGACCGGTTTAATACATATCTGCATGGTTTTATGGCTAAGGGACATTCATTGATAGATGCTACCCGTATGGCTTATGGAGCGGTAGAAGGCGCCGTTACCAAGCAAGTATTACTCTTAACTTATGATGATGCCTACTGGATATCAGGTTTAGTGATGTTGTTCTCGATACCACTGCTGTACCTGCAGCCGTTTAAAAAGGCTGTTAAAATGCCGGTAGACGCGCATTAATAAAATGATAAAAGCCGTTCCTCTATTACCAGGAACGGCTTTCCCCAAAAAAAATTAACAATTAAAATTTAAGTACTGCCCCCTGTCAACACTTTGCTTTATGAAAAGATTTTGCAGATCAAGGGGGCGTTTAATCTTAGGTATAAATTTAGAAGTTTTTAATTAACAAACGCAAATTAAATTAAGCAATTACGCATAATTTATGAAAAAGACATGAAATTTGTAAATCTCATGTCTTTTTTTTGTGAAAATTCTATCCGGAAACTTAAAAAATTAGCTTCCCGGTTGATGTTATTAGTGATGCAATACGTACAGCGTCAAAAATACGCTCTTCGGTAGTGGCTAATTTTATTAATGAATCCTCATGGGCATTCACACACATCTCGCAACCATTAACCGCGGATATGGCCAGGCTCATTAATTCAAAAAACTCCTTACCTGTTACCGGTTTCATCATCAGCTGCATGCGGATACGGGCCGGGATCTGGGTATATTTCTCTTTCTGGGTAAAATGCCTGAACCTGTAGAATACATTGTTCGATGCCAGTAAAGAGGCGCAACCAACCGCTTCGGCTATTTCAGCAGCGTCGGCACCCTGCTCCTGGGCATATTTAGTAAAAAACACGGTAAGCGCTGTGTTATTATTATTAACAGCGGTGCTTAATCCCAGCAGGGCACACTCTTTAGTTGTTAAATGGGCCGATGTAAGGGTGCTTGTAAAGTTCAGCTTCAGATCACGCAGGTAACGCGATTCGCCTTTTTCCAACAAGGTAAGGGCCTCTGTTCTGTAGTTTTTATCTATTCCAATACTTTCCAGCAGTTCCTGGATCACTTCGGTACTTTCGTTCATGTTTTTGTGCTTAAAGCTCAAAGCCGAAGGCTTAAAGCTGGTTGTTTTGAAGGCTTTTGGCTTTGTGCCTTAAGCTTTCAGCTTATATTAATTGTATAAAAAATCCCCGCACAAATTTTCTGCACGGGGACATATAGTATAATAGGGGTATTAAACGGTAAGCGTTTCTTGTCCTTTTTCCCAGTTGCAAGGGCAAAGCTCATCTGTTTGTAACCCATCAAGTACACGTAAAACTTCTTTAACATTACGACCAACGCTTAAGTCGTTAACTGATACCCAGCGGATGATACCGGTAGGATCGATAATGAAAGTAGCACGGTAGGCAATTTTTTCGGTTGGCTCTAATATACCCAGGTCTTCTGCCAATGATTTTGAAGTATCAGCAAGCATCGGGAATTTCAGATCGCGCAAATCATCATGATCACGTCTCCAGGCAGCATGCACAAATTCAGAATCTGTAGAAGCACCAATTAAACGGGTTTCACGATCACGGAACTCACCATAGTTTTTGTTGAATTCAGCAATTTCTGTTGGGCACACAAAAGTGAAATCTTTTGGCCACCAGAACATTACAGTCCACACGTTATCGTCATTTACCAGGTACTCAGAAGTTAGTGTTTCAAACTCTTTACCTTTTTCAAGACTTACTACAGCAGTTTTAGAAAATTGAGGGAATTTTTGTCCTATCGTTAACATATTAGCTCTTTTTTTATTATTTCCGCAAATATAGAACTTTTAGAGTGTGCGATCCATTCTTAAAATCTATGTCTCATAGATTTTATTTATACATTACATTTATTGATATACTTTTTATTTGTTCATTAATATATCCTGTAAAAAATTCCCATTTCATAAAAAAAGCGACGCCTGGAGCGCCGCTTTTTACGAATATAAAAATGCGCTACAATATAAACTTAGTACTCAGGAAATTGGAATCGCTGCCGTTCACAATTTCATTGATAATTTGTTTATTGGTTTCGTTCAGTTTGGTAGCAACCAATGAGCGTATGGAGAATGCCCGCAGCGCGTCAAATACCGAAAGGGTACCCTCGGCACTGTCTTTACGGCCCGTAAACGGAAACACATCAGGCCCGCGCTGGCACTGGCAGTTGATATTCACTCGGCTTACCAGGTTTACAAACGGATCTATCAGTGATGAGATTTCCTGGGCATCGTTACTGAATATACTCACCTGCATACCGTGCGGCGAATCGATCTGATATTCAATAGGTTCTTCTATCGATTCAAATGGAATAACCGGAATAATCGGGCCAAACTGTTCTTCGCGATACAGCTTCATTTTCTCGTTCACCGGGTAAACTATAGCCGGGTAATAGAACGAAGCCACGCTTTCGCCGCCATTTTCATTGATAATTTTCGCGCCATGCGCTATGGCATCGTCCACCATTTCTGTCAGCGACTCAGCCTTATTCGGCTCAGGCATTGGAGTAAGTTTTACGTCCTTATCCCATGGTAAACCAAATTTCAGTTTGGATACAGCCTCGCTCAGTAGTTTTAAAAACTCATCGGCTATATCTTTATGTACAAATATTACTTTGATAGCTGTACAACGCTGTCCGTTAAATGACAACGCGCCTAAAACACATTCGCTCACAGCCAGTTGCAGATCGGCATTTTTGGTGACGATGGCCGCGTTTTTGGCATCCAGACTTAACACCGCCCGTAAACGGTTTATTTTAGGATGACGCTTTTTCAAGTCGTTAGCCACTTTACTGGAGCCGATAAAAGCCAGCACATTTACTTTACCGGTTTGCATCAGCCCTGGGGTAACCACAGCACCACGGCCATAAACCGTATTCACCACACCTTTAGGGAACGATTCCTGGAAGGCCCTTAACAGCGGGTAGTGCAACAGCGTGCCATGCTTTGGTGGTTTAAATAAAATGGTATTGCCCATAATAAGGGCGGGGATCAGGGTAGTAAAAGTTTCGTTAAGCGGATAGTTGAACGGCCCCATACACAGCACCACACCCAGGGGCGAACGGCGGATCTGGGCAATTAAACCTTCGGCCATTTCAAAGCGGGACGATTTGCGGTCGAGCGCTTTCAAAGCATCAATAGTAGCGTTGATGTACTCGATGGTGCGATCAAATTCCTTTGCCGAATCGCCATATGATTTACCGATCTCCCACATCAGGAGCTTTACCACCAGGCTGCGCTGTTCAATCATTTTATAGATGAAACGCTCCATGCATTTGATGCGGCCATCAATGCTCATGGTAGGCCACTCGCCACGGCCATTATCGTAGGCGGTAATGGCTGCCTCCAGGGCATCGTTGGCTTCTGTTTCGGTGCAAATAGGATAAGTGCCTATTAGCTTGCGTTTAAACCCATCCGGGCCGGGGAAACAAACAGGAGAATACACTTCGGTCACGGGCCCGTTCCAGGGCTTCATCTCTCCATCACACAGGTATTCACGCTGATGCACTTCTGTTATCTGGAATTCGGCCGGTATCTGGCTTTCCTCCACAAATATCGAACTGATCTGGTCTTGAAAACTCATATTATATTGGGGTTAGATTTTCATAAAGGTAAAAAAAGCCAGCTTTCATTAGCAAACCTTTTTAGAGATGACATGCATTATTACCAATTTCATAATTTAAACCTTAACAACGGTGTATTAATCTATCTATTTATCAAAAGTGATGCACATAAAAAGTTAATCCATCAGTAAAACCCGAAAAATCATTTTTTAACTGTCGCGAAACAACCTTTACAGAATCATGATAGCGTTCTACTTCTAAATAATGAAATTGGGGCTTATATTTAGCCGAAATATCCGGTGTTATCTCCTTACGGGACAGGGGTTGATGAGGGCCGCCCCCGCCACCAATCACCAGGAAATCTTTACCCTGCTGGGTAAAATGTTCAAAATTATGTGAGTGGCCCGAGAGAAAAAGAACCCCCTTTTTCGAATTTACAAAAGCAGGAACAAATTTTTGACGTACCAACTCTGATGGCGCTACTACTTTACTGTTGGTATAAGGAGAATGGTGGCAACCAACGATCACCCATTTTACCGCTTCGTCCTGGTCTAAATGGCGCATGGTGTGGGTGTACCAATTATCCTGCTTGTTGATCAGGGAATCCGGCATTTTATTAAAATTCGAATTCAGCAAAACCACGGCTACAGAGTCAACAATCTCTACATAGCCGGCAGGATCGTGCATCGGGAATCTCGACTGAAATTGCGCGGCTCCTTTACGCGCGTTGAACATGAGCTCATGATTACCAAGCAAGGCATAAACGGGGATATGATTTTGCTTACACGCCCGGAGATAGGCATCCATTTTTCGCCATTTGCTGTTTTGATAGCCTAATGATACCACATCGCCCAGTATAAATAAGCTTGAAGGATGGGTATTCATAATGTCCTGAAAAATGAGCTCTGTTGCCCTGGTATTGTGATGTAGTTTGCGGATCACGTGCTCGATCAACAGAGGGGCCTGCGTATCACTCACAAAAGCGATAACCGGCTTTTTCTCCTGGGCCTGAATTGGAGTTATCATACCCAGCCATAGAACATATACACAGAAGTTACGCCATTTGATCATGCTGTTTGGCTTGTACCTTAATATGATACCTTTTATGAAGATACCATATTAAATACAATTCTTTAGCACAATGGCAAGCCCGGCATGGCCGGGCTTTTAAGCCGATTCTTTATACAAAACCATACCGGCGTGGTAAAATATGTTACCGTCAAAATCACCGTCGGCGGTAAAGCCTGTATCATCGAGGTATTCGATATGCCTGCCCCTGATGCTGTAAAAACCGGTGTAGGCTACCTTCCTATTACCACGCCCCTCAACATAACGGCCGTTTGGTAATAACTCATGGCGTATGTAACCATCACTTGTTACCCAAACGCCTATATGTTGATCCTTTTCCATATTTATACTATTGCAGTTGAGGCTGTTAATTCTTTCCAGTTTTCCAGATCGCTTTGAACCGCAGCTATTTTATTATTTGCCGCATTGTAGGCATCCTCGCCCAAAAACAAATTAACCGGCGGGTTTTCTGCATTTACAATTTCAATCATAGCCTCTGCTGCTTTATCCGGATCTCCGGCTTGTTGCTGATCCAATTCGTTCTGGTGCAGGTTTTGCGAAGCGCGCACATTCTGGTAAGCATCTATCTGGTGTTTCGGCGCTACCAATGAGCCTTCTGACAGGAAACTGGTGCGGAAATAACCCGGCTGTACAATGGTTACTTTAATACCAAATGGTTTTACTTCTTCGGCCAGCGATTCTGAAAAGCCATTCACTGCGAACTTGGTAGCACAATAGATGCCGAAACCAGGAAAGCTGCCTGTAAAACCACCTATTGATGATATATTGAGGATATGGCCCGATTGCTGCTCGCGCAGATAAGGCAATGCCTTGCGGATCACGTTTAAGGAACCAAACACGTTCACTTCAAAATTATCACGTGCTTCCTGGTCGGTTAATTCTTCCAGGCCGCCTATAAGTCCATAACCGGCATTGTTAACCACCACATCAATTTTACCAAAGGTGCTTACAGTCAATTCAATGGCTTCCTGCACGCTTTCTTCGTTTTTGATATTCACGGCCAGCGGCAAAAACCGATCGCTATGGTTATCAACCGCTTTGCTCAGATCGCTCAGGTTTCTGGAGGTTGCAGCTACACGGTAGCCTTCGTTTAATAATTTCTTTACTAAGGAGAGTCCCAGACCTTTGGAGGCGCCAGTTACAAACCAAACTTTATTATTGCTCATTTTTTTAATTTTTAGATGTTTTTATAGATAGATACAGGGTTGATAGCATATTATTAAAAATCGGTTGAGCAGGTAAGGTCTTCCCACTCATGGATCTCTTTATACAGCGAATCTAATTTACTTAAAGCCCGGTTGTAAGCATCGCCACCTAACAGCAAATACAGCGGTGGGTTTTCTAAACCAGCTACTTTAATGATAGACGCGGCAGCTTTTTCCGGATCGCCGGCCTGCTCGCCATCCATTTTCAGGTATTGGGCATGAGTTTCCCGTACATCCACATAATCAGCTATTGGATTTTCGGTAAGGCTCAGCGAATCAGATGTCAGGAAATTAGTCCTGAAGGCACCAGGGGCTACTACGGTAATTTTAATACCAAGCGATCTTACATCTGCCGCAAGCACTTCTGATAAACCAACGACGGCGTATTTAGCGGCGCTATAAATAGCAAAACTTGTACCCGGAGCAATTCCTGCAATTGAGGATATGTTAATGATATGGCCCGACCGTTGCTTACGCAGATAAGGCATCACAAACCTGATCACATTGAGGGTGGCAAATACGTTGACATCAAATGCCTGGCGGGTTTCTTTATCGGTCAATTCTTCGATAGCGCCACCTATACCATAGCCGGCATTATTGATCACTACATCTATCTGACCAAAAAATTCATAGGTATGCTGCAGGGCCAGGGATACACTGGCTTCGTTTACCAGATCAACCTGTAGCGGTAAAAAATTATTGTTTTGGGTGTTAACTGCTTTTATTAACTCCTCTTGATTCCTGGAGGTGGCGGCAACAAGCTGACCAGCATCCAGTAATTGTTTAACTAAACTGAGCCCAAATCCTTTGGAGGCACCAGTAATAAACCATACTTTTTTGTTGTTGTCCATTTTTGTTCTAATTGATAGAACAAAGTTAGGTTACCAAGCAGGCCTGTGCATTACGCTAATCAAACCAATGGTTACAAAATTCAAACATTTTGATTTTGTGATGGTGTTTTACTTTTGCTTTGGAGAGGGATATACAGCGAGGTTATAACAAATATAACGAATTGCGCGCATGAAAACAAGCGAATAACAGCAATTCAAAATCACATATCGGAGACGACTCACCCCGCCTGCGCTTCGCTGGGCGACCCTCTCTTCGCCTGCGGCGGAAAGAGGGTAAAACTTTTCTCTCCACGCGTCATTGCGAGGTACGAAGCAATCCCCGACTTACAGATCGGCCCTGTATAGCATAGAGATTGCTTCGTACCTCGCAATGACGCGTGTATTAAAAAGCGATGGCCAGATGAGTCAACTATACCGCGTTTGGAATTAAACATTCCTGAATGACGATGGCGTAAGTTGGGTTTGTTTCTTAAAAAAGTTATTGAAATGCGTAGCCTCTTCAAAACCCAGGCAATAGCCTATTTCTGATATATTCCAGTCGGTGTGTTTGAGGAGCGATTTGGCTTCGCTCAGCAAACGATCGGCAATATGATCGGTGGTGGTTTTGCCGGTGGTTTCGCGGATAGCACGGTTCAGGTGGTTTACGTGTACGGAAAGGCGCTGGGCAAAATCATTAGCCGAGCGCAGGGCAAACCGCTGTGCCGGGTTTTCTATAGGGAACTGACGCTCCAGCAACTCGGTAAACACCGAGGTGATGCGGCTTTTGGCATCGGCGTGTTTATATACATTTTCTGATGGCTGGGTTTTGAGGGCATAATAGGCCACTTCGGTCACGTAATTGCGGATCAGGTCGTACTTAAAATCGTAATCGGAGCCTATTTCATCCATCATTTTGGTGAACAATCCGGTCACATAACGGTCCTGGTCATCATTCAGGCTGTATACAGGCTTGGCACCCAGGGCAAACATCGGCAGTTCGCCCAGACCACCCCGGAAACGTTCAGTAAAGAAAGCTTCGGTAAAAATGCAGAAGAAACCCGTACGATCATCAGACATATTCTCAAAGGTATAGGGCACATGCGGACTAAAAAACATGAGCGAAGTGCCCGACAGCGTAATGCTTTTATCGGCATAATGGATAATGTTTTCACCACGCATCAAACTGATCTTATAAAAGCTCCTGCGGCTATAGGTAACCGGTTTGGCGTTGGGGCCAATGCAGTCCTCAATCCTGAAAACGTTAAAGTGACCTATGTTTTGCTGCAGGTTATCGGGCAGCCAGTCAAATTTGTTCTTGTAAAAATCTTCGAGTGTTTCTGTTGCCATACCCAAAGTTACAAAATTCAAACACAGGCACAAATCAGCATTGTCTACCCAAGGTCATTTTGACCCTGTATTTTAACAAATTTTAACACTTTTTGAGCCACTTTATCTCCGAAACCTGTTTAAAAACAGGCCATTTAACACTTTTAAACAAATTTTAACACAGTTTTAGTGAGGTTTTGATGAGTTGAGATCAGGGTCAGGATATTTTAGAAATCACAAACCGATCCGTTTGGTATGTCGGGAGATTATTTGTTTGCGAAACCCCTTCCTCCCCTTCCCGAGGGAAGGAATCGCACGGGGCTGTTGGATTTTTATGAAATCAACCTTGCGCTCGTTTGCAACGAGTGCTTAACATGGGTTTGCGTTTAAAACGCTATGGCGATGCAATCGCCGCTCCACAATAAGCACTCGTTGCAAACGAGCGCAAGTATATTTTTCGCACAAAAAAAGAGACGCATGTGATGCGTCTCTACATTATTCTTTTATTGATTTCAGACTGCAATTACTCCTGTTCTTCCAGATTGGCAGCTGCGGCTTCATCTAAAAACCAAAGGGTTTCGCCGGCGATGGAATCGATCAGTTGGGCCGGGTATTCTTCAATATCTTCGGCATCTTCCAATACGTGGTGTACCGCGATAGCTTTACCTTCACCATAAACCAGGAACGCGATGTAGCGTGCCTCGTTGATCAGCGGAGCATTCAGCGTAATGCGCCATACCTGCTGATCTTCCAGCCAAACTTCTTTTACACCAGGTTTAGTATCATGCAATACCGGTGTATGCGGGAATAAGGAAGCTGTGTGAGAATTATCGCCCAGGCCTAATAATATCAGGTCGAAATTTGGCTCATCCTCATCAAAAAAGGTGCTGATGAGGGTCCAGTATTTGGACGCGGCTTCTGCCGGTTCAAAAGTGGTATCAACAGCATACACATTGGCCGGACTAATGAGCAAAGGCTCAAACAGGGCCTTTTTAGCCATCAGGTAATTACTATCCTTATGATCCTGAGGTACGTTACGCTCATCGCCAAAAAAGAAAAATACCTTTTCCCAGTCCAGCTGGTCGGCGTAGGAAGTAGATGCCAGCAGCTCATACAATTTTTTTGGTGAGCTACCGCCCGATAAAGCTACAGTGAATTTACCCCTCGCGGCGATAGATTCGTTACCTGTTTTAACAAAATAATCTGCCAGGGCAATTAGTACTTCGTCGGCAGTATTAGAAATATTTAATTTCATATATCAATTTGAAAATTTGGCAATTTGAAGATTTGAAAATGAACCATTCAATTTTCAAATTGGCACATCTTCAAATTTTCAAATTACTTATATTAACTTTTCTTCCCATTTACCGGCAGGGTGAACCAGGTAAATCCGTCTCGGGCGATAAGTGCTTCGGCGGCTTCCGGTCCCCATGAATCGGCAGAATAGTTAGGGAAATTCAGGCTCTTTTTATTTTGCCAGGTGCTCAGGATCGGCATAACCAGTTCCCATGCAGCTTCTACCTGGTCGCCACGCATAAACAGGGTTTGGTCGCCCAGCATGGTATCCAGTATCAGCGTTTCATAAGCTTCGGGAGCCTGGTTGGTATAGGTTCCTTTATAGTCAAACACCATATCCACAGCGTTCAGCACCATATCAATTCCCGGGCGTTTGGCCTGCACTTGTAAACGGATGCTCATTTCTGGCTGTATGCTGATGATGAGCCTGTTTTGCTGCCAGCTTTCGGCGGCTTCAGTTGGGAATATCAGGTGAGGTACATCCTTAAACTGGATGGTAATAACAGATGAGGACTGGTGCATGCGTTTACCTGTACGCAGGTAAAACGGCACACCCTGCCAACGCCAGTTATCAATAAAAAATTTGATGGCGGCAAAAGTTTCGGTGTTTGATTCCGGGTTAACTTTTGGTTCTTCGCGGTAGCCGGGAACTTCTTTGCCCTTCATCCAGCCGCTGCCGTACTGGCCCCTAACGGCCGAGTTACGCACTTCGTCAGGACCAAACCTGCGCATGGCTTTTAATACATCAACCTTACGGTCGCGCACTTCGTCGGCATTAAAGCTCACCGGTGGCTCCATGGCTACGTGGCAAAGCAATTGCAACAGGTGATTCTGGATCATATCGCGCATAGCGCCAGACCCATCATAATAGTCACCGCGTTCTTCCACACCCAGTTGCTCAGTCACCGAGATCTGTACGTGCTCAATATAGTTACGGTTCCACAGCGGCTCCATGATCGAGTTTGCAAAGCGGAAAGCCATAATATTCTGAACGGTTTCTTTACCCAGGTAATGATCGATACGATAGATCTGTGATTCGTCAAAAATACCCGACAATAGTTTGTTCAGCTCTTTGGCGGTTTCCAGATCGTGACCGAATGGTTTCTCGATGATGATCCTCACACGCTTTTTATCATCGGCCAATTTGGCTTTTGATATGTTTGAGGCGATAATCGGGAAGAAGTTTGGCGCTACAGCCAGGTAAAATATAACGTTGGCTTTAGCTTTCCAGTCGGCGTTATGTTTTTCGATACGTTTGCCAAACTCTTTGTAGGTTTCAAAATCGTTGGCATCTGATACCTGGTAATAGATGTTATTTACAAAGTCGGCCCATTTTTTCTCGTCAACTTTACCGCTGCGCGAAAACTGGTTGATATCGTTATGCAAATTCTCGCGGAATTGCTCGTCGGTCAATTTGGTACGACCGGTACCTATAATGGAATATTGTTTTGGCAGCCATCCATCTAAAAATAGATTATACAGGGCCGGCGCAATTTTCCGTGAATTTAAATCCCCCGTGCCACCAAAAATGATGAATATAGTAGGATCTGATTTAGTTTGTGTGCTCATTGTTGTTTTTTCTTAGTATCAAGTAGTTAGTATCAAGTATCACGACTTTTTTTAAGTGGCGAGGCTTTTTTGCAAGCCATATACCATTTTCTGTATATCTGTAATTATTGTACTGGTTTCATCCAGTTTTTCCTGGCTTATATAGTTAAATTCTTTAGCAATAATCAATTGCGTCTCCAATTCAAAGGAAGATCCTAATGCTATACTTAAAAAGTGGTATAACTCTTTATCCGATCTTCTTCCGCAACCTTCGGCAATATTAGAAGGTATTGAAATAGCCGAGCGTATCATTTGGGAAATCAATCCATATTTTTCTTCGGAAGGTAAAGTTTTGCATAGTTGAAACACAATTTTTGATATTTCGATCCCTGCTTTCCATACTTTCAGTTCCTTGAAATTATGCATTCCTGTCTTGATACTTGATATTAACTCTCTTTATTTATTCGTACTGATTATCAAGCAGTTAGCATCAAGTATCGCGACTCTTAAAACGGCATTTATAGCACATAAAAATCTTGATACTTGATACTAATTCATTCCGCTGCCCATTGTGTATGGAAAGTGCCTTCCTTACCGATCAGCTCATAGGTGTGCGCGCCAAAATAGTCGCGCTGAGCCTGGATCAGGTTTGATGGCATCCTTGCACTGCGGAAAGCATCAAAGTAACTTAATGATGCAGCGTAGGCTGGTGCAGCTACCCCGGCAGCAATAGTTTTTGATAATACTTTTCTGATGCCCGGTACTACGCTTTCCACTATCGCCTGTACGTTGGAATCCAACAGCAGGTGTTCCAGGTTAGCATCTTTTTCGTAAGCTTTAAATATATCGTTCAGGAATTTTGAACGGATGATACAACCGCCTCTCCAGATCTTGGCAATTTCGCCCAGGTGCAGATCATATTTATACTCTGCCGACGCGTTTGACAGCAAATGCATGCCCTGCGCGTAGCTGATGATCATGGTGAAATAGAATGCCTGCTCTAAAGCTGCTATCAACTCGGCTTTGTCGCCATCAAGTACTATCGCATCTTTAGCGTAAAGCTTTGCGGCTTTTTCGCGCAGTTGTTTGTATTTTGAAAGGTCGCGCATAGATACCGCGGTATCTACTGTAGGGATAGGAGCCTGCAGGTCCATAGCTACTTGTGATGTCCATTTACCGGTACCTTTGGCACGGGCTTCGTCCTTAATATCATCTAACAATAAATGATCGGTTCCCGGCGCTTTGAATTTGAAAATATCTTTGGTAATGTCCAGCAGGAATGATTGCAGCCTGCCTTCGTTCCACTCGGCGAAAATTTTACCGATCTCGTCGTTGTGGAGTTTTAAGCCTTTTTTCAGGATCTCATAGGTTTCAGCTATCAATTGCATAATACCATACTCAATACCGTTGTGTACCATTTTAACAAAGTGACCAGATGCACCCGGACCAATATAGGTTACGCAAGGTACGCCATCAACTTTGGCAGCAATGGCCTCAAAAATAGGCTTCATTACGTTGTAGGCATCTTTATCGCCACCCGGCATCATGCTCGGGCCACGACGCGCGCCTTCTTCGCCACCAGAAACACCCATGCCAAAGAAATGCAGGCCAATAGCTTCCAGTTCTTCTACACGACGGTTGGTATCGGTAAAGTGCGAGTTACCGCCGTCGATCAATATATCGCCTTTCTCCAATAGTGGAGTTAGTTCTTCAATTACACTATCCACAATTTTACCTGCCGGTACCAGCATCATGATGGCACGCGGTGTAGTTAAACTCTGGACAAATTCTTTTACATCTCCAAATCCTTTGGCGGCACGGTCGCCGGCTTCATCGTTCAGTGATGCTACTTTAGCGGCATCTTTATCATGCCCGGCTACTGCAAAACCATGGTCGGCCATGTTCAGCAGCAAGCTGCGGCCCATAACGCCCAGGCCTATCATACCGAAAGCATATTTATCGTTTGTTGCGCTCATTTTATTGTTTTAGTTTATTGGTTCAATGTTAGTTATTTGGCCTCACCTAAATCCTCTCCAAAGGAGAGGACTTTGACTTCATACTTTTGAACCCTCTCCTTTGGAGAGGGCAGGGTGAGGCTTAATGACCTCCATTTTCTTTTTTTAGATCTTCTAATATTTTTTTGGTGGTCTCGAAGTCGGCGTGCTGGAACGAGTGGATCCCCAGTTTCTGGGCTGTATTCACAAACATGATACGATCGTCAAAATACACACATTGCTGCGGCGAAGCCTGGGCTATGCCCAAACCCAACTGCCAGATACCCGGATCGGGCTTGCGCATTTTAACCTCGCACGATGATACAAAAGCATCAAAGCACTCATGAAGTTTGAATTTTTTAACCCGGTAATCGTTCAGCTCCTTGCCTTCGTTGTTAAGCGATATGATACGGAAACCGCAGTCTTTTTTCCACTCTTTAAGCCAGGCCAGTGTTTCGCCCAGTTCAACAGATTGGGCGTACATGAACTCCTTAAAATCCTCACGAACAAAATCGCGCGGATGGTTAAAAACTACCGTATCCAGGTATTGATCAAGCGTGATACTGCCAATTTCGTATACGTTGAAAATGAAATTGTGCAGCTCGTTTACTTCGGCCTGATCAAGACCAAATTTTTCGCAGGCAAGCTTACGCGAATCGCGCCCCCAGCCGTTGGTGAGCAAAATGCCACCAACGTCAAAAAAGAGGATTTTAATATTTGCTGCTTCCATGGGGCAATTAGCTTACTTTGCTTTTTTGCTCCTCGATAGCGTTTAATAATTTTTCAAACGGCTTGTTGAATTTTTCGATGCCTTCGTCTTCCAGTTGCTGGGTGATGGCGTCCAGGTCAATTCCAAGATCTTTTAGTTTAGCCAAAGTAGCGGTTGCTTTATCCAAACCACCTTCCAGTGTGTTTGCAGCAATACCATGATCGCGGAAAGCGTCAACTGTTTCCAAAGGAACGGTATCCACAGTATCCGGACCGATAAGGGCCTCTACATATTTGGTGTCTTTGAAAGCAGGGTTTTTGCTGCCGGTACTTGCCCAAAGCAAACGTTGTGGCTGAGCGCCTTTAGCGGCCAGTTTTTTCCATCTTTCGGTGCTGAACACTCTTTTGTAAATTTCGTATGCTTTTTTAGCAGAAGCGATAGCTACTTCACCAACCAGGTCTTTTTCGCCTTTAGCTTCCAGCAACGGATCAACAATAACGTCGATACGGCTCAGGAAGAAACTGGCTACTGATGCAATATGAGCGATTTCATGACCTGCAGCCAAATGATCCTCTAAACCAGAAATGTAGGCTTCGGTAACAGCTTCATAACGCTCTAAACCAAATAATAAGGTTACGTTGATGTTGATACCTTTGGCGATTGACTGTCTGATAGCCGCTAAACCAGGTTGAGTTCCCGGAATTTTGATCATCACATTGTTACGGTCAACTTTTTTCCAAAGCTCTTCGGCTTGTTTGGCTGTACCTTCGGTATCCAAAGCTAAAAACGGAGAAACTTCCAGGCTCACATAACCATCTACTTTGTTCGATTCGGTGTAGATACCTTTAAACAGGTCGGTTGCCTGTTGAATATCTTTTACAGCAAGACCAAAAAACAGCTGTTCGTTGTCGTCAGTAGTTTTTGACAGCTCTACAATATCGTTATCATAATCGGAGCTGCTGGTGATGGCTTTTTCAAAAATGGCCGGGTTTGAGGTTACGCCTCTAACGCCATCTTCGTCGATCAGTTTTTTTAACTTTCCGGATGCCATGATCTCACGATCAATAAAATCAAGCCAGATGCTTTGTCCGAAACTATGTATTTGCTTTACATTATTAGTTGCCATTTTATTAGGTTGTTTTAAAGTTCACTATTTAATTAACGAGGCAGATGTATTATTTGTGCATATGGCGGTTTTACCTCCCAAACCGCCTGCATTTGTATTGATAAGTTAAAGTTCCTAATTTATATTGTAAAATAGGTAACCTGAGTATCATTGTTTGATCTCCTCATGTATAGGAGACGCAATTATGCATCTCTACAACAAAAATCAAACGTAGGGACGCATAATTGCGTCTCCTTTTGCTAAGTATTCGAAGCCATCAAAATCTGCAGGTTGTAGCCTATAAAAAGCCCGCTTTCAATAACGCCGGTGATGGATTTGATATCCCGCTCCATTGTGCTGCCGATCTCATCAAATTTGCAATCCAGTATCATGTTGCCGTTCTCGGTAATTATCGGTCCGTCTTTACCTTTTGCAGGGCGAAGCAGGATGCTGTTGGCACCCAGTTGCTGCAGTTCTTTTTCTACATACAACAAGGCCTGCGGAAATACCTCAACCGGAACAGGAAAATTCGAGCCTAATTTAGTTACCATTTTCGAATCGTCAACAATAATATAGCTTACCTTGCTCGAGCTGATGAGCAGTTTCTCCTTGAACATAGCCCCGCCGCGACCCTTGATCAAACTGTTGTTAGGGTCAACCTCGTCGGCACCATCAAACAGCCAGTCGGGTTTGTTTTCGTAAAGGCTAGTTAAAGGCACGCCCAGCTTGCTGCAAAACATGGATAGCTCCAGCGATGTAGGGATGGCCTTTACGTTCAGCTTTTCTTCCTTTATCCGCTTGGCTATAGCAACGAGGGCCAGGTAAGCGGTTGAGCCCGAGCCTACGCCCAGGATGTCACCGTCCTTAACCTTCGCGGCAATTTCATCGGCCACCTTTTGCTTACCGCTAATGTGGGTGATCTCCGACGACCATTCCAGGTTTGTGATTAAATTGCTATTCCAATCCATATTTTAATTAGTATCAAGTAGCTAGTATCAAGTATCAAGACTTTTCATTGTCCTTTTAACTAGTACCAAATATCAAGATGTAAAACATTTTCTTGATACTTGATACTAGCTACTTGATACTAAAGCACTATAACAACGCCTTAGCGCGGGCCACTACGTTATCAACCGTAAAGCCAAAGTGTTTGTACAGGTCTTCTGCCGGTGCCGACTCGCCAAAGGTGGTCATGCCCAGCATATCGCCTTCGTCGGTAGTGTATTTATGCCAGCCCATTGGGGATGCCATTTCTACAGCCAAACGTTTGCGGCTTGCTTTTGGTAATATTTTTTCTTTATAAGCGGCATCCTGTTTCTCGAACAGTTCCCATGATGGGAAACTTACCACACGGGTAGAGATACCTTCTGCTTCCAGTTTTTCCTGGGCCTGCATAATCAATGATACTTCAGAGCCGGTAGCTATCAGGATCAGATCCGGGCCTTTGCTGCCTTCTGATACGATGTAAGCGCCTTTTTCCAGATCGCTGGCTTTACCATATTTATCCTGATCAAGGATAGGCAATGCCTGGCGGGTGAATATCAATACAGTTGGGCCACCTTTTTTCTCGATAGCTACGCGCCACGCATGAGCAGACTCGTTAGCATCAGCCGGGCGGATAACCGTTACGTTAGGGATTACACGTAATGTTGATAAGTGCTCAACAGGCTGGTGGGTTGTACCATCCTCACCTAAACCGATACTATCATGGGTGTAAACAAATATCGGGCTGATTTTCATGATGGCCGCCAAACGGATCGGCGGACGCATATAATCAGAAAATTGCAGGAAGGTAGCGCCAAACGGCAGCAAGCCTTTGGTTAACGACATACCATTTAAAGCCGAACCCATGGCATGCTCACGGATACCAAAGTGGAAGTTACGGCCATGCCTGTCTTCAGAAGTAAATGAAGTATATTCTTTCAGGTTAGTTTCTGTTGATGGTGCCAGATCCGCCGCGCCACCGATCAGGTTAGGCAGACTTGAGGCGATGGCGTTTAATACTTTACCAGATGCCTGGCGGGTTGCCATTTTAGGGTCAGAGCCTTTAAATACCGGCAATTTATCTTTCCAGCCGGCTGGCAGCTCGCCTTTAAAGGCGGCTTCATATTCGGCAGCCAGTTCTGGGTATTTGGCTTTATAGTCGGCAAATAGCTTGTTCCATTTTTCTTCTTTGCCTTCGCCTTTAGCACCTTTTTCGTGGTAGTATTTTAATACTTCATCAGGTACGTTGAATGATTTTTCTGGGTCGAAACCAAAGAATTGTTTCACCAGTTTAATTTCATCGGCACCCAGCGGCGAACCGTGTGAACCTGCAGTACCCGATTTATTTGGGCTGCCATAAGCGATCAATGAACGAACACGGATCAATGATGGTTTTTGTGTTTCTGATTTAGCGTTGATCAAAGCCAGCTCTAAAGCATGGGTATCATTCACGTCTGATACTTCCTGCACCTGCCAGCCGTATGCACGGAAACGGGCGCTTACATCTTCGTTAAAAGCAATGTCGGTGCTGCCTTCTATGGAGATGTGGTTATCATCATACAGGTAAATAAGGTTACCCAGTTGTAAATGACCTGCCAGTGATGCGGCTTCTGATGTTACACCTTCCATCATGTCGCCATCGCTGGTGATCGCATAAATATTATAGTTAAAAAGGTCGAAACCTGGTTTGTTATAGCGTGCTGCCAAATGTTTTTGCGCTATGGCAAAACCTACACCATTAGCAAAGCCTTGTCCCAGCGGACCGGTAGTAACGTCAACACCCGGAGCCAAACCATATTCCGGGTGACCGGCGGTTTTGCTGTTGAGCTGGCGGAATTGTTTAATATCATCTAAACTCAGATCATACCCCGTTAAATACAAAAAGTTGTACTGTAAGATACAGGCGTGCCCTGCCGAAAGGATAAACCTGTCGCGGTTTGCCCAATCAGGGTTTTTAGGATTGTAGTTTAAAAACTTTGTCCATAAAACGTGCCCCATTGGTGCAAGAGCCATCGCGGTTCCCGGGTGACCAGAGTTTGCTTTTTGTACTGCATCGGCCGATAATACCCTTACGGTATCTATCGCCAATTTTTCAATGTCCTTAGAATTTTCCATTGTTAATTCGGTGTTGTATGATTTTATTTAGTTGGTGTTGCTTTTGTGATCCTGCTTTCCGCGTCAGACAGCCATAGTCTTGAGCCGCCCTTTATACCATCGGCATTGGTTACAATCCTCATATTTTTATCCAGCTTAAAAGTAAGCTCATCAGAGTTACCCCCGCCAATATATAAAGTATCGTAATTGAATACAGTTTTTAAAATTTCAAAAACTTTCTGCATCCGCTTGTTCCATCTTTCCTTACCATATTTTTCCAATGCCTTTTCACCGATATACTCATCATAGTTTTTATAGTCTTTAATAGGCAATTGCGACAATTCCAGGTGAGGCAATAAATGGCCATCCATCAGCAAAGCGGTACCAAAACCGGTGCCCAGGGTTATTACCATTTCCAGGCCCTTGCCATCAACCACACCCAGGCCCTGCATATCAGCGTCGTTTACTACCCTGGCTGGTTTACCTAAGGCCTCGCTTAGTTTTTTGCTCAGGTCAAAATCGACCCACAGTTTGGTGTTCAGGTTGGGCGCTGTTTTGATGACGCCATTTTTCACATAGCCTGGAAAACCTACCGATATATAATCATAGGAAGGAAAATCCTTCACCAGTGTTTTAATGGCTTTTATTAAATTTTCGGGACTTGACGGCGCGGGAGTTACAATTTTATCATAATCCATTTTAAGCTCGCCCTTTTCGTTCAGGATGGTGGCTTTGATATGTGACCCACCGATATCGATGGAGAGGACTTTTAATTTGGTTGGCATATTGTTTTTCATTATATAGATTTAACCTGATTTTAGGCACACCTGACAATCAATTTGACCACCTGGTTTCCCCGGGCACGTAAATATCACATTTTTAATAATATCTAATTGTTAAATATGTAATTAACGCAAGTGTAAGTAATACAATAAGCAATCAACATTACAAGGGTAAAGTTAGCGTTGCTTTTTACTTTTCAAACAGAAAATCAAAGTATTTTTACTCAAAAATTGCAAAAACGACATAAAACTCGCTTCCATTAAGAGTTTTTCAATAAAAGATGACTTTGATTAGCTTTTTTTAGCAATTTATCAAACGATTTTATCGTTTTTCCTGACATTAAATACACAAATCATGGCTTTTTTGACCAGGAAGCCATATATCTTCAATTGTAAAGGCGCATCAAGCGTATGATGTTGTTTACCTTGCTCTCGTTTGCAAATGAGCGCAAGATTGAATAGAAACAACCTACACTTGTCATCCTGAACGGAGTGAAGGATCTTCTGCACCATGTATATCTCCGGCTTATCATCCGAAGAAGATCCTTCGTTCCTCAGGATGACAAGGGTAGGTTGCTCTTTGATCTGCGCTATAGCAAGTGCCCCGCTGGTAATATGGGGATCCAGTCGAACAAAATAAACGTTTAAAAGCCGCGGTAAACTGCTTAACTTTCTTGTAAACCTAATACCTCACATTATTACTCATAGGCATGGCCGACGTACTTTTCATTAACCCTTAAAATCAAAATCATGAGTACATCCAATTCAAAAAAGGAATTAAAAGAAGACAAGGTTAATATGGTCAGTAACCCCGATAATCCAGCATCGAAAGCAAAAGAAAATGAAGCCAAGGAAAATCTTTACCCCGATCTCTTCAATTCATGGCAACATGATGGAACCTGGGTAACTCAGGATAGAATCGCCGCGGTTCTATTCCCATCTTTGAAAAGCCAACATCCTGACGAAATTCTCCCGACATCACCGGCTACACCTTCTTCTTCACCTGCTGCGAAAAAAGAGACAGAAGACTAACCTCCCCTGTCACCCTGAAAGGAGTGAAGGATCTATTAATGAATCGACTTGCGCTCGTTTGTAACGAGTGCTTATTGTGGTGCGGCGATTGCATCGCCATAGTGTTTTAAACGCAAACCCATGTTAAGCACTCGTTGCAAACGAGCGCAAGGGAGTAACCTCTTCTTTACTCCGCTACCCTTAATTCCTTTCGCCTGGTCCAAAAGTAAATTGCGAAGCAAACAGATACAGTGGCTATAACCGCCCCAAATTCGTCGGCAAAATACTTGGTCTGCGCATTAGCAACTGTTATTGGGGTAAAAAAACTTTGAATAAAAAGGTTATGGCTGGCATGTAGCATGACTCCGGTCCACAAACTATTTGACTTTAGCCTAAACCAGGCGCAAATGAAACTCATACTTACTACCGCTACCGTAAAGCATGTTAAGCTGTACCAGAAGGGTGTGCCGCCGTTATAGCTTCCCCATATAATTAAAGGATAATGCCACACAGCCCAGATAATCCCACTGATCAAAGAGGTAGAAGTGAAGCCGCTAATTTTACTGAGTTGTGGAACGAGAAAGCCCCGCCATCCTATCTCCTCGCCCAATGCCGTAGACATACTTGCAAAAAAACCCACGACGCCGTTAACCAGGAAAAACAAGGGAATGAAAACACTGTCGGGGAGATTACTCCATCCCAGGGATTGTGCGGCTTCTCTGATGAACTGTTTATTATAGAATCCACCCCATCCCATTATCCAGATAATACCATAGCTGATTGCCGCGTATATCAGCGGCACAAAATAAGCCCATACTTGATATTTCGGTTTCCCCCATTGCCAGGCCAGGCGTGTAAAGTCGAGTTTGAGTATTTTACACGTTAGGTAAGTTGCCAGGGCAGGGCACCACATAATACCGTATCCATATATACGGCCGCCGATACGGCCTGTACCCTGGTGCAGGGTTAATATCCAAACAACAGCACTGAGCAATAAAGTGAGTAAGAGATAAACAAAAATTGACTTCTTGATTTGTGGTTTAGTTTGACTTAATTCCATCTCCAAATATAAATAAGTACACTAATTAGGAAAATAATGGTGATGTCACAATTCCGCTGCCAACAGCAGCCTTCGCTGCCGCAAGCGTCTCGCTTGTGGTAAATTGAATAGTTGAGTTTATTGCAAATCATGGTGACCACAAGCGGGACGCTTTCGGTAGCAGGGAGAATTTTCCTCCAATGTCATCCTGAGGAACGAAGGATCTTCTTCGCATTGAAAGCCAGTAATATACATGATGACGAAGATCCTTCACTCCGTTCAGGATGACAAGTTTTGTAGTGCCAAACGGGCGCAAGGGTGATGCTCTGTTAGCTCCGGAAACTGCTAAAAATAAAGCTATTTGCTTTTCGCGTGTTGTGGCAGTTAAAGCATTGTTCTTTGGTTGGGTGCAGCGCCTTTGTGGTTACGCTATCGGTGTACATAAATTCCTCGTATCCCCAGCCACCTGTTTCGTTAAACTGGGAGCTGTTTTTAACCATTACATCTATCAGCTTTCTTTTGCCCTCGTAAATATCCCCGTTTTTTTGCGGGAGAGATTCCAATACATCAAACACGATGATGGAGCCATCGGCAAACTGACCCGTTTTGTAACCTTCCAGGGCTTTTGGATTGGCGTAGATATGATGAAAACCCGAATGTGACGCGAAAGTGGGGTTGTTAACTGCCGTTTTCACATGCGTCCAGTTCCGGTAACCTTCGGGGATTGAAATACCTTCAGGGCTTTTCTTTTCGGCCCGGCTAAATGAATACATCATGATCACCATCAGGCTTAGCAGGCCTACTATAATTATTTTTTTCATAGGTTTGGGTTTAATTGGCTTTATCAAACTTACAAATATTTGATAATAAACCCATTATGCCAATCCCACCTTTTAAAAGGAGCGCTACAAACAAAAATACATGTTGTATTACTTGTACACTGCTTGATCTTAGCTATCTTTAAATATTCATGATGCTTTTTGTTTCTTCCAAAAAACGCTCTATCTGCTCGCTTGATTTAAGCATTTGCAACATCATGCTCGCCTGTTGTTGAGTATTAGGTATGCGGTAATACATTTGTATTTCTGTACCTGTATATACCGAATTGGTGCTTTTACGTATGGTTTGAAAACCTGCAAAATCATTAAATGAGATGGATTTATCACCCCAACCCAGGGGGCTCGCCCTTTTAATGGTTTGGGCCCCTGTATCAAAAACAATGCGGGTAAAAGCGGCATGGATAAACCCCAGGCCAAAAACCAAACACACTACGATCACCAGTACTAATTTTAGTGTATTTACATCCTTCATCCAGGGATCGATCCATTCATGAATACCAAGGGCCAGGAACAAAATACCAAAAACAATAAGCCCTACTTTTCTACCCTTTATCGTGAAAGAGCCACCTGTATTGGTGTAATATTTATAGGAGGTGATAGGTTGTGGCGCGCTGTCAACCACAGGGCCGTATTGATCCAGATAGCCGTGTATAACCGGCACCACTTGTGCAACAAGGTCCTGTGCATTGGCATCGTTTTTTTTACTGTAGCCCGAAGAAACGAGGATACCTTTACCATACCTGTCTTTTTTTAAAAACATCCTGTAATTATACCCCCCCATTCCGGTAACCACATTAATGCCATAAAGCTCACTCATAGGCACGGTTTTAACCGGGATAAGCCCGAAAAGCTTTTTTTGCATAATGCCCCTTGAACCATCAAACTCCACATAAGTATTTCCGTGCCAAAAAAACAATGCCAGGATCACCACCAGGAAAACAAGGAACGCAACAGAACCAGCTATACTGCCATTTTCATATTTTATATAAAGCAGCATAATACCCACAAAAATGACGCCCAGTACCGTACCGAGGATGTAAGATACTCCATAAGGATAAACAGCTACACGGTTTCCATCTATGGTCCACCGTGTTTTATAAAGTGATTTAAGTGACATGATAGGCTTAAGTTTTATATTCTTTTTAAACGGATTCCTGACTTTTTGGTTTTGAATTTATCCAACTACGCTGGCTTTTTTTTAAATGCTTAATTTATTCTCCCCTGCTTTTATCGAATAGCTTTTACCTTTCCATACCAACACACCCGATGTATTTGGCGGCAGGTTGATCCAGACCGTCCACTTGCTTTTCGCCAATTCGTACTTTACCGACAGCTTGCCATTAGGATGTGGAATTTCGCCGCTCACATTTTTCAGGTCGCCTAAATGGGGTTCTATTTTTATTTTGTTGAAGCCCGGGCCATAGCTATTCACTCCTAATATCGTCCGGTAAAACTCGATGTTCGGGCTGGCGCCCCAGGCGTGACAGTCGGAGCGGTTATGCTCCAGATCGGATATCTCGGCCCAGGTGGTAAGACCCATATCGATGTTCTTGCGCCATATATCCAGCCATTGCAGGTAATCGTTACCCAAACCACCTTTGATTAAAGCCTGATGCAGATAATATTTAAAGTAGATGGTGCATTTGGTGATGGATGTATCGGTAAGCATTTTTTTGCAAACCGCCGCGGCATCGGCATCAGCCAGCATACCGGTTAATATCGCCAGGGTATTGGTGTGCTGCGAAAACAGTTGTTTATCTTCGGTATCGGCATATAATTGCCGGCCGGCATCCCAGTATTTATTTTGAATGGTAGTTTTTAATTGCGCGGCTTTAGCCTTGTACATTTCGGCGAAGGCGGGCATACCCATTTTCGCTTCCATTTCGGCAGCCTGGTTATAGGCCCACATCAGTTGCAGATCCAATACCGCCGAGTGGCCCTCTTTGCTTTGAGGGGCTTCGCCAAAATCCCAGCCTTTGTCGTTTACCCAGTCCACAAAAGTCCAATAAGGTGTATCTTTCAGCGAGCCATCAGCCTGTTGGTATTTACCAAAGAAAGCCAGCACGGCCCTTGCCCCTTCCAGCTTATCTTTTATAAAGGCGCTGTCGGGCCGGTACATCCAGTAATCATGCAGCATACCAATGTACCATAATGAAAAGGTAGAAATGATCTGTGGTGAGAAGGATGGGTGGCGGCTCAGCGTTAAACCTTCGGCAATACGCGATTGATCCATCTGGTTGATAGCGTTGCGTGCCAGCCGGTCGTCGCCACTATTATAGTAGGATACCAGGGCTTGGATGCGGGTATCGCCTACATATTGCAACTGCTCGTAGTAAGGGCAGTCGGTATAAGTTTCGCCGGCGCAAAGGCGGGCGGTGCGCCAGCCAATATCCAGTATCTTTTGCATTTCGGGCTTGCCGGTTTCCAGTTTGGCGTTCAGCTGGAAGGGATAACCGGTGAATGTTCCGTAAATATCATCAATAACCAAAGGCTCATTCGCGGTTTTAACCTGCAGCTGGATGTAGCGGTAAGTACGCCAGGCCAGGGTGGTGAATGTTTGACTGGCTGAGCCATCAGCGGTAATGCTATCCCGCCTTCCGGCAAAAATTTTACCGTCCACATCATTCCGGTTACCTTTAACTATGCCATGAGCCAGACTGTTGAACATGGATTCGGCATAAGTAAGTCTGATAGCCGCGTTTTTTCCTTTGCTAAAATTAAGCGTTACAAAAGCATTGGTTAAATAAGTTTGATCGAGCAGGAAAGTAGCTGTGGTATTAGCGGGTATTGTTACCGTTGTTTTTGCTGATGGAAAAGTTTTGGGCACATTTACCCCTTCCGCTTTACGGAGCACGGGGATCCGCTGATATTTCAATTCCATTTGCGGTAACGACGAGGGTACCAACATCCAGCCAAAAGCGTTCACGGTACCTTTAGGGTTACCAAAGTCGATTTTAACGGCATTTTTCCAGGAACTGTTGTCAAAATCAGTGGCGTTCCAGTTTTTGATGGTGGCGTTCATATCTACCAATTCGCCCGGACCTGCAACGTAATAAGGATGATAACCTATCCCGGTAAGCGGCCGGTAAGCTTTATCACGGATGCATTTCCAGGTTTTATCGGTATTCACTATGTCTTCTGCGGTGGTATTACCCTGCATAATGAAACCCGTGCAGATAGAGATCTGTGCTTCGGGGCGGTAATCACCCTCGTTCCAAACCAGTGCGGCAATGCTGTTGTTGCCTGCTTTGAGGTATGGGGCCAGGTCGACGGTTTCATAGTTCCAATAATAGGTATCGCCACGGGCCGGCCCCAGGGATACCAGCGTTTGATTTACGTATAATTTATACCGGTTATCGGCCGATACATGTACCATAAACGAGGCGGGTTTAGTGTTCAGACTGATGTTTTTGCGAAAATGATAAACACCGTAATCTTTTGCAGGCTCGTCGGGTGCGGTTATCCACACAGCTTTCCAATGCCCCCGTAACAACGATGGAGAAATGGTTTGCGACCGGGTGGTTGCGTTGATCAATAAGCAGCAGAGCAGCAGGGTGTGCTTAAAAAATAGCTTCATCATCAGGTTTTTTTATCGTCATTTACAGCATGGTTAGTGCCATAGGATTTATAACTATCGCTAAAGTAGTTAATTGACTTAGCATTACCTTATCTGTAAAAAGCAAATGTCTATCTGCGTACCTCTGCTATTTTTTTTGCCTTATGCAGTTCGGATCTCAGGCCTGTATTGATAAACCAGCCTTTGGTTATATGTCCGGCTTTATCGGTTTCAAATTCGATCTGCCGGTCGGTACCATCGCCGTAAAAAAACTTGGTATTTGACTCAGGTTTTAGTTCTACATCAGCTATCCCATTTTGATGGCGATATAATTTCCCATCCTTTTTGATGATATCGAAGCTTAAAGTTAAACCCTGAACATTACGGGAGTAAGCACCCAGGTATTTGTTGAGCATATTGGTATTTGTAGCTATTATTTCTTTATGAACATAGGGTAAGGCTACCTGTGCGTCGAACAAGATCCCGGTGATACCATAAGCTATATTGGAAACATTCGATTCGTTATTTGATAAAATGATGATGGTAACATCTTTTACCGGGTAACGTGTTAAAATAGTATGGTAACCTGGCCAGCCGCCGCTATGACTAATATAGCCCCCAAACTGATCTGTTCCGATACTTACTCCATAACCATAATATTTTTTAGCCAGCGTATCCATCAAAATTTGTGTTGCAAACATTTCGTTCTGAACGCCCTGACTCAATAAAGTATGGTTTTTTAATGCCTGATCCCACTTTAACAGATCGCCGGTTGTTGAATTAACAGTGCCATCGCCGACTATTCCATCCAGATAAAAAACGGCGTCATCTTCCTTTAAGCTATCGGGAAGTACATATTTTTTTAAACTGTCTGCAAAAACAAATCCATACGCATAATTGGGAATGGTCTTTTTTGCTGAGCGCCTGGTATTATAGATCTGTGAATGATCCATCCGTAAGGGGCCAAAAATGTTTGTATGCATGAAATACCAATAGGTTAACCCGGATACTTTTTCAATGATGCTGGCCAGCATAGCATAACCGGTATTGGAATACTCAAACTTTTTGCCCGGAGCAAAATTTGCAGGAACTTTTTGCGAAGCGAGAAAATTGATCATGTCATCATTAAACGCGATCTTTTTATGATCCCATTTATGCTCCATCGCGGTCATATAATCGGGCAAACCCGACGTGTGTGTGAGCAAGTTTTGTATAGTTACTCTTTTGTACGGAAGCTTCGGGAAAAATTTTCGCAAGGTATCTGTTAAAGACAGCCTCCCTCTTTCCCATAAAAGCAGGATCCCCATAGCTGTAAATTGTTTGGAAACAGAAGCTAATTCAAATACAGAATTGGTATCAAGCAGCTGCTTAGTATCGTAGTTACGGTACCCAAATGCCTTTTGATAGATCACTTTTCCGGCCTTTGCAATCAATACATTCCCGTTGAAGCTATTTACCGTAACCTGGGCCTGCATAAAATTATCAATGGAGGCCGGATAGTTTTGCTGAGCCAGCGTAGTTAAGGGCAATAAAAAGAGCAATATCAAAATGTTTTTCATAGCCTTTAAATTTAATAATTACCGCTGTCAATAAAAAGAAAGTCAACCGTCATAATACCGATGGAGTGAAATGAGGGGATCCTCCCAAACCGCTGCTAAATAATTTTTTTGTGATTGCCTTGCATAAATCATCTATCTTTAACTTTTGCCAAACCTATGCCCATGGACATTTTAACGATATGTATACTACTCCTGATTATATTTTTAATAGTAGGCAACAAAACGGATACCAACCGTAAGTTGAGCGATATTGACAATAAATTAGCTGAATTAAAACGGTTAACAGATGCACTTAAGTTTTACAGATCATCTGATGAACCGGCTAAAAAGGCCGAGGAAGCCAAACCCACCATCAGCGAAACACCTACTGTAGTTCCGCATGATGAACCGGTTAATATACCCCAACCAGAACCTGTTGTTCCGCAAGAACCACAACCGGAGCCGACATTTATTAAACCCGATCATATTGAACGGCAGCCTGAGGTAATATCAGATAGCTTATCTGCCATCCACCGACCGGTTAAAACCGGAGACTTTACTCCGCCAAAACCCAAAGAGCCGAAACCATCTTTCTTTGAAAGCCATCCCGACCTGGAAAAATTCATCGGCGAAAACCTGATCAACAAAATTGGTATTGCCATACTGGTTTTAGCCATTGGCTTTTTTGTGAAATACGCTATTGATAATGATTGGGTAGGGCCAATCGGACGCGTGGGCATCGGCGTTGTATGTGGGGCCATTTTAATTGGCATCGCGCATCGTTTGCGCAATAGTTATAAAGCGTTTAGTTCGGTATTAGTGGGTGGCGGTTTAGCCGTGTTTTATTTTACCATAACGCTGGCTTTTCACCAATTCAATCTATTTAGTCAAACGGTAGCGTTCATCATTTTGATCGTGATCACCATTTTCGCGGTACTGCTATCCTTGCTGTACGATAAGCAAGAGCTGGCGGTGATAGCCCTGGTAGGCGGCTTTGCCAGTCCGTTCATGGTAAGTACCGGGCATGCCAATTACGATGCCTTATTTATATACCTGCTGATACTTAACACCGGCTTGCTCATCATCTCCTACTTTAAAGCCTGGCGGGTCCTCAACATCATCAGCTTTGTGTTTACGGTGATCGTCTTCGCATCGGTGCTGTATACACTTACCGCGCCAAGCTATCATATCGGCTTTATTTACGCCAGTATTTTTTATGTGCTGTACTTTATTATCAATGTGGCGCATAACGTTAAGGAGAACAAAAAATTCATCGCCTCTGATTTTACTATCCTGCTCAGCAACACCGCGCTTTATTTTGCTGCCGGTTTATACCTGCTTACGGTGATGAAAGAAGAGCAGTTCCGGGGCTTGTTTTGTATAAGCCTGGGCGTGGTTAACCTGGTGTTATCCTACCTGTTATTCCGCAACCGCAAGGTGGATACCAATATATTGTACCTGCTCATCGGCATTACGCTAACCTTCATTTCGCTGGCGGCACCTATACAGCTGCATGGCCATAGTATTACTATTTTCTGGGCATCTGAAACCGTGTTATTATATTGGTTGTACCAGCGTTCGTCTATCCAGTTAATGAAGCTTACGTCTTTGCTGCTTTGGGTAGCCATGCTGCTGAGCCTCCTGATGGATTGGTACCAGATATACGTAGACAATAACTTAAGTCTCACCGTTATTGCCAATAAAGGCTTTATAACTACACTGGTTGCGGCCATCAGCTCATACCTGTTATCGCTATTGGCAGGTAAAGAAGAACCGACCACGGTAAAAGGCATAGCTGTTGACCGCCATGTTTTCAGTATAACGGCTTTGGCGCTTTTGTTTTTAAGTGGCTTATTTGAGGTTAACCATCAGTTTGTAAATCATTTCCCCTATACCTCACTTAATATATTATACATGATGCTGTACACGCCCGTGTTTGTGTATACGTATTACCTGGTATCGTTAAAAGTAAAAGCCCTCAACTTTAATGAAAAAATAAGGCTGGCCATACTCATGGTATGTGTTACGGTTTACCTGGTCTTAACTCCCGAATTTTTCGCCCTGCAACGCATCATGCTGAAGCAGCAAAAAGTGCCGGCAGGTCATTTCACGGCGCATTGGATAGCGGCCATTTTTGTTGGTCTTTTATTTTACCGCATCATTCGCCTGAGTCAGAAAAACCTGGATGCTAGGATGAAAGTGATCTTCACCTGGCTCATCAGCGCGGCCGTGGTATTGTTTTTAAGTTTGGAGATAAGCCTGCTCAGCAACCTGGTATTTTATAGTAATAGTCATTCCATTGATCGTATCGAAACAGTTTACATTAAAACCGGGCTGCCTATTTTATGGGGACTATTATCTTTTGCACTGATGTGGCTGGGAATGCGCCATAAGTTACGGGTGATGCGAATTGTATCGTTAAGTCTGTTTTCATTAACGCTGCTTAAATTATTTTTGTTCGATATTAATAACATACCGGTGGCAGGCAAAATAGCAGCTTTCTTTTGCCTGGGTATCATACTGCTGGTGATATCGTTCATGTACCAAAAGGTTAAAAAAATTATTGTTGATGATGAAGCCAAACCTAAGGATGAATAAAATATTAACCCTCACGACGCTATTTTGCGGACTGGTGCTATCGGCATCAGCACAACAAAATTTCAAATACCAGGCTACCTTGCCCAAGGTGGACAACACCGGTTTTTATCGTATCAGCCTGCAGCCTGCTTTTATAGCGAAAGCCAAAGCCGACTTGTCCGATATCCGGATAGTTGATGCCAAAGGTAATTTTATGCCTTATATACAGGCAGGCAGCCTGCCTCAGAAAGATCAAAAAAGCTTTGTGGTTTTTAACCCCGTTGATGCCAGGCTGAGTACCGATACCGGCACCACCTTTATTGTAGAAAATAAAACGGGCCTGGCGCTTGATCGCCTATGGATAAAGCTTCAAAACACAGCCGTACAACGCAAAGTAAATTTAGTAGGCAGCGACGATCTGAAACAATGGTTTGCCATTCAGGAAGATATCCCGCTACAGGAAGCCGTAGTGAATAGCGAGGGCACTTACATGCAATCACTCTCGTTTCCGGCAAGTAATTACCGGTATTTGAAATTGCTGGTGAATGATAAAAACAAAACGCCCATCAAGTTTTTGCAGGCTGGTGTGTATACAGAGTATGCGGCTACTTTAAGCTATGTAGCCATTCCTCCTGTTCAATTAACCCGTACTGACAGCAATAAAACCACCTACATCACCCTAAAGCTGAATGATAACTACCAGGTCAATAAGCTGCATTTAAACGTTACCGCACCGAAATATTTTAAGCGCGACGTTTCGGTTTACCAGGTTAGCGGGCATAATAAACAATTGCTTGGCGAAGCGGAACTGAACTCCACCAAAGCTACCGACCTGCTGATAGCCGCGAAAACCAATCAGCTGTTGGTACAAATAAGCAATGGCGATAATTTGCCTTTAACCATTACAGGTGCAAAGGCCTACCAATCTGCAGAGTCGTTGATCAGTTACCTGGATGGCAAACAAAGCTACCGCTTGCTGACAGGAGATCAATTGATACAGGCCCCAGAATACGACCTTAAATTTTTTGCAGACAGCATCCAGGATAATACCCCACAGATAAATCATGAGGCGGTTAGTCAAAACGCCGACTATCAAGCCAAACAGCCTATAAAAGCTGGCCGTGATTATACGGTGTTTATATGGATTGCCATTGTGGTAGCCGCGGGCCTGCTGCTTTTCCTGACCTTGAAAATGACCAAGGAGGTGAAGAAAAAAGCAGGGGAAAAGAACGATTAAAAGGCAACCCTGCCCGTCATCCCGAATTTATTTCGGGATCCCACAAGCCAGGTAATGAGCATGCATATTTGCTCTGCACGTGTCATGCTGAAACAAGTTCAGCATGACAAGCCCCCTCACCCTTTAATACTCAAAATATCGTGCACGGCATATTCGGCTTTTTCATATTGGAAGGTAAAACCAGAATCCAGCAGGCGTTTGGGTTTTACCCAGCGGCTTTTTAGGATCAACTCGGGTTCGGTACCAATCACTACGGCCCCAATGTCAAGCAGCCATTCCGGTGCGGGCAAGCCAAATGGCATCCCATAGCTTTTGCGTATAGTATGCATCATATCGGCATTTTTTATGGCGGCGGGCGCGGTGCAGTTAACAACCCCTTCAATTTCTGGATGATCAAGCAACCATTCGGTGCTGCGGGCAACATCATGTTCATGCACCCAGGCAATGTACTGCTCCCCGGTTCCTTGTTTACCTCCAAGACCAAACCTGACCAGATTAAGCAATCTCGGAAAAACACTATCGCTGCGACCCAACACAATGCCCATACGTAAAGCGATCTTGCGGGTATGTGGGGTTTCGCTTTTCAGGAAAACCTCCTCCCATATTTTACAAACGTCGATAGAAAAGCCATAACCAATTTCACCAGTTTCCTCATCCTGCGGATGGTCTTCTGCATGACGGTATATCGTGGCTGAAGTTACATTGATCCACAACTTTGGCGGGTTGCTCATTTTATGTATGGCGTGGCCAAGCAACTCGGTAGGTAAAACACGTGATGTAATGATCTCGGCCTTGTTTTTTTCGGTATATCGGCAGTTTACATTTTTCCCGCAAAGGTTTATCAGCATATCGGCACCGGCCAGGTGTACTGTCCAGCCGTTTTCGGCCTTACCATCCCAAACTACCGTACGGATGTTATCCACCGTTTTAGCCTGTTTACGGGCCAGTATGATCACTTCGTTTGCCTTGTCTTTATAATAGTTTGCCAGTACGGTACCTAAGTAGCCATTACCGCCGGCGAGTACAATTTTTTTGTAGGTTTTCATTAGTTCAGGTTTAAGATCAGTGCCAATAAAATAATACGGTATGCAACCCAGGTAATGGTCAATGTCCAACCCAGGTTCAATAGCTTAGTTCTGCGGATGTGTTCCAGAAACATTAATCCGGCCACTCCCATAAAATACAAGGCGTACACTTCAGACCCGAATTGAAGCCAATGGTTTATTACCATTGGAATTAAAAGCAGCAAACTGCCTGCCAAAGAAATGGTCATCATGTTGCCCAGGTAGGTCCAGGTTTGGCGGCGGTCCCAAAAGCTCATCACTGTTCCCTGGACAATGATCTGCCCGCCGCATATCATATACTCACGGTAAGCATTGCCTAAAGGCACCGTTGGGCTCAGTAAATGCGCGTAGGCGGTAAGCGTGTAGCCCACAATAAACCAGGTAAACAGCAGGTAAGCTATACGGTAACGTAGTTTAAACGTAGGCTGATATTCAAAACCATCGCCATCTTTATTCGGCGGGATAATAACCCGCCTGTTGTGTGATATAAAAGCGTAAAGCTTGCTCATGAGCCATACAAATGGCTTAAACGCGAACAGGGGCGCGAATACCGGCCATGTATTGCCTATTATTTTAAACAGGCTTTTGATGCCATAGGTTACTTCGCCGGTTTTTAGGTTGACCAGGGCAATTTCATCAGCAGCGCGCTGGCGATCGTACACCGGGCAGCTATTTTCGGACACCTGCTGATAAGCCTGCCGGCCATCGCCGGCCAACATGCCTGTTTTAACAAAAGCTTTGGTATATACACTGCACATAGGGCATTCAGCATCAAAAAGTACCACATGATCTTTTAGCGTTTTCATACTGCTATAATTTTATGTTCTGATGATTCAACAACACAAAATTACTATTTATTTTGAATTTTCAATAATTATTGAAAATATAATTAAAAAATCACCACTTCATTTTTTCTTCTTTCATCACGTGGTATCCTCATTTGAGTTATGTCTTATAGGGCTCTTCGTTTGTTGCCGGGAAAACGTGGGGTAGAGAAGCTTAATTATTGAATTTTTCTGAACCTTGATTAAAGGGATTTTTCACGGATTAATTTTTTTTTGCGTTCAAGAGGGCTCCGCCGTTTAAGGATTACCACGATTTTTAATTATTGAGTTGGTTTTCTTGACGCTAATAAGGGCGTTGCCTCCGGCACGCGCTATCCGCTTATACGCCACAAGGCATTAGCCACGGGCCGGTATCCGCTGCTATCGCTAACGCAGTTTAATTATTGAATTATTGATTTATTGAATTATTGATTTTCCCGTCAGCAGATAAGCTTCGGGCGAAAGCGGGCAGAACAATGGTGGCTTGTGCGGATGCGGGGCATAGCAAGTTTTGCAGAAGAACGGGGCTTGAGCGAGCGAAGCGGGGCAAATAATTGCGGCCCTGGTTCTGCCCGGTTTGCAGGGCAAAGGCCAGGAGCGCAAAGAAGCCTTTCGGCTGAAAGCGTTATTCGCAGTTATTTGTTTTTTATTGGTGCTCATTATCTCGCTGCGCTCGGTCTTGGTTACTTTGTGGCGACAAAGTAAAGGCCCTCCCGCGGCCAAGAGCGGGTATACGCCATGCCAAACTGCTCTGCCCTGTACAGCATAGTGATTGCCACGTCGTTCCTCCTCGCAATGACGCGCAGAGAGAAAAACGTATTATCACCCTTGCCATTTCAAATTATCTTAATAACTTTGAAAATCAAAGCACTTTCAATGGAAGAAAAAGACATTCATGCCGAGCTCAGTTCCATCCGCGACCTGATGGAGCGTTCGGCCAAGTTCATTTCGCTTAGCGGCTTGTCGGGCGTTATGGCGGGAATTTATGCCCTTATTGGGGCGGGCATTGGCTACAACCTGCTAAAATCCGGTGATTATGAACATCACAACGTGGTATCTATCACAGAGTTGTTTTTAGTGGCTTTCGCTGTTCTTGTTCTTTCTATCGGCACCGGTTTTTGGCTTTCCTATAGAAAGTCGCAAAAGAACGGGCAACCTTTCTTTAGCACAGGCAGCAAAAGATTGCTGATCAATATGGCCATCCCACTGGTAAGCGGTGGTTTGTTCACTTTCATCCTCATTTACCATGGCCATTATGGTATTGTTGCCCCGGCCACGCTCATATTTTATGGTCTGGCTTTGGTTGCCGGCAGCCATTACACCTATTCGGGCGTAAAGAGTTTGGGGATAATAGAGATTTTATTAGGTTTGCTTGCCGCGCTGATACCAGGATATGGCCTCCTGCTATGGACCATCGGTTTTGGCGTGCTGCATATTATATACGGCACCGTGATGCACTTTAAATACGATTCGTGAAAATATCGTTAGACCAGTTTGATAAAGCATTTGAAAATCGCATACGCCTGCAGATCATGAGCGTATTGGTTGCCAATGAAAGCTACGACTTTAACTCGCTTAAGGAGTTGTTGGACTTGACCGATGGTAACCTCGCATCGCACCTGAAAGCCCTGGAAAAAGAGGCTTATATGGAGGTGCAAAAAAGCTTTATCGGCCGCAAACCCAACACCCGCTACTCCGTTACCGAAAAAGGGCGAATTGCCTTTAAAAAGCACCTCCAGGCGCTGGAAAACCTGATCAAACAGCAGAAGAATTAATCGTCTATCTGTCTTTACTTACTCATCTCTTTCAACATAAAATCTAAAGCTGCCTTATCTGGTAAAGGCTTTGCCGCTGGCTTTTTGCCTAATATCATGATGCGCTGCTTTGTTACTTTGTCGCAAAACACCCTGTAAAAAGTCTTTTTTGCCCGTTTTACAGTTGCTGTTAAGCAGGTAATTTTATACCATCATAATTAAAGCTGACGAGCATGAAAATAGTAAGAGTACACTACACCACCCGGCCCGAATTTGCGCCTATAAACCAGGCCAATATTGCTGATATTGTAAAAGAGTTAAAAGAACTCAACCATCCTGGAATTAAATACGGCTGCTGGCTGTTGCCCGATGGAAAGACATTTATGCATTTTGACCAGTTTGAAAATGAGGCCGACCATGAGTTACTGACCTCTTTAGCATCATTCAAAAAGTTTGACGAAGACCTTTGGGCTAGCGGTCTCGAAATTGAACCCGTGCTCGAGTTGCTTTCCCCGGTTGCATCTACTGAAGAATTTTGGGGATAGGTAAAAGTTCATAAGTGTCGGTCTATTGTATTTTATAAAAAGTTGTCATTTCGACAAACTGCGACGGACAAAGCGGCGGAGTGAGGAGAAATCTTCTGCGTAATGCACTGCTTCAATTGCAAATCTCAGAAGATTTCTCCCTCCGGTCGAGAGATAGTTTCTCCTCGTGTCTCGTTCGAAATGACAACCTTGTTATCGGATGGTTATCCTTTGCCTATGGTTTTAACACCCCCTTTTTATACTTCACTGTACGGGCATCATTAATAACGCCTTTCCAGTTCAAACCGAAACCAAAATCATAGGTATTGCCTTGATCATCCACATAGCATTTCATATCATGGGGCACATCCTCAAACTGCTTTTCAACCGTTTGCATATCAGCGGGCATTTGCAGTGGTAACAATGCTGATGGCTCGCTATTGCCCGTCAGTATATCTAATGTAGCCTGTCCCTGTACGCCAAAGTCAACCACAATGGCATTGGCATTCTTTTCAAATTCCGAAAACACCATAGGGTTGGCCATATTAACCGAAACAATAACCGGCTTGCCTTTCATTTTGGTATAGGTATCATTCACCATAGCCAGATCGGTTACGTTGATAGCCGTTGCCGATTTATCTTTATAGGTACGGTTGGTAAATTTCTCCAGCGGATCGCCACCGGCTATGCTGGTTGCACGGGCATCGGTCGCGGTATATTTTTGATATTGCAAGCTTACCGGTACATAACCGTTGCCGCCATTTTTGGCATCCTCACTGTTATAACCTCCGCCGCTGTTTGGGCTGTTGATAAACACAAGGGCATAATCTGCCTCGTCGGGATTTTCGGTCACTTTAAAATATTTTTTTACTGTTTCTATATTCACGGGGTATTCCAGTTTTTCGGGGGTTTGCATACCCAGGAAGTTTTTGCCCGCCGGGGTAAATTGCTTAGGCACATACACCGTTTTGTTTTTCTGCAAAGGCAGAATATTACCCTTATTTTTCAGCAGTACAATAGATTTCAATTGCGCCTGGTAACCGGCATTCATAAAATCGGGATTGCCTACGATACTTTTTGATGCTTGCGGATCCAGGTATGGATTTTCAAAAAGCCCGGTACGGAATATATTCCTTAGCAACCGTACTGCCGACTGCTCAAACCTGCCCCGCATAAAGGTTTCGCCATGTTCTTTTACCCCCATCTGGTAAGCAGCCACCACCGGCGCTACTTCGTTATTACCACCAAACTGATCCACCCCGGCCATCAAAACCTTGTAGTGACGCTGCGCTACCGTCAGTCCTTCAACACCCCATGATTTACCCGACAAAAACTGATCGACCGCGGTTTCATCACCCGTCACCAGCCAGTCGGTACATACCACGCCGTCAAAATGATATTTTTTCCGGAGCAGGTCATTAATAATGTAAGAGTTATAGTTATTAGCCACGTTCTCTTTATTCTTGGTATCTTGGTTAAAGGATATCGTATAGTAAGGCATCACCGATGCCGCCATACCTGTTTTGCCCTTCAGCTTAAAGGCGCCTTCGGTAAAGGGGATCAAATGTTGTTTAAAATTGTTGCCCGGATAAACGGCGTATTTGCCATAACCATAATGCGCGTCGCGGCCGCCTTCACCGGCACCACCACCGGGCCAGTGTTTTACCATGGCGTTCACGCTACCGTACCCCCAACCACCGGCAATCTCTTTATCGCCAACGGAGGTTTGGAAACCATCGATATACCCCCGGGCCATATCGGCCGAGAGCTGCGGATCTTCGCCAAAAGTACCGCTCACCCGCCACCAGCGCGGATCGGTGGCGATATCTACCTGCGGCGAAAGCGCGGTAGCAATGCCCAAAGCCCGGTATTCCAACGCGGCTATATGGCCAAAATCTTCCACCACCTTTGGATCGAAGGTAGCGGCAAAACCCAGCGAACCCGGCCACATCGAGATCGAGCCACCCGCACCCGCATTAAACTCGGCAGTAGCCACAGTACCATGTCGCGGGTCGGAGCTGTTATTGTTGGGAATACCCAATCCTAAACCCTCCACAAAGGCCTGCGCGTTATTATTCCATTGCGCGGCCACCTCCGGGCTTTGTACCGAAGTGATCAGCACATGCCGAACGTTATCTTTTTCCAAAAACTGCTTTTGCTGATCGGACAGATCATAAGCTTTGGCACCGCTTTCGGCAAACACCTTACCACCATAAGTCCCCGCAAAAGGCCCGGCAGGTGCGGCGGGTATAGGCTGATGCTTGCTATATAACATCAGGCCGGCAATTTGCTCCACGCTCATTTTTGAGGCCAGGTCTTTCGCCCGTACATCAACCGGCAGGCGCCAGTCCTCGTACTTATCCAGCTTGCCGTTCTTGTTCAGGTCCTTAAAAGCCAGGCCATTCACCGTTAATATTTTTACGCCTGACGTGGTGGAATAGCCCAAGTTTTGCCCGCCGGAATTAGTCACCCAAACAACGTCGCCAGATCTTTTTTCTGTCCATTTGGTTTGGCCCATCGCTACGGTTGCAGGCAACAGACCCAGCAAGGCTATGAGTTTAAATTGGTTCGCCATAAAATTTAAGCAGGTTAGTTATAAATGCCATCACAACATATTGATGATGTTGCAATGGCGGTTTGTCTTATCTCTTGATTCTAACTTCTTGACTCTAACTTATAGTTTCAGTTCCTTGATAGCTTGCTCCGGTACCAGGGCTTTATTCACCTTCTCAACCGTAATATCCTTAGCTAGTTTAAAGGATGCTTTTTCTTCGATCATTCTTGATGACGAACCAACTTTCACCTCATACTTACCTTCATCGGCTATCCAGGCTTGCCTGTTAGTATAAAAAGAAGCCAGGTCGGCAGCTTTGATCACAAAACTCAACGTCTGCGACTGACCGGGAGCCAACAGGCGGGTTTTACCAAAGGCTTTCAATTCATCTTCAGGTTTATCCAGATCTTTTTTAGGAGCGGCCAGGTATAGCTGTACCACCTCTTTACCAGCTACATCGCCAGTGTTTTTTACGGTTACAGTGGCTGTAATGCTATTGGTAAAATTGGCTGAGCTCAGTTTCAACCCGCTAAATTTAAAACTGGTGTATGATAAACCATAGCCAAACTCGTAAGCCGGTTTAACTTTAGCCGCGTCGTAATAACGATAACCCACATAAATACCTTCTTCATAAACCACCTGCTCGGGTTTATCGGCAGGCGTGCCCGGGAAATTATTGGCCGATGGCACATCTTTATAATCAACCGGGAAAGTGGTAGCTAATTTGCCAGATGGATTTACCTTACCGCTCAGCACATCGGCAATAGCGTTGCCCGCTTCCAGGCCAGGTTGCCAGGCCAGTAAAATACCATCTACCTCGTCGCGCCAGCTGGCAACTTCAATTACACCACCAATGTTTAACACTACCGTCACTTTTTTGCCTTTGGCATGAAACGCGCATGCAATGGTTTTGATCAATGATTTTTCCGCGTCAGATAGGTAATAGTCATTCTCCAGTTTACGGTCGGCACCCTCACCGGCATTTCTGCCTATGGTGATCAGGGCAGCATCAGCACCATTGGCCTCGTCGGCTACAATACCGGCTACGTCCATTTCGGGGATAGGCGCAGGATGGTCAAAGAAATTTTTAGGTTTAGGTTGTTTCAGCTTCATTTCGGCAAGGTAAGTGGCATAGCTTTTTGACAGTTTTTCCTGTAGCTTATAACCGGCATTGGCCAGGCCCTGCATCAACGAAATAGTATACGCTTTATTAACATCGCCGCTGCCGGTACCTCCTGCAATAATATCGTAGGAAGTATTGCCAAATACGGCTACTCTTTTAGCTCCTTTTATAGGCAAAGCATGGTCGTCATTTTTTAGCAATACCATGCCTTGGGCCGCAGCTTCGCGGGCAACTTTAGCATGACCAATCAGATCGGGCTTATCAGAATATTTGTATTTGGTGAACGATGGCGATTTGATGATGATGTTCAGGATCCGCTCCACGTTGGCATTGAGCTGGTTGATATCCAGCGTACCATTTTTAACCGCGGCCACAATAGCCGCCGACTGTGTAGGGCTACCCGGCATGATGAGGTCGTTACCGGCTTTCATTTGCGCTACCGGATCGGCACCGCCAAACCAGTCGGTCATTACAAAGCCTTTAAAGCCCCATTCTTTTTTAAGGATGGTGGTTAAAAGGTCATGCCTTTGCGAGGTAAAAGTCCCGTTGATCTTGTTATAGGACGACATCACTGTCCAGGGTTGTGCTTTTTTCACTGCTATCTCAAAGCCGCGCAGATATAGTTCGCGCATGGCCCTTTCGCTTACAATGGTATTGATGCTGTTACGGTTGGTTTCCTGGTTGTTGGCGGCGTAGTGTTTGATGGATGTACCCACGCCGTTTGATTCCACCCCGTTAACAATGGCGGCGGTCATGCTACCGGCAATCAGCGGATCTTCTGAGTAATACTCAAAATTACGGCCGCCCAATGGATTACGGTGAATGTTTAAGCCGGGAGCCAATAGGATATCCACCCCGTACTCGCGTACCTCGTTACCAAAGGCCACGCCAACCCTATTTACTAATTCAGTATCCCAGCTTGATGCCAGCAGGGTTGCCACCGGGAAGGCGGTTGCATAATACGTTTTTGATTTATCGCCATTGCGGATCGGCTCGATCCTTAAGCCGGCAGGCCCATCGGATACGGTCATGGATGGGATACCCAGGCGGGCAATGCCATGAGTACGACCAGCCGCACCGGGCACCTTCTCTGGTATATTGTAAGCATCCGGATCAGATGGGGGCAATTTGAACCCGCCGATATCTATCGGCTCATTCATTTTATCTTTTGATGGCGGTGGCATGCCGGGCATTTTAAAGCCCATGCCCACTACCAGTTTCGACTTCTCTTCCAGCGTCATAGCAGCTATGATCTGCTTTACATTATTGGCACGCAGTTGCGGCGTCTGTGGTTTGCTTTGCGCCTGCACAGCTGTATGGAAATTGCCGGCAGCACACGCCATCATCAGCGCGACACCGAGTTTGTAGCTTATTCTCATTGATTAGGATTAAAAAGGTTAGCGCTTATTTATTGGTTATAAATGTCTAATTAACAGCAAATAACAATCATTGTGTCAATATTACACAATACTATGTATTAACTTTTTAAATTGCAAATGTTAGCAACCGAAAATAAATCAGCGCCGTTGCGGCAGACCATCCAAATGCCGCCTTTTATTAATGCTAAACCCTTTTTTAAAACTTTAATTAGTTTTTTTGATTTAGTATTTAATTCAGTAATCTTGAATAAATAATTCCGGATACCAATTGTAAGGCCGCCCCTTTTAATCCCGGCGCTTAAATATGATTTATTGTAAAAAAGACAGGTATCACCCTTTCTTTTGTTGAACTTTATATGCCTATGAACAGAACCAAAGTAGCCATACTCGGAGCCGGTTTTATTACCGATATCCACATGGAATCGTACCATCGCTTTATACCTGAAGCCGAAGTGGTAGCCGTATATGCCCGTAACCCGGATAAAGCCAAAGCCTTTGCCGAAAAATATGAGATAGCCCAATGGTTTGATGATATCGATCAGCTCATCGCCGAGTCGGGTTGCGAGGTGGTGGATATTTGCCTGCCCAATTACCTGCATGCACAAGCCACCATTAAGGCGGCTAATGCCGGTAAACATATTATTATTGAAAAGCCGCTGGCCTTAACGCTGGAAGAAGCTGATGAGATGATAGCCGTTTGCAAAGCCAATAAGGTAAAATTGATGTATGCCGAGGAGCTTTGCTTCGCGCCAAAATATGAGCGTGCCCGGCAATTGGTTAAAGACGGTGCCGTAGGCGAAGTTTTTATGCTGAAACAGGGCGAAAAACATTCGGGTCCGCATAGTGATTGGTTTTATGATATTAACCTGGCTGGCGGTGGTGTTATTATGGATATGGGCTGCCATGCACTGGGTTGGTTCAGGTGGATGCTTGATCATGCTAAGGTGAGCAATGTGTACGCCACCATGAGCACCGTATTTCATAAAGGCCGTACCAAGGGCGAAGATAACTCGGTGATTATTGTGGAGTTTGAGAATGGGGTGACCGCCGTAGCCGAAAACAGCTGGGCCAAACACGGCGGCATGGATGATCGTTGCGAGATTTATGGTACCGGGGGCGTAATTTATGCCGATCTGTTTATGGGCAACGCTGCGGTAACTTATAGCCGGGAAGGATATGGCTATGCCATGGAAAAGGCCGATACTTCCAAAGGCTGGAGCTTCACCATTTTTGAAGAGGCCTTTAACCAGGGTTACCCGCATGAGCTGAAACACTTTATTGATTGTGTGCGCCACGATAAAACTCCGCTGGTAACCGGTGAAGACGGCAGGGCTGTTCTGGAGATCATTTACGCGGCTTATGCCTCTGCCGGAGTAGGTAAAAAGATAAACCTGCCATTTTCGGCTAAAGTAGCCAAACCTATCGACCTTTGGTTAAAACATCAATAAGCGGGCATGACTATACAACGGTATAAAGATTACGATTCGTTATCATCAGCGGCAGCTTATTGGGTATGGCGGCAAATCAAACAGAAACCCGATTCACTGATCTGCTTCCCTTCAGGCGAATCACCTACCGGGATGTTTAAATTCCTGGTACAATATGTCAAGGAGGGGAAGATAGATTTTAGTCGCACGCATTTTGTGGGTTTGGATGAATGGATAGGCATGGATAAAAATGATGAAGGCAGCTGCAGTCATTACCTGCATGAACATTTCTTTTCCCTGTTAAAGATAGCACCCGCACAGCTGAGTTTTTTTGATGCCAAGGCTGCTGATCTTGATGAAGAGTGTGAAAAAATGAATAAGCATATTCAGGATCTCGGTGGCTTGGATATGATGATCGTAGGTATTGGGATGAACGGACATATCGGCTTGAATGAGCCCGGTACGGATTTTAATAACTATGCTCATCACTCCGCATTAGCTCCCGTGACCATCGATGTAGCCAAAAAATATTTTACACAGCAACCACAATTAACTGAAGGGATCACCCTGGGACTTCGTCATTTGGCCGAAGCCCGGACACCGATGCTGATCGCTAGTGGAGCGAAAAAGGCGGGCATCATAGCGCAGGCCCTAAACGGCCCGGTAACAACGGATGTACCGGCATCTATCTTTCAAACCCTGCCAAACGCACAGATCTTTTTAGATCATAGCGCGGCAGAAAAGTTGAATAAGGAGTAAAATAAAAGAACAGCTACACACCAATATCGACAAAATCTATATAAATAAAACATCGAATAGTTTTTACATATAATACCCAATCACTATGCCCGATCAACCAAAAAAACCACAGCAAACAGCAGATCATTTAACTTATGATGCCATTGTTATAGGCTCTGGCATCAGTGGTGGCTGGGCCGCCAAGGAATTATGCGAGCTGGGTTTAAAAACCCTGGTACTGGAACGCGGTCGTAATGTAGAGCATATCAAAGACTATCCAACCGCTACCCTGGATCCCTGGCAGTTTAAACACCGCGGGCAAATGACCCGGGAGTTTTTGGATGAGAACCCATTGATCAGCAAAGCGGCGGGTTTTGGTGAAGACGATGCGCATTTTTTTATAAAAGATAAAGACCATCCTTATATACAGGAAAAACCATTTGACTGGATACGTGGGTACCAGGTTGGCGGCAAGTCACTTACCTGGGGGCGCGCCTGCCAGCGCTGGAGCAAATATGAATTTATCAATCCCGAGCGGTTTGGCTATGGCATTGCCTGGCCTATTAGTTACGATGATGTAGCGCCCTGGTATTCGCACGTAGAAAAATTTATCGGCGTGTGTGGTAATAAAGATGGCATCGAATCCATGCCCGATGGCGAGTTTCTGCCTCCTTTCGATATGAATTGCGTGCAGGAGTTAGTCAGCAAAAAGATCAGTGAAAACTATCCCGACCGGCACCTGGTGCATGCGCGCTGGGCGCACTTAACCAAACCCAATCAGCTCCATCTGGATCAGGGACGCGGCAAATGCCAGGCACGCAACCTGTGTATGCGGGGCTGTCCGTTTGGTGGTTATTTCAGTTCCGTAAGCTCCACACTACCCTGGGCTAAGCGTACCGGAAATCTCACCGTCAGGCCATTTTCGGTAGTGCACTCCGTTATTTATGATGAAAAGCTGCGCAAGGCCACGGGTGTTAAAGTAATTGATGCCAACACAAAAGAGGCAATAGAATATAAAGCGAAGATCATTTTTATGAATGCCTCTGCGCTGAACACCAATCTCATCTTGCTGAATTCCACCTCTGCACGTTTCCCTAACGGGCTTGGAAATGATAATGGATTGTTGGGCAAGTATGTGGCCTTCCAAAACTACCGCGCATCGGTAACTGCCAGCATGGACGGCTTTTTAGACCGGTACTATTTTGGCCGCAACCCTACGGAGCTGATCCTGGCTAATTATCGCAACCTGCAACGTCAGGATACCGATTATAAAGGTGGATTTACTACTTTTATGGGAGCCTATCGCCACCAACACCCTACCGAAAAACCCGTTGGTGAAATTGGCGGCAACTATAAAGATGCCTTAACCGAACCCGGACCATGGCAGGTGTACATGTACCTGCAAGGCGAAACCATTCCCAAAGAAAGCAACCATGTTCGTCTGAGTAAAGATCAAAAAGATCAGTGGGGTATACCACTATTGATTACTTCCGTGGAATATGATGATAACGATGAACGCATGATCCAGGATTTTTTAACCCAAAGTGCCGAAATGCTGAAACGATCCGGCTGTACCAACATTGAAAAGCATGAGAACAAACAAGCGCCCGGCCTCGATATTCATGAAATGGGTGGTGTGCGCATGGGTAAAGATCCTAAAACCTCACTGCTCAATCAATGGAATCAACTACACCTGTGCAAAAATGTATTTGTGACCGATGGCGCCTGCATGACCAGCACCGGCAACCAAAGTCCGTCGATATTATATATGGCTTTGACTGCAAGGGCGGCTAATTACGCGGTGGAAGAGATCAGGAAAGGGAATTTGTAGCCAATTAACAGATCGAATTAAAGATTAAAAAGTCAGGGCTTGTGCGATTCCTTCCCTCGGGAAGGGAAGGTAGGGGTTTCGTAAGCATGACAGGGTTTCTATCGCACGCATAAACCCCTCCCTGCCAAAACACAATCCGGCGCGCCCCTCCCGTGGGGAGGGAATTAAAAATGTTATTTTACAAAAAAGAGCCAAAGCAGGTAACCTACCCACACCAGTATATTGGAGTAAACACCAGCCAGTACATCGTCCATCATAACACCCGTGCCGCTGGGCAGGGCCTCCATTTTACGGATTCCCAAAGGTTTTACGATATCAAAAAAGCGGAACAGGATAAGTCCGCCGATCAGGGTATAAATATTCATGGGCACAAACACCACGGCTATCAGCATACCGGCCACCTCATCGATCACCACGCGCGAACTGTCTTCACCCCAATCGGGTTCAACTTTGTTACTTACGTAAACACCCAACAGGGTTATTACAATGGTAATGACAAACAGGTACCAGGGATTTTGCAACACGGGGCTTTGCCATAACAACCAGATAAACCCACAGGTTACTATAGCCGCATAGGTACCGCCACCTTTTAAAAAGCCGATGCCAAATATAGAGGCGATAATTTTATTGATGTTCATTTGTTCAATGGTTCATTAGTTCATTGGGCATCTTTCAGTTCCCCTCTTGAGGGGGGTGAGCGTTAGGCAGTGTTGTGGCAGGGTGTGTTATTCGCTTTCATAAATACAGCCCTCCGCCCCTCTCAAGAGGGGATTCGCACAAGCCCAACCTGGACAAAATATTTTCGCCTTACTGCCAACTCAAAACTGCCAACTACTATTGTTTATCCAGCACATCCTCCGCTGCTTCGGCTACTTCCGGTTCAATAGTGTGCCTTTTAGGAAAGTTGAATAACAGTGATGTGAGTACCGGGATAATAAATATGCCCACGGTAAATACCGAGGTAAAAATATCAGCCTTCTCGCTTTCCATAAATTTGGAGAAGGATGACGTTTCATTAAAATGTACATACAATGATGCCGACAGTTTAATACCCAACACACCGATCACAATAAAGGCAACGGTTTCCAGAAAAGTAAACTTCTCCATCAGTTTCACAAAAGCTTGGGCCACAAAACGCATAGCCAGTATGCCGATGAATACACCAATGTATATCAACACTACGTGATCTGTAAAGGCCACGGCAGCAAACACGTTATCGATAGAAAAGGCCAGGTCCATCAGCTCAACCAAAGCCACAGTTGCCCAGAACACGCCAAACACGCCCACTGTTGAGCGGTAAAGCCAATTCTTGCTTTTATCAACCTCTTCTTCTCCGCCATCGTTATTGGCAGCCTGGATTTTACCTTTAAAATAATCAAAGCTCAGATACAAAAGATATAAGCCGCCAATAGGTTTTAACCACCAGATCTTTACCAGCCAGGCCGCTAAAAATAAACATACCCCACGCAATACATAAGCGCCGATTATACCATACCTCAACGCTTTTTTACGCTGATGGGGTGGCAGGTCCAGCACCATGGTAGCCAGCACCGCGGCATTATCAACAGAGAGCAAGCTCTCAATAACTATCAGGTTTAAAATGATGAGCAAACCGGCTTTAATATCGGGGCCCAGGATGGTGTGTAAGAAATCCATATTAACAGGTAAGGAATTAATTTCGGGTTAAATAAACTAAATTAAATCGGTATTCAACATGCTTTTTAAAATATTGGCCTGCACATCAATATTGCTGATGTTTTCCATAAAGCTCATGTCTGCTATCTTTTTATAATTGTCGGCCAGCAGGTTTTTGATCTCGAGTGGCATGGCCGCTTTCATAGCGGAGGCATTACCTTCCAGCTTGTCGTTTTTATCCCGCAACTCGTGTATCAGTTTTTCCTTTTTCGACATATTGTTCGTCATGTCGATACCGGCTAACTTCGTGATATCCAGAAACACAAACAGGTTATCCGACAGGGAATAGATCAGGTACCGGTCATCATCCACAAACTTGTATACTTCCGCCACCTGCGTGCCGGCCTTTAATCCGCAGTAAAATTCGGTTTTAAATTCGTATTTGCATAAAACGCCCATCAGCTTGCGTTGAATGGTAGCATACTCATCGGTGTAAACGTCCTTATCATTATAGACGGTTATCTCCTGTAGCAGCTCGGGTGCGATGGGATAAAAAAAGTCGGGCGCGAACCGGGAGCTAAACGCATTGATATTTTTAGACAGTGGATTATCGGTTGAATTATCCGACAATACCTGGAACAACTTCCGCAGTGACAGATTGACCTTCAGTGCCTGCCGTTGTTTTTCGAGGTTAAAATTAGCCAGGGTATAGTAAGGATCATTCAGCCTGTCGATCATTTCCTTATTGATCTGGATCTCATCAAAAAGCAGGCTCACGTTGGTTTCGTTATTCTTTTTGATCTTGCGGAGCAGATCTATCAGGCTCTGGGTAAATTGCAGGTGAAACAGATCGAGCTTGTTGATATCCAGCTCGGGGTTGGTTTCAAAAAGCTTGTGGATCACCTGGCTGCGCAGGTATATTTTATAAATGATATCATCGCCGAAAAAAACAGAAAGCAGTTGAAGCTTACTGAGCATCCGGTTTGACTGATTTAAAATATTTAACCTGCTTTCATCCATCAATTTGGCGACCTCAAATTTTGATTAAATGCAAATTTACGAAAATATGAGTGAATCCATTATAAAGCGTCATTGCGAGGTACGAAGCAATCTCTACATAAGCAGGTCTTGAGACTCTGTATAGTTTAGAGATTGCTTCGTACCTCGCAATGACGCGTTTTTTAATCATAATAGGGCCTGTCACCCTGAGCCTGTCGAAGGGGCGTGCGCAGAGGCCCACCCACCATGCTTCGACAAGCTCAGCATGACAGCCTTGTATTTTTGCTTACGCGTTGGTCACTGTTTTTTTCAGTTCCACTTCCAGGTTTTGCAGTTCGGTATTGAGGGTTTTGCGGTTGGCAGTACCTTCTTCGTGAATGCGTTTAACCTCGGTAAGTGTTTCAATAAGCGACGCGGTTGTTTTTTTCAAAGTATCCAGCGACACCACGGTTTTCTCATTTTCCTTAGCTACGTCAATACTGTTTTGTTTCAGCAGCTCGGCGTTCTTTTGCAAAATGGTATTGGTGGTGTCCGAGATCTTTTTCTGCATCTCCACGTTTTCCTTTTGACGATTCAAAGCTACAGCTATGGTCAACTGGTTTTTCCAAACCGGGATGGTGGTAGATACGATGGACTGCGCTTTTTCGGCAATGGTGGTATTGTTGCTTTGCACTACGCGTATTTGCGCCAGCGATTGCAGCATAATAAAACGTACCACTTTCAAATCGGCCAGGCGTTTATCTAAACGGTTCACAAAATCGCGCATATCGGCAATTTCATAATCATTATAGGCCGATGGATTGGCATCCATTTGTGCCAGCTGCTCGCTCAGCTCGTTGTATTTTAACTGGCCCGAAATGATTAGTTCTTCCATCTGATGGATATAACCCACGTTACTATCAAACATGGTTTGCAGCGAGCTGTTATCCTTTAATGAATTAACACGACCAGCTTTGATCTTGTTGGTGATCTTATCGATATTGTTAATTACAGTATCATACTTCTGGAAAAGCTTTTTGGCATCAACCACCAACTTTTTCATAAAAGGTATGTGCGATATAAAGGAGGTGAACGCGTTCTGGTTCAGCTCATCCACATCAATATAATTCAGTTCTGTAAGCAGCTCATTGATGAGGCCGCCAACTTCGCCGGAATTATAGGTACGTACCGAAGTAAGGAAAGTATTGCTATACTTTTCCATAGAGCTTTGTACCTCTGTACCATAATTCAGGATCGAGTTTACATCCTTAGGATCGAGTGCTTTGGCTACTTCGCCATATTTTTGCACCTCGGCCTGGCTAATATTGGCTAAATCAACATTACCTTCCTTATCCAGCAATTTTGCCGGTGTATTGGTACTTGTAGCCGGGGCCGGATTAATATCTAAATTAACCGGTGTTATATTTAGTTCGTTATTTCCTGGTGTGCCTTCCATTGTATTGAGTTTTAATGTTTTTTTCGGGATCGTGGTTCGTGTTGCGAGGTTCGTATTAAATAGTACGCGAACCACGATCCACAGACCTCGCTACCTATAAATAATTTTGTGCCATGGTTTTCACCGACTCTTCCAGTTTCCTGTCGCGGGTTGGTTCGCCAATGGCGTTAAATTTCCATTCGCCGTTTTTCTTATAAAATACGCCCATCGCCATAGATACGTGACCAGCAAAATCTTTACTGTGCGCGATATCATACGTAGCAAATACTTCATTTACATGGGTTGGAGTGCCTTCGTAAATGCGGATGGATGCAAAGGGAATAGTACCAAAATCCTGCCCGCGGAAGCTATTGAGGATAAAACCCACATAGCTTACAGACGCACTCAGGCCAGACAGGTCAACGGTGATCACCTCATTGTCCAGGCCGTCGTTGCCAGATAAGTCACCAGTTAAATCGTCGCCGCTGTGTTTTACCGCGCCATCCTTTGATTTCAGGTGACCGAAGTAAACCACATCTATCAGTTGTTTATTATCATCGTATAAGGCGCAGCTGGCGTCCAAATCAACCGCTTCTTTTGTTGTACCGATACCAAACAGGCCTTTCTTTTCGATAGCGCCCCAGTTAATGCCTACACAAACCGTTTGTAATTTGCTGCCGTTACTTTTCTCCAGACTTATCCGTTGTCCTTTTTGAAGATTGATAGCCATAATATATTATTGGTATTTGGTTAAATAATCCTGTAAACCGCCTTTCATGCCAACGCCTACAGCTTCAAACTTCCAGTTGTTATCTTTTTTGTAGATACGACCAAATTCAACAGCAGTTTCTATCGAAAAATCTTCTTCCAGCTCGTATTTTAAAATATCGGCACCGGTGGCGGCGTCAAATATGCGGATGAAAGAGTTACGTACCTGGCCGAAGTTTTGTTTGCGGGCCTCGGCTTCGTGGATGGTTACCACAATGCATATTTCAGATACTTTGGAATCGGCTTTTGACAGGTCGACTTTAATTTGCTCATCGTCGCCATCACCGGCACCAGTCAGGTTATCACCAGTATGCTCAACCGCGCCATCGGGCGATTTCAGATTGTTGTAAAAAACAAAATATTCGTCGGCTATAATTTTTTTGTTATCGCCCAATATAAAAACAGAAGCGTCCAAATCAAACGCGCTCCCTGTTGAAGAACTGTTGGTATCCCATCCCAGGCCAATGGTAAACTGGGGGGCATTAATGCTTTCCCGCTGACCTTTTTGCAAGTTAATTGCCATGTTGAATTAGTTTATGATTTAAAAATAGGTTTTCTTTTATGAAGTTCAGGTTAAGTGCATAAGCTTCGATGGTATGGTAACCGTTGCCCAGCGCCATATCATAAAGCAAGTTTATAAAATCAATTGATTGATCCTGAATAAAAATACAAAAACTCTCAAAATCGTAATTTAAAATATACTTTACGATACGGGTGTTGATGCAAAAATTATTGCTTTTGATGATGCCATCCAGATCAAAAATATTTTTTACCTGGTGATAATTTAAATGGTTCTCGATATTGGGGTGGATGTTTTTGTTCACCAGCTCGGCAAAATACAGCATGAATATATCGTTGCCGAGGCCATACTCATCAACCATTTTCATGATCATGCGCTCGTGGCTGCCGGTTATTTTGATGTCATCCAGGAATATCAGCGTTTTGCCCTCCAAAAAATCCTTATCGATATGAAATGAATCATTACCGATCAGGTTCATCCTTTGCTCGGCATCCAGTTCGCCATAATCTTCTTTATAGGTGATGGTGCGATGAACCTTGGTTTCCTGCACTACCGGGTAAGCATACCGGGCCAGCCAGCGGTTAAGCCGGGCCACAAACCAGTTTTTCATGGCGAAGGTAGCCGTTGGGATAAACGAGTACGGGCTTGATATCACTACAATTTGCTGCTTGATGGGATTTTCGGTGAGGTAGTCCCTGATAAAGCCATCGGCCAGGTGAGTGCCAAAATATTTGGCCACAGCATCATCGCCAAACTTAAAACGGCTGTAATCATCAGGGTTAAACCCAAATGCCTGCGCATTGTTGATATGATGTAATGAATAAGTAGTGTTCATTAAATAATTATTGAATTAGTGATTTTTTTTGGAGCAAGGAGCAAGGATATTTGGATTAAGGATTTTTTTATCTTTCAATATTTATCTTTTGTTCCTATAAAATCATTGTTCCAAATATCCTTGCTCCTTGCTCTCAAAATCTTTGTTCCAAAAATCCTTTTATCTATAATAAGTTAATAATGAAGAAATGGATGTGTTGTTTGAATTGACAAGCAAACTTTTTATGCCGGCCGCTGTAGCACCTTCAATATCAGCCTTAGGGTTATCGCCAATGTGAATAATGCCTGCTAAAGTTATATCTTTTTCTTTATTGATCTGTTTAATGTTTTGCAGCATCAAATTAAAAAACTCCAGGTTGGGTTTCGACATGCTAACCTCGTCTGAGTACAGCTGAAAATCAAAGTATTTATCCATCTTTAATTCGGCCAGTACCTTTTTTAATGTTGCTCCTTTTATAAAACCGGTGTTGCTTAGCAAGCTAAACGTGGCACCGCTTTTTTGTTTTAGATTATCCAACACCTCAATTGTTACAGGCTCGTAAACCGTAGGCAGGTAGTTAAACACCAGGGCTTCCATATCGGCGTAAAGCTTGGCAGTATCAATCTCATTCAAATTCAATTGGTTATCATTGATCAGACTGATCACCATCAGGAACATCTCCTCAGCGTCGATATTTTTTCCGGTACGTTCGTTAACGGCATTGCACATCAGATCCACTGTGCGGAATGCCTTAGCCACTTCATCGATACCTTTACCAGATGGGTTAAAATCGCGGTGAAAGATGCGGGTACGTTGAATTTTATAGTCAGGATTAGAACGGATCAGTGTAAGCCAAAGATCAAAGGAATAGTGCTGGTAGAACATTAGGGTCGGGTTGTGAGGGTCGGGTTGCGTGTTAAGGAGGTCGAATTGCGTGTTACGAGTTGCGGGGAACATAAAGGCATACCATTTAAGCCCCGAACCTCGCAACCCGATCCACGCAACCTTTAATATTGTTTCAATATTTCTAAAAAATTATCGGTGTTGTGCGGTTCGCCTATGGCGCGGAATTTCCAGGTGCCATCTTTACGGTAAACCTCGGCAAAGGTCATGGAGCACATACCGTTGTAAGTAGAATCACCCGAGAGACTGAACTTGGCTATCTCCTTGCCGTGATTATCTACCGCACGGATAAAAGCGTTATCAACCATGCCAAAATGCTGATTGTTTTTGCGTCCCTGATATATAGCCACAATAAAAAGGATGCGGTCGAATTTTGGATCAAGAGAATCCAGCTTTACGATGATCTGCTCATCGTCGCCATCACCTGCACCGGTACGGTTATCACCAGTAAGCCAGATATGACCCGATGGGTGCCGCATGGAATTGAAGTAGATCACATCACCTTCGTACAAACTTACTTTGTTGCCGTTTGGTTTTTCAAAGGTGCGACCACGGTTGGCCACGAGCCCGTTTTTATCCAGCAGAAAAGCGATAGCATCCAGGTCATACTCGGCTTCTTCGCCACCACCAAAAAGCTTGCCCAAAAAGCCGCCACCGCCGCTTTGTTTTACATCCCAGCCTAAGCCAATAGTAACCGACGACAGATCAAAACTTTCGCCTTTATCATTTTTACGCAGGTCAATTGTTTGACCTTTTACTAAATTAATTGCCATAGTTGATAGTTTATTAACCTCCTCTAAATCTCCTCCAAAGGAGGAGACTTCAAAAAACATTTTCAAAGCCCTCTCCTTTGGAGAGGGTTGGGTGAGGTCTTACTTAATGATCTGTCCTTTAAAATATTTACTTAAAAAGAAGGCCAGGTCCTCCTTATAACCCACACCCGATGCTTCAAATTTCCAGGCGCCGCCGCGGCGGTATAGCCTGCCGAACTCAATAGCCGTTTCAATCGAAAAATCTTCGCCCAGTTCATATTTACATACTTCGCTGCCGGTAAGGTCGTCAATAATACGGATGTAGGAGTCGCGTACCTGGCCAAAGTTTTGCCTGCGGGGCTGCGCCTCGTGTATGGTCACTACAAATAATATTTCCTGTATTTTGGGATCTACTTTGGTCAAATCCACGTTGATGGATTCATCATCGCCGCCGTCGCTGTTACCGCCCGATGGATCGTCACCGGTATGGTGAACGGCAGAGTCGGGCGAGTCCACATTATTATAAAAAACAAAAAATTCATCCTGCGGAACAAACCTATTCTCGTCTATCATAATTGCCGATACATCCAGGTCAAAGTCATAACCTGTACCTTCGTTCGGGTTCCAGCCCAAACCAACTGTCATTTTTGATAAACCGAGATCTATTTTCTGTCCCTTCTGTAAGTTGATAGCCATGTTAAAAGTATTTTATTAAAACTTGCGCTTCCGTATAATATTGCGGGGGGCAGGTTTGTTTTGTTCGTGAATTGATATTTTAAATATTAGTCTAAGATATATCCTTTTTTAATCCGTGCATCCTAAACAGTATAACAAATCTGTTAGGTTACATCTGAGGATTGTGACTAAGGAAAATGAAGAATGTTACAGGATGATCATAGTAGGAATTTCCGTAATGATGGATGAGCCGGAAAGATCATTTCCCCCTTTGCTTCGCCGAAATTGATTTGGTAATGGTTTTGCCCTGCATCAATTGTTTCGGGTCTTTTACCAATTTGAGCGAATTGACCCAGGCCTCCTGCAAAAGCTGCCTTATATAAATAACAGGAAACGCCTTAACATCCGGAACGGTAATGTACCGGTATTGCTTACCATTGCCAATCAGCAATTTTTCGGGGTCGGTAAGATCGGCGCCATGGTAAAAGCCAAACTGCAGGTTATTGTTTGTGCGAAAAACAGCGATGGAACAAAAGGTATGCCCCACCTTTTCTGTAGGCGACCAGCCAAAAGCCAGCGCGTTATAATTATCATAAATGAGCTCGTTGGCCTGCGGAAACAGGTCCCAAACAAAATCGCGCAGCCACAGCGCCCGCTCCTGCACATCAGACCGAAAGGGTGTGAGAAATTTCAACAAGTTGGATTTTTCTTCTATGGGCATATCGGTACTGGTTTATGTTTTTAGCTCCTGACAGGAACTGTTACTAAAGTTAAGTCGCAAATATTTAACTACCAAAATACCTAATGTATGATTATTTATTACCTGTATTTTAGGCTGTACGTTTCCCTATTTTTTGACATACAACGTATAACCTAAAACGTACAACCCTAATTCAAATGATTACTTTTGAACAATGAGCAACATCCCTCTTCATTTATTAAAGGACAGAACCGACTTTGGCTTACACCTGAAGCATTTTAAAAAGGGCGACCCCGTGGAGATGGACCCGCGCGTACTTGAAGCGCACCGGGATGATCATTATATTTTTTTTCTGATAGAGGAGGGCTCCGGTTCTTTGATGATCGATTTCAACGAAGTTCAGTTATCTGGCGGTATGCTGTATTATATCCTGCCAACCCAGGTACATCAACGCATCCGTAACGAACATACAGATGGCTGGTTTATTGGGGTTGATACCTCGTTGATACCGCCTGCATGCCGGAATGTATTTGAAGGGCAGCTGTTCCTGCAGCAACCTTATGTACTTAATGACATCCGGCTCAGGCAATATCAAAGCCTGTTAGTACTACTCCTGGAAAAATATAACGAAGATGATACCGATCCGTTTTATGCAACAACCATCCATGCCCTGCTAAAATCTTTTTTAACCATTGCAGCGGGTAGCTATAACGGGCATTCCGGTACAAATTTAAAAGTATCCCGCCCGGCTCAGCTTACCAGCCAGTTTAAAAATCTGCTGATGGCCGAATTGCGATCCAATAAAAGTCCTGCCGATTATGCGGCTATGTTAAACGTTTCCGAAGCTTACCTGAGCGAAGCGTTGAAAAAAATCACCGGGTTCCCGGTAAGTTACTGGATACAGCAGGAAGTAACCATGGAAGCCAAACGCCTGTTATACTATAGTCAGCTCACAGTTAAAGAGATAGCCCATAGTTTGGGTTATACCGATCATTCCTATTTCTCGCGCTTGTTTCGTAAAGTAACGGGCACTTCCGCGGTCGCCTTTCGCGAACAATACCGTAAATAGTCCTATCATTACGCCAAAGTCGCCATTTTATTATACTTAAAAAGCAAGTTTCTTTGTATCATCAAAAATATGTTACATGGAAACATCTATTTTACAACAAATAAAAAACAAAGCGGGAAAATACTTCGGACCACAACTGCTCCAAACCGGGCAGGTGCTGGATGTGCGTGTTTGGGAACCCGCTACTATGATAGAGATCGACCTGCATTTACCCCTGGCCGATATGCGGCTTTGGAACGAAATACCTTATATCAAATTCAAGGTTGATGAATTATGCTTTCGGGATTATACGCCATTTGGCTGGGATGCCGAAACGGCTACCTGTTCGCTGTTGGTTGATATCACACATGAAGGTTGTGGCAGCCGCTGGGCCGCGCAACTCCGTGCCGGCGACGCTGTTCAATACATGAAGATTGGCGATACGCATCAGTCACCCCATCCTACCAACCTGGTTGTGGGCCTGGGCGATGCCAGTAGCCTGGGGCACTTGCTGGCCTTACAGCAACTCACTTTGCCCGGGATCCGTTTTGACGGTGCCGTACTGTTGGATAGCCCGCACACCGGGCAATTGGTGAAGGATTATTTCCGGTCGCCGGTTAGTACGCTCACAACCCGCCACGAACTGGCTAACTGGCTGCTAAAGCAGGGTTATTGCACCGCGCACACTTCATTTTATCTCACGGGAAATCGCGAGTTGGTTGTGGAACTGCGCACCTTATTAAAAAACCTGGGGCATGTTAACATCCAGGCAAAAAAATTCTGGTCATGAACTGTCCAATTACGGTAATTCCATTCGAATACATTACAAAGCTTCTATTTATTTAAAATTATATACATCTCCTTTATGGAAACCGGATTCAGAAAATGGATCATCGTTATCACCATCATCACTTCAACTATTATTGAGCTGATTGATACTACCATCGTTAACGTATCCATCAATACCATGAGCGGTAACTTAGGCGCTTCACTGGAAGATACCGCCTGGGTGATCACTTCTTATGCCATTGCCAACGTGATCATCATCGCCATGACCAGCTTTTTAGCCGAAAAGATCGGCCGGAAGCAATACTATATTGGCTCTATCTTATTATTTACACTGGCATCGGCCATGTGCGGGTTCTCGACTAATTTATGGGAACTGGTGGCTTTCCGTTTCCTGCAGGGTATCGGCGGCGGGGCCTTGCTGTCAACTTCACAATCTATCCTGTTCGAAACATTCCCAGCTAAAGAGCGGGCAACCGCCAGTGGTATATTCAGCCTGGGTATTATTATCGGCCCCTCTATCGGGCCGGTAATGGGCGGCTACATAGTAGATAATTTATCATGGCAATGGATCTTTTATGTGAATATCCCTATCGGGATCGCAGCGGCGCTGCTATCCTACATCTACCTCAAGCCTACCAAAAAATCAGCGGATGGGCGAAGTATCGACTGGCTCGGTATCTTCCTGCTCACCGTAGGTGTAGGCTCGCTCCAGGTAGTTTTGGAGCGCGGCCAAACCGACGATTGGTTCTCTGCAACCTACATCCTGGTTCTCACCATCATTTCGATATTGTCAATAGCCACCCTCATTTGGTGGGAGCTGCGGATCCCTTTCCCAGTAATTAACCTGCGGGTGTTAAAAAGTACCACCTTGTCTATTTCGGCTATCATGACCTTTGTTTTGGGTTTCGGATTGTTTAGCAATGTGTTTGTTTTTCCTTTGTTTTCGCAGCGCATCATCGGCTACTCCGCTTTCCAAACCGGCACCATGCTGCTGCCCGGAACCTTGATGGCAGCCATGATCTCGCCTTTTTTGGGTAAGATGCTGCAAAGCGGTCTGCGGCCGCAATACCTGATCATTCTGGGGTTCGGACTTTCGGCAGCGTTTGGTTACATCATGTCGGGATCAAATCTGGCCACCGGGAGCGCTTACTTTTTTATTCCCCTAATTTTCCGGGGACTTAGCGCGGCATTGTTGATTGTCCCATTAACAGCACTGGCCGTATCAGAATTGAAACCGGCAGAGATACCGCAGGGAGCGGCCCTTAACAACATGATGCGGCAAATGGGTGGCTCATTTGGTATTGCTTTAATTAACACCTACATCGCACACCGGGAAGTTGCCAACCGAACCGCCTTAATTACGCATGTTACTGCTTCGGACCCGCAAACCATCATGCGGCAGCAATCCCTTATCCAGAATTTTATGGCACATGGCTCCAATTACCTGCGTGCCATACAGCAATCTATCGGCGCGCTGGAAAACATCGTAGTAAGGCAAACTTTTTTACTAAGCTATATGGATGCGTTTTTGCTGCTGGCTATTTTAAATGCCTGCTGTATCCCGCTGGTGATCATCACCATTAAAAAAAGGAAGGAAGTAAAAGCTGTAAAGGTAACTATACCCGATGCGCATTAAAGACGGCACGAATTAGGGTTATGTTACCGCAGCACTAATTTATAACGCAAAATAATGCCGTTGGTGTGGGCACGACCGGCATTAATGCTTCCATAAGTAGACAGCGAATACGCATCAAATACATGGGATCTTTCACCCGGCAAGGGGCGAAGAAGCAAACCAGGTGCCAGTACGCACCTGCACAATAAATACTTTATAAACACGGGCCTTTAAAAACAGGCTGGCCCGTGGCTGCTGCCAAATGGAAATTTGTTAGTCCTTCCATGTGTATAATGATCACATACTTTATGATCGCGATACATTTTAGGATTGTTGGGGTGATTGGCGAGCAATTCTGGGTGAGTAGCTTCAGTCTTATCAGGCTGAGGAACTATCGTAGCTTTTTTCTTCATGACGAATCCTCCTGAAATTAAGGTTTTAGAGCAATTGGTTATATAAATTTAAGCATAAAACTTACTCATTGCAAGGGTTTTATGAAGAAAATATTATTTTATTTATGAAAGGGATAAAAATACTTCTGATATCGCCGGATTTATCGGAAGAGATGTTAAAGCGGATATTATGATAAAACTTTCAGGAGGGCCTTTGGGGCAAAAGCTACCATTACCGATAAATAATTAACTTTAGCCTACACATCCTTATCATGAATTTATTACCGTACGAAAATTTCTATATCATTACCCAACTAAAACCTGCCGAAGTACAGGAGCGCCTGGAAACCGAAATTGAGCCTTACACACCATTTAGCTTTAAAAAATTATTCGTTCGTAAATCAGCTTATTTCTTTAAAGGGTACGCGGAAGATGGCAGTTTCCGGATCATACGAATAATTTTTAATCGTAATTCATTCCTGCCTATCATCAAAGGCTCTACCGAAAGTTATTTGACCGGCAGCCGGATACATGTTATCATGCATATGCACCTACTAGTTACTTTGTTTATGTGTATCTGGTTTGGCATGGTAGGTTTTGGCGCTATAACATATTTAACAGGGGCTACTGCAAATAAATTTTCCCCGCCCCCGCTCTTCGCCTTACTGATGTTTCTATTTGGCTATGGCATGATGATAGGTGCATTTAAATATGAAAGTATTAAAGCAAAGGATAAACTGCTGGAGTTATTAGAGGGTGAGGCAGATTACAAATAATATTTTTTTTTCAGAAATTTCTTGATTTATAAAATAATTGTGTATCATTGTGCCATGAAAACAACAACAATACTATGCTGTATACCGCAACCGATTTATCGGAGGGGATAGCTATGTATTGAATAAAATATAATCAAATGCGTGAATCCTCTTAGACAAATCTAAGGGGATTTTTTGCTTTAGGGAGAAAATTCAGGGTAGTATATCAATTGGTCAGATTACTCCGTTTGGGGCGGAGAGGCTCCTGGTTCGAGTCCAGGTTACCCTACTGATTATAAAGGAAATATAGCTCAATGGTTAGAGCAGCACCCTTATACGGTGTTGGCTAAAGGTTCAAGTCCTTTTATTTCCACGGGTTTATTTTCCTGCGTGCAAGGGCAGCACATCAGATTCTGTATCTGAAAGTCGTGGTTCCAACGCACGTAGGAAAACAGTTTATTCAAAAACAACAGGTGTTGCTTTTTGCCTTGATCTGTTACTGCTTAACCGGCCTGCGCCGGGTAGGGCGAAGTGCGCGATAAATTACAGAAATTTCTGTAATTTATAATATATAACAAAAAAAATGGCCGGTTGCCCGAGTGGTTCAAGGGAGTCCTCTGCAAAAGGAATGTCCGCAAGTTCGAATCTTGTACCGGCCTCATTTTTTAATTACTTTGTCATGCTGAGCGGAGTGAAGCATCTGTTATACAACAGGACATATTGAAGAAGATCCTTCGTTCCTCAGGATGACAAAAGTATGAGTACCGGAAAATAAAACTTCGGACTTAAATGCTTATATTTGTATATATCAACGGCCCGGTTTTTCTATAAAAAGGAAATCCGGGCCGTTCTGTTAAGGAGAAATATAGTCCCAAATCACACCGTTTTTCATTCAACACATTGACAATCAAATTATTAATACTTTTTAAACCTGTCAAAACCGTGTAAAAATTTGTTAAAAAGTGTTAAAATCGATGGTTTTGAATGAGTTTTGAGCAGTTTTTCGCTCGTTTTCAGTCGTTTTTGAGGCAAAAAGTGTTAAAATAAAACTTTAAAAAGTTTTCGGATACGGATTTTAGCATTTGAAATACCCTCGCCGGATATTTGGCAATCTGCCCGCAAATCATTAAAATAGTACCTCCTAATTAATTAACATTAACGATGAAATTCAAACCATCCTTATCGCAGGTGCTCGGCCTTTTGCTGATTACGGTTACCCTGCAAAGCTGCGAACCTACCCAACCCGGCAGCTGGAAAAATGAACAGATCAGCAGTCCGGATAAATTTCACCAGCTTAACGCCGAGCTTCTTAAACAGCTGAAAGTGAACAATGAAAAAGACCTGGAGAACATCATGTCGAGGGATTTTATTGATACCCGCAGCAAAAACAGACAAATAGAACTCGTGAGCAACCGTGTAAAAGCTACCGACTATACCCTGCTTGACGAATATTATGTGGTAAACCGCTATATAAGTGGCGATACCATCAGTTCGGGCATTAAGGGCCCTACTGGTTATTCGCTAACCTACCAGGGTGCTACACACGAAATGTATCTGGCTTTTTTTGTACCTAAAAATAAATCTATAGCCAACCAGGACATGATCACGGCGGTTTACTGCAAATATGATTATGGATGGAAACTGAGTCAGCTGGATGTGAGCCGCTATAAAGTTAATGGCAAAACGGCCCCAGAACTGCATGATCAGGCCCAGCAGTGCTATAACAAAGGTTTTTTAATAGATGCTTTAAATATATCATCATCGGCCATAGACTGCTCGCGCCCCAGCGATCTGTGGAAATACAACAGCGAAGAGGAGATGAGCAGTTTTTATAATAAGGTTTTAAAGGAAGCCTATGGCCTGTATAGATTCCCGCTGGCTATTAAACAGGTATCAAGCCATCCGTACATCATCCGGATATTTAACCAGACCACGCCCGAGGGTGTTTTCCCGATGATCTACTATATATCATCCATCAAAGTACAAGATACCACGGCTATCAAACAGGAAAATGAGAACATCAAAAAAGTGATCAACCAAACTTTACCCGGTATTGATCAGGACAAAAAATACGTGCTATACTCGGCTTTTAATAAATTACCATCGGGCATGACAGTTGATCATTTTGATATGACCGCGAAACTGAAGTAGAAGTAAATCAAAACAATATACCGGACAATAATTTGCCCGGTATATTGATAAAAACTTAATTAACCGTCCACTGGCTGCTTTCAGCAGTAGCGCCGATAGCGGTACACTGGGCAAACCCGCTTTGATTTTCGAGATTCAGGTAGGTATTCTGCCACTCGTTACGGAGGCGTTTATAACCATTGTAATCTTCCAGCACCCAATAGCTGCTGTAAAAGCTATCCGGAACAGCGGTGCTTTCGGCATAGCTGTACAGGTGTTCGATGTTGAGGTAATGACCGGTACTTACATTTTTGATGCGTGTATGGCCGTTAACCTGTTCCGTTGCCCATTTACCATTGGCCACGGTGCTTGACGAACTGTATTTTACCTGCCCGTTATCTTCGTAAAGGTAAGTATTCAGCCATTTGTTTTTGATACTTACGCCGGTAGTTACCGGAGGCGTGGTGCCGCCACTGATGGTGTTCATCAGGTTTTCGGCATTAGCTGGTTGCACATTGGCAAAATAAGTAAACACCTGGTTTAACTGATTTTGCACACTAGAGTTGCCTTTGTATTGCTTACGGTATTGATACAAGCGGTAGATCTGCTCCAACTCATGCTGGTGATAAGGTACCCCCAGCTTTTGCTGCATGGTAGTTAAAAAGCCATAACCAAACTCAACGGTTGGCTCGATCATAGTGCCTTCGCCATAATCATTCCAGGTAGCAAACTGAACAATACCCACGCTCGATGCCAGGGCTTTATCCAGCATAGTACCAAATGTTGAAGTGCCGTTATAGGCGATTTGCCAGGTTGGCCCGCTGGCCCCGCCGGCCGCGTAAAAGGAGTTAAAGCCCGGATAAACCACCCCAACCGAGATGGGGAAACTGGATGCCTGCGCGTAATAGTTATTCACTACGGTTGGGTGATCCTGGTATATCCAGGGGAACTCGCCACCCGCGTTGTTGGCACCAACCTGGCTGGTAAAACCATACAGTGGGATAACTTTGGGTTTGGGATTTAATCCGGCCAGGATCTGATCCCATTCGCTTGATGAATGGAAAGTTATCGGGCCAAAATTGAGCACTACGGGTACGTTGTTCACTTTGAGGTAATTGCCCTGGTTAAAATAGTTGCTTTGCATGTAGGTAAAATCGCCATGAGCACCGCTGGTTTGGCCGGCATCCCAGTTGCGGTCTTCCTCCACAATAGAAAACTGCAGACCCACCGCATTCAGCTTGGCAATGAGGGCGTTGGAGTTATTGAGATTGTCCGGATAATCATAAAGTACACGGGTGCCGGGCCAATCGATAGTGACCCCATCAACGCCCGAATATTTCATTAACAGAAGCTGATACTCAATAATATCGGCATCGCCCGATGCATAGGGGCCGGTTTGCGGGTAATAATAAGCGGCAATTTGCCGGCGACCGTTAGTAATGATGTCTGGATTTTGGGTGTTCATTTTCCAGTGATAACCCCAGGCGCCTTTTGATTCGGGCGTTTCAAACCAGGGCATCCAGTGCATAAAGATCTTTTTGGAGGTGGATTTACCCACCGGAACGGCGGCAAGCGTTTTGTTTTTGATGGAATTTGGCTCGTCGGGCCGGTTTTCCGATGAATTTTTCTTACAGCCAAAACATAGCATGGCCATAAGCATACAGATAGTGAGCTTTTTCATAAGGTAATTGGTTTTTAATTGGTTACAGCTACCGGGCTTAGGGTGGCCAGGTATTAATACAAAGGAGAGAAGTATATAGCGTAATACGCAGCAAAAGCCAGGCTGTCTTATGAAAATATAAATCAACAGCTCGTTGAAAATACCATTAATTAACTAATTATCAATAACATATGCAAACACCAAACACATATGAATACATGAAAAATATAAACTAGTGATCTTTTAAAAATACCTAAACGCATACATATAATTAATTATACGTATGCGTTTAGAGGCTGCCCAATATCACCTACTATCCAAGCTTTTAATAAATGCGATAATATCCTTGCTTTCTTTAGCACTAAGGTTCAATTTATCAAAGAGCAGGGTTTGATTATCGATTTTTATACCCAAACCGGTACCGCCGCCCTTGTTGTAAAAATCCATCACCTGGTCAAGTGTTTTGTACACCCCATTATGCATATATGGAGCTGTTCGTGAGGCATTGCGTACCGTGGTTACCTTAAAAGCATGTTTAAATGATGGCGTTTGCACTATATTAAACCTACCCAGATCGTTATCAATAGCATGTGCAGTTGCCGATTGAGGTACGCCGATCACTTCGCTTTCCATTTTCATGAAACGCGGCGGGAGATTGCCATTAAACAAAGGCATATAATGGCAGGTACCGCATTTGGCCTTACCCATAAACAGGTTAAAGCCATGCAGTTCGTCTTTGCTCATAGCGGTATTATCACCACGCATATAGGCGTCAAAGCGGCTGTTCAGCACGGTAAGGCTACGGACATAGGAGCCAATGGCGTTCATCACCTCAAGCGTGTCAATCGTTGTACGTTTTTTTGAAGGATAAGCATTGACGAATTTTTCGCGATAGATTTTATTTTGCCACAACCGTTTGGCAGCCCTGGCCATTGAGCCATGCATTTCATCAGGATTTTGCACAACGTTACTTACCTGGTCTTCCAGCGTTGTTGCCCGCAGGTCGTAAAACTGCGATGGCTGCAAGCCCGCGTTTAATAGAGTCGGTGTGTTTCTTTTTAGCGGTTGTTTACCACTGATCATGGTGTTCTTGACCAATCCGTCGGTAAAAGCTTTTTCGGGTTGATGACAGGAGCGGCAGCTTCTTGTTCCGGTACCAGATAATACCGGATCAGAAAACAGCATTTTGCCCAACATTACTTTTTGTGGGGTCGATACCGCATCGGCATTGGGCGAATATGCGTTTACGTCGAAAGCATTGGTATCAAACAAAGTTTTAGCATCCTGACGCAGCAAACGATTGTACCTGATCACATGGATCTTTAAATGTTGTTCTAAATCTGAAATGCTTCGGCTGATAGGATTGCCATACTGTGTTATAAATTCGGCCCGGTTAAAATTATTGAAACCTGCGTGGGTCTTCAGATAGGCAACAGCAGCCGAAATTTGCGATGATACTTTTTTAGAAGCTTCATCATTACCAGCATAAAACTTCAATACGCTTTTAAGACTTTCCAGGCTTGTAGCGCTTTCGGTCATACTTTTCTGCGTTAGCGGATCATCAAATCCGGCTATGCCCAGCGTTAATATCCTGAATACTTCGAGCCGGGCTGCATCAAACACCTGCCCGTCCAGAATATCAATATTGCCGAAATAGGTTTTGTATTTATTGCAGCCATATTGCAGCGTTTTAAGTTGTTTTACCAGATCCTTTTGTTTGCTGGCATCATACCTGGGGAACAGGTAGCCTTCTATGATCTGTAGCCCGGCAGGTTCAAATACCTGTCCGCTTCCCATTTCCACTTCTGGCACCGGTGCTCCGTTTACCGACCTGGTGGTGGCAGCGTCAAAATATTCGGCGGCCCATTCTATTTTTTTATACCGGAGCCGGGCTTGCAGAAACAATTGCTGTAACTGTTTTTCATCGGGCGAATTACTTTCGGCCGCTGCCTGGAATTTATCTTTCAAAAACATCGAAAGATCATCTACCTGTGTCAATAATAGCTGCGCTATCGCTTTAGCCGGAGTCCGTTTTTCCTCTCCGCTTGAAAAAAGTGCATAACCTATTACCGCGATCAGTACTCCCCCTATAAAAACAACTTTCTTCATGTACGATAATGGCTACGCCTGTAAACTATTTTCAAAACTCAAAACCTGATAAAAAAGTACAGGGGCAGTTCCATCGAACTGTCCCCTGATTTAATATTATTTTATAGATCGCTGTACCTATCCTGATATTAAAACTCAAACGCATTAAGCATAGGGTTGGCGTTTTTGTCGCGATCGTTAAGTGGCTGTAAGCTCCATCTTTTTTCAATAAACGATAGGATACTGATAGTTTCATATTGTGTATGATCTACATATCCTTTTTTAGCAAATGGCGAAATGATCAACGCAGGCACACGAGTACCAGGTCCCCATTTTTTATCAATTACTGGCGGGGCCACATGATCCCAGAAACCACCATTTTCATCATAGGTAATAATAATTACGGCGTCTTTTCCATTGGGGCCGTTTAATACATCGTTTATCAATTCAACAGTATGGCTTTCACCATTCTGCACATCTGAATATCCCGGATGTTCATTATTAATACCCAGTGGTTTTACAAATGAAACACTTGGCAGAGTACCATTTTTGGCGGCATCAATAAAAGCGGTCTCATCTTTTAAGTGGTCTTTTTTAGCTTGTGTACCATCGGCATACTTGGCAAAATAAGCAAATGGTTGATGGTGAAACTGGAAGGTAGCATCAGGGTTGCCAGCCAGGGCATTATCCCATCCGCCTGAATACCATGCCCATGAAATATTTTTGTCACTTAACCTGTCGCCAATGGTAGGCATGGTTTGATTAGGAATCAATGTAGCAGCATTGGCGCTGGCCGGGTGCGGGGCATTTACCGTATAACTGGTATTTACCACATACCCATCAGGTGTAACCGCACCATCAGTAATCACATTACCAGAGCCGTCCAATTTAGCAATCATGCTGGCTGGTGCATTAGGGAATACAGGGCTTGCAGCAGCAATAAGCCATTGGTGGTTCAGGAACGAGCCCCCAAAAGCGCTGTGAAAAAAGTTATCGCACAGGGTATATTTTTGAGCCATACCCAACAAAGGCAATAAACTGGTTTTATAATAGCCCATTGCCAAACCGGCGGTTGTATTGTACAAGGCAAACTTGTCCATTTTACCACCATCTATCTGCATTTGCTCCTGGTAATAACGGTGCAATACATCTGGTGTTTCCTGATCAGATGGGATATATTGGTCGATATTAAAATAGGTATTAGGCAAATTAGTTGGGAAAGCGCTGGTGCCGGATATAGGAGGCAAATAAGTATAAGCGTTTCCGTTGGCATCAACCTGAGTAATATTAGCGGTTGCTGCTGCCGATAATCCATTAGCACCAGAAAACTGGCCGTACAGGTTATCAAAACTATGGTTCTCCAGATAAATAACCACTACATGACCTACCTTGTCAATAGCTGGAGTAGGATTGTTTTTGTTTTTGCAGCTGATAAAGGCCGCACTTATAGCTACAATGCCAATGGCCGGAACTAATAATGCACCTATTTTTAAGTATCGCGAGTTGCTTTTCATGATGAAGATGACGGATTTTAAATTTGTTAAATTCCCGTTGCAAAAGACAACTTTAGCATCAATTGAACATTAGTTTAAAATAATCATTGTGTTAAGATAAATACTCCTCAGCGAATATTTATAACCGTAAAAGATTAATCTGAGCAATAAACAAATGCTTCCCCAAAGTGTAAATTCTCAATTATTGGTTTAATAGCTGCCTGATTACTTCTTGTTAAGAAGCTCCGATGAAAATTACTGATAGCCCCTGCAAGTACTTTGCTAATTGTGCAGCCATTAATGGATCTGTTAATTAAACCTAACACCATCTATTAAGATCAGTAACACTCATTGAATCAGCACATAATAAATGAGGTTGTCAATTATTAAAAATAATTACAATCGATTGCGATAAAATTTGAAACAAGCTCCATATTAATCAATTATTTATCTTTTATTAATCATCCGCTCTTGTTTTGTATGCAATTATAAACCAGTTGCATACCACTCTTGCCAACCCACCGGCAATGAGTTAGTGTACCAGATTAACCGATACAACCATGAATCACTATCAATCGTACCCGCCGTAGGTGTGCTGCCGCATTACACCTACTACCTTAACCAGGTAACCCAATAATTTAAACTTAATCATTAACGAGAAACAGTATGAAAAAACTTAAATACTCACTTATAATATTTTTTCTTTTCCCGCTTAGTTTGTTAGCCCAGCAAATTCCAATTAGCGGAAAAGTAATTGACTTAACCGATGGGTCGGCACTTCCGGGGGTAAGTGTAAAAATTAAAGGAACAACCATAGGTACTATTACCGATATAGGTGGAAAATTCCAACTCAATGTTGCCAATACCGATGCCATTTTACAGCTATCTTTTCTTGGTTATGTAACACAGGAATTAACTGTTAAAGATATTAAAGGCGGCACCATAGCCTTAAAAACAACCAACAAAAGCCTGGATGAGGTGGTAGTTGTAGGTTACGGTGTACAAAAACGGGCCACCATAACCGGATCCATATCAACGCTTCAAAGCAAGGAGATCGTTACTACCAAAAACGAGAGTGTGATCAATATGCTAACAGGTAAGATCCCGGGTGTACGCATTCTTCAAACAACCGCCGAGCCGGGCGAATATGATAACGTTTTAAATATCAGGGGTTATCAAACCCCTCCATTAATTGTAATTGATGGTATTATTGGTGGCGACCAGTCGACCATAGGCAGAATGGATCCCAATGAAATTGAGAGCATTTCGGTATTGAAAGATGCGGCTGCATCTATATACGGTATGCGGGCCGCCGGCGGCGCTATCCTGATCACCACTAAAAAGGGATCTAAGAACGGAAAAATCAACATCAACTACTCGGTTAATGATGCGATACAAACCTTTTTGGGAATGCCGGAAGGTGTGGGCGCGGTGGATTATATGATGCTGACCAATGAAAAAGTTAAACGCGATTTCGCCAATAATTTTATATCCAATGTAACCCCGCAATACTCTTATGCCGATATGAAACCCTGGCTTGACGGCACCCGCAAATCGGCAGATTGGGTAGGCCTCGCTTTCAAGAAAACCGCCAACCAGATACAACATAACTTAAACATTGACGGAGGCAGCGACAAGATCAGCTATTTCTTCAACTTTGGCTATCTAAAGCAAGACGGTGTTTTTAAAAGTGGCGATCTGAATTACAATAAATACAACTTCCGCTCAAACGTAACGGCCAGCATCACTAAAGGGCTAAAGGCACAAGTGCTGACATCGGCCTGGATGGATGAAAAAAATCAGCCTTTAACCGATGAATGGACCGTTTATAAGTATACCTGGAACGAGAAACCTATTGACCAGATTTACGCCAATGATAATCCATTATACCCCAACCTGATACCCGGTGGCGACAACGTGAACCCAGCTATTGCTACCGATGCCAGTAAAGTGGGGTCAAAAAGGGTCAGAAATAAGAACATTACCAGTCAGTTAAATTTAACTTATGACATACCCGGTATAGAAGGGCTAAGCGCTAAAGCTTTATTCAATATTGACTATGGTACTCAGGATAATAACCAGATTAAAAGGTCATACTATTTATATACATACAGCGCTGCTGATGACACTTATCTGCCAAATTTAACCAATTCGCCCGCGGGCATAAGCCGGTCTTATTATACTCATTTTAACACCCTGAGCCAGGTAACACTAAACTATTCACATACCTTTCTGGAAGATCATCATGTAACCGCCATGGCTACTTATGAACAAAGCCATGAAACTGCCGATAACTTTAGCGCTTACAGAGACGTGGAGATACCTATCGATTATTTGTTCGGTGGCTTGCCAAACTCCAATATGGCAGGTGGTATGGACGCAGGTGCATTGCAGGATCGCGCGCACAAAAGTATTATAGGCCGGTTTAACTATGATTACAAAGGCAAGTACCTGGCCGAGTTCAGCTTTCGCCGGGATGGTAACAACCTGTATCAACCCGGACCCGACCAATGGGGCTTTTTCCCGGGTGGATCTGTGGGCTGGGTGTTAACCAAAGAAAGCTTCTTCCGGAAGCTGATACCTGAAAATATCCTGACCAACTTAAAATTAAGAGCATCATATGGCCAAACCGGCGACGAGGCTAATGCGCCGCCATTCAACTATGTTAACGGATATACCTACCCTATCAATAGATATATTTTCGGATCAAGCCCTGTTAACGGCTCTGCTCCTAAACTGGGTAACCCTGGTTTAACCTGGTCGGTAAATACTATCAAAAATATCGCGATGGATTTCAGCCTGTTCGGCGGAAAAGTAGATGGTACCATTGAGGTTTTCAGAAACGACAGAACAGGATTACCTGCACAACCTTCCGTAGCCTTACCCGGAACCGTGGGAGCTGATGTACCCCAGATCAATTACGACAGCGACCGTGTACAAGGGTTGGATTTTAGCTTATCCTACAGAAATACGTTTGGCCAGGTTGGCTTAAATTTAACCGGTAACATAGGTACAACGCGGTTACAAAAAAGGAATGTACTTCGTACCCAATCAGGTAACGAATATTTAAACTGGAAAGAAAACCAGACCAATCGTTATCAGAATGTTTGGTGGGGACCAGAGTATGCCGGCCAATTCACCAGCTACAGTCAGATATACAATTATGGTGTAAACACAGGTGGCGGTAACAATAACGTTGTTCCGGGCGATTACTACTACAAAGATTGGAACAATGACGGGGTTATAGATGATAAAGATGACCATCCCATTGCCACTTCAGATATCCCTTTGTATAACTACGGCCTTACCATTGGCTTAAGTTATAAAGGCTTTGATATGAATATGCTTTTACAGGGTGCAGCAGGCGTTTACGTACAATACGGCGAACAGTTTGCATCGCCGCTGATGTATAACCGCAGTGCGCTAACCCGCTTCCTGGACAGCTGGCACACAGCCGATCCTTATGCCAATGTTTTTGATCCCAACACGGTATGGGTACCCGGATTTTATCCTGCAATGGGCTCGCCGGATGCGAAGGGCACCAAGGCTATACAAAGCGCCAGTTATCTGCGTGTAAAATCACTGGAATTTGGATATTCATTATCACCAAATGCACTGAAAGTTATAGGCATAAAAAAGTTAAGGGTATATGTTAACAGCTACAATCTATTAACATTCACTGGATTAAAGAATTACGATCCCGAGCACCAGGGCCCAAGCCCGAGGAATGGTAATGACGGCATTTCCGGATACACCTATCCCATAAACAGGACCTTTAACCTGGGAGCTAACGTTTCCTTTTAAACTATTGACATATGAAAAGTATACATAAATTAATTATAGCAATAACTGTGGGTGTGGGCGCTACGGTAACTTCATGCCAAAAGCTAAATATCCCACCAACCAATATAGTTACTCCCGACGTTATATACAGCAGCGAGGCCGGTGTCAGATCGTTCTTAGCCACTATATATACTAATCTTCCCATTGAAGATTTTAAGTACAGACCAGATGGTGGTGACGACATCAACATTAATGGCGTTAATCACCATCTTCCGGGCTTTAACCCTGGTAATCCATGGATGAATTTTTATAACACGGCCAGTGTTACCGGTGAAGAAGTTGGACCTTTCGGAGGCGTGGACGGGAGCGTGGCAGGCGGGTTTGGTTACTGGCCATACGGCGATATCAGAAATGTAAATACACTGATAGCCGAATTGCCAAAACACGTTGCTGCCCTTACTCAAACAACCGTAAATAACCTTTTAGGTGAGGCCCATTTCTTAAGGGCATACTATTATTTTGGCCTGGCCAAGCGCTATGGCGGTGTACCCATTATTACCATTCCACAGGATCCGGGAGCGCCACTGTCAACCTTGCAGGTACACCGCGATAAGGAAGAAGCTACCTGGGATTTTATAGGTACCGAACTTGACCTGGGATACCAGATGATGGCTGAAACCAGCGATGCAGGCCGTGCAAACAGATACGTAGCAGCTGCATTAAAATCAAGAGCCATGTTATATGCAGCATGCGTTGCTAAATATGGTTCAGTAAATTTTGTTGACGGGCCGGCCCGTTCAGCAGGAATTGTTGGTATTCCGGCCAGTCAGGCAGCCAAATATTTCCAGGGCGCTTATGATGCTGCCAAGTTACTGGAGGGCCACTACGCGCTTTATAATGCCAATGCAGATAAGGTTCAAAATTATGCCGACGTGTTCCTGAAAAGCACCAGCGAAAGTATCTTCATTAAACAATACTCCATTGCCACTAATACAGCACATAGCTGGGATGCCACCATGTCGCCCCGTTACATGACCGCTAATGCGCTGTCGCGCTCATACCCAACATTAGACTTCGTGCAGCTTTGGGGTAATCTGGCCGTAACCAATGATGATGGCACCCCTAAGCGTTTTGACAACCGTGCAGATCTGATGCAGGGCCTCGAACCAAGGCTGTTGGCTACCGTTTATTTCCCGGGCTCTACTTTAAGAGGGCTTACCTTTGATATGCAAAGAGGAATCTATCCTTCATTTAGCGGTACAGCAGCAGCCGAAGTTGCCAAACAGCCCAATTCCCGCTCATACGTACTGGCAGGTGATACAAAAACCCTGTACCAGGGCAAACAGATCATTGGCTTTACAGGCCCATGGACTGGTGGAGATGAGCTAACCCGCACAGGTTTCTATGTACGTAAATACATTGATTATAATAAGCCACAAGCAACTGTTGATCTGTACAGAAGCGAGCAACCCTGGATTGACCTCCGTTATGGTGAAATATTATTGAACCGTGCCGAAGCAGCAATGGAACTGGGCAACGCCTCTGATGCTTTAACCTCCATAAACCAGATCAGGAGCAGAGCGGGAGCGACGCCTTATTCCTCTATCGACCTGGATAAGGTACGCAAAGAGCGCCGTATGGAACTTGCCTTTGAGAATCAATATTACTGGGACCTGAAAAGATGGCGCATTGCCGACGTGGTATTGGATCGCGCTCACTTTAAAGGCCTGATGCCTTATTATGTGTTCAATGAAAACAAATACATTTTCCTGGCCGAGCCAGAGTTGTATAACCGCGAATACACGTTCCAAAAACAATATTATTATGAAGGGATCCCTGGCGACCAGATCGGCAAGAATCCAAACCTGCTTCCTAACAACCCTAACTATTAAGCATTAAAAATTTTAAATATGAAAAAGCTAATTAGCATTTTTTTAGTGGTCGCAGCTATCCTTACCATCTCTGCTTGTACAAAAATAGATAACTATGGTGGCCCTAACGCCTCATTTCAGGGTAATATCATTTCATCTGCAGGCGGTAACCTACCAACATCAGGCAACAGCACACAGATCAGGCTCCAACAGATCGGCTGGACAACCCCGCAAACCATCCCCAGCAAATTTGATGGTACGTTTGAAGATACCAAGCTGTTTAAAAGCGCTTACAAGGTTGTACCTACCAACGGCGCATTCTGGCCGGTAACCGATACCATAGTGGTAAACATTGCCCAGGGTACCAAGCATGATTTTACGGTTACGCCTTACATCGTTATCAAAAACTTCACTACAAGTTTAACCGGCACAACCCTAACCCTTAAGTATGACATTACCGCGCCTATTGCTGCCGGTTTGCCGACCATTAAGGACACGCAGCCTTATATCAATACTACTAAGCTTGTAGGCGCCGGGGCTTCCATCAGGGAATATTCGGATTTGTTAGCCGTAAGCATCAACAAAAACTTTACGGATCTGACCGATGCCGAAAAATCAGTAACCCTAACCGTACCAAACATGATTCCGGGCCGTACATTTTTTGTGCGGGTAGGGGTACGTTTAAGCGACAGTTTTAACAGTTCCAATTTTTCGGAAATAGTGCAGATAGATGTTCCTAAATAATTTAACCTAAACAAACAGGAAATGAAATTTATAAAAACAACGATGGTATGCTCCATCCTGATCATAGGCCTAATTGCCGGTTGTAAAAAAGAAAAATATGCCTCACGTGATACTTCGGGACTTAAACCGCCGCCTGTTGATACCACGACAGCCCCTCCACCCGATCCTACATTGGTGGTATTTGACAATGCCGACAAGAAAGATGGCTGGCAAACCGTGGGCGATGTAAACATTACCACACCGGGCCAAAAAGAAGGTGCAGGCTATATTAAAAATACCATAGCTAATGGCTCCGATTTTATGCAGTTTATCAAGGATCTGCCAACACCGCTGAATACAAAGCTTACCGAAACTAATGGGCAGTTCAAATTCTGGCTCTTTTTATCAGACCCTACCATTATTAAAGATGGCTCCATAGAAATTACCAGTTCAGGCAAGTCTGACGATCATGAGTCGGCCTGGGATGTAGCGCCTTTGGTAAGTACGTTAAAAAGCGGCTGGAACGAGATAGCCCTTAATTTTAACGTGGCTATTAAAACCAACGATGGCGGCGCAGATTATTCGGCGATAAACCATTTCCGTATATTCTTTTCCACTACCAGCAAAAGCCATCCCGACTTAACTACGGGCATAGATGACCTGGTGTTCAGGCAGGCGCCGCCCGCCCCTCCGGTTGTATTTGACGGTGCCGACCTGGCCGACGGCTGGCAAACAGTAGGCACCCCAACCATCGAAACATCAGGTGCAAAAGTGGGTACAGGGTATTTAAAAAACACCATCACCAACGGCAACGATTTCATGCAATTTATAAAGGATGTGGCCGTACCTGTAAATACAAGCTTTACCGAAGCTACCGGCAGGTTTAAATTCTGGTGGTATGTAGCTGATGTTTCTTTACTTAAAAATGATGGATCTATCGAGATCACCAGCTCCGGAAAATCAGATGACCATGAGTCGGCATGGGATGTGGCACCGCTTATACCTAATCTGAAAAACGGATGGAATGAAATAACGCTCGACTTTGACAAGGCGATCAAAACAGATGACGGAGGAGCAGACTATACGGCGATAAACCATTTCCGCATATTCTTTTTCACAACCGGGAAAGCCCATGCGGATCTTGCTACCGGGATAGACGACCTGAGGTTTATATCAAAGTAAGCGCCTTTAATTTTTACTGACAATACCGGTGGCGGGCAGCATCCCTCTACCGGTATTTAAAAGCAAATAGCAGACATAAAAATTAACCTGTTAACCCAACCCTTCATTCTACCTCAATTAAAATTTAAATGATGAGAAAGCATAAATTCGGCACTTTGCGCGTAATAGCCTTGTTTGCCATGATCAGCAGCTTTTCTATGAGCAGCTGCTCCAAAAAAACAACTGATAATCCCACGCCGCCACCGGTGGTGGTGGTTCCCCCTCCCACCACCCCTGTTGACGTTACTCCCTCGCCTGTAGGCGATGTGGTGGGTAAAGTAGTAGTGGGTTACCAGGGTTGGTTTGCTGCTATTGGCGATGGATCGCCCATCAACATGTTTTGGCATTGGTCAAACGACTGGGCAAAAGCACCTTCGCCAACCAATAAAGCTATATATGCATGGCCCGATGTGCGCGATTATACCACTACTTTTAAAACCGACTTTGCTAATCTGAATAATGGCAACGAAGCACGTGTATTTTCATCTTATACCGACCAAACTATTGATGTGCAGTTTAAGTGGATGAAAGATTATGGTATTGACGGGGCCGCTTTACAGCGCTTTAACCCAAGCGGCATAGAAGGCCCAGTGCGCGATGCCATGGCCGCCAAAGTAAAGATAGCTGCCGAAAAAAATGGCGTAAAATTTTACATTATGTATGATGTAAGCGGCTGGACAAACATGGCCACAGAAATGGAAACCGACTGGACCAATAAAATGTCGGCTTATACTTCCTCGTCAGCCTACGGTAAACAAAATGGTAAGCCGGTAGTGTGTATCTGGGGCTTTGGCTTCAGCGATGATAATCATAATTTTTCGGCTGCTTCCTGCCTGGCTGTGATCAATTGGTTTAAAAGCAAAGGTTGTTACGTTATCGGTGGTGTACCAACTCATTGGCGTAAGGAAGAAAGCGATTCCCGCCCTGGCTTCCTGGCTACTTACAAGGCCTTTGATATGTTATCGCCATGGATGGTAGGCCGCATAGGTAACGTGATCGAATCAGACAATTTTTACAATACCATCAATGTTCCGGACGAAGCTTATTGCAAGGCTAATGGCATTGATTACCAGCCCTGCGTTTTGCCCGGCGATTTAAGTGCACAGCAAAGGGCTCATGGCGATTTCATGTGGCGCCAGTTTTACAATATGAAACGGGCCGGTGCGCAAGGCATCTACATCTCCATGTTCGACGAGTACAACGAAAGCAACCAGATTGCCAAGACTGCAGAAAGCCAGGCTTTTGTACCGGCAGGATCAGGCTTTAAATCGCTTGATGAAGATGGCACCCCTTGTTCTTCTGATTATTACCTGAGACTAACCGGTGATGGGGCTAAAATGTTCAAAGGACAGATAGCCTTGACCACCGTGCGGCCAACTGTACCTAAACCATAAGTTCATATTAACCATTCAACAAAAAGCCCTGCTGTTAATAACAGCAGGGCTTTTATGTTTGCCGGAGACATATTTACTTTCTTCGTAGAGACGCCTGTGATGCGTCTCTACGTAACCACGTTATAAAAGTGGGTTTACATGGTTTACACTTTTTGGGGTTTACACTTATTTATTAAATTGATAATCAATTGATTATGATATTTTTTATTAAAAAAAACGGTTTACAGTGTAAACCATAACTTAAAAATAAAATGCCCTCTTATAATAGTAATAATCCATGATTAGACATTTGTCTAAAAAGGGTGTCATGCTGAGCTCCGTCGAAGCATGGCGGGAAGGCCTCTGCGCTCTACCCTTCGACGGAGCTCAGGGTGACAGCCGCCCTTTTTTGATATTATTGATGTGCTATGTCTAATGATAGGCTATTACCCTTATAATAGCCGCGGCTTTTACATGCAGAGACGTATTACATACATCTCTACATGTACTCCTTCCAAAATTATCTGCACATTTGCACATCCGCATATCTGCACATCTAAGACTATTTCACCCAAAAACTCCCCCGCAGCCTGATATCTTCAGACGATGATCCTATCATGATCTTAAATTCGCCGGGCTCTACAACGTGTTTCATCTCCCGGTTCCAGATCTTTAACTCTTCTGTATTTAATTTAAACTGAACCTTACCGCTTTCGCCGGGTTTCAGGCTGATACGGCTAAAGCCCTTTAATGATTTTACCGGGGTGGTAATGCTGGAAATTACATCTCGTATGTACAATTGTACTACCTCTGTACCTGCTACCTTGCCGGTATTTTTTACAGTGACGCTGATATTGACCGAACCATTAGCCGGTATACTTTTCTGACTAATATTTAAGTCTGAATACGCGAATGTGGTATAGCTCAAACCATGCCCAAAGGAGAACAAGGCCGAAGTATCCTGATCTACATATACGTGTCTTGACGTAGGTTTATGGTCGTAATAATAAGGTATCTGCCCGGTCGACCGCGGGAAGGTCATCGGTAATTTACCTGATGGGTTGATTTTTCCAAGCAGTACATCGGCAATGGCCGATCCGCCAGCCTCACCCAGGAACCATGACTCTACAATGGCCGGTATTTTTTTAGCCACAAAGTTGATGCACAAGGGCCGCCCATTAAAAAGCACCACAGCAATAGGTTTACCGGTTTTTTGAAGAGCCTCTATCAAGCGGGTTTGCCTGGCGTTAAGATCAAGATTTGATCTGTCCTTTCCTTCGCCAACTTCACCAATATCTTCGCCCAAAACCACCACAGCTACATCGGAATGGTTCACCAGGTCGACTGCCTTTTGCAGCCCTTCGCTTTGCTTTACTGCAGAAGTATCCTTGGTGGAATAACCAGCTTCATATTCAATTTTCATATCGCTGCCGGCTTTTTGCTTCAGGGCCTCCAATATGGCCACGCCTTTGCCTTCTGTGTTGGCATAACCACCCAGGTAAGTACTGGCAGCCAGCGGACCAATAACAGCAACCGAATGTGTATTGGAATTAAGCGGTAACAGCGCGTTATCATTTTTTAGCAGACTGATACCCTCCTGGGCCGTTTTCAAAGCCACAGCACGGCTCGCTTCGGTATGAAACACTTTTTTAATCAGGCTTTCATCAACATAGGGATGATCAAACAAACCCAGCATAAATTTAACCCGCAGTACATCGCCCACAGCCCGGTCAAGTTCGGACATGCTCAGTTGTTTGGTGGCCAGTGCTTTTTTGATGGCACTCATCAACTCCGTATGCGGAAAATCATAAAACTGCATATCCAGCCCGGCAGTAAGGGTTTGGGCCATCGCATCGGCTGTATTGGCGGCCACGCGGTGATTGATCATCGACATCTTGATAGCTCCCAGATCAGACAGCACAAAGCCTTTAAAACCCCATTCCTTGCGCAATACATCCTTCAACAACCATTTATTATCTACGCAGGGTATCCCGTCGAGCTCGCTGTAGGCAGCCATCATACCCAGGGCACCACCTTCTTTGATGGCTTTTTCAAACACATATAAAAACGATGATCGCGCTTCCCGTTCGCCCATATTTACGGGTGCAGTATTGCTGCCGGCTTCGGGTATGCCATGCACGGCAAAATGTTTGGGCTCGGCCAATACCGCATCAGGATCACTTACTTTGTTACCCTGTAAACCTTTTACCATGGCAACGCCATTGGCGGCTGCCAGATAGGGATCCTCGCCATAAGTTTCTTCTACACGCCCCCAGCGCGGATCGCGTGGCAGACAAAGTACCGGGCCCAAAACCATAGCAACCCCATGCGCACGCATTTCGGTAGCGATGATACGCCCGGCCTGGTGCACCAGGGTAGTATCCCAGGCCCCGGCCAATGCCAAAGGAATAGGGAAGGTTGTACTTCCCAAGCCCGAGTAACCATGCAAGCCTTCCTCAATAAACAATACAGGGATACCCAACCGGGTATGCTCAACAGCATAACGCTGTATCTGGTTGCTGATATCGCTGGTTAAAGGATAAAGGTCATGTACGGAACCGATGCCTTCGGTGCCTATGCTGATGCGGGCACTGTCTGAGTAGGATTCTGATTCATGGCCTTTCATATTGGCCACTTCATGACCACTGTACATATCCAGTTGCCTTATTTTTTCGGCAACCGTCATGCGGCTTAACAGATCGGCTACCCGTTTTTCAACCGGTAAGGCGGCATTTTGATACGGGTATTTAACAGGTGGTTTAGGCGACTCAAAAGAGCAAAACGCAGTTATTAAAATAGCCAGCGCACCGGCATACTTTTTCTTCATAAAATGTACGGTTATCAGGTTTAAATATTTTGTATATCGACAATCCGAGTGAATTGCCAACCAGGAGCTAAACTATGCGCCGCAAATAATAACACATTAATAAAACATTAACAGTGCCTGTTTAGAATATAAAATGTTATAGAATTTGCTAAAATCGATTTACCCGTGCCTGAATGGCTTTATTTTTCCTGAAGTATAAGAAGTTTAGGCCGCATCAATTTTCAGTTTCCTTTTTATAAACACCACTATAAGCATAGCAACAATTAAATAAGCAATAAAGCTCCAGGCTTTGTTTTGGTGTGCTTTAAAACTGTAAATAACTTCGCCATTTGCCTCAACCTGGCTAACCCTGCTCCCAAAATTAAGACAGTCAAGACTTAGTAAATTGTAAATACAGGAAGGGGTGTAAAGCGTAACCTTTTCGTTGATGTGTAATTGATCTCCTATCGACCAATCGCTATTTGTATTAAAATCGATATTATACGTTTGCTTGTTTTTTAAGGTAATTATCAATGAATAGTTTTGTTTACCTCCTCTGCCACCTTCATACGACGTGACCCTGACTTCTTTTGCCAGGATCAAGCCGGTAACCTTGTTTAACTGTTTAACAGTAAATAGCTGAGCAATTAACTGTCCGCATAAGGCAATACCCAACACCCATAACAACAAATTGACAATATATTTATTCCCATTCTTTTTAAAGGATGTATTGATATGATCAATAAAGGCCGGTGATAGTAGTTTGGGCATTATTAAGCACCAAATTACATAATCTTTTTATTTTTTGCTGCTACTAACCGGCGACGGTATACTATCCTGAAGCGGTATCTGCTTACGCATCATTTTGCCTGCATAGCCGGTCAAATACAGGTAATAATCGTTGGGGATATCATCCTCGTACTTCACAAAATTGCTCAAACCTACCGGTGGTTTTTTGGATGCTTTAAGTATAGCCGTGCCTTCATCAACTTCATCAAACATGGCTACGTACAGCATTTCGGCGCCGCTGAATATGGCCCCGGTGATTTGTTTCCAGTAAAACTGCCCCCGGTTACGCGGGATCTGGTTTTGCGGGCTGCGCGGGTTCATATTATGCCAGCTAAAACCCGGAAAAATCACGGGTACATAATCCAGATGGTTGGTTTTGCACCAGGCGATGTCCTCGGCAATGCGGTGTTTAAATTGCGGGTACGATTGCTCGTTATACCGGCCCACAAACCAGGGATGTATAATATCAGCTTTGCGCAGCACATCATGCAGATGCGGGTCTTTTTCGGTATCATTCCCAAAATCGCGCCAGTAGGTGGGTACACCCAGCAGCACAGAACAACCGCCATAAACCGGGTCGTTCTTTAAAAAATCAATGATCTTTTCGGCCTCGGTTAAACCGTAGCGGCGATGGTCGTTAAAGCCGATACCCCACACTGCTACCAAAGGTTTACCATTATGATACAGGTAGGTTTGTTTGTTGCCCCGGTTGGTTAGTTTCAGACTGTTAACCAGGTGTTTCCAGTCTTTGATCACCAGGGAATCGCCACCAGCCTGCATACCCGAAAGGTCATACATCACAGACACAGCCCTGTTATATTTTTGAGCATATTTAAGCACATTGCCCAGTACCACATCATTATGCGCCTTGCCGCGCCCCCTTTGCACATCACCAATAAAACGCTGTACAAATACCCCGTCGATACCGTATTGCTGCATCCATTTAAAGTGGGTTTCGGTAGATGATGCATCGTGCGAGCTGTATAGATAGGCATAGCTACTGTCGGCATGTTTAAAGGGCGTTTTATAGGTTTTTTTGTACTCGCTTACATCGGGCCATACATCAATATTAGTGTGGCCGGGTTCAAATTTCCCGTGCGAATTGTAATGGTTCCAGCCACGACCGCCGCCATCATCTGGGGCATTGAACCAGCCCTGGTAACCGGCCATCACCAGGCCTTTATAACTGGTAAATGCCGAAGTTTTGCTGTGCCTGCTTTGGCTGTAGGCAAAAGTGGTGGTCAGCAACAGTCCTACCAGTAATATGGATTGAAATTTGAAAGAATGAAACATGGGTTTATTATAAAAGGTTATAAAACCCAAATTTGTTGCCGCGGCTTAATTAATTCTTAAAAAATCATTAATTGAAAAATGGTTTAACAAATAAATGATCCGGCGTTTTTATGCACCCTTTAGAAAAACTTTTTAAACCTTAAATTTTAACACTTTTCTGCCCGAAAAGGGGCTAAAAACGTTCAAAAATCAGTTCAAAATCATCGATTTTAACACTTTTTAACAAATTTCAATACAGTTTTGAGCAGTTTTTAAAACTTTAAAAAGTATTAAACAACTAATAACCAATTAACCACATAAAAAACGATCGGTTTTTGGGCCTTATTCCCCTTTAACTAAACAGCCCGGCTTCCTGTTTTCGAGGAGCCGGGCTGCTGTTTTATACAATATACGAAAATTATTCCGGATGCTGAAATGCCTTCTAAGGGTGTCATGCTGAGCACCGTCGAAGCATGGTGGGCAGGCCTCTTCGCTCCACCCTTCGACGAAGCTCAGGGTGACAGCCCTTTTTTCGTATCACTTATTTAATCACACCCAGTTCTTTACCCACCTTGGTAAACGCGGCAATAGCCTTATCCAGGTGGTGGGTATCATGGGCAGCAGAGATCTGTACCCTGATGCGTGCCTTGCCCTGTGGTACTACCGGGTAGTAAAAACCGATCACATAAATACCTTCGTCGAGCATTTTGGCGGCGAACTCCTGGGCCAGTTTGGCATCATATAACATCACCGGTACAATGGGGTGCACACCTGGCTTGATGTCAAAACCGGCTTCGGTCATTTTTTGGCGGAAGTATTGGGTATTGCTTTCCAGCTTATCGCGCAGGGCGGTAGTTTCGCTCAGCATATCCAGTACCGCTATAGAAGCGCCGGTAATGGCTGGTGCCAGGGTATTGGAGAACAGGTATGGGCGCGAACGCTGGCGCAGCATATCAATAATTTCTTTACGCCCAGATGTAAAACCACCCGACGCGCCACCTAAGGCTTTGCCTAAAGTGCCGGTAATAATATCTATCTGGCCCATTACATTATGGTGCTCATGCGTACCGCGACCGGTTTTGCCCATAAAGCCCGAGCAATGGCTCTCATCAATCATTACCAAAGCGTTGTATTGCTCGGCCAGGGCACAAATTTTATCCAGCTGGGCAATGGTTCCGTCCATACTGAAGGCACCGTCGGTAACGATGATGCGGTGGCGCAGATCTTTGGTGGCTTTTAGTTTTTCTTCCAGGTCGGCCATATCATCGTGTTTGTAACGCTGGCGCTGGGCCTTGCATAAACGCACGCCGTCAATGATCGAGGCATGGTTCAGCTCGTCGGATATAATAGCATCCTGCTCATTAAACAGGGGTTCAAAAACACCGCCGTTAGCATCAAATGCCGCGGCATATAATATAGTATCTTCGGTACCTAAAAACTCTGATATTTTAGCTTCCAGCTGTTTGTGGATATCCTGTGTACCGCAAATAAAACGTACAGATGATAAACCATAACCATGGGTATCCATCACGTTTTTTGCCGCCTGTACCACTTTGGCATTGCCAGACAGACCGAGGTAATTGTTAGCACAAAAGTTGATCACTTCTTTACCACCCTGAACGGTAATATCAGCACCCTGTGCCGATGTTATGACGCGTTCTTTTTTATATAACCCTGCATTTTCAATGTCGGCAAGCTCCTGCTGTAAAACCGGCTTTAGTGTATTATACATATCTATACTGTTTTAGAGAGGGCAAAATTAAACATTAACAGGAATTTGAAGAGGGTAATTCGTCATTAGGCAAAATAATGTGGCAGGCCATGGTTGTTTATTGTGAAAAGTGTTCACTGTGCATGTCTTTGCTTGTCAACGTAAAAACTATTTCTTATCATTCTTGAATCGACTCCATCCCTTATACAGTTAGGAATCATTCCCACTCGGTTCCAATCTGTCTTTTTTACCATATCCATACTAATATCCCAAGAAGGATTATTTGAGGCCGGCTTGGTAACGAGATCCGCCACTATATTGTTATCATGTGAGATCAAAAAAATTTCTGTCTCAAATGCATAGGCTCTAACTTGACGATCATCCACCATAGGAACGACCTCCAAATGTGTTTCGTCAGTGCCAAGTAGAACTAGTTTTATACCTACATATAATTCAAATTCTCTACTGGTGATGATGTCCCGCCCTCGAGAAAAGAATAGCACTTTTATTCTGTTTTTTTCTCCCGGAAAACGGGTACTCAATATCTCGTTATAGTCCTCAAATCTGGTATTGTAAAACGTTAAAGTACCTTCACTACTACTTACTTTCTTTTTTTTTGTCCGTTTCAGATTATCTTCGTTTTCAAGGCAAACTTCAACTTCTTCGCTATGCCCTCTGCCTTTCCAGGTGATGTTTAAAGGATCAAGGTCAACCAATATACCACTTGCTTCCTTCACGGTATCCTGGATGTTGATGTCCATTATATCAAAGTCCGGCCCGCACATCTTATCCATTAACTCTAACAATGACTGATGAAGATTATCATATCCTCGTAACTTTGAAGACGGTTTGCTGATTGTTGCACTAGAAAGTATCTGTTTAGTGCCCAGGTCAACAAATTTAACAGTAACTGTCCGTTTGCTTGTATCCGAGCTTTCTTTAGCAGTAGAAGCGAGTACAACAATGTCTGCCTTAATAGCCTTAAGAAAGTTGTTCACTGGTGCCTTTTTTAAATCTTCAATCGTTTGTATCCTCATTTCATTTTGTTCATGCTGCAGCACCGTCCCGTAACTTCTTCTCTCCAATACAACACAGTATTTTTTTGCAGTCAAGATTTCTTCAAAATCATTGGCCATGTCAATCTCCAGAGCCGTGTTTTTTGTACTTAAGTCTGAAAATTTCCAGACATAAATATTTTTGCAATTGCATTGACCGTGACCATTCAAAATTCCACTTATAATAAAAAGAAACACAAAAAGAAGCTTTTTCATTATTCAACTATTAACTGCGCGTTATGACCTGACACGATATTGATTATCTTGGTAAATTCTTTATCATCTTTCTTCAGGGTAATTGTATGAGTACCCTTTTGCAAGCTAATTGTTATGCTGTTTAACGTCGTGGACTCTGGTGCGGATACCACGCCATCAATATATAGGGTTGCATTCTCGTAGTCTGCATTAATCACAATCGTGAGCACTTGTGTGTGTAACGATTCCCCCGTTTGCTTAGGTTGACGTCCTGGTTTCGGCGGGTTCTGTTTTGATTCGTCCTGCCTAACCACAGGTCGTGTGACATCGTTTTTTTCCTTTGTTATCGTGTTATTTGTTCTCTGGATAGAAACCCCGAAGCAGGCTACGCCTATGAGTAATAGGATAAAAATTGCAACCTTTACCTTATCTCCAGATTTTTTAAAAAAATAGAAAGCAAGTATCCCGATGACGATAATCATCAAAGCAAAAATTCCCAAGGTGCTTTTGGCGGCTTCCTTTATGATCTCTGGTATATTGTCCAGTTTCAAACTAGGTTTCTCCACGATTTAGGTTATTTATATTCATCCGTTTCCACCGCTGACTGCTAAGTCAACAAATTGTATTCGGTGTATAAATATATATAATTTTGAACGACATTTTATTGAAGAGTAGAACTGCCCGCCAGGGACCTAAAATAGGGCAACTAAGGGGCTAACAACCTCCCATTCAGGATCTCTCGCAGAGACCCTGAGTTATAGATTGATCTACGGGTCCCCTCAGGGTCCCTTTCAGGAGACCCTGAGGGGACGGGATGAATTTTGGATATCGAACGCCGATCTTTTCTTTTACTTCATTATTCAACATTTGATATTTAAAAGCCCGGGCCGATGTGATTCCTTCCCTCGGGAAGGGGAGGAAGGGGTTTATATACCCTGTAAACTTGCACCACGTATAAACCCCTCCCAGCCAAAATACCATCCATCCGCACCCCTCCCGTGGGGAGGGAACTAAAAAAGCGGGGCCTGTCACCCTGAGCTCCGTCGAAGGGTAGAGCGCAGAGGTCCACCCACCATGCTTCGACGGAGCTCAGCATGACAGCCTTTTTCAATTCCCTGATTCCCTATTGTTAAATATTTATTAAGAGCAGTTTAAAACATTTTGCAGTTAAAACGTATTGATTAGTTATAGAATATGAAAAACTGCATACTATTGATTTTTATAGTGTTATGTGCTATAAATGCTTCGGCACAACAATATTTATTATCGGGCCGGATAGCCGACCAAAACAACAACCTGATCCCCTTCTCGTCTGTATACATTAAAAATTCCACTTATGGCACTACCTCCAATGAGGATGGAGCCTACCAGTTTAAACTGAGGCCTGGTACTTATAGTGTCATTTACCGGGTAGTAGGTTATCAGGAGAAAATTGTTAATGTAACCATAGCCGACCATGACGAGCAACTGGATGTGCAGATGCAGGACGAGGTGTTCGCGACCAACCGTGTGGCATCTGTTTATCAGAAAAACCATGACGCCGGCGATACCATCATGAAACAGGTGATCAAAAAACGCAAGTATTATATAGAGGAAGCCACATCATACTCCTGCGCGGTTTATATTAAAGGCGTACAAAGATTACTGAGCGCGCCCAAATCACTGTTATCACCGGCAGTACGGCAAACCCTTGATCTCGACGCGAACGGCAGGGGGATCCTTTATCAATCGGAGTCGTTATCTGATCTCAGTTTTGAAAAGCCCAATAAAATAAGGGAAATAACCATTGCAAAAAAAACGTCGGGTATTAACACCGCATTCAGCTATACCAAGGCGTCAGATTTGCAGGTGAATTTTTATCAGAATGTATTTTCTATCAATGGCCTGAGCACCCGGGGCTTTGTATCGCCGGTAGCCTCTTTTGCCGGTATTTTTTACCGGTATAAACTGCTGGGCACTTCTGTAGAGAATGGCCGCACCATTGATAAGATACAGGTGATACCCCGTCGCGGGCACGGTCAGTACTTTGAAGGTAATATATATATTGTGGAGGGCGACTGGCGCATATACGCTGCCGATTTGTATGTGACCAACAAGATGAGTAACATCAACCTGATTGATACTTTACAAATAAAACAACAATACATAGCCGTTACCGATAGTGTGTGGATGCCTGCCTCGGTACAGTTTAGCTTTAAAGGGAAGGTATTGGGATTTAGGTTTGGGGGCTATTACAATACCATTTACAATAACTATAAAATTAATCCCACTTTTCCGGATAGATTTTTTACCGGCGAAATATTAAAGGTTGATACCACTGCTAACTCCAAAAAGGAAGATTACTGGGCATCGGCGCGCCCGGTTCCTTTAACCAAAGAGGAGGCGCGTGATAATCAGAAAAAGGACAGCATAGCCGTTTTTAAAAAAACCGACCAGTACCTGGATACCCTGCAACACCACAAAAATCATATCAATTATCCGGGATACCTTATATTTGGGTATCATGCCAGCAACCGCAGTGAAAAAGACTCGTTATACATATATCCTTTCATCCAAACCTTTTATTACAATACGGTGGAGGGCTTTGGCATCAATGCCAAAGTAAGGTATACACACGTTCTGGACAGCCTCAGATCATACAGTATAACACCCGACCTGCGGTATGGCTTCTCCAACAAAACACTCAGCGCCAATATGTATGGTGAGTACCTGAATGATCCTTTTCATAATGCGAAATTCTTTGCCGGCTTTGGCAGCGATGTGCTCGACCTGAATAATGTAGGTACACGGTCGTTATATTTTAATACGCTGAGTACGCTGCTGAGCGAAAATAACTATGTAAAGTATTACCGCTCGCATTACGGCATGTTTGGTTATCAGCGCGAGATATTGAATGGTGTTTTGTTGAACGGTAACCTCAGCTATTCCAGCCGCAGCCAACTATATAATACCTCTTACAGCAAGTTAAAGGATGTGAAAGACCGGGAATTCACCTCCAATAATCCTTTGGCCCCACCGGGAACACCACCTAATGACCATTCGGAATTATTTCCGGATAACCAGGCTCTGGTTTTCGCGGCATCGGCTATCATTACTTTTGATCAGCAGTATGAAACCAGGCCCACTGGCAAATTCAATCTACCGTCCAAATACCCTACCTTAACCGTAAATTACCGTAAGGGTATCAAAAGCGCGTTCGGCTCTGATGTTGATTATGATTTCGCCTCTGCTGATATTTCGCAAAACAACATACGCGTAGGGTTAACCGGGTTCTCGTCGTTTAAGGTATCCGCGGGTGGCTTTTTCAATAATAACAAGCTGTATTATATGGATTATAATCACTTTTTGGGTAATCAGGGTTTAACCTTCGACCCAACCTATGTGGGCAGTTTCCACTTTTTACCTTTCTATACTTATAGCACTAACGGCGCTTTCCTGGAGGCGCATTTTCAACATAACTTTGCCGGGTCGATATTTAACCGGATCCCCATCCTCCGGAAACTAAAACTGGAAGAATTAATAGGTGCCAATTACCTCACCACCAAAGGCAATACCAACTACCGCGAGTTTTACATCGGGGTACAACGCCTTATTTTCAGGGTTGATTATGGTATCTCCTACGCAGGCAACCAGAAATATATACAAGGGTTTAGGATATTTTATGGTATAAGGTAGGCTGAAAGCGCAAAGCTTAAGGCTGAAAGCCAAAAGCACAGAGTGGAAAGCAAAAGGCATAAAGTTGAAAGCGAAATACAGAAAATCTAAGACTGTAAGTAAAAGCTTTATGCCTTCAGCTTTGAGCTTTCCGCTCAAAGCCGTATATTTGCGCCTCATTTAACACCGTTTGCAGCGGTATCAATGGATTATGGCACAATATAATACACTACTATACTATTGTTATTCAACAATAGCAGATGCGGAGCAATTTGCTGCCGATCATTTAAAATTTTGTAAAAGTTTAGGCTTAACCGGTCGCATTATTGTAGCAACCGAGGGACTTAACGGCACCGTTTCTGGCACAGCTGAAGCTTGTAAAACTTATATGGATACGGTACATGCCGATCCACGTTTTGCCGGTATCGATTTTAAGATTGATGTGGTTGACACCCCTTCGTTTGTAAAAATGCACGTGCGGTATAAATCCGAGATCGTACACTCGGGTCTGCGCGATCCTAATGTGATTAACCCGCAGCAGCAAACCGGCAAACACCTGGAACCCAAAGATTTTCTGGCGATGAAGGACCGCGACGATGTAGTGGTGCTTGATGTGCGTTCCAATTACGAACATTCCTTAGGAAAATTCAAAAACGCCTTAACGCTGGATATCGAGAACTTCAGGAATTTTCCGGAGATGATCAACCAGTTGGCCCAATACAAGGATAAAAAGATATTAACCTATTGCACCGGCGGCATTAAATGCGAAAAAGCATCGGCCCTCTTGCTGCATGAAGGCTTTAAGGATGTTTACCAGCTGCATGGCGGTATCATCAAATATGGTAAAGAAGCCGGCGGCGAAGATTTTGAAGGCAAATGTTATGTTTTTGACAATCGCCTTTCTGTTGATGTAAACAGCGTGAACCCGGTGGTGATATCCACCTGTCGCAACTGCGGCAAGGTTACGCCCAAAATGATCAATTGCGCCAATCCGGAGTGTAATGAGCATTTTACCCAGTGCGATGAATGCGGCACTAAAATGGAAGGCTGCTGCAGCGATGCCTGCCAAAGTCACCCCCGCAAAAGAGAGTACGATGGTACTGGTTATTATGTAAAAGTGCCTCAGCCCATAAATACACTGAAAAGAGAAAAGATACAGTTGGCGGAGTAGACTCACCCGGTCTTTGCTTCGCTCGACCACCCTCTCTTCCGCAAGCGGCAAAGAGGGTAAAAGCCTCATAAAAAAACACGTCATTGCGAGCGCAGCGTGGCAATCCCCGACTTACAGAGACACTCTGCCTATCGGGGATTGCCACGTCGTTCCTCCTCGCAATGACGGCGTTGAGGCCCCCCACAAAAAAATCCCCGGTGAAAATATCATCGGGGATTTTTTTATGATTAAGCTTTTTTCTTGGCCGGAGCAGCAGCTGGTTTAGCTGCTTTATAACGCTTATCAGGCGTTCCGTCTTTCTTTAATTTTGTTTTATTTGCCTTGTATCTTTTATCGGCAGTACCGTCTTTTTTGGTTTGTGGTAAAGCGTAAGTGGTAACAGCGCCAAAGCTCATTACAGCGAGCATCAGCATGGTAAAAAGTTTCTTCATGTTTGTTAGTTTATGTTTGTTAACTGCAAGCTACCGAAATAGCATAGTATCTGCAATAGCCATTTCGTGCTTGTTGTAATACAACTATGTAGCTATTATTGTTTTTTAATCCGGTGGGCAAACTGTATTTTCGTACAACTGATCACATTTGGGTATCTGTTATTAAGCACTATGCGTAAAGCTATTTGGATTAGTTTACTCCTGTTTTTCACTGCTATTTTTCATTCCGGCGCGGTTGATATCAAAAGCATAGGTGTTCCGTATGTACAAAACTATACCAAAAATATATACCAGTCGGGCAATCAAAACTGGTCGGTTACGCGCGACGAGCAGGGCATTATGTATTTTGGCAATGCCGAAGGGCTGTTAAGTTTCGACGGCAAATACTGGCAGCAGCACCACATGCCCAATGGCCTTATTGTACGCTCGGTTTTGGCCGATGGTAAGGGCAAAATATACACCGGCGCCTTTGGCCAATTTGGCTACTGGCAGGATGATAACAAAGGTTTCTTAAGGTATAACTCACTGATTAATCTCATCCCCCAAAAATACAGGCCCATTAACGAAGAGATCTGGAAAATATACATCGACGGCGATAGGGTGCTGTTCCAATCATTCGGCGCCATATACATTTATGCAAAGGGCAGTATCAGCGTTGTTAAAGCGCCCAAACCCTATTTATTTTTATTCCAGGCCGGCAAACGCTTTTTTGTGGAACAGGTATCGGCAGGCTTGTTTGAGCTAAAGGGAAATCGACTGGAATATATACAAGGCAGCAATATATTAGGGACCAGCGGTGTACTGTCCATACTCCCGTTTCAGGGTAATAAATATATCATTGGAACCGCGCAAAACGGCCTGTTTATTTATGATGGCATCCATATAAGCCCCTGGGCCAACCAGGCTAACGACTTTTTAAAAACCTACCAGCTTAATAATGGGGCCATGATACCAGGCAAATACTTTGCCTATGGCACCATACTCAATGGTATTGTGATTGTAGATACGGCTGGGCATGTGGTACAACACATTAATAAGGCAAGCGGGCTGCAAAACAATACCGTTTTAAGTTTATATATCGATAGCGAGCAAAACCTTTGGGCGGGACTGGATAATGGCATCGACCGTATTGAGGTAAACTCACCGCTGTATTTTTACTTTGATAAAACAGGTAAGTTCGGGACGGTTTATGCCAGTATCATTTTTAACAATAAAATATACCTGGGCACCAACCAGGGGCTTTTTTACAGCGACTGGATTGCCGATAACAACCAGCTTTTTCAATCATTTGATTTTAAGCTGATACCCGGCTCACAGGGGCAGGTATGGGATCTGTCGTTACAGGACGGGCGCTTGCTTTGCGGTCATAATAATGGCACCTACCAGGTAAACGGCAATACCATTACCAAAATTTCGACGATGACGGGTGGCTGGACCATCAAAAAGCTCAATCACGATCTGTTGATCCAGGGCATCTACAACGGTTTGGTGATCTATAAAAAAGATGCCGCCGGCAACTGGGTATTCAGCCATAAGGTAGAAGGCTTTGGCGAGCCATCGCGCTATGTAGAGCAGGACAGCAAAGGCCAGATCTGGGTAAGCCATGCCTACAAGGGTATTTATAAACTCACCCTGAGCAGCGACCTTAAAAAAGTAACCTCCAGTATATATTACGATAGCAAATATGGCCTGCCGGGTAGCTACAATGTGAACGTTTTCGACCTGGATAACCGCGTAGTATTCTCATCCGACTCGGGTTTTTATATTTATGACGACATTACCGACCGCTTTTTTAAATATACCCAGCTCAATAAAAAACTGGGAACTTTCGCGTCCTCGGGTAAGATCATCAAGGCCCTGGGCAAAAGGTATTGGTTCATTAACCAGGGGCGTGTTGCCCTGGCCGATTTTTCGGTCCCCGGCAAAACCAGCATTGATACCAACAGGTTCACAGTACTTAACGGGCAAATGGTGCAGCATTATGAAACCATCAACCGCATCAATAATTTAACCTACCTCATCAGTATCGACGATGGTTTTGTGATATTGAATGATGGCGACGCGCTTTTACCTAGCCCGGTAAAAATCCCCCAGGTGTTGATACGCCGCATTGAAAACGTGACCGATAAAGTTTACGTGATCAGCGATATGAACAGCATACATAACACTATCGAGATACCTTATTCGCAAAACAATATCCGTATAGCTTATTCATTGCCTTATTACAAACAAGCTAAGATCAAATTTCAATATTACCTGGAAGGATACTCGAGGCAATGGTCTGACTGGGCGCCACAAAGCCAGAAAGAGTTTACCAATCTTAACCAGGGCACTTATCATTTTAAAGTACGGGCCAAGATCAATGATCAAAATGTATCGGCTATAACTACTTTAACCTTTACCGTGCTGCCACCCTGGTATGCGAGTAAATTGGCTATCCTTTTTTATGTGCTATTGCTCATTTTGGCCTATTACCTGGTAAGATATTATTACCGCCTGAAATTAAAGCGCCATCAGCAGCACATACAGGAGAAACTACAAAAGGAAAAGGAAGACTTTTTAAAACAGGAAGCCATTGCCAACGAACAGCATATCATCAATATTAAAAATGAACAGCTGCAGGCCGACCTCGCCGGTAAAAGCCGTGAGCTGGCCAACTCGGCCATGAACCTGGTTTATAAAAACGAATTGCTGCAAAAGATCAGCGAAGAAATAACACACCTGAAAGATAGCTCGGGCAAAAAACTAGCCGACGATCAGTTACGCCGCATACAAAAAGTTATTGACGAGGGCATGAATGATGAGCGCGACTGGAACATATTTGAAAAAAGTTTTAACGAAGCCCACGAAAACTTTTTCAAAAAACTCAAATCCGGGCACCCAGATCTGGTGCCGAATGATCTGAAATTATGCGCTTATCTGCGTATGAACATGAGCAGTAAAGAAATGGCTTCGTTGCTGAATATTTCATTGCGCGGTGTCGAGATACGCCGTTACCGGCTGCGCAAAAAGCTCAACCTGGAGCATGATAAAAACCTTACGGAGTTTCTGATAGAGCTGTAAACACTACATCATTACCTCTCACAGCCTTTATAAATGTTTAGTCGACAGACTTTAATGCTGTAGTACACACACAACCAATTCGCAGTTGTTAATAAATTAACAATCAGATCATTATAAACTAAAACAGTTTCCCTTGAGAAAGTGTTTTATTCATGATGTATTAATGTTGAGTTAATTTTTTTGATAAACGAGTAATATCTCCCCAGCTTTGTAGAACTAATAAACCAATTATTCCATTCTATCATTTTTATTATTAACCACTATGAAGAGATTTTTTACTATTTCGGGGTTAATGTTATTGTTCTTATTTTCTTATGACGCGGCGTTTGCACAAAACGTTACAGTAAAAGGAAAAATAATCGACAATACCGGCCAGGCCTTAATAGGCGTAACTGTTTCGGTAAAGGGAACAACAACAGGAACACAAACAGATGCTAATGGAGCATACTCCATTAGCGCCCCCGGCAACTCCACGCTAAGATTCACTTATTTAGGATACGCCACTCAGGAAACACCGGTTAATAGCCAAACCAGTATCAATATTACACTGTTACCCCAAACTAACGAGCTGCAGCAAATTGTAGTTGTTGGTTACGGCACCCAGCGTAAGCTCGATGTTACCGGCTCCATAGCTACCGTTAAGGGTGCTGATGTGGCCAAACAGGCATCACCAAACGCGATAAGCGGTTTGCAAGGTAAAGTAGCAGGTGTGCAGATCACCAACAATGGTACGCCGGGCAAAGCACCGGATATCACCATTCGTGGTTTGGGTACTATCTATGGTAACACCAAACCCCTTTTTGTGGTCGACGGTGTATGGTACGATGATATCAACTTTCTTAATCCGCAGGATATCGAGAGCTTCAGTATTCTTAAAGATGCCTCAAGTACGGCCATTTATGGTATCAGGGCGGCTAACGGTGTTGTGCTTATCAGCACTAAACGTGGTGTTAAGGGAGCCCCCGTTATCAACTACAATGGCTATGTAGGCGTGCAGGCTGTTACCAACCAGGTAAAAATGGCTAATGGTACCGAATATGCCACCGCTGTAAATGAACTTGCCGCCCTTAACAACGCCGCGCCGCTATTCAGTGATCCGGCAAGCTTTGGAACCGGCACCGATTGGTATAAACAGATCCTGCGCAAAGCCTTTACCACCAACCATGAAATATCAGTAAGCGGAGGTACGGATAAGTACACCTATAACTACTCTTTTGGATATCTTGATCAGGATGGTATTGTTCAAACCAATAATTACAAACGCTACACCCTGCACTTATCAAATGATTTTAAAATTGGTAAAGCAGTAAAATTAGGTTACACTGCCAGTGGATTATCGGACAAATCAAAAGATGTTCCTACAACTATTTTCGGTCAGCTGTTTGGTGCAGCACCTATTTTACCTGTACATAATGCCAACGGTAGCTATGGCGATCCGAATGATTACCATTTAGGCGATGGCAATAACTACAATCCGCAAGCAACAATTGATTTTTATAACCAGCGCAGCAAAAACAAGCGCGTTACCTATAACGTGTACGGAGAAGTTTCGTTCCTGAAAAACTTCAAATTCAGATCGAGCTTTGGCGGTGATGTAAGCCAGAACGAGGTACGGTCATTTGTACCCCTGTACCAGGCTACTGTTAAACAGTTCAGCAACAAAACCAATTTAAATGTTAATCATACCGATACACGCAACTG